>JACHMT010000007.1 GCA_014208095.1 Actinospineispora eucalypti | reverse complement strand
TCACTGACTCGGGTTTTGTTTCCTCCCCGCCCCGAGCCACGCCTCACCACCTGAGACCCGACGGCATCAGGAAACAGAGCACGAGGCGCCTGCGCTACGACGGAAGGCGCGAAAAAATGTGGGGGGCAACGCCGCGAGCCGCCGTAGCCAGACACCACGCCGTCCGACGGGTAGGTTGGTGCCAGCCCAGATGACAGCAAGCCCCGCCAGCACGCCCAGGCACACGTATGCGGCTAGTCACGCACACATTGGGATGCACATACGGCCCGACTACGACGCAAGTCTGGGCTTCCAAAGTCCACTGACGTTCGTCGCTTCGCGGATCCTCCGGCGTTAGGTCGAACGTATCCGCACATCACCGCCTCGGTGGTACGCACAAGAGCGGCAGAATATGATCTGAACGTACACGTCGCCGAAGGGCCCTGGGGTCAAAACACGGCCAGCCCCCACGCGAGCAAGGATGTCCCGACGACGCCCCCACTCGTGGCGCCCACTCTGTTAAAACTAGGCATAGCATGTGGCGCGCAATGAAAATCAGCACAAACAACCAGGAGGCGCAAACGGACCCACCGCCAAGACACCTGTAGCTGCTACAAATGAAGGCAGGGTGCCAGCGCGACCGGCGTGGGCCGCAGGCTCGCCTAGCCTCCACAACTTAAATATGCGCATACCGCCCTAGCACGCCCACGAAATCCGAAATTGGTCAAATCCAGTCTGCTATCACACGGACTCAACTGACGCCCGCGAAAACCACTGCCTTGCCGTTCGCCGGACCCATGCCTCAAGGCCCCGAAACGTGTACGGCGCACGGGCCCCGTGCTAGCCGGATTCGGGACCACTGCAGCGCACGCCCACCGCAGCGCCCTGCGGCGCTGGGATGCCCTGGTCGCAGCGCGCGGCGGACGACGCTGCGCCGCGCGCAAAAGCAGCCGCAAACTTTACGGGCGTCCGCGGACATTACTTCGCGCCTGCGCTCGCACGCAGAGCCGGCCACTCGCGCATCGTCTTCACACGCCGCCCTCTTCTTTACACGCAAGGCTCGTGCTCTACTACTGTGTCTACGTGGCGACGGGCTTCCGCGGCTGCGCAGGCGATTTCTACGCCAATCATCTGAACGCCCGCCCGCGAGGACACGCCTCTCCAGCTCAGGGATCGGAGAGCGGGCGACGCTTCTCTCGCCGTGGGACTCTGCTCCGCAGCGGCACTCGTCGAGGGCTGCTGCTGGCACGAGTCGGACAACCCTGGAGGGATGTGGCCCACGGAGCTTTATGTCCCCTATCGCCGGGTGGGGCGTCGTGCGAGAGGCTGTGGCTACAGTCGCACACCGGCGGTCAGCCGGAGTCCTCACGCCTGTGGGTCCGGGGCGCTCTGCAAGGGAGGGGTGCACACGCCAGTGGGTTTTGGGGGCGTCGCAGGCTGGACGCATCACTGCTTTCGGGACGCTCATTCAGGTCCTCCGCAGACTGACGGCCTACTCAGCAGCCCTCAGGCATTCGCCCCAGAAGCACGCCTCCCGAACACCTCTCGTCTGGTAGTCGGTCTAAGGTCGTGCATGGTCATCGCTACGATCGGGTCATTTGGCACCCTGGGCTTCAGGCAGATGCGTTCACTCGGCCACGGCACGTTAAACGGGCGCCCGTCGGCTTTCCGCCTCAATTACGCCGGCCGCACTGCAACCTCCCTCCAGACCTCGTCGCGGCGGCCGATAAGCTATGGGCATCGCCCCCTCAGGGACGCGGGGTCTGCCGCCGGCGGCCGGTCACGAAGCGCGGACCGAAGGGGGGGCCGTGGGTTCGGGTGCCTTCTGTGCCGGGCGCGGATGGGTCGTGAGCGCGTCAGGAGCCGCCTTGCACTCTCGACTCTGTGCTCCCGGGACGGCGCGCCGGGAGGTCGCAACCGCAGAGGGCTGGGCTCGCCGGACGGAGAGTGCGGACTGGGGGGGCCAGCGGGCAACCGGGACTCAGGGCGGACAGCACGCGCCGCGGGGCCCCTGGGGAGGCTAACGCCTGAGGACTGGGTAGCCCTAGCTGGGTCTTACACGTTGCCCGCGAGGACGCGAGCCACGCACGGCGGCGCCAGCACGCGGGTGGCTCCACGCCGTGCCCCGCGGCGGCGCCCGAGAGCAAGAGATCCGTACGGCACGGGTCGTACACAGGGAGCCGACCAGCGCCCCGCTCCGTGCGCCGGATCTCAGGCAGGAGCCGCCGGGGTAGGGTCGGTGACGTCTCAGCCAGGGGCACATGCGGCGCTCTGTTGCTTGTGCTCTGCCGGGCCCGACGCATCCCTGCCCACCATAATCGCCGCTGGCGCCGGGGCGGGGTTCGGGGCGCAGTGCCGGGTGAAGCTGGGTGCTCCCGCATTGCCCCGGCTCTCAGGTGACGCCGCACTGCGTGGGGGGGGGGGGGGGGGGGGGGGGGGGGGGGGGGGGGGGGGGGGGGGGGGGGGTGGGGGGGGGGGGGGGGGGGGGGGGGGGGGGGGGGGGGGGGGGGGGGGGGGGGGTGGGGGGGGGTGGTGGGGGGGGGGGGGGGAGGACACTCCTGCTGCCCCCTGCTTACCCTCCCTTCAACTCCTGCCCTCGTTTTCCTGCTCACCCTTCCGCTTCCCTACAAGCATCATCCCAGCTTACGCCCCCCTCCCCGGCTGTGCCTCCTTCAGCAACTCTTGCCCGGCAACCAGACACGCCCCCCGCCGAGGCTGCACGGGCTGGCACTCCGAAGGCGCTCTACTGTGGCGGTGGAGGTAACCACCCTGTGTCAGGGAGTGGTTACTGGCGCAGGCTGCAACACGGACGCCCGCCGCACCACACGGCCTGGGAAAACTCGGGGGTGACCTGCACGGAACTCGCGTGTGTTCCCAAGGCGCGACGCCAGACCGATCCTCTTTCATCATCCCGTGCGTCAGTCGCATCTGCCGCCGCCAGGGACGGCACCAGAAGCCACTCGGCCCAACTGCAGGCGCCCTACGCCGACCGCATTCACGCGCGCGCGGGCCCCGGCCCGGGCGGACTGCACTCGCCGTCTCCCGGACTCCGCGTTCACTCGGGTGGCGAGCACGCCCCTTGGGGCCTAGCTCGTAGTGCGGGCAAATGCGGGGCCCCGAGGGGTTGACGGCACGCAATGTTGGGCATTACGTCGCCGAACCGTCGAGACTCGCACGCCCCGCTGGCTGGCCCCGACGAAGTAGCCCATCAGCTCGGTGAGCTGCTCGGGGAACTCGTCCACGGATAGCGCGTCGGCCCGGCGGCGCAGGGCCTGCGCGGTGACCGGGTCGGTGCCGGGGGCGCGGCCGATACCCAGGTCCACCCGCCCGGGGTGCAGCGCCTCGAGCATGCCGAACTGCTCGGCGACCACCAGCGGCGCGTGGTTGGGGAGCATCACGCCACCGGAGCCGAGGCGGATCCGCTCGGTCGCGGTGGCCAGGTGGGCCAGCAGCACGGCGGGCGCGGAGCTGGCGATGCCCGGCATGTTGTGGTGCTCGGCCACCCAGAACCGCTGGAAGCCTAGGCGCTCGGTCAGCCGGGCCAGCTCGATGGTGTCGCGCAGGGCCGCGCCGGCGTGCGAACCGGCGCCGACCGGCGCGAGGTCGAGCACGGACAGCGGGATGTCGGGGAGCTCGGAGCGTGCCACCTTGATGGCAACGTCAGCGGCCGCCGAGATCTTCCCGTTGTAAATCCCGCACGCGCCTAGGGCCTGTTGAAACTCGGGTTTGTTCGGTGAATGTCTTCGCCTGGGTGCCCGTTCGCGGCGGGGTGGGATGCGGGTGCGGCGGGGGCGGGGAAATCGGCTTGGACGGCGCCGGTTGGGTGGTCTGCCGCGGCTCGGGCCGGGCCGGTTGGGGTTCGGTCGACCAGAAACGGCCGTCAGGGCCTGATGATCGTGAACCTCCCCTGCCACAGCCCCACTCGTCACTTGCGTTTCGCGAGATGTACACCATAGGGATTTGATCTTGCTGCAAGCCCTGCCATGTGCATCTGACGAAACCAAAGTGACAAACGAGAACAACGTGACGGGCCAGTACTTCAATCGCGGCAGATCACCCAACCGGGGCCGTCCAAGCTGATCTTCAAGACCCGCACCGACCGCACCCGCGGCCAGCGCCTTCGGCGCTGTGTGTTCCGCACGCGCCTTCGGCGCTAGGGCAGCCTCAGCACCAGCAGCCGCGACGGCTTGCCCGAGTCGCGCGACCGCCCGTCGGGGCCGAACGCGTCCGGCCCGTCGGTCATGCCGAAGTCGTTGTCGCAGGCGACCGCGATCGTCCTGGGGTCGCGCACGGCGATCCCCTCGATCTTCTCGGGCAGCCCGGGCACGGTGGCGGTGAGATCGACCAGCGGGGTCTTGCGCTGGTCGGCCAGGTTGAACAGGTAGAGCTTGGCGACCTTGTCGGTGCGCTCGTCCACCACCAGCCGGTCCGGGCCGTACCAGGCCAGCGCGCTGATCTTCATGTCGTTCTGCTTGCCCTTGGCGGAGGGGTCGAAGGTGTTCACGTCCTCCAGCGGGTAGCGGTACTCGGCGCCCGGTTGCCCGGTCCGGGTGTCGAAGGCCAGCAGGCGGACTTCCCGGCCCTCGTCGGGCGGCGGGTCCAGCGGGCTCTGCAGAGCGGCGTACAGGGTGTCCCCGTCCGGGGCCAGGGCCAGCGCCTCGAACCCCCGGTTCTGCTGCCGGCGGCTCAGCTCGGCGGGCAGCGTCGGGTACACCGGGTAACCCGCCCCGGGCAGGCTCAGGCCGGCCGGCACGTACCGGGCCAGCACGGTGCCGGTGGCGGACAGCCGCAGCAGCGAGGGCGAGTACTCCTCGGACAGCCAGAACTCGCCGCCGGGGGTGCGCACCATGCCCTCCGGGTCCAGACCGTTCGGGTTGTAGGGCAGCGGCGTGCGGGCGGTCAGGTCGTACGGTGCCTCGTCGTGCCCGGGGGTGTTGGAAAGTCCGGTGACCGGCCGGCCGTCGGTGGTGGTGATCGGGATGGCCTGTTCCACGCGCAGCGTCCCGCCGTCCACCCGCAGCCGCAGCAGGGCCGGGTCGAAGTCGGGCACCGGGAAGGTGCGCCGCTGCTTGCCGTCCACCTTGACCTGGCCGTTCGGCCCCCGGTCGGTGATCGACCAGTACTCGTCCGGCCGGTCCCCGGGGTAGAGGTCACTGCCGATGCCGCCCAGGGCTATGCCGTGGTCGTCGGCCACCGGCCGGATCGTGGCCAGCGGGGTGCGCGCGAGGGCGGCGTCGGCGAGCACGGTCACCGGGGGCGCGACCGGCTTGTCGGGTTGGCCCGCGCAGCCGGCGAGCATGATCGCGGCGAGCACGGGCGCGGCGGCGAGGAGCGGTTGCCTCATGGTCCGGACGTTCTCAGGCCCCGGTGAACATCAGGTGTCCGGGGCCCGGTTTTGTCAGGGTCCGGTGCTTGGCTGGCCACCCACAAACCTGGAAGGACCGCTCATGCCCACCCGCGACACCCCGTGGCCCGCCGGCACGCCCTGCTGGATCGACCTGAGCGCGCCGGACGTGCCGGCCGCCGCCGAGTTCTACAAATCGCTGTTCGGCTGGACCTACGTGGACACCGGTGCCGACTTCGGCAACTACCACATCGCGCAGGTCAACGGCCGCGCCCCGGCCGCGATCGGCCCCCAGTTCGAGGAGGGCCAGCCCGCCGCCTGGACCCTCTACCTGGCCTCCGACGACGTGGACGCCACCGCCAAGCTGATCGCCGATAACGGCGGCGGCCTGTTGATGGAGCCGGGCGACGTCGGGGACAAGGGCCGGATGCTGATCGCCACCGACCCCACGGGCGCGGTGTTCGGCGTCTGGCAGGCCGGCGAGACCACCGGCCTGCAGGTTTTCAACGAGCCCGGCGCGCTGGCCTGGGAGGACGCCCGGCTGACCGACGCCGACGCCGGCCGGAGCTTCTACGCCTCGGTGTTCGGCTACACCTACGGACCGGTGGAGGGTGCGCCGCCGGCCTACCAGACGTTCGCCGTGGACGGCCGGCCCGTGGGCGGCATCGGCGACCTGACCGGCGCCCCGGAGGGCACGCCCAGCCACTGGGTGGGGTACTTCTCGGTGGCCGACGTGGACGCGGCGGCCGCCACCGCCGAGCGCGGCGGCGGCCGGGTCCTCGGCCCCGCCCAGGACACCCCGTTCGGCCGGATGGCCGAGCTGGCGGACCCGTTCGGCGCGACCTTCATGGTGCACGCGGAACTGGCCTGACCCGCCCGGCGGGCCCGGGCAACCGCCGCCCGGGCCCGCCGGCAACGTCGGTCAGCCGCGCTCGAGCCGGTAGCTGAGCAGCGCGAACGGGCCTTCCTGGCGAACCTCGGTGAGCCGCATCCCCTTGGTGATGGTCCGGGGCAGCAGCGGCGCGCCCCCGCCGAGGGACACCGGTGCGACCCCCAGGATCAGCTCGTCCAGCAGGCCGTGGTCGTGGAACTGGCCGGCCAGGTCGCCGCCGCCGACGACCCAGATGTTCTTCCCGGCCGCCGCCTCGGTCATCGCCGCGTGCACCGGGCGCACGTCGCCGCGCACGAACCGGACGTCCGCGTCGGCAATCGCCGGCAGCTCGCGGCTGCTGAACACCCAGCTCGGCTGGCTGTACATCCAGGGGCGCGGGTGGTCGGCGTCCGCGTTGATGTGGTGGTTCACGATCCACTCGTAGGTGGTCGAGCCCATGGCGATCGCGCCGACCTCGGCGATGAACTTCTTGTAGACGTCGTCGTCACCGTCTCCGAACTGGAGCAGCCAGTCCAGCGAGTTGTCCCGGTCGGCGATGAAGCCGTCGATGCTGGTGGCGGTGTAGTACTGGGTTCGCATGCTGGCAGCTTCTCAGGAACCCCTGACAGAAACGGGCGTGTACCGGCCACGCTGAAACCCGTTAGTGGGTCGGGCATAGGCTGGTAGGCATGAGTTCCCGCGTGTTGACCGCCGTGGCCTGGCCATATGCCAACGGCCCACGGCACATCGGCCACGTCTCCGGCTTCGGCGTGCCCTCCGACGTCTTCTCCCGCTACCAGCGAATGGCGGGCAACCGGGTACTCATGGTTTCCGGCACCGACGAGCACGGCACGCCCATCCAGGTGCAGGCGGACGCGGAGGGGATGACCGCCCGCCAGCTGGCGGACAAGTACAACCGGGTCATCGTGGAGGACCTGCAGGGGCTCGGGCTGGCCTACGACCTGTTCACCCGCACCACCACCAGCACGCACTACGAGGTGGTGCAGGACCTGTTCCTGGCGCTCTACCGCAACGGCTACGTCGTGCCCCGGACCACGATGGGCGCGATCAGCCCGTCCACCGGCCGCACCCTGCCGGACCGCTACGTGGAGGGCACCTGCCCGATCTGCGGCTACGACGGCGCGCGCGGCGACCAGTGCGACAACTGCGGCAACCAGCTGGACCCGGCGGACCTGATCAACCCGCGCTCGAAGATCAACGGCGAGACGCCGAAGTTCGTGGAGACCGAGCACTTCTTCCTGGACCTGCCGGCGTTCGCCGAGTCGCTGGGCAAGTGGCTGGCCACCCGGAGCGACTGGCGCCCGAACGTGCTCAAGTTCTCGGCCAACCTGATCGAGGACCTGAAGCCGAGGGCGATCACCCGCGACCTGGACTGGGGCGTGCCGGTTCCGCTGGACGGCTGGCGGGACCTGCCGATGAAGCGGCTGTACGTGTGGTTCGACGCGGTGATCGGCTACCTGTCGGCCTCCGTCGAATGGGCCCGGCGGGGTCCCGACCCGGACGCCTGGCAGCAGTGGTGGTGCGACCCGGAGGCCACCGGCTACTACTTCATGGGCAAGGACAACATCGTCTTCCACTCGGTGATCTGGCCGGCGCTGCTGCTGGGCCAGAACGGCGCCGGGGACAAGGGCGGCGCGCCGGGCGCCTTCGGCACGCTGAACCTGCCGGACGAGATCGTCTCGTCCGAGTTCCTCACCATGAGCGGCTCCAAGTTCTCCACCTCGCGGGGCACCGTGATCTACGTCGGTGACTTCCTGAAGGAGTACGGCCCGGACGCGCTGCGCTACTTCATCTCGGTGGCCGGCCCGGAGAACCAGGACACCGACTTCACCTGGGAGGAGTTCGTCCGGCGGATCAACTTCGAGCTGGCCAACGAGTGGGGAAACCTGGTCAACCGGTCCGTCTCGATGGCGCACAAGAACGTCGGCGCGATCCCTCGCCCGGGCACGCTGACCGACGCCGACCACGCGCTGCTGGCCACGTCGAAGGCCGGGTTCGACACGGTCGGCGGGCTGCTCGCGCGCAGCCGGTTCAAGCAGGCGCTGGGCGAGGCGATGCGGGTGGTCTCGGCGGCGAACAAGTACATCTCCGACTCCGAGCCGTGGAAGCTCAAGGACCAGCCCGAGCGCCGCGACACCGTCCTGCACACCGCGCTGCAGGTGGTCTCCGACGCCAACACCCTGCTCACGCCGTTCCTGCCGCACTCGGCGCAGCAGGTGCACCAGGCGCTGGGCGGATCCGGGGTGTGGGCGGCGCAGCCGGAGATCCGGGAGGTCTCCGAGCTCGGCGAGGGGCCGGACTACCCGGTGCTGACCGGGGACTACGCCGGCGAGCAGGCGCGGTGGGAGTCCAGGCCGGTAGAGGTCGGCCGGCCGCTGGAGAAGCCGTCGCCGCTGTTCAGCAAGCTGGACCCGAAGCTGGGCGAGACCGGCCCGGAGTGGGCGCCGATCCGGTGACGGCGCGGCGGGAGCCGGCGCCGGCTCCGGAGCCGTTGCCGGGTATCGGTGCGATCGACGCGCACACCCACCTGGACGCCTGCGGCTGCGTGACCGTCGAGGACGTGCGCGCGGCGATGGACCGGGCGGAGGCGGTCGGGGTGGGCCGCGCGGTGACCGTGGCGGACGACCTGGACTCGGCGCGCTGGGTGGTCACCGCCACCGCCGATCCGAGGGTGTCCGCCGCCGTCGCCCTGCATCCGACCAGGGCGAACGCCCTGGACGACGCGGCCCGCATGGAGATCGAGAAGCTGGCCGCGTCGCCCGGCGTGGTCTCGGTCGGGGAGACCGGGCTGGACTACTACTGGCCCGGGAAGCTGGACGGCTGCGCCGAGCCGGCCGAGCAGCGCGAGGCGTTCGCCTGGCACATCGACCTGGCCAAGCGGCTGGACAAGCCGGTCATGATCCACGACCGGGACGCGCACGACGACGTGCTCGCGGTGCTGCGCGCGGAGGGCGCCCCCGCCGCCGGCGTGATCTTCCACTGCTTCTCCGGCGGCCCGGATCTGGCCCGGGCCTGCGCGGACGCCGGCTACCACATGTCGTTCGCCGGCACGGTCACCTTCCGCAACGCGCGCGAGCTGCGCGAGGCCGCCGTGCTGGCCCCCGAGGAACTGATCCTGGTGGAGACCGACGCGCCGTTCCTCACCCCGCACCCGCACCGGGGCAAGGCCAACGAGCCCTACGCCCTCCCGTACACCGTGCGCGGCCTGGCCGAACTGCGCGCCACCGATCCGGAACACCTCGCCGAAGCCACCCGCCGCAACGCGACCCGAATCTTCCGCATCCCCTAAGGCGTCTCCCACCCGCCGAGTGCTGGCTGAGTCCGGTGTTTTCTTGATCGAAACCGGACTGGGCCAGCACTGGACGCGGATTTGGCGAAACGGCCACGTCGAGCGGGCGGGTCGGGCAGGGTTGGTGAGTGCTGGAGGGGCCTTTTCGGGGGAGCGAGGCGATTCGCGCCGGGGTGCTCACTCGGCATCAGTTGTATGGCGGACGGTTTCGGCGGGTGTTCCCGGACGTCTACTCACCCGCAACTGCCTCGTTGGACCTGTTCGCGCGCTCCCGGGCGGCGTATCTGTTGGTCCGTGACCGAGGTGGCGTGCTCGTCGGATACTCCGCCGCCACGATGCTCGGCGCCGACTGCGCGCCGGAGTGGGCACCGGCCGAGGTCGCTCTGCCACACGCGTTGGACGCCCAACCAGGCCTGCGGGTGTGCCGCGACCGCATCGAACCCGCCGATGTGGCCGAGGCGCACAACTGCCTCGTGACGACCGCCGCACGCACCGCTTGGGACCTCGCCAGACGCCTGGACCTGGTGGAAGCGGTGGTGGCGGTGGACGCATTGGCCCGTCTCGGCGCGTTCCGTCCGGTGGACCTGCTGACCTGTCGGGCGAAGACGCCAGGAGCTCGGGGCTGCCGGCGGCTGGATCGCGTGATCGAGCTGGCCGACCCGAGGGCCGAGTCACCGGCGGAGACCCGGCTGCGCGTCGGGCTCGTGCTGGAGGGCCTGCCCGGGCCCGAAGTCCAGTACAAGATCCTCGATGAGTACGGCTTCGTGCTGGCCAGGGTGGACCTGGCCTACCCCTCGGCGAAGCTGGCCATCGAGTACGACGGGCGCAATCACCTGGAGCGCCGGCGCTGGGAACGGGACCGGGAACGTGACACCCGGCTGTCCGGCTACGGCTGGCAAACCCTCCGCTTCGGCCACAACGACCTGCGGGCCATCCACCAAACCGCGAGCAAGGTCTGTGCCCTGCTCGCCCGCCGCTCACCGAGTGCTGGCTGAGTCCGGTGTTTTCTTGATCGAAATCGGACTGGGCCAGCACTCGACGGCCGGCTGGGCCGGTCAGGCCCCTGGTTCGGCGGAGAAGAGCCAGTCGGGTTCGTTGCGCAGCGGCATCGGCTCCGAGGGCGGGCGCGGGCGTGGGTAGGGGGAGGGGCGGCCCTCGGCCGTCGGGAGTTGGCTGGGTACCGGACGTGTTTCGGGTTCGAACGGGGTCAGCGGTACCGGCGTCGCCCGTGGCGAGGGCTGGGCCGGTATGGCATTGGTGGCCGGCTCGGTGCGGTGCCTGGGTGTTGGCGCGGGCTCGTTGTGTCCGGCGGGGGACAGCGGTTCGGGCCGCGGCGTCTCGGGTGCTCCCGAGTTTGCGGTGCGGGTGGAGTCGCGCAGCGAGTGCGATCCCGAGCTGACGGTCCAGGCGGGTTCGGGCAGTGGGTGTGGTCCGGAGGTGGTGTGTGGGGTGGGTTCGGGTAGCGGGTGTGGTCCGGAGGTGGTGTGTGGGGTGGGTTCGGGCAGTGGGTGCGGTCGGGAGGTGGTGTTGCGGGTGCGTTCGGATCGCGCGTGCGCTCCGGAGTCTGCTCTCCGGGCGGGGTTGGGCAGCGAGAGCGCTCCTGAGCTGGGGGTTCGGGCGTGCTTGGGCGACATGGGGGGCTCCGTGATGGCGAGTCGGATGGTTTCGGGGAGCTGGTGCGGTCCGGACGTGGCGGGTCGGGTGGGTTCAGGGAGCTGGTGCGGTCCGGAGGTGGCGGGTCGGGCGGGTTCGGGGAGTGGGTGTGGTCCGGACGTGGCGGTGCGGACGGGTTCAGGGAGTGGGTGTGGTCCGGAGGTGACGGTGTGGACGGGTTCGGGGAGTGGGTGTGGTCCGGAGATGATGGGTCGGGTGGCGTCGGGGAGTTGGCGCGATCCGGAGATGGCGATCGGGGCCGGTCTCGCGGTTCGCGGGCGTGGGGGCGGGGTGTGGGTCGCGGGCACCGGTTCGGGCCCGGGTGCGGATCTGGGCTTGGGGCGGGGGTGCGGTGTCGGGCGGGGGTGTGGGGTCGGGCGGGCGGCGGGGTTGGCGTGGATCGCCGGAGTGCGCCTCGGGTGGGGCGTGGGACGAAACGGGACGGCGGCGTCGGGGTGGTGGAGGCGGTAGAGGCGGGCGTAACCGGGACAGCTGGCCATCAGCTCCGGGTGCGTGCCGTAGCCGCGTACGCGGCCGCGGTCGAGGTAGACGATGCGGTCGGCGTCGGCCACGGTGAGCAGGTTGTGCGAGATCACGATGGTGGTGCGGCCGTCCATCGCCCGGCGCAGCGGGTCGAGCACGCGTTGGGTGGAGACCGCGTCGAGGCCGGTGGTCGGCTCGTCCAGCAGCAGCACCGGCGCGTTGCGGATCATGGCCCGGGCCAGCGCGATGCGTTGCAGCTGGCCGCCGGAGAGCATCATGCCGCGCTGCCCGATCCGGGCGTGGTAGCCGCCGGGCAGGCCGGTGATGAACTGGTCGGCGTCGGCCGCGCGGGCCGCCGCGACCACTTCGGCGGGCGTGGCGTCCGGCTTGCCCCAGCGGATGTTCTCCGCCACCGTGCCGTCGAAGACCAGGGTCTGCTGCAGCACCACGGCCAGGTTGCGGCGGAGCGTGGACAGCCGCATCCGGCGCAGGTCCACGCCGTCCAGGGTGACCGCGCCGGCCCCCGGGTCGTACAGCCGCAGCAACAGGTGCAGCAGGGTGGACTTGCCCGCGCCGCTGGCCCCGACCACGGCGACCGTCTCGCCGGGTCCCACGGTGAAGCTGACCTCGGCCAGCGCGGGCCGGGCGCTGTCCGGGTAGCGGAAGCCGAGCCGGTGCACCTGGACCGCGCCGCGCGCCCGGCCCAGCGGGACCGGGTCGGCCGGGTCGGTCACGTCGGGTTCGGCGTCCAGCACCTCGATGATCCGTTCCGCGCCGGCGCTGGCCGCGAAGATCGTGTTGGCCAGGTCGCCGAAGCCGGTGATCGGCCCGTACAGCTGGGTGAGGTAGCCGATGAACACCAGCAGCCCGCCGAGGGTGATCCGCCCGGCGATCAGCTCGCGCAGGCCGAGGGCGATCACCAGCAGTGCGCCCGCCGCCTCCAACAGGTCGGTGAACGGGCTGAACAGCGCCTCCAGCTTGGTGGCCAGCATCTGCGCGGTGAAGCTGCCCAGGTTCTCCCGGTGGAACCGGGCGGACTCCATGCCGGCCCGGTCGTAGGACTGCACCAGCGCGGTGTTGTTCAGGCTCTCCTCGGCGACCGCGCTGATCGAGCCGGACCGCCGGCGGCGTTCCCGGGAGGCGGCCTTGATCCGCCGGGCGAAGAACCGGCCCAGCAGCAGCAGGATCGGCGCGCCGGCCAGCGCGGCCAGCGCCAGCCGCCAGTTCAGGATGAACAGCGCGCCGCCGAAGAAAAGGATCTGGAATACGTAGGTCAGCGCCTGGTTGAGGCCGGACAGCATCAATTGCTCGATGGCCGCCACGTCGCCGGTCAACCGGGCGAGCAGATCACCGGTCTGACGTTTCTCGAAGAATGTCAGGGAAAGCCGTTGCAGGTGCCCGAAGACTCTTCCGCGCAGGTTCAGCACGAATCGTTCGGCGACCCACGCATTGAGGTACTCGTCGAAGAACCCGACGACGCCCTCGAGCATGGTGATCGCCACGAATGCGGCGGCGACCATTGGAAACAGGGAGATGTTCCGGGCGGTCAGCACGTCGTCCACCAGGATCTTGAACAGCCAGATCCCGGCGGCGGCGAGCCCGGGCGGTACGGCGACCAGCAGCAGGCTCAGGGCCATCCGGCGGCGGAAGCCCTGGGTGTCCGGCCAGAACCGGCGGAAGATCGCCCGGATGCTGGCCGTCGGGGCCAGGTCCACCAGCGGACTGGGGAGCGAGGTCGGGTTCGGCGCCTCGGGGTTGTCGGGGTCGTCGGGGTTGTCGGTGGGTTCGGGTTCTCGGGGAGTTCGGCCGCGTCTGTGTGTGCCCATCGGGGTTGGGGTGCACCGGCCCCGCCAGCGGAGAGTTCTAGCGCGGGATGCGCTTGCCGAGCGCGCGCCCAGTTCGGCGCGCGCGGGACAAACTGGCGGAGCCGGTGCTGTTCACCGCGGTCAGTCGTCGCAGCGCCGGCGGTGACGCTTCAGGCGGCGGCAGTCGTCGTCGTCCCGGCGACGGCGCCTCCGGCGGCGGTCACAGTCATCGTCGTCGTCGCGCCGGCGACCCCGGCTCGAGCCGGAGATCACAATTCGGAAGCTGCTCATGCAAACGATCCTCTCGGTCTTTGGTCACGGCCTCGGGGTGGCCGTTGTGTAGCTAATCAGCGGGCCCGGCGAATTCGTTTCGCGAATGTTGTGGGACCACTCGAACAGCCCAGGAGCAGCGGTTTTAGGCAAAAGGAGTAATGCGCGGAAATGGGCCACGTCAGGGCCGTGAATGTGGCGGACACGAGATCGGTAACGCGATGACCGGCGGTACTCCGTTCGGGGCACCGAACGCCAAACGGCCACGGGCCCGTGGCCGGCCGGTTAGCGTTCCGTGACCGTGAGCCGTGGCGGTCGGGGGCTGGTCCTGGTGGCCATCTGGCTGCCGGTCGCGCTGGTCGCGGTGGGGCTCGCGGTGGGCCTGCCGAAGACCGTCACGGTCACCGTCGACGGCGAGGACCGCACCGTGCGCACCCAGGCGACCGACGTGCTCGGCGCGGTGCGCGCGGCGGGACTCACCCCGGGCGAGCGGGACCGGCTGGAACCCACCGGGGACACCGAGTTGGCGGACGGCGACCTGATCACGTTCAACCGGGCGCGCGAGCTGACCCTGGTCAGCCACGGCCGGCAGCGGACGGTGTGGACCACCGAGCGGTCGGTGCACGACGCGCTGTACGTGCTGGACATGGACGCCCAGCCGGGGGAGCTGAGCGTCCCGCCGGACACCCGGATCCCGCTGACCGGCCTGAGCGTGCGGCTCACCCCGTTCGGCGGGTCGGCCCTCGCGCCGCCCGTGCTCGAGCCCGAGCCTCCCGCCCGGCCCGCGCCCCAAGCACCGCCGCCGCAAGCACCGCCGCAAGCGTTGCCGCCCGGGGCGCCGGGAGCGGTTCCGCCGGCCCCGGGCGTGGCCCTCGGATCGGTGTGGGACAAGCTTGCCAAGTGCGAGGCCGGTGGGAACTGGCGGATCAACACCGGTAACGGCTACTACGGTGGCCTTCAGTTCGACGTGCGGACCTGGCGGGCGCATGGCGGCGCCCGGTACGCGGCGCTGCCGCACCAGGCCAGCCGGGAGGAGCAGATCGCGGTTGCCGAGAACGTCCGGAGCCGACGCGGCGGGTTCGGGGCCTGGCCGGCCTGTTCCCGCAAGCTCGGCCTGTCCCGAGGCGGCGACCCCCGCTGAGGCCGGCCTGCTCGGGCCGGCCGAGGTGCGCGCGCTGGCCGAGCGGCTGGGTGTGCGGCCGACCAAGAAGCTCGGGCAGAACTTCGTGCACGACGCCAACACGGTCCGCCGGATCGCCCGGCTGGCCGGTGTGGGGAGCGACGACGTGGTGCTGGAGGTCGGTCCCGGGCTCGGCTCGCTCACCCTGGCGCTGCTGCCGCACGCGGCGCGGGTGGTCGCGGTGGAGATCGACCCGGTGCTGGCCGGTGCGCTGCCGGGCACCGTGGCCGACCGGGCGCCCGCCCTGGTCGACCGGCTGACCGTGCTCACCGAGGACGCGCTCGCAGTGCGGGCCGAGGAGCTGCCGGTCGCTCCCGACCTGGTGGTGGCCAACCTGCCGTACAACGTGGGCGTGCCGGTGGTGCTGCACCTGCTCGCCGGGCTGCCCTCGCTGCGCGGCGGGCTGGTGATGATCCAGTCCGAGGTGGTGGACCGGCTGGCCGCTTCGCCGGGTGGCCGGGAGTACGGCGCGCCGACCGCGAAGCTGGCCTGGTTCGCCCACGCTCGCCGGGCCGGGCCGGTGCCCAGGACGGTGTTCTGGCCGGTGCCCGGGGTGGACTCGGCGCTGCTGGCGCTCGAGCGGCAGCCACCGCCGGATGCGGGCGGGGCCACCCGCAAGGAGGTGTTTGCTGTGGTGGACGCGGCGTTCGGGCAGCGACGCAAGGCGCTGCGCGGGGCGTTGGCCGGGTGGGCCGGATCGCCGTCGGCGGCCGAGCGGCGGCTGCGCGCCGCCGGGGTGGATCCGACCGACCGCGCGGAGCGGCTGACCATCGCCGACTTTGCCCGTATCGCCGCCTCCGCCGATCGGCCTAGCGACGCACGCACGTAGAGTGACATTCGTGCTCGCAGTCGTCCCGCCACCGGTCACCGTGCGTGTTCCGGGCAAGGTGAACCTCCACCTGTCCGTCGGTGACCCACGCTCGGACGGATACCACGACCTGACCACGGTGTTCCACGCGGTGAGCCTGTTCGACGAGGTCACCGTGGCGGCCACCGACCAGCCCGGCGTCGAGGTGTACGGCGAGGGCGCGAACGACGACGGCCCGCTCGCGGTGCCGGCCGACGAGCGCAACCTGGCCTGGCGCGCGGTGCTGGCCCTGGCCAAGCTGGCCGGCCGGGAGCCGGACGTGCGGGTGGTGCTGCGCAAGCAGATCCCGGTGGCCGGCGGCATGGCCGGGGGCAGCGCGGACGCGGCGGCCACCCTGGTCGGGCTCTCCGCGCTGTGGAAGCTGGACCTGCCGCGCGACCAACTCGGCCAACTGGCCGCCGAGCTGGGCAGCGACGTGACGTTCGCGCTGCACGGCGGTACCGCGCTGGGCACCGGCCGGGGCGAGCGGCTGGTGCCGGTGCTCTCCCGGCACAGCCAGCACTGGGTCATCGCGCTGCACCACCGGGGCCTGTCCACACCGGACGCGTTCCGCGAGCTGGACCGGCTGCGCGGGCTCTCTCGTCCCGCCCGCCCCCCCGCGGCCTCGGCGACCGTGCCGCCCCGGGCGGGCGGGGTTGAGCCGGTGCTAGAGGCGCTGGCCTCCGGTGACCCGCGCCAGCTGGCGTTGCTGCTGGCCAACGACCTGCAGGCGGCGGCGGTGAGCCTGGAGCCGACGCTGCGCCGCACGCTGCGCGCCGGCGTGGAGGCGGGTGCGCTGGCCGGGATCGTGTCCGGGTCCGGGCCGAGCTGCGCGTTCCTCTGCGCCGACCAGGACGCCGCGATCGGCGTGGCGGCCGAGCTGGCCGGGGTGGGGGTGTGCCGCGCGGTCCGGGTGGCCCACGGCCCGGTGCCCGGCGCGCGGCTGGTGGAGGACGAGACCGGCCCGAACGGCGCGCCCCCCGCGCCGCCCCGCCTTCCCCCGGCCCGCGCCTGAGATGCCAAATCTGATCAACTTCGAGTCGGTGACCGCGCACGTCCCCGGCGACGCCGCGCGGGTGCTGCTGGACCGGGTGTCGCTCGGCGTGGCCGCCGGTGACCGGATCGGCGTGGTCGGCCTGAACGGCGGCGGCAAGACCACGCTGCTGGAGGTGCTCACCGGTACCCGGGAGCCGGACGGCGGCCGGGTCAGCCGGCAGCGCGACCTGCGCATCGCCGTCGTCACCCAGAACACTGAGCTGCCCGCCGGCGCACGGGTGCGGGACGTGGTGCTCGGCCGGCGCGCCACCGGCGCGGAGCACGAGTGGGCCGCCGACCCCCAGGTGCGCGAGGTGCTCGCCGGTCTGGAGATCACCGAGAGGAGCGGACGCGGAACGAGCATCGGCACCGAGAGGAGCGGACGCGGAACGAGCATCGGCACCGAGAGGAGCGGACGCGGAACGAGCATCGGCACCGAGAGGAGCGGACGCGGAACGAGCATCGGCACCGAGAGGAGCGGACGCGGAACGAGCATCGGCACCGACCTGGAGCGCTCCGTGGACGGCATGTCCGGCGGCGAGCGCCGCCGGGTGGCGCTGGCCGCCGCACTGATCGGCTCGGCCGACGGCGAGGCGGACCTGGTGGTGCTGGACGAGCCGACCAACCACCTCGACGTCGAGGGCATCGCCTGGCTGGCCGAGTACCTGGTCAACCGGCGTCGCGCGGTCGTCGTGGTGACCCACGACCGGTGGTTCCTGGACGCGGTGTGCGACCGCACCTGGGAGGTGGCGAACGGCCGGGTGGAGGCGTACACGGGTGGCTACGCGGACTGGGTGTACGCCCGCGCGGAACGGGCCCGGCAGGCCGACGCGGCCGAGGAGCGCCGACGCAACCTGGCCCGCAAGGAGCTGGCCTGGCTGCGCCGCGGCGCCCCGGCCCGCACCTCCAAGCCCCGGTTCCGGATCGAGGCGGCCGAGGCGCTGATCGCCGCCGAACCGGACCCGCGCAACGCGCCCGAGCTGATGGCGTTCGCCTCGGCCCGGCTGGGCAAGACCGTGCTGGAACTCGAGGACGCGAGCCTTCGGGTGGCCGGCCGAGAGCTGCTCAACGGGGTGACCTGGCGGCTGGGTCCCGGTGACCGGATCGGCCTGGTCGGGGTGAACGGCTCCGGGAAGACCACGCTGCTGCGCGCGCTGGCCGGCGAGCGGGCGCTGGACGGCGGCCGGCTGGTCACCGGCAAGACCGTGCGCCTGGCCCACCTGACCCAGGAGCTGCGGGACGTGCCGGGCGAGCTGCGGGTGCTCGAGGCGGTCGAGCAGGTGGCCAACTACGTGCGGCTGGGCCGCGACGAGATGTCCGCGTCCTCGGTGCTGGAGCGGCTGGGCTTCCCGGCCAGCCGGCAGTGGACCCCGGTGGCCGAGCTCTCCGGCGGCGAACGGCGCCGGTTGCAGCTCACCCGGCTGCTGATGGACGAACCCAACGTGCTGCTGCTGGACGAGCCGACCAACGACCTGGACATCGACACGCTGCAACGCCTGGAGGACCTGCTCGACGGCTGGCCGGGCACCATGGTCGTGGTCAGCCACGACCGGTACCTCATCGAGCGGGTGTGTGACACGGTGGTGGCGCTGTTCGGCGACGGCCGGATCACCCACCTGCCCGGCGGCATCGAGGAGTACCTAGCGCGGAACGCGCTGGCCAAGCGGGCGCCCAGTTCGGCGCCCGCGGGAGATCGAGCCCGGCGCGCGTCGCCGGGTGCCGCCGATTCGCCCGCGCCGGTGACTCCGTCGGGCGCCAAACCGGGCGCCCGACCCAGCCCGGCTCCGCCGGGGACCTCCGCCGCCGCCCGACGGGACGCGCAGAAGGAGGCGCGCCGGCTGGAGCGCCGCCTGGAGGTGCTCGCGGACCGGGAGACGGCGCTGCACAAGGCGCTGGCCGAGGCCGCCACCGAGCCGGCCAAGCTGCTGGAACTGGACGCGGAGCTGCGCGCGCTGGTGTCCGAGCGGGCCACCGTGGAGGAGGAGTGGCTGCTCGCGGCGGAAACCGCCGAGGGTTGATCACATTATCCTACTGCCGGTAACTTAGGTCCGTCCCGAGGACGTGACGGAGGTGCCCGGTGCGGGTCTGCCAGGGAAATGTCGAGCCGGGTTTCGAGCCGGTCGCCCAGCTGTTCGAGCGGTTGTTCCGGGTCGCCGGGCGCGGCGGTGGTTCGTTCGTGCTGCGCCACCGGGACCGGGTGCTGGTGGACATCTGGGGCGGCGTGGCCGACCCGGCCACCGGGGCCGGCTGGTGGCGGGACACGCTGGCGCTGTCCTTCTCCACCACCAAGGGCGTGGCCGCCACGGTGATCCACCGGTTGGCCGACCGGGGACTGCTCGGTTACGACGACCCGGTGGCCGCGTTCTGGCCGGAGTTCGCGGCCGGCGGCAAGGACCGGATCACCGTGCGGCAGCTGCTGCGCCACCAGGCCGGCCTGGACCGGCTGGCCCCGATCGCGCCGGACGCCGACGCCCTGCTGGACCACCGGGCCGCCGAGCAACGGCTGGCCGCGCAGGCCCCGGACCACCGGCCGGGCTCCTCGGCCTATCACGCCATCACCTTCGGCTGGCTGTGCGCCGGCCTGGCCAGGGCGATCACCGGCAAGGGCATGGCCGAGCTGGTGCGCACCGAGCTGGCCGAGCCGCTGGGCGTGGACGGCCTGCACATCGGGCGGCCCGACCCGGACAGCCAGAGGGTGGCCGCGACCATCGGCGAGCTTCGGCCAATGCCGGACCTGCTGGCCCGGTTCGTCGCCCTGCCGTTCCCGATCACCCTGCCGCACCGGCGGATCGCCGAGGCGATGCTCTCGCCCGGGGTGAACGAGGTCTTCCGGCCACCCTGCCCGCCGGTGCTGGACACCGAGATGCCCTCGGCCAACGGCCTGTTCACCGCCGAGTCGCTGGCCACGCTGTACGGCGCGCTGGCCAACGGCGGGGCGGTGAACGGCCGCCGCCTGCTCACCGGCGGCACCGTGCACGACCTGGCCCGGCCGCCGCGCAGCCGGGTGCCGGACCTGGCGCTGGGCTTCCCGATGTACTGGCGGCTGGGCTATCACCAGGCCTTCGTGCCCGGGGTGCGGATGCCGACCGCGTTCGGGCACTACGGCTACGCGGGCTCCGGCGCGTGGGCCGACCCGGCCACCGGGCTGTCCGCCGCGTTCGTGAGCAACCGCGTCTACCCGCTGTCCAACGCCATGGGTGACCTCGCCCTGGTCCGGCTGTCCCGGCTGTGCGTGCGGACCTTCCGCGCGCTACAGCGGCCGGGCGCCCTCTCCGCCTGACAACGCGCGCGGCCGGGCCAGGGCGAGCGCCGCCGACACGGCGGTGAACGCCACGCCCATCCAGAACGCCCTCGGTGCGAGCGCGGCCTGGTGCACGACCAGCCCGGCGGCCGCCGGGCCGATCACCGCGCCGACGTTGAACGCGGTGGTGGCCACCGCGCCGGCGATGCGGGGCGCGTCCGGGCTGGCCGCCCGGACGATCGCGGCGATCAGCGTGGACCCGATGCCGAACGCGCTCGCCCCGATGACCAGCGCGAACACCAGCAACCCGGCCAGCGACCGCCCGGCGAACAGGGCGGCGGCCAGCCACACCCCGGCCAGCACCGGCAGGCCAAGGGTGAGCAGTCGCCGGCCGAAGCGGTCGGCGTAGCGCCCGGCCAGGGTGACCCCGGCGAACGAGCCGACCCCGAACAGCGCCAGCGCCACCGGAACGCCGAACCCGCCGGACAGCGTCCCGGCCAGCGTGCCGAGGTAGGTGAAGCCGGCGAAGGTCGCGGCGTTGACCAGCACCCCCAGCGTGATCACCACCGGCAGCCCGGCCCGGCGCAGCGTCCGCCACTCCCGGCGGGCGGGACCCTCGGCCGAGACGTCCAGCGCGGAACGCGCTCGCCGAGTGTGCGCCCGGTTCGGCGCACACGGGAGACACCGTGACGTGCGGCGGGTGAGCAGGGCCAGCGTGACCAGTGCGGCCGCCGTGAGGACGGCGATCGCCCAGAACGCGGCGCGCCAGCCGAGCAGCTGGCCGAGCACGGTCCCGGCCGGCACGCCGACAATGCAGGCCAGCGTCACCCCGGACAGGATCACCGAGGTGGCCCGCCCGAGCGCGGCGGGCGGAACGAGCGCGGGCAGGCTGGCCAGCGTGATGGCCAGGAAGCCCGCGTTGGCGATCGCCGCGACACCCCGGCTGGCCAGCAGCGGCCCGAAGTCCGGGGTGAGCGCGCCGAACACGTGGCTGGCGCCGAACAGCCCGAGAAACCCGATCAGCGCGGTGCGCCGGGGCACCGCGCCGACCGCCATCGCCATGGCCGGCGCGCCGACCACCATGCCGACCGCGAATACCGACGTGAGCAGGCCCGCGACGCCGACCGAGACGCCGAGGTCGGCGGCGATCGGGGCGAGCAGGCCGGACAGCATGAACTCCGATGTGCCCTGCGCGAAAACGGCGGCAGCCAGCACGAATACCACTACGGGCATTGTTGGGGATCCCAATCAGGAGGGTTACAGAGGGCAGCGCGATACGCGCTACCGTCTGGACGCCTCCGGGGAGCTCACGTCGGCAACCTACCTCACAGCCGGCGGGGCGCCCGATTAGTTTTCCGTCGGTGGCCGGTCTGCCCGTTCATTCCACCGCATTCCACCGACCGGAAGGGACCGACATCATGACCACCACCCACCAGCCGAGCCGGGCCGCCACCGTCACCGCGGTGGTCATCACCGTGCTGACCGCCCTGTTCCTGCTCTTCGACTCCGTCACCAAGCTGATCCGGCTGCCCTTCGTGGTGGACGCCACCGTGCAGATGGGCTTCCCGGACTCCAGCGTGCGGATCATCGGCGGCACGCTGCTGGTCTGCCTGGTGCTGTACCTGGTGCCGCGCACCGCGATCCTGGGCGCCGTGCTGCTCACCGGTTACCTGGGCGGCGCGCTGTGCGCCCAGCTGCGCATCGAGGCGCCGCTGTTCTCCACCCTGCTGTTCCCGATCTACGTCGGGGTGCTGGTGTGGCTGCCGCTGTACCTGCGCAACGACCTGGTCCGGCGGATCGTGAAGGTCGGCCGTTAGGGTCGGGTGTGCCCCGAGCGACCGCCCCGGACGGAACCCTGATCGCCTACCAGACCGCCGGAACGGGACCGCCGCTGTTGCTGCTGGCCGGGCAGTCCTGCACCCACGAGTGGTGGCAGGGCGTGCGCGGGGACTTCGAGCCGCATCGGACGACCGTCACGCTGGACTACCGGGGGACCGGGGACAGCGACAAGCCCGACGTGCCGTACAGCACGCCGGGCTTCGCCGTGGATGCCCTCGCGGTGCTGGACGCGCTGGGCGCCGAACGGGCCGACGTGTACGGCACCTCGATGGGCGGCCGGGTCGCCCAGTGGCTGGCCGCCCGCCACCCGGACCGGGTGCGCCGGCTGGTGCTGGGCTGCACCTCGCCCGGAGGCCCGCGAGCGGTGGAGCGCACCGAGGAGGTGCGCCGGTCCCTGGCCGACCCCGACCCGGCCAGGGCGCGTGAGGCGCTGCTGGACCTGATGTACACCCCGGAATGGCTGGCCACCCACCCCGGCCCGCACGGCACCCTCGGCGACCCGCGAATGCCCCGGCACGCCCGGCACCACCACCTGGTGGCCAGCGCCCGGCACGACGCCTCCGCCGTGCTCGCCGACATCACCGCGCCGACCCTGGTGCTGCACGGCACCGACGACCGGCTGAACCCGGCGGCCAACGCCGACCTGCTGGTCGAGGGCATCCGGGACGCCCGGCTGGAGCTGTTCCCCGGTGCCCGGCACGCCTACTTCGAGGAGTGCCGCGACGAGGCGGGCAAGCTGGTCAACGACTTCCTGGCGGCTTGGAGCCTGCCCCGTGGATCTATGCCGAGCGAGCGGTGATCCAGATGGATGCATCGCAAGGCGGAGGAGGGAGGCATAGCGGAGCTATGTCGACCGACGACAACGCCGCGAGGCGCCATCTGGGCACCGCGCAGCCGGCTGAAGGATCCGCGGGGCAGGCTCCAATGTTGGACGAACACATCCGCACCGCGCTGGCGGTCACCAGGGCCAACGGGGCACCGCCGCTGGCCGTGCTGCTCGGCATGGGGCCGGTGTGGCCGACCGAGGCGGCGGTGGAGCTACGGTACTCGCCGGACCGGCCGCGCCCGGCGGTGCCGCTGGGCATGCCGGACGCGGCGATGCTGGCCGACTTCGCGCTGGCCGCCGCCCTGCGCACCCGCTACGCCGGCGGGCAGAGCATCCCCACGGTGAGCCTCACCGTGCAGCTGTCCGAGCCGGTGGTGCCGGCCGACCTGCGGGTGCGGGCCTGGCCCGGCGAGCCGGCGGACGGGCTGGCCGACGCGCGCGGCGAACTGGTCAGCGGGGACCGGGTGGTGGGCAGCGCGCTGGGCAGCTTCGTGGTGCGCGACACGGCCGAAAAGGCCCGCACGCTGCCGTGGACGCGCCGGTGGGAGGCCCCGTCGGTGGACCCGATCCCGGCCGAGGGGCTGACCGAGCAGGAGCGGGCGGTGCTGCGGGACCTGCTGCGCGCGGCGGAGACGCCGGACGGCGACCGGTCCTGGATCGAGCGGCTGCTGGAGCTGTCCCGCAACGGCGCGGGCTGGCGGCCCAGCTCGGCCATGTTCAACCGGGGCGGCACCGTCCAGGGCGGGGTGATCTTCGCCCTGGCCCACGCCGCCGCCTGTTCGGCCGTGCCCGTGGACGGACCGTTGCGGATGGTGTCCGGGCACGTAGCGTTCGCCGCGCCGGCCGGCACCGGCGCACCGATCACCCCCGCGGCCTCGCTCTCCCATGCCACCAGGCGGACGTACTTCGCCCGTTCCGAGCTGCGCCAGGCCGACCGCACGATCGCGGTCGGCGACTTCGTCCTCCGAAGCGCCGGCCGAGGCTGAGCGGGTGGTTCGTTGCGGCTGTTCGGCCCAGCCCAGGCCGGTCCACCGGCGTCTCGAGCGTCGCCCCGCTTCCGTGCCTCGGTTACGGATCGTGATCAGACTGCGATCCGGCTCGGGCGGGTAGTTTCGTCGAGCGCTGGCTCAGTCCGGTGAATTCCATGATCGGAGGGGACTGAGCCGACTCTCGGTGGGGTGACGGTAGCTCAGGCACGTTCGGACGTTGCTCCGGCAATTGCGGTGCGTAGCGAAAGGGTGGGGCCGGGTGCCCAGGGGCAGCGCAACCGGCCGGCCGTCCTGGAGGGTGGGGACGGGACTACGCGCCGGTGCTCTCGCCCAGTTCGGCCAGTAGCAGGGCCTCGGCCAGTACGGCCTTCTCGAACATGCCCAGGTGCAGGCTCTCGTCGATGCCGTGCCAGCGGCTCGCCGGGTCGCCCACGCCGGTGACCAGCACCGCCGCGCCGGGGAAGGTGCGGGCGAACTCGGCGATGAACGGGATCGACCCGCCGATGCCCACCTCGACCGCCGCGTTGCCGTACGCCTCGCCGAAGGTGCGCCGGGCCACGTCGTACACCGTGCCGACCGCGTCCAGCTCGAACGGCGCCGCGGCGGCGCCGGGGGTCACCGTGACGTGCACGCCCCACGGCGCGTGCGCCACCAGGTGCTCGGTCAGCGCGCGCTGCGCCACCGCAGGGTCCTGGCCAGGGGCGATGCGCAGGCTGACCGCCGCGCGCGCCGAGGGCAGCAGCACGTTCGCCGCCTCGGCCACCCGGGGCGCGTCCACGCCGAGCACCGCGACCGCGGGCTGCTGCCAGAGCCGTTCCACCAGCTTGCCGGTGCCGAGCAGGTCCACCCCGTCCAGCACGGCCGCGTCCGAGCGGAACTGCGCCTCGTCCAGGTCCGGGGCGTCCGAGGTGTTGTGCACCAGGCCGGTCACCGCCACCCGGCCCTTGTCGTCGTGCAGCGTGGCCAACAGCCGGCACAGCGCGGTGAGCGCGTCACCCAGCGGGCCGCCGTAGACGCCGGAGTGGGCCGGCCGCTCCAGCATGCGCACCTCGACGGTGCAGTCCACCAGGCCGCGCAGGCTGGTGGTCAGCGCCGGCACGTCGGTGGCCGGGTTGCCCGAGTCGGCGATCACGATGACGTCCGCCGACAGCCGGTCGCGGTGCTCGGCGAGCAGCTGGGTGAGGGTGGGGGAGCCGGACTCCTCCTCGCCCTCGATGAACAGCGTCACGCCCACCGGCGGGCCGCCGCGCAGTTCGCGGAACGCCCGGAGAACCGCCAGGTGCATCATCACGCCGGCCTTGTCGTCCGCCGCGCCACGCCCGTACAGCCGGCCGTCCCGCTCGGTGGGCTGGAACGGCGGGCTGGTCCAGTGCTCGTCGCCGCCGGTCGGCTGCACGTCGTGGTGCGCGTAGAGCAGCACGGTCGGGGTGCCGGGTGGGCCGGGCCAGTGCGCCAGCACCGCCGGGGCGCCCTCCGGCGCGGCCACGATGTCCACGCTGGCCGCCCCGGCGTCCCTGGCCAGTGCGGCCACCGCTTCTGCGGAGCGCCGGGTGTCGTCCCGGTGCGCCGGGTCGGCCCAGATGCTGGGAATCTTGACCAGGCTCTCCAGGTCGGACCGGGCCGGAGGGAGGGCGTTCCGCACGGCGCTGCGCAAGTCGGGCACGCGCCCGAGGCTACTCGCCCGTAGGCTTCCGCCGTGAGCCGCTTCCTGGACCTGCTGCTGACCAGCGCCGCCGAATCGCCGAGGGGGATGACCACCGGCGAACCCCGTGAGCCGGTGCGCCGAACCTGGGCCGAGGTGCACGCCGTGGCCCGCCGGATGGCCGCCGACCTGGCCGGCAACGGCCTGACCCCGGGGACCTCGGTCGCCGTCCTGGCCGGCGAGCCCGCGCTGATCGCGCCGGCCGCGCAGGGCATCTGGCTGGCCGGCGGCAGCGTCACCATGCTGCACCAGCCGACCCCGCGCACCGACCTGGCCGAGTGGGCCGCCGACACGGTCAAGGTGCTGGACATGATCGGCGCCGGGCTGGTGCTGCTCGGGCCGCCGTTCGACCCGCTGGCCGACGTGCTCACCGAGCGCGGCATCACCGTCCGGCCGATCGCAGAGCTCGGCGAGGGAATCGCCGAGGGCCCGGCCCTGCCGGACGTGCCGCACAGCGAGGACGACATCGCGCTGCTCCAGCTGACCAGTGGCTCCACCGCCGAGCCGAAGGCGGTGCGGATCACCCACCGCAACCTGTACGCCAACCTGACCGCGATGGTGCAGGCCTCCGAGTTGCGGGTGGACCGGGACGTGATGGTGTCCTGGCTGCCGCTGTTCCACGACATGGGCATGGTCGGGTTCATGACCGTGCCGATGGCCGTGGGCCTGGAACTGGTGACCGTCACCCCGGCGGACTTCCTCGGCCGGCCGCTGCTGTGGGCCGACCTGATCAGCCGCTACGGCGGCACGGTGACCGCCGCGCCCAACTTCGCCTACGCGGTGCTGGGCCGGCAGCTGGGCCGGGCCGAGGACGGTTCGCTGGACCTGTCCACGCTGCGGTTCGCGCTGAACGGCGCCGAGCCGATCGACCCGGACGCGGTGGCCTCGTTCACCGACGCCGGCGCCCGTTTCGGGTTGCGCGCGGAGTGCGTGGTGGCCGCGTACGGCATGGCGGAGACCGCGCTCGGCGTCTCCTTCGCGCCGATCGAGACCGGCCTGCGGGTGGACATTATTGACGCAGAGGCTCTGGAGGCGGAGAAGCGTGCGGTGCCGGCTTCGGGTGATCGGCCGGCGCGCCGGTTCCCGCTGCTCGGGCCGCCGCTGCCCGGCCTTTCGGCGCGCGTGGTCGGCGAGGACGGCCGGGTGCTCGGCGATCGCGAGGTGGGCGGCATCCAGCTGCGCGGCGAGGCGGTCACCCCCGGCTACCTGACCGTGGACGGCCCGCTGGCCACCCAGGACGCGGACGGCTGGCTGGACACCGGCGACCAGGGCTACCTGGCCGACGGCATCGTGGTGGTCTGCGGCCGGCTCAAGGACGTGATCATCATGGGCGGCCGGAACATCTACCCGACCGACATCGAGCGCGCCGCCGGCGAGGTGGACGGGGTGCGCGCGGGCAACGCGGTCGCGGTGCGGCTGGACGCGGGCAGCGGTGTCGGCGCGAGCAAGCGGGAGTCCTTCCTGGTCGCGGTGGAGTCCCGACGAGCGGGCGACGCCGAGGCCGAGTCGCTGATCCGCAAAGAGGTCACCGCGAAGGTGTTCTCGGCGATCGGCGCCCGCCCGGCCCGGGTGGAGGTGCTGGCCCCCGGCTCGCTGCCCAAGACCCCGTCGGGCAAGCTCCGCCGGGCCGCCACCAAGGACCTGCTCGACTCACGGCCAGAGTAGTTCGGTGCGCCAGCCGCCGGCCGGGTCGCGGCGGTAGCGCAGCCGGATGTGCCGGCGGTCGTGCCTGGCCTGCCAGAACTCCACGCTGTTCGGGGTGACCAGGTAGCGGGTCCAGCCGGGCGCGACCAGCTCCGGGTCCTCGGCTATGCGGCGGCGGGCCTGTTCGGCGGCCGCGCGCAGCTCGGCCGGGTCGTTCAGCACCTCGGACTGGTGCCCGATGAACGCCTCGGTGCGGGACTCCGGCGAGCGTTCCCGGAAGTCCCGGGCGGACACCTCCGGGGCGCACGGCGCGGCGGTGCCGCGTACCCGTACCTGCCGCCCCCGGCCGGGCCAGAAGAAGGTGAGCGCGGCGGCCGGGTTGGCCTCGAGCTGGCCGCCCTTCGGGCTGTCCGCGCTGGTGGCGACCGCGAAGCCGGTGCCGTCGAAGTCCTTGAGGATGACCACCCTGGCGTCCGGTGCGCCGTCGGCGTCCACGGTGGACAGGGTCACCGCGTGCGGCGCGAGCAGGTGCCGGCCGGCGTCCTCCAGCCATTCCCGGAACAGGTGGTGCGGCTGGGCCGGCGGATCGTCGGTGGGGAAGTCCGGCATCTGGTCGGGAAAGGACGGCCAACCGCGCAGCATGCTCACGTTCGGGACTCTAGTGATCGCGGCTCGGCGGCCAGGTTCGCGCGGGCGTGGGCCTCCCCCTCCATCAGGCGAGGCCGAGCCGGAACAGGGCCGAGGCGTTCTCCGAGGAGAACTTGCGGCGGTCCTCGTCGGAGGCGAACCGGCCGAGGAAGGAACCGATCTCCTCCCGGGTCGGCTTTTGGAACGGGTAGTCGGTGGAGAAGATCAGTCGGTCCACGGAGGTCACCGACAGCGCGTGGTTCAGCAGCGCCGGGTTGAGCATCCCGGACGTGGTGATGAAGAAGTTCGACCGTATGTAGTCGGACACCGATCGTTGCAGGCCGGCGATGCGGGAAAGGCTGTCCGCCCGGTCCAGCCAGAACAGCAGCATCTCGCCCCAGTGGCCCAGCACGATCCGCAGGTCGGGATGCCGGTCGAAGGTGCCCCGGATGATCAGCCGCAGCGCCGCGGTCGCGGCGTCCAGGTGCCAGCCCCAACCGAACGTGGCGAGGGCGAGGTTTGTCATCGGGTCGAAGCCGCGGTACGAGGCGTCGCGCAGTGCGGACGACGGCAGTTGGGGGTGGATGAAGACAGGTTGCCCGAGATGCGCCGCGGCCGAGAAGAAGTCGTCGTACACCGGGTCGTCGAGGAACAGATCGCCGGACCGGCCGTAGACCATGGTGCCCACGTGACCCAGGCTCTCGGCTCGTTCGAGCTCCGCCGCGACCCGTTCCGGGGCCGACATGGGCAAGGTGGAGAGCGAACGGAACCTGGTCGGATGGTTGCCGACGGCCGAGGCGGCGATGTCGTTCGCGGTGCGGCTCAGGCGTACGGCGTCCCCGGGCGGCAGCGGCTGGGCTCCCGGCGGCGTCAGGGCGAGGATCGACACGTCGATTCCCTGGGCGTCCATCTCTGCCAGCCGGCCGGCGCTCATGTCTTCCAGGCGCCGGCGGTTGTCGCCCATCTCGTTGAAGGCGAGGCTTTCGTCGCGAAGTCGCGCCGGCATGGCTTCCAGCGCGGACGTCAGTTCCGGCAGCATCCAGTGTTCTTCGATCGCGATGAGGGTCACGGCCGCCATCCTGCCCGCCCAGCCGCCGGGGCAAGGGAGGACTCGGCGATGCGGGTGGCCAGCCGGCTGAGCCGGTCGCGGTCGCGCGTGGACAGCACGCCGACGGTCCCGCGGTCGTCAGACTCGTCGGGGTCCCGCTCGCCGACGTGGAACGCGCCTGGACCGAGCCCGAGCAGGCTGGGCGCCGCACGGTGCTGATCCCGAACCAAGGCGTGTCCGGTGGATGCGCCCTAGACCGGCCGCCCGAACAGCGCGGCCAACCGGGTGTCCGACTCGGCCAGCTCGGCCAGCCCGTAGGTCGAGGTACTGGCCAGCAGCTCGTCCGCCCCGGTCCGTGCGAACAGCTCCTCGAGCCGCTCGGACACCGTGACCTCGTCCCCCAGGACGGTCCGGTCCAGCGCGGACTCGACCACCGAGCGCTGCCGCCCGGTCAGCACCCGCGAGCCGTCCGGCGGGGCCAGCGCGGGGAAGGCGCCGACGGTGCGCGCTTCGGCCAGCGCCCATGCCTCCGGCAGGGCCAGTTCCCGCGCGGCGGAGACCGAGTCGGCGACCAGCACGTCCAGCGAGATCATCAGGTATCCGGCCGAGCCGGCCCGGGCGCGGTAGTCGGCCAGCCGGTCGACCAGTTCGGAGTTCCAGAGCACCGGGCCGCCGATGACGACCGGCAGCCCGGCGTTCCCGGCCAGCTCCAGGCCGTGGCCGGTGGCCAGCACGAACACCGGTGGTGGGCGCTCCAGCCGGGGCCGGGCGGTGACCGGGGCGCGTCCGTCCAGGTAACCGAGCAGCTCGGTGAGGTCCTCGGCGAAGGTGTCCGAGTCGTCGGCGCGCAGCGCCCGGCGGACCGGCGGGGTGAAGCCCAGTGACCGGCCCACACCGAGGTCGATGCGCCCCGGGTACAGCGCATCCAGCATGCCGAACTGTTCGGCCACCACCAGCGGCTGGTGGTTGGGCAGCATCACCCCGCCCGAACCCACCCGGATCGTCTCGGTGCGCGCGGCCACCGCCGCGATCAGCACCGGCGGGCTGCCGCCGGCGATGCCGGGCACCGCGTGGTGCTCGGCCACCCAGAACCGGTGGTAACCCAGCCGCTCGGCGCGCTGGGCCCGGGCGACGGTGTGCCGCAACGCGGCCGCGTCGGGCTCATCGGCCCTGGTCCGCGACCGGTCCAACAGCGACAACCGCACGTTCCCGAACATCACCGGACGGAACGCCCGCCGCCGCCACCGGGATTCCCCGGTGAGACGAGGACGTGACCCGCAGATCATTCAGCCGGCTGCGCGGCGCCCAGACGAACGCCTCGCGGCGTTGTCCTCCTCGCCCATAGCTCCGCTATGAGCTCGTCGTCCGCCTTGCGATGCATCCGTCTGGATCACCGCTCGCTCGGCATAGATCCGCGGGTCACGTCCTAACCAGACAGCGCGTGGAACTTGTTCTGCGCGGCCTCGAGGCCGTCGGAGAGCAGCGCCTCCACGGCGTCCGCGCACAGGTCGACGGCCAGGTCCACGTCGGAGCGCTCGGCCGAGGAGAACCGGCGCAGCACGAAGTCGGCGGCGTCCATCCGGCCCGGAGGGCGGCCGATGCCGAACCGGGCGCGCAGGTAGTCCCGGGAGCCCAGTGACTGGCTGATCGAGCGCAGCCCGTTGTGGCCGCCCTCGCCGCCGCCCCGCTTGAGCCGGATCACGCCGAAACCCAGGTCCAGGTCGTCGTGCACCACGATCAGCTCGGTCGGCGGCACCCGGTAGTAGCGGGCCACCGAGCTGACCGGGCCACCGGAGACGTTCATGTAGGAGCGGGGCTTGGCCAGCACCGCACGGGCGCCGGCCAGCCGGCCCTCGGCCACGTCGGCAACGCCCTTGTGCGGGCGGAACTTCGCGCCCGCCCGGTCGGCCAGCAGGTCGACCACGGCGAAGCCGACGTTGTGCCGGGTGTCCGCGTACTTGGGGCCCGGGTTGCCCAGGCCTACGACCAGCGCGGTGCCGGCCGGGTCAGCTTTCTTCAGCGGGAGTCTCAGGCGCATCCTCGACCACACCAGCACCCTCGGCATCCACGGCACCCTCCATGGCCTCGGCGGTCGGCGAGGCGACCACGTTGGCCACCAGGTACTCGGCGTCGGTGCGCAGCTCCACACCGTCCGGCAGCGGTACCTGGCCGGCCTGGATCTGGGTGCCGACCTCCAGGCCCTCCACGGAGACCTCCAGCGACTCCGGGATGCTGGACACGTCGGCCTCGACCTCGAGCCGGTCCAGCTCCTGGGTGACCAGGGTGCCGGACGCGGCGTCGCCGATGACGTGCACCGGGACCTCCACGGTGACCTTCTCACCGCGCTTGATCACCAGCAGGTCGACGTGCTCGATGTAGTTGCGGATCGGGTGGGTGACCACGGTCTTGGGCAGCGCCAGCTGCGGGCCGCTGTCCAGGGCGAGGGTGAGCACCGCGTTGCGGCCGTGCTCGCGCAGGGTGCGCGCGAACTCCAGCGCCGGCAGGGCGAGGTGCACCGGCTCGCTGCCCCGGCCGTAGAGCACCGCCGGAATCTGCCCGGCGCGTCGGACCCGGCGGGCCGCGCCCTTCCCGAACTCGGTGCGGGTTTCGGCTTGGATGCGTGCTTCGGCCACGGGGGTACTCCTCGAACTGACGAATCTGCAAAAGGTCTCGGCGGCCTCGGCGCGACACGTTGACGTGTCTGATCAAACCGGACCAGAGCCGTCAACCGCGTCGATCACGGCGGTCGGGAGCGACCGCCCTCGCCGAGGCAACCCGCACAGCATACGTCAGGGCGTCATTCGCATACTTCGCGGGCCAGCAGGTCGGCCTCCGACTCGCGGCGCAGCAGCGGGTGGGAGGCGCCGTCCGCCACGGCGACCACGGGCGGCCGGCCGACCATGTTGTAGTTGGACGCCATCGAGTACTGGTAGGCCCCGGCCGCCGGGACGGCCAGCAGGTCACCGGGGTGGATGTCTTCCGGCAGTGGCACCTCGGCCAGCACGTCGCCGGCCTCGCAGTGCCGGCCGACCACGGTGACCGGCCGGTAGGCCGCGCGCAGCGGCCGGCCGATCACCCGCACCGGGTAGCGGGAGCCGTACAGCGCCGGGCGGGGGTTGTCGCTCATCCCGCCGTCCACCGCGACGAAGGTGCGGCCGCCGGGCCGGCGCTTCACCACGGCCACCCGGTAGAGCGCGATCCCGGCACCGCCGACGATCGCCCGGCCCGGCTCCACGGACAGCCGGGGCGGCGGCACGCGGTGCGCGGCGCAGGCCGCGCGGAGTGCGGCGGGGACCCGCTCGGCGTAGGCGGCCAGGTCCAGCGCGCGGTCCGCGTCGGTGTAGCGGATGCCGTGCCCGCCACCCAGGTTGAGCTGGTCGAAGGTGATCCGGTGCCGCCGGCCGAGCTCGGCGTACAGCCCGATCATCCGCTCCGCGGCCCGTTCGTACGGCGCCACCGAGGAGATCTGCGAGCCCAGGTGGCAGTGCAGCCCGACCAGGCGCAGCCGGGGCTGCTCGAGCACCCGGCGGACCGCGTCGGCGGCGGTGCCGTCGGCCACCCGGAAGCCGAACTTCTGGTCGGCGGTCCCGGTGGTCACCGCCCGGTGGGTGCCCGCGTCGATGTCCGGCGCGATCCGGATCAGCACGTCCTGCCGGTGCCGGGTCAGCGCGGCCAGCTGGTCGATCTCGTCGGTGGAGTCGATCACCACCCGGCCGACCCCGGCGGTGGTCGCCGCCTTGAGGTCCTCGGCGGTCTTCACGTTGCCGTGCAGCACGATCCGCTCGGCCGGGAATCCGGCCGCCCGCGCCACCGCCAGCTCGCCGGCCGAGCTGACGTCCAGGCCGAGCCCCTCCTCGGCGACCAGCCGGGCCATCCCGGTGCACAGGAAGGCCTTGCCGGCGTAGATCACCTCGGTGCCGGGCAGCGCGGCGCGGTAGCGCCGGCACCGGTCGCGGACGTGCTCGGTGTCCAGCAGGTACGTCGGGGTGCCGTGCAACGCGGCCAGGTGGCCCACCGACACGCCGGCGAGGGTCAGCTCGCCGGCGCAGTCGGCGCGCGCGGTGAGTGGCCAGAGGTTCGGCTCCAGTCGCGCGTTCAACGAGGTACGCAGGGATGGGACTAGGTCGCCGAGGGTCACCGGGTCCTCCGGGTTGCGAGTGTTGCGCCGGCGGGTGCCGGCGCCTCGCAGGTCTTGCTACGCCGCGCCGGCTCCGCTCGCCCGGAGGGTTGAGCCGATCCTTGCGCGCCCGGCCCGGTTTCTTGGCGGGTTCTTGACGATCAGGTGGCCGGGGTCACGGCCGGCGCCGGATCACGAGGCCGTGGGAGTGGCGTCCGCCGCCTTGGGCCCGGGCTCGGTCGCGGGGGTCGACGGAGTCGGCAGGCGAACCGTCGCGGCCGCCACGGAGGGGTCGGGGACCGGCTCGGTGGGTGGGGAGGCCGGGGGGCCGGCGGGGCGGGCCTCGGCGTCGGGGTTTGCCCGGGATTCGCCGGGGACACGCCGCCCGGCGGCGTCGGTGGTGGCAGTGGCGCGGAGTTTGCCGTGGCGAGGTCCCGGAGCGCCGGCGGCGGGAGTTGTCGGGGAGCCGGGGAGGGCCGCGGAGTCGGCGGCGGAACCGCCGGGAAGCCCGTCGGACGGAGTTGTGGGGCCGGGGACGGTGTCAGAGGTCTTTGGGGCGGCGGTGGAGACGGCGGTGGGGGCTGTCGGGGAGTCGTCGGGGACGGCGGGGGGAATCGTGGGGGAGTCGTCGGGGACGGCGGCGGGGGTCGCGGGGGAGGTCGTGGTGGTGTCGCCGGGGAGGTTCGCCGGGGGATCGGCCCGGAGGGCGACGGGGGAGTCCGGCGCGGGTTTGCCGGGGAGGGAGCGAGTCGTCGAGATCGCTTCCGAGTGACTCGCCGCGAGGGTTCCGGAAGAGGTCTTGCGGACGCCGTGGGCGAGTTCGAAGGCGAGTTGAAATCCTATAGGTGATCCATCGAATGCGGCGTCCGCCAAGGTCCACTTTACCCCGGCGAATTCGAACTCGGACGGCAGAGCGACGCCCAGGCCGCCGGGCACCTGAGCCATTGCGCCGGCAAGATCGGGCAGCGGTTCCAGCTGCCGGTGCCGGGCAAATCGGCCATTTTGATCACGTAATGGCGGGGGCACCTGCATCTCTCCCCGCTGCGCCGGAATGCTCGGCGTGCCCTTGCCGGACTTGCCCTGGCGAACCCGCTTGACAGGGGGTTTCTTGGTCTTGGCCGGGGCGCTGGCCGGCGCGTCGCACGCGGCTCCGGAGGTCTGTTCGGAGTCAGCCATTGGTCCGTTCCTCAGCTCGGTGGCTCACCCGAATGGTGTCGCCTGGGGAAACAATCGGCCCTTCCTTAACACAACGTTAGCCCTGTCACGAAACTGTGACCTCGCGGTATGTGTTTGGAAATTCAGCGGCCTGTTCACGATGCGTAATGAGCCGATTACTGAGATCGATTTCCCGCAGCTGTGCGCATGATTGTTCGATCATTGGCGCTAATGATTACTAGTCGTCGTGATTTGCTATATCGCAACATTCCGCATTTCCGCCGGAACCCCGGAATTCGTCGCACTTGCGTCCTGTGGGACAAAAGTGAGAATTGGGACGTGGTGATTGAATTCTCAGACGGCACAGTTGTCACTTGCGTCTCAAGATCATTGCTAGACCCGCGAAGCGCCGCTAGCTTAGGCGCCCGCGCCAGTCGAAGCCGGTGGCGCGTGACGCGCTCGGGGGGCGTCATCCACGTCCGAACAGCGAGGTGACCCCCACTCCGTGGCCGATGAACGGCAAGCGCGCAAGCTCGAGTCCGGCGCCCTCAAACGATGGGCCGACATGTCCGAGGAAGAGATCGAGGACGACGCCCAGGAGCTGCTCGAGGACGACGAGGACGACGAGGACGACGAGCAGTCCGACAGCTGAATCCTTGGGAGTTCCCGCGACCTCGGCGTCGTCCGTCCGGCCGGGCCCGGCGTTCCATCACGCATCGTGACAGCTCCGAGCGGCGTCGAGGGCCGGACGCGGGATGCCGTTCGTCGACATCGACACCAGTCTGGCCCGGCCGGGATCAAACCAGACGGACGTCGATGTCGATGAACCGAATAGGGTCGACCCGCCACGCGGCTGTTACGCAGCGTAATTCTGACCGCGGCGTGCGCCGCGGTGTGAAGTGCGTCCTCAGGCGTTGCCGTTGAAGAGGCTGGTGACCGAGCCGTCGTCGAACACCTCGTGGATCGCGCGGGCGATCAGCGGGGCGATGGACAGCACGGTGAGCCCCTCGAAGCGCTTCTCCTCGGGGATGGGCAGCGTGTTGGTGACGACCACCTCGCGCGCGCCACAGGTGGACAGCCGCTCCTTGGCCGGGCCGGAGAGCACGCCGTGCGTGGTCGCGATGACCACCTCGGCGGCTCCGTCGGCGAGCAGCTCCTTCACCGCGCCGGCGATGGTGCCACCGGTGTCGATCATGTCGTCGATCACGATGCAGGTGCGGCCGGTGATCTCGCCGACCACCCGGTTGGCCACCGCCTCGTTCGGCCGGCGCGGGTCCCGGGTCTTGTGGATGAACGCCAGCGGGCAGCCGCCCAGGCTCTCCGACCACTTCTCCGCCAGGCGAACCCGGCCGGAGTCGGGGGAGACCACCGCGATGTCGCGGTCGGCGTAGGAGTCGCGGATGTAGTCGGCGAGCAGCGGCATCGCCCACAGGTGGTCCACCGGGCCGTCGAAGAAGCCCTGGATCTGCGCGGTGTGTAAATCAACCGTCATGATCCGGTCCGCGCCGGCGGTCTTGAACATGTCCGCGACCAGCCGGGCCGAGATCGGCTCGCGGCCCCGGTGCTTCTTGTCCTGGCGGGCGTACGGGTAGAACGGCATGACGGCGGTGATCCGCTTGGCCGACGCGCGCTTCAGCGCGTCCACCATGAGCAGCTGCTCCATCAGCCAGTCGTTGATCGGGTTGGTGTGGCTCTGGATGACGAAGGCGTCGCACCCCCGGACCGACTCCTCGAACCGCACGAAGATCTCGCCGTTGGCGAAGTCGTGCGCGGTCTGCGGGGTGATCGACACGTCCAGGTGCTTGGCCACCTCTTCGGCCAGCTCCGGGTGTGCCCGCCCCGCGAAGAACATCAGGCTCTTCTTGGGAATCGTCGACATGGCCGACATGCTGGTACCAGCCCTCCTACCCGACTTGGCGTCCCCCGCTCGGCGCGGTGTGGGTACCTACAGTGTCGCTCGCCGCTCGGCGCGGCGTTGCGTCGGGTGTCTCCTCGGGCTCCTCGGCGGCCGCCCGCTCCGCCGCGAGCGCGGCCGGGGTGCCCGGCCGGCGCCGGGTCACCCAGCCGTCCAGGTTGCGTTGATCACCGGCGGAAACGGCCAGCGCGCCGGGGGGAACGTCCTGACGGATCACCGCGCCCGCGCCGGTGTATGCGCCGTCCCCGACGGTGACCGGGGCGACGAAGGTGTTGTCCGAGCCGGTGCGCACGTAGGAGCCCACGATGGTGCGGTGCTTGGTCACCCCGTCGTAGTTGACGAACACCGAGGAGGCGCCGATGTTGGACCGCTCGCCGATGCTCGCGTCGCCCACGTAGGTCAGGTGCGGCACCTTGGTGCCCGCGCCGATGTCGGAGTTCTTCACCTCGACGAAGGTGCCGATCTTGCCCGAGGCGCCGAGCCGCGCGCCGGGACGCAGGTAGGCGAACGGGCCGACGCTGGCCTCGGGGCCGATCTCCGCGCCGGAACCGTGGGTGCGGGTGACCTGTGCGCCGGCGCCGATCCAGCAGTCGGTGAGCGTGCTGTCCGGGCCGATCTGGGCGCCCTCGGCCACCGTGGTGGTGCCGTGCAGCTGCGTGCCGGGCAGCAGCGTGACGTCCCGCTCCAGCCGCACCCGCACGTCCACCCAGGTGGTGGCCGGGTCGACCACCGTCACCCCGGCGCGCATCCAGCCCTGCAGCAGCCGCCGGTTCAGCTCGGCGCGCATCTCGGCCAGCTGCACCCGGTCGTTCACCCCGCACACCTGCCAGCGGTCGGTGCAGCGCAGCGCGCCGACCCGCCGCCCGGCCGCGTGGGCGAACCCGAGCACGTCGGTCAGGTACTGCTCGCCCTGGGCGTTGACCTGCGCGGACGCGGCGAGCGTGGCCAGGCCGTCGCGCAGTACGTCGGCCTCGAAGACGTAGACGCCGGAGTTGATCTCGTTGATCAGTAACTGTTCCGGGGTGGCGTCGCGGTGCTCCACGATCGCCGTGACCGGTCCGCCTGGTCCCGCATCCCCGTCGCGCAGCACCCGGCCGTAGCCGGTCGGGTCCTCCAGCTCGGCGGTGAGCACGGTGACCGCGTTGCCGGCGGCCGCGTGCTCGGTGAGCAGCCCGCGCAGCGTGGCGGCGTCCAGCAGCGGCACGTCCCCGTAGGTGACCATGACCGGCCCGCTCAGTGCGGGCAGCGACTCGAGGGCGCAGTCCACCGCGTGCCCGGTGCCGTTCTGCTCCTCCTGGATGGCCAGCAGCGCGGAGCGGCTCAGCTCGCCGGCCAGCCCGGCCAGGTACTCCCGCACCTGGTCACGGCCGTGGCCGGCCACCACGACCAGGTACTCCGGGGCCAGTGCGGCGGCGGCGTGCACGGCGTGGCCGAGCAGCGCCCGGCCGGCGATCTCGTGCAGCACCTTGGGCTTGGCGGAGTGCATGCGGCGCCCTTCGCCGGCGGCGAGCACCACAACGGCGGCCGGGTTGGGGGCGTCCAGGGCGCCCGTTCCGGACGTCAACGCGTGTCCCGAGTAGTCACCAGTGTCACCCGCCCGCCCGTTTGTGCCGTTCCTGCTACCTTCCAGCATCGCGGTTCCCCCCGCCTCGTCGCTTGCTCGTGCCACGTCCGCTGGACCGGAGCATGGTAGGGCCGGACCGGCCGGCCACTTTCCCGTGACCCCGGTTTCCCCCTCTCCCGGCCCGGTCGCTGCGGACGGTTACGTTCAGTAGCCCGATACGGTGCTGCAGTTTTGTCAAGCCTCAGCCATCACGTGGCGCGTCGTGGCCCGGAAGTAGCGTAAAGGGACCGGGTTCGCGGCCCTGATCTGGCCGCCGGGCTGTGCGCTCCGGCAACTTCCGCGTGCGCCGAACTGGGCGCCCGCTCGGGCCAGCGCGTTCCGCGCTAGATGACTCCGGCGATGAGTCGGGCCAGCTCGTCCGGCCGGGACAGGAACGGGTGGTGGCCGGCGGCCAGCTCGAGCACCCGGCCGGCGCGGGCGGCCCAGAGGCGCTGCCGGTCCGGCGGGGTGGCCCGGTCCTCGGTGCAGATCACGGCGGTGCTGGGCAGCTCCCGCCAGGCGGCCGCGCCGGGCGGCTGGGTCAGCGCGGCGGCGGACTGCCGGCCGATCCGGTCCAGTGCGCCGCGCACGGCGGCCGGGTCGCAGTCGGCCAGGAAGTGCGCGCGGAAGTCCTCGTCGGTCAGGTCGGCGCGCAGCCGCACGGCCGTGCCGCCCGGCTCCGGCTCCAGCCAGGACGGCCCGGCCGGGTCGGCCAGCGCGGTCACCGGCTGGTCGGCGTCCGGCGGCATCGAGCTGAGGTAGACCAGGTGCCGCACGTTGCCCAGCCCGGCCGCCGCGCCGGTGATCACCATGCCGCCGTAGGAGCTGCTCACCAGCAGCACCGGCTCGTCGCCGGCCGCCGCTACCCGCACCGCCTCGATGTCGTCCGCCAGGTCGCCCAGCGGCCCGTCGCCGTCCCTGGGCCCGCAGCTGGGCAGCTCCACCGCCGCCGTGGCCAGCCCGGCCCGCGCCAGCGGCCCGACCATCCGGTGCCACCACCATTCCCCGTCCACCACGCACGCCCCGTGCACGAAAAGAAGCTTCATCCGGCGAGTCCAGCACTCCGGGGCCCGCCGGGGCGAGCCGGTTCGCGCAGAGCGTCATGGGCGCCCGCTAACATCCCGGAGTGCCCCCGCTCCCCGCCGATGACGTCCTGCCGCGCCTGTTCGCCGAAGGCGTGGTGTGCGGGGACGCGGCGGACTGGTTGCCCCGGTTGCCGGCCGAGTCGGTGGACCTGTTCTTCACCAGCCCGCCCTACGCCGATGCGCGCGCCTACAGCCGCATCCACCCGGACCGCTACGTGTCCTGGTTCATGCCGTTCGCCGACGCCATGCGGGCGGCCACCACCGAAACCGGCAGCCTGTTCCTGAACATCAAGAACCGGGTGGCCAACCGGGGCCCGCTCAAGGGGCAGCGCCACCCGTACGTGTACCAGCTGGTCCTGGCCATGCAGGAGTCCGGCTGGCGGTGGATCGAGACCTACATCTGGGCCAAGCCGAACGCCGTGCCCGGCCGGTTCGGCCCGCGCACCAAGGACAGCTTCGAGTACGTCTACCACTTCGCCAAGGGCGGCAAGCCGTACTTCGACCTGAACGCGGTCCGGGTGCCGTACCGGGCCGACGCGGCGGAGATCGCCCGCCGCAAGTCCGACCGGCTGGGCCGGCGCAACACCGAGGCCGGCTTCGGCCGGGACCGGACCAAGACCTACCTGCACGGCGGGGCCGACCCGGGCAACGTGGTGAGCGTGCCGCAGACCTACAACCAGCACCGGGGCGTGGCGCACACGGCGGCCATGCCGGAGGGCCTGGCCGAGTTCTTCGTGCGGGTCGGCTCGCCCAAGGACGGCGTGGTGATCGACCCGTTCGCCGGCGGCGGGACCACCGTGGTGGTGGCCCGGCGGCTGGGGCGGCGGGCGGCCGGCATCGAGATCCACGACCGGTTCGTCGCCGAGGCGCACCGGCGGATCGCCGAGGACGACCCGGACGACGTGCCGGGTTCGCTCCAGCACGTGGGCTGACGCGGATGGCCCACACGCCGGAGGACACCGTCGAGGAGATCGTCGCGGCGAGCAGCTGGGACCGCCGGGTGGCCGGTCTCCGGCTGGTGCCGCAGCGGCACGGAACCGTCGAGCACAGCCGGATCTTCGCCGAGGTGGCCCGGGCGGTGTACGTGCCGGCGCTGGCCCCGGACTTCGCCTACATCCACCCGGCGCCGTTCTACGAGCCGGACTACTTCCAGCTGGTCTACGACGCCGCGCACGCGGCCACCGAGGGGTTCGCCTCGGTCGGCGAGGACGAGCTGGCCGCCGTGCTCACCATGGACCCGCGCACGCTGCTGGTGTTCCGCACCATCGCCGGGCTGACCAAGGAGGAGTTCGGGCACGCCAGTGCGCTGGTCGGCGGCCCGCTGGGCCTGCCGCCGGTGTCCGCCAGCAAGGTCGACTCGATGGAGCGGCGCGGGATTCCGGCCTCCGCCGGGCAGGTGCAGGTGGTGGCGCGCACGCTGACCCGGATCATGGACGGCACCCTGTTCGGCGAGCCGGCCGGGGAGCTGCGCAGCAAGCAGGACAAGCCGGACACCGCCGACGGCTGGGCCTCGGTGCGCAAGTTCGCCGACGGAGGGGTGCCGTTCGCGCTGTTCCTGCACCAGCGGCACTACGGCGGGTCGTTCCGGCAGCTGTTGGACGCCACGTCCAGCCGGCGCGGGAACCTGATCGAGGACGCGGTGGAGGCGCTGTTCGCGGAGCACGGGATCAGCTTCATCCGCACCGGGGCACACAACCAGGGCGAGATCGCGGACCGGTTCGAGGTGCAGGTGACCCCGGCGCCGGACTTCGTGGTCTACGACGGCGCTGGCGCGCTGCGCGCGATGCTGGAGTGCAAGGCCACCAACAACGGCGGTACCGCGCGGGACAAGGCGCTGCGCTTCGAGCGGCTGCGCGACGAGTCGGTGCGCCTCGGCGGAGTGCCGCTGATCGCGGTGCTCGGCGGGATGGGCTGGGCGCGGGTGAACGACACCCTCGGCCCGGTGGTCCGGGACACCGACGGCCGGGTGTTCACCCTGGCCACGCTGGACGAGATGCTCACCGTGGCCCCGTTCCCCGCCCTGATCGGCCCCTGATCAGGTTCTCGGGTGCGGTTGAGGTGCGGTGCCGGTTCGAAGGACGGCTTGGACGGCGGGGTTTGCGTTGTGTGCCGCTCGGGCACGGCCGGTTGCGTTGGGTTCGTTCGCGGGCTTTGGTCACTGACTGTGACCGGGCGTGGCGATATGTTGATCCCTGGCGCGACGAACGGAAGGCGGCGAACTCAGCCTCACGACGGCACGTTCGTAACTGTCCGTGGCAGGCGAGCCGAAACGGGCCGTGCCGAGGTCGCCAGCAGGCCCGAGCCGTGCCCGTCCGGGCCGTCCGTCGTACCGGCGCACCGCACCTCAACCGCACCCGAGGGCGCGGGGTGCCCGATCAGGCGCTCTTCGCCTGGGCGCCGGGGCCGGGGCGCGGGCGGAGGCGGTCCTCCGGCTCCAGCGCGTGGCCGTTCTCGCAGGTCAGCGCGACCCGGACCGCGCCGCCGCAGTCGGCGTGGGTCAGCCGCACCGGGGCGCCCTCGGGGCCGGCCAGGTGCGTGTCGCCGTAGTCCATGAGCGCGACCAGCACCGGGCGCAGGTCCCAGCCGGCCGGGGTGAGGCGGTACTCCTGGCGGGCGCGCTGGCCCGGCTCCCGGTAGCTGCGCTTCTCCACGATGCCGGCGTCCACCAGTGCGGCCAGCCGTCGGGTGAGCACGTTGCGCGCGATGCCGAGGTGATCGACCAGGTCGTCGAACCGGCGCATGCCGTTGAACAGGTCGCGCAGCACCAGGATCGTCCAGGGCTGCCCGATCACCGACATGGTGCGCGCGATGGAGCACACGCCGCTTTCCAGTTCGCGAAAGTGCATGACCGACATCATACCGAGTTCAGTTGCCATTGAGGACCCAGCTCGTGCACCCTCGGCCAGGTGACCGAGCAGTTGACCGCCCGCGAGCGCACCCACCACTGGCAGGACCCGCACGCCGTGGCCGCCGAACTGGTCGGCCGGGACGGCCTCACCGTGCTGCGCGGCTGGATCGACGGCACCATCCCGGGCCCGCCGCTGGTCGAGACCATCGGCCTGCGCCTGGTCGAGGCGGACGCCGGCCGGGTGGTCTTCGAGTTCACCCCGGCGGAGTTCCACTACAACGCGCTCGGCGGAGTGCACGGGGGCATCTACGCCACCGTGCTCGACTCGGCGGCGGGTTGCGCGGTCCACTCGATGCTGCCCGCCGGCGTCGGCTACACCAGCCTGGACCTGACCACCAAGTTCCTCGGCCGGATCACCCTGGACACCGGCCCGATGCGCTGCACCGGCACCGTGCTCCACCTGGGCGGGCGGACCGCGCTGGCCCAGGCCGAGCTGCGCGACACGGCCGGCCGGCAGTACGCGCACGCCACCAGCAGCGCCCTCATCCTGCGCGGGTAGTCGCAGCCCGCCGGTTTCATGATCACCATGGCATGACGGTCGGTTCAGGGCGGATGAGGCGGCCCTGATGTCATGCTGATCTCCCAGATCGGTCCGGTTGGGTGCGGTGCTGGTTGCAAAGCGGCTTGGACGGCGCGGCTGGGCGGTCTGCCGCGGCTTTTGTGCCGCCGCGTCGCGTTCGGCTACACGGGGTAACGACTGGCCGGCACCAACCCGGCTCCCGTTCGTCGCGCCTCGGGCGTGATCGTCGATTCTGGCGGTTCAGCGTCGATTTTCGCGGCTGAACCGCCAGAGATGGCGATCAACCTCTCGCTGAACCCAGTCACGGCCTGTGATCAGGCCCAAGGCCACCGGCGCCAGGGCTGCCAGGCCCGAGGCCGCCAGCACCAGGGTCGCCAGCGCCAAGGCCACCAGCACCAGGGCCACCAGGCCCGAGGCCACCGGCACCAGGGCCACCGGCACCAGGGCCACCGGCACCAGGGCCACCGGCACCAGGCCCGAGGCCGCCAGCACCGAGGCGGCCGGCGCCAAGGCCACCAGCACCGAGGGCAAACGCAACGGGCCGCAGCCAAGCCACGGCAGACCACCCAGCCGCGCCGTCCAAGCCGCCCTGAACCGGCACCGCACCCCAACCGGCACATTCCATGATCATCAGGGCATCAGGGCCGCTCCGGCGCGCCCAAACCGGCCCTCATGTCCTGATGATCACGAATCGGGGGATGGCGGCCGTCGGGCGGGGGAGAGGCGCGCCGGCCACCCGGTATCGTCGACAACCGGCACGGAACAGGTTTGGCGCGCCCCGCCCGGCGGCCGCGCCTCGGTGGCCCGTGCACCATCCGGAACGCCCAGTGGAGATCACGCAACCCATGCTCGAGCGCAGCGTCGTCGACAGCCTCTTTCCGGCCGATCTGCCGGAGCCGTCCCACTGGGAGGAGCACTACCCGCCCCGGGAGCTGCCCGAAGGCGCCTACGTGACCCGGTTCGCGCCCAGCCCGACCGGCTTCGTGCACATCGGCGGCGTCTACACCGCGATGGTGGCGAAGGAGGTGGCGCACGGCTCCGGCGGCGTCTACTTCGTGCGGGTGGAGGACACCGACCAGGCGCGGTTGGTCGCCGATGCGGCGGAACAGTTCGATCGGGCCTTCGCCTACTTCGGCATCGGGCCCGACGAGGGCGGGGACGACCCGTACGGCCCGTACCTGCAGTCCGCCCGCGAGCGGATCTACCTCAGCTACGTGCGCGAGCTGATGCGCCAGGGCCGGGCCTACCCGTGCTTCTGCACCCGCGAGGAGCTGGAGGAGATCACCCGCCGCCAGCGGGCCACCAAGCTGCCCACCGGCTACTACGGCAGCTGGGCGCGCTGGCGGGACGCCGACCCGGCGGAGGTCGCCGCGAAGCTGGAGGCCGGCGAGGAGTACGTGGTCCGGTTCCGCTCGCCGGGCGTGGAGGGCCGGGTCGGCTTCGACGACGCGATCCGGGGCCACCTGGAGCACGAGGCGAACCGCAACGACGTGGTGATCCTGAAGAGCTCCGCGCAGAGCCCCCGGCTGCCCACCTACCATTTCGCGCACGCGGTGGACGAGCACCTGATGGGGGTCAACCTGGTGCTGCGGGGCGAGGAGTGGATCTCCTCGGTGCCGCTGCACCTGCAGCTGTTCGAGGCCCTGGGCTTCCCGCCGCCGCGCTACGCGCACATCGCGCCGCTGATGAAGACCGAGCCGGGCGGGGTGAAGCGGAAGCTGTCCAAGCGGAAGGACCCCGAGGCCTCGGTGGACTTCTACCTGGACGCGGGCTACCCGGCCGCCGCGGTGCTGTACTACCTGCGCGGGCTGGCCAACGGCCGGCTGGCCGAGCTGCCGCTGGAGCAGGCGCTGGCCGAGCCGATCCGGCTGGCCGAGTTCGGGGTGGCCGGGCCGCTGGTCGACATGGTCAAGCTGGCCGACATCAGCGCCGACCACATCGCCACCCTGGACGGGCCGACCGTGCTGGACGCGGTGTCCGAGTGGGCCCGGCAACGGGACCCGGAGCTGGTCGAGGTGCTGGCCAGCGAGCGCGAGCTGGCCGAGCGGGCGGTGGACGTCGAGCGGGTGGGGGTGGAGAACCCGCGCAAGGACCTGGTGCGCTGGTCGGACTTCCGGCAGCTGTACGGGTTCTTCTTCGGCGCGCTGTTCACCCCGGTGACCGACCCGGCCGACGAGCGGCTGGGCGGTCTGGACGTGGCGCTGGTGCGCAAGATGGCCGCCGACTTCGCGGACAACTACTCCTGGTCGGACGACCAGCCGACCTGGTTCAACCAGATCCGCGAGCTGGCCGCCCGGCACGGTTTCGCGCCCAACCCGAAGGCCTACAAGAAGGATCCGGACGCCTACCCGGGCATGCTGCGGGACGCCGCGAACGTGCTCCGGGTGGCGCTCACCGGCTCCCCCCGGAGTCCCGACCTGCACGCGGTGGCTGGCGCGCTGGGCGCCGACGAGGTGGCGAGGCGGGTGCGGGCACTCGCCGGCTGAGCAGGCGAGGCGGGTGCGCAGGCGAGGCGGGTGCGCAGGCGAGGCGGGTGCGCAGGCGAGGCGGGTGGGCGCCCGCGGCGGGCGGCGGTGTGGTTCCCCGTCGGCGCCGGGCGTCGGTGATCGGTCGGTGAGCGGTGGACGTCGGCGCCGGGCGGTGGCGTCGGTCCGGCGACGGCCGGCGGAGAGGCGAACCTGAGCGGAGAGCGCGCCGGACGGAGCAGTGCCCGGCCGACGATCGGCGCAGTCGGCGGGTGCTCGGCGCGCGGCATGTGCTCGAGGTCGACAGTTCACCGTTCGGCCTCTCAGGCCGGGTTTGCCGCCGCGCGGGCCGCCCTATGGTCGCCGCATGCTCCCCGGCAAGGCTCGTCTGTGCTGGGCTGTCGCGTTCCTGGCGGTCATGGTTGCCCCGACGCTGCTCAGCCTGGTCAACGGCAGTGACAACCCGCTGCTGAACCAACTGGCCGTGCAGAGCGGGGTGCTCGCCACCGGGCTGCTGGTCTGCGCGGTGATCACCCCCTCCCGGCTGCGCTCGCTGACCCGCGCGCTCGGCATCGAGGCGGTGCTCGGCGTGCACCGGCTGCTGGGCCTGCTGTTGCTGCTGATGGTGGTACTGCACGTGGTGCTGGTGCTGGCGTCGGCCCCCAGTGCGGTCACCCTGTTCGACCCCCGGCAGTGGTCCATGCCATCGCGGGCCGGCATCGGCGCCACGGTCGGCCTGGTCGCCCTGACCGGGCTGGCCGTGCTGCGGCACCGGGTGCGGCACCGGTACGCGCTGTGGCGGTGGGTGCACCTGGCACTGGGCGGCTCGGTGGTGGTGCTCACCGGGCTGCACGTGTGGTGGCTGCGGCACCTGGTCAACGACCCGCCGCTGCGCATCACCTTCGGCCTGCTGGCCGCGCTGGTGCTCGGCGTACTCAGCCACCGCTGGGTGTGGCGGCCCAGCTTCGACGCCCACCGCGCCTACGAGGTGCACGAGGTGCGGGCCGAGACCGGTGACGTGAACACCCTGGTGATCCGGCCGCGCCGCCCCCGGCACGGGTTCGACACCTCGTCCATGCCCTACGCGCCCGGCCAGTTCGCGTGGCTGCGGGTGGGGCGGTGGGTCGGCGCGGAGGAGCACCCGTTCACCATCGCGTCCGCTCCGGCCGGCACGGAGTCGGTGGAGTTCACCGTGCGCAACGTGGGTGACTTCACCGGCGGGTTGGCCAAGCTCAGGCCGGGTGACCCGGTCTGGGTGGACGGCCCGTACGGGTCGTTCACCTGGGAAGGGCGGGAGAAGCGGGCCGGCCTGGTGCTGGTCGCCGCCGGGGTCGGCATCACGCCGATGATCAGCATGCTGCGGGCGCTGGCGCTGCGGGGGGACACCCGCGAGGTGCTGCTGGTCTCCGGCGCCAGCACGGTGGACGAGCTGCTCTTCCGCGACGAGTTGCGCCTGATCGGCCAGCAGCTGCGGCTGACCCTGGTGGAGACGCTGAGCCACCCGCCGGAGGAGTGGCCCGGGCGCACCGGCCGGATCGACGGCGCGCTGCTGCGCGACGTGCTGCCCTCCCGGGGCGCCCGCCGCAAGCTCGAGTACTTCGTCTGCGGCCCGCCGGCCATGGTGACCGACGTGGTCACCGCGCTGGAGGAGCTGCGTATCGACCGGGCTCGGATCCATACCGAGCAGTTCGAGATGGTCTGAGAAGGGAACCTGAAGTGCATTCCGAGAACGGCGCCGCCCGCTTCGTGCGCTGGGCGGTGCTCGGCAGCGCGGTGGTGGCGATCCTGGTGTCGATCGTGTTGGCCGGGCGCTCGCCGTCCGCGCCGCAGTCGTTCTCCTCGCTGTTCGGCGGGGGAACCCAGAGCACCCAGTGGGGTCCGCTGAACTCCTCCGACCGGGACATGCTGATCAAGGTCCGGCAGGCCAACCTGTGGGAGGGGCCGATGGGGGAGCAGGCCGCGCAGCGCGCCACCAGCCCCGCGGTCCGCGAGGTCGGGCGCAAGCTGGGCGTCGAGCACGCGCAGCTGGACGCCGCGCTGCGGGAGGCGTCCGCGAAGCTTGGCGTGGTGCTGCCCAGCCAGCCGTCCGACCAGCAGAAGGTGTGGATGGGGCAGATCACCGACGCGCCGACGGGGGCCTACGACAAGACCTTCGTGAACATCGTCCGCTCGGCCCACGGTGAGGTGATGCCGCTGGTCGAGGGGGTGCGTTCGGGCACCCAGAACGAGGTGGTCCGCAAGTTCGCCATCCAGGCCAGCGGGTTCATCGCCCGGCACATGACGTACCTGGAGAGCACCGGCATCGTGGACTACTCGCTGTTCCCGCCGACCACCGCGCCGGCCGCCCGGCTGGTCTCGGTGGGCGGTTTCGACCTGCCGGTCACGCTGATGCTGTTCGGGCTCGCGGTGATCGTCGCGGCCGCCGCGCTGCGCGGCATGAGCCGCCGCCGGGCCGGACCCAGAACGCCGTCCTTCCCGGTTCCGCCGGTGCGCCCCCGCGCCCGGCGCACCGACTCCCTGCGCGCGCCGACCTGGCCCCGCCTGATCCCCACCCAACGGACCGCCTCACCGGAGGACACGCTGGAACGCCGGCCGCCCAAGCTGCGGCGCAAGGCCGGCAATCGCGGCTGGTAACCGTCCCCTAACTTACTGCACTGTGATATATTTCACAGGTTCTGAATCGCTACCGGGGGGTAGCTCGGGGCGGCGCCGGCGTGCCGCCCTGTAAAGCGATCAAGGGGGCTTATCCATATGACCGTCAGCGTGCAGCATCCACTCTCCGATACCGTGCACTCCGCCGCGCACGGGTCGTTCCCCGCGGCCGACGGCCGGGCAGTGGTGGTCGGGCCGATGAGCGGGCCGTGCGACATGGTCGCGTTCTTCGCCGGCCACGTGGAAGTGGCGGCCGACGTACCCCAGGACTGGGTGGACGAGAACCTGAGCATCACCCCGTCGGGGAACCCGGCCAACGTGACCGGCGGGATCTTCGGCTTCGTCCAGAAGCTGGCCGAGCGGCTGGGCAACCCGCCGACCTACTCCAGCCTGCTGACCTCGGCCTCGCACCGGTCGGGTTACCTGCACGGCAAGGTCGAGGAGGGTGGCGAGCCCGAACCGGGCTGGGCGGCCTACCGGGACAACGTGAGTTGCTTCAGCTACCAGGGCACCGGCTCCGCCGGCCGCTTTGCCCTCGCGCACGGTCCCGGCGGCCGGTGGGACGTGCACATCCGGGTGGACCAGGGCGGTGGCGGCCGGGTGGGCCGCGAGCTGCTCTCCGCCGCGAAGGTCTGCGTGCCGGACCGGAGCATGCTGTTCGGCTCGGCCCCGCTGCACGACAGCCGGGTGCTGCGCACCCTGTTGGCCAGCGGCTTCGAGCCGATCTGCACCGAGGTACTGTTCCTTACCAGGCCACGCAGGTAGCGCTCCGCCGCCAGGATTCGAACCTGGTCTATCGGAACCAAAATCCGATGTGCTGCCAGTTACACCACGGCGGATCGGGTGTGTCGGTCGGCTCCATCTTCTCACTGCTCAAATGGGGAGCGGCGAGGGGATGGGGCCGACACACCGGTGGGCAAAGACACGCCGTGAATCGTTGCCCCGGGGTTACGGCGCAGGCTCACCTAACTTACGCTGGCGTAGGTTACGCCAGACGTAGCCGGATGCGACCGCGAATCCGACCGCACCGACTCTCCGAGGTGACCCTCTTCCATGGCCAGCACCGCCGAGGCCGTCGCAGGCCCCATGCCGATCGTCGAAGGCAAGCGACCGACCTGGCAACACGTCTTGATCTACATATTCGTCATCGTCCCGATGCTCGCGTTCTTCGCCGCCATTCCGATGGCCTGGGCCTGGGGCATCGTCTACTGGCACGACCTGGCCATGATGGTCGCGTTCTACGTGATCGGCTGCCTGGGCGTGACGGTCGGCTACCACCGGCACTTCACCCACAAGTCGTTCAAGGCGCGGACCTGGTTGCGGGTGGTGCTCGGCATCGCCGGCTCGCTGGCCGTGCAGGGCTCGGTCATCCGCTGGGTGGCCGACCACCGGCGCCACCACGCCTTCTCCGACAAGGAGGGTGACCCGCACTCGCCGTGGCTGTTCGGCACCTCGCCGGCCGCCGTGGTCAAGGGCTTCATCCACGCCCACTTCGGCTGGTTGTTCGATCGCGCGGAGACCAACGAGCGCCGGTTCGTCCCGGACCTGCTCGCCGACCGGGCGATCATGCGGGTGAGCAAGAACTTCACCTGGTTCGTGGTGGCCAGCCTGGTGCTCCCGGCGCTCATCGGCGGGCTGGTCACCTGGTCCTGGTGGGGCGCGGCGACCGGGTTCTTCTGGGGCGGCCTGGTCCGGATGGGCATCCTGCACCACGTCACCTGGTCGATCAACTCGATCTGCCACATGGTGGGCAAGCGGCCGTTCGCGTCCCGCGACCGGTCCCGCAACTTCTGGCCGCTGGCCATCCTGAGCATGGGTGAGTCCTGGCACAACCTGCACCACGCGGACCCGACCTGCGCCCGGCACGGCGTGCTGCCCGGCCAGATCGACATCTCCGCCCGGCTGATCTGGATGTTCGAGAAGTTCGGCTGGGCGCGGGACGTGCGCTGGCCGACCCCGGCCCGGCTGGCCAAGCTGAGCACCAAGTAGCCAGAGCTGATGCCGGGCACGCGCGCCGGGGCGTCCGGCTCGGGCGCGCGGGTCCGGATGACCGGCGGCGAGCGCCGCGAACAGCTCATCGAGGTGGCCCGCGAGCTGTTCGCGGAGCGTGGCTTCGCGGCCTCCTCGGTGGAGGAGGTGGCGCAGCGCGGCGGGGTGAGCAAGCCGGTGGTGTACGAGCACTTCGGCGGCAAGGAAGGCCTGTACGCCGTGGTGGTCGACCGGGAGACCCGGCGGCTGCTGGACCGGTTCGCCACCGCCCTCGCCGACCCGCCGGTATCTCCCGAGGGCGCCGAACTGGGCGCCCGCTCGGTGCCGGCTCCGCCGGGCAGCCACCCCCGAGAGTTGCTGCGGCGCGCCGCCTCGGCCTTCCTCGGCTACGTGGACGAGCACACCAGCGGCTTCCGGGTGTTGGTCCGGGACACCCCGCCGACCGGTGGTTCCGGGATGTTCTCCAGCCTGCTCGGGGACATCGCCGGGCAGGTGGAGCACGTGCTCGCGCGGGAGCTGGCCCGCCACGGCATGGACCCGGCCACCGCCCCGCTCTACAGCCAGGCTCTGGTCGGGATGGTCGCCCAGGTGGGTCAGTGGTGGCTGGAGGAGCGGCGGCCCGGACGCGACGAGGTGACCGCCCATCTGGTGAACCTGGCGTGGTTCGGACTTTCGCGGATGGGTGAGGAACATCCCCCGACGGAGTGAGTTACTGTTCCCGACGTGCTGACCCTGCTTCCCGAGCGGCTGGACGGTGTGGCGCTGATCGGTGCCCACTGCGACGACATCGTCGTCGGCTGCGGCGGCACGCTGCTCGAACTGTGCCGGGCCCATCCCGGGACGATGATCGACGCGGTGGTCTTCACCGGCGGCGGGAGCCTGCGCGAGGAGGAGGAACGCGCCGCGCTGGCCGCTTTCTGCCCCGGCGCCCGGCTGCGGGTGAGCGTCCTGGACCTGCCCCAGGGCCAGCTCACCCCGCGCTGGGAACGGGTCAAGCGGGTGCTCGAGGACCTGCGGGTGCGCGCCGAGCCGGGCCTCATCCTGGCGCCCTCGGAGCGCGACGGCCACGCGGACCGGCGGGTGGTCGCCCAGCTGGTTCCGGTGGCCTTCCCGGACCACCTGGTGCTCGGCTACGAGATCGCCCAGCACGAGGGTGACCTGCATCAACCCCGGCTCTACTCGCCGCTGGCCGAACCGGTGCTGCGGGAGAAGGTGGACAAGATGCTCGAGCACTACGGCTCGCAGCGGGACCGCCCCACCTTCGACGCCGAGTCTCTGGCCGGGTTGGCCAGGCTGCGTGGGGTACAGTGCCGCGCGCGATATGCGGAGGCGTTCCATGTCACCCGTTTGGTACTCGGGCTGGCCCCGCTTAGCGTGTCCAGCACGGAGAGCCCCTACGGTCTTTCGGCAGGCTGAAGGATTGCTCGAGCCCTCGAGCTACCGGGTGTGTTCAAACGGGTACTCTCTGCGTCTGTAGTCGACCCGAAATGAGGTGTGGCGGGTGGGCGTGTTCGCCGCGTTCGGAATGGCGGCTCGGCGGTGGTATGTCCTCCTCCCGCTGGCGCTGCTTTCCGTCGGCGTCTCCTGGCTCGCTTATACCCAAATGCCGGCCGTTTACACGGCGACCGCCTCCCATCAGGTGAACGGCCCGGCCAACGGCGGGTACGCGAACGCGGCCACGATGGCGGCCCAGCTGGCCGAGGAGGTCCAACCCTCCGGCGCCGGGCGCGCCCGGAACGTGCACCCGCCGCTCACCGTGACCGCCCGCCCCGGGTCTTCCATGATCACCGTGCGGGCGGACGCCGACTCCGCCGACAAGGCGCTGCAGGACGTCAACCGGGTCGGCGGAGATCTGACCAAGAAGCTGGACGAGCACCAGCTCGAACGGTCGGTGCCGGCCGGCTCGCGGATGCGGCTGGACACCCCGGCCAAGCCGGTGGTCGGGCCGCCCGTGCGCACCACGGGCTGGAAGGTGTTCGCCGCCACCCTGCTGTTCGGGCTGATGCTCTCCGTGGTGGTCGCCGCCGCCGTGGAACGCAGCGCCCGGCGCCGGCGGGACATGCTCGAGGACGCGGTCGAGGAGGATCCGGACGACGCCCCCACCGAGGTGGTCCCCGTGGTCACCGACGAGGGTCCGCCGGAGCCGGCCTCGGCGGGCGCCGACGCCGAGCCGACCCGCGCCGAGGCCAAGCGCGGCCGGCGGTCCGCCAAGTCCTCCCGCTCGGCCAGGCGAAAGGCCGGGATACCGGCCGAGCCGGCGCCGGCCGATCCGGTGACGTCGAAGTTGGATCTGTCGGCTGCGAAGCCGGTCGTTGATCCGATGACGTCGAAGATGGACTTGTCGGCTGCGAAGCCGGCTGTTGATCCGGCGACGTCGAAGATGGACTTGTCGGCGGCGAAGCCGGCTGTTGATCCGGCGACGTCGAAGTTGGACTTGTCGGCTGCGAAGCCGGCTGTTGATCCGGCGACGTCGAAGATGGACTTGTCGGCGGCGAAGCCGGCTGTTGATCCGATGACGTCGAAGTTGGACTTGTCGGCTGCGAAGCCGGTCGTTGATCCGGCGACGTCGAAGATGGACTTGTCGGCGGCGAAGCCGGCTGTTGATCCGATGACGTCCAAGCTCGACCTTTCGGCGGCGAAGCCGGGGAAGGCCCCGGCGGCGGGCGAGCGCGGGAAGCCGGGCGACCGGAGCGAACGCAAGGCCGCTTCGCCCGCACCGGACGCTCGCGGAGTGGTCGATGCGCCCACCCGCGCGGTGCCGCCCGGCTCGGGCCAGCCGGTGCCGCCCGGTGGGCCGCCGCCGGCTCGTGGTCCGGAGGCTCCGTCCCGGGGCGGCGACCCTCGGCCCGGCGCCGCCGCCCGGCCCGCCAACCCGCCGAGCACGCCCTCCGGCCGTGGCGGCACGGGATCGCCCTCCGGGCCTCTCGCCGCCGGGCCGGCCCGCGGTGCGGGAGGCACTGCTCCGGCCGGTGCCGCCGGAGCTGGACCCGCTGGCGTTGCCGGTCGGGGCCAGGGTTCGCCGTCCGGGCCCGACGCGGGGCGTCCCACCGGTCCGCCGGTCAGGCCGACGCCCGACCCGGTGGAAACGGGCTCCCGCCCGGGCGGCGAAGCGGTCCGGCCCCCGGCTCAACCGGGCCGTCCGCCGGTTCCTCCGGCTCCGTCGGGTGGTCCCCACGGTTCGTCGGCCCAGCCCGGCCGGCCTCCTATGCCGCCCACCGCCGACCCTGGTGGGCCGCTCCCGCCGGCCGGCGACGCGCGTCGGCCGTCGCTCCCGCCGAGCGGGCCGCGGGGCCGGGGACCCGGCCGGCCGGGAGCGCCGGAGCGGGAGCAGCGGATGCCACCGAGGACGGTCGGGCCGAAGGCGGCGGCCGAGCCGACCGGGACGGTCACCCCCGATTCCGCGAAACGCCGGCCACCGCCGGAGCGTCCCCGCGAGTCGGTGAGCAACAGCGGGGGGTACCACCCGCCGCTGGCCAACCCGTTCGGCGGACCGGACTCGGCCACCTTCAACTCCTCCGACCTGTGGGCGCCGGCCACCGGCGCGGACGAGGGCGCGGAACGGTGGCTGCCGCATCTGCCGGGCGACCCGCCGCCGTCCTCGCTGCGCCCGGTGCAGGGCATCCAGCCGACCAACCGGTACCAGCCGCCGCCGCGCTTATCCGAGAGTGAAAGCGTCGCCGACCTGGAGGACCCGGACGACGAGTTCTTCAGTGCGGAGGCCCGGTCCATCGGCCCGTCCCGGGACTCCGGCCGCGAGGACCGCCGCCCGCCGCCGCCCGCCCCCAAGCCGCCCGCCCCCAAGCCGCCCGCCCCCAAGCCGCCACGGCCCCCGGCCGCACCGCCACCCCCGCCGCCACCGTCGGCCAAGCCGCCACCGGCGGCGTCGACCGAGCGGGACGACGAGGGCGACGAGTTCGACTGGTCCGAGTTCGACGAGGACGAGGACAGGGACGCCGAGCCGCCCGAGCCCGGCCCGCGGTCCTCCGGGGATCCTGGGGCCAAGCAGGACTGGTCCGGCTGGGACCGCACGGACCGCTCCCGCGAAACCGCCGCCGGCTAGCCACACCCAGAGTCGGCTCGACCGCCGACGAAAGCCGGCGGGCGTCGCGCTCAGCCGGGGGTGACCAGGAGGATCTGGTCGTTGTCGCCGTCGTCGGTGGTCAGGTAGAGGTCGCCGGTGGGGGACAGGTGCGCGGAGCGCAGGCGGCCGTGGGTGCCGTTCAGCTGGGACGGCGTGCTCACCGAGGTCACCACGCCGTCCGGTCCCAACGTCATGAGCAGCAGTTTCGAACCCTTCAGCGCGGGCACCGCGAGAACCCCCTGAAGCGGGCCCCACCGGGGGCCGGCGAGGAACTCCGCGCCGGCGATGGCCTCGGTCTCCTGGCCGGAGCTCCACCGGGCCGGCACCGCGCCCGGGAAGCGGCGCAGGTCGGTCATCGGCACGTCCTCGTCGTAGCCGCCGACCGTGCCGCCCTGGGACGGGTCCCAGCCGTAGTTCGCGCCGGAGCGCAGCAGGTTCACCTCGTCGTCGATGGTGGGACCGTGTTCGGTGCTGAACGCCTCGCCGGTGCCGGGCCGGATGGCGATCCCCTGCACGTTGCGGTGGCCGTAGCTGTACACCAGCCGCTCGTTCGGGTTGGCCGAGCCGGCGAACGGGTTGCCGGGCGCCGGGCCGCCGGTGGCCAGGTCGATGCGCAGCACCTTCCCGCCCAGGTTGGTGCGGTCCTGGGAGAACGCACCGCGCGCGGTGTCGCCGGTGCCGACCAGCACCGACCCGTCGGGGGCCAGGGCGGGCCGGCAGCCGGAGTGCCGGCCGGACGGGTTCAGCGGCAGCCCGCCGACCAGCGGGTCCCGCACCCGGCGCGCGGTCGCGCCGTCGGCGGACAGCTCCCAGGTGACCAGCCGGATGTCGGCCGGGCGGCCGCCCTCGGTGTGCGTCTGGCAGGTGGTGAACCGGCGGCTGCTGGCGAAGTCGGGGTGCACGAGCAGGCCCATCAGGCCGCCCTCGCCGCGCGCGTGCAGGTCGGCGAGGTCGGCGGTCACCGGCCGCACCGAAGCGCCCGGCGCGCCGCCGGAGAGCAGCGAGATCCGCCCGCCGCGCTCGGTGACCAGGAGCTGGCCGTCGGGCAGGAAGCCGACGTCCCACGGGTGGTCCAACCCGTCGGCCACCGTGCTCACCCGCAAGGGGGGCGACGGCGTCCCGGCGGCCGGCGGCGACCCGCAGCCGGCCAGCCCGAGAGCGACCAGTGACGTGGCGATCAACACAGCGCGCCTCATGGGTTCATCCTGCCGTCCGGCCGCCGAGGCCGCCCTATTACCGTCTGGCCATGAACTCGCCCAGCTACCTGCGATTCCCGCATGTGCGCGGCTCGACCCTGGTGTTCGTCGCGGAGAACGACATCTGGCTCGGATCGGTGGACGGAGGGCGGGCCTACCGGCTGTCCGCCGACCAGGAGCCGGTGCGCAATCCCCGGCTGCACGCGGACGGGTCCCGGGTGGCGTGGACGTCCTACCGGGACGGCGCGCCGGAGGCGCTGGTGGCGGACACCGAGGGCGGCCTGGCCACCCGGCTCACCTACTGGGGCGATGCCAAGACGTTGACGCTGGGCTGGACCGACCGGGACGAGGTCATCGCGATCAGCGCCGCCGAGCAGCCGTCGGGCCGCCGCACCTGGGCGCGGGCGGTGCCGGTGGACGGCGGGCCGGCCCGTCGCCTGCCCTTCGGCCCGGTGGCCGACCTGGCCATCGGCGAGCAGGGGGCGGTGCTGCTCAGCGCGGTCATGTCCCGCGAGCCGGCGTGGTGGAAGCGCTACCGGGGCGGCACCGCCGGCAAGCTGTGGTGGCGGGCCGGCCAGGAGGCCGGGTTCGTCCGGCTGCTGCCCGAGCTGGACGGCAACATCGAGGCGCCGATGCTGGTCGGCGGGCGGATCGCGTTCCTGGCCGACCACGAGGGCTGGGGCAACCTGTACTCGGTCGCCCCGGACGGCACTGACCTGCGCCGGCACAGCGACCACGGCGCCCCGGGGGAGCCCCAGTTCTACGCCCGGCACGCCACCACGGACGGCACCCGGGTGGTCTACGAGTCGGCCGGTCAGCTGTACCTGCTGGACTCGCTGGACGCCGCGCCCCGCCGGCTGGACGTCCGGCTGGGTGGCCCGCGCACCGCGCGCGCCCGCTACCAGATCAGCGCGGACCGGCACGTGGTCTCCGCCGTTCCGGACCACTCCGGGCGGCTGAGCGTGGTCGGGGTGCGGGGCACCGTGCACCGGCTGACCCACCGGGACGGCCCGGCGCGCACCCTCGCCGCCACCGACGGGGTGCGCACCCGGCTGGCCCGGCCGCTGGGGACCGACCGCGCGGTGTGGATCAGCGACGCCGAGGGGGAGGACGCGCTGGAGATCGCCCCGCTGCGCGCCCCGGACAACGCGCCGCCCCCGCCGCCGGAGCGGTACGGGGCCGGCGAGATCGGCCGGGTGCTCGAGGTGGCCTGCGCCCCGGACGGCCAGACCGTGGCGCTGGCCTGCCACGACGGCCGGCTGCTGGTGTTCCGGGTGGCCGACGGGGAGCTGCGCGAGCTGGCCAGGGGCGCGGACGGTGAGGTGTCCGGGCTGGCCTTCTCCCCGGACAACGAGTGGCTGGCCTGGTCGGACCCGGTGGAGGCCGGGTTGCGCCGGATCCTGATCGCCCGGCCGTCGGAGTGGGACGGGGACACCCCGCCGGTGCCCATCGCGGTGACGCCCACCCGGTTCGTGGACACCTCGCCGGTGTTCACCTCGGACGGCAAGTACCTGGCCTTCCTGTCCTACCGCAGTTTCGACCCGATCTACGACGCGCACTCGTTCGACCTGTCCTTCCCGAACGGCTGCCGGCCGTTCCTGGTGCCGCTGGCCGCGCGCACGCCGTCCCCGTTCGGCCCGTCCCCGGAGGGGCGCCCGGCGGACGGCTCCGAGGACACCCCTCCCTCGGAGAAGGCGGAGGAGAAGACCGAGGAGCAGGACGAGGACAAGGGCGAGGAAAAGGACGAGAAGGACGCCCCGCCGAAGCTGGTGGTGGACGCCGAGGGGCTGCCCGAGCGGGTGGTCGCGCTGCCGGTCGGGGAGGCGCGGTACTACCGGCTGCGGGCCGGCAAGGACTGCCTGCTGTGGCTGCGCACCACGCCCACCGGGGTGCTCGGGGACGGGCTGGCCGAGGGCACCGAGGGGCCGCGCCCGGTGTTGGAGCGCTACGACCTGGCCCGGCGCCGGCACGACCGGATCGCCGACCCGGCGGACGGGTTCGAGGTGAGCGGGGACGGAACCCGGCTGGCCGTGCGGGACCGCCGCTCGCTCCGGGTGCTGCGCACCGACCGGTCCGGCTCGGACAAGCCCGGTGACGACAGCGCGGACGAGTTCGACATCGACCTGAGCCGGATCGCGCTCACCGTGGACCCCACCGCCGAGTGGCGGCAGATGTACGACGAGGCCGGGCGGCTGATGCGCGACCACTTCTGGGTGGCCGACATGGCCGGCGTGGACTGGGCCGGCGAGCTGGCCCGCTACCGGCCGCTGGTGGAGGCGGTGGGCAGCCACGACGACCTGGTCGACCTGCTGTGGGAGGTGCAGGGCGAGCTGGGCACCTCGCACGCCTACGTCACCCCGCCGGGTTCCGGAAGCACCGGCGCCCGGCCGGGGCTGCTCGGCGCCGACCTGGAGCGCACCGAGGACGGCCGCTGGCGGGTGGCCCGGGTGCTGCCCGGCGAGTCGTCGGACCCGCGCGCGGTGAGCCCGCTGACCGCCCCCGGGGTGGACGTGCGGGCGGGTGACGTACTGCTCGCCGTGGGCGGACGGCCGGTCGACCCGGTGACCGGTCCGGCCCCGCTGCTGGTCGGCACGGCCGGCCAACCGACCGAGCTGACCGTGGCGGCCGGCCCGGACGGGGTGCTGCGCCGGGTGGTGGTGCTGCCGCTGTACGACGACGAGCAGCTGCGCTACCAGGACTGGGTGGCCAGCCGGCGGGCGTTCGTGGCCGACCGCTCGGAGGGGCGGCTGGGCTACCTGCACGTGCCGGACATGGTGGCCAGCGGCTGGGCGCAGCTGCACCGCGACCTCGGCCGGGAGACAGCGCGCGAGGGCCTGATCGTGGACGTCCGGGAGAACCGGGGCGGGCACACCTCGCAGCTGGTGATCGAGAAGCTGGCCCGGCGGGTGATCGGCTGGGACGTGGTGCGGCACGGCCAGCCGACCACGTACCCGCTGGACGCGCCGCGCGGCCCGGTGGTCGCGGTGGCGAACGAGTTCTCCGGTTCGGACGGGGACATCGTCACCGCCGCGTTCCGCCGGATGGGCATCGGCCAGGTGGTCGGGGTGCGCACCTGGGGCGGGGTGATCGGCATCGACAGCCGGTACCGGCTGGTGGACGGCACCCTGGTGACCCAGCCCCGGTACGCGGCCTGGTTCGACAACGTCGGCTGGGAGGTGGAGAACGGCGGGGTGGCGCCGGACGTGGAGGTGGTGACGACCCCGGACGACCACGTGACCGGCCGCGACCCGCAGCTCGCCGCCGCCGTGGACCTGGCCCTGGCCGCGCTGGCCGAGCGCCCGGCCGCGACGCCTCCCGACCCGGCCACCCGGCCCTCCCGGGCCCGGGCCCCGCTCCCACCTCGGTCTCCCGCGCGCGCCTGACCGGCCTAGCGCGTTCCGCGCTCGAGAGTGACCTTGGTGCCCAGCGCGATGCCCGCCGCGACCAGCAACAACCCGGTGAGCAGGTAGAAGCTGGCCGGGTAGCTGCCCAGCCGCTCGGCCAGCAGCGCGGTGCCGGCCGGCCCCACCGCCATCGCCGCCGTGGCCGGGGTGATGGCGATGCCGGTCAGGGTGGCGTAGGCGGCGGTGCCCCACCGGTCGCTGACCGCGGTCGCCTGGAGCAGCGTGTAGGTGCCCCGGGTGGCCCCGGCGGCCAGCGCGACGGCGCCGACGGCGACCAGCGGACCGGTCACCGCGGCCAGCGCGGCGGTGGTCAGCGCACCGACGGCGAGCACGGCGGCGGTGCGCCCGCCGGCGCCGGTGAGCCGGGTGAGGGTGGGGTAGCCCAGCCGTCCGAGCACCTGGCCGGCGCCGACCAGGCCGAGCATCGTGGCGGCCACCGTGTTGTCCACGCCGCGCCCGGTGAGCAGCGGCACCAGGTTCAGGGTGGCGCCGTAGAACGCGAACGAGGCCAGCGTCAGGGCGGCGACCAGCAGCAGGAACGGCCGGGTGCGCAGCACCTGCTTGATCCCGCCCTCGGCCCGCTCCCGCCGGTGCGCCGGTGTCCAGGGCAGCCGCAGGAAGCACAGGTGCAGCGGCCCGGTGAGCAGGGCGAGCACGGCGGCCAGGGCGACGAACGTCCACCGCCAGCCCACTGCTTCGGCGAGCAGCGCGGTCGGCGGCGCGAACACGGTGCTGGCCAGGCCGCCGGCCAGGGAGAGCACGGTGATCGCGCGCACCCGGGCCGGCCCGTACCAGCGGGTCAGCGCGGCGAACGCCGGCGGGTACAGCAGCATCGACTGGGCCACCCCGACCAGCGCGCAGGCCGCGAACAGCCACGGCAGGGCGGGTGCGGCGGCCACCCCGAGCAGCGCGGCCGTGCCGAGCACCGATCCGGTGGTCATCACCGGGCGCGGGCCGTACCGGTCCAGCGCCCGGCCCACCGGCACCGCGCACATCGCGGAGACCAGCAGCCCGGCGGAGAACGCGCTCAGCGTGGCGCCGGCCGACCAGCCGGTCGCGCCGGTCACCGGTCCCAGCAGCACCGGGAACGAGTAGTACAGCACTCCCCAGCTGGTGATCTCGGTGGTGCACAGCGCCAGCAAGGCCCGCCGCCGGTGCCGCTCGTCGGGCAGTGCCATACCGCGATTCTCGTTGGTGGAACGATTTCCCGCATGACCGCGTCAGCCCTGCACGAGTACCTCCGGACCGCCCGGGAGTCCATGCTGTGGAAACTCGAGGGCGTCGGGGAGTACGACATCCGCCGCCCGCTCACCCCGACCGGCACCAACCTGCTGGGCCTGGTCAAACACCTGGCGACGATCGAGTTCGGCTACTTCGGGCTGGTCTTCGGCCGCCCGGCGACCGAGCCGCTGCCCTGGACCGCCGAGGACGCCGACCCCAACGACGACCTGTGGGCGACGGCCGACGAGTCCCGGGAGTGGGTGACAGGCCTGTACCGGAGGGCCTGGGCGCACGCCGACGCCACCATCGACGAACTGGAACCGCACGCCGTCGGCCGGGTTCCCTGGTGGCCGCCGGAGCGGACCGAGGTAACTCTGCACCGAATATTGGTGCACGTGGTCGCCGAGACCAACCGGCACCTCGGGCACGCGGACATCCTGCGCGAGGGGTTGGACGGGTCGGTCGGCTCGCGGCCCGACCGGGACAACATGGCGCCCGGGGACCAGGAGTACTGGACCGCCCACCTCACCCGCCTCGAGGAAGCGGCCCGCCGGGCGAGCGCCGGCTAGGCAGGGCGCGGGTTTCAAGATCGCTTGGACGGCCGCGGCCGGGTTTTGTGCTGGCCTGGGTGCCGGCCCGCGCGTTCCGGCCGGTTGGCGGCGGCTCCGTCCCGTCGACATCTACCTGAGCGGGCTTTGATCATGGCCGCGACACCCCTGAGGTAGATCTCGGCGCCCTCGGCTACTCGTTTACTCGGTTACTCAGTGTGCTCGTGAGGGCTCGGATTTGGCGGGTAGGACGGGGTCCTCCGCATCGAGTGCTGGCTGAGTCCGGTGGCGACCATGATCAAAGGGGACTGAGCTTGCGCTCGGCGAAAGAGGCGCTCGGCCGGGCGGGTTGCGCTCACGCTCCGTAGCGAGCGGCGGCTCCGGAGCCGCGCGAGGCGCGGAGCCGCGCCGTCCGAGCGTTCTCGGACCAACCCCGTGCCCACGCCAGAGGCCGCTCCCAGCCGTGGCGCTCCTGAGCCGCGCCGTCCAAGCTTTCTTTGGACCCAACCCGTGCCCGACGCACGAGGCCGCTCCCGAACCGCGGCGGTCCCCAGCCGCGCCGTCCAAGCGTCTCTAGAACCCGACCCCGTACCCAACGCACGTTAAGGAGCGCCCCGGTACGTGCCGAAGGTCCAGTGGTTGCCCTCGGGGTCGCGCACGGTGAACGTGTGCGACCCGTAGTCCGTGTCCTCCAGCTCGTTGGCCACGTCCGCGCCGGCGGCCTTGACCTGCCGGTACAGCGAGTCCACCCGGTCGCTGACCACGTAAACCGAGCAAACACCCGCGCGCATCTCGCCGTGCAGGCCGTCCCGGTGCCTGGTGGAGCCGAGCATGACCGCGCCGCCCTCCGGCCAGCGCAGCTCGGCGTGCGCGATGTCGCCGGTGTCGTCGGGCACCCGCAGCGCCTCGCGGAAGCCGAGCACCTCGGTCAGGAAGGTCATCGCGGCCGGTGCGTCGTCGTAGCGCAGCGCCGGCCACACCGTCGGCTGTGGAGTGGTCATGCGGTCAGGATGGTTCGGCGAGGCCCGGGTCGTCTTGGAGAAAGGGAAGTTCCTCGGCGATCCACACGCTGGGCGTGCAACCGGCCAGCGCGCGCCATTCGTTGGTCAGGTGCGCCTGGTCGAAGTAGCCGCACCGGTAGGCCACCTCGGCCAACCCGCCGATCGGGCGGGTGCGCACCAGTGCGGCGGCCCGGCCGAACCGGACCACCCTGGCCGTCTGCTTCGGGCTCAGCCCCAGCTCGCGGGCGAACCGCTGGGAGAAGTGCCGGCGGCTCCAGCCGACGTCCTCGGCGAGCGAGCCGATGCTGACGGTGCCGCCGGTGCTGACCAGCCGCCGCCAGGCCCAGTTCACCTCGTCCGGCGGGTCCCGACGCGTGGTCGACGAGGTGGCCGCGGTGAGCAGCGCCCGGTCCAGCAGGTCGAACCGGCGCGCCCAGCCGGACGCCTCGAACAGCCGCTCCGGCAGCTCGGCCAGGCCCGGGCGGGGCAGGTCGGCCACGTCCAGGATCTGCCCGGCCAGGTCCGGCGCGGACACCCCGAGCAGGGTCTGCACGCCCATCGGGCTGATCTCCACGTGCACGCCGGCCTGCTCGAAGTCCTGCGCGATCAGGGCCGGCCCGGTGTGCAGCCCGCCGACGAACGCCTGCGACCGGCGCGCGTCCAGCCCGAGGGCCGGCGACTCCAGCATGCGCACCGGGTCGGCCAGGCTGATGATCAGCGTGACGTTCCGGCTGGGCAGGCCCCGGTGCACGTCCAGGGTGACCCCGTGCTGGCGATAGCCGATGTACCGCTCGACCAGCGCGCGCAGCGCCGGGTGCGGGCGGCGTACCACCCAGTCCAAGTCGGCCTCCGGCATGCCTCCAGGGTAGGAGCTACCCGGCGGAGCCGGGCGGCCAGTTTGGCGCCCGCGGGGGAACACTGCCTCGGGCCGCGGCGTACTCTGGGTATGTGGCTCCTCCCGGCCATGTCTCATGGTCCCGGGCAGGAGTCTGTCCGCATGCGCCAATCCGGCCCGCGTAAGGAATTCCGTGTCCGACCTGATCGCCTCACCCGGCCTGCTCTCCGCCGCGCTCGCTGACCCGGGCCTGGCCGCGCTGTCCGATGCCCTGGACCATCCGACCCTGCGCATCGAGGGGCCGGCCGCGCTGCGCCCGTTCGTGGCCGGCGCGCTGGCCGGCGCCGACCCGGCCGGGGCACCGGCCACCCTGGCCGTGTGCGCCACCGAGCGCGAGGCGGAGGACCTCGGTGCCGCGCTGGCCGGGCTGGTCGGGCCGGACGCCGTAGCGGTGCTGCCGTCCTGGGAGACGCTGCCGCACGAGCGGCTGTCCCCGCGCAGCGACACGGTGGGCCGCCGGGTTTCCCTCTTCCGCCGGCTGCACACCGGTGAGGGCCGGCCGAGGGTGCTGGTAGCGGCGGTGCGCAGCCTGATCCAGCCGATCGCGCCCGGACTCGGCCGGCTGGATCCGCTGGCCCTGAAGCCCGGCGACGAGCACGACTTCGACGGCCTGCTGCACCGCCTGGTCGAGCTGGCCTACCAGCGGGTGGACATGGTCACCGGGCGCGGCGAGTTCGCCGTGCGCGGGGGAATCGTGGACGTGTTCCCGCCCACCGCCGAGCACCCGGTGCGGGTGGAGATGTGGGGCGACGAGGTCTCCGAGCTGCGCCAGTTCGCGGTGGCCGACCAGCGCACCATCGGCCAGGTCGACGTGCTGGACGCCCCGCCCTGCCGCGAGTTGCTGCTCACCGAGCCGGTCCGCGAGCGGGCCGCCGCGCTGGCCGAGCAGCACGGGAACAACCAGCAGCTGGCCGAGCTGCTGAACCGGCTGGCCGAGGGCATCCCGGCCGAGGGCATGGAGTCGCTCATCCCGGTGCTCTGCGAGGGCTCCCTGGACCTGCTCACCGATCTCCTCCCACCGGGCGCGCACGTGCTGCTGGTGGACCCGGAGCGGATCCGCACCCGGGCCCGCGACCTGGTGCGCACCGGCCAGGAGTTCCTCGAGGCGTCCTGGCTGGCCGCCGCCGGCACGGAGGCGCAGGCGCCGATCGACGTCGGCCAGTCGGCCTACCGGGACCTCGCCGAGATCGAGGAGCACGCGCTGGCCACCGGCCGCCGGTGGTGGACGCTCAGCCCGTTCGGCACCGACGAGACCGGCGACGCCGACACGATCCGCCCCGGTTTCCACGCCATCGAGTCGTACAAGGGCGAGCTGCCCCGGGCGCTCTCCGACCTGCGTAAACACACCACCGAGGGCGGCGCCGCCGTGCTCCTGCTGGCCGGCAGCGGCACCGCGCAGCGGGCCGTCGAGCAGCTGGGCGAGGCCGAGGTGCCGGCCCGGCTGGTCACCGAGGGGTTGACCACCCAGCCGGAGAAGGGCCTGGTCACCGTCGCCCAGGGGGTGCTGGCCGACGGCTTCACCGCCCCCGAGCTGGGCCTGATGGTGCTCACCGAGGCCGACCTGACCGGCAACCGGACGGCCCCCGGGGAGATCCGCAAGCTGGCCTCCCGCCGGCGCAACGCGGTGGAGCTGGACAGCCTCAAGCCCGGCGACTTCGTGGTGCACAGCCAGCACGGCATCGGCCGGTTCATCGAGATGCGCGAGCGCACGGTGGCCGGGGCGCGCCGGGAGTACCTGGTGCTGGAGTACGCCGCGAGCAAGCGCGGCCAGCCGGCCGACCGGCTGTACGTGCCGACCGACCAGCTGGACGAGGTCAGCCGGTACGTGGGCGGCGAGGTGCCGGCGCTGAACAAGATGGGCGGCAGCGACTGGGCGAAGACCAAGGGCAAGGCCCGCCGCGCGGTCCGGCAGATCGCCGCCCAGCTGGTGCAGCTGTACGCCGCGCGCAAGTCCAGCCCCGGTCACGCGTTCGCCCCGGACACGCCCTGGCAGCGGGAGATGGAGGACGCCTTCCCGCACACCGAGACGCCGGACCAGCTGGCCGCGATCAACGAGGTCAAGCGGGACATGGAGCAGCCGTCGCCGATGGACCGGGTGGTCTCCGGGGACGTCGGCTTCGGCAAGACCGAGATCGCGGTGCGGGCCGCGTTCAAGGCGGTGCAGGACGGCAAGCAGGTGGCCGTGCTGGTGCCGACCACCCTGCTGGCCAGCCAGCACCTGCAGACCTTCGCCGACCGGATGCGCTCGTTCCCGGTCGTGGTGAAAGGGCTGTCCCGGTTCACCGACGCGCACGAGGCCGAGGAGACGGTCAGGGGCATGGCCGAGGGCAAGGTGGACGTGGTGATCGGCACCCACCGCCTGCTGCAGACCGGCGTGCGCTGGAAGGACCTCGGGCTGGTCATCGTGGACGAGGAGCAGCGGTTCGGGGTGGAGCACAAGGAGCACATCACCGCGCTGCGCGCGCACGTGGACGTGCTGGCCATGTCCGCGACGCCGATCCCGCGCACCCTGGAGATGAGCCTGGCCGGCATCCGCGAGCTGTCCACCATCGCCACCCCGCCAGAGGAGCGGCACCCGGTGCTCACCTACGTGGGCGCCCACGACCGCAAGCAGGTGGCCGCCGCGATCCGCCGCGAGCTGCTGCGCGACGGCCAGGTGTTCTACGTCCACAACCGGGTCTCCACCATCGAGCGGGCGGCCCGCGAGGTGCGGGACATGGTGCCGGAGGCGCGGGTGGCGGTCGCGCACGGGCAGATGAACGAGGAGGTGCTGGAACGCACCGTGCAGGGCTTCTGGCACAACGAGTACGACGTGCTGGTGTGCACCACGATCGTGGAGAACGGGCTGGACATCTCCAACGCGAACACGCTGATCGTGGAGCGCGCGGAGAACCTGGGCCTTTCCCAGCTGCACCAGCTGCGCGGCCGGGTGGGCCGGGGCCGGGAGCGCGGCTACGCCTACTTCCTCTACCCGGCCGAGTCGCCGCTCACCGAGACCGCCTACGACCGGCTGGCCACCATCGCGCAGCACTCCGAGCTGGGCGCCGGGCAGGCGGTGGCGATGAAGGACCTGGAGATCCGGGGCGCCGGCAACATCCTGGGCGCCGAGCAGTCCGGGCACATCGCCGGCGTGGGCTTCGACCTGTACGTGCGGCTGGTGGGCGAGGCGGTGGCCGCGTTCCGCAAGCAGGGCGGCGCCGGGGATGCCCCGGAGGAGGAGCAGCTGGCCGAGGTGCGGGTGGAGCTGCCGGTGGACGCCCACGTGCCGCACGACTACGTGACCGGCGAGCGGCTCCGGCTGGAGGTGTACCGGAAGATCGCCGAGGCGGGCGACCACGGCGCGCTCACCGCGATCGAGGAGGAGCTCACCGACCGCTACGGCGCGCTGCCCATCCCGGTGCGCAACCTGATCGCGGTGGCCGCGTTCCGGCAGACCTGCCGCGACCACCGGGTGAGCGAGGTGGCGATGGGCGGCAACTCCGTCCGGGTGGCCCCGGTGGACCTGCCGGACTCCGCCCAGCTGCGGCTGCGCCGGCTCTACCCGAAGGCGACCTACAAGGCGGCGGCCAAGACGGTCGTGGTGCCCCGGCCGACCGAGCAGGGCGGCCGGCTCGGCGCCCCGCCGCTGCGCGACACCGAGCTGCTGGACTGGTGCGCCCAGCTGTTGTCGAACCTGCGCGGCCCGGTGGAGCAGCGAGTCGCCGCATCGGCGGCGAATCTCCCGTGAGAGAGTACGGAGCGTGCTGATTCGTCGCTTATGGGTGGTCGCGCTGGTAGCGGCTGGTGTGCTGGTCGCCGGTTGCGGTGGCGGGCCCCGGCTGGCCGGGTCGGCGGCCATCGTGGGGGACCAGTCGGTCCCGCTCTCCTCGGTGCAGGAAAAGATCGACCGCGTGCTGGCCAACCAGGACATCATGGCCCAGCTGACCCGGCAGGGGATCCCGCCGGCGCTGGTCGCCCAGTGGGCGGTGAACAAGCGGGTCCGGCACCTGCTGTTCGAGGAGGCGGCGAAGCGCGGCGGCATCACCGTGGACGACCGCCAGGTGGACGCCGAGCTGGCCGATCCGACGAACCTGGAGCTGGCCACCATCCGGGCGATGGACCCCGACTCGGTGCGGGACGCGGCCCGGGACGAGGTGATCGCCCGGGCGCTGGCCGTGCGCGGGCTGGACCGGCTGAGCGTGACGGCGGACGTGCTCACCGCCGACTCGAAGGACCAGGCGCAGGCCTTGGCCCGCCAGTTGGCCGCCGGCCCGGCGCAGGCGCAGGCCGTGCTGGCCGCCGACCCGCACGCCGAGCGGAACCGCCAGGTGCGCGCGCCGGTGCTGGCCGCGACCGACCTGTTGCTGCTGGGCAGCCCGGTCGGCCGGGTCAACGTGCTCCAGGTGAGCAACGACGCCTGGCTGGTCTGGCGGGTCACCCAGCGGCGCACGGACGCCCCGGCGCCGGCCGATCCCCGGCTGTCCGCCGCCCAGCTGCTCGGCAAGTCCGACCAGGCCACCATCGGCGGCCAGCTGCTCGCCCCGGTCGCCGCCGAGATCGGTGTGCGGGTGAACCCGAGGTACGGCAGCTGGGACCCGGTGCAGGCGGTGGTGGTGCCGATCGGGGTCGAGCCGGGCGTCTCCCTGCCGGCCACCCTCGGCTGATCGATGCGTACCCTGGTCGTACTGGCCGACCGGCTCGGCGCGGTGCTCCCGGCCTCCGCGCTGCCCGCGCTGCGCACGGCGGACCGGGTACTCGCCGACCCCTCGGTTCCCGCCGGCTTGACCGAGCTGGCCGGCGCGGAGCGGCTCGCCGAGACCCCGACCGAGTGGCCGGACGGGTCGGTGGCGCTGCTCTGCACCGATTTGTCGCACCCCCTGGCGGGTAGCGCGGACGAGGTGCACCGCACCCCCGAGCCGACCGGTGCCGCGTTGCTGGACGCGGTGGCGGTGATGGACCGGCTGCGCTCGCCGGGCGGCTGCCCGTGGGACGCCGAGCAGACCCACCGCTCGCTGCTCACCTACCTGGTGGAGGAGACCTACGAGCTGCACGAGGCGGTGGAGGAGGCGGACCGGCCGGCGTTGCGCGAGGAGCTCGGCGACGTGCTGCTCCAGGTGCTCTTCCACGCCCGCCTGGCCGCCGAGGGCGCGGTCAAGCCGTTCGTGGCCGGCCCCGGCGCCGAGGCGTTCGGCATCGACGAGGTGGCCGCCGACCTGGTACGGAAGCTGGTGGACCGGCACCCGCACGTCTTCGGTTCCGGTGCCGACGTGGTGCACAGCGCCAGCGACCAGGAGCTGCGCTGGGACGAGCTGAAGCGGGTGGAGAAGCAGCGGGAGTCCAGCCTGGACGGGGTGGCCATGGGCCAGCCGGCGGCCGCGCTGGCGGCCAAGCTGGTGTCCCGCGCCCGCAAGGCCGGCCTGCCCACGTCGCTGATCGACTCCGCCGACCCGATGTTCCGCGCCGTGGCCGCCGCGAAGCTGGCCGGCACCGACCCGGAGCAGGAGCTGCGCGCGGCCGCCCGTGAGTTCGCGTCCGCCGTGCGGGCCGCCGAGCGGGCCGCCGTCGACGCCGGCCTGGACCCGCACGCGCTGACCGAGGAGAACTGGCGCCAACACTGGCCAACGGGGTGATCGTTGTGTCTGGCGGTTTGGCGTCGAAAATCGACGCTGATCCGCCACAGTTGGCGATCACCCCCACGGGATGACTGCCCAGCCGCCACAGACAGCGATCATGGGCCGACGCCCTGAGTAACCGGTTGAACCGGTGATACCTTGGACCGGTGCTGAGTGAATCGGTTGACGGGTTCCGGCTGGCCTACGACCGCACGGGTTCCGGGCCCGCCGTGGTGTTGCTGCACGGTTGGCCGGGGGACCGCACCGACTACCGGGACGTGGTGCCGCTGCTCGCGGGCGCGGCCGAGCTGGTGGTGCCGGACCTGCGCGGCTTCGGGGAGTCGGACAAACATGTGGCCGACCCGGCCGAGCGGTACGGCGCCGCCGCCCAGGCGCGCGCGGTGGCCGCGCTGATCGAGCAGCTGGGTCTGGACCGGCCGGTGGTGGCCGGCTACGACGTGGGCAGTCGGGTCGGCCGCACGCTGGGCGCGACCCGCCCGGATCTGGTCCGCGCGCTGGTGCTGTCCCCGCCGATGCCCGGGGTGGGCCGGCGGATGCTGGACCAGGGTCCGCAGCGGGAGTTCTGGTACCAGGCCTTCCACCAGCTCGAGCTGGCCGAGCGGCTGGTCGACGGGAAGCCGGAGGCGGTGCGGGACTACCTGGAGCACTTCTGGACGCACTGGTCCGGTCCGTCGTTCCAGCTCGGTGACGAACGGCTGGACCACCTGGTGAGCCGGTACGGCGCACCGGGTGCGTTCACCGCTTCCATCCAGTGGTACCGGGCCGGCTCGGGCGCGGTGGCCACCGCCCTGGCCGAGACCGCGCCCGACCCGGCCCAGCGGATCGCGGTGCCGACCACGGTGCTCTGGCCGGACCACGACCCGCTGTTCCCCCGGGCCTGGTCGGACCGTTTGGACGAGTATTTCGCGGACGCCACGCTGCGCCCGCTGGACGGGGTTGGACACTTCCTGCCCGTGGAGGCGCCGGCCGAGGTGGCCGGCGCCGTTCTCGAGCGCCTACCGGCGGGCGACCAGTAGCGGCCGCCGGCCGCCCGTCCCGGCGGTCCTTGAAACCACCCCGCCGGAACGCGGCTCAGGTGAAGAGGGTGTCGGCCCAGAAGCCGTCGCGCCGCACGCCGGGCGGGACCGCGAACAGCCCCGAACCCGTGTGTTCCAGGTACTCCATCATGTCGTCCTGTTTGGACAGCGCACGCTGGATGGGGACGAACTGCTTGTGCGGGTCGCGCATGAAGGCCACGAAGAACAGGCCGGCGTCCAGGTGGCCCGCGCCGTCCGCGCCGTCCACGAAGTTGTAGCCCCGGCGCAGCATCTTCACGCCCCCGTTGGCCTCCGCCGAGGCCAGCCGGATGTGCGCGTTCTCGGCGATCGCCGGTTGCCCGTCGTTGCCGGAGAGCTGGAAGTCGGACTGGTCGAACTCGTTCTCCTTGCCCAGCGGCGCACCGGTGCCCTTGGCCCGCCCGACGATCAGCTGCTGCTCGGACAGCGAGGTGCGGTCCCAGATCTCGATGTGCATGCGGATCCGCCTGGCCACCAGGTAGCTGCCGCCGGTCAGCCAGTCCGGCCCGTCCCCCGGCGCCACCCAGACGTGGTCGCGCAGCGCGGGCGGGTCCTCCGCCTTGATGTTGTTCGTGCCGTCCTTGAAACCGAACAGGTTCCGCGGCGTGGCCTGCGCGGTGGACGTCGACGACGTCCGGCCGAAGCCCAGCTGCGACCAGCGCACCGTCGTCGTGCCGAACCCGATCCGCACCAGGTGCCGGATCGCGTGCACCGCCACCTGCGGGTCGTTCGCGCAGGCCTGGATGCACAGGTCACCGCCGGAGCGGGCCGGGTCCAGCTGGTCCTGCTGGAAGTGCGGCAGGTCGGCGAGCGCGGCCGGCTTGCGGTCGGCCAGCCCGAACCGGCCGTCGAACAGGGAACCGCCCAGGCCCAGCGTCAGGGTGAGCTGGCTGGCCGGCAGGCCGAGCGCCTCGCCGTTGTCGTCCGGCGGGGCTTCCGGGTTGCCACCGATCGCGCCGAGCGGGCTCACCTCGGCGCCCGCGGTCATCCGCTGGGCCGCCCTGGTCCACTTCTTGAGCAGGTCGACCAGCGCGGCCCGGTCGCCGCTGGCCACGTCCAGCGCGACGAAGTGCATGCGGTCCTGGGCCGGCGTGATGATGCCGGCCTGGTGCTCGCCGTGGAACTCCACCGGTGCGGCGGCGGCCGCCGCCAGCTCGCCGGCGGGGTCGCCGCCCGACGAGCCGACCAGGCCGCCCACCGCCGCGCCGGCGCCGGCCAGGGCCGCGCCGGCCCCGGCCAGCCCGAGCATCTTGCGGCGGGATACCTCGCTCATGGTGACGTGACCACCCCGGCGACCTTGCTCACCGGCTCGCCCAGCGCGTCCACCGCGTCGGACATCTTCTTGGTGTCCTCCGGGGTGAGCGTGGTGTAGAGCCGGAAGCCGTCGCCGTTCCGGTAGCCCTCCAGCAGCTTCTCCACGTTGGCGAACTGCTGGTCGAGCCGAGGGCCGAGGGCCTTGTCCTTCTCGTCGATCACCGGGCGCAGCGCGGCGACGGCGGCCTGGCTGCCCTCCACGTTGGCCTTGAAGTCCCACAGGTCGGTGTGCGAGTAGCGGTCCTCCTCGCCGGTGATCTTGCCGGTGGCCACCTCGTCCAGCAGTTCCTTGGCGCCGTTGGCCAGCTGCACCGGGGTGAGCTCGACGGTCCTGGCCCGGTTCTCCAGGTCCTTGATGTCGGCCAGCAGCTGGTCGGCGATGGCGCCGGAGTCGGGCTTCAGCCCGTCCACCCAGAGGTCCTTCTCCAGCCGGTGATAGCCGGTGAACTGCTCACCCGGACCCCGGTCGTCGTCCTCCCGGCCGTCCACCTTGGGGTCGAGGTCGCCGAACGACTCGGCCACCGGCTCGATCCGCTCCCAGTAGGTCCGGGCGATCGGGAACTGGGCCTTGGCCTCCTCGACCTTGCCCGCCTTGACCGTGTCCACGAACTCCTGGGTCTTCGGCACCAGCGCGGCGATCTGCGAGTTCACGTAGCGCTTGTAGCTCCCGGTGGCCTCGGCCAGCCGGGTGTTGTTGTCCGCCGAGCGGGCGGCCTGGCCGGTCACCGTGAACGGGGCGCGGATGCCGTCGCCGACCATGCCCGGCTTGCACGCGGTGGTGTAGGTGCCGCCGTCGGGCACCTCCACGATCAGCTTGCGGGTCAGGCCCGGGCCGATGTTCTCCACCTCGCCCATGATCCGGTCACCGGTGCCGTACAGGTAGAACTCGGTGACCTTGTTGCCCTTGTTGGTCACGTTGAAGGTGATGTGCCCGGCCGGCGCCTCGTTCTTGGCCACCTGGCAGGCGGTGTCGGTGGCGGTCACCGCGATGGAGCCGTCGGCGGCACCGCCGGGCGCACCTCCCCCGGAACCGGAACAGCCGGCGAGCAGGGCGAGCGTGGCCACGGCGGCCGACGGGGCCAGCAGCGAACGCGGAATGGGTCGGGACACGGGGGTTCTCCTCGGGTGACGCTCGGACTGTTACAGCGACTGGCCTGTGGTGGCTTTCTCGCGGCGGCGGCTCGGGAGCAGGAACAGGGTCAGCACAATTGCCACGTACAACACCCAGACGCAGGCCTCGGCCACGGTGGTCTGGGGGGAGAGGTTGAAGATGCCCTTCAGCAAGGTGCCGTACCAGGAGTCGGCCGGCACGATGTGACTGATGTCGAAGGCCAGCGTGTTCAGCCCGGGGACGATGTTCGCCTCCTGCAGGTCGTGCACGCCGTAGGCCAGGATGCCGGCCGCAACGAAGATCAGCAGAATGCCGGTGACCTTGAAGAACTTGGCCAGGTTGATCTTCAGTGCGCCCCGGTAGATGCCGAACGCCAGCAGCACCGCGATGGCGATGCCGATCAGGAACCCGATCAGCGGCTGGGTGGTTTCGCCGGTGGCCTGCGCGGCCGCCCAGAAGAACAGCGCGGTCTCCAGGCCTTCCCGGCCGACCGCGAGGAAGGCCATCAGCACCACGGCCCAGGAGCCGATCTGGAGGGCTTGCTCCAGCTTGCCGCGCAGCTCGGCGGAGAGTGCCTGCGCGGTGTGCTTCATCCAGAAGATCATCCAGGTGACGAAGCCGACCGCGACGATGGAGAGGCTGCCGCCGAACGCCTCCTGCGCCTCGAACGACATGGACTGGGTGCTGAACGTGAGCGCCGCGCCCACGGCCACCGAGATGGCCACCGCGACGGCCACCCCGGACCACACCCAGGGCAGCGCCGACCGGCGGTCACTGCGCACCAGGAAGGCAACCAGGATGCTCACCACGAGGGCCGCCTCGAGGCCTTCACGCAGTCCGATGAGCGCATTGCTCACCATCCGAGGACTTCCCTGCCGCCTCCGGTGGCCGCGTAACCAAGCCAGGCTAACCTCATGGAGCGGTAGCCTAACTACTGTAACGGCTGGTAGCCAATGTTCCGGAGGTCACGGTGCGGCAAAGTTGTCGCCCAGCCGCTGAGATCCGCTCAGGATCACTCCTGCTCGTTGATGGCGATCCTGGCCCGCACCGCGCCCAGCGCATCCTGGTACTCGGGCCGCGGGTCCATCGCCGACGCCATCCGCAGCTGCGCCAGCGACTCGGTGAACCGGCCCTGCCGCTGCAGCGCCTTGCCGAGGGCGAACCGGGCGTAGTGGTCCGCCGGGTCGATCTCCAGCACCCGCGTGAACGCGGCCTCCGCGCGACTCAGCTGGGCCGAGTCCAGGAACGCCCGCCCGGCGAGCAGGTGCACCGACGCGTCCTGCGGGCGCTCGGCGAGCACCGGGAGCAACGCCTGCACCGCGTCCAGCGGCCTGCCCTGGGCCAGTAGCGACTCCGCCTGCCGGAAGGACCGGAAGGTCTCGTCCCCGTTGCCGGAGCCGTTCTCGAATGGGTCGGGTTGGGGATGTGGGGCGCTGGTCATGGTCGCCCTACGGTAGGTGCTAACGCCCGGCCAAGCCACTCATTGACACCACAACGCTTCCGTGCCAATCCCACCCCCATTCCGTGATCATCAGGACATAGCGGCTGGTCGGCCTGCTCAGAGACGACCCTCATGCCCTGATGATCACAGGTTTTGAGGGGTGTTATCTCTTTTCGCCACGGACATCGTGCGGTACGGGGCATGCTGCTCGGTGTGTGGGGCATCTCCAGTTCGGTCAGCCGTTCCGGGGGAGCGCGGCGATCTCCGGTGGCGTGCTCACCCGAGGCCAGTTTGCGCGGCTCCGCTTACCACCGGGTGTGGCCCGACGTATACCTGCCGGCCGCTGTGGTGCTTGATCTCGAGGCACGATCCCGCGCGGCATATCTCTGGGCGCGGCGCTGGGGCGGGGTGCTCGGCGGCTACTCGGCGTGCGCATTGCTCGGTGCCGACTGCCCGCCGAGGGACGCGCCGGCGGAGATCGTCGTGACGACGTCTCACCTCCGCGCGCCGCGAGGCATCCGGCTCCGCCAGGACGACCTCGCCGCCCACGAATGCCGGGAGGTTCGGGGAGTCGAGGTGACGACCCCGCTGCGCACCGCGTACGACCTGGCCCGACGGGGCTCGCTCGAGGACGCCGTGGTCGCGGTGGACGAGTTGGCCGGGCGGTTCCATTTCGCCCCGGAAGAGCTGCTGGTAATGGCCGAACGGCACGCCGGGGCGAGGGGCTGTCGGCGGCTGCCCGAGGTGGTGGAGTTGGCCGAACCCCGGGCGGAGTCGGTCATGGAGACGCGGCTACGGCTGGTACTGGTGCTGGCCGGGTTGCCGAGACCGGTGGTGCAGCACCGAGTGCGTGACCGGTCCGGTCGACTGGTGGCCACGGAGGACCTCGCCTATCCGGAACACCGGATCGCGCTCGAGTACGAAGGGCACGAGCACTTCACTCCGGAGCGGAGCGCGCGGGACGCCTATCGCTACACCCGGCTGCAGGACCTGGGCTGGCGGGTCTACCGGTACAGCCGCCGAGACGTGTTCCGTCGCCCGACGGAGATCGTCGCGGAGATCGAGCGAGCGCTGGCCCGCCCTCCGTGATCAACAGGGCACTATGGCTGGGTTGAGCGGTTGGGACCAGCCCTCATGTTCTGATGATCACGAGGAGGCGGGCCGCGGTGCCGGGTCGTGACACACCGGTTGGTGTGGGGCCGGGTGGGGTGGTGGTCGGCGGCTAGGCTTGGCCGGACCGGTACTCCAGTCAGGCAAGGAGCTGATGTGGCCGTCATCGAGCAGGTTGGCGCTCGCGAGATTCTGGACTCCCGGGGCAACCCCACCGTAGAGGTGGAGGTGGCGCTGGACGACGGCACCCTGGCCAGGGCGGCCGTCCCCTCCGGCGCTTCGACCGGTGAACACGAGGCGGTGGAGCTGCGGGACGGGGACGCGCGCCGCTACAACGGCAAGGGTGTCGAGCGCGCGGTGGCCGGCGTGCTGGACGAGATCGGCCCCGAGCTGATCGGTGTCGAGGCGGTGGACCAGCGGGTGGTCGACCAGCGGCTGGTGGACCTGGACGGCACCCCGGACAAGTCCCGGCTGGGGGCGAACGCGCTGCTCGGGGTGTCGCTGGCGGTGGCCAAGGCGGCCGCCGAGTCGTCCGGGCTGGAGCTGTTCCGCTACGTCGGCGGGCCGAACGCCCACGTTCTGCCCGTGCCGATGATGAACATCGTGAACGGCGGCGCGCACGCGGACACCAGCGTCGACGTGCAGGAGTTCATGATCGCCCCGCTCGGCGCCGAGTCGTTCCGGGAGGCGCTGCGCTGGGGCGCCGAGGTGTACCACGCGCTGAAGTCGGTGCTGAAGTCGCAGAAGCTGAGCACCGGGCTCGGTGACGAGGGCGGGTTCGCCCCCGACCTGGCCGGCACCCGGGCCGCGCTGGACCTGATCGGCACCGCGGTGGAGAAGACCGGCCTCAAGCTGGGCCGGGACGTCGTGCTCGCGCTGGACGTGGCCGCGACCGAGTTCTTCTCCGACGGCGGCTACGCGTTCGAGGGCAGCAAGCGCACCGCCGAGGAGATGACCAGCTTCTACGCCGGCCTGGTCGACGCTTACCCGCTGGTGTCCATCGAGGACCCGCTGGCCGAGGACGACTGGACCGGTTGGGAGCAGCTCACCGCCGCGCTGGGCAGCAAGGTGCAGCTGGTCGGCGACGACCTGTTCGTGACCAACCCGGAGCGGCTGGAGGACGGCATCGCCCGCCAGGTGGCGAACGCGCTGCTGGTGAAGGTGAACCAGATCGGCACGCTGTCCGAGACCCTGGACGCGGTCACCCTGGCGCACTCCTGTGGCTACCGCTGCATGATGAGCCACCGCTCCGGGGAGACCGAGGACACCACCATCGCCGACCTCGCGGTGGCCACCGGCTGCGGGCAGATCAAGACCGGTGCGCCGGCCCGCTCCGAGCGGGTGGCCAAGTACAACCAGCTGCTGCGCATCGAGGAGGCGCTGGGCGACGCCGCGCGCTACGCCGGCGACCTGGCGTTCCCGCGCTACAGCCCGGAGGGCTGAGGCAACCGATGAGCACCGACCCCGCCCGCTCCCGGAAGGGACGCGACCGCCGCCCGGGGGCGCGCGGGGTCGGCGAGCGCTCCGCCGGGATACGGGCCTCGTCCACCCGGAGCGCCGGTGGCCGGGGGTCGGCCGGGCCGAGCCGATTACCGTCGGCGGCCGGCCCGACGCCGGGCGGCAAGGTCCGGGCCGGGGTCTCCGGCGGCGCACCGGAGGCAATCCGGGGCAGCCGGGCGCATCGGATGGCCGTAGCGACGTCGGGCATCCTCGGGGTCTCCTCGACCCGGCGGGCAGCGGTGCTCGCGCTGGTGGTGTGCGCGCTGGCACTGACCGTCGCGATGCCGCTGCGCAACTTCCTCACCCAGCGCCAGGAGCTGGCGGCGTTGGAGGCCAGGCAGCACCAGCTGGCCAGCGAGGTGGACCGGCTCAGCCAGCGGCGTGACCAGCTGCGGGACCCGGCGGCGATCGCCGCCGAGGCGCGTGAACGGCTGGGCTACGTGCGCCCGGGGGAGACGCCGTACGTGGTGCAACTGCCCGGCGACGCCAACCCGGTGCCGGCGCCGGCGGTCGCGCCGGGCGGGCTCTGGTACGACCAACTCTGGAACGACGTGCGTGGGGTGCCGAAGTGAACGAGATCGACTCGGTCTCCGTCGAGGACCGGGCCGCCGTGACCGCCCAGCTAGGCCGTCCGCCGCGCGGGCTGCGGGATGTCGCGCACCGCTGCCCGTGCGGGCTGCCGTCGGTGGTGCGCACCAGCCCCCGGCTGGACGACGGCACCCCGTTCCCCACGCTTTACTACCTGACCTGCGCGCGGCTGTGCTCCCGGATCGGCGGCCTGGAGGCGGACGGCCGGATGCGGGAGATGACCGAGCGGCTGTCCTCGGACGAAAAGCTGGCCGACGCCTATCGGCGCGCGCACGAGTCCTACCTGGCCGAACGGGACGCCATCGAGCCGCTGGGCACCGATGTCAGCGCTGGCGGCATGCCGACCCGGGTGAAGTGCCTGCACGTGCACGTGGGCCACGCGCTGGCCGCCGGCCCCGGCGTCAACCCGTTCGGCGACGAGGCCCTGGCCGAGCTGACCGACTGGTGGCGCCCCGGCCCCTGCGTCCCCCCACCGACCTGATTCAGTGACTTCAGCACCCTGATTCAGTCAGTTCAGCACCCTGATTCAGTCACTTTCGGCGATAAGGTGACCGGATGGCCGCCTCGGCAGCGCCCACCTTCTGCCCGGACCTGATCCGCCGGCACAGCCTGTGCGATCCGGACTACCTGGTGCGCGGCGCGGGCGGGCAGAACGTGTTCGCCGCCAAGTGGCACCAGCCGCCGTCCTACGTGCCGGTGCACGGCTCCAGCCACGGCATGCTCTGCTACCACGCGGGCGGCAGCACCGAGGTGCGCAAGCTGGAGGACGGCCGGCAGGTGGGTCGGCGGTCCCGGCTGGGTTCGCACACGTTCATACCCACCGACGGCACCGAATGGCAGCTGGACGGCGGAATCGAGGTCATTCACGTCTACCTCGACCCCACCGAGGTCCGGCGGATCGCGGAAACCATCGAACCGCGCGCCCGGGACAGCCAGATCGGAGCATTCTTCGCCATTTCCGATCCGTGGTTGCATGGCTTTTTCCAGATGCTCACCAGCGAGCTGGAAATCTACCGGGACGCCGCCGGCCGGGCCGACTCTCTGCTGCTCGGGCAACTGCACCACGTGTTGATCCGGCATTTGTTGCGCTGGCATTCCACCGCGCCCCGACGCGCCCGGGCGGCGCTGGACGGCCGCGCGAACGTGGCGCCACTGGCGCCGGCCGCGCTGGACCGGGTGCTCGAGTTCGTGCACGCCCGGCTGGCCGAGGACATCGGGCTCGGCCAGCTGGCCGCGCTGGCGCATCTTTCCGAGGACCACTTCATCCGCAGCTTCCGCGCCGCCACCGGCGTCACCCCGTACCGCTACCTGCTGCGGGCCCGGCTGGACCGGGCCTGCGCGCTGCTCCGGGACACGCGGTTGGGGGTCGCCGAGGTGGGCGCGGCGGTGGGTTTCCACAGCGCCGCGTACTTCTCCGCCCGATTCCGCCACCAGCTCGGGATATCCCCTTCGGAGTATCGCCGGGGGCAGTAGAAAACCGTCGCCGGTTTCGACCTTTCGACGTGTTCGCTTCCGGCCCTGGCGGCCGGCGCGTGGATTCATAAACTCGTCCCCATGTTGGTGAACACGGTTCCGAAAGAGTCGATGACGCCGTACCTGCGGACGGTCGCGGACGAGCTGTACCCGCAGATGCCGCAGGATTTCCTGCCGCATTTCGAGCGCTATTTCGGCATGCTCGCCAATGCCCCCGAGCACGCCGAGCGCCTTTTCCCATACTATCTCGGGATCTGGTTCGAGAACAGCATCGGGCCCCGGCTCACCGAGATGATGCGGCTGGCCATCGCCAACGGCACGCAGTGCCCGCTGTGCCTGAACGTGCGCTACAGCGACGAGGTGACCGAGGCCGACGTGGCCGCGATCCCGGACCAGCAGGCCGCCTCGCTGAGCCCCCGCGAGCGGGCCGCGCTGCGCTTCGCCAGCGCCTTCGGCGGCGACCACCACGCCATCGGCGCCGAGCACTTCAAGGAGCTGGAGGAACACTTCTCCGACCGGCAGATCACCGAGATCATGCTGTTCTGCGCGCTCGCGCTGGGCTTGGGCCGCATCCTCAAGGTCACCGAGATCGTGGACGCCGCCTGCCCGCTGCCGGCGGGCCCGGGCGTCGCTCGCTAGCTCGACTACCCCGGACCACGCTTTGGCTCTGCGTGGAAATCCGCGGCATCAGATGTGTCGGCCGGCGGGCCACCCGCGCGAGTGATCCTGGGGCTGGCGTGATGCTGGCCGTGATCAACAGGGCATGGTGGTGGTCGCCCGGGGGCCGCCGAGGCGGCGACCCGAAGTCGCGCATTTCCACGCAGAGCCAAAGCGTCTGCGAGAGCACCTCGGAGGGAGAGGCTGCCGGCCAACGTCAGTTCCGGGGGGTGACTCTGGTCAGCACGGCGGCGGTCGCGGACGGAGAGGCCGTGTGGGTGCCGGCGGTGCGCCATGGGCCGTCGGCGCCCAGCCGGGCGGCCAGGAAGACCTCGGCCACCTCCGCCGGCGCCTGCCGCAGCAACAGCGACCCCTGCAGGCAGACCCCGGCCAGCTCGGCCAGCCGGCGCGCGCGCCGTTCGTCCGGCGCGGCCAGCTCCTCGCGCAGCGCCCCCGCCGCCGCATCGAACAGCGAGGACTCGCCCCGGGCCGCGTCCACCTCGGCCAGCAGCGCGTCCACGCTCTCCGGAGAACGGGCCATGGCGCGCAGCGCGTCCAGCGCGTTGACGTTGCCCGAGCCCTCCCAGATCGAGTTCAGTGGGGCCTCCCGGTAGTAGCGGGGAAGCCCGGAGTCCTCCACGTACCCGTTCCCGCCGAGGCACTCGGCCGCCTCCGCGATCACCGTCGACGTGCGCTTGCAGACCAGGTACTTCGAGGTGGGCAGGGCCAGCCGGAGCAGCGCCCGCTCGCCCCGGTCGGCCGCGCCGGCCAGCCGGAACGCCAGCCGGGTGGACGCCTCCACCTCGGCGCCCAGCTCGGCCACCACCTGGCGCATCAGTGGCTGGTCGGCCAGCCGGGCACCGAACGCGGACCGGTGCGCCACGTGGTGCGCCGCCTCGGACAGCGCGATGCGCATCAGCGCGGCCGAACCGAGCACGCAGTCCAGCCGGGTCGACGAGACCATGTCGATGATCGTCCGGACGCCCCGGCCCTCGTCGCCGAGCCGCCAGCCGAGCGCGTCCTGGTACTCGATCTCCGAGGAGGCGTTGGACCGGTTGCCCAGCTTGTCCTTGAGCCGCTGGATGCGGATCGGGTTGCGCGAGCCGTCGGGCAGCACCCGGGGCAGCACGAAGCAGGTCAGCCCGCCCGGTGCCTGGGCCAGGGTGAGGAACAGGTCGCACATCGGCGCCGAGGTGAACCACTTGTGCCCGACCAGGTGGTAGCTCCCGTCGCCGGCCGGCTTGGCCACCGTGGTGCCCACGCGGACGTCCGAGCCGCCCTGCTTCTCGGTCATCGACATACCGGCCAGCAGGCCATCTTTGGTACTCGGTTCCACCAGCCCCGGCCGGTAGGTGAGCGAGTGCAGGCCGGGCTCGTAGCGGGCGGCCAGCCCGGCGTCGTGGCGGAGCGCCGGCACCGCCGCGTAGGTCATCGCGATGGGGCAGCAGTGGCCCTGTTCCAGCTCGCTCATCAGGTAGAACGCGCCGGCTCGGGCCACGTGTGCGCCCGGCCCGGCGTCCGGCGCCCAGGGCGCGGCGTGGGCACCCGCGCCCACCGAGCGCTCCATCAGCCAGTGCCAGGAGGGGTGGAAGTCGACCTCGTCGATCCGGTTGCCGTAGCGGTCGTGGGTGCGCAGCACCGGCTCGTTCTCATTGGCCAGCCGGGCGTGCTCGCGGCCCTCGGCGGACCCGACCACCGTCCGTCCGAGCTCGGTGAGGCGGGGCAGCGCGTCGCCGGCGCCCTCGCGGGCCAGCGCGTCGGCGAACCCCGGGTCGCAGGCGACGGGGTCGTACCCGTCCAGCGGCGGGACCTGGTTGGTCACCGCGTGGGTGGCGAAACGGTCACCCACGCGGGGCGTCTCGACCGAGTCTTCCGCCACCCGTTCGGCGGAGCCGGAACCGTGTACCGGAGCGTAGCGCTGCGCCAGAAGATCGGTCATGACCCGAGGGTAATGCGATCCGGCCCCGGTCACCATGCGTCCGCGGCAGGGTGTGCGCGGGTACGAGGGTGGGAGGGCGGGTGGAAGTACGGAGTGGCGGCCAGCGGGGCTGGCTGCTGCTCTTTGCCGGCTTCGGCCTGCTCGCGGTGATCGGCGTGCTGCGCGGCGGTGGCGATGACGCCCCCGCCGGTTCCCCGGATGCCGCGGCTGACCGGGTAGCCCCCGGGGGCCTGCCCGCGCCGCTGCTCGGCGAGTCCGCCTCGGGTGGTTCGCCGACCGGGCAGCTCACCATCACCGACCCGCCGCCGGACGTGCAACCGGTGCCGGCCCGGCCGGGCGCCAACGGGGTGCCCGCGCTCGTCCAGGAGGCCTACCAGCGCGCCGAGCGGACGCTGGCCGAGTCCGCGCCGGCCTGCCGGCTGAGCTGGACCCTGCTCGCCGCGATCGGGCGCGCCGAGTCCGGGCACGCCGCCGGGGGCCGGCTAGATGCCACCGGGCACACCGTGGGACGCATCCTCGGCCCTCGGCTGGACGGCTCGCCCGGCCTGGCCAGCGTGCCGGACACGGATCAGGGCCAGCTGGACGGCGACACCGCATGGGACCGCGCGGTCGGGCCGATGCAGATCGTCCCGTCGATCTGGCGCCGCTACGGCGCGGACGGGGACGGGAACGGGCAGGCCCAGCCGGACGACCTGGACGACGCCGCGCTCACCGCCGGCCGCTACCTCTGCGCCGCCGCCACCAACCTGACCGACCCGGCCAACCAGAACGCCGCCGTGTTGCGCTACCGGAACTCGCCGGCGTACGCGGAGGCGGTGCGGAACTGGTCGGCCGAGTACGCCCGCGCCCCGGCGGCCGGCCAGCCGGGCGCCCCCGGCACCGTTCCACCGGGCGCCCCCGGCACCGTTCCGCCGGGCGCGGCTCCGCCGGTGAACCCGTTCGAGGAGCAGGCCGCCACCCCCCGGCCGGGCGCCGTGGAACCGCCGGCGCCGCGCGCCCTGCCCGACGTACCCCGCGCCCTGCCGAACCCGCCTCGCGCCACCCCTAAACCGCCCCTGGTCACGCCCCGGACCAGGGCCGCTGTCCCCGCTCCGCGCCGGTCCGCGCCGTCGCGACCGACCACCATCCGGGCCAACCCGTCGAGCTCGGACGCCGCCGACCAGGACGACACCACCCCGGCCCCCTCGACCCCGGCGCCGAGCACGAGCCGCGACTCCACCCCGAGTTCCCCGCCGAGTTCCGCGCCGAGCACCGCGCCGAGCTCCACTCCGAGTAGCACGCCGAACTCGTCGAGCGACTCGAGCAACTCCAACAACTCCAGCAACTCGAGCAGTTCCGCGCCCACCTCGTCAGAAACCCCGACCAGCCGCCCACAGGCCACCCCGACCGGGGACCCGCCCACCGGCCCGAAGATCGTCATGCTGCCGTCCATCCCGGGGAACACCCCGGGCGGTGGCGCCGCCGAGACCCTGCCCACGTCCTCGGTCCCGCCGACCCCCTCCTCGGTACCGTTGCCATCGTCCAGCCGGCGACCGGCCGGCGGCGAATGAGCACCGAGGAGCGCGCATGCCGAGAGTGGCCGCCATCGACTGCGGGACCAACTCGATCCGCCTGCTCGTCGCCGACGCGGATGATGGCCGGCAGCTGACCGACGTCCACCGGGAGACCCGGATCGTCCGGCTGGGGAAGGGCGTGGACGCCACCGGCCGGCTCGCCCCGGAGGCCATCGAGCGCACCCGCGAGGCCCTGGCCGACTACACCGACATCCTGCGCGCGGCCGGCGCCGAGCGGCTGCGCATGGTCGCCACCTCGGCCACCCGGGACGCGGCCAACCGGGAGGACTTCTTCGGCATGGTGCGCGACACGCTCGGCCAGGACGCCGAGGTGATCAGCGGGGACACCGAGGCCCGGCTGTCCTTCACCGGCGCGGTCGGTGACCTGTCCGCCGAGGACGGCCCGTTCGTGGTGGTGGATGTGGGCGGCGGGTCCACCGAGGTGGTCATCGGCACCCGGGACAACGGCGGGGTCGACGTGTGGGCCGCGCGCTCGGTGGACATCGGCTGCGTGCGGATCACCGAGCGCTGCCTGCGCTCCGACCCACCCACCGACGCCGAGCGCGCGGATGCCCGTGAGCTGGCCCGCTCGGTGCTGGCCGAGGCGTTCGAGCACGTGCCGGTACGGGACGCGCGGACCTGGGTCGGCGTGGCCGGCACGGTGACGACGCTGTCCGCCGTGTCCATGGACCTGCCGGAGTACGACTCCGAGGTGCTGCACCTGTCGCGCCTGAAGCTGCCCGAGCTGTACCGGGTGAGCGACGACCTGCTCTCCCGCAGCCGGGAACGGCGGATGGCCTACGGCGCGATGCACCCCGGCCGGGTGGACGTGATCGGCGGTGGTGCGCTGATCGTCGCCGTGCTGGCCGAGGAGCTGGCCGAGCGGGCCAACATCACCGAGTTGGTGGTCAGCGAGCACGACATCCTGGACGGCATCGCCCTGTCTCTCCTCTAGAACTCGTAGCGCAGGAACCGCCCGACGTTCTTGAAACCGGGCAGCCGGGACAGCACCCGGTAGCTGGTGCGGCCCTCGCGGGGGAACTTGTCGCAGCGGTAGATCTCCAGGCTGCGGATCGCGTCCCGGCAGCGCAGGCCGGGATGCCAGGACTCCAGCACGCTCGGGTCCTCGATGGCCCAGTGCAGGGTGGCGCCGGAGTTGCGCACCGCCGGCACCAGCTTCTGCATGCGGATGCCCATCTTCCCGTAGCAGTCGAACAGCAGCTGCCCGCTGGGGAACCGCTCGGCGATTCGCTGGATCAGCCGCTTCCCGTCCTCCTCGGTGAGGTACATCGACAGGCCCTCGAACACCGTCGCGGTGGGCCGGTCGGCGGGTACCGAGTCCAGCCAGTCGTCTTCGGTGACCGAGGAGGCAATGGTGTGGTAGTCGCCGTCGGGGGTGGTCAGCAGGCGCTGGCGCAGCTCCATGACCTGCGGGTAGTCCACGTCGTACCAGCGCACCGTGGAGGCCGGCGCGAGGCGCTGCGCCCGGGTGTCCAGTCCGCAGGCCAGGTGCAGCACGGTTGCCTTCTCGTGCTCGGCCATGAACTCGGCCGTCCAGTCGTCCAGCTGCTTGGCGCGCAGCGCGACGCCGGCGGCGGTCACCCGGTTGACTCCGGTTCGGCGGAAGTCGTAGTCGACGCGTTCGACCGCCCGCGCGGCCGCGTCGTCGCCCAGCACCGGGTTCTCCGCGCGGCTGTCCACGGCTCGGCAGTAGAGCGTGGTCAGCAGCGTTTCCGGCGCCCCGGTGAGGGAAATCTTCTCAAGATCCACGGCAGCACAATACCGCCGGAAAGCCCCCGCTCAAGGGGCCGTTTCGTGAACTATCGCGCCCGCTGCACGGGCGGGGTGAAACCCGGTGGTTCGGGGTCCAGTGGGTGGCGCACCCGCAGGCCGGGGAAGCGCGCGAACCCGCGGTCAGCGGTGTGCCATTCGGCGTCCTGCTCGATGGCGAGCGCGGCGAAGTAGGCGTCCGGGACGGTGTTGCCCTTCGCGCCGACCCGGCGGCACAGCTCGGTGAAGATCGACCAGTGCCGTCGCCCGGGCTCCAGCGGCACGACGGCCGGCGCGGCGCGAATCCGATCCAGGATGTCGAGCGCGGTATCGATGGCCAACGGTTCCGGCAGAATCTTCGGGCTGGTCGCGATCCGGAGGAATCCGCTCGCCACCAGCGACGAGATGCCGACCGGTCGGTCGCCGTTGAGCGTGGTGCGCAACCAGTCCGAGTACTCGGCGTGGTGTGGGTCGCGTTTGTTGTGCGCATAAACCAGCACGTTGACGTCGCAGGAGATCAACGGTCTTCCATGAGGTCGAGCGTCGCCGCGTTGTCGTCGAGGTTGACGCCAGGCAGGTAGCCGCCGCCGTCGAAGGTCAACGGTTCGAATCGGGCGCGCGGGGGCTCTTCCCGCTGCCGGAGCAGGCTCTCCCGCACGCTCTCCTCGATGACCTGGCTGACGGTCTGACGCCGCTCGGCGGCGAGCCGGCGCACCTCGTCCAGCAGGTCCTCGTCAATGGTGATCGTGGTCCGCATGCACACAATCATACGGGGTCTGCATCGTGATGTATTCAGGATATTCATTGGTGCTTGCGACGGGTGCGTACCGTGTACCGCGTGGCCACGGAAACGGTGATCGACACGGTGGCGCGCCTGGACCAGGCGGTCAGCGAGTGCCGGGCCTGCCCCCGGCTGGTGACCTGGCGGGAGCGGGTGGCCCGGGAGAAACGGGCCGCCTACGCCGACCAGACCTACTGGGGCCGGCCGGTGCCCGGGTTCGGCCCCTCGGACGCGCGGCTGCTCATCGTCGGGCTCGCGCCGGCCGCGCACGGGGCCAACCGCACGGGCCGGATGTTCACCGGCGACCGCAGTGGTGACGTCCTCTACGCCGCGCTGCACGCGGAGGGCCTGGCCAGCCAGCCGACGGCGATCCACCGCGGCGACGGCCTGGAGCTGTACGGCACCCGGATCACCGCGCCCGTGCACTGCGCCCCGCCCGAGAACAAGCCGACCCCGGCGGAGCGGGACACCTGCCGGGGCTGGCTGGTCAGCGAGCTGCGGCTGCTTGCGCCGACGATGCGGTCGGTGGTGGTGCTCGGCGGGTTCGGCTGGCAGGCGCTGCTGCCGGTGCTGGGCGAGTCGGGGTGGGTGATCCCGAAGCCGCGCCCGGTGTTCGGCCACGGCGCACACGTCGTGCTGGCTCCGGAGACCCGCCCGGCCCCGTTGCACGTGTTCGGCAGCTACCACGTCAGCCAGCAGAACACCTTCACCGGCCGGCTCACCCCGGAGATGCTGCGCGCGGTGCTGCGCCGGGCCGCCGACCTGGCCGGCCTCAATCCGCCGGTATGACCTGAACCCGGTCCGGCGCGGCGTTGGCCAGCCGCTTGTCGAAGGTGGACACGGTGGCCTGCTCCACGGTCGCCGTGGCGACTACCAGTGCATCCGGCATCTGGATCGAGGGCCGTCGTGCGCGCAGTTCGGCGGCCACGAAGGCGATTTCCTCATCGACCTCCCGAACCGGCCCGAACGCGTCGAGCACGGTCTGCATCGCTCCTCGGGCCGTCCGCGGGTTCGACCGGATTCGGCCCACCATGACCTCGGCCAGCACCACGGTGGGCAGCAGGTAGCCGTCCCTGTTCTGGTGCATCCGCTGAAGGTGGCGCGCGGCGGCGTCGTGGTGAGGGTCGTTCGGGTCGAAGAACCCGATCAGCAGGCTCGAGTCGAGGACTACCGTTCCCATTCGTTCCGCAGCTCTTCCAGCTCCTCACGGGTGGTGAACCCGCCGGCGCCGCACAGCCTCTCGAACGCCTCCCACCGAGGGTCGCGCTCGCGGATGAGCCTGAACACACCGTCGGCGACGACCTCAACCCGCAGCACGTCGCCGGGGGAGACGTTGGCCGCGTGCAGCGCGGCGACCGGCAGCGTGACCTGGTTCTTCCGGCTCACCTTGGTGGTCCGCACCGGCATTTCATCCTGCTTTACCGCAGCCGTCATAAGTAAAGCTTACCCGAAGTAGCGACAAGCCTCACCCGGTTAACGAGATGGTTTGCCCCGCGCCCGATGGGAACATAGTTGGCATGGCACGCAATATCGTGATCGTCGGTGGTGGCTATGTCGGCATGTACACGGCGCTGCGCCTGCAGCGCAAACTGTCCGCCGACGAAGCCTCCATCACGGTGATCGACCCGCAGGCGAACATGACCTACCAGCCCTTCCTGCCCGAAGCGGCGGCCGGGTCGGTGGAGCCCCGCCACGTGGTGGTGCCGCTGCGCAAGGTGCTCCGCAAGTGCCACGTGCTGACCGGCCGGGTGACCGCGATCAACACCGAGGGCCGGGAGATCACCGTCGAGGCCGCCGCCGGCCACGTGAGCCAGCTGGGCTACGACGTGCTGGTGGTCGCGCCCGGCTCGGTGGCCCGCACGCTGCCCATCCCCGGCCTGGCCGAGCAGGGCATCTCGTTCAAGACCGTGGCCGAGGCGATCTACCTGCGCAACCACGTGCTCTCCCGGATGGACGCCGCCGCCAGCACACTGAACCCGGACCTGCGCCGCCGGCTGCTGTCCTTCCTGGTCATCGGCGGTGGCTACGCCGGCGTGGAAGCGCTGGCCGAGCTGGCCGACATGTCCCGCTACGCCAGCCGGTACTACGAGAACATCCAGCGCTCCGACCTGCGCTGGGTGCTGGTGGAGGCGGCCGGCCGGATCATGCCCGAGGTCAGCCAGCCGATGGGCGAGTACACCGTCCGGCAGCTGCGCGACGCGGGTATCGAGGTGTTCCTGAACACCCGGGTGAACTCCATGGAGCACGGGCATGTGGTGCTGTCCGAGGGCACCGAGTTCGACGCCGACACCATCGTGTGGACCGCCGGCGTGAAGCCCAACCCGATGCTGGCCAACACCGACCTCCCGCTGGACGAGAAGGGCCGGGTCATCTGCGACGCCGAGCTGCGCGTGCAGGGCCGCCCGGAGGTGTTCAGCGCCGGCGACTGCGCCTCGGTGCCCGACCTCTCCAAGGACGACCCGAACGCCCGGACCAGCCCGTCGGCGCAGCACGCGGTGCGCCAGGCCGCCCGGCTGGGCGACAACATCGTGGCCCAACTGCGGGGCAAGCCGGTCAAGCCGTACAGGCACAGCTACGCCGGCTCGGTGGCCAGCCTGGGCCTGTACAAGGGCGCGGCGGAGATCTACGGCATCAAGCTCAAGGGCATCGTGGCGTGGTTCATGCACCGCACGTACCACCTGAGCCGGATGCCCACGTTCAACCGGAAGTTCCGCATCGTCACGGACTGGACCCAGGCCCTGCTGTTCCGCCGCGAGGTGGTCTCCCTGGAGCAGATCCACGAGCCCAAGGCGGAGTTCTCCCGGGCCATCGGCAAGGACAACAAGCAGGCTTGAGCCGCGCCGAAGGCGCTGGCCGAGCGCGCGCCCAGTCAGGCGCGTGCGGGAGATTCAGGGCGCCCCGCCCGGCACCGGCCCCTGGTAGCCGGGGCGGGAGCTGTCGTCCATGCCGACCTCGAACTGGACGGCCGGGTTCAGCTTGTTGCCGGAGACCTTGGCGCCGGTGCTGCGGTTCTGCAGCGCGATGGCGTGGTGGATGGGGCCGGCCAGCTCGTTGCCGGTGAACACCACGTTCCGCGCGTCGTCGATCTGCAGGGCCTGGTCGGCCCGGTTCTGGCAGTAGTTGTTGGTGAACCGGATGTCGGTGGTGGCGCCCACGCCGCTGCCGTCGCCGGCCTCGCTGTTGGGGCCTTCCACGATCAGGCAGGTGTTGTCGATGTCCTCGCACCGGTTGCGGTCGATGGTGATCCGCTGGCTGGCCTGGTGCTCGGCGTCGGTGGCGAAGGTCTGCATGCAGTCCGCGTGCGCCCGGATGTTGCGGGTGTTGCGGATGGTGTTCTGCTTGATGACGATGTCGCTGCCCCAGAACCGGATGCCGTCCCCGTCGTTGTTGCGCGGGTTGCCGATGAACGCGTTCTCCAGGGTGATGTGGTGGCCGTCCAGGGCCACGCCGGGGGCGTCCGCGTTCACCGAGTTGATCCCGGAGATGGACACGTAGCTGGCATCCACGCTGATCCCGTGCACCGTGGTCTTCCCGTCGCCCACCAGCTGGATCGGCGCCTGCGGGGTGCCCGAGCGGCCCACCACCAGCCGGGTGGTGGGGAAGTTGCCGAACACGCAGATCTTGCTGCCGCCCACCGCCACGTTCAGCGCCTGGCCGAGGCCGATCGGCTCGGTGGCCGTGTACGAGCAGCCGGTGGGCCTGGCCAGCGGACGGATGATCCCCGGCTTGGCCTTGGCCGGCGGCGCGGCGGAGGCGCTGGCCGGCGGCGGGGCGGCCGGGGCGGCACCGGGCGGGCGCACGATGGGCACGTCGCTACCGCAGGCGGCGACCAGCGCGGCCAGGCAGGTGAGGAGCGCGGGGAGCGCGGCCCGAGGCCAGAAGGGCATTGGGCGAGCGTAGTAAAGCGGAAAGAGTGGACCCGGAACTGGGCCGGGTCAGCGGGTGAGGAACTCCACGACCAGGATCTGCAGCTCACCGACCATGAACCCGAGCATCGCGCCGGTGGCGATCAGGATCCACTCGTCCTGCTCGAACGCCGGCCGCAGCAGCCGTTCGAACTGGTGCGGGGTGAGCTGCTGCATCTTGGTCATCAGCGTGTTGCGGATGTCCATCGCGTCGGTGGCGTACTCCTCGATGTGCGCCATCGTCTCCGGCAGCCGTTCCATCACCTTCACCGTGACCAGCTGCTTCATCCGCTGGTAGCGGCGCCCGCCGACCGCCATCACGACCAGTGGGCGGGCCATCCCGGACTGCGAGTCCACCATCCGGTGCACCTCGCGCTGCACCAGCGCGAACAGCCGGTCGGAGAGCGGCCCCTTGAGTACCGCTTCCACCACGTTGCGCGGAGTGATGATCTCCTTCGCAATGAGGTCGCCGTAGTCCCTGGCCACCTCGTTGCGCCGCTTGAAGAACAGCCCCTGCCAGGTGAACACGCCGAAGAAGCGGCGCGGCTCCACCGGCCGGAAGACCATCTTCAGCGCCAGCCAGTCGGTGGCCCAGCCGGTGATCAGGCCGAACGCCGGCAGCAACAGCGGCTCGCGGAACACCGCCCACGCGATGGTCTGCAGCACCCCGATGGCGAGCCCGAACGGCGCGCCGCAGTTGGCGATGAACCGGAACTCCTTGTGCCCGGCCTCGCGGAAGATCCGGTTGAGCAGCGCCTTGTCCCGGACCAGGTTGGTGACCACCATCTCCTTCAGGTCGAACACCGAGTTGATGTCCGTCTGGATCTGCTGCATCACCGTCTCGACGATGCGCGGCGACTGCCGCCGCACCCGGTCGACCACCATTTCCTTGACCCGGCTGGGCAACGCTTCCCAGAGGTCCGGCTGGGTGGCCGCCATGACGTCCCTGGTGATCTCCTCGATCCCCTCGACCAGGGGTTTCTCGATCTCCTCCGCCACCCGTTTCGGGTCCAGCCGGCTGAAGATCTCCGCCGGCGTGATGAGCTGGCTGGTCATCGTGTCGCAGGCGATGCCGGCCATCTTGGCCGCGCGCCGGGGCACCACGCCCTGCCAGCCGAGGAACGGCTTGCGCCCCTTGAACTCGAGCGGCTTGAACATCATCTCGATGGCGACCAGCTTGGTCACGTAGCCGATCGCCGCCGCGATGAACGGCATCGAGGCATAGACCGGCCAGTTGCGCGTGACGTCCGCGAGAATTTCGGCGGGGCTGTTCAATGGGCCGGTCCAGGATCCGTGGCGGGCGATCGGTCGACAGATCGTCGTTGCCCGGCGCCCCCAATGCAAGCCGACCGGCCCCAAGTTCCCAATCCGTTGCCCGCGAGTCGGGAATCCAGGTACGGCGAGTCGGGGATCCAGGTACGGCGAGTCGGGGACCAAGGCACCGCGAGTCGGGGATCCAGGTACGGCGAGTCGCGGATTCGGGTACGAGCCGCGTTGGGGGTCGCACACGGCCGCTGTACCTGAAATCCCGACTCACCGTGCACGAATCCCCGACTCGCCGTACCTGGATCCCCGACTCGCCGGGGGTGGGTGGGTTAGGGGATTACTTTGCGGCGGCGGAGGTTCTCGAAGATGTCGAGGAACATGCGCTCGGTTTCCACGAAATCGTGGAAACCGAACCGGCGGGCCTTGCTGCCGTCGGCGAAGAAGTCGTAGTCCCAGGAGAACACCGCGTCGCCGAAGCGCCAGGACGACACGTCCTGGTAGCCGTACTTCAGGTCGTGCCGCTCGGTCATGCGCCGCCAGAGCGGCTCCTTGTCGGCCATCACGTCGGTGAGCGGCATGTGCAGCGGCGGGGCCACCTCCAGGCCGAACCAGCCGGCGATCTTCGGCCACATCTCCCGCCAGCGGAACAGGTCACCGTTGTTGATGTTGAAGGCCTGGTTGGCGGTGGCCGGCGAGGTGGCCGCCCACACCGCGGCGCGCGCCAAGAGCCCGGCGTCGGTCATCTCCAGCAGGGTGTCGTAGGCGCCCGGCCTGCCGGGGAAGCGCAGCGGCAGGCCCAGCTCCTTGCTGATCGCCGCGTAGACCGCGATCACCATGGCCAGGTTCATCGGGTTGCCCACGCCGAACCCGCAGACCACCGACGGGCGCAACGCGGACCAGGTCCAGGACCCGGCACTGCTCTCCAGGAACTCCTGCTGGGTGACGTTGAACTCCGGCGGCATGTGGCCGGCGTCGTCCTCCCGGGCCGGGGTCTTGAACGGGCCGAGGTGCGCGCCGTAGACCTTGTACCCCTGCATCAGGCTGACGTGGCGCAGCCCGGGGGCGGCCGCCTCGATCGCTCGCACCGAGTTGACCAGCATCGCCACGTTGGGCTCGACCAGCTCGGCCCAGGTCGGCCGGTCCTGGAAGGCGGCGTAGAAGATGTGCGTCGCGTCGCTCAGCCCGGCCAGCGAGGCGCGGGAGGCGGCCGGGTCCAGCAGGTCCACCGAGATGTGCCGAACCCGCTCGGTGGACGGCGCCGGTGTCCCCGTCGGCCGCCGAACTGGGCGGCCGCCCCAGCCCGACTCCGCCGGGCGTCGGGAAAGCCCGACCACCCGCCAGTCGTCCAGGGCGGACAGATGGTCGACCAGGGTGCGGCCGATCACGCCCTGCGCGCCGACCACCACCGCCACGTTCTCTTTGCTCATGGCATCCAGCGTGCGCCCGACCGAAACCACAAGTCCAATGCATGTTCTTCCGGTCTGCCATAGATTCTGTTCATGCTCAGTCTGCGCCAGCTGGAGTACCTGGTCACCGTGGTGGACACCGGCTCGTTCACCCGCGCCGCGGCGGCGCTGCACGTCACCCAGCCCGCGCTGTCCCACCAGATCCGGGCGCTGGAGCGGACCACCGGCGGGCCGCTGCTGGAACGCCTGCCCCGGGCGGTCCGGCTGACCCCGATGGGGCGGGCGATGCTGCCGCACGCCCGGGCGGCGCTGGCCGACGCGGCGCGGGCCGGCGTGGCCGCCCGGCAGGCCGGTGGCCTGCAGTGCGGCGAGCTGGACGTGGCCACGATCTACTCGGTCAGCCTGGGTGTGCTGCCGCCCGTGCTGCGCGCGTGGCGGCGGGACCACCCGGACGTGCACGTGCGGCTGCTCGAGTTCCGGCACGCCGACGAGTTGCACGCGGCCATGCTGGCCGGCCGGGCGGACGTGGCGGTGGGGCCGGCCCCACCGGACTGGGAGGGGACGGTGCGCGAGCTGGGCCACGAGGAGTTCGTGCTGGTACTGGCCGCCGACGACCCGTGCGCCGCCGGTGAGGGGCCGCTCCCGCTGACCGAGTTGGCCGACCGGGCCTGGGTGCACTATGCCCCGGGCCACGGTCTGGCCGAGCTGGTCGACCGGGCCTGCGCGGCGGTCGGGTTCATCCCGCGCGCGGCCGTGCGCACCGAGCAGACGGCCACGGCGCCGGTGCTGGCCGCCGCCGGCCTCGGGCCCACGCTCACCCCGGAAAACGTGCTGCCGGCACGGTTCGACGGGGTGGTGCGGCGGCCGGATCCGCCGATCACCCGGCTGCTCACCGGCTACGCGCGGGCCGCCGCCGACCCGTTGACCTCGGCCTTCCTGGACGCGCTGGAGCGGAACGCGCGGGGGGTCAGCTGAGCGCCGGACCCGTGCCGTTGGTGCCGTTGGCCGTGGTGACCGGGCGGAACGCGGTATCCGGCTGGAACCCGGGACCGGGCTCCGGGCGGCGCAGCGCGGGCGCCATGGCGTCGGCGTCCAGCAGCTCGGAGTCGGAGAGCGGGGACGGCTCGAGGTCGTCCTCCGGCCGGCAGGCCTGCCACAGCCGGCGGCCGAGCGGCGAGATGCGCAGCGTGCGGCGGATCATCCGGCTGTTCAGCCGGCCGGCCTCCTTGGCGTCCTCCTCGGCCCGGCGCACGCTCGGCTCGCCGAGCAGGATGTCGTAGTGCACGGCCAGCGAGTCGTCGGCCGGGCCTTCCTCGGCCAGGCCGAGCGCGCGCAGCCGCCCGACGTAGAGCGGGACCGCGTCCGGCACCTGCACACCGGCCGCGCGCCCCACGGTGCTGGCGTTGGCCAGCACGGTGCGCCAGCCGTTGGACCGGGACTGCACGTGGATCAGCGGGTAGCTGGTGCCGTCGGCCAGCGCGGCCAGGATGCGCGCCTCGTCCGGCACCAGGTGCAGCAGCAGCGCCCGGTAGAGCTCCTCGACGCTGGTCGCGCTGTCCGCCTCGATCGAAGCGGTCAGCAGGTCCTCCAGCATGCGCGCGGCGGACCGGGGCGCCCCGGGCTGGCCGAGCGGCGCGCCCCGGCGCACCCTCGGCTCGTCCAGCTGGTCGAGGCGGGTCTTCAGCTCCCGCAGCACCGTGTCCTCGGCCCGCGACCAGCCGGCCAGTAACTGCTCCACCGGCACGACGGGGACCTGCCGCGCCAGCTCGACGCTCGCGCTGGTCAGGTCGGCCGCCAGGGTGCGCACGTCACGTAGCACGGTTCCCCAGGACGCGGTCAGGCCCCGGACTGGCTCGGTTAGGTCGGACACGCCGCCCAACTTACCGGACGGTATCTAAGAGCCGGTTAGTGAACTTCGCTGTCGGCGCGGAACGGCGCCAGCGCGGCGCCTGGCGGCGTTGTCGTCGTCGCCCATAGCTCCGCTATGAGCTCCTCCTCCGCCTGGCCAGCCACCCCGCTGATCACCGTCCGCATCCGACGGAAGTCCACTAACCGGCTCTATCGAAAACCGTAGAACCACTTGCCGCCGCCGTGTACTCGGTCACGCCGGCAGCCCAGTGACTCCTGGCGCCGGGTGTTCCGCCGGTCCAGCTCGCAGGCGTACTGCGAGTCGAACGGACCCGCGCAGCTGAACCGGTCGGGGATAGCGGCGTCCGCGCAGGTGCCGACAACGGGCTCGGCGGTGCGTACGACGGGGGCGGAGCTGATCGGGGTCGCGCTCAGGAAGGTGGCCGTGACCAGCAGCAACAGGCCGGTCAGGATGCCCGTTGCGCGAGTGTCTGAGGTGGTGGGAGTCATGCGCACATCCCGCGAATGGGTGACGGAAACGCCGGGGTCAGATTTTATGATCAGCCCGCTGTGGGTGAGCAATATTCCCACCCGAACCGTTACGCACTCGCGTCTTCCACGCGGTTCGGTAACCTGGAGTGACAGTCGCGTACCGAGCGTGGTTGAGTTGTTAGGTGCATGACAGCCTGCCGCCGCCGCCCGAGTTGCTGGCCGCGCCGGGGTACCTGGTGCGCCGCCTGCACCAGGCGTACGTCGCCGCCTGGGTGCGGTTGATCGACCCGATGCTGACCGGGCCGCAGTTCGCCGTGCTGACCGCCGTGCACGCCTATCCGGGGGTGGAGCAGGGCAGCCTGGCCGAGGCGGTGGCGCTGGACCGCTCGACCATGGCCAGCGTCGCCCGCCGGCTGGAGCAACGCCGGCTGATCACCCGGGACACCCCGGTCGAGGACGGGCGCAAGCGGCTGCTCCACCTGACCGAGGCCGGCGAGGTCACCCTGCGGGAGACCAGCCACAAGGTCCGGCGGCTGGAGGAGCGGCTGCTGGCCGGCTACGACGCGGAACGACGCGCCGCCCTGCTGGCCGGGCTGATCACCCTCGGACAACGCTGGGAGGGCCTGGCCGAGCCGCACGCCCGACCAGACCCTCCCGACCAACCCCCCGGAGTGCCTACTTGAAGTGGTGCCCGACGCCGTGCCGGCGGATGTCCGCCACCCGCTTCCGGGCGCCGAACCAGCCGATCACCAGCAGCACCGCGATCGCCGGGATGCACATCACCACGATCTTGCCAGTCTCCCCGTTGAACCAGGTCATCACCAGCACCAGGCCGAGGAACGCCAGGGTGGCGATGTTGGTGTATGGCGCGAAGGGCAGCCGGAACGCGGGCCGGCGAACCCGGCCGGCCTTGCTGGCCCGCCAGAACGCCCAGTGCGCCACCATGATCATCGACCACATGCCGATGATGCCCACGGCGGACAGCTCGGTGGTGACCTCGAACGCCTCGTGCGGCAGCAGCAGGTTGAGGAACACGCCGGCCAGGTAGAGCAGGCCGGTGAGCAGCACCCCGGCGTAGGGCACGCCGTGCTTGCTCATGCGGCCCAGGAAGTTCGGCGCGGAACCGTTGAACGCCAGCGAGCGCAGCACCCGGCCGGTGGTGTAGAGGCCGGAGTTCACGCTGGACAGCGCGGCGGTGATCACCACGATGGTCATGATGCCGGCGGCGGCCGGCACACCCAGCTTGTCCAGCACGGTGACGAACGGGCTCTCCCCGGACTTGTACATCGAGGACGGCAGCAGCATGGTCAGCAGCAGCACCGAGCCGATGTAGAACACCGCGATCCGCCAACCCACCGAGTTGGCCGCCTTGGGGATCACCTTCTTCGGGTTGTCGGTCTCGCCGGCCGCGACGCCGATCATCTCGACGCCGGCGTAGGCGAACACCACGCCCTGCAGGATCATCAGCAGCGCCAGGAAGCCGAACGGGAACAAGCCGCCGTTGTCGAAGATCATCTGTGGCCCGGTCTCCTGACCGGGGACGATCTCCTTGCGGGTCACCAGGGTGACGATGGCGATCACCATGAATGCCACCAGGGTGAGCACCTTGATCGCGGCGAACCAGAATTCCAGCTCACCGAATATCTTCACCGACAACAGGTTGACCACCAGCACGAACGCGAGAGCGATGAGTGCCGGGATCCACTGCGGAACGTCCGGGAAGAAGAACTTGGAGTAGAGGGCGGCGGCGGTTACGTCCCCCATACCGCTGCAGGCCCAGTTCAGGAAGTACATCCAGCCCGCGAAGTATGCGGCCTTCTCCCCGATGAACTCCCTGGAGTAGGAGACAAATGACCCCGAGCTGGGGCGGTACATCACCATTTCGGCCAGCGCCCGAACGATGATGAAGGCGAACACGCCGGCCACCGCGTAGCCCACCATCAGGGCCGGACCGGCCGAGTGCAGCCGGCCACCGGCGCCCAGGAACAGGCCGCTGCCGATCGCGCCGCCGATGGCGATCATTTGGACCTGGCGATTACCTAATGCTTTGTGGTAACCCTGGTCCTCGAATACCGCAATGTCTGTGCGTGACTCGTACTGTTCGGTTTCGCCGGTTGACCGCGCGTGCGGATTCACCGCATTCCCCCATTTCGCTTGAGTGATATCTGCCACTCAGCCTTGATGGGGAAGGAGCCTAGTGTCGTTCGCCGAAGGTTTCAGCGCGCTTGATCGAGATTTAACGAGACTATTCTGAGGAATTCTCAGTCGTCATCGTCGCCGCCTTCGTCCTCGTCATCGCCGCTGTCCACCCACTTGATGCCCTGGAAGCTCGGCACGTTCTTGGTCTCGCCGGCGCCGATGGTCTCGAAGTCGCTGCCCTGGTCGCACTTGGGCGTGCTGTACAGCTCGATGTCCGCGTTGGTCCTGTTCTTCACCGGGCCGCTGGCGTTCGGCAGCGCGATGCAGAAGTTGTTGCCGGCGGCGGAGCTGGTGCGCGGCTTACCGTCCGAGGCGGTGTAGGTGAAGCTGCCGCTCGCGGCGGAGGCAAGGGGAGCGAACGGCGACAGCGACAGCGTGACGACCAGGGCACCGGCGGCCACGGCCGCACCGGAAACCATCGTTGTGATCCGCACCGTGGCGAGCCCTCTCTGATCCGGGGAGCATCGTGATCGACGGGACTATACCGTCACCCGGCTGGGCGACTACGCCGGCCGTCCGGTGCGTTGGAACACCGGTTAAACGCTCTCAGCCGGCGCAGGGCACAATCCGAGCGGTTTGGGTCGGATGTTGCGTCAGGGAAACGAGTACCAACTTGTCTCGATCAGCGGGTGAGGCGGCGGGGCGTCGCCGGGGTTTGGGGGCGGTGGCCGCGGTCGCGGCGTTGCTGCTGCTCGCCGGATGTGGCACGGCGCCGCCGGTGGTAGCCCCGACCGGCCCGCCGCAGCCGGTGACGGCGACCGCTGCCGACGGGCGCGGCGCGATCCGCCCGGCGCCCGCGCCGTCCGGCTGCACCAAGACCGTCACCGACCCGTTCGGCATGCCGGCCGCGCTGGCCAACGCGGTGCCGGGGGACAAGATCTGCCTGGTCGGCGACCTCAGTGACCGGCGCCTGGAGCTGCGCACGTCGGGCACCCCGAAGCAGCCGATCCAGGTGGTCGGGGACGGCCGCACGCTGGTCAAGGGCATCACGCTGGAGGGCAGCTACCTGTCCGTGTCGAACATCAACGCGGTGAACCCGGAGGCGCCGGGCATCTCGCTGATGGGCAGCCACCTCACCGTGGAGAACAGCACGTCGATCGAGCCGAGGGCGAACGACGGCGACGGCCTACGGTTCTGGGGCAGCGACATCACCATCCGGCACAACACGATCCGCAACACCCGCAACATCAAGGCCCACGCCGACTGCATGCAGACCTTCGCCACCGACACCGAGCACAAGTCCAGCCAGCGGATCATCATCGACGGCAACCGGTGTGAGGACATCGACAACACCTGCCTGATCGTCGAGGGCCCCAACAGCGAGGCCGGCGACGGCAGCGGCGTCGGCGCCACCACGGACATCCGGTGGACGAACAACTACTGCGAGAACCGGGCGGACCAGGCGCTGCAGATCGACGACGTGCAGCGGATGACGGTGACCGGGAACACCATCGCGGGCAAGGTGGACCACGCCTTCGCCTTCCAGAACAAGTGCGCCGGGATCAAGGTCAGCGGCAACAAGCTGAACCCGAGCATCCACTTCGAGGTCGGCATGGACGACAGCTCGGAGGAGGGCTACCAGGGCCCCGAGGTCGGCGGGGACCCGTGATCCGCGGATAAAACCGCAGGCCAGGCGGCCACACCCGGGTACAGTGTGGCTGCGCGAAGTGCCCCCGGGGCGACACGTACAGCATCGACACAAGACATCCGACCCGCTGAACTGCGGCTTTCCGCGACGTTCACGGTTGAGCGTCGTCGTCGGGCGGTCGCCGGTGGTGCGCGATGAGCGCCGGTGTCCGCCCAGAAGGCCGCGATCACGGGTTGTGGGTGCAGTGCGCGTGCACGCTGCTTGTCGCGGTCGGGGCCGCGTACGCGTCCTACCGGCATGGGCAGGCGTTCGCCTTGCGGTTCAGCGGGGACGCGACCACGGCGGCTATCTGGCCGCTGATCGTGGACGGTCTGTTGACCACGGCGACGGTAGAACTGTGGAAACCCGGCCGGGCTGGGCGGTGGCGCGCGTGGTTGGCCTTCTTGGTCGGAGTGGGGCTCTCGCTGTGCGCGAACATTGCCTCAGCTCCGGAGCTGAGCGCGTTCGCCATCGCGGTAGCCGCGTGCCCGCCGCTGGCGTTGTTGCTTGCAGTCGAGCTGCTGAACCGTGCGCTCAAACGCCACCGCGCCGAGACTCTGCACGGCGAGACCAAGGCTGACCAAGCCGAGACGGCCGAACCGGCGGGCGAGACCGACACCCTTGCCGAGACCAGTAACGAGACGGGCCGCGTCGTGTCGCTCTCGGCCGGTCTCGCGCGCCGGGAAACGACCGCTGAGCGGCGGATGTGGGACTACTACCAGGCTCAACGCGCTCAGGGCCGAACCCCGACCGGTGCTGAACTCGATCGGCTGGCCAAGACCAACAACTACGGCCGCCGAGTCCTTCGCCGCTGGCGCGCCGAAGGACGCCTAACGACTTCGATCCCGGGCGCCGCCATTCAGTCGCGCACGACACCGGCCGCTATTGCCCGCCTGGCCAGCCGTGTGTAACGTAAATCGTAACGAATTGAGCGATGAGGAGGGCTCTGTGATCTGCGCGGGGTGCGGGCTGGAGCTGCCGCATGGGACGGGGAGCCGGGGGCGGCCGGCCCGGTTCCACAATGGGACCTGCCGGCAGCGCGCGCACCGTGCCCGGACCGCTCGCCAGGGAGTCGAGGCGCTGGCCGCATTGGATGCCATCGAGGAGGTGGTCAGCGAGTTGCGCCGGGCGATACTGGCTGGACAACGGCCGTCGCCGGACGCCTCGGGTCGACTCGCGCGAGTCGCAAACAATCTCGCCGGGCGGCTCGGGGAGCCTGTTCAGGTCGCCACTCCCGCTGAACCGGTTGTCACGGAACTCGTCACGCTTCCGGGTGCGTCGTCCGCGCTGCCGCATGACTCCAGTGCGGCCCGGGAGTCCGACGAACCGGCCGCCGGCCGTCCCCGGCCGTTGCGCGTTGCTGTAACGGAAAACGTAACGGAATCATCGGACATCCGGGCACGTGTCACTTCGGCCCGGCGCCCGCCGCGCTCGACCAGGTCGGCGCCGTTGGACCTGGACACGGTGCGTCTCGAACGCAGTGCTGACCCCGGAGTCTGGCGGGTGCTCGCAGGCGATAGGGAGCGGCCGACCCTGGTCGGCTTCCTCGAACCCACGTTCTCTATCGGCGGCGTCAAGCGCTGGCTCCCCCGCACCGAACACAGGACCAGCGTCACTGACCGGCCCCTGGCTACCCGTAAGGCCGCGCTCCTGCGCCTGCTAGGCCACTACAAGCGTGCCGCCGGCCGCCAACGCCGGCCGCGAGAAGCTTGATCACCGATGCGGTTCGCGAGGAGGGACGGCGGAAACGAGCGACGAAAACGCCACCGATCCGGCCGTGGTGATCCTCGTACGATGGCGATAGGAGGCGTACGCGGCCCCAACCTCGATCGCCCTTTACCCGACGGCGGGCAGCCAGGCGTTCCGAAGGGCGCCTAGGGACTGCGATGCCGGTTCGCAGGGAACTGGTTGGGTGATCTCACAATCCGTGCGACCGGCAACAACGCGGCCACGGTGCAGAGCCCCTCCATCGGGCTTGCGGAGAAAATCTGCGCCGGCAGGGTAGAAATTCTCCGCACCGGGGGCAGCCGGGTGTATATGGCTATGTAGGATTTGCGTGTACACACGGGCGCTCCGCGCACGCACGGCAAGAACTGAAACTGATCGTCGTCCTTCCGCCAGTTGGTAGGAGGGACGCCACCGGGTAGCAGCTCGGCTCCGGCAAAAGAACGAGCCACTACCCGGCAGCGGGCGGCATCACATCAGTGACGCCACGGCCAGATCTTGAACAAGATCTCGGCCGTTACCGCGGCTAGGAACCGCAGGACCGCGGCAGTGATGACAGATGGATTGATCCATCCGTCACTGTCGCGGTTTTGCTTTTGACCTCCTTCTTGAGTCGACACAGCACCTCCTCTCACAGCCCCATCTCGCGCAGAACATCTGCGAGATCGCGACCCGAGGCGAGCCCCCGGCGTCGTGCACCAACGCCGGATGAATCACCGTCGTGTGATTCGGGGCGAAGAAGAGCGTAGAGGATGGCGCCGACGACATCGCTGTCTGGCACAGGTCCCGATCAGGAAGCCCAGCTAGCGCGACCGCGTCCCGAGTCTGGAGCGCCAACTCCTAACCAGGGCTACGTCTGAACTCGGAGCCTCCGACCGGGACTCTCGGGGTACGAGTTGCTCCATGCGGGTGGTCCACCGCCGAAAGGCGGTGTCAACCTGTCACGTCCCAGCCACGATAGGTAGCCAACCGTGTTGATCCTTGTCATGTGCGGACGGAGAAGCATATGGATGGCGGGAGTTGGCGGTCACGGGGCTGTGTACGGGCACAAGAGCGTCGTGACTGATGCCGGTCTCTAGCGGCGAGAGTCAATTCAGGCTGGGCCAAGCGGGCGCTATGCGCCTGACTAGGCGTGCCTCCGCTCACCACATTTGTTTGCAGCGAGTACGGGCTTGAAGAACTGACAGGAGACGGCATGCGGATTCTGCCATCCGTGCCACCAACCGCTGAGCAACTTACTATTCTTGCCGATAACCGGCCGGGTTTTCTTTTGATCAAGGGCTCGGCAGGGAGTGGTAAGACTACGACAGCACTGCTGCGGTTACGTCAGCTTTGTGAATCATGGCTCTCGCGACGAGACCGGCTCGGGCTAACCGAACCGGTTCGAACCCTAGTGCTAACTTACAATCGAACCCTAGAGGGATATATAGCTGAGCTTGCCCGGGAGCAAGTTGCAGGCCGCGTTGGCCTGCAACTCCGGGTGAGCACTTTTAGTAAGTGGTCCCGTCGAATGATGGGCGAACTGGCCGTTATTGACAATTCCGATGCTCGATGTATTCTTCGCCCTCTCGCGTCCAGGCTCCCGCTCGACCCAGAATTTACCATTGACGAGGTCAATTACCTGCTAGGTCGATTCTCGCCCGAAAACCTTGACAGCTATCTCACAACGAAGAGAGTCGGACGCGGAGTCAGCCCGCGAGTAGAGACGCCACTTCAATGTCGAATCCTGCAAGAAGTTGTGCGGCCTTATGCGGAAGAGAAGAAAAGGAATGGACTTCTAGATTGGAATGATGTTGCAATAGCGGCAGGTCGGATCGGTGTGGCAACAAGCTGGGATGTTGTCATAATAGATGAGGCGCAGGATTTCTCAGCGAATCAGATACGCTGCGTGATCAAGCACCTCGCCGATCCGTTCTCGCTGACGTGTGTGATGGATTCTACCCAACGGATTTACCCTCGCTATTTTACATGGAAAGAGGTAGGGCTTAGTCTGACGAAATCTCATACACTGAAACGCAACTATCGTAATACTCAAGAAATTGCGGCCTTTGCTAGGCCGCTGGTGGAGGACCTGCCTCCAGACGGAGACGGCGAGTTGCCGGACTTCAGTGCATGTTCCGCTCGAGGTCCGAAGCCCGTTGTAGTGGCTGGCCCTTACAGTGCTCAGATAAGTTACATCTTCGAACAGCTCATCGCAAAGGTTGACTTCACGTCCGAGTCGATAGCTTTTCTGCACCCCCGTGGTGGCAATTGGTTCTCATACTTGAGATCGACGCTGGCGCAGAATGGTATCGAGTTTTCCGAACTCACCCGGTCGAGTAAGTGGCCGACTGGTACTGAAGCTGTAGCGCTATCCACTCTGCATTCTGCGAAGGGTCTGGAGTTCGACCACGTCGTTCTTGCAGGGCTCAACCAAGAGGTTACGCCACATGGAGAGGGTCAGGGCGACGTCCACCTCGATACCTTGAGACGCCTCATAGCGATGGGAGTGGGCCGTGCACGAAAGACAGTCCTTCTCGGCTTTAAGCCTGACGATCCGTCAACGGTCCTGCGCCTACTAAAGCCCGGCACGTACGATCTGGTTGCGCTGTGAATGTGCAATCCGCGCGATCTACTGACCCGCAGCTAGCTGCCTATCTTGCTCAGAGAAATATCACAGAGGTCCTGCATTTTACAACGAATAAGGGATTGCTGGGAATATTCGCCTCGGGCGAAGTGCTCTCTCGTGATCGTCTCGAAGAAAATAAGTATATTGAACATATTCGGACCTTCAACTGTGCAGATCGACTGAAAGACGCCAACTGGACCGATTACGTCAATCTCTCGATCAGTCGCGTTAATGGAAGGATGCTCGGTGTCTCGGAGAATTGGCATGGAGAAGAAGAGCTGTGGTGGGTGGTCCTTTCGTTTGATGCGTCGTTGTTAGTGCGTCCGTCCATTTATTTCACGACGACTAACAATACATATACTGCCTGTGTTCGACGCGGCGTCGGCGTCGGGGGGCTCGCCGCGCTATTCGCACCTACGGTAGAATGGGGGTGGTATGGAAGCCGGATTGCTCGGCCGCCTGACTTGCCCACCTACTACACAACTGATCCTCAAGCTGAAGTTCTTTATCCACGAGCTGTACCCGTAACGTACCTTCGTAAGGTCTACGTGCGCGATCCGGAGAACATCGACTACGTCAGGAGTCTGCTGCCGCTCTTCAGCGCGGTGCCACACGTGCCCGTCGAACATCGCCCAGAGGTATTCCAGTGACCAACGCATCCCATGCACAGGCGCGCGCGCGGAGCGCGATCGGCTCGATGTTGTGGTCTGCGTGGGCAGATGCGCTCGGATTCATAAGCGAGCTGACCGACCAGCGGGGGTTGCGGCAGAGGCTCGGTGGCGAACCGATGCGAGCCCCGGTGACCTGGACCCGACGCGTCGGTGGCCGTTTTGGAGTACAGGCCAAACTTCCTGCTGGCTCCTACTCGGACGATACTCAACTTCGACTATCCACGTGCCGGGCAATTTCAGAGCACGGTTTCGACGTTGACGCATTCGCGCGAGTCGAGTTGGCTGTGTGGCCTGCTTACGCCCTCGGCGGCGGACGCGCCACAAAAACCGCAGCGGCCAACCTGGCAAAGTCGGGCACGTCGTGGTTCGCCAACTTCTATCCGGGGTGGGTCGAAGCTGGAGGAAACGGTGGAGCGATGCGTGTGCAGCCACACGTGTGGGCAGCTCCTCGACCTGCCACATTAGGCCCACACATTACTGACGTAATCGTGAACGTAGTCAGCACGCACGGTCACCCGCGGGCGCTTGTTGGTGCCGTTCTTCATGCGGTTGCGCTCGGAACCGCACTCGAAAGTGGAAATACGCCGGGTACCGGCCAATGGCAAACGCTGTTAGAGATGACGGAGCAGGCTGTCAACCTTATCGACGAACATCCGCAACTCTCTTCATTGTGGCGCCCATCGTGGGAGCAGGCTGTTGGCTACGGCTTCAATACCGCGTGGCACGAGATCGTTGATGAATGCCGCGAGATGCTCCCTGCGGCGATCGCGGTAGTTCGTGCGCTACAGCATGCCGAAAAGGAGCAGGATGCGTCGGCGCGAAATGAAGCATACAGCTCGTTCGTTTCTTCCTTAAGCCTCGCCGATCCCTCGGTTCGAGGAAGCGGCACGGCTACGGTTATCGCGTCGCTGGCCCTTGCAGCCGCTTATCCAGTTGACCCCGCAAGATGCTCGCTGGTTGCTGCGGAAGCAGTAGGGACTGACACCGATACGATCGCGACGATGGCAGCAGCTCTCGTCGGAGCTGTAACGGACGTGCCTGATCCAACGCCTTTACAAGATTCGCAGTACCTTGTTACAGAAGCGCGGAGACTCACGGGACTAGCATTCGGAGAGCCGGGAGCATCGCTCAATTATCCTGACCCTATCAACTGGGTGCCGCCTAGCAAACAACTTGACGCCGTGGGGATGGTTGATGGTGAACCCGCGCTAGCAGGCCTAGGCTGGCTACAGGCACTCGCTAATAGCGATCGATTGTCTGCGGGTTCTGCGGTCTGGCAATGGATGCGCAGCGACTTTGGTCCTACTTTTCTCCTGAAGCAACGCCCAGTTCTCCGTTTGCTCCCCGATAGCGCCCGACCTATGCGTCGCGGCAAGCGTAGTCATCGAGAATTGAATTTGCTTCCTGAAGTTGAACAGGTTTCCCAGGCGCGCGAGCATCGCCTTGCGGGAACGGAACGCACTGCTAGCAGTCGAAGTCCGAGACTGCCCGTGATCCCTGAGCCAAACGAACCGCCGATCGGTGAGAGGCGCCCCAGAACCGTCGATGTGGATCAGATGCTGGCGTGGGTCGCGCATAAAGGCTACTCAGATGAGGCCATCGGATATGCAGTTCGGCGGATTTTGGAACTGGGGAGCCTGGAACAGCTCATCGCTTTTGCTACCTCCCTGCGAGCTAGCGCCCGTCGCTCTCGTAGACCCAAGCCGAAGATATAACGCTCGCTATGCCTGGAAGCGGAGATCGCGTATGTGTGGGCGCGCCGAGGACGCCACGAAGCACGTTCAGAACTCGGTGGCGTAGGTCTTAGCGATAACAGCTCGAACCTCATCTACCACTGGTGTGGCATCGGGCTTTCGGGTTTCCACCACGGCTGCCGGACCCGTTTTGCGCGGTCGCCTTTCTCGGGACGTATCTCCCAGCGACGCCCCGAATTGTCGACCACCAGAAGCCACCTGACCCGCACTTGGACGCCGTTAGTCGGAGAGAGCTGCGCCGCGTCTGGAGGAGCAGCGTTGCTGATGTCGACTTCAAAAGGTGGTATCTCGACGGTTTCCTGAGGGGGCACGTCTATGTGATCGTGTACATTGCTTGGCGGCGCGGTGCCGGATACCTCGGACCAGATTCCTGGTCCTTTCGGGTATTGCGATTGTGTTTTATCTTCAATCAGCCAGCGTGTCTCGGCCTGCCACGCCACTTGTACTACCCGGATCGGGAGTTGGCTGGCATTGCGAATAGATCCAGAAATTTCACACTTCTTAATCATGGGTGCTTGCCAAGGCGCGCGTCGTTCGTACGAGACGCTTGCCCAGGCGCTAACCAAATCGACCTGTGCTCGGGCGGCGCTTATTCGATCACGTCCGAAGATCAGGACGGCTAGCACCAGTGACCCGAGGCCGATCCACGCCGGAAGGCTGCCCATGTCGATGTCGGATGAGTTCCAAACATCCGTCGCAAGGGCGGCAAGACTTGCAATCTCACGAGCATTCATAGTGCCTCGCCGATCTGCTATCAGAACGGCAACGAGTTTACTCAGGTCATGGGCGCTCCTTGTAGCTCGGCCCCGGTTTGGATGTCCCATGATTGGCGGTGCCCGAGCTGACGGCCCGCCAACGCAGGCGGCGAAGTTGATCACCGATGTGGTCCGCTAGTGCCGGGCGAGGGACGCGATCGAGTGGCTAGTGCGTTGACCACGAACGTTCACCGGGTTGGCGACACGCCGGGCAGCGTCCCGGGTGCGGGGTTGTGTTGATCCCACTCTCGATCCGACGTCAGGTCGGGACCGAGGGTGAGGGTCTGGATGGCAGAACCGGTCAGAGCGCGCAGGCTCACCGATGCGGAGGGTCAGCGGTTGACGCGGATCGTGCGTCGGGGCAAACACGGCTCGATCCGGGTCCGCCGAGCCATGATCATCATGGCGTCCGCGTCGGGCACCCCGGTTCCGGCGATCGCTCGGCTGGTCGCGGCGGATGAGGACACCGTCCGGGACGTGATCCACGCGTTCAACGAGCGGGGGTTGGCCGCGCTGGACCCTCGGTGGGCGGGAGGCCGTCCCCGCCTGATCAGTGATGAGGACATCGCGTTCATCGTCGCGACGGCCACTACCCGCCCGGGCAAGCTCGAGCGCCCGTTCACGCACTGGAGCGTGCGCAAGCTCGCCGCGTATCTGGCCGAGAACCCGGACCGGCCGGTGCGCATCCGTCGTGAGCGGCTGCGCCAGCTGCTGCGTGAGCATCGGGTGTCGTTCCAGCGAACGCGGACCTGGAAGGAGTCGCGCGACCCGGACAAGGACGCCAAGCTGGACCGGATCGAGGAGGTGACCAGCCGATTGGCGAACCGGTGCTTCGCGTTTGACCAGTTCGGGCCGCTGTCCATCCGGCCTTGCCACGGCGCCACCTGGGCGCCCGAGTCGCACCCGACCCGGCTGCCGGCGACCTATACGCGCACGCACGGCATCCGCTACTTCCACGGCTGCTACAGCCTTGGCGATGACCAGCTGTGGGGTGTGATCCGGCGCCGCAAAGGCGGCGATCACACCCTCGCCGCCTTGAAGTCCATCCGAGCAGCACGCCCGGACGGCGCACCGATCTACGTGCTCACGGACAACCTGTCGGCGAACAAGACTCCCGCGGTCCGGGCCTGGGCGGCCCGCAACAAAGTCGAGTTGTGCTTCACCCCGACCTACGCCTCTTGGGCCAACCCGATCGAGGCCCAGTTCGGGCCGCTGCGGACCTTCGTCATGGGCGCCTCGAACCACCCCAACCACACCGTCCTGGCCCGTGAACTACACGCCTACCTGCGCTGGCGCAACGCCAACGCCCGCCACCCCGACGTCCTGGCCGCGCAACGCCGTGAACGAGCCCGGGTTCGCAGTGAACGCCAGCAACGCTGGGGCCGACCCCGCATCGCCGCATGATCAAACCCGGCGAACGTATGTGGTCAACGCACTAGCGATGCAGGGCTTCACGGTGCCGTGCCCACGCGCGAGCGGCTGACGCCATGGTTGTTGCCCACGGGATCGGATGGTCGCGCTCGATCTCGTTCCACATGTTCGCGGTCGCGCGGGCGAACGCGGCGATATGGGCCGGGTCAGCGCTAGCGTAGTCGGGTAGCCGGGTGGCGATGGCTTCGGCGGCGGTGATGCTGTGGCCGTGGGCAATGAGTTTGATCAGCCAGCTCGCCGGGTCGGTCCAGGATTGTGCGGGGGTGGCCCATGCCCAATCGATCAGCCAGGCGCGTCCGCGGGAGATGATGATGTTGTCGGGCATCCAGTCGGTGTGGGTGAGCGTTTGCCCGGCTAGGGCCGCCGCGTCGGCGGGGTTGTCGACGTAGGTTCGCAAGCGGGTCTGGATGGGTTTCCACGGGCCAGGACCAGGCGGGATCTCGATGACGCTGAGGGCATGCATGAGTTCGACGGCCAGATCGATGTCGGGTGAGCCAGGCTGGTAGTGCGCTGACCGGCCGTCGATGTGCTCGAAGCCGAGAACGTTCCACCCGGCCTCGTCGAACTGCCACAGCAGTTCCGGGGAGATCCCTTTGACCAGGGGCGCGGCGGCGGCCTCACGGGCCTGAGTGATCACCATTCGGTGATCAGAGGGCAGTCCTTTGACGAACACTCTGCCGTCGAGGGTCTCCACGGTCGCGGCGAGCGGCGAGTTCTTCCCCTCGGTCACGGCAGTGCCCGAGATGATCGGCCCGGTCCGTGCGCTGATCGATTCGATGAGACAGCCGGGCAGGTCAGCCCACTGGATACGGTGCGCCAACGGTGATCCTTACTCGACAGGGCGGGCAGCCCGACGACCACGCCGGGCTGCCCGTAGCGGTCACTCGATCACTGGTAGGGGACATCACTGGACGAACTGCACGAGCACATCACCATGAGACGGTCGGTGTCGGCGACGAGTTCCACGGCGTCCGGGTCCAGCGTGGCAGGCTCCGGTGGGGCCGGGAGGATTTCGACGGCAACAGCGGTCATGATTCACCCCCTCTCGAACTGGCAGACAGCGGTCCACTGCCGTGCTGGCAGTAGGTTTCGAGCGGGGCCTTGGCCTGCCGGTAGAGGTTGGCCAGCGGCATACAGGTCCCGCAGGTCTTCTGCAGGGTGCAGCCCGTACACCCGCCGTGGCGGGTGGTGAGCCGGTCGCCGATCACAGCGAGCTTGCGGAGGCCTTCCACTCCCTCGTCGAGGAGGTTCACCTGCTCTTCGCGGCCGATCTTGCAGATGCTCGCCATCCCGTGGGGGTCGGCATGGAAGTGGGTGAGCCCGGCGTTGCATCCGGTGTAGGGGTCGTGCCTACGTAGCACTTCCCGCGCCTGGCTGGGCAGCACCTCACCAGTGCCGTGAATCGTCGGCGTGATGTTGGTGTACTCGAACGACGGGATGCCGTACCGGTCGGCTATCGCCGTCATCTCGTCGCGCTCGTGCGCGTTGTGCTTCGACAGCACGCAGTTGATCCGCATCGCGAGCCCGGCCTCATGGGCGGCCTCAAGCCCGCGCATGAACCTCTTGAACGCTCCCTTGCTCCGAGTCATCCCGTCGTAGGACTGCTCCGTCGCCCCGTAGAGGCTGAGCGTGAGCCGGTACGGCCGGTAGGTCCTCAGCAGGTCAAGGGTCTTCTCCTGGTGCAAGCGCGACCCGTTGGACGAGATCTGGATCATCATCCCCAGGTCGTACGCGTAGGCGAGCGTTTCCGCGAACAGGGAATCGATCAGCGGCTCGCCCCCGGTGAGCTGAAGCCACAGAACGCCGGCCTCAGCCATGATGTCCAGCAGCCGTTCACGGCCGGACCACTCCAGACCCGCGAACAGCTTCTCACCGAGATAACAGTGATCACAGTCGTAGTTGCAACCGAGGTTGAGTTCGTAGCTGGCGCGGGCGTAGCCGTACGGGGTATCCGGGCGCACCATGACCGTGTCCCCGACGTCCCTCCCGGTCACGTCCATTCCCCACTTGGCGCGGGCGGCAACGGTCAGCCAGCCTGGCACGGGGGCGGTGGACGCGGCGTCGCGCAGCTCGGCGTACTTGTTCACGCCGAGCTTGATCCCTCCTTCCTGGCCGGGACTGACCACCAGGTGGCCATCGGGGTAGGGGCTGGCGATGAGCTTGGGCCTCATCTTGGCACCTCCATATGTTCGCCTCCACACGCTCACTACCGGTGTTATTTCACGCTTGCAGGTCCAGCCCGAATTCGTCTATCGGACTGGTCGCCACGTTGTCTCAACCGCAATAATCGGGTGGCGCCACCCGCCACGTGCCGTACTCACACAGGACTTCAACCACGGAATGTGCCCTGCCGAGAACGCATTTCCCAATCTGCCACCACCTCATCGGCTCAGTGATATTCTCGTAGTAGTTCACTTCGTAGCCCTCTTCATTGAATCCGTCGTGAACGCGGACAACCCGCCGCTGGTTCGGGTCCTCGCCATGGCGAGCGAAGGCTCGAAACGTCGGGCCAGGGTCTGTTTCACGGTCCGGCCGCCACGACTTCACATCGCCCGGGATGTCGAGCGGCAAAAAGCATTCGCATTTAGAGATCACAACGGACACGGGAGCCCCCGCTCTATCCGTCGCTGCGCTTTCCATGCACGCCGAACCGACTTACATACCCACAACTCTCGACAGTCCGGCGCCATGCACCACCACTGCCCGCCGCAACGCTTAGGCTCGTGCAACCAAGTATGCGCCGCGACACCCACCAACCCATCCCGCTGAATCATGTAGGCGTACTGAGCATCAAGCGCCAGTTCCTCGACGGTAAGACGCCGATCCATCTCAGCCATCACCACATCATTGAGAAACCAGAACGCGACCGGCCGCACGAATATCTCGCTGGTCATCGCGCACCCGCCGAGATGCACGGAGCCGGGCGACCGCACCGCCTGCAACGCGCCCGTGGGCCATACCCGCACGACGCGGCCAGCCACCCGACCACATCACTCAAGCTGACCCAACCAAACGGCTCACTTAGGGGGACGCACTTCGCGGGTCGCACTTCCTCACTACTCAACGCGCCTGTCGCCCGTTTCATCTCGAAATCCGCACTCGGAGTGAGGGCATCAGCGCGCGGAGATTGATACCGGGTGACGGCCGGGTTTCCAACCACGGCACCGACCACCAACCGGGAGTTCACGTCAGTCCTCACGAAAGACGACGGTTGCAGAACCTTCCCGACCTCGGAATGACGCGGAGATGCCTTCTCGTGACTTCTTCTGACTCCTTACGATTGCGGGGTCGCGCCGGTCGTCCCAGGCGCCGTACGGTGAGCGAGTGACAGATGATCGCGAGAAGGCGCCGACGGGCACCGTGACTGAGTCCGGGACACCACGGACTCGTCTCGAACAGATCCTGTCGCAGCGGCACCTCACGGTTGATCAGTTCCGTGCACACTACGAACGCGCCGCCGGTGAGGTGCTCTCTGCGCGGCAGGCCTACCGGTGGGTGGCCGGCGCTTTGAAGAACATGCCTTACCCACGCGCGCAAGCCGTTCTTGAGCGCATGTTCGGGGAGCCCGCGACTCGGCTGCTCGGCCCTCCCTACGGTCATCCACCGCCGCCAGGCGCACGGATCATCGATGCGCGCCACCATGAGCAGCACAGATGGCAAGAGCAACTAATCGCAGTCGGAGCCGAACGAGCACGCGCGTTCCTGATCAAAGCGGAGGCCGTCAACGTGGGCAGCGAGTCCCTAGATCAACTCACGGATGATGTGCGGCGTCTGACCCGTGCCTACCCTCTGGAACCATTGGAGGTACTGCTCAGCGACATCGTCGAGACCCAAGCTCAGGCCTTTACGCTCCTTGAGGGCCGGCAGCGTCCCGAGCACACCCGTGATCTGTACTTGCTCGCTGGAGTCGTCTCCGGACTCATGGCGAAGGCGTCTCACGACCTGGGTTCTTCCCATGACGCCCTGACGCAGGCTCGAACGGCACATGTCTGTGCCGACCAAGCCGGACATGATGGCCTCCGTGCATGGACACGAGGCCTTCAGTCCATGATTTGCTACTGGGCCGGGCGACTCGACGAGGCAGTGCGCTATGCCGAGCAAGGCTCGACAATCGCCAGCCGTGGCCGGGGAACAAGCTCCGTGTGGTTGCTGGCCAATCGAGCACGCGCGTCCGCTGCCCTAGGCCGGATGGCCGATGCTCGGACCAGCATCGCGGAGGCCTCCGAATCACGCGAGCACGTGCAGCCAGACGAGATGGACGATCTTGGCGGGCTCTGCACCTTCGCCAGACCTCGCCAGCTCTACTACGCGGCGGACGCTCTCCGGTGGGGTGGAGTCGAGGACGCGGCGTCGACTGAACAACAAGCGCTTGAGGCTCTTGACGCCTACCAGAACGCTTCCGAGGACGAATACGCGTTTAGTGACGAAGCTGGCGCAAGGTGTGCACTCGCTGTAGCACGCATCGAACTCGCCGAGATTGATGGCGCTTTCGAAGCACTGGCACCCGTGCTCCAACTCCCCCCAGCCCGCAGAATCCATGGAATCGTTAGCTCCGTTAATTTCGTAAAGCAATCCCTCGGAACGCTCGATCACGATACACACCTTGTCGCCGAACTCAGTGATGCCACCCAAGAATTCGGCACTAACCGTCTGGCGCTCCCCAAGTGACCTCGACCTCACCCACTACCGTGAATCATCCCGTCCACCTCGAAGGTTCTCGGTCTCAGCTCCGCGAATTTCGAATGGACGATCTCGACGATACGCTAGCCGTGGTTGGGGACGATCGCGTCACGAAGTTCCTCTCCTTTCAGTCGAGGTCTCGCCAAGAGGCACATGAAATGCTCACCGGAGCAATCGAACGCGCAAAATCTCAGCCTCGTGTCGAATACTATCTCGCAATAGCACGCCTGCACGATGACCGGCTTGTCGGATTTACTAGGCTAGGCCTTACTGGCGTTCGGGCAGCGAAGCTGGGATACGCCGTCGCGGCGTCCCACTGGCGGAATGGCTACGCCATGGATGCAACGCGAACTATCCTCCGGTTCGCCTTTGAGAATCTTCAGTTGCACCGAATAACGGCAGCTATTGGCCCGGACAATGCGGCATCCATCGCGCTCATCGAAAATTTAGGATTCCAGTACGAAGGCCGCCTGCGAGATCATGTATTTACGAACCATGCTTGGCGCGATTCCCTGCTCTACTCACTTATCAGCCCTGACTAAAGACGATCGGTAAAGTTTCCTCGCCTCTAGCTCCAGGTCCGATACCCCCTTTGCCCTCCGGGGGAAGCAAAAGTGGGGGACTGATGTCTGGGTTGGTAGTACGGTCACGCCAGGATGTCAATATTCCCGCGTGCGCCGCCGCGCTAGTTTCCACGCACGCCTTCGACGCCTCCGACGGCTATCCCGTCGAAGGTGCGAGTTGGGCGGCCAGGTCGTCGGCCACTGCCTGATCACCCAAGCCGGACCCGGAGACGCCGCCGCCGTGATGTGGTTGGGGTCCGGCTAGAACGCTCTCCAAACGGTTCCCCTCGCATGGCCGGTTTCCGCTGGTTGGTGCTGCTTTGGTTGTGGGCGGCCGGTCTCCCGACATGCCCCAGAGGGCATCCATCGGCCGCGTTTTTTCGTGCGGGTTTTTCCGTTTGGCCCACGGGCCGGGGGTCGGCCTGCCAGCATGGGCGACATGATCCAAGAACAGACGCTTGAGGCGTTGAGCTGGGAAAAGGAAGAGTATGCCGATCCCTCGGAGGGCGTTTTGCGCTTGACGCTGGATGGCGAGATGGCGCGGTTGGACTGGCGGGAGCGCGGCGCCGGCGACCGGGCGTGTGCGTTCCAGGTGTCGGCGCGGTCGTTGTTGTTGGCGTTGGGCGCCGCATGGGAGGAAACCCGGCCGGCCGGCGGCAGGTCGGGCAAACCGGGCGCGAAGAAGTCAAGCCAGGAAGACGACGAGTCGCTGTTTCGGGACATCACGGGACGGTACGCGCGGAAGGGGAAGCCGTGGACCGCTGAGGAGGATGAGCGGTTGCGCGCGGTCTGGCGGGAGGGCGGCCGGGACATAGTCAGCATGGGCGAGGTGATGAGGCGATCCGGGCCGGCGGTGGCCGCGCGGTTGCGGCTGCTGGGTTATGACCCGTCGGAAGTGCCGGACCCGCTCGGAAGGGACTGGGACGGCGTGGAGTCGGTCAACGACGACGGCGGCGGCGCGGTGACCGGATCGCGGTGATCGGCATGGTGGCGGCTGTTGCTCGGGCGTTGCTCAGGTGTTGTCGTGGCGGCTGAGCGGGCACGGCGTGCGGATGGGGCGGCGGATGGTCCGGCGTTTGGGGCGGCGCCGGTTCGGCGTACTGGAGACGCCGCCCCAAACGCACCCGAAGATGCAGGTCACAACGGCAAAGTCCCTGGTCAACGCTCTGCGGCGGCCGACCCCGGCGGGGTCACGCGATCCCGACATACTAGGTATAGCCGTGGGCAGAGAGATTCAGAGAAGAGAAGTAGTTCAGACGTAGCTGGACCGCGCTCCGCGCGGACAGCCAGCCGTGCCCGGCCCCGTGCCCGTGCTGGCCCGGACGGGCGTGCCGGCGGGCGGGCGGGGGAGCCGGCCGGGGCGCTGCTGGCCCGGCTGACCGAGCGGGACCGGGCGCTGCTGGCGCTGCTGGAGACGCACCGCGTGCTCACCACCGATCAGATAGCGGCGTTGGAGTTCGGGTCTCTACGGCGCGCTCAGCACCGTATGGCGGAGCTGTACGAGCTGGGGGTCGTGTGGCGGTTCCGGTACCCGCTACTCGGCGGCGGTTCGCAACCGTGGCGCTACACCCTGGGCTACGCGGGCGCGCGGATGATGACGGCGACGCGCGGGGAGGACCCACCCTCACCGCGGACGCACCAGACGAGACTGGAGCGGCTCGCGGCCTCACCGAAGCTTGGGCACCTGCTGGGAGTGAACGACTTCTTCACCCAGCTCGCCAGCCACGCCCGCCGCGCCGCGTTGCGCGCACCCAACACCTGGCGCGGGGAAGGGCTGTGTCGGTGGCTGAGCGAACAACAGGTGTGCACGCACTACGAGAAGACGTTCCTTCGGAACCCGCACGGGGGATTCAACCAGCCAGGGTCCGGGCTACGCATGCGCCCGGACGGCTACGGATGCTGGCGGGCGCGCGGGATCGCACTGGCGTTCTACCTGGAGTACGACACCGGGACCGAGCCACTGTCACGGGTCGCGGAAAAGATCGAACGCTATGTCGGCCGAGATGACGCGGAGGCCGAGCTACTGGAAGGCGTGATCTTGTTCTCGCTGCACAGCACCCGCCGGGAGCAGGGGCTACGCGCGGAGCTGGCGCGCCTTCCACCAACGATCATGCCGATCGCGACCACCGCACGGGACTACGGCGACCCGGCCGGCCCGGCGGGGCCGGTGTGGCTCCTAGCGAATCCGCCACCCGGCGTCCATGTCGAGCGCTGCACACTGCTCCAACTCGCCCGTGTGATCGGCACCGAGCCGAGCGGCAAGCCCACTGTGCTCGAACGACGCCACCAGCAGACCCTTGAAAGGCTCGGCCTCGCAAACCCCTAAGCCTCCCGGCATGGGTGTCCACGTCGGACGACGGTGCATTGTGGGTGTACGAATGGGTAACCCTGTAGGTTAGTCGCGCCATAAACGGCGCGGCGTTAGGCGCGGCGTGAGCTGCGAATACGGCGGGCTGCGGGGGTGCCGTTGGGGGTGCCGCTCTAAGTGGCACCCCCAACGGCGGACCAGTGGCACCCCCAATGGCACCCCTAACGCTCGACTAACGCCGGACTAACACCGCCACGGCGTTAGTCCGGCGTTAGGTAACCACGCGTCGGAGGTCATGGGCCGAGGCTACCCGCAACCCCTCGGCGGGGGACGGAACCCTAGCCGGACAGGACGCGGCTCGTGACTCGCGTCAGAGCCAGACAGACGTCACGGCGTGACCGGCCGCCCAAGAAAACTGGGTCTGAGCTGGGAAAACAGCCACCAGGGCATCTTTCATCATCAACGGAATCAGCGGACGAAACGACGCGGGAAACGACGGACGAAACGCCGCCCGTATTGCATCATTATGAGAATTACGTTAGATTTGTTCCAGGTTTGTACCAGCGAGCGCACCCGCCATGTCGCGGTTTCTGTCCATGTCACCGATTGTCGCCCATGAGGTAACTAAGAGTTGCCGATAGATGGGATAGCGTTTGCAATCGCACACAATTCCCGACCATTTGTGGATAAGCTCGGATGGTTGTGGTAGCGGTGTCTGTGTGGCGGCTTCTGAGTCGCCCGGCGTACGCGTCGGCATCGCGTTTGATGTGGAGTACTGAGCACGGCCCGCCGCGTATGTCCGCGATGGCTTCGCCCGCATCCCCTCGCGGGGGCGCGGGCGGTGGATCCAGAGGGGGCTGGCTCTCATGCGCGAAGACCGACCGAACCACCCAGGACCGACCACTCGGTCCTGCCCGTCCGGCAGCGGCGTAGCCGAGCGAGGCGGGGCCGGGTGACACAGGATGCTGAGCCCTCATCTCCCGGCCTCCAGCCAGTCCGTAGACCGGCCCGCCGCGCGGACACCAGCAGCCCAGCCAGCCCGGCGACCCGACCGGAGCCCGGTCGCCCCGAACCCGGCCACCCGGAACCCGAACGGCCGGGCGCGCACCGCGCACCGCGGGAGCGCCGAGACCTCCGCACGCCACGCCGAGACCGGCAGCGAGACCGAGACCGGAGACGAGAATCCCGGCGAGCCAAGCAACCACATGTCTCGCGAGACACCCGAGACACACAATCTCGCGAGACGACTCGCGAGATTCTTCGGTCTCGCCCAAACAACGAGCCGCGAACCTCCACACAAACCGGCGCCGACCACTCTGGCAAATACCGCCCAATTGACACCGCGAACCTTATTCCCCGACCCCGACCGCCCGCCGAACCGGCCGCACATCTCACCGATCCGATACCCGCGATATCGCCGAATACTGGTGTTGACCAGGCCGAATGGTGCTATTATGAGACCCGGAAACGCGGTACCCAACGGCGCTACACCGGGCAAATCAACACGGTGAGCGGACCGGAAGGAGAGCGAGTGCGATCCGAACTCGCGGCGGTCACACGAGAGCTGTTGAAATGGGCACTCGAACACCGCGAAAAGGACGCCGGCCGGCGCGGTGAGCAGGAGGAGAACACACGTGACTGATCGGGGAATCGACCCGCCAGCACCAGAGGCCGGGAGTGCGTTCAAGCTGCCGCACGCACCGCTACGCCGCCCCGCCGGGCTGGTGTCCGCGCGGGTGCCAGTGTCCGGCCCATCAGGGCTATCGGACTATGAGGTCTCCCCGATGGGGCTGCCCGTCGAGCTGCGTCGTGGTGAGGTCCGAGTCGCGATCCTGAGCCGCTGCTCGACCGAGGACCAGCAAGACCCCCGGCAATCGATGATTCGCCAGGTCGGGAACTGCCGCAACGCCCTACCCGAGGCGTGGCTGGTGGTGGCGCACTTCTACGACGTGGAGTCAGGGCGGCTCGTGCTGGACCAGCGCGGGCAGGGCAGTGACTACGAACGGTTCGACATCCCCATCGCCCGCGACGGGGGTATCACGGACCTGCTGGCCGAAGCCGCGCGGCCGGACCGGCGGTTCGACGTGGTGATCTGCGAGAGCGTCTCCCGCGTCGCCCGGCGCACCTTCGAAAGCCTCTCCATTGAGCGTGAGCTGGAACAGGCCGGGGTGCCGCTGTTCGCGTCGAACGAGCCGATCACCCTGTCCGGGAGCTGGGCACAGCGAATCCTGCAACGACGGATCAATCAGACCGTCGCGGAATGGGAAGTGGCAAACACCCTCGAACAATCCTGGGGCGGATTGTGCACCCACGTACGCGATGGCTGGAACATCGGTAAACCCTGCTACGGCTACCGGGCAAAAACCTACCGGCACCCCAACCCAACAAAAGCCGCGAAAGGTCTGGTCAAGACCAGGCTGGAGCCCGACGACGCACGCGGGGAGACGGTCACGCAGATCGCGTTGTGGCGCTACTACGAAAAGATCGGATACGACACCATCGCGGATCGGCTCAACGCCGATCTCGACAAATACCCGCCACCTGAGCCGACTATCAAAGCCCGGGCACGGGGAGTGTGGGGGAAGACGAGCATCATGGAAATCCTGCAAAACCCCAAGTACACCGGCTACCAGGTGTTCAACCGCCGGGCTAGCCGCTCCGCGGGCGGCAAGGTGAACGACCCCGTCAAGTGGGTGTGGTCGCCCGAACCGGTCCACGAACCGCTCATCCCGAAGTGGATGTATGACGAGATCTCCGCCCGCAGATGGGCCAAACGCGGTTCGCGAGACAGCAGCGAACCCAACACCCACCCGGCGACCCAACGCACCTACCTGCTGCGCGGGATGCTGACGCATCAGTGCGGCCGGCGGATGGGCGGCACCATGCGCAACGGCCACACCTACTACCTGTGCTACCCAGCCGAAAACAACCGTGCCCGCCCCGACAAGTACGAGGGGCACCCCAAGACCGTCTACCTACGCGAGAGCGCGCTACTCGACGCGATCTCTCGGTTCTTCGCTGAGCGGGTGTTCGGCCCGTACCGCCAAGACCTCCTCACCGCGGACCTGGACACGCTCGACGACCGCGAGACCCGAGCCCGGCAAGCTGAACGGGCCCGGCTGCAAAAGCACATCGCGAAGATCACCCGGCAGCAAGATTCAGTGCTCACACAAGCTCAAGAAGGCGACCCGGACGAGCCATTCACCAAGGCTCTGCGGGAGCGCTACAACAACCTTGAAGCGGAGAAGACAACCGCGCTGGCCGTGATCGCCGAACTAGACGAGGCCGACCAAGCCGAACCTCAACGGCCCACCCAGGACGATGTGAACCTGCTCACCGCGCTGCCGCTCCTCGCACTCGACCTACGCCACGCGCCGGAACCACTGCTGCGCTGGCTGTTCGAGATCACCAAGCTCAACGTCCAACTCCACGACAACGACGAGGTGACGATCACCATCACTCTGCCAGTTGATCACCTACATGAGATCACCCACGCCGCAGAAAGGATCATCGAGGTGATACCATCCACACGCAAAACCCCAGGCCAGGAGGCCACCCACGGGAATAGTGTGGATGCTGTACGTGCCCCCGGTGGGACTCGAACCCACACTGAGGCCCTTTTAAGGGGCTTGCCTCTGCCGATTGGGCTACGGGGGCATCACGTAGAGCGTGCGTACTCGCCCATTAGTTTGTATAAAACCGCTCGAAGAGGTCAAATCGAGATAGATTGATAACGCTAAGTAAGCGACCGTCTCGAAGTTGTCACACCTCTGGAGCAGTGTCGCTCAGATCAGCTGAGCGCGCCGGGCGACGGCTAAGGCCTCGATCCGGTTGCGCACACCGAGCTTGGTGAGCAGTCCCTTGGTGTAGCCGCGCACGGTGCTCTCCGCCAGGTAGAACTCGGTGGCGATCTCCCGGGTGGACCGCCCGAGGGCGAGCGCGCGCAGGATGTCGTACTCGCGGGGGGAGAGCGGGTCGACGACCGGTGCGCCGACGCCGTCGGGGCCGGGCACCGAGGCGCGCCGGGCGCCCTGGTCGGTGCGCAGCCGGGGGTCCAGGTAGCGGCGGCCGCCGTCCAGCAGCGCGCGCAGGGCCGGCAGTAGGTCCCGGCCGTCCTTGAACACCGCGCCGTCCGCGCCGGCCCGCAGCGCGGCGTAGACCGGCTCGTTCTGCTCCGAGGAGGTGTGTACCAGGACCTTGGCCCTCGGCGCGGCGGCCTTCAGCGACCCGGCGGTCTCCGGCGCGAACCGGCCCTGCAGGCGCAGGTCCAGGATGACCGCGTCCGGCTGGAGCTCGCCGGTGAGGCGCAGCGCGGTGGCCAGCTCGCCGGCCTCGCCGGCCAGCTCGAGGTCGGGGCAGTCGGCGAGCAGGGTGCGCACCCCGTCGATGACCACCGGGTGGTCGTCGACGACCAGGATGCGCCGGGGGCTCATTGCGCCCCGGTCCAGCGGGGCAGGGCGACCCGCAGCTGGGTGCCGCCCTCGTCGAGCGGGCGCAACACCACCGACCCGCCGATCCGTTCCACCTTCTCGGCCATCGAGGTGAAACCCCAGTGGTGGCCGTTGGCCGGAACCGCGCGCGGCTCGAATCCCTCCGGCAGCCCGCGCCCGTCGTCCTGCACCACCAGGGTGAACAGGTGTGGCCGGTACTCCAGGGTGACCACCACGAGGCCGGCGTTGGCGTGCCGTTCGATGTTGAACAGCGCCTGGCGCAGGCAGCTCAGCGCGACCCGTTCCATCGCCGGGGGCAAGTGCTCGGCCCGGCCCTGCAGCAGCAGGTGGGTGCCGGCGCCGGTGCGTTCGGTGAAGTCGTCCAGGTCACGCTGGGTAGCGGTGGGTACGGTCTCAGCGGGTGAAACCGGGCTGGCCTCGGTGATTACTCCGCGCAGGCGGCGCTGGGTCTCCTCCAGCTCCTCGGTGAGCGCGCGGAGTGCCTCGCGCAGCTCGTCCGGGCTGGTCTCCGGCCGTTCGGCGGCCCGTCTGGCGCGGGCCGCCATGGCGAACAGCAGCGGGCTGACGTGGTCATGCAGTGCGCTGGCCAGGCGTTGCCGCTCGGCACTCACCCGGCGGGCGGCCCGGTCCAGCGCCCGGTCGGCCTGGAGGTCGCCGACGACCTGGGCGGATGCTCTGTGGGTAGTCCGCGCGCCGGCGGCCCAGTCACGCAGAGCGGTCATGCCCTTGTTAACGAGCCGCCAGCCAATGGGGTTAGCCCAACCACTCGAAAGATTTCCGGACTAGTAGGCCACTGTTAAGGACTACCCAGCGTCACCAGCTGGACTTGCGCAGCCCGGGTAGGTAGCCGCCGTGCGCGAGCTCGCGGAACCGGACCCTGGACACGCCGAAGGCGCGCAGGAAGCCGCGCGGCCGGCCGTCCACCGCGTCCCGGTTGCGCAGCCGGGAGGCGCTGGCGTCCCGGGGCTGGCGGTCCAGTTCGCGCCGGGCGGCCGCCTTCTCGGTCGCGTCCGCGCGTGGGCTGGCGATGATCGCCGTGAGCTCGGCCCGCCGCTCGGCGTACCGGGCGACCAGCTCGGCGCGGCGCCGGTTGCGGACGATCTTGCTGCGTTTCGCCATGTCAGACCCGCACCCCCTGGGCTCGCAGTCGGGCGAGCACCGCTTCGATGCCGTCCCGGTCCACCGTCTTGATCGCCTTCACCGACAGCCGCAGCCGGACGTACCGGCCCTCGGCGGGCACCCAGTAGCGGCGGGTCTGCACGTTCGGGTCCCACCGGCGGGAGGTGCGCCGGTGGGAGTGGGACACGGTCTTGCCGAACCGGGGTTCGCGGCCGGTCAGCTGGCAGCGCCGGGACATCGGGGGTCCTTTCTACGACGAGTAGGGGAGCAGCGCCATCTCGCGGGCGTTGCGGATGGCCACCGCCACCTGGCGCTGCTGGCGCGGGGTGAGGCCGGTGACCCGGCGGGCGCGGATCTTGCCCCGGTCGGAGATGAAGGTGCGCAGCAGCGCCACGTCCTTCCAGTCCACGGCCTCGATCTCCCGGGCGAGCAGGGGATTGCGCTTGCGGCGGGCCGGTCTCACGGGCTTGCGGGCCATCGATCAGCGCTCCTCGCGGAACTCGACGTGCCGGCGCAGTACCGGGTCGTACTTGCGCAGCACCAGGCGGTCGGGGTGGGTGCGGCGGTTCTTCCGGGTGACGTAGGTGAACCCGGTTCCGCCGGTGGAGCGCAGCTTCACCAGCGGCCGCGCGTCGGTCTGGGCCATCCTGGTCGACCTCCTTCGATAACGACTTTCGTTTTCATCTAGACTCGAGGCTAGCAGAGGCCGGACGGAGGGTTGCGTGGATACCGAGCTGATCTTGGTCAGCGGCGTCACCAGGGATGGAGTGGCCGAGGTGGTGGACCGGCTGCTCGGCGAGCCGGGCACCGCTGTGCTGCACCACGACCTGGCCGAGGTGGCTTCCGGGGTGGTGCGCCGGCGGTTGCGGGTGCACGGGTTGCCACCGGGCAACGTGGTCGCCGACCACACCGCGGCGCTGGAACTGGCGCACGGCTGCGTGTCCTGCACGCTGCGCGAGGACGTGCTGCCGCTGATCCGCAAGCTGGCCCGGCGCCCCGAGGTGGGCCGGGTGGTGCTGCACCTGGACCCGGTGATCGAGCCGGAGCAGGTCTGCTGGGCGTTGCTGCACGTGCTGGTCGAGGACGCGCCGGTGGCCGACGACGTGCGGCTGGCCGGAGTGGTCACGGTGCTCGAGCCGGCCGCCTGGCTGACCGATGCGACCAGCGAGGACGAGGTCCCCGACCGCGGCCTGGCCGCGCTGCCGGACGACGAGCGGACCATCGCGCAGCTGGTGGTGGCCCAGGCCGAGTTCGCCGACCTGATCGTCTACGCCGGCGAGCTCGCCGAGCTGTGGCAGCGGGCCAGGGCGAACGCGGTGCTGGCCCGGCTCGCCCCGCTGGCGCCCCGCATCGACCTGGCCTCGCTCGACCCGGCCGACCCGCTGGGCCGAGTGCCGGAGACGGCGCGCCGGGGCCGCCCGGACGGGCCGCACGCCGTGCTGCTGCGCGGCCAGCCGCCGTTGCGGCCGGACTGCGGGGTGGAGCTGGTCCTGTTCAACGCCCGCCGGCCGTTCCACCCGGACCGGCTGCACGAGGCGATGGGCGTGCTGCTGGACGGCGTGGTGCGGGCCCGGGGGCGGATCTGGCTGGCCACCCGGCCGGACGCGGTGCTCTGGGTGGAGTCGGCCGGCGGCGGGATGCAGATCGGCTACGTGGACGACTGGCTGGCCGCCGCCACCGGCCGGGCCGCCGAGGCCAAGGCCTGGGCCGATGCCGACCCGGAGCGGCGCGCCGCCGCCGCGCTGCGCTGGCACCCCCGCTACGGCGACCGGATCCAGGAGCTCACCGTGCTGACCTGCGGCGCGGACCCGTTGGAGATCACCGAGGCGTTGCGCGGCGCACTGCTCACCGACGCCGAGGTGGCCGCCGGGGAGGCGGCCTGGCGGCGCCTTCCCGACCCGTTCGGCTGGTTCCACACCGACCCCTGCGGGGACGCCGTGCTGGCGGACCCCGCCCAACTCCTGCGCGGAGAGGACGAGAAGTGAAGAAGGACATCCACCCCGAGTACCGACCGGTGGTGTTCCAGGACAGCTTGACCGGGGACGCCTTCCTGACCCGCTCCACGGCCACCTCGGAGCGGACCATCACCTGGGCGGACGGCCGGACCTACCCGCTGCTGGTGGTGGACATCTCCAGCTACTCGCACCCGTTCTGGACCGGGCGCGGCCGGGTGCTGGACTCCGAGGGTCGGGTGGAGAAGTTCCGCCGCCGCTACGGCGACCGGGCCGGCCGCCCGGGCCGGGGAGGGCCAGCCTGATGGCCGTGCCGAAGCGCCGCACCTCGCGGTCCAACACCCGCACCCGCCGGTCGGCCTGGCGTGCCACGCCGCCGGACCTGGTGCCGGTGGTGATCAACGGCAAGCGGCATCTCGTGCCGCGCCGGCTGGTCCGCGCCTACCAGCGGGGTTTGCTCGACCCGGACGGCTAGTTCGTGGCGGTGCCGGTTCCAAAGACCGCTTGGACGGGCGCGGCTCTGGTGCTTCTGGGGCTTGTGTGACGCCCGTTGCGTTGGGTTGGCCGCGGCTCGCGGCGAGTGGCAGCTCAGTCCCTGTTGATCATGCTTTGCGGGTGATTCCACTGCCGCTCGGCGGCGAACGCTGGCCCAGTCCGGTTCGATCATGAAAGAGACCGGGCTCAGCCAGCACTCGGCGCAAGCCGGTCGGCGATCGGGCACCAAACGCAACGGGCGTCACTCGAGTCTCAGGAACACCTCGCCGCGCCCGTCCAAGCGAATCTTTAGAACCGGCATCGGCCGGGACGCAACGGTTACGGAGCCGTCAGCTCGAGGGGGCGGCGGGCTGTGCGGGCGATCTCGTCCAAAGCAATCCGGGAGGCCGGGTCGGCGGCGCGGTAGATGACCAGTCGCTGGTCCAGGTCCTGCAGCGGGGCGAGGACCTCGTAGTCCACGGTCAGCGGGCCGACCACGGTGTGGCGCAACCGCTTGCGCCCCCGGCCGTTCACTTTCACGTCCCGGCGGTCCCACAGCCGGGCGAACTCCGCGCTGCTCGTGGTCAGCTCCTCGATCAGCGAGCCCAGGGACCGGTCGTCCGGGTAGCTGGCCCAGGCCGCGCGCAGGTCGGCGATGCCCTCCCGGACGATCCGCTCGCGGTCCATGTAGAACTCGCGCAGCCCGGGTTCGAGCATGCATAGCCACATGGTGTTGCGCCGCGACGCCGGCACCTCGGCCAGGTCCAGCATCAACAGTCCGGCCATCTCCGGGTTCCAGGCCAGGATGTCGAACCGGTGGTCCACCAGCATGCAGGGCAGCGGGGAAAGGTCGTTCACCAGCTTGGCCAGCGACTCCGGCGCGCGGCCGGCGCGCCGGGGCGGGTGCGCCGGGCGCTGCTCGGCCAGGGCGAACAGGTAGGCGCGCTCGTCCTCGGTCAGGCGCAACGCCCTGGCCAGCGCCTCGAGCACCTCCGGGGAGGGGCGCAGGCCCCGGCCCTGCTCCAGCCGGACCACGTAGTCCACGCTCACCCCGGCCAGCTCGGCGACCTCCTCGCGGCGCAGCCCCGGGGTGCGGCGGGCCCGCCGGCGCCCGTGCTCCTCGCTCGGCGCGAGCCGCTCCCGTCGGGTACGCAGGAATGCGCCGAGCTCCCGGGTCTCCACGAACTCCAGACTACGTAGGACCCGCAATCCCAGGAAAAGCCTTCCCTTACCGATCTTCGCCGGGCGGCGCAGCCTGGGGGCATGAACTTGGACATCTACCGCACGCTTGGCCGGTCCGGCCTGCGAGTCTCCCCGTTGGCCCTGGGCACGATGACGTTCGGCGCGGACTGGGGCTGGGGCTCGGAGAAGGACGAGGCCCGGCAGATCTTCGACGCCTACCGGGACCGGGGCGGCAACTTCGTCGACACGGCCAACCAGTACACCAACGGCACCTCGGAGCAGTTCGTCGGCGAGTTCGCCAAGGGCATCCGGGACCGCCTGGTGATCGCCACCAAGTACACCCTGACCACCCGCCCTGGGGACCCCAACTCCGGCGGAAACCACCGCAAGAGCATGGTCCGCTCGGTGGAGGACAGCCTGCGCCGGCTGGACACCGACTACATCGACCTGCTCTACCTGCACATCTGGGACTTCACCACCCCGGTGGAGGAGGTGATGCGCGCGTTCGACGACCTGGTGCGCGCCGGCAAGGTGCTCTACGCGGGAATCTCGGACACGCCGGCCTGGCAGGTGGCCCGCATGCAGACGCTGGCCGACCTGCGGGGCTGGTCGCCGCTGGTCGCGCTGCAGATCGAGTACAGCCTGATCGAGCGGACGGTGGAGCGGGAGCTGATCCCGATGGCCGCCGAGCTGGGGCTGGGCGTGGTGCCGTGGTCCCCGCTGGCCAGTGGGGTGCTCACCGGTAAGTACGGCCGGGCGGACCTGGAGATCGGCGAGGGTGCGGCCAGCCCCACCGGCACCCGGAAGAACGTGGCCGCCGCCAACGGCGCGCTGACCGAGCGCGGCCTGGTCATCGCGGACGTGGTCAAGGAGGTGGCCGCCGAGCTGGGCGTGACGCCGGCCCAGGTGGCGCTGGCCTGGACGCTGCTGAACTCGGCGGTGGTGTCGCCGATCATCGGCGCGCGCACGCCGGCCCAGCTGGCGGACAACCTCGGGGCGCTGGACGTCCGGTTCACCGACGCGCAGCGCGACCGGCTGCATCGGGCCACCGCCGTCGAGCTGGGCTTCCCGCACGACATGCTGGCCCGCCCGATGACCAGGGAGGTCACCTTCGGGGGCGTCCAGCTGGAGCGCCGGGCGTCGTGAGCGCCGCCGCCAGGGCCCGCACCGCCGGCGGGTCCGGCGGCCGTCCGTAGCGGGCGAGCATGATCTGCCGGCGCGCCCCGGGCAGCTCGCGGGTGCGCACCCCGGGGCGCCGGTAGGCGCGCAGCGCCAGGTCGGGCAGCACGGTCACCCCCAGCCCGGCGGCGACCAGTGCCTGCGCCGCGACGTAGTCGTCGGTGGTGAACCGGATGCGCGGGGTGAACCCGGCGTCCGCGCACAGCTGGACCAGGTGGTTGCGGCAGCGCTCGCAGCCGGCGATCCAGTCGGCCTCGGCGTGCTCGGCCAGCTCGGCCGGCCAGTCCGCGCCGGTCGGCCCGACCAGGTGCACCGGCTCGTCGTCCAGGCGGTCCAGCCGGAGGTCCTCCTGGTCGGGCTCGGTGGCGTAGCGGAAGATCACGGCGGCGTCCACCGCTCCGGCGCGCAACAGCTCCAGCGCCTCCGGCGGCTCCACCTCGGACAGCTCGACGCCCAGCTCGGGGTGCGCGGCGCGCAGCCGCGCGGCGGCGGTCGGCACCAGGGTGCCGAGGGCGGAGGGGAAGGCGGCCAGCCGCACCCGGCCGGCGCGCAGCCCGGTGTGCGCGGCCAGCTCGTCGCCGGCCGCCTGGACCCGGCCGAGGATCTCCCCGGCCCGCGCGGCGAGCAGCCGCCCGGCCTCGGTCAGCCGCACGCCCCGGCCGACCCGCTGGACGAGCACCGCGCCGGTCTCGGCCTCCAACCGGGCCAGGTGGTGGCTCACCGAGGGCTGGGCGTAGTGCAGCGCGGCGGCGGCGGCGGTGATCGAGCCGTGCTCGGCGACCGCGGCGAGCACCTGGAGCCTGGTCAGGTTCAGCACATATCGATGCTATCTATGAAACAGCTAGAAAAGTGGCACTGGATTGATGGGACGATCGCCGCCACCCTGGGAACCATGGACATCGGGGTTGACCTCGCGGCGGTGCGCAACGCCGCCGCCGTGCTCACCGACCACCTCCAGCCGACGCCGGCCTGGGCCGCGCCGGCGCTGGACGAGGTCACCGGCGCCCGGGTGGTGCTCAAGCACGAGGAGGTGCAGCCCACCGGCGCGTTCAAGGTGCGCGGCGGGTTGAACCTGCTGTCCGGTCTGGGCTGTGACGTGGTTTCCGCGTCCACCGGGAACCACGGCCAGTCGCTGGCCTTCGCCGCCCGCCGTTTCGGCGCGCGCTGCCGGATCGTGCTGCCCGAGCCGGCCAACCCGACCAAGGTGCGCGCGCTGCGGGCGTGGGGCGCCGAGGTGGTGCTGCACGGAACCTGCATGGAGCAGGCCGGCGCGCACGCCCGCGCCCTGGCGGCCCGGGACGGCGCGCGGTTCGTGCACCCCGCCGACGAGCCGGCGCTGATCGCCGGGGTGGGCACCCTCTACCTGGAGCTGCTGACCGCTTCGCCGGACCTGGAGTACCTGCTGGTGCCGGTGGGCGGCGGCAGCGGCGCGGCGGCCGCCTGCCTGGTCGCGGCGGCGGTCGCGCCGAACTGCCGGGTGATCGGCGTGCAGGCGTCCTCCTCGCCGGCCGCGCACGACTCGTGGCGTTCCGGCTCACTGGTGGAGCGGCCGAACCGGACCACCATCGAGGGCCTGGCCATCGGCGCCGGCTACGCCACCACCCAGGCCGTGCTGCGCGGCGGCCTCGACGACTTCGTGCTGGTTTCCGACGAGCAGGTGCGCGCCGCTCAGCTGCTGCTGCTCACCCACGCGCATACACTGGCCGAAGGCGCCGGCGCGGCCTCCCTGGCCGGCCTGCTGGCGCTGCGCTCCCGGTTGGCCGGACGGCGAGTGGGAGTGGTTGTCACCGGTGGCAACGCGTCGCCGGCGGAGCTCGGCACTGTGCTCGACGCCACGCACCACGCCGAGGTTGCCTGAGAAACACATTCCGGTAACCAGGGAACCTGAGAACCACCCGGTGCGTTGTGAAGGGTGAGGGCCGTGATCGGACACCAACGGCCCCGGGATAAAACTTGGGTGCCTGAGGAGGACCTACGGTGCGCACCAGCAGCAACCCGGCGTTCCGCAACCTGCCTGGGGGGCAGGGTGGATACGCCGGATTCGACGACCGACTTGGCGGCGCGGCCGGAGCCACGGCCGCTTACCGGCAGATGTCCAGCCCCGCCGGCCTGGAGGGCGCCCCGCCCACCGAGCGGCCCATCACCGTCGACGACGTAGTGACCAAGACCGCCATCACCGCCGCCGTGGCGCTGATCGCGGGTGTGCTCACCGCGCTTGCCGGGCCGTCCTTCGCCTGGGTGGTCCTTCCGGCGTTCATCGTCGGTTTCGTCATCTCGCTGATCGTCATCTTCAAGCAGAGCTCCAACAAGGCGCTCGTGCTCACCTACTCCGCGGCCATGGGCGTGGCGCTCGGCGGTATCACCGGCCTGACGGAGAGGCTGTATCCCGGAATTGGGACGCAGGCCGTCATCGGCACCGCCGGCGTGTTCGTCGGCATGCTGGTGGTCTACAAGACCGGCGCGGTGAAGGTCACGCCCAAGTTCACCAAGTGGCTGATGGGCGCCATGGTCGGCGTGTTGGTGCTGATGCTGGCGAACTTCGTCGCCAGCCTGTTCGGCGCCAACCTGGGGCTGCGTGACGGCGGCCCGCTGGCGATCATCTTCAGCCTGGTCGTGATCGGTGTGGCCGCGTTCAGCCTGCTGCTCGACTTCGACCAGGCCGATCAGGCCATCCGGGCCGGCGTGCCGGCCAAGTACGCCTGGTACATCGCGTTCGGCTTGATGACTACCCTGGTGTGGCTGTACATCGAGATCCTGCGCCTGATCAGTTACCTGCGCGGGGACTAACTTCCTCGCGGCCGGACAGTGGCCGCGTGGGTGGAGACCGCCGGGTCCCCCCTCCCCGGTCGGCGACGCCGGGGGTGCCTCCTCACCGAGGCGCCCCCGGCGTCCGTATTTTGGGCGCCACACCATCCCGCCGGGCGGACTTACCCGCCTAGCTGAGCCGCTCGAGGATCATGGCCATGCCTTGGCCGCCGCCGACGCACATGGTTTCCAGGCCGATGCTCTTGTCGTGGGTGCGCAGGCCGTTGATCAGGGTGTTGGTGATGCGTGCGCCGGTCATGCCGAACGGGTGGCCCAGGGCGATGGCGCCGCCGTTCACGTTCAGCTTGTCGCCGAACGGGTCGATGCCCAGCTCGCGGGCGGACGGGATCACCTGGGCGGCGAACGCCTCGTTGATCTCCACCAGGTCGATGTCGTCGATGGTCATGCCGGCGCGGGCCAGCGCCTGCCGGGAGGCCTCGATCGGTCCCAGCCCCATGATCTCCGGGGACAGGCCGGACACCCCGGTGGCGACCACCCGGGCCAGCGGCGTGATGCCCAGCTCGGCGGCCAGCGTGTCCGAGGTCACCACCAGTGCGGCGGCGCCGTCGTTGAGCGGGCAGCAGTTGCCGGCGGTGATCCGCCCGTCCGGCCGGAACACGGGCTTGAGCCCGGACACCGCTTCGTAGGTGACGCCGGCGCGCGGGCCGTCGTCCTGGGCCACCACCCGGCCGTCCGGCAGGGTGACCGGGGTGATCTCCCGGGCGAAGAAGCCGTTGGCGATGGCCTTCTCAGCCAGGTTCTGCGAGCGGACGCCGAAGTGGTCCATGTCCTCGCGGCTCACGCCGGAGTAGCGGGCCACGTTCTCCGCGGTCTGGCCCATCGCGATGTACACGTCGGGCAGCTGGTCGCTCTCGCGCGGGTCGAGCCACTGGTCGACGCCGCCCTCGGTGAGCTTCTGGCTGCGCGCCTCGGCGTCCGCGAACAGCGGGTTGTGCGTGTCCGGCAGCGAGTCGGAGTTGCCCTTGGTGAACCGGGACACGGTCTCCACGCCGGCCGAGATGAACGCGTGGCCCTCGCCGGCCCGGATCGCGTGCATGGCCATCCGGGTGGTCTGCAGGGAGGAGGAGCAGTAGCGGGTGATGGTGGTGCCGGGCAGCTTGTCGTAGCCGAGCAGCACGGCGACCGCGCGGCCCATGTTGAACCCGGACTCACCGCCGGGCAGGCCGCAGCCCAGGATCAGGTCCTCCACCCGGCTCGGGTCCAGCTCGGGTACCTGGTCCAGCGCGGCGCGCACCAGCTGCGCGGTCAGATCGTCCGGCCGGATGTCCACCAGCGAGCCCTTGAACGCGCGTCCGATCGGGGACCGGGCGGCGGCGACGATCACGGCTTCGGGCATGACGCCTCCTTGAAGAGCCTGTCGGCGAACTCCGCTGTCGGCGCGGAACGGCGCCAGCGCGGCGCCTGGCGGCGTTGTCGTCGGTCACCATAGCTCCGCTATGGCTCCCTCCTCCGCCTTGCCAGCCACCACGCTGACCACCGTCCGCATCCGACGGGAGTCCACCGACAGGCTCGTAGACACGGTTGTCAAAGACAACCCTACTGCCGGGTAGCGACAAGTGCTCGCGGCGTCGCTCAGGCGAGTGCGGCGGCCAGTTCGGCCTCGGTGGTGGCCGGCCGGTCGCAGACGAATCCCCGGCAGACGTAGGCGGCGGGCGCGCCGTCCACCAGCGGGCGGTCGGCGAGCAGCGGCACCCCCGGGGCGTCCGGCGCGCCGGCCACCACGACCGTCCCGCCGGGCGCGGTGCGTTGCGTATATGTGCGCAGAGCAAGGAAGCGTTCGTCGTTGGGCCCGCCGACCACGGCCACCTGTAGCGGCCCCCTGGCGGCCGCCTCGGCCACGGAAAGCCAGTTGCCGGCGAACCGGGCATGCCGGCCGGCCAGGGTGCCCACGGCCGTCACCGCCGCCGCACTGGCCTCCGCGTACCGGCCGGCCCGGTCCGGTGCGCACAGCACCGAGGCGGACAACAGCGCCCCGGCCAGCGCGGAGGCCCCGCTCGGCGTCGCCCCGTCGGTCACGTCGCGGGGCCGGTGCAGCAGGGCCTCCGCGTCGTCGGCGGTGTCGAAGTAGCCGCCGGGGGAGGCCGGGTCGGCGAACCGGTCCAGGGCGGTGTCCAGCAGCCCGGTGGCGGCGTCCAGCCACCGCGCCTCGCCGGTGGCCTGGTGCAGCGCGAGCAGGCCGTCGGCCAGGCAGGCGTAGTCCTCCAGCACCCCGGCGGCCGCCCCGGCCACGCCGTCCCGCGACGACCGGCGTAGCCGCCCGTCGACCAGGTGCACGTCCAGCAGCAGCCGCGCGGCGTCCGCCGCCGCCACCACCCAGTCGGGCCGGTCCAGTGCGCCGCCGGCCTCGGCCAGGGCGGTGATGGCCAGCCCGTTCCACGCGGTGACCACCTTGTCGTCCCGGGCCGGTTGCGGGCGGCGGTCGCGCGCCGCCAGCAGCGCCGCGCGCACCCGCGACCAGCGCGCCGGGTCGTCCGGGTCGGCCAGCAGCTGCAGGGTGGAGGAACCGTGCTCGAAGGTGCCGGCGTCGGTGACCTCGAGCAGCCGGGCGGCCCATCCGCCGTCGTCGTCGCCCAGCACCTCGCGCAGCTGCGCCGGCGTCCAGGCGTAGGTGAGGCCCTCCACGCCGTCGGTGTCGGCGTCCAGCGCGGAGGCCAGCCCGCCCGCCGCGGTGCGCAGGTCCCGGAGCATGAACTCCACGGTCTCCTCGGCAACCCGGGTGGCCAGCCCTCGGATCCCCGGGTCGTTGGTACGCCGGGCCAGGTGCGCATAGGCGCGCAGCAGCTGAGCGTTGTCGTAGAGCATCTTCTCGAAGTGCGGCACCACCCAGCGGGCGTCCACGCTGTAGCGGGCGAAACCCCCGCCGAGCTGGTCGTACAGGCCGCCCCGGGCCATCCGCTCGCCGGTCACCTCGACCAGGCGCAGCGCCTCGGCGTAACCGGTGCGCTCGTGGTGGCGCAGCAGGAACTCCAGCGTCATCGACGGCGGGAACTTGGGCGCGCCGCCGAAACCGCCGTGCGCCGCGTCGAAGTCCCCGGCCAGCATGCCCACCGCCGTCTCCAGCGACTCGGTGCCCAGCGGGGCCGGGGGGAGGGTGGCGTTGGCCGTGTCGGCCAGCCGGGTGGCGATCTGCCCGGCGGCCTCCCGGACCCGCTCGCCGTCCTCCCGCCACGCCCTGGTCACCGCGGCCAGCAGCTGGCGGAACCCGGGCATGCCGCCGCGCGGGGTCGGCGGGTAGTAGGTACCGCACTGGAAGGGCTCGCCGGCCGGGGTGAGGAAGCAGGTCATCGGCCAGCCGCCGGAGCCGGTCATCGCCTGGGTGGCGGTCATGTAGACCGCGTCGATGTCCGGGCGCTCCTCGCGGTCCACCTTGATCGCCACGAAGTCCGCGTTCACCTGGGCGGCGGTGGTTTCGTCCTCGAAGGACTCGTGCGCCATCACGTGGCACCAGTGGCAGGCGGCGTAGCCGACGGACAGCAGCACCGGGACGTCCCGCCGCCGCGCCTCCTCGAACGCCTCCTCGGACCACGGCCACCATTCGATGGGGTTATCCGCGTGCTGCAGCAGGTAGGGACTGGTCGAGTCGGCGAGCCGATTGGGCATGCTCGCGAGGCTAGTCTTTTTGGTCCTTCGCTTCGCCCGACCGGGTGGATTCCGAGGGCTGCTCGTCGAACGAGGCCGGGATCTTGCGCAGGTGTTTGTTCATCGACCGGATGAGGAACACCAGGGCCACCGCCAGCGCCAGGATGACGACCAGCCCGACGGGCGAGGAGCCGCCGAACTCCGGCCCCTGCGGGGGCGCCGGCGGATCCTGGGCCAGCCACACGATCAGGTGATTCATGCGTTTACCCGCTCCCGTACGCCGGCGAACAGGTCGTCCTCCGGGGTGGCCTCGCCGACCAGCGAGCGCACCAGCTCGTAGTCCTCGGTCGGCCACAACCGCTGCTGCATCTCCATGGGAACCGCGAACCACCGGTGGTTCGGGTCGATCTGGGTCGCGTGCGCCTTGAGCGCTGCGTCCCGCACCGGGAAGTACTCCGCGCACTCCACCTTGGTGGTCACCCGGTCGCCCGCATCCGGCGCGCCCTTCTCCCAGTTCTTGATCCACTCGGTGTACGGCGACTCCAGCCCGGCCTCCAGCATAGCGTTGTGGAAGGTCAGCACGCGCGCCCTGGAGAAGCCGTGCGAGTAGTACAGCTTCAGCGGCTGCCACGGCTCGCCGACGCCCGGGTACCGGTCCGGGTCGCCCGCCGCGTCGAACGCGGCCACCGAGATCTCGTGGCAGCGGATGTGGTCGGGGTGCGGGTAGCCACCGTTCTCGTCGTAGGTGACCAGCACGTGCGGCCGGAACTCGCGGATCAGCTTGACCAGCTCTCCGGTCTGTTCCCCCAGGTCACCGACGGCGAAGCAGTCCTCGGGCAGCGGCGGCTTCGGGTCGCCCTCGGGCAGCCCGGAGTCCACGAAGCCCAGCCAGCGGTGCTCCACGCCGAGCAGACGGGCGGCCTCGGCCATCTCGGCGCGCCGGATCTCGGTCATGTTGGACAGCACGTCCGGCCGGTCCATGGCCGGGTTCAGCACGCTGCCGCGCTCGCCTCCGGTGCAGGTCACGACCATGACCTGGTTACCCTCCGCGACGTAGCGGGCGCAGGTCGCCGCGCCCTTGCTCGACTCGTCGTCGGGGTGCGCGTGCACAGTCATCATGCGTAGGGCCTCGGCCATGTTGCCTTCCTCGTCTGAAAACCCGGGGTGCCGAGTCCTATTGTCCCGTCCCCACCGACAAGTCCGAACGACCGGCCGTCGCGGATTCTTCCCGATGGTTCGACTGTGACGGGTGGGAAGATCACCTGAGGCGTGCGGCGTACCAACGACCAGCATCATTACGAGATGCGGGAACTTCTCCGGGAGGTCGACCGTTCGTCGAAAGACTGCGCCGAGCGGTTCGTCTGCGTGTTACCGTATCGACCGCACGGCCCGGTGGCGGGTCGTGTTTTTACTTCTCAGGGCTTCTGGCCCTGGGGCGGACGGCCCGGTTGGTTGGACCGACTGCAGAACGCTAGTCCGGAAGGCTGGAGGAGTGATGACCGTGACCGAGATTCAGGTGACCTGGTTGACCCAGGATGCCTACGACCGGCTCAAGCACGAACTGGATGAGCTGATCGCAAATCGGCCGGTCATCGCGGCAGAGATCAACGCGCGGCGCGAAGAGGGCGACCTCAAGGAGAACGGTGGCTACCACGCCGCGCGCGAGGAGCAGGGCCAGCAGGAGGCCCGGATCCGCCAGCTGCAGGAGCTGCTGCGCACCGCCAAGGTGGGTCAGGCGCCCAAGGAGAGCGACGTCGCGCAGCCCGGCATGGTCCTCACCGTCCGTTACGACGATGACGACGAGACCGAGACCTTCCTGCTCGGCTCCCGGGAAGAGGGCCGCCACGGCGACCTGGAGGTCTACTCGCCGAACTCCCCGCTGGGCGCCGCCATCCTGGGGGCCAAGGTCGGCGAGACCCGCCAGTACCAGCTCCCCGACGGCAGCACCATGAAGGTGACTCTCGAAGGCGCGGAGCCGTTCCGGGGCTAGGCCCGGCAGGCCAGGCGAAGGCTGGCAAGGCCGCACCGAGCGCCGCGTGCCGCGGCACGCAAGCGAGGGAGAATGCCGCCAGCGTTCGCCTGGGCGCCGGGCTAAGCCGGTTCGACCTGGTGACCTGAGGCGCGGAGCTTCTCGATTACCTCGATGCGGTGCCGCGGACCCCTGGTTTCCATGCGCAGCGCCACGTCCACCTCGCCGAGCGCGAGGGCGCCGGAGATGCGGGTGTGCTCCACGTCCAGGATATTGCAGCCGAGCTCGCCGATCAGGGTGAGCAGTTCGGCCAGCGCTCCCGGCTGGTCGGCCAGCCGCACCCGGGTACTCAGGTAGCGCCCGGCGGCGGTCATGCCGTGCTGGATCACGTGCAGCATCAGCAGCGGGTCAACGTTGCCGCCGGACAGCACACACACCACCGGCGGCTCGAACCGCTCGGGGTCGTCCAGCAGCGCGGCGACCCCGGCCGCGCCGGCCGGCTCGACCACCAGCTTGGCCCGCTCCAGGCAGTGCAGCAGCGCCTTGGACAGTGAGTCCTCGCTGACCGTGAGGATCTCCTGGACCCGCTGGTGAACCACCCGGAACGGGGCGTCGCCGGGGCGGCCGACCGCGATCCCGTCGGCGATGGTGGACCGGGCATCGATGGTCACCGGCCGGGCTTGCTCGAGCGAGCCCGGCCAGGCCGCCATGTTCTCCGCCTGCACGCCGATCACCCGCGTCGCCGGGGAAAGCTCGCCCAGCGCGGCCGCCACGCCGGCCAGCAGGCCGCCGCCCCCGGTGGGCACCAGCACGGTGCGCGCCTCCGGGCACTGCTCGTGGAGCTCCAGGCCGACCGTGCCCTGGCCGGCGATCACGTCCGGGTGGTCGAACGGGTGGATCAGCCGCGCGCCGGTCCGTTCGGCGAACTCGTCGGCGGCGGCCAGGGTTTCCGCGAGCACCGCGCCGACCAGGTGTACCTCGGCGCCGTAGCCCCGGGTGGCCGCCACCTTGGGCAGCGCCGCGCGCACCGGCATGAACACCGAAGCCGGCATGCCGAGCAGCCGGGCGCCCAGGGCCACGCCCTGCGCGTGGTTGCCCGCGCTGGCCGCGACCACTCCGGCGGCCCGTTCGCCCTCGCTCAGGCCGTGCATGCGCACGTAGGCGCCCCTGATCTTGAACGAACCGGTGCGCTGCAGGTTCTCGCACTTGAGCGTGACCGGGCCGCCCACCGCGTCGCTCAGCGCGCGGGAATGGGCCATCGGGGTGCGCCGGGTTACGCCGTGCAGCACCTTCGCGGCGGCGCGAACGTCGGAAACATCCACCATGAGGGCATCCTCGCATTAGCGCCGGGTGGCCACCGAGTAGCCTCGAAGGCAACCGGGGGATTTCTGGAGGAACGCATGGCGGGGCCGAGCATCGGCGACACCCGTTGGTCCGTCGCGGTCTCATTGCTCGTGGCCGCCGCCATGGCGACCATCGCGGTGGTCACCGTGCAGCGGGCCGGCTGCGCGGACCCGGGGCACTACGAGGCCCGCCCCGGCGGCTACGAGCTGGTCGGCGGCTGCATCGAGGCGAACGACCTGCCCGTCGCCCCGGAATCCGACCCCACCCCCGCCGCGCCCGCCCCCGACCTCCGCCTCCCCTACCGCCCCTAACCCCCGCCTGATTCAGTCGGTTCAGCAGGCTGATTCAGTCACTTTGGCAGGCTGATTCAGTCAGTTTGGCAGGCTGATTCAGTCGCTTTGGCAGCCCGGTTCAGTCACTTTGGCAGGTTGGGTCGCGGCGCGCCCACTCCCGCGGGCCGTGACGCCGGCCCGGAGCGGCGGGGCGTACCGTCGCTGTGTGAACGGCTTCTCCACGCGCGCGATCCACGCCGGCCAGGACCCCGACCCGACCACCGGTTCGGTCATCCCGCCGATCTACGCCACCTCCACCTACGCCCAGGACGGCGTGGGTGGCACCCGGGGCGGCTACGAGTACTCGCGCACCGCGAACCCCACCCGGACCGCACTGGCGGAGTGCCTGGCCGCGCTGGAGGGCGGCCGGCACGGCTTCGCCTTCGCCTCCGGCATGGCGGCGACCGACACGCTGCTGCGTGTCGCACTGCGCCCCGGGGACCACCTGCTGATCCCGCACGACGCCTACGGCGGCACGTTCCGGCTGGTGGACAAGGTGCTCACGCGGTGGGGCCTTTCCTACGACCCGGTCGACCTCGCCGACCTGGACGCGGCGCGCGCCGCGGTGCGCCCGAACACCCGCATGATCTGGTGCGAGACGCCGACCAACCCGCTGCTCGGCATCGCTGACGTCGCCGGCCTGGCCGACCTGGCCCGCACGGCGGGCGCCCGGCTGGTGGTGGACAACACCTTCGCCTCGCCCTACCTGCAGACGCCGCTCGCGCTCGGTGCGGACGTGGTGCTGCACTCCACCACGAAGTACGTCGGCGGGCACTCCGACGTGGTGGGCGGCGCACTGGTCACCGACGACGAGGAGCTGGCTCAGGGGCTGGCGTTCACCCAGAACACGGTCGGCTCGGTGCCCGGCCCGTTCGACGCCTGGCTGACGCTGCGCGGGGCGAAGACGCTGGCGGTGCGCATGGAGCGGCACTGCGACAACGCCGAGCGGGTGGCGGCGGCCCTGGTGGGCCACCGGAAGGTGACCCGGGTGCTCTACCCGGGCCTGGCGGAGCACCCCGGGCACGAGGTGGCGGCCAAGCAGATGCGCCGGTTCGGCGGGATGGTGTCGTTCCAGGTCGGAACGTCGGCGGACGATGACACGGAGGCGCTGCGGGTGTGCGGCGCGACCCGGTTGTTCACCCTCGCGGAGTCCCTGGGCGGGGTGGAGTCGCTGATCGAGCACCCCGGCCGCATGACGCACGCGTCTACGGCCGGGTCGCCGCTGCAGGTGCCGGCCAACCTGGTCCGGCTGTCGGTCGGCATCGAGGACGCCGAGGACCTGATCGAGGACCTGCTCGCCGCCCTCGACTGAATCACCCTGCCAAACCGACTGAATCACCCTGCCAAACCCACTGAATCACCCTGCCAAACCCACTGAATCAGCCTGCCAAACCCACTGAATCACCCTGCCAAACCCACTGAATCGGGTTGGTGGGGTTAGGACTCGCCGGAGAGAAAGGACAGGAGGTCGTGCCGGGTGATTACGCCGGCCGGCTTGCCGTCCACCAGGACCAGTGCGCCGTCGGCGTGGGAGAGTGCTTCCACGGCCGCGGTGACCGGCTCGCCGGCGCCGATGGTGGGCAGCGGCTTGGACATGTGCTGCTCCACTCGGTCGGCGAGCTTGGCCCGGCCGGTGAACAACGCGTCCAGCAGCTCCCGCTCGTTGACCGCGCCGACCACCTCGGCCGCCATCACCGGCGGTTCGGCGGACACGATGGGCAGTTGGGAGACGCCGAACTCGCGCAGGTAGCCGGCCACGTCGGCGACCGTCTCGTTGGGGTGGCCGTGCACCAGCTGGGGCAGCCGGCCGTCCTTGCCCCGCAGCACGTCCCCGACCGTGGCGCCGGCGTTCTCCAGGGACAGGAAGCCGTATGTGGCCATCCACGAGTCGTCGAACACCTTGGCCAGGTAACCCCGCCCGCCGTCCGGCAGCAGGGTGACCACCACCGCGTCCTCCGCATCCTCGCCGGACAGTGACGCGGCCACCCGCACGGCGGCGAAGGCCGCCATCCCGCAGGAACCGCCGACCAACAGCGCCTCCTCCTTGGCCAGGCGCCTGGTCATGTCGAAGGAGTCGGCGTCCCGCACCGCGATGATCTCGTCGCAGATGTCCCGGTCGTAGGTGGTCGGCCAGAAGTCCTCGCCGACGCCCTCGACCAGATAGGGCCGGCCGGTGCCGCCGGAGTAGACCGAGCCGTCCGGGTCGGCGCCGATCACCCGCACCCGCCCGCCGGAGACCTCCTTGAGGTAGCGGCCGGTGCCGCTGATGGTGCCCCCGGTGCCGATGCCGGCGACGAAATGGGTGATCTTGCCCTCGGTCTGTTCCCAGATCTCCGGGCCGGTGCTGGCGTAGTGGCTGGCCGGGTTGTTCGGGTTGGCGTACTGGTCCGGCTTCCAGGCGCCCTCGATCTCCTTGGCCAGCCGGTCCGAGGTGGAGTAGTAGGAGTCCGGGTGCTCCGGGGCCACGGCGGTGGGGCAGACCACCACCTCGGCGCCGTAGGCGCGCAGCACGTTGCGCTTGTCCTCACTGACCTTGTCCGGGCAGACGAACACGCACTTGTAGCCGCGGCGCTGGGCGAGCATGGCTAGGCCGATGCCGGTGTTGCCGGAGGTGGGCTCCACGATGGTGCCACCGGGACGCAGCGCCCCGCTGGCCTCGGCCGCGTCCACCATGCGCAGCGCGATGCGGTCCTTCACGCTGCCGCCCGGGTTGAGGTACTCGACCTTGGCCAGCACCAGCGGGCGCAGCCCGTCGGTGACCCGGGTGAGCTTCACCAGTGGGGTGTTGCCCACCAGTTCCATGACATGTTCGGCGTAGCGCATGGGTGCATCGTGTCATTGGCCGGGGAGGATGAAGTTCGGTGGCCTGAACTCAGCGCCGGGCGATCCGCCGCAGCCCGGAGTCCGGCCGCCAGACCTCGATCAGCAGGTGGTCGGCCGGCTCGCCGACCCGCACCCGAACCGCTTCCTCGATGTCCACCCGGAAGCGGGGGCCGGGGGCTTCGCCCTCGGTGACCTCGTGGGTGAGCACGGCCTTCCCGGTGATCTTCGCGTCACCCTGCCAGCTCTCCGGGACGTCCTCCGGCGGGTCCAGCGACGGGCTGTGGATCGCCAGCCTCGGGTCTCGCCGCAGGTCGGCGCCCTTGTTCGAGCCGGCCATCGAGCCGAAGGTCAGCTCGCCGTCCACGAACTCCGCCTCTATGCCGCTGATCCGGGGCGAACCGTCGGCCCGAACGGTGGCCATCGTCTTGTGTCTGCCCTTGTCGAAGATGCCTCGGACACCGGCGGCAAACTCCGGCACCGACGCCTGCAGCTCGGCCCAACTCGCCATGCCCTCAGCATGCCGGACCACCCGGACAATTTCTCTTCGGAAGTCCTCCGTGTATGCGTGTAATGTTGTAATCAGACACAGGGAGGTCGTCATGGTGGGACGAGCGCATCGAGGCTGGCCGGGCTCCGGCCGGGGGCCGGGCCGGGGCGGCTGGCAGCAGGCCGATCTGCCGAGGGCGGAGGACGCGGCGGCCTGGTTGCGGGGCCGGTTGCCGGACGGCTGGTACACCGGCGCGCCCGAGGTACGGGTGGACCGGGAGGAGATCCTGGTGATCGGCCAGCTGCCCGAGCTGGCGGAGGAGTTCGCCGATGACGACGCCGGCCGGGCGGAGCGGTCCGCCGCCGTTGCCGGGCGGATCAGCCGGTTCCGCGAGGAGACCCGGGAGCAGCGCATCGACATCGCCCGGCAGGCCGAGCACCGCTACCGGCGCAAGGTGGCCTGGGGCGCACGGCTCGGCGACACCGAGGAGCTGTTCACCACGCTCTCCGTCCCGGTGATGACCCGGCTGCGCCAGCCGGAGCGGATCGTGCTGGACACGCTGGTGGACGCCGGCGTGGCCCGGTCCCGCTCGGACGCCCTGGCCTGGGCGGTGAGGCTGGTCGGCGAGCACGCCGACGACTGGCTGGCCGACCTGCGCGCGGCGATGGCCAAGGTGGACGAGCTGCGCGCCCAGGGCCCGACCGACACTAGTAAGTAGACGCGAGCACGAACCAGATGGCGATGTAGTGGCACAGCGCGGCCAGCACGGTGGCCGCGTGGAAGAACTCGTGGAAGCCGAACACGGTGGGCCACGGGTCCGGCCGGCGGATCGCGTAGCAGACCGCGCCCAGCGTGTAGAGCAGCCCGCCGGCCACCAGCAGCACGAACGCGGCCACGCCGACCTCGCGCAACAGGTCGGGCAGCACGAACACGGCCACCCAGCCGAGCGCGAGGTAGATCGGCACGCCGACCCAGCGGGGGGCGTTGGGCCAGATCATCTGCAGCGCCACCCCGCCGAGCGCCCCGGCCCAGACCACGGCGAGCACCACGGTGCGGGTGGTCCCGGCCAGCGCCATGGCGCACACCGGGGTGTAGGTACCGGCGATGAAGATGAAGATCATCGAGTGGTCCAGGCGGCGCATCCACGCCCGGCCGCGCTCGGAGGCCCAGGGCCAGCGGTGGTACAGCGCACTGACGCCGAATAGGCCGAGCACCGAGGCGGCGTAGATCGCCGTGCTGACCACGGCCACCGCGCCACTGGTGGTCGCGGCGGCGGTGACCAGCGTCGCGCCCGCGGCCATGGCCAGCACGAAGGACGTCTGGTGTAACCGGCCGCGCAGCAGCGGTCGGGGCGGTGGGATGGTCCGGGTGTCGGTGGAGGTCCCACTGGTCACAAGGAAAAGGGTACGGCACACGAGGGGGGCGCAGGTCCGGGTTCGGCGTACCCTCATCCCCCGTGAGCCTGCGCAACGTGCTGTATTCGGTTTATGAGCGAAGGCTGCGTCGGCAGCTGCTCACCGCCCAGCGCCCCCGGCATGTCGGGGTGATCCTGGACGGCAACCGCCGGTGGGCGCGGGAGGCCGGGCTGCTCGACGTGACCGACGGGCACCGGGAGGGTGCCTCCCGGATCACCGACCTGCTCGGCTGGTGCCGGGAGATGGATGTGGAGATCGTCACCCTGTGGCTGCTCTCGACGGACAACCTGAACCGGCCCGACCAGGAGCTGCGGCCCCTGCTGGACATCATCGGGGACGTGGTCGACGAGCTCAGCGCCCCGGGGCGGCCGTGGCGGGTCCGGGTGGTGGGCGCGCTGGACCTGTTGCCCGAGGAGACCACCGGCCGGTTGACCGGCGCCGCCGGCCGCACCGAGCAGCGAGAAGGCATGCAGGTCAACATCGCGGTCGGCTACGGCGGCCGGCGGGAGATCGCCGACGCGGTGCGCAAGCTGCTGCTCAGCCACGCGGAGACCGGTACCTCGATCGAGGAGCTGGCCGAGGTGCTGGATGTGGACCACATCGCCGAGCACCTCTACACCTCCGGCCAGCCGGACCCGGACCTGGTCATCCGGACCTCCGGCGAGCAACGGCTGTCCGGGTTCCTGCTCTGGCAGTCGGCGCACTCGGAGTTCTGGTTCTGCGAGGCCTACTGGCCGGAGTTCCGCCGGGTGGATTTCCTGCGCGCGTTGCGCGACTACGGGGTCCGGCACCGGCGATTCGGCTCCTGATTCGCCTAAAAAGGGTAATGAAAAGGGCGCCGAACCTCGTTGTTCGACGCCCTTTCCTCGCGATTGGCTCAGCTGATCAGGTGTCCTGGTCGCAGTCGCCGTCGTTGTCGTCGTCGTTCGACAGGCCGCTGGACAGCGGGTCGCCGATGGCGCCGGTGAGGATCTGCTTGTTGCAGTGCTTCTCCGGGTGCTCGTACTCGTAGCCGTCCAGGGTGTAGCCGTCGTGGTCCTCGCTGGCGAAGGCCACGGCGCCGGCGGCGAGCATACCGGCGGCGGCGGTCGCCGCGACGATTCCAAGCTTCTTCAGCACAATTACTCTCCTGCTCATGTAGCAGCATGTCGGCGGAGATATGGGGAGCGCCACCGACGATGCGCGCGGTTGAACGCGCCGAAGACTACACCTATTTGGACATCAACTCAGGCCGCTGAATAGGTTGAAGATCCTAGCTCGAATTTGCACGTTAAAATCTGCGGATAGTAGTCACTTGTGCCACAGTCTCGCACGATCGGGTGGCCAGTGCCCATTGGCGTCAACGCAGAGTGTGCACCTGCCGCGCTCGCGAAAAAGGGCGCCAGGCCGATGGCCCGACGCCCCTTCTCTGGCAAAAGCGGGGAGATCAGTTCTCCGCGCTGTTCTCCTGGTCGCACTCGCCGTTGTGCTCGTCCTCGTTCGAGAGGTCCTTGGCCAGGACGCCGACAACGCCCTCAACGACGGAGTTGTTGCAAGCCTGGATCGGCACCTGCACGGCGGTGCCGTTCAGGTTGATGAGCCCCTTCTGGTCGTTGTCCGCAAAAGCGAACGGGCTCAGGGCCAGCAGGCCCGCGGTCGCGGCGACGGCCACGATTCCAGCCTTCTTCAGCACTGTTAACTCTCCTGTTCTGCGGCGGCACCGTCCGACGCCACCATGTTTCGTCAGCGATGATTGGGGAGCCCTCGCTGACATTGACCAATATAGCCGTTCCGCTGAGGGAACGAAAGCCGGCTTGGTCACTTTTCGAATTACTTCGGCACGGATCGATAAACGGCACCGCCACAGCGCGGCCGGCCAGCGGGTACCGCTTATCGGCGGTTTGCTCACGGTCGGCGCAACTAGCGTTACCAAATGGGATGGACCATGCGGTTCAATTACCCGGGAAATAAAAAACCCCGGTGGCGAGCCATTACGGCCCGCCACCGGGGTCTGGTCTTGCTATCCGATCAGTCGATCGCCGCTAGTGCCGCGATCGCATGGGTCGGACTCAGCCGTGGCTGTCCTCGTTGGACAGGTCCTTCGACAGGATGCCGAGCACGCCCTCGATGACGGAGTTGTTGCAAGCCTGGATCGGCACCTGAACGCTGGTGGCGTTCACGTTCACCAGGCCACGCTGCTCGTTGTCGCCGTTCTCGACACTGTTGTCCTGCTCGCAGGCGACCTTCTTGCTGTGGTGGTGGCTCTTCTTGCCGTCGTGGTCACCGTCGTGGTCACCGTCGTAGTCACCCGCGAAAGCCAGCGGGCTCAGGGCCAACAGGCCCGCGGTCGTGGCCGCAACCACGATTCCAGCCTTCTTCAGCACAGTGTTCATCTCCTGATCGAGTCTACCGACGCCGTTAGACGACGGCCCCCTTCACGACGCCAGCGATGGATGCTTGGGGAGCCCGCGCTGACTGGGACGAAACTACTGCCGACTCGGCCTCGATCAAAACCGCGTACCACTATCGTGTGACTTGACGGGTTTTGCGGAGGTTATGCCTCCGTTTGGGTGAGTTTTGAGCTGGCACTTTGACGGGTATGGCGGAGAGTTTCTCACTCTGCGTCGCCATGACTCACCCGTACAGACTAGTAGCTCGCGAGGTGCTCTCAGCTGGGTTTTGGGAATCGCGCCGCTTGGTGAGCGCAACGGTTGACCTGAGCCGGTGCCGGCGTAACGCCGGGCAGGGGTGCGGCCGACTACATCTCCCAGTGCCTTCGGCACTAGCATCCGGCGATCGTGGAGCAGGGCGCGGTTCCCGCCGCCGAGGCGGTGGCCAGGGAGTACGTGCTGCTCGGGCTGCGCTGCGGGCGAGTGCTGCCCGGCCTGGTGGATGCGTACACCGGCCCGGCGGCGGTGCGCCGCCGCGTTGCCGATGAGCCCCCGCCACATGCCGGAGAGCTTGCCAAACGGGCCGCGCTGCTGCGGGCAGAACTACCCGGAAGTGGGTTGGTCCCGGCCCGCCGGGAGTTCCTGGACCGGCAGTTGGCCGCGCTGGAGTGCGCCATGGCCCGGGCCGACGGCCGGCCGGTGGGCTACGCCGAGGAGCTGCGCGCGTACTTCGACCTGCCGGCCTCCTCGGTGCGGCCGGGGGACCAGGAGCGCTACCTGGCCGCGCACGCCGAGCTGGCCGAGGTGCTGCCCGCCGGCGGGCCGCTGGCGGCGCGAATGGCCGTCCAGCGCAAACGCGAGGAGATGCCCTCTTCCCTGGTCGGGCCGGCGATGCAGGCGCTGTCGGCCGAGCTGCGGGCGCTGACCTCGGCGCGGCTGGGACTGCCGCCCGGCGAGGCGGTGTTCTACGAGCTGGCCATCGACCGGCCGTGGAGCGGGTTCAACCACTACGCGGGCGGCTTCCGCTCCCGGGTGGCGCTGGACGCCGAGCAGGCCCGCCGCGCGCCGGCCCTGGCGCGCCTTGTGGCGCACGAGGCGTATCCGGGGCACCACACGGAGCGATGCCGCCGGGAGGCCGTCCTGGTGGCCTCACAGGGCCAGCAAGAGCACACGCTGTTCCTGTTGAACACCCCGCAGTGCCTGATCTCCGAGGGGCTGGCCGAGCTGGCCCTGCCGGCGCTGGTCGGCGCGGAGTGGGGGAGCTGGGTCGAGGGCGTGCTGGCCGGGCTCGGGTTCCGGCTGGACGGCGAGCTGGCCCAGCGGGTGGCCGGCGCCGTCGACGCGCTCGCCCCGGTGCGGCTGGACGCGGCGCTGATGCTTCACCGCGGCCGGGCCGACGCTGACGCGGTCGTGAACTACCTGCGCCGCTGGTTGCTGGTGCCCGAGCCGAGGGCGCGCCGGATGCTCCGGTTCATCGGCCACCCACTGTGGCGGGCCTACACCGCGACCTATGTGGCGGGACCGCCCCTGCTGCGCGCGTGGCTGGACGCCCGGCCGGCCGGCCAGCCGTCGACCGACCGGTTCCGCCGGCTGCTGGACGAGCCCCTTACCCCGTCGTTGTTGCGCGCCGAGCTGTCCACCGCGTAAACGCTGGGTGATTTTTGCCGATCTTGAATTCGTCGTGTGGTTGACAGAGAGCGACGAACGGTAGCCCAGAGCGGTTATTGCGCCGGATGAATTACGGAAAGTGTTGACCAGAACCCATCTGGCGCCGGTAGCGTGCATGTCGGCGGCTCCGTATCCGATGCGGACCGCCCGGGAGGCCCTGATCGTGGCTGTCACGAGCACGGGGGGCCGGCACCCGGCCCTCGCGGCCGTGGTGGAGGGCGCTTGGTGACAACGCCGAGTTGTTACCAGCCTGAGGCCACGTCCGGACAGGGCCGGCCGGCCCACCACCAGTGCGGGTGCGGTGCCGTGCCCGCGAGGGAGTAGCCGTGACCGCACGACGCCCCGCCTCAAGCGCCACCCCGAACGCCGCCACCAGCGGTGCGACCGGGCCCGCGAACCGCTGCTACGTCTTGGACACCTCGGTCCTGTTGTCCGACCCCTGGGCCATCACCCGATTCGACGAGCACGACGTGGTGCTTCCGTTGGTCGTCATCTCCGAACTGGAGGGTAAACGGCATCATCCGGAACTTGGCTGGTTCGCCCGCGAGGCGCTGCGCCTGCTCGATGACCTGCGAATAAGGCACGGGCGGCTGGACACTCCGGTGCCGGTCGGGGAGCGCGGCGGAACGGTGCGGGTGGAGCTCAACCACACCGACCCCGAGGTGCTCCCCTCCGGGTTCCGCACGGACGGCAACGACAGCCGGATACTGGCCTGCGCGCTGAACCTGTCACACGAGCTGGCGGGCCGCGTCGTGCTGGTCACCAAGGACATGCCGCTGCGGGTGAAGGCGGCCGCCGTGGGCCTGGTCGCGGACGAGTACCGGGGCCAGGACGTGGTGCCCTCCGGGTGGACCGGGCTGGCTGACGTCGAGGTGACCTCCTCCGAGGTGGTGGACACGCTGTTCCGGGACGGCGTGGTGGACGTGGCCGGCACCGAGCTGGAGTGGGTGCGCGAGCTGCCCTGCCACACCGGGCTGAAGATGGTCGGCGCGGGCACCGCCGCGCTCGGCCGGGTCGGTCCGGACAAGCGGGTGCGCCTGGTGCGCGGGGACCGGGAGGCGTTCGGGCTGCACGGCCGGTCCGCCGAGCAGCGGATCGCGCTGGACCTGCTGCTCGACTCCGAGGTGGGCATCGTGTCGCTGGGCGGACGGGCCGGCACCGGCAAGTCCGCGCTGGCCCTGTGCGCCGGGCTGGAGGCCGTGCTGGAGCGCCAGCAGCACCGCAAGGTGGTGGTGTTCCGGCCGGTGTACGCGGTCGGCGGCCAGGAGCTGGGCTACCTGCCGGGCAGTGAGAGCGAGAAGATGGCGCCCTGGGCGCAGGCGGTGTTCGACACGCTCGGCGCCCTGGTGTCCTCCGAAGTGGTGGAGGAGGTGCTGGCCCGGGGCATGCTCGAGGTGCTGCCCTTGACCCACATCCGGGGCCGCTCCCTGCACGATGCGTTCGTGATCGTGGACGAGGCGCAGTCGCTGGAGCGCAACGTGCTGCTCACCGTGCTGTCCCGGCTGGGCACCGGGTCACGGGTGGTGCTCACGCACGACGTGGCGCAGCGGGACAACCTGCGGGTCGGCCGGCACGACGGCGTCGCGGCGGTGATCGAGAAGCTCAAGGGCCACCCGCTGTTCGCGCACGTCACCCTCACGCGGTCGGAGCGCTCCGCGATCGCCGCACTGGTGACCGAGATGCTCGAGGTGGATGTGGCGTAGCGACCCGTGAGTGGCGAGTGTGGCTATAGCCACACTCGCCACTCACGGGTGGTGTTTCCGCCGCGCGGCTAACTGGCCGCGCGGCCCCAGCGGCCGTTTCACGGCCGGGGCTCGCCCTCGGCGAAGCCGGAGGGGGACTGCACGCCGAGCACGGCATTGGCGTGCAGTTCCTCGATGGTGTGCGCGCCTTCGTAGGTGCAGGCGGAGCGCACGCCGGAGCAGATCTCGTCCAGCAGGTCCTCCACCCCGGGGCGCAGCGGGTCGAGCAGCATCCGGCCGCTGGAGATGCCCTCCTCGAACAGCTCCCGGCGGGCGCGCTCGAAGGCGTCCTCGCCCCGGGACCGGGCGGTCACCGCGCGCTTGGAGGCCATGCCGAAGGACTCCTTGTACAGCCGTCCGGACTGGTCCCGCAGCAGATCACCGGGCGACTCGTAGCTGCCCGCGAACCACGAACCGATCATCACCGCCGACGCGCCGGCGGCCAGCGCCAGCGCCACGTCCCTCGGGTGCCGGACCCCGCCGTCCGCCCACACGTGCCGGCCCAGCTCGCGGGCCGCCGCCGCGCACTCGGCCACGGCGGAGAACTGCGGGCGGCCCACGCCGGTCATCATCCGGGTGGTGCACATCGCCCCCGGGCCGACGCCCACCTTGACGATGTCCGCCCCGGCGTTCACCAGGTCGCGCACGCCCTCGGCGGTGACCACGTTCCCCGCCGCCACCGTCATGTCCTCGCCGACCGTGTCCCGCACGGCGGCCAGTGCGCTGTGCATCTTCTCCTGGTGACCGTGCGCGGTGTCTACCACGAGCAGGTCCACGCCGGCCTTGACCAGGGCTTTCGCCTTGGCCGGGACGTCTCCGTTGACGCCGATCGCGGCGGCCACCCGCAGCTTGTTGTCGGAATCGACGGTCGGCCGGTAGATGTCCGCGCGCAGTGCGCCCAGCTGGGTCAGGATGCCGGCCAGCTGGCCGTCCCCGTCCAGGCCGAGCGCCACGTGCTCCGGCCGGTGGGCCAGCGCGTCGAACACCGCCGTCGGTTCGGTGGCCAGTGGCAGGGTCAGTGGGTCCGGGGCCAGTACGTCGGCCAGCCGGGTGAACCGGTCCACCCCGGCGCACGCCGCTTCGTCCACCGTGCCCAGCGGACGCCCGCCGTCGTCGACCACCACGACGGCGTCGTGCGCCCGCTTGGGCAACAGGTTCAGCGCGTCCGCCACCGCCCGGTCGGCGGTCAGCACCAGCGGGGTGTCCCACACGGTGTGCCGGGACTTCACCCAGGCCACGATGTCCGCCACCGCCTCCGGCGCCACATCCTGGGGCAGCACGGTGAGCGCGCCGCGCCGGGCCAGCGTCTCGGCCATCCGCCGCCCGGCCACCGCCGTCATGTTCGCCGCGACGATCGGCACCTGGGCACCGGAGCCGTCCACGGTGGCCAGGTCCACGTCGAACCGGGAGGCCACCCGGGACCGCCGGGGCACCAGGAACACGTCGGCGTAGGTCAGGTCGCGGGAATGGGCGTCGTGCCCGGGCAGGAAGCGCACAGGTAGCGAGGTTAGCGCGGAACGCGCTGCTGAGCGCGCGCCCAGTTTGGCGCGTGCGGGAGATAGCGCGGAACGCGCTGCTGGGCGCGCGCTAAGTTCGGCGCGTGCGGGAACACTATGGAAGCAGGGCGCGGACGGCGTCGATGGTGTCCGCCTCGGCCGGGGTCTTGTCCGGCCGATAGCGCTGCACCCGGGCGAACCGCAGCGCCACGCCGCCCGGGTAGCGGGTGCTGGCCTGCACCCCGTCCAGCTCGATCTCCACCACGAACTCCGGCGGCAGGGTGACCACGTGCCCGTCGTCGCTGAGTGCGTGTTCCTTGAACTCCCTGGTCTGCCATTCCAGCAGCTGGTCGGTCATGCCCTTGAACGTCTTGCCCACCATCACCGGCGATCCGCCGTCCGGGTCCCGGGCGCCGAGGTGGATGTTGGACAGCTTGCCGGTGCGCCGCCCGTAGCCCCATTCCACGGCCAGCACCACCAGGTCCAGCGTGTGCACCGGCTTGACCTTCTGCCAGGACCGCCCGCGCCGCCCGGCCGCGTAAGGAGCGTCCAGCGCCTTGACCATGACGCCCTCGTGCCCCTCGCCGATCGCCCGGTCCAGCAGCGCGGCGGCGTCCTCGCCGGTGGGGGAGACCAGGCCGGGCATCCGGTGTTCCCCGGCGCACTTTTGCAGCGCGTCGAGGCGCTCGCGCAGCGGCGCGTCCAGCAGGTCGGTGCCGTCCAGGTGCAGGCAGTCGAAGAACTTTGGTCGCAGCAGGCCGGAGCTGGCGTTGCTCATACTCTCCTGGAACGGCCTCGGACGGCCGTCGTCGGTGAGCGCCAGCGACTCGCCGTCCAGTACCACCGACCGGCAGTTCAGTTCCTTGGCCAGCTGGACGAGTTCGGGCACCTTGGCGGTGATGTCCCGCAGGCTGCGGGTGAACACCCGTATGTCGTCGCCGTCCCGGTGGACCTGGATGCGCGCGCCGTCCAGCTTGTACTCGACGGTGGTGTTGGCGGCGCCGCCCAGTTCGGCCAGCGCGGTGTCCAGCGACTCGGCCGGGGAGGCCAGCATGGGCCGCAGGCCCCGGCCCACCTCGAGGCGGAACGCCTCGAGTGCCCGTGAACCGAGGGTGAGCGCCGCGCGAGCGGTCACCGGCAGCGACCCGGAGAGCATCAGCGCGCGCCGGGTGAGGTCGGGCGGGGTGCCGGCGGCGGCCGCCACCGCCTCGGTGAGCACGCCCTCCAGCGCGCCCTGGCGCAGCTCGCCGGTGAGCAGGCGGAGCAGGAAGTGCTGTTCGTCCTGTGTGGCGGCGGACCAGAGGCCGGTCAGAAGCTCGGCGCGTCTTCTGGCCGAGCCCTGGCCGGTGGTGGTGGCCAACCTGTCCAGTGCCGCGTCCACCTCGGTGACCTCGAGTTTCGGCGTGGTGGACGGGGCTACCCGGAGGGCCAGCAAGGTCCGCCAACCGGTGCCCAGCCGCCCCTGCCTCGGCTCGCCGGCCAGCCAGGCCACGGCGGGTTCGATCTCGTCGGCCTCGAGCGCGCGCAGCAATCCCGCCAGCGCCTCCACCTTGGCCTTCCGCGACCGGGTGCCCGCCACCGCCCCCGACCCCGCCACCACCTCCGCGAACCACACGCTCCCGATCCTGACACCACCCCCCGACACTTCCCACCCCCCGGCGAGTCGGGACTTGGGGTACGGCGAGTCGGGGAACTGGGTACGAGGTTGCGGCGGGTTTCGCGTCTTGACTTCGTCGTCGTGGTCGAGCGGGGCGGGCTCGGCGGCTCACCCAACGCGTACCTAGATCCCCGACTCGCCGTACCCAGGTCCCCGACTCGCCGTACCTGGATCCCCGACTCGCGGTACCCCAAGTCCCGACTCGCCGTGCCTAGATCCCCGACTCGCGGGGGTCGGGGAGGCGGAGGGCCAGGGCGCCGATGAGGATGCTGGTGAGGATCTGGATGGTGGAGACCACCGTCAGGGCGTGGGCGAACGCCACTCCACCGGGAGCGCTGAGCACGGCGAACAGGGTGCCGAAGGTGGCCACGCCCAGGGCCAGTGAGGTCTGCTGGGTGGTGGTGAGCACGCCGCTGCCCACGCCGGCGCGGTCGGCGGGCACGCGGGAGAGGATGGACCGGAACAGGGTCGGCGCGGCGAGCCCCTGGCCGATCCCGAACAGCAGGGTGCCGGGGACCAGGTGCCACACGGTCAGCGCCGGCCACGTGGACAGCACCGTGCCGATCAGTACCAGCAGCGACAGCACCAGCACCAGTGACGCGGCGACCATGACCCGGCGGCCGAACCGGTTGACCAGGCGGGCCACCAGCAGCGTGGTCACCAGGAAGGCCACCGCCGTCGGGGTCAGCGCGAGGCCGGAGCCGAGCGGGCTCAGCCGCAGCCCGTTCTGCAGCAGCAACGCGTACACGAACATGAAGCCGCCGAACCCGGCGAAGAACGGCACCGCGATGAACAGGCCGTGCCGCATCGGCGCCATGCGCAGCACCGAGGGCGGCAGCAGCGGAGCCCCGCCCCGCGCCTCGACCCGCCGTTCCACCTGGAAGAACCCCACCAGCAGCACCGGGAACGCGGCGAGCAGCGCCCAGCACCACCACGGCCAGCCCAGCCCGTGCCCCTCCATCAGCGGGACCAGCAGGGCGAGCAGCGTGGCGCCGAGCAGGGGTGTGCCGAGCAGGTCCAGGCCGACCGGGTCGGTCGCGCGGGACTCGTTCAGGGTTCGCCGGGCCAGCCACATCGCCAGTAGCCCGATCGGCACGTTGACCAGGAAGATCGGGCGCCAGCCGAGGCCGGCCAGGTCGGCCGAGACCAGCACGCCGCCGAGCAGCTGACCGATCACCATCGAGATACCGCCGGTGGCGCCGTAGTAGCCGAGCACCCGCGCGCGGCGTTCGCCGGCGGTGCCGGCCTGAATGATGGAAAGCACCTGCGGCACCAGCAGCGCGGCCGCCGCTCCCTGCGCCGCGCGCGCCACCACCAGCGTCAACGCGTTCGGGGCCAGCCCGCAGACCAGGGAGGTCAAGCTGAACGCGGCCAGTCCGACGGAGAACAGCCGGCGCCGGCCGAACGCGTCGCCCAACCGCCCGCCGAGGACCAGCAGCAGCGCGAACCCGATGCCGTAGCCGGCCACCACCCACTCCAGGGTGGCGTTCGAGGCGCGCAGGTCGGCCTGGATGGTGGGCAGCGCGACGTTGACGATGAACAGGTCGATGGGCGCCAGCGCGGCGCCCATCAGCACGGTGAACAGGCCCGCCGTGGTGAGCGTCCGTGCCGAAACTTGCCGAGGGAGGAGTGAGATCGTCACAACACCACGATCCGGGCGCCGCGACACTGGTACCAGTAAGTGTTTATCCAGGTACCAGCCACTACCTGGTAACAGGTTCCGGCCCGTAGCAGAGTGGTCCCATGGACACCGCTATACGCCGCCAGGAGCTGGCCGGTTTCCTGCGCAGCCGCCGTGAGCGGCTCACCCCGGACCAGGTCGGGCTGCCGGCGATCGGGCGCCGCCGCACGCCGGGGCTGCGCCGCGAGGAGGTCGCGCAGCTGGCCGGCGTCGGGGTCACCTGGTACACTTGGCTCGAGCAGGGCCGGGACATCCGCGCCTCGGAGCAGGTGCTCGGCGCCATCGCCGGCACGCTCCGGCTGGACCCCTACGAGCGCACGCACCTGTTCGCCCTGGCCGGCGCGCCCGAGCCGCCGATGCGCAAGGAATGCGCCTCCGTGGAACCCTCGGTGCACGCCATCCTGGCCAAGCTGGAGCCCTATCCGGCGGCGGTGCACAACGCGCGCACCGACATCCTGGCCCACAACCGCGCCTACAACTGGCTGATGGGCGTGGACGACCTGCCGTTCGAGGACCGCAACGCACTGCTGCAGTGCTTCACCAACCCGAGCTGGCGGGTCCGGATGCCGGACTGGGCGGACCGGATGCCAGTGGCGGTGGCCGAGTTCCGCGCGCAGATGGCCGACCACGTCGGCGAGCCGGCGTGGAAGGCGCTGGTCAAGCGGTTGCGGCGGGAGTCGGGCGAGTTCGAGCAGCTGTGGACCCAGCACGAGGTGCGCCCGATGCGCAACCAGACCAAGCGGTTCCTGCACCCCGAGGCCGGCCCGCTGCACTTCGAGTTCACCCACCTGTGGCTGGGCCAGCGCGGCTCGCACCGGCTCACCACCTACACCCCGGCCGACGAACGCACGGCGGCCAGGTTGGGCGGATGATCAGGCGCGCCGGAACACCGGTCTGAGCGGCGGGTCGGCCAACACCGCCGGCGCGTCCTGCCAGCCGCCCGCCACTCCACCCGGCCGGGCTTCGACGTAGATCAACTCACGCACGGCGCCCACCCCATGCGGCCCGTCGCTGAACAAGCCTGCTGAAGTGACTGAACCAGTGTGCTGAAGTCACTGAATCAGGAACGTTGTTGGGGGTTAGGAGCGGTTGCCTTGGGCCATGGCCAGGACGTCCAGTGCGGTGTCCAGTTGGTCGGCGGTGAGTTTGCCGTCCGCCACGTGTCCGCGCTCCAGCACCACCTCGCGGATGGTCCGGCGCTCCTTCAGCGCCTGCTTGGCGATGGACGCGGCCTCCTCGTAGCCCAGGTAGCGGTTCAGCGGGGTGACCACGGACGGGGACGACTCGGCCAGCTCGCGCATCCGGTGCTCGTCGGCCACCGCGCCGGCCACCACCTTGTCCGCCAGCAGCCGGGCCACATTGGCCAGCAGCCGCGCCGACTCCAGCACGTTGCGGGCCATCACCGGCATCATCACGTTGAGCTCGAAGTTGCCCTGCGCCCCGGAGAACGCCACGCAGGCGTCGTTGCCGATCACCTGGGCGGCCACCATCATGGTCGCCTCGCAGATCACCGGGTTGACCTTGCCGGGCATGATCGAGCTGCCCGGCTGCAGGTCCGGCAGGTGCAGCTCGGCCAGGCCGGTGCGCGGCCCCGAACCCAGCCAGCGGATGTCGTTGGCCACCTTGAACAGCGACACCGCCGCCGCGCGCAGTGCGCCGGAGGCCTCGACCAGGCCGTCCCGGGAGGCCTGCGCGGCGATGTGGTCGGCCGCCTCGGTGAGGACGTCCAGGCCGGTCGCGTCGCGCAGCTGGGCCACCACGTCGGCGCCGAAGCCGGTCGGCGCGTTGAGCCCGGTGCCCACCGCGGTCCCGCCGATGGGCAGCTCGGCCAGCCGGGGCATCGCGCCGACCAGCCGGCCCGCCGCGTGCTCCACCTGGGTGGCCCAGCCACCGGCCTCCTGGCCCAGGGTCACCGGCACCGCGTCCATCAGGTGGGTGCGGCCGGCCTTCACCACGTCCTGCCACTCCTCGGCGCGCGCCCGCAGCGCCTCGGCCAGGTACTCCAGCGCCGGGACCACGTCGTTCCACACCGCTTCCGCCGCGGCGAGGTGGATGGTGGTGGGGAACACGTCGTTGGACGACTGGGAGGCGTTCACGTGATCGTTCGGGTGCACGTCCCGGCCCAGTCGCTCGGCGGCCAGCGTGGCGATCACCTCGTTGGCGTTCATGTTGGACGAGGTGCCCGAACCGGTCTGGAACACGTCCACCGGGAAGTTCGCGTCGTGCTTGCCCCCGGCCACCTCGTCGGCGGCGGCCGCGATGGCCTCGGCGAGGTCGGCGGTCAGCGTCCCGGAGTTCCCGTTCACCCGCGCGCAGGCGGCTTTGACCAGGCCCAACGCCCGGATCTGGGCGCGTTCCAGGCCGCGCCCGGAGATCGGGAAGTTTTCCACCGCGCGTTGCGTCTGGGCGCGCCACAGCGCGTCCGCCGGTACCCGCACCTCGCCCATCGTGTCGTGCTCGATCCGAAATTCCGCCATGCCCCCAGTCTCCCTAACGGCCGGAGGGGACGCGCCCGGGGGATCATCACACCGCCACGGCCTCCGGGGTCCGGTCGGCCCGCCACCCCGCCGGCACACGCGCCAAAGGGTGTGTGTGAGTGATCGGTTAGCGCAGCACCTGGACCGGGTCGCCGACGGACAGCGTGTTGAAGAAGCGCTTGGCCACGCCGTCGGACAGGTGGATGCAGCCGCTGGACTCCGCGCGCAGGCTGCCGGTGTGGAACGCGATGCCGCCGGCGGCGAAGAACACCGACCAGGGCATCGGCGCGTCGTCGAACTCCCGGCTCTTGTGGTCGGCGTCCTTCCACATCACCCGGTGCATGCCGACCGGGGTGCGCTCGCCGGACTTGCCGCTGGTGATCGGCACCGGGCCGAGCAGCACCTTGCCGCCCGAGATCAGCCAGGCCTTCTTCGTCGACAGCTTCACGCAGGCGCGCACGTTGCTCATGCAGGGCGTGCCCGCGACCGGCTTGGGCGGGGGTGGCGGAGGCGGTGGGGGAGGTGGCGGGGGCGTCAGGACCAGCGGGTTCTGTGGCGGCTCGGGCTGGCCCGAGGGACGCGGCAGCGGCGGTGCCTGCGGTGGCGCGGAGTTGCCCGGCGCGCGTTTCGCCGCCTCGGCCGCCGCCAACTGCTCGGCCAGTCCCTCCTGCGCCTGCAGGATCGAGCCGGTGATGACCGACGAGGTCATCACCGCGAGCAGCAGAACGGCGAGCACCGTCCGGTTGAGCATGGGGTCCCTCTATCCCGGTGAAGCGCCCGCCGACATCGCGGGGGAGCGGTACACCAGAGATGACGCATGGGACGCGTGACGGATGCGACCACGACCGATTGACCCCCAATTGGGTGAAACGGTGGCCTGATCGGGCGGGATCACGGCAGCGGCGGCGCGCCCTCGTCCTCGATGTCGTAGTTCACCGAGGAGTAGGCGCGCAGCTTGGTCAGGCGGTGGTAGCCGTCGATCATTCGCACCGTGCCGGACTTGGACCGCATCACGATGGACTGGGTGGTGCACCCGCCGGGGGTGTAGTGCACGCCCTTCAGCAGGTCGCCGTTGGTGATCCCGGTGGCGCAGAAGAACACGTTGTCCCCGGAGACCAGGTCGTCGGTGTGCAGCACCCGCTCGAGGTCGTGCCCGGCGTCCAGCGCCTTTTTCCGCTCGGCGTCGTCGCGCGGCCACAACCGGGCCTGGATGGCGCCGCCCATGCACTTGAGCGCGGACGCGGCGATGATGCCCTCCGGCGTGCCGCCGATGCCCAGCAGCATGTCCACACCGGTGCCCAGCCGGGCGGCCGAGATCGCGCCGGCCACGTCCCCGTCGGTGATGAACTGGATACGCGCACCGGTCGCCCGGACCTCATGCACCAGGCCCTCGTGGCGGGGCCGGTCCAGGATGCACACCGTCACGTCGTTGACGTCGATGGACCGGGCCTTGGCCACCCGGCGCACGTTCTCCGCCACCGGCGCGGTGAGGTCGATCGCCTCGGCGGCCTCGGGGCCGACGACCAGCTTCTCCATGTAGAACACCGCGGAGGGGTCGAACATCGCGCCCCGCTCGGACACCGCGAGCACGGCCAGCGCGTTCGACATGCCCTTGGCCATCAGCGTGGTGCCGTCGATCGGGTCCACCGCGACGTCGCACTGCGGGCCGTCCCCGTTGCCCACCTCCTCGCCGTTGTAGAGCATCGGGGCCTCGTCCTTCTCGCCCTCCCCGATGACCACGACGCCGCCCATCGAGACGCTGGAGATGAGCTTGCGCATGGCGTCCACGGCGGCCTGGTCGCCACCGTTCTTGTCGCCCCGGCCGACCCACCGGCCGGCCGCCATCGCGGCCGCCTCGGTGACCCGCACCAACTCCAGAGCCAGGTTGCGATCGGGGGCCTCGCGCCGCCGCTGCGTGGGCTGCCGGTCTGCCTGTGGAGTGTTCATGCCCTAGATCCTCGCAGACCGGGGCGCCGGGACCGCCGGGCATGTGGGGAATACTCCGACGTGATGAGCAGCGCACCCGATCCGCCCGACCCGTCGGAGGCCGAGCGCCAGCCCGCCGGCCAACCCGCCAAACGGCAGAGCCCGCTGGGCGCCCGGCCCCGTGACATGGTCCTCTCGCTGTTGCTGCTCCTGCCGCTGGTCGGGTTCCTGGCGTTCCTCGGGCGGAGTTGTTCGTTCAGCCCGCTGGGACCCAGCGTGGACCCGAACGGCCCGGCCGCCCGGGTGCAGGTGAACCCGCACCCGCCGCTGCAGGCCGCCGCCCGCCGGGTGTCGTTCCCGGTGCGTGAGCCGGCCACCCCGGCCGGCTGGCGGGTCACCTCGGTGGACCAGCGGCCCGCCCCCGGCGGGGCGAGTGCGATACGGGTCAGCTGGCTGACCGCCGGCGGCCGGTACATGCGGCTGGTGCAGACCACCGCCGCCTCGGAGGAAGGTGCGCTGGTCACCGACGAGACGGCCGGGCCGCCGCGCGGGCCGGCCGCACCGGTCACCGCTGCCGGCGGGCAATGGGTCGGCTACCCGGGACACAACGGCGAGCAGGCGTGGACCCGGGTGGTCGACGGCGCGCGCTGGCTGGTCACCGGCTCCGGCACGCCCGAGGAGTTCCAGGCGCTGGCCTCGGCGGTCACCGCCGCCGCGCCGCTGCCCCGCACCGGCTGACCTGCGTCCCCGCGCGCGCCGAACTGTGCGCGCGCTCTCGGCGAGCGCGTTCCGCGCTCGCTACCGTTCCGGTTCGGACTGCTCGTTGAGGACCGCGTCCACCCGGTCGCGCGCCCCCGCCAGCTGGCGCTCGCAGTGCTTGGCCAGCCGCTCGCCGCGCTCCCACAGGGCCAGGGCGTCGTCCAGGCTCAACCCGCCGACCTCGAGCGCGCGGACCACCTCGGCGAGTTCGTCGCGCGCCTGCTCGTAGCCGAGTTTCTCGATGTCGGTCTCGGTGCTCACTCGGCCATCGTGCCGGACGGGGCGCCGGCGGCGGAGGGCAGCCCGGCCGGGCGGCCGCTCGCGGCCACCAGCGCGCGGGCCAGCGCGGCGTCGTACCCGGCGCAGGCCTCCGCGAAGTCCTCGCCGTCGCCCTCGTCGATCGCCTCGGCCACCCACTGCTCGAACTCGGCGACCCGGGCGCCGTGCGGGCGCCACCACTCGCCGGCCGCGTACTCGCCGGCGGCGGCGGAGAGCAGGCGCAACCGGTCCGGCAGCACCCAGCGGTGGGCGCAGGCGCAGTCCCCGAGCAGCGCCTGCCAGCTGTCCGCCGCCGCCCGCTCGGCGCTGATCGCGTGGCTGGCCAGCGCGTCCTCTCCGGCGGCGCGGATCGCCGACAGGGTGAGCGGCAGGAAGGTGGACGCGGCGGGCCCCGGTGGGGTGTGCGCAACCGCCATCGCGTCCTCCGCTCGCCGACCCCCGGTCAGCGCGGGTCGGTCTGGTCCACCACCGAGGAGACCGCTCCGTCGGTGAGCCGGATACGCAGCCGGGTGCCGACCGGCGCCTCGGCCACCGAGCGCAGCACCGGTGATCTGTCGTCATCGGTGATGACCTGCGCTATCGCGTACCCACGCGCCAGGGTGGCCGCTGGTCCGAGGCTCGTCAAGCGCGATTGCAGATGGCTGAGGTCGGTGGCCCGCTCGGCGAGCGCGCGCAACGTGTGGTTCCGCATCACCTGGCGCAACGCGGCGAGCTCGTCGGCGCGCCGGTCCAGCTCGCGGTAGGGCTGGGCGAGCACCGGGCGGCCGCGCAGGTTGTCCAGCAGCCGCCGTTCCCGGTCCACCCAGCCGGACAGTGCGCGGCGTGCCCGGTCGCGCAGCCCGGCGATTCGCGCGGTCTCCTCGGCCAGGTCGGGCACGATCGTCCGCCCGGCCGCCGTCGGCGTGGAACAGCGCAGGTCAGCGACGTGATCGAGCAGGGGAGTGTCCGGTTCGTGGCCGATCGCCGAGATCACCGGTGTGCGCGCGGCGGCGACCGCCCGGCACAGCGCCTCGTCGGAGAACGGCAGCAGATCCTCCACGCTGCCGCCGCCCCGGGCGATCACGATGACATCGGTCTCCGGGTCCCGGTCCAGGGCCTCCAGCGCGTCGATGATCGCCGGCACGGCCAGCGCGCCCTGGGTCGCGGTGTGGCAGATGCGGAACCGGGCGGCCGGCCAACGGTGACGAGCGTTACTCACCACGTCGTGCTCGGCGGCGCTGGACCGCCCGGTGATCAGTCCGACCTGCCGGGGCAGGAACGGCGGGCGCCGCTTGCGCGCCGGGTCGAAGAGGCCCTCGGCGGCGAGCAGCTTGCGCAGCCGTTCGATCCGGGCCAGCAACTCGCCGATGCCCACCGAACGGATCTCGTCCACCCGCAGGCTGAACGTGCCCCGGGAGAGGAAGAACGTGGGCTTGCCGTGCACGATGACCCGGCTGCCCTCGGTGACCGGTGCGGCCGAGTCGCGCACCAGGCCGATCGGGCAGGTCAGGGTCAGGGAAACGTCCGCCGCCGGGTCACGCAGCACCAGGAACGCGGTCCCGGTGCCCGGGCGGGCGTTGACCTGGGTGAGCTGCCCCTCCACCCAGACCGTGCCCAGCCGGTCGATCCAGCCGGCCACCTTGCGGGCGACCGTGCGGACCGGCCAGGGCTGCTCCGGCGTGCTCGGCGGGTTCTTCGGCTTGGTCACCGACCGCTGACGCTGGCGATCCGGTTGCTCAGCATGGTCACGTAGGGCGGCCGGTCCTGGTGCCCGGTCTCCCAGGCCAGCAGCGCCTCCAGCTGCGGCAGGGTCAGGTTGCGGAACCGGGCGCGCAGCTGCGGCAGGCTCCACTGCTCGTACTCCTCCAGCCCGGACGGCCCGCCGGCGGACTTCTCCGCCTTGGCCGCCTTCTCCGGCTCGACCTTCTGGCGCCCGACCTTGCTGGGCTCGGTCTTGCTGGGCTCGGTCTTGCTGGGCTCGGTCTTGCTGGGGTCGGCCTTTTGGCGCTCGGCCTTCCGACGCTCGGCCCGGGCGGGTGCGGTCGGCTTGGAGGCGGGCTTGGCGTCCGGCTGCACAGCGGGCAGGTCGGATGCCTCGGTCGGGGGGCGCGGGGAGGGCAGCGCCTCGGCCGCGTCGTCCTCGTCCGGATCGGGCAGGATCCGCACCGGGGTCACCTTGGGCGGCGTGGACAGCGGCGCGCGCAGGCCGTTGGCCAGCCCGTTCGGCCGGCCGTGCTCCGAGCCGAAGAACCGCGAATCGCCCGCGTCGTCCTCGTCCTCGTCGAACCGCGCCCACTCCGGGGCCTCGGGCACCGGCCGCAGCGAACCCAGCGCGCGGTCGCCCTTGATGGCCAGCTCGGTCACCCGCTGCTGGAGCCGCATGGAGGCCTGCAGCGCCTGGCTCACCGCGGTCACCGGGAACTCGGTGATCTTCCGCGGCAGCTCCTGGGCCTCTTCCAGCGCGGTGACCACCAGGCCGGCGGCGATCCTGATCGGCATGGGCAGCGGTTTCATACCCTGCATTCTTACTCGTTCTGCCTCGTCGTTGCGCAGCGGACACCACAGTAGGCGCATGCCACCACGGTAGAGCGCCTACGCTGGAAGCATGTCTGAAGCAGACAAACGAGTCCTGCTGGCCGCGCCCCGAGGCTACTGCGCCGGGGTGGACCGCGCCGTCGTCGCCGTGGAGAAGGCGCTGGAGACGCACGGCGCCCCGGTTTACGTGCGGAAGGAGATCGTGCACAACCGGCACGTCGTGGAGACGCTGCGGGAGCGCGGCGCGATCTTCGTCAACGAGGCCGACGAGGTCCCGGAGGGCGCCCTGGTGGTGTTCTCCGCGCACGGCGTCGCGCCGGCCGTGCACGCCCAGGCGGCGTCGCGCAGCCTGCGCACCATCGACGCGACCTGCCCGCTGGTCACCAAGGTGCACCACGAGGCCAAGCGCTTCGCCAGGGAGGACTACGACATCCTGCTGGTCGGCCACCACGGGCACGAGGAGGTGGAGGGCACCGCGGGCGAGGCGCCGGACCACGTGCAGCTGGTGGACGGCCCGGACGACGTGGCCAAGGTGACCGTCCGCGACCCGGAGAAGGTGATCTGGCTGTCCCAGACCACGCTGTCCGTGGACGAGACCATGGAGACGGTGCGCCGGCTGCGCGAGCGCTTCCCCTCGCTGCAGGACCCGCCCAGCGACGACATCTGCTACGCCACCCAGAACCGGCAGGTCGCGGTGAAGGCGATGGCCCCGCACTGCGACCTGGTGCTGGTGGTCGGCTCGCGCAACTCGTCGAACTCCGTGCGGCTGGTGGAGGTGGCGCTGAACTCCGGCGCCGGGGCCAGCTACCTCATCGACTTCGCCCGGGAGATCGACGAGGCGTGGCTGTCCGGGGTGCGCACGGTGGGCATCACCAGCGGCGCCTCCGTGCCGGAGATCCTGGTGCGCGGCGTGATCGACTGGCTGGCCGAGCGCGGTTGGACCGACGTCGAGGAGATCACCACCGCCGAGGAGACGCTGAGCTTCTCCCTGCCCCGCGAACTGCGCGCCCGCCGCACCGCCCAAACCGGCTGAGCCCTACTCCGCCGGCTGGTCGAGATCGGGCAAGGACCAGCCGGCGATCATCGTTGGCAGCCCCATGGCCAGCATGAACAGGGGGTAGCAGACGGCTTGGACGATGTCGGAGTCGAGGGGTGGCGCGAACTCCGCGACACTGAAGAGGATGAGAAAGGCCACCGCGCAGCCGCTCGTCAGCATCCGGTACGCGCGCGAATCGTAGCTGTCTTGGACGCGTATCTGGATCTCATCCAGGCCGCTGTCGAGGTGGTCCCCGACGATATCGCTGGCGTTGGCCACGATCAGAACCAGCAGAAGCCCGGCGAACATGCCGATGACACCCATCATCCCGGCAATTCCCGGCAATAGCCGCGCCAGGGGGACCATGGCCACGCACACCAGGAACCCCACCACCAACCACCGCCGGGTCCGGTGGGAAGCGCGACCGCCAAAACCGCGCAGCCCGGCAGCCAGCTCGGCGTCCCTGCGGTCCCAGGCGGCGCGGAATCTCTGCACGAGTCGGTCCCGCTCGGTGGGCATGACGCCTTCTCCGGCGTTCCCCGGAGGGGCGGACATGCGGAGCGGCTGGGACGGAACCGGGCTGCTGAAGATGGCTTCGACCGGAAGCTGGAACAAGCTGGCGATCTTCAGCGCGACCGCGAGGCTGGGCTGGTAGTGGCCTCGCTCGAGATAACCGAGGGTCTGCGGGTGCAGGTCGAGGGCTTTGGCCAGTTGTAGGCGGCTCACGCCCCGCTCGAGCCGCAGCGCGGCCAGCCTCTGATGAATCTGATCCTCGGTGCCGCGCCGACGGGAGTTCATGACTCGCAATGTTATGAGCCCCGCTCTCCAACAGCGCTATAACAAGGCGATCTTAAGGTCGCCGTCCGGTGGCCGATCGGTCGAGGTCGGGCAGGGACCAGGCGACGATCAGGCTGGGCAGCGAGACAACCAGGAACAGCAGGGGGATGCCGACGGCCGACGCGCCGCTGGCGACGTCGCTCAACTCGAACTTCACCCAGCAGAAGAGGAGAATGACCACGGTAGCCACCGAGTAGGCGCGTATCAGCACCAGGTACGCGTATGAGTTGTACCGGTCGTGAACCCGTCGCTGTATTTCGTCCAACGCGCCGTCGTGGCCGGCGCCGAGCTTACGGATCGCGTTGGCCAACATAATGGACAGCGCATAGCCGCCGAACATGGCCAGAATGCTCACCAGTCTCCCGTCCGATTCCGGTAAAAACGCCATCGCCAGGGGCATGGCGGACAGGCACGCCAGGAATCCCACCGTCAACGATCGGCGGGCCCGGCGGGAGGCATCCCCGCCGACACCGCGCAAGCCGGCTCCCCCGGTGCTCATGGCGTCATCGGGGATATTCCCCGGAGGGGTGGCGACCGGGAGGAGCCGGGGTCGGGACGGGGTGCTGAAGATGGCCTCGACCGGAAGATCGAACAGGCGCGCGATCTTCAACGCGACCGCCAGGCTGGGCTCCCACTCGCCCTGCTCGAGGTAGCCGATGGTTCGGGGGTGCAGGCCGAGGGCCTCGGCCAGTTGATGGCGACTCAGGCCGCGCTCGAGCCGGAGCGCCGCCACCCGGTGATGAACCTGGTCCTCGGTGTCCCGCCGGCGGGAGTTCATGACCGGCAATGCTAAGCGGCCCGGCCGCCAACAGTGCCGTAACAAGGAAGGCTTAAGAATTGCCCTCTACGGTGGCGGTCAGGAGCGGCGGGCGGTGCGGTCGGCCGAGCGGGGTTCGGGCGGCTGGGGTTCGCCGGAGCGCTGGCGGCCGGCGGCCGAGGAGCCCCGGGCCGCCCGGCGGTCCCCGGAGGCGCGGTCCGGGGCGGACCGGCTGCTCTTGCGGTCGGCACCCGGCTCGCGGCCGCCGGCCGCGCGCTGCTCGCCCGAGGCGCTGGTCGCGCCGCCCTGCTTCGTCGGGCGCTGCTTCGAGGAGCGTTTCGGCTGGTCACGGCTCTCGCCGGGCACGCCCGAGGTGGTCCTGCGCTCGGTCGTGCCGGCACGCCGCTCGCCGGGCGTCCCGGAGCCCTTGCGCTCGCCCGGCACACCGCTGGTGGTTCGGCGTTCGCCGGGCACGCCACTGGTGGTTCGGCGTTCGCCCGGCGCGCCACGCCGGTCGGCCGTCGCCGCGGCGGCCCGTCGTTCGCCGGGGGTCGCCGCACCTCGTCCGGCGCCCGGGGCCGAGGCCGCGCCCCGGCGGTTGGCCGGGCGGCGGGTTGGCGGTGCCGGCGCCTGCGAGGGGCGTTGCAGGAGGTACCGGATGATGCCGATGCCCACGACGAACGCCGTGGTCACCGCCATGGTGGGGAAGCCGAGCAGCAGTGGGGCGCCGATGGAGAGCAGGTGGTCGGCCAGCCCGGGGGAGCCGTTGGCGCCGCTGTCGCCCGACAGCAGCACGATGCTGGGAATGGCCAGCGCCATCAGCAGCGGTGGCTGCACCATCGGGCCGAACAACGCGCGCCGCTTCACCCAGCACACCGCGAGCACGCAGCCGGCGAAGTAGCAGCCCTTGAAGATCGCGCCGAGGTCGCCGCCCGTGCGGTTCAGGTCGATGAACACCCCGAGGCCGGTGAAGCCGAACGCGATGGCGATCGCGGCGTAACCCGGTAAGCCGAGCACGTTGCTCAGGATCGACCGCTCATAGGTCGGCCATCCGGTGCGCGAGGGGGGCGCGGGCGGGCGCGTCGTCACCCGGTCACGGTAGCCCGTCCGCCGTCGGACACGTCATCGGCCGTGTCCGGTGGGCCGGTCGGGTGCTCGCGCTGGTGCAGCGCGATCAGCGAGTCGGCCGCCGATGCGACCAGCTCAGGGGCCTGCACCTGGCGGGGCGAGCGCTCCACCTGTGAAGGGGCGGGCAGCTCCTCGTCGCTGACCTTGAGATCTGTCAGCTTGCGCGCGGTGACCAGCACGCGCGCCTCCAGCGAGCTGACCGTCTTGTTGTAGCTGTCCACCGCCGAGTCCAGGCTGCGGCCGAGCTTGGCCACGTGGGTGCCCATGGTGGCCAGCCGCCCGTGCAGCTCGCGGCCCAGCGAGTGCACCTTCGCCGCGTTGGCGGCCAGCGCCTCCTGCCGCCACGCGTAGGCGACCGTGCGCAGCAGCGCGATCAGGGTGGTGGGCGTGGCCACGATGACGTTGTGGGTGAAGGCGTGCTCGAGCAGCGCGGGGTCGGAGCGCAGCGCGGCCTCCAGGAACGGGTCGCCCGGCACGAACAGCACCACGAACTCCGGGCTCGGCTCGAACGCCTGCCAGTACGCCTTGGAAGCCAGCGTGTCGATGTGCGAACGCAGCTGGCGGGCGTGCGCGGACAGCCGGTCGGAGTGCACGTCCGGGTCCCGGGACTCCACCGCCTCCAGGTAGGCGGCGAACGGCACCTTGGCGTCCACCACGATCTGCTTGCCGCCCGCCAGGTGCACCACCATGTCCGGCCGGACCCCGCCGTCCTCGGCGGCCGCTACCACCTGCTGGTCGAAGTCGCAGTGCTCCACCATGCCGGCCAGCTGCACGATCCGTTCCAGCTGCAGCTCGCCCCACCGGCCCCGCACCTGCGGCGCGCGCAGCGCGTTCACCAGCTGCTTGGTCTCCTCGTGCAGCCGCTCGGAGCCCTGGCGCATGACCGAAATCTGCTCGCGCAGGCCGGAGTAGGCGGACTCGCGTTCCTTCTCCACGTCGCGCAGTTGGCCCTCGACCCGGCGCAGCGTGCTGGTCATCGGGTCGAGCAGCGCGTTGATGGCGTGCTGGCGGGCGGTGTCGTCGCCCTGGGCCTTGGCGGTGAGGGCCGCCGTGACCTCCTTGAGCCGACCCTCGGCCAATGCCACGAAGGCCTCGTTGTTGCGGGCCAGCGCGTCGGCGGAGAGCGCCTGGAAGGACTCCTTCAGCTCCGCGTCCCGGCGGGCCAGCAGCCGCTCGCGCTCCATCGAGGCGGTGCGCTCGGCGTCCAGCGCGGCGTTCGCGCCCACCGCCTCGGTCTCCGCGCGGCGGGCGCGCAGCTCGGCCGCCGCGGCGTGTTCGGTCTGCTCGTTCAGCCGGCTGAGCAGCGAGTCCCGTTCCACCCGCAGCGCGGCCACTTCCGAGCGCAGCGCGGCGGAGGCGTCGGCCCGGGCCCGAGCCGCCTCGGCGGTGTGCACCCGGTGCCGGGCGGACAGCATTGCCCAGGCTGTACCCGCGCCGATGGCGGCGCCGGCTAACAGCCCGATCAACAGCATGTTCACCGTGGCGATGGAGCTCATGCGGACCAGAGTGCAGGTGACCCTGACAGTTTTTGCCCAGGCGCGCCGATCGATCCCCTGTTCGAATGTGAACGGTGTTACCGGGTAGACGGGCGGTCGGCCGGGGCTGCCCGGCCGGCGACTACCCTGGTTCGTCGTGAGCCTCACCCTCGGCATCGTCGGGCTGCCCAACGTGGGCAAGTCCACCCTGTTCAACGCGCTGACCCACAACGACGCGCTGGCCGCGAACTACCCGTTCGCCACCATCGAGCCGAACGTCGGCGTGGTCCCGCTGCCCGACCCGAGGCTGGACAAGCTGGCCGAGATGTTCGAGTCGGCCAAGGTGGTGCCGGCCGTGGTGTCCTTCGTGGACATCGCGGGCATCGTGAAGGGGGCCTCCGAGGGCGCCGGGCTGGGCAACAAGTTCCTGGCCAACATCCGCGAGTCGGACGCGATCTGCCAGGTGGTCCGGGTGTTCGAGGACGCGGACGTGGTGCACGTGGACGGCCGGGTGGACGCCGCCGCCGACATGGAGACGATCGCCACCGAGCTGATCCTGGCCGACCTGCAGACGCTGGAGAAGGCGGTTCCCCGGATCGCCAAGGAAGCCCGGATGCAGAAGGACCGCCGGCCGGTGCTGGAGGCCGCGGAACGGGCGGTGGAGATCCTCAACGGCGGGAAGACGCTGTTCGCGGCCGGGGTGGACCGGGCGCCGCTGCGCGAGCTGGGCCTGCTCACCACCAAGCCGTTCCTCTACGTGTTCAACGCCGACGAGGCGGTGCTCACCGACGCCACGCGGCGCAAGGAGCTGACCGAGATGGTCGCCCCGGCGCAGGCGGTGTTCCTGGACGCCAAGGTGGAGGCCGAGCTGCTCGAGCTGTCCGAGTCGGACCCGGAGGAGGCCCGCGAGCTGCTCGAGTCCATCGGCCAGGACGAGCCGGGACTGCACGCGCTGGCCCGCGCCGGCTTCGCCACCCTGGGCCTGCAGACCTACCTGACCGCCGGCCCCAAGGAGTCCCGCGCCTGGACCATCAAGGCCGGCGCCACCGCCCCCCAGGCGGCCGGCGTGATCCACACCGACTTCGAACGCGGCTTCATCAAGGCGGAGATCGTGTCCTACGACGACCTGGTCGCGGCCGGCACCATGGCCGCCGCGAAAGCCGCCGGCAAGGTCCGCATGGAGGGCAAGGACTACGTGATGGCCGACGGCGACGTAGTCGAGTTCCGCTTCAACGTGTGACCGACGGCGACCTCGCCAGGCTAACGGGGGCTTAGGCCGCGATCGCTGTTGCCGTTCTAAGGACCTGTTATGCGGAGTTGCGGCTCGAGCGCGCCACCGTCGGCATGGCCGTGACCGTGCGTGAGGACCCGGCTAACTAGTCCGAACGCGATGACCGCGCGTTGCCCATGCCGGTTGGCCTATCGCGGCAAACAAACACCTGTGCGAGCTCGATCACTCTCGTCACCCGATCGAGTGGTAAAAGTGTTGAAGCTGGGGCGTATTCAGCTGTCAGGTTTCAACACAACCAGCGCTACAGTTGAAACTGTGGACGCAGCGGAGTTCGTTGGTAGCCCTACGGGCAGACTGGTGCCGATCCAGGGCAACGATCCACGCTACGGCCCCTGGCAGCATATCGCCTTCTGCGCACACCCCCTTGCTGCTGACTGTCCGTCACTCAAGCCGCAGACGTACAACGCGATCGCAGACGCCCGGGGGGCGCTAGGGGCGCTGGACAGTTCGGCGCGTCAGCTGCCGAGTCCGGACCTCCTGAGCCTGCCTGTCTTGCGCCGAGAGGCGCAGAGCACCTCGGCCTTGGAGGGGACATACGCGCCGCTCGAGGCCGTCCTGGCGGCAGACGAGGAGGTCGAGCAGGGTGACGCGACCATGCGCGAGATCGTTAACTACATGCGTATGGCGCTGCACGCCTACGCCTGGCGGCGCGATGGTCGGCCACTCTCCCTCAACCTCTTGACAGAGCTGCATCGTCTGCTCGTACGTGGCACCGATGCCGACACCGAGCAGGCGGGACGCATCCGGACTATCCAAGTGGTGATCGGCGGAAACCGGGGAGGCCGGGTGAGGGACGCTCGCTTCGTTCCGCATCCCCCGGGCGACGAGCTCGATCGAAGGGTCCGCGACTGGGTGAAGTGGTTTGACGAGTGCAACCATCTGGAGATCGATCCGGTAGTCGCGGCCGGCATGGCTCACTACCAGCTGGAAACGCTGCACCCGTTCAACGATGGGAACGGGCGCATTGGTCGCCTGTTGATCGTCTTGCACTTCCTGTATAGCGGGGTGCTCGACCAGCCGATTCTGACGGTGTCACCGTGGTTCGAAGCGCGCCGCGCCGACTACTACAACGCGCTGATGGGCGTGAGCACTTCGGGCGACTGGGATACCTGGCTTCAGTTCTTCGCCACTGGAATCGCGGCCTCGGCGCGCCAGACGGACCAGCAGCTCAGGGAGCTACTGGGTGTGCAGACCGAGCTCAAGCGGCGAATCCGAGAGAGCAAGATGCGGGCCGAGACCGCCATGCGACTTGTCGACCTCGCACTGGCGCGCCCGATCTTCACCACGAAGCAGGCCGCGCGCGACCTGGGGGTGAGCAATGCCCGCGCTCACAAGCTGATCGGGCAGTTGGAAGAGCTCGGAATTCTGAGGCAACACGAAACGGCCTACCCGCGAGAGTTCAGTGCGCCCGAGCTCCTGGCGGTCGTGCTGCGAGGGGCCTGACGTTGCGCGCCCGTGCAGGCAGGGGACGTCCATCCATGGTGGAGCCTGCTCGACGATGAGCTGGCGGAGGTGGGCATTCGAGGCTCTGAGCGGCCATCACCAAGAGGCGCTCACGGCCGAGACCGAGTGGATCGCGCCACTGCGAGGTTCGTCGTCGATGTCGGTCGAGTTCACGGACTATTGATCGGAGCTGCCGCCGCAATGTTTCCCTGTGCCGGAACGTGTGGTCGAGTTCCGCTTCAACGTGTTGCGCTGCTCAGGCGGCTTGGAGTAGTTCCAGTCCCTGGTGGGTGAGCAGTGCGCGGGGTCCCCGAGTGGTGATCAGGCCGGCCTTCCGGAGCCGCGCGACGGTGAACTGGTCGGAGATGGCGTAGCCGTCGACGGTCAGCGGGGCGCCGAACGCGGCGGAGATCGTGCAACGACCCTCGGCGACCGCGCGCAGGATGGCGCGGTCCCGTCGGCTCAGACCGGCCAATGTGGCGCTCGTCCGGCGACTCATCCGTCTCATCTCCTCGTTGAGTTGACCGATAGGCTTACGCGCTGCGTAATATTATGCACCGCGTAAAACCGCTGACCGCCCGTAAGTGCCGAGGCTCACAATCGGGTGACTTCCGTGCCGGCCGCGCGGGCGGTTCGGTGGGGTCATGACGGCCGAAGAGATTGTCGCCGCGGTGGCGCAGGCCTGGAACGCCGGGGACGGTGCGGCGGTGGCCGCGTGTTTCGCCGAGGGAGTACTGGTGGCCGACGGGGAGCCGCGATGAGCCCGAGGTTCGGGGACTACCAGATCGAGATCTACCTGGGCGGGCTGTCCGGGGTGCTGCCGAGCATGCCGATGACCTACGAGGAGCTGGAGGCCCGGGCGCGGGCGGCGCTCGCTCCGTCGCTGCTCAGCTACATCGCCGGCGGCGCGGGGGACGAGTTCACCCAGCGCGCCAACGTGACGGCGTTCCAGCGGTGGGGGCTGGTGCCCCGGATGATGGTCGGCGCGGCGGAGCGGGACCTGTCCGTGGACCTGTTCGGCCTGCGCCTGCCCACCCCGTTGTTCATGGCCCCGGTCGGCGTCATCGGGCTGTGCCCCCAGGACGGGCACGGCGACCTGGCGACCGCCCGCGCGGCCGCCCGCACCGGCGTGCCGATGGTGGCCTCCACGCTCACCGTGGACCCGATGGAGCGGGTCGCGGCGGAGTTCGGGGAGACCCCGGGCTTCTTCCAGCTCTACACCCCGACCGACCGGGCGTTGGCCGAGAGCCTGGTGCGCCGCGCGGAAGAAGCGGGGTTCAAGGGGATCGTGGTCACCCTGGACACCTGGGTCACCGGCTGGCGCCCGCGCGACCTGGCGGCGAGCAACTTCCCCCAGCTGCGCGGCCACTGCCTGGCCAACTACACCTCCGACCCGGTCTTCCGCGCCCGGCTGGCCAAACCGCCCGAGGAGGACCCCCGGGCCGCCGTGCTGGAGTGGGTCGGGATCTTCGGGAACCCGCTGACCTGGGACGACCTGCCCTGGCTGCGGTCGCTCACCGACCTTCCGCTGATCCTCAAGGGCATCTGTCACCCGGAGGACGCGCGCCGGGCCAGGGACGGCGGCGTGGACGGGATCTACTGCTCCAACCACGGCGGACGCCAGGCCAACGGCGGGCTGGCCGCCCTGGACGCGCTCCCGGAGGTGGTCGAAGCGGCCGACGGCCTGCCCGTGCTCTTCGACTCCGGCGTGCGCACCGGCGCCGACGTGATCAAGGCGTTGGCACTGGGCGCCACCGCCGTCGGCGTGGGCCGCCCCTACGTCTACGGCCTGGCCCTGGAGGGCGCCGACGGTGTCGTGCACGTGCTCCGCTCGCTGCTGGCCGAGGCCGACCTGATCATGGCCGTGGACGGCTACCCCACGCTCGCCGACCTTCGCGCGAAAGGAGCGCTGCGCCACACCCCGCGATGAGTTTTCTCGCGACGCCTGGTCGGTACCTGCATCGACCCCGATGAGCGAGGAGACGGCAATGATCAAGGGATTCACCACCTGCCTGTGGTTCGACGGCAAGGCCGAGGAGGCCGCCGAGTTCTACTGCTCGGTGTTCAAGGACGGCAAGGTCGGCCGGGTCGCCCGGTACACCGAGGCCGGGCCGGGGCCGGTGGGCACGGTGGTCACCGTGGAGTTCGAGATCAACGGCCAGCGGTTCGTGGCGTTGAACGGCGGCCCCGAGTTCAAGTTTGACGAGGCGGTCTCGTTCCAGATCGACTGCGCGGACCAGGCGGAGATCGACTACTACTGGGACCGGCTGACCGACGGCGGCGGGCAGGGCACCGCCTGCGGTTGGTTGCGCGACCGCTACGGCGTCTGCTGGCAGGTGGGGCCGGCGGAGCTGATCGACATGGTCACCGACCCGGATCCGGAGAAGGCGGCCCGGGCTTCCCGGGCGATGCTCGGCATGGTCAAGCTGGACCTCGCGGCGCTGCGCGCCGCCCACGCCGGGTCCTGAGTCACCAGTCCCGGGCCTGCTCGGCGAGCTGCCAGGTGCGGAGCTGCTCCTCGGTGTTGCCCAGGGTGGTCTGGCTGAGCACCAGCTCGGTGGCGCCGGCGTCCCGGTAGGCGCGCAGCTGCTCGGCCACCTGCTCGGCGCTGCCGATCGCGGCCAGCTCGCCGGCCCGCGCCACACCCTCGCGGTCCAGCATCGCCCGGTAGGACGGGATGGTCTCGTAGAACGCCATCTCCTGGACGGCCCGCGCGCGGATCTCCTCGGCCCGGTCGGTGACCACGGTGGCCACCAGTGTGGCGACCCTGGCCGCCGGCCGGCCGGCGGCCGACGCGGCCTCGGTGATCGTGGGCACCACGTGTTCGGCCAGCGTCTTCGGGCCGGCCAGATAGGGGAGCGTGCCGTCGGCCAGCTCGCCGGTGACCCGCAGCGCCTTCGGTCCCATGGCGGCGACCAGCACCGGCGGCGGCTGCGCACCGGGCAGGTGGCCGGACCAGGCCGTGCGGGCGGTCAGCGTCTGTCCGGCGAAATCCACCTCACCGGTGCGCAACAGCGGGTCCAGCACGGTCAGGAACTCGCGCAGCTGGGTGATCGTGCGCGGCTCGGTCACGCCGAACAGCGGCTCGAGGAAGTTCCGCGCGCCGAGGCCCAGGCCCAGCTGGAACCGCCCGCCGGTGGCCGCCTGGGTGGTGCGGGTCTGCGCCGCGACCACCAGCGGGTGCCGTCCGATGATCGGCACCACCGAGGTGCCCACGGTCAGCTCGGGCAACTCCCGGCCGACCAGGCCGGCCAGCGCGATCGCGTCGAAGTCCATCCGCTGGGCGAACCAGGCCGAGCGGACGCCCAGCCCGACGGCCAGCCGGGCCTGCTCGATGGTGGTCTCCACCAGGTTCGCCGGGGTGGGCGCGTCCGAGGCGGGTTGGGGCAGCACGATGCCGAGTTCCATGGACGTGATCAACGGGCCGGCACGGCGGGGCATTCCTGGGAAACCCGCGCGACCCGGCACGGCGGCCGGCCTGGAGTCTCCGCCGACGAGATTGCCGCCCGGGCGCGGCACCTGCTGGCCGACGACGCGGTTCGCGCCGCGACCGCCCGGCTGGCCGCCGAAGTGGCCGAGATGCCCGCTCCGGCCGAGGTCGTGGAGCGGCTGTCCCAGCTAACTCCCTCGCCTTGAGCGGCCCGGACGGGTAGACATCCGGACGTGGACCTGCTCACCTCCATGCCCGCGTTCGTGTTCGCCTGCCTGATCATTGCCGCTTCGCCGGGTCCGGCCACCGCGCTGGTGCTGCGCCGGGCCGCGCTGCGCGGCTTCCGGCCGACCGTTCCGGTGGTGCTCGGGCTGGAGCTCGGCCTGTACCTGTGGGCGCTGCTGGCGGCCGCCGGGGTGGCCGCGCTGGTCGCCGCGTCCGAGGTGGCGTACCTGGTGCTGCGGGTGGTCGGCGCCGCGGTGCTGGTGTACCTCGGCGGCAAGGCGCTGCTCGCGGCGTGGCGGAGCCGGGGTCGGCTGGTTCCGGACCCGCTCGAGGCGGGCCCGGAACCGACGGCCGGTGGTGGCTGGCGGGCGTTCGGCGAGGGGCTGATGGTGCAGATGGCCAACCCGAAGGCGGCGGTGTTCATGGTCGCCTTCTACCCGCAGTTCGTGCCGGCCGAACGCCCGCTGTTCGCCACCACCGCCGGGCTGGCCGCGCTGCAGATCGTCCTGGACACCGCCGTCTACCTGGCGTTCGCCGCCGGCGTGGCCCGCGCCGGCGAGTGGTTCCGGCGCCCGCGCATCCGCCGCCGGCTGGAGGCGGTCACCGGCACCGTACTGGTCGCCCTCGGCCTCCGCGTCGCGGTAAGCAGCCACTGAGAAAGATGGCGTGGATCGCGGCGCGGTGGTCGCCCTGGCGCGGTTCCCGTTCCGAGCCGCCGGCTTTGCTACGGGGTGTGACCGGTGTCGGTCGGGTTCGGCCCGCTCGGTTCCTCGAGGTCGACACGAGTCTGGTTTTTTCAAGATCGAAGCAGAATGCTGTCGCACTCGATGAGGACCCGCCGTGGAATTGCCCGCGCGGGCTCGGCGGTTGGCGACGCTGCGTGACGAAGGGTGCCACGCATACAGCCGCTTGCCGTGGGCCGGGGTGCGGGCGGGCCCCGAGCCCATTTCCCGAACTCGACGCGACCCACCGTTCTGAAGGGTGAACTTCCGACTGGGCGCGCCGGCGGGGCGGGCCGTCGCGCCGGGACGGTCGTGTTCGTCACGGGCGGCGGCGCCGGGTGCTGGATCCGGCGGGGCGGCTGGGTACGGTGAAGCGGTGCAGCCGGCAACCGTTCTGGTCTTAGATTTCGGGGCGCAGTACGCCCAGCTCATCGCGCGGCGGGTGCGTGAGGCGCAGGTCTTCTCGGAGATCATTCCGTCGGACACGCCGGTGGCCGACATCGTGGCCCGCAAGCCGGCCGCCTTGATCCTCTCCGGCGGTCCGTCCAGCGTGTACGCCGAGGGCGCGCCGAGCGTGGACCCGGAGCTGTTCAACGTGGGCATCCCGGTGCTCGGGCTGTGCTACGGCTTCCAGGCGATGGCCCGCGCGCTGGGCGGCGAGGTGGCGCCGGACGGCACCCGCGAGTACGGCCGCACCGAGCTGACCGTGAGCGCCGAGGCCGGCCGGCTGCACCAGGGCTTGCCCGGCCGGCACCCGGTCTGGATGAGCCACGGCGACTCGGTGGTGCGCGCCCCGGAGGGGTTCACCGTGACCGCCTCCTCGGAGCGGGCCGCCGTGGCCGCGTTCGAGGACCTGGACCGCCGGCTGGCCGGCGTGCAGTACCACCCGGAGGTCGGGCACTCGCCGCACGGCCAGGAGGTGCTGCGCCGGTTCCTGCGCGACGTGGCGGGCGTCTCCCCGTCCTGGACCACGGCGTCGATCATCGAGGACACCGTGGACGCGGTGCGCGCCCAGGTCGGCGACGGGCACGCCATCTGCGCGCTGTCCGGCGGGGTGGACTCCGCCGTGGCCGCCGCACTGGTGCAGCGCGCCATCGGGGACCGGCTGACCTGCGTGTTCGTCGACCACGGGCTGCTGCGCACCGGCGAGCGGGAGCAGGTGGAGCGGGACTTCGTGGCGGCCACCGGCGCCCGGCTGCACACCGTGGACGCGGCGGACCGGTTCCTCGGCGCCCTGGCCGGGGTGACCGAGCCGGAACAGAAGCGCAAGATCATCGGCCGGGAGTTCATCCGGGTGTTCGAGAACGCCACCGCCGAGGTGGCGCGGGCGGAGCATGTCGGGTTTCTCGTGCAGGGCACGCTCTACCCGGACGTGGTGGAGTCCGGTGGCGGCACCGGGACGGCCACGATCAAGAGCCACCACAACGTGGGCGGGCTGCCCGACGACATCGAGTTCGCGCTGGTCGAGCCGCTGCGCACGCTGTTCAAGGACGAGGTGCGCCGGGTCGGCGCGGAGCTGGGGCTGCCGGAGACGATCGTCGGCCGGCAGCCGTTCCCCGGTCCCGGCCTGGGCATCCGGATCATCGGCGAGGTCACCGCGGGACGGCTGGAGACGCTGCGCGCGGCCGACGCGATCGCCCGCGAGGAGCTCACCTCGGCCGGCCTGGACAAGGCGATCTGGCAGTGCCCGGTGGTGCTGCTGGCGGACGTGCGCAGCGTCGGAGTGCAGGGCGACGGGCGCAGCTACGGCCACCCGGTGGTGCTGCGGCCGGTCAGCTCGGAGGACGCCATGACCGCCGACTGGACGCGACTGCCGTATGACGTGCTCGAACGCATCTCCACCCGGATCACCAACGAGGTAGCGGAGGTCAATCGCGTCGTGCTCGACGTCACCAGCAAGCCGCCGGGGACCATCGAATGGGAATGAGAACGCTCCAGGAGATCTACTCCGCGCCCGCCCCAGTGCTCTCGGTGGAGTTCTGGCCGCCGAAGACCGAGGCGGGCGAGGCCGCGTTGCGCCGAGAGGCCAAGTCGATCGTCGGTGACCTGAACCCGGCGTTCTGCTCGATGACCTACGGCGCGGGCGGGTCCACCCGCGAGCGGACGGTGGACCTGGTGAGCGCGCTGCACCGGGAGTTCGGGGTGGACGTGATGTGCCACCTCACCGTGGTCGACCAGTCCCGGGCGCAGGTGCGATCGGTGCTGGACCGGCTGCGTGAGTCACAGGTGCGGAACATCATCGCGCTGGGCGGGGACCCGGCCCCCGGCGTCGAGTGGGCGCCGCACCCGGAGGGCTTCGCGCACGCCGACGAGCTGGTCGCGGACGCGCACCCGGAGTTCTCGGTGGCGGTGGCCGGCTTCCCCGAGGTGCACCCCAGGGCGGAGAGCCGGGAGTCCGACCTGCGCCACCTGAAGCGCAAGGTCGACCTGGGTGCCCGCGTGGTGATCACCCAGCTGTTCTTCGACAACGACGACTACTTCCGGTTCGTGGACGACGCCCGGCGGATCGGCATCGAGGCGCCGATCGTGCCGGGCGTGATGCCGATCGTGTCGGTGTCCGGCATCCGGCGGTTCACCGCGCTGTGCCAGGCGCGCATCCCGGACCGGCTGGCCGGGCGGCTGGACCAGGTCGGCGACGACGCCGAGGCGGCGGTGCGGATGGGCATCGAGTACGCCACCGAGCAGTGCGACGAGCTGCTGCGCGGTGGCGCACCCGGGCTGCACTTCTACGCGCTGAACAAGGCGCGCTCGGTGCTGGAGATCAACGAGCGACTGGGTCTTTCGACCTAGTCCTGGCGCGGGACGCGCTAGCTGGGCGTGCGCCCAGTTCGGCGCGCGCGGGAGACACCGGCCCGGCGGTTCCGCCGGCCGCTGAAGCCGAGCAGCAGTACACCGAGCAGCACCGCCAGCGCGGAGAACAGCCAGCGCGGGTCGAACACCGGGTGCGCGGGCGACCATCCGGCCAGCGCCAGCACGGCGATGGTCAGGCTCACCACGCCCACCACCAGGTTCAGCACGTCGGGTGCGCGCCGGCCGGTGCGCTCCGGGGTCTGTTGCGGCTCAGTCACGCTCCACCTCCACGGATCCGGTACCGACGTTGATGTCCAGCTCCAGCCGGGGGGCGCCCGGCGTCCGCACCGCCGCCACCTCTTCGACCACGGCGTCCGCGGTCGGGCCTCGCTCCTCGCGTCCCTCGTTGCCCAGGCAGTCCACCGAGCCGAGGTCGGTGTGGCAGTGCACGCGGACGTCCATGTTGGGCGGCAGCAGCACGGTCACGTCCCCGACCTCCACGTTCACCGAGGTCCGTAGGGGCTCAGCGTCCTCGGGGTCCAGCGCCCCCGGAGCGGCCGGTACCCCTGGAACCGCCGGTGCCGCCGGGACCGCCGGCCCTGGTGCGGCGGGTCTCGGCGAACCGGGAGGGGTCAGTGCGGTCGAGGGTGACGGCGGGGTCATGCGGGAAGGCGGGGTCGTGGTCGAAGGCGTCCCCGGCGCGCCCGCGTTGAGCTGGCGCAGGTCCAGGGTGACCGAGCCGATGGACAGCGAGTACTGAGGCAGCAGCTCGGTGGCCGAGCGGGGCGCGGCGGACAGGTCGCCCATGCCGTCCCAACGCGGCCCGAGCGGGGCGTTCGCGCTGGTCCAACCGGCCAGCATGAGCGGCAGCGCGGCGACCAGCAGGCCCCGCCCCTGGTGCAGGAACGCGCCGACCAACAGGCCGAGCGCGACCACGGCCAGCATCACACCGACGACCAGGCGGAACCCGCCCGGGCCGGCCAGGGGGAAGGCGATGGATGCCGTGATCACGCCGCCGAGCACGGCCAGCGCCAGGGTGACCAGCGTGACCAGCGGGCGCCGGCGGCGGGCGGGCGGCTCGCTGGGCTGGGGGGACGGGTCGGGCAGGTCCCAGGCGAACGGGGCCACCCCGAGCGGGTCCCAGGCCGGTGGCTGGGCGCTCTCGCCCGCCGACCGGGTTCCCGCCGACAGCGCTCCGGGCGGCGCGGCCGCCAGACCGGCCATGGCGGATGCCGCCGGCCGGGCCGGGTCGTCCAGCGAGGCCGCCGCCTCGGCGGTCAGCCCGCGCTCGCTGCGCGCCTGGTGCAACAGGTAGAGCAGGCCGCCCACCACCGCCAGCCCGACCAACACCCCCGGGTCGCCGGTGAACAGCGAGCTGGCACCGACCAGGGCCGCCACGATCGCCGCGACGAGCAGGACCGGGTGCGCCGACTCGCGGCCGAACAGCGAGCCGGTCGGCGGGTCGGCCGGATCGGGCCGCAGCACGATCCAGGCGCCGAGGTACAGCACTATGCCGATGCCGTAGAAGGCCGCCACCACGAAAGCGATCCGGATCAGCACCGGGTCGATGTCGTAGCGGCGGGCGATCGCGGCGGCCACCCCGGCGAACTTGCGGTCGCTCTGCCGGCGGGTGGGGCGGGTCTGCCAGATCGAGTGCATGGTGGACTGCACCTCGGCTCGTGACCTCGGTAGGGTCCGGCCGGATGGCTCGGGCGGTTCGCTCATGTATCCCACCCTGCGCTCCGGTCGGGTGCCCCGGCATCGGGGCGCAACCCGGAGCCGACCCCGATATCGGGCGGGGTGCGCCGGGCCACGCCCGGGTGCGACTCCGGGTCTACCCCGATGAATCGCCGGCCCGGGCATGTGACGATGTGCGGTATGACTAGCGCGGAAGGCGCTCGCCGAGCCCGCGCCCAGTTAGGCGCGGACGGGAGATGCAGCGCGGAACGGGCTCGCCCGGCGGGCGCCGAGTTGGGCGCGCGTGGGAGAGACAGCCCCACCGTGCCGCTGCGCGAGCTCCGGGAGCCGCTGCGGCGGCACCGGTCGGGCCGAATGCTGGCCGGGGTCGCCGCCGGAATCGCCGACCACCTCGGCGTCCGTGTGCTCTGGGTGCGCACCGGGTTCACCGTACTCGCCGGGCTGTCCGGTGCCGGCGTGCTGGCCTACGGGCTGGCCTGGATGTTCATCCCGCAGGAGGACGTCTCCCGGGAGCGGGAGGTCTCCGCGCGGGAACGGACCCAGGCGCTGGGGCTCGCCGCGCTGGCCCTGGGCGTGGCGATCGCCGCGTCGGCGGCGGACAACGTGCTGGTCGGCTGGGTGGCCGGGCCGCTGGGCGTGGCGGCGGTGGGCGTGGCGCTGGTGTGGCGGGAGGCGGACGAGTCCCGCCGCCGGCGCTGGGCGGCGGCCGGGCGGAACAACCTGCTCGGTGGCGGCCGGATGGCGGCGCTGCGCGCGGCCATCGGTGCGCTGTTCGTGGCCGGCGGGCTGACCGCCTTCCTGATCAGCCAGCTGAACCTGAACCAGCTGCAGTTCGCCCTGCTCGCCGTGCTGGCCACGCTGGTCGGGGTGGCCGTGCTGACCGTGCCGTTCTGGGTGCGGCTCTCCCTCGAGCTGGGCGAGGAGCGGCGGGAACGCATCCGCACCGCCGAGCGCGCGGAGATCGCCGCGCACCTGCACGACTCGGTGTTGCAGACCCTGGCCCTGATCCAGCGGCAGGCGGAGCAGCCGCGGGAGGTGCGCCGGCTGGCCCGGGGCCAGGAACGCGAGCTGCGCACCTGGCTGTACGGGCCGACCGGGTACGGCCGCGCGGACGGTTCGCCGGCCGAGGCCGGCACGCTCAGCGAGGCCATCGCCTCGGCGGCCGCCGAGGTGGAGGACACCTACGCGGTGGCGGTGCGGCCGGTGGTGGTCGGGGACTGCGAGCTGGACGACAAGCTGGCCGCCCTGCTGCAGGCGACCAGGGAGGCCATGGTCAACGCGGCGAAGCACGCCCAGGTCGGCGAGGTCAGCCTGTACGTCGAGGTGGAGCCGGACTCCGTGCACGTGTTCGTCCGGGACCGGGGGATCGGGTTCGACCCCTCGGACATCCCGGACGACCGGCACGGGCTGGTCGACTCGGTGCACGGGCGGATGGACCGGCACGGCGGCAACGTCTCGCTGCGCAGCGCGGCCGGCGAGGGGACCGAGGTGCACCTGGAGATGCCCAGGGCACGAGTACGCGACACCGAAGGAGCGTCATGAGCAAGCAGCCGATCCGGGTGTTCTTGGTCGACGACCACGCACTGTTCCGGTCCGGCGTGCGCGCCGAACTGGACACGGTGGCCGACGACGTCGAGGTGATCGGGGAGGCCGGCTCGGTGGCCGAGGCGGTGGCCGGTGCCCGGCACTACAAGCCGGACGTGGTGCTGCTGGACGTGCACATGCCGGACGGCGGCGGCGCCGAGGTGCTCCGCCAGGTACGGGCCGAGTCGCCGGAGATGGTGTTCCTCGCGCTCAGCGTGTCCGACGCGGCCGACGACGTGATCGCGGTGATCCGGGCCGGCGCCCGGGGCTACGTGACCAAGACGATCTCCGGCCGGGAGCTGGCCGACGCGCTGCGCCGGGTGCACGAGGGCGACGCGGTGTTCTCGCCCCGGCTGGCCGGGTTCGTGCTGGACGCCTTCTCCGACCGGCCGGGAGCGGCGCCGCCGGTGGACCCGGAGCTGGATCTGCTCACCCCGCGCGAGCGGGACGTGTTGCGCCTGCTCGCCCGCGGCTATGCCTACAAGGAGATCGCCGCCGAGCTGTTCATCTCCATCAAGACGGTGGAGACCCACGTGTCCTCGGTGCTGCGCAAGACGCAGCTGTCCAACCGGCACGAGCTGTCCCGCTGGGCCTCCGACCGCCGCCTGGTCTAGCGGACCGGCGCGAGGCGGGATTTCTTGCGGTTGGTCACGACGTGGTCGATCAGCCCGTAATCACGGGCCTGTTCGGCGTCCAGAATGAGTTCCCGTTCTATGTCCGAATGAATTTGCTCGACGGTTTTCCCGGTGTGCTCGGCCAGTGCCGATTCGACCAGTTTGCGCAGCCGGGCCATTTCCTCGGCCTGGATGAACAGGTCGGAATGCTGGCCCCGCACCGGCTCGCGCGCCGGTTGGCGCAGCATCACCCGGGCGTTGCGGACCGCCGCCCGCTTACCCGCCGTGCCGGCGGCGAGCAGCAGCGTGGCCGCCGGTCCCGCCTGACCCAGGCAGAACGTGGCGATGTCCGGGCGGATGTAGCGCATGGTGTCGTACACGGCGGCCATCGCGGTGAGCGAGCCGCCGGGGGAGTTCAGGTAGAGCGAGATGTCCCGGTCCGGGTCGTTGGCCTCCAGGTACATCAGCTGGCTCACCAGATCGTTGGCCGAGGCGTCGTCCAGCGGTGTGCCCAGGAAGATGATGCGTTCGGCGAAAAGCCGGTTGTACGGCGTGGTCTCGATTGCGCCATTACCGGTGTGCTCGACGAACGTGGGCAGAATGCGGCGTTCTCGGTCGGACATTGGCCTACGGTATCGAGGCAATTCCGCGGTGTACCCGGATTCCGCTCCGAGCGGATTTCACCGCGCGCGAAACCGGGTCGGGTCAGGGCGGGAAGGAGTCGATCAGCCAGCCGCCGTTCGGCGCGGGGACCATGCGCAGGCGTTGCGAGCTGGTCCGGGCCCGGTCCTGGCCCTGCATGCGCACCTGCGCGCGGACGGTGCGCTCCGGGCCGGAGGCGGCGATCTCCACCACCCGCACCGAGCTCACCTCTTGCCAGTACTGGGTGTACGCGTCCAGGCCGCCCAGCTGTTCGCGGGCGTGCGGGGTCAACCGGTTCCAGGCCGCGGCCGGGTTCTTGGGCAGCAGCGCGTAGTACGCGCGGGCGGCGGCGACCAGCTCGGCGGAGCTGGCCGGCCGGCCCGGCGCGGCGGCGTTGCGCTGCCCGGCCGGCTCCACGGTGGCGGTGTTTTCCGACGGCCGGGTCAACACGACCGCGCCGGCGGCGACCACGGCCAGCCCGACCAGGGCGGCCGCGGCGGTGACCAGCCGGCGCCGGCCGCGGCCGGACGCGCGCGCCGGCCGGCGGGGCTCGGGCGGGCGGCGGGTCCCGGGGGAGCGGCGGGGTCCGGGTGGGCGGGGTACCTCGTCGCGCAGCCCGGGCATGTAGGAGATCGCGGTGGAGTCCAGCTCGTCGGCGCCGGTCAGCGGGCGCACCCGGGGCGTCGCGGACGAGGTGAGGTGCTCGCCGTTGCGCGGCATCGGGATGGGGTTCGCGCCGGTCCGGGACGGGCCGCCGTGGTCACCGTCCAGGGCGAGCAGCTCCAGCGCCTCGCCGGCGGTCGGCCGCCGCGTGGGTTCCGGGTCCAGCATGCGGGTGAGCAGCGGGGTCAGCCGGCCGGCCCTGGTCGGCGGCTCCACCTGCCCACTGGCCACCACCTCGAGCTGGCTGAGCGGGTCACGGGGGAGGTTGAACGGCGAGCGGCCCTCCACGCTCGCGTAGAGCGTGGCGCCGAGGGCGAACACGTCGGCCGCCGGAGTGGGCGGCCCGCCCCTGGCCACCTCGGGCGCGCAGTAGTCCGGGGTGCCGGTGAGCACCCCGGTCTGGGTCACCGTGATGTCCCCGGAGGCCCGGGCGATGCCGAAGTCGGCCAGCTTGGCCGAGCCGTCCGCGCAGATCAGCACGTTGCCCGGCTTCACGTCCCGGTGCACGATGCCGACCTGGTGCGCGGCGTCCAACGCGTCGGCCAGCTGGGTGCCGATGCGGGCGGCGGTGCGGTCGCTGAGCACGCCGTCGCGGGTGATCACGGTGGCCAGGCTGCGGGCCCGGAGGAACTCCATCACCAGCCACGGTTCGCCGTCCTGCATGGTGGTGTCGTAGACCGCCACCGCGTGCGGGTGCTGCAGCCGAGCCGCGATGCGTCCCTCGCGCAGGATTCGGTGCCGGGCCTCGGCCGCCTGGCGGGGGTCCAGCCCGGCGGCCAGCACCACCTGTTTCAGTGCAACCTGCCGGTTCAGCCGCTGGTCGGTGGCCCGCCACACCGCGCCCATGGCGCCCACGCCGATCTGCGAGAGCAGCCGGTAGCGGCCGGCGACCAGCATTCCGGGTTGGGCCAGTGGCACCGTTGCCGAAGGCCAGCATGGCCAGTCCACGTTTGCCATGTCCGGTTGTCCCCCTGAGGTGTGGGCGGCGCCTAGTTGCCGAGCAGGCCGGAGAGCCCGCCGGAACCGCCTGACTTGGACTTGCCCGAGGACTTGCTCGAAGACTTCTTGCTCGAACGGTCGCCATCCCCGTCGTCGTCCCGATCCGAGCGGGACGACCGGCTCGACTTCTTGTCCGAGTCGCCGAGTAGCGAACGCACGGTGCCGGTGAGCGGATCCGAACCGGACCGCTTTTCCCGGGACTTGCTCTCCGACCGGTTCCCCGACCTGGTCTCTGACCGGTCGGAGGAACGCCGCTCGGAGGCGTCCAGGGAGGTGATCGGCTTGGTCAGGCTGCTGAGCGCCGAGTCGGCCGTGGACCGGGAGTTCTTGCCGGCCGACTTGCCGGTCGAGTGGAGCAGGTTCCTGGTCTGCTTCGCCGTGTCCCGGCCGCCACCCAGCAGTCCCTCGGTGAGGCTGCGCACGGTGGTGTCCGCGGTGCCGGCCAGCGGCTTGAGCGGACCCACCGCGCCGACCACGCCGGTGACCGTGCGAACGCCGGTGCTCGCGGTCGCGCCGACCGTGCCGACCGTCCGGTCCACCGTCTTGCCGAGCACCTGGCTGGTGCCGCTGACCGTCTGGCCGAGGGCGTCCACCGGGGCGCCGACCGGGCCGAGGGTCCGGCCGAGGCTGCTCACCGTGTTGCCGACCGCCGTGCCGCCGCCACCGACCACGCCGTTCGCCGCGCCGCCGACCGCGCCGCCGGAGCCACCGCCGGAGGTGAAGGAAGACACCGGCGCGGCGCCGGGTACCAGGCCGCTCGCGGTGGGGGACGCGATGGCCTGGCCGGGGACCGGCGCCGCGCCGGGCGCGGGAAGCGGGTTCGGGGGGAGCACGGACGGGAAGCCGACCGGGCTGATCGTGCCGTCGGGGTTGACCAGTGGGCCGCCGGGCACCCGGGAGCCCTCCACGCCACCCTGGGGGAAGCCGCCGTCCAGCGCGCTGGATCCGGTGGTCCCCGGCACGGTCTCGCCGAAGAACGCCGCCACTCCGGCCATCGAGCCGAGCGCGACCAGCGCGCCGGCACTGGTGGCCAGCTTCCGCCTGGGGGAGGAGCCGAACCCTGGAACCGCCCGGTCCGGTCGGGGTCCGACCGGGCGGTTCAGGGCTGGGCGGACATGGCCTTCCCGCCGCATCAGTGCGCCGACGGGCACCGCGGTCCGAACACCGGACCGGCCCGTGTCGGTCGCACCGGCGGAACCGTTCCGTCGGCCGAGCAGCTCGGCGACGGTGATGACGGTTCGAATGGGCTGACCACCGCGCTGGGGAGCGAAGTCTGCCACGATCGTGAGTCCTCCTGGGGAATGAGCGGCCCCTCAGTGTTTACCCGACCGTGACTCTCAGTACCAAGTGCTACTCAACCGCTCGTCGTCACTCACTCGTGTGGCGTAATCGCCGCTCGCAGCTCGCTACCGACCGCTCATCTTGAGCGGGCGGGTCGGCGATTCTCAGCTCCGACGGCGGAACCGCGCCCGGGTGGCGCTCAGTGCCCGGTAGCCGGCGACCCCGGCGGCGCCCGCGAGCACCAACCCCAGAAGGTCCGTGAACAGGGCGGATCCGACCGTGCAGAGCAGCCCGAGGACGGCCAGGACGACCAGCCCGGCGGCGAGTTTCCGTTCGCCCCGGACGTAGTCCAGCGTCGGCGCGCCGGGCAGCCCGCGCTTGCCGGCGGCGGAGGACAACAGGGCGAGATAGCCGGCGTTGGCCAACGTGAGGAGTACGCCCAACAGGGCGATCAGGGAGGCGACGACTGCGAACGCGGCGGCCATGCCCCAAGACTACGCGCGGCCGAGCCGCCCCCGGCCCAGGCGGAGCAGCATCATGCCCAGCTCACGCCCCTCCGGCCCCAGCTCGCGGAACCGTGCCAGCACCGCCTGCTCGCGGCTGAGGACGATGCGCGGGCCGCCCTCGGCGCGGCGGATCGCCCCGATCCGCTGGGAGACCTCGGTGCGCCGTTTGATCAGCCGCAGGATCTCGCCGTCCAGGTGGTCGATCTCCTTGCGCAGCGTGCCGATGTCCGCGCCGGGCTCGGTCGGGTCGACGATCGCGATGTCCGGCTGGGCCGGTGTGTCGGGGGTCGGGCTGGTCACGGTTCCTCCTGTGGTGCCACCGAAGCACGGACTCGTGACTGGGCGGAAAAGCACCGCGCCCCGGGTCCGATGACTCCGGGGCGACGTGGATGCTGGTCAGGTATCAGTCGGCAGCGTGATCCACGGGCACCGAAGTCCGGCACCCGTAGCTAAAGTTGTACACAACCGCTGGCACGGGGCCATTCTCTCACACCGGCCGAGCGCCACAACCACCGCAAGGCGAGTCCCAGTACAGCGGGTACCGTGACCCTCACGATGAGTGCGTTGTTCGAACTCCCGCAAACCAAGTCCGACACCGCGCCCGCGCGGGGTGGGCGCCGAGATCCGGACGAGCTGCTGCGCGGGCTGAACGACCGGCAGCGCGAGGCGGTGGTGCACGCCGGATCGCCCCTGCTCATCGTGGCCGGCGCCGGCTCCGGGAAGACCAGCGTGCTCACCCGTCGGATCGCCTATCTGCTGGCCGCCCGGGACGCGCACCCCGGGCAGATCATGGCCATCACGTTCACCAACAAGGCGGCCAAGGAGATGGCCGACCGGGTGGCCGCGCTGGTCGGTCGCCGGTCCGCCGCGATGTGGGTGTCCACCTTCCACTCCATGTGCGTGCGCGTGCTTCGCCGGGAGGCGAAGACGATCGGTCTGGGCTCCAGCTTCTCCATCTACGACGCCGACGACACCCGCCGGCTGATCACCCAGGTGGCCCGTGACCTGGACCTGGACGCCAAGCGGTACCCGGCGCGCGGCCTGGCGGCGCAGATCTCCAACCTGAAGAACGAGCTGCTGGACGCGGTCGATGCCGCCGACCGCGCGGGCAACGACTACGAGCGGCGGGTGGCCGAGGTCTTCACCGTCTACCAGGCGCGGCTGAAGCAGGCCAACGCGCTGGACTTCGACGACCTGATCATGACCACGGTGAACATGATGCAGGCGTTCCCGGACGTCGCCGAGTACTACCACCGGCGGTTCCGGCACGTGCTGGTCGACGAGTACCAGGACACCAACCACGCGCAGTACATGCTGATCCGCGAGCTGGTGGGGCACGGCACGCCGGATGCGGAGCGGCCCGGGCCGGAGCCGGCCGAGCTGTGCGTGGTGGGCGACGCGGACCAGTCGATCTACGCCTTCCGGGGTGCCAGCATCCGCAACATCATCGAGTTCGAGCGGGACTACCCGGACGCCCGCACCATCCTGCTCGAGCAGAACTACCGGTCCACCCAGACCATCCTGTCCGCCGCCAACGGGGTCATCGCCCGCAACACCGACCGCCGGGAGAAGCGCCTGTGGTCGGACGCCGGGGACGGCGAGAAGATCGTCGGCTACGTCGCGGACAACGAGCACGACGAGGCCAGCTTCGTGGCCGGCGAGATCGACCGGCTGGTGGACACGGGTTCGGTGAAGAACTCGGACATCGCGGTGTTCTACCGGACCAACTCGCAGTCCCGAGTGTTCGAGGACGTGTTCCTGCGCGTCGGGATGCCGTACAAGGTCGTCGGCGGGGTGCGGTTCTACGAGCGGCGCGAGGTGCGCGACGCGCTGGCCTACCTGCGGGTGCTCTCCAACCCGGAGGACACGGTCAGCCTGCGGCGCATCCTGAACGTGCCGCGCCGGGGCATCGGCGACCGGGCCGAGGAGTCCGTGTCGCTGTACGCGGAGAAGCACCGGATCTCGTTCGCCACCGCGCTGCGCCGGGCGGCCGCCGGGGAGGTGCCGACCCTGGCCACCCGTTCCCAGCGGTCCATCACCGGGTTCGTCGACCTGATGGACGAGCTGCGCTCGCGGGTCGTCGACGGTGAAGCGGTGGCCGAGCTGCTGGAGGCGGTGCTGGCCCGCACCGGTTACACCGCCGAGCTGGAGGAGAGCGAGGACCCGCAGGACGAGTCCCGCGTGGAGAACCTGGCCGAACTGGTCACCGTGGCGCGCGAGTTCGCTGGTGACGCGGCCGCCGACCCGGACGCGGTGGAGGCGGCGCGGGAGCAGGGCCTGCCCATCCCCGGCTCGCTGGCCGCGTTCCTGGAGCGGGTGGCGCTGGTGGCGGATGCCGACTCCATCCCGGACGGCGGGGACGGCGTGGTCACCCTGATGACCCTGCACACCGCCAAGGGCCTGGAGTTCCCGGTGGTGTTCTGCACCGGCTGGGAGGACGGCGTGTTCCCGCACCAGCGGGCGCTCGGCGACACCAAGGAGCTGGCGGAGGAACGCCGCCTGGCCTACGTGGGCATCACTCGCGCGCGGGAACGGCTGTACCTGTCCCGGGCGATGGTCCGGTCGATGTTCGGCACGCCGTCGTCGAACCCGCAGTCGAGGTTCCTGGACGAGATCCCGGCCGACCTGCTGGACTGGCGGCGGCTGGCCCCGGAGCGCGCCGCCCCGGTGGGCATGGTCGGCTTCGGCCGGCGCGGCGGCTTCGGCGGAGGCGGCGGGGGTGGCATGCGCGGCGCCTCCGACCGGGGGAGCTGGCGCCCCGGCGCCGCGCCGAGCACGGCTCCCACGCTGTCCCTGGCCGTCGGCGACAGGGTCTCCCACGACAAGTACGGCCTGGGCACCGTGGTCGCCACGGAAGGCGCCGGCGTCCGGGCCAACGCAACCATCGACTTCGGCAGCTCCGGCACCGTCCGCCTGATGCTCATCGGCGGCGTCCCCCTCCAAAAGCTCTAACCCGGCCCCCACCCACCGCGAGTCGGGGATCTGGGTACGGCGAGTCGGGGATCCAGGTACGGGTGGGCGTCCACCGCCGCACCGCGCGTCGAGATCTACCTCAGCGGGGTCGTCACCATGATCGAGCCCCGCTCGAGTAGATGTCGGCGAACCACCGGCCGCCGGCGACCATGATCGGAGACGGGGCCAATCCTCCGGCGGCCTGTACCCAGATTCCCGACTCGCCGTACCTGGATCCCCGACTCGCGGGAGGGGAGGGGTGGGGGCGGGGTTAGTGGAGGGCGGGGCCGTTGCCGGTGCCGGTTACGCGGATGCCTCGGGTGGCCAGCCAGCCCAAGGGGTTGATCTTGCGGCCGAGGGCGTCCCAGATCTCCAGGTGCAGGTGCGGGCCGGTGGACTGGCCCCGGTTGCCCATCTCGGCGATCTGCTGGCCGGCCTTGACCCGTTGGCCTTCCCGCACCAGCGATCGGTTGATGTGGCCGTACACGCTGGTGAAGCCGCTCGGGTGCAGCACGCGCACCCAGAGGCCGAAGCCGGAGGCCGGGCCCGAGTCGACCACGATGCCGTCGGTCACCGCGTAGATCGGTGTTCCGATCTTGTTGGCCAGGTCGATCCCGTAGTGCGTGGTGCCCCACCGGGCGCCGAAGCCCGAGGTGAAGGTGCCGACGCAGGGCTTGACGAACTCCACGCCGTCGAACACGGAGGCGGCCGGCGCGCCGTCGGCCAGCGCCTGGCGCACCTTCAGTGCGTCCTTGGCCAGCTCCTCGCCGTACTTGACCGCCTTGGTCAGGCTGGCCACGTCGGCGACGTCCATGTCGTCGTCCATGGCGGCCAGGTCCGGGGTGGCGCGGGCGGCGTGGCCGGTCGCGGCGGCGGTGGGCGCCCGGCGGGGCAGCTCGGGGGCGGACGAGCTCTGGATGAGCGCGCCGGTCGCGGTGTGCCCGACGTTGCGGATCTCCACCGTCGGCTGCTGCTCGAACACGCTGTGCCCGGCAGCCACCGTCGCGCCGGTGGCGACGGCCGCGATTGCGACCCGTCCATGCCACGGCGACACAGGCGCCGGAGCCCGGTGGTGTCCCCGATGCGCACCACCACTGACGCGGGGAGCGCCGTCGCGATGGCGACCGAGGGCCGGTTCGGCGCCGCTTGGGGAGCGGCCTAGCGCCAAGACCTGCCTTTTTCCTCATCATGACCGGATACGCGGGGTGCGGCTTGGGGAGCCACTCGAGTCGTTTCGGGGCGACTCGAGCGTCACCGCCCGTAACCGGTCTGTGATACGGACGCTCGGACGTTAGTCCTCCGGGCACACCCGGCGCAAATCCAACTTCGGCGTGTCTTCGGCGTGTCGTTGCGGCTGTGGTGCTTGGGGCGGGGCGGGCGCTAGTGCCCCGACACGGAACACTAGCTGCCCACCGGGCGCAGGTGCCGGGGGTCGATGTCGTCCTCGGGTTCCAGGGGGGTGGCCGTGTCGTCCCGCCGGGCCAGCGAGCCGGCCACCCAGCTCACCACCCGGGGGTGGATGGCCAGCGAGAGGTGGCCGACGTCGGGCACCTCCAGGGTGCGCACGTCCAGGTCCGGGTGGATCAGGCGGCCGTTGGTCTGGGGCACGATCAGCTGGTCCATCCGGCTCCACGCGACCAGGAACCGGGTCCGGCAGCGCGGCGCGGGCTCGGCCAGCTCGGCGAGCAGCTCGGAACCGGGCAGTACCTGCCGGGTCACCGGGGTGGGCAGCAGGTAGGCGGCGGCCGAGCCGCCGTGCGGGGTGCCCAGGGTGACCAGGTTGTCCACCGTGACGTCCCCGCCCAGACGCTGCACGAAGTAGCGGGCGATCAGCCCGCCGAGCGAGTGGCCGATCACGTGCACCCGGTCCGCCCCGGTGCGCTCGCGCAGCCGCTCCACATGTCGGCGCAGGTCGCGGGCGGCGGCCCGGACGTCCCCGGTGAACAGGCTGTGGTTCACCGCGTGGGTGACGCCGAAACCGCGCTTGTGCAGTGCGCGGCGCAGCGGGGCGAACACCGAGCGGTTGTCCAGGAAGCCGTGGACCAGCAGGATCGGCGTGCCGGTCGGCGCGTCCAGGTCGGCGGTGAGGTCGCCGCGTTCCTCCGGGGACAGCGCGTCGGTCCGGTAGGGCCGCGCGGCCGGGCGGATGTGCTCGCGCCAGAAGCCGAGCGGGTAGCTCGCCGCGTGCGCGGTGCACCACGCGGTCTCCACGGCCAGCCCGCGTAACCCGGCGGCGGTGCCGAACGTGCGCACGGCGTAGCCGGCGGTGCTGGTCATGGCGTCGAGCAGCGAGCTGGCGGCCGGTTCGGCCGCACCCGCCTCCGCTTCGGACATAATCGCGACGGTACGTCAAACTTTCATTCAGTACACCTTGTGGCATTTCGGCAGCTCGGGAGTGACATCGGCCCGGACCGGAGGCGGCCGGGCGGGCCGCGTTCTAAGCTCCCCGGGTGGGCCGCGTGTCGAGGCGGCCGGGCGCAAGGGAGGTATCGGCCGTGACCGAGCGAATTCGGGTCGTGGTGGCCAAGCCGGGCCTGGACGGGCACGACCGGGGCGCCAAGGTGGTCGCCCGTGCCCTGCGCGACGCGGGTATGGAGGTCATCTACACCGGCCTGCACCAGACCCCGGAGCAGATCGTGGAGACCGCGCTCCAGGAGGACGCCGACGTGGTCGGGCTGTCCGTGCTGTCCGGCGCGCACATGACCCTGTTCCCCCGGGTGCTCGAGCTGCTCAAGGAGCGGGACGCGGAGGACGTGATGGTCTTCGGCGGCGGCATCGTGCCGGAGGCGGACATCGCCAAGCTCACCGAGATGGGCGTGGCCAAGGTGTTCACCCCGGGCGCGACCACCCAGGAGATCGTCGAGTGGGTGCGCTCCAACGTGCCCGCCCCCGAGCCGGCCTGAGCCCGGCGGGGCAAACCTCAGCGGGTCACCGCGAGCAGCGCCGCCCGGATGGTCTCCGGCGGGTAGGGGCCGTGCCGTTCGGCCTCGGCGGAAACCAGCTCGCCGGCCCGCACGGCCAGGCACAGCTCGGCGACCGACGCCAGCTCGGCGCGCTGGGCGGCCACGAAGTCCGGTGACACCGGCGAGCCGTGCCCGGGCACGACGGTGGTGGGGGAAAGCTCGAGCAGCGCGCTCACCGCGCCCGGCCAGCGCAGCGGGTCGGCGTCGGAGAAGTCCGGCGGGGCACCCTGTTCCACCAGGTCGCCGGCGAACAGCACGTCCGCGTCCGGCACGTACACCGCGAGGTCGTGGTTGGTGTGCCCGGCGCCGGGGTGGACCAGGCGCACGGTCCGCCCGCCCAGGTCCAGCTCCGCGTACTCGTCCACCGGATGGTCCGGGAACACCACCTGGGCGTCGGCCAGTGCGGCGGCGGTGGCCTGGTCACCGGTCGAGCGGTAGTACTCGGTCCACTCGGCGCGCTGGGCCTCGGCGGTGGCGCGCAGCCAGGACGGGCAGGCCCGGTGCGCGAAGACCGGGAGGGGGCCGAACGCCGCGGTGCCGAAGCAGTGGTCGAAGTGCGCGTGGGTGAGCGCCGCGGCGAGCGGCAGCCGGGTCTTCTCCCGCACCGCGCCGGCCAGCTCGGCGCCCTGCACCTCGTCGCCCCGGGTGTCGATGACCAGCGCCAACCGCTCGCCGACGACCAGCCCGACGGTCAGGTCCAGTTCCGCGTAGCGGCGCGCGAAGACCCCATCACCCAGCCGCACCCACCTCGAGGTCACCCGTCCAGCTTCTCAGGCCGCTCGGCGTTCGTGTGTCTGGTAGCCGACGTCGGCGCCCAGCTCGCGGATCGCCCGTTGCAGCAGCCAGCGCCGGGTGCCGCCGCCCACCCGGTCGCTCAGCTCGGTGGCCCCGGGGAGCACCCGCCGGGCCAGCTCCAGGGCCTGCACGCTGAACGAGGTGGCCAGCACGGCGGCCTGGAACAGCCGGGAGTTCGGCAGCTCCAGGAAGTCCGCGTTGCGCCGGCCCAGCACCATCCGGCTGTACGAGCCGAAGTAGTTGGAGAACGCCCAGTTCACCGCCTTGGGTATCGGGTACTCCCCGTTCGGGGTGAAGGTCTCGGCCAGCGCCCTGGCCAGCCGCAGCGAGTCCTCGTCGGGGATGAACTCGGTGACCGCCTCCAGCCAGAACACCCGCCAGGTGTCCGCCTCGGTGGTGGGCAGTATCTCGGGCACGATGCCCTGCAGGTGGCCGACGTAGCGCCACAGGTGCACCACGGCCTCCCGCTCCCGGGTGGTGTGCCGTACGCCCAGCGCGTGCGTGCCGACCAGGAAGGCCAGGGAGAACAGGGTCAGCGTGCCGACCGTCTGCACCTGGTTGACCGGCAGGTCCCAGGCGGCGTAGTCCCAGTCCGGGCGGCGCCGCATGGCCGCCCGCACCTGGGCGTGCATGACCCGGACCCGGATGGTGTTCTTGAAGCCGGTGCCGAACCGGTTCAGCGCCCCGGCCTCGGTGATGTCCACCCACCAGCTGGCCGTCTCGATCAGCCGGCGCGGCGCGGCGGAGCGCAGGTTCCCGGTGGCCACCAGCGTCTTGCCGGGGCGCGACGCCAGGTAGCCGCCCATGAGCGCCAACCCCTGCAGCGCGTACAGGCCGAGCATGCCGCTGCGCCGGCAGGTCCGGGCGCCCAGCTCCACCTGGTCCATGTCCAGCCAGAACGGGATGTCGTCCACCTGGGCGAAGAACGCGCGGAACGCCTCGGGGGCCTCCGGGACGGCGTCGATGCCCCGCTCGATGGCGCGTTCGAGCAGCTCGCGACCTTGCCGGCCGGGCAGCTCGCGCATCGCCGCCACCACCGCGTCGGCCAGCGGGTCGCCCACGTGCGCGAACTCGCGGAACCGGTCCACCTGTTCCTGGGTGGCCCGGATGTCGCCGGTGGCGAACTTGCGCAGATAACCCGTGTACGGCGCCTCGGTGAGGAACTCGGGGTGCGGCAGCAGCGCCGGCTCCGGAGATGACACCGAACAGCCTCCCTTACTGAGGACACCTGTCATCAGATTGTGGTTATCACGATGCCCGGTTCGGCGCGCCGGTGTCAAGAACGGTTTGGCAGGATGTGCGGCTGTGCGCGTCTACCTGGGTTCCGACCACGCCGGCTTCGAGTTGAAGGCCCGGCTGCTCGATCATCTGCGGGATGCCGGCCACGAGGTGGTGGACGTCGGCGCCAAGGTCTACGACGCGCTGGACGACTACCCGCCGTTCTGCCTGGAGACGGCCCGCCGGGTGGTCGCCGACGCGGGCAGCCTGGGCGTGGTGATCGGCGGCTCGGGCAACGGCGAGCAGATCGCCGCGAACAAGGTGGCCGGATGCCGCGCCGCGCTGGCCTGGAGCACCGAGACCGCCCGATTGGCCCGCGAGCACAACGACGCCCAGGTGGTGGGGGTCGGCGGCCGGATGCACACCGAGGAGGAGGCGCTGGCCATCGTGGACGCGTTCCTCGCCACCCCGTTCTCCGGCGAGGACCGGCACTCCCGGCGGATCGAGCTGCTCGCCGACTACGAGCGGACCGGCAAGATCACCGGTCTGCCGGAGGACTGACCGGGCATGCCGGAGGGGCACACGCTGCACCGGCTGGCCCGGTCCCACCAGCGGCTGTTCGGCAAGGCGCCGGTCGCCGTCTCCAGCCCGCAGGGCCGGTTCGAAGCCTCGGCGAAGCTGCTGGACGGCCTGGTGCTGCAGCGCGCCGAGGCGCACGGCAAGCACCTGTTCCACCGCTACGGCCCGGACCAGGTGGTGCACGTGCACCTGGGCCTTTACGGCACCTTCTCCGAGTCGCCGGTGCCGGCCGCGCCGCCGCGCGGGCAGGTGCGGATGCGGCTGGTCGGCGCCACCCACTACACCGACCTGCGCGGCCCGAACGCCTGTGAGCTGATCACCGGCGCGGAGGTGCGGGCGATCCGCGCCCGGCTGGGTCCCGACCCGCTGCGCCGCGACGCCGACCCGGAGCTCGCCTGGACCCGGATCTCCCGGTCCCGCACCCCGTTGGCCGCCCAGCTGATGGACCAGAAGACGGTCGCCGGCGTGGGCAACGTGTACCGGGCCGAGCTGCTCTACCGGCACGGCATCGACCCGATGCTGCCCGGTCGTTCGTTGCCCAGGGAGCAGTGGGACGCCATGTGGGCCGACCTGGTCGCGCTGATGCGGGACGGGGTGCGCCGAGGCCGGATCGACACGGTGCGCCCCGAACACGAGCCGAAGGCCACCGGCCGGGCCCCGCGCCAGGACCGCCACGGCGGCGAGGTGTACGTCTACCGCCGCCACGACCAGGACTGCCTGGTCTGCGGGGACACGGTGCGCAAGGCCGACCTGGCCGGCCGGAACCTGTACTGGTGCCCCACCTGCCAACCGGCGTTCTAGAGCCGTCCGGGCCGGCGGCGAATCGGCCGGCGACCCACCGGCCGGGCCGCGCGTTATAAGGGCCGTCTCAGCGATCGCGCGGACCGGCCCCCGGGCGCTGCGAGACTGCACGCGTGGGAGTCACCCGCCGACAGTTCCTCACCGCTTCCGCCGCGGCCGCCGCCACCGCGGTGCTGCCGCCCAACCTGCGCCGGGTGGCGCTGACCTCGTCGGCGGCGCCACTGCCTCCACCGCCGGCCGGGCGGCTGGCCGACATCCGGCACGTGGTGCTGATGATGATGGAGAACCGGTCCTTCGACCACTACTTCGGCACGTTGCCCGGGGTGCGCGGGTTCGGCGACCCGAATCCGGGGATGCTGCCCGCCGGCGACCTGACCGTGTTCCACCAGCCGTGCCCCACCAACAACGACGGCTACCTGCTGCCCTTCCGGCTGAACGGCAACACCACCAGCGCGCAGGAGAACCGCTCGCTGAACCACAGCTGGGCCGCCCAGCACGGCTACTTCCGGGACGGCGCGATGGACGGCTTCCTCAGCTGGGAACGGGACCGGGGGCTGTTCTCCTACCTGGTGGACATGGTGCAGGACCTGTTCGGCGACCGGCTGACCCGCCGGGAGATGGCCATGGGCTACTTCACCAGGGAGGACATCCCCTTCCACCACGCGCTCGCCGAGTCGTTCACCATCTGCGACAACTATTTCAGCTCGGTGCTCGGCCCGACCTGGCCGAACCGGCTGATGTGGATGACCGGCACGATCGACCCGGAGGGCCGGTCGGGCGGGCCGGTGAAGGAGAGTGACGACCGGGGTGCCCGGGACGGCCGGCTGAGCTGGACCACCTACGCCGAGCGGCTGGAGCGGGCCGGGGTGAGCTGGCGGGTCTACGACGAGGAGCCCGACTCCTGGTTCAACCCGCTGCGCTTCTTCCGGCAGTTCCGCACCGCCCCGCCGGACTCCCCGCTGGCGGTGCGCGGCCTGGCGAAGGCCGCGCCGGACGAGTTCGAGCGGGACGTGGCCGGCGGCCGGCTGCCCACGGTCAGCTGGATCTGCCCCAGCTACGCGGACAGCGAGCACCCGGACCGGCACCCGGCCGACGGCGCCGCCGCGATCGCCCGCAAGCTGGAGGCCCTGGCCGCGCACCCGGACGTGTGGAACCACACCGTGTTCATCCTCAACTACGACGAGAACGACGGGCTGTTCGACCACGTGCGGCCGACGGTCCCGGCGCCGGGCACGCCCGGCGAGTTCGTCGGCCACCAGCACATCGGCCCGGGATTCCGGGTGCCCTGCCTGGTCATCTCGCCGTGGAGCGCGGGCGGCTGGGTGTCCGGCGAGCCGCTGGACCACACCTCGGTGCTGCGCTTCCTGGAGCGGGTCACCGGGGTGATGGAGCCGAACATCAGCCAGTGGCGCCGGCAGACCTTCGGCGACCTGGTGTCCACGCTGCGCCTCTCCGACCCACCGGCCCCCGGGCTGCCCCCACTCCCCGACGCCGCCGCCCTGGCCCGTCAAACCGACCAGGTGCTGTTGGATAACTCACTACCCGCCCCCGAGCCACCCTCGGTGCAGACAATGCCTACGCAGCAGGCCGCCGCGCGCCCGCACACGCCCGGACCGGCCCGAGGACGTTAGCGGCGGCGTCGGGTTCTAACGACGGCTTGGACGGCGCGGCTGGGGTTGGTCTGCCGCGGAGTGACGGATGGTGCAGTGTCGGCAATCGGCCGCGCCCAGGCCACGGCAGACCAACCCCAGCCGCGCTGTCCAAGCCTGCTTTAGAACTGGCACCGCACCCCGGAGGCGGTCCCGTGGGCTAACGCTAGAAGAAGCCGCCGTCGTTGCCGCCGAACATGTCGAAGCCGCCGCCGTCCGCGGCGCCGCCGTCCCCGAAGAAGTCGCCGCCGTTGCCGGAGTCGGCGTTGCCGGCGTCACCCGCGTCCAGCGCCTGCGCGTCGGCGAAGCCGTCCGCGTACGCCGCGCCGGACATCCCGCTGAACAGCGCGTCGAACAGCAGGAACGACCCGACGCCCCAGGCCCCGGCGACCAGTGCGGTCTTCCACCAGGGCTCGGAGTACCAGCCGGCGGGCACCGGCCGGCCGGCCACGGTGCCGCCCGGGTAGTAGTGCGCGTTGCGGTCCGAGGGGTTCGGCGAGGCGCTGTACTGGTGACCCCGCACATCCACGTCCCGGGCCTCGGTGACCGCGCCGGCCTGCCGCTGGCCGGGCAGCGGGGGAAGTTCCGGGCCGGGGTCCAGGCCCATCGCGGTGCGCGCCGCCCGCACGTAGTAGAGCCCCTCGTAGGCCGACTCCGTGACCTGCCGGTACTGCGCCGGGGTGTGCGCCCGGTCCAGCTGGGAGCCGGCGGCGGTGTACCGCTCGGCGGCGTCGGCCAGGGCCTGCTTGGAGGCTTCGTCGGTGCCCTCCAGGTTGAGCACCGAGCCGCCCAGCCGCTCCACCCAGCGCCTGGCCTCCGACTCCGCGTCGGCCAGCTCCCGGCGCCTGGCCTCGGCCCGCTGCCGGGCCAACCAGACGCCGCCGGCGACCAGCGCCAGCACGATGACCAGGGTGACTATCCCGCCGCTCACCGCATCTCACCTCGCACGCAAAGACCTACCCATATAACGCGCGGCCCGGGCGCAACGTTCCCCCATCAGAAGATGTTGGCGCAGTACGGCTCGGTCTCCCCGGCCATCGCCCGGCACAGCGCGCGCAGTGCGCCGGCCCGCTGCTCGCGCACGCGCCCGGCGCCGGCCAGCGCGGTGAGCCGGACGCCGCCCAGGAACGCCGCGCCCAGGTCGGCCACGCCGCACTCCAGGTCGGCCGGACGGTCGGTGCGGCTCGCCTCGGCGGCGCCCCGCTCGTCCACCCGCAGCCGCCACCGGCCGGCGTTCCACGGGCAGAAGCGGTCGGCGACCTCGAGCACCACGTCGCACGGGGCGGCGTAGCGGCGGGCCGGCAGCGCCCGGTCCAGGTCGACCAGGCGCACCCACAGCAGGTCGCTCACGTCGGTCAGCGCCGCGCGCGGGTTGACCAGCACCAACGGCAGCGGGTCGTCCAGCGGCACGTTGTCGTAGCTGACCTTGCCGACCATGTCCAGGTCCAGCAGCGAACGCCAGAGCGAGGCGTGCGCCTCCGGGTCGGCGCTGATCAGCTCCTTGACGTCCAGCCGGTAGTCCGGGCCGGCCGCCGGCCAGTCGGCCTTGGCCCGGAACACCGCGTAGCCGTCCGGGCGGCCGTCCGAGGCGGCGTGGTGCACGGCGTACCGGAACGAGGTCGAGCCGTACCGGCTGGCCGGGTCGTCGCGGAACCACCAGTCCCAGTTCGCGTCGGACCGGGACACCCAGCCAGGCCGGGTGGGCAGCAGCTCCTCGAACACCCGCCGCATCAGCGGGAGCGCCTCCTCGGCGGAGTACCAGCGGACCGCGCCGCCGGTCGGCGTGCCGGGCCGGAACGGCGCCCGGCCGGGCACGGTGAGCGTGGCGCGCCGGGCGGACAGCCCGTAGCCGAACCGGCCGTAGATGGGTGCCATGGAAGCCCACAGCGCGGCGATCGGTTCCCCGGACCCGTGCAGCCCCTCCAGCAGGTCGCGCATCAGGGTGCTCAGCGCGCCCTGGCCCCGCGAGTCGGGCCGCACGCCCACGAACGTGACCCCGGCCAGCGGGCTCGGCCCGGCACCGGGCAGGGTGATCGTCCTGGTCAGCAGCCCACCGGCACCGATGAGGCGATCCTGCTCGTCGGCCACGCCCCGGTAGCGGTCGCGCTCCAGGAAGCGGTGCAGCAGGCCCGGGTTGACCGGTTCGGGGGTGGGGTCGCCGAGGAACGCGTTGGCGCTGAAGGTGGACATCTCGTCCCACTCCGCGTCGGTCAGCGGGCGGGCGCGCAACGATGGCATGAAACAGTCGTATCGGCCCTGTGCCCGCGCGTCCATCGGTTAACGGATCAATAAGCTGGTCACCGTGACCGAACTTTCCGCTCAGGTGATCGAGTTTCTGTCCGAGGGCACCCGCACCGGCAAGGTGGGCTACCTGGCGGGCGACGGGCGCCCGCTGATCGCGCCCGTGTGGTTCCTGGTCGAGGACGACCGGATCGTGTTCAACACCGGCCGGGAGACGGCCAAGGGCAAGGCGTTCGCCCGCGACCCCCGGGTGGTGTTCTGCGTCGACCTCGAGGAGCCGCCGTACGGGTTCGTCCAGGTGCAGGGCGAGGTGGAGCTGGACGACGACCCGGAGGAGCTGCTGCGCACCGCGACCGCGCTGGGCGGCCGGTACATGGGCGCCGACCGCGCCGAGGAGTTCGGCAAGCGGAACGGGGTGCCGGGGGAGCTGATCGTCCGGATTCGGCCGACCAAGGTCATCTCCGCGTTCAACGCCACCGAGTGATCGGGTTGACCGAGGCGCGCCCGCGCGCGCTGGACCGGGGGCACCTGGCCATCGCGGGGTACTCGCTGGCCGCCGGCTGGTCCCAGCCGTTGACCCTGCCGGCCGCCGCCGCCGTGCTGCTGGCCGGGGTGCCGCTGCTGCTGGTCCGCGTCCGCCGCCCGGTTCGCCCGCTTCCGGCCGGTGCCCGGCCGGGGCCGGCGGTGGCGCTGTGGCTGGGGCTGCTGGCCGCGTTCGGCGTCTGGGAGCTCACCGCCGGGCTGTGGGGCAACGACGCTGACCACCCCACGCTGAGCCTGCTCTGCGACCCGGCCCTGGAGCACTATCCGGTGCGGGTGCTCGGCTACGCGTTGTGGCTGCTCGCCGGGCGCTGGCTGGTGACCCGGTGAGCCCCTACGCGGTCATCGCCGCCGGGTTCGCGGCGATCTTCGGGTCGGCGCTGCTGATCGATCTCGCGGCGCGCCACGGTTGGACGTCGCTGCGCCCGGCCGGCGAGGCGGCGCACGCCATCCTGCGCGGCCGGGTCGGCCGGTGGTTGCTCATGCTCGGCTGGCTCTGGACCGGGTTCCACTTCCTGGCCAGGTGAGTTCCCGCCCTCGAGAGTGACCCGGGGCGTCCGTGGTCGGGGTGGCGGGATTTGAACCCACGGCCCCTCGCTCCCAAAGCGGAGATCCCAGGATGTGAGACGTTGAGTCTCTGGCCAGCGTCTATCACGGGCGGTTCTCTATCGCCTGATGGGAAGGCGGAAGGACACCATTAGGATCAGCAAGATCACGGCATATGACGGCTTGGGCCGTCCGGTGATGCATGCCGGGGGATCGGTGACCTACCGAGTCACCACGCACGACGTAGGGACACCGGGGAACGTGCTCGGAAGCCCTGAGGCGCCCAGGGAACTACGATCCGTCTGACAGGTCGGCAAGGGCGCGGGTGATGAGCGCCCGCGCCTTGGCGCCGAACACGGCCGACCCCTGCAAGTGGGCGAACATGTCCACGTAGAGCTGCACTTCCCGTGGCTGCGTGATCTCCAGTTTGGCGGTTGGGGTCTCTACCCCGACCATCTCACTGTCGTAGATCCAGAACGGGACTTGCGTGAACGTCTTACGAATCTCGGCTTGCGGGACGATTCCGAGGCTAACCCTCGGCAGTGACATCGTGGCTAAGAGCCGATCGAGCTGCCCCGCCATCGTTTCGGGACTGCCGACTCTGACGCGGATTGCGTTCTCCTCCAGGATCACGGAGAAACGGCGATTTCCCGAGTATATGATCTGTTGACGCTCGATACGCGCTTGCAGCGCGCTATCGAGATCGTTGGGTGCACCGAGAAAATCAATAAAGTATCGGAGCACCGCGGCGGAGTACTCAGCGGTTTGGAACAGTCCAGGGATGGCACTGTGCTCGTAGATTCGAAAATGTGAGGTCTGCTCGTAGAGCGGCACCGGCGCTAGCATCAGCTGCTTCATGCCCGCCCGCGTCTGCCGGCGCCACTCGACATACATGGACTCGATAGCCCTAGCGGTGGCGATGAGGTCCGTTACCTGGTCCTCAGCATTGCACGCCCGGCACCACGCCTTGATGTTGTCCTCTGGTGGCGCTTGGTTGCCGTTCTCGATGCGGCTGACCTTGGTGAAGTGGCACCCGATGACCGAGGCAAGCTCACGCCCCGTGAGACCCGCGTCCTTGCGGATCTCACGGAGGCGGAACCCGAGAGAGTCCCGGGCCTGCTGAGCTGGGCTAGTTGGTCTTGTATTCACTGTCAGGTATCGACAGTTCCCACACAGCGTCGAACGCGCTTCGACACAGTTCAATCGCCGCGCGGTCGCCGGTTTTCTGACGGTCAACAACGAGACCGTTGCCGGCGAAGATCAGGAAAACAACGGTCTGGTTGTCGAATAACCAGAAGTCGTTACCTGGCAGAGCAACCGTGGAAACGCGACTGCGCGGTACCCATCGGATATCTTCACCAGCTTCAACAAAATGATGCGAGTCGTTCAGCACCCATCTCTGATAATCGGAGACAGGCTCAGAGATGACCCGTGCCCGTTTGAAGACCTTGCCGGCCTGGACGCCTGTCCGAACTTTGTCGAACCACGGCTTGAGCCATTCTGTATCATCTGGCTCCCCGGCCAGCCACTTGGCTAGGTGCGGTAGTTCGGCGGCAGTGCCGTACGCATCCCGCATCTCCAAATGGAGAGCTTCGGCATCAAACGAGCTGAGCAACTCGCTCAAGGTCTCGTAGGGCACACTTTCCAAGTTAACTCCCGACTAGCGCAGCCATAGCAACGCGCGACACGTGGACACAGGTCTCATGCCCTGGGATGTCCATCTGACTGAGCGTTTCCTGGTCGGTGACCTTCGTTCCGCGAACGATGTAGTTCCCGACCTCGTTCACGTGGACGATCGGCGGAATCAGGTTCACCACGTCCCCCTCCGGCCCGTCATTAGCAAGGTGCACCATCAGCTTCGGCGGAACTTCCACAACGGTCTCATCCTCCGCTACGGGGATCACGGCCAGGATCTTCGGGTCCGTGACGATCCACCCTTGCACCACGTAGGAGTCACTGTCGGTGGCGTACAGGGTCGGGGACTGGTCAGGTACGGACTCCTTGCCCAAGAACGTAAGACGCATGGTCACTCCCGAGTAAGTGTTGCGGTGTGTTGCAGACAGCAAGACGCTCGACAGTGTGACACGGCAACTTCTCGCGTGGGTCTGATTCGACGAATCAGCCTCGTATGACGCCATGTCGATCTCGTTCTGCACCGGCAAGGGGTGCTTCTGCAACTTTCTGCAACATCGTTGATCTCGGACTTACCGGGTCCATAACGTCCTTCCTCATGTGGGCGGAGAGCGGGCGAGAGAGACGACGCGCGAAGCTGCGTAGCGAGTATCGGCGCAACAGCAAGCTGTCCTTACGGGATGACTGGCTCTGGTTTGTGGCGCGATGGGAGCGGAGCCCCCTCGGCCGCCGGCTGTGGCGCACTAAGCCAACCCGAGACATGCAGCTCGTGAAGGTCGGTCGGTGAAGCTGCCCGTGCTCACGGGTCTAACCGCCCTGATGGTTGCGGAGCTGGTGATGACCCGTGTCTGAGCAAGAGCGTCCGCATCTCCAGACTGGCGACCTTGGCCCGTGGGCGGAATGGACCGCCGAAGAGATCTTCAATGAGGCCTGCGGCGAACCGGCCCGAGTCATCCCGGCCCCACCTGAGGCCGAGTGAGTCCCCGTGTCTGACGGCTCAGCCCAGGGGTTTCGCTACGTCACGGCGTACGGCAGCAACGAGACTCACGCTCAGCTCACCGTGGATCTTGCCCGAGGTCGCACGTGTGCGGCCTACCGGCGGGCGACGAGTGGGCTACCGGCCCGGCCGCCGAGCACTGCGCCGAATGCTGGGCGGACTGGCGGGTACGTGGTGATCAGCCCCGATACGTCGGCGCCCGCTTCGGCTCGCCCGGAATCCGTGCGTAAGCCCCGTGCAGTCGGAATCCCCCAGGGTCGGCACGCATCGGGCGTCGCGGCTCTCCCGGCTGCATGGTCCGTCAGCCCCCGGAACCGTCCCCCTCACGGTGCCGGGGGTTGGCTTAGTCCCCGATCACGAACTCGGAGTTGATCCGCTCGTAGCCGAGGGCGAGAGTTGGACGAGTCCGAGACTCGTATCGTCGCCGCCCAGCTCGACGATACCGAGCTGCTGATCACCGGGAGAGTTCCCGACCTTGACGCCAAGATCACCAGTGGCGCCGTCGATGCCGGCGTCGTGGTGATGGTCGAGGCGGATGCGGTCCTCCGCTTGATCCGCAACCCAAACGGCTACCGGACCGAGACTGATGGCAACTACTCCTACGAGATCGATCAACGCGTCGCTTCCGGCCGGCTGATGATCCTGGACGAGGAATGGGCGCTGCTCGGTATCCGAGCCGCTGTGTTCACGATCGTGCCCCGTATGTACGTGCCGGGCGAGTGCTTCGGCGGCACGGCTGCATGGGCACTGACGACGCAGCCGTATGGGCCTGAGCAAGGTGAAGCTGCGCCTTGCACGATCACGCGACAGGTGATCGTGCGTCGGCCCGACCGGAGGGTGAAGGTCGGCCCCGCCGACAACGGCGACGTACGGTCAGTCCGGAGCCAGCCGGCCGGGGCGTTCCTGGCAGACGCGATGGTTCAGGCGGTGATCGGAAGCGGGGGCCGACCCCTGCCTGTGATGGTCCCGGTGGCGATCCCGGTTCCGCGGTACGTGACCTGGGTCAGGAAGATCTCGGCCCGCCGGCCATCTGACAGCCTGATCTTGAGGTCATGATTGAAATCCATCGCGTTGGACAGCTACTGTCAGTGCCGCGAAAGGCACTGACCAGGGCATACGCCCTTCCTGGTCGGGGTGGCGGGATTTGAACCCACGGCCCCTCGCTCCCAAAGCGAGTGCGCTACCAAGCTGCGCCACACCCCGTGACCTGTGCAGCCTAGCGTGTGGCACCGCCGCCGTCGCGCGCTATCCCAGGCGCAGGCCCTCGGTGCCGGCCGGCGGATCGGAGTCGATGCGCAGGGTCACCATCATGCGCGCCAGCATCAGGTAGTGGCCGGCGACCAAGGTCAGCTCCACCAACTCCCGGTCGGGCAGGTGGGCGGCGACGGCGGCGTACCGCGCGTCGTCGACCTCGCCGGCCACCACGCCGTCGACGAAGTCGAGTACCGCCCGGGTCAGCTCGTCGAGCTCGTCCAGCCGGCCGGCCTCCAGCGCCGCGATCTGCCCCTCGGTGACCCCGACGGCCAGCGCGATCGGCACGTGCTGCTCCCACTCGTACCGCGCGGCGAGCAGTCCCACCCGCAGGATGGCCAGCTCGCGCAGCTTGGGGTCCAGCGCCAGGTCGTTGAGCAGCGCGCCGCCGAACTTGAGCCAGGGCCGGAACGCCGTCTCGGCGTGCGCCATCAGGCCGAACACGTGCAGCGGAGCCAGCTTGCCCAGCGTGCCGGCGACGGTCGGCGGGGCATTATCCGGAGTGAGATACGGGACGCGAGCCATGCCACAGGACGCTACCCACGGCGGCTGGGTTACGCTGGGCACCGTCGCACAACGCGTCACGCGGGCGTAGCTCAATGGTAGAGCCCCAGTCTTCCAAACTGGCTACGCGGGTTCGATTCCCGTCGCCCGCTCTGTACCGCCTGAACAGCACAAACGGCACCCGATCCCGATCACGGGAGAGGGTGCCGTCCCGCTTCTCGTGCACCCGGACTCACGCGGTCTGCTCGAGGGTGCTGAGGGTTTCGTGGTCGATGGCGGCGGTGGCGTAGCGGTCGCCCATGACGGTGCAGACCTCGGGCGGCTGCATCTCCGGCCCGCACAGGGCGAACATCAGGCCGTGCAGGTGGTGGCGGCGGTAGGCCAGCCAGGCGTCGTCGAAACCCAGGGAAGGGCCGCCGGCCGCCGCCAGCGCGCCGAGGTAGTGGCGCAACAGCGAGGTCTCGTGTTCGCGCCGGCCGGGGATATCCAGGATGCCGACCAGGAAGTACGCGAGGTCGTCGGCCCATGGCGCCAGGCAGGTGGTCTGCCAGTCCAGGAACCGCAACCGGCCGTCGTCGAGCAGGTAGGTGTTGCGCGGGTGCGGGTCGCCGTGGGAGACCGCGAGCACGTCGGCGTCGTCGAGCCCCCACAGGCGGTACACCGCGCGCTCCACCCGCTCGCGGTCCCGCAGCGCGTCGTCGAAGGAGCGGGTCTGCTCCAGCTCGATGTAGGCCGCCCAGTGCGCGGGGCTCAGGAAGCCGCGGACCACCGGCCGGAACAGCCGCGAGCCGACGCTGAGCCAGCGCAGGGCGCCCGGCCCCGCCCGGTCCCAGCTGGCGCCGTGCAGCCCGGCCAGGGTCTCCAGCGCCGCCGACACCTGGTCCACGCCGTAGTGGTCGTCGGGGCTGCCGAAGCGCGCGCCGGCCGCGCGGAGGTCGTCCACGATCACCAGGCCCTGGTTGCCGGCCTCGTCCTCCTCGGCGTACCAGCACCGGGGGACCGCGTCGCCGAGGGTGGGCGCGATGTCGCGGTAGAACATCGACTCGATGCGGTAGCCCAGCCCGGCCACCGCGCGCATGCCGTCGTCGAAGCCGCCCTTGAGGCACAGCGCCTCCGGCGGGCCGTCCGGGCTCCGGTGCCGGTAGTCCACCCGTAGGAAGGCCTTGGTCGCGGTTCCCCAGATCGGCGCGTCGATCTCCACCGACCGCACCTCGGTCCCCGGCGCTCGCCGGCGCAGGGCCTGGGTGAGCCAGTCGGCGGTGATCTCCTCCAGCCGGGTGGGCAGACGGGCCACCGTCAGGCCCCGAGCAGGCGGTAGGTGTCCAGGTCCAGGGCGGCCTGGGCGAAGCGGTCGGCCAGGGCCGCACGGATCGCGGAGGGCTGCATCTCCTCCGGCGTCAGCGCGTACACCGCGCCGTGCAGCGGGTGGCGGCGGTAGGCGGTCCACGCCTCGTCGAACGTCTCGGCGGTGTCCGCCCGCGCGGCCAGGTAGGCCCGCAGCAGCGGCTGCTCGTGCGCGCGCCGGTCCTCCACGGACAGTGCGCCGATGAGGAACAGGGCGACGTCGTGGTAGGCGTCCCCCAGGCCGGCGAACTGCCAGTCCAGGAACCGGGGTGAGCCGGCCGCGTCCAGGTAGACGTTGGTGAGGTTGGCGTCCCCGTGGGTCAACGACTGGGGGCCGGCGTCCTCGCTGGCCCACAGCGCCCCGAACGCGCGGCCGACCCGCTCGCGGTCGTCGAGCACGTCCAGCACCGGGCCGCCGGTGGTCTGGCCGATGTAGGTGTCCCAGTGCGCCGGGGTGAGCAGTCCTCCGACCATGGCCCGCAGGTGCGGCGCGGCGGTCCGCCACGGCACGGCGATGTCCCGCCGGCGGTGCCAGCTGGCCAGCACCTCCAGCGCGGCCGCCGCCTGGTCCACGGTGAGCGGCTCGCGGGCGTCGCGGAACCGCGCGCCCCGGGCGGCGAGGTCGTCCAGGATGACGACGCCCTGTTCACCGTCCTCGCCGGCGAACCAGCAGCGGGGGAGGCCCTGGTCCAGTTGGGGCGCGATCTCGCGGTAGAACCGGGCCTCGGTGCGGTAACCCGGGGCCATGATCGCGCGAAGCTCGGGGACGAACCCGCCCTTTACGCAGAGCCGCTCGGGGTGGCGGGTCCCACCGGCGGCGTAGTCGGCCCGCAGCAGCACCTTGGTCGCGGTGCCCCAGACGACGCCGGTGACGGCCAGCTCGCGCACGGTTACGTCCGGGTCGCCGCCCGCGCGCAGGGCCCGGGTCAGCCAGCTCGGCGTGATGTCGTCCACCGAGAGCGGGAGATCGGTCGTGGTCCGCATGGTCGCCGATCATGGCGACCCGCGCGAGAACCTGTCAACGTTCGGTTCAGGCCTGTCGCACGCGGGCCAGGCTCTCCCCGGCGATCCGTGCGCCGAGGTCCACCAGGTCGCTCGCCGTGGCGCGGATCTTTTCCGGGTCGTTGGTGCCGGCGGCGGCGATCAGCTCACGCAGCGCCACGATGAGTTCGGTGGGTACCTGCGAGGAGTGGTCGATCTCTCCCCGCCCGGCCCGCACGTAGCGCTCGATGGCCCGAGCGAGCATCTGCGTCACCCGCATCTCCCAGTCGGTGGCCGACGTGCGGAGCAGGTCGAAGTAGATGGCGTGGTACTCGTCATACCGTGCGTCCGGGCTGAGTGCCCGGTCCGTGCACCGCTCCAGCCTCGGCCGCAGCAGGTCGAGATGCGCCTCGTCGACAGCGGAACCGGAGCGCGCGGCCAGTTCCGGTTCGACCCGCTGGCGGAGACCGCAGATCCCGCGCAGCTCGTCGCCGTCCAGCGGAGCCACGGTGGCGCTGCGCCCCCGGCGGGTCATCAGCAGGCCCTCGGCCTCCAGGCTGCGCAGCGCCTCGCGCACCGGGATGAAGCTCACCCCCAGCTGCGCGGCGATGGTGCGCAGCGAGAACTCCTGGCCCGGACGCAACCGGCCGCCGAGGATGGCGCGCCGAATCTCGGACGTCACCCGGTCAGCGACCGACTCGGTCGTGACCTCGTGAACGAACGCGGATTCAGGCATCTCGTCTCCAAGGCGGCATTACGGCAATCATAGTTTGTTATAGCATATGACTGCGCGGGTATCCAGCTATTTGCGCGGCCAAGCCTATTTGGTTTCGATTGGATCCTAACGATGGGCCTCCGGGCGGCGTGGCGCGTGCACCGAATAACGGAAAATGTGGCGCGCAACCCGGTGAGGATCCGTCGGCTAGACCGTGCGACGCAGCCCGTCGTGGGCAACTTCCCAATCGCGCAGATCCAGTTCGAGCGCGGAGGGGGAGAGGTGAGTGAGTGCGATCGCGCCGCAGTCGAATCGTTCGCGGTTTGCGGTAAGGCTCTCCAGGTCGAGGTGCCAGCGCACCGGGCGCGGGCTGTAGCCCTCCGCGAGGAAAAGGTCGGCTCCCGAGGACAGCTCGAGCAGCGCGTCGGTCCACTCGGTGTCTCCGGAGTAGGCGACCGTGCGCCCGCCCAGGCCGACCCGCACCCCGTAGGCGGGGGCACCGGAGGCGTGCCGGACCTCGTGCGCGCTGACCCGCGCGGCGCCGGCGTCGGTCGGACGCGAAGTCCCGTGTGTGCGGACGTGCACCTGGAATCGCCTGGTGACCGCGGTGGAGCCGGGGAAAAGTGTCTCCATCGCGAGGTCCAGCCGCTCGGTCGTGCCGGGTGGCCCGAGCACGGTCAGGTCGCGCGTGCGCCGGCGGAACTGGCCGTCCAGTACTTAGGAACGGCAGGCCGCCGAAGTGGTCTCCGTGCAGGTGGCTGAGCACCACGGTGTCGATCAGGTTCGGGTCGATGCCCTGCTGGCGGAGCGCGGTGAGGCTGGTCGCCCCGCAGTCGATCAGCAGGTTGGGCGGCGCGTCCTCGTCCTCGGCGACCGCGATACAGGTCTGGAACCGCCCGCCCGATCCGAACGCGTCTCCGCTGCCGGCGATGATCAGGTGCATGATGGCCTCGACGATACCCGTCGACCAATCACCCGGCACGCCCGACGAAAGGCAGGAAATGATCTTTATCGTGGTTAAGTTCACGCTCAAGCCGGAGTACAGCGAGAACTGGTTGGAGAGGGTAAACGATTTCACGACGGCCACTCGGGCCGAGCCGGGGAACATCTTCTTTGAATGGTCGAAGAGCGTTGAAGAATCGCACCAGTTCGTTCTCTGTGAAGCTTTCCGGGATGGCGAAGCGGGCAGTGCACACGTGAACTCGGATCATTTCCGGGCCGCGATGTCCTGGTTCCCGGATGCGGTTATCCGCAATCCTCAGATCGTCAATGTGGAGGTGCCGGGGGAGGACTGGATGGAGATGGCGGAGGTCCAGCCGCGTTAACCGCGTTAGCTCCGTGGCTGTTGGGGCTGGAAGGGGTGGTGGGACGAGCCGGCGCGCGGGCGTCCTGCTCCGGTGCCCGGTCGCGGGAGTGCCTGGCCTCGGACGTCCGGTCGCCGGTGGCCGATGACGAGTTGCGTCGGCCGGACGGCCCGGGTCAAGCTGAAATTGCTTTAGGTGTGAGATTGATTGCCCGAGGCCATCCGCGGGAAGCCGAAACGGGCGTTACCGATCTGAAACTTCGGGACGTTCTCCGAGGTTAAGGCGCGACCCAATCGGGTTGGCCGCCGAGCGGCCCGTTCAATCGAATCGACGGCAGATCCAGCGCCTGGTCAATGAGTATCAGGAACCGAGAGGCAAGCTGATGGGCTTCGGCGCGGGTGAGCAGGCCCCGGTTGGCGCCCCGGTGGAGTTCGTCGGCCACCAGGGAGCAGATCCCGGCCGACCATTCTTCGCGCGTCTGAAGCTCCTCGAGCATTGGAGATCATTACCATCGCACACGAGTCTTCACCCGCCCCAGAAGTCACACAACACTCTTTAGGTAACTCAGGTACACCGATGCGTGTCACCAGCCGCCGCCGATCGGGGGAGGCCACCGACGGCGGGCAGGGCGGGGCGGGCAGGGCGGGCGGGTGGGGTGGGATCGAAAGGAGCGCGCGAGGTGCTGTTCGCCAGGTTGGCCGTCGACGGGATCGGCGCGCTGCAGGTCGGACTGGCCGTCGCGCCGTTCCTCACCGGCCAGGGGCGGTCCGCGCCGCCGGATCGGGCGGCCGGTCGGGCGGATCGGAGGGCCGGCCCGGCGGATCGGGCGGCCGGTCGGGCGGTGGCCCGCCGCACCGCCGCGCTCGGCGGGTTGACCGGTGCCGCCTGGGCGGGCGCGGCGCTGCTCGCGCTGTGGCTGGGGGCGGCGGAGGCCGGCGGCGTGGACGCGTTCCGGTTGCGGCCGGGTGTGCTGGCCGACTTCGCCACCGAGGTGGCCGCCGGCCGGGCGTTGCTGCTCACCCTCGGCTGCGCGCTGCTGGTCGCGGTGACCCGGCTGGTCTCGTTCCGGGCGAGCGCGGGCGGGCGCGCCGAACCGGGGGTGCTCGGCCAGCCGGAACCGGTGATCGGGTTCGCGCTGCTCGGCGTGGTCGCCGGGCCGGTCACCGGGCACGCCGGCGGCCACCTGGGCCACGGCACCGCCGTGCCGGTGCTCGCGGTGCACGTCGCGGCGGCCTGCCTGTGGGCGGGCGGGCTGGCCGCGCTGGCGCTGGTGTGCCGGGGCCGGCCGGGTCTCCTGACCGACCTCGCGCTGCCCCGGTTCTCCCGGCTGGCCGGCTACTGTGCCGGGTGCGTGCTGCTGACCGGCGTGCTCAGCGCGGCCTTCCAGCTGCCGGCACCCTCGGCCCTGCTGGACAGCGAGTACGGCCGCCTGGTGCTGGCCAAGGCGGCCGGCTTCGCCGTGGTGCTCGGGCTGGGCTGGTGGACGAGGCGGCGGCTGGCCGAGGGCAACCCCCGGCTCACCGGCCGGGTGGCGCTGGAGCTGGTCTGGATGGCCGGCGTGTTCGCCGTCGCGGCCGCGCTGGCCGAGGCGCCGGCGGCGGCGATACGGGGAACGGGAGCATGACGGAGCAACCGGAAGTGCGGGCGGCGCTCGAGGAGGTCGCCGACATCGGGCCGTTCTTCGCGGTCAGCGCCAACCCGGCGGAGGTGGTGGACGACTCCTGGCGCCCGTGGCGGGACTTCTACGAGCGGCCGGAGCCGATGGCCGAACGGGTCCGGCTGGTCGCCGGCGCGCTGGGCATCGAAGCGTCCCGGGCCGCCGACCTGCGGATCGCCGGCTCGATCGCCCAGCAGGGCTTGGCCGCGCGCCTGGTTTCCCCGGTGCTCGCGGTCGCCTCGGTGCACCGGAGGGTGCCGGAGTGGTCGCCGGACACGCTGCACTGGCGGCCGGCGGTGAGCGGCGTGCTGCCGATGTGGGAGTCCGCCGAGCGGTTCTCGGACGCCGACGCAGGCCTCGAAGCGCTGGTGACGGGTCACCTCGAGCCGCTGGCCGCGATCACCCGTGAGGTGTCCGGCGCGTCGCCCCGCACCCTGCGCGGCAATGCCGCCTCCGCGCTGGCCGCCGCCGGGAGGCTGGTCGCGCGCGCCCGGCCGGAAGCGGCCGCGGCCGCCCTGGGCGAGGTCGCGGAGCTGCTGCGGGCCGGGCCGCTGGCCGGTGCCGGCGCGCTCGCGCCGAGCTGGGCGTTCCGCCGTCGCTCCTGCTGTCTGTACTACAAGGTGCCCGGCGGCGGCGTCTGCGGCGACTGCGTCCTCGGCGCCGGACAACGGAGCTGAGGCATGTCCTGGTGTCGTTCCGGCGTGGCCAGCGGTGGATCGGGGAGCGTTGTCGCCTAGACTCGAACAAAGACCCCGCGTGGGTCCGAGCAACGGCACCCCTCCGGCGGCCCTCGGCGAGCGCCCGGCCGCCCGGTAGGACCGGGTTCCGGCTCCGCCAGCATGTCATCCGCACGAGGAGATCAAGTGAAGAGCACCGTCGAGCAGCTCAGCCCGACGCGCGTCAAGCTCAACGTCGAGGTGCCCTTCGACGAGCTCAAGCCGAACTTCGACCGCGCATACCGCAAGCTCGCCCAGCAGGTGAACATCCCCGGCTTCCGCAAGGGGAAGGCCCCGGCGCGCATCCTGGAGGCGCGGCTGGGCCGGGGCGTGGTGCTCGACGAGGTGGTGAACGAGGCCATCCCGGCGAAGTACAGCGAGGCGGTCATCGCCGGCTCGGTGCGGGTGCTCGGCCAGCCGGAGATCGAGGTCACCGAGCTGAAGGACGGCGAGCAGGTGGCGTTCACCGCCGAGGTGGACATCCGGCCCGAGTTCGACCTGCCGGACGCCGCCGCGATCACCGTCGAGGTGGACGCGCCCGAGGTGGCCGACGAGGAGGTCACCGAGCAGCTCGACCAGCTGCGTGGCCGGTTCGGCACGCTCACCGGGGTGGAGCGGCCGGCCGCCGAGGACGACTTCGTCTCCATCGACCTGGCCGCCGAGGTGGACGGCGAGGCGCTGGAGGAGGCCCAGACCAGCGGAATGTCCTACCAGGTCGGCTCGGGCGGCATGATCGAGGGCCTGGACGAGGCGATCACCGGGCTGTCCGGGGGCGAGTCCAAGACCTTCACCACCAAGCTGGTCGCCGGCGAGCACGCCGAGAAGGACGCCGAGGTCACCGTCAAGGTCACCTCCGTGAAGGTGCGCGAACTGCCCGAGGCCGACGACGACTTCGCCCAGCTGGCCAGCGAGTTCGACACGCTGGACGAGCTGACCGCCGACCTGCGCCGCCAGCTCACCGAGAGCAAGCGGGTGCGGCAGACCCAGCAGGCCCGGGAGAAGGTGCTGGAGGCGCTGCTGGAGGCGGCCGAGGTGCCGCTGCCGGAGGGCATCGTGGCGGCGGAGACCGAGTCGCGCACGCACGAGGTGGTGCACGCCTTCGACCACGACGAGGCGCGGCTGGCCGAGTTCCTGGAGAAGCAGGGGCTGACCAAGGAGAAGTTCGAGTCGGACGCCCGGGAGAACGCCGAGCGTTCGGTGAAGACGCAGCTGCTGCTGGACGCGATCGCCGAGGCCGCCGAGGTGCAGGTGACCGAGAGCGAGCTGATCGAGCAGATCGTGGCGCAGTCGCAGCGGTTCGGGATGAGCCCCGAAGAGTTCGTGCAGCGCGCGCAGCAGGCCGGCCAGTTGGGCGCGGTCGAGGCCGACGTCCGGCGCGGCAAGGCGCTGGACAGCGTGGTGCGCCAGGTCAAGGTGACCGATTCGAGTGGTGCCGAGGTGGACCTCTCCGAGTTCCTCAGCGGCGCGGAGCGCGGCGACGAGACCGCCGAGTCCCAGGACGATGCCGAGCAGACCGGCGAGAAGGCCGAGGAACCCGCCGGGGCGAAGGCCTGATCCACCCCCGGGCGGTGGCTCGTCCGTGTGCTCTGAGCGAACGGACGAGCCAATCCGGGTGGGCCGGCAGCAAGCTGGTTAGGGTCGGAACCGTCGTTCCAAGGCATTGAGCGGACACCGAACAGGAAAGCAGGCAGACGTGACGCAGTACCCATCCAATCCGAGGGTCCCGCAGCTGCGGACCGCGGCTCCGTCCTCGATGACGCTGGGCGACTCGGTCTACGAGCGGTTGCTGCAGCAGCGCATCATCGTGCTGGGACAGCAGGTGGACGACGAGATCGCCAACCGGATCGCCGCCCAGCTGTTGCTCCTGTCCGCCGAGGACCCCGAGTCGGACATCTCGCTCTACATCAACTCGCCGGGTGGCTCGGTGAACGCCGGGATGGCCATCTTCGACACGATGGAGCTCATCCCGTGTGACGTGGCCACCTACGCGATGGGCCTGGCCGCGTCGATGGGGCAGTTCCTGCTGTCCGCCGGCGCCCGGGGCAAGCGCTACGCGCTGCCGCACGTGCGGATCCTGATGCACCAGCCGTCGGCCGGCGTCGGCGGCACCGAGTCGGACATCCGCATCCAGGCCGAGCTGTTCCGGCAGAACAAGCGGGAGATGGCGGAGCTGATCGCCGGGCACACCGGGCAGACGGTCGAGCGGATCATGACGGACTTCGACCGGGACCGCTGGTTCACCGCGCAGGAGGCCCTGGAGTACGGCTTCGTGGACCAGGTGATCAGCCGGGCCAACGGACTTCCGAGGAACAAGAGGAACGGGAGCGGCAAGTGACCGGATTCCAACCCCCCCAGAGTCGCTACGTGCTGCCCTCGTTCATCGAGCGCACCAGCTACGGGGTCAAAGAGTCCAACCCCTACAACAAGCTCTTCGAGGAGCGCATCATCTTCCTCGGGGTGCAGATCGACGACGCCTCGGCGAACGACGTGATGGCTCAGCTGCTCGTGCTGGAGTCCACCGACCCGGACCGCGAGATCACGATGTACATCAACTCTCCGGGTGGATCATTCACGTCGTTGATGGCAATCTACGACACGATGCAGTACATCCGGCCCGACATCCAGACGGTCTGCCTCGGGCAGGCCGCGTCGGCTGCCGCCGTGCTGCTCGCGGCGGGCACCCCGGGTAGGCGGTTGGCCGTGACCAACGCCCGGATCCTGATCCACCAGCCGGCCTTCGAGGGCGTCTACGGGCAGGTTTCCGACCTGGAGATCCAGGCGGCGGAGATTTCCCGCATGCGGCGGTTGTTGGAGACTACGCTGGCAACGCACACTGGACGGGATGTCGAGTTGATCCGGGCCGACATCGAGCGGGACAAGATTTTGACCGCCGAAGAGGCCAAGGAGTACGGCATAGTTGACGAGATCATCCAGAGTCGGAAGCTGTCGGTAGTGGGCGGCTGAGCGGCCGGGGGATCTCGGTTCGGTAACCACGACATACCGTTCGTGGGAGCCTCACCGAGGTCCCTCGTCGATTGGGGCAGTCTTTGTGCTCCCCCAAGAGCGGGTTGGACGAGTACGGTCGGGACAGGCGCGCCGCACGGGTGCGCCGGATGGGACTACGGGTACGCACTCATGGCGCGCATCGGTGACGGCGGTGACCTGCTTAAGTGCTCCTTTTGCGGGAAGAGCCAGAAGCAGGTCAAGAAACTCATCGCCGGCCCCGGCGTATACATCTGTGATGAGTGCATCGACCTCTGCAACGAGATCATCGAGGAGGAGCTGGCCGAGGCCGGCGAGGTAAAGCTCGACGAGCTGCCGAAGCCGACCGAGATCCACGACTTCCTCGATCAGTACGTGATCGGGCAGCACAGCACCAAGCGCACCCTGTCGGTGGCGGTCTACAACCACTACAAGCGCATCCAGGCCGGCGACAAGGGCCGGGGCGACGGCGGCGACGGCGTGGAGCTGTCCAAGTCCAACATCCTGATGCTCGGCCCGACCGGCTGCGGCAAGACCTACCTGGCGCAGACGCTGGCCAAGCTGCTCAACGTGCCGTTCGCCATCGCGGACGCCACCGCGCTGACCGAGGCCGGCTACGTGGGCGAGGATGTGGAGAACATCCTGCTCAAGCTGATCCAGGCGGCGGACTACGACGTCAAGCGGGCCGAGACCGGGATCATCTACATCGACGAGGTCGACAAGATCGCCCGCAAGTCGGAGAACCCGTCGATCACCCGGGACGTGTCCGGCGAGGGCGTGCAGCAGGCGCTGCTGAAGATCTTGGAAGGCACCACGGCGAGCGTGCCGCCGCAGGGTGGCCGCAAGCATCCGCACCAGGAGTTCATCCAGATCGACACGACGAACGTGCTGTTCATCGTGGCCGGCGCGTTCGCCGGCCTGGAGAAGATCATCTCGGACCGGGCCGGCAAGCGCGGCATCGGCTTCGGCTCGGAGATCCGCTCCAAGAAGGACCTCGACGCCAGCGAGAGCTTCGGCGACGTGATGCCCGAGGATCTGATCAAGTTCGGGCTGATCCCCGAGTTCATCGGCCGGCTGCCCATGGTCGCCTCGGTGACCAGCCTGGACAAGGACGCGCTGGTGCAGATCCTCACCGAGCCGCGCAACGCCCTGGTCAAGCAGTACCGCAAGCTGTTCGAGATGGACGGCGTGGAGCTGGAGTTCACCGACGACGCGCTGGAGGCGGTGGCCGACCAGGCCATCCTGCGCGGCACCGGTGCCCGTGGCCTGCGCGCCATCATGGAAGAGGTCCTGCTGCCGGTGATGTACGACATCCCCAGCCGGGACGACGTGGCCAAGGTGCTGGTCACCGGCAAGACGGTGCGGGACAACGTGAACCCCACCATCGTGCCGCGGCAACCCGCCCGCCGCGAACGCCGCGACCGGAGCGCCTGAGGCTCAGGCGCCCGCTGGCGGCGTTCTCCCTCGCTTATGTGCTTCCAGCACACCGCGCTCGGTGCGGCCTTGCCAGCGGACGCCTGAGCCTCAGGCCCCGCCTGCGGCCCCTCCGGGGTCGGCAGGCGGGGCATTCAGGACCTGTTTCGACGCTGCGCGTCCGTTCGGCGACACGCAACCAGAGTGACGGATGGTGTGGCGGTGGCGGTCGGTCCATGATCACCATGACCTGGTGGTCCGTTTTCGGGCCGCCAGGCGGCCGTGAGGTCATGATGATCATCGAAACGTAACGGGCGGCGCCGAGGTCGTGGCGGACCAGCCGCCTCGGCCCCGCCCAAGTCGATCTTTAGAACCGGCCCCGGCCCCTCCCGGGGCTGCCGCGGACCACTGGGGCCGTCCATGAGGAAGTTCAGCGCTGCCGGTGGTAGCTCAGTGTTCATGGCGTTGGCGCCGGGGACGGTGGCCGGGGTGGTGCCGTGGTGGCTGACCGGGTGGCAGGCGGGGGGCTGGGGGCCGGCGCCCCGGCTTTTGGGCGTCCTGCCGCTGGTGGGCGGGGTGGTCGTGTTGGTTCACGCGTTCGCGCGGTTTGTCACCGAAGGGCTGGGGACGCCGGCGCCGGTCGCGCCGACCGAGCATCTGGTGGTGGGCGGGCTTTACCGGTATGTGCGCAATCCGATGTATCTCGCGGTGGTCGCGGCGATCTTCGGGCAGGCGTTGTTGCTCGCGCGGCCGGTGTTGCTGGGTTACGCGTTGGTCGCGGGCGGGGTGATGTGGGCGTTCGCGAAATGGTACGAGGAGCCGAAGTTGGCCGCGACGTTCGGCGAGGAGTACGAGCGGTACCGGCGGGCGGTACCGGGTTGGTTGCCCCGAGGGCGTGCCTGGCGGGCCTGATCAGCGTTTGATGCGGGCGGCGCCGGTGTAGACGTTCATGGATCGGCCGCGTAGGAAGCCGATCAGGGTCACGCCGGATTCCTCGGCCAGGTCGACGGCCAGCGAGGACGGTGCCGAGACCGCTGCCAGGGCGGGGACGCCGGCCATTACCGCCTTTTGGGTTAGTTCGAAGGACGCCCGGCCGGAGACCATGAGCACGGTGCCGGTGGCGGGGATCCGGTTGTTCAGGAGTGCCCAGCCGAGGACCTTGTCGACGGCGTTGTGGCGTCCCACATCCTCGCGGACGGCGAGGAGTTCGCCGTCGGCGGTGAACAGGCCGGCGGCGTGCAGGCCGCCGGTGCTCTCGAAGACCTTCTGGGCCTCGCGGAGCTTGTCCGGCATGGTGGACAGCGTGGCGGGGGTTACCAGCATGGCGTCCCCGGCGGGGGAGAAGCGGGTGCGCAGCCGTACCGCGTCCAGCGAGGCCTTGCCGCACACCCCGCAGGACGAGGTGGTGTAGAAGTTTCGCTCCACCCCCGGGTCGGGCGGGGGCACGTCCGCCCCGAGGGCCACGTCCAGGACGTTGTAGGTGTTGCGGCCCTGGTCGTCCACCGAGTCGCAGTAGCGCGCGCTGGCTACATCCGGTACAGCACTGATAACGCCCTCAGTCAGCAGGAAGCCGTGCGCCAGCTCCACATCGTGGCCGGGGGTGCGCATCGTCACGGCCAGGGCCTTGCCGTTAACCCGCAGCTCCAGCGGTTCCTCGACGGCCAGGCGATCGGGCGAACGGCGTTCGCCGTCCGGCCCCAGCCGCAGCACCGAGGTACGCGCAATCAGACGACCCATTTGCACCTCCTCGTATGCATACTGTATTTCGTCATGCGTAACGTGGCGGGAGCCGGGACCATTCCATCATCCGCCCGGAGGGAGCAGCTCCAATGACCGCAGCTGGATTCCTGGACCGTGAGCGCATCGTTGCGCCCGAGGGCTGGAGTCGATGGCTGGTACCCCCAGCCGCCCTTTCCATCCACCTGTCCATCGGCCAGGCCTACGCCTGGAGCGTGTTCAAGAAACCCCTCGAGTCCACTATGCTCGCGGACAGCACGCTGAAGGGCACGCTGAGCGCGATGCCGTTCGTCCTGGGCATCGTGATGCTCGGCCTGGCCGCCGCGCTGTTCGGCACCGCCGTGGACCACCGCGGTCCGCGCTGGGCGATGCTGGTCTCGTCCAGCTGTTTCGTCAGCGGCTGGTTCATCTCGGCACTGGGCGTGTACGTCGGCTGGTACTGGCTGGTGATCTTCGGCTACGGCGTCGTCGGCGGCATCGGCTGGGGCATCGGCTACATCTCGCCGGTGTCCACCCTGATCAAGTGGTTCCCGGACCGCCCCGGCATGGCCACCGGCATCGCCATCATGGGCTTCGGCGGCGGGGCGTTGATCGCCTCCCCGTGGTCCGCCTCGATGCTCGCCGCGTTCGGCGCCACCGGGGCGAACCCGCAGGCCAGCGGCATCGCCAAGGCCTTCCTCATCCACGGCGTCGTGTACGCGGTGTTCATGGCCATGGGCTGGCTGCTGGTCCGGGTGCCCCGGGAGGGCTGGCACCCGGACGGCTGGGACCCGGCCACCGCGCACCGGCGGCCGCTGGAGAGCAAGGGCAACGTGTCCGCGCGCAACGCGATCAAGACCCCGCAGTTCTGGCTGCTCTGGGTGGTGCTCTGCTTCAACGTGACCGCCGGCATCGGCATCCTGGAGAAGGCGGCGCCGATCTACCAGGACTTCTTCCGGGGGTCCTCCAGCGCCACGGCGATCGCGGCGGCCGCCGCCGGCTTCGTGGCCATCCTGTCCCTGGCCAACATGCTGGGGCGGTTCGTCTGGTCGTCCACCTCGGACGTGATCGGGCGGAAGAACGCCTACCGGATGTACCTGGGAGTCGGCGCGCTGCTCTACCTCACGCTGGATCTGGTGGAGAACGCCAGCAAGCCGGTGTTCCTGATCTGCGCGATGCTGATCCTGTCCTTCTACGGCGCCGGCTTCGCCACCGTGCCGGCCTACCTGCGCGACCTGTTCGGCACGTTCGAGGTGGGCGCCATCCACGGCCGGCTGCTCACCGCGTGGTCGGTGGCCGGAGTGCTCGGGCCGGTGATCGTCAACTACATCGCGGACCGGCGGACCGAGGCCGGCTTCAAGGGGCCGGACCTGTACAGCCTCTCGTTCCAGATCATGATCGGGCTGCTGGTGGTCGGGTTCATCTGCAATGAGCTGATCAAACCGGTGCACCCGAGGTTCCACGAGCCGGCCGCCGGTGAGACGGCCGTGCAGGCGGGGAGGGCGGCATGAGCGCACCGGAGACGACGCCCAGCGGTGGCCGGGCGGCACTGACCGCACTGGCCTGGATCTGGGTGGCCGTGCCATTCGGGTACGGCGTGTGGCAGCTGCTGATCAAGGTGGTGCAGCTGTTCAGCGGGTAGGTTCGCCGGCATGAACACCATGGAGACGTGGATCGCGGAGGTCTGTGCCGAGCTGGGCATCGACCTGGCCGACCAGAAGGCCACCACCGCCCAGGTGCTCGACCTGACCAAGGACGTGGCGCACGGCGTGGCCCGCCCCGCCGCCCCGGTCACCGCCTTCCTGGTCGGCCTGGCCGCCGCCCGCACGGACGACCCGGACGCGGCGGTCGCCGACCTCTGCACCCGCCTCGCCGCCCGCGCCAGCGGGTGGTCCGGCGAGGGTTAGCGGTCGCCCGTGCACACCGCTTGGCGCCGGCACACGGGCAATTGCGCGTGGGCCGGGTACGCACGGTATGTGTGAGCGGGGGCGGGGGTAACGCGATCGGGGCGGTCGGGGGGCGGCTCGTAGACTTGGGGGGTGACCGAGACACTGCCACCCCAGCCGCGAACCGATCTACCGTCCCGCTGGGAGCCGGTATCGGTAGAGGCGCGGCTGTACCAGGGGTGGGTGGACCGCGGTTACTTCAGCGCCGATCCGAACAGCGGCAAGCCGCCGTTCTGCATCGTCATCCCGCCGCCCAACGTGACCGGCAGCCTGCACCTGGGCCACGCCATGGACCACACGCTGATCGACACGCTGACCCGGCGCCGCCGGATGCAGGGCTACGACGCGCTGTGGCTGCCCGGCATGGACCACGCCGGCATCGCCACCCAGAACGTGGTGGAGCGCCAGCTCGCCGTGGACGGCAAGTCCCGGCACGACTTCGGCCGCGAGCTGTTCGTGGAGAAGGTCTGGGACTGGAAGCGCGAGTCCGGGGGCGCGATCCTCGGCCAGATGCGCCGCCTCGGCGACGGGGTGGACTGGAGCCGTGAGCGGTTCACCCTGGACGAGGGCCTGTCGAAGGCGGTCCAGACCATCTTCAAGAAGCTGTTCGACGACGACCTGATCTACCGGGCCGAGCGGATCATCAACTGGTGCCCGCGCTGCCGCACCGCGCTGTCGGACATCGAGGTGGAGCACTCCGAGGACGAGGGCGAGCTGGTCTCCATCCGGTACGGCGACGGGGACGACAGCGTCGTCGTGGCCACCACCCGGGTGGAGACGATGCTGGGTGACACCGGCATCGCGGTGCACCCGGACGACCCGCGCTACGCGCACCTGGTCGGCCGGGACATCGAGCTGCCCATCGTGGGCCGGCGCATCCCGGTGGTGGCCGACGAGCACGTCGACCAGGAGTTCGGCACCGGGGCGGTCAAGGTGACCCCGGCGCACGACCCGAACGACTTCGAGATCGGCCGCCGGCACGACCTGGCGATGCCGGTGATCATGGACGAGGGCGCGGTCATCGCCAACTCCGGAACCCGGTTCGACGGGATGGACCGGTTCGTGGCCCGCGAGGCGGTGCGCGAGGAGCTCCGCGCCCAGGGCCGGATCGTCGCGGAGAAGCGGCCCTACCTGCACAGCGTCGGCCACTGCAGCCGGTGCGACACGGTGGTCGAGCCCCGGCTGTCGCTGCAGTGGTTCGTCCGGGTCGCCCCGCTGGCCCGGGCGGCCGGTGACGCGGTGCGCGACGGCCGGGTCACCGTCCACCCGAAGGAGCTGGAGCAGCGCTACTTCGACTGGGTCGACAACATGCACGACTGGACCATCTCCCGCCAGCTGTGGTGGGGGCACCGGATCCCGGTCTGGTACGGGCCGAACGGTGAGGTCCGCTGCGTGGGTCCGGACGAGGAGCTGCCCGGCGAGGGCTGGACCCAGGACTCCGACGTGCTGGACACCTGGTTCTCCTCCGGGCTGTGGCCGTTCTCCACCCTGGGCTGGCCGGCGGACACCGCCGACCTGCGTCGTTACTACCCGACGTCGGTGCTGGTCACCGGGTACGACATCCTGTTCTTCTGGGTGGCCCGGATGATGATGCTCGGGCTGTACGCGATGGACGGCGTGCCGCCGTTCGAGCACGTTTTCCTGCACGGGCTGGTCCGCGACCAGTACGGCAAGAAGATGTCCAAGTCGCGCGGCAACACCATCGACCCGCTGGCGCTGATCGACAACTACGGCGCCGACGCGCTGCGTTTCACCATCACCCGAGGGGCCAACCCGGGCGCCGACATGGCGCTGTCCGAGGAGTGGGTGGCCGGGTCCCGCAACTTCGGCACCAAGCTGTGGAACGCCACCCGGTTCGCGCTGGCCAACGGGGCGGACCCGGACGGCGAGATCGACCCGTCCCGGCTGACCGACGCGGACCGGTGGATCCTGGACCGGCTGGCGACCGTGGTCACCGAGGTGGACGCGCTGCTGGAGGACTACCAGTTCGCCAAGGCCACCGAGCTGCTCTACCACTTCACCTGGGACGAGTTCTGCGACTGGTACCTCGAGCTGGCCAAGGTCCAGCTCGCGGGCGAGGGCGCGGAAAACACCAAGGCCGTGCTGGGCAACGTGCTCGACGTGCTGCTCCGGGTGCTGCACCCGATCATGCCGTTCATCACCGAGGAGCTGTGGACCACGCTCACCGGCGGCGAGTCGCTGGTCATCGCCTCGTGGCCGAAGATCACGGCACAGGCCGGCCGGCCCGATGGTGGAGCGGCTGAGCGGGTCGCGGCGGTGATCAAGCTGGTCACCGAGGTCCGCCGGTTCCGCGCCGACCAGGGCCTGCGGCCCGGTCAGTGGGTGCCGGCCCGGGTGACCGGTGGGCTGGGCGCCGAGCAGCTGGCGGCGGCCCGCGCGCTGGCCCGGCTGGGTGAGCCGGAGGGCGGGTTCACCGCCACCGCCTCCCTGGAGGTGGGTCTGGGCGGCGGCCCGGTCCGGGTCGAGCTGGACACCTCGGGCACCATCGATGTGGCCGCCGAGCGGGCCCGGCTGGGCAAGGACCTGGTGGCGGCCGAGAAGGAGCTGGCCGGCACCGAGGCCAAGCTGGGCAACGCCAAGTTCACCGAGCGGGCGCCGGCCGACGTAGTGGCCGGCATCCGCGCTCGCCGGGACGCCGCGGTGGCCGACATCGAGCGCATCCGGGCCGGCCTGGCCGCACTTCCGGAGGCGTAGGCGGTGGCCGGAAAGCAGGCCACCTCGCAGGGCGAGCAGCAACGCCGCGAGGTCGCGGCGGAGGATCGGCGCGCCGTCAACCGCGAGGTTACGAAGGAAAACATGGAGGCCGAGTTCCGGGCGGTGGAGGCGGCGCTGAACCGGCGCTGGCCGGAGAGCAAGATCGAGCCGTCGCTCGGCCGGATCCGCGCGCTGGCGGATCTGCTGGGGGACCCGCAGCGGGCCTACCCGGTGGTCCACCTGGCCGGCACCAACGGCAAGACCTCCACCGCGCGCATGGTGGACGCGCTGCTGCGCGAGGTGGGGCTGCGTACCGGCCGGTACACCAGCCCGCACCTGCAGCGCGCCGACGAGCGGATCTGCCTGGACGGCGAGCCGGTCGGGCTGGCCCGGTACGTGGAGCTGTTCTGGGAGGTCGAGCCGTACGTCCAGATGGTGGACACCGGCCGGGCCGACGACCAGCCGGCGATGAGCAAGTTCGAGGTGCTCACCGGGATGGCCTTCGCGGCCTTCGCGGACGCGCCGGTGGACGCGGCGGTGATCGAGACCGGGCTGGGCGGTTCCTGGGACGCCACCAACGTGGCCGACGGGACGGTCTCGGTGATCACCCCGATCGGCCTCGACCACATGGAGTACCTGGGTTCGGAGATCACCGGCATCGCGGCGGAGAAGGCCGGCATCATCAAGCCCGGCTCGATCGCCGTGCTGGCCGTGCAGCAGCCCGAGGTGGCCGAGGTCCTGCTGGAGCACTGCTCGAAGGTGGGCGCCACGGTGGCCCGGCAGGGCATGGAGTTCGGGGTGCTGCGCCGGGACAAGGCGGTCGGCGGCCAGATGCTCAAGCTGCAGGGCCTCGGCGGCGCCTACGACGAGGTGTTCCTGCCGCTGTACGGCGAGCACCAGGCGGCCAACGCGGCGGTGGCGCTGGCCGCCGCCGAGGCGCTGCTCGGCGCCGGTGCCGGGCGCACGCTGGACCTGGACGCGGTACGCAACGCGTTCGCCGGGGTGAGCGCGCCCGGCCGGCTGGAGCGGCTGCGCACCGCGCCGCCGGTGCTGGTGGACGCGGCGCACAACCCGCACGGTGCCGCCGCGCTGGCCGCCGCGCTGGCCGACGAGTTCGGCTCCCGGCGGGTGATCGGGGTGGTCGGCGTGCTCCGGGGGAAGGACTCGCGCGGCCTGCTCACCGAGCTGGAGCCGGTGTTCGACCAGGTCGTGGTCACCCAGAGCACGTCGAAGCGGGCGCGGGACGTGGACGAGCTGGCCGCCGACGCGGTGGCCGTGTTCGGCGCCGACCGGGTCACCGTGGAACCGCGGCTGGACGACGCGGTGGAGGAAGCCGTCCGCTTGGCCGAGGAGGTGGACGCCGAGGCCGAGGACAACGCCGGTACCCCGGCGGGCGTGCTCGGCGGCGGCGCGGTGGTGATCACCGGCTCGGTGGTGACCGCTGGCGAGGCCCGAACCCTGCTCGGCAAGGCCCCGGGGTGAGCGCTCCCGAGCGGCCGGCGCCCGACCCGATGAAGGGGTTCCGGGGCGTGATGGCGGCGACCCTGATCCTCGAGTCGATCGTGGTGCTGCTGACGCTGCTGGTGCTGGCCAAGTTCGGCAACAGCGGCGGGGGGTTCGGCGTGGTGGCCGTGCTCGGGCTGGCTCTCGCCCTGGTGCTGCTGTGCGGGTTCCTGAGCCGGTCGTGGGCGTTGCCGACCGTGCTGGTGCTGCAGGGCGCGCTGATCGCCTGCGGGCTGCTGTCCCTGCCGATCGGCGTGATCGGCGTGATCTTCGCCCTGGTCTGGTACGCGCTGTTGATGATGCGCCGGGAGGTGGCCGCCCGGATGGCCCGGGGCGACCTCCCCAGCCAGCGCTAGGTCTTTTGCGGCAGCACAATCAGGCCGTGCCCGCGGGCCGCGTCGCGGAGCCGGTCGTCGAAGGTGACGATGGCGCCGGCGCCGGTGCGTTCCGCCGCCAGCAGCACGCAGCAGTCCGGCAGCTTGAGCCCGGTCGAAGCGCGAATCTCGGCCAAGCGGAGTGCATCGCTGCCCAGGATGGGCACAATCGTGACATCCAGGTTGCCCAGGACCAGGTTCAGCGCGTGCTCCGAGTTGCCGCGGCGCACCGGCCGAACCAGCAACTCGGCGAGGTTCAGCGCACTGACCCCGAGAGTCTCGTCGCCGATGTGCGCGTCGACTACGGCGACCGCCGCCGCGTGGTGTGCGTCGTCGCTGCCTTCCAGATAGGCGATCACCACGGCGGCATCGAGAATGATCACTCTGGCCAGTCCTCGCGGAGTTTCTCTAGGTAACCGGGCTCGTAGGTGCCGGCAAGGGCACCCGCGCCGGCGAGAATCCGAGCCCGGCGTGCCTCCGGGTCACGGCGCATGGCCTGGTATCCCTCGGCGATCAATCGGTAGAGCAGTTCGGTGTCGCTCAGATCGGGCCACCGCCGCTTGGCCTCCGCCAGCGCGGCGGCCACGTCGTCCGTCTGAGTGATCATGTGACGTGGGCGGGATGTGGGCATAGTTCAGAGTGTACACCGGGTGTTGCACCTGGGCGGCCGTCTCCAGGATAGGCTTCGCGACCGTGAGCGAGCGGACTTTGGTTCTGGTCAAGCCCGACGGCGTGTCCCGTCGGCTGGTAGGTGAAGTGATCTCCCGGATCGAGCGGAAGGGCCTCGATCTGGTCGCGCTGCGGCTGCGCACGGTGGACCGTGAGCTGGCCTCCCAGCACTACGCGGAGCACGACGGCAAGCCCTTCTTCAACGACCTGCTGGACTTCATCACGTCCGGCCCGGTGGTCTCCGCGGTGGTGGAGGGGCCGCGCGCGATCGCCGCGTTCCGCCAGCTGGCCGGCGGCACCGACCCGGTGGAGAAGGCCACCCCGGGCACCATCCGGGGCGACTTCGGCCTGGAGACCCAGTTCAACCTGGTGCACGGTTCGGACTCGCCGGAGTCGGCGTCCCGCGAGATCAAGCTCTGGTTCCCTGACCTGTGATCGACCGGGTGGCGGCGCCGTCGCGGGCCGCCACCCTTCCTAGGGTTCCCCGCGGGCGCCGAACTGGGCGCCCGCTCGGCAAGCGCGTTCCGCGCTAGTTCTCCTCGCGCGGGCGGAACGCGGCCACGACCGGGGCGAGATAGAGCTCGACCAGCCGGCGCTGGTCGTCCGGCGAGTCCATCGGCAGCACCGAGTCGGGCGTGATCGTCAAGGAGATCACGATCCGGACCAGGAGCTCGGCCAGCACGTCGACGTCCGGGTCGGGCATCGCCACCCGGCCGGCGGCCACCTCGGCCCGTATCTGCATGGCCACCCAGCCGCGCGCGGCGGCGAGCACGGTGCCCCCGGCCTTGGTGGTCAGGTGCGGCAGGATCAGCTCCGGCTCGGTGCGCAGCAGACGGTTCAGCAACCGGTGCGCGCGCAGGAAGTTCAGGCAGAACAGCAGCCCCTCGACCAGCTTGGACAACGGGGTGGGCTGCTCGGCGACGACCGCCTCCACCTTGTTGAGGAACCGGCGCAGCTCGATCATGAGCAGCGCGTTGATCAGCTCGTCCTTCTTGGGGAAGTAGCGGTAGATCGTCACCCGGGACAGCCCGACCCGGCGGGCCACGTCGTCCATGGTGAACCGGCGCAGCCCGAAGTCCTCCGCCTGCTGGAAAGCGGCGCCCAGAATTCGGTTCGCGGTCTGGTCGTCCGGCAGCTCGGCGGCCAGTGCCCGGCCGATCAGATCCTCGTTCTGGAGCACGACCGCAGCTTAACAGATGTTACGACTTGACTTAGTTTGTTACATGAGTTTAGCTGAGGTGGACGCTCTTAGTTACAGCGGGGAGGTGTCGGTCAATGGCGGTCGACCACCACGTGGCGATCATCGGTGCCGGGCTGAGTGGCCTGGGCATGGCGATCGCGCTGCGCCGCGCGGGCATCGAGGACATCGTCCTGCTGGAGCGTGCCTCGGACATCGGCGGCACCTGGCGGGACAACACTTATCCGGGCATCGCCGTGGACGTGCCGGCGCAGGTGTACCAGTTCAGTTTCGAGCTGAACCCGGACTGGAGCCGGATCTTCGCTCCCGGTGCCGAGGTCAAGGCCTACATCGACCACATCGCCGACCGGTACGACCTGCGCCGGTCGATCCGGTTCGACACCGAGGTGCTCGAGCGGGTGTGGGACGGGGACGAACAGCTGTGGCGGCTGCGCACGGCCGGCGGCGAGGTCACCGCCCGGTTCGTGGTCAGCGCGATCGGCGCGTTCGTGGATCCCAAGCCGGCCGAGCTGCCCGGCCTCGCGGACTTCGCCGGCAAGGTCATCTACTCCTCCCGCTGGGACCACGGCTACGACCTGGCCGGCAAGCGCGCCGCGATCGTGGGCACCGGGGCCAGCGCGGTGCAGATCATCCCGGAGATCGCCGGCCGGGTGGCGCACCTGGACGTATACCAGCGCACCCCGATCTGGGTCGCGCCCAAGATCGACCCGGGCACGCCGGCACTGGTCAGCGGGCTGTTCCGCCGGCTGCCGGGCAGCCAGCGGGCGGTGCGCGAGCTGGCCACCCGTGCGGTGGAGTTCGTGCTGATCGACGTGGTGGTCCGGCACCGGCCGATCTGGACCCGGGCGATCGCCGGTGCGCTGCGCGAGCTCTGGTACCGCTCGCAGGTGCCGGACGCCGAGCTGCGTGACAAGCTCACCCCGCGCTACGGCTTCGGCTGCAAGCGCCCCGCCGTGTCCTCCGACTACCTGAGGACGTTCACCCGGCCGCACGTCGAGCTGGTCACCGACCCCATCGAGCGGGTCACCCCGGACGGTCTGCGTACCGCCGACGGCCGGGAACGGCCCGTCGACGTGCTGGTCCTGGCCACCGGGTTCCGGCTGGCCAGCGACCCGGAGAACTTCCGCCGCACCCCCGTGCGGGGCAGGGACGGCTTCGACCTGGCCACCGCGTACACCGAGCAGCGGCTGACCTCCTACGAGGGCGTGAGCATGCCCGGGCTGCCCAACCACTTCATGATGTTCGGCCCGTACGGCTGGGTCGGCGCCACCTGGCACCAGTTGGTGGAGAGCACGTCGGCGCACATCGTGCGGGTGATCGGTGAGGCGGACCGGCGCGGCGCGACCAGCGTGGAGGTGCGGCCGGAGGCCAGCCGCCGGTGGACCGAGCGGATGCGCCGCAAGCTGGCCGGCTCGCTGTTCAACACCAACAACTGCGCCACCGCCAACAGCTACTACTTCGACCACCACGGCGACACCCCGTACCTGCGCCCGACCAGTTCGGCGCACGCCTTCGCGGCCAGCCGTGACTTCCCGCTCGACGACTACCGGTTCAGCACCGTGACCGCCCCCGCAACCGCCAGGAGCTCCGCATGAACGCCAAGTACCCCGTGCGCACCCGACGGATCAGGTTCGAGTACCCGCCCGGGGCGCTGGACCGGCACTACGCCAACGGTGACCTGATCCTCAGCCACACCGTGGCCGTGCTCTCCGCGCTGTTCCCGGAGGGGGAGGACTTCTTCATCCGCTCGGTGCGGCACTACGCCGACCGGATCACCGACCCGGAGCTGAAGTCGCAGGTCGCCGGCTTCATCGGGCAGGAGGTCACGCACGGCCGGGAGCACCGGGCACTGAACGACCGCCTGAACGAGCTGGGCTACCCCACCCACTTCGTGGACCGGCTCACCCACCTGCTGATGATCCGCGCCGCCAAGCTGCTGCCCTGGCGGATCCAACTGGCCATCACCTCCGCGCTGGAGCACTACACCGCGTCCATCGCCGAGCTGCTGCTGGAGAACGAGGAGGCGCAGCGGCGGCTGGGTGACAACGAGATCCGCTCCATGCTGCTGTGGCACGCGCTGGAGGAGTCCGAGCACAAGGCGGTCGCGTTCGACGTCTACCGGGCGACCGGGGGCCGCGAGTCGATGCGGATCAACACCATGCGCGTGGTGAACGTGCTGTTCGTGCCGTTCGTCGCGCTGCTCTCGATCATGTCCCTGCTGCGCGACCGGGCCATCTACAACCCGCTGCGGCTGGTGCAGGCGTTCGGCCTCCTGCGCACCTCACCGTTCATCACCAGGGACGTGGTGCGGCACCTGAACGCGTACAACCGGCGCGGCTTCCACCCGGACGACTTCGACGCCAGTGAGCTGCTGGAGCGGTGGAAGGCCGAGCTGTTCGGCAACGAGGGCCGGCTGGTCGATCACCTCAAGTAGTGAGGAGGTAGGTCGTACCGCTGCTGCCCTGCACCCAGGCGTCGGGCAGCGTGGCGGCCAGCGCGTGCTGGGCCCGCCAGCCCGTGCAGTGCCCCGGCACGACCAGTGCCGGGGCCATCTCGGTGAGCGCGGTGACGGTGGGGCCGATGATCGGTTCGAACGCGGGGCCGCCCAGGTGCAGCCCGCCGAGCAGCGCGTGCAGCGTGGGCACCCCGGTCAGCCGCTGGGCGTGGCGGACGATGTTCACCGCGCCGGCGTGGCCGCAGCCGGTGAGCACCACCAGGCCCCGGTCCCGCACGTGCACCACCAGCGCCTGGTCGTCGATCACCAGCGGGTCGTGCCGCCACTGCGCGCCGTCCCAGGCCTGGTGCGGCGGGGGCATGCCGTGCTCGAAGTCGGTGGTGCGGTCCACCTCGCCGGTGATCAGTACCGCGTTGTCGAGCAGCAGCGACGGCTGCCGGCGTTCGATCACCTGGAAGCCCTCGGTCTCCAGTGCCCGCTTGCTCAGGGTGGGCAGCTCGGCCGGGTCGCCGCCCGGGACGGCCAGCCGGCGGCGGGTCCACAGGTACGGGTGCACCACCATCGGCATCGCCGCCAGCCCGGTGCGGCGGCCGGCCAGCCCGGCCAGCCCGCCCGCGTGGTCGAAGTGGCCGTGGCTGAGCACCACCGCCTGGATGCCGGAAAGATCGGCGCCCAGCCGGTCGGCGTTGTTCACCATGGCATCCGGGGAGAGCCCGGTGTCGAACAGCAGGCTGGTCTCCCGGTCGCCCCGGCGCACCGTGACCAGCGCGGCGAACCCGTGCTCCGCCACCAGCCCGACATTCGTCGTGCCGCCCTCGAACTGCGGAGCTCTTACGCCCGCGCCGGCGCCGAAGCTGACCCGTTTGACGTGGTCATCGCCGGTCAGCAGGGCGTCGAAGACGTTGTCCACGAGGGTGGTGATGCGGACCTCGTCCACCGGTTCCAGCGCGATCGGGTCGACGGCCTCGCCCGGGGCTGTTCTCGGGGCGGCGGCCAGGACGTCTCCGGGGGCGGCGGTTGAGGCGTCACACATGGCCGCGACTTTAGTGCGGTGCGGGTTTTAAAGAGGCTTGGACGGCGAGAGTCGGGTGGGTGGTGCGGCTCGGCGCGGCCCGTTGCGTAGCTGCTCGGTGCCGGTTCGGCCTCGGGTTACGCGCTGTAGTCGTGGTGAGTGGGCGGCGGGGCGTGATTCGTCGAGATCTACCTGGGAGGTCTTCCGACCATGATCAAAGCCTGCTCAGGTAGATCTCGACGAACGAGGCGGCAGAACCCCGCCGAAAGCGGTCACTCACCGTAGTGAAGCGGGCCAACCGTGCCCGAACGCAACGGGCCGCGCCGAGCCGCGGCAGACCGCCCCACTCTCGCCGTCCAAGCTCTCTTCAAACCGGCACCGAGACCCGACGCCCACCCAGGAACAAAGCCGCCGCCGCCCCGCAGACACACACCACGGCGGCCAGCCCGAAGATCTCCTGGTACTGGGTCAGCAGTGCGGCATCCACGGCGCGGCGATAGGCGGCCAGCTGGGCCGCGTACCGGACCGGGTCCACGCCGAACGGCAGGGGGGTGGCCAGCGAGGCGGTGAGCTCGGTGAACCGGTGCAGGCCCCACGCGGACAGCGCGGCCACCCCGATCAGCATCCCGGCGGTGCGGGCCACCACGGTGGCCGCCGAGGCCACCCCGTGCCGGTCGGCCGGGACCGCGCGCAGGACCGCGGCCGCCACCGGGGCGACTACCAGCCCCAGGCCGAGCCCGGTCAACGCCAGGTCGGTGTCCGCCATCGGCAGTCCGAACGGATGCCGGGCGGTGAGCAGCCCGGCCGGCCAACGGGACATCAGGGCGAACCCGCCCGCCGCCAGCAACAACCCGGCCGCGGCGACGCCGGGGCCGCCCACCCGGGGGGCCAGGAACCCGCCGAGCAGCGCGCCGACCGGCAGCGCCACCAGGAACCGCACCAGCACCAACGCGCCGCCCACCGCGTCCAGCCGCAGCACCGTCTCGGCGAAGAGCTGGACGTCGACCAGGGTCACCATCAGCGCGGCGCCGACCACCGCACTGGTCACCAGCCCGGCCAGCACCGGCCGGGCGTGCACCCCGCGCGGGTCCAGCAGCCGGGTGCGGGCGCGGGCCTCCCAGCCGGCGAAGGCGAGCAGCGCCACCGCCGAGGCGGCCAGCGTGCCCGGTCCCCACGGCGGCAGCACCGAGTGGCGGGGGTCCGGGTTGTACAGGCCGACCACCCCAAGCGCCAGCGCCAGCGCCAGCAGCGCGCCGCCAACCAGGTCCACCCGGGGTCGTTCGGTCGCTCCGGGGTCACGCGCGGGCACCGCGAAGTGGACGGCGAGCAGTGCGGCGGCGGCCAGCGGCAGGTTCACCCAGAACAGCCCGCGCCAGCTGCCGAGCAGCGCGGCCAGCCCGGCCCCGTACAGCGGGCCGAGCACGCTGCCCAGCTGCTCGGCCGCGCTGACCAGGCCCAGCGCGCCGGCCCGGCGGCGCTCGGCGACCAGGTCTCCGGCCAGCGCCATGGTGACCGGCAGTAGCGCGCCGCCGCAGATGCCCTGCACCGCCCGGCCGGCCACGATCACCTCGAGGGTCGCCCCGGCGGCGGTGACCGCCGAACCCACGGCGAAGCCGAGCAGGCAGAGCTGGATCACCACGCGCCGGCCGAACCGGTCGGACAGCTGGCCGAGCAGCGGCATGGCCGCCACGTAGCCGAGCAGGTACCCGGTGATCAGCGGGGTGGCCCGCTCCAGCCGGTTCAACGGGATGGCCAGCTCGCGCACGATGTCGATGAGCACCGTGACGACCACGTAGCCGTCCAGCGCGGCGAGCAGCACCGCCGCCCCGCCGACCCCGAGCGCGGCGCCGACCCGGGCGGTGCGGGCCGGGGGCGTCACCGTGTTCAGGACGGCGGGGTGACGGTCACCGGCGCGTCGAAGTCGGCGAACGTCACGGTGGCCGGGGCGGTCGGCCCGCCCTGCCGGGTGGCGTCCACCGGCACGTCCAGCTGGGCCTTGACCAGCCGGGAGGTGGCCTTGTCCACCCACACCAGCAGGTTGGTCGCGTGCACCCCGGGCACCACGGCGGACACCGCGCTCGGGTCGACGGTGGTGCGCACGCGGTAGGCCGGGGCCCCGTTGACGTCCTCGCGGGCCTCGGTGGTCGGGGCGGGGGCGCCCGGCGGCGGAGTCCCGGCGGCGCGCAGCAGCGCGGCGATGCCCCGCCGCGGGTCCAGCACGGCGGTGGGGTCGTAGATGCCGGCGGCCAGTGCCATCGGCAGCCGCTGCGCCGGTCCGGTCGGCCCCTTGAGGTAGAGGCTGCCCCTGGTCACCGCGAAGTTGTACTCCACGGGGGAGCCGCCGAAGCTGAGCACGGCGGTGCCGGTGGCCTCGCCGGTCGAGGTGAGCTTGCCGTCCGCCGACCGGACCAACACGCTGGTCAGCGCCGGGTCCACCCGCACGTCGACGGCGGCGCTGCGCACGGTGGCCATGGTCTGGGCCGAGCGGGAGAGCAGGTCGGGCGCGGCCGGCAGCGGTTCCGGGGCCGGTCCGGTCGGTCCGGACGCGCAGCCGGTCACACCGAGCAGGACGAGGGCGGCCACGGCGAGCGCCCGGCGCCACGGGGAACGGGGAGCCATCCGGCGAGCATAGAGCCGCCCGGCTCAGGCGCTGTTCAGCGGGGAGGAGAGCAGGTCGCCCAGGCCCAGGTCGAGCACGCGTTCCACGTCGTGCAGCTCGCGCAGCTGGGCCGCCCGCACCCGGCGCGGGGACCGGGTGCGGTACTCGGAGAGCAGGCGCACCGAGGCGTGCCGGGCCTTCGGCAGCTCCTCTGTGTCCATCAGCGCCCGCGTGGCGATGTGCACGTAGCGGCGCATCGGGCGCCAGGCCATCCGGACCGCCCGGGCCGGCCAGTCGGTCGAGACGTTGGCCCCGGACAGGATGAGCTGGGCCCGTTCCACGGTCTCGGCGATGGGTGCGGGCGCAGTACCGCGTCGGCGATCTCCCGGGCGGCCCGGTGGCGCTCGCCGAGGCCGGCGATGGTCAGCTCGGTCCCCGGGCGGGCCGAGCCGTCCAGCAGGTCGGCGCGGGCCAGGGCGTATACCCGGTCGACCTCGAGCAGTGCATCGGCCGGGGCCAGCCAACGCGTCATGGTCCTCCCTTGGCCGCATTCATCGATGAGCACGGTCGGGTATCGGATATAACCTATCAGTGGCTCGGGCCGCAACTAGGTGGAGAATTGTCGGGCCTCGCGGATACCGTCGCGCGGTGTCCGATGGACTGGTGCAAGCGCGGGGCCTGACCAAACACTTCGGCGCGGTGGAGGCCGTGCGGGGGATCGACCTGGACGTGTCCCGGGGCGAGGTGTTCGGTTTCCTCGGCCCGAACGGGGCCGGCAAGTCCTCCGCGATGCGGATGATCGCCTGCGTCTCGCCGCGCAGCGCCGGCACGCTGCAGGTGCTCGGCCTGGATCCCGACGTGGACGGCCCGGCCATCCGCGCGCGCATCGGGGTGGTCCCGCAGCTGGACAACCTGGATGCCGAGCTGAGCGTGCGGCAGAACCTGGAGATCTACGCGCGCTACTTCGGCATCCCGCGGGTTCGCGCGCGGGAGAAGGCGGCCGAGCTGCTGGAGTTCGCCCAGCTCACCGACCGGGCGAACTCGCCGGTCGAACCGCTGTCCGGCGGCATGAAGCGCCGGCTGACCATCGCCCGCTCGCTGGTGAACGAGCCCGAGCTGTTGCTGCTGGACGAGCCGACCACCGGGCTGGACCCGCAGGCCCGGCACCTGCTCTGGGACCGGCTGTACCGGCTGAAGCAGCGCGGGGTGACCCAGCTGATCACCACGCACTACATGGACGAGGCCGAGCAGCTGTGCGACCGGTTGGTGGTGATGGACGGCGGGCTGATCGTGGCCGAGGGCGCCCCGGCCGACCTGATCGCCCGCTACTCCACCCGCGAGGTGGTGGAGCTGCGGTTCGCGCCCGGCGCCCCGAGGCCCGGCGCGGCGGAGCTGGACGGGGTGGCCGAGCGGGTGGAAGAGCTGCCCGACCGGCTGCTGCTGTACGCGGCGGACGGCGAGGCCGCGCTGGGCGCGGTGCACCGGGCGGGGGTGCGGCCGCAGGCCAGCCTGGTCCGCCGGTCCTCGCTGGAGGACGTGTTCCTCCGGCTCACCGGGCGGACGTTGGTGGAGTGATGAGCGTGGATACGCCCAGGTCCATCGGCCGGGTGCTGCCCGGCTGGCGCGCGGTGCTGGTGATCCTGGAGCACTTCGTCATCTGGTACCGCAAGGGCTGGCGGGCCACCGTGGTGTCCAGCGTGTTCCAGCCGGTGCTGTTCCTGCTCGCCTTCGGGGTCGGTTTCGGCACCCTGGTGGACCGGGCCGCTCCCGGTGGTTCGGCCGCCGTCGGCGGCGTGCCGTACCTGGTGTACCTGGCGCCGGGGCTGCTGGCCATGTCGGCGGTGCAGACGGCCGCGTTCGAGTCCACCTACCCGGTGCTCTCCGGGTTCAAGTGGCAGCAGCTGTACTGGGGGATGGTCGCCGCGCCGTTCACTCCGGCACAGGTGGCGATCGGCCAGCTCACCTGGGTTTCGCTGCGCATGATCACTTCGGGCGCGGCCTACCTGCTGCTCATCGCGGCGGTCGGCGGGGTGACCGGGTTCGGCATTCTGCTCTCGCTGCTCGCCGCCACCCTGTGCGGCACCGCGTTCTCCGCGCTGACCATCGCGTTCTCCGCCAGCATGAAGGACGAGGGCGCCGCGTTCGCCAGCTACTTCCGGTTCGTCCTCATCCCGATGACGCTGTTCGCCGGCACGTTCTTCCCGGTCGCCCAGCTGCCCGCCTGGCTGCGGCCGGTGGCCTGGGTGACGCCGCTGTGGCACGGCACCGAGCTGGCCCGGGGGTTCGCCCTCGGCGGCCTGCGGCTGTGGCCGATGCTGGGCCACCTCGGCTACCTGCTGGCGCTGCTCGCGCTGGGGGTCTGGCTGATCCGCTGGCGGTTCACCGTGAGGTTGTACCGGTGAGCCGGGCGGTGGGCTCCGCGCCGCTGCTGCGCATCCTGCCGGTGGGCGGCTACGCCGGGCGGGCGCGGATGCTGGTGGTGCGCTCCGCCACGGCCTACCGGCGGGCCTGGCTGACGTTCGTCTCCGGCTTCTTCGAGCCGGTCTTCTATCTGCTCGCCCTCGGCCAGGGTCTGGGTTCCCTGGTCGGCACGCTGCCGGCGCCGGACGGCTCGCCGATCAGCTACTCCGCGTTCATCGCCCCCGGGCTGTTGGCCGCCTCGGCGATGAACGGCGCGGTTTTCGACGCCACGTTCGCCGTGTTCTTCAAGCTCCGCTACGCCAAGCTGTACGACGCGATGCTGGCCACTCCGCTGGGGCCGGTGGACGTGGCGCTCGGCGAGATCGCCTGGGCACTGCTGCGCGGTGGCCTGTACTCGCTGGGCTTCCTCACCGTGCTGGCCGGGTTCGGCCTGCTCGCCTCGCCGTGGGCGCTGCTCGCCCTGCCCGCCGCGCTGCTGGTCGCGTTCGCGTTCGCGGCGGTGGGCATGGCCGCCTCGTCGTTCATGCGGTCCTGGCAGGACTTCGACCTGATCCAGCTGGCCATCATGCCGATGTTCCTGTTCACCACCACGTTCTTCCCGCTGTCGGTCTACCCGCCCGCGCTGCGGCTGGTGGTGCAGTGCCTGCCGCTATACCACGCGGTGGAGCTGATGCGGGCGCTGACCACGGGCATCGTCTCCACCGGCGTCCTCGGCCACCTAGCCTACTTCCTGGTGATGGCCGCGATCGGTGTCGTGGTGGCCGCCCGCCGCCTGGACAAACTGCTCCTGCGCTAGCGTCCTGAGTGCAGCCGAAGATCGGGGAGCACCTCGGCGAGCAAGGTGAAATCTCTGTCCTGGTGCACCAACGACGCCCCGGTGCGCACCGCGACCGCCGCGATGAGGCAGTCCAGGTTCGAACGCACCGGTTTGCCGACTTGCCGAGCGGCCCTAGCGGCAGCGGCGCCGGCGCGGTAGTCGATCTCCGCGTCGACCGGCAGGAGGCGGAGCCCGGCGACCAACTTCTCTACTTTGGCCAGCTTGACATGGTTGGTGGGCCCGGCCAGCAACTCCAAGATGACCGGCTCGGTGATGGCCAGCTCACTGGGATGCTCCCGCGTCAACCTCAACAGTTCGAGGTGGGTGCGGGATCCGGTGTTGCGCAGCAACTCGATCCACGCGGAGCTGTCGATCAGGAACATCCCGACGGCCGATCTACCACTCGATCGGCTTGTCGGCATTGCGCATCGCGTCGAGGTCACCTTCCCAGCCGATGCCCTGCAAGCTCTCGAAGAACTCGGGGGACAGGCGAGGGCCGACCAGTTGGCGGAGAGCCAGTTCGACCGCTTCTTTCTTGGTCTTCAGCCCGTACTTTTTCATCGCCGCGTCGATTAGCTCGTCATCGATATCGATGTTTGTGCGGCCCATACACATACGGTACACCGCCAGCGCCTGCCCGATATCTCCACTACCGTCCGGGGTATGCGGGTGGTGATCGCCGGTGGGCACGGGCAGATCGCGTTGCGGCTGGAGCGGTTGCTCGCCGCGCGCGGGGACCGGGTGGTCGGGTTGGTGCGCAACCCGGACCACGTCGATGACGTGCGGGCGACCGGCGCGGAGGCCGAGGTCGTGGATCTGGAGGTGGTGACGGCGGCGCAGCTCGCCGAGCGGCTCTACGAGGCCGACGCGGTGGTCTTCGCCGCCGGTGCGGGGCCAGGTAGCGGGGCCGCGCGCAAGGACACCGTGGACCGCGCGGCCGCCGTGCTGCTGGCCGATGCCGCCGTGGCCGCCGAGGTGCCGCGCTACCTGTTGGTCTCCTCGATCGGGGTGGACGACGACCCGCTGCCCGGGCGCGGCGAGGTGTTCGCCGCCTACCTGCGGGCGAAGAAGGCCGCCGAGGAGGAGGTGGCCACACGTCCGCTGGAGCTGACCGTGGTCCGCCCGGGTTCGCTCACCGACGACCCCGGCACCGGCAGTGTGCGGCTCGCCCCGCCCCCGCTGGGACGGGGCGACGTGACCAGGGACGACGTCGCCGAGGTGCTGGCCGAGCTGCTGGCCCGGCCGGGTCCCGCCACGGCCGGCCTGGTGCTGGTGCTGCTGGGCGGGGACACCCCGGTGGCGGAAGCGGTGGACGCGGTCACGGCCCGCTGAGGCTGGCCAGCGCCTCCTCCAGCGAATCGCACAGCGACAGCACCTGGTGCAGCCCGGTCAGCTCGATGGGGCGTCGCGCGGGCCGGTCCCGGCCCACCACCACCCGCAGCGCGGCGCCGTGCGGGCGGACCGCCTCGGCCACCCGGTGCAGCGCGCCCAGCCCGTGCGAGTCGAGGAACACCACCTGGGTCAGGTCGATCACCAGGGTGCCGCCGGCCGCCGTGGTCACCGCCGCCTCGGCGGCCGACCAGAAGTCGCCCGAGCCGAGCATGTCCAGCTCGCCGGCCACGGCGACCACGACCGCGCCGCCCGCATGCCGCACGCTGACACAGAGCGGCCCGGCGGCCGGCGTCTCCTCGGCGACCGGTTCAGCCACGGTCGGCACCGGCCAGCCGGTCCAACCGGGCGATCAGCTCGGGCTCGTCGCCGAGCAGCCGGTACCGGTGGACCTTGGGGTCCAGTGAGCCGGGTTGCCCACCGAGGGTGAGGAAGTCGGCGACCGCCGAGGTGGGCGGGACCAGGTTGCCGGTCAGGTAGCGGCGCTCGTGACGGTGGCCCTGCTCGGCCCACCAGCCCAGCTCCTCGTGCCAGCCGGCGCGCACGGTGGTCGGCCAGTCCGGCAGGCCGTAGGCGAGGGTCGCGCGCAGCGCCTCGCCCGGTTCCGGCGCGTGCACATGGGCATCGCGCACCAGCACGTGCCGACGGGTGAGCTCGCGGCGGACCGCGTCCAGGTACAGCGCGAGTGAGTCGTGATATCGCCGGTCGCGAGCGACGACGTCGGGGTTGCGGTATACGCCTGTGGTCATCCGTGCGCCTCGAATCAGCGAAGGCCGAAGTGGCGCCGGGTCAGGCTCCGCCCTGTGAGTACCAGCGGGACCGGAACCCGACATCACGAGTGGGCTTGCCGCAGCTGGCTGCATAACCGGGCAAACTGAATGGTAGCTGCTATAACGTCACTCTCTGGTAGACATCTCGTTTCATAGCGATGCGCCTCCGACGCACCGCTGGTGAGGAGTGCGTCGGTGCCCGAGGATCTGCTCACGCTGAGTCAGGAGCTGGTCGAGATCACCCGCCTGGTGGAGGGTGACGACCTGGAGGGTGCGCTGCGCCGGTACGTGGAGCGGGTGGCCCGCACGGTGCCCGGCTGTGACCACGCGATGATCACCGTGACCGGTGAGGACGGCATCGAGACGGTGGCCAGCGTGACCGGTCCGGACATCCCCGAGGACTGGGGGGAGCCGAAGTCCCTGCCCAGCCCGATCGACGACGTGCTGCAGTACCGGGAGCCGCGCCGGCTGGACGACACGCGGGTGGACGACCGCTGGCCGGAGTTCATCGCGGCGGCGACTCGCGCGGGCTACCTCAGCGCGCTGTCCCTGCCGCTGGCCGCGGCGACCGAGCCGGCGGCCGCGCTGACCCTGCTCTCCCGGGAGCCCCGGCAGTTCGTGGACACCTCGTACGACCTGGTCATGGTGTTCGTGCTGCACGCGGGCGTGATGTTCGACAACGTCAGCCTGTACAACGACAGCCAGTCGATGGTCCGGCACCTGCGCGGCGCACTGGTCACCCGGTCCACCATCGGCCAGGCCCAGGGCCTGCTCATGCGGCACCGGTCGCTGAACGCCAAGGCCGCGTTCGACGAGCTGCGCATCGCCTCCCAGCGGCGCAACACCAAGCTGCGTGAGCTGGCGGGAGCGCTGGTGGAGGCGCACAACCAGAAAAGTCTGCCGGACGCCCTGCGCGAGTTCGGCCTCTCCTGAAGCCCGACCGCCGTGCCGGCCAGCCGCCCTTGAACCGCCACCCGGCCCACTGGAGATCGACATTGAGGTGGGCCTGGGTGGATGTGTGGCGTCGCTCAGAGGCGGTCCAGGAGCCAGCGAGGGGGCAGCACGGTCGCGCCGGCCAGGGTGACCCGCTCCCGCAGGCCCCGGTCGGCGGTGACCACCTCGGCGCCGGTTCCGGCCCGGACCAGCGCCTCCGCCTCGCTCAGGATCGCCGAGTCGCCGTCCCGTTCGGCATGGGTCACGGTCAGGCCGGCGACCTCGCCCGGGCCCGCCGGGGCGCCCGCGCGGGCCGCGCCCTCGAGCACCACGACGACCGGGGCGTCCAGTGCGCCGGCCCGCAGCGCGGTAGCGACCTGGGACAACAGCCGGGCGGCCGCGCCGGGGCGGTCCCGCCACCAGCCGTCCGGGCGGGAGCCGACCACGTTCGCGGCGTCGATCACCAGGGTCACGTGGGCCATCCTGGCCCACCGATGTGACGCACTGCCGGCCGGCCGGCTACCTGGCACTACCCTGGCTAGACGTGAGCGTGGAATCGGTCTTCCCGGCACTGGAGCGACTGCTGCCCAGGGTGGCCAAACCCGTGCAGTACATCGGCGGTGAGCTGAACAGCACGGTGAAGGACTGGGACGCCGCGCGGGTGCGCTGGGCCCTGATGTACCCGGACGCCTACGAGGTCGGCCTGCCCAACCAGGGCGTCATGATCCTTTACGAGCTGCTCAACGAACAGCCCGACGTGCTGGCCGAGCGGACCTACGCGGTGTGGCCGGACCTCGAGGCGCTGATGCGCGAACACGGCGTGCCGCACTTCACCGTGGACGCGCACCGGCCGCTCGGCGCGTTCGACGTGATCGGCGTGAGCTTCTCCACCGAGCTGGGCTACACCAACCTGCTCACCGCGCTGGACCTGGCCGGCATCCCGCTGCACGCCGCCGACCGGGGTGACGAGCACCCGCTGGTGGTCGCCGGCGGGCACGCCGCGTTCAACCCGGAGCCGATCGCCGACTTCGTGGACGCGGTGGTGCTGGGTGACGGCGAGGAGGCCGTGCTGGACATCAGCGCCGTGTTGCGTATCTCCACGCAGAGCCAAATCGGCCGGGCCGAGGTGCTGCGCCGGCTGGCCGAGACGGACGGCGTCTACGTTCCCAGCCTCTACGACGTCACCTACCGCCCGGACGGCGGCATCGACCGGGTCGCCCCGAACGACCCGCGCGCGCCCAAGCGGGTGCTCAAGCGGACCACCAGCGACCTGGATGAGTGGCCGTACCCGAAGCAGCCGCTGGTGCCGCTGGCCGAGACCGTGCACGAGCGGATGAGCGTGGAGATCTTCCGCGGCTGCACCCGGGGCTGCCGGTTCTGCCAGGCCGGGATGATCACCCGCCCGGTGCGCGAGCGGTCGCTGGCCGGCATCGGGGAGATGGTGGACCGGGGGCTCAAGGCGAGCGGGTTCACCGAGGTCGGGCTGCTCTCGCTGTCCAGCGCCGACCACAGCGAGATCGCCGACATCACCAAGGGCCTCGCCGACCGCTACGAGGGCACCAACACCACGATGAGCCTGCCGTCCACCCGGGTGGACGCGTTCAACATCGACCTGGCCAACGAGCTGTCCCGCAACGGCCGCCGCTCCGGGCTCACCTTCGCCCCGGAGGGCGGCTCCGAGCGGATCCGCCGGGTGATCAACAAGATGGTCTCCGAGGAGGACCTGATCCGCACGGTCAGCGCGGCGTTCGCGCAGGGCTGGCGGCAGGTGAAGCTCTACTTCATGTGCGGCCTGCCCACGGAGACCGACGAGGACGTGCTGGAGATCGCCGGCATGGCCCACCGGGTGATCAAGGCCGGCCGGGAGGCCAGCGGGCGCAACGACGTGCGCTGCACGATCTCCATCGGCGGCTTCGTGCCGAAGCCGCACACCCCGTTCCAGTGGGCCGCGCAGTGCGACCCCGAGACCGTCGACGACCGGCTGCGCAAGCTGCGCGCGGCGATCAACGCCGACCGCCGGATCGGCCGCAACGTGGGCATGCGCTACCACGACGGCGAGCCGTCGCTGGTGGAAGGCCTGCTCTCCCGGGGCGACCGGCGGGTCGGCCGGGTGATCGAGCGGGTGTGGCGGGACGGCGGCCGGTTCGACGGCTGGCGGGAGCACTTCTCCTACCAGCGCTGGGTGGACGCGGCGTCGGCCGAGCTGGAGCCGCTGGGCGTGAGCATGGCCTGGTACACCACCCGGGAGCGGTTCCGGGACGAGGTGCTGCCCTGGGAGCACCTGGACTCCGGGCTGGACCCGGACTGGCTGTGGGACGACTGGCAGGACGCGCTGGACTCGCGCGAGCAGGACGACTGCCGGTGGACGCCGTGTTTCGACTGTGGCGTCTGCCCGTCCACCGGCTCGGACATCCAGGTCGGCCCCTCCGGCACGACACTCATCCCACTTACCGTGGTTGACAGCCGCGGTGGCTGATCCGCGTCCGCCGGTCACCGTGCGGGTCGCGGACGACCGTGATCTGCCCGCGCTGGCCCGGCTGCGCCGGGAGTGGACCGCCGAGCGCACCGGCATCCCGGCGCCCGAGCCGGGGGAGGCCGGCGACGGCTTCGACGAGGCGTTCGCCGCGTGGTGGCGCACGGAGCTGCCCCGGCGCACCTTCTGGCTGGCCGAGGCCGGCGACGACCGGGTCGGCTACACCGTGGTCGGCTCGCTGAACGTGGTCGAGGTGGGCAACATGCCCCGCCCGGGCGCGCGCCCGGGTCGGTGGGGTTATGTGGGCAACGCGTTCGTGATGTCCTCGTTCGTGGACCGCGGCGTGGCCTCCGCGCTGCTCAACGCCGCCGTGGAGCACGCGCGGGTCCGCCGCTACCAGCGGCTGGTGTTGCGGCCGGCGCCCAGGGGTGCCCCGTTCTACCTGCGGCACGGGTTCGTGCCCGCCGGAGAGGGAATGTTGATGATGTTGCCGAGCGAGGGTTGATGGGCGCCGCGATGAGCACGCGCAAGGGGGCGGCGGCCAACCCGGCGCCGCCGACGGTGTGCCGGGTGCGGCTGCGGTTCGCCAAACGCGGGCGGCTCCGGTTCGCCTCGCACCGGGACGTGGCCAGGGCGTTCGAGCGCGCGGTGCGCCGGGCCGGGGTCCCGGTGGCGCACTCCCACGGGTTCAACCCGCACCCCAGGCTGTCCTGGGTGGGCGCCGCGCCGACCGGGACGGCCAGCGAGGCCGAGTACGTGGAGATCGGCCTCACCGCGCCGGTGGACCCGGCGGCGCTGGCCGGCGCGCTGGACGCGGCCCTGCCGGACGGCCTGGACGTGCTCGCCTCGGTGACCGCCGAGCCGGGCACCCCGGCGCTGGCCGACCTGATCGACGCCAGCCGGTGGCGGATCGAGCTGCCCGAGGTGGCGCCGGCGGACCTGGCTTCCGCGCTGGACGTGTTTCTGGCCGCCGGCGAGGTGGTGGTGCAGCGGGTCACCAAGAACGGGCCGAGGCCGGTGGACGCGCGCGCGGCGGTGGTCAGCGCAGGGTTAACAGGACCAGATCACCCAGATGAACGGACAGAACGTGCGAGCCGGAAGGGCTGTGCGATAATGACGACGGTCGTGCGGCAGACCACACCTGCTGTGCGGCCCGACGACGTGTTGGGCGCACTTCGGGTCGTCGCGGATCTGCGGCCGCCGGTGCCAGTGATGGCAACCCGGCTGGCTCAGGGTCTGCTCGACGATCGCGGATGCCTGACCGACCCGTTCGACGCATGACACAGGATTGCTGTCCCTCCGGGCGTCGGGGGAGGCAGACAAAGCTAGGCCCCTGAGCGGCCGCCTTCGAGAGAGGGCGCCCGGGGGCGAAGGAGCTGCATGTCCGAAAGCGACGTGCCCGCCGGTCGATCCGGCGGGCTCAGCAACCTATCCGAAACACCCGAACTGACCGAGAAGGTCCGGGTGCACGCCCTCGCCAAGCTGGTCGCCACGACCAGCCGGCGGGTGCTGGACACCCTCGCCGAGCTCGGCTCCCCGGCCCGGGGAGCGCAGTCCAGCGTGGATCGGCCCACCGCTCAGCGGGTCATCGAGGCGCTCTCCGTCGAGACCGAGGCGAAGCCCGACACCGAGCCGGAGAAGCCTGAGAAGGCTGAGACGGAAGCCGGCGACGAGCTCCAGCCGGAGGCCGGCGGCGCGCTGCCGCTGTTCGCCGCCCCGATGTTCCTGCCCCCGGGTGCCGCACCCAGCCGGCCGGCCCCGCAGGCACCGGCCAAGCCCGCCCGGCCGGACGCGGAGGACGAGGCCGAGGACGACGACGAGCCGGACACCGACGCGGACGCCACCGAGGAGGGCGGCGACACCAAGCGCCGCCGCCGCCGGGGCCGGCGCGGCCGGGGCCGGGGCCGCGGCACCGACGACGAGACGGCGGAGAACGGCGACGCCGACACCGACGACGAGGACGGCAAGCCGGCCGGCAAGGACTCGGGCCGGGACGCGGGCAAGGACTCCGGCAAGGGTTCGGGCAAGAAGGCGCCCGAGGCCGCCGAGAGCGACGACGACGAGGACGGCGACTCCGAGGACGCCGAGGACGCCGGGTCCTCGGGCGGCGGCTCGCGGCGGCGCAGGCGCCGGCGCCGGCGCAAGGACGGCGACTCGGACGACTCCGGTTCCGACGACCCGCCGAACACGGTCACCAAGATCCGCGAGTCGCGGGCGAAGCCGGACAGCGGCGACGACGGCGGCAACAGCGGCATCCAGGGCGTCCGGGGGTCCACCCGGCTGGAGGCCAAGCGGCAGCGCCGCCGGGACGGCCGGGATGCCGGTCGCCGGCGCGCGCCGGTGCTCAGCGAGGCCGAGTTCCTGGCCCGCCGCGAGTCGGTGGAGCGCACGATGGTGGTGCGCCAGCGCGGCGAGCGTTCGGAGATCGGCGTGCTCGAGGACGGCGTGCTGTGCGAGCACTTCGTCACCAGCTCCGGCGGGACCTCCCTGGTGGGCAACGTCTACCTGGGCCGGGTGCAGAACGTGCTGCCCAGCATGGAGGCGGCGTTCGTGGACATCGGCCGGGGCCGCAACGCGGTGCTCTACGCCGGCGAGGTGGACTGGGACGCGGCCGGGCTGGCCGGCAAGGCGCGGCGCATCGAGCAGGCGCTGTCCAGCGGGGACAACGTGCTGGTGCAGGTCACCAAGGACCCGATCGGCCACAAGGGCGCACGGCTCACCACGCAGATCAGCCTGCCTGGCCGGTTCCTGGTGTACGTGCCGTCCGGCGGCACCCACGGGATCAGCCGCAAGCTCCCCGACGTGGAGCGGCGCCGGCTGAAGGACCTGCTCAAGGAGATCCTCCCCGAGGACGCCGGCGTGATTATCCGCACCGCCTCGGAGGGGGTCAGCCAGGAGGCGCTGGAGCGGGACGTGCGCCGGCTGCAGGCCCAGTGGGACGTGGTGAAGGAGAAGGCCGGTTCGGCCACCGGCTCGGGCAAGGGCCGGTCCAAGGCGCCCGAGCTGCTCTACGAGGAACCGGACCTGATGATCAAGGTCGTCCGGGACCAGTTCAACGAGGACTTCAGCAAGCTGGTGGTCGAGGGCGACGACGCCTGGGACACCCTGCACGCCTACATCGGACACGTGGCGCCCGAGCTGGTGGAACGGCTGAGCCGGCACGTGGGCCGGACCGACGTGTTCTCCGACTTCCGCATCGACGAGCAGCTGACCAAGGCGCTGGACCGCAAGGTCTGGCTGCCGTCGGGCGGCACGCTGGTGATCGACCGCACCGAGGCGATGACGGTCATCGACGTGAACACCGGCAAGTTCACCGGCTCCGGGGGCAACCTGGAGGAGACGGTCACCCGGAACAACCTGGAGGCCGCCGAGGAGATCGTCCGGCAGCTGCGGCTGCGGGACATCGGCGGCATCATCGTGATCGACTTCATCGACATGGTGCTGGAGTCCAACCGGGACCTGGTGCTGCGCCGGCTGACCGAGTGCCTCGGCCGGGACCGCACCCGCCACCAGGTGGCCGAGGTCACCTCGCTGGGCCTGGTGCAGATGACCCGCAAGCGGGTCGGCGTCGGGCTGCTCGAGGCGTTCTCCACGCCGTGTGAGCACTGCCGGGGCCGGGGCGTCGTGGTCTCCTCCGACCCGGTCGAGCACCGGCCGGAACAGGGTCAGCACGGCGGGTCCTCCTCCGGCGGGCGGCGGCGCGGCCGGGGCGGCGAGCCGGACGGCGGCAACGCCCGCCGGGGCGGCGACTCGGATGGCGGCAACGGCCGCCGGCGGGGAGCCCCGGGCGGGCAGGGCGGACCGAAGTCCGAGCCGGCCGCCGTACCCAGTCCGAAGTCCGAGCCGGCCGCCGTATCCACTCCGAAGTCCGAGCCGGCCGCCGTGCCCACTCCGAAGGCCGAGCCGGCCGACGGACCCACCCCGGAGCACGGCCCGGCCAACGGCAAGCCGGTGCCCGCCCCGCCGGCGCGGCCCCGGACGGACACCGAGCCGGCACCTTCCTCGGTTGCCGCCGAGCCGGCCGCTGGTTCGCCGGTGTCGGGTCACCCGGTGGACTCCCCGGCTCCGGCGGCCGCGGCTTCCTCGTCGCCGGCCAACACCACCGCTCCGGAACCGCCGGCCCGGCCGGCCGGCGGGGACTCCACGGCTCCGGTCGCCTCCCACCCGTCGGGCCAGGATGCCGCCGGGGGCGCCTTGGCACCGGCCGGCCCGGGCGGGCCCGCCGCCGAGCCCCACGATCTCGGGGCCACCGATCCGGTCGTCCCGGGACACTCCTCCGGCACCAACGGTGCGGAGCCGGTCGCGGTGGGTGCCCCGGCCGGTTCCGAGCCGCCGGCCCGGCCGGCTCGGCGGCGTCGCCGGTCGGCCTCCCGACCGGCCGGTCCGCCCGCCGGAGGAACCGCCGGGGACCCGGTTTGACCCTTCCGAATGTCGGCCCGTACCCTGGGTTCTTGACAGCCGTATCGGGGCGTGCCCTGGTACTGGCGGCAGACCGCCCGGGGTCGGCCCCGCAGGCGTGTCACCCTGAGCCCACGAATGTCTAGGAGTCGTGCGTCAACGATGTACGCGATCGTCAAGAGCGGCGGTAAGCAGTACAAGGCCGTGGTCGGTGAGGTGCTCACCGTCGAGAAGATCGACGCCGAGCTCGGCGCCGAGGTGAGCCTGCCGGCCGTGCTGGTCGTGGACGGGACGGAGGGTGGCGCCACGCTGACCACCGACGCCGCCGCGCTGGCCAAGTTCTCGGTCACCGGCAAGGTGGTCGAGCAGACCAAGGGTCCGAAGATCCGGATCCACAAGTTCAAGAACAAGACCGGGTACCACAAGCGGCAGGGACACCGCCAGCCGCTGACCCGCGTCGAGGTCACCGGAATCTCGAAGTAAGGAGGCGACGACATGGCACACAAGAAGGGCGCCTCCAGCTCCCGCAACGGCCGCGACTCGAACGCGCAGCGGCTGGGCGTGAAGCGGTTCGGCGGACAGAACGTGAGCGCCGGTGAGATCCTGATCCGGCAGCGCGGCACCAAGTTCCACCCGGGCGAGGGCGTGGGCCGCGGTGGCGACGACACGCTGTTCGCGCTGGTGGCCGGCGCCGTCCAGTTCGGCAGCAAGCGTGGACGCAAGACCGTGAACATCGTGCCGGCCGCCGCCGAGTAACGGCCCGCACAGACAGTTCTGCTCGAAAGGGCGGGTCCGGGTTCCCACCGGCCCGCCTTTTCTGCGTGTACAGGAGGCTTTCAGATGTCCAGGTTCGTGGACCGGACCTCGTTGACCGTTGTCGCCGGTAACGGGGGCAACGGCTGCGCCTCCGTGCACCGGGAGAAGTTCAAGCCGCTGGGCGGGCCCGACGGGGGCAACGGCGGCCGGGGCGGTGACGTGATCTTCGTGGTCGACCCGGGGGTGCACACCCTGCTCGACTTCCACTACCGGCGGCAGGCCAAGGCGGGCAACGGCAAGCAGGGGCAGGGCGCCCTGCGCAACGGCGCGATCGGCGGCGACCTGGTGATGGCGGTGCCGGACGGCACCGTGGTGCTGGACGAGGACGGCGAGCAGCTGGCCGACCTGGTCGGCGCGGGCACCCGGTTCGTGGCCGCGCAGGGCGGCCGGGGCGGGCTGGGCAACGCCGCGCTGGCCTCCACCGCGCGCAAGGCCCCCGGTTTCGCGCTGCTCGGCGAGCCGGGCCAGGAGCGGGAGCTGGTGCTGGAGCTGCGCTCGCTGGCCGACGTGGGCCTGGTGGGTTTCCCCAGCGCCGGGAAGTCCTCGCTGGTCGCGGCGTTGTCCTCGGCGCGGCCGAAGATCGCCGACTACCCCTTCACCACCCTGGTGCCGCAGCTCGGCGTGGTCAGTGCCGGGGAGCAGACGTTCACCGTGGCCGACGTGCCCGGGCTGATCCCGGGGGCCGCCTCCGGGAAGGGTCTGGGTCTGGAGTTCCTCCGGCACATCGAGCGGTGCGCCGTGCTGGTCCACGTGGTCGACTGCGCCACCCTGGAACCCGGCCGCGACCCGATCTCGGACATCGACGCGCTCGAGGCCGAGCTGGCGCGGTACACCCCGGGCCTCGGTGGCGACCTCGGCAACCGCCCCCGGATTGTCGCGCTGAACAAGGTGGACGTGCCGGAGGCCGCCGAGCTGGCCGAGCTGGTCACCCCGGAACTGGCCGAACGCGGATGGCCGGTGCTGGCGATCTCCACCGCGACCCGCGCCGGCCTGCGCGAGCTGAGCTTTCTGATGGCGCGGCGGGTCGCCGAGTACCGCGCCGCGCTGCCGCCGCCGGAGCCGACCCGGGTGGTGCTGCACCCGGAGGCGGTCGGCGAGGTGCCGTTCACCGTGTCGCCCGACCCGGAGGAGGAGGGCGCGTTCCTGGTGCGCGGGGAGAAGCCGGAGCGGTGGGTGCGGCAGACCCAGTTCAGTAACGACGAGGCGGTCGGCTTCCTGGCCGACCGGCTGGCCAAGCTGGGCGTGGAGGACGCGCTGGCCGAGGCGGGTGCCACACCCGGCGCGCCGGTGACCATCGGCGACGTAACGTTCGACTGGGAGCCGTCCACGCCGGCCGGCGCGTACACGGCCATGGGCAACCGGGGCACGGACGCCCGGCTGGACCGGTCCACCCGGGTGGGTGCGGCGGCGCGCAAGTCGGCGCGGGCCGCCCGGCGGGATGGCGGTGCGGAACCGGAAGACGAAGGAGAAGACGGCGGTGACGGCTAGACCGGCCATCGGGGCCGCTGCCCGGATCGTGGTGAAGGTCGGATCGTCCTCGCTGACCAGCCTGGACGGCGGCCTGGACCCGGTCCGGCTGGATGCGCTGGTCGACGCGCTGGCCGCGCGCCGGGCGGGCGGGGCGCAGGTGGTGCTGGTCTCCTCCGGCGCGATCGCGGCCGGCCTGGCGCCGCTCGGGCTGGCCAAGCGCACCCGGGACCTGGCCACCCAGCAGGCGGCGGCCAGCGTCGGCCAGTTGCAGCTGGCGCACGCCTACTCGGCCTCGTTCGCCCGGCACGGGTTGACCATCGGGCAGATCCTGCTCACCGCCGACGACGTGATCCGCCGCGCGCACTACCGCAACGCGCAGCGCACGCTGATCCGGCTGCTCTCCCTGGGCGTGCTGCCGGTGGTGAACGAGAACGACACCGTGGCCACCGACGAGATCCGGGTGGGCGACAACGACCGGCTGGCCGCGCTGGTGGCGCACCTGGTCGGGGCGCAGGCATTGGTGCTGCTGTCCGATGTGGACGGCCTCTACGACGGCGACCCCCGGCAGCCCGGCACGGTGCTGGTGCCGGACGTGGACGACGTGGCCGCCCTGGACCTGGACGTGGCCCGGCCCGGGGTCTCCGGCCTCGGCACCGGCGGCATGGCGACCAAGATCGAGGCGGCCAGCATGGCCGCCGGCGCGGGCATTCCCGTGCTGCTGGCCGCCGCCGAGGACGCCGCATCCGCGCTGGACACCTCGCCGGCCGGCCCCAAGGTCGGGACCGCGTTCCGGGCCGAGGGCCAGCGGCTGTCCGCCCGCCGGTTCTGGCTGCGGCACGCGGCCGACGTGCGCGGCCGGTTGGACCTGGACGAGGGGGCGGTGCACGCGGTGCTGCGCCGGCGCCGGTCGCTGCTCGCCGCCGGGGTGCACGGGGTGGCCGGCGAGTTCGTCGCCGGTGACGTGGTCGACCTGGTCGCCCCGCACGGCCAGGTGGTGGCGAGGGGCGTGGTCGCCTTCGACGCCACCGAACTCCCCAACCTCATCGGCCGCCGCACCCGCGACCTACCCCCCGAATACCGCCGCGAACTCGTCCACGCCGACGACCTGGTGCCGCTGCGCGGCCTGTGAGCGGCGAGTGATGCCCTGGCGGTCATTGCCACTCACGAGCCGCGCGGCGGCCCGGCTAGGGGGTGGTGGCGGCGGGGAGGTCGGCCGGGCCTAGTTCGTTGGGGACGTCTCCGGCGGGCCAGGACTGCCAGGGGTGGCGGCGGAGGGCGCGCATGAGGCGGTACTTCGCGGCGCCGTGGTTGTTCATCGCGGTCCAGGCGGCGCGGGTGGAGACGCTCAGCGGCGGGATCCAGTACATCGGCGCGAGCGGGTCGAGCGGCTCCGGTGGGGCCAGCCGGACGGTGGCGCCGACGTGGCCTTCGCCGTCCTCGGCGGTGAGCCGGGCCAGCACGGTGCCGTCCCGTTCCACGATCTGGGTTTCGCCGACCATCTGGGTGCGCCAGGGCACCCCGGGCGCCAGCGGCGTGTCGAAGTCGATCGGGCCGACGTGTGACGGCATGGCCACCGGCGCGCCGAGCAGCCGGGCCATCTGCCGGGGCAGCTCGCGCGCGTGCATGCGCTGCAGCGCGTGTTCCCGGGTCGCCCACAGGCCGAACGGCCCGCGCCAGTTCAGCGGGTAGGACGGCCAGCACATGCCGCCGAGCAGCAGCTGCACCCGGTCGCGCAGCCGCGCGGCGGTACCCATGCGCGCCCACTCCCAGCCGCAGGCCACGCCGACCGGGGCGCCACCCAGGGCGGCCAGCTCGGTGCGGCCGGGGTCGCTGCCGCGCGTGTAGTAGTTGTTCTCCCACATGGTGGGGATGTCCTTGTCGTGCAGGTGCGCCCGGCCGTCCGGTTCGGCCAGCACGTAGGTCCCGTAGACGTGGCCGCCCCGCCGCGCCAGGAAGCCGCCGCCGACCACCACGTCCAGCTCCCTGGCCAGCCGCCGGTAGAGCTGCATGGGGGCGCCGTCCACCGGGCGGGCCACGCCGCGCATCGCCCGGGAGTAGACGTTCGGCGAGGAGCCGGCCTCGGGCACGGTGACCACGGCGGGGGAGTGCTCGGCCACCGCGTCCCTGATCAGCGCCTCCAGCCGGACCAGGTTCGGCTCCACCGCTCCCAGGCGCAGCGCGGGCTGCACCGCCGCGATGCGGATCGTCTCGGTCATGCGGACACCACCACTTCCAGGTTGTGCCGGTCGCGCCGGGACTCGCCGGCGTGACCAGGGGGTTCAGGGTTCGGGTGATCGGATCCGGGTACCAGCCGGGTGGACCGGAAACGGCGGGCGCGGCGTTCCCGCCGCACCTCGAGGTGGATCTTGAGCTCGGCCAGGGCGTCCCTGGTCAGCCCGGCCGGGTCGCGCCCGGCGTCGTGGCGCAGCGCGTCGGCGAGGCCGAGCGCGATCCGGGGCAGGCTGATGATCTCCGGCAGGGTGCGCGCCCGGCCGAAGAGGTCGCCGGCCGAGGGGGCGGTGGTGCCGGACATCCGGCGCAGGATCTCGGTGAGCACCGGGATCACCGGCCGGACCACCGTCTCCACGTTGCCGAAGTGGTAGGAGTGCAGGCACTCCAGGTCCCGCTCCTGCTCCCAGCCGCGCAGCGAGATGTCCAGCCGGGCCGGGTCGTCCAGGACCGGGCCGGCGAGCTCGGCCAGCCGGCGCCCCGACCACAGTGCGTCCCGCTGGCCCTGGCCGATCACCGGGTCCTTGAAGTGGCCGGCGTCCCCGGCCAGCGCCCAACCCGGCCCGCTGGACGCCCGGAAGTACGCCGAGGTGTCGTTGCAGGTGCGGATCTTGGTCAGGTTGCCGGCGCCCCAGGTGCGGGCGGCCATGCCGGGGTGCATCGCGATCTTGCGCGCCCAGTGCCCTTCCGGGTCGGCGCGCGCCTCGGTGACCTCTCCGGCCGCGCCCATGAACAGCATCAGGATCCGCCCGCGCGGCGCGGACGGGAACACGAAGCCCAGCGAGTCGCCGTCCCGCCACTGCCAGATCGTCTCGCCGTCACGGGTGCCGGCGCGCGGGTCGTCGGCGTAGCGGAACACCAGGCCCCGCCCGTTGCGGGACGCGCGGTAGGGCCGGGCCGCGCCGACCAGGCCGGCGACGGTCGACCGCCGGCCGTCCGCGCCGACCACCAGTTGGGCGGCCAGCTCGCGCTCGGTGCCGTCGGCGTCGGTGTAGCGCACCCCGGCGGCTCGCCCGCCGCGCCAGGTCACCGCCGTGACCCGGCAGTGTTCCCGCACGTCGGCGCCGGCGGCCCGGGCCGCCCGCACCAGTTCCAGGTCCTGCTGGGGCCTCGGCACGCAGATGCAGTAGTCGATCGGCCCGCAGGCCCGCCAGCGCTCCAGCAGCCGCACCCGGTCGCCGATCTGCAGGCCCAGCCACGGTGAGCGGGCGGGGTCGCCGGCCAGGATGCCGTCCAGCGCGCCCATCCGGCGCAGCTCGTCCACCCCGGAGGGGAACAGCAGGTGGGTGGACAGCTGGTCGGAAGGGAACCGGGACTTGTCCAGCACCACCACCCGGTGCCCGGCCCTGGCCAGGTGGGCGGCCGCGCACGATCCGGCCAGCCTCGCTCCGACGATCACCACGTCACAGGTCTCGGCCACAGTGCCTCCCCGGGTGTGCTGTGTCACCGAGTAAACCGTAAGTATCCTCGTTTTTGCAATAAGCTTCTAAAAATGAACCTCGTTGCGAGTAAGGCATGATGGTGTGGTGACCGAGTTGGGGAGCGAGGCTCCGCACAGCCCGAGGATCGCCCGGCGGCGGGCCCGCACCAGGGAGCGGATCCTGGATACCGCCGAGCGGGCCTTCGGTGCCGGCTACCGGAACGTCCGGGTGGAGGATCTGGCCGAGGCGGCCGACGTGTCGATCGGCACGCTCTACGTGCACTTCGGCAGCAAGGACGGGGTGTACCTGGCGCTGGTGGAGCGCGCGCTCGAGCAGATGGCCGCGTACCTGGACCGCGCGTACCGGCCCGAGTACTCGCCGCTGGAACAGGTCATCGCGGCCGGTGACGTGTATCTGCGCTTCCACCTGGAGCACCCGGGGCTGTTCCAGTTCCTGGCCTTCGACACGGTGCTGGGCGAGCTGCCGGCCGAGGTGCGGGAGATCCAGCAGCGGGTGGGGGAGCGGCTGGAGGAGGTCATCGGGGGTTTCCAGGCCCGCATCGAGGCGGCCGTAGCCGCCGGCCAGGCCGACCACCGGTACGACGCCCGCACCACCGCCCGGTTCCTCTGGGGCGCGTGGAACGGGGTGGTCTCCCTGGGCCGGCGCGAGGACCGGATGGCGTTGACCGACGAGGAGATCGCCGCCTGCCTGCAACTGGGCCGCCGGCTGGTCCGGGACGGCCTCACCGCGCCCGCACACCGCGACCAGGACGGCTACTCCCTGGCCCGGATAGTCAGCATCGACCAGCCCGCATCGTGATGCAGTGATGCGCCCAGTGCTATAATAGTTCGGTGCGCACCACCGTAGACCTGCCCGACGATCTGCATCAGCAGGCCCTGTCGATCGCCCGTGACACGTCCCGCACGCTCAGCGAGACCATTGCGGACCTGATGCGGCGTGGCCTCAACCAACGACCGGCCGGCCAGATCACCGTCAGCCCGGCGACCGGATGGCCGGTGATCAGCGTGGGCAGGGTCATCACCACCGAGGACGTCCGATCGCTGGACGACGACGAGTGACTGTCTTGCTCGACGCGAACGTGCTGATCGCGCTCTCGCTCTCCGACCACGTGCACCACAACGCCGCGCAGGACTGGTTGGCGCGGTGTACGGATCCGGTGGCCAGTTGTCCGATCACCGAGGGCAGCCTGGTGCGGCAGGTGATCCGAGCCGGGTATCCGGCGGACGAGGCGACGGCGTTGCTGGCTCGGATCGCGCGCCAGCAGCGGCATGAGTTCTGGCCGGACACGTTGAGCTATCGGGACGTGTCGTTCGCCGGCGTGGTCGGTCACCGGCAGGTCACCGACACCTACCTGGCTCATCTCGCCCGCGCACACCAGGGCCGGCTGGCCACGTTCGATCGGGGGCTGGCCAGCCTGCATGCCGACGTGGCCGAGTTGGTTCCCACCGAGCCTCCCGGTCCACCTCGGCCGCGCGACCCCGACTAGCGCGGAGCTGGCCGGGTCGCTTCCGTCGAGTTGCTACGGGCGCGGCTCGCCCGCGTGCGGCCGCAGTTGCGGCTGTCGTTCGCCGACGAGGACCTCCGCGCGGTCGGGGAGGTCGATCTTTCGGGCGGCTCGTGATTTTCGTGACTGCGTGCAGAGCCTCGCCGCCGGCGGTCGCCCCGCCGCCGATGCCCGCCGCGAGTGGTGCTCCGCCGCCCGCGGCAACCGGATCCGCGCATCACAGCCGGGGGTCCACCGGCTCGGACTCGCAGGCCAGCACCGCGAACACCGCCTCGTGCACCCGCCACGGCGGCTCACCGGCGGCCAGCCGGTCCAGCGCCTCCAGGCCGAGCGCGTACTCGCGCAGGGCCAGCGAGCGCTTGTGGCCGAGCCCCCGTTCGCGCAGCCGGGCCAGGTTCTCCGGGCGGGCGTACTCCGGGCCGTAGATGATCCGCAGGTACTCCCGGCCCCGGCACTTGATCCCGGGCTGCACCGGCCGGTTTGAGCCGCCCAGCACGAGCGCGTCCAGCGGTTTCACCACCATGCCCTCGCCTCCGGCGCCGGTGAGAGCCAGCCACCAATCGGTGCCGGCGGCCACCGAGGCTTCGTCGGTGGTGTCCACCACCAGCCGGTCGGTGCGGTGCAGTAGGCCGGTGGGGTCGGCGGCGACCAGCCGGTCGATCAGGGTGAGCTGCCGGTCGTGCGGCAGCGCGGCCAGCGAGCGTCCCGCCGCGGCCAGGATCTGGAACGGGGCCAGGCGCAGTCCGTCCAGTGCCGTGTCCTCGCCGGACTCGCCGACCGGCCAGCAGTAGCGCCGGTAGGCCTCCCGGAAGCCGAGCGCGTCCTCGGCCCGGTGCCGCTGCCGGTCCAGCAGCTCGCGCACGTCCACGCCGCGCGCGGCGGCCCGCTCCAGCGCGGCCAGCGCGCCGGGGAACACCGCGTCGGCCGCCGCCCCCACCGCCGCGTACTGGGTGCGCAGCAGGCCGGTGGCCTTGGCCGACCAGGGCAGCAGCTCGGCGTCCAGCAGCAGCCAGTCGGTTTCCAGCTCGGTCCACAGTCCGGCGGCGGTCACCGCGTCGCGCAGCCGGGTGAGCAGCCGCTCGGTGGTCTCCGGGTGGGGGAAGAACGGCCGGCCGGTGCGGGTGTGCACCGCGCCGGTCGGGCCTCCGGGGACGCCGAACCGCTCGGCGGCCACCGACGCGTCCCGGCACACCAGGGCGACCGCGCGCGAGCCCATGTGCTTCTCCTCGCAGATCACCCGCTGTACGCCGGCCTCCCGGTAGGCGGCGAACGCCTCGGCCGGGTGCTCCAGGTAGCCGTCCAGCTTGGACGTCGCGCACGGCGCCATGGTCGGCGGCAGGTACACCAGCAGCCGGGGATCGACGGCGAACCGGCTCATCACCTCCAGCGCGGCCGCCGCGTTCTCCTCGCGGACGGACACCCGCCCGTGGTGGGTGGTCTCCACCACTCGCCGGCCGGCCACGTCGGCCAGGTCCAGCGGGCGGGTCTCGGGGGCGCTCGAAGCGGCCAGCGGGCGGACCGGCTCGTACCAGACCCGCTCGGCCGGCACGGCTACCAGCTCGCGCTCCGGCCACCGCAGCGCGGTCAGCTCGCCGCCGAACACGCACCCGGTGTCCAGGCACAGCGTGTTGTTCACCCACTCCGCCTTGGGCACCGGGGTGTGCCCGTAGACCACGGTGGCCCGCCCCCGGTAGTCCTCCGCCCACGGGTAGCGCACCGGCAGCCCGAACTCGTCGGTCTCCCCGGTGGTGTCGCCGTACAGCGCGTGCGAGCGCACCCGGCCGGAGGTGCGCCCGTGGTAGCGCTCGGGCAGTCCGGCGTGGCAGACCACCAGCTTTCCCTGGTCCAGCAGGTAGTGGCTGACCAGCCCGTCGATGAACTCCTTGACTCGCTCCCGGAACTCCGCCGGTTCGGCGTCCAGTCGCTCGATGGTCTGGGCCAGGCCGTGGCCGGGCTGCACCTTGCGGCCGTTGAGGTACCGGCCGAGCTTGTTCTCGTGGTTGCCCGGCACGCACAGCGCGGTGCCGGCGGCCACCATGTCCATCACCCGGCGCAGCACGGCCGGGCTGTCCGGGCCCCGGTCCACCAGGTCGCCGACGAACACGGCGGTGCGGCCGCCCGGGTGCGCCGCCGGCCCGTCGCCGTCGAGCCGGTAGCCCAGCTCGGTGAGCAGCGCGTCCAGCTCGGCGGCGCAGCCGTGCACGTCGCCGATGACGTCGAACGGCCCGGCCAGGTGGCGCAGGTCGTTGTACCGCCGCTCCCGGACGATCTCCGCCGCGTCGATCTCCTCCACGCCGCGCAGGTGGTGCACCCGGCGGAACCCCTCGCGGGTCAGCCCGCGCAGCGACCGGCGCAGCTCGCCGCGTTGCCGGTGCAGCACATGTGAGGGCAGGTCAGCGCGGTCCGGGCGTTCCCTATTGCGCTCGGCACAGACCTTTTCCGGGACGTCCAGCACCACGGCGATGGGGAACACGTCGTGTTCCCGGGCCAGCTTGACCAGCTGTTGGCGCGCCTCGCGCTGCACGCTGGTCGCGTCGACCACGGTGAGCCGGCCGGCGGCCAGCCGCTTGCCCGCGATGTAGTGCAGCACGTCGAACGCGTCCGAGGTGGCGGACTGGTCGTTCTCGTCGTCGCTGACCAGGCCCCGGCAGGTGTCCGAGGAGATCACCTCGGTCGGCCTGAAGTGCCGGCGGGCGAACGTGGACTTGCCGGAGCCGGTGGTGCCGATCAGCACCACCAGGGACAGGTCGGTGATACCCAGCTCGCTCACGCAGCCACCCCCTCGGCGCGGAAGACCGCCATCTGGGTGGGCGGACCCACCTCCGGGTCGTCCGGCCCGACCGGCCGGTACTCGACCCGGTAGCCGTGCCGCGCGCCGACGCCGTCCGCCCACTCGCGAAACCGCGCGCGGGACCACTCGAACCGGTGGTCCGGGTGCCGGGTCTGCCCGGCCTCGAGCCCGGGGAAGCGCACGTTGTGCTCCACGTTCGGCGTGGTCACCAGCACCGTCGCCGGCCGCGCCGCGCCGAACACCGCGTGCTCCAGCTCGGGCAGCCTCGGCTCGTCCACGTGCTCGATGACCTCGCACAACACCGCCGCGTCGTACCCGCGCAGGCGTGCGTCGGAGTAGGCCAGCGAGCCCTGCAGCAGCCGCACCCGGGACGCCTGGCGCTCGCTCATCCGGTCCAGGCGCAGCCGGCGGGCGGCCTCGTGCAGCGCGCGCATCGACACGTCCACCCCGACGACCTCGGTGAACCGGACGTCCTTGAGCAGCTCACCGACCAGCTGTCCCTGGCCGCAACCTAGGTCCAGCACCCGGGTGGCCCCCGTCTCGCGCAGCGCGTCCAGGATCGCCGCACGGCGCTGCCGGGCCAGCGGTACGGGGCGCTCCTCGGTGTCCGCCTGCTCGTCCACCGCGTTGTCCAGCTGCTCGGCCTCGGTGTCGTCCGCCTCGGCCAGCCGGGCCAGCTCCAGCCGGTGCAGCGCGTCCCGGGTCAGGACGGTGCTGCGGGCCAGGTAGCGGTTGGTGATCAGCTGGTGTTCCGGGTGATCGGCCAGCCAGCCCTCGCCGGCGCGCAGCAGCTTGTCCACCTCGTCCGGGTTGACCCAGTAGTGCTTGGCGCCGTCCAGCACCGGCAGCAGCACGTAGAGGTGGCGCAGCGCGTCGGCCAGCCGCGACCGGCCGGTCAGGGTGAGCGCCACGTACGGGGAGTCGCCCCAGTCCGGGAACCGCTGGTCCAGCGGGATCTTCTTCGCGTCGACCGTCCAGCCGAGCGGCTCGAACAGCCGCTTCACCAGGTCGGCGCCGCCCCGCGCGGGCAACGCGGGCACCTGGAGGCACAGGGGCAGCGGTGCGGCCGCGCGCTCCGGGTGGCTGCGGCACTCGCCGCGCAGCGCGGTGCTGAACACCGCGCGCAGGGCCACCGCGAGCAGCGAGGACGCCGCGTACGGCCGGTCGTTCACGTACCGCGCCAACGCTGCGTCGGGCGCGCCGCCCCGGCCCTTGCCGGCCCGCCTGACCAGGGCCACCGGGTCAACCTCGAGCAGCATTGCCGCCGTGCAACGCTCCGGCGTGGCCTCGGGGTAGAACACGTGCGCGGTGCCGTACGACGTCTCGAACGCCTGCGCCTTGTCCGGGTGTTTGTGCAGCAGGAAACCCAGGTCGGTCGCCGGACTGGTGGCGTCGCCGGTGGTGGTGATGGTCAGGAACACGGCCAGGAGTATGGCTGGCTTCCTGGGGGAGGACACCTTGGTTTAAGGGGTGGTTGGGTTCTAAGGATGGCTTGGACGGCGCGGCTGGGTTGGTCTGCCGCGGCCGGGGTGGCGCCCGTTGTGTTTCGGACGGGTCGATCGGCCTTGCGACTACGTTCTGTGACCACTGAGCGGGGGTGGCGACCGGTTCGGTTCATCGAGAGCATGGTGAGTCCGGTTCGATCATGGAAGAGACCGGACTGGTCTTGCTCTCGACGAAACGCCCCCAGATCCATCCCGTTCTAACACCCCGCGAGCGTCACGCTCCGTGACTGGCGGCCCGAACCGACCGCAACGGGCGGCACTCGAGCCGCGGCAGACTGACCAGACCGAAACGCAAGGGGCGGCACCCGAGCCGCGGCAGACTGACCAGACCGAAACGCAACGGGCGGCACCCGAGCCGCGGCAGACTGACCAGACCGAAACGCAACGGGCGCCACCCGAGCCGCGGCAGACCGACCCGAGCCGCGCCGTCCAAGCGGTCTCTAGAACCCAACCACCTACCCAGTCGCCGCCCGCCACTCCCTGGGCGTACTCCCATGAGCCCGGCGGAACGCGCGCGCGAAATACGCCGGGTCGGGGTAGCCGACCCGGCCGGCGACCTCACCAACCGGCAGATCGGTCTCCGCCAGCAGACGGCGCGCGCTGGTCATCCGCTGCTCGGTGATCCAGTCCTGCACGGTGCGGCCCGTGCGCCGGCGGACCACGGTGGTCAGGTGGCCGGGGGTGAGGTTCACCGCGCGCGCCACGTCGCGCAGGGACAGGCGTTCCCGGTGCCGCCGCTCGATCACCCCGAACACCTCGGCGAGCAGCGGCTCGTCGTTGCGGCGCAGCCCGCCGACCACGTCGTTGGCCAGCCGGGCGGTGTCCACCAGGAGCAGCGTGAGGTGGGCCAGCGCGGCCTGCCGGTAGCCGTCTCGCCGCCCGGCCAGCTCGTCCTCCAGCGCGGCGACGCCGCGCAGCCAGCGGGACCGGTCCTCCTCGGGTACCCGCAGCCGGAGCACGCCGTTGCGCGCGCCGTGCAGGAAGGGGAACAGCAGCGGGTGGCCGGCCCAGCCGGCCCGGTCGCCACCACCCAGGGCCTCCGGGGTGAAGAACACGGCGACGGCGCCGGAGTCGGCCATCGGCGCCGTCTCGGCCTGCACCACCTGGCCGGGGGACACCAGGTAGAGATCGCCCGCGCGCGGCCGGGCCTCGGCGAGCCACCCCGTTTCGGCGTCCCTGGCCACGTAGAGCAGTGCGGGGAAGTCGTGGATGTGCGGGCGCTCCCGGTCCGGGTGGTGGGTGGCCGGGTCGAAGCGCATGACCGAAACCGGGGGCGTTGTCGGGTCGGCGACGTAGCTGTACACCGGTACGCCGGCCCGGTAGCGGGCCAGCCTGGCGTGTTCGGCGGCGGCCAAGGAAAGTCCTAGAAGTTCGGAAGATCTGACAACTCGAGGACTTCAACTGTGCCGAGGATGGAGTCCGGAAAGCAAGATAATCCTATTTTGGGAGGACCTGGATGGTGAAGGTGCGGCACGAGCATGACTACATCCCGGCGTTCGGCACGGACCGGCTGCTGCCCTACTACGACGCGGTGACCCGGTTGATGGGCGCCCGCCGGGTGCACCGCCGGCTGGTCGAGCTGGCCCGGACGCCGGCCGGGGCGCAGGTGCTGGACATCGGCTGCGGCACCGGCAACCTGACCATCCTGGCCCGGCGGGCGCAGCCGGACGCCGAGTTCACCGGCAGCGACCCCGACCCGCTGGCGCTGGCCCGGGCCACCCGGAAGGCCGAGGGCCTGGGCATCCGGTTCGAGCGGGGCTACGCGCAGCGGCTGCCCTACCCGGACGGGTCGTTCGACCTGGTGTTCTCCGCGCTGATGCTGCACCACCTGGACGGCGACACCCGGGCCGGCGCGATCCGGGAGGTGCGTCGGGTGCTGCGGCCCGGCGGCCTGCTGCACCTGGCCGACATCCACGGCCCGGACCCGGAGCTGTTCGCCGGGGCGGGGTTTACCGAGCACTCCCGGGTGGGGCGGCTCCGTGCGGTGTTCGGCGCGGTGGAGTTCTTCCGCGCCCGCGCTTGAGTCCCCGCGCGCGCCTGACTGGGCGCCCGCTCGGCCAGCGCGTCCCGCGCTTGAGTCCCCCGCGCGCGCCGAACTGGGCGCGCGCTCGGCCAGCGCGTCCCGCGCTGGAAACTGGACGCTGCCCCACGCCGGGGACGAGACTGGTCGGGTGCGGGCCGATCAGCTGCGGGCGGCCATGGTCGACGGGCTGCTGGCCGCCGGCCGGATCAGCAGCGCGCCGGTCGAGCGGGCCTTCCGCTCGGTGCCCCGGCACCTGTTCCTGCCGGACGAGCCGGCGGCCCGGGCGTACGAGGACGAGGCCGTGCTCACCAAGTGGGAGAACGGCGTGGCGGTCAGCTCGGCCTCCCAGCCCTCCATGATGGCGATCATGTTGGAACAGCTCGCGCTGCGGCCGGGGCACCGGGTGCTGGAGATCGGCGCGGGCACCGGCTACAACGCCGCGCTGATGGCCGAGATGGTCGGGCCCTCCGGCTCGGTGGTGGCCATGGACATCGACGAGGACCTGGTGCAGGGCGCCGCCGAGCACCTCGCCGCCGCCGGACGCTCGGCCACGGCCGGGCAGGTCACCCTGGTGGCGGCGGACGGCGCGCTGGGGCTGCCGGAGCGCGCGCCGTACGACCGGGTGGTGCTCACCGTGGGCAGCTGGGACATCCAGCCGGCCTGGTGGCACCAGCTGGTCCCGGGGGGCCGGCTGCTGCTGCCGCTGACCGTGCGGGGCAGCCAGCTGTCGGTCGCGCTGGACCTGCTGCCCGGCCCGCCGGCGCACCTGTCCAGCGCCTCGGTGCGCAGCTGCGCGTTCGTGCGGCTGCGCGGGCTCGGCGCCGGGCCGGAGAGCAGCCGGTCGCTCGGCGTGGACGGGGTGACCGTGCAGACCGCCGAGCGGCGCGAGCTGGACGCCGCCGGGTTCCGCGCGTTGCTGGGCGAGCCGGGGCGGCAGCGGGACAGCCGGGTGCGGCTGGCCGCGCTGGACCTGTGGGACGGGCTGGGCCTGTGGCTGGCGGTGCGCGAGCCGGACGTGTGCCGCCTGCTGGTCAGCGCGGACGCGTCGGCGCGCACCCCGTCGCTGCGCCCGGCCGGAATGGACGGCGGGACGGTGGCGCTGATCGCCGAGCGGGGCATGGCGGTGCTGGTGCCGAAGGACGACGCGCCCAGCGAGCTGGACCGGAGGTTCCCGGTCGCGGTGCGGCCGTACGGCTCGGACGGCGCGGCCGCCGCCGAGCGGTTGGCCGCGCTGTTGGAGGACTGGGTGGACGCCGGGCGCCCGTCGGCCGCCGAGCTGCGGCTGCGCGCCTACCCGAGGGACGCGGAGATCGCGGCGAACGGCTCGGTGGTGCACAAGGCGCAGAGCCTGTTGGTGCTGGACTGGCCGGACAACCCGGTGGCGCGCGGACATATCCTGAACCAATGACCGCCGACACCGACCTGCGCGAGCAGGTGCACGCCGCCGCCCGCCGGGCCAGGGTGGCCGCCAATGCGCTCGCCCTGCTGCACCGCGCGGACAAGGACAAGGCCCTGCTCGCCATGGCCGACGCCTTGCGCGCGCACGCCGAGCCGGTGCTCGAGGCCAACGCGGCCGACGTGGCGGCCGGCCGGGAGTCCGGCATGGCCAGCGGCCTGCTGGACCGGCTGACCCTCACCGAGGCGCGCATCGACGGTATCGCCGGCGGGCTGACCAAGGTGGCCAACCTGCCCGACCCGGTGGGGGAGACGGTGCGCGGGTCCACGCTGGCCAACGGGCTGCGGCTGACCCAGGTGCGGGTGCCGATGGGCGTGGTCGGCATGGTCTACGAGGCGCGGCCGAACGTCACGGTGGACGCCGCCGGGCTGGCGTTGAAGTCGGGCAACGCCGCGCTGCTGCGCGGTTCCTCGAGCGCGGCGCACACCAATGCCGCGCTGGTCGAGGTGCTGCGCGACGCGCTGACCGGCGTGGGCCTGCCGGCGGACGCGGTGCAGCTGCTGCCCTGCGAGGACCGGGCCAGCGTGCGCCATCTGATCACCGCGCGCGGCCTGGTCGACCTGGTGATCCCGCGCGGCGGTGCCGGGCTGATCCAGTCCGTGGTGAACGAGGCGACCGTGCCGACCGTGGAGACCGGGGTGGGCAACTGCCACGTCTACGTGGACGCGTCCGCCGACCTGGACATGGCCGAGCGGCTGGTGATCAACTCCAAGGCCCGCCGGCCCTCGGTGTGCAACTCGGCCGAGACGGTGCTGGTGCACGCCGAGGTGGCGGAGAAGTTCGTCCCCTCGCTGGCCACCGCACTGCGACTGGCCGGGGTGACCGTGCACGCCGACGAGCGGTTCGCCGCGCTCGCCCCCGGGGTGCTGCCGGCCACCGACGAGGACTGGGACGTGGAGTACCTGTCCATGGACATCGCCGCCGGCGTGGTCGACTCGCTGGACGAGGCGATCAAGCACATCGCCCGGCACGGCTCGGGGCACACCGAGGCGATCATCACCTCGGACATCGCCGCCGCGAACGCGTTCACCACCCGGGTGGACTCGGCCGCCGTGATGGTCAACGCGTCCACCGCGTTCACCGACGGCGAGGAGTTCGGCATGGGCGCCGAGATCGGCATCTCCACCCAGAAACAACACGCGCGCGGCCCCATGGCCCTCCCCGAGCTCACCACCACCAAGTGGATCGTCTGGGGCCAAGGCCACACCCGCCCCGCCTAACCCCCGCCTAACCCCCGCCTGGTTCAGTCACTTCAGCACGGTGATTCAGTCGTTCTAGCACGGTGATTCAGTCGTTTCGCCGCCGTGTACGCCGTGGGGAGACCTCGTTGAGCCGCCCTGGGGCGGACGCTGCGCACGCGTCGCGTCGTTAGCGTTCCCCGTATGCGGGAAATCGGGCGTGACCTGGGGCGATTCTGGACCGAAGGCCGGCGGATCGAACGGCTGAGCTACCTGGTCGGCGCCGCGCTGCTGCTGTCCGGGTTGGTGCATCTCGGGGTGCAGGCGCTGCTCGGCGGCCCGTGGCTCGGGCCGGTGTCCTGGCGCAAGCCGACCACGTTCGGGCTGTCCTTCGGGCTGACCGCGATCAGCGTGGCCTGGGTGAGCTCGTTCCTGCGCATGGGCGAGCGGCTGCGAACGGCCGCCCTCGGCGGCTTCCTGCTGGCCAGCGTCGCGGAGGTGACGTTGATCAGCGCGCAGGCGTGGCGCGGCGTGCCGTCCCACTTCAACTTCGAGACCGCCACCGACACCCGGATCACCACGGTACTCGCGGCCGGCGGCGGGGCGCTCTTCCTGACCCTGGGCGCACTGTTCGCCGCCTCGCTGCGCGGGCAGCCGGGGCTGGCCCCGTCGATGCGCGCGGCGATCCGGCTGGGGTTCGGTGCGCTGGTCGGCGCGCTGGTGATCGGCGGCGTGATGATCGGGATCGGCACCACGCTGGCCCGGGGCGGCGATCCACAGGCCGCGTACCACACGGCGGGGGCGTTCAAGCTGGCGCACGCGGTAGCCATGCACGGCATCGCGCTGCTGCCCAGTTTGGCCTGGCTGGGCCACTTCTCCGATCTCACCGAGCGGCGCCTCACCCGGTTGCTCGCCATCGCATCGGCGGCGTACGCGGCGCTGGTGGGGTGCGCGCTCGCCGTCGGGCCGGCGGTGGTGTGGCTGCTCGGCGCGGTGTGCGTCCTGGTGCTGGTCGCGGCCGCGCTGCCGATCGTCGCCGGTGCGCTGGGCGGGTGGCGGCATAGCCCCGGGCATCCGGTGCGCTGAAAACGCCGACTCGGTGTGCTGAGAACGCCGACTCGCGGGATAAGGAGTGACGGGTGAGACGCTGGCCACACGATCGGCGCCTGGATGCCGCTATTTGGCTTGCCAAGTAGTCGATCCTCCCATCACAGTGCAGGATGGGCGGGTGAGTGCTGAGCAGGCCCCAATCCGGCAGACGCCCCTGTTCGGCTCGGTGGAGGACGTAACCGAGCGGCTGGCTGGCGTCGGTTACCTGGCGTCCACGGCCGCCGCCACCACCGTCTACCTGGCCGATCGGCTGGGCAAGCCGCTGTTGGTGGAGGGGCCCGCCGGAGTGGGCAAGACCGAGTTGGCCAAGGCGGTGGCGGCGGCCACCGACTCGGGTCTGGTCCGGCTGCAGTGCTACGAGGGCATCGACGAGGCCCGCGCGCTCTACGAGTGGAACCACGCCAAGCAGCTGTTGCGCATCACCGCGGGTCAGGGGCGGGAGTCCTGGGACGAGACCCGCGACGACGTGTTCTCCGAGGAGTTCCTGCTGCCCCGCCCGCTGCTCACCGCGATCCGCCGGGCGGAGCCCACCGTGCTCCTGGTGGACGAGATGGACAAGGCGGATGTGGAGGTCGAGGGCCTGCTCCTGGAGGTGCTGTCCGACTTCCAGGTCACCGTGCCGGAGATGGGCACCATCGCCGCGACCCGCAAGCCGTTCGTGGTGCTCACCTCCAACTCCACCCGTGAGCTCTCCGAGGCGTTGAAGCGGCGCTGCCTGTTCCTGCACCTGGACTTCCCGGACGCCGACCTGGAACGGCGGATCGTGCTCACCCGGGTGCCCGAGTTGCCGGCCGCGCTGGCCGACTCGCTGGTTCGCACGGTCCGCGTGCTGCGCGGGTTGGAGCTGCGCAAGGTGCCGTCGGTGGCGGAGACCATCGACTGGGCGCGCACACTGCTCGCGCTGGGCCTGGACACCTTGGACGACGACGCCGCCCGCGCGACCCTCGGCGTCGTCCTCAAACACCACTCCGACGCCCAGAAAGCCGCCGCCGAGCTGCGCCTGAACTAATCGGTACCGGTGAGCGACCTCTCAGCGGACGAGTCCGGCCCGCGCGGATCCCGTATCGCAGGGTCGAGCCCAGCATCGATCTCCCGCCAGGCGTCTCCAGCTTGACTCTTCTGGACCGCGAAGACCGGTTGTGATCCGGGTCTATCTGGACAGCAGCGCCCTCATCAAGCGGGTAGTCCGAGAACCGGAGTCGGCGGCGCTCGCTGATGCGCTGGACACGCACTTCAGCCAGGGGATGCACTGGTCTCGTCCTCGTTGGCGTGGATCGAGACCACCCGTGCCTTGCGCCGGCATCATCCCGGCCGAGTGACCTGGGTATCCATCGAGGCGGAGGCCGCACTGTCCGAGATCGACGAATACCCGATCGACCCCGAAGTGGTCAGCTTGGCTCGTCGAGTAGGCCCGGACGGTTTACGCTCACTCGACGCCATTCATCTCGCCTCGGCAGTGCTCGCTGACGCCGACTTGGTGCTGACCTACGACGAACGGATGGCCGTGGCATGTGCTGAGTTCGGCCTCGCGGTGGCCCGCCCCTCCTGACCTCGCGGGTTCGGCTGGCCGGAGTTCGCGCGACCAGGCACGATTGGGGGAGCGTGGGAGGGACAACCATGACGCCGCCGCCGCACGGACTGCCCGGACACCTGGTCGACTTCGTCGGCGCGCTGCGCCGCCACCAGGTCCCGGTCGGCCCCGGCGAGACCGTGGACGCGGCCGCGGTGCTCGGCGCCGTCAACCTGCTGCACCGGGAACAGCTGCGCGAGGGGCTGGCCGCCGCTGTGCTGCGCCGGTCGGGCCAGCGCGCGGTGTTCGACACGCTGTTCGACCTGTACTTCCCGGCCGCGCAGGGCCGGGGGCAGAGCGACGTCGAGGTGCCGTGGACGCCGGACGGCGAGGTGGACCTGGACGCTCTGCGGGACATCCTGGCCGACCTGCTGCGCGACGGTGACGACGCGGCGCTGCGCGAGCTGGCCCGGGCCGTGGTGGACGCTCTCGGCGCGGCTTCCGGCCCGGGGCAAGGGGGGCCGAACGGGCCGCGCAACTGGTCGACATACCAGGTGTTGCGGCAGGTCAGCCCGGAGACGCTGCTGGCCGGCATCCTGGCCGACCTGATGGGCGACAACGAGAACGCCTTCGTCGAGGAGATCACCCGCCGGGAGATCCGGCAGCGGATCGCCGAGTTCCGCCGGATGGTCACCGAGGAGGTGCGCCGGCGCACCGCGGAGACCCGGGGCCGGGACCAGGTGGCCAAGACCGCCGTGCCCAAGCAGGCCGAACAGGTGGAGTTCCTGTCCGCCTACGCCGACCAGCTGGCCCAGCTGCGCCGGACCGTGCACCCGCTGGCGCGGCGGCTGGCGTCCCGGCTGGCGGTGCGCCGCAAGCACGCCAAGCGCGGGCAGATGGACCTGCGGCGCACGCTGCGCCGGTCCATGTCCACCGGCGGCGTCCCCATGCGCCCGGCCTTCCGCACCCGCCGGCCCGGCCGCCCCGAGCTGGTGGTGTTCTGCGACGTCTCCGGGTCGGTGGCCGGGTTCAGCCACTTCACGTTGTTGCTGGTGCAGGCGCTGCGCGAGCAGTTCTCCAAGGTGCGGGTGTTCGCCTTCGTGGAGCGCGCCGACGAGGTGACCCACCTGTTCGCCCCGGGCAACGACCTGGCCAGCGTGATGACCAGGGTGCTGCGCGAGGCCGAGCTGGTGACCTTCGACGGGCACAGCGACTATGGCGGCTCGCTGGCCAGCCTGGTGGAGCACTGGCCGGACGCGGTGGGTCCGCGCAGTTCGCTGCTCATCCTCGGCGACGGCCGCACCAACTACCGAGACCCCAACCTGGCCGTGCTGCGCCGGCTGATCGGCCAGGCCCGGCACAGCCACTGGCTGAACCCGGAGCCGCGCAAGCAGTGGGGCAGCGGCGACTCGGCCGCGCTGCGCTACGCCGAGCTGATGCCCATGCACGAGTGCCGCACGGTGGCGCAGCTGGCCGACGTGGTGGAGACGCTCCTACCGGTCTGATTCTCCCGCGTGCGCCGAACTGGGCGCACGCTCGCCTAGCGCGTTCCGCGCTAGTACATGGTGGTGCGGTAGGACTTGTCTAGGTAGTCGTCCAGCTCCCTGGCCGAGGCGGCGAACTCGCCCTGGCTGCGCAGCAGCTGGCCCCCGGTGGGCAGCTCGCCCCGCTCCGGCCAGCTGTCCGGTTCCCACAGCGCGGACCGTTTGAACGCCTTGGCGCAGTGCAGGTAGAGCTCGACCACGGAGATCTCGATGGTCAGCTCGGGCCGGACGCCGCGCAGGGTCAGCCGGTCCGCGTACGGGGCGTTCCGCACGATCCGGGCGGTGCCGTTCAGGCGGATGGTCTCGCCCATCCCCGGCACCAGGAACAGCATGCCGACCTGGGGCTGGGCGATGATGTTGCGCAGGCTGTCCAGCCGGCGGTTGCCCTTGCGGTCGCCGAAGGCGACGGTCCGGTCGTCCAGCACCAGCACGCTGCCCGGCGGGTCGCCGCGCGGGGAGACGTCGCAGCTGCCGTCGGCCGCGCTGGTGGCCAGCAGGAAGAACGGGCAGGCCTCGATGAACCGCCGGGACTCCGCGTCGATGTGGTCGATCGCCTTCTCCGCGACCAGCTTGCTGGGCTCGTCGATGACCTCGCGCAGCTGTTCCAGCGTGGTGATGGGGGTTCCCGGCACCTCCCGAGGGTAAGCCGCCGGGGGCCGGCGAGCGCAAACGATTTCACCCCGGCATGGCCTCGATGAGCAGATCCGGTCGAACCCGGCCAACGGCCGCGGCGCCGCGTAGATCAAACCGGCCCGCCGCGGCAGGGCCCGGTGGCGCCGTGCAGCCACTCCAGCAGATCGGTCTTGATCATGATGGGCTCACTTCGGTTCGATAAGTTAGGATTGCCTAACTAGGACATCTGAAGTTGGCTTGAAGTCAAGGATCGAGGGAGTGGCCTTGCCCGACGGGCTGATCGGCATCGGGGAGGCGGCCGCCGCGTTCGGGCTGGCCGAGTCCACACTGCGCTACTGGGAGGAACGCGGGCTGCTCCGCCCGGCCGACCGCCGGGGGACCTGGCGCCGCTACGGCCCCGACGAGCTGCACCGCATCGGGCTCATCCAGATGTGGCGGGACACCGGGATGATGAGCCTGGACGAGATAGCCGCGGTGCTGGCCGGCACCCAGCGGGACAGCGACTGGCGCACCGCCGTGCGGGAGCGGCTGGCGGTGATCTCCGAGCAGCAGCGCCGGCTGGCCGCCGCCAAGGACCACCTGGAGCACCTGCTGACCTGCCCGGACGACCACCCGGCCGAGCAGTGCCCCTACCTGCGCCGGTGGACCGGTGAGCGGATGGCCGAAACCGCCGCTATACGCTTCGCCGATGCGTGAGCGTTGTGCCGACGACGCGACCCGGATCGGGGTGATGGGTGGCACGTTCGACCCGATTCACCACGGGCACCTGGTCGCGGCCAGCGAGGTGATGGCCCGGTTCGGCCTAGACGAAGTGATCTTCGTACCGACCGGCGAACCGTACCAGAAGAGCACCCGGGTGATCAGTCCGGCGGAGGACCGCTACCTGATGACGGTGATCGCCACCGCGTCCAACCCCCGGTTCTCGGTGGACCGGGCAGACATCGACCGCCCCGGTGCCACCTACACCGTGGACACCCTGCGTGACCTGCATGCCAAGCACCCGGACGCCGAGCTGTACTTCATCACCGGGGCGGACGCGCTGTCCCAGATCCTGTCCTGGCACAAGGTGGAGGAGCTGTTCGAGCTGGCCCACTTCGTCGGGGTGACCAGGCCCGGGTACGAGCTGGGTGACGAGCACCTGCCGGACGGCGCGGTCACCCTGGTCGAGGTGCCCGCCATGGCCATCTCGTCCACCGGGTGCCGGCAGCGGGTGGCCAAGGGCCTGCCGGTCTGGTACCTGGTCCCGGACGGGGTCGTCCAGTACATCTCGAAGTGCTGCCTCTACCGCTCCGGCTGAGCCAGGTCCAGGTGCAGGAAGTCGACCGCCCCCGGGACCGCCAGGAACAGTCGTACCACCGGCGGCACGGCCCGCCGCTCCGGATCGTGCACCACCATCGGCCGGACCAGCGGAACCCACTCGCCCCGCACCCGCAGCTCACACCCGCCGGCGGCCAGCACGTTGCGCACCCAGTCCGCGCCGGGGCCGTAGGTGAGGGCGGCCACGTAGCCGCGATCGGCGCGGAACACCGCGATGGGCGTCTGGTACCGGCGACCGGACCGCCGCCCGACGTGCCTCACCGTGGCGAACACCGGCAGCCGCCCGAGCACCCGGTTCGTAGCCACCCGGTTGACCCGGGCCAGCCACCTGGGAAGCACCATGCGGGCAGGCTACCCGCGCGCTGCTCGCTAGTGCCTGACCTGGCTCGTCGGCGCGGGTCAGTAGGCTGAGGGGCCAGGACCCGACCGGGAAGGGAGCACGGTGGGCGCTAGCGAGCACTCATTGGAACTCGCCAGGGTGGCGGCCGGCGCCGCGGCCAACAAGAAGGCGCGGGAGATCGTCGTGCTGGACGTCTCCGAGCAGCTGGCCATCACCGACTGCTTCGTGATCGCCTCGGCGCCCAACGAGCGCCAGGTGCAGGCCATCGTGGACGAGGTGGAGGAGCGGCTGCGGCTGGCCGGCGCCAAGCCGATCCGGCGGGAGGGCGCCCGGGAGGGGCGCTGGGTACTGCTCGACTTCGTCGACCTGGTGGTGCACATCCAGCACTCCGAGGAACGCGGCTTCTACGGCCTGGACCGGCTGTGGAAGGACTGCCCCCGGATCGACATCCCGGAGGCGCGGGTGGACCCGCTGGCCGACGAGGAGCTAGCGGACGGGCGCGGCGGGTGACGCTCGCCCGGCTGTTGTTCGTGCGGCACGGGCAGACCGACTACAACGCCGAAGGCCGCATGCAGGGCCATCTCGACTCGCATCTCACCGAGCTCGGTCTGAACCAGGCGCGCGCGATCGGCCCGACCCTGGCCGAGCAGGGGCCGAACCTGCTGATCAGCTCCGACCTGAGCCGCGCGGCCCGCACCGCCGACGAGATCGGCCAGGCCTGCGGGCTGCCGGTGAAGCTGGACCCCCGGCTGCGCGAGACCGACCTGGGCGAGTGGCAGGGCCTGACCGTGGCCGAGGTCGGCGAGCGGTGGCCGGGCGCGCTGGACACCTGGCGGGCCGACTCCAGCTGGGCTCCGCCGGGTGGCGAGTCCAGGGTCACGGTGGCCGCGCGGGCCATTCCGCTGGTCGACGAGCTGGAGCGGGAGTACGCGGCCGACCCGCCGACCACCGTGCTGCTCTGCTCGCACGGCGGGGTGATCGCCGCGCTGGTCTGTGCGCTGCTCGGCTTCGACCCGGTGCACTGGACGGCGATCGGCGGCCTGGAGAACGCCTGCTGGGCCAGCCTACGCCGCCGCCAGCGACCCGGGTCCAAGTGGCGGCTGACCGGCTACAACCTCGGGGTCGACCGTTGACCGGTCCGGTGCTGCTGGTCCTGGGGGACTCGCTGGCCTTCCACGGTCCGGAGCGCGCCGAGCCGGCCGACGAGCCCCGGCTCTGGCACAACGTGGCGGCCGAGGCGCTCGGCGGCCGGGCCGAGCTGCTCGCCGGCTACGGCTGGACCGCCCGGCACGCCTGGCGGGGACTCACCCGCGACCCGCGCATCTGGCCGGTGATGCCCAAGGTGGACGCGCTGGTGTTCGGGGTCGGCGGGATGGACACGCTGCCCTCGCCGCTGCCCACCGCGCTGCGCGAGATGATCCCGTCGCTGCGCCCGGACGGCCTGCGGCGCGCGGTGCGGGTCGGCTACCAGGCGGCCCAGCCGGCGTTGTCGCGGGCGTTCAGCGTGTTGCCCGGCGGTGGCCCGGTGGCGCTGCCGCCGCACCTGACCGTGCGCTACCTGGAGTCCTGCCGGCGCGCGGTGACCTTCATCCGCCCCGATATCCCGGTGGTGGCCCTGCTGCCCAGCGTGCACCGGGCGCCGGCCTACGGCGGCGTGCACGCCGGCCGGCCGGCCGCCGAACGGGCCACCCGGGCCTGGGCGGCGTCCGCCGGGGTGGGGTTGCTGGACCTGCCGGCGTTGATCGGCGACCACATCATGGCCGGCGAGGGCAACCCGGACGGCATGCATTTCGGCTGGTGGGGCCACAAGCGGGTGGGCGAGGCACTGGCCGAGCTGCTCGCCCCGGAGCTGACCTGAGGTGGCGGTCGCGGTCGTCACCGACTCCACCGGATACCTGCCCCCGGACCTGGCCGCGCGGCACGGTATCGGAGTGGTGCCGATCCGGGTCACGCTGGGTGAACGCACGGTCCGGGACATGGTGGAGGTCGGGCCGGCCGAGCTGATCGCGGCGCTGGGCGACCAGGCCGTCGCGGTGGGCACGTCGAGGCCTTCGCCCGCCGAGTTCGCGGCGCTCTTCCGTGAGCTGCTGTCGGGCGGGGCGACCGAGGTGGTCTCGGTGCACCTGTCCCGGCTGCTGTCCGGGACCTGGGAGGCCGCCCGGATCGCCGCCGACGAGGTCGACTCCTCCCGGGTGCGGGTGGTCGACTCCCGCTCGGCCGGGATGGGCCTGGGGTTCGCCACGCTCGCCGCCGCTCGGGCGGCGGCCGCCGGGGGTGCCGGCGTGGTGGTGGAGGAGGCGGCCGCCGACGTGGCCGCGCGCAGCCGGGTGTTCTTCTGCGTGGACTCGCTGGAGTACCTGCGCCGGGGCGGCCGGATCGGCGCGGCGGCGGCCTGGTTGGGCAGCGCGCTCGCGGTGAAGCCGATGCTGCACGTGAGCGACGGGCTGATCGAGCCGCTGGAGAAGGTGCGCACGTTGACCCGGGCGGTGGCCCGGATGGTCGACCTGGCCGAGCAGGCCGCCGGCCGGCGGACCGGTGGGGAGAACGTGGAGCTGGCGGTGCACCACCTCGGCGCCCCGGAGCGGGCGGCCGAGTTGGCCGGCCGGTTGGCGGAGCGGTTGCCCGCAGCGTCGCCGTGCGTGATCTCCGAGGTCGGTGCCGCGCTGGGTGCGCACGCCGGCCCGGGTCTCCTGGGCGTGGTGGTTGTGCCTCCGGCATCCGACTGAACGCCCCCGGTTCGGGGCCGGGCGCCGCCCGATGAGGCTTGATCGCGGACCGGGCGCAGGGGGTTCCAGCCTGCCACAACCCACCGACAACCAAGCCCACGCGGAGGCCGGAAGCGCCTGGTTGTCCACATTGCTCCCAGCTGTCCACAGCGGCCCGGCGAAGATCGGCCGGCCCCGTCCCGGCCGCCTAGCGTCGGCCCGGTGCGGACCCTCGAGAACGACAACCTCCCGGCCCCCGAAGCCCCGCCACGCCCGGGCAGCGAACGCCTGACCGCCCTGCGCGCGGGCCGGCGTCCGGTTTCGCCTGACTCGGATCGGCGTCCGGTTTCGCCCGACTCGGATCGGCGTCCGGTTTCGCCCGACTCGGATCGGCGCCCGGTTTCGCCTGACTCGGATCGGCGCCCGAACCCGCCCGGTCGCGATCGGCGGCCCCCGGCCGGGCTGGGCGGGGACCGGCCTGGCCCGACCGGGTTCCCGCCCACCGCCGCCGCCCTGCCGCGCCGGCCGGACACGCCGCCGGGTCGCCCACCCGACGGGTCTCGGAAAGCCCCGCCCGACACGGCCCCGCTGCCGGTCCGCGGTGCCGCCCGGACTCGGCTGGTTGCCCGGGTGGCCGAGCGGTGGGTGCCGGCCGCATGGCGTGGCGCGCGGCTGGACCCGGGCCGCCCCGGCGCCCTGGCGCTGGCGGTGGTTGCCGGCTGTGCCGCGCTGCTCGCCGTCTTCGCCGTCTGGCGGGACCGCCCGGTGGCCGAGCCGGCACCGCCGCTGCCGGTGGTCGGTGCCGAGGTGTCGACCGCGCCGGCCGGTCCTGGTGGGCCACCGCCGTCGGTCGAGCCGGCCGCGCCGACGGTGGTCAGCGTGGCCGGCAAGGTCCGTCGGCCCGGCTTGGTGCGGCTGCCCGGGGGTGCCCGGGTCGCGGACGCGATCAGCCAGGTCGGCGGGCCGTTGCCCGGTGCCGACCTCACCGCGCTCAACCTGGCCCGCCGGGTGGTCGACGGCGAGCACATCGTGGTCGGTCTGCCCCAACCGCCGAGCGTGCCCCAGCCCGCCGGCTCGCCCGGTCCGGCCGCCGCCGGGGGCGGGAAGGTGGACCTGAACCAGGCGACGGTCGAGCAGCTCGACACTCTGCCCGGGGTCGGCCCGGTGACCGCGAAGCGCATCATCGAGTGGCGCACCGCGCACGGCCGGTTCAACTCGGTGGACCAGCTGCGGGAGATCGAAGGAATCGGCGAGCGGCGGTTCAGCCAGCTGCGCGGGTCGGTGACGGTGTGACCGGGCTGTCCTCGCCGGCGCGGCGGCGCGATGAGGAACCGCAGGCGGAGCGGCCCGACCTGCGCCTGGTACCCGCCGCCCTGCTGAGCTGGCTGGTGGTCATCCTCGGCCTGACCGGCGGGTGGATCCCGGCGGCGGTGTGCACCGCCGCCGCGGCCGTCCTGGCGGCGTTCGCCGCCCCGGCGGTGGGCTGGCCGGGGGCCGCGCCGCGCCGGCGTCGGCTTCGTTCCGGGCTGCCCGGTCGGTACGCCGCCGGCGCGCTCGCCTCGGCCGGTTGTGTGGCGGCGGTGGGCCTGGTGGTCACCCTGCACGCGATTTCGCTGGCCGGACACCCGCTGCGCCTGGCGGCCGGGCAGGGTAGCGCGGCCACCGTGCGGGTTGCGGTGAGTGGTGATCCGGCCCCCGTGCTGGGCGCTCCCGGGTACGGCGGGCTGGCGCGGGCCGCCGGGCAGGTGTCCGTCCGGGCCGACCTGCTGACGGCGAGCAGCGGAGGTCAGACCTGGGCGGGTGGTGGACGGGTGTTGCTGCTGGCGCCCCGGGAAGGCTGGGAACAGGTGCTGCCCGGCATGGAGGTCACCGCCTCCGGCCTGCTCGCCCCGGCGACCAGGCCGGACCTCACGGTCGCGGTCCTGCGGGTGCGCGGACCGCCCGCGGAGGTCACCGCCGCGCCTTGGTGGCAGCGCGCCGCCGACGTGCCGAGGGACGGCCTGCGCGGCGCCGCGACCGAGGTGCTGCCGGAGGACTCGGCGGCGTTGCTCCCGGCCCTGGCCATCGGCGACACCAGCCTGATGTCGGCGGCGCTGCGCGACGAGTTCCGCACCGCCGGGCTCACCCATCTTTCGGCGGTCAGCGGGGCGAACGTCGTGATCTTGGTTGGCGCGGTGTTCGGGCTGCTCACGCTGCTGCGGGCCGGGCCCCGAACCCGGGTCGCGGTGGCCCTGATCGCGCTGGTCGGCTTCGTGATCCTGGCCCGCCCGTCGCCGAGCGTGCTCCGCGCGGCCGTGATGGGTGGGGTCGGGTTGTTCGCGGTGCTGGCCGGGCGCCGCCGCCCGGTGGTACCCGCGCTGGCCGCCTCGGCGATCGTTCTGTTGCTGGTGGATCCCGCGCTGGGGACCGACCCCGGGTTCGCGCTGTCCGTGATGGCCACGGGCGCGCTGGCGTTGGTCGCCCCGCCGTGGGCGGCCTGGCTCCGAGCCCGCGGTGTCCCGCCGGGGGTGGCTGAGGCGTTGGCCGTGCCGGCGGCCGCGCACCTGGTCACCGCGCCACTGGTGGCCGGGATCTCTGGGCAGGTCAGCCTGGTCGCGGTGGCGGCCAACCTGCTGGTGGCGCCGGCGGTGGCGCCGATCACCGTGCTCGGGGCGCTGGCCGCCGTACTTTCCCCGATCAGCAGCGGCGTCGCCGAGGCGTGCGCCTGGCTGGCCGGTCCGGCGGTGGCGTGGCTGGTCGAGGTCGCGCACCTGGCCGCCGGAACGCCCGGTGCGGCGGTGGCATGGCCGCGAGGCGTCGGGGGCGCGTTCCTGCTGGGGGCGGTGCTGCTGCTCGGGGTCGTACTGGTGCGGCGTCGGCGGGTGCGGGTGGTGCTGGTGGCCGCGTGCCTCGGCGCGCTGCTGGTGTTGGTGCCCAGCCGGTTCGTCACCCCGGGGTGGCCGGTGGCCGGCTGGGCGATGGTGGCCTGTGACGTCGGACAGGGTGACGCGCTGGTGCTGGCCACCGGACTACCGGGGCGGGCGGTGCTGGTGGATGCCGGTACCGAGACGGCGGCCGTGGACGGCTGCCTCAGCCGTCTCGGTGTGCACGCGCTGTCCCTGGTCGTGATCAGCCACCTGCACGCCGACCACATGGGCGGGCTGGCCGCCGCGCTGCGCGGCCGGGCGGTCGGCGCGGTCGCCCTGGGGCCGGCCCGCCGGCCGGCCTGGGCGTTCGACCGGGTGCGCCGGGTGGCGGGGGAGCAGCGCGTCCCGGTACTGGAGCTGCGGGCCGGGCAACGGTTGCGCTGGCCGGCCCTGCTGCTCGAGGTGTTGGCGCCGAGCGGGACGGCCCAGCCGATCGACCCCGAGGACGGCACCGACGTGAACAACACCTCCGTGGTCATCCGGGCGCACACTCCCGGCGGCCGGATGCTGCTCACCGGGGACATCGAGCTGCTCGCCCAGGCGAACCTGATCAGCTCGGGGGCCGACTTGCGCGCCGAGGTGTTGAAGGTTCCGCACCACGGCTCCCGGTACACGTCGACGGCCTTCCTCGCCGCCGTCCGGCCCCGTCTGGCGCTGGTCAGCGTGGGCGCCGGCAACCGCTACGGCCACCCGAACGCCACGCTGCTGGCCAGCCTGCGCGCGGGCGGCGCCCTGGTCCGGCGAACCGACGAGTCCGGTGACGTCGCCGTGGTTGCCGCCCGGGACGGCCCGGTCGCGGTGTCCCGGGGCCACCCCCTGCCTGCGCCCCGGCGGGGCTGACCGGGCCGGCCCCTGCCACCGCCGCCTCGCCGCGGTTGACCGGGCCGGCTCCGCGCTCTGCGTCAGCCGCTCAGCGCGCGGCGGACCTCGGCGGTGGAGGTGGACACGGTCGCCGTCGGGCCGACGTGGCCGGCCACCGCGTCGAGGGTCTTCAACCCGTCGCCGGTGATCAGCAGCACGGTGTCAGCGTCCGGGTCCAGCTGGCCGGACTCGACCAGCTTGCGGGCGCACGCCACGGTGACGCCACCGGCGGTCTCGGCGAAGATGCCCTCGGTACGGGCGAGCAGCTGGATCGCGTCCACCACCTCGGCGTCCGACACGTCGGCCACCGCGCCGTTGGTGCGGCGCACGGTGTCCAGCACGTACGGGCCGTCGGCCGGGTTGCCGATGGCCAGCGAGCGGGCGATGGTGTCCGGCCGCACCGGGCGGACCACGTCGGTGCCCTCGGCGAACGCGGTGGCGACCGGCGAGCACCCGGTGGCCTGGGCGCCGAACACCCGGTACGGGGTCGGCTCCACCAGACCGAGCTTGCCCAGCTCGCCGAACGCCTTGTCCACCTTGGTCAGCTGCGAGCCGGAAGCCACCGGGATCACCACCTGTCCGGGCAGTCGCCAGCCCAGCTGCTCGGCCACCTCGTAGCCGAGCGTCTTGGAGCCCTCCGCGTAGTAGGGCCGGACGTTCACGTTCACGAACGCCCAGTCCTCCTCCTCGGCGGCCAGCTCGGTGGCCAGCCGGTTCACGTCGTCGTAGTTGCCGTCCACGGCGATCAGCGTGCCGCCGTACACCGCCGTCATCTGGATCTTGGCCTGCTCCAGCGACTTCGGGATCAGCACCACGGACCGCCAGCCGGCGCGCGCGGCGGCCGCCGCCACCGCGTTGGCCAGGTTGCCGGTGGACGGGCAGGCCAGCACCGTGAAGCCCAGCTCACGGGCGGCGGCCAGGGCCACCGCGACCACGCGGTCCTTGAACGAGTGGGTGGGGTTGCCGGTGTCGTCCTTCAGCCACAGCCGCTTGATGCCCAGCGCCTTGCCCAGCTTTTCCGCCCGCACTAGGCGGGTCAGCCCGGGCTCGGTGTTGGGGTGCTCGGTGACGTTGGTCGGCACCGGCAGCAGGGAGGCGTAGCGCCAGATCGACTTCGGTCCGGCCTCGATCCGCTCGCGGGTAACCCCGGCGAAATCGTAGGCCACCTCGAGCGGCCCGAAACACTCCGGACAGGCGAACTCGGCGGCGAGCGGGATCTGGTGGCCGCACTCCCGACAGGAGAGCGCCCGGGCCGGGCCGAGGTCCAGGGTCTTGGTCGGGGCGGCGGAAGTCACAGCAGAACTCATGGCGAGGTCTCCTCATCTGTCCCGCGTTCGCGGGTCGGAATTGGCACCGTGATCGTCGACGACCTCGCCCGGACGGACGTGCTGCGCGGCGGCACACGCGCAGATCGGCAGACGCCGGTTGCCGGGGCTTCGTAGGGCCGTTCCCTCTGCCCCTCTGGATGAGCCGTATTCGGTTGTCACGGTCCGCCATCGACGGCGGACCGCCGACCACGTTACGTCAACGTCGCCCGTTTCGCCCAGCCCGTTGGTTGATCTGCGAGCGGACTCACCCTTGAGGGCGTGTCTGAGGGATCCATCCGGGCGGCGTGACGGACCTGACAAGATGGCGGGGGAGAAAGGCGGTGCGCGGGTGAGCAAGGAACCAGCGGCAATCCGGCCGGTCCCGCTGCGGCTGATCGTCGGCGACGAGGAGTTGCTGGTCCAGCGGGCCGTGGAGGCGGCGCTGGCCACCGCGCGGGCCGCCGACCCCACCGCCGAGCTGCGCCGGGTGGCCGCCGCCTCGCTGACCAGGGCCGAGCTGGCCGAGATGGTCAGCCCGTCGCTGTTCGCCGAGGCCAGGGTGGTCGTGCTGGAGGCCGCTCAGGATGCCGGCAAGGAGGTCGCCTCGGCGATCACCGAGTACGTGGCCGACCCCGCCGACGGCGTGAGCCTGGTGGTCCTGCACGCCGGCGGGGCCAAGGGCAAGGCGCTGGCCGACGCGCTGCGCAAGGCCGGCGCGGAGGTCACCCAGTGCGCCCGGCTGACCAAGTACGACGAGCGGGTGGACTTCGTGCGGGCGGAGATCCGCCAGGCCGGCGGGAAGATCACCGCCGACGGCGTCCGGGTGTTCATCGATGCGGTGGGCAACGACCTGCGCGAGCTGGCCTCGGCCGCCGCGCAGCTGGTCGCGGACACCGACGGCGCGGTGGACGAGGCGGCCGTGCGCCGCTACCACCGTGGCCGGGCCGAGGTGACCGGGTTCGCGGTGGCGGAGAAGGCGATCACCGGCGACCGGGCCGGCGCGCTGGAGGCGTTGCGCTGGGCCCAGCTGCTCGGCGTGCCGTCCGTGCTGGTCGCGGACGCGCTGGCCGATGCGGTGCGCACGGTGGCGAAGGTCGGGGCCGCCGGCCGGGGTGACCCGTTCCGGATGGCCGGCCAGCTCGGCATGCCGCCCTGGAAGGTGCGCAAGGCCCAATCCCAGGCCCGGGGCTGGCGCCCCGCCGGCATCGCCACCGCAATGGCGGCGGTCGCCGAGGTGAACGCCGACGTCAAGGGCGTGGCCGCCGACGCCGACTACGCCCTCCAACGCGCCGTCCTCCGCATAGTCGCCGCCCACGGCCTCCGCTAACCGCTCGCCAGCGGTGACCGGATCGTTCCGGGATCGGGCCGGAACACGCCTGGCCGCACCCGCCTCAACGCGGTTGGCTGTGGCTATGACCAAAGCCTTGCTCGTGGTGGATGCGCAGGAGTCGTTCCGGCGGCGGGAGAGCTGGGCCGCGCTCTCCAATCCGGACATCGTCGCCAGGGTGAACGACCTGGTGACCTGGTCGCGCGCGGAGGGACATCTGGTGGTGTGGGTGCTACACGCGGAGCCGGGCACCGGAACGGTGTTCGACCCGGCCACAGGGTACGTGCGCCCCCTCGACGGCCTGGTCCCACGGGAGGCGGAGCCGGTGCTGACCAAGACCGCCCACAACGCTTTCACCACTACCAACCTGGGCAAACTGCTCACCGAGCGGGGCGTCACCGACGTCTGCGTCTCCGGTATCCGCACCGAGCAGTGCTGTGAGACGACCGCCCGGATCGCCTCCGACCTGGGCTACCGGGTCACCTTCGTGACCGATGCGACCGCAACCACCCCGCTGCCGCACTGGACCGCCCCGGATGACCGGAGCCTGGCCGAGGTGCTCGCCGACCCGGCGACGATGCGGGTGGAGGACATCGTGGCGCGCACCGAGTACGTCCTGGCCGGGCGGTTCGCCACCATCGCCAGCACCGCGCAGGTGACCGGGGCAGCCTCGCCGGTAGGCTGACCGGATCGTGCACCGCGTGGTCTTCCTGCTCGCCCCGGGCCTGCACCTGCTGGACCTCGCCGGCCCGGCGCAGGTGTTCTCCGAGCTGGCCGCCCTCGGCCGGCCGTACGCCATGCACTACGTGGCGGACCGGCCCGAGGTCGTCACCGCGAGCGCACGGTCACCAGGCTGTTCACCGAGGCCACCGGGCTGACCCCCTTGCGCTACCAGCAGACCCTGCGGATGGAACGGGCGGAGCAGCTGATCGGGCAGGGGGAGAGCGTCGAGCTGGCCGCCCGGGCGGTGGGCTTCCAGGACGCCCGGATGCCGCGCCGGCTCCGCTCTCGCGAACGCGCCTGAAGGCCACCAGCGGAAACAGCTCGGCGGCGCTGCCCCACGGGAGTGGACAGCGCCGCCGATTGGCACCGCGGGAAAGTCTCTTCGACTGGTTAGTCGCCAGCCGGTGGACGGGTGTTACACCCGGTGCGAAAAGGAACTACCGCTACAGCGAGTTGACCCGCTGCGCCATGGCGGCCTTCTTGTTCGCCGCCTGGTTGCGGTGGATGACGCCCTTGCTCGCGGCCTTGTCCAAGGCGCGGCTGGCGAAGCGCTGACGCTCCACGATCTGCTCGTTGTCCCCGGCCTCCACGGCCTCGCGGAAGCGGCGGATCGCCGTCCGGACCGCGGAGCGCACCGACTTGTTGCGCAGGCGACGCTTCTCGTTGGTCTTGACCCGCTTGATCTGGGACTTGATGTTGGCCACGCGACTGCCTCTGGTCCTTCTGTTCGTCGTTGTCCGCCGCGCGCCGCGTGGGCGCGGGTGTTTCACAAGCGCCCGGCGGGAGAGAGGGTCACGCAGGGCAATCGGTTTACCAGGGTAACAGTGCGCCAGGGCCTCAGGGTCCCCGGGGCGAATCTGGGTGTTCCCCCTGATGCCCGGCGGCGCCGCGCTGAGCACGATCGAATGCATGAGGGGATCACTCGCCAGCCACACCAGTAACGCCAGCCAGACCAGCCAGAGCGACCGCACCCCATGCTCCCAGGCCGACCCCGAGCTCTGGTTCGCCGAGCGGCCCGCCGACCTCAACGTCGCCAAGGCGCTCTGCTCCGCCTGCCCGCTCAAGGCCAGCTGCCTGGCCGGCGCGCTGGAGCGCGCCGAGCCGTGGGGCGTCTGGGGCGGGGAGATCCTGCAGGACGGCGTGGTGCTGGCCTACAAGCGCGGACGGGGACGGCCCAGCAACGCCGACCGCAAGCTCGGCCTGGTCACCAGGGTCGCCCCCGACTTCACCCAGAGGACCAGGCCCGCGGTGCTCGCCGCCGTCGGCCAGGCCGCCGGACCGGCCGAGGTCACCACACCCGGTACGGCAGGAACTTTCCATTCAAGGTCAGCTTGACCCGGTCCCCCTTGGGGTCGGGCACCCGCTCCAGGGCCAGCTCGAAGTCGATCGCGCTCATGATCCCGTCGCCGAACTCCTCCCGGATCAGCTCGCTGATCGCGGTGCCGTAGACCTGGATGGCCTCCTGCAGCCGGTAGACGATCGGCTCGCTGGTGTCCACCGCCCCGGCGCCCCGCAGCGGGGGCAGCAGCAGGGCCTCGGCGACGGCCTCGTCCAGGTCCAGCAGCGCGCGCACGGTCTTGACCTGCTCCTCGGTCAGTGGCTGCTGGCCGAGCAGGGCCGAGGTGGTCCACTCGGTGGACCGCTCGAGGCGTTCGGCGATGGCCGCCCAGGTCAGGCCGAGCCGGCGCTTCGCGGCCAGCACGGCGGTCGCGGCGTCCCGGCGGTTGAGGTTGGGCAGCGGGGTGAAGGTCATGACCTGATCGTCCCCGGGGTGTTCCCGGGGTGGCAAGCAGCTCTGCGTGAACATGATGTTGCACGAGCGACTAGCGCGTGGGCCGGGCCCGCAGGGGCAGCACCCGTTCCCGCGCTCACCCGCCGACCACCAGCTCGGCATGCCGCCCCAGCCCGGCGCACAGGACGGCCCGGGACGTCCCGGCGGACAGCTGGGCCAGCAGGTGCTCGGCGGCCAGCGGCGCGAGCAGGGCGTGCGCCAGCACCGAGGCAAGCGCCGGCGGGTGACCCGCCTCGGTGAGCAGCACCCGCAGGTGGGTGTGCCAGAACCCGAAGGCACCCAGGCGGTACCGGGCGCCGGGGCTGGCCGTTTCGGACATCCGCACCAGTTCCGGGGCGGCCAGCACGTAGTCCAGGTAGGCCCGGGTGAAAGCGGCGGCGCGCTCGGCCGGCGGGGCGCCGGGGCCGAGCGGTGGCGGTCCGTCCAGCATGGCCCGCTGCAGCTCGCGCTCCCGCTGGTCCAGCAGCGCGGCGGCCAGTCCGGACTTGTCGCCGAACCGGCGGAAAACGGTGCCCTTGCCCACGCCCGCCTCGGCGGCGACCGCGTCCAGGCTCACCCCGTCCACGCCGTGTTCGGCGAACAACCGCTCGGCCGCGTCCAGGATGCGCCGCCGGTTGCGGGCCGCGTCGGCGCGCTCGGGCCGGGCCGGAACGCGGCCGAGCTCCACCGGCGTTGACGAACCGGACCGCGGTCCGATAACTTCGAGAGGCATATTCGGACCATAGTCCGCATAACTGGGAGGAACCACTCATGACCGCCTTGATCACCCGGGAAGAGCTGCGTGCCGCCGTCGATGCCGGCACGGTAACCGTTGTCGACGCCCTGCCGGAGTCGTACTACGAGCAGGCCCACCTGCCCGGCGCGGTGAACCTGGTCGCCGACGAGGTCGACGCGCGGGCCGGCGGGCTGCTGCCGGACCGGGCCGCCGCGATCGTCACCTACTGCTCCAACGTGGCCTGCCAGAACAGCGAGCAGGTGGCGGCCAAGCTGGCCGCCCTCGGGTACACGAACGTCCGCAAGTACCGCGAGGGCATCCAGGACTGGGCCGAGGCGGGGCTGCCCGTCGAGTCGGGGGCGCCGGTGCGCTGACCCTGGGCCGCTCCGGCGCGGGGACCGCTCCCGCGGACGTGCGACGATATTGGGGAACCCACTTAGCGAAGGACCCGAGTGACCACGTTCGCCGACCGTACGTTCACCGCGCCGGAGCGGATCCGCAACTTCTGCATCATCGCGCACATCGACCACGGGAAGTCCACCCTGGCCGACCGCATGCTGCAGCTCACCGGCGTGCTCGACGAGCGCAGCTACCGCGCCCAGTACCTGGACCGCATGGACATCGAGCGCGAGCGCGGCATCACCATCAAGGCCCAGAACGTGCGCCTGCCCTGGCAGGTCGGGGGCGAGGACCACGTCCTGCACCTGATCGACACCCCGGGCCACGTGGACTTCACCTACGAGGTGTCCCGCGCGCTGGAGGCCTGCGAGGGCGCGATCCTGCTGGTGGACGCCGCGCAGGGGATCGAGGCGCAGACGCTGGCCAACCTCTACCTGGCGCTGGAGAAGGACCTCACCATCATCCCGGTGCTGAACAAGATCGACCTGCCGGCGGCCGACCCGGACCGCTACGCCGCCGAGCTGGCGCACATCGTCGGGTGTGAGCCGAGCGACGTCATGCGGGTCAGCGCGAAGACCGGGACGGGCGTGCGGGAGCTGCTCGACGAGGTGGTGCGGCTGGTGCCCCCGCCGGTCGGCGAGTCGGACGCGCCGCCCCGGGCGATGATCTTCGATTCGGTCTACGACACCTACCGGGGCGTGGTCACCTACATCCGGGTGGTGGACGGCAAGATCACGCCGAGGCAGCGGATCAAGATGATGTCCACCGGCGCCACCCACGAGCTGCTCGAGGTGGGCATCGTCTCACCGGAGCCCAAGCCGTCCGAGGGCCTCGGGGTCGGCGAGGTGGGTTACCTGATCACCGGCGTGAAGGACGTCCGCCAGTCGAAGGTCGGCGACACCGTCACCGCGCAGCGGCACGGCGCGACCGAGGCGCTCACCGGCTACCGCGAACCGCGCCCGATGGTCTACTCGGGGCTCTACCCGGTCGACGGGTCGGACTACCCGGAGCTGCGCGAGGCGCTGGACAAGCTGCGGCTCAACGACGCCGCGCTGACCTACGAGCCGGAGACGTCGACCGCGCTGGGCTTCGGCTTCCGGTGCGGGTTCCTCGGCCTGTTGCACCTGGAGATCACCCGTGACCGGCTCGAGCGGGAGGCCGGCCTGGACCTGATCTCCACCGCGCCGAACGTGGTGTACCGGGTGGTGCTCGAGGACGACACCGAGCTGGTGGTGACCAACCCGTCCGACTGGCCCACCGGACTCAAGATCGCCGAGGTGTACGAGCCGGTGGTCAAGGTGACCATCCTGGCGCCGTCGGAGTTCATCGGCGCGATCATGGAGCTGTGCCAGACCCGGCGCGGCCAGCTCGGCGGCATGGACTACCTGTCCGAGAGCCGGGTCGAGCTGCGCTACACGATGCCCCTGGCCGAGATCATCTTTGACTTCTTCGACGCGCTCAAGTCGCGGACCAGGGGATACGCCTCGCTGGACTACGAGGAGGCCGGCGAGCAGGTGGCCGACCTGGTCAAGGTGGACATCCTGCTGCAGGGCGAGACCGTGGACGCGTTCTCCGCGATCCGGCACAAGGACTCGGCCTACGCCTACGGCACGACGATGGCCAGCAAGCTGCGCGAGCTGATCCCGCGCCAGCAGTTCGAGGTGCCGATCCAGGCGGCCATCGGCTCGCGGATCATCGCCCGGGAGAACATCCGCGCCATCCGCAAGGACGTGCTGGCCAAGTGCTACGGCGGTGACATCACCCGCAAGCGCAAGCTGCTGGAGAAGCAGAAGGAGGGCAAGAAGCGGATGAAGACCATCGGCCGGGTGGAGGTCCCGCAGGAGGCCTTCGTCGCCGCGCTGTCCACCGACGAGGCCGGCGACAAGGCCAAGTCCAAGAAATAGGCCGGCTTTCGCAGACCGAGCTGGCCCGACGCGCCGGTGTCGCGCAGTCCGTCATCAGCGCTTATGAGTCCGACCGCCGAGAGCCAGGACTGGGGACTCTCACCAAACTCATCGAGGCCACCGGGCACGAACTGACCTTTGGCCTCGTCCCCGCGCCACGCCGTCAGCTCGGGCTGCCGGACACCCCACTGGGCCGGCGCCTGCGGCGTCACCGGCGTGCGGTTCTGGCGGTGGCTGAGCGCCGGGGCGCGCGCAACGTGCGGGTATTCGGCAGTGTCGCCAGAGCCGAGGACGGACAGGAAAGCGACATCGACCTGCTGGTTGATCTGGACGACGGGGTCGGCCTGATCTCGCTGGCCGGCTTGCGTCGGGAGCTGACCGAGCTGCTCAAGGTAAGTGTCGACGTCGTGCCGGCCGCGATGCTGAAGCCGGGCGTTCGGGTTGAGGTGCTCGCCGAAGCGGTTCCGTTGTGAGTCGGAATGACCGTCAACGTCTGGGGGACGTCCGTCCTGGCGGCGGTCGCCGCGATCTCCGAGCACACCAAGCGCGGCGATCTGGACGATGGGCTGATATTCGATGCGGTCCGCGTCCGGCTGATCGAGATCGGTGAGGCGGTTGGCGCGTTAGGGCCGGAGTTGCTGGAGTATGAGCCGGACGTGCCCTGGGCCGACGTGCGGGGGATGCGGAACCACCTGGCGCATCGGTACTTCGACACGGCCCACAGCGTCGTGCGAGCGACCCTGGTCAACGACCTCCTGCCGCTGCTGGCGGCTGTCGAGCGCCTGCTCCGGCGGGTGGCTTCCGAGTAGCCCGGTTCTGTCGGTACCTCCCGGTGTACTGGTCACCATGCGGAAAAGGAGGGACCATGACATCCGTGACCACGGACCTGTTCGGCCCCGGCAGCGGCCCGCTCACGGTCGACGACCTGGCGGGAATGCCCGATGACGGCCGCCGCTACGAGCTTCTGGACGGAGTGCTCATCGTGAGCCCCGCGCCGGGCAGGCGGCACCAGCGGGTGATCGTGTTGCTCGGGATGCGCCTGGAGGTGGCATGTCCGGACGAGATGGAGCTGCTGATCGCGCCGTTCGCCGTCCAGCCATCGCGGAGTACCGAGCTGCAGCCCGACTTGTTGGTGGCCCGAGAGGCCGACCTGACCGACAAGAACTTGCCGACCGCGCCGTTGCTGGCTGTCGAGGTGCTCTCCCCGAGTACGACGCTCTACGACTTGCACACCAAGAAGGCCGCGTACGAGCGGATGGGGGTGGCCAGCTACTGGTTGGTCGACCCGCAAGAGCTGGTGCTCACGGTGTTCGAGGCGGATCAGTCCGGCCATTTCCAGCAGGTTGCGGTGGTCAAGGACGAGGAGGAGTTCTTGGCGGAACGGCCGTTCCCGGTGCGGGTGGTTCCCGCTGAGCTGGTGCGGCGTCCCGGGCGGTAGGTCTACTCGACCCGGGCGCCGGTGAGCTGGGTGAGCAGTGCGCCCAGGGCGGTGCCGTTCAGGGTCAGGGCGCCCAGTGCGCCGTCCACGCGGGCCTCGAGCTGCTGGCTGACCCGCTCCACCACGTGCCGGCCGTCGGCGGACAGGTGAACCAGTACGCGGCGGCGGTCGGTGGGGTCGTTGCGGCGGAAGGCCAGTGACTGGGACACCAGCCGGTCCACCACGCGGGTAGCGGTCGGGTTGGGCACGGCGGCGTGCTCGGCGATCTCGCCCATGCTGCGGCCGCCGCCCCGGGACAGCAGCAACAGCACGCGCCAGCCCTCCCGGCTCAGGCCTTCACCTTCGGTGACCGGGGTGAGCACCGCGTCGACCGCGCGGTCGGCGCGGTCGAGCAGGTCTACCACGCTTGCGTCACGCTCGGGGGAGCGCGGCGAAGGCACCATTGGACTAATCACGAGCAATGAGTGTACGTCTCATGGCACTAAAGTGGCACACGCCCCCGGTCAATGGTGTGATTCAGGTAACTATTCGTGACCGCAAGCTCACTGTCGAGTGAAGACGATCTTCCCGGCGGTCTGCCCCTCGAGCATAGCGCGGAAGCCTTCCTCGGCCCGCTCCATGGGCAGTTCCAGGCCCACCTCGGGCACGATGCCGGCCGTCTGCACGAAGGCCAGCAGGTCCCGCAGCTCGTCCAGGGTGCCCATCGTCGAACCGACCACCCGGAGCTGCAGGAAGAACAGTCGTTGCAGGTCAGCGCCCGGGTTCGGGCCACTGGTCGACCCGGAGCAGACGATCACGCCGCCCGGCCGCAGCGCGCGCATGGAGTGGCTCCAGGTGGCCTCGCCCACGGTCTCGAAGACGCCGTCCACCTTCTCCGGCAGCCGCTCCCCGGAGGCGAAGGTGGAGTGCGCGCCCAGCTTTTCGGCCAGCGCGCGCTTCTCGTCGCTGCGCCCGGTCACCCAGACCCGCAGGCCGGCCGCCCGGCCCAGTTGGATGAGCGCGGTGGACACCCCGCCGGAGGCGCCCTGCACCAGCATGGTCTGCCCCGGGCGCAGCCCGGACTTGGTGAACAGCATCCGGTAGGCGGTGAGCCACGCGGTGCCCATCCCGGCCGCGTGCACCGGGGACAGCCCGGCCGGCTTGGCCACCACGTTGAGCGCCGGTACCACCACGGACTCCGCGAAGGTGCCCTGGTGCTTCTCGGTGAGCAGGGTGCGCCGGGGGTCCAGGGTCTCGTCGCCGCTCCACGCCGGGTCGCCGATGACCGAGTGCACCACCACCTCGGTGCCGTCGTCCAGGGTGCCGGCGCCGTCGCAGCCCAGGATCATGGGGAACTGGTCGGCCTTGATCCCGACGCCGCGCAGCGTCCAGATGTCGTGCATGTTCAGGCTCGCGGCGCTCACCCGGACGGTCACCCAGCCGTCGGGGGCGACCGGGTCGGGGCGCTCCCCGGCGGCGAGGGCGGCCAGCGGGTTCTCGGCGTTGGGCTCGGCTGCGTATACGGCGAACATGGGCTCGAACTTAGTCCGAATCGGTCTTGTCTACCCTGTGAGGCGTGCTGCGCTCCCTGGCGAACTGGTGGGACTCACTCGAACTGTGGATCACCCAGCTGGAATTCCCGTTCCAGGTGGCGCTGGCGATTGTGGTGCTCCTGCCGCTGTGCGCCGGCGTCGCCACCCTGGCCGACCTGGCCTCCGGCGCGTGGGACGCCCGCCGGGGCGCCCGCGGCCGGAGCGGTGCCGGCCGGCCGAGGAGTGGCGCGTGAGGGCGTCCGGCCTGATCACCGCGCTGCTGTTGGGCGGCCTGGCCGCCGGCCTGGTGGCCGGCTGCGGCGAGGCCCCGGTGGTAACCGCGCCGCCGCCGCTGCCGGTGGACAGCTCCGAGACCGCCGCGCCTTCCGCCGAGCCCAGCGCCGCCGCGTCGGCCCAGCCCTCCCCGCCGCCCCAGGCCTACGTGGGCCGGGGCAGCCCGACCGACCCGAACTGCCCGGCGCCCAGCCCGGTGACTCCCGGCCGGCTGTCCTCGTCCTCGATGCCGCTGCGGGCGATGTGCGCGCTCCCGGTCGAGGTGGGGCAGCTGTACCAGCGCGTCTCCGGCAGCGGGGCCAAGGTGGCGTCCACGGCGTACCCCAACAACGACCAGTCGCTGCCCCCGCAGCGCAACGGTTACTACAAGCAGTACGTCGTGCCGACGCCCGATACGAAGGGCCGCAGCACCCGGAAACTGATCACCGGCAGCGAACGTGAGGTCTACTACACCAGCGACGACGGTCAGTCCTTCGTGCTGGTCGACCCCAAGGCCGTGTCGGCCCGCTGAGCGTCCTCCGCGTCTCCCAGCCGGGACAGGTCGGCCAGGTTCACCGACCCGCCGGGCAGCACCCGCCGGGTGTTGCGGTAGCCGTACAACGCGTAGACCACCAGCCCGAGCAGCAGCCAGGCGCCCAGCCGTAGCCAGGTCTCCAGGCTGAGGAAGGCCATCAGCCAGATCGAGAAGGCGATGCCGAGCAGGGGCACCCAGGGCATCCAGGGGCAGCGGAAGCCGCGCGGCAGGTCCGGCCGCCGGTACCTGATCACGATCACCGCCGCCGTCACGATGACGAACGCGAACAGCACGCCGATGTTGGTCAACTGGGCGACCTCGTCCACCGGCAGCCAGCCGGCCAGCAGCGCCGCCGCGACGCCGAGAACCCAGGTGGCCCGGTGCGGCACCCGGTGGCGGGGGTGCAGCTCGCCGAACCAGCGCGGCATCAGGCCGTCCCGGCTCAGCGCGTACCACAGCCGGGAGGCGCCCAGCATGAACGAGAAGCTGACCGTGACGATGCCCAGCACCGCGCCGACCGCGATCACCGTGCCCACCCCGCCCAGCCCGACCGAGGCGAACGCGGCGGAGAAGCCGCTCTTCGGGTCCAGCTCGCTGTAGTGCACCATCCCGGTGAGTACGATGCAGGCCAGCACGTAGAGCACCATCGAGATGGCCAGCGAGTAGATCATCGCCTTGGGCAGGTGCTTGCGGGCCTGGACGGACTCCTCGGCCGCGGTGGACAGCGCGTCGTAGCCGAACACCGCGAAGAACACGGTGGCCGCGCCGGCCACCGCGCCGCCGAAGCCGAACGGCGCGAACGGTGTCAGGTTGGCCGGTTTGACCAGGGCGAGGCCGACCACGACGACCAGCAGCACCACGCCGATCTTGATCACGGTGAGCGCCACGTCCACCCGGGCCGAGGCCCGGGTGCCCCGGTTCAGCAGCCAGGCCACGCCGACACAGATGAGCATCGCGATGAGGTCCACCCGGTGGCCCTCCCCGGTGCCTGGCGCCCCGAGCATCCAGGCCGGCAGGTGCACGCCGACCGCGTTGAGCAGGTAGCCCACGTAGCCGGACATGCCGCTGGACACCGCCGCCACGATCGCCGTGTACTCCAGCAGCAGGTCCCAGCCGATGACCCAGCCGACCAGCTCGCCCAGCACGGCGGAGCCGTAGGTGTAGGAGGAGCCGGCCCTGGGCACCATGCCGGCGAACTCCGCGTAGGCGAACGCGGCGCACAGCGAGGCCACCCCGGCGATCAGGAAGGAGAGCAGCACCGCCGGCCCCGCCGTGTTCTTCGCCACCGCGCCGGCCAGGCTGAAGATGCCGGCGCCGATGATCGCGCCCACGCCGAGCAGGGTGAGCTGGCCGAGGCCGAGTACCCGGGTCAGCCGGCGTTCCTGGTGTTCCTCCGGGGCCGGCAGGGTGCGCCGGAAAACCCCTCGTTCGCCGGTCCCGAACAAACTGTCACCGCGCACCGTTAACCCCCTCGTTTCCGGTTGTGTGGCAGCTTCACCTGTCCGGGGGACGGGCGGAAAGGGCTCGGCGCGGGTTGACCGGTGGGATTCTCGGCGCTCAGGCCAACCGTTGCTTACCGGTTGACTACCGGTGCTCGCGGCGGTGGGCGGCGAGCACCGCGTGCGCGGCCGCCGCGTCCTGCACCCCGAGACCCACGCTGTTGTAGAAGACCACCTGGTCCGGGCCGGTCCGGCCGGGCCGGCTCCCCACCAGCACCTCGCCGAGGGAGACCAGCTCGCCGGCTTCCAGCTCGCCGGCCGCGATGGCTCGCACCACCGGGCCGGCGTGGGTGAGGGAGGTGTCGACGTGGTCCACCACCACCCGCGCCGTGCGGACCAGCTCGGCGTCCACCTCGGACCGGTCCGCCTCGAAGGAGCCCACGCTGAGCACGGTCGCGCCGGGGGCCAGGTCGGCGGCCCGCACCACCGGGGTGTCGCTGAGCGTGCAGGCCGCCACCAGCGGAGCGCCCTGCACCGCCTCGGCCGGGCTGGCCACCGCGCGCACCTCGATGCCCAGTTCGGCGGCCAGCTCGGCGGCGGCGTCGTCCCGGCGGCCCGGGTTGGGGCTCCACACCCGGACCCGGCGCAGCGGTCGCACCCGGTGCAGCGCGCGCACGTGCGCCCGGCCCTGCACCCCCGACCCGAGCACGGCCAGCTCGTCGGCGTCCGGCGGGGCCAGCGCGTCGGCGGCCACGGCGGAACCGGCGGCGGTGCGGATCTCGGTCAGCCGGGTCGCCTCGAGCAGCGCGGCCAGCCGGCCGGTCGGCCCGTCCAGGACCAGCACCGTTGCGTTGATCGTGGGCAGGTTGAGCGCGGCGTTGCCGGGGTGGACGTCCACCAGCTTGCACACCGCGCCGTGCTCCTCGGACAGCCGGCTGACGTAGCAGAGCGCCACCGACCCGTCCGCCGGGTTGGGCAGTGCGACCTTCTCCGCGAGCCGGGCGGTGCCGTTGCCCAGCGCGGTGAACGCCTCGCGCTGGCTGGCGATCGCGGTGTCCAGGTCGAGTGTCGCGGCCACCTGGTCGTCGGTCAGCATGATCGGGGTCATGGTCGACCAGCCAAGCCGAGCCGGCGGGCGGTTGTCCACCGGTGACCGAGAGGATCAGAGGTCATGAGTGAGCCCGTGCCCGCCGCCCTTCGGGCGTTCATCGACGCGACGAACAGCGGCGACTCCGACGCGTTCCTGGACGCGTTCACCGAGGACGCCGTGCTGGACGACTGGGGCCGGGTGTTCCACGGCCGGGACGGCGTGGCGTCCTGGAACCGCACCGACAACATCGGCAAGCGCTCGCACTTCGAGCTGGTCGGGCTGGAGCGCACCGACGATCCGGACCGGGTGGTCGCCACGCTGAAGGTGACCGGGGACGGGTACAACGGCACCGGCCCGATGACCTTCGAGTTCCGGGACGCCCGGATCGCCCGGCTGGTCATCGCCCCCACTCCCTGACCGGGGCGTGATCGTCGCCAGCTCCCGCCCGGTGGCATTCATCCCGTGATCAGTGGTCAACAGGGCACGGTGGTCGCTCTGGGGCGTCCGGCATGGCCGTGGTGCCCTGTTGACCATCGATTCCAGTGGTGGAGGGGCAAGGGTGATCGCCAACTGTGGCGGTTCAGCCTCGATTTTCGCGGCGGAACCGCCAGAAACGGCGATCACCCCAACGATGCCTCCTCGACTGTCACTCTGGTTGCGCGAGCCGGAGTGGGCGATCAGGTCACGGTCCGGGCCAAGCCCCGGCCGGAGACGAGGTCGCCCGACCGACGGGTCACCGGCTCGGGGCTCCGGCCCGGTTTTCGACTGGGCAGGGTGAGCAAGCCCGCAATTTGAGTATCAGGCAAGCCTTGCCTAACTACGCCGCCTTCCCTAAGGATGTTCGACGGAAGGGGGAACGGCCGGGCTCGTTTGGACGGTTCACGTTACCGGCCGTGATCGACTGATGACTTTGCTCTCACTCGGATGGGCCTCGGCTTGCCATTTGTGTTTAGTTAGCCTGGCCTAAATATAGATGAGTGAAACCTTGTCTGACGCTGCTCGCCGGCCTCCGCCGGTCGCGATGAGTTCGCCGTGCTCGAGCGCTCACAACAGATCTTCTGGAGGAACACCCATGTCCGACAACCCGTTCGACGACGAGAGCGGGACGTTCTACGCGTTGGTGAACGCCGAGGGACAGTACTCGCTGTGGCCGACGTTCGTCCCCGTGCCGGACGGCTGGTCCACCGCGTTCGGCCCGGACGGGCGGCAGCCCTGCCTGGAGTACATCGAGCGGGTGTGGACGGACATGCGACCGGCCAGCCTCCGGGAACGGATGGCCGAGACCGGCAACACCGAGAGCAGCGTCAGCGGAACGAGCATCGGCACCGAGAGCAGCGTCAGCGGAACGAGCCTTGGCACCGGGCAGCGGCATGTCTGAGCGCACCCGCCAGGCCGGCCCCGTCTCGGAGACCGGCGAGTTCCGCTACGCGCGCACCAGCATCGGCCTCGGCGTCGACCCGGTGGTCGGCGCGACCGGGCTGGCCCGGCGTGCCGAGGGGCCGTTCCTGCTGTTCGAGCGCCAGGGCGGGGTGACCGTCGGGTTCGGCGCCGCGCAGGAAATCGTGCTGAACGCCAAGGAGATCCGTTTCCGGGGGCCGGACGGCTGGCACGCCGAGCCCACCGGAGCCGAGCCGCTGCAGCAGATCCGCGCATTGCTCGCGGGCAGCGGCATCGAGGACTGGCGGGCCTACGGCTGGCTGGCCTTCGAGCTGTCCTACCTGTTGCACGGGATGCCGGAGGCGGCCGGTGACGCGACCCTGGCGCACCTGGTGATCCCGCGCCGGGAGGTCAGCCTGACCGAGGGGGAGGCCGACCTGCGGGCGTTGCGCCTCGACGAGCTGGCCGAGCTGTGCCGGGAGATCAGCATGCTCTCGGACACGCCGCCCGCGCCGCCGGCGCGGGACCTGGCCGACGAGATGCACGGCTACGACGACTACCGGGGCGCGGTCGAGGCCGCCGTCGCGGACATCCAGCGGCACCGGTTGCAGAAGGTCATCCTGTCCCGGGTCGTGCCGGTGCCCGGCCGGGTCGACCTGCCCGCCACCTACCTGGCCGGCCGGTCCGGTAACACCCCGGCGCGGTCGTTCCTGCTGGACCTGGGCGGCCTGCACGCCACCGGGTTCAGCCCGGAGACGGTGGTCGAGGTGAGCGCCGACGGCGGGGTCACCACCCAGCCGCTGGCCGGCACCCGGGCGCTCTCGGGCAACCCGGCCACCGACGCCGACCTGCGCGACGAGCTGGTGAACGACCCGAAGGAGGTCTACGAGCACGCGGTCTCCGTTCGCGGCGCGCAGGAGGAGCTGCGCGAGCTGTGCCGGGACGGTTCGGTGCGGGTGGACGAGTTCATGGTGGTGCGCAGGCGGGGGAGCGTGCAGCACCTGGCCTCGCGGGTCAGCGGACAGCTGGACCAGGGACGCAACGGCTGGCACGCGATGGCCGGGCTGTTCCCGGCGGTGACCGCCTCCGGGCTGCCCAAGCCGGAGGCCTGCCAGGCCATTCACCGCTACGAGAGCCAGCCGCGCGGGCTGTACGGCGGCGCCGTGGTGGTGTGCGACTCCACCGGGGCGCTGGACGCCGCGCTGGTGCTGCGCACTGTGTTCGAGCAGGACGGGAAGACCTGGCTGCGGGCCGGCGCCGGCGTGGTCGGCCAGTCCGTCCCGGAGCGGGAGTTCGAGGAGACCAGGGAGAAGTTACGCAGCATCAGCCGGTTCCTGGTACCGGAGGATGCGCGGCTGTCCGCCGGGGAGGTGGCGTCGTGACCAAGCCGGCCGAGGCGGTCGCGGAGGAGTTGGGTGCCCAGCTGGCGGAGCTGCTGGAGGAGACCCCCGAGGAGGTCGCGGCCAGCCAGAACCTGTTCGAGCTGGGCCTGGAGTCGATTTCGCTGATGCGCCTGGTCGCGGACTGGCGGCGGGAAGGCCTGGAGATCGATTTCGCCGAGCTGGCCGAGCACCCGACCCTGAACGCGTGGTCGGCGCTGCTGGCCGCGCGGCGGGCCGGCGCGGCGTCCCGGGCGAAGAGCGCGGCGGTGGCTCCCGAGCCGGTCGCCCAAGCTGGCCCAGAGCTGGATGAGGGCGAGGAGTTCGACCTCGCGCTGATGCAGCACGCCTACTGGGTCGGGCGGGACGCCGACCAGCGCCTGGGCGGTGTCGCCGCCCATCTCTACACCGAGTTCGAGCGCGCTGGCGGCAGCCCGGTGGACCCGGAGCGGCTGGCCGACGCGCTGCACCGGCTGGTGGCCCGGCACGACATGCTCCGGGTGCGGGTCAGCGACAACGGCCGGCAGCGGATCGCCGCCGAGTCCGGCTGGCGGGGGCTGGCCGTGCACGACCTGCGCGAGCAGGACCCGGCTGAGGCCGAGCGGGAGCTGGAGCGGGTGCGGGACGCCTACTCGCACCAGATGCTGGACATCGAGGCGGGCGAGGTCCTGGCCACCGCGCTGTCCCTGCTGCCCGACGGCCGCACCCGCCTGCACCTGGACGTGGACATGGTGGCCGCCGACGCGGTCAGCTACCGGATGCTGCTCGCCGAACTCGCCGCTTTGTACAACGGCGAGGACGAAGAGCTGCCGCCGATCGGCTACAGCTACCGGGAGTACCTGGCCAGCCGCCCGGCCGCCCGGGCCGAGGCCGCCGAGCGCGCGGCCGGCTACTGGCGGGCCCGGCTGGACGAGCTGCCCGGCACCCCCGACCTGCCGCTGGCAGCGGGTGGGCCGGGCGGGTCCGAGGGGCGCCACCCGGTGGCCGGGCCTCCCATTGTGGTGCGCAAGCACGTGTGGCTGCCGGCCGACGAGTGGGAGCAGCTGGCCGGCTACGCCAGGGGCTACGGGGTCACCCTCGCCGCCTCGGTGGCCACCGCGTTCGCCGAGGTGCTCGGCGCGTGGAGCGGCAACCAGCGGTTCCTGCTGAACGTGCCGATGTTCGACCGGGCGCCGGTGGACCCGGACGTCGGGCTGCTGATCGGAGACTTCACCAGCTCGGTGCTGCTCGCGGTGGACCTGACCGAGCCGCTCGGCTTCGCCGAGCGGGTGCGCGCCACCCAGTCCCGCCTGCACGCGGACGCCGCGCACGCCGACCACTCCGGCGTCGAGGTGCTGCGCGACCTGGCCCGGCTGCGCGGCCAGCAGGTGCTGGCGCCGGTGGTGTTCACCAGCGCGCTGAACCTGGGTGAGCTGTTCGCGCCCGAGGTCACCGAGCTGTTCGGCGAGGCGGTGTGGATCATCTCCCAGGGTCCGCAGGTGCTGCTGGACGCCCAGGTCACCGAGGTCTCCGGCGGCCTGCTGGTGAACTGGGACATCCGCGCCCGGGAGTTCGCCGAGGGCACCGTGGACGCCATGTTCGACGCGTTCGCCGGCCTGCTGCGCGGGCTGGCCAGCGAGGCGGACACCTGGACCGCACCGGTCGGCGAGCTGCTGCCGGCGGACCAGAGGGAGATCCGCGAGCGGGTCAACGGGCAGCCCGGAATCGGCACCGATTGGACGCTGCACCAGGGCTTCTTCGAGCTGGCCCGGACCCGGCCGGACGCCCCGGCGGTGCTGTGGGGGGACGGCGCGCTGAGCTACGGCGAGCTGGCTGAGCGGGCGCTGCGGGTGGCCGGCGCGCTGGCCGCGCGCGGGGTGGTGCCCGGTGACCTGGTCGGGGTTTCCCTGCCCAAGGGGCCGGACCAGGTGATCGCGGCGCTGGGTGCGCTGGCGGCCGGTGCCGCGTACGTGCCGGTGGGCATCGAGCAGCCGCCGGCCCGGGCCGAGCGGATCGCCTCGGTGGCCGGTTTCCGGGTGCTGCTGGACCGGGCCGAGCTGGCCGAAGCGCTGAAGGCCGACCCGGTGGGCGGGTCGGTGCCGGGCGACCCGGACCGGTTGGCCTACGTGTTGTTCACCTCGGGGTCCACCGGCGAGCCGAAGGGCGTGGAGGTGCCGCACCGCGCGGCCATGGCCACCATCTCCGACCTGTGCGAGCGCTACGGGCTGGGCCCGGCCGACCGCACCCTCGGGGTGTCCGCGCTGGACTTCGACCTCTCCGTGTTCGACCTGTTCGGTCCGCTGTCGGTGGGCGGAGCGGTGGTCGTGCTCGACGAGGCCGCCCGCAAGGACCCGCAGGAGTGGGCGCGGCTGATCGCCCAGCACGAGGTGACCGTGCTCAACTGCGTGCCGCAGCTGCTGGACGCCACGCTGCGTGCGGCCGGCGCGACGGACCAGTTGCGCTCGCTGCGGGTGGTGCTGCTCGGCGGTGACCGGGTGGGTGTGGACCTCCCCGGCCGGCTCGCCGAAGCGGCGCCCGGCTGCCGGTTCGTCGGCCTCGGGGGCACCACCGAGACGGCCATCCACTCCACGGAGTGCGAGGTCGACCCGGAGAACGTGCCGGCCGACTGGCAGTCCGTGCCCTACGGCCGCCCGCTGCGCGGGGTGGCCCTGCGCGTGGTGGACGAGCTGGGCCGGGACTGCCCGGACTGGGTGGCCGGCGAGCTGTGGATCGGCGGCGACGGGGTGGCGCGGGGCTACCGGGCCGACCCGGAGCGCACCGCCGACCGGTTCGTGGAGCACGCCGGCCGTCGTTGGTACCGCACCGGTGACCTGGCCCGGTACCGGCCGGGCGGGAACGTGGAGTTCCTCGGCCGGCGTGACGACCAGGTGAAGGTGCGCGGCTTCCGGGTGGAGCTGGGTGAGGTGGAGGCGGCGCTGTCCTCGGCCGACGGGGTGCGCGCGGCGGCCGCCGCGCTGGTTGGCGGCCAGTTGGGCGCGGGCGTCGAGCTGGCCACGAACGCCACGGTCGAAGCCGTCAAGGCCGGGCTGGCCGATCTGCTGCCGCCGCACATGATCCCCGAACGGGTGGTGCGGGTGGACCGCCTGCCGCTGACCGCGAACGGGAAGGTGGACCGCAAGGCGGTGCGCGCGCTGGTCGCCTCGGCGGCCGGGTCGGGCGCCGGCCGGGTGGCCCCGCGCGACCACCTGGAGAAGGCCATCGCGCTGGTCTGGGCCGAGACCCTGCAGCTGGCCGACCTGGACTCGGTGGACGTGACGCAGGAGTTCTTCGCCGCCGGTGGCGACTCGCTGCTGGCAACCGCACTGGTCAGCGAGCTGCGCGAGGTGCTGGACACCTCCGGCGTCTCGGTGCGCATGCTGTTCGGCGCGCCCACGGTGGCCGGGCTGGCCGAGCGGATGCGCCGCGCGGAACCGAGCGAAGGGCGGCTGGACAAGGTCGCGGAGATCTTCTGCGAGATCGCCGCGATGTCCGACGAGGAGGTCGCCGCCGCGCTGGAGGCCCAGTCGTGAGGGGGTTCACTCCCTGGCCGGAGGAGTACGCCGAGCGGTACCGGGCGGCGGGCTACTGGCGGGACGAGACGCTGGGCGGCTTGCTGCGGCAGTGGGCCGAGCGGTCCGGAGACGCGGTCGCGCTGGTGGACGGCCGCCCGGACGGCTCCCGGTACAGCTACGCCGAGCTGAACCGGCTGGCCGACGCGCGCGCCCAGGGCCTGCGCGAGCTGGGCCTGCGCGCGGGTGACCGGGTGGTGGTGCAGCTGCCCAACGTGCCGGAGTTCGCGGTGACCCTGTTCGGGCTGCTGCGTCTGGGCGTGGTGCCGGTGCTGGCGCTGCCCGCGCACCGGCAGTTGGAGATCGAGCACTTCGTCCGGCTGGCCGAGGCGCGGGCGTACGTGATCCCGGACCGGCACGAGGGCTTCGACTACCGGGGGCTGGCCGCGTCGGTACGGGCCGCCGTGCCGGAGCTGGAGCACGTGCTGGTGGCCGGCGAGCCCGGCGACTTCGCCCCGCTGCCGGATGCTGTGCCGGGACGGGCCCCGGAGCCGCTGGACCAGCCCGGCCCGGGTGACGTGGCGGTGCTGTTGATCTCCGGTGGCACCACGGGCAAACCCAAGCTGATCCCGCGCACCCACCGGGACTACGCCTACAACGCGCGGGCCAGCGCCGAGGTGTGCGGGCTGGTCGCCGAGGACGTCTACCTGGCCTGCCTGCCCATCGCGCACAACTTCCCGCTGGCCTGCCCCGGTTTCCTCGGCGCGCTGGGAGCGGGTGCCACCACGGTGCTCGCCCCGGCGCCCAGCCCGGACGTGGGCCTGCGGCTGGTCGAGCGGGAACGGGTGACGGTCACCGCGCTGGTCCCGCCGATGGCCCGGATGTGGGTCGAGGCGGCCGGTTGGGACACCAGTGACCGGTCCAGCCTGCGGCTGCTCCAGGTGGGTGGCGCGAAGCTGGACCAGGGCCTGGCCGAACGGGTCACCCCGGAGCTGGGCTGCGGGGTGCAGCAGGTGTTCGGCATGGCCGAGGGCCTGCTCAACTACACCCGGCTGGACGACCCGGCCGACCTGGTCAACGGCACCCAGGGCCGGCCGCTGTGCCCGGACGACGAGATCCGGGTGGTGGACGGCGAAACCGGTGCGGACGTGCCGCCCGGCGAGGTGGGCGAGCTGTTCACCCGGGGGCCGTACACGCTGCGCGGGTACTTCCGGGCCGACGCGTACAACGCCGGCGCGTTCACCCCGGACGGCTTCTACAAGACCGGTGACCTGGTGCGCCGGCTTCCGTCCGGACACCTCGTCGTGGCCGGGCGCAGCAAGGAAGTGATCAACCGGGGCGGGGAGAACGTGTCCGCCACGATGCTCGAGGACCACCTCGCCGAGCACCCCTCGATCGCCCAGGTGGCGGTCTTCGGCCTGCCGGACGAGAGCGTCGGCGAGCGGGTCTGCGCCGTGGTCGTGCTGTCCGCCGAGGCCGACCGGCCACCGAAGCTCAAGGAGCTGCGGGCCTTCCTGGCCGACCGGGGGCTGGCCCGGTTCGTCACTCCGGACCGGCTGGTGGTCCGGGAGAAACTACCGGTGACCGGCGTCGGCAAGATCGACAAGCGGGCGCTGGCCGGCTCGATCGAGCCGGCGTGACCGTGCCGATACTCGTTCCGCTGCCGCTGCTCTCGGCGTTACCGATTGGCCGCGTCGGACAGGTGCGGGATGAGCCGGGGCAGCGCCCAACGCAGGCTCAGCGGCGTCGGGTAGGCCAGCGCATTCGCCACCTGGTTGTCGATCGGCACGAACGCCCCCCGGCGCACCGACGGGAGGGCGACGAACACCGGGTGCCGCTCGAGGCCGGCGAGGCCCGGCTGGGTGCCGGCACCGATCAACACGTCAGCGTCCACCACCCCCAGGTTCTCCCCGCTGACCGGCGCGCGCCCGGGGATGCTTCCCGTCGGCAGGCCCAGCACGGTCGGAGACAGCCGCAGGCCCAACGCGGTGAGGATTCCGGCGGAGACGTCGTCGGTGGAGTTCACCGTGTTCAGCGCGCTGGAGTCCGCGGCGATGACGTAGGCGAAGGTCTTGTCGGCCAGCTCGGGATGGGCCGCCTTCTGGGCGGCCATCCACCCCTCGGTGTCGTCGACGACCCGCTTCCCCTCGTCGGCCTTGCCCAGTGCCGTGGCGACGGCCCGCAGGCTGTGCTGCCAGGTGTCGTTGTTGGGGCCGTTGAGGTAGCCGACCACCGGGGCGACCCGGGAGAGCTGGGCGTAGCCGTCGTCCAGCCGGAAGTCCTTGGTCGCCAGGATGATGTCGGGCCGCAGGCTGGCCACCCGTTCGACCGGGGCGCCGTCCCGGGAGTCGAACACGACCGGCTTCTCCCCGGCGAACCGCTCGGCGGCCCACGGCTGGAGCTCGGTCGGCGCGTAGTTGGCCCGGCCGATGCCCACCGGAACGACGCCGAGCGAGAGCGCGAAGTCGGCATCGGCCCAGGTCATGGCCACCACGCGCACTGGCCGCCGGTTGATCGTGGTGGTGCCGAACTTGGTCTGCACCGAGACCGGGAACGCGCCGTCGGCGGAGGCGGCCGGTTGCTCGGGCGCGGTGCCCCCGCACCCGGCCAGCGCCAGCGTCATGAGCAGGATGGCGGCTCCGCGCAACCACGAGGACATTCCGGTTCGCTCCTCCCCGACAGACCTGCCGATCATGCCGGGTACTGGGCCGGTCAGGTAGTCGATGCCTTGTGTCAGAAAGTGAAGCTAGCCTATCCTTTGTTCCGGCCGGGGGGCGACTTTGCTCACGCCGGCTGGGGCAGCCGGTTTCCGTGCCGCCGGGCGCGATTGCGGCCCTGGGCGAATCCGACTTGGTGGACGTAGGTGGTTGCCGACATGCGAGTTTCCGGGCCCGGCGGCTCTGCCGGGCGTCGCGCCGCGCTGATGTCCAAGCGGCTCATGGCGGCGGGGGTCGCGGAGGATCGCCCGCCGGAGCGGGAGATCGTGCCCCGGCCGGACCGCGACCGGGCACCCCTGTCACCGGCGCAGCACGCAACTTGGGCGGCCCATCGGGCCGACGTCACCGGCGCCGCGTACAACGTCTGCATCCACCTGGCCATCGAGGGCGAGCTGGACGTCCCGGCCCTGCGGGCCGCGCTGCTGTCACTGGTCGCGCGGCACGAGGTCCTGCGCACCCGTTACCCGCTCGACCGTGACGGCCGGCCCTACCAGCGAATCGACCCCGCACCGGAGGACGCGGAACGGCTCACCCCGTTGGTCGACCTCCCCGGGGGCGGCTCGGCCGAGCGGCTGATCTCCGAGCTGGCCGGGCACCGGTTCGACCTGGCCGAGGAGTGGCCGCTGCGCGCGGTGATCTTCCGCGACGCCGGTGAGGGGGCGTACGGGCTGGTGCTCGCGGTGCACCACATCGTGTGGGACGGCGGGTGCTGGCCGGTGATCTCGGCCGAGCTGTCGCTCGGCTACGCGCTGGCCACCGGCGCGAGCGACCGGGCGCCCGAGCCGCTCACCCTGCAGTACGGGGACGTCGCGGCGGCGCGGGCGAGCGCCCCGGCGCGGCCGGCCGACCAGGAGTACTGGCGGCGGCAGCTGGCCGGCCTGCCCGGTCCGCTACCGCTGCCGGCCGACGAGGCGGCGAGCGCGGAGCCGGGAGTGGGCGGCCGGCGGTCGATCCTGCTGGATGCGGCCGAGACCCGGTCGGTGACGACGCTGGCCGGCGAGCGGCGGGTCACCGTGTTCGCGGTGGTGCTCGCCGCGTTCGGCGCGCTGCTGTACCGCCACTGCGGCCGCGTCGACCTGCCCATCGGCTCGGCCGCGATGAACCGGGACGGCGCGGCGTTGCGCGCCCTGGTGGGCAACTTCGGGAACACGCTGGTGCTGCGGCTGGACTGCTCGGGCGATCCGTCCTTCGTCGAGCTGGTGGACCGGGCGGACCGGGTCAGCGGCGACGGGCTGGATCACCAGGACATGCCCTACCGCGATGTGGTCGCCCAGCAGCGGCCGGACGGCGACCCGTTCAACGTGCGGCTGCTCTATCTCGCGCAGGGCATGGCCGGCCCGGTGTTCCCCGGCCTGCGGACGAGTTGGCGCAACATCCACAACGGCACCTACCAGCACGACCTGGCGGTGGAGATCTTCCTGGTGGACGGCCAGATGCGGGTCGAGGCGACCTACGCCGCCCGGTTGTTCTCCCCGGCCCGGGTCGACGAGCTGCTCGCCGACTTCCGCCGGCTCCTGGCCAAGGTCACGGAGGAGCCACAAATGCGGCTCTCTGGACTTAGCGAGCGCCACACCTTGTCGCGCCGGGGCGTGGCCATATATTAAGTTAGGCTGTCTTTACTTCGCGGTGGGGGGCGGCGTCGACCTACGGGGCTAGGGAGCACTTCGATGCAGGGTTACGAAGCGGTACGCATCGCGTTGCGGAGTATGCGGGCGGCCCGGTTGCGAACCGCATTGACGACGCTGGGCATTGTCGCCGGAGTCGCGGTCGTCATCGTCCTGGTCGGGTTGTCCAACGGAGTGCGTGACGGTTTTGCCGAACAGTTCGGCGACCTCAACCGAATGATCATTGTCTCCAAGGTGACCGCCGCGATGCCCGGCGGCAATGGCGCCCGGCCCATCACCGAGTCGGACCTGCAGGCGGTGATCGCCGCCGGGGAGCGCGGCGGCTATTCCGATGTGGCGCCGAACCGCTTCGGCAGCGGGATCGTGAAGTACGAGGGCCAGACGATGAAGGCCTCGGTGAATAGCTCGAGCGAGAGCTTCCTCAAGGTCAGGAACATGAAGGTCGTCGCCGGTCGGATGTTCAACGCGGACGACAACGAAGAAAAGGCGAAGGTCGTGGTCATCGGCCGCCGGGTGGTCAACCAGCTCTTCTACGGCAATACCGGTGACGCCCTCGGAAAAGAAATCCAGGTCGGCCGGTTCACCATGAAGGTGATCGGCGTGTTCGGCTATGCCGGCGACAACATGGACCATTTCGTCATGATGCCCCTGAACACCTCCCGAATGGTCATGGGTGGCGGCGAGAACCTCAACGGCTTCGGGGTGATGGCGAATACCATCGACCAGGTTCCGGCGGCGGTCAACGTGCTCAACGAGGTCATGGACCAACGGCACAACGTCAAGGAACCGGGTTTCCGGGACTTCGATGTGGCCCCGATGACGTCGGAGATCAAACGGATCAACAATTACCTCAGCGTGCTGACCTGGCTGACCTACATCATCGGTACGTTGTCGTTGATCGTCGGTGGTATCGGGGTCGCGAACGTCATGATGGTCACGGTGAAGAACCGGACCGCCGAAATCGGTATTCGCAAGGCAATCGGCGCGCGCCGCAGCTCAATCATGAAGCAGTTTCTCGCGGAGGCTTTGGTGCTCGCCGGAATGGGCGGGCTGCTCGGCGCCGCGTTGGGCGTCGGGCTGACCTTCCTGGCGGCGAGGTTCGTGCCCCTCTGGCTGCCCGAGGTCGGTGAGGCCCACGTATCTCCGGCGACCGTCGCCGGGGCATTCGGCATCAGCCTGGTGATCGGTCTGCTCGCCGGGGTCTACCCGGCGGTCCGGGCGTCCAGGCTGCACCCCATCGACGCGCTGCGCGCATAGCCGGAGGACCCGATGTACTTCAGGGAAGCGCTCATCATCGCGTTCCACAGCATGCGCACCGCCAAGATGCGCACGGCGCTGACCATCTTCGGCATCGTCATGGGCATCACGGCGGTCGTGCTGCTGTCGGCGTTCGGCGCCGGCGCGCGGCAGAAGTTCACCGACACGTTCGCCCCGCTCAACACCTCGGTGATCATCTCCAAGACCTCGGCCTCGGCGGGTGACGCCACGCCCACCGAGCCGCTCACCGAGGAGGACTACCAGGCCCTGGCCGACCCGAAGGCGTCCAGCAACTTCTCCGAGGTGATTCCCCTGCGCTCGGGTATCGCGGTGATGCGCTACAACGAGCGCGAGTACGCGGTGAACATCGGCGGGACCTCCGAGGGCTATCTGCGCACCCGCGACCGCCACCTGCTGGCCGGCCGGAACATCACCGCCGAGGACGGCGCGGACCGGGCCCGGGTCGTCCTGATCGGCAAGCGGATCGTGGACAACCTCTTCGACGGGAACCTACAGGCCGCCGTGGGTTCCGACGTGCGCGTCGGCCGGGTCCAGGTGAAGGTCATCGGCGTGATGGCCGAGGTCGGCGGGACCCAGGACGCGTTCGTGCTGACGCCCATCAGCACGTCGCGGCTGCTGTTTGCCGGCGGCAACTGGCTGAACGGCCTCGGCGTGATCGCCAAAAGTATCGACGCCGTGCCGGCCGCGATCGCGGACATCCAGCGAATCCTCGACCAGCGGCACAAAATCACCGATCCCGGCCAGCGGGACTACACGCTGTCCACTCCCGCCGCCCAGCTGGAGCAGATCGACAAGTTCCTGCGCTACTTCACCATCTTCTCCCTCGCGGTCGCTTCGGTGGCGCTTTTCATCGGCGCGCTCGGGCTGGCGAACATGATGCTGGTGACCGTTTCGGAGCGGACCGCCGAGATCGGTATCCGAAAGGCCATCGGGGCCCGTAGCGGCGCCGTGATGAAGCAGTTCCTGATCGAGGCGATGGTGCTCGCCGGCATTGGCGGCCTGCTCGGCATCGGGATCGGTATCGGGCTGGCCTATGCGGGCCGGGAAGCGGTGCCGAGGTGGTGGCCGGAATTCGGGGTGCCCCAGGTGTCGCCGTTGATTGCGGGGATCGCGTTCGGGATCAGCCTCGTGGTGGGGCTGCTGGCCGGGGTGTACCCGGCGTACCGGGCGGCAAAGATGCACCCGATCGACGCACTCCGTTACTGAAAGTGAAATTCGCTTAGGCAAGTAGAGACGCTCGCGACACGGGAGGATTACAAAACATGGCAACCGCGGGGGGCCGCCGTGCGTTGATGCGTCGCCAACTGAACCAGTCCGGATTGGCCGAGCAGAAGGGTGAGCGGGAGTCGTCGGACGGCGACCGTCCGCTCTCCCCGGGCCAGCGACGGCTGTGGTCGATCCAGCAGCTGGACCCGATGACCATCGGCTACAACGTGGCCATCGCGCTGGACCTGGCCGGCGAGCTGGATGCCGACGCGCTCGGCGAGGCGCTGTCCGGGGTGGTCGGGGCGCACGACATCCTGCGCACGACCTACCACACGGACGACACCGGCGAGGCGGTCGGCGCGGTCACCCAGGTGGTGCACGACCAGCTGCCGCCCCGGTTCGACACCTACTCGGTGACCGATCCGGCGCGGGTGGAGGCACTCGCCCAGGACCTGGCCTCGGAGCCGTTCGACCTGGCCAAGGACTCGCCGGTGCGCATGCGGGTGATCCAGACCGGCCCGGCGTCGAACACCTTGGTCGTGGTGCTGCACCACATCGTCTGGGACGACGGCAGCGCCACGGTGTTCTTCGGCGAGCTGGTGGAGCGCTACCGGGCGATCCGTTCCGGCGCCGGCCAGCGGCCCGGGCGGGCCGAGTGGCAGTACGCCGACGTCGCCGAGGCGGCCGAGCGGGCGCTCACCGAGCAGGACCGCGCCGACGGCCTGGCCTACTGGCGCGACCAGCTGGACCCGTTGCCGGAACCGGTCTCCCTGCCCGGGCTCTCCGGCGGCCGGGGTGCCGGCCGGGACCAGTTCGTGCCGCTGCGCCCCGGCATCGGCGGCCGGGTCCGCGAGCTGGCCCGCGCGGAGGGCGTCTCGCTCTACATGGTGCTGTTCGCGGCGGTCTCGGCGTTGTTCTACCGGTCCACCGGCCGCACCGACTTCGTGATCGGTGCGCCGGTGGTGAACCGGGACCTGCCCGGCGGCGGCGAGGTCTTCGGCTACCTGAGCAACACCATCGCGCTGCGGGCCGAGGTCGACCCGGGCCGGAGCTTCCGGGCCCTGCTGGCCGACAGCCGGGCCACCTGCCTGGCCGGGTACAGCCACCAGTACGTGGAGCTGGACGACGTGGCCCGGGTGGCCGACCCGAAGCGGGAGCGGGCGGACACCGGGCTGTTCAACGTGGTGCTCTCGGTGCGCCCCCAGGTGCTGGACCTGTTCGCCGCCGCCGGCCTGACCGCCACGCGGCGGAACGTGCCGGGCAGCGAGGCGCGGTTCGACCTGACCCTGGCCTTCGAGATCGAGCACGACGACCTGACGGCGGTAGCCAACTTCCCGGCCGGGGAGACCGAGCAGTCGGCGGCCGCCGCCGAGGCCCAGGTGCGGCTGCTGATGGGCCACCTGGACCGGTTGCTGCACGCCGCGCTGACCGACCCCGACACCCCCGTCGCCGAGCTGGACCTGTTCGCCGAGGGAGAGCGGGACCGGCTGCTCGGGGAGCTGAACCAGACGTCGGCGCCGCCCGAGGAGCGCCCCTTCCCGGAACTGTTCGCGGCCGCCGTGGCGCGCGCCCCGGAGGCGCCGGCCGTGGTCGACCCGTCCGGTGGCTCGCTGACCTACGCCGAGCTGCACGCGCGGGCCAACCGGCTGGGCCGGGAGCTGGCCGCGCGCGGCATCGGCCCGGGTGACCTGGTGGCGCTGTCCGTGCCCCGCTCGCCGGAGATGATGGTTGCGGCGCTGGGGGTGCTCGCCGCCGGCGCCGCGTACGTGCCGGTGGACCCGGAGTACCCGGAGGACCGGGTGCGGCTGATGCTCACCGACTCGGCGGCCCGGCTGGTGCTGCACACCTCGAGAAACGGCGCCGTGTGGTTGCCCGACGGGATCGGCGAGACGCTGGCGCTGGACGACCCGGCGGTGCTGGCCGCGCTGGCCGGGCACCCGGACGGCCCGCTCACCGACGCCGACCGGACGGTGCCGCTGCACCCGGACCACCCGGCTTACGTGATCTACACCTCCGGCTCGACCGGGGTGCCCAAGGGCGTGCTGGTGGCCCACCGGGCGCTGTCCAACCACCTGGACTGGGCGCTGCGCCGGTTCGTCGGGCTGGGTGGGCACACGCTGATGCACTCGTCCATCTCCTTCGACTTCACGGTCACCCCGATGCTGGGCACCCTGCTGGCCGGGGGGCGGCTGGAGCTGTGCGAGGACAGCCTGGACGCCATCGCCGGCGCGGTGGGCGAGGCCACCTTCCTGAAGGTCACGCCCAGCCACCTGCCGCTGCTGGACGCGGTGCGGTTCGCGCCGGACGCGGCGCGCACGCTGGTGATCGCCGGCGAGGCGCTGCACGGGGAGGCGCTGGCCGACTGGCGCGCGCCGGCCACCGGGCACACCGACGTGATCAACGAGTACGGCCCGACCGAGGCCTGCGTCGGCTGCCTGCTCTACGACGTGCCCGACTCACCGGGGCCGGGCGCGGTGCCGGTCGGCCATCCGGTCGCCAACACCACCTGTCACGTGCTGGACCGCCGGATGCGGCTGGTGCCGATCGGGGTGACCGGTGAGCTGTACGTCGGTGGCACGCAGCTGGCCCAGGGCTACCTCGGCCGGCCGGGTCTGTCCGCGACCCGGTTCGTGGCCGACCCGTTCGGCCCGCCCGGTGCCCGGTTGTACCGGACCGGGGACCGGGTGCGCCGCCGGCCGGACGGCGCACTGGAGTTTCTCGGCCGGGTGGACGACCAGGTGAAGATCCGCGGCTTCCGGGTGGAGCTGGGCGAGATCGAGGCCGCGCTGGCCCGCCACCCCTCGGTGGCCCAGGCTGTGGTCTCCGCGCGCACCGACGGCCCTGGCGGGGTGTACCTGGCCGGGTACGCGGTGCTTTCGGAGTCAGGGGTAACCGGGGCCGAGCTGCGCGACTACCTGGGGGATTCGCTGCCCGAGCACATGGTGCCGGCCGCCGTGCTGGTGCTGGACGCGCTGCCGCTGTCCCCGTCCGGCAAGGCGGACCGGCGGGCACTGCCCGCGCCGGAGTTCGTCCGCGCCGGCCGCGCCGGCAGGGGGCGGGCGCCCAGTTCGGCGCCCGACGGCGACACAGCCGGCCGCGCCGGCAGGGGTCGGGCGCCCAGCTCGGCGGCCGACGGTGACACAGCCGGGCCGGCGTCCCGGGCGCCGGAGACGCCGGCCGAGCGGCGGCTGGCCGAGCTGTTCAGCGAGGTGCTGGGCGGCCGGGAGGTCGGCGTGACCGACTCCTTCTTCGAGCTCGGCGGGGACAGCATCCTGGTCATCTCGCTGGTCAGCAAGGCGCGCAAGGCCGGCCTGAAGCTGACCCCTCGGGAGGTCTTCGAGCACCGCACCATCGAGGGGCTGGCCGCCGCGATGCCCGAACCCGCCGGCGAGGCGGCGGCACCGGCGCCGGCGGCGTCCGACGAGGTCGGGGAGGTGACGCCGTCCCCGATCCAGCGCGCGTTCGCCGCGCGCGGCCCGCTGGGCGAACGCCACCACATGTGGTTGCTGCTGGAGGTGCCCGCGCTGGCCGAGCGGCCGCTGACCGAGGCGGTGCGGGCGGTGCTGGACCGGCACGCCGCCCTGCGCGCGGTGCTGCGGACCGGAGTGGAGCCGCGCCTGGAGATCCGGCCGGCCGGCGCGGTGGCGCCCGAGTCGGTGGTGCGCCGGGTGGCCGGCGCCGACCCGGAGACCGTGGCCGGGGAGCGCGCGGCGGCCGTGGCCTCGCTCGACCCCGCCGCCGGCGAGCTGGTGCGGGTGGTCTGGTTCGACGACACGGCCGAGGCCGGCCGGTTGTTGCTGGTGGTGCACCACCTGGTGGTGGACGGGGTCTCGCTGCGCATCCTGGCCGGTGACCTCGCGGCCGCCTTCCGGGCGGCTTCCACCGGCGGAACCCCGGCGTTGGAGCCGGTCGGCACCTCGCTGCGCGGCTGGGCGGCCGGGCTGGCCGCCCGCGCGGCGGACCGGGCAGGGGAGCTGGAGCTGTGGCGGGGGGTGCTGTCCGGACCCCGGCCGGCGGTCGGGTCGCGGCCGTACGACCCGGGTGTGGACACCTGGCCGACGGTGCGCACCCACACCGCGACGCTGGACGCCGAGCTGACCGAGTCGGCGCTGAGCACCGTGCCGAACGCCTTCTTCGCCGGCCCGGAGGACGTGCTGCTGGCCGCACTCGGGCTGGCGCTGGCCGGCTGGCGCGACGACCTGACCAGCGTCCCGGTGCTGCTCGAAGGGCACGGGCGGGAGGAAGCCGCCGCGCCCGGCGCGGACCTGTCCCGCACCGTCGGCTGGTTCTCCAGCCAGTACCCGGCGCGGCTGGACGTCACCGGGGTGGACCTGGCCGACGCGTTCGGCGGCGGCCCGGCGGCGGGCGAGCTGGTCAAGCGGGTCAAGGAGCAGCTGCGAGGCATGCCGGACCGGGGCATCGGCTACGGCATGCTGCGCCGCCTGGCCGGGGCGGAGCAGCTGGCCCGGTTCGCCGAACCGGAGCTGAGCTTCAACTACCTGGGCCGGTTCGGCGCCGGCGGCACCGGGGACGACTGGCCGGTGGCGCCGGACGGCTTCGGCGCCGGCTACGACCCGGCGATGCCCGCGCTGGCCGGGCTGGCGCTGAACGTGCTGTGCGTCGGCGACCGGATCACCGCGCACTGGATGTACGCCTCGGGACTGTTCACCGAGGAGGAGGTGGCCCGGCTGGCCGACCGGTGGCGGGACGCGCTGCGCGGGCTGGCCCGGCACGCCGAGGGACCGGGGTCCGGCGGGCACACCCCGTCGGACATGCCGCTGGTGTCGCTCAGCCAGGCGCAGCTGGATGCGCTCGAGGCCAAGTGGGGCGGCCGGTGAACGCGGGCGGAACGTCCAGGATCGAGGAGGTCCTCCCGCTCACCCCGTTGCAGCAGGGCCTGTTGTTCCACGCCGACTTCGACGCGCACGACCCGGACGCGGTGGACGTGTACACCGCGCAGCTGGTGCTCGACCTGGAGGGCGAGCTGGACACCGGGCGGCTGCGCGCGGCGGTGGACGGGCTGGTGGCCCGGCACCAGGCGCTGCGCACGGCGGTGGCCCGGGACTTCGGCGAGCCGATGGCCCTGGTGCTGCGCACCGTCGAGGTGCCGTGGCGGGAGCTGGACCTCTCCGACCTGTCGGCCGGCCAGGCGCAGGCCCGTGCGGCCGAGGCGCTGGCCGCCGACCGGCGGCGGCGGTTCGACCTGGAACGCCCGCCGCTGCTGCGGGTCATGCTGATCAAGCTGGCCGAGGGCAGCTACCGGTTCGTGCTGACCAACCACCACGTGATCAGTGACGGCTGGTCCACCCCGCTGCTGCTGCGGGAGCTGCTCGCCGGCTACGCCGGTCAGCCGCTTCCGCCGGCCCGCCCGTACCGGGACTACCTGGCCTGGCTGCACCGGCAGGACGCGAAAGCCTCACTGGCCGCCTGGTCCGAGGCGTTGTCCGGGCTGGACGAGCCGACCCGGCTGGTGCCCGAGGCCCGCGGCCTGGCTGGTGGCGGGGCGCCCACCCTGCCCGAGGACCTGCACCGGTCGTTGGAGCCCGCATTGAACCGGGCGCTGCTCGAGCTGGCCCGCCGGCACGGCGTCACGCCGAACACCGTGCTCCAGGTCGGCTGGGGACTGCTCACCGCCCGGCTGACCGGGCGGCTGGACGTGGTCTTCGGCATCACCGTCTCCGGCCGGCCGGCCGAGCTGCCCGGTGTGGAGTCGATGGTCGGGCTGTTCATCAACACGCTGCCGGCCCGGGTCCGGGTCGACCCCGGTGAGTCGGTGGCCGCGCTGCTGACCCGGGTGCAGCGGGAGCAGGTCGCGCTGCTGGACCACCAGCACACCGGCCTGGCCGCGATCCAGCGGGCGGCCGGCGCCGGCGATGAACTCTTCGACTCGCTGCTGGTGTACGAGTCATTCCCGTTCGACCCGGCGGCGCTGGACGAGGTGGGCCGGGCCACCGGGCTGCGGGTGTCCGGCATGCAACGGCCGATCGCCACGCACTACCCGGTGACCGTCCAGGCCATGCCCGGGCCGGACGGCCTGGAACTGACCCTCAAGTACCGCCCGGACGTGGTCGGCGCCGCGCGGGCCGGCGAGCTGCTGGACGGGTTCGTCCGGGTGCTCGAGCTGATGGCCGCCGATCCGGAGGCGCCGGCCGCCTCGCTCGACCCGCTGCCGGCGGTGGTAGCCAGGGAACCCGTCGAGTTCCACACTGCCGACACCCTCGCCTCCCGGTTCGCTTCGCAGGCCGCGCGCACCCCCGATGCGGTCGCCGTGGTCGCCGGCCCGGACCGGCTGAGCTACCGCGAGCTGGACCAGCGGGCCGACGCGCTGGCCCGCCGGCTGGCCGACCACGGCGTGCGGCTGGGCGACCGGGTGGCGATCCTGCTGCCCCGGACGGCCGAGCTGGTGGTGGCCATCCTGGCCGTGGTTAAGGCGGGCGCGGCCTACCTGCCGCTGGACCCGGAGCACCCGGCGGAGCGCATCCGGTTCACCCTCACCGACGCCGCGCCGGCCGCGCTGGTCACCGACCGGCCGGTGGAGGGCGCCCCGGCGGCGGTGCTCACCGTGGCCGGTCCGGCGCCGGCGGCCGAGCCGTCCGGAGGCGAGCCGCCCGGAGTCGAGCCGCCCCGGGCCGAGCTGTCCGGGGCCGGGCTGTCCCGGGCCGGGCTGCCCCTGGCCGAGCCGGACGACCCGGCGTACGTGATCTACACCTCCGGCTCCACCGGCACCCCCAAGGGTGTGGCGATGCCGCACTCCGGGGTCCTCGCGCTGCTGGAGGGCGCGCAGCGGCACTACCGGTTCGACCAGCGGGACGTCTGGTCGATGTTCCACTCGGCGGCGTTCGACGTCTCGGTGTTCGAGATGTGGGGCTGCCTGCTGCACGGCGGCCGGCTGGTCGTGGTGTCCCGGGAGATCACCCGGTCGCCCGGGGAGTTCCTGGACCTGCTGGCGCGCGAGCGGGTCACCGTGCTCAGCCAGACGCCGTCCGCGTTCTACCCGCTCGAGGCGGCGGACGCGGACCGCCAACCGCCCGCCGACCTGGCCCTGCGCGCGGTGATCTTCGCCGGCGAGGCGCTGGAACCGACCCGGCTGGCCGGTTGGTTCGCCCGGCACGGCGACCGCACCCCGGTCATGGTGAACATGTACGGGATCACCGAGACCTGTGTGCACGTCACGTACTACGAGCTGCCGGCGGCCAGTGCCCAGGCGCCGGCCAGCCTGGTCGGCACCGAGCTGTCCGAGCTGCGCATGTACCTGCTGGACGGCGCGCTGCGCCCGGTGCCGGACGGGGTGACCGGGGAGATCTACGTCGGTGGTGCCCAGCTGGCGCACGGCTACCTGGGCCGGCCGGGGCTCACCGGGGCCCGGTTCGTGGCCGACCCCTTCGGCCCGCCGGGCGCCCGGCTGTACCGCTCCGGCGACCTGGCCCGCCGGGCCCCGGACGGGGGCCTCGAGTACCTGGGCCGCTCGGACGACCAGGTGAAGATTCGCGGCTACCGGATCGAGCTGGGCGAGGTGGCCGCCGTGCTGGGCCGCCACCCCGACGTGCGGCGGTGCGCGGTGATCGCGGGCCGGCAGACCTTGATCGGCTACGTCGTCGGGCCGGACGCCGACCCGGCCGAGCTGCGCGCCTACCTGGCGGCGCGGCTGCCCGAGTACATGGTGCCCTCGGCGTTCGTGGCGATGGACGAGCTGCCGCTGACCACCAACGGCAAGCTGGACCGGCGCGCGCTGCCGGCACCCGAGCTGGCCGGCCGGTCCGACTCCCGGCCGCCGGAGACCGACACCGAGCGGGCGCTGGCCAAGCTGTTCGCCGAGCTGCTCGAATTGACCAGCATCGGTGCCGAGAGCAGCGTCAGCGGAACGAGCATCGGTGCCGAGAGCAGCGTCAGCGGAACGAGCATCGGCGCCGACGACTCGTTCTTCGCGCTGGGCGGGCACTCCCTGCTGGCCACCCAGCTGGCCGCGCGGGTGCGTTCCGCGCTGGGCCGGGAGGTGGGCGTCCGGCTGATCTACGACCACCCCACGGTGGCCGCGCTGGCCACGGCGTTGGACGCGGGTTCCGGGCCGGTCGGCGGAACCCGGGCGCCGCTGGTGGCCGGGCCGAGGCCGGAGCGGGTGCCGCTGTCCCACGCGCAGGAGCGGCTGTGGTTCCTGCACCGGTTCGAGGGCGCCGCCGCCACCTACAACATGCCCTTCGGGCTGCGGCTGACCGGCGAGCTGGACGGGCCGGCGCTGCGCGCCGCGCTGGGCGACGTGGTGGCCCGGCAGGAGAGCCTGCGCACCGTGGTCGGGGTGCATCCGGACGGTCCCTACCAGCGGATCCTGGAGCCGGTGACGCCGGAGCTGCCGGTGCGTCCGCTGGAGCCGGCCGAGCTGGCGACGGCGCTGGCGGAGGCGGCCGGGCACCTGTTCGACCTGGCCAACGAGCCGCCGCTGCGGGTCGCGCTGTGGCGGCTGCGCCCGGACGAGCACGTGCTCTCCGTGGTGCTGCACCACATCGCCGGCGACGAGTGGTCGCTGGGCGTGCTGCTGCGCGACCTGGCCACGGCCTACCGGGCGCGGCGCGGCGGCCACGAGCCGGCGTTCCAGCCACTGCCCGCGCAGTACGCGGACTACGCGCTCTGGCAGCGCGAGCTGCTGGCCGACGACGGCGAGCTGGCTCACGCGCAGACCGAGTACTGGCGGGACGCGCTGGCCGGCATCCCGGACGAGCTGCCGCTGCCGCTGGACCGGCCCCGCCCGCGCCAGCCCAGCGGACACGGCGACGCGGTGCGGGACGCGCTGGACCCGGACACCGAGGCTCGCCTGCGCGCGCTCGGCGAGGAGCTGGGGGCCAGCGACTACGTGCTGGCCCAGGCCGCCGTGGCGCTGACCCTCTACGCCACCGGCACCGGCACCGACATCCCGCTCGGCGCACCGGTCGCCGGCCGCACCGAGGACGCGCTGGCCGACCTGGTCGGCTTCCTGGTGAACACCCTGGTCATCCGGACCGACCTGACCGGCAACCCGACGCTGCGCGAGGTGGTCGGGCGCACCCGGGACGCCGTGCTGGGCGCACTGGAGCACCAGGACCTGCCGTTCGAGCGGCTGGTCGAAGTGCTCAAACCGACCCGCGCGCCCGGCCGGCACCCGTTGTTCCAGGCGTCCGTGGTGCGGCAGGACGCGCCGGTGCCGCCGGAGTTCGCCGGGTTGGAGGCGGAGCTGCTGCTCGGCTCGCTGAACGCGGCCAAGTTCGACCTGTCCTTCCGGTTCGGCTCCCGGGCCGGGGTGGCCGGGCTGGGCCTGGAGCTGGGCTACCGGCCGGAGCTGTTCGACCGGGAGACCGCTACCACCCTGCTGGCCCGGCTGCGCCGGGTGCTGCACACGCTGGCCGAGCAACCCGACCTGCCGTTGAACCGGCTGGACGCGCTCACCGAGGCGGAACGCCACCAGCTGCGCGAGTTCGGCACCGGTCCGGTGGTCGAGGTCGAGGCCGGGGACACGCTGTACGGGATGTTCGCCGCCCAGGTGGCGCGCACCCCGGACGCGCCGGCCGTGCTGGCCGGCGACGAGCGGCTGAGCTACGCCGAGCTGGACCGCCGTTCGGGCGCACTGGCCGCGCGCCTGCTCGAGCGGGGTATCGGGCCGGAGAAGCTGGTCGGGGTGCACCTGGACCGGTCGGCCGAGTTGATCGTCGCGTTGCTCGCGGTGCTGCGCGCCGGCGCCGCGTTCGTCCCGGTGGAGCCGGCCTGGCCGGTGGCCCGGGTGGCGCAGGTATGCGGGCCGTTGGATCTGGTGCTCACCGGTACACCGGACAACCCCGGGTTGTCCGGTGTACCGGTTGAGCCCGTGAGTGATTTGTATGGCTATAGCCATACAAATCACTCACGGGCCAGGTTGTCCCCGGACAACCTGGCATACGTCATCTACACCTCCGGCACCACCGGGCGGCCGAAGGGCGCGATGATCACCCATCGGCCGATCTGCGCCCGGCTGCGCTGGCAGGTCGGCATGCTGGAGTTCGGTCCGGGGGACGCCTCGCTGTTCAAGGCGCCGCTGGGCTTCGACATCTCCATCAACGAGATCTTCCTGCCGCTGGTCTGCGGGGCCAGCCTGGTGGTCGCCGAGCCCGGCGCGGAGCGGGACGTGCCCCGGCTGGTCGAGCTGATGCGCGAGCATCGGGTGACCTTCGCCTACCTGGTCTCCTCGGCGCTTGAGGTGATGCTCGAGCTGCCGGCCACGGCGGAGCTGAACTCGCTGCGCCACCTGTGGTGCGGTGGCGAGGCGCTCACCCCGGAGCTGTTCGCCCGGGTCCGCGAGCGCCTCGGTGCCGTCCTGTACCACGGTTACGGGCCGGCCGAGGCCACCATCGGGGTGAGCCACGAGGTGTACCGGCCGGGCGCCGAACGGGGCTCGCTGTCCATCGGCAAGCCCAACCGGAACACCCGCATCCACGTCCTGGACCAGGCGCTGCGCCCGGTCCCGGTCGGCGCGCTGGGGGAGCTCTACGTCGGCGGGTTGCCGCTGGCCCGGGGTTACCTCGGCGAGCCGGTGCAGACCGCGTCCCGGTTCGTCGCCGACCCGCGCGGAACGGCCGGGGAACGGCTCTACCGGACCGGTGACCTGGCCCGCTGGCGGCCGGACGGCTCGCTGGAGTTCGCCGGCCGGGCCGACCACCAGGTGAAGATCCGCGGTATGCGGGTGGAGCCGCAGGAGATCGAGGCGGTGCTGGCCGAGCACCCGGCGGTGCGCTCCGCCGTGGTGGTCGCGGTGCCGGGGCCGTCCGGGGCGGACGTGCTGGCCGGCTACGCGCTGGGCGAGGGTGCCACCGCCGAGGAGCTGCGCGGCTGGCTGCGCGGCCGGTTGCCCGAGCACATGGTGCCGGCCGGCATCGTGGTGTTGCCGGAGTTCCCGCTGACCCCGGCGGGCAAGGTGGACCGCCGCGCGCTGCCCGAGCCGGAGCTGGGGGCGGCCGCGCCGCACCGGGCCCCGTCGACGGACACCGAGGCCACCCTGTGCGAGCTGTACGCCGAGTTGCTCGACGTGCCGTCGGTGGGGGCGGACGACTCGTTCTTCGAGCTGGGCGGGTCCTCGCTGCTGGCCACCCGGCTGGTGGCCTCGGTGGAACAGCGGCTGGGCGCGGCTGTGGCGCTGCGGGCGCTGTTCGATGCGCCGACCCCCCGGCTGCTCGGCCGGCTGGTGGACGTGGGCGACGTGGCGTCGCTGCCGGCCGGCTCGGCGTTCGCGCCGCTGCTGCCGCTGCGCCGCACCGGCGCGCGGCCGCCGCTGTACTGCGTGCACCCCAAGCTGGGGCTGTCCTGGATGTACACCGGGCTGCTGCCGCACCTGGGCGCGGAGCGGCCGGTCTACGGCCTGCAGGCCACCGACGTGGCCGCCGAGGAACTGGACTCGCCGCGCGTCGACTACCTGGCACGCAGCTACGCGGAGCGGATCCTGGCGCACCGGCCGGAGGGGCCGTACCTGTTGCTCGGCTGGTCGCTGGGCGGCCGGATCGCCCACCGGGTGGCCTGCGAGCTGCGGGAACGAGGTCACGAGGTGCCGCTGCTGGCGCTGCTGGACGCCCGGGCCGACGGCGCGCTGCTGGTCGCCGAGGACCCGCTGGCCCGGTCCGCGCTGTACCACCGGTGGCTGCTGCGGGCCGGCTACGACGTGCGCGGCCTGGACCCTTCGACGGTCACCCTGGCGACCGTGCGCCGGTACGCCGCCGAGTACGGCGGGGTGTTCGACGGGCTGTCCGGGGCGGAGATCGACGTGCTGGTGGACAGCCTGCTCTCCATCACTCGGATCAACCACGCGGCCGATCCGAAGGTCTTCGACTCCGAGACGCTGTTCTTCTCGGCCTCGGACACCGAGCTGGGCGGCGCCACCGCGCTGGCCAGCTGGCGGCCCTTCCTGTCCGGCCGGGTGACCGAGCACCCGGTGGACTTCCGGCACGACGACCTGATGGCGCCGCACTCGCTCGGCCGGATCGGTCCGGTGCTCGCCGAGTTCCTCGCTTCACGCGGGCTGTAGGAGGTAGGAAATGACGTTGGCGCTGACCATCACCGGCTCGGGGCCGGTGGTGGACCGGCTGAAACAGGACCGGAGCGCGATCCGCGCCGGCCTCACCGAGCACGGCGCGGTGCTGCTGCGCGGCTTCGACGTGGGCGGGGTGGACGGCTTCGCCGACGCGGTGCGCGCGCTGGCCGGCGAGCCGTTGACCTACACGGAGCAGTCCACGCCCCGGTCCCGGATCAAGGGCAACGTGTACTCGTCCACCGAGTACCCGCCGCACGCGGAGATCCCGCTGCACAACGAGATGTCCTACCAGGCGGTCTGGCCGCTGACCCTGTTCTTCCACTGCCAGAGCCCGCCGGAGACCCAGGGCGCCACCCCGCTGTCCTCGGTCCGCGAGGTGTACCGGCTGATCGACCCGAGCGTGCGCGAGGAGTTCGAGCGGCGGCGCTGGATGGTGGTCCGCAACTACGGCGACGACATCGGGCTGCGCTGGTGGACGGCCTTCAATACGGACGACCGGGCCGAGGTGGAGCGGCTGTGCCGGGCCGGCGGGGTGGAGCCGGAGTGGATCGAGCCGAACGGGCTGCGCACCCGCGCGGTGCGCGACGCGGTGCACCAGCACCCGGTCAGTGGCCAGCCGGTCTGGTTCAACCACGTGGTGCTGTTCCACGAGAGCAGCCTGGAGCCGTCCATCCGGGAGGGCCTGCGGGAGATCTACGGCGAGGACGGGCTGCCCAACAACACCTACTACGGCGACGGCGGCGCCATCCCGGACAACGTCGTGGACCACCTGCGTCAGTGCTACCGGCGCGCCGCCACCCGCTTCGACTACCAGTTCGACGATCTGCTGGTGGTGGACAACATGGCGGTGGCCCACGGCCGCGAGCCCTTCACCGGCCCGCGCAAGATCGCGGTCGCCATGGCCGAACCCTCCCAGACCCCCCGCTGATTCAGTGACTTCAGCACGTTGATTCAGTCACTCCAGCACGTCGGTTCAGTCAGTCCAGCACCTGCCCCGGTGGAAGCCGGCTAACACCTCGCCCGAGTTGACCGAATCAGCGTGCTGAAGTTACTGAATCAGCGTGCTGGAGTTACTGAATCAGCGTGCTGGAGTGACTGAATCAGCGTGCTGGAGTGACTGAATCGGGGCGCCGAACCTGAGGAGCTTCCGGCGGGTGTGGGTCACCGGTTCGCCTGCCAGGCCCGCCACAGCTCGGCGTACCGGCCGCCCGCCGCGAGCAGCTCGTCATGGCTGCCCTGCTCGACGATCCGGCCGGCGTCCAGCACCACCACCAGGTCGGCGGTTCCGGCCTGGGTGAGCCGGTGCGCCACCATCAGGCCGGTGCGGCCGTCCAGCGCGCGCAACGCGGCCGCGTCCAGCACCCGCGCGCCGGCGCTGCCCGCCTCGGCGGTGGCCTCGTCCAGCACGGCGATCGGCGGATCGGCCAGCACCAGCCGGGCCAGCGCGAGCTGCTGGGACTGCACCACGGTCAGCTGCTTGGCGCCTGCCCCGACCACGGTGGCCAGCCCGTCGGGCAGCGCCTGGGCCCAGTCCAGCGCGCCGACCGCCCGCAGCGCGTCCCGCAGCCGTTCGTCGGTGGCGTCCGGGCGCGCCAGCCGCAGGTCGTCGGCCAGCGGCCCGGCGAACACGTGCACCTCCTGGGTGACCAGCCCGACCGAGGCGCCCACCCGCAGGCTGCCCCGGCTCGGCCGGTGCACCCCGGAGACCAGCTTGGCCAGCGTGCTCTTGCCCGCCCCGGTGGCACCGACCAGCGCCACCCGGCTGCCGGCGGGCAGCTCCAGGTCGATGTCGTGCAGCACCGGGTGGCCGTCGTGGTAGGCGTGGCCGACCTGGCTGAGCTTCACCGAGGCGTCCAGGCGTTCCCTCCCGCCCTGACTCCTCTCCTCGGCGTCGGCCGGCAGGTCCAGCACGCCAACCAGCCGGGCCAGCGCCGCGCCGGCCGACTGCATCGTGTCCAGCAAGGACAGCGCCTGGTTGATCGGGTTGAACAGGTTGATGAAGTACAGCGCGGCCGCGCTGGCCGTGCCCACCGACGCGGCGCCCGAGCGAACCAGCCAGTACCCGGCGGCCAGCACGGCGGCCACGCCGACGAACTCGGCCATGTTCAACCGGCCGAAGAACCCGGTCTGCAGCCGGACCACCCGCACGGAGGCCCCCACGACGTCTTCGCTGCGCTCCCGCAGCCGCTCGGCGTGGGTGTCGGTCAGGCGGAACGCGCGCACCGTGGCGGCCCCGCCGACGGTGTCCAGCAGCTGCTGTTGCTGCGCGCCGCCGACCTCCCGCTGCACCCGGTACAGCGGGCTGGACCGGCGCAGGTACCAGCGCACGACGACCACCTGGACGGGCACGGCGAGCAGCGCGGCCAGGGCGAACCGCCAGTCCAGTGCGGTCAGCCCGACCACGGTCAACACGATGATCAGGCTGGCCCGGGCGAACCGGGGCAGCCCCTGCCGGGCGGCCTGGCTGACCTGCGTCACGTCGGCGGTGACCCGTGAGGTCAGGTCGCCCGAGCCGGCCCGCTCGATCCGCTCCAGGGGCAGCTCGAGCACCCGGGTGATGAACCGTTCCCGCAGGTCGGCCAGCATTCCCTCGGCGGCCCGGGTGAGCAGCACCACGCCCAGCACGGCCAGTAACCCCTGGCCCACCGCGACGCCGACCAGCCCGAGCACCGGGCCGTGCACCGAGGCGGGTGGCCGGCGGGCCGCGACCAGGTCCACGATCCGGCCGAGCAGCGGGGCCGCGAGCAGGCTGACCGCCGCGCTGCCGACCAGCGCGACGAAGGCCAGCGCGCCGACTGTCCGGCGCGGGCGCAGCAGCCGGGACAGTTCCGCGCGCACCCGGCCCGGCGTCGCGACGGGCAGGATCTCCCGGGCGGTCACGCGAGCACCAGCTCCCGGTAGTCGGCCCGGTCCCGCAGCAGCTCGGCGTGGCTTCCGGCCGCGACGACCCCGGCTTCGCCCAGGGTGACGACCCGGTCGCAGGCGGCCAGCAGTGCCGGGCTGGTGGTGGCCACCAGGGTGGTGCGCCCGGCGCGGAGCTCGCGCAGCGCGCCGGCCACGTGCGCCTCGGTCACCGTGTCCAGTGCGGTGGTGGGGTCGTGCAGCACCAGTACCGGGGCCTCGGCGGCGAGCGCGCGGGCCAGCGCCACGCGTTGCCGCTGCCCGCCGGAGAGCGAGCGGCCCTGCTCGCTGACCGGGGTGTCCAGTCCGTCGGCGAGGGTCTCGGCCACCTCGTCCGCCCGGGAGGCGCCGAGCACCGGGGCCAGGTCGGTCCCGGCGGTGGCCGAGGCGGCCACGTTCTCCGCCAGGGTGCCGGCGAACAGCGCGGCGTCGTGCGCGGCCACCAGGATCGCGCCGCGCAGCCGGGCCGGGTCCAGCTCGGCCAGCGGCCGGCCGTCCAGCTTGATACTGCCGTCCTCCGGGTCGGCCTCCCGGTTCAGGCAGGCCAGCAGCGCGCTCACCGCGCCCGGGTCGGTGGCCGCGATGCCCAGCAGCTGGCCGGCCGGCACGTCCAGGTCCAGGCCGCGCAGCGGGCCGTGCCGGACGCCGCGCAGCCGCAGCTCTCCGCGCACCGGATCGGCGGGTTCCCCGGTGCCGCGCGGTACCGAGGGCGGCGCGGCGAGGATCTCGGCGATGCGGTCCGCCGACGGCCGGGCCTGGGCGTACGAGCCGCTCATCCGGCCCAGCACGGACAGCGGGCCGAGCAGGAATTGGGCCAGCCCGACGGCCGAGACCAGCTCCCCGACGCTGATCGACCCCTGCGCCGCCAACCGGCCGCCGACCAGCGCGATCAGCGCCAGGAACAGCCCGTTCGCGGCCAGCGTCGCACCCTCGTTCCAGCCCTGCGCCCGGGCCGCGCGCAGCGTCGCGTGCAGGGCGTCGCGGCTGGTCCGCTCGTAGCGCCGCACGGCGGCCCGCTCGGCGCCGATGCCCTTCAGCACCCGCACCCCTTCGACCAGGTCGGCGGCCACCCCGGCGGCCTGCGCGGCGCGTTCCTGCTCCGGCCCGCTGCGCCGCTGCATGGGCTTGCCGAGTTGGCGCAGCAACCAGAGCAGCGGCGGCATGCCGAGCAGGATGAGCAGCCCCAACGGCACCGAGATGCGCAGCAGCGCGATGGCCGCGACGACGATCGCCGCCATCCCGGCCAGCCCGAACGGCAGCGCCAGGTGCAGCTCGGCGACCCGCTTGGCGTCGCCGACCGCGACGTTCACCAGCGCGCCGGGCATCCGGCCGGCCTCGGCGCCGCCGCGCGGGTCGAGCACCCGCTCGCCGATCTTCAGCCGCAGCTGTTGGTCGGCTCGCGCCTCGGACAGCCAGGTGCGCCGGGAACCCAGCCGGAAGCAGTTGGACAGCAGCAGGAAGTCCAGCCCGAGCACGGCCAGCCAGAGCACCAGGTCGGCCACCGAGCCGCCGCCGAGGGTCGCCGGGTCGATCGCCTGGTCGATCACCACTCCCACCAGCACCGGGACCATCGCCTCCCCGGCCTGGTGCAGCATGAGCAGGACGGTCGCGACGGTGAGGTCCCGGCGGCGGGTGATGATCGACTCACGCAGCACGGCTGATCCGGTGGCCATGAGAGCAGCATGGCAAGGTAAGGCTGTGCTATCAAACAGGGGGTTTCGTTCATGACCGTCGCCCGGCTGAACGGGGTTTCGCTGAGCTACCGGGCCAGCGGCGACGGTGAGCTGGTTGTGCTGGTCATGGGCACCGGCAGCCCCGGCCGGGTGTGGCACCTGCACCAGGTGCCGGCGCTGGTGGCGGCCGGATACCGGGTAGTGACGTACGACGCACGCGGCCTCGGCGGCTCCTCGCCGGCGGACCGGCTGACCATCGAGGACCTGGTCGCCGACCTGGCCGCGCTGATCGAGCACCTCGGCGGCGGCCCGGCGCGGGTGGTCGGCACCTCACTGGGCGCGCGGGTGGTCCAGGAGCTGGCGCTGGAGCGCCCCGACCTGGTGCGCAGGGCCGTGGCCATGGCCGGGCACGCCCGGCTGGACCCGGTGCAGCGCGCCTACACCCGGGGGCAGCAGGAGCTGTTCGACCAGAAGGTGGTGCTGCCCGCCCCGTACCACGCGGCGGTGACCGCGGCCCTGAACCTCTCGCCGGCCACCCTGCGCAACGAGTCCGCCGTGCGGGACTGGCTGGACATCTTCGAGCTGTCCAGTGCGCCCATGCCGGCGGGGGAGCGGGCGCAGCTCGCGGTCTCCTCGCACCTGGACGACCGCCGGGCCGCCTACCGGGACATCCGGGTGCCCACCCTGGTGATCGGGTTCGCGGACGACGTGATGATCCCGACATACCTCTGCCGGGAGGTGGCCGACGCCATCCCCGGCGCTCGTTACCTGGAGATCCCCGACACCGGCCACTTCGGCTACCTCGAGCGCCCCGAAGAGGTCAACCGCCTGCTCGTGGATTTCCTCAAGGACTGAAACCCGACGCCGAGGTCGCGACCAGAGACGCTACCGGTGGGTAGAACGTCTGTGGTCGCGACCTCGGTGAGTTTCTCCGTTCCGCCCCCCGTGACCGGGCGCGCCCGGCACGATGAGTGACGTGATGACGGGGCCGTTCCGGGGAAGTGCCGCGTTGGCGTCCGGCCTGGTGAGCTACCGGCGACTGCATGGGCCGCGCTACCGCCGGATCTTCCCGGACGTGTACATCCCGGCCGAGCTCGAGCTGGACTTCGCGACCCGCTCGCGGGCGGCATATTTACTGGTCGGAGAACGAGGCGGAGCGTTGGCCGGCTACTCGGCCGCGGCACTGCTCGGCGCCCACTGCGCGCCTTGGAACGCCCCGGTGGAGGTCTTCGTCCCCGGCCCGCGCCACTCGCACCCCGGCCTGCGGATGACCAGGGCGCGGGTGGACGATGCCGACCTCGTCGAGGCCGGCGGGTGCCGGGTCACCTCGCCGGAGCGCACCGCCTGGGACCTGGCCCGGCGGCTGTCGACGGTGGCGGCGGTGGTGGCGGTGGACGCGCTGGCCCACAAGTGCTTCGACCCGGCGGATCTGCTGGTTCGCCGGGCGAAACAGCGAGGAGCCCGTGGCTGCCGCCGGCTCGATGAGGTGGTCGCGCTGGCCGACCCGAGGGCGGAGTCGCCGATGGAGACCCGCCTACGGCTCGCGCTGATCGATGCCGGCCTGCCGCCGCCCGAGGTGCAGTACGAGATCCTGGACCGGGACTGGTACCTGATCGCCCGGGTGGACCTGGCCTACGTCGATGCCAAGCTCGCACTCGAGTACGACGGCGCGGTCCACCTCGACCCCCGGCAGCACGCCAGGGACCTGCGCCGGGACAACGATCTCGCCCGTTACGGCTGGCACACCATGCGCCTGGACAAACACCAGCTCACCGCAAACCTCGCGCGCACCATCGGTAACATCCGCGCGGTTTTCCGGCGTCGCCGGGTCGCCCATCGCGCCGAGGTCGCGAGCGGAGACGCTACCGGCGGGTAGAACGTCTCTGGTCGCGACCTCGGCGCTGTGGCGGGGCGCCGCGGCGGAGGGGTTGCGGCGGGGTGCGGCGGCGGAGGGGTTGCGGCGGGGTGGGCGGCATCACGCCAACGGACGCCTTGCTTCGGTAATTAGCCTTGCCTAACCTAAGGGCAATGTCTGATGCGCGGTTGGGGGACCGGTGGCACGTGCTGCCCGGACGGTAGCCCCATAGCGACGCGCCAATCCAAGAGCAGGCAATCCGAAGGGATGACGATGATGGCAGCGGCCGAGGAGCGGCTGGAGCTGGCGGACCTGGGCAACGCCGAGCCCGACGCCGACACCGCGAACGCGGTGGTGAAGGCGTACGCCAGGAATCACGCGTTCCGGGCCGCCGAGTGGGAAGAGCTGACCACCGAGGCCAACCCGTTCCGCCGCCCGGTCCGCCCGGACGACCTGGACTGGCTGAACTACGGCAAGCCGATCATCACCGAGAAGGCGCTGCGGCTGTCCGGACTGCTCGGCCACCGCATGCTGCGCAACATCTACGACGCCGACCTGACCTACCTGGCGCCGGACGCGAACGCGGAGGCGGAGGCCGACCGGCGGAACTTCTACACCGAGCGCAACCGCTCGCTGGGCGCGCTGGCCCGGCCCATCCTGGAGCGGCACCTGTTCAGCTTCCTGGACGGCGAGCGGGCCGAGCTGCCGGAGACCAGCCTGGCCGGGGTGACCCGGTACGCGCGGGAGTACCTGGACCGCCGCACCGAGCAGCCCGGCGAGGGCTTCCAGGCCGCACTGGACACCAAGGACCGCCGCGAGTCGGCCACCTTCCTGCTGTTGCAGCTGTCCGCCTTCCTGCCGGCCAGCTACGCGGCGGTCGGCCGCAACGCGATCGGCGAGTACTCCGCCGCGCACCCCGAACTGGCCGGCCTGCTGCTGGACGAGTACCGGGGCTGGCTGGACTCGGGCACCCGCTACCGCTCGCTGCTCACCGACGCCGGCCTGCGGCCGACGGCCGGGGCGTACTGGCAGCTGTACCTGAACTCCTCGCTGGCCCGGGGCAACCACGCGCACTACCTGGGGGCCAACCACGAGCGGTTCTTCGAGCTGCTCGGCGCGCTGGTTCAGCTGAAGATCGACGAACGGGTGAGCGCCGCCCGGTTCGCCGAGGTGTTCTCCGGTGGCTTCGGCTCCTCGGCCGACTACTTCCGGCGGCCGGCCGAGCTGGACCTGGAGGGCTACCTGGAGACCCTGCTCGGCCCGTTCCCGGGCATCTTCGGCGGCCGCGTGCTGGAGTCGTTCCACCGGGGCTTCGCGGATGCCGCCTGGCTCACCGACCTGTGGCACCGCGACCTGGCCGAGCAGGTGACCTGGGCCGACCGCATCCCGGAGTACCAGGAGAAGGCCGAGAAGCTGGACCAGATCATCACCAACGAGAACATCGAGGTGGACCTGGACACGTTCGTGGAGACCGAGGAGGAGACCTCCACCACGCACGTGCACAACGAGCACCGGCTGGTGATGATCGAGGTCGGCCAGATGCACTTCTGGAACAACGTCACCCACAAGATCCAGCTCAACCAGGGCGACAAGCTGCTCATCCCGGTCTCCCGGCTGCACGGCTCGACGGTGCTCTCCGGCTCGTGCACCTACCACCAACCGATCATCCCCGACGAGATGCTGCGGCAGGTCAGCTGATGGATGGCGTAGAGGACTGGACCCTCGGCGCCGTGCCGGACTGGGGCCCGGCCTGCCTGGACGACCTGGTCGAGGCGCTGCTGTCCAACGAGTCGCCGTTCCCGTGCACCTTCGCGGTGGCGGCGGCGAAGAAGCGCACGCTGCGGTTCAGCTTCGTGGACGACCTGGACGACCAGGACACCTGGCATCCGCTGGTGGACGTGATCCGCACCTACCTGGACACCTACCAGTCGTTGTCCAGCGACACCTCGCTGATCGTGTTCTTCCGGCCCCAGGCGCGGGTGCGCTCGCTGGCCGAGTACCACGCCAAGTTCTGGTCGGTGCTGCAGTTCCTGCACGAGCAGGATCCGGAACGCTGGCCGGAGGCCGTGCCGGAGGACCCGGACCACCCGCTGTGGGAGTTCAGCTTCGGCGGCACCTCGATCTTCGTGGTGTGCAACACCCCGGCGCACGTGCGCCGGCGCAGCCGCTACTCACCCGGCTTCGTGATCACCTTCCAGCCCCGCTGGGTGTTCGACGGCCTCGAGGCGGACTCGCCCCGGGGCGCGGCGGCCCGGCGGGTGATCCGCCGGCGGTTGCGGGCGTTCGACGGCACGCCGCCCTCGTCCGCGCTGGGCAACTACGGCGACCCGGCGAACCGGGAGTGGCGGCAGTACTTCCTGCCGGACAAGAACTCCGACGCCGACCTGGGCTGCCCCTTCCACCCGACCCGCCCACCCGCCGCCGAATCCCCGGCCCCCGAACCCGCCGCCTCTTGCCCCGTCACCGTCCCCCGGCCCATGGCACCGCCGCCCCGCCCACCGGGCGCCCGGCTGGCGGCCCGCGCCGCCCACCGCCGAGCCCTGCACCGCCGCAAGCTCACCGAGGCTGGCCTCGCCTCCTGACCCCGCCCCGCCGATTCAGTCACTTCAGCACGCTGATTCAGTCAACACTGTTGACTGAACCGGCCTCCTGAAGTGACTGAATCAGGCTGGGAGGCGGTGGCGGCGGCCTACGGGGACCACTAGGGGGGTGCCGGCTACGGGGTCGGTTACCACTTGGGCTTCCAGGTCGAAGACCTGGCGGAGGAGGTCGGGGGTGAGGACTTCGGCCGGGGGGCCTTGGGCCTCGATCCGGCCGGCCTTCATGGCCACCAGGCGCTGGGCGTAGCGGGCGGCCAGGTTCAGGTCGTGCAGCACCATCACCACGGTGCGGCGCTTCTCCTGGTGCAGCCGCTCCACCAGGTCCAGCACGTCGACCTGGTGGGCCAGGTCCAGGAACGTGGTCGGCTCGTCCAGCAGCAGCACGTCGGTGCCCTGAGCCAGCGCCATGGAGATCCACACCCGCTGGCGCTGCCCGCCGGACAGCGAGTCCACCGTGCGCTCGGCGAACTCGGTCATCCCGGTCCAGCTCAGCGCCTCGGCCACGGCCTGCTCGTCGTCGCTGGACCACTGCCGGTACCAGGTCTGGTGCGGGTGCCGCCCGCGCGCCACCAGGTCGGCGACGGTGAGCCCCTCCGGCGCCACCGGCGACTGCGGGAGCACGCCGATGATCTTGGCCACCTCGCGGGTGGGGTACTGGCGCAGCGGTTTGTCGTTCAGCAGCACCTGGCCCCCGCGCAGCGGCAGCAGCCGGCCCAGCGCGCGCAGCAGGGTGGACTTGCCGCAGCCGTTCGGCCCGATCACGGCGGTCACCGTGCCGTCGAGCACGTCCAGGTCCAGGCCGTCGATGACCACGGTCTCGCCGTAGCCCAGCCGGACGCCGCGCGCTTGCAGGGACGTCATGCGGTCGCCTTTCGGTTCTGCCGGACCAGCAGGTAGAGCAGGTAGGGGGCGCCGAGCACCACGGTCACGATGCCCACCGGCTGTTCCTCGCCGAGCACGGTGCGGCCCAGCATGTCGGCGGCCACGGTGAGCAGCGCGCCGTACACGGCGGACGTGACCAGCGGTGGCCGGGACGAGCCGACCAGCCGCAGGCTGATCTGCGGCACCATCAGCGCGACGAACCGGACCGGCCCGGCGCACGCCGTGGCCACCGCCGCCAGGCCGACCGCGAGCAGCAGCAACACCCCGCGCGAGCGGTCCACCGGCACGCCCAGCCCGCGCGCCGCGTCGTCGTCCAGCTGCAGCACGCCCAGCCGGAAGGTGAGCAGCAGCGCCGGCGGGACCAGGAGCAGCAGCGCGATGCCCACCGGCACCACGTCCCCCCAGTCCCGCGAGTTGAGCGAGCCGCGCAGCCAGACCAGCACCTCGCCGGCCTGCTCGATCTTGGCCACCACCAGCAGCCACGAGGTCAGCGACAGGGCCGCCGCGCTGATTCCCACGCCGACCAGCACCAACCGGTAGCTGTCCAGCCCGCGCCGGTAGGCCAGCCCGTACATCAGCGCCGCCGTAGCCAGCCCGCCGATCAGCGCGGCCAGCGGGACGCCGATCGCGCCGAGCGCCCCGGCCACGGCCCCGGACCCACCCCCGATGACGATGGCCAGCACCGCCGCCGCGCTGGCCCCGTCGGTCACCCCGAGCATGTCCGGGCTGGCCAGCGGGTTGCGCGCGATGGACTGGGTGATCGCCCCGGACAGGCCCAGTGCCGCGCCGACCAGCAGGCCGGTCAGGGTGCGGGGCAGCCGCAGGTCCAGCACGATGAACCGCTGCGCCTCGTCCCCGGCGCCGAGCAGCGTGCGCAGCACCTCCAGCAGGGAGATCGGGTAGTCGCCGCGCCCGATGTTCAGCGCCGAGGCCAGCACCAGCAGCGCCACGCCGACCAGCGTCACCGTGACGAACCGGGGCCGCCACACCCCGGAGAACCGGCCCACCCGGACCGGGACCCGCCCAGCCACCGTCATATCCGCACCAGCTTCCGCCGCCGCACCAGGGCCACGAAGAACGGCGCCCCGATCAACCCGACCACCACGCCCACCGGCAGCTCGGCCGGCCGCACCAGCACCCGGCCGATCACGTCCGAGGCGACCAGCAGCACCGCGCCGATCATCCCGGCCGCGGGCAGCAGCCAGCGCTGGTCCGGACCGGTGAAGTACCGGGCCACGTGCGGCACCACCAGGCCGATGAAGCTGATCGGGCCGCAGGCGGCCACCGCCGCCCCGGTGAGCAGGGTGATCGCGGTCAGCCCGGTGGCGCGGGCCAGCGCGACGTTCTGGCCCAGACCCCGCGCCACGTCCTCGCCCAGGGCCAGCGTGTTCAGCGCCGGGCCGTTCATCGCCGCGAGCACCAGCCCGGCCAGCATGAACGGCGCCACCTGGGTGAGGATGCCCAGGTCCCGGTTGGCCAACGAGCCGACCGACCAGAACCGGAAGGTGTCCAGCGTGCGGTCGTCGGCCAGCGCGATCGCGGTGGTCAGCGCGAGCAGCAGTTGGCTGAGGGCGACGCCGGCCAGCGCCAGGGTCACCGGGGTCGGGCCGCCCCGGCCGAGCGAGCCGAGCAGGAACACCAGCACGCTGGCGGTGAACGCGCCGGCGAAGGCGAACCAGATGTAGCCGTACAGGCTGGTCAGCCCGAGCAGCTGGCTGGCCAGTACGACGAAGAACCCGGCGCCGGCGCTGACCCCGAGCAGCCCGGGGTCGGCCAGTGGGTTGCGCGTGTGCCCCTGCATCAGCGCGCCGGCCACGCCGAGGGCCAGGCCGACCACCAGCGCGAGCAGCGTCCGGGGCACCCGAAGCTGGCGCACCACGCTGTCGTTCTCCCCGCCGGTGGGGGCGACCAGCGCCTGCCACACCTGGTCCGGGGGGATCGCCTTGGCGCCCACCGCCAGGCTGGCCAGTGCGGCCAGCGCGATCAGGCCCAGAAGCACGAACAGCAGGCCGGTGCGCCGGGCCCGCGGTGAGGCGGGCGGCGTTTCAGCACCAGCCAACCGATCCCTCCAAAGCAAGCCCCGATACCCACAGGTAAGGCTAGGCTACAGTGATGCTTGTTCAGAGGGTCATTCACGAATCGCCTTCGGCGATGAAGTGCCTGGTCCAGCCCCTCGCCGGTCACTCTCGTCCAGGAACCGCGTCAGCTCGGTGAGGACCTCGGCCGGGCATTCCTCGGGCAGGAAGTGCCCGCCGGGGAGCGGGCCGCCGCGCACGTCGTCCGCCCATTCCCGCCACACCTCCAGCGGCTCGTACCAGGCGTGCACCGCGCCGGCCTCGCTCCACAGCGCCAGCACCGGGCAGCGCATCCGGTGCCGGCCCCGGTCGGCCTCGTCGTGGGCCACGTCCAGCGTGGCCGCCGCCCGGTACTGCTCGCAGATCGCGTGCACCCGGGCCGGGTCGCGGAACTGTTCGACGTAGTGGGAGCGCACCTCGGGCGGGAACACGTCGGGGCGCTCGGACCAGGCCTCCAACATGTGGTTCACCAGGGTGTCCGGGTCGGCGGCGATGAGCCGCTCGGGCACCGGGGCGGGGGCGGCGAGGAAGGACCACACCCAGTAGCCGAGGCTGAACTCCCGGTCCGCCCGGCGGAACGCCTCGGCGGTGGGCACAACGTCCAGCACGGCCAGCGCGCTGACCACGTCGGGGTGGTCCAGGGCCATCCGGTACGCGCACCGGGCGCCCCGGTCGTGCCCGGCCACGGCGAACTCCCGGTACCCGAGTTCCGTCATCAGCCGGACCTGGTCGGCGGCCAGCGAGCGCATGGAATGATCGCCGGCGCCGACCCCGCTGCCGCCGTATCCGCGCAGGTCGGCGGCCACCACGGTGTACCGCTCGGCCAGCGCCGGGGCCACCCGGTGCCACATCAGGTGGGTCTGTGGGATGCCGTGCAGCAGCAACACCGGCGGCCCGGAGCCGCCGACCCGCCCGTGCACACCGGCGACGTCGAACTCCCGGAAACCCTCGAACATCGCGACCCTCCACCCGGTGGACGAGGCCGTCGATGGAGCCGGCACAGGTGTGGCGCCCGGCACACCCTCAGACTGTTCAACCAGGCGTGCGGGCCGGGTATTCCGCCGGTTCGGGTGCGATCGGGGTGCGGTGCCGGTTCGAATGACGGCTTGGACGGCCGCGGCTGGGCGGTCTGCCGCGGCTCGGGTGCGGCCCGTTGCATTTCATGATCAGCAGGGCACCGCGGTCGTCCGGCGGCGCTGGACGCGGCCCTCATGCCCTGATGATCATGAATTGGCCGCCGGCGGCGCATCATTCGTCACTCTGGTTGCATGAGGGGCACACCATGCGGGTTCGATCTTGTGTCAGCCCCCATGGTGTGCCAGTCGTGAAACGGGAGTGACGAACACACCCCGCCGAACACCCCACACGGCCGAAGCCCAGCCTGGCCGCAACGGCCGGCCCAAGCCACAGCCGCCCACCAAGTCGCACCGGCTCGGCCCAAGGCGCGGAAGACCGCCCAGCCGCGGCCGTCCAAGCCGTCTTGCGACCGGCACCGCACCCCGACGCACCCCGACGTCGGCTCGCTCGCCCCCGGCGCCGCACTCCGCAGTCCGACGCCGCACAAGAAACCGTGACGCCGCACGTGGTGCGGGCTATGCGCCGTCACGGTTTCCTGCGCGACGTCGCTGAGGGTTGGGTGCGTCGCCGTGGGGCGGGTGCGGGTCAGGCTGAAGCTTTGCTCCGGCGGGCTACTAGGGCCTGGTCGATGCTGTAGCGGCCGGCGCCGGTGCCGGCGAGGACCAGGGCGGCCGCGGCGATGACGCCGACCAGCTCCCAGCCGCCGCTGGCAGCGAAGATCCCCTTGCTGATGTGGACGAACACGGCGGCGCCGATCATGTCCAGCACGACCAGCAGCGACACGATCACCGTGCCCGCGCCGAAGATCAGCAGGGCGCCGCCGACCACCTCGACGACGGTGGCGTAGAGGGCGGAGACGGTGGGCAGCGGTACGCCCATCTTCTCGAAACCGGTGGCGGTGGCGCCGATGCCGTTGCCGAGTTTCTGCAGGCCGTGCGCGAGCAGGATGACGCCCAGGAGGACGCGGCCGATCAGGACGGCGATGTCGCCGGTGGGGGAGGGCAGTCGGTGGAGCATCGGGTGACACCTCGTGGAGCCGTAGTGGTTGAGCTTTCAATCTATCGAAGGGAGTATCACCCCGGCGGGTGGTCGTGATCTGTGCGACGCTCGGATCATGACGGTACGCAGTGTGGCGGACGGGTTCTCCTTTCTGGAAGGTCCTCGATGGCATGAGGGCCGGATCTGGATGTCGGACTTCTACACACACCGGGTCGTCGCGGTGGACGACACCGGGCGGGTGGAGACGATCGCCGAGGTGCCCGAGCAGCCGTCCGGGCTCGGCTGGCTGCCGGACGGGCGCCTGCTGGTCGTGTCCATGCACGACCGGAAGCTGTTGCGCCGCGAGCCGGACGGCGGGCTGGCCGTGCACGCCGACCTCAGTGAGCTGGCCAGCTGGTACCTCAACGACATGCTGGTGGACGACGCCGGCCGGGCCTACGTGGGCAACTTCGGCTTCGACCTGATGAGCGGCGCACCGATGACCACGGCCAACCTGATCCTGGTGCACCCGGACGGCCGGGCCGAGGTCGCCGCCACCGACCTGGCGTTCCCCAACGGAGTCGTGCTGGTGGACGGCGGCCGGACGCTGGTCGTCGCGGAGTCGTTCGGGCACCGGTTGACCGCGTTCACCGTCGGCGCGGACGGCCGGCTGACCGACCGGCGGGAGTGGGCCGGCTTCGGCCCGGCGCCGGAGAGCACGGACATCACCGAGGTCCTCGGGCAGCTGAACGTGGTGCCGGACGGCATCTGCGCCGCCCCGGACGGCACCATCTGGGTGGCCGACGCGACCGGCCGCCGGGCGATCCAGGTCGCCGAGGGTGGCGAGATCGTGCGGCAGGTGGACGCCGGCGACACCCACGTGTACGCCTGCGCCCTCGGCGGACCGGGCGGGCGCACCCTGTACCTGTGCACGGCCCCCTCGTTCGCCGAGCACGAGCGCCGGCACACCAGGGAGGCCCGGTTGCTCGCCGTCACCCTGGACGCACCGGCCGGCGGCGAGTGAGACTGGCCGGGTGGACCGGGTACCGAACAGCACGCACTGGGGAGCTTTCACCGCCACCGTGACCGGCCCGGGGCCGGCCGGCCTGCGGGTCGAACCACATCCGCTGGACCCCGATCCGTCCCCGTTGCTGGACAACATCCCGGGCGCGGTGCACCACCGGTCCCGGGTGCGCCGGCCGGCCGTCCGCCGGGGCTGGCTGGAGCGCGGTCCCGGTGCGGACCCGGCGCGGGGCGGTGACGAGTTCGTCGAGGTGGACTGGGACACCGCCGCTTCGCTGCTGGCCGGTGAGCTGGGCCGGGTGCGCGAGCGGCACGGCAACTCGGCGATCTACGGCGGTTCCTACGGCTGGGCCAGCGCGGGGCGTTTCCACCACGCGCAGAGCCATCTGCGCCGGTTCCTGAACCAGATCGGCGGCTACACCCGCTCGGTGAACACCTACAGCAACGGCACCTCGGTGGTCGTGCTGCCGCACATCGTTGGCACAGGCGGGGCGGCTCAGGTCATGTCCGGCGGGACGTCCTGGCCGGTGATCGCCCGGCACACCGAGCTGCTGGTGGCCTTCGGCGGGCTGCGGGTGAGCAACGCCTGGGTGGCGCCCGGCGGGCACGCCCGGCACTCGATCGGCGCGCACCTGGCCGAGGGCGGCGGCCGGGGCATGCGGGTGGCCAACTTCAGCCCGCTGCGCGACGACCTGCCGGACGACGTGCCGGGGGACTGGTACTCGATCGTGCCCGGCACCGACGTGGTGGCCATGCTGGCCCTCTGCTGGGTACTGGTGGACGAGGGGCTGGCCGACCGGGCGTTCCTGGACCGCTACACGGTCGGCGCCGAGCGGTTCATCGCGTACCTGCGCGGCGAGCCGGACGGACAGCCGAAGGACCCGGACTGGGCGGCGCCGCGCTGCGGTGTGCCGGCCGAGCGGCTGCGCGAGCTGGCCAGGGCGATGGCCGCGCGCCGCACCCTGATGCACGTCAGCTGGTCGCTGCAGCGCACCGAGCACGGCGAGCAGCCGGTGTGGGCCGGGGTGGCGCTGGCCGCGCTGCTCGGCCAGATCGGCCGGCCCGGCGGCGGCTTCGGGCACGGCTACAGCTCGATGGCCGACGTGGGCAGCGCGCAGGGGCGGTACTCGCTGCCCTCGGTGCGCCAGGGCACCAACCCGGTGACCGACTTCATCCCGGTGGCCCGGATCTCGGACATGCTGCTGAACCCGGGGGAGCCGTTCGACTACAACGGCCGGCGGCTGCGCTACCCGGACATCAAGCTGGTCTACTGGGTCGGCGGCAACCCGTTCCACCACCACCAGGACCTGACCCGGCTGCGCCGCGCGTTCGGCCGCCCGGACACCGTGGTGGTGCACGAGCCCTACTGGACCGCCACCGCCCGGCACGCGGACATCGTGCTGCCGGTGACCACCACGCTGGAGCGCGACGACCTCGGCGTCGGCCGGGGGGACAGCCACCTGCTGGCCATGAAGCGTGCGCTGGAGCCCACGGGCCGGGACGACTACGAGATCTTCGCCGAGCTGGCCGAGCGGATGGGCGTCGGCAAGGAGTACACCGAGGGGCGCACCAGCGGCGAGTGGCTGCGGCACCTGTACGGCGAGTGGCGGGAGCGGCTGGTCGGGCGGGGCTACGACGTGCCGGAGTTCGACCGGTTCTGGGCGGACGGGGTGTTCGAGCTGCCCGACCGGCGCGACGACCGGGTGCTGTTCGCCGAGTTCCGCGCCGACCCGGCGGCGCACCGGCTGGACACGCCCAGCGGCCGCATCGAGCTGTTCTCCGAAACGGTCGCCGGCTTCGGCTACCCGGACTGCCCCGGCCATCCGGCCTGGCTGGAGCCGCACGACTGGCTGGGTGGTCCCCGCGCCGCCGAATACCCGCTGCACCTGATCGCCAACCAGCCGGCCACCCGGCTGCACAGCCAGCTGGACATGGGCGGGCACAGCCAGGGCGCCAAGGTGGCCGGGCGGGAGTCGATCCGGCTGCACCCGGATGACGCGGCGGCGCGGGGCATCTCCGACGGCGACCTGGTGCGGGTGCACAACGACCTGGGCAGCTGCCTGGCCGGCGCGGTGCTCTCCACCGACCTGCGCCCCGGGGTGGCGCAGCTGCCCACGGGCGCCTGGTTCGACCCCTCCGGTGAGGAGGTGACCTGCGCGCACGGCAACCCCAACGTGCTCACCGCCGACCGGGGCTCGTCGCGGCTGGCCCAGGGCTGCACCGGCCAGCACGCGCTGGTCGAGGTGGAGCGGTTCGAAGGGGAACCGCCGCCGGTGCGGGCCTTCGAGCCGCCGGCCTTCGGGGAGGTCGCCGGTGCGCACCGCGTTCGCTGATCTGCTCGGCGTCGAGGCGCCGCTGGTCGGGTTCAACCGCTCGCCCGGGGTGGTCACCGAGGTGAGCCGGGCCGGCGGGCTGGGCGTGCTGGCGGCCACCGTGTACACCGCGTCCCAGCTGGACGCTCAGCTGCACTGGATCGAGGAACGGCTGGACGGCCGGCCCTACGGGGTGGACCTGCTAATCCCCTCGAAGATGGCGCGCGGCGAGGCCGGCGACCTGGTGGCCAGCCTGCGCGCGCAGATCCCCGAGGAGCACCTGCGGTTCGTGGACGATCTGCTGGCCCGCTACCAGATCCCCGAGCTGCCCACCCGGGCCGACGGCGCCGACGGCTGGGTGGCCGGGCTGGACCCGGCCGGCGTGGACGAGCTGCTGGACGTGGTGTTCGCGCACCGCGCCGCGCTGGTGGCCAGTGCGCTGGGCAGCCCGCCGCCGTCGCTGGTCTCCCGGGCCAAGGAGGCCGGCGTGGCGGTGGCCGCGCTGCTCGGCACCCCGGAGCACGCCCGCCGGCACCTGGCCGCCGGGGTGGACGTGCTGGTCGCGCAGGGCACCGAGGCCGGCGGGCACACCGGGACCATCGCCACCATGGTGCTCACCCCGGAGGTGGTGGACCTGGCCGGCGACGTGCCGGTGCTGGCCGCCGGCGGCATCGCCGACGGGCGGCAGATGGCCGCCGCGCTGGCCCTGGGGGCCGCCGGGGTGTGGTGCGGCTCGGTGTGGCTGTCCGCCGAGGAGGAGATCGCGCAGGCCTCGGTGAAGCGCAAGTTTCTGGCCGCGACCAGCTCGGACACCGTCCGCTCGCGCACCCTGACCGGCAAGCCGGCCCGGCAGCTGCGCACCGCCTGGCACGAGGAGTGGGACCGCTCGGACAGCCCCGGCCCGCTGCCGCTGCCGTTGCAGCCGATGCTGGTGTCCGACGCGATGCGGCGGATCGCCCGCGCCGCCGAGTCGGGCCACCCCGGCGCCACCGAGCTGGAGTCGTTCTTCATCGGCCAGGTGGTCGGCGGGTTCACCGAGCTGCGGCCGGCCGGCGAGATTGCCCGGTCGATGATCGACGACTGCCGCGCCCGGCTGGCCGCCCTGGGCGGTCTGGCGTCCGACCAGCCGCCGGCCTAGCTTTCGACCAGCCGCGGGCCTAGCGTCCGACCAGGCGCCGGCCTAGCTTTCGACCAGGCGCCAGCCCCGGGCGCGTTCCCGTTCCGCCCACAGCTGGGCGTAGCGGCCGCCCTGGGCGAGCAGGTCCTCGTGCCGGCCGGTCTGCGCGATGCGGCCGCCGTCCAGCACGGCGATCTGGTCGGCCCCGGCGATGGTGTCCAGCCGGTGGGCGATGACCAGCAGGGTCCGGCCCCGGCCGAGCTCGGCCAGCGCCTGGTGCACGGCGCCCTCGTTCTCCGTGTCCAGCGCCGAGGTCGCCTCGTCCAGCAGCACCACGGGCGCGTCCTTGACCAGTGCCCGGGCGATCGCCACCCGCTGTCGCTCGCCGCCGGAGAGCAGCTTGCCGCCCTCGCCGACCCTGGTCCGCCAGCCGTCCGGAAGCCGCTGCGCGATCAGGTCCACCCGGGCCCGCCGGGCCGCCTCCCGCACCTGTTGGTCGCCGGCCCCCGGGGCGCCGATCCGGATGTTCTCCTCGATGGTGGTGTCGAACAGGTACACGTCCTGGAACACCACCGACACGGTCCGCTCCAGTTCGGCGGCGGCGACATCCCGCAGGTCCACGCCGCCGATCCGCACCGCGCCCTCGTCCGGGTCGAAGAACCGGGCCACCAGCTTGATCACCGTGGTCTTGCCGGCGCCGGACGGGCCGACCAGTGCGGTGGTGCCGCCGGCCGGCACGCGCAGTTCAACGCCGTCCAGCACGGGCTCGGCCGTCCCGTAGCCGAAGCGCACCCCGGCCAGCTCGATGCCCGCGCCGGCCGGCGGTTTCGGGCTGAGCGGTTCGGGCAGCGGTTCGGTGTACAGCACCTCGTCGATCCGCTCGAACGCCGCCCGGCAGTGCCGCAGCGCGGCCGCCACCCCGGCCACCGAGGCGAACGGCTGCAGGAAGTGCACGCCCAGCACGATCAGCGCGATGGCCCGCGCCGGGGTGATCTCCTGCCCGGTGGCCAGCAGCAGACCCACCGAGAGCACGGCGGTGAACGCCAGCTGCACCGCCAGCTGGCCCAGGTGCATCGTGGGCAGCGCGCCGAGGACCTCCCGCCGGGCCGCCGCGTGCTGCCGGAGCAGGGCGGTGCGCAGCAGCTCCCGGCCGCCGCCGGTGCGCCCGTTGGCCCGCAGCACCGGCTGCGCCCCGGCAAACTCCACCAGGCGCGCACTGGCCTCGGCGGCCGCCGCGTGGTGCGCCGCCTCGGTGCGGTCGGTGAGCCGGCGCGCGGCGGCGAACACGGCCAGCACCAGCGGGGCGGTGCAGGCCACGGCGGCGGCCATCCGCCAGTCGTAGAACAGCAGGAACACGAAGATCGTGGCCGGGGTGACCCACGCGGCGAGCACCTGCTGGGCCAGCATCACCGTGCGCACCAGCACGTCCACGCTCTGCCCGAGCAGCCGCTCCACCGCGGTGGCCGGCGAGCCGTCGAACCACCCGAGCGGCAGCCGGACCAGGTGCGCGCCGATCGCCTCGTACAGCGCGCGCCGCCACGCCGAGGCCAGCCGCAGCGCCCGCATGCCCATGTCGAAGTGCGCGTACCAGCCCACCGCGACGCAGCCGGCCAGCGGCAGCAGCCACCACGCCGCGCGCCCCGGCCGCCCGGCCAGCAGCTCGGCCAGCAGCGGGACCAGCAGCCCGAACGCCGCGCCCTCGCTGATCGCGTAGAGCCCGGTGGACCCCAGGTACCGGCGCAGCAGCCGGGTGTCCCCGCCGAACCGCCGGGAGACCCGGAACAGCAGCCCGATCACCGCGCCACCCCCTCGGCGGCGTCGTACCGGGCGCGCCACAGCCGCGCGTACACCCCGTCGCGGGCGAGCAGTTCCTCGTGCCGGCCCCGTTCCACGATCTCTCCCTGGTCCAGCACCAGGATCTGGTCGGCCCCGGTGATGGTGTGCAGCCGGTGCGCGATGACCAGCAGGGTGCGGCCCTGGGCCAGCTCGGCCAGGGCGTCCTGGACGGCCGCCTCGGACTCCGGGTCGGCGAACGCGGTGGCCTCGTCCAGCACCAGGACCGGGGTGTCCGCGAGCAGCGTGCGGGCGATGCTGACCCGCTGCGCCTCGCCGCCGGAGAGCCGGGCATCGTCGCCGATCACCGAGTCGTAGCGGCGCGGCAGCGCGAGTATCCGCTGGTGGATCGCGGCCGCCTTGGCGGCGGCGTGCACGGCGTCGTCCGGGGCGTCCGGCACGGCCAGCGCGATGTTGTCCCGCACCGACTGGCGCAGCAGCACCACGTCCTGGAACAGGAACCCGATGTGCCGGTACAGCTCGTCCCGGCTGATTTTCCTGATATCCCGCCCGCCCAGCCTGATCGCCCCGCCGGTCACGTCGTAGAACCGGGCGAGCAGCAGCCCGAGGGTGGACTTGCCGGCGCCGGAAGGCCCGACCACCGCGGTGACCGTGCCGGGGGCCAGCTCGGCGGAGACGCCGCGCAGCACCTCGTGCCCGTCGTCCCGGTAGGCGAACCGGACCCCGTCCAGCTCCACGCCGAGCGGCCCGCCGGGCAGGGTCGCCGGGTCGGCCGCGTCGGCCTCGGCCGGCTCGCGCAGCAGCTCGCCGATCCGGCCGGCGGCGGCCGCCGAGGCGCGCCGCTGGTCCCGGCCCAGGTAGATCGGGCTGATCAGCTCGAACAGGCCCAGCCCGAGCAGGGCGAACGCCACGACGTCCATCGGCGCCGCCCAACCGAGCGCGACGAAAGCCACGCCCACCCCGGTGATCATCAGCAGCATGCTGGCCGGCGCCACCGTGGCCCGGGTCAGGCTGCGCTGCCGGATGAACACCCGCTGCGCCGAGTCGTTCGCGTCGGCGAACGCGGCGGCGGCCGCGCGGAACCGCTCCGGCGCCCGGGCATTGCCGAACGCCTTGACCACCGCGATGCCGTGCACCATCTCGATGGCGGCGGCGGAAAGCTCGGCGTTGGCCGCCGCGATCCGCCGGACCGGCGCCGCGGCCAACCGGACCATCCGCATCCGCACCGACTGCGCGCCGGCCACCACGGCCAGGGTGAGCAGCGCCAGCGGCCAGTTGACCCAGAGCAGGTAGAGCGCGATCACCAGCGGCCCGGCCACCGCCGAGGCCAGGTCGCTCCGGGCGTGCGCGATGCCGTGGTGCAGGGTCGCCACGTCGTCCTGAACGGTGGTCTTCACCTTGGCCGACACCGCGCCGGCGAACCAGTGCAGCGGCAGCCGGGCCAGGTGGTCGGCCAGCCGCTGGCGCAGCGCAACGGCCAGGTTCACGTCGGCCAGGTGGCTGATCAGGCCGGACAGCGCGTACAGCACCAGCCGTGCGGCGAACAGGCCGACGGCCAACCAGGCGATCGGCCACAACCCGTCGCGTTCCCCGGCCAGCAGCCGCCGCCCGATCTCCACCACGGCCACCATGGGCGCGACCGACAGCGCCGTCCCCAGCGCGGCCAGCCCCGCCGCCAGCGTCACCCGGCCTCGGACCGACCGCCCCAGCTCGGCCAGATCCCGGTCCGTCTCCGCCACCCCGGCCCCCTCCCGCCAGTAAAGCTTAGCCTTACCTAATCAGAGCGTCCGGGCGAGGAGAAGCCCAGCCGGCCGTCGGCCGGGTCACTCTCAGCCGGTGTGGAGGACCCGAAAACGACCGGGTTCCGCCGGGTCACGGTCGACGACCTGGATCGGCGGCCAGGCCCACTGCCACACGCCGATGCCGGGCTCCCGGGAGAACCGGATCGGCCCTCGGGTGCCCTCAACCGCAACCCGCGGCCAGCACTCGGCGATGCCCGCCCGGTCCGCGCCGTGGGAACGCAGCACCTCGGCGAGGACGGTGACCGTGTCGTATCCCTCGAAGGCGACGAAGGAGGGCGCCCGGCCCAACCGCTCGCGCAGCGCGGCCTCGACCCGCGCACCGAGCGGTCCGAGGCGCTCCGGCAGGTAGCGCAGGAACGGGACCCCGGCCCCGTCGTCGCCCAGCAACGCCGACCATTCGGCCAGCTCGGGCTGCCCGGCCGGCGCACCGATCAGGACCTCGGCCAGGCGCGGGTCGCGGCGGACCGCCCGGACGATCGACACCGCCGGCTCCGGGTGGCCGACCAGGAGCAGGAGGGCCGTCGCGCGCCTCTCGACCAGCTCGTCGACCACGGATCGCGGGTCGAGCTCGGTCACGGTTGCGCCGTGTGGCGCCAGACGGTCCCGCATAATGCGGGTCCCGGATGCCCAGTAGACACTCGGCTCGGCGGCCACGGCGACCCGGCGGTGGCCCGCCCCGAGCAGGAAGTCCGCGTAGGTCCGCCAGGCCCGCGACTGCGCCGGGGCGAGGCGCGCGACCCATTCCGTCGGCCCTTCGGTGAGCGCATCGAGAACCGCCGACGAACACAGGAACGGCAGGCCGAGGGCGTCGGCCCTGGTGGCGGCGGCGCGAGCGACCACGCTGTGGTACTCGCCGGCCAGGGCGGCCACGCCCAGGCGGCCCAGCTCCTCGACCGCCGCCTCGGCCCGCCGGGGATCGGCGGCGGTGTCCCGGACCACCAGCTCCAGTGGCCTGCCGGCGATCCCGCCGGCATCGTTGACCTCGCCGACGGCCAGCTCGAGCCCGGCGAGCAGGTGCCGGCCGGCCTCGACCCAACCGGGCCGGGTCAGCGGAACGAGGGCGCCGATCCGAACGGCTCCTACCTGGGTGACCATGCCGGCATTGCATCCGCCGTCGTCGCCGGGCGGCAACCGATTTGTGTTGTCACCGGGGCTCGATCATTGACGGGTTGGCCCGGCGCCGCGTTGCGGCGACGGATTCTCTTCGGCCTGGCGAGTAGGTCTCGAGCTCCCCGGACACCCCGACGTTCGAGGTGGATACGTCTCGCCCGGCCCTCAGGCACGCGCCGTGGTGATCGTGGTGCGCTGCACGCCGAGGTCGATCGATCGGCCCGCGGTGTGGATCGACGCGGTGACGACGTCGCCGGGGGCGAGGTAGGGCTTGTGCAGGTTCTGCCGCACGAACATGGCCCAGAGCTTGTCCTCGGGGAGCAGCGCGGTGGCCAGGCGACGCACGAGCGGTGGCGGGGAGGTGGCGACGCAGCCGTGCGGGGTCCCGGTCAGCAGCAGGTCGCCGGGGCTGAGGTTGCAGAACGTGCTCAGCTCGGTGAGCGTTTCCGCCGGCCGGTAGACGAGGTTCGCGGTGCTGTCCCGCTGGCGGAGCTGGCCGTTGACTTCGAGCCGCAGCTGGAGGCGGTCGAGCAGGTCGAACTCCTCTGGGCCGGGGACGGCGAGGAACGGGCCGACCGGGCAGAAGCCCCGGTAGCTCTTGCCTTTGAGGAACTGCCCCTGCGGCAGCTGGACGTCACGTGCGGACAGGTCGTTGGCGATGGTGACTCCGAAGACGTACTCGTGCAGGTTCTCCTCGGTCACGGCGACCGGCCCGTCCACCTGTCTACGCAGCACCAGCGCAAGTTCGATCTCGTAGTCCAGCAGCCGCACATGAGCGGGCCGGGTGACGGCGGCCCGCGGGCCGGTCACGGAGGCGTCGGTCTTGTCGAAGAACACGTTGAAGGCGCGGGCATCGGGGTCCAGGCCCGATTCGATCGCGTGCCGGCGGTAGTTGGCGCCCTGGCAGATCACCCGGCACGGCACCGTCACCGGTGACAGTAGCTCCACCGAGTCGATCGACTGTCGGGCAGACCGCCGGGTGGCCGATTGCCAGACCGCGGCGCCGTGCTCGATGAATTCCGCCGTGGTGTGGTACCTGCCCTCCAGCGGCGCCAGACTGTCTCCATCGACGACGGCCCACCGAATTTCGTCGCCTTCGGTCCGATAGCGGGCAAGGTGGGTCACCATGTGATCCTCCAGGGGTTGGCTGGCTGAGAGTGAAGCCGCCCAACATCCACCGCCGCTTGGACTTGAGTGCAATTGCGTTGGCGGTGCTTGAACCCGGGTTCAGGCCCGCTCGGTCAGGACCGCGTCGCCCAGCTCCTCGGCGAGGGTCAGCGCGGCTTGCAGTTGCATGCGCCGCACGCCGATCTCACGGCCGCGTAGCTGCTCGGCCCGCTGTATCCGGTAGGCCACGGTGCCGCGTGCGATATGCAGCCGCTCCGCGGCCAGCTGCAGGCTGCGTTCCGCGTCCAGATAGCTCTTGAGCGTGGCCCGAAGCATGGCCGCGTTCTCGTCCGGACCGGCCAGCCCGCGCAGCTCGCGCCGCACGAACTCCGCCGCGACGTCGAGCCGGGTGCTCAGCATGGCGACGAGGTCGAGCTCCGCGTAGTCGAACAGCCAGCGCCCGGTCCGCGACTGCGCCCCGACCCTTGCCGCTTCCAACGCCTGCACGTGACTCGTCCGAAATCCGCGAACTCCGGGGGCCGGCAGCCCGGCGGCAACCCGGACCCCTGCCGCCGGCGCGGCGACCGGGCCCGAGAACGGGGCCGCGTGCACGCCCGACCCCCATGCCCACACCCGCCGCCGGCCGATCGGAAGTATCAGCGCGGCGGTGCGATCCGCGCTCCTCAGCATCGCCGATGCGACCCCCTCGAGCTGGCTGGGCCCGACCGGCTCCTCCGACCACACCACAAGGGCCAGATGGTGGCGGGTGAGGTCGTAGCCGAGGGTGCGCGTGGTCCGGGAGACGGGCACCGGGTCGCCGTCCAGGATCTGGCGCACCAGCTCGATCCGTACCGCGGTCGAGCTCGCCAGCCACGCGTCGCGCACTGTGGCGAACTCGCGAACCATCTCGGCGGACAGCGCATTGACGGCGGTGAACAGCAGGTCGGAGATGCGCCGCAGCTCAGCGAATCGCTCCCCGGGCGGAAGGTGCTGCTCGGCTGCCGCGAGCACCATCCGGCTTGCATAGCCGTGCCCGATGTGGATGCTGCGCAGCACGTGCTCGATGCCGACGCCGCGGCTGACCGCCTCGCCGGGGCCGGCCAGAAACTCCGGAGGTGCGGCCAGGGTGAGATCGTGCGCATCGGCCAGCGCGGCGACCAGACCCAGCGCGACCGCTTCGCCGCCCCTTCCGATCTCCTGAACGACTCCGTCCACGCCCAACTCCGGGATCTGGGCGGCGATGTGCGCCGCCATTCCCCGGCCCAGCTCGACCGCCCACCCCACCGGCCCCGGCCCGAGCCTCTCGACGAACCGGCCGACCTTCTCGGCGCCCAGCGCGGATCGCGTCAGGGCGTCCGGCTCGTGCGGGCTCAGTTCGCGGATCCACCGCCCGGGACCGGTCAAAACGTCCTCACCCGATTCGACTGAAGTGCAAGCGGGTCGCCGCCGTTTGAACCGTAGTCCAAGCGCGTCGCTGGGCCGCGCGGATTCACTGGTGGCCGGCGAACCTGACCTTGAAGGAGTAAACGCATGACGCACGAGACCCGAAGAGCCCCGGCATACCTCGCCCACTGGGTCGTCAAGACCGCCCGAGCCCAGGAGATGATCGACTGGTACGGGCACGTCTTCGACGCCCACGTGGTGCACGAGGACAAGACGTTCGCCTTTCTCACCTGGGACGAGGAGAGCCATCGCCTGGCCCTGATCAAGCTGCCCAGCCCGGTGAAGCTGGCGTTTCCACTGGCGAAGCTGCGCCGCAAGGTCTACGGAATCGACCACCTCGCGTTTGGGTTCGACTCCCTGGGGACGCTGCTACACAAGTGGGAGAAACTTCGCGAGATCGGTATCGAGCCGGTCTGGGCCATCAACCACGGGCCGACCACGTCGCTGTACTACGAGGACCCGGACGGCATCCGGTTGGAGTTCCAGGTCGAGAACTTCCCCAGCGCCCGGCAGGTCATGGACTACATCGAGGGCGACGAATTCGAGGCGAACCCGATCGGTGTGAACATCGACCCCGGCTACCTGCTGGAGCGATACCGTGCCGGCGTCCCGGAGCGTGAACTGCTGAAACAGGGCGCAGGTACCCGGCCCGGGACGACGCAGAAGGCGAACCGCAAAGCGATCAACTTCCGGACGCTGTGATGGGCGACGTCACCATCGTGGGCGCCGGCGCGACCGGGTGCACCATGGCGCTCCTGCTCTCCCGATACGGCATCGCGAGCACGGTGCTCGAACGGCGCACCGATGCGCTCAACCACCCGGCCGCGCACGTCATCAACGCCCGCTCACTGGAAATCTGGCGCCGCGCCGCACCGAAGCTGGCCTCGCGAATCGCCGCGCTCGCACCACCCCTGGACGAGATCGGCGTCGTGCGCTGGTGCACCGACCTGTACTCCGCACCGCTCGGCGAGATCGACCTCACCTCCGACGCGGACAACCTCGCCCGGGTGTCCAGCCACAGCCGGTATCTGGTCTCCCACATCGGTCAGCACCTGCTCATGCCGGTCCTCTGGGACGCTATCGAGGCCGATCCGTTGATCGACTTCCGCCGTGGCGTGCGGGTTCAGGCTGTCACAACGGACTCCTCCGGCGTGACGGTCCACGCCGCGGATGCCGGCGGGCGACGCGTCGTTCTGCCCGCCCGGTACGTCATCGGCGCCGACGGCGCCAACAGCGCCGTCCGTGACGCGCTCGGGATCCAGATGCGCGGGCCGGTCCTGGCCAAGCTGGGCAGCGCCTTCTTCGGGGCCAAGCTGCCGTTCTCAGGCGGGCGCCGCCCGCTGCTCAGCTGGATCTACTCGCCCACGTTCTCCGGCGGGCTCATCGCGCACGCGGAGGACAACTACGTGCTCATGACGGCCTACCTCAGCGGCCAGCAGGAGATCGCCCGGGACAGCCGCGCGTATTGGGAGCGGACCCTGCCCTCGGTCATCGGCCGGGACGTGCCCGCACGCATTCACTCCACCGGTACCTGGACGATGACGAGCCAAACCGCCGAGACCTTCACGCGGGGCAACGTGATCCTGGCGGGCGACGCCGCGCACCGCTTCCCGCACACCGGCGGGTTCGGGCTCAACAGTGGCGTGCAGGACTCCCACAACCTGGCCTGGAAACTGGCCGCCGTACTGGAGGACCGCGCGCCGGCCACGCTGCTGGACAGCTACGAACCCGAGCGCCGACCGGTCGTGGAACGCTTCGCCGCGCAGAGCGTCGCCAACCATTTCAAGCTCGATGAGGTCATGCGGGGCCTCGCGGCGTCCAACCGGGCACTGGGCCACCTGACCACCGCGTTCGACCATCCGTTCGTCAACCGCCTGCCGGCGTGGGTCCTGCGCGCGGCGAGCGAGCGGCTGATCGGCACCGCGGCACGCCGCACCGCCACGCTCGCGGGCACCAGCGGCGGTTCCCGGTACCGTCGCGCCACGATCAGGCGGCGCATCCCGGCCCAGCTGGAACACTTCGCCTCCACCGGCCTCGAGTTCGGTTACGCCTATGACGGTCCGCTCATCCGTAGCGAGCACTCGTCACAGCCCCTCGAGGGTGCCGGCGTCATCCGGTACCGGCCCACCACCTGGCCCGGAGCCCGCCTCCCGCATGCCGTCATCAGCCATGATGGTGAGGCCGTGTCCACGCACGACGTCCTGGACCTGCGCGAGTACAGCTTGTACAGCGCCGCGCCCGAGGCGTGGCGCGCCGTCCTCCCAGCCGGAACCCCGCTCCGCATCATCGCCCTCGATCCGGCCCCCACCACGGACCAAAGGGCCTTGATTGACCTGTTCGAGGTGGGCGAGCACGGCGCGGTCCTGGTCCGGCCGGACGGCCATGTCGCATGGCGCACACCCCGCGGCGCCACGGGCGAACTCGGGCGCACGATCGCGGGCGCCGTGGACATCAAGTCCGACGCCTCCCACCTGCCCGGCCTCAGCGCGCTTCCGGCCGCCGAGCAAGCGCGCGGGGCGCTGGCGTAGTGGGCACCCCAGGCGAGCCGCAAGCGCGGCGCCTCGTCAACGGCGTCGCGTGGATTCGGCCAGCGGGCGGGACGCGATCTCGCGGGCGCAGCCCGCCGGCGCGCGTGCCACCGGGACGACCCGTAGGGCGCCCAGTAAGCATGATCGAATTCTACGGTGGCGCAATGTTCCCTCATGCTCGCGAGGTGTGAAACCAAATAAAATTCCGGGCGGCCAGAGTGGTTGTCTTCTTCGCGCAGCGTGGCGAATGGGACCAGGAGCCGGATTTCGGGGGGAATCGAGTTTCCACGCTCGCTCCCCCGAAAGACGGCCCACAGCCAGGGAACCCGCTCCGAAAGCCGGTGCCCCGGGTCCTGTCTTGCGTTGCAAGCCGGGTACGGCACACGACCCACACCTCCATCTTCAATAGATTTGCTCCCGGCTCGCAATCTACGATACCATGAACGCATGTTCGAGCAATGTGTTGAGGAAGCGGCCGCCGCGGTGGCCGCCTTCGGCGCGTACCTCGCTACCGCTGACGGCGCCACCCAGATCGAAGGCCTCAAAGCCCTGGAACGGCTGGGGCGGCACGTGTCGCACCTGAAGCTGTCCGTGGTGGCCGATCTGGACCGGTCGGGGGAGTTCGACCAGCGCTGTGTCACCACCCGCGCCGCGATCGCCGACCTGTTGGGCTACCACCCGGGGCGAGCTCGACGGATGGTCGCGGTCGCCCGCTCGGTGTTCCCCACCGCCCTGGGCGGGCAACCGGTAGAACCGGTCATGCCCGCCACCGCTTCGGCGTTGGGTGAGCTGAGCATCGACCAGGCGCACGCCGACGTCATCGAGAACCTGTTGAACTCCCCGACCGGGCGGCGGTTGGACCCCGGCGTGTGGGGTGGTGCGGAGAAACAGCTCGCCGAATGGGCGGTGACGTGTCGGCCCGATGAACTGCGTCGCCTCGGTGCCCAGCTGCTGAACACCTTGGATCAGGACGGTCCGGAACCCGAGGACGAGAAACCACAGCTGAACGAGCTGTATCTGTGCCGCTGCCGCGACGGCCAGGGCGGCCGGGTCAAAGGCCAACTCGACACCACAACCTTCACCGCGTTGTCGTTGGCGTTGGAAGGCCACCGCACCAGCGGCGACGAAGACGAGGACAAGTCCCTGGCTGAGCGTGACGCGGATGCCCTCGGCGCGCTGTGTGTCCAGGCGCTCGACCAGGCTGACCTGCCCATCCAAGGTGGGGAACGACCCCACTTGACCGTGATCATCCAAGAACAAGACCTGCGGGAACGGATACGGGGGGCCACCCTCGGGCTCGGCTGGGCCACGGCCGCGCAAATCCGTCAACTGGCGTGTGACTGCAAAGTCCTACCCGTGGTGATGGACGGTGACAGCAAAGTCGTGGATGTCGGGCGGATCAGACGCACCGTGGACCACTACCAACGCCGGGCGGTCGCCGCCCGCGACCGAGGCTGCGCCTGGTGGGGCTGCAACAGGAAACCCCGCCACTGCGAAGTCCACCACATCATCCCCTGGGCCCACGGTGGCCGCACCGACCTGGGCAACCTGGTCATGCTCTGCTGGGCCCACCACCGGATGATCCACCACGCCGGGTGGGAAATCCGCATCCACCACGGTTGGCCGGAATTTATCCCCCCGAAATGGATGGACACCAGCCAAACACCCCGCCGAAAACCCCGAATACCGATCACCGCATGAAGATAGTTGTGGATGTCGGCGTGCCGCGGGCGATGGGCAAGCCGCGCCGGACCGGTGTCAATTCTTCACGGAGGCGGTAGGGGCGCGGCGCCGTAGGTTCTGAGCAGGGCCAGCATCTGGCCGACTTCCTCGGTCTGGGCGTTCGCCATCTGGGCGGCGGCCTGCCGCACGACTTCGAGGGTGGGGTGCGCGTCGCGGGCCATGGCGATTCCGCCCTGGTGGTGCCGGATCATCAGCCGCAGGAACAGCACGTCGAACTCGTTGCCGGACTTGGCCCACAAGTTGGTGAGTTCTTCGGGCGAGGCCATTCCGGGCATCGAGTGACCCATCTCGGCATGGGCGGACTCCGCCGGCTTGCCCCACAGTCGCAACCAGCCGCGCATTCCTCCGAGTTCCTGGGACTGGCTGCCGAGAATGGCGTCGGCCAGCACCTTGACCGCCGGCCCGGCCCGGTTGTCCGCCAGCCCGGCCATGAGCACCGCCTGTTCGTGGTGGGTGCTCATGTCCTGGGAGAAGGCCACGTCGGCGGGGTCCGGCCGGTCCTGGTCCGGCGCGGTCACGCGTCCGACCAGGAAGGCGCCGACCAGTCCGGCGAGGATTCCCAGTGCGGCCAGTTTCGAGTTCATCGCCGCGGCCAGGCCCGCGCCGAGAGGTGCAGGACGTAGAAGCCCGAACCGGCGTCGGTGTACCAGACGTCGCGCCGGTCCGGGTCGAACGCCGGTTGGGAGAAGGCGAGGCTGCCGGGTAGCAGCCCGGCGATCTTGCCCGCCCTCGGCGGCGGGACGAAGTACGCCACCTCGCGGGGGCTGGACGGGTCGCTGATGTTGAACACCCGCAGCCCGGAGTTGAGGAACGAGCAGGCGGCGATCTCGGGATCTTCCAGCCGGTCCAGCGCGCAGTAGTGGGCGCCGTAGCCCAGCGCCTGGTTCGGCGGCAGGGGAGACGGGTCGGCGTTGGCCGCCCGGTGCTGGTCGCGCATGTTCACCTCGAGCCGCAGGTCCGACGTGACCCGGGGAGACCTGGGGTCCTCGATGTCGATGATCCGCGCGGCGCCGGCCAGGTCGTCCAGGGTCGCCGGGTTGAACCGGAACGCGAACTCGTCGAACTCGAGCAGGTAGTGGTGGCCGCGGCTGGTGAACGGCACCGTGTTCTGCGGGATGGACGCCGTCGGCCAGGTCATCCGGCTGATGTCCCGGACCTGGGGCTTGGCCCGGCGCGCCTGGACGTCGGCCACGTCGAGAATGCCGACGTTCCCGTTGATCGGGTCGGACTGGAACAGGGTGTTGCCGTCGCGCGACACGTTCAGGCCATGGGCGTAGTAGGCACCCTGCCAGATCGTGCGGGGCCGGCGCGGGTCCGCCACGTCGACGGCGTAGATGTATCCGCCGGCGCCGGCCACCCAGAAGGTGTTGCCGTCGGGGCTGAACCCGCTCTCGTGCCCGTTCACGATCGGCATCTGGGACAGCAGCGCCGGGCGGCGGCAGTCCCCGGCCACGTCGTAGACGGCCACGGTTCCCGGTGCCGTCCCGGCGTTGCCCACGGCGGCGGCGAGCAGGCCGCGCCGCTCGCTGAGGTTCAGCGACTCGTGCGGGGAGAGCATGGCCAGCGTCCGCAACATCGTCGTCAGCCTCGGCCGGGCCGGGTCGGACATGTCCAGGACGGCCACGCCCAGCGACGGACCGCCCCCTGCGCTGAGCAGGTTGGCCGGGGCGGTGAACGACGTGTCGTAGTAGGCGCAGGTGTGCCCCTGGCGGTCGGTGTAGCGCCACACCCGGAAACCGCCCGGGGTCAGGTGGTGCGACACCTGCGTGGCGTTGCAGGTCCACCCCTTGTCGGCGGCCGGCGAGTTCATGTCCGCCGCCGTGACCCGCCCCTGCACCCCGCGCAGCGGGCGCGAGTCCCCGTCGCAGTCCGCCCGGGGCACCGGGCGCAACGCCGGGCCCGGGATCGTCGTCGCCGGCTTCATCTCGGCGACCCGGGACGGCGGAATGGCGCCGAGCATCGCCTCCGCGTCGTTCGCGGGCAGCGTCGGGCCGGTCACGCCCGGCAGGCCGGGAACCCCGGGCAGCGCGGGCAGGTGCGGAGAACCGGGCGGTTCCGGCTCACCGTCGCCGGGGTCGGCGGCCACGAAGCCGTGCGCGGGGTGGTCGCCCGGCTGCGCCGCCGCGTCGGGAACGGCCAGTTGTGCGGCCGCCGCGCCGGGAGCGGCCAGTTGCGCGGCGGCGGCCAACACCGCGCACAGCATGCCGGTGCCGAGTCGTGCCCACCCGTTGCGTGGCATGCCGCCGCCCCGTTCCGCCGTTGGAAGGTCGCCTACGCGGGGTCAAACGAACTCTGGTCGACCACGATGCGCGAAGCCGCCTCTATCAGTCGATTCAATCAGTTGATAGAGTCGCCGGGGTGGACACCGACCGGCGGCTCGTCGCCGTCGCCGAACGCCTCTTCGCCGAGCGCGGCGTCGGGGCGGTGTCGCTGCGTGCGGTGATGCAGGCGGCCGGGACCAACGTGGCCGCGGTCCACTACCACTTCGGTTCCAAGCAAGGGCTGCTGGACGCGGTGCTGCGCGGCCGGGCCGACCAGGTGTCCAGCGGGCGCGACTCGCTGCTGGCGCGGCTGTCCGGAGCCGACGTCACCCCTCGGGACCTGGCGGAGGCGTTTGTGCGGCCGGTGGTCGCCGTGCTCGACGACGGCGGCGGGTACTGGGTTCGCCTGGTCGGGCAGATGCTGGCCACCGGCGACGACGGGCTCGCCGCGATCGCCGGGTCGTTCGCCGAGCGCAACGCGGACTTCGTCGAGCGGCTGGAACGGCTGAGCCCGGGCGTGGCCCCCGCCACGCTGCACTTCCGGATGGTGCAGGCGATGCACCTGACACTGCACGTCCTCGGCGACGTCGGCCGCACCCAACGGCTGCTGAACCACGCCGAGCACCCCTGGAACGCCGACGATGTGGTGAGCCACCTGGTAGACGTGGTGACCGCCATCTTCGCTGGCCCGCCCGACAGGAGTTGACCAGTGGAACGCCTGCCCGAACCCCCCAAGCACCTGAACTCGCCGGTCACGGCCAAGATCATGAAGTACATGGCGCGTGGCCAGGTGAAGATCTTCAAGCTCACCGGCGGGCGGGTCGGGAGCACCTGGCGGATGGGCGCGGGCTTCCGCAAGCCGGTGCCGACGCTGTTGCTGGAGCACCGGGGGCGCAAGTCCGGCCGCCGCTTCACCACCCCGCTGCTCTACCTGCGCGACGGCGACGACCTGGTGATCGTCGGCTCGCAGGGCGGCCTGCCGAAGCACCCGCAGTGGTTCTTCAACCTCACCAGCCACCCCGAAACCCGGGTGCACCTCAAGGGGCACCCGAACCAGCCGGTGCGCGCGCGGGTGGCGACGCCGGCCGAACGGGCCGAGCTGTGGCCGCGCCTGGTCGATCTCTACGCCGACTTCGCCAGCTATCAGGCCTGGACGGACCGGGAGATCCCGGTCGTCATCCTCACCCGGCCGGACCAACCTGGTAAACTGGGCGACAGCGAAGGGGAGTAGCTCCCAACGTCGCGGTCGACACACTGGTGGCCCATGCCGCCCGGCCGTGCGGCCTCTCTGGTTCACGAGAGAGGCGAGCGAGACCTTCGATTCGGCGTAACCGCCGGGTCGGAGACTCGCATTCCTCCGGTCCGACACGATCGGGGGTACAGACGTGGTCGAGTGGGTCCCAGCCTTCCTGCTGAGCTTCGGGGTGATCTTCGTCGCCGAGCTCGGCGACAAGTCCCAGCTCATGGCGTTGACGTTCGCCGTCCGCTACCGCCCGTGGCCCGTGCTGGCCGGCATCACGCTGGCCACCTCGCTGGTGCACGCGGTTTCGGTCGCGGTCGGCTACGGCCTCGGCGCGGCAATGCCTACCCAGTGGATCCTGCTGGCCGGCGGGCTGGCCTTCTTCGGGTTCGCCGCGTGGACGCTGCGCGGGGACGAGCTCTCCGAGGCGGACAGCGGCCGGGCGAACCGGACCACCCGCTCCGCCGTGATCGCGGTGACCGGGGCGTTCTTCCTGGCCGAGCTGGGTGACAAGACCATGCTGGCCACCATCACGCTGGCCACCCACCACGGCTGGTTCGGCACCTGGCTGGGCTCCACCGTGGGCATGGTGGTGGCGGACGCGCTGGCCATCCTGGTCGGTCGGGTGCTGGGCCGGCAGCTGCCGGAACGTACCGTGCGGTTCGGCGCGTCGGCGCTGTTCGTGCTGTTCGGCGGCTGGTTGCTGATCGACGCGGCCGGCCAGTTCGCGCAGGCCGGGCGGTGGGAGGCCGCCGGGCACCACATCGCCGGCTGGGTGGCGTTCGGCGTCGCGGTGGTGGGCATCATCGCCGGTTGGCTGGTGCGCACGCGCGCGCCGAAGGTGCAGGGTGGTCGCGGTCCCGGGCCGTACCGGGTGCCCGCCCGGCGGCGCGGCGGCACCGGGCGCCTGGCCGCCGTGTTGTTGTGGTCCTCGGTGCTGCTCGGGCTGGCGTCTTCGGTGCTGGTGGCCGCCGACCTGGTGCAGCCGATCCGGCCGCTGTCCGCGCCCGGCTGGGCCGTGCTCGGCGCCGGCGTGATGTTGCTGGGCGTGGCGCTGCTGCTGGCCGCGCAGGTGGGCCTGGGCCGGGTCCGGCGGGCGTGGCGGGACGGCCGCACCGAGGCGCGGCTGGTCACCGGCGGCGTCTATTCGCGAGTGCGGAATCCCGGGCTGACCGGGATAGTGGTGCTGATGGCCGGCACCTTGTTCATGGCACCCACCCCGCTCGCGGTGCTGGCTACCCTGTTGCTGCTGGTCGCGGTGCAGGTGCAGGCCCGCGCGGTGCGTGAGCCGACGCTGGAGGGGCTGTTCGGCGCCGACTACCAGCGCTACCGCCGGCGCACCGGGCGGTTCTTACCGCGCATCGGGCAGCGCTGAGTTAGCGGGAGCGTTGAGCGAAACCCAACACCGGGGCCTCCGGCTGACCCTGATCCTGGGTTCGCTCGCCGCTTTCGCGCCGATGTCGATCGACCTGTACCTGCCCGCGCTGCCCGAGATGTCCCGGCAGTTCGGGGTGGGCGCGGCGCAGGTGCAGCTCACCCTGACCGCCTGCCTGGTGGGCATCGGCCTGGGGCAGCTGCTGGTCGGCCCGGCCAGTGATGCCCTGGGCCGGCGCTGGCCGCTGATGATCGGGTTGGCGGTGTACGTGGCGGCGTCCATCGGCTGCGCGCTGGCCGGATCGGTCACCGTGCTGACCGGGATGCGCCTGGTCCAGGGCCTGGCCGGCGGGGCCGGCATGGTGATCGCCCGGGCGGTGGTCCGGGACCTGTTCGCCGGGGTCGAGATGGCCCGGTTCTTCTCGCTGTTGATGCTGGTGAACGGCGTGGCGCCGATCGCGGCGCCGCTGATGGGCAGCCTGTTGATGGAGGTGCTGCCCTGGCCGGCGCTGTTCGGCGTGCTGGCCGTCTACGGGGCGTCGCTGCTGGTCGCGGTGGGTTTCGGGCTGGCCGAGACGCTGCCGCCGCAGGCCCGGCGCACCGGTGGGCTGGCGGACAGCCTGCGGGTGATGCGGCGGCTGCTGGGCACCCGGTCGTTCATGGGCTACGCGCTCACCCTGGGCGCGGTGTTCGCCGCGCTGTTCTGCTACATCGCCGGCACGCCGTTCGTGCTGCAGCACGTCTACCAGCTCAGCCCGCAGGAGTTCGGCATCGCCTTCGGGGTGAACTCGGTGGGCATCATCGGGCTGGGCCAGCTGAACCGGGCGCTGCTGCGCCGCTGGTCGTCGCGCCCGCTGGTCGCGGCCGGGCTGACCGCGAGCGTGTTGGGTGGGCTGGAGCTGCTGGTCGCCACGGCGCTCGGGTTGAGCCTGCCGTTCGTGCTGGTCGGGCTGTTCGTGGTGGTGGCCAGCGTCGGGCTGATCGCGCCGAACGCCGTGGCGCTGGCCCTGGCCGACCGGAAGGAGGAGGCAGGCAACGCCTCCGCGCTGCTCGGGCTCACCCAGTTCGCCCTGGGCGCGGCCGCCGCGCCGGCCGTGGGATGGCTCGGGGGCGCCGGTGCGCTCGGCATGGGCGCGTTGATGTGCGGTTTCGCGATGCTGGCCGGGCTGTTGTTCGTTGTACTAACCAGAGAAAGTTAGGCTGGTTGGCGTGGATGTGGAGGTCACCCGGCTGCCCGGGGTCGGCACGAAGCAGGAGTTCACCACCAGCACCGGACGGCGGGTGGGCGTGCTCAGCCATCGAGACGGGCACCGTGAGCTGCTCGTCTCCGACCTGACCGACCCGGACGCGTGCAGCGCGGCGGTGCCGCTCAACGAGCCGGAGTGTGTGGCGCTGGGCACCCTCCTCGGCGCGCCCAACCTGGTCGCCCAGCTGCGGGCCGAGCAGTCCGAGGTGCCCGGGGTGGCCACCGCGCAGTTCCCCATCACCCACGGTTCGCCCTACGCCGGCCGCACGCTCGGCGACACCGCGATGCGGACCCGCAGTGGGGCGTCCGTCGTCGCCGTGCTCCGGGGCGGCACTGTGCTGCCCTCGCCCCGCCCCGACTTCCGGTTCGACGGCGGCGACCTGGTGGTCATCGTCGGCACAGCGGACGGACTGAAGCAGGCGGCCGCCATCCTCGAACAAGGCTGAGCCGTTGCCGCACACCGCGATCGCGCTGCTCGAGCTCGGTGCGCTGTTCTTCGGGCTCGGCGTGCTCGGCCGGATGGCGTCCCGGATCGGGATCTCCCCGGTGCCGTTGTACCTGCTCGGCGGACTGGCCTTCGGCACGGGCGGGCTGGTCCCGCTGGCCGGCATCGAGTCGTTCACCGAGCTGGCCTCCGAGGTCGGCGTGGTGCTGCTGCTGTTGCTGCTGGGCCTGGAGTACAGCGCGACCGACCTGGTGACCGGGTTGCGCCAGTCCTGGCTGGCCGGGGTGCTGGACATGGTGCTCAACGCCGCGCCCGGGGCGATCGCCGCGCTGCTGCTGGGCTGGGGGCCGCTCGGCGCGCTGGCCATGGCCGGGGTGACCTGGGTGTCCTCCTCGGGGATCATCGCCAAGGTGCTCGGCGACCTCGGCCGGCTGGGTAACCGGGAGACCCCGGCGGTGCTCTCCGTGCTGGTCATGGAGGACCTGGCGATGGCGCTGTACCTGCCCATCACGACCGCCGCGCTGGCCGGGGTGAGCTTCCTGAACGGCCTGCGCAGCGTCGGGGTGGCGCTGGCGCTGCTGGCCGTGGTGATGGTGGTGGCGCTGCGCTACGGGCGGTTCGTCTCGCTGATCGTGGACTCGCCCAGCTCCGAGGTCTTCCTGCTGCGCCTGCTCGGGGTCGCGTTGCTGGTGGCCGGGCTGGCGTCGCAGCTGCAGGTCTCGGCCGCGGTCGGCGCGTTCCTGCTGGGCATCGCCATCTCCGGGGAGACCGCGGAGAACGCCACCCGCGTGCTCACCCCGCTGCGCGACCTGTTCGCCGCCATGTTCTTCGTGGTCTTCGGGTTCAACACCCACCCGGGGGAGATCCCGCCGGTGCTCCCGGTGGCCATAGCGCTGGCCGCGGTCACCACGGTCACCAAGCTGGCCACCGGCTGGTTCGCGGCTCGTCGGGTGGCCAGCGGTACGGGCCGCGTGCGCGCCGGGGCGGCGCTGGTCGCCCGGGGCGAGTTCTCCATCGTGATCGCCGGGCTGGCCGTCGCCTCCGGTGCGCTCAACGACGGCCTGGCGCCGTTGGCGACGACGTATGTGCTGCTGATGGCCATTCTCGGCCCGGTGCTCGCCCGCGTCCTGGACCCGATCGCCCGCCGCCTGGTCACCTGGCACCGCGCCCGCCGCGCCGCCGCCCCCTAGCACCCAGCGGCAGCCCAGTTCCTTTTCGATCATGAAATGGGGGAACTACGCTGCCGCTCGGCGAAACCGCGGAGCAGTCGGGTGCTCCCGCCCTCCCTGGTCAGGCCTTGGGGCCGCCGGCTACGTAGATCACCTGGCCGGAGACGAAGCCGGAGTCCTCGCTGGCGAAGAAGGAGACCGCGTTGGCGATGTCGTCCGGCTTGCCGACCCGGCGCACCGGGATATTGGCCGCCGCGTTCTTCTGGTAGTCCTCCCACGCCACGCCGACCCGCTCGGCGGTGGCCTTGGTCATCTCGGTGGCGATGAACCCGGGCGCGATGGCGTTCACCGTGATGTTGTAGCGGCCCAGCTCGATGGCCAGCGTCTTGGTCATGCCCTGCAGGCCGGCCTTGGCGGTGGAGTAGTTGGTCTGGCCCCGGTTGCCCAGTGCGGAGGTGCTGGACAGGTTCACGATTCGGCCCCAGTCGGCCTTGACCATGTGCGCCTGGGTCGCGCGGGCCATCAGGAACGAGCCGCGCAGGTGCACGCCGATCACCATGTCCCAGTCTTCGTCGGTCATCTTGAAGACCAGGTTGTCCCGGGTCACGCCGGCGTTGTTGACCAGGATGGTGGGCGGGCCGAGCACGTCGGCGACCCGCTCGACGGCGGCGGTCACCGCTTCGGTGCTGCTCACGTCCGCGCCGACGGCCAGCGCGTTGCCGCCGTCCTTGGTGATCCGGGTGACCGTGTCCGCGCAGGAATCCTCGTTCAGGTCCACCACGGCGACCGCGTGCCCGTCCTTGGCCAGCCGCTGCGCGGTCGCGGCACCGATGCCGCGCGCCGCCCCGGTCACGATGGCCACTCTGCTCTCGCTCACCAAAACCTCCCGTTCCGGTCAATATCCCGAGCACATCCTGACCCCTGCTCGGGCTGTGCGCTCATTGGCCCACCGGTGAGGTCGGGTGAGGGTGGTCACCGGCAGCGGCGGTCCACCCAGCGGACCGGGTGCTTCACCCGGTGCGGTGCCCTCGTCACACTCGGTTCGTGGCGCAGACCTCGGTGACGCGGAAGCGTCCGTGCCGGCAGTGCGGCGGCCGCTACTACGCCGGCCACGTGAACCCCGTCGCCGCGCTGGTCGCGGTGCTCGCCTTCCTCGGCGGGGTGGGTATGACGGTGATGCAGAGCGGGTTCCTCCGGGTGCTCAGCCACGGCGGGACACCGCCGGTGGACCGGATCTTCACGAACATCCACTGGGCCGTCGCCGGGGTGGTGGTGGCGATTGTGGTGGCGATGGTCGGCCACCGCTACCGGTGCATCAACTGCGACACCCCGCGGTAGCTCACTGCCGCACCAGCACCGCCGTCGCCAGCAGGATGCCCATCGCCAGCCCGGCCAGCAGCCCGGTCGCCGGCGGCGCACCCAGCCCCTGGCTCATCGCGGTGAAGAAGCCACAGGTGAGCAGGCCGGCCAGCGTCGCACCCAAGGCCCGCGAGATGCGCCGGTGCAGGGGCGCTCGCTTGGTGGTCGGCCTGGCCGAGGCGCGTGGCGTCGGCGATGGTTTCGGCCGCTTGGGCTTCCCCCGGGGCGGCGGCGGGGTTGAGGGGACCGGCTGGTCCAGGCGTTCCCACCACGGGCGGGTGGCGGCGCCGGTGAGCAGTTCGTGCAGCTCGGGGATGGGCGAGCCGGGATGGCACTGCTCCCGCAGGCGGTCGGCGAGGTGGTCCACCTCCGGGTCGTGCAGGGCGGCCAGGTGCGTCCAGGTCGGCGTGCGGAACGGCGGCTGGAAGTCGTCGCGCTGGAACAGCAGGTTGTCCCCGACGTGCAGGCTCCGCCACGGTGCTGGGTTGCGGGACAGCGCGAGCAGGGACAGGTAGATGACCAGCCCGGGGAAGGTGTCCATCCGCGGGCCCCACGGCCGGCCCGGCGGCTGGTAGTTGCGGTGCCCGGTCTCGCTCGGCGGGGGCTGCCCGGCGAACCGGCCGATCCACGAGCAGTCGAAGTCGACCAGCCGGGGCACCCCCGCACCGTCCACCAGCACGTTGCCGTGCTGCAGGTCGCCGTGCGCGAACTCGGCCGCCTGCAGGCGCAGGACCAGATCCCGCCAGGTGCCGGCCAGGGTGGCCAGTGCGCCGGTGTCGCCGGTCTCCACCAGGTCCTCGACGTGCCGGTTCAGGGTGCGGCCGTTCACCCAGGTCATCCGGATCATCGGCCAGGTGCGGCCGTTCACCGTGATCGCGTCGTCCACCCAGTGCGACATGGCCACGCAGTCGGTCAGCCGGTGGCCGAGGAAGTGGTCGCGCAGCGCCGTGTAGCGGTCCCGGTGGCAGGCGCCGGCCCGGGTGGGGAAGCGCAGCGCCTGCTCCTCGCCGTCCAGCACCGCCTTGAACACCACCGCACTGGTGCCCGAGGCCGGGCTGGGAATCCGCCAGACCGGGTGCAGCGCGAACTCCGCGCTCCGCAGCTCCGCGCAGCGGAACGCCTCGGAATGCTGGACCGCCTTCAGGTAGTCCTCCTTGCTGGGGAAATCCGACATCTACCCGCACACCACCAGATGCCGGGGCGGCCCGGCCGCCAGGTGTACCCGCAGCAGCGTGACGTCGTCGTTCACCATCGCGCCCGTCCGGCGCAGCTCGGTGACCAGCGCCCGGAACGTGGCCGGGTGCTCCAGCGCGGCCAGCGCCGGCCACGGCGACCCGCGGCCATGCCCGCCGCCGTGCCCGCCGCTGTGCGCGCCGCTGTGCGCGGCGCCGGCCAGCCACTGCGCCAGCGCGTCCGTGGCCAGGTAGAGCCGGTCGCCCTCGGCCAGCCGGCCGGAGTGGTACTCGAGCCGGTCCAACGTGGCGGCGAGGCGCTCGGGCTTGGTGGAGATGCCGTCCGGGTTCACCCCGAAGCCGTCCGGGGGGATCGGCGGGGCCTGGGTGACCAGCCGCCGGCCCCGGACCTGGAACAGCACCGTGTCGCCCAGCCCGATCGCGTGCCAGCCCGGTGACGGACCGGCCAGCCCGGTCAGCTCGCACCCCAGGAAGGTGGCGAACGAACCCACCCGGGCGGCCTTCAACCGGGCCAGCTCGTTCGCGCCGGCCAGGGCCGGGTCCCGGTTCCACCGTTCCTGCGCGCGGACCAGCCACTCACCCAGCGGCCCGTGGCTCAGTGGGGGTGGGCGCTCGGCCCCGTTGCCCAGGAAGCCGGCGGTGAGCGCCGCGGCCCAGCGTGCCGAGCCGAAGCCCTCGGTGGCGCCGTCGGCCACCGCGAACCGGGGGTTGCGACCGGCCAGCGGGTCGCCCGGGTCGGTCGCCGCGCCGTCCTCCCACTCGTGCTCGGCGTTGCCCGCCTTCGGCGCGTAGAAGGTCACCATGGTCGGGATCACGGACCAGTGTCGCCCGCGTGCGCCGAACTGGGCGCCCGCTCGGAATGCGCGTTCCACGCTAGTAGGGCCGGCCGGGGACGCGGGTGCCGATCTGCAGCACCCGGAGCAGGGTGGACCGGCCCACGTTGAACGCCAGCCCGCGCGCCCCCGGCCGCACGTCCACGCCGTCCGCCCGGGCGTTCTCCAGCATCGGCGCGGGAAGTTCGCTGCTCAGGCCGAACAGCAGCGGGCCGGGCTCGGGCAGGCCCGCCGCGCGAGCGGGAAAGAGCACCTCGGGGGCGTGGGCGGGGGAGAGGAAGACGTTGAAGAACAGCGCCGGCCCGTCGTTGGTGCGGATCGAGGTGAGCCGCTGGACCCACTCCTCCAGCCGGGCGCCCCGGTACGGGCTGTCCGTCACCATCCCGTCGGTGATGTTGATGACGATCGGCGGGAACGAGTCGCGGTGCTTCTGCGCCCAGTCCAGCACGTGGTCGCCGACCACCGCGATCGCCTCGCACATCGGGGTGCGGTAGCCGTGCACCGGCTCGACCCAGATCGGGATCATCGAGCTGGCCGCCATCCGATCCACCGACGGCTCCTCGCGCACGGTCAGCGGGTTGTCCGCGAGCTCCGGCAGCGGGACCAGCCCGCGCCCGGCCAACGCCCCGCCGAACGCCGACTCGACACCCTCGCCGGGGTTGGTCAGACAGGCGCCGTAGCCGAACACGCCGACGTCGAAGTAGTGCCGTACCGGTTGGTTCACCTCGGCGGTGCCGGTGATGCACAGGTCCAACAAGATGTTGTTCAGCGCCAGGGCCGCGCCGACGGCCATCGAGGAACCCGTCCCGGACCACGGCGTCTTCATCGAGTCGGAGCGGTCCAGGAGCACGGCGATGCACCCGGGGTCGGACCGAGTGACCGACCGGCTGTAGGTGGTTTCGGACATGTTCTCCCGTTTCTGGTCAGCCCGGCTTCCGGTCGGTTCGGCTCGGCAGGTTCCGGCGCACCACCACCGGCGGCCACGGCTCGTCCGGGTGCCAGGTCCAGGCGTGGCCGCAGCCCGGGTTGCCGCACCGGAACCGGTAGGCCGGGCCGTTGCGGCCGGAGTCCAGGCGCAGCTCGCCGCACCGGGGGCACTGCGCGATCAGCGCCGCCCGCTCGGCCCGGTCCCCGCCGTCCGGCCAGGGGCCAACCGGCCCGGCGTCGTCTGGCCCGGCGGGGTGCGGGTCCGGCGGGGACGGATCGGCGGAGCCGCTCGCGACGTGGCGGGAGACGGCGCGGTCGGCCGTCCGGTGGCGGGGCAGAGCGGTGTCGGACGGAGCCCCCGCGGCCGGCGGGCGCCGTCCGGGTCCGTTCGCCCGGGATTCGGGGGGCCGAGCCGGGCCGGGCCGGGCGGGGGACGGACCGGTCACCGCCAGGGCGGCCACCGCCGCGCCGACCAGTGCGCCGGTCAGCACCAGGGCGACCCGGACGGGAGTGGTCAGCGTCCAGGCCAGGCTGGCCAGCCAGCCGCCGGGCAGCGCGCAGAGCAGGCTGGCGGCCAGCACCGCCGGGCGGCTCATCGGGGCCTCCGGGCCGGGAAGGTCAGCTCCTCGGCGTTGGCGCGGACGGGCTGGCATATCGACGGAGTTGCCGGGGGGATGACGCAGAGTTGCGCGCTCTCCGTCGGGGTCACGAACGAGACCTCACGGGAGTCGTCGACCAGGCCGGTGCCCAGCAGCCGGTTGTCCCGCTCGTTGACCAGGGCCACGGAGAACGGCCGGTGCGGTAGTTCCGGAACGTCCAGGAACCGGACCCGGGTGGTGGGGCTCTGCAGCACCGCGCCGCCCAGCAGCACCAGCGCCGAGGTGATCAGCAGCGCGTACACCGGTGCGAGGGGGAGCGCGCGCCAGTCTCGGTTCATGTGCGCTCCCACCAGGGGGTCTCCTTGGGCGTCGCCGAGGTCGAGGGGGTGGATGTCTTCGTCCACCACGGGGCGCCCGAGGGACTCGGTGGCGTCGTCGCCGGGGCGGATTGCGTCGCCGGGGACGGAGTCGGGCCGGCATGCGGTGCCGGGGCAGCCGGGCCGGGGCTCGATGCCGCGGAAGCCGGTCGGGCGGGCACCAGCTCCAGGCCCGCGCCGAGTGGGACCAGGGGAGCTACCGCGAGCGGCAGCGTGCCCTCGGCGAGCGTCACGCCGTCCAGCGCGAGCCGCGCGCCGGCCCGCAGCTCCCCGGCCCGCACCGCGACCAGCCGGCCGTCCCGCAGCTCGGCGACCACGCTGTGCAGCTCCAGGAACACCGCCAGCTCGAAGGCCAACGTCTTGACCAGGTTGCCGTTGACGTACACGTCCACCGGATACCGGTTGGTCACCCCGATCTCGTGGGTGGCGAGCTCCACGGCCGCGGGTGATCCGGGGTTGTTCCGGCTGTCCTCGGCGGCCTTGATGAGCTCCCGGTACTTGCGCCAGCCGTCCAGCACGAGGTCGGCCACCGGCGAGTTCAGCTGGGCGACCAGTGCGTCCGCGACGTGTTCCTCGAACAGGCGGAAGGTCGGCGGGCCGTGCCCGACGTCCAGGTTGTCCTCGGCGGTCTTCGCCCGCGCCATCCCGCCGCGCACCTCGGTGCCGGCCCGGCCCGTGTCGCCGGAGCCGAGCACCGTCGCCAGGGTCGGCCCGGCGCTCATCTCGGACTCATTCCGACCACTCCCCACCACTGCCCCGCACCCGGGTCTCGCCGGGTTCGGAGCGCGCCAGCACCCGGATCGCCAGCGCCCGGCCCGGCCCGGTGCGCAGCCGCGTCGTCCCGGGCTCGGGCGGCCCGGCGCTGGCGTGGATCACCGGCGGCGGCCCGGGCGACTTGCCGGGTCGTCCGCGCAGCAGCTTCCGGACCAGCACTGCTCCGCCGACCAGCGCGGCGACCACCGCGAGCAGCACCAACAGCCCCGACGGATCAGGCCCCTCGGTGTAGGTACCCGGCCCGCCCGGGGTGCCGCTCGACCCCTGCCCGGTGCCCGGGGTCCCGGTCTCCGGGGTCCCGGTGTCCGGTGAGGCCGTGCGGGGCGTGGTCGGGCCCGGGGTGGTGGTTCGCGGGGCTGCTGTGACGGTGAGGGGGGCGGAGGCGTACTCGCCGGTCTCGGTGGCGGTGCACTCGGCGGCGACGCCGTACCCGGCCGGCGGCGTGCCCGCCGGCACCCGGAAGCTCGCGCTGAAGGTGCCCGCCGCCGTGACCGCGGTGTCGGTGAGGGCGGTGCCGGTGGCGTCCTCGAACCGGATGGCCACCCGGGCGCCGGCGGCCGCGCACTTCACGAACCCGCTGCCGGTGGCGGTGACCGACCCGCCGGCGGCGACCGAGCCGGGGCTCAGCCGCAGCTCCTCCGGCGGCGCGGTCACGGTGACCTTCGTCGTTATGCCCGGCCCGTCGTGCGTCCCCGCCGCACACCAGGCCGCAACGGTGTACTCGCCGGACGGCGCGGTCGGCGGGAAGATGAGTGTGGCCCGGAAATAGCCGAACTGGTCCGGTTCCACCTGGACCGGCGCGGGACGGTTGGCGGGGTCACTCGACGGGCCGGTCGCGTAGACCTCCACGGCCCGGCTCGGCAGGTCCGGGGTCGCGCAGTCGAATCCCGACCCGGTGACCGTGACCTGACCGCCGGGCGTGGTCGAAGACGGGCTCGCCTGGACGCCCGCCGCCGTCACCAGCGGCACCGCCATGAGCAGGGACGACAGCAGGCGCAGCGGCACGTTCACCACCAGCACCCCCCGGTCGCGATCCCGGCTGATCATCCGTTCGGGGAGTGGTGTCAACAAGGCATCGGTCCGCTGAGTGGACCCCAGATATCACGTCCGGTCGGTACGCTAGGACGGTTGGCCTGGGCACGGGCGTGCGAGGTGGAGATGACCACCGAGGGTGGCGGCAGGGGCGTGCTGGACGGCGCGTTCGATCTGTTGGAGACGTTGTCCCGGGCCGAGCACGGGGCCGGGCTGTCCGAGCTGGCGCGGGACAGCGGCCTGCCCAAGGCCACCACCCACCGGCTGCTGGAGCAGCTGGTCGCGCGTGGGGCGGTGCAGCGGCACAACCAGCGCTACTACATCGGCCGCACGCTGGCCCGGCTGGGGCGGGGCTGGCAGCCGGACCCGGCGCTGCGCCGGGCATCGCTGGTGCCGTGCCGGACCCTGGCCCGCCTCACCGCGGCCGCCGCGATGGTGGCGGTGCTGGACGGCGGCGAGATGCGGGTGGTGGCCGGCGCCGGCACGGGCGCGGAGAACAGCCAGCACCTGAGCATCGCCGACGAACGGGTGGTGCGCACGGCCGTCGGGCAGGTACTGCTGGCCGCGCAACCCCCGCACCTGCTTCCGCCCGGGTACTCCTGGCGGGAGTGGAAGCGCGTCCGGGACCGGCTGACCGACCACTCCGCGCTGGCCATCGACCATCAGGACGTGGCGCCAGGGGTGTACTGCTTCGCCGCCTCGGTGTCGACCCGGAGCGGCCTGTTGGCGTCGATCTCGGTGCTGTTCAGCCACCAGGCGCCGCCGAAGGGCACGGGCGAGTTGGTGGCTCGCGCCGCGCGCGACGTCACACGTACGCTGTCTACTCTGTGACACCTCCTCGACCGCAGCTCCTGGGCCAGTTCGGTATGGCCGCGTCCACCCACTGGCTGGCCTCCGGCACCGCGATGAGCGTGCTGGAACGCGGCGGCAACGCGTTCGACGCGGCCGCCGCCGCCGGATTCGTGCTCCAGGTGGTCGAGCCGCACATGAACGGCCCGGCCGGCGAGGTCCCGCTGCTGCTCTGGGACGCCCGGGAGGGCGCGGCGCACGTGGTGTGCGGGCAGGGCGTGGCGCCGGCGGCCGCCACCATCGCCCATCTGGAGGGGCTGGGCCTGGACCTGATGCCTGGTACCGGACCGCTGGCGGCCACCGTGCCCGGCGCGTTCGGCGTCTGGACGCTGCTGCTCGAACGGTGGGGCAGCTGGGGCCTGCCCGAGGTGCTGGACTACGCGATCTCCTACGCCACCGCCGGTTACCCGCTGCCGGCCACCGCCGCCGCGACGATCGAGCTGGTGGACGAGCTGTTCACCGAGCACTGGCCGACCTCGGCGGCGGCCTGGCTGCCCGGAGGCGCCGCGCCGGCGGCGGGTGCCTGGATGACCAACCCGGCACTGGCCGAGACCTACCGGCGGCTGGCCGAGGAGGCGCGCGGCCGGCCGAGCCGAGAGGCGGGGATCTCGGCGGCCCGGGACGCCTGGTACCGGGGCTGGGTGGCCGAGGAGATCGGGCGGTTCAGCGCCGGCCGGGCCTGGCTGGACACCTCCGGCCGGGAGCACGCCGGGCTGCTCACCGCCGACGACCTGGCCCGGTGGTCGGCGACCGTGGAGCAGCCGGTGCGGTTCGACTACGCCGGGCGCTACCAGGTGCTCAAGACCGACCTGTGGGGCCAGGGCCCGGTGTTCGGCCAGCAGCTGGCCCTGCTGGACGGGATGGGCCTCGGCTCCGGGGAACTGGGCTACGGCTCGCCGGACTACCTGCACGTGGTGATCGAGGCGGCCAAGCTGGCGTTCGCCGACCGGGAGGCCTGGTACGGCGACAGCGCCGAGCCGGACACGTTGCCCCTGCTGCTCAACGCCGGTTACACCACACAGCGGCGGGCGCTGATCGGCCCGTCGGCCAGCGACGAGCTGCGGCCGGGGAGCCCGGGCGGCCGCGCGCCGAGGCTGCCCGCGTACGCGAGCTCCGGTGGGGGAGAACTGGTCGGCGCGGGAGGGCTCGGCATGGCCGGGCTCGGTGTCGGCGAGCCGACCAGGGTCGCGGCCAGCGGCCGGGTGAACGGGGACACCTGCCACCTGGACGTGGTGGACCGCTGGGGCAACATGGTCTCCGCGACGCCGAGCGGCGGGTGGCTGCAGAGCTCGCCGACGATTCCCGCGCTGGGGTTCGCTCTGGGCACCCGGGGCCAGATGTTCGCCCTGGACCAGGGCCTGCCGAACTCCCTGCGCCCGGGGGCGCGGCCGCGCACCACGCTGTCGCCGAGCTTCGCGCTGCGCGACGGGGAGCCGTGGCTGGCCTTCGGCACCCCGGGCGGGGACCAGCAGGACCAGTGGAGCCTGCACTTCTTCCTGGCCCTGGTGCACGGCGGGCTGGGCCTGCAGGCGGCGATCGAGGCGCCTGCGCTGCACAGCGAGCACTTCCCCGGCTCGTTCTTTCCCCGGGCCGCGCATCCCGGCCAGGTCGCCGCCGAGAACCGGTTCGCCCCGGAGGTGCTGGCCGAGCTGCGCCGCCGGGGCCACCGGGTGGTGGAGCGGGAGCCGTGGAGCGTGGGCCGGCTCTCCGCCGTGGCCCGCGAGCCCGGTCACCTGGCCGCCGCCGCCAACCCGCGCGGCTCCCAGGGCTACGCCGCCGGGCGTTAGCGCCGAAGGCGCTGGCCGAGCACGCGCCCAGTCAGGCGCGTGCGGGAGACACTAACCCAGCATCTCGCGTTCGAAGGACTCGTTGCCGGACTCGTCGAACCGGGCGCACAGCTCCTGCACCTCGTCCTTGAGCAGCACGATCTGGGAGAAACCGACCAGCTCGCCGTCCACCTTGATCGGCGAGACGGTGACCAGGATGGTGGTCTTGCCGTACGGGCGGGCGACGTAGCGCACCGGTTCGGTCCGGCCGTTCTCGAACAGCGCGATCATGGCGTCGAACCGGGGGTTGGTGATGCTCCGGCGGTGCCGGTTGCGCACGTCGACGCCGAGGTACTCGGTCTTTCGGTCCAGGTTCTCCGAGGCCCACTTGTTGAAGTACATGACGTGTCCGGCCCGGTCCAGGATGGTCACCCCGACGCCGGCCTGCTCCAGCAGCCGGTCCGCCCAGGCGTCGAGTGCCCAGCCGGGCAGGATGCGTCGTTCGGTCACCTCGGTTGCGGTCATGCGCCCAGGTTGCCCCGGCGGTCGGGCTTTCACAATGCGGAAACTCAGGGGTTAGCCTTCGGCTGTGTCGAAGGCATACGATGCGGGACCGTGTCCTACGACCTGACCGACCTGCAGCTGTTCCTGGACGTGGTGGATCGGGGGAGCATCACCCAGGGGGCGGCGCAAACGCACCTCTCCCTGGCCTCGGCCAGCGCGCGGATCAAGGCGATGGAGCAGGCGCTCGGCGCGCCGCTGCTGCTCCGGCACCGGCGCGGTGTCACCCCGTCACCCGAAGGCTGGTTGCTGGTCGCGCACGCCCGGACGGTGGTGCGGCAGTGGACCCGGATGCGCGCCGAGCTGGCCCGGCTGGCCGACGGCGCGCGGAACTCGCTGCCGCTGCCCGCGAACACCTCAGCGATAGAGACGCTGCTGCCCACCGCGCTGGCCGAGTTCCTCGCCGAGCACCCGGACATCGACGTGCAGGCCGAGGAGCGGCCCAGCCACGAGATCGTCGCCGCGGTCGGGGAGGGGCGCGCCGAGCTGGGCATCATCGCCGACACGGTGGACCACGGCGGGCTGGAGACACAACCGCTGCGGCCCGATCCGCTGGTCGTGGTGTGCCCGCCGGGCCATCCGCTGGCCGGTAGGCCGGAAGTGTCGTTCAGCGAGTGCCTGGAGCACCCGTTCGTCGGGCGAGGGGCGGGCAACCCGTTCCAGGAGCACCTGGCGGGGCAGGCCGAGCCGCTGGGTCTGCGGCCCAGGTACCGCGCGCGGCTGGGCGGCACCGAGGCGGTTTGCCGGGCGGTCGCGGCCGGGATTGGCGTGGCGGTGCTGCCGGAGGCGGCGGTGGACCGGTGGCGCGCGGAGCTGGGGCTGGTCGCGGTGCGGCTGGACAACGCCTGGGCGCGGCGCAGCCTGCTGCTGTGCTGCCGCGAACGGGCGGCCCTGTCCGCGCCGGCCGAGGCCATGGCGCGCCACCTGGCCGGCTAGCCGTGTCTAGGTGTGCCTGGATGCCCGACTCGCCGTACCCGGATCCCCGACTCGCCGTACCTAGTTTCCCGACTCGCCGTACCTAGATTCCCGACTCGCGGGAAGGGAGGTTAGGCGAAGCCGGCGACGGAGTGGGGGGCGTAGGGGGTTTCGAGTTGGGTGATCTCGTCCGCGTCCAGGGTGAGGTTTACCGCGGTTACGGCGTCGTCCAGGTGTTCGGGTTTGGTGATGCCGACGATGGGGGCGGTGACCACCGGCTTGCTGAGCAGCCAGGCGAGGGCTACGTGGGCGCGGGGTACCCCGCGCGCCGACGCCAGCTTGGCCACCTGGGCGACGATGTCCCGGTCGGAGTCCACGTACAGCTTGTTGCCGAACTCGTCGGTCTCGCTGCGCGCGGTGCTGGTGTCCCAGTCCCTGGTCAGCCGGCCCCGGGCCAGCGGGCTCCAGGGGATCACCCCGACGCCCTGGTCCGCGCACAACGGGAGCATCTCCCGCTCCTCCTCGCGGTTGAGCAGGTTGTAGTGGTCCTGCATGCTGACGAACTTGGTCCAGCCGTTCCGCTCGGCGGTGTACTGCGCCTTGGCAAACTGCCAGGCCCACATGGAGGATGCGCCGATGTAGCGCGCTTTGCCGGAGCGCACCACGTCGTGCAGCGCCTCCATGGTCTCCTCGATCGGGGTGTTCGGGTCCCACCGGTGGATCTGGTAGAGGTCCACGTAGTCGGTGCCCAGCCGGCGCAGGCTGTGCTCGATCTCAGTGAGCACCGCCTTGCGGGACAGCCCGGCGCCGTTCGGCCCGGGGCGCATCCGCCCGTTCAGCTTGGTGGCGATGACGACCTCGTCGCGGTCGGTGAACTCGCGCAGTGCCCGGCCGGTGATCTCCTCGCTGGTGCCGGCGGAGTAGACGTTGGCCGTGTCGAAGAAGTTGATCCCGGCCTCGACCGCCCGGCGGATGAGCGGCCGGGACCGTTCCTCGTCCAGGGACCAGGGGTGGCCGCCCCGGTCCGGCTGGCCGAAGCTCATGCAGCCGAGGCAGATCCGGGACACGTCCAGCCCGGTGGCGCCGAGCTTGCGGTACTCCATGCGGGGTGGCTCCTTGCGGGAAGGCGGCTTCAGGGAAGGCGGCGGTTCAGCTGAACTCCGACGGTAGTCGCCAGCGCGGTGATCAGCACGACGCCGGCCACCCAGGCCACCGGGAGGCCGCCGCGGCCCGCCACCCCGGCCGCCAGGGTGAACCCGGTGCTGCCCTGGAACGGGTGGCCGCGCTTGCTGAGCCCGCTGTACCGGATCTCGTAGTGGCCCGCGCCGTCCAGCCGGCGCAGGTCGACACCCACCGAGTTTTCCAGCTCCCCGGGTTTCCCCTGCTGCCACTCGGTGCGCCCGTCCGGCCCCAGCACGGTGACCACGGCCGACCCGGGCCGCACCCGCCACTTGAAGTTCAGCACCACCCGCTTCGGCGGTTCGGACACCGTGGAGTGGGCCGGCGGCTCGCTGGCGGTGAGCTCGTTGGGGCCGTGCGCGGACGCGGTGCCGGTGGCGAACAGCAGCAGCGGGCCGGTCAGCAACAGAATGCTCAGCACCGCCGAGACCAACCGGATCGGCGAGCCCAGGCTCTGCCAGCGTCCGTGCAACACGACGTCGTCTCCTCCAGCGTTCGGCCCATACGTGTAATGCGAACAGTTACGCAGATGTCCGTATGCCCAGCATGGCATCGACACTCAATGGGATGAATCACCGTGTCCGCAAAGTAGACGACTACACTCAGTAATCTCAGTTCAACTTCAGTGACCAGGTCTGGCCCACCAGGTCCTGCCCGAAGCTGTGGTGCTCGTTCTCCGAGTCCAGGGTGAAGCCGCCCCGCTGGTAGATCCGCCGGGCCGACGCGAGCACCGAGTTGGTCCACAGGGTCATCCGGTCGTAGCCGTTGCGCCGGGCGAACCGCACGCACTCGTCGACCAGCCGCTCGCCGATGCCGTGGCCGCGCGCGGAGGGCTCCACCAGCAGCAGGCGGAGCCGGGCGGTCCGCCCGGTCGGGTCGTCGGCGTCGGTGACGCAGAACACCGCGCCGACCCGGCGGCCGTGCAGCTCGGCGATCCAGCAGGCCTCTCGGGCCGGGTCGTGCTTCTGTGCGTAGTCGGCCACGATCCGGGCCACCAGTGCCTCGTAGGAGGCATCCCAGTCGAACTCCTCCGCGTACAGCGCGCCGTTGCGCGCCACCACCCAGCCCAGGTCGCCGGGCTCCGGCGGCCGCAGCACGAAGCCCCGGGCGGCCGGGCGATCGCCGAGCACCTGCTCGATGGCGACCATGGCCTCGACCAGGCGGGCGCGCTGTTCCGGGTCGAGCGGGTCGATCAGCTCGGCCACGGCGTCGTCCGAGCCCTGGTCCAGGGTGGCGAACGCGGCGCGGCCGGCCTCGGTGAGCCGGATGATCTGCCGGCGCCCGTCGGTCGCGCTGGTGGTGCGGCTGACCAGGCCGTTGGTGTCCAGCTTGGTGAGAACCCGGCTCAGGTAGCCGGGGTCCAGGTCCAGCATGCGGCGCAGCGCCGCCCCCTCCAGGCCGTCCGGCAGCTGCCCCAGCTCGTACATGATCCTGGCTTCCACCAGGGAGAACGGCGAGTCCAGGAGGTTGGCGCGGAGCGCGCCGATGATCCGGGTGTAGAAGCGGTTGAAGGCGCGGACCTGGGTCACTTGCCGGCTCCGGGTCCCGTCGCTGAGCGTCGTGCTGATCGGCATGGCCAGGCCTTTCGCCACTCGGTAGGCAAGATCTATGACGAAGTCAATAATACCCTTGCCGATGGCAAAGAAAATGGGGTGATTTTGCCGGCTTTTTCCTACCCCGGTGAAAGGCGGTCGCCGGTCGTCGGCAACTATCCGGATTGATGTCCGAGCCAACCCTGACCCTGGTGCAGTTCCTCCGCAACGGTCTCGACCCGGTGCCGGAGCTCGGCCAGTTGCGCGCCGAGCGTCCGGTCAGTCCGCTGGTGATCCCGAACGGGCCCACGGCATGGCTGGTCACCGGTTACTCCGAGACGCGCGCCGTACTCGGCGACGCCGACCGCTTCAGCAACGACTTCGCCAACCTGGCCAACATGGGCGGCCCCACCGAGGACCGCGATCCCGGTGGCCTGGGCATGGCCGACCCGCCCAAACACACCAGGTTGCGCAAGCTGCTCCTGCCCGAGTTCACCGCCAAACGGTTACGCGCGCTGGAGCCGCGCATCACCGAAGTGGTGGAGGGGTGCCTGGACGACATGGCGGCCGCGCGCGCGGCCGACCCGGAGACGCCGGTGGACCTGGTGAGCACCTTCGCCCAGCCGATCCCCGCGCTGGTGATCTCCGAGCTGCTCGGTGTGCCGGACGAGGAGCGCGACGACTTCCAGCGGCTGTCCAACAACCGGTTCGACCTTTCCGGCGCGCTGGACAGCGGGGTGGACGCGGTCAACGAGTCGGTGGCCTACCTGGGCGGCCTGGTCGCCCGGCAGCGCGCCGAGCCGGGTGACGGGCTGCTGGGCCGGCTGATCCGCGAGCACGGCGACGACCTGACCGACCGGGAGCTGGCCGGGCTGGCCGACGGCCTGCTCACCGGCGGCCACGACACCACGGCCAGCATGCTGGCGCTGGGCACGCTGATCCTGCTCCGCGAACCGGAGCAGCGCGCGGCGGCGTTGGCCCCGGACCGGGTGTACCCGCTGGTGGACGAGCTGCTGCGGTACATCTCGGTGGTGCAGGTGGCGTTCCCGAGGTGGGCCCGCCGGGAGGTGGAGATCGGCGGGCAGCGGATCGGCCCGGGGGACATGGTGATCTGCTCGCTGTCCGGGGCGAACCGGGACCCGTTCCTCGGGTCGGACCTGGAGCGGGTGGACCCCTCCCGCACGGTCAGCTCGCACCTGGCCTTCGGGTACGGCATCCATCGCTGCGTGGGCGCTGAGCTGGCCCGCCGGGAGATGGCGATCGCCTACCCCGCCCTGCTGCGCCGTTTCCCGGAGCTGAAGCTGGCGGTGGCCGAGGTGGAGCTGACCTATCGGCCGTTCTCCATCGTGTACGCGGTGACCTCGCTGCCGGTCACCTGGTAGTTGACGAGAGAACGATTTCCGGTCGGTCGAGTTCGAGTTAGAGTGTCCTCCTTGTCGGCGTGAGGGGAACACAGATGACGAAGTGGTCCAGGTCCCTGACGGTGGGCGCGACGCTGGTCTTGGCCGCTGCCCTCGCCCTGTCCGGGTGCAGCAAGAAGACGGAGAGCGGCGGCGCGGGCGGCAACGGTGCCCAGGTCAAGATCGCGTTCGTGCCGAAGATCCAGGGCATCCCGTACTTCGAGGCGATGAACACCGGCGGGAAGAAAGCCGCCCAGGAGCTCGGCGTGCAGTGGATCTACAACGGCCCCACCACCGCCGACCCGGCGGCGCAGACCAGCATCGTGCGCTCGCTGATCCAGCAGCGGGTGAGCGCGATCGTGGTCGCGCCGAACGACCCGGACTCCATCGCCCCGGTGCTGGCCGAGGCCCAGTCCAAGGGCATCAAGGTGCTCACCTCGGACACCGACGCGCCCAACTCGGTGCGCGAGGCGTTCGTGAACCAGGCCAGCCCCAAGGGCATCGGCGAGGTCGTGGTGGACACCCTGCTGACCAAGATGGGCGGCAAGGGCAAGTTCGCCATCGTGTCCTGCGGGCAGACCGCCGCCAACCTGAACTCCTGGATCGACGTGGAGAAACCGTACGCGGCGTCCAAGTACCCGAACGCCCAGCTCATCGACGTGGTCTACGCCGGCGAGGACCAGAACGCCGCCGTGGCCATGTCCAAGGACCTGATGAACGCCCACCCGGACCTGACCGGGCTGGTCGGCCAGTGCACCACCTCGGCCACCGGCGTGGCCCAGGCGGTCACCGAGGCCGGCAAGATCGGCACGGTGCAGACCGTCGGCGTGGGCACCCCGCAGTCCATGAAGGGGTACCTGGCCAGCGGCGCCTCGGCCGGCTCGGTGCTGTGGGACGTGGAGAACCTGGGCTACCTGACCGCGTGGGCGGCCACCCAGTCGGTGAAGGGCACCCCGCTGGCCGAGACCAACCGGGTCAGCGAGGCGCTGCCGGCGGTGAAGTACGACGCGGCCCAGAAGACGCTGTTGCTCGGTGAACCGCTGGTGCTCACCCCGGCGAACGTCGACAAGTTCAGCTACTGACGCATGGTTGCACTGCTGACGCTGGCCGGGATCAGGAAGAGCTACGGCCCGGTGCGGGTGCTGCACGGGGTGGACTTCGAGGTCCGGGCCGGTGAGGTGCACGCGCTGGTGGGGGAGAACGGCGCCGGCAAGTCCACGCTGATCAAGATCGCGTCCGGCGCGGAGACCCTGGACGCGGGCGAGATCACCATCGCCGGGCGGCGGCTGGCCGGCGGCTCCACCGCCGAGGCGCTGGCCGCCGGGCTGGCCACGGTGTACCAGGAGCCGCAGCTGTTCGGTGAGCTGTCGGTGGCCGAGAACGTGTTCCTCGGCCGCGAGCTGACCCGGCGCCGGCTGTTGGACCGGTCCCGGCAGCGCGCCGAGGTGGTGGCCCTGCTGCGCCGGCTGGGGCTGGACCCGGCGATCGCCGACTCCCGGGTCGCCGACCTGCCGGTGGCCGAGCAGCAGCTGGTGTCGATCGCCAAGGCGCTCAGTCGTCGGGGTCGTTCCGCTGACGCTGCTCTCCGCGGCCGGGACGCGCGGGTGCTGGTGCTGGACGAGCCGTCGGCGATCCTGACCGACTCGGAGATCGAGCGGCTGTTCACCGCCATCCGGGCGGCCCGGGCGGACGGCGTCGGCATCGTCTACATCTCGCACCGGCTGGACGAGCTGGCCCAGATCGCCGACCGGGTCACCGTGCTGCGCGACGGCCGGGTGGTGGCCGACCGCCCGTCCGCCGAGCTGAGCGTGCGGGAGATCGCCGAGCTCATGGTGGGCGGCGAGCTGACCGAGTCGGCCGGCCGAGGTTCCGTCGACCAGGACGCCCCGGTGGTGCTCGGGGTGACCGGGCTGAGCCGCCCGCCCGCGTTCACCGAGGTGTCCTTCGAGCTGCACGCCGGGGAGATCGTCGCGTTGTACGGGCTGGTGGGGTCGGGTACCGAGCACATCGCCAACGCGCTCTACGGCATCGACCCGGCGACCTCGGGCACGGTCGTCGTGCACGACCGCCCGGTGACCCTGCGCCGGCCCAGCGACGCCGCGCGCGCCGGGATCGGGCTGGTGCCGGCCAACCGCAAGGTGGCCGGGGTGTTCGAGAGCAAGTCGGTGGCGTTCAACATCTCGGTGGGCAACCTGGTGCGGCTCAGCAGGCCCCGGTACTGGGTGGACCGGGCGGCCGAGCGGCGGGTGGCGGCCGACTTCGTGCGCCGGGTGGCGATCAAGACGCCGGGGGTGAACAGCCTGGTCGGCACGTTGTCCGGTGGGAACCAGCAGAAGGTGGTGATCTCCCGCGCGCTGGTGGACCGCCCCGAGGTCCTGCTGCTGAACGAGCCGACCCAGGGCGTCGACGTCGGCGCCAAGGAGGAGATCCACCAGCTGGTGCGGGGCCAGGCGGAGCAGGGCAGCGCGGTGCTGGTGGTCTCCACCGACCTGCCCGAGGTGCTGCGCCTGGCCGACCGGCTGCTGGTGGTGCGGGCCGGCCGGATCACCGCCTCCTTCGGGCCGGGCGCCAGCCAGGCCGATGTGCTCGCGGCCGCCGCCGGTGACGTCTCGGAGGCCCGTTCGTGACCGCCCCGACGACCCCGAAGACGGCCCCGAAGCGGATCACCGCGCGGGCGGTGGAGGGCCAGGAGCTGGCGCTGGTCGGGGTGGTCGCGGTGCTCTGGCTGGTGCTGGGCCTGGCCACGGACACCTTCTTCAGCGGCGCGAACCTGCACAACATCCTGTTCAGCATGTCCCCGGTGGCGATCATCGGCGTGGGCATGACCGCGGTGATCGTGACCGCCGGGATCGACGTCTCGGTGGGCAGCACGCTGGTGGTGGTCGCCGTGGTGGTGGGCAAGCTGCTGCGCGACGCGCAGTGGGCGGCTCCGGGCGCGCTGCTGGTGGCGCTGCTGCTGGGGGCGCTGCTGGGGCTGGCCAACGGCGTGCTGACCGCCTACGGCCGGGTGCACCCGATCATCATCACCTTCGGCACGCTCAACCTCTACCGCTTCCTGGCCTACCGGGTCTTCGACGGCGAGCAGGTGGACGGCGTGCCGCCCTCGCTGGCCTTCCTCGGCGGCGGTTCACCCGGGACCTTGGCCGGGCTGCCCACCGCGTTCCTGCTGGCGGTCGTGCTGGCCGCGCTGGCCTGGGTCTACATGCGGTACGTGCCGACCGGGCGCCACCTCTACGCGATCGGCGGCAACGCCGAGGGCGCCCGGCTGGCCGGTATCGGGGTGACCCGGCGGCTGGTCGGGGTGTACCTGGTCACCGGCCTGCTGGTCGGGTTGGCCGCGTGCGTGACGGTCGGCTCGGCCGGCACGGTGCAGCAGAACTTCGGCGTCGGCCTGGAGCTGCAGGTGATCGCGGCGGTGGTGATCGGCGGCACCAGCATCCTGGGCGGGCGGGGCACCGTGCTCGGCACCATGCTGGGCGCGCTGTTGGTGGCCACGGTGACCAGTGCGGTCACCCTGCTGGGCTGGCGCAGCGACCTCACCGAGCTGTTCATCGGCCTGTTCATCGTGGTCGCCGTCGGGGTGGACCTGCTGCGCGAGCGGCGGAGGCGGTCGCTGTGAGGCGCGCACTGGAACGCCTGCTCACGGACCGGGTGGCGCTGCTGGCGGTGCTGCTGGCGGTGCTGCTGGTCTGGATGTCGGTGCTGTCCGCGCAGGGCTACCTGACCGCCCCCTACGACCTGCCCTACCTCGGCGCCACGCTGGACAACGTGGTGCCGCTGTGCCTGCTCGGGCTGGCCGAGTTCGTGGTGATGGTGTCCGGGCGCGGTGGGATCGATCTCTCGGTCGGGTCGATGGTTTCCGTGGTCGGCATGGCGTTCGGCTTCATGGTCGGCAAGTGGGGATGGCCGGTACTGCCCTCGGTGGTGGCCGCGCTGCTGGTCGGCGCCGCGCTCGGCGCGGTGAACGGCGTGCTGGTCGCCTACCTGCGATTTCCCGCGCTGATCGCCACGCTGGCCACCTATTACGGGTACGGCTCGCTGGCCCTGGTCAGTACCAACGCGGCGCCCATCTCCAACCGGCCGGTGCAGGAGCTGGCCGGTCTGACGTCGTCGGTGCCGCTGTTCGGCGACCTGTCGGTGCCACTGCAGGTGTTCACCTTCCTGCTGCCCAGCGCGGTGCTGGTGTGGCTGCTGGTGAACCGGACGTCGTACGGCCGGCGGCTCTACGCCGTGGGCACCAACGAGACGGCGGCCCGGTTCGCCAACCTCAACGTGGCGTCCGTGCGGTTCCGCGCCTACCTGCTGTCCGGGGTGCTCTCCGGGGTGGCCGGGGTGGTCACCGTGGCCCAGTTCGCCTCGGCCCGGCCCGACGCCGGCAGCACCGGCAACGGCATGGCGCTGCCCGCGATCACCATCGCGGTGCTGGGCGGCGTGGCCATCGCCGGTGGCATCGGCCGAGTGGGTGGCGTACTGGTCGCCGCGCTGCTCGTGGTCTGGCTGAACGCGGGCATCCTGCTGGCCTTCGAGGGCAGTGAGGGCGGCCAGTACCAGCTGGCCGCCCTCGGCATCCTGCTGATCGCCTCGGCGCTGCTCAACGTGCTCACCGTGCGCCGGGTGGCCGGCGGTCGAGGGACCTAGCGCCTCGGCTCTAGTCGAACTGGCCGGGGGTGTAGCTGCCGGCCGGCTGCTGGGTGATCACGTTCAGCCGGTTGAAGGTGTTGATCATCGCGATGTGCGAGACCAGCGCGGCCAGCTGGTCCTCGTCGTAGTGCTTGGCCGCGTTGGCCCAGACCCCGTCGCTGACGCCGCCGGCCGCGTCGGCGATCCGGGTGCCCTCCTCGGTCAGCTCCAGGGCGGCGCGCTCGGCCTCGGTGAACACCGTGGCCTCCCGCCAGGTGGCGACCAGGTGCAGCCGGGTCGGGTCCTCCCCGGCCTCCGTGGCGTCCTTGGTGTGCATGTCCAGGCAGAACCCGCAGCCGTTGATCTGGCTCGCCCTGATCCGCATCAGCTCGGCCGTCGCGGCCGGCAGCGGCGCGTCCACGAGCGACTTGCTCGCCGCGACGACGTGCCGCAGGAACTTGACCGCGACCGGATTGGTGAACAGGTTCAAACGAGCTTCCATGGTGCACTCCCGTGCCGTTTCGTCCGTGGTTACACCTGCTTGACGGAGCGGCGCGCCGGGATGTGACAGAGACTGGGCCGGTGCCCGCGCCCGCCTCGCCCGCATGCTGGGTCAGAGGCGTCGAGTGGCAGCCCAGTCCCCTGAATTCATGATCGAAAGGGGACTGTGCTGCCCCTCGGCGAGGCGGCTCGCTGGGGCCGGGCACGTCCGGTAGCTGTTGTCGACGGGGGTGCGGGGCGGGTCCGGGGGAGACTTGGCCGATGCGGTGGGATGAAGCGGCGGCGGACCCGGGGTTCCGCGAGTTCTGGACCGAGCGCCGGGTGTGCGTGCTGAGCACGGTTCGGCCCGACGGACGGCCGCACGCGGTCGCGGTGGGGGCCACGCTGGACCTCGAGGCCGGGGTGGCCCGGGTGATCACGTCATCCGGCTCGGTGAAGGCGGCGAACGTGCGGGCGGCCGGCGACGGGGGCGCCCCGGTGGCGGTGAGCCAGGTGGACGGCGGGCGCTGGTCGTCGGTGCAGGGCATGGCCCGGGTGCGCGCCGAGCCGGACCGGGTGGCCGAGGCCGAACGCCGGTACGCCGAGCGCTACCGGCAACCCCGGCCCAACCCGCAACGAGTGGTCATCGAGATCGAGGTACGCGCGGTGCTCGGACGAATCTGACCCCAACCGCTGGCCGCCGCGCGGGGTCGGTACCGGCAAGCCCAGCCGCCGACCGAACGGGAGCCGTGCGATGTACCACCAACCGGCGTTCGCCACCCCTCGCCCCACGTCGCCCGGCTACCGGACCCCACACCCCGCGGCGTCCACTTACCGGGCTCCGTACCCGGCCGTCCATGTCGTGCCGCCGGCGCGACGCCCGGACTGGCAGGTTCCGGTAATCATCCTGGCGATCTGCGGGCTGCTCGGTGTCCTGGGGGTCGGAGGCGTACTGCTGTGGGCGGGCGTGACGGCCGATCCGCCCGCCGACCGCCCGGCCCGGCCGCCGGCCGTAGCTCCGGCCTACCCGGGTTCGCCCGGGGCGCCGCCCGGGACGCCCGACCTCAGCGGCCTCGACGTGCGCCTGACCGATAAAACGCCCTGCTACACGTCCAGTTGCCTGATCAACATGGAGCTGGTCAACAACGGCGTGCGGCGGGCGGACGGGATGGTGAACGTCAAGGCGAACGGCCAGGTGGTGGCGCGGCGGGCGTTCACCTGCGATCCGGGCGAGAGGATGACCTTCTCGTTCGTGATGGACAACCCGTTCGAGGCGACGGGTGGGAGGGGCACGGTGAGGTTCACCGCCACCTACAGCCCGGCGGAGTGAGCGGTCAGACCAGTTGCGCCCGCTCCAGCACCACGCTGGGGCGGGCGGACACGTGCAGCCCGGTCGGTTCCGCGCCGGCCCGCACCAGCAGGTCGCCGACGGCGGCGATCATGGCGCCGTTGTCGGTGCACAGGCGCATCGGCGGTACCCGCAGCGTGATGCCCGCCTCGGCGCAGCGCTGCTCGGCCAGCGAGCGGACCCGGCTGTTCGCGGCCACCCCGCCGACGACCACCAGGGTGTCCACCCCCTGGCGCCGGCAGGCCAGGATCGCCTTCGAGGTCAGCACGTCGGCCACCGCCTCCTGGAAGGACGCGGCCACGTCCGGCACCGGCACCGGCCGGCCGTCCGACTCGCACCGCTCCACCCAGCGGGCCACCGCGGTCTTCAGCCCGGAGAAGGAGAAGCCCAGCTCGGGGTCGCGCGGGCCGGTGAGCGGGCGGGGGAAGGCGATCGCGTTCGGGTCACCTTCGCGCGCGGCCCGGTCGATGGACGGGCCGCCGGGGTAGGGCAGCCCGATGATCCGGGCCACCTTGTCGAACGCCTCACCGGCCGCGTCGTCGATGGTGTCGGAGAGGTGTACCACCTCGTCGCGGGCCAGGTCGCCGACCGCGAGCAGCGAGGTGTGCCCGCCGGACACGATCAGCGCCACGCTCCTGGCCGGCAGCGCGCCGTGTTCCAGCAGGTCGGCGGCGGCGTGCCCGGCCAGGTGGTGCACGCCGTAGAGCGGCACGCCCCAGGCGGCCGCGTACGCCTTGGCGGCGGCCACCCCCACGTGCAGCGCGGTGGCCAGCCCCGGTCCCGCGGTGACCGCGATCGCGCCGATGTGCTCCGGCTTGGCGCCGGCCTTGGCCATCGCCTCCCGCACGCACGGCACCAGCGAGGCGACGTGGGCCCGGGCGGCGATCTCCGGCACCACCCCGCCGAACCGCACGTGCTCGTCCATGGAGGAGGCCAGCGCGTCGCCGAGCAGTACCCCGTCGCGGACCAGCCCGACGCCGGTCTCGTCGCAGGAGGTTTCGATGCCCAGCACGATGCTCACGCGTTCGATGCTTCCACATGCGCGGGGAGGGGTGTTTCCGGCCGGGCGGGGCGGGTATGTGCCGGGTTCGCCAGTAGTCGATCGAGACAGAGGAGGCTCCGACCTTGAAGAGCATCCAGGACTCCGTCGATGTCGCCGTCCCGGTGCGCATCGCGTACAACCAGTGGACCCAGTTCGAGACCTTCCCGGAGTTCATGGGCGGGGTCGAGGACGTCCGGCAGATCACCCCGACCACCACCCGGTGGACGACCAAGGTGGAGGGCGTCCGCCGGGAGTTCACCGCCGAGATCACCGAGCAGCACCCGGACGAGCGCATCGCGTGGAAGACCGTGGACGGCCTGCACCACGCCGGTGTGGTCACCTTCCACCGGCTGAACGACCACAGCAGCCGGGTGACCCTCCAGCTGGAGTTCGAGCCGGAGGGCTTCACCGAGAAGGCGGGCGCGGCGCTCGGCATGGTGGGCCTGCAGACCAAGGGGGACCTGACCCGCTTCAAGGAGTACATCGAGCACCAGGGGACCGCGACCGGCGGATGGCGCGGTGAGGTGGCGCCGCCGGCTTAATTGCCAGTTTCACTCTGTGGTACTAGGCGACCACCTGTGGCGCTCGCTCAAGGGTGACGCGCGGCCGGTGGAGGCGGACCTGGTTCCCGGCCGGCAGGTCGCCGCGCCGGCCTGGTGTGGCGCCCGAAGGCCCTGCGACCCGGCCTCCGGCCTGTCCGAGGGTTCAGGAACTGGCCCGGTCGGTCAGGGCTTGGTGATGGTGAGGAGGACGGTGCCCGGTCCGAGGCGGGTGAGGACCGGGGTGGGCCAGGCACTTCGCGGTGGAGAGCGTCGGGATCACGGCCTGCTCGACGGCGTGGGCACCGTTGAACTGACCGTCGGTGATGGTGCCGGTGAAGGTGACCGTGGTCTGCCCGCCGACGTCGTTGATCGCCCGGGTGAACTTGAACGTGCTGGTGTGCCCGTTGTTCCACTTGAAGACCCGGGTGCCCTCCCGCCCGGCCAGCAATGTGGAGCAGGACAATTCCGCGTGGAAGTCCTCGCCGTACTTTCCGGCGGTGAGGTCGTGGTCCGACGAGCTGCAGTGTGAGAGGTCGCCGCGGACTTCCACGTCGACCTTTCTCGGGGTCAGCAACAGACCCGGGTGGTAGTCAACGGTCTCGCTGCCGGTGCAGGTCAGGTCGACCGGTGAGGTGTGGCCGCTGGGTGCGGCGGCGGCCACGCCGCTGAGGCCGAAACAGCCGGCGACGGCGAGGAGGACGGTCAGGACCAGGGGGAATTTGCGCATTAGAATGCTTTCTCGGTGAGTGTCGGGGAGCGGATTTCCGGCATTCTCGAATGCGTTTCGGGGAGCCGCCGAGAAGTGGAAATCGATTTGTCGCGGCGCAACAGTACTCTACCGATTGCCCATGGTCATGATCTTGGCCTCGATGGAGTCACGAATGACCGTGGGTAGTCGAAATGGTCCTCAGAACCCCACGGACGAGTTCAGTCAGCGGTACCGGTTCGAGCACGAACAGGTCCGATTCTCGCTGCTCAGAGTTCTGGGCGGTCAGCGTGCAGGACAGGCCGACGAGGCGATTGTGATCGTTTGTGGCCAGGTGTGGAGTACGGGGACGGCGGAACTGGTACGCGGGATGGGCACGGGGAGCACCGAGCGAGCGGCCGATACCGCATTGCCGACCAACCGGCGAGCGGAGGGGCTGGGAACTTCTCCTCCGCGCACCCGCCGCGAACGCTGCCTGCTCGGCCGCACTCATCGCTCCGATCGCCCGGGCGGGCCGGTGATACGCCGACGCCGAGGCGGTGGCCAGTCTGTACGACCTTCCGCACACGCCGCTCGCCGAGGTGCCGGGCTGGCCGGTACCGCACGGCCAGCCTGCTGCCGTGGGGCGCCCCAGGCGCCCGCGGCGTTTTCGCCAGCCGGGGAGCGGCACCCGAGCGGTTCCCTATGCCCCTAATCGGAGTAACGCCCGATGCCTGGGTGTCGCGCTAGGGGAACCAGGTGGGTTCCCCGATTGCCGGGTGAAGGACCCGCCCTAGTGTCGGTGTCACCGTCAACGACGTACTTCGTTCCCCGATCAAGACCTAGGAGTTGACTGAGATGAGCACCTCGCTGCTCGATTGGCTGCGCGACCTGCTGGACGACCCGGACGCCCGTGACGCGTTCCTGGATGACCCGAACGGGTACGCCGCGGACCACGGTTTCCACAACCTCAGCGGCGCCGACGTGTATGACGCGCTGACCCTGATCGCGGACAACGACCACGGGCACTACCCGGCGCCGAGGCACTACGACCACGACCACGGCGACCACGACGGTGCGACGTACCTGAAGAGCTACGTCAACAACAACTACACCTCCGTCGAGGACCACAGCACCAACATCGACAACTCCATCCACCAGAACATCGACACCGACGGTGGCGACTTCAACCAGGTCATCGACAACGACCCGGTGGTGGCCTCGGGTGACGGTGCGGTGGCCGCGGGTGGCGACATCCGGGACAGCGACATCACCACCGGTGACCACAACGTGGTCGGCGACAACAACCAGGCGGTGACCGGGGACGACAACACCACCTCGTTCGGCTCCGGCGACGCGACCAGCTCGAACATCGGTCATGCCAGCTTCGGTGACGGCGGCTCCATGTCGGTGGGTGGTGACTCGCACGGCTACAACAGCGACAACGACACCAACACCTCGGTGCACAACTCCGGCGACGGGGACACCGCGGTGAACGTGGCCGGCGACCACGGCTACGCCGACCAGGGCGTGGACCAGAGCCACACCGACAACAGCGACTACTCGAACTACGAGGACCACAGCCGTAGCGACAGCCACGACGACGTGAGCTCGCACAACGACGCCCGGTTCGAGGACTCGCACGACCTGGACGTCACCCACACCTGATCGACCCGCATGTACACGACGGCCGGTCCCCGAGCACACTCGGGGACCGGCCGTTTCGTGTCAGCGGGCGGCGTCGGTGGCGAGCCGGACCCGAGGGCGACCAACACCACACCGGCCAGACCCTCCAGCCAGCGGTGCACCACCGGGCGGCGGTGGTCCGGGGCGGCCCCCGCTGGGTGGAGTCGACCATGCGAAGGTCGGTCGTGAAGCGTCGTAAATTGTCGGACCCGTCTGCGACGATGCCCTTCCATACGAGCCAAGGAACCGACCATGACTTCCCGTCTCAACCCCTTCATCTACTTCGGCGACACTGCCCGCCAGGCCATGGAGTTCTACCGCGACGTGTTCGGCGGAAATCTTGCGATCAGCACGTTCGCGGAGTTCGGCCCGGCCGACTCACCGGACGCGAACAAGGTCATGCACGCTCAGCTGGAGACGGTGAAGGGCTTCACCCTGATGGCGTCAGACACCCCGCGGGGCACGGAGTTCAGGCCCGGCACCAACATGTCGGTCAGTGTGTCCGGCGACGACTCCGCCGACCTGCACGGTTACTGGGAGAAGCTGTCCGAAGGCGGCACCGTGACCGTGCCAATGGAGAAACAGGCATGGGGCGACGAGTTCGGTGCCTGCGTCGACAGGTTCGGCATCTCGTGGATGATCAACATCGACCAACCGCGGCAGTGAGATCAGTACGCGCCCGTTCAACCATGTGGTTGGAAAGCCGTCGCTGACCGCCGCCAACCCGGGAGACTAACGCGGCTTGGTCCCGGCCGGAGTCATGGTGACTGGCCCGGTCGGCAACCGCGTACCACCACCGCCGTCGCGGCCCTCCGGGCCGCCGCGGTCCGTACGCCCCCCAGATACGCACCGGACTCCCCGGCGGCGCATGGCGTTGCCCGGCGTTCAAGGTGGGCAGGACCAAGGGGTCGCCGGGCCGCCCCGGCGGTTAGGGCTGGTCTGCTGTTTCTGGCCGGTAGGTGAGGGTGCCTGGCCACTGGTCGTGCCAGCCGGGCTGGGTGTGCAGTTCGGTTACCGCGTCGTGAAGTTCGGCGCAGAGTTGTTCGTTAGCGCCGGTGATCAGCAGGTTGCCTCCGTTGCCGTGGAGTTGGGTTTGTGCCCAGGCCAGTGTGCGGGCCAAGCCCGGGTCGTGGTCGAGCATGCCGGATAGGTCCAGGTGGACATCGATCGCGCCGGCCGCGCGCCAGCCGGCCAGCTCGGTGCGTAACCGTGCGATGCCGCACTTGTCCAGTCGGCCGCACACGCTCACGGTGGCGTAGGCGCGGATGCGCGGAGTTGACATGATCTCTGGGTCGGTGATGTTCATCGACACCACCCCTTCCACCCCTGGGGTTGAGCGCACGGATCAGTTCGTGCCCACGTGCACCCCTGCCCTCGTCACGGCGGGGGCGCGGCGTCGTGGGCGAATCCCAAGGGTAGGCCGTTGCGGCTACCGCGGTTACCGCCAATCAGGCCGGCCGCTGCCTAGCCCGCCCGGGGTGTGCTCTGACCTCTGCCCGATCAGGGCGCTACGGGGGCCTGCCCCGCGACAGCGGCTCGGCGCCCCTTTGTCGCGGAGGATCGCTATCGGCTGGCCGCCGCGGTGTGACCGGGGCGGCCCGGTGATGAGCGTGCCGGCCAGCAGAGGCTATCGGCGCTGGCTGGTGGGGCGCCGGTGGAGCGCGCTGGGCAGCCGGCCGGATCCGGTGCCGAGCATGGCCAGCCCACATAGCAGCGCGACGGTGCCGGCGACGACGTTACTCAACACTGTGCCGAGGGTCATCGGTCCGATCACGAACACCGAGACGATGGCCCATGCGCCCAGCACGGGGCAGACCCATGCGGCGCGGTGCGTGGCGCCATAGGCGCTGGCGAAGCTGAACCCCAACACCGCGATCGCCAAACCGACGACCATGTTGTTGGTGGTCAGCGACTCACCGAAGGCGAACATCGCGGGCGCAATCGCCAGGTACAGGCCGGCCAGGATGATCAGTCCGTCGGTCAGTTGCCCCATCGGTGTTTCGGCGGCGTCCTCGTAGCGCTGCCGCAGTTGATCGTGCGCGTGTTGGACCTCGGCCAGATCGGGGTGCTCGGTCATGGGCGGGGTCGTCGGCGGGTTTTCTGATGTCATCGCCACTCACCTCCAGTGCGAGGATCTTCTCGACCAAAGTGGGCGTGTCCGGGTGTGCGTGGCTCGCCCAGCCACGTCCACACTCAGGGTCCACCCGCGCATCCCCGGGCGCAATGGCCTGGCCACACCCACTATGGATGATCATGCATGATCATCCCAGTGGGCGGGTTGATCTCTTGTTGATCTTTTCTTGATCTTCGGATTACCTCGGTGATCTTTCGTGATCGACACGAGACGTCACTTTGGTATGACGCTGAGTGAAACGGTGGAGGTGCTCTCTGTCCAGGCATTGCCGACGTGCCTGATCGGAGAGAAACCGCCCTCCGTTGCTACGCGCTCGGCACGGCCCGAGGGTCGCCTCTATTGCGCCCCTACCTGTCACCATGCGCGGAATCGGAGAAGGCCTTTACCCGCCTTGAGGGCCGGGAGTGCCCCTGTGGATGCCGGGCTCTGGCGGTGTGCTGAACCGACGAGACCAGCTTTGGCCTGGCTCTGAACGTGTGTGCGGGCTGGTGAACATGTCCTGGTTGATGCCGGCCGGGATCGAGACCTGCCGGCCGGTGACGCGCTGGACGTCGATCGCGATGGTGTGTGCGGTGCGGTCCGGTGCCCACGGCCGCGGCATGGTGTCAGCCAGCGCGGCAAGCCGGGCCGGGTCGGTGACCTCGTAGGAACGGCCGATGCACACCACGCTCCACCCGGTGCGGGTGTCCGGGTCGATCTCGTCCACCTCGAACGCCACCACCGATTCACGTGTGGCGGCGGCGAGTTTCGCGCCGTTCGCGGTGCGGAAGATGACCTCCTGGCCATCCAGCAGGAAGTTGACCGGCTGGATCGCCGGCAGCGCCGCGTCGACGAACACCACCCGGCCGATCACCGACCCGGCCAACAACCGGAGGCACTCACCCTCGGTGAGCGCGGCGAGATCACGTTCCTTGGACATCGGGACACCCTTGTTTCCGCACAGTTGGCCGATCATGACGCCCGGACCTGAGCGCGTCATAGAGCACAAAGGCCTCACCCACGCAGGCGAAGGCCGGCCCGTCGGACCTCGACAAGCCAACCCTGCCCAAGGGCGCGCGGCGGGACTTTGTGCACCCGCCATGTGGGGCGTGACGCGGGCGTTTCGAGGCCTTGTTGCTCTGCTGAACCGCTCGCGGCGGCGCGATCCTGGTGTGACCGGTTGGGGTGGCACCAGAGTAGGAGGTGAGCGCGATGACCCGGCTCGAACGAGGACCCGCGGTCCCGGGTGGATTCCCCACCGGCGCGCGGGTCACCGTCGTCAGTGGCCCGCACAACGGCCAGCACGGGCTGGTGGTCGACCGTGCGCCGGACCTGCGCCCAGGCTCGGTGTGGGTGCGCCTCAGTCAGTCCGGCACACGCCTGGTCCCCGGTCACCGGCTGGCCGTGCACTGAGCCAGAGCCGCCCCCGGCATCCTTCCTCCCTCTCCAGGGGCGGCTCTGGCTCTACCAACCTCCGTCCACGCGCCGAGAAGCCACAAAGGCGGGAAAACACCATGATCGAAGAACTCCGGGCACAACTCGCGGCGGCCCACCAGCACGTCACCGTCGCCGAAAGCGCCGGACGCGAGCATGAGGCCCAGCTACACCGCTCCCGCATCGACGACCTGATCGAGATCGCCATGCGCCACGGCATCGACCTCAAGCCCTGGCCCGACCAACCACATCTACAGGCCAGATGACAACAACGGCCTGTAGGTGACAGCGGTGCGAACTGGTGTTTCGGGCGGAAGTGCAGGCTGTAGTTGTCACCGCTCGGCCCGTGCGCTGCCGCCGCTCACCGGGAGGCAGGTGATAACGAGCTAAAAGTCGGGTCCGGTATCGCTGTGTACCGCGCTGTCGTCGGTTAGGCCGCCGGACCGCCAGCGCAATCCGGCGCACGCGACGAACTCCGCGTCCGTGGTTTCCACCGCCTCCAAACCATAAAGCGCCACGTACAGCGCCGCCGTGTTCCTGGTCAGCAGGCTCCAGCTGGGTCGATGCCACGGTCCGAGGCGCTCGTGTACCTCGCGCAGGCGCTCGAGCTCGGCGTCACCGGCGGCGGAACGGCTGGTCATCCTGCCGACCCGCCACACGATCACCGCAATGAACCCCGTCCAGGCCAACGGCAGGAAACTGGACAGCGAACCGCACAGCAGAATTCCGAGCAGGGCTTCGCAGATCAACACAACGCCGGAGTACTCCGTTGCCCTGCGCCGCCACCGACTGAGCAGCAGGCCGCGATCGACCAAATCCTTGTCCATCCGGGCCGTCAGTTCGCAGACCGTGACGTTGCCGGTCAGCCGGCGGAAACGGGCAGATGTGCCGCCCGGTTCGGTCGTCGTCGTTGCGGCCGGCAGGTCCTGATCAAGCCGTTGATCCTCCGTGCGCGTCGCGTAGGGCGGCGCGTTCGGAAGCGGTGCCCCGGGCTGCCGGGGCGTCGCGTCGGTCGCTGCCATTGCCTTCATTCGCCCCGTGCCGGCTGAGCGACGTCGTGTACGGCCCAAGGGCGGTTGGCGATCGATGCAAGGTCGCCGATGTGCTTTGTCCCCGCATTTGAGCTGGCGGCCCGGTGTTCGTGTCCTGATCGAGGCGCAAGCAGAGGTGAGTTGAGGCAGCTTCGTCGTCGGCACCTCCATCGACGTCGGCGGCGAGAAGCGGTTCTAAAGGGTGACGGCAGTCGATGGCCAGGACGACACGCTCGCCGTCCACCGGCTGAACTTGCCATCGCGTACGGTCAAGAGCTCGAGTCCGAAAAGTGTCATTTGCTCGTTCGTGTGAATATCGATCCAGCTGCCGGTCCATGACGATACGAAATGTGGCGGACAGAGAACTTCCAGCCGCTTCGACAGCCGGTAGTCCCGCATCGTGGCGAACCGTTGTTGAAGCATCTCTCGGAGTCTGTCTTTTCCGGCGAACGGAGGGAACGAAGCGTAATGAACTTCGACGTCGTCGGTGAAGCCTTCGAGAATTGCTTCGACGTCACCATTGGAAAATAGTTTCTCATAGCCTTTGAGCGCGGTGCTCACGGCGGTTTCCGTGAGTTCGTTCAGTGCGGTCATCACGGTCTCTCCTGTCAGCCGCGCAGTTGCGAGCGTGTCGTCGGTGCCAGCCGCAGGACCTGAGGAGGCATCAGAAGCCGGCTGGTGAGCTCCGGGTACAGTCGCTCCTTCCATGCCTTCTTGTTCCGCCCGAGGGCGGTCAGGTACTCGTGATGCTTTGCCAGGCTCGCGAAACCGGTAAATGCGACGAAGACGTTCTCGCCTTCGCGGATCGGCAGGCGCGGAAAGTTGTTCGCGCTGTACTTGGTCTCGAACATCCCGATCGGGCGAGCGCCCGCCTGTCGAACGGCGGGCAGGACCGCGGTTTCGTAGAAATGAATGAATTCCGCGCTAACTGGTCTTTCCAAATGGTGGATCGCCGCGATCACGATCCCGTTCGGGAGGTCTGCCTCGATGGGCGGCCGCCGAGCGGCGTCATCGAGCGCGAAGCCCGAGTCCGGCCGGACCGGCTTCAGGAGCAGCGCATCGCTGCTGTCGATCAGCATGGACCGCGCCGTCTCGGCGTGCGCCGCCCAAGCCGGTCCCTCGTTGTAGAACGCTTTCAGCGCCCGCTCACGCGCCGGCATGTCGGAGAACCCGCGCATCCAGACGAACCGGTTCGGGTCGCCGAGATCCCGGAACTGGCCGATGACCCTCGCCCCGACTGCCTCCTGGGGCTCGACGAACTCCGTGTCGAAGAGTTCGACGAACCTGTCCCTCGTCCCCGGGAAGAGGGTGTATTGCCGCAGGTCGACGACGGGACTGCTCAATCCGTCGGCCAGCGTCGGGCGATCGGCGGGAGGGCTCAGCGGGAGTGCCATGTTGACCATCTTCCGTACAGACCGGTTGACCTGTTTCTAGTACAGACCGATCGCTCGGTCTTGTCAACTGCTAAACTTCCGCCGTGCCAACCATCGACAGACGTCGCACCAGAGACCCCGTTGCAGTGCGGCGGAAGATCCTCGATGTGGCCATGGACGCGTTCCAGGCGAGCGGCTATCACTCGACCTCCACCCACGAGGTCATGCGCCTGGCCGGCGTGACCAGCGGCGCCCTTCATCATCATTTCCCGACGAAGAAGTCACTCGGCCTGGCCGTCATCCAGGACGGGGTGGCGCGGGCCATCGAGCGCACCTGGATACAACCGCTGGTGTCGGCCCGCACCGCGACCGCTGGGATTCTGACCGTATTTGACCAGGTCGCCGAGTCGATCGAGGCGAACGGGAAGGTCCTCGGCTGCCCGTTGAACAATCTCTCGCTCGAGCTCGCCGCGGCGCCGGATGCTGATTTCCGGATCGCCCTACATGCCGTGTTCGAGCACTGGCACTCGGCAATCGAGGAGAAGCTGCGGGCCGATCAGGCCGACGGTTACCTGGAGCGAATCGACCCCAACTCGCTCGCGGTCCTCGTCATCGGTACCTACTCGGGCGCCATGACAATGGCGAAAGCCAGCCAGACCTCCGCGCCATTGAGAGCATGCGCGCAACAGTTCAAACAGCTCTTTGACTCGCATGCCGGCAGCCCCAGACTTCCCTGACGTAGGCGTCGAAGGTGCGCGGTGAAGTTCCGGTAAGCAGCAAGTGATCGTCCGTGACGGGTGCCCCGACGCTGCTTCTGACCACCGTGAACAAGTGGTTGATGTGGTTCACGCAGCCCACGGGCCGGCGCGGTGTGGTGGTCTGTGGGACCAGGTCGTCGATCCGCGGTGCGCCTCGATCTCGCACCCTCTTTCAGAGTTGCTAAGATTAGCAACTGCTGAAGATGGCGACTATAGTTCGGACTGATCGTGGCGGGGAGGGTGCGGGATGAGCAGGCCCCTTTATCAGCTGAAGGCGGAGTTCTTCAAGACGCTGGGACATCCTGCCCGGATCCGGGTGTTGGAGCTGCTGTCGCGGCGTGAGTACGCGGTCGCGGAGATGCTGCCGGAGGTGGGCATCGAGGCGGCGAACCTGTCGCAGCAGTTGGCGGTGCTGCGCCGGACCGGGTTGGTATCGGCGCGTAAGTCCGGTTCCACCGTCTACTACTCGTTGACCAGCCCGCACGTCGCCGAGCTTCTCGCGGTCGCGAGGTTGATCTTGACCGGGGTGTTGTCAGGGCAGGTGGAGTTGCTGGAGGACCTGCGCGCTCCGGTCAATGCCGGTTCCGGCGTCACTGCCAGCGCCGGGACCGGCCCCCCGGCCAACCGCGACATGGGGGGTCGGGAGTTACCGGACTGAGCTCGCGGCCGTCCCGCTGATTGTTGGCTTGTCGCCCGGCGGGACGGTCGCGTCCTTAACTGTCCCGAAGGCCAGCGAGTGTCAGGAGTCTGACGTGTTGGGTCTGTGGCGTGTGATCCGTCGGGCCGGGCGGATCGCGGAACCGGCGCCGCCGGCCCCGTCCGCGGGCGCGGCGGGTCGGGCTGGGGCGCAGGGTTTGGCGGGCTCGGTGCAGATTCGGCATGTGGATGCCGGGTCGTGCAACGGCTGCGAGGTGGAGATCGCCTCGGCGTTCGGTCCGGTACACGACGCCGAACGCTATGGGGCTCGGCTGGTGGCGTCGCCACGGCACGCGGATGCGCTGTTGGTGACCGGGCCGGTGACCCGGAACATGGCCGAGCCGTTGCGGCGCACCTACCAGGCGGTGCCGGCGCCGAAGCTGGTGGTCGCGGTGGGGGACTGCGCACGCAACTGTGGAGTATTCACCGAGGCGTACGGGGTCGTCGGGTCCGTCGGTGAGGTGGTGCCGGTGGACATGGAGATCGCGGGCTGTCCGCCCCGCCCGGAGGCGATCGTGGCGGCGTTGCGGACGTTGACCGGCCGATGAGCCTCGCCCAGGCGTGCTTGGCCGTGGCGGTTGCGCTGGCCCTGGTGAGCGTGGTGGCGGCGGTTCTGGTGCCACGCGGTGCCCGGCCGCTGGTAGCGGGGGCGGGTACCGCGTTGACCGGGGCGTCGGGGGTGGTCGCCGGCGCGGGCGCGGTGGCCGGGCACTCGGTGGTGCTGCCGGCGCTGCTGCCGTTGGCCGGCGTGGTCATCGCCGTGGATGGGTTGGGCGGGCTGTTCCTGGTGGTGACCGGGGTGGTGGGGGTGCTGGTCGGGGTGTATGCCACGGCCTACTGCCGGGGGCATGGCCTGGACGGGCGCGGTGTGTCGGCGGTGCTGCCGTTGTTCGTGTTGGCGATGTTGTTGGTTCCGGTGGCCGGCAGCGTGTCCACGTTGTTGGTGTGCTGGGAGTTGATGGCGCTCACCTCGTTGCTGCTGGTGGTCGCCGAGCACCGGCGGCGGGCGGCGGTGGCGCGGGCGGCTGTGTGGTACGCGGTGATGACCCACCTCGGCTTTGTCGCGGTGCTGGGCGGGCTGCTGGTGTTCACCGCGCACGCGACGGATGACTCGTTCGCCGCGTTGCGAGATGCGGGTGAGCGGCTGCCGGCCGGGGTGGGCGCCGTGGTGTTCGCCGCGACGCTGGTGGGGTTCGCGTCGAAGGCGGGCATCGTGCCGTTGCACGCGTGGTTGCCCCGGGCGCATCCGGAGGCCCCGAGCCACGTGTCCGCGCTGATGTCCGCCGCGATGGTGAACCTCGGTGTGTACGGCATCGTGCGGGTCGGTCTCGATCTGCTCGGCGGTGCTGTCGGTGGGGGTGTGGGCGGGTGGTGGCTGCTGGTGTTGGGGTTGGGTGCCGTGTCGGCGGTGTACGGCATCCTGCAGGCGGCGATGAGCACCGACCTGAAGCGGCTACTCGGCCAGTCCACCACGGAGAACATGGGGCTGGTGCTGATCGGGGTCGGGGCGGCGGGCCTGTTCGACTCCTCCGGTCTGCGCCTGCTCGCGGGGCTGGCACTCGCGGCGGCGCTGCTGCACGTCATCAACCACGCGGCGTTCAAGTCCCTGTTGTTCCTGGCCGCCGGGTCGGTGCTGCGCGCCACCGGCACCCGCGACCTGGACCTGCTCGGCGGGTTGCGCGCCGGGATGCCCGTCACCACCGCGCTGTTCGGGCTTGGTGGCTTGGCCGCCTCGGCGCTGCCGCCGGGGACCGCGTTCGTGTCGGAGTGGTTGTTGCTGCAGGCGCTGATCCACGGCCTGCCCGAGGTGGACGGGTCGGCCTCGACGGTGCGCGCGGTGGTCATGCCGGTCGGGGTCGCGGTGATCGCGCTGACGGCCGGGTTGTCGGTGGCCACCTTTGTCAAGGCCTTCGGGGTCGGGTTCCTGGCCAAACCGCGCGGTGGTGGCGCCGAGCGGGCGCGCGAGTCCCCGCGCGGCATGCTGGCCGGGATGGGGCTGGCCGCGTTGGCCTGTATCGGGCTGGCCGTGTTGCCCGCGGGTGTGCTGCCGCTGGTGACCGCGGCCACCGGCGCCGCGTTGCGCGGGCAGGGGGACACCGCCGCGGTGTCGGGGTTCGTGATGCTCGAGTTGGCCGGTGTCACCGGGGCGTTGTCGCCGCTGTTGTTGGCGGCGGCGCTGCTGGTGGCCGGGGTCGCGGTGGTGGCCGCGACCCGGGTTGTCGTGACGGCCCGGCGCGCCGCGCACCGCCGGACCGCGCGCTTGTGGGACTGCGGTGGCGGGCCGCTGTCGGCGCGGATGGAGTACACCGCGACCTCGTTCGCGGAGCCGCTGCAGCGAGTGTTCGACAACGTGGTGGCCCCGGAGACGGACGTGAACGTCGATCACCACCAGGAGTCCCGCTACCTGGTGCGCGCGGTGGAGTACCGGCGGCGGGTACCGGACCGTATCGAGCGGCGCCTGTACGGCCCGGTGCTGGGTGCGGTCGTGCGGTGGGGTGCGGCGGGGCGGGTGTTGGCGACCGGCAGCGTGCACCGCTATCTGGGTTACGGCTTCTACAGCCTGTGCGCGGTTTTGCTGGTGTTGGCGGTGTTGCGGTGAGCGCGCTGGGGGTGTTGGGCGGGGTGGCCCAGCCGGTGTTGCTGATCGGCGGGGCGCCGCTGCTGGTCGGGTTGATGCGGCAGGTGCGGGCCAGGTTGGAGGGCCGGGTCGGGCCGGGGGTGGGGCAGCCGTGGCGGGATCTGCGCAAGCTGTTCGGCAAGGAGGCGATCACGCCGCGGGGGACCAGCGAGATGTTCCGGCTGGCCCCGTTGGTGCTGATGGCCACCGTGTTGGTGGTCGCGACGGCGGCCCCGTTCCTGGTGGTCGAGCCGCTGTTGCGGTCGGTGGCGGATCTGTTCGTGGTGGTGGCGCTGCTGGCGTTCGGCACCGCGACGCTGGCGCTGGCCGGGCTGGATACCGGTACCGCGTTCGGTGGGATGGGCGCGAGCCGGGAGATGACCATCATCGCGCTGGTCGAGCCGACCCTGCTGGTGGCGATCTTCGCGCTGTCCGTGCGGGTCGGGTCGACCAACCTGGCCGACATCGTCGCCGCGACCTTGGGCGACCCGGCACGGGTGGTGTCCCCGGTGAGCCTGCTCGCCGCCGTGGCGCTGGTCGTGGTCGTGGTGGCGGAGACCGGGCGGTTGCCGGTGGACAACCCGTCCACCCACCTGGAGCTGACCATGGTCCACGAGGCCATGGTGCTGGAGTACGCCGGCCCGGACCTGGCGCTGGTGGAGTTGGCCTCGTCGATGCGGCTGGCGGTGTTTCTCGGGCTGCTGGCCAATCTGTTCGTGCCGTGGGGGATCGCCACCGAGGCCGCTGGCACCGCCATCCCGCTGGGCGTGCTCGGCGCCGCCGCGGTGTTGGTGCTCAAGGTCGGTGTGCTCGGGGTCGCGTTGGCCGTCGCGGAGGTCTTCCTGGCGAAACTGCGGCTGTTCCGGGTACCGGAGTTGCTGGCCGGCTCGTTCCTGCTGGCCCTGTCGGCGGTCACCGCCTCGTTCTTCCTCGCCTAGAAGGGAGGGCCGGTTGCTCGTGGAGTTGTTGTACGTGCAGCTACTGGACCTGGCCTGCGGCGGGTTGCTGCTGTGCGCGGTGCTGGTGCTGTGGCGCCGCGAGCTGGCGGTGATCATCCGGGTGTTCGCCGTGCAGGGAGTGGCGTTGGCCGCGCTGGTCGCCGTGCTGGCCGCTCGTCAGGCGTCCCTGGAACTGGGGATGGTGGCGGCGGGTGTGCTGGTCTTGCGCGCCGGGGTGTTGCCCTGGCTGCTGGCCCGCGCCCTCGGCCGCGCGGGGGAGGCCAGGCGGGAGACCGACCCGCTGGTCAACGTCGCGGCCTCGTTGCTGGCCGCCGCCGTCCTCACGCTGCTGGCCTACGCGGTGTCCCGGCCGCTGGTCGACCTCGCGCCCGCCCCGGCGACCCAGGCAATCCCGGTCGGCCTCACCGTGGTGTTGATCGGGTTCTTCGTGTTGGTCACCCGCCGCCGCGCGCTGTCGCAGCTGGTCGGGTTCCTGCTGATGGACAACGGCATCACCGCGATCGGGTTCCTCACCACCGCCGGCGTCGGCCTGGCGGTCGAGCTCGGCGTCTCCCTGGACGTGCTGCTGGCGGTGCTGGTGTTGCAGATCCTCACCACCCGCATGCGCGAGGCGTTCGGCGACACCGATCTGGACGAACTGCGGGAGCTGCGCGACTGATGGGCACCTTGGTTTCCCCGCTGATCCTGGCGCCGGTGGTGTTGCCGCCGCTCGGCGCACTCGGCTACGCGGTGTTCGGCTGGCGCCCGGCCACGCGCTGGCTCGCCACCGGCTCGATGGCGCTGGTGCTGTGCACGGCGGTCACGCTCGCCGCCGTGGTGGCCCGTACCGGCCCGCACACCGTGGCGGGAGGTGTGCTGCGGGTCGACGCGCTCTCGGCGTACATGCTGGTGGCGATCGGGATGATCGCGCTGCTTGCCACGGCGGCCACCCCCGCCTACCTGACCGCCGAGATCACCGCCGGACGGGCCACCGCGCGCACCGCCGCCCGACACTGCGTGCTGGTGGCACTGTTCGTCGCCGCGATGGCCGCCGCGCTGCTGGCCGCCGACCTCGGGCTGCTGTGGGTGGCCATCGAGGCGACCACGATCGCCACCGCGTTCCTGGTCGGCCAGCGCCGAACCCGCGCGGCGGTGGAGGCGGCCTGGAAGTACGTGGTGATCTGCTCCACCGGGATCGCGCTGGCGCTGCTCGGCAGCTTCCTGCTCAACTACGCCGCCACCCACGCCGGCCGGCCCGGCCTGAACCTGGAGACCCTGAACGCGATCGCCCCCCACCTGGACACCGGGGTGACCCGGATAGCGGTGGTGCTGCTGATCCTCGGGTTCGGCACCAAGGTCGGCCTGGCCCCGCTGCACGCGTGGCTACCCGACGCGCACTCCCAAGCCCCCGCCCCGGTGTCCGCGTTGATGTCCGGGGTGCTGTTGTCGGTCGCGTTCTACGCCATCCTGCGGGTCAAACACCTCGCCGATGCCGCCATCGGCCCCGGTTTCGCCCGGGCGATGCTGCTGGTGATGTCCCTGACCACCCTGGCCGTGGCGGCCACGTTGCTGCTCGCGCAGCGCGACTACAAGCGCATGCTGGCTTATTCCAGCATGGAACACATGGGCCTGCTCGCCTTCGGCGCCGCGACCGGGACCCGCCTCGCGGTCGCCGCGCTGCTGCTGCACGTGCTCGGCCACGGCCTGGTCAAAGCGGTGCTGTTCGTGGGTTCGGGCCGGATCCTGCAGCTGACCGGCACCAGCCAGGTCCATCAAGTGCGCGGCCTGGCCGCCCGCGACCCCGCGCTGGCCGGCTGTGTCGGCCTCGGTGTGCTCGCCCTGCTCGGCTTCCCGCCGTTCAGCGTCTTCGCCAGCGAGTTGGGCCTGTTCCGCGCCGCGTTCACTGCCGGCCTGGGCTGGCCCGCCGCGGTGGTCCTGCTGCTGGTGCTGGTGATCACCGCCGCCCTGCTTGCCCACTCCGCGCACATGCTGCTCGGCAATCCCACACCCCGGCCGGCCGAACCCGTGCCCCACACCGCGCCCACGTCGAACCTCACCAGCCCGACCACCAGGTCGTACGCGGAGGCCACCCCGGCCGTGCCGCCGGCCGAACGCGGCCCGCTCAGCACCATCGCCGTCCTCGCCGCCGGCCTGATCGCGTGCGCCGTCCTCGGGATCACGACAGGAGCACTCCAACAGTTGCTTTACCAGGCCGCGGACACGATCACGAGCACGCCATGATTGCCGCGAACCACCAGCGAACCGCGCTGTCCCTGACGCCCGCGCAGCTCGCGGGACAGGCCGATGACCTGCTCACCCAGGGTTTCCGGGTCGCGTTGGTAGCCGGGCACGACGACCGCGACCACACCGGCACGGGCGGCGGAGGGTTGCGGGCGGTGTACCTGTTCACCGCGCCCCGGCCGGACCGGCGAGTCGAGCTGCATGTGCGACTCGACCCCACCCGGCCCGAAGTGCCGAGCTTGGCCGCCTTGTCCTTCCCCGCCGGCCGATTCGAACGCGAGATGCGCGACCTGTTCGGGATCATCCCGGTCCAGCACCCGCTGCCACGCCGGTTGGTGCGGCATTTCCACTGGCCCACGGGCTGGTACCCGATGCTCGCCGACGCCGGCCCGCCACCGGTGTTCGGCGAGCCCGACGGGCCCTACCCGTTCCGCACGGTGGAAGGCCCCGGGGTCTACGAGATCCCGGTCGGCCCGGTACACGCGGGAATGATCGGACCGGGCCACTTCCGGTTCTCCGTGGTCGGCGAAACGATCCTGAACCTCAAAGCCCGGTTGTGGTTCACCCACCGCGGCGTGGAAAAGCTGTTCCAACACCGCCATCCCCGGGACGCGGTCGAACTCGCCGAACGAATCAGCGGCGACACCACCGTCGGGCACACCTGGGCGTTCTGCCAGGCGGTCGAGGAAGCCCTCGGACTGCACCTACCACCCGACACGGCCCGGCTGCGCGGTGTCCTGCTCGAACTCGAACGAATCTACAACCATGTCACCGATCTCGGAGCGCTGTGCAACGACGTCGGCCACGGCATCCTCAACACCCACGCCCAACGCATTCGTGAACAACTCCTGCGCATCAACGACCAGGTCACCGGGCACCGGCTCCTGCGCGGCGCGATCCACCCCGGCACCGCCCACCTCGCCGCGCTCCCCGACCCCACGACGTTGGCCGGTATCGGCAGCGACATCGCCGAAATCGTGAACCTCGCCCTGGACCACAGTGTCGTCCTGGACCGATTCACCGGCACCGCGGTCCTGACCCGCACACAGGCCACGGACCTCGGCACCCTCGGCTACGTCGCCCGAGCAAGCGGCCTCGTCACCGACGCCCGCCACGACCACCCCGCCCTACCCGACCCGTGGACACGCACCCGACACACCCACACCCGCGGTGACGTGCTCGCCCGCTTCGTGGTCCGCGCCGAGGAAATCAGTGCATCTCTCGCCCTGATCACCTCACTGGTCGAGGTACTGGACGGACGCCTCACCGCCACTGCCCCGGCGCGCCCCGCCGACAACCCGCCCGATCGGGGAGCGCGTTCCGGGGTGGGGATCGTGGAGGGCTGGCGCGGCGCCGTCACCCACCGCGTCGAACTCGCCCCCGACGGCAGGTTGACCCGCGTGAAGATCGTCGACCCCAGCTTCTTCAACTGGCCCGCGCTGCCCGTCGCGCTCTCCGACACGATCGTCCCTGACTTCCCCCTCACCAACAAAAGCTTCAACCTCTCCTACCCCGGCAACGACCTCTAACCCGCGCCGTCGCGGAAGCCCTGCCCCGCAGGCGCAGGTGCGACGGATCGCACGATCCAGCACTTGCGAACTTCATCGGGCGGGCAGCGACGACAACGAACACGGCGACCGAAGATGTGGCATGCATGCCACCGCAAGGCGTTTGAGCGACCGCTCAAGGGCTGTGATAGCGTTGCCTTAAGCGATCGCTCAACACTGGGGGTTCGATGGCAACCGCAGGTCAGGCCGGGTCGGTGCTGAACGATGTGCGGTACGCCGAGGCTACGGTGCCACTGCGTATGGACCCGATCACCGCCGGGGCCGAGCTGACCCGCTCGGCGGGCGAGGGCTACATGCTCTACGAGCGGCCGGGCGAGGTTTCGGTCGGTTTCGGCGCGGCGGCGGAGATCGTGCTGACCCGCTCGCAGATCCGGTTCCGGGGTCCGCGGCGCGCCGACTGGACCGTCGAGCCGATGCCGGACGAGCCGCTGCACCGGGTCTCCGAGTTGCTCGCCGAGTGCGGCGTGGACGGTTGGCGGGCCTACGGATGGCTGGGGTTCGAGCTGAGCTACCTGCGGTTCGGCCGGCCGGAGGTGCCGGAGGGGCTGACCCTCGGTCACCTGGTCGTGCCGAGCCGGGAGGTGCGGCTGGGCGCCGGCACCGCGCTGCTGCGCGCGCTGCGCTGGGATGACCTCGCCGAGCTGCACGACCAGCTGGAACGGCTGCGCGAACCGGCCGGCTGGCCCGGCGTGGACGCCCCGGTGGACGACACCGTGGACCACGACGGCTACCGGGACGCGGTCGCCTCGGCGGTGGCGGAGATCCGGGCGGACCACATGCGCAAGGTGGTGCTTTCCCGCGAGGTGCCGGTGCCCGGCGGGATCGACCTGGCGGCCACGTACCAGGTCGGCCGCCGGAGCAACACCCCGGTGCGTTCCTTCCTGCTGGACCTCGGGGGGCTGCGGTCGGCCGGGTTCAGCCCGGAGACGCTGTTGGAGGCGCGCGGCGACGGGTCCGTGTCCACCCAGCCGCTGGCCGGCACCCGCGCGCTGTCCGGGGACCCGAGCCGCGACGCCGCGCTGCGCGACGAGCTGGTGAACGACGCCAAGGAGGTCTTCGAGCACGTCGTCTCGGTGCGGGCCGCGCAGGAGGAGCTGCGTGCGGTGTGCCGGGAGGGCTCGGTGCTGGTCGAGGAGTTCATGACGGTCGGGCGCCGGGGGAGCGTGCAGCACCTGGCCTCCCGGGTCACCGGGAAGCTGGCCGACACCCGCACCGGCTGGCACGCGCTGGCCCGGATGTTCCCGGCGGTGACCGTGTCCGGCCTGCCCAAACCGGCCGCCTACCAGGCGATCGCGCGCTATGAACGGGAGCCGAGGGGACTGTACGGTGGCGTGGTGGTCACCGCCGACGCACACGGGGCGCTGGATGCCGCCGTGGTCCTGCGCGCGGTCTACCAGGACGGTGAACGGACCTGGCTGCGCTCCGGGGCCGGCGTGGTGGCCCAGTCCCGGCCGGACCGGGAGTTCGAGGAGACCCGGGAGAAGCTGCGCAGCATCGCCCCGTTCCTGGTCCCCGCGCCCGTAGGGACGGCAACGGGGCCGACATGAGCACGGAGTCGACCACCGAGGCACCGGCGGGACGCGCCCGCGCGCAGGCGCGGGACGGCGCCGACACCCGGACCCGGTTGCTCGAGGGCGCACTGGAGACCCTCCGGGACCGGGGCATAGCGGGCGCCTCGGCGCGGGTGATCGCGTCGGCGGCCGGGGTGAACCAGGCGTTGATCTTCTACCACTTCGGCAGCGTCGGCGAGCTGCTCACCGAGGCCTGCGCGCACGGCTCGCGGGAACGCGCCGCCGTGTACGCCGCCGAGTTCTCCTCGGCCGACTCGCTGTCCGACCTGTTGGAGCTGGGCGTGCGGATCCACAAGCGGGAGCGCGCCGAGGGCAACGTGATCATGCTCGCGCAGATGCTGGCCGGCGCGCAGGCCGAGCCGAAGCTGGCCGAGGCCAGCGCCGCCGCGCTCAGCATGTGGGTCAGCCAGCTGGAGGGCGTGCTGGAGCGCGCGCTGTCCGGTTCGGTGTTCGCCGAGTGCCTGGACGTGCCCGGGCTGGCCCGGGCACTGGCGGCCGCGTTCGTCGGTTTCGGACTCTACGACGCCGCGGACCACGAGGCCGCCGAGCAGGCGCTGGCGGCGATGGGCCGCCTGGGCGCGCTCATCGAGATGGTCGACGACCTCGGCCCCATGGCCCAGACCATCCTGCGCGCCAAACTCCGCAAGGCGGCCGGCGCGGACTCGGTGGTCGGCTGAAGATCACGGACAGGGCGGGCGGTACGGCAGGTCCGCGGAGACGTACTCCCGCCATTCGGCCTCGGTGAGCACGTTGTGCGTGTTGGCGCAGATGTTCTGGATGGTCTGGTCCAGGTCCAGCCGCCAGATCCGGACGGTTTGATCGGCGCCGGCACTGGCCAGCAGCCGGCCGTCCGGGCTGAAGGCGATCGCGTGCACCGGCCCGGTGTGTCCGGTGAGCGGTTGCCCGAGGAGTTTCGGCGCCGCCGGATCGGTGACGTCCCAGCGCCGGACGGCCCGGTCGGTGCCGGCGGCGGCCAGTACCCGGCTGTCCGGGCTGAACGCGATGGCGTGCACCCCGCTGGTGTCTCCGGTGAGCGGCGGATCGACGAGCCGGGGGTGGGCCGGGTCACTGATGTCCCAGAGGCGGATGGTGTCGTCGGTGCTCCCGGCGGCGAGCATGCGGTCGTCCGGACTGAACGCGACCGCGTTCAGGAATCCGCCGCTCCCGGTGGGGAACGGCTCCCCGAGCGCCACCGGGTTGGCCGGGTCGGCGACGTTCCACAGCCGCACCTGCCGGTCGGCGCTGGCGTGCGCCAGGAGGCGACCGGAGTGGCTGAACCCGATCGCGTTGACGTAGCTCACCCGCATGCCGGGAACCGGCTGGCTCAGCGGGGGCCGTCCGGCCGGGCCGGTGGCGCTCCACAGCGAGAGGCTCTGGTCGGTGCCGGCCATGGCGAACACGCTCGCGTCCGGGCGCAGTGCCAACGCACCGAGGTGGGCGTTGCGCGGCGCGTCGGTCGCGCTCGCGGGGTCGGAGATGCGCCAGAGCCAGGGGACGAGGTCGGCACCGTTGGTCACCGGCGTACGGCCGTCGGGGCCGACGCCCAGCACGCCGATCTGGCCGCCGGAATCCAGGCCGTCCAGCGCCGCCGGCCGGCTCGGGTCGGTCAGGTCCCACCGCCGCACCGTGCGGTCCGCGCCGCCGCTGGCCAGGGTGCGGCCGTCGGGGCTGAACGCCAGCGCGTTGACCACACCGGTGTGCCCGGTCAGCACGGTCGCCGGCAGGTGCCACAACCGCACACTTCGGGCCGCGCCGATGGAGAACAGGGTGTGTCCGTCCGGGCCGAAGCGCAGCGCGCGGATCGCGCTGGAGTGGCCGGTCAGCGGCTGGCCGAGCGGCACCGCGTGCGCCGGGTTCGTGAGGTTCCACATGCGGATCGTGCGGTCGCCGTTGGCACTGGCCAGGATCCTGCCGTCGGGGCTGAACCCGATGGCTGTCACGTCGCCCGCGCCGACGGTCAGCTCCTGGCTCGGTCCGGCCGGGTCGGCGACGTTCCACAGCCGGACGCTCTGGTCGGCGCTCGCGCTGGCCAGCGTGCGGCCGTCGGGGCTGAACGCCAGCGAGTTGACGAAGCTCCGGTGGCCGGTGAGGAACCGCCCGGCGCCCGCCGGGTCGGCGATGTCCCACAGCCCCACCGTCCGGTCCGCGCTGGCCGTGGCCAGGGTGTGGCCGTCGGGGCTGAACACCAGCGCGTTGATGTAGCTGCGGTGGCCGGTGCGGGGCTGGCCGATCGGCACCGGCCGGCTCGGGTCCGCCACGTTCCACACCCGCACGCTGTGGTCGGTGCGGCTGGCGCCGGCCAGGGTGTGACCGTCCGGGCTGAACGCGAGCACGCCGACGCGGCCCGGCTGCAGCGGCTGGTTGGTCAGCGACGGGTCGACGACGTTGCGCAGCTCGCTGAGCTGTACCGGGTTGGCCGGGTCGGTGATGTTCCACAGCCGCACCGACTCGTCGACGCTGGTGCTGGCCAGCAGGCGGCCGTCCGGGCTGAACACCAGCGAGTTCACGTGGGCGGCGTGGGCCAGTGGGGACCGCCCGACCGGCTCCAGCACTCTCCGGTCCCGGATTCGCCACAGCTGGATGTGGTGATCCTGGGTCGCGGTGGCGATGGTCAGCCCGTCGGGGCCGAACGCCACCGCGTCGAAGTCGTCCAGCCGGCCGGTCAGCGGTTCGTTCAAGGGTGAGTCGTTCGCCCTGCTCAGCAGGGTGGCGCCGAGGTCGGTGCCGGGGCGCATCCGGTACGCGGTGAGGGTCAGCTGGGCGGCCATCGAGGCGTCCGAGCGGGCCAGCCGGGCCGCCTGGGCGGCGACCCGTTCGTACACCGCGCTGTCTCGCTCCCGCTGGGCCTGTTGGTTCGCCTCGAGTATCAGGGTCATGCCCAGCGCGACCAGGACGACCAGTGCGGCCAGGCCGATCCGGCGCATCCGGGCCAGCCGGCCCTGCTCGGCATCGGATGCCTTGACGAAGTCCTTGGCCGTCTCGTTCAACAGATCCTGACGACGCTCGTGCAGCTCGCGCGCCGAGGCCAGACGGTCGCCCCGGAGCAGGTGGTCCCTCGGCTGGCGGGCGTTCGTCCAGCGGTCGGCATCCCGCTCCAGGTTCTCCCGGGCCTCGTTCTCCTCCCGGTTGTTCTCGATCAGCCGGCGCAGCCGGCCCCATCTGCGGGCCAGGATCAGGTGGGCGAGCTCGACGGTCGGCTCGCCGGTGTCCGGGTCCCGGTCGCGGACGATCAGACGTTCGTCGGTCAAGATCCGCAACACCCGCTCGGTGGACGCGTCGGGATCGAGGCGTTCCTCCAGCACGCGCCGGCGGGTGTCCTCGCTTTCCCGCTCACCCAGGCGGACCAGGCGGACCAGGATCCTTTGCGCGGTGGCCCGGTCTTCCGGGCGAAGCTGGTCGTAGCAGGCGTCGGCACCTTGGCTGATCGCCTCGGAAACAGTTCCGATCTCGAGGTAGCTGGTGAGATCGAGTTCCCCGCTCGGCGCGCGTCGGCACATCTTCGACAGGGTGTAGGAGAGCAACGGCAGAGCGCCGTGTTCCGTCGGGCGGCCACCGCCATCGCTCACCATGAGATCGCTGAGCAGACGGTCGGTCAGGCCCGGCGCCAGCGTCAGGTTGGCCCGTCTGGCGGGTTGTTCGATGACCGCCCGGAGCTCCCGCTCAGTCATCACCGGCACGTTCAGCTGGTGATCGAACGCCCGGGCCCACCACGCCTCGGCCGCACAGAGCGGGTAGAAGTCGGAGCGCAGCGCGAGCACCACCAGCGCGCTGTCCCGGGAGGCCGCGCGCAGCGCCGCCACGAAGGCCAGCCGGTCGGCCTTCTCGCGGCAGGTGGTGAACACCTCCTCGAACTGGTCGACGATGAGAATCAGCCTGCGGTCGCCTGGCTGCCCGCCGGAGCCGCCGGCCAGCGCCCCGCGTATCGCCGAGCCCAGTGCCTCCGGCTCCGCGCCGAGTTGTTCGGCCAGCTCGTCGGCGTCGGCCTGGATGGCCGGCGCGAGCCGGATGGCCAGCGTGCGGAGCGGCTCGGACCCCGGCGCGCACACAATGACCGGCCAGGCGGACGAACCGGGAACCCCGGGCAGGCCCTCGCTCTCCAGCTCCGGGATCAGGCCGGCGCGCAGCAACGAGGACTTGCCCGAGCCGGAGGGGCCGACCACGACCAGCATGCGGCCGTCGGTGTCGGCCGACCGTGCGGTCAGCCGCTCCTTCAGCCGGGAGCGCAGCCGCTCGACTAGGTCCTCACGACCGAAGAAGTAGTCCGCGTGCTCCTTCTCGTATGCGGCCAGGCCGCGATAAGGGTTGTGCGGCCGGTGCCGGGGGTTCGGGGCGATCCGCAGCGTGCCGGCGTGCCCGGAAACCACCCGTTGGGGCGTCGGCAGGTTCCGGTCGTGCAGGTCCCGTTCGAGGAACTCGAACAGCGAGTCGAGGGTCCAGGCCGCCGGCCCGTTCGGCCGGCCCTCCGAGATGAGCTTGAGCAGCGTTCCGCTGAACGCGGTGTGCCGGGCGCCGTCCGGTGCGATGGAGACTTCCCCCGGTGCCGAGGACGCCAGCAGGTAGCTCCCGTCCGTGCGGAACGACTCGAGAGCAGGTAGGCCGTTCGTGGCGGTCAGTCCGCCGGCGCTGCCGGAGAAGCAGCAGTCGAGAACCACCGCCACCGTCCGCGCCCGGCACGGGCCGAGTTGCTCGCGCAGCTCGGCGAAGGCGTAGGCCCGGCGCCTCAGCCCGTCGGTGGGCCGCCGCGTGGCCCCGGTGGCCAGGTAGAGCTGGCCGTGTTCGTCGAGCAGTCCGTGGCCCACGTAGTGCACCAGCAGCACGTCCTCGGCCGCCCGCACCGCCGCGTCCACCGTGTCGCCGAACTCCTGGACGCCCGAAGGGTCGTGGCACACCGACACCCGGTCACGCGGTACCCCGCATTGGCGCACGTAGACGTCCGCCAGGTCCTCCAGCGTGGTCCGCACCGCCGGCAGGTTGGGCAGCTCGGATCGGTCGTAGCGGCCGGTGCCGATCAGCAGCACGCGGGTCCGCGTCCCGCCGAGGCCCGTCACCGGGGCTCACTCCGCGGCGCGGGGGCAGTGGTGCAGGGTCGCCGCGAGATCGGCGATCGCCTCGGGGGTCGGGTTGGGCACCTGCTTGGCTTCGATCGTGGTCTCCCGGCCGCAGGCGCAGGTGGCGCGTAGCGTCACCTCGCCGGTCCGCTGTTTGATCCAGGAGATCAGCACGCTGGCCAGCGCCGCCGCCACCCCGCTCGGCCCGAGCGCCACCACCAGCACATCGGTCACCGACCCCATGGTGCCCGGCTCCGGTGCCCTTGACCGGCGGCTCACCCGCCCCCTGAGTTCGTTGCGGCCGGACAGCCAGGAATTCAACGATCGCAGGTCGGCCGGATCCCCGGACCCGTCGATGCGCAGCGCAACGGCCATCAGCGCTCCCCTCGGCAGCGCGACCGACAGTATCGGTTGACCGCCGCGCCGCCGGTCCGACCAGTGGGATGTTGGGATACCGAGACGTTCGGCTACCGAGTTGTTACCCGGCGTTACTGGCGGTCCTCCAGGTCGGACTCGGTGTCCAGGTAGGCCTGGCGGAGGCGGTCCAGGGTGTCGGGTTCGGGGTGCTGCCACATGTCCCGGTCGGCGGCCTCGAGCAGGCGCTCGATGATGCCGTGGCGCGCCCACGGATTGGACTCGGCCAGGAACTTGGCGGTCTCCGGGTCGAAGACGTAGGCCTCGGCCAGCTTCTCGTACATCCAGTCGGCGACCACGCCGGTGGTGGCGTCGTAGCCGAACAGGTAGTCCACCGTGGCGGCCAGCTCGAACGCGCCCTTGTACCCGTGCCGGCGCATCGCGGCGATCCACCGGGGGTTGACCACCCGCGCGCGGAACACCCGGCTGGTCTCCTCGGACAGCGTCCGGGTGCGCACCGCGTCCGGCCGGGTGGAGTCGCCCACATACGCCGCCGGTGCCCGGCCGGTCAGCGCGCGCACCGTGGCGATCATGCCGCCGTGGTACTGGTAGTAGTCGTCCGAGTCGGCGATGTCGTGCTCGCGGGTGTCCACGTTCTTGGCGGCCACCGCGATCCGCCGGTAGGTGTGCTCCATGTCGGCGCGCGCCTCCCGGCCGTCCAGGCCCCGGCCGTAGGCGTAGCCGCCCCACGTGGCGTACACCTCGGCCAGGTCGGCGTCGTCGCGCCAGTTGCGGCTCTCCATCAGCGGCAGCAGGCCGGCGCCGTACGCGCCCGGCTTGGAGCCGAAGATGCGCGTGGTCGCCCGCCGCTCGTCGCCGTGCTCGGCCAGGTCGGCGGCCGCGTGCGCGCGCACGAAGTTGCGCTCCGGTGGCTCGCGCAGCCCGGCGGCCAGCCGCACCGCGTCGTCCAGCATGGTCACCACGTGCGGGAAGGCGTCCCGGAAGAAACCGGAGATGCGCACGGTGACGTCGATCCGGGGGCGGCCCAGTTCGGCCAGGCTGATCGGCTCCAGCCCGGACACCCGCCGGGACGCCTCGTCCCACCGCGGCCGCACACCGAGCAGCGCGAGGATCTCCGCGACGTCGTCGCCGGCGGTGCGCATCGCCGAGGTGCCCCAGGCGGACAGGCCCACCGAGCGGGGCCAGTCGCCGTGGTCGTCCTTGTAGCGGGCCAGCAGCGACTCGGCCATCGCCGACCCGGTCTCCCAGGCCAGCCGGCTGGGCACCGCGCGGGGGTCGATGGAGTAGAAGTTGCGGCCGGTGGGCAGCACGTTCAGCAGGCCGCGCAGCGGCGACCCGGACGGGCCCGCCGGGATGTAGCCGCCGTCCAGCGCGTGCAGCACGTGGTCGATCTCGTCGGTGGTGCGGGCCAGCCGGGGCACCACCTCGTTGGCGGCGAACCGCAGCACGGCGCCGACCCGTTCCAGGTCCGGGCCGTCGGTGATCCCGGCATCCGCCGCCCGGGGCGCCGCGACGCTCGACTCGCGGACCACGTCGCTGGTCGCGGCCGGGTCCCAGCCCCGCGCCTCCATGGCCTCCACCATCTCCCGGGCCTGGCGCTCCGCCTCGTCCGTGCGGGCGCCGGTCTCGCTGCCGTCCTCGCGCAGCCCGAGCGCCTCCCGCAGGCCGGGCAGCGACTGCTCGCCGCCCCACAGCTGGCGGGCCCGCAGCATGGCCAGCACCAGGTTCACCCTGGCCTCGCCGGTGGGGGCCGCGCCGAGCACGTGCAGGCCGTCGCGGATCTGCGCGTCCTTCACCTCGCACAGCCAGCCGTCCACGTGCAGCAGGAAGTCGTCGAACTCGGCGTCGTGCGGCCGGTCGGTGATGCCCAGGTCGTGGTCCAGCCGGGCGGCCTGGAGCAGGGTCCAGATCTGCTGCCGGATGGCCGGCAGCTTGGCCGGGTCCAGTGCGGCGATGTTGGCGTGCTCGTCCAGCAGCTGTTCCAGCCGGGCGATGTCCCCGTAGCTCTCCGCGCGGGCCATCGGCGGCACCAGGTGGTCCACCAGCGTGGCGTGCACCCGGCGCTTGGCCTGGGTGCCCTCGCCGGGGTCGTTCACCAGGAACGGGTAGATCAGCGGCAGGTCCCCGACGGCGGCGTCCGGGCCGCACTCGGCGGACAGGCCGGCCGTCTTGCCCGGCAGCCACTCCAGGTTGCCGTGCTTGCCGACGTGCACGATGGCGTCGGCCTTGAACCCGTCGGCGATCCACCGGTAGGCGGCCAGGTAGTGGTGGGTGGGCGGCAGGTCCGGGTCGTGGTAGATGGCGATCGGGTTCTCCCCGAAACCGCGCGGCGGCTGCACCATCACCACCACGTTGCCGGCTTGCAGCGCGGCCAGCACGATGTCGCCCTCGTGCACGTACAGCTCGCCGGGGGCCGCGCCCCAGTGCTCCTCCATGGACTCGCGCAGCGCGGCGGGGAGGGTGTCGTAGTAGGCCCTATAGCTCTGCGTGGAAATACGCACAGGGTTGCCGGACAGCTGCTCCTCGGTGAGCCAGTCCGGGTCCTGCCCACCGGCCGCGATCAGCGCGTGCATCAGCGCGTCGCCGTCCTCGGCGGCCAGTCCGGGCAGGTCACCGACCTGGTAGCCGGCTTCGCGCATGGCGGTCAGCAGCCGCAGCACGCTGACCGGGGTGTCCAACCCGACCGCGTTGCCGATCCGGGAGTGTTTGGTCGGGTAGGCGGACAGCATCAGCACCACCCGCCGCTCGGCGGCCGGGATGTGCCGCAGGCGGGCGTGCCGCACCGCGATGCCGGCCACCCGGGCCGCGCGTTCCAGGTCGGCCACGTAGACGCTCAGGCCGTCCCGGTCGATCTCCTTGAACGAGAAGGGCACGGTGATCAGCCGGCCGTCGAACTCGGGGATGGCGACCTGGGTGGCCGCGTCCAGCGGGGACAGCCCGTCGTCGTTCTGCTCCCACGCGGTGCGCGGCGACGTCAGGCACAGCCCCTGCAGGATCGGCACGTCCAGGGCGGCCAGCGCGCCGACGTCCCACGCCTCGTCGTCGCCGCCGGCCGACGCGGTGGCCGGGGTGGACCCGCCGGCCGCGAGCACGGTGACCACCAGCGCGTCGCACTGTCGCAGCTCGTCCAGCAGGTCGGGTGGGGCGGTGCGCAGTGAGGCGCAGAACAGCGGCAGCGGGCGGGCGCCGTGCGCCTCGACGGCCCGGCACAGCTGGTCGACGAACGCGGTGTTCCCTGCCAGCTGGTGGGCGCGGTAGTAGAGCACCCCGACCACGGGGGCGCCGTCTTCGGTCCGCGCGGCGTCGGGGCGGTCCAGGTGGCCCCAGACCGGCGTCGGCTCGGGCGGGGCGAAGCCGTGCCCGGTGAGCAGCACCGTGTCGGAGAGGAACCGGGCCAGCTCGGTGAGGTTGGCCGGCCCGCCGTGGGCCAGGTAGTTGTGCGCCTGGGCGCACACCCCGGCCGGCACCGTCGAGCACTCCATCAGCTCGGCGTCCGGAGCCTGCTCGCCGCCGAGCACCACCACCGGGCGCGGACCGGCGAGCAGCTCGTCCAGCCCGTACTCCCAGGCCCGCCGCCCGCCGAGCAGGCGCACCACGACCAGGTCCACGCCGTCGAGCAGCGCGGGCAGATCCGGGACGTCCAGCCGGGCCGGGTTGCCGAGGCGGTACTCCCCGTCGGAGGCGCGGGCGCTGAGCAGGTCCGTGTCGGACGTGGAGAGCAGCAGGATCACTGTTGCCACTCTATGGCACCAAATTCGGGATAGATAGCCCGGAAGGCTGACCCGGTCGTGTGTCACATTCTCGCTGGCCAGGGGCCAATTTGACCCCTTCGGAATACCCCCAGGGGAGTGTTCTCAATAGGCCGTTCGCGTGATTCAATTTCCTGATATACCGCACGTCAAAGGAGATGTCGTGACCCGGTTCGTTGCCCCCATGGACGCGGTCTGGCTGTGGATCGAGTCCGAGACCAGCCCGACCCACGTGGTGGTGCTGCAGATCTTCCGCCCGCCGGCCGGTTCCGGCCCGGAGTTCCTGGACGGGCTGTACGCGTCGATGCTCGACCCGACCTGGGTGAAACCCGGCTTCCGCCGGCGCGCGTACAAGTCCGCCAGCACCGGCGGCCAGTTCGCCTGGGCGCGGGACGACGAGCCGGACATGGCCGCCCACGTGCAGCGGGCCACGCTGCCCGCGCCGGGGCGGATCCGCGAGCTGCTGGAGTACGTCGGCCGGCTGCACGGCTCCGGCCCGATGACCAGGGAACGCCCGCAGTGGGAGGCCCGGCTGGTGGACGGGCTGGCCGACGGCCGGTTCGCGCTGTGCACCAAGCTGCACCACTCCATGTTCGACGGGGTGAACATGGGCCGGCACATGGTGAGCGGGCTTTCCCCCGAGGCGGACGCGAGCGACTGCGTCGCGCCGTGGATCACCCCGCCCCGGCACCGGGACCGTATCGAGCCGGCTCCGGAGGAGGGGCGGGGCTTCGTGGCCGGGGCCAAGCAGGTGTTCAGTACCGCCGGCGACGTGCTCGGGTCGTTCAGGACGCTGGCCAAGACGGTCCCGGCGACCATGCGCGAGCGGGAGGTGCCGTTCGCCGCGCCGGACTCGATCTTCAACGGCCGGGTGGGCATCGACCGCCGGTTCGCCGGCCAGGCCTGGCCGATCGCCCGGCTGAAGGACGTCGCCAAGCGCACGGGGACCAGCATCAACGACGTCAGCCTGGCCATGTGCGGCGCGGCGCTGCGCAGCTACCTGGTGGAGCGGGAGGCGCTGCCGGAGCGCTCGCTGGTCGCCGGGGTGCCGGTGTCGCTGTCCGGCACCGCCGCCGATGCGGCCAGCCGGGACGGCAACGCGATCGGCGCCGTGCTGTGCAACCTGGGCACCGACCTGGACGACCCGATCGAGCGGCTGCGCCGGGTACACGCGTCGATGGCCAACAACAAGTCCATGATGGCCGGCATCGACCCGCTCACCACCACGGCCATCACCTCGGGCAACATGGCCGGCTTCCTGCTCGGCGCGGTGCCTTCGCTGCCGAAGCTGCCCCGCCCGGCGTTCAACCTGGTGGTCTCCAACGTTCCCGGGCTGCGCCGGAGCCTCTACTGGAACGGCGCCGAGATGACCGACTACTACCCGTCCTCGGTGGTGATGAACGGGCAGGCGCTGAACATCACGCTGCTGTCCTACCGGGACGAGATCGCGGTCGGCCTCACCGCAGACCCGGACGTGGTGCCGCACACGCAGCGGTTGCTCATCCATTTGGATAACGCACTTACCGATTTGGAGAAGGCCTCGCTCGGGTAGGGGTTGGGTTTAAAGATTGCTTGGACGGGGCGGCGTGGGCGGTCTTCCGTGGCTTGGGTGCGGCCCGTTGCGTTCGGGTCGGGTGCACCGATGAGGCGGATGAGGCAGGTGCGGCCATCGGGTCGGCGTCGGCGGCTGATCAGTGATCAGCATGACATGGTGGTCGTCCCGGAGCGTCTCAGATGACCCTCATGTCATGGTGACCATGTAAGCGGTGATCAACAGGGCATGAGGGTCGTTTTGGCGCGCCTGACGCGGCCGCCATGCGCTGCTGGTCATGGGAAATCGTTTGCCGAAGTGGATGATCGTCGACTGTGGCGGTTCAGCCGCGAATTTCGCGGTCAAACCGCCAGGAACGACGATCACCCACTCCGGCACCCCACACGACGTAACGGGCCGCACCAGCCACATCCGCCTCACCGGCGCGCCTGACCCGAACGCAACGGGCCGCACCCAAGCCACGGCAGACCAGCCCACGCCGCCCCGTCCAAGCGATCCCTAAACCGCACCACCCACCGAACGGGATCAGCCCCCGGTCGTAACCCGGATGAACCCCAACGCCTGCGGCCACGACAACCGCGTGGCGGCCGCGTTCACCGGATCCTCCCGCCGGCCGGCCTCCATGAACCCGTGCCCCGCCCCCGGGTAGACCTGGATCAAACTCGGCCCGCTTTCCCGCCCGTCCAACGCATCCCGCAACGCGCGGAACGTGCTCGCCGGCACCAGGTGGTCTGCCCCGGGGTAGATCATCAGTACCGGGCAGGTGATCCGGCCGGCCGCCGCGACGGCGTCCTCCGGGCGGTTCGCCGGCGCCTCGGCGGGCACGGTGGGGTGGTAGGCGACGCAGCTGGCCAGCCTGGGCTCGCGGGCGGCCAGCAGGAACGCGTACCGCCCGCCCAGGCACCAGCCGATCACGCCGGCCCGCTGAACACCGAGCGGGCCGTACAGGTGGTCCAGCAGCTGGGCCTGTTCGGGCAGCGCGCGGTCGTCGCTCAGGTCGGCCATCAGCTCGGTGAGCTGCTCCCGGTCGTGGTCGTCGCCGGTCGGCCCGTGCCACGGGTCCCAGGCCAGCGCGGTCACCCCGGCGCGGGCGATGTCGTCCGCGTAGGCCCGCAGCTGTGCGCCCAGGCCGGTGATCATGGGGAGCAGCAGCATCCCGGCCGCCGATCCGCCGGCCGGGCGGGACAGGTAGGCGGTCAGCTCGCCGACCCTGGTCAGCTCGGACTCGATCACGGGTTCTCCTTCGCGCCGATCGCGGTGACCAGCCGGTCCAGGAAGGGGAGCTGGCCCTTGGTGATCTTCCGGCGGGCGGTCTCCAGGTCGAACCACTCGGCCCGGTCCAGCTCGGGGAAGGTCTGGGTGCGGCCGGAGCGGGGCGGCCACTCCAGCTCGAAGGTGTTGCTCCGCATCCCGGTGACGTCGAACTCCGCGCGCACGGCGAACACCCGCACCCACTTGCCGCTGGACGTGCGGGCTTCGCCGAGGTCCCACTCCTCGCCCTCGGGCAGCGGCCCGCCCAGCTCCTCGGCGAACTCCCGCGCGGCGGCGGCCCGAGGATCCTCGTCCGGCTCGTACTCGCCCTTGGGGATGGACCAGGCGCCGTCGTCCTTGCGGGCGAAGAACGGCCCGCCGGGATGGCCAAGCAGCACCTGGGGGTCGTGCCGTTCACCGCGCACCAACAGCGCCCCGGCGCTCCGTTTCACCACGGCCCGAGCGTATGGGTCGTGGTCGGCGGGCGTCGCCACGGGAGGCCGTTAGCATGGATCGAGTGGTGCTCTCCCTCGCCAACCCGCCCTCGGTGCACGCCGGCTCGGACCGATGCCCCGGGGTCATCGCGGTACACCGGGCCGAGGACGGCGGGCTGGCCCGCATTCGGGTGCCCGGCGGCACGCTGCCGTCGGCGGCGCTGCTGGCGATCGCCGGGTGGGCGCGCGAGCTGGGCAACGGCCGGCTGGAACTGACCGGCCGGGCCAACCTGCAGCTGCGCGGCCTGGCGCCCGGCGCCGAGCTGGTGCTCACCGAGCGGCTGCGCGAGCACGGCCTGCTGCCCTCGACGGCGCACGACCGCGCGCGCAACGTGCTCGCCTCCCCGCTGTCCGGCCGCGACGGGCTCGGCGCGCTGGACGTGCGGCCGCTGGTGGCCGAGCTGGATCGGCGGCTGTGCGCGTCGCCCGAGCTGGCCGACCTGCCCGGGCGGTTCCTGTTCGCCTTCGACGACGGGCGCGGTGACGTGGCCGGGCAGCGCGCCGACGTGGCGGTGCTGGCGCTGCCCGACCAGCGGGTGGCGCTGCTGCTCGCCGGGCAGGACACCCGGCTGCGGCTGCCGGTCGCCGACGCGGTGACCGGCGTGCTGGTCGCCGCATCGGCCTTCCTGCGCCGCCGCCCGGATGTCGGCGTGTGGCGGGTGGCCGAGCTGCCCGGCGGGCCGTCGCCGCTGGTCGACGACGTGCGCGCGGAGCTGGGCGGGATCATCGGCGTCGAGGTCAGCGTGCCCGAGCGGGATCCGATCGGGCCGGTGGGGCGGATCGAGCAGTCCGACGGGCGGGTCGCGCTGGCCGCCTCGGTGCCGCTGGGCGAGCTGACCCCGGCCCGCTGCCAGGTGCTGGCCACGGTGGCCGCCCGCGAGGTGGTGCTCACGCCGTGGCGCGGGGTGGTGCTGCCGGACCTGGAGCCGCCGGCCCTGGCCGCCGCCAAGCGCCGGCTGACCGCCGCCGGGCTGGTCCTGGACGGCTGCTCCCCGGCCGTCGGGGTGTCCGCCTGTACCGGCCGGCCGGGCTGCGCCAAGGCGTTGGCCGACGTGCGCGCGGACGCCTCGGTCGCCGCCGGGCGGGCCGCCGGCACGGCCACCGGGGCGCTCGACATGCCGGCGTTGCCGGTGCACTGGTCCGGTTGTGAACGCCGCTGCGGCCGGCCGATCGGGGACGTGGTGGACGTGGTCGCCGAGGGTGACGGCTACCGGGTGGAGCGGGCCGGCCGGCTGGTCTACGCCGGGTCGGACCTGAACGCGGTGCGTTCCGCCGCCGCGTCGGCGCGGACCGAACGGTGAGCCCCGGGCGGCTGTACGGCGTCGGCGTCGGCCCCGGTGACCCGGAACTGGTCACCGTCAAGGCGGCCCGGCTGATCGGTGCGGCGGACGTGATCGCCTACCACTCGGCGCGGCACGGCCGCAGCACCGCGCGCCGGATCGCCGAGTCCTACCTGCGCGGGGACCAGATCGAGGAGCCGCTGATCTACCCGGTCACCGTGGAGACGGTGGACCATCCCGGCGGCTACCGGGGCGCGCTGAACGACTTCTACGCGAATGTGGCGGACCGGCTGGCCGCGCACCTGGACGCCGGCCGGACCGTGGTGGTGCTGGCCGAGGGCGACCCGTTCTTCTACGGCTCCTACATGCACCTGCACGAGCGGCTGGCGCACCGCTACCCGACGGAGGTGGTGGCCGGCGTGACCTCGGTGAGCGCCGCCGCCGCCGCGCTGGGCCGGCCGCTGGTGGAGCGGGACGAGGTGCTCACCGTGCTGCCCGGCACGCTGCCGGCCGAGGAGCTGGCCCGGCGGCTGGCCGCCACCGACTCGGCCGCCGTGCTCAAGTTGGGCCGCAACTTCCCCGCGGTGCACACGGCGGCCGAGGCCGCCGGCGTGCTCGACCAGCTGCACTACGTGGAGCGGGCCAGCACCACCGAGCAGCGGACCGCCGAGTTCGCCGAGGTGGACCCGTCCTCCGTGCCGTACTTCTCCCTGGCGCTGAAGCCGAGCCCGCTGGCCCAGGAGACGATGGCCCGCGAGGCCGGGTCGATGCCCGGGGTGTCGCATATTTCCACGCAGAGCCAAAGCCCAGGTGTGTCGCATATTTCCACGCAGAGCCATAGCGGCGAAGTGGTGGTCGTCGGGCTGGGGCCGGCCGGGCGGCCGTGGCTGACCCCGGAGGCGCAGGAGGCCCTGGCCGCCGCCACCGACCTGGTCGGCTATGGGCCGTACCTGGACCGCGTGCCGGCCAACGCCCGGCAGCGCCGGCATCCCTCGGACAACCGGGTGGAGTCGGAACGCGCCGCGTTCGCCCTGGACCTGGCCCGGGAGGGCGCGCGGGTGGCGGTGGTCTCGTCCGGCGACCCCGGGGTGTTCGCGATGGCCAGCGCGTTGGTGGAGGTGGCCTGCGAGCCCCGGTGGAAGGACGTTCCGGTGCGGGTGCTGCCCGGGCTCACCGCCGCGTCGGCCGTGGCCGCCCGGGTGGGGGCGCCGCTGGGCCACGACTACTGCGTGCTCTCGCTGTCCGACCGGTTGAAGCCGTGGTCGGTGATCGCCGAACGGTTGGCCGCCTCGGCGGCCGCCGACCTGGTCATCGCGCTGTACAACCCGGCCTCCCGCAGCCGCACCTGGCAGCTCGGCGCGGCCCGTGACCTGCTGCTCGAGCACCGCGCGCCGGACACCCCGGTGGTGGTCGGCCGGGACGTCGGCGGCCCGGAGGAGCGGGTGACCGTCACCTCGCTGGCCGAGCTGGACCCGGCGGCGGTGGATATGCGCTGCCTGCTGCTGATTGGGTCCTCGCGCACCCGGCTGGTCGAGCGGGGCGACGGCGACCGGGTGGTCTACACGCCGCGCCGCTACCCGGTCTGAGCGGTCGCCCGGTACCACTCGCCCCAGCGCTCCAGCCGGTCGGTGATGTCCCGCAGGCTCTCGCCCACCTCGGTCACCGAGTACTCCACCTTGGGCGGCACCTGCGGGTACACCTCCCGCCGGACCAGCCCGTCCAGCTCGAGCTCGCGCAGCTGGCGGGTGAGCATCCGGGGCGTGACCCCGGGCATCTCCCGGTGCAGCTCGCCGAACCGGCGGGTACCGCCGAGCAGGTGCCGCAGGATGACCATCTTCCACTTGCCGCCGAGCACCTCCATGGCCGCTTCCACGGTGCACTCGTCAGCCATTGGTTTCACGGTTCCTTACTATACAAAAAGACCGTACTTGTCATGCGTATAGTGTCGCCGCAGACTCGGGGCATGACACGGATCGAACGCGTGACGCACGACCCCGACTGGTACGAGCCGTACAAGATCTCCCTGGGTATCCGGGCCGACAACCTGATCTTCATCTCCGGCCAGGCCGGCATCGACGAAGCCGGCCGCACGGTCGGCGGTGACGACGTGGAGGCGCAGGCCAGGCGCGCCTTCCACAACCTGGCGACGGTGCTGGAGGCGGCCGGGTCCAGCCTGGCCGACGTCGTCCGGGTGACCATCATGGTCACCGACATGCCCCGCACCCTGGACGTGATCATCAAGCTGCGGGAGGAGTTCTTCACCGAGCCCTACCCGGCCGACACCCTCTTCCAGGTCGCCGCCCTGGCCAAACCCGACTGGCTGATCGAGATCGACGCGGTAGCCCTGACCCGCCGCTGACTCCGGGACTAACGGGCTACGCCGTCGCCGTGGTTGTCGAGCAGGCGTAGTTCGTCCAGGGTGGGGGCGCCTTCCCAGTCGCCGGCGACGGTGACCGCGAAGGCTCCGGTGGTGGCGGCCACGGCCAGGCGGGTCCCCGGGTCGGCGCCTCGACAGCGGCTGGCCAGGTAGCCCGCCGCGAACGCGTCGCCCGCGCCCACCGGGTCCAGCACGGTCACCCGCCGGGGCGGCACCTCGTACGCCCGGCCGTCGATGCGGGCCAGTGCGCCGCGCTCGCCGCGTTTCACCAGTACCTCGGCCGGACCGAGTCCGGCCAGGCCGTCGCGCAGTGACTCGGCGTCGAGCGAGGAGGTGCCGAGGGCCATGGCGGCTTCCTCCTCGGTGGCCAGCACGATGTCCGCCCCCTCCACCAGCTCGCGGAACGCGGCGCCGGCCTGCTCCGGTGGCCACAGCGCGGCCCGGTAGTTCAGGTCCACCGACACCGTCACGCCGTGCGCCCGGGCCAGCTCGATGCCGGCGGTCACGGCGCGCCGGGCGCTGTCGCCGAGCGCCGGGGTGATGCCGGTGAGGTGCAGGATCTGGGAGCGGGCGATCAGTTCGGGGTCCAGGTCGTCCGGGGTGAGCCGGGAGCCGGCGCTGCCCGAGCGGTAGTACTGGACCCGGGTGCGGGTGGCGGTGCGCCGTTCCTTGAACAACAGGCCGGTGGGGGCATCCGGGTCCACGATCGCGGTGGTGGCCACGCCCTGGCCGGCCACGGTGGACCGGATCAGCTCGCCGAACTCGTCGGCCCCGACCCGCCCCAGCCAGGCCGCCGGCACGCCCAGCCGGCGCACCCCGATGGCCAGGTTGGACTCGGCGCCGGCGATGCCCAGCCGCAGCGACCGGGCGTGCCGCATCGGCCCCACCCCGGGGGAGCTGAGCCGCGCCATCGTCTCGCCGAAGGTGACGACACCGCCGCCCGGCGCCGGGAGCTCGCTCACGAAGCGGCCGCGAGCGCCTGCTCGGCGCGCCGGGCGAGCGCCCCGAGGTCCGGGTCGGCCGAGCTGAGCGCATCGCCCATGAGCTGGCCGCCGAGTCCGACCGCGACGGCGCCGACGGCCAGGTAGCCGGCCACCTCGTCGATCCGCACCCCGCCGGTGGGTACCAGCGGGATGTCGTCCAGCGGCGCGCGCACCTCGCGCAGGTAGTCCGCGCCGCCCAGCGAGCGCGCCGGGAAGACCTTCACCGCCGTGGCGCCCAGCGACGCCGCGTGCTCGATCTCGGTGGGGCTCAGCGCGCCCGGGTACCAGGCCAGGCCCAGCTCGGCGGCCCGCGCGCCGACCAGCGCGTTCGTCCCCGGCGCGACGACGAACCGGGCACCGGCGCGGGCGGCTTCATCCACCTGCGCCGGGGTGCGCACGGTGCCCACCCCCACCTCGGCGCCCGTGCCGGCCAGCCGGCGCACCGCGCCGAACCAGCCGGGCGTGTTGGTGGTGACCTCCAGGTAGCGCAGCCCGGCGCCGAGCAGGGTGTCGCACACCGCGTCCAGTCGCTCGCCCCGGCTGCCCCGCAGAATCGCGATCACCCGGTCCGCCGGGCCGTCCCCGCCGATCGTCATATCGGTTCCCCCATCCGCTTGATGCCTTCCAGCAGGTCCTCGGTCTCGGCCGCCAGGGAGAGCCGGATCCAGCCCTCCCCGGCCGGGCCGAACGCGGTGCCCGGCGCCACCGCGACGCCACGTTCGCGCAGCAGCCGCAACGCCCAGCCGGCCACGTCCGGCTCGCGGCCCAGCCTCCCGGACATGTTCACCCACAGGTAGAACGCCCCGTGCGGGACCAGGTAGGCCAGCCGCTGGGCGTCCAGCGCGGCCAGCGCCGCGTCCCGGCGCCGCCGGTAGGTGTCCCGCATCATGTGTACCGCGTCCCTCGGGCCGCGCAACGCGGCGAGCGCGGCCGCCTGGGCCGGCGCGTTCACACAGGCGATCATGGCTTCCTGCAGCTTGGCGGCGTGCGCGGCGGCCGCCTCCGGCGCCACCAGGTAGCCGACCCGGACCCCGGTCATCGCGTAGGTCTTGGAGAAGCTGAACACCGAGAGCACCCGGCCGTCGGCATCGAAGATCCCGGGACTGGTGTGCGGCCGGTCGCCGTAGACCAGGGCGTCGTAGCACTCGTCGGAGATCAGCCACAGGTCGTGCCGCCCGGCGAACTCGACCAGCGCGCGGATGTCCGCCTCGGGCAGCACCGAGCCCAGCGGGTTGGACGGCGAGTTCACCACGATCACCTTGGTGCGGTCCGTGACCAGCCGGTCCAGCTCCGCCGGGTCCGGCCGGAACGACCGGGAGGCGTGCAGCGGGTAGCGCACCGGGACCCCGCCGAGCAGCTGCACGGCCATGCCGAAGTTGGGCCAGCCGGGGTCCGGGACCAGTACCTCGTCGCCGGCCGAGACGGTGAGGCTGAACGCCACGTGCAGCGCCTGGGCGCCGCCGGCGGTGACCACCAACCGTGCCGCCGGGGCGTCCAGCCCGTTCTCCGCGCGCACCTTCTCGGCCAGCGCGGCGCGCAGCTCGGGCACACCGGCGTTCGGCACGTAGTGGGTGTGGCCCTCGGTGTAGGCGCGCCGGGCCGCCTCCAGCACGTGCTCCGGCGGGGCGAAGCTGGGTTCCCCGACGTGTAGCCCGAGCACCGGCCCGGGCAGGCTCCAGGCCAGGTCCATCACCTCGCGGATGCCGGATCGGGGCATGCCGGTGGCACCGGGGGACAGCTCGGGCACTAGCTACCTCGCAGCGACGGGAACAGCCGGCGCGCGGTGCCGCCGAACAGCTCGTCGCGGCCGGCCGGGGTGAGGTCGGGCAGCGCGGCGTCCACCAGGCCCAGCAGCTCCGGGTAGCCGGGCACCCGGCTGGGCCAGGGATGGTCGGAACCCCAGAGCAGCCGGTCGGGGCCGAACGCGGCGGCCAGCTTCCGGGTCAGCTCGAACAGGTCCGGGTACGGCGGCGGCCCGGCGGACAGCGCGTACTGGCCGGAGACCATCAGGTGCACGTTGGGCGCGTCGGCCAGGCGGAGCAGTCCGGTCACCAGGTCGGTCGGGAACGGGTCGTGGAAGCGTGGCCGCAGGTGCTCGTCCACCTGCATGTCGTGCGGGCAGAAGCCGAGGTGGTTGAGCACCACGGGCAGCTCGGGCAGCGCCGTCACCAGCTGTTCGAGCAGCCCGAACTGGCTCGGCGGCAGGTAGCTCCACAAGGGCATCCCGGCCTCGGCCAGCGCGCGCAACACGGGCAGCGCGGGGGAGTCGGCCAGCGGGCGGCTGGGCGTGCCCAGCCAGCTGGTGCGCAGTGCGTCGAACGGGAACTCGGCCCGGCGCTCGCGCAGCGCGTCCACCGGGTTGCCGGCGGTCCAGCCCAGCTCGTCGCCGCCGGCCACGGCCACCGAGGCGAACCGGCCCGGGTGCCGGTCCACGGCGTCGGCCACCGCCTGGTCGGCGCGCCAGCTGCCGTCCAGCGCGACCAGCACGGCCTGCCCGACACCGCTGGCCGCCATCAGCTCTAGCAGCCCCTCCACCGGCGCGTCCCGCCCGGGTGGCACCAGCTCGCGCTCGGCCGGGGTGTCCGCGTCGATCGAGCCGGCCGGCTTGCGGGGCCGCCGGCGCGCGGGCGCGGCGGCGAACACGTGCGCGTGACCGTCGACGATCATCGTGAACGCCTCGTCACGAATACCGCCGCGGCGATCAGGATGACCACTCCGCGGATCAGTTCGGTCAGCGTGGCGGGCAGCTGCAGCACCGTGACCGAGCCGGTGACCAGGGCGAGCAGCGCGACCCCGCCCAGCGTGCCGACCAGGCTGCCCCGCCCGCCGAGCAGCGAGGTGCCGCCCAGCACCACCACGGTGATCGCGGAAAGCTCCAGGCCCACCCCGGCGGTCGGCGAGCCGATGGTGGCCCGGGCGGCCAGCAGCACCCCGGCCAGCGCGGCCAGCGCGCCGCACAGCAGGTACGCGACCACCCGCACCCGGTTCACCCGCACGCCCGCCGCCCGCGCCGCCGCCGGGTCGCCGCCGACCGCCCGCAGGTGCCGGCCGAACGCGGTGCGGCGCAGCAGGAAGGCCACCAGGGCCACCGCCACGATCAGCACCACCAGCGCGTAGGGCAGCGGCCCCAACCGGCCCAGCGCGAACCCGGACAGCGCCGAGCTGACCTGGCCCGCCGGGCCGGTACTGATCATCAACGCAACGCCCTGCAGCAGGTAGAGGGTGGCCAGCGTGACGATGAACGGGGGCAGCCGGGCGGCCGAGACGAGCAGCCCGTGGGCCAGGCCGATCAGTGCGCCGAGCATGACCACGGCCAGCACCACCGGGACGGTGCGGATCGGGTAGCCGTCGATCAGGATGGCGGTGAGCAGCGCGGCCAGTGTGGCGGTGGACCCCACGGAGAGGTCGATGCCGCCGCCGAGCACCACCAGGTGCTGGCCCAGCGCGACCAGCCCGAGCACCACCGTGCCGGCCAGGATCCCGGCCATGTTGGCCGGCGACCAGAAGCCGGGGCCGTGCGCCAGGGTGAGCCCGGCCAGCCCGGCGAGCACCACCGCCCACACCGCGCCGCCGCCCCGGATCGCCCCGGCCAGCCCGTTCCCCGGGGTCCGGCGCTCGGTGGCCGCGGCCGTCAACGTGGTCATTCCGCCACCCCCAGGGCCAGCCGCAGCGCCCGCTCCTCGGTGCGCGCCTCCCCGGACAGCTCGCCGACCACCGCGCCGCCCCGGCACACCAGCACCCGGTGGCACATCCCGAGCACCTCGGGCAGCTCGCTGGACGCGATCAGCACCGCCATGCCCCGCCCGGCCAGCCGGCTGACCAGCCGGTAGATCTCGACCTTGGCCCCGACGTCCACGCCCCGGGTGGGTTCGTCCAGCAGCAGCACCGACGGTTGCCGGCGCAGCCACTTGGCCAGTACCAGCTTCTGCTGGTTGCCCCCGGAGAGCTGGCCGGTCGGCTGGTCGGGGCCGACGGCCCGGATACCCAGTTTGGCCTGGTCCTCGGCGAACGCGGCGCGTTCCCGGCGGACGGACAGCCAGCCCCGGGGCGCCTTGGCCAGCGTGACGTTGGCCCGCGCGGGCAGCTCCAGCACCAGCCCGTCCGCCTTGCGTTCCTCGGGCACCAGCACCAGGCCGGCGGCCACCGCCCGGCGCAGGCCGCCGCGCACCTTCCAGCCGTTCACGGTGACCGTGCCGGCGGCCCTGGGCCGCGCGCCGGCCACGGTTCGCAGCAGCCGGCTGCGCCCGGAGCCGACCAGGCCGGCCAGTCCGACGATCTCCCCGGCGCGCACGGTCAGGTCCACCGGCGCCGGTGCCGGCCCGGCCGTGCGGGGCACCAGCCCGCGCACCTCCAGCACGGTCGGTTCCCCGGCTTCCAGCAGCGACGGGTAGACCAGGTCGACCTCCCGGCCCACCATCTCCCGGACCATCCGGCGCACGTCGTACCCGTGCGCGAGGCCGGAGGAGACCACCCGGCCGTCCCGCAGCACGGTGATGTCGTCGGCCAGCGTGCGCACCTCGTCCAGCAGGTGGCTGATGTAGAGCACCGCCACCCCGTCCGTGGCCAGCGCGCGGATCACCCCGAACAGCGTCTGCCGGGCATCGCCGGAGAGCACCGCCGAGGGCTCGTCCAGGATGAGCAGCCGGCCGCCCCGCACCAGCGCCCGGGCGATCTCCACCAGCTGCCGGTTGGCCAGGGACAGCTCGCCGGCTCGCCGCGCCGGGTCCAGCCCGGCCAGGCCGACCCGGTCCAGCGCCTCGGCCACCGTTCTTCCGCCGGCGCGCCGGTCCAGCCGGCCGCGCGCGGCCGGCTCCTGGCCGAGCAGCACGTTCTCCGCCACGGTCAGCTCGGGCAGCACGGTCAGTTCCTGGTGCACGGAGGCGATGCCCAGCTCCAGTGCGTGGCGGGGGCTGGGCAGGGTGACCGGGCGGCCCCGGAAGCTGATCTCCCCGGCGTCCGGGGCGGTGTTCCCGGTGAGCACCCGCACCAGGGTGGACTTGCCCGCCCCGTTCTCCCCGACCAGCGCATGCACCCGCCCGGGCCGGCAGGAGATCGCCACCTCGTCCAGCGCCGTCACGCCCGGGTAACGCTTGGTCAGCCCGGTGGCGGCGACCGCGGCTACCCCGGTACCGATCAGCACAGCTTCAGCTCGCGCAGCTGGTCCGGCGGCAGCCCGCTGGGGATGAGCAGGTTGTCCCCGCACTCCGGCCGGACGTAGCGGTCCAGCTCGGCGTTGGTGAAGCTGGGCGAGTCGATGTAGACCTTGTCCAGCACCGGCTGACCGTTCAGCACGGCCAACGCGGTGTCCAGGCATTGGGTGCTCTGTTCCGGCGGGAACGAGGAGACCGCGAACTCCAGCCGGGGGTCGCCCTTGGCCGCCTTGAGGAAGCCGTTCACCGCGTCCCCGGTGAGCGGCGGCACGGGCTTGCCGGCGTCCTTGTAGGCGGCGACCACGCCCATGTCGCCGTAGCCCGAGTCGGACCAGATGCCGTTCAGGTCGGGGAACTGGGTGACCAGGTTCGCCGCCACCGTCTTGGCCACGGTCGGTGACCACTGGGTGTACTGCTCGGTGACGACGGAGATGCCCGGGTACTTGGCGAACACCCGCTTGGCCGCGTTGCGCTGGTGCTCGGCGGTGGGCACCCCGGCCAGCCCGGACAGCATGGCCACCTTGCCCTGGCCGCCCAGCTTCTGCGCCAGCCACTCGGCGTACATGCCGCCGAGCAGCTCGTACTGCCGGGTCACCGTGGACACCGCGCCGCTGCCCGGGCCGAGACGCCCGGAGCACAGCACCACCGGGATGCCCTGCCGGGCGGCCGCCTGCACCTGGCCGGTGATCGCGTCGCCCATGGGGACCACCACCATGGCGTCCGGTTCCTGGGCGGCCAGCTGGGCGATGTTGTCCACCTGGGTGGCCGCGTCCCCGCCGGCCGAGGCGTACAGCACCTGCACGTTGCGCGCCGCGGCCTGTCGCTTGAACGCCTCCTCGCTGCTCAGGCCCCACGAGTTGGTCGGCCCCTGGGCGGCGAAGGCGATCTTGTAGCCGTCCACGCCGGGGGGTTTCGCGTACTTCGTGGTCTCCACCTCACAGACCTGCTCGGGGACCGGGTCCAGGGTCCGCAGGCCCAGCTGGGTGCGGGCGGTCTGCCAGGCCTGCCGGTAGCGGTCCTGTGCCGCGGTGGCGCCCTGGCACTGTTCGCCGCCGGAACCGCCCGAGGCGCCGGGCTCCCGCTCGGTGCCACAGGCCGCCAGCAGGGTGAGTGCCGCGACCACGCCGACAGCTACACGTTTCACCAGGACCGCCTTTCAGTGTCTTCCTCGGCGGTGCGCAGCCACACCGCCGCCAGGATCACCGAACCGGCCACCACCAGCTGCGCGCCCGGACCCGCGCCGAGCTGTACCAGCCAGGTGAGCAGCGTGGCCAGCAGAACCACCCCGGTGACCGTCTGCGTCACCCGGCCGCGTCCACCGGTGAGGGCCACGCCGCCGATCACCGCGGCGGCGATCGAGTTCAGGTCCAGGTTGCGGGACAGCCGGGCGTCCACGTACCCGAGGTAGCCGGCGTTGACCAGCCCGGCCAGCACTGCCAGCCCGGCGCAACCCAGGTAGCAGGCCGCGATGACCCAGCCGGTGCGCACCCCGGACAGCGCGGTGGCCGCCCGGTTCGCCCCGGTGGCGTACACCCGGCGGCCGAAACCGGTGCGGGCCAGCAGGAGGCCGGCGACCAGGGCCAGACCGAGGAACACCCACGCCGGCACCGGCACCCCGAGCACCCGGCCGGTGCCCAGCGGGGCCAACGCCGGCGGGATGGCGCCCGCCGGCGCGCCCCGGGTCCACGCCGTGATCGCGCCCTGCACCAGCACGAACGTGGCGAAGGTGGCCACGAAGGGCGGCACCCGCCGGGCCAGCACCAGCCCGGCGTTCACCGCGCCCACCAACAGCCCGGCTCCCGCCGCGAGGCCCACCCCGGTCGCCAGCCGGTCCGGCGAGCCGCCCGAGTAGGCGGCCACGATCACCGTGGTCAGCCCGACCACCGCGCCCACCGACAGGTCGATCCCGCCGACCAGCAGCACCCCGGTCTGGCCCAGCGCGGTGATGCCGATCAGCCCGACCTGGAACAGCACCAGGGCCAACACCTCGGCCGAGTAGAACCCGGGCGTGGTGACCAGGGCGAGCACCAGCACCAGCGCCAGCCCGGCCGCCGGGGCGAGCGCCACGCGGGTCCCGGATTTCCGGAGAGCCGTGGTCATGCCGGCCCCGGGCAGAACTCGCGCACCAGCTCCGTGTACAGGGCCACCGACCGGCGGACCGCCTCCACGGACACCCACTCGTCGGCGGCGTGCGCCCGGCGCAGCAGGCCGGGTCCGAGCGCGGGCAGCGTGGGCAGGCCCTGCGCGGCCTGGAAGAACGTGGCGTCGGTGGTGCCGGGGAACACCGAGGCCGGCGGGGCGGTGCCGAGCACCTTGTGGCAGGCGTGCGCGGCGGCCAGGGCGAGCGGGTCGGCGGCCGGCACGCGGGCCGGGGGCAGCCAGTCGTTGGGCGGTTCGTCGAACTCGTGGGCGAGCGCGGCGCCGGTGCGCCGCGCGTGCGCCCGGACCAGCGCGCCGAACGCGTCCCCGACCTGCTGCCGGGTCATCCCGGGCAGCAGCCGCACCTCGGTGTCCGCGCCGACCCGCCCGGGCAGCACCCCGTAGCCGACGCCGCCGTGGAAGGCCAGCGCGGTGTTCACCGTGGGGGTCCAGCCGGTCAGCCCGTCCGGGTTGGGCGGCACCGGCAGGCGCAGCCGGTCGGCGACCTCGGTGACCAGCCGGGCCAGGTCCACGCCGGCGTTGCGGGTGCCCGGTTCGGCGGAAAGGCTGGAGTGCCCCTGGCGCCCGGTCGCGGTCAGCCGCAACCGGGCGATGCCCCGGCTGACCAGGTGCAGCCGGTCGAAGTCGGTTTCCATGCCGCCCGGCTCGCCGATCACCACGCCGTCCGCGCGCAGCGGCTTGGTGTAGGCCACGTGCCGGGCGCCGTACGCGCCGCCGTTCTCCTCGTCGGCGGTGAACAGCAGGCTCAGCCGGCCGCGGGCCGGGGGTTCGGCGGCGCACTGCCCGGCGGCGACCAGCATGGCGGCCAGCGCGCCCTTCATGTCGGCCGAACCGAGCCCGTAGAGCCGGTCGCCGTCCAGCTCGGCGCCCAGCGGGTCGGCGGACCAGGTGGCGTCTCCGATCGGCTTGGTGTCCAGGTGCCCGGAAAGCACCAGGTGCCGGCCGCCGGCCCCGAAGTCCAGGCTGACCAGCAGGTTCGGCCGGTGGTCCAGCGCGGCCAGCACGGTCGCGGCGGGCAGCCCGAGCGCGCTCAGCGCGTCCCCGACCACGTCCGCGACGGCCCGCTCGTCGCCCGGCGGGTTGGCGCTCGGCGCCCTGACCAGTGCCCGGGCCAGCTCGATGACGTCCGTCATGACTTGTACCTGGAAGCCCAGTCCTGGCCCTGCCAGGTCTGCATGGATTTGGGTTCCAGGCGGAACAGCCAGCGCGGCTGGTCCAGCGTGGGTTCCAGGTACTTCGGGCCGTTCTCGCCCAGGTAGCGCACGCTCATCCGTTCCGCGATGGCCACCCAGGCGCCGCCGGTGTTGGGCCGCTCGACCAGCCGGGCCAGGCAGCGCGCGACTACCTTCCGCTGCGCGCCCTCCTCGTCCACGGTGATCGCGCAGCGCGGCTCGGTGGCCAGGTAGCGCGCCCAGGCCGAGCGCTGCCGGGGAATCACCCAGAACGCCTCGCCGTCCCACTCCTGCCAGCAGGGCACCACGTACGGCCAGCCCTCGCCGTCCAGGCAGGCCAGCCGGGCTATCACCGGTTCGGCCATGAACGCGGCCAGCTCCTCGTCGCTCAGCCGCCCGACCTTGCCCCGCCAGCTCTCCGTCATGACATCTCTCCCTGGTAGCCGAGCCGGGCGGACAGTGCGCCGGCGACCCGCCGCAGGTCGGGGGCCAGCCGGCGCAGGTCGTCCGGCGAGAACCGATAGGTCGGCGCGGACACCGACATGCCGGCGACCACCGCACCGGTGTGGTCGCGCACCGGCGCCGCCGCGCAGCGCACGCCCTCCTCGTTCTCCACGTCGTCCAACGCGTAGCCGCGCTTGCGCACCGCGCGCAGCTCGGCGCGCACCGCGTCCGGCTCCACCAGCGTGTTCGCGGTGCGCCGGGCCAGCGGCGGGGTCAGCGCCGCGTCCACCCGGTGCTCGGGCAGCCAGGACAGCAGCACCTTGCCGATGGCGGTGCAGTGCGGCGGGTTGCGCGAACCGGTGGTCGCGGCCGGGCGGACCGCGTGCGGGCTGTGCGCGGCGTGCACGTAGAGAACGGTGTTCTGGTCCAGTACGCCGAGGTAGCAGGTCTCCCCGCTGATCTCCACCAGCTCGGCCATCAGGTCCTCGGCGGCGGCCGGCAGGTCCAGGTCACGCAGGAAGGAGTGGCCCCAGCCGGCCACCCTCGGGCCGAGCCCGTACCGGCCCTCCCCATCCACCCGCAGCACCCCGGCCCGGCACAACACGTCCAGCAGGCGGACGGCGGTCGGCCGGGTCAGCCCGCTGGCCGCGACCAGGTCGGCCAGGCGGGCGGGACCGCTGTGGTCGGCGACCAGGTCGACCAGGGCCAGGCCCTTCACCAAGGCCTTCGCCGACGGCGCGGGGCTGGCGACCACGCCGACTTTGGACATGCCGTCCATTCTCGGCATAGTCGACTAAAGAGTGCAAGGTTTAGACTTGCCGCTCCCGGGCGGCCGAGTAGAGGTGGCTGTCGCAGCCGGGCAACGCGAGCACCTGTCCGACAATGATCACCGCGGTTCGCCGGATGCCGGCGGTGTGTACCTGTTCGGCGATGTCGGCCAGGGTGCCGCGCAGGATCAGCTCGTCCTCCCGGCTGGCGTAGGCGACCACCGCGACCGGGCAGTCCGGACCGTAGCCGGGCAGCAGCTCGGCCACCACCTCGTCGATCCGCTGCACGGCCAGGTGCAGCACCATCGTGGCGCCCAGGGCGCCCAGGCTGGTCAGGTCCTCGCCCGGCGGCATCGGGGTGGCCCGCGCGGCGGTGCGGGTGAGCAGCACGGTCTGGCCGACCCCGGGCACGGTCAGCTCCTGGCGCAGCGTCGCGGCGGCGGCGGCGAACGCCGGCACCCCGGGCACGATCTGGTACGGCACCCCGGCTACTTCCAGTCGCCGGGTCTGCTCGGCGACGGCGGAGAACACCGAGGGGTCGCCGGAGCACAGCCGGGCGATGTCGTGCCCCTCGCCGTGCCGGGCGACCAGCTCGGCCACGATCTGGTCCAGGTCGAGGTGCTGGGTGTCCACCAGCCGCGCCCCGGGCGGGCAGTGGGCCAGCAGCTCCGCCGGCACCAGGCTGCCCGCGTAGAGGCACACCGTAGCCCTGGCCAGCAGGTCCCGGCCGCGCACGGTGATCAGGTCGGCCGCGCCCGGCCCGGCCCCGATGAAGTAGACGGTCACCGCGACAGTCTGCCTGGCCCGTCCCGGCGAGTGACGGTTCGCTCGCCAGGGAGGTGCGGGGGGATACCGTCACGGGCGTGTGGGTGACCCGGTGGGACGTAGCGCCGGCCGGGGCTGACCTACCGCGAGCTGCCGCACTCGCCCCTGCCCGCCGTGCCGTACGGCGCGCTGATCTGCGCGTACACCATCGGCGCGGCCGAGATGAGCCGTCCCCGGCCGCTGGTCGCGGCGGTGCTGGTGTCCCTGATCGTCCCGGGGGAGAACTTCGAGACCTACCAGTTCGTGATCACCGGGTTCGTCGCCGCGTTCGCGCTGGGGGTGAGCACCAGGGCCAACGCGGCCCGGCGGGCGGTGGAGGCGGAGCGGGTGCGCCGGGCGGTCGAGCTGGACCCCGACGTGGATGGACATCCGCATGCCGATGCTGGACGGGGTGGCCGCCACCGCCGAGATCTGCCGCCGCACCAGGGCGAAGGTGCTGGTGCTGACCACGTACGACCTGGACGACCACGTGTACCGCGCTCCGCGCGCGGGGCCAGCGGTTTCCTGCTGAAGGACGCCTCGCGCGACGAGCTGGTCCGCGCTGTGCGGCTGGTCGCGGCGGGGGAGCCTGCTCGCGCCCTCGGTCACCCGTCGGCTGGTGGACGACATGGTTGGGGGGCGGAGCCGCCCGCTCGGAGCTGCGCCGCCGGCTGTCCGAGCTGACCGAGCGCGAAGTGGACGCGCTCCGCCAGGTCGCCCGCAGGCGCTCCACGCGGAGATCGCCGCCGAGTTGGTGGTCAGCGAGCACACGGTGAAGACGCATGTGAGCAACATGCTGAGCAAACTGGGGCTGCGGGACCGAGTTCGGGTTGGTTGCTTCGGGGGAGGGCAGCTGAGGCGGTCGGGTGGGGGTTTAGAGATCGGCTTGGACGGCGGGGCTGGGTGGGTGGTCGGGTTGGGTGCGGCCGGTTGCGTTGTCGTTCGGTGCTGGGGTCGGCCCGGTTTGGTGCGGCGCTCGGGTTCGAGGGCCGGTCACTGAGCGTTCCGGTCGTTCTTCGCCGAGGGGTAGCTCAGTGGCCTTTCGATCATGTACTCGGGCGACTGAGCTGCCACTCGGCGAAAACCGAACCCGGGAAGCCGCCACACCCGGCTACGCTCCGCAAGCCAAACGCGACCGGCCGCACCCAACCCGAGTACCGCACCAACCGGGGCCGACCCGGCACCGAACGACAACGCAACCGGCGGCACCCAACCCGACCACCCACCCCCACCGTCCAAGCCGATCTTTAAACCCCCACCCGACCGCCTCAGCCCTCCCCCGGCACGGGAAAGCACAGGATCACTCCGTACGGCGATCCGCGCCCGGCCCTCCACACGGACAATTCCCCCATGTCGCCGCCGCGAACGATCCCAGCACTGATCGCCCTCGCCCTAGCGCTGGCCGGCTGCTCCGCCTCACCGGAACCCGACAACCGGCGTTGCCTCGCGCACACCCCGGCCGGGGACATCGCCGGCACCGGGAAAGACGGGCTGTGCGTGTTCCGGGGGATTCGGTACGCGGCGCCACCCACCGGCGAGCTGCGGTTCCACCCGCCACAACCGCCGCCGGCGTGGACCGGAACGCTGCGCGCGGACGACGGCTCAAGGGTGTGCCCGCAGGTGCGATCCAGCTCGGAGGAGTACCCGGACGACCGCGAGGTGTTCGGCGACGAGGACTGCCTGCGGCTGAACGTCTGGACGCCGGTCTCGGGTAAGGGCGACCGGCCGGTGATCGTGTTCGTGCACGGCGGAGCGGCCCGGATCGGCACGGCCAACGAAGCGCGGTACGCGGGAGACACGCTGGCCAGGGTCGGGGACGCGGTGGTCGTCACGATCAATTATCGGCTGGGCGTACTGGGCTGGTCGGAGCTGGGCGGGTTGGACCCGGCGCTGCGCGGCTCGGGCAACAACGGGCTGCGTGACCAGATTGCCGCGCTGGACTGGGTGCGCACGAACATCGCCGCCTTCGGCGGCGACCCGGCGAACGTGACCGCCGTGGGGGAGTCGGCCGGCGCGTTCAGCCTGAGCGCACTGCTGGCCACCGACCGGCCGGAGCGGCTGTTCCGCCGGGTGGTGCTGCAGAGCGGCAGCGGCTACCTGGTGCACCCCCGGCCCGGCCCGCCGCCCCCGATCGGCGACCTGGCCGCGCTGACCACGATGCCGGCCGCCGACCTGGTCACCCGCCAGGAGAAGACCCTGGGCCGGATCGCGCCGGGCACCACCAGCGCGGTCTACTTCGGGCCGAGCGTGGACGGCACGCTGGTGCTGGACACGCCCGAGCGCCGGCTCGCCGAAGGGCACGCGCGCGGGGTGGACCTGCTGCTCGGCACCACCCGGGACGAGGTCAACTTCTTCGGCCAGTTCGGCCCAGACCCGGCCGCCGGCCTGGCCGCCGTGGCCGAGGACCAGCCCCGTTTCTTCCCCGCCGCGCTCCGGGACCGGCGCGCGGAGATCGCCGCCGTGTACCGCCGCGATCGCTCGCCCACGGACGCCACCCTGGCCATGTTCTCCGACCAGGTGATGCGGCTGCCGGCGATCCGGATGGCCGAGGCCCAGGCCCGCTGGCGGCCCACCTACCTGTACGAGTTCGCCTGGTCGCCGCCGGGCGGGCTGGGCGCGGTGCACACGGCGGAGCTGCCGTTCGTGTTCGGCACGCTGCGCTTCGTCGGGGTTCCCGGCGGCGCGGAGGCGCTGAGCGGTGACCGCGCGGCGCTGGAAGCGCTGTCCGGCCAGATGGTGCGCGCCTGGACGGCGTTCGCCCGCACCGGCAACCCCGATTGGCCCTCCTACCGGCCGCCGACCCGGACCACCCGGATCTGGGACGTCCGGGGCCCGGACGTGCTGGACGATCCGCGGCGGGCCGAACGCGAGGCCTGGCCGGCGCTGCCGGACGCGCTGGAGCTCAGTTCAGCCGGTCGTTGAACGGCGGCCGGATGCCGGACGGCGGGGCCAGGCCCCACTCCTCGAAGGCCAGGCGCAGGTGTTCGGCGGCGTCGATGTTCAGCGGGCCGGAGGTCCACATCGAGTAGGGCAGGTTCAGCAGCCGGTTGTGCGCCATCGCGGGCAGCTGCGCGACCCCGGGGCGGCCGCGCAGCAGGGCCACCTTCTCCGCGAAGCTCTGCGACGGGTAGTCCACGAAGACCAGCACGTCCGGCTGGCTGGCCGCCACCCGTTCCCAGGAGACCCGGGTCCAGGTGTCGGCCACGTCGCTGGTCGCGCCGCGGGCGCCGGCAGCGGTGATGATCGCCTCCGGGCCGCCGAACCGGCCGCTGGTGAACACCGTGTCGGTGGCGCTGTCGAAGACGAACACGGTGATCGGCTTCGGCGGAGCCGGTGCGCGGCGCAGCGCCTCCCGGCGGCGGTCGATGTCGGCGACCAGCTCGGCGGCCCGCTGTTGCCGGCCGGTGATCGCGCCCAGGTTGGTCAGGTCCTCGCGGACCGCCATCCACGGGTCCATGGTGCCCCGCGCGCTCTCCCCGGCCCGCTGCAGGCAGCTCTCGCTGAGGATGTACGGCGCGATGCCGGCCGCGCGCAGCGTGTCCGGGGTGAGGCCGGTGCCCATCCGGTAGCCGTAGTTCCACCCGGCCACCATGACGTCCGGGCGGCGGGCCAGCACGATCTCCATGGCCGGCTGGCGCTGCGCGGCGACCGGGATGCGGTCCACCACGTCGCCGTAGTGGCGGCGCAGCATCGGCCCGTCCGCCTCCAGGCTGGAGATCGCCGCCACCTGGTCGGCGGCGCCCAGCGCGAGCACGCTGGAGATCATGTTGCCGTCGTTGACGAACATCCTTTTCGCCGGCGAGGGGAACTCCGCCGGCTGGCCGCAATTGGTGACCGTGACCGTTGGCCCGGGTGGGGTTGGGGTGGCCGGGAACTCGGCGGCGGACCCGCAGCCCGCCACCGACCCGGCCAATGCGAGGCCCAGTGCGGCCAGTGCGCGCGACATGGGCCGGTGAAATCCGCGATATGGGCCGGTCAACGGGGGGCCTCCGGCTCTGGGCGGGTGTGGGGGGTGAAGAGGAGATGGGTGTGGCCGGTGAAGGGGTGGGCGACCGGGACCGCCTGCACGCCGAACACCTCGAGTACCGCGTCCGGGGTGAGCGCACTGGCCGCCGGGGCCGGCGGGCGGGCGCCGCCGTCGTGCAGCACCACCAGCCGGTCGCACGCGCTGGCTGCCAGGTTCAGGTCGTGCATGGCCAGCACCACGGTCCGGCCCAGCCCGCGCACCACCTCCAGCAGGGTCAGCTGGTGGCGCACGTCCAGGTGGTTGGTCGGTTCGTCCAGCATGAGCAGCGGCGCGTCCTGGGCCAGCCCCCGGGCCAGCAGCGCGCGGCGCCGCTCGCCGCCGGACAGCTGGTCCACCGGCCGGTCGGCGGCGTCGGCCAGGTCGACCTGGCGCAGCGCGCGCCGCACCGCCGCCCGGTCCGCCTCGTCCTCGCCGGCCCACGGCGGCTGGTGCGGCACCCGGCCGAGCGCGACCAGCTCGCCGACCCGCAACTCGGCCGGTGGCTCCTCCTCCTGCCCGACCAGCGCGATCCGCCGGGCCCGCCGACGGGCCGGGATGCGGTCCAGCGGCGTGCCGTCCAGGTAGACCCGCCCGGCGGCCGGCCGGTGAATCCCGGCCAGCGTGCGCAGCAGGGTGGACTTGCCGGAGCCGTTCGGCCCGACCACGCCCAGGATCTCGCCGGTGCGCACGCTGAGCGAAACCCCGCGCAGCACGGTGTGCCGGCCGATCGCGCAGTCCAGCGCCTCGGCGCGCAGCCGTTCGGTGCCGTCCGGGCCGGTCGCCGGGGCCGGAAGCCGGCGCAGCTCCTCCGTGGTCACCCCGGCCTACCCGGCCGCCGCGCCGGTGAACCGGTACCGCCGCCGGCCCATGAGCAGCAGGAACACCGGCGCACCGATCAGCCCGGTGACCACGCTGAGCGGGATCTCCACCGGCCGCACCCAGATCCGGGCCACCACGTCCACCCAGACCAGGAACACCGCGCCGGCGCACGCGGCCACCGGCAGCACCCGGCGGTGCCGCGCGCCGACCAGCAACCGGGCCACGTGCGGCAGGATCAGCCCGACGAACCCGATGCCGCCGGACACCGCGACCAGCACCCCGACCAGCGCGGCGAACACCGCGAACAGCGTGGTTCGCACCGCGCGCACCGGAATGCCCAGCGCGGCGGCGGTGTCCGGGCCGGCGGCCAGCGCGTCCAGCCAGCCGGAGCCGGCGAGCAGCAGCAGGCCCAGCGCGGCCACGGTCACCGCCGGGAGTGCCAGCCGGTCCCACTGCGCCCCGGCCAGGCTGCCCAGCAGCCAGAACAGCACCGACTCGGCCGCGCGCGGGTCCGCCGCCCGGAACACCAGGTAGCTGGCGATGGAGGCGAACGCCGAGGCCAGCACGGTGCCGGTGAGCACCAGCCGCAGCGGCGTCAACCCGCCCTGGCCGACCGCGATGGCGAACACCAACAGCGCGCCGATCAGCGCCCCGGCCAGTGCACCGAGGAAGACGCTGGCCAGCGCCCCGGCGAATGCCCCGGTGGTGATCACCGCGACCGCGCCGACACTGGCCCCGGAGGACACCCCGAGCAGGTAGGGGTCGGCGAGCGGGTTGCGCACCAGGGTCTGGATGCCGGCGCCGGCGATGGCCAGCCCGGCGCCGACCACCACGGCGAGCAGCGTGCGCGGGATGCGCAGGTCCCACACGATGGTCTGGTAGGCCAGGTCCACTGGCCCGCCGGTGAACCGCGAGCGCAGCACGTCCAGCACCACGCTCGGCGGGAGCTGCTCGGCGCCGAACCCGGTGGAAAGGACCACGCTGGCGGCGAGCAGCAGGAGCAGCGCGAGCAGTATGGCCGCGGTCGGTACCCGGGGCACCCTGTGACCTCCTCGGGCTGGCGCGGCCCATCGGTGGTGGCACGGCGGGGAGAGGACTGGCTCCCGGGCCTTGGTCTTGGCCCGGTCACAGTGGCGCGACCGCCCCGGACTCACACCGGGTTCCCTCGCTCGCCGTCGGTCCAGCGCAGCGTACGTGAACCGAACCGCGTTCCGATAGGTGTGCTCGGCCTCAGCCCTTGGGCGGCTCAGCCCTTGGACGGCTCAGCCCTTGGTGAGCCGGGGAAGCAGCGCGGCGGCGACCGTGATCATCGCCGCGGCCGCCACGAACAGCACCCCGAAGCACACCCCGAACCGCGCCGGCGATCCCACCAGCAGCCCGCGCAGCGCCTCCACCTCGTAGCTCAGCGGGTTGATGTGGTTGACCACCTTCAGCCAGCCGGGCATCAGCTCCACCGGGTACAGCGCGTTCGACGCGAAGAACAGCGGCATGGTGATGGCCTGGCCGATGCCGAGCAGGCGGTCCCGGGAGAGCACCAGCCCGGCGATGGTGATGGACAGGCAGCAGAAGAACGCCGAGCCGAGCACCAGCACGACCACCATGCCGAGCAGGCGCAACGGGTCCAGCCGCAGGTCCGCGCCGAGCAGCAGTGCGATGACCATCACCGCCACCGCCTGCACCACCGCGCGCAGCCCGGCGGCGAACGCCTTGGCGGCCACCAGGGCCACCCGGGGCGTCGGGGTGGCCATGAGCTTGGCCAGCACGCCGGCGTCCCGTTCCCAGATGATCTGGATGCCGTAGAAGATGGCGATGAACAGGGCCGACTGGGCCAGGATGCCCGGCGCCAGGAAGTCCAGGTACGGCGTCCCGCCGGTGGGTATGGCGTGCAGCTGGGTGAACACCTGGCCGAACACCAGCAGCCACAGCGTCGGCTGCACCGCCCGGGTGACCAGTTCGGTGCGGTCGTGCCGCAGCTTCTGCACCTCGACCAGGCACATCGTGTACACCCGGGAGAACACGGTGCCTACCGCGCGCAGCGGCGAGGCCTCGATCGGCACGGTCATGACACCCTCCGCGCGGTCCGGCGGGCGCTGCGCACCTGGCGCATGCTCCCGTCCTCCGAGGCCTCGGCCAGCCCGTCGCCGGTGTAGGCCCGGAACACGTCGTCCAGCGTGGCGTCCGGGCCGAGGCCGGCGCGCAGCTCCACCGGGCTGCCCAGCGCGCGCACCCGGCCCCGGTGCATCAGCGCCACCCGGTCGCACCGCTGGTCGGCCTCCTGCATCAGGTGCGTGGTGACCAGCACGGTCATCCCGGTCTCCGCCTTGATCTGCTCGATGCGCGCCCACACCCCGTCCCGGGCGACCGGGTCGAGCCCGACCGTGGGCTCGTCCAGCACCAGCAGCCGGGGCGCACTGACCAGCGCCTGGGCCAGCTCCAGGCGGCGGACCATGCCGCCCGAGTAGGTCTTGGCCGGCCGGTTGGCCACCTCGGTCAGGTCCACCGCCTCGAGCACCTCGGCGACCCGGGCGGCGCGCTCCCGGCGCGGCACGTCGTAGAGCCGGGCGAACAGGCTCACGTTCTCCCGGCCGGTCAGCGTGCCGTCGGCGGACAGCTGCTGCGGCACGTACCCGAGCAGCCGGCGGACCGCCGTGCGCCGCTTGCCGGCGTCCACGCCGAACACGGCGATGGAGGACGGCGGCGCCGGCAGCAGTGTGGTGATCATGCGGATGGTGGTGGTCTTCCCGGCGCCGTTCGGGCCGAGCAGGCCGAACACCTCACCCGGGCGCACCTCCAGGTTCAGGCCGTCCACCGCGACGGTGTCGCCGAACCGCTGGTGCACGTCCGTGCAGCGCACGGCGGGTACCTCCGTTACCCGCCCCGCCGGCTTCGCCGGGTTGCCGTCCCCCGTGTCGGGCATCAGGGTGCCTCCTCGCGTTCGTCCAGTTCGGTGAGCAGCCGGTGCAGTGCCGGCATCGCGTCGGCCAGAGCCCGCCGGTCGGCCTCGGGCAGCCGGTACAGCGCCTTGTCCACGAGCTCCGCCCGGGCCGCCCGCCAGCCGGTCAGGTGGTTGCGCGCGCCCTCGGTGAGCTCCAGCCGCGCGGCCCTGCGGTCCGCCGGGTGAGACTCGCGCCGCAACATCCCGTCCCGCACCAGCTGGTTGACCTGGGTGCTCACCGAGTTGCCGGCCAGGTGCAGCGCACGGGCGGCCGCGGCCACCCCCGTACCCGGGTGCCGCTCCACGTAACGCAGCAGCTCGATGTGCCCGCTGGCCGGGTGGCTGCCGTTCCCGTGCGGCCCCGGCAACCGCTGGCGCAGCCGCCGCCGCACCACCCGGCGCAACGCGGCCAACGCCGTCATCAGCTCTTCCCCGGTCACCTGGCTCACGGAAACATATTACCTCTGCGAACGAGATACCTGCACCCCCAGTTTCCCGAGTCGGCGGTCCCAGCACTCCGAGTCGACGCTTCCAGCACACCGGGATTGCTCGCCGACCCCGTTTCATCAAATCTTGCTCAATTCCGGTTTGCCGATCCGTCCCGACGGCAAATCTAGCGGCAGCTAGCCCATTGGCACTGGTGAGGAGGGGTTCACGATGACCGGATTCGTGATTGTTGTTATCTTGATCGCATTCATTGTGCTCATCGGAATTGTCGGTGGAAAGGCCAACCGAGCGGCCGCCCGCAACTCCGGCAGCCGTTACCGTTCGTACTCCTCGTCGTACACCGGCTCCGGTGACGGCGGCGGTGGGTTCGGGGGCTTCGGCGGGTTCGGCGGCGACGGGGGCGGTAGCTGCGGTGGTGGGGACGGCGGCGGCGGTGGCGGCGGGAGTTGCTGATCCGTCCGCGTCCAGCCGGAGCCGACCCGCCCATCTGCTCTACGGCGAATGGCTGCGCCGCGAGCGCCGCCGGGGCGAGGCGCGCGAGCAGCTTCGTACCGCGCACAGCATGCTCGAGGCCATGGGCATGGCGGCCTTCGCCGAGCGGGCGGGCCGGGAATTACGGGCCACGGGCGAGACCGCCCGCAAACGGGCCGACGCCGCCCGGCACGAGCAGTTGACGGCCCCGGAGGCCCAGATCGCCCGCCTCGCCCGGGACGGCTTGTCCAACCCCGAGATCGGCCCGCGCCTGTTCATCAGCGCGCACACCGTCCAGTACCGCCTCCGCAAGGCCTTCGCCAAGCTGCGCATCAACTCGCGCAGCCAACTTGACCGCGTGCTGCCCCACGAATTCGGCAGCGATCGAGATGCTCACTAATCCTCACTTTCAAATCTTTACGCGGTGATCAATGTCCGGGGTTTTCGGCGTGGTGTTTGGGTGAGGTCTATCCATTTTGGAGGGATGAATTCGGGCCATCCGTTGTGGATGCGGATCTCCCACCCGGCGTGGTGGATCATCCGGTGATGCGCCCAGCAGAGCATCACCAAGTTGTTGAGGTCGGTGCGACCACCGTGCGCCCAGGGGATGAGGTGGTGGATTTCGCAGTGTCGGGGTTTCTTCCCGCAGCCGCGGAAGGCGCAGCCTCGGTCGCGGGCGGCGATGGCGCGGCGTTGGTAGCGGTCCACGGTCCGGCGGATGCGTCCAACGTCGACAACCATGCTGTCCCCGTCCAGCACGACTGGGAGGACGGAGCAGTCGCAGGCGAGTTGGCGGATCTGAGCGGCGGTGGCCCAGCCAAGTCCCAGGGTGGCCCCGCGCATCCGCTCCCGCAGGTCCTTCTCCTGAATGACCACGGTCAAATGGGGTCGTTCCCCACCCTGGGTGGGCAGGTCTCCGTCGTTGAGCGCCTGGACACACAGGGCGCCGAGGGCGTCAGCGTCACGTTCGGGCAGGGATTTGTCTTCGTCGTCGCCGCTGGTGCGGTGTCCTTCCAACGCCAAGGACAGAGCGGTGAAGGTCGCGGTGTCGAGCTGGCCCTTGACCCGCCCACCGCCACCATCCCGGCGGCGGTACAGGTGTAGTTCGTTGAGCTGTGGTTTCTCGTCTTCGGGTGTCGGGCCGTCTTGGTCCAGAGTGGTGAGCAGCTGAGTGCCGAGGCGGCGTAGTTCGTCGGGTCGACACGTGGTCGCCCACTCGGCGAGTTGGGCCTCGGCGCCGCTCCACATTGCCGGGTCGAGGCGTCGTCCGGTGGGGGAGTTGAGCAGGTCTTCGATGACGTCGGCGTGCGCCTGGTCGATGGTGAGCGCGCCGAGGGCGGTGGCGGTGGCGGGCATGACCGGTTCCACCGGTTGTCCGTCCAAGGTCATGGGGAACACCGAGCGGGCCACCGCGACCATTCGTCGGGCTTTACCGGGGTGGTAGCCCAACAGGTCCGCGATCGCGGCGCGGGCGGTGACACATCGTTGGTCGAACTCCCCGGACCGGTCCAGGTGGGCGATCAGTGACAGCCGTAGGTGGGCGAGGTCCCGTCCCAGTCGTTCGACGGCTTTGAGTCCTTCGATTTGGGTGGGGCCGTCGGCGGTGTCGAGGCAGGCGCGCAGGGCGGCCACCGCGGCGACCGCTTCCTGAACGCTGGACTCGAACATGCGTTCATGTTAGCATGAGATGCAGTGCGAAACCAAAATGATTGAAGAGGTGGTGTGCGTCGTGTGCCGTACCCGGCTTGCAACTCAATCCAGGACCGGAACCGCCGCGTTCCGGAGCGGGTTTCCTGGCTGTGGTCCCGTCCAAAGAAGAATCTAAGACGAGGAGGGTTTCGATCCGTTTGGATGTCGGAGACATCCGGACGGGCCGGCGCCGCACCGCGGCGCCGAACAACCCGTGCGCCCCGCAACCCCGAAAGTGAAACGTGTTCTAGTCAACACTCGGGTTGCCGCTACCAAGGAGGGCAGCGATGATCTCGCGGTGGGTTACGCGAAATTTGACCTGACCGGCCACGTCTCCCTGGTCACCGGCGGGAACAGCGGGATCGGCCTCGGCATGGCGCGCGGGCTGGTGGAGGCGGGCGCCCAGGTGTGCATCTGGGGCACCAAGGCGGACCGCAACGCCGAGGTGGTCGAGTCGCTGGGCGAGCGGGCCAGCGCGATGCGGGTGGACGTCGGCGAGGAAGAAAGCGTGGTCGAGGCGCTGGCCGAGGTGGTCGGCCGGTTCGGTCGGCTGGACTCGTGCTTCGCCAACGCCGGCGTCGAGTCCAACCGCAAACCCCTGGTCGAGACCAGTCTGGCCGACTTCCGTCGGATCACCCGGATCAACCTGGACGGTGCCTTCGTCACGCTGCGCGAGGCGGCCCGGCACATGATCGAGCTGGGCAACGGCGGCAGCCTGGTCGCCACTTCCAGCCTGTCCGTGCTGATGGGGCAGGCCGGCGGGTACGCCTACACGGCGAGCAAGGGCGGCCTGGTGACCATCGTGAAGGCGCTGGCCGTCGAGCTGGCCCGGCACGGCATCCGCGCGAACGCCCTGCTGCCCGGGTGGACCGAGTCGGGGGTCACCGCCGGCTCGTTCGCCAACGAGAAGTTCGTGAGCAACGTGATGCCGAGGATGCCGGTGCGCCGGTGGGGCGTCGGCGACGACTTCGGCGGCATCGCGGTCTACCTGGCCAGCGAGGCGTCGTCGTTCCACACCGGCGACTCGATTCTGATCGACGGCGGGTACGCCGCGTTCTGAGCCGTAGCCAGCGACTCAGTGGATCGAGGTGTCGCCGCGCTCGGCGAGCACCTTGCGCATCAACCCGGCCAGCTGGTCGCGCTCGGCCGGGTCCAGCGTGCTGAACAGGCGCGCCTCGTTGGCCAGGTGCTTGTCCATCAGCCCGTCGACCATGCTCACCGCCTGGTCGGTGAGCCGCACCTTCACCGATCGCCGGTCCGCCGCGTCGGCCTGCCGGGTGACCAGGCCCTTGGTCTCCAGGCGGTCGATGCGGTTGGTCATCGCGCCTGAGCTGACCATCGCCGCCTTGAGTAGCGCGCCCGGGGTCAGGGCGTAAGGCGCCCCGGCCCGGCGCAGCGTCAGCAGCACGTCCATCTCCCACAGCTCGAGGTCGTAGCCGGCGAAGAAGTCCTTGAGCTCGCGCTCCAGGACCCGGTTCAGCCGCTGCACCCGGCCGACCAGCCCCATCGGCCAGAGCGTGTCCGTGAGGTCCGGTCGCTCGCGCCGCCACTGGTCGGTGATCTCGTCGACCGCGTCGCGCACCGTGACACTCCTCTCAATGTGAAGAGACTTGAAATCAAGACATCTCGGATGGTGTCATGTATCTCGACGTTAAGATTATCAGTGAGGGGATTTCTGGTGACCACGGCCACGGTCAGTTCGGTAACGGCCAGCCCGGCGACGGTGCGGCCCGAACGCATTGTCGATCAGCTCCTGACCATGCTCACCCCGATCAGCTGGGGCACCACGTACGTGGTGACCGCGACCCTGCTCCCGCCGGACCGCCCGCTCCTGGCAGCGGTGTTGCGCGCGCTGCCGGCCGGCCTGCTGATCATCCTGCTGGTGCGCCGGATGCCGCCTTCGCCGACCTGGTGGTGGCGGTTCACCGTGCTCGGCGTGCTCAACTTCGGGGCCTTCTTCCCGCTGCTGTTCTTCGCCGCCTACCGGCTGCCCGGCGGCGTGGCGGCCACGGTCAGCACCGTTCAGCCGCTGCTGGTGGCCGGTTTCGCCTGGTTGCTGCTGCGCACCCGGACGCCGGTCGGCCAGTTGCTGGCCGCGCTGGTCGGAGTGCTCGGCGTGGCGCTGATGACGCTCGGCGCAAAGGCCCACCTGGACCCGCTGGCGCTGGTCGCCATGGTGGTGGCCACCGGGATGCTGGGGTTCGGGATCGTGCTGGCCAAGCGGTGGGGCAGCCCGGGGTCGCCGCTGATGAGCGCCGGCTGGCAGATGACCCTCGGCGGGCTGCTGCTCGCGCCGTTCACGCTGGCCTTCGAGGGGCTGCCGGACACGCTGACCGGGGCAAACCTGCTCGGCTACCTCTACCTGGCCACCATCGGCGGCGCTATCAGCTACTGGCTCTGGTTCCGGGGCATCGAGCGGCTCACCCCGACCACTGTCTCGCTGCTCGGCCTGGCCAACCCGCTGACCGCGACGCTGGCCGGCCTGGTGATCCTGGGTGAGTTCCTCACCGCCGGGCAGACGGTCGGGCTGGCCGTCGCGCTGCTCGCGCTGGTGGCCGGGCAAACCGTTGGCCGACAATCATCCGGTGAGCCACAACGACCGGATTCTGGAGCAGTTCCGGCTGCAGGCGGAGACGTTCACCGACACCGGGTTCGCGACTAGCGGCCTGGAGTGGATCGTCCAGCAGCTCGGACCCCGCCCCGGCATGCAGGTTCTGGATGTCGCGGCGGGCGCGGCGCATCTGGGGCGGGCGCTGGCGCCGCACGTCGGGCACGTGTCGGCGCTGGACCTGACACCGGAGATGCTGGCCCAGGGGGACCGGCTGGCCCGCGCGGCCGGCCTGCGCAACATCACCTTCCTGCGCGGCGACGCCACCGCGCTGCCCTGGCTGGATGACCAGTTCGACCTGGTCGCCTGCCGGTTGACCCTGCACCAGGTAGCGGACGCGGCCGCGGTGGTGCGCGAGATGGTGCGGGTGTGCCGGCCGGGCGGCCGGATCGGCGTCTCCGACATGCTGCTCCAGGGACCCGGGGTGGCCGAGGAGAACACCCGCGTCGAACGGCTGCGCGACCCCAGCCACAACCGCACGCTCACCGCCGAGGAGATCCACGGGCTGCTGCGCGCGGCCGGCGCCACCGTGACCGGCACGACCAGCCGGCCGAACCCGCTGGACCTCGAGGACTGGATGACGCGCAGCCAGACCCCGGAGGGAGACCGCGTGGAGATCCGCCGCACCCTCGACGCCGAGCTGGCCGGCGGCCCGTCGACCGGGCTGCGGCCCGAGCGGCGCGACGGCGTGCGCACCCTCACCCACGTGTGGGGCACCATCACCGCCGAAGCCGGACGTTAGGGCAGCTGCTCCGGCTCGCTGCCGTGCGCGTCGACCGGTTCGCCGCAGCGGGCGCAGCGCACCTGGGAAACCACCTGGCCGCCGCAGTCCCGATGGGTCAGCCGCAGCGTGGGTCGCTCGGTCAGCCAGCGCTCGCCGAACCGCAGCAGCTCCACGATGAGCGGGAAGAAGTCCCGGCCGAGCTCGGTCAGCCGGTATTCGTGGCGGACCGGTTTCTCCTGGTAGGCGACGCGTTCCAACACCCCGTCGGCGACCAGCCGGCCGAGCCGTTCGGACAGTGGCGTGCGGGCGATGCCCAGGATGCGCTGCAGGTCGGAGAACCGGCGCACGCCGAAGAACGCCTCCCGCAGGATCAGGAACGTCCACCGGTCGCCGGCCAGTGCGAGGGTGGCCAGCACCGCGTCCTGGTCCGGCGGCGGCCGGCGGACTTCCCCGGGCATGAGGGGCAGGCTAGCGCGTCGCTTGACACGACACCCGAGTCGGTCTTTATTTGAGACCTACTGCCGGAGGAGATCACCGATGATCGAAGTCGAGGCGGCCGACGGCGTCGCCACGCTCACCCTCAACCGCCCGGAGGCGAAGAACGCGCTGTCCATCGAGCTGCGCGACCTGATCGCCGACGCGCTGGAGGAGCTGTCCGCCCGCGAGGACGTCCGGGCGATCGTGATCACGGGGACCGGTGACGTGTTCAGCGCGGGCTTCGACCTGCGTGAGTTCGCCCGGGCCCAGGACGACCGGGCGCTGCACCGGCGCATCTGGGACTCCAGCGACCGGTTCCACCGAATGGTGCTGCACTGCCCGACGCCCACCGTGGCCGCGGTGAACGGCCCGGCCATCGCCGGCGGCTTCGACCTGGCCGTGATGTGCGACCTGCGGGTGGCCGCCGAGCACGCCCGGTTCGAGCACCCGGAGATCGGTTTCGGTGACGTGGTCTACGGGCCGCTGCGTGAGCTGGTCGGCGGGTCGATGGCCCGCGAGCTGGCGCTCACCGGGCGGAGGGTGTCGGCGGCGGAGGCGCTGGAGCTGCGCCTGGTCAACAAGGTTGTGCCGGCCGATGCGGCGCTGCCCGAGGCGCGCGCGATGGCGGCCGCCATCGCCGCCAGCCCGCGCTGGGTGAGCCGGCGGACCAAGGCCAAGATCATCCGGCGGGCCGCCATCCACCCCGGCGACACGCTGGATCTCTGAGGGCGGCCGCGCTAAGCCGGTCCGAAGGCGTTGGCGGTGCGGTCGCGCAGCGCGTCCAGCGCCGCCGGGTACATGCGCTGCTTGATCACGCCCAGGGTGGCGGGCGGCTTGCCGGTGAGCGGTCCGGCCAGCTCGAGGGCCACGTCGAGCACCTTGTCCGCGTCGGCGGTGGCGTCCACGATGTGCGCCTGCAGCGCGGCCGGGCCGGGGTAGCGGCGGCCGGTGGTCATCGCCTCGTGCGCCGCCTTCGGGCTCAGCTTGGCCTGGATCAGTGCGCTCATCCCGGGGGTGAACGGGATGTGGATGTCCACCTCGGGCAGGCAGAAGAACCCCCGGTCGCCGCGCATCACCCGGAAGTCGTGGGCCAGCGCCAGCATCGCGCCGGCGGCGAACGCGTGGCCCTGCAGTGCGGCCACCGTGGGCACGGGCAGGGCGAGCATCCTGGCCAACAGGTCGTGCACCTCGGCGACGTGCTCGTTGAGCTGGTCCGGGTGCTGGCCGATCCAGTCCAGGTCCAGGCCGTTGGACCAGAACTTCCCGCCGGCCGTGGTGACCAGTGCGCGCGGCCCCTCGGTCGACTCCACCCGGTCCAGCGCCTGGTTGACCTCCCGCAGCCAGTCGGGATGCAGGCGGTTCTCGGTGTCCCCGAGGTCCAGTACGAAGACCTCGCCGACGCGGTGCAGACCGGGCATGAACGCTCCTCGGGTTCGGGGCGGGCTGGGAGGGACAGCCGAGTGTAACGCTGTTATTCGGGCGCTGACTCGGCGACCAGCAGCGCCTCGCCGTGATTTTCGGCCCACCGGGTGAGGGTGTCGATCGGGTCGATCAGGCTCTGGCCCAGCTCGGTCAGCGTGTACTCCACCCGGAGCGGCACCTCGGCGTAGGCCTGCCGGTCCACCAACCCGTAGCGCTGCAGCCGGCGCAGCGTCTGGGTGAGCATCTTCTTGGAGATGCCGCCGATCAGCTCGATCAGCTCGCCGTGCCGGCGCGGCCCCTGGCTGAGCCCGTAGACCACCACCACGGACCACTTGTCCGCGATCACTTCCACGGCCAGGCGGGCCGGGCAGTCGGCCAGGAACACGTCGCCGGGGCCGCCGTGGTCACGCATGGTGCCCAGGGTACCGACTGGTTCCCACGGGGCGTCCTACCGTGGCGCCATGCCGACCAAGATTCCGGACAGCGCCCACCGCCTGTTCGAGACCGACCGCTACGCCACCTTCGTCACCCTCAACCAGGACGGCTCGCCTCAGGTGAGCATGATGTGGATCTCCCGTGACGGCGACGATCTGCTGTTCGGCGTGGAGGGCCGCCGGGTGAAGGTGGCCAACCTGCGCCGCGACCCGAGGCTGACCGTGATGATCGAGGACACCGAGAACACCCCGGAGGGGCTGCGCCAGCATCTGGTGGTGCGGGGCACGGTCAGCTTCACCGGGCCGGACCTCGGCGAGAAGTGGACCGACTTCATGGACCGCGAGTCGCACCGCTACCTGGGCACCGACTTCCCGTTCCCCAACCGGATCTCCAGCACCGGCCTGATCGGCCGGATCACGGTGGAGAAGGTCTCCGGCGTCGGCCCTTGGGCGAGCTGAGCCGTATTGCTCCGGTAAGTCCCCGGCCGTAGTTTTGCCCGGTGGTCGGGGACTACCGGAGCTACCTCAGGAAACTGCCCAAGGTCGAGCTGCACTGCCACGTGGAGGGCACGCTGCGGCCGGCCACCGTGGTCGAGCTGGCCGGCAAGCACAGCATCCGGCTGCCCACCACCGAGGTCGACCAGATCTACCGGTACGACACGATCTACGAGTTCCTGGAGATCTACAAAACGGTGAACTCCACGGTCATCGACCGGGACGACTTCGCCCGGATGGCCTACGAGACCCTGGAGGACGGGGTCCGGCTCGGCAATCTGAAGTACCGTGAGATGTTCTTCAACCCGACGCTGCACACCGCGCGGGGCATTCCGATGGCCACCGTGATGGACGGGCTGGTGGACGGCATCCGGGCGGCCGAGCACGACCTCGGGGTGCGCTGCGCGCTGATCGCCGACGTCTACCGGCAGGACCCGCCCGAAGTGGCGCGGCGGATGGTCGAGGAGGTGCTCGAGCACCGCCGCCCGGAGCTGATCGGGCTGGGCATGGACGCCGCCGAGGCCCCCGATCCTCCCGAGAAGTTCGTCGAGGCGTACCGGGTGGCCAAGGCCGGCGGGCTGCGGCTGACCAGTCACTGCGCCGAGGACGGCCCGGCGAAGAACGTGACCACCTGCCTGGACCTGCTCGGCTGCGAGCGGCTGGACCACGGCTACCACGCGCTGGAGGACCCGGCCGTGGTGGCGCGGTGCATCGACCAGGGGGTGACGTTCACCGTCTGCCCGACCTCCACCGCCGTGGTCTACGGCTGGCCCGACCTGACCACGCACCCGATCACCCGGATGATCGAGGCCGGCATGTCGGTGATGCTCAACTCGGACGACCCGACCATGTTCCACACCGACATCGGCAACGAGTACGCCGAGTTCTGCGCCCAGAACGACTACCCGCCCGGGCTGGTCCGGCGGCTGGTGATGCAGGGGGTGGAGGCCGCCTGGCTGGACGACTCGGACAAGGCGGCGATGCGTCGCGCGTTCGAGGCGGAGATCGACGAGCTGGACCGGGAGTTCGGCATCTAGTGCGGCGTGGTCCGGGCGCCGGTGCGTTCGGCGCCTATGCCGGCCACGACCACGCAGGCGATGCCGATCACGGCGGCGATCCCGGGGATCTGGTGCAGGGCCAGCAGGCCGATGATCAGGGCCATGGCCGGTTCCAGGCACATCAGCGTGCCGAATGCCGACGTGGTCAGCCGGCGCAGTGCCAGCATCTCCAGCGCGAACGGGACCACCGGGAGCAGCAGGGCCAGGCCCAGCCCGGCCAGCAGCAACTGCCAGCTCAGGTGCTCGAACGCCGCCCACCCGCCGATCGCCGTGGCCACCAGCCCGGCCACCGGCATGGAGACGGCCAGGCCGTGGAGGCCGGACAGCTCGTCGCCGACCCGCTGGGTGAGCAGGATGTACCCGGCCCAGCAGGCGCCCGCGCCCAGCGCGTAGAGCACACCCAGCGGGTCCACCGTGCCGTGCCACGGCTCGGTGAGCAGCAGCACGCCCACCGCGGCCAGCGCCGGCCACACCTTCCGCCCGCCGCGCCCGCGTGCCACGGCCACCCCCAGTGGGCCGAGGAACTCGAGCGCGCTGGCGGTGCCCAGCGGCAGCCGCGCCACGGCGGCCATGAACAGCAGCGTCACCCCGGCGGTGACCACGCCCAGCGCCACGCAGGCCAGCAGGCCGGAGCGGGTGTACGCGGACGGCCGGGGCCGCAGGATGACCAGGAAAAGCACGCCCGCCCACGCCAGTCGCAACCAGGCGACGCCCTCCGGCGGGATCCGTTCCAGCAGCCCGACCGAGACGGCCAGTCCGAGTTGCACGCACAGCATGGCCACCACGGCCATCCCCGCGCCGACCCGCGTGTCACCCGGCTGGCTGGTCGTGGTCGTCGAGGAGGTCACGCGTTCGAGTACACACGGCACGAATCGTCCGTGTCCACCTCATAATCATGGACAAAACGTTCGCGAATTCTTCACAATCGCCCATATGGACAGCCGGCGGCTGCGCTATCTGCTGGAACTGGCCCGGCTCGGGTCGATGCGTGCGGTCGCGGACGCCCTCGGCACCACGACGTCGACCGTGTCACAGCAGATCGCCGTGCTCGGCCGGGAGACCGGGGCGGTCCTGGTGGAGCCGGAAGGCCGCCGCGTGCGGCTGACCCCGGCCGGACGCCGGCTGGCCGCGCACGCGGTGACCATCCTGGCCGCGATCGAGGCCGCCCAGGCCGACCTGGACCCGGGCGCCGACCCGGCCGGCACCGTGCGGGTTTCCGGGTTCGCCACCGCGATCCGCCGGTCGTTGTTACCGGTGGCCGCCTCGCTGGGGGAGAGCCACCCGAACGTCCGGCTGATCATGTACGAGCACGAGCCGGCCGAGGCGCTGGCCCTGCTCGCCGGCAACGACGTGGACCTGGCGCTCACCTACGACTACAACCTGGCCCCGGCGGTGTTCGACACCGGGCTGGCGGTCACCCCGCTGTGGTCGACGCCCTGGGGGCTGGCGGTGCCCGCCGGGCCGAGGGCGCCGCGCGACGGCGACACCCCGGCGGTCTTCCGCGCGTTCCGGAGATACGACTGGATCGGGAACTCGCGCAACCCGGCGGACGAGCGCGTGGTGCGCACGCTCAGCTCGATGGCCGGGTTCGAGCCCAGGCTGACCCATGAGGCGGACAGCCTGGACCTGGTGGAGGAGCTGATCCTGGCCGGCTTCGGAGTCGGCCTGCTGCCCGCCGACCGCCCCGCGCGCCCCGGCATCCGCCTGCTCCACCTGAGCGGTCCCGAAGTGCGCCTGCGCGCCTACGCGGTCACCCGCCACGGCCGGTCCACCTGGCCCCCGGTCACGTTGCTCCTACACCTGCTCACGGGCCGACTGCTGGAGTGACCGAATCAGGGTGCTGAAGGCACTGAATCGGGGTGCTGGAGGCACTGAATCAGGGGGTGGGGGTGAGGATTTGGATGCCGGGGCGGGGGGTGGTGGGCGTGCCGGGTTCGGGGGCGGGGGTGTGGACGACTATGCGGGTGCGGTCGGCCCGGAAGAGGTCGTGGGAGAACTCGATCGGGCCGCCCGTCCGGTCGGTGGTGGTGCGGGTGCGACTAGACGAGTAAGCCCGAATCCGCGTCGATCGGTGCGCGACGCCGGATTTCAAGATCGGCTTGGACGGCGCCGGCCGGGTGGTCTGTCGGCTGGGGCGTCGCCCGTCGCGTCGGGTTGCGAAGCGTAGCCGGCAGGTGGCGGCTCCCCGGGGTTCGCTTCGACGAGCGGCGGACGCCCGGCGCGAACCGTCAGCACGCACCGTCCGACACTCACCCTGAGTGACCGTCGAGTGACGGGTGGGACAGTCGAGACGGTGAGCCCGGCCGCGCTGAGGGTCGCCACCACCGAACGCAAGGCCAGTCCCGTTTTGATCAAGGAATGAGCGGACTGAGCTTGGTCTCGACGGCCAGTGGCGACCACACCCGGTCACGCTTGGTGAGACACCCCCGGACCGGAGCGGCACAATGCCAACCGGAAACTCCGACCGGACAGTCCGCTGAACGTGAGGGCCGGACTCAGGCCCGGGCCGCGGCCTCCCGGCAGACTTCGGTTGGAGGTGGGGTCATCCCTACCAAAACAGTAGGGATGACGTCCCCCCGAATCGGGGGGTTCGCACGATTCCCCGCGCCTCCCGAAACGGCGAGACTGGCTCTGCGACCCGACGAGGCCTCGATCATCCGGGGCCGTCGGCTCTTCCCCGCCCTTTCCCGTGGGGCGGGGGAGGCCGAGGTTAAAGGGCTGCGCCGCGGCTCTGCCGTCCGAGTAGCTGGTCGGGGAGTTCGGCGATGGCGCGGCGGAAGGGGGCGCCATCGCCGAACAGGCGGCCGTGCACCAGGCCGCCTTCGATGCGGACGAAGGCGTCCTCCGCCGCCGCGTTCGCCTCGCCGGCCGGGCGGCCGCCGCGCTGGGCCGCGTCGGCCATGGTGGTGATCCAGGTGCGGGCCACCGAGGCGGCCTTGGTGCGCACCGGCTCCGGCGCGCCGCTCAGCGGCAGGGTGTCCAGCGCGCAGGCGAGCAGCCCGCCGCCGTAGATGTCGGTCAGCCGCTCGGCCGAGGCGGCGATGCCGGCGCGGGGGTCCGGGTCGGTGCGCATCGGCTCGAGCACGTCGGCGAACAGCCGGCCCACCCGGTCCAGCACCGCCTCGGCCATCTCCGCCTTGCCGCCGGGGAACCGGTGGTAGAGGCTGGCCCGGCGCAGGCCGGCGGCCTCGGCCAGCGCGCCCAGCGATGCGCCCTCGTAGCCGGCCGAGCGGAACACCTCGGCGAGCCGGTCGTACAGCTCGTCGTCCCGCACGGTCACTGGCCTAGGCATGCCTCCCATGTTACCGAACGTCCTGTCGAAATTCCGTCTCGGCTGATTCTCAGGCTATGGCTCTTGCCACATTGCTTTACCGGTCGTTCGGTAATAGCTTCTGAAGCACCGAGCAAGACGGGACTTCGGAAAGGGACCAGGACAATGCCGTACATCACCGTCGGCCAGGAGAACAGCGCCGAGATCAAGCTGCACTACACCGACCGGGGCACCGGCCAGCCGGTCGTGTTGATCCACGGTTACCCGCTCTCCGGTGCGTCGTGGGAGAAGCAGGAGGACCGGTTGCTGGAGGCCGGCTACCGGGTCATCACCTACGACCGCCGGGGTTTCGGGCAGTCCAGCCAGCCCAGCGTCGGCTACGACTACGACACCTTCACCGACGACCTGGACAAGGTGCTCACCACCCTGGACCTGAATGACGTGGTGCTGGTCGGCTTCTCCATGGGCACCGGCGAGGTGGGCCACTACCTGGGCCGGTACGGCGCCGCGCGGGTGGCCAAGGTGGCCTTCCTGGCCTCCCTCGAGCCGTTCCTGCTGAAGACCGACGACAACCCGGGCGGCGTGGACCAGAGCGTGTTCGACGGCATCCAGGCCGCCGCGCGGGGTGACCGGTACGCCTGGTTCAGCCAGTTCTACAACGACTTCTACAACCTGGACGAGAACCTGGGCAGCCGGATCAGCGAGGAGGTCGTGCGGTCCAGCTTCGCGGTGGCTTCCGGGGCCGGGGCGAAGGCCTCCTGGGCGGTCGTGCCCAGCTGGCTGACCGACTTCCGCGCCGACCTGCCGAAGATCGCCGAGACCGGTGTGCCGGTGCTGATCGTGCACGGGACGGGGGACCGCATCCTGCCCATCGACGCCACCGGCCGCCCGTTCGCCAAGGCGCTGCCCAAGGCCCGCTACCTGGAGATCGAGGGCGCGCCGCACGGGTTCCTGTGGACGCACGCCGACGAGATCTCCGACGCGTTGGTGTCCTTCCTGGCCGACTGACGCGGGCTACTAGCCTGGCCTGGCCCCGTGCGGCGCGGGACCGGGCCGGGCGCGGGCAACGGGAGGGTGGGATGTCGCTCTTCGGGCGGGAGCTCGAGCTGAAGCGGCTCGCCGAGCTGATCGACGGGGTGGACCACCGAGGTGGCGCCCTGCTGGTACGCGGCGAGGCCGGAATCGGGAAGTCGGCGCTGGTGACCGAGGCGCGCGCGCTGGCCGGGACATCCCGGACCCGGGTGCTCACCACGGTCGGCGTGCCGGCCGAGCAGCACCTGCCCTACGCCGGGCTGCACCAGCTGGTCTACCCGCTGCGCGCGGGGGTGAACGGGTTGCCCGGGCCGCAGCGGGAGGCCATGGGCGCCGCGCTCGGCCTGCGCGACGGTGAGGTGCCGGACGGGCACCTGGTCGGCATGGCCACGCTGAACCTGGTGGCCGACGCGGCAGTCGAAGAACCCCTGTTGCTCATCGCCGAGGACGCGCACTGGCTGGACCCGTCGACCGTGGACGCGCTGGCCTTCCTGGCCCGCCGGCTGGACTCGGAACCGATCGTGCTGGTCGCCACCCTGCGGGACGGCGAGCCGTCCGGGCTGGACGAGGTCGGGCTGCCCGAGATGACCGTGCCGAGGTTGCCCCCGGACACCTCGGCCGAGCTGCTCGACTCGGTGGCGCCCGGCCTTTCCCCGGTCGTCAGGGCGCGGGTGCTGCACGAGGCGGCGGGGAACCCGTTGGCGCTGACCGAGCTGCCCGACGCGCTGCGTTCCCCGGGCGATCCGCCGGCGGACGGCCTGCCGCTGACCGCCCGGCTGGAGCGGGCGTTCGGCGCGAAGGTGGCCGAGCTGTCGGAGGCCACTCGCACCGCGTTGCTGGTCGCCGCGCTGCACGACGGGGACGCGGTGGCCGAGGTGCTGGACGCCGCGGGCCGCGCGCTGGACACCGGGGTCGGCCTGCCCGACCTGGCGGCGGCGGAGCAGGCCCGGCTGATCGAGCTGACCCCGGCCGAGGTGCGGTTCCGGCACCCGCTGATGCGTTCGGCGATCGCCCGGGCGGCCGGCCCGGCGGAACGCCAGGCCGCCCACCGGGCGCTGGCCGAGACGTTGCGGGAGTGGCCGAGGCGGCGGGTCTGGCACCTGGCGGCGGCCGCCGCCGGCCCGGACGAGGAGGTCGCCGGCGAGCTGGCCGACGCCGCCGAGCTGGCCCGCCGGCGGGGCGCGGTTGCTACCGCCGTCGCCGCGCTGGAACGCTCCGCGCGGCTGACCGGGCGGCCGGAGCCGAAGGCCGAGCGCCTGCTCGGCGCGGCCGAGCTGGCGGTGGAGGCCGGCCGGCCGGAGACGGTGACCCGGCTGCTCGCCGAGGTGGCCTCGCTGGACCTGCCGGCGTGGCAGCGGGCCTGGGCGGCGTGGATCCCGACCGGGTTCGACGACGGCGTGCGGGAGCACCTGGCGGCGCCGGGGGAGTTGGCCGGGGTGGCCGAGGCGATGGCCGCCGACGGGAACGTCGACCTGGCCGGGCGCATTCTCTGGGGCGCCGGGATGCGCTGTTTCTGGGTCGAGCCCGGGGCGCCGGCGCGCGAGCGGATCGCCGGGGTGACGGACCGCATGCCGTTGCCGCCCGGCGACCCGAGGGCGACGGCGATCTCCGCCTACGTGGCGCCGTTCGAACGCGGCGGCGCGGTGCTGGCCCGGCTGGCCGAGCTGGGCGGCGACCCGGCGGGCGACCCCGCCGTGGCCCGGTTCCTGGGCAGCGCGGCGCTGCAGGTGGGGGCATTCGACCTGGCGGCGCGGTTCGCCGCCGCCGCCCAGCCCGGACTGCGCGCGCAGGGCCGGTTGGGCCTGCTGGCCCGCACGCTGGCCGTTCAGGCGTGGAGCTGCACCCGGCTGGGCGACCTGGCTACCGCGCTCCCGGCCGCCGAGGAGGCGGCGCGGCTGGGCGAGGAGACCGGCCAGACCTACATGTACGGCCTGGCCCGGGCGGTGCAGGCGGAGATAGCCGCGCTGCGCGGCGACTACCGGCAGGCCGAGGCGCTGGCCGCGCTGGCGGAGCGGGTGGGTCTGGCCGCCGGGGCGCGCCCGGTGCTGGCCACCACCCGGCTGGCGCTCGCCCTGGTCGCGCTGGGCGAGGGGCGGCACGACGACGCGTTCGCCGAGCTGCGCCGGCTGCACGACCCGGCCGACCCGAGCTACCAGCTGGCCCTGCGCTGCTACGTCACCGCCGAGCTGGCCGAGGCGGCACTGCGTGCGGAACGCACCGACGGGCTGGCGGAGATCCTGCGCGAGCTGGAGGAGCTGGCCCCGGTCACGCCCTCGCCCGCGCTGCACGCCGGCCTGCGCTATGCCCGCGCGGTGCTCGCGCCGGACGACGAGGCGGAGCGGCTGTTCGAGGCCGCGCTGGCCGCCGACCTGACCGGTTGGCCGCTGGAGCGCGGCCGGGTCCAGCTGGCCTTCGGCGAGTGGTTGCGCCGGCACCGGAGGGTGGCCCAGGCGCGGCCGCACCTGCGCGCCGCTCGGGAGACCTTCGACGCGCTGGGCGTGACCGGGTGGAGCGAACGAGCCCGCGCCGAGCTGCGCGCCGCCGGCGAGACCAGCCCGAACCGCGACCCGGACGCCCGCGACCAGCTCACCGCGCACGAGCTGAGCATCGCCCGGCTGGCCGCCGACGGCCTGACCAACCGGGAGATCGGCCAGCGGCTGTACCTCTCGCACCGCACGGTGAGCACCCACCTGCACCGGATCTTCCCCAAGCTGGGCGTGGCCTCCCGGGGCGAGCTCGGCGCCGTACTGGTGACGTACCCGGGCTCCGTCACCTGACGGGCGCGGCGCCGGCGCGGGCTGCCTAGCGTCGGGGTCGTGATCAGCAGGAGAACGTTCTCACGGGTCTTTGCCGGTTCGGCGGCGACACTCTGGGCGGCCGGCTGCGCCTCGACGGAAACGCCGACCCAGACGCCGGCCGGTGCGCCGGCGCCGCCCCCGGTGGCGCCGCCGGAGCCGGAGCACACCTCCTTCGAGTCGGTGAAGCAGATCGACGCGGGGGAGCTGAGCGTCGGGTACGCCGAGGCCGGCCCGGCCACCGGCGTCCCGGTGATCCTGCTGCACGGCTGGCCGTACGACGTGCACAGCTACCTGGACGTGGCGCCCCGGCTGGCGGCGGCCGGGTACCGGGTGATCGTTCCCTACCTGCGCGGGTACGGCCCCACCCGGTTCCGCTCCGAGGCGGCCTTCCGGGGCGCCCAGCAGGCCGTGGTCGCGGCGGACACCATCGCCCTGATGGACGCGCTCAAGATCGACAAAGCGGTGCTGGCCGGCTACGACTGGGGCGCCCGGACGGCGGTGGTGACCGCGGCGCTGTGGCCGGAGCGCTGCCGGGCGCTGGTCTCGGTGAGCGGCTACCTGGTCGTCAACCTGGACACCAACTCGCAGCCGCTGCCGCCGTCGGCCGAGCTGGGCTGGTGGTACCAGTACTACTTCGCCACCGAGCGCGGGGTGCTCGGCTACACCCGCAACCGCTACGAGTTCAACAAGCTCATCTGGAAGCTGGCCTCGCCGAAGTGGAACTTCACCGAGGAGACCTACCGGCGCACGTCGGCCTCCTTCGACAACCCGGACCACGTGGCCCTGGTGATCCACAACTACCGGTGGCGGCTGCGCCTGGCGCCGGGGGACCCCCGGTACGACGACCTGGAGCGGCGGCTGGCCGCCGGGCCGGCGATCGGCGTGCCCACCATCACCGTGGCCAGCGACTTCGACGGCGCGGCCAAGGACGGGATGGCCTACCGGTCCAAGTTCACCGGCCCCTACGAGCACCGCGTGCTGGACGGGATCGGGCACAACGTGCCGCAGGAGGCACCGGAGGCGTTCTCCCGGGCGGTGCTCGATGTGGCGACCCGCTGAGCGGCGGCGCCTGGCGGTGGCGGCGCTGACGCTGGCCGCCGGTCTCGCCACCGCCGCCTGCGCCGGCCCTCCGCCCATTCCGCCGGGAGAGGCCGGCTGGCTGCCGGCGCCGGTGGTGCCGCTGGACAGCCAGCCCCCGCCCCGGTTGGTGGTCGACGCGCCGCTGCCGGACCAGTTGGCGAAGGGCCTGGTGGTGCTGCGCTACCGGGCGGAGAACCTGCGGATCGTGCCGGTCTACGGGCCGAACGCGCTGGACGTCTCGCCGCGCATCGGGCACATCCACGTCACCGTGGACGACGCGCCCTGGCACTGGGCCGACGCCAGCGGCGAACCGCTGATCATCCAGTGGCTGCCGCCGGGACCGCACAAGGTGTGGATCGGGCTGGCCGACCCCACGCACAAGGTCATGGACAGCAGGACCGTCGAGTTCGTCATCCCGCCCGGCCAGGGCGGCGGAGGCCATCACTGAGGCGTTAAAAAGTAGAACCTGTTTCGGTACTTCGGACCGAGACCCGCTACGCTTGGTACTCCCGGCGTCAAGCACTTCGTCGGGGGTGAGGCCGCCGCCTGGACGTCCCCCGATCCGGGCGGCGAGCCTCGTCCCTTTTTGACCACCTTCCCCCTTGGTGGTACGCGTATTTAACCGCGTAAACAATCAGCGCTTGCATACCGACCCGGGTATTCGCGCGATCGGGTGTCACCCCTCGGGGCGCGGGCCGAACAGCGCGATCGACCCGGCCACGGCGACCTCGGCCAAATCGCTCATCCGGCCGCCGTCCTCCAGCGTCGTCGCGGTCAGCTCGCGCAACCCTCCGAGCAGCAGGATGGCGTGCTGGCGGGAGATCGGCCCCAGGCCGGCGTCCCGCCACTGGTCATTGTCGGCCAGCGTCTGGACCATCACCACGAAGCCGGCCATCGCCTCGCGCTGCAGCCGCCGCGCGGCGTTGCCCAGCGAGGGCAGGTCGCGGATCCAGCTCACCATGAGGGTCGGCGAGGACTCGGCGGACCTGATCCATGCCTCGATCGCCTGCCGCACCTGGGTGCGCCACGGCGCCGCCGGATCGACCGAGGCGGAGATGTGCCGGATCATCGCGGCGTTCGCCTCGGCGAGCAGCGCCACGTAGCAGGACTCCTTGTCCGGGAAGTGCTGGTAGAAGGTCCGCCGCGAGGTGCGGGCGCGGCGCACGATGTCGGCCACCGTGGTCGCCCGGTAGCCGTCGTCGGCGATCGACGAGGCGAGCCCGTCGAGCAGTCGTCGGCGGAAGTCCGGCGTGGCGGGCTCGGTCTGGAGCGCCGGCTCGGCCGGTTCCGGGTGCCGCGCGGTGGTCATCGGCAACACGGTATACGGCTTCGCGCTTGCGGGGACTCGGTACAGCGGCGTACCGTCGAGCTGGTACGTCAACGTACCAAGTATCGGGAGGGTTTCCATGACCACCGCGACGCTCCCGCCCGGCCCGACCGCGCCGCCGTTCTTGCAGGGGGTGTACGCGTTGACCCGGCCACTGCGCGGGCTGCCCCGGCTGCGCGCCAAGTACGGCGACGCGTTCACGGTGCATCTGCCGATCTTCGGCCGGGTGTTGGTGATCAGCGACCCGGTGGAGATCAAGCAGCTGTTCCTGAGCGGTTCGGAGCTGGTGGAGAACGTGGAGCCCAACCTCGGCCGGTTGCTCGGCCCCGGCTCGTTCTTCGCGCTCACCGGCGACGAGCACCGGGCGCAGCGCAAGCTGCTGGTGCCGCCGTTCCACGGCCGCCGCCTCAAGGCCTACGAGCGGATCATCGAGGAGGAGACGGAGCGTGAGCTGGCCGGCTGGCCGGAGGGCCGGGAGTTCGCCACGCTGCCGTCGATGATGCGCATCACGCTGAACGCCATCCTGCGCGCGGTGTTCGGCGCGGAACGCGCCGGGCGAGCGCGCGCCCAGTTCGGCGCGCGCGGGGAAAGCAGCGCGGAACGCGCCGGGCGAGCGCGCGCCCAGTTCGGCGCGTGCGGGGAAGGCAGCGCGGCCGGCGCGGAGTTCGACGAGCTGCGCGACCTGTTACCGCGCATGGTCACGTACGCCTCCCGGCTGGCGGTGCTGCCGCTGCCGCCGCGCGACCTCGGCCGGTGGAGCCCGTGGGGGCGGTTCCTGGAGATGCGCCGGCGCTACGACGACATCATCAGCCGACTGATCGACACCGCCGACCACGACCCCCGGCTGGACGACCGCAACGACGTGCTCGCGCTGCTGCTGCAGAGCCGCTACGAGGACGGCTCGCGGATGAGTCACTCCGATATCGCTGACCAGCTGCTCACCCTGCTCGCGGCCGGCCACGAGACCACCGCGACCACGATGGCCTGGGCGGTCGAGCGGTTGCGCCGGCACCCGTCGGTGCTGGCCGAGCTGGTCGACGAGGTGGATGCGGGCGGGCACGCGCTGCGCGAGGCCACCATCCTGGAGGTGCAGCGGACCCGGCCGGTGATCGACGGGGTGGGCCGGCAGGTCAAGGCGGATCATCTGCGCATCGGCCGCTGGACGGTGCCCCGCGGTTACAACATCGTGGTCGCCATCTCCCTGGTGCACGAGGACGAGGCGGTCTTCCCGGACGCGAAGGCGTTCGACCCCGGTCGGTTCGTGGACGCCAAGCCGGACCTCTACCAGTGGATCCCGTTCGGCGGCGGCACCCGCCGGTGCATCGGGGCCGCGTTCGCCAACATGGAGATGAACGTGGTGCTGCGCACCCTGTTGCGCGACTTCCGGCTGCTGCCCACGGACGCCCCGGACGAGCGTTGGCGCTCCCGGGGAGTGGCCAACGCGCCGGCCAAGGGTGGCCTGATTGCGGTGCGGCGCCGTTCCGCACCGCCGGTGCCGGCCGTGTCACAGGCGCAACAACCCCCGGTCGGGGCGGTTCATCCGCCGGCCGGAGGATTGACGGGTGGGGCGCCTGGGTTCGTAGAGTCGCCTGATGACCAGCACCCAGTCCACCCGTGACAGCGCGCTGACCGGCATCATCGAGGCCACCGCCCGTGCTTCCGAGGAGAACCCGGAGCGGGCGAGGGTCCGGTTCCACGCCGCCGGCGCCGGCACCACCGGGGTGCGCACCGAGATGAAGGTCGGCCGGCACGAGGTGGTCGTCGACGAACCACCCGCGCTCGGCGGCGAGGGTGCCGCGCCCAACCCGGTCGAGGTGGCGTTGGCCGGCCTGCTGTCCTGCCAGGTGGTCAGCTACCGGTTCTGGGCGGCCAAGCTGGGCATCCCGCTGACCGACGTGACCGTCGAGGTGGACGGCGACATGGATGTGCGCGGGTTCTTCGGGCTGGACGACCACACCCGGCCGGGCCCGACCGAGATCCGGCTCGCGGTGGACCTGCGCGGCCCGGCCCCGGCGGCCGACTACCAGCGGCTCAAGGACGCTGTGGACGAGCACTGCCCGGTGCTCGACCTGTTCCGCAACACCACCCCGGTGCGCACCCGGTTGGGGCTATAGCGCCTCGAGGACGGTGGCGTTGGCCAGGCCGCCGGCCTCGCACATGGTCTGCAGGCCGAACCGCGCGCCGCGCTCCCGCATGGCGTAGGCCAGCGTGCCCATGATCCGTGCGCCGCTGGCGCCCAGCGGGTGGCCGAGCGCGATCGCCCCGCCGTTCACGTTCACCTTGGCCAGGTCGACGCCGGTCTCCCGTTGCCATGCCAGCACCACGCTGGCGAACGCCTCGTTCACCTCGAACAGGTCGATGTCGCCGAGGGTGAGGCCGGCTCTGCGCAGGACCTTCTCGGTGGCCGGGATGATCGCGGTGAGCATGAGCAGGGGGTCGTCCCCGGTGACCGCGAAGCTGTGCAGCCGGGCCAGCGGGCGCAGTCCCAGCTGGTCCGCGCGCTCCCTGGACATGATCAGCAGTGCGGCGGCGCCGTCGTTGATCGGGCTGCTGTTGCCGGCGGTCACCGACCAGTCGATCTGGGGGAACCGGCGGGCCATCGCGTCGTCCACGAACGCCGGCCGCAGGCCGGCCAGTACCTCCGGAGTGGTGGCCGGGCGAACCGACTCGTCGATGGTGGTGTCGCCGAGCGGGGTGTGCACCGGCACGATGTGGTCGGCGAACGCGCCCCGGGCGTGCGCGGCGGCCGCGCGCGCGTGGGACTGGGCGGCGAACTCGTCCAGTTCGGCGCGGGACAGCGACCACTTGGCCGCGATCAGCTCGGCGCTGATCCCCTGCGGCACCAGGCCGTCGGGGTAGCGGGCGGCGATGCCCGGGCCGAACGGGTCCGCCCCGGGTGGCACGTTCGACCACATCGGCACCCGGCTCATCGACTCCACCCCGGCGGCGATCACCACGTCGTAGGCGCCGGCGATCACCCCCTGCGCGGCGAAGTGCACCGCCTGCTGGCTGCTGCCGCACTGCCGGTCCACCGTGGTGGCCGGCACGCTCTCCGGCAGGCCGGCGGCCAGCGCCGCCCACCGCGTGGTGTTCTGCGCCTGCTCGCCGACCTGGTCGACCGCGCCGCCGATCACGTCGTCGACCAGGGCCGGGTCGATGCCCGTCCGCTCGACCAGTGCGGCGATGGTGCCGCCGAGCAGGCTTACCGGGTGCACGCCGTGCAGCGCGCCGCCCGGCTTGCCCTTCCCGATCGGTGTGCGTACCGCGTCGACGATGACTGCTTCCGCCATGACTACCTCCTGGGTTGTCTGACCTCCTAAGTTGGATTCTAGGACTTACTCGCCGCGATACACTGTGGCCATGGCGACACCGGTCCGGGAGTGCTCGATCGCCAACGCCCTCGCCGTGGTCGGCGAGCGCTGGAGCCTGCTCGCGCTGCGCGAGGTGTTCTTCGGCGTGCGGCGGTTCGACGCGATCGCCCGCAACACCGGGGCGAGCCGGGACATCCTGGCCGCGCGGCTGCGGTCGCTGGTGGAGGCCGGGCTGCTGCGCCGGGAGCGCTACGAGGAGCACCCGCCGCGCCACGAGTACGTGCTGACCGAGGCCGGTCGCTCGCTGCACACCGTCCTGCTCACCCTGATGGACTGGGGTGACCGGTACGTCACCGAGGGCGCTCCGCCGACCGCCTGGCGGCACAGCTGCGGCGCCGAGCTGCATCCGCGCACGGTGTGCGACTCGTGCGGCGAGCCGGTGCGGCTGGGGGACTCCACGCTGGTCCACAGCTCGTGGCGCGAGTTCACCTAGGGTTCACGACTGGCCCGGCAACTTATCTATACAAGTTGTGTCAGGCTGGCGGCATGACCGAACTGATCGGCGCGCGGTACGCGCGCTGGGACGGCGTGGGCCGGCCGCTCACCGTGATCACCACCCGCACCTCGGCGACGCCCGGCGTGGGGGAGGCCCTGGTCCGGGTCGACCTGGCCACCATCTGCGGCAGCGACCTGCATACCGTGCTCGGCCGCCGGCCCTCGCCCGCGCCCGGGGTGCTGGGCCACGAACAGGTCGGCACGGTGCTCGCGGTCGGCCCCGGTGAGCCGCCCCGGTGCGTGGACGGCTCGCCGGTCGTGCCGGGCATGCGGGTGGTCTGGTCGGTCACGGTGAGCTGCGGTTCGTGTGCCCGATGTGGCCGGGGGATGCCGCAGAAGTGCTTGAGTCTGCGCAAATATGGGCACCAGCCGCTGGATCCCCGGCGGCCACTGACCGGTGGGTTCGCCACGCACGTTGTGCTGCTGCCGGGCACGGCGATCGTCCAGGTGCCGTCCGGTCTGCCGGACGTGGTGGCCGCGCCTGCCGCCTGCGCGACGGCCACGGTCGCCGCCGTGCTGCGCGCCGGTCGCACCGAGCTGGCCGGGGCGCGGGTACTGGTCACCGGTGCGGGCATGCTCGGCCTGACCGCCGTGGCGATGGCCAGCCTGGCCGGCGCGCATGTGTTGGTCGTGGATCCCGACCCGGCCCGCCGGGAGCGGGCGCACGCTTTCGGCGCCTCCTCGGTCTCCGGGGGCGAGCTGCCGGACGGTGGTGTGGACCTCGCGGTGGAGCTGTCCGGCAAAACCGACGCGGTGCAGCTTGCGCTGGATTCGCTGGACGTGGGCGGCACCCTGGTACTGGCCGGCTCGGTCACGCCCGGACCGCCGGTGAACCTCGACCCGGAACGAGTGGTGCGCGGGTTGCACACGGTGGTCGGGGTGCACAACTACCGCCCCGAGGACTTGCTCACCGCTGTGGACTTCCTGGTGGCGCACCATGATCGGTACCCGTTCGCGGAGTTGGTCGCCGGTCGGTACGGGTTGGCGGAGTTGGACGATGCGTTCGGCGTGGCTCGTGGGGGTGGGGCGGCTCGGCAAGCCGTGGTGCCGGTTTGAGGGTGCGGTTTGGGGCGGCACCGCCGCAAACCGCCGGCCGAAATCTACGGAGCGGCGGCCAACCCATACGGGGCGACGCCGGCGCGGGCGGGGCCGGTGCGGGTGATCAGTGCGCGGGCGCCCCGGGTGTTGGTGACGGTGACGGTGGCTATGTCCGGGCGGTAGCGGTCGTCCGACCACTCCAGCGGCTGGCCGGCCGAGTCGGTGGTCAGGCGTCGCTCGCGCAACAGCGGGCTCCCTACCGGTACCTCGAGCAGCTCGGAGTCGAGTTCGTCCGCCGCGACCGCGTCGAAGGTGTGCCGGGCGGAGTGCAGGTCCACGCCCTGCTCGGTGAGGAACTCGTATATCGAGCCGGCGTCCAGGTCGGCGTCCAGCAGTGGGCGGCCGACGCGTTCGGTGTAGTTCATCCGCTCCAGCATGGCCGGCTGGCCGTCCAGCAGGCGCAGCCGGACCAGCTGCACGGCCAGCGCGTCCGGTTCGAGGCCGAGCGCGGCGGCCACGGTGGGGTCGGCCCGGCGCAGCGCGATCTCCCGCAGCCGCTGGCCGGGCACGTGCCCGGTGATCTCCGCGCGCCGGGTGAAGGAGAGGAACGACTCGAACGGCTGGGCCGGGACCGCGTCCAGCACCACCGCGCGCTTGCCCTGACCCCCGCCGATCAGGCCCTCGTCGCGCAGCGCGGCCAGTGCCTGGCGGACCGGTCCCCGGGAGGCGGAGAACTCCCGGCACAGCTGGGCCTCGGACGGCAGCGAGTCCCCAATGGCCAGCTCACCGGACCGGATCCGGTCCCGCAGCTCGGCCGCGAGCAGGCGGTGCAGGGGCTCGGTCATGGGGCTTAACTATACAAGTCAGCACCCGCTCGACCGGGCGGATCGCCCTTCCAGGGGCGATCAACATGAACATGCGATGACTTGTAGATACAAGTGATTGACGCTCGTAGCGAGCCGCTGTCAACGTGTCGGGTGTGACCCAGCCGAGTGAACAGCCGGTCGACCTGGTCGTGGTCGGAGCCGGCATCGTCGGCCTCGCGCACGCCGTGGAGGCCTCCGCCCGGGGCATGTCGGTGACCGTGGTGGACCGCGACGAGCGCGCGGTCGGCGCGTCGGTGCGCAACTTCGGGCACGCCTGCATCACCGCGCAGACCGGCGAGGCGCTGGCCTTCGGCGAGCGGGCCAGGGAAGCGTGGCTGCGCCTCGGCGCCGAGGCCGGGTTCGGGGTCGCCGAGTGCGGCACCGTGGTCGTCGCCCGCGCGCCGGAGGAGATGGCCGCCCTGGAGGAGCTGGCCGCCGAGCGGGGTGGGGACGACGTGCGGCTGCTCGGCCCGGAGGGCGTCCGGGCGCGGGTTCCGGTGGCATCCACCGGCCTGTACGGCGGCGCGTTCCTGCCCCGCGACCTGCGCATCGAGCAGCGCCGCGCGGTCGGCGCGATCGCCGAATGGCTGGCCGGCCGCGGCGTCGGGTTCCACTGGTCGACGCCGGTGCTGGGCGTGGAACCGGGCCTGGTGCGCACCGGCCGGGGCGAGCTGCGAGCGCGCCGCGTGGTGGTGTGCGTCGGGCACAACCTGGACCGGCTGCTGCCGGAGGTCGCCGACAAGGCCGGCCTGCGCCGCTGCGTGCTGCGCATGCTGCAGCTGCGGGTGCCCGGCGCGCGGGTGGCTCCGGCGCTGCTCACCGGCAGCTCCATGCTGCGCTACCCGGCGCTCTCCGGCACCGAGGGCGCCCGCGGGCTGCGCCGCTGCTGGCGGGTCGAGCGCCCCGAGCTGCTGGACGCGGTGGTCAACCACATGCTCACCCAGCTGCCCGACGGCGACCTGGTGGTCGGCGACACGCACGCCTACGCGGTCACGCCCGACCCGTGGGCCGACGAGGAGTGGGACGAGCTGCTCCTCGCCGAGACCCGCAAGCTGCTCGACCTGGCCGAAGCCCGGGTGGTCCGCCGCTGGCGCGGGGTCTACGCCAGCGCCGAAGGCGAGTTCCTCCGCGCCCCGGTCGAGCCCGGCGTCACCGCCGTCTCGGTGACCTCCGGGATCGGCATGACCACCGCCCTCGGGCTGGCCCCCGCCGTACTCGACACTTTCTGACCCTCCGATCGCTGCCGAAGATCCCTGCCGAAGATCCCTGCCGAACCGATCCGTGCCGAACACCCTCGAAAAACTCGGAGCTCACCATGTCCGTCCGCCGAGGACTGTTGGTCTTCCTCGCCACCGCCCTGCTCACCCTGACCGCCTGCGGCACGCCGTCCACCCCGCGGTCCGCCACCTGCCCCAACGGCAAGATCCGGTTCGGCATCGAGCCGTTCGAGGACCCGGCCCGGCTGACCCCGGCCGCCCGGGTGCTCGGCGACGCGCTGGCGAAGTCGCTGAACTGCCCGGTGGAGATCCAGGTGACGGAGAACTACTCCGCCGAGGTGCTGGCGATGCAGAACGGCCGCCTGGACGTCGCCATCTTCGGCCCACTGGGCTACGTGTTCGCCAGCCAGCGGGCGAAGGCCGAGGCGGTGGCCTCGTTCGGCAGCGCCGACGGCAAGCTGTCCAGCTACACCGCCGGCATCTGGGTCCCCAAGGACTCGGACATCACCTCGGTGGCCCAGCTGCGCGGCCGCTCGCTCGCGCTAGCCTCGGTCGGCTCCACCTCGGGTGACGCCCTGCCGCGCAAGGCACTGGTGGACGCCGGCATCCCGACCGGCGAGGTGCGCATCAACTACGCCGGCGGGCACCCGCAGGCGCTGCTCGCCCTGACCAACCACGCGGTGGACGCCGCCGAGATCAACTCGCAGCAGCTGGCCACCGCCACCGGCTCCGGCACCTTCGACCCGAACAAGTTCCGGCAGGTCTGGAAGTCCGAGCCCATCCCGAACGACCCGGTGACCGTGCGCGGCGACCTGGACCCGGCGTTCAAGAACGCGGTGCGCGACGCGCTGCTCAAGCTCGACCCGGCGGCCGTCGGCCAGATCGGCGCGCTGCTCGACGTGAGCCCGCCCGGGCCGCTGGTGGCCGTGGACCGCTCCACCTACCAGCCGCTGTTCGACCTGGCCAAGGCGCTCGGCCTGACCGAGAAGGACATCTGATGCTCACCCTGACCGGGGTCGGCGTGCGCTACGGCGACCGCCAGATACTGCACCGAGTGGACGTTCGGGTGGCGCCGGGGGAGCTGCTCGCGGTGCTCGGGGCGAACGGCTCCGGCAAGTCCACCCTGCTGCGCGCGGCGGCCGGGCTGGCCCCGTTGGCCGACGGCACGGTGACCGTGAACGGGCGCCCCCGTCACCCGCTGGACATCGCGATGGTCTTCCAGAAGATCCACCTGGTGGGCCGGCGCAGCGCGCTGGAGAACGTGTGCGCCGGGGCGCTCGGCCGGCTCCCACTGAGCCGGTCGCTGGTGCCGGCGCTGTTCCCCCGGGCGCTGCGCGAGGAAGCCATGGCCTGCCTGGACCGGGTGGGTCTGGCCGATCGCGCGCACGACCGGGCCGAGTCGCTGTCCGGCGGCCAGCAGCAGCGGGTGGCCATCGCCCGCGCGCTCTGCCAGCGCGCGCCGGTGGTACTCGCCGACGAGCCGGTGTCCGCGCTGGACCCGTCCGCCGCCGAGCAGGTGCTCGGGCTGCTCGCCGAGCTGGCCCACGGCGAGGGCCTGGCCGTGCTGGCCGTGTTGCACCAGCCCGAGCTGGCCCGCCGGCACGCGGACCGGATCGTCGGCCTGCGTGACGGGCGGGTGGTGCTCGACGGCCTGCCTACCGAACCGGTACACCACCTGTATACAAACGGCGTACTGGAGCCGGTCACATGAGCACCTCGACGCTGCCGGTTCGCCGGCTGCCGGTTCCGCCGAAGACCCGCCGCCCGCGCACGGTCGCCATCGGCTGGGTGATCGCCGCCGGGTTGCTGGTCGTGCACGTGATCGCCTGGCGGGCCACCGACGTGTCGTTCACCGCGCTGGTCGAGGGCTGGCGGGGCATGGCCGACTTCCTGGCCGAGGCGATTCCGCCGGACCTGTCCTGGAAGGTGCTCGGCCCCAGCCTGTCCGGGGCCGCCGTGACCCTGTGGATCGGGCTGCTCGGCACCACCCTCTCCGTGCCGGCCTCGCTGGCGCTGGCCCTGCTGGCCGCGCGCGACACCGCGCCGGCCGGGTGGGTCTACCAGTCGGCGCGCGGCCTGCTGTCCTTCCTGCGCGCGGTGCCGGACGTGGTGTTCGCGCTGATCTTCGTGACGGCGGTCGGGCTCGGCCCGTTCCCCGGCGTGCTGGCGCTGATCTGCCACAACGTCGGGGTGATGGGCAAGCTCTGGGCGGAGGCGTTGGAGGACGCCGACCCGGGCCCCGCCCTGGCGCTGCGCACGGCGGGCGCCGGCCGGTTGCAGATCGCCGCGCACGCCCTGCTGCCGATGGTGACGCCTCGCCTCGCCGGGCTGCTGCTCTACCGGTTCGACGTCAACGTGCGTTCCTCGCTGGTGCTCGGGCTGGTCGGCGCGGGCGGCATCGGCTTCCTGATCAACCAGTCCATCCAGCTGTTCCAGTTCGACGAGATGCTCACGCACATTCTGGTTGTGCTGGTGCTGATCGTCGCCGTCGACCGGCTCTCCGCGCTGGTCCGTCACCGTCTCGGGAGTGCTTCATGATCACCCTGGCCACGCTGGACATCGCCGGCACCACCGTCGACGAGGGCGGGGCGGTGTACCGGGTGCTGGCCGAGGTGGTGGCTGAGCACGGCACCCCGGCGGCCGAGGCGGACATCCGCCGGTGGATGGGCGCGGACAAGCGGGAGGCACTGGCCGCCCTCACCGGTGACCCGGGCGCGGCCGAGGAGCTGCACGAGAAGTTCGTGGCCCGGCTCCACACCGCCTACGCCGAGACGCCGCCCCGGCCGCTCCCCGGCGTCGCCGAGGCCATCGCCGAGCTGCGCGAGCGCGGCGTCCGCGTGGTGCTGACCACCGGGTTCGACCGCCAGGTGACCGACCCGCTACTGGCCTCGCTGGGCTGGCGGGTCGGCGAGCAGCTGGACGGCGTGGTGTGCGCGCCGGAGGTGGCGGCCGGCCGGCCGGAGCCCGACATGATCGTCGAGGCGATGCGCCGCACGGGGGTGGACAACCCGGCCAACGTGCTGGCCGCCGGCGACACCGTGCTGGACATCCGGGCCGGCCGGGCGGCCGGCGCCGCCATGGTGGTCGGGGTGCTCTCCGGCGCGCAGACCGCCGAGGAACTGGCCGGGGAGCACCCCACGCACATCCTGGGTTCCCTGGCGGAGCTCCCTTCGGTGCTGGCCGGGGAGCTCAGCCGGGGATAGCCGCGACCAACCCGCCGTCGATCACCAGGTCCTGCCCGTTCACGTAGGACGCCTCGGCGGAGGCCAGGAACGCGACTGCGTCCGCCACGTCCTCGGCGGTGCCGAAGCGGTCGGCGGCGATCCGGGCCAGCACGCCGGCGTGCTCCTCGACCGGGATCGCGTCGTGGAACATCGGCGTGGCGATGTAGCCGGGGCTGACCGAGTTGACCCGGATGCGCCGGGGCGAAAGCTCGGCGGCCAGCGTCCGGGACAAATTGTGCACCGCCGCCTTGGTGGCCGCGTAGAGGGCGGCGCCGGGCAGGCCCCGGTGCAGCGTCCAGGACGCGTTGACCACGATCGCCGCGCCGTCCGGCATCAGGGGCAGCGCCGCCCGCACGGTGAAGAAGACGCCCTTGAAGTTGATCCCCACCACCCGGTCGAACTCGGCCTCGGTGAGCTCCCCGGTGGGGACGAAGGTGGCCACGCCGGCGTTGGCGAACACCACGTCCAGCCGTCCATGGTGGTCCCGGATCGTGTCGGTCAAGGCGTCCAGATCGGCCAGGTCGGCCGCGTCGGCCCGCACCGCGAGCACCCGGTCCCCGCCGGCGAGCCGGGCCGCGGCGGCGTCCAGGCGGGTCTTGTCCCGTCCGGTGATCACCACCCTCGCGCCTCGTTCAACAGTCGCCGCGCGGTGGCCAGGCCCATGCCGCTGGTGCCGCCGGTGATCAGCGCGACCTTGTTCTCGAATCTTTCACTCATGCCCTCAGCGTGCGGCCGGGTGAGCGGCTCCGACAGGGCGTGCGTATCCGGGGTCTGGCGCCACCAGCCTGGGCAGGTACAGCTCGAGGTAATGGTTCGGGTGCTCGACCACGGCCAGCGTCGTCAGGTCGAAGATCAGCTCGCCGCGCTCCGGGTGGCGCACCGCCTTGACCGCGTTGCCGGATGTCCCCACGTCGTGGCGGGCCCACAGCTCGGCGAACTCCGGGCTGACCGTGCGCAGGTCGTCCACCAGCCGGTGGAACTCCGGGTCGCCGGGGGAGTGCGCCGCGTCGGCCCGGAACGCGGCGACCACGGACGGCGCCACCGCCGCCCAGTGCAGGTGCATGTCCCGGTACAGCGCGCTGGTGAAGAAGCTGACCAGGCAGTTGTGGTCGGTGTCCCGGTAGCCGAAGACCTCGCGCGCGGGTTCGTTCACCGCGAGCAGGTTCCAGTACCGATCGCGCAGCAGCGCCGGTCGGGGCGCCCAGGCCTCCAGCAGCCGGCACAGCTCGGCGGTGACCGGTTTCGTGCTGGTTCCCGGCTGGGGTGGATTGAGCCCGGCCAGCAGGTAGAGGTGGGTGCGCTCGGCGTCGGTCAGCCGCAGCGCCCGGGCGATGGCGTCCAGAACCTCCGGCGAGACGTTGATCTCCCGGCCCTGTTCCAGCCAGGTGTACCAGGACACCCCGACCCCGGCCAGCACGGCGACCTCCTCGCGCCGCAGGCCCGGCGTGCGGCGCCGCCCGCCCGCCGCCATGCCGACGTCGCCCGGGGTCAGCCGGGCCCGGCGGGTGCGCAGGAAGTCGCGCAGCTGCTCGCGCCGGGACTCGATGGGCACGAACCACGGTAACAACGTTCCGGGTTGTCCCGGGGCGTCCGGTCTTGTAGGTGTGGGTGATGACCGCGAGCACCCTGGCGCCGGACGAGGTGCCCTACTTCGACATCGCCGACCCGACGTTCTCCGTGCGGTCCGAACCGGTCCGGGCGGCGCGCGACGGCGGCTGGTACGCGCGGACCAACTACGGCCTGGCGGTGCTGCGGCACGCCGAGGTGAACGAGCTGCTCAAGGACCGCCGGCTGGTGCAGGGCAGCGCCCGCTGGCCGGAGCGCAACGGCGTGCACGGCGGGCCGTTCGCGGACTGGTGGTCCAAGACGCTGCTCAACCTGGAGGGCGCCGACCACACCCGCATCCGCCGGCTGCTCACCCCGGCGTTCTCGCCCAAGCTGATCCAACGGCTCACGCCGAGCTTCCAGGAGCTGGCGCACGAGCTGGTCGACGGCTTCGCCGAGCGGGGAAGCTGCGAGTTCATCGGCGAGTTCGCCGAGCCGTTCGCGGCCCAGGTGCTCACGATCATGCTGGGCATGCCCCGCTCGGAATGGCGCACCCTGGCCCGTTGGTCCGGCGACCTCGGCGCGGCGCTCGCGGTGACCATCCGGCGGGACATCGACCGGGTGCATGCGGCGCTCGAGGGGCTGTACGGCCACGCCGACACGTTGATCGCCGACCGCCGGCGCAGCCCCGGCGAGGACTTCGTCTCCCGGCTGGTGGCCGCGCAGACCGAGCAGGACCGGCTGACCGAGGCCGAGCTGCGTAACGCGATAGTGCTGCTGATCTTCGGCGGCATGGACACCACCCGCAACCAGCTCGGTTTGGCTCTGCACACATTTACGCAACACCCCGACCAGTGGCGGCTGCTCGCGGAGCGGCCCGAGCTGGGCAAGCCGGCGGTGGAGGAGGTGATGCGGGTGAACCCGACCACCACGTGGATCACCCGGGAGGCCGCCGAGGACCTGGAGTTCCGCGGCCTGCGGATCGCCAGGGGCACCACGGTTCACCTGTTCGCCGAGGCGGCCGGGACGGATCCGGCGGCGGTGCCGGATCCGGGCTTCGACATCACCGCTGAGCGCGGCGGGCACTTCGCCTTCGGCGGCGGCGTGCACTACTGCCTCGGTCACGCGGTGGCCCGGGCGGACATGGCGATTGCGCTGCCGGTGCTGGCCGCCCGGCTGCGCGCGCTCAGCCTGGCCGGCGAGCCGTTGGCGATGCCCATATCCGGCAACACCGGTTTCCTCCGCCTGCCATTGGCGTTTTCCGCGCTCAGGCGCTGAGCCTCGTGGCCAGTCGGTCACGCACGAAATCCTCCAGGCGAACGACCACGAAACCGACCGTGCCGGTGGCCACCAGTTCACGTTCGTCCCGGGCCTGCACCGACCATTCGGAATACCGCCCGTTCACCGATGTGCAACGAGCGGTTACCGACAATATGGTTCCGGCGGGGATCGGGGCCAGGTGAGAAATGGTGATCCGGCTGCCCAGCGAGCACTCGTCGTCGGTCAGGTAGGCGCGCAACGCGGCCATTGCCGGCCACTCGCACATGCCGACCAGCCAGCCCGAGGCCATGACTTCCGGCTTGCGGGTGAACTCGTCCACCTCGGGCAGCAGCCGGCGCACCATGTGCTGCTCGCCGACTCGGCACACCACGGTGTGCTCTACCCCGATCACCAGCTTGGACAGGGTGTTCACCAGGCCGTCCCGTCCTCCGCCAGGTGGCCGTCGTCGCCGTGCCGCTCGGGCAGCACACACCGCCACGACTCACCCGGGATCGGGGCCAGCCGGTCGCCGCACGGGGTCCCGAACTGTTCGGCCAATTCGGTGAGCGCATCCAGTTTGTCCGCGAATTCCATTCGCCTGACCTTTCCCAGTTTGTTACGTACGGGTTACCGGGCTCGCAGATCCGCCGGCGCGACGATGCGCGTGCCCCCGTATGGTCCACTGAATTTGAGGGATGCTCAACATAAAGTGCACCTAAAGAAATCAGGCAAATCCTTAGAAATGTCGCGTTTTGCCTGATCTTGGCCATGTCGGCGCGACGGTGATCGGCTGCGCAATGACCTGGCTAACACCTGACCGAGTGAATTCAGGAGCCTGATGATTGAAAGCTGGATAATTGCGAGACCGTCGCTATAGCGAGCCGACCAGGGTGACGGTGACCTGATCGCGCGGGCACACCCAGGTAGCCGCCCCGTCCCGGACCTCCACCCGCAGCGGATGGGTAACCGGGTGGTGCGGGCACGGTGGCCAGTTGGTCGGGGAGTCGTACCAGAGTTCCTCGATCACGAACTCCTGCACTCGTTCGGTCGCCCTGGCGATGCGGTCCGCCTCGGGCTCCCGCAGCATGATCATCACGCCCATGCCGTAGCCGTTGCGTCCGCGCAGCATTGCCGAAGCGCTGTCGGGCACCTCGTACCCCATCGGCTCCATCTCACGCAGCCGCAACGGGCGCAGGCCGGTCGCGCGGATGTCGCGCCGCACCGGCGCCAACGCTTCGACCAGCAACTCGTGCACGGCCGCACCATAGCCACCCGGGCGGTCAGCGTGGCGGCCAACCGGGCGCGGCGTCGGCGTCACCGCCGATGTCCGTGTCGATGATCAGAGCGTGCGCTCCAGGACCGCCGCGACCTCGCGGAACCGGCTGACCGGCACCAGGTGGACCCCGTCGCACGCGCCGGACTCGCGCAGTGCCAGCACCTGTTCACAGGCCGCCGCGACCCCGGCGGCCGGATCATCGGCCACCCGCCGGACCAGCTCGTCCGGGATTTCGATGTCCGGGATCGTGGCCGCGAGTCGCTTGGCCATGCCCACGCTGGCCAGCACCATCACGCCGACGTAGACCGGCAGCTCCGTCGGGTTGGCCTCGCGCCAGCGCAGCAGCGCCTCGACCGAGTAGCTGACCTGGGTCAGCACGAAGTCGGCGTCCCGCTTCCACGCCGGAAACCCCCGGCCCAGCGCGGCGGTCACCCCGACCCGGAAGGGCGCGACGCCCTCGAACGCCGCCTCGTCGGTCGCCCGGCGGGCCGCTTCGATCATGGTGCGCACGGTCAGCTGGCTGGTCCGCTGCCCGACGCTCGGGGCATCGCCCCGCACGAACAGGAACTGGTCCACCCCGTAAGCCGCGGCGGTGAGCAGGTCCCGACGGAACCCGAGCAGATTGCGGTCCCGGGAGTTGAGGCAGGCGATGCTGCGCCCGCCCATGGCCGCCACCTCGTGGGCGACCGCAATGCTGGACACGGTCGCCCGCCCGATGTGGTTGTCCGGGATCAGGAACGAGTCGGCGACCGGGGCGAGGACCCCGATCTGGTGCCGGGCATGCCGCAGGTCCGGCCGCATCGGTGGCTCGATCTCGCAGATCAGGCGAAACTCACTCACATTGATCGAGCCTACGTCGCTCGAGCCCCGACCCGAGGAGGAAGAACCTGGAGGGGGCGCGGAAGACTCTGGTCGAGATCCTGGGTGAGACGCGCACACTTCCTCCAGCAACGTGGCAAGCTCAGCGAGTGAGGGGGTGAGCAGCCCGCGCCGAGTGTGTTGCCGGCCAGGGTGAGTGTGTCGAGGGCGGCGTCGGGGTTGGTGAGTGAGTCGTTGCTGAGCCCGTGGGTCCGCCGGCCGATGACGTTGTCGATAACGACGCCGGTGCTGTAGAGCATCCCGCCGGCCGCCAGTGTGCCGCCCACCACGGCCACGGTGCCCCGGACGCCACCGTGGGCGGCCACCGCGCCGTCGGCCCCGACGACATTCGCCGGTCGGGGCTGCCGGGCGGGCCGGTGTACCCGAGCCGGGGTACCCAGTGGTCCAACCCACCTTGGTCCACCAGCCGAAGGACCCGGTCCGCAGTGAGCAGGACGGTTTGGGGCGGGTAGTACTCCATGAGGTTCGGGCCATGCCGGTCCTCGGGTCAGGCAGGTCCGGGCCGAACTGCACGCGGGCAACCGTGGGCAGCGGCGGAGGCAGCGGATAACCGAGTTCGTGGAACCGCCGCACCCGGGTTGGGCTGAGGCATCGGCCAACGCGTCGCGGCCTGGCTATTGAATCCCTTCGTCGGCGGCGCCGGCGGGTTCGTCGCAGAGGAAATAGTCGAACGCATCCAGGTCCATTGTTTCAACGACGTGTGGTTGTACTTCGGTCAGGTTCTCTGGAGTCACTGGCCACTCCAGGCCATAGCCGGGGTCGTCGTCGGGAAGTGACCAAACCCGCCGGATGAACTCCGCATCCACGCCGACGGTGGCTATCATCCTAGTCAGATACCCTAGCTCTGCCTTCTCGTATTCTTCAATTACCCATTTGATCATTTTTGTAGGCGCCTTCCTGATGCCGGCCCCTTGGTCTGGCGGCCCTGTTGATCGAACTCGCCGAGGTTCTTCTTGTTCTTGCTCCACACCTCGTAGGTTCCGCCGCCGTAGGTGGGCAGGGTTCGGTCGAGGTGTTCGAGTAGGGCGGTGTCGCGGGTTGCGCGCAGCGCGCCGGCGGCTCGGGCGGTGCCGGTGAGGATCTTGCCGGCGCCGGCGCGTAGTAGGCCTGCGCCCGGGGTGACCAGGAGCAGGGGGGTGGAGTCCTTGAGCAGGGTCTTGAGGGGTGGTTGTAGTAGCCGGTGCCGAGTTGGCTGGTGTCGCCGTGGAGCAGGGTGGCGTGGCGGTTGGTGATGTTGGCGCCGAGCTGGTGGATGCCGGCGGAGAACGGGACGAGTCGTTCGTAGGTTTCCTGGGGGTTTCACCGATCAGCGCGTGGTTGGACAGGTCGTTGGAAGCGCCGGTGAGCTGGTCCCATTGGCTTGCGTTCGGGTTGGTTGCGTGCCTCATCGAAGTGGCTCGGGATGGCGTACGACGGCGGCGGCCTCTGGCCGAGGTGCCGGAGTTCGTCGCCGGGGTGGCCGCCGCGAACTGGTTGTCCGTGGAGCAAGTATGGCGGCTGGCTCGGCGCAGTTCGGAACTCTCCGGTGTGAATACGATGCTCCACAGGGGCCCCGACCCGTCGGACCTGATGCTCGCGCCGGTGGTGGTCTTCCTTGTGGCGGGGCGCCCGTAGCGGCCGTCAGGGCTGTGCGCGCGTGGTTGGGGGAACGGATTCGCCGGAGGGCGAGTTGGCCAGGGCGTGTCGGGCGAGGTGGTCCGCTCGGCGGGTGGTTTCGGGTAGTCGGTGTCGGCACAGGCGTAGTACGTGGGCACACGCGGTGGTCAGGTTGGTGCGGTGGCCGACGGATACGAACACGGGTTTGACGTTCTCGCGGGTGCGCAGTGCCCGCCCGACGACGCCGTCGTCGTCGCGGATTTCGGTCCAGGAACCGCGTGGCGGGTCCGGCATGCGGTAGGGGCCGACCGGGGTTTTCGCCACCCCGATGGTCGGCAGGTCGAGCAGCACGCCGAGGTGGCAGGCCAGCCCGAAGCGGCGGGGGTGGGCGAGCCCGCTGCCGTCGCAGATCAGCAGGTCCGGCGGGATGGTGAGTTTCTCCAGGGCGGCGGCGATGGCGGGCAGCTCGCGGAAGGCCAGCAGGCCGGGTTGGTAAGGGAACGCGGCTCGACCGTGCGCGGTGGCGGTCTCCAGCGGGGCCAGGGTTTCCGCGTCGAGCACGACCGCGGCGGCGGCGATCACGTCGTCGTCGGTGCGGTAGGCCACGTCGATCCCGGCCACGGTGTACACCTGGTCTGGCCCCGGATCCTCGACGCGGGCCAGGGGGCGCAGCTGGTTCTGCAGCGCGATGGCCTGTTGTGGCGTGGCCGGCCATGGGCCAGCGCTGAAGCGCTCGAACTCCGCAGGGGTCGATGGGGTGCTCATGGCGTTCGGTTCTGGTTCAGGGCTCATCGGGATAGCCCGGGCCGTACTCGATTTTTCCGTGCCAGACAGTGGGGAGCTTGCGGGGTCCTTCGAGGTTGAGGTAGGGGCAGTCCGCGGATCCTTGGCGCAGGGTCATGCTGTCGTCGCCGGGCTCGATCCACTGGACGTGGCCGGAGTCGAGCCAGGGCCCAAGCTCGAAATCATAGTCCGGGGTGAACGCTCTTCTCGCGCCCCAGCCACCCCATTCACCGTTTCCGTCGTGGACCGAGTAGTCGTCTTCTGCCCAGAAGTTGTATCCGAGGTAGAAACCGCCGGGTTTGGCCGGCTGCTGGCTGGTGTAGTAGGTGATAGGCCACCCGATGTGCGGGCCGACGCCGATCTGCGCGATGACCGCGATGGTGTTCGGCCAATCGAATAGATGAGGGATGACCCCAGGCACCCCTGGGCCGGGTTCGACGTGGATGGCTTTGCTGGTCACGGGCTGGTGTAGCCGCATCGCCCCGGTGAACGCAAGAAAGCACCTCGGTGGCTTCTTCGGGATTCGCCTGATGGTTGCGTCGTAGTTCCAGGCCCAACCGTCCAGGTCGACGGTATCCAGCGCCCAGGTGAGCAACTCCCCGGTGAACGGGCAGCGAGACACCGCAACCTCCGGCAACAACTTCCGATACTTGACCAGCGCCTTGTCCATCTCCCAGCGATAATCGCCGGCTCTGATCTGGTCCGACTCGTTCTCAGAACGCTCCAGCTCGATTGCCCGCTGCTCGGCTCGGTTGCCTTCCTCCATGATCGCGTCACGCCCGGCGCGGAAGCGCTCGAACTCCGCGGGTGTTGATGGGGTGCTCATGGCATGCGGTTCTGGTTCAGGGCTAATCGGGGTAGCCCGGGCCGTACTCGATCTTGCCGTGCCGGATGGTGGGGAGCTTGCGGGGTCCGTCGAGGTTGAGGTAGGGGCAGCCGGTGGATCCTTGGTGGAGGGTCATGGTGTCGTCGCCGGGTTGGATCCATTGGAGTTGGCCGGAGTCGAGCCAGGGTTCGAGCTCGAAGTCATAGTCCGGGGTGAACGCTCTTCTTGCGCCCCAGCCAACCCATTCACCGGTGCCGTCGTGGACCGAGTAGTCGTCTTCGGCCCAGAAGTTGTATCCGAGGTAGTAGCCGCCGGGTTTGGCCGGCTGGCTGCTGGTGTAGTAGACGATGGGCCACCCGATGTGCGGGCCGACGTCGATCTGCGCGATGACCCCGATGGTGTTCGGCCAGTCGAACAGATGAGGGATGACCCCGGGCACCCCTGGGCCGGGTTCGACATGGATGGCTTTGCTGGTCACGGGCTCGTGTAACCGCATCGCCCCGGTGAACGCAAGAAAGTACTTCGGCGGCTTCGGCATGCGCCGGACCGTCGCATCGTAGTTCCAGGCCCAGCCGTCCAGGTCGACGGTGTCGAGCGCCCAGGTCAGCAGTTCCCCGCTGAACGGACAGCGAGACACCGCCACATTCGGCAGCAAAGCTCGGTACTTGTCCGAGGCCGCATGCCTGGCCCACCAGTACTCGCCGGCCATGATCTGGTCCGACTCGTTTGCGGAACGGTCCAGCTTGATGGCCTGTTGCTTGGCTTGGTTGCCTTCCTCCATGATCGCGTCGCGTCCGGCGCGGAAACGCTCGAATCCGGCTGGGGTTGAGGGTGCGCTCATTGCAGCGGGTCTCCCGTTCCGTCGACGAGCGTGGGCGGGGAGTTCGGACTGAACCGTATCAACGGTTCACCCCCTGAGCGGTGGTTGTGCACGATCCGATCGTAGATACCCTGCTCAACGGTATTGTTCGGCTTCCAGTACATGTGCGGGCCGTGCTCGACTCCCATGTCCTCGTCGAGCATCTTTCTGATCAGTTCCTTTTCCTCTTCTCTTGTGAGGCGTTCGCCGGTGTCGGTCTTCCGGATGTCGAACATGTCGTTGTCGGCCACGTACGGCTTCCACTCCCCGTGCTTGTCTTTGCCGTAGACGACTCCTCCGTCGACCTTGACCTTTCCGTCAGCAACGAGGCGGTCGAGGTTTTGCTCCTGGTCGGCGTACTCCTCCAGGCGTTGCTGGTGACGGGCTCGCAGGGCGGTCCAGTCCTGGTCGGACAGGTTTCCGCGTACCGGTTCGCGGGGGTTGAAGGAGCCGACCCGGCCTCGCTGCCCCTTCAGTTGTGGGTCGAGTATCTCGTCGTACTCGTTGATGGTCTTGTTCTTGATGTCCTTGGTCTTGGGGATTCCGGTGCCGGCGAGGCGGTCGGCCAGGGAGAACAAGCTGGACGGGCGGACAGTGATCGTAAGGCCCAGCCGGTCGGCGAATCGCTGGAACGCCCGCTGGTCCTTGGCCGGCATGCCGTGCTTGTTCTGTATCTCCCCGGCGCTGGGGAAGCCGGTGACGTCGCGCTGGCGTCCGCCGACCGAGTCCTCCAGGAGCCTTCTGTCCGGGTGGCCTGGGGGGTGGGTCGACCGGCCCGACAGGCTGGTGGCCCCCTCGGTCATGCGGTGGCAGTTGGCGCAGTTGGGGATCGGTGTCCACGTACGTTTCCGCCAGTCGAGGTGGCGGTTGACGATGAGGAACTCGTTCAGTGTCGCGGCGTCCGTGTGCTTGCCGCGCCGCCACAGCAGCTCGTTCACGCCCTTCATCTCGGCGTGCCGCAACGGGTCCGCCATGTACGGGAAGTCCGAACTCACGAGACGGCCGTTCTTCGTGAGTGGTTCCCCGGTGCGCCGGTCAAACTGCGGGTACGGCCCGTCGGCGCGCAGAACGCCGTACCGCTCGCCCATCACGGGGTGCACCGATCCCGCGGCCAGCGAGGTACGGCCATTCACGTACGGCACGAAGTCGCCGGTGCGTAGGTCCACCATGATCGACACATTCGGGCCTATGTCGCCCCTGCGCAGGGTTCCGGAAGCCTCCAGGTCCATGATGCGGGCGGCGTGCTTGTCGACAAGATCGTTGGCAGCCCGTTCCACGGGCATCCCGCCGACGTGAGTGATCAAGCCGCCCCGGTCTCTGGTCACCGACTCTTCACCGAACCGGGACGAGTGGCCGGCCGCCAGGGCTGGGTCCGGCTCGCCGGCAAATCCGGCCTTGTGGTTGGTCGCTCCGGTCCACCGCGGGTGGAGGCGGCGTACGAAGTCGCGGTCGTGTGCGCGGAAGGTGGCGTAATCGGGGTGGCTGGCGAGTAGTTCGGGGAGGCCCGCGCGTTGTTTCTTGGTGAGGTCGAGGTCGTCGGCGAAGGCCGCTCGGTGGGCGGGGACCTGGCCGTCGAGGCGTTGGGCGAGCGAGGCAACGCGATGGGCATTGACGCGCGGGCGGATGATTGATTTGACGAGCCCACCGGCGCCGGTGGCCATGAGGACGACGTTGGCGTCCTCGAGGACGGTTTGCAGGGGTCGTTCGTAGTAGTCCTTGCCGAGTTGTTTCCCGCCCTCGGTGAAGGGTGATTTCCAGCGGTTGGCGAGGCTGGCGCCGTACTCCTTGAGGCTGTCCACGTATTCGTGGCTGAACGGGAAGAGCCTGCGGGAGGCCTGTTGGTCTGTTTCGCCGCCGAGGCGGTGGTCGGTCAGGTCGAGGCCGGATGCCAGATGGCCCCACATTGCGTCTTGGGCGGTATGTGCTTGGCCCTTGCCGGTGTTGCCCCATTCGGCTGCGAGGTCCGATGCGTGTCTGGGGAGGCCGGCCAGCGTGCCGCTGACGATCTCGTTGAGGTCGTCAGCCGCGTTGTTGACGATCGGGGTGTCGAGCCAGCCGCCCTGCCAGGAGTGGGGTTTGCCGCGGTCTTGCCGGATCTGTTGGGCTGCCTGCTCGCCGCCCCGGAGCAACAGGTCGATCTTGTTGTCACGGATGTAGCTGTCTAGCTCTGCCCGGTCTTGCGGGGAGAACCCGGCGGTGTACGAATCGAGACCGTTCCCGCTGGCGAGGATGTCCTTGAGCGCTTCCGCGGCGTCGTGGTCGGCCTTTGTCCGAGGGTTGTTGAGCCGGTCGAAGCCGGGCATGTCCAGGCCCAGCTTGCCGAACAGGTCGCGGACGCCCGACGGGTCACCTTGCTGGGCAATGCGGTGGACTGCCTCGTGAACCGGCAGCCCACCGGCCGTCACAAGCCGGCGCATCCCCTCGTTTCCGAACAGCTCACGGGCTCTGCCCGCGACCTCCTGGTACTTCTTGATCGCGGACACGTCGGTGTTGATCCGCTCGGTCAGTAGCGCGTCACGGCGCTGGTCGAGATCCCGTGCTTGGGCGTTCAGCTCTTCGGCCTGCTTGGCTGTCCCACCCTTGGCCCGGAAGTCCGCGACCCTCTGGTTGTGGGCCGCTTGCAACGCGTCCAGCGAGGCGTCCTCGTCGGCGAGGCGTTTCTCCGTCTTCGGGTCGCGGGTGACCCTGCCGCGGTCGACCTGCGACTGCTGCCGGATCAGTGACTCGGCGGCGCGCTGGGCGCGTCGCTCGGGGGTTTCCGAACCGCCCGGGCCGGCCGGGGCCAGCGCATCGAGGGTGCGTGGCCGGTTCTTGAGCACCTCGGCCAGGTTGTCGCGTGCCCGCAGGACCTCCTCGCGGGTGGGTTTGCGATCGTGATCGGTGTAGTCGGGGTTGAAGCTCGACACCGTCTCGGGTGAAGACTCGGCGCTCTCCCGCAGCTCGGGGCTCAAGCCCTCCTCGCCGCCCAGGTACTGCTTGGCGTAGTCCTCGAGCTGCTCCGTGCTCAGACCAGATCCGGGGAGCTCACCGCTGCTCGGCCGGGGCTCGCCCCGGGAGGAGCTCCCTGGCTCACCAGGGGTGGGGAGCAGGGACGGCTTACCCGGGTCCTTGTAGGGCGCCAGGATTCCCGCGATGGGATCCGTGGTGCTCGGCTTGCCTCCGCCCAGGTTCGGCGAGGTGTCCGATCCCCGGTCGGGATCGATCAGCGGGGACAGCGACTTCGGGGAGGCGCGGGGCTGGCGTGGCGAGGTTCGGGGGTCGTTGGGCTGAGGAGTCGTCGTCCGGTTCAGCGCCTGGCGAGCGCGTTCGGCGTCGTCGAGTTCCTGGTCGGGGTTGGTGGCGCTGTTGTGGTTGGTGCCCCCGGCCTGGCCGGTGCCGCCGTTGGGGTTGGTGAGATTGCTCGTGCCGGGGGGCGCCGGGGCGGTCGGCAGCTCGGGTTTCTGGTCACCGTCACCGGGCTGTTCGCCACGGCCGGGATTGGCCAGATCGGGACGGAGGATCAAGTTGCCGAGTTCTCTGGCCCGGTCGTCCTGGGGCTCTGGGGACTCAGCAGAGTTGGTAGCCGGGTTGGTGGACGGAGCAGCGCCGGGTTGCTGGCCGGGGGGTGTGCCTGGGCAGGTGCCGGCGCCGCATGGGACCGGCGCCTGGGGGTTGTTCACCGCCGGGCTGTCGGAGGTCGCCTGCTCGTTGGGGCGCCGCTGTGGGACTGCCAGTGAGGCGTTGCGCGCCGTCGCGGTGGTGGCGGTGGAACCGCGGTTGGCCGTGGTGTTGGGCTGTGCGCCCGCCGTGACGGCCCTGGTGGTGGTTGCGCCGGGGGAGTGGGTCAGGTTCGCGTTGGTGGCGTTGGTTCCCGGGGTTGGGGGGTCCGCGCCGGCGAGGGTGTCCTGGGGGCGGTTGTCGGTGCGCTGAGCGGAGTCCGGCTCGGCGGAGGCGTTGCGGGCGTCGGCCTGGCCGGCGTTGGCTTGCTGGCCCGTGGCGGCGGTGGGCGCGCCGGCGTTGCCGGTCTGGCCGCCGTTGCCCACCGTGGCCGGGCTGCCCGGGTTGGATTGGCCGGGCGGTTGTTGGTCCGGTTGGGGCTGAATGGCCGTCTCGGTTGACCTGGCCGTCCGGGTGGGGCCGGTCCCGGTGCCGCCTTGTCGGGCGGCCTGGCCGGGGGAGACGCAGCCGGTGCCGCCGGCGGCTTGGCAGGTCTGTTCGCCGGTGGCCTGGTGTTCGCCGTCCTGTGGGCGGGTCAGGTTGGCGGTCTGGGCGGTGCAGGTGCCGGATTGGCCGCAGTCACCGGTGGTGGTTGTGCCCGCGTTGTCGGTGGGGCGGGGCCGGGCGGCGAAGGTTTGCGGCTCTTCGGTCTGGGCGCCGGTTTGGGTCGCGGTCGGGTGCCCGGGTTGGCCGGTGGCGGTGTTGACCGGTTGCCGATCGGGTTGCGGCTGCTCGCCGGTGCCCGCCCTGCCGGGCTGGTTCTGCCGGGTGCGGGCCGCCGCGTCGGTCTGTTCCCGGTCGGGCTGCTGGCCGGTCCGCTGGCTCGCCGGTTGGCCGGTGTGACCGGTCCGGGCGTTACCGGGGTTGCGGTCGCTGTTGCTGGCCGCGTTGTCGGCCTGCTGCTCGTCCGGTCCGCGCTCACGCGGGGTACCACCGGACTGGCCGCCGTTCTGGCCGTCGGGGTTGCCCTTGTCACTCTGGCCGGCGGCCTTGCCGGTCTGGTCCTCGCCGGGACCTTTGTCGGACTTGCTCCCGCCGGACTTGCCGCTGGAGTTGCCGCCGCTGGAGTCCTTGCTTCTGGCATTACCCGACCCGTCGTGTTCACCGCCACCGCCACCGCCACCGCCACCGTTGCCATCGCCGCCGCTGCCGGCGGGTTCGGCGGAACGCAACGGCGTCGCGAGGGCGACCGTGTCGACAACCGGGCCAGAGACCGACTCGGACTGCGCGTGGACCGGTGACAGCCACGCCACCGCGAACCACGCCAACCCGATCCCGGCCAACAACACCGAAAGCGGCAACCGCGATGCCACCCGCAACACGGTGGGCAGGGACGACGGCAGCACGACCGGTGGCACGACGCAGCCGCGTCGCCCCCCAGCCCTGACCGTCGCCCACGACATCGCGAAACCACTCCAGGCAGACTCGGTGACCGAAACCAACACACCTGCGCCCGCGAGCCCGCCGGCGGACAGCTTTCTGCCCACCGCACGAAAACCCAGGAAGAAGAGACGGATCGACCGGCTTGCCGCGGCTGGCCTACACGCGGGAGCCCGACACCACACACCCCGAGTCCGGAGCGCGCGACATCGACCCAGGTCGACTGGCCAGCCGCGGTGCAACTCACGCGGAGACCGTGCCCCAAGTGCCGGACGCCGGCAACGTTGGGTACATCGACCAGGACACACACCAGTGGTGCGTGCGAATCAAGCATACCGGAGCGTCCTTTCGCCGCAAGGCTGATTCGCCGCATAGGATTCATTCGGTTGCAGCGGTGCACGTCATGGCTATCCTGTGATCACCGTCGTTCTCGGCACGTTGCCGCACGGCACCAAGCGGCGACAGCCGGAGCTGAGGTCTTCCGCGTGAGTCGTACCGTGGATGAACCGCTGGGCAGGGCCTGGGTGAAGTAGCCCCGGAGCGACCCGTCCGCCAGCTCCGCATGTTCGTCGTTCCCACGCTTATACCCGCTTTGACCTGCACAGACGCTTCCTGGAGTGGTGATCACGATGTCCCGTCCGAGCCCTGCCGTCGCGTTGCCCGGGCTGGCTGCGGCGTTGCTCGCCGGGGCGCTGGCCGTCCAGCCGGTGTCCGCGCCGGCCGCCGAGATGACCCCGGTTCGGCTGGTCGCCGAGGCGGGGCCGCTGGTGCCGGAGCGGTCGCCGGACAACGACGAGGGCGACGTCGGCTCGGCCGACGGCTCCTCGAGGAGCGACCGCTCGGACTTCGGGCTGAGCAGCGGGGGCTCGGGGAAGAAGGGCGACGAGCAGCAGGACATCCTCGAGGGGGAGTCCGGGTCGGGTAAGCCCAGGTCGTCCGGTGCGCAGGGCGGCGGCAAGCACTCCGGGAAGGACGACGAGGGTGACGGCGGCTCCTGGATCGGGAAGCTGCTGGACTCGATCTTCAGCGGGATCGCCAAGGCTCTGGGCTGACCCTGAACTGCCCCTGAGCCGACCCGCGGCGGAAACGCCCGCCGGCGCCGTCACCGGTGCCGGCGGGCGTTTCAACTGTCCGGGCATAGTCGGCCGGCTGTGGCCAAATCCGCTGGCCACGGGGGTGCAGTCAGGTGGCCACGGTGGCCATGGTGGGCGTGGGCGGGTCCGTGTCCGCCGGGGTGGGGGCGGCCATCGGTGGCCGGTCACGCCCGCCAGCTGGCCGCTGGGCGGCCGGGCCGGGCGGCCACGAGCGGGGTGGCCAGCCGGCCGAGCCGCGGCCGCGGACAGCCGTTGCGGGCGCCCGGGGTGGCCGCGGCCGGCGGGCCGGCCACGGGTCCGGGGGCAGCCAACCGGGCGGTACTTGATCGTCGCCGAGTTGTGATTGTCCACGGAGGGGGTGGTGTCTACCCTGGAAGGTGCCTGGAGCTTCGCGGGTTCCGGGTGCCTGGTAGCTCCAGCGACTGCGAGGACTCAGCGCATTCGGTGGAGCCGGCGTCCCTCGGTGTGAATGTGCCACGGACGGACCTCCGGGTAGCGGGTACGCGCAGGTCAGCGCTCTGGAGGCGCTTACCTCTAGTTTGCTGCGCTCTTTTTCAGCCAGGTTGGGCGGTGCGGTAGCCGTCCGGCGTGGGCAGATTCGGGTGCCGGTGGACGGCCCGCCTCCTGATGTCCCGTGCCGTATCGAGGCCACTGGTCCGCGACCGGCCTCCACCGACTTTCGTCCGCGCACCGGCGACGCGCGGACGCGGGAGCCGTCATGCACGCGCCGTCAATATTCCGGACCCCTCTCGACGAGCGGCCGCGGTCGACCGGACACGCCCCGGTGACCCCGGCCAGGATGGCCATGCCCACGGCCGCTGGACACGGCTGGGGACGCCCGGCGGAGACCCCGGGCCGCGGCGCCGCGGCCACGTCCGCCCCGGCCACCGCCCGGGTTGGCCGGCTGGCCGTGACCGGGGCCACTCCGGTGGCCACGGCGGCCGAGGTCCCGGTGGCCACGCGGACATCCGTGGCCACGGACGCCTCGGTGCGCACGAAGGCCCCGGTGGCCACGGAAGCCTCGGCGGCTGCAGCCGCCCCGGTGGCCACGGAGAGCCCAGTTGTACCCCCGGCCACGAAGACCTCAGTGGCCACTCCGGAACCAGCGGTCGACGGGGGGTGGCGTCGGTGAGCGGCGCCAAGGTGTGCGGCCTGGCCGGCTGCGACAACCCGATCCCGGAGGACGACCCCCGCCGCTACTGCAGCGCGGGTCACCGCAAGCTCGCGCGCCGGCAGCGGCGGGCCACCACGATCACGACTACGCACGCTCCGAGTACCAAACCCGCGGGTCAGGCGGCACCGGTCCGGGTTGCGGCGCCGTCGGCAGCCGCGGTCACAACCGCGGCAACGACTACCACCACAGCGACCACGACGGTGGACGGCGGCGGGCCGGACGAGCCGGAGCCGCCGACCGTGCGGATCCCGAGAGCCAGCGGTTATCGACGGCTGGTCCCGGAGCCCCGGCCCGGTTGGTGGCGTCGCGTGGCGCGCCGGCCGTTCGGGGCCACCGTGACGCTCCCGCCGCGTACCGACGACGCCCTGGCGCCGCTGCCCTCGCACCCGGAGTGGCTCTGGCCCTCGTCCTACCGTTCGGAACCCCCGGCCCGTCCGGTGCCACCGGCCCGGACCGAGCCGACTCGTGCCGTCCTACCAGGGCGTTCGTACCCGGCACGGCCGCCGTACCCGCCCCAACCGGCCTGGCCGGGGGAGCGGCGCCCCGCCCGAAGCCGGCCCCAAAAGTCGGCGACGACCGACCCGAGAGTGGCGTTCGCGCTGGTCAGCAGGGCCGTCCCGACGAGGTCGAGCCTGGGTGTGCAGGCCGGGCAGCTGCGGGAGGCGCTGGGCGCGGCGCTGCACAGCCTGACCAACAACCGGCTGCGCTCACTGCTCACCGCCGTGGGGATCATCGCCGGCGTCATGTCGGTGATCGTGCTGATGGCGATGGGCAACGGGATGCGGGTGAACTTCGACCGGGAGTTCGCCAAGCTGGCCAACCAGGTCACCATCACGCCGGCGAAGGGGCAGGTGCCGGACGGCGGGGTGCCGCAGCACCTGACCGACGCGGACGTGGCCGAGCTGTCCGACCCGCGCAAGGTTCCGCACGTCACCGCGGTCTCCCCGGCCATGGTGGCCACGGTGGTGACGGCCGCCGGCCAGCGGAAGGCGAAGGCCACGCTGATCGGGGCCACGGAGAACTACCTGGAGATGATCGACCGCAAGATCACCGCTGGTTCCTGGCTCACCGCCAAGCAGATCGAGAACGACGAGCGGGTGGTCGTGCTCGGCGAGGAGGCCATCAACCTGCTCTACGGCTCCTCCTACCCGAGCGAGAAGGTGGTCGGGCAGCGGATCCGCCTGGCCCAGAGCGTGTTCCGGGTGGTCGGCGTGCTCAAGCCGGACGGGCAGAACGACAACGCCGCGATCGTGCCTTTCGGCACGTCACGGGCCTACCTGGTGGGCAACGAGAACGGCAAGGTGGACCAGGTCATCCTGAAGTCGACCGACGCGAGGACGGTGGACGCCCTCGCCGCCGAGGCGACCGCCGTCCTGGACGCCCAGCACCGCGTGCGCACGCCGTCGGGCCGGGACTTCAACGTGAAGACGTTCACCGAGCTGCTCCGCGAGTCCACCCGCTACATCGACTTCCTGGCCATCTTCATCGTCGCGGTCGGGGCGATCTCCCTGTTCGTGGGGGGTGTCGGGGTCGCCAACATCATGCTGGTCTCGGTCACCGAGCGGACCCGGGAGATCGGCATCCGGAAGGCCGTCGGGGCGACGACCACGGCCATCATGCGGCAGTTCCTGTCCGAGGCGGTGCTGCTGACCGCACTGGGCGGGTTGGTCGGGGTGGTGTTCGGCATCGGCCTGGCGAAGCTCGGTGAGTCGGTGATGCTGGGCATCGACGAGGAGCTGCCGGTGCCGATGCTCACCTGGCAGCCGGTGCTGGTGGCTTTCGGGGTGAGCCTGCTGATCGGGCTGCTGGCCGGCGGATATCCGGCCCGCCGGGCGGCCCTGATGCGGCCGATCCAGGCGCTGCGGTTCGAGTAGTTCGAATAGGTACGGACCCGGGCGGGGCCATGGGGCGGTTCGCTGGCCGCGCCCGGGGCCGTTACCTACTCTGACGTGCGATTTCAGGCGCTGGCTGCCATCCCTTCCCGGCTTACGTCAGCCGAGATCGGCGCCCGGGGGGTCGGCAGCGGACGTGGCGCGGCCGAGGTGCGGTTGGGCGGGTCGAGTTCGTCGAGCGTGCCGCGAAGCGCGCGCAGCGCCTCGCCGAGGGTGTGTTCCTCGGCGGCGGTGAGGCCCTCGCGGCCGGTCTCGCGCAGCACGGTGTCGAGCGCCTCGACGTAGCGCTGCCAGGAGCGCAACCGGGCCAGCGAGCGGCCGTCGGCGACCTCGGCCAACGACTCGATGCGGGTGTGCAGTTCCCAGGAAAGGCGGTACAGCGGCAGTTCATCGGTGATGAACGACTTGATCGTTTCTCGCAGTCCGTCAGCGACGAACCTGACCAGCGGATACTGCTTGATCGGTGGCATCGGAGCATGTCCAGACGTACGGGGACGGCCCGCGCGCACGCGGGCACGACCAGGAAACATGTGGATGAAACCTGGCCTCCGCGGCGTAGTCACACCGAGACCCTGAGCGCTCGGGGCGGTGAGGGTGGTCGTGTTCACACCGACACCTGTGCCGAGCTGGAACGACTTTAGCTGCCCTTAGCGTTCGGAGTCAACGCATGCGGCCGGCCACCTGACCAGGTGACAAGGTCACCGAGATGTAACGGTGTCGGCGGCCCCCGGCGAACTAACCGACGTACAAGCTGTCCAGACCGGGGGGTTGAAATGGATCCGATGACGCCGCTCTTCGACGAACTGACCACGTGGTCGGGCTGGGTGGACGCGAGCGTTTCGGCGCCCAGCCACCCGGACATCTATCAGGAGATGTGCCAGGAGTTCGGGGACGTCCGCGACTGGGCTCCGAGCACGCTCGACTCGATCCGCCCGCTGGAGGGCACCGCGCCGCACGAGCAGCGGCCGATTCCGGTGCACTACGTCGAGCAGCGGAACTGGTTCGCCGCCTGAGCGCTCGAGTCAGCCGATGCGGCGCAGCAGCGGTCCGATGCGGTACGGCACCAGCTCGCGCATGACCAGCGCGGTGTCGGTGCGCTCCACCCACTCGATGGCCAGGATCTGGCCGGCGATCCGGTAGAGGTCGTCGGCGTCGGCGGCCACCACGCGCACCATCAGGTCGGTCTGACCGGTGATGCCCTGCACGCTCAGCACCTCGGGGATCTCCGCCAGCGCGGCGCTCACCTCGTCCAGCCGCCGCTGCGTGACCCGGGTGGTGACGAACGCGGTGAGCGGGTAGCCCAGTGCGGCCGGGTTGATCCGCTGCTCGAAGGAGTCCAGCGCGCCCCGTTGTTCCAGCCGGGCCAGCCGCGCGGCGGCGGTGTTCCGGGAGAGGCCCAGGCGCTCGGCCAGCGCCACCGCGGTTGCCCTCGGCTGCTCCACCAGTGCCCGCAGCAGCCGGGCGTCCGTGACGTCGATCCGGTCGACCTTGCGCAGGGTGCCCGCCTCCATCGCCCACGAACCCGCTTGAAGCGAGCACTTTGCTCAATCTTCTCGGTCTCATTTGAGCAGACCGGCCATGACTGATGCAATGGAGCATCATTCTGCCCAGCGCAGCGAGTGGAGCAACGTCATGACCAGCACCGCCCGGCCCCGAGACGCGGCCGCCGAGATCGGCACACTCGGCGAGATCGAACGCCGGGCGCTCTGGCTCTCCAGCGCGATCGTGCACCATGCCAACCGGGTGCGGCCCAACCCGTCGGGCCTGAAGGTGGGCGGACACCAGGCCTCCTGCGCGTCGATGGTGTCGATCATGACCTCGCTGTGGTTCCGGCATCTCGCGCCGGGGGACCGGGTGTCGGTCAAGCCGCACGCCTCGCCGGTGCTGCACGCGATCAACTACCTGCTCGGCGAGCTGGACGAGCGGTACCTCACCACGCTGCGCGAGTTCGGCGGCCTGCAGAGCTACCCGAGCCGGTCCAAGGACCCGGACCCGGTGGACTACTCGACCGGCTCGGTCGGTATCGGCGCGACCGCACCGATCTGGGGCGCGCTGTCGCGGCGCTACCTGCGCAGCACGGTGGGCGCGAAGACCGGCGGCGGCCGGCAGTTCTCGCTGGTCGGCGACGCCGAGCTGGACGAGGGCGCGATCTGGGAGGCGATCCTGGACCCGGCGGTGGCCGAGCTCGGCGAGCTGGTGTGGATCGTCGACCTGAACCGCCAGTCGCTGGACCGGGTGGTGCCGAACATCGCCGCCGAGCGGTTGGCCGGGATGTTCGGCGCGGCCGGCTGGCAGGTGCTCACGCTGAAGTACGGCCGGCTGCTGGAGGAGCTGTTCGTCCGCCCCGGCGGCGCCGCGCTGCGGCACCGGATCGACGCGATGAGCAACCCCGAGTACCAGCGGCTGCTCCGCTGCACCGCCGCCGAGCTGCGCGAGCGGTTGCCCGGGGAGGAACCCGAGGCCGTTAGGGCGCTGATCGACGACCTGGACGACGCAACGCTGCTGGACGCCATCCGCAACCTGGGCGGGCACGACCTGGACGCGCTGGACCACGCGTTCGCCGAGATCGACGACTCGCGCCCGACGGTGATCTTCGCCTACACCGTCAAGGGCTACCGGCTGCCCACCCAGGGCCACCCGCAGAACCACTCCTCACTGCTCACCGACGAGCAGATGCGCACGCTGGCCGGCGAGGTCGGCGCCGATCCGGACCGGCCGTGGCTGGGCTTCCCGGCCGGCAGCGCGGCCGCGTCGCTGTGTAGCGAGGTGGCCGCCCGGCTGCACCGGGAACCCGTCTCGCCGGTGGGACCCCCGGCCCTGCCGGAGGACATCGGCCGGCCGGCCCCCACCGGAACCGCCACCACCCAGGCCGCCCTCGGCCGGGCGCTGCTGGACCTGACCCGGAGCGCGCCGGAAGCGGCCCGGCGGGTGGTCACGGTCAGCCCGGACGTCAGCTCGACCACCAACCTGGGCGGCTGGGTGAACAAGGTGGGCGTCTGGTCGGCCACCGAGCGCCGCGACTGGTTCGCCGACGACGCCGAGACGATCCTGCACTGGCGGGAGAACCCGGCCGGCCAGCACATCGAGCTGGGTATCGCGGAGACCAACCTGGTCGGGCTGCTCGGCGAGCTCGGCGCCACCTGGAGCCGGTGGGCCGAACCGCTGCTACCCATCGGCGTGATGTACGACCCGTTCGTGGAGCGGGCGCTGGAGCCGTGGTCGTTCGGCATGTACGCCGGCGGGCAGTCCATCCTGGTCGGCACCCCGTCCGGGGTCACCCTGGCGCCGGAGGGCGGCGCGCACCAGTCGATCACCACGCCGTCCATCGGCATCGAGCAGCCCGGCTGCGTCAGCTACGAGCCGGCGTTCGCCATCGACGTGGAGTGGACGCTGCTCGCCGCGCTGGCCCAGCTCGGCCGGCCGGACGGCGAGTCGGCCTACCTGCGCCTGTCCACCCGCCCGGTGGACCAGTCACTGGCCGCCGTGCCGGCCGACCCCGCCGCCCGGGAGCGGCGCCGCCGCCAGGTGGTGGCCGGGGCGTACCCGCTGCGCCGGGGTTCGGCGGCCCCCAAGGTGACCATCGCCGCGATGGGCGCCATGGTCACCGAGGCGCTGCAAGCCGCCGACCGGCTGGACCAGGTCGGGGTGGCCACCGAGGTGGTCTGCGTGACCAGCCCGGACCTGCTCTTCCGCGCCCTGCGCTCGCGCCGGGGCCAGGGCGACGCGCCGAGCTGGATCCTGGACCAGGCCTTCCCGGCGGACCGGGCCGCCCCGCTGGTCACCGTGCTCGACGGCCACCCGCACACACTGGCGTTCCTGGCCGGCGTGCACCAGGTGCCGCACGTGCCGCTCGGGGTGACCGGGTTCGGCCAGTCCGGCTCGTTGGACGAGGTCTACCGCTACCACGGCATCGACACCGACAGCATCATCCGCGCCGCCCTGGACGTAGTCGCCTAACTCCGGCTACCGGTTTGCACGATGTCATTCACGTTGTGCTCCTTCGACGGGGTAGAGCGAGGCGAGTTCGGTGGCTGCCTTGGTCATGGCGGCGCGCAGGTCGTCCGGGGCGAGTACCTCCACATCGCCGCCGAGGCGTAGGAGCTCGGGGACGGCCCATTCGACGGATTCGATGGGCAGTTCTACCTCGTGCCGGCCGTCGGGGGTCGTGGAGAGGACGCTCGCGCCGGGCAGGTGGGTGAGTGCGCCGGGGGTGACGCGGAGTTTGGCGGTGGCCCGGTGGCGGCGGCGGTCGAACTGGTCGAGGTAGTCGGTCCAGTAGGCGGCGAGGTCGAAGCCGGTCGGGCGGTCGAAGGTGTCGTCCAATACCGCCAGCTCGAGGATCCGGGAGACCCGGTAGGTGCGGATCCGCTCGGCCTGGGCGACCAGGTACCAGGTGCCGGCCTTGACCACCAGGCCGAGCGGCCGGACGGTGCGCTCGATCTCGTGCGGCTGGGCCCAGCGCAGGTAGCGCAGCCGGACCGGCCGGCGTTGCCAGACCGCTTCGGCCAGCTCGGCCAGGCGGGGCACGTGCTCGCGGTCGCGGTACCAGCCGGGGGCGTCCAGGTGGAAGCAGTCGGCCAGTTGGCCCGCGCGCTCGCGCAGCTCGGCGGGGAGCGCGGCGAGCAGCTTGAGGCGGGTGGCGGCGAGCAGCGGGCCCACGCCGAGCTCCGAGGCGACCCCGGGCAGGCCGGTGAGGAGCAGCGTCTCCGCCTCCGCCGCGGTGAGGCCGGTGAGCCTGGTCCGGTACCCGCCGAGCAGGCGGTAGCCCCCGTCGTGGCCCGGCTCGCCGACCACCGGCACGCCGGCCGCGATGAGCGACTCGACGTCCCGGTAGATGGTGCGGACGGACACCTCCAGCTCCTCGGCCAGTTGCCGGGCGGTCAGCCGTTGCCGGTTCTGCAGCAGCAACAGGACGGACACCAGGCGGCTCGCGCGCATGTCTTCGAGTCTGCCCAACTCCACTGACGAAAGGTGTCAGGGAAGCGGGCTTAGCGTTCGGGCATGACCGATATCGAGCAGTTGGTGAACCGGTACGTGGCGGTGTGGAACGAGCCCGACCCGGGGGTGCGGGAGAAAGAGGTGGCCGCGCTCTGGGCGCCGGACGCCGTGCAGTACCTGGAGGAGCGCACCTTCAGCGGCCAGGCCGAGCTGACCGTCCGGGTCGCCGAGGCGTACGAACAGTTCGTCCGGGACGGCGGGTTCGAGTTCCGCTGCGCCGGGGACGCGGTCGGGCATCACGACCTGGTGCGCTTCTCCGTGTACATGGTGCCGGCGGCCGGCGGCCCGGTCGCCTGGACGGGTTTCATCGTGCTGCGGTTGGACGGTGCGGGCCAGGTGCTGGCCGACCACCAGTTCGCCGAGGCGCCGGCGCCCGCGGTGGCCACCGGGGCGAACCCGGGGACCCGCGCCGCCGTCGAGGAGTTCCTCCGCCGCATCGGCGGGCCCGACGTCGACCGGCTGGTCGAGCTGTACGCGCCGGAGGTGGACTGGTCGGTGTCCTGGCCGGTGGCCGAGCACCCGCTGGTGGACTGGATCCGCCCGCGTGCCACCCGGGCCGAGGTGGCCGACCACTTCCGGGTGTTCCGGTCGGTGTGCCCGCCGGACAAGGGGCGGGTCCGGGTGGACCGGATGCTGTTCGACGGGGACAACGCGGTCCTCTTCGGCCGCAGCGATCAGTTGGTGGCGCGCACCGGCCGGCGGTTCGACATGGCCTTCGCCCTGCACCTGACGGTATCCGGCGGCTTGATCACCAGATACCACGTCTACGAGGACAGCCTGGCCGTGGTGGAGGCGTTCGGGGGGTGACAGCGGCCGGCTTCCGTGCGACTATATGGCGAACATGCCATTTAAAGTGAGGGCGAGGAGGCCGGCGTGCGCGCACTGGTGATCGGCGGCACCGGGTCGACCGGGGTGGACGTGGTGCGCGGGCTGGTCGGGCGTGGGCACGAGGTGCGGGTGCTGCACCGGGGCGTGCACGAGCCGGAGGGACTGCCGGACGTGGTGCACATCCACGCCGACCCGCACTTCGCGGAGAGCCTCGCCGAGGCGGTCGGCGGTGAGACGTTCGACGTGGTGCTGGCCATGTACGGCCGGGTGAAGGTGATCGCCGAGGTGTTCGCCGGGCGCACCGGCCACCTGGTCGGCGTGGGTGGGGTGCCGGCGTACCGGGGCTGCCTGGAGCCGGACCGGAACACCCCGTTCGGCATGCGGGTGAACGCCCGCGAGGACGGCCCGTGCTCGGACGAGTCGGACCACGTGCCGAAGTTCGCCCGCCCGATCATCGCCGCCGAGCGGGCGGTGTTCGGGCACCGGGCGAGCGGCGCGTACCGGGCCTCCTACGTGCGCTTCCCGGCGATCTACGGGCCGCGCAGCCTGGTGCCGTGGGAGTGGTCGGTGATCAAGCGGGTGCTGGACGGCCGGCGGCAGATGATCCTGCCCGACGACGGGCTGGGCATCATCTCCCGCTGCGCCGCGCGCAACGCGGCCGAGTTGCTGCTGAAGATCGTGGACCAGCCGGAGGTGGCGGACGGGCAGGTGTACAACGCGGCCGACGACGACCAGTTCTCCATCCGGCAGTGGGCCGAGACGGTGGCCGGGCTGCTCGGCGCGGAGCTGGACTTCGTCGGCATCCCCTCGGTGATGGCACCCTCCGCGCTGGTCGAGCTGTACCCGCCGACCGGCCGCCCGCACATGCTGCTGGACGCCACCAAGGCGCGCCACGAGCTGGGCTACCGCCAGGTGGTCGGCGCCGAAGAAGCGATGCGGGAGGCGGTGGACTGGTTCCTGGCCCATCCGGTCACCGCCGAGGAGTACCCGATGTACCCGGCGAAGTTCGACTACGCCATGGAGGACCGGCTGATCACCGCCTACGCGGCGGCCGTGGAGCGGGTCCGCGCGGAGGCCCCGGACCAGGCGCCGCCGACCGCCCACCCGATGCCGCACCCCAAGGCGCCGGCGTTGGCCCGCGACGAACGCGGCCGCTGATGCGGCCCGCTCCCGCGACCGACTGGGTGGCCTACAACGCCCGCCACCATCCCGACGCGCCCGCCCTGGAGGACGCGGCCACCGGGCGGGCGTGGACCTGGCGGGCCACCGAGGACCGGGTGGCCCGGTTGGCCCGGGTGCTGGCCGACCGGTTGGGGGTGCGCCGGGGTGACCGCGTTGCCGCGCTGGCGCACAACGACACCCGGCTGCTCGAGCTGCAGTTCGCCTGCTGGCGGATCGGCGCGATCTTCGTACCGTTGAGCTGGCGGCTGAGCGTGGCCGAGCTGGAGCTGTGCGTCGCCGACTGCGCGCCGGCCGCGCTGGTGCACGACGCCGCCTGGGCGGAGAAGGCCCACGCCCTGGCGGTGCCGGCCAGAGCCAGCTGGGGAACACCCGGCGCCGAACACGACCTGGACGCCGCCCTGGACACCGCCGAGCGGGCGCCCGCCGCGCACGACAACACGCTCGACCAACCGGCGCAGCTGTTGTACACCTCCGGCACCACCGGCCGGCCCAAGGCGGCGATCATCACCTTCGGCACGCTGGTGTGGAACGCGGTGAACATGGCCGGCCCGGCCCGGGTCACCGGCGAGGGGGACCGGCACCTGGCCGCATTGCCGCTGTTCCACGCCGGCGGGCTGAACGGGGTAACCAACCCGATGCTGCTCGGCGGCGGCTGCGTGCGGGTGGCGGCCGGGTTCGACCCGGAAGCCACGCTGGCCGCGCTGAGTGAACCAGGCGTGACGCACTTCTCCGGTGCGCCGGTGATGTACCTGATGATGTCCGGGTTGCCCGGGTTCGACCGGGCCGACTTCTCCGGCCTGCGCTACGGCCAGCTCGGCGGCGGTTACCTGGAGGCGGAGCTGGCCGGGGCCTACGCGGAACGCGGTGTGCCGCTGCTGCCCAGCTACGGCGCCACCGAGATGGGGCCTTCGGTCACCTCCATGACCCGGGGAAGCGCTGCGGGCAAGATCGGTTCCTGCGGCTTCCCGGTCCGGCACACCCAGCTGCGGCTGGTGGACGAGTCCGGCCGGGACGTGCCGGAGGGCGCGGTCGGCGAGGCCTGGGTGCGCGGCCCGAGCATCACCCCGGGCTACTGGGGGCGGGACCCGGCGGAGTCGTTCGAGCCCGGCGGTTGGTTCCGCTCCGGGGACGCGCTGCGGATGGACGCCGACGGCTTCTGCTACGTCACCGGCCGGCTCAAGGACATGTACAAGTCCGGCGGGGAGAACGTGTTCGCCGCCGAGGTGGAGGACGTGCTGGTCGGCCACCCGGACGTGGCGGAGATCGCCGTGATCGGGGTGCCGGACCCGAAATGGGGCGAGGTGGGCCGCGCGGTCGTCGTACCGCGCCCGGGCGCACCGGAACCGACGGTCGCGGCGTTGGCCGAGTTTGCCGCCGGCAAGCTCGCCCGGTTCAAGCTTCCGCACGGCGTGGTGTGCGTGGAGGCCCTGGAGCGCAACGGCTCCGGGAAGGTCGTGAAGGACGTCCTGCGAAGGAAGTACGGGTCATGACGGAACGGGACTACCCGGCATTGCTGCGCCAGTTCGACCTGTTCGACCCGGCGCACGAGGAATGGAAGTACGACGCGTTCGCCTACGCCCGGGAGCACTGCCCGATCGTGCGCACCGAGGCGGGCACCGGATTCTGGTTGATCACCCGGTACGAGGACATGCGGCGAATCCTGGAGGACTGGGAGACGTTCTCCTCGGTGCAGGGTTCGCCGGCGCCGACCCCGGTACGGCTGGGCCCGCTGGACGCCGACCCGCCGATGCACACCGGCCTGCGCAAGCTGCTGAACCCGGTGTTCTCCCGCACCTTCGCGCTGCGCTACTCCGACGAGATGCGGCGCAACTGCCGGGACATCATCGACGGCTGGATCGATGACGGCCGGGTGGACGTGATCAACCAGTACGCCGGGCCGTTCGTGTCCCGCACGCTGGCCCGGATGGTCTTCGACGAGGACGACCCGGAGAAGATGGCCCGGGCCATCGAGGTGGTGGACCGGGTCACCGAGGAGGGCACCCCGGAGTCGTTCTTCGACCTGGCGATGCTCTCCGCCGAGTACCTGGCCGCCGCGCAGGACCACCCGCCGGAGCGCGACGGGGTGCTGCGCGCACTGGTCACCGGGGAGATCGACGGGCGGCCGGTGCCCGAGGACGAGGCGCTCGGCTCGCTGAACGTGATCTTCCTGGGCGGCCTGGACACCACCAAGTCGGCCATCGGGCACATCGCCATGCAACTGGCGCTGAACCCGGAGCTGGAGTCGCGGGTGCGCGACCCGAGGTGGGTGCGCCAGGACATGGACGAGTTCATCCGGTTGCAGTCCCCGGTGGCCACCTTCGCGCGGAACGTGACCCGGGACGTCCGCGTCGGCGGTGTCGAGATGAAGGCCGGCGACCGGGTGCTGATCCGGTTCGACTCGGCCAACCGGGACGACGCGAAGTTCCCCGACGGCTCGTGCCTGCGGTTCGACCCGCCGCGCGGCGGCAACGCCGGGTTCGGGCTGGGCATTCACCGGTGCATCGGGGCGCACCTCGGCCGGGTGCAGATCGCCATCGCGTTCGAGGAACTGCTGGCGCGCGTGACCCGGCTCGAACTGGACTGTGCACCGGAGGACATCGTGTGGAAACCCGGCATCGCCAACTGCCCGGAGAGCATTCCGGTCCGGTTCAAGAAGGTGAGCTCGTGAGCGCCTGGCAGCGGTACCGGGACCTGACCGGCATCGACTACCCGATCGTGCAGGACGGCATGGGCCCGCAGCCGACCACCGTGCTGGCGGCGGCGGTGAGCAAGGCGGGCGGGCTGGGCACGGTGAGCAGCCCGAGCATCGTGGAGACCTCGGAGAGCTCGCTGCGCACCCGGTTCCGGGCGGCGATCGAGTACGTGGCCGAGCACACCGACCGTCCGTTCGCGGTGAACGTGCCGGTCGGCCGGGTGGAGACCGGGGAGCTGCTGCTGGTCAGCGAGACCTGCATCGACGAGGCGATCGCCGCCAAGCGGGACGGTGGCCGGGTCGGTTCCCAGCTGGTTGCGCTGACCACGTCGGCGGGTTACCCGGGGGAGTTCATCTCCCGGATCCAGGCGGCCGGGCTGATCCACCAGGCCAAGGTGGGTTCGGTCCGGCACGCGTTGAAGGCCCGCGCGGCGGGCACCGACGTGATCATCGCGTCCGGCTACGAGATGGGCGGGCACACGCACGTGAACGGCGTGCACACCATGGTGCTGGCGCCCCAGGTGATCGGGCGGCTGGACTGCCCGGTGCTGGTGTCCGGCGGGCTGTGCGACGGGCGCGGGCTGGCCGCCATGCTGGCCATGGGGGCGGCCGGGATCGCCATGGGTACCCGGTTCATCGCCACCGTCGAGCACGAGTGGCACCAGCGGTTCAAGCAGCGGGTGGTGGACACCCCGGAGTGGGGCGACGCCGTGTTCCAGGGGGTGTACGCGCCGTGCCGGGGCCTGAAGAACCCGGGCCTTTCGCGACTCCCGGATGCGCTGGCGCGGATGTCCCCGGACGAGTTCCAGGCCTGGGAGGAGGGCGAGATGCGGCGGGCCATGCGGGAGGGCGACATCGAGAACGGGCTGCTCCCCGGTGGCCAGGTGGCCGCCGCGCTCGACGACATGCCCACCGTCGCCGAGCTGGTCACCCGGATCGTCACCGAGGCTTCTTCGCTGCTCGGGTTGGCGGGCGCGACCGCCCCCGAGCTGCTCGCGCCGCACGGCGCCGGAGTGACACACTGACCGCATGGCCACCGATCTCGCCGCGTTCGCCGAACTGGTTCCGCTCGACCACGGCCTGTGCGTGGTCAGCACGCTGAGAGCCGATGGGGGAGCGCAGTCCTCGGTGGTCAACGCCGGGGTGCTGGACCACCCGGTGAGCGCGGGCGCCGTGGTCGGTTTCGTCACCGCCGGCGGGTCCCGAAAGCTGCACCACCTGCGCGCCGACCCGCGCACCACGGTGGTCGTGCGCGCGGGCTGGCGCTGGGCGGCCGTGGAGGGGGACGCCGAGATCATCGGCCCGGACGACCCGCACCCCTCGGTGGACGCCGAGGCGCTCCGCCAGCTGCTGCGGACCGTGTTCCGCGCGGCCGGTGGCAGCCACGACGACTGGGACACCTTCGACCGGGTGATGCGGGAGGAGCGCCGGGCCGCCGTGCTCGTGATCCCCCGCCGCGCGTACACCAACCCGTCGGCCGGATGAACCGCTCGGAGGTGCTCGAGCTGTGCGCCAGCCTGCCGGGCGCGGTGGAGACCTATCCGTTCGGCGACCACGTGATGGTGTTCAAGGTCGGCGGCAAGATGTTCGCGCTGGTTCCGCTGGAGGGCTCGCCGGCCACCGTCAACCTCAAGTGCGACCCCGCGCTGGCCCTGGAGCTGCGGGCGTCCCATGCGGCGGTGAAGCCCGGTTACCACCAGGACAAGCGGCACTGGAACACCGTCGAGCTGGACGGCACCATCGACGACGAGCTGCGCTGGATGGTCGACCACTCCTACGACCTGGTCGTCGCCAAACTGCCCCGAGCTGTGCGGGAGCGGTTGCCCGTCGGCGACTGACCGGCGCGGCGGCTCGGCGATCCCCCGGGCGTCATCCCAGCCTGAGAGTTGTCCTAACCCGGCCCAGCACACTATGGCTCTGCGTGGAAATACGCGACATTTCGGTGTGCTCGAGCCGCCCGGGGATACCTGCGGTCATGACGATCTTCGTCCCCGGGAGGTTGCAAGAAGGCTGACCAGGCCGCTGAGTGTCGCGTATTTCCACGTTATGCCATTGCTGCCGAGGACATGTCACTGACCAGGCGAAACATAGGAATGAAGATCATCCGGCACAAATTGGGCACAGATCACGCGGGCCCGAGAATTCCGGCCCGCCACCGGCGGCGGGGCGTGGGGCTCAGTGTACGGGATCTCGGGCACCCGCATGCGCTGCGCTGGTTCGAACCAGCCGTGCCCTTCTTGCAAGCCCCCTACGCGTCCGGGTCGCGGCGGCAGCGCTCCAGAACCGAGCGCGTACCTAGTGACCGAGGTAGTGGCGGCGGATCGCGGTCGCGTCGTAATCAGGTCTCCGGAGTACGAGCGCTGCAATAATGAGCAGGATCCACAACGTTGAATGATCATGATTGTGCCTGCAAATAGCACGGGGAATGTCGCGGGAACGGTCCACCACATCCACGGGTGCGTGATGCTGGTGAAGGCTTGCCCGGGTGGCTGGCTGTGTACCGTGACCATGGTCCCGATGAAACTGGCTAGCCAGATCTCGACCAGCACGATACGCACGGTGAGCCGTATGGCTGCACGTTTGAACGCGCGCCGTTTCTCCTGAACCAGTTCCTCCAGCGTCGGGAATGACGGGTCCGGGCCGGGCCATCTCGGGGTGTCGTTGGCCGGGGCGGATTGGGTGCGGTGGACGGGCACGAGTAGCCCGCGCGGGAGCGGCTGGGGCGCGCCGCGGGGGCCCGCCCGCCGGTGTTGTTCGATGGTCTGCTGCTCATGATGACTTTCGCTCATCTCCCGTGTGGTGGCCGCTCGAACATGCTGCGCCGTGTCTAGTCCGGGCCGGCCGAGGGTTGGCTGGCGCTTGTTCTGGGGCTGCTGACGGTGCGGTGTGTCACGGCCTATGCCGCCGGTGGCAGGCTTGCCGGTCTCAGCCCGTGCGCCCGGGCCAGTGGCGCCGGAGTAGGCGGCGCGGAAACGGCGCACAACGCGGCGGCCAGCCCCTCGGCGTGACCGGCGGCGTCTGCCGCGGCGGCCCGGTCGGCCGGGCATCTGGCGCGCAGCGCCAACACGGACAGCACCCGAGTCAGGTGCCGGCAGAGCATCACCAGGCCTGTGCGGGTGTTGTCGGCCGCCGCCGTGTCACCGCCCCGGCGGCGTACGTGCGGCCCAATCGGCCGGCCCTGGTCAACGCGGGACGGCCGCGCGTGGCCCGGGTGCGGGGTTGTCCACCTGGTCCGGTCCGGGACGAGTCGCCCGGCGTCGGGCAGCGACGGAGCGACGGACAACGCGCGCACCACCGCCGACGCACACGGCCGGGCGTGTTCCCATCTGGTCGCGTCGACGGGGCCGAGGGTGCCCAGTGCCCGCGCGGCACGGGTGATCATCGTGGCGCCGGCCCAGGCCGCCGCAAGCCCCTCGGCCGGGTCCACGGTGGCTACTACGGTGGCCAGGGCCAGCCGTTCGGCCCACTCGCCCACTTCTATCGCGAGCAGCGGCCAGCACGCCGCCAGGTCCGCGTCAGGGGCTGCGCGCACCAGTGCCGGTTCATCGTCCACGGCGGTGTGTCCCCTCAGTCGGTGCGGCGTGGTGATCTCGCCGGTGGCGCCGAACCCTACGAACTCCCGGTGAGCCGGTGGGCACGTTCGGCGCGCAGTCTGTGCGATTGCGAACGCTCCGGCCGCCGGGTGACTCAGAGTCACAGGTCAAGGGGTTCCCGTCTGTGCACCGGGTCAGTGCGGTGGGCGGGCACGAGCTGGACACGCCACAATCGCGTGCCCGGCGGCCATCGATGAAGTGCAGGGCGTACCTGGGCCGATCGGAGGACGCTTGGCCCTGGCCTGAACCAACGCTAAGAAACTGTTAACGAACCTCGCCGGGGTGGCGATGTTCTTGCGTAACCGTCAAGCCAAGCCTGCCGCAGGAGCGAGCATGTCACAGGACTCATCGATTATTCACTTCCGATTGCAGGGTATACGCGCCACCCTTCGAGAAAGCCCGCTATTCAAGGAGTCCAACTCCCGCAGGGATGGCTTCTATGCAGCTATGCGTCAATTCGACGAACAGATGGCGGCGGCGAGAGTTGTCTCTCCCGCGACCAGGCCAATCAACCTATACTACGGACTCGTTCAAGCGGGATACGCTATCTGTGCAGCGAAGCTAAGACCCGAAAAGGGCCGTCGGTGGTCGTTCGATCATCACGGCTTGAGCTACGGAAAGGCTTGCTCTTTGCCGGAGGTTACAGTCTCAGCTGTCGAACTTGAAAAGAAGGTTGGCGGATACCAGAACGTTTCGCAGGCAGTTAATTCGGAGATCATTAAGGGGCCGGTCGAGATCGGCGCCCTATGGTCATGCAACCCAGACCTTCAATTTCCGTTAGGTATCGGACCAGTACACAACACCACACTCTCCTTAAGTCCTGTGTTTGATCCGAAAAATATTACGACCACGATCTTTGAGGGAGGGTCACGTCAAGGGCTCACTCCTTACGCGACCATTAGCGCGCCTGGATCGGTGCCCGAGGATCGTGAACAGTGGCTTTCAAAGCTCCGAGAAGAATATTTCGGACTCCATAGAACACTGCTGGCTAGGCCCGAAGAGAGCGCGTTAACACCTTCAGATAGCGGTGAGGAATTTAAAACTAGAGTGTGGTGGGCAAATGAGGAAGTCGGGTCGACCCCTGAGGGCCTCGGCAAGTTTCTCGACAACTTTGCCCCGGAGCATCGATACAAGAACGCTAGATATGTCTTGCCGAAGATATCCGGCAGCGATAGACCGCCGAATCCACTCATGTCGTGGTGGCTGATCTTGTACGCATTCTCAAACCTGGCTCGATATCATCCGAAAGAATGGGCAAACGACCTTAACCTGGACGAATCTTTATGCGCGGCTTCGCTGAATAAGGCCATGGATGACGCGCTCACGATCCTGCCGCATCTCGTTCTGAATGCACTGGACGCACGGCCAACTCTCATCACACGGTCGGGATGAATCAATCCTAGCCCCAGAAGGGCACCCGATAAGCCGGCGGGAACATGCGGCGCGCACTCTGCGTGCATGACGGTGGGCCGGCTCCATCACGGGGCCGGCCCACGGGTGAGCAGGGGTCTAGCTGGCTTTCGCGGTGATCTCGCCCCGTGGGTTGATCACGCCCGCGAACCCGGCATCCATCAGGTGGCGCGTCCGTTCCTGTGTGTCGTCTGGCCATAGGCCGGTGTAGGTGTCGAGGGTGATGGATGGCTTGCTGTGTCCGAGTGCGAGTTGCACGGTCTTGACGTTGGCCCCGCCGAAGATCAGCGTGGTGGCGAAGTAGTGCCGGAGCAGGTGGAAGTGGGAGTCTTCCGGGAGTCCGGCTGCTTTCGCCGCCTTCTTCCAGTGGAAGCCGTACACGGTGCCGCTCATGAGCTTCCCTGTCGTGCTCGGGAAGATCATCTTTGCGGTGCGTACGTGGGGTTTACGCGGGTCGGTCATGTCCATGACCTCGATCTCGCGCGGAGGGAACTTCTTGATGTGCGCGGCTAGGGCTTTCATGGTGGCGGCCGGCATCTCCACCGTGCGGTACGACGAGGTGGTCTTGAGTGGTCCGAGGACCAGGCCTTTGCCGCGGTGGCGGATGACTTGCTGGCTCACGGTGATCTCCCGGTGCAGGAAGTCGACGTGTTCCAGCTCCAGGCCCATGGTCTCGCCGAACCGGGTCCCGCACCCGCTGCCGACGTAAATGCTGGCCCGGAGCTTCTCGAACATGGCTTTGGCGAGCCCGTGAACCTGGTCCGCGCGCAGGATGACCCGGTCGTCGTACTTGATCTCGGGCAAGTCGATCTTCACGCAGGGGCTTGAACCGATGGCTTTGTCGAGCACGGCCGATTCGAACAGCATGCTCACGTAGCTGTAGAGGTTGTGCACCGTGCCCGGCGCCAGGTGGTCCAGTCCCTTGATCCACTCCTGAATCCGCGTGCGCCGCATCTCGTGCAGCTTGTACTTCCCGAGGGTCGGGTAGACGTGCAGCCGCAACCCGCGCTCGGTGGCGTCCTCGGTGTTCTGGCGCTTGAACACCCGGGCGGCGTGCCACTCGGTGCCGAACTCCTTGACGGTCTTCTTAGACAGTTCCTGGTCCAGGTAGGTGCCGCGCAGCACGTCGGAGCGCATCTCCGCGTCCAGATCATCAGCCTCGGACTTCTTCTCGCAGAGCTGTGTTTTCGGTTCGCCGGACGGGTCGATGTAGCGCACCCGCCACCGCATACCCCGGCCGTGCCGCTTGGAGGGCAGCTTTTTCTTGGTCTTGGGGTCGCGCTTCTTGAGGTACCAGAGATCATCAACGGCCATCGCGGCTCTCCTCGGTGTGTCGGCGGGTGAGGGTGTCGGCGAGTTCGTCCAGCAGCGCGGTAGCGCGGTTCAGGTGCTCGCGTGCCTCGGCCAGCAGCGCGTGCGGGTCCGGGTCACGCGGCGCGGGTTCGGACAGAACCACGGTGGCGGTGCCGTGCCCGACCCGGACCTCTCCGAGGCTTTCCAGGTGCTTGAGTGCCCGGTACGCGGTGGTCGGTGAGACCCCGTACTCGCTGGTGATCAGCGCAACGGCCGGGAAGGTGGAGCCGACCGGGAATTCGTCGGTCCGTAGGCGGGTGCGGAGCTGCTCCGCGATGTCGGTGTGCTTGGCCACGCGCCCCACCATGCCAGACTTCCAAGTCTTTCCGCAAGTCTTGGATAACTTTTGCATGGTGGGGTGGCGGGTGGTGGTTAGCGTTGTGGCTGGCGTTGCCGCTCTAGCCACTGGTCCACGTCGGCCCACCGGTAGCGGGTGTGCCGGCCGGTGCGCTGGTAGGCCGGTCCCTCACCGATCGAGGCCCAGTAGGCCAGGGTCTTGACCGGCATGCGGAGGTAGGCGGCTACCTCCGCGCGGGTGGCCAGCGGCTCCCGCGCCGGACCGCCGCCGGGCCGGGCGGGTGGCCGGTCGCGGCTGGTGGGCCGGTTCGGCGGGCGGGTGCGGCGGGCGGCGGGGCGCGAGTCGGACGGGTGGGTGTGGCTCGCGTGGCCCTCGCCGTGCTGGCCGCTCATGCCCGGTCGAACAAGTCGAGCGGGTTGGACGGGTTCAGCCGTCCCCGGTAGCCGGGTAGCGCGGTGAGCCGGTACCGGCCGGCGTACCGGTCCACCGGTGTCCAGACCGGCCCGACCGGATCGCCCAGGGCGGTGATCTGGGCGGTGTTGGTGGTGGCCAGGAACACCGCCGCCGGCCCGGCCGGGCCGTAACGCTCCCGGATGGCGCGGTGAAGGTTGGTCTCCCGCGCGGGATTCGGGAACTGGATCAGCACCGGCCGCACGTTGCCGGCCGCCCCGAGTTCGCCGTACTTGCCGATCTTGTCCAGCAACACCCGCAACGGCTCGGTGCCCGTGTCGTGCTCGTAGAGGAACCCCACGGTCCGGGACCCGGCCGGGGTGTGCTCGGTCCACTGCCCGATGCCGTCCGGGCGCACGATGCCGATGCACGCTTCGGCGGCGGTGGTCTCGTTGCACCACAGGTCCAGCGTCGCGCCGGGAGTGCGGCGGGCGGTGGCGTGCAGCAGGGTGAAGAACTCGACGACCCCGCGCGTGTGATCCAGGGTGCGCGACTGGGACAGGCGGACCAGGTTCCGTTCCGTTGTCGCCGGGGTCGGGATCGATGCCCCCGCGGCGGCGGCGTGCAGCATCGCGCCGAGCGTGCCCAATGCGTAGTGGTAGGGCATGCTGCCCGGCCGCTGATACGGACGGAACCGGGCCAGCACACCGCGCTGGGCGAGCAGCACCAGTCGGCACCGCGCGCGCACCGGGTTCGGGAACGCGACCCGGGCGAGTTGTTCGGCGGTGGCCACCTGGTGATCAGCCAACAGCGCGATCACCTGGCGGTCGCGTTGGGTGAGCCGGCCGCCCTCGCGTACCGCGTCGTTGATCGTCAACCGCCGTTTCTGCTCTTGCCGTTTCTGATCTTGCGCGGCGGCGGTTCTTGATCCACTCGGGCGGGTCGGCGGCCGGTCGGCGGACGAGCTGGCCGGGCCGTGGCCCGGGGGCCGGGACGGCTGGGAGGGGCGGGCGGGGGGACGAGTTGGGGACTGAGGGACATGTTTGGTGAGGGATTTTGTCAGCGGATGCGGGTTTTCACTGGTGAGTCGGGGCAGATCCATCGGAACGTCTCCTGGTGGTTGACCTGGGCAAACAAGGGGGTACGGGTTGCGGCGGTCACCGCGGCATTCGAGCTGACGACCCGTTGCCGGGCCATCGCCGCGGTGACGGCCGCACCGGTTGAACCGTCATCACCGAGTCATCACGACGTCATCACCGAGTCATCACTCCAGGACCTGGGCATGATCAACAGAGTGGTCAACACGGTGCGCCGCCGTGGCCGAACTCGGTGCGCGGGCGAGTGGGTTACCAGCGACCGGAGGGCCGGTCGGGGTTGGAGCACACGGTGCCGCCGTTCGGTACGTCCGGGTGGACCCTGGGCGGGTAGGAGCGGCAGACCTCCTCACCCGGCCGGCCCGTGCCCGGGTTGCCGGGCCGCTCGTACCCCGACCGGTCCCAGCCGCCGGGGCCAGGCCAGGACGAGCGCGGGTAGTCCCGGTTCCACGGCCGGTCCCAGCCGCCCCGGTCGCGTTCGTCCCAGTCGGCCGGGTCTCGGTCGGTGCGGTGGCCGGGGATCACGCATACGCACCGCCCCCGGTCCTTCGCCCGGTCCCGGTCGCGGTCCTTGTCGTCGTCGCGGTCGCGGTCCCGGTCGCGGGTGTTGGTCTGGTTGACACACCGGCCGTTGTCGCGGTCGCGGTGGGTGTCGCGGTCGCCGATGCTGATGTCGAGCGGCCCGGTACGGACCACCAGCCCACCCGGCTCCCGCTCGGCCGAGGCGGACGCGACGCGGCAGCCGCGCGTGTCGTCGTTGCCCGGACGGATCGCCGCCCAGGTGCCCGGCGCGGGCGCCGTGCCCGTGTGGGCCGGGGTGTGGGCCGGCAGCTCGGTGGTGAACGCGACCGGCCGCACCACCGCCACCCTGGCGGTGCCCGTCAGGGTGCTGGCCGCCGTGCTGGTCGGGGTGGGGGGCTCCGTGTGGCCGGTCGCCTGGTGGCGGGCGGTGACCACGTAGGCCAAGGCCACGATGGTGGACCCGGTCCACAGCAGGAACAGCACCCCGAACATGATCATGCGGTGGCGTTCGTGGCGGCGGGCGGCTTCCGCGTGCTGTTGCGGAGTCCATTGCGGCGGGCAGGCGTGCTGGTGCTCGCGCTGTTCGGCGCGCTCGATCCGGCGTGCGCGCCGGGCGATGCGCGCGGCGCGGCGCAGGGCGCGGCGGCGGGCGGCTGCTTCGGCGGCGGCCCGCCCACGGGGACGCGGCTCAGGGTTCGGGAACGGGTGCGAGCTGGTCATGTCGGTGCCTTTCAACTAAGTGATCAACAAAGGGGCGTGGCGGATCGCGATGGGTGCGCGGGTGGCTAGGGCGGGTGGCTCGGCTCGATAGCCGGCGGCCGGTTGGCGGCGGTCATGACACGCGCTCGGAGCCGAACAGCCATGCCCCGTACGGGGTGGCCGCGATACCGCGCTGGCCGCTCTCGGATTTCCGGGCGGCGTGCGGGAGGCCGACCCGCGCGCGGGCGCGGGCGCGTAGGTGCTGGGCCCTCCCGGGGATCGGGGGGTCCAGTGGGAGGGTGTCGAGGGTGTAGCCGGGCTGGTCGTGGCCGCTGGCCACGGTCCGGGCGCTGATCTGGAACCCGGGCCGCTCCGAGAGGTCTTCTTCGGCGAAGTGGTCGCCGTAGTGGCGGACCAACGCACGCGCGTCCCGTGGGGACACGGTGAACGCCATCTTGTTGCGAGCGTTGGTGTCCAGTGCGTGGGCCATCGGGTCGGTGAGCTGATCCCGGTGTTGGTGCCCGAGCACCCACGACACCCGGTAGCCCCGGGACTCGGCCAGGGCGTAATCGATCTTGATGGGCAGGGTGAGCGCGTTGTGTGCCTCGTCGACCAGGATCGTGGCGTCCAACCGCTGGTCGATGGGTTGCTGGGAACGGCGGGTGGTCTCGCCCCAGAGCCCGGCCAGCAGCAGCCCGGACACCAGCCGGGACGTTTCTTCGCCGATCTCGCCTTTCGGGAGGCGGGCGAGCAGGATTCCGCCGTCCAGGATCTGGCCCAGGTCGAAGGTGGAACGCGTGCCGGCGAGCAGCTCGCGGGCGAACCGCCGCGACATCACCGCGCGCAGCCGATCCACCAACGGGGCCGTCATGCCCGCGCGGGCGGCGGGGGTGAGCGCGTCGAACTCGGCCCACACATTCCCCAGGCCGTCCGGGGTGCCGTGCCGCGCCACCACCGTGCGGCGGAACACGTCATCGGTGAGGAACGTCGCGATGTCCGGCACGGTGGAGTCCGGGCGGCGGGCGAGGGTCAGGCAGCTTGCCCGCAGGAACCCGTCCATACGGGGACCCCAGGAGGCGCTGTAGAGCGCGCGCATGGTGCCGGCCAGGTTTTCCGCGGCCCACTCCCGCGCCAGCTCGGCGCCGTCGCCACCGGCGACGGTGACGGCCGGAGCGAGGGGGTTGTAGGCGGGTGGGGCGAGTCGTTCGTCAGGGTCCAGCAGCACCAGCCGGTCACCCGCCCACGCGGGCAGCCGGTCGAGCACCGCGCGCACCAGGTCGCCCTGTGGATCGATCAGGGCGACACCCCGCCCGGCGAGTACCTCACCGATCACGTATTGGGTCAGCCACCAGGATTTCCCGGCGCCGGTCTGCCCGATGACGTGCAGGTGGTAGCGGCCGTCCGGTACCTCGAGGTAGACCAGCACCGCGCGGCCGGCGTTCGCCCGCCCCAACAAGCGGCGTTGCATCCGGCGGGGGTCGTGTGGGGAGGCCAGCAGCAGCCGGTGTCCACCGGTGGCCACGGCGAGCGCGGAGGGCAGGGGCCGGGCCAGGTCCACCCACCGCCGCCCCTCCCGGTGCTGGTGGGCCGGTGGCGGGGTCATGACCAGCCCCGGCGAGGGTCGCGGACCCGGGCCGGCCGGCCGGGGTCGCTCGGGTGGCCGTGGTGCGCGGGTCGGTTCGGTGGCCGGGTCGGGACCGGCCGCGCCAGCCCGGCCGGCGGCCGGCCGTGGTGTCCGGGTTCGCCGCCCTGCTCGCCGCCCTGTTGGCCGTTGGGGCGGGGCGGTGGTGCCTGCCGCCGCGGCCGGGCATCGGTGTCACCGGCGCCGGTGGTGGGGCTGGTGTCGGGGCCGGTGGAGACACCACGGCCGGGGTCGTGGAAGCGGGTGGTGGCCGCGGTGAGGCCGAAGCGGCCCGGTGTTGTGGGTAGGTGCCACAGCGCGGCCAGCTCGGGCAGCGTCGCGTGGAAGGGGCGGCGGCCGTGGCCGTGCAGCACCAGGAGTTCCGCCACCGCCAGCCGCCGCCACACCGGCCGTAGCTCCGTGTCGGTCACCAGGTCGAAACCGGCGGTGAGGTCCCCGGCGCGGGCACGCTCAGCCCGCCACCCGGTTGGCATGGGCACGGTGGCGGCTACGCGCAGGGTGACGCGCAGGTGCGGCCCGGCCGCCCGTTTCGCGTCCGCGGCTTTCGCCGCCGCCGCCCGCACCGGGTCACCGGCGGACGCCCCGCCGGTCCGCTGGCCGCGGGCGCGTCGCCGGGTCGGGCGGCTGCTGGAGCTGAACAGGTCCAGCACCGCGAGCACCCCGGCGGCCACGGCACCGGTCACCCCGCCGAGCAGGGCCGGGGTGGCCCCGCGCAACAACCCGGCCACCCCGCCGCCGGCACCCCCGGTGCGGTGGTGGGACACGACGAGCTGCACGGCGGCTTGTTCACCGGGGCGCAGCCCGGCCAGCGCACCCAGCAGCGCCCGCAACGGTTCCTCGGCCGCCTCACTGCCTCCGACCTGACCCGCCGCGCGGCGGGCGGTCGCGGGGTCGATGAGCGGGGTCCACGGGCCGGCCGCGGGGGCGAGTTCCACGCAGCGTGACGGGTAGCGCCACCACACCGGCGGGTGCGTCGGGCGCACCCGCGCCCCCGGACACGCGCGTTCCAGCGCGTCCGCGACCGGCCCGGGGCGGATACCGGCGGGCAGCCACACCCCGGCCCGCACCCCGCCCGGGTCGGCGAACCACTCGACGGACAGGGCCGGGCGCCCCCACAGCCAGGTGCCGCGCGCGCGGCCCAACACCCCGGCCAGCACCCGCCACAGCGCCAACCCCGCGCCGGCCGGCAGGGTTTTCGGCGGGGTGATTTCCAACCACACCGCGCCCTGCGCGGCGCCCATCGTGGCGAACGCCCGCAGCACCCACACCGCCACGCTGATGGCCGCCGTGACCGCGACCAGCAGCGGCGCCACCGCCCCCAGCCGCAACAGGGCGGTCATCAGGTGCTCGGACGCGCCGGTCAGGGTGCACCCCCACCAGCCCAGCAGCCCACCCGGCGCGCTGCCGCAATCCCCACCGCCGGCCAATGCCACCGGTGCTCCCAGCGGTGAGGGCGCAGAAGACGACAGAACCGGGCGCGGAATGACGGCAATCCATTCGGCGGCGTGTGCCATCGCGGCGGGAAACAGGCGTGCATTCACGGGAGTATTCCTTTCGCACAGATGAACTGGTCCGCGCGTTTCCTCACCGGTCGCGTTCTTTCTTGGCCCGCTGTTCCGGTGCGTGTCGCGGAATGTGTGAGCTTTTGTAGACGGGCACGGTCATCACCGAGTCATCACCTAAGTCGTCACCCGGCCCCGGGCGTCATCACTCAGTCATCACCGAGTCATCACCCAGTCATCAGGTCCGTCATCACCGAGTCATCACCCCAGCCTCCAAGCGAGGCTGACCAGGGAAGACTTTCCACTGCGCGGCTCTCGCCTCAGCCGCCGGCGGACGGGCGCCGGCGGACGGCGCCCCGGTTTGCGCCGAGCGGGTGAATTCACCGCACGCCCGGCGCGCGCTATTCCGCCGCGGCCAGGTGATGACTTGGTGATGACTTCGTGATGACCCGTTTATGGCGTCCTGTGCGCGACGTTCCCGCGTCTCTTTGCTCGCCGATCGCTAAGGAGCCTCGCCCGTGGCCACATCACCGGAAGAAAAGCACCACAACCGGCCCCAAAACCGACGCCGCGACCAGAATCGAGCTGGTTCCTCGAATGCCGCCGGAATGGGGGTGTTCGCCACTCTGGAAAACACGTTCCGGTGGCTGGTCACCGGCCCGTACCCGCTGGCTGTGCACCCGCGCCGGTTCCCCGACCTGCCGGACCTCCCGGTACCGCTGGACCGGCTGCGCGCGCTGCTGGCCTCCCCGGCGGTGTGCGCGTCCTCCCGGGCGGCGGTGTGGTCCTACCTGGTCCGCCAAGCCCGCACCAGCAGCCCCGACCAGGCCGCCTGGACCGTGGCCGCCGCCGCGGTCGCGCTGCCCGACCTGATGCGCATCGTCGCCACGCTCAGCCCACCACACCGCCGCCCACACCAGCGTCCGGAGTTGCGCGCGGAGCTGGAGGCCGCCGCGCTGGGCGGATTCCTGTCCGAGCTGCGCCGCCACGACCACAACGACGCCCGTGACCCCCGTATCCGGTGGCTGCTGCTGATGAGCGCCTACCGCGGCGCCCGCGCCCTGCGCGACACCACCACCAGCACCAGCGGCCGGGACGGCACCGCCGCGCCGGAGAACGCGCCCACGCTCACGCAGCGTGCCCGCGCGAGCCGACCCGCGCGCCGCCCCACCCGCCAGCCAACCGACGCGACATCCGGGCGCCGGTCCGGCACGGGCGCGCGGCCCCGGCGGGGCGCGGGCAAGGAGACCGGGCGATGAGCAGCGGACACCCGCGGCCGGGGGACATAAGTAGCGGTCACGGCACTTCGGCCACCCCGGCCCCCCGGTGGCCGGACAACACTTGCGCACTCAACGGTTGGCCGCGGCTCGACTCACAACCCGCCCCGGCCACAACACCGGCCGCACCGCCGGTGATGGCCACACCGAACCCCCTGGAAACGGTGGCCACGCAATCCCCGGTGACACCACCGGCACCGGTGGCCACCAGCGCCCCGGACGACTCCGGCCGCCCCACCGGCGACGGTCACGCAGCGGCGGCCGGCACGCGCGGTCGGGCGGCCGGGGTCGCGCGCGTCGCCGCGCGCACATGCGCCGCGCTGGCCTCCGTGTTGGTCTCGGCGCTGGTGTCAGTAGTGGTGCTGATGGCGGGGTTGGGCCACCTGGTGGGCCCGCACGGCGGGGCCGGCGGCGTCCCCGCTCCAGTGCTCGCCGCGCTGGTCGGGTTTCCGCCCACCCCGGCGGCGGACGTGTTAGCCGCCCCGGGTGACGGGGCGTCGGGGATCAGCCTCAACCAGTTCCTGGACAACGCCCGCAACCTGGCGGTCTCCCTGCTCGGCACCGTGACGATCTTCTTCCTGTCGGTGGGGTTCCTGCGGCTGCTGGCCGCGCGCGGCGAAGCCGACGAAGTGGAGAAGGGCAAGGCCGCGATCAAGGCCGGCGTGTTGGGGTTCATCGGGGTGATGCTCGCCCCCGCGGTGGTCGGCGTGCTGCAAACCCTCACCGGCGGCGCGGGGCCAGCCGCATGACCCCCCGCCTTCGCGATCGTGCCGGCGAGTTCCGGCCCCACCCCGCGACCGGCACCCCCGCCAGCTCTGGCCCCGCACGCGGGCGCCCGGCGGCCAAGCGGGGCCGCGGCCGGCCGGCGTGCGCGGTGGCCGTGCTGGTGGTGGCCGCCGCGGCGCTGGTGGCGTTCCTCGGTACGGCCGGTGTGGCCTCCACGCTGCGATCAATGGCCACCGCGCCTACTGTGACCGCCACCACTTGTGTGGCCACGCGCACCGCCTATGCGCTGGCCACGTCCCCCGCCGCGGCCGTGGCCACGTTCAGCACCGTGGCCACGGCCCGCGGCTTGGGAGCGGCCACCCCGGCGCCCGCCCGCGCCCAGCTCGCCGGCCCGGCGCCGGCCCAGCCCGCGCCGCCGTCCCCAACACCCCCGCCCGCGCCCGCTCCGAGCGGCCCGCCGCCTGGTCAAGGCGGTTCCGGGGCGACTACCAGCAGTGAGGACCGGGGGCCGCTGGGCGGGCTGATGGACGACGCCGGGGACTGGATCGCGCGCAACGTGGTGTTGTCCGGGCTGGATCCGATGCTGTCGATGCTCGGCAACACGCTGCTGTCCACACCCGATCCGGCACGAGTACCGGCGGTGGTCGATCTGTGGCAGACCAGCCGCACCATCGCCGTGTCGTTGTACGGGCTGCTGGTGATGGCGTCGTTCCTGATCGCCGGGGCGTTCGAGACCTTGCAGAACCGGTACACGCCCCGGCAGATGCTGCCGCGGCTGCTGGTGGGGTTCGTCGCGGTGCACCTGTCGTTGTGGCTGATCGGGCAGGCCACCGCCCTGGCCAACGCGGTGGCGACGGCGCTGCTCGGGCAACTCGACGCGCGTGCGGCGGCGGACAGCATGCGCGTGATCATCCGCAACGCCCTGGACGCGGAGGGCGTGTGGCTGATCTTCGTGGTGGCGGCGTTCGTGGTGCTGCTGGCCGGGCTGCTGATCGGCTACGTGGTGCGCCTGGCGCTGCTGTCCCTGATCACCGTCACCGCGCCGCTGGCGCTGGCCTGCCACGCCCTCCCGCACACCGAGCCGCTGGCGCGGCAGTGGTGGCGGGCGCTGGGCGCGCTGCTGGTGGCCCAGGCCGGCCAGGCGCTCACGCTGGCGTTGTCGTTGCGGTTGTTCTTCGCGCCCGGGGTGGTGCCGTTCGGCATGGCGCCGGCCGAAGCGCGGGCCATGATGCCGTTCCTGCTGCTGGCCGCCATGTGGATCATGGTCAAGTTGCCGTTCTGGGCACTGTCCCAGGCCCAGGGCGGCGGGCGCGGCGGGTCGCTGCTCTCCTCGGTGGTCAAGACCTGGATGGCGGTCAAGACCCTCGGCGTGGTCAAGGCCGCCGCCACCGCCGGCCGGGACCGGCGCTGGCGCATCAACGGCCCCCGCCTCTCCCAGGACCCCCGAGACCCCGGCCGCCACCGTGGCCGGGGTGGCCGCCGCGATGGCGGTGGTGCCGGCGGCGGGCCGACCGGTCCCGGGGGACCGCGCGGGCCGCGGGTGGGGCCACGGCCCACCGGGCCAGCCGATCGGCACGGTCCCACCGTGAGCCCGGCGGGCGGGGCCGGCACCCCGCGGCGGCCGGTCCCTGTGTGGCGCACCAGCCCCCCGGCACCCCCGGGCCAGCGACCAACCGGCCCGGGTAAGCCGGCGACCCGCCCGCCCGGACACCCCGCCGGCCCCACCCGGCCCGCCAGCACCCCGGCCGGACCGGCCACGCGCGGCGAGGACCGTGCGCCCGCCACGACGGCGCGTACGTGGCACGAGGTCGCCCAGCGCCAGCGCGAGCAGCACCAGGCCCAGCAACGTGCCCAGCGGCGCGGCCCCGCCGCTGCCACTCCGGGGCCGTCCGGCCCGGCCGGCACGGCGGCCCCGGCCGGGCGGCCACCGGGCTACCCGCGGCCTGGCCGGGCCGGGCATCGGCCACCGCCCGCGCCACCGGCGAGCGGCGCCACGGCGAGACCACGCACCCGCCCCACCGAGGCCCGGCGCCCGGACACCCGCCGCTAACCCGGCCGCCCCCTTCCGCAACCAGCTCTCGGCCCCGCGCGGGCCGGCCCTCACACCACGGAGACAGCCATGGATACCTCGTCGTACTCCACGTCGTACACGTCGTCGCGGGCCGTGCCGATGCCCGCCGATATCGATCTTGAGGACCGTTTGGTCGGGAGCCTCACCGCCCGCCAGTTGGTGATCCTGGGCGTGGCGGGGGTGGGGTTGTGGCTGCTGCTGCGCACGCTCGGCGCCTGGTCCCTGCTCGCGTTCGCGGCGGTGGCCATACCGCTCGCGGCGGCGGCGGTGGCGGTCGCGTTGGGCCGCCGCGACGGGGTGAGCCTGGATCGGTACCTGTGGGCGCTGGCGCGGCACCTGGCCGGCACCCGCCCCCACCTGACACCCGACCGGGATCGGCCGGAAACCCTCGCTACGCCGGCCGCCGCGTTCACCGCCGCCGCCGAGGCGGGCGGGCGGGGTGGCTGGTGGGCACGTCCCCGCCAACCGCTGGGCCGGGGCGTGCTGGCCGCGCGGGAAGTCGCCCCGGCCCCGTACGGCGGGGTGGTGAACCTCGGCCGCGCCGGTTTGGGCATGCTCGCGGTCGCGTCCACCGTGTCCTGGGGGCTGCGCAGCGGCGGGGAACAAGACGCGATGGTCGCCGGGCTGGCCCGGTGGCTGAACGCCCTGTCCGCGTCCACCCAGATTCTGGTGCGCGCGATGCCGTTGGACCTGTCCGGCAACATCACCGCCCTCCAGGCCGCGGCGGCCGGCGGGTTGGGGCACCCGGCGCTGGACCAGGCCGCCGCCGACCACGCCGGCTACCTCGCCGAGCTGGCCGCCACCCGCGACCTGTTGTGCCGGCAAGTCGTACTCGTGTTCCGCGAACCCAACCCACCCGGCCCCACCCCGACCAGCGAAGCGGCCCAGGCCCGGCGCGACCGGGCCGCGCTCACCCGCCTGGCCCGGCGGCTGGCCGAGGCCAGCGAACTACTCGCCCCGGCCGGGATCACCGTCACCCCCCTGGACGCCGACCAGGCCGCGTTGATCCTGCACACCACCACCAACCCCTACCGCGACCACACCACCCCGGCCCCGGGCGAGCCCGGCCCCGCCGGCCCGGAGCCCGACCAGCCGCCGGCCGGGCCCGGCACCGGTCACGGGGTGCGCATCGGCGGACACAGCTTCTTCCCGATGCCGACCGGGCGGTGGACCCCATGATCGGTACCGCGCTGCTGCGCCGGACGTTCCGTGTCCCGTTGACCGGCCACGAAAGCGACACCGACGCCCAAGCCGACACCCGAGCCGACGCCGAGCACGCCACCGCCGCTCCCGCCGGCCTGGGCCCGACCGAGAGCACCGGAGCCGAGGGCGCGGCAGCGGGAGACGAGTCGGGCGGGGACCCGGGGCCGGTGGGGTTCGGCCCCGAGGAACTCCACCTCGGCGCGCGGGTGATCGCGACCGAGACGGGTTGGGTGGCGGTGTTGGCGGTGACCGGCTACCCGGCCCAGGTCTACCCCGGGTGGCTGGAACCCCTCGCCGGGTACCCGGGGCGGTTGGACGTGTCGATCCATGTCGAGCCGGTGCCCGCGATGGCCGCCGCGGACCGGCTCAAGAAACGCCAGGCCCGCCTGGAAGCCGGCCGCTGGCATGGCGCCGAGCACGGCAAGCTGGCCGACCCGCTGGTCGTTGCGGCGGCCGATGACGCCGCCGAGCTCGCCGCCCGCATCGCGCGCGGACAGGCCCGGCTGTATCGGGTCGGGCTGTGCCTGGCGGTGTACGCGCCCGACCCGCACACCCTCGCCGACGAAGTGGCCGCGGTGCGCGCGATGGCGGCAAGCCTGCTGCTGGACGCCCGGCCGGCCTCCTACCGGCAGCTCGATGGGTGGACCAGTTGCCTGCCGTTCGGCATCGACGCCCTCGACACCCGCCGCGTCATGGACACCGACCCGCTGGCCGCCGCGTTCCCGTTCGCCTCCAACGACCTACCCGCCGTCGACCCCGCCCGCCCGGACCAGGTCGACGGGGTGTTGGTCGGGATCAACCTCGGGTCGGCCGGACTGGTGTTCCACGACGAGTTCACCGCCACCAACTACAACACAGTCGTCCTCGGACAAAGCGGGTCCGGCAAGTCGTACTTCGTGAAGTGCCGGCTGCTGCGCAGCCTGTACCGGGGCGTGCACGTGTTCGTGGTCGACCCCGAGGACGAATACACCCGGCTGGTGCACGCAGCCGGGGGAACCGTGGTCCGCCTCGGCGCCCCCGGTGTGCACCTGAACCCCCTGGACCTGACCACCCACCCGGCCACCCACACCGGCCCGGCCGCCGACGTGCACCCCGCGGGCAACGGGTTCGGCAACAGATTCACTGAACACGCGTTGTTCGTGCACACCTTCCTGGCGCTGGCCCTCGGGCGGGAACCCTCACCGCTGCAACGCGCCGTGCTGGACGAGGCCATCACCGTCACCTACCGGCGGGCCGGTATCCACCCCGACCGGCCCGGCACCTGGACCCGGCCCGCGCCGCTGCTGGCCGACCTGGCCGCCGCGCTGGCCGCTCACCCCAACCCGGCGGGCCGGGAGCTGGCGACCGAGCTGCACCCCTACGCCCACGGCGCCTACGCGCGGCTGTTCGCCGGACACACCACCCTGCCCAGCCCGGCCGGCCATCCGGCCGGACAATCGGGGCCGCACCTGGTGTCGTTCTCGCTGCGCGCGCTACCGGAGGAACTCCAACCCGCCGCCACCCTGCTGGTGCTGCAACACATCTGGCGCCACGTCTCCGCCCCGGCCACCCGCCGGCCGCGGCTGGTGGTCATCGATGAGGCCTGGCGGCTGATGTCGCAGCCCTCAGCCGCCCGCTACGTCGCCCGCCTGGCCCGCACCGTGCGCAAGTGCTGGGCCGGGCTGATGTTCGTCTCCCAAGACCTGGCCGACGTGTTGGGCACCGACCTGGGCAACACCGTGATCAACAACTCGGCCACCTCCGTGTTGTTCCGCCAGGCCGACCAACTCATCGACGAGGTAGCCGACCGGTTCCACCTCACCGCCGGAGAACACGCCTTCCTACGCCGCGCCGCCCCGGGTGAGCTGCTGCTCAGCACGGGCAACCAACGCGTAGCGGCCAAGGCCCTGGCCAGTGACCGTGAGGACGAGCTGGCCACCACGGACCCCCGCGACACCACCCCCGCCCCCGGCCCGGGCTGGACCGGCGGCCAGGGCGGGTGGTGACCCGGTGGCGGGCAAGGCCATCGGCGCGGTGATGTTGGTGTTACTGCTGCTGTTCTTCGGGGCCGCCGCCGTCGCCGCCGCCGTGGCGTCGCTCAACCCGTTCTCTGGCCCCACCGACACCACCGGCACGCCCAGCGGCACGGCGCCGAGCGGCGCCCCCGCGACCCCCGGCGCCCCCGTGCCGGGGCCGGGGGCCGGGCCGGCGGGGTCAGTCGGGGACATCCCGCCCGGGTACCTGTCCCTTTACCAGGCGGCGGCCCGGCAGTGCCCGGGGCTGCACTGGGCGGTGTTGGCCGCGGTCGGCAAGATCGAAACGAACCACGGCCGGTCGACCCTGCCCGGGGTCCGGGCCGGGGCCAACCCCGCCGGAGCCGCTGGTCCGATGCAGTTCCTGCCCGCGACGTTCGCCGCGGTCATCGCGCGCCACCCCATCCCACCGGGCGGCGCCCGGCCACCCTCGCCGTATGACCCCCACGACGCGGTGTACGCCGCCGCGTTCTACCTGTGCGACAACGGCGCCGGCAACCCCAACCGCCTCTCGGCCGCGCTGTACCGGTACAACCACTCACAGGCCTACGTCGCGCAGGTGCTCGCGCTGGCCCGCCGCTACGCCGCCAGCGCACCCAACGCCCGCCCGAACACGGCACCGGGCACCCCGGGCCCAGCTGTGCCCGCCCGGCCACCCGCCGGCACACCACCACCGGCACCGGCCGGCACCGGCCCGGCCGTGCAGGCGGCTCTGGCATTCGCACGCAGCCAGCTCGGGCGGCCGTATGTGTGGGGTGGCAATGGTGAACAAGGGTTTGACTGCTCCGGCCTGTCGAAAGCGGCCTACGGGGCCGCCGGTATCGCGCTACCGCGCACCGCCGACGCGCAATACCGCGCCGGCCCCCGCCTCGCCGCCAACCAGAACCTGCTGCCCGGTGACCTGGTGTTCTACGGAAACCCCGCAACCCGCATCACGCACGTGGCCCTCTACCTGGGCGGTGGGCAGGTCATCCACGCACCGACCCCCGGCACCGTCGTCACCCTCGCGCCGATACCCACCAGGGCATACGCCGGAGCCACGCGCCCGGCACCCGCCCCGGCCGCGCGACAGGCCGCCGGGGTCACGCCCCGCCCGAAACCGCCGACCGCGCTATTCAGCCTCGCCCGGAGCGGTAAGCAGCCCAGCCAGGTCCGTTTCACTGAAGGCAACGATGTTGCGGCTACCGAAACGAACCGCATTCAGCCCCATGGCACCCGGTCGGCCCGCTACCGTCCGTGTCGTGATCCGATCGAACGACGACGATCAAGTGCCCGAGTACCAGCGAGCGACAGCGCTGCTCCGGCGACTGTCCCGGTTCAACTGGCTGTTTGGCCCGGTCATCTTCGCCGGTTTCTTCATCGGCAGTTGGGCACCGGCCCTGGCGCCAGGAGCGGACAACACACTCATGCGCGCCCTCATCTTGAGCACCTCACAGGTCGCGATCGCGCTCGGCGCGCTGGCATGCGGGGCAACGATGGGCGTGGCATACGTCGTACGACTCTGGGCACTCAGCCACGCGCGGCCCGCTCGGACGCGCGGCGCGCGCGAGCTACCGGGCTACAGCCAGAACTAGCCCGAGCTGTTCTTACCGCCGAGAACCGACCCCACACCAGCCCGCGTCACCGACACGATCGGCCACCCCGCACGCCCCCGCGGAACGACAGCATTCGACAGGGTTCACATACCGACTGTCCAACGGCTAGGCAGGATCTGGCCACGCAGCCTGGGCTGGGTACGCAACCAGTCACGGGCGACCGCGCGGGGCTGAACCACGGAACCGAGGGCGGCGGCAACGCAATATCTGGAAACGCGGTCGTTGCGCGCCGCAAGAGAGGCCGGATGAGCCCTCTCCTGACGTCGGGGGAAGATACCAGGAAACAGCTCATCCGGGCGCCCAACACAGTACATGCACAGACAACAACCACCGGACACCCACATGGGGCGAGTCGCCCGCAATTAGTACCCTCTAATTGTGTTTCGAAATGCGGAGACAAACACGCCCGCGATCTTGGTCGGCATCCGCCGGATGCTGCTCTACACTCCCCGATGTGGCACGGCTCACAGGGGGACATGCGAGCCTGCCGGGGGAGGAGATGCCGCCCAGGTCGTCAAGTCGGGGACCAGGGCGGCAACTTCCCTCAGCGCCCTGACCTGCGCGTAGGCCGTCATCTACCAAAACCCCTGACCTGCCAGTGCCGCTGGCGCGGGCGCCGAGTCGCACGGGCCGCGAGGGTGCGCGATGAGTTCGCCAATTTCTAGCGGCGAGTTTCACCCACCCAGCGCAACCGCAATGCGCATCACAAGTCGCGGGATCACCCAACCCGGTGATGATCTCCCATTCACCCGCGCCATCAGAACCACCGGAGAAAACTCCGTAACCCGGATGGCCCCTCACCCGGGGCATCAGGAAAACCATTTCACCAATCGCTGTTCCGTTTATCTCGGGGTTATCCACGGCTGTGGAGAAAGGTGTGTGTCGTTATGGACTGGCGCCCTGACCGTCACCCGGCCATCGGGCCGATGCCCGGGATCTCCCCGCAGCCCCCGCCCCAGCCGCTCACGCACGACCCGACACCCGCCGCGCCCCGGCCCGCGCCGGGCGCACCGGGCTACCAGGTGACACCAGAGCTGCTCGCACAACGGGCGAAACAGTTGCGCGAGGACGCGATCGCGCCCGACGACCGAGACATGCCCCTGTTGACCACGTGCCCGGACAAGTCGATCTTCGGATGTCCGAAGCTCGCCGAAGCCGCCGCCGCCTACCACGCCCGGCGCAAGGAAGCGTTCGCGCGCATGTACGCCGACCAAGTCGCGCTGGCCGGGCACCTGGAGGCCAACGCGACGCACTACCGCACCCGTGAGGACTACCTGGCCGAGGTCTTCACCACCCCGCCCGCGCCGCCGCCCGCGCTGGCGTAACCACCAAGCCCCTGGCGGGGTGTCATATCGAGCCCCCCGGGCACCCCGCCAGGCCAAACCCCCTGATCTCGAAAGGCACAGCACGATGAACACTGGCCCCTCCGGCCCCGCGCCCGACCGTTGGTACCCCGGCTGGCCGGGGCCGCCCACGACGGAGCCGACCAGCATCGGGCCGACCAGCACGGGGCCAGCGGCCACGGAACCTGCCGTGACGGACGGCGACGGCTGGTCCCGATTCGTGACCACCCAGCCCGCCGCGGCCGGCGACGGGGCCGAGGACGGGGCCACCTACCCCGCGTTAGGGGACACCACCGATCCCCACGCCTACATCCCCACCCGCCCGGCGGACCTGGACTCCTACGCCGACCAGTTGGAACGTGAGCTGAACCTGGTCGATGTGAAAGGCAAGATCCTCAACGACATGCGGTTCGGCGACTGGACGGGCAAGGCCGCGGACGGCGCCTACGTGGTCACCGCCCGCCAGGTCAGTGACCACCGCCGCGCCGCCACCGCCGACGAACATCTTGTCGCGGCCGTGCGCCGGTTGGCCGGGGACACCGCCCGCCGGGTCGCCATGGTGCGCGACGCCATCGGTGAGGAGATGGCCGTGCGGCAGGACGCGCGAGACACCGAGCGCGCCGGCAAACGCCCCTCAGAGGACGCCCGGCAACACTCCCTGCACGCGCAGGACACGCTCAAGACCGCCGTGAGCGGTCACCAGAAGGCCCTTGACGATCTCCAACGGCAGTACCTGAACCTGGCCGGGGAACTCCCGGGCACCCAACGCATGCTGCGCGACCCCGGCACCGAACCCTCGGTGCCCACCGGCCCGACTCCCGGCGTCACCCCCGGCGTGCCCATGCCGCCCGGGGTGCACCCGCCGGCCGGCCCGGGCGCCCCACCACCGATCAGCGCACTGCCCCCCGCCGCAAACACCGCCCCCGCGCCGTACAGCCCGCCCGGGCCGCACACCGACGGGCCCACCAGCAGCACCCACACGGACAACACGCCGCCCAGCCCGTCCACCCCGCCGGCCAACACCACCCCGGCACCGCCCAACCCGAGCAGCCCGAGCAACCCGCCGGTCACCGACGTGGTCATCCCTGCCCGGGTGCACCGGCCCGAGTACGACGACCCGCCCGAGCCGCGGTACCCGGGCGGCCCGGGATATCCCGGCACCCCGCCGTACACCGGGTACCCGCCGATCAACACCGGCCCGCCGGCCCCCGCACCCGACACCACCGCGCCGCGGCTACCCCGCCCAGACGTTCCCGCGCCGGGGGACAGCACCACCCCGCCGCTACCGCCGGTCGGGGACCCGGCCCAACCCGGCACCGATGGGATACCGCCGGGCGGGCCCGAGCTGCCCAGCAACGACCACCACACCCCCGAACACCCCGACCAGCCGGACCAGCCCGGCGCGGGAGACACCCAGCCGCCGCTGGACACCGCGCCCCCGCCGGTCCAGCGCACCGAGGGCGGCAGCTACCGCATCGTGGGCGCGATGTTCTGCGCCGCGATCGTGGTCGCCGCCGTCGTGTTCGGCATTCGCAGGGCCAGAGCCCTGGCCAGCCGCGGCGGCGAACCCGTGCGGAACGCGACGTTCACGCGGCGCATCGACAACGCCACCCGCGACCAAACGATCTACGACATCAGCGCGCCCGTCATCGGCGCCGAACCCGACGAGAACACCGGGCGGGCCGACCCCCCGGCCACCGACCCCAACCGCGACCAGCGGCCCACCGGCCCCGAAGTGCTCGCCGCCCTGCACGGGACCACCGCGCTACCCGCCGCAGAACGGGCTAGTCAGTTGCTGCGCCTGGACCTTGCCACCACGCCCACCCTCGGCGTGTGCGGCCCCGGCGCCCCGCACGTGCTGCGCGCGTACCTGGTGATCGCGCTCAGCCACGGGCTACGGGTGCTCATCCCCGAACGTGACATCCGGCGCCTGTTCGGCGACCAGGCCCCCGACGCGATCCCGCCCAACCTGCACATCACCCCGACCCTGGAAGACGCGCTCACCCAACTGTCCACTGCCACCCGCGCCACCAGCGGGGTGCGCACGGTGCTGATCCTCGCCGCGCCGCCCGCCCACAACGCGCACGCCGAACACCTGGCCGACCTGATCCACACCGCCGGGCAGCACATCAACGTCTGGACCATGGACGACCACGACGCCGCCCACCGTGTCACCACCGGGGCTGACTGCGTCGTTACCGACACCCACGGCAACACCAGCCACCTGGCCGGTGCCGAGCTGTTCAACATGATCCGCGCCGTTGCCCTCGACATGATCAGCCACCTCCCACCCATCCCCGAGCCGGACGGACCGCAACCCGACACCCACACCACCGCCCCCGGCGGCGGGGCCAGCACACCGGCCCCCGACACCGGTCCAGCCGCGCCACCGGAGTCGCTCACAGCGCGCCAGGGGCACGACACAGCGCAGCGCCCCGCCCAACACCAGGCAGGCCCGGCCGAACCCGCCACCGGCGCCCCACGGCCCGTAGCGCCCCACACCGCGCCCCCTGCCGTGGCGGGACCGGCGCCCGCCGCCGCCCCGACCGGCACCCCGGCCCGGCCCGCCGAGTCGACCAGCTCGGCGCCCGCGCCGGCCACCAACCCCGCCCCGCCCGAGCAGCCCGACCCGGTCACCGAACCCCTCCAGATCGGACCAGCCGTCAGGACGCCCGGCCCCGAGCACACACCGGACCAGACCGCGCCGGTGCCGCTGCGCTGGCGGGTACGGGTCGAGATCATGCGCACCCCGCGGGTGATCTGCACCCCCGAACACCCCGACGCCGCTGAACCGGCAACACCCGTCATCGTCGGCCTGCCGGACGTGCGCGGACGGTGCACCACGCGGCTGGTCCTCAACCGCCACGGCGAACGCCGCGCCGCCCTCATCGATGCCCTCTGGGAACACACCCCCAGCAACCGGCCGGCCGCTCAACTGTCCAACCTCTTCGGACGCATCAACCGCCGCATCGAAAAAGCCACAAACGGTGCCGTCACAAGCATCATCGACACCACCGACGACGGCATATGCCGCCTCAACCCCGCATTGGAAGTTGACTACTGGGAATACCTCGACGCCACCCACCCCGACACCCCGTATGATTCGCTCGTCGATAAGGCAAACGCACATCGCAAAGCACTCGCCGACTACCACGGCGAACTTGCCGAAGATCTCGACGCCGAATGGCTACATGTCTACCGCCAGAACTTCCAGCAAAAGGTGATTCAAACGGCACTCACCCTTGCGGAAGAACTCAGAGTGAGTCATCCGAGAGAAGCATCAAACTTCCTCGAAGAAGCGTTAACGTTCGCATCGGACCAAGAGTGCATCTATCAGAAGCTTATCGAGATCCATTTGGATGAAAACCTGCTGGATCTTGCCAAGCAGAATTGCCGAAAGCTTCTCGCCGCATTATCTGAATTGGGCGTGGCGCCAGCGGCGAGAACCAAAGAAATCGCCCGGGAGCTTGGCCTGAACCCTTCCTGAAAGTTAGAGATTCTTTCCGTATGCACGATTTCCTGGCTTGTCTCGATAAATCGAGAACCCTGGAATTCGGTGGTAGCCGACCAGCTCATATAGGGTGTGTGCGGCGCCTTGTTTCCGACCAACGTCGAGAACAACCTTGGTATAGCCCACCGAGCGAGCCCGGTCCTCCAACTCGCCGAGGATGGCGCGGGCCAGACCCCGCCGACGTGCGGCCGGTCGGACGTACAGCCGCTTGAACTCGACGACCGCGCCCTCTGCGTGGTCCGGGCTGAGTCGATACCCTCCGCACCCGACTGGCTCCCCGGACGCGTAGGCCACAACGAACAGCCCCGATGGAGGCTCGAACTCCTCCGGCTTCATGGGGGTGGCGTCGGCGTGACCGTATAGCGCGGTGTTGAACGCATCCGCCTCGGCGACGAGCGCGACGGCGTCGGCAGCTAGGAAACTGACAGCACGGATCTCGGCAGATTCGGTTCGTTGCTCGGTCACTCACAACGAAATATCAAACTTTCCCCGCAAGCACACCTTCCGCTTGCTCACGGAGGTCCCTGACCGCGCGGTTCCGCGGTTCGGGCAACTCGTTGACCAGGTCCGTCAGGAGATTCCGACATCGCGCCGAGCTAACCGACTTGAGCTGCGGAAGGACGGTCACCGCCGCGTAGCAGGCCCGTTCGAGGTCGCCCGGTGTCGACGCGGTGCCGGTTGCGTGCGCTTTAGCGAGAGACAGCCCGTAGAGGACGCGATCACGCGATGCGCCGCACTCAAGCATGCCGATCCCGCAGTCGAGTTGGTCGACCGCTTGGGGGAGTTGCCCCAACTCGACCAACGTCCGACCAGTCTCGCCAGCAAGCACAGCCGGATTGAGCCAGTAGGCCCACACCGGTGTCGGTTCAGAACCGTTCGCGCGGCCCAGCTCCCGCTCTGCCTGCCCTATCGCCCGGGTGGCGGCAGACTGGTCGCCCGTCATCGCGTGTGCCCTGGCCTCGCGCATCGCAAGAATCGCCTTCACGCGCGGGCTGGCGCCAGCGGGCAGAGCCGTAGCGGCGATCCCCAGAAGCTTCACCGCATCCCGGGGACGGTTTCGCCAAGATTGCTGCGCAGCGAGGCAGCTCAAGATCATCGCTGCCAGAGTATGGTCTCCGGCCAAACCGGCTGCTCGCAGTGCAATCAGGTAGCAACGTTGCGCCTGACCGTGATCGTCAAGATCAAAATGCAGCCAGCCGGCGAGTTGCGCTAGCTGTGCAACAACCGTGGCAAGCGCCCTGCCATCGCGGGCGCTGTAGCTGGACGTCGCAAGCAGATCGAGAGTCAATGAGAGCTGATGCGACGCAGCTCGCTGAACGAGCGCACCCCCGTGACCGTCATCGAGTCGCCTTAGCGAACCGGCGTCGCGGGCGAGATAATCGACCAATTCAGTGGTCACAGTTCCAGCATCACCGTCGCGCGACGGCAGCAATTCAGGCAACTGATTGGTGTAGCGGGCCGCTGCGTTGACCAGATCCGGCCCCGAAAGCGCGAAAAAGCGTCGCACAGTACCGGGTCCGTGCGCTGGGAATTTTTCGAGGAGAGCGAGAGTCTCGCGACTGCTCCAGGGGATTTCGAGACCGTCGACGGAAGGTCTGTGTACCTGTTTTCGCCCTCGCCGATTTGGCCAGAGATCCTCTTCGGTAACCACTTGGCCTAGTGCTTCGGTGAGCACGCCAGCTACCAGCGATGGAAGCGATCCGGTGGGCACCACCCCCTTATCCCGCCAGGTGAAGGGGGTAGTCGGATGGATACACCGGTTAGCGGGAAGTGCCTTGTTTATCGCGCGCGCCAGGTCAGTCGGCGACCAGCCGATACTTGCCAGCGCATCGGCAAGCGCGGTGTTCGGCAGACGAGTGGCCACGCATCGGATCGTAGCCCGGAACCGGCGTCCGTCCAGACCTTTCGATCAAGTGAACCGCGATATTCAGCGATATTCAGCGGTACTCGCCCGAAGTTCTGCGCCATTCGACAGCCAAGACAGCGACAACCACGGCGCCGGCACGATCAACTCAGACCATGCGAGACAGTGCATGTCAGTCAAACCCGCACCGAGGAGCGGTGAAGCCGCAGGAGCAGGCGCACCCTGCCGACCGGCCGAAATGTGAGTGCTCAGACCCGGCCCGGTCCAATGGCCACGAGGCGTATTGCTTGTTTGGTCCGCTCCGATCGTTGCCGGCCGTGCGGCTCAAGGGCCGCAGGTGGCAGCCGGAAGGCACCCGGTTCGTGGCTGTGTGGGTGAAGCTCGGCCGCCGGGAGTACAAGAAGTATCGAGTCATCCAGTGACGCGCTGTGCGTGCGGCGCGCTGGTCGAGGCGCCCGACGGTGTGAAGTGGTGGCACCCCGAACGCGAACCCGACCCGGGGCCGCATGTGGTCGCCGTGGTGCGCCATGGCGACCCGCCGGAGATGTGCCGTTGGGAGCGCATTGCGGGCGGCTGGAGCCAGCGCGGCGTTCTGGTCGACTTCTACATCGATCGCACACCGCCCGTGCCCTGGGAGAAGGTCGGCCGATGCTGGTCCGGCAGGGATCACGCAGTGGTGGCTGTGTGGCCGGGGCCGGACGGTTCGTGGACCTTTGATGATCACGAGAACCAACGAGAACAGGCGCTAGCGGTGGCGACGGACCAACCCAGTATTGATTCAGTCCTCTTGGCTCACCGCCAGGGTGACCACGGGAAATGTGCCAAGTGTGGGACCCCGTGGCCGTGCGATGAGTTCAACGAGGCGGCGGCCAAGCGGACACCTATTGGCGGTGGCGAGAGCGATAAAGTCGATCTGTTTGCGTTGCTGCGGTGGCGTGCCGTGGTGTGCTTTACCAACGCGACGAGGACCAAACGCACAGACCGAGCCACGTTCTGGTGCGAGGACGCCGAGCATGCAGCCGAGAAGGCTGTGACCGAGCTAGAAGAACGCCGTCGAACACAGGCTGACCGGCTTGGTGGTCCCGAGGCGATCTGTGGTGAGGCCCGGATCGTCAATCCGGACCGCGAGACGGTGCGCACCTGCTACCTGTTCAGCGCGAAAGAGACGCTCAAGTGGGAAGACCACACACCGGACGGGATACCGCGCGAGGACTGACCCGCTCCCCGGCGCGTATGCCGGGTGCATTCCCCGGCCGGTGATCCCACACCAGCAGCACCCGTGGCATGCGTCCATGCAACCCCGGCGCTCGGCAGTCCCCGCCAGGCGCCGGGATTGCGCACGTCCGCCCCGGCCCAGCGGTACCGCGATCGCGCGCACCGCAGACGTGCCGCCGCCAGGTTGTTGGCGAGATCGTTTGCAATAGCGAACGTCTCGGTGCAACCTCGCCGGTGTGCCTAGACAGCGGCCTAGGGTTCGGATCATGAGCGGCAGCGTGCGCAACGACCCCACCTCTCTGAACGCGGAGATGCGGCATCTGCTCACTCAGGTGACCCCCGAGAATGTGCTCCAGATCCACAACGGCGTGCAGGCTGAGGTCGCGTTCCTGGCCGACCAGCTCAAGCTGAACGGCTACCCCGCCCGGGTGGGCGTAGCCGCCGACGAAGCTGTGTCCACGATGGCGGCTAACGCGTTCACCTCGAAAATTCAGGGGCTCGTGCAGGAGGCCGCCGCCTACATTGACGAGCTGCGACGCGCAGGCGCGGTAATCAGGGCACAGGCCATTCGGTACGGCCACACCGAGGACGAGATCAGAAGATCGTTCGAGGCACTCCAGGCCGATACGCGATGAGAGCACGCGGGCATTGGCTGGCCGTCGTGTTGATGCTGCTCACAGCCGCTGGGTGCGGAAACAACGGCCCGTCGTCCGAACCTGTCCAGACCCCTCCTGAGATCGCTCCTACGATCGCGCCACTCGGTCCACGACCGCAAACTCTGCCGCTGGACAACATCGACCCGTGTGCGCTGCTCACCTCTAGCCAGGTGAACGCGCTCCATGTGCGCCGTGGTCGGCCCGGCGTCGATAACGACGGTCTAGGCAGCAGGGACTGTCTGTGGAGCAATTCGCCAGACGAACCCGATCTTGGTTGGGTCGCGCGGGCCACGCTGCGCCGCGGCGCGGAGCAGTACCGCAACGACAGCACCGAAGTCGTACATATAGGCGGATTCCCTGCGGTGCAAGCATCATCGGAGATCCAGGACCCCGAGACGCACTGCCTTCTCATGATCGATGTTGCGCCTGGACAGTCGCTATGGGTGCAGTTCGTAAATATGGGAAGGACCTATCCGGGGATGAACCATCAGCGTGCCTGCCAGTTCGCCCGGCAGACCGCCGAAGACATGCTGACCAACCTCCGCGGCCTGGCTCGCTAAGCGGACGGTGGCCGATGGGAGAGGATCTCTGTTACCGCGATCCGACCTTGGGCCTACAAGATCTATACAACAAGCTCCAGGCCGGTCCGGGGGTCCGGGTCATCGAGCCGGCGGCGGCTATGTTGGGCAAGCTCGGTGGCGCGCTGGCCGGGTCACCGGAGCGGCTGCACCGTCTCTTCAGCGGCACTGGCGTCGAGTGGCGAGGCAAGACCGCAGCCGCGACCACTAACGCGCTGCTACGGGCTGGTGAGTGGGCGCAGAAGGGCGGTCAGGTCGGCCACGCCGGCACGGGCAAGGTAACCGACTACGCAGCTTCCTACGCCGACCTGAAATCCAAGGTTGCCGCCCCGCTGGCGGTTCCGGATCTGAATTTCTTCGGCCGGGTCGCGGACATGGTCGGTTCGATGAGCGACCACCGATACGCGATCAAACAGAACAACGACAACGCCATCGCGGCGGCCCGGGCGTTGGCTGAACATGAGCGGCGCACGAACGCAGCCATCGCGGCGTTCCCACAGGTCGAGAAACCACCCCCGGTCACCAACCCCGCCACCGACACCCCAGCCGCGCCAGGCGGGCGCGCCGCTACCCATCCGGGTAGCCCGGTCGACGCCCGGCACCAACAGACACGTCACGACGCACCGCCCGGCGACCCTTACGCCACCCCCGCCCCGGGCGGTGGCTCCACCCACCCCGCCTACCAGCAGAACGTGCCGCCCCCACCCGGCCCGCCGATCAACACACCCGGCCCAACACACAACCCCAGTCCTCCCGGCCAACCCCCGCCAGGCTTGGTGATCGCGCCACCACCACGGCAACCGCCGGGCCGGCCACCGGCGACGCGCGCCCCGACCTGGGAACGGCCTGCCGCCCCGGGCCGAAGCCCGCTGCCGCCCGGAGCCGGGATTTCGCCATGGGGTGAGTCGCCCATGCGGCCCCGAGGAATCGGCGCACCAGGTGACCCTGCCAGCCGACCCGGACCCGCATGGAGCGGCGAACCCACCAGCGCGACCCGACCAGGCACGCACGGCCCGCCAGGCATGCCACCGCCCGGCCAACAGCAGCCGGGCCCCGGCGTCGGGTATCGCAGCCAGCGGTTCAACCTGCGCCGCCACCGCCGCGCCGAAACCGACCCGGGCGAGTGGTTTGACATGCCCGTTGACGACGACGTGGTGTCGCCGGTGATCAACCCGGGCGACTTCGGATGGAAGGAAGACGACGAGTGAGAGGCGTGGCGACGACGGGGCGGGCCGTCCAGCTCAGCCCGGTAGAGCTGCTGGCCTGCTGGGAAGCGCTCCAACTCGGCGAACTCCCGTGCGAACTCCACATGCGCCGCCCCAGCGGCCCATGGGCCGCCCAACAAGCCACCCGGCAGGTACTCGCCCGTGCGTTGATTGGGCTGGCCGTACGCGGCCTGTCAGACGGCACCCGCCCCACCGCCGACCTGGCCGAGATGCTGCAACCGCTCGCCCACCCGAGCTACCAACTCGACATCCGATTCACCGGCCCCAACCGGCGCCCCATCGTCGGCCTTGGCCCGGTCACCAACACACACAGCTTGGTGGTCACCTTCATCGACGACGGCGAAAGCCCGATCGAGCTGCGCGCGACAGATAGCAGCCAGATACCCGGCGTGTTGCTCGCACTCCTCGGCCCGTTCACCCCCGGCATCAGCCCGCCGGTGAACCTCCCGGCCGACCTGTTCGACCAAGCATGCGAAACGATCGGCGACGACGCCGGCCCTTGGGCTCTCGCCGATCAACTCCGAGAACACGGCGCGCCCCGCCGAGACGCCGAAGCGCTGGCACGCATGTGGACCGACATCGACTTTGGCGGGCAACTCGGAGTCACCGCATGGCGCGATGGACGCGAACATCGATGCCCGTGGGTGATCGGATTCCTGCGCAACCTCACCGGCCAGACGTTCCTGCACCTTCGCCGCGCGGGCACCCTCACCATGTGCCCCATCGACGCACCCGGCCTTCACCGCCACTGGCGTGAGCTGCTCACCCGCACCACAACCGGCAGCTAGGCGCGCGCTTGTCGCGCAAGATCCCGGCACAAACCGGGCACAAAGCACGCTCAAAACGGCCCGGATTCGATCGGCATCGTTCAGGCCTGTTTTAGCAGCTCAGACCGGGTTTTCGCCCTTGCTCTGCTGGTCACGTTTGCCCATGTGGCAGTTTTCCACGCAGAGCCATAGCG
>JACHMT010000006.1 GCA_014208095.1 Actinospineispora eucalypti | reverse complement strand
CGGACACGAAGTTCCAGATCAGCAGTCCGGTCGCCACGTAGGGCAGGAAGGTCTGGTACGGCATGTTGAACAGCGCGGAGTACAGGATGCCCAGACCGGCCGCGATCACGCCCATGCTGATCGAGATCCACAACGGCCCGATCACCGACCGCCGGTACCGCTGTTTGATGTCCTGCCAGCCCAGATAGCCCCACAGCGACCGCTGTCGCCACCCTTGTCGCAGGTCACCGACCGCCCGCCGCAGACTCCGCGACGGCGCGGTCTCCTCGCTCAACACGCCGGTAGACATCGCCGAGAAGCCTACTTGCCGGTCACCGCGCCGCCCCCACCACGGTGGTTCAGTCACTCTGGCACGGTGATTCAGTCACTCCGGCAGGGTGATTCGGTCACTCCGGCCCGGTGATTCAGTCACTCCGGCAGCGTGATTCAGTCACTTCGGCAGCGTGATTCAGTCACTTCGGCAGCGTGATTCAGTCACTTCGGCAGCGTGATTCAGTCACTTCGGCAGCGTGATTCAGTCACTTCGGCAGGGTGATTCAGTCACTCCGGCCCGGCTGTTTCGGAGGCCACCCGCCGGGACTCAGGCGGGTTCGCCGGGCAACGCGGTGATGGCGTCCCGGCAACGCCGGTGGGCGCTCGCCTCGTCCTCGGCCGGCCACAGCAGGCCGATCGGGCTGCGGCTCCACCAGTGACCGTTCGCGTCCCGGAAGGTCATCGCGGTCCACAAAGCGCCCGAGTCGCGTAGCGCGACGAAGTCCTGACCGTCCACCAACGTCCGCAAGGCGCGCGTCGGCCGGCCCATGCGCCGGCGGCCCTCCGTCGGTCCGACGTGTACGTAGGGGGCAAAGGCGCAGCCCAGGGGGGTCCCGACATAGATGGTGACCTGGTACAACGGGACGTCGTTCGAGTTGACCAGCACCACGGCCGGAAGATCGGGCTCGGACTCCCACCCGGAGATCCAGCAGACGAACCGGGTGGCGTAGCGGGCCGTGGCTTCCGCCCGCCGACGCTCCTCGGACTCTTCCAAGGCCCGGATCTGCGCGGTCTGCTGGCGGTTCGTGGCCTGCGCGGCCTTGACCGCGGAGCGCGCGAACAGCAGCGCCGAGATCGCACCCAGCCCGGCCAGCCAGTCCGGCACCGAGCCCCAGTCAACTCCCGGCACGGTGCCGGAGTTACAGGTACTGGCCGGTGCCCCGGGGTCCGCCCAGGCCTTCCGGCTGGGGGCCGGCGGGCAGGCCGCGGCGCATCTGCTCGAGCTGCTGGCGGGCGGCCATCTGCTGCGCGAACAGCGCCGTCTGGATTCCGTGGAACAGGCCCTCCAGCCAGCCGACCAGCTGCGCCTGAGCGATCCGCAGCTCGGCGTCGGAGGGGGTGTTCTTCTCGGCGAACGGCAGGCTCAGCCGGTGCAGCTCCTCGCGCAGCTCGGGGGCCAGGCCGTCCTCGAGCTCCTTGATGGAGTTCTCGTGGATCTCCCGCAGGCGGTTGCGGGAGGCCTCGTCCAGCGGTGCCGCGCGGACTTCCTCGAGCAGCTGTTTGATCATCGTGCCGATGCGCATGACCTTGGCCGGCTGCTCGACCATGTCCGACACCCCGCCGCCGGAGCTGTCCTCGTCCTTGCCGTTCGGCACCCTGGCCATCCCGACCGGTGAGCCGTCCGGCCCGATCACCATGACCTGCTGCTCGCCGTTGTCCGCCGATTCGTCTGGCTGGCTCATGACTCCATCCTAGTGTCGCCCTAAATCGGCCCCTTGTGGCCACGGTTACCGTATGACGATGCCCTTCGACGTCGCTCGAATCCGTGGCCTTACCCCGGCGATCGGCGATGGCTGGGTTCACCTGGACGCGCCGACCGGTGCCCAGTGCCCGGAACAGGTGGCGCTCACCATGGGCACCGCCGTGCGCGCGCCGATCTCGCTGCCGGGGGAGGTGTTCCCCTCCTCGCAGCGGGCCGAGGTGATCGAGGACGCGGCCCGCCAGGCCGTCGCCGACCTGGTCGGGGCCGACCCGCGCGGGGTGGTGCTGGGGCCGGGCCGGGAGGTGCTGATCGGACGGCTGGCCGACGCGCTCGCGGACAGCTGGCAGCTGGGTGACCAGGTGGTGCTCTCCCGGCTGGACGACGTGGCCAACCTGGCGCCGTGGCGCCGCACCGCCGCCAGCAAGGGCATCGGCGTGCGCTGGGCGGAGATCGAGATCGAGACCTGCGAGCTGCCCGAGTGGCAGTACGACGAGCTGCTGCGCGGGCCGGTCAAGGCGGTCGCGGTGACCGCCGGTTCCGAGCACGTCGGCTCCCGGCCGGCGGTGGACCGGATCGCCGAGCGGGCGCACCGGGCCGGTGCGCTGGTGGTGGTCGACGGGTACGCGGCCGCCGCCTGCGGCCCGCTGCGCATCGCCGACCTCGGCGCGGACGTGCTGGTGCTCTCCCCGGCGTCCTGGGGCGGCCCGCAGTGCGGCGCGCTGGTTTTCTCCGACCCGAAGCTGCTGGAACGCCTGCCGTCCTGCTCGCTCGACCCGCTGGCCGACGGGCCGGAACGGCTCGAGGTGGGGCCGCACAACTACCCGATGCTGGCCGGCCTGGTCGCCTCCATCGACTACCTGTCCACGCTGGACGACGAGGCCGCCGGGGAGCGCCCGCAGCGGCTGGACCGGTCACTGCGCTCGCTGGCCGAGTACCAGACCGAGCTGATGGCCAAGCTGGTCTACGAGCTGGGGTTCGTGCCCCGGATCCACCTCATCGGCAACCCCGGGAACGGGGTGCCCGCGCTGGCCTTCACCCACGAGACGCGCAAGGCGCAGGACGTGGCCGCCTTCCTGGCCGACCGGGGGATCTGTGCGGTCGCCGACATGGGCGACTCCGGGGTGCTGGAGCATCTCGGCTGCGGCGAGGTCGGCGGGGTGGTCCGGATCGGGCTGGCGCACTACAGCACCGTCTCGGAGATCGACCAGCTGGCCCGCGCGCTGAACGAGATGATCTAGGCGCGGCGCCCGCTTGCCGAGCGCGCGCCCGGTTCAGCGCGCGGGAGACCTAGAAGTCGGGGTTGGCCAGCACCAGCTTGCCGACCACGCCGCCGTCGGTGAGCAGCTGGTGCGCCCGGCCCGCCTCGTTCAACGGCAGGGTTTCCTGGACCACCGGCTTGACCTGGCCGGACTCCAGCAGCGGCCACAATCCGGCGCGCACCGCAGCGACGATCGCCGCCTTGCCGTCCGGGCCGGCGGTGGGCCGCCCGCGCAGGTTGGTCGCGGTCACGCTGGCCCGCTTGCGCAGCATGGCGTTCAGGTTGATCTCCGCCTTGACGCCGCCCTGCAGCCCGATGATCACCAGCCGGCCGCCGGGGGCCAGCCGGTCGATGTTGTCGGCCAGCGCGGCGGCGCCCATGTTGTCCAGGATGACGTCCGCGCCCCGGCCCTCGGTGGCCTCGCGGAGCTCCTCGGCGATCTTCTCCGACCGGTAGTCCAGGGCCAGCTCGGCGCCGAGTGAAAGGCACCGCTCGCGGCGGTCCTCGGACCCGGCGGTGGCCGCCACCCGCGCGCCGACCGCCGCCGCCACCTGGATCGCGTGTGTGCCGATGCCACCCGTGCCGCCCTGGATGAGCACCAGCTCACCGGCGCGCAGGTTCGCGACGTCGAACAGGTTGGACCACACCGTGCAGGCGACCTCGGGGAGGCCGCCGGCGTCGGTCAGGCTCCAGCCCGGCGGGGCGGGCAGCACCTGCCCGGCCGGGACGGCCACCTTCTGCGCGTACCCGCCGCCGGAGAGCAGCGCGCAGACCTCGTCGCCGGTGTGCCAGCCCTCGACGCCTTCGCCCAGCGCGGCCACCCGCCCGGCGCACTCCAGGCCGATGATCGGCGACGCGCCCGGCGGCGGTGGGTAGAAACCCTGTCGTTGCAGCAGATCCGCGCGGTTCACCGCGGTCGCCGCGACGTCGATCAGCACCTCACCGGGGCCGGGTGCGGGATCGTCCACCTCGGTCCACTCGAGCACCTCGGGGCCGCCTGGTTCGCGCACGGTGATCGCGTACATGGGTTCGACCGTACCGTTGGCCCATGCGGATTCGCCGTGCGGAGGACGGGGATGTGGCCGAGCTGGCCCGGTTGCGGGAGCACTGGCACCGGGAGTCGACCGAGGAGGGCTTCGCGGACCGGTTCGCCGAGTGGTTCGCCGGTCAGCGGGGCAGCAGGGTGGCGTTCGTCGCGGAGCCGGATTCCGGGGCCGGCCTGATCGGGATGATGCACCTGGCGGTGTTCGAGCGGATGCCCCGGCCCGGGCAGCCGGACACCCGCTGGGGCTACCTGAGCAACGCGTTCGTGCTGCCCGGGCACCGCGACCACGGCGTGGGCCGGGCGCTGCTGGACGCCGTGCTCGCGCACGCCAGGGAGCGCGGCTGCGTGCGGGTGGTGCTTTCCCCGAGCGACCGGGCGGTGCCGTTCTACGCGCGCGCCGGCTTCGGCCCGGCCACGATGCTGATGGCCCAGGTGCTCGAGTGATCGCCGAGCACCGGCGCTAGCCGGATCCGCCGGCGCGCGCGAGGTCGGTCAGCCGAGCGGTGATGTCCGACCGGAGTGTGGCCAGCCGGTCGGGCGGCAGCGGGGCCGGACGATCGTCCGGCGGGTAAAGCCAGACCGGCATCCGGCGGTACCGGTCGGGTTCCCAGCGGTAGCGGGGAAACACGTGCGCGTGCAGCTGCGGCCACGAGTTGCCCAGGATCTCGTAGTTCACCCGGCCGAACCCGGCGTCGAACGCGCTCGCCGCGGCCCGCAGTGCCTCGCCGAGCAGGGACATCTCGGCCAGGAACTCGGTTCGCCCGGCCAGCGGCAGCTCGTCCAGATGCCGCACCCGGTCCCGGTGAATCAGCAGGCAGTAGCCGGGAAGCCACTGCTCGTCACCGAACACCGCATACCCGGAGCGCAGCTCGGCGATCAGGTTGTCCGCTTCGCCTCGGGCCAGCGCGTCCAGCCGGGCGTACAACTGGTCGTTGTCCACCGGGGCGAGCCTAACCGGGTAGATCGTCGTCCGAGCGCACGGCAGACTTGCCGACCGTGATCGCCGAGCACTGGCCGCCGCACGGTCTGCGGCTGCGTACCCCCCGGCTGGAGCTGCGCCCGGACGACGACCCCGGGCTGGGTGAGCTGGTCGAAGCGGCCCGCGCCGGCGTGCACCCGGCCGACCAGATGCCGTTCGCCGTGCCGTGGACCGACGCCGCCCCGGAGCACCTCGGCGGCGGCATGCTGCGGTACTTCTGGTCCGAGCGCGCGGCGGTGGCACCGGAGCGGTGGTCACTCAACTTCCTGACCCGGCTGGACGGCCGAGTGATCGGCACCCAGGGGCTGATGGGCGTGGACTTCGCGGTCACCCGGGAGGTGTCCACCGGGTCATGGCTGGGGGGCCGGTACCAGAAGCAGGGGTTCGGCACGGAGATGCGCGCGGCCGTGCTCGGGCTGGCGTTCGACCACCTCGGCGCGCGGTTGGCCCGGTCCGGGGCGTTCGTGGACAACGCCCGGTCGCTGGCGCTGTCCCGCCGGCTCGGTTACGTGGACGACGGCACGGAGACGCTGGCCCGGCGGGGATGTCCGGCGACGCAGCGGCGCCTGCTGCTCACCGAGGCCGACTACCGGGCGCACCGCCCGGAGTGGCGGGTCGAGGTCACCGGGCTCGAACCGTGCCTGCCGATGCTGGGCGCCGTGTGATCTAGTCCCTCCGGCTGAATCGAGGGAGGATGGCCCGATGGCGGACGAGCGGGAGCGGGCGGAGCACGGGCGCCGGCTGGGCGAGGAACTGGCCAGCAAGGACGTCACCGCGGTCGCGGTGACGTTCGTGGACAACAGCGGGATAACCCGGTTCAAGGGCGTTCCGGTCGGCGTGCTCAAGCGGGCGGCCGCGTTCGGCGTGGGCGCGACCCCGGTGTTCGACGCGTTCGGTGCGGACGACCTGATCGCCGATACGCCGATCGCCAACCCGGCCGGTGACCTGCGGCTTCGCCCGGACCTCGACCGGCTGGTGCCGCTGGCCGGGCAGCCGGGATGGGCCTGGGCGCCGGGGGACCGGTACGCGCAGGACGGGTCGGCGCACCCCGGTTGCGCGCGGTTGCTGCTCGGCCGGATGGTCGAGCGGCTGGCCGGGCGCGGCCTGGTCGCCTCGGCCGGCATCGAGCTGGAGTGGGTGATCTTCCAGGAGGGCCACGGCGACGAGCCGGAGCCGGTGGCCACCGGGCCGGCCTACGGCCTGGGGCGGCTGGTCGAAGTCTCGGACTACGCCGCCGACCTGCTGCGCGCGCTGGCCGCGCAGGGGGTCCAGGTGGCGCAGTTCCACCCCGAGTACGCGGCCAGCCAGTTCGAGCTGTCCGTCGCGCCGGCCGACCCGGTGGCGGCGGCGGATACGTCGGTGCTGGTCCGTTCGACGATCCGGGCGGTGGCCGCGCGGCACGGGCTGCTGGTGTCCTTCGCCCCGACGGTGTACCACCCGGGGGTGGGCAACGGCGGCCACGTGCACCTCTCGCTGGCCCGCGACGGTCGGAACGTGTTCGCCGGCGGCCCCGGTCCCCATGGGCTGACGCCGGAGGCCGAGGCGTTCACCGCCGGCATCCTCGCCCGGTTGCCCGCGCTGCTCGCCGTCGGCGCGCCCAGCGTGGCCAGCTACCTGCGGTTGCTGCCCTCGCACTGGGCCGGCGTGTACGCCTGCTGGGGCTGGGAGAACCGGGAGGCGGCGCTGCGGCTGGTCACCGGTTCGGCCGCCGAGGCCGCCGAGTCGGACCGCGCGGCCAACCTGGAGATCAAGTGCTTCGACCTGGCCGCGAACCCGTACCTGCTGCTGGCCGCGCTGCTCGCGGCCGGGTCGGCCGGGCTGGACGAACGGCCCGCGCTGCCCGAACCGGTGCAGGTCAACCCGGACTCGCTGACCGGGGAGGAGCGGGACCGGCTGGGGGTGACCCGGCTGCCCACCGAGCTGGCCGCGTCGGTGGAGGCGTTCGCCAAGGAGGCGGCGATCACCGATGCGCTCGGCCCGGTGCTGACCGAGACGCTGCTCGCGCTGCGCCGCGCGGAGATCGACAAGTACACCAACGCGACGCCACAGGAGATCATCGCGGCGACCCGGTGGCGGTACTGAGGTGGCGGAGGAAGCGCCCGCATGGGTGACCGAGTTGCGCCTGGTCGACCACCACTGCCACAGCGTGGTCGGCGGCGAGCTGGACGCGGCCGCGTTCGGCGCGCTGCTCACCGAGGCGCACCTGCCGACCGTCCGGGCGCCCGCTGTCGCCGAACCCGGTGCGCCGGAGGGGATCGACCCGTTCGACTCGAAGCTGGGGCTGGCGGTGCGCCGGGAGTGCGCGCCGCTGCTGGACCTGCCCCGGCACGCGCCGGCGGCGGACTACCTGGCCCGGCGGGCCGAGCTGGGCGCGGAGGAGGCGGCCCGGCGTCTGTTTGCCGCATCGGGCACCGAGCTGCTGTTCGTGGACCACGGATACCGGGGTGAGGAGCTGCTCGACCTGGACGCCCTGGCCGCGCTGGCCCACGCGCCGGTGGCCGAGGTGGTCCGGCTGGAGGCGGTGGCCGAGGACCTGGCGGCGCGAGGGGTGAGCGCCGAGGCGTACCCGAACGCGTTGGCCGGCGAGATCGCCCGGCGCGCCGAGACGGCGGTGGCCTGCAAGTCGATCCTGGCCTACCGGTACGGCTTCGACGTGGCACCGACCCGGCCGGCGCCGGCCGAGGTGGCGCTGGCCGCCGAACGCTGGCTGGGCTCGCCGCGCGGCGGCCGCCACTCCGCCGTGCCGGGCGCCGAGGGCCGGCACGCCGCAGCGGTGGCGCAGGGCCGGCACGCCGCCGGAGTGGCGGACGCGCACACCGACCCGGACGGCCGGGGCGCGCTGCCGCTGACCGACCCGGTGCTGCTCCGGCACGCGCTGTGGTGCGGCGTGGACGCCGGCCTTCCGCTGCAGATCCACACCGGTTTCGGCGACTCGGACGAGGACCTGCACCGGGCCAACCCCGCGCTGCTCACCGCGTTCTGCCGGGCGACCCAGGACACCGGCACGCCCATCGTGCTGCTGCACTGCTACCCGTACCACCGGGAGGCGGCGTGGTTGGCGCAGGTGTTCCGGCACGTGTACTTCGACGTGAGCCTGGCGTCCAGCTACGCCGGTCACCGGGCTTCGGAGCTGCTGGCCGAGGCGCTGGAGCTGGCGCCGTTCGGCAAGCTGCTGTACGCCTCGGACGCGTTCGGGCTGCCGGAGTTGTACCTGATCGCGGCGCGTGGTTTCCGGCGTTCACTGGCCGAGGTGCTGGGGGGCTGGATTGCCTCCGGCGAGGCGACGGAGGAGGACGCGCGCCGGGTGGCCGGGATGCTCGCCGCCGGCAATGCGCGCAGGTTGTACCGGGTCTGAGCACGTTGCTCAGATGTTGGTGAAAATACGGTCCGGGCTGAGCCGGGAGATCGGTTTGTTGCTGACCTGGGTGAGGTCCGGATAACCGAGAGCGAGTAGCACGGTGGTGGTGTAGCCGTCTTCGCGGATCTTGAATTCCGTGTCGACGGTCTGAGGGTCGAAACCTTCGAGCGGGGGGGGGGGGGGCTTCGATGCCGAGTTCGGCGGTGGCCATCATTGCCAGGCCCACCGTCATGTAGGTCTGTTTTTCCATCCAGTGGGTGATGTCTTTGAAGTTGTAGGTGCGCCAGTCGAGGAAGGCGTGGACCGAGTCCTGCCACTTGTCCCGGTAATCACCTTCGGGGAACCGGCCGTCCGCGTTCTCCTGGGCGAACACATGCCGTAGGTGACTGTCTTGCCAGGCGCTGTTTCGACTGGGGAGAGCTCATCACGTAGAAGTGTCAGGGCTGCACTTGTTGAAGGTTACCTCTGAGATGGACCGGTTCGGGTCAAATGCCCGCGTGAGGTGCTTATCCATGAGTTTGTCGAGATTCATGACGCGTCGCTCCTTCCGGGTCCTTACGGACGGATGCTGATGATCGTCTTCCCGCTGATCCGCTTGGTCGGGTTGAAGGCGGCGACGGCGTCGTCGAGGGTGGCGATGGTGCCGATGTTCGTCCGCACTCGTCCGTCCCGAACGCGCTGGGCGATCTCACCGAGTTGGGCGCGGTCGGACACGACGACGAAGTCGATCGCCAGTCCGTCGGCGGGCCGAGCCTCGGGCGGCCCGGTGACGGTGACCAGCGTTCCGCCGGGTCGGATCAGGCCCGCGGACCGCTTCTGGATGTCTCCGCCGAGGACATCGAAGACCAGATCGACTTCGCCGACGTCTTCCAGGGCGTCGTTCTCGAGGTCGACGAACTCCCGCGCGCCGAAGTCGAGCGCGGTCTGACGGCTGGCGGCGCGCCCGGTGCCGATGACGTGGGCGCCGGCTTCGCGGGCGAGCTGGGCCGCCATTGATCCGACCGCGCCGGCCGCGCCGTGCACGAGGACGGTCTGCCCATCGCGAAGGCGGCCGTGGTCGAACAGACCTTGCCACGCGGTCAGCCCTGACATCACGACACCCGCGGCCACCGTGAAGTCAACATCACCCGGCAGCGGCGCGAGGTTACGTGCCTCAACGACCGCGTATTCCGCCAGCGTGCCGTCGCGGGTCCAGTCCGCGAGGCCGAACACTCGCTGTCCTATCGACAGGCCAGTGGTTCCATAGCCGAGAGCGCTGACCACTCCGGCCAGCTCGTGCCCGGGAATCGACGGCGTCCGGTCCCGGCCGAGCCGGTCGATCCAGGTCGAGGGCCACGCCAGCTCATCCCCGGTGAATCCCGATGCATGAACCTGGACGACGACATCGCCGTAGCTCGCGCCCGCGAGGCTGGCGAGCCTTGCCGCATCCGGATCGGGCCGCTCCACCAGCGCCATCCCGGCCGTTCCGGCGGCCTGGTCGGTCACCACGATCGCCTTCATCTGAATACCTCCCTGTATCCGTCCGTGCCCACCCGGCTGCCGCCCGGCGATCGCGTCCCGGAGTCCTTACGGACGAACGCGAATGATCGTCTTTCCCTTGATCCGCTCGGTCGGGTTGAAGGCGGCGACGGCGTCGTCGAGGGCCGCCACGTTGCCGATATTCGTGCGCAGCCGTCCATCCCGTACCCGGCGGACGATCTCGCTCAGTTGGGTGCGATCGGCTTCGACGACGAAGTCGATCGCCAGTCCGTCGGCGGGCCGAGCCTCGGCCGGGCCGGCGATGGTGACCAGCGTTCCGCCGGCTCGGATCAGGCTCGCGGACCGCTTCTGGATGTCTCCGCCGAGGACATCGAAGACCAGATCGACCCCGCCGACGTCTTCCAGGGCGTCGTTCTCGAGGTCGACGAACTCCCGCGCGCCGAAGTCGAGCGCGGCCGGCCGGTCGGCGGCCCGTCCGGTGCCGATGATGTAGGCGCCGGCTTCGCGGGCGAGCTGCGTCACCATCGATCCGACTCCGCCGGCCGCGCCGTGCACGAGGACGCTCTGCCCGACCTGGACGCGGCCGTGCACGAACAGTCCCTGCCATGCGGTCAGGCCCGAGATCGGGAGACTCGCGCCCACCGTGAATTCGACGTCGCCGGGCAGCGGCGCGAGGTTGCGCGCCTCGACGGCCGCGTATTCCGCCAGGGTGCCGTCGCGGGTCCAGTCCGTGAGGCCGAACACCCGTTGGCCCACCGACAGCCCCGCCGTGCCATAGCCGAGCGCACTGACCACACCGGCCAGCTCATGCCCGGGAATCGACGGTGTTCGGTCCCGGCCGAGGCGATCGGTCCAGGTCCCGGGCCAGGTCAGTTCGCCCGGGGTGAAGCCGGATGCATGAACCTCGACGACGACATCGTTCCCCGCCGCTACCGGCTCGGGCCGCTCCGCCAGCGTCATCCCCGCCGTTCCCTCGGCTTCGTCCGTCACCACAATCGCCTTCATCTGGCACCTTCCCGTATCCGGTCCCCGTCGCCACGCGGCGAACGGAGGAGGTGGACCATATCGTCCAACCTGGTTTCGATACAAGCAATGCTTGTAACTTAAACGTGCGACGTGCTGGCCCGGTCGCGGGTCGGCAGCCCGGGCGTCTTGCGCCATGAGCTAGGCCTCGACGTTCTCGGCGATGACGTCGGCTCCGATGCCCAGTCACCGACCGCGGCGCCCCTCGGGCGCGCCTTCGTCGTTCACTAGAAGGACTATACAGTCCAGTTTCTGACTCGCACGGCGGGCCTCCAGATCGGACAACACGAGGCCATAGCGAGGGAACAAGTGCGAGCTGTGCCGCGTTGATGGACTACATGGTCCTCTTAATGGGCGTCCACGACGACGGGAGCGTAGCCGTGATGAGCATCCTCGGGCGGCCACCAGGACCGCGATCATCAGAGGCGCCGCGGCGCCCGGACGGAACCCGACCCGATGACTTTGCGGAAGAAGCGCGTCGGGTGGGGCGCAATGTAGGAGAGGTGCCGGAATGTGCCGGCGCGAAGATCGGCGACATCGGGCAGGTTCGCAAAGAATTCAGCTTCCACGGGCCGACCTATATGCTTGCCGCGGTTCCGCGGACGGTCCGATCCGATCTCCGAGTCGCGGTCGCGGTGGTGCCAGGCAGTGCGACGACAGGTCAGGACGCGTGAATTGGGATGTCTGGATCAAACGGTAGCGGCGAGACCGCGGAGATACGTCACACCGCACGCGGACTGCAAACCCGCTCGCGGATCATCGATTCCGCGCAGCAGCTCTTCTACATCAAAGGCGTGAACGCCACCACGCTCGATGACATCCGGCTCGCCAGCAAAACCAGCAAGTCGCAGCTGTACAACCACTTCCCGGACAAGCTGGCGCTGATCCACGCGGTGATCGACGTGACATCGCGGTTCGTGCTCAATCGAGAAGAGCAGCGACTGCGTGGCGTGCGGACTCTCGCCGGACTGCGACGTTGGCGTGACGCGCTGGTCCAGTCCAACGCTCTGCAGGACGGCTCCTACGGCTGTGCCCTTGGCGGCATGTCGATCGAGTTGTCCGACGTCGACGAGCGGTCCCGCGCAGCGCTGTCGGAGACGTTCCAAGCCTGGGAACGGCTGCTCATCGATACCCTCGCCCGACTGCAAAAACTCGGCGTGCTCACCAAAGAGGCCAACCCCACGGCCCTCGGGACGGGGTTGCTCGCGGCCCTGCAGGGCGGATACCTGCTCGCGCAGAGCGCGCACAATTCCAAGCCCATGGGCATCGCGCTGGACATGGCGCTTGATCACATCGACTCCTTCGCCACCGGCTGATACCCGCTGGCTGTCGCGCCGGGAGGGGTCCGGCCGCCGTCTGAAGTGACCGCGCGGCGGGCGCTACCTTTCCGGATGAGCTACCGCGAAATGTATTCGAAGTGGACCAGATGGACGAGCGTGAAGTGGACCAGCCCCGTCGAGTGCTGAATTAATACGCTCACCGCATGGGAACAGTTGCCACGAACATGACCTCGGACGACCTCCTCAAGATCGATGGGTTTACGCTTCCGGCCGGCGCGCACGCCATGATTCGCCTCCTGGAGCTTCCGCCTGGTGATCCCGGAATTGCTCCACACCGCCACTCGGGGCCGGTGTTCGGCTACATGGTCGAAGGGGAAATGCTCTTCGAAGTGGAGGGTGGAGCCCCCTATCGCATCAAAGCCGGAGAAGGATTCTTCGAACCTGGCGGTGATGTGATCCATTACACCGCGGCCAATCTTCTTTCGGACCGAACCAGCCGATTCGTCGTGGTCATGCTGTGCGCACCCGACGTCGAGATGATCACCATGGTCGCCGATGACGAGCTGGCCGCGAAGGCCGGCTCCAGGATTCCGGTCCCCGCGGATCTGTAGCCGCCGCTCCGGCAGTGGTGCTGGTCAGAAGGACACCGCCGGAAGCGGTGGCATAGCGTGAGGTTGCGCAATGTCTGGGATTCGGGATGGCGAACCCGAAACTGTCGGGGGGGTCGGACATGCTTGATGGGCAGGTCGCACTGGTCACCGGGGCCGGTTCGGGGATCGGCGCGGCGAGCGCCGCCGCGCTGGCCCGGGCCGGGGCGGCGGTGGCGGTGACGGATCTCGACGTGGCGTCGGCGCGCGCCGTGGCGGACCGGATCACCGCCGACGGAGGGCGGGCCCGCGCGTTCGGGCTGGACGTGACTCAGGAGGCGGATTGGATAGGCGCACTCGAACGAACCAGTGACGAGCTGGGCACGGTCACCGTGCTGCACAGCAACGCCGCCCTCACCACCCGCGACGCGTTCATGGGCGACCGGGGCGTGGTCGACCTGTCGGTCGAGCTGTTCGACCAGGTGATGGCGGTCAACCTGCGGGGCGGAATGCTCGGCTGCAAGCACGCGGTGCCGGGCATGCTGGCCGCCGGTGGCGGGTCGATCGTGCTGACCAGCTCGGTGAAGGGGCTGACCGGCAGCGCGCACCGCACCGCCTACTCGGTTTCCAAGGGCGGCCTGGATGCGCTGGTGCGCGCGGTGGCGACCGGTTACGGCAAGGGCGGGGTGCGGTGCAACGCGATCGCCCCGGGCATCGTGGCCACGGACGCCATCGCGGCCGTCCCGGCCGAGCAGCGGCGCGCCCTGGAGGACGCGCACCTCACGCCGAGGCTGGGCCGGGCCGAGGACATCGCGAACGCCGTGGTGTTCCTCGCATCCGAGCAGGCCGCGTTCATCACCGGGCAGGTGATCTGCGTCGACGGTGGTCTGGCCGCGCACACGCCGGCGCTGTCCCCGCCGGGCTCCCGCGTCTCCGGGTGAGCGTGCGCCGGAGTCGTCGTGGCGACTGCGCGTGGGCCGTCGCCGGGCAGCCTCAGCCGCCCTCCAGCTTCGCGCGCAGGTCGGCGAAGAACGACGCGTAGATCCCGGTGAACGTGTCCCGCAGGGTCTGCTCCAACCCGGGCGCGCACTCGTACTCGCCGTACCACTCGAGAAACGTGCCGCCGGTGTCGGTGATCGGCAGCAGGTGCACGGTCCCCCGGTACGCGCTGGCCGGGAACGGGATCTCGTCGGCGAACTCGTAGCTGTACCGCCGGCCCGGGTCGTCGTGGCTGACCAGTCGCTCCCGCGCCACCAGCCCGTCCGGGTCCAGGGTCAGCCGGCGGACCGAGCCCACCCCGGTGCCGTCCTCCGCCTCCGAGGACCGGATGCGCCGCACCCACCCGGCCAACCCGTGGAAGTCGCCGAGCACCGACCACACCACGTCGGGCGGCTGGGCCAGGGCCACACTGGCGTACGCAAGCTCCATGCGCCGGACGCTAACCCCATCCGCCCGCCGCCGCGCGCCGGCTACCTGACGGTGAAGCCGGCGTCCACGGGGAGGTTGACGCCGGTTACGTAGCGTGCGTCGTCGGAGACCAGCCAGGCGATCGCGTTGCTGATGTCGACCGACTCCACCATGGGGACATCCAGCAGGTTGCCCATGTCCGGGCCGTCCGCCGGCATCGACTCGAGCACGGCCGCCATCGCCTCGTTCATGATCATCGGCGTGGCCACGCCGGTGGGGTGCACCGCGTTCACCCGGATCATGTGCGGGGCCAGCCAGTTGGCCCAGCTGCGCATCAGCCCGACCAGGCCGTGCTTGGCGGCCACGTAGCCCTGCATGCCGGGGAGGCCGCTGCCGCCGCGCCCGCTCAGCCCCATCACCGATCCGGTCAGCACGATCGCCCCGCCCCGGCCGCCCTCGATCATCACCGGCGCGGCCGCGTGCACGGTGTTCCACACTCCAACCAGGTTGACCTGCAGCAACGTGTTGAATGCGACCGCCGGGTCCAGGCCCTCGCGCACCATGCCGATGCCGGCGTTGGCCAGCACGATGTCCACCCCGCCGAGCTCGGCCGCCCCGTCGGCGACCGCGCGCGCCATGGCCTCGGCGGAGCGCACGTCCGCCTCGACCGACACGATCCGCCGGTCCAGTTTTTCCACCTCGGCGACCGTCTCGGCCAGCTCGGCCGGGGTGGCGAGCGGGTAGCTCACCTCGTCGAGCTGCCGGCAGATGTCCACCGCGATCACGTCCGCGCCCGCTTCGGCCAGGCGCACTGCGTGGCTGCGGCCCTGCCCGCGCGCCGCCCCGGTGATCAACGCGACCTTGCCGGCCAGCTTCCCGCTCATGCCCAACCCCTCCAGAGACTCGCCGATGCGATGACCTTACGGACAACGCCGGAACGAGCTCGCGGGGTTTTCCTTGACAGCTGCAGTCACCCATGGTTATCTAACTGAGTCGTTAGATAACCGATTGGTTTGATACGGATGACAATCGACCAAGCCGGCGCGAAAGACCCGCTGAGCGTCACCTTCGCCGCGCTGGCTGACCCGACCCGCCGGGCGATCCTGGCCCGCCTTATCGAGGGGCCGGCGACCGTCAAGGAGCTGTCCGCGCCGTTCGACATGAGTGGCCCGGCAGTTTCCAAGCACCTGCGCGTGCTGGAACGCGCCGGCCTGATCGCCCGGGGCCGGGAGGCGCAGTGGCGGCCGTGCCGGCTGGACGCGACGCCGTTGCGTGAGGTCACCGAGTGGGCGGAGGGCTACCGGCGGTTCTGGGACGCCAGCTACACGCGACTGGACGACTATCTACAGAAGATGAAGGAGCAGGAGAAATGACCACCGCGAAACCCACCGGCAAGACCGAGTTCGGCACCCCCTCGGACACCGAGGTGACCATGAGCAGGGTGCTCGACGCCCCGCGCCGCCTGGTGTTCGAGGCGTTCACCAACCCCGAGCACCTGCCGCACTGGATGCTCGGACCGGACGGCTGGACCATGCCGATCTGCGAGATCGACCTGCGCCCCGGCGGCAAGTGGCACTTCGGCTGGCGGAACGTGAACGGGGAGGGCATGGAGATGACCGGGGAGTACCGCGAGGTCAGCCCGCCCGACCGGCTGGTGCGCACCGAGTCGTGGGGCCCGGAGTGGCCGGAGACGCTGTGCACGCTGGTGCTCACCGACGCGGACGACGACCCCGGGCGGACGCTGCTGGTGGACACCATTAGCTACCCGTCGAAGGAGGCCCGGGACGCCGCGCTGGCCACCGGGATGAACGACGGCGCCGACCGCAGCTTCGACCTGCTCGCCGATTACCTGCGGAAACTGCTCGACTGAAGGCATAGGCTCGACGGACGTGACCACTTCCGAGATCACGTCCGTCGAGCGCCTGCGCGAGTTGCTCGGTGGTCCACCGCTGCCCAGGGTGGCCGACAAGGCCCGCGACCGGCTGCACCCGATGCACCGGCGCTGGCTGGCCGCCTCGCCGTTCTGCCTGGTCGCGACCAGCGGCGCGGACGGCACCTGCGACGTCTCGCCGAAGGGCGACCCACCCGGCTTCGCCCGGGTGCTGGACGACCGCACGCTGGCCTTGCCGGAGCGACCGGGCAACCGGCGGGCCGACGGCTTCCACAACGTGCTGGCCAACCCCCAGGTCGGGCTGATCTTCATGGTGCCCGGGCGCGGCGACACGCTGCGGATCAACGGCACCGCTCGGCTGATCGCCGACGCGCCCTACTTCGACGAGCTGGCCGTGGCGGGAAAGCGGCCGCTGCTGGCCATGGAGATCGTTATACAGGAAGTATTCTTCCACTGCGCCAAGGCGTTCCTGCGCTCGTCGCTGTGGACCGCGCCGGCGCCGTCCGACCTGCCCTCCCGCGCCCAGATCGCCAAGACGCTGGAGCGCCCGGACGACTCGCTGGCCTCGCTCGAGGAGTACTACGGCCCGGCCTACGCGACCAAGCTCTACTGATCGAGGCTGGTCTCCACCCTGCGCCAGGCGTCCAGGTCGTAGAAGTGCCGCGCGTAAAGGTCGGCGGTGCCGCCGCCGAGGTCCTCGTCCAGCGGCTCGTTGACGTCCACCACCTCGATCAGGCGCAACGTGATCGCCTCGCCAAGATCGTTATACACCGTGCATTCCTGCGCGAGGCCGTGCGCCCGCGCGCGCTCCACCGCGCGCTCATGGCCCTCGGCGTAGACCAGCGCGATGTCCTCGCGGTACAGCGGCCGGTAGCCGGGCGACGGCGAGCTGGACTCGAACAACAAGATCGCCACGTACGGCCGTGGATCTTCCATACCGGGGAGTCTGTCACCCGGGCGCAACCAAGAATTGGCTGGTGAGAGCGGATGACGGGAATCGAACCCGCGTTCTCAGCTTGGGAAGCTGACGTTCTACCATTGAACTACATCCGCACGAGATGACCCGCGTTCCGAGCCTAGCATGCCGGCCGGGCGGCCCCGTTGATCGGTCCATTAGGGTGGCTGGGTGCTGCTTTCCGACGGTGACCTGCGCAAGGAGCTCGACTCCGGCCGGCTGGTGCTGGACCCGTGGCACGCCGAGATGCTCCAACCGTCCAGCATCGACGTGCGGTTGGACCGCTTCTTCCGGGTCTTCCAGAACTCCCGCTACACGCACATCGACCCGAGGGAACGCCAGGACGAGCTGACCACCTCGGTGGAGCCGGAGGGTGACGAACCGTTCGTGCTGCACCCCGGCGAGTTCGTGCTGGGGTCCACGTTCGAGAAGGTCGGGCTGCCGGACGATCTGGCCGGGCGGCTGGAGGGCAAGTCCAGCCTCGGCCGGCTGGGGCTGCTCACGCATTCCACAGCGGGGTTCATCGACCCGGGGTTCAACGGGCACATCACCCTGGAGCTGTCCAACGTGGCGAATCTGCCGATCATGCTCTGGCCGGGCATGAAGATCGGCCAGCTGTGCCTGTTCCGGCTCTCCAACCCCGCCGAGCACCCCTACGGCTCGGCGTCGGTCGGCTCCCGCTACCAGGGCCAACGCGGCCCCACCCCCTCCCGCGCCTACCTCAACTTCCACCGCGTAGACACCCGGCGCTGATCGCTGCCCGGCCGGACCGGCGGGTGCTGAGGGTCAGAAGCGGCGGTTGGTTAGGACGGGGACGGCTTGGCGGGCGGCGGTGACCTGAGCCGGGTCGATGTCGGTGATCAGCAACCCGGGTTCGGCGTCGAGTTGGTCGATGAAGTCGCCCAGCGGGCCGGCGACCGCGCTCGCTCCGATGCCGGTGGGAGCCTTGCCGGCGGGGCGGCCCACGGTGGTCGGGTCGCCCTGGTCGCAGGCGGCCACGAAGGACGTGGAGTCCAGCGCGCGGGCGCGTACCAGCAGGTCCCACTGCGCGCGCTTGCCCGGGCCGGCGCCCCAGGAGGCGGGGGCCACCATCAGCGTGGCGCCGGCGTCGGCCAGCCGCTGGTAGAGGCCGGGGAAACGCAGGTCGTAGCAGGTGGTCAGGCCGACCACCAGATCGTCGACCTTGATCGTCACCGGCTCTTCGCCGGGTGCGACGGTGTCCGACTCTGCGAACCCGAAGGCGTCGAACAGGTGGATCTTGTCGTAGCCGGCTTCCACGCCTTCGCCGGTGGCCAGCAGCGTGTTGCGCACCCGGCCGTCCGGTGCCGGGGTGAACATGCCGGCCACCACGGTGACCCCGGCTTCCCGCGCGATTTCCCGCACCGAGGAGGCCCACGGGCCGGTCAGCGGCTCGGCCACCGGGGCGAGCTTTACCCCGAAGCAGCACATGGTGGCTTCCGGAAAGACCACCAGCCGGGCGCCGGCCTCGGCCGCCGCGCGGGTCCGGTCGGCCACCTGCTCCAGGTTGGCCGACGGTTCCGGGGTTGACACGATTTGGGCAAGCGCGATGCGCACCGGCTTCCTCCCATGCATTGCTGCTGTATACCTACTGTATGCCTGTTGTCCGTGGGTCCGGCCGTGACCGAGCGTTGAACTACCTGCGCGAGGTGGTGCTCTCCGACCCGGAGGCGCAGGGCAGCTTCCTCAACGAGGTCGAGCTGGCCGAGCGCATCGGGGTCTCCCGCACGCCGGTGCGCGAGGCGTTGCTGCTGCTGGTCGCGGACGGCCTGGTGGAGATGCTGCCGGGCCGGGGCGCCTACGTGCCACCGCTGACCGGCCGGCAGATCCGTGAGCTGATGGAGCTGCGCGGGGTGCTGGAGCGCTACTCGGCCAGCCGCGCGCTGGCCGACAAGACGGTGCCCTTCGACTTCCTGAACAGCACGTTGGACGCCCAGTACCAGCTGGCCCACGCCGACGAGTCGCCCGACCGGGACCGGGTCGCCGCCGCGACCGCGTTCATCGACCACGACATGGAGTTCCACCAGGTCCTGGTGGACGCCTCCGGCAACGCCACGCTGGCCCGCACCTACGCCGGACTGCGGGTGCGCCAGCGCCGGCTGGGCATCAAGGCGGTGTGCGGCTCGGCGAACCGGCAGCTCGCGGTGTGCGCCGAGCACGAACGGATCGTGGCCGCGCTGTCCGACGCCGACGAACAGGCCGCGCACGCCGCCATCGACGAGCACCTCGCGCTCACCCTGCGGGTGCTGCTGGACGTCTGAGCCCGGCACGGTTCAGCGTGTCGCGGCGAGCAGCTGCTCGTCCTCGGACGGCTCCGGGTCCCGGCCGATCGCCAGTCCGCCCAGCGTGACCAGGCTGGCGACCAGCAGGTACCCTGCCACCGGGAACCAGCTGCCGAACTTCCCGTGCAGTGCGGCGAAGGCCAGCGGCGCGACGGCGCCACCGAACACGCCGGCGATGGTGTATGCCAGCGAACTGCCGGTGTAGCGCAGCCGGGGCGCGAACTGTTCGGTGATGAACGCGGCCTGCGGGCCGTACATGAACGCGTGCAGCACCAGGCCGACCAGTACACCGATGACCAGCAGCGGGAACGAGCCACCTTCGATCATCGGGAAGAACGCGAACGGCCAGATCGCCGTGCCGGCCACGGCGACCGCGTACAGCCCTCGGCGGTTGACCCGGTCGGTGAGTGCGCCGGCCAGCGGCATCAGGCCCAGCTGCGCGGCGGCGCCGATCAGCGTGGCGGCCAGCACCTGGGTGCGGGTGAACCCGTGCGCCGTGCCGTAGGCCAGTACGAACACGGTATACAGCGCGTATGCCACGTCCGGGCAGATGCGGCAGAGCACCCCGGCGAGCAGTCCGCGCCGCTCGTGGGCGAACACCTCACTGATCGGTGCGCTGGGCCGGTCGCCGGACTGCTGGATGGCCTTGAAGACCGGGGTGTCCTCCAGCTTCAGCCGGATCCACAGCCCGAAGGCGACCAGCACGGCGGACAGCAGGAACGCCAGCCGCCAGCCCCAGCTCAGGAACGCCGCGTCGGACAGCACGGCGGTGAGCAGCGCGAGTACGCCGTTGGAGAGCAGGTTCCCGGCGGGCGGGCCGACCTGCGCCGCCGATGACCAGAAGCCGCGCCGCCGGGGATCGCCGAACTCGCTGGACAGCAGCACCGCCCCGCCCCACTCGCCGCCCACCCCGACGCCCTGCGCGAACCGCAGCAGCACCAGCAGGGTCGGCGCGGCCACCCCGATGCTCGCGTAGCTGGGCAGCAGCCCGATGGCGAACGTGGCCACGCCGATCAGCAGCAGGGTCAGCACCAGCACCTGCTTGCGGCCGATCACGTCGCCCAGCCGGCCGAACACCACTCCGCCCAGCGGGCGGGACACGTAGCCGACCGCGTAGGTGGAGAACGCGAGCAGCGTGCCGGTCAGCGGATCGGACGCGGGAAAGAACAACACGGGGAACACCAGCGCGGCCGAGGCCGAGTAAACCGCGAAGTCGTACCACTCCAACGAGGTCCCGGAGAGGCTGGCGAAGAACGCCTTGCGCAGGTCCCGGCGGTTGGGCGGAACCCGCGGCGATGAGGGCGGCGGTTGCAACGACATGTGCTTATACTTCCTGTATACACAGAGCATGCGCAAGGGCTGGTGAATTTTGAGTACTTTGAACTTCGCGCTACCCGACGGCGAGCGGCGCTCGGTGGCCGTGCGGCGGCTGTTCAACGCCGGGTATGCCGGCCGGGCACAGGAGGAGGTCGCGGCGCACGTCGCCGAGCTGGCCGAGCTGGGCGTTCCCGCGCCTTCGGTCACCCCGGCGCTGTACCCGGTCGCTCCCTACCTGGCCATGCAGACCGACCTGGTGCCGGCGCAGCACGAGCGCACCTCGGGCGAGGCGGAGTGGGCGGTCGTGATCGACGACCGGGGCGATCCGCTGCTCACCGTGGCCTGCGACCACACCGACCGGGCGCTGGAGGTGCACGGCGTGGCGTGGAGCAAGAACGCCGCTCCGGACGTGCTGGGCGCACAAGCTTGGCAGCTGGCCGAGGTCACCGACCACCTCGACGCCATCCAGCTGCGCGCCTGGGTGCGGCACGGCGACGGGCCGGAGCAGCTGATCCAGGACGCCAAGCTGGACGCGCTGCTACCGCCGTCCTACTGGCTGGACCGGCTGCGCGAGCTGGACCTGCTCACCCCCGGCACCGTGCTGCTGTCCGGCACGGTGGCCATGGTGCCCGGCGTGGACCAGTTCGCCGACGACTGGCGCGTCGAACTGGCGGACCCGGTCACCGGCCGCACCCTTGAGCTGGCCTACGCCGTCGACCGGTTGCCCCCGCCGATCGGTTGACCGGCGGGGCCTTCAACGGCCGCCCAAACCCACTGACCAGCCTGCTGGATCCACTGAATCGGGCTGCTGAATGCACTGAATCAGCCTGCCGGATCCACTGAACCAGCCTGCCGGATCCACTGAATCAGCGTGCTGAACCGACTGAACCAGCGTGCTGAACCGACTGAATCAGGTCGGGGCGGGTGGGGCGGTCAGATGGGGGCGCGGCCTACGGTCAGGCCGGCGGTGCTGTCCAGCATCGAGCCGGCCAGGTCGACCCGGACCGTGTCGCCGTCGGTGATCTCGCCGGCCAACAGCGACTTGGCCAGCGAGTCACCGATCGCGGTCTGCACCAACCGGCGCAGCGGGCGGGCACCGTACAGCGGGTCGAAGCCGTTGATGGCCAGCCACTCGCGGGCGCCGTCGGACACGTCCAGGGTCAGTCGCCGGGCGGCCAACCGCCGGCCGAGCTGGCGCAGCTGGATGTCCACGATCTTGGTCAGCTCCTCGGTGGCCAGCGCGTGGAACACCACCATGTCGTCCAGCCGGTTCAGGAACTCCGGCTTGAAGTGGCCGCGCACCACCCGCAGCACCGCGTCGCGGCGGCCGGATTCGTCGAGCCCGGCGTCGGCGATCGCGGTGGAGCCCAGGTTGGAGGTGAGCACCAGGATGGTGTTGCGGAAGTCCACCGTGCGGCCCTGGCCGTCGGTGAGGCGGCCGTCGTCCAGCACCGCGAGCAGCACGTCGAACACGTCCGGATGGGCCTTCTCCACCTCGTCCAGCAGCACCACCGTGTAGGGGCGGCGCCGCACCGCCTCGGTGAGCTGGCCACCCTGGTCGTAGCCCACGTACCCGGGCGGCGCGCCGACCAGCCGGGCGACGCTGTGCTTCTCCGAGTACTCCGACATGTCGATGCGGACCATGGCCCGCTCGTCGTCGAACAGGAACTCGGCCAGTGCCTTGGCCAGCTCGGTCTTGCCCACACCGGTCGGGCCGAGGAACAGGAACGATCCGGTGGGGCGGTTCGGGTCGGCCACCCCGGCGCGCGCCCGGCGCACCGCGTCCGACACCGCGCGGACGGCTTCCGCCTGCCCGATCACCCGCTTGCCGAGCTCGTCCTCCATGCGCAGCAGCTTCGCCGTCTCGCCCTCCAGCAGGCGGCCGGCCGGGATGCCGGTCCAGGCGGAGACCACGTCGGCCACGTCGTCCGGGCCGACCTCCTCCTTGAGCATCAGCTCTTCCTTCTTGGCCGACAGCTCGGTGGCCGCGGCCAGCTGCTTCTCCAGCGCGGGGATCTTGCCGTAGCGCAGCTCGGCGGCCCGGCCCAGGTCGCCGTCCCGTTCGGCCCGCTCGGACTCGCCGCGCAGCCCCTCCAACTGCTCCTTCAGCTCGCGGGCGGACTCGATGGCGGTCTTCTCGTTCTGCCAGCGGGCGGTGAGGGCGTTCAGGGTCTCGCGCTTCTCGGCCAGCTCGGCCCGCAGCGCGGTCAGGCGTTGCGCCGACGCCGGGTCGTCCTCCTTGGCCAGCGCCATCTCCTCGATCTCCAGGCGGCGCACCGCGCGCTCCACCTCGTCGATCTCCACCGGCCGGCTGTCGATCTCCATGCGTAACCGGGACGCGGCCTCGTCGACCAGGTCGATGGCCTTGTCCGGCAGGAACCGGGCGGTGATGTAGCGGTCGGAAAGCGTTGCGGCGGCGACCAGTGCGGTGTCGGTGATGCGCACGCCGTGGTGCACCTCGTAGCGCTCCTTCAGGCCGCGCAGGATGCCCACGGTGTCTTCCACACTCGGCTCGCCGACCAGTACCTGCTGGAAGCGGCGCTCCAGCGCGGGGTCCTTCTCGATCCGCTCGCGGTACTCGTCCAGCGTGGTCGCGCCGACCATCCGCAGCTCGCCCCGGGCCAGCATCGGCTTGATCATGTTGCCGGCGTCCATGCTGCTGTCGCCGGTGGCGCCGGCGCCGACGATGGTGTGCAGCTCGTCGATGAAGGTGACCACCTGGCCGGCGCTCTCGGTGATCTCCTTGAGCACCGCCTTGAGGCGTTCCTCGAACTCGCCCCGGTACTTGGCGCCGGCCACCATGGAGCCCAGGTCCAGCGCGACGACCCGCTTGTTCTTGAGGCTCTCCGGCACGTCACCGGCCACGATGCGCTGGGCCAGGCCCTCCACGATGGCGGTCTTGCCCACGCCCGGCTCGCCGATCAGCACCGGGTTGTTCTTGGTGCGCCGGGAAAGGACCTGGACGACGCGGCGGATCTCGGTGTCCCGGCCGATCACCGGGTCCAGCTCGCCCTTGCGGGCACGCTCGGTCAGGTCGACGCCGTACTTCTCCAGCGCCTGGTAGGTGCTCTCCGGGTCCGGGCTGCTCACCCGGCTTGCGCCGCGCACCTTGCTGAACGCCTCCTTGAGGGCGTCCGGGGTGGCGCCGTAGCGCTTGAGCAGGCGGCCGACGTCGTCGTTGTTGTCGGACAGCCCGACCAGCAGGTGCTCGGTGGAGACGTACTCGTCGCCCATCTCGGTGGCCAGCTGCTGCGCGGCGTTCAGCGCGGCGATGGCGTCCCGGTTGGGCTGCGGCGCGCTCACCGTGGCGCCGGCGGCGGACGGCAGGCGGTTGCCGAGCGTGGTCAGCTCTTTACGGATGGTCGCCGGGTCGGAGCCCACCGCCTCCAGCAGCGGCGCGGTGATGCCGTCCGCCTGGGCGAGCAGCGCGGCCAGCAGGTGGGTCGGGCCGACGTCCGGGTTGCCGGCGAGCGTCGCTGCCTGGACGGCCGCCGACACCGCCTGCTGCGTCTTGGTGGTGGGGTTGAACGAGTCCATCCTCGTCGGTCCTCCATAGCGGTCTCGTAGGTTCTCGCTATGCACAACGTCAGCAAACTTGAGTCTGTTCCACTCAAGTGATGCGAAGTTTGTCCGTCGCCCAGTCTGGACGATCCGCCCGCCAGGTTGGGGAAGCTGCGCCCGCGCGTTCAGCGGAACGCGGACGTGCAGGTGCCCCCGCACCCGGGGCAACATGCCGCTGCGGCTCGGCTACCCGCCGGTCGCCGCCGACGCCTACCGCCAGGCGCCGCGCCTGGACCCGTCGCACGCCGGCGCGGTTCGGCTGCTCGCCGCGCTGGCCCTGCCGCTCGGGTTGGGGGTACCTGCGTGGCCGGTCGGGGCCGGACCGCTCGGCGCTCGTCCAGCTGGTGCGCACCGAGCCGACCCCGCGGGTCGACTACATCGCGGTGGCCGCGCTGCTACGGCTTGCGGGCGACCGCGCCGTAGGCGTCGGCCACGGACACATCCTTGTCCGGCTGGCGCCACTGGGAGATGGAGACCACGCCGGGCTCCACCAGCTCCAGGCCCTTGTACAGCTCGCTCAACTGCTCCGGGCTGCGCAGGTTGTAGGGCACCGCGCCGGTCTTGTTGTAGTTGGCGGTGGCCTGGATGCGGTCGGGGCTGGTGTTGGTGCTGTCCCAGTGCACCAGGTAGCTGCCGGACGGGGCGGCGTCCAGCACGCCGTGCACGATCGACCGGGCTTCCTCGATGTCGGCCACGTGGCCCAGGATGCCCATGAACATCACGGCCAGCGGCTTGTTGAAGTTCAGCAGGTTGCGGGCGTCGGCCACGATCAGCGCCGGGTCGTGCACGTCGGCGTCCACGTAGGCGGTGACCCCCTCCGCCGTGGTGTTGGTGAGCAGGGCGCGGGCGTGCGCGAGCACCAACGGGTCGTTGTCCACATACACGATCCGCGACTCCGGCGCGAAGGCCTGCGCCACCTCGTGGGTGTTCTCCATCGTCGGAAGCCCGGTGCCGACGTCCAGGAACTGCCGGATGCCGCACTCCTCGGCCAGGTACCGGACCGTCCTGATCAGGAACTGCCGGGACTGGGTGGCCTGGAAGAAGATCGCCGGATAGATCTGCGCGAAGGCGTCGCCGGCGGCACGGTCGACCGGGTAGTTGTCCTTGCCCCCCAACCAGTAGTTCCAGATCCGCGCCGAGTGCGGAACGTCGAAATTGATCGCCGGAGTGCGCTCCGTGGATTGTCCCCTATCACCCATGTGGATGACCCTACCGGGGTGATGGCGGATTTCGCAGCGCTGTGAGAGTTCGCCCGGAGACGCGTTAGGGGGTCGTCGCCCAGTGGCGCGGAACCTCGTTTCCGCGCCACTAAGAGGTCAACCAGCGCGGTCGGCGACGGTCGCGGGGGCCTACCGAGAGCGGGCGGAGCGGACGGGCCGTCGCCGCGCCGGCGGGCAGGTGGGTGGTGGACGGGAAGCCGGACCGGCCGCGTTGGCGGGGCACCTGGATCGGCCCGGTCGGGTCGTCGGCGGGGCTCGGGGCCGGCGCCTTGGCCGGCGCTTCATCGACGGGGGCTTCCTTGGCGCCGAAGTAGTCGCCGCCCTTGCGGGCCGGGTCGTCGGTGCCCCACTCGCGCTTCTCGTGCACCCGGGTCATCCGGGGAATGTGCTTGCGGCAGTGGATGTAGGCCTCGTGCACCTCGACCACCACCCAGCGCTCCGCCCGCCGCCCCGGCGCGCCGTCCAGCGGCAGCTCCGGGTGGCGCGCGCGCAGCCGCTCGTCGGTCTCCACCCGGGCCGGGCCGTTCACGTGCAGGCCGATCAGGTCCCGCTCGAAGTCCATCATGAGCAGCCCGACGTGCGGGTTCTCCGTGATGTTGCCCAGGCTGGCGTGTACCCCGTTGCCCCGGTACTCCGGGTAGGCCAGGTGCCGCTCGTCCAGCACCTGGATGAACCCGGGCGGACCGGCGCGCAGCGAGGCGTCGCACTCGCCGCTGTCGTCGGACGTGGCCACGAACACCATTTCCATCCGCCCGATGAACTCCACCATCCGGGGCAGCAGCCGGTCGCGCACCTGGTCGGCATAGAACCGGGCCGCCCGGTCCTGGCTGCCGTAGGCGCACTGCAGTAAGTGCTCTCCGGCCGAACCGGGGAGCGTGGGGCGGGGTTCCGTGGTCACGGCGTCGGGCGGCGCGGTGTCGGGGAGCACACCCAATACGGTGCCATGTCGTGGCCGACTCGTGACGTTCGGGGCCAGAAGTAATACCCTTTGCAGCCGGCGGGGCGTCGAACTACTACCATCGTCCCGTTGATGCACCCACACGAGTGAAGGCATAGTGATCGCGCAGTGACTCGTTTTATGGTCACGGTATCGGCCGGTCGGCGTTCGGCCTGTCGGTGCGACAACCCCCGTACGTCGCTCCCCGAGGAGAAAGACCGCCGATCGCGATGAGCGCACAACCGCTGCTGAGCGACTACCCGACGCCCCGACGAGGGGCCGGGATGTCGGCGCCGCAGGTCCCGCACATTCCGGCGCAGGCCGGGCCGCACATCCCCACCCAGGGTGCGCCCGGTGTGCCGCCGCCCAGCCCGGAGCGCGCTTCCCAGATGGTGGAGCTGATCCGGGGCAGCTGGGCGCTGGTGGAGGACCGCGCCGAGGAACTGGCCAAGGATTTCTACGCGTTCCTGTTCCAACGCGCGCCGGAGACGCGCGAGCTGTTTCCGGCCAACATGCAGGTGCAACGCAGCCGGCTGCTGCGGGCCCTGGTGCACGTGGTGCAGATGGTGGATCGGCCGGACGAACTGGGCACCTTCCTGTCCCAGCTGGGCCGGGACCACCGCAAGTTCGGCGTGGTCGCCCGGCACTACCAGGCGGTCGGCGCGGCGCTGGTTGGCGCGATCGAGATGCACAGCGGCTCGGCGTGGACCCCCGAGGTGCGCGGCGCCTGGCTCGAGGCGTACGGCGTCATCTCGCAGACCATGTGCACGGCCGCCGAGGCGGAGCACGGCCCGGCTTCCTGGCTGGGCCGGGTGCTCACGCACCGCCGGCTGAGCTGGGACGTGGCCCTGGTGCAGGTGCAGACCGGTGCGCCCATCCCGTACCGGGCCGGCCAGTACCTGAGCGTGGAGACGCCGCGCCGCCCCCGGCTGTGGCGCTACCTCTCCCCGGCCAACGCGCCCCGGGATGACGGCGTCATCGAGTTCCACGTGCGCGCGGTGGAGAACGGCTGGGTCAGCCGGGCCATCGTGGCGCACACGCAGCCCGGTGACGTCTGGCGCCTGGGTCCGCCCATGGGCGGCATGACGGTGGACCGGGAGTCCGGCCGCGACCAGCTCATGGTGGTCGGGGGCACCGGGCTGGCGCCGATCAAGGCGATCCTGGAGGACATGTCCCGGCAGCCGGACAACCCGCGCACCGAGGTGTTCGCCGGCGCCCGCACCTACGAGGAGCTGTACGACTTCGCCAGCCTGCGGCAGATGTCCTACACCAACCCGTGGCTGAGCGTCGTCCCCGTGGTCGAGGACGACGACGGGCTGTCCGGCGCCGAGGTGGGCACCCTGGCCGACGTGGTGACCCGCTACGGCGCGTGGCAGGACCACGACGTCCTGGTCTGCGGTTCGCCGGACATGATCCGCGCCACCGTGTCGCGGATGCTGGTTGCCGGAACACCCTTGGACCAGATCCGCTACGACCCGTTCACGCTGGACTGAACCCGGCGTCGGGCCGCGGTTGGTCGTGTGTGGCCAAGATATACATCAACCTCAGTGCCCTTTTTTGAGCCGAGAAGGTGCGTGAGGTTGATGTCGATCTTCAGTGGGTCGGGGTGCCGGTTCAAGGCGGCTTGGACGGCGCGGCTGGGCGGTCTCCCGCGGCTCGGGTTCCGCCCGTCGCGTTGCGCTCGCTTGCGCGCCCTTGGGGCGCCCCCCGGTTTCGAGCGCTGGTTCCGGGCGCTGGTTGCGTGCCTCGGCTACGGACCGTGGTCGGCCTGTGCGCGGCTGGGGCTGTGATTTCATCGAGCGCAGGCCCAGTCCGCTGGATCCCATGATCGAAGCGGACTCAGCTAGCTCTCGCCGAGCGACGGTGGCTCGGGCTGGTTCGGAAGCCGTTCCTGTCGTTACGGTGCGTAGCGAAAGAGGGTGCCGGGAGCCCAGAGGCAGCGCAACGGGCCGCACCCAGCAACGGGAGACCGCCCAGCCGCGCCGTCCAAGCTGCCGTGAACCGGCACCGCCGTCCGGAGCGGCTTCGGAGGTGACGCCGCCCAGGAAACCGTGACGCCGCACGCCCGAACCACCATCACGAGCGGCGTCGCAGCCGGTTATTGGGCGCCGGATGGGGAGAGCAGCTCGGTCAGCTCGGTGAGGGCGTGGCGGAGTTCGGTGGCGAAGGCGTGCATTTCGTCGGCCACCGGGCGGGGGGTGCTCAGGTAGATGTTGAGGCGGTCCGGGAGCAGTACGTAGGCCACGCCGATGCACTGGGCGGCGGTGGAGCCGAAGCCGAAGTAGGAGACGTTCACCGACGGCGCCGAGCTGGTGGACAGCCAGTCGTCGCGCATGACCAGCCAGCCCGGTGACTCGAACAGTGCCAGTGGTTCGGTGTCACCCCGCCTGCGGGCGATCAGCTGCAGCTCCCACAGGTGCTGCTCGGGGGCGTCCCCGCGCTGGCACTCCTTGGCCCTGGTGACGTGAGCGGTGGCGGCGGCCCGGAACGCCTCGACCTTCTCGGCGGCGGACGCGCCCGGGTCGGTCATGGCCTCGGTGAAGCGCCGCATCTCCGGGGTGACCACGCGCATCGCCTCGGTGCGGCCGTGCCGCCAGTGCCGGGTGGCGATGGACTCGTAGGTGGCGCCCAGGTGACCCCGCGCGCGCCGGTGCGCCAGCTGGTACGCGGCCTGCGCGAACGCGTCCGGCGACATGCCGAGGCCCTTGGCCACGTCGGCGCCGAACTCGGTGAAGGACAGCACCGTCGACACGGTGTCGCCGGCGAACGCGGCGAACGAGTCGGCCGCCTTGCGCACCGCCTCGCGCAGCCCGTCGTCCAGCACGAACTCCACCGGCCCGAACGTCGGGCCGCCCTCGGCCGTTTCCGCCGCGGGCTGCCGCTCGCCCAGGATGGTGTCCACGAAGGCCAGCACCGTGGTGCCGTCCAGCTCGCAGTGCTCGATGTTGATGCCGGCCCGGCCGTCGGCAAAGACGATCAGCGTGACCGCCTTGTCGAACCACCGGTTGGCGGAGTCGCCGTGCAGCAGCCGGTCGCAGGCGGCCAGGTCGCTGTCCGGGGCCAGGTCGTCCAGGCACAGGCAGAACAGGGCGTCCTGCACCGTGTACAGCGCCTCGGCGTTGGCCGGGTCGAGGGCGAGCAGTTCGGCCCGGCGGGCCGCCCACTCCGCGCGGGCCATGGTGGTGAGCTGGCCGACCGGCTCCTCGGGGGCCCGCTCGCTCTGCGTCAACTTGTGCAACGCGGCGGCGATCTCCGCCTCGGCGTAGGGACGGCCGTCGGGCGCGACCACGTCCAGGCGGGTCATCCGGCCGCCGGCGAACACCAGGATGTGCCGCGCGGTGGACGGCCCGGGCCGCGTGACGTAGTAGGGCGCGCGGACCGTGTCCTGCTCGGCGCCGGGGATCCGGGTGGTGGAGAACAGGTACTTGTACTGCTCCATGGTCTGCGGCTGCCCGCGCAGCGTGACCACCGGGACCTTCTCGTCGTCCAGCCGCAGCTTCAGGGCCACCGCGTCGGTGACCAGCCGGGCGGCCCGGTCGAACTGGCCGGTGACGCCGGGCTCGTCGCGGAACAGGAAGAAGAAGTTCGCGTTCAGCGCGATGCGGTCCCGCCGGCCCAGGTAGCGGTACGGCCAGAAGGTGTCCAGCCAGCTGTGCACGTCCGGCCGCGCGTCGTACTCGGCCAGCGCGGCGTGCAGCCGGGGGCCGGGGCCGCCGGGAGCCTGGAACTCGGCGACGGCCGCCTCGGTGTCCGCCAGCTGTTCCGGTGTGAGCAGCGGCGCGCACCAGGCGAGGAACCGCGCGCAGTTGTCCTCCAAGCTGGGCAGCGGTACCCGGGGCAGCTGGTGTTCATGGTCAAATGTGCGCGTCGAATCCTGCTCGCTGCTCATCCTCATCCTGGACGTTGCTGGTGCTGCTGAACACCGACCGATACCCATTGACCCGGCCAGACAGCGTGGAATGGCGGGCTACAGTCTGTCACGTGCGCACCGCGCTGCGCGACGACGGCTGCTGTGTGCTTGCCGACTTCATCGCGCCGGCGCTGATCGACACGCTCCGGGCGGAGGGTGCCGCCCTGGCCCCCGAGGCGTACTACCGGACCGAGACGGTCAACGCGTACAACCTCCCGCTGGACTCCCCGCTGCCCTCCGGGCACCCGGGCCGGATCACCATGGAGCGCGGGAACGCCTTCGTGCCCCGGGACCGGATCCCGCCGGACGCGGTCATCGCCCGGCTCTACGCGCTGCCCGAGTTCCGCCGGTTCGTGGCCGACTGCTTCGGGCTGCCCGCGGTGTTTCCGCTGGCCGACCCGCTGGCCGGGCTGGTGCTCAACGTGGTGCGGCCGGGGCAGGAGCATCCGTGGCACTTCGACACCAACGAGTACACGGTCAGCCTGCTCACCCAGCAGCCGGAGGCCGGCGGCGTGTTCGAGTACTGCCCGGCCATCCGGTCCTCGGCGGAGGAGAACCTGGACGGTGTGCGCGCGGTGCTCACCGGGGGCGGCAAGTCGATGATCCGGCGCCTGACCCTGCGCCCGGGTGACCTGCAGCTGTTCCAGGGCCGGTACGCGCTGCACCGGGTCAGCCCGGTGCTCGGCGGCGCGGCCCGGCACACCGCGATCCTGGCCTACACCGAACGCCCCGGGGTGATCGGCAGCGTGGCCCGCACCCGCCAGCTGTTCGGCCGCGTGCTGCCGGCTCACCTGGCCGGCGCCGGCACTTCCGTGCGGCCGGACGCCCTGCTGGACTGAGCGTCCGGTTCGGCGCGGTGCCGGTTCGAGGACTGCTTGGACGGCGCGGCGTTGGCGGTCTGCCGCGGCTCGGGCTCGGCCCGTTGCGTTCGGCGGCCGTTGCGGCTCCGGCGGCCCTTTCGCATGATCACCATGACCTGGTGGTCACTTGCGCTCGCCCGAGACGGCCACCATGTCATGTTGACCATGTATCCGTGATCAACAGTGCACCGTGGCAGATAGAGGTCGGACCGGTCGCTCCGGGCGGGCTCACGCCTTCGGTTTGGGGCGCCAGATGGCGATGGCGGTCTGCTTGTGCACCGGGACCAGGTCGCGGCGGTAGGAGGCGTGGATCGCGGCCGCGGCCTGCTCGGCGGCGGCCTGCGCGTCGGCGAGGGCCTCGGTCAGCTCGAGGATCTGGGCGCGCAGCTCGTCGACCGTGCGCTCCAGGTCGATGATCCGCTTGATTCCGGCCAGGTTCACGCCCTCGTCCTGGGAGAGTCGCTGCACCTCGCGCAGCAGTGCGATGTCCCGGGCCGAGTAGCGCCGGCCGCCGCCGGCGCTGCGGCCGGGGCGGACCAGGCCGAGCCGGTCGTAGCCGCGCAGGGTCTGCGCGTGCAGGCCGGCCAGCTCGGCCGCCACGGAGATCACGAAGATCGGGCTGTCCCAGTCCGCGCCCGGGGGGAGGCCGGGGACGGGGCCAGGACCGACACCATCGCTGCTCATCGTCATCACCCGTATCAGAAGAGCCCGGATCGCGGATCGAAGTTCTTCGTGCTCTCAGCGTAGGCGCGCAGCGCCTCGGTTGCCGGGTCGTCCAGCCGGTTCGGCACCGCGACCTCCACGGTGACCAGCAGGTCACCGGCCTTGCCGTCGGGCCGTTGCACCCCCCGCCCGCGCACCCGGAAGGTGCGGCCGCTGGCGGTGCCCGGCGGCACCTTCAGCGAGACCTTCCCGTCCAGGGTCGGCACGGTCAACGTCGTGCCCAGCGCCAGCTCGGGGAAGGTCACCGGGACCTTCAGCGTGAGATCGTCCGCGTTCGCGTCGGACCGGCCGAACAGGCGGTCCGAGGTCACGTGGACCAGCACGAACAGGTCCCCGGCCGGCGCGCCGCCCCGGCCCGGTTCACCCTGTCCCTTGATCCGGATCCGCTTGCCGTCGGTCACTCCGGCCGGGATGCGCACGTTCAGCGTGCGGGTGCGCGCGCTGACGCCCTCACCGCCGCACTCGGGACACGGTTCGTCGATGATCCGACCGGTTCCCCGGCAGTCCCGGCACGGCTCGGAGAACGCGAACGCCCCCTGCTCCCGGGTGACCAGGCCGACGCCGGCGCAGGTCGGGCAGGTGCGCGGCGTGCTCCCCGGCTTCGAACCGGTGCCGCCGCAGCGCTCGCAGCGGGCCGGGCTGGTCAGCCGCAGCGACACCTGGGTGCCCCGCACGGCGTCCGCGAAGCCCAGCGTGATCTCGCTCTGCACGTCCGCGCCGCGCTGGGCCTGCCGGGCTCCGGGCCGGGCCCCCGCGCGACCGGTTCCGCCGAACAGCCCGCCGAACAGGTCGCCGAGCCCGCCACTGCCGCCGGCGCCGGCCCGTGCCCCGCCGCCGCCGCCGGCCGCGCGCCCGAGCAGGTCCTCCAGGTTGAAGTCGGCGGAGAACCCGCCGCCGGCTCCTCCGTACCCGCCCGTGCCGTATCCGCCGCCGCCACCGAAACCACCGGACCGGAACAGCCGCCGGGTCTCGTCGTACTGCGCGCGCTTCTCCGGGTTGGAGAGCACGCTGTACGCCTCGCCCACCGCCTTGAACCGCGCCTCCGCGTTGGCGTTGCCCGGGTTCTTGTCCGGGTGCAGGTCACGGGCCAGCTTCCGGTACGCCTTCTTGATCTCGTCGGCGGACGCGGTGGAGGAGACGCCCAGGTCGGCGTAGAAATCCTTCTCGATCCACTCCCGCTCGGTCATCGGGCGCCCCCTCCTTCCACGTTGTTACTCACTCGGTTCCGGGTCCGCCGGTCGCTCGGCCTGGTCGGTGACCACGACCATCGCCGGGCGCAGCACCCGGTCGCCGATCTGGTAGCCCCGGCGCAGCACCGAGGTCACCACGGTGACCGTGGCTACCCCCGCTTCGGCGGTGCTGGTGTGCTGCACCGCCTCGTGCACCGACGGGTCGAACGGGTCACCCTCGGCGCCGAACGCCTGCAGGCCGAGCCCGTTCAGCGCCCCGACCAGCTTCTCCGCCACCGCCTTGAAAGCACCGGTCAGGTCGCCGTGTGCGGCGGCCCGGTCGATGTCGTCCAGGGTGGTGAGCAGGTCGGCGGCGATCTTGGCCTTGGTGGCCACCGCCGCCGCCTCGCGGTCCCGGTCGGTCCGGCGCCGGTAGTTGGCGTACTCGGCGGTGACCCGCTGCAGGTCGGCGGTCCGCTCGTCGAGCTGCTTGGACAGCTCGGCCAGCTTGGCGTCCGCCGGGTCCGGCTCGGGTTCCGGCTGGTCGGTCCCGCCGGCCTCCGCCGTCTCCGGGGTGACGTCCGGGCCCGGGGTCGCCCCCGGGTCCCGGGCCTCACCGGTCAGTGGATCAATTCGCCGTCGATCACGCACCACTACCCGCTCCGGCTGCTCGTCTGCCTCGGCTGGGCGATCAGTCACTTCTTGTTGTCCTTGTCGTCCTCGTCGACGATCTCCGCGTCCACCACGTCATCGGCGTTCGCGCTGGCCCCGGCCGCTCCGCCGGCCGCACCGGCACCACCGCCGGCCGCACCGCCGGCCGCCGCACCCTCGGCGCCCTGGTCGGGGTAGAGGGCCGCGCCGAGCTTCTGCGACTCGGTGGCCAGCTTCTCCATGGCCGCCTTGATGGCGCCGTTGTCGGTGCCCTTCAGCGCCTCCTGGGCCTCGCCGATCGCGGAGTTGACCGAGTCCTTCACCTCGGACGGCAGCTTCTCGTCGTTGTCCTTGACGAACTTCTCCGTCTGGTAGACCAGGCTCTCCGCCTGGTTGCGCACCTCGGCGTCCTCCCGCCGCTGCTTGTCCTCGGCGGCGTGCTGCTCGGCGTCGCGCATCATCCGGTCGATCTCGTCCTTGGACAGTGCGGAGCCGGCGGTGATGGTCACCTGCTGGGTGTTGCCGGTGCCCAGGTCCTTGGCGGACACGTTCACGATGCCGTTCGCGTCGATGTCGAAGGACACCTCGATCTGCGGCACGCCGCGCGGGGCCGGCGGGAGCCCGGCCAGCTGGAAGCTGCCCAGCTTCTTGTTGTAGGCGGCGATGTCCCGCTCACCCTGGAACACCTGGATCTCCACCGAGGGCTGGTTGTCCGCCGCGGTGGTGAAGATCTCGCTCCGCTTGGTGGGGATGGTGGTGTTGCGCTCGATCAGCTTGGTCATCACGCCGCCCTTGGTCTCGATGCCCAGGGACAGCGGGGTGACGTCCAGCAGCAGAACGTCCTTGACCTCGCCGCGCAGCACGCCAGCCTGCAGCGCCGCGCCGACCGCGACGACCTCGTCCGGGTTGACGCCCTTGTTCGGCTCCTTGCCGCCGGTCAGCTCCTTGACCAGCTCGGTGACCGCCGGCATCCGGGTGGACCCGCCGACCAGCACCACGTGGTCGATCTGGCCGACCGAGATGCCCGCATCCTTGATCACCTGGTTGAACGGGGCGCGGGTGCGGTCCAGCAGGTCGGAGGTGATCCGCTGGAACTCCGCCCGGGACAGCGTCTCGTCCAGGAACAGCGGGTTCTTGTCCGCGTCGACGGTGATGTACGGCAGGTTGATGGTCGCCGTGGACTGGCTGGACAGCTCGATCTTGGCCTTCTCACCGGCCTCGCGGAGCCGCTGCATGGCCATCTTGTCCTTGGTCAGGTCGATGCCCTGGCTGGCCTTGAACTTGTCCACCAGCCAGGTGACGATCCGCTCGTCCCAGTCGTCGCCGCCGAGGTGGTTGTCGCCGTTGGTCGCCTTGACCTCGACGACGCCCTCGCCGATCTCCAGCAGGGACACGTCGAACGTGCCGCCGCCCAGGTCGAAGACCAGGATGGTCTGCTCGCTCTGGCCCTTGTCCAGGCCGTAGGCCAACGCGGCGGCGGTCGGCTCGTTCACGATCCGCAGCACGTTCAGGCCGGCGATCTGGCCGGCTTCCTTGGTGGCCTGGCGCTGCGCGTCCTCGAAGTAGGCCGGCACGGTGATCACCGCATCGGTGATCGGCTCGCCGAGGTAGGCCTCCGCGTCGCGCTTCAGCTTCTGCAGCACCCGGGCGCTGATCTCCTGGGCGGTGAACACCTTGCCGTCGATGTCCGAGGTCTTCCAGTCGCCGCCGATGTGCCGCTTCACCGAGCGGAACGTGCGGTCGGAGTTGGTGACCGCCTGGTTCTTCGCCGACTGCCCGGTCAGCACCTCGCCGTTGCGCGCGAAGGCGACCACGGACGGAGTGGTGCGGGCACCCTCGGAGTTCGCGATGACCGTCGGCTCGCCACCTTCGAGGACGGCGACGACGGAGTTGGTGGTCCCGAGGTCGATTCCGACCGCACGAGCCATGGTTGATAGTCCTCTCGTAACTTGAGTTCCTTGCGCTCAACCCAAGCCTACTCGACCTGAGTCCACCCCACTCAACTCCGTCGCGGCGCGTCTTGTTCCCGGTTGGGCGGCTCTATATCCGGTCGTCGGCGGCGCGGGGTTCGACGCGGCCGGTGTCCGGGCCGGGGATGGGGTCGTCGACCGGGACCAGCGCGCCCACCGAGTGCGGATGGATCACCGGTCGCTCGTGGTCGTCCCGGATGACCAGTTGACCGTCCTCGTCCACGTCGGCCACGTATCCGGCGGCGGCCAGCTGGCCCTCGTCCATGTCGGCCAGCAGCTCGTAGCGGCTCGGGATGACCTGGTACTGGGGCCACTCCAGGTGCCCGTAGGCGTCGTGCAGGTCGGCGAGCAGGCCGACGAACACCTGCTGCCAGCGCAGGGGCATCGACTGGGCCAGTGAGCGGGGCACCACCAGGTAGTCGGGCGATGCGCCGGGACACGGTCCGTCCGCGTAGTCCCGCGCCGGGTTGGCGGACGCGACGCCGGGTGGTTCCTCGAACATGTCGCCAATCATGCCGGCCGTCGATCGGTTGTCCGGTTAAGCCCCATGGAGCGCTCGACTTTCGCGCTTAGTCGAACGTCCGTTCGCTACGAGGTTTACCCTCAACGCGGCATGAGCGCGCATTAAGCCTGGTGATAACCGGTGCACATCACGTGCGCGTCGCGCTGAGCCTCCCCTCAAACCACGTCCTTCCGGTCGATGACGGCCGACCACGTGTTGACCACCGTGAATTCTCCCTTGACGTAAGGAATCCCAGAAGTGGATCTTCTGATACGCGAGGACTGCCGTGTCTGGAGTCAGGTCTGTGCACGGGTCAGCGCCTGACGCCAGTGCTCGGTGACCGCCCGCCGCAAACGTTGGGTGTTCACGGCCTGGGGATCGAGAAGCCGTTGCAGCCCGATTCCGCGGAGTTGCCCGACGATAGCGATGGCGACCTCATCGGGTACGGCATCGGGGCGGATAGTGCCGTCGACGATTGCGGCGGCAATGTCCTCGCGTAGGTCGGCGCGAAACGCTTCGTCTCGCTCGCGGAAGATCGGGGCCAGTTCTGCCGCGGTGGCCGCCTCGGCCCATAGCAGCAGGAACGCCCGGTTCAGCACGCCCACCGTGCCCAGGGCTCCGAGGTATCCGTCGATCAGCCGCAGGAGACGGTCCAGACCGGGTGGCAGACCATCGAGCCCGGGCACGAACCCAGTCTGTGTCGCGTGTGCCAGGCGTTCGAGGAGAGCCTGCTTGGACCCGAAGTGGTGGGTGACCAGTCCGCGGCTGTACCCGGCTCGCTCGCTGACGCGGGCCAGCGTGAGCGAGCGCACCCCCTGCTCGACGACCAGTTCGGCGGCGGCGTTGAGCAACGCGGTTTCGGCCTGGTCGCGGCGCTGCTTCTGGGTGCGGCGAGCGGTGGTCATGGGAAGGATCGTACAACAAACTTGTCAGTCGACCAACAAATATGCGAGAGTGATCGCGTTGACGACATGGAGGTTCCCGATGATCGAGATTGACCAGCACGCCCTGGATGCCCTGCTCACCGAGGATGCGGGTGGCCCCGTGGTGATGCTGAACCTGCTGCGATTCCATCCGGACGGCGGTCGCGAGAGCTACCAGCGCTACGCAGAGGCGCTCGGCCCGGCGATCAACGCGCGGTATGGGGTACAGGTGGAGTATCTGGGGGACGGCGGGCGGGCGCTGGTCGCCGAGGACGGGCAGGCCTGGGACATGGTGGTGTTGGTCCGCTACCCGAGCCGACAGGCGTTCGTCGACATGATCCGGGACCCCGACTACCAGGCGGTGTCCCATTTCCGCAGCGAGGCGCTGGTGGAGTCGGTCTTGCAGCCGACCGTGCCGCTCAGCGCCGTGGCCTGATGCCCGTGGTCTTCGTGCGCGGCAATCCCGAGACGGCGGCGGTCTGGGATCCCTGCTCACCGAACTGGAGAGCGCTGGCGCGGAGCGTTTGAGGTCAGGCGGGTTAGGCGGGGTTGGGAGCAGTGCCGGGTCGGGTGGCCAGCGGGACCAGTTCGGGGTTGGCCCAGTCCACCGGGCGGGTGCGCACGGGTTTGCCGCTGTACGGAGCCTCGGCCAGCATCCCGTTGCCCAGGTAGATCATCACGTGGTGGATGGTCGCCGGGTCGTTCCGGTCGGTGGCCAGGAACAACAGGTCACCGGGTTGCGCCTGCTCCACCGGCAGGTGCCCGCCGGCCTGGAACTGTTCCCGGGAAACCCTGGGCAACGGGATCCCGGCGGCCTGGTAGGCGCGCAGCACCAGGCCCGAGCAGTCGTAGGAGTTCGGGCCGGTGGCGCCCCACACGTAGGGCTTGCCGACCTCGCCGAGGGCGAAGGTGAGCGCTGCCTTGACCACCCCGTCCGGCAGGTTCACCGCGCCGAACCCACAGCCGAGCGGGTCGGCCACGTTGGCCAGCAGCGACACCAGCTGGGCGGCCAGGCCTTCCCAGCGCGCGTAGGCCTCCGGGAACGCGGAGCGCTGGATGGCCTGCGCCGCCACGGTCAGCGGGAGCTCCTCCCAGCCGGGTAGCTTGGCCAGCCGTTGAAAGAACTGGGTACTGGCGTAGACCGGGTCGGTGACCTCGGAAGGGCTGCCCCAGCCCTGCGACGGGCGCTGCTGGAAGAGGCCCAACGAGTCCCGGTCGCCGTAGTTGATGTTGCGCAGCGCGGACTCCTGCATCGCGGTGGCCAGCCCGATCATCCACGCGCGCGGGGGCAGCCCCATGCCCTTGGCCACCCCGATGATGACCTGGGCGTTCTGCTTCTGCTCGTCGGACAGCCCGGCGGCGCTGGTCGCGGGCCCCCGGGTGCCGCTGACCGAGCCGGACGGGCCGTAGCTGACCGGGTCGCAGCCACTGCCGCCGCGCAGCCCGCCCATCCCGCCGAAGCTGATGATCAGGCCGACGCCCAGGAACACCGCCAGCGCCGCCGCGATCGCCACCAGCGGCAGGAACAGCCGCAGGAATCGGAAGCCACGCAGCGGCGAGGTCACGGGGTACCGCTTACCGGGTGTTCGCGGTCTCGGCCCGGTCGTACCCGGCCACCCGCCACTCACCGCCGGTGTTGACCACCAGCACGACCAGGTTGACCGCGTCGGTCGGCACCTGCACCCGCACCGAGCTGGGCGCGACCACGGTGGCCCTGGCCGGCCCGGTGACCGCCGTCGCCGGGATGTTCGCCGGATCCACCGTGGACAGCACGCCCAGGTACTCCTCGGTGGTGTACGGGCGCAGCCCGGTGACCCAGCTCGCCGTGCTGGTGCCCGGCGGGTGGTGGGCCCAGGCCTTCGTCCACTTGGCCGCGACGGTCAGTGCGGCGGGCGGCGCCTGCGCGGGCGGCAGCGCGCGCGGGGTCAGCTCGGCGACCGGGGGGAGCCGGTTCGGCTGGCCCTCGGTGGGCGCGAGGCCGGTCGCCCCGGGAGCGGTACCGGAGCTGCCCGGGGCGGCGTGCCGCGCCGAGCCGAACACCCCGCCCCGCTCCGCCTTGCTCGGCAGCAGCCCGAACGCCGCGTTCGCCCCGATGGCCAACGCGAGCAGCGCCACCACGCAGCCGAACAGCCGGGCCGGCGAGCGCAGTGGCCACTGCCAGAAGACGCGGTAGGCCGCGCCCCTTCCCTTGGGCGATCTGATCGGCACGGCTTAGTCACCTCCGCGGTAGGGGTAACTGGGCTGGCTGGGGCGGGGGCGGTAGATCCGGTACACCGGGACGCCGTCGACGAGCTCGGCCTGCACCGGCTGGTCGCGGTCGGCGTACGGGTCGGTGCGCGCGCCGGGCCGGCGGTAGATCACCCGCTCGTCCATCTCCACCGCGTCCGGGCCGTTCAGGCCGCTGGGGAAACCACCGAGCCCGCCGATGCCGCCGAAGCCGCCGGCCGTGAGCGCCCGCCGGTCCGGCGCCGGGCCGAGCTGGGCGGACTCCGGTGTGCCCACTTCGCGTTGGCCCGGACGCCAACCGCCGGCGTAGCGCTGCTCCGAAACCACCGAGGCGCTGGCGTAGACCGACTCCGGGCGGTGGGCGCTGGGCTCCGCCGGGCCCGAGGCCTCCGCCCGCCGCTCGTCCCACCAGCGCTGTTGCCGCTCGTCCGGCTGCGCGCCGCGCAACCGGTTCCACATCCGGGAAACCGGGCCGTCACCGGCGCCGGGCACCACCCCGCCGAACTGCTCGCGGGTCAGCGACACCATCGACACCAGCCGGCGCAGCGGCCGCGCCACCGCCCACAGCACCACCGTGGTGACCCCGGTGACCAGCAGCGACAGCCACAGGTCCACCCCGGAGTCCGGCTTGAACAGCGACACCACGAGCAGCGCGTGCAGCCCGGCCAGCGCGCCCACCAGCAGCGTGTTGACCAGCGCGGAACCCGCGACCTTGGCCACCATGGGCAGCACCTCGGGCTTGAGCACGCCCAGCACCGCGATCACCGGCAGCGTCATCACCAGCAGCCGCAGCAGCAACATGGCGACCAGCACCAGCACCTTGGACAGCAGCTGGAAAAGCCCGATGCATACGGCCTGGATCACCGCGAGCACGCTGACCCCGATCCGGCTGCCGGACTTGCCCTGGAAGTACGGGTAGCGCTCGCCCATCTTGCCCGCGACGTCGGCGAACGCCTTCTTCTTGGCGTCCACGTCGGCCTGGGTGATCTTGCCTTGGTAGACGTCGTCGTTGGTGAAGGTCTGCGTGCGCAGCAGCTCCCGGCCCAGCTCGACGGCCTTCGGGTCGTTCGGCGCGCCGAACTCGCCGCGCAGCCAGTTGTCGTAGATGACCCGGTCGGTCAGCACGGTGGGCAGCGTGTTCACGTCGCCCCGGCCGAGTGGGGAGAGGAACCCCTCCTGCATCTGGGTGATGCCGTCCAGCAGCAGCCCGTCGGCGGCCTTCGCCCAGTTCACCGGGGCCAGGTAGGCCGCGGCGCCGAGCATCAGGGCGAGCAGCGCGAACCCGGCCCGCTGGGCCTGCCGGGCCAGGTCGCCGCGCAGTGCCAGCATGAGCAGGGCCAGCGCGAGCAGCAGCAGTGCCGGCCCGATCAGCGTGCTGAACACGCCGTCGTACATCGCCTTGGTGCCCTGCTCGATCACCTTGTCCAGCGGGGTCAGCACCTCGCCGCCCCGGGCCAGCAGGTAGTGCGCCCAGTTGACGCCGCCCACGATGAACTTGGCGATGTTGAACGTCTGGTTGCCCAGCCAGGTGTCGGTGGCCACCGAAGGGTCGGAAACCGAGCCGCCGCAGCCCAGGTCGTAGGTGTGCCAGACCAGCCCGGAGTAGCCGACCTCGTTGTAGACGCTGCCCGGCGCGCCCGCGTTCACCGCCGGGTCCAGCGAGCCGACGAGTCCGGAGCCCGGCCGGTCCGGTTCCGGTGCCTCCTTGCAGTCGAACGGCGCCGCCCAGGCCTGCCCGCCGAGCAACGAGGACATCATGAGCAGCGCCACGAGCAGCCCGGCCGGCACAATTCTCCGGAGGAGCCGGCGGTTCCGGGGAGTGCTTCGGGACGCTTTGGCTCTGCGTGGAAATACGCAATAACCGGACGCGCGGCCGGAGACGGGACGCCGAGCGGCCGCCGTCACGCGGGCGGCGGCCGCTGCGTATATGTGCGCAGAGCCATAGCGTCTTCGGCGTTGGGTGGAAGTCATCGGACCCGCTCGGGCGCCGGGTCCAGTTCGTCGAGGTCGTCGAGCAGGTCGATCTCCTCGTCGTCCGGCTGCCCGAAGTCGGCCGGTTGCGCGATGCCGCCACGGGACGCGGTGCGCTCCACCTCGGTGCGGGGGTCGTATCCGGTGTGCGTGTTGGCGCCGGGGTCGGTCCCGCCGCGGGCGGCCAGATCGGCGTGCTCGGTGAAGTCCTCCAGCTCCATGTCGTCCATGTCGTCCGCGTCATGCGGTTCGGGCAGCTCGCGGGGGCCGCCGCCCGGCTCCAGCGCGGGCACCCCGGACCGGCCGATGGCCGGCGAGGGGGCGACCGGGGAGACCACGCGCGCGGCGTCCGGGTTGGTGTCCAGCGCCTCGGCCAGGTGCCCCAAATGCGGCGCCTCCATGTCGATGCGGATCTTCTCCACCCCGCCGTGGCCGTCCGCGAAGACGAACTGCCGGGGCGTGTCGTCCGGCCGGTCGTCGTGCCTGGGCCGGGGTGAAAGGGTGCCGAGCATCGCCTCGTAGCCCACGCCGGTCGGCACCCGCAGCAGCCGCAGCGCCTCCGCCTGCGCCACCTCGTCGTCGGTGCGCCCGACGAACACCGCGTTCACCAGCGAGGCGAACCCGGAAACCCGCAACAGGTCGCCGGCCAGCTGCGAGGCGAACAACGCCCGCACATTGAACTTCCGGGAGTCCCGGGCCAGCCGGTCGATCAGCACCTTGCCGGTCGGCACCTGGGAGAGGAAGTGGGACTCGTCCAGCGCGACGCCCTTGCGCAGGTTCCGGTTGGCGTCGTAGATGGTGCGCTGGGTCAGCCAGGACGCCAGGTTCAGCAGCTCGACGGCCAGCGACTCGTTGTCCGTCCACTCTTCGCGCGGCGATCCCGGCCGGGGCAGCGTCATGCCCTGCATGGTCAGCACGGTCAGCCGGTACTCCCGGTCCGCGCGCCACGGGTCGTCCCGCGACTCGTCCGGGAACAGCAGCGCGGCCTGCGGCAGCTCCCGGCGCTCGGACAGGAAGTCGGCGACCACGCCGGCGTGGTCCTCGCCCTCCCGCGCGTGCCGCCGCAGCACCTCGATGACCTGTGCCGGGTTGCGGTCCGGTGCACCGCCGACCTCGCGCACCGCGCGCAGCAGCACGATCCGGGTGTGCGGCAGCCGGGCCACGTCGAACGGCAGCAGCCCGGTGAGCACGTCCAGCACCAGTCGCCGCCGGGTGGCGGCGGCCAGCGAGCGCTCCCGGCGCCAGGCCCGCTCGGGGTCCTCGTCCTCGAGGAAGTGCTCCGGCCGCGGCTCGGCGACCACCCGGTACGGGTTCAGGATGCCCGGGTCGGCGCGCAGCAGGTTGATGTGCCGGGAGAACGGCGCCAGCTCGGGCAGCCGGGTCAGCTCGGCCAGCGGGCCGGACGGGTCCAGCACCGTCCACTGCGCCCCGGCCCGGATGGTCTTGTAGACGATCAGCCCGGTGAGGAACGACTTCCCGGAACCCAGCCCGCCGACGATCGCCGTCAGGCCGGAGGCCCGGCGCACCTCCTGCGCCATCCACGGGTCCCAGGCCACCGGGCGCCGGGTGGCCGTGCAGGTCTCGCCGAGCATGATGCCGCGCCGGTCGCCGACGGCCGCCGTGGCCGCCGGCACGGCCGCTGCCGCCCAGGTCACCGAGCCGCGCCGGCGGTACGCCGTGGAAGCCAGCGGCTCGCCGGGGATGAACTCGCGCGCGTACTTGTACTGGGCCTCCGGGTGCTCGATGGCCACCTTCGGCCGGTAGACCTCCAGCAGCTGCTGCGCCCGGGACACGGCCTCGGCCTCGTCCCGGCCGGCCACCGCGACCCGCCACCACCCGTACAGCCGGGTGTTCGACTGGGTCAGCCCGCCGGACAGCTCGTCCTCGATCTCCAGCACCCGGTCGGCCTGCCGGGCCAGCGACATCGGCGGGTCCAGGTCGTGGTCGTGCGTGTAGTGCCGGATCTGCGAGCGCACCTTGCCCATCTGGCGCTGCAGCTCGCCGCTGACCTCCTCGGGCCGCCGGATGTACATCCGCGCCGACCACTCCACCGGGAAGGACAGCCGGTCGCTGCGCTGCATCCACGGGTCGTCCACCTCGGGGATGCGCAGCCCGTCCATCAACCCGATGGAGAGCACCGCCACGTGCCGCGTGACCGTCTGGCTGCGCAGCCGGCCGACCACCCGCACGGTCGGCGAGTACGGCTCCTGGTGCAGCTCGACGCCGTCGGTGAACGCGGCCAGGTCCTCGGTCTCCCAGCGCGCGGCGGGGTGCCCGCCCGGAACGGTGAGCGTCCGGGGCGCGGGCAGGCCCAGCGCGCAGGAACGGTGCATCAGCCAGGCGATGTCGTCGGCCTGCGCCGGGACCGCGTCCAGCCCGGTGCCGGCGACCAGATCGTCCACGTGCCGGACCTCGGTGTTCAGCGCGGCCAGCTCGGCCTCCACCGCGCCCGGCACCAGCCGGCCGAGTACCGGCGCGGCCCGCTCCACCCAGCGGTCCAGCGTCCCCCGACCGGAGATCTCCACGCCGAGGAAGACCTCCTTGTCCGACATGGACAGGCCCATCAGGTGTCGCTGCTCGCCCTCCAGGAACCCGTCCCAGCCGAGCGCCCCGGCCACGTCCGGCGGCCGGCCGAGCGCGTTGTGGTCGAACGCCTCGGCCCACATGTGCACCGGGTACGGCCGGGTGGTCACCCGCAGGTGCAGCCACCGGCCCTGCAGCTCGCCCAGTTGCGCGGCGATCTGGTGGATGAGCAGCTCACGCTGGTTGTCGCTGCGGAAGCTCCACGCCTGCGGGGCCAACCGGTACCAGGCCATCACCTGGGTGCCGGTGCGGGTCAGGTGGCCGTCGATGCTGCGCAGGTTGATCGGGGACTGGTAACGCGGCAGCCCGGACTCCCCGGCCAGCGACCGCGAGCCCTTGCGGGTGTCCTTCTTGGCCGGTTTGGCCTTCGGCTTGACCCGCTGCGGCTGGGGCTTCGGCGTGCGGGCCGACTTGGCGGCGGCCGACTTGGTCCCGGCCGACTTGGTCCCGGCCGCCCTTGCCGATGCCGGCCTGGCCCCCGACCCACCGGCCGCCCCGTTCGCCGAGCCCCGCCCGGAACCGTTCGCCGACCCTCGCCCGGAACCGTTCGCCGACCCGCGTCCTGAACCAGCCGCTGGTCCCCGGGCGGAACCGTCCGGAACCCCGTTGCCGCCGTTGCCATACGCGGTACCGCCGCGACCCGTGGCGGCGCCGCTGCGGCTTTTGGCCGCGCTACCGGCCCGGCTCTTGCCGTTGCTCGAGGCCTGAGCCTTGCTCCCGGCCTGGCCGTTGCCGCTGGTCCGGCCCTTGCCGCTGCTGGTCCGGGCGGCCGTGTGACCGTTCCCGGAACGTCCGCCGCCTGTGCCGGAGTGGCCGTTCCCGGTGCCGGGGTATCCGTGGCCACCGTCGCCCGGGTGGGGCCGGCCGTCTTCCCCGGTTCGGCTTCCGCCGGCCCAGCCGCCACCGGCGCCGTTCGTTCTGCCGTAGCGCGCGTCGCGAACTCCGCTCGCGCCGGTCCGGCCGGCGCTCCCGGAGGAACGGACCGGCCGTCGTCCGGTGTCGCTCGGGCGCTTGCCGAACATCACGATCTGCCCGCCCGCCCGGCGCGCTTCGGGCGCCTGCTCGGTGGTTCGGTGAGCTCGCGCCGCACCCGGACGTGCCCGTTGCGCACCCCGGTGGCGCGCGTCGCGGTGCGCTGCCGGGGGCCGGTGACCTCGTACCAGAAGTGTTCGAACAGGTGCAGCACACCCTTTTCGTAGTTCACCTTGCGGGAGATCAGCCGGGTGAGCGCAACTGTGATCACCAACGCCCACGCGGTGGGGATGACGTTGAAGCTGATGCCCACCCGGCGCTGCACGAACAGCACCACGATGAAAATCACAAACCCGGTCAGATAGCTGGCGTAGGTCGCCCGCCACGGGAACGTGGCGCGCGGTGGACCGAGCCACACCTGGTCGATCCGATAGATCTCGTCGTCAGTTCGCACCCGCAACGCGGTCTCACCCGACGATCAAACTCGCGAAGAACTTACCCACTTCGCTGGCCTGGCCGGAAAGGGCGATACCCAGGGCGACCAGCCCCACGACCAGGCCGACGCTGCGCCGCGCCACGCCGGCATTGTCACCGCGCCCGCCGATCCACAGCAGGATGACCGCGATGGAGAGCAGCAGTAACGGCACGATGTTGTCGGTGATCCACTGCTGCAGGTTGTTGGTGCCGAGTTTGTGCTCCTGCGCCAGGATCACGAAGCCAGACGCGGCGGCGTACAGGCTGGTCATTACGGCTCCTCACGTCAGCAAAGGCCGCCGCGCCGGGGGGTGGTCGCGTCGGCGTGACGGATACTAAGGCGGCGGAAGCCCCAGACGTGGGAGGCCAGGCGGGGGTAGCACCAGAAAGTACGCTCGGCCGGTATACCGCCCGTGCGCATAATCCCCCACACGGGTGAATGAGGCGCCGGAACGCCCTCATTCCATCCACTCACAGAGCAACCGAACTGGGTGACCTGGCGCGTCCGGAGGGTGACGGACGACGCTCCGGCGCCGCCTCGCCCGCTTGTTACTCTCCAGTAAGTAAGGGTGGATTAATGCGTGGCATGTCAAGCGGCCTGGTGACGCGGGGTCTACCCTCACCGCAACAGACCAGGGAGGAACTGCCGTGATCGCGCGATTGGTGATCGGCCTGGCCGTAACGGTGATCGTGCTCGCCATCGCCGGCCGGCGGGCCTGGTGGCTGTACAAGCTGATCAGCTCGGGGCAACCCGCGCACGACCGCACGGACCAGCTCGGCGCGCGGTTGCGCACCCAGTTGGTCGAGGTGTTCGGGCAGCGCAAGCTGCTGAAATGGTCGATCCCCGGCCTGGCGCACTTCTTCACCTTCTGGGCGTTCGTGCTGCTGCTCACCGTCTACATCGAGGCGTACGGCGCGCTGTTCGACGCCCAGTTCGCAATCCCGTTCATCGGCCACTGGGCCGCCCTCGGGTTCCTGCAGGACTTCATCGCGGTGGCTGTGTTGATCTCGCTGGGCGTGTTCGCGTGGATCCGGGTCCGGCAGGCGCCGGAGCGCCGGCAGCGGGATTCCCGGTTCTACGGCTCGCACACCGGGCCGGCCTGGTTCATCCTCTTCATGATCTTCAACGTGGTCTGGACGTTGTTCTTCTTCCGCGCGGTCGCCTCGGCCGCCGGGAACCTGCCGTACACGTCCGGGGCGTTCGCCTCCATCGGGCTGGGCCAGCTGTTCACCGGGCTGTCCCACACCGCGTACTTCTGGCTGGAGACCGTCGGGCTGATCCTGCACATCGGCGTGATGCTGGCGTTCCTGATCATCGTGCTCTACTCGAAGCACCTGCACATCTTCGTGGCGCCGATCAACGTGTCGGCCAAGCGGCTGCCCAAGGGCCTCGGCCCGTTGCTGCCGATGACCTCGCGCGGCAAGGAGATCGACTTCGAGGACCCGGACGAGGACGACATCTTCGGCCGGGGGAAGGTGGAGGACTTCACCTGGAAGGGCATGCTGGACTTCGCCACCTGCACCGAGTGTGGTCGCTGCCAGTCGCAGTGCCCGGCGTGGAACACCGGCAAGCCGCTCTCCCCGAAGCTCGTGATCATGGACCTGCGGGATCACCTGTTCGCCAAGGCCCCGTACCTGATCGGCGGCAAGGACATGCCGGAAGAGGGCTCGGTCGAGATCACTTCGGGTGAACGCAATGGGCACGGCGTGCCGGAGTCCGGGTTCGAGCGGGTGCGCGGCTCCGGGCCGGACCAGGCGGCGCGGCCGCTGGTGGGCACCGCCGAGGCCGGCGGTGTCATCGACCCGGACGTGCTGTGGTCCTGCACCTCCTGCGGTGCCTGTGTGGAGCAGTGCCCGGTGGACATCGAGCACGTGGACCACATCATTGACATGCGCCGCCACCAGGTCATGATCGAGTCGGAGTTCCCCTCCGAGCTGGGCGTGCTGTTCCGCAACCTGGAGAACAAGGGCAACCCCTGGGGGCAGAACAACAAGGAGCGGCTGGACTGGACCAAGGGGCTGGACTTCGAGGTCCCGGTGTTCGACGGCGAGCTGACCGACGACACCGAGTACCTGTACTGGATCGGCTGTGCCGGCGCGTTCGACGACAACGCGAAGAAGACCGTGCGGGCCACCGCCGAGCTGCTGCACCGGGCCGGCGTGAAGTACGTGGTGCTGGGCACCGACGAGGGCTGCACCGGTGACCCGGCGCGCCGTTCCGGCAACGAGTTCCTGTTCCAGATGATGGCGCAGCAGAACGTCGAGGTGCTCAACTCGGTGTTCGAGGGCCGCGAGCCGGGCAAGCGCAAGATCGTCACCACCTGCCCGCACTGCATGAACACCCTGGGCCGGGAGTACCCGCAGCTGGACGGCCACTACGAGGTGGTGCACCACACGCAGCTGCTGAACAAGCTGGTCCGGGAGGGCAAGCTGGTCCCGGTGGCCGCGCCCGCCGCGGACACGGGTGCACCGGTCACCTTCCACGACCCCTGCTACCTGGGCCGGCACAACGAGGTCTACGCGCCGCCGCGCGAGCTGGTCGGTGCGGCCGGCGCGCAGCTCACCGAGATGCCTCGGCACGCGGACCGCTCGATGTGCTGCGGCGCCGGCGGCGCGCGGATGTGGATGGAGGAGCACATCGGCAAGCGGGTCAACCTGGCCCGCACCGAGGAGGCCCTGGCCACCGAGGCCAAGCAGATCGCCACCGGCTGCCCGTTCTGCCGGGTGATGCTCACCGACGGCCTCACCGAGAAGCAGAACGCCGGCGTGGGCGAGGACGTCCAGGTGCTGGACGTCTCACAGATGCTGCTCGAGGCGGTCAAGCGCGGCGACCCGCACACCAACGGCAAGTCCACCGCCCCCGAGGCGACCCCGGCGCAAGCCCCGGCCGAGGACACCCCCGCCAAACCGGGCGAGTAGTTACTGCTGGCAGGGCGTGTAACCGGTGATCACGTACCGGCTGCCCTCGTAGAGGCGCAGGTCCAGGCGGCCGAGGCGGGGACCGGGCGCGCTGCCGGCGGACGGCCACACCGCGCAGCCGTCCACGCTCGCCGTTCCGTCGGCGCGCTTGCTGACCACGCCCCGGGACATCCTGGGGTTGGCGTAGGCGTACGGGTCGCGCACCTGGGGGCGCAGCGCACGCACCGCGCCCGGGCAGTCCGGCGCTCCCGCCGAGGCGGCGAACTGCGCTCCGGCGGGCGTGCCGAGCAGTCCGCACGCCTTGATCTCGTCGCCGGAAGCGATGTCCGAGGTGATCGCGGCGAACACCAGCTCGGCGGGCAGTGCGGCCCGGCCGGCGGTGTAGTGCGAGTCGGCCGCGCGCTGCTCGGCGCGCTGCTGCTCGGCGGTCCGGTAGTGCACGACCGCGTAGCCCGCGCCGAACACCAGCACCGCCAGCCCGCCGGCCGCCACCGGCCACCACCGCCGCGAGCTCGGGTTCACCGGCAGCCGGGCCAGGCCGACCCCGAGCAGCGCCAACCCGGCCGCCAGGCCCCAGGCCCACGGGTCGCTGCGCGCGGCCATCAGCACGACGGTGACCAGGCCGGCCAGGTGCGGCGCCCAGCCCAGCAGCAACCGGTCCAGCCGCGAAAGGTAGAGCAGCACCAGCACGCCCAGCCCGATGACCACGGGCCACCAGTTCCACCCGGCGAACGGCCAGAGCAGCCCGATCGCGGCCAGCAGGCCTACCCCGGCCGCGACCCGGACCGGCCACCGGGTTCGGGTGGCTTGGTCGGCGGGCGGCGGGCGCAGCGGGCCTCGGCGGGTGAAGCGCGGTGGTTGGTCCATCGCCGGCCGAGGGTAGCCGGGCGCCACCCGGCCGGGGGCCGTTCCAGGCAAACTCCGGCCGGCGCGTCCGGGTAACCGATGTCGATCCGGCACTCGCACGGGATCGGCGACGGGGTGTGCGGCGGCCGGGGGAGAACCGGCGCCGGTCCGCGCGGACGGCTTCGGCGAACGGGAGCAAGTCGGGCACGGCAGCCGCCTCGAGTCGAAGAAACGTTCGAGTCAAGGATGCCTCGGGGGTCTGACAGTTTGGAGTTTTCCCGTTTCGCCACGGGAGGAGGGGGTGCTCTCCTACATTCGGCGCATGGACGCGACGAGCTGGATGGCCGACTACCAGCGGCGGATCGGCGAGCTGGAGGCCCGGGCCAGGCAGGCCCAGGATGCACTGCGGTCCGTCAGCGCCACCGTGTCCAGCGCGAACGGCGCGGTCACGGTCACCGTCGACCGGGACGGCGGGCTTCGCCAACTCATCTTCACCGAGCGCGCCGACGACCTGTCTCGGCCCCGTCTGGCCGACGCCGTGCTGGACGCGGTCCGCCGGGCGCGGGCCGACGTCACCCGGCACACCGAGGAGGCGCTGCGGCCGCTGCTCGGCGACGCCGGCCTGGAGCGGTTGCGGCCATGACCTCCCCGGCCGACCGGTACCGGGTCGCCGACGAGGACCTGGCCAAGCACGAGACCCACCTGAACGGACTTTCCGGGCGCATGCGGCAGGCCACGCGGGCCGCCTCGCCCATTTCCCCCGCCGCCTACGGGCTCATCGGCCAGATCTTCGCGGCGCGCACGGCCGACGCCGAGACGAAGGCCGCGCAGGCGGTGAACCAGCTGGCCCAGGCGGTCAACGCGGACGGCACGCGGATCAAGGACACCCGGATCGCCTACCTCGGCAACGAGCTCGAGCTGAGCCGGCGGATGAACCGGACCTACCCGCAGGGCAACGACGTCGACATGCGGCCGGGCGACCAGCGGCCGATCCCGAACACTCCGGCCCCGGGAACGCCGGGCGGCGGTCCTTCCGGGAAGGCCCCCGGGGGCAACGGCGGTGGCGGCGGCCCTTCGGGCAAGGACGCCGGGGGGAGCGGCGGCAAGACCCCGGGGGACAGGGGATCCGGGGGAAGCGGCGGCCCGGCGGAGAAGGACGGCACCCGACCCGACCAGGAGCGCACGGCCAACAGCGGTCTCAAGGACGCGCTGGACGGGCGCCGGGAGGCCGAGCGGAAGCTGGACCGGTTGGACGACGCGCTGGGCCGCAACGAACAGCGGCAGAACGCGCTGGACGGCCGCCGCGAGGACCTGGAGCACCGGCTGCACGACGACCCGGGCAAGGCGGAGCGCAAGCGGATCGAGCGTGAGCTGGACGGGCTGGACCGGGAGCGGGACCGGCTGGACCGCGAGCACGACCGCCTGGAGCGTGACCACCGCCACGCCGACCGGGACTACGAACGCGCCGACCGCCAGGTGGACCGGCAGGAGCGCGCCGACCGCAACGACGCCGACCGCAACGATCGGTCAGGAGAATCGGCGAAAGAGCAGACCAACGCCGGACCGGCAATGCAACTCGGGGGAGTCCCGCAATGGCCGACCAGCCCAACCCGCTCATTGTCCAACCAGAGTCGCCGGGACGGTTCGAGGGCGCCGGAATCGTCTCCGACGTAGCCGACACTGTCCAGGGGATCCGGGACGGCGACCCAGCCGGCGCCGGGCTGGCCGCGACCGGCGGGGTGCTCAACCTCATCGAGGACACCACCGACCCGCTGCAGGCGCTGGCCAGCGCCGGGGTCGGCTGGCTGATCGAGCACCTCGCCTTCCTGCGCGAGCCGTTGGAGGTGCTCACCGGTGACGCCGCGCAGATTCAGGCGCACGCTCTCACCTGGCAGAACGTCTCGAAGCACCTGTCCGAGACGGCCGACCAACGGGAACAGGGGCTCACCGGGCTGGCCGGTTGGCAGGGCGTGGCCTCCGAGGCGTACCGATCGGCCACGGCGCGGCAGGTGGCCGAGATCAGGGACGCGTCGGCGGCCTCCGCCGAGCTGTCCGAGCAGATCATGGTGAACGGCGTCCTGGTGGCCACCGAGCGGGCGATCATCCGCGACACCATCGCGGACTGGATCGGGAAGCTCGCGGTCAGTGCGGTTGCGGCCGGGCTGTTGGCCCTGGTCAGCGCCGGGATCAGCGTCGGTGGCTGGGTGGCTCAGGCGGTGATCGAGGCGACCCGGCTGGCCGCGAAGCTGACGGCCCGGATCGCCAAGCTGTACCGCGTGCTCAGCAAGGCCGCCGAGGGGCTGGCGAAGCTGGCCGACCGGGTCGGGCGGCTGGGGCAGGCGGGTCCCGTGCGCCGCGCCGCCGACGCGACCAGGAAGGCCGGGGACGAGTACGCCGACACCGCGGGGCGCCTGAACCGGGGTTCCGAGCGGTTGACCGAGCTCGCGGACCAGGGGGAACTCGGCAACCGGCCGAAGCTGGAGCGACCGAAGGCGCCGCCGCCCCCGGGCCTGGCCCCGGACGCCGGCGATGCCGTCGAACTCGGCAAACAGGCCAACTCGGGGGACCGGAAGCTGGCCGCCGCGCCGGTCGCCGGCCGGGAGTAACGGCTCGGTGCGACTCCCGGCGCGGGGGATCGATATAACGAATCAATGTCGCTATTGTGGCCCGGGTGGGTATCCCGACGTCGGTGTGGTTCGTCATCGCCGCCGTCGCGCTCGTCCTCGGGCTGCTGCTTCTGCGGGCCGACCAGCGCGCCGGCGGCGCGCAGTCCCGGGACCGTGGGCGATGGGCGGCCGAGAAGGAATGGGAGTACCTGGACAGCGATCCGGTACTGCCCAGCCGGTGGCGCTACGGCACCATTCACCAGGGCGGACCGGGGGTGGCGCGCAACCTGGTCACCGGTTCCGTGCCGACCCCGGAAGGGCGCCGGCTGATCTACGTGTTCGACCACGAGCAGGCCGGGCGCCTCACCTCGGTGGTGGTCGCGGTGCAACGCCGGAACACCCTCGGCGGCGCGTTCGAGCTGCGCCTGCCGTCCGCCCCGCTGCCCGATGACGCCGGCCTGGACCTGCTGGAGCCGGTCGGCCAGCGCTACGCCTTCGTGACCGACGCCGCCGTGGTCCGCCCGCTGCTCACGCCCCGGCTGGTGCGCGCGGCCGACGCGGTGGGCGACGACATCGAGCTGCTGTGGGCCGAGGAGTCCTGGGTGCTGTGCACCGCCCCGCTGGACTACGAGCCCGAGCAGCTGCAGGACCTGCTGGACCAGCTGGTCGAGGTGGCCGGCGCGCTGGAGGAGGCGTCCCGGGGCGGGCCGGGCGCGCTGCCGGCCGGGCCGACGTCGTTATCCGGTTCGTCCGCCGCCACCTGGGCGCGCTCGCTTTCCGGCCGCACCGGGGTGACCACCTCGCTGGGCAACCTGGACCGCTCCGGCGACGTCACCGAGCCGCTCCGGGGCGGGAGCGACCGCGGGCAGCTGACCGAGGAACTGGACGAGGACCTGGAGGAGGAGCCCGGCGCCGAGGGCGAGCGGGAGGAGACCTACTGGGCCGAGCGCGGCCAGGCCAGCGCCGGCCAGGCGCGAGGAAACCGGCCGGCCGGCGCCGACGCGGATGCCGGCGCCGACGCGGATGCCGAGGTGGAGGTCGACGAGGCCCCGGCGGCCGAGGGCCAGCCGCCGGAGGAGCCGGAGGACGAGAGCAAACCGGCGGTCGTCCGGCCGATCCGGACCGAGGGCGGGCTTTCCCCTCGGGAGCGTTCCGTAGCTTCCCGCGCGGCCGCCGAGCGGGCCGCCGCGGAACGAGCCGCCGCCGAGCGGGCCGCGCTGGACCGGGCGGCCACCAGCAAGGCCGCCGCCGAGTGTTCCGCCGCCGAGAAGGCCGCCGCCGACAAGGCGGAGGCGGACGACCTGGACATCATCGGGTTCGGCAAGGGCGCCAGCAACGGAACCGGCCCGGGCCCGCGTTGACCAGTGCGTTGGTCACCGGCGCCTCGGCCGGGCTGGGGGCCGCGTTCGCCCGCCGGCTGGCCGCCGAGCACGACCGGCTGGTGCTGGTGGCCCGGGACACCGCCCGGCTGACCGCGATGGCCGACGAGCTGGGCGCGCGGCACCGCGTGGAGGTCGAGGTGCTCACCGCCGACCTGGCCACCGAGGCAGGCCGCGCGGCGGTGGCCGAGCGGCTGACCGACCCCGGGGTGGACCTGCTGGTCAACAATGCCGGCATCGCGCTGAACGGCGAGTTCCTGGAGCTCTCCGCCCAGGACCAGCAGCGCCTGCTGGACATCAACGTGACCAGCGTGCTGCTGCTGACCCACGCGGCGCTGCCCGGCATGGTGCGACGCGGTCGCGGGGCGGTGGTGAACGTGTCCAGCGTGGCCGGGTTCGCCGTCTCGCGCAGCGCCACCTACGGCGCCAGCAAGGCCTGGGTGACCACGTTCAGCGAGGGGCTGGCCGGGGCGGTGGGCGGAACCGGGGTGCGCGTGATGGCGCTGTGCCCGGGCTTCGTGCGCACCGAGTTCCACCAGCGGGCCGGGATGGACGTCGGCGCGCGCACCGGGCCGCTCTGGTTGGATGCCGACCGGGTGGTCGCCGACTGCCTGGCCGACCTGGCGAGGGGCCGGGTCATCTCCGTGCCCAGCGTGACGTACAAGGCGTTGGTGGCGGCGATCGACGTGCTGCCCCGCCCGGTGGTGCGGAAGCTGGCCAAGCGGTTCGAAGGGAAGCGGGCGTGACGATTGGCGGGGGTCCGGCGGATCGGGACCGGGACCGGCTGGCGGTGCTGGTGCGCGAGCTGGCCGTGGTGCACGGGCGGGTCACGCTCGCCTCGGGCGCCGAGGCGGACTACTACGTGGACCTGCGCCGGGCCACCCTGCACCACGAGGCCGCGCCGCTGATCGGCCGGTTGGTGCGGCTGCTCACCTCCGACTGGCCGTACGAGGCGGTCGGCGGGCTGACCCTGGGCGCCGACCCGGTGGCCACCGCCATGCTGCACTCCGCCGGGCTGGACGGGGTCGCGCTGGACGCGTTCGTGGTGCGCAAGGAGACCAAGGCGCACGGCCTGCAGCGCCGCGTGGAGGGGCCGGACATCGCCGGCCGGCGGGTGCTGGTGGTGGAGGACACCTCGACCACCGGCGGATCGGTGCTGCAGGCGGTGCGGGCGGTGCGGGAGACCGGCGCGGAGATCGTCGGCGTGGCCACCGTGGTGGACCGGGACACCGGTGCCCGTGAGGCCATCGAGGCGGAGGGGTTGCCGTACCGCGCCGTGCTCAATCTGGCCGACCTGGAGCTGCCCACCTAAGGTCACCACTCACCGAGCGGTTCGGCCCGCTCGTCGGCGTGTTATACGCGTGATCCCCACTACACGGTCACGGATCGGTTACGGTGTGTTCCATCAGCCGGTGCTCGACCGGTTGGTACGCCTGGCCGGTTCGTCTCCCCATCAGCCGGCATTCCCCCGGGCGGCCGTTGCGACTCAGGATGGGGACGCGGTGCCACGCTCCCCGCTACGGCACCGCGCCGACGCGGAGCACAACCATGGGTGGACGCCACGGCGCGAGCAGTGGTGGACGTTCGGTCGGTGAGATCCTCGCCTCGGTCGCCGCTGGCCAGGGCGCGGCGACCGCCGTGGCACCGACGCGTTCGGTGTTCACGGTCGCGGCCGCCGCGACGGTCGGCGCGGGCATGGCCGCCGCCGGCGCCACCGGCACCTTCCCCGCGATCCAGGCCCCGGACCTGCCCGACTTCACCTCCTCCGGCTCGGAGGCGCACATCGCGCCCGCCGCGGCGAGCAACGCCCTGCCGGCCGCCCCGGTGGCCGGCGGCGCGGTCTCCTCGTCGGGGCCGGCCCAGCCGATCAGCTCCAGCACCGGCACGGTGATGGCCGGCGACATGCACCAGACCGACGCCAGTGAGATCGCCGCGCTGTCCCGCGCGGTGCGCCTGGCCGGGCCGGGCGCCGGTGGGGTGGCCGGCGCCGTCGAGTCGGTGATCGACGCGGCGCTCAAGCTGCCCGCGAAGATCGGCGGCGTGCCGATCGTCGGCCTCGCGGCCAACCAGGACGCCGCGCAAGCACTGCGCAACGCGGCCACCAAGCTGGGCAAGCCCTACATCTGGGGCGCCCGGGGTCCCAACGCCTTCGACTGCTCCGGGCTCATGCAGTGGGCGTACAAGCAGGCCGGCATCAAGCTCCCGCGCAGCTCCACCGCGCAGTCCCAGTTCGGCCAGGCGGTCTCGGTGAAGAACCTGCAGCCGGGCGACATGGTCTTCTACTACACGCCGGTCAGCCACGTCGGCATGTACATCGGCAACGGCAAGATCCTGCACGCCTCGGAGCCCGGCAAGCCGGTGAAGATCTCCGACGTGGACGCCTTCCCGATCCACAACGCGCGGCGCGTCACCTGACCCGAGGCTCCGGCTGGGATGATGGGCGGCATGGTTGCCGATGCCCAGCCCGGGCCGACCGAGTGGACGGTCGGCGAGCCGGTCGGCGTCGGCCCGTGGCCGGGTGAGCCGGAGGACTGGCCGGACGACCCGCGCTACGACGCCGAGCTGCTGCGCGACGGCGACCGGCGCAACGTGGTGGACGCCTACCGCTACTGGGGCCGCCCGGCGATCATCGCCGACATCGACACCCGCCGGCACCCGTTCCACGTGGCCATCGAGAACTTCGCCCACGACCACAACATCGGCACCGTGGTGCGCACCGCGAACGCCTTCGCGGCCGCCGGCGTGCACATCGTCGGCAAGGCGCGGTGGAACCGCCGGGGCGCCATGGTCACCGACCGCTACCAGCACCTTTACCACCACCCGACGGTCGCCGAGCTGCTCGCCTTCGCCCACGCGCACGGGCTCACCCCGGTCGTCGTGGACAACGCCCCCGGATCGGTCCGCCTGGAGCGGGCGGAGCTGCCGAGGGACTGCCTGTTGGTGTTCGGGGCGGAAGGGCCGGGGGTGTCGGCGGAGGCGCGGGCGGCCGCCGCGCTGACCGTGTCCATCGCCCAGTTCGGGTCAACCCGCTCGATCAACGCCGGCGTGGCTTCGGGGATCGCCATGCACGCCTGGGTGCGCCAGCACGCCGACCTCACAAAGGCCTGGTGACGCCCAACCGGGTGTGCGCGACGGCGGCCGCCCGGTTGGCCACCGAAAGCTTCTTGTAGATGTTCTCCAGGTGCTTGGACACGGTCCGGGGGCTGCAGTTGATCGAGCGGCCGATGGCCGCGTTGGTGCGGCCGAGCGCGACCTGCTCGAGCACCTGGGCCTCCCGGCTGGTCAGCTTCCCGGCGCCGGCCGGTGCGCCCTGCCGCGCGCGCAGCCGGGCGCGGCACCGGCCGAGCGGGCCGCGCAGCAGGTCCAGCAGCTCCCGGTCGGCCTCGGTGAACTCGCCGCTGGCCCGGTTCAGCGCGAACGCGCCGACCGGCCCGCCGCCCAGCGACAGGCCCACCGCGAGGATGTGCTCGGCCGGCCTGGGCCGGTAGCACTCCTGGTAGAGCGCGAGCTTGTGGAACTGGGCGGTGGTGAGGAAGTCGCTCATCCGCAGGGCCCGGCCGTCACCGGTGATGCGGTGGTACGCGGCGACCGGGTGCTGGTGGAAGTGGCGCAGGAAGCCGTCGCAGACCTCCGGGGTGAGCGTCCCGCGCGGGTGGTCGATGTACCGCACCATCGGCGGCGAACCCTCCACCACCTCGGTGTAGGTGATGAAGTCACAGCCGATCAGGTCGGCCAGCCCGGGCAGCAGCGCGTCGAGCAGGCCGGCCTCGTCGGTCAGCCCGGTGAGGTCGGCGACCAGGGAGAGGGCACGATCGACCGAGGCGTGCGGCAGGTACACCGCGCCGACGGTCCTCCCCGGGTTCGGCCAGGTCAAGCCCCGGAGACGTTACGGAGACAGCTCGTAAACGAGATTGAAATCGGTCGACGTGGCCACCCGAGCGTCCGAGAAGCCGGCCTCGCGGGCCAGCTCGCAGGTCCGGCGCGGGCCGGCCTGGTTGCCCAGCCCGGCGCCGGGCGGCCCGGACAGCCCGCTGGGCAGGCACACCAGCAGGGAGGCGCCGGCCAGCAGCCGGCCCAGCGGGTTGAGCGCGTCGCCGACCCGGTCCCAGCTCATCGGCTCGACCAGCATGACCCGGCCGTCGTCGGCCACGGCCGCCCGCGCCGCGCGGAGCGCCCCCAGCGGGTCCGGCATGTCATGCAGACAGTCGAAGAACGCGATCAGCTGGTATCCCCCGGCCGGGTCGGCGACGAGGTCCGAGGCGCCGGCCACCCGGAAGTCCACCCGGTCGGCCACGCCCGCTTCGGCGGCCCTGGTCCGGGCCAGCTCGATCGACGGTCCGTGGTAGTCCACGCCGATGAACTCGCTGGCCGGGTACGCCTGGGCCATGATGATCGTGGAGGCGCCCAGCCCGCAGCCCACGTCGGCGACCCGGCCGCCGGCGGTCAGCCGTTCCGGCACGCCGGTCAGCGCGGGGATCCACTCGCCGGTGAGGTGGGCCAGGTAGCCGGGGCGGAAGAACCGCTCGGTGCCCACGAACATGTCCGGGTGGTGTTCGTGCCAGCCGATCCCCTCACCGGTACGGAAGGCGTCGGTGAGCCGGTCCAGCATCCGGGTGGCGGCGGTCAGGTTCTGGCAGGCGCCGATCACGTACGCCGGGCTGTCCGGGTTGGTGAACGCCTCGGCCTGCTCGGCCGACAACCGGTAGCGGGCCGTTTCGCCCTCGCCGTCGTCGTAGGTGACGTAGCCGGCGGCGGCCATCGCCAGCAGCCATTCCCGCAGGTAACGCTCCGACAACCCGGTCCGGGCGGCCAGTGCGGCCGGATCCACCGGGCCGGAGGAGGCGAGCGTGGTGAACAACCCGAGCCGGTCGCCCAGCAGCGCCAGCGGCAGGGTCAGCGCCCCGCCCGCGTCCGCGATCACCTGGCCGACCAGCTGCTCCAACGCCTCCGGGTTCACCACCGGTGCCGACTCGGTCGCTGTCATCTCCGCCTCCCAGGTTGTCTGGTCCTGGTTAGCCAACGGCCGCGGCGGGCGGGCGTCCATACGTACAAGCGCGTACGCCGTTCAGCGTTCCCGGGTGAGGATGGTCTTGAAGTCGCCGGTGCGGTAGTGGCGGGCGAGCAGGCGCGGCGCGTCGTCGAGCGGGCCGAGGGTGGTCACCACGCGTTCCGGTCGGAAGCGGCCGCCGGCGATCAGCTCGAGCACCTCGGGCAACAGCGCGCGCACGTCGGTGCGGCCGATGTGGAAGGTCACGTTCCGTCCGTACAGCCGGGTGACCGGGATGCGCGCGGTGCGGTGCAGTCCCCCGACGCAGCTGCAGACCCCGTCCGGCGCGGTCGCGGACAGCGCCGCCCACACGCCCTTCGCGGTCGCCGTGGCCGACACCACCAGGCCGGCCGGCGGCGTCTTCCGCAGCTCGTCCGGGGTGAGCGCCTCGAAGCCGAGCTGGGCGGCGGCGGCGCGCACCTCCGGCCGCCCGTCCACCAGCCGGACCCTTGGCGCGCCCAGGGCCAGCGCGATCTGCCCGGCGTACAGCGGCACGCTGGGGCTGAACAGCGTCTTCCCACCGAGGCAGGCCACGATCAGCACCTCGGTGCCCGGGTCCTGGGCGAGCAGGCGCGGCAGGTGCGGCGCGATGTGCCGGTAGGCGTCGCAGATGGTGTCCGCCGTGCTGGCCGCCGCGACCGGGCTGACCCCGGCGGGCAGCGGCACCAGCATGGCGTCCGCGTAGGGGACCGCGACCTTGTCGGCCAGCGCGCCGCCCCAGTGCCCGCCGCCGACGCCGAAGCCGTACATGGAGATCGGCGGCACGCCGGCGCAGTTGCTGGTGTGCCCGGCCCGGCACGGCCCGCACCTCCCGCAGTTGATCTCGAACGGCACCACCACGAGCTCACCCGGGCGCACCGTGGTCACCCGTTCCCCGACGCAGAGCACCTCGGCCACGCACTCGTGCCCGATGGTGAAGCCCAGTGGGAACGGGGTGGCGCCGAGGGCCAGCGAGCGGTCCAGGTCGCAGGTGGCCACGGCGACCGGGGCGACCACGGCGGCGTCCGGGCCCGGGGTCTCCGGTGCCGGGATGTCCCGCCACTCCAGCCGGCCCCGGCCGGAGGCGATCATTGCGCGCATGGTCGGCCGGGTCGGGTTGCGGCGTTCCCGGAGCCATTCCTTGGTCGCCGCGACCAGCCGGTTCACCCGGGGCCTGGCGTCCCGTTCCAGCGCGATCTGCCCGGCCGCCGCGGCCGACGGGGAGATCATCGTGCCGACCCGGCGGAGCGTTCCCCTCGGCCGGTGCCGAACCCGGTCCGCCCCGTCCACCCGGATCGGCGGCTGCGCCGCCGGATCTCCCGTCGGGCCGGTACCGGCCCGGGCGACGTGGCCGATTTGCGCCGCCTCGTTCTCGTCGGTGCGCGTCAACGGATCTCTCCCTCGCTCGGCGACTAGATAGATCGTTCTAGCTGGAGAGCTTAGTCTCCTCGGCGCCTGAGAGGGTTCGGCGCGTCCGGAGAAACGATTGCCGCTTCCGGCATGTGTAACGGCGTTTTTATGCCGGTAGCGGCAACCGCTTCCGGTGACCGGCCGCACACTCTCTCCCGGCCAGCCGATGGGGCGCGTTCAGGGCGTGGAGGGGACGGGCTCCTCGTCCAGGGGTTTGCGCATCTCCTGCCGGTACCGGTAGATGCCGTAGCTGGTGCCCAGGATGAAGAACGCGACGGACGCGACGGTGACCGCCTGCTTGAGCCAGGGCAACGAGTTGAGCAGGCCGGCGCCGTAGTACCCGGCCAGCAGCAGGGTGGGCACCCAGACCAGCGCGCCGACGGTGTTCGCCAGGATGAACTTGCGGTTGTCCATCCGGGCCGCCCCGGCGATCATCGGCGCCAGCGTGCGAATCCAGGGCAGCCAGCGCGCCACGACGACGGACCAGAAGCCCCAGCGGTCGATGAACGCGCGCGCCTTGTTCAGGTTGGCGCGGTTCAGGATGCGCCCGTCCTTGCGGGCCAGGATGTGCGTGCCGGTGCGCCGGCCGATCAGGTAGCCGACCTGGTTGCCGGCCACCGCGAGCACCGAGGCCGACCCGGCGAGCAGCCACGCGCCCAGCTCGTAGTCGTGCGAGGCGAGCACCACGCCGGCCGCGAAGAGCAGCGAGTCACCGGGCAGGAACAGCCCGATGATGAACGCGCACTCCAGGAACACGAACGAGAGCACGACCAGCCAGACCGTCGTGGGTGCGGCGTGCTGCAGGAATCCAACAGCCTGCAACTCTGTGCTCACGGCGCTCCAGATCAGGGTTGGCTAGCGGGGCTTTCGGTCGGCACGGCACGGCCCTTCTCCCGCCGGGCCTTCACGAACTCCACCACGATGGGCAGCACCGAGATGGCCACCACCGCGATGAGTATCAGCTCGATGTGCTCCCGGACGAACTCGAAGCCGCCCAGCCAGTATCCCAAAAGAGTGACCCCGGCCGCCCACGCAATACCGCCGATGAACGAGTAGGTCATGTAGCGCTTGGCGTCCATCTTGCCCACGCCGGCCATGACGGTGATGAACGTGCGCACGATCGGCACGAACCGGCCCAGCACGATGGCCTTGTTGCCGTACTTCTCGAAGAACTCCTGGGTCTTCTCCACGTACTCCCGCTTGAACAGCCGCGAGTCCGGTTTGTCGAAGATCGCCGGCCCGGCCGCTCGGCCGATCCAGTAGCCGCAGATGTTGCCCAGCAGCGCACAGGCCACGAGCAGCGTGCAGAGCAGCCACAGCGGGGTGTCCAGCACGCCGGTGGCGACGAACAGCCCGGCGGTGAACAGCAGCGAGTCGCCCGGCAGGAAGAATCCGACCAGCAGGCCGCACTCGGCGAAGATGATCAGGCACAGGCCGGCCAGGGCGAACGGGCCGAGCGCCGGGATGATGTAGTTGGGATCCAGCCACTTCGGCCCGAGGGCAAGCACGGTGCTGGACGCGAGGGCGATGACGGGGTCGCTCACAACACTCCACGGTACCGGTCCCGCGCGCGCGGCCCGGCGCGGGTCAGAACGTGGGCAGCGTCCCGGGGGAGAGGATCGAGACCAGGGCCAGGCCGACACCGACCAGCGCGCCGAGCAGCACCGCGATGGTGAGCACCCAGCCGAACGGGAACGGGCGGGGCGGCGGCGCGGGGCGGCGGGTGCCCGGCGGGTGGGCTTGGCTCATCTCGGGCTCATCTCGGGAGGCTCCTCTACTGGACCGATCCGGACCGCTCGGCCATCAGCTTGGACATCGCGTCCAGCGCACGGCTGGCGGTGGACTTGACCGCGCCCCGGCTGATGCCGGCGGCCTCGGCGATCTGGGCCTCGCTCATGCCGCCGTAGTAGCGCAGCACCAGCACCTCGCGCTGGCGGTCCGGAAGTTCGCGCAGCGCCTCCACCACCGACTGGTGCTCGACCGACAGCATCGCCATGGACTCGGCGGAACGGGCGGTGACCTGGTGCGGCGGGACGTACTCGCGCGCGGTGCGGCGGCGGCGCAGCACCGAGCGGGAGCCGTTGACCACGGCGGTGCGCAGGTAGGCGAGGGCGGCGTACTCGTCGCGCAGCCCGGACCAGTTGCGGTGCAGCCCGGCGAAGGCCTCCTGCACCACGTCCTCGGCGGTCTGCGGCTGGTCCACCAGCAGTACCGCCATCCGGACCAGGCGCACCCGGTGCTCGGCGTACAGGTCGGCCAGGGTCTTGGCCTTGAGCTGGGTGGGCACCGCGGCCGTGTCGATACTGCGCAGCCGAGTCAGCGTGCGCTGCACCAGTCCCTCAACGGGTTGGGTGCTCCGCTCGGTGGTCACGGTCCGAGAGTAGCCACGTAGTCGTTGCGGGCGTCGGTTGGTGGGGGATACTGGGCCCATGCCGATCGCTTCCCCTGAGGTCTACAACCAGATGCTCGACTCCGCCAAGGCGGGTGAGTACGCCTTCCCGGCGATCAACGTGACCTCTTCGGAAACGCTGAACGCCGCGCTGCGCGGCTTCGCCGAGGCGGAGAGTGACGGGATCATCCAGGTGTCCACCGGCGGCGCGGAGTTCCTCTCCGGGACCCGGGTGAAGGAGATGGCCGTCGGCGCGGTCGCGCTGGCCGAGTTCGCGCACGTGGTGGCCGACAAGTACCCGGTCAACGTGGCCCTGCACACCGACCACTGCCCGAAGGACAAGCTGGACGGGTTCGTCCGCCCGCTGCTCGCGGTGTCCCAGGAGCGGGTGGCACGCGGGGAGAACCCGCTGTTCCAGTCGCACATGTGGGACGGCAGCGCGGTGGAGCTGACCGAGAACCTGGCCATCGCCGAGGAGCTGCTGGCCGTCGCGGCCAAAGCCAAGATCATCCTTGAGGTGGAGATCGGCGTGGTCGGCGGCGAGGAGGACGGCGTCGCCAACGAGATCAACGAGAAGCTCTACACCACACCGGGCGACTACGAGCGCACCATCGAGGCGCTCGGCGGCGGGGAGAAGGGCCGCTACCTGCTGGCCGCCACGTTCGGCAACGTGCACGGCGTGTACAAGCCGGGCAACGTGAAGCTGCGCCCGGAGATCCTCAAGCAGGGCCAGGAGGTGGCCATCTCGAAGCTGGGCCTGCCGGCCGGCTCCAAGCCGTTCGACCTGGTGTTCCACGGCGGTTCCGGCTCGCTGCCGGAGGAGATCGCCGAGGCGGTCGGCTACGGCGTGGTGAAGATGAACGTGGACACCGACACGCAGTACGCGTTCACCCGCCCGATCGCCACGCACATGTTCACCAACTACGACGGCGTGCTGAAGGTGGACGGCGAGGTCGGCAACAAGAAGGTGTACGACCCGCGCTCCTACCTCAAGGCCGCCGAGGTCGCCATGGCCGACCGCATCGTCACCGCCTGCCAGAACCTGAACTCCGCCGGTCGCAAGCTGCGCTGACGCGCTCGTGAGCCCCGGGTTCGGCCGGTAAGGCAGAATCCGGGGCATGCACGGCAACCTGCTCGGCCCCGAGCCCACCCTGCTGCCCTCCGACCCTTCGGTGGAGGAGGCGCTGGACGCCGGGCAGGACCCGGCGGTCGTGGCCGCCGCGCACCCGGCCGCCAGCGCCCCGTGGGCCGCGCTGGCCGAGCGTGCGCTGGACGCCGGGGAGAACGTCGCCGGCTACGCCTTCGCCCGCACCGGTTACCACCGGGGCCTGGATGCGCTGCGCCGCAACGGCTGGAAGGGCTTCGGCCCGGTGCCGTGGGCGCACCGCCCGAACCAGGGTTTCCTGCGCGCGCTCGGCGCGCTGTCCCGGGCCGCCGAGGCGATCGGCGAGCAGGACGAGGCCATCCGCTGCCGCGACTTCCTGGCCGACTCCGACCCCGCTGCCCCCGCCGCCCTGGGCCTCGCCTGACCTACCCTCGCGGGTGCTTACCTGACGATTGGCTGACGGTTGTTCTACCGTCGGCCGGTTTAGTTCGTTTTGGCCAGGGAATTTGTCCGGTTGGCTGATAACCGATTGAGGGTGTCTTAGGTCGATCGCTGCCCCCGCGGGAAATGCTCCGGTAACTTAGCGGGCGCCGATGAGCGGCCTGGTCACCTTGTGTGCCTAGGGGACTGGTCCGTTCGGCTGAGTGCCTGTCCCCCCAGAAGGCGCAAACCGACGACCAACTTCTCAGCGGGGGGTAACGAAAAGCCTAGCCTCGGCGGTCAAACCCACCGGCCGGCTGAACTGCCCGGCCTCCCACCCAGCGAAGGATGCGTTGCAGAACGATGCAGGTCCACTCCACGCCCCGGTGCGCCGTCGACGGCGCACCACCGGCCGCCCCGGCCGCCCGGGCAGAGGCCGTCCACGAGGGGGACGACCGGGAGCAGGAGCAGGCCCTACTGGCCGCGCTGCGGATCGTCGTGACCGGCGAGCCGGACCCGGGACCGCTCGCCGGATGGGACGCGCTGGTCGCGGCCACCCCGGAGACCGACGTGGCGCAGCTGTCCGGCTGGGCCGGCCTGCGCCGGCTGGCCGGGTACGAGCCGCTGTACGTGCTGGCCGTCTCCGGTGACGAGGTGCTCGGCGGGGCCGTGGTCCTGCGGCGCAAGGTCGCCGGGATGCTCCGGGTGGGTTATGTCTCGTACGGGCCGGTGGTGGCGCACCGGCTGACCAGCATCCGGCAGACCGTCCTCAGCCAGCTGCTGGACGCGCTGGCCGGGGTCGCCCGCCGGCACACCGCGCTGTTCGTGCAGCCGCCGGCGCACGCGGACGACGTGGCGGTCGAGCTGATGCGCCGGGGTTTCCGGTTCTCCCAGGGCGGCATCGCGGGCATCGCGCCGGCCGCCACCATGCGGGTGGACCTCACCCAGGACGAGCAGGCGCTGCGCGGCAACCTGAGCCGCCGGCTGCGCACCTGGACCAGGCAGTGGCCGCAGCGCGGGGTGAAGGTGCGGGTCGGCGACGAGCGGGACATCCCGCTGCTCACCGGGCTGGCCGCCAGCACCGCCGAGTACCAGGGCTTCACCCCGTTCCCGCTGAGCTACCAGGAGTCGCTCTACGCGGCGCTCAAGCCGGGCGGGCACGTGGTGCTGCTGATCGGCGAGGTCTCCGGCGCTCCGGTGGCCGCCGAGCTGATGACCGGCTGCGGCGGCGTGCTGAAGAGCCGCATCACCGGCCTGGACCGCACGTCCACCGAGGCGGCCAAGCTGAACGTGGCCAGCGCGATGATCTGGGAGGCGATCTCCTGGGGCAAGGCGCACGGCTTCCACTACTTCGACTTCGGCGGGTTGCACGCCGAGTCGGTGCGCGCCCTGACCACGGCCGAGAACCCCGGCGACGTGGACCAGGAGCAGCTGGACGGCCCGGACCGGTTCAAGGTGAAGTTCGGCGGCCAGGTGTTCGAGTACCCGCCGGCGGTGGAGCTGATCGGGTCGCGGGTGGTGCGGTTCGGTTATGACGTGCTCGGGCGCGGTTCCGCCGGGCGGAAGGTGCTGATCTGGCTGCGCGAACTGCTGCGCGGCGGCCGGTAGGCACGTCAGGCGCGGGCCGCCGGGGTCATCGACCGCCGGTACCAGTCCACGAACAGCTCGAACGCGTCGTCCACGGCGGCCCGGTTGCCGGTGGCCAGCAGGTCCAGCATGAGCCCGCGTGCGGTGGCCACGGCCAGCCTGGCCAGCGCGCGCGCCCGGTCGGCCGGTACCCCGGCCTCGACCAGTGCGGCGGCGGCCGACTCCAGCCAGTACTCGATGTCCTGCTCGAACAGCGTCCTGGCCGGCGCGCGCCCCTGCAGCGCGTGACCGTAGAGCTCGAAGAACAGCCGGGCGTACGGCTCCAGCGCCGGGTCGGCGGTGGCCCGCCACAGCCGGCGCGGCCATTCCTCCTCGGTCGTGGTGAGCAGCTGGGTCCACCAGGCCCGCTGGGAGCGGGCCACGGTGTTGAGCACCTCGGTGACCAGGCCTTCCTTGGACCCGAAGTGGTAGATCAGCATGCGGTGGCTGGTGCCGAGCGCGTCGGCGAGCTGGCGCAGCGAGAGATCGCTGATGCCTCGGGTGCCCAGGTAATGCACGGCCGCGTTGAGCAGGCGCTCGCGGGATTGGCCGCGGGGTCCGCTCATGGGCACTCGTCGGTGTTCGCCGTCACCACCTACTCAGGGTAAGTGAGAGCCCGGTACGCCCGCTGACCCTGACACGGATCGTGACCGGCCGCCATTACTTCGTGATCTGGCGATGGGGCAGGATGCCACGCGTGAGCGAGAGCTTCCCGCGCCTGCAGGCCCGTACCCGGCGGTTCACCCTGGGGGCGCCGCGCGGTTTCACGATCTCCCCGGACGGCGCCAGGGTGGCGTTCCTGCGCAGCCAGGGCGGCACCGACCCGGTGACCTGCCTGTGGGTGCTGGAAAGGGACGGCGGCGGGGAGCGGCTGGTCGCCGATCCCCGCGCGCTCGGCGCCGACGAGGCGAACCTGCCGCCGGAGGAACGGGCCCGCCGCGAGCGGTCCCGCGAGCAGGCCGGCGGCATCGTCGGCTACGCCTGTGACGCCGGGCTGACGCTGGCCGCGTTCACCCTGGCCGGGCGCCTGCACCTGGCCCGGCTGGCCGAGGACGGCGAGTCGCCCCGCGCGGTGGAAGGGCCGCCCGGGGTGATCGACCCTCGCCCGGACCCGGCCGGCACCAGGGTCGCCTACGTGAGCGAGGGCGCGCTGTGGCTGTACGACCTGGCCACCGGCACGTCCACCGCGCTGGCCGAGCCGGAGTCGCCGACGGTCCGTTACGGGTTGGCCGACTTCGTGGCGGCCGAGGAGATGAGCCGGATGCGCGGCTACTGGTGGTCGCCCACCGGTGACGCGCTGTTGGTCGCCCGGGTGGACGACGCCGCCGTACACCGCTGGCACATCGCCGACCCGGCCCGCCCGGAACAGCCGGCCGCCGCGCTGGCCTACCCGGCCGCCGGCACGCCCAACGCGGTCACCGAGCTGTACCTGCTCGCCCAGGACGGCCGGCGCACCCAGGTGGCCTGGCGGTCCAGCCCGGCGGAGCCCTACCTGGCCGCGGTGACCTGGGACGCGGCCGGCCTGGTGATCGCCGTGCAGCCCCGGGACCAGCGCGAGCTGCGGCTCCTGCGGGTGGACCCGGTGAGCGGCGGCTGCGTGGAGATCCTCACCGAAGCCGACCCCCGGTGGGTGGACATCGTGCCCGGGGTGCCCGCGTACCTGTCCTCCGGTGCGCTGGTGTGGACCACCGACGCCGATGACGCCCGCCGGCTGGTGGTGGACGGTGCCCTGGTTACCCCGCCGACGCTCAAGGTGCGGTCGGTGCTGGACACCGACGGTGACACGGTGCTGTTCAGCGCCAGCGAGGACGCCACCGAGTCGCGGCTGTGGACCTACCGGCCCGGTGACGGGCTGACCTGCCTCACCCCGGCGCCCGGTGTGTTCGGCGGGCGGCGGGGCGGGAACACCACGGTGATCGTCGCCCAGGACCTGGACCGGGACGGCGGGCGCGCGGTGGTGCACTGGTCGGACGGCGGCTCGGTGCCGGTCCGGTCGCTGGCCGAATCGCCCGGGCTGACGCCCAGGGTGACGGTCCTGCCGCCGGCTGTGTCTCCGTCGGGCGCCGAACTGGGCGCCCGCCCCATGCCGGCTCCGCCGGCGGGCCCGGAACCCCGGGTGGCGGTGCTGCTGCCCACCGGGTACCGGACCGAGGACGGCCCGCTGCCGGTGCTGATGGACCCCTACGGCGGGCCGCACGCGCAGCGCGTGCTGGCCAGCCGGGCGGCGTTCCTGACCTCGCAGTGGTTCGCCGACCAGGGCTTTGCGGTGGTGGTCGCGGACGGGCGGGGGACGCCGGGGCGCGGGCCGTCCTACGAGCGCGCGGTGTACCGGGACCTGGCCACGCCGGTGCTGGAGGACCAGGTCAGCGCGCTGTCGGCGGCCTCGGCGGCGTTTCCCGGGGTGTTGGATCTGGGCCGGGTGGGCATCCGGGGCTGGTCGTTCGGCGGGTACCTGGCCGCGCTGGCCGTGCTGCGCCGGCCGGACGTTTTCCACGCGGCGGTGGCCGGCGCGCCGGTCACCGACTGGTCGCTGTACGACACGCACTACACCGAGCGCTACCTGGGCACGCCGGAAGGTGACCCGGAGGCGTACCGGCGGTCCTCGCTGCTGTCGGATGCGGCGGCGCTGACCCGGCCGCTGCTGTTGATCCACGGTCTGGTCGACGACAACGTGGTGGCCGCGCACACCCTGAGACTGTCTTCAGCGTTGCTTGCGGCCGGCCGGCCGCACAGCGTGCTACCACTGTCCGGGGTGACACACATGACGCCGCAGGAGGAGGTCGCGGAGAACCTGCTGCTGTTGCAGGTGGACTTCCTGCGTTCCGCATTGGGGGGATCGTGAACCGTTTTCTGTTGCTGCTCGGTGTGCTGTTGCTGAGCGCGTCCGGGGTGGCCGCCGCTCAGGTGGCCCCGGTGGACTGGTGCGCGGCCAACGGGCTGGAGCTGAAGCTCGGCCCGGACCAGGGCGGCAGCGGCATGGGCAAGACCGACACCACGCTGAGCCTGGTCAACCGGGGTTCCGCGCCCTGCCGGCTGCGGGGTTTCCTGGAGGTGCGGGAGATCGGGCAGAACGATGCCCCGCTGGGTCGCCCGGCGGTGCGGGAGGGCGGCCTGGGGCCGGTGGTGACCCTGGCCCCGCGCGGCGGCGCCGCGCTGGCCCCGATGCTGACCGTCAACCCGGGCATGTTCGACGAGCAGGCCTGCCACACGGTGCCGGGCAAGGGGCTGCGCATCCTGCTGCCCGGGCCGGACGGCGGTCCCGGCGACCCGGTGCGCAACACCGTGTTCCTGCCCATGGACTCGATGCTCACCTGCGCCAAGGACGTCGGCGAGCCCCGGCTGCGGATCAGGTCGCTCATCCCCGGCTGAGCCGCGCTTGCGCACTGCTTGCTATAGTTAGCAGCTATGTCCGACCAATCATGGCTGTCCGCATTGCGCGCGCTGCCGCACGGGCTCGGCCGGACCCGACTGACCCCGGCCCTGCTGCCGCCGCTCTACCTGGCGGTCGCCGTGCTCACCGCGCTGCTCGGGTTGGTGGTGATCGTCGCGGCGGTCGCCCACGCCTGGTGGCTCGGGGTGCTGGCCTTGCTGGTCGTCCCGGTGCTGGTGGTCTGCGTCGTCGCCTCGGCGCGCGTGATCGCCGAGCTCACGCTGGCCATTTTCAACCTCTCCGAGCAGGTCACCGCCGCGATGCCCCGGCTGGAGAAGACCGTCGACCACATCGCCGCCGAGATGCCCCGGCTGAGACTGTTCCGCCCCCGCGGAAACGGCCAGGAGCGCTGAACGCGCATATCCTTCGAGGGTGAGCATCCAGGTCCCGCCCCACAAACTGGCCGAGACCCTGCGCGGATACGGGTCGGGGTATCTGATCACCGTCGGCGGCGACGGGAAGTCGCACGTCGTCGCGGTGGCCCCGGTGCTCGACGGCGACCGGCTGCGCGTCCCCGACCTCGGCCGGCGGACCCTCGGCAACCTCGCGGGCAACCCGGCGGTGACGCTGCTCTGGCCGCCCCGCGACCCCGGTGGTCACTCCCTGATCGTGGACGGCCAAGGCGCACTGGACGGCGAGCTGCTCGCCGTCACCCCCACCCGCGCCGTCCTGCACCGCCCCGCCCCGGAGCCGGCGGCGGCCGCCGCTCCGGCCGCCGCTCCGGGCGCCTGCCCCGCCGACTGCATCCCACTGAAGATCTAGGGGACCTCGGTGGAAGACCGTTCCGTACTCAGCCGAGAGGCGCCCGCGCCCGACCTGACGGTCCGTTTCGGTGACCATCCGGACCAGGTGGCCGACGTCTGGCCCGGCGACGCCGCCGAGCGTCCGCTGATCGTGCTGGTGCACGGCGGTTTCTGGCGTCCGACGATCGACCGGCTCCACTCCCGGCCGATGGCCAACGCGCTGCGCGCCGACGGCTGGACGGTCGCGGCCGTCGAGTACCGTCGAATCCCCGGCCGCCCGGACGACGCGCTCGCCGACGTGCTGGCCGCGATCGGCGCCGTGCCGGGGGAGATCCCGGGCCGACACAGCCGGGCGAGTGTGCTGGTCGGCCACTCGGCGGGCGGACACCTCGCGTTGTGCGCGGCGACCACCGCGCCCGGCATCGCCCGGGTGGTCGCGCTGGCCGCCGTCACCGACCTGCGCCGGGCGCACGCGCAGCGCCTCGGCGACGGCGCGGTCGAGGCGTTCCTCGGCGGCGACCCGGAACCGCGCGCCGACCTGGACCCGGTGCGCCTGCCCGCCCCCGACGCCCCGGTCACCCTGGTCCAGGGCGACGAGGACGCCGTGGTCCCGCCGGAGTTCGTCGACCACTACCTGGCCGCGCACCCCGGCGCCGACTCGGTGCTCGTGCCCGGCGCCGGCCACTTCCCCCTGATCGACCCCCTCAGCCCGGCCTGGCCGGCCGTTGTGCGCGCGATCGCCGGCTGAGCTACTTGCCCTGCCAGTTGGGTGGGCGTTTTTCGGCGAAGGCGCGGGCGCCTTCGGTGGCGTCGGCGGAGGTCATCACCGGTTGGACGATGACCGCCTGGCGGCGCCACATGTCCTCGCTGGACCAGTCGTCCGACTCGACGATGATCTGCTTGGAGGCGACCACCGCGAGCGGGCCGTTGGCGGCGATCTTCCCGGCCAGCTCGAGCGCCGCGTCCAGTGCGCCGCCCTCCGGGACCAAGCGGTTGACCAGCCCGTACCGGTGCGCGTCGGCCGCGGAAATGAAGTCGCCGGTGAGGGCCAGCTCCATGGCCAGGTTGCGCGGGATGCGGTGCTGCAGGCGCATCAGCCCGCCGGCGGCGGCGACCAGGCCCCGCTTCGCCTCGGGGATGCCGAACTTGGCCGTCTCGGCCGCCACCACCAGGTCACAGGCCAGCACCAGCTCGCACCCGCCGGCCAGCGCGTAGCCCTCCACGGCGGCGATCAGCGGCTTGCGTGGCGGCGCCTGGGTGACCCCACCGAAGCCCCGGCCGGGCAGTGAGGGCAGCTCGCCGGTGACGAACGCCTTCAGGTCCATGCCGGAGCAGAACGTCCCGCCGGCGCCGGTCAGCACGCCCAGGGTCAGCTCGGGCGAACCGTCCAGCTCGTCCATCGCGTCGGCCATGCCGCGGGCAACCGCCGCGTTGATCGCGTTTCGCGCGGCCGGCCGGTTGACGGTCACGATCAACACGGCGCCGCGCCGCTCGGTGAGTACCTCGTCGGACAACTGCGTCCTCCTCGCTCATGGGGTGTTACGTGGCAGCGCCGCCATGGCGCTGATCAGCAGTTCCAGGCCGAACTCGAAGTCGCTGTCGTGGTCGTGCACCATCAGGATCGGCAACACCGCCCGCACGTTCGTGTAGTGCGCCCGCTCCAGCTCGCTGGCGAACTCGGCCGGCGGCGCGCCGCGTTCCTTCACCGAGACCTCGTTGATCAGGCTGCCCAGCACGAACGCGACGAAGGTGCGGACCAACTGAACCGCCGTCCGGTCGTCGAATCCCGCCGTGCGCACCGCGGCCAGCGCCATCTCCATGGACTGCAACCCCACGCTGGACTTGGGCTGCCGGGTGATCACCAGCTGCACGCTGCGCGGGTAGCGCCGGGCGACCTCCCGGAACGCGCGGGCCAGGGTGCGGGTCTGGTCACGCCAGTCCACCGCCGGGTCGTCCGCGTAGACCATGCCGGCCATGATGTGCTCGGCCACCGCGTCCAGCAGGGCGGCCTTGTTCGGTACGTGGTTGTACAGCGACATGGTGCCGACGCCGAGCTCGGCCGCCACCCGGCGCATGGACAGCTCGTCGGCCCCGTCGCGCTCGATCAGGTCGACCGAGGCGTGCACGATCCGCTCCCTGGTCAGCGCGGTGCGGGGCATGGTGCCCTCCGCGGATTTGGTCACCCGCACACCGTACGGCCCCGGGCGGAAAGCCGCCTTTCGCCGTGGAACGGTACGGTCGCGGGAAGTGACTGAATCACCCTGCTGAAGTGACTGAATCACCTTGTTGTGACGGAGGGCGCGGATGACCCAGGGTGCGCCGAAAGTTTGGGGCGGCACGACCCTGGACGCCCGCCGGGACGCCCGGCGGCGCGCGCTGTTGGACGTCGGGCTGGAGCTGCTGGGCGGCGCGGGGCAGGGCAGCGCGGTGACTGTGCGCTCGGTCTGCCGGCACGCCAAGCTCACCGACCGGTACTTCTACGAGAGCTTCGCCGACCGGGACGAGCTGCTGGTCGCGGTGTACGACCAGGTGGCGGAGCGGGTCAGGGACGTGCTGAACGAAGCGGTGGCCGGGGTTGTGGCGGCCCGGCCGCCGGACCAGCCGGCCGCGATCGCGCGCGCGGCGGTGGAGGCGTTCCTCGGCGAGCTGACCGCCGACCCGCGCAAGGGCCGGGTGTTGCTGCTCGCGCCGATGACCGACGCGGTGCTCTCGGCCCGCGCGGCCGAGCTGATGCCGGTGTTCGCCGAGCTGATCCGGGTTCAGCTGGCCGCCGGCCACGGAGCCGCGCCGGCCGCACGGGCCGCGGGCGACGGAGCCGCGCCGGCCGGCCAGAGCACGGCGCCCGCCGCCGAGCGGATGACCGCCACCGCGCTGATCGGCGCGCTGTCCCAGCTGTTCATCCGGTGGCTGGACGGCACGCTGGAGGTCGGCGAGCGGGAGCTGACCGACTACTCGGTGCGGCTGCTGCTGCACTCGGTGCCGCTGGCGCGGC
>JACHMT010000005.1 GCA_014208095.1 Actinospineispora eucalypti | reverse complement strand
AGATGGTTGCGGCGGGCTCATCGGGGGTTGGTGAGCAGGCCCAGTTCGGTGGCGGTGCTCAGGCACCAGGTGACGGCGGTGTCGAGCGAGCGCCATTGCGGGTCGTGTGCTTTGAGGTAGGGAACGACGTAGGGCTTGGTGGTCTGGTCGGGCAAGTCGTCGGGTCCACAGGCGCAGGATGGTGACCCGTAGTTCGCCCGTTTCATCCGGGCGGCGAGCGGGGCTTCGGCGGAATCCCAGACGCTGAGCCACAGGCGCCGCAGCATGGCTGGGTGGGCCGTGGCGAAGATCAACCGGCCGAGGTCGAGTGGTTCGCCGGCGCTGATGACCTTGGCCACCGCGGCGTGGCGGCGCGGACCGATCCAGGAGGCGAATCCGGACCAGATATCCACGCTGTGGCCGGTGGCCAGCACGGTGCAGCAGAGCGCGGCCAGCGCCAGGCCCCGGTTGCGCACCGCGTGGTGCGGGGTGTCGGCCGAATACCCGGCCGGGATGAGGAAGGTCACCACGCGCCCCTGGGTGGACATCGGTTCCGGGGCGGCGTCGATCATGCACTCGGGCACGCCGGCAAGGTAGGCGCCGATGTCCACCTCGCCGCCGGTGACGTCCCAGCTGGGGCGGAGCGCGGACACGCGCAGCAACCGGCCCACCCTGGCGCGCAGCTGGCTCACCTCGGCCTCGAGCTCCGGCAAGATCTCGAACCAGCCACCGGTGGCCAGATCCAGCGCACGTCCCCAGCTCGCCCCGGCCCACGCTGTCCTGCCGTGGCGGCCCGCGCCGTTGTCGATGCTGTCCGGTGCGCGAGCCGCCACCAGGAAGTCCGCCCAATCACGCAGCGGCGGCAACGAGTGAGCGCCGCTCACGAGGGCACTCACGGGCTCAGCCCCAACGCCGAGCGGTGTGCCTGCGACAGGCCGCGCAGCACCCGCCACTGCAGCACCTTAGCCAGCGGCACCCCGGCCTCGAGGAGTCTGGCGCCCTCGATGCTGGCGCGCGGGCTGAACATCACCGGCAGGTTCTTCTCCTCAGCGGTCGCGCGCAGCCGACGCACCGTGGCCAGCAGTTGCACGACCGCGTCCTGCTGGGACGGTGCGTGGGCCAGTGCTAGCCGGCGCTCGAGTCGTTCGTCGACCGGCACCTCGAGCAGGGTGAACCGGTCGAGGGTGGCCGCGTCGAGCGCTTGGCGCCCGACATAGCGGCGGTCACCGCCGGCTCCGTAGGTGTTGGCGGTGGCGACCAGCCGGAACTGGGGATGGGCAGTGACCATGCCGTCGGCGAACGCGCATATGCCCAGCGCGAGCGCCTGGTTGAGCTCGGCGAGCAACCCGGGATGCCCGCAGTCGATCTCGTCCAGCAACATCAGACCGCCCTGCTCGAAAGCTCGACGAAACGGAGTGTCGTGGTAGAGACCGTGTGCGTCGAAGTAGCCGAACACCTTGCTCATCGGCGTGGTCGGCCCGACGGACAGCGCGTAGAAGGGCTGGTCGAACGCCCGCGCCGAGTGCTCGGCCAGCTTGGATTTCCCGGTGCCGGCCGGGCCGACCAACAGCACGTGACAGTGCGCGCCGAGAGCGAGCAGCAGGTCGGGCAACACGTGGTGGGTTTCACCCTCGACCCGGATGCTGGGGGCGTCGACCACCCGCACCTCGGTCACCGTGGGCGCGTGCTCGTCGAGGGCTCGTTTTGCCTCCTCGCGTGCCAGGTCGAGCAGCTGAGAGCGCATCTCGGCCTGCTCGGCACGCAGTACACCGGCCAATTCGTCCCGGACGGCGACGCGGACCTGGTCTCGATCCAGCCGGCCGCGTTGCTCCCGGACGATTCGGCCGGCGACCTCGGTGGCGATTCGCCGGGTCTGTGCCTCGAGGCGAACCACTTGTTCGGCGGCGCGCGCCGCCATCGAAGTGGTGTTGGTCAGCCGCTCGGTGAGCCGATCGAGGTCGCTGGCGACTTCGTCGGTTCGCTGTTGCCGTAGCGCTCGCCGTACTTCTTCGGTGGCGATCGCCCTGATCTTGTTCTCGCGCATCGCGCTCCCCTCCGGTCACCCTGCTCGACTCGGCGGAGCCCGGATTGGTTGCCGCGCGCTGGCTCAGGCGGCGCTGCGCAGCTGCCGCAGCGACTCGTCCTCGCGCAGGGCGTGCCGGGCGTTGAACAGGTAGCGCTTCACCGCACCCGGGGTGATACCCAGCCGGTCAGCGGCCGACTGCATGCTGTGCCCGTCGTGGTCGACCAACAGCAGCACCTCACGCAGCCGCTGAGACAACCGCTGCAACGCTTTGGCCAGCACCAGCTGACGGGTCACCGAATCATCGATTGCCGGCAGCGGCGCGCCGATGTTCACGGCGATCTCGCTGTCCAACTGGGTGCGGATATCCTCGAACTCGCGGCGGCGCGCGTGCTGACGCAGCCGGCTAATAGCCTCATTGCGCACCGCGCGGTACAGGTAGCCGCGCAGCGCGTCATCCCCATCCAGAGCAGGCGGATTGGCCAGCATCCGGCGAATGACGTCGTGTACGGCCTCCTTGGCGTCCTCGACGTTGTCGAGGTAACGCATCGCGGCGTGGATCAGCACGCCGTGCTGCTCGCGGTAGTGCCGCGCCACCCACTCGCCGAAGGCCTCGCCACGGGCGTGCCCGACGCGGATCAGGCCCGAGCGGTGGCTCCGGTCGGCGGCCGAGGCGGTGCGTATCGCATCCAACCAGCGCACGTCGAACCCGCGCAGCAGCTCGGCCAGCCAGCTGTCCCAGTCGAGGTCGGCTTCCGGTTCGACTGGCTTCTCGGTCACGGCGCGTTCCCCACTGCTCGTCCCGGCACTCGTCTCGGCGGTCATAGCGACTGCGACGCTAGCCAACCGACGCTGGTTGCGCGCAGCCGCTCATCATTGACCCATTCGGGTGATGCAAGGTGGGGTGGGGCAACCCCGGCGCCTGGGGGCCTGTCGGGCTTGGCGCGTATCCACGCGCTCAACCGCAGGAGGAACCATGCGAACCAGCCTGTTGCTCGCCGCCGCGATCGTCGCCGGTGGTGTGTATGCCCCCCTCGCCCACGCGACACCGCTCACGCCCATCCACACCCAGGGCGAAGTCGACTGCACCGCCCGTGACGCATACGACAACGGCGTCAACGTGCGCAACAGATGCGGCCGGCCGATCTCGGTGAAGGTCATCTGGTCCAACCCGACCTGGGTCACCGACTGCTGGAACATCGACGCCTACAACACCCGCCCGTTCCCAAAACCGAAACCAGGCTCCCGGTATCAGACCGTGATCGACTGCTGAGCATCCACACCTCCGGCGGCCCCCGAGCAGCCCACCCACGGGCGCGGCGGATCCCGCGTCGCTGTAGGCCGTAGGGAGTCGCGTCTCCGGCGGGCGCGCCCGCACAACCATCGAGGTCTTCCCGTCGTCGGTGGTGTGTGGTGAACCCCGGCTGCATCGCCGGCACAGGTGGACCGGTGAGGGAATGGCGACCGGTCAGAGGGAATGGAGCTGTGATCGTGAGAATGGTTCGGTTCAGCCGCCGCGACTGCGTGGTATCCACCGTCCTTCTTGGCCTCGTCGGGTCGCTGCTTGTCGCGGCCGCGGTGGGTGTGCTGTTGGACGATCCGGAGGGAACGTGCGACGGCCGGCCGCTGGCGGCGACCGAGCTGTGTCTCACCCAAGACGGGACATACACCCGCGACGAGTTGATCGACCGAGCGGATCGCGCCGCGCCGACGGCTGTGCTGGCGTTGCTCGGCTTCGGCGCGGTGTTCCTCGGGTCGAGCGCCTGGTACGCACACATGGCGGGCCTGTGGAGCACGCTCGGTGACCTACTCAGCGGCCGGGCCAAGGCCGAGCGCGAGCGCCAGGCGCGGATGCGGACCACGACCGCGATCGTCGGCGCCGTGGACGGCCCATCCGGGATGCCGATCTTCCTGATCCTGGGTCGCTACACGAGCGACGGCCGGTTCCGGCCGGTGTGTCAGGTGATCGCACCCGTCGGTGATCTCGCCAGACACATGGCCGCGTGGCTGCGCACCGCAGGCGCGGATCACCCGTGGCCCTGTTCGCCCGGCTTCTTCGACGCGCTCTACGGGGGTTGCGCCATCCCGGTGGACTGTCGACGGGTCGTGCCCAGGCTGGTGGTCGAGGTGCGCGCCGAACCCGGCCACACCGACGATGCGTGGGGGCGGGCGGAGTTCGTGAGTTGCCGTCCCGGCCTGTCGGCCCGGCAGGTGCCGCTCGGCACGCAACTCGACCCGGGCAGCCAATGAGGTCAGTGCCGGGCGCAGGGCGGGTCATCCGGCACACCCTCCGGTAGCCGGGCGCGTTCGGCCGGCGTGAATGGCCGGTTCATCGCCGCGCACACCCGGGCAAACCACTGCTCGGGGTCAAGGCTGATGGGTGTGTTCGACAGCCGCAGGGTGAGGGTTTGCCGATCGAGCAGCGGCTGGGGGATCGTCGGCCCGCCAGCCGGCGCGAGCGGGCCCACCTGGCTGCCGTCGCGGAAGTTCCACAGGCTCACCCCCCGCGCGTCGGAAACCACCAGCTCGTCGGTGCGGTCGAAACCGAACAGCTGCATCGGCGGGATCGGGAGGGTCCACACCTGCGCGCCGGCGTCGATGTCCCACACCTGGACCACCCCGTCGGTGGCCATGAACGCCAGGTAGCGGCCGTCGTGGTTGACCACATACCGCAGCCGCGAATGCGGCGGCGTGTACCCGCCCGAGGTCACCCGCGTGGCCAGCCGGCTGAGCAGACGCCCGGTGCCAAGATCCCAGATACTCAACGACCCTTCCCGGGCGAGCACGAACGCCTGGTTGTCGTGCCCGGGCCTCATGAGTACGTGGGGCGTGCCGTACACCGGGTCATGCAGCCAGGCAACCTCGGCGGGGTCGGTGGCCAAGGTGATCGGCGGCCCGAGCGGAACACCGGACCCGCGCAGGCCGCGCAGCACGCCACCGGTCAGTGAGATCTGGGTATCGCTCGCCGCCTCGCCGGCCGGGTCGGCCGTGGATCCAGGACCCGGGATGTCACCAGCGGGCGGGTCGAACCGGTAGAGCGACTCCCCCAACGCCACGACCGGGCTCGGCGCCCCGCCGCGACCGCGCAGCATCCCCAGGGTGTCGAGCGGGCGAAACGGCCCAGATCGGATCGGGAACGACCAGAACCCCGGCAAGAACAGCTGGTACTGCTGGCCGTCGCGCAGCGAGAAGATCGTCAGCAGTGATTGCTGGTCGCTGCCCGCTTCGGCGGTCCAGTAACGCAGGTACTCCCGATCGCCGGACAAGGACACCCAGCCGGCGTCGGAGTCCGCGCAGCCCTTACCGGCCAGCCCGGGGAACGCCGTCGCCGGGGCGCCGTCGGAGGCGCGGGAAACCGAGACCGTGGGTTGGCACGCGATCGCCAAGATTCCGTGCCGGGCCAGCGCACTGCCCGGCGACAAGATGCGCAGCTGCGCACCTGAGGCCAGATCGTAGATCACCAGACGCGAATCCGGCGCGGCGGGCTCGCCCAGGCGCAGCGCGACCCGGCCAGGATCATCGGTCAGCCACGCCTCGGTCACCCGCGCCGTCGGCGGCGGCCGCACGTGGTGCTCGACCGGCCGATTCGCCTCCAGATCCCAGATCCACACATCGGTGCGGTCACTGCTGGCCTGCACCGTCCAGACCGCGCGTCGACCGTCCGCCGACACGGCCAGGTTCGCCGAAGCCTCGCGGTGCCCGCCCGGCGCGGCAAGCTCGACCGGGCCGGCCTGGGTGGGAACGTCCCAGGTGAGCAGCCGGTTGTCCGCATCGAGCCCCAGCACCCGCCGGCCATCCGGAGTCAGCGCCAGCTGCATGTCGTCCGCCGCGTCGGGCAACACCCACGACCGGGGCACGGGCTCGTTCAGACCGGAGACCACCACATGCCCACCGCTGTGCCCAACCAGCACAGTGTCGCTATCCGTACTGGTCAGCAGCTGGTCAATCCGGGTATCGGTCACCCCGGTGACGACCTGGCCGACCGCGAGGTTGGCCAGGTAGGCCCGGCCCAGCGCGCTACGCGCTTCCGGGCTGTGCGGGTCGGCGCGGTACGCGGCGAGTGCGAGCTGTGCCGCCTTGTCCGGCTCGATTCTGGCCTGGTTCGCCGAGTCAATGGCCATGGCACGGACGTTGGCCGCGTCCCGTGCATCGCGGATGTCCGCGCGTGACCGCGCGACCAGGGCGGCCAGCGTGCCGGCGCCCAGCGCGAGCACGAGAAACACCGCGGCCGCGACCCGCCAGCGCCGCACCTCGCGACGCGTCCTGGCCACGCTGGCGCCGATGTAGTCGCGGTGCGCGGCGGACAGATCGACACCGCGCTCGGCGCGCATCTCCTTCGCGGTGCCCAGCGCGCCACCCCGCAACAACGCACCCGGATCACCGCCGCTGAGCACCCAGTGCCGGTACTGGCGATCCATTTCCTGGCGCCACCGCAGAAACCGGCGATCCGCGCGCAGCCGCTCCCGAAACGCCGGCCAATGATCGATCAACGCCTGATGAGCCAGCTCAACAGTCGCCGTGCCGGCGGCGTCATGAGTCAGCACCACCAGCCGCTCAACCGCCAGCCGGCGCGCCACCCCAGCCAACTCGGCCGGCAACTCCCCCAGCGGACACGACGCACGCACAAACCCGGGCCCGGCAGGGCGGGCCAGCCGGATCAGCAACCGCCAACCCCGCTCATCCCGCGCCGAGGCGGTGAGCTCGACGAACACCTCCTCCGCCCGCCGCGCGATCGCCGAAGCCACCCCACCCAACTCCCGATACCGCGCCGTACGCAACAGCCCGCCGTCACGCTGCTCCCATAGCTGGGTCAGCAACGACTCCAACAGCGGCAGCCGCCCCGGCTCCACACCGGTGTCATCCAAGATCCGGTCAACCAGACCCGGCTCGAACGACAGCCCAGGGGAATGCTCGGTCGGCCCGACGATCGCCGCCCGCAACTGCGAGCGGTCCATCGCGCGCAGCACCACTCGGCCCGCATCCAACGCCGCGGCCATCCGCCCCGGCGGCAGGTCATCCACGCTCCCGCCCCGCAACGTGAGCACCACCCGAAACGGCAGCCGATCTCCCACCGACACAGCCTCGGCCAACTCGAACAGCGCGCCGAGCAGCTCGCGGGCCTCGGCGGGGCGGTCCACCGCCAGCTCCTCGAACTGGTCGGCGACCAAAACCAACTCCCGCTCACCCAGCCGCTCCGACAGCTCGGCCGCCACCGAGCCAAGATCCGCACGGATCCGCTCGGCCAGCGCTACCACACAACCGCCGGCCACGTCGGCATCCAGACCCGGGCGAAGCACCGGGGCCAATGCCGCCGCCAGCGCCCGAAGCCCGCCGACCGTACCCACCGTCCGAATCTCACCGAGCCGCCAACCCCCGGCCCGCAACCGAGGAGCAACCCCGGCGCGCAGCAGCGAGGACTTCCCCACCCCCGAACCGCCGGTCACCGCCACCAACGGCGACCCGGCCAAGGCGTCGAGAACACGCTCGACGTCACGCTCACGGCCGCAGAAAAACCGGGCGTGCTCCTCATCGAACGGCTCAAGGCCCCGATACGGGTTGGGCAACAACGCCGGATCCAGCCCCAACACGTCCCGCACCGGCAACGCGAAAGCGGTCGCCGGCCCCTCCGGCCGGGCAGCCACCGCCATCCCCACCACACATCCCGCCGTCACATCCCACACCGGCGACCCGCTAAACCCCCCCGAGATCCGCGGCCCACCATCAGCCGCCCGCAACTGCAACCACCCAGAACCCTGGCGACCCGCGAACCGCCCCGACACCCACTCCCCATCCAACAGATCCGCCGGGAAACCCAACACCCGAAACTCCCGCCCCCACACCTCCCCCGGCTCCCACATCGGCGGCACACCCACCGGCGCCCGCTCCGCCAACGCCAAAATCGCCACATCCCCCGTACCGTCAGCCCGCATCGGCGACCACCGCGCAACCGTCGCGCCACACCGCACCGCCCCAGGCAGAAGCGGAAACTCCACCCACAACGCCCCAGACGGCGGACAGCCGGAATCCCCATCCCACTCAACCCCGTGCGCCACACCCACCACATGCGCACAAGTAGCCACCAGATTCGCCCCAACCACGAACCCGGCACCAGCCACCTCACCGGACTCGCCGCACACACGCACCACCGCGCGCGCGATCACCTCATGCCCGTCGCGATCGGGCGCACCACGCACCCAGACCCACCCCCTCCAGGCCAACGCCCAGTCAATCACACCCGATCGAGACCGAGCTGTTCGAACAACTCGCCCGGGTAGGCAAAGCCCTCGCCAACGGCAAACGCCTGGAGCTGCTGGACCTGTTCGCCCAGTGCCCGCGCGCCGTGGCCGACCTCGCGCAGGTCGCCGACCTCGGACTGACCACCGCCTCGGCGCACCTGCAAATACTCAAACAGGCCGGACTGGTGGCCACCAGCCGCGAGGGCACCACCATCTACTACCGGCTCGCCGACGGCCCCCATGGCGACGTGACCGCCCTCTACGCCCACCTACGGGCGGTCGCCACCGAACGGATGCCCGACGTCCAAGCCGCCCGCGACCGCTACCTGGGCCCCGACGACACCGAACACATCACCCGAGACGAACTCCTACGCCGCGCCCAAGCCGGCCAGGTGACCGTGCTCGACGTGCGACCCGCCGCCGAATACACCGCCGGACACGTCCCGGCGCGATCAGCATCCCCCTCGACCAACTCGCCGAACTACCCGCCGACCAGGAAATCGTCGCTCACTGCCGAGGCGCGCACTGCGTACTCGCCCACGACTCCGTGCGCTTCCTCGCCAACCACAAACCGACCAGCACAACGCCTCACCGACGGCATCCTCGAATGGCGCCTCAACAACCTCCCCGTCGCCTAAGCCACCGCCAGATCGGCCGCGCGCGGCCGGTCTACTCGAACAGGGCGCCGTATCGGGACCAAATCGGTAGCGGTGCGAAAGATATCGGTCGCTCTTGGTTGTCATACACCGTAGCGCCGACCGACTGGTGCCGTGACTCGCTCATCGGCAAGATGGCGGTGAGCGCCCGGAGTCGCGGTCGAGATCATGACTGCGGGCGGCCAGGTACGCCTTGAGAGCGTGCGCGATGATGTCGTGATCCAACGTGTTCAGCGGAACGGCGCCCCTCCAGCACATCCCACAGACCGCCCGCGCTCAGCGTGCCACCCAACGCGAAGTGGCGCAGCCACCGGTGCGCGAAGTCGAGACCGCTGAGCGCAAACCCGACGCGGCGCAGTCGTGGACATGACCCTGTCGTCTCCCGGGGTCATCCACACCCGCACAGCGCTAGCCTTCCCATTGAGGATCGGGTTGGAGAGCAGGGTTTCCCGCTCGCCGGGGCGGAATAGAGGCGACCCTCGGGCCGTGCCGAGCGCGTAGCAACGGAGGGCGGTTTCTCTCCGATCAGGCACGTCGGCAATGCCTGGACAGAGAGCACCTCCACCGTTTCACTCAGCGTCATACCAAAGTGACGTCTCGTGTCGATCACGAAAGATCGCCGAGGTAATCCGAAGATCAAGAAAAGATCAACAAGAGATCAACTCGCCCACTGGGATGATCATGCATGATCATCCATGGTGGGTGTGGCCAGGCCATTGCGCCCGGGGATGCGCGGGTGGACCCTGAGTGTGGACGTGGCTGGGCGAGCCACGCACACCCGGACACGCCCACTTTGGTCGAGAAGATCCTCGCACTGGAGGTGAGTGGCGATGACATCAGAGAACCCGCCGACGACCCCGCCCATGACCGAGCACCCCGATCTGGCCGAGGTCCAACACGCGCACGATCAACTGCGGCAGCGCTACGAGGACGCCGCCGAAACACCGATGGGGCAACTGACCGACGGACTGATCATCCTGGCCGGCCTGTACTTGGCGATTGCGCCCGCGATGTTCGCCTTCGGTGAGTCGCTGACCACCAACAACATGGTCGTCGGTTTGGCGATCGCGGTGTTGGGGTTCAGCTTCGCCAGCGCCTATGGCGCCACGCACCGCGCCGCATGGGTCTGCCCCGTGCTGGGCGCATGGGCCATCGTCTCGGTGTTCGTGATCGGACCGATGACCCTCGGCACAGTGTTGAGTAACGTCGTCGCCGGCGCCGTCGCGCTGCTATGTGGGCTGGCCATGCTCGGCACCGGATCCGGCCGGCTGCCCAGCGCGCTCCACCGGCGCCCCACCAGCCAGCGCCGATAGCCTCTGCTGGCCGGCACGCTCATCACCGGGCCGCCCCGGTCACACCGCGGCGGCCCGCCGATAGCGATCCTCCGCGACAAAGGGGCGCCGAGCCGCTGTCGCGGGGCAGGCCCCGTAGCGCCCTGATCGGGCAGAGGTGAGAGCACACCCCGGGCGGGCTAGGCAGCGACCGGCCTGATTGGCGGTAACCGCGGTCGCCGCAACGGCCTAACCTTGGGATTCGCCCACGACGCCGCGCCCCCGCCGTGACGAGGGCAGGGGTGCACGTGGGCACGAACTGATCCGTGCGCTCAACCCCAGGGGTGGAAGGGGTGGTGTCGATGAACATCACCGACCCAGAGATCATGTCAACTCCGCGCATCCGCGCCTACGCCACCGTGAGCGTGTGCGGCCGACTGGACAAGTGCGGCATCGCACGGTTACGCACCGAGCTGGCCGGCTGGCGCGCGGCCGGCGCGATCGATGTCCATCTGGACCTATCCGGCATGCTCGACCACGACCCGGGCTTGGCCCGCACACTGGCCTGGGCACAAACCCAACTCCACGGCAACGGAGGCAACCTGCTGATCACCGGCGCTAACGAACAACTCTGCGCCGAACTTCACGACGCGGTGACCGAACTGCACACCCAGCCCGGCTGGCACGACCAGTGGCCAGGCACCCTCACCTACCGGCCAGAAACAGCGGACCAGCCCTAACCGCCGGGGCGGCCCGGCGACCCCTTGGCCCTGCCCACCTTGAACGCCGGGCAACGCCATGCGCCGCCGGGGAGTCCGGTGCGTATCTGGGTGCATACGGACCGCGACGGCGGTGGTGGTGCGCGGTTGCCGACCGGGCCGGTCACCGTGACTCCGGCCGGGACCAAGCCGCGTTAGTCTCCCGGGTTGGCGGCGGTCAGCGACGGCTTTCCAACCACATGGTTGAACGGGCGCGTACTGATCTCACTGCCGCGGTTGGTCGATGTTGATCATCCACGAGATGCCGAACCTGTCGACGCAGGCACCGAACTCGTCGCCCCATGCCTGTTTCTCCATTGGCACGGTCACGGTGCCGCCTTCGGACAGCTTCTCCCAGTAACCGTGCAGGTCGGCGGAGTCGTCGCCGGACACACTGACCGACATGTTGGTGCCGGGCCTGAACTCCGTGCCCCGCGGGGTGTCTGACGCCATCAGGGTGAAGCCCTTCACCGTCTCCAGCTGAGCGTGCATGACCTTGTTCGCGTCCGGTGAGTCGGCCGGGCCGAACTCCGCGAACGTGCTGATCGCAAGATTTCCACCGAACACGTCGCGGTAGAACTCCATGGCCTGGCGGGCAGTGTCGCCGAAGTAGATGAAGGGGTTGAGACGGGAAGTCATGGTCGGTTCCTTGGCTCGTATGGAAGGGCATCGTCGCAGACGGGTCCGACAATTTACGACGCTTCACGACCGATCCTTCGCATGGTCGACTCCACCCGGCCGGACCTGGCGGCGGCCGGGCCAGGCAGAGCTGGGCCTGTACCCAGCCTGACCCCTGGCGGGGTGGTGAGCGTGGGCCGGTCACCGACGCGGGGGCTTGCGTTCCCAGCGGTGTCGGTCGTAGAAACTGTGGTATGGGGCACGGCGATGTGGTGCACGTGTGGCCTCTTGGCGCGGGGCGGCATTCGCATCCGTCTCGCGGTGGTTGTTTGCTTGAGCTGGTGAGCACGCTGCCGGGTGGGTATTGGACCGATCGGCCGGACGGGGTGCCGTCCACTGTCGCGGCGCTGGTGGTCGCGGTGAATGACGCGACCAGCGATGCGCAGCGTCCGGCGCTGACGCCCTTGGCCCCGTGGTTGGCTTCTGTGCCGGTGACAGACGCCGCGCAGACCGCGCGGGTCGTGGCGGTTTCCGCGAGCCGTGCGGCGCTGCCTTTGGCCGGTGCTGGCGTGGTGGACCGGTTACGCGTTGAGGCGTCCGCGGCCGCCCGCACGGTTTCTCGGGGTGGGGTGGCTGGATGGTGGTTGAGGCGTTCTCGCCGCCGCTCAGCCGCGAGAGCGGTGCGGTTGGCGGTGGAGGTGGTGCGGGGCGCGGGTGGTGACCGCGGATTGCGGGACCTGCTTGTCGGATCGCTTGATGCGTGGCGGTTGGCCGGCGGGTTGGCGCCTGTGCCGTTGCTGGATCGGCCGGCCGAGGACTGCGCTACCGAGCTTGCCGTGCGTTGCGAGCTTCGCGCCCACCCCGGTAGTGACTCGGCGTCGGTGTACTGCACCGCTGTGCTGGACTCGTGGCCGGACTGGTTGCGGCACCGGTGGGTCAGCCAGCAAGCGGGCGAGGCGCGCGCTGATTTCGTCGACGTGTGTGCGCGATAGGCACCAGGTCCACCGCTGTGTCTTGACTCGCAGCGTGTCCGGGGCTGTACTGAACGTGGTGATGGATCTCGCCAGGGCTTTCGGCCCGAACCGCCTCACCGAGAGGCTGATAGGTCCTGGTCAGCGTGCGCCACGATGACTCGCGACCAGGAGGCTCAGCCCATGCGGAACACGGGACCAGCACTCCGGTTGTCGATTTTTGTCCGCGAAAGCGACCACTGGCATCACAAACCGCTGTATGCCGAGATCGTGCACCGCGCGCACAAGGCCGGGCTCGCCGGCGCCACCGTCATTCGGGGCATCGAGGGCTTCGGCGCCAGCTCACAGATCCATACCAATCATCTGTTCCGGCTCGGTGAAGACCTGCCCGTGCTGATCATCGTCACGGACCGCGAGGACCGAATCCACGAGTTCCTCCCACACCTGGACGATCTCGACATCCAAGGACTCGTCGCGCTCGACAAGGTCGAAACCGTCCACTACACGCAACCCGAACACAAACACGCCCACTGGTGGTCCAAGCTCTAAGCCCGCACCCCCTACACGACCCCCACACCCTGCCCCCACGGGCGGGTGCGTGCGCGGCAGGGCGAGGCCTGGCTGGCTGAGCGCGTGTGTGATCCAGGGTGAGCTTCGGCACAGCCACGCGACACACCCGGCCGCGGCCGGGCTAATCTCGGGAACGTGCGGCGGTGGGGCTCGCCGCTCCGGCTCACGGAACAACCGCGGCTTGGCCGCCAACAGTCCCTACTTGGGTCGTACAGTTGTGCGTTCAAGTAGGAGGCGGCGCCCATGAGCAGGGAGATTGACTTCGCCAAACCCATCGATCCGGACGTCGATCTCCGGTTCGCCACGCAGCGGCGTGAACTCGCCCGCACACACGGCGCGGTGCTGCTCGTCATCGCCCTCGGCGGCGGCCTCGGCGGGCTCGCCCGCTACGGCCTCTCCGAGCTGTTGCCCACCCCACCAGGGGGACTCCCGTGGGCGACGTTCCTGGCCAACGTGATCGGTTGCTTTGTGATCGGCGTCCTGATGGTTCTGATCACCGAGGTCTGGTCGGCGCACCGCCTCATCCGGCCGTTCCTCGGTGTCGGGTTCCTCGGCGGATTCACCACATTCTCCACCTACACCACCGAGACCCGGACGCTGCTGCAACCGGCAACCGTGGCCCTCGCGTTCGTCTACCTCGCCGGAACCCTCCTTGCCGCGATGCTCGCGGTCATCGCCGGGGTATGGCTCACCCGAGCGGCGACCGGCTCCGTGCGCGACCCACAGAAGGCGGCCTGACATGGCGGTCAGCGGTCACGCCCTGCGGCTGACGATCCTGGTCGGCGAAGACGACACCTGGCACCACAAGCCCCTGCACCACGAAATCGTCGAACGCGCCCGCGCCGCGGGCCTCGCCGGGGCCACCGTCCTGCGCGGCTGCGAAGGATACGGCAGCTCCTCACTCATCCACACCGACCGGCTCCTCAGCCTCGCCGAGGACCTACCGATCATCGTCATCATCATCGACACCGAGCCACCCATCCGCGCCTTCCTCGCCGACATCGACGAACTCCTGCGCGAGGCAACCGTCCTGCTCGACGACGTCGAAATCCTGCGCCACCAACAGGACCACGCATCATGACCATCGCACTCGTCTTCACCGGCGCGATGATCGGCGCCCCGCTGCGCTACCTCATCGACCGCGCCATACAAGCACGCCACGACAGCCTCTTCCCCTGGGGCACCCTCACCGCCAACATCACCGGCTGCCTCATCCTCGGCGGCCTCACCGGCGCCAGCCTGGCGCTGCCCGCCCCACTGCTCGCCCTACTCGGCACCGGATTCTGCGGAGCACTCACCACCTACAGCACCTTCAGCTACGAAACCCTGCGACTCCTCGAGCAGAAAAGCTACTTCTACGCCACCACGAACATCACCGTCAGCGTGATCGCCGGCCTCGGCGCCACCCTGTTCGCCTACACCACCGTCCACGCCCTCACCACCTGAGCGTGCCCCAGCGATCGCGGCTCCAGCAAGTCCAACCAGGCCAGCTGACCGATAGGCCAAGCGTGGCGTGCGATCACCGCGCGCCTGACACCGATGGTGGTGTAGATGACCAGCGTTCGGTCCAGCTCGACGACCAGTTTCGGGTTCCATCATGCGCCCGGCTTATCCGCGCAACCACCCGACGCAGCCGGGCCAGGGTGGGCTTGGTCAACTCGGCGTGCAGCTCCCAGAGGAACGCGGCCAGGCCGAACCTTCCGGCTCCGGTCACGATGGCATCGTGGCTGCCGCAATGAACATGTTGATCAGGTTCCGACGCGTACTGATCGCCGCGCAATTCCTGCAGGCCCGCAGGTCCAGCCCACCCTGAACGAATCCAGATCATCCGTCTGCCCTGGGATGATGCCGCAGCGTGATTGCGAAACCCCAGATCTGTCGGCGTGACCATCGTAGCCGAACAAGTGTTCCCTCGGTGTCTGGCGCCTCCGTAGGCGCCGACGTGCTCGCCAGGTGTGGTGGCAACCACCCGCCGCGCCCAGCTGTTCGAGCGGTCCGAAGCTAGAGACCGGGCCGGGTTTGCGGGACCACTGAAATGGACAGCGCCAGCGGACGGTGCGGCCGATCACCACCACAACCGAAGAATGACCGGCCACACCGACACCGTTGAAATGCTAGCTCGGGAGACCAACGGTCCTGACCGTGCAGTTCCACTCGCCCTTGTGATTCCCCTTTGTATTACCTGGGGCGGTGATAGTCTTGTTTGTACAGCTGTTGTAGTAAATAGTGAACGTTGTAGGACGAGAGCACCTGTTGTTGTAGTACACGGTCGTGGTCGCCCAGCCAGGCTCGTATGAGTAGGAGACACATCCGTTGGCGGTCTCCCCCCGCTCAGACCTCTCCATCGCCGATGCACGACCTGCGGCGACCCCTAACCCTCCGACCGCGAGCAACGCCACAGCAAGGATATTTGCCGTCCTGCGCATGAATCCCTTTCCCCTCGTTTACGTTGTTACATAAGCAACGAAACTACTCCCGAGAGGGTGACGGGCATGTGGCGCCCATCATGGCTCGAATCCTCGTTCCCCGCCTGGCCATCGGCAGAAACACCAAGGCTATCCAACTTTGCTGTGACGCGTGGTACTGATGCGGCCTATTTGGAGGATGTGTTTTCTGGTCGAAATGAATTATTCGCCCACACATGCCGCTCGTCCGACCCACGCGCGTCTCACACCGTCCAGCACGACACGTTCGACGCCCTCGAGGGACGCATGCACGGGTCAGCAAGAAACCCGGCCGTTGAGTGAACCGCCTGCTCGGCGCCACCAATCCCCGAGTCCGGCGAGCAGGCCACCGCCTAGGGCTACGCCGTCTACCTGCTGGATTTCCTCACCGACATCAACGAAGACCTCGCGCTCGGCGCGCCTCTATCTCCCGCCCGCTGGGCGAGCTGGACCAGCACTAGGTCACCCGAACACACCTGGCCCGAGCCGCCAACAACGGCGGATGCCCGAGCCGATCCGAGGTCGACGGGCTGGTCCGCGTCCTCACCCCTTCAGGGTCTGTGCATCAGACGGTGTTTTCGGCCCGACGCGCTGGGCTGAGGTCCGGCGGGATGGGCACACAGAGTGATGACATCTGATGCTGTGACGACAGGGGCATCGACGAAGAAGTCCGCCGCGCCGGCGAGTGCTCAGGAGCGGCTGGCGGCGGCGATGGTTGCGCAGGCCCAGGAGCAGGGGCTGGCGTTGACTGGTCCGGATGGGCTGCTGAAGCAGCTGACCAAGACGGTGCTGGAGGCGGCGCTGGGCGCGGAGATGACCGAGCACCTCGGGCATGCCAAACACGCTGATCAGCCGGGTCGTGAGGGCGCGAACGTGCGCAACGGCACCCGTACCAAGACGGTGATCTCGGATGCGGTCGGCCCGGTACAGGTGGCAGTGCCGCGCGATCGTGAGGGCACGTTCGAGCCGGTGATTGTGCGCAAGCGGCAGCGGCGGCTGGGCAGTGTTGATGAGATTGCGTTGTCGTTGTACGCGAAAGGGTTGACGACGGGCGAGATTTCCGCGCATTTCGCTGAGATTTACGGCGCGTCGGTGTCGAAGGAGACTGTTTCTCGGATCACTGACAGTGTGGTCGCGGAGATGCAGGAATGGCAGTCGCGTCCGCTGGATGAATGCTACGCGGCCGTGTTTATTGATGCTGTGATTGTGAAGGTGCGGGATGGTCAGGTAGCGAACCGTGCCTTTTACGCGGCGATCGGGGTGACGCTGGAAGGTCGCAAGGACGTGCTCGGGATCTGGGCTGGTCCGGGCGGTGAGGGGGCGAAGTTCTGGTTGCAGGTGCTGCAGGACCTGCGGAATCGTGGCATGAAGGACGTGTTCTTCGTGGTCTGCGATGGGCTGAAGGGGTTGCCGGACGTGGTGGCCGAGGTGTGGCCGCAGGCCCGGGTGCAAACATGTGTGATCCACTTGATCAGGAACTCGTTCCGGATCGCGTCGAGGCGTGATTGGGACGCGTTGAAGAAGGATCTGAAACCGGTATACACGGCTGCGACAGCAACGGCGGCGGCGGTTGCGTTGGATGATTTGGAAGAGACGTGGGGTGGTCGGTATTCCGCGATGATCCGGTTGTGGCGAAGTGCGTGGGAGGAATTTACGCCGTTCTTGGACTACGATCCCGAGATTAGGCGCGTGTTGTGTTCCACCAATGCTATCGAGTCGTTGAATGCGCGGTATCGTAAGGCCGTGCGGGCACGAGGTCACTTCCCCACGGAGCAAGCCGCGCTCAAGTGCCTCTACTTGGTGACTCGGTCGCTGGACCCGACTGGGAAGGGCCAAGCGCGGTGGACGATGCGGTGGAAACCCGCTCTGAACGCGTTCTCGAACACCTTCAGTGACCGCTGGCCGAGCGCCGAGAAGTACTAACCGCAACCGCCGAAAACACCGATCTTGTTACAGACCCACTCGCCCCGTCTCGAGCTAGAGGTCGCCCTCACCACGCTGTTCCAGCGGCTGCCCAACCTCCGATTGACCACACCCACCCACCAACTTCCCTTCCGGCACACCCAGCCCATCTATGGAATTGACCAACTCCCAGCCACCTGGACCAACCCGCGGCAGCTTCCAGAGCCACGTCACGACGCCACTCCCGGTGAGGTCAACTACCGATCAAGCTCAGACGAGGTCGGGGTCCATCACCAGCCTCGCTAACGAGACCTCCGGGGCGACCAGCAACCGCTACGTCTGCGCCGGTGAGCACGTCTGGATGCGCGACATGGCGACGACTCTGGCCGACGAGTTCAACAGTCGGGGCTTCCGGGTGCCGACCCGCGGCATGCCCCGCTGGCTACTACTCTGGCTGGTCGACCACGCAGACGTTACCCCCGGGAGTCGGTCGCAGGAGCCCTTTCTGGATCCGGTAGATCTGCCCAGAAGTTCGTCAGAGCCTCAGCAACCGGCGCCGGCGTCTCCTCCGGCCACCAGTGGCCCACGCCCTCCAGATGCGCCATCCGTGCACCCGATTGGCGCGCTGCCCACTCGTGCTGCACCAACGTCCCGCTGGCTCTCTCGAAGTCGTCCACGGCGATGAGAGCGAGCCCCGGACGTTGTGCGGCGCTCGGTAGGAGCCGTCCCGCTTCGGCCATCGCCGGCTGTCGTGCCGACCGCAACAGCTTGAGGACGGCGCGACCCATCTCGGGATCCATGCCTGCCGCGACCCGCTCCGCCATGCGCCCGGTCATACCGAGGGCCGAGGTCACCGCGAGGCGCTGCTCCAGGTGGCCTCCCCACAACTCCTGTACCGAGGCTTCCCCTGGGCCCTCCTGCTGCCACACCTGTGCCCGCGGATGCCAGAGGTAGTCGGGCGCGAACACGCCGAGGGCATCGGAGGCCCAACTGCGGATCAGATCCGGACGGCTCATGGCCAGCGCCGCGACGTGAATTCCGCCCCAGTCGTGACCGACCAGGTCGACCGGAGCGCGGAACAGCTCGAGCGCGGACGCCAGCCAGTCTCGATAGGTCGTGGCCGACGAGTCGAAGCCGCGGGGCGCGGGGACGCCGAACCCAGGCGGGGACAGGACGACCGCGTCGGCCCGGTCGAGCTCCCCGATGAGCGGTCCCCAGATGACCGCGGACTCGGGGTTGCCGTGGACGAGGACGAGTGGCGTGTGTGGCACGAAGTCATCTCCTCAGATACTTGTTGGTTGACACACAAGTATCGTAGCTGATCGTTTCACCCGGGCCGCTCGCGCGCTCGTTGTGCGTGCCGTCGACGGGACGAACGCGCGGACCGGCGGACCATATGCTTGGTCGACCCGATGTCTGGAGCAGCCCTGATGCCCGATCAGCCTCCCGCTCGCCGCACCCAGCAAGAGCGTCGCGAAGAGACCGAACGCAAGGTGCTGGCCGCCGCGACGGCGCTGGTTGCCCAGCACGGGTCACGCGCGCTCACCCTGGCCAAGGTCGGCGAGGCCGCCGGCTACAGCCGGGGAATCGTCTCTCACCACTTCGGCAGCCGCGAGAACCTGCTCCGCGCGGTGATGCGCGATGCTCGGACCTTCACCCTCCCGGATCTTGGGGACAGCGCCGCGGACTGGCTGGCGGAGACGGTTCGCGCCTACCTCAAGAACGTCACCAGCCGACGTCCGCCCGCTGGCGCTTTCCTGCAGATGTGGGGCGAGGCGATTGCCGCCGATCCCGTCCTGATGCCGCTCTACGCGGAACATGACGCCAGCTTCCGTCGGCTCCTCGCCGACAAGGTCCGCGAAGGGATCCGCGACGGCTCGGTGCGAGCAGATGCCGACCCAGAGGCGATGGCCGTGTCCCTGGTTGGCCTCCTCCGCGGGATTGCACTGCAGCTGATCTCGACCCCACCCCCGGCGCGAGTCAAAGCGATCATCGACGAAGCCGAGCGATCCACCCGGCGCGCTCTCAGACCGTGACCGAACGGCCTCCGGCACGGGCGCGCATGAAGATTAACCAAAGCCAACGTCCCCATCATCGGAAGACCTCGACCCTCAACCCGGGACCGACTCGCGACCAGCTACATCTGCGAAGAGCCGTTGAATGAGCTCGCACCAGGCGTCGCCGACTCTGCCGGCGTATCGACTACCGACCTGGACACCGGAGGTGGTGCCGTCTCCGTCCGGAGGCCTTGTTCACAATCATCCGCTGCCGATTCGGCCGTTGGCCCTCTATGAAATCGACCACCTACGGTCGCCCGCATGGACACTCTTGAAGAGAGAGTTCGGAAGTTTCGGGAAACCAGCGTGACCCGGGAATCGATGATGCAGGCCATCCGCTCCACCCGCCCCGGCGGACGCCGCACCGACCCGGCAAGGTCTTCGACCTCATCCTGCCCTCGACCAAGCCGCCGAGGGCTACCGAGCCATGGACGAACGCCGCGCCATCAAGGCGCTGCTGCGCCCCTGAACCCGATGCAGGTCAGAATTCAGCCGTAGTCTGGGCAAGACCCTCGACGGGCTCCGACATTCCGCAACCTTCGGGAACATCAGCGGTGTCATTTCTCCATCAGGCGTTCCGTGATGGTCGTTGCCGCCATCCAGGTCGCGGACCTCAGCGGCGCCGAACGACTCGCCTTCCGCGATCTGATCAAGAGCTCGGAAGTAACGTATTTAGGAGTGCCGTCATCAATTCGATCAATACTGTCAATCGGAAGATTTTACTCGATACCGCGCTATTACCACTCTCAACTATTTCGTTGCCACCCGACACCATTGGTGCCTTTACGTACCAATTCATGCGGTCGACCTTTCGCGAGGAGTAGAGTGCGGGCTCATCGAACCACCTAGCGTGATCAGCGGGCGGCGATCCGCCCCAGCTTGGCCGGCTTTCAACGCGCGGTGTGTCTCCGTCCCGGTCACGTTAGTGACAACCACGTGCCTGACCAGCGGGAGGATGACATGTCGAGCTCGACGCTACGTGGTCAACGAGGCACCCGCACGCACACGGCCACCCAGATCGAGCAGCGGTCGGTCCCGCTACCCACGGCCGCGACCGATACCCGAAACCCGGACGCAGGAGCTCTCGAGGTGCCGGTGCAACGCCCGGCGCCGACGCGCGAACGCAGACACTCCGATGAGCAGGAACTGCTGACCGGTTACCTCGCCGCCGTTGCCATGCGCCTCGACCAACGCGGCATCGCTGTCCACGAGACCCGTGCCACGACACTCGCCACCGGCGCGTTGACCGGATGGATGGCCCTCACCCCGGTCCGGGCCGGCGGCCGGTGGGCGCCGATCCGGCTGGACTGGCGGGAAGACACCGGCTGGTCAGCCACCCTCGCCCCGCCGGCCGAACAAGCCGCCGCATCCGGCCACGATGATCGCGTTCCGCGTTACCTTCCCGGGAAGCTCGTACCCGCGCCCACCACGGTGGCGCACTTCGTCGCCGCGTTGATCGCCGACGAGGCCGCCCCGTGGGCCAGCGCCATCTATCGCCAGCCGCGTCGCATCGATCGTCGGCTGCTGATCCTGCGGCTCAGCCAGTTCGGACTGCCCGAGCCCTGGTAACAGGCCGCGCGGCCCGACCGGAGGGATCTACCCGGCGTTCGAGGTCGAAGTCGTAGATCGCCTCGTCCCCCGGGTGTGGTGGGATCTCTCCGCCAGGTGGGTCTGTGGGGCCGGTTCGCGACGCGCCTGTTCGACAGGTTCACGAGCACGCTGCGCGGCAGAAATTCTCGGTTGCCGGTGCGGCGGGCCGGCCGCTGAGCCGCGCGGTGCTTCGGAGGCTGGTTGGTCGAGCCGTTCGTTGCGGGCGTGGCTGAACGCGCGAGCGCCGGTGAGCAGGGCCGTTCGATCCTTGGCGCTGAGGTGTTGGGTCACGGCGTGCAGGGCGGTGGTGCGGGCCTCGGTGAGTTCGGTGAGGATGTCCCGGCCCGCCGCGGCGAGTTGTAGTTGGGTGGCACGCCGGTTTGTTGGCGCGACGTGGCGGGTGATCAGTTGTGCGTCGGCGAGCCGGTCGGACAGGCGGCTGGCGGTGGAGGCGAGCATGTCGAGTTCGTTGCCGAGTTCGGTGACCAGGAGCGGTCCTCGGCGTTCCAGGGCCTGCAGTGCCCGGATCGACGCGATGCCCACGGTCCTGTCCATCTGCTGCAGGACGGCCTCGTTCACCTCGAGCAGCGCGCGCGTCGCCGCCTCGAGCTGGCGCGCGTAGTCGTCTGGGTCCGGCGTCGGCGGCTCGTGTCCGTTCTGGGGTGTGGCCGCGTCCGAAGTGGGCACCCATCAACGCTAACGGGCCATCACTGTTGCGCAGAACATGCGTGATGCACGAAATGCGGTTCGCGGAATGTGTGGATCGGGTGATACCCGGGTCGCGCGAGTATGGCCGAGGCGAGAGCTTGGAGGAGCGATGGCGGCACAGACGGTGGGCGATTTCGTGTTGTCCCGGTTGCGGGAGTGGGGTGTGCGGACCGTGTTCGGCTATGCCGGGGACGGCATCAACGGCCTGCTCGCCGCGTGGGGGCGGGCGGAGAACCAACCGGAGTTCGTGCAGGCGCGGCATGAGGAGATGGCCGCGTTCGAGGCCGTTGGATATGCGAAGTTCACCGGGCGGGTGGGCGTGTGCGCCGCGACTTCCGGTCCAGGGGCGATTCACCTGTTGAACGGGTTGTACGACGCGAAGCTCGATCACGTGCCGGTGGTGGCGATCGTGGGCCAGACCGCCCGGTCGGCGATGGGCGGCTCGTATCAGCAGGAGGTGGACCTGCTGAGCCTGTTCAAGGACGTCGCCTCGGACTACGTGCAGATGGTCACGGTGCCCGAACAACTGCCGAACGTGCTGGACCGGGCGATGCGCACCGCCGAAGGCCGGCGCACGGTGACCGCGATGATCATTCCCTCGGAGGTGCAGGACCTCGAGTACGCGGCGCCCAAGCACGAGTTCAAGCAGGTGCCCTCCAGCCTGGGCCTCACCTGGCCCCAGCTCGCCCCCGACGCGGACGGCGTGCGCGCCGCCGCCGAGGTGCTCAACGCCGGGCGGAAGGTGGCGATGCTGGTCGGGCAGGGCGCACGCGGCGCGGCGGCGGAGGTGGAGCAGGTCGCGGACCTACTCGGCGCCGGCGTGGCAAAGGCGCTCCTGGGCAAGGACGTGCTGTCCGACGAGCTGCCGTTCGTCACCGGCGCCATCGGCTTGTTGGGCACCCGGCCCAGCTACGAGATGATGAAGGGCTGCGACACGCTGCTCACCGTCGGCTCCAGCTTTCCCTACACCCAGTTCATGCCGAAGCTGGACCAGGCCAGGGGCGTACAGATCGACATCGACCCGGCGCTGATCGGGATGCGGTACCCGAACGAGGTGAACCTGGTCGGGGACGCCGCCGCGACGCTGCGGGCGCTGATCCCACTGCTGGAACGCAAGACCGAGCGCCGCTGGCGCGAGGGCATCGAGTCGGATGTGTCCCGCTGGTGGGAGACGATGGCGAAGCAGGCCGAGCTGGACGCGGACCCGGTGAACCCGATGCGGCTGTTCTCCGAGTGCTCCGACCGGCTGCCCGAGAACGCGATCGTCACGGCCGACTCCGGCTCGGCGGCCAACTGGTATGCCCGCAACCTGCGGATGCGCGCCGGCATGCGCGGGTCGCTGTCGGGCACGTTGGCCACCATGGGGCCGGGCGTGCCCTACGGCATCGGCGCGAAGTTCGGCCACCCGGACCGGCCGGTGATCGTGTTCGCCGGCGACGGCGCGATGCAGATGAACGGCCTGAGCGAGCTGATCACCATCAAGCGGTACTGGCCACAGTGGACCGATCCTCGGCTGGTGGTCGCGGTGCTGCACAACAACGACCTCAACCAGGTGACCTGGGAGATGCGCGCGATGTCGGGCGCACCCAAGTTCACCGAGTCGCAGTCGCTGCCGGACGTGGACTACGCGGGGTTCGCGGCCAGCCTCGGTTTGCGCGCGCTCACCGTGGACAAGCCCGACCAGATCGGGCCCGCGTGGGAGCAGGCGCTGGCCGCGGACCGGCCGACGGTGCTGGACGTGCACTGCGACCCGAACGTGCCGCCGATCCCGCCGCACGCCAGCCGTGACCAGATGACCGCCACGGCCCGCTCGCTGCTGGCCGGCGACGAGGACCGCTGGCAGGTGATGGCCTCCGGGATCAAGACCAAGCTGCAGGAGTTCCTCCCCCACCGAGGCGGCTGACCTGATGAACACGGCAGCCCTGGTCACCGGGTCGTCGGTGGAGTCGATCACGGCCACCACGTATACGGTGCCCACCGACGCGCCCGAGGCGGACGGCACACTGGCCTGGGACTCCACCACCATGGTCCTGGTCGAGGCCGGTTGCGACGGTGTGAGCGGCATCGGCTGGACCTATGGCCCGACGGCCTGCGCACAGGTCGTCGCCGACCAGTTGGCCGGTGTGGTGCTGGGGTCGAACCCGCTGGATGTGGGCGGCACATTCGCCGCGATGGTGCGCGCGGTGCGCAACGCGGGCCGGCCGGGCGCGGTCGGCTACGCGATCTCGGCGGTGGACCTGGCGCTGTGGGACCTGAAAGCGAGGCTGCTGGGGCTGCCGCTGCACCGGCTGCTCGGCGCCGTGCACGACCAGGTTCCGGTCTACGGCAGCGGCGGGTTCACCACCTACGACGCCGTACGGCTGCGGGAGCAGCTGGCCGACTGGGGGCGCATCCAGGGCATTCCCCGGGTGAAGATCAAGGTCGGTGAGTCGTGGGGCGCCGAGACCGGCGAGGATCTGCGGCGGATGCGCATCGCGCGGGAAGCGGTCGGCGAGGACGTCGAGCTGTACGTGGACGCCAACGGCGCCTACACCGCCAAGCAGGCGATCCGGGTGATGGACGCGGCCACCGAGCTGGACGTGCGATGGTGCGAGGAACCGGTCTCCTCGGACGACCTGGCCGGGCTGCGGCAGGTGCGGGCGCGGGTCGCCGCCGACGTCACCGCCGGCGAGTACGGCTACGACCTGGCCTACTTCCAGCGAATGTGCGCCGCTGAAGCGGTGGACTGCGTGCAGGTCGACGTGACCCGCTGTGGCGGCATCACCGAATGGCTGCGCATCGCCGCGGTCGCCGCCGCGCACAACCTGCGGGTGTCCGGGCACTGCGCCCCGCACATGCACGCGCACGTCGCGGCCGCGACGCCCAACCTGCGCCACCTGGAGTGGTTCCACGACCACGTCCGCATCGAGCAGCGCTTCTTCGACGGCGCACTCGACCCCGCCGGTGGCGCGCTGCGGCCGGACCCACACACGGCCGGCAACGGCCTGCGGCTTCAGCCCGACGTCGCCCAGTTCCAGCGGGGCCGGCCGGTCACCCAGGAGATAGGGAGGAACAGCAGGTGAGCAAGGTCGAGCTTCCTCTGCCGGTCGCGCGCCCAACCCGACGGCAGACCCCGCCGGCGACCGATCTCGACGCGTTCGAGACGGCGCTGCGGCGGCGGGTGCACGGCGAGGTGCGTTTCGACGACGGAACCCGGGCGGCCTACTCGACGGATGCCTCGAACTTCCGGCAGGTGCCCGTCGGCGTGGTCGTTCCCCGGCACCCGGACGCCGCGGCCGAGGCGGTCGCGGTGGCCTGCGAGTTCGACGTACCGGTGCTGTCGCGGGGCGGCGGGACCAGCCTCGCCGGGCAGGCCACCAACACCGCCCTGGTGATCGACTGGTCCAAGTACTGCCACCGGCTCGAATCGGTCGATGCGGCGGCGGGGATCTGCGTGGTGCAGCCGGGCATCGTGCTCGACGAGCTCAACCGGCAGCTGGCCGACACCGGGCTGCGGTTCGGGCCGGAACCGGCCACCCACATGAACTGCACCCTCGGCGGAATGATCGGCAACAACTCCTGCGGGGCGACCGCGCAACGCACCGGGAAGGTCGTCGACAACATCGCCCGGCTCGAGGTGCTGCTGTATGACGGCACCCGGTTCTGGTGCGGCTCCACCACCGACACCGACCACACCACGATCGAGGACGGCGGCGGCCGGCGCGCCGAGGTCTACCGGCAGCTGCGCGCGCTGCGCGACACCTACTCCGAACAGATCCGCGACCGGTTCCCCGACATCCCCCGGCGGGTATCGGGCTACAACCTCGACTCCCTGCTCGACGAACACCGCTTCGACGTGGCCGGGCTGCTGGTCGGCAGCGAGTCCACCCTGGTGACCGTGCTGCGCGCGGAGCTGAAGCTGGTCCCCGTGCTGCCCGAACGCACCTTGGTCGTGCTCGGCTATCCCGACGTCGCGGCCGCCGCCGACGCGGTACCCGCGGTGTTGGCGCACGAGCCGGTCGCGCTGGAAGGGATCGACGCCAAGCTCATCCGCGACCAACAGATCAAACACCTCAATACCGAGGCGCTGGCCGAACTGCCCGAGGGTCGCGCGTTCCTGATGGTCCAGTTCGCCGCGCACACCCGCGACGAGGTGGAGCGCAAGGGCCGCGCCCTGCTGGACGGCCTGCACGACGACCCGCACCAGCCCGATGTGGCGTTCCTGGACGACCCGGCGCACGAGCAACAGCTCTGGCAGGTCCGCGAGGCCGGGCTGGGCGCGACCGCGCACGTCCCCGGCAAACCCGACACCTTCGAGGGCTGGGAGGACTCGGCCGTGCCACCGGCGCGGCTGGGTACCTATCTGCGCCGGCTGACCGCCCTGTACGAGAAGTTCGGCTACGCCAGCGACACCGGTCCCAGCCTGTACGGCCACTTCGGGCAGGGGTGTGTGCACACCCGCATCCCGTTCGACCTTTACACCGCCGACGGGGTCGCCACCTACCGGCGGTTCATGCTGGAGGCGGCGGACCTGGTCGTGGAGCTGGGCGGTTCGCTGTCCGGGGAACACGGCGACGGGCAGAGCCGGGGCGAGCTGCTGCCCAAGATGTTCGGCACCGACCTGGTCTGCGCGTTCGGCCAGCTCAAAGCGATCTTCGACCCGGGCAACCGGATGAACCCGGGCAAGGTCATAGCCCCGGACGGGTTGGACGAGCACCTGCGCCTCGGCGGCGACTGGGCGCCGGCGACCGGGCAGGACCTGTACTTCCGCTACCCGCACGACGGCGGCTCCTTTGCCCAGGCCGCGAACCGCTGCGTCGGCGTCGGGCGCTGCCGCCAACACCACAACAACGGCGGCCAGGTGATGTGCCCGTCCTACCAGGTGACCGGCGAGGAGGAACACTCCACTCGAGGCCGGGCCCGGCTGCTGTTCGAGATGCTGGACGGCCACGCCGACGGACCGATCCACGACGGCTGGCGCTCCCCCGCCGTCAAGGACGCACTGGACCTGTGCCTGGCCTGCAAGGGCTGCAAGACCGACTGCCCCGCCAACGTCGACATGGCCACCTACAAGGCCGAGTTCCTGGCCCACCACTACGCCCGACGCCCCTGGCGCCGCCCCCGCTCACACCTGGCGCTGGGCTGGCTGCCGCTGATCAGCCAACTCGTCGGCCGCGCCCGACTCGCCCGGGTGGTCAACACTCTCACCCACACACCGGGGCTGGCCAGGGCAGCGACCCGGGTGGCCGGCGTGGCCGACCGGGAGATCCCCCGGTTCGCGCCCCAGACCCTGCAACGCTGGTTCACCGCCCGGCCCCGCCCGACGAACCCCGGCGCCCGGGGAACCGTGCTGTTGTGGCCCGACACGTTCACCAACCACTTCCACCCGCACATCGGGCTGGCCGCGGTGCGTGTGCTCGAGGACGCGGGCTGGCGGGTGGAGCTGCCGACCCGGCCCCTGTGCTGCGGGCTGACCTGGATCTCCACCGGTCAACTGGCCACCGCCAAGAAAGTCCTCCGCCGCACCGTGGCCGCGCTCGCGCCCCACCTGCGCGCCGGCGGATTGGTCGTCGGACTCGAGCCGTCCTGCGCCGCGGTGTTCCGCTCCGACGCGCCCGAGCTGTTCCCCGAGCACCAGGACGTGCGCCGGCTGGCCAGCCAGACCCACACCCTGGCCGAACTGCTCGCCGACCACTCCCCCGGCTACCGACCACCCGACCTGTCCCGATCCGGCCGCACGACTACTACGACGCTGGCGCAGGTGCACTGCCACCAACACGCGGTGCTCGGCTTCGACCCGGACCAGCGGCTGCTCGCCGAAGCCGGGGTGCAGGTGGAGCCGCTGGAGTCGGGCTGCTGCGGGCTGGCCGGGAACTTCGGCTTCGAACCCGGCCACGAACGGATCAGCGAGGACTGCGCGGAACGGGCCCTGCTGCCGCGGCTACGCCAGGCCGACCCGAGCACCACCACCGTGCTGGCCGACGGGTTCAGCTGCCGCACCCAGATCCACCAGCTCGACCACACCGGCCACCAACCCGTGCACCTGGCCGAACTGCTCGCCACCGGCCTCACCTGACCACCCCTAGACAGGAGGTTCCCCGCCCATGCCCAGCCGACAACACGCCCGCGGCCAGGTCGTCGTGATCACCGGCGCCAGCGGCGGCGTCGGGCGGGCCACCGCCCGGGCCTTCGCCGAACACGGCGCCCGCATCGCGCTGCTGGCCCGGGGCAAAACCGGGCTGCGCGCCGCCACCGAGGACGTCGAGAAGGCCGGCGGCACCGCGCTGCCGATCGAGGTCGACGTCGCCGACCACGACGCGGTCGACCAGGCCGCCGCCCATGCCGAACAGGCACTCGGCCCGATCGACATCTGGGTCAACAACGCGTTCACCTCGGTGTTCGCCCCGGTCACCGAGGTGAAACCCGAGGAGTTCCACCGGGTCCTCGAGGTCAGCTACCTCGGCTACGTGTACGGCACCAAGGCGGCCCTGGAGCGGATGCGGCCCCGCGACCGGGGCACCATCGTGCAGGTCGGCTCCGCGCTGGCCTACCGGGGCATCCCGCTGCAGGCCGCCTACTGCGCGGCCAAACACGCCATCCAGGGCTTTCACGAGTCCCTGCGCTGCGAACTGCTGCACGAACACTCCGGGGTCTCGGTGACCATGGTGCAACTGCCGGCGCTGAACACCCCGCAGTTCACCTGGCTGCGCTCCCGGCTGCGCCGCGGCGCCCAACCCGTCCCACCCATCTACCAGCCCGAACTCGCCGCCCGCGCGATCCGGCACGCCGCCCAGCACCCCCGCCGCCGGGAGTACTGGGTCGGCGCCTCCACCGTCGCCACCCTCCTCGGCGACAAACTCGCCCCCGGCATGCTGGACCGCTACCTCGCCGCCACCGGGTACAACGCCCAACAAACCGACCAACCCCACGACCCCGCCCGGCCGGGCAACCTGTGGCAACCCAGCGACGGCGCGCACGGCCACGACTTCGGCGCGCACGGCCACTTCGACGCCACCGCCCACGCACACAGCCCACAACAATGGGCCTCCCGCCACCACGGCCTGCTCGCGGCGGTGGCCGCCGCTGCCGCCGGCCTCACGCTGCGCCGAGCCCTCCGACAATGACAACCCCGACCGCCCGTCCCGCGCTCGACGCCGAGTCGCCACGCGTGCTGCGCGAGTACGCACTACTCGCCGACGGCGAACGCGGCGCACTGGTCGGCCCGCACGGCGAGCTCGCCTGGATGTGCGCGCCCACCTGGGACTCCGACGCGGTCTTCTCCCACCTCATCGGCGGCGGAGGCAGCTACCTGGTCACCCCCGTCGAACGCTGCGTCTGGGGCGGCCACTACGAACCCGACACCCTCATCTGGCGATCCCGCTGGATCACCGACACCGGCATCATCGAGTGCCACGAAGCCCTCGCCTTCCCCGGCGACCCACACCGCGCGGTCATCCTCCGCCAGATCCACGCGGTGGACGGCGCGGCCCACCTCTACCTGCGCCTGCAACCCGCCGCCGGCTTCGGCGCCCACCCCGTCCACTACCAACACCGCCCCGCACCCGACATCTGGACCGGGCGCACCGGGCCGCTGCGCTGGCGCTGGTCCGGCACACCCACCAGCACCCAACCCGGCCCACGTGGGCTGGAAGCCACCCTCCACCTCGACCCCGGCCAACACCACAACCTGGTCCTCGAGCTCTCCGAACAACCCCTACCCGACCCGCCGCCCGACGCCACCACCGCCTGGCAGGCCACCCGCAACACCTGGCACACCTCGACACCACCCCTGGACGCCAGCATCGCGCCCCGCGACGCCCGACACGCCTACGCCGTCCTACGCGGACTCACCAGCCACACCGGCGCCATGGTCGCCGCCGCCACCATGAGCCTTCCCGAACGCGCCCGAGCGGGCCGCAACTACGACTACCGCTACGCCTGGATCCGGGACCAGTGCTTCGCCGGGCAAGCCGCCGCCACCGCCGGCGCCCACGACCTGCTCGACGACGCCGTCCGGTTCGTCACCGCCCGCCTGCTCGAACACGGCCCCCACCTCGCACCCGCCTACACCACCACCGGCCAACCCATCCCCGACGAACACACCCTGGACCTGCCCGGCTACCCCGGCGGCGCCGACACCCTCGGCAACCACGTCAACCACCAGTTCCAACTCGACGCCTTCGGAGAAGCGCTGCAACTCCTCGCCGCCGCCCACCACGCCGACCGGCTCGACACCGACGCCCACACCGCCGCCACCATCGCCGTCGACGCCATCGAGAAACGATGGCGCGAGCCCGACGCCGGAATCTGGGAACTCGAACCCCAACGGTGGGCACACTCCCGCCTCGCCTGCGCCGCCGGGCCTACGCACCTTCGCCACCGCGCACGGCCACGGATCCGACGCGGCCAACCGGCACGCCCTCGCCGACGCCATTCTGGCCGACACCGCCGACTGCCTGCACCCCAGCGGCCGCTGGCAACGCGCCCCCGACGACCCCCGCGTCGACGCCGCTCTCCTGCTCCCCGCCCTCAACGGCGCACTGCCCGCCGACGACCCCCGCAACACCGCCACCCTGCGCGCGGTCACCACCCAACTCACCGACGACGGCTACGTCTACCGCTACCGCCCCGACAACCGCCCGCTCGGCACCGCCGAAGGCGCCTTCACCCTGTGCGGGTTCCTCCTCGCCCAAGCCACCCACCGACACAACCCCACCGCCGCCGCCCGCTGGTTCGAACGCAACCGCGCCGCCTGCGGCCCACCCGGACTCTTCGCCGAGGAATATGACGTCACCCAACGCCAACTACGCGGCAACCTCCCCCAAGCATTCGTCCACGCCCAACTACTCCACACCTCCCTACACCTCGCCACCCACCGATAGCCATCCCAACAGGACCTCCCACCGAGCACCGCGGATGTCTCGACCGTGCGCGCGGTCCGCGAGCTATCGGTTCGGCGTCGGTGGTGTGTCGAGCGCAAAGCCAGGGCCGGTGGTCAGAACCGGGACTCGGAGATGCGAGGCGCGGGGCAAATCACTGTCCCGCGGTCGTTGCCGCCGAGCTACCAGCCAACCTGTGCTTGGACCGGGTGCCGGACGCCCGGAGCTGATCGCGCGCAGGCTCCGGCGCCACGTATGCATCTACTGCTTCCTGGCCATCGACAACCGCGCGCTAGACGTCGGCCCCGGCCAGTTGGTCGAGCAGGACTCGTACCCTCCGCCAGTGGGAGTGCGGTGCGGGGCAGCGTGGGCCCCGGCACCGACCGTGTGGGTGCGGGGTGGACCGCCGACATGAACGCGCCGGGATTGTCGGACCCGTCTGCGACGATGCCCTTCCATACGAGCCACGGGGATCGACCATGACTTCACGTCTCAACCCGTTCATCTACTTCGGCGACACCGCCCGCCAGGCGATGGAGTACTACCGCGACGTGTTCGGCGGGCATCTCGCGATCAGCACGTTCGCCGAGTTCGGCCCGGCCGACTCGCCGGACGCGAACAACGTTATGCACGCTCAGCTGGAGACGTCGAAGGGCTTCACGCTGATGGCGTCCGACACCCCGGAAGGCACGGAGTTCAAGCCGGGTACCAACATGGCGGTCAGCGTGTCCGGCGACGACTCCGCCGATCTGCGCGGTTACTGGGAGAAGCTGTCCGAGGGCGGCACCGTCACCGTGCCGATGGCGAAGCAGGCATGGGGCGACGAGTTCGGTTCCTGCGTCGACAGGTTCGGCATCTCGTGGATGATCAACATTGACCAGCCGCGGCAGTGAGATCAGCAGCGCTCGGCGGCACGGTCCACGCTGACACATAAACGTCGACGAGTGGGACCGCCAGTCGAGCGGCGGGCTGGGCACCAGGTCGGGGAGTTTGTCCTGGTACTCGGCAGGCACGAGGATGCTCGGTGGTGTACCAGGTGGCTCCCTCGCGCTCACGCATGTAGGCCCGATAGGCGGGCGTTCCCCGGTTCTCGATGCTCTCGGCCACCATGAGTGAGCCTCGGTGCAGCCAGCCCGCGCCGAGGATGCACATCAGGTCGGGCAGCTACTCGTACTGGTCGTGATCAGGATGAACGAAAGGATCGGCCGCTGTGGTGTCGTCGCCGGAAATCGGCAATCCTTGGTTCTCCCCGGCGAGGCCCGTGCTGATATTGAGGAAGTGCTGAGCCGATTGTGTGAGGCGAAGCCTGAGCTTTGCTGACGCAAGAGTTGTGGCGGCATCAAAACGACTGTTCAGCGACGTCTCAGCAAACTCTTGAAATTAACTCATTTGGTCTATCGGGGATGCCTGATTTCGACCTTGTTATGCTCGTTGACTGCTCCTTCGGAATGATTGTCAGCGTTTTGTCAGATATGTGATTCGGGTTATCTGAGGTATTCGGATGTCGTTTTACGACGGCGGTGCGCCACCGCGCGCCGGCACGCTGGTGGAGGTGTTCGCGGCTACCGCCCGGCGGTACCCGGACGCACCGGCCATCGACGCCGGCCGGCGCCCGTACCGCTACCGGGACTGCCTGCACCGGGTGGAACGGATGGCCGAGCGATTGCGCGCGGCCGGGGTGTGCGCGGGCGACCGCGTCGGGGTGCGCATGCCGTCCGGAGAGGCCGAGCTGTACCTGGCCATCCTGGCGGTGTTGTGGTGCGGCGCCGCGTACGTACCGGTGGACGCGGACGACCCGGACGAGCGGGCGCGGACCGTGTGGCGGGAGGCGGACGTCGTCGGCGTGATCACCGCCGATACCCGGTACACCCCGCGCCGCTCGGCGGTGAACCGCCCGTCCACCGCCGGCCCGCCGTCCCCTGACCATGACGCCTGGGTGATCTTCACCTCGGGTTCCACCGGGCTGCCCAAGGGGGTGGCGATCAGCCACCGGTCGGCGGCAGCGTTCGTCGCCGCCGAGGCAGAGCTGTTCCAGACCGCACGGCCGCTCGGTCCCGGCGACCGGGTGCTGGCCGGGCTGTCCGTGGCCTTCGATGCCTCCTGCGAGGAAATGTGGCTGGCCTGGGGCAGCGGTGCCTGCCTGGTGCCGGCGCCGCGCTCGCTGGTGCGGGCCGGCGTGGAGCTGGGGCCATGGCTGCTGGAGCGGGGGATCACCGTGGTGTCCACGGTGCCGACTCTGGCCGCGTTGTGGCCGGTGGACGCATTGCGCCGGGTGCGGCTGCTCATCCTCGGCGGCGAGGCGTGCCCTGCCGAGCTGGCCCGCCGGCTGGCCGCGCCGGACCGGGAGGTGTGGAACACCTATGGACCCACCGAGGCCACCGTGGTGGCCTGCGCGGCGCCGCTGGACGGCGGTGAGCCGGTTCGCATCGGGTTGCCGCTGCGCGGCTGGCAGCTGGCCGTGTTGGACGAGCACGGTGCTCCGGTGCCGGCGGGCAGCGTCGGCGAGTTGGTGATCGGCGGGGTCGGGTTGGGCCGGTACCTCGACCCGGCGAAGGACCGGGAACGCTACGCCCCGGTGCCCGCGCTGGGCTGGTCGCGCGGCTACCGCAGCGGTGACCTGGTACGCGCCGACCCGGAGGGGCTGGTGTTCCTCGGCCGGGCCGACGACCAGGTGAAGCTGGGCGGGCGGCGGATCGAGCTGGGTGAGATCGACGCCGCGCTGCTGGCCCTGCCGGAGGTGGCCGCGGCCGCCGCGGCGGTGCGGCGCACCGAGGCGGGCGGCGACCTGTTGGTCGGTTACCTGGTGCCGAAGCCGGGGCGGTCGCTCGATCTGGGCGAGGCGCGTGCCCGGCTGGCCGAGGCGCTGCCGGCGGCGATGGTGCCCCGGCTGGTCACCCTGGACGCGCTGCCTACCCGCACCTCCGGGAAGGCGGACCGGGACGCGCTGCCCTGGCCGGTGCGCGGCGTCGCCGGTGCGCCGCAGGACGAGGAACTGGCCGCCGACGGCGGCACGCTGGGGTGGCTGGGCGGGCTGTGGCGGGATCTGCTGGCCGTGCCGGTCGCGGCGGATTCCGACTTCTTCGAGCTGGGCGGCACCAGCCTGGCCACCGCGCGGCTGGTCGCGGCCGTGCGTGAACGCTTCCCCGAGGCGTCGGTCGCCGACGTCTACCAGCACCCGGTGCTGCGCCGGCTGTCCGCGCGACTGGACGAGCTGGGCGGCGAGGTGGCTGCGCAGCGGCGGGTTCACCTCACCCCGCGCCGGGCCGGGACGTTCCAGCTGGCGGTGACCGTCGCGCTGGTCACGCTGGGCGGGCTGCGCTGGGTGCTCGGGCTGGCCGCGTTGGGGAACCTCTGTGCCCTGTTTCCCGGGCTGTCCGGCGCGCTCACCCCGCCGGTGCCGTGGCTCTGGTTGATCGCCGGTTGGGCACTGTTGGTCAGCCCGCCCGGCCGGGTGCTGCTGGTGGTGGCCGGGGTGCGGCTGGTGCGCCGGGGGGTGCGGCCGGGTTGTTACCCGCGTGGTGGCTGGGTGCACCTGCGGCTGTGGGCGGCCTCGCGGCTGGCCGGGTCGCTCGGCATCGGCTCGGTGGCCGGAACCCCGCTGGCCGCGTGGTACGCCCGGCTGCTCGGCTGCCGGGTGGGCCGGCACGTGGATCTGCGGTCGGACGCCCCGGTCACCGGGCTGGCGGAGCTGGGTGACGGCTGCGTGGTCGAGCCGGAGGCGGACCTGGCCGGCTGGTGGCTGGATGGTGACCTGCTGCACGTGGGTGAGGTGCGGGTGGGCGCGGGCGCGCGGGTGGGCGGCCGGGTCACGCTGATGCCCGGCGCGGTGGTCGGTCCGGAGGCTGAGGTGGAACCGGGCAGCTGCGTCTACGGGATGGTGCCGGCCGGCGAGCGCTGGGGCGGCGTGCCGGCGCGGCGGCTGGGCCCGGCCGGCGAAGGCTGGCCGGAACCGGTAGGCGAGGGTCGGCCGGAACGGGTCGGCGCCCGCGCTCGCGGCTGGACGCTTGCCCGGGTGTTGACCCTGCCCCTGCTCGGCCTGCTGCCGCTGCTCGCCGGAGTGCCCTGGGTGTTGCTGCTATACCGGGCGGAGACCGCCCGGCCGGGGCTGGCAGTCACCGCCGCACTGGCCGCGGCCGGCGGTCCGCTGGTGACGCTGGGCTACGCCGTGCTGGTGTTGGCCGTGGTCCGGCTGGCCGGGTTGGCGGTGCACCCGGGTGACCACCCGGTGGCCAGCCTGGCCGGGTGGGCCGCTTGGCTGGTGGACCGGCTGGTCGCCACGGCCAGGGTGGCGCTGTTCCCGGTCTACGCGAGCCTGCTCACTCCGGTGTGGTTCCGGCTGCTGGGTGCCCGGGTCGGCCGCCGGGTGGAGATCTCCACCGCGACCGGGCTGCCCGGCGCGATGCGCATCGAGGACGGCGCGTTCCTCGCCGACGACACGCTGATCGCGCCCTACGAGCTGCGCGGCGGATGGCTGCGCACCGGTCGGGTGCGGGTCGGCGAGCGGGCCTTCGTGGGCAACTCCGGGATCGTCGGACCGGACCGGGAGGTGCCGGACGGCGCACTGGTCGCGGTGCTGTCCGAGGCGCCGGAAAGCGCCGAGCCGGACACCTCCTGGGTGGGCCGGCCGGCGTTCGAGCTGCCCCGGGTCGTGGACCCGGTGGACCCGGCGCGCAGCTTCCACCCGCCGGCCCGGCTGGTGCTGGCCCGGGCCTCGGTGGAGACGCTGCGGGTGATCCCACTGATCTGCGGCACCCTGCTGGCCTGGCTGGTGGCCAAGGCGCTGATCCGGTTGCAGGCCGCATTCGGCTGGACGCTGGCGGCGCTCGCCGCCGGGCCGGTGCTGCTGCTCGCCGGGACCACCGCGCTGGCCCTGACCACGGCGGCGAAGTGGCTGCTGGTGGGCCGGTTCCGGGTCGGCGAGCACCCACTGTGGAGCCCCTTCGTCTGGCGCAACGAGCTGTTCGACGTGTTCTACGAGCAGCTGGCGATGCCCTGGCTGGGCAACACGCTGGTGGGCACCCCGCTGTTCAACGGCTGGCTGCGCACCCTCGGCGCGCGCATCGGCAGCGGCGTGTGGTGCGAGAGCCACTGGCTGCCGGAAACCGACCTGGTACGCCTGGCCGACGGCGCCACGGTGAACCGGGGCTGCGTGCTGCAGACCCACCTGTTCCACGACCGGCTGATGCGCATCGACACGGTGGAGCTGGGGCCGGGGGCCACCCTCGGGCCGCGCAGCATCACCCTGCCCGGGGTCACACTGGGCGCCGGCGTGACCATCGGCGGCGGCTCGCTGGTGATGCGCGGCGAGTCGGTGCCGGCGCGGGGCCGCTGGCTGGGCAACCCCATCGCCGCTTGGCCGGACGGGCTGGCGCCCTACCCGCACACCGCCGCCGGCCGGGCCCGCCACCTGGCGGTACGCACGCCGAGGCGGGCGAGCACCGCGCTGCCCGCCGCGGCGGCGTTGCTGGTGGCGCTGGCCACCGCCGGCCTCGCCGTACCCAGCCTGTTCGGCGACCCGCCCGACGAGCACGCACAGGCGACCCAACCGGCCAGCAGCGCGCCGGCCGCGCCGACCCCGACGCCCCGACCGGCCAAGCACACCCGCACCCCGCCGCACGAACCGGCGAAGACCGCGCGCCGCCACCCGACCCAGCACGGGCTGAGGAGGACAGGTGCAAGCTGACCTGATCGGCCTGACCCCGCTGACGCCGCTCCGGGTGCCACCGCCTGGCGGTGGCACCCGGCGGACGTGCCGCTGGCGCTGGCCGCGGCCGGCTACCTGGGCGGGGTGCGCCCGCTGTGGCCGGCCGGGCGGACGGTCAGCTTCCTGGTCGGCGGGCTGGGCACGTTGCTGCTGCTCACCTCCGGGGTGGTGGGGGTGTACGCCGGTGCGCTGTTCTGGATGCGCGCGGTGCAGCACGTCGCGCTGTTGATGGTCGCGCCGATGTTCGCCGCGATGGGTGCCCCAGTGACCGTGCTGCGCGAGGTGCTGCCGGCCGGCCCACGCGCCCGGTTGGGTGTGCTGTCGCGTTCCCGGGCGGCCCGGGTGCTCACCTTCCCGCTGCTGGTCACGCCGGTGTTCGTGGCGCCGTTGCCCGTGCTGTACCGGAGCCCGCTATACCCGGCCAGCCTGGCGCACGGGTGGCTGTCCGGCTGGTGGGCACCGGGCTGTTCGGCGCGGGCTGGCTGTACTTCTGGACTCGGTTCCGCATCCACTCCACGCCGCGCCGCGACCCGTACCTGGTCAGCCTGGGCATCAGCGTGGCCGAGGTGGTGCCGCACGGCGCGCTCGGCCTCGCCGTCTGGTTGGGGCTGCTGCTCGCGCCGGCCTACTACCTCACCCTCGGCCAGACCTGGGGACCCGCGCCCCGGCTGGACCAGACGCTGGGCGCCGGCGTGTTGTGGGTCGGCGGGGACCTCGCCGGCCTGCCGTTCCTGGGCGTGGTGCTGCGCAGACTGACCAGGGAGGACGCCGCGCAGGCCGCGCTCGAGGACGCTGAGCTGGCCGTACGGGAACAGACTGGGCTGTGGTGGGAGGATCACCCTGAACTCGCGGAACGCTTTCGTCGCCGCTGACCGGTCCCGGCCGTACGTGCGGGTGGAGGCATCATCACCGCCATCGGTCGCCTCGCCCATGAACAGTCTGCTCACCTCATCGTCTCCACCGCGCAAACGGCCAAAGGCGGCGAATGGGACAGCGTCCGCATCGGTGCCGGCTTCGAGCCCCCATCGGTCGACGACGGGCAAGATCCCGATATCGACCATCGCGTTCGGCACCACGTGGGGCACGATCGACCTGTCCGGTCAGCGCACCCCGGTACCGGTGGACGAGGCATCCTTGCGGGAGATCGCCGCGATCTCCGGCGGCCAGTCCTTCACCGCGACCAGCGAGGACCAACTCCGCGCCGTGTACGGCAAGCTCCGCGAACAGATCGGCTACGAAACCGCCAGATCGAGATCAGCAAACCCTGGTACGTCGCCGGCGCCCTCGCCATCATGCTCGGCGTCGGCTGCGCCCTCGCGTTCGGCCGCCGCGTCCCCGAGCCCACAGGAGACGGGAAGCCACGGTCGATCCGCGTGGCTCGTGTTCGGTGCCGTGGTGTGCATCCGCTTGGTGAAGACGGCTTCGGGGCGTGGGCGGCGCGGATCATCGGCGCAGGCTAGTCAGGAATTGCCTCCGGCGGCGGGAACCGTGCACTCGCGATGACGTTGCCTTGGCTGTCGGACAATCGTGCTACCGCCGCCGCGTCGAGCTTGGTGAGTGTGGCGGCCCCCCATTCCGCGTGCCCGTGGGTGAACGGGAAGGTGCCGATCCGGACCGTAGAGCCTTCTGGTCGGATGATGTCGCAGGTGATCGTGGTGTCGGGCACGGGGGCGGTGAGCGAGATGTACATCCAGCCCGACTCGTCAGGGTCCATGTAGGCCTGCCCGAGCCAGAGTTCGTCCTTGATCAGCGGCGCGTAGAGGACCGTGCGCACGCCCGGCCGGGCATCGTCGGCGGGTGCCGAGGCCGCTGGGTTTGACCGTCCGACGATCCAGCCGCCGAGGACCAGCGCGATGGCGAGCAGCGCGGCGGCGAGTGATGCCGGCCACCGATACTCTCGCCCGGGGCGGCGGAAGGTGGTCATGAGCTCGAGCTCGAATCCGGCGGGCGGATCGGCCTCTGGCACCAATTCGAGTATCCGGTCGGCCGTCTCGGCCAGGTCGTGCGCCATCTTCTGACAAGTGGGGCAGCCGGTGAGGTGAGAGAGCATCTGTGCTCGTTCCCGGCCGACCAGCCCGTTCAGGGCGAACTCCGGCGCGAGCTGTTGAAATCGCTGGCAATCGATCTCACTCATTGTCGCCTCGCCAGGCAAGCCGAGCGGCATGCAGCTTCAGCAGACCGGCATGGATACGCGCTTTGGCGGTGCCAAGTGGGATGCCCTCGAAGCCGGCGACTTGTCGGGCGGTCATGCCGTACACGGCGGCCATGACCACGGCTCGTGCTTGCTCGGCGGGCAATCGGGCCAGCGCGGCGCGCATCTCAGTCGCGGTCTCCGCGGCCAGCGCGCGCCGCTCCGGCGTTGGCCGCGGCCCGGGTGCGAGGCCTGTTCGGACCGGGCGCCGGGCTGCTCGAAGTCATCGGAGTGCTGGTCATCATCGGCGCTGGGGTCTGGCAGCTGTCAGCCGGCCGCATCACGCTCGGCGGCCTGCTGGTATTTCTCGTCTATCTTTCCCAGCTCTACGGGCCGGTACGCGGGCTAGGTGTACTGACCGGACAGGTTGGTCAATCTGGTGATGGGTGGGTGGCGTCCTGTGGCGGTGTGGGGTCTGTGATGGTTGTACTCGTGGATCCAGCCGGGTAGGGCTTTGCGGCGTTGTGACTCGCTGGTGTAGAGGCGGCGGAAGGCCCATTCGTGGGCCAGTGTGCGGTGGAAGCGTTCGATTTTGCCGTTGGTTTGTGGCCGGTAGGGCCGGGTCTTTTTTGGGGTAATGCCGAGTTCGGCGCAGGTGTCGCGCCAGAGGTGGGAGCGGTAGGCCGATCCGTTGTCGGAGAGCACTCGGTGGGTCGCGATGCCGCGGATGGCGAACCAGGCGACCGCGCGGCGCAAGACCGCGGTGGCGGTGGCGGCGGTTTCGTCGTCATGGATCTCCGCGTAGGCGACCCGGGAATGGTCATCGAGCACGGTGTGTACGTAAGCGGTGCCCATCTGTGGGTTGTGCTGGCGGTTGCGCGGCTTGTCCGGTGTGGCGGCGCGGTTGCGTTTGCCCTGGGCGCGTCCTACGAAGCGCCATCCGCCGTGGTCGGGGATGTTGCCGAGTTTCTTCACATCCACATGCAGCAGGTCCCCGGGAGCGGGGTGCTCGTAGCGGCGCACCGGCTCGCCGGTGGCCCGGTCGAGGTGGGCGAGGCGGTTGATCCGACACCGACGCAGCACCTGGTGCGCGGTCGAGGGCGCCACCGCGACCCGTGCGGCGATAGCGACCGGTCCCAGCCGCTGCTTCCACCGCAGGTGCACGATCTTGCGCACCACCGGCGCCGGGGTCGCACGCGGGCAACGGCGGGGCCGGCTGGAGCGATCGAGCATGCCCGCTGGCCCATGTTCACGGTAGCGCCGCGCCCAGCGGTTCGCGGTCGGCCAGGACACCTGAAACCGTTCGGCGGCGCGGGCGACGGGCCAGCCGTCCTCCACGACCAGACGCGCCAAGCGCAATCGGGCACGTGGGGTCAAAACAGCGTTAGCGTGGGCCACGAGGACCTCCCGGGGTCGGTGGTGGATGCCGTCAGACAGCTCCACAACCTCCCCGGGAGGTCCTCGCCTATCAAGATCAATCAGGTCGTGTCGTCACACGACCTCGACCAACGTCTCCGGTCAGTACAGCTAGGCCAGTTGTCCAACACCATCTACGGCGCCGCCGCGGCGGCGGAGCGCATCATCGAGTTGCTCGACCAACGGCCGCTGGTGGCCGCCCCGGCGAAACCTCGTCCGCTTGAACGCGCCGTCGGCGACATCAAGCTCCGGCAGGTGAGCTTCTGCTATCCCGGGACAACTCGGGAGGTGCTCAGTGACATCACATTCGATGTGCCCGCCGGCACGATAACCGCGCTGGTCGGCATGAGTGGCGCTGGCAAGACCACGTTGACCAAGCTCTTACTCCGATTGTACGACCCGACTCACGGCGGCATCACCATCGATGGGCACGACCTGCGGGACTTGGATCCTCGGCAGTTACGCAATCAGTTCGCCGTTGTTTTGCAGGAGACCTTGCTGCTGGACGAGACGATCGCCGAAAACATTCTCGCCGGCCGGGCGGGCGCGGACCACAGCGACGTTGTCGCCGCCGCCAGGGCGGCCGACGCACACGAGTTCATCAGCGCGCTGCCCGAGGGCTACCACACCCGAGTCGGTCAGCGCGGCCGCTTGCTTTCCGGCGGTCAACGGCAGCGCATCGCGATAGCCCGGGCGATGATCCGCGACGCTCCCGTACTGATACTTGACGAACCGACCGCAAGCCTCGACGCGGCGGCAAGCGACCACATCCTCGGACCGCTGCGCCGTTTGATGGCCGGTCGCACCGCGCTGGTGATCTCGCACAACCTGCTGACCGTGACCTCAGCCCGGCAGATCCTCTACCTCGACCACGGCCGGATCACCGAGACCGGCACCCACGCCGAGTTGCTGGCTGAGGACGGACAGTACGCCCAGCTTTACCGTCTCCACGTGCCAGCTCATACGACAACCGCATAACCAGCGAAAGAGGCATCTCATCATGAGAATCGTCTGCATCGGCGGCGGGCCCGCCGGGCTCTACTTCGCGATCTCGATGAAACGCCGCGACGCTGGTCACGAGATCACCGTGATCGAACGCGATCCGCCCGGCGCCACGTACGGCTGGGGCGTCGTCTACTGGGACAACCTGTTAGACATGATGTTCACCAACGACTTGGAAAGCGCCAAACAAGTTCGCGCGAAATCCCGGTTGTGGCAGGAGCAGGAAATCCGCCACGGCCAACGGACCGCGTATCTGGCCGGCTACGGCTACAGCACCGAGCGCGCCACCTTGCTCGGCATTCTCGCTCGTCGCGCCAACGCCCTGGGCATCAAGGTCATCCACAACCGCGCGGTAAACAGCCTGGTGGACCCGGCCGGCTGGGCGGCTGACCGCACGCTGGCCGATGCCGATCTCGTGATCGGCGCCGACGGCGCCAGCAGCGTCGTGCGCGGCCTGTACGAGAACAGCTTCGGGACCCGCAAGGAAACCGGCGACAACCGGTACATATGGTTGGGCACGCCGAAGGTTTTCAACCGGTTCACTTTCGCGTTCGAACGGACCGCGTTGGGCTGGCTGTGGTTCCATGCGTACCCCTCCAGCGCCCGGAACAGTACCTGCATCGTTGAATGCACCGCACAGACCTGGCGAGCACACGGGCTCGACCGACGCGATAGCGAGGACAGCGTCCGCGAACTCGAGAAGATCTTCGCCAGCCACCTCGACGGGGCGCCCCTTCTCGACAAGTCACGAGGACAAGCGGCACGCTGGTTACGCTTCACCGAGATCAGCAACGAGGCCTGGTACCACAACAACGTGGCGCTGGTCGGCGACGCCGCGCACACCACCCACTTCACCATCGGTTCCGGCACCCGATTGGCGATGATTGACGCGGTCGCCCTCGCCCAGTCAATCTACGAGAACCCGAATCCCACCGACGCCCTGCGCACCTACGACGCCCGCCGCCGGGCCGCGCTGCGCAACACCCAGGCCTCCGCGCGAGCCAGCCAAGCCTGGTTCGAGAACATCGATCACTACCTCGAACAGGACGCGGTCGACTTCGCCTACTCCATGTCCAGCCGCCAAGGCGAACAACCGCCCTGGCGCTACCAAAAGCACCTCGCACACCAGATCACGCTGGCCCGGCTGACCCGCCGCTGCTACCACAGCGCGCAACGCTGGTACGGCGCGCGCCGCCGCGGCGAGGTGAGCACGCCGCCGCTGTCCCGGCGGATCAGGTCCGGGTGAGCACGACCCATCCATCGCGGTACCGGCAGCGGTGATCGCGGTCCGTGACCGTAGCCAGCAACAGCGACCGGCGCGATGGCTTCTCAGTTTGAGTCCGACAAGCCGGAGTGCCCGGAGCAGCGCCGGCGGCGACCGACCCGGGCGCGGCGGCCTCGGATTCAGGCGACCGCGGGTTCAAAGGTATAGAGCGCAGATTTGATGGTGATGTGATCGGATTGTGTCGTGCCTGTGGGTCCGGGCAACCGTATCCGGCTACTCGAAGCGCAGCGCTTCGACGGGTTTGAGTCGTGCCGCTCGCCAGGCCGGATAGCTTCCGGCGACGAGGCCGATCGTCAGGCAGATCCCGAACGCGCCCGCGATGGGCCAGATGGACAGGACCGGGTGGAACGAGCTCAACGGCCCGCTGGCGGCGACCCCGCCTGCGGCCGCCAGTGCTTGCTCGAGTGCCACAATCCCCGCGACGCTCACCGCGACGCCGATCAGGCCGCCGAGCGCGGCGAGGGTGATCGCTTCCATGATGAACTGGCTGAGGATGGCCGAGTCGCGGGCGCCGACCGCTTTGCGGGTGCCGATCTCGCGGGTGCGGTCGGTGACCGAGACCAGCATGATGTTGAGCACGCCGATGCCGCCGACCAGCAAGGAGATGGCCGCGACCGCCGGCACGGCGTTGGTCACCAAGGTGATCAGTCCGGTGAAGGTCTTCACCCGGGAACCGAGGTCTTGGACCTGGAAGTCGTCGTAGCGCGGCTCGATGACGTGGTGTCGCTCGCGGAGTACCTGATAGATGGCCGTTTCGGCGGCAGATACCGCCGACGTGGAGGTCGCTTTGACAGTCAGGTGGCTGACCTGGTCCGCTCCCGCGCCGAAGTTGGCCCCGTAGACGCCGGCGCGCACCGCTTTCAGCGGCATGATGAGGACGCTGTCGTTGGCCGCACCGTAGGACTGCAACACACCGATGACCTTGAACAGCGAGTTGTTCACCCGCACGACGTGGTTGAGCGCGGCGTGCGGATCCGGTCCGAACAGCGTCCGGTCGGCCATGGTGCCGAGCACGGCGACCTTGGCGCCGGCCCGGTCCTCGTCGGGGGTGAAGAACCGGCCCGCGACCAGGGTCCGCTGTTGCGCCGCCAGGTAGTTTGCGCTGGTCCCGTCGATCTGCGCGGACAGGAATTGCACGTTCGGCGTCGTGACGGTCATGGCCCGGTTGGTTTGGCCGGCCGCCCCGGTGGTCGCTCCGGTAACCGACGGCACCAGCTCGGCGACCTGCGGGATCCGGCCGATGGCGGCTACGTCACCGTCGGTGAGCGGCCGGGCCGGCGGGCCTCCCGGGACCGGCGCCAGCTTCGGCACCACCGTGATGCTGTTGGCCACTGGTTCCACGGCGGTGTTGACCGCGCCGGAGACACCTTGTCCGAGCGAGGTGAGGAAGATGACCGCCGCCACGCCGATGACCAGGCCGAGCATGGTCAGGATCGAGCGCAGCCGGTAGGACCGCAGGCTCGCCCAAGCGATAGCCAGGACGTCTCTCAGGATCATGGCTGACCACTCCCCGCCGAGTTGGATTGGCGGTGCCCGTCAGCATCCCACCGCACGGTGGGTCCTTCACTGATAACCAGCTATGAATCGGAACCCAGGCCACCTCCGAGTTGCCTACCTCGCGACGACCGCGGCCGCGCGGCCCCCGCCGCATCTCGGTTCCCGATGATCTCCCGGGTGATGGTCTGCTCCAGGATGTCGGCGCATCAGTCGACCCGGCTGGCTGTGAAGGTCGGGGCTCGTCACCGTCGGCGTACTCGGTGATCGCGTTCATGGTCCACGCTCTCATCCCGCGTTCCCGCCCGCGCAGGCAGCCCACCTGAATGTCGGACCACTACAGTAGAATATCTACATATTTGGATGTGATGCTTTCTCAGCCAGGACGAACCGCGCGGGCCAGGAGGAGGACTCGATAGGCACCCCAGCACGGGTTGGCCGGCTGAGCAGACCACACCGCGCTGGAGGACCCAGGCACGATCGCGGATCTCGTTTCGCCCCACGGGCGGCGAGACGATGGCTGGGGCGCGCGGGCCGTCGAGCGGAGCTTCGGGATCGTCAACGACAGCGGCCGTGGCGACGCGAGCTGGGCACATCGTGAGCGCTGGGTCGCAGTGGCGGCGTCTCGCACTGCTGTTGTCGGTGGTCACCTTGGTCTGTGCCGCATACCTGCAGGTCCGCGATCCGGGGTGCCCGCTGTCGGGTGGTGCGGCCCACTCCGCTCACACGAGATCGTTTCCGGTCGTGGCACGGTCGGAATGTGGGCGCACGGACGCTGAGGGTGACGAGAGCGGTTGCGCCGGCGAGGATCGCCGGTTGCCTCCCGGGTCTCCGGCGGATGGAGCGCTCCGTGACCGCGACGGCGTTGCATGCCTCGCTCCAGCGTCTGAGGCGACCTTCCGCTGACGATTCTCGTGTTCCTCGGCGATAGCGCTCCGCGGTGGGCGTGGACGCGGCCGGGATCCTGTGCTACGTCGCGGGTCACCAACTCACCCTGAGCACCCTGGCCCGCGCGCTGGCCGCGACCGAGGCGGCACCAACGCGAGGGTGGCGGCCGGGCGGCAGATGACGGTGCTGGTGAGGGCGCCGGTCACGGCCCGATGTGAGTGGGGAGTGTTGTGGGTGGCCCGTTGCGCAGCGCGGTCTTGGCGAGGGCGACCAGGCGTTGACCGTGGCGGTTGTGGCGGGCGAGGTCGTAGGCGTGCCGCGCCGGCGCGGGCGTGATGAGCTCGACCGCCGGCGGGTAGCGGTAGGTCTGGCCGCCGAAGCCGAGCTTGAACTGGTCCGGCCCGGGCAGGCTCGTGCGGTCGAAGGGTTCTCCGGACAGCAAACCGGGTTGCCGTGTCCTGGTGCAGGCCGCCGAAGTCGAACCAGTCGTAGCCGCGCACTCGTGCCCAGCGGATCGCGGCCCAGATCACCGCGGCCGACGTGTGCAACCGGGCCACTTCGGGGTGCTCGCGGTCCAGCCCGGTGATGCGGGACTTCAACACGCCCCCGCAGCCGGTGAACAGCTCGGCCGCCACGGGCCGACCACCGATCTCCGCGACGAGCAGCACGGCGCGCCCGCCCGGTTCGAGCACCTCATACAGCAACCGCAGGTAGGAGGCAGGGAAGCTGGTGAAGCCTTGATACGCGGCGGTCCGCGCGGACAACTCGGCCAACGCGGCGATGTCAGCCGGTCCGCCGATGCGGACTCGCACACCGCGGCTTTCCCACTGGCGGGTCCAGGTGCGCAGCCGCCGGCTCAACCGGGCTCGCAGTTCGGCCTCGTCGCGGTCGAGCCCGATACGCAGGGTGGCCGTGGGCGCGATGCCCACGTCGGACTCGCGGAACCCCAGTTCGAACAGCTCGTCGCTGACGTCTTCGGCCCCGGGCGGAGGCTGGACCAGCAGCGCGCGCACGCCCCGCCGTCGCAGCCCGCGCAAGGCCTCGCACAGCGCCACTCGGGCCGTGTCGCGGCCCGGGCCGTGGGTGATCAGCGGCCCGTAGGGCAGGTAGGCGACCGTGCCCACCAACGGCAGCCCGCGCAACAACAGCTGCGCGCCCCCCAGCAACTGCCCGTCCTGGTAGGCCAGCAGGTACAGCGGCCGGTACCCCACCTGAGCCCGCAACGTCGCCCACCCGGACAGCTGCGGACATCCCCGCCGGCGAACTGGCCCGCCCAGCGATCCCACACCGCACGCCGCCAAGGCTCAAGCTCGGTAAGCGTCTCGACCGATACCACGCCCGTCAGCACCCTCCGCGCGGATCCAGACGACGTGTCGACGGGCTCCATCGGCACGCACGGGGGCGGCGCGCCAGCGTCCATCGGGCTTCCCTTCACTAGCCACCAGCCACGAACGTAGAGTTCCTACTGTAGCGATGCTACCTATGCGGGTGATCGGCCCGGCCCCGTCCACGTTTCCCGGTCGGGTCCGCTCCGGCAGAGGTCTTCGCCGGTCACGGCCCCGGTCCTGACCGGAGCAGCCGTCACGCCCAAGAGTGGTTCGGTGGTCACCAGTGGCCGCGGCCGCATGGTCGCGGCGACCTGGACAGCCCAGGCCAGCACCCGGCGGGAGAGCACGTAGCCGAGCGGGCTGATCACCGCCCCGAAGCCGAGGCCGGAGATCACATCCCACGGCTGGTGCGCGCCGACACAGACCCGGGCGAACGCCATCACCACCGCCGCCCCACTCGTCCACCAGCCCAGGCGGCGACTGACCAGGAACAACCCGGCCGCGCTCGCTCCGGCCATGACGGCGTGATCGCTGGGCAACGCGGGATCCGAACTAGCGGGGACAAGCAACAGCAGGTTGGTATACAAGGCGGCGGGGCGAGGTTCGCCGACCAGCGCCACGAGCGGTTGGTTGGCTCCCACCGCCACCAGCACCCCGAGTGGCGCCCACAGCGCCGCCGCCATCCGCGCCGTGGCCCGTGGTCTACCGGGCAACGCCGGTAACGGGGTGCCCCGAGGCGGCGTGCGCGAGGAGTCGGTACGCGCGGACCACCAGCCGGCCAGCAGGAGCACGGCGAACAGCGCCACGCCGTAGACCGCGTAGGCGCGGACGAGGGGTTGCAGCCAGGGCGTGGCGCGCGCGAAGTTGTTGATGGCCAGAAACAGCGTCGTGTCGAGTCCAGTCAGGCTCATGATCCACGCCGCCGGTCCAGCGCGGGCCCCGGTGGCTGGTGCGGGCGCAGAACGGTGGCGAGCGCGAGGGCCGGGTCGGTGTAGTGATTCGGGTGCCCGATCCAGCAGGTGATCATCTTGGCGAGGGCGTCGCGCACCTGGGGGTGGATCGTGGCGACCCCGCGGGAAGCCGGCCGGGTGGCGGCCCGCAGGAAGGTCGTGGCCGGTGGGGTGCCCGTGTACTGGCCAGGGCGTGCTCGATACCGGCCGCTGGTCACGGGCCGGGTGGCGAGGGTGAGCCTCCAGCACAGGTACCTCCCGTCGATCACACGGTTCGGCAGGCCCGCTTCCTCGCCCATTGATCCGCTTACCTCTCGTGGCAGCCTGATAGATCGCGTGACCGGCCACGGGCCGGGGGCGAGACCGCCGAGCAAGATGTGGGCCTGCCTGGACATCGTGAGCAGAGCGCCCCGGATCGCGCCACGAACCGAAGCGGTCATTTCCCGGCCTGGTCGGGGTCGCGCCACCGCGTCGTCGAGCGATTCCGCCATCGGGTGCGGCGCTGGTGTCGTCATGACACCGGATGCTCGTCTGTCGAAGATGTGATGATGATGAGGCTGGCTGGCCGTGCCGAGCCGGCGCATCTGGTTCTCATCCGGTTCTCATCCGCCCTCTTTACGCTGGCCGCATGCGTGTGTTGGTGGTCGAGGACGAGCCCCGGATGGCGGCGCTGCTCAAGCGCGGCCTGGAGGAGGAGGGCTACGCCGTCGACGTGGCCGCCACCGGACCCGACGGGTTGTGGCACGCGTGTGAGTTCGGCTACGACGCGGCGTTACTGGACGTGATGCTGCCCGGCATCAGCGGCATCGAGCTCTGCCAACAGCTGCGGCAACAGCGGCGGTGGGTACCGGTACTGATGCTCACCGCGCGCGACGCGATCAGCGACCGGGTCGCCGGCCTGGACGTCGGGGCCGACGACTACCTGGTCAAACCCTTCTCCTTCGACGAACTGTCCGCGCGGGTGCGGGCGCTGATCCGCCGCGGCGCGGTCGAGCGCCCCACCGAATTGAGCGCGGCGGACCTGCGGCTGGACCCGGCGACCCGCCGCGCGTGGCGCGGGGACGCGGAGCTGGAGCTCTCGACCAAGGAGTTCGCGCTGCTGCGGCTGTTCCTGACCCACCCCGGACAGGTGCTCTCGCGTACCCGGATCCTGGAACACGTGTGGGACTACGCCTACGACGGCACCTCCAACGTGGTCGACCAGTACGTGCTCTACCTACGCCGCAAGATCGACCGACCGTTCCAGCTGCGGCAACTGGAGACCGTGCGCGGCGCCGGATACCGGCTCCGCGAGCAACCCGTGCGCGAACGAGGGCTCGAACGATCCGGCGGGCGTCCCTGACCCCGCCGACCCGGATGCCGACCAGATGCCACTGAAACTTCGGCTGACCGCGCTGTTCGCGGTCGCGACCGCGCTCGCGATCGCGGTGACGGCGGTGCTGTTCCTGCACCAGCTGCGCGACAACCTCGACGACACCACGGACAACGAGCTGCTCGCCCGGCTGTCCGCGCTGACCCAGCAGCTGGCCGCCGGCACCGCGCCGCCGGTACTCGTCTCGGGCGCGCAGCTCACCCAGGTCCAGACCGTGGACGGCGCCGTGCTGGCCAGCAACGCCAGCGCCGCCGGATTCGACCTCTCCCCGGCGCGGCGCCAACAGGCGCTGGCCGGACAGACCGTGTTCACCACCACGATCGACAGCCGCCGCACCCGGATCCTCGCCGCCACCGCGCCGGCGGACGGTGCCCGGGTGCTCGTGGTAGTCGGCGCCGGCACCGACATCGCCGATGACGCCGTCGAACGCGTGCGCGCCGCGTTCCTCATCCTGGGGCCCATAGCGGTCGGATTGGCCGGGCTGGCCGCGTGGCTGCTCGCCGCCGCGGCGCTGCGCCCGGTCGAACGCATGCGTCAACAGACCGCCGCGATCAGTGCCCACGACCCCGAGCGGCGCCTGGCCGTACCGGGCACCCGAGACGAGATCGCCGCGCTGGGCACGACCATCAACGAGCTGCTGGACCGGTTGCACGACGCGCTGGAACGCGAACGGCGGTTCGTTGCCGACGCCGGCCACGAACTACGCACCCCGCTGGCCATCCTGCGCACCGAGCTCGAGCTGGCCGCCCGCCCCAACCGCGACGCCACCCAGCTGCGCCAGGCCATCGCCGAAGCCAGCCAGGAGACCGAACGGCTGATCCGACTGGCCGAGGACCTGTTGCTGCTGGCCAGGGTGGACAACCACCAACCCATCCTGCGCCCGACCCCGGTCCAACTCGACCAGCTGTTGCGCACCGCCGCCCGCCGGGGCAACGCCCGCGACCACCAGCCCCCGGTCACCGTCGAATGCCCAGCCGACCTGCGCATCACCGCCGACGCCGACCGGCTGCTGCAGGCGGTCAACAACCTGCTCGACAATGCCATCGGGCACAGCCCGCCCACCACCCCGGTCGCTCTGGCCGCCGCCCGCCGCCCGGACGGCGCCGTCGCCATCGAGGTCACCGACCAAGGTCCCGGGCTGCCTCCGGACTTCCTGCCCATCGCGTTCGAGCGGTTCCAGCGTCCCGAACACGCCCGTTCCCGCGATACCGGAGGGACCGGGTTGGGCCTGTCGATCGTGCGCGCCATCAGCGAGGCGCACGGCGGCAGCGCCCACATCGACAACCGCCCCTCCGGTGGCGCGGTCGCCACGATCTGGCTGCCCGCGACGCTGGTGGTGGGGTGAGACCCGATCGGGGCCAGGTCCCACCCCACCCGGTGTCCCCCTTTCAGCCACTCAGCGACACCAGCGCGCCGTTGGCTCGTTCCGGCTCGCCGGTCAAGCGGTTACGGGGAGCGGGCAGCGGCTCGAGCGGATCACGACGCAGCTGAACGGTCTGGAACACGACGAACCCGACCAGCGCGGCCAGCAGGGCGACCGAACCCCACAAGGTGCCCCAACCCAGGCCGTCCTCGTCGACCGGTTTGACCAGGTAGTCACCGCCGGCTGCGCCCAGCGGGCGGGTCAGCACGAACGCGACCCAAAACAGCACCGTGCCGTTGATCGGGGTCAGATAGTGCGCGGCCACCAGCAGCACCATGATCCCGGCGATCACGAAGAACGCGCCCCGGAACCCCAGCGGGGTGTCATGGGCCAACACGTCACCACTCGAGGTGCCCAGGGTGTTGGAGATCAGGATCGCCACCCAGTACAGGATCTCGCCCTTGCGGGTGGCGATGTTCTCCACGTCGTAGGTCTGCCCGGTGCGCCACCACACCACGAACACGGCCGCCAACATGGTGGCGAGGATGATCCCGCCCCAGGTGTAGCCGATGCCGCCGCCGTCATCGCTGGCGTGGCCGAACCCCCGGTTCATGAAGTCCGAGATCTCGGTGCCCACCGTGCTGGTCGACAACACCACCGCCCAGAACAGGCCCGCGTGAAACCGGTCCGCGCGCACCTGCAGGGTCACCACCACGCAGAAGAACACCATGAAGACGATCGCGGTGGTGGCGTAGCCGAGCTGGAGGTCGATACCGAACAAATCTCCCGCGGTCTCACCCAACGTGACCGCGATGGTTTTCAGCACCCAGAACAACACGGTGACATGCGGCAGCTTCCGCATCACATACCCCGCAGCGTGCCTGGGGACTTCCATACCTCTCCGCGAATGCTTCGAAGAGGACATCGCTCTCCCATCAGTCAGGCCCCGCGACAACCCGAGGCGACGAAACCGATCACACCGACCGGCGCGGTTGGTCACCGTAGGAACCCGTTGATGTGAAGCCGATGAGAAACAACCCGGTCGTGCGGCGAGATCACCCGCGAATACCGGCCGACGCACCCCGCGAGGACGGGGGTGCACCCCGCTGGCCGCCTAGCACCGATTCCGCGGCCACCGCCCGTCGTTACGCTCCGAGCCGATCTGGTCCGCGGCGAGTGCGCTCAGCGACCGGTCCAACCCCTCAGCTCACTGATCGATCGACCAGGTGACGAGCTCACTAGTCGCGGCACGGACCGCGGCCCCCAGGGGCCTGGCGATCAACCAGCGACCGCACCCGGCCGGCCCACGCGCCTCCTCATACTGCAACGAGGCGTGCACCTCGGTGGAATGGTCAAGGTCGACACAGGCGTAGTCGAGCGTGAAGGCCGCGCCGGCGCGGCTGGCGGTGAAGGTGACCCAATGTGGCCGCCGCCGCGTCAACGTGCACTCGAGCTCTCCCGGGAGCCGAAAGCCGCCGATCCGAACCCGCCAGCGCGAGCCGACCCGGGGCACGCCAGTATCGAGCCGGGCACAGACGAGCACGGCGGGAAGCGCAGCGGCGACGTGAGCGAAGTCCGCGATGTGGTCGGTCACCACGGTGAGCGGACGCGGCACGGTCACCGAGTGCGATTCCTCCAGCCAGCGGCCTGTCCGCCGGCGCGACGCGTACCCGCTGGGCGGACCCATTCGAGGGCGAGCACCGAGCGCATCCACTCGTTCCTCCGCGCACGCTACCGTCACAACCCCGCACTCAAGTAGAACAGCTACAGTAGAAACACTACATAATGCGATCCACCCGCAAGCCCAGCAACTTTTCGGCGATCGTCAGATGCCCGGTCGAGGACACCGGCAGGAACTCCGTCAGCCCCTCCACCACGCCCAGCGCCACAGCCTGCAGCAGATTCACCGCGCCACCCTTCGACTCACCGCGCGTGTTGGTCACGCGGCCGGGTCACCCTAGGAGCGCCAGATGTGAATTCTCTGGGACCCGGATGCCCGACTGAGAACTCGGGATCCGAACTCGCGATTGCCTGTTCGTCCACTGCGGCGTTGGCCGGGGCGCGGTGAACCGCTCGCGAGACCTGACACAGCACCTGCCCCCGCCTCGCTCCCTCTTGACGCGACCGGCTCAGGCCAGCAACATTCCGGCCCACTGGCTGCCTGGCCGAATGGCTCAGCCACTTTGGGAGGTCCAATGACGAACCCACCCCAGGACCGCGTGCACCGGCGCCGCGCCGTGATCGCCAGCACCGTCGGCACGACAATCGAGTGGTACGACTTCTTCCTGTACGGCACGATCGCCGCGCTGGCCTTCCCAGCGGTGTTCTTCCCACACAGCTCACCCGGGTCCGGGATACTCCAGTCGTTCGCCACGCTGTTCGTCGGGTTTGCCGCCCGCCCGGTGGGAGCGGCGGTGTTCGGGCACTACGGCGACCGGGTGGGCCGCAAGGCGACCTTGGTCAGCACGCTGCTGCTGATGGGTGTGGCCACCACGCTGATCGGGCTGTTGCCCGGCTACGCGACGATGGGCGTGGTCGCGCCGATCGTGCTCACCCTGCTGCGGGTCGCGCAGGGCATCGGGGTGGGCGGCGAGTGGGGTGGCTCGGTGCTGCTGTCCATGGAGTGGGGCGCCGAGCGCCGCCGGGGTCTGATGGCCAGCATGCCGCAGCTGGGCGTGCCGATCGGCTTGCTGCTGTCCACCGGCGCGGTACAGGCGAGCAGTGCGCTGTCCGGGCCCGGGTTCCTCAGCTGGGGGTGGCGGCTGCCGTTCCTGTTCAGCGTGGTGCTCATCGCGCTGGGTCTGTGGGTGCGGCTGCGGGTCATGGAGAGCCCGGACTTCGCCGAGGTCAAGCAGCGTCGCGCGGTGGAGCGCACCCCGGTGTGGGAAGCGATTCGGCGACACCCCCGGGAGATCCTCACTTCGGCGTTCGTACGGTTGTCCGAGCAGGCGCCGTTCTACCTGTTCATCACCTTCGTACTGACCTACGGCACCAAACAGCTGGGGCTCCCCCGGGGCCAACTGCTCAACGACACCATGGTCGCCGCCGCGCTCGGGCTGGTCAGCGTGCCACTGTTCGGACACCTGTCCGACCGGTTCGGCCGCAAACTGGTGTACGGCATCGGCGTGGTGTGCACCGGGCTGTACGCATTCCCGTACTTCCAGCTGCTGGACACCCGTTCCTCCGGGCTGGTGCTGCTGGCCATCGTCATCTCGCTGGTGGTGCACGACGTCCAGTACGGGCCGCAGGCCGCGCTCATCGCGGAGACGTTCGGCACCAACGTGCGCTACAGCGGCGCCGGTCTTGGCTACCAGTTGGCCTCGGTGATCGCCGGCGGCCCGGCGCCACTGATCGCGGCGGCGGTGCTGGCGAAGACCGGTTCGAGCACCGGAATCAGCTGGTACATCGTCGCCTGCGCGGTGGTCTCCCTGATCGCCCTGGTGCTGATGCCCGGCGCGGCCCGGCAGACCCAACCAGCGCAGACGCCGGCCGAACCAGTTCCCGGACCGGCCTAACCGACCAGGGACCACTCGCAAACTGCCGGCCGGATGGGTCGGACCCGGTGACGAGGCGGGAAGGCACACGCGAGGAACCCGCATCCAGGCCTCTTCACATCTCAACCAGCTCGGCGCCCCCAAATCGGAGGTCATCGAGTCGACGAACACCACCGTCAACGCACCCCACACGAGCGGGTCGATGGGCGAGAGTGGCTAGCGCTCATCGGGCGCCCTCAACGCGGTCAACCTCACCCGAAACCCACCCGACCAGGTCGCCACCGCGGTGCACGCCCAGCTCCGCCTGGACACGATATCCACACCGGGACCCGCCGTCTCGGGCCGCGCCTTGGCGGCCAACCCGGCCGAGCTATCACCCGAACGCGCAACACCTTGTTTGAAATTCCGTTAAGTATCGAGTTGTCGGTGAGCTGCTGCTTAGATCGTCACAACCGGCGTAACAGCGCTGGTTGCACCGAATGGGGTCGCCGCCTGGGGGTCGGGGGACAGTTCCCTAGGCGACGACCCCCTTCGGCCACCGCGCATCCGCGGCGCGGGGCAGGGTACAGACAGCACCCACCGCCCATTCGAGGGACGTGCGACGAAACATCTCCGGGCGGTGGCTGAGATGTCCGTTTGTGCTTCTGGCCGTTGATCTGTTGACGGATGTTGCGGAGCCGCGGTGCTCAATCGTGAACACTCGGATGGGTCGGCACCGCGACCGGCTTGTTCTCGCGGACAGGAGTGGCGAGCCGTCTATCGTCGCTTGCGTGATCGAGGGGGACGACGTTGGTTGGCGGGCGGGACCGGTACCGCCGGGGATGCCGGTGGTGCGGGTTGATGGCTGGTTGGTCGACTACGCGGGCCGGGTGTTGCTGCACGATCACGGCGACGGGATCTACCGACTGCCAGGCGGCACACCAGATGGGGCCGACACCGACGTCATAGCAACGCTGCGGCGGCATGTACTGGCGGACGCGCGGGTCACCATCGCCGAGGCCGTGCATCTGGGCTATGAGGCAACCGGCGAACCCGCGCAACCGAAGGCGCTGATCAGCATGGTCGGGCGGATCGGCGAGATCCTTCCGTGCCGAGACGACGCGCCCGGACACCGCCACGCGCGACGCTTGTTGACCTCGCTGGACGCGGCGCCCGCCTTGCTCGGTCGGCGCGCCTTTGGCGCCCAACAGGCGGTCGCCGCCGCGCTGCTCGCCGAGAGCCGCTGGGACTTGCCCGCCTGCTCACCACTCGCGTTCACCACCTACGCCGACTAGATGATCGATTCCGTGATGTTGGTGCGTGTCAGTGGTCGTAGGCGGTGAGACTGCGCTTGATGGGGGCGTTGGTGGCCCAGTTGTGCCATATCGCCGCGGCCAGGGCGAACAGGCGTTGAGCGACACGGGTACCGACACCCTGGCAGGTGCGGCCGCCGTGTCGTTCGAGCCCGAGTTGGCCTTTCAGCGTGTCGAAGACCGACTCGATCCACTGTCGGACCCCGCCCAGGTTGCCGTGTCGGACGCGTTCGTCGCGCCGGTCCGGGCGGAGCATGATGACGCCCAGCGCGGCGATCTGGCCTTCGATCTCGCGGCTGGCCAGTCCCTTGTCGGCCAAGATGGTGGTGGCCGCGCGCAGGCGACCGGTCTCGCGGGCGATGGTCAACAGGTCCAAGCACACCTCGCGTTCCCCGGTCTTGGGGTCGGCCAGACACCAGGCGATCGGCATCCCGTCCGGGGCCGCGAGCAGGTAGAGCTTGAATCCCCAGTAGAACCGGGAGTGCGCGGCGCAGTAGCCGTAGCCGGCGTATCCGGTCAGGTCCGAGCGTTTCGCGGTCTCTCGCGAGGTACCGCACGGCAGCGGTGTGGCGTCGATCAAGCGCAGATCGTCACACCACGACGGGCTGACCTTGGCCAGATGGCTGATCGCCACGGCCAGCAACGGCGCCGCCGCGACCAGACGCTTGTGATAGCCGGGCTGCTTGGGCAGATACCGAAACAGGTGACCGAGACGGCAGTAGGCAAACCGGATCCACCGCGCTTCGGTGTCGACCCCGAGCAACACCTGTGCCGCGGCCAGGGTCAACAACTCGGCGTCGCTGAGGCGGGGACGTCGTCCCCGACCCCGGCGAGCCGGCACCACATGATCGTCGATCTCCACATACAGTGCGGTAAGGAGGGCGTCCAGGTCGTTCGTCACAGTCGATCATGGCCGCCCTCCTCCCATGCCCAGGCTGATCGACACGCCACCTTCACGGAATCGATCATCTAGTACGTGAGCAGCCGAATCGCCCGCCTTTCGCGGCCTCACGGGCAGCGTTGTTCTGAGTACCGTTTCGGCCATGGACGTTGACGTCCCTACCCCTGAGCGAATCAACGCCATGACCGAGACCGACTACCAGGCCTACGAAGACCGCGTGCGTCGGATGGCTCGACGCCACGGCTGGGAGCTGCGCAGAAGCCGACGGCGCAATCTCCGAACGATGAATTACGGCAAGTACATCCTGGTGCGCGTGGACGAGGCCCCCGGTGGCGTGTGGCGCAGCAGAACGCTCCTGCCCTATCAACGCGGGTTGACCCTCCACGAGATCCACCGCCTGCTCAGCAAACACACCACCTCGGACGACGGCCGGGACGATCGCCGCTAGGCCGCTCGACTCGCAAACGCCAAGTTCCGACCGGATGGGCCGGCGCTGACTCCATCAGCGCCGGTCTGGATTCTCACCGTGGTGACTTGCCGCGCATACCCGACGCCGGGAGCTGCCCCAGCACGATGATCGGCTGGGCAGCCTGGCCGGTCGCGCTCCCTTGGCCGGGCGCCTGAGTCAGGCTTCTTTCACCGCACCGTTGTCGTAGACCGCTCGTCCACCGAGGATCGTCCGCGGCACCTGCGTCTCTTCGAGCGCATCCAGCCCACCGGTGGCCGGGTTGCGGTCCACGATCGTGACGTCGGCGTGGTAGCCGGGTGTCAGGCTGCCGATGTCCTCCCAGCCCAGCAGGGCGACCCCGTTGCGGGTCCAGGTGGCCAGCATCTCGGCACGGCTGATGGTCGGACCGGCGAGCTTGTGCCTGATGGGCGACGCCCGCCAGAGCATGGAGCGCACGATCCCGGGCGGTCGGCTGGGGACCGTGGACGACATTGGTCACGCGGCGGTCTACCTGGCCAGCGCGGAGGCCTCGTTCGTGACCGGCCAGGCGTTGATCGTCGACGGCGGGCAGGTGCTGCCGGAGTCGCTGGACCAGAGTGATCTAGCCCGTGCACCTATCGAGCGCCCGGCACAGTGATCGGCTTGATCCCGTTGTTCGGGCCGAGGGTGGGGGGCGGGAAGTGCGAGCTGATCGGGACGGCGGCACGCAGGATGCCTGAGTTGGCGTCCTGCAAGCTCAACAGAGATCGGGTCTGCACGGTGAACGCGGCGACGTCTGGCAGGTAGGGCAGCAACGCGTCGGTTACCGGGTCCAGAGGCTTGGTCGCGGCCCGCAGTTCGGGCAACGCCTCGTCCAGGTGAGCCGCGAACGGCCGCAGGTCGGCCAGCACCGGCTTGGCGGCGTCCAGGAATGGATCGGCGGTGTCCACGACGGTGTCCAGCCGGTCGGTGGTGCCGCGCAGCTCCCGCATCGCGGTGGGGAACGCGTCCGAGGCGCGTGCCAGGTTGCGCAGTGTGGAGTCGAGCTGGTCGGACAGGTTCCGCACCTTGTTCGTGGAGTGGCGCAACTGGTCCACCAGGCCGGGCAGCTCGGCCAGCGTCTGGTCCACCTGCGGGGCGCGGCCGCCGAAGGTGCGCAGCGTGGTCTGCAGGCTGGCGACCAGTGTGCGCAGCCGCTGGTCGTCCCCGCCGACCGCGTGCGCGATCTGCCCGACCGAGGTGACCAGCCGGCGGATCAGTTCCTTGCGTCGGGCCAGCTGTTCGGCGACTGGCCGCAGGTCATTGGCCACCTGCCGGGTGGCGTCGAGGCCGCCGGGCAGCGCGGTGCGTGCACTGGTGAGTGCGGTGTCTGACTCGGCGAGCAGCGAGGTGAGCATCCGCTGCGCGTTGTCGTCCAGGTGCCGCAGCACCTCGTCCACCTGAATCGGTCGCTCCGTCGACTCGATCGGGAAGACGTGATTCGCGCCGACCTCCCGCGCCGGCGGGCCGCCCGGGCTGATCGCCACGTACATCTCGTTGAGCGGGCTCTTCGGACGCAGCAGCAGGCTGGCGTTCTCGTATAGCCGGTGCCCATGCTCCACCGAAAGGGTGAGCCGCACCTTGCCTTGCCGGGTCACCTCGGCGTCGGTGATGTCGCCGACGTTGACTCCGGCGATGCGCACCTCCTGCCCGTTGGCCGGGCTGATGCCCGGGGTGGCGGGGAATTCCGCGCTGATCACCAGCCGGTCGCTCCACGGCGGCACAAACCGCTGATTGCCCAGGATGATCCCGCCGACGACACCGGCGATGACGATGAGCGCGAGCACCACCACGGCGTTGCGGAGCAGCCCCGGTTCGGTGCGGACCCGCTGGACGGTCAGCGCCAGGCGGCCACGCCGAGGGCTCACGGGCATGTCGGGTCAACCTCTTTCCACTTGCCAAACCGACGCCGACGGTCGATGCGCCGCCGGCTCCGACAGCCAACCCGGCGGCGCACCCGTCCATCGATCCGAAAAGCGCCGCCCGCCGTCACGTTCGCGCACTCTCCGGCGGTCCCCCGGCTGCCGGCAGTGATCGAATTCCGATGGCATAACGTCCGAAGGCGAACGGTCCCGGCTATCCCGATGAGAGGGCAGGAGGCGGCATTGGCGGTGCACCCCGGCGTAACCGATGAGCTACTCGCCGCCTACCCGGTGGCCCGCACGGATGACATCGCCCTTGCCACCGATGTGCTGCAACGGGTGCTGCCCCGCCTCCCGCTGCAGCTGCGCGTGGCCACGCCCGGCGACGACTTCGAGCTGCACATGAACGCGGTGGGAATCGGGGAGCTGACCACCGGCTATCTGCGTTTCGGCTCGGACACCCAGATCCTCAGCGGAGCGACCCCGTATTACCACGTCACCCTCCCGCTGACCGGCGGCGCGATCTGGCGGGTGCAGCGGCACGTGGTGCGGTCCACTCCTTCGGTGGCGGCTGTGCTGGGCCCGGGCGCCGCCGGTGAGCTGTTGTGGAGCGGCGGTAGCTGTCAGGTCGCCGTGCTGCTGCCGCAGGCGAGCCTCGACCGCGAGCTGGAACGGCACCTGGACCGGCGCATTACCGAACCGGTCACCTTCGCCCCGGAGATGAACTTGACCGCGCCGACCGCTCGGGGCTGGCTGGACGCGCTGCGGCTGGTGCTCAACGAGGCGGAACGGCGCGAGGGCCGCTCGCCGCACCCGTTGACCACCCGCACGCTGGAGAACCTGCTGGTGGACAACCTGCTGTTGGCTCAGCGGCACAACTACACCGCTGAGCTGGACAAACCCGCCCCCATCGCGTCACCCCGCGCGGTGCGTGAGGCTACCGCGCTGCTCGAGGAACGGCCCGAACATCCCTGGACGGTCGGCGAGCTCGCCCAGGCCGTGCACGTGAGTGTGCGCGCGCTTCAGTCCGCGTTCACCCGGGCCACGGGCATCTCTCCGATGCGCCACCTGCGTCAGGTCCGGCTCAACAGGATCCACGCCGAGCTGCTCGACGCCGACCCGCGGGCCACCACGGTCACCGAGATCGCTGCCCGCTGGGGCTTCACCCACCATGGCCATTTCGCCTCCCTCTATCGGGCGAGGTTCGGTGAGCCACCCGCCCAGACGCTGCGTCGCTGACCTTGCGCCCACCCTGGAGGACCCACTCGGCGGACAGCACCGCCGGCCGCAGCCGGGGTGGGAGGCGGGTCAGCCCAGGACGTCCCGCACCAGCAGCGCGGCGTGCAGCGCGGCCGCCCGTTCGCTGACCGGGTAGCCGAGCTGGGCCTCGATCTGCCGCAGGCGGTAGGCGATGGTGTGCGGGTGCACGCCGAGCTGGCGGGCGGCCTCGCGCTGGTTCAGGTGGACCTCGAGCAGAACGCGCAGGGTGTCGCGCAGGCGGCCCGCGGTCGGGGTGTCGGCGTCCAGCCCGCCGAGGTGCCAACGCTTCATGCGCAGTGCGCGGACGGGGTTGAGGTTCCCCCTGTTTGCCGGAGACTTGTTTATCTGTGATTGGCCGGCTCGGGTTGGAGGGTAGCCGGCTGGGCCGGTTGCTGGTGGAGGGTGTGGTGGGCCTGCTCGTACTCGTCGGGTGAGAGCCCGCTGAGCCCTCGCTGGATGCGGCGGGGGTTGTACCAGCCGTCGATGTAGCGGAACAGCGCTGCTTCGGCTTCGGCCCGGGTGGCGAAGCTGGTACCAGGCCAGTACAGCAGCTCGATCTTGATCGTGGACCACAGGTTCTCGGCGAGCGCGTTGTCGTAGCTGTCTCCGACGCTGCCGGTGGACGGCGCGATCCCAGCGTCGGCCAGGCGCTGGGTGAACCGGATCGCGGTGTACTGGGCCCTTGTCCGAGTGATGCACGAGCTGACCGGCGCGCACGTCGCGCGACCACAGCCCGTACTCCAGCGCGGTGAGCACCAGGTCGGTGTCCGCGCGGGCCGCGGTGGCCCAGCCGACGACCCGGTTGGAGAACGCATCGCGCACCGAGGCCAGCCACAACACACCCTCACCGGTCATGATCCGGGTCAGGTCAGCCACCCACAGCCGGTTCGGCCCCTCGGTGGCGAACTCGCGGTTGACCAGGTCCGGAGCGGCGGTGTGACGCGGGTCGGACCGGGTAGAGCCGCCCTTCCAGCCCTTGCGCAGGTACGCGCCGCGCAGGTTGTGCTCACGCATGATCCGCTCGACGCGCTTGCGCCCACACCGTACGCCCTGGCGTCGCAGCTCCAGCCACATCCTCGGTGAGCCGTAGGTGGCCGCGAACTCGTGCGACGCCCGAATGGCCTGGATCCGCTCCAGTAGCTCCGCGTCGCCGCGCGCCCACTCACTGGGCCGAGCCTGGCGCGCCCGCCAGCCGTAGTAGGTCGACGACGGGATGCACAGGACCCGCGGCACGAGACCGACCGGGAAGTCATGGGCGTCGATGAAGCTCATGACCACCTCCGGGTCGGGCCGATCTCGGCCGCGAATAAGCGCTGGCCGCCCGCAACACCTCGTTGGCCCGCTTGAGCTCGGCGTTCTCCCGGCGCAGCCGCCGGTTCTCCTCGAGCATCTGGGTGCTCGGCTGATCAGCACACTCACCGCGATCGGCCTCATCCTGGCGGATCCAGCTCCGCAACGCCTCCGGATGGATACCCAACTGCTCGGCCAACCACCGCTTGACCGGCTTCGGGTCGGCCTCCCGATACAACCTCACCGCACGTTCGCGCAGCTCATCGGGATACTTCTTCGGTGCGGACACGATGACTTCCTTCCACGGTTTGCATGATCAAACCTGGTTCGGAAGTCTCCGGAGAACCGAGGGAAGCTCAGGTGGGCGGTCAGCACCGATGTCAGCGCGATCTCGCCATAGCGGGCCAGGGAACAGCGTCCGGCGCTGATGCCCCTGGCCCCGTGGTTGGCTTCTGTGCCGGTGACAGACGCCGCGCAGACCGCGCGCGTCGTGGCAGTTTCCGCGAGCCGTGCGGCGCTGCCTCTGGCCGGTGCTGGCGTGGTGGACCGGCTGCACGTTGAGGCGTCCGCGGCCGCCCGCACGGTTTCTCGAGGTGGGATAGCTGGATGGCGGTTGAGGCGTTCTCGCCGCCGCTCAGCCGCGAGAGCGGTGCGGTTGGCGGTCGAGGTGGTACACGGCGCGGGTGGTGACCGCGGATTGCGGGACCTGCTTGTCGGATCGCTTGATGCGTGGCGGTTGGCCGGCGGGTTGGCGCCTGTGCCGTTCGGCCGGCCGAGGACTGCGCTGCCGAGCTTGCCGTGCGTTGCGAGCTTCGCGCCCACCCCGGTAGTGACTCGGCGTCGCTTTATTGCGCCGCTGTACTGGACTCGTGGCCGGACTGGTTGCGAGACCGGTGGGTCAGCCAGCAAGCGGGCAAGGCGCGCGCTGATTTCGTCGACGTATGTGCGCGGTAAGCGCCAGGTCTCGACCGGGCACGAGCGGCGACAAGATCAGCGTTGCGGTGGCTGAGGATCGCCGCCGCACAGATATCGGCAGGCGATGCTGAGAGCAACCAGTGCCAGTACCGTCCCGGGAGGACGGGCCTGTCAAGAGATCGGCTCTGGCACAGAAACGGTGGTCGCTGCCGGCGTGTCACGTTCAGGTGATCCGGCAGGCTCTGTGACCGTGACGCTGGTGCGTTCCTGATCTTGTTGATGTGTTGTTCTTGCGGGTCCAGTCGGATGGATCAGCGTCCTGGGGGCGCTCGGCCGCGAGCCAACGGCCGACCCTGAGCAGGTTGGAGCGGGTCTGGCCGCGGGTGCGGTGTGTCAGCGTCGAGGTCTCGTGCCACTGGTTCACCCACTGCTCCCAAGCCGGGGCGCCGCCGGTCGCCTTGGTGGAGTGGTCGCCGGTGCGCGGCCGGGGCGGGTCGCAGAACCCCAACTCGGCCACGGCCCGCTGCGTCGCGTAGAGGGTGTTCAACCGCGCGCCTTGCAACAGCCGGTCGCCGCGGAACCGGTCGAACAGCTCAGTGCTCAGGTCCTCCAGGTGCGGGCTGCGGTTGAACAGGAACAGCTGGCAGACCACATTCGGCAGTAACTGGTCGTCATCGCGCCCAAGCTGGTAGCCCCACCGCGCCAGGATTGCACGGACCCGCGCGATCTCGCTGTTCACGCCGTCTTGCCCGAAGATCCGCCAGGACAGCCTGAGCCGGTGGAAGCCGGCCATCGCGTGGAACCCGTTGAAGGAGCCCAGAAGATAGGCGTGGGCCGCGAGGTAGGGCCGGACCTCGTCGCCGGCCCAGGCTGGCGCGTGGCGGCAGAACTCCGGCTGGTCGCGACCCAGCAGGTAGACCCACTCCTCGGTGGTCCAGCCCCAGAAAGCCCTGCCGAGCTCGGCGGAACGCACCAGCAGCACGGCGACCACGTCCAGCATGGCGCGTCGCCGATGCGGGGTCGGCGGTGAGTCCAGACCAGCATTGACCGTGTCGATCGGGCGCAGCAGCCGCCGGATCACACGCCAGCCCGGTGCGGACGCATCGTGGCGCTGAAGCCGGCGCAGGTTGTCCACGCCCAGCTCCTGGATCGCCGTCGCCTCCTCGGCCCGGACTGCGACCGTGGTGTCGAACCGCCGCCCAGCCAACGGCGAGCGCCACCGAGCCCCAGACACCACCTCGGCGGTCCCCGACCGCGGCGCGGTCACCGCGGCGTCCCCGCGACCGGGCCGTCCGTGAGCGCGGCGACGCGCCAGGCGTGGATGTGTTCCATGCCCTTGGCGAGTTTGTCGGCCAAGTCCCGGCCGGACAGATGGATGTAGGCCAGGGTCGCGTCGGTCGTCCGGTGTCCGGCGAAGGTCGCGATGGCGTGCAGCTCCCAGCCCATCCGCGCCAGGTCCGTCAAGCACAGATGCCTTGTGGTGTGGGTGGAAAACCGCGGGACTCCAGCGTCCAGAGCGATCTTCCGGACGACCTTCGACCACGTCCACAAGCTCAACGGCTGTGCGTGATTGCGGCGGGACTCGGACAGGAACAACGGCCCGCGCGCCCGGCTGATCCTTGCCCGGTGGGCCAAGTAGCCCGACAACAGCACGCCAGTGGAGGCCGAGTACGGCACCACGCGCTCCAGCCGGTTCTTGGTCGTCTCCGCCCTCACCCGCAGCGTCCGGTGCGCCGGGTCCAGATCATCGGTGCGCAACGAGCACAGCTCCTCCCGCCGCAACGCCGCGTCATAGGCCAACGCGAGCATCACCCGATTGCGAACCGGCTCTCTCGCCGCCACACCGAGCACTTCCGCCCATTCCCGCTCGGACGGGATCCACGGCAGCTTCGTCAACCGGGGCACCAAACCGCGCTCGTGGCCGCCTCCCCGCCGCCCAGGCGTGTAACGGCCCCGGCCCACCGGGTTGGCCTCCCGCACCCCCTCCTCCATCAAGTAGTCGTAAAACAGCCGCACCGGCACCAATCGCTGCTGGATCGTCGCGTTGGCCAGCCCCGACCCAGAGTCGATCGACACGACGTTCACGCCCCCGCGGCTGCGCCGCTCGGTCAACTCGCGGACGTAGACAGCGATGTGTGCTCGGCTGGCGGCGATCGGGTCGACGCCCTCCCGCTCGCACATCAACAGATACTCAGCCAGCCCAAGGGCGTAGGCGTCGATCGTCCGCCGGGCACGCCCCAGATCAGCCCATACCCGCAGCCACTCAGCCGCCCGCTCGTGTCGGCCGAGTACCGGCCACTTCCGCTCCAGCACCACGCTGTCGCTCAAGCCATCTCCCAAGTCCGTGGTCACACCGGACGGAGATGATCAACCGCCCGACCAGATTCCACGTAACTTTTAAAGCGATCAAAAGACAGATGTACGGACGAGCCGGATTCCCGCTACTCCGACAACGCATCCTGCTCAGCTGAACCCGCCCCACCACCGTTTCTGAGCCAGAGCCGATCTTGGAACAGTCCCGTGATGTCCGGCGTAGATCTCCCGGCTGCGCAGCACGTCCGAGTGTCTGATGGCGTGATCAGGCACGAGGTTTCTGAACCGTCCCTTCGGCGAGGGCTCACATCGGGTGCGTCGGCGGCTGAGGGCGCCTGGAGTGCCGGAACACTGGTACGAGGACAAGGGCCGCCGCGAGGTGCAGCGCGATCAGGCTGATACGTGTGCTGGTGGCGGCGGACTCGGTGAGGATCGGCCCAAGGGACACGAGCGTGACGAGGGCAGGGGTGCGCGTGGGCACGAACTGGTCCGTGCGCTCAACCCCAGGGGCGGAAGGGCCGGTCACGAGCAGCGCGTCCGCGTGCCGGGGCGAGGCGATCAGCCGCGCGCCGCGCAACTTGTTACGATCTGTGGGTTGTAACCGTCGCGCCGGGCGCCTGCCGCAGTGACGGGCTCACAGGTGCCGGACCACGGCCGGTCACGGGCCGAGCGGGGGAAGCCACAGCTCGACACCCGGTACCCCGCCCTGGGAGACGCCGAAGAGGGTGTACCGAGTGGTGGTGACAAATTTGACACCATGCTCAACCCCACGAGCTCGGAGGGCCTCGACAGCTGGACTCGCGTCCCCGGCGACATGCTCGTTTTCCCATACCGTCAACACGACCGCTGAACTCGAGTCCCTGTCCACCAAAATCTCGGCGATACACGGCCTCTCATACTGAGCCAGTTCCGGCAGCAGCACCCCGCTGAGGAAAGGGACCGCGTCGTCGAGTCTCGCGGACTCAAGCTGCACGCCGTGCACCAGCACAATCGCGCCCCGCCCGGGCCGGGAGTGCCAGACCCTCGCCGTGACTTCGTATTGTTCCGCCGTGACAGTGCCGCCGGCGAGCAGCTCAACATCGCGACGGACCTCCGTCAGGACCGCCTCGCTGGAGTGCGCGGGCTCATCCCAGTACGAGGCGGCCACGACGACCCCACTGTCCCAATCCGCGTAGGTGGCCAGGCCGCCGGTACCGAGCGCCGCTTCCACCACCGCGCGGTCGCGGCCTTCGATATAGTCTAGGACGGCCGCCGTCTTGTCGCGGTCACCGAAGATCGTATTCATCCGGACATGCATGGCGGTGTCCTCATCCTGTCGTGCCGCTCGTGTACCGCGCCCACCGGGGCCGCGGCCGGAGGTGGCGGTCTCCCCAAGTCGCGAGCCTCAAGATGTGCGCGAGTGGGCCGGGCCATTGACCACCGCTAGAGCAGCTGCACACTTTCGGAGTTGCGAGATTTCGCAAGTAACCATACTCTGTGAGGTGCAACGAGGGGAAGTGTCATGCATACCGAGCTGCGCGCCGAGGTCCGCTCAGCGCTGCGGAACCTGACGGCGGCGCGGCGAGCGGAGCTTCCGTATTCGGCCTACCTGCACCGCAAGCTCCTGCAGAAGCTTCTCGATACCGCAGACCAATGCGGAATCGACACCGACACCTGGCTCGATCGAACGACTCTGCCACCGCTGGGCCTCGTCGAAGGCCCCTTCACCCTCGACGAACCCCACCATGACCCCGAGTAGCCCTCGTGCGGTCGCGGTAGTCAGCGACGCCAGCGGGCGCACCCACGGCTCGAAACTCAGCACGGCGGATCACTCCCATGACCGGTTGCCCCGGTTGAACTCGATCGCGGCGCTGCTTCACGAGCGTGTGAACGTCGACGCGGTACCCGACCTGCTGCCCCACGGCCGGGTCGCTCGGCTGCCCACCGTGGGCCACTTCACCGCACCGAGGACGTCACAGCGACCGCCGACGCACTACACGACCTACTTCAATCCTGACTCCGTGCGGGTGTCCACGGGTGTGCTCGCGGTATCCAAGCCCGCACGTTGCGCCGGCATGTGCCGTACTCGGCGCCGAACCGGCGCCAGGGCGGGTTCCTCGTAGACGCGCACGAATGACGCGGGGAGGCGCCAGACCACGGCGGCGTAGCCGAGCAGGGCCACGACCGGCCCGAAGTACATCGGACTACGTACAAACCGGTTGAATCCGATGACCACCACCAGCTGGACCACCCCGGGAATCTTGGAGGCTGTTGATCCTGGAGAGGATCGGCGGCATGGCAGTACCCGGTTGAGCTCAAGGTTCGCGCGGCGTTGCGCTACTGGGTGCGGCGCGATGAGGAAGGACAAGCCCCGTCTGGGCAGCGGATGCCGGGTTCGGAGGCGGAGAAGGATGCCCAGATTTCCGAGCTGGAACAGCAGGCTAGGGAGCTGCGGCGAGCGAATGAGATTTTGAAGCTCGCCTCCGCTTTTTCGCCCGGGAAATGAACCCTCGACCGCCACGTTGACCGCGTTCGTGGATGCCCACCGTGACCAGTTCGGAGTGGAACCGATCTGCGCGGCGCTCGAGTTCCCAACCTCAACCTACTACGCGGCGAAGAAACGGCAGGCGCAGCCATCCGAGCGGGATATGCGAGACGCGGCGGTGTTGGTGGAGATCCGCCGCGTGTGGGAGGCAAGTGGAAAGTTGTATGGGGCGCGGAAGGTGTGTCAGCAATTGCTGCGCGACGGCGGTGTCGCGGGCCGACCGGTGCCTCGCTGCGCGGTGGAGCGGCTGGTGCGCGCCCACGACATGACCGGAGTGGTGCCGCGTCGTCACCAGCCGCGTACCACGGTCCCCGGCGATCCAGCTTCGCGACCGGTTGACCTGGTAGAACGGCGCTTAGCCGCGCCCGCGCCGAACCTGTTGTGGGTGACCGATCTCACCTATGTCGCGCTGGCCGGCGGCCGGTTCTGCTACACCGCGTTCGTCACTGACGCGTTCTCCCGCGCGATAGTGGGTTGGCAGGTGGCCGAGTCCATGCACACCGAACTGGCGTTGGATGCGTTGGAGATGGCAATATGGGCACGGAAAGACCGGATTGGTACCGCCGCCCTGATACATCATAGCGATCGCGGCGTGCAAGGCGAATTCAACCGGTGGACGCAACACCAGCCTGTTGGAGCGATGCTAGCTGATCATCGAGCGCCTCTGCAGGTGTCTTCCATTCGAGGATCTTGCGCGGTCTGGAGTTCAGCGTGGCGGCGACGGCCTGGATCTCCTCGGCGTTCCATCTCGACAGGTCCGTGCCTTTCGGGAAGTACTGCCGCAGCAGGCCGTTGGTGTTCTCGTTGGTTCCCCGCTGCCAGGGGCTGTGTGGATCGGCGAAGTAGACACTGATACCGGTATCGATCTTCAGCTGGGCATGCTGGGCGAGTTCCTTGCCGCGGTCCCAGGTCAGCGAGCGGCGCAGCTGCTCGGGCAGCCCGGCCATCTGCTCGGCGAGCGCGGCCCGCATCGCCTCGGCCCCGTAGCCGGCCAGCGCGGGACCGTTCTTCACCCGTGGCTCGACCCCGTAGCCGTGCATGCGGGGCAGGTGGATGAGCATGGTGAACCGAGTGGTGCGCTCGACGAGCGTGCCGATGGCGGACCTGTCCGTGCCGATGATCAGGTCTCCCTCCCAGTGGCCCGGGACAGCACGGTCCGCGGCCTCGGCGGGCCGCTCGCTGATCATCACCTCGGGCGTCACATGGCCCTGGGGGCGCTGGCGGGCACGGGATCGAGGAACGCGAAGCGCGCGCCCGGTGCGCAGGCAGGCAACCAACTCGCGCTTGAGCCCACCACGGCTCTCAACATAGAGCGCCTGGTAGATCGCCTCGGGCGAGATGCGCATCGACTCATCGTCGGGGAAATCCACTTTCAGCCGATTCGAGATCTGCTCCGGGCTCCACGCCTGAACCCACCGGCGGTCCTGGCGGTGCGGCTTGTTCCGGCCTTTCCACTCGGCCGTCGCCGGTCCGGCGACTGGTACCCCGTCGCAACGACGGACCTGCCCGGACAGCCGTTCCCGCACGTACTCGTGGAGCCGCTCGTTGGTGACGAGCTTGGCCACCTTGGGGCGGCGCGCCATCAACTCGGCCTTCCACTGGGCGACGAAGGCCCGGTAGTCGAGCTTCCCACCGCGGGTGGCGGCGTTGCGGCGCAGCTCGCGTGAGACGGTCGATGGGTGCCGCCCCGTTCGGCGGGCGATCTCCCTGATCCCGACCCCCTGCGCCCTGAGCAACGCCATCACCTCGCGCTCCTCGAACGACAGGTAGCGCCCGGTCACCGGGTTGATCAGAAACGTCGGCATACCCCCACGCTCGCGGAACCACCGCGTCCCAGCGGCCGGCGACACGCCGACCACCGCCGCGGCGTCCTCGCTGGACAACCCCTTCGCGACCTCACGCCAGAACAGCCGCTCCACGTCCCGGCGAAGCGAAGGCTTCCCCGGCGACTTCATCGGTGAACGGCCCGTCAACTCCTTCATCCACCCGGCCGGCCTGCCCATCGCCACCTCCAAGATCGAAGTGTTGCGACGACCGGTTGAATTCGCCCAATATACTTCGATTCGGTACGGGCAACGACTGGTCGACACCGGCATCGCTCGATCGGTCGGCGCGAAAGGAGATTCATACGACAATGCGGCTGCGGAATCATTCTTCGCTACTTTGAAGAATGAGATGTACTATCGTCAGTGGTTCGCTACAAAAGCACGAGCACGATTCGCGGTCGCCGAGTACATTGAGGTGTTTTATAACCGTAGGCGGTTGCATTCACACCTGGGCTATCGGACACCTGCCGAGGCCCTCGCCGAACATCAGGCACGTGCGGCGGCCTGACCAGCACAACCACGAGGACCTGCCCAAGATCCTTGACACAGCCCACCCCGTGGACAGGCTGACCTGTAGGCCAGATATAGTCCGCTACGCAGGTCAGCGTGCAGTTTCGCCGTTCCGGGACGTCCTAAGGCCGTAACAGCGAGCCGACAGGTGCCGTCGCTCTGCGTGCGTAGGGTTCTCCACTAAGGTTGGCCGCATGCACACTCGTTTTGCGCGGGTGTGCAACATCTACGTTTCCGAGTCCTCGGACACAGGATTACCCCACAGCGGTCGCGACGCGGGCGCGGCGGTTGAGCGTGCTGTGGCCGTCAGCCAGCTGTCGCTAGTTCCCAGGTCGTTCCATCGTGGACGATCACCAGCGCCATGTCCCTGATAGAGACCGCAAGCTCGGCCACGCTCGGCCCGACGGAGCTCTCATCTCCACCGACCAGGACTGGTTGATCGTGGGCGGCGAGCTGGGCGAGCAGAATGTATTCGCGCACGTAGATGTTTTTCGCTAGCCCCGGCGTCCGGGGGCGGCTGCTGGAGTAGCCGTGACAGCAGCGGTACCCGGGACGGCCATGTACCCAGTGCGAATCCATCCGCCGCCCACACAAGCGACACTGCAGCAGCCCGGCCAGCAGATAACCTCGAGCTCGGCCGTCTTTGGTCGGCCGGGCCGCCGGCGCCTGCTGGGCCGCCACAAACACCGCCTCGCTCACCAACGGCGGGTGCGCCACCCTCGCCGAGATCGCCCACTCCCCCACCGCAGCCGCCCGACGCACCACCAAACCGCCCAAGTGCTCGCTGGGCCGCCGATTCCACACCTGCCGCCCCGTATACCGGGGATTCCCAAGAATCACCGCAACCGTCCGCAACGTCCACACCCCACCGCTCCGGTGCCGATTCCGCTCCGGATCCACCTCCGACGGACACTGCACATCCCGCTCGTTCAGCTCCCGGGCGATGCCCGCCACACTGCGCCCAGTGACACGCCGCTCAAACATCCACCTCACATGAGGCGCCGTCACCGGATCAGGATCCAGACGCTGGCAGCGCCGGCCCCATTCGGCATAGGCACAGTTCGGGTGCGGTCCCGCATCAACCAGCCGATACCCGTACGGCGGCCGACCACCCAAGTAGCGTCCCTGCTCACGAGCCTGAACCTCCATCGCCGCCAACACCCGATGACGCGACCGCAACACCTCCCGCCGTGACTGCGCACCCAGCACCGCCATCAACGCCCGATGCTCCGGGCTCCCCACATCGACCCGCCCACCTGCCTCGGGAAGCCACACCTGGACACCGTGCCGGTCGAACATCGGCGCCAACGCGGTCAGCTGCTCACCGAAGAAAGCCCGCTCATACTCACCCACCACGATCGCATCGAACCCCCGCCCAGCAGCCGACAGCTCCGCCAGCAACGCCGCCGCGCGCGGTCGGCGTGTCCACGGCAACCGCCGCGAACAACCCACATCGAAGTACTCCGCGACAATCACACCCGACGAACGCACCAACTCCACAGCGTCCGCCCGGAACTCAGTCGGATACCTCCACGTGCCCAACACGACTCCTCTCGCTGGACCTCATGATCCAGATCTCGAGGTGTCCACACTCAAGGGGCAAGGCCCCCCGCGCATGGATCGTCATTGGTGGATCGCCGCACCGCTGCATCTGCTCACCGCATGCGCACCAGGAGGCGGCTCCAGCATCGCACCATGCGATAGCGGATCCACTATCATGCAATACATGACTGCGACCGGCGGAAGTAGCGGGCCTGGCACTCGAACGGCGGCTGACCTTGTGTCCACGGCCCGGCATCAGCGCGGGCTGTCCCAACGGGATCTCGCGCGAGCAGCGCGCGTACCTCAGTCGACCGTGGCCACCATCGAGTCTGGCCGGCGACAACCGTCTGTACTGATGCTCGAACGCCTGCTTAACGCCGCCGGGTTCCACCTCGAGACGCGGCTGGTGAACAGGATCCGCCCATCCGTGCTCCTCGAACGACTCCACGAGGAGGTCGTCAAGATCTTCGGCCGCTACCCCGTCGCCCAAGCCTGGGTCTTCGGCTCAGTAGCCCGCGGTGACGACCGCCCTGACTCTGATCTCGACCTGCTCGTCGAACTCGCCCCCGGCGCATCATTCGCGGACATCATCGGACTCGACGACGACCTGTCCGCCCTGCTGGGCTGCCCCGTCGACGTGGTCACCACCGCCGAAATGAAATCCAACGACCTGTTCCGCCGCGGCGTGAACCGCCACCGCCGCCCGCTCAACATCGCCGCCTGACATGGACGACCGCACCGCCGAATACCTGGTATATCTCGACGCGACCCTCACCGAGATCGCCGGCCTGGCACGACGCGGACGCGACGCCTACGACCGCGACATCGCGGTCTCCCGAGCATGCCAGTACAATCTCATCCGCCTCACCGCTGACCTCGAACGACTCGGCAGCGACTGGCTGGCACATCATCCCGACATACCCTGGCGCCTCATCAAAGGCATGCGCAACCGCATCGCGCACGACTACCTCACAATCGACGACGACATTATCTGGGCCGTCGTCGAACACCACGCCACACAACTCCATCACGCCCTCGAAAACGAAATCGCCACCGCCAAAACAACACTCCACACCGACGAACAAACCCCGTAATGAAGTGACTGGCGCGATGACCACCGTCCTGGCGGCGGTGCGCCTACGCCCGGCCGTGGCAGCTCACGGACCGGCGTGCAGGTAGCCGGCCCAGCTCGACGGCAGCAGGGGCTGCGCGTCGCGGAGGTGACGGACGGTCGTGTGCAACGCGAAGGCGGCGTCGATGGCAGGTTTCAGGGCCATCCGCCGGTAGAAGCCGCCGGCCACGGTATCGCATCAGCACCGAGCTTCTCCCGCACAAACTGCAACCAACGCAGGATGCAACAACACCGTGCTCGAGGACCAATTTGAATGCGCCCCACTCACTTGCCACCGGATACCTGTGACCTGGCCATTGGCGCCGAGGGTATTGCGCCGCAGCTCACCAAATCTCGTGGCGGTGTTCCTCGAGGAAGTCGACTTCGACGGCAGCGATCCGCGACGCCACCCTATCTCCTCGGTCGCGTAGTACTCGTTGTCTTCGATCCCGACCACACACCATGAGTTTGAGAACTAATTGCTTCTGAACCTCTTGTCGCCCGGTACCCCGCTTCGCCTCTGTCGGTCAGCACCTTCCGGCCGGAAAGTCGTCAGCAGTCGACGTAGAACCAAGTACGCGTTTCGCTGCCGATCCCTATCTCGACTCAGCGCGGCAGTCAAGACGACAGTGGCCACGGTTCCACTTAGAATGAAGCACAAGACAGCAATCATGATCCATAGCCCGGGAATCGCATAGCTCGCCGCTACAAGACCGGTCGCGGCGCTAGCTTTAGCGATGACACTCAACGCCTGCCCTCTTCGGTCACGCACCCAGCATGTAGCGCTCTTCGAAGCGATAGGGCGAGCACGAGGACCCTGAAGCTGTGCATCACCTGCGTCCAACGGGAAGCTCTCTGTGCCGCGACGGCCGCCAGGTCCGCAGCCAGCTCCTCGGCCCATCGGTCACGGTCGCGTTCCGACAACAGCCGGGTCGCCAGTTCAACTATTCGAGATGCTGTCTTGTCGGGCAATTCCTCATACCGGCGCGCGCCATGCCGAATCGTCACTATAGAGTTGGCGTAAATACTTCTCCGCGAGGCTGAACGCTCGGCCTCCAGCCGCCGCGTGGCCGCAAGCCTTCTAGCCTTCTGCCGGGCCACCAACCACCTTCGCGCAGTTCGATGTCTGCGCCTATCGCGCCAGCTCACATGGTAATAGACCTGCCTCGTCCCCTTTGACACCTCAGGGGCGGAGCGAAGGATTGACTCAAGCATTGCATAGTCAGACGAGTTTTGGCGGCGCGCGGCCCACCATGCGTCAGACCACTCTGGCGGGGATGTCTTAGTCGCCGGTGCAATGACCGCGGAACCTGCTGCCTCGAGTTGTCTCTGCATCACGATGTACCGCCGGCAACTTCGGGGTTGATTCGGTGGAGCAAGCCGGCCGAAGATCGAGTCCTGGCTAGGGCCGCGAGCGCACGCTGAGCGCCGTCAGGCGTCAACCTGTAGTACCGCCGGCGCGGTCTGCCCATAGCTCGAGGGTCGCGCTCCTCCCAATGGCTTTCCAGCCATCCAACGACCTCGAGGCGCGCCAAGATCGGGTGAACGGTGCCAGACGCGAGTCCGGCAGCTTCGCAAATCTCCAACCCGTACATCTCGCGAGCAGGCTCGGCCACGAGCACCTGTAACACGAACTGGGTGGACAACGTCATCCGTGGGGTCGAGCCGTTACCCATGGTCGTAACCTACCAAGGCCTAGGTAGAGAACGACCTTGGGCCTTGACTCCCCGACCGCACAGCTCCGCCCCATGCTGCGTCGTCCGCACATCCTTCAACCCTTCCAAGGTCGCGAGCCGCCTGCTAGGTGCCGGCCCCGAGCGTGTGGGGTGAACTCGGCCGCCTACGGAGCGCCGTAGTGTAGTGCCGGATCAGGTCGGGCGGGGTTACCGTTTCCAGGCGCTCATGATCAGCATGGCTGGCGGGAATTTAGGTCCGTTTGCGCGAGTGCGGCATGCACCAGTGCCGGCGCCGCGCGTCCGGCCGCCGGTTACATGAGGCCGGCGAGTCGGTAGAGCACGAGCGACCCGGCCACCGCCACATTGAGGCTGGTCCCGCGTCCGATCATAGGGATCTCCACGACCTGGTCGGCGAGTTCCGCGGCCTCGGGCGGCACCCCGCCGTGCTCGTGGCCCAGCAGCACGACCGTGCGCCGGCGGGTGGGTTCCGCCCGAGTCAGTGGCACGGCGTCCTCCGCCAGCTCCACGGCGACGAGTTGGCTGCCGCGCCGCCGTTGTTCGCGCAACCATTCGATTTTTGAGGGCGCCACCCAATGCACACAACCGCGGCCGGGCAGGGTGTTGCCCCGAGCCAGCGCGTCGCGGTAGTGCGGCGTGCGCGGTACCGCCATGCATGCACCGACGGCATCGCTGGTGCGCAGCAACGTGCCGAGGTTCGCGCGGTAGGCGACCCACAACGGGGCAACGATCAGGTGGTCCCAGCAACCGTGTCGACGGCGGGACGAAGCGACTGTGCGGGCGCCCATCAGCCGGGCGCGGACGATCTCCCGAGAATCATGTGAACGGCGCTTCGCGGTGCACCGGGACCATCGTCAAAGACAACTCAACCGGCCGCCATCCTAGCGGCCATGCACCTCAAATGCGTCGGAGTCGACGATTCATCGTCGGCGGGGCGGGCCGAACCGGTCCAGCCGCAGGTGCCGAGCATCCGGTCCGGCAAGCGCGGCGACTCGGGCCGCGATCGCCGCAATGGGCCAACAAGCAGTCCTAGAAACCTACCGGCTGTCATGAGACCGACACCTCGATCACGCTGACCACGCCGCGGGCTCAAGACAGATGGCAAGGATGAACGATGGTCCCGACATCGGTGGCAAAGCGACACACTTCGATGGCATCGGTCACCCGCCAATGTCGCTTGACCTCGCTGACACCGCAGGGCTCCATCGTGACCTGCCCCGCGACGCCGACCAGGTTTGGAACGATCGGGGAATGGGCGCAGCCTGCCCGTGGTCGGGCTAATAGCTCACCTGAACAGCAATTGCGCCTGGCGCGCTGGCGCTAGTTGAAGTTTCGACAGGCGGAACCAGGACTTGCTTCCACTTCCGGGCCCGGAACATCGAGGGAACTCCTGTCATGGCGTGTCGATATCGACACTCACGGCTGCATACACGACGAGGGCCTGCCGCCGCACCCAGGGCTCGGGATGCTCGCGGCGATCTGAGTCTTTCATGCATCAACGGGGTTGACGCCGAAGCACCGCGCACCGCATTCGCCGAGAGCTTGCCTAGTTGTCTTTGTGATAGGCCTCGAGAAGGTCAGCGGGGATGCGTCCACGGTCGGAGACCTTCATCCCCCGCTTGCGTGCCCATTCCCGAATTGCCTGGTTCTGCTCACGATCCACCCCCGCGCGACGCACCCCACCGGCAGCGCCTGCTGCGGACCTGCGGCGACTGTTGCCTGGGCGACGGGCAGCCGCGACGTAATCAGCGAGGGCGTCCCTCAACTGGCTTGCGTTCTTGTTGGACAGATCGATCTCGTAGGACTTGCCATCCAGGCCGAACTCGACCGTCTCGTTCGCGACCTCCCCATCAAGGTCGTCTACCAGCGAAACCAGTACCTGCTGCGCCATCACGCGCCTCCACAAGACGAGAGACTTTAATGTGGACCATAGCGCAGTAGTCAAATCTCAGAATCACGGCCTGGCCAGCACTGTGGTCACGAGCGCTAAGCTCCAAGGGCGTACTGCCTAATCCTCCGGACTTTCGGGCAGCGGGCCGTGAACTGAATCAAACCCGTGGGGCGGAAATGTTTCTGACCACCGGATACGCTCCCGCGAAGCGTCAGGGAGCAGGTGGTGGTAGTGTGTGACTCGTATACCCGGTCACCACCTGTCAGCCAGAAAGTTGATCCGGCTCTGGCCGTTCCCCCCAAAGGGTGAGAAGCGCTATTCTCAGTCTGGTCGGCAAGCGCTTCACACGGCGATTGCTCAGTCATACGCCACCGATGTACTTCCAGATCACTACGGGTGCTGGCGGCCGGAACGTCCGCCAGCGGTAGGCGAGCCGCCTGCCCCGGAGCTAGACGGCCCATAGGTTGCGCATGAAGATCCGCCTGGGGTGCCCGAACCTTTCGGAACCGTCAGTAGCAGCCGCGGGCTGCGGAGAACGCTGGCAATCCGTGACGGGCGCGGTGCCCGCGGACCTGAGGCCCTGAGTGGTCGCGCACACCGGCGGGCGGTTGCTGATTGGTGTACTGATCAAGCGCCCGGTACCCCGCGCTCGTGCCCTGTGGAACGGAGCACGTCGGCATGGCGACTGAGCCGGTACACACTCAGCCGAGGTGACATACGGGTCTGGTCGTGTGGTCCCGGCTGATCGTTGGTCGATGTGGATGTTGGTGTAGATATTCCGGTCGTTAGTTGCCGCGTTACGCATCCGCGACAGCGGCGGTCCAGGAGGAAGCCATGAGCACTGATCGCCCGCGTAGGTTGTGGACCGCCGTCGGCGCCGGAGCGTTGGTGCTGGTCGGCGCGGTCACGGCGGCGCTGATCAACGAACTGCACGGCGGCTGGGTCTGGTGGGTGCTGGCTGGTGCGGCGGCGCTGGTGTGGGCGGTTGGCAGCGCGGTGTTGTCCTTCCGCGGCGGGGATCTCGGTCGTGTTCGGGTTGGCGCGGGCGCCGTGTACAGCGGCGGATCGATCAGGGGCGGCGTCCGCACCCGCACGATATTGAGCGGCACCGACACCGCCACATCTGAGGGCGGGGAGGGCATCGAGCTGGGGCCGGGCGGGGTGTACACCGGAGGTGATATCGCGGGCCCGGTCAGTACCGAAACGTCCCTCTCCGCGGGCAGTCACGGTGGTCTGGCCGGTCCACAAGCCAACAACGCACGCGGATTACCCGAACGGCCCCCGGGACCAACGACACAATGAGGATCAGGCGGTGGGCGCTCGGGCCGGGCGCGGTGGCCGCCGGACGCGACATCACCGGCCCCGTGATTGTGATCAACGGCGAGTCACTCGATCCTCTCGCCGGTTACCTGCCTAACCAGCGGCTGATGGGCGAGCTGGGCCGCCAGCTGGATCTCCCCCGGTTCACTGGTCGGGACAATCTGATCACCGAGATCGATCAGACCGTGCACAGCCCTGGACGTGGCTACGTGGTCGTTCAGGGCGAGGCCGGGGTCGGCAAGACCGCGCTTGCCGCGTATCTCGTGTGGAACCGGCCCTGCGCGTACCACTTCACCCGCCTGCCCGGAGGGCGCTCACCGGAGAAGGCCAGGCGTTCGCTGGCCGCGCAGCTCATCGGTGCCTGGCGGATCCAGGACGAGGTGTTCGCGACTGGGGGGCAGGTTCCCAAACAGGCCGACGACCCGGCGTGGCTCGTTGAGGTACTGCATGCCGCGGCGGCCCGGCGCGATCAGGAATGGGCTAGCGGGTCGGCGCGACCACCGTTGGTGTTGATCGTGGATGGGTTGGATGAAGCCGGCCCAGCGGATCCCGAGCGCGACACCGGAATTCCGCTCGGTCTGCCTCGGCCCGAGCATCTGCCCGACGGTGTGTTCGTGGTGGTCACGACCCGATTCGGGTTGCCGCTACCCGGGGTCCGCGATCCTCAGACCGCGTGGAAGACCATCCAGGTGGATGGGCCGGACAACCTCGCCGACATGCGCAACTATCTCACCGCGGCTGTCGCTACCGACGACCCCGACACCGTCCTGCGTCAGGCCGTGCTCTGCCACGCCCTCGACCCGGAGCGGTTCGTCGAAACCCTCGCGCAACGCTGCGCGGGGGTGTGGATCTACATGCGTTACGTCCTCGACGACATCCGCGCCGGAGGGCGAAGCCCCACCGACGTCGCCACACTGCCCATGGGGCTGCGCGGCTACTACCTCGACCAGATCCAACGCTGGCAAACTCCCGGCGAGGAGTGGGAGCGGGTGGGCCTGCCGCTCCTTGCGACCTTGGTCGCGCTGCAGCGGCCGGTCTCAACCAGCGAGCTCGCGGACTACGCCGGCCCCGTCGAGGCCCCAAGCGTCCGGCGGTGGCTGACCGAACATTTCCGTCCGTTCCTGGACGCCACCCACCCCGCATTGGGCACCCCGACCTACTCGGTGCGACACCAGAGTCTGCGTGAGCTGTTCACCGTCACATCGGTCGACCACAGCGCACGCCGTCAATCGGAGCTTTCCGGGGACGACGGCGACGAGCACGACCAGCTTTTGCTGGGCCGACTCGCCGAGTCACTGACCCGCGCGCATGGCCGGATCTTTACTCGACTGACCCACCGACTCGACAGCTCAACGGAATCGATAGGATCGAGCGACTACACACGAGCGCATCTGGCACGGCACGCGGTTGGGGCGAGAAGGTTCGATGAGCTGGTCTGCGACCCGCGCGCACTGTTGGCCTGTGAGCCGGCCGCGCTCCTGCCGCACCACGCAGTCCCCGCCAGTCCACAGGCACGTGCCGCGTTCAATGCCTACCAACTGTCTAATGGCTCGCGCGTCACCCAGCCTGACAGGGCCGAGCGGTGGCTGCACGTCTGGGCACGCAAGACTCGTGCTGAGCAACTCGCGACCCGAAGCATGGACCCAGGTAGCCCCTCCATCCTGCGGGCCTGGTGGACTGGCCACACCAACCTGACCCTCAGTGGTCACAGCGGCCCGGTGCGTCAGCTCTGCGCGGTGCCGCTTCCTGGCGGGGGCGCGATGCTTGCCTCGGCCGGCGACGACAACGTGTTCGCTTGTGGGATCCGCTCTCCGGTCAGCCGGTGGGGATTCCGTTGACCGGCCACGACGGTCGTGTACTCGGGGTGTGCGCCGTGCCGCTCACCGGCGGGCGTACCTTGCTCGCCTCCGCCGGCTGGGACACCACAGTGCGTTTGTGGGACCCGGACACCCACGAGCCGGCCGGGGATCCTCTGACCGGCCACGGCGGTCCTGTGTTGGCGGTGTGCGCGGTGCCGCTACCCGACGGGCGTACCTTGCTCGCCTCCGCCGGCTGGGACACCACAGTGCGTTTGTGGAACCTGGACACCCACGAGCCGGCCGGGGATCCTCTGGTCGGCCACGGCGGTCTTGTGGTCGCCGTCTGCGCGGTGCCGCTACCTGGCGGCCGTACCGTGATCGCCTCCGCCAGCCGGGACGCCACAGTGCGGTTCTGGGACCCCGACACCCACGCGCCGGTCGGAGATCCGTTAACCGGCCATCACGGCGCGGTGTACGGGGTGTGCGCGGTGCCTCTGCCAGACGGGCGCGCTTTGCTGGCGTCCGCCGGCAGCGATCGGACAGTGCGGTTGTGGGACCCGCGCTCGGGCCAACCCGCACAGAAACCGATGATCGGGCACACCGACGCGGTCTCCGCGGTGTGCCCGATGACGCTGCCGGACGGCCGTACCTTGCTGGCATCCGCCGGCAGCGATCGGACAGTGCGATTGTGGGACCCGGGCTCCGGCCAACCCGCACAGAAACCGATGATCGGGCACACCGACGCGGTCTCCGCGGTGTGCCCGGTGACGTTGTCGGACGGGCGCGTCCTGCTCGCCTCCGCTGGACGTGATCAGATGGTCGGGCTGTGGGATCCGGCCTCCGACCAGCCAGCGGGCGAGCCTCTCACCGGCCACGACGACGCGGTGTCCGCCGTGTGCGCGGTAACGCTGCCGGATGGGCGCGCCCTGCTCGCTTCCGCCAGCGACGACAAGACAACGCGTTTATGGGACCCGGGTTCCGGCCGACCTTGGACGAAGCCTCTGATCGTCCACCACAGTGAGGTCTATGGGGTGTGCGCGGTGGCACCGCGCGACGAGCCCACCGTGCTGGCGTGCGGCTGCGCGGACGGGAAGGTCCATTTCTGGGATCCGGGCTCGGGTCAACCCGCACAGAAGTCAGTCCTGACCGGCCGCCACGACGGGATAGTCGCGCTGCGGGTGGGCACGCCGTGGGGTGAGCGCGACGTGCTCGCCTACCTCCACAAGAACGGCATGGTGCGCTTGCGGGACCCGAGCTCCCGGGAACCCGTGTCTACACGGGACCTGACCGGCCGCGACGACGAGGTAGCCAGGTTGCCCATCATCACGCCCGAGGGCGAGCACATTGTGCTCGCCTACACCAACGGTGACGGGACGGTGCGCTTATGGGACGAGAATTGGGCGAGGAAACCGCTGGTCGGCCACCGTGACGCGGTGTCCGGCGTGTGCGCGGTGACCCTGCCGTGCGGGCGTGCCCTGCTGGCCTCGAGCAGCTGGGACACGACGGTGCGGTTGTGGGACCTCGACACGGGTCAACCCGCCGCCGAACCCCTCACCGGCCACACCGGCGCCGTCTACGCCGTATGCCCCGTGACACTGCCCGACGGACACACCGTGCTCGCCTCCGCCAGCGAAGACACCACCGTCCGGCTCTGGCACCCCGACACCGGCCAACCCGCCACCGAACCCCTCACCGGCCACACCGGCGCCGTCTACGCCGTATGCCCCGTGACACTGCCCGACGGACACACCGTGCTCGCCTCCGCCAGCGAAGACACCACCGTCCGGCTCTGGCACCCCGACACCGGCCAACCCGCCACCGAACCCCTCACCGGCCACACCGGCGCCGTCTACGCCGTATGCCCCGTGACACTGCCCGACGGACACACCGTGCTCGCCTCCGCCAGCGAAGACACCACCGTCCGGCTCTGGCACCCCGACACCGGCCAACCCGCCACCGAACCCCTCACCGGCCACACCGGCGCCGTCTACGCCGTATGCCCCGTGACGCTCCCTGACGGGTGCACCGTGCTCGCCTCCAGCGGGCGGGACAGAACGGTGCTGGTCTGGACGTTCCCGGGTCCGACTCGCCGGTTGAGCTCATCAGCCGCGGGTGACGCGGTGGGTGTTCGCTCGGAGCGCTCGGTTGGTTTTGGCGAGATCGCGTAGCCCGGGCCGCCGGCTGTGGACTTGACGTGGACAAGGTGCCGCTCCCGCTGGTACCTCGCCCCGAGGACCGACTCGAGCGTTGCGGGCTGGCCAATGGGTGACGTCGTCGTCCTGCCCCGGCCGCGCGGGGATGCAACTGCGGCGTGCCGGATGCCGTATCTGAGCCCGCCCGGACGTGTCAGCGGCATGGGCAAGGCGCCCATCGCCGCGCTCTGGCTGATCAGCGGGTTGATCGCAGGGGGTGATTAGGCGGAGGGCGGCTGGAGAGTTGCGGACGAGCTCGGTGTTCGACAGGCCCGGTCTGGAGTAAGGGGTCAGCGTTTGTAACGGATTAGGTCGATACGGGAGTGAATTTGTAGTTTGCGAAAGACCTGCCGGAGATGAAAACCCACTGTGTGCCGGGAGATGAACACCTGGCTGGCCACTTCCCTGTTGGTCAGCCCGCTCGCCACCAGCTCGGCCACTTTCCGTTCAGTCTCGGTCAGGCTGTCCCAACCAGCGGCCGGGCGCGGGACGTGTTGCCAGTGACGTCGCCGCACTCCGAGGTGGCGTAATCGACGTCTCACCCGCGCTGTGTCGCGGTCACTGCCCGTCGTCGTGTAACCCTTCATGGCGCGCACCAACTCGTCGATCGCGGCATCCTGGTCGCCACGGGCGAGTAGCTGGAGCCCCCGGTCTTCCAGCGTTGACGCCTGTTCCCACGGATTCGGTCGGAGCGCGGCCACCTGGGCCAGGGCATCGGGGTCACGGTCCAGCAAAGCCCGGGAGTGCATGGCCCCCGCGCGAAGCGCGACCAGCTTGGGGTTGTCCGCCTGGAGCTTTTCGGCGGTCGCGACGACCAGTTCGGCGACGTCGCGCATCTCGCTGGCAATGGCGGCACGGACACACCAGGGAGCCGCGATCGGATCCTCCAGCACGAATTCGCGTCGCGCTTCGGCGTTGACCAAGACGTCTTCCAGAATTGCCATCGCTTCCCGAGGGCCGCTTCTTGCCTCGGCCAGTTGTGCGGTGAGCAGAAAGCGCATGGCCCACCACGGCCGGCAGTAGCTCTTGGGAAAGAGCTCCTCGAGCGCATCGAGATGCTCCTTCGCCTGGACGAGGTTCCCTCGGCGCAGCGCGACGACCCCCAGCACCCCCCACGCTTGCGGGGCGAACATGAGGATGTATCCGTCGGCCATCAACTCGATGCCGCTCCTCGCGTCGTCGGCGGCATCGTTGAGCCGCCCCTTGGCCAGATGCAGCGCGGATCGGAGAATTCTCGGCACGGCGAACGACGGCTTTGCCTCCTGGCTTTCCTTTATCGCGCGGGAGCACGCGCGGATGACCGCCAGCGCCTCGTCGAGCTCGCTGAGCTTGATGTGCATCGAGGCCAGGACCCAACGCGGATCAAGCAGCTGCGTACTGTCAGTAGCGCGGTTGGGTTCGACCGTGTTCCGCAGAAGCGTCAGTGCTTCGTCTACGCATCCATCCCGCCACTGGCCCAATGCGCGGACGGTCCATGCGCACACGTTGACCGAGCGAGCATGGCTGTCACGCGTCCCAAGAATCTCGTCGGCGCGCCTGACGGCGGCGCCGTTGTCGGTGAGGCAGAGGGAGACAAGGCGAGCGAGCTCGGCCCGCGACCGATGTGCCGCGTCGACCTCCAGCACAGCCAGTGCGTTGCCGGACATGGCGGCCGCTTCGGACACCTCGCCCTTAAACAGCAGCGCGACCGACAGCCAGGCTTGCAACGATGCGACGGCCTTGGCGTGCGCGCTCGACACTTGCTGGTCGAACTCGACCTGTTTCATGGTGTCCTTGGCCAAGCTGACGGCCTGGTCCACCGCGCCTTCCCGGATGGACGCCTCGACCGCGGTGCAGGCCAGCAGAACCCAGTCGGGTTGATCGGGGTTCACCAACTCCATGCCTCGGGTGGCGAAAGCCCCAGCGGTCGCCGGAGCGGAGATGAGCAGTTGTTCGGCGGCTTGCGAGATGATCCGCACGGCGTCGATGTCCCCGTGCTGTGCGCTGTGGACCAGATGCAGGGCCGCAGCCTCCAGGCCGTCGGGCTGGGCAAGAAGCGTCTTCGCTGCCTGTCGGTGCACCAGCACGCGTATGGGCAGCGGAATGGAGTCGAGCACCACCCGCCACACCGGAGCGGTGCGGAAGGCGAAGGCTTCGCACCGGCAGACCACAAGTCCGCGATCGATCGCCTCGTCCAGCACAGGGAGCAGATTGACCGGTGACTCGTCGAGCATCGTCGACAGGTCTCTCGGGCTGAATGTCGGTCCCAGCACCGCCGCCACTTTCAGCGCCTTCTTCGCGGACGCCGAGAGCGGTTCCAGACGCCGGTGGACCATCGCGACGAAGCGCCGCGGAGCCCCCGGGGCACCGGCCGCCGCGAGACCAGGCACAGCGGAAGCGGCCGTCAGACGTGCCGTGCCATCGCCGACCTGCAGATCGCCGTCCTGGACCAGACCGTGCGCCAGCTCGATCACCGTGCGTGGCGCGCTGCCGACCCCTTCGGCCAGCTCGATGACGGCGGGGTCGGGAACCGCGCCGAGGCAGTCGGTCATCAGCTGAGTGACCGCATCGCGGGAGAGCGGGCCAAGGTTCTGGATCCTGTCCGCGCCGAGTCTGGTGAACTGAGCCACCCGCAGGTCGTAATCCACACCGTCCCGCTCCGGGTTAGACATCACCATCCATACTATTGAGCAGTTGCCCAGACTCATGATGAGCCTACTCAGAGCCGTCAGTATGCTTGTATCGAAAAGGTGCAGGTCATCAATCGTGACGAGGACCGGGCCGCGCTTTATCAGGCCAAGAAGCCAGATCTTGACCTCCTTGAGCCCGGACGTGGTTATCAGCGCGCGGTGACCGTGCCCAACGATCCCGGTATTCGACGTGTTCCTCGCTGAGACACCCAGCGCCAGACCGGCTTCGGAACCCCGGGCGCCGGCGACACCTTCAACCGCCGAGAACCCGCCTTTCACGCCGATGTCAATCGCTTCGGCGAGAAGGCTGGTCTTGCCGACCCCGGACCCGCCTTCCCCCAGCAGCACCCTGCTCCGCCGCGTTTCCACCGCATGACGAAGCGCCGACTCTATCTGCTTTATCTGCGTTTCACGCCCACGCAATGGACGCGCTAAGCGAGTCTTTACGGCGCCATTCATCGCGACACTTGATGAAGATTCGGACATCAGCACTCTCGTCCCTCCCATTGGGCGTTCCACCCATCGAGTTCCAGAGCTAAAAGGCGATCGAGCGTCCGAAATCTTCTCCGCATGATGCATCAGCGACAAGTGGCGAGGGCACACTTTTCAACGATGACAAGCCTAGCATCAATTTCTAGCGCAGCCAACAGCGAAGGTTCTCGTCCACCTAAGCGGGTGATTTCCGCACTACGTAGCGTCGGTTCAAGTGCACTGTATACATCTTCGTACGGCAGACCAATAGGCCAATACGTCGAATTTGTTAATCGGCTAGGCACGGTTACCGCACCCTTATACAATTGCACGGGTTCGAACAGGACTTTCGTCCGTCCAACTGGGCCGGAGTAGCCACTGACACCACAGCGGTGCCCCGCCGGCTGCTCAAGAGCTACGCGCCTGCGCGGGTTGACCATCCTCACTCGGGCTGGTCACGGGCTCATGCCGTCGGATGAACCACCATCCGACCGCGGCCGTGAGGGATGTGTGCGCGGCGGTGCGACCACCAGAATCGAGGTTGCTGAATCCTGCCCTGGACAAGGTGGCTTCGGGAAATCGAGGATAGGACCTCATGGGAGATAGCAGACTCACCGAAGAAGTTTCCCTCAAGCGGCTCACCGATATTCCCGTCGCCCCCGGAAGGCTCCCCGGCTTCGGTCACGTCTGGCCGTTGTTGCGTCGACCGTTCACGTTCCTGGAGTCCCTGCGCACAATCGGCCAGATCGTGCGGGTCGACTTCGGACGGACCCCGCTCTACATGCTGACGAGGCCCGAGCTGATCCATGAGGTGATGGTCAACCAAGCTCGCCTCGCCGAACGCGGCGGCATGTTCGACAAAGGTTGCGAGATATTCGGCAACGGACTCCTGACTTCGAACGGCGAGTTCCATCTGAGGCAACGACGACTCATGCAGCCTCCGCTGCACCGAAACCACATCGGCGCCTATGCGGGCCTTATGTGTGACAACACGCAAAAACTGTCGGAATCCTGGCGGGCGGGCCGGCACGTCGACATCTGTCACGAGATGTCCGATCTGATCACGATAAACACCACACGTGCCATGTTCGGACTGGACCTGGACGACGATGCCACGCAGGCCGTGCGCCGGATAATACCGACGCTATCAGACACCTATATAGTTTACTTGCAGACTCCGAAGTCCCTCGAACGCCTTCCGATCCCCGCGAACCGCCGTTTCAAGATGGCCAGCCGTTCCCTTCATGACATTATCGACAGCGTTATCGAACGGCGCTTGGAGCGGCCGAAAGCACCCAACGACGACCTGCTCGGGAAGCTCATCAGCGCACGGCATCCCGACACCGGGGAAGCCATGGGCCGGCGGCAACTCCACGACGAGGTCATCACCATCTTTCTTGCCGGGGTCGTGACCACCGCGACCACGCTCGCCTGGACGTTTCGCGAGCTGGAACGGCACCCGGACGTCGAAGCACGGATACTCGATGAGCTAGGCAGCCTCCTCGACACGGACGTGCCCCTTGATGAGGCTGTCCACAAGCTGGACTACACGCCGAGGGTGCTCGACGAAGTCCTGCGTCTGCACCCCTTCCTGCTGGGTATGCGCGTCGCGGCCCAGCCGCTCCTCCTCGGCGGAGTCGAGATCCCGTCGGGCACCCAGTTGGGCTTTAGCCCCTACACGGTGCACCGTGACCCGTGCATGTATCCCGACCCGATGCGCGTCGACCCTGACCGCTGGCTATCCGATCGCGCCCGCCACCTGCCGCCCGGGGCCTTCACGACCTTCGGCATGGGGCGCCACCGGTGCATCGGCGAGTTCTTCGCCCAGACGCAGGTGCTGATTGCGCTCGCGATCCTGCTGCCCCGGTGGAAGCTTCGCTCGGTACCGCGCCAGGACGTACACGAGGTCAACGGCATACACCCTCGGCCCAGCTCGCTTCGCATGGTCCCGCACCCCCGCGAGCCGTAACGGCCGTGGGGATCCGGGCGCTCACGACGGCCGACACCCGACCCGCCCCGTGCCCGGCCTGAGGAGGTCGTCGTGTTGGAGACCGAGGTGGTGATCGTCGGCGCTGGCGTGGCCGGCCTGGCGATGGCCCTGGAACTGCGCTCTCGAAAGATCGACTTCGTGCTGTTGGACCAAGGCGACGAGCGTGGGGCGCCCGACCCGGGTGTGGTCGGGCCGCGCGCGATGGAGCTGTTGCGCCGGTGGGGAGTCGCCGGTGCGATCCGCGGCGCCGGATGGCCCGGGGATCACCCGCTGGACTGTGCCTGGGTGACCCGGGTCGGCGGGCACGAGCTGTACCGGCTGACCCGGTACACGATGGACACCCGGCCGCCGTTTCGGCACACCCCCGAGCCGCCGGCGATCTGTCCTCGGCACTGGCTGGAGCCGCTGTTGCGCGACGAGCTGGGTAGCCACCCGGACGGTCCGGTGCGGCCGCGTTCCCGGCTGGAGGGGTTCGAACCGGACGGCGACGGGGTCACCGTCACGGTGTCCGATGCGGCGGCAGGGCCGGGCCTTCGGGTGCGAGCCCGCTACCTGGTCGACTGCGACGGCACGGACGCGCGGGTCCGGGAGAACTGCGGCATCGCCGCACCGACCCGTTACAAGGCGCAACGGTTTCGGGACATCCTGTTCCGGGCGCCGCGGCTGCGCGAGCGGCTGGGCGAGCGGCATGCGGCTCTGTTCTATCTGATGGCCTCGCCGGCGGCGCGCTACCCGCTGGTGGCGGTGGACGGCGCCGGGCTGTACCGGCTGAGTATCCACGCGGCCGAACGCGTCGCCCGGCAGACCGACGCGGCCACCGTGATCGGTGAGCTCCTGGCGGAGCCGACCCCGGTGCGCATAGTGGCGGACTCCGAGTGGTGGCTGGCGCCCCGGGTCGCCGAACGGTTCGGGCACGAGCGGGTGTTCCTGGTCGGCGACGCCGCGCACGCACTCGCGCCGGCCGGCGGCTTCGGCCAGGACCTGGGCATCTGCGACGCGGCGAACCTGGGCTGGAAACTAGCCGCCGCTCTGCACGGCTGGGCCGGCCCCGGCCTGCTGGCCAGCTACACCGCGGAACGCCGGCCGACCGCGTTGGTGGCCCTGACAGAGGCGCAGCGCAACCTGCACCGCGCCCAGGCGCGCACAATTCCCGAGGAGCTCAACGACGACACCCCGGACGGCGAGCGCGCACGGCGGGCGATGCGCGCGGGGCTGGTCGTCGACGGCGCGGCCCACGAGTTCGACGCCCCGCGAATCCACCTCGGCTTCCGGTACCCGGACTCGCCCGTCGTGGTGGCCGACCCGAGCGCGCCCCCTGACGGCGCCCCTCGGCCCAACTCCCGCCCCGGCTCGCGCGCGCCGCACGCCTGGGTCAGGCCCGGGATGTCCACTCTCGACCTGTTCGGGGACTCCTTCGTCCTGCTGCGCACCACCAGCACCCATGCCGCCACCGACCCGGAGCCGTGGACCAGGGCGTTCACCGCGCGACGGGTGCCGCTGCGCGTGCTGGACCACACCGAGCCCGAGGTGGCGGCCGCCTACGAGCGGCCGCTGGTGCTGGTCCGGCCGGACGGGCACGTGGCGTGGCGGGGCAACCGCCCAGCGGAGGACCTGGGCCGGCTGGCGGACACCGTCCGGGGAGGGCGCGCGCAATGACCGCGCGTCACTGGACCGCCAGCCGCTCACGCGGTGGGGTCGGTTCGGCCTCGGCCGATGGCTCGACGGGCAACGCGGGCGCTTGGGGTTTGCGCATGAACGCGGCCAGCAGCACCCCGCCGATGGAGATGAAGGTGCAGACCAGGAAGGCGTCGGCGTAGGCGGAGGTGATCACGGCACCCTGTAGCTCCCGGTACAGCGCGTACAGCCCGGCGGGACCCAGCTCGCGCAAGGCCTGCAGTTCGGGAAGGTCCGAGGTGGCCGGGAGCAGGGCGGATCGGTCGGCGAGCAGCTGGTCGCTGTTGTTGCTGACGATCACGGTGAGCCCGGCCAGGCCGAGCGCGGAGGACACCCGTTGCGCGATGTTGTTCACGGCGCTGCCGGAGCCGGCGTAGGCGACGGGGATCGCGGCCAGGCCGGCGGTCATGATCGGAATCAGCGCGAGGCTGTTCCCGATGGCGCGAACGCAGGTCCACAGGACGATGTCGCTCGACGGGGTATCCGGGGTGATGCCACACAGCAGGTAGGTGCCGTAGGCGGCGATGGCCAGCCCGACCATCGCCGGCCAGCGCGGGCCGACCAGGTCGTAGAGCTTGCCCGCTACCGGCATCAGCGTGGCCAGCACGACCGCCTCTGGCAGCAAGATGAGCCCCGCGCGCAGCGGTTGGATGCCCTGCACCTCCTGCAGGAACAGCGGCACGTAGAACAGCAGCGCGAACATGCCGACCGACAGCACACCAATCAGCAGCAGCGAGTTCACGAACGTCCAGTGCGCGAACACTCGCAACTCGATCAGCGGGTGCTCGACCTCCAGCTCGATCACCACGAACAGCGCGAGGCTGAACAGCGCGGACACCACCAGCAGTAGGATCGGGTACGAGTCCCAACCCCAGGACTCGCCCTCCGAGGTGGCCAGCAGCAGCGCGAACAGGCCGTATCCGCCGGTGAGGAACCCCCACCAGTCGAACGCCAACCGCTGTGCGACGTCGACCCGGGGCAGCAGGAAGTGGGCGGCCACCGCGCCGACCACGCCCAGCGGCACGTTGATGAAGAAGATCAGCCGCCAGTCCACGTACTCCACCAGGTAGCCGCCCAGGGTCGGGCCCACGGCCGGGGCGAACGCCACCCCGATCCCGTACATGCCCATCGCCGTGCCGATCCGCTCGCGCGGCACGATCTTGTACACCATGGACAGCGCTGCCACCGGGAGCACCCCGCCCGGCACCGCCTGCAGAATCCGGAACACGATCTCGCTGCCCAAATCCCATGCCAGGCCACACAGGGCGGACCCGAACGCGAACAACATCATGGACGCGGCGTAGACCCTGGCCAGCCCGAACCGGTCGCCCAGCCAACCGGACAGCGGCACCACCACGCCCAGCGCCAGCGTGTACGCCGTGGCCACCCACTCGATGTCCTCGTTGGTGACCGCGAAGTCGCGCGCCATGGTGGGCAGGGCAACATTGATGATGCTCATGTCCAGCAGCGACATGAACATGCCGGTGATCAGCACCGCGAGCGGGACCACCCAGCTCTGGGAGGCCTCGTGGGATCGATCGATCACCCCTTCAGCTCCCTTCTTCGAGACCCTCGACGAACTAGAGCTCGGGCGCAGGCGTGTCAACCGGCGTGGACCTGGCAGCCAGGTCTTTCTCTCGTCTCCTCCGTTCCAGTCGGCCGATCATTGCCAGCGCCGGGCCGGTCGATGCGGTTGTCACCAACGTCATCGGGAGAATCGCCAGGTACAGCGTCGCCGAGATGATGTTCGTCGAGTATCCGACCTGTAGCACCAACAGTTCGGTCAGCCCTCGGGTGTTCATCAACGCACCGGTCCGAGCCGCGTCCCAGGTGTTCTGCCCGCCCAGCCGTGCTCCGAGGTAACCGCCCCCGACCTTGCCGACCACAGCCACGACCAGCACCAGCGTCACCAGCGACCACGGCGGCACGGTCGGCGCCGCGCTCAGCACCGAGAAACCGGCCGTGGCGAAGTAGAGCGGAACCAGCGGCCGCGCGCGGCGGGAGATACCGGACACGATGGACGGCCACACCCCGCTCATCGGGATCGCCACCACGACCAGCACCGCGCCGAGAATCGCGGTAAGTCCTGCCTGATGGGTGAAGTGGGCAACGACGAGCGCAATGATCGCGACAACCGCCATCGCCGGCGACCGGTACCTTCCCGCCATCTGATCCACCGCGTCGGCCTGTAACACCCGACGCAGCAGCAGCGCCAGCAAGGCGCCGCCCACCAGCATCGACATCGAGCGAACGGATGCCGCCGGACTGCCTACCGTCAGGCTCACCGCCACGGACAACATCAACCAACCGGCCACGTCCATCACGATTGCCGCACCCAGCGACACCTTTCCCACGCTGGTGTCGTCGAGCTCTCGGTCGGCAAGGATCCTGCTCAGCACGGGTACCGCGGTGATGGCCATCGCCACCGCGACGAACAACACGAACGCCGTCTTCGATGCGGTGCCCCGCTGTTCCGCGCCCCCGTGGGCCAGCAGCCAGGCCCCGAGCAACCCGCCGAGACACAGCGGAACGACATACCCCACGAAGGCCACCCGACGAACCGCCAGCCGCTCCCGCCCCCGGAGCCCGGACCGGAGTCCGTGCGCCAGGCCGACCAGGAACAACACCAGCCCGGCTTCGGCGAGCGCCCCCACCCCGGCCATCACCTGTGACGGCGCCAGCAGTCGGGGCAGGTCCGGCCCGGCGATGAACGAGAGCGTCGGGATGGCCGCCAGGCCTACCGCGATCTCGCCGATCACTTTGTCAGACGCCACCAGCTTGGCCGCCGCGCCGCCGAGCCGAGCCAGTGCCAACACCACAACCGTTACCGCCAGCACGTGGGCGGTGACCACCAACGGGGACCACCCGGCTTCCGTCATAGCCGTTCGACGGAAGCCATCCATGCCGGCGCAAGGAGCCTGTCCCGCTCGTCGTATCGAAGTTCGGCCCGGTCCGATGCGTCTCCGACCGCTGATGCCGCCTGCTCCTCGATGTAGCGGCGGGTGAACGCCGTGGTGAAAGGAACGAGTTCGAGATTGCGAATCACCCAGCCGGGGGTTTCGGCGAAAAGCTCGTGAATGTAGTCCTTGCTGATCCCGTAAGGGTATTTCAGGGGCGTCGAATCGGAGAGGCAGATCATGTGCAGCAAGGCGGACGGTTGGCAGGCTTTGTGGACCGCAACGAGGTACGCCGCTCGCTGCTGCTCGGTAAGTCCATGGGAAAACGTGCAGTCGACAACGGTGGCGAACCGGCCCTCGTACCCGGTGAGCGCGGTGGCGTCCGCGGCGACGAACTCGGCGTCCAGCCGTCGCTGCCGTGCCTGCGCACGGGCGCGGTCGACGGCCGGCGACGCGATGTCGACGCCGACGACCTGGTAACCGCTCGCGGCGAGGAACAGGGCGTTGTCGCCACCGCCGCATCCGATGTCGAGGATCTCGCTACGGATCTGGCCCGACTGCTCGAGCTCGGTCAGTGCCGGTTGGGGTCCACCGATGTCCCACGGCAGGAAATCAAACGTGATGCCCGCCTCGCGCGCCCATTCGCTGTGGTTCAGCGCGTCGAGATCGCCCTGGTACAGGGCACTGAATACATTTTGTGAATCCAGTTCGCTCATCTGGCTCATTCATCGGAACCTACCGACAATTGCCCGGAGCACGATGTCTCAGAGGCAATGCGCGGCTGCCCGGCCGGCAGAAACTACCAACGCGTGCGGGTTGCCGCGCAGAATTTCTGTGCCGCTGTCGTGGGAGCGCGACGAGTCTCCTCGATTCCGCTGGAATCGGAGGATGTGCGGGATCGTGGGGATCCGTGAGAGTCGGTGTGACCAGACGCCCCCGACCCTCTGGCGAGGATCGCCGTGACTACATCATCGAACGCTGAGGTCGACGTGCTCGTCGTCGGCGCGGGACCCAGTGGCCTGGCAACCGCGCTCGCGGTGGCCCGATACGGACTTCGGGTGCGGGTCGTGGACCACAAGGACGGACCGGTCGAGCAGGCGAGGGCGACCATGGTGCACGCGCGCACCCTGGAGTACCTCGACCACTTCGGCCTGGCCGACCATGCGATGGCGCAGGGCACGCCCATTACCCACGTGCAGGTGTACGACCAGAACCGCGGCTCGGCGGAGCTGCCACTTGCCGGACGCGGCATCGAGGGACGCACACGCTTCCCGTGCGCGCTGTCGCTGCCGCAGTCGAAGTTCGAAGCGACCCTCGTCACGGCACTGGCCGAGTACGGGGTGAGCGTCGATTGGAACACCCGCCTCGAGGACGTCACCGACCACGGCCACAACGTCGGCGCCACGGTTCGGCGCGGCGCTCAGCGGGAACAGGTCGTGGCTCGCCGGCTGGTCGGTGCCGACGGCGCTCGCAGCACGGTGCGCCGCTGCCTCGGCATCGCGTTCAACGGCAGCACATACCCGCAGATCGGCCTGCTGGCCGATGTGGCGCTCGACGCGCGACTACCGCCGAACCGGCTGCGTCTGACCCTCACCCGCGGCGGCTTCGTCGGAGTTGTGCCCATCGGAGACGGCACCTATCGGCTGTTCGGCGCGGTTCCGCCCGGCTTCGGCCCGACACCGTCGTGGTCGGAAACCACACACGATCCCTACGCCCAACTCGCCAGGGATCGGCTGCGGAAGTGGTGGCGGGAGTACTTCCAGGCCGACGGGGAACTGCGTGACGTCGTCTGGGCGTCGCTGTTCCGGTTTCACAGCTGCATCGCGGATCGGTTCAGCACTGGGAACGTGTTCCTTGTCGGGGACGCCGCACACATTCACAACCCGGCGGGCGGCCAAGGACTGAACCTGGGCGTCGGAGACGCCACGAACCTCGCCTGGAAACTGGCGCTCGTCTCCTCCGGCGAGGCCAAGGTGAGCATCCTGCGCAGCTACGAAACGGAGCGGCGCCGGGTCGCACGGACGATCATGCACAACACCGACCGGGGATTCAAGCTGGAGCTCGGCGGTAACGCGGCGGTGATGTGGATCCGGATGCGCCTGCTCAGGAGGCTGGTCCGGCCGCTGACCCGCCTGCCTCTGGTACGCAAGATCGTCTTTCGGATACTGTCGCAGACCTGGATCAGCTACCGCGGCAGTCCCGCGGTAGCCGCAGGACCGGCCACCGGGAGCCTGCGCGCCGGTGATCGGGCGCCACATACGGCGCTGGCCACCACCTCCGGAAGCATCCTCGACGTCCTGCGCCAGAGCGGCTACCAGCTACTGATGTTCGAAGGCATCTCCCCCACCGCGTCGCTGGGCGAGCTCGGCCGGATCGGCGCGGAACTGCCCGAACGCTACCTGTCGCCGGTGCGCGTCCACGTCATCCCGCGCGCCGAGACGGCCGCCCACGAGACGTACGGGGCACACCACACCCGCGTGGTGCTGGTCCGGCCCGACGGGCACATCGCCCTGATCGGGGAGCCGCGCGGACCAAGGGACATCGAACCGCTGATCACCCACCTGGACGGCATCCTCCTCACCCGACCGCGGGTGCTCACCTGAGCTCAGTCCGCCCGGTTGACGACATCACGGGGACTGGCGGTGAGCGGAATCCGGACGTGTTCGGGCCGGAATCCGACGCCGACCACCCTGGTCAGCACCTTCCGCAAGAACGGAAGCCGCTCGAACAGGGTCGACGGGTGCGGCCCGAGCAGCGTGCCGTCACCTCGGCCCACGCGCTCCACGTTGAGCCGCTGCAACAGGCGTTGGAACTCCTGGGTCAGCACGGTGGGCAACCATCGCCCGCGCCGCACGGCCGCCAGGGCGCGGGTGTCCAACGGGCGGCCCGAACGCTGGTTCTCCAGGAGCGCACCCACCAAGCAGTTCGCCGAGGCGACCGCGTCCTGCACGGCCAGGTTGACTCCGAAGCCGCCCGCCGGGGACATCTCGTGAGCGGCATCGCCGATGCAGAGCAGGCCGGGCGCGTGCCACTTTCGGAGCCGGTTGACCCGGACCTCCAGCAGGTGAAGGTCGTCGAGGCCACCGACCTCGCCCGTGCGGTCACCCAGAAACGGCACCATCTCACCCAGGTCACGCCGAAAGCGGTCGATCCCTTCCCGCCGCAACCTGTCGAAAGCACCCTTGCCGGCTTCGTACGAGATCTGCCAGTAGGTGTTCCGATTGATGACACAGAAGAACCGCCCGTTACCGATCCTGGTGCTCAGTCCTTCATCCGGATCGGTGTCGCGCCGGGAGATCCGAAAAGCCATGACGTCCATCGGGATGCCTAGGTCGCGCGGCACCAGGCCCGCCGAGCGGCGCACCGCAGAGTTCCGGCCGTCGGCGGCGACGACGAGCGCGGCCCGTACCGTTCGCGGGCCGTCCGGAGTGTCGCACCGCACCCCGACGACCCGGTCGTCTCTCCACACGACGCCGGAAGCTCCCGCTCGCATCATGAGACGGAAGCCGGGATAGCGAACCGCGTCGGCCGTGATCAGGTTGAGGAAGTCCCACTGCGGTACGAACACGACATAGGGAAAGCGGAGCTCGAGCGTGTGGAAGTCAATGGGATGAAAGCTGACTCCGTCCTGAACGAACTCGAACTTCTCCACCTTGCGCTGGGGCAGCGCACGGAAGCGTTCATAAAGTCCGAGCTCGTCGAGCACCTCCAGGGTGGACGGGTGAACCGTGTCGCCTCGGAAGTCCCGAAGGAAGTCGGCGTGCTTTTCGAGCAGGACGACCTCGATTCCCGCGCGAGCCAGAAGTAACGCAAGCATCGCGCCGGCCGGACCCGCGCCCACGACGCACACGGTTGTCTCGATTTCTTCCGATTCCATGAGGAATACTCCAGTCTCCGTGCGCGAATCAGTTCAGAGGCTTCATCCAGTAGGCCGTGAGAAATCCCGGGAATATGTTCTCCTCGAATGTGACACCCGGCAGCACGGCGGAGTACTCTCGCCGGAACTCCTCACCGTTGAACGGCACGGTGCGCTCGCTGATCTCCAGCCAGCACCTGTGCGTGAACCCGCGTAGAACGTTGACGGACACCTCGACCTGCCCGGTGATCTCGTAGGCCATGCGGGCCAGCCTGAAAGCGTAGTTGACCTGCCAGTTCGGCTCACCGTGGTCCGCCGGGCGCTCCGGGTCGAAGATGACCAGCGCCCCGCCAGGCGCGACGAGGTTTGCCAGATGCGGGAGTATTACCGGTGGCTTGGCCATGTGCAGTACGCAGCTGAACGCGAAGACGAGGTCGAACACACCGTCCTTTGCCGGTGTCATGCTCAGTGCATCGTTCACCTGGTAGGTCACATTGGACCGGGAACGGTCCCGCTTCGCTATCTCAATCATGTTCGGCGCGGGATCGACCCCCGACACTTCCTCGTACAGATCGGCCAACATGGTCGTGTACCGGCCGGCGCCGCAGCCGATGTCGAGCGCGCGCCGTCCGCCCGGAAGATTCTCGTGCAGCCACTTGCTGAACGGGCGTTCCACGGAGTCCATCGTGCCGCTGTAACTGTCGAACAGGTCGGCCATGCCGTCGAACAGCTCCGGAATGGTCTTTGTCGGCAATGACGATTGTGAAACAGACATCTGAGATCCTCCGACTCGATTCGGGTCCGCCGTACGCACGAGACGTGAAGCTAGCTCCAACGAAGTTGACGTGGCGGGCGTCCACCACCCCGGATACCGACATCTACTCAGGTGCAGTGGATGGCCGCGGCCATGACATGCCCGAACCGCCGTCGCGCCGCCGGAACCCGCCACAGCGCAGCCGCGGTCGCGGGATGTGAGAGCGACCGCGCGATCACCAGACTCGGAACCTGGCGGAACCATTCCGGGAAGGGGTCTCACATTGGGTGTCGTCGGTTCGGGCATGATCTCCCGCACCGGCACGCGACCGCGTGACGGCAGGATCACGATTGCGGTTCTCGGTGCGGGCATCGCCGGCCTGGTCGCCGGGTACGAACTCGAGCGGCTCGGCTATGACGTCGTCATCCTCGAGGCCGACTCGAGGCTCGGCGGCCGGGTGTTCACGCACCATTTCGGCGGGCCGGGCGGTCCGCTCGCGGAACTCGGCGCCATGCGGATTCCGGCCGATCACCACTTGACGGTTCGGTACGTCAACGAGTTGGGGCTGCGCGACAGGCTACGTCCCTTCCGCGGCGTGCTGAGCGAGCCGCACAACTACCTGCGGACCGGTTCTCGGTTGGTTCGGGTGCGCGATGCGGCGGCCCCGCTGATCCGAGAAGTCGAGCGGTTCGCCGGCGGCGGGTCCCACCGGCGGGAAACATTGCTGTTCGTCGGCTGGCTGCGTGCGATGGTGCACGCCATCGCCCCTCAGGAGCTGCGGGACTCGTTCCGGGACGACGTCAACGGGATCTTCGGGCCGGCCGGCCGGCTGGACCTGGCCCCGTTCCTCCGGGGCGACCGGGCTGATCTCGCCGGCGCGTTCGATACCTATCCGGAGCTGCGGGACGCGTGCGGCGGCCGGCTGGAGGGCTTTCTCGGCGACCTCCTCCGTGAGTCCGGTGCCCACATGCTGACCCTCGAGGGGGGCATGGACCAGCTGGTGGTGGCGCTCGCCGCCCGGCTGCGCGGGCCGATCCACACTCGCCACGAGGTGGTCGGTCTCGACGTGCGGCCCGACGCCGTGACCTGCCACCTGGTCCACGCGGGCAGCCGGTCCACCGTGACCTGGCCGGCCGTGCTGTGCACGATCCCGTTCTCGGTCCTGCGGGGACTGCGCCTGACCGGTGTCGACGCCGACAAACTCGACGTCATCGGTGCGCTCGACTACGGCTCGGCAACGAAAGTGGCGTTGCACTGCCGCGAGGCGTTCTGGATCGCCGACGGAATCACCGGGGGCGGGTCGGCGCTGGAGGGACTGAGCCGGCAGACCTACTACCCGGACGCCGTCGTCGACGGCGGCTCCGCGTTGCTCGCCGGCTACGCGATCGCCGAGGACGCCGACAGGTTGGGACAGCTGAGCGAGTCGGACCGGCTCACCGCGGTGGTCGACGAGGTGGCGGCCGCACACCCCGGGCTCCGCCGCCCGGGCATGGTGCGCGACGCGATCGGCGTCGTCTGGGGTGAGCGGCGGTGGAGCAGGGGCGGTGTGGCGCGGCGCTGGGGCGTCACCAACGCGCAGCGCGCCCGGGAGGTCGAACGGGCGACGAGACCGCAAGGCGGGCTGTTCTTCGCCGGCGAGCACTGCGCTACCAGCCCGGCGTGGATCAACGCCGCAATGGAGTCGGCGCTGCGTGCCGTGACGCGGATCGATGCCTTCGCCCGCCGGCCGGCCACCGCCCGGATCGGTGCGGAGGTGCCGGGGTGAGCGTCTTCGATCTCCCCCGACTGCACTTCGCCGGCGTCGGTTACACCCGGCTGCCCACGGGCCCCCGTTCCGGACTGCTCGATCTCGCTCGGAATACCCCGATCGCCGGCTCCGCCCCTTACCCGCCCACCCGCTCCGCCGGGGAGTACCACGATTACCTCGACCGTCAGGGCGTCCGGTTCGAGCCGGACGGCACGCTCACGCCGGACGGGCGGTTCGGCTCGGTCAAGGGGTGCAACTTCGGCGGAAACGGGCACTTCTGGATCGACGCCACGGTGGTCAGCACCGAGCCGCATTCCGGTGAGATGGATACGGCCGACGCGGTTGTGGGCCGGAACCTGGACCTGTGGGGCCACTACAACGACTACCTGGCCGCCACCGCGAACCGGGCCAGGGTCTTCGACGTGGATCCGGCCTCCAACTGGACCACCGCGGTTATGGTGGGCCAGCTCGGCCTCGGCCGCTCCGGTCGCTCGCACGACGTCGGCTACATGGTGACCGGTGACGTTCGCGGCATATCGCCGCCGCGCTGGCAGAACCCGCGCCATGTGCGGAAGAGGGACGAGCATCCGCTGAGCCGGGAGTTCACTCGTTCGGTTGTGTACCAGTTCGTGGTGGACAAGGCCGACGGGTTGCACTGGCTGGTCGAGGCCGACCGGTCGACCTCGGTGTCGGCGTTGCGCGAGCTGGTGGACACCGGGGACGTGGGTGGGCTGGTGGTGCAGTTGGCCCTGTTCAACATGGCGACTCCGGTGAGCAACGACGCGCCGGACCGGTGGGACATGCGCGGCACCCTCGCGCCGTGGCGCCCGGGGGAGCTGCGCACATATCCGGCGGGCCGCCTGTTGACGGCGCGGGAACCGCGTCGCCGGGGCCTGGACACGCCCCTGCACACCATGACCGTCGAGGTCGGCGCCGAGCACGTGACGGCCAACATGATCACCGCTGTCCCGGTCGAGAGCCGGGCTCCCGCCGGCGATGGCCGGCCGACCCATCCGCTCGGCCCGAGCCTGGATGTGGGCGACCTGCAACTGCGCACCGGCGCCGGCCGGCTGCTGGGCATCTTCCCTCGGGCGGCGTACCGGGATGCGCTGTTCCGGCTCAGTAGCGGCGTGCTCTCGGTGGCGCGAGCCGATGGGCGCCACGACGACCCGGACGAACCGCTGCGGCTCTGCGCTTCCGACGGGACGGTGCTGCTCACCGAGGAGGAGGTCACCGTCCAGTCTGACCAGGCCAGCCTCTTCCTCGAGCACCCGAACGCGGCGAGCGAGCAGGACTTCGCCGCCGAGATCATGGTGCGCTCGTTCGTCCGGGGGCGTCCCGCGCCGGTCGAGGGCATCGCGGTCCACCAGTTCTTCAACCCGCGCGGCCTACCGCTGGACCGCCGGACGAGCGCGCCGGGCGCCCGGTCCACCGAGGTGACCGTCGTCGAGCTCGCCGCCCCGCGGCCCGGTGAACAGCCGCGGTACGCGTCCGGCTGTGCTCTGTGCACCGACGACTCCGGGTCCGGCTGGCTGGCCATCCGCGGTGCGCGAGCCGGGGCTACCCAGGTCCTGCTGCTGCCGCCGGGCTCCCCGCTCCCCCGCGACCCGGAGTCCGAGGGCTCCGCCGCGCTCGCGTACGACAACGAGGACCGGCTCGCCTACTGGTCTTCCGCCGGGTTCCTGTCGGTGCGGGTCCTGCCCGACACCTGGTACCTGGATGACATTCCGTCCCACGAAATCACCGTCGACCTGTTGTATCGAGAGGTCTTCGCTTACTACGAGCTGATGTACTCGTTCATGGGTAACGAGATCTTCAGTCTCGCGGACCCGGCCAGGGTTGCCACGAACGCCCGATTGATCTGGCTGGTGTGCGACCCGCGAAACCGGGACAACACCTCCTACATGCCGCCCACCCGGGATATGACCCGGGCGCAGCAAAATCTGCTGTTGCGGTTCATGCACGCTACCGAGCGGACTCGGCCGAAGCCGCCCTTGCTGGCCGCCGGCAGACCCGCGATCACCCCCATCAAGACGCTCGGTGAGCTGAGCCGTGCGCTGCGCCAGGCGGCCACCATAGAGCTGGCGGCGATGCTGCAGTACCTCTTCGCGCTGTGGTCCCTTCCCACGTACGCGGCGGGTGTGGCCCACGTCGACCGCGGCGAGTGGACCCCTGAACAGCTGCGGTTGGTGTGCGGGGACGGTCCGCACACACTCGACGGCGGAATTCGTGGTGCGCTGCTGAACATCACCCGCGAAGAGATGATCCATTTTCTGGTCATCAACAACATCATCATGGCCACCGGCCAGTCGTTCTACCTTCCGGACATCGACTTCCGCACCGTCAACAGCCGGCTACCGGTGCCACTGGACTTCTGTCTGGAGGCGTTCGGACGGGGCAGCTTGCAACGGTTCATCGCGCTGGAACAGCCCTACCATCTCGCTCGCGACTTCTCGCCCGGCCAGTCCGGCATGCTCGCGGGAGACTCGGCGCCGTGTCCGTACGGGTCGCTGAGCGAGTTCTACGCGGCCATTCGCGAGGCCATCCAGCGGATCCCCGATGCCATCGTCGTCCCGGCCGGTCGCGGCGGCGGCGAGCACCACCTGTTCATGCGTGCGTCGGTCAACGCGACACATCCCGACTACCAGCTGGAGGTTGACGACGTCAGCAGCGCTGTGTTCGCGATCGACTTCGTCACCGAACACGGCGAGGGCCAGGTGATCGAATCTGTCGTGCCGTCGGAGGAGTCGCACTTCGACACCTTTCTGAAGATCTGCGAGCAGCTCAGTTCGGAGTACACCACCGATCCGGCCGGGCGCCGGACGCCGTGGGCGCCGGCCTATCCCGTGATGCGGAACCCGACGCTGCGCCCCGACAACTTGGCCGCGGACCTGGTCACCAACCAAGAGGCCAGGGCGGCGATGGAACTGTTCAACCGGGCCTATTCGCTCATGCTGCAGCTGATGGCCCAGCACTTCGGATATCTGCCCGACCAGAGCCTGCGCAGATCCCGCCTGATGAACGCCGCCATCGATGTGATGATCGGCGTCTTGCGCCCGCTCGCCGAACACATTGTCACGCTGCCGTCCGGCCGCCCCGGTCGGACCGCCGGTCCGTCATTCGAGCTAGACCGAGAAGTGCAGTTCATCGCTCGCCCCGACGTCGCGGCCACCTGGATCGGCGCACGGCTGATGGAGGTTTCCGCGGATGCCACCAAGGTGGCCGGACTGACCGAGACGGTACCGCAACTGCTGCGCTCCCTAGCCGCAGAGCTGCGGAGCATGGACTGACTCCTGACCGCTGTGAAATACGGGGAGAGGGCCGACATGTCAGCTCTGGACGCCGAGCGATTCCATTCACTGGTATTGGCGAACATCGAGAATCCGTACCCCGTCTACCAGCGATTCCGCGAGTCAGCCGGTCTGCATCGGGTTTTGCGCCCCGGAAGCGGGCGAGAACCCGAATGGCTGGTCATGCGGTACGGGGACGCGTCGACGGTGCTCACCGGCCGGGGTTTCGGGCGCGGTGCCGCGGCGGCCGCTGGCAGCTCCGCGCCGCTGTCGGCCTCGCTCGCGGGCGGTTGCCCGACCCTCGGCGCCTTCGTCGACAACTGGCTGGTCTTCATGGACCCACCTCGGCACACCGCCGTTCGCGCGGTCGTCGCGGACTGCCTGGCACAACGGATACAGGAGGGGCTGGCCGAGCGCGCCCGCGACATCGTTGGGGAGCTGGTAGCCGACCTCGCGGACAATTCTCGGATAGAGCTGGTCGGCGACTACGCCACCGTGGTCCCGATGCTGGTGATCCTCGAGGCGCTCGGGGTGCCGCGGACGGACTGGACGTGGATGTGCGGCCGGACGGCCGCGTTGCAACAGGCCAGCACCTTCCGGCCCGGCAACCGAGCCCAGCGGCTCGCCGCCGCCGAAGACGCGGCGCACGACTTCGACGAGTACTTCCGCCGGATCCTCTCCAGCCGCCGCCGCGCGCCGGGGAACGACCTGATCTCCGCCCTCGTCGCGGCATCGTGGAGCGACGGCGAGGGCGCCGACGATCTCCTGGTCGCTACCTGCGTGCATCTACTCGCCTCGGGAAACGAGACGATGCGCACCGCCCTGTCCAAGATCGTCTTGCTCCTCCTGCGACACGCGAACCTGCTGGACCGGCTCCTCGACCAGCCTCGACTGGTGCCGGCCGCGGTCGACGAGTTGATCCGGTTCGACTCACCCGCCCAGATGGTGACCAGATGGGCTTACCGCGACGCGTGCGTCGGCGGCCGTGACATCCACCGGGGGGACAAGGTCACGGTGGTCCTCGGCTCGGCCAACCGCGACCCGGCATCGTTCCCCGACCCCGACGTCATTCGGCTCGACCGACGCAACCGCCGGCACTGCGGCTTCGGCATGGGCATCCACTACTGCCTCGGCTCCGCGCTCGGCCGGATGGAGACCGAGATCGGTGTCGGTGCCATTGTGAAGCTGCTGCCGAGGCTGCGCATCGACGGCGAACAGTTGGTCTACGGCGAGGACCTCATTTTCCACGGCCCGCTAGAACTATGGCTCCGCCGGGTGTGACACCCGCGACTCGGCCGCGGCCGGTCGCGATGCGGCCGTGACGGATGGGACGTCGCGCGCCAGCCACCCCGACGCCAGGCCGAAAGCCCGGCAAACCCGCGGCCGTCCAAGCCGATCTTTAAACCAGCACCGAGCCCTCACCGAGCGGGCGCGCAATGTCGAAACACGGCCTACGACCCCGGTTGTGACAAGTACTCATGGCAGCTGGGCAGCTCCTTGACCATACGGCGGGCCTGCGCCCGCAGTTTGGCGAACTCCGCACTGGCGGGGGCGGGGTCCATGTGCGCCAGTGCCGGCCGGAACCGCTCGGGACGGTTTCCCATGCCCAACCAGATCGTGTTCCAAGAATAGGACTCGAACCCGTGGTAATGGGGATAGATTGTCTCCTGGTCCCACAGGTGAACCCTCGCACCCTCCATGCACTCCTCAGCCGTATCGGTGGCCTTTCTCGTCTTCGCGGCCTTCCAGTACTGGTTGTCGTCTCGTCCCGCGGCGCGGTAGTGCAGGATGAGGAAATCCTTCACGCCGTCGACGGCGCGGGCAATCCGGGTGTTGTAACTTTGCGCCAGGGCGCGGTCCCATTGCCGGTCCGGGAAGTGTTTGACCAGCTGCTCGATTCCATGCTGGATGAAGAATATTCCGGTGGACTCCAGCGGTTCCACGAACGCGCTGGAGAGCCCGATGGCCACACAGTTCTTCACCCAGGATTCCCGGCTTCGCCCCACCCGCATGGCAATGTGGTTGACCTCGAGGTCGTCACCCCGAGGGGCCACATACCGGCGAAGGGTCCGTTCCGCCTGTTCCGGCGTGCAGAACTCGTCGGAGTAGACGTAACCGTTGCCGTCCCGGTGCAACAACGGGATGGTCCACAGCCAGCCGGCCTCCATCGCGGTCGCGGTCGTGTAGGGGTTCATCCGCCCCGGGCACTCGTGTGGCACTCGAATAGCGACGGCGCGGTTGTTCGGCAGCACATCCTGAAAGGAAATGAACGGCTCGCCGAGAACTTTGCCGATCAGCTCGGCCCTCGAACCGGTGCAGTCCACAAACAGATCCGCGGCCAAGTCCCCGTGGTCGCGGGTGACGACGTGGGTGATCCAGCCGCGTTGGTCCTGAGCCGTGTGCACCACGTCGTCCACCACGTGGCGCACGCCGCGATCCACGCTGTAGCCAGCGAGGAAACGAGCGACCTTGTCGGCATCGAAGTGGTACGCATAGGGAAACTGCGCACGCTGTTCGGCGAGCGTCGAGCGGCCGCTGGAACCGTCCAGGTCGCCGGCGAAGAGGCTCCCGTCGAGAAAGCGCGGCGACCGCCGGGCCTCGCACAGCGCCGACGTGATGAAGCATTCGCGATCGAACGGCCGCCGATGGTCACCGAGCTTGAGCCACCACTCCGCCAGGGAAAAGCCGTCGGCATCACGCAGCCGTTCAAATGGATGGTAGAAGTATTCTCCCGGCGTGCTCCAGTTCTCGAAACGGATTCCCAGCTTGTAGCTGCCGTCGCAGTTCGGCAACCATTCAGCCTCGTCCAGGCCCAGGTAGTCGAAATAATGGCGGATCGTGCTGAAAGTGGCCTCGCCCACTCCGATACTGCCCACCGTGGTGGACTCCACCAAAGTCACATCGAGCCGATCGCCGAAAGCCGCGCGCAGGTAGGCCGCCGTCATCCAGCCCGCCGTTCCACCGCCGACAACAACAACGGATCTAATCATCATCAACCACCTCGAACCCGGTTTGCCAGAGTTTCAGGATTGACCGGCAGGTCTGTGCCGCGCCAGGCGACATGACCGTCCGGGCGGACCACAACGTGGGGACGTCCATAGTTTTGGGCGACATCGGCCTGGTCGATCTCACATATCGCCAGCGGAATCTGGTATTCCGCAAAAGCCTGTTGCAACCGCTCGGTGTTCGGGGACGACTGGAACGAAAGCAGTACGAATCCTCGGCCGAACAGATCCAGCGTCGACATCCCCGGATGTATCCATACGTGCGGGGCCCGGCCGCCGGGTAGCGCGCTCGTCGACCAGGTCTCGGTGTCTTTTTCCGTTGGATCATCCACAATGAGCGTCGACCGGTAGCGATAGCCGAAATGGATGTCCGGTGCATCGAACTCGCGCCGTACTCCACCGGATTCCAGTTGGGCGGCCAGGCTGCTTCTGGCCGCGGCACCGTCGGCGTTGTCGAGCATGATGCTCGGGGAGAGCTCCCGGCGCAGCGTCCTGCGCAGGTTGTGGTTCGACTGTTCGAGGCTGGCCACCGCGACCGGCATCCGTTCGGCCTCGTAGCTGTCCAGCAGGCCCGGGCCCGCCCACCCGGCGAGCACCGCGGCGAGCTTCCAGCCGAGGTTGGCGGCATCGGCGATGCCGGTGTTCATCCCGAACCCGCCGGACGGGGAGAGCGTGTGTGCCGCATCTCCGGCGAACAGGACGCGACCGGTCCGGTAGCGCTCCGCCACGCGGTGGGTCAGGTGCCAGGTGGCATCGGACAGCACCCGCACGGGCGTGTCCAGCGCGATCGCGGCCCGCACCAGTTCCTCGGCATCCCGCATTGCCGAGGCGTCCTGACCCGATGCGGTGAGCCGGTAGAGCGCCTCGCCGTCCATTGATCTCAGCGGGTACCGCAACATCGTCGGGGAGGTCAGGAAGTACACCAACGCGGCGGACTCGCCGAGCTGTGCGCGCAGCCGCGGAGCTCGGAAGAGGATGTTGCGGAATACCTGCGTCCGGTGGTGGGACCGAACGGGCACCCCGCACCTTTTGCGAATCGGAGAGTTCGCGCCGTCACACGCCACGACATAGGCCGCGGTCACCGTGGCGACCTCGCCGGTGTCCCCTACCGTTGCCGTCACTGTGACGCCGTCGTCGTGCTGATCGATCTCGTCCACCCGCCAGCGCAGGCGCACCGGACCATCCGGATGCGTCCCGAGCGATTCGGTCAACAAAGGCATCAGCCAGTGCTGTGGGCACACCTGTTCGGGTTCGGGGGTGTGGTCCGGTGGCAGCCGCATACCGGTCGTGCCGAACTCGATCCGGTAGATCTCGTGGCCACCGACCGCCGTCACCCACGCGATGTCGAGGGGATGGTCGTCGGGCCATCCGGCCTTGCGAATCCGGTTGGCGAGTCCCCAACCGCGGAAGAACTCCATCGACCGCGGCCCGACCGTACCCACTTTCGGGTGGTCGATGTGACCGTCGCCCGCCTCGAGCAGCAAGAAATCGACATCACGGCTCTTGAGGTCGAGAGCCAACGACATTCCGACAGGGCCTCCGCCGACGATCAATACGTCGGTTTGGCAGCTTTTTCCGCCCACCGGCACTGGCCCTTCCGCCATGGCTGATTCGCCCCGACACTGCTTCGGTACGGTGCGACCGAGTTCGTCCCCACGGATCTGCCCGCGGCCGCCACGTCTAGATTGACGCCGGCCTCGACCCGGCACATCCCCCGCGTTGACAGCGGTGCAGACGCTTCGGCGAGGGCCGACCGCACCGGATAATCCGTTCGGGGGCCGGCAGCCCGCGCGAGCAAGTTGGATTCGTGCGACCCTCCCGCTCCGGCATACCGTTCGGCGAATGGCGAATCCTAAGCTTGGCTTACCGACGATTCCTTGACGCCCAAAGAACGCGACCATGAGGAGTATCTAGATGGGCAACCGAGTTGAGAAGGTCATCATTCTCGGCGGTGGCACGGCCGGCTGGATGACCGCATCGTACCTTGCGAAGATGCTCGGTGAAACCACATCCGTCACCGTGCTCGAATCTCCCGGAATACCCAAGATCGGTGTCGGTGAGGCGACTGTGCCGAACCTGCAGAGGGTGTTCTTCGACTTTCTCGGGCTCGAAGAGAAGGACTGGATGCCCGAGTGCAACGCCAGCTTCAAGATGGCCATCAAGTACATCAATTGGTGCACCGGTGGCGATAGCCGGCCCGACTCGAGAACAATGAACGGAGGTTTCGATCATTTCTACCACACCTTCGGTCTGCTTCCCGAGCACGACGGGCTGCCCCTCTCGCATTATTGGGCTTACCGCCGGCTGCTGGGCGAGACCAAGGAACGGTTCGACCAGTACTGCTTCTGGGAACCGGCCGCGATGGACGCCAAGAAGGCGCCGTGCTGGCCGGACGGCCAGCCGGCGACCTACTACGCGTGGCACTTCGACGCCCACCTCGTCGCCGACTTCCTGCGCCGGTTCTCCACCGACACACTCGGGGTGCGGCACGTGCAGGACGAGCTGTGGGAGGTGCGCCAGGACAGCCAAGGCTTCATCCAGGCGCTGATCACCAAGAGCGGCCAGGAGCTCGCCGGCGACCTGTTCGTCGACTGCTCCGGATTCCGTGGCCTCCTCATCAACAAGGCGATGGGCGAACCGTTCATCGACATGAGTGGCCAACTACTGTGTGACAGCGCGGTCGCTACGGCGGTCCCACACAATGACGACGACGGGATAGAACCGTACACCTCGGCGATCGCCATGAACTCCGGCTGGACCTGGAAGATCCCGATGCTGGGCCGGTTCGGCACCGGATACGTCTACTCGAGTGCGTTCATCGACCAAGACGAGGCAACGAGTGAGTTCTGCCGACTGTGGGACATCGATCCCGAGGAACTTCCACTCAGCCACATCCGCTTCCGCACGGGGCGCAACCGTAGGGCGTGGGTCAAGAACTGTATCGGCATCGGGCTCGCGTCATGCTTTCTCGAACCGCTGGAGTCGGTGGGTATCTATTTCATCACGGGCGCTATCTACCAGCTGGCCAAGCATTTCCCTGACAAGTCTTTCAACCCGCTGCTGATCGATCGATGCAATGCCGAGATCAAGTTCATGTTCGACGACTGCAGGGACTTCCTCCAGGCACATTACTATCTTTCGCCGCGCGTGGACACCCCGTTTTGGCAGGCAACCAAAGAGCTGGATCTGACGCCGGAGATCCAGGAGAAGATTGCGATGTACAAGGCGGGGCTACCCATCAACGCACCCGTCGTGGACGAGTCTACCTACTACACCAACTTCGACGCCGAGTTCCGAAACTTTTGGACCAACGGCAGCTACTACTGTGTCTTCGCCGGGCTCGGGCTGCTGCCGGACACACCAGTGCCTTCGTTGGCCAACCGGCCCAGCGCCCAACACGGCGCCACGCGCCTGTTCGAGAACATCAGGAGGAAAGAGGACAAAATGTTGAGCGAGTTGCCGACAACGGTCGAATATCTCCGCGCCCTACACAAAAAGTAGAAGCAATAAGCCGAGGCTAGGGCAAGCAGCTAAGGAGCGTGGAAGAGTTGGAACCGCACGACTACACCGAGTCCTCTCATCTCGCTGTCCGGGAACCAGCAGAGGCTGATGTGGGTCTCTACCGTGACCTGATGAGCTCGTTTCCCACCGGGGTGTCGGTCGTGACCACGATCGACGGTGATGGGCGGCCCCGGGGTGCGACCTGCACGTCGCTGACCAGCGTCACCCTCTCGCCGCCCACGCTGCTTGTCTGCCTCAACGAGCGTGGCGGAACCCTCCGCGCCGTCCTGGCATCCCGGCGGTTCGCGGTGAACCTTCTGCACGCCGGCGGCCGCCGCGCGGCCACGGTGTTCTCCTCCCGGTGCGTGGACAAGTTCGCCGACGTGGCGTCGGAGCCGTGGGCGTGCTTCGGCCTGCCGTTCCTGCACCACGACGCGTTCGCGGTCGCCGCCTGCGAGGTGGCCGAGGACGTCCATATCGGCGACCACCGGATCGTGATCGGTCGGGTGCTCGACATCCGGGTATCACCCGGTGTCCCGCTCACCTACGGGCTGAGGCACTTTCTGCCGTGGCCGCTTGCGGTACCCGCAGCGGGCGCCAGGCTGGCGAAGAGATAACGGCACGCGGCAATCACAGAAGGCGAGCAGTGTGAACCCGCCCTTCGCCCGCCAGCTTCCCGCGGCCGCCCTGGGCAATGCCTCGCACCGGCGGCGGGTCTGGCGTGAAAGCCACCGCCCAGGGCAGATCGGACCTTGCCCAGGCGGTGAGCCACCCCCGCGGAGTCATGCCCGGCGCGCCACTGGTCTCCACATGCCGCGAAGTGCTCACCGTCGTGCCGGCCCTGGTGGGGCTGGCCGTGCGTGCCGCGCAGGATGGGGGGTTGGACGCCCAGCTGCCGGCCGTCGAGGCCGGCCACTCCACTGATCGACCCGCGATCGCGGGATGTGGCGGTGGCGTAGGCGCCGGGAGCGGGTTGCTATCTGCCTGCTGGAAGCCGGGTCCGCGTTTGGGTTGGCACCGACGAGAACGGACCCGACGGGCGCCGGTGAACCGCACAGTCGGTCGGGCATCCTTCGCGCGCTGAACCGGGTCCGCTACCTAACCCCAGACTCCTCCATCATCCATACCCCGCCCGTAGGGCGCTATAGCGCCGTTTGAGCAGGTGGTCCCGGTTCAGCGGGGAGTGCGCCTCGTCGGGGGCGGGCCTGTGACGGATGCCGACCGAGTTGAGCACCCCCAACATGCGGACCAGGTGGATGATGCGCAGGTCGTCCTCGTCGGTGGCGCCGGGCCGCACGGCGCCGACCAGGGTCAAGGTGCGGTCCAGGTAGCGGACTTCGCCGGGCAGCCCCGCCCGCTGGGTGGCGTGGACCAGGTCGTGACGGATGGCGGCCGACCCCAGCCCGCACAGCCGGGCGAAGTCCAGCTCGTCCAGCGGGAACAGTCGCTCATGTTCGCGCAGGTAGGCGAGCTCCAGTGCGCGGGCGTGGCCGTGGGTGCAGTACTGGCAGCCGTTGACCAGGGAGATGGCCACGCACAGCAGATGCGTGCGGACCGGCCCGAACCTGGCCAGCGTGCGCTCGTAGCGCGGCATGTTGCCCAGGAACCAGCTCAGCGCGCTCCAGGTACCGAGTTGGATGACGGTGGGCGCGATCAGACGCGGCGGAAATCCCCACAGCAGGGTGCACACACCCTCGAGCAGCCGCGTGACGGCACGCGCCAGCGCCTGGGCTGCCATCGAGATCTCCCGCTGGGTGGCTGAATGCTCACGCTGAGCAATCTTTGATCGAAACGTACTACCGGTGGGGGACGCTAGATCGACCGGTCCTCGTCGCCCATCCAGACCTGCGGTGGCGCGGCCCCGACTCCGCTGTTCGCGGACCCCGCGCCCCGCGAGTGGGCTGCTGTAGCGCGGGGCGCTGGATCATCATCGCCGTCACCGCTGCTCGGGTCGGTGTCGGACACGGTAGGCATGCCTCTACAGTATGTGGGTGCGTGAGCCACGTCACGACATCACCGCCGATGTGGGCGACGAGCTGGCCACCCTGTGTGGGCTGGTGTGCCGATCGATGCAAGACGCCAGCCACGCGGTCCTACGCACAGACCCGATGCTCGCCGAGCAGGTCATCACCGCACACGCACAGATCGCGCAACAAGGCACCCAGTGCGCGCGCCGCACCTGCACCCCACAGGCATACCCCCCAGCGATCGTCGAGCGCCGAATCATGGCCGCCGCCGTCACCGCCGCGCACAAGATCGTGCGGATGGGCGAGCTCGCCTGCCAGGTCGCCGACATCGCGCGCGAGCGTCACCCCCAGCTGGCTATACCCGCCGCGCTGCGCGAACCACTCACCCGAATGAGCCAACTCGCGATGCGGTCCGGGCGCCATCTCGAACAAACCCTCGCCGCCCCGGTGGGAACCTATCTCCCCGCACTGCAACGGGTGAACGACGAACTCGACTGGCTCCAACAACACCTGCTCGACACCCTCAACCGCGCCACCCCGCCCTACCCCGCACGAACCGGAACGCAGATCACGGTGCTCGCCCGCTGCTACGAACGCTTCGCCGACCACACCGTCTGCATCAGCCGCTACCTCGACAACACCGACGACAACCCCACCCGCGACATAGAGGCTGGCGAGTCCCCGCCGCGAGCGGACATCGCGGTGATCGGCGTCCCAGTCACAACAGCAGTGCGGAAGCCTGCGCTGAGAGCCGCACCCGTGCAAGCGTCGAACCTCGCCAGCTTCTTGGCGGAACACCCACTGACCAGGTTCCTTCGCGCAAACGGTTCCGCCGAGTGGGTCCTCGCACGACATCAGCGGGGCGAGCACGGCGAGTGCCTAGGATGCAGCGGAACCCAACACGTGGAGTACCCCTGCACCCAGCACGTACACGCCGCCCTGGCGTTACAGCCGCCCCCCTCAGACCGACATGATCAACCACAGGTGGACTTCGCGGTCGCGACATCCTTCGACGGCGCCGCCGCACAGGCACGGCGTCGACGCTTGCGGATAGCTCCCCTTCCCCTTGGCGATTCCTCGAGCATTGGTCGCCGAGTCGAGGACGATGCAATGCCGCCCGGTCGCGCACCCGGGACTCCGCGAAATCGCGGCGAGTAGACGCTGAGCGGCGACCTACCAGAACCGGTCGTGCTTGCCCCGACTCGCAAGAGGCTCCCGGCGTGACGGCCGATCCGCGCACGCGTCGCGGTGTCAGCTCGGGAACCGCAGCTCGCGCGCCAGCGTGCCGTAAGCATCCACCGGCGCCGGCTCCCCACCGACGCTGGCCGACTACCTGCCGAAGGTGATCGCGGCCGCCGGGCCGGGCGCGAGACGCACCTACAGCACCTATTGGACGCGCATGAACCGAGTCTGGGGCCCGCACCAGCGGCAACGACCCCATCCTCGACGCACTACGCCTGCACGCCGAACCGCCTGCCGACGCGGCGGCGCATCGGTGACCAGCTGCCCTAGGTGTACTGACCGGAGACGTTGGTCGAGGTCGTGTGACGACACGACCTGATTGATCTTGATAGGTGAGGGCCTCCCGGGGAGGTTGTGGAGCTGTCTGACGGCATCCACCACCGACCCCAGGAGGTCCTCGTGGCCCACGCTAACGCTGTTTTGACCCCACGTGCCCGATTGCGCTTGGCGCGTCTGATCGTGGAGGACGGCTGGCCCGTTGCGCGCGCCGCCGAACGGTTCCAAGTGTCCTGGCCGACCGCGAACCGCTGGGCACAGCGCTACCGTGAGCTCGGCCCCGAGGGCATGCTCGATCGCTCCAGCCGGCCCCGCCGTTGCCCGCGTGCGACCCCGGCGCCGGTGGTGCGCAAGATCGTGCACCTGCGCTGGAAGCAGCGGCTGGGACCGGTCGCTATCGCCGCACGGGTCGCGGTGGCGCCCTCGACCGCGCATCAGGTGCTGCGTCGGTGTCGGATCAACCGCCTCGCCCACCTCGACCGGGCCACCGGCGAGCCGGTGCGCCGCTACGAGCACCCCGCTCCCGGGGACCTGCCGCATGTGGATGTGAAGAAACTCGGCAACATCCCCGACCACGGCGGATGGCGCTTCGTAGGACGCGCCCAGGGCAAACGCAACCGCGCCGCCACACCAGACAAGCCTCGCAACCGCCAGCGCAACCCACAGATGGGCACCGCTTACGTACACACCGTGCTCGATGACCATTCCCGGGTCGCCTACGCCGAGATCCACGACGACGAAACCGCCGCCGCCACCGCGGTCTTGCGCCGCGCGGTCGCCTGGTTCGCCACCCGCGGCATCGCGACCCACCGAGTGCTCTCCGACAACGGATCGGCCTACCGCTCCCGCCTCTGGCGCGACACCTGCGCCGAGCTCGGGATCACCCCGAAAAAGACCCGGCCCTACCGGCCACAAACCAACGGCAAAATCGAACGATTCCACCGCACACTGGCCCACGAATGGGCCTTCCGCCGCCTCTACACCAGCGAGTCACAACGCCGCAAAGCCCTACCCGGCTGGATCCACGAGTACAACCATCACAGACCCCACACCGCCACAGGACGCCACCCACCCATCACCAGATTGACCAACCTGTCCGGTCAGTACACCTAGGTCGCCCCTCAAGGCATCTCCACCCACTGGCTGCGTCACACCACCCTCACCTGCGTCGAACGCCACTACGGATACGGCACCGCCCGCGCCTACGCCGGACACACCGACAACACCGGCGCGGCCACCACCACCTACATCAAAGCCGACCTGCAAACCGTCGCCACCGCACTGTCCGCCCTCACCGCACAATCACACCCAATGGGCCACTCGTAAGATCATCCGTCCGCACCACCACCCACCGGACCATGCCGCGCAACGGCTCGCACGTGCACCCCGATCAACGCAGAGATGCGACACGAGCGTTCTCGAAGACCAATTTGAGTCCGTCCAGATGTCTGTCCGCGAGCTCGTCACCGAGACCGGGGCCGCTACGCTGCACGCCGCCGCAGTCGCCGTTGCCTGGGGTAGCCACGCACTGACGAACACCCATGCCACGGCGGCCGTGGCGCCAGTCGATTTTTCGGTCTCTGCCTCGTCGGAGCAGCTGCAACCGTACTGGGCGCGAAGGCAGGTCAGAAGCATCAACGCGTGCGACCACGGCCTGCAAGCCGGAAACAGCGGGAGTCGCAGGTCAGCGGCCTGTTTCCACGTTCTGGGCCGTCACGCTGATTTCGCCTGCTGTCCCCGGCGCCGACCGCCGACGCGGCGCAGCCCGTGAGCTCCACGGCGGAACCGGCGCACGCGGTGACCGGCCCGGCATCCGTGTCCGACGGCGGCCCTCAGGATTGGTGGCCCCCGCCGATCGGCAACCCGGCGCCCGCCGAAACCCGCCGACCCCAGAGCATGAGCTCGCCGCACCCGCACCCGCACCCGTCGCCGAGCTCCGGGCCACGACACCGATGATCCGGCGCGCGATCAGGCCGGGCCGCCGGACTGCGCCCTCCCGGGCTGATCCGCAGACCGGCCGCGTCCGAGAGCGACACCGCGAGCTCAGCAGGGCCGGGCGGCGGCTCAGGCGGTTCCGACCTGGCGACGGTCGACATTGTTGAGGAGCTTATCGATGACGCCCTCTCGAGCGTGGGTACGTTTGCCGATCAGCTGCTGCCCGGGGAGAACTAGTACTCCAGCCGCACTTCGTTATGTGAGTTGTAATCGGCGTTGGTAGTGGCTGGTTCGGGCGCGGTGTTGGTGGCGGCGGCGCCAGCGTGACCAGGACCAGGTGTGGGTGAGGTCGGCGGCGGTGTGGGTCAGGTGTGCCAGGAGACGGCGGATTTCCGCGAGGGTGAGCGGGATGAGGCCGTGACCAGGTCTTTTGGGGTGATCGCGGCGGTCACCGCGAGGTAGGCGTGGGCGAGGAGCGCCAGGGTGATGTGGCGGTACCAGGCGTCGTAGCGGCGGACCTGGTACTGGTCGAGTCCGACCTCGTTCTTCGCGGTCTGGAAGCACTCCTCGATGGCCCAGCGGCTGCCGGCGACGCGGATGAGGTCGTCGTCGGTGGTGCCGGGTGGGCCGGCGCACAGGTAGTAGGCCAGCTCCGGCTGCTGGCCTGAGTCGATCTGGGTGGGGGCCAGGATCTGGCGCCGCGCCAGCAGCCAGCGACCCCAGCCCGGTGGGGTGTGTTCGCCGGTGGAGATCGAGGCAACCGCCCAGTCGAACATCCTCGGCCCCTTCGCGCCATCAGCGCAGCTACGACGCTTCCATGCCTGCTCAGGAGCCTGCGCGGTGGCCCGGTCGGCGCGGTCGGGCCCGGCCGGCGCGCCGATATCGGAAGGGATGGTCTGGTTGCGGGGCACCGCGACGACGTAGCCAATCCGGCGGCGTTCGCACCAGGTCCGGAACTTGTGGTCCTGGCCGTAGGCTTCGTCCGCGGCCACCCAAGAGGCCGGAACGCCCGCATCCAGCGCACGGCCGAGCATCACTTGCGCGAGTGCCGCTTTGGTGGCGAACTCGACCTCGTCGCCCACCGCGGCTTCCTGGCGGCGGGCACTGTCGGTGATCCAGGATTTCGGCAGGTAGAGCTCCCTGTCGATCAGTGTCCGCCCCTTGCCGCTGGCGTAGGCCAGAAACACTCCCAGCTGGCAGTTCTCCACCCGTCCCGCCGTGCCGGAGTACTGGCGCTGCACACCAGCGGACTTGACACCCTTCTTCAGGAACCCCGTCTCGTCCACGATGAGCACCCCGGCGGGCTCGCCGAGGTGTTCTGCGACGTATCCACGCAGGTCATCACGCACACCGTCGGCGTCCCAGTGCGCCGAGTTGAGCAGTCGCTGCATCCCGTCCGGTGTCGCGTCCCCAGCGACCTCGGCCAGCGTCCACCCGTTCTTCCCCGCCAGCGGCGCCAACAGGCCCCGCACATACGCCCGAGCCCGCCGACGCGGTTCCGGCCGAAAGAAACGGCCCGCTACCAGCCCAAACAGCTCATCCAGCCCCTCAACCCACGCCGCAAGATCCTCCTCCACCACCACAAGATCGAGACCCTACCACGAAAGATCACGAAGTGCGGCTGGAGTACTAGTCAGGCCGATTGGTCAGCGGCGGCCTGGGCGCCGGGACGGCCGGGCGGACAACGGGTCCTGCGGTCAGTCGTGCTTCGGGTACTCGCTGCGCAACGCGCCGATCTGGTACAACACCTCGTCGGCCAGCTCAACCGGCCTGGTAGTCGGGGTGGTCGGATCGGCGGATCAACTGGTCGCCCGGTCCCCGCACGGGTCGACACCCGTTACTTGCCGTGATCAACGGTCGGTCAGCAGGTGGGTAGCTTCCTCGCGCAGCCGCTCCTCCGCATCCTGGTTTCGAGACGCCCAGACCTTCAGCAGCTTGGCGATCTCGGGCCGCACCGTCCCCACCCGCAACGGTTCGACCGGGCGGCTCGGCAGGTCGAAGAGACCGGCGAACAAGCGCGCGGGAGCGGCGATTACCGGCAACAACTCCTCCGGATCGGCAGTCGTAGCCGTCTCCGGCTGCGCCGTCGGTATACGCAGGTGCAGTTTCGTCTCGTCACGCAGCACGAACCGATCACGGTTCTCAACCGCGTCGACCACTCTGCGCACCGCCTCCGGTGTCACACCAAGCAGCCGAGCTAGCCGGTCCAGCTCCGCCGCACGGCCGGGAATGAGTGTCAGCAGTGCCGTGAGCCGGGCCACCAGCGGCTGCCCGGCGGTCGGGTCGAGCCGCTGATAGAGCGCGGCGATCCGGGCCACCAGCATCTCGATCTGGCGCATCAGCGGGGAGTCGTCGCCGTGGTGCGCATGCAGCCGCCGCGCGGCGGCCCAGATCCGGTGCGCCTGGATATAGACCGACCTCGGCGCGGTGTCGGCGCTGTTTTCCAGGCCGGGTAGGTCGAGCCAGACCCGCGAGACCAACCGGACACCGAGCGGTGTGGCATCCGTGGGGTCGGCCGGGCTGACCACTGCGTTGGCGAGCTGCTGCCAGCGGTCTACCCGCAGATCCAGCTCGCGGCGCAGTTCCCGCAGTGACCGGACCGCGTGGTCGATCTCGCCGCCCAGGATGTCGAGCTCCGGCGCTGCCGCCCGCGCCGAGTCAACCTGCTCGGCCAGCTCGATCGTGCGGTGCACACGCGCGGTGATGTCAATCACCAAGTCGTCCAGCGGGACCGCCCGGCCGGCTTGGGTCGCGATGTCCAGAAGTTCGGCCAGGTCCTGCTCGCGGATCTTGCGGATCTCGGTCGAACGTGGCGACTCCGTCCAGGATCGATCGGTGACGAGCCAGGTCCAGAACTGAGCAGCGATCGAGTCGCCGAGCTGGGGCGTGGACTTAACCAGCAGGACCTGTAGGTCGCCGACCCCGGTGGAGCGGCTCGGCAGCGCGAACTCGGTCCAGAGAGACCGAGCCGCCGCGACCAACAGGGCGCGGTGTTGCGCCCACAACCGGTCCAGCGCCCGGATCGCTCGCTTCCGGGCCGCCTTCTCCCCCGCGATGTGCCCGTCGACCCGATAGGTCCGCTCAAAGGCCAGCCCCCGCTTCCAGAACGCATGCACCTGGGCGGTCGCGTTGGCCAGCGTGGTCGGGCCTAGCAGCATGGCGAGCTGCCTGATCCGCTGGGTCTCCTCCAGCACGGGCTGGGCAACCCCGATCAACACACGCCCCGACGCCGCCTCATCGACCCAGGTGTAGAGGAGCACCTCATGTACCGGCTCGCCGAACTCACCAGCGGCCAGCCGCTCCAGCAGCTCAGTGGGTAGCAGCCGCAGCCCCGCGTCGTCGCTGCCCACGGACTCACGCTGCGGCTGGCTCAGATCGCGCAGTGATCCGACCGCTTGCGCGTGCCGCAGCATCGCATCGACCGCGGCCACCTGGTCGGGATTCAGCGCTCCTGTCCGGGACAATGCACCGGATCGGCCGGATGGTCGGTCGGTGATCTGGCGCGCAAGCCCCCACACCAGCCGAGCCCGGTCTCGGCGCAGCTCGGCTTCCTCCCAGATGACCCGGGTGACCTCAGCGAACAGCTCGATGCGGCGATGTTGCCCCGGGAGGAACCAGTAGGTGTGGGCGAGCTCCATCAGCTCCGTAAACAGTCCCTCGACCTGCCCAACGTGCTCCTCGGCCGACGCCGAGGCGGCCCGCAGGGCTTCGAGTCCTTCCTGAGCCGAGGTAGACGTCTCGACCGCCAACCGGACCGCGAGCAGCTGCCGCGTCCACCACCGAATGTCCTTGATCCGGTCGCTTCGGAGGCCTGTGTATACCGCGCGGGCGAACGATTCCTGTTTCTCACTCCGACCGAACCGGTGCGCGTTCGCGGCGGGCAGGTCCTCAGCATCCTGCAACCACGCCAGCAGGTCGACGGCGCGGTCTTCGGTGCCGGAGGCGGTCCGCAGCTGGTCGGTGGAGATGATAGGCAGACCAGCACCGCCCGCCCCGGCCGCGACCCGCCGACCGAGCTCGCCTACCCGCGCCACAAGGTCTCTGACCGCCCACTCGCGCGCCCACCCCAGCTCCACGGCGGGCGCGACCGGCTCTACGCCGCCGCCAAGCATCCGGTGCCACCATTCCTTGTCCAGCGAACCGCGGTTGATCAGCGCCAGCGACAGCAAGAGCGCGGTTTCGAAGACGAACACGTCGCGGCCGCCTTCCCAACCCACCAGGACGACCTCCGCCGGGCTGGATCCCGTTTCGACCGCCATCTGGTCAACTACCGAGGAAGGCACGACCCACACTCGCGGCCCGCTAGGCATCGCCCGCCGCTCGGCACCGGTCAGAGGGCGCGCGAGGCGGACCAGCCGGGGCAACCAGCCTCGAATCGTGCCCGTCAGGTGGCTATCGTTGACTAGGGCCACGACCCGCAACCGCGCGTCCGCAGGTGGCGCCCTCGGCGCCCGAGTCCCGCGAGCCTTGATCACGATCAGCACGGCGATCGCCATGACCACCGAAACAACGGCGAGGCCGGCCAGCACCGGGTGCGAGCCGACCAGGTCGGCGACCCAGTTGTGTCCGACGAATGCGGCCCCGACCAGTGACGTGGCGTTGTCGCGCCTGTCGGCGGCGTCGTACTCGCCTACCGCCTTTACCTCGACTAGATGTGTATCCAGCAGCCGCACCGTGCGTTCGGTATGGAAGGATATCTGATGATCGCCGGCTCTGATCGGCTCACCGCCTCGCAAGAAGCCCGCGACATTAAACAGCCTTGGGCCCTGTACCCAGTCGAACGTGTGGACCAGGCCTGACTGACGCATAGTGCGCACGAATTCCTGATAGTCACTGGTTGCCGCGTGGAACGTCTTCCCGGACAACGCGCTCAGCCTGGATCCACCGACGAAATGATTGCCGGATGTGTGTCGTGAGGACGGGAGTGTCCTTTGACCTGGGCTATTGCGGGTTGCTGCTGGGCTCAAGCCTTGCGGCGAGGAGACACTTCCCAAGTACGGTTGTGCCTGGGCAGCAGCGCTCTCCAGCCCGCCGACCAAGGGCGACATAGCGGCAATGACCGGCGGCTCGGAATCCTTGGGGTGTTGGTGTCCTCGACTGCCAGCCATCAGGCTGTAGACCCTGAATCGAAGGGGTCGGGCCTGCTGCTCGTGCCGCTTGGGGTCTAGGGGCTCGTGTCCGGGGTGGGCGTGGACCTCGTGAAGGACGAGCCCACGCTGAAGATCAGCGGGAAGGACTTCCCACCATTCAATGGACAGGTACTTTGTGGGGTTGATCGAGTAGCCGAGCACGATGCTGGCCAGCTCATCGGGATCGATGTTGATGTCCGGGTGGTTTCTGACGTACTCGGCGAGATCGCGCCGCAGCTGCGCGGTGAAGAACCATACAAACTCCCCGGGCTCTCCGGCCGCCCGCGAAGAGCGAAGCCCCACGGTCAGCCCAGGCAGCACGGCCTGCAGGGCGTGTTGTTCGAGTCTGGTGAGCTCACGCAGCGCAAACGCACCATCATCGCCAGAGGACTGGTCGGTATCACTATCCCGACCCGCCAGGTCTTGCTCGAAAGACTCACGGATGCCGGGCTCGTGCGGCTGATCCGTGAGACCCCCGGCCTTCGTACCTGAACCGGTTGACAGTTCAGTCGGCGGTGTCTCTCCGAAGGTGGCGATGAGCTGGTCGAGCAGTTCGTCTTGCCGCATCGCTGCGGCCTCTAGCGGGGCGAGCTGGTGAATCTCTCGGTGGACCGAGAAATACGGCAGTTCACGGTTGTGACGCACTATCTGCTTGATCTCATCGACCTTCTCATCAACGGCCCGAGCCGCAGTGCGCAGCGCCAGCAGGTGTTTCACCGCGTCCCGTTCGCTCGGCAGGCCGGCTCGGCGGAGGCTGTGCTTGCCTTCGATGCGGAAGGCGATTTCGAACGCGATGACCTTTGCCAACCACCATGGTCCGAGGTGGAACCGGTCAAGTGCCTCTCGCCAGGCGCTTTCCACGATGACGACATAGCCGCCACCCGGCGCGTTCTTGTCCGGCCAACTGAAGGCGACCAAGCCCGTCAACTCGCCGGTCAACCCCGTCGCTGCCAGCTCGGCGGCGGCCTGATCAGTCAGAAGCCGGACCATGCGCAGATCGGCCTTCAACCCCGCGATTGGCTCCGAGCTCAGCGGCATGCGGTACTGGCGGCCCTGATCCAACCAGTCACTACCCGGCTGTGGCAGCCGGCCGACCCTGGCGGCCAGCGAGATTTGCAGCTTACGTAGCTGCCGGGCGCGCAGCTTCTGTTCCGACAATGTGCCGCCCAACGGGTCTTCACCCTGGTCACGCCGATCTGGGTTGGCGAGGTCCTCGGTGAGCGAGGTAAACGTGACGAGTCGCTCGAGTCCCCCGACCTCTTCCCGCACCCCCCTCGCGTGCTGTCGGCTTTCTGCCAACAGCTCATCGCGGGGGCGGCCAGTCCTTGCCTCCGTGCTCGGGGAACGATTGTGTTCCAACCACCACAGCACAGAAGTAACGACCGAGCCCGCAGGCATGGTGAACCGGATGCTGAGGTCGAGGTTGTTTGCTGCCACCAGCGCGGCCAGTAGCGCGTCGTGTGCCTCGTTCAGCCGAAGCTGGTCGAGCATGTTGGCGGCATGCCGCAACAGATCGATGATCGGCCGCACTGCGTTGACGAGGGTGGCCGGGTCTATCGGCCCATAGCCAAGCTGGTCGAGCAGCCGCAACCGGCCGTTCTCGGCAGTATCGGCCACGGTTCGCGCCAGGGCACGTTCCGCATCGGTCAGGGTGGGGTCGGACGCCGCGCCGTGCAGCTCGGCGATGGCGTGAGCCAGCGAGCGGAGACGCTCTTGAGCCTCCCGGTACTGGTCGGTCCTCGAAGGCGTCGCGGCCGGGTTGGTCAGATAGCCCGCGAGCGCCTCCTCGGCCTCGGCCATTCGAGCAACTGCCTGTTCGATCAGCCGCTCAAGACCCTCGCCCAGCCGCGCTGGGAAGTCCTCATCCACCTGCCGCGCGGCATCCTCACCCGAGTGTTGGAGCGCCCGTTCCGCGGTGTTCACCGCTGGGTCCTCGCCGAGCATTTCCCTGGCCAGGGCTACCACCGCCTCGTTGTCACCGGCGGCGGTAGCGGCGGCAAGGCGGTTGAGCAGCTCGCTGATCAGGTAATCGCCTTCTTGCGCGGCCTTTTCGGCGTGATCAGAAAGCTCTCGCTCGAGGCGCGCGCGCGAGCCGTCGTGGCTGTCGGCAGTGTCCCGGGGGCTGTGGAAGTCCGCTGACTCGTGGCTCATCAGCTGTTTCCACGGTCCTGGGGCAGCGGATCGCAGTGGCGAAGCACCGAACCAGTCCTGCTCACCGTCGGCCCGGCCACCAGAGCCCACGCCTTGGGTGGCGCTGGCGGCGGTGACCGCGTCGGCCAGCTGCGCTGGCCACTCGCTCGGCAACGGCGCCGCTGCCACCGGCTCACCGGTTGCCGAGGTGACGACCTCGTCGCCGGGCAGCCGGAAACGGTGCATTCGGAGCGGACCCGTCTCACCGGTCGCGTCCGAGCTGGCTGCCACCCCGGTGGCGATCGTCCGCAGTGCCCACTCGACCCGCTGTCCGGCGTCCCAGGTTTCGGCGCCGGGGACAAACCGGGCGACGAGACCAGACAGCAAAGCAAGCACCTGCAGAGCGTCGGGACCGTAGGCGTCTCGCATCAGCTCGCCGCTCACCACGAACAGACCAGCCGGACCGGAGAGCTCCAGGGCCAGGTCGCGCCAAGTGAGCGCGGTGAACCCGAACTCCGCCGCGGCCGCCGCTTGGAAGCCGGCAAGACCCTTCCGCAGCTCAGACTCTGTCGAGCGAATCTTCGTCCACAGCTCCAAAGACACCGTGCCGAGGGGCAGCTCGGAGAGCCCCCGGTGCACGTCCCGCAATCGCGCCCAGGCGTCGTCCAGCTGGGAGATCCCGCTGCGCCACTGCTCGCTGGGCAGGCCCCGGGCGTCCCGAACCAACCCGCCGATCAGGTCCAGCCGCTCGACCTCCTCAGCCGGATCGGATACAGCAGCCCGACCGACGGCCAGCAGCCGGTCCAAGTCAAAGGACAACCAAGAGCCAGTGTCAGGTGCCGGGGAAGACCCCTGCGCGGGGGGCGGTGTCGCGGCGGCCTTCGCCCGACCGAACAGGCCGCTGAGCAGCCCACGCGGCCGGGTCGGCCGCTGCGTTTTCCGCAGAATGCGGGCCAGTACCGACCACGCGAGCACACCGAGCACGACCGCGCCCAGTGCCACGATCGCGGTGATCTCCCAGCCCGGGGGCGCTTTGGTCCACTTCGCCGACCCGTCACGCGGGAATATCGCGTGCCCGCTGTGCCCGGTGGCCCAGCTGGTGAATCGGTGACCACCGAGGACCAGGCCCGCCAGCGACATCGACGCCGTTGACCGGTGGCCGGGACCGTCTGACGGACCGGCCCGGCCGAATAGCGGGCGCGGCGACTGCAGGCCTCCGGCAATCGGCGACGGGATCAGCTCGTCGGGGCGGATGCCGAGTTGCTCGGCCATCTCCAGCGGGAAGCCGGAGAAGGTCGCTCCCGTGTCGACCAGGACGGAGACCGGTTCGTTGGACTCGCCCAGGGCCAGGTCCACCATGGGTGCCGCCGGGCGGTCCCCGATGTCGCGGTAAGGGAAGATCACACCAGCCGCGCCGGGGTTGGCCGCGCGGAGCCGGATCAGCGCCACCCGTAGCTCGGTTTCGGTGTCCACACCAGGCGCTGCGGCCTCCGTCTTGCGCAGCCGGTGGACGAGGGTGCGCATCTGCTCGTCGTGCTCGGGGCCGTGGTGCCGGTTGCCGTCGATGTGCTCGTCCCTCTCGTGGCGCAGGACGTCCAGCCACCAGTCCACGAACGTGGGGTCGAACTCGATCAACAGGTCGGCCAGCTCGACCAGCCACATCGGCACCAGGATTTGACGGGTCGGCTTCCAGCCAAAGCTGAACAGCCGGCCGTTCAGCGGCGCCTCGTTGGTGACCCGCAGCATCGCCACCAGCTCGGCCAGCTCCCGAGCCCTGTCCGCATCCAGACCCGGCGGACCCCGCGTCACCCGGGTGAACCGTTCGCCATCGAGCGCTACCGAGGTCCTCAACAGGTTGGGCATCCGCGGGTCCATCTCCTGCTGCGCCTGCATGCTGTCCATGTCCGCGACCAGCGAGCCACCCCGGTCGCCTGCCGCGCCCCCGAGCCCGTTGTCGCCGAGGGCCTGTACGGCGGCTCGGACGTACGGTTCGAGATCGGTGGTCTGCTCGCCGCTCGCCCGGAGTATCTGCGCGCGGCTCATCAGGCCGAGCAACAGCTCGACGGCGAGTCGGGCGTCGGTACCGGGGACCGACTCGGGCCGGGCGAGCGCCTCGGCCAGCCGGCGCCCCTCGTCGGTGACGGAGTACTGCAAGACCTTCTGGTCGGTGGGGTCGTTTGCGGCGTCGGCCAGACCCCACAGCTTGAACACGACCAGCAGGAGCCTGGTGTCGGGCAGAGACACCGAGTCGAGCCACGTTTGGAACTCGGCGGCGATGATGCTGTGGCGGACGCCACCCGTGGCCCTGGCGATCGCGTCGACGGCGTTGACGAACGTGTGCAGCAGGGCCACAGGCGTTTCGGCGGTCGGGGCGTCGGCGAAGGTGATCGTGGGACGCAGGGTGTCGAACGCGGCCCCCAGCTCCGATGCGCCGAGGTCGGGGTGTTCGCCGGCGGGCTGGAAGAACACCGGGGCGAACTCGCGAACCTTGTCCTGGTAGTCGGGGTCGTTGATGCCGCCCGGGCTGGCGGTGTCGCGCAGCAGCTCCCGGGCGTTCGCGGTGGCCAGGTAGCGTTCGTCGCGCCCGCCGTCGGCCGGTTCCCGGGTGAGCAGGTCCAGCTCCTCGAGCACGGTGAGTGCGAGTCCGGCCCACGCGGCGTCCAGACCGGGAACCTCCGAGGCCAGTGCGGCGGCCAGCTCGGTGGCGGTGATGCCCGGGGGCGCCACGGTGGGACGCAGCACCGCCCACCACGAGTCAGCCGGCACGCCCTCGGGCCGGGCCGGCACCTGGGCGTCCAAGACCTCCCGCACCCGGTCGGCCGCGTCGACCACCTGTCCGTGCGACTCGGAGTATGTGCCGTGGGCTTCCTTGTGGCCGAGATCCAGGTTGGGGCTCAGCGCGAGCTGTACCGCCAGCTCCGACAGCGCCTTGCGGCTGTCGGGGTTCAGGTGCCGGTCGTGGTCAGCCAGCGCCGCCAACACCGCGAGACCGAGATCGGTCAGCGCATAGGCGGGCACGCGGTGATCTTGGCCGGGCCGCGTGGTGACCAGGCCCATGCCCGGCTCCTCACCCAGGGCACGCAGGCGCCGGCCCAGCACGGTGGGCGATACCCTGGGCGGCCGTCGCCGAAGCGCAGGTGAGGTGATCCCCGTTGCGCCGGCCTCGCGGAGGGCGATCAACGTGTCGCCGACCGAGCCGGGCGGGAACAGCGTGATCGTGTCGGCCAGCGGGCCACCCCGGATGATGCGGATCAGGGTCAGCAACGGCCCGAGCCCGTCCTCGATCCCCTCCACACGCGCTGGCACACGGGTGCCGTCGTCGGACCGGCGACTGAGCATGGGTTCGAGCAACAGGGCGTAGAACGCCCGTGCCAGCCGCAGTTCGTGGTCACCCCGGTAGTGGCGGCTCGGATCGGCGACCGTGGCCAGCAACAGCTGGATGTGATCCGGTACGACGTAGGCCAACTCCTTGGTGCCGCCGCCCGGCCGGCGGGCCGGGAGGGGCCACAGCAGGCCCAGCCTGACCAGTTGCGGCAACGCCAGGCGCAGCGTCGCCAGGTCGATGCCCGACACGTCCGCCATCTCGTGGCTGGTCAACCCCGGCTGTGCCGCGTCCGGCTCGTACGGGTACTCACCCACCTCTTCGAACAAGGTCCACAGCGACTTGGCCGGCCCGTTGCGCAATGCCGGGGCGGAAATCCCCAGCAGGGTGTGCAGCGCCGAGGCCAACCGCTGCGTCGACTCGGCGCTCGGGGCGAACACCGCCTCTGGCGCCAGCCATTCGCGCACCGCCCGGATATCCAGGTCGGGCCGGTCGGCGGGTGACGGCGTGAGGTAGCCGATCAGCCGGGGAAGGTCCACCTCGGTCGAAAGCCGGTAAGCCCACTCGAGCCCGCTCGCCCCGGGCCGCGGGGTGCGGACGACCAGGCCAACCTTCCGCAGCACCAACAGCCGGGCACGGATCGCATTGCGACGAATGGTGGTGATGCGCTCGGTCAGCCCCAGCTCGGTGATCCCGGCCGTGCCGGCGAGGGCTACCAGGCCGAGGACCGTGCGCAGAGAGTCCTCCCCCGGACCACCGGCGAGCTGGCTAGCCGTCTGCCGGGTCAGCCAGTGCTCGAGCAGCAGCTGGTTGAGGGTCAGGTGCATGCGCAGGTAACCGGGGGGGCCGCGTACGCGGATGGTGGCGGCGTCGGTGAACGCCGCTGAGGTGTGTGGTCCGGCCACGGCGACGGACACGATGTCGTCGCTGCTGGCCCAACGGCCGACCACGGCGTCGAACAGGTGCGGCAGGTGGGCGAGGCTGGCGGGGATTTGACCGGCGGCGATGGTCAGGGCGTCGGAGATGGCGTTGTAGTCGCTGCCGGAGTCGCCTCCGTAGATCAGCAGCGGGCGCACGTTCTCGGGCAGGTCGTTCACCAGTTGTGCGAATCCGGTGATCTTCGACGCCGGGACCTGGGGGTGGGTCAGGTCGAACACGTCGGCGCCGGCTTGGACGTTGAAGCGGAGGTCGTTCTCGCCGGCGGCCCGTAGCGCGAGGCCGAGTTCGTTGGCGCGAGCCTTGGTTTCGGCCGGGGCGTGGATCCAGTCGTAGGCGCGCATCAACAGCTCACCGTTCGGGCCGAGCTTGTCGATGGGTTCGATGCCAGCGGCGGCGTGCTCGTCGGTGAAGTGCTCGTTGTGGAAGCTCTCCAGCGCGGCCGGCCAGGCCGGATCCGTCAGCTTCTCGGCTGTTTCCGGCTCGAGTGCGCCCGGCCACCGGATTTGGGCGCCGAACAGACCAACCACGCTGAGTCGGTCTCCGGGGCGGGCGCCGAACAGGCTCATCAGTTGCGACGCCGCGCGGCCGGAGTTCAGGCCGGCCAGCGCGCCCAGCAAGGTGTGGCCGTGGAAGGTGGCGGCCGCGCCCGGAAGCAACTGGGGGTACGACATAGAAGACTCGGGGTCGGTCAATGCCTCGTCCACGTCGGACAAGATCATCAGCGCTGTGCTCGGGTCCATCCGGGCCACCAACGCTTCGAGCACGGCGCGGATCTCCGCGTCGGTGGAGAACGCATAGTCCGGCGCCCAGCCCGGGTAGACCCAACCATCCAGACCGGTCAACAGGCCCGACAGGCGTTGCTGCGCTCCGACCAGGCCGGTGACGGCGGTGCCGGTACCGTCGCCGGAGTCGATGGCGGTTACGAGGGTGTCGTATGCGGTGCTCAGCTGTTCGCTGGCCTGGGCCAGCCACGTGCGGAGCTGGATGCTGAGGCACTCGACCAGCTGGTCGTTGTCGTGGTCGTGCTCGCGGCCGGTGTGCTGGTTGCCGTTGATGTGGAAGTCGCGTTCGTGACGCAGCATCTTCAGCCACCAGCGGGCGAACCGCAGGTCCAGGCCGATCAGCTGGTTGACCAGGCCTGCGGCCCCCACCGGGACCAGGATCACAGGGCTGCCGTCGCCGCGACGGCCGCCGTGGCCGAGCAGCCGCCCGCCCAGCGGTGCCTCGTCGGTGATGACAACCCAGCCGGCGAGCTCGGCCAGCTCGGCGAGCTCGGCGTCGGTGAACACGCCCGGCGGGCCCCGCGCCAGATGCGGGAACCGTTCTCCGTCCAGCGCGGTCGCGCCCGCCACCAAGCGGGTCACCTCACCGGCTGGTAGCAGTTGCTGTATCTGCTCACCCGGTAGACCGATCACCAGGCCATCGCCAGGCCCGTCCTCGCCAGCGGCGAAGGCGAAGGCGTATGCCTTCGGCCCGCCGAGGCTGATCCGGTCGCCGTCCGCCAGGGTGTGTTCGGTGGTGCGTTTCCCGTTGACGAACGTGCCGTAGCTGGAGCCGATGTCGCGCAGTACCCAGCCGCCCTTGCCGTCGGGCTCGATCTCGCCGTGTCGGCGGGAGGCCTGCCCGTGGCTGACCAGGATGTCGTTGCCGTTGGTGTGCTCGGGTGCGCCCCGCCCGACACGCAGCGCCTGGCCCCCGGTGAGCACGACCCGTTCCCCACCACCGACCGGGTCCAGGCCGGTCGGGCCGAACCGCGCGGCGCCGTTGATCACGGTTTGCCCGGCGGCCAGCGCGGCCACCCGTGCGTCGAGCACCGGGATGGCGAGTTCCAGGAACGCGTTGATCAGCGACCCGGTGACGGCGTAGAGAGTGTCGAAACCGGCGCTGGTGATGCCGGTGAGCAGACCCGCCATGGTGACGGCAGGGCCACCGGACAGGCCGCCGCCGCCCAGCGCCTCGACGTTCAGGTGCCCGGGCAGCCGCTCGCCGATCGGGCCGGGGATGGTGAGCCGGTGGCCCTGCGGGTTGCCGATGAAGGCGACCCAATCCACGGCCTCGACCGCGGGCAGCCCGACGGCGGGCTCGGTGATGTTGTAGACGGCGACCAGCGCCAGGTCGATGTTCGGTGTGCCTGCTTCGGGGGTGCGGACGTGGTTGAGCGCCGCGTTGCCCTCGCTGGAGAGGTCGGCCAGCTCGCCGTAGTCGCGGTCGCGCAGCGTCACCCAGTTGGCGATGGGCTGATGGTTGACGCTGTGCACCCTGGGGTCGGACGCGACGTGCCAGGCGGTCAGTACGTACGCCGGCGTGCCCGGGCCGGCGGCCCGGATCACCACACCGCTGCCGATCCGTTTGCCGTCCCGGTCGTAGAAGTCCACCACCGAGGCCCCGGCGTCGGTCAGCGGGGTACCGGTGTCGGTGAGCTCGAGCGGCGCGCCCGGGGTGACCCCTCGCAGGCCCAGCAACAGCGGCCGGCCGGGTTCGACCTCGTAGGTGATCAGGCTGACCTGGCTGGTCACACCGGAGTCAGCGAGGAGCACCGGCTCGCCCAGATCGACCCGGCGGATCTCCAGCGCGCCGTCGCGCTGGATGACCGGGTTCGGCGTGGCGGCCGCGCGCGCGATCAGGTCCAGCAGCCACCGCGCCCGGTCCGCCTGGTCGAGCACCGTGGGCAGCCCGACGGCGTTGTGCTGGATCAACGCGGAGATGGCGGCCCCCAGGTGGGACTGGGAGACCCAGGAGCTGCGCGCCGCCTGGCGGCCGTCGAACACCAACGTGCCGCCGCCAGCCAGCGGGGTCTCCAGCACCAGCTTGCCGTCCACCAGGCCGGTGGACATGCCGGCCTCCAGCGCGCCCGGCGGCGCCAAGCGCACCACCGGCTCCCCGGAAGCCTCGCCCCGGAGCAGCATCGGCGAGGAATCCACCGCCGCCCACAGCTCCTCCAGGGTGCCGCCGAGCATGTCCATGACCTCGCTGGGCAACTCCACATCGCGGGACAGGCCCAGCCAGTCCACGATCTGGTCGGCCAGCGACAGCCGCTCCCCGTCCGCGCCCTCCCGCCGGACCTGGTCCGCCTCGCGCAGCTCGGCCAGCGCGTCCGACCCGTCGGCCAGCGCGGCCTCCAGGACCGGGTCGGACAAGCCCTGCAGCCACAGCTCCGCACGCCCGAACGCGGCAGCCGCCCTGACCAGCAGCTCCTTGCCCATCCACCACTGCTCGGCCGACAGATCCCGGAGCTCGGCGAGCAGCGTCAGGGCGTCCAGCAGTTCGAGCGTGGCGCGCGCGTGCCGGTCGTGCTGCTCGCCGTCCCCGTGCAGCTCATGGTTGATCACCAGGGCCAACGCGTGGCCGTGTGCGGACGCCAAGTCCTTCTGGCCCAGCCAGTGCTCGAGCAGGAGCTGGTTGAGGATCAGGTGCATCCGCAGGTAGCCGGGTGGACCGCGCACGCGGATAGTGGCTGCGTCAGTGAAGGCAGCGGAGGTGTGTGGTCCGGCCACGGCGACGGAGATGATGTCGTCGGCCGCTGCCCAGCGGTCGACGACGGCGTCGAACAGGTGCGGCAGGTGCTCCAGGCTGTCCGGCATCTGGCCGTTGGCGATCCGCAACGCATCCTTGATGGCGTTGTAGTCGCTGCCGGAGTCCCCGCCATAGATGATGACCGGCCGCACATTCTCGGGCAGGTCGTTCACCAGTTGCGCGAATCCGGTGATCTTGGAGGCCGGGACCTGGGGGTGGGTCAGGTCGAACACGTCGGCGCCAGCCTGCACGACGAAGCGTGGATCGGTTTCAGCGGCGGCCTTCAGCGCGGCGCCTAGTTCCTTGGCCCGCGTCTTAGTTTCGGCGGGCGCGTGGATCCAGTCGTAGGCGCGCATCAGCAGCTCGCCGTTCGGGCCCAGCTTGTTGATGGGTTCGATGCCGACGGCGGCATGCTCATCGCCGAAGTGCTCGTTGTGGAAGGCCTCCAGAGCCGCGACCCAAGCCGGGTCGAGCAGCGGCGCCTGGGTGTCCGGCTGTGTCTCGCCCGGGCGGCGCAGTTGGGCGCCGAACAGGCCGGTCACGCTCAGCGCGTCGCCCGGCTGGGCGCCGAACAAGCCCATCAGCTGGGAAGCGGCGCGGCCGGAGTTCAGCCCGGCCAGCGCGCCGAGCAGGGTGTGGCCGTGGAAGACGGTCGCCGCGCCGGGCAGCAGCGAGGGGTGGGACATGGACGACTCGGGGCCGGTCAGGGCTTCGTCGACGTCGGACAGGATCATCAGCGCGGTGTCAGCGCCCATCCGGGCCACCACCGGGGCGAGCACGGCACGGATCTCCGCGTCGGTGGAGAACGCGTAACCGTCCGGCTGCCAGCCCGAGTAGGCGAAGGCGTCCATGCTGACCAACAGCCGCGACAGCCGCAGTTGCGCGGTGACCACGTCGGCGACGGCCGTGCCGATACCGACGTTCGCGTCGGCGGCCGCGCCCAGTGCCTGGTATGCGTCACCCAACCGCTCGCCGGCGTAGCCCAGCCAAGCCCGCAGCTGGTCGAGGAGCTGGCCGACGAGGTGGTCGTTGTCGTGGTCATGTGCCTGGCCGGTGTGCTGGCCGGTGTTGATGTGGAAGTCGCGTCCGTGGCGCAGGGCGTCCAGCCACCAGCGGGCGAATCTCGGGTCGAGGCTGATCAGCTGGTTGACCAGGTTGGCGGCCCATGCGGGGACCAGGATGACCGGTGTGCCGTCGCCACGGCGTCCGCCGTGGCCCAACAGCCGCCCACCCAACGGCGCCTCGTGGGTGATGACGACCCAGCCGGTGAGTTCGGCCAGCTCGGCGAGTTCGGCGTCGGTGAACACGCCCGGCGGGCCGCGTGCCAGATGCGGGAACAGTTCCCTGTTCAGCGCGACAGCGCCCTCGAGCAGCCGGGCCACCTCGGCGGCCGTCAGCAGCAACTGGACCTGCTCACCCGGCAGACCGATCACCAAACCACCGCCACCGCTGCCAGTGTTCAGCGCGGTGAGCAGCTGGCCGACGCGCTCGGCCTGCGCGGTCGCCTCGGCAGCCAGTCGATTGACCCGCTTGACCTCACGGTTGATGTTGAGCCGCAGGTGGTTCCAGTCCGCGTAGCGACCGGCTCCGGCCGCGGCATCCCGAGCCTCCTGCGCGAGCTCGAACACGCGGGTCTGCTCGTCGCTGAGCTGTGCGATGCGCAGCGACCCGCGCGGGTGGTCCGGCCCGTCGCCGAACAGGTCGATGACGGCCCGGGTCCAGCGAGCAATGCTGGCGTTCAGCGCCTGCAGGCGCACCGCGTCCTCGCCCTTGGGCTCGTACTGGGCCGGCCGCCAGCTGCCCTCGTCGTCGAGGATGTGCACGATCCCGCCCTGGTTGGCCTCGGTGAGCCAGGTGTAGAGCAGCTCGATCGCGGGGTGTTCGCCGAGCCGGTCCAGCAGCTCCCGAGCCGTGACCCTCGGATCCGCGGGGCCTTCGTTGCCCACCGCCGTGTTGTGGTAGCTGAGCGCCAGCTCGTCGGCGGCGGTGCGGATCTGGTCAAGCAGCCTGGCGTCGCGCAGCCAGTCCAGCAGGTACTGGGACTCCGCCTTCTCGCGCATCATGCCGACGCGACGCGGGCCGTCCCTGTCCTGGATGCGGTACGCGATCTCGAAGTCAAGGACGCCGGCCAGCCAACTCAGGCCGAGGCCGTTCCGCGCGAAGGCCTCCAGCCAGGCACTCTGCACGATGACGATATGGCCGCCACCCGGCGCGTCCGCGTCCGGCCAGCTGAACGCGACGAGGCCTTCCAGCAGCTGGCCCAGCCCCTTCGCGGTCAGCTCGGCCACGTGCTCGTCGGTCAACAACCGGACCATCTCGAGGTCCTTCAGGAAGGCGTCGAGCTCCTCGGTCCCCAGGCCCTGGCGACGGCCGATGTGCCGCGTCCAGTCGGTGCCCGGCCGCGGCAGCCCGTCCAGCATGGCCTCCAGCTGGGTCTGCAGCTTCCGCCGCTGCGGTGCGAGCAGCTTCTGGGTCGAGAGCGTGTCGCCAAGCCCGGTGCCTCGGGTGCGGTCCAGGAACTCCCGCAACGAGATCTGGCCGGTGGCCAGCGCCGGGGACAGGTCCTCCCAGTCGTAGCGCGTGTTGACCTCGCCGGTGACCCGGGCCAGCCGTTCGTCGGTGGCCCGCTCGCGCAGGTGGGCGAAGGTAGCGATGATCAGTTCGGGCGCGGTGCGGTAGCTGACGCCGGGGCCTTCGTAGAAGCCGTAGCGGCCGATCAGCTCGACGGCAAGCGCGGCGATGCCGAACGACTGCCCGCTGGCGTCGTGGGTGATCCGGTAGTCGGCCGACCCCAGCGACCCGAGCTGGTCACCGAACGGCGACTCGACGTAGCCACGCCACTGGCTCTTCCGAATGGTGTAGACCTCGCCGCCGACGATCACTTGGGTCAGGCCGAGGCGGGCGGCCACGACCACCGTCTGCAGGGCCCGGTACAGGTCGGCGTGGGTGAGCCCGAGGTGGTGCACCAGGTCGTTGTCGCGGGCCAGCGTGCCCAGCAGCGTGTCGGTGTGGCCCAGGAAGCCGCTCGCCGCCATGACCCCGGCGGTCATCCGTGCCTGCAGTTCGGCGACCGAAATGCCGTTGATCTCGGTCAGGCCCAGGATCAGGGCGGTCTCGTTGTCGCCGCCCCGCACGAAGCCGCTCGGCTCGGTGTGTTGCCGGACCGGACCGTCCAGCAGGCGCAGCTCGTCGGCGGTGGGCTCACGGCGCAGCTGCACCCGCAGGGCGCCCATCATGTCCAGGGTGATCGTGTACTGGAGCCAGCCTCCGTCCAGGCGCAGCCCGGGGATCAGCTTCTCGCCGTCTCGGGTCCGGACGAGTGCCCGCTCCGAGTCATTCTTGGTGATCTTCTCTTCGTCGATGACGCGCGAGCCGGCGATGAGAGCGTTGAGCGCGCGGTTTCTACTCAGCTGGTAGAAGTCGGCCAACCGGCCCCGCTCGTCGATGAGGGCGAAGACCTCTTTCCCCTCGAGGTGATAGCTCCACAACCGGGGGCCGACCTGTTCGAACCCGGCGCGGGACAGCTGCCAGGTGATCGGCAGGAAGCGGCGCAGCTGCAGGCGCACCGCCGTACCCCGGTGGTAGATGTGTCCACCGCTGCCACCGGCCGTGAACTCGACGGGGCTCAGGCGACCGCCGCGCAGCAACTGGATGGTCGGTGTTCCATCGGAGGGCCCGAACTCGCCGATCTCCACCGCGACGACGCGCGGGGACCGCCCAGAATAGATTCCGTGCCTGGTCGGCACGTACACCGTCAGGCCCGACGGACCCTCGGTGACCAGCAGCCCGGCCCGCAGGTCGTAGCCGTCGGCCACTACCTCGCCTCGGGTGTGCAACATCGAGCGGAGCGCCAGGCCGACCAGAGAGACAGAGCCGGTCACCAGGCCCAGCGGGCCGCTGATCAGGATCGCCAGTGCACCGCCGGCGACGGCCGCGATCGGCAGGTTGAGCACCGTCGCGAGCAGCATGGCCAGCGCCGGCGGAGCGCGCGCCTGGCGCGGGTTCCAGATCGGCCGAGCCGCCACGGTGATCAGGCCGGCGAGCAGCAGACCCGGGAACAGCAGGGCGGCCGCCACGGCCGCACCGGTCAGCGCGACCAGGCCGCCGGCGCCGCCGACCACGGCGGTGGTGAACCAGGCGGCCGTCCGCCATTGGTGGATGGACGGCCCGCTGATCCAGCCGCCGGGGGCGCGCTCGCTCGACCAGCCGTACGCCTCCGGAGTGACCCTGCGAAGCGACCCAGCGGCGGACAGTGAGGCCCGGAGCGCCGGCTTCCACGCTTCTTTCAGCCGCCGGGCCAGCGCGTGTTCGTGCGCCGACGCCTTGCTCTGGGCCTTCTCGGACAGCGCCAGTGCCCGCTCCTTCTGGCTGCCGGCGAGTGGGCCCCGGCGCAGGATCGCCGACAGGATGACGGTCGCCATGACGGCGAGGACCCCGGTCAGCACGGTCGTCGCGGATGGGGAGTCCAGCCACATCAAGCCGGCGGACGCGATCAACATGGCGCCGTCGTCGAACCAGCCAGTCCGCCTCGCCCCCGGCATCTTGTGACCAGCGTTGTTGCGGATCTCCCGGAAGAAGCCGTGGTAAGCCTGGTAGCCGATCGCGACGGCCATCGAGGTGACTGTCAGCAGGATCGCCGTCCGCAACCAGTGCCCGTGGAGCGCCATCTCCAAGTAGCCCTTGTCGAACGCAAGGCGGATTAGCCACGACCAGTGCGCAATGTCGAATAGGACCAACGTGGCGAACCGGCCCCACCGGCGGTGCATCGAGCGGGCGTTACGGTCGAACTCCGCCCGGTCGCCAGCGGCCAGCCTCGGCAGCGTGAACGCGGTGACGAACCCGACGTGCGAGAGCGCGAAACCAAGCGTCTCCCAGAACGCCCACGCACTCATATCCGACGTCGGGATGTTGGCGTGGATGCTCAGGATAAACGTGGCGGTCAGCCCGCCCAGCACAAACAGATGCAGCCAACGCACATTGGCCAGCCGGGTCGACCAGTCAAACGGCAGCACCCGCATCAGCTGGAACACCGCACGGATGCTCATCCCGAACGTGGACGCAAGCGGAATCACCAGCGCCCACACCGGGCCGGCGACGATCGCCAGCACCGACAGACCCAACCCGGCGGTCAGCACGGTCGCCTGAACCACCCGAGCCGCGCTGAACCGGAACTCGTCGCCGAAGAGTCGTTCCACCGCAACGCGGGTGTCGACCAGCCACACCCACACCGAGAAGGCGGCGTTATGCAGCCGGTTCCGCCCGCGCGGTGGGCCACGGTTCTTCGGCGTCTCCTCTCTGTTCCGCTTTGGCTTGTTGTCCGACTGCGATGGGGCCAGGTCGTGCTCGGGCTTCTGGGTGGTGGCGCCGGGCTCCTCCGCAGCACCATCTCCCGGGCCACCGGCGCGAGACTCCGCCATCGCCACGGCAAGGCCCGGGTGGTTCAGCGGGCCGAGTGGCTCGCCGGGCAGGCCGCGCAGCCCATACCGGAGCCGCCGCTTCTCGCCGATGCTCCAGTCATCCCAGCCCTTGGCCGTGATGAAGTCACCGATCACCTGGGCGGCCTGGGCGTGCTTGGTCCACTGGCCGGTGGCCAGCAGCCGGTGCAGCTCGGTGGCGGCCAGCTCGCCGGCCAGTGCCCGCCCGAACAACTTCCGGGCCACTGGGGCGGGGGCGTCGCTGCTCAACAGCCGCTCGAGCTGGTGACGGAGGTCCAAGCCGACGAGCACGGTGGCCGCCCGACTCGAGTACACCGACAGCTCCCGCACCAACACATCCAGTCGAGACATCACCCCAGCCAGCTCGTGCGCGTCGGCGGCAGGAAGCGACGCGGTCCGCGCGTCCATGCGTATCCGCTGCATGCGCTGCACGATGGCGACGGCCTGTCCGGCGGTGGTGTGCACCCAGCCCATCGCCTGGGTTTGATCCTCGAACATCCTGCCGAGGTACGCGGCGCTGTCCATCAGGTTGGTCAGCACGTCGATCGCGCCGGAGAAGTCACCGTGCGCCCGCCGCAGGTACGCGAACCGCACATGGCTCGAGGTGACACCGACAAACTCACCGCCGAGTTGGTCGAACGCGGTGGCCGCTTCGCTGAGCGGTTCCTCGGAGGCTTTGTTCGCCGTGTGGTCGGCCATCATCGCCTGGGTGCCATGCTGCTTGGCCGCCTCGACGCCGGTCGGGTCAGACCGCTCCGGTTCGGTTGCCGCTCGGTATCGGCGCTGCGCGTCGCGCATCGCGGACTGCGCGGCGATCAACTCCCGGACGGCGTCGCGCAGCGCGGCGGTCTCACCGTCCCGCTCCGTGTGAGCGAGCTTCTTCTCCCACGTCGCGCGCAGCCCGTCCTGCTCGACGTTGTCGAGTCTTTCCCTCGCCGCGCGCAGCCCGTCCCGCAACGCAGCGTTCATGTCCTTAACCAGCTCGTCGAGATCTGCCCGCCGCGCCGAGTCCGCGGCGTCGGCCTGCTCCTCGGCCTCGGTTTTGATCGTCCGGCGGATCGTCTCGCGCGCCACTGCGCTGTCCACCGAGCCGGCACCGTGGCCAGTCGTACCGTCTACGGTCGCGGTCACCTCGGTGTCCGGCTCAATCTCGCCGCGCAGCGTCGCCTTGAGCTGTTGGGCCTGCCTCCGCTCCAGGGTCCGGGTCGTCTTCTTGATCAGCCGGTTGGCCACCTCTTCCGGCAGCGGGCCATCACCGTGCCGCTTGCGCAGCCGCTCCAGCCGCTGCTCGCCGATCACTCTGCGCACCATGGGGTCGCTCAGCGAGAGGAACTCGCCGACTGATCCGGGCTGGCCTTGGCGGGCGGCCCGGCCGAAGCCTTGGCGGGTGGCCCGATAGGACTCGAAGACACTGGCGGTGGTCACCCGCAGACCGCCCGCTGCGATCACCGTGTTGCCGCCCAGCTTGATGTCCACACCCCGGCCCATAATGTTGCTGGCCACGGTCACCGAGTAGGGCTCACCGGCAGAGTTGATGACCATCTGTTCGTTGCGGCCGAACTGCCGGTGGTCCAGCGCGTTGAGCACCTTGGGCTGTACCCCCTGCTCCGCCAGCTTCTTGGCGAAGTGCTCGACCTCGGCCGCGGTCCGGAACAAGATCAGCTCTGGCGCGAGGTCGCCCTTGCCCTGCTTGATCCGAAGCGCGCTCTTGCGGCCGGCGATGTCAGCGGCCAGCGCGTTGAGCTGGGCTTCGCCGCTGGTGTAGACCACCCGGTCGCGCGATTTCATCCTGTCCACGAACGGCGAGGGCAGGACGCGCACGTTCATCCCGTACAGGTCACGGAACTGGGCGTCGGTGATGTCTCGCCACGGACGAAGCCGCGTACCGATCATGCTCCGCGCGGTGCCGGTCATGCCGACCCGGGAGCTGTAGATGTCCAGGAACTCCGCCAGGGTGGTGTCCGCGCTGGTGCGCTGGGCATCCCCGATTCCCAGGCCATGCTTGGCCTCCAGCGCCTCGTGCAGCCCCTTGCTCCACCGCCGGCCGGTCATGGCGCGCCCGTTGCGGTTGTCCATGATCTCGATCCGCGCCCCATCGGCAATCATGTAGTCGTGGTTGAGCCTGCGGGCCTGTGCCCGCAGTGCGTTCTGGACGTCGGCCAGTTCTTGGGTGTTGATCCGCCGGCCGAGTCGCTGGGAGATCCGGTCCCGCTGCGCGTTGCTGACCTGGATGTCGCCGTCGCGTCGGCGGAAGGAGAATTCTGCGTTCAGGTGTAGCCGGCTGGCGAACTCGCGGGCGGCGATCAGCTCGGCGCGACGGGCCGACCCGGCGATCGGCTCGGCGATCCGGAATGGGCTGCCACCCCAGTCCAGCAGCACCATGTCGGCCTCGTCGATCAGCGCGAGGCTGGGGTTCTCCATCATGACCCGCTGGTCGTTGGGGACCCGCTGGTCGTAGAGGTGGTCGAAGACGAAGTCGCTGGGCGTGCCCCAGGTCACGTCGGCCTCGTGCGCCGCGCGGCGCTCGGCCAGCTCGGCCTGCTGTGCCCGGCGATCGGTCAGGTGGCCGGTCCGCTCCGGAAGCACCTTGACGTCCAGTCCGAGCGGTTTGGCGATCCGCTGGTGCTGTCCCGCGTCCCGGATAGCCAGCTCGCGGGATGTGGTCATTACGTGCACGCCGCGTTCGCCGGTGTGCTTGTTCTCCATCGCCTTCTTCAGCGCGATGACAATGCCGGTGTATGTCTTGCCGACGCCGGTGCGCATCTCGAGCACCACGCCCGCCCACTTGCGCGAGCTCGTGCCATTGATCACCCGGTCGGCCTCGATGATGCCGGCCAGCTGCACGTCGGTCAGCCGGGGCCCCAGGTCGGTCTTCGGGTCACCCTCGACCCGCCGGATGGTCTCAGCGATCAGCGCGTGGTATTCCGCGTCCTTGAGCGGCTTTTTGCCGTTCCGCTGGCGCTTGTTGAGCGCTTCGTACTGTTCTGGTCCCAGTTCGGACCAGACCCGTTTCGCTTCCTTCGTAGCATCGTGGTTACGACGGAGCAGCGTGAAGTTGTTGTATTCGAGTTTGGCTTGTTCGAGCGTCCCTTCGGCGTCCTCGACATTCGGGTCGTGCTTGTTCCGCTGTTGGTCTAGCTCCTTTCGGCGCTCCGGGTCGGCGGTCCGTTCGAGTTCCTTCCCAAGGCGGTCCAGGAAGTCCCGGCGCTCCTGTTTGACCTCTCGCAGCCGCTTCTCGGCGTTCTTGCGCTCCTGCTTGAGGTGCTTCTTCGTGGCGAGAGGCTCGTCCCCGGTGGGACGGGATTTCCAGTCGCTCGAGGAGACCTTCGGTGGGTCTCCTCCGCTGTGCGAGGTTCCGTCGTGCTGGGGTGTACCGCCGGGGCGGTTGGTCTGAGTGGGGCCGCCCGATCCGTGCGACCCGCTCGAGCGGCCGCTGGCAGGCATGCCGCCCGGGTCGTTTCCGCCGCTCTTGTTGCTCGAGCCGCCGCCACCCGTGTTCGAGCCGTTCGAGCCGTTCACCGGTGGGGTGCCGTCACCGGGTGGGGAGGGGTCGCTGTGACCGGGCCGGGTGAGGGCGCTGGTCGCGCGGTCGCTGTTCGATCCACCGGCCCGCTCCACCCGGGCCGGCATCCGATTGCCGCCAACAACCCGCAGGTTGCCCTCCGGGCTCGGAAGCGCGTCGCCGGCCACCACCTGGGTGTTGTGCCGTTCGATCGCGGACCGGATGTGGCTCTTCTTGACCCCGAGCTGGCGCGCCAGTTCGGCCACCGGGATCGACGCGCCGCCGTTCTTGCTGACCGCCGTATAGATGCGGTCGATCAGCGAGGGCTCGGCGCCAGTCGCTCCGGCCAGCGAGCCTTCCAGCCCGCCGGCCCCCGCCCGCTGCCCCCACGCGAGGTTGGTGGCCAGATCGGCTTCGGCCCGCAGGTCCGTGGCCCGCCGCGCGGCATCGGTGGCGGCGTGCTGCTCGGAGGCCGCCGAGTACGACGCCCGGGACGCGTTCGTCTCCGCTCGGTAGGCCTCCCGTCGTGCCTGCCATGCCGCATCGGAAGCGGTCTCGGCCCGTGCGACCAAGGCTGTTCCACCGCCGGCCACCTTCGCGGCCTGCCGCGCGGTGACCGCCCTGGCCTCCAAGCGCTCCGCCTTCGCGGCGCGCTTCTTCGCTTCCTTCGCGGCGACGGTCGCCGCATCCCGGGCGACGTCCCGGGTGGCGGCGAGCTTCTTCGCATTCGCCTCGGCTTTGTCCGCTTGTTTGCGCGCTTTCGCGGCGTCCTTGGCGAAGCCGCTGGCCGCGGCCGCGGCTCGGTCTCGCTCGACCACCTCCAGCGCCCGGTCCAGCCCTCGCTGGCGGGCCGCCCGTACCGGGTCCTCGAAAACATTCCGGGTCGCGAACTCATGGCCTCTGTGGGTGGTACGCGGATTACCGACCGCGTCGTATTCGTTCGGCCGGCCGTGGAGCCGGTTGCTGGCGGTGGTGTAGGCCTGCTTGGTCTGGAAGTCACTGTCGGTGTGGTTCACGCCCAACCGGTGCTGCGCGCCGTGCCGGCCGACGAACCAGCTCCGCACGCCGCCCGCGGCAACGGCGCCGAACCGCTCGGCGCCACCGGCGATCGCGTCAGACAGGCCGTGCAGCTTGTCCGAGGCCTTAACCCAGCCGGAGCCAGCACCGTCCGCGTCGATCAGCCCGCCAAGCTTGCCTTCCCGCAGGCTGGTCTTGAGCCCTTGCCAGGTGGCGCCGTGGCCGAGCGCGTTGACCCCGCGCGACGTAAGTCTCAGCCCGCCCTGCGCCCCCAGCGCGGCGGCTCGGACCGGGAGCTCGAGGGCCTTGACCGGCGCCCGGGCCACCATGTTGGGTGCGTCAACCACCATGGCCCAGTTGCCCCAGTTATAGGCGCGTTGCTCCCATGTCGCGGCCTTGTGCTCCAACGAGAGCCTGGTCTTGGCTGCGGCGCTCGTCGGCAGGTCGGCGAGCTCCAGACGCAGGGTTCCCGCCCTGCCTGCGGCACGGCCCGCGACACGGCCCAACATGCCGGCGACTGGGCCGGTGACCATCAGTACCGGTCCAGCGGCGGTAACTATCGTGCCCAACGGATCGGTGAACATCATGTGTCCGAAATTGCGCCATCCACCGGTGGCGAGGTGGACCGGCTCCATCACCAGGTTCTTCACCTCGGCGTTGAACGGGTTGATACGGGTCCAGTACTGCTCGTCGGTCTCCCCGGATTGCCTCGGCAGACCCGGAGCGCTCGGCAGCCCCGCCAGGTGCCACGCCGTGGCGCCGATATGGACCCCGTGCAGGTTGATGCCGTGCTGGAATCCGTTCCCATACTGGATGCCAAAGGCACCGACCAGCCGACCAGCCATGCCGGAGAGGCTATCGATCACGTTGATCCGGCTACGTTGCCAGTTGGTCTGGAAGTGATTCGTGCCGGCACCGTGCCTGTTATTGAATTCAACTAGGTCGTTCTTTGCGACGATCTGCGGGTGCTCGTAGTAGAACCGGAAGAACCCGCCGAAGCTGTTGCCTTCCTTCCGCTGGTCCAGCCGCGTCTGTTGGTCGGTCGCCATCATGGCGCGGAGTCCGTTGTAGCTGCCCTCTCGTTGGTTGGCTTTGCTGTAGAAGTTGGCCAGGATTGCCTCGCGTCCGGGGGTGCCCGGGGCGCCCGCGATGACTGATTCGAAGTCCTCGACGCTGGTCGGGTTACCGGGCAGGCGCGCGATCTTCGCCATCGTCGATGGGTCGGGCGAGAACGGGTCGTTGGCCAAATCTGACATGCTGGCCGGGCTCCAGGTGGCGGCCCGTTCGGACAGCTCGTCGGGAGTCCAGTAGATGTTGTTCTCGTGCACAAACGGGCTGTTCTTTAAATGCTGTAGCGCGACGAGCGTGTCGTAGCCCACCGCCGAACGCATAGCCAGCGCCAAGTCCGGCTGGCCGGTAGAAGGCAGGTTCATGTCGTGCAGCCGGCTGGTCGGCAGGCGGGGCGCGACCGTGGCGGCGTCATAACCGGCCTTAATCGAATCAGCCATGGCCGCGACTCGAGCGTTGGCATCCACTTCAGCCTGCGATGTGGGCTCCGGCAACTTGTCCACGAATCCGGCGACCGCGTCCGCGTTCTGCTTGGCCAGCCCCATGTGCCGCGCGTACACCGGATCGTTGGCCAGCCCTGCCGCCGCCAAGTCGTATTGCTCAAGTACCCCCTGCGACTTGTCCAGCTCCGCGCGGAGGGGAGCTTCCTGTTCCTTGAGCGCGTTCGCGGCCATGTCCAGATCGGCGTGGCTGATCTTGCCCTGCTGGTAGTCAACGACGGCCTGCTGGTAGGCGTCGCGCAGTGGCTGCAGGCCGGCAAGCTGGTTCTGCAGCTGGCTCGATTTCGCCTGCTGGTTGAGCAAGATATTCTTGGCTTTCTCGATTTCCCCGACACGGTTATTCGGGTCGAAGGGGCGCCCGTTGATCGCGGCCACCAGGTTCGGGTCACCGCCCAGCTGGCGCTCAATATCCTCGGTGCTCTGCCGCTGAGTGGCGCTCACCGCCATGAATACGGCGAATTCGTCGCGGTTTTTCGCCATCCGGGAGACCAGTGTGGGGTCGGCCATCTGGGAGATCGCCGCGACCTCGTCCGGGGTCAGGTAGCCCTTAGCCAGGGTGTCCTTCATAGCCTGGGCGACCGGTGCCATCGCATTATTGCCTACCTCGGCCACCCACCGGGTATGGCTTTGTGCCCCGGTGTAGCGGGCCACCGCGGTGGCGCGGGAGATCAAGTCTTGTCGGCCCATGCCGTCTTCGGACATGCCGAGCGCCGCGGTGACGTCTTGGGTCGGGTTGACCCATTTCAGCCGCAGGTGCTCGCCTGGCTTGCCGGTGGGGTTGACCGGGTCGGAGCCTGAACAGCCGCCCCCGACCGCCGACCCCGCGGAACCGCCCGCGCAAGACTGCCCCTGGTTGTATCCGTCGGCCATCATGTAGCGCAGACTGGTGCCGCCGCCGTTGCCCTCAGCACGGATCCAGTTGCCGTAGGCGTCCTGGCCTTGGACGTAGCCGTTGCCTCGGGTGAAGGCGACCGCCCAGCCATCGCTGCCGTCCGCGCCGCGCAGTTGCTGGATGAACTCGAACTTGCCCTTGCCGTCGCCGTGGAAGTCCACAGCGCCGTACTGCTCGTCTCGTAGGTTGGAGCCCGGCACTGGACCGCCCCGGCCCGTGCAGCTGCCACGAGTTGAGCTGCACGCGTTCATGCCGCCCTTGCCGACCTCGGTCGGCATGAAGTGGGTGGCGTAGCCAGGGTCATCGCCATCGCCGGTGCAGAGGTCGCAACGCAGCGTGGCGCCCTCGGCACTGGTGATCTCGCCGGTTCCCGGTGTGCTGCCCACGCTCCGCACCGTGAGGTGACCACCGACCCCGTCCTTGTTACGGGTGTGGATGTCCGCCGCGCCCGAGATCAGGTTGAGGCGATCGCCCTCGGCGGAGCCGAAGCGCCCGGAGCCGTCGAACTCGAATCTCGCCTGACCGTCCGGCCCGGCGCCGAATCGTGCCCAGGTGCCGAAGGTGGTGAGCGTGTCCACGCCGGGGGCGCCGGGGTTGACCGCTTTCACGCTGGGCGGCAGGTCGATGTTGGGGCCGGTGTAGCTCTTGACCCAGCCGTTGAAGGTGCCCTCGAACGGCGCGCGCGGCCGGTCCAGGATCTTCATCGTGCTGACGCCCTTCGCCGGGCCTTGTGTCACGTCGATGCGCGCACCGGTGCGGCCGTCGACGATGTGCCCGTTCGCTCCGCCCCAGGAGGCTTGGGTGACGCCCGAGGCCTGCCGGGTGATCCGGGCGCTTGTCTCGCCGCCAACCTCGTGGCGACGCGCGTCGCCTTGGGCCACGGGCACGGAGGCGACGAATCGGCTGTCGGGTGGGGCGCCTGGGTTGTAGCTGGCCTTGGGCCCGCCGTCATTGCCCACCTGGTGTGGCTGGTTGTCGTAGACCACTACGGCAGGGTTGGGGTTCGCCTGGCCGGCGTCCTTGGTCTGTAGGGTCGGGCGGGCGACCTGCTTCGGCACCGCGCCGACCACCAGGTTGTCCCCGGTTCCGTCGTCGACCGGCTCGGACTGTTCCACCATGGCGGCGCTGGCCCAGCTGTCGTCGACGTCCCCACCTCCGCCGTCCTCCGAAGTCGCCTCGGCTTCAGCCGCCGCGGCAGCCGCCGCCTGCGCCGCCGCCACTTCCCGACCAGATGGACTGGTCTGGGTGAAGCCGCTGGGTCCACCCGCTTCCTCGACGAAGTTCGAGCAGTCGCCGCTGCAGCTGGCGCCGCCGCTCCCGCCGGGGCCGGCACTGGCCCACGCGCTGACACCACAACCGCCGTTGCCCGAGCCCGAACAGGTGCCCGAGCCGTCGGCACTCCAGAACCCACCCGGCTCGTCCCAGGTCGGGGCCACGTCGTAGCGGTCATGGGCCTCCGCGTGCGCGGCGTAGGTGGAGGTGCAGTTCTCCGCGCCAACACACGACGCGGACGCCTGCGCCTCGCTCCCCTCGGCGTGCGCCTCAGCGGATACCGCGACTCCGCCGGCGCCCATCTCGCCGCCCCCGGAGCCCGCCGCGTAGGCGGTGGCCCACGCTCCCGACGCGGGGTCCGAGGCCGAGGCCGACGCCGACGCGGAGTACGAGTACGAGCAGCTGGTGCCCTCGCTGCCCTGGCACGACGCCGAGGCCTCCGCGTACCCCGAGTCTGCGATCGCGGACGCGGAGGTGGCCACCTGGCCGCCACCGATTCCGCCCTGGCCGTACCCGACCGCGTCGGCCTGCGCCCCGGCCGCGGCGGCGTGGCTTTCCGACCGGTAGGAGTACGAGCAGTTCGAGCCATCACCGCCGCAGCTGGCGCCGGCCAGCGCGTACTCGTTGCTCGCCGCGACGCGGCTCAGGCCGGTGCATTCGCCCTTCGCGGCGGCGGTGCAGTCGGTGCCGGAGGTAGCCGTGTTCGTGCCGCCCTCGGTGGGGGCGCTGGCGCTGCCTTCGGTGTGTGTGGCGCAGCCGGTGCCCGCACAGCCGGCGGTCACCTCGGCGAAGTCCCGCGCGGAGGTGCCGCTGGTGCCGGCTTGGCAGTCGCCCGTGCGCTGGCAGGTCGCGGTGGCTTTGGCGTGCACGTCCGTCCCGCTCGCCACCTCAGTGGCGCTGGTGGCGCGAGTGGCGCAACCTTCCTCGCGCTCGTTCCTGCAGGCCACCGATACGTAGCTGGTGGCGGTCCCTGCCCCGGTGCTGGTGCCGGTGGTGGCGACCGAGGTGGTGGAGCCAACTGTGATGCTGGCCTGGCAAGGAGTGGTGCCATCGCAACGGGTGTCGCCGTCGGCGCTGGTCCGGGCCTGCTGGTCTGCTGGCCCGGCGGTGGGGTGCGAGGAGCCGGTCGCGGCGCCGGTGCAGCCGGCCTGGGGGCAGGCGATTCGGGAGGTGGCCTGCCCGTTGCCCATGAATCCCGGGACGGGCTTGCCGTCCTCGCCCTGGTCGGCGTTTCGCGCGGTGAGAGCGGTGGTGTCGCTACCGGTCGAGCACCCTTGCGCCGCGGCGGTGCAGGTGGCGTCGGTGTGCGCGTTGCCCGGCAGTCCAGAGGTGTCGCCGGTGGTTCTAACGGTGCAGTCGCTCTGCCCACAGCGCGCCAATGCTGTGGACTGGGCCAAGGTCGCCGGCGGGTTGGTAACTGGTTGTTTGCTCAGGTCAGTGGCCGCCGTGGCGGCATGTTGTGCGTCGTCGAAGGCCTTGGCGGCATCGGTGGCCGCCTTCTTCTCTTCGTCGGTGGCGCCGGGCCGCGCGGCGGCGTTCGCCGCTTGGTCGGATCGCCGCCGGGTGTGCTCTGCCTGTTCGCTTGTCTGCTGGACAGCGGTGGTGCGCTGCTCGGCGATGATGTCGGCCACAACTTGGCCGGATCCCGAAGTGGAGCTGGTGTGCGCCTGGCAGCCGCCCTGACCGTCCGCGCAGCTTGCGGATGTGCTGGTCTCGCCCTCGGGTGGTCCGCGAGTGCCGCCCGCGCCGTTGAGGCCGTCCGGGCCGTCGCGCCCGGCCGCGGCGCTGCGTGCGGTGCCTGAGCAGCCCTGAGCGCCGCCTGCGCAGTCGAGGGTGGCCCAGGCGCTGGACCAGCTGGAAGCGCCTGCGACGGTGGGGCCGCCGGCGTTGGCGGAGGAGCCGGGTGCGGTGGCTGGCTGGTGCGGCACCGGTCCACCCTGGCCGCGCGGGTTCTGGTCTTGTGGGGCACCAGTCGCGCCCTGACCTGCGCTCGCATCCGCGTTGGCGCCCTCGCCGCCCTGGCCGCCGCTGATGTTGTCACTGGTCACAGCGGCGTTGCTGGTTGGCTGGTCCTGGACCATCGGGGCGATGGAGCTGGCGTCCGGGCTGGAGGAGGCGGCGCCGTTGACCACTGCGGTGCAGGCGCCGCCGGAGGCGTCGGCGCAGGAGCCCTCGGCGCGGTTGCCGCGCGGCGCGTCGGAGACGCCGGGGTTGGTGGCCAGTGCGGTCAGGGTGATCTTCGCGCCGCCGCACTCGCCGCCCTGTCCGCAGACCAGCTTGCCGCCCGCGACTGACGCGGCCGACGGGCCGGTGTCGAGTCGCTCGGCGTTCGGGGTGGCGTCATCACCGGCGTAGGTCAGTGCGGCGCCGGCGCCGGTCCAGGCGTTGGACAGGGTCTGCACCTGGCAGAGGGTGGCGCCCGCTTCGCAGCCGACGGTGGACTCGGAGGTGCGCGGCTTGCCGCCGTCCACCGCGCCGTCGAAGGCGGCGGAGGCGGTGTGGGCGCTGCCCTGGCATGTGGTGGTCTGGCAGTCCACACTCGCGGCGGCGCGGGAGGTGGAAGTCGGGCCGGCGGTAGGCTGGCCGGGCAGCGGCTTGCCGTCCGCGCCGAGCTTGATGTAGTCGGTGACCGTGGAGGCGTCGGAGGAGACCTGGCCCAGGCATTTGCCGTCCTTCACGGTGCAGTCGCTGGCGGTGGAGGAACCGCGCCGGTGCGGGGAGACCGCGGTGTCCAGCGCGGAGGTCTCGGTGAACGAGCGGCCGCCGCACTCGGCCTCGCTGGTGTTCGCGCAACGGATCTGCGAGTCGGCGTGGCTGGCACTGACCGTGCCGGCCGGGGTGGCGGGCTCGCCGTTCAGCCCGGCCTCCCTGGCCTCCCGGTAGGCAACCTCGGTGGACACGGCCTGGCTGCAGTCGGCACCAGCACCGTGCGCCTCGCACTTCGTGGCGCCGACGCTGTCCTTCGAACCGGGCACCCCACCGGAGGTGGAACCGTTGAGGTTGCCCTTGCAGTCGGCGGAGGTGCAGTGCAGGGCGGCGTAGGTGTTGCTGTTCGCGGTCAGGCCCTTGGCGAGCTCGGTGGGCACGTCAACCGGGGCGGGCGCGGGCAGACCGGCGGTAGTGGCGGGCTGGGTGGCCAGGTCGACCGGGGTGCCGTTGTTGGTGGCGGTCGAGGAGGCGTCCACCGCGCACTCGCCGTCGGTGGCGTTCGCGGTGCACTGGTGGAAGGCGCCGGTGGCCTGGGTCGCCGTGGTGTTGTTCAGGCCCGCGGTGACCTCGGCGTGGGTGGCGGCGTTGGCCGCGCCGCCACAGCCGGCGGCCTGGTCGCACTTGATGTTGCTGGCGCTCAGCGAGCCCTGGCCCTCGTCACCACCGGAGGAGGCGACGCAGTCACCGCCGTTGATCTGGCAGTTGGAGGCGCCGTTGCGGGACTGGACGTCGGTGTTGGTCTGCTCGGCGGTGGCCGGGGCAACCTGGGCGCCGGCGCTGTTGAGCACCGCCGGCTGCGCCTTGGTGATCGTGGTCTTCTCGGTGCGGCCGTCGGTGTTGGTGGCGGCGTTGCCCTTGCAACCGGTGGCACCCTGCGCGCAGCGGGCGGCGGCCTCGGCCGTCGGTGCCGGCGCGTCGCTCGTGTCAGCGCTGGTGTCGCCGTCGATCGGCAGGGCCTGCCAGCCGTAGCGGCCGGTGGTCTCGTCCAGCTTGGCCGCCACTGTGGTGGTGGTGTCACAGCCGACGGTGGTGACCTCGCAGTGCGCCTTGCTGGTCGCGGAATCGTTGGCCTTGCGGCGCTCGGCTGCTTGGGCCTTGGTCTCGTCGTCCGGGACGTCCTCGCGGGTGCGGGCGCCGGTGGAGGCGGTGTCGCAGGTGCCGTTGCGGGTGGCGCAGTCCGCGCCGGCCTCGGTGATGGTGGCGTAGCCGGCCAGGGCGCAGTCCTTGGTGCAGGCGCCGGTGGTCTGGGCATACCCCTCAGCAGAGCCCTCCTTCTTGCCCGCGCTGATCAGACCGGCCAGGTCGGTGTCGTCCGGCAGGGTCGGGGTGCGGCCGTTCTCGGTGCAGCCGTTGCGGGCCTGGCAGAACGTGTCCACGCCCTGTGAATCGGCGGTGCTGCTGAGGTTGCACTCGCCGACACCGCAGGTGGTGTTGGCGGTGGTGGCACCGGCCTTGGTGTCGGTGCCGCAGCCCTTGGCCGGGTCGCAGAACGCGTTCGCCGTGCGGTCGCCGGCGGTGACGCTGCTTGAGCAGCCGGAGATGCCGACCAGGCAGAAGCTCTGGTCGCGTTTGACTCGGCCGGTGGCGGGGTCGATCGCGGCGACCGAGCACTCGGCGAACGCGCCGGAGTTGGAGCAGGCGGCGCCGGCACCGTCGTAGCCGGCGTTGGCGCTGGGAGCCCGGCCGTACCCGGTGGCGGCACGTAGTTCGGCGGTCTGGTCGAAGACGGTGTCGCGGTGGTCGTTGTAGGCGGCGGCCTGCTCGTCGTACGCGGCCTGGGTGATCTTGCCGGCATCCAGCTGCTTGCGCGCCTCGTCGAGCTGGCCCTTCGCGGCGCCGAGGTTCTGCTGGCCGGACACGACATCGGTGAGCAGCTGCGCGTTGTAGGGGTCGAGCTGGCCGGCGGACTGGTCGGCGGTGGTCCGCAGCGCCTCCTGGGCGGCGACCTGCTTGTCGTAGTCGGCCTGGCTGAGCTTCTTCTCGTCAAGCTGGGCCTTGGCGGCGTCCAGGCTCTTCTGGCCCTGGATCACCGCGAGCCGGTCGCCCAGCGCCTTGGCGGTGGAGGCTTCAGTGTCCCACCAATAGACGGGCTGGTCGCTGTTCTGGTTGGCGGGATCGTTCAGCAGCTGCGGCGGGCCGCGGTTGGACAGCGACCGCGGCTGGCGGGACTGCAAGTCACCGTTAGCGAGAACGCATTCGACGTCACCCTCGCACTGCGTGCCGGCGAACTGGCCGTCGTTGTTCAGGCTCCAGCTGTTGTCCTGCCCGGCCGGGTTCTGCCCGGCGCCGCCCTGCCCGGCGCCTTGGCCGTAGCGGCCGCTGGCGGCCAGCGCGTCGAGGACGTCCTGGGCGGCGGCGGTCAACAACTGGCGGGCCTGCTCGCCGGCCTGCTGCCCGGCCACCGAACCAACCAGCCCGGACACCACATCGGTCATCCCACCCAGGAGTTGCGCGAAGTCATCCAGCGTGGCCGGCCGCGTCCCGTTCCCAGTGTTCGAGCCGCCACCGGAGCTGTTGTTGCCGTTGCCGTTCAAGTTGCCGCCGGACACGCCGCGAGCCTTGAGCAGGTCGGAGACGAAGTCGTTGGTCAGATCGGTGATCTGCTCGGCCAACCCACCCCGCTGGCCCTGGCCCTGCTGGTTGTGCTGTTGCCCGGACTGGCCCTGGCCGTTGTTGGACGAGCGGGACAGACCCACAGACTTGAACAGATCGGACAAGAACTCATCCACCGAGTCACCGATCGACCCCGGCCGGTCCTTGCCGCCCCGCATCGAACCGGTGATCTTCCCGACCGTGTTGTGCTGAGCCCGCACCGACCGCCGACCCTCACCCCGGCCCTCACCGTGGCCGCGCAGGATGTCGGTCAACTGCTCACGCAGCTCATCGAGAGCCTGCTCGGTACGCCGCCCCGCCTGGCCACCGGCGATCTTGGACACCATCCCGGACGCGCCGTCGACGAACCGCGACAGCAACTCGTCCAGGCCCTCCAGCTCGTCACCGTTCGCGAAGCGGGACTGGCGCCGGTCGCCACCTCGGGCATCCGCGCCCCGGCCGGTGCTCCCGCGGGAAACGCCGAGCGCCTTGCGCAGGTCTGCGGTGAAGTCCTCGGTCAGCTCATCGACCGAGCCGGCCCGGCGGGTGGACTGGCTGGCGCCGCCCCCATTAACGGCGCCACCCGCCCCACCACCGCTGAGCAGCTGCCCGAACATCCCGTCCAGCGCCTGCCCGGTCTGCTGCCCGGCGTCGTCACCGGCGACCTGGGACAGCAGCCCCGAGGCCAGATCGCTGAAGTTGCCCAGCGCCTGCTCCACACTCATCGGCTGCTCGGCCTGCTGCTGACCCTGCTGCTGGGCCTGTTGCTGCTGGCCGGCGGCCTTGGCCTCGGCCATGAACGCGTCGTAGTACAGGCCCTCCCAATAGTCCGGGTCATCCGAGAACGGACCCGGGTCATCCGACCCGCCGTGCCGGCTGCTCCGGCCGCCACCCGACAGCAACTGGCCGAACATCCCGTTCAGTGCCTGCCCGGTCTGCTCCCCCGCCTCGTCGCCCGCGACCTGAGACACCAGACCGGAAGCCAGGTCGCTGAAGTTCCCCAGCGCCTGCTCCACGCTCAACGGCCGCTGCTGCCCCGAACCCCCGCCGTTCCCGCCGATGTTGGCGGAGCCATTACCGCCGACGCCGAGCAGCTGCAGCAGATCGGACACGAAGTTGTTGGTCAGCTTGCCGATGGCCTGGCCCAGGTTGTTCTGCTGGGTCGGCCGCTGCTGGGACTGCTGACCCTGGCCCTGGCCGTTGCTGTTGCCGCTCGGGCGGGAGATGCCGAGCTTGCCGAACAGGTCGGACAAGAAGTCGTTGACCGACTCGCTGATCGCCTGACCCAGACTGCTCTGCTGGCTGTTGTTGCTCGGCTTCTGCGCGCTCTGGCCAGAACCGGTGTTGTTGCTGTTGCCGCCCTTGACGCCCAACAGCTTCAGCAGCTCGGAGACGAAGTTGCTGGTCAGCTTGGTGATCCCGGCGGCCAGCTGCTGGCCGGAGCCGCTGTTCTGGTTGCCGTTGTTCTGGTTGGCGGACGGGCGCTGCTGTGCGGAGCTGTTCTGGCCGCCACCGTTGTTGGCGGAGCCGTTACCGCCGGCGAACAGTTGCTGGAACAGGCCGGCGAGGGCCTGCTGGGTCTGCTCGCCCGCGTCCTTGCCGGCGACCTGGGACACGATCCCGGACGCGAGGTTGACGAAGTTGCCCAGGGCTTCATCCAGGCTCGGGCGCTGGGTCGGCTTCCGCGTGCCCTGACCGGAACCACTGCCGTTACTGGCGGAACCGTTCCCGCCCTTGACGCCAAGCAGCTCCAGCAGGCCGGAGACGAAGTTGTTGGTCAGCTTGCCGATGGCCTGGCTCAGGTTGTTCTGCTGGGTCGGCCGCTGCTGGGACTGCTGACCCTGGCCCTGGCCGTTGCTGTTCGGGCGGGAGATGCTGAGCTTGCCGAACAGGTCGGTCAGGAAGTCGTTGACCGACTGGCTGATCGCCTGGCCCAGGCCGCTCTGCTGGCTGCTGTTGTTGCTCAGCTTCAGCGTGCTCTGGCCGGAACCACTGCCGTTGCTGGCGCCACCGTTGCTGTTGCCGCCCTTGACGCCCAGCAGCTGCAGTAGCTCGGAGACGAAGTTGTTGGTCAGCTTGCCGATGTTCTGCGCGACCTGCTGGCCGGCACCGGGATGCTGGCCAGCGCCGGTGTTCTGGCCGGACTGCCCGCCGCCGTTCTGACCGTTCTGGCCGCCGCCGTTGTTGCCGGGCCGGCCGCCGTGGCCGAACGCTTGGGTGAACTGGTCGGCCAGCTCGTCCAGTGCCTTGTTGACCCTCTTCGCGGCCTTCTTCCCGGCGACGTCGTTGGCGATCCCGCCGAGGCCGATCTGGTCGAACAGGTCGGACTGGAAGTCGGTCACCGAGTCACCGATCGACCCGCCCCGGTCCTGGTGGCCCCGGACCAAACCGGCGATACTCCCTCCCGCCTTGCGCTCGGCCTGCACCGGCCGCAGACCCTGCAGGCCTCCGGGCAGCCGGTCGCGCAGCTCGTCGAACGCCTGCTCAGTCCGCTGCCCGGCCTTGCCGTCGGCGATCTTCGACACCATCCCGGCCGCTCCATCGACGAACCGCGACACCACGTCATCCAGGCCGTCCAGATCGTCTGTGCCCGGGGAGCGGGACTGGTGGCGCCGCTCGCCCCCGCGGCCATCCGAGCTCTGGGCACCGCCCGGACGCGACCCGCCGAGTATCTTGCGCAGATCCGACAGGAAGCCTCCGGTCAGCTCGTTCAGCTTGTCCTTCTGGTTGGTTTGGTTGCCGCCGCCCCCATCAACAGCGCCACCCGAACCACCACCGGCCAGCAACCGCTCGAACACCCCGTTCAGGGCCTGCTCGGTCTGCTGTCCGGCGTCCTTATCCGCGACCTCAGAGACGGTGCCCGAGGCGCGGTTGACGAAGTTGTCGAGGGCTTTGTCTAGGTTCCGGCGCTGCTGCGGCCGCTGGTTGGCCCGACCGGAACCGGCGCCGTCGTTGCCGCCGTTGCCGTTCGAGCCCTCGCTGACGCCGACCTGCTCGAGCAGCTCGGATACGAACCCATTGGCCAACTCGGCGATACCAGCGGACAACTGCTGCTGGGCGCCACTGCCGTGGCTGGCAGGCAGACGATGCTGCCCGGAGCCACCCTGCCCGTTCCCGGTGCCGGGATTACCTCCGCCGAGCAGCTCCAGCAATCCGGACACGAAGTGGTTGGTCAGCTGGTTGATGGCCTGACCAAGATTGCCCTGTTGGTTGCCGGTGCTCGGCTTCCGCGGGGTCTGGCTGGAGCCGCCGCCGTTGCCGGTGGAGCCCTTGTCGACGCCAACCACCTCGAGCAGGTCGGAGACGAACCCCTCGGTCAGCTTGCTGGCGGTCTGGCCGAGGTCCTGTAGCGAGCGCCGGGACTCGTGCTGGCTGTGGCCGGTGCGAGGCGTCTGCGGCGTCTGGCCCGCGCCGCCGGTGCTGCCCTTGCCGTTCCCGATCGGCTCGACCCGGTCGGTGACGAAGTCGCGGGCCCGGTTAATGATCTGGTCGGTGTGGCCACCCTGGTGGGAGGGCCGGTCGTGGGCGCCACCACCGTGGGGGAGGCTGCCGATTAGGTCCCGAACGAACCCCAGCGTGTCACCGAGGATCGCGCTGATGAAGTTTTCCGTGCCGCCAGGTCGGGAGCGGTTGCTCGACCAGGAAGCCGGGTCGTTCTCGGAGGGATTGTCGTGGTGGTGAGGACGCTGCGCGGCCGGGGGACCGCGACCGCCACCGATAGCGGGGTGGTGGCCGATCAGGCTCGGGTCACGGTCGGTGCATCCCGATGCCAGGCACACCATGGGCTGCTGGGAGCTCTCCGGCACGAGACCCGACCCGGAGTGCGAGATGTGGTTGGGGGCGCGCTCGGGCATGGCGAGCTGGTCAACGCTCGAGCCGGTGCCGGCACCGCTGTGCTTGTTGAGCTTGTTGCCGACCGCCAGCGCGGCGGACACCCCCCCGGTCAGCTCAGTCAACGCGGTCCGGGTATGTGAGCCAGCCTGCCTACCGGCCACGATGCCCACGACGCCTGAGACCAGATCAACGACGCCGTCCATCACCCGATCCACCTGCTCGGCCGCCGGCGCCTTCAACATCACACCGCGTCCGATGCCCTGGTGCGCCACCGTCCGCACCGTGGGCCGGGTGGAAGCGCCGATGTCTGGGTCGGTCGTGGCCAGTTGTCCGGCCCACGAGCGCAGCCGCTCGGTGTCGGCGACGCCGCCATCCGTCAGCTTCTGGTTAGCTTGGACGATCCGGTCGGCCTCTCCCGCTGCGTCCGTCCCGTCAGCGGCTGCCTGGGTACTGACGTCCCGCGTGGGGTTTGCCGCGTACGCCGCGGATCTGGTCGGGGCGTGGCCGTTGGTGAACTCGTTGATGCCGTCGGGGACTTCCTGAGACGTCTGCTCCAGTCGGCCTGGCACGAGCGGCGCCACCGGGCGAGCTACCGCTTCGAACTCGTCGCGGGCAGCCACCCGGGAGCCCTGTCGCTCACTCTCCACGGGCGCCGCGAGCGTCCGACTCGGCGCGCCGACGATCCCGGCATTCGCTTGCTCGTGTTCCTTGACCCGCTCCGGCTCGTAGAGCGCGTTACCGTCCGACGACGATCCTTTGCGGCCGCTGATGGGCGGACCATTAGCGGCCGCGTTGGCGATCCTATCGATCAGATTGGAGACGAGCTCCAGCATCGGGTCGATCGCCCATCTACCCGTCTGGAACTTGGCCTCGCCGGAGCCCGCCACACTGTCCGCCGACGGGGTGGCGACCGATTGCTGGCCACCGGCCGCGTGGCCATCGTGGCCACTGAGGAATGGCCACTCGACCGACTCTGTGGCCACCTGCTCGGTGGCCACAGACTGGTACCGGGAGCGCAATTCGGCCAATGACCGCGCCGACGTGGCCGTGGCCATCGTGGCCACGTGGCCATCCAGTCCAGTCGTCCGCTGGCCGCCGCTGTTACTCACCGGCGCCTGCTTGGGCTCGCCGCCGCTGAAAGAAAACGACCAATCGGATTCCTCAGCGTCCGCGTTGGAATCCTGGTCCGAGTAAGCGACCAGTTGAACGGTGCCTCCCTCGGCCACATTCGACACCGTCGAATCAGAAGCAACCTGAGCGGAAATGAATGTCGCCGCCATCCACAACATCGCCGCGCCGAGCAACATCTTCCCGAACGACAGCGACCCCGCCGCCGACAGCCACCCGCGCCGCAGCATCGACACCACGGCGCACGTACGCCGCGTGTCTGCTGTGGTGGTAGCCATCGAACTTCTCTCCTAGGGGGGCCAAGACGTCTGAACTCCTAGCAACGGCTAAGACCTCACGACGAAATCCTGTGTGGTAATGCTGGATTGATCGGAACCAACCACGGTGCCATCACGTGGAGGAACATCCTCGCGGGCTCGGAAGCATATTCCGGAAGCATTGCGAGTCGATCCGCCCTCACCCACACTAGCGGGCCGAAGGCGCTAAACCCCAATCGACGCTAACCACGGTCACATCACGTGGAAACGAATCCCTGGCACCCTCAAGCGCCAAGTCGATCAGCCGTGCAGCGGCGACTCTACACAGCACGCAAGAAAATGTCCACGCCACTGAAAAAATTCCTGAACCGCTCAAATAAAATACCTCCAAAGCTCATATAGAATTGTTTGCGAATTATTGCAACTCAAAAGTAGAATGGATGTAGTCTCGCTAGAATTCAACAACTGAGGAGATTGACCTCTCGCCGCTTGTCGATGTGCTGATGCTTCCCCGTCAATTGAAGCCGCTTATAAATCGCGCGACCTGTTCCACCAACCCGACCGAAATTCTCCCACCAAGAACACTCCGGGACTGTCCGAATTGAACAGCGAGCCCTTTTTCGCACGACGTATCCCTTCGCGGGGTATAGGCGGATCAGCAAATTCTTTCCCCCTTGAACTTTGGACTACCTCTTTGGTCGGCAGTCCAGCCTGATGCGCAGATCAACGCGCGGACAGCCCAGGACTAAGTGGGACCGGGTGGCCAGATGTGGGCTAGCGGCCAGTGGGGTTGACCGCTCTCGATGGCCACCCGTGTCACTACCGGGTGGCCATCGTTGGCCACACGGTGGCCACCCACTGACCGTCGTTGGCCACTCGCTGGCCAGCCGATGGCCACACAGTGACCACCCCCCTGGCCTCCGCTGGCCGCGGTGGCAAGGATGACTGACCGACGCAGGGCCCTGTCGCGGCCGGACGGATGGCCGTACCTGATGGCCGGCAAGCCGAACCCGTCCGTGTACCCACCATCAGGCCCAGCGGAGCCACCTCAACGCATCTAATTCAACCGATTAGGACGAAACTCAGCCGCCCTAGATGGTGCTGACTATGAGGCTGTTGGCGCAGATTCTTGACCCAGAGGTCTAGAACTGGGTACGGTCGACTAGTGGGTAGGCCGAGAGCGTTCGACGACAACGTTGTGTTGTCGCGGGCGATGGAGGAGTTCTGGAGTCACGGGTACGGCGGTACGTCGCCTGCTCAGTTGGCCGCGGCTACCGGAGTTGCCAAGGGCAGTCTCTATAACGCCTTCACGAGCAAGCGAGAGCTCTTCAACCGCTGCCTGGACCTCTATCACCAGCAGATCGCCGAGGTGGCTCAGCAACTCCTCGACCACCCAGGGTCCACCCGTGAATGCCTGCGCAACGCACTGAAATCGGTCGTCGACTCCGACCTGGCTCAACCACAGCGCCGCGGCTGCCTGATTGGCAACACGGCGGTCGAACTGGCCGGCGAGGATGCCGAGGTCGCCCAGAAGTTGCGGCGCATGCAGGAAGAGTCGACCGGCTGGTTCGCAGCTCGGATACAAGGTGGTCAGCGCGACGGGGACGTCTCGCGTGATCGCGATCCTCGGGCGCTCGCCGAGCATCTGGCTAACACGCTCGCCGGGCTGCGCGTGATGGCGATGACTCACGAAGCTCCCGCTCTCTATCGAATCATCGACACAGCCCTGAGCGTCCTTTAGGGCTGCCCTCCCAGCGGTTCCAACCGGGCATCTTCAGGCGCATGTTTTAGACCCGCCGTTCAAGAAGGGTGTGTGGAATGGACCTGGCACTCACAGGCAAGACCGCGATCGTCACCGGCGCAAGCCGCGGCATCGGGCTAGCGACCGCCCGCGCGCTCGCAGCAGGAGGCCTCCGGGTGATCGGCGCGGCACGCGCCATCACGCCCGCCCTGAAGGAAGTGGCACCCATGAGCGTCGCCGCCGACCTGTCCACACCCGATGGCGCACAGACCGTGATCGACACGGCCATCGCCGAGACCGGGGGCATCGACATCTTGGTCAACAACGTGGGCGCAGGCGACGTGGACAAGCTGAAACTGGGAGGGTTCCTTGACGCGGGCGATGACCAGTGGCACGACCTACTCGATCTCAACCTGTTCAGTGCCGTGCGGGCATCCCGCGCGGCACTCCCGAGTCTGATCGCTCGACGCGGGGCGCTCATCAACGTCTCCTCGATCAGCGCCCGAGTCCCCTCGACAGGCCCTGTGGGCTACAGCGAGGCGAAGGCCGCACTCAAGGCGTTCGGCAAGCGTCTGAGCGAGGAGTTCGACCCCAGGGCGTACGGGTGAACACGGTCTCACCCGGACCGGTCGGCACTGGCCTTTGGCGCGACCCCGGCGGCTTCGGGGTGTGGCTGATGAGGTACTTGCCGCACTCGTGGCTTGAAAGCCCAGGACTCCGGCTGCGTCACCGGGAACCTGCGCCGCCCCAAGCGCTACAACCGCAGGCTGCGTCGAGTGTTCTACATCGCCGCGCTGTCCAGCATCCGCGCCGGCGGACCCTCGCGTGCGTTTTACGACCGCAAGCGCGGCGAACGGCTCATCCATACCCAGGCCCTGCTGGCGCTGGCGCGCCGCCTGGTCGACGTGCTGTGGGCGCTGCTGCGCGACGGCCGAACCTTCACACCGACCGCGCCACAACCCACTACCGCGGCGGCTTGACACGATCATTGAGATTCCTTGCCGCGCTCCCCGTGACATTCGGCGTCACCTCGGGTCGCATCGCAGAGCCCGAGGAAGTCGCGACCCTCACCGCCTTCCTCGCGTCACCCCTCGCCGCCGGCGTTCTCGGCGCAGATCTCGTCATCGACGGCGGAACCGTCAAGACAACCTAACGACCAGCACACCCGCACGACCCCTGACGAGGAGCACCCAGATGAACACCGATGTACTCACCGCCTTCCAGAACGACTACCTGACGACCTGGACCGAGCCCGACCCCGAGCAGCGCCGGCGCAACATTGAGCGGGTGTGGGTACCCGATGGCCGCCTCGCGGTCTCGTCGCTGGGCATCACCATCGAGGGAGTTGGTGATATCAACGCCCACGTCAGCCGAGTTCACGACGACCTGATCGCCGGCAAGGGACTCACCTTCACCTACGACCAGCACATCGAGTCTGACGACTCCCTACTGCTGCGCTGGTCGATGCTCGCGCCGTCTGGCGACGTCGTCGGTCGAGGCGTCGACGTCGTGTTCCGCAGCCCCGATGGACGCGTGCAGACGGTCTACATGTTCATGGGCGTCAGCTGAGCTCGCCGTCGTGCACGCCAACGCTCCACTGTCAGCCCAAGGTCGACTCCGGCTGGTGCAGCGGTGTCAGACCCGTCCGATCGCCCACGTCGCTGCCGAGCCGGCATTCTCACGCTCCGGCGCCAGCAAGTGGGTCAACTGTTACCGCCGCAATGGCAAACTAGGCCTCCTGGACCGGTCCTCGGTCCCGAAAGCCGACGCAGCGAGGCCGTGCCGGGTTCGCAGCCCACGGCATCAGCCGCATCGAGCGGATCGTCACCGACAACGGGGCCTGCAATCGGGCGACGGCGTTCGCCCAAGCCCTGCTCGGGTCACGCCACCAGCGAATCACTTCCTACACCCCACGCCACAACGGGAAAGTAGAACGTTACAAGCGGATCCTCCCCGAGGAGTTCCCCTACGCCCGGACCTGGCTGTCCGAAGACCAGCGCCAGGCTGCCCTTGGCGTGTGGAACATCCACTACAACTACCACCGACCCCCCAGCGCCGCAGGAGGGCTGCCGCCCGCCACCCGGCCACCAGATGGCGTGACGAACGTCGTGGCCTCCTATATCCAGACAGCCCGTGCACCGTCGGCGCCGTCGCGTTCGTGTTCGACGCGTTCGTCCTCGCCGCGACGGTCATGCAGGCTGGCGCCGCCGACTGGAAACCGCGCCCACAGCCTACGTAGGCCGGCAGCGCACGCGGGATCGGCAGGCAGCTCGCACCAGACGATATGTGGCGTGATGTGTGACCAGAACCAGGTGTCTCTTGCCTTGAGCGTGGGCGCTTGGTCACGCAATGAGCGCAACCAACGTGGCCTCGTCGCGACCACTTCAGCGGGTCTCACCGCTGACTGGCCAGAGAAGAACTTCGACAACAGGCACTGCCGCACCCGTGAGGCCGGACGTTGTCAGAGTGGTTCAACCGGCGAGCGGCCCGCAGTACTGGGATTGTCGAGATCCTCGCCCGCTGACACCGCTTCTCGTTGCCCAGGTTGACCTCGCCAGCGGTGTTACGCGAGTGAGTGCGTCCCAAGCAACACGACGGACGGACCGAAGGGGCCACGATCTCGGTCTCACTATCGGCACGTGCGGCTGCCACACCGTCCTCTCGAGGACTAGCGCCGGGGAGGCTGATCACGACCGAGTCCATTCCGGCGCTCTCGACGCCGAGCCGGCACGGTACGGGTCAGGCGTTCGGGCACCGCGCTACCGGACGTAGCGGAGTCGGTCCGTCATTCGCGCGGTAACCGCAGGATGTAGCCGACACGACGCAAGGTATGGATCAGCGGGAGACCCACCCGATCTACTTTCTGCCGCAGCCTGAAGACGTAGCTCGCTACGATTCGCTCGTCTCCTGTGTGGTCATAAGGCCAGACATGATCCAGGATTTGAGCCCGAGTGAGCACCCGCTCTGTGTTGTTCATCAGATAGCGGAGCAGTCTGAACTCCGTGAGCGTGAGTTGGATCGCTTCACCGGCGCGGCTCACCTCGTAGGTGTCTTCTCGAAGCTCCAGGTCTGCAAAACGTAGTACGCCGTCACTATCTGGACCCGCGGTGTCGGCGCCGCTACGACGCAGCACAGCACGGACACCGGCGACGAGCTCGTCTGGACTGAATGGTTTAGCGATATAGCTCCCGCCGCCGACGGTCAGCCCAGGCAGTTTGCCATGAAGTTGGTCGCCCGGGGTCAAGAAGATCGCAGGGACGGTACACCTGCGTCCGTGCAAGTACCGAGCCACTGTGAAGCCGTCCTGAACCATCAGAGCGGGCGCCCATTCTTCGGTGGCAGTGCGAGCGTTGGCGCCAGAGGAAGCGATGCGCACCTGGTATCCGGCGAACCGCAGTACCGATGTCAGTAGCTCAACCATGTCCGCGTCCTCGGCTACAACGAGGACGCGGACTGCCCCGCCCGTCGAATGCCCGTTTCTCCCAACATCTGGCAGGATCACCGAATTGGTCCTCATGATGCTTACTCTCGTTACCCTTGGCCGAGTTTCACTGCACCTCTGCGACCTTCGAACGCAACGAGGCGGCGTGGTCAGCGGGCGGCCAGCCGAAGGTCAAATCTTCCACGGAAGCGAGCCTCGTTCATCCGCTTCCACCATCGCCTTCTCGTCGCGATGTGGATGCTGATAGCGGCTCACCGTCGCTCGCGGAATCAAACGCATGACCCGGCTTACGACACGACAGCCCTGACGGCAACCTGCCAATACACCACTACGGATAGTCCCCTCCGCTGTGCGGTCCTATCTCGTGAACTCTAGGTGCGGCTTTCGTGACTTACCAAACGGTTCGTAATGGCCTGCCCGGGTCCGCGCGACAACATCCCTTGCCTGCGCTGTCACAGTCAAATTCCCGGCAGTCCTGATCTTGGTCTGGTTGGACCTGGGCCTCCGCCAGCAGGTACGTGCCATAGTTCACCACTTGGACGTCGAACAGAATTCGGCCGGCCGCATTGATTCACGAATGGTGCCGTCATCCTCATCGTGAACGGTGGGTAGCTCCCGGGAGCCGAACCCATGGGTCCGGCGCGGATCTTGGAGCGATTATGACGGCGGGCGGCTGACCTCACGTCATTGTGGTGGAGCACCGCGAGGCTTCCTCGGGCCTGTCGCGCCTCGCGGTTCGAGCCGCATGGGCATGGGGCCGGTGGCGAGGGAGGTCATCGGAAGTTCTTTCACCCGTACGCCACGCGCGGGAGGGCGCAGACGCCACCGGGCCGCCACGGCGGCCACAGTCAGCACCGTCTCGATCATGCCGAACTCCTCGCCTACACATTTGCGGCTGCCCGCCCCGAAGGGCAGCCAAGCCCCCCTCGGGATGTTCTGGGCTCGCTCGGGCAGCCAACGGCCCGGATCGATCCGGGTCGGGTCGGGAAACATGCGCGGGTTCCGGTGTAGAGCGTATGGACTGACGATGACACCGCTTCCGGCCGGAACAGTCACCTCGCCCAGCATTGTTTCGGCCATCGCGGTACGGGTAAGCACCCAGATCGCCGGGTAGCGGCGCAGCACCTCGGTGACGTACCGGCAGGTGTAGTCCAGTCGGGGCAGGTCAGCAAGCTCGACGGGTCGTCCGTCGCTCAACACGGAGTCCACCTCAGTGTGCAGCGCCCGCTCTACCTCCGGATTCGCAGCCAGCGCGTGAAAGGCCCACGCGATGGTCGTAGCGGAAGTCTCGGCACCGGCCAGAAACAGCACCACGCTGTGATCGACGAGCTCCCGCTCGCTCAGCGGACGCCCCGACTCGTCTCGGTAGGCAAGCATGTCCGCCATGACACAGTCAGAGGGCATGCCGCCTGATGAACATTCCGCGATCACCTGGGAGATCGCAGCGCGCAAGCAGACGGTAGCCCGCACAAAGCGGCGGCTGGACGGCGTAGACAACCGTTTCATCACGCTGACGGGGTGTGTCATCCGCCGATAGACACCGAGGGAAAACTCAGGCAGGTGCCGCTCCACCGCCCCCATGGCGGCGTCGCTCAACCCGCTGGAGAACAGCGCTCGGGCGACAACACGTAGCGTCAACGTCCGGCACGTCCGCGCGAAGTCCACCACCCGGCCTGGCGCGAAGGTGGCGAGCATCTGGTCGATCTCCTCGGTCATCACCGAGGCATAGGCTGGCATGCGGGAATGCTGGAACGAGGGCTGCACCATGCGCCGCTGCCGGCGGTGTCGCTCGCGCGTCGAGGTTGCCAGGCTGTCTCCAAGTAAGCTGGCAAGCTCCCGGTACAGCGGGCCACCCTTCTCGAATGTCCGAGCGTCCAGTAGCACCTGGTGGGCGACCTTCGGATCGCCCACCAAGTAGGCCGGCGCGGTTCCCAACCGCAACTCCACAACCGTCCCATGCTCGGCGAGCTCCGCGAGGAACTGCAGCGGTCGGAGCCTGAGCTGGATCGCGTGGCCCAGCAACGGGACGTGTCCGGGTGCTCGCGGAGCGACGGCGCTCACACTTCCCACCACCAACCGATTGAGGGCACGCCGATCGGTGGCGCATCGGCCGAGTCCAACGGGCTTTCGGTCCATATCAGCGCGTGTGTGACACCTGTCGGCCCCTGTACGCCGTGGCCCTTGGCCAGGCTGCGGTAGCGCGCCGCGCGCTGACCCCAGATCGCGTTGCCGACGATTCCGTGGCCCAGGTCCTCCAGGTAATGCCGCAGCTCGGTGCTCGCTGGCCCCATCCGGTCACGGACCCGCAAGAACCGACAGAGCACCCGGTCCCGTAGCCGGACTGCTTCCGCGACCGCGCGATCCGCCGGAAGGCCCTGGTGGCACAGCACTGTGAAGATGTTCTGGTCTGTTTGATTGCGTTGCCTTTCCCTGGCGAAGGAATGCCGGTCGTTGTCCAAAGCCGCGACCAGGATCGCCATCTCAGTCAGCGCGAGCACCCGAGGCGAGTACATCTCCCTGGCAGGCACCTCGATGGCGTTGGCGATCTCCAACAGGGCGAAGGTCGGCTCGCCGCCCGCCGAGTGCAGACGCATGGTCAGGTAGTCATCCAAACTCGGCATCAGCCCCAGCGCACGGTTGCTGATCTGCCAGTGCACCCCCCACAACCAAGCCCGATGCGCCTGGACGAACCGCCGCACCGCGACCGGCGAAGCAAGCGCCCGGAACATCTGGCCCAGATCATTCATCGCCGCCGCGTACCTGTCCCGGAAGCACCGTTTCCCCGGAGTCTCGAGCGCCCGCTGGACGCCGGCGGCACGCGCGCAGAATTCAGCCGGCCGCACGCTGACAGGCCCCTCGTCGCATACCGCATCGTCGAACGCGAACCCCCAGTACACCCAGCAGATTGCCGCGACCAACGGCTCCAGATCTGCTCGCGGGGCGAACCGACCGTAAAAATCCGCACTGCCGGTCGCGATCATCAACGCTCGTTCATTCCCCATTGCGCAGAACCCAGCCTGGTCTACCCAAGCGATCGCGTGGCGCTCCGCTTGCTCGGCATCAGGGTGCATCGCCGCTTCGATCGGACACCAGAACGGCTGCACAACGGGCGCATCCCAATCGATCATCATCTCGGCGCCACCTCGGCACACCACCCCACGTGTCGGCCAAAGGCCAACCCGTAGGCCTCGATCGGTCTCCCGGCAGCCAAGCACACAACCTGCCGCAGGCTGAGGAACAAGACGCCGACCGTCTCGAGGTGCTGGCTCAGGCCGCCGGTGCTCACGACCACCACCGCATCGGGGAACACTCCGCCCAAGAAAGGCGTGTCCTCCCCCAGCTCCTCCGCTCGGACGTCGACCGGCCCGGATCTCGATAACGCACGCGGGGACAACAACGTCGGTTTGCCCGCCTGATCGGCGAAATCGCGCTTCCGCTGCCCGATCGGCGGCGGGACATAGCTGGTGACCACGAACTAGCCTCGCCACGAACCCGCCGGCGCCGGCCCCTGCTGGCCAGGGCGAACGGACCAGGCGCATCCTTACCGGCTCGACCACACGCAGTGACCGATGCCGCAACGAGGACCGTTGCCAGGGCGCCGAACGGACAGACCATTAGGGGCTTGCCGATCGAGCCGAGGCGCGCGGTCCCGGCGTCGCTGGCGCACATGACGCGCACTGGTGTGAGAGCGCAAGTGGGCGGCCGACCAGCCCGGCGGCCAGCGTGTTGCCGGTCGGCGGGTCGATCAGCAGGAAGGAGCCGGTGGCCCGGCTGTCCGCGTAGTCGTCGGCCGGCAGCGGGTCGGCGGTGCGGATGCTCACCCGGCCGATGTCGTTGATCTCCAGCTTGTCCGGCTCGGAGTAGGTCAGGGTGTCGGTGTCCAGCCGGTCGTGCAGCGCGCCGACGATCGCCTGGGTGACCCGGGTGCCGTGTTTGAGCAGCAGCCGCGCGCCGGGGCGCAGCGGCTTCTCGGCCAGCCAGCAGACCGTGGTCTCCAGCTCCTCGGTCACCGTCGGGGGTGCGGCGGCGTCCACGATCATCGAGCCGCGGGCCACGTCCAGGTCGTCGGCCAGCCGGACGGTGACGCTGCGCCCGGTGCCGGCCTCGGGCAGCTCGCCGTCGGCGGTGTCCACCGCCTCCACCGTGCTGCGCAGGCCCTCCGGCAGCACCAGCACCTCCTGACCCGGGCGCACCGTGCCGGCGGCCACCTGGCCGGCGTAACCCCGATAGTCCGGATGTGAAGCGGTGCGGGGGCGGATCACGTACTGCACCGGGATGCGCAGCGGCGCGTCGGCGTCCGGGCTGGTCACCGGGACGTTCTCCAGGTGCTCGAGCAGCGTCGGGCCGGTGTACCAGGGGGTGTTCGCCGAGTTCTCCACCACGTTGTCGCCGACCAGCGCGGATACCGGGATGGTGATCACCCGGCTGGACGGGTAGCCCAGCGCGGTGGTCAGCCCGGTGAAGTCCTTGGCGATCGCGGTGTACACCGCCTCGTCGTAGTCGACCAGGTCGATCTTGTTGACCGCCAGCACCAGGCGCGGCACCCGCAGCAGGGCGAGCACCGCCGCGTGCCGGCGGGTCTGCTCGACCACCCCGTGCCGGGCGTCCACCAGCAGCACCGCCAGCTCGGCGGTGGACGCCCCGGTCACCGTGTTGCGGGTGTACTGCACGTGTCCCGGGGTGTCCGCCAGCACGAACTCGCGGCGGGGCGTGCCGAAGTAGCGGTAGGCCACGTCGATGGTGATGCCCTGCTCGCGTTCCGCGCGCAGCCCGTCCACCAGCAGCGACAGGTCCGGGGTGTCCAGGCCCCGGTCCACCGAGGCGCGCTGCACCGCCTCGATCTGGTCGGCCAGCACCGACTTGGTGTCGTACAGCAGCCGGCCGACCAGCGTGGACTTGCCGTCGTCCACGCTGCCGGCGGTGGCGAACCGCAGCAGGTCCTTGCTCATGACTCGACCCTGGCGAGCAGGTCTCGGGTGGCCATTTAGAAGTAACCCTCTCGCTTGCGGTCTTCCATGGCGGCTTCGGACAGCCGGTCGTCGGCCCTGGTCGCGCCGCGCTCGGTCAGCCGGGACGCGGTGACCTCGGCGATCACGTCGTCCAGGGTGGTTGCCGTGGACTCGATCGCGCCAGTGCAGGAGCCGTCCCCGACGGTCCTGTAACGCACTGTTTTCATCTCCAGCCGTTCGCCGTCCCGTGGGCCGCCCCACGGCCCCTCGGCCAGCCACATGCCGTCGCGGCGGAACACCTCGCGCTGGTGGCTGTAGTAGATGGACGGCAGCTCGATGTTCTCCCGCTGGATGTAGCGCCAGACGTCCAGCTCGGTCCAGTTGGAGATGGGGAACACCCGCACGTGCTCGCCGGCCGCGTGCCGGCCGTTGTAGAGGTTCCACAGCTCGGGCCGCTGCTTGCGCGGGTCCCACCGGCCGAACGCGTCGCGCAGGCTGATGATGCGCTCCTTCGCCCGCGCTCGTTCTTCGTCGCGCCGCCCGCCGCCGAACACCGCGTCGAACCGCTGCTCGTTGATCGAGTCCAGCAGCGGGACGGTCTGCAGCGGGTTGCGGGTGCCGTCCGGGCGCTCGGACAGCCGCCCGTCGTCGATCCAGTCCTGCACGTGCGCGACCACCAGGCGCAGGCCCAGCCGCTCCACCAGCTGGTCCCGGAAGTCGATGACCTCTTGGTAGTTGTGCCCGGTGTCCACGTGCAGCAGGGAGAACGGCACCGGCGCCGGCGCGAACGCCTTCACCGCCAGGTGCACCAGCAGGGTCGAGTCCTTGCCCCCGGAGAACAGGATCACCGGACGGTCGAACTCGCCGGCCACCTCGCGGAAGATGTGGATGGCCTCGGACTCCAGGGCGTCCAGCGCGTCGAACGCCCGGACCTCCGTCAGCGCGGGCGCTGTCATTGTTCCACCTTCTTGGCGGCCAGTTGGGTACCGGGCGCTCCTGCCGGAGCCGTGGTACTCACTGGTGCAACCCGCACTCGGTCTTGGCCCGGCCGGCCCACCGGCCGGCCCGCTTGTCCTCGCCGGGCAGGGGCTTGCGGGTGCAGGGCGCGCAGCCGATGGACGGGTATCCGGCGTCGACCAGCGGGTTCACCAGGATCCCGTGGTCGGCGATGTAGCGGTCCATGTCTTCGTCGCTCCACGCGGCCAGCGGGTTGATCTTGACCAGTTCGAACTTCTCGTCGTAGGTGATCAGCGGGGTGTTCGCCCGGGTCGGCGCCTCCACGCGGCGCACGCCGGTCACCCAGGCGTCGTAGCGGGCCAGGGTGCGCTCCAGCGGGACCACCTTGCGCAGGAAGCAGCAGCGGTCCGGCTCGCGGGCGAACAGGTCCTTGCCCTCGGCGGCGTCCTGCTCGGCCACCGTCCGGTCGGCGGTGGCGTTGACGATCCGCACGTCGTAGACCGTCTCCACCGCGTCCCGGGTGCCGATGGTCTCGGCGAAGTGGTAGCCGGTCTCCAGGAACAGCACGTCCACCCCGGGCCTGGCCCGTGCGGCCAGCTCGACCAACACCGCGTCCTGCATGTTGGACGCCACGATGAACCGGTCGCCGAAGGTGGCCGCCGTCCAGTCCAGCAGCTCCTCGGCGGTGGCGTCCGGGCCGAGCTCGGACGCGCCCCGCTCGGCCAGATCACGCAAATGCGCGGCAGCGATCACGCCCATCCCTCTGAGCCTTTCGCCCAGAGCCCATCACCTAACCGGTTCGCCGTCATGACCGCTCATCTTGATGAGCAAGATGACGACACGAGCGATCCACCAGGCAGCACCGGCAGCGCCAGGCCTTGGATCCATGAGCATCGAGACTCCATGTCGCGCTCCCCCGTCGAACAGACGACGTGGCCACAGCCCGATTCTTTACTCGCACCGCACCAGTCACGACCGCCGGAGTCGATCTGCGGAACGCGATGCACCGCCGGCCGCAGCAGCAGCCGACGCCGACCGGGGCGATGCTCGGCGTATGGTGCGCGGTTCAGATGATCGACACGCATTGCGCTCTCCGCGTTTCGAGTAGGCGCTTACATTAGAAGAAGCAGCCGTACCTCACCAAACGGTTCGTCAGGTCAGGCCCACACGCCCGGAGCGCCGGACCTCGTGTCCCGCCATCCCTATGAGGTCGAGCCAGTTACTCCGATTCGCGAGTTCGACCTCACCCGGTTCGCCTTCGTTGACGGTCTCGACGCGGTATCCCGATTGGTCTCTCGACCGGACCTCATGGAAATGACACCGACGGAGTTCGAACACTTTGTGCGTCAGGTCTTCGAATCGATGGAGGGCATCCAAGGGTGGACTACCGAGCGCACCGGCGATGACGGCACCGACGCGGTAGTCATCAACCGCAACTCAGTCGTCGGTGGCCTCACGGTCATTCAGGTCAAGCAGTACAGCCGCGTCCTCGGCCTCAACCACATCCGAGAGCTCGTCGGCGCCATGGATGAAAAGCGGCCCGGGCGCGGCATCCTGGTCACGACCTCATGGTTCACGTCCGGCTGCTGGACCAAAGCAAAGGAGAACGGCCGGATCGAGCTGATCGACGGCGCCCGCCTGGTCGCGCTAACCCGTGAAACCCTCGGCAAAGACGTACTGATCAGCGGACCACCAGGAGGCAAGCGCAGAGACCGTCCACCCGCACCCACCTGAACCATCGATTAGGTGCTCCGATCCCGCGACCATCCAGTCTTCGACAAACCGGATTATCGCAGCTCAGAGCACCTTTCGTTACGCCCGGGCATCCACGCCATCAATTTCCGTGAATGGCAGAGGCTAGTATGGCGATGCCGAGCGAGGACACGACCAGACGGCCGTCTGCTGCTGCCCATCTCCGGTCGATGCTGGCGCGCCGGAGCTCGGGGTCGGGCTCGGTCCAGGTCTGGAGGTACTGGTCCTGAACGTCGACCATGGGGGGTGCTCGTGGTGACTCGCTTTCTGGTGAGGGTTGATAAGCGTCGGTCTTGCTGTTTCAAGTGGTCTTGACGAGTCCGCCGTCGATGACGATGTCGGCTCCCAGGACACTGCGCGCTGTGGGGAACGCCAGGAATGTGATCAGCGCGGCGACTTCCTCTGGTTCGGCGATGCGGCCCGAAGCGATGCCGAATGTTTCGGGCATCGCCGCGATGAAGTCGGCGTGGTTCGCGCCGAAGCTTGCCGCGACCTTGGCGCCGAATCCCTCCGGATCACGCCATAGCCCCGTGCCCACAGGACCTGGGGAGACGGTGTTGACTCGCACCCCCTGCGGTCCGAACTCTTCGCTCAGCCGCTTGCCGAACGCCACCAGCGCGGCCTTGGCTTCGCTGTAGCCCACGGGGCCGGTTGCCGGCACGCGGGCATTGATCGACGCAACATTGACGATCACCCCGCGTCGGTCTATAAGACTCGGCAATGCCGCGCGCGATGCCCACACAGCGCTGAACAGATTCAAATCGAACAGGTCTCGCCACTGGTTGTCGTCGGCGTCCAGGAACCCGCCCAGCTTCAGCCGATCGGCATCGCCCGCACCGACGTTGTTGACCAATATGTCTACACCGCCGATCTCTGCGATCGCGGTATCGATGACGTAACGTGCGCCGTCGGGTGTGGACAGGTCTGCCGTTACCGCGGCCACATAACACGTCCTTCGCCAGAGCGTTGGCCGACTACGCGCGCGGACACTCCGGGGCGCGCGTCGTCCTCGTGAGCTACGGACCCGGCAGAGAAATGACAATCGTCGACAAGGTGCCTGCCGACGTCCGCGACCGGACGTCTTTCATCCGCTACCTCCGGCCGGGGAATCCCGACGCACTGTGGCGCTTCCGTCGGGAGGTACGCAGTGCCGCCGGGTTCCCCACGGGTGCAAGCGGCAACATCTCGTAGGCGTTCAGAACCGAACTCGACCTCCGCCACCTGACTGGCGGCCCAGCGCGCCGCCGTCACCGGATTCCGCAGCGCCCAGGCATCAGGGTGATGTTCGGGTGCCGCCGTGTCTGCACCTGTCGCCGGATCCGGAGCGAGGTCGCAGCACGCTGGTGTAGGTGTCGGCGGTGACCGCGATGCTGGAATGGTCCAACAGCGCTTGCACGGTCTTCAACTCATTGGCCGCCGCCAGCGACAAGCTCGCCGCCCGTGACGCAGATCGTGCAACCGGATCGGCGGCAAACCCGCCGAACGCACCAGCTTCACAAACGCCCGGGTCAGGTAGGCCGGGTTCGCCGGCGCCCCGCCCCCGCGCGACACAGAAACTCCGCCCCACCCGCCCCGGAAAGCCGCGTCGCCGCCAGACCGCGAAACATCGCGAATTCCACTTTGCGAGTAGAGCGATCTGCCGGCGGTTGCTCTGAACGGGCGTAGCTGCTGACTCATCGCTAATGGCGAGGCTGCGCGCAGCGAGGTCCGGTTTGACTGCCACGAGCACCTGGGGAGCGATGCCGTGATGATCTCGTTGTGTCCTGAGATACTGCTTGTCCCGGTTCCTCATCCCGTGGTCCCACTGTCGATGACGGCTTCCTGGGCCTCACGATGAAAACTGGGGATGCTGAAGCCGCTCGCGATCTTGGCCGGCTGCGTCAGGAGGAAGGCGATCTCGAGGGAGCGCGGCGCTCCTACGAGCAAGCCATCGCGTTCAGAGACGAGTACTACTCGTCGGCGGCGGCCATCGACCTCGCCGAGCTACTCGCCAGCCAAGGCAACATCGACGCCGCCCACGCCGCCTACCGAATCGCTATCAACTCCAGCGACTACCACGCACCCGGCGCAGCCATCGACCTCGGCAGAATGCTCGCCGAACACGGTGACACCAACGGCGCACGCGCCGCCTACGAAGAAGCCATCGCCTACCAAGACGACATCATGTCGCCACGAGCCGCAATCGACCTCGCCGAACTACACGCCAGCCAAGGCAACATCGACGGCACCTACGCCGCTTGCCGAACTCTGATCGAGGTCGGTCGTCTCGAGAGCGCGGTCAGCGCTGCCACTGACCTGGCACGCGGATTCGAGGAGAAGAACGACTTCGAGGGCGCCCGGATCGCCTATCAGCAGGCCATCGAGATTGCCGGTGGGCCTGACAAGGCATCTGAGGCTGTGTCCCGACTGCGCGGCCTGCAATCTCGCGTGCACCCCAAGCCACGGGATTTGGAAAGGTTGGTTGCCTATGGTCCTGATATCCCGGCGGTGTTCAAACTCGAATCAGATCCTGATCTCGACCTACCACCCGTTGCGGAGACAGCCTCTCTCATTGACCTTCGCGTGGCTGACGTTTCGGTTCTTATCGGCAGCGGTGAGCTTGAGGCGGCCGAAAAGATTCTCGCGCAGTGGTGCTCCGAGGAAGAAAAGTCGGAGTGGGGACCAGCGCAATTCCCGTTCGACCAGCTAGCTCGAACCCAAGGCATGCGCGGAGACTTGCCACGCATGAGAGAAACACTGCGACGGTATCGAGATCTCAACTCCAATACCACCGACCGAGGTCTTGGCCGAGATCTGATGGAATGGCTCGCGAACGAAGAGCAGCCGGGGGCCGACAAGCCCCGGCAGTTCTTCTCCGCAGAAGACAACGGGCCGTTGCACGTAAGTTTCATGGATAGGGCACAATTCTGCGACACTAGCATCTTCTTTCGACCTTTGCCGAACCCAGCATTAGGCGGTGTTCGGTTCGTTCTGGTCGGCGGCCCGATGTGTTTCGTCGACCGACGGGGCGAGCACTCCTGCAGCACTGCGGATTCCATAGACGGGCCGTTGCCGGTGAAGATCGCGGAAGACACCAGCCGAGTCGCCACACTCACGGAGGACCCAGCCTGGACCACTGAGGCCGTTCGCTTGTGCCAACGGCTACTCCTCGCTGCTCAACGTTGCGGTGAGTCGTCCGTGTGGGCTTTTGCGGCTGGATTCGTCAGCAGCAGTTTCAGATCGACGATCAAAGACCTGGGCGAACGGCCACCTAAAAAACTCAAAGTGAACGATCTGGTGCTGCAGAAGCCCCCGCGTGGAACGTGGCTGTATCACCGCGAGCCCTCGACACTGGTGCTGCATCAGCGATCACCGGAGCCGTTGTACCAGTTCGTGGGGAACGCACCGAAGGTTGCGTTGTGGCGTTGGCCAGACCGTAGTGATCTGGTCCTGCAGGCCTGGTGCGACACGCTCGCCTCAGCGTCAGCCGATCCTGTCACGGCGGTGCTGCCCGACACACCTATGCTGCGCGGTTTCGCACGCCGGTACGTCCGACGCGAACGAATGGACCGCATCGAACGAACTTACCTTGAGAACGCCGCCCACTTCGGAGTCGGTGAAGTGCCGAACCAACGTGGCGACGCGTGCTACCTGCGCGTCCACACCAGTCTCGTCATCGATTCCGACGGGACGGAGTGGGATGGAGACCTTCTGACCGCCGCGTTGAACTACCTCGAAACCCACTACCAACTCCGCATCCCTCCATTCGACGCCGTCCGCGATCCTCTACTGACCGAGATTCTTACCGATCACGTCGACCAACTTCGCGAATCCCGTGCCGCTCGGATCGCGTGGCGCCCCGACGAGCTCCAGCGGTTCAACGAGATGCGGAGCTGGTATGCCAGATATCGGGAACAAGGTTCCCGCCTAGATATTTTCAGAATTCACACACCGGTGAGCTACGCGCTATGACGACAGAGAATGAAGAATTGGGCGACATCGTCGAGGATCCGGAGGTCGTTTGGGACCGCGAACGGAGGTGGTTCACCCCAGCGGAAACCACTGCAGCCTGGTTGCGGCAGGGGCGGACGTGTGTCATATGCGGTCGGGAAATGCCGCGTGACCTCATTGAGGGAGACCACATCCAGCCCTGGTCGCAGGGTGGGCTGACCGTCCTCGAGAACCTGCAGGCACTCTGTGTAGCCTGCAACCGGCGCAAGGGGAACTCGGCAGGCCCGCTCATCCGGAGGCCGTCACCCCAGGTGGCTGCGGGGAGCGGTCCCCTACGGCGCTGGCAAACCGAGGCAATGCGCGTTGTTGCCTCCAGCTCGGACCCGCTCCTGATCGAGGCGTGCCCGGGCGCGGGTAAAACCCGTTTCGCACTCGATGCAGCTGCGACGATGATCAGCTCCCGAGAAGTGAACCGTGTGCTCATCGTGGTCCCCACCTCCCGGCTAGTCACGCAATGGGTCGATGCGGCTAACGGCTCCAACGGTGGACCACGTCTCCCCCTCGCGCCGGCAGGTTGGCGCCCCGTCCAGCCGCTCTACGCTCCATGGTGTGGCGGAGTCGTCACCTACCACACGTTGTTTCGGCAAACCACGATGCTGGCCGCGCTCGCCGCTGAACCTGGTTACCGCACACTCGTCATCTTCGACGAGATCCACCATGCCGGAACAGACGGTGGCTGGGGAATGGCTGCCCAGCAAGCATTCCTGCACTCAGCCAAAAGAATCATCAGCCTTTCCGGCACACCCTTCCGGATCAGGGACCCGATCGTCTTCGTGAAGACGGTCGATGGCCGGTCCGTGTGCGATTACAGCTATACGTACGGCGACGCGCTCCGTGACCGGACCTGCCGACCTGTTCATTTCGCCGCGCTGGGCGGGACCGCCACATTTCGCACCCCGGACTCGGCTGAGCACACGGTCACGTTCGATGACGACCTGAGCGAGCGTGGCGAGTCTTACCGGTTGCGAACGGCGCTCGACGCTACCTCCGACGGCGGTCACCTCACCGCGATGCTCGAAGAGGCTGACAGACGCCTCCGGCATCTACGCGCCAGCGGTGACCACGATGCGGCGGGACTCGTTGTCAGCATGGATTGCGATCACGCAGACGCCATCGCCACGATGCTAACCCGAAGCAGCGGTGTGCGTCCGGTCGTCGCGTGCAGCCGGAGCAACAACCCCGACGATCCGGCTCCAGGCCCCGGGATCGCGGCGTTCGTCAACTCCACCAGCCCATGGATCGTGGCCGTGCGGATGGTGTCGGAAGGCGTCGACATCCGCCGGCTGCGCGTGGTCGTGTATGCCACGAACGTCACCGCCGAGCTCTACTTCCGTCAGATCATCGGCCGCGTCGTACGGGTCGACCCCACAAACGGCGCGGACGACCATGGCCTCGTCGTGCTACCAGCCGATCCCGAGCTACTAGCGATGGCGGAGCGGATCGCGGACGAAGCGCCAGGCGCTATCGAGAGGCCACTGATCATCCGAGGTGTACAGGCGGGGCTGGACGGTATAGATCAACCCCGTAACGGCGCATTCCAACCACTCGCCTCGACTGGTGACCTCGAGTTTGTCTTCGACAGCGACGGCCGGCGCGCCGAAGCCACCCTGGTCGCTGCCGCCGAGAAATACATCCAGGTATTCGGCTCGCCCATCTCAGCCTTCGAACTTGCACTGGCGGCCGCGTCTAATCCCGCGATCCGGGAACGACTGCGTACCTACGGCGGCTGAGGCGCGCCGAGAGAGAGAAGGCCGGGGCGTGGCGCACCGAGCTACCACGAGTTGAGGTACCAGCGCTCAGCGAACCCGCCCCGAGCAATCGCCTTCCGGTCCGCATGAGCCGTGACCTCGTCCATGGTCAACCCATTCACCCGGACCAACGCCCGCACGACCTCCAGCACGTCGGCGAGTTCCTCGACAATCGCCGGCCCGGCCGCAGCGGCCAACTCCTCCGGCTCTTCGACGAGCTTGGCGTGCAGTTCTCGGACATACTCAGCCTCGCCGAGCCGGCGCAGGTCAGGGGTACGGCCGCCGGCACGAATGATGTCGGGGATCTTGTCGCGGACCAGCTTGCCCACAGATGTCACACTCCTCGGTCTGGCGACTGATCCGGATCAAGCTCTCGCGCCCGAGTTGTGCCCGAGACGCCAAGACCACCCAGAGCGCAGACCCATTCTCCGCGGTGGCACGACGGACAAACGAGCACTCGCCGCGCCCGAGGCGCGCCCGAGAAGACCGACAGCATGCAACACCGGCCATCACCAGGAGCACGGGCCATAGGACCTGACCAGCCAAAACGGCATCAAGCGAGAAAGATCGACATCCTCCGACAGTTGATCAAGCCGACTCTTAATCAGCGGGCTGGGCAAGCTCCCGTACCGGGGACTGCGTCGGCAGGCTGATCATGCCGGTCGCGATCACCCCGCTGCAGGCCGGCGAACCCGGCGCCGCTCACGGCGGTCATCCGCCTGTAGGCCGGATACAGGCCGTCAGGCCGGTCAGCGTGCAATTTCACCGTTCTGGAACGTCGTATGGCCGTCACAGCGAGCCGACAGTCGCTGTCGCTCCGCGTGAGTAGGGTTCTGCACTAGGGTTGGCCGCATGCACACTCGTTTTGCGCGGGTGTGCAACTTCTACGTTTCCGAGTCCCCCCTCGGACACAGGCACTACCCCTCCAAGGGGTCGGATGCTCGCATCCACCGCCTTGGCGTCGGGGTCGTACACCAGCTCAAGCCGCACGTCGGCATAGATCCTCTGCAAGCGGGCCGGATTCGCCCTGCTCAGCTCCGCTTTGATGTCGCTCACCGAGTCCAGCCGTGCGTACAACTCGGCGTCGGACATCAGGTCCGGCGCCGGACCCACCGCGTCCAGCTCGGCGCGTGCGGCCGCCCGCTGCGCCTGCGCCTCATTGATCGAGTCGACCAGCGCAGCCGGATGCGCACCGGCTTCGATCGCCTCCCGGAGCCCGTGAAGGCGACACCTACACCGAGTACGGAACAAGACGGCCGTGGCAGGAACAGCGGTACCTAACGACATGAAAGCTGTCTACCAGCCACTGGGCCGTAGAGGCCCCGACGCTGCTAAGGCCGTCGGAGATCTCCTCGAACACAGCGAAACAGCCTCGGCCTGCGGTTCGATTCATATTTCGTGACCTCGAAGCGCCGCAAGCCACCCAACCCAAGCTCGCGCACTCAATCTCAAGCCAAGGTCGAGAAGCTCGTGAAGGAAGCGATCAAAGCTGGCGTTGACTCGGGCGACGCTGGCGATCACCCGCCGGACTACGCGCGCCTTCGCAAGATCGCTGACCAACTGCGAACTGTGATCGCCAAGCTTGACCGGGACGGCGGTCAGGAGTCGCTTGAGCGATATGCCAGAGCAGTTCGCGAGCTAATCACCCGAGTCTGCGCAGCAGGCCCACCGGCGGCGCAGTCACGCAACGGTGTGCCAGGACCGGCACCCCTGGGAGACGTTGGCCGTCGGCTCCATCGCACGCCTGACGGGAAAGTCAAGCACGGTCACGGAAGGACTACCCCGAGACTAGCCGTGTCAGCATCCGTGCCCTTAGCGGCGGCTTACCGGAGTCAGGTCGTCGGCGTTAGGCCGGTAGTCGCTTCAGTTGCATGCAAAAATGCATGTCGCTTTTCTGATCCGCAGACCATGGGGGCAGGATTTTCACAGGCACTATCAGTCACAGCTTAAAGGCAGCGTAGAACTGAAGCGCCGAGCGGTAAGGGCTTCCTTCTCCGGTGTCCAGTTGGTCCAGATGCGCATGGATCCGCCAGACGCCAAGATCTCCCCAGTCGACCTATCGCGAGAAGCCTCAATACCATCGACCACTATGAGATCAACATTATCGCGACGACTCCCATGCGCTACCTCGTTGATTGTCAACTCTACGCAATCAATGAGCATCGAACTGCCTTTTACCTCACAGTGACGCTCGACACCATCGACATTTACCGCTAGGTCGTACGCTTTTCCAAGCTCTTTAGGATCCCTGCCGCCGATCCGCCTGTAGTAGTCGAGCGCTACGTCCAAAGCACGGTGCTCAATGGCTACCCGAAGCTTAGGATCTTGAACTCGCGTCGTGCGCCCTGATGGAGCAGACTTCCCACGCGGCTGGAAGTCTTCAACTATATCGACATCTTCCATCTGGTCATCCGCCCTCAACCTTGCCGCAGAGACATCTGGAATTACATCGAACAATTCGACAGGAAACTTCACGAAGTACGCTTGCTGGGTACGTATTTGCGCTCCCGCATAGCGATAAAAGGGGAAGTATATCGGTTCCCCGTATTTCGATTCCAGAATCTCCTTCATTCCCATCAAGTCGTCGAGCAGCGGGAGCAGCGAGGTGAGCGTGGGCTGCGTGCGGAACGCCCGAAAACCGCCAATTGGGACTACCCAACCCTCCCCGGTCCTTGGACCAGACAGTGCACGCCCCGACAGGCCACGGGGTTGCCAGGTGTACTCAGGCACCGTCGTGGTTACACCGACCACGTCCGACCAGCCGACCACTGTGCGGCGTGGGCTCGACCAATGCAGTACCCGATCTCCCGGCTGCACCTAGCTGACCAGGTCGTATGACCAGCGGCCTTCGTCGAGTTTCGGCGCATGCAGATTGCCACCGATGTCCGCTCTGTGGGTGATCTCCATCCAGTACCGCTGATCACTGTGATCCGTCCACCACGTATTTGTCGCCACAAGGGGAAGCTTGCAGCATCTGTGTCCTGTTGAGGAGGGTCTTCCGGCTACTCCCCGATCGCTCTTTCGTCGTCCCATGAGCAGTCGGCGATCGCCTATCCCAAGTGCAACGTTCTCAAGTCAGTCGTTGGAGGGGTCTCCGCGATCGCCGGATGGCACCCCGGAAGCAGGGTCGCCCTGCCCGGGTGCAGGCCCCTGGTCAAGTTCCACCGCACGATATGCCAGCGACCGCTCCATCACCGACCCATGCTCAAGAAACCTCATCAAATCCTTGTTCCGCCTGCGCTCCTCCTCAGTGCTCAAGACGGGCGGCAGGCGCAAGCGGTCATAGAGCTCAAACCGGTTAAGCGTAACGAGCACGCCCAGCGCCCGACCGTACTCGCCAGCGATAACAACCGCTCCACGGTAGGCCAAATACGCGGCAGCGTACGGAACAAGCGCCACCAACAGCCAGAGGCCGTGCCGCGCGAGAAACATCACGGTCAGCCCCGTCGCGATGAAAGCGACGATCGACATGCGCACAGCCAAGTCAAGTTGCGACCGCTGGTCGTTCACATAATCCATGTCCCCAGGCGCCGCTGTCCGCGACAGGAACGGGACAGCCGTTACAGTTGTTATACCGTACGGCCTCCCCACCTCGCGCTCGTAGTAGCGCAGGACATTGCCCAGGCGAGTGGGCATGATCGCATCCAGATTCGGCGGAGCAGCGGCGGTGACCCTGTTGATTTCCTGGCGCACAGCGTGAAGTTCGATGAGCGCACGCTCCGTGCGTATACGGTCCCCGTCTGGAGCGTCCTTCGGGATTTGATCCGTATTGACGATCTGATCTGCGAGCCGCATGGATTCCAGCCGCAGGTCGCGCAGTCGCTTCCAGTGGTGCTTCATCCGAATGAATCGCATTCGACGTGCCAGCCGCGAAATACCCCAGTAGCCCTCCAAGAACTGGACGAACGCGTACTGCACGGGGTGGAGAATGGCTCCCAGAGCGAGGCTTGCAAGTATAAGACCGGCACCTCCGCCGACACTGAGTTCGCCAAAGGTACGCAACGCCGCATTCAGATCCGGCTGGCGGCTCCATGCACCGCTGCCGACCAGCAGCACCACCCAGGAAACCAGCATTGCCGACGGCAACGCGCTTACGAGGCTGAAGTAGCGACCAATCGAGTCCTTGGCGGTGGACCCGAGTTGCGACAGATCGGCCATCGCCTACTCGGGGTGCTCGAACTCGTGGCCAGCGATGCATCTGTACACGTAGCCGCGCCAGTCCGCTCGACTACCGCATTCCGGGCAACGGACCGTCCGACGCACCTCGGCCCCCGGATCGCCTGGTGGCGTGGGTCCCGGCGAGTTACGCATACCGGCTCCGTCCCTCACGTCCCTCCCGACCTGCGGAAATCGTAGGAGGTGACATCGTTCTTGTCAGCCGTCATCTGCATGGAATCATGTCGACTGATGTCCACCAGGGCTCGGCAGGTATCAATCTGGATCTGGCCGCTCGTCGCCATCGTGCTGGTGGCCGTCGCCGGGCAGGTCTTCGGGCTGCTCGGCGCGATCATAACCGCCAGCTCCGCCCTCGCAGCCCTACTCTTCACAGCGGCTGAGTTGCTACGTTCGCGCCGCGCACGGCAGAGCGCCGCAGTCGTCGCAGTCATCGGCGCCGTAGCGGTAATGGCGCTGTTCGCTCTACAGGGTGTCATGCCGTGGTCGCGGACGTCAGCCAGGCCCGGGAACGCCCTGGATTTGCGGGGCCACCGCATTTCAGCCAGTAACCTCACGGGTGATCTTCGCGGCGCGCGTCTCGCCGGCGCTGATCTGTCCGCAGTCAATCTGCATGGACGAGATCTGGCAGGAGTTGACGCACCGGGCACCTCGCTTCGCAACGCAAACTTGGCAGGCGCCTCCCTGCGCGGCGCCGATCTTCGCGGCGCGGACCTCCGAGGGGCTTGTCTGGATACAGCAGATCTCACCGGCGCCGAGCTGAGCGGTGCCGAAATCACCGGCGCGACGATCGCGGTGCCACCCGGAACGCTCGTAACAGGCACTCCTCTCCCGGCAGGCCAACGCGCTCCGAGCTGCGGCTAACCGTTGGCGTGATCCGAGCACAGGCACCAGTCAAGCCAACGGGACACGGGTGAATAATGTGGAACTCGGGCCTCGGACACAGGCACTACCCCTCCAAGGGGTCGGATGCTCGCATCCACCGCCTTGGCCTCGGGGTCGTACACCGGCTCAAGGCGCACATCGGCGTAGATCTTCTGCAAGCGGGCGGGATTCGCCCTGTTCAGCGCCTCTTTGATCTCGCTCAGCGCGTCTAGCCGCGCGTACAGCTCGGCGTCCGACATCAGATCCGGCGCCGGACCCACCGCGCCCAGCTCGGCGCGTGCGGCCGCATGCTGCGCCTGTGCCTCGTTGATCGAGTCGACCAGAGCTTCGGGATGCGCACCGGCCTCGATCGCCTCCCGGAGCCTCCGCAGCCGCGTCTCTGCCTCGGCAAGGCGCTTCTTGATCCCCTGGTGCGCGCTCGTGTCGCCGGCTCGCCGATCTTGGTCGGCCAGCAGAGCGGCAACAGTTTGATCACGGTTCTTGGGGGTGATTCATCGCGAGACCCTTGGGCAACGCCGGAAAACTCACCCCGGTACGTACTGTGGATCGCCTCAGCCGGTCAGATCGAGCACTGCGTCACTTTCGCCAGTTCGCCGCCACGCACAAAGCCCGCCACGGGACTTACCGGGCATTGTGCGGCGCCCAATTCACGTCGGCAGCACCCAGAAGCACACCACTGTGGCCCCAATGCTGTGACTGCGCACACCGACTCCGTCGATGGACCGAAACCTGGCACGCGGCACGCGTGACCACACGGAAACGGATCCACTTCCCGCGCATACGCCCGGGAAAATCAACGGATCTGCCTCGTCGTGGGGCCTGCGAACCCGGCGAGCGGCCCTAACTGCAGGAGACGACACGTCGCTACTACACCCAATCAGCCAGCTCGCCACCAGCGCCTAAATCTGATGGGACGCGCAAACCACATTGACTTTCGGTGTCCGGCGGTGGCCCGTGGCGAACCCACCAGGCAGCCTTGGTCAGTTGGTCGACTCCTGGTCACCACCGCTGGAGCCTGATCAATCGCATGGAGTAAAGACTTTTGGCACCTCCGCAAGTATCCTATCCATCTTATCGCCACACCCGTCAAGAACCCGGAGAAAAAGCATGGAGCCAGAGACAGAAACTGAGACCATCAAGGCTGAGTTTCGCAATCGGCTCGGTTTTCCGATCGACCTAGCTGCTCGGGGCAGCGGCGGTGAAAGAATCTACGTCATCACAGTTCCAAGGGAACACGCTCAAGCCGCCTCGGATATCGCGTTAACACTTGAGCAAGAACTTAAAAATGACTCCTTTCAAGTTTTCATGACAGTAAGAGCCGCACCTGACAACGTAGCGCCACCTGCGGGACCTGTGCGCGATTTGAGAGATAGTCGAATAGATGCGCTCATACAACTGCTGTCTTCGCGCTCAAGAGTATCCGAAAAGCAACCGAGCCTCTCCTATATTCCGAGAAATACTGCTAGTTTAGCGGCTACGTTTGGCCCCCGGCATACTTTGGTATTCGGAAGACGAGGCGCCGGCAAGACCGCACTTTTGGTCGAGTCCCGAAAGGCTGTTTCCAACGACTCAACCACTGTATGGATTAACGCGCAGCCTCTAGGCCCACTGGGCTTAAATAGAACCTTTATCCGGATTGTAATCGACATAATCGACTCGCTGAAGGATGCATCACGACTAAGGCGGTTGAACTCTTCCGAGTTTTTTAGGGACCTGGAATTAGTCCACCAGGCATTGGCGGAACTGTATATCGCACCAGAGCCGAAGTTCTCCCAGATTAATACACTCCTTCCTGACGTTCAACGAGCAATTAGAAGAGCCACAAATAGCATGGATAACATGTTATTTGTATTTATTGATGACTTCCACTATGTGCCAAGGCATTACCAGGCCGACTTGCTGAACCTCCTTCACTCATGCACCAGGGATGCAAACACCTGGCTCAAGATTGCCTCAATTAAGCATCTGACACACTGGTATCGGCCAAATCCTCCAACGGGACTCCAGACCGATCACGATGTAATTCTAGTTGAACTAGATCTCAGCCTTCAGAATCCCCGAGAAACTGTGGGCTTTCTGAACGACATGTTCACCTCCTACTGTCAGTACGCCGGGATCGCCACGATCAGCAACATTATAAATCGTCCAGCGGTAGATCGGTTGGCATTTGCAAGCGGCGGAGTTCCGCGAGATTTTCTCGTGCTCGCGTCATCCTCTATCGGAAAGGCGCGAGGAAGATCTGGCCGCACTGTTGGGATTACCGACGTTAATCAGGCTGCAGGCGATATAGCAAAAATTCGAATAGACGAACTGGAGACAGATCTAGGTTCGAATATCGGAGCTTCCAGGCAGACTACAAATGCATTCTATCGACTTCGAGCATTTTGCGTGGACGAGAAGAATTATACCTATTTTAGAATTGACTTTAGAGATAAAGACGAGAACACCAGTGAGTACGACGTACTTACGCGTCTACTTGAAACTAGGCTGATACACCTCGTCGACCCTGCCGTTTCTGACATCGAGGTGGCAGGAGAGAAAAGTGAATGCTACACATTGGACTTGAGTCAGTATTCAGGGTATCGGCTCAAACAAAACCTCAGAGTCTTGGACTTCCAAGAAGGTCAGCTGGCAGCCAAGAGAACGAGGCCCCGAACAAATTCCGAGAGCGCGCAAGGGGCACCCTTGGTGGTAGCTGAGTCGTCTCGGCAAGTGTTACAAATCCTTCGCGTGGCGCCTGTTTTCAAGCTGTCTCGTTTCGAGGACTTAGTTAAAGCGCAAGATCCGGTGATTGACGAGGTCAACAAGCTGATCGACTCACAACATTCTACGGTCTCTATTGGAGAACTCGTGGTAAATTTGGGTCGACCCTTTGGGGAGGTATCTGCAGCAATAGAAGAACTGCTGAAGCAGGGGAAAGTTCTGGCCGTGGATGCCGATGGCGTTACTGCGTATAAACGGCTGCGGTGACGAGGGTTGGCCGCGATGACCTACCTTATTGCCGTAATTAGTTCACTAATTGTCACGAATATTGAGCTGAGCCTGCGCGGGAGGCGCGCCCCGTTCGGGGACGTTAAACTGAAAGCATTTTGGTGGTGGAGTACGGTAGTTATATTGGATTGCGGTATTTCTGTGGCTGTTGTCGCAGGTCTCGTTCAAGCCAAGACAGCTGAGACTGGGGTAGTCGCTTCTAATGACCCTTGGGTGCTGGGGTTAATGATCGGAACCTTCGCGCCACTGGCCTTACGCAGTCCCATCCGTGAAACCCCAGTCAGAGGACAGAATGCCAAAGTTGGCCTCACATATTACTACGACGTCTGGCGACTATATTGCCTATATGCCCTAGATGAGCGGTTCACTCGACTTTTCAGAAAAGAGGTTAGAGAAACGCGCACTTTATGGATGGCAAACGGAGTGCACTCACGCTTCATTCTAGCCGAGCTGGAGGCTCAACTTGAGAATCACCTAACTATATCAGAGGAAACCAAAAGCGAAACCTTGCACCATGCAAACGCGGCGCTTACCCTTCCAGATGAAGAGTTAAAGATGGAAGCATTGATTAAAGTACTGAAAGACGGTAGATTTTCCGCCGTATTAGACAACCTAGACTCGGCGAATCTCACTATGGTTCGCGAATGGGAAATGCGGACAGAGAAAGCGGTCGAAATAGATTTAGGGGTCGAATGGACTGAATTGCCGACGGACGACCCTTCCGACGCGTGACCCTTCCCGCAGGTCAGGGGCGGCACCAACCCATTACTCAGCACCCGCCCCTGAGTCAGCCTGTGACGCCACCAGCGCGGCAATCGTTGGCATCGCGAGCCCTTACCGGTTAGCGAGTAGATGACCGAAGCTGACAAATCAGCTCAAGTCGAAGATCCCGGTAGAGCCGTTCCAGGCTCTCTGGTTTGCCCTCCCTAAGCTTCCGGCCGACGTCGCCGAGCGGCTCGACCATGGCGCATACCTCGGCCTCGGTCACCGCATCGGGCGCGAGTGCGCCGGCCAGATCGGCTCGTGCGGCTTCCCCGTTGGGCCTTGCGCCTGGTTGATCGCGTCGACGAGGGCAACCGGCTCGATCCCGGCAGCGACGGCATCCTGAAACCGCCGAAGCTTGGCCTCTGCCTCGGCGAGCGGCTTCTCCACTGGCTCCTATTCGACCTCTCACGGTGGGAGCTCTTAGTTACGTGGCAGGGTAAAGCATGGCGGGCGCCATTCGATCTCCCCGTGCTGCGAAGAATAGTAGAGGCATGTCAGCATCAACGCTGCATTATCGGCACCATGCCCGAAAGGGAGTTTTTTCCTATTGGCCTCGTAGAACTCGAAATTCACCGCCTGTCCGCCGTTCGCCAGCGTCGAGAAATCCATCCCCAGCAGTCTACAAACGTACAAGAACTCCTTGTTCCCGCCTACCTTTCCGGCGAGATATTCGTAGAGGCGCGCGCAAATATCCAGCATTGCGCACCCCTTCTCAGTAACCTGAATCAGTCCAAGTGCATTTTCCTCCCGCGATACCATCCCGGCCGATTCCAGCCTTAGAAGTTCTTCTTTTAAGGCTGGGATTCCCATCCGGTAACGTTTTGAGGCATTCGTATAGTTGTCGAGGTATCCGTCGTTATCGATCCGACTAAGAATCCAGACCGGAGAACCCACGCGGCCGGAGCTGGCGAAGTTCCTCACGTCTTGCGCTGTGATGCCTCCCAACGCGACCTGCAGAAGAAGATCCTGATAGATGTCGCGCCGGAGCCCGTCACGCACTACTTCGCGAGCGCGCTCATCGTCGGCGTCAAAATCGGCGGGAACTCGAAAGATCCTTAGCTTAGAGAGGCTCACACGCAGAGAGGTGTTCCTGTAGTCTCGGATGATTTCATCCACACGGTCACGGTTCTTCATAGAATCTCGCACGACGTATACCGCCGCGGATGCCTCGCCGTCAGTCAGCAGAGTTCTCAGGTCTTTGTCAATTCCATCTCGATCGTGTTTCCAGAGCGTCTGTCCTGAAACGGCGCGAGTCCAGTCGCGCGTAAGGTTGCATGCGAAGTCGAAACGCTTACGTCCAGATTCCAAGCACGAGAAGAGTTGGGCGTTGGCCGACTCTTCCATGATTCTGATTGCCGTCTCTGACAGGAATGCGTGCTCGGCAGATTCGGCCATGTATCCCCCTTGAAGATGTCACGTAGCGACGATAACCGTGAACGGTAGCGGTTGCCTCTGACGCTGAGATCACTGCTGCAGCAGCGAGTCGGACGGCGAGCACGAGCCATGGAGGTTGTACACCGTGGCCGCACAGACACTCAGAGGCCTATTCGCGATCATGTCTGGCTCCCTTGGGCGGCCCCGACTAGAAGGCACGCTCCTTCGAGGTGAAGTCGGCTTCGGAGTGCCCAAGGCCGCTCTGCCGTGCCGAAGGCGGCGGGAATTGGCGCAACTCGACCCTCGGACACCAACTTTATTCACCCGTGTACCCAAGCCAATGCGCAGCTCAGCGGAATCTTCGGCCGGGAAGTACCGAACCTGCAGGTCAGCGTTCGAGTAGAGGTTCGCGAGCCTGGTGGGATTCTTCTCGGACACCGCCGCGTCCACGTCCCCGAGTGCGTCGACCATCGCGTAGACCTCGGCATCGGTGATCAGGTCCGGCGACGGCGTGCCGTCCAACTCGGCACGGGCCGCGGCTCGTTCCTTCTGCGCGGCGTTGGTCACTTCGACCAGCGCTGCCGGGTCGATCCCGGACGCGATGGCAGCTTGGAACCTGCGCAGCTTCGCCTCGGCGTCAGACCTCTGACCAAACGTGAAACCACGTTGCTGGTCGTGCGAGTCGTGCTGATGGCCGTCTGCCTCCGAGAGCTGGCGCGTGGCGCGATGCGATCTGTGGTGCTCACGTGGCGAGCCTCGGGACTCAGCTCGCTCCCACGTGCTCGACCCGGGTGAATAATGTGCAACTCCGGCCTCGGACACCAGGTTGTTGCGCACTCGCTACATCTTCCGTATCCGTGTTCAAGCGTCTTTGGGCACGCTCGCGCGGCGTGTCGTGACACCCGCCGGTGCCCAAGCATGGGGCGCTCGCGGTGACCGGCCAGACGGCCGGCCCGGTGATCGCGCCGGTCAGGATCCCGAGCTCGACCGTCATCCGGGGACCGTCGTGGGCGGGCCGGCGTTGCTTCGGCGACCACCGCCTCCATTGGCGGCGACCAGCGGATCTTCTGGTTATCTCACTGGTCTGTCGGGTGATTTCTCTCATCGTTTTGTCGTTTCCTTGGTCGGTGGCCGTTCGGCGAATCCCCGGGTGGGCGTCCGTGCCAGGCAGCGGACACGACACGGGTGCTTAGTGCACCGGCGTCCAATCTGGCGGCGTTGGTATCGCCCTCGACTCGGTGACCTGCGTGTTAGGAACCGTCAGGCGGAACAGGAGCGATCCGCAGGTGCCGACGCCGTGCCGGTGATGCGGTGCCGTCGAAAGGTGTCGGGTCCGTTGGGTCCGGCTCGGGGTGATCATGTCGGTTTGGGGGTGGCGGCTGTAATGCCAGGGTGGCGTGCACGTGCTGGGTGCAGGGGTATTCCACGTGCTGGGTCCCGCTGCATCCCAGGCACTGGCCGTGCTCGCCGCGTTGATGCCGGGCAAGGACCCCTTCGGCGGAGCCGGTGGCACGAAGGAACCTGGTCAGCGGGTGCTCCGCCAGAAAGGGGGCGAGGTGCGACGCGGGCGCGGCCGCAGCTCTCAGCGCCGGTTTCCGCGCTGATTCTGGGACCGGGATGCCGAGCATCCCGGTGTCTGATCGCCAGGAGGACTCAGCGGCCTCGGTTCCGTCGGTGCTGTGGTCGAGGTAGCGGCTGATGCAGACGGTGTGATCGGCGAACCGTTCGTAGCAGCGTGCCAGCGTGGTGATCTGCGTCCCGGTCTGCGCGGGATAGTGCGGAGTGGCGCGGTTGAGGGTGTCGAGCAGGTGTTGTTGGAGCCAGTCGAGTTCGTCATTCACCCGTTGCAGCGCGGGCAGATACGTGCCGACCGGGGCGGCGAGGGTTTGTTCGAGATGGCGACCCGACCGCATCGCGAGCTGGCTCATTCGAGTGAGCGGTTCGCGCAGCGCGGCGGGTAGCGCCGGCTGGGGGTGACGCTCGCGGGCGATGTCGGCGACCTGGCAGGCCAGCTCACCCATCCGCACGATCTTGTGCGCGGCGGTCATCGCGGTGGCCATGATCCGGCGGTCGGCGAGCACCGGCGGGTGCGCCTGAGGGGTGCAGGTGCTTCGCGCGCACTGGGTGCCGCGTTGCGCAATCTGTGCGTGTGCGGTGATGACCCGCTCGGCGAGGGTCAGGTCTGTCCGGATGACCGCGTGGCTGGCGTCTTGCATCGACCGGCACACCAACCCGCACATGATGGCCAGCTCATCGCCCACATGGGCGGTGACGTCGTGACGCTGCTCACGCACTCGGAAGACTCTAGAGGTATGCCGACCGCCGCTGCCATCGACCCGAGCAGCGGTAACGGCGACGATCACCCGGCGCCCGGCGAAACCGTGGTCCCGCCCACACCGGGCGGGGCCGGCCGTGCACCACGCCACTGGTCTCGGTGGGCAATGGGACCGGTCGATCTGGTGTCCCCCGTCGGTAGTACGTTATGGCCAAGGATTGCTCAGCGTGAGCGTTCGGCCACCTAGCGGGAGATCTCGATGGCAGCCCAGGTGCGGGCACGAGCTGTCACGCGGCTGCTGGAAGGTGTGTGCACGCTGCTGTGGGGATTCCCACCGCGTCTGATCGCGCCCGCCGTGGGGCAACTTGGCCCGTGGCGTGCGTTGGGCTGGTTCCTGGGCAACATGCCGCGCTACGAGCGCACGCTGGCCACGTTCGGGCCGATCCGCACGCACCTGCTGTGCGTGGCCATCTCCCTGGTCAACGGCTGCCAGTACTGCACCCACGGCCACGCCCGCGCACTGGAGCTCGCCTACCTGCGCGAGCACGACCGGCTGTTCCCGCTCGACGAGCTTGGCTTCGCCCGGCTGTGCGGACTGGGGCCGGCCGCCATCCGTCACGACCTGGTCCACGCCGCCCAGCGAGCAGGACTGCACCGTGACGTCCGCGCTCTGGAACGCGCCCTGACCCTGGTGGGCGCCGAGCAGCTGGGCGCCACCGACGAAGACGACCTGCGCATCATCCACCTGGTCCGCATGTTCGGGGTGCTCACCTCGGTCGGCATCCGTCACCGGCTCGCACCCGACGAAGCACACTCCCCGCTGAACCGAGATCACCTGCTCAAACAACGCTACGACGCCCTACGAGCAACGTACGGATGATGGACGGGCCAGGACCAGAAGCGCACCCGTCGTCACACGGGTCGCCGTGAGGCGCAGCCGCTCCCGCGACGCGGTCCATCCTGCGACCGCGGACAGTGATCGCGCGAAATCTACCGGTCAGCGGGACTTGGTCGACCCCGACTCGAGATCCAAGGCGGAGGTGAGGCCAATGATCAGCAGAAGGGGGGCACCCGCTATGGGCTGGTCATCACCGCGGTGACGCTGGTGATCGCCAGTGGCTACGTGTGGCTGCGCTACTTCGCGTTGGCCGGCTGAGCTGGTGCCGGTGAGGGTGATGGCCCGAGCCCCGGGTCAACCCGGGCGGTTGAGCAGGACCTCGAGCAGGTGCGCGGCGGTGACCACGCCAACGAGTTCCCCGTTGTCGATGACGACCACGGCGGGGCTGTGCAGCCGGGCCATCAACGCGGCGCATTCGACCACGGTGTCGTGCGGTTCCACGGCGGCCAGCTCGACCCGCTGGTGGACCGGCCGCATCAGATCCGCCACTCGTTTGCGCCCGAGACCCTCGGTACACAGCCGGTCGGCGCTGGCCTCGTCGACCACGCCGGCCAGCGAGGGATCATCCAGCACCGGTTCGGGGACCACCGCGCGCAGCACGTCCGAGGCGGGCAGCAACGCCACCGGACGTTGCTGGTGGTCCAGGACCGCGATGCCGGGCAGGCGCCGTTCGGCAATCAGCCGCGCCGCCTCCAACGCCGCCGAGTCGACGGTGACCGTGGGCAGCGGCTGAGCCAAGTCACGAGCTTTCACCCCCCACACCCTATGCCCGCCCCCGACCCGTGGGAGGCGTCCGCACCCGGCCGGGACGTGTTCTTCGTGATCCCCGGGTTCCTGATCACCGGGCAGCTGGTGCGGGCCGCCGCGCGAGCAGCACAACGCCCGGTTCGCCCGCTCCTGAACACGGGCGTCGTTCGCGACCTACCGGCCGCCGACGAACCAGCAGAACACGGCCGGCACCCCGATCGCGATCACGAACACCGCCAGGATCATCGAGGCGACCGGCGTGTGCAGCGAACCCCCGACCATCCCCAACAGCCCCGTCACCAGCAACAGCGACAACCACCCCGGCCACGCCGGTACCCACAACCGCACCGACGTCCACCGGTCCTCGACACGAGCCAGTTCGGACGCGCGGAACTCGTTCTCGATCGCGGCGAACACCCGTTGCTCCCGGCCAGACAACGGAACCGGTTCGTCCGGTCGCGGAGGAGACGGTGCGGTCATGGCCGGCGACCTTTCGCGCTCGTCGAAGCCGACTGCCGACCAGACTTCCCGGCGCACCCGTCCGCACCATAGAACGGGGCCGGCGCCGCTGGCTACCGCCACCAGCGGCATCCCCAGCCGCAACCAGCGATGACCGAGCACCCGGGCAGTCACGGCCGTCGCCCGCGGGCAATGTGGGCGTTACCGGAAGCGGTAGGCGAACAGCCGCACCAACAGCGACACCAGGATGAGGTTGTAGACCAGGCCGCCGGCGATGTAGGGCCAGAACACTCCGTCGTCCATGGCCGCCCACAGAGCGCGCGCGGGCCAGTAGGAGGGCAGCACACCGAACGCCAGCTGCCACGGCGAGTCGAGGAAGAAGTACGGCACGAGCGGCGCGAACATCAGCGGCATGCTCACCGCTTTGCCCAGCGCGAGCCCTTCCACCTTGTTGTTCGCCGGGCCGGCCATGAGCAGCGCGATGACCACCGCCAACAGGCCGCCGAGCAGGCCGATGGCCGCACCCCGAGCCACCACGGCGGCGGGTACCAGCCGGCACAGCGCCAACACCAGCACCGTCGTTGCGGTCACCAGGCCTACGGTCATCGCCGCCCGGTAGGCCGGATAGGCGGCCGGCGGGGCCGGGGTGACCCGCAGCGCGGCCAAGGTGTGCTGGTCTTTCTCATCCAGCAGCAGCAGTCCACACAGGCTGCCCAGCACCGCCGCGGGGCCGAGAACGGTGAACGAGCTGACGATCAGTGGGTGATAGGGCGTGAGGTCGAACCGCCACTCGGTGGCCGCGAACCGGGTCAGTGGGGGCACGAACCAGAGCGCGAACGCGTAGGCGAACGGGCCGAACAACACACCGATCAGCATCGAGTCGCGCCGGATGTTGCGGGTGTCGTTGCGGGCGAACGCCCGCAACACCGCACCGTATCCCGCGGTCGCCGCGGTCCGGGGATGGCTGGTGGTCATGAGGAGCCTTCCCGCGCCACGATGTACCGGTAGAACATCCGCCGGGCCAGTGCCGCGAGCAGCGCGCTGCACAGGATGGGATAGCCGAGCGCGTAGGCCAGCCGCCAGCCGGCCAGCTCCAGTTGGTGGAACGAGGCGCCGAGGAGCAGCAGCGGGGCTTCGGTCGGGATCACATACAGCCACAGGCCCGGCCACAGCCCGGAGTAGTCCAGCAGTGGCAGGTTCACGATCACCAGCGGGATCAGGGACGGCATCAACCATTCCGAGATGGACGGATACAGCGCGGCGGTGCAGAAACTGATCAACATCATCAGTACCGAGGTGTAGACGACGCCCAGGGCGAAGCTCACCGGTTCGAACCCGAGCCCGTAGCGGGCGAGGGTGACCATCAGGCTGGCCGCGAGCGCCAGCCCGGTCAGGCTGGTCAGCTTCGCGGCCAGATAGGTTCCGAACCGCATCGGCGTGGGCAACAGCGCGAACAGCGTCCGCTCGCCCTGTTCCAGGAACATCGCGCCGACGATGAAGAAGAACCCGACGATGCCCAGGTCACCGAAGATCACATACGGCATGCCGGGGGCGATCAGTGGGTCCGGCAGCAGGTACAACACCACCACCCACAGCGCGGCGGTGAACGCGGCCGCGTAGTAGAAGCCGTGCCGGCGTTGCAGGCGCAGATCCAGCAGCAACCCGGCCCTCATGATCCCTAACGTCGAGGTCGACACAGCCGGGCCGGCGGGCTTGGCCGCGGCGCTCATCGCAGTGACCGCCCGGTGACGTCGATGAACACGTCCTCGAGGCTGGCTTCCTGGCTGTGCAGGGCCTCGAGGTGGTGGCGGGCCGCCAGCGCGCGGAAGCCCTCGTCGCCGGCCAGGGCGTCGAGGCCGAACTCGGCGGTGCGCAGCTCGCCGTCCGCGCGGTAGGTGACCCGCACGCTGCGCCGACTGCGGCTGATCTTGTGTTCCACCGGGGAGTCCAACGCGGCGATCCCGCCGTCCACCACGAACGCCACCCGGTCACACAGCTCGTCGGCGGTGGCCATGTCGTGGGTGGTGAGCAGGACAGTCCGCCCTTCGTCGCGCAGCTCGCGGATCATGTCTTTGACCCGGCGCGCGTTCACCGGGTCCATCCCGGAGGTCGGCTCGTCGAGAAACAGCAACTCGGGCCGGTGCAGCAAGGCGCGCACGAACACCAGCCGCATCGCCATCCCTTTGGAGAACTTGCCCACCCGGGTGTGCGCGTGTTCGGCGAGGTCGACCCGCTCCAACAGCTTCATCGGGTCCTCGGTCTCGCCCGCGTACAGCGACGCGAAAAACCGCAGGTTCTCCAGCGCGGTCAGCTTCAGGTAGTGGTTGGGCAGCTCGAAGGACACCCCGATGCGCTGGTAGTACTCCGGTCCCCACGCGCCGGGCTCGCGCCCCCACACCGCCGCCGAGCCACCGTAGCCGGCCAGCTGCCCGGTGAGGATCTTCTGCGTGGTGGACTTTCCCGCGCCGCTGGGCCCGAGGAAACCGAAGATCTCGCCCCGCGACACCGTGAAGGTCATCCCGCGCACCGCCGGGTGCGCGGCCCTGGGATAGCGGAAGGTAAGGCCCGCGACATCCACCACCACATCGGCTCTCACCTGTGCTCCCACCCCGTTCCCACGATTTCTTTCGCGTCCCGGTTCGACGAGCGGCTCGTCACGGCTGCCCCTCCCGCTGTTGTCGGGTCTCGCGCTCGTGCAGCCACAGATCCTTGATCCGGGCGTACTCGCGCTCGAGAAACGCATACATGTCGTGGGCCTCGCGCAGCCGCGCGCTCGAGGACGCCGGCTTACCGGCCACCAGATCGAGGCCGCGCTCGGTGAGCTTGCGCCACTGGCCCGCCAGCCGCGCCTTGTCCTCGGCCTCGCGCAGCCAGAAACCCGGCTGAATCCGGTAGAACACCCGCCGCTGACCCGGCACGTGGTGGCGCTCGACCGCACCGGCGGTGCGCAACATCCGCATCGCCATGCTCACCGCGCCCCGGCTGACCTGAAGCGCTTCCATCAGCTCCTCGGCCGACTGATGCGCGGGCTCGCACACCAACAACCAACCCAGGATGCGTCCCGGCACGCGGGGCAGGCCGGTGCTCTCGAAGAACAAGCCCACCTCGTCGGCGTACTCGTGCAACGGCCCGCGCTCAGACACGTCCACGCAAGCGCACTCCCTCGAACCGGAACTTTCAGAATGTTCTGAAACTTTATGCCAGATTTCGGGTGTGGTCGAGGACCCGTCGGGCTCTTAACGAGATCCTGACGCCCTTAACGCGGCTCGCCGGGACGATCCGCTTGTCGGGTCAGCGCCGGGGCTGTGACCATGGGAACGGCAGGGAGCCACGCCCGCGGACGACCGAAGGCTCAGGGCAGTGCTCTGCTCGTCGAACAACCGCCGACCGTCCACAGCGGCCCCCGGCGATGATGAGATCGAGATGAGTTCTGGTGACAGACAGCGGCATAGCCACCCGTTCCGGGAGCGTGGCCCGAAGGTTGGTTCCGGGCACCGTCAGGGCGAGGCGACACCGCCTCGTGGATCTCGTCGCCGCGCCGCGTGACCTCGGTGGTGTGCGGTGAGCAGGGGTCGGGGCGGATGGATGCGGATCGAGTCCGTGCTGGGCACACACCGCGCGCACGTGGTCGTGGTCGCCGGGTTGCTGCCGCTGGCCGGGTGCGCGGTACTCAGCGCGTTCCGCGACAGTGTGGCGAATACCAATGCCGCGCTCGGGTTGGTGCTGCTGGTCGTGGCGGCGGCGTCGACCGGCATCCGCGCGGCTGGGCTCGTCGCGGCATTGTCGGCCGCTGTCTGGTTCGATTTCTTCCTCACCGAGCCCTACAACCGGTTCACCATCACCGATCCGGCGGACATCGAGACGGCGGTTCTGCTCATGGGCGTGGGCGCGGCTGTCGCGGAGATCGCGCTGTGGGGGCGCCGCCAGCAGGCCCGGGCCAGCCGCGAGCAGGGTTACCTGGATGGTGTGCTGCGCACCGCTTCGGCGGTGAGCGCGGGCCGTTCGTCCACCGACTCGCTCATCGGCAACGTGTGTGCGCAGATCGTCGAGGTGCTAGGTATCGACCGCTGTCGGTTCGACTCCGGCAACGGTTTGGTGCTCGCGACCATCGAGGAGGACGGCGGCGTCACCTACAATGCGCGCCCGATCGACGTGCGGCGCCTGGGCCTGCCCACCGACACGGAGATCGCGGTCCTGGCGCAAAGCGGTGGCGTCGTGCACGGCCGGTTCCTGCTCACCTCCACCAGCAACGTCGTGCACCCCTCCCGGGAGCAGCTGCGTGTGGCGGTGGCGCTGGCCAACCAGATCGGTGCCGCGCTCATGACCACGCCCTCCCAGCATCCGCCCGGTGAGCACCTGCCGGAACGACCTGACGACGCCAGGCCGTGATGTCGCGACCGGGCACCGTCCTGGTCTGCGGCGCGAGCGTGGCCGGGCCGGCGCTGGCCTACTGGCTGTGTCGCTACGGCTACGAGGTCACCGTGGTGGAACAGACCCCCCAGCTACGGCGGGGCCTGGGTGGGCATGCGGTGGACCTGTTCGGCCCGGCCGTGGAGGTCACCGAGTGGATGGGGGTGCTCCCCCAGGTGCTCGCGGCACGCACCCGCACGGACCTGTTGGCGTTCGAACGCCCCGGCAAACCGCCCATCGAGGTCGACTTCGCCGAGCTGGCCGCCGGGATCTCCGACCGCCACGTGGAGATCATGCGCGGCGAGTTGGCCGCGATCCTGCACGAGGCCACCCAGGACCGGGCGCGCTACCTGTTCGGTGACTCGATCACCGCGATCGACGACCATGACGAGGACATCGAGGTGACCTTCGAGCACGCACCCCCAGAGCGTTTCGACCTCGTCATCGGCGCCGACGGGCTGCACTCGAACGTGCGGCGCCTCGCCTTCGGCGACGAATCGGCCTTCCGGCATTACCTGGGCGGCTACTTCTCGGTATTCACCTTGCCCACCTACAGCGGGCCGACCGACCGGATGCGGATCTACACCACACCGGGCAAGATGGCGGCGCTCCACACGGTGTGGCAGACCGGGCAGGCCAGGGCCGGGTTCTTCTTCCGCCGCGCCACCGAGTTCGCCTACGACCACCGCGACGCGACACAGCAGCGGGAGCTGCTCCGCCACGTGTTCGACGGCGAGGGCTGGGAGATCCCCCGGCTGCTCGAGCAGATGGACCACTCACCCGACTTCTACCTCGACTCGATCAGCCAGATCCGGATGCGGCAGCTGTCGAAGGGCCGCGTGTGCCTGGTCGGGGACGCCGGCTACAGCCCCGGCCCCGCTGTCGGCGGCGGAACCACCGTCGCCCTCGTCGGGGCCTACGTGCTCGCCGGTGAGCTCGCGGCCGCCCGGGACGACCATGCCGCCGGATATGCCGGCTACCAGCGGGAGATGAACGAGTTCATCCGCCACAGCCGCGCCATCGGCCCGGCCTCGATGCGGACCCTGATCCCGAACACCGCCCGCCAGGTGTGGCTGGCCGCCAACATGATGCGCGTCCTGCCCCGGCTGCCCGCCGCCGTGCAGCGCCGGCTCGGCGAGTTGCAGGGCGGCCCGGCGCGCGCACTGAACTCGATCACGCTGAAGCGGTATCCCACCGTGCGTTGACCGGGCTGCCCGGTCCGGTGGTCACGACAGCTCGGCGAAGCGTTCCACCTTGTCCCGGGCGCCGGCGATGACCAGCAGGTCGTGGCGGCTGGCGACGGTGTCGGCGGTGGCATAGGTGAACTGTTCGCCAGGGCGTTTGATCGCCACAACGGTCACCCCGTACTTGGAGCGAAGCTGGCTTTGCCCGAGGGGGATGTCCACCGCTTCCTTCGGTGTCGGGATTTTGGCGAGGGCGAAGTCGTCTTCGAGCTCGATGTAGTCGAGCATGCGGCCGGTGACCAGGTGCGCGACGCGTTCGCCCATCTCGTGCTCGGGCAGCACCACGTGGTGCGCGCCGACCCGTTCGAGGATCCGGCCGTGTTCCCGGCTGGTCGCTTTGGCCCAGATGTGCGGGATGTGCAGGTCAGACAGCAGTGAGGTGGTCAGGATGCTGGCTTCCAGGTCGGTGCCGATCGCCACCACCGCGCGGGTGAACTGGTGCACGCCCAGTTGCCGCAGGGTTTCCAGGTCGGTGGTGTCGGCCACCGCCGCGTGGGTGAGGTCATCGGCGAAGCGCTGCACGATCTTCGGGTCCGAGTCGATGCCGAGTACCTCGCAGCCGCGGGTGACCAGCTCCACGGCCAACGACGTGCCGAAGCGGCCGAGACCGATGACGACGATCTGGTCGTCCATGTTCTTGTCAGCCAACGATCGTCCGCTCCTCCGGTAGTTCGTAGCGGCGCACCCGCTCGCGCAGCGCCATCGCGGTGGCCAGGGTGATCGGTCCCAGTCTGCCGACGAACATCAGCACGATCAGCACGAGCTGGCCGAAAACGGGCAGGTCGTCGGTAATGCCGGTGGACAGTCCGACCGTGGCGAACGCGGAGACTACCTCGAACAGCACCTGGTCCAGGTCCAGCGAGGTGACGGCCAGCAGGGCGACGGTGGCGCTCATGACCAGGCCGATGCCCAGCAACACGATCGTCAGCGCCTGGCGCTGCACACCGTCAGACAGCTTCCGGCCCAACACGTGCACGGTGGGTTCCCCCCGCGCTTCGGCGAGGATGACGAACGCGAGCAGCGCGAAGGTGGCCACCTTGATCCCGCCCGCCGTTCCGGCACTCCCACCGCCGATGAACATCAGCATGTCGTGGACCAGCAGGGTGGCCGGCTCCATACCGGCCACGTCGAGGCTGTTGAAGCCCGCGGTGCGCGCCGAGGCACTCGCGAAGAACCCGGCCAACAGCTTGTCCGACCAGCCCGCCGCGCCCATGGTCTTCGGGTTGTCCCATTCCAGGGCTGTGATCAACACAGTGCCGACGGCGAGCAGCACCGCCGTGGCCAGCACGGTGATCTTCGTGTGCAGCGACCAGGCGCGCGGCGTCCGGAAACGGCGCCACAGCTCCAGCACCACCGGAAACCCGATCCCACCCACGATGACCGCGACGGCGATCGGCAGGCAGATCCACGGGTCCGTCACGAACCCCATCAAGCTGTCGCTGTAGAGCGCGAACCCGGCGTTGTTGAATGCCGAGACGGAATGAAACAACCCCTCGTACGCCGCCGCCCCGACCCGGCGGTCATAACCGACATACAGCCGCAGGGCGAGCATCACCCACAGCACCAGCTCGAAGATCAGCGACACCAGGATCACCCGGCCGACCAGCCGCCGAACCTCACCCAACCCGATGCTCTTGGTCTCGGTCTGCGCGGTCAACCGCATCCGCAGCCCGAAACGTCGGAACACCAGCAGCCCCAGCAGCGAGGCCAGCGTCATGATGCCCAGCCCACCGGCCTGGATCAGACCCAAGATGATCAGCTCGCCGGCGGTGGACCAGTACGTGGCCGTGTCCACCACAACCAGGCCGGTCACGCACACCGCCGACGTCGCGGTGAACACCGCGGTCATCAGCCCCGGTGCCTGCCCGTCCTCGACGGCGAACGGCATGGACAGCAACACCGTGCCCACAAGCACAAGCACCAGGAAACCGAGCACCACCAGCAAGGCGGGGCGCTTACGCCCGAACCCGGCCCGACGCAGCCGGGTAAGAACCCCGGGCTCTCGGCCACGTCTCGCTGGCGAGGTATCGGCGGCGCCCACGGGCCACAGCTTCGCAGAACGCCGCGCGGGGCTACACCTCCGCCCGCCCACTGGGCAGGTTGTCCGGCGGCCGCACCCGCAACGCCTTCGCCACCGGCACATCGGTCGAGGAGTGCAACACGATCGACAGCGCGATGGTGACCGCGACCAGATCGAACACCTGCTCACTCTCGGCGATGCCGGCCTGCAGCGCGAGCAGGCCGTACACCACCGAGGCGAAGCCCTTCGGACCGAACCAGGCCGCCGTGAGTCGCTCACCGCGCGACAGCGGGGTGCGCAGCAGCGACAGCAACATCGCGGCGGGGCGGACCAGGATGATCGCCGCGACCGCGAGCACCCAGCCGCCGACGCTGATGTGGGACAGCCGTTCCGGGGTGATCAAGGCGCCGAACACCAGCAGCGCGGCGAACTTCGTGATCTCCGACAGCAGGTCACCCAGCGGCTCGAAGTGTTCGGCGGAAACCTGGTCGAGGGTGGCCAGGGTCGCGCCGGCGGCGAACGCGGCCAGGTAGGGGTTGGCGTGGGTAAGGTGACATCCGGCATACAGCAGCACCGCGATCGCCAGTGGCCCCAGCGGCTGCAGGCGCGGCTCGGCGGTCAGGATCCGTGATCGCCAGGCCAGCGCGATCAGCGCGGGCACCACCACACCCAGCGCCAGGCCCAGCGCCAGCTCGAGGCCCACCGTGCCGAGGTCGGCCTCGGCGTGGCTCGCGGTGGCCAGGAAGATCAGCACAAAGGGCAGCGCCAGGCCGTCGTTGAGCCCGGACTCGACGTTCAACAGCCGCCGCAGTCGCAGCGGCACGTCGACGCGCCCGACGATCGCGGCCGCGAACACCGGGTCGGTGGGCGACAGGATTGCGCCGATCAACAGGGCGGTGGACCAGTCCAGCCCCACCAGGAAATGCGCCGGCACCGCGATACCGACCATCGTCAACGGCATGGCCAGGCCCAGCGCCCGACCCGACAGGCGCCAGTTCTCCCGCAACGCCGCCAGATTGGCCCGCTGGCCGTCGGTGAACAGCACGGTGAACAGCGCGATGTCGGCCAGCGCTGTGACCAGCGGGTCCCCGGGATGCACCGCCACCACACCCAGGCCACCCTGACCGAGCAACGCGCCGGCCAGCAGGAACAACAGCGCCGTGGACAACACCGTGCGCGCGGCCAGCCCGGAGAGCGACACGCTGACCAGCAGCACCGCACCGAACGCCAGGACCAGAAGCATGCATGCCGCCTCTCACTCGATTACCCGTTCCGCCGGCCGCCAGCGCGGCCCCACTGTAGATCCGCTGGTGACCGCCGACTGATCCGGTCGTTCCACGGCGCTCACGGCCTCGTCGAGGCACCCGTGGACCGCCGGGGGTTGCTTCGCCGCGCCGGCCGAGTAGTGTTGTTCTAGCAATTATTGCTAGATAGCAACTAGTGCGGAGCGGCACACCGTGGATGAGCGGGAGCGTCTGCTGGAGCTGCTGGCGTCGATGCAGCGGGACCTGCTGCCGTCGCTGGTGCGGATGCGGGAGAGCGATGACCTGCGCCTGCTCGACAGCGTGCTGCTGCAGGTACTGGAGCGCGGCGAGGAGCCCACGGTCAAACAGCTCGCCGAGATCCTGAACCGCTCGGTCTCGCGGACCAGCCGCATCGTGGACGGCCTGGTCCGGCGTGGTCTGGCCGACCGCTACGAGGACCCCGCGGATCGGCGGGCGCGCCGGATCCGGATCGCCCCGGCCGGAACGGAACTGCTGCGCCGCCTGCGGCTGGTGCGGATCGAGGCGCAGCTGGAGCTGTTCAACCACCTCACTCCCGACGAGCGGGAGATCACCATGCAGGGCATGGAGCTGTATGCCAAGGCGGCGAGGAGGATCCGTGACGAACGTGATCGATCTGGCTGACATCGACCCGGGCATGCTCGAGCTGGTCGGCGGGAAGGCCGCCGCGCTCGGCGAGATGATCAAAGCGGGTGAACGGGTGCCGGACGGTTTCTGCCTGACCACCCGGGCCTACCTGGACGGCCACGTTCCCGACGAAGAACTCCGCGCCGCGTACCGCGCGCTCACCACCGGCCACGGAGCCGATACCGGCGCCCGGGTCGCGGTGCGGTCCAGCGCGACCGCGGAAGACCTGCCGGAGGCCAGCTTCGCCGGGCAGCAGGACACCTTCCTCAACGTCGAGGGTGAGGCGGCGCTCGTCGAGGCGGTACGCGGCTGTTGGGCCTCGCTGCACTCCGCGCGCGCGGTCGCCTATCGGGAGGCGAACAACATCGACCAGGACCGCGTCGCCATGGCGGTGGTCGTGCAGCGGATGGTCGACCCCCGGGTCGCGGGGGTGTTGTTCACCGCCGACCCCGTCACCGGCAGCCGCTCGCGGATGGTCATCGATGCCGCCCCGGGCCTGGGCACCGCGATCGTCGAGGGCAGCGTCGTCCCCGACCACTACCTGTGGCCGGCCGAGCGCGACCGGGCCGAGCGCGACCGGGCCGAGCGCGGCTGCCTGGGCAAGGCACAGCTCGACGAACTGGGCGCGGTGGGCCAGTGCCTGCAGGCCCGGTTCGGCGCGCCGCAGGACATCGAGTGGGCCTTCGACGCCGAGGGCGTGCTCTGGCTGCTGCAGTCTCGCCCCATCACCACGCTGTTCCCCCAGCCTCCCGAGACGGCCGACGGGGAGCCGCACGTCTACCTGGAGTTCGGCCACATCCAAGGCATGCTGCGCCCGTTCACCCCGATGGGGCTCAGCGTGCTGAAGCTGGCCGCCGCGATGTGGATGACCGCGATGGGAGTACCGGTCGATCCGTTGCACGGCATCACCCGGATCGTCCCGATCGGTGGCCGCGCCTACGCCGATCTGACCGACCTGCTGCGCAGCCGCTGGACCCGCGCCCGCCTACCCCAGGCGATGGAGATCTACGGCCCCCGGGTCCGCCAGGTCATCGAGCACCTCCTGGATGACCCCCGGTTCGCCCCCCGGCGCGGACTGCCGTTCCGGCCGGCCACCGCGATCAAGATGACGCTTCGGCTCACGCCCGGCGCCCTGGTAGGCATCACCCGCAGCGTGGTCCGCCCCGCCCGCGCCCGTGCCCGCGCGATCCAGGCCATGCACGACATCGCCGCCCGATCCACCGGTCCCGGCGGCTTGGCCACCGCCGCCGAACGGCTCCACTACGTCATCCACGACGCCCAACAGCCGATCATGGGCCGAGAGATGATGACGTTGACCTGGCCGCTGATGACCTCGCTCCTGCTGTCCGGCGCACCCTCCGCCCTGCTGAACGGGGTCGCCTCACCGGGCGAGCTGGATCTCACCCTCGGCGGCATGCCCCACAACATCACCACCGAGATGGATCTCGCTCTGTGGCGGCTGGCCGACGGCGCGCGAGACCACCGCGATCTACTGACCGGCACATCGCCCGAGCAACTCGCCGCCCGCTACCGGGACAACACGCTGCCCGACATCGGGCTGGGCGAGTTCCTGCGCACCTACGGCCGACGCGCCGCCGGCGAGATCGACGTCGGCCTCCCCCGCTGGGAGGAAGACCCCACCCCGCTGTTCGCCACCCTCGCCAACTACCTGCGGCTCGACGACCCCCAGCAAAGCCCGGAACAGCGCTTCGCCCGCGCCGCCGCCACCGCCGAAACCACCATCGCCCAACTCGCCCACCGCGCCCGGCCCACCCGACCGCTGCGCGGCCGGCTCGCCGGCGTGCTGATGCGCCGCGCCCGCACCCTCGGCGGCCTGCGCGAAATCGGGAAGTTCGCCTGGCTCGCCCCGCTGCGCGAAACCCGCCGCCAGCTGCTGCTGATCGGCGCCGACCTCGCCGAAGCGGGCCTGCTCGAACGCGCCGAGGACATCATGTTCCTCGACCTGGCCGAAACCCACTCCGCCGTGCACCACCGCACCGACCAACGCGCCCTCACCGCCCAACGTCGCGCCAGCTACCAGCGCGAACTACGCCGAACCCGCATACCCGGCGCGCTACTGTCCGACGGCACCGACCTGGAAACCCTCGCCCCCACCCCACCCGCGGCCGACGGTGTGCTGGTCGGCATGGCCGCGTCGGCCGGCACCGCCACCGGCAAAGCACGAGTCATCCGCGACCCCACCAACGCCCACCTCGAACCCGGCGAGATCCTCGTCGCCCCCACCACCGACCCCGGCTGGACACCACTGTTCATGACCGCCGCCGGTCTGGTCACCGAAACCGGCTCACCCGCCGCGCACGGCCCCACCGTCGCCCGCGAATACGGCATCCCCGCCGTCATCTGCCTCCGCGACGCCACCCACCTCATCACCACGGGACAACAGATCACCATCGACGGCGCCGCCGGAACCGTACAAATCCAGTAGCCCTGGCGGCATCCTTCGCCTCTCCAGCGCGGCGGCGCCCTCGGGTGAGGTCAGGCACAGTCGTGCCGAGAACACCGTGGTGGGGAGGCTCCGCTGCGCTCGTCGGAGTTCTCGACCTTGCCCCGGTGCAATCTTTACGGGATCTTGACGGGTAGGAGCGCCGGGAAGTCTGGTCGGCAGCTCGGCTCACGGTGGGCCGAGGCAACACCGTGAAACGAGGCGCCGACCCATGCTCCGACGCATGTCCAACGAAGTTCTCTCCGGCCTGACCGTGGCGATCGTGGCCCTGCCGTTGGCGATCGCCTTCGGCATCACCGCGACCGGCACCTCCGACGGCGCCCTCATCGGACTGTACGGAGCGATCTTCGCCGGGCTGTTCGCCGCGATCTTCGGCGGCACACCAGCCCAAGTGACCGGCCCCACCGGCCCCATCACCGTCGTGGCCACCGGAGTGATCGCCGCGCACGGACTCGAAGCCGGATTCGTCGCGTTCATCATGGCCGGCCTGTTCCAGATCCTGTTCGGGCTGTGCCGAGTCGGAGCACTCATCCGCTACATACCCCACCCGGTGATCTCCGGGTTCATGGGCGGAATCGCTCTGATCATCATCCTCGGCGAGATAGACCAGGTGCGGAACAGCTTCCTGGTCGTGGCCATCACGATCGTGTTCATGCTCGTGTCCGCCCGCGTGCTCAAATCAATTCCGTCCAGCCTGGTCGCGCTCGTGGCCATTACCGCGGCGCTGCAGCTCACCGACTCGCTGCTGCACGACCTACGCATCGGACCGGTCCTGCTCAACTCGGCCATCGACTACATCGGCCACATCCCCGAGTCAGTTCCGACGATCACCATTCCCGAGCTCAGCGGTTCGCTGATTCTCTCCCTTGTGCTGCCCGCGCTGAGCATCGCGCTGCTCGGCTCGATCGACTCGCTGCTGACCTCGGTCGTCATGGACAACATCACCGGCACCCGACACCGCAGCAACAAGGAACTGGTCGGCCAGGGGCTCGGCAACATCGCCAGCGGCCTCTTCGGCGGTCTGGCCAGCGCCGGGGCAACCGTCCGTTCCGTGGTCAACGTCAAGAGCGGTGGCCGCACCGCGCTGTCGGCCGCCACGCACAGCGTCATCCTCCTCGCCCTCGTGACCGGGTTGGGCAACATCGTGCAGTACATCCCCCTGCCCGTGCTGTCGGGAATCCTGATCGTCACCGCGATCGGCATGTTCGACTGGGACGGCCTGCGCAAAGCACACACCTCACCGAAAGGCGACGTCGCGGTGATGTTCACGACCATGCTCGTCACCGTGCTCGTCGACCTGACCGTGGCCGTCGTCATCGGTGTCGCCCTGTCGCTGCTCATCCACGCGATCAACTCCCGCCAGTACCGGGCCGTCATCGTCCAGCACGACACGGACACCTACCGCATCGAAGGACCCCTGTCGTTCCTGTCCGTCGACCGCGTGTTCCACACACTGAGCAACCTCGGTTCGAAACTGTCCCTGAGCCTGCACAAGGTCAGCTACATGGACCTGTCCGGAGCAAAAGCCCTCCTGACCTTCATCGAACACTCACACCGCACCGGCATCGACCTCGACATCAAAGACCTGCCGCCCCACCTCGAGAACACCCTCATCGCGCTCGCACACGAAGAGCAACGTGACAAAGTCGGAGCCGCCATCGCAGACCGCGACTAACAACCCAACGGCCCCAGCACGACTGTTGACGCGGGCCGTGACAGCCACAGCCCAGGTCAGCCGGATCGACCAGCCCCACGATCCGCGGCGTGTCGTCGGGCGTGGACCGTTTCAGAAGACGTGGTCGACGTCGTGTTCGGTGAGCTCGTCGGTGGCTCGTTCGGCGACGGCGGCGATGGTCATGGACGGGTTGCATGCGGCGGCCGTGCCGGGCAGTAGGGCGCCGTCGAGGACGTAGAGGCCTCGTTGCCCCTGGACCCGGCCGGCCAGGTCGCACACCCGGCCCATGGATGCCCCTCCCAACGGATGCCAGGTGGTGGGGGCCACGGTGGTGGTGTCCAGGACGACCGATCCCGGGCCGGTGATGTGCCGCATGCGTTCGCCGATCCGGCGGGTCAGCGTGCCGTCGGCGTCCCGGGGCCAGTGCAGCACGGCTTCGCCGCGTACCGGGTCCCAGGCGAAGCGGCCCCGGCCGCTGCTGACCCCGTAGCCGACGATCATGGTGGTGCGCAGGTTGGGCAGCGGGGGCAGGGAGGCCTGGATGATGGTGTTCGCGGTGGCGGGGTCCGCCCAGTCCTTGCTGCCGTAGACCACCGGCCCGCCCTGCGGGGTGCCGAAGTCGTCGACGGCGTTGGTCCAGGTGCAGATCCGGTCGCCGTTGGTTCCCCAGTTCTCGCCGAGCCCGTCGGGCAGGTCGGGAATGGTGCCGAGCGTGGCGGCGCGGATGAGCAGGCGGCAGGTGTTCGCGGTGCCGGCCGCCATGACCAGCGCCTTGGCGGTGATGATCTTCTGCTCCAGCACCGTGCCGTCGGTGGCGATCCGGTCGACGTGTATCTCCCAGCGGCCGTCGCGGGCCCGGACCACGTCGGTGACGTTGTGCAGGGTGGCCACGCGCACGCGGCCGGTGGCTTCGGCCTGGGCGAGGTAGGTGACGTCCACCGAGTGCTTGCCGCCGTTGTTCACCCCGAGGGCGCAGTCGCCGTTGGTGTAGGAGGGCTTCATCTCGCCCTTGAGCTCGCGCAGCGCGAAGCTCCAGTCGATCGGCATGGGGATCTTCTCCACCCGGAAGCCGGCGTCCGTGGTGTGCCGGGCGAACGCCCGCGCGGCGGCGTAGGTCTTGCTGGCGATCAGCTCATCCGGTGCCACGGCGATGCGCAGCATCCGCGCGACCCGGGGGTAGTGCACCCGGTCCATCCGGGCGTAGTCCAGCTGCTCAGGCATGGTGGCGTGGAAGACCTCGGCGGAGGGCTGCAGGGTCATGCCCTGGTAGATCAGCGAGCCCCCGCCGACGCCGGCGGCGCACATGATGTCCATGCCGTCGCCGGCCACGCGCTCCAGCAGCCCGGTGTAGCGGCCGACCGGAAGCTCCGGCAGCCGCACCAGGCCGGCGTGTGGCCCGGCCGCCCGGCCCAGCAGCGCGGACACCGGGTCGAGCACACCGTCCAGCGGCTCGGCCACCGAGTTGAGCCAGAAGATCCGCTTGTCCGGTGAGCTGGTGGGACGCGGGAAGGTGTCCGCGTTCGGGCCGGTCGGCCAGCGGATGCCCCGCTCGAGCACCAGCACGGGCACCCCGGCCTGGGCGAACCGCAGGGCGGTCACCCCGCCGCCGAAACCCGACCCGATCACCACCACCCGGTGCTCCTCGCGGGTCAGCGCCACCCGCCGGACGCTCGCGCCGAGCCGCGCGCCGAGCACGGACAGGCCGGCGGCCGCGACCGCGCCGGTGAGCAGTGAGCGGCGACCGATTGTGGCCATGGGCCTCCCCTTCCGTCCGCGATCGGCACGCGGTGTGCCGTGTCGCTCACACCTGGTGTGGGTGCCGAACTGTAGACAGTTGTCTATTCGACTGTTCACATGGGTGTCCCCCCGCTCGTGGGGCGGTCGGGAAGGTCCCTTACGTTGAGGGGTGTGGCCAGTCCAATCCCGCGCAGGTTCGGCGTCCGCGAACCGACCACCGAGCGCCTGCTCGATGCGGCGGCGGCCGAGCTGCGGGCCTCCGGGCCGGCGGCACTGACCGTGCGGCTGGTGGCGGCCCGGGCCGGCATCTCCCCGGCGACCGCCTACAAGGTCTTCTCCTCCAAGGAGCACCTGCTGGCCTCGGTGCTTTTGCGCCACCTGCGGGACCTGCCGCCGATCGACACGGGCGACAGCCGGCCCATCGAGCAGCGGCTGCCCGAGTTCCTACACGGCTACGCCGCCGTCATCGCCGCCGATCCACAGATGCAGGCCACACTCCGTTGCGTGTTCCTCGGCGACGACCCGGACACCGCACGGGTCCGCGAGCTGTTCTCTCAACACTTCGACCAGCAGTTCGAACAGGTCTGCCGCGACAAGCTCACCGAGAACGCCCGCACCACCATCCGGCTCGCGTTCGCCGGGGCCATGGTCGCCGCCGGCGCCGGGCTGATGCCCTTCACCGAGATCCGCCAACTGCTCGAGACAATCGTCCGCACGGTGAACCCGGTGGCACGGCGGTGAGCGAGCCCGGGCCAGGAACGCCGCACCGGTGGGCGCGTGCGCAGGGCCGGGGTGCGGTCGAGTCCAACTACTGTCGGCGGGGCACCGGTACGCCCTTGGTGCTGCTGCACAACCTTGGGCAGCGGTGGCAAGTCTGGCGGCCGGTGATCGACCAACTCTCCGAACGCCACGACGTCATCGCGGTCGATCTACCCCGGTTCGGACGTGCCCCCATCCCTCCAACCACCACCGAGGACGGCATCCGCGCCTTCGGCATCCGATCACTCAAGCGGATCTTCGATCACCTCGAGGTCAGCCAGCCGCACGTCGCCGGCAGCGGACTCGGCGGAATGCTCGCCATCGGCGCGGCCACCACGGGGATCGTGTCCTCCGCGACCGCAATCGCGCCGACCGGGTTCTGGACACCCAGGCAGCGCTGGTGGGTGATCACCCAGCTACGGCTGTTCCGGATGGCGGCCCGGGCTTCCTTGGCCACCGACCCACCACTGGCTGAGATCCCCCTGGTTCGCAACCTGCTCATCTCCCGGCTCTGCGCACATCCCAAGCGCATGGAACCCGCGGAAGCGCTCGCCAACCTCACCGCCATGCGCGACGCGCCGGCGTTCGACGAAGCCATGGCCAGCGCCCGCCAGTTCCAGTGGAAGAGCGACCCCAAACCACTCGTGCCACTCACCGTGGCGTGGGGAGAACGGGACAAACTGCTCTCCCCACGCCAAATGGTCAACGCCCAACATCGGCTGCAAGGCGCGGAGTTCGCCCGGCTCCCCGGCTGTGGCCACATGGCGATGAGCGACGATCCGGAAATGGCGGCCAGAGTCATCCTGCGCACCTGCGCACGAGCCGAGCGAGGCCAGTCATCCGGCACCGCCCCGAATTGACACATCTCTGACGACAATGACGCGGGGCCGAGCCGGTGGACCCGGCCCGGCCCAGCTGCGGGTCGCCGCTTATGCCCGCCTGGAGCGTTTCGCCGCTATCGCCCCATCATTCCGCCCGGTCCCCAAGGGGCGCCGCCGGTGCACGGCGCCCCTCCGCCTGCCGGGTGCGCTCCGTAGGGCATCGGCCAGTCTCCGCCGAACCAGTCGGCCAGGTAGCCGTTCATCTGAAAGATCTCGCCATGTTGCGTGTCGCGCACCGTGCGGGCGAAGTCCGCGACCTCCCGATGCTCGGCGCGGCCCTGGACGAGCATCCGCTGCGACATCATCACCGCGGCCATGTGGTGCGGGATCATGTCGCGCAGGAATGTCTCGTCGAGCGCATCGCCCGTCAGCCCGGACAGATCGCGCATCATGGGCCGGTAGTCGACCGTGGTGGGCCGCCCCGGGTACCACTGGGCAAGCCATGCGTTCATCTTGCCGATCTCAGCGCTCTGCGTCGTCACGATCGACTCCCCCAGTGCGCGCATCTCCGCGCGGCCCGAGCCTGCCAGCTGGCGCGCGGACGCCGGGCGCCGCGAACAGCAGAATCTGTCGTCGACGGGTCACCGCGGTCACCTCCCGCCGCCCCGGATCAGCTCACGCCGCTTCCGGTACTCCTCCTCATCGATCTCACCCCGGGCGAACCGGTTCGCCAAGATCCGCTCGGCGTCGCTCCGTCCACCGTTGATCCCGAAATCGCGCCGGTCACGAGCGCCACCGAGGTAGCGCGCCAGGAAGATCACACCAAGGATGACCAACGCCCAGAACAGGGTCATCCCGACACCCATGCCGAGCCATCCCCACCCGCTGCCGTAGCCCCACATCATTTTGATCACCACTCTCGGGTCGCGCCGGCGTCTCATGACCCCGGTCCGCGCTTCGAATCTGTCGCTCGGGCCCCCGACTCCCCAGAGGCGTTAGGCCTCTCAGCGATGACCGATCGGCCCACCGCGAACGTCCGTGCGGGGACCAGCCCCTGTCCAGGCGCGCATGGTCCCCGGCTTGTGGGCGTAGCGCGACCTCGCGCGCCATTCCCACGGTCCTGAGTCAGCCCGACGCGGCGTACCCCGGCACGGCCTCCGTCGCGGGAAGACGGTCCTTCTCGGCCTCAAGGGCACGAGCCCGGGGTAGCCGGACCACAACAACCGGGCACGACGCGTGCAGCACGCATTGAAGGCTCACCGAGCCGAGAAGCGCGCTACTGAAACCACCGAGCCCGCGATGTCCGACCACCAGCAGTTCCGCCGCTTCGGCCTCACGGGCCAGAATCTGTGCCGGTGACCATCCGGTGCGGACGGACAACCGCACCTCGGGCTTTGTTTGCCGGCCCACCAGCAGCTCGTCGATCAACGCCTGGATCTGACACCGAATTTGCCCCGCGGTGTCCTCTTCGGAGATCGAGATGGGCATTCCGTAATGTGCGCCGAACATTCCGGCCGACTGAAAGACGGTGATCACGTAGACCGAGGCATCGCGTCGCGAGGCCTCGTCGAATGCGTACTCCAAGGCAGCCTTCGACCCGACTGAACCGTCGACACCTACTACGATTCTTTTTGTCATCGTTCACTCCAATCAACACAGTATTGAGAACAGCTCGGATTGACACGTAAATGCTCCGGCCGAGATCTCCGGAAAGACCGCGGATTTCTACGAGCAGCGATCAACGCCGCTGTGCGTGGCCCCCGAGGTCGGTTCGCGATCGACGAAGGGCGCAAGTTGCATGTTCAGCACACGCCGATCGATGATCTTGTGCCGGCACGGGGTCGCCGAGGCCCAGCCGGTGTCGGGGTCGGCGCGGAGTGCTACTACGAAATGCGCGACGCTGCGAGGCGACGGCACGGACAGCATGGAGGGCAGGTAGCGGACCACGCTACCGAGCGTTTCGTCGCCGACGCGGGCCAGCAGGGCCGACCAGCCCACGTCCACACTCCAACGCAGCCCGGTCGGTGTCCAGACGTGCGGTGGCGCGCACACCTCATCGAGGATGATGGCACCAGCCAACGGGCCGGGAACGGAGTCATCCGTCCGCACGGCGCGAACCGGGATGCCGCGCTCGTCGAGTCGACCGACCACCGCCAACAGGTAGCCGCGCAACAGCGCGCGGTCGTCGAGTCGCGCGAGCTCGGGAGAACACTGAGCCGATGGGGCAGGGATGTCCGCACACGTCAGCATGAAACCCACCTCGCTTCTTCGATACGTCCCCTATCAGAAGTGATGGTGTGGCAATCGGGTAGGTCGGCGCGGGGGGCCGAGTGCCCCGACCATGGGGTCATTCGACCCCAAAGTGGCATCCATCCGTGCCGGCTGGTCTCGGCTGGCCCGATCGAGCTGCTGGTCCTGACCGCGGTCGTCGCGGTCTGCGTGTCAGAGGCCCAGGACGCGGTCACACGGCGATCGCGGTAGCGGTAGCGAAGTAGATCGCGATGGACAGCAGGTCCTGTACCACGGTGGCCAACGGTCCGGACCCGAACGCCGGGTCTCGGCCCATCCGCTGCAACGCCCACGGCAGAACCATCGCAATGACCGTGGCGATCGACGAGGCCGCGAACAGCGCCACCGCCACGGTCGCGGCCACCGGCGGCTCGGCCCAGATCAGCAACACGATCGGATAGCTGACAAGAGCGAAGAGCACGCCGAGGAGCAGGCCGGTGATTGCCTCCCGCCGCGCGACCCGTGAGATGGACACCCCCACCGACAACCCCCGGATGACCACCGCCTCGGTTTGCGTGCCGACGGCATCGGCCAGGTACACCACACCGGGAAGGAAGAACGCGAGCACCACCTGGCGTTCCAGCTGCTGTTCGAACGAGCCTACGATCACCGCGGCCAGGAACGCGCCGGCCAGCCCGAGCGCCAGCCAGGGCAGCCGATGCCACAGCCGGTGTGCGACTCCCTCGGTGGCCGCCGTGCTCGCCGCTTCGGTCGAGCGCAGGTAGCCCCCGAGCCGCGCGATGTCCTCGTCGTGCTCGGCGAGAAGCACCGCCAGCAGGCGTCGCGGCGGGATCACGCCGCGGAACCGGCCGTCGGCGTCGACCACTGCCAACGCCGCCACCCCGTGCCGCACCGCCCGCCATGCCGCGCGCTCCTGGTCGACACCGGGCGCCACTGTCGGTGGATGCGCGTCCATGACCTCGGCAACCGGGGTCGCCGGGGGCCGGGCGAGGGCCTGCTCCAGGGCGATCACTCCACACAGAATGTCGCCGTCGATCACGGCGGCGATCGCGGCGGTGTCGAAGCTCCGTCCACGCATGCCGTCCAGTACCTCGCCGACCGTGCTCTCAACGGTGGTGAGTGGCACCCTCATCGAGGCGTGCGCCGCCGCTGTCTCGAGCAGGTCGGTGTGCCGCTCCCGTATCTCCGCCCCGTGGCCGGCGTGCGCGGTCACCGCTACTCGGTCTCGGTCGTTGCCGGGTCGGCGAGAACGGACAGAAGGTCCCGTGCCGAGACCCTGCCCACTACCGTGCCCCGTTGGTCACGCACCGGCAGATGTCGCACACCGGCCTCGTCCATCCGGGCCGCGACGTCGCGGATCGTGTCCTTCGCCGACACCCACGCCACATCGGGGTTCATCACGTCCTCGGCCGGCTGCTCGTCCAGCTCTGCCCCGGTCCCGAAGACCCGGTCCCGTTCGGAGATCACGCCCAGCGCCATCATGTCCTCCCCTGAATGGTGATCCCGATCGTCGATCAACCACCAGCCGCGGGAGAAGGGTCGTAGTACCCCATCGGGCGAGCTATCCGGCATCAGTGCGCCAAGCCGTCCGCCCTCTAGCGAGGTGCGGCGCCGGGCTCGGGACCCAGCGCGCCTTACCCGTAGTAGCCAACCCGCCAGGATCACCGCAACACGCCGACGTTGAACCTGAAGATCCACGCCGGGTACCGGGCCATGGCAAGCACCGCCACCCACGCCACCAGCGTGAGCAGCATGAAGGCGGGCCGGAAGTGGGGTCTTTCGGCTCTCGAGGAAGAGCCGAGCGACGCTACGCAGCCTCCCGGCCGGGCGGCAACGTGGCTGGTCCCGAACAGAGGAGGATCGATGATCAAGCAGCGGATCGTCGCCGCGGTGGATGGCTCCGACCGGGCGTTGGAGGCCGTGCGATGGGCGGCGTGCGAGGCGTTGTCGCGACGTGGCTCGACCCTGCGGATCGTGGCGGCGAGGATGGCCGAGTCCACGCACGTTCCGGTCGAGGGATTCAGCGCGGTCGAGTACCAGCGAGCGGTCCTGGCCGACGCCGAAGACCGTCTGGACGTGGCCGAGTCGGTGGCCCGGGGGATCTCACCGGACCTCACGGTCGAGCGGGAGTCGAGGGAGGGATCGGCCCGCGCCGTGCTGCTGGACGAGTCAACCCGGGCCGATCTGGTTGTCCTGGGCCACCGTGGGCATGGGGGTTTCGTCGGTCTCCTCCTCGGCTCGGTCGCGGTGTCGGTGGCCGCCCACGCTTCGTGTCCCGTCGTGGTCGTGCGACAACCCGGCAGTGATGTCAGCGGCGACCGGGCGCCGGTCGTCGTCGGCGTGGACGGCTCGCCGACGAGCGAGACGGCACTGGGTTTCGCGTTCGACGTGGCGGCGCGCCGGCACGTCCCGCTGGTCGCGGTGCACACCTGGTTCGATCTGGCGGTGGAGCCGGAGCTGGTAGCCATGATCGACCTTGACGCGGTGCTCGAGCAGGAACGTGAGCTGCTTGCCCAGCGCCTCGCGGGCTGGTCGGAGAAGTACCCCAATGTCGAGATCCGCCGACACGTCGCACGCGATCAGCCGGCGTGGTCGTTGGTGGAGCAGTCCGGCGATGCCGGCCTGGTCGTGGTCGGCGCCCGAGGTCGCGGCGTGATCGCGGGCACGCTGCTCGGGTCGGTCAGCCAGGCCGTCCTGCATCACGCCAAGTGTCCGGTCGCGGTCGTCCGCCCGACGCCCGACCACGCCTGACGTGCTCTCACGCGGGACTTTGCTCCCGCTATTCGCCGATCTGTCGGTCGTGGGCGGTCGCGGCCGGCAGCCGGCGGGCGATGTGGCAAATTTTCCGACCAGCGGCACACCGCGTTGGACGAGCGGGCGACCGAGTTGCTCGCTCGCCCGCGACAGGTCGCGGCCGGAGCGTCCGCCGGAGGTCACGGCGCGGCGATCCGAAGCATCATCTGCGGATACAGCGACCGCCCGAGCGAGCGGACCAGCGCGGTACGCACCGTGGGGGCGGACAGGGCCGCCGGCAGCATCGAGGTGACCAGACCGCATCGAGCGGCGGTGAGCGCCAGGTGCTGCCCGGCCTGCCCGGCGCTCAGCTGGGCGGCCGGCAGATCGTGGTAGGACCCGAGCACGGCCAGCATCCGCGTCGAGCCAGTCACCTCATACCCGAGGCCAAGCTCAGCGCGCAGGTCCTCGGATCCGCCCTGGTCGACGCGCTTGAGCCAACACCCCTCGAGCTGGACGGCACGTCGCAGAGCGTGCGGCACCGAAGGCGGCAGCGGCGCCGAACCCGGGAAGGGCCGCATCGACGTTCCCGACAGCACCGCGTGCAGCTGGGTCAACTCATCCGGACGCTCGATCGGGGCACCCATGCGCACACTCGCCAGCAGTTCGTGCCGGCTGGGCGAGGGCAGCAACGTGGTGACCGGCCGACGCCCCAGCGTCGCGACCGCGATACGGAGGTTGAACAGTGCCGCGCCGCCGGCCAGCCGCAGACCGCGCCTTGCGCGCTCGCCGGCCGCGGTCCACCGGCCCCGGTCGACGTAGAGCTCGAACGCGCCGCCGGCGATCCGCGGCGTCCACGCCCCGGTGCACAGGAACGATCGCGCACCGACCGCCGCGTGCACCACGTCCCGCTCTCGGGTGCCTAAATCGGCGGGATCCACGGACGGTGTGGCCACCACGGTGCTCGTCATGCGGCGAGTGTGCGGGCGAGGCCGGGCGCACCACTATGGGCTGAGGTCCCCACCTACCGCGCCAGTGGTCCCTCCGGCTACCCGGCCACCCGTCCGCGACAGATTTTCGGGACTCTCGACGCGGGCGGAAGGGACTATCGACCGCTCCCCCGCGCGTGTTGAACCGAGACGATCGGATCGGTCACGGACAGCCCGTCGACGAGAAAGGAATCTCCATGGAGTGGAATTTTGTCGGCGTTTGGGGTTACGCCGTGATGGCAATCAGCATGGCGCTTTTCGTGGCGATCATCGCGATCGGCGTGGTTGCTGTGGCGCATTACGCGAAGCTTGGCCGTTCACGAACATCAGGAAAGTAGGAGAGAGGAAGGGAATCATGTCGGCTCCAACTCTGGCCAGCCGGACAAAGCCGGGTTACGAAGAGCGCGTGCGTCTGGCCGCGGCTGCGATCAGGCAGAACTCGCCCCTGGGCGAAGAGGACGCGCGCAGCCTCGCCATCCAGGTACTGCGGGCGGTCGATCACATCCCCGAGAAAATCCGGTGACCGTCGTCGACCTGGAGGGCGAACACCACGCACCAACTCCGATCGGGTTGCGCCGCGCTCAGAACGGCAACGTGCGTAGCCACGCCCCGTCGGGGGTGGCCGGTGCCAGCCGGATCCGCACGTCCACGGCCGTGACGGTGCCCGAGGTGAGGATCAGCGGGTTGATCTCGGCTTCGGCGATCTCCGGCAGGGCGGTGGCCAGCCACGCCATCCGGGCGATCACATCGGCGACCTTGTCGCGGCAGGATGCGTCCCGATCCGCGGCGAGCATTCGCGCCACGCCCCTGGGCGCGTCGAGGAGCTCGTCTAGGTCGGCGGCGGTCGCCGGCAACAGGCGGTGAGCGCGGTCGTTCACGATGTCGGTGTTCGTTCCGCCCAGTCCGACACTCAACAGTGCCCCGTAGGGCGGGTGGCGGGTCACCCCGATCAGCAGCTCGGACCCGGCGGGCACCAGCGGTTGGACGAGCACGCCGCGCGGCCGTTCGCCGAACCGCTCGGCCAGTGTCCGGTACCCGTCTTCCACCTCGAGGCAGGAGCGCAGGTCCGAGAGCACGCCACCGGCCCGGCTCTTGTGCAGCAGCCCAGGGGCGTCGGCCTTGAGCACCACTGGTCCACCGATCTGCCTCCAGCACCGGGCGGCTTCCTCCGCCGACCAGGCCAGCCTCGCTGGGGCGGTCGGGACGCGGGCCGCGGCGAGCAGCTCGTAGGCCGCGTCGGCGGCCAGCCAGGTGTCCTCGACGGCCGCCGCGGCCGTGTGCCCGGCCATCGCGGCCGTCACGATCTCGCGGGCCCGGGCCAGATCCACGCCGTCGGGTATCGGTGCGGGTCGGTCAGGTGTGTGTAGCCAGCGGCTTCGCCGGACGGCCAGCGCCAGCGCGTGGGCGGCGGCCGAGGGGTCGGCGAACCTGGGAACCGACGCCGCCTCTACTGCACCGGCGGCCACCCCGACGACGCCGACCGGTTGGCCGAACCGGACCGCGATCACCGGTTTCCCCGGGGAGTGCGCGGCCGCCGGCGCCACCAGCCCGGCGGGGTCGCCGACCTGGGTAGCCACAGTGATCACCATGACGGCATCGATCTCGGGAGCCGTCGTGAGCAGCTTGAGTGCGTCGGCGAACGTCTCGGCCGACACCGTGGCCGTGGTGTCCACCGGGTTGCCCACCGACGCGGTTGCCGGCAGCAGCCGGGCGAGACGCGCCCGGGTCACCTCGGACAGCGGGGCGACGACCAGCCCGTGCCGGGCACAGGCGTCGGCGGCGAGTACCCCGCCACCGCCGGCGTTGCTCAACACGGCCACCCGCGGCCCGGCCGGCGGCGGCTGCCAGCACAGCACGGCCAGCGCCCCGACCGCCTGGGTGAGATCGTCCACCGCGAGTACCCCGGCCCGGTCGAACAACGCCTCCCGTACCACCGCCGGGGTGGCACCGGCGGCGCTGTGCGAGGTGGCGGCCCGCTGCCCGGCGGTGGAGCTGCCGGAACGAATGGCCACAACCGGTGCCCGCCGGGCCAGTCTGCGCGCGATCTCGGTGAACTGTTCCGGCCGGCGGAACGACTCCACATAGAGCACAGCGGCGCGGGTGCGGGCGTCGTCGGCCCACCACAGCAGCATGTCGTCGCCGTTGACGTCGATCGAATCGCCGGTGGACAGGGCTGTGGAGACGCCGAGGCCAAGCCGGTCGAGCTCGCTGGTCAGCCCGATCACCACTCCCCCGGACTGCGCCGCGACCCCCACCTCGCCAGCGGTGCCCCCTCGGCCGAAAGTCGCCCGCAGGCGCACCTGGGGGTCGGTGTTGAGCACGCCGAGACTGTTCGGCCCGACGATCCGCATCCCGTACCGGCGCGCCGCGTCGACCAGCCGCGCCGAGGCAGCCGAATCGGTGCTCACCCCTGAGGTCACCACCAGCAGCGCACGTACACCGCGCCGACCGCACTGTTCAGCCACATCCCCGACTTGTGACGCGGGCACGGCGAGTACCGCGAGGTCCACCTCGGCCGGGATCTGGTCGACCGACGGGTAACAGGTCATGCCCGCGACCGTGCTCGCGCGCGGATTCACCACATGCAGCGGTCCGGAGAACCCGGCGGCACGGATCTGGCACAACACCATCCGACCCACTGACTCGGCGCGGCGCCCGGCGCCGATCACGGCGACCGAGCGTGGTTCGAGCAGGGCCCGCAGGCTGGCCTCGTCCGCGCTGGCCTGCCGGGCGAGGACGGCGTCGAGGTAGTCCGTGCGGTCCTCGTCGCGGGGCATGTCGATGACCACGTGGCTGACCGGGCCGTCGTAGTCGATGCGGTGCGGCAGGCCGAGATCCTCGATGACCCGCAGCATGCCGTGGTTGACCGTCAACACGTCCGCGACCACCCGCGGCAACCCGTCGGCGATAGCCGACGCGACGAGCTGCTCGAGAAGCAACGAGCCCACACCGTTGCGCTGCTCCGGGCGGGCGACCGCGACGGCGATCTCCGGGGCCCGACCGCCGGGCTCGCGGCGGTAATGCGCCACGCCCACCAAGCCACCCCGATGGAACGCCCCGAACGCGGCCGTGTCCGGCTGCGTCACCATCTCCGCCACCACCCGCGCACTTGCCGGGGCGCCGGTGAAGAAACGCAGGTAGACGTCGTCGGCGGGCAACCGGCCATGCAGGTCTTCGACAGCCGGCCGGTCCGAAGGACCGAGCCGGCGAATGAACACCGCTGAACCGTCGGACAACAGCGAGCGCCCGATCGCGGGCGGCGTCCCACATGTAGTCATTGCCCCAGCACACGCTTCCCCACACCACCTGGACACGGCCAATGGTCCCGAGCACCAGCGCCGATCGGCCCCTGCTCCCTGGCCGCCGGGCGGACCCGACCTTCGGCCCCGGCCCGAAGGACGTTCGACCGCGGCCGACTCCGGACAGGCTGCTTAGCGTTCTGCACATGGTGTTGCGAGCCAGGGAAGTCATGACCGACCGGGTCATCTCCGTCCGTCCGGACACACCGGCCGAACGGGCGCGGGCACTGCTGGTCGAGCGCCGGTTCAGCGCGCTACCGGTGGTGGACGGGCACAACCACCTGGTCGGTGTGCTCGACGCCGCCGATCTGGTGCGCCTCGACCACACCCCACGGGGGCTGCCGCCCCACACCGTCGGCGGTCTGATGCGCCGCGGCGTGGTGTGCATGTCGCCCGAGTCCGACATCGGGGTGCTCACCCACCGCCTGCGCACCTACGGCGAGCCGCAGATGATGCCGATCGTCGAGCACGGGTTCCTGGTCGGCGTGATCACCCGCGCCGACCTGCTACGGCCGCGTCCACGCGACGGCAAGCTCGGCCGGCTCGCGCGCCGAGCGGCGAATCTACTCAAGGGCGGCGGAACGGCCGGCCGGCCCCGTCCTCCGGCAGCCGCGCGGAAGCTCAACCGAACCGGCACATTGCACGCCCGGGACATCATGACTTCCGCCGACCTCGTCACGGTCACCGAGAACACCCCGCCCGACCACGCGGCCAGGCTGCTCGTCGGCAACCGGTTCACCGCCCTGCCGGTGGTGGACGTGGCCGGGCGGCTGGTCGGGCTGGTGAGCGAGGCGGACCTGATCGACGATCCCCTCAACGGCCGGCGGACTCCCCGCCCGCGCAGCGTCGCCGCCGCGATGACCACCGACGTCATCACCCGGCCACCGGACGCCCCGGTCGTCGAGCTCGCCCAAGTGCTGTCCGACGGCGGCCTGCGGCTGGTGCCGATCGTGGCGGGCGACCGGCTGGTCGGGGTGGTCAGCCGGGGCGATGTGCTGCGGGCGCACGGCATTCCACACTCCCCTTGACGGGGCGGCATTTCACTCAGTACGCCTCGCTCACCACCGGACCCGGCCGATCGACAACCCATGCACGCATTCGTCCAGCCTCGCGCGGCGGTCGGCGCCGCGGCTGCTTTCCTTCGGCCCCGGTGACCGGACCGATCGTCCCTCGTCGGGGCCGGGGATCTTCGGCTTCGCTGAACGTCAAGCGATCTCATTCACTCGAGGGCGCGACGCCGAGCACGGGAGAACCGTGGCGGTCGGGCGCGCCTGGATCGGAGGACCATGTCCAGTACCGACGCGCCACAACACGATTCACCGAGGCTTGGCCTGATCTCCGCGACCGGCCTGGTCATGGGCAGCATCGTGGGGACCGGGGTGTTCACCATGCCCGCGGTGTTGGCCGGCGGCGGCACCAGCTCGCTGCTGGTGCTCACCGTCGTCGCGGTCGGCGCCACGCTGCTCGGGGTGTTGTTCGGGCAGCTCACCCGGCGGGTGCCGAACGCCGATGGCGGTCTGTACGCCTACTCCCGGCACGAGTTCGGCGATTTCGCCGGCTACCTAACCGGCTGGTGCTACTGGATCACCGCCTGGGTAGGCAACGCCGCCATCGTGGCTTCCTGGGTGATGTACGTCGAAGCGCTGCTGGGACTCAAGGAACCGGTTTGGTGGCAGGACTGGGCGATCGCGCTGGTGGGGCTGTGGATCCCCGCCGCGGTGAACCTGATCGGGGTCAGGCAGATGGCCTGGTTCGAGAACCTGACCGTGGTACTGAAGTTCCTGCCGCTGCTGTTCGTCGGGATCATCGGCTGGTTCTTCGTGTCGTACGGCAACTTCGGCGCGTTCAACGCCTCCGGCGGCAGCCTCTACCAGGCCATCGGCATCGCGGCGGGGGTGGCGCTGTTCGCGTTCATCGGCGTCGAAGTCGCGGCCATCACCGCGAAACGGGTCCGCAACCCGGGCCGCAACGTCGGCCGGGCCTCGGTCCTGGGTACCGCCAGCTCCGCCGTGCTGTATGTGGCCGTGTCCGCCGCGGTGATGGGCCTGGTGCCGCACGACGTCCTGGTGGGCAGCGGCACCCCGTTCGTGCCCGCGTTCGAAGCGATCCTGCCCGGCGCCGGCTGGGCCGGCACGCTGGTCGCCGCGCTCGCGGTGGTCTCCGGGATCGGCGCGCTCAACGGCTGGACCCTGGTCACCGCCGAGGTCTCCCGGGCGGCGGCCAACGACGGCCTGTTCCCCGGGTTCTTCGCCCGCACCGACCGCAAGGACACCCCGTGGCTGGGCATCGCGGTGGCCGCGCTGCTGCCCTCGGCGCTCATGCTGTGGCGCTACAGCGGCGGCTCCGGGCTGGCCGTGTTCACCTACCTGGTCAACCTGTCGGTGGTCACGGTGGCCATCCCCTACTTCTTCTCCGCCTGCGCCCAGCTGGCCTACCTGGTGTCCCGCCGTCGCCGACCCACCGGCTGGCTGCTGGCCAGGGACCTGCTGATCAGCGGCGCGTGCGTGTTGTTCGCGCTGTGGGTCACCGCCGCGTCCGGCTACGCCGCCGTGTACCAGGCCACCCTGCTGCTACTGGCCGGCCTGGTCCCGTACGTGTTCTTCAAGGCCCGCCGGGAACGCACCGGGCTCTGCGCCGCTCCCCAGGAGCTGCCACCTGTCCAGGACGTCGACCGTCGCTGGCCCGAAGCCGCCTGACCGGCGAAGGAGACTTTCGATGAACCTCGGCGTGCGCTCGGAGGTGGGGCGGCTGCGGCAGGTGATCGTGCACCGGCCCGGCCTGGAACTGAGCCGGTTGACCCCGCGCAACATCGGCGAGCTGCTGTTCGACGACGTCATGTGGGCCAAGAAAGCGAAGGAGGAGCACGACGTGTTCGCCGAGACCCTGCGCGAACACGACGTGCGCGTGCACTACTTCGGCCAACTGCTGGCCGAGACGCTCCACACCGACGCGGGCCGCGCGTTCGTGTTGGACCGGGTGTGCACGCCCGAGCTCGTCGGCCCCGCTCTGGTGCGGCCGCTGCGGGCGTTGTTCGACGATCTGGACGGCCAGGAGCTCGCGACCTGCCTGGTGGGCGGGGTGTTGAAGGCTGACCTGAAGCCGCTGCGCGCCAGCAGCCTCAAATGGGACATGCTGCGCGCCGACGACTTCCTGCTGCCACCCTTGCCCAACCACCTGTTCCCCCGCGACAACTCCTGCTGGCTCTACCAGGGGGTGTCGATCAACCCGATGGCCAAACCCGCCCGCCGGCGCGAAACCCTGCACATGCGCGCCATCTACCACCACCACCCGCTGTTCGCCGAGGCCGAGTTCACCACCTACTACGGCGACGACGACCGCATCCACCTGCCGGCCACCGTCGAGGGCGGCGACGTGCACGTGCTCGGCGACGGGGCGGTGCTGATCGGGATGGGTGAGCGCACCACACCGATGGCGGTGGAACTGCTCGCCGGTGCCCTGTTCGACGCCGGCCAGGCGCGGCTGGTGATCGCGGTCGAGCTGCCCCGCTCGCACGCGATGATGCACCTGGACACCGTGATGACCATGCTCGACACCGACACCTTCGTGCTCTACCCCTACTTCGACGCGCGGCCCCGCTCGTGGAGCCTCACCCCGTCCCAGCGGCCCGGGGAGCTGGCGGTACGGCCCAACGCCGACTTCTGGGACGCGCTGGCGGCGGCGCTGCGGGTCGATCGGGTCACCGTGCTGCGCACCGACGAGGACGTCCGGGCCGCGGAACGGGAGCAGTGGGACGACGGCAGTAACTATCTCGCCGTTGCGCCCGGTGTGGTCGTCGGCTACGACCGCAACGTGGCCAGCAACACCATGCTGCGCAAACACGGCATCGAAGTCATCACCGTGCCCGGCGGGGAGCTCGGCCGAGGCCGGGGCGGTCCCCGCTGCATGACCTGCCCCATCGAGCGCGACCCGGCATGAGAATCGTAGCCGCGCTCGGCGGCAACGCACTGCTCGAACGCGGCGAGCCACCCGAGGCGGACGTCCAGGAACGGCACGTGCGCCGCGCCGCCGAGGCGCTCGCCCCGCTGGCCCTCGCCCACGACCTGGTGATCACCCACGGCAACGGCCCTCAGGTCGGGCTGCTCGCGCTGGAGAGCGAACGCGACCCGGCCCTGCGCCGGCCGTTTCCCTTCGACACCCTGGGCGCACAGACCCAGGGAATGATCGGATACTGGCTGGTCACCGCGCTGCAGAACGCGGCGGCGGTCGAGGCAGCCTGCCTGATCTGCCGCACAGTGGTAGCCGCCGACGACCCGGCCTTCGACCATCCCACCAAGTTCGTCGGTCCGGTCTACGACGAACCCACCGCCGAGCGGCTGGCCGCCGAACGGGGCTGGCGGGTCCGCCGGGACGGGGCCGCGTGGCGCCGGGTGGTGCCATCGCCAGAGCCGGTCGAGCTCATCGAGTTCCCGCTCATCGAACTGCTCGCCGACCGCGGCACCACCGTGGTGTGCGCCGGCGGGGGCGGCATCCCGGTCACCCACGACCGCGTCGGCCGGCTGCACGGCGTCGAGGCCGTGGTGGACAAGGACCTCACCGCCGCGCTGCTCGCGCACGCCCTCGGCGCGGAGGTCCTGCTGCTGCTCACCGACGTGGACGCCGTCTACACGGGGTTCGGCACCGCCGGTGCGGCACCGATCCGCCGGATCTCCGCCCGGGAGCTGCGCTCCGCATCCTTCCCGGCCGGCTCGATGGGTCCCAAGGTCGAGGCGGCCTGCCGGTTCGTCGAATCCGGCGGGCGGTTGGCCGCGATCGGGCGCCTGGTGGACGCCGAGGCACTGCTCGCCCAGACGGCCGGGACCTCTGTCACCGGTTGACCCACCGACAACCCTTCGGCCAGCCGAGTCGGGCCCGAAGTCCCTCCCCTGTCTGGCCAATCGGGAGCACGGTCGAGATCCGGATCCCGCTGCCCGAGCCGAAGGCCCAGGCCGAACCCAAGCAGATCACGATCAACAAGGAATAGCTGGTTCGCCCGAGGTCGCCGGGCCGGCGGTCTCGCCGGCCCGGCACCTCAGGACCACGCCATGAACCCGCGGATACCGCTCCCATTCGATGCACGCGGCCGCCCCGACGTGCTCAGCCGGGCCGAGTGCATCCGGCTGCTTCCCACGGTCCCGGTCGGTCGCCTGGTCTTCGTGCACGACGGCGAGCCCCGGGCGTACCCGATGAACTTCACCGCCGACGGGCCGCGCATCTGGCTGCGCGGCGACAGGGTGGGCGCGGCGGCGGACATCGCGCCCGACGCCCCCGTCGCGTTCGAGGTCGACAGCTACGACGCATGGCAGCGGACCGGCTGGAGCGTGCTGGTCACCGGACGGCTGCGCTGGCTGGCCGAGCAACCCGACGGGCGTCTGCCGATGTGTACGCCCTGGGCGCCGGGCCGCAGGTCGCGGGTGGGCCGCCTCGACGGGTCGGGCATCAGCGGCCGGCGGATCAGCGGCCCGGCCCGGTAGCCCCGGCCCGACTGGTGTCGGAAGTCCCCACCGGTTCCGGCCATCGACCCTGCCCGCCCGGCCGGGGAGCCGAGATCGTGAACGCAAGCCACAAGCCACCGCGAGGAGCGACATCGTGCTCGAGCTACAGCAGGTCACCAAGATCTACCGGACCGGCACGGTCACGCTGCGGGCGTTGGATGCGGTGAGCCTGACCATCACCGACGGGGAGATGGTTGCCATCATGGGGCCGTCCGGATCCGGCAAGTCCACGTTGATGAACATCCTCGGCTGCCTGGACGTGCCGACCGAGGGCCGATACCTGCTGGACGGGGTCGACGTCTCCGGCATGAGCGACGACGAACTGGCCCGGATCCGCGGCCACAAGATCGGGTTCGTGTTCCAGTCGTTCAACCTGATTCCCCGCACCAACGCCGTACGCAACGTCGAGCTGCCGCTGCTCTACACCGGCGCGCGGCAACGCCGCCAGCTCGCCCAACGGGCGCTGGCCCGGGTCGGCCTGGCTGACCGGGAGAAGCATCAGCCCACCGAGCTGTCCGGCGGCCAACAACAGCGGGTGGCGATCGCTCGGGCACTGGTCACCAACCCGACCCTGCTGCTGGCCGACGAGCCGACCGGCAACCTGGACACCGCCACCAGCAACGAGATCATGCGCCTGCTGGTGGAGTTCAACGACTCCGGCCGCACCGTCGTCATCATCACCCACGACGAGGAGGTGGCCGCGTTCGCCGAGCGGGTCATCCGCCTGCGCGACGGCCGGGTGGTCAGCGACCAGCGCCAACCGGCACGGACGACGCCGCGCGCCGGCCCCGGCGCGGAGCGGGTAGGCGCCGCGTGACCGATCCCGGCGCCGTCCTCGCTGTGCCGGCGGGAGCCGCGCTCATCCTGCTCGCCGTCATCGACGTGTTCGTCACCCTGTTCTTCCACGCGGAGCGCCCGGCACTCAGCCGGGTGTTGATCCGGGGGATCTGGTCGTTCTGCCGCCGGCTGCCCCCGCCGGGTCTGCTGACGCTCGCCGGGCCGGTGTCGTTCCTCGTCGTGGTGACCGACTGGGCCTTGCTGCTCGGCGTTGGGTGGGCGTTGGTTTACTGGCCGTGGATGCCCGGCGACTTCACCCACGCGACCCCGGGCGATCGGGCCGGCGGGTTCATCGACTCCCTGTACTTCTCGCTGGTGACGCTGGCGACGCTCGGCTACGGCGACATCGCGCCGGCCGCCGGCTGGCTGCGGGTGCTCGCGCCGCTGCAGTCGCTGCTCGGGCTCGGGCTGCTCACCGCCAGCGTCTCCTGGCTGCTGTCGATATTTCCGGTGCTGTCGCGGCGACGGGCGCTCGCCTACGAGATCCGCCTGCTGGAGGCGGCCCGGGGCGAGCACCCGTCGCCGCTGCCCGCCGCCGTCTACGCCGACCTCACCTCGCGGCTGATCGCCAGCGAGCGGGACCTGGTCACCTTCCCGGTCACCTACTACTTCCGCGACGACGACCACCGGTTCGCGCTGGCGGGGGCCATCGGGCGCCTACTTACCCTGGCCGAAGAGGCGCGCGAGCAGTGCGTGTCGCCGGAGGTGCGCTTCCACGGCGAGCTGCTGCTGCGGGCCATCGACGACTTCGCGGCAAGCATCGCCGAGCGTTTCCAACTGCCCAACGGCGGCCGCGCCCGGGAGGTCCTCGACGCCTACGCCCGCGACCACCGGCTCGACGCCAGCTGAGCCCAGAGCTCGACCCAGCCGGGAGGGCGATGCTGGGAGGCGGGCCGCTCGCACGCGCCGAGTCAGGTCACCGCCCGACCCGACCCGGGCCGCCAGGCCTCGGGGTCGAGCCCCCGGCGGGCCACCGTGCGCAGCACGTCGCGACGGCTCACGATGCCGACCAGGCGACCGTCGTCGACGATCGGCACCGACCTGACCCCGAGGTCGAGCATGAGCTCGACCACGGCGGCCACGTCGTCCTCCGGGCGGAAGCAGATCGGCGCGAGCGTCATCGCCGTCGCCACCGATGCCTCCGCGCCGTACGCGGCGGGCCAGCCTTCCGGTGTGACCCGGCCGCGTACCAGGTCGGCCTCGGTCACGATGCCGACGAGCTCGCCGTGCCGGTCCACCACCGGTGCCGCCGTGAATCCGTGCGACACCAGCAGCGCCGCGGCGGCGGGCACCGGGGTGTCGGAGCGGACCGTGATCACCGGGCTGCTCATCACGTCACGTGCCTTCACCGTAGGCCTCCTCTTTCGCCGGGTCCGGGAGACGACACGCTGCCGGTTCGCGGGGGGCCGGTCCAGGGTCCAAGGGCCTCGGAACCCGGGCATCGCGGTACCCGAAGTGGGGACCTTATGACCGGGAATCGGCTGCGTATGGCCCTGCGCACGCGCCGAGCGGCTCGAGATGCTCGGACCCGGACCATTGGAAGGGAGTCGGGGTGGACACGAACACGGACGCCTCGGCGCCCGTTGGAGGAGGTCGTCGACGTCACCGGCGTGGAGCCGGTGAGCTGACCACCTCGCCGGGCTCACGCCGCGACGTCACGGCTGGCGCCGCTGGTCCCGCAGCTCCGTGGCCAGCACCGCGACCTGGGTACGGCGCTCCATGCCAAGCTTGCTCAGCAGCCGGGACACGTAGTTCTTGACGGTCTTCTCCGCCAGGTACATGCGCTCGGCGATCTGCCGGTTGGTCAGCCCTTCGCCGATCAGCTCCAGCAAGGTCCGTTCACGCTCGGTCAGCCCGGCCAGCGGACCCGGCTCCTCGACGCTCTCCCGCAGCCTGGTCATCAACGCGGCGGCGGCGCGGTTGTCCAGCAGCGATCGCCCGGTGCCGACGGTACGTACCGCCGAGATCAGCTCCAAGCCTTTGATGTCCTTGATGACGTAGCCGCCGGCGCCCGCCAGGATGGCGTCCATCATCGCCTGCTCATCGGTGAACGAAGTGAGCATCAGGCAGTTCAGCTCCGGCAGCCGCGAGCGCAGCTCCCGGCACAGCTCCACCCCGTTCCCGTCGGGCAGCCGCACATCGAGCACCACCACGTCCGGGCGCAGGGCGGGTATCCGCGCCAAAGCCTCCGACACCGACGACGCCTCCCCGATCACGGACAGGTCCTCCTCCGCATCGATCAGGTCGGCCACGCCGCGGCGCACCACCTCGTGATCGTCGACCAGGAAGACCTTCAACATCCCCGCGCTCCTTCGACCCGCGCCCAGCCGGCGGCTGGGACCTACGGCCCAGGTTAGGCGCCGTGCAGACCCCGCTCCTGTGGCCAAATGATGCCGCGGATCGGGACCAAGGTCACCAGTTCGGCCCGAGTGGGGCAGCGCCTCATGGCCATGCGCCCCGGAACTTGGGGACCAGCGACCCCTGTGTCGGCCGGGTGGTTCGCGGTGCACTGATCACAGCCTGTTCCACCCGATCGGATCGGAGTCACACGATGCGTTCGAACCAGCCGCCCGAGACCTTCGCGAGCTGTCACGAGACGCACGTCGCGGTGGTGTTCCTGGTCGGCGACCGGGCCTACAAACTCAAAAAGCCGGTGCGCATGGGCTTTCTGGACTTCACCAGTCGCGCGGCGCGGTTGGCCGCCTGCCGCCGCGAGGTCGAGCTCAACCGCCGCCTCGCCCCGGATGTCTATCTCGGGGTCAGCGACGTCACCGACCCGGCCGACGGCGGACCGGCCGACCATCTCGTGGTCATGCGCCGCATGCCCGAGGACCGCCGGCTGTCGACCCTGGTCACGGCGGGCGCCCCGGTCGCCGATTCGCTGCGCGCCCTGGCCCGCCAGCTCGCGGTGTTCCACGCGAAAGCCGAACGGGGACCGGCCATCTCGGCCGCATGCACCGCCGAGGCAGCCTCGAAACGCTGGGCGGACCTGTTCGATCGTCTCCACCGCTTCCGCGGCACCCGGCTCGACCCGCACCAGGCCGAGCGGACCGCTCGGCTCGCGCTGAAGTTCACCGCCGGGCGCACCGAGCTCTTCGACTCGCGATGCGCGGCCGGTCGTGCGGTCGACGGTCACGCCGACCTGCTGGCCGATGACATCTTCTGCCTGCCCGACGGTCCCCGCGCGCTGGACTGCCTGGAGTTCGACGACGCGCTGCGCTACGTCGACGCGCTCGACGACGCCGCGTTCCTCGCTATGGACCTCGAACGGCTCGGCCGCCCGGAACTGGCCAGCCAATTCCTCGCCGACTATGCCGAGTTCGCCGCCGACCCCGCGCCCGCCTCGCTGCGCCACCACTACGTGGCCTACCGCGCCTGCGTCCGCACCCTGGTCAACTGCCTCAAAGCCGACCAGGGCGACCACGAGGCCGCCGAGCTGGTCGAACCACACGCCCAGCTGTGCACCGAGCACCTCGAGCGAGGCGCGGTCCGGCTCGCCCTGATCGGCGGGCTGCCCGGCACTGGCAAGTCCACCCTCGCGGGCGCGCTCGCGGACCATTACGGCACTGTCCTGCTGTCCAGCGACCGGCTCCGCAAAGAATTGGCCGGCATGGATCCGGACCACCCGGCCACCGCCCCGTACCAGCACGGCCTCTACACCACCGCCACTACCGACCACGTCTACAGCGAACTGCTGCGCCGCGCCGAGAAGGCACTCGAACTCGGCGAACACGTGGTGATCGACGCCTCCTGGCACAACGCCGAGCACCGCGCCTGGGCCACCGACCTCGCCGAACGCACCCACGCGCAACTGCTCGAGCTGCGCTGCGACGCACCCCGCTCGGTCACCGCCGAACGAATCCTGCACCGACCCAGGGGCGCCTCCGACGCCACCCTCGCGGTGGCCACCGAGATGGCGCTGGACTTCGCCCCTTGGCCGCAAGCCACCACCATCCCGACCACCCGCGGCCCCGAGGACGCGCTGGCCCAAGCCCACGAAGCCTGGCGCGAGGCAACCGAGGCCAGCGATCGCCGGGGAAGGCCATGAGGTGAACGCTCCGCCGGGCGCGGTGGTCGTCGGGGTTGCCCCGTCCACCAACAGCGACCGTGCATTGTTGCCGAGGTGGGTGCGGATGCTCACACAGCCGTCCTCGTCCACGATGTGGTTGACCGGGCGGATCGCCGGCGTTCCTAGCGAGTGGCCGCTGCTCATTTCTGTTCCGCCTCTAACCGTGGGAAGCCGGAAGCGTCGCGCCGAGGAGTGCGCAGTGGCCGTCGTAGCGGCGGTACAACACCGCGCCTCGACCGGTATCGGCCTCGCGGAAGAACCGGTACGGCAACTCCGTCTCGCCCAGCTGCCGCGCCGCTTCCGCCGCGTCACAGCTCGGCACCGGGTGCACGTTGACCGTCACCGGCATGCTCGTGCGGGGTGCCGCGGCGGCCAGTCCGGCCACCCGGGCCAGGCGGTAACCGGTCGGCCCGACCCGATACACCATCGCGTCCTGGTCCGCCTCACTGTCGCGGAACAGGTAACAGTCGTAGTCACCGAGGTCCATGAGCAGCGCCGCCTGCTCCACGCCGCAGCCCACCAGCGGGTAGCGCTTCGTACGCACGATCCGGCGCTGCCCGACCGGCACCTCGACCGGCTCGGGCCTTGGCTGCCGGGATGGCCACGGTAGCGTGGTTCCCGGCTCGGCCAGCCGCGCCAGCTGTTCCTCCAGCCGCGCCACCAACAACCGGCCCGCCTCGGCAAAGAACCCAGCGGCGACCTGCGCGCGCACCTGCTGGCCCTTGAAGTCCAGGTTCATCTGCGCCAACGCTGCCCACCGCGGGCGCCGATGGTTCACCCGGGTAAGCCTGATCCGCGCGTCGGACCAGCACTCCGGCAACCGGGCGAGGAACCGCGCCACCTGCCGATGCACCTGCTCCCGCGCCCCGCCCGGCACCTCCCCCGCCGCCCGCACACTGATGCCATCGACAACCGAAAGATCGAGCACCGGCAGTTGGCCCTCCCTACTCACGCGCCGAACACCTCTGATCTGTCCGAGCACCGTTCTGCGACGGAACAGTGGCAATGACCTGCAACGATGCCGGCCATCCTGACGCGAGGAGTAGGCATGGTCTAGGGACCAAAGTCCCCCGGACATCGGACCTTTCGCCGGCGCACCCGGCGGCCGCTTCGATCCGCCCAGGCTCGGACCCGCGTCCGGTCCCGAACGTCGCCGCCGCGACCGTGTTCGATCATCTTCCGGGGCCCGAATCGGCGCACGGTGCGCGCATCCGGCGCTCAGGCGAACGTGACAGGCGAAGCGGCGCCCAGGAACGGCAACAACCGGCGCGCCGCCCGCGGCGTCACCACCGCACCGCCGGTCATGACGGGCTGTGCTGGTCTCGGGGCCGGTCGGGATTCGCGCCATCGCTTGACCGCGGTCCCTGGCGTGGCGTGCCGCAGCGGCCGGCCCACTCGAACAGGCCCACGATGAACAGCACCCACAGCGCCACACCGATCACCACCAGCAGCGCATACATCGGGCCGCCCCACAGCGCACCGCCATACCCGAGCATCATCCCCGCCCCCGCCTCGCCGAACGTGTACGAAGCACAGTCCGGGCAACGCTCGGTCGAACCGGCCGTGGTGAGGGAGTCGCGCTGCGCAACTTCGATCCCGTCCATGGCCCCAGCCAACCCCAGGCGGCACCCGCCGGGCAGGGTCATGCGTCCCGAACCGACAAGTCCAAGGAACCGACTGGGCCGGTGAGGGTACGTCGTCCCTCGGTACTCGGGACGTTCGGCCGCCGATCCGGGGCACTACCGCCCTGGGGAGGGCGTCCGGTCCCGCGAAAAATGATCTGTGCCTCGCCGGGAAGCGCAGCACCGCCCGGAACGGCGGGGCCGGCCGCCGATCCCCCCACTTGCGGTGGCCGCTCGCACGGTCGGGTGGGTGCGGAGTCCCTCGCCCCACCCGGCCGTCGCGCCCGACCCGCCACTTGTCGCTGGGGAGCGGACAGGTGGCCGCCCCGCCGGGGCAGCCGCTACGGGAGTGGCTGCCCCGGCCAGCGCGTCGCTGGCCCAGCTCGCTAGCGCCAGCCTCTCTGGGAGGCGTCAGGGTCACGCCAGACCAGCTAAGGCCGATCGTCCCGACACACCGGGACCTCGACCCCTGCCCCCATCCGCACACACCCGCCCAGTGCCCTGATCGGCGCCGGCCTACTGGTGGCGGAGCGCATCGAGGGGGCGCAGTCGGGCGGCGTGGTACGCGGGGTAGCCGCCGGCGACGATGCCGACCAGGACGGTGACCCCCAGCGCGATCAGTGACCACACCGGTGACGTCGCGGGTGCCGGGAGGTCGGGAAGAGCGTGCGGGATGAGCATGCCCGCGACCTCGGTCAATGCCACGCCGAGCACGACGCCGACCAGACCGCCGGTCGCCGTGAGCATGATCGACTCGGTGAGGAACTGGCGCAGGATGGCGCCGCGGGTGGCGCCGACGGCCTTGCGGATCCCGATTTCCCGGATGCGTTCGGCGACCGAGACCAACATGATGTTGGCTATCCCGATCGCGCCGACGAGCAGCGAGATCGCCCCGATCGCGGCGATCGCGGCTCTGAGCCCGGTGAGGAACCGGATGTCCTGCTGGATCTCGTACTGGTAGTTGAGGACCTCGAAGTCACGCCGCGACGGGTTCGTGATGCCGTGCTGGTGGTCCAGCACGGCGGTGACCTCGTCACTGAGCGGGCCGACCGTCGTGAGGTCACCGGTTTCCACGATGATCTGGTCGACGGCGTTGTCCTTCCCGAACAGGTAGGCGCGGGCGGTCCGTTTGGGGACGATCACGATGTCGTCCTGCAGGCCGTTGGCGGTGATCGTGCCGACTACCGTGAACGTTGCGCCGGCGACCCGGACGTGCTGGCCGAGCGCGGCGCTCGGGTTGTTGCCGAACAGTTCCTCCACCGGCGTGGGACCCAGCACGATCTCGCGCACGACCGGACCCGACTCGGTCGGCGGGAGGAAGCGGCCGGCAGCCAGCCGCCGGTTGGCGACGGTCAGGTAGTCGTCGGGTGCGCCGATCGCGGTCACCCGTCGTTGCTCGGTGCCCGAGTCCAGGATCGCGCCGCCGGAGACCAGCGTTGTCACCGACACGACGTGGGGGACCTTGACCGGGTCGCGCAACGCTCGCGCGTCGTTCTCGGTGAGGTCCTGGACCTGGGCGGCGCCCGCCAGCTGCCCGGTGGTCTTGGTGACTATGACCTGTCTGACCAGCGGGCCGACCAGCTCGTAGTAGTAGGACTCCAGGGTGCGGCCCAGCGCCATACCCAAGATCACCGCCGCGACCCCGATCACGACCCCGAGCGTGGTCAGCCCGGAACGGAGCTTGTTGGCCCGCAAGGCCCGCAGAGCGGCGCGGAACGCCTCCCACAGATTCATCGGCCATCCCCTGCCCTGAAGTGGTGACCATTCGTGGTGGCGAGATGGTCGGTGAGGCGCGAGACCTTCGGGCGCTCACTCATAGCGCAGCGCCTCTACCACCGGCATCCTCGCGGCCCGGACGGCCGGGTAGAGGCCGGCCACGATGCCGATCGCGACGCTGATGCCGAATGACAGCAACACCGAGTCGACCGAGATGACCGGAGCTGGGAACACATCGGTCGAACGGGGGATCACGACCGCGGCCACCCGGCACACCAGCAGTCCGAACAGCACACCGGCCACCCCGCCCACGTTGGCCAACACGCTGGACTCGATCAGGAACTGCCGGACGACCGCGGCACGGGAGGCGCCGACCGCCTTACGCAGGCCGATCTCCCGGGTGCGCTCGGTGACCGAGACCAACATGATGTTGGCGACGCCGATGCCGCCGACCAGCAACGAGATCGCCGCGATCACACCGATGAACGCCTGCAGGGCATCGAGGAACTGCTGGCGTTGCTCGATCAAACGCTGCAAGGAGATCAACTCGAAGTCGCGGCGCCCCGGGTCGATGATGTGGTGTCGGGCGTCCAGGATCGCGGTGATCTGCTCGGTTGCGGCCGGCACGGTGGCCGCGCTGGTGGCTTTAACGATGACCTGGTTGACCGTGGTGTCGTTGCCGAACAGGTAGGTGCGGGCGGTCCGGATCGGCATGAGCGCGATGTCATCCTGCTGACCATTGGTGGTCAGCACCCCGACCACCACGAACGTGGTGCGGTCGAGGCGGACCTGTCGGCCCAGGGCGGCGAACGGATCATTGTGGAACAGCTCCCGGACCGGGGTCGGGCCGAGCACGATCTCGCGGGAACTCACTCCACCCCCGAGACGCTCCCGGACGACGTGGCGGCCCGCCCACAGTTTGCGGTCGGTCACCGTCACGTAGTCGTCGGTCGAGCCGAGGACAGTCACCCGGCGCTGGCCGGTGCCGGCGCGAAGCACCACACCCCCGGACACCAGCGGTGTCACCGAGGCGATGTCCGGCCCGCGGGCCGAGTCCCGTAGGGCGGCGACGTCCGCATCGTCGAGGTCCCTGACCTGCACCGCACCCGCCATGTGCCCCGCCGAGGAAGTCACGGTGATCTGCGTCATCAACGGCGCGACCAGCTCGTCGAACCAGGCTTTCACCCCGTTGCCCAACGCAACACCAATGATCACCGCCGCGATACCGATGATGATGCCGAGCGTGGTCAGCGCGGAACGCATCCTGTTGATCCGCAGCGCCCGCAGCGCCGTACGACACGCATCCCAGAAATTCATGGCCATTCCCGCCTCAACCCTTGCTGCCAGCCCAGACTGACCGACAGCAAGACCAAGGACAGGAGGCGAAAGACCCCACCGGCACGGTCGTTCGACGCGCGCATGGTTTGGTCGTGCTGGCCCCGATCGCGGCTCCCCCCAACAGTTGATCAAGTCGTCCCTTAATCAACTCCTGGCGAATACGAACACCGATCGGGAGACCCTGCGCGGCGCGAGTGACCTGGACGATCGCCCGAGATCGTTGGTATTCGGACGTTGCGCGGCCCCTCGTAGGTAAGGGCGCACATCTAACCGATCCCCGGGATCTTGACCTCGCCCCCGAACCCAACTCCGATCACCGTCTCCGCCGAGTTCTCCCGCAGCCTCTTCACCACCGCGTACTCATCGCTGTTCCACCAGTTGTCGAAGTCGGCCTCGCTGGGGAACTCCAGCAGGACGATGACGTTGGGCTGGGTGTCGCCGGCGACAATCTTGAATTCCGCATTGGCGCTCAGCGGCGTGCAGTTGTGCTGGGCGACGATCGCCGCCGTCTTCTGCTGGTACTCCCGGTACACGTCGGCGTCGTGCGGGGTCATCGCGGCCATGAAGTAGTAGCTCATCGCTCTGGTTCTCCTTGCGAAGTGAGGGAAGGGTCAGGAGTTGAGGGAGACCTCACGGGAGGCTCCTGGACTGGGGAGCGCAATGACCGGTCCGGGCACAGTCAGGCCTTCGACCCGGCCGATGACCTGGCCGTTCTCGACCTTGGCGCCGATGTCGTGGCCCGGCAGCACGAAGGTGGCGTTGTTGAGGACTTTTTTGATCGCCGCCGTCTCTCCGCGCAACGAGCCGCTGAAGTTGTTGGACACCTGTGGCTCGAGGAACCCGTTCTGCATGAGGCCGGTTATGACCTGGTCCTCGATGTCGTAGAGGATGTCGCCGCAGATCGCGGCCGGGCCGTGCTCGGTGTCGACGTAAACCACCAGCGAGCCGTCGGTGTGGCCGCCCGCGTGCTCGCAGCGCACCCCGGGCGCGACGCTCACCGGGCCGGTGAGCTCGAGATCGAGCCAGCGCACCGCGTCGGGAGCGTGGGTGCGGTCGATCATGTGCTTGAGGTCCTCCGGCGCGTACCCGAGCCCCTGCAACCCGCTCGCCGCGAACTCCATCTCGGCGCGGTTGACGACCACGGGTGTGGTGGTCGGGAACTTGTCGATGTGGCCGGCGTGATCGACGTGCAGGTGCGTCTGGATAACCATGCCGACTTCGTCGATGCTGACCCCGTAGCGATCGAGTTGGGCCTCCATCGAGTTCTCGTCACGGAGCTCAGGGTGCAGACCGACGCGGGCCATCACGTCGTCGTTGCGGAATCCGGTATCCACGACGATCGGGGCGTCGCCTCCCAGGATCAGGTAACCGTGCACCGGGGCGCTGACGAGGGTGCCGGGTACGCGATGTCTGACGAAGAAGGTGGAGTCGGCGGCCGCGCGGCCGAGTTCGAGGGTGTGGACGGTGAGCGACATCCGGACGTGCCTTTCGGTGCTGGTGCGGGATGGGGGACGGCTGAGGTTGTTGGCGGGGTCACGGTGGTTGCCGTGCTCATGCGCGGATCGGCGCTGAAGCCGCCGTCGACGGTCAGGGGGATCCCGCTGACCCAGCGGGACCGTTCGCTGGCGGGCTTCGTCCGTGAGGACTCCGACCGCGACCATCAGGGTGTACACGGGACCGGGGGCGACCGCATTCACGCGGACGCCCGAGCCGATCCGACCCGCCAGGTTCCGATCGACAGGTCGTGGGGAGTGGTGTCGGACTTGTCCGAGTAGACGGTGCCGGTGCTGTCGACGGCCGTGACATCGGTGAATGTGCCACCGATGTCGCAGCCGATCTGGTACTCCACCGCGATACTCACGTCGTCGTGTCCTTCCTGTCGTGCGGTCGGTCGTGCCGAGGGGTTCACCAAGCGGCGTGGAGCAGCTCGAGGACGTCGTCACGGGTCACGCGACGGGGGCAGGCCGCGACCGCGGCGTCGCCCATGACGTGGTCGGCGATCTTCGGTAGCTCGTCGCGGGTGCCACCGGCCGCGGAGATTCGGTTCGGGACTCCCAGAAGGGCCACGAGATCCCGCACCGCGCTGATCGCGGCGTCGGCGGCGGCGGAGTCGGTCAGTTCGCGGGTGTCGACTCCCATGGCCTCGGCGACAACGCGCAAGCGGGGCAGGGTCTGAACCTTGGTGAACTCCATGACCAACGGCAGCATGATCGCCGAGGTCACGCCGTGGATCATGTCGAACTCGGCGGCGAGCTGGTGGCCGATGCCATGGGAGAGCCCCACCCCGACGTTGGTCAACCCAAAGATCGACAGCCAGGTGCCGAGCAGGCATTGGGTGCGCGCGTGTTGATCGTGCGGGTCGGCGGTGCTGCCGGGCAGATTCTCGGTGAGCAGGCGCAGCGCGCCTGAGCCGAGGGCGTCGGTCATCGGCATGTGCCGGGCGGACAGGATTCCTTCGACCGCGTGGTCAACCGCACGCATCCCGGACGCCGCCCACAGCCAGCCCGGTGTCCCCGCGGTGACCCAGGGATCGAGGACCACGGCACGAGGCTGCAGCTTCGAGCTGGTGTAGGCGTCCTTCGAGCGAGTCGCGTCGTTGGTCACTCCACACAACCCGGTGTGTTCCCCGCCGGAGAGCGTGGTGGGGACGGCGACGTGTGGAACGACGTCACCATCGATCGAAGGCACCTCGTAGGTACTCGGGTAGGTGAACCGGACCCGGTGGCGCTCGAAGTCCTCGGGCTGCCGGATCTCGGCGCTCAGGGCGAGCGCGACCGCCTTGGCACAGTCGATGGGGGTTCCACCCCCCACACTCATCACGCAGTCGGCCCGGTTGTCCCGCGCGATCCGCGCCGCCTCGAGCACGGAGGAACGCGGAACATGTTGGCGGGTGCGGGAGTAGACCCCGACGACCCTCGATCCCAGGCGCTCGTGCAGTGCCTTCTCGACCGGGCCGCCGGCGAGCGATCCGGAGAGGATGACCATGACCCGGACGCCGCCGATCTGGGCGATCCGGTTGCTGACCTCGTCGAACGCGCCGGGGCCGTAGGTGACGGTGTCGACCGGTGGGACGAGGAAGGACCTCGGGCTCATGAGTCTCCTGTCGGCAGTGGCAGTGGCAGTGGCGGATGGTGGTCGGCCAGCAGCGTCACGTAGGGACGATCTCGACGACGACGTTTCCGCCGCCTTGACCGGTCTCGACGGTCTCGTGCGCCGCGGCGACCTCGCCCGCGGGGAAGCGGCGCCCGACGCGCATGGACACGACCCCGTCAGTGAGCCAACGGTTGAGATCGTCGGCGGCCTGGCGGTGCGCGGCGTAGGGCAGGTTGTAGAGGAGCTCGAAATGCACGGTCACGCTGGCGTTCATCAGCCGCCACACCGGAACCACGGGCTTGTGCCCCGAGTCGGTCCCGTATACCGCGATGGTCCCGTTCATGGCGACGCATCGGGCGTCTATCTCCATGTTCGCGGCCAGATCGACCTCGACGATCCGGTCCGCGCCACGGCCGTCGGTCGCGTCCAGAACGGCGGCGACGACGTCGTCGTGGCGGTAGTCCAGCACCAGCGAGCATCCCGAGGCGCGGGCGATCTCGCGATTCTCCTCGCGGCCCACCGTGCCGATCACCGTGGCTCCGGCCGCGACGGCCTGCTGGACCGCGGCGTTGCCGACCGCGCCAGCGGCCCCGGCGACCAGCACCGTCGCACCCTTGAGCGGGCCGTCTCGGAACAGGCAGCGATGGGCGGTCCGCCCGGGGACGCTGATACAGGCACCCTCGACGAACCCGATCCGGTCCGGTAGCGGTTCGGCGTTCCGGTCTGGTACGCAGACGTACTCGGCGGCCGTGCCGATGGGCCGGCCGACCCGGGCGTCGTAGAGCCACACCCTGGTACCGATGCGGGCCGGGTCCACTTCCGGGCCGACCGCGTCGATCACGCCGGCGCCGTCGTCGTGCGGAACCTGTCGGGGAAAGTCCATCCGCAGGCCTGCCCAGCCACGGCGGCGTTTCGTGTCGGCCGGATTGACCCCGGACGTGTGGATCCTGACGCGGACCTCGCCGGGACCGGGTTCAGGGTCGGGTAGCTCACCATAGGTCAGGACCTCGGCGGCCGGGCCGGTGTGGTCGTACCAGGTGGCTCTCATGTCACGACCCGAGCGCATCCCGGCCGAGGATGTCCCGGGCGATGATGACCTTCTGGATCTGCGGGGTACCGTCGCCGATCTGGTAGCCGGAGACGTCGCGCAACAACGCCTGCAGCGGCATCTCGTCGGACCAACCGACCTGCCCGTGCAGCACCACGGCCTCCTGGATCGCCGCGAAGGCGACCCTCGGAGCCCACCACTTCAACATCGCCGCCTGCGTGGTGTGCGGCAGGCCGGCCATCCGCAGCCCGATCGCCTGGTAGGCCAGCGCCCGGACCGCGGCCAGGTAGGTCGTGTGTTCGGCAAGTGGGAAGGACACTCCCTGATTCGTGGCCAGCGGCCGGCCGAACGCGGTCCGTTCCTTGGCATAGGCAGCGGCCATGTCCAGGGCCCGCTGGGCGGAACCGACGCAGGTCAGCGCGATGAGGGTCCGGCTGAGGTCGAACTCGGCCATGATCTGGCCGAAGCCCTTGCCCGGTTCGGCGAGGACTCGCTCGTCCGGCACGAGGGTGCCGTCCATCGTGATCGACCCTCGCCCCAACGGCTTGAACCCGGGGTCGGCGAAGCTCTGCGAGCTGACGGTCGGGTCGGCACACTCGACGAGGAAGCAGCCGATTCCGCGGGCCTTGAGGGTGGGATCGGTCTGCGCGAGAACCACCGCGATATCCGCGTGCGGAGCCAGGGTGACCGAGGTCTTCTCGCCGGTGAGGACCCAGCCGCCGTCGACTCGGACCGCCTTGGTCCGCAGCGCCGAGGCGTCCGAGCCGGCGCCCGGCTCGGTCACCGCCCAGCAGCCGAGGGCATCGCCCGCGGCGACGATCGGCGACCAGCGCCGGATCGCCTCGGACTCCTGCTCGGCCAACAGAGCAACCAGACTGTTCGTGCTGAACAGGATGTAGCCCATGTTCGGGTCGGCGTAGGCCACCTCCTCACAGGCGACCGCCAGAGCCAGCAGATCCGCTCCTTGACCACCTCGCTCCTCGGCGAGAGTCAGGTTCGTCAGCCCTGCCTCGGTGAGCTTCTTCAGCTCCTGGTGCGGGAACTCGGTGCGCGCGGCGCGCGCGTGGTAGCTGTCGAGGAACTCCCGGCGAGCGAGGTTGCGCACGGAGTCCCGGAACTGGGTGTGGTCCTCGTCGAGGACGAAAGGGTTGGCGGACAACGTGGCTCCTTGCGAGGTCGTCAGTGGACGTGCCGGTCCTGGCCCGTCCAGTGGGCGGCGCGCAGCGCCTTCTTGTCGATCTTTCCGACGCCCGTGGTCGGCAGTTCGGGAACGACCTCGACCCGTTTGGGCGCCTGGTGCGCGCCCTTCCGGCTCTTCACCAGAGCGGTGAGCTCGGCGACGTCGATCCGGTGGCCGGCGCTCGGGACGACGAACGCGGTGACGGCCTCACCCCACCGGTCGTCTGGCAGACCGATGACCGCGGCTTCCCGGACCGAATCGTGGCCGGTCAGGACATCCTCGACCTCGCGCGGGTACACGTTGAACCCACCGGTGACGATCATGTCCTTCTTGCGGTCGACAATGTGGAAGAACCCGTCGCCGTCTCGGACGCCCATGTCCCCCGTGTGCAGCCAGCCACCGCGCAGCGCGTCGGCGCTTTCCTGTTCGCGCTTCCAGTAGCCGGTCATCACCACACGGGAGCGGACCGAGATCTCCCCGACCTCGCCGTCGGGGACCGGCGCGCCGTCGTCGTCGAGGATCTCGATGCGAACGCCCGCCGCCGCCCGGCCGCAGGAGGTGAGCAGGTCCGGACGGCCGACCGGGTCGTGCTCGTCCTTGCGCAGGCTCGTGCTCATTCCCACGCACTCGGTCTGGCCGTAGACCTGCATCATCACCGGCCCGAAGGCCTCCTGGGCCTCGAGCAGCCGTGAAGGGCTCATCGGCGCTGCGCCGTAACAGAGGGTCTCCAGCCCGGAGGTGTCCCGGGCGGCCGGGTCGGCCTTGTCCAACATCGCGTAGAGCATCGTCGGGACGACGAAGGCGTAGTTGACCCGCTCGTTCTCGACCGCGCTCAGCCACGCGTCGGGATCGAAGCCCTGCTGCAGCACGACGGTCCCGCCCCTGGCCAGGACCGGCACCACCGGCAGCACCGCGGCGTGGGTGATCGGCGAGGACGCCAGGTACACGGGTTTCTCGGGCAGCCCCCAGGACGCGGTCAGGGTCAGGACCTCCTGGACCAGTGCCCGGTGCGAGAGCATCGCCCCCTTCGGCAGCCCGGTCGTTCCCCCGGTGTACTGCAGCCAGGCCGTGGTCTCCTCGTCGACGGCGGGAGCCACCAGGCGGCGCGGCCCGGCCGAGGCACACAGCGTGAGCAGGTCCGGCCCGACCTCCGACGGGCCGATGCTCAGCACGTGCTTCACCGAACCGGCGCGTTCGGCGACCCGCGCCGCGGTCTCGGCGAAGGCGGGGTGGGCGATGAGCACCTCGATCTCGGCGTCCTCACAGAGGAAGACGTGGTCGTCGACCGAGCCCATCGGGTGCAGTCCGGTGTAGCGGGCACCGGTCAGGAAAGTCGCGGCCTGCGCCACGAAGACCTCGGTTGCGTTGGGGCTGAGCACTCCGACACCCCGGCCGGAGCGGATGCCGTGGTCGAGGAGGACCTGTTGGGTGCGCCCGACCAGGTCGGCGGCCTCCCCGTAGGTCACCCGCCGCTTGCCCAGAACGAACGCGTCCCGAGTCGGGTAGCGAGTCAGCGCCTCGACGATCACATCGCCGTACGAGGGGCCCACCAGGTAGGGCGGGACAGCCGGGTTGGAGCTCAAATCGGGAGCCACGTCGCTCTCCCCTCTCCGCGCCGCGCCGTGAGAGCGCGCGCTCCAGGGTCGGTAACGACGGCAATATTGACTTATTAGTTAGTATTCTGCAAGCCTCGATTCGCAGACAGTCACCGTGGACGGAAGGCACGCCGTGCGAGACGTGAGCATCACCGGGGTCGGGATCACCGGATTCGGCAAGTTCCCCGACATCTCCCTACGCCACCTGGGCACCGCCGCGATCGACGAGGCGCTGGCCGACTCCAGCCTCACCCCGGCCGACGTCGACCTGGTGGTGCACGCCAATGCGGTAGCGGGCCTACTCACCGGCCAGGAGATGACGCGAGGACAGGTCGTGACCTCGGGGACCGGCCTGGTCGGCAAGCCCCTGATCAACGTCGAGAACGCCTGTGCGGGCAGCTCCACCGGGGTGCACGTCGCGCTGAGTGCCATCCGTTCCGGCGCCTACGACACCGTGCTGGTCGTGGGGACCGAGAAGATGAGCGGCAAGGGGACGCGGGCGGCGCTCGACGCGCTGACCACAGCGGCGGACGTCGACCGAATCGAGGAGTTCAACCGCGAGCTCACCGGCCGCGACGGCCCGGCCGACTCGTTCTTCATGGAGGTCTACGCCGCGACCTGCGCGGACTACATGGCCCGGTCCGGTGCGACCGCCGCTGATTTCGCCGAGGTGGCCGCGAAGAACTCCCGGCACGGCTCGCTGAACCCGAAAGCGCAGTACCGCACCGCACGAACGGCCGACGAGGTCCTCGCCAGCCGCCCGGTCGCGGGTCCGCTGACCATGCTGATGTGCTCCCCGATCGCGGACGGAGCCGCCGCTCTGGTCCTGCGGGCGAACGAGCGGGTTGCTGACCGGTCGGCGGCGGTGCGGGTCCGCGCCTCCGCGTTGCGCTCCGGCATCCCCGGCGGGACCGAGCCTGTCCTCGAACAGCGCACGATCGACGCCGCGTACGCCGAAGCGGGTCTCGGCCCCGTGGACCTCGACGTCGTCGAGGTCCACGACGCCGCCTCCCCCAACGAGCTCATCGTCACCGAGGAGCTGGGCCTGTGCGGGCCGGGCGAGGGAGTCAAACTCCTGCGTTCGGGCGCGACCCGCCTCGGCGGACGGGTGCCGGTCAACCCCAGCGGCGGGTTGGTCTCCCGTGGTCACCCGGTCGGGGCGACCGGAGCCGCCCAGTTGGTCGAGCTCGTCACGCAGCTGCGTGGCCGGGCCGGCGAGCGACAGGTCGAGGCCGCTCGCATCGGGCTGGCCGAGAACGCCGGTGGCTACACCCATCCCGGGGGCGCGGCGTGCGTCGTCACGATCTTGAGTAAGGACTGACCCGATGACCTCCACCCTCACCGACAGCGCCGTGGTCCGGGAGCGTCGCGGACCGGCGCTGTGGCTGCGACTCAACCGGCCCGAGGTGTTCAACGGCATCAACCAGGACATCCTCGACGGCCTGAGCGCCGGTGTCGACGCCGCCGACGCCGATCCCGAGGTGCGGGTCGTCGTCCTCGCCGCCGAGGGCAAGGCCTTCTGCGCCGGCGCCGACCTGCGCTACGCCCGGTCCCTCGCCAATACCCCCGCCCCGGACGGCGCGGCCAGCGCCGGCAACGCGTTCCTGCACCGCGTCCGGGCGGTCCTCGATCGCCTCGAGACCTTCCGGAAACCGGTGATCGCCGCGGTGAACGGGTTCGCGGTCGGCGGCGGCCTCGAGCTGCTCCTGGTCTGCGACCTGGTCGTCGCCTCGCGCGCGGCGAAGCTCGGCGACGGACACGCGCTCTACGGGCAGATCCCCGGAGGCGGGGCGTCGGTCCGGCTGGTCCGTCGGCTCGGACTGTCCACCGCGAAGCACCTGATGTTCACCGGCGAGCTGCATCCGGCCGAGCGCTTCCTCGGCACCGACCTGGTCGTCGACGTGGTCGACCCCGACGAACTCGGGCCCGCCGTCGACCGGCTGGCCGAGATCATCGCGTGCCGCAGCCCCATCGGCCTCGCCGCAATGAAACGGCTGGCCAACGACGCCCACGACACCCCGCTTCCGGCCGCGGTCACCCGGGAGCTCGAGGCGTCAGCCCTGCACGAGCGCTCCGCGGACTGGCTCGAGGGCATCACCGCCTTCGCCGAGAAGCGCACCCCCGACTTCCCCGGAAACTAGGAGAACCCCGTGAACGTCCTGGACATGACCGGCCGCACCGCCCTGGTCACCGGCGCCGGACAGGGGGTCGGCCGGCAGGTCGCCCTGCACATCGCCGCCTATGGAGGCGCCGTGGTGGTCAACGACTACCACCTCGACCGGGCGGAGGCGGTGGCCGCCGAGATCAGCGAGCAGGGTGGCCGAGCGCTCGCGCTTCGCTGCGACGTCACCGACCTCGACGACGTGACGGCCATGGTGGCGCACGGGACCGAGCAGCTCGGCCCGATCGACGTGCTGGTCAACAACGCGGGCAACGCCGGCCCCGCCGACGATCCGCTGGCCCACACCCCGCCGTTCTGGGAGACCGACCCCAAGGACTGGGAGCCGTGGATCGCCACCAACTTCTACGGGGTCCTCAATGGGTGCCGCGCCGTGTTGCCGGACATGGTCGAGCGCGGCTACGGCCGGATCGTGTCCGTCATCTCCGACGCGGGCCGCACCGGTGAGCCCAACCTCGCCGTCTACGGCGGCGCCAAGGCCGGCGCGGCCGGCTTCTCCCGAGGGTTGGCCAAGTCCGTCGGCCGGCACGGGATCACCGCGAACTGCGTGGCGCTGTCGACCGTCAACACCCCTGGTGTGGCGTCGGCCATCGCCGATCCCGAGGTGGCCAGGAAGGCGCTGCGCGGCTATGTCATCCGCCGCTTCGGCGAGCCGGCCGACGCCGCCAACGCGGTGCTGTTCCTCGCCTCGGACGCCGCGGCGTGGGTGACCGGGCAGACCTACCCGGTCAACGGCGGCTACGCGATCACACCATGAGCGATCAGGGCATGAGTGACCGCGCCGAGGCGGTGCGGCCACTCGAGGGATACCGCGTCGTCAGCCTGGCCGAGCAGTACCCCGGGCCGTTCGCCACCATGATCCTTGGCGATCTCGGGGCGGACGTCGTGCAGGTGGAGCGCCCGAGGGGCGGGGACCCGTCACGAGTCTTTCCCGGCCACTACGCGGCGCTCAACCGCGGCAAGCGCTCCGTCGCCCTGGACCTGAAGACGCCAGCGGGCCTCGAGGCCTGTCGGGCACTGATCGCCCGGGCCGACGTATTGGTGGAGGGATTCCGTCCCGGTGTGCTCAGCAGGCTGGGGCTCTCCCCCGCCGAGCTCACCAGGGATCATCCAGGGCTGGTGGTGGTGTCCGTCTCCGGTTTCGGCCAAGACGGCCCTTACCGCGACCGGCCGGCCCACGACCTGTCCTTCCAGGCCGTGACGGGCCTGCTCGACGCGGAGGTGCCGGTAGTACCGCCGGTCGCTCTGGCCGATGTGGCTGCCGGGCTGTTCGCCGCGATCGCCGCGCTCACCGGGCTGGCGGGCCGTGTGGCCAGTGGCCACGGCGGGCACTACGACGTCGGCATGTTCGACGCCCTGATGTCGTTCGTGGTGACCCGACTCGTGCCCACGGCCAATGGCATGCCCGCCGACACGCTCGGACAGGATCCCGGCTACGGGTTGTTCGCGACCGCCGACGGACGCTGGATCTCGCTCTCCATCGCCTTCGAGGACCACTTCTGGCGGGCGCTCTGCGCGGAGCTGCGGTTGGAGACCCTGGCCGACGTCCCGGGGCCGGAGCGAGCCGCCCGCCGCGACGAGATCCGCGCCGCGCTGAGCAGCCGCATCGCCGCCGAGCCCCTGACCCACTGGGAGCAGGTCCTGCCCTCCGCGGGCATCGCGTACGGAGCCGTCCAGGACCTCGCCAGCCTGGTCGCGGGCCCACACCTGCACGGGCGGGGCCTGCTGCAGACAGTAGGGAGCCGTCGATACCTGCGGCAGCCACTCGTCGTGAACGGGACCGCCCCCGGGCCCCGGACCGAGGTGCCGAGGCTCGGTGAGCACACCGAAGAGGTCCTGCGCGAGGCCGGGGTGCCGGACGCGACGGGGGCCGCGGTTCTGAGAGCTGAACTGACCAGGCAGTATTAGCCAATGGCACGGGAACGGGCGACAGACACGACCGCGTTGGTTGCGGCGGCGGCCGAAGCCTTCCGCGGCAAGGGCTACCGCAACGCCACCATCGACGACATCGCCGAGGCGGCCGGCATCTCCCGGCCGACCGTCTACAAGTACACCCGCAGCAAACAGCACCTGCTCGACCTCATGGTCGACGTGGTCACCGGCGATCTGGGCAGACGCCTCAAGGAGGTCCTGGAGAGCGGCGAGCCGCCGGAGACCAGGTTGCGCGGGCTGATCTCCGCGCACATCGAGGCAGCGTCAGCCAACCGCACCTTCTACGCCATCGTCTTCAGCGAAGAGGTCGAGCTGTCTGAACAGGGCCGCGAGACGTTCCGCTCCTGGGCACACGCCCGTACGCAGGACTTCCGGCTCCTGCTCGACGAGTGCCTCCCGGTGGAGCGCGGTGTCGACACGACGATCGCGGCGAACCTGGTCCTGTCGATGCTGGCCACCCTCTACCGCTGGTACGACCCCACGGGACCCGTCACCCCCGAGGAGTTGTCGCGGCAGATCGAGAAGTTGCTCGGGGCGATATTCCCGCGGTGAGCATGGCGCGCACGCACTCCACCTGACCCAGCGCGGCGAGGTGGAGGCTGCGCGCCGAGTCCTTCTCGCGGGTGGCGGCCTTGGCCCACGCCAAAGCTGCTCGCGGCGCGGCGGCGAGCCGCTCGGCGTAGGCGAGCGCCTCGGACTCGACCTCGGCGGACGGCACGGCGCGGAGGGCGAGACCGAGTGCCACAGCCTCGTTCCCGTCGAAGCGCCGCGCGCTGAGGATCAGGTCCAGAGCCCGCTCGAGCCCGACCACTCGGGGCAGGTCGACCGTCGCTCCGAGGTCGGGGACCGCACCCAGGCCAAGCTCCGCGACGGCTAGGGTGGTGTCCTCGGCGACGATGCGGACGTCGCAGGCGAGGGCGAGCTGGATCCCGGCACCGACGGCGACACCGCGGACAGCGGCGACCACCGGGAACGGGGCCGCGCCGATCCACCCGAATGCGGCCTGTGCCTCCTCGATGAGGGTGAGGGCGTCCGCGTCGCTCGACTCCGCGACCGCGTGTAGGAACCCGCCCGGCCGCATCTCGGCCAGGTCCAGGCCGGAGCTGAACGACTGTCCCTCCCCGACCAGGACCGCCGCGCGGACCTCGGGGTCCTCGCCGAGCCGCAGACCCGCCGTCCGCAGCTCCCGCCACATCTCCAGGTTCTGGGCGTTGTGACGCTCAGGGCGGCACAACGCGATCCGAGCGAGCGCGCCGCGCCGTTCGACCTGGACCGTTGCCCCGCTCACGCGAGGACTCCCGCCAGGGCTTCGAGGACCGCGGGGCGGTCGCCGAAGGGCACCACGACGAGCGTGTCGACATCGGCGCCGGCGAACCGGGCCACCGACTTCTCCAGCGTGGTCGGGGTGGCGGCGATCGTGACCAGGTCGATCAGCTCGGGCGTCAACGCCGCCTCCGCCCCGCGCCGGTCGCCGGCGAGGAAGCGGTCCTGGCATTCCCGGGCACTCGCCCCGTGCCCGTAACGCACAGCCAGTTCGGTGTAGAAGTTCTTCTCCCTCGACCCCATCCCGCCCAGGTAGAAGGCGAGCAGCGGGCGCACGAGGTCGCGAGCCGTGGCCAAGTCCTCGTGCAGGGCTGCCGGAACCGCCGCGGCAATCGTCATGGCGGAGCGGTCCCGCCCTGAGCGGGCCAGGCCGCGCAGGAGCGGCTCGGTCAGCATCGCGGAGTGCTCGGGGCTGAACAGGAACGGGAACCAGCCGTCGGCGATCTCGCCGCACTGTTCGACCGTCCGCTGCCCGCCGACGCCGAGGTAGATCGGGATCCGACTCTGGATCGGACCGCCGCCGAGCATCTTCAGCGGCTTACCCAGGCGCAGTCCGCCCTCATACGGGATCGTCCACTCGCGGCCGGGGTAGGTCAGCCGGTCCCCCGAGCAGGCCATTCGAACGATCTCGACGTACTCGCGGGTCCGCCGCAGCGGCGCGGTGAAGGGGACTCCGTACCAACCCTCCGACACCTGTGGTCCAGAGAGCCCGAGACCGAGCAACAACCGGCCGCCGGAGATCCGGTCCAGTGTCGCGGCCGCGGTGGCAGCGGCCGCGGGCTGTCGGGCAGGGATCTGCAGGATGCCGGTGCCGAGCCGGATCTGCTCGGTCACCGCGGATAGTGCCCCGAGGATCGCGACGGCTTCCTGCCCGTATCCCTCGGCTACCCAGACCGAGTCGTAGCCGAGCCGGTCGGCCCGCCTGGCCAACGCCACCTGTTCGTCGTAGGTGAACCAGGGCCAGTAGGCCACGAATACACCCAGTCGCATCGTCGCTCGCCTCTCTCGAACAGTTCCTCGGGTCGCCTCGCTCACGGCCGCAGGACGACCTTTCCGAGCACTCGTCGCTCGTCGACGACGGCGAGCGCCTCGACCACTCGGTCGAGCGGAAAGACCTCGGCGACGGGTGGCACGACGGCACCGGAGTGGATGTGCGGCAGCAGGTCCGCCCAGTGCCGCGTGACGAAGCCGGGCGTATCGAACGCGGGCTTCGCCCAGCCCACTCCGCGCACGTCGGTGTTCGTGAGGAGGAGCCGGTTTACCTTGACCGTCGGTATGTCCCCCGCGGTGAAGCCCACGACGAGCAGCCGACCGCTCAGCGGACGTAGGCAGCGCAGCGAGTCGGTGAAGCGGTCGCCGCCCACCGGGTCGACGATCACGTCCACGCCCGCGCCGGCGGTCGCCTCCAGGACCTCGTCGCGGAACGAGGTCGCGTCGACTACGTGGTGGGCACCGACCTTATGGGCCAGTTCGGCCTTCTCCGAGCTGGACGTCACCGCGATCACACGGGCACCGGACGCGACCGCCAACTGGATGGTGGCGGTCCCTACCCCACCGGCGGCGCCGTGCACCAGAACGGTCTCCCCGGGCGCGAGGCTGCCTCTCTCGCGCAGGGCGAACTGGGCTGTGAGGTAGTTGATCGGCAAGCAGGTCCCCTCGGCGTACGAGAGCCGGCCAGGCAATGGTTGGACCAAGTGCTCGGGCACCGCCACGGTCTCGGCGAACGCCCCGATCCGCATCAGTCCAGCCACGCGGTCGCCCGGCGCGAATCGAGAACCCTCGGGCGCGGTCCGCACGACCCCGGCGCATTCCCCGCCCAGGGTGAACGGCGGGTCGTGCTGCTCCTGGTAGAGGCCACGAGTGTGCAGGAGGTCCGGGAAGACCACGCCCGCCGCCCGGACATCGACCACCACGTCACCCGGGCCGACGACGGGCTCGGCGACGTCCTGCACCCGCACCGCCGACGGCCCGTCGAAGCCCAGCACTTGAGCTGCGCGCACCCTCCACCTCCCGCTGAGACCGTTGCCGAGCGTGACACAATACTTACTAGTTAGTCAATATAGCCCTGACGGGTCGCCCATGCCGCGGCGGCACGGTGTCCGATGGGCGCACGCTCCGAGCCGAGTCGACGGTGATGTGTGGGAGCGCGACGGGACGTGCCGCTGACTCACGCCGCTCCGACGATTGTCACCGAGGCCGCCGCGGCGTCGGGGCCGATGTAGCCACCGGCGTTCTCCGCGAGGCCGATCCGTGCACCGTCTACCTGGCGGTCCCCGCACCTTCCTCGCACCTGGTCGACCAGCTCGACGAGTTGGCCGAGGCCAGTCGCGCCGACCGGGTGCCCCTTGCTGCCCAGCCCGCCGCTCGGATTGATGGGCAGCCTGCCGCCGAGCGTGGTCGCCCCCTCACGCAGGAGGGCCGGCGCCTTCCCTGGCTCGCAGAGCCCAAGCTCCTCCATGACGATCAACTCCGCGGGCGAGGCCGCGTCGTGGCACTCCACCACGTCGATGTCCTCCGGTCCGAGGCCTGCCATCTCATAGGCGCGGCGCGCGGTGTCCGGCACGAGCTCGCCGTAGACACCGGGACGGGCGGCTCCGATCGCCGTGGCCAGCAGCCGTGCCGGCTCGGCCCCCCACCGGGTGGCGATCTCGGGCGTGGTGATCACCGCGGCCGCGGCCCCGTCGGACATCGGCGCGCACATCGGCAGGGTCAGGTCCCCGCTGATCGGACGGGCCGCGAGCACTTCCTCGACGGTGAGGACACCCCCGTACTGCGCCTTGGGGTTGAGCGCGCCGTGCGCGTGGTTCTTGACCGCGACCTGGGCGAAGTCATTCTGGGTCGCGTCCGTCCGCTCCCGGTACCAGCGGGCGAACCGGGCATAGATGTCCATGAAGACCGAGCCCGTCCCACCCTCACCGAGATCGGCGTAAATCTCGTCGAGGCGGTCCTGGTCCAACGCGGCCGTCATCACCACGAAAGCGCGGCTCTTGTCCACGTGGTTGAGCTTTTCCGCGCCTACCGCGACCGCGACGTCGACCTGGCCCGCCGCAACGGCAAGCCACGCCTGATTGACAGCGGTCGATCCCGATGCACAGGCGTTCTCCACGTTGATCAACGGAATGCCCTCGAGACCGCTGCCGCGGACGGCGTGCTGCCCGCGGACGGATTCCTGCCCCTGGATGAGCCCGGCACCGCTGTTGCTGTAGTAGACGAGCCCCGCGCTATCAGCGGTGGCGCCGGCGTCGGTGAGGGCCGCGCCGACGGCCTCGGTGACCAGCGAGGCGAACGAGCGGTCGAGGAAGCGGCCGAAGCGGGTCATCCCGACACCGGCGACGACGACGTCCCTCATCGGCCGCCCTCCTGGGGCACGAGGGCCAGCGCCGGCACCCCGAGGGTGGGCGCGAGCCGGTTCTGCAGCGCAACTACCACGTCCTCGGCCAGTACCGCGCGCACCTGGTCCGGATCCCCGCTGTGCACGGCGTACAGGAAAGCGGTGAGCCGCTTGTCGGCCATCGTGTCTGTTCCTCTCTCTGGTCGGGTGCCGCCAGCAGTCGGCAGCCTTAGTTGACCTGGCGGTCCCGGCCCGCCCAGGTGAGCTCGCGCAGAACCTTCTTGTCGATCTTCCCCGCCGCGGTCGTCGGCAGGTCGGGAACGAAGACCACGGCCTTGGGCGCGTGGGCAGGTCCCTTGCGGCTCCGAACGAGGGCGGTGAGCTCCTCGACGGTCGCCGTCTCCCCCGGCCGCAGGACCACGTACGCCCGGACCGCCTCGCACCACCGCTCGTCCGGCACTCCGACAACCGCGGCCCCAGAGACGGCGGGATGCCCGGTGAGAACGTCCTCGACCTCCCGAGGGTAGATGTTGAAACCGCCGGTGATCACCATGTCCTTCGCCCGGTCGACGATGTGCAGGAAGCCGCGCTCATCGAGCCTGCCGATGTCCCCGGTGTGGAGCCAGCCGCCCCGCAACGCGTGTGCGGTCTCCTCAGGCTGGCCGAGGTACCCGCTCATGACCGCGCGCGAGCGGACAGCGATCTCGCCGATCTCTCCCGGCGACACCGCCGCGCCGTCGGCGTCCTGAAGCTGCACCCGGACCCCGACCGCCGGCCGTCCGCAGGACGTCAGCTGCTCCGGCAGGTGCTCGTCCGGTCGCAGCGAGCAGATGAACCCGCCGGACTCCGTCTGCCCGTAGCCCTGGAGCAGCACCGAGCCGAAGGTCTCCTGGGCCTCCTGAAGCCAGGACGGGGACACGGGCGCGGCGCCGTAGGCGAACGTGCGGAGCGAGGTCAGGTCGTAGTTCCCCTGCCGCGCCGTGGCGATCAGAGCGCCCAACATCGTGGGGACGCCAAAGGTGTAGTTGATGCGCTCGTCCTCGATCGTCTTGAGGTATGCCGCAGGATCGAACGCCTCGTGGAGCACGACACAGCCACCCCTCAGCAGGGTGGGCAGCACCGGGAGCACGGCCGCATGTGTGATCGGCGCCGCCGCGAGGTAGCGCGGGCGCTCGGGCACGCCGTACGACGCCAGCCACGACACCGCCTGCTGTGCGAGCGCCCGCTGCGGCAGCATCACACCCTTTGCCCGGCCCGTGGTCCCACCGGTGTACTGCAGCCACGCGGTGTCCTCCGGCTCGATCCCCGGCTCGCGGACCAGTGGGCCGCCGCTCTGCTCCGAGCAGACCTCGTGGACGTCCCTGCCGAGGTCCGAGGGCCCGAGGGTGAGCACCGTATGGACGGTCGACGCCTTCTCCACGACGGCGGCCCCGACCTCCGCCAGCCGAGGGTGCACCAGCAGGACCGCTACCTCGGCGTCGTCACAGAGTCGGATGTGGTCCTCGATAGACCCCAGCGGGTGGAGGCCGCTGAAGGTAGCCCCCCGCAGGTACGCGGCGGCTTGCATGAGCCACGCCTCGGGCGCGTTCGGGCTGAGGGCGGCGACCGACGAGCCACGGCCGACACCGGACTTGGCCAGGACGCGGACCAGCCGGGCCGTGAAGTCTCTCGCCTCGGCATAGGTCATCCGACGGTCGCCGTGGACGAACGCCTCCCGATCGCCGTGGCGGTCGAACGCCTCGACGATCAGATCGGCGTAGAGCGCCCCTTCGCTGGCCTGTCCGCTCACTGCCTGCTCCCTCTTTCGCCGACGAGCCCCTGAGTGGACGCCGGTGTGGCACACTCCCTCCAGCATCTGAGATAACTAACTGATAAGTCAAGAAATCCGTCGACCAGGGAGGAGGCACCGCGAAGTTCGGCGCTGGCCTGGTCGGTGTTCGCGGCCTCACCCCATGCTGGGTAGCACTCGGAGTCATAGCAAGGGCGACGCCTGGCGCCTCCTCGCCAGCACACCGAGGATCGACTCGTGATCAAGACGCTTCAGTCCCGACACGATTCAGGTCTCCCGCGCCAGGACTGATACCGGAACCCATGACAGTGGTCGAGCGGCCGGTGTAACGGATGTTGCACTGCGGGCATAGGGTGCTCGGCGTGCGTGACCTACTTCACAACACGCTTGGCCAGCTTCGAGACGAGTTGGCGAGTTTGTGCGGGCTTGTGTGTTCCTCGTTGCAGCACGCCAGCCACGCGCTGTTACACGAGGACCTGAAGCTCGCGTGCCGGGTGATCGACACGCACGAGCAGATCGCGCGACGGGGCACCCGATGTGCCCGGCTCTGCCTGCTCGAGCCGCTGACTACCGACCGCCGGATCGCGGTCGCGGCGATGACGGCCTCGGACAAGATCGTGCGAATGGGCGAGCTGGACCGCCACATCGCCGAGCTCGTGTGCCGGCTGCATCCTCAGCCGGTGATACCCGGTGCACTGCGCGAGCAGCTCGTCCGGATGAGCCAGCTCGCTCTGCGTTCGGGGCGCCATCTGGAACAAGCCATCACCGCGCCCGTCGGGGCGTCGATGCCCGCGCTGCAGCGGATGCGTGACGAACTCGACTGGCTGCAACGACACCTGCTTGACACCCTTGAGCGCACCAGTCCGCCCTATCCCCCACAGAGCAGCACGGATGTCGCATCGCTGGCGCGATGGTTCGAACGATTCGCCGCCCACGCAATCTTCATTGCTCGACAACTCGACAACACCACCAGTGACGCACCGCACCACACGCCGACCCTGCGACTGGCACCCCCGGCGCGCAAATCCTCCGGCGCGGAAGCGCGGGTAAGAATGTCCGGTGTCCGAGACTTCTGGGCCGAGGACCCGCTGACCAGGTTCTACCGTAATTCCGGCTCCGCCGAGTGGATCCTGGCCAAGCATCAAAGAGGCGAGTACGGCGAGTGTCTCAGATGCAGTACCGACCATTTCGTGGAATACCCGTGCACTCAGCTGGTCCACGCCAACCAGGCTCTCCGGCCGACCACCCCCTACGGCTGACGGTCGACCTGCTTGCACGATGCCCCATCGGGTGCAGACGCGCGGTGTCCCAGGGGTCGTCGCCTAGGCAACTGTCCCCCGACCCCAGGCGACGACCCCTCCGGCAGATCCCACGCCGTTGGCGCGGGATCTGCCGATCTAACCAGGAGCCCACCGACTTTTCGATACCTAGCGGTATCGATCTTTGTGGAATCGCGCGTTCAGGTGAGGAACCCAGCAACGCCCCGGCTGTCGCACGGTCATCATGGCCGCTCCCGAGGCCACGCCGTGCCCGAACAGACCTACACCGAGCGATAGGGCCTCGATCGGCCCACTGCGCGGGAGGAAGATCACCCTTGGGAAGGACCTGGGCGAAGCGACCAAGGAGGATCGATGATCGAAATGCTGCCGGACATGCCGGAGGGAGTGACCGGCATCCGCGTGTCGGGCCGCCTGAGCGGTGATGAGCTACATGCGTTCAAGCCGGCCATGGAGAAACTGGGGAGGACCGACGAGATCCGAATCGTCGAGGTCGTGGCTCCCGATTATGAGGGCTTCGGACCGGGCGGCCTGATCGAAGATCTGAAGCTGGGCCTCGGTGCTCTGATCGGCCATCATTCGTCGTTCAAGCGAATCGCGGTGGTGTCCGACCAGGACTGGGTTGCCCACGCGCTGCACGCCTTCGCCTGGATGGTGCCAGGGGAACTCAGCCTGTTCGGCCTCGACGACCTCGAGCAGGCCAAGGAATGGGCCGCCGGATAACCAGTCGCGCTCGGGTTGGTGGCGTCCCGGTGCGCCGAGTTCGTTGCTGCCGCTCAGGGCAGGGGGACGCTCCAGGTCAGCCTGGTGCCACCGCCGGCCGCGTTGGCGATGGCGCTGTGTCCGCCGGCTTGCTCGGCTCGCCGTTCGAGGTTGTGCAGACCGCTGCGCGCGACCGTGTCCGGGATGCCGACCCCGTTGTCGGTGACCTCGATGACCAGATCGTCGTCCACCGAGACGGTCACAGTGAGCTCGCTGGCCCGGGCGTGGCGCACGGCGTTGCTCACCGCCTCGCGCAACGCCGCCTCGGCATGCTCGGCGAGGTGGGCGGGGACCACGTCCAGCGGCCCGGACATCCGTACCGTGGTGCGGATGGGGGTGTCCTCGGTCAGCTCGGTGATCACGCCGTGCAGCGTCGCCCGCAGTCGCGGCGTCTCGGCGGGGCCGGCCTGCAGGTCGAAGATCGCGCCGCGGATTTCCTGGATCACTTCCTGCAGCTGGTTGATGTGCTCGTTGAGGCGGTCGGCGACTATCGGGGACTTCGCCCGCCGGTGGGTGCCCTGCATGGAAAGGCCGATCGCGAACAGCCGCTGGATGACGTGGTCGTGCAGGTCGCGGGCGATGCGGTCGCGGTCGGCGAGCACCTCCAGCTCGCGGCGCGCGGACTGGTTCTCCGCCTGGCGCAACGCCAGCGCGGCCTGGTCGGCGAACGAGGACACGATCTGCAGCTGGTGTTCGTCGAATGCGGCCGCGCCTGAGGACCGGATCACCAGCAGCACCCCGGCGATGGCGTCGCCGGTGCCTAGCGGGAGCGCCAGGGCCGGCCCGAACTCGACGTCGGAGCGATCATCGAGGTCGACCGCCAGCTTGGGCACGTTGCGCGGTACCTGGTCGGAGAACACGGCCCCCGTCGTGGATCCTTTGACCGGCAGTCTTGTGCCGGTGATCTGGTCGGGTTCCAGGCCGGCGCACACGGCAACCACCAGCTCGGCGACCTCGGCGGGCAGCGCTTCTGGGTCGTCCGGCAGCGCGATCAGGGTGTAGTCGGCGTCGGTCAGTTCCAGCGCCCGGTTCGCGATCAGCCGCAGCACCTCGGAAGGGTCGCTGCCGCCGAGCAGGCGGGCGGTGACCTCGCCCGCGGCCTCCAGCCAGCGTTGCCGGCGCCGGCTCTCCTCGTAGAGGCGGGCGTTGTCGATGGCGATGCCGGCCGCCCCGGCCAACGCCTGCACCACGACCTCGTCGTCCTCGCTGAACTGCTGCCCGTTCTTTTTCTCGGTCAGGTAGAGACGGCCGAACACCTCGCCGTGTGCCCTGATCGGCACCCCGAGGAAGGTACGCATCGGCGGATGGTTCGCCGGGAAACCCACCGACATCGGGTGCTCCGCCAGGTTCGGCAACCGCAGCGGCTTCGCGTCCTCGATCACCACTCCGAGCACGCCCTTGCCGGTCGGCAAATCGCCGATCAGGTCCCGCACGTCGTCCTCGATACCCACATAGACGAACTCGCTCAACGACCCGTCCGGGGCCAGCACACCCAGCGCCCCGTACTCGGCCTCAACCAAGCTCATCGCCGCGCGCACGATCGCGCGCAACGTCTCATCCAGATCCAGACCGGAGGACACCGCCAACACCGCGTCCAGCAGCCCATCGATCTGGTCCCGACCGCTGACGATCTCCCCGATGCGGTCCTGCACCTCGATGAGCAATGCCCGCAGCCGCAGCTGGGACAACGTCTCGCTCACCGCCGGTTGTGCCACGCGAGCGCCACCGTCTTCGCCCTCGATGTCGTTCACGACGTTCACCTTGGCACGGCCGCCGCGTGTTGTCGCTCTCATCTCGACACAGTTTTCGCCGCCCCGGCGCGGCGTCTTCCTTCTCCCGCCCAGGCCCACCACCGGCGCTCAGCCGGCACAGTGCCGCACCGGTACCTCGCCCAGGTCTTAGGTCCTGGGTTGCGCCGGCGTTCATCGGCCTCGCCGGCGACTGGTGACCGCCGACCTGGAAACCCGGGCCCAAAGAAGGTTCATCCACCGGTGTGCCCGGTATGACGCTGGCGGCTGACAAACGAAAGGGACCGCCGTGACCACCCACTCGATGCCCGAAATAGATCGGCGAGCCGAACCAGCGACCCCACCGGCACAAACGATCGTGGTCTGCCTCGACTCATCGCGCTCCGGCCACGCCGCGCTTCGCTGGGCCGCCGAATACGCCAGGCTTCACCGTTCGCCGATCACTCTGGCGCTCCGGACCGCCGAGGCACCCGGCGCCGAAGGACTCGCGGACGCGCTGGCGACCGTCCGGGAGATCGCTCCCGGACCCACCGTCGACGTGCGGCGGCGACGGTGCCTGCGTGGCCCGGCGGAGCTGGCCGAGGCCGGAGACGGCCTGCTGGTCCTTCCGGCCGACGCGCCGAACGCTGTCAGCCACGCACTGGATGCCGGCTGTCGCGTGGCGTTCGTCCCGGACCGGCCGGCCTCCGAAGGGCCGGTGCTGCTCGGTGTCACCACGTCGACCGCGGACGAGGCAATCGGGAGCGCCTTCCAGGAGGCGACCACCCGGAAAGCGGTACTGCGCGCGGTGCGGGTGTGGTTCGACCCCGCCGTGCCGATCGGGCTGCCCACTCCCGAGGCCTTCGCCGCCTTCGACGAGGCCGCGCGGCGCGCCCAGCGGGAACTGGACGCCAAGGTGGATGGCTGGGCCGCCGAGTATCCGGCCGTTCAGGTGCGCAAGCTGGTCATCGCCGACGACCCGGCCTCCGCGCTCGCCGCGCTCACCCACCGCGCGCGGCTGCTCGTCGTCGGGCAGTCCGCCCGTGACAACAAGACAGCGGTGCGGCTCCGTTCACCACTCGCCCGGGTTCTGCGCGCCACGCGCTGCCCGGTACTCGTGGTGCCCGACCACGTCCCCCACCGCCGCTAGCCGGCCCCGGTCTGCCGGCGCGGGACATCAACGGGCTGGGAGGCATCGGGCGGGACGTGCCGCGCGTCGCCCTCGACGGAGTCGCGCCGCGCGTACCCGTAGTGGACGCCTCCCTGGTGGACCTGACCGCCCGGCCGAACGGCCCCTAGGTCAGGGGCCAACGCCCCTTCTCCGCGCCCCCCGGCGCCTCCGATGCTGGGGGCACAGGCGGTAATGCACCAGGTCGACGCGTCAAGGAGTGAAGGCACATGGCTAAGACCTCACGACACGGCACCGGCCTCAGTGCCGATCTCAGTGCTGATCTCAGTGCCGCGGTCAGCGACGCGTTGCGCGCGCCCTCGGTACACAACACCCAGCCGTGGCGGTGGCGCATCGGCGCCGACCGGGTCGAGCTGCACGCCGACTGGACCCGGCACCTGCCCTGGACCGATCCGGACCGGCGCGACCTGATGATCAGTTGCGGGGCCGCGCTGCATCACCTGCGAGTGGCGCTCGCGGCCCGCGACCTCGCTATCAGGGTGCGGCGGATGCCCGACCCGGACCGGCTCGGTCACCTGGCCACGATCACCGTCACACCAGGCGACGCCGACCCCGCGATGGCGGCGCTGTACCCGGTCATCGAGCAACGCCGCACCGATCGCCGCCGAATGAGCCATCGGCCGGTCCCTCGGCACCTGCTGCGCGAGTGCGCCCAGCAGGCCGAGCACCAAGGTGCCGAACTGATCGCGGCCACCGCACCGGCGGTGCGCGAACGGCTCGAGGCCGCGTTGGCGCGGGGCGCGCGGGAGCAGCAGGTGGCGCCCGGGTACGCCGCCGAGCTGGCGCTGTGGACCGCCCGGTACCCCGGAGGCCGGGACGGGGTACCGGCGGAGAATGTCCCCGCCGCACCAACCGACCTGCTCGAACCATCCCCGCTGCGGCGCTTTCCCCGCGCACGCCTGTCGCAACCCCACCAGTCGCTCAACAAGGCCGCCATCCGCGGCGGCGCGGAACTGCTCGTCTTGGTCACCGCCGAGGACGAACCGCTGGACTGGCTACGCGCCGGCGAGGCCACCAGCGCCGTGCTGCTCACCGCCACCCGAGCCGGACTGGCCACCACTCCACTCAGTCAGGCGATCGAGACCTCGGTCAGCCGCCGCGAGCTGCGCCACAGCGTGCTGCGGGTGTCGGCGTACCCGCAGTTGGTCGTCCGGATCGGCTGGCCGGCAAGTCGCGCCGCCGAACTACCACCCACCCCCCGGCGTGACCTGGGCTCGGTTCTGCTCACCCATTAGCGCCACCGACCACCGCGGGAGGCCCACCATGTCGGCCGGAGAATCCCACCTCGCCGCGCCCCCGGAAACCCTCGACGAGGATCCGCGGCTGCGGGACCTGATGACCCACCGCCTGGTGGCGATCACCCCCGACTCCGACGTCCACGTCGCGCTGCGGCTGATGGTCAGCGCCCAGGTGCGGCACCTGCCGGTCATGGACGGTCCCGACTGCCTCGGGGTGGTGTTCGAGCGCGATGTGCTGCGCGGGGTGCTGGAGGATCTGGCCCAGCAGGCCCACCCCGTGCTGGTCGGCCCGCTGCGGCGCCCGGTTCCGTCGCTGCGCACCACCGATCGGCGATCGCGCGCCGCCGCCTGCATGGCGGCCAACGGCCTGGACGCGGTACTGGTCCACGACGGTGACCACCTCATCGGCATCGTCACCGCCACCGACATCATCCGGTCCCTGGCCCGCAGCGTGCCCGGCCATGGCTGATCAAGACGCGCCGGTGCTGGTCGGGCGAGGGGTCTTTCGGCCTTCCCGGTGAGTCCCGGCTGCCCTATCCGCACACCCCGCCTGACGGCCACGCTGGTCATCGGACGACGCGCCACATTGGAAGGAGCGCGGAAACGTGATGACTACCAGGATCGACGCCCGACCCATCGTGGTCGGGGTGGACGACACCGCATCGGCCCACGACGCCGCACTCTGGGCCGCCGACCTGGCGAGCGCGTGGCGGGCACCGCTGTGCCTCACTCACGTGGTCAACGGGGCCGGCACGGTATCGACGCCAGAGCTCCCCAGTTGGCTACGTGAGCTCGCCTCCGCCGCCGAGCGGACCGGAGCCGACCCGGTCGCCACCGAAGTGCGCTACGGCGCGACGATCGACCAGCTGCACGTCCGCTCCGCCGACGCGCGGATGCTGGTGCTGGGCAGCTACGGCGCGCGCGGCTGGGGCGGGGTGTTGGCCGGGGAGAACGCGGTGCCCCTGCTGCAGCGGTGCCCGTGTCCGCTCGTGGTGGTGCGCGGGCAGACGCCAGGAGTCCCGCCGCGCCGCGAGGGCCCCGTCGTAGTGGGCGTGGACGAGTCGGCGACCGGTGACCGGGCGCTGGCCTTCGCCGCCGAGCTTGCCGGGCACAGCGAACACCGCCGGCTCCTGGCCGTGCACACCTACTCCGAGCTCGTCCGCGACATCGGTGGGCACGCTCACCGGCTGCCCGAGGACGCCAGCGAACTGGCCCGGCGGGGTCACGCACTGTTGACCTCCCGGCTCGAGCCGCTCGCTCGGCGACACCCGGAACTGACCGTGGACAGCCAGGTGGTGTCCGGCACGCCGCTGCGCGCGCTGCTCGCTCACGGCCACGACGCGTGGCTGGTGGTCGTCGGGCAGCGACGCGCCGGCGCCCCCGGCGGGCCGCATTGGGGCTCCACCAGCCAAGGGCTGATCGAGTTCGCCCCCTGCCCTGTGGCGGTCGTCCCACCCGGGGCCACCGCGATCCTGGAACCCGCGAAGGAGCCGACCGGTGCCGGCGCAACCAGCTGAGGACCAGCAACCACCACGCCCGGAGCACCCGCCCCGCGGCGCGGCCCTTGAGGAGGTACAGCTATGCCGGCCACGTTGGTCCCGGTAGGGGGCCTGAGCACTGAACAGGTGCGGGAAGCCCTGCTGGCGGCCACCCGCGCCCCGTCGCTGCACAACAGCCAGCCCTGGCGGTTCCGCTGCACGCCCTCGACGATCGAGTTGCACGCCGACGTCGACCGTGCGCTGCCCGCCGCCGACCCGGACAACCGGGAGCTGTTACTGGCCTGCGGCGCCGCGCTGCTCAACCTGCGGTTGGCGATTCGCGGCCTCGGGTATTACCCGGACGTACGCCTGTTCCCGGATCATCGGCGACCGGAGCTGCTCGCGACCGTGCGACCGCGGGGGCACCAGATGGCCAGCCCGGCCGAGCAACGGCTGATCGCGGCGATCCCGCGCCGCCGCACCAACCGCCAACCCTTCTTCGACGAGACGTTCACCGGCCCGGAACGGGATGCGCTGCGCCGGGCGGCGGAGGCCGAGCGGAGCTGGCTGGCGCTGCTGCCGCCCGAGCAGGTACCGACGTTGCGCCAGCTGGTGCAGCAGGCGCACTTCCTGCAGCAGGAAGACCCGGGGTTCGTCGCGGAGTGGCAGCGTTGGACCGGACGGCCGTTCGGCGAAAGCGACGGGGTGCCCGTGTCCAGCGGCGGACCGTTGCCGGAGGCGCACGACGAGTGGACGCTGCGTGACTTCACCGCGGGCCAGGGTCGGCGCCGCGTCGAAGGGAAGGACTTCGAGTCAGCACCGTTGATCGTGGTGATCGGCTCCTTCCATGATCTCCCTCCGGCGCGCCTGCAGGCCGGCCAGGCGATGCAGCGGGTGCTGCTCACCGCCATCGACCATGGCATGTCCGCGTCGTTCCTGTCGCAGGTGGTGGAGGTGCCCGAGACCCGGCGCAAGCTCCGCACGCTCATCGGTGGGGGCCTCTGGCCGCAGGCGGTGCTGCGGCTGGGCCGAGGGTCACCGGTCCCGCGGACGCCTCGACGCCCACTGGAGGATCTCGCCGAGGTCACCGACGTCGAGCCCGAGGCCTGACCGCCCCCCGGGCACTGGAGTTCGGCCGGGTAGGGATGCAGGTGGCGAGCAACAACAGCAACGCCTGCTGGCCGAGCACACCGGGCGCGAGCGGGGGCGCCGGTCCCACGGTCTTGGTCACCGCGTACCACCACTGCGTCACCGCCGGCAGCGTGTCCCAGACCTCCGCGTGGGCCTGGTCCAACGGCCCGGAGGCGTGGTTGGCCGAAGCATGCTCGAAAATCCCGTAGACCGAGGCGACGAGCACGACCGAGGCAAGCACCCGCACCGTGAGTGTCCCCCGCTCGCCGGCCAGCGCCGCGAGCGCCACGCCGAGCGCCAGGACCCCGAGGGTGACCCACGGAATCAGCTGCGCCAGCCCGTTCCAGTGCCGTTCCGTGGCCAGCTCGAACGCGGTCGCCCCGATCCCGAGGGCGGTGAGCAGCAGCAATCCGCGGCGGGTCAGCTCGGCGGACACCCCGGGAGCGCCGGTCACGGGGTGAGCGCGGAAACGATCTTGTCGGTGGTTTCCTGCCCCGGGTTGTACTTGGCAAGGTTCTTCCGCAGCGTGGTCAGGTTCGGGTCATCGGCCGGGTACGGCCGGTACTCGACGACCTCCTCCGCCCAGCGTTCGGCATTGCGCACACCGGCGGCCCGCAGCGCGGCGGCGATCTCTTCCTCGCTCGCCGTGTTCGCCGACACCTTCCGAGGCGCCGAGGCGGCGGATGTCGCGGGGGCCTGAGTCGCGGGGGCCTGTGTCGCGGCGGGCGCGGTGTCGGGTGCACTCGGGGCGGCCGGACCGGGTGCACTCGCGGCGCCACAGGCGGTGACCGCCCCGGCCAGCAGGAGTGAGAACAGAGTTCCGAACGTTCTGGCCGTTGTCGCCACCCGCACCAACCCTTTCACGCAGCCGGATCTTATAAGTGGTGATTCTACTGTAGTGATCCTGCATAAAAGCTGGGGTCCTCGGCTCCTCGCGGTCAGATCGCTTCACCGCACAGCGCGTTGCTCACCCAGCTCGCCATGGCCAGCCGTCGCCCACTGATTACCCGCAGCGGTACGGCAATCGTGCTGGTCGAACGGTATGTGGGCCATGGCTCCGGCACCGTGCTCGCCAGGCCGGAAAGTCGCTTGCGGTCGAGGATCTCGTACGCCTCCCCGATGCCGAGCACGCTCCATCCGGTGTGGGTGCGCGCATCGATCTCGTCGACCTCGAAGCCGACGACGTTGTTTCGCGTTGCGGCGGCGAGTTGACCGTCCCGGCCGACCCGGAAAATCACCTCGCCACCGACCAACCGGTAGTTCACCGGAAGTGCCGCCGGCATCGCGGCATCGGTGCACACGACTCGCCCGATGTTCTGCTCGGCCAGCAGCCGCAGGCATTCGGCCCTGTCCAGCTTCCTGAGCTCAATGATGTTGTCCACAACGATCTCCGATCGGGTGTTGCTCATGTCCGCGACCGTGCGACCCGCCGCGGAGGGAACCTCCGCCAGCGCACATAGCCGGTCAGCCCCGCCAGTGCCACGGCCGTGAGCCCGGGCAGCAGGGTTTCGCCGCCGCTGAGCGCGATACACGGCACCGCCGACGAAAGCGCGATCCCGATGACCATGTCGTAGCCGCGGCGCGTCCACCGATCGCGCCGGTCGAAAACCGGGCGGCTCATGAACGCGACGAACCGGTGGTCCTCGGCGACGAGCTGCCGCTCGATCGCTCGCAGGCTGCGTGCTTCTCGTTCGCTCAACATGGCTTCCTCCCACCGCGATGTCTGCCGCTTCCTCTGGCATTCATCGTCGTCCGGGGGCCGCGGCGCGGATAGGGCCGTACTGCCCCACCAAGAGCGCTTTCCGACACCGTTGGGGAGGCCACAGGTCCGTGCCACGAGGGGTGAAATCGCCACCTCAGCCGCCCATTCGTCGCATCGGTTTGAGTACCGTTCAGGCCATGGACGTTGACATCCCGTCCGCGGAGCAGATCAACGCCATGAGCACGGCCGAGTACCGGGTCTACGAGAACGACATTCGCCGGATGGCTCGGCGCCATGGCCTGGAGTTGCAGAAGAGTCGTCGCCGCGACCCACGAGCGATGGATTACGGGAAGTACATGCTGGTGCGCGTCGAGGAGTCCCCGGGTGGAGATTGGCGCAGCCGAAGGTTGTTCACCTACGCGCGTGGGCTCGCCCTCCACGAGATCCACCGCTTGCTGACCGAGCAGGACGACGAGACCTGAATGTTCACCAGCGCGGCACAGCCGGGCCGTCCGGCTCGGTGAACCGGTAGGTGGGCACGAACAGGATCGGGCCCGGTGCGAAGTTGATCGCGCTCATCCCGGCCAGGTGTGGCGCGGGCCGGGTCGAGTGGTGTGACATGCCGAGCACGAGCAGCTCGTTGTCCGGGACGTCGGTGACGAGTTCATGGGCCCGCGTCCTGACCAGCCTCGGGGTCACTTCCAGGCGCGGTGCACCGGCCATCACCTGTTGCTCGGCGGTGTCGAGGAGCCAGCCGCCGTGGTCGAGTGCTTGCTCCAGGCCGACGCTGCGTTCGGCGAACGCCAGCGGTACTCCGTGGATCAGCACCAGTGGGACGTTCAGGTGCTCGGCGCACGCCTCGGCCTCGGCCAGGACCCCGGCGTCGCGGGGCAGATCGCCGAGTGCCGCGACAACACGGTTCGGCGCGGCATGGCCCCCGGCCGCTCGGGTGAGCAGGATGTGGTGGCCGGCGAGGTCGGCGACCGCGCGGAGCAGGCCGGTGGGCGCGCCGTGCGGGCTCTGCGTTGTGAGGTGTCGAGTGACCAACGGTCGGTCGGTGTGTTTGCACCAGGTCTCGGTCCAGTGCGGCGGCGCCACCGCCTGGGTGAGCACCACGAGATCTTCCCGCGTGGGCCGTTCCAGGACCGGCGGCCCCGGGCGGCTCAGGGGCGCCACGGGCCGGCCTCGTGTGCCAGGTGCGGTTCTCCGGCGCCGAGCTGCCCGGCGATGCCGCGCGCCCAGCCCCGGATCGCCACCCAGTCGCGGAAGTCACCGCGCAGCTCCTTGCTGGAGCTGAGCCAGCGCGCCAGGGCGCCGGCGGCGCGCGCCGGGTCCAGCCGTCCACCGAAGGTGACCGGTTCGAAGGCGTCGGTGCGGTCGATGAGCCGGCGCACCGCGCGGGGCGTGGGGATGCCCTCGGACGCGTCGTGCTCGCCGCAGGGGCCGCTCTGGAACAACCAGACGGGCAGTCCGCGCAGCGTTGTCGTATGGCGTCGCAGGTAGCGCAGCGCGGGGCGGCGCCACCGGCGCAGGTAGACGGCGCTGCCGAGCACGACCGCGCGATAGCCAATCGGGTCCGGCGCGTCTTCGGCCGGGTAGAGGTCGACCGAAAGCCCGGCCACGCACAGGTGGGCGGTGATGGCCTCGGCGATCTCTTGGGTCGAGCCCATCTTGGATGCGTATATCACCAGGACGTCCGGCATGATGCGTTCACCTCCGGGGTTGATGCTGCCGCGCCGCGGTGCCCTGGGACAGGGTCCAAGGCCCCGCCGCGGGAGGGCGTTCGTCGGTGTTGCCGGGGGACGACCGGTGGAGTGCGGCGCGGGTTTGGCGGGCGATCTGCAGGTCTTCCCGCGCGGTGACCACGAGGGTGCGGACCGCCGTGTCGGGTGCGCTGATGTCGGTGTCGGTGTGTGGGTCGTGGTTGCGGTCCTCGTCGATGGCGACACCGAGGTAGCGCAGGCCGGTCACGGCCTCCCGGCGGACCAGGGCGCTGTGCTCCCCCACCCCGCCGGTGAAGGCCAGGACGTCCAGGCCACCGAGGGCGGCGGTCATGGCGGCGATCTCCCGGCGTAGCCGGTGCAGGTAGACCGCGAGGGCGAGTTGGGCGCGCGGGTCGCCGGCGTCGGCGGCGTGTTCGATGTCGCGCATGTCGCCGGTGCCGCCGGTGAGGCCGGCCAGACCGGATTCGTGTTCGAGTACGTGGGCGAGCTGGTCCGGGGTGTGGTCGGTGTGGCGGGTCAGCCAGAGCAGCAGGCCGGGGTCGATGCTGCCGGTGCGGGTGGCCATGACCAGCCCGGCGAGCGGGGTGAAGCCCATGGTGGTGTCCACCGAGCGGCCGCCGGCGATCGCGGCCAGGGAGGCGCCGGCGCCCAGGTGGCAGCTGACCGTGCGCAGTGTTTCGACCGGGCGGCCGACCAGTTGGGCGGCGCGTTCGGCGATGTAGGCGTGGGACAGGCCGTGGAAGCCGTAGCGGCGCAGCCGGTAGCGCTCGTTCCACGCGTGCGGGAGGGCGTAGGTGGCGGCGGCGGCCGGCATTGCGGTGTGGAAGGCGGTGTCGAAGCAGGCCACCGTGGGTGTGTCGGGCAGGGTGTCGGTGAGGGCGTCGATGCCGGCGACGCCGCGTGGTTGGTGCAGTGGGGCGAGTTCGGTGAGCGCGGCGATCCGGTCGCGCACGCCCTCGTCGATCACCACGGCCTCGCGAAACTCGGTGCCGCCGTGCACGATCCGGTGCCCGACGGCGTCCACCCGCCCCACCGTGGCGACGAACCGGCGCAGTTCAGTGGTGTCGGTGGCGTCGTCCCAGTCGTCCACGTCCAGCTGATCCACCACCCGGTCGTGCTGGTCGAGGAGGCGGAGTTTGAGGCTGGACGAGCCGGCGTTGACGACCAGGACGTTCATTGCGGCCAGGCCCAGTCGCGGACCTCGGGCAGGTCCTCGCCGTGCTCGCGGATCCACCGATGGTGCCGGGCCCGGGCGTCGGTCATGTCCTGGCGCAGCCGGGCGGCGCGGGCCCCGAGACCGGGCACGCGGTCGATCACGTCGATGACCAGCCGGTACCGGTCCATGTCGTTTTGCACGAGCATGTCGAAGGGTGTGGTGGTGGTGCCTTCCTCCTTGTAGCCGCGCACGTGCAGGTTGTGGTGGTTGGCGCGGCGGTAGGTGAGGCGGTGGATGAGCCAGGGGTAGCCGTGGTAGGCGAACAGCACCGGTTTGTCCCGGGTGAACAGGGCGTCGAACTCGGGGTCGGTCATGCCGTGCGGGTGTTCGGTGTGGGGCTGCAGCCGCATCAGGTCGACCACGTTGACCACCCGGACCCGTAGCCAGGGCAGCCGCCGGCGCAGCAGGTCGGTCGCGGCGAGCACTTCCAGGGTCGGCACGTCACCGGCGCAGGCAAGCACCACGTCCGGCTCACCATCAGCAGCGCTGTCGGTATCGGTGCTGGCCCATTCGAAGATGCCGGCGCCTCGGGCGCAGTGCAGCGCGGCCTGCTCGGCGTCCATCCAGACCGGGGTGGGGTTCTTGCCTGCCACGATGACGTTCACCAGGTCGCGGCTGGCCAGGCAATGCTCGGCGACGGCCAGCAGCGTGTTGCTGTCCGGGGGCAGGTAGACCCGCACGACCTCGGACTTCTTGTTCATCACGTGGTCGATGAAGCCGGGGTCCTGGTGGGAGAACCCGTTGTGGTCCTGGCGCCACACGTGCGAGGAGATCAGGTAGTTCAGCGAGGCGATCGGTGCCCGCCAGGGCAGGTTCCGGGCGATCTTCAGCCACTTGGCGTGCTGGTTGAACATCGAGTCCACGATGTGCGCGAACGCCTCGTAGCAGTTGAACAGCCCGTGCCGGCCGGTGAGCAGGTAACCCTCCAGCCAGCCCTGGCACAGGTGCTCCGAGAGCACCTCCAGCACCCGCCCGTCCCGGGCCAGGTGCTCGTCGACCGGTTCGAGGCCGGCCTGCCATTGCTTGCCGGTCACCTCGTAGACGGCGTCGAGCCGGTTGGACGCGGTCTCGTCCGGCCCGAACAGCCGGAAGTTCCGCGCCTCGGCGTTGCGGCGGAACACCTCGCGCAAGTAACCGCCCAGCACCCGGGCCGGCTCGGACCACTGCCCGCCGGGCCGCTCCGTCGGAATGGCGAACTCGCGCGGGTCGGGCAGGTCCAGCGGGCGCAGCAGCTGCCCGCCGTTGGCGTGCGGGTTGGCGCCCATCCGCCTCGGGCCGCGCGGCATCGCCTCGGTGATCTCGGCGATCGGGCGGCCGGCCCGGTCGAACAGCTCCTCGGGCCGGTAGGACCGCATCCAGCCTTCGAGCGCGGCCAGGTGCTCGGGGTTCTCCCGGACCTGCGCCAACGGCACCTGGTGGGCGCGCCAGGTGCCCTCCACCGCGAGTCCGTCGACCTCGGCGGGGCCGGTCCAGCCCTTCGGGGTGCGCAGCACGATCATCGGCCAGCAGGGCCGCTCGCCGTCGGGTTCGGGTCCGCGTGCGCCGTGTTGGATGGTGTGGATCTCGCGGATGACCTGGTCCAGGGTGGCGGCCATCAGCTGGTGCATCGCCTCCGGGTCGTGGCCTTCCACGTAGTGGGGCCGGTAGCCGTAGCCGCGCAGCAACGAGTCCAGCTCCTCGTGGGGGATGCGCGCCAGCACGGTCGGGTTGGCGATCTTGTAGCCGTTCAGGTGCAGGATCGGCAGCACCGCCCCGTCCCGCTTCGCGTCGAGGAACTTGTTCGCGTGCCAGCTCGCGGCCAGCGGCCCGGTCTCCGCCTCGCCGTCGCCGATGACGCAGGCGACCAGCAGGTCCGGGTTGTCGAACGCGGCACCGTAGGCGTGGGCCAGGGAGTAGCCCAGCTCGCCGCCCTCGTGGATCGATCCGGGGACCTGTGGGGCGACGTGGCTGGGTACCCCGCCGGGGAAGGAGAACTGGCGAAACAGCCGCCGCATCCCGGCCAGGTCCTGGGTGATCGCCGGCTCGTGGGCGGTGTAGCTGCCCTCCAGCCAGGTGTTCGCGAACAGCGCCGGGCCGCCGTGCCCCGGCCCGATCACGTACATCGCGTTCAGGTCGTGCTCGACGATCGCGCGGGACAGGTGGGCGTAGAGGAAGTTCAGCCCCGGGGTGGTGCCCCAGTGCCCCAACAACCGGGGTTTCACCTGCTCGGCCCGCAACGGCTCGTGGAGTAGTGGGTTGTCCAGCAGGTAGATCTGGCCGACCGACAGATAGTTCGCCGCCCGCCACACCCGATCCACCCAGCGCAGCCGCGCGGCGGACAACACACCGTCCGCCGCGCGCCCGTCGACCTGTTGTTCGCTCGGAAGCACCGAAGCCATGGTCGCCGCTTACCCTTCCCGGGAAGGTTCACGCACCACGGTCACCGTGCACGGCGCATGGATCACGCACGCCAGCCCGACCGAGCCGAGCAGCATGCTGGAGAACCCGCCCCGACCCCGGTGACCCACCACCAACAACTCGGCGTCCTCGGCCGCGTCGACCAACACCCGCCCGGCCGGACCGGCGACCGCCAGCACCTCGTGCTTCGGCGGATCGGCGACGCCGGCCAGGAACTGGTCCACGACCGACTGCGTCTCCCGCAGGACTGCCTCACCGATCTCCCGCGGAGTCACCCCCAGCGCGGGGCCGGCCGGCAACGCCCAGTACACCGGCAGATCGTAGGCGGACACCACGCGCAGCGGCGCGGAACGCCGACCCGCCTCTTCCACCGCTACCCGCAACGCCGCGATCGACGCCGCCGAACCGTCCACCCCAACCACAACGGTCTGTGTGCTCATTGCCCTCTCCGTTCTCGTTTGTTCGATCGGCTATCGCTGTACGACCGGTCGGACCACGGCGACCGGGCACGGGGCTTGGTGCAGCACCGCGTGGCTGACCGACCCCAGTAGCAGCCCGGCGACCGCGCCGTGACCGCGTGAACCGAGCACCAGCAGTTGGGCGTCCTGGGCTTCGGCCAGCAGCCGCCGGACCGGGCGGTCTTCGGTCACCACGCGCCGCACCGGCACCTGCGGGTACTTCTCCGACCAGCCGGCCAGGCGCTCGGCCAGGACCTCCCGCTCCCGCTCCATCGTCGCCTCCCAGTCCAGGAACGCCCGGATGGGCAACTCGCCGAACTCGTCACGCCAGGTCAGCACCGCGACCAGGCCGACGCCGCGCGCCGCCGCCGCGTCGAACGCGAACGCGATCGCCGCCTCGCTGTCCGGTGCTCCGTCGATGCCGACCACCACCGGGGCATCCGGTCGCGGCCTGGCCGCGCCGCGCACCACCACGACCGGGCATTCGCCCCGCGCGACCAGCGCCGAGGCCACCGACCCCACCAGAACCCCGGTAAGCCGACCCACACCGCGATCGCCCACGACGACCAGCCGCGCCCGCTTCGACTCGTCGACCAGCACCGGTTCCGCGAAGCTGACCACGACATCCTCCTCAACCTCGACGCCCGGCGCGGCCTCGGCGGCTTGCGCCGCCGCGGCGTCGAGCTGCTCCTGGGCCATCCCGAGGAACGCTTCGCGGTACTCGACACCGAGCACAGCGGCGCCGTAATGCAGCTGCGGCCACGGGCACGCGTTCACCAGCCGCAGTGACGCCCCGTGCCGCCGCGCCTCGACCGCCGCCCACCGGACCGCGTCGAGCGCGGAGTCCGAACCATCCACCCCGGCTACCACCGGACCACGAACGTGCTGAGTCATTTCCTTCGCCCTTCTCGCTGTTGGTTGCTCATCACGATGCCGGGCGGCGAGGCGTCGCGGCAGCGGCTGATGTCCCCGCGTCGAAGGTCTTTCGACCCCTGCCGCGCCGCTGGTCAGGAGATGCTTTCCCCGCGCGCGCGGCCGCTCCAGCGCGGCTCGACCTCCCACCACTCGCGTTCCCACCCGGCGCAGTTGTAGGTGAGGGTGGTGCGTCGGACGGCCCGCCAGGCCAACACCAGTGCGGCGGCGAGGGTGGACCAGCCGAGGACGGCCACGATCGCCGCGCCGGTGATCGCGTCGGCTCTGGTCGGCGGCGCGGGCACCTGCCGCTGGGCGTGGTCCACCCACACGGTCACGGTCTGACCGGCCTTCGTCGGGGAGGTCACCGAGGTCGTGCCGGTGTGCTCGAGGCCGTCCCGCCCGGTCCAGCACACCGGGATCTCGTCGGGAACGCTGTCACCGGCTCGGCCGGCCGCCACCGCGGTCGAGGCGTCCCGCACCAGCACCGCGGTCACGGGAGTGTGCGCCGCCGCTTCCCGCCGCGCTCGCTCCATCTGGCCGCTGTACACGTCCGAGGCGAGCATCAGCGTGACGATGGTGCCCACCAGCCCGACCAGGACCAGCAGCCAGGCGACCAGGTCTTCGACGCGGTCGGTCGCTCGTCTGGGCAACGTGCCCTGGGGTGCGTGTTTCCTGTCTCGGCTCATCGGATCCACCTCCGTCGGTTGCCGAGAAGCCTGCGCCGCGCCGGGCTGGCTCGGCGACGGGCGAAGGTCATCTGTCTGGTCCTCGTCGAGTCCCGTCGAGCCGGGGTCTTTCGACCTCGCGCTCGGATATCCCGCGCCCCTACCCGACAGTGGGCGGGCAGCCGATGCTCGTGACGCAACCGACTACGCGGGCAGGGAGCGACACCATGGCCGAGTCATGGCCCCAGCCACGATCGTCACGACACCTGAGGCGGACGCGACCGCACTGGCGCGGGTCATGCGGTCCCGCCACGTGCTGAGCGTGCCCGTGCTGCACGACGGCGCGCTGGTCGGGATCATCACCCGCCGCGATCTGGACCGCGCGGGGCTCTCCGTGGGCCGGGCCGGTTAGCGCGGCGTGGGTGCCCTGAGTCCCTCAAACCCGGGCCTCTTGACCATTTCGGCAGGTCAAAAGGCCACGAAGACTCCGAGCAGCGGTTGCGCGGGACAGGCCGTGCACCACGAACGACAGGATCCGGCATGAACGCAGCATTGATCGACCACCGCACCGTGTCAGGTGCACTCGAGCTGGCCTCGCGGGCGCCGTCGATCCACAACAGCCAGCCCTGGCACTGGTACCTCGGGGAACGCAGCGTGCACCTCTACGCCGACCTGAACCGCTGGTTGCCGGCAACCGACGCGGACGGCCGCGACATGCTGCTCAGCTGCGGCGCGGCCCTGCACCACCTGCGCATCGCGCTGGCCACCTGCGGACTGCGCGCCAGGGTGCACCGCTTCCCCAACCTCGACGAGCCCGACCACCTCGCCTCGGTGGAGCTGCACGCGGCGAAGAGTCCCGAAACCGACCTGGGGCTGGCCGCCGCCATCACCGCACGCCGAACCGACCGGCGCCCATTCGGCGACTGGCCGGTGCCGGACGCGTTCCTGGACCGGCTCGTCGCGGCCGCCGCCGGGCAAGGCACCCAGCTGCGCATCCTGGACGATGCCGACCAACACAGTCGGGTGCTGCGCGCCGTCCACGCCGCCGCCAGGGCGCAGGCCGAGGTCCCCGGCTACGACACCGAGCTCGCTCTGTGGACCGCCAGGCACGCCAGCGCGGACGGCATCCCGGCGCGCAACCTGCCGCCCGAGGACGCGCGCTCGGTGCCGTTCGCACGGCCGTTCCGGGGCGGTGAGCTGTCCTACCGCGCGCAGCTGCCCGACGGCGCTCGGCTGCTGCTGCTCGGCGCCACTTCCGACGACCGGCTCAGCCAACTGCGCGCCGGCGAGGCGCTCAGCGCGGTGCTGCTGGAAGCCACCGACCTCGGGCTGGCCACCTGCCCGCTCAGCCAACCCCTGGAGATCGGCGACACCCGCCGTTACCTGCGCGACCGCGTGCTGGGTGGGCAGCTCAGCCCTCAGCTGCTCATCCGGACCGGGTGGGCGCCCAGCGGTTCAGAGTTGCCCGCCACGCCCCGACGGCCGGTGGCCGAGACCGCCGAACCACTACCGTTCTGATCCCCGAGAACGTGGCGAGTGCTGGTCGCGCAGCTCCGTGGCCAGCACCGCCACCTGAGTACGGCGCTCCATCCCGAGCTTGCTCAGCAACCGCGACACATAGTTCTTGACCGTCTTCTCCGCCAGATACATCCGCTCAGCGATCTGCCGGTTGGTCAGTCCCTCACCGATCAACACCAGCAGATCCCGCTCGCGCTCGGTCAACCCGGCCAACGGACCCGGCTCCGTGACGCTCTCCCGCAGCCGGGTCATCAACGCGGCCGCCGCGCGGTTGTCCAACAGCGACCGCCCGGCACCCACCGTGCGCACCGCCGAGACCAGCTCCAGGCCCTTGATGTCCTTGATCACGTAGCCGCCAGCGCCGGCCAGGATGGCGTCCATCATCGCCTGCTCATCGGTGAACGAGGTGAGCATCAGGCAGTTCAGCTCCGGCAGCCGCGAGCGCAGCTCCCGGCACAGCTCGACACCGTTGCCATCCGGCAGGCGCACGTCGAGCACCACCACGTCCGGGCGCAGCGCCGGCACCCGCGCCAACGCCTCGGCCACCGACCCCGCCTCCCCGATCACGGTCAGGTCGTCCTCCGCGTCGAGCAGGTCGGCCACGCCGCGCCGCACCACCTCGTGGTCGTCGACCAGGAAGACGTTCAGCATCCGCGCGCTCCTTCAAGCCGTGCTCAGCCAGCGGCTGAGACCTTCGCCCCCAGGCTAGGTGCCCCGGGTACCACATCGACGTGGCCAAATGATGCCGCTGATCGGGACCAAGGTCACCGGTGTGGCCCGAACGGCGCAGGTCCGATGACCATGCTCCTCGAACGTTCGGGACCAGTGACCCCAGCGCGGGCTGCACGGCTCACGGTGCACTCCGCGCCGTGCGCACCCGGGCCGCCGGTCACGGATAGAGGGGCCGCGGTCTCCCCGGCTCGGGACTTCCGACCCTGCTCCCGCGACCGGTCGATGCCGGATCTTGGCGGGAGACACCGCCCGTCGTGGGCAGCGGACTTCCTTCTTTGTGGAGAGAGCTGATGAGCGCACTGGACCTGGCTCGCTGGCAGTTCGGGATCACCACGGTCTACCACTTCCTGTTCGTGCCGCTGACCATCGGCCTGTCGATGTTGGTCGCGGTGATGCAGACCGCGTGGGTGCGCACCGGGCGTGAGCATTACCTGCGCATGACCAAGTTCTGGGGCAAGCTGTTCCTGATCAACTTCGCCATGGGGGTGGCCACCGGGATCGTGCAGGAGTTCCAGTTCGGCATGAACTGGAGCGACTACTCCCGGTTCGTCGGGGACATCTTCGGCGCCCCGCTGGCCATCGAGGGCCTGTTGGCGTTCTTCCTGGAGTCGACGTTCCTCGGCCTGTGGATCTTCGGGTGGGACCGGCTGCCGAAACGGGTGCACCTGGCCACGATCTGGCTGGCCTCGATCGGCACCATGCTGTCGGCGTATTTCATCCTGGCCGCGAACTCGTGGATGCAGCACCCGGTCGGCTCGGTGGTCAACAACGCCGCCGGCCGCGCCGAGCTGAAGGATTTCGGCGCGGTGCTGACCAACTCGACGCTGCTGGTCACCTTCCCGCACACGATCTTCGCCAGCTTCGCCACCGCGGCGGCGTTCCTGGTCGGGATCAGCGCCTGGCAGCTGTGGCGCCGCCGCGGTTCGGACGGGCAGCATGCGGTGTTCCGGCCCTCGATGCGGCTCGGGCTGGTCACCCTGCTGATCGCCAGCCTGGGGGTGGTGGTCAGCGGCGACGTGCAGGCGCGGGTGATGACCGAGCAGCAGCCGATGAAGATGGCCGCCGCCGAGGCGCTCTACGACACCGTCGCACCGGCCTCGTTCTCGCTGTTCACCATCGGCACGCTGGACGGCTCCCGCGAGGTGTTCAGCGTGCGCGTTCCTCGGGTGCTGTCGTTCATGGCCACCGGCTCGTTCGACGGCGAGGTAGCCGGGATCAACGACGTGCAGCGCGCCGAGGAGCAGGCCTACGGACCGGGTGACTACCGGCCGAACGTTCCGGTCGCCTACTGGACCTTCCGCATCATGGTCGGGTTGGGATTCCTGCTCGGGCTGCTGTCGCTGGTCGGGCTGTGGCTGTTCCGGGGCGGCCGCACACCCCGCAAGCGCTGGTTCTACGGGTGCGCCCTGGCCGGGCTGGCCGCCCCCTACGTGGCGCACAGCGTGGCGTGGATCTTCACCGAGATGGGCCGCCAACCGTGGGCGGTGTACGGGGTGCTGCGCACCGCCGACGGGGTGTCCCCGTCGGTGTCCGCCGGGTCGGTGCTCACCTCGCTGATCGTGTTCACCCTGCTCTACGGGGTGCTCGCCGTGGTCGACGGAGTGCTGATGGTCCGCTACGTGCGCGCCGGCGCCGACCCCGCGCCGAAGCCGGTCGAGCCGGACTCCGAGGAGCGCCAGTCCCTGCCACCCGTGTTCGCGTACTGAGGAGACCGCTGCGATGGCACTCACCGACATCTGGTTCGTCCTGATCGCCGTGCTGTGGACCGGCTACTTCGTCCTGGAAGGCTTCGACTTCGGCGTTGGCATGCTGCTCGCCCCGCTGAGCCGGACCAACGCCGAGCGCCGTACCCTGCTCAACACCATCGGCCCGGTCTGGGACGGCAACGAGGTGTGGCTACTGGTCGCCGGCGGCGCCACCTTCGCCGCCTTCCCCGCCTGGTACGCCAGCCTGTTTTCCGGCTTCTACCTCGCGCTACTGATCATCCTGGTCGCGCTGATCTCCCGGGTGGTCGCCCTGGAGTTCCGGGCGAAGATCGACAGCGCCCGGTGGCGGCGCAACTGGGACCGGGTCATCATGACCAGCTCCGCGATCCCGGCACTGCTGTGGGGCGTGGCGTTCGGCAACATCGTCGCCGGCGTCCCGCTGGACGCACGGCACCACTTCACCGGCACGCTGTTCACGCTGCTCAACCCGTACGCGCTGCTGGGCGGGCTGACCACGCTGAGCGTGTTCGCGCTGCACGGGTGCCGGTTCGTCGCGCTCAAGACCACCGGCGAGATCCGCGAACGGGCCACCCGGCTCGGCTGGATGATCTCCGGCGTCGCCTGGGTGTGCGCCGGCGGGTTCCTGTTCTGGACCCAGTTCGTGTACGGCGACGCCACCACCGCCATACCCGCCGGCATCGCCGCGGTCGCGCTGCTGGCCAGCGTGGTTGCCTCGGTGATGAACCGGGAGGGGTGGGCATTCACGCTGACCGCCGTCTCCATCGCGGCGTTCACCGCCACCCTGTTCACCAGCCTCTACCCGAACGTGCTGCCCTCCACCACGGCCGCCGCGAACAGCCTCACGGTGACCAACGCCGCCTCCACCCCCTACACGTTGACGATCATGACGTGGGTGGCGGTGGTGTTCACTCCGGTGGTGCTCGCCTACCAGGCCTGGACCTACTGGGTGTTCCGCAAGCGGCTCAGCCCCGCCGGTTTCACCGGCACGACTGGGCTGAGCCTGACCGGCAAGCACCACGCGGCACCGACCGCGCAGCCGCTGCCGCCCTCGACGCCCCCAGTGACGCCTCCGGGCGCGGTTACCGGTGGTGGGCGGTGAGGCCGGTCGACCCCCGGCTGCTGCGCCACGCGGGCGCCGCCCGCCGGTTCATCCTGGTGGCCGCCGCGCTCGGGGTCGCCGGGGCCGGGCTGGTCATCGCGCAGGCCGGCCTACTCGCCACCGTGATCAGCCGCGCCTTCCTGGACCACACCCCCCTCGACGCGCTACTCAGCGTGCTCGGGCTGCTCGCCGCGGTAGTGGTCGGGCGGGCCGCGCTGGCCTGGCTGTCCGAGACCACCGCGCACCGCGCCGCGGCGGCGGTGCTGGCCCAGCTGCGCGCCACGCTGGTGGCGCACGCGCTGCGCGGCTCGCCCCGCGCGTGCGGCCGCTCGCCCGCCGAGCTGGCCACCCTGGCCAGCACCGGCATCGACGGCCTGGAGGGCTACTTCGCCCGCTACCTGCCGCAGCTGCTGCTCGCGGCGGTGGTGCCCGCGGCGGTCGGTGCCCGCATCCTGCTGGCCGACTGGGGCGCGGCGCTGATCGTCGCGGCCACCGTGCCGCTGATCCCGCTGTTCATGATCCTGATCGGGCTCTACACCCGGCGTCACGTGCGCCGGCAGTGGCACACGCTGTGCGTGTTGGCGCATCACTTCATGGACCTGGTCGCCGGCCTGGCCGTGCTCACCGCGTTCGGCCGGGCACGCGGGCAGGCGGCCACGATCCGGCGGATCACCGAGCGCTACCGCGGCCAGACCATGCGCACGCTGCGCGTGGCGTTCCTGTCCGCCCTCGTCCTGGAGCTGCTGGCCACGCTGTCGGTGGCGATGGTGGCGGTGTCGGTCGGGCTGCGCCTGGTCTCCGGCGGCCTCGATCTGCACACCGCGCTGCTGGTGCTGATCCTGGTGCCGGAGGTGTACCTGCCGCTGCGCGCGGTCGGCGCCCGCTTCCACGACAGCGCCCAGGGCCTGGCCGCCGCCGAGGACGTGTTCGCGGTCCTCGACGCCGCCGAACCCCCGCAAGGCCGCCGGCGACCGGCGCCGGACCCGGCGAAGCTGCCCGTGCGCCTGGACGACGTACGGGTCGACGGGCGCTCCAGCGCGATCCTCGACCGGCTCACTCTGGAGATCTCGCCGGGGCAGGTGGTCGGTGTGGTCGGGCCGAGCGGGTGCGGCAAGTCCACCCTGGTCGACCTGCTGCTGGCCTTCCGCACCCCGGACGCCGGGCGGGTCACCGTGGGTGGGGTCGACCTGACCGAGATCGACCGCGACGCCTGGCTGGCCCGGATCGCCTGGGTACCCCAACAACCCCGCCTGGTGCGCGGCACGATCGAGCAGAACCTGCGCCTGGGCCGCCCGGAGGCCACGCACGCGCGGGTGCGCGCGGCCGCCACCGCCGCGGGGCTGGACATCCCGCTGGACAGGGTCGTCGGCGAGCTGGGCGCTGGCCTGTCCACCGGGCAGCAACGCCGGGTCGCGCTCGCGCGGGCGCTGCTCGCCGACCGGCCGCTGCTGTTGCTCGACGAGCCCACCGAAGGGGTGGACGCCGACACCGAGGCGGCGATCCTGGCCGCTCTACCCGCCGCGCTCGCCGGCCGCACCGCCGTCATCGCCACCCACCGACCCGCCGTCCTCGCCCTGTGCGACACCGTCCTCACCCTGCCCGGCGCCACCCCGGTCGCGGCGAACCAACCGTCCGAGAGCGGCCAGGCTGTCCCCGAGGACAGCGGCGCAGCAGCGCCCACCGCGGCCGGTGTCATCCGTCCCGAAGACCAATACATCGGGACTGGGGGCGCCCGGCGTTGGCTGGCGCGGCTGGTCCGGCCCTACCGCACACGACTGGCGCTGGCCACTTTAGCCGGCGCTGGGGCGCTCGCCTCCGGCGTGGCACTCACCGCCACCTCCGCCTGGCTGATCTCCACCGCCGCCCTGCACCCACCGGTACTCAGCCTCATGGTGGCCATCGTCGCGGTGCGTACCTTCGGGCTGTCCAAGGCGGCGCTGCGCTACCTGGAACGGCTCATCTCGCACGACATCGCCCTGCGCCTGCTCGGCGACCTGCGGGTACGGGTGTGGCAGGCGCTGGTGCGGCTCGGCCCGGCCGCCACGGCTCGGCTGCGCCGAGGCGACCTGCTGCACCGGCTGATCGCCGACGTGGACGCCCAGCAGGACCTGCTGGTACGCGGACTCGTCCCAGTCGCGGCCGCCGCGGTGGTCGGCGCCGGCACCGCCATCGGGCTAGGCCTGCTGCTGCCCGCGGCCGGAGTGGCGCTGCTCGTCGGGTTGGCCGTGGCCGGCATCGCCGCACCCGGGCTGTCCGCGCTGGCCGGACGCGCCGCCGAACGACGCACCTCGGCCCTGCGCGCCGACGTGGTCAGCGGCACCGTCGAGCTGCTCACCGCCGCACCCGACCTGATCGCCCTCGGCGCGGTGGCACCGCGCCAACGCGCCGTGGCCGCCCGCGACACCGCCCTTACCCGGGCACTGCGAACCGCCGCGCTCACCCGGGGCGCCGGGATCGGCCTGGCCACCCTCGCCGTCGGCGCCACCGCGGTGGCGTGCGCCGCCCTCGGCGTCGCGGCCCTCGGCGACGGGCTGGCCGGGCCGCTGCTCGCGGTGCTCGCGCTCACCCCGCTCGCCACCGCCGAACTGGTCACCGGCCTGCCCGAGGCGGCCCAACGCCTGCTCGGCGCCGGCCACGCCGTCCGCCGGCTGGCCGAGCTCGACCAGATGCCCGCGACCTGCACCGAACCCGGCCGACCCGCGCCCGTGCCGCCAACCCGCTCACTACGCGCCACTCACCTGGCGGTGCGCTGGCCAGACTCACCCACTGACGCCGTCCAAAACGTCACCCTCGCCGTCTCCCCGGACCGGCGGCTGGCCCTCACCGGCCCGTCCGGGTCCGGGAAATCCACCGTGCTCGCCGCGCTCATGCGCACCCTGGACCCGTCCGCCGGCACCATCCACGCCGACGACCTGGACACCCGCCGCTGCACCGGTGACGACCTGCGATCCCGGATCGCCTGGTGCGGACCCGACACCCACCTGTTCGACAGCACCCTGCGGGAGAACCTCCGCCTCGCCGCACCCGACGCCGACGACACCCACCTGATCGCGGGTCTGCGCCGGGTCCGGCTCGGCGACTGGTTCGACGCGCTGCCCGACGGCCTCGACACCCGCCTCGGCACGCACGGCACCCCCGTCTCCGGGGGCGAACGCCAACGCCTCGGCCTCGCCCGCGCGCTGCTCGCCGACCGCCCCATCCTGCTGCTCGACGAACCCACCGCCCACTTGGACACCCCGACCGCCACGGCCCTGGCCCAGGACCTGCTGGCCTACACCACCGGCCGGGCCGCCCTGATCGTCACCCACCAGCCCCGGCAGTTCGGCGGGCTGCCCACCGTGGCCCTCACCGGCCCGATGGGCGCCCACCGGACCCCGGACGGCACACGCTCGACACGGTCCGCCCGCCGGCCGGTCATCGCCACGTCAACGAAAGAAGCCACCCATGAACGAGCAGGCTCCCGACACCCGGTATGAGGCCTCCTTCCCGACCGGGACCGTCACCGTCGGGGTCGACGGTTCAACGGCATCGCTGGCCGCTGTCCGCTGGGCAACGGAAGAGGCCGTGGCGCGCCGTCACAACCTGGCTCTGCTGTACGCCACCCCGTTCATCGGCCCCGAATTTCCCGACACACCCGAAGAAGGACACGCCCACGCGATCCTGGCCGGCGCCGAGGCGGAGGCCAAGCGCCACCGCGGCGAGGTGTGGACCCGCACCCGAGTCACTCCCACGACCACCGTCACCGCCCTGGTCGAGGCCAGCGAACAATCCTCACTGCTGGTGCTCGGCCTGACCGGGGCCGGCGGTGCCGCCGAGATCCTGCTCGGCTCCACCACCCTCGCGGTCAGCGGCAAGGCCCACTGCCCCGTCGTCGGCGTGCGGCGATGGCCACTGGACACCGAGGCCGGCCCCATCGTCCTGGGTGTGAGCTCGGTGCCCGACGACGCCGTCGCGATTGAGGTCGCGTTCGACCTGGCCAACCGGCGGGGCCGCCCCCTCGTCGTGGTGCACGCCGGCCACGACCACCCCCGCATGTCGGCCGAGCACCCACGCCCGGAAGCGGAGCTGGACGTCTGGCGGCGGCGCTACCCCAACGTCCACGTCGAGTACCGGTTCCCGTCCGGCGATCCGTCCACGGCGTTGTTGCGAGGCGCGGGCCGGGCCGAAGCCATCGTGACCGGCAGCCGACGACGCGGCCCGGTCGGACGGGCCTTGCTCGGCTCCACCAGCCGCGCCGTGCTGCGCCACAGCCCGGTCCCGGTGATCGTGGCCAACCCGGACGCGCTGGTCCTGCCCGAGGTCCCTACCGGAGCGCGGCTGGATCCACACGCACGCGAACAGCTCTGGTAACCCCGCCCGGCAGGCCTAAAGACGGTCGGACCGGTGGCTTTCTGCCGTCGAGACGCCGCACGGACGAGGGCAGGCTTCCATTGCCCACGCCATCGACGCCGCTCGGCCCGAGACCATCGCGCAGTCCCGACCATGCAGCGCGGGTCCCTGCCAGGCCCTGATCGCCACCGGCACCGACCAGTACCGGTGGCCCTGTCCGTTCGAGGAGGATCCACGCATGGTCGAGCAGAGCATCTGGATGCGCAAGGTCGCCGCCGACCCGGGACATTCAACCTGGTACGTCGAGCGTTTCCGCGCTATGGCTCGCGCGGGCGACGACCTTGCCGGGGAGGCCCGGTTTGTCGATGCGATGGCGCCGCGCCACGCCCGTATCCTCGACGCCGGTTGCGGACCGGGCCGGATCGGCGGCGCGTTGGCCGAGGCCGGGCACGATGTCGTCGGCGTCGACATCGACCCGGTCCTGATCGATGCCGCCGCGCAGGACCATCCCGGGCCGTGCTGGTTGGTCGGCGACCTCGCGGAACTCGACCTGCCCGCGCGAGGGATCGTCACGCCGTTCGACGTAGTGGTCTGCGCCGGGAACGTGATGCCGTTTCTCGCCTCGAGCACCCGCCGCGAGGTGCTGAAACGACTGCGTGCTCATCTCGCCCCCCAGGGCCGGGCGGTGATCGGCTTCGGCGCCGGACGCGACTACGGGTTCGACGAGTTCGCCACCGACGCGGCGGCCGCCGCGTTCGCGTTCGACCTTCGGCTTTCCACCTGGGATCTCCGTCCGTTCACCGATGAGTCGGACTTCCTGGTCGCCGTCCTGCGCCCCGGCGCCGAGATGGCCGCGGACAATCACGCAGCCGCCCGCACACGGGGCGCCCGCGTCAAGGTAGGAGCGTGGTGAACCCCACCGTGACCAGCGCGGCGACCTTGGCGACCTCGAGCGCCACGTACGCGTGGTGCGCCCTGGATCGCGGCATCTGCTCCCCGGCCAGCACCCGGTCCGAGCGCCGGTTCAGCCGGGGCCGCACCAGGATCAGCTGCGCCGCGAGCAACAGCGCGAGCGCACCGACGCCGGCCACGGCAGCGGGGCCAGGGCGGGCGATCGCCACGGCGGCGAGCAACACCACCAACAGCGCGAGCTCCACCCGGTTGAGTGCCCGGAAGACCAGCCGCCCGATGCCGAGGCCCAGAGGCAGGGTGATGCCGGGCGCGCGAAACTTCAGCGGCGCCTCCAGGAACGAGATGCCGAGCACCATGCCGAGCCAGACCAGGCTGCTGGCGGCGGTCAGTGCGGACGCGGCGTTCACCGCGCCCGCTTCACGGTCGGACGGAACATCGTGGCCGGCCGGAGCCGGCGGCCTGGGGCGCCGGCAACCCGGTGCCGGAGCACGGTCGCGGTGAACAACGCCGCGGCGGCGGCGGTGGCCGCCAGCAGCAGGAAGCCCGCGCTGTAGTCGCCGAACACCCCGTAGATCAGGCCCATCACCAGTGGCGGGAAGAATCCACCGAGCCCGCCGGCCGCGCCGACCACGCCGGTAACCGCGCCGACCCGCTCGGCCGCCACCATCCGGGCGACCAACGCGAACACCGCGCCGGTGCCGGTACCGAGCGCGGCGGCCATGCCCAGGAAGGCGGTGGTGCCGACCGGGATCAGCGGCGCCTCCAGTGATGTGACCGCCGCGAGCACCGCCACGAGGGCGAAGGCGCCGGTCAGCACCGGTATCGGCTGATAGCGGTCGGCCAGCCAGCCGCCCACCGGGCGCATCGCCACGGCCAGCACCACGAACCCGGCGGTGCGCAGTGCCGCGTCGGCACGGTCCAACTGATAGCTGGTGACCAGGTAGCTGGGGAGGTAGACGCTGAACGCGACGAAACCGCCGAAGGCCACCGCGTACAGGAAGGACAGCTGCCAGGTGGCCGGCATGCGCAGGGTCGCGCCCAACCGGGCCAGCATGGAACCGGACGGCACCGGCCGGTCGGGGCGATCGCGCAGCAGCAGGTAGGCCACCACCACGTAGACGACCAGCACGCCAGCGACCAGGTCGAACGGGAAGCTGGGTGACACGGCCTTGGTCAGCTGCACGGTGCTGAACGCGGAGATCGCGGTGCCGCCCATGCCCGCGCCGAAGATGCCCAGGGCCAGGCCCCGGCGGGCCGGCGGGTACCAGGCGTTGACGAACGGGATCCCGATGGCGAAGGTCGTGCCGCCGAGTCCGAGGAAGAACCCGCCGACCAGGTATCCGGCCAGCGAGTCGGCGGCGTGCCCGAGGTAGAGCACCGGCGCGACGGTGAGCAGCGCGACGGCCGGGAACATCCGGCGGGCACCGAGCCGGTCGGTCAGTGCACCCACCGGGATCCGCCCGAGGGAGCCCACGATGACCGGCGTGGCCACCAGCAGCGACTGCTGGAACGCGGTGAGCCCGAGCTGCTCGCGCAGCGCCGCCCCGAGCGGGGCCAGCAGCGCCCACGCCCAGAAGGTGATCGTGAAGCCGACCGTCGCCATTGCCAGCATCAGCGCTGGTCGAGGCGTTCCACTGGGCATGACGCGATCCTTTTCGCCGGTTCGGTGGTTGCTGGACAAGCGTCCCTCGCGGTTGGAGTACCCGGCAGGGCCGGTTCGATTCGAAGGAAAGGACCTTGGTCCTCACCTTCGCCCGGGGTATTGATCGGCCCGGTGGGCGCTGCCACCGTGGGTGGGCAACCTGCCGAGGAGGCGCCCATGCCCGAACCCGGACCACACCACCACGCCGGCGGCGCACTCGACAGCCCAGCCACTGACGCGTTGCTGCGCACAGGGCGTTTCTTCACCCGCCGCGACACCTCGGCCGACCTGCGCGCGGTCTACCGCGAAGGGGGCCGCGAGGGTGACGTGTTCTACCGGGACCGGTGGAGCCACGACAAGGTGGTGCGCTCCACGCACGGGGTGAACTGCACCGGCTCGTGCTCGTGGAAGGTGTACGTCAAGGACGGGATCATCACCTGGGAAACCCAGCAGACCGACTACCCCTCGGTCGGCCCGGACTCGCCGGAGTATGAGCCGCGCGGCTGCCCGCGCGGCGCGGCATTTTCCTGGTACACCTACTCCCCCACCCGGGTGCGCTACCCGTACGCGCGGGGTGTGCTGGTCGACATGTACCGGGAGGCGAAGGCGCGCCTGGGTGACCCGGTCGAAGCCTGGGCCGAGATCACCGGCGATCCGGACAAGCGCCGGCGCTACCAGTCCGCACGGGGCAAGGGCGGCCACGTGCGGGTGTCCTGGGACGAGGCGGTGGAGATCGTGGCCGCCGCGCACGTGCACACCATCCGCGCCTACGGCCCGGACCGGATCGCCGGGTTCTCCCCGATCCCGGCCATGTCCATGGTCAGCCATGCGGTCGGGTCGCGGTTCATCGAGCTGATCGGCGGGGCGATGACCTCGTTCTACGACTGGTACGCCGACCTCCCGGTGGCCTCGCCGCAGGTGTTCGGGGACCAGACCGACGTGCCGGAGTCCGGGGACTGGTGGAACGCCACCTACCTGGTGATGTGGGGCTCGAACGTGCCGGTCACCCGCACCCCGGACGCGCACTGGATGGCCGAGGCCCGCTACAAGGGCCAGAAGGTCGTGGTGGTGTCCCCGGACTACGCCGACAACACCAAGTTCGCCGACACCTGGCTGCCCGCGCAGCCGGGTACCGACGGGGCGCTGGCGATGGCGATGGGCCACGTGGTGCTCAAGGAGTTCTTCGTCGAGCGGCGGGTGCCGTTCTTCGTGGACTATGTGCGCCGCTACACCGACCTGCCGTTCCTGGTCACCCTGGACGCCCGCGACGGCGGCTATGTCCCCGGCAAGTTCCTCACCGCCGCCGACCTCGGTGAGGAGGACGAGGGCGCGGCGTGGCGGACCGTGCTGCTGGACGGGCGCACCGGGGAGCCGGTGGTGCCGAACGGCTCGCTCGGGTTCCGCTACACCGAGTCCGGGGTGGGCCGGTGGAACCTGGACCTCGGCGAGGTCTCGCCCCAGCTGACCCTGCTGGGCTCCTCCGACGTCGCGGAGGTGCTGCTGCCCCGTTTCGACGCGATCGACGGTTCCGGCGGCGTGCTGTGCCGGGGCGTTCCGGCGCGCAGGGTGGCCGGGCGGCTGGTCACCACGGTGTTCGACCTGATGCTGGCCCAGTACGGGGTGCACCGCGAGGGCCTGCCCGGCACGTGGCCGTCCGGCTATGAGGATGCCGCCGAGCCGTACACCCCCGCCTGGCAGGAGCCGATCACCTCGGTACCCGCCGAGCAGGTGGTGGGGGTGGCCAGGGAGATGGCGCGAAACGCCGAGGAGTCCGACGGCCGCACCATGATCATCATGGGTGCCGGGATCTGCCAGTGGTTCCACGGCGACGCCACCTACCGGGCGGTGCTGGCGCTGCTGATGCTGACCGGGTCGATGGGCCGCAACGGCGGCGGCTGGGCGCACTACGTCGGCCAGGAGAAGTGCCGGCCGGCCACCGGGTGGGCCACCATGGCGATGGCCACCGACTGGCAGCGCCCGCCCCGGCAGATGATCGGCACCGCGTACTGGTACACGCACACCGACCAGTGGCGCTACGACGGATACCGGGCCGACGCGCTGGCCTCCCCGCTGGGCAGCGGGCGGTTCGCCGGGATGCACACCATCGACACCCTCGCGCTGGCCACCCGGCTGGGCTGGATGCCGTCCTACCCGCAGTTCGACCGCAATCCGCTGGACGTGGCCGACGAGGCCCAGGCCGCCGGCCCGGACGTCGCGGCACACGTCGCCGGGCGGTTGCGCGACGGCCGGCTGCGGTTCGCCATCGAGGATCCGGACGCCCCGGCGAACTGGCCGCGCTGCCTGACGCTGTGGCGGGCGAACCTGCTCGGTTCCTCCGCCAAGGGCGACGAGTACTTCCTGAAACATCTGCTCGGCACGCACAACAACCTGATGGCCGAGCAGACACCGCCCGACCGGCGCCCCCGGGACGTGAGCTGGCCTGACGGCGATCCGCCGGAGGGGAAACTGGATCTACTGCTGTCGCTGGACTTCCGGATGACCAGCTCGACACTGCTCTCGGACGTGGTGCTGCCGGCCGCCACCTGGTACGAGAAGCACGACCTGAACACCACCGACATGCACCCCTTCGTGCACGCGTTCAACCCGGCGATCGACCTGCCCTTCGAGTCGCGCACCGACTTCGACGCCTTCCACGCGATCGCCCGCCGGTTCTCCGAGCTGGCCCGCACCCACCTCGGGGTGCGCCACGACGTGGTCGCGGTGCCGCTGCAGCACGACACCCCGGGCGAGACCGCGCAGCCGGGTGGGCGGGTGCTCGACTGGCGGGCCGGCGAGTGCGAGCCGGTGCCGGGCCGGACGATGCCGAACTTCGTGCTGGTCGAACGCGACTACCCGGCGGTGGCCGACAAGCTGGCCAGCCTCGGCCCGCTGCTGGACCGGCTGGGCATGACCACCAAGGCGGTCACCTACCAGCCTGACGAAGAGCTGCGCTATCTGGCCGCGAAGAACGGGGTGATGCTCGGCGGCGCCGGTGACGGGCGCCCGGCGATCGACACCGACGCCAAGCTGGCCGAGGCGATCCTCGCGCTGTCCGCCACCACCAACGGCCGGCTGGCCGTGCAGGGGTTCCGGCAGCTGGAGCGGCGCACCGGGCAACGGCTGGCCGACCTCGCCGAGGGCAGCGAGGAGAAGCGGATCACCTTCGCCGACACCCAGGCCCGCCCGGTGCCGGTGATCACCAGCCCGGAGTGGTCGGGCAGCGAGACCGGCGGGCGCCGGTACGCGCCCTTCACCGTGAACACCGAACGGCTCAAGCCCTGGCACACCCTCACCGGGCGGATGCATTTCCTGCTCGACCACGACTGGATGCACGAGATGGGTGAGGCGCTGCCGCTCTACCGCACGCCGCTGGACATGCACAAGCTGTTCGGCGAACCGACGCCGGGCGAGGTGCGCGACGGCGCCTCGGTCACCGTGCGTTACCTGACGCCGCACTCCAAGTGGTCGATCCACTCCGAGTACCAGGACAACCTGTTCATGCTGGCGCTGTCCCGCGGCGGGCCGGTCGTGTGGATGAGCGTCCCGGACGCCGCCGGTATCGGGGTGGCCGACAACGACTGGGTGGAGGCGGTCAACCGCAACGGCGTGCTGGTCGCCCGCGCGGTCGTCACCCACCGGTTACCGCCCGGCATGGTGTTCGTCTACCACGCCCAGGAGCGGGTGGTGAACGTGCCGCGCTCGGAGGCCACCGGCCGGCGCGGCGGCATCCACAACTCGCTGACCCGGATCCTGGTCAAGCCCACCCACTTGATCGGCGGGTACGCGCAGCTGTCGTTCGCGTTCAACTACCTCGGCCCGACCGGCAACCAGCGCGACGAGGTCACCGTGATCCGCCGCCGGACCAGCCAGGAGGTGCGGTACTGATGAAGGTCATGGCCCAGCTGGGCATGGTGATGAACCTGGACAAGTGCATTGGCTGCCACACCTGCTCGGTCACCTGCAAGCAGGCCTGGACCAACCGCGCCGGCGTGGAGTACGTCTGGTTCAACAACGTGGAGACCCGCCCCGGCCAGGGCTACCCACGCCGCTACCAGGACCAGGAGAAATGGCGCGGCGGCTGGGTGCGAAACCGGCGCGGGCGGCTCACCCTCAAGGCCGGGGGGCGGCTCCGCAAGCTGCTCTCGATCTTCGCCAACCCGGTGCTGCCGAACATCCGCGACTACTACGAGCCGTGGACCTACGACTACCAGAACCTCACCAGCGCCCCGCTGGGCGACGACTTCCCGGTCGCCGCGCCCAAGTCGCTGCTCACCGGCGAGCCGATGGCCATCGAATGGGGCGCCAACTGGGACGACGACCTCGGCGGCGCCCCCGAGCACGGCCCGGCCGACCCGATCGTGCAGCGGCTGCGCCGCGAGTGCGAGGACAAGGTGCGCTTCGACTACGAGCGGGCGTTCATGTTCTTCCTGCCGCGCATCTGCGAGCACTGCCTCAACCCGTCCTGCGTGGCCTCCTGCCCGTCCGGGGCGATGTACAAGCGGGTCGAGGACGGGATCGTGCTGGTCGACCAGGACCAGTGCCGGGGCTGGCGGATGTGCGTCACCGGCTGCCCGTACAAGAAGGTCTACTTCAACCACCGCACCGGCAAGGCGGAGAAGTGCACCTTCTGCTACCCCAGGGTGGAGGTCGGGCTGCCCACGGTGTGCAGCGAAACCTGCGTCGGGCGGCTGCGCTACATCGGGCTGTTCCTCTACGACGCCGACCGGGTCACCCAGGCCGCCTCCGTCGCCGACGAGCACGACCTCTACCAGGCCCAGCTGGACATCCTGCTCGACCCCACCGACCCCGAGGTGATCGCCGGCGCGCGGGCCGAGGGGATCCCCGAGGACTGGCTGGACGCGGCACGCCGCTCCCCGGTGTACCGGCTGGCCAAGGAATACCGGGTGGCGCTGCCGCTGCACCCGGAGTTCCGCACCATGCCGATGGTCTGGTACATCCCGCCCCTGTCGCCGGTGGTGGAGCGGCTGACCGAGACCGGCCACGACGGCGAACGGGCGGGCAACCTGTTCGGCGCCATCGACGCCCTGCGCATCCCGGTCGAGTACCTCGCCGAGCTGTTCACCGCCGGCGACCCGGAACCGGTCCGCCGGGTGCTGCGCACGCTCGCCGCGATGCGCTCCTACCTGCGCGACATCACTCTCGAACGCCCCGCCGACGAGTCCATCCCGGCCGAGGTCGGGATGACCGGCGGCCAGCTGACCGAGCTGTACCGGCTGCTCGCCATCGCCAAGTACGAGGACCGCTACGTCATCCCCACCACGCACCAGGCCCAGGCGCACGACCTGGAAGAAATCGGCTGCAGCCTGGACTTCGACGGCGGACCCGGCATGCTCGACAGCGGCCCCTTCGGCGAAGCCTCCGGTCGCCCGGCTCCGGTGTCGGTGGAGACCTTCCACGCGCTGCGCAACCGGCAGACCAGCGACGAGGTCACCGACCCAGGCATGCCGCGGGGCCGGGTGAACCTGCTCAACTGGGACGGCAAGGGCCGCCCAGCCGGCCTGTTCCCGCGCCGGCGCGACCCGTCGGACCAGCGATGAACCTCCACTACCCCACCAGCGCGGCCCGTTCGGTGCTGCAGGCCTCGGCCGTATGCCTGCAATATCCCGACGACACGGTGCGGGCGTTGTGGCCTACCGTGCACGCCGGAGTCGAGGCACTCCCCGACAGCGACCCGAAACAGCACCTACGCGCGTTCCTCGACGGGACGCGGGCACAGCTACCCGGGGAGCTCGCCCGCCACTACGTGGACGTGTTCGACCGCCGCCGACGCTGCTGCCTCTACCTGACCTGGTGGACCCACGGCGAGACCCGCCGGCGCGGCGGCGCCCTCGCCGAGCTGAAGCGGCGCTACCGCGAGGCGGGCACCGAACTCACCGGCACCGAGCTGCCGGACTACCTGCCGATCGTGCTCGAATACGCCGCGACCGTCGAGCTGGCCGACGGACTGGCGCTGCTCCAGGAACACCGGCCGGGCATCGAGCTGCTGCGCCTGGCGCTGCTCGAGGCCACCACCCCGTACGCGGCCCCGGTCCAGGCGGTGTGCGCGCTGCTGCCCGGTGCCTCGCCCGCCGACCTCGCCGAAGCCAAGGCACTCGCCCGCACCGGCCCACCGCGCGAACAGGTCGGCCTGGAACTGCCCCCCTTCGAGCTGGGAGCAACCCGATGAGCTGGATCGACCTACTGCTGTGGGCGGTATTGCCCTACGTCATGCTCGCCGTGCTGATCGGGGGCACCATCTGGCGCTACCGCTACGACAAGTTCGGCTGGACCACTCGCTCCAGCGAACTGTACGAGTCGCGGCTGCTGCGCATCGGCAGCCCCCTGTTCCACTTCGGGCTGCTCGTAGTGATCATCGGCCACGTCATCGGTCTGATCATCCCGGCCAGCTGGACCGAAGCAATCGGCATGACCGAGCAGGCGTATCACCTCCAGGCGCTTGTGCTGGGCGCGATCGCCGGATTCTGCACCCTGGTCGGGGTCGGCATCCTGATCTACCGCCGGCGCACCACCGGTCCGGTGTTCATGGCCACCACCCGCAACGACAAGGCCATGTACATCGTCCTGGTCGCGGCGATCCTCGCGGGCCTGGCAACCACGCTGCTCGGCACCGGCGTGCTGGGTGAACAACACCCCTACCGGGAAACCGTGTCGCCCTGGTTCCGGTCGCTGTTCGTGCTTCAACCCGACGTCGCCTCGATGAGTGCGGCCTCGCTCGGGTTCAAGGTGCACACCCTTATCGGCATGGCGCTGTTCGTGATCTGGCCGTTCACTCGCCTCGTGCACGCGTTCACCGCGCCGCTGGGCTACCTCTTCCGGCCCTACATCGTCTACCGCTCACGGTCGGCAAGTCCCGGCAGCCGGCCCGTGCGCCGCGGCTGGGAACCGAGCCGCTGATCGGACCCGGGCTGACACCCGAAACCGTTGCGGTCTCCTGGCGGAGTGCCGGCTTCAACGTGCGAGCCAAGAAAGGCCTGCCGGACCGCGACACACGAGTAGGACGCGGCCCGCGCGGGCGCTACCCGATCGAGCACGTAACGGCCTCCCGTACCACGCGTTATTCAGTGTGCGGCTCACCGTCCGGGAAAGACACCCCTCAGAGCCGCAAAGGGGATAGCCGCCGCCCGAGCCGGATGCATCGGTTCCGGGCGGCGGCTGTCTCGTTTCCGCACCGGCCGCGCTGGACGGCCTCGCCGACAGCGCGACGAGTGGAGACGGGCCCTCCAGATCCGGTTAAGCGCCCGACCGCTGAGCGAAGCTACCGAGCGGCACCCACTTGCGCGATGAAACGCTCGGCGGCGCGGTGTACCGCGTCCGGGTCGGCGCCGGTGACCAGCTCCCAGAGCAGGCCCCGGGCGGTCGCCACCCACAGCAACGCCTCATCGCGCACCACCGGTCCGCTCACCCCGGTCGCGGCCAGAAGCGGGCCGAGCGCGTCGACCCACGCGTCGCGTTGCGCCTGCTGATCGCTGGTCGGGACGTCGGCCCGGACCCGCAGGGCGAACCCGAGCCGATACAGCGGCCACAGAGCCGGCTCGGACAGGTGCCGCCACATCGCGCGCATGACCGCGACCGGATCGTCGCCGGACGCTCGCAGCGCCGCCAAATGTTCCCGTTCCCGCTGCTCACAAGCCACGTGAACCGCGCCGAGCAAACCCGTGGCGGAACCGAAGTGGTACAGCAGCAAAGAGTGACTGACTCCGATCCCGGCCGCCAGCGCACGCAGGCTCTGCTCCGGCCGGCCGCCGGCAAGCAGGTACTCCAGCGCGGCCTCGGCCAGCGCCTGCCGGGGCCGACCACCGCCATTTTTGACCATTTGGTCTATCCTGACGCAAACTAGACCAAATGGTCAAACCAGGAGGCTCCAGCATGCACCACGCAACCCGGATAACCCTCGACGTCCCCGCCGACCGCGCCTGGTCGGTCCTGGCCGACGTTCACCACTGGCCTTCCTGGACACCCACCGTGGAGTCGATCACCGGCGACCAGCTGGCGACCGGCGCCGTCCTGCGCATCAAGCAACCGGGTCGGGGCGTCGCCACCTACACCGTCGACCTGCTGGAGACGGGACGGCGCTTCCGCTGGGGCAGCAACCGGCTCGGCGTTCGCCAGTCGGCCGACCACATCATCACCCCGGCCGGCGACGCCGCCTGCACGGTTGAGCTGAGCTTCACCATGGACGGCCCACTGGGCTCACCCCTCGGCCGCCTCGGCGCGGCGAAGATCCGCTCAATGGTCGACACCGAAGCGGCCTCACTACGCGCCGCCGTCAGCGCGGGTGCCGGCAATTCGGCATAGGTAATCTCAGGCACACCGCCAGGGTCCGGCCCAACACCGCCCACGATCACGGTCTCATCGGTGTATCGCTGGGCTGACCACTGATTCCGATATCGGCCCCGGCGCTGACCGCTCCCAATCGGGTTCCTCCAACTCGCTACACCGGGCCTCGATGTTAGATTTCCGGATGTGAGCGATAACAGAGGTCGTCCACCGGCCGCCGGCGGCCTCGATCAGGCGGGGTCCGCGTGTCGCGGGACTCGATACAACGGGCACCGGTAAGGGCAAGGATGGGCACCGTGGGCGAGCGCGGGCCGGGGCGCCGTCCGGCGATCTCGGAGAGCATCCGCGAGCCCGCCATGATCGATGTCGCTCGCCTGGCCGGAGTATCCCACCAGACCGTCTCACGGGTGTTGAACGACCACCCCAATGTCCGCGCGGAGACGGCGCGGCGGGTGCGCGCGGCGATCTTCGAGCTCGGCTACCGCCCGAACCGGGCGGCGCGCACGCTGGTCACCGGGCGGAGCCAGGTGCTGGGGGTGGTCGGGCTGAACACCACCCTGTACGGCCCGACCTCGCTGTTGACCGCCTTCGAACAGGCCGCGGCCTCGGCCGGTTTCGCGGTCAGTGTGGGCAGCGTGGCCAGGTTCGACCGCGAATCGATCAGTGCCGTGGTGCAGCGGCATCTGGACGAGCGCGTCGCGGGCATCGCGCTGATCGCGCCGGTGGCCTCGGCGAACGAGGCGCTGGACGCGCTGCGGATCGATACCCCGCTGGTGACGATCGACGGTGATCCGCGTCGCCCGACAGTCACCGTCGACCAGGAGGCCGGCGCCCGGGCAGCCACCGAACACCTGCTGGCCGCCGGTCACCGGACGGTCTGGCACGTGTCCGGCCCCACGGACTGGTTCGACAGCGCCAGCCGGGTCGCCGGCTGGGAGGCCTCGCTGCGCGACGCCGGTGCCGAGATACCGCCCGTCGTGCCTGCGGACTGGTCGGCCGCGGCCGGCTACCGGGCGGGCAACATGCTCGCACGCATCCCGGAGCTCACCGCGATCTTCGCCGCGAACGACCACCTCGCGATCGGGCTGCTGCGCGCGCTGCACGAACGGTCCCGCCGAGTGCCGGAGGAGGTCAGCATCGTCGGCTTCGACGACGTGCCCGAAGCCGGCTACCTCATCCCGCCGCTGACCACGGTCCGGCCCGACTTCCACGCCGTGGCCGAACACGCCCTACGGCTGCTGGTCGCGCAGCTGCGGTCGGACCCGCTGCCGACCGCGCCGGTGATGCTCGCGCCGACGCTGATCGAGCGGAACAGCGTGGCGCCGCCGCCCGGCTGACCAACCCGGTCGCCACGCCAACCGACACCGGCACCTTGCCCAGACCGCTTGACGCGACCGAATGTTATCGCTAACAATTTGGCCGGTCGCGATACCAGGTCGCGGCGCATCCCCGCTGCCAGCTCGAACGAAGGTGTTCGGCCATGTCGATGGATCCCGCCGCTGCCCTGGTTGTGGGCGTGGACTTCGGAACGCTGTCCGGGCGCGCGGTGGTGGTGCGCGTGCGGGACGGCGCCGAGCTGGGCAGCGCGGTCACCGCCTACCGGCACGGCGTACTCGACCGCGAACTGCCGACCGGCGGCCGGGCGCTGCCGCCGGACTGGGCGCTCCAGGTGCCCTCGGACTACCGGGAGGTGCTGCGCACCGCGGTGCCCGCCGCGTTGGCCGAGGCGGGAGCCGACCCGTCCGACGTGGTCGGCATCGGCACCGACTTCACCGCCTGCACGATGCTCCCGACCACGGCGGACGGCACCCCGCTGTGCGAGCTGGCCGAGTTCGCCGACGAGCCGCATGCCTACGTCAAGCTGTGGCGCCACCACGCCGCGCAGCCCCAGGCCGACCGGGTCAACGAGCTGGCGCGGCTCCGTAGCGAACCGTGGCTGGCCCGCTACGGCGGGCTGATCTCCTCGGAGTGGGAGTTCGCCAAGGGCCTGCAGCTGCTCCAGGAGGCGCCGGCGGTCTATGCGGCGATGCGGCACTGGGTGGAGGCGGCCGACTGGATCGTCTGGCAACTGACCGGCCGTTATGTGCGCAACGCCTGCAGCGCCGGCTACAAGGGCATCCTGCAGGACGGCGACTACCCGTCGGCGGAGTTCTGCCGCGAGCTGGACCCCGGCTTCGAGCAGTTCGTCGCGGCGAAGCTGCGGCACCCGCTGGGGCAGCTGGGCGAGCGGGCCGGCCGGCTGTGCGCGCGGGCCGCGGGGTGGACCGGGCTGCCCGAGGGCATCGCGGTGGCGGTCGGCAACGTGGACGCGCACGTCACGGCGGCCGCCGCCCGGGCGGTCCGGCCGGGCAGCATGGTGGCGATCATGGGCACCTCGACCTGCCACGTGGTGAACGGGGTCGAGCCGAGGCAGGTGCCCGGCATGTGCGGCGTGGTGGACGGCGGGATCGTGCCCGGCCTGTGGGGGTACGAGGCCGGGCAGAGCGGCGTGGGTGACATCTTCGGCTGGTTCGTCGAGCACGGGGTGCCGGCCGCCTATCACGACACTGCCCGCGAGCGCGGCATCTCCACCCACGAGCTGCTGACCGAGCTGGCCGCCGGACAGCGGGTCGGGCAGCACGGCCTGCTCGCGCTGGACTGGCACAGCGGCAACCGCTCGGTTCTGGTCGACCACGAGCTGTCCGGCGTGGTCGTCGGGCAGACCCTGGCGACCCGGGCCGAGGACACCTACCGCGCGCTGCTCGAGGCGACCGCGTTCGGCACCCGCACGATCATCGAGGCGTTCCGGGGCGCCGGCGTGCCGGTCACCGAGCTGATCGTTGCCGGTGGCCTGCTGACGAACCGGTTACTCATGCAGATCTACGCCGACGTGACCAACCTGCCGCTGTCCACGATCGGCTCGGCGCAGGGACCGGCGCTGGGTTCGGCGATCCATGCGGCGGTGGCGGCCGGGGCCTACCCGGACATCCGCGCCGCCGCTGCCGCCATGGGGTCGCTGGGTCCCACCGTCTACCGGCCCATCCCGGCGAACGCCTCGGCCTACGACCAGGTCTACGCCGACTACACCGCGCTGCACGACTACTTCGGGCGCGGCGCCAACGACGTGATGCACCGGCTCAAGGCCCGCCGCCGCGCGGCCACGACGAACCTCGTCCTCGAGGAGGCCCACGTATGACGCCGGAAGTCGGCGCGACCGTGGCCCGGCTGCGCCGCGAGGTCGCCGAGCTGCACCGCGAGCTGACCCGCAACGGGCTGGTCATCTGGACCGCCGGGAACGTGTCCGCGCGGGTGCCGGGCCAGGACCTGATGGTGATCAAGCCGTCGGGGGTGCGGTACGAGGACCTCACCCCGGAGGCGATGGTGGTCACCGACCTGCACGGCGTGCTGGTCGAGGGGGACCGCTCGCCGTCCTCGGACACGGCCGCGCACGCCTACGTCTACCGGCACATGCCCGAGGTCGGCGGGGTGGTGCACACCCACTCCACCTATGCCACGGCGTGGGCCGCCCGAGCCGAGCCGATCCCGTGCGTGCTCACCATGATCGCCGACGAGTTCGGCGGCGACATCCCGGTCGGGCCGTTCGCACTGATCGGCGACGACACCATCGGCCGGGGCATCGTGGACACCCTGCGGGGCAGCCGCTCCCCCGCCGTCCTGATGGCCGGGCACGGCCCGTTCACCGTCGGGCGCGGCGCCCGGGACGCGGTCAAGGCGGCGGTGATGCTCGAGGACGTCGCCCGCACCGTGCACATCTCCCGGCAGCTGGGCACGCCGGCCGAGCTGGCGCCGGCCGACGTCACCAGCCTCTTCCAGCGGTACCAGAACGTCTACGGGCAGGAGCGGGCATGAACGGCGCACACACCGGTGGCAAGCCGAGCGTGTGGTTTCTCACCGGCAGCCAGCACCTCTACGGGCCGGAGACGCTGGACCAGGTCGCCGACCAGTCCGCGCGAATCCAGCGCATGCTGACCGCGTCGGGCGGGCTGTCCGCCGAGGTCGTGGGCCAGCCGGTACTCACCGAGACGGCGGACATCCGGCGGGTGATGCTGGACGCGAACGCCGACCCGGACTGCCTGGGCGTGATCGCCTGGATGCACACCTTCTCCCCGGCCAAGATGTGGATCACCGGGCTGGACGCCCTGCGCAAGCCGCTGCTGCACCTGCACACCCAGCTGAACGCGGCGCTGCCGTGGGCGTCCATCGACATGGACTTCATGAACCTCAACCAGGCCGCGCACGGGGACCGCGAGTTCGGCTACCTGCAGACCCGGCTGGGCGTGGCCCGCAAGACGGTGGCCGGGCACGCGAGCGACCCGCGACTGGTTTCCCGGATCGACGGGTGGATCCGGGCCGCCGCCGGCCGCGACCACCTCGACGGGCTGCGGCTGGCCCGGTTCGGCGACAACATGCGCGACGTCGCGGTGACCGAGGGCGACAAGGTGGAGGCCGAGCTGCGGTTCGGCGTCTCGGTCAACACCTACGGGGTGAACGACCTGGTCGAGCGGGTGGACGCGGTGCCCGACGCCGAGGTGGACGCGCTGGTGGCCGAGTACGCCGACACCTACCGGCTGGCCCCCGAGCTGGCCCGGGGCGGCGCCCGGCACGGGTCGCTGCGCTACGCCGCAAGGATCGAGGCGGGCCTGCGGGAGTTCCTCGTCGCCGGCCGGTTCGGCGCGTTCACCACCAACTTCCAGGACCTCGGCGGGCTGCGCCAGCTGCCCGGGCTGGCCGTGCAGCGGCTGATGGCGGACGGCTACGGGTTCGGCGGCGAGGGCGACTGGAAGACCTCCGCGCTGCTCGCCGCCGTGAAGGAGATGGGCGCCGGCGGCCGCCGGGGCACCTCGTTCATGGAGGACTACACCTACCACTTCGGCCCGGGCGAGCCGAAGATCCTCGGCGCGCACATGCTCGAGGTCTGCCCGAGCATCGCGGCGGCCACGCCGAGCTGCGAGATCCACCCGCTGGGCATCGGCGACCGGGAGGACCCGGTCCGGCTGGTGTTCGACGCGGCCCCCGGGGAGGCCACGGTGATCGGGCTGGTCGACCTGGGCGACCGGTTCCGCTTCGTGGCCAACCGGATCGAGGTGGTTCCCCCGGACCAGCCGCTGCCGAACCTGCCGGTCGCGCGGGCGGTGTGGCGGCCGGCCCCGTCGCTGGCCACGTCGGCCGAGCTGTGGCTCACCGCCGGCGGCCCGCACCACACCGTGCTGACCGGGGACGTCACCCCGGACACGCTGCGCGACTTCGCCGAGATGGTGCACACCGAGCTGCTCGTGATCGATCAGGACAGCACCCCGGCGGCGTTCGCCGACCGGGTCCGCTGGAACCAGGCCTACTACCGGCTGGCCCACGGCCTGGCCGCCCGCGGCTGATCCCGCCACACCCTCAATGGAGAGATGATGAAGCTGACCCGAATCGCCGCCGTCGCGGCGCTCGCCCTGGCCCTGTCGGCCTGCGGATCCAGCCAGAAGACCGTGGACCAGGCCCCCTCGGCCGGTTCCTCGGCCGGCGCGCTGGTCGGGGTGACCATGCCGACCAAGTCCTCCGAGCGGTGGATCCACGACGGGGACAACATCAAGGCGTCACTGGAGAAGCTCGGCTACGCGGTGGACCTGCAGTACGCGGAGAACGACATCCCCACCCAGGTGAACCAGATCGAGAACCAGATCACCAAGGGCGCCAAGCTGCTGGTGGTCGCCTCGATCGACGGCACCGCGCTGACCACCCAACTGCAGGAGGCCGCCGACAAGCACATCCCGGTGATCGCCTACGACCGGCTCATCCGCAACAGCCCGAACGTCGACTACTACGCCACGTTCGACAACTTCAAGGTGGGCGTGGAGCAGGCCACGTCGCTGCTGGTCGGGCTCGGGCTGAAGCGGCCCGACGGCGGCGACGGCACCGCCACCGGGCCGTTCAACATCGAGCTGTTCGCCGGCTCGCCGGACGACAACAACGCCACGTTCTTCTTCAACGGGGCGCTGTCCGTGCTCAAGCCCTACCTGGACCGGGGCACCCTGCGGGTGAAGAGCGGGCAGACCGACTTCAACACGGTCGCCATCCTGCGCTGGGACCCGGCCACCGCGCAGCGGCGCATGGAGGACCTGCTGACCACCACCTACCGGGGTGGCGACAAGGTCAACGGCGTGCTGTCGCCCTACGACGGCCTGTCCATCGGCATCCTGTCCGCGCTGAAGAGCAACGGCTACGGCACCGCCGGCCAGCCCTACCCGACGGTCACCGGGCAGGACGCCGAGGTGGCGTCGGTGAAGTCGATCATCGCCGGGGAGCAGTTCGCCACCGTCTACAAGGACACCCGCCAGCTCGCCGACATCACCGTGAAGATGGCCGACGCCGCGCTGAAGGGCGGAAAGCCCGAGGTGAACAACACCACCGACTACAACAACGGGGTCAAGGTGGTGCCCTCGTACCTGCTGCAGCCGGTGGTCGTCTACAAGGACAACTACCAGAAAGAACTGATCGACTCCGGCTACTACACCGCCGCCCAGCTGCGTTAGCGCGATGAGCGATCACATCCTGCGAATGCGCGGGATCACCAAGACCTTCCCCGGGGTGACGGCGCTGGCGGAGGTGAACCTCGCCGTGCGCCGGGGCGAGATCCACGCCGTCTGCGGGGAGAACGGCGCCGGCAAGTCCACGCTGATGAAGGTGCTCTCCGGCGTGCACCCGCACGGGTCGTACCAGGGCGAGATCACCTTCGACGGCCAGCCGTGCGCGTTCCACAGCATCCGGGACAGCGAGCGGCGCGGCATCGTGATCATCCACCAGGAGCTGGCGCTGTGCCCCCAGCTGTCCATCGCGGAGAACATCTTCCTGGGCAACGAACGCGCCAGCCGGGGCCTGATCGACTGGAACCGCACCAACCACGAGGCGGAGAAACTGCTGGCCCGCGTCGGCCTGCGGGAGAAGGCGGTCACCCCGGTGCTGGACATCGGGGTGGGCAAGCAGCAGCTGGTGGAGATCGCCAAGGCGATGAGCAAGCAGGTGCGGCTGCTGATCCTGGACGAGCCGACCGCCGCGCTCAACGACGACGACTCCGCGCACCTGCTCAACCTGCTGCGCGAACTGCGTGACCAGGGCATCACCTGTGTGATCATCTCGCACAAGCTGAACGAGATCGCGGCGATCGCCGACTCGCTCACCATCCTGCGCGACGGCCGGACCATCGAGACGCTGGACATGCGGGACGAGGCGGTCACCGAGGACCGGATCATCGCCGGGATGGTCGGCCGCGACCTGGAGCACCGCTATCCCCCGCGCCGGCCGCGGATCGGGCCCGAGGTGCTGCGGATCGAGGACTGGACCGTGCACAGCCCGACCCAGCCGGACCGGGTGGTGGTGGCGAACGCGAACCTGACCCTGCGCGCCGGCGAGATCGTCGGGCTGGCCGGGTTGATGGGCGCCGGCCGCACCGAACTGGCGATGAGCGTGTTCGGCCGGTCCTTCGGGGTCGGCATCTCCGGCCGCCTGGTCAAGGGCGGCCAGCCCATCGAGGTCCGCACGGTGGCCGACGCGATCCGCCACCGGATCGCCTACGCCACCGAGGACCGCAAGCGTTACGGCCTCAACCTCATCGACGACATCAAACGCAACGTCTCCGCCGCCCGGCTGGACAAGCTGGCCCGCCGGGGCTGGGTGGACGACAACGAGGAGTACCGGGTCGCCGAGCGCTTCCGGCGCGACCTGAACATCAAGGCCCCGACCGTCGCCGGCGTCACCGGGAAACTGTCCGGCGGCAACCAGCAGAAGGTCGTGCTGTCCAAATGGATCTTCACCGACCCGGACGTGCTGATCCTGGACGAGCCGACCCGGGGCATCGACGTGGGCGCCAAGTACGAGATCTACACGATCATCAACCGGCTGGCCGAGGAGGGCAAAGCCATCCTGGTGATCTCCTCCGAGCTGCCGGAGCTGCTGGGCATCTGCGACCGGATCTACGCCCTGTCCGCCGGGCGGATCACCGGCCAGCTGGACCGGGCAGACGCCACCCAGGAACGCCTCATGCAGCTGATGACCCAGGACGGGAGCGGACCGCGATGACCCGCATCATCCCCACCGAGACCAGCGGCGCGGCCCCTCCGGCCGACCCCGCGCCCGGGCGCCGCTTCTCCATCAACCCCCGGCAGAGCGGCATCTACGTGGCGTTCGCGCTGATCGTAGTGCTGTTCACCGTGCTCACCAACGGCGCGCTGCTGCAGCCGCAGAACATCTCCAACATCATCGTGCAGAACTCCTACATCCTGATCCTGGCCATCGGGATGATCCTGATCATCATCTCCGGGCACATCGACCTTTCCGCCGGCTCGGTGGTGGCGGCCACCGGCGCCCTGGCCGCGGTGCTCATGGTGGACCTGCACCTGCCGTGGCCGGTCGCGCTGCTGGTCACCGTCGCGGCCGGTGCGGCGATCGGCGCGTTCCAGGGCTACTGGGTCGCCTACTTCGGCATCCCGGCGTTCATCGTGACCCTGGCCGGCATGCTGGTGTTCCGGGCGGTCACCCTGACCATCCTCGGCAACCAGGGCATCGGCCCGTTCCCCGATGCCGTGCGCACCCTGTCCAACGGTTTCCTGGACGGGTTCCTCGGCAACGTCGGGCTCGGCCCGCTCGGCGGCGCGGACCTGTTCACCCTGCTGGTCGGTCTCGCGCTGGTCGCCGCGATCGCCACCACGCAATGGCGGGCCCGCGCCGCCCGCCTCGGCTACGGGCAGGTGGTCGAGCCGTTCACCGTCTTCGCGCTCCGGATCGGCCTGGCCGCGCTGGTCACGCTGTTCGTCGTGGTCCAGCTGGCCCGGTTCAAGAACCTGCCGTGGGTACTGGTGCTGCTCGCCGGGCTGGTCATCGGGTATTCCCTGCTGACCAACCGGGCCGTGTTCGGCCGGCACATCTACGCCGTGGGCGGCAACCTGCAGGCCGCCACCCTGTCCGGGGTGAAGGTCAAGTCGGTCACCTTCTGGATCTTCGTGAACATGGGCGTGCTGGCCGCCATCGCGGGGATCATCTTCGCCGGCCGGCTCAACCAGGCCGGCCCGACCGCCGGCATCAACTTCGAGCTCGACGCGATCGCCGCCTCGTTCATCGGCGGCGCCGCCGTGCAGGGCGGCGTCGGCAAGGTCGTCGGCGCCATCACCGGCGGCCTGATCATGGCGGTGATCAACAACGGCATGTCCCTGATCGGCTCACCCAGCGAGCGGGTCATGCTGGTCAAGGGCCTGGTGCTGCTCGCGGCGGTGGCCTACGACGTATGGACCAAACGCCGCATCGGCACCACGACCCGGTAACCGCGGACCCCGCTCGGCTCTATTTCGTGCTCGGAATGCGTAGCCTTGACGCGATGAAGAATGTCAGGACGATTCCGCAGCCGATCCATAGGACGGCGGTTCGTGCCCCATCCGAGGTTGCATGACGCAGCTGTTCGCCCGCGAGTCCGTCCAGGTGTGCGTTGGCCGCGAGAACGAGCAGCGCCAACCCGATCACTGCACCAATACCGGAGCCGGTCGAGACGATTCCGGACGCGACGCCCTGCTCGCCCGCTCCGACGCCAGTTGCGCCGGCAATGAATATTGCGGTGAATACGATCCCGTCGGCAATGCTCACCGCAATGAGACCGGGCAACAGCGCGAGATAAGAGCTGTCGGGCGTCATCGCCAAGGCTAGGGCGACCGAACCGAGTGCACCGACCAACAGTGCTCCCAGCAACGTGCGTCGCAATCCCAGAGCCGATACCACATTGCCTGCGACGGCCGATCCGGTGACCACCGCGGCAGTCGGGGCAACGAAGCCGAGACCGGCCTCCAGCGCTCCGTACCCGCGCACATTCTGAAGGTAGATCGACAGGAAATAGAGCAGTGAGCCGAACGTGGCCATGAACATGAATGCGATCGAAGTCGCGATCAACAGCGTCCGGTTCCTGATCAGCCGAGGCGGCACGAGCGGATTGCCGCTGCGCCGCTCGACAAGCACATGCGTCACCGCGGACAGGATTCCGGCGGTGATCGCGCCAACCACCCACGGTGAGCCCCAGCCCAACTCGGGCCCCTGGACCAGCGCGAACACAAGCAGAGTGATGGCGACGGTGGCGGATAGTGCTCCCGCTAGATCGAACGAGCGGGTCGCGTCGCGGGGCGAGTCGGCGGCGACCACGAAAAACAACAGACCGAGGGCAAGGACGGCCAGCGGCACGTTGACGAAGAACACCGCCTGCCAGCCGAGGACGCGAGTGAGGACTCCGCCGAGAAGGACCCCAATCACCAGCCCGGCCGCGCCGGATCCGCCCCAGATCCCCAATGCTCGGTTGCGCTCAGGGCCCTCGTTGAATGTGGTGTTGATCAGGGCCAAGGTACTCGGGAATATCAGCGCCCCACCGAGTCCCTGCAATGCCCGCGCGCTCAGCTGAATCCCGGGACGGTCCGCCAGCCCTCCGGCTAGCGAGGCTAAGGCGTAGAGCGTCAGCCCGGTAGCCAGCATGCGGCGACGCCCGAGTTGGTCGGCGGCTCGTCCACCGAAAAGAAGGAAGCCGCTGGACGCCACGGCGTAGGCGCTGATCACCGCCTGCAATGTCTGGGCGGAGTAGCCGAGATCACGACCGATTGCCGGTAGGGCGACCACCACGATGTACTGATCGAGCGAAACGATCAGCATCGCGAAGGACAAAAGGGCCAACGTCGCGAATCCGCCACCGGGCAGCTGGTAGCGATCTTGCTGGGGTTGCGATACGCAGTTCAGACGCATGGCTCGTTCACCTTCTCGTCCATGTCGGCGAGTTCATAGGCGATCGCCTTCACCAAGCGGCGCGCGAAGGCCTTCGGCTCGGCCGCCGCGTCGGGGAGCTCCGCGATGACCCGGTGGGCGACGCCCAGCCGGGCGAGGTCGGTCGCCCGGATTCCTTGGTTCGTCGCTGTCTCGCGAGCGCGGTCCAGCGTGCCGTCGTTCCGGCCAGCGGGCCGGAGGCGCGCCCGGTCATTCGGTCTCCACCGTCGCCCGCGCGGTCCGCTCCCGCACACCGAGCGCGAGGACCACCAGCGCAACGGTCACCGCGAAGATCACCGCCATCCAACTCACCGGCGCCGGCGGCGGGTTGACCAGCGCGTTCACGTAGACCCACACCATCGCCGCCGCACCGGCCGGCGCGCTGACCGCAAGTGTCGGGGTCAGCGCCCGCTCCCGCGCAGCCAGCACGATCGCGCCGATGCAGATCAACACGTACGGGATAAGCCACAGGTAGACGGTCAGCGTGGAGATCGACGGCAGTACCCCGGTGACCAGATGGTCCGGCCACACCGCCAACAGCACCAGCAGCACCAGCTGCGCGACCACGGAGAGAACCACGATCGCCGCGGCCGGGCTGAGGTGCCTCGGGTGCACGCCGGCCAGCCGGCGCGGCACCAGCTCGTCCGTGGCCAGGGTGGCCACGAACCGGGAACCGTAGTTGACGAAGGCGATCAGCGAGGCCACGTTGGCGACGGCCAGCGCGGCATCGGTCATCATCGCGAGTCCTTGGCCAAGCCCGGCCTGCACGGCCAGCGCGGCGGGCGGGGACATCCCGGCCGCCAGCGCGTCCGACGCCGCCATCAGCCCGGGGACCTGCAGCAGCGTGGCCAGCAGGTAGCACCCGCCGAGCACGACCGGGACGCTCATCACGGCCAGCGGCACGTTCCGCTTCGGGTCGCGGGTCTCCGCCGCGAGCGCCGCCGAGCTCTCGAAGGCGACCAGGAACACCGCCGCCGCGGCCACCCCGTTGACGATGCCGCCGAATGTCGAGCCGTCCAGGCGCAGCTGCGCCGGCAGGGCCAGGCCGGTGTGCGCCGCGACGGCGACGGTGACCACCACGGTGATCGGCAGCGTCAGCACGGTCAGGATCACCGCCGTGCGCACCGAGGTGTCCAGGCCCCGGTAGGCGAGCGCGGCGGCCACCACCATGGCGACGGTGGTGGTCACCGCCATCGGGCCGGCGTTCAGGCCCGACTCGAACCCGGCCGCCACCAGGAAGCTGCCGGCGAAGATGCCGCTGGTCATGGACACCCCGGCGATCAGCGCGACGTAGCCCAGCAGCAGCGAGGACCCCATCACGACGCGAGCCCACGGGCCGAAGACGTGGTCGATGTAGGAGTAGAGCGTGCCGGTCACCACGAAACGCCGGGCGAAGGTCACCACGGCCACCCCGACGCAACCGATGCCCACGGCTCCGATCAGTGCGCCCAGCCAACTGCCGTGGCCCGCACCGACCACCAGCAGGAACGGCACCGTGGCCAGCGCCACGGCCGGCGTGTAGGAGACCAGGGCCAGCGCGACGATCTGCACCCGGCGCAGATGGCCGGTATCGAGCCCTTCGGCCTCGTGGTGCTCCACCCGGCTCACCCGTGCACGTCGCGGTCGCGCAGGGGCGGGCCAACGGGTTTCGCGCCGTGCCGGGCGTAAATGCTTGTGATCTCCTCTTGCGACGGCGTGCCCGAGACGGACTCCCACTCCTTGAACAGCTCGTCGTAGCCGCCCGGCGTCATGAGGTTGACCACCCGGACGGCGCCCTGGGTGGCGTCGAGGTTGTCGAAGGTGTGCGGCACACCGGGCGGGACCGTGGCGAAGTCGCCCGGCCCCAGCTCGACGACCTGTTCGCCGGCCTGCACGGTGAGCACCCCGCTCAGCACGTAGAACGTGTCGTCCTGGACCTCGTGCACGTGCAGCGGCGGTCCCGCCCGGTGCTCGACGTCCATGAGCATGAAGTCGAACCGGCCGCCGGTCTGGCTACCGCCGACCTTGAACAGCGCGTTCCCCAACCGGTACGCCTGTCCCTCCCCGCCGCGAATGACGAGCATTTCAGCCATCGAAGCTCCTTTGTCATACATAACTCCATTAAGAGTGGCGCCGACGGAGCGCCGCGTCAAGAGCGCGGGGTCAGTTGCGCCGGACGACTTCGAACACGACGAAGTTGTCGTCGACGTCGATGAGCGAGACGGCCATGACCTCGCCGTCGGCGGCGTGGTGGCGTTCCAGCAGCCGGGTGAAGGCGGATCCGACGTCGACCGGCAGGTGGGTCTGCTCGCCCCGGTTCACCACCGGGCGGATCTCCGCGACCGCGTGCAGCACCGGGCGCACCAGGTAGGGGCGGCTGAAGTCGAAATGGGCCGGGTCGCCCACGACCGGCAGCTTGGCGGTGTCGCGCAACCGGGCCCAGGGCACCAGGTCGCGGATCCAGATGGCGAGGTGCCCGTCGGCGTAGAAACACGTGTCGGTGACGAACGCCGGACCGTCAACCGGGATGTCGTCCGCGAAAGCGGCGCGGATGTCGTCCGGCGCCTGCTCCATGCGCGAGCTCTCCGCCTCCACCCGCACGGTGTGACCGCGTTCCTTGAGTAGGTCGGCGAAGCTTACAAGACGCTGCAGAGCCAGCGCGGAACGGCGGACATGGCTGTTGATCGTCGTACCGATCGCCCGCCGGCGCGTGATGATGCCTTCTATCTCCAGGCTCTGCAGGGCGGCTCGGATGGTGGTCCGGCTGACCCTGAACATGATCGCCAGGTCGCCCTCGTTGGGCAGCCGGTGGACGAAGCCCTCGTCGAGGATCTTCTCCAGGATCGCCGCGCGCACCCGCTCGGCCAGCGGTGACGTGTCGAACGGCTCAACCAGTGGGTCAGGTGGTTTCATCATCCATCTCGTCGCGCGGGCCGGGCAGGCCTTACGGGCCCGCTGAAGAACGCTACACATCGCCGTGACCGGGTATCGCTCACCCCACGCTCGTCACAGGTCGGGCCGGCGCCGATGCCAGTTGGTCGCCTCCTGGTACAACTCTGCCATCTGCAGCAACGCCTCGTCCTCCCCCGGGCGGGCCACCAGCTGCAGGCCGATGGGCAGCCCCTGTGGGTCGAACCCGCACGGCACCGAGAGGGCCGGCCAGCCCGCCAGATTGAGCGGTGCGGCGCACCGGACACCTGCCGGGTCGTCAAGCAGCCTGCCGGCCTCGTCCATCCTGGGCGCGGTGCTTTCCCGGCCGGGGGTGAGCAGAACGTCGGTGCCGGCCATCGCCTGCTCGAGATCGGCCCGGAACTCGGAGGCGAGTTGTTGCGCCAGTTCGTACTGCCGGTGGGAGACCTTGATCGCGTCGTCGAGTTTCCGCCGGGCCCCAGCTCCGAGTTCCAGGATGGTGCCGTAGCCCTCGGCGGCTTCCCGGGCGAGGACGATTTCCGCGGCATCGGCGACGAGGCCCCATCGGGGCAGCGGCACCTCCACCACTGAGACACCGAGCGCCCGCAGTACCTCCACGGCTTCACCGACGGCGGCCCGGACGGGTTCAGCCAGTCGCTCCCAACACGGTGCCCGGACGAGCCCGATCCGCGCCGGCGGTGACCGTGGCAGCGGGCGCGGCGCCACGACCTGGGTGGCGACGAGCAGCAGCCGGCAGTCGCGGGCCGAGCGCCCCAGCACTCCGACGTGGTCGAGTGACCGGGCCAGCGGGACCACACCGGTCAACGGGATGCGATCGCGGGTCGGCTTCAGCCCCGTCACACCGCACCAGTTCGCCGGGTGCCGGACCGATCCCGTGGTGTCGGTGCCCAGTGCGCCCGGCACCAGTCCCGCCGCTACCGCGGCCGCCGCGCCCATGCTGGAGCCGCCGGAGTACCGGCCGAGGTCCCACGGGTTGCGGGTCGGCCCGAACACATAACGATCGGTGGGTCCATAGGCCAGCTCGGGCAGGTTCGTCTTGCCGAAAACGATCGCGCCACCCGCGCGGAGAGCCGAGACCGCCGCGGCGTCACCCCCGTCGATCGGTAGGGGGGCTCGGGAGCCCACCGTCGTGGGGAGACCTGTGGTTGCCATGTTGTCCTTCACCGCGATCGGCACGCCGTCCAGCGGGCCTGTCGCCCCCCGATCTCGCAACCGCGTCTCAGCTCGCCGCGCCTGCTCCAGCACCGGTAGCGGGTCCCAGTTGATGAACGCGTTCACCAGGCGGTCGTACCGCTCGACGCGCTCAATGAAGTGAAGGCACAGCTCGACCGGCGACACCGCCCGGGCCCGCAACAACGCGGCGAGCTCGCCGATCTCGAGCTCGTGCGGCTCAGCCACGACAGCCCTGGTCGTTCACGACCGGGTTGCGCAGCACGCCGACGCCACCGATCTCGACCTCCACCACATCCCCCGGCGCGAGGAAAACCGGTGGCTCGCGGCGGGAGCCCACGCCGCCCGGCGTGCCGGTGACCAGCACGTCGCCCGGCTCGAGGGTGAACACGGTCGAGGCGTACTCGACGATCTCGTCGATCGGGAAGATCATTCCGTCGGTGTCCGCGCTCTGCACCGTCGCCCCGTTGACCCGGCAGGACAGCGTCAGCCGTGGCGCCAGTTCGTCCATGGTGGTCAGCCACGGGCCGAAACCGCCGGTCCCGGGGAATTTCTTGCCCGCCGTGTACTGCGCGGTGTGCCGTTGGAACTCGCGCACGGATCCGTCGTTGTAGCAGCTGATCCCGGCGACGTGGTGCCACGCCCGCTCGCGGGGGATGCGGCGGCCGCCGCGACCGATCACCACGGCGATCTCGGCCTCGTAGTCCAGTGTCGCCGACTCGCGGGGTTGGACCAGCGGCTGTTCGTGGCCGACCTGCGAGTCCGGAGTGCGCAGGAACAGCGCTGGATGCCGGGTGGGCCGATTACCCGTCTCGGCCCGGTGGTCGCGGTAGTTGAGGCCCACGCAGACGATCTTGGTCGGGTTGGGCACGACCGGCAGCCACCCGATCTCCGCGAAGCCGTAGTCGACCGGGGCTCCGTCCGGGACCACTGGAAGATCCTCGGCGAGCAACGACCGCAGGTCGGGATGACGGGCGCCCAGGCGAGCGTGCAGGTCGATGACGCCCCGATCTGTCACGGCGCCAAAGATGGTCCCGGACGGCGTCGTGACCGTGGCCAGCCTCATCGCTCGCGCTCCGGTGCCACCGCGACGGCGGTGATCTCCACCAGCATCTCGGGGTCCACCAGCTTCGCAACCTCGACCATGGTCGAGGCGGGCGGCGGTGCCGGGAAGAACTCGCGCCGCACCCGGTGCACGTCGTCGAAGTGTTCGATGTTGCGCAGGTACACGTCGACCCGCACAACCTGGTCCATCCCGCTGCCGGAAGCCTCCAGGATCGTTTTCAGGTTCTCGCAGGCCTGGCGGGTCTGCGCGGCGGCGTCGCCGGCGCCGACGACCGCGCCGTCCGGGCCCCGGGCCGTCATCCCGGAGACGAAAACCAGGCGATCGCTCGCCGCGACGGTGATCGCCTGGGCGAAATGCCCCACCGGCCGGCTCAAGCCGGGCACCGCGACCTCACGTTTTGCCATCGAGCAGGACCTCCGTCGCCACTGTGCTGTTGTCCATCTCCAGATCGAGGCCCACCACCGGCGGCCGGGCATTCACCCAGGTCGCGGACCCAGCGGTGCCGTTGGCGAAGATGCCCTCGCGAATCAGCGGGCCGACTTCGTGCACGGTGTACAGGCGGGTCAGCTCGACGTCCGCCCAGGACAAACCGAACAGGCGCAGGCGTTCCCGCTGCTCGGCGTGGATGCATGCCAGCTTGTCCCGCATGCCGTCCACGGATACGTCGCCCCGCCGCACAATCGAGTCGCGGTAATCGGCCGGCCCCTGGTCGGCCTCGGAGCTGCCGGCAACCACGAACGTCGGAGATGTGCGGGTCGACGACACCGTGTACGCGAACGCCGAGAGGGACGGGACGTCGGGAGCGCCACGCCCCGGGCACACGTTGGTGCGTGCGACCGGGTTGACCTCGTCCGCAAACAGCCCCCACCGCTGCAGCCGCCCGACGTAGCCGCGGTTGAAGTCGGTGAAGCCACGCTCGGTGAACGGCGCCGGCGATCGCAGTTCCACCGCGCAGAGCGAGGTCACGGGTCGCCGCTGTGCGCCGAGGGTAACGCTCGATCATATTCAGGCCCTCGGCGAGTGGTGGAGGTGTCCGTAGGTGGACTCGCCGGATCTCGAAACCCGGCTGAGCGATGACTCCACTGGAGAACTGGAAGACGCCGGGCACGTGCAGGAACCGGTATCCCCCGAGGTCGAAGTCGATGAGCCGCATCTCACCTCCTCTTTAATACTATGTATGACCATAGCTGTGGCCAGCGCTCCCATCAAGGTCCTGTTCGAGCTCGGTTGGGGGTCCGAGTGCGGCAGCCTCGTTCTGGTTGGTCAGCGGCGGCCGGGGCGGCGGGTTGGCTGGGCGGACAGCGGGTCCTCCGGCCAGTCGTGCTTCGGGTACCGGCCGCGCAGCTCGCTGCGCACCTGGGAGTAGCCGCCGGTCCAGAACGACGCGAGGTCGGCGGTGACCGCGGCGGGCCGCCCGGCCGGGGAGAGCAGGTGCAGCACCACCGGCAGACGCCCACCCGCGACCGTCGGCGTGGCCGTCCAGCCGAAGACCTCCTGGACCTTGACGGCGAGCACCGGACGCTCCCCGGAGTAGTCCAGCGTGATCCGCGAGCCGGTCGGCACGGTGATGCGCTCGGGGGCCAGTTCGTCCAGCTCCGCGGCCTGGCGCCAGTCCAGGGTGGCGCGCAGCACGGCGCCGGCGTCGATGCGGGCGAGGTCGGCGCGGCCGAGGGCGGTGGTGAGCGGCCCGGTCCACCAGCGGTCCGGGTCGGCGAGCAGTGCGGGGTCGCCGACGTCCGGCCAGGGCGGGCCGAGCACCCGGTGCAGGGTGGCCAGCCGGTTGCGGAGCCGGTGCGCGGCGTCGGTCCAGCGCAGCAGACCGGTGCCCTCCGCGCGCAGCCCCTCCAACAACGCCGCCCGCACAGCCCCGCGGTCGGGATCGGTGAGCCGGCGCTCCTCCAGCACGATCGCGCCCAGGCGGCGGACGTGCCGGGCGACGACGTCGCCACCCTGCCAGTGCACCTCCTCACCCTCGCTGACCAGGGCCGGCGCGACCAGCTCGGCGAGCTCCCGGTCAGCCACCGCGGCCAGCCGGGCGCGGGCGTTCTCCGCGCCGGGCGCCCGGTCGGCGACCGCGACCGCGAGCCATTCCGCACCGGCCAGCGCGCCGTCCGACCCCAACGCGACACCGGTGCCGCCGGCCATCAGGAACAGCGGCGAGCCCGCCGCCCGCCGCCGGGCCAGCCGCTCCGGGTACGCCAGGCCCACGACGAGCGCCCCGGCACCCGCCGGTCGCACGCCCCCACCGTCCCGCACGTCCCCACCGTCCCGTGCGCCCGCGCCGTCCCGTATGCCCGACCCTGCTGGCCCCGGGCCGGACGCCCTCGACCTCGGGCCGGCCCCTGGGCCGGAGCCCGCCGACCGCACCAGCGCGGACAGCCGCGACACCTCCGCCCGCCAGCGCCGCGCACCCGGCGCCGACCCGGACCGCAACCGCGCCAGCTCGACGTCCACCTCGAGCCCGGCGGCCAGCGTGTCGTCGTCCAGCAGCGCCACCACCTCGGCCGCCGCCCGCGCCCCCAGCAGCGCGGACCCGTCCAGTAGCGCACGCGCCAGCCGGGGGTGCAGGCCCAGCCCGGCCATCCGCCGCCCCCGGCCGGTCGGTACACCCGCCGGGTCGACCGCGCCGAGCGCGGCCAGCACCTCCCGCCCGGCGCGCAGCGGCCCCTCGGGCGGCGGGTCCCACCAGCGCAGCGCACCGCCGTCCGGGGTCCCCCAGCAGGCCAGGTCGAGCGCGAGCCGGGTGAGGTCGGCGGTGCGCATCTCCGGCTCGGGATACCGGGTGAGCAGGTCGCTCTCCGGCCAGCAGCGGTACACCCGCCCCGGAGCCTCCCGCCCGGCCCGACCCGCCCGCTGCTCCGCCACCGCGCCGGACACCCGCACGGTGACCAGCCCGGCGAGCCCACGCCGGTGATCCATCCGGGGCGAACGGGCCAGCCCGGCGTCCACCACGGCGCGTACCCCGGGCACGGTCAAGCTCGACGCCGCCACCGCCGTGGACAGCACCACCCTCCGGCGCCCACCGGGCCTCAGAGCGGCGTCCTGCTCCGCGCTCGGCAGCCGTCCGTGCAGTGCCAGAACGTCCGTGTCGGGCAGCCCGGCCAGGGCCGATGCCGTACGTCTGATCTCCGCGACGCCGGGCAGGAAGGCCAGCACGTCGCCGTCACCGTCCCGCAGCGCGGCGCGGACCGCCCGGGCCACGCACGCCTCGATCTTCTCGCCGCGCGCCGGTGGCAGGTGGTGCACGCTCACCGGGTACATCCGCGCGGCGACCTCCAGCACCGGAGCCGGACCGCGCTCCCCCAGCAGCTCGGCCAGCCGGCCGGTGGCGACGGTGGCCGAGGCGGCGAGCAGCCACAGATCCGGCCGCAGGCCGGCCCGGGCGTCCAGCAGCAGGGCGAGCAGCAGGTCGGCGTCGAGATGGCGCTCATGGCACTCGTCCAGCAGGACCGCCCCGACGCCGCCCAGTTCGGGATCGCCCGACAGCCGGCGCAGCAACAGCCCGGAGGTGACCACCTCGACCCGGGTGCGCGCCGAGGTCCGCGAGTCGCCCCGCACGGAGTAGCCGACGCTCTCCCCGACCGGCTCCCCCAACAGCGCCGCCATCCGGGCGGCGGCGGCCCGCGCGGCGAGCCGACGCGGCTCCGCCACCAGCACACGACCACTACCGGCAGCGCCGAGCGCCAGCGGCACCAACGTCGTCTTCCCACTGCCCGGTGGCGCCACCAGCACCGCGGTGCCGTGCGCGGCGAGCGTCGCGGTGACGTCGTCGAGCGCGCCGCGGACCGGCAGGTCGGGGAGATCGGGCAGCAGACGCATCGGGCTCAGTCTGCCGGCCCGGCCCCGCCGCCTACGAGGCCATCCGTTGATCGCCTGTGGGTCAGCGAGCAGCACGGGTGGACGACGGCTACTTGCCCGCGCCCATCACGGCGCTCAGCGCCATCGCCTGCTCGCCGACTGGTTCGCGCAGGCCGAACTTCCACGGGTGCGTCGTGATCAACACGGTGGTGGACACCCGGGCCTTGGGCGCTGACATCCGGCCCGCCCCCGCATCCTTTCCCCGGCGTGATCGTTGATCTGGTCACCGATATAACTGGAGGTGGCCATGCGCGCCCGAGCTCGTTACCGGGCGCTCCCGGCCATCCTGCTGGCCGCCGTGCTCGGCCTGCTGGTGCTGGTGCTGGTGCCGGTGGCCGGCGCGGACACTCCCGGCTACCGCGAGTACGTCGCGCTCGGTGACTCGTGGACCGCCGACGTGATCATCATCGGCACCGCCGGAACCCCGACCGCGAAGTACGTGCCGGTCGACTGCTTCCAGGCGACCTTCAACTACCCCAAACAGGTTGCCGAGGCGCTCGACGTGGACAAGTTCTACGACGCCAGCTGCGGCGGCGCGACCACCGAGAACTTCGCCGGCCCCCAGCCCGGGCTGCCCCTCGGCGGCACCAACCCACCGCAGTTCTCCCACCTGACGGAGGACACCGACCTGGTCACCGTCGGCATCGGCGGAAACGACGCGCAGCTGGCCGCCGCGGTGGTCGGCTGCCTCAACCTGACCGGTTCACGCCTTCCCCTGCCACCGCCCGTGGCCGCGTCCTGCAAGGCCAGGTGGACCGAGGACGGCGAGGACCGGATGTCCGCCAACATCAAGGCCGCCGAGCCGAAGGTGGTCGCCGCGCTCGAAGGCATCCACCGACGCTCCCCCAAGGCGGACGTGTTCCTGGTGAACTACCTGGCCGGCATCCGGGGCCCGGGGTGCTTCCCCCTGGTCCAGGCCAGCAATGCCGACCAGGAGTGGCTGGCCGAGAAACTGCGCGAGCTGAACGCGATGCTCGCCCGGGCGGCCGAGGCCGGGGGTGCCCGGCTGGTGGACACTTACAAGCCGACCATCGGCCACGACGTCTGCCGGCTGCCCACCGTCCGCTACGCCGAAGCCTTCATCCCAGCCTCGCTCAACCAGCCGGCGGTCGCGGTGCCCTTCCACCCCAACTCGGCCGGTGCCGCCGCGCAGGCGGCCGCGGTGACCGCGGCCATCACCGAGGGCGAACGCCCGTAGACCGGCGCCCTAGACGCTGGCGCCTTCGGTGATGCGGGCGCGGATGATCTCCCCCGGGTCACCGGTTGGACCGTCGATCTCCCGCGGCGCGCGAGCCACCGTCGCGTGATTGAACGTTCCATCACGAAACGTGGATTTCACCCGGCCCGAGCCGCTGCCCGGCGTCAAGAGACGGCCGTCGATAATCCGGGCGTCCCCGGAAGCACTTGTGAGGTCGAAGTGACGAAGCCTTCGCGCAGTGGCCACCTGCCGATCAATGGTCTGAACCTCTACCACGAGGTGTACGGCGAGCTGGGCGGGTCCGATACCCCTCCGCTACTGCTCATCCCCGGCGCATTCATGGCCACCGACTCGATGGAGCCGTGGGTCTCCGCCTTCGCGGACCGGCGCACCGTGATCATCTTCGACCAGCAGGGGCACGGCCGCACCCCGGATGCGCCGCGCGCGATGTCCTACGAACAGTTCGGCGACGATGCGGCGGCGTTGCTGCGCGCGTTGGGGGTCGAGCGCGCGGACGTGATGGGCTACTCGCAGGGCGGCGGGGTCGCGCTGCAACTCGCGCTCCGGCACCCGGCGTTGGTCGACAAGCTGGTCTCGATGTCCGCCACCTATCGCAGGGACGGCTGGTACCCGTCGGTGTACGAGGCCATCGCCGGTCTCGACGCCACGGCGTTCGCCGGCTCACCCGTGGAAAAGACGTTCAGGGAACACAACCCGGACCCGGCGGCCTTCGGGGCCTACCTCGAAAAGATGAAGGTCCTGAACATCGAGGACCAGAACATCACCGACGCACAGATGCGTTCCATCACCGCGAGGACGATGGTCATCATCGGCGACGCCGACGGCGTCAAGCCGGAGCACGCGCTGGCGATGTTCAAGCTGCGCGGCGGCGGCGACGAGGAAGCGGCGGCGACGGGCATGCTGCGAGACGTCCCGGCCGCGCGCCTGGTGATTCTGCCGGCCACATCGCACATCGGCATCTCGGGCGAGTCGGCCGTGCTGGCACCGATGGTGAGCGCATTCCTCGACGACGCGCCCCCGGCGAACCCCGAGCTTTTCTAAGCGCTCCCACCTCGAGGCACGCCGCCCAGCGCGGTCTTGGGCGAGTATCCTGGAACTGCCTGAGGGGGCAGACATGGGGACTAGTCTCGGCGCGATCATCTTCGGTGTCGCCGTGCTCGGCGCGACCGTGGCCATCTTCGTCGCTCAGTCACGCTACGAGGCAGCGTGCCGTGAGCGCCTCCGCCACGCCAGGAGGCGGCCCTTGGGCGACGGCAACCCGTCCGCCGAACCGATAGGTCCGATGACTCTGTCCGCATGGGACGGCTCGGGCGCGGATTCCGCCGGCGGCAGTGACGGCGGGTTCTACGGCTGTTAGTGAGCATCCTCGAACTCCGGCTCGCCCGGCGAAGGCCTGAACGCGCGTGGTTCATGGTCAAGTAGCAATCGAAGACCTTCTACCAGCAGGTAGCATCTCTCATCGCGACTTGACCATGAAACCCGCGCTCGAAGCTGGGCTGTGCGTTGCCGACAAACCCACTACGCCGAGCCCACACCTGATGATCGCCGTTCCATGGTCATCAGGACACCAGGGCCGCTCCACTCGATCTACAACGACCACCCTGCCCTGATGACCATGAATGGGCCGCGCGCCGGGCGTCGGCCAGCGCCCATTCCAGCCATCAGCTTCACGTGCCCCGCGTCGCCTTCGATCCGGCCGTCGCGGAAAGCATAGTTAATGGCGATCAAGATGATCGGAAACCATCGCTTTTCTTGATGCTCCGAGGAACCTAGCGTCGTCCGCATGGAACAACCGATGAACCTGCCGGAGATCGTGTCGCGTGAGGAATGGGTGGCCGCCCGCAAAGGGCTGCTCGCCCAGGAGAAGGAGTTCACCCGGACCCGCGACCGCCTGAACGCCGAGCGGCGTCGGCTCCCGATGGTCCGGATCGACAAGGAGTACGTCTTCGAGGCGAGGGACGACAGGGCGACGCTGCTCGACCTGTTCGCCGGGCGCCGCCAGCTGATCGTCTACCACTTCATGTTCGGCCCGGACTGGGACGTCGGCTGCGAGGGCTGCTCGATCCTGGTGGACAACATCGGCCACCCCGCGCACCTGCACGCCCGCGACACGTCCCTCGTCCTGGTGTCCCGGGCGCCGCTGCCCAAGCTTCTGGCCTTCCAGAAGCGGATGGGCTGGACCACGCCCTGGTACTCCTCGCACAACAGCGACTTCAACCACGACTTCCACGTCACCCTGGACGAGCGGGTGGCCCCCGTCGAGCACAACTTCGAGGACCGCGCGGCCCTCGAGCGGCGGGGCCTGACCGAGTTCAGGGGCACGGAGCTGCCGGGCGTGAGCGTGTTCCTGCGGGACGGCGCGGCGATCTTCCACACCTACTCCACCTATGCCCGGGGCACCGACCTCCTCAACGGCACGTTCAACTACCTCGACCTGACCGCGCTCGGTCGCCAGGAGCCCTGGGAACAACCGCCCGGACGCAGCTGGCTGCCGGCCGGCGGCTGGTGGTGGCGACGACACGACGAGTACCGAGCAGAGGGTCGGGGAGCCGGCGTCGTCGCGGCAAATGGTGGCTGCTGATCGCCGCTGGCGATCGTGGCCGGGGAGTCGGCCCTGGTGGTGCTCCACCTCAGGGTGAACCGCCGGACCGTGTCGTCCGCCCCGGTCACGTCCACGGTCGCGCTCACCTCTCCACCGTTCCTGTCCCGGGTGACGCTGCCGCTGACCGCGACGTCGTTGACCCATTTGGCCTCGGTCAGGTCGAGAGTTGCCCGGTTCTCGTCGCCGCCGTCGGCGGCCTGCCATTTGCCGCCCCGCAGGCCGCTGCCCTGGTCCTGGGACGTGTGCTGGTAGCGGTACAGCGCGTCACCGGCGGTCGCCACCGCGACCGCCGCCAGGCTCAGCCGCGGCCCGGTCCGCGCTCGCGGCGCCACCACCGGCGACGCACCGGCTGGTCCACGACGGCCGGCTCGGGCGTCGCCGCTCCGGCCGGGGTGGGTCGTTCGGCCCGCCAGCGCTCGATCGCTTCGTCGACGCGGACGCGGTCGATCGGCACCGTCGGCCCGTGTGGTGCGCGGAGGAACTCCAGGATTCGGCCGTTCAGCTCGTTGATCACATCACGGACCGCGTTCTCGTCGTTCAGGGCACGCAGGGTCACGGGAAGCCGGTCGACCTCCTTCCGCAACCGGATGGGCGCCGGGAGAAGATCCTCCATCGAGACGCCCTCGCGTTTCATCCAGTCGTTGACCCACCAGTTGTCGTCGTGGGGCCGGTCCAGTCCGCGCAGGGGCTTGCCCTTGCCGGGCAGATCGTCGAAGGCTCCCCGCTCCTGGGCTTCCCGAATGGCCCGGTCAACCGCCGTTTCGTAGTTCTGGCCGTCCACGCGACACCCCCTCTGCCGTCGATCCTGCCAGCGCGGCACGCCGGGTGCACCGACGTGGACGGTCGCGGTCCGGGTGACGTGTGGATCAGAGGGGGCGGCGCGCCAGGACATAGAGGCGGTCGGTGGGCGTCTCGACGTCGGCGAGTGGGGAACGCAGGTACCATTCGATGTCCACCAGCCCGGCGGCGGTGACGGCGTCGAGCACTTCGGAAGCGTTGTGCAGCACGAACTCCAGGTCCACGGGGACGCCGCAGAGCTCGTCGACGTGGCGCACCTCCTCCCCCGCGTGCAGCGCGAACGCCAGCTGCCCGCCGGGGTTCAGCACCCGGGCCAGCCCGGCGATCACGGCCGGCAGCTCGGAGGTGGCCATGTGCACGAAGGCGTACCACGCGGTGATGGCCGACCACCCCGCGGCGGCCCGCGGGCGCAGCAGCTTGGTCAGGTCACCGACCTCGAACTCCAGGTCCGGGAACAGATTCCTGGCCTCGTCGATCATCGCGGGCGAGAGGTCGACCCCGACCACCTCGGCCCCGGATGCGGCCAGCCGAGCGGCGACGTGTCCCGGCCCGGTGCCGACGTCCGCGACCGGTCCGCCGTTCGCGTCGCCGGCAATGCGGTCGAGCAGCCAGCGGTCGAACGGTTTGTGCTCCAGCTCGCCCGACAGCTCCCGCGCGTAGCCGGCCGCGGCGGCGTCGTATCCGGCCAGCACCCGGGCGTCGCGGGCTTCGGTGCCCTCAGCGATGACCACGTCCCGGTCGACCGGTGGCGGCGGGGGTGTCGTTTCCGGCAGCGGGCCGAGCAGATGAGCCCACCGGCGGTCCTGCTGACCCGGGCGGCGTTCCAGCTCGACGACCAGGGGCTCCGACAGCTCGGCGAGCCCTCGGAGCACGGTCTCCACCTCGGTGCGGTCCTCGAACGGATGCAGCCGCGCGGTCCGGGTCTTCAGCTCGCCCGGGGCCTGCGGCCCGCGCAGCAACAACACGGTCAGCAACGCCAGCTCCGGCTCACCGATCCCGAGATGCTCCTCGAGCCGCTGGTGGAACTTCATGACCCGAGATCCCGCGCCCGCCCACACCGGCCGGACCAGCTCGCGGTCCCTCAGCTCCTTGAGCGTCGCCTGCAGCAACGAGTCGTCGTAGTCGGTGACCGGCTCACGGCTGCTCGCCTGGTTACACGCGGTACGCAAGGAGTTGAGGGTGAGCGGGTAACTCGCCGGGACCGTGCGCTGCTTTTCCAACAGCGCACCGAGTACCCGCTGCTCGACGGCGGACAACCGCGGTCGCGACTCGGCCACTCGGGAAGCCTAGTACCTCCCGGCACGATGTGGGTGGACGCCGGTCAGCCGACGCCGACGGGACGGCGGGCGATCAGGACGAGCTCGGTGGCCTGTCCCTGGCCGCGCCCGGGGGCGACGGCGTTGAGGATCTCCCAGCCCTTTCCGCCGAGCTCGTTCAGCTCGGCCTCGACCGCCTGGTAGTCCGGCAGGTTCTTGCGGAACTCGCTGAGTTTGTAGGTCAGGATTCGGTACTCCCACTCCGTCATGACACGAACGTATCGTTCTGTCGTGACGAGTAGCTCGCACAATTTGGCTTTCCATCACACTTTGTACGAATCGAGGCCAAGGCATAGTGTGACGAAATGAGCGCCGGATGCGCGATGTGCGGCGCCGCGCTGCCCGACCGCGGCCGCGGTCGCCCCAGGGTGTACTGCTCGCGCGGCTGCCAGGCCCGGGCCTACCGCCGTCGGGCCGCGCCCCCGACGCCGCAACCGGCGCCCCCGCACCCGCGCCGGCGGCAGATCGCCGAGGCGGTCTGGCGAATCGCCGCCGAGCGTGGGCTGCACGCGGCGAGCATCCGGGAAGTGGCCGCCGAAGCCGGCGTCTCCACCCGCGCCGTGCAGTACCACTTCCGCGACAAACACGAACTGCTCGTCGCCGCGCTGCGCCTGCTGCACCAGACCAACGAACGCCGCGCTCGCCGCCGGATCACCGCCGACCCGAACGATCCGCGAGCCCTGCTCCGCTCGATCATCGACGAGCTCCTGCCGCTGGACGCCCAGCGGCGCGCCACCCTGCGCGTGTTCGCCGCCTACTACGCCCGCAGCCTCACCGACCCCGCGCTGGCGGCGGTGTTCCTCCACGACCAGCACCCGCTGGAGGATCTCGTCGCCGCCGTCATCGCCCAGGCCCAGCGGATCGGCGCGACCCCATCGGCCCTGGACCCCCGCGCGGAGGCGGACATCCTGGTCTCCGCCGCCGTGTCGCTGGGGGGCGACGTCCTGCACGGCGGCCGCACCCTCGCCGAGGTGCGCCGCACGCTCGACTACCACCTGACCAGGATCCTGCCGGAGACCGATCGGCCAGGGGCCGCGCTCAGGTAGGCGAGGTTGCCCGGTCGGGCAGGACGGGCCACGGCGCGAACGCGTTCCGCACCGAGTGCAAGGCCGGCCCGAGGTCGGGGTAGTGGCGCGCGAGCACCGAGGACATGTCGTTCTCGGCGATCCAGCGCATGCCCTCCGGTGTGTAGGTCTCCGGGGTGAAGTCGGTGGTGAAGAACCGGTCGCTCTTGAGCCGGCGGGACGCCATCAGGATGAAGATCCGGAAGGCGGTGTCGCCGAACCCGAAGCCGGTCGGTGGGGGTTCGGCGTGCAGCCCGACGGTGAGGTCGACGTCCTCGATGGAGTCGTACACGGCTGCCAGCTCGGCGGCCGCCCTCGGGTTCCCGGTGAGGTCGGAGAACGAGCGGGCCTCGGGGAGGCGCAGCAGCCGGCGGAACTCGTTGTAGCGGGGCACTCCCCGCTCCCGTGACCTCAGGATGTCGATGGCGGCGAGGTCGACCACCATGCCGTCGTCGCGGCGGAGCCGCTGCATGAACCGCGGGTGGTTGTGCAGCGTGACGGCGCCGGGATGCGCCGTGCCGAGTGAGTAGAACAGGTCGGTGGCGCCGTAGCGCTTGAGCACGTCCCGCGCCCGAAGGCCGGCGAGGTCCAGGAACGCCAGTTCGTCGTGGCGCCGCGGATCGCCGACCGCCCGGATGAGGAAGTCGTCGGGCACCAGGGGGTGCATCCGGTACACGGCGACGAACTCCTCGGTGATGGAGTACGGCGCCGAGTGGTGGTCGGTCGGCGAACCGGGGATTCCGCTGATGATCTCGCTGTCGCCCAGTCGCCCGACGAGGTTCCGGACACGTTCCTCGGCGATCCCGAACCAGTTCGCCCGCATGCCGATCCGGAGCGCGGGGTGGGCGAGGATCGCCGTCGTCCATTCCACAGTGTGGATCTTGGCGAGCAACGCCGCGATGACCAGCCGGGCCTTGTCGAAGACCTGGTCGTCCGACCATGCGGGGTACGCCGCGCCGAGCGTGGCGCACACGGCGTTGTGCTCGCGCATGAACAGGGTGTGCAGCAGCTCCAGGCCGACCCACCAGCCGTCCAACCCGCCCGAGCTGCCGAGCAGCGCGGGGTCCACGTCGATCAGGCCGTCGGGCCCGATGGCCACCCGTCCGTGCCCCAGCCGCGGTTGGCGGATGGCGTGGTGGAACTCCATGGTGCTGCCGTAGATCTGGGACGCGTCCCACCAGTGGGTCTCGGTGTTGACGAACGTCGCCGGGGGGTCTCCGTCGGCGTGCGGGTCGCGGGGCGTGCGCGGCAGCAGGATGGGGTCGTCGGGCCAGTGGTCGCCCTCGGGCCGGGGGACCCGGAACGGGTGCTCGGGATCCGTGCCGTGGCTGAACCAGTCCCGGGTCTGGAACTGCAGCCACGCCCCCGCGAGCACGTTCAGCGTCGTCGCGGGGATCATCCGCTCGCCCCGGGCCAGCAGCGCCGTGCTCACCACGCGCGGGTTCGGGGTCATCAACCGCTCGCCGCGCTCCGGGCGGGCGCGCCGCGCCGGGACGTTGCGCCCGAGCCGGGTTCCCGCGGCGCCCATCGCCGGGGCGGTCAGGTCGTTGTAGGTGCCGTCGACGGTGCGGGCGGTGAGCCAGCGGGGCGCCGGCCGCGGATCTAGCCGCGGCCGGGACGCCGCGTCGCCCGCGTCGTACAGGTTGTGCTCGCGCAGCGAGTCCCGCAGACCCATCAACAGGGCCAGGGACACCGGGGTCGGGAACCGGTCCCACCGGCGGCGCCGGTCGACCGCAACGGCCAGCTTGGCGAACAGCCGGCGCAGGGCCGACTTGCCCACGTACTCACGCATTGATGTTCGCCTCCAGCATGCTCGGATAGACCTTCCAATAGGCGAAAGGGGCCTCGGACAACCGAGTCTGCAAATCGACAAGCTCTTGCTGAAAAGTTCGGAACTCGGCGGCGGCCCGGGCGTCCAGGGCCAGATAGGCGAAATCCTGCATGAGCGCGGCCCGTTTCACGTTCAGATTGAAATTCGCGTTCACCAGCCGCTGGTACACGTCGACGGGCGTGCGCCGCCCGCTCCGGTAGACCCTCACCGGCTGCACGTGGCTCCACATCTGGTAGTTCCACAACCCGGTGCCCAGCACGTCGTGCTGAACCGTGGCGAGGAAGCTGAGGGCGGCAACCAGCCGGGCCGTGCCGGCGATTGTGATCGTCTCGCCCCGCAGTGCCCGTATTCCGTTGGGGATCATCCGCTCGAGCGAGGCCAACCAGCTGACCACGGCCGCGTCGGCGCGAAGATCCTGGTCGGTGGAGTAGTACAGCGCCAGGTAGCGGGCGGCGTGCGCGTGCAGCACATCGAAGATCGCCCGCTGGTTGCCGAGGCTGGGCAGGGCGAAGGTAGCGCCGGCGAGCCCTCGGCGTTCGGCGTCCCGCTCGGGGTCCAGCACGGTGATGTCGTAGGCCTCGTAGGTGTCCTCGAACAGCTCGCACATACCGGTGTGGGTAAAGCTGAAGACGGTCTCGAAGTCCCCGCCCCTGGCCATCTGGCCCTTCGTGACGATCTGGTTGCTGTACTGCGTGCCGAACATGTGCGGCCACAGCAGGCGGCGCAGCGGATGCCGGGCGTCGAGGCAGTTGCGGGTGGCGATGGCGAACGGTCCGCCGACCGCCAGATGAACCCAGTTGAAGTGGCGCACCAGCGACACGTGGTTGGTGACCGCGCAGAGCGCCAGCTCCTTCGCGGCCCCCCAGTTCGGGTCGCCCGGCCGGCAGGACCCCAGCTCACAGTCGATCTGGACCGCTTCCAGCGCCGACGAGTCGACCCGGAACAGCACGCGCAGACCCAGCGACCGCAGCCCGTCGTGGTGCTCGTAGCGCGCCAGCTGCCGCAGATCCCACTGGTAACCCCCGTCCGCGGTCTGCTCGAGGTAGCCGGCGTACGGGCCGGCGACGGCGAGGAAACCGAGATCCACCTCGCCGTGGTACTCCGGCGGCAGCGTGGGGGCCGGGAAAAGGCGCCGATGAGCCGGCGTATAGGCCTCGAGCAGGGCCTGGTCCGGGTTCTCCGCGATGTCCGGCAAACCGGGTTGCATCGGCGGAAGTAGGCGATACAGCGCCACCTGGAACTCGTAGAAGTAATACTTGAGGCGGGACGCCTCATCGGCCGGCACACGATCCGCGACCCGGATGTTGTGGATGGGAATACCCGGAAACGCACTCACCAGGCTGACATCGCCGATCGGCCGGCCATTGTCAGCCGGCACCGGGATTTCCACCGGTCGATTGGCCCGGTACTTCGAGATCGCAATGCGATTCCAAAGCCACCGGCGCGGTCCCCACGGGATCATCTCCAGCTCCAGCCACTTGTCTGGGCCGGAGGTTCCCGGAGGCGCGTCAATGGTTCGTCACTCCGCCGTCACCGGACGGCCGGCGCGAAGACCGTCGGAGCGGCCCTAGCTCCCGCCCGGACCGGGGCTCGGGACGCCGAACGGGGCGTTGGCGAGTACGCGTTCGTCGTGGCTGGGGATCACCTCGCAGTCCAGCGCGGCGATCCGCTCGAAGGTTTCGTAGCAGTCGAACAGGTTGGTGTGGATGGTCGGCGCGATGCTCTCCCGCCAGTCGCGCGGATGCACGTTCCGGTAGACGCCGACCGCGTCGCCGGCAATCAGGTAGCGGCCGGCCGCCGTGTCCACCAGCACGCCCTGCGACCCGGGGGTGTGCCCCGGCAGCGGCACCACCGCCACCCCCGGCGCCAGCTCGGCCTCACCGGTGACCGTCTCCATCCGGTCCCAGCCGGCCATCCACGGCGCCTGCAGGCCGGGCAGCTTCTCGTACGCCTTGCGGTGCACCGGCAGCGGGTCGATGGCGTACTCCAGCTCCTTGCGCTGCACCAGCACGCGCGCGTTGCGGAACAGCGCGTTGTTGGAGCAGTGGTCCCAGTGCAGATGGGTGTTGACCACGATGCGCACCTCGTCCGGCTCGACGCCGTGCGCGCGCAGCACCTTGGCCGGTTCGTACTCGTCGTCCCGGACGAAGTCGTACGGGTGGTGGCGGGTGACGTAGTCGGGCGAGAGGGTGCCGGTGTCCACCACGATCGGGGCATCGCCGCCCTCGATCACGAACAGGTACATGTTGATGCAGATGCGCTCCGCCCCGCCGTGCCCGTACAGCGCGTTGGCCAGCGGCACGTCGCGGGACTGGCCGACGTACAGCGGCGTGATGGTCAGCGGCACGGCCGCTCCTCTCCGTTGCCGGCCAACGGCCGCAGGCCCAGCTCGGCCGCCACCCGGTCCAGGTCGGCCACGGTCTGGGCGGGCAGCTCCAGGCCGGCCGCCCGGTGGCGTTGCTCGGCCAGCATTTCGCCCTCCCCCGGGTAGCGGATGGGCGAGGCCCCGGGCGCCGGTGGTGTCGCCTTCAGCTCGTCGACCAGCTGGTTCGCCCGCCGGACGAACTCCTCGACCGGCAGGAACGCGGCAATGTCGAGCGCCAGGTAGAGGTGCCCGGCGCCGCTGCGCTCCGCCGCTTGGTACGGCCCCTTGATCCCGGCGCCGAAGCCGCTGCCGGTGAGCACCCCGGCCAGCACGTCCATCATCACCGAGATGGCGTAGCCCTTGTGCTCCGCCATCGGCATGATCAACCCGGCGATGGCCTCGCGCGGGTCGGTGGTCGGCCGCCCGTCCGCCGCCATCGCCCAACCGGCCGGGATCGGCTCGCCCCGGTTGTCGGCCAGGTAGATCTTGCCCCTGGCCACCGCCGTGTTGGCGATGTCCAGCACCAGCTGCCGCTGCCCGCCGAGCGGCGCGGCGATCGACCACGGGTTGCTGCCCACCCGCTTCTCCCGGCCGCCCCACGGCGCCATGGCCGCGCTGGCGTTGGTGGCGAGCAGCCCGATGCAGCCGCGCGGCGGGGCCATCCGGGTGAAGTAGGCGGCGGTGCCGAAGTGGTTGGAGTTGCGCACCGCGACCACGCCGACGCCGTGCCGGCCGGCCCGCTCGATCGCCTCGGTGGCGGCGCGCGCGGCCAGCACCTGGCCCACCCCGTCCCCGCCGTCCAGGGTGGCCACCGCGCCCGCGTCCACCACCAGCTCCGGCTCGGTGCGCGTGTTCATCACCCCGGAGCGCAGCCGGTCGACGTACCAGCCCAGCCTCAGCACCCCGTGCGACTGGTGCCCCCACAGGTCCGCCGCGACCAGGCTGTCGGCCACCAGCTCGGCATCGGCCGGCGGCACCTGGCAGGCCCGCAGCACCCGCGCGGCGAACTCGGCCAGCCGCTCGGCGGAGACCCTCTGTTCAGCGGTCAACGGCGGGCTCCACCAGGACCAGGCGCTCCTCGGTCATCTCCCGTATGGCGTAGCGCGGCCCCTCCGTGCCGTAACCGCTGTCCTTGACCCCGCCGTAGGGCATCAGGTCGGCCCGGGTGCTGGACGTCGAGTTGATCACCACGCCGCCCACCCGCAGCCGCCGCGCGGCCCGCATCGCCTGGTTCAGGTCCCGGGTGAACACCCCCGCCTGCAACCCGTACGGGGTGGCGTTCACCGCGCGCAGCGCGTCGTCGAAGTCGGTGAACGGGATGACCGAGACAACCGGGGCGAAGATCTCCTCGCAGACCACGCGCGCGGTGGCCGGCACGTCGGTGAGGATGGTCGGCGCCAGTACCGGCCCGGAGCGGGTGCCGCCGGCCGCCAGGCGCGCACCGGCCGCGACCGCCGCGTTCACCCACTGCTCGGCCCGCTCGGCCGCCGCCTCACTGATCATCGGCCCGATGTCGGTCGCCGGGTCTTCCGGGTCGCCGACCACCAGTTCCCCGGCCGCCGCGCGCAGCCGCTCGACGAACTCCTCGGCCACGTCCGCGTGCACGTACAGCCGCTGCACCGAGGTGCACACCTGTCCGGCCTTGCGGAAGGCCGCCCGGGCGCACTGGCGCGCGGCGGACTCCAGCTCGGCGTCCCGGCAGACGATGGTGCCGGAGACGTTGCCGCACTCCATGGTGGCCCGGCGCAGGCCCAGGCGCGCGGAGATGGCCTTGCCGGTGGCCGTGCTCCCGGTGAACGTGTAGAAGTCGATCCGCTCGTCCTCCACCAGCATCCGGCCGACCGGGTCACCGGGGCCGAGCAACAGCCCGATCAGCCCCTTCGGCAGCCCGGCCTCCAGCAGCATCCGGCACAGCGCCGCCGCGGCGAGCGGCGCGTACGGGGACGGCTTGACCAGCACCGCGTTGCCCGCCGCCAGCGCCGGGCCGACCTTGTGCGCCACGGTGTTCAGCGGCGAGTTGAACGGCGTGATCGCGCAGACCACGCCGACCGGCTCGCGGATGGTGAAGGCCATCCGGTGCTCGAAACCCGGCGCCCCCTGGATAGGCACGATCTCGCCCGCGATGCGCTTGGCCTCCTCGGCCGAGGTGAGCATGGTCTGCACGGCCCGGTCGGTGTCGCCGAGGCAGTCCGAGAGGGTGAGCCCCGACTCCCTGGCCAGGTCAAGGGCCAGCCGCTGCCGGTTCCAGCCGATCTGTTCGGCCACCCGCCGCAGGATGTCGAACCGGGCGGGCGGGTCCAGCCGGTCCCGCTCGCTGGCCCGCGCCGCGACGCTCACCGCCTCCTTCACCATGCCCGGCGTGGCGTCGTGCGTGATGGCCAGCGGGGCACCGGTGTGCTTGTGCAGCACCGGCCGCTCCTGCCCGCTGAGCAGCCACTCACCGTCGATCAGGTTGCCGACGGTCGGGATCGACGTCATCGAGGTTCCACTCCTTACGGGGTTGCGGCGCCGCCGAGCGGGGCGCCGGACAGGTTCGGTCCACTGGTCTGCAGGTGGCAGGCCACTTCCCCGCCGCCGTGCACCGGGGTGGCCTCCGGCATCCGCTGCCGGCAGACGTCCATCACGTACCGGCAGCGGGTCTGCAGCGGGCAGCCCGCCGGCGGGTTGGCCGGGTCCGGCGGCTCGCCGGCCAGCAGGATCCGCTCCCGCTTGACCCGGTGCGGGCTGGCGTCCGGGATCGCCGAGAGCAGCGCCTCGGTGTACGGGTGCGCCGGCCGGTTGTACACCCGATCGGTGGGGCCGCTCTCCACGATGCGGCCCAGGTACATCACCGCGACCCGGTCGGAGATGTGCCGCACCACGGCCAGGTCGTGGGCGATGAACAGGTACGACAGGTGCAGCTCGGCCCGCAGCCGCTCCAGCAGGTTGATCACCTGGTTCTGGGTGGAAACGTCCAGCGCGGACACCGCCTCGTCGCACACCACGAACTGGGGGTGCAGGGCCAGCGCCCTGGCGATCGCGATGCGCTGGCGCTGGCCGCCGGAGAACTCGTAGGGATAGCGGTCCGCGTGACCCCCGGTGAGGCCGACCAGCTCCAGCAGCTCGGTGACCCGCGCGCGGGCCTCGCGCGGGGCCAGCCGCTCGTGCACCAGCAGCGGTTCGGCGATGCTGGCGGCCACCGTGCAGGACGGGTCCAGGGAGGAGTACGGGTCCTGGAACACCATCTGCATGTTCCGCCGCGCCCGGCGCAGCTCGGAGCCGGCGAGGCCGCTCAGGTCGCGGCCGGCCACCCGCACCTCGCCGGCCGTGTAGGGCACCAGCTTGAGCAGCGCCCGCCCGGTGGTCGACTTCCCCGACCCGGACTCCCCCACCAGGCCGAGGGTCTCCCCGCGCTCGATGCTGAAGCTCACGTCGTTGACCGCGCGCACCAACCGGGGTGCGCCCAGCGAGCGCCCCTTGCGGAACACCACGTTCAGCCCGCGCACCTCGACCAGCGGCCGCCCCTCGGCCGGTGCCGGCGCACCGTAGGCCGGTTCCGAGGTGCCTTCGAAGGCCGTCGCGCTCATGGTGCCCCCAACAGCTCGAGCTCGTCGGTGCGCAGGCACCGGCTGGCGTGGTCGCCCCCGGACCGGATGGCCGGCACCACACCGCCCCGGCAGTGATCCACCGTGTACCGGCACCGGGGGTTGAACCGGCAGCCGTCCGGTTGCCGCCACGGCTCCGGCGGGCGGCCCGGAATGAACGGCAGCTCCGTGCCCCGCTCGCCCAGCTGCGGCATGGCCGCGAGCAGGCCCTCGGTGTAGGGATGTCTGGGCCGCAGGAACAGCTCCCGGCCGGCCGCCGACTCGACCACCTGGCCGGCGTACATCACCACCACCCGGTCACACAGCTCGGCGACCACACCGAGGTCGTGGGTGATGAACACGATGCCGCAGCCGGTCTCGTCGCGCAGCTTGGCCAGCAGCTCGATGATCTGCGCCTGCACCGTGACATCCAGCGCGGTCGTCGGCTCGTCGGCGATCAGCAGCCGAGGGCCGCAGATCAACGCCATGGCGATCATCGCGCGCTGGCGCATGCCACCGGAGAACTCGTGCGGGTAGTCCCGCACCCGCTCGTGGGCGTTCGGGATGCCGACCAGGTCCAGCATCTCGGCCGCCCTGGCGAGCGCGGCGGCCCGCTTGCCGCCCCGGTGCCTCCGGTGCACCTCGGCGATCTGGTCACCGATGGTGAAGGCCGGGTTCAGGCTGGTCATCGGCTCCTGGAAGATCATCGAAACCTCGTTCCCCCTGATCCCGCGCAGCTCGTGCACCGGCAGGGTGGTGAGGTCCCGGTCCCCGTACCAGATGTGTCCCCGGGACACCCGGCCCTGCCCCCTCGGGATCAGGCCGAGCACGGAAAGGCTGGTCACGCTCTTGCCGGAGCCGGACTCGCCGACCAGCCCGACGATCTCGCCCGCCCCGACGTGCAGGGAGACGCCGTCGACCACGTTCACCCAGCCGTGCCCGGTGGCGAAGTCGACGCACAGGTCCTCGATGCGCAGCAACGCGGTGGCGTTCACCGTTCCCCCTTGCGGGTCTCTCGGCCGAACGAGTCGCGCAGCCCGTCACCGATCAGGTTGAAGGACAGGGTGACCAGCGCGATGGCCATGCCGGGATAGGCGACCAGCATCGGCGTGCTCCGGATGTCGCCGAACGCGGCGCCCAGCATGCTGCCCCAGCTCGCGGTGGGCGGCAGCGCGCCGAGGCCGAGCAGGCTGATGGTGACCTCGGTCAGCAGCGCCGCCGCCATCAGCAGGGAGACCTGCACCAGCACCGGGGACAGGATGTTCGGCAGGATGTGCCGGCGCAGGATCAGCCACCCCGGCGTGCCGATGCTGATCGACGCCTCCACGTACGTCTCCTGCCGCACGCCCAGCGTGGCGCCGCGCACGATGCGGAACAGCCGGGGCGAGTACACCACTCCGAGGGAGACCATCGCGGTACTGAGCCCCGGCCCGACGGCGGCGATGATGGCCACGGTCAGCACCAGCGCCGGGAAGGTCATCAACACGTCGGCCGCCCGGGCGAGCAGCCAGTCCAGCCGCCCGCCGAGGTAGCCGGCCACCATGCCCAGCGGCAGCCCGATGACCACCGCGATCGCCACCGCGAGGCTGGCCGCGCCGAGGGAGACCCGGCCGGCGAACATCAGCCGGCTCAGCGTGTCCCGGCCGAGCGCGTCCGTGCCCAGCCAGTGCGCGAACGTGGGGCCGGACAACCGGTTGGCGATGTCGATCTGGCTCGGCGCGTACGGCGCGATCACCGGCGCGGCCGCCGCGACCAGCAGGATCAGGCCCAGCACGGCCAATGCACCCACGGCGAGCCGGTTGCCGAGAAACCGCCGCACGGTGCGGCGCAGCCCCGCCGCCCCGGCGGAGGGCGCGGCCGGACCGACGGTCGCGGCGGTCATGAGCTCTTGATCTTCGGGTTGAAGTAGCCGTAGGACATGTCCACTCCCAGGTTGACCAGCAGCACCAGTACCGCCGTGAACACCAGCACGCCCTGCACCATGGGGAAGTCCCGGGCGAACACCGAGAAATAGGCCAGCTGCCCCAGCCCCGGCAGCACGAACAGCTGCTCCATCACCACCGTCGCGCCGATCAACCGGTTCGCCTCGAGGCCGAAGACGGTGACCACCGGCACGGCGGCGTTCTTCAACGCGTGTTTTCCGATCACCTTGCTCCGGGACAGCCCCTTGGCCTCCGCCGTCCGGATGTAGTCCTCGTTCATCACCGCCGCCACCCCGGCCCGGGTCTGCCTGGCGATCATGGCCATCGGGGTGATCGCCAGCGCGAGGCCGGGAATGAGCAGGTGGCGGAACCACTCCACCGGGTTCTCGGTCAACGGCACGTAGCCGGTGGCCGGCAGGGCCGGGGTGTTGATGGCCAGCAGCAGCACCAGCATCATGCCCACCCAGAAGTAGGGCAGCGCGACCCCGACGCTGGCCAGCACGGTGGCGAACCGGTCGATCCACCGCCCCGGGTACAGCCCGGCGACCACGCCCAGCGCGAGCCCGAGCAGCGCGGCGAACAGCAGGGTCACCGCGACCAGGGAGAGGGTGACCGGCAGCCGGCCGAGGATGGAGGCCCACACGTCCTCGCCGTTCAGATAGGACCGGCCGAGGTCGCCGTGCAGCAGGCCGGCGACCCAGCGCCCGTACTGCACCAGGAACGGGTCGTTCAGCCCGAGCCTCTCCCGGACCGCCTCGACCCGCGCCGGGGTCGGGTTCTGCCCGGCCAGCAGTACCGCCGGGTCGCCGGGCACCAGGATGATCAGTGCGTAGATCAGCAGGCTGACCACCGCGAGCAGCGGCACCATGGTGGTCAGCCGGACGCCGAGCAGGCGTAGCACGGTCGCCTACTTCCGCACCGCGATGCCCCGGAACTGCCGGCTGCCGTCCGAGTAGATCTCCAGCCCCATCACCTTCTGGTTGGTGGCCATCGGGGTGGTGAGGTGGCACAGGATCACCGGCGACGCGGCCTCCTCGTGGGCCTTGGCGAACAGCTTGCGGTAGATCTCCGCCCGCTCGTTGGTGGTGGCGGCCGCCTTGGCCTGGGTGTGCAGCTGGCTGATCGCCGGGTTCCCGTAGTCACCGGGATTGCTGAACCCGCCCCTGAGGTAGTAGGCCTCGATCTGGATGCTCGGGTCGGCCTCGGCCTTCTGCTGCACCAGCTGCGCGTCCGCCTTCTTGTTGACCGAGAAGTCCTCCATCAGCCGGGGCAGCTCCACCGGCAGCACGGTGACCCGGATGCCCACCTCCTGCAGGTTGGCCTGGATCACCTCGGCCACCTTCTGGTAGGCGTCCAGGTTGTTGGTCTCCAGGGTGAACTCGAACCCCCGGCCCAGCCCCACACTGTCCAGCAGCTGCCGGGCCTTGGCCACGTCGTGCGGGTACCGGTCGGGAGTCAGCTCCGGGTCGGAGGCGTAGAAGGAGGTCGGGAACATCTGCACCGAGGGGTCGCAGAAGCCGTCGGTGATCGCCGCGATGGCGCTCCGGTCCACGGCCAGGTTGATCGCCCGGCGCACCTCAGGCTTGGCGAACTCGGAGCGGGCCACGTTCAGCGCCATCGTGTAGCTGGACATGCTGGGCTTCTGGCACACCACCAGCCCGCCGCCCTTGGCCGGCGCGTACATGCTCTCCCGCAGGAAGGTGGCGTCCGCCGCGCCGGTGATCACCGAGTTCAACCGGGCGTTGTCGTCGCTGGAGATGAGGAAGACCATCTTGGCCACCCGCAGTGCGTCCGGCTCCCAGTAGCCGGGCACGGCGCTGTACTCCACCTTGCTGCCCGGCTGGTAGCTGGCCAGCGAGAAGGCCCCGGAGCCACCGGTGGGTTTGAGCGACTGGCCGGGGTCGTTGAACACCGCCGGGCTCATCATCATGCCGGCGGAGCTGGCCAGGATGCCCACCAGCGGGGCGGCGCCGTTGATCGTCTCTATCTTGACCGTGCGCCGGTCGAGCACGCTCACGCCGCTGATGTCGGAAAGGGCCTGCCGGTTGAAGCTGCCCTCGCCGCGGTGCCGGTCCAGGTTGGCCTTCACCGACGCGGCGTCGAACGGGGTGCCGTCGTGGTACTTCCAGTTGTCGACCAGTTGCAGGGTGAGCGAGCGCCCGCCGTCGCCCACCGACCACGACCTGGCCAGCATCGGGCGCGGTTCGCCCTTGTCGTCCAGGTGCACCAGGCTGTCGTAGATCGGGTACAGGTACATCTGGCTGTTGCTGGTGGTTATCTTGTCCGGGTCGAAACTGGTGTTGGCGACGCTGTACATCCAGGTGAACGTCGCGTTCGGGTCGATGGCGGCGTGGTCCACCGGCGGGCATTCGGCGGTCGCCCCGCCGTGCGCCGGGCCGGGTGATCCGGCCGTGCCGCCGGAGCCGCAACCGGCCAGCACGGCCAGTAGGGCGGCCACCGAGGCGATGAGTCTTGCGTGCATGGTGAAGCCTCCGGAAGTTGAGACAACGTTGTCCTTCAGAAGCAGGTGTGCCGTTCGAGAGCGAGTCCGGCGCGCAGCACCCGGGCGTCCTCGTACCGCGCGGCGACGATCTGAAGGCCGACCGGCAGGCCGGCCCCGGTGAACCCGCACGGCACGCTCAGCGCCGGCTGGCGGGTCATGTTGAACGGGTAGGTGTACGGCGTCCACGAGGTCCACAGCGAGGACGGCCACCCCGGCGGGCAGTCCTGGCCGACGGGAAACGCCGCGATCGGCGTCGCCGGCGTGACCAGCAGGTGGTACCGCTGGTGGAACCGGGTCATGCGCAGGCCCAGCGCGGCGCACTCGGCCATGGCGTCCAGGTAGTCGGTCGCGGAGTACGCCGCACCCAGCTTGGCGCAGCGCAGCAGCCCGGGATCCACCCGCTCCAGCTCGGCCGCCGAGTACCCGCGCAGCGTCCGGGCGATGCCGGCGAACCAGATGACCTGGAAGGCCTCCACCGGGTCGCCGAACCCCGGGTCCACCCGCTCCACCCGCGCACCGAGCTCGCCGAGCACCCCGACCGCCGCCTCCACCGGCCCGGCCACCTCGGGATCGGTGCGCCCGTAACCGAGGTCGGCGGAGTAGGCCACCCGCATGCCGGCGACGCCGCCCTCGATACCCGCGCGGAACGGCCGCACCGGGCTGGGGGTCCAGGCCCAGTCCCGAGTGTCCGCGCGGGCCAGCACGTCCAGCAGTGCGGCCGCGTCACGCACCGAGCGGGTGATCGGCCCCCGGTGGGAGAGGTGCCCGTTGCTGCTCGGCGGGTACAGCGGCACCAGGCCGCCGGTCGGCTTGAGCCCCACGGTGCCGGTGAACGCGGCCGGGATGCGCACCGAGCCGCCCCCGTCGGTGCCCAGCGCCCAGGTGCACATGCCGGCGGCCACCGCCGCCGCCGAACCGCCACTGGATCCGCCGGCGGTCATCCCGGTGTGCCAGGGATTCACGGTGACCCCGTGTCGCGCCGAGTCGGTGACGCCCTTCCAGCCGAACTCCGGTGTGGTGGTCTTGCCGAGCAGCACCGCGCCCGCTTCGCGCAGCCGGGCGACGCTGGGCTCGTCCTCCACCCAGCTGCCGCCCTCGTCCACCAGCCAGCTGCCCCGCAGGGTGGGCCAGCCGTCGGTCAGCAGCAGGTCCTTGATCGCGGTCGGCACGCCGTCCGCCGCGCCGAGGGGCTCGCCGCGCCGCCAGCGCCGCTCCGAGGCGGCGGCCGAGGCCAGCGCACCCTCGGCGTCCACGTGGGTGAACGCGTTCAGCTCGCCGTCGCGGGCGGCGATGGTGTCCAGTGCCGCGTGGGTCGCCGCCACCGGGGAGAGCTCACCGGTGCGGTAGCCGTGCACCAGTTCGGCGGCGGTCAGCCGGGCGATCTCGGGCATGCCGGCCACCGCCGTTAACCGACCGGGAGGTCGAGCTCCAGGCCGGTGAGCGCGGCGACCTCGTCGGGGGTGAACCCCGGGGCCACCCGCTCCAGCCGGAACCGCTGCCCGCCCCAACGGAACACGCCGAGGTCGGTGACCACGATGTCCACGCACGCCCGGCCGGTCAGCGGGTAGTCGCACTCCGCGACCAGCTTGGGCTGCCCCTTCGAGTCGAGGTGGGTCATCAGCACCATCACCGTGGCGTCCCCGGCGACCAGGTCCATCGCGCCGCCGATGCCCCCGCCCACCATGTCCGGCGTGCTCCAGTTGGCGATGCTGGCGTGCGAGTCGACCTGGAAGGCGCCCAGCGCGACCACGTCCACCTTGCCGCCCCGCACCATCTCGAACGACGTGACGCTCTCGAAGAAGGACGCCCCGGGCACCAGGTGCACGTAGTGGCCGCTGGCGTTGTACGCGTTCGGGTCGTAGTCCTCCTTGGAGGCGATCGTGCCGTAGCCCAGCACGCCGTTCTCCGAGTGCAGGGTGATGTCCCGGCCCTCGATGTAGTTGGAGATCAGTCCGGGGATACCCAGCCCGAGGTTCATGTAGCTGCCCGCCGGGACCAGGCCGGCGGCCACCTCGGCCATCTGGTTGCGGGTCCACCCCGGCTTGTCGTGGTAGCTGCGCGCGCTGTCCGCGCCGCGCCCCTCGCGCACCTTGAGGAAGTCGTGCGGCACGTCCTCCGTGGTCCGCACCACCCGGGACACGAAGATCCCGGGCAGGCCGATCCGCTCCGGGTCCAGCTGGCCGTCCACGATCTCCTCGGCCTCGGCGATCGCCACCCGGGCCGCCTTGGCGAAGCTGGGCATGAAGTTGCGGCCCACGCCGTCGAACTCCAGGTTGCCGAACCGGTCGGCGCGCTGGGCGCGGATCAGCGCGTAGTCCACCTTGAGGCCCTGCTCGAGCACGTGTTCGACCCCGTCGATGGTGCGCACCTCCTTGCCCTCGGCGATCGCGGTGCCCACCCCGGTGCGGGTGAAGAACGCCCCGATGCCGGCCCCGCCGGCGCGCAGCCGCTCCACCAAGGTGCCCTGCGGCACCAGCTCGACCTCGATCTCGCCGGCGGCGATCTGCTTCTCGGCCGCCGAGGTGCCCTCCCCCGCCCGCGCGGAGAACGACACGATCAGCCGGTTCACCTGGTGGTTCTCGATCAGCGCGGTGGACCGGTACGGCCCGGAGCCCAGTGAGTTGGCCACGATGCACAGCCGGCGCGCGCCCTGCTCGCGCAGCGCGACGGTCAGGCTGGTCGGGAAGCTGTGCGTCATGCCGAAACCGGCGATGGAAACGCTCGCCCCGTCCGGCACGTCGGCCACGGCCGCGGCGGGCGATTCGTAGATCTTGTCGATGGTCATGTCACTGGCGCCTTTCAACCGGGCGGAACCGGGGCAGCGCGCTGCCCTCGCCCGTGTCGTGGAAGACCACCTCGACCGGATCGCCGATCTCGATCGCTTCCACGTCACAGTCCACGATGTTGGTCATCAACCTCGGCCCCTCGTCGAGCTCGACGTAGGCCAGGACGTAGGGGGTGACACCGGCCCAGTCGCCCCGGGCCCGGCGCACCACGCTGAACGTGTAGATCACGCCCCGCCCGCTCGCCGCCTCCCACGCGGTGTCCGCGCTGTGGCAGAACGGGCAGATCGGCCTCGGGTACCAGATGGCGTCGCCGCACGCGTTGCACCGGCGCAGCAGCAGCCGGCCGTCGCCGGTCGCGGCCCAGAACTCCTCGGTGTCCGGGTTCGGCACCGGTTTCGGCGCCGGCAGTGTCGGGGTGCCCATCAGTCCCGCCTTCCGAGGATCATGGTCGCGCCGCGCATGCGGGTACCCAGGTCACCGCCGTTGCCGTGCACCAGGGCGAGCTCGCAGTCCGGCACCTGGGTGCCCTCGTTGGCCTCGCCGCGCAGCTGGCGGACCGCCTCGACCAGCTTGGTGATGCCGCCCCGGTCAGGGTGGTTGTTGGCCAGCCCGCCGCCGTCGGTGTTGAACGGCAGCCGGCCGTGCGGGGCGACCAGCGTGCCGTCCCGCACGAACCGCCCGCCCTCGCCCTTGGCGCAGAAACCGAGGTCCTCCAGCATCATCAGCACGGTGATGGTGAAGCTGTCGTAGATCGACACGTAGTCGATGTCCGCCGGCGTGACGCCGGCCTGCTCGAAGGCGCGCGGGCCGGACCACACCGCGCTGGAGTAGGTCAGGTCGACCTTGCCCCCGTTCACCCCCTTGCCCGCCTCGGCGTGGCCGAGCACGTTCACCTTCTGCCGCTCCAGCCCCTTGGCCACGTCGGGGCTCACCAGCACCACCGCCCCGCCGCCGTCGGTGATCACGCAGCAGTCCGCCCGGTGCAGCGGGTCGGCGATCATCGGCGAGGAGACCACGTCCTCGACGGTCATCACCTTGCGCAGGAAGGCGTTCGGGTTGTGCGAGGCGTGGATCGAGGCGGCCACCTTGATCTCGGCCAGCTGCTCGCCGGTGGTGCCGAACTCGTACATGTGCCGCTTCGCGGCCAGCGCGTAGTTGGCCACCAGCCCAGCACCGTCGAACATCCGCCGCTCGAAGCTGTCCTCCGGCGCGGCCGGCCCGACTCTGGCCGGCATCTCCCCGGTGCGCGGCTTGCTGGCCAGCGCGACCAGCGCGACCTTGCACCGGCCGGTGGCTATGGCGGCCATCGCGTGCGAGACGTGGTAGATCGGCGAGGCGCCGCCGCTCTCCGTGGAGTCCATGTAGGTCAGCCCGCGCAGCCCGAGGTAGTCCGCCATGGAGATCCACCCGGCGCCGGCGGCGTCGTAGCCGCAGAAGAACCCGTCCACGTCGGCCAGGCTCAGGCCGGCGTCCGCCACCGCGCCCAGGGCCACCTCGGCGTGCAGCTGGGCCAGCGACTTGTCCGGCAGCTCGCGGCCGGGATGCTCGTAGGCCCCGGCGATGACCGCCTCCTGGTCAGTGCGCATTGCATCCCTCTCCGTGTCTGGCCCCCGCGCTCCGGGCGCCGAGCAGCGCCGCGTTGTCCCGGCCCAGGTCGGGGGCCGGGAGCGGCGCGGGCGGGCGGTAGCCGAGCAGCCGCATCGGGAAGCCCTTGCGTTTCGGCACGCCGTCCAGCACCACCCGGCGCTCCCGGAACCTGGGCTGCCGCGCGCGGTCGGCGGCCGAGTACACCGGAGCGCAGGGCACCCCGGCGCCGGTGAGCGCACGCACGCACTCGGCCCGCGACCGGACCTTTGTCCAGTTCGCGATGACCTGGTCCACCTCGTCCTGGTGCTCCCGCCACCAGCCGTCCGGCTTTTCAGCCCATTCCGCGGCACCGATCAGGTCGGCCAGCGCGGCCCTTTCGGTGTCGCGGTGGCAGGCGATGGCCACCCAGTGGTCGGCATCGACGCACCGGTAGATGTCGTGCGGGGTGCTCCCCGCGCGCCGGTTGCCCTCGGGCGCCGGGACCCGCCCGGTCTCCGCGTACTCGGCGATCCGGTCGGCCAATGTCCAGCTCACCAGCTCGCGCTGGGAGACGTCCAGCTGCTCGCCGCGCGGGCCGAGCCACAGGCAGTGCACCACCAGGCCGGCGGCGAACAGGGAGACCAGCTGGTCCGGGTAGTTCACGTCGGCCGACGACCAGATCGGTCCGCCCCCCGGATATCCGGTCACCGAGGCCAGACCGGACAGCAGATCCAGGGTCGAGCCATAGGAACGGCCGTGGGCCTCCGGCCCCGACTGGCCCTGGCTGGACAGCGACACCGAGATCAGCTTCGGGTTGATCTCCCGCAGCGTGGCGTGATCGATACCCAGCCGCTCGGTGACGCCGACGGTGAAGTTCTCCACCAGGACGTCCGCGCCGCCCACCAGCCGGGCCATCTCGGCCCGGCCCGCCTCGGACTTCAGGTCCAGCGTGACGGCCAGCTTGCCCGCGTTGTTGGACTCGAACAGCGGCGACGGTTCTTCGGTACCCGGCCCACTGGATGGCCAGAGCCGGAAGGCGTCCGGACGGTCCGGCGCCTCGACCTTGATCACCGTCGCGCCGTAGTCGGCGAGCAGCCGGCCGGTGGCGGCGCCCGCGGTGATGGTGCCCAGGTCCAGCACCACCACCCCGGCCAACGGCGCCCCATCCGGCCCGCCTTCCGGCCCCGCGTGCCCGGCCGCGGCTCCCGGCCACACCGGCTCGGGATCGTCACCGCCCAGTGCGGGCGGGGCCCCGGTGTGCCAGTGCAGCCCGGCGGCCTGGGCGATCGGGCCGACCGTCGGCACGGTGCCGTCCGGCCCTCCGAGGAAGCCGCGCGCCCGGTACTGCGGGTCGGTGTACAGGTCGGCCATGTCCGCGCTGTAGCCGAACGGCAGGCCCCTCTGCTGCGCCCGCCGGTAGATCTCCCGCTTGGGCAGCGCGACCGCCCAGCGGGCGAGCACCGGCCACCACCGGTCCGGGTGGGCCGTGCGCCCCGCCTCGTCCCGCAGCACCGGGTCGTCCAGCGCGGGGTCGCCGACCAGCCCGACCACCGCGTGCCACTGTTCCGGCTGGAACACCACGCCGACCCAGCCGTCGGCGGCCGGCAGGATCCGCCACGGTCCCCGGCTGGCGCCGGTGCGGGTGGGCACCCGGCCGTCGTGCGCGTGGCTGACGTCGCTCTTCCAGTCGATGTACGCGGCGACGTCGCACAGCGCGACGTCCACCACGTCGCCGGTGCCCCGGCCCGCGCGGCGGCGCAGCGCGAGCATGGCGCCGAAGAAGCCGACGAACGCGGCGGCATACGCGGTCTGTTCACCGCCCAGGCTCAGCGGGGCCCGGTCCGGCTCGCCGATCATCCAGGCCAGCCCGCCGTAGCTCTCCGCAAGGAGGCTGTCCCGGTGGCTGCCGGAGCGCGGGTCGTCCAGGCCGAACGGGGTCAGCCAGGTGGCCGCCAGCCCCGGCCGTTCCGCGCGCAGCCGGGCCACCGAAATGCCCGCCGCCTCGGCGGCATCGGGGCCGAGGTCGGTGATCAGCAGGTCCGCCCCGGCCAGCAGCCGGTGCAGCCGCGCGCGGCCGGCCTCGGTGGCAAGGTCCAGCCGCCGGCTCCGCTTGCTCGCGTTGAGCGCGGCGAAGGTGTAGCCGAGCCCCTCCCGGTTCACCGGTTCCCGGCCGCGCAGCGGGTCGCCCTCCGGCGGCTCGCACTTGACCACGTGGTGGCCGAGGCCGGCAAACAACCGGCCGCACGCCTGGCCGGCCACCCCGGCGGCCAGCTCCACCACCCGCAACGGGCCCGCCACACGCTCACCGCCCCGGTTGCGGCGAACGGCCGCGCACCGCGCGCTGGTGCACGGCGTGCCCGTCGTCGAGCACGTCGGAACGGGCCTGGATCTGCACCTTCACGCTCTCCCCGTAGCGCAGCGCGGCCGTCCAGTCGGAGATGTGCATCGGGATCTCGTGCAGCGCGCGCTTGGACCAGGCCAACGTCGCCGCGTCGTAGCGGGCGATCCGGCCGGCCAGCGCCACCGCCGCCCCGTCCAGCTCCTCGGCCGGCACGGCCTGGTTCACCAGTCCCCACTCGGCGGCGGTGCGCCCGCTGATCCGGTCGGTGGTAAGTACCAGCCAGGCGGCCCGCTTGGCGCCCAGCCGCAACTGGGTGGAGGGGCCGGCCAGGCCGGGATACAGCCCGAAACCCACCTCCGGCATGCCGATCGGGGCGTCCTCGGCGGCGATCGCCAGGTCGCTGGAGTTGATCAACGTGAGCCCGCCGCCGAGCGCGTAGCCGTTCACCGCCGCGATCACGATCGCCGGGTGGTCGCGGATCCGTTCCTGCACCGATGCCCAGCTGGTGTGCCGCGCATGGGCATCCAGGTCGGCGTCCGGGCCGTCGTCGGCGGCCTCCTTCAGGTCCACGCCGGCGCAGAACGCCGGGCCGGCCCCGGTCAACACGATGACCTTCGCGGTCCGCCGGCAGCCGTCCAGCGCCTCCAACAGCGCCGCCCGGGCCGCGCGGTTCATCGCGTTGCGTTGGGTCGGCCGGTTCAGCGTCACCCGCGCGACGCCATCGCCGAGGTCCTCGTGCCGCACCAGCGGCTCGCCGCTCACCGCCGCACCGCCACCGGCGCGACGGCGAACTTGAGCACCGTGCGACCGTGCGCACCCGGCTCGAACACCGCGCGCACCGGCTGGTCCAGGCGCAACTCCCCCGGCTCGCCGACCAGCCCGCTGACCACGAACGGCCCCTCGTCCAGCTGGACGAAGGCAACCAGGTAGGGCGTCTCGTCAGCAAACGCGGCCAGGTAGCGCTGGTGGATCGTGGTCCACGACCACAGCCGCCCGGTGCCGCTGGTCGCCTTCCAGGTGAACGCGCCGGAAAGGCACCGGGGACACACCGGACCGTCCGGGAACCGGTGGCTGCCGCAGGCGTCACACACCTGCAGGCGCAGCTCGCCCCGGGCGCACCCGTCCCAGAAGGGCCGGTTGCTCTCGGTGATCTCCGGCAACAGCGCGCCGTACGCTTCGACGTCCATGACCCGCCTCACCGGTCCGCGGTCAGCACGTGCGAGGTGACGATGGGCGAGGCGCACATGTACTGCGCCGTTTCGCAGCCGGCGACCTGCCGCTCCCCGGCCTCGCCGCGCACCTGCCGCACCGCCTCCACGTGCAGCGCGAACCCCTGCATGTAGCTCTCACTGGTATGCCCGCCCGAGGTGTTCAGCGGGCGCGGCCCCTCTCGGTGCACCCGGCCGTCCTGCACCCATTCCCAGGCGCCGCCCTTCGGCGCATGCGCAAAGCCCTCCAGGGTAAACAGAATGGTGGGCAGGAAATTGTCGTACACCTGTAGGCAGTCCATCTGCTCGGGGCCGAGACCGGTTTCCCGGTAGAGGCGGCCGGCTACCTGGTGGCAGGCCGAGTAGAAAAAGTCCTCGCTGGTGTAGTGATTAGTCAGATTGCCCATTCCAGCCGTGCCGGCAACCCGGACCGGCGGCTTCCGCATGGCCCGTGCCCGGTCCAGCGTGGTGACGATGAAAGCCACTCCGCCATCATTGATGATGCAATAGTCGAGCTTACGGAGTGGTTCCGCGATGAACCGCGCGGAAAGGTAGTCGTCGCGGTCGATCTCCCGTTGCAGCACGGCCACCGGATTCGCCGCCGCATTGCGCCGGTTGTTGATCGCCAACGCCGCCAGCGCGTCGTCCGGGACACCGTTGACCTGCCGGTACCGCTGGTACATGAGCGCCACGTATGCACCGGGCGACGTCATCCCGTACATCGTGTCGTAGCGGGTGGTCGGGCCGTCATCCTCGCCGCCGTACCTGACCTGCGCGGAGCGCCCGTTGGTGGCATACACGCAGGCCACCACGTCGGCGAGGCCGGCGCGCACGATGGCGCACGCCTCCTGCAGCGCGATCCCGCTCATCCGGCCGGTGCCCTCGAGGTCGTGCACGAACCGCACGTTGGGCAGGCCGAGCACGTCGGCCATGCGGCCGTACCTGAGGTTCGTGCAGAGCAGGCCGTCGACCTCGTCCTTCTCGATCCCGGCGTCCGTCAACGCCTCTCGAAAAGCATCGGCGGCGAGGCCGTAAAGGTCCCGGGGCGTGTCCTTGTTCGCATACAGCTCACGAAAATTGGACTGGCCGACCCCGACAATGGCAACGTCGGTCACACTTCTTGACATCTCGCCCCTCAATGATCGCGATTAATCAAGCGTCGCCCGTCAGTGACGATAGTGCTGTTTACTACTGTTCGAGCGATTTGACCGCTTCGAGCGCGGCTTTCGCCGCCGCCCGTACGTGCCGGTGGGCCGCCTCGGCGGCACGCTCGGGATCACGGCTCTCAATTGCGGCGGCCAGGTCAAGATATTCCTGGACCGACTGTTCGAGGCGCCCGGGAATCGTGACGGAGAGACTGCGCAGGGCATGAATCCGGGTGTGCAGCGGGGCCAGCGCGGCCTTCAACAGCGAATTGCGGGCACCCTCGAGCATCAGCTCGTCGAACTCGTATATCGCCTTGAGCCGCGCTTCGCCCGATGCCTTGGGCTGAACCTTCTCCACCAGCGCGGCCACCTCTTCGTCGGTGGCCCGGCGGGTGAACAGCGCGGCCGCCGCGGGCTCCAACGCGTCCCGCATCTCGTAGATCTCCCGCACCTCGTCACTGCCGAGCACGGCGACCCGCACGCCCCGGCTGGGCGAGCTCTCCACCAGGCCGAGCGTCTGCAGGTGGCGCACCGCCTCCCGGATGGAGGTCCGGCTCACCCCGGTGAGCTCCATCAGCTCCCGCTCGGTGAGCCGCCGCCCCGGAGGCAACAGACCGTCCGCGATCGCCTGCCGCACGCGGCGCACGACCCGCTCAGGAACCGACTCGGTCGGCCGGTCGATGAGTAGGTCCAGCTTCTCCGACGACACCGAGCCTCCTGACTTTGTCTGACGTAAGTCATCGTACGTCGGTCGTATTGCACCGTCAACCGATCGACAGAAGGCGCATGTCGCCCGCGGCGCGTGGGACGAAGCCGGGTATGATGTCGGTGCCGGAACCTCCGTCCGGCTCATGACTCGGAGGCCGCGGGTTCACATCCCGCGTTCGCTACGACCAACCACCACGCGTGGGGACTCGATCGCCGACCGGTGATCGGGTTTCGACTATGTGGAGGCAGGAGCAAGTTCGTGGCTCGAGGTGACCAGCGCTCACGGCGCGTTCACCGCACCGCCCGTGCGCCGCAACGCCGCGTCCGCGACCGGGACGAACAGGGCATCATCCCGGTGCTCGCCCGTACCGCGCGCGACGTCGAGGCGGCGGCGCAGCGTGGACGCGTGCTGAACTCGGAACGCACGAAGTTCCAGGTCGTGGCCGCCCTGGCGCGCCAGGAGCGGGCGCGCGTGCGGGCAGAGATCAACAACGACACCCGGCGGACCGGGATGCTCAAGCGCCTCGACGGGATCGCGCTGATCCTCGCTCAGACCGCCACCCACGACACATCGTTGCTCGAGCTGCTCAACGAGGACGCGGTCATGTCCGACGCGGCCAGGGCGCTCACGCGGAAGCTGATGGCCGACGCCGGGATGAAGGTGGCTCCGGTCGACGACGCGCCCCCGGAGCCGCCCGCCGCCCCCGCCGCCACCGAGCGGCAGGTGGTGCCGAGGTCGGTCATCTCGCGCCAGCTGGCCAACCCCTTCCTCGCCCCTGACTACTCCGCCGCCCGGCCGGCCAGAACCCCGGCGCGCCGCCTGGCTACCTGGGAGCTGCTCGGGCCACTGTTCAACTCCTTCGAACGGGCCGGCGGGGAAGCCTCTCCGTGCATGGCGCTGCCCACGCCGTCGTCGCTGCACGCGGAGGGTGGTCGCGAACTGATGCCCCACCAGGGCCAGCTGATCGCCGCGGCCGCCGACGGGCACCGCACCTTCCTGCTCGCCGACGAGCCGGGCCTGGGCAAGACCGCGCAGGCGCTACTCGCCGCGCAGGCCGCCGACGCCTACCCGCTGCTCGTGGTCGTGCCGAACGTGGTCAAGACCAACTGGGCCCGCGAGGCCGCGCTCTGGACCCCGGCCCGGTCGGCCACCGTGATCTACGGCGACGGCGACACGATGGACGGCTTCGCCGACATCGTCGTGGTCAACTACGAGATCCTCGAACGCCACGTCGGCTGGATCGGCGACCTCGGCTTCCGCGGCATGGTCATCGACGAGGCGCACTTCATCAAGAACAAGGCCTCCCAGCGCTCCCAGCACGTACTGCGGCTGTCCGAGCGCATCCGTGAACGCGTCGTCCGGCCCCTGCTGATCGCCCTGACCGGAACGCCGCTGATCAACGACATCGAGGACTTCCGGGCGATCTGGCAGTTCCTCGGCTGGATCGACGACACGAAGCCGCTCACCGAGCTGATGGCGGCGCTGGACGAGACCGGTCTGACCCCGGCCGACCCCGGGTTCTACCCCGCCGCCCGGCGATGCGTGGTCGACCTGGGGATCGTCCGTCGCCGCAAGATCGACGTGGCCGCCGACATCCCCGCCCGGCGGATCGCCGACCTTCCGGTCGAGCTGGACACGAAGGCCGGGCGGTCGATCCGGGAGGCCGAACAGCGCCTGGCCCGGCGCATGGTGGAGCGGTACGAGAGCGCGCTCGCGCGGCGCCGGTCCGGTCCCTCCGACCTCGGGACCGACGAGATCGACCACGAGCTCGTGCGGCGCATCGCCACCCGGGAGCGGAAGGAGGCGACCAAGGCCGAGGGCGAGGAGAACCTGTTCGTCATGATGCGGCGCATCGGCCAGGCGAAGGCCGGCCTCGCCGCCGACTACGCGGCCCAGCTGGCCCGCAGCGCCGGCAAGGTCGTCTTCTTCGCCAAGCACATCGACGTGATGGACGCCGCCGAGGACATCTTCACCAAGGCCGGAATCCGGTTCTCCTCGATCCGGGGCGACCAGGCGCGCACGGCGCGGCAGAAGCAGATCGACGCGTTCGTCAACGATCCCGAAGTCGCGATCGCGGTGTGCTCCCTCACCGCGGCCGGCGTCGGCATCAACCTCCAGGTCGCCTCGAACATCGTCCTGGCCGAGCTCTCCTGGACCGACGCAGAGCAGACCCAGGCCATCGACCGCAGCCATCGCATCGGCCAGACGGAGCCGGTCACCGCGTGGCGCATCATCGCCGCCCAGACCATCGACGCGAGGGTCGCCGAACTGGTCGACAGCAAGGCCGGGCTCGCCGCCCGGGCGCTGGACGGTTCGGAGGACGAGGCCTCCTCGCCCGGAGACGTGCAACTCGAGGCCTTGGTGGCGTTGCTGACCGACGCGCTGACCGGGTCCTAGCCGCGATGATGGGCCGGCGGCAGCCACCGGCCCATCGCCAGTACCGCCAACAGGCTGACCAGCGCCACCGCGGTCAGGTACGTGCCCGCCGCCCAGACCGCGCCGCCGGTGGCCGCCAGCAGCGCGGTGAGGATCACCGGGGTCAGCCCGGACGCCCACACCCCGGAGCCCTGGAACACCAGCGACATCCCGGTGTAGCGCACCCGCGCGTCGAACAGCTCGGCGAACAGCGTCGCCTCCGCCCCGGTCATCAGCCCGTAGCAGACGCCCAGCTGAACCACCAGGACGATCACCATCAGGGCGGTCGAACCGGTACGCAACGCGTAGAACGAGGGAAGCACCGAGATGCCGAACAGCGCCACCCCGGTGCCGAACACCGGGCGCCGCCCGTAGCGGTCGCCCAGCCAGCCGGCGATCGGCGCGACCACCGCCATGAGCAGGGCACCGGCGGTCACCGCGAGCAGCACGTCCACCCGGTTCAGCTTCACCGTCGCGGTGGCGTAGCTGATGGCGAACACCGCCCAGGTGTTGAACGAGGCGCCCTCGGCCCAGCGGGCCAGCATGCCCAGCCCCAGCCCCCGGCGGTGCCGGCGGGTGCGGAACACCTCCACCGCCGGGACCTGGGCAAGCTCGCCGGTGGACGCCAGCCGCCGGAACTCCGGGGTCTCCAGCACCCGCAGCCGCACCACCAGCCCGACCGCGACCAGCACCAGGCTCAGCACGAACGCGATCCGCCAGCCGTAGGTCTCGAACGCCTCCCGGCTCATCGCCTCGCCGAGCAGCGCGAACGCCCCGGTGCCCAACGCCAGGCCGAGACCGAGCCCGATCTGCGGCACGCTGCCGTAGCGACCGATCCGCCCCGGCGGCGCGTTCTCCGTGGCCAGCAGGACCGCGCCGCCCCATTCGCCGCCCACGGCCAGGCCCTGCAGGACCCGCAGCAGCACCAGCAACACCGGCGCGGCCAGCCCGATCGCCGACACCGGCGGCAGCAGCCCGATCAGTGCGGTCGCCCCGCCCATCAGCACCATGGTGGCGACCAGCGTCTGCTTGCGGCCCAACCGGTCACCGATGTGGCCGAACAGCAGGCCACCGATCGGCCGCGCCACGAAGCCGACCGCGAACGTGCCGAACGCCAGCAGGGTGCCGGCCACCTCGTCCTGCGCCGGGAAGAACAGCTTGGGAAAGACCAGGCTGGCCGCCGTGGCATAGAGGAAGAAGTCGTACCACTCGACCGTGGTGCCGACCAGGCTGGCCAGCAGGACCGTCCGAGGAGACGCCGGTGGCGCCTCCGCCCGGGCCGGCAGGACCGTGCTCACGACACTCTCACCAGGAAATGAGGATCAAACATCCTTTAAATCCATCAAACTACTCAAGAAGTGTCAACCGAGAGTGCAGCGGCCCACAGGACGTGCACGTCTATCGTGGGCTCGTGAGACCTCTACGGCCGGGACCGCTGCGCTGGCTGTGGTACGCGCTCGGCGGCGGCCTGCCGCCCCGCTACCGGGAGTGGGTCTTGTACGACGCCTCCCGCGACCGGTGGGTGCTGCGGCATTTCGTGCGCTCCGCCCTGCAGATCAGCCTGGTGTCGCTCCCCATCCTGATGCTGGTCCCCGGGCCGGCCTGGGGCCGGTGGTCCGCGCTCCTGCTCGGCTGGCTGGTCGGGCTGCAGTACGCACTGTGGTTCATGGACGGCTCCGTCGAGCGCCGGGTCCGCCGAGCCGGCTACCCGCCCGGCGCGTTGCAGGCCGCCCGGGACGCCCTGCACGCCGAGGAACGCGCCGCGGCGGCCGCCCGGTACGCCGCCCGCTATCGCTCCGGCGACCCGCGCTGACCCGCTACCTCTCCGGCTCGCGATGCGCTCGAAGCTGTTCGACGAGCGGATGTTCAGGCCCAGTTACATGGTCACCAGGACACCACGGTCGGTTTGAGCAGTCGAAAACGGCCGTCAGGTCCTGATGACCTTGAACCGACGTCTGCCATCGCACCGGTGACCACGCGGCCCCCGAGGCCGGCCCCAGAACTCAGAAGGCGTAGTCGAACCGTCAGGTGTAGAGGGTGAAGGGCGGGTGGGTGCCGTTGAGGAAGTGGTCGCCGACCTCGCGCTGTTTGTAGGCCACCGGGTCGTGCGGCGTGTGGGTGCGCACGTTGCGCCAGAACCGGTCGAGGCCGCCCGCGTCGAGGCGACCAGCCGGCCGTAGGACGCCAGCAGGTACGGGTCGGTCGCCGCCGTGGCCGAGTCGGACAGTAGCCAGGGCCGTGAGGTGTGCAGGATGTACTCCTTCGCGGCGGCCGGCGCACCCAGCGCGATGCCGAGGTAAAGGTTCCCGAACATCGCCTGGATCGCCGGACTAAATCAGTCAAGTTTGTGAACTACTTCACGGGCCGGCCGCCGGCATCCGAGGGCCGGAACGCCACGCTGTCCCCGGCGACCAGCGGCAGCTGCCCGTCCCCGGTGAGCTGGTCGCCGTTCAACACCGCCACCACGTGCCGGTCCAGCACCAGCTCCACCCCGCCGGCCGCCTCGGCCAGCGTCGCCGCCCGGACCGAGCGCTCGCCTCGCCGAGCACCGCCGGTCAGCGCGCCGTCACACCGCACGGTGATCTCCGCCGGGGGCCGTTCGCGGGCCCGCGCGTAGTCCTCCGGCGTGTTGATGTTCGCCACGGAGTCCAGGTCGGGGTCGTACCGGGCCAGGGCGGGGTCCGCGAGCAGCTCCGCGTCCTCCAGCCGTTCGACCCGGCAGTGCTCGGTCAGCATGCCGGGACGCAGGTCCCCCTCGGCGACCAGATCCGTGATCAGTCCGGCCAGCGCGGTCCGGTAACCGGCGGCCAGGGGCTGGCGGAAGCCGCGCGCCACCGGCAGCACCATGTCGGCCTCGGCGACCAGCCCGCACAGGAGGCGCCGCACGAAGGCGGTGTGCAGGAACGGCATGTCGGTCGAGCACACGAACGCCGTCGTCGCGTGGTCCGCCACGGCCGCCAACCCCGCGGCGATGCCCTGCATCGGGCCCAGACCCTCGACCGGGTCCTCCACCACGGCCACCCCGGCCGGCAGTTCCGGGAGATCTTGACCTGGGGCGCTCACCACCACGACCGGGCCGTCCACCGCCCGCCCGACCAGGGCCGCCGTCCGGTACAACAGGGTCGAGCCGTGCCACTCCAACGCGGCCTTGGGCGTGCCCATGCGCGAAGACCGCCCGCCGGCGAGCACCACTCCAGCGGCGATGACGTCCCCCGTGCGCACGTCGCCGATGGTAGGGCGTGTCTGGTGGATCTATGCCGAGCGAGCGGTGATCTGGGCGCCGCGCAGCCGGCTGGATGATCCATCAGACACGCCCTGGCCCGGGGCCATTCGGCTGAAGGTTCGCGTTGCCCGGGAACCGGATGCGCCGCCTCGGCGACTGTTCACACGTCCCGTGCTCAGAAAGGAACAGCCGCATGATCATTCGCCGGGCGGTACTCGTCGTGGCCTTGGCGCTGCTCACGGTGTTGGGCGTCGCGACTCCGGCGTGGGCGCACGCCAAGTTGCAGAGCAGCTCGCCGGCCCAGGGTGCGTCGTTGTCCGCCGCACCGACCCAGGTGACGTTGACGTTCGGCGAATCGGTCAGGCCCGCGCGAAACCCGATCACGGTGACCGGGCCGGGCGGGGCGGCGTGGACGGTCGGCCCGGCGACGGTGGCGGGGCCGGTGGTGTCCGCGCCGGTCACGCCGGCCGGCCCGGCCGGGGCCTACGTGCTGACCTACCGGGTGGTGTCCGATGACGGTGACCCGGTGACCGGAGCGGTGCGGTTCACCCTCACCGTTCCGGCCTCCCCGTGACGGCTGGTTCGTTCGGCCCGTGCGCCTCATCCGATGGGCCGGCGTGTTCCGCCTCCACGAAGGATGTGGCAGCGCCCCGGCGCGGACAACCTGGGCACCGTGGATCGCCGCTTCTTCCTGCAGACCCTCGCCCTGAGCTCCCTGGCCGGCTGCGGGCCTGTCCAAATGATGAGCCCAGCCTCGGCCGCCGCGTCGACCAAGGCGGCAACCGTGGACGAGATCATCGATCGACGGATCGCAACGAACGTCACCGGTGACGAGTTCGTAGCCGTTCTCACCGCGAATCCCAACATCGTGCGCCGCGCCCCGAAGACCGCGGCGGCCTACCGCGCCGGGCTTCGGGACCCGGCCGCGCTGGCCCAGTTCAACCAGGGGCGGATCAAAGCACTGAGACGCCTCAAAGCGGCCGATCTCGATCCGACGATCAAAATGTTCATGCTGGATCTGCAGCTGGAAAAGGTCGACCACTCCGTGGCGATGTGCATGGATCACTTTGTCGGCGTGTACGAGCTGCTCCGCCAATGGGGACATCGGGACGAGATCGCCCACGTCGGCCTGTTTCACGCGATCTACGGCACGGAGTTCAACATCATCGACCTGCTCAACTACAAGTCGCCCGCCGACCGGGCGCGAGTACAGAGCGTTGTCGGCGACGGGACCGAGCGCTGGATCGTCCTCTACGGGCTCCTGACATCCTGTTCCTTCGTCCGCGGCACACGGGACACCGGCAAGCCGGTCACCAGCGTGGATTTCTTCGAGCCGACCAACGTCCTCCCGAGAGCCATTTCCGACGACGATTTCCGTACGCTCGCCGAGCTCCAGGTAGCCAACGCATACGAGCCGTACGTATCGTCCAAACGGCAGAGCGAACTTGGTCTCGGGCGAAAGTTCACCCTGCTCCGCGAGTACCTGTCGACCGGCGGGCAGGCGGCGATCGACGACGTCCTGCGGGTCTTTCCGAAGAACACCGACGCAGACATTGGATGTGCATGATCCGCGCCTATGTGGCGCGCGTGGCCAGGTCGAACAGGGTGACGACCTCGTCGGCGTAGCGGCGCAGGTCCAGGTTCGGCTCGCTGCGCAGCAACAGCGGCAGGCGTTCCAGCGGGCGCTGGATGGCCGCCGCCATGACCAGGGTGTCGAACGCCCGGAACTCGCCGCTCTGTTGGCCGCGGCGCAGAATCTCCTCCAGGTGGCCGAGCACGGCGCGGTCGGTCTCACTGCCGTAGGCGGCGGCGTTGCCCTCATCGTCGTGCAGTGCCGCGAAGATCGACTGGAGCGCGCACATCTGCACCCGGTGGCCGTCGATGAAGGCGATCACGCCGGTCAGGTAGGCGCGCAGCTCGTCGGAGGCGCGGCCGCCGGGCGGCACCACCGCGGTGCCCGGCGGGAGCTGGAGCGGCCGGCTGGCCGGGTGCTCGCTGGTCCAGTCGACCAGGAACTGGTCGATCAACCTGAACACCTCCGTCACCACCGCCTTGACCAGCGTGTCCTTGCTGGCGAAGTGGTAGGAGATGAGGCGGGTGCTGCTCAGGCCGCCACGCTCGGCGATTCGCGCGAATGTCGTCCGGCGGTAACCGACCTCGGCGATGGTGTCGATGGTCGCGGCGACGATCTGCGCGCGGCGCGCGGTCGCGGCGGCGGAGGTCAGCTCACCGGGCGTGGTCGGAATGGGTGGCTCCTCTCTCCCGGCCGCACGCCGTGGCGGCTGTCCCGGCGAGATCCTAGGGCGGGCTTCCGGTCCCGCCGGTGGATGGATAGTATCCGCCGCAATTACTCAGCTGAGTAATTCTGCCGGTCGGGGAGGAACGCGTGACGGGTCGGGGAGAGCTCGGCAGCCGGAAAGCGGCGTGGACGCTGATCGTTCTTGCGCCGGTGAGTGCCGAGGTGACGTTCAGCGGCGTGACCATGCCGGCGATGTGGCTGTTACTGCCGGTGCTGGTGGTGATGTACGGCGCCGGGGTGTTGTTCCTGCGCGAGCTCGTGGTCCGCCACCGCGGCGGCTGGCCCAGCCTGCTGGCGGTCGGCCTGGCCTACGAGCTGGTCGAAGACGGCATCGGCCTGCAGGCCCTGACCAGCCCGAACCTGTACCACGCGGCCGAGTGGGGACCACGGGTGCTCGGGTTCAACACCACCTACTGGCAGTCACAGATCGGCTATCACACGGTGTTCAGCGTGCTGGTACCCGTGTTGCTGGCCGACCTGCTGTTCCCCCGCCACCGCGGCCGCCCGTATCTGCGCCGGGGCGGGTTGGTCACCGCCGGCGTGGCCGCGCTGGTCGGGGTCGCGCTGCTGCGGGTGGGCATCGCGGCCACCGAGGACCCGGGTTACCAGGCGCCGCTGCCGGTGGTGGCGGGCGTGGTGGCCGCGGTCGCCATGCTGATCTACCTGGCGCTGAAGGTGCTGCCCTCGTGGACGCCCGCGCCGCCCCGATTCGTGAACCTCCCCCGGCCCGCCACCGTCGCGGTGACGGCGGGGGCCGCTGCCGCCGGCTTCCTCGCACTGCTGATGCCGGCCGGCCTGCCACCCGACGGCCCGGCGATCGGGACCGGCTCCTGGGTGTTCCTGCCCATGGCGCTGGCGGCCGCGTTGGCGCTCGGCGCCGGTTGGTTGGTCTACCGCTGGTCCGCCGCGCCCCGGTGGTCCGACACCTACCGGATCTGGCTGGTCGGCGGCGCGCTCATCGGCCGCACGTTGTTCGTCGTGGTCACCGCGCCGGCCGCCAACGACTACCAGTGGAAACCGGCCGGCATCGCCATCGCCGTCGGGACCCTGATGATCGTGGCCATGGCGTATCTGCTCACCCTGCTGGCCGACCGGGCGAGATATGTGTGTGCGGCGAGCAGCTGATGGGGCGAAGTACCCAAGGCCGTTCGGTCACGGCCTGAGAGCGCGCCGGGTGGATCGCTCGGCTTCGTCGATGATCGCTTTGACTCGCGCCGGGGGTGGGGTCGAGATCAGCTGCAGTGCAATCCCGCGGAGGAGGCCAACCAGGGACACGGCCATCGCCTCTGGGTCGGCATCTGCTCGCACCGAGCCGTCGCGGATCCCTTCGCGGACCTTGTCGGCGAGGAGCCGACGGAAGCTGGCGTCATGTTCCGCGTAGAGCGGCATCAGGACGGGATCGGCGGCAATCGCCTCGCCCCACATCTGCAGGAAAGCGCCAGCGGGCGGACGTCGGCTGGTGACGTTCTTGAGGTAGGCGCGAACCGTCTCCGCCAGCCAGTCCGCGGCGCTGTCCCCAAGATCCGGGAGGGTGAAGGTCCGAGCATCGCGCATCACCGCGCGGAGCAGGTTCTCGCGGCTGCCGAAGTGATGAGAGACGATCCCCCGGCTGTAACCAGCGGCCTCGCCGACCTTGGCCAGGGTGAGCGCGCGTGACCCGTGCTGGGCAACCAGCGCCGTCGCGGCAGCCAGCACCTTGCGTTCGGTCTCTTCGCGACGCTCTTGCTGGGTGCGGCGAGCAGGAGGCTGATCGGGCATCAGGGCTTCTCAGACATCGGGTCGACCAAGCATATCGTCCGCCGGTCCGCGCGTTCGTCCCGTCGACGGCACGCACAACGAGCGCGCGAGCGGCCCTGGCGAAACGATCAGCTACGATACTTGTGTGTCAGCCAACAAGTATCTGAGGAGATGACTTCGTGCCACACACGCCACTCGTCCTCGTCCACGGCAACCCCGAGTCCGCGGTCATCTGGGGACCGCTCATCGGGGAGCTCGACCGGGCCGACGCGGTCGTCCTGTCCCCGCCTGGGTTCGGCGTCCCCGCGCCCCGCGGCTTCGACTCGTCGGCCACGACCTATCGAGACTGGCTGGCGTCCGCGCTCGAGCTGTTCCGCGCTCCGGTCGACCTGGTCGGTCACGACTGGGGCGGAATTCACGTCGCGGCGCTGGCCATGAGCCGTCCGGATCTGATTCGCAGTTGGGCCTCCGATGCCCTCGGCGTGTTCGCGCCCGACTACCTCTGGCATCCGCGGGCACAGGTGTGGCAGCAGGAGGGCACAGGGGAAGCCTCGGTGCAGGAGTTGTGGGGAGGCGACCTGGAGCAGCGACTCGCGGTGACCTCGGCCCTCGGTATGACCGGGCGCATGGCGGAGCGGGTCGCGGCAGGCATGGATCCCGAGATGGGTCGCGCCGTCCTCAAGCTGTTGCGGTCGGCACGACAGCCGGCGATGGCCGAAGCGGGACGGCTCCTACCGAGCGCCGCACAACGTCCGGGGCTCGCTCTCATCGCCGTGGACGACTTCGAGAGAGCCAGCGGGACGTTGGTGCAGCACGAGTGGGCAGCGCGCCAATCGGGTGCACGGATGGCGCATCTGGAGGGCGTGGGCCACTGGTGGCCGGAGGAGACGCCGGCGCCGGTTGCTGAGGCTCTGACGAACTTCTGGGCAGACCTACCGGAGACGCCAGCCCATGGTCCTCACCCAGGTGGGTGACAGTCCCGATCGCCTCGAGTATCGGCCTGTGGGCCTCGAAGTCCGCCAGCGGCCGCGCACCACTCGACCCGTGCCGGCGACAGGGCATCTGTTGGTCAGCCCGACACGGCGAGCACCACTTTGCCGGTGGTTCGCCCGCCCTCCACCTGACGGTGCGCCGCCTCGGCTTCGGCCAGCGGGAACACCGCGTCGACGTGCACCCGCAGCCGGCCCTCCTCGACCAGCGCGGCCAGCTCGGTCAGGCCGGCGCGGTCCGGTTCGACCAGCATCCAGTGCGTGCGGTGGCCGGTGTCGCGCAGCAGGTCGGCGGTGCCGCCCTGGTCCGGCGGGATGATCGTGACGAGGGTCCCGCCCGGTCGGAGCACCTTCATCGACCGGTGGGCCACGTCGCCGCCGAGCGTGTCGAGCACGACGTCCACGTCGTGTACTCGCCGTTCGAAGTCGTCGGTCGTGTAGTCGATCAGTTCGTCGGCGCCGAGTCGCGCGAGGAACTCGTGCTTCGCGGCGCGGGCGGTGCCGATGACGTGCGCTCCCCTTGCCTTGGCAATCTGCACCGCCAGATGGCCGACGCCACCGGCCGCCGCGTGGATGAGCACCCGCTGTCCGTCCCGGAGGTGGGCGGTGTCGACGAGGGCCTGCCAGGCGGTGAGCCCGGCCAACGGCAGCGCGGCGGCCCGCGGGTGGTCCAGCGACTCGGGCTTGGCGGCGAAGTGGCGTGCGGGTCCGGTGACGTACTCGGCGTAGCCACCCGCGTGCCGGGGGAACCGCGGCATGCCGAACACCTCGTCGCCCGGTCGGAACAGGGTCACTCCGCTGCCCACGGCGGCCACCACCCCGGCGACGTCGAAGCCGAGCACGAACGGCGGCCGGTCATCGTTGTACGACGAGTAGCCACGCGCCCTGGTCTTGCAGTCGTGCGGGTTGACCCCGGCGGCATGCACCCGCACGAGAATCTCGGTGGCCCCCGGATCGGGTCGGTCGATCTCGGCCAGGCGCAACACCTCCGGCCCGCCGGCCTCCCGCTGCACCACTGCCCGCATGCGTGCTCCGCGCTCCGTTGCCTCGAGCATTTGCGGTCTCCCCTTTTGTACTAGTACATAATACTGATTGTACTAGCATAGTAACGGACTTTGGCCGTCGGTAGCTCCGCCGTGAACTCTCACACGTCTTCGGGACCCGGACGGACACCTGCCGTTAACCTCGAATCCAGTCCGCTGTGCCCCCGGGTGGTGCCGCACGTCCCGCACCCAGCCTCGACCCGGCAGCCGCCACAGCACATTTCACCAGGAGGGTGAGACATGCGCCCGCGCGCTGCCCGCTGCCGTTGCCGTGCCCGGACCACACCGACCAAGGCGAGTCCCCGTTGACCCTCGCCCTTACCCGCGGCCCCGCGCTCTACCCTGCCGCGGCCGCTCCGGCCCGCCGCACGCTGCTCGACGTGCTCGCCGAGACCGCCGCCAAGCACCCCAACGAGGCCGCGGTCGACGCCGGCCGAACGGTGCTCAGCTATCGCCGGCTGATCGAGGAGGTCGACGTCATCCGACGCCGCCTCGACTTCGCCGGCGTCGGCGTCGGTGACCGCGTCGGGATCCGGATCTCCTCCGGGACCGCCGAGCTGTACGTGGCGATCCTCGCGGTCCTGGCCGCGGGCGCCGCGTACGTCCCGGTCGACGCCGACGACCCCGAGGAGCGCGCCGAGCTGGTGTTCGGCGAGGCCGGGGTGTGCGCGGTCCTCGGCGACAGCGGGTCCCTCACCACCCGCGACGCGCCGATCGGCACACCGGGCGCACCCGGGCCCGGCAACGACGCGTGGATCATCTTCACCTCCGGCTCGACCGGCACGCCGAAGGGCGTCGCGGTCAGCCACGGCTCGGCCGCGGCATTCGTCGACGCCGAGTCCCGCCTCTTCCTCGCCGACGAGCCGATCCGGCCCGGGGACCGGGTGCTGGCGGGGCTGTCGGTCGCGTTCGACGCCTCCTGCGAGGAGATGTGGCTCGCCTGGCGTCACGGTGCCTGCCTGGTCCCGGCGCCCCGGGCGCTGGTGCGCACCGGCGTCGACCTCGGACCGTGGCTGCAGGCGCGGCGGATCACCGTCGTCTCCACCGTCCCCACGCTCGCCGCGCTCTGGCCGGCGGAGGCGCTGGAGGACGTGCGCCTGCTGATCTTCGGCGGGGAGGCCTGCCCGCCCGAGCTGGCCGAGCGGGTGGCCGTCGAGGGCCGCGAGGTGTGGAACACCTACGGGCCGACCGAGGCCACCGTCGTCGCCTGCGCCGCCCGGCTCACCGGGGAGGGGCCGGTCCGCATCGGGCTGCCGCTCGACGGTTGGGCGCTCGCCGTCGTCGACGGTGCGGGCCAGCCGGTGGCGATGGGCGAGAGCGGCGAGCTCGTGATCGGCGGGGTCGGCCTCGGCCGTTATCTGGACACGGTGAAGGACGCGGCGAAGTTCGCCGCGCTGCCCTCGCTGGGCTGGGAGCGCGCGTACCGCAGTGGCGATGTCGTGCGCGCCGACGAGGACGGGCTGCTGTTCCTCGGGCGCGCCGACGAGCAGGTCAAGCTGGGCGGGCGGCGCATCGAGCTGGGCGAGGTCGACGCCGCGCTGCTCACCCTGCCCGGCGTCCGGGGCGCGGCGGCGGCCGTGCGCCGCACCCGGGCCGGTAACCAGGTGCTGGTGGGATACGTCGTGCCGGAGGGCGACCTGGACACCGTGGATATCACGGCCGCGTCGCTGGCCCTGCGCGAGCAGCTCCCCGCCGCGCTGGTGCCGCTGCTCGCGGTGGTCGACGACCTGCCGACCCGTACATCCGGCAAGGTCGACCGGGACGCCCTGCCCTGGCCCCTACCGGCGGCCGACGGCGGCGACCCCGTGGCATCCGGTCTGCTGACTCCCACCGAGGGCTGGCTGGCCGACAGCTGGGCGGAGATCCTCGGCATACGGGTGACCGACCCGGATGCGGACTTCTTCAACCACGGCGGCGGCAGCCTCACCGCTGCCCAGCTGGTGGCCCGGATCCGCACCCGGCACCCGCAGGTGTCGGTCCAGGACATCTACCTGAACCCGCGGCTGGGGTCGCTCGGCGCGCGCGTGGACGCGCTCGGCGGGTCCACCACCAGCCGGCGCGACGTCGCCCCGACCCCCCGGCGGGCGGCGGTCGCGCAGGCGCTGTTCATGGCGCCGATGCTGGCGCTGGTGGGCCTCCGCTGGGCCAGCGCCGCCGCCGCGATCTCGACGGTCGTCACCGTCGCGCTCCCCTGGGCGGCCGCGCCGTGGATGCCGGTGGCGCCCTGGTGGTCGCTCGCCCTGGCCTGGTTGGTGCTGTTCAGCCCGGCCGGCCGGATCGGCATCGCCGCCGGCGGCGCCCGGCTGCTGTTGCGCGGCGTGCGTCCCGGCAGCTACCCGCGCGGCGGCCCGGTGCACGTGCGGCTGTGGGCAGCCACCCGCCTCGCCGAGCTGTCCGGCGCGACCGGTGTCTCCGGCGCGTCCTGGACCACCCGGTACGCCCGCGCGCTCGGCGCGAAGATCGGCAAGGACGTCGACCTGCACTCCAGCCCGCCGGTGACCGGCCTGCTCAAGCTGGGGCGCGGCGCGGCCGTGGCGCCGGAGGTGGACCTGGCCGGGCACTGGGTCGACGGCGACGTCGTGCACATCGGCAAGATCCGGATCGGCGCCGGGGCGACCGTCGGCTCACGCAGCACGCTGCTGCCGGGCACGCGGGTCGGCAAGGGCGCCGAGATCGCGGCGGGTTCGACGGTGCTCGGTGCCGTCCCCGCCGGCCAACGCTGGGCGGGCTCCCCCGCCGCGCGGACCGGCAAGAACGGACCAAGCTCGCCGGCGGGGCGAACCAGAAAGGACGGGGCAGGCTCGCCGGCAGGCCGAAAGAGAAACACAGTGCGCTGGCCGTCGGGCCGGCCGGCCCGCTCGCGGGCCTGGGCGCTCGCCTACGGGGTCACGTCGATGCTGCTCGGTCTGCTGCCCACGGTGGCCGGGCTGCCGGCGCTGGCGATCGTCGCTCTCGGCGTCGCCGGCACCACGTCCGCCTCGGCCGCACTCGCCCGGGCGCTGCTCATGGTCGCCCCCGCGACGCTGGCGTACCTGCTCACGACCGCCGCGCTGGTCGCCGCCGGGGTGCGCCTGCTGGGCATCGGCATGGCCGAGGGCTTCCACCCGGTGCACAGCCGCGCCGGCTGGCAGGTCTGGGCCACCGAGCGGTTGATGGGCCTGGCGCGCACGAACCTGTTCCCGCTGTACTCCAGCCAGTTCACCGCCCCGTGGCTGCGGTTGCTGGGCGCCAAGGTGGGCCGGGACGTGGAGGCGTCGACGGTGCTGGCGCTGCCGAAGATGACCACGGTCGCGGACGGCGCGTTCCTCGCCGACGACACCATGGTCGGCACCTACCAGCTCTCCGGTGGCTGGCTGCACGTCGCGCCGTCGCGCGTCGGCAAGCAGGCATTTCTCGGCAACTCCGGGATGACCGCACCGGGCCGCTCGGTGCCCAACCGCGGGCTCGTCGGTGTGCTGTCCGCGGCACCGCGCAAGGCCAAGAAGGGCTCGTCCTGGCTCGGCCTGCCGCCGATGCCGCTGCGCCGGACGGTCGAGCGGGGCGACACCAGCCGCACTTACCGCCCGCCGCGCCGGCTCAAGGTGGCACGGGGGCTGATCGAGCTGTGCCGGGTGGTTCCGGTGATGTGTTCCCTGGCGCTCGCGGTGCTCGTCGCCGGGCCGCTGATGGTGATCCAGTCCTCGTCCGGGTTCGTCGTGGCCGCGTTGCCGGCCGGTCCGCTGCTGCTCGCCGCCGGCGTCGTGGCCACCGGCGTGACGACGGTGGCGAAGTGGCTGCTCGTGGGCCGGTTCCGCCCGGTGGAACACCCGCTGTGGAGCTCGTTCGTGTGGCGCAACGAGCTGGCCGACACCTTCGTCGAGGTGCTGGCGGTGCCGTGGCTGGTCGGGCCGGCGAGCGGCACCCCGATACTGACGGCGTGGCTGCGGGCGATGGGCGCGCGCATCGGGCGCGGCGTATGGCTGGAGACGTACTGGCTGCCCGAGTCCGACCTGGTGCGGCTGGGCGACGGCGCATGCGTCAACCGGGGCTGCGTCGTGCAGACTCACCTGTTCCATGATCGGATCATGAGCATGGACGAGGTGCACATCGACGAGGGCGCAACCCTCGGGCCCAACGGGATCGTGCTGCCGGGCGCGGGCATCGGCGCGGGGACGACCGTCGGGCCGGGATCGCTGGTGACCCGGGGCGACACGGTCCCGGCCGCGACCCGTTGGCTCGGCAACCCGATCACCACGTGGGGCTGAACCGCAAACCGGCGGTCGGCGCGGCGAGGTCGGAGGACCCGTACCTGCCGGCTCACGGCAACGGCGGGTACCGGGTCGAGCACTACGCGCTCGACATCGACTACAAGCTCGCGCCCAACCGGCTCAGCGGGCAGGCGTTGATCACCGCCGTGGCCGACGTGCCGCTGAGCCGGTTCAGCCTCGACCTGGGCCCGTTCCGCGTGCCGAAGGTGCGCGTCGACGGCCGTCCGGCCCGGTTCACCCAGTCCCAGTCGGCGCGCGGCGGCCAGAAGCTGCACGTCACCCCGGCCCGACCCGTCGAGGGCCGGTTCATCGTCGAGGTGCGTTACGTGGGCAACCCCGCACCGGTCCCCAGCCGATGGGGCGACGTCGGCTGGGACGAGCTGACCGACGGCGCGCTGGTCGCCAGCCAGCCGGTCGGCGCACCGTCCTGGTTCCCCTGCAACGACCACCCCTCGGACAAGGCGACCTACCGCATCTCGGTGACCACCGACGCGCCGTACACGGTCGCCGCCACGGGTGTGCTCACCGCGCGGCGCCGCTCGGCCGGAACCCGGACGTGGGTGTACGAGCGGGCGGAACCCACGGCGTCTTACCTGGTCAGCGTGCAGATCGGGCGCTACGAGGAAGTCGGGCTGGCCGCCGGCCCGGTGCCCCAGGTCGCGCTGATACCGGCCCGGCTGCGCCGCAACGCCGCGCGCGACCTCGGCCGGCACCCCGCGATCATGACCGCGCTGGAGGGCTTCTTCGGCCTGTACCCCTTCGCCAACTACCAGCTGGTCGTCACCGATGACGAGCTGGACGACCCGATCGAGGCCCAGGGAATGTCGATCTTCGGGGCGAACCACATCGACGGGCGGCGCACCCACGAGCGGCTGGTCGTGCACGAGCTGGCCCACCAGTGGTTCGGCAACAGCCTCACGATCGCCGACTGGCGACACATCTGGCTCAACGAGGGCTTCGCGACCTACGCGGAATGGCTGTGGTCCGAGGAGTCCGGCGGCCGCACCGCCGACGCGCACGCCCGGGACTGGCACGCCCGGATGGCGGCCAAGCCGGCCGACCTGGTCCTGGCCGACCCGGGACCGGACCGGATGTTCGACGAGCGGGTCTACAAACGCGGCGCCCTGGTGCTGCACGCGTTGCGCGGGCGGCTCGGCGACGAGCCGTTCTTCTCGCTGCTGCGCGACTGGGCCGCGCGGAACCGGCACGCGACCGTGACCACCGAGCGGTTCGTCCAGCTGGCCGGTCAACACGCCGGCACCGACCTCTCGGAGTTCTTCGACGCGTGGCTGCATCGACCGGCCCTCCCCGGTCTCACCACCGGAGACCGCTGACACCGGTCGACCGGTCGTGGCGTAACAAATTTCTGACGGTCACGACTGTCGCCCACACGTGTGATATTTAATAGAGAGGGCGTTTGGGGGCGCGAAAGTTCGTGTTCGGAATGCTTGGATGATCACGCCCGCATGAATGACGCGGGATTCAGGGAGGGCCGTCGCCCAGGGTCGGGGACGAACAGGTTCCGGGCGACGGCCCTTCCCACACGTCGACGGCTCGCGACAGCTCGACGTTTTCACCTGCTATGCGACATCGACGTGCGCGGTAGGAGTGGAATGGCGTGACTGAGTCCGAGTTCCTGGGGAGCTCCGCGATCGAGTCGGTCGCCGACCGGGTGACCGCCGATATTCGGCGGGCAATCCTGGCCGGCCGCCTGCGCCCCGGGCAGGAGCTCACGCTCCGCACCCTCGCCGCACAGCTACGGGTGAGCTACATCCCCGTGCGTGAGGCGATGCGCAGCCTCGCCGCCGAGGGTCTGCTGGTCATCCGCCCCGGCCGTTCGGCCCTCGTGCCCCGGTTGGAGGCCGAGGAGCTGCGCGCGGTGTCCCGGCTGCGCCGACTGGTGGAGCCCGAGCTGGCCACCCGGCACCGGACCGGTGTGGATGAGGCGCACCTTGACCTGCTGAGTGTGCGGTGGGAGCGGTGCGCCTCCTGGTCGCGCGGCCCGGACGAGCACTACCAGGAGTTCCACGCGATCTACCTCGCCCTGCTGTCAACCTCGGTCCCGCACTGGGAGATGGGGGTTGCGCGGATGCTGTGCCACACCCTCGAGCGCTACCTGCGAAACGGCGTGAGCGATCACGACGGCTCCCCGGGACCCCCGAATGCGTTGCTCGCCGCGCTGGGCGAGCTCATCGCGACCGCGCGCACCGGCGATCTGGTGGCCACGCGCACCAAGGTCGCGGAGTTCGTCGACCTCGGTGGGCAGATCGCCTGGGACGGCCTGCCCCTGGCCGCCGCACCACCCGGCTGGCCGACGAGGTCACCAGGCCCGGCGTCTTAGAGGCCGCGGACCAGGGCGATAGTCCCGTCGGGGCGTTGGACCCGGGTCGGTTCCGGCAGGGCGGGCCGGTAGTGCTCGGTGAACAGGCGGGCCACCAGCTCGCCGCGGCTGGAGACGCCGGCCTTGGTGAAGACGGTCTTCAGGTGGTCACGGACGGTGTGCGGCGAGATGAACAGCGTCTCGGCGATCGCGGCGGTGGTCATCCCGCGCGCCACGAGCTGGGTGATCTGCAGCTCTCTGGCCGTCAGGCCGTACGCCTCCGCGACCAGGACGGCCAGGTCGGAGGGCGTCGTGGGTTCGATGACCAGGGCAACCATCCCCGGCCGGCCGCCGGGCCCGGTGAGGGAGGAAGCGCGGCAGAGAAGCCAGCGTCCCTCGGTGGTCCGGATGCGCACCCGGGCGTCGACGTGGTCGCGGCCGTCGGCGATGGCCCGGGCCTGCAGAGCGGTACCGACTACCCAGATGGGCAGATCCAGCCCGAGCGGTGAGGGGACCGAGGGTCCCTCCGGTAGCTGGGCAACGTAGCGGCGCGCCTCGTCGTTGATCGACATTGCGTCCCCGTGCTCGTCGAAGACGATCAGCCCGGGGGCCGGCCGGTCGGCGCGCGGTGCGGTCTCGAGCGGCTGGGCGAACGTGCGCAGCCGCGCGGCCAGCGGGCGCGAGAGCTCGGCGAGCAGCGCGATCTCCTCCGGCCGGAACACGTCGGAGTCGCGGAACAGGCTCACCAGGCCCCACGGCCGGTCACCGGCCCGCAGCACGACGCGCAGCTCGTCACGCACCCCCTGCCCCAGCAGCAGGCGCCGGAAGCGGGCGCTGCGGCCGGGTAGGCCACCGGTAGCGGCGCACAACCCGGCCGCCGGTACCACCGCATGGGCCAGCTCGCGGAACGGAACGACGTTCTCCTCCAGGATCTCGCTCTCCCAGTACGCCGTACAGCCCTCCCCCGAGCCGAGGTTCTCCACCACCATCGGCGCCGTGATCAGGCCGGTCTCCGGGTCGGCCGCCGTCCACACGGCCGAGTCGAACGACACCAGCCGCCGCAGCGCGGGCGATGCCCGGCCGAACAGCTCGACGGCATCGGTGGATCGTTCGACCGCCCAGAGCACCGGTCGGAGTGAATCGGTCATGCGCATCCTCCACCGCCAGCATGCCTGCCCCGCCGCACGCCACCAACCCCCTGTTTGAGGGGGTCGGCCGCGCCGGTTCCCCTCACGCGAGGGGTGGGGCGCGCGGGCGGCGTCGGTGAGGGTCGATGGCACACAAACCACCAGTTGGAGGGATCATGGACCTAGCGACCATCGGAGGCGGCTCCGCGGCGGTGAGCCTGCTCGACGCGCTCGCCGCCAGCCCGGGCAAGACCGGCACGGTCACCGTATTCGAGCCGTCGCCCCACCTGTGGCGGGGCCGGCCCTACGGCCCGGACCTGGAGGCGGTGCTGGTGAACGCGCCGCCCGGCATCATGTCGATCAGGAGCCGCGACTTCGGCCACTACGCCGCCTGGCTGGGCGAACGCGCCGCCGACCATCTCGACCCGCTCATGGGCGAGCCCCTGGTCCCCCGCGCGCTGTACGGCGAGTACCTGGTCGACACTGCGGAGAAGGCCCTGGCGGCGCTGGCCGAGCAGGGTTGGCTGGTCCGCGTGGCGGCCGCCCGCGTGACCGAGGTCGCCCGGTCCGGCGCCCACCTGGCGCTGCGCACCGACGACGCACACGAACACCACGCCGGCCACGTCGCGCTGTGCGTGGGCGGGGGCACTCCCCCGGACGTCTACGGCCTCGGCGGAACCCCGGGCTTCATCGCCGACCCGTATCCACTGTCCGACACGCTGAACCGAGTCCCGGCCGATGGCCATGTGGCGGTCATCGGAAGCGGCCTGACCGCGGTGGACATCGTCGCGGCACTCGCCGCCCGGGGGCATTCGGGACGGATCACGCTGCTCTCGCGCAGCGGCGTGCTGCCGCACGTCTGGCAACGCCCGAACGGCCGGCAACCGCGGCACGTGACGGCGGAGAACGTGTCGGGCATGCACAAGGCGCGGGGAAACGTCACCCTTGACGACCTCGCCGGGCTCCTGCGCCGCGAGCTGGCCGACGCCGGGGAAGACTTCGACGAGCTCCTCACCGACCTCCGGGCCACCGCCACCGACGACCCCGTCCAGCGCTTCCGGCGGCAGTTCGCCGCCGTCGACGACCCCCGGATCGGGCGCCGCGTGGTGCAGCAGACGGCGCACTCGGTCGGCCCGTTCGCGTGGCCGCTGCTCCCGGCGGCCGACCGCGCGTGGCTGCGGCACCACTCCCGCACGGTCACCAGCGTCGCCTCACCCATGATCCCGCGCAATGCGGCCGTCCTGATACGGCTGCTGGACTCCGGCCAGCTCACCCTGGCTTCGGGCGTCGACACGATCGAGCCGGTGAACCGGGGGTTTCGCGTGCACGACAACCGGGGAGAACACCGCGCGGAGATCGTGTTCAACGCGGTGAACCCGCCGCCGCGGACGATCCCGGCGGCGGCCCAGGACCTGGCCCGCTCCCTGGTGGACGCCGGCCTGGCCACCGCCCACCCCGCCGGGGGACTGGTCCCCGCCGACCCGAGGGTGCACGTGGTCGGCGACCTGGGCGGCGGCCGGTCGTTCATCACCTCGAGCATCCCGGGCGTCGCCGCCCAGGCCGCACTCACCGCCAAAGCCCTGACCACGGCCTCGGGCGATTTCTGACCGCTCGAAGGCGATCGCGCGGTCGGCTTCCGCGAATTAAGCGGGTAGGGATAGCCCTCACCGGTCGCGGGGGTTGTCCCCCGCCGGACGGTGGTGCGCACCTGACTGTTTTCGATCGTGATTGTTGGGAGTATTGCGGCGCGCGACCGGCCAGATATTCGCGGATTGGAAATGGACAGCGATTATGAGTATTACTCAAACCTGTGCCTCGGCCGCGCGATCGCTGCACGCGCACAAACTGCGTTCCATTCTCACCACGTTCGGCATCGTGATCGGAGTGGCCGCGGTGATCCTGCTCGTCGGCCTGGGCGACGGGCTCCGGGAGGGGTACCAGACCGCCTACGCACCCATGGCCAGCCAGATCACGCTGAGCAAGGTCAAGGGCAGCGTCGTAGGCGGCCAGACCCACGACCTCACCGACCTGGACGTCAAGGCGCTGGAGGACCGAGCCCAGCCGAGCGCCGTCGCCACCGTCACGCCGGTGGTCAGCGGCCAGGCGATGGCCACGTACGAGCAGGCCAAGTACCAGGCGGACGTCACCGGGTCGACCAGCGACTACCTCACCATCACCGACCAGGAGCTGGCCCAGGGCGAGATGTTCGGCGACCGGCCGAGCAACCAGCGGGTGGTCGTGCTCGGCCCCGACATCGCCACCGCGCTGTTCGGCACGAGCACCCACTCGGCCGTCGGCGAGCAGGTCCGGCTGGGCCGGGAGAACTTCACGGTGATCGGCGTCCTCGCCTCCAGCGGGCAGAACAAGGACAACGTCGTGGTTCCGCTCAAGGCGGCGCGCTCCCTGTTCGGCGGCGCGGACCGGCTGGACCAGATCATCGTCAAGGCCGTCGGCCCCAATCGCGTGAAAGCGGCGGTCGACGAAATAACCCCGGTTCTCGACGAGCGCCACCTCATCAAGGATCCTTCGAAGCGCGACTACCGCGTCAAGAACATGCAGGATCGCGTGGACAAAATGAATGACACCCTGAGCTTCCTCAGCATCTTCATTATCGCGATCGGTGCGATCTCACTGATCGTCGGCGGACTCGGCGTCGCCAACATCATGCTGGTATCGGTCACCGAGAGAACCCGCGAGATCGGGATCCGCAAAGCCATCGGCGCCCGTTCGGCCGCGATCATGAAACAGTTCCTGACCGAGGCGACCGTGCTCGCCGGGCTCGGTGGACTCGTCGGGATCGGGGTCGGCGTCGGCCTCACGCTGGCCGCCGCGCGGCTCATGCCCCACATCGCCCCCAAGTACGGCACCCCCACGGTCAACTCGGCCGCGGTCGCCATCGCGTTCATGGTCAGCCTGGTCATAGGGCTGGTCGCCGGCGGCTACCCGGCGTGGCGAGCCGCACGCCTGCGGCCCGTGGAAGCGCTCCGGTTCCAATAGCCACCGGCCTAGACCGATACAGCGGTTAGCTCAACCGAGCGGGGGAAGTTTGAGCTTGTCGACGAGCATGTATCGATCTGAAAGGCGGAAACATGACCACGACGAGCCAGCCGGAATCCGCGCAACCCACCAAGACGGTGGTCACCGTCGCGGGCCTCGAGGACGAACCCTCCTCAACCGGTACCGACCAACCCGACCTGTTCCGGTACGACCCCGAGTACGGCCACGCCGACCAGCCCGAGACTGACTGAGCGGGCGTATGTCGTCCGCGCTGCCCGGAGTCTTCGAGTCCCTGGAGTCGGTCCTGATCGACTACGGCTATCTGGCCATCGTGCTGTTGGTCGGTGTGGAGAGCTTCGGTGTACCGGCACCTGGGCAGACGGTGCTCGTCGCGGCCAGCATCTACGCGGGCACCGGGCGGCTCGAGGTCAGTTGGGTTGCCTTGGCCGGATTCCTCGCGGCGACCGTCGGCGACGCCGTCGGGTACACGATCGGCCGGTACGGCGGGCGGCGGGTGGTTCTGCGTTTCGGCCGCTACGTGGGTTTGACCGAGCGGCGGTTGGACAAGGTCGAGGGCTTCTTCGCCCGGCACGGCGGGAAGGTCGTGCCGGTGGCGAGGTTCGTCGACGGCTTGCGCCAGTTCAACGGGCTCGCCGCCGGGTTGGCGAACATGCCGGCCATGCGTTTCCTGGCGGCCAACGCCGCCGGCGCGGCGGTCTGGGTCGCGGCCTGCGTCACCGTCGGGTTCCTCGCCGGCAACCACATCGAGATCGTCTACGACGCGATCGTGACCTACCAGCTGTACCTGCTCGTCGCCCTCGGCCTGCTCGTTCTGGCTCTGGTCGGCCGGTGGGTATGGCGAAAGCGCCGGGCCGCCTGACCACGGGCCGGGCGCGACCGGCCCGAGCCAGGAGGACACCGCGCGCTCAGCCCGGTCCGGCCTCGACGTCGGGTTCCTCCTCGGCCAGCCGCTCGTCCAGGGGCCGGTCCTCGGCCTGCTCGGCGGCGGTCATGCCGGGCTTGTCCACCCCGGACCACCCCTCCGGCGGTTCCACGCCCTCCTCCAGCGGGTCGACCTGGAGCTGGTCCTCATCGAGGTCTTCCGCGCCGCTCAGCGCGGCCCCGTCCCGTTCGACCTGGTCCGGCGGCATTTCGTCGGCCATCTGTCGCCTCTCCCTCCGCTCGAAGATCGATGTACTGTTCCCGGGGGCGTACCCACGTGCGGGCGGGGCAATCGGAGGGAATGAGGGCGGAGTATGGCCAACCCGATCCAGCCGCAGGGCGTTCTCACCCCCTTGACCGAGACCGCGATCTTCCTGGTGCTCACCGTGCGCGAGGGCGCCGAGGACGAGGTCCGTGACCTGCTGACCGATGTCGCCGGGTTGACCCGGTCGGTGGGCTTCCGCATCCCGGCGGGCGAGCTCACCTGCGTGGTGGGCATCGGCTCCGAGCTCTGGGACCGGCTGTTCGCCGGGCCCCGCCCGTCGCGCCTGCACCCGTTCCAGGAGGTCGCGGGGGCCGAGCACGTCGCCGTGGCCACTCCCGGGGACCTGCTGCTCCACCTGCGGGCCCACCGCATGGACCTGTGCTTCGAGCTGGCCGGGCAGCTGATGAACCGGCTGGTCGGCCGCACCGAGGTGGTCGACGAGGTGCACGGGTTCAAGTACTTCGACGAACGGGACCTGCTCGGGTTCGTGGACGGGACGGAGAACCCCAGCGGCGCGGCGGCGGACGCGGCGGTGCTGGTCGGCGACGAGGATCCGGAGTTCGCCGGCGGAAGCTACGTGATCGTGCAGAAGTACCTCCACGACCTGACCGCGTGGAACGCCCTGCCGGTCGAGGAACAGGAACGGGCGATCGGGCGCACCAAGCTCAGCGACATCGAGCTGCCCGACGACGCCAAGCCGTCCAACTCGCACACCGCGCTCACCACGATCGTGGACGACGACGGCACCGAGCGGCAGATCCTGCGGGACAACATGCCGTTCGGGCGTCCCGGGGCGCAGGAGTTCGGCACCTACTTCATCGGCTACGCCCGGACTCCCGAAGTGATCGAGCGGATGCTCACGAACATGTTCATCGGGGACCCGCCGGGGAACCACGACCGCATCCTGGACTTCTCCACCCCGGTGACCGGCGGCCTGTTCTACGTGCCGACCGCCGACTTCCTCGACGACCCGCCGGACCGCTCCGCCACGCCCACCTCCGGTGCACCCTCCCCCGGGCCGGGTCCGGCCCACTCCGCCGACCAGTCCCTGGGCATCGGCGGCCTGCGGACGCTCTGAGGCGCCTGAACCCGCGCCGGCCAGCGTGCCATGATCGCACTTCCATCCGACCAGTTGGGAGGCCGCCATGGCCACCACCCGCGACCCGTCCGGCTGGTCGCCGCAGCTCAACAGCGGCGTCCTGCCCGGCAACGTGCGCGCCGACGACTGGGTGATGCTCGCGCTCGCCGTGATCTCGGTCGGCCTGCTCGGGTTCATGGTGCTCAGCCCGCCGGACCCCCGGGTAGGCCTGTGGATCTTCGTGGCCGACTGCGCGGTGAGCGCGGTCTTCGCCATCGACTTCCTGCGGCGCTGGCGCAAGGTGGGTTGGCGCCGGAACTTCCTCAAGCGCAACTGGTACGAGATGGTCGCGGTGCTGCCGGCGGCACACCCGGCGATCGCGCCCCACCACTTCGTGGCCACCGTGTTGTTGCTGGTGCGGGTGGGGCGGGCGATCGACCGGGCGATCGGCGAGCAGTTCTTCTACCGGATGGTGGACCGGTTCTCCGAGCCGATCGTGCAGGCGATCAAGCGGCCGATCACCCTCGCCGTGCTCGACGAGGTGGTCAAGGTGCTGGAGACCGGCAACTACCCGGACAACCTGGCCAAGTCGCTGGACGAGAACCGCGACGAGCTGCGCGCGATCATCCGCGAGAAGATCACCGCGGACGAGCAGCTGGGCCTGCTCAGGCGCGTGCCCTTCCACGGCGAGATCGTCCAGGCGGTGATCGACACCGCGTTCCGGGTCGTGCTGGAGGTGCTGCACGACCCGCGCATCGACGACTTCTTCGCGTCGGTGGTGCGGGACAACCGCGAGCAGATCCGGCGCGCCGTGGCCCTGGGCCTCAACGACCCCGAGTCCGGGCAGGACGAGCGGCTGCTACCCACCCGGATGCAGCGCACCGCCGCCGACGAGTTCGAGCAGCTCCACCCGCCGCCCCGCCAGTGAGATCTACCCCTCGACCTTGGGCAGGATCTCCTCCTTGAGGCGCTTGAGGTCGTCCAGCGTCTTGGCCACCGGCACGTCCTGGAACGGCGGCCAGAGCAGCGGCATGGTCAGGCCGGCTTCCTTGTAGCGCTTGAGGTTGTCGGTGATCTGGCCGGCGCTTCCCACCATCAGGTTGGTGAGCTTGCCGTTCGGGGTCTGGTCGACGTCCTGGTCGGTGATCACGAACCAGAGCATGCTGCTGATCTCGAGGTCGTCGATCGAGCGGGAGGTGTCGAGCTCCGCCAGCTCTCGCTCGATGGCGCCGCGCCACTGCTGGAGCTCCTCGGGGGTGTCCTGGATCCCGATCCAGCCCGAGAGGCCGTACTTGGCGACGCGGTTCGCCGCGCGTTTCGCGTCCTTGAGCCCGCTGAAGAAGATCGGCGGGTGCGGCTTCTGCACGGGCTTGGCCCCGAACCCGGCCAGCTCGAAGTCGGCGAACTCGCCGTGGTACTCGAAGAGGTCGTTCGTCCAGATGCCCTGCATGATCTCGATCGTCTCGCGCACGTGCTTGTGCCGCTTCGGGAAGATGTGGGTGGCGCTGCAGGCGGCGAACTCCTCGGGCATCCAGCCGGCGCCGACGGCGACGTTGAGCCGGCCGTTCGAGAGGTGGTCGATGGTGGCCAGCTCGGCCGCCAGCACGCCCGGGGAGCGGTACGGCGTGTCGATGATGCTCATGCCGATCCGCACCTTGCTGGTCTTCGCGGCCAGCCAGGGGATCAGCGGCATGCCCTGCAGGAACTCGCCGCGCGAGGACACCGGCAGGCCGCGCGGCATCTCCTGCATCATGCCGAACGGGAACTGCATCTCGCCGCGGTCGCTGGACTCCGGGACGATGACCCGGTCGAGCGTCCAGACCGAGTCGAAGTCCAGCTCCTCGGCGAGATCGGTGAGGTCCTCGAGCTCCTTGACGGTCACCTTGGTTCGGAAGTTCGGCAGGTAGAGAGCGAGCTTCATGAGACGGCCTCCTCGCCGTGGACCAGTGATCGCGGCGGCCAACGCGGCGCGCTTCCCCCGTTGCCCCGCGGGCAAGGTGCCAGATTTTAGCGGATCTTCAGTTCCGCCGAAGACGGGCCCCAGGCCCGTGACCCGCGTTATTGACAAACCGGTCACCGTTGCCGCAATCTGAACTGTGTTCATATGAACGTCGTTCAGATTGGTGTTCGATGGCGACACGGTGGGGTGACCGCGAGACGCGGCGCCGCGACATCCTGGATGCGGGCCGGGCACTGCTCCGCGAAAAGGGCATGGCCGCCCCGCGGATGCGGGAGGTCGCGCGGCGGGCCGGCATCGGGCTGGGCACGGTGTACACCTACTTCGCCACCAAGGAGTCGCTGTACGCGGCGATGTACGGCGAGCGGCTGGACCGGATGCTGGTCGAGCTGGAGCCCGTCCTGGCCCGGACGAACGACCTCGAAGAGCTGTTCGTGCTGGTCGCCACGGCCTATCGGGACGTGTACGCGGAGTTCGGCAAGGAACTCGACATCCTCACCGCGGTGGACCGGCTCGCCGACTTCGAGCCGGAGGTCGGGGTGCAACTGGCCACCTCCGCCCGACGGCTGCTGGCTGCGCTGCGGGCGATCGTCGACCAATGCGGCGCCGAGGAGCCGGAGCTGAGCCTGGTGCTGATGTGGTCGACGGTGACCGGCCTGGCCGACCACTTCACCGGCCCCCGGCATTCGCTGCACCGGCAGAGCTGGGACGCCGCGGTCCGGTTCGCGGCCCGCACCTTCGTCCGCGGCCTGATCACCGAGAGGACCCCCGGATGAACCGGTCGAACCTGGAAGGCGGGCACATGGGCGGGCGTGAACCCAAGGTCGTCATCATCGGCGCGGGAGTCGCCGGCATCGCCACCGCGGCGACGCTGCGCGAGGCCGGGTTCACCGACCTCACCGTGCTGGAGAAGGGCACCGACGTCGGCGGGGTCTGGCACTGGAACCGCTACCCGGGCCTGACCTGCGACGTCCCCTCGCAGATGTACCAGTTCTCCTTCGCGCCGAAGCCGGACTGGTCGCGGGTGTTCGCGCCGGGCGAGGAGATCCAGCGGTACCTGCGCGACGTGGTCGACCGGCTCGACCTCGCCCGCCACCTGCGGCTGGGCGCCGAGGTCGTCGGCGCGGAGTTCACCGGGGCGGGCTGGCGGATCTCCGTGGCCGACGGCTCCACCCTCGAGGCCGACTTCCTCATCGCCGCCACCGGGGTGCTGCACCACCCGTTCACCCCGGACATCCCCGGCCTGGACACCTTCGCCGGCCGGGTGGTGCACACCGCCCGCTGGCCCGAGGACGTCACCATGCGCGACCGGCGCATCGCCGTCATCGGCACCGGCTCCACCGGCGTGCAGATCGTATCCGCGCTGCAGCCCGAGGCCTCCCACCTGGCCCATTTCGTGCGGACGCCGCAGTGGGTGATGTGGGCTCCGATGGGCCTGCGCCAGCCGGCGGTGGTCAGCGCGCTCCTCGACAAGGTGCCACCGGCGGCCCACCGCGCGCTCTACGACGTCCTGCTGTGGGCCTCGGGCATCCTGGCCGACATCACCACCCGGCCGAGCTGGCGGCGCCGGTTGGCCCAGGAGTACGCGCGCTGGTGCCTGCGCCGGCAGGTGCCCGAGCCGGAGCTGCGCCGCCGGCTGACCCCCGACTACCAGCCGCTGTGCAAGCGGCAGGTGCTCTCCAACACCTACTACCGGGCCATCCGGGCGGGCAATGCCGAGCTGGTCGAGGCGCCGATCGAACGGGTCACCCCGCGCGGCATACGCACCGCCGACGGCCGGGAGCACGACGTCGACCTGATCGTGCTGGCCACCGGCTTCCAGGCGCACAACTACATGCGCCCGATGAACCTGCGCGGCCGCGACGGGCTCACCATCGACGAGGCTTGGGCCAAGGGGCCGCGCGCCTACCGCATGACCGCCATCCCGGGCTTCCCCAACCTGTTCACCGTGCTCGGGCCGAACTCCCCCACCGGCTCGATCTCGCTGCAGTACTCCGCCGAGCTGACCGCCCGCTACATCGCCCGGTGGCTGGCCCGGTTCCGCGACCGCGAGCTGGACACCGTGGAGGTCACCGAACCGGCCGCCACCCGGTTCAACGACCAGGTCGCCGCCGCGCTCGGCCCCACCGTCTGGAACACCGGCTGCAACTCCTGGTACCTCACCGAGGAAGGCACCGTCGACCTGTGGCCGTTCGACCGCGCCACCATGGCCGAGCTGCTCGGCGAACCGGACGACCGGGACTTCCTGGTGCGACAGAATCTAATACCTGATAGATTCTAAAAGCTCTTAGTTTCCGTTGCGAAGGGTTGAGCCGATGCTGGACCGCGACTTCGCCGTGCGCTGGTACGAGGGCTGGCTGCGGGCGTGGAACGACAACCGCCCGGAGATGGTGCACGAGCTGCTGACCGACGACTTCGTGCTGGACAGCCCGACGACCCGGCACACCGGCTGGTCGGTCCGGGGCCACCAGGCGGCGGCCGGCTACATCCGCTATGTGCTCGCGGCCTACCCCGACCTGCGGTGGGAGGTCATCGCGCCGCCGATGTTCGCCGACGGCGCGGCCCGGGCGGCGTTCAGCTGGAGGGGCACCGGCCACTTCACCGGCCGGATGGAACCACCGGGCCTGGACGGGACGGGCCGGGCGTTCGAGTTCTCCGGCCTCGAGGTCTTCGACTTCCGGGGCGACCGCGCCTGCCGGCTCACCGCCAGCTACGACCTGCTCGGGCTGATGAAGCAGATCGGCGTGTACCGGAGCGCCGCCGCGCGAGCATGACGGTGTCGGGGCGGGTGCGGACCAAAGGGGGCCGCACCCGCCGGCGGCTGCTCGACGCGGCCGCCGCCGAGGTGGCCCGCAACGGACGCGCCGGGGCCAGCCTGAGCGCCATCGCGGCCGCCGCCGGCCTGAAGGCCGGCAGCATCTACTTCCACTTCGAGTCCCGGGAACGGCTGATCGAAGCGGTGCTGGAGGAGGGCCTGCGCGCCACGCTCGAGCGGCTGGACGCCGCCCTGGCGGCCGAGGGTGACCACGCGCCGCCGGCCGCCCGGCTGCGGGCCGCGATCCGGGCGCACGCCGTCGCGGCCCACGAGCTGCGCGACTACACCGTGGCGGTGCTCGCACCGGACTTCCCCGACGGGGGCACGGCGGGCGCACTGCGCCGGGACTACGTCGGCCGCTGGGCCGAACTGGTGGCCGAGGCGCAGTCCACCGGGCATCTGCCGGACTCCGTGGACCCGCGCCTGGTGCGGGACCTGCTGTTCGGCGCGCTCAACGCGGTCAGCCTGGCCGGCCGTCCGCCGGCCGAGGCCGCCTCGGCGGTGTACGCGCTGCTGCGCCTGGGCTGACCCGGCGGTTCACACCGCCGCCGAGCCGATCATGCCGGCGCGGGTGACCAGGCCGGCCAGCTCCTGCTCGGTCGCGTTCTCCGTGCCGGCCGGGCGGCGCGGGAGCACCAGGTAACGGGTCTCCGCGCTGGCGTCCCACACCCGGATCTCGGTCTCCGCCGGTAGCTCGAGCCCGAACTCGGCGAGCACCTCCCTCGGCCACCGCACGACCCGCGAGCGGTAGGCCTCGCTCTTGTACCAGGACGGGGACGGACCCAGCAGCGAGATCGGGTAGCAGCTGCACAGCGTGCAGACGACGACGTTGTGCACGCGCTCGGTGTTCTCCACCACCCGCAGCCGCTGCGGCGCCGGCCCGTGGCTCATCGACAGGCCGAGCTCGGCGATGGCGGCGTTGCCGTCGTCGCCCAGCCGGTCGCGGAACGCCTGGTCCACCCAGGCCCGGGCGATCACCCGGGCGCCTTCACGGGGCGTCGACCGGGCGAGCAGCCGGTCGAGAATCCCGTCCAGCGTGGCGCCGTCCACCACGCCGCGCCGTTCCAGCTCGGTCTCCAGTGCGCGAACCCGTTGCGAGATCGCCGCGTCCTCATGCGCCATCGGCCGGCTCCAGGTACTCGTCCCACAGGTTGACCGTCACGGTGTGCCCACCCTCGCCCCAGACGTCCGCCGCCGCGAACCGGACCGCGTACACCGTGCTGGGCCCGGGTTTCGTCCCGGCCACCACCGCGTCCGGCAGCGGGTGCGAGCCGTGCCGTTCCACCACCTCGCCGACGTGCCCGCGCACGTAGCGGGGCGCGCGGGTGTGCCCGACCGGGTCGTCCAGCCGCACCCGGACCCGGTTGCCGATCTCGAAGCGGTCAGCCATGTCCGGCCCAGCCCCGCTCCAGGACGCCCTTGCGATCCAGCAGGTCCTCGATCGCGGCCAGCCACCGCGCGTAGTACGAGGTCTGGAGGTAGACCGAGGGCTCGAGCCGTTCGATCGCGTCGCGGAACTCGTCCAGCCGGTAAACCCCCCGCCGCAGCAGCGCCGCCTGCAAGGCGTACACCCGCGCCTCCCAGTCGGCGTGGAACGCCTCCCCGTCGTCGTACGGGTCGACCGCCCCGAACCCCTCCATGCCCCCCACGTCATGAATCCTGCTCACCCACCCGACCCTAGCCCGGCCCTGGGCTCGCACACACCGTTCGGCGGTGGCACATGCTCTGAAGCCCGCGTGCCAACGCCAAGGCGTGTGTGCGAGCGGGGCGGCTAGCGCGGGGCGGACGTGAGGGCGGCGGGTTCGGCGGGGAGGTAGGGGGTGATGTTGTGGAGGGCGCGGTCGACGTAAGCCTGTTTTTCGCCGACCGGGGCCACGTAGTGGAGGGCGCTTTCGGCTGCTTCCGGGCCCTGCAGGCGGGTGATGAGCCAGGCGGCCAGGTAGTGGGAGGCCAGGCATCCGCCGGCGGTGGCCAGGTTGCCCCGGGCGTAGAACGGCTGGTTGAGCACGTCGATCCCGGCGGCCACCACCCACGGGCGGGTGGTCAGGTCGGTGCAGGCGGGGATGTCGTCCAGCAGCCCGAGCCGGGCCAGCACCAGCGTGCCCGAGCACTGCGCGGCGAGCAGCTGCCGGGCCGGGTCCAGCCGGCCCAGGGTGCCCATGATGGAGCGGTCCTCGACCACCTCGCGGGTCCGGCTGCCGCTGCCGACGATCACCGCGTCGGCGGCGCACGCCTCGTCGAGGTCGGCCATCGACTCGATGACCACGCCGTTCATGGAACGCACCGTCGGCGTGGGGCTGGCGATCGACACCCGCCAGCCGGGCGACTTGATCCGGTTGAGCACGCCGAGGGCGATGAGCGAGTCGAGCTCGTTGTAGCCCTCGAAGGTCAGGATGGCGATATGCACCGGTTTCCTCCTCCGTCCCGGTGGACTGTAGGAGCACCGAATCATGACAGTCCAGAAATTGTCATGGCTACAATCGCGCCGGTGAGAGTCCCCCGGTACAAGGGCGTCGTCGACGCGCTCGCGCGGGACATCCGGTCCGGGCGGCTGCCCGCCGGGACCCGCCTGCCCACCCACCGCCAGCTGGCGGCCCGGGAAGGCATCGCGCTGGTGACCGCGTCGCGCGCCTACGCCGAGCTGGAGGCGATGGGGTTGGTCAGCGGCGAGCAGGGCCGGGGCACGTTCGTCCGTGACCTGGTGCTCGGGCCCGACCACGGAGTGGACATGCAGCCCGTCGCCTCGGAGACCGTGGACCTGAGCTTCAACTACCCGTCCATGCCCGGGCAGGCCGACCTGCTGCGCCAGGCGCTGCGCGACCTCGCGGGCGCCGGTGACCTCGAGGCCCTGCTGCGCTACCAGCCCCACGGCGGACGCCCGCACGACCGCGACGTGGTCGCCCGGCACCTGCGGAGCCGCGGCCTGGCCGTCGAGGCGGGACAGGTCCTGCTGGTCAACGGCGCCCAGCACGGGCTTGCGGTGGCCGCCATGGCCACCGTGGCGGCCGGCGACGTCGTCGCCGTCGACGCCCTCACCTACCCGGGGTTCAAGGTGCTCGCCCAGACCCTCGGGCTCGAGCTGGCCGCCCTGCCGGCCGGTGGCCAGGGCCCGGATCTCGACGCGCTCGAGCGGTTGTGCCGCCGGCGGCCGGTCCGCGCGATCTACGTCATGCCCACCCTGCACAACCCGCTGGGCTGGGTCATGGGCGCGGCCGAACGGGCCGGACTGGTTGCCATCGCCCGCCGGCACGGGATTCTCATCATCGAGGACGCCTCCTACGCCTATCTCGCCGACGACCCTCCCCCGCCGTTGGCCGCCCTCGCCCCGGAGACCACGGTCTACGTCTCGGGGGTCTCCAAAAGCGTCGCCACCGGCCTGCGAGTCGGCTTCCTTGCCGCACCGGTCACCCGGGTACCCGCGCTGGAGCGCCAGATCCGGGCCACGATCTGGAACACCCCGGCGCTCACCGCCGCGCTCGCCTGCCGGTGGCTGGAGGACGGCACCGTCGACCACCTCGAGGCGGCGAAACGCGCCGATGCCCGCCTGCGACAGGCGATCGCCCGCGCGGTACTCGACGGACTGCCCCACCTCGGGCACCCCTCGTCCTACTTCCGCTGGCTGCCCCTGCCCGAGGACGCCCGGGCCGACCGCGTCGCGGCCGCACTGGCCGACCGGCACATCGCCGTCTCCACCGCCGAGCCGTTCAGCACCGCCACCCACACCCCGCAGGCCCTGCGGCTGGCCCTCGGGTCGATCGACCACTCCACGCTGCGCGACACCCTGACCACGGTCCGGCGGGTCGTCGAGGAGGACGCCCTGCTCTGACCAGCCCCGGATCTCCACCAGGCCGGTCCCGCCGTTCACCGTGATGGTGGCGCCGTCCGGGATGTCCCTGGTCCCGGTGACGGTGTTGATCACGCAGCACACGCCCAGCTCGCGGGCCACGATGGCGCCGCGGCTCAGCTGGCCGCCGGTGTCGATGACCAGGGCGTCGGCCAGCATGAACAGCGGCGTCCAGCTCGGGTCGGTGGTGGCTCCATACCCCGCTCCCACACCCCCCAGCTCAGCGGCGTCTGCACGCCCTGGATCGCCTCACCGAAGTTGACCGTCGGGCCGCATGTTCACCGGGTCGGGCGCGGCGATCGCGCGCAGCAGCAAGGCGGTCAGCAGGCACATCCACACCGTGTAGACCCCCGCCGGGATCCAGAACGCGAAAAGCCCGTTCCAGGCCAGCGGCCCGGACTTGAACAGCGGGATCAGCGTGCCGGGCAGAAAGATGATCTGCGCCCAGATGTTGAACCAGGCGAACCAGCGCGGGAACAGCGCGCCGTCCCGGTCCTGGAAGACGACCAGGCTCAGCGCGAGCCCCTGCACGGTGATGATCGGCACCGACACCAGGAACATGAACCAGCCCAGGTCGTTGAAGCGCTGGGTCAGCACCGGCGCCTCCAGCGGCCGGAACGCGGCCACCTCCCAGAAGATCGCCGCGAGCACGAACAGCAGCACGAACAGGGTGCCCAGGCCCAGCTGCACGTAGGTCAGCGGCGACTGACGGCCCTCGATCCGCTTCATCTGTACCGCGATCACCGCCACCCACGGCTGGTAGAGCACCCCGCCGATGAGCAGGATGACCAGGCCGATCCGGATCCCCAGCGGGTTGTCCGCGTAGATCCGGGCGATCTCGTCGGCCCCGGCCTGTGGGTCGTGCGGCGGCAGGAACCCGGCGAAGACCAGCAGGGCGATGATCCACAGAAAGGCGCAGAACGGGCCCGCCCACGCACAGATCCGCTGGTACCTGACGGTCATGATCGGCCACCCCTCGAATCGCCGGGGACACGGTAGCAAATGACACACTGTCCCAGTTGCTGCTGGAGTGTCCTACCTCGCCCGTCGAAGCGCAAGCGTCCCGGCGCGGCGGGCCTCAGGCCGAGTCGATGCGGCCAGCCAGCTCGGCCGTCGCGGCGAGCAGTCGTTCGACGCCCGGGCGCCGCGCCGGCCCGGCCGGGCAGACCAGCCGGATGTCCAGCTCGACCCCGAGCGGCGGCAGCGCCAGCGGAACCAGCGTGCCGGCCCGGACGGCGCGCGCCGAGGCGTACCGGGGCACCAGGGCGACGTAGCCGGCGTGCTGGGCCAGGTCGACCGCGATGTCCGGCGTACCGACCAGGCGCACCGGGTGGTCGGCGTTCCGGCGGGGGTCGGTGAACAGCGCCGAGACCTGCCGCGCGTCCTCACTCCAGTTGTGCACGACCACCGCGGTGTCCAGCAGGTCACCGGGCTGGGGCCGCCGCAGCGCCGTGGCCGGGTGGTCCGGCGCGGCGACGGCGGCGACCGCCGAGGAGGTCACCAGCCGCGCCTCCACGCCGGGCGGGAGAACCCGCCGCAGGACGAACGCGGCGTGGGCGCTGCCGTCCAGCACCGCCGCGACCGCCTCGTCGCTGTGCGCGATGCGGCAGACCACGTCGATCGGCGCGCCGGCCAGCACCTCGAGCACGGTCGGGAAGATCGCGGTACCCAGGCTGGCCGGCGCGGCCACCACCAGGCGTTCCAGCTCGTCGGCCCGGACGGCCGCCTCGGTCTCGGCGAGCAGGTGCACACAGCGCTTGGCGTAGTGGGCGAACCGTTCACCCGCGGTGGTCAGGGAGCTGCCGCGCGGCCCCCGCTGGAACAGCCGCACGCCCAGCTTGCGCTCCAACGCGGCCATCCGGGTGCTGACCGAGGGCTGCGCGAGCTGCAGCCGCACGGCGGCGGCGCCGAAGCTCCCTTCGTCGGCCACCGCGAGGAACACGGTCAGATCCTGGGTCTCGATCCTCGGCTGGGCCATAGCCGCAGCCTATGCCGGCGGACACGCAATCGCCCACTACTGCAATATGTTGGCAACGGGCAAGGTCTTGGACATCTGTTCCACCCGATCGCGGGTCAGCACACCGAGGTGCCGGCCAGGGGCGGTCGGGGAAGGAGGACCGACCGTGGCCACCGACCCGTCAGCCGCCCCCGAAGAGGACCGCCGGCTGCACCGTGCCCTGGGCACCGTCTCCCTGACCGCGATGACCCTGTCCAGCGTGATCGGATCGGGCTGGCTGTTCGCCGCCTACAACGCGGCCAAGGTGGCCGGCCCGGCGGCGTTGTTGTCCTGGGTCATCACCGGGGTCGCGACCTTGCTGGTGTCGCTGGTGTTCATCGACCTCGCGTTCCGGTGGCCGGTCACCGGCGGCAACGTGCGGTGGCCCCAGCTGGCCTCCGGGCCGATGGTCGGCGCGGTGGTGGGCTGGGCGGTGTTCCTGCAGGCCGTGTATGCGGGGCCGAGCGAGGCGACCGCGCTGATGCAGTACGCCGGCCGGTGGATACCGGGTCTGGTCGAGCACGAGACCCTGACCGTGCCGGGCCGGATCTTCGCCGTCGCGGTGCTGGGCCTGTTCTTCTTCGTGAACATGTTCGGCGTCCGCCTGGTGGCCAGGGTGAACAACGTGGTCACCGCGATCAAGATCGCCGTACCGGCGCTGACCGTGGTGTTACTGCTGGCCAGCGGGTTCGACACGACCAACTACGAGGTGGGCGGCGGGTTCGCCCCCTACGGGCTGTCCGCCGCGCTGACCGCCGTGGTGGGCAGCGGCCTGGTCTACTCGTTCACCGGGATCAACGCCGCCGCCGTGCTGTCCGGGGAGGCCGCCGACGCCCGGCGCACGGTCCCCCGCGCCACGCTGATCGCCCTGGGCTTCTCCTTCGCCCTGTACCTGGGTCTTCAGCTGGCCATGCTGTTCACGCTGCCCACCGGGATGCTCGGGTCGGGCTGGCACGGGATCAACCTGAACTCGCCGCTGGCCGAGCTGGCCAGCCTGGTCGGCATGGTGTGGCTGTCCTGGCTGCTGCTCGCCGACGCGGTGTTCTCCCCGGCGGGCAGCATGCTGGTCTCGGCCGGGGTCAAGGGCCGCTACAGCTACGGCGCCGCGCAGAACGGCATCCTGCCCCGGTTCTTCGCCTCGGTGCACGCCGGCAGCGGCATCCCCCGGCGGGCGCTGCTGCTCAACCTCAGCGCCGGCGCGGTCATCATCCTGGCCTTCGGCAGCTGGAAGTCCATCGCCAGCTCACTGAGCTTCTACTACGGCCTCAGCTACGCGGCGGTGTCCATCGCGGTGTCGGTGCTCTACGCGACCGCGCCGGACCGGGGCTGGCTGGGCCGCTGGAGCCAGCCCGTAGCGTTCAGCTCCTTCGTCCTGTCCGGGCTGATCCTGTACTGGTCGACCTGGACCAAGGTGCGCGTGGCCATCCCGCTGCTCCTGGTCGGCTACCTGATCTACCTCTGGCGCGCCCGCCGCTCCGGCCACCGGGGCGGGATGTGGATGATCTGCCTGCTGCTGGCCCTCACCGGGCTGTCCTACCTGGGTAGTTTCGGCGGCGTCGGCTTCCTCCCCGCCCCCGTGGACAGCATCCTCGTCGCCCTGGCCTGCGGGCTCGGCTGGTGGTTCGGGCTGCGGTCGGGGATCGTGTGGCGGCGCGACGCGGACTCCACCACCGACCGGCCGAACCCCAACTCGCAACTCGAAAGGACCCGATGAGCACGACGACCACGCAGGGCCTGCACTGGGACAGCACCAACGCCCGCGCGCGGGGCTGCAAACGCTGGTCCGAGTACCCGCCCGAGGTCCTCGACCTGGGTGTGGCGGAGATGGACGTCTCCGCCTGCCCGCCCGTGCTGGAGGCCGTCCGGGACGCGGTGGCGGCCGAAGCGCTCGGCTACCCGCTGCCCGACAGCCACAGCAAGGTGCCGCCGGCGGCCGCCGCGTGGCTGTCCGGCCTCGGGCTTTCCGTGCGGGCCGAGCACATCCGCGTGGTCCCCGACGTCATGCGCGGCATCAGCGTCGCCCTGCACCGGCTCACCCGCCCCGGCTCGCCGGTGGTCATCCCCACCCCCGCCTACCCCCGGTTCTTCGAGGCGGCCGCGCTGGTCGACCGCGAGCACCTGGAGGCCCCGCTGCGCCTGGACGAGAACGGCTGGCGGCTCGACCTCGAGGCGATCGAGCACGGGCTCGCTCGCGGCGCCGGCAGCGTGCTGCTGTGCAACCCGGTCAACCCGGTCGGCGCGGTCATCGGACCCGACCAGCTGCGCGCGCTGGCCGAGCTGGTGGACCGCCACGGAGCCCGGGTCATCACCGACGAGGTGCACGCGCCGCTGCGGTTCGGCGCCGGGTTCACGCCCTACGCCGCGATCAGCCCGGCGAGCCGGGCGCACACGGTGACCGTCACCAGTGCCACCAAGGCGTGGAACTTCCCCGGCCTGCGCACCGCCGTCGTGGCGCTCACCGCGCCGGAGGACCGCACGGTGTGGGACGGGCTGGCGCACCTGGAGACCAGCGGGGCGAGCTCGCTGGGCGAGGTGGCCACGGTGGCCGCGCTCGAGCACGGCCAGCCCTGGCTGGCGGCGGTACTGCGCGACCTCGACGCCAACCGGCGCCTGGTGTCCGACCTGCTCGAACGGGCCGGGCTGCGCGCGCTCTACCAGGTCCCGGACGCCACCTACTTCGCCTGGCTGGACCTGCGCGCCTGGGACGACCGGCCGGCCGCCCGGCTGCTCGACTCCGCCAAGGTCGCCACCGGCGAGGGCGTGTCCTACGGCCGGGCCGGTACCGGGTTCGTCCGGCTCAACCTGGCCACCGAGCCCCAGGTGCTGACCGAAGCGGTCACCCGCATCACGGCCGCCCTCAACCGCTGAGGCGGTCAGACCGGCAGCTCGGCGGCCGAGGCGTAGCTGGTCCCGGCGCCGTCGACCCGCCCGGGCCGCCGGGTGGTGACCTCCTGCAGCAGCCAGCCGTTGCCGTCCGGGTCGGCGAACGTGGCGAACGAGCCGTAGCTGGACCGGTCGGGCGCCGGCCCGCCGGCGCGGCCGCCCGCGCCTTCCGGCTGGAACTGGGCACCCGGGGTCTCCGCGTGGAACGTCCCGCTCACCCGTACGCCGACGGCGGCCAGCGCCTCGCGGGCCGCCTCGATGTCCGGGACGACCAGGTACAGGCCCTGGGCGGAGCCCGGCGGAGCGGTGGTCACGTTCGTGCCGAACTGCACCGAGGCACCCGAGCCGGGCGGGGTGAACTGGATGATCCGGAACCCGTTGTCGAACGCGAAGTCGGCGTCCAGCCGCCAGCCGAGGTTCCGGTAGAACTCCTTCGCCCGGTCCACGTCCGCGACCGGGATGACCACCGCTTCCAGCTTCAGCTCGACCGCCGTCGTACCCATCGTGCCCTCCTCAGGCTCTCCCGGGGCGAACTCTAGGGATGCCGGGAACGGCGGCGCTCCCGTCGCCTGACGCCGTGGCTGTACGTCACGCCGAGGCTCAGTAGGACCTCGGCAGGCCGAGGCTGTGCTGGGCGACGAAGTTGAGGATCATCTCCCGGTTCACCGGCGCGATGCGCAGCAGCCGGGCCAGCCCCCAGTAGGGCAGCAGCCCGAACTCGGCCGAGACGCCGTTGCCACCGTGGGTCTGGATGGCCGAGTCAACGGCGGCAATGGCGGCCTCGGCGGCGGCGTACTTGGCCATGTTGGCCGCCTCCCCCGCCGGAAGGCCCCGGTCGTGCAGCGCCGCCGCCCGGTGGGTCATCAGCGCGGCCAGCTCGGTCTCGATCTTCGCCTGGGCGAGCACGTGCGCGACCCCCTGGTGCGCGCCGATCGGGCGGTCCCACACCTCGCGCTCCCGGGCGTACCGCGCCGCGCGTTCCAGGGCGTAGCGGGCGATGCCGACGCACAGCGCGGCCCCGGTGATCCGCTCGGGGTTGAGCCCGTGGAAGACCTGCCGGAAGCCCTGCCCCTCCGCACCGACCAGCGCCGAGGCCGGCACCCGCACCCCGTCGAGGCGCAGCGTGAACTGCCGCTCCGGGAGCATCACGTCGACCGGCAGCGGGGTGGCCGTGAGCCCGGGCGCATCCGTCGGGACCAGGAACAGGGACAGCCGCGCGGCGCCGCCCTCGTCCCGGCCGGTCCGGGCCACCAGCAGCAGCGCCCGCGCGGTGTCCACACCGGAGATGTAGTACTTCTCGCCGTCGAGCACCCACTCGTCGCCGACCCGGCGGGCGGTGGTGGTCAGCCGGTGGGTGTTGGAGCCGGCGTTCGGCTCGGTGATGGCGAAGACGACCTTCTCGCGGCCGCCGGCCAACCCGGGCAGCCACTCCTTGCGCTGCTCCTCGGTGCCGAACTCGGCGATCACTTCGGCCGAGATGGCGGCGGTGACCAGGAGCAACAGGATCGGCGCGCCCCGCGCGGCGATCTCCTCGCACACGATCGTCAGCTCGGCCAGCCCACCGCCCCCGCCGCCGTACCGCTCGGGCACGTTCACCCCGATGAACCCGGCGTCCCCCAGCGCGTGCCACAGCTCGGTGCACTCCCGCCCGGCCCGGGCGTGCTCGACGTAGTAGTGCCCGCCGAAGGACGCGGCGATCGCCCCGACCGCCGCACGCAGGTCGCGGTGCTCATCGCTGTCGAAAAGTGATTCGCTGTTCACTAATGGTGGACGGTACCGCACGGCTGCCATGATGAGAAGATGACCGCCGCACCCTCGCCGGCCACCCGCGCCCGCCGCGACCCGGGCCGCCGGGAGCTGATCCTCACGGCCGCCGCCGAGCTGGCCGCGAGGCGGGGCTTCCACACGATCGGGATGGCCGACATCGGCGCCGAGGCGGGCATCGTCGGCTCCGGGCTGTACCGGCACTTCGCCAGCAAGGACGCCATCCTGGTTGCCCTGCTGGACCGGGTGATGAACCGGCTCCAGGACGGGGCCGTGCGCATCCTCGCGGAGGCACCGGACGACGCCACGGCACTGTCCGCGCTGGTGGAAGACCACATCCGGGTGGCGATCGAGGACCGCAGCGTGCTCGCGGTCTACCACCGCGAGGTGCACAACCTGCCCGAGCGGGACCGCCGGCGGCTGCGCCGGGCGCAGCGGCACTACCTCGAGGACTGGGTGCACGTGCTCGCCCCGCTGCGCCCGGAACTGGCCGACGGCGAGCTGCGGCTGGCCGTGCACGCGGCGATCGGGGCGATCCAGTCGACCCTGTTCTTCCGCAGCGGCCTCGACCCGGCGCGCCTGGCCGAGCAGCTCGCCCGGATGACCCACGGGTGCCTCGGAGTGCCCGCGCGATAGTGAACAGAGTTTCACTAACCCCTTGCCCGTGTGGCCCCGCTCACGCCATGCTGGACCCCGGGACACCGCAGCGGAGGAGCGCCGATGACCGGATCCGACCTGCCCGACCCGGCCCTGCTCGATGTCGAGACCCTGCGCGGGCGGCGCGCGGTCAACCGCTGGGAACGCACCTCGGTCGGCGACATCCTGGAGCGGGTGACCTGGAGCTACCCGGACCGGATCGCGCTGACCGGGGTGGACGGCGCCTACGGCGCGGACCGCTTCGCCTCGGTCACCTACCGGCAGGCCGACGCCGCCGCCAACCAGTTCGCGCACGCGCTCGCCGCCGAGGGCCTGCGCGAGGGCGACCGGGTGCTGTTGTTCTGCGAGAACTCGGTCGAGGCACTCCTGGCCAAGATCGGGATCGCCAAGGCCGGCATGGTCGCCGTGCCGCTCAACCCCGGCCTCGCCCCGGACGTGGTCGAGCACCTGGCCAGGCTGACCGAGCCGGCGTTCGTGCTGGTGGACGCGGAGCTCTGGCCCCGGCTCGAACCGGTGCTGGCCGCGACCGGCCCGGCGCCCGGGGCCACCGTCACCGTCGGCGGCGGGCCGGTCGCCGGCAGCCCGGCGTTCGCCGACCTGATCGAGAACCGGCCGGCCACCGAGCCCGACGTGCTGATCCACGGCGACGACATCTGGCAGCTGTTGTTCACCTCCGGCACCACCGCGATGCCGAAGGGGGTGATGCTCTCGCACCACACGGCCCAGACCGCCGGGCTGAACTTCGCGCTGTCGCTGTCCCGGGGCCTGCGCCACGACAGCGACCTGCGGCTGTGCACGTTCCTGCCGATGATCTACCACATCGGCGACGAGATCTTCCCCTTCGGCGCCTTCGTCGCCGGGGGCGAGCTGGTCATGGGCCGGCGCCCGGCGCCGGGCCCGGTCGCGGCGGCCGTCGCGGAGTCCCGCTCCACCGCGTTGTGGGCCGGCTCCCCGCAGTTCGTCACCGCCCTGGCCGAGGAGTTCGACCGCCGGCCCGAGCTGGACCTGACGGCGCTCACCACGCTGGTCTACGGCTGGGGCGCGCTGGCGCCGTCGCTGGTCAAGCGACTGGAGAGCCGGGCAGCACCGCAGTTCGTCACGCTGGGCATCTTCGGCCAGACCGAGGCCATCGCCTGCCACCGCTTCTGGCCGACCCGCTGGCCGTCGGCGCACGCCCGGTCCGCGCCGGCGGTGAACTACGTCGGGGTGCCGAGCGGGATGCTCGCCTCCGACGTCGTCGACGAGCTGGGCCGGCCGGTGCGGGGCGGCCAGGCCGGCGAGGCGGTGTACCGCTCACCGATCATGACGGCGGGCTACTACCGCGACCTGGAAGCCACCCGGCAGGCCTTCCGGGGCGGCTGGTTCCACTCCGGCGACAGCGTGGCCGTCGACGACGACGGGTTGCGGATCATGCTCGACCGCTACAAGGACATCGTGAAGACCGGCGGGGAGAACGTGTCCAGCCTGCGGGTGGAGGCCGTGCTCTACCAGCACCCCGACGTGCTCCGCGCGGCGGTGATCGGCCTCCCCCACGAGCACTGGGGCGAGGCGGTCACCGCCGTCGTGGTGCCGCGCGAGGGAGCCGCTCCCGAGGCCGACGAGCTGATCGCCCACTGCCGCGCCCACCTGGCCGGCTACGAGACCCCCAAGGCCGTGGTGTTCGCCGGGCAACTACCCGAAACGGTCGGCGGAAAGATCCTCAAGTACAAGCTGCGCACCGAGCACGCCGGGCTGTACTCGGCGTAGTTGCTCTGTCCCGGGGAGCCGCGAACACGCGGCTCTGTGCGCGGTGCCGGTTCGAAGGACGGCCCGTCGGGCCTTCATGGTCAAGTCGCCATGAGAGACCCTTCTACCGACCAGTAACATCTCTCAGAGCGACTTGACCACGAATACCCCGCCCGCACGTGACGGCACGCCACCCAAGAGCCGAGCGCGCGTTTGCAACCTCCCAGGGCAGCGCTAACTGCGGGTGTGCTCGCGCAGGAGGGCCGCCGTGGCCTCGGGTTCCTCCCACCAGAACAGGTGTCCGGCGCCGTCGAACAGGTGCAGGCGCGCGCCGGGGACGAGCGCGGCGATGCGCTCGCCGTTGACCGCCGGGATCCCCACGTCCCCCGTGCCGTGCAGCACCAGGGTGGGCGTGCGCACGCCCGGCAGCCGGTCGGCGGTGTCGTGCGCCAGCGCGGCCCGGAACTGCATCTGCACCACCGGCGCCGGGACCCGCACCGCCAGCGCGCATTCCCGGTAGGTGGCGAAGTGTCCCGGGTCCGCCCGGTACCGGGGTGAGAGGTTGGCCTCGTACCCGGTGGTCAACGCGCGCTCCACCTCTCGCGCACCGATCGCCGCCACGATCTCGTGCGACGCCTCGCCCATGACGCCCTCCGGGCCGCCTGCCCAGGTGCATCCGAGGGTCAGCGTGCGCACCCGCTCCGGGTGCCGCAGCGCCAGCTCCTGGCCGATCATGCCGCCCAGCGAGATGCCGAAGACGTGCGCACCCGACCAGCCGAGCGCGTCCAGCAGGCCCGCCGCGTCGTCGGCCAGGTCCGCGATGGAGAACGGGTCGTCGGCGCGCGAACTGGTGCCGATCCCCCGGTGGTCGTAGGCCACCACGTCGTAGTCGGCCTCCAACAGTGCCAGGAACGACTCACCCCAGAAGCGGTGATGCCCGCTCATCCCCTGCACCAGCAACAACGGCTCGCCGCGCCCGCTTCGCCGGTAGTGCAGACGCTGTCCGTTGGTGTGCGCGTGCGGCATGGCCCCAGTGTCCGCGCGGGGCTTACCGGCGGCTTTCGGCAACCCTTGCGCGGGACGCGAGCAATCACTATGTTTTCTGTCACTAAACGACCCGTTTGCGGAGGTGCCGGAATGACCGCCGAGCTGGGCGCCCGGATCCGCGAGCTGCGGGAGCACGGGGGTCAGAGCCTGCGCTCGGTGGCCTCGGCGGCCGGGATCTCGCCGGGGTTCCTCAGCCAGATCGAGCGGGGCAACGCGAACGCCACGGTGAGCACGCTGCGGGGGATCGCCACCGCACTCGGGCTGACCACGGCCGACCTGTTTGGCGACGACGACCTGACGGCGTCGCGGGTGCTTCGCCGGGCCGACCGCTCGGAGCTGCCGACGGGCGGCCGGTCGAAGAAGTACCTGCTGTCCCGCCGCCCGCTGCGCAACCTGGAGGTGTACTGCGGCGAGCTGGCCCCGGGCGAGGGCACCGGCGACCCGTACACCCACGGCGAGGCCCAGGAGATGTTCCTGGTGGTCCGGGGCCAGGTCGAGGTCAGCCTCGACGGAACGCTCTACCGGCTGTCCGACGGGGACAGCATCGAGTACCGCACCGACGTGCCGCACACCGCCCGCAACCTCGGCACCGACGTCGCCGAGGTCCTGTGGATCATCTCACCGCCGCACCGCGGATAGGGGACGCGCGATGGCCCGACGACCAGCACCGACCCGCCGAGGACTGACCGCGCTGGCCGCCGGGCTGGCCGTGCTGAGCGCGTGCGCACCGGGCGCACCCGACCCCGCGAAGCTCGACCTGGGCGCCGGGCCGCCGGTGGCCGGCACGGTGAAGACCGGCGCGCTGCGCGACTACATCCTCACCTTCGTCTCCTACGGCGGCCTGTTCCAGGAGGGACAGGAGAAGGCGGCCGTCGAGCCGTTCGCCGCCGAGTCCGGCGCGGAAATGCTCGGCGACGGCCCCACCGACCAGGCCAAACTGCAGGCCCAGGTGCGCTGGGACAACGTCTCCTGGGACATCGTGGACACCGACGGGGTGTTCGCGGCGGCCAACTGCGGAACCCTGTTCCAGCCGCTGGACCCGGCGATCGTGGACACCAGCAAGATCCCGGAGGACCTCCGGATCAACGCCTGCTCCATACCGGCGATGAGCTACGGGTACGTGCTCGCCTACAACACCCGCAAGTACGGCGCCAACCCGCCGACCGGCTGGCGGGACTTCTTCGACACCGCCCGATTCCCCGGCAAGCGGTCGATCGTGGGCACCCCGGGCGACGCCGCGCCCGGCCCGATGGAGGCCGCGCTGATCGCCGACGGCGTGGCCCCGGACGCGCTGTACCCGCTGGACATGGACCGGGCGCTGCGCAAGATGAGCACGATCCGGGGCGACACGGTGTTCTGGACCACCGGAGCGCAGGCCCAGCAGCTGCTGGAGTCCGGCGAGGTGGACATGTCGATGATCTGGTCCGGGCGGGCCTACGGGGCGGTGCGCAACGGCGCTCCCTACGCCGTGCAGTGGAACCAGTTCTTCCCGGTGTTCGACGCGGTCTCGGTGCCGAAGAACGCCCGCTCGCCGAAGGCGTCCATGGCGTTCATCAACTACTACCTGGGCGCCCGCCAGCAGGCGCGGCTGACCGAGCTCACCAGCTACAGCCCGATCCATGTCGACGCCGCGCCCCGGCTGGACCCGCTGGCCGCCTCCTTCCTGACCACCACGCCGGAGAAGAAGCGGCTGGCGGTGCGGATCGACCTGGGCTGGTGGGCGGCGAACCTGGACACCGCGATCAAGCGGTACAACGACTGGCTCTCGGGGGGCAGGTAGCGATGGCCTACGCCGAAGTGCTGACCACCGACGCCGCGCTGGCCGGCCGGCAACGGCAGCGGGCGACCCGTTCCTGGTGGCTGCTGCTGAGCCCGTCGCTGCTGCTGATGGCGGCGTTCTTCCTGCTCCCGCTGGTGTTCGTGGTCTGGCTGACCGCCACCGACGGCGCCGGCTTCCTCGGCAACATCGGCTGGTACCTGAGCGATCCGGTGCAGCGGGCGGTGCTGGTGCGCACCTTCACCGCCGCCGGCCTGGTGACGCTGAGCTGCGCGGTGGTGGGTTACGGCTACGCCTACCTGATGGCCAGCGCCTCGCCCCGGGCCCGGATGGTGCTGACGATCATCGTGCTGATGCCGTTCTGGACCAGCCTGATGGTGCGGACCTTCGCCTGGGTGATCCTGTTGCAGGACAACGGGCTGGTCAACAACGCGCTGGCCGCCGCCGGCCTGGGCCGGTGGTCGCTGATCCGCACCACGGCCGGCGTGGTGATCGGCATGGCCCAGATCCTGCTGCCGCTGATGGTGATGCCGATCTACGCCACGATGACCCGGATCGACCGGGGGCTGCTGTCGGCCAGCGCCACCCTGGGCGCCCGGCCGGCCACCACGTTCCTGCGCATCTGGCTGCCGCTGTCGCTGCCCGGGGTGGGCGCCGGGTCGCTGCTGGTGTTCATCAGCAGCCTCGGCTTCTACGTCACGCCGGCGCTGCTCGGTTCGCCGGACAGCTCGCTGATCAGCCAGCAGATCTTCGCGCAGGTCTCCGGCCTGCTGGAGTGGGGCCGGGGCGGGGCCATGGGGCTTTCCCTGCTGGTGATCACCGGCGCACTGCTCGCGGCGGCGGCCGGCACGCTCGCCGCCTGGCGGTCGGTGCGGCGCTCACGGGGGCTGTCGTGAGGCCGCGGCCCGACTGGGCGCCCGACCCGGCGCGGGTGCTGCTGTGGTGCCTCGGGGCGCTGGTGGCGATCTGGCTGGTGGCGCCCTCCCTGGTGGTGATACCGCTCAGCTTCACCGACAAGCCGTCCTTCGCGTTCCCGCCCAGCGGCTGGTCCACCCAGTGGTACGAGCGGTTCTTCACCGACCGGAGCTGGCGGCGCGCGCTGTTCTCCAGCCTCCAGGTCGGGCTGCTGGTGGCCCTGCTGGCCACCGCGGTGGGCACGGCGGCGGCGCTGGGCATGGCCCGCCACCAGCACCGGGCCAACGCCCCGATCCGCGGCTGGCTGATCGCGCCACTGATCATCCCGGTCATCGTGCTCGCGGTCGGCGTGTACGCGCTGTTCCTGCGTTGGCACCTCACCGGCACGCTCGCCGGGTTCGTCGGCGCGCACACCGTGCTCGCGCTGCCGCTGGTGCTGATCGCCGTGTCGAACAGCCTGCGCCAGTTCGACCGGCAGCTCGAGGACGCCTCCGCCGTGTGCGGCGCCGGCCGGTGGACGACCTTCCGGCACGTGACGCTGCCCGTCATCGCCCCCGGGATCGGGTCCGGAGCCCTGTTCGCCTTCGCCACCAGCTTCGACGAGGTGGTGCTCTCGCTGTTCATCCAGAGCCCGTACCTGCAGACGCTGCCGGTGAAGATGTACGGCTCCGTCACCCGGGACACCGACCCGACCATCGCGGCGGCGTCCTCGCTGATCCTGGTCGTGACCACGGTGATCACGGTGGCCGGCGGCATCCTGACCACGAGGAGGTCCCATGCCGGGTGAACCGCGCACCGCCGGAGCGGGCGCTTCGATCGAGCTCCGCGCACTGACCAAGGTCTACGACGGCGGGCCGGTGGTGGACGCGATAGACCTGCGGATCGCCGCCGGCGAGTTCGTCACGCTGCTCGGCCCGAGCGGCTCCGGGAAGACCACCACCCTCAACATGCTGGCCGGTTTCGTGCCGGTGAGCTCGGGCGAGATCCTGGTCGACGGGCAGCGGGTGGACGACGTCCCCACCCACCGGCGTGACCTGGGCATGGTGTTCCAGAACTACGCACTGTTCCCGCACATGTCGGTGGGCGAGAACGTCGAGTACCCGCTGCGCCAGCGCCGGATCGACCGCCGGGCCCGGCACACCATGGTCGCCGAGGCGCTCGGCCTGGTCGGCCTCGACGGCTTCGCCCGCCGCCGGCCGCGCGAGCTGTCCGGCGGCCAGCAACAGCGGGTCGCGCTGGCCCGCGCGGTGGTGTATCGGCCCGGGGTGCTGCTCATGGACGAACCCCTCGGCGCGCTGGACAAGAAGCTGCGCGACCAGCTCCAGCTGGAGATCCGGCACATCCACGCCGAGCTGGGCACCACCTTCGTGTTCGTCACCCACGACCAGGACGAGGCGTTGGCGCTGTCCGACCGGATCGCCGTGTTCAACCACGGCCGGATCGAGCAGGTCGGTACCGGGGAGGAGCTCTACGAGTCCCCCGGCTCGATGTTCGTCGCCCGCTTCCTCGGCGAGTCGACCCTGCTGCCCGGCCGATCCCGGGTCGACGGCCCCGCCTCGGTCGTGGAGGTGTTCGGCCGGCGCGTCCGGGCCGAGCGCGGCACGCCGCTGGACGCCGCCGACGCCGTCGTCATGCTCCGCCCGGAACGCATCACGCTGGTTCCCCGGAGCACCGACGACCCGCCGGCCGGCCGCAACGCCGTGCCCGGCGACGTGGTCGACCAGGTCTACCTGGGCAACGCCCGCAAGGTGCTGGTCCGGCTGCCGGACGGATCCGAGGCGCACGTCCGCGAGCCCACGACCGGGCGCGGCGACGCCCGCCCCGGCGACCCGGTGTGGCTCACCTTCGACGCCGCCGACGCCACCGCACTCCCCAACCGGAACGGCAGCTCATGACCGACAGGACCTATCACTCCGGCGACGTGTCCGGCCTGCTCAACGGCCGCGTCTCGCTCTGGTACGACGAGATCGGCATCCCGGCGCGCGGCCCGGCGCTGCCCGGCGACGCGTCCGTCGACGTGTGCATCGTGGGCGGCGGGCTGACCGGGCTCTGGACGGCGTACCACCTGGCCACCCACCAGCCGGACCTGCGGATCGCCGTGCTGGAGAAGGAGTTCGCCGGCTTCGGCGCCTCCGGGCGCAACGGCGGGTGGCTGTCCGCCGAGCTCGCCGGCAACCTGGAGCGCTACGCCGCCACCGGTGGCCGGGACGGCGTGGTCCGGCTGGTCCGCGCGATGGAGCAGGCCGTGGACGAGGTGATCACGGTGTGCGACAAGGAGGGCATCGACGCCGACATCGTGAAGAACGGCGTCATGCACGTCGCCCGTTCCGAACCCCAGCTGGCCCGGATCGACCAGACCCTCGCCCATCACGCCACCTGGGGCATCGACGAGTCGCACGAGCGGCGGCTGAGCCGGGGCGAGGTGCACGAACGGGTCCGGGTGGAGGGCGCGCTGGGCGCCGTCTACAGCCCGCACTGCGCCCGGGTCCAGCCGGCCAAGCTGGTGCGCGGCATCGCCGATGCCGTTCGCCGGCTGGGCGTGACGATCTACGAGGGCACCGAGGTCACCGCCATCGGGCCCGGCCGGGCCGTCACGCCGCACGGCGTGGTCCACGCCGAGCACGTGCTGCGCTGCCTGGAGGGCTACACCGCGTCGATCGCCGGCCGGCGGCGGGAGTGGTTGCCGATGAACTCCTCCATGGTGGCCACCGAGCCGCTGCCCGAGCACGTCTGGGCCGAGATCGGCTGGGACGGCGCCGAGCTGGTCGGGGACAGCGCGAACGCCTACAGCTACGCCCAGCGCACCGCCGACGGCCGCATCGCGATCGGCGGCCGGGGCGTGCCCTACCGCTACGGCTCGCGCACCGACCGCGACGGCATGACCCAGCGGTGGACCATCGAGTCGCTGGCCGCGATCCTGCACAGCCAGTTCCCCGCCACCGCGGGCATCCCGCTGACCCGGGCCTGGTGCGGGGTGCTCGGGGTACCGCGCGACTGGTGCGCGAGCGTCACCCTGGACCCGGCGACCGGCCTCGGCTGGGCCGGCGGCTACGTGGGAAGTGGTCTCACCACCACCAACCTGGCCGGCCGCACGCTCGCCGACCTGGTGCTGCGCCGGGACACCGAGCTGGTACACCTGCCGTGGACCAACCGGCGGGTGCGCCGGTGGGAGCCCGAACCGCTGCGCTGGCTGGGCGTGCGCGCCATGTACCTGCTCTACCGGGAGGCGGACCGCCGCGAGGCCACCGGCCTGCGGCAACCCAGCCGGATCACCCGTTTCGCCAACCGCCTCACCGGACGGTGACCCGCGTCCCGCCCGCTTGACACCAACTCGTACTAAGGGTTGCCTTACCTCTCGTGAATCTTGCCAAGATCGCGCTGGAAGAGGCCTACAAGCATCCGGACGACGTGCGGGACTACCTCGCCAACGGCGAGCAGCTGCGCCAGCTGGCCGCGGCGTCCGGCCCCGAAGCGGCGGAGTGGTACCGCGACGCGACGCTCCGCCTGGCGGACTTCGACGAGCGCCGGCTGGCCGCGATGGACGAGCACGGCATCGACCACGCCGTCCTTTCCCTCGCCGCCCCGGGCGTCCAGGCGATCGTCGACACCGGCCGCGCGGTCACCGAGGCCCGCCGGCAGAACGACTTCCTGGCCGAGCAGATCGCCCGCCACCCCACCCGCTTCTCCGGCTTCGCCGCGCTGCCCATGCAGGACCCCGAGCCGGCCGCCGCCGAGCTGGGCCGGGCGGTGGGCGAGCTGGGGTTCAAGGGTGCGCTCATCAACGGCTACACCAACGTCGACGACGCCGAACACGGTCGCTACCTGGACGAACCGGTGTACGAGCAGTTCTGGGCGGCGGCCGTCGAGCTGGGCGTCCCGGTCTACCTGCACCCCCGGCCGAGCCTGCCCGCCACCCACGCCCCCTACGCCGGCCACCCGCAGCTGCGCGGCACCGCCTGGGGGTTCGGCACCGAGGCGGCCACCCACGTGCTGCGGCTGATCTTCAGCGGGCTGTTCGACCGGCATCCCGGCCTGCGGCTGATCGTCGGGCACCTCGGCGAAGGCCTGCCCGCCCAGCTCTGGCGCACCCAGTACAACTTCAACCTGAACCCGATCGGCAAGCACATCGAGAAGACCCTCCCGGAGTACTTCGCCGACAACATCCTGGTCACCACCAGCGGCAACTTCTCCGATCAGGCGTTGATCAACGCGATCCTCACGGTCGGCGCCGACAACATCATGTTCTCGGTCGACTACCCGTTCGCCGACACCGCGACCGCGGCAAAGTGGATCGAGACGACCCCGATCAGCGAGAAGGACCGCCGCAAGATCGCCAACGGCAACGCCGGGCAGCTCCTGGGCATCAAGTTGTCCTAGTGTCCCGCGATGCCTTCGTCCGGCGGCGGGTGGCACCGGTGCGATAGAGGTGGGCGAGCAGGCCGACCAAGTCGGCGGTGGCCGGGTGCGGGTCGTCGCGCCACCACACCAGCCGCACCGGCACCGGTGGGGCGTCACGCAGCGGGCGGAAGACCACGCCCTGGCGCCGGTACTGGGTGAGCGTGCCCTCGGCGGTGACCCCGACGCAGCGGCCGCTGGCGATGACGGCCAGCCAGTCGTCCACGTCGTGGATCTCCTCCACCTCCGGGCGGGCGCCGGCGGGCCAGAGGTCGACGCCGGTGGTGCCGGTGCGCCGGTCGATGGCGAGAACCCGGTCGCTCAGGTCGGTGACGCGCAGTTGCCGGCGCCGGGCCAGGGGATCGTCCGCGGCGAGCGCGCAGTAGCGGGCCTCCAGCCCGACGACGGCCCCGTCGAAGCGGGCGGGGTCGAGCCGGTCGGCCCCGGAGGGGGACCGCACCACCGCGACGTCGCAGGCACCCTCGGCCAGTCCGCCGGACGGGGTGTTGGTGCGCACCAGGTGCAGCGACACGTCCGGGTGCGACGCGGCCCAGCGCCGTTGCAGCTCGACGGTGTGCTCGCCCAGCGCGGCCCAGGCGTGGCCGAGCCGCAGCCGGGTGTGGCCACTGCGCGCCTCACCGACCAGATCGTCGACCTCGGCGAGCACCCGGCGGGCCCGGGCCAGCACCCGCTCCCCCGCCGAGGTCAGCACCACCTCACGACTGGTGCGGCGCAGCACCCGGACCCCGAGCGCGTCCTCCAGCGCGGCGAGCGCGCGGGACACCGACGGCTGCGTGACCCCGAGCCGCACGGCGGCGTCGGTGAACCCGCCCGCGTCGGCGATCGCCACCAGACAGCGGAGATGCCGCAGCTCCACATCCATGCGTCAAACGTATCAATGAACCAATCAATGCATTTTGCGGATCACTGGCCGGTACTCATTCTGGCCGTATGGACACCGAGACCCAGCTACGGGAGCAAGCACCGGGCCGCGCCAAGGGCATCGCGCTGCTCCTCGGTGGCGCCCTGTCCAACCAGACCGGTGCGGCCGTGGGCGCGCTGGCCTTCGACGCCATCGGCCCGGTCGGCGTGGTGGTCGTGCGCCAGTGGGTGGCCGGCGTCGCCCTGCTGGTCCTCGGCCGGCCCCGGTTGCGAGCCTTCACCCGGCGCCAGTGGTGGCCGGTGCTGGCGCTGGCCGCGGTCTTCGCCACGATGAACCTCTCGCTCTACACGGCCGTCGACCGCATCGGGCTCGGCCTGGCGGTCACGCTGGAGTTCCTCGGACCGCTCGCGGTCGTCGTCCTGGGCGCGCGCAACCGCGCCACCCTGGGGTGCGCGGCGCTCGCCGCGGCCGGTGTCGTGCTGCTGACCAGGCCACAGCCGTCCAGCGACGGCATCGGCATCGGCCTGGCCCTGCTCGCCGCCGCCTGCTGGGCGTGCTACATCCTGCTCAACCGCACGGTCGGGCAGCGGGTACCCGGCCTGGAGGGAACGGCGGCCGCCGGTGCGGTTTCCGCGCTCGGGTACCTGCCGATCGGACTGGTCGTCCTCCTCGCCCACCCTCCGACGCCGGCCGCCCTCGCCTGCGCCTCGGCGGCGGGCCTGCTCTCCTCGGCCGTGCCGTTCGCGGTCGATCTGCTGGCGTTGCGCCGGGTCCCGGCCCATTTCTTCGGCATTCTCATGAGCGCCAACCCGGTTCTCGCGGCCGGCATCGGCGCCGTGGTGCTCGGCGAGGCGCTGGTCACCCTGGACTGGTTGGGGATCGCGCTGGTGGTCACCGCGAACACGATCGCCGTGCTCGTCACGTCCCGGGTGGGTACCGTCCCAGCATGAAGATCGGGCTCGTGGTCATGGACGAGAACCCGGCCGACGCGCTGCGCATCGTGCGCGCGGCCGGGCCGGCGTGCACTCACTCTGGACCATCGACTACTACAACCGCAGCAGCCTGACTCGCGCCTCGGCGTTCGCGGCCGCGTCCGAGAACGCGATCGTGGGCACCAGCGTCACGCCGTTGTTCGCCCGCTCGCCACTGGCGCTCGCGGCGGCCGCCTCCGACGTCCAGGCGATCGCCGGGGGCCGGTTCGTGCTGGGCGTGGGCAGCAGCACCCGCCGGATGAACCAGGACTGGTACGGCGCCGCACTGACCAACCCCGCCCCGCGGGTGCGGGAACGGATCGACCTGATCCGGCGGCTGATCGCGCACCGCGAGGGACCGTTCCACCACGAGGGCCGGTTCGACCGCCTCGCGCTGGCGCACTACGACCGCACCGCGCTGCCGGACAACCTGACCATCCTGGCCGCGGGCGTGGGCGAGCACATGGTCCGCGCCGTCGGCGAGTGCGCGGACGGGTTCGTCGGGCACACCATCGCCTCCGCCGGCTATTTGCGTGACATCGCCCGCCCGTTGCTGGCCCAGGGCGCCGCCCGCGCGGGCCGGGACGCCGCCGGCCAGCGGATGACCACGCAGATCGTGGCCTCGGCGAGCACCGACCGGCGCCTCGCCCGCCGGGACGCCGCCGCCCAGGTGGGCTTCTACGCCACCCCCAAGGGCTACGACGCGCTCTTCCCCGGCGGGGTGTTCGCCGCCGAACGGGTCGCCGCGCGGGAGGCCCTCGCCCGGGGTGACCTGTCCGGGGTGGTCGCCGCCGGGGACGCGATGGCCGGCGACCGGGCCGTGTTCGGCACGCCGGAGGACGTCGCCGTGCAGCTGAGCCGCTACGCCGGCGTGGTCGACTGGGCGCTGCTCTACCCACCGCACTTCGGCGTCGACCAGGAACGGGTGCACGCCAACGAGCTGAGCCTGATCGAGGTCGCGTCCGCCTGGACCGGCTGACCCGCGTCAGGAGGCGCCGCGGTGCCAGGCGCTGATCACCATCAGGGTCTTGGTGCCGGTGACCCGGCGGGAGCGGCGCAGCGAGTCGATGACCCGCTGGAAGTGCGGGATGTCCCGCACCCGCACCCGGAACAGCGCGTCGGGATCGCCGGCGATCGTGTAGACCGCCTGGACCTCGGGCACCGAGGTGGCCTCCCGGGTGATCGTCTCGATGTCGGTGGTCCCGGTGTAGCGGACCTCGGTGAACGCCTCGATGCCCCAGCCCAGGCGGGCGTAGTCCACCCGGGCGGTGAACCCGGTGATCACCCCGAGCTCGCAGAGCCGGTCCACCCGGCGCTTCGCCGCGGGAACGGAAAGCCCCACGATGCGGCCCAGCTCGGCGAAGGTGCGGCGGCCGTCCTCGACCAACAGCTCGACCAGCCGGCGATCCAGGTCGTCCAGCTCCGGGGGGCCAGAAAGGCGCTCGTCGCGCAATGTCATTAACCAAATCTACCCATACAGCGAAAGTATTTGCGTCTGGATGGGCAGTTTCGGACAACTATCTTGCCCGCCGCGGGCCACGCGAGTGTGCTCGTCGGTACGCCCGGCAACGCCGACCAGGAGGCCAGCAATGTCGCACCTCGACGTCCCCGCCGCGCTCGAGCAGCGCGATTTCGAACAGCTCGTGCTCTGTCGCGACCCCGGCGCCGGGCTGCGCTCGGTGATCGCGGTGCACGACACCACGATGGGGCCGTCGCTGGGGGGCGTGCGCATGCGGTCCTACCCCGACCACGAGGCCGCGGTGCGGGACGCGCTGGACCTGGCCGAGGCGATGACCTACAAGTCTGCGCTGGCCGGGCTGGCCCTGGGCGGCGGCAAGAGCGTGATCAACGCCGACCCCACGCCGGAGAACAAGGCGCGGCTGCTGCCGGCGCACGCCCGCTACGTGGCCTCGCTCGGCGGCCGGTACATCCCCGGGGTCGACATGGGCACCACCGCCGAGGACATGGAGCTGATCGGCCGGTGGGCACCGGTCGTGTCCAGCCGGTCGGACCCCTCGGCGTCCACGGCTCGCGGCGTGGTCAGCGCCATGCGCGCCGCCCTGGCCTGGCTGGGGACCGACCGGCTGGACGGGGTGCGGGTGGCGGTTCAGGGACTCGGGAACGTCGGCCGGCACGTGGCCCGGATGCTGCACGCCGAGGGCGCCCGGCTGCTGGTCGCCGACATCGCGGCCGACCGGGCGCGCGCCGCCGCCGGCGAGCTGGGCGCCGAGGCGGTCGACGGGCGGGACCTGCTCCGGGCCGACGTCGAGGTGGTCTGCCCCTGCGCGGCGGGCGGAGTGATCACCGAGGCCGTGGTCGACCAGCTGAAGGCGCGGCTGGTCGTCGGCGCGGCCAACAACCTGCTCGCCGCTCCCGAGCTGGCCGGCGCGCTGGCCGCGCGCGGCATCGCGCACGTGCCGGACTTCGTGGCCAACGCCGGCGGGGTCATGGAGTGCGAGGCCGAGATCCGGGACGACTTCAGCACCCTGGCGGCCCGGGTCGACGCCATCGGCGACACCACCACAACCATCCTGCGGCGCGCGGCCGAAACCGGAAAAGACGTGGTCACGGTGGCCGTCGAGCTGGCCAGGGCCAAGCTCGCCGCGAACCGCGCCGACCGGCCCGCCTTCCCCACGAGCTGAACCCACGAGCACAGGAGCCACACCATGACCGAGACTACCGTCGGCGCCTACCTGGCGACCCGGCTGGCCCAGCTCGGCGCCCACCACCTGTTCGGGCTGCCGGGCGACTACAACCTGAACCTGCTCGACGAGATGCTCACCGTCGACGGCATCCGCTGGACCGGCACGGCCAACGAGCTGAACGCCGCCTACGCCGCCGACGGGTACGCCCGCACCGGCCGGCGGCCGGCCGCCCTGGTCACCACCTACGGCGTGGGCGAGCTGTCCGCGCTCAACGGCATCGCCGGCAGCTACGCCGAGGACGTGCCCGTGGTGCACATCGCGGGCATGCCCTCCCGGGCGGCCATCCAGGCCGGCGCACCGATCCACCACACCTTCTTGGACGGCGACTTCGGCCGGTTCCAGCGGATGTCCCGCGAGGTCACCGCCGCGCAGGCGATCCTCGAGCCGCACACCGCCGCCGACGAGATCGACCGGGTGCTGCGCGTCGCCTTGGACACCAGCAAACCCGTCTACCTGGGGGTTCCCCTCGACGTCGCCCGCGCCGCCGTGCCGGCCGACGCGCTGCGGCAGCCGTTGCGGAGCTCGGAGAGCGAGCCCACGGCGGTGGAGGAGTTCCGCGCCGCCCTCGAGGCCCGGCTCGGCCGGGAGACCGGGATCTGCCTGCTCGCCGGCCACCGGGTGCACCGGCGGGGCCTCGAGCCCGTGGTCGCCGGCCTGGCCGCGCTGCCCGGCGTACGGCTGGCCACCCAGCCGGGGGCCAAGGCGATGCTGGACGAGGACCACCCGGCCAGCCTCGGCACCTACACCGGCGCGACCACCCAGTCCCCGAGCACCCGCGACGCGGTGGACCAGGCCTCGGCGCTGGTCATGGTCGGCACCGTGCAGAGCGACTTCACCACCGGCTTCTTCACCCACCGCTACGACCCGGCCACCGCCGTCGAGCTGGCCATCGACCACGCGCGCATCGGCCGGGCGATCTACCCCGGCGTGCGCCTGGAGGACTCCCTGCCGGTACTCGCGGAGCTGGTCGAGCGGCACGCCTTCCCGGACGCCGAGGCCGTCACCCCGGCCGGCGCGGTCGCCGCACCCGCCGGGGAGCTGGACGACCCCCTGGACCACGCGGGGCTGTGGGCCGAGCTGCAGGCCTGGATCCCGCCGGCCACCACCGTGGTCGCAGAGGCCGGAACCGCCTACTACGGGGCGCTCGACCTGCGCCTGTCCCCCGAGTCCGACCTGCTCGGGCAGCCGGTGTGGGGGTCGATCGGCTACACCCTGCCGGCCACCCTCGGCGCCGCGCTGGCCCAGCCGAACCGCCGCCCGGTGCTGATCATCGGCGACGGGTCCGCCCAGCTCACCATCCAGGAGCTCGGCACCATCGATGCCCACGGCATCCGGCCGGTGATCCTCCTGCTGAACAACAACGGCTACACCGTGGAACGCCTCATCCAGAGCCCGGAGGCCGCGTACCAGGACATCACCCCCTGGGACTGGACCCGGATCCCCGCCGCCCTGGGCGCGCCGAAGGTCGAGACTTCCACCGTGCACACCCCCCGCGAGCTGCGGAGTGCCCTGGAGAACGCCGCCGACCCACACCGCGCCGCGTTCATCGAGGTCGTCCTGCCGCCGCTGAACGCGCCCCGGCTGCTGGCCGAGATCGCCCGAGGACTCGGCGAGGCGAACGCGGCGGCCGGCCGGGGCTGACCTCCCGGCGGGCCCGGGTGATGACCAGGAGGGCACCGGCCAGCAGCACGGCGGCGCCGACGACCTGCAGCGGGTGGAAGGTCTCGCCGAGCAGCACGAAGGCGCAGAGCGTGCTGACCGCGGGCACCGTGAACATCATCAGCGACGCCGAGGCCGGCCCCACCGAGGCCACCGCCCGGTAGTAGAGCAGGTTGGCCAGCGCGGCGGCGCCGACCGCCAGGTAGGCGACGTTCAGCCAGAGCCCGGTGGACAGCCGCGCCCAGGGCACGTGGGCCAGGTCCGGCGCCGCGAGCAGGGCCAGCAGCGCCGCGCCGGTGACGGTCGCGTAGGTGGTGGCCCGCAGCGGGTCGACGCCGGCCAACACCCGGGGGGCGAGCAGCGTGTAGCCGGACCAGCACAGCGCGGCGAGCAGGTAGCACACGTCGCCGGCCAGCCGGGTCGAGCTGGCCGGGGTGGCCCCGCCGCCCGCGCCGACGAAGAACACCGCCGCTCCGGCCAGGCCCAGGGCGAGGCCGGCCAACCGCGCCGCCGACGCCCGCTCACGGCCGGCCAGCAGCACGAACAGACTGGTCAGCACCGGGCTGAGCACCGGGATGAGGATGCCGCCGTCGAGCGAGGGGGCCAGCGAGAGCCCCCAGAAGAAGAACCCGTTGTAGGCGAACACGCCCAGCACCCCGGCCAGGCAGGCCCGGGCCCGCATCCGGAACGGAACCGGCGCCGCCGGCTTCCCGAACACGGCCACCGCGCACACCAGCGCCAACGCGCCACCGCCGAACCGCAACAGCGCGGCCACCGCCGGCGGCACCTGCTCGACCACCGCCTTGGAACTGGCGAAGGCGCTGCCCCACATCAGCATCGTGAGCGAGAGACCCAGGTAGGCCTGGGCCTGCGCGGTCCGGTTGCCCTCCATGGCCGCACCCTGACACCGGTGTCCCGGTCGCGTCTTGAACGGCGGTGCGGCGCACTCGGCGAGGCATACTCGACGGCGTGACCACCCGACGCGGCCGGGCCAGCTACTGGCGGGACGACCAGGGGCTCGAGGTCATGCGAGCCCGGTTCCGTGACCACGTGTACCCCCGGCACAGCCACGAGGCGTACTCGTTCGGCGTCACCGACGCGGGCGCGCAGACCTTCCAGTGCCGCGGCGCCACGTACACCAGCAACGCCGGCATGGTGATGGCGTTCAACCCGGACGAGGCGCACGACGGCCGCGCGGCCGCCGAGCTGGGCTACCACTACCGCATCGTGCACATCCATCCGTCGGTGGTGGACGAAGTCCTGGTCGACGCGAACGACCGCCGGCCGGCGGCGGCACCGCTGTTCGCGCGGCCGGTGCTGGCCGACCCGCTGCTGGCCCGGACCCTGACCCGCCTGTGCGACGCGCTCACCCGGGGCGCGGACCCGCTGGTGCGGCAGGAGCGGCTGACCGAGGCCGTGCTCGCGCTGTCCCGGCGCGCGGCCACCCGTAGCGCAAGCACCCGCGCCCCGTCCGGCGCCGCCTCGCACGACCTCGCGCACCGGGCCCGGGCGCTGCTGGCGGAGGCCTACCTCGAGCCGATGCCGGTCGACCGGCTCGCCCTGGCCGTGGGCTGCAGCCGGTTCAGCCTGTTCCGGGCGTTCCACGCCGAGTTCGGTATGGCCCCGAGCGACTACCAGCGGCAGCTGCGGCTGCGCCACGCGCGGGCACTGCTCGGCGCGGGCATGACCATCGCGGACACCGCCGCGGCCACCGGGTTCGCCGACCAGGCGCACCTCACCCGCTGGTTCGGCCGGGTCTACGGCATCACCCCGGCCACCTACTGGAACTCGGCCACCCGGTCCACGGCGTAGGGGCGGTCACCCGCGCCGAACTCGGTGTCGTGCCACCACCGGTGCAGACAGGCCCGGCACTGCAGGAACAGGCGCCGGCCCTCGGCGGCGAGCAGGAACCGCCAGTGCGACTCGCAGCTGCGGCCCGAGGCGCAGGCACGGCAGCCGCGCTGGTCGGCGCAGTCCGGGCAGGCCGTCCAGGCCCGCTGGCAGACGTCGGCCCGTGCGTCACGCACCGAGCACTCCCGCGTCCACGAGCAGCTGGTAGGTGGCCTGCTGCTCGGCGTCGAGATCGCTGTAGAGCATCCGGTGCGCCTCGGTCTCCTCGGCCAACGCCACGCCCGGGTCGAAGTCGGGGGTCGCCGCGTACACGGCGGCCAGCCGCAGCTGTTCGTGGGCGGTCAGGTCGAGCACATACTCCATGGCCATATACGCAGGTACCGTGCGCCCCCGATCCACATCCACCCACTGTGACAACCATCATCGCCCCACCACCCCCCGATTCAGTCACTCCAGCAGCCCGATTCAGTCACTTTGGCAGGGTGGTTCAGTCACTTTGGGCCGTGTGGTTGCGACTCTGCCCGCCAGGGCAACCCGACGCGGGTCGCTCCGTGTACACAACCGACCGAATCGCCCTGCCAAAGTGACCGAATCAACCGTGGGGACGGCTCTCAGGCGACGACGGGTGCCGTTTTGTCCGGGCGATCGGTCTGGCCTGCCCGGCGACCACCGCAAACCCGGCGTTCCGGTGGATCCGCCCGCTCGCTGAACAATCCCCGGACCGGGTGGACCCTCTATCAGTTACGTTGCCGCCCGTCCAGCCTGCCGTTCAACCTGCTGATCGAGATAGCCGATCTCTTGTCTGACGGAGGGTCAGCTTTGCGCTTTTCTTCGTTGCGGGCGGGTGCCCTTGTTCTCGCGTTGATCGCGATTCTGCTAGCGGCACTCCCCTTCGCCCGCCCGCATGCGGGTGCGGCGCAGGCCCTGCCGGCGGTGACGGGCGCTCGCACCGCGACCGGCCAGGCGGTCGTCGCCAGCCCGCCGGTGGCCGAGGGCGCGGCGCCCCGTCAGGCGGCGGGCACGGCGGGCGCACAGGCCTCCGGCCCGCCGGCGCACGCCACACCGCACCCGAGGCCCGTGCCCGTGCTGACCCATCGAGCGGCGCGGCACCGGCACTGGCACGCCCGGCGGCACCGACACCGGCCCCGGCATGCCCGGTCGCACCACCGGCACCGCGGTCACGCGGCGCGCCACCACCACCGCGCGCGGTGCGCCGACCGGTGACGTACCAACTCGTCACGAACGAGCGCGGTCGTCGAGCAGGCGGTCCACCGCGAGGGTGAAGGCTCGGTAGGAGCGTTCGCGGTCGCCGGTGACCACCTCGTCCAGCTGCAAACCCCGGATCAGGCTCAGCGCCGCGGTTGCCATGACCGGCGCCTGCTCCTCGGGCCAGCCGTCGCGGACCAGGCTCCGCTCGATCGGCCCCAGCCAGTCCTGGACGGCCGCCTTGGCGAAGGTCTCCGAGACCACCGCACGCGGTGACACCTCGCCGATGGCGGCGAAGAGCAGCAGGAACTCCCGGCGGCCGCGCGGATTGTCGAGCAGCCGCCACGCGCTGAGCATGAACCGGCGGGTCGACCGCGCGGAGCGGAGTTCGGGGTCCGCCTCCAGCCGGGCCAGCAGGCTGACGCGCAGGTTGTCGATCACCTCGGCCAGCAGGTCGTCCTTGGACCGGAAGTGTCGGAGCAGCGTCGCGTGGGTGACACCGAGCGAGACCGCGGCCCGGCGCAGCGAGAACTCGCGCAGGCCCTCGTCCACCAGGTAGTCGGTCAGGGCCTCGAGCAGTTCGGCGCGGCGGTGCCGATAGCGCAGCGAACGGCCATCGACGCGGGTGGCAGGCACCGGGACATCCTAGGCGGCGACAGATAGACGATCCAAGTGGTTGCGGTAACCAGATGGTTCGTCTACTTTGCCCCCATGCCAACTACCACAGCGTTCGTGCACGCCACGGTCATCGACGGACTCGGCGGGCCGCCGCTGCGCGACGGGACGATCGTGGTCGAGGAGCAACGTTTCTCGGCGGTCGGAACGGGCGACCGGACCCCGGTCCCCCCGGGCGCCCACGTCATCGACCTGCGGGGCCGGTACGTCGTACCGGGCTTCGTGAACGGCAACGTCCACCTGCTCGACGGGATCATGATGATGGGCGTCGGCGGGGTGGAGTACCTCGCCCGCCATGAGGGCCGGCTGACCCAGGTGATCGAGGAGTCGGCACAGGTCGCGCTGAAGGCCGGCGTCACCACGGTGTTCGACACCTGGAACGCCACCGGGCCGGTGCTCGCGGCCCGGGACCGGATCGCGGCGGGCGCGGTTCCGGGGGCGCGCGTCTTCGCCGCCGGGAACATCGTCGGCTTCGGCGGCCCGTTCGGCGCGGACTTCCATCTCGCGGCCAGCCGGGTCATCAGCCCGACGTTCGCCGGCCGGATGAACCGGCTGTTCGAGGCGGGGGTCGGCCCGCACCTGAGCCTGCTCCCGGCCCGCGAGGTGCGCCCGGTCATCCGGGACTACCTCGCGCGCGGCGTGGACATGGTCAAGGTCGGCGTCACCGACCACCTGACCGGCATCTGGGGCTTCGAGCGCAGCTACCTGATGTTCTCCGAACGGGTGCTGCGGGTGATCGCGGAGGAGACCCACGCCGCCGGGCTGCCGCTGCTCTCCCACACCATGTCCGTCGAAGGCCTGCGCTCGGCGCTGGACATCGGCACGAACGTGCTGATCCACGCCTCGATAACCAGCCAGCGGCCCATCCCACACGAGCTGGTGGGCTGCACCGCCGGCCTCCAGACCGTGACATCCGGGTACCAGGGCCGCCTGGAGGCGTCGGACTCGTTCTGGGCCATGTACGGCGGGGGCGTGCACGCCGCCAACGAGAAGCTCATCCTCGAGGCCGGCGTACCGGTGATGCTGGGCACCGACGCCGGCTGCACGCCCCGCGACGTGCTGGCCGACGCCGGCGAGGACGGCGACCCCGAGCGCCCGTGGACGCTGGGTACCGACCATGTCGCGTGGGCCAGGGGAATCACCGAGAAGGGCATGACGCCGACGGAAGCCATCGCGGCCAGCACCAGCGCGGTGGCCCGGGCTTACGGCAAGCAGGAGGAGCTGGGCAGCATCATGGCGGGCCGGCGGGCCGACCTGGTGGTGCTCCGGGACGACCCGCTCGAGGACGTCGCCGCGCTAGGCACCGTGGTGGACGTTTACCAGGACGGACGCCGGGTGGACCGGGACGCCCTCCCCCTCCGGCCACTGGTGACCGCGCCGACCCCGGCGCGGCCCTGACCCGTCGGCGTTTCCGGCGGCAGGTTCTAACGCAGCTCGAAGTACTCGTCGTAGAGCACTCCGTCCACGACCACGCCCTTCCACGCGGCGGCGATGCCGTTGAGCCACCGGTACCGCTCGTCGGCGGTCTCGAACAGCGCGCCGCCGTAGAGCGGCGACTGCCGGCCCATGCCGCCGGACAGGTCGCAGCGGCCGGGCCCGTACAGGTAGACCAGGGCTCCGTCGTCGGTCTCCAGGGTGCCCCGGAAGTCCACGGTCCCGATGCCGCCCGGTCCGATGGTCAACCAGTCGGCGCTGGCCGCGCCCTTGATCGAGGCCCGGAACCGGTCACCCTCCAGCCGCCCCTGGGTGATCTCGACGATCACCCGGGTGCCGGCCGGCGTCTCCGGAATGGTCAGGTACTCGGCCAGGTGCCAGACGCCCCGGGCCAGGGGCACGAACTCGGTCGCCAGTTCGGGACGGGTGGGCGTTTGCGGTGTTGTCATACCATCTCCTCTACCTTGAGCAATCAAGGTAAGTCTCGGCGAGCTACCTTGGCATGTCAAGGTAGAGTGACGACCGTGACCACAGCGAGAGCGCGAAGGACCCCCGACGAGGCCCGCCGGCTGATCCTCGACGCGGCCGCCTCACTGCTGGCCGACGCGGGCGTCGGCGCCGTGCAGGTGCGCGCGGTGGCCGCCCGGGTCGGCATGACCGACGCCGGCGTCACCCACCACTTCGGCAACCGGGAGAACCTGCTCGCCGAGTTGCTGCGACGCGGCGGGCGCCAGGTGCGCGCCGCGCTCCGGGACGTCCTCGACGGCTGGCTGGAGCGCGGCGCCGACCTGCTCGAGCTGGTCGAGTCCCTCGAGCTCCTGTACCGGCGCGGCTACGGCGAGCTCGCGGTGGCGCTGCACGCGGCGGGGTGGCGCGACCCGGGCGGCGGCATGCTCGACCCAGTGGTGGACGCCCTGCACAAGCTCCGGCCGCCGGGCAGCCCCGTCGACGACACCCGGCACGCGGTCGCCGCCCTGCACCAGGCGATGGCTACCGAGGCCCTCTACGGGAGCGCGTTCCGGCGCAGCGCCGGGCTCACCGACGACCAGGCCGAGGACCCCGAGGCGCACGTCCACTGGTGGACCCGCCAGCTCCAGCTGTCACTCGGCATCGGGTGACGCCACTCAGCCCGGCGCGGTACCCCGGAGCAGGATCTCCAGCAGGGCGTCGAAGTCCCTCGGCTCGCCGGCCGGATCGTCATGGCCGTGCTCGACGGCCACCCAGCCGACCACGGCGACGGCGAACGCGTACCAGCACTGCCGGGCGCGGTCCGGCGGGTGGCCCGCCGCGGTGAAGGCGTGGACGCCGGCGGCCTCCAGACGCCCGTGCGCCGGGTCCCGGTGCGGTCCGGTGAGCACGCGGGCGGCGAAGCCCGGCACGGCGCCGAACTCGCGGCGGACGTTGTGCGCCCAGGTGGTCAGCCAGGCCCGCCAGCTGCTCGCGGTGGGCTCCTGACCGGGCAGGATCCGGTCCAGCATGGTCGAGCTGACCAGGTCGAGCAGGGCCTCCCGGTCGGAGACCCAGCGATAGAGCGCCGAGGTCGCCACGCCGAGCTCCCGGGCCACGCCGGTCATGGTCAATGCGCGGGGGTCCATCCCGGCGGCCACCGTGATCAGCCGGTCACGGTCGAGCACCGGCGGCCGGCCGCGTCGCGGTGCCCCACCCGGCGCCTCCTCCATCGCACGGACCATAGCCGACCAGTTTAGTGAAAGCTCTTCACAAATAAGTTAGGCTGCCCTTATATTTACTCACCAGGACGGAAAGCGAGGGGAAGCCATGCACGACGATGATCGGCCCGACACCGGGGCACCCGCCCTGCCCCCGGGAGTCGCGCTCACGGCCGCCGCGATGGCCCAGGAGCGCGCGGCGGAGTCGCGGCGGCCCGACCGGCTCTTCGACGATCCATGGGCGGACCGGCTGGTCGCGGCGGCCGCGAAAGCCGGCGGCGCTCCCTGGCTGGCCGAGGGCGTCACGCTCGGCCAGCTGGTACCGGCGCTGGACGGCTACGTCGCGCTGCGTACCCGCTGGCTGGACGACCGCATCCGCGCCGAGGCCGGCGAGCCGGCCGCCGGCGCCGTTCAGGTGGTGCTCCTCGGTGCCGGACTGGACACCCGCGCGTTCCGGCTGCCGTGGCCCGGCGGGACGAGCGTGTTCCTGCTGGACCAGCCCGGGGTGGTGGCGTTCGCCCGGTACGTGCTCGGTGAACTCGGATCCGCCACCTGGGTGCCGGCCGACCTGACCGGGCGCTGGGAGCGGGAACTCACCGCCGCCGGGTTCCGCCCGGCCACCCCGACCGTGTGGGTGCTCGAGGGCGTGTTGATGTACCTGCTCCCCGAGCAGGCCGCCCAGCTGACGGAAAGGTTGGCCCGGCTGTCGCCGCCCGGTTCCCCGGTGCTCGCCGACCTCGCGCTTCCCGGGGTACACACCGGCGGACCGTTCAGCGAGGGGCGCCGCAACCTGGACGACAACGGGTCGCCGACGCGGTTCAGCACCGCCGACCCGATCGGTTGGTTCAACCGACGCGGGCTGCACGCGCACGCCGTGGACGCGGTCAAGCTGGCGGCGCGCCACGGGCGCACGCCCCCGCCCGCACTGGACGACCGCTCCCCCGGCTGCCCGCTGTTCCAGTTCATGGAGGCCTGGACTTGACCCGGGATTGGCCGGGCGGCCGGGTGGGTAGATCAATCCGGTGAACGTGCTGTGGCTGTTCGCCCATCCCGAACCACGCTCCCTCGGCGGTTCCCTGCGCGACCGGGGCATCAAGGCGCTGACCGGGGCGGGCCACTCCTGCCGGGAGTCGGACCTGTACGCGATGAACTGGAAGCCGACCGTGGACCGGGAGGACTTCGTGCCCGGTCCCGGCGGCCCCGAGACCAGCTACGACGAGTGCCGGCCCGAGGAACGCCTGATCGTCGGCACCGACGCGCGGCGCGCCTACCGGGACGGCACGCTCAGCCCGGACATCCGCGCCGAGCACGAGAAACTGGCCTGGGCGGACACGCTGGTGGTGCAGTTCCCGCTGTGGTGGTACGGCATGCCGGCGATCCTCAAGGGGTGGTTCGACCGGGTTTTCGTGAAGGGCTTCGCCTACGGCGTGCGGGACCCGGATCACCCCGGGCGCACGCTGCGCTACGGCGAGGGCCTGCTCGCCGACAAGCGCGCGCTGACCGTGATGACCTCCGGCAGCCCCGGCCCGGCGCTCGGCCCCCGGGGCGTCAACGGCCAGCTGGACCAGGTGCTGTTCCCGCTGCTGCACGGCACGCTCTGGTACACCGGGATGACCGTGCTGCCGCCGGTGGCGGTGTACGGCGCCGACCGGCTCAGCGACCGGCAGTTCGCCGACGCGGCCGACGAGCTGTGCGAGCGGGTGCTGGCGATCCCGCACACCCCACCCATCGCCTACCGCACGCAGAACGGCGGCGACTACGACGCCGAACTGGTCCTCCGCCCCGACCACCGGCCCGGCGAGACCGGGATCGGCGTCCACATCACGGACTGACCATCGGTTCCCCGGGCTTCCCGGTGACGATCGGCACTGCCGTCGACCGGCCTCGCTGAGGTGGCCCCTGGCCCCGACCAGTCGAGGTCTTCTAGGATTGCCGACCCAAAGGCAATCCGGGCGGCTCGGGAGCGGACAGTGGATGCGGATGCCCGGGCCGAGTTCCTCGCCGGCTGCCCGCTGCTGCGCGGCGTCCCGCCCGCCGACCTGCTGCGGCTGGCCGAGGCCGCCCAGTTGCGCCGCTACCGGCGGGGCCAGCTGCTGTTCTCCGAGGGCGACGCCGGCGACTCGTTGCTGGTCGTGGTGTCCGGCAGCCTCAAGGCGTTCAGCCCGAACGCCGAGGGCGGCGAGCTGCTGTTGACGGTGATCGAACGGTACCAGTCGGTCGGCGAGCTTTCCGTGGTGGACGGCGGCGCCCGGTCGGCCTCGGTCAGCGCGCTCAGCGACGCGACCGTGCTGCGCGTTCCCCGGGAGACCATCCTGGCCGTGGCGGCCCACTCCACCGCACTCAGCCGGGCGTTGCTGGACGCGCTCGCCTCGCTGATCCGGCGGCTCACCGGGTCGGCCGCGGATCTGGCGTTCCTGGACATCCCGCGCCGGGTGGCGAAGTTCGTGCTCACCCGCGTCAACGGGGAGGGCCGCCCGGCCGCGCGGCTGACCCAGGCCGACATGGCGGCGGCCATCGGCGCATCCCGGCAGAGCCTCAACGCCGCGCTGCAGGACTTCCAGCGGCGGGGGTGGATCACCGTGCGGCCCGGGGAGATCGAGTTGCGGGACGCCGAGGCGCTGCGCCGGTTCGTCGGCGGTTGACTGCCGCCCCACTGGTCTCTTGCGAGCACAGCAACACCGCCAGCAGGATGGGCGGGACCGGATCTCGTGGTGCACGTCATGCCGGAAGGATGCCCGCGTTGTCCCTCACCGCCGAACGCATCGCGACCGCCGACCAGGTCGTTCTGAGTACCTTCGAGCAGACCAGCGTCGCCTGGCAGTCGATCCCGCACTGGGACACCGGCGACCGGGGGCAGTCGTACGTCCCGCCCGATCTCCTGCGCCCCGGCGGGGCGGAGGATCCGATCGAGCTGAAACCGCACTATCAGTCGTTCACCATCGCGCACGCCCAGGCGAACGCCGACACACCGGATGCCCTGCTCGCCCTGGTGATCGACCGCACGGTGGAGCTGGCCGGCGACTTCGACGAGGAGGTGCTCGGGGAGCTCACCGCGAGGGCGACCGCCGGCGGCGACCTCTCCGGCCTGGCGGGGTCGGAACTGCTCCCGCCGCTGATCGACGCCCGGTGCGCGGTGGAGGACAACGGCTACCGGGCTCCCTCCTCGCTGATCGCCAACACCGCCTACTACAAGGCCGTTCACGGTTTCGAGCAAGGCGTCTTCGTCGGAGAAGGGGTGCTGCGGGCCGCGGGCATCGGAACGTTGCGCCGCAGCTCCCGGCTCGGCCCGGCGGCGGACAAACTGGGCGCGCTGCTGCTGGGCCGGCGTCAGGGTGCGGCCGACCCCTCCCCCGGCGAGGAACCGGTTGACCTCGCGGTGAGCGTCCAGCCCAGCCTCGAGGTCGTCGGGGTGAATCGCCAAGGCGAGCTCGAGCTGGGCGTCCGCATCCGGTACGCCACCCGCGTCAAGGACACCAGGGGCATCCTCCTGCTCCAGGAGTCCTAGTGCGGAACGCACTTGCCGAGCACGCGCCCAGTCAGGCGCGTGCGGGAGACACAGTGCTGGAGGAGTACCTCGGGGACTGCCAGGCCGCCTGCGACGAGGAGATCCAGCGGCTGTGCCGGCTCGACGGACCCAGCCGGGCCGGCCTGCACGACCTCATCCTGGACTACCCCATGCGGGGCGGGAAGGCGCTGCGGCCGGCGCTGAGCATCGCCACCTGCCTGGGCCTGGGCGGCCGGCTCGCGGCCGTGCTGCCCACCGCCGCCACGCTGGAGCTGTACCACAACGCGTTCCTCATCCACGACGACATCGAGGACGAGTCGCTGCTGCGCCGGGGAAGGGCCGCCCTGCACGTGGACCACGGCATCCCGATCGCGGTGAACGTCGGCGACGCGATGATGTCGCTGTCCCTGCAGCCGCTGCTGGACAACGTGGAACGGGTGGGCCTCGGCCCGGCGCTGCGCATCCTGCGCGTGGTGGCCCGGATGACCAGGCAGACGGTCGAGGGGCAGGCCATCGAGCTGGGCTGGGTGCGGTCCAACGTGTGGCGGCTGACCGACGCCGACTACCTGGCCATGGTGGAGCTCAAGACCAGCTGGTACTCGTTCATCACCCCGCTGCGGGTCGGCGCGGTCGCGGCGGGCGCCCCGGAGGACCGGCTGGCGCCCCTGGAGTCGCTCGGCCGGCACCTCGGTGCCGCCTTCCAGATCACCGACGACCTGCTCAACCTGCGCGGCGACCCGGAGGACTACGGCAAGGAGATCGGCGGCGACCTGTGGGAGGGCAAGCGAACGCTGATGCTGCTGCACGCCATGGGCAACGCGCCGCCGGAGGACCAGCGCCGGGCGGAGCACATCCTGGGTAGGCCGAGGCCGAGCCCCGATGCCGGCGGCGGGCTGGCCGCCCTGTTGGACGAGCTCATCGCCCGGGGTGAGCTGTCCCCGACCGGCCGGGCCGAGCTCACCGGCTACCTGGCCCGCCCCGGCGCCGAGCGGCCGAAGTCCCTCGACGACATCCGCTGGCTGTACGAGCTGATGCTGCGCTCGGGGTCGCTGGAGCACGCCCGCGCGGTGGCCGCCCGGCAGGCCGAGCTGGCCGGGGCGGTGCTGGACGAGCTGTCCTGGTTCCCACCCAGCCAGCACCGGGACGTGCTGCGCGCACTGGTCGACTTCGTGCACGAGCGCACCCGATGAGCCCGCCGAACCCGGCCGCCCTGGTGGGAGTGCTGGTCGAGCTGGAGCGCACCCGGGCCGCCGTGCTCGACCAGCTCGAGCGGGCCACCCCCGAGCTGCTGCCCACCCCGGACGGTGAAACCGAGGCCCTGCACGAGCTGCTCACCGGGGCCCGCCGGGCGGTGCTGGGCAACCCGTCGGCGGCGCGCGCCCTCTACCGGCTGCTGGCCGAGCAGGGGCGGCGCTACGCGGGCACCCCGGCCGGGGCGGAGCTGCGGGACCGGCTGGCCGGCGCGCCGGCGGTCGACCACCTGCGGCGGATCTGGGAGCTGGTCACGCTGAACGTGCTGGACGGCCCGGCCCCGGCCAGCGGGTTGCCGGACGCGTGGGCCGAGCTGCTGGCCGAGATCGTGGCGGGCGGCGAGGTCGACGAGGCCGTGCTGGCCCGGTTGCGGCCGGAGGGGTTCGCCTGATGCTGTCCGATCCCCGCCCGGCGCTGACCGAGCAGAGCGACTTCCACCACCTGCTGGTCGGGCTGGCCGGGCTGGGCGAGCTGGTCCGGGCCCTGGCCGGGCCACCCGGCGGACCGTCAGGCACGGCCGAGGCGGACGAGCTGGTGCACGTGCTGCTCGGCCTGGTCAGCCTCGGCGACGCGGTCGGCGGCATGGCCGCGGCGCCGGTACCGGCGCCGGCCCCACCCCCGGACGGCCCCGCCGAACTGGTCCGGTGGCTGCGGTGACCCGCACCGCGCCCCCGCTGGCCCCTCGGCTGGCCCGGGGCGACTTCGTCCGGGCCCCGCTGCTGGCCAACGCCCGGCCGGACGGCTACAAGGAGTGGTACCACTTCCTCGTCCACCAGGCCGGCTGGCGGCTGCTGGTCAACCTGAGCCTCACCGCCGGCGCGGACGGACGGCTGATCCCCCGGGTGATCGTGCTGGCCGAGGACCAGCGGTGGGACGGCGTCCTCCAGCGGTTCGACCCGGCCGAGTTGGACGTCTCCCCCGACCTCGGCGCGCTGGTCATCGGCCGGAACCGGATGACCGTCGGCGCCGGCGGCTACCACCTGGTGGTCGACCTCCCGGACCGGGACATCCACGGGGAGCTGTGGCTGGCCCCGACGGACCCCCGGTACGTGCAGATCACCAACCAGCCGGCGGGTTCGGGGCGGATGAACTGGCTGTTCGTGCCCCGGCTGAGCGCCACCGGCCGGTTCCGGATCGGCGGCCGGGAGCACCGGCTCGACGCCGCGGCGGCCTATCACGACCACAACTGGGGCCGCTTCCGCTGGGGCGACGACTTCGGGTGGGAGTGGGGCTCGGTGCTGTGCGGCGGGCCCGACCGGCCCTGCTCACTGGTGTTCATGCGGATGACCGACCGGTCCCGGCTGCGCACGCTGTCCCAGGCGCTGTACGTGTGCCGGCCGGACGCGCCGCCGCTGCTGTTCCGGGATGCCGAGCTGCGGGTGCGCGGGTCGGGGCTGCTGGGTGGGGAGCCGGACTGCACGCTGCCGCCCCCGATGCGGCTGTTGCTCGGCGGCGGGGCGGCGGATGTGCCGGCGTCGTTGGAGGTCACCGCGAGGCGCCGGGGTGACTCGGTGACGGCGGTGGTCCAGCCGGGTTCGTTCGCCCGGGTGGCCTACCCGAGCGAGGTCGACCTGGACCGGGCGGCCGTGCTGTGCGAAGCCGCCGGCCCGGCCACGGTGCGCGGGGTACTGGCGGGCGAGGAGATCGGCGGCGACGGGGACGGCGTGTTCGAGATGTGCCATGGCTGAGCCGGGGGTGGCCGAGCTGCTGCGGCGGTCCGTGGGGTCCCTGCGCGAGCAGGTCCCGGGCGGTTACCAGCGGCTGCTCGAGGAGCTGGGTGGGTTGACGGTCGAGCTGACCGTGGACGGGGAGACCTTCGCCGTGCACGCGGAGGGGACGCGGCTGCGGGTCGTCACCGGGGCTCACCCCGCCGCCGGCGCCCGGGTGGTCACCTCCCGCGCGGCCGTCCTCGACGTCCTCGACGCCCGGCTGTCGCTGGCCGAGGCGGTCGAGTCGGACCGGGTCACCGTGCTGGGTTCGCTGGACGACGTGATGCGCGCCTACCACGCCCTGCTCGCCTACGCCCACGCCTCGGCCCGCGCCACCTCGGTACCGGGCCTGCTGGACGAGCTGCGGGGTGCCCGATGACCGGCGGCGTACCCACCCCGGCGGCGCGGCGGCCCCGCCCGAGGGCGGTCGTGCTCGGCGCCGGCATCGCCGGGCTCACCGCGGCGCACGAGCTGGCCGAGCGGGGCTTCCAGGTCACCGTGTACGAGCGCCGCCTCGACGAGCGCACCGGCGGCGACCATCCGGTGGTCAAGCTCGGCGGCCTGGCGGCGTCCCAGTTCGCCACCGCCGGCGGGGGGCGCGCCCGGCTGCGCCCGTTCCCCGGCCGGTCCGGCGCCACGCCGCCGGGCCGGGCGGTGGCCGGCGAGCACGGCTTCCGCCTGTTCCCCGCCTACTACCTGCACATCTGGGACCTGCTGCAGCAGATCCCCTGCTACGTGCCGTCCGGCACCGACCGGGACGGGCGGACGGTTTGGCGGCCGACCGGGCGCACCGTGATGGACAACGTGCGCCGGGTCATCTCGGCGGCCACGACACTGCCCGGCAAGCCGTCGTTGATCTTCTCGAGGGCCGCCCCGCGCAGCGCGGCCGAGCTGGTCACCACCGCCGGGCAGCTCGGCGAGCTGGGGTTCACCCCGGCCGACGTGCAGACCTTCCTCGGCCGGCTGGCGCGCTACGTGACGACCTCCCCGCCCCGGCGGGCGGCCGAGCTGGCGAACCGGTCCGCCTACGACTTCTTCACGGCGGACGGCTGCACCTACACCCCGGCCACCGAGGCGCTGATGCTGGAGATGCCGAAGGTGCTGGCCGCCTTCGACTCCCGCTGGGGTGACGCCCGCACCAACCTGAACACCTACCTACAGCTGCTGCTGCACCTGGACCGGGGCGAGGGCAAGGCCGACGGGGTGCTCGACGGGCCGACCACCGAGGCCTGGTTCGACCACTGGTACCGGCACCTCACCGCGCTCGGGGTGCGGTTCGTGCCCGGCGAGGTGCGGGAGCTGGAACCGCCCCGGGCCGGCGGGAACCTGCCGCCGCACCGCCGGCCCCGGGTGACCGCCGTGCTGGCCGACGGCACCCGGATCACCCCGGACTACCTGGTGGTCGCGGTGGACGCGCCGACCGCGGAGCGGATCACCGGGACCCTGCGCCGGGCCGGCACCGGCGGCGCGGTCGCCGGACTCGACGGGTTCACCACCTCGCTGGCCCCGCCGAAAAGCCCGCTGCAGGCGTCCGCCGAGCGGCCGGCGGGCCGGCGGGACCCCTACGCGATGTCCGAAACCGGTCGCGTGCCGTGGGACCGGTTCCAGACCCTGACCGGCATCCAGTTCTACTTCGACACCGAGTTCCAGCTGGTCCGGGGGCACGTGTACTACTCGGGGACCGAGTGGCACCTGTCCTCGATCAACCAGCGGGCCATGTGGGCGGAGCGCCCGGAGCTGGCCCGGGACGGCTTCGTCTCGGTGCTCTCCGTGGACATCGGCGACTTCAACACCCCGTCCGGGGTGAACGGCAAGGCGGCCCGCGACTGCACCACCGACGAGCTGGCCGCCGAGGTGTGGCGGCAGATCAGCGACGCCCTCACCAGCGGCCTCGCCGGCGGAGCCGGCATGGGGCGGGCGCCCAGTTCGGCGCCCGACGGAAACACCGCCGGCCCGCCGGAGACCCGGCTGCCGACCCCGGCCTGGTACGCGCTGGACCGGTACCTGGTGCTGGCCGACGACCCCGACGGGAACGGCCGGCCGGTGCGCAACGAGGCGCCCTACCTGGTCCCCGTGGTCGGAGACTGGGACAACCGCCCGGAGGGCGAGCCGTGGAACCCCAACGGCACGTCCTGGATGACCCGCCCCACCGAGGAGCGCCGACGGGAGGACCTGGAACGGCGACACACCTGGCGGGCCGGGCACGGCGGCTACCCGATGCACCACAACTCCGTGGTCCTCGCCGGCACCTGGACCAGGACGTTCACCCGGATGACCTCGATGGAGGCGGCCTGCGAATCGGCGCGCCACGCGGTCAACGCGCTCCTGGACCATTACATCTGGGTGGAGTCCGGCGGCACCGACCCCCGGGACGACACCGCGCTGGACTGGCGGTTCCCGTTCGACTTCCTGGACCAGGGCTACTCCGGCCCGGTGCGCCAGCCCACCCCCGCCGGCGACTACTGCTACGTGTTCGACCTGGAGGACCGGGAGCCGCTGGACGCCCGAGGCCCGCGGAACCTGGACGGCGAGTGCTACCTGGCCGGCCTGCCGCACCCACTGGCCGCCCTGTCCGCGCTGTCCGCGCCCACCCTGCCCACCCTGCCCGTTCCGCCGACCGGAGGTCAGCCGTTGCCATCGCCGGAGGACTACACCAGCCATCTGCTCACCTACCTGCAAGCCTGGCGGCAGTACCTCGAGCAAGCCACCCACTGGCCCGCCCCGCCGCCCCCGGCCGCGCCGCCGTCTGCGACCACGCCGCCGAGCCCGCCGAGCCCGACATTCCCGACCGCGCCGCCGAGCCCGACATTCCCTACCGCGCCACCGAGCCCACCTGACCCGCCCGACCCGACCGCTTGCGGTGACCCGCCCGCCAGCGAGACACCGCCCGCGCCGGAGGCAACGGGCACTCCGGCGCGACGCCCCGGGTCGGCGTTTCGCGCTGCCCGCCTGCCCTCACCGCCCGTCACGCGGGCCTCGGCAGCATCCCTCTACTCGGTGCCCGCGCCTTCCGAGAGTGCGTCGCCGGACGGGGACGAGGCGCCACGGCCGACGATCCCGCCGCTCCCCGGTTACGAGCTGATCCGCCCGGTTCACGACCTCGGCCGGTAGCGCGCGGCGGACATGTCGGGCGCCGGCCGGGGTCCGGACTGACGGTTCGGTGCGGTTTAGATCAGCTTGCCCGGCGTGGATGGACTGACCTGCCGCGGCTCGGGTGCCCTCGTTGCGTTTGGTCGGCGGAGCGCTTCATGGTCAAGTAGCGGTGAGAGACCCTTTGACGACCGGAAACGTCTCTAGCTGCGACATGACCATGAACCCGGGGCCGAGCACGTCCGCTCGTCACTTCTGGCCGAGGGAGACCGGTTCGCCCGGGACCACCTCGCCGCACAGCATCGCCGCGCAGTGGGCCAGGTGCAGCGGCGCCACCTGGTCACCGGGCAGCAGCTCCCGGCAGCGCTCGAACGCGTCGCGGGCGCCGGCCACGTCACCCGCGTCGAACCGGGCGAACGCCTCGTCGAACGCGCCGCGCGCGGCGTTCTTGGCCGCCCGCACCGACTCGGGATCCTCGTCGAACACCTCGTAGACGGTCACCGGCCGGGCCCGGTTGACCACCATCACCCGCTCCATCCGCCGGATGTGGAACCGCTCGGGCTCGGCCAGCTCGGCGTAGGTTTGGTCGCCGATCACCAGGCTGACCTGGTAGCGCTTGGTCGCCCCCTCCAGCCGGGAGGCCAGGTTGACCGAGTCGCCGATGACCGCCAGCGCCATCCGGTTCACCCCGCCGACCATGGCCAGCGCCACCGGCCCGGTGTTCACCCCGATACCCACCCGCAGCTCGCGGGAGCCCCGGCCGACCCGTTCCCGGTTGTGCTCCCGCAGCGAGCGGAGCATGGCCAGCCCGGCGCGCACCGCGTCGTCCGGCCCGGTGTCGAACACCGCCAGCACCTCGTCGCCGCGCATGTCCTGGACCAGGCCGTTGTTGGCGATGATCGGCAGCTCCACCGCGCGCAGGAACCCGGTGACCAGGTCGCTCGCCTCGGAGACGCTCATGCCCTCGAGCAGGCCGGTGTAGCCGCGGATGTCGGAGACCAACACGGTCATCCGCCGCTCCACCCGGTGCCCGTGCCGGACCCGCGAGAGGTCGTCCAGGTCGAGCATGCGCAGCAGGGTCGGCGAGATGAACCGGGACTGGGCGTCAACCAGCGACCGGCGCTGCTCGTCGGCTCGCAGCAGCCGGCCCTCCATCTCCAGGTTCACCAGCGGCGCGGCGGCGTAGGCGCAGGCCGTGCGCAGCGCCTCGCGGTGCGCCAGGCCGAAGGCCCGTTGCGGCTCGCCGTGCTCGGCGTAGACCGCGCCGACCATGCTCTCCCGCGCCAGGATGGGCACCACCAGCGCCCCGGCGGCCAGCGCGGGGCGACCGGTGCGGGCGGCCTCCACCAGCGGCGACGGGTCGTGGTCCGGCGCCGCCGAGCCCGGTGCCACCATGGTCACCACCCCGCCCCGGCAGACCGCCGTGACCACCGGCCGGTCCGCCTCGCCGAGGAACAACAGCACCCGCTCCGCGCCGGTGGTGTCCGCGACCGTGCGCAGCAGGACCTCGGCCAGCGCGCGCATCGTCTGGGCCTCGGCGAGCGCCTGCGCCAGCCGGTGGAGCGCCGCCGGATCGGGCGTCGCCGAGCTCGGCCGCATCAGGTCCCGGCCGAGCAGCCACGGGTGCGCCTGTTCCATCCGGGCGCCGCGGGCCAGCACACCGAGGCTGATCCAGCCCTCGTACGCCGACCGCACCATGATCCGGCTCAGCGAGGCGCGGCCGGTCCGCGCGTACAGCGCCCCGGCCTCCTCGTGCGCCGCCGCGGCGAAGACCGGCAGCTGGTACTCCTCGGCCAGCGCGATCGCCCGGTCCAGGTGCCGCTCCGCCCGGCCCACGGCTCCCCGGGCCCGCGCCCAGGTGCCGGCCAGCAGCTCGTACGGTGCCGCGTAGTTGCCCGGCGCGTCCGAGGCCCACCGCCGCATCGCGGCCAGCGCCCGGCGGACCGCGCGCGCCGTGGCCCGCTCCCCGGGAGCGACCCGGATCCGGCTCAGCGCGTTGAACAGGTGAAAGACCTGCATGTTCACCGTGCCGGTGAGCCCGGCCAGGTACCGGCCGGTCTCCTCGGCCAGGCGCACCGCTCCGGCGTAGTCCTCGCACCAGTAGTGCAGGACCAGCCGGGTGACCGCCGCCGCGCTCAGCCCGACCACGTCGTTCTCCCGCTGGGCGACGGGCAGCACCACCCGCTCGTCGTACCCGCTCTCCCCGGCCAGCAGCAGCGGGTCGGCCGTCCGGCCCATCAGGTTCAGGCACAGCTGCTGGGTCGACCGGCACAGCAGGGCGGGCATCAGCTCCGACTGGATCTCCGGCACCATTGCCCTGGCCATCGCGTCCACCTCGGCCATCGGCCGCCCGACGCACACGGACTGGTAGAGCAGCACGGCGGCGAGCAACGCGGCGTACTCCCGGTCCCCGCCGTCCAGCGCCCGCCGGTACGCCTCGCGCACCTCGCCGAGGCCCTCGTGCAGGGGCCGCTGCCAGTGCCGGATGAAGTTCAGCCGGAGGAACTGGACGCGGGGCAGGGTGTCCAGGAACTCGGGGCGCTCGGCCAGTCGGAGCGCCACCTCCCCGAACCGCTGCGCGCCCGCGTGGTCCCCCGAGGCCACCAGCAGCAACCCGTAGCTGGCCAGCGACACCGGCGAGCTGGGTCCCAGCCCCGTGGTCAGCGTGAGGTCGAGCTCCTTGCCCACGATCAGCGGGAACGACTCCGGCGCGACCCGGAAGCTGATGTTGCGCAGCTGGTCCAGGATGAGGTGGACCTGGTCGAGGACCGGGTCCGCACAGCGCGGCAGCTCGAGCAGCCGCTGGTCCGGCCATCGCCGCATGGCCAGCCTCAGCCGGACCAGCTCGGCGGCGGCGCGCGGCCGGCCGGAACGCCGGGGCACGGCGTGCCCCAGCTCCGCCAGCACGGCCAGCCCGGCGGCCAGGGCGTCCTGGAGGCGGTGCTCGGCCACCAGCCCGCGCACCTGGAGCAGTGCCAGCGCCGCCCGGTCGACCGGCTCGGCCAGCCGGGTCCGCGCCCGCTCGAGCAGCTCCACCAGCAACGCCGAGTCGCCGACCTGGTACGCCGCCTCGGCCGCGCCGAGCAGCAACCGCCGAGCCAGCTCCGGGTGCTCCGGGTGCTCCGGCCGGCCTCCCTGGGCGAGCAGAGCCAGCCCGGCCATGGCGTGCTCGAGGGCCAGCGGGAAGCTGGCCTGGCGGCGGGCCAGCTCGGCGGCCCGGAGCTGGACCTCGGCGAACCGGGGACCTTCGCCGTCCCGGCACGGCCCGCCCGAGGCCAGGTGCCGGGCCGCCTCGAACAGCCGGTCCTCGTCCCGCTCGATCAGCCACAGCCCGATCCGCCGGTGCACCCCGAGCCGGGTCTCCTCCGGGAGGCCCACCGCGGCGGCCTCGGCGACCCGGTCGTGGCTGAACCGGTACCGGACGTCCCGGCCGATCACCGGGTTCAGCGCGCGGCCCCGGCGGTCCACGGCCGTCAGCAGCCGCGCATCCATCGCCGCCCAGATCACCCGGGCCACCTCGTCCGGTGGCCGCCCGGCCGCGTCGACGGCCAGCTCCAGCTCGAACTCGCCGCCGATGCAGGCCAGCTCGCCGAGCACCGCCCGTTCCGGCGGAGCCAGCTGGCCGACCGCCCGGGCGAAGAACTCGTCGTCGTCCTCGCCGGTCGCCAGGGCGGTGAGGGTGGCCAGATCCCACGCCGTCGAGTCGCCCTGCTCGAGCGCACCGGCGCGGCGCGCCCGGCCGAGCAGCTGGTGCACCCGCAGCGGGTTGCCCCCGGTGCGCAGCTGGAACTCGCCGGCCACCGCCGGCAGCTCCGGCGAGCGCCCGCAGACCACGTCCAGCAGCGACTCCAGCTCCCCGGCGGACAGCGGGCCGAGGTCGATCGGGGGCCGGTCGGACGGCGCCGACCAGGTGCCCGGGTCGAACTCGCCGGAACGGTAGGTACCGATCAGCAGCAGGTTGCGGGTCGGCGCGGCGAGCAGTTCGGAGAGCAGCTGCAGCGAGTCCCGGTCGGCCAGGTGCAGGTCGTCGATGGCCAGCGCCACCGGCCGGTAGTTGGCCGTCGCGGCGAGCAGCAGGCCGACCGCCCGGCACAGCCGGTGCCGGGGGTCCGGGGCGCCGCCCGAGCCGTTGGCCGGGGACGGCCCGCCGAGCAGCTCGCCGAGACCGGGCACCAACCCGGCCAGCTCGCCGGCGCCGGCGGGCGACAGCCCGCGCACCACGTCGGCCTGCCAGCGGTCCCGTTCGGCCGGCGCGGCGCCGGCCATGGCCGCCACCAGCTCACCGAGCGCCTGCGCCACCGCCGCGTAGGGCGTGCGCACGCCGCCGGAGAACCGGCCGTAGCCGAACAGCCCGCCGTGCTCGCGCACGGCCGCACCGAAGGCGCGCACCAGCGTCGACTTGCCCATCCCGGGCGCGCCGCCGACCAGCACCAGCTCGCCACCCCGGCGGTCGGCCGCCGCCATCGCCGCTGTGAGCTGGGCCAGCTCCGTCCGCCGGCCGACCAGCGGGCCGTCCAGCTCCACGGACGCGGTCACGACCGACCGGCCCGGCACAACGCAAGAACCATGGCGTCCCTCCAGGAAACTTGCGAGTTGAAGGATATCCGGCCGGCCGCGGCCCGGAAGAGGCGTCTCCACCAAGGGTGCGGGAACGTCCATGCCGCGTCTCCGGGCCGTCGCGACCGGGTCACCGGCGCGTCTCTCCGGCGTCAACGGCCCAGGTCGTACGGCGGTTGATCAGCCGGGCGCCCTTCCGGCCGAGACGCACCGGAGACGCCCGGCGGACGTCTTCGCGACGACGGCGGGACGGCACCTCGACGGCCCGGGAACGACCGTCGGCGACGGTGACATGCCATGAGCCTGGAGCTGGGTGACCACCTGTGGTACTGGAACGGCCGGATCTCCTGGGACCTGGATATCCCGCGCGCGCAGTGGTTTCCCGGATCCACCGGTCCCACCGACTACCTCGGGCACGGAAAGGAGATCTACAACTACGTCTTCCACGCCGACGAGATCGCCCGGGGCCGACCCCACATGCGCGGTCTCGAGGGCAGCTACGCGTGGCTGAACAACAACCCCGGAAACCTCGCCGGGTCCGCCGGCGGGCCGGACCTCGGCCAGTATCCCGGCAAGTTCAACTGGCAACGCCTGCTGATCTTTCCCAGCTGGGAGATCGGGTTCGAGGCGATCGCGCTGGTGCTGCGCCGGCCCCCGTACGCGGAAATGTCCGTACTGGACGCCTTCGCGCGGTACGTCCCGGCTTCGGACAGCAACGAACCCGTCGTCTACGCGCTGGCGGTCGCGGCGGCGGCGGGCGTGTCCACGTCGACCAGGGTCGGCGACCTCGACGACGACCAGCTCTGGCACATGCAGGCCAAGATCATCCAGGTGGACCGGGCGGTGGCCGGGGACAGCTTCGCCTACAACTCACCCAACCTGCCGGTGGAGATCAGGGCGCTGCTGGGGTCCAGCCGGTTCACCGGCTGCTACCGGACCACCTGAGCCGCGCCGGCCGGTCGCTCGAAAGTCAGATCCGCTCCGGCGCCAGCGCGCCGACCAGCCGCGTGAGCTGGCCCGACGGCTTGACGCCCAGCTCACGCCGCAACAACGCGCGGTACTGCTGGTAGTGCACCAGCGCGGACCCCGCGTTACCCTCCGCCAGGTGCACCTGGACCACCGTGCGGTGGGCCTTCTCGCGCACCGGCTCGACCGCGATCGCGGCCAGCGCGGTCCTCATCGCGGCCATGTACTCGCGCCGGACGAGCAGCGCCTCGGCCAGCCCTTCCAGCGCGTGCAGCCGGACCTGGTCCCAGTGCAGCTGTTCGAGCACCAGCCAGTCCTCGCTCCACTCGGGCAGCAGCGGGCGGCTCAGCTCGGCCACCAGGTGCTCGCACTCCCGGGTGGACACCTGGGCGGGATCGCGCATCGCCCGTTGCGCGCGGTGCTGCACCTCGTGCAGGTCGATTGCGACCGAGGGTGACATCCGCAGCCGCGGGCCCACGCACTCGATGAGGGTGGTCTGGGCGACGCGGCGGCCCCGCCAGAGTGCCGACCGCAGGTTGCCGGCGGCCCGGTTGGCCGGGCTGTCCGGCCAGAGCCGCTCGGCAGCGCCACCCCGGTGGGTTCCGGAGCCGCACAGTGCGAGCAGGGCCAACAGCCGCCGGGCTCCCAGTGGGAGGGTGACGGCGGTTTCCCCGTAGGAGCACTCGAAGCCGCCGAGCAGGTCGATGTTGACCGAACGGGCATCCATCGTGATCTTCTCCTCGCCCGAGGCGAATCCGGCCACGCCATGGTGGGCGCCGGCCGCGCCGGGCTCAGTCCGATCCGCGACAGGAAGGGTGTCCGAAACCCGACACCCCGTCGGAGACGCGCCGATGACGGCCCGTTGACGCCCGGCCTCCAGCATGCCCACGGCGGCAGGACCCGAGGAGGGGCCGATGACCAGCTTGGATGCACTGCGCGCCGCGACGGTGGCGGCGCCGGGGAACACGGCTCGGTACGCCCTGGTGGCGCGTCCGGGGCGAGCGGCCCGGGTCGCCGAGGCGGTGCGGACGGAGTGGGGGCCGTTGGGCATCCAGCTGGCGCCGCTGTCCACCCTGGAGCCGGAGGTGCTGGTGGCGACGCTGCCGGACCGGGCGCTGGCCCCCGACCGGCCCTCGGTGTTCGCCGCCGCCTACGCGGCGGTGGAGGAGTTCGACCTGGTCGCCGCCGAACCGGACTTGCCGACCGGATTCTTCCCGCAGCCGGACGCCGAGCCCGGCCCGGCGCGGGAGACCCTGGACAACTTCCCGCCGGGCTGCTGGGTGCCGGCGGAGCCGGAGCTGGAGGACCAGCCCCGCTGGGCGCCCCGGGTCATGCGGGTACCCGAGGCGTGGGCGTTCTCCGAGCAGCAGGGCCGGCCGTCACGCGGCGACGGAGTGGTGATCGCCCAGCCGGACACCGGGGTGACCAAACACGTCGAGCTGGCGGACGCGATCACCGTGCCGGGGTTCGACGTGCTCGACGGCGATCCCGACCCGACCGACCCGCTCGGCGCCGGCGGGAACCCGGGGCACGGCACCGGCACCGCGAGCGTGGTGGTCTCCGGAGAGGCGCACGTGGTCAGCGGCAGTGCCCCGCTGGCCCGGCACATGCCGATCCGGGCGATCGAGAGCGTCGTCCGGGTCACCCAGGTGTCCGTGGCACGGGCAATCGACTGGGCGGTGGCCAACGGCGCACAGGTGATCACCATGAGCCTGGGCGGCATCCCCTCGTTCTCGCTGGACCGGGCGCTGCGCCGCGCGGTGGCGGCGGACGTGATCGTGCTGGCCGCGGCCGGCAACTGCGTGCGCACCGTGGTCTGGCCGGCCCGCTACGACGACTGCATCGCGGTGGCCGGCAGCAATGCCGCGAACGCGCCCTGGCCGGGCAGCTGCCGGGGGCCGGCGGTGGACATCACGGCGCCGGGGCAGAACGTGTTCCGGGCGAAGGTGTCGCCGGCCGGCGACGAGGTCGGGCAGGGCCAGGGCACCAGCTTCGCGGTGGCCCTGACCGCCGGAGTGGCCGCGCTGTGGCTGGCCCACCACGGCCGGGCCAACCTGGTCGGCGCGGCCCGGCAGCGGGGCGAGACGCTGCAGGGGATGTTCCGCCGGCTGCTCCGGGCCACCGCGAACCGGCCGGCCGGCTGGGACCCGTTCGAGTTCGGCGCGGGCATCGTCGACGCCCGGGCGCTGCTGGCCGCCGACCTGGACCTGGGCCGTGACCTGGAGTCCGTGCCACCACCCTCGGACGTCCGGGAACGAGCCGCCGGGTCGGTGCGCTCGCTGGTCGCCGAGGCGGCCGGGACGGACGCGGCACGCGACGAAGGGCCGGACCTCCACGACTTCGGGCCGGAGCTGGCGGCCGCCGTGCTGGAGGGCCGCCTCGCTTCGGCTGACCGGTTCCGCCGGGAGGCCGTGCCGGCGGTCCCGGTGTCGGCCCCGCCGGCGGTCCCGGTGTCGGCCGCGCTGGCCGAGGCCGCCGGCCCGGAACTGTGCGCGCTGCTCGGCCTCGAGCCGACCGGGGGCGACCGGTGAACGCGTCCACCCACCTGCGCAACCTGGCCCTGCGCCGGCCCACCCGGGAGGCGAGCACCCTCGAGGCACCGGCCGGCGGGTGGGAGCCGCCGGGCGGCTCGGCGAAAGCCGTCGCGGACGACGTCACCGGGCAGCTGGAGGCGGCGCTGGACCAGGCGTTCCGGCGGGTACCGCCGGACGAGATCGGCGACCCGGGCGACTTCCGGCGGGCGCTGGACGTGCTGCTCCGGGAGACCCATCGCACGGTACGGGCGGTGACCGAGGACCCGGACGCCCCACTCGGCCCGGCCGGCTCGCACGCGCTCGAGGCGGTGATCCGGACCGACGGCACCCGGCCGACCCTGCCGGTCCGCAACGCCGCCGTGGACCCGGCGCACCCGCTCGCCGGCGACTGGCGGGACGGCTTCGAATCCACCAGGGAGGTGCTGCGGGCGCGCTGCCGGGCGGTCGGGCGGATCGAACCGGCCAACGCGACCGCGCGGAGCTTCTTCGGCACCGGCTGGGTGGTGGACGCCGGCAAGGGCCTGGTGCTGACCAACCTGCACGTGGTGGAGGCGATGTGGCAGCGCCTGGCCCACGCCATGATCCGCACCGCGACCGGTTTCCGGGTGCTGGACGGCGCGTTCATCGACTTCACCGCCGAGTTGGGCAGCGCCGACGCCAACCGGTTCCGCATCGTCGAGGCCCGGGTGCCGGGCATCGAGGGGCCCCGGTTCCAGCGGTTGGACGCCGCCGTGCTGACCATCGAACCAACGGTCGCCGGCCAGCCCGTGCCGGCGGCCGTCCCGCTGTCCGCCGACCCGGACCCGCCGCGCGGCAACACCGGCTCCTGCTGCGTGATCGGTTTCCCCGCCGCCCCGGTCTACGCCGGCGGCCTGCACGAGGGGATCGACTGGACCTGGGTGAACAGCACCCTGTTCGGCAACCGGTACGGGGTGAAACGGCTCGCGCCGGGTGTGCCGCACCGCCCGCTCGGATCGCTGGACGGCGACGAGCGCAAGTGGGTGTTCGGGCACGACCCGACCACGCTGGCCGGCAACTCCGGCTCCCCCGTCCTCAGCTGGCTCGACCCCGACCCGGCCGCGTTCGGCCTGCACTTCGCCGGCGCGTCCCTGGACACCAACTGCGCGCACGCGTTCGCGGGCTGCGCCGAGCAGCTCCGCGCCCTGGAGGTACCGATCCCATGAGCGTCCCGACCAGCGACCTGACCCGGCCGCGTGACCACTACGCCGGCTACACCGGGTACGACCCACAATTCCTGCGCACCGCCGTACCGCTGCCCAAGCTCACCGATGCGCAGCGCCAGCTGGCGGCGAGGCGGGTGGACGCCGGCCCCGGCGAGGACCCGACGGTGCTTCCCTACCCGCACTTCAGCGTGGTGATGAACGGCCTGCGCGGGCTGGCCTTCTACACGGCGGTGAACATCGACGGGCACCAGCTGGTGGACCTGCCCCGGGACAGCGACCGCTGGTTCCTGGACTCCCGGATCGCGGAGACCGAGCAGATCGGCGAGGACCTGTACGAACGCAACGCGCTCGACCGGGGCCACCTGGTGCGCCGGCTGGACCCGGTGTGGGGCGACGCGGCCCGGCGGGCCAACGACGACACCTTCCACTTCACCAACTGCTCACCGCAGCACGAGCGGTTCAACCAGGGCCAGGACCTCTGGCAGGGCCTGGAGAACTTCATCCTGAACCACGCCCGGCTGCGCGACCGGCGGCTCACGGTGTTCACCGGCCCGGTCATGGCCGAGAGCGACCCGCTGTACAAGGGCGTGCGGCTGCCGCTGGCGTTCTGGAAGATCGTCGCCTACGACCTGGCCGACGGCACCCCGGCGACCGCCGGCTACGTGCTGGAGCAGGGCGGGCTGATCGACGACTTCCTGGCCGAGGCGGTGTTCCAGCCGGGGACCTACCGCGTCACCCTGGCCCACCTGGTGGAGCGCACCGGGCTGGACCTCGGCTACCTCGCCGACGCCGAACGGCCGCTGTCCGCCGACGGCCTGGAGGCCGCCGGAGACCGGGTGCCGATCGGCGAGGGCTACGCGGGCGTCGTGATCTGACCGATGCCGCCATTAGCTGAGTTGCACCTACCGAAGCCCCGGTGAGGTGCGTCACACTCCGGGACCCTGCTCGACCGATCCCGGGGAGCCACCATGGGCCAGCTGCGCCGCCGTTCCCTGCTGACCGGTGCCGCCGCGCTCGGCCTCGGCACCTTCGCCGCCGCCTGCGCGCCGCCCGGCCAGGGTCCCGGCCCGGCACCTCCCCCGTCGGCCGGGCCCGCCGCCGACCTGCGCGCGCTGTTCGACCGCACCGCCAAGGAGCTCATGGCACCCGGCGCGGTCATGATGCTGCGCACCCCGGACGGCGAGCTGGCGCACACCTACGGCGTCCGCTCGGTCGGCGGGACGGAGCCGGTCGCCCTCGGTGACCACGTGCGGATCGGCTCCATCACCAAGACCTTCACCGGCACGGTCATCCTGAAACTAGCCCAGGAGGGCCACATCGACCTGGACGGCCCGGTCGCCCGGTTCCGCCCCGATGTGCCCAACGGGCAGCACATCACCATCACCCAGCTGCTGGACATGCGCAGCGGCCTGTACAACTACAGCGAGTCGCTGGAGCTGAACAAGGCCCTCGACGAGGACCCGAACCGGGTCTACCCGCCCGAGCAGCTGCTGGCGATGGGTCTGCGCGGCTCGCCGTACTTCCCGCCGGGCACCGGCTACCACTACTCGAACACCAACACCGTGCTGCTCGGGCTGATCGCCGAGCAGATCGAGAAACGACCCCTGGACGAGATCTACCGCGCCCGCCTGTTCGAGCCGCTGGCCATGCGCGACACGTCCTTCGCCACCACCTCGAACGCCATTCCGCCGCCGTACCCGCGCGGGTACATGTACGGCACCAACGTCTCCACCATGCACGGCGAGGGCCTGCCGCCCGAGCAGCGCGAGGCCGCGTACTCCGGACGGCTCAGGCCCAACGACGTCACCGACGAGAACCCGTCCTGGACCTGGGCGGCCGGCGGCGGGATCTCCACCATCCGCGACCTCGCCACCTGGGCCACTGCGCTCACCGACGGCTCGTTGCTCGACCCGGCCTGGCAGCGCCGCCGCCTGGACAGCATCCAGCCGGTCGACCCGGCCAACCCGAACAGCCCCGGCTACGGGCTGGGCCTGGCGCGGTTCGGCCCGATGTACGGCCACACCGGCGAGCTGCCCGGGTACCAGTCGTTCTGCGGATCCGACCCTCGGCGGCGGAACACCCTGGCCGTGTGGGCGAACCTCAACGCGGCCCCGGACGGGCACGCCGTGGCCAGCACCATCGCCCAGCAGCTGATCGGGCAGATCTACGCCTGAAGCGCCCTGTTCGGCGAGGCGCTCCCTTAGCCGGCGTCCAGGCCTAGCTTCTCCCGCAGCGGCGGGCCGACGAAGTCCACGCCGTGCCGGCGGCCGACCTCGCGGGCCCTGGCCAGGTCGGTGATCTGCTCGCCCAGCCCGTTGAACTCGTCTATCGCCTCGGCGTAGCCGCCGGGCGTCATGATGTTGATGGCCCGCACGGTCGGCTGGTCGGCGCGGACGTTGTCGAAGGTGTGCGGCACGCCCGGTGGCACGGTGAGGAAGTCGCCGGGCTCGAGGTCGATGATCTCGTCGCCGGACTGCACCGTCAGGACGCCCTCCAGTACGTAGAACGTGTCGTCCTGCTCGGCGTGCACGTGCAGCGGCGGGCCGGTCAGGTAGTCGATGGTGCCGACCATGAAGTCGAACCGGTCGCCGTTGTCGCTGCCGGCGGTCTTCACCGTCCACGGCCGGACCTCGGCGCCCTCGGTCCCCCGGACCACTCGTGTTGTCCCCATGACCCTCTCCTCCTACAGGCGCAGCTGCCGGTCGTAGGCGCGCGCGTCGATCTCCAGTTCGAGGTCGTCCACCGGCGGTGCCGCGTCGTGCCAGATCACGCCGTGCACCGGCGCGATGCCCTCGGCGACGAACAGCTCGCGCTGTACCGCAAACGCCAGGTCGTGCGCCGAGTAGAGGTGCATGGCCGCCGAGCCGTCCCAGGCGACGCCGATCGCGTCCAGCCGCTTGCGGGTCACCTCGACCACGCAGCGCGCCTTCTCCATCAGCGCCTCGGGGCCGGTCTCCCGGTGCCGCACCACGCCGTCCGGGATCACCGTGTCGTCGGGCAGCTCACCGACACCCGAGACGACGAAGTTGGGATCCCCGCCGGCCCGTTGCACGGTGTAGGAGAAGGCCAGCACCGACGGCTCGGCCGGCGGGCGCACCGTCGGCGCCACGTTCGTCCTGCTCAGCGGGCACCCGTGCTCGGTGAGCAGGCCCCACTCGCGCAACCGCGCGATGTAGCCCCGGTTGAAGGCGCCGAACTCGGCGCGCGGAAGGGACCGGGGCAGCCGCACGTCGAACCCGCACAGCGCGGCCGGCGGGCGGCCCAGGCCCTCCACGTGACGCCGCGCCAGCTCGAACCCGTCGGCCAGCGGCACCGGCGCCGGCAGCACCGCCCACTCCAGGCGGTGGCCGGGCAACGCGCGCAGGGCCGCACAGGCGAACCCGAGGTCGCTGGGGGCGAACGCGTAGCCGCCCGCATCGTGGTGAATCACCGCGCCGCCACCTCCGCCAGCCGGTAGAGCAATCCGCCCGCCGTGCCGTGCGCCACCATGCGCCGCTGCTCGTCGGTGAAGCCGGGGTACTCCCGCAGCCCCTCGGCGGTGCCGACCGCCTCGGCGAACGGCATGAACGGGAAGTCACTGCCGAACACGATCCGTTCCGCCCCGACGACGTCGTGCAGCATGCGCAGCTGGGACGAGGTCGCCGACATGGCCACGTCGTAGTGCAGCCGCCGCAGCGAGGCCATGGTGTCGGCCGGCGGACGGTCGGCCAGGCCGGGGTCGATCACCGCGGCGTTGGCCAGCCGGTTGGCCAGGAAGGGCACCGTGCCCCCGGCGTGGGTGAAGATCAGCTTGAGCCCCGGGTGACGGTCCAGCGTGCCGGAGAACAGCAGGTTGGCGACGGCGCGGGTGGTCTCCACGGGAAACTCCAGCACGGAGGCGGGCAGATGACCGGGCCGCCCGAGGGCCACCGGCTGGGCCGGGTGCACGAACGCGGGCACCCCGCGCTCGGCGAGCAGGGCCATCAACGGCTCCAGCTCGGGGTCGCCGAGGTAGAGCCCCTGGGCATTGGAGTAGAAGCCGAGCCCGTCCAGGCCCAGCTCGTCCAGCGCGTGCTCGGCCTCCCGCAGCGCGGCCGGCACGTCCGGCAGCGGCAGCAACGCGAAGGCGCCGAAGCGTCCCGGGTGCTCCCGGACGACCTCCGCGAGGCTCTGGTTCGCCACCCGGGCGATGCGCTCCGCATCGGCGCCGGTCGCCCCGGCCACCCCGGGCGCGGTGATGGACAGCGCCGCCGCCCGGATGCCCGCGGCCTCCATCACGGCCAGGCTGTCCGCCGGCTCCCAGGCGGGAAACGGCACCCCGGGCACCGACACGGTCACCCCGATGTCGGCCAGCGCCCGCAGGTACTCGCGGGGCACCGCGTGGTGGTGCACGTCGATCAGCTCACCCGACTGCCTCGGCATCCTCGTCCTCCTTCGCGGCCCGGGCCCGGTGCTCGAGCACGAGCTCGGTGGTGCGGGAAATGTGCGCGGCCAACAGCTCGACGGCCCGGTCGGCGTCACGGGCGAGGGCGGCGTCCAGCAGCTCCCGGTGCTCCCGGGCCACATCCCGCCCGCACGTCCGGTGCACCTCGGCCGACCAGGAGCGGTACATGGTGCTGGCGTCCCAGAGCCGGTCCCGCAGCTCCAGCAGGATCCGGCTGCCGCAGCCGGCCACCAACGCCCGGTGGAACTCGGTGTGCGCCGCCGACCAGGCGCGAGACACCCCCGGTTCGTCCTCGTGGTACATCGGGGTCGAGGCCAGGGTGTGGTGCGCGGCCAGCGCGGCCGACTCCCACGGCAACCCGGCCTGGGTGACCGACCGGCGCAGCGCGATGCAGTCGATGTCAACCCGCACCGAGGTGAGGTCGACGAGGTGCTCGGTGGACAGCTCGATCACCCGGAATCCCGCCTGCGGCTCGGACACCACCAGGCCGTCCGAGGCCAGCATCATCAGCGCTTCCCGGGCCACCGTGACGCTGACCGTGAAATGCTCGGCGACCGCCGCCACCGGCAGCCGCTCCCCCGGCCGGTACCGGCCGACCAGCAGCTCGTCGCGCAGCTCGTCGCGCACGTGACGCGCCCGGGTGGGCGCGGACCCGGTACGAGCCACGGTCAGCCCCCGACCGCGGCGACGAACGCCGACGAGTCGGCCACCCAACCGAACATCCGCTCCACCAACGCCAGCGACGCCCGGTGGTACTCCCCGCCCTGCAGCTCACCGGTGCAGTCCGCGAGCAGGATCGCCCGGTAGTCACGGAACATCGCGTCCCGGATCGTGGACTCCGCGCACACGCTGGTGGTGCACCCGGTGACGATCAGGTTGCGCACCCCCAGCCGGCGCAGCGTGGCGTCCAGCTCGGTGTTGTAGAACGCGCTGAACCGGTTCTTCTCCAGCACGATGTCCCCCTGCTCCGGGGCCAGCTCGGGCAGGATCTCGGTGTTCCAGGTGCCCTTGATCCGCACCCGGCCGACCGTCCCGTCCGGCGCGGTCACCGTCTCGCCGACCTTCACCGCGATATGCCCCAACCAGTTCTTCGAGTCGGCCGGCCCCAGGTCGGACAGGTCCGGCAGGTATCCGTGCTTCAGGTAGATCACCGGAATCCCGGCGTTCCGGGCTGAGGTGAGCACGCGGGCGATCGGCCCGACGGCCGCGCGCACCACCCCGATGTCGAAGCCGGCCAGGTCCATCCCGCCGCCCGGCGCGCCGAAGTCGTTCTGCATGTCCACGACCAGCACGGCGGTCACGGCCAGGTCGATGCCCACCGGTTCCGGCCGCGCGGCGACCTCGACCGGCCTGCCGTGCGCGGTACTTGCTGTCATGCTTCGTAGAGTACATACGATGGCTTAGAATGCACAATGATCCTAGAAATCGATTCTTTCGGTCGAGGGGGTGGTCAGATTTACCGACGGATTGGACGGCGTGGAGCAGGTTGGTCTGATCCGTCGAGTACGGACGAGGCAAGTGGGGCTGGTGTGATCGCCGTAGTGGCGGTTGCGCGGTGGCCGCTCGGGGTGATCGTCATCTCTGGCGGTTCAGCGTCGATTTTCGAGGCTGAACCGCCAGAGACCGCGATCAAGGCCACCCGTGCCTGATGATCATGGATTGACCGGCGGCGCTGGACCATCCGCCACCCCTGGTTGCACGACTGTCACACCATGGGGGTTGCCACAAGATCAAATCCTCATGACATTCCCCTCGTGAAACTGTTGTGGCGAATGGGACGTCATGCACCAGCCACCCCGGCGCGAGGAGTCAGGCCAAGCTGGTCGTCACGGTGATTCTGTGAAGCACACGACCCCGCCTGGTCGCCCAGGTCTCAGCGGGCGTCCAGGGTGGTGGCCCAGAGCTGCTCGCCCGCCGGGCCGCGCAGCGTGACGGTCAGCTGCCGGCCGCCGGGCGCCACCTGTACCTCACCGAAATGCTGGAACCCGTGCAGCGGCGAGGAGCGGTCGTCGCTCGGCGCGGCCCGCACGTACACCGCCTCCGGCCCGAACGTCGGGTCCAGCTCGCCGGCCACCCCGGTGCCGGCCTGCAGCGGTCCGGAGACGAACTCCCAGAACTCGTCGAAGTCGGCGAACCCGCCGGCCGCCGCCGCGCGCCCCGGGTCGTACCGGTGCGCCGCCGTGTAGTGCACGTCGGCGGTCAGCCAGAGCACGTTCCGCACCCCGCGCTCCTTGATCGACCGCAGCAGCCCGGCGATCTCCGCCTCCCGGCCGCTGGCCACCCCCGGCGTGCCGTTGGCCACGGCCTCCCACGCGGTCTTGCCGTCCTTCACCAGCACCCCGATCGGCATGTCCGAGGCGACCACCTTCCAGGTCGCCCGGGAGGACGCCAGCGAGTCGGCCAGCCAGGCCGCCTGTTGCGGTCCCAGGATGTGGCCGCCCGCGCCGGTGTTCGCCCCGTTCGCGTCCCGGTAGCTGCGCATGTCGATCACGAAGACCTCCAGGTGCGGCCCCCAGGCGAACCGGCGGTACACCCGGCCGTCCACGGCCTGTCGGGGGTCCAGCGGCACCCACTCGTGGAAGGCCTGGAACGCCCGGCCGGCCAGCACGTCCACCCGGCGCTCGGTGTACCGGTCGTCGGTGAGCACCTCACCCGGGTACCAGTTGTTCAGCACCTCGTGGTCGTCCCACTGGTTGATCTGCGGCACCTTGGCGGTGAACGCGCGGAAGTTCTGGTCCAGCAGGTTGTAGGCGAACTGGCCGCGGAACTCGGCCAGCGTCTCGGCGACCTTGGACTTCTCCGGCGTGACCAGGTTGCGCCACGGGCGGCCGTCGGGCAGCGTGACCGCCTCCTTCAGCGGCCCGTCGGCGTAGACGGTGTCCCCGCTGCACAGGAAGAAGTCCGGGTCGCGGGCGGCCATCGCGGCGAAGATCTTCATGCCGCCGATGTCCGGGTTGATCCCCCAGCCCTGGCCGACGATGTCACCGGACCAGACGAACCGCGCGGACCCGTCCGGCGCCGGCCCGGTGCGGAACGAGCCGGCCACCGGCTCGCTGGCCACCCGGCCGTCCGGGTCCTCGGCGGTGACCCGGTAGTGCACCACCCCGCCGCCGGACACCCGCAGCTTCCCGGTGAAGTCGGTGTCCGGGGTGAGCATCGGGCCGGGCATGCGCCGGGCGTCGCGGAACTCCGGGTTGTCCGCCGCCTCGACGACCATCCGGGACGGCCGGTCCGCCCGCGTCCACACCACGCCGGAGCCGCCGACCACATCCCCGGACTGCACGCCGTGGGTGAGCACCGGCCGCTCGGCCCGGACCAGCCCGGGGCCGCCACACGCGGCCAGCCCGAGCGGCAGGCCGACCGCGCCGCCCAACCCGAGAGCCGCCGAGCCCAACACCGTGCGGCGCCCGAGGCGCCGGTTCAGGACGGTCATGGCCGCCGTTGTATCCAGGGCAGGTGACCGGCGGGTGAACTGCCGGCCGTCATCCCGGCGCGTCCGGTCGGCCGGGCGTGTCGCTGTGGCCAAGCACTGATTCCTGAGTGCTCACTCAGTTAGTTAGGAGTGCTAAGCTTTTTGGTGTGGCAGTAAGCGCAACGCCCCGGGTCAGTCGGGTGCTGTTCATACTGGTCGCCGCGCTCACCGTGATGGAGACGGCGAGCTTCGCCGGCACCTACCTCCTCTACAGCCGCCACTACGTGACCACGGACAACGCCCAGGTCGACGGGGACAAGATAGAGATCAACGCCCCGGTGAGCGGAGCGGTGGACGACTGGGCCGGGCAACCCGGCGCGGTGGTCCAGCCGAACCAGGTCGTCGGCCGCATCCAGATGCTGGGCAGCGGCGCGCAGCCGGAACGGGTGGTCAAGGTCCCCGGCCAGAGCACCGGCACGGTGGCCGTGGACGAGGTGGTCGACGGCTCCTACGTCACCAAGGGCGCCGAGCTGGCCGCCGCCTACGACCTGTCGAAGATCTACGTGACGGCGCGGGTGGAGGACTACGACATCGGCGCGGTGCAGCCCGGCGCCATGGTGGACATCCACGCCGACGCCTTCCCGGACACCCCGGTCACCGGCGTCGTCCAGGTGGTGCAGAACTCCACCGCCGGGAACTTCACCATCTATCCCCCGGCCGGCATCGCCGACCCGTCCCAGCCGCAGCGGGTGGACCAGTACGTCCCGGTCAAGATCGCCCTGCTCGCCACCGGCGGCGCCCGCCTGGTTCCCGGCATGGACGTCACCGTGCACATCCGCAAACCCTGAGGTGGAGGTATGGCCCGAACCGAGGAGTTGAGCGTCGCCACCGAGGAGGCGCCGCGACCGGTCGGCCCGGTACCCACCCCGCCCGCCCCGGTGGCCCCGGCACGCGGGCCGGGCGAGGGCTGGGGCATCCCGCTGATCGTGGTGATCATCGGGATGTTCATGTCGGTGCTGGACACCAGCATCGTGAACGTGGCGGTCCCGACCATCCAGCGCGAGTACAACGTCACCACCGACCAGATCCAGTGGATCACCACCGCCTACATGCTGTGCCTCGGTGTGGTGGTGCCGACCAGCGCGTGGCTGGGCGACCGGCTGGGGCTGCGCCGGATGTACCTGCTGTCCCTGGTGACCTTCGGAGCGTTCTCGGCGCTGTGCGGGATGGCCGACGACCTCGGCAGCATGATCTTCTTCCGCATCCTGCAGGCGGTGCCGGGCGGCATGCTGCCGGTGACCTGCCTGACCATCCTGATGCGGATGGTGCCGCCCCAGAAGCTGGGCGCGGCGATGGGCCTGTACGGGCTGGGCATCGTGGTCGCGCCCGGCGTCGGGCCGACCCTGGGCGGCTACCTGGTCGAGTACGTCAACTGGCGGCTCATCTTCTACATCAACGTGCCGATCGGGATCATCGGCGCGATCGCGGCGATGGCGGTCCTCCCCCACTTCCCGGCCAAGCCCGGGCGCCGGTTCGACCTGCCCGGTTTCCTGTGCATCGCCGGCGGCATGTTCGCGCTGCTGCTGGCGCTGTCCGAGGGCCAGACCTGGGGCTGGACCAGCTACCCGATCCTGGTCCTGGCCGCGGCGGCGGTGAACCTGCTGCTGCTGTTCGTGGCCATCGAGCTGAAGGTCGCCGAGCCGCTGCTGGACGTGCGCGTCTTCACCCACTGGCCGTTCATCAACTCGCTGCTGCTGATCGCCATCCTGTCCATCGGGCTGTTCGCGGTGCTGTTCTACGTGCCGTTGTTCCTGCAGGAGGGCCAGGGGATGACCGCCTGGCACACCGGCCTGGTGCTGCTCCCCCAGGCACTGATGATGATGGTGACGATGCCCGCCGCCGGGCGCATCTACGACCGCTTCGGCCCCCGCTGGCCCGCCGTCGTCGGGCTCACCCTGTGCGGGATAGGCACCCTGCTGCTGTCCCAGATCAACGCCGACATGACCCGGCCGGAACTGATCATGTGGATGATGATCAGGGCCGCCGGGATCGGGCTGGCCATGATGCCGATCATGACCGGCGGGCTGGCCTCCCTGCCGCCGGGCATCGTCAGCTCGGGCAGCGCCTTCAACACGCTCACCCAGCGGGTCACCGCCTCGTTCGGGCTGGCCGCGTTGACCGCCCTGGCCACCACCCAACAGGCCCAGTTCATGTCCAACCGGGCTTCGCTGCTCTCCACCGGGGCGAACACCGACCCGCGCATCGTGGCCATGCAGGAGCAGGGTCCGGGCGGCCTGATCGCGCTGTGGCGGCAGACCCAGGTCCAGGTGGAGGCGCAGGCCTACAGCAACGTGTTCCTCATCGCCGGCATCTGCACCCTGGCCGGCGTGCTGCTGGCCCTGCGACTGCGTTCGGGTAAACCGGCCAAGGGCGAGGACGCCGAGCCCGTGGAGGTCGGCTGAACCGGTCAGCCGGTGAGCACCACGGCGTTCGAGCGTCCCCCCTTGCTGACACTGATCACCACGTCGCCGACCGGAGAGTCAGGACCCGAGTGGCGCACGCCGATGTCGGAGACCGCCCGGTCGATCATGTAGGGGCTGAGCACGTAGGGCACCCGCACCGTGACCTGGCGTCCGGACTCCCGGTCCAGGAACGGCATGCTGATCAGGTCGGCCTCGACGCGCTCCTGCAGGACCACCGGGGCGTCCTTGGACGCTTCGACGGCAGCCTCCAGCCACTCCTCCTCCGAGGCGACGCTGCCGAACAGCACTCCCTTGCCGGCCCGGCCCATGGCCGGCTTCAGAACCAGGTTGGCCCGGGGGCCGGGTGCGGCGGCGGTCTCGCCGAGGCCCAGCGAGATGGTCCGGGGCACGTAGGCGCGCACCAGCTCGCGGTCGGCCGGCGCCAGCAGGTCCGCGTCACAGTCCTCGTGCAGCCACGCCAGCACCGACTTCGAGGCCAGTAGCACCGACTCGGTGCGCGGGAAGAACTTGATGGTCCCGGCGCGGTCGGCGCTCCGCAGCGCCGCCAACCCCTCGCCGGCATCCACGATGCGGGCGCTCTCGTTGGCGGTCCACGGGACCATCACCAGGTCGACCGGCACGCCGGCGGCGAGCAGACGGCCGGCGGCGTCGAGGCTCAGGTCGGCGAGATCGGTCTGCAGCACCTCCAGACCCACCCGCTTGGCATCGGCGAGGACCCCCCGCTTGGCCCGCGTCCGGTGTAGGAGCACGCCCTCGCAGTTGGCCGTCCAGTACGACGGGATGAGCACCCGACGGGGACCGTCCTGCGTGAGGTGGCCGCCGATCGTCCGGAGCAGCGCCTCGGAGCGCGTGGCCACCACCGACGGCGGCGGGTAGAACCCGGCCTCCGGACACAGCCGGCAGAACTCCTCCGCCAGCCAGGACGTCACCGTGTCGCCGCCGATCCGGGTGCCGACGTTGATCTCGAGAATGCGGGGCCGCCCGTTCTCGATCAACAGGTCGGGACGCGCGCTGCGGGTGAGCTCCGAAGCAACCAGCGGAGCATCCGGATCCACCAGGGGGAGCGGTTTGGTGAAGCGCAGCGCGTCCCGGAGCTCACCGAGCGTCGACGCCCGCCGCTGGCACGCCTCGACCGCCAGGGTCAGCACTCGCGCCACGCTCGACTCGAGGGCCCGATAGGCCGCCTTCTGGAGGATCACCGGCCGCATCGCGTCCCAGTTCCCGGTGCCCCGGTCAGGGGACTCCTCCACCCACCTGCCGTTCATGGCGGCGTGGCGGGTAACGAACGTCTCCCGGAGGTCCTCGGGGAGCGTGTCCCAGACGTCCCGGACCGGGACGGTGCGGAGCTCGTTGTCGGCCATGATTTTTCTCCGGCGTTCGTGACGTCAGCAGTGCGCGGTCGGGGATCCGTACAGTTGATTCGCCTTGCGATACAGGGTGAGCAGCAACGGATCGCGGACCTGGTTACGCTCGTAATGTGACCTGAACCGCGAGTCGTATTCTTTGAACCACCGTTCAGAATCATTCAGGAACAGGATGTCGTGCGGGGCCATGTGCCGTATCGCCAGCATGGCGACCGGGGCGATGGAAACCCGGAAGTCGGGGTTACGGACCGCGCGGTCGTCGCATTCGGGATGGAATATCCCGATCATCTTCCCCGAGCTGACGGCGAACTGCTTGAGCTGCTCATAGACCTTGTCCAAGCGAGCCCAGCCCTCGGACTCCATGCTCGGCATGACCACGACCCAGCTCTCCAACGAGACCCCGGAGCTGCTCTTCGGGCGGCCAGCCGCACCGAACTCGCCGATCTCGGCGCGCAGCTGCTCGATGAGCTCCAGCTCACTGGAGCCATCGATGTCCTCGCGCACACGGGTCTGCACTTCCCGTTGTTTGAGGGCCCGCGGAATGAACGGACACACCGGCCCAGACCGTCCGACCCTGGGGTCACCGACGGATACGTACTCGCGCAGCCAGGCGTCCACCTGCCTGAACTGCTCGTCGGTAATTCTCTCATCTGGCATTGTGCGATTCCCACCCGAACGCATCTGGACAGCAGTTATCACCGTTGGAGTTCGGCGAGAGGCCGGCACCGGAAATACGGGAGCCGCCACCACCCCGTGGGCGGCTCCCCGGTGAGTCAGAACATGCTCAGCGCTGGATGCTAGCCAGCCGCCTGGCGTGCCCCAAAATCTTTTCCCGCTCGGCCGAGATCTCTCGCGAGTCCTCAACCGGTCAACGAACTAACCCCGGCCCAAGTGACGCATGCGCGGGGTGACGGTGGGAATCGGCGGGCCGCCCGCCGGAACGGTGCTGGTAGCGGGTCAGGCCCTGGCCAAGGTGCGGCTGATCACCAGGCGCTGGATCTGGTTGGTTCCCTCGAATATCTGCATGATCTTGGCCTCGCGCATGTAGCGCTCGACCGGGAAGTCACGGGTGTAGCCGTAGCCACCGAGGACCTGCACGGCGTCCGTGGTCACCTTCATCGCCGCGTCGGTGGCGACCAGCTTGGCCACGCTGGCCTGCCGGCCGTACGGGCGGCCCAGGTCGCGGCGGCGGGCGGCGTCCAGGTAGGTGGCCCGGGCCGAGTCCACGGCGGCGGCCATGTCGGCCAACAGGAAGCCGAGGCCCTGGTGGTCGACGATCCTCTTGCCGAACGTGGTGCGCTCGTTGGCGTACTCCACCGCGGCGTCCAGTGCGGCCTGAGCAAGGCCGGTGGCGCAGGCCGCGATGCCCAGCCGGCCGGAGTCGAGCGCGCTGAACGCGATCTGCAGGCCCTGGCCCTCGGCCCCGATCAGCCGGTCCGGCTCGAGCAGCGCGCCGTCCCAGTTCGCGGTGGTGGTGGGGATGGCGTGCAGGCCCATCTTCTCCTCCGGCCGGCCGAAGGAGAGCCCCTCGGCCCGCCCGGGCGCCAGCAGGCAGGAGATGCCCCGGCTGCCTTCCCCGGTGCGCACGAACAGCGCGTAGAAGTCGGCGCGGCCGCCGTGGGTGATCCACGCCTTGGTGCCGGTCACCCGGTAGCCGTCGGCGTCCTTCGCGGCCCGGCAGGCCAGCGCGGCCGCGTCCGAGCCGGCCTGGGGCTCGGAGAGGCTGTAGCCGCCGACGATCCGGCCGGCGAGCATCTCGGGCAGCCAGCGCCGCCGCTGCTCCTCGGTGCCGAAGGTGGCCACCGGGAAGCAGGACAGCCCGTGCACACTGGTGGCCACGGCGACGGCCGCCCAGCGCGCCGCCAGCTCCTCGAGCACCTGCAGGTACACCTCGTACGGCTGGGCGCCGCCGCCGTGCTCCTCGGGATAGGGCAGGCCGAGCAGGCCGGCCGCGCCGAGGGTGGCGAACAGGCCCTCCGGGTAGCTCTCCTCGCGCTCGTGCCGCTCGACCCGGGTCGCCAGCTCCTTGTCGGCGATCTCCCGGGTGAGCGCGAGCAGGTCCTCGGCTTCCTGGGTGGGCAGGAGACGATCGACGGCCATGCTCACTCCCCTATTGATACTCAGATCGGTACTGTGGTTCTTATAAGAGTACCGATATTGCACCATGAGAGGATCCGAACGTGACCAGCGCCCCCGTCCGCCGCGGCGACGCCCGCCGGGGCGAGCTCGAGGACGGCGTGCTGGCGCTGATCCTCGACGAGGGGTTCGCCCACCTGAAGCTGGACGACGTGGCCGCCCGGCTGCACTGCTCGAAGCGCACGCTGTACACGCTCGCGGGCAGCAAGGAGCAGCTGGTGCGGGCGGCGGTGGTGCGCTTCTTCCGGGACGCCACCGGCCGGGTCGAGCGGGCGGTCACCGACGCCCCCTCGGCGCCCTCGGCCCGGATCGCCGCGTACCTGGACGCGGTGGCCACCGAGCTGGCGGTGGCCTCACCCCGCTTCTTCGAGGACGTCGCGTCCTTCCCGCCCGCCGGCGAGGTCTACGAGCGCAACACCCGCGCGGCCGCCCGGCGGATCGGCGAGATGATCGACGACGGGGTCGGGCGAGGCGTCTTCCGCAGCGTGCACGCCGGCTACGTGGCCGACCTGGTGGCGGCCCAGATGGTCCGCATCCAGCAGCGTGAGGTGGCGGCGGCGACCGGGCTGTCCGACAGCCAGGCCTACGCCGAGCTCGCCGCCCTGGTCACCGCGGGCCTCAGCCCTCGGGGGTAACCCGCCCACGCGATGTGGTCCACCGCCAGCCAGGTCTCGCCGGCCACGGTCGCTGGGGTCACCCCGCTGTACTCCAGCACGTCCCGGTGCAGGTGGGACTGGTCGACGTAGCCGCCGTCCGCCGCGATCCGGGCCGCGTCGTCGCCCGCCGCCAGCCGGTGCACGGCATGGTCGAAACGGACCAGCTTCGCGGCGCGCTTGGGCGGGAGCCCGATCTGCCCCCGGAACCGGGACCACAGGCGTTTGCGGCTCCAGCCGACCTCCACCGCCAGCCGGTCGATCCGCACCCGCCCCCGGCTGCCGGCGATCCGGCGCCAGGCCCAGGCCACCTCGGGGTCCACCGATCGCCCCCGCTCCAGCCGGCGGACGAACAGCGCCTCGGTCAGGGCGAACCGGTCCGGCCAGGACCGGGCCTCGGCCAGCTGCTCGCGGATCCGGGCCGCCGGGCGCCCCCACAGGTCGTCCAGGGTCACCACCACGTGGTCCAGCTCCGCCGGTGAGGTACCCAGCACCGTGTACGCGGCCACCGGGGACAGCCGCACCTGCACGCACTCGACCCTCTCGCCACGCACGCGCATCGCGCCGTGCAGGAACCCGGCGACCAGGTTCCCCCGCCGCTGCCGGCCGGTGGCGGCGTCCACGACCAGCGGGCCGTCACCGAACTCCAGGGCCAGCGAGACGGCCGGGTGCGGGACCACCCGCACGTCCACCGGGGCTGGGCCACACGCGCGGAAACCGGCCATGCTGACCCCGGCCACCCGCCCGGGCCGCCGCGGCCGCGCGACCTCCCACCCGGCCACCGATGCCATAGGCCCATGCTAAGCGGAACATTTGTCCAATACGCCGACCCGCGCGGCCGGCGAGAGTTGCCGCATGACCAGCAGCATCGTGCGGGACGCCTTCCAGGCACTCGCCAGCAACGACCCCGACCGGATCTCCTCGGTCCTCACCGAGGACGCCGAGTGGCTCTCGCCCCCGGGCAACGCCACCGCCGTCGCGCTCGACGCGACCAACCACATGGTGGGCAGCAAGGCCATCGCGCGCTTCTTCGCCGAGGATTTCCCCCGCCTGTTCGCCCGGGACGTCGCCGTCGCCTTCCACGGGATGCACACCGACGGCGAACGGGTGACCGTGGAGGCGACGATGACCGCGACGCTGGCCAACGGCAACCCCTACGACAACGACTACTGCTTCGTGTTCGAGCTGCGGGACGGGCTGATCCACCGGGTCCGCGAGTACGTGGACACCGCCCGGGGCCACCGCATGGTGTTCGCCTAGTTACTTGCCGTGCGGGTCGGTGGCGTTCAGCGTCGCCACTACCTGGTCGTAGTCCCCGCGGGCCTCGCCGTAGCGCAGGAACTTGACCCGCTCGACCTGGATCTCCTTCGCCTCCGGCCGGGTCTCGATCAGCTCGACCACCTCGGCGATGAACTCGTCCAGCGGCATCGCGTGCTCGTTGTCCTCCTGGCCGGGCATCAGGCCGGTGCGCACCGAGGGCGGCTCCAGCTCGAGCACCTTGACCGTGGTGTCCGCCAGCTGCAGCCGGATCGACTCGCTGAGCATGTGGATGGCCGCCTTCGACGCGTTGTAGCTCGGGGTGGCTTTGAGCGGGGTGAACGCCAGCCCCGACGACACCGTCACGATCGTCGCGTCCGGGCGGGTCTGCAGGTGCTCCACGAACGCCCCGATCAGGCGGATCGGGCCGAGCACGTTGGTGGTGACCACCTGCTCGGCCGAAGCGAGGAACGACTCGGGGCGGTGCCAGTCCTCGACCTGCATGATCCCGGCCATCGCCACCAGCACGTTGAGCTCGGGGTGCCTGGCCAGCACCTCCTTCGCGGCGGCGTCGATGCTGGCCGCGTCGGCGACGTCGACGCGCACGGTGTCGATGCCCGGGTGCTCGGAGGCGATCCGCGCCAACGCCTCCGCCCGGCGGCCACCCACGACGACGGTGTTGCCCTTGGCCCGCAGCGCCAGGGCCAGCGCGAGGCCGATGCCGCTGGTGGCGCCCGGAATGAAGATGGTGTTCCCGGAAATGTTCATGCCATGAGCATGGCCGGACCGGCCGGCCCGGTGCAGAGACCGTTGATCGGGGGATCCGCGATCCCTGGTTCGGCCGGGCGCGCGTGACCATACTTGGGCGCATGGATCGTGCGGCACTGGCCAGCTTCCTGCGCCGCCGGCGGGAGGAGCTGCGCCCCTCGGACGTCGGCCTGCCCGAGGGCGCCCGCCGCCGGGCTCCCGGCCTGCGGCGGGAGGAGGTGGCCGCCCTGGCGGTGATGTCCACCGACTACTACACCCGGCTGGAGCAGCGGCGCGGCCCGCAGCCGAGCGAGCAGATGCTGGCGTCGCTGGCCCGGGCGCTGCGGCTGACCAACAACGAGCGCGATTACCTGTTCCGGGTGGCCGGGCACAACGCGCCGGCGTCCACGGCGTCGGCGACGCACGTAGCCCCCGCGCTCATGCGGGTGCTGGACCGGCTCGACGACACGCCCGCGCTGATCCTGTCCAACCTGGGCGAGACGCTGGTGCAGAACCGGATGGCCGACGCCCTGTTCGGCGACAAGTCCGGGTACACCGGCCTGGCCCGCAGCGAGATCTACCGCTGGTTCACCGATCCCGCCGAGCGGCTGCGCTACCCCGAGCACGACCGGGCGCGCCAGTCCCGCGCGCTGGTGGCGAACCTGCGGGTCGCGCACGGGACGATGGGGCCGGCCTCGCGGGCCGGCGAGATGGTGCGCGTGCTGGGCAAGGCCAGCGCGGAGTTCGCCGGGCTGTGGGAGCGCCACGAGGTGGTGCGGCGCTTCGAGGACCACAAGACGCTCGTCCACCCCGAGCTCGGGCCGATCGAGGTGGACTGCCAGGCGCTGTTCACCGAGGACCAGTCCCAGGCGCTGCTCGTGATCACCGCCGAACCCCGGACCGAGGCGTACGAGAAGCTGCGACTGCTCGCCGTCCTGGGACAGGAGCGCTTCACCGAAGCCCGGAGCTGAACGTCACCAGGGCAGCTCCCCCTCGTCGTTGAAGAACCAGGCTGGCAGGACGACGTTTCGCCGGTCGGCCCGGATTAGTCACAGGTTTCGCTCTCCTTCGAGGTACGACAGGTAACGGCGCCACGCGTGCGCGATGGGCGCACCGCGCGCCGCGGCCAAGGACGCGCGCAGCCGCGCGTAGGCGCCAATCGCGGCGGGCGGCGCAGCGCGCCACGCCGGCACGCTCGCCGCCCACGCCTCAGCCTCGGCCGGCTCGTGACCGGCCTGGATCAGGCGCGCCACCATCGCGGCGGCGTCGAGCCAGGGCGCGCCCCGCGACGGCCACGCCCAGTCGACCACCCAGGGCCGATCCCCGATGATCACGTTCTCGGCGGTCAGGTCGGCGTGCACGAGCGCGCTACCGGTGATCGTGGCCAGCGAATCGGGACCGTCCGCGCAGTGCGCCCACCGCTTCTCCACCGGCAGTACCGGCAGATCGGGACACTCCCAACTGGCCAGCTCGGCGAGCGTCGCGGCCATGGTCACCAGGTCCGGCGAGCCGGGCGACAGGTCAGAGTGCCTGCCCTCGGCGTACTCGAACCCCATCAGCAGGAAGTCGCCCACCTCGGCGTGCCACAGCAACCGAGGTGCCAACGCCGGCAAGTACCGCTGAACACGGCACTCAATCCGCGCCCTGGGCTCATCCCGGACGCCCTTCACAAACACCCGGTGGCCCGACTCCGTAGCCACGGCGAGGGCAACCCGCGCCGAGCCCCCGACTACCGGCTCAGCGCGGACCACCCCGTTGACCTTGCGGCAAATCACCTCCCGGACCGGCTCCGGAAGCCCGCCCCAATGCTGACGATTCACGGCGTGAGACTACGGCGAATCAACGCAACCCTGGTGACACTGCGAACAGTCGCCTTCCTTGCAGTCCGCCGCGCGGCAGCCCTCCCAGAGCGGCATGTCGACCGGGAACCCGGTCGCGCGCACCATCTCGATCGTGCGCGCCAACGTCGCCCCTCCGGGCGGGTCTCCCGGGCAAGTCGGGCTATGGTGGATGAACCGACCGGCGATATTCTCACAGAATCGCGCGTACTCGGCGGTATGAAGGATAAAGGCGTGCCAACCCAAGTCAACCAGGTTGCTCGGTGAAAGTCGTGCCGCCGGGTTATCTGCGCACGCCTTGAGAAAAACCAGCGCCTGGCGCATTACCCGTTCAGCAAAACTCCAATCCACTCCCTCATCTTCAACAATGCGCGTGACCAGCCGATCAAACAAATCGGCATCAACTAAGGTCGTCGGATCAGCGGCTAATGTGATCATCGTTTCTCCTTCGTTCCCACAACCCCGGCGCGGCTCGCCAGGAGTGCTCTTCTCCGCTCGGTAATCAGCCAGGGACCATGCAGCCAGCAGGGTCGGAGACGCGCCCGGTGCGTGCCGGCCCGAGGACGTTTCTGGCTGCACGGGCCTTAGGTGTGGATTCCGAGCGAGCCGAAGCGTGCGCCGACGTGTCGGGGCTGCTCGCCACGCACCCGCCAGTCCGACCAGCAAGCGGCACAGCATTCCGTGGTCGGGCGGGTAGTCCACTCATCACCGGCCGCCAAGCCGCACACCGTGCGACCTCGGTCTAGATCCACGGTGAGCTGAGCATGCGTCACGTCGTCGCTCTCCACCGTGACGTAGCGGAGTCTCTGGCCCCCGGCATTGGACACGGTGGACTCACTCGCCTCCGTCGTCCGGAGGCTCTGGGATGACCTGCGCGGACCCGCCGTGGATCTCATTGAAGATCTCTTCGGTGGTCCATTCTTCCCACGGACCTAGGTCGCCCGGCTGGAGCGCGGGAAACTCACGTTCAGACACGGGTCATCACCCGTTCGTCGCTTGCCTGCGGCCAGCCAAGAAACTCTCGGGCCATCATGGCCCAGCGGATATGCGTACACGGGAAATCATCGCCGCAGCGCCGACAGGTGCCGGCCTGTTGCGTGTGTTCGTGCTCCCGCGTGACCAGCTCTACGGCTATGAGCAGGGCTACGCCCTTGATCGGTAGGCGCTTCACCGGACGGCCCGTCTTACCCGCCGATTCCGTTCTTTCCACCACGCCAGCAACCGACACCGGGCGCAGTTGAGTTCGTCGCTCCAAGTCACCCTTCCGTAATCGATATTCCTGGCCACGATTCGTGCCCCCAGTGAGATTCGCCAATAGTTCGATGTGCCATACGGCGCGAGAGCGCCTGAAGATCAGGCACGTTAGGTATGAAACCGCCGGACATGAGAAAGGACCCGGACAAATTGTCCGGGTCCTTTCATTTGCGCTGGTCAGGAGCGCTGTGCGGCCGCTTGAATCCGCTCTCGGATCGTCTGCCACGGGAGTTGGCGACCTGGTGCACTCCGAGGTTCATGCAGTGGCCACACGTCATCGCCGTAGATCAAGTCAGCGCCTGCCCGTCGCAGGCCGGTGATGTGTGAGTTCCAGGCTGGCTGGCGTGCATGTGCGGCGTTGACCCGAGGGAACACGACAACGGGAACGTAGCCACCGCCGAGTGCCTCGCACGCGGTAGTGAGGGCCTGATTGTCCGCTATTCCGAGGGCTAGCTTGGCAACGGTGTTCGCGGATGCGGGAACGAGCGCGTAGCAATCCACCGTTGGGTGTGGGCTTTGCTGCCCGGGCATGCGCGGTGCGACGCGGACAGGAAATCCGGTGATTTCCTGGATCTTGCGCGACTCGCCAGAGGCCTCTAACCACGTCCCCGCGGTAGGCGTCAGGGTGACTGCCACCGACCAGCCTTGCGCTAGGAACGGCTGAACCAATTCTTGGCGGATTGACTCTAGACCGCCGCATGCCGATCCGATTAAGCCGACTGTCTTGCCGGTATTTATCACAGAAGTGCTCGGCAGCGTTCCGCAAGACCGCCGAGAGGAGTTAGCGCAGCACCACGAGATGCCGCTGACCGCTGATAAAGTGCTTTGACCGTCTCACGGACGACCGGATTGTGACGCACCAAATTAGGTGCGATCATTTCAGCGTCCAACAACCAGCGCAGCGAGTCGTCGTCACGCGCGACCAAGCTCAATGCCCGGGCGACATCAATCATGTGCGACACTCGTCGCTCTGCGGGCAAATTGTCGGCATTGACCCTCGGGCCAAATTCTACAACATGATCCACGTCTCCCAGATCGAGACGAGTTGAGAGCCTATGCAACTCGACGTTGGTCGGCCCGAACCCAGTTTGCCAATAATTGGCATCCCCACCAAGCCGTCGTGCCGCGCGCTCCGCACGTGCAATGAGATCCGTGGTCGCACCGCGATCGTGACGGCGCGCTGCCGCTACCGCGGTACGGAGCCGCAGCATCCCGAGTAGGCTCAAAGCAACGGGATCATCGCTCGCAAGTTGGGGGCGCATCCACTCAGCGGCTGTGTTTCCCAGCTCGACCGCGTCATCGAATCTTCCGGATGCTAATAGGGCGTGGGTTGCCGCCCGAGCCGCGGACGCCAACACAAGCGGATCGTCAGACTCGTCTGCGGCGTACATTGCCCTCTCCGCCGCGATCCAGGCAAGATCGGCCTCGCCGATCTTGCTCAAAGTCGTAGCCGCCAAGTGATGCGTTCTCGCCGAAATCGCCCACCCAGTGCGCGCCGAGTCCGTTGCGGAATCTTCCAGATCTTGCGCGGTGTTGATTAGTCGCGGGAGATTAGAGATCACTTGGCTCAGCTTGCCATGCTGATAATCAAACCAACCATGTTCCACCAACCGTGCCGCATGCTCGGCGGCAATTACGTTACGTGCGGCTGTCCGCGACTTGAACAGCGTTCGGGAAAGTCGACGGGGAGTCATAAGTGCGTCCCGAATTGCTGGCACGTCATCATCTTGCTGTTCAGTCTCAACCAAAACAGGCTGGCCCAGCAAATCGCCGATCTCAACACGCAACGCACGGGATAGCTCCGTAATAACGTCTATACGACGAAGCTCTCTTGCTCCACGCTCAACTTTGCTCACCCAATCTTCCGACCGACCGACCAGGTCTCCGAGCATGCGCTGACTCATTCCGCGTCGCCCTCTGTAGAAGGCGACGCGCTCACCGATTCGCAAGTCATCACCGACCCCGCGCATAGCGATGACTCTACCGCAGAGAGGGCGCTGATGATCCATAATCGACCGGAGCAGAGCAAGTCGGCCACGACGGTCACCACGGTGATCGCGTGGCCGCCGCACAGCCGGTCCAGGGCCGCCGGCCTGGTAAGTACCGCGACACGTCTCTAGGCCGGCCATATCATCCGGCGGTGACCAAGCAAGATCAGCTGACCGTGCGCCCGGCGCTGCCGGAGGACGAAGCCGCCGTCCGCGACCTGGCGGCGAACATGGCGACGACCTTCGAAGTGGATCGCGACAGCTTCCACACCAGCTTCCATGCCCTGATCAACGCGCACGGCGCGTTCGTACTCGTCGCCGACACCGGCGGGCGGGTCGGCGGCTACCTCCTGGGCTTCCGCCATCTCGCCTTCTTCGCCAACGGCCCGATCGCGTGGGTCGAAGAGATCGCCGTGCACGAGGACCTGCGCCGCCAAGGTGTCGGGGCGCGGCTCATGGAGGGGTTCGAGAACCGGGCCAGGGCAGGCGGCGCGCGGCTGGTTGCCCTGGCGACCCGTCGGGCCGGCGACTTCTACGAAGCAATCGGTTACGAGCCCAGCGCCACCTACTTCCGCAAGCTTCTCACCGGTTGAAGGGGCCGCCGGTCTACGGGGGGCTCATGACGGTGAGCATGCGGGCGAGCTTCCACGGCCGGGAGCCCCAGGCGGCGAGCTTGCCTTGGAGAAGTGGTTTCCATACTCCTTGCCGGCCGATGAAGAGCAGCGCGAAAGCCGTGGGGTCGGCCCAGATGCGGGCGTCCACGTCACGCGCGCCGGCCGCGTCGAGCGTCAAGGAACCGCCGTCCAGGACCATCAGCATGCGTCGGCCGCCCCGTAGGCGCAGTTCGATGCGAGCTCGGAAGGATCCGGCCTTCTCCTGGTTCACGAACGCGGTGGGCAGCGCCGCGATCAGCGGGATCAGGAAGGCCTCGATCGCGAGCAGGGTGTGACGAGGCTGTATCGGCCACGGGCGCCCCGCGGCTTTGGCGATGTCGTGGCCGTGGACCAGGCATTCCACGAGCAGGTGACCAGCCACCGCCGAAGGTGGCAGGCGGGCACCTTGCAGCCACTCGACGGTGGCTGACCGCGAACGCGACGCGACGTCGTCGAACTCGCCGGCGAGCGCCGCAATGCGGTCCGCAAGTACGGCCGGGTCCCGTTCGCGGTCCTCGGCCAGCAGCTTCGCGGTGGCCTCGGCGATTCCCGCCTTGGTCACGACGGCTTGCGGGACCGGCTTTCCGGCGATGGCGTCGGTGTCGGCGCGAAAGGAATGAGAGAGGTGAGCCGCGACGTCGCCCACTGTCCACGTGCCGACCGAAGCGGAGTTGGTGTCAGGGACGCTCCGCACCAGTGCGACGAGGCCGGGCACGATCTCGCGCAACGCCGCGCGGGCCTGGGTCATGGTGTCGGGTGCGCCACCGTGGGTCGTAGCTGGGGCCATGCCAGCACCTTTCTGGTCATGAGGGTCGCTTGGCGGGGGCGTTTGCGGCGGCGGCGGTGCCGATGGCGATCCATTGGGCCAGTTGCTGCTCGGTGTGCAGGTTGTCGCCGTCGACGTGCAGCCAGCCGCGGACCACTCGACCTCGCATCCGCATCGGCCGCGCGTCGGTGGTCGCGAGCAGATCGTCGGCGCGAGCCGGATCGACCCGTACCAGTAGACCGCCTTGGCTGCTGGCCGCCACCGCCATCCGGCCGGCGACGAGGAACCCGAGTCCGCCGAACATCTTCTGTTCGCTCACCGGCAAGCCGACCACCAGCAGCTCCCGGACCCGGTCGGCCAGGTGCGCGTCGTAGGCCATTACGTGCCCCGGGCGGCGTCCCGGTGAGCCGGGCGCGTGCGCGGCTCACCGGGCGCGGACCACCAGTCGCGGAGCGCCGCCACGAACTCCTCCGGGGCATCGGACTCCGTGTAGAGGCCGGCGCCCTCGAAGATCACGGTCCGGTGGTCGGGGAAGGTCGTTTCCAGGCGTTCGCGCTCCTGGGGACGGAAGGCGATGTCGGCATCACCCCACATGATCAGAGTCGGCAGGTGGGCCAGGCTGGCCAGGCCGGCCTCGACCTCGGCGAAGAAATCCCGGCTGGCGAGGACCCGGCCGGGGAACACCGCGGAGGCCTGGCGCCGTTCGGGGGTGCCCAGCGCCCGGCGGTAGTGGGTCATCTCGGCCGCGGTCAGCTTCCGCCTTCGGTGGCCCGCGGGCACGAACCAGGTGACCAGGACGTTCAGCCGCCGGACCAGGAAACGGAACGGGAGTCCGCCGATGACCCGACCGAACCACTCGAAGTGGAACACCCCGTTGACCGGCCAGGCCCAGGTGTTGGCCAGCACCAGCCGGTCGAAGACACCCGGCCGACGTTGCACGGCGGCCAGGCCGATCATGCCGCCCCAGTCCTGCCCGACCAGCGTGACCCCCGTGAGGCCGAGCTTGTCGACGAACTCGGTGACCACGTCCGTGTGCTCCTCGGGCAGGAAACGGTACCCGGGCTTCGGCGTCGACAGCCCGAACCCCGGGTAGTCCAGGGCGATGCACCGGAAGTCGTCACGCAGCGCGCGGATCACGTCACGCCAGAGGAACGACCAGGTCGGGTTGCCGTGCAGGAACAGCAGGGTGGGGCCCGACCCCTCGTCGACGTAGTGCACGGTGTGCCCGTCGATATCGACGAAGCGACTCTCGAACGGGAACAGCTCGTCGTCGACCCAATCAGGTCTTCCCGCGTCTGCCATGGCTACCCTTCGTTCCGGCCGATTCCGCTAGATATTGTCAGGCGGACTTGAGATTGTAAAGTAGCCGGTATGAGTCGAAGCTACGGCCAGTACTGCGGTCTCGCCCGGGCTCTCGATGTCGTGGGCGATCGTTGGAACCTGCTCATCGTCCGCCAGCTGCTGATGGCTCCCGCCCGCTATCGCGACCTGACCGATGGGCTTCCCGGCATCGCGACCAACCTGCTGACCGATCGTCTGCGCGACCTCGAGGCCGCGGGCGTGGTCGAGCGGCGCCTGGCCGGCGAGGGCAACGCGATCACCTACGCGCTCACCCCGTGGGGGGCCGAGCTGCGGGAGCCGGTCGAGGGCCTCATCCGCTGGTCCACGCCGCTCATGACGCGCGGACCAGGCGGCGACCATTTCCGCGCCGAATGGCTCGTCCTGCCGCTCTCCGCCCTGCTCGGCGGCAATGCCGCACGCCGGTCCTCGACGGTGGGGATCGCGGTTGACGATCACCTGTTCCAGGCGCGGACGACGCGCTCGGGCACCGAGGTGAGCCCGCACGATGGTCGCGATCTCGATGCCGTCCTGCGCGCCGAAGGCCCGATCGTTCTCGGGCTGTCAGCGGGCGTGCTCGACCTTGACGACATCCGCGGGCTCATCGACATCGAAGGCGACGAAGCGGCCGTACGAGCCGTCTTCAACCCCCCGGCGCGGCCTTGACCGCACAGGTGGCGAGCAGGGTGCAGCCGATTGCCGCCAGGTAGCAGGCTACGGCGGTCCTTGACCGGGTCATCGTCATGCCGTTCAAGGTGCCGCGGAACACTTCGACGCCGGGCGAATCGGGCGTCTACTCCGGATGACGCCCGGCGGGTTCAACCGAGGACCAGCGGGGTTCCCGCTTCTCCAGGAACGCGGCGATGCCCTCGGCGCGATCGGGCGAGGCCGCCATGGCCGCCTCCGCTTCACGGGTGAGCGTCCAGCCTTGCTGGTCGCGCTCGCCGGCCGCCTTTTCGACCGCCCGCAGCGTGGCCCGCACCGCCGCCGGGGAGTTGGCGCACACGTCGCCCGCCATCTCCAGCGCGGCCCGCTCGGCCTGGCCGTCGTCGACCAGCTCGCCGACCAGGCCCAGGGCGTAGGCCCGCTCCGCCCCGAGCGGTCGGCCGGTCAGCAACAGCTGTTTGGCCACCACCAGCGGGAGCGACCGGTCGGCACGGAACAGCGCCCCGCAGTTGGCGACCACGCCGTGGGTGACCTCCGGCAACCCGAAACGCGCCGAGCGCCCGGCGACCACCATGTCGCAGGCCAGCACGATCTCCATCCCGCCGCCGTACGCGATGCCTTCCACCGCCGCGATCAGCGGCGTGGCCCGCCGGCGGCCGACGACCCCGTACGGACCGCCGCGGGCCGTCGGCCGGCCGGGGCCGGCACCCAGGTCGGTGCCGGCGCAGAACATGCCCGCACCGCCGGACAGCACGCCGCACCACAGGTCGGGGTCGTCGTCCAGCAGGTTCAGTGCCTCGTCCAGGGCCGAGGTCATGGCCGCGTCGACGGCGTTGCGCTTGGTGGGACGTTCCATCCGGATGAGCAGGGTTCGGCCGTGGCGCTCGGTACTCACGCGGTGTTCGTCGGTGCTGACATTAGTCACCCGCACATCATGTCCCGCCCCGGTGCCCGTTTGGCGCGCCCGCGCCCGGGTAGTCGCCGGGCATGAAGCGCAGCGAGTCGGACGTCCCGGCCGACCCCCACGTGGCGGGCTCCCGCCACACCGGCGGGCGTCCCGAGGACGGCGAGACCGACAAGCACAGCACCACCGGCACCACCCGCAACGAGGAGTTCGTCGGGCGGGTCGCGGGCGAGGAAGCGCAGGACGCCGAGGAGTCCGGCGCCGAGGCGCGTCGCAAGCAGCCGGGTGCCCCGGAGCCCTCGCACAGGACGCGCCGCCGGAGGTACGGCTCCGGCTGAGCCGCGGGCGGTACTACGCGATGCTCGGCTACCGGCAGTTCGGCGTCGGGCTGGCGCTCACGCGTTCAGGTCGTTACCCCTGACGTAATCGACCTCGCTGACGGCTGCACCAACCATGTTCCGCATGACACTATCGATGAGCCCGACCGCCACCGCCCGGATGTTCAGCGAGTACGCGGCCGCGTGGGCGCGGCACGAACCGGACGAGATCGCCAGCTTCCACACCGACGACTCGGCGTTCACGGTTGCCGCGCTGGGGGTGCGCTCGTCCGGTCGCGCGGAGGTCCGGGAGGCGGTCGCCCAGGTGTGCCGGCTCTGGCCGGACATCGAGTTCCAGGAGCGCCGGCTGTACACCACCGCCGACTTCATCGTGTTCGAGAGCACCATGTTGGGCACGCTGGCCCAGCCGTTGCCGGTGGGCGACGCGGTGGTGCGGCCGAACGGCCGCCGGGTCGCGCTGGACATCGTCGACCTGATCGAGGTCCGCGACGGCGGGGTGCACCGCAAGGACACCTACCTGGACGCGCTCGGCTACCTCACGGCGATGCGCGCCTGAGAGTTTTCGCTAGGCCGAGGTGACGCCGCGCAGTTCCGCCGCGGTCTCCGCGACGCACCGCGCGAACCCGGGCGGCCGGGCGGCCGAGACCCAGCGCGCGAACGCGATGTGGAAGACCGTCACCGCGCTGTGCGCGGCCAGGCTGGCGGCGGGTTCGGGCACGCCACGCTCGCGCAGTGCCCCGGCCGCCGCGTCGGTCATGGACGCCAGCTTGAGCAGCTCGCGTTCCTGCAGGCTCGGGTTGGCTGCGATGATCGCGGCGCGGCGGACCGAGCGGTCGTGCAGGTCCTTCAGCAGGTCACCGCCGGCGACCATGCCGGCCAGCGCCGCCTCCAGCGGCGAGCTGTCGGCCGGCGCGGCCAGGATCGCGTCGTGCGCCGTCCGCACCATGGTCGCGGAGCCGTCGAAGAGGACCTCGCGCTTGTCGGCGAAGTGCCGGAAGAAGGTCCGCTCGGTGACGCCGGCCCGCTCCGCGATGTCGCTGGCGGTGGTCTGGTCGAAGCCGCGCTCGGCGTAGAGCTCCATCGCGGCGCGGATCATCCTCCCGCGCGCGTCCGGCTCCCAGCGACCCATGGCACCGAGTTTAGTGATGGCAGCCGCTGACATGAAGTGCTACGGTCGATGTCAGTAACTGACATAGCTCGGGAAGGACCCACAATGCGCGTTTTCGTCACCGGCGCCTCCGGCTGGATCGGCTCGGCCGTCACCGACGAGCTGCTCGCCAACGGCCACGAGGTCGTCGGCCTCGCCCGCTCGGACGAATCGGCCGCCGCGCTCGAGGCGAAGGGTGCCGCCGTCCATCGCGGCAGCCTGGACGACCTGGACAGCCTCGCGGCCGGCGCGGCGGACGCCGACGGCGTCATCCACCTCGCCTTCAAGCACGACTTCACCGACATGCCCGGCGCCTGGCGCAGCGAGCGCGCCGCCGTCGAGCGGATGCTGGACAAGCTCGAGGGCAGCGGCCGGCCGTTCCTGATCGCCTCCGGGCTGGCCTCGGAGAACCTCGACCGGCCGCTGCGGGAGGACGACGCCTCGCCGCACCACGGCGCCGACTCGCTACGCGGCGGCGGCGAGAGCCTGGCCCTGTCCTACGCGGACCGGGGGGTCCGCCCGGTCGCGCTGCGCTTCTCCCCGACCGTGCACGGCGTGGGCGACCACGGCTTCACCGCCCGGCTGACGGCGGTGGCCAAGGAGCGCGGAGCGGCCGGCTACGTGGGCGACGGCTCGACCCGCTGGGCGGCCGTGCACCGCTCGGACGCCGCGCGGATGGTCCGGCTCGCGCTGGAGAAGGCACCCGCCGGCTCGCGGATGCACGCGGTGGCCGAGCTCGGACTGCCGTCGCGGGACATCGCCGCCGCCATCGGCGACCACCTGGGCCTGCCCACGATCTCGGTGGCCAAGGAGGACGCCGCCGAGCACTTCGGCTGGATCGGGTTCTTCTTCGGCATGGAGCTGGCCGCGTCGAACACCTACACCCGGGAGATCCTCGGCTGGGTGCCGACCGGGCCGACGCTGTTCGAGGACATCGCCGCCGGGGCGTACGCGGTCTAGATCCCCCGCACGCGCCTAACTGGGCGCGTGCTCGGCCAGCGCCTTCGGCGCTAGAGCTCGTGACCGGCGGTGGAGTCCACATGCGCGGGGATCGGGGCGTGCCGGTCCCCGGTGGTGGAGGTGCCGGTCGGTTCGAACATCAGGACCGAGGCCCCGTCCGGGGAGAACGGGCGGTGCTCCACGCCGCGCGGGACGACGAAGATCGTGCCCCGGGGCAGGGTCACGGTGCGCTCGGCCGGTTCGTCCCGCAGCCCGATGCGCAGCTCGCCGTCCAGGACCAGAAAGAACTCGTCGGTGTGCTCGTGCACGTGCCAGACGTGCTCGCCGTGCGCCTTGGCGATTCGCACGTCGTAGTCGTTCACCCGGGCCGCGATGCGCGGACTCCACAGGGCGTCGAAGCTGGTCAGTGCGGCGGCAAGATCTACAGGTGAGTTGGTCACGTGGCAATCGTGACCACCCGGGAGCGGGAAGCGTGAGTGCTAGGAATGGCACATGTCGCGCAATTCCTCTCACCGGGTGGTCATGATCGTGGACACCGGTTCCAACCCGTTCGAGCTGGGCGTGGCCACCGAGCTGTTCGGGCTGCGCCGCCCGGAGTTGGACCGGCCCTGGTACGGCTTCGCGCTCTGTGCCCCGCGCCGCGCGGTGAGCATGCATGACGGGCTGTTCACGCTGTCCGAGGTCGCCGGGCTGGACATCCTGGGGACCGCCGACACGGTGATCGTGCCCAACCGCCCGGACCCGCACCGGCAGCCGGCGGCCGAGGTGCTGGACGCGATCCGCGCGGCGCACCGGCGCGGGGCCCGGCTGGTGAGCTTCTGCACCGGCGCGTTCACCCTGGCGGCGGCCGGCGTGCTGGACGGTCGCCGGGCGACGACGCACTGGCGCTGGGCGGCGCTGTTCACCAGCCGGTTCCCCCGGGTGCGGCTGGAGCCGGACACGCTGTTCGTGGACGAGGGGCAGGTGCTGACCGCCGCCGGCAGCGCCGCCGCGCTCGACCTGTGCCTGCACCTGATCGGCCGTGACCACGGCGCGGAGGTGCTCAACCAGGTCAGCCGCCGGCTGGTGTTCGCCGCGCACCGGGAGGGCGGCCAGCGGCAGTTCATCGAGCGGCCGGTACCAGCGGCGGCGGACACCTCGCTGGCCCCGGTGCTGGACTGGGCCCGGGAGCGGCTGGACCATCCGCTGACCGTGGCCGACCTGGCCCGGCGGGCCGCGGCCAGCCCGGCCACGCTGCACCGGCGGTTCCGGGCCGAGCTCGGCACCACGCCGCTGGCCTGGCTCACCACCGAGCGCGCGCTGCTCGCCCGCCGGCTGCTGGAGCGCGGTGACCTGGACCTGGCGGCGGTGGCCAGGGCGAGCGGCTTCGGCACCACATCCACGCTGCGCGCGCAGATCCGCCGCCGGACCGGGCTCAGCCCCGCCGGGTACCGAGCGCGGTTCGGCCCGGCGGGTGAGCAGTGCTAACCCGGGTGGGGTCGGGTGTGGAAACATCCACTTCGTGCAGCGAGACGAGCGCGCGGCCCCGGCCGGGTTCCCGGCCATGGCCCGCGCCACCGAGGGCCTGCGGCCGCCCTACGCCGTGGTCGATCTCGGCGCGCTGGACGCCAACGCGCTGGACATGGTGCGCCGGGCGGCCGGCAAACCGATCCGCCTGGCCAGCAAGTCGGTGCGCTGCCGGCAGATCCTGCGCCGGACGCTGGCCACCGACGGCTTCCGGGGCATCATGGCGCTGACCCTGCCCGAGGCCGGGTGGCTGGCGGAGGAGTTCGACGACGTGCTGGTCGGCTACCCCACCGCCGACGGCGACGCGCTGCGCAAGCTGGCGGTCGACGAGCACCGCGCGTCCCGGGTCACCGTGATGGTGGACTCGCCCGAGCACGTGGAGTTCGTCGCCGAGGCGGCCCGGGGCGGGGCGCCGCTGCGGGTGTGCCTGGACCTGGACGCCTCGCTGCGCCTGTTCGGCGACCGGGTGCACCTCGGGCCGCGCCGCTCGCCGGTGCGCTCGCCCGGACAGGCCCGGGCGCTGGCCGAGGCGGTGCTGGCCCGTCCGGAGCTGCGGCTGATCGGCCTGATGGCTTACGAGGGGCAGATCGCCGGCGTGGGCGACAACCGGCCCGGCTCGCCGGTGAGGCGCGCCGCCATCCGGGCCATGCAGCGGGCCTCGGCCAAGGAGCTGCGGGAACGGCGGGCCGAGGTGGTGGCCGCCGTGACCGCCCTGGCCCCGCTGGAGTTCGTCAACGGCGGCGGGACCGGCAGCCTGGAGTCGACCGCGTCCGAGCCGGCCATCACCGAGCTGGGCGCGGGCTCGGGCCTGTACTCCCCCGGCCTGTTCGACGCCTACACCGGCTTCCGGCACCATCCCTCCGCCTTCTTCGTGCTGCCCGTGGTGCGCCGGCCCGCACCGGACATGGTCACCGTGCTCGGCGGCGGATGGGTGGCCTCCGGGCCGGTCGGGACCGACCGGCTGCCCGTCCCCACCTGGCCCACCGGGCTGCACCTCACCGCCACCGAGGGCGCGGGCGAGGCGCAGACCCCGCTGGCCGGACCGGGCGCAGCCGCACTGGGCCTCGGCGACCGCGTCTGGTTCCGCCACGCCAAGGCCGGTGAGCTGTGCGAACGGGTTGACGTACTGCATCTGGTCCGGGGCGACCGCATCGTCGACGCGGTACCCACCTACCGAGGCGAAGGCCGGGCATTCCTATGACCACCCCCGAATGGCGGAACTGGAGCGGCCACGTGCGCGCCTGGCCGGTGCGGGTGGTCGCGCCGGCGAATGTGGACGAGGTCGCCGGTGCGGTGAAGGACGCGGTCCGGGACGGCCTGCGGCTGAAGGCGGCCGGATCGGGGCACTCGTTCAGCGAGATCGCCGCGCCGGACGGCCTGCAGCTGCGCCTGGACCGGCTGGCCCGGCTGGTGCGGGTGGACACGGCCACCGGCCTGGTCACCGCGCAGGGCGGCATCCCGCTGCACCGGCTGAACCCGCTGCTGGCCGGGCACGGCCTGGCCATGGAGAACCTGGGCGACATCGACCGGCAGACCATCACCGGCGCCATCTCCACCGGAACGCACGGCACCGGGGCGCGGTTCGGCGGCATCGCTACCCAGGTCCAGGGGCTGGAGCTGGTGCTGGCGGACGGCTCGGTGGTGAGCACCTCCGCCGAGGAACGCCCCGAGCTGCTGGAGTTTGCCCGGGTGGGCCTCGGCGCCCTCGGCGTGATCACCAAGGTCACGCTGCGGTGCGTGCCGTCGTTCGCGCTGCACGTGATCGACGAGCCGATGCCGCTGGACCGGGTGCTCGCCGAGCTGGACGAGCTGGTCGAGGGCAACGACCACTTCGAGTTCTTCTGGTTCCCCTACACCGACACCGCGCTGACCCGGCGCTTCCGGCGGCTGCCCGCCGACACCGAGCTCAGGCCGATCGGCCGGCTCAGCCACTGGTTCGACGAGTCCGTGGTCACCAACGTCGGCTTCGGCACGCTGAACCGGATCGGCACCCGCTTCCCGGGCTTCGTGCCCAGGGCGAACCGGATCGTGTCCGGCTCGCTGAGCCGCCGCGAGTACACCGACCTCTCGCACCGGGTGTTCGCCTCCCGCCGCGACGTGCGGTTCAACGAGGGCGAGTACGCCTTCCCGAGGGAACGCTTCGTCGACGTCGTCGCCGAGGTCCGGGCCATGCTGGACCGGCTGGACCTGAACGTGGCGTTCCCCTTCGAGTGCCGCTTCGTCGCCGCCGACGACATCCCGCTGGCCCCCACCTACCGGCGGACCAGCGCGTACCTGGCGTTCCACCAGTACCACGCCATGCCGTACCGGCCGTTCTTCGACGCCATGGAGGACATCTTCGCCGCGGTCGAAGGCCGGCCGCACTGGGGCAAGATGCACCGCCTGGGCGCCGAGCAGCTGCGCACCCGCTACCCCCGGTTCGACGAGTTCGTCGCGCTGCGCGACCGCCTCGACCCCACCGGCGTCTTCACCAACCCGTACCTGGACAAGGTCCTGGGTCCCCCACCAGCCTGCCCCCACCGGGCCTAACCGGCCCCAGGCCGATTGGCGTATGTGCCGGCTCGGTTCCCACCGGTCCGTGTACCGCGCGCCTGCCGCATAGGATCTGACTCCGTGGATCTCAGGATTTTCACCGAGCCCCAGCAGGGCGCCACCTACGCCGACCTGCTCCGCGTGGCGCGGACCGCGGAGGACGCCGGATTCGACGCGTTCTTCCGGTCCGACCACTACCTGGCCATGGGCGTCTCCGGGGAACCCGGCCCGACCGACGCCTGGACGACCCTCTCCGCACTCGCGGTGCAGACCGAGCGGATCAAGCTCGGCACCCTGGTCACCTCGGCGACCTTCCGCCTGCCCGGACCGCTGGCGATCACCGTCGCGCAGGCCGACCAGATGTCCGGCGGCCGGATCGAGCTCGGCCTGGGCACGGGTTGGTTCGAGGCCGAACACACCGGCTACGGCATCCCGTTCCCGCCGCTGGCCGAACGGTTCGACCGGCTGACCGAGCAGCTCGAGATCATCACCGGGCTCTGGGGCACCCCGGCGGGGCAGACCTACTCGTTCTCCGGCAAGTACTACACCCTGGTCGACTCGCCCGCGCTGCCCAAGCCCACCCGGCCGATCCCGGTGATCATCGGTGGCCGGGGCACGAAGCGGACCCCGGCCCTGGCCGCCCGGTTCGCCGACGAGTTCAACGTGCCGTTCGCCCCGCTGGACATGGTCGTCGAGCGGTACCGGCGCGTGGCGCAGGCCTGCCAGGACGCCGGCCGGGACCCGGCCGAACTCACCCTCTCCGGTGCGCAGACCCTGGTGATCGGCACCACCGACGCCGACATCGCGCGGCGGAGCGCGGTGACCGGCCACACCGAGGAACAGCTGGCCGCCAACCCGGTCGTCGGCTCGCCGGCCAGAATCGTCGACCAGATCGGGCACTGGCGGGAACAGACCGGTATTACCCGGCTCTACCTACAGGTGCTCGATCTCACCGATCTGGAGCAGCTCGAACTCGTTGCCGCCGAGGTCGCGCCGCAGCTGTCTTAGCGCCAGACGATTTCGGACCTCGCAATCCGCGCCGGCAATCACCGGGGAATCGCTCGTTCCCCGGTGATTAGTTGGCCTGGTGATATGCCTCGAGCAGGTCGGCGGGGATACGGCCGCGGTCGGAGACCTTCATTCCCCGCTCACGGGCCCACTCACGAATCGCCTGGTTCTGTTCGCGGTCCGCGGCCGCGCGGCGCGGAACGGCGGCACCACCGGCCGGCCGGCGGCGCGCATTGCCCGGACGGCGGGCCGCCGCGATGAACTGGGCGAGCGTGTCCCGCAACCGTCCGGCGTTCTCGCTGGACAGGTCGATCTCATAGGACTTGCCGTCCAGCCCGAACTCGACGGTCTCCTGCGCCACCTGACCATCGAGGTCATCCACCAGAGAAACCAGTACCTGTTGCGCCATTGCGCACACACCTCCAACAAGCTGGAACGGCTAAACCGCGTATCGCCCCGCGGCCCAATTCCCAGAATCAACGCCAGACTAGACCCGCCTCCCGCGACAAGTCCAATCGACCCATTACACCGGAAGGGGATTATCCGCCGCCCATTCGGGCGAGCAACGCGGCTGAACAGGAAAGCCGCCGCCAGGGCCGATGCATCCGGCCCAGGCGGCGGCTCGTTCCCCCCAATACGGCCGTCAATTACTCGACCACACCGGACCCAACGAGTGACCCACGGATTCGAAACGGTCCGATCACCGCGCCCGGTTTCCGCGCGGCGCCGAGGCCGCGGCGGCGACCAGGGCCGTCCTGAGCGGGCGGCCGGGCAGAATGGGCGCATGGATCATGAGGCGTTTGTCGACTCCTGGGTGACGGCGTGGAACGCGCACGACCTGGACGCCGTACTCAGCCACTTCGCCGACGACGTGACCTTCCGCTCTCCGGTGGCCGCCCAGCTGCTCGGCGGCGACGGGGTGATCCGGGGCAAGGAGGCGCTGCGCGCCTACTGGGCGGAGGGCCTGCGGCGCATTCCCGACCTGCGCTTCGAGGTGGTCGGCAGCTACCTGGGCGTGGACTGCCTAGTGATCAACTACCGGAACCAGAAGGGCGGCCTGGTGAACGAGGTACTGATCTTCGAAGGCCCACTGGTCACCCAGGGCTACGGCACCTACCCCGGCACCGACACCAACCCGGCCGGAGCCCGTTAGGCGCCGAGGGCGCGGAGCACGAAGTCGGCCAACCGGTCCAGGTAGTCCGGGGTCGCGGGGGTGCTGCGCACCCCGACCCGCCAGTACAGCGGCCCGGCCAGCACGTCGAGGGCGACGTCGACGTCCAGATCGGCCGGCAGCTCGTCCCGCGCGATGGCCCGGTGCAGGATGTCCGCCGCCAGGGCGCGGCGCGGCTCGCCGACCGCGGCGTGGGTGGCCTCGGCCAGCCCCGGGTCGCGGTTCGCCTCGGCCACCAGGTCGGCCAGGATCCGGCCGAACGCCGGGTGGGTGACCCACTCGTGCAGCCCGTGCAGCAGCGCCAGCACGTCGCCGCGCAGTGAGCCGGTGTCCGGCAGGACCGCCCTGGGCACGCTGAAGTCGGCCAGCACCGCGATCACCATGTCCCGCTTGCCCGGCCAACGCCGGTAGAGCGCACTCTTGCCCACCCCGGCCCGCTTGGCCACCGCTTCCATGGACACCCGGGCGTACCCGTGCTCGACCAGCTCGTCGAACACCGCGCGGGAGATGTCCCGGGTGATCTCGGTACGCAGGACCGCGGCGCCGGTGGCCGTGCGGGGTGACATCGCGCCACTATAGCTGATGGACGGGACGGTACCGTCCTGTCTATATTGGTCGGGACGCTACCGTCCCGTCCAAATTCGATTGGGGTGCCCCGATGAAGCAGCTGATGTTCCACGACGACCCGCAGTTCTGGTTCGAGACGCTGCGCGTGTTCGGCCAGGCCGCCTACGGCGGATCCGACTTCGGCGAGGTGGTGGCCACGGCCGGCCGCATCACGCCGGGCGACTACGACAGCTGGCACGACGCCTGGGCCGCCATCGCCGACCGGCTGGCCGGCGAGGCCGACCGCGCGGCCGGGGCCGGGCACGGCGTCAGCGCCCGCCAGGGCTACCTGCGCGCCGCCACCTACTACCGGACCGCCGAGTTCTTCCTGCACGACAACCCGGCCGACCCGCGCATCGCCCACGCCTACGGGCGCTCGGTGGACTGCTTCCGGGCGGCCGTGCCGGAGGCCGAGCCGGTACGCATCCCCTACCGGGACACCGAGCTGCACGGCTACTTCTACCGGGCCGCGACGAGCGGGCCGACCCCGACGATGGTCATGCACAGCGGCTTCGACGGCGGCGCCGAGGAACTGCACACGTTCGGCGCCCTGGCCGGACTGGAGCGCGGCTACCACGTGCTCACCTTCGACGGCCCCGGCCAGCCGAGCGCCATCCACCGGCAGGGCCTGGTCTTCCAGCCGGACTGGGAGCACGTGGTCTCCCCGGTGCTGGACCACCTGCTGGCCACCGAGCCGACCGTGGACCCCGAGCGGATCGCGCTGCTCGGGCTGAGCCTCGGCGGCATGCTCGCGCCGCGCGCGGCCGCCTTCGAGCCGAGGATCGCCGCGCTGGTCGCCCTGGACGGCGTCTTCGACGCGGCCCGGCCCGTGCTTGCCTCGTCCGACCTGGACCGGGCCGAGCTGGTGCGCCGGGCCAACGCCGAGCGCGACGACGAGCTGGACCAGATGCTGGACGTGGCGGTCGCGACCAACCCGACCCTGCGCTGGGCGATCGGCCACGGACGGTTCGTCATGGGCGCGGCCACGCCGCGGGAGTTCCTGGCCCGGTTCCTGGAGTACCACCTCGGCGACGGGGTGGCCGAGCGGGTGGCCTGCCCGACCCTGGTTTGCGCGGCGGAGGACGACCTGTTCTTCACCGGGGAAGGCGCGCTTCCCGGCGAGCCCGAGCGGCTCTACGAGCGCCTGACCTGCAAGAAGACCCTGCTGCGGTTCACCGAGGAGGAGGGCGCGGACGCGCACTGCCAGGTCGGCGCGCAGCGGCTGGCCATGGCCCGGATCTACGACTGGCTGGACGAGACGCTGCGCTGATCGCGGGGATTGTGAACGCAACGGCTCGCCATTACGGTAGTGACCGCACACTTCCTTAGCGGCACAACGACGAGCCGGGGGCGGTCTGATGTTGGCTTCGGTAGCGGGGCGGGTCGCACTGGTGACCGGCTCCACGCGTGGCATCGGAGCCGCGATCGCCCAGCGGTTGGCCGGCGCCGGCGTCATGGTCGGGGTCTGCGGGCGCTCGGCCGACGCCGGCGAGGCGGTGGCCGAGGACATCCGGGGCCGGGGCGGCACGGCCCGCTACCTGCCACTGGACATCGGCAGCGAGGACAGTGTGCGGGCCGTGGTACTCGACTGCGTCCGGGAGTTCGGCCGGCTGGACATCCTGGTGAACAACGCGGCGCCGACCGACCAGATCATCGCCGGCACCGACAGGTCGCTGCTCGACCTGACCACCGAGGACCTGGGGGCCATGCTGGTGCCCGGCCTGTACGGGCAGGTCTGGGCCTGCCGGTACGCGCTGCCGCACCTGATCGAGTCCGGGCACGGGTCGATCGTGAACATCTCCTCGATGGCGGCCGAGCTGGGCATGCCCGGCATGCCGGCGTACAGCATGGCCAAGGGTGCGCTCAACGCGCTGAGCCGGCAGGTGGCCGTCGACTACGCCCGCCGGGGCGTGCGGTCCAACACCATCGTGATCGGCTACGTGCTCAGCGGCGAGGCGCTGGCCTACCTGGACGGCCACCCCACGGCCGGCGCCGCACTGCGGGCGGCCACGCTGACCGAGCCGGGCTCCCCCGAGGACGTGGCGGACGCGGCACTGTTCCTGGCCTCCGACTCCTCGAGGTACATCACCGGCTCGGAGATCAAGCTGGACGGCGGGCTGATGTGCAGCCGCGACCTGCCGAACATCCCGGCCGCGTTCGCGGAGGCGGTGCAATGAGCGGGCAGCCGAGCTACGACCCGTACGACCGCGCCGGGCGGGAGGACCCCTACCCGGGCTACTCCGAGCTGCGGGACCGCTGCCCGGTGCACCACCTGGACGTGCCCGGGGTGGAGGTCGACCGGATCAACGCGAACCCGATCGTGGCCCGGCCGACCACCGACTTCTACTCGGTGGCCCGCTACGCCGACGTGACCGCGCTGCTGCAGGACAACCGGACGTTCGCCAGCGGCCAGGGCCCCGGGCCGGAGCGCCTGGTGGCCCCGGACGGTGTCGGCATGCTGATCTACGCCGACGAGCCGCACCACACCCGGCAGCGGCGCATCGTGGTGGCCGCCTTCCAGCCGAAGGTGATCAACCCGATGCGCCCGGACATCGAGCGGATCTGCGAGCGGCGCCTGGACGCGTTCGAGGCCTCCGGCGCTCCGGCCGACCTGATAGCCGGGTATGCCGAACCGGTGCCGATCGAGACGATCGCGCTGGTCCTCGGCGTGCCGGCGGAGGACCGGGACCGGTTCAAGCGCTGGAGCGACGACACTCTGCTGGCGCTGGGCGGGGACGCAGAGGCCTACGAGCGCTCGTACCGGTCGCTGGTGGAGCTTCAGGAGTACTTCTCCCAGGCCGTGGCCGTGCGCCGCAAGGACCTGGCGGCGGGCACCGAGCCGCCCAACGACGTGCTCACCCACCTCATCCACGCCGAGTACGAGGACCGGCAGTTCACCGACGAGGAACTGCTGATGGCGCTGCAGATCCTGCTGGTCGCCGCCGTGGACACCACCAACCACGCCATCGGCAACGGCGTCCACCTGCTGCTGACCCACCCGGAGACGCGCGAGCTGCTGGCCCGCGAGCCCGACCGGTGGGGCCTGGCCGTCGAGGAGATCCTGCGCTACGAGGCCCCGGCCCAGGCGCTGTTCCGCACCACCACCACCGCCGACACGGTGGTCGCCGGCATCCCGATCCCGGCGGACGCCAAGGTCCGGGTGCTGTTCGCCGCCGCGAACCGTGACCCCGCCGCGTTCCGCGACCCGGACGAGTTCCGCATCGACCGCGACCCGAGTGAGGTCCGCCGGCACCTTTCCTTCGGCCGGGGCGCGCACGCCTGCCTCGGCGCGGCGCTGGGCCGCACCATGCTGGAGATCGCCCTGCGCACGCTGCTGCGCCGGCTGCCCGGCCTGCGGCTGGACCCGGAGAACCCCGCCCGGCGCGACCTGGACCGGTTCCACACCCGCACCTGGGCCACCCTGCCGGTGCGCTGGTGATCACACCCCGAGAGGAAACCACCGTGAGTGATTTCGACGTCGCCGTCGTCGGCACCGGCGCGGCCGGGCTGGCCGCCGCGCTGGAGGCGTCCGCGTCCGGGGCCAGCGTGCTGCTCATCGAGGGCTCCGACGTGGTCGGCGGGTCCAGCCGGCTGTCCTCCGGCGTGGTCATGGGCGCCGGCACCCGCTACCAGAAGGCCGCCGGCATCGAGGACAGCGCGGACGCGCTCTACTCCTTCTACCTGTCCACCAACCACTGGAACGTCGAGCCGCCGGTGGTGCGCCGGCTGGCCGACGAGTGCGGCCCGACCATCGACTGGCTGGGCGACCTGGGGGTCCGGTTCTACGAGCAGATCTACTTCTCCGGGGACGAGCCGCAGGCCCGCGGCCACGTGGCGATCGGCGAGGGCGCGGCGATCGTGGAGGCGCTGTACGCCCAGGTGAAGCGGCGGCCCGGGATCGAGGTGGCGCTGCGCCGGCGGGTCAACCGGCTCGTCGTTGAGGACAACCAGGTGGTCGGCGTCGCGGTGGACGCGGACGGCGGGTCGGACGAGCTGCGCGCCGGCGCGGTGGTGCTCGCCCTGGGCGGGTTCGGCGCCAACGAGAAGCTGGTCGCGGAGCACCTGCCCACCGTCTCCCGGCTGTCCGGCGACTTCCTCTGGTACATCGGCGCGGAGACCTCCCAGGGCGACGCGTTCACCCTCGGCGCGCAGGTCGGGGCCCAGGTCCTGGGCCACGACCGGTGCCAGATCAACGTCCGCCCCAACTTCGCCCACCTGCCGGACGCCTACCTTCCGGGGTGGCTGGTGCTGGTGAACGGCACCGGGCGGCGGTTCTTCAACGAGATGGCCCCGTACAGCGTGACCCAGCCGATCTTCCTGTCCCAGCCGCACCCGATTCACGCGATCTTCGACGACGCGGCCAAGCGCGCCGCCCAGCCCAAGACGTCCGCCGGGGCGAAGAAGGTGCACATCCCGGGCGCCGACTGGGAGGACTGGGTGGAGCCGGTGGTCGACGAGATGGTCGGCAAGGGGCGGGTGACCAGGGCCGACAGCCTGGAGGAGCTGGCCCGGGCGATCGGGGTGCCGGAGGCCAACCTGCGCGGCACCGTCGAGCGGTACAACGCCGACGTCGCGGCCGGCCGGGACTCGCTGTACCTCAAGGAACCGAGCGTCATGCGGCCGATCGAGCAGCCGCCGTTCTACGCCGCCGAGGTCCGGCTCAGCCAGCTGGGCCTGACCAGCGCGGGGCTGCGCATCGACCCGGACGCCCGGGTGCTGGCCACGACGACCGCACCGGTGGACGGCCTGTTCGCGGCCGGCGAATGCACCGGTGGCGTGCTCGGCGACGTGTACATGGGCAGCGGCAACTCGCTGTGCAACTGCCTGACCTTCGGGCGCATCGCCGGCCGGTCGGCGGCCGCGTCCGCACGGCTCAGCTCCTAGCCCACTCCAGCGCCGACGGCTGCCCGCTCACCGGGCGGCGACCGCCTCGGCCGGCTCCTCCGCCCCCGGTCGGGGGCCGAACCGGAGCCGGACCAGCGGGTACACCACCAGCACGATCACCGTGGAGGCCACGAACCCGAACGGGAACACCCCGGTCTCGGCCAGCAGGTAGGCGACCACCGAGGCGAACGCCAGGGTCCCCACGCCGGCCCAGTTCACCACCTCCACCCCCGGCGGCCGGGGGCGCCACCGGGACACCAGGTAGAAGTCGGCGATGGCCAGCGCGATGAACCCGATGATCACGATGCCCAGCACGCTGAGGAACCCGGACAGCTTCTCGAACACGCCCGCCGCGATCATCAGCAGACAGATCGCGTTGGCCACCAGGATCATCACCAGCCGGTTCGGGTGCCGCCCGGACAGCACGTAGCAGAGGTTGGACAGGGCCAGCGCGCCGGAGTAGACGTTCAGCACCTGCACCTTGGTCTGCGCCACGTACATCAGGGCGAAGCCCAGCACGCCGGAGAGGATCACGAAGTAGGCGCCGGTGTTGTGCGTGGCCAGGGCGCCGGCCGCCGCCACGGCGGTCTCCGGGGTTGCCTGGCCGCTGGCCACCAGGTGGTCGCCGACCAGCTTGTTCCCGCCCGTGAGCACCAGGATGCCCAGCGCGATGCCGACGATGTCCAGCATGATCACCCCGGTCAGGCTGACCCCGCCGACCGCGCCCTTGCCCCGCGCGTACCGCGCGTAGTCGGCGTTCACCAGGATCAGCGCGCCGCCCTGGCCGCCCAGCATGCCGACCACGGTGAAGAACCGGGCCTCCTCCGACCCCACCACCGAGGTGCTGGCCTGGGTGAACGCGTCGGCCAGGGTCACCGGGGACTCGCCGTAGATGCGGAAGGTCATGTAGGCCAGCAGGCAGAGGAATACCACCACCAGCACCGACGAGGTGCGGGTGACCATCTTGATGCCGAACATGCTCAGCAGCACCCAGACCAGGGTGAGCAGGCCGTAGATCAGCACTCGGTTGCCCGTGCTGTCCGGCCAGCCGAAGGCGAACAGGGTGCCGTGGTAGAGCACCACGTTCTCGCTGGCCAGCAGGCCGATGATCATCACGCCGAAGGCCAGTGAGGAGATCGCCGAGCCGCGCAGGCCCAGGCCGTAGAACCGGGGCAGCACGGTGCTGGACAGCCCCTCCACCCGCGCGATGTTGCCGAACAGCCAGCCCAGCGCCATCACGAAGACGCCGACCAGCGCCCCGGCCACCAGCCCGAGCACCGAGCCGACCAGCGCGGTGATGGTGCCGGCGATGGTCAGCTGCAGCAGCGAGGTGGCGATCCCGGCCGGCAGCCAGGACAGGTACCAGCCGGACTTGCGCTCCTCCTCCGGCACCGGGGTCAGCGAGTTGTCGTCGATCGCCTGCCAGAGCCGGCCGGCGGCGCGCGCGTTCTCCTCGGGCACCTGTCTACCTCCCTGATTCCAGCAGCGCGGCCAGCTCGTCGGTGTCGCCGACCCGGCCGATGAAGTGCGCGATGTCGGTGAGCGCGAAGCGCTGCACCTGTTCCGGGGTGAACTCGCCCCAGCCGGCGTCGGCCAGCCCGACGGTCGCGGTCGCGTCGGCGACGAAGAACACCGCGAAGTCCCGGAACAGCGCGTCCCGGGCGGTGGCCTCGCAGCAGGAGTGCGTGGCCACGCCGGTGACGATCACCGAGTCCACTCCCCTGGCCCGGAGGGATTCCTCCAGGTCGGTGCCGTGGAAGGCCGAGTAGCGCCGCTTCACCAGCAGCTCGTCCCGGTCCTCCCGGAAGTCGACGTCCGGGTGCACCCGGACGCCTTCGGTGCCCTCCACCAGCGCGGCGCCGGACGCGGTGATCGGGTGCAGGTAGCGCACCATGCCCAGGTCGGCGCCGTCCGCCCGGTGCACCTGGGTGGTGTAGACCACCGGCAGCCCACGATCGCGGGCCAGCCCGATCAGCCGGTTGATCCGGGGGATCAGCGCCCGGGCCGCCGCGCACTCGTAGGGTGCGCCGCCGGCCACGAAGTCGTTGGTCATGTCGATGACCAGCAGCGCCGCCCGGTCCGGGTGGAACGGCAGCTCCCGGTCGGACACCGCCATCATGTGTCGCTCGGCCATCAGGCGCTCACCCGCTCGCCGGCCATGGCGAACGCGGTCCGCCGGGCCAGCGCCATGGTAGTGATCATCGGGTTCACCGCCGGCGAGGTGGGCATCGCCGCCGCGTCCCCGATCCACACCCCGCGCACGTCGTGCAGCTGCCCGCGCGTATCGGCCACCGAGGTGGCCGGGTCGGCGCCCATCCGGGCCGAGCCCAGCTGGTGCGCGGAGGCCGGCACCCCCTCGTGCTCCGCCGCGTCCAGCCGCCGGCGGAACTCCTCGAAGTCCTGGCCGGCCCGCCAGCGCAGCTCCGGCGTGTGGAAGGTGTAGATCTCCTCGGCCCCGGCCAGGTGGTGCAGCCGGGCCAGCTCCACGTGCGCCAGCGCGGCCACCCGCCGGTCCACCGGGTCGGCCAGCCGCCAGCGCACCACCGCTTCACCCTCGGCGTCCAGCACCACCTCCCCGCTGCCGTGGTCGTGCGCCACCCCGTGCCAGGGCGCCACCCGGGCCAGCTTGCGCATCTCCCGCTTGTGCGCCGCCCCGTCGGTCCAGTCCAGCTGCGCCGCCCAGCCGCGCGGGCTGAGCGTCACGTGCTCCAGCAGGAAGCCGGCGCCCTCGGCCGCGTTGTGGAAGGCGAACGAGACCGCCGTCTGGATCTGCCCGGACCAGGCGTTGATCTCCCGCGGATACACCCCGCTGACGAAGTAGGCCGGGTGCAGCCGCAGGTGCCGGCCCACAGCCGGGCCGCCGATCCCGGACCGCAGCAGCAGCGCCGGGGTCTCGATCCCGCCGGCCGCCACCACCACGGTGGGCGCGTGCACGGTCACCTCCGCGGTGGAGCCGTCCGGCCGGGTCAGCGTGCCGACCACGCCGCGCGCCGCACCGCCGTCCACCAGGATCCGCCGCACGTTCGTGCCGGTCAGGAACCGGGCGCCGGCCCGGGCCGCGTCCCGCAGGTAGGTCCGGTCGGTGGACTGTTTCGAGCCCTGCTGACAGCCCGCGTTGCAGAACCCGCACAGCCGCGCGTCGTCGTCATCGGCGCAGTTGCGCGCGATGGCCTCCCAGGCCAGGCCCCGTTTGTCCAGCGCGTCGACCATCGGTTCGGCGGCCGGGGCGAGCACGGTGCGCTCGGTGTTCACGTTCAGCCGGGCGCGCACGGACGCCAGGTGTTCGTCGAAGGCGGCGGTGGCCACGTCGGCCAGCCCGTGCTCGGCCGCCCAGGCCGCGCGGACCTCGGCCGGCGGGTCCAGGCAGACCATCGAGTTGATCACGGTTCCACCGCCCAGCGCCGAACCGGCCAGCAGGCCGATCGTGCCGCCCTCGGCACTGAACTGGCCGCCGCGCAGGTACATCCCGGCCATGTCGTGCTCCAGCTGCCGGAAGTCGGCCGGCGTCCACTGCCGGCCCGCCTCCACCACCAGCACCGACCGCCCCCAGCCGGCCAACTCGGCGGCGATCACCGAACCGCCCGCGCCGGAGCCGACCACGCACACGTCGGCGGTCAGGGTGACCTGGTCGCCCTCGGGCCGCAGGGTGTCCAGCCGTTCGGCGACGGCGGGCGGGGCGCTGACCGGGCCGGGGTAGCCGAGGTCGGCCCAGTTCGGGTTGCGCCCGCCGGCGTCGGGCAGCGAGTAGTAGGCGCCGAGCACCTCGGAGCACAGCCCGCGCAGCGCCGGGGCGTGCGGGCCGCGCAGCATCCAGTCCCGCAGCAGGGCGGTGCGCTCGGGCAGCGGCGCATCGGCGAACCCGCGCTCGCCCAGCGCGTCCAGCAGCGCCCCGGTGGCCGCGTCCGGGGCGAGCAGCTCGGCGATGCCGAGGTCGCCGGCCGTCCGGGCGTAGAACTCCGCCGGCTCACCGGCGGGCGGTTCGACGGACGGGACCAGGGTGTCGCACACCTCGGCCAGCGTCCGCGCGCGCCGGGTGGTGGTCCGGTCGTCCGGTGGCCGCACCATCTGGGTCATGGTCACCTCACCAGTTCGGGTGTGGCCACCCTCACCAGGAGCCGTTGAACCGGCAACCATCCGGGCCCGCTGGGCGGACCGGGCCGCTCAGTCAGTCGCCAGTGCGCCGATGGTCTTGGTGATCCGGTGGCTGACCATGTCGAGCAGGCCGGCGTACTTGGGCACGTCGGCCCGGAACACCGGCCCGGTCACCGACAGCGCGGCCAGCGCGGCCCCGGTCGGGCTCCGCAGTGGGATGGCGACACTGAGGTAGCCGGTCTTGGTCTGCTCGCGCTCCACCGCGTAGCCCAGCTCGCGGATCCGGGCCAGCTCCTGCAGCAGCAGCCCGGGCGCACCCACGGTCTGCGGGGTGATCCGCTCGAACGGGTTGGCGACCACCTCGTCCAGCAGCCGCCGGGGGCCGAAGGCGAGCAGCGCCTTCCCGGTCGCGGTGCAGTACAGCGGCATCCGCCCGGCCACCCGGGACGGGCGGCGGACCTGCCCGTGACCAGACACCTTCTCCAAGTAGAGCACGTCCAGCCCGTCGGCCACGGCGAGGTGGATGGTCTCGCCGGTGGCCTGGTAGAGGTCCTCCATGTACGGCCGGGCCGCCTCCCGGAGAATGCGCTGCCGGGGCACCCGCTGGCCGATCTCGAACAGGCGCATGCCCAGCCGGTAGTCCGAACCACGCCGCTCCAGCACGCCCCAGCGCAGCAGTTCCTGGGCGAGCCGGTGCACCGAGGCCTTGGCCACCCCGGACCGCCGGGCGATCTCGGAGAGGCTCAGGTGCTCGTCGTCCGGGCCGAACGCCTCCAGGATGAACTGGACCTTGCCGAGCACGCTGTTCTGCTGCTCGAGGTATCCGGCGGTCACTGCCGTAGCGTCTGCCGTAGCCGTCATCTCAGTATCCTGATTGCCCGGTGTGACCCGGGCAACGGACCCGGTCCGCTGAACGGAACGCCCGGCCACTAACGAGTTATCCGCGCCTCGGCGAGCTCGAAGGCGGAGGACCGGGTGATCAAGCCTCGGGGTTGGACGGCGGGGCGGCGCAGAAGCAGCTGGGGTAGCACCACGTGTAGCAGGCCACCGCGTACTCGGTCGGCGCCGGGGCGGCCGTCACCACGCCGATGCCGAGCAGGGCCGAGGCAGTGACGCTCAGGGTGGCCACGAGCAGTCGCTTGAGCATCGTCGCTCCTCGGAGGCGGGTGGCGGTGGGCTCGTATGGAACCACCGCCACCTCCAACCTCACAAGCTCAATTAGGTTCACGGGGTCAACACGGCCCGGCCGCGCACCAGGCCGGCCCGCACGTCGTCCACCGCCTTCGCGGCCCGGGCCAGCGGGTAGGCCTGTACGTCCAGGCGCAGCTCGCCGGCCACCAGCCGCTCCACCAACGAACCAGCCACCTCGCGGGCCCGCCGCTCCCGGCGGATCATGTTCACCGGCAGCAGCGCGACGTCGTCCAGCAGCCAGGACGGCAGATCCACCGTCACCTCCGGGCCGGTCACGTAACCGATCACCACCGCCCGGCCGCCCGGGCGGACCCAACGGGTGCGCTCCACCAGCCGTTGGCCGCCCAGGGTGTCCACCAGCAACGTCGCCGAGCGCCGCCCGGCCAGCGCGGCCACCTGGTCCGGGTCGGAGGCATCCACCGCCCGGGCGCCGCCGGGGACCCAGGAGAGCTGCTCCGCCCGGCCGACCACGCCGGTGACCGAGGCACCCCGGGCCAGCGCCATCTGGGTGAGCATCGCCCCCACGGCGCCCGCCGCGCCGACCACGACCACCTCTTCGCCCTCGCCCAGCGCGGCCACGTCGTGCAGCGCCACGTAGGCCGTGGTGGCCGGCACGAAGAAGGTCGCCGCCACCTCCGCCGGCAGCTCGGCGGGCACCGGGGTGAGCGCCTTGGCCGCCACGCTGACCCGCTCGGTCCAGCAGCCGTCGCGCAGCAGCCCGAGCCCGCCGCCGCGCAGCATCACCCGGTCCCCCTCGGAGACCGGCGCCCCGGGGTCCGCCGCCAGCACCTCGCCCGCGCCCTCCACGCCACCGGTGTACGGCAGCTCCGGACGCATGCGAAAGTCGCCGGCCGCCACGGTGAGGTCCAGGTGGGCCACGGCGGCGGCGGTGACCCGGACCAGCACCTCGCCCGGCGCCCGCTCCGGCTCCGCCACCTCGTCCATCACCGGCGGCCGGCCCCAGGCGTGGAACCGGGCGGCCCGCATCAGCCGGCCGCCTTGGCCAGGAACTCCAGGCTGATCGGGTTGTACCGGTCGGCCTGCTCGTGCTGCGGCCAGTGGCCGCACTTCTCGAACAGCTCCAGCCGGGAGCCGGGGACCGCCCGGTGCATCCGGTCCGCCTCCGGCACCTCGCCGAACGGGTTCTGCCGGCCCCAGATGATCAGGGTGGGCTGGGTGATCCGGCCCAGGTACTCCGGGGTCAGCAGGTTGCGCCGGCGGATCTCCATGTTCTGCAGGGACAGCAGGTTGTCCACGTTCGCCACGAAGTCCGGGGCGTGGTAGATCGCGTGCCGGACCTCGACCAGCTCCTCGGTGGCATCCACCGGGTCGGCCATGAGCAGGCGCAGCCGCTTGCGGGTCAGCTCCACGTCGTCGCTGGACACCGCCGCCTTGGTGCTGGTGCGGATCCGGTCCATCACCTCGGGGTTGGCCACCGTGCCGCCGGCGCAGAGCAGCTGCAGGCTGGCCACCCGTTCCGGGTGCTCCACCGCCGCCCGCGCGCCGACCCAGCCGCCCAGCGACTCACCGACGATGTGCGCCCGCTCCACCCCGACCGCGTCCAGGTAGGCCAGCAGGTGCTCGGTGTAGTCGGGGATCTCGTAGGGCCGGTTCGGCTTGCCGGTGTAGCCGTGCCCGAGCATGTCGACGGCGTGGCAGTCGTAGCGCTCGGCGTGCACCGCGATGTTGCGGGTGAACGCCTCCAGGTGCCCGCTGGTGCCGTGCAGGAACACCACGGCCGGCCCGCGGTGCTCGCCCTCGGGGCCCGCCCGCAGGGTGCGGGTGCGCACCCCGCCGGCGTCCACGTACTCCAGCCGGAAGGCGGCCGGGGCCAGTTCGTTCCAGATGCTCACGGCGTTGTCCTCTCGCGCGTATTGATTCGGTGCACTTGGGTGTTGCTGCGCGCGGCCAGGCGGCGGGCCAGCACCACCGCCGCGACCAGGCCCAGGACCAGAGCCACTCGCTTCATCGGCCGGCCACCGAGTCGAGGAAGCCGCTGACCACGGCGTGGTACTCGGCCGGCCGCTCCTCCTGCAGGTGGTGGGAGGCGTGGTCCATCACGTGCAGGTTCCCGTTCGGCACCATCCGGGCCAGCATCAACGGGTAGTCCGGGGTGAGGAACGCGTCCTGCATGCCCCACATGAACAGCGTCGGCGCCTGGATGCGGGGCAGCTCGTCGGTCAGGTCCTGCCAGTCCCCGCGCGGGGAGTCGGACATCGCGGCCAGCTCCCGCTCCCCCGGGTCCAGGCTCTGCCGGTAGCGCAGCTCGACGGTCTCCTCGGGCAGCTTGGCCGGGTCGTACCACTCCAGCCGGGTGATCAGCTCGCGCATCTTGGCCAGGGTCGGCCCCTCGCCGCCGTAGTAGACGTCGCGGGCGTTGCGGCCGCGCCGGCCGCCCTCGGGCAGCGGCGCCAGCGGGCCGTAGAACACCGGCATGCTGCCGGTGATCACCAGCGAGCGCACGCGGTCCGGGTACTTCGCGGCCAGGTTCAGCGCAATGGTGCCGCCCCAGGAGTTGCACACGATGTCCGGCGCCTCGAGCCCGAGGGAGTCCAGCAGCGCCACCGTCTTGGCCGCGTGGAAGTCCCACATCGGCCCGGTGATCCGGAGCTTGTCCGAGCGGCCGTACTGCAACAGGTCCACCAGCAGGCAGCGGCGCGCCCGCGCGAACAGCGGGGCGACCGGCCCGAAGTCGCTCCAGCCGGTACAACCGGGGCCGCCGCCGTGCAGGAACACGGTGTCCGGGCCGGTGCCCAGCTCGTGGTAGTGGAACGTGACGCCGTCGGCCTTCACGTACTTGCTCTCCGGGGGTTGCATGGTTCTCCTCATTCCGGCGAGGTGGCGGAAACGGCGATCCGGGTGAGTACCTCGCAGAGCCGGCGCATGGCCCGCACGTCGACGGTGTTCATGCCCCGGGAGAAGTCCACGTCGAACTCGTCCGAGGCGACCTTGGGCATGCCCACCCTCGCGGTGGGGATCCCCCGGGCGCGCAGGATGTTGGCGTCGGTGGCGCCGCTGTTGTCCGGCACGGGGGTGTGCGGCCGGCCGTTGGTGCGCTCCCAGGCGTCGACCGCCAGGCGCACGATCCGCGCGTCCGGCGGGGTGCGCGTGCCGGGGATGGCCAGCACCAGCTCCACGCCGAGGTCCACGCCCAGCTCGGCGCCGACCTGGCGCAGATAGGCGGCCAGCTCCCGCTTCGCCGCCAGCGTCGGGGTGCCCGGCGCGATGCGCAGGTCCAGCCGGATCCGGCAGGCGGCCGGGGTCACCGCGAGCATCCGCTCCCAGCCGCCGGCGATGGAACCGATCACGCCCTGCGGCGCGGCCGTGGCGGTGCGGTGGCCGGCCGGGTAGTCGGCCAGCCAGGACTCCAGCCGGGTGACCACCTGGGCGGCGGTCACGACGGGGTTCCGGTACGGCAGGCGGTGCCGGCTGCCCACGTAGGTGTGGATGCCCGGCACGGTGACCTCCAGCCAGCACAGCCCCACCTCGTCGTGCGCGATGAAGTCGCCCGGCTTGGCGATCACCGCGTGGTCGGTGTGCCAGCCCCGCTCCAGCAGGAACGAGCAGCCGACGCCGTGCCCGGTGTTCTGTCGTTCCGGGTAGATCGCGTTGGTGGGCATGCCGCCGGCGCCGAACGCGGCCACCACGTCCCCGGCCAGCGGCGGGCGGGCGGCGGCCAGCGCCTCGGCGACCACCAGCACGCAGGCCGCGTGGCCCTTCGGGTTGCTCGCGCCGAGGCCGGAGACGAACGGCCCGTGCTCATTGCGGGCCTCGGGCTGCATGTCCGGGCGCAGCTCCGGACCGATCCAGGGCAGGTCCAGCTCGGGGTCGCCGGTGGTCAAGGTGTCGATCGGTGCGTAGAGCATCAGGTCCGGGCCTTGGCCGCGCCCGCGCAGCCGGCCGACCGCGTTGGCCTGGTGCTCGTCCAGGTGTTGGGCCTGCGCGGCCAACCCGGCGGCGGAGAGCCGGTCGGCCAGCCAGTGCGCCAGTGGCGCTTCCCGGCCGGTGGGGCTGGGGATGCCGGTCACTGCGCGCGCGGCGGCCCGCAGCCGGTCCTCGGTGACGTGCCGGAGCACGTCGGCCACCGTCGCCTCGGTCATGCCGGCTCGGGTTCGATCACGGCGGCGCCCATGCCGGTCAGCCACTCCGGCATCGGCGCGTAGGCCAGGCTCCGGCCGGGGGCGAAGCCGAGCGCGGCGGCCATGGTCAGCCAGGTGCGCAGCTCCTGCCCGCCGTTGCCGGACCGCTCCCCCAGCTCCGCCGTGCTCAGGGCCAGGTAGTCGCGCAACCGGCCGGCCTCCAGGTCGGCCAGGAACCGCCGGTCGAACTCGTCGAAGATGACCGGCCGGGCGGCGGTGATGATCTCCCGGCGGTGCGCGTCGTAGCGCTGCCAGTCGCCCCGGCCGTTCAGCCAGGCCTCGACCATGAACTCCTCGTCGGCGCCTTGCGGGTCCCGCCAGTCCGCCGGCCAGGGCAGCTGGTGGGACAGCCCGCCGGAGGCGATCACCGCCACCCGGGTGTCCCCCGGCATCGCGCCGAGCGCGGCGGCCAGGTTGGCGCCCAGCTCGGCGCACCGGTCCAGCCGGGGCAGCGGCGCGGCGAACACGTTCACCACCAGCGGCACCACCGGCACGTCCAGCCCGTCCAACAGGTACTGGATGGCGTGGGTCTGGCCGTGGTCGATCTGCAGCCGGGCGGATATGGCCACCTCGGTGCCCGCCTCTACCAGCCGTTCGGCCAGCGCCTGGGCGAACGGCGGATCGGTGCGCTGAGGCCCGGACGGCGTGCCGGACTCCCCGGAGGCGATCACCTCGCCCACTCCGAGGGTGAAGGCCGGGATCAGGTCCAGCCAGAAGCCGCGGAAGTGGTTGGAGCCGATGATCACCGCCACGTCCGGCCGGGCCGCCGCGATCGCCTCCCGAGCCTCCCCGAGGGCGTCGCGGAACCGCTCCGCGTCGGCGCGGTGCACCACCTTGTCCCAGTGCGTGTTCATCAGCGTGGAGTGGGACGCCCCGACGCCGAGTACCACCCGCGCCATCTAGAGCACCCCCTGCTCGCGCAGCCGGGACAGGCGCTCCTCGGTGACCTCCTCGGCCAGCTTGCGCCAGCGCAGCAGCGAGTCGTCCGGCCGGTACAGCCGCTCCGGCGGGGCGTCGGTCAGCTCCACCATCCACTTGTCCTGCGCGGAGAACTGGCCGTGGAACAGCCAGCGCATGAAGCCCAGGTACTTGAGGTAGAACGGCAGCGCGCGCAGCCCCCGGTGGAAGTTCACCAGCACGCCGACGTACAGGTGGTTTCCCGCGTCCACCGGCACGTAGAACTCGTAGTGAATGAACGTCGGGTACGCGATGCGCAGCACCCCGGGCATGCTCACCGAGGCGAAGCCGGGGAACTCCTGCGCGGCGATCACCGGGTGCACCTCGCGGTGGCTGCCGGTGTTGCCGATGTTGGCCACCTCGGTCGGCGGCTTCAGCTTGTACCAGGCCTGGTTGCTCCACCGGCCGAGGCCGGGGAAGTCGGCGTCCCAGTACTGCTTCTCCTGCACCCGGTAGATCCACCGGCCGCGCCGCACGATGCGGGTCTCGTTCCACACCGGCATCGGCTTGAACAGCCGCCACAGCGAGGTGCGGTGCAGGTACTTGGCGTGCCCCTCGTCGTAGCCGTTCTCGCAGGCGAACCGCCAGTTGCCGGCCCTCGGCTGCATCCGGGACCCGGTCACGGCGGCGTTGCCCACCAGCTCCTCGGGCAGCTGCTCGTCGATCGGCGGGGCGTCCTCCCCGTCGCCGATGAACACCCACACCATGCCCAGCCGCTCCGCCACCGGGTAGGTCGGCTGGACCACCTTGCCGCAGATCGGCGAGTCCGGGCCGTCGGTGATCGCGGCGCGCAGCTCGCCGGTCTCCAGGTCGAACGTCCAGCCGTGGTACGGGCAGCTGATGGTGCCGGGGAACTGCTGGTTGCCCTGGCTGAGCGGGACGCCCCGGTGCGGGCAGCGGTCCTTCAGCGCGTAGGCCACCCCGTCGTCGCGGATCAGCACCAGCTTCTCGCCCAGCAGGGTGATCGCGGTGGGCTTGCCGGTGATGCGGGAGGAGTAGGTGACCGGGTACCAGTAGCCCCGGAAGCCGGCCGCCGCATCCTGGTAGTGCGGCCAGGTCGACCAGTCCTGCCGGCCGGGCAAGGTGCCCAGCCTCTGCTTGCTCCGTTGACTGTGTCGTTCTCGGGCGCCGCGCCGCGCCGCGCTCGGTACGCTCATGACGCTCCATTCGGTCTTTCGGCGAGTCCACCACCGCCGCCCACCGCTCCCAAGATCACCGGTCCGCTGGGTGAACCGGGTCCGCTCACCGGCCCCGGAAGGTGGGCGGGCGCTTGTCCAGGAAGGCCTGCAGCCCCTCGGCCGCGTCCTCGGTCCGCATCAGGGCGCGCACGAACTCCTCGTCCGCCCGCATGGCCTCGTCGATGGGCAGGTCCGCCCCCGCGTCCACCGCCCGCTTGAGCAGGCCGATGGCCGCCGTCGGCCCGGCCGCCAGCTCGCGCGCCCGGTCCGCGACCACCTTCGGGAACTCGTCGTCGGGGACCACCTCGTCGACCAGGCCGAGCTCGCACGCCCGCCGCGCGGGAAGCCGCTCCCCCGCGATCATCAGCCGCTTGGCCAGGTGCGGCCCGACCAGCCGGGGCAGCCGTTGGCTGCCACCCGCGCCGGGGAACAGGCCGAGTGCCGTCTCCGGGAAGCCGAACGTGGCTCCGGCGGCGAGCAGCCGCAGGTCACAGGCGAGCGACAGCTCGGCGCCGCCGCCCAGGGCGTGCCCGTTCATCGCGGCCAGCACCGGCTTGGGGGTCAGCTCGATCAGCCGCTGCACCTCGATCCACCGGCGCATCCGGTCCTGGTTGGGGGCGGAGAGGTCGCGCATCACCGCGATGTCCGCGCCGGCGATGAAGAACCGGCCGGTGCCGGTGATCACGATGCAGCGCACCGACGGGTCCCGCGCCAGCGGCGGCAGCACGGCCAGGAACTCCTCGATCACCGCCGGGGTGACCGCGTTGGCCGGCGGCCGGTCCACCCGCACGGTGGCCACTCTGCCGTCCGTCTCCACCCGCAGCACCGCGTTCACTCCAGCACCCCCGCCTCGGTCAGCTCGGTCAGTTCCCGCTCGTCCAGGCCGAGCAGCTCCCGCAGCACGTCCCGGGTGTGCTCGCCGAGCAGCGGGGCCGGCGCGTCCAGCCGGCCCGGGGTCGCGGACAGCCGGGCCACCACTCCCTCGTGCCGCACCGGGCCGATCAGCGGGTGGGTGAGCGTCGGGTAGAACCCTCGCGCGGCCAGCTGCTCGTCCGCCTCCACCAGGTCCCGCCCGGTGGCCACCGGCGCGGCCGGCACCCCGGCGGCCTGCAGCCGCTCGGCGGTGGTGGCGGCGTCCTCGGTGGCGGTCCAGGCGGCCAGGGCGGCGTCGATCCGGTCCTCGTCGGCCCGCCGCGCGGCCAGGCCGCTGTGCCGGGGGAGATCCAGGCCGGCCAGTTCGGCCAGCGCCGACCACTGTTCGTCGGTGCGCACCGCGATGGCGACCCACCGGTCCTCACCGGCCGCCGGGTAGATGCCGTGCGGGCAGGCCCGGGTGGACCGGTTCGGGTGTTCGGCGGTGCGCTGGTCGCGCTCGCCGTCCGGCAGCGCCGCCTCCAGCACGGCCGGCCCCATGGTGGCCGCCATCGCCTCCAGCTGGGACAGGTCGACCAGGCCGCCCCGGCCGGCGGCGAGCAGGTCCAGCACGCCGAGCACCCCGGCGTTCGCCGCGACCATGTCACCCAGGCCGAAGGTCAGCCCCTGCGGCGGGCCGCCGGGGTCGCGGGTCTCGCTGGACAGGCCGGACATCCCGGCCAGCGTGTCGGCGAAGGTCACCGCGTCCCGCCACGGCCCGGTCTGCCCCACCCCGGCCATGGACAGCAGGATCACGTCCGGGTTGGCCGCGCGCAGGCTCGGGTAGTCCAGGCCCCACCGGGCCAGCACACCCGGGCTGAAGTTCTCCACCACCACGTCGCACCGCGCCGCCAGCTCGCGCAGCAGCCCCTGGCCCCGCTCGGTGCGCAGGTTCAGCGCCACCCCGCGCTTGCCCCGGTTGAAGTTGACGAAGTACCCGCTCGAGTCCGGTCCGCCGTCGGGCCGCAGCCGCATGGACGGCGCGAACCGCGTCGGATCCTGCCGGTGCCGCGACTCCACCTTCACGATCTCCGCCCCATGCTCCGCCAACACCTTGGTGGCATAAGGCCCCGCCAACACCCACGTCAGATCCAGCACCCGCACCCCACCCAACGCCCGCACACCCGACAGGCCCGGCCCGCCGGGCAGGCCGGGCGCGGCGACCGCGCGCCGGCCGCGTGGGTGGGTGGAGTGCCAGGGGGTGTGGGTTTCGCGGAGCGGGTGGAGGGTGACGGGGCGGGGGCGGCCGGGGGCGTTCCAGGGGAAGCCGGTGTTCAGGGCGCCGGCCTCGGGGAGGGCCTCGCCGGTCACTCGGGCGAAGAAGTCGCGGGCCAGCAGTTGGGGGTTCTCGGTGAGGCGGGCCGGAGGGACAACCTCGGCCCATGGGAGTGCGCGGGCGCGGGCCTGCTCGGCCAGCGCCGACGCGGTGCGTTTCGCGGCGAACCGGGCGACGATCTCGTCCACGGTCGGGCGGGCGCGCCAGCGGGTCACCGGGTCCGCGTACCGTTCGTCGACCAGTTCGCCGGCCTCGCCCTCCTCGACCATCCAGGCCAGCAGGTCGGTCCACATCCGGTTGCTGCCGGAGTAGCCACCGGCCACGTGGCCGTCGGCGGCGGCGAAGATCCGGTGCGCCACGTGCTCGTACACCCCGCCGTTGCGTACCGGGAACCGGCCGGAGTGGATCCAGCTGATCGCCGCGGTCTCCAGGGTCGCGGCCACCGCCTCCTGCGCGGAGATGTCCACCAGCTGCCCGGTGCCGATGCGGTCGGCGGCCAACACGCCGAGCAGCGCCGCGATGGCCGCGTGCGCCCCGGCCAGCTGCACGGCCTGCTCGCGCGGCGGGGGCTTCGGCGGGCCGTCCGCCCGGCCGCCCAGCCAGCTCATCCCGCCCGCCGAGGCCAGCACCAGGTCGCCGGCCAGCCAGTGCCGGCGCGGGCCGGTCAGCCCGAACGGGGTGACCACCACGTGCACCGCGTCCGGCCAGCGGGAGGAACCGTCCGGCCGGATGCCCCGCAGCTCGCGCAGCGGTCCGCTCTCCAGCACGACGTCCGCGCCGGCGGCCAGTTCGTCCAGGTCGCCCCCGGGCAGCCGGCGCTTGCCGGCGTGCCAGTGGGCGGCCGCGGCGGCGCCCAGCGGGCCGCCGTCGTCCACCCTGAGCACCTCGGCGCCCAGCCCGACCAGCAACCGCGCCCCCTGGAACGCCAGCTCGTCGGTCAGGTCCAACACTCGTAGCCGGGCGCGATCGGGCAAGTCTCCTCCTCGGTCGCGCTCGACGTTAGGTGGCCGCCCACGCCTCGCCCCAATGCTCCGTTCTGCCTACCGAGACGCCGCCCGGTCCGTTCAGCGGACCGAATGTGACGCGCGTCGCCCGCCCGCTCCCTACGGTCCAGCGCACAACCTGAGACGACGTGAGGTAGCGATGTCCTGGCGGAAAAGAGCGTCACTGTCGATCGCCGGTCTGGCCCTGTTGACCGGCTGCACGGCCGGGTCCACCGACTCCGCCGGCTCGCCTGCCCAAGGCAACGCCTCGCTGCCGCACGTGCGCATCTCGGTCGGCATCGACCAGGCGTACGCGCCGTTCTTCGTGGCGAAGAACCAGGGCCTGTTCCACCAGCAGGGGGTGGACGTGGAGCTGGTGCGGTACGCCGTCGGCGGCGACGGGGTGGACGCGCTGGCCACCGGGCAGGTGCAGATGGCGGCCAGCTCGGAGGTCACCTCGATCGGCCAGCTGGGGCACATCCCGGACCTGCGCGCGCTGCTGGTCTACGAGCAGTCCGGGGACTACCTGAAGGTGGTCACCCGGCCGGAGATCACCGATCCGGCACAGATCAGGACGATGGCCGTGGTGCCCGGCCTCTCCGAGGTCTCGGCGGTGAAGTTCCTGCAGGCCAAGGGGATCGACCCGGCCGGGGTCCGGATGGTCACCGCCGGCGCGGCGGAGATCCCGACCCTGGTCCGGCGCGGCGACGCGGACGCCTACGTGCTGTGGGAACCGTGGCCGACCAAGGGCGCCGACCAGGGCAACAAGATCGTCTCGACCACCGGCCAGTACGGGTGGAAGTACACCCACTGGCTGATGACCAAGGAGAGCTGGCTGCGCGACAACGAGCAGCTGGCCGGCAAGGTCGCCCGGGCGTTGGCTCAGGGTGCCGACCGGGTGCGGAGTGACCCGAACACCGCGGCCGCCGACACCCAGAAGGAGACCAAGATCCCGCCCGAGCAGACCCTGAACGCGGTGAAGCAGATCGACTTCCGGGTCCGGGACATCACGGCCGAAGACGTCCGGGCCTACGACTCGGTGGCCCAGTTCTACCTGGACCGGGGCGTGGCCAAGAGCAAGCCGGACGTGTCCCGGGCGGCCCTCATCGGCTGGTACAGCCGGAACGCGGGGCAATGATGGCCGTGACCCAACCCGCGACCGATCTGGCGCGGACCCGGGGCGCCAGCGCCCGGTTCGACGGCGTCGGGATCCGGTTCGGCGCGTTCCAGGCGGTGCGGGACATCGACCTGGAGATCACCGCCGGCGAGTTCCTCTGCCTGCTCGGGCCGAGCGGCTGCGGCAAGTCGACGCTGCTGTCCACGCTGGCCGGGTACCTCTCGCCCGGCTCGGGATCGGTGACCGTGGACGGCGCGCCGGTGACCGAGCCCGGCCCGGACCGCGGCATGGTGTTCCAGAGCAGCGAGGCGCTGTTCGACTGGCTGACCGTGGCCCAGAACGTCACCTTCGGCCCCCGGATGCGCGGCGTGCCGAAAGCCGAGTGCGCGCGCATCGCGGACGAGTACCTGGGCCTGGTGGGCCTGCGGCACTGCGCGGACCGACGGCCCGGCCAGCTCTCCGGCGGCATGCGCCAGCGGGTGCAGATCGCCCGGGTGCTGGCCAACGGGCCGAGGCTGGTGCTGATGGACGAGCCGTTCGGCTCGCTGGACTCGCAGACCCGCGAGGTCCTGCAGGTCGAGACCGACCGGATCTGGCGCAGCTCCGGGTGCACGGTGCTGTTCGTGACCCACGACATCGGCGAGGCGATCCTGCTCGCCGACCGGATCGCGGTGATGACCGCCGGCCCGGCCGCGTCCATCAAGAGCATCTACCGGGTGCCGCTGGACCGGCCGCGTTCACTGGTCGGCGCCGAAGCGCTGGAGCTGGCCGCCGCGCTGCGCGCCGACATCGGCGAGGAGGTGCGCAAGACCATGCGCGACCAGGGACTGGACCAGCCGGCATGACGATCACCGAGGCACCGAGGGTGAAGGACCGGCGTTCCCTGCGCTCGCCGGTGGTCTACGCGGCCTCGCTGCTGCTCGGGCTGGCCGTGTGGCAGGCGCTGGCCTCGGTGTACGGGGCGGCGCTGGTGGCCTCGCCGGTGGACACCGTGCGCGCGTTCGGGGAGCTGGCGGCGGACGGCACACTGGGCAACTCGGTCGTCGCCTCGTCCCGGCGGATCCTGGTCGGCTGGCTGGCCGGGCTGCTGGTCGGCGTGCCGATGGGGCTGCTCATGGGCCGGGTGCGGATCGTGCGTGCGCTGTTGGAGCCGTACATCGAGTTCTTCCGGTTCATCCCGCCCATCTCGTTCGTCACGCTGGCCGTGGTGTGGTTCGGCATCGGCGAGTCCTCCAAGGTGGTGCTGATCTTCTACACCTCGGTGTTCATCGTGGTGCTGAACACCATCGCCGGGGTGCTGTCGATCAACGAGGACAAGCTGCGCGCGGCCGCCAGCCTGGGCGCCGGGCGGGTGCAGACGCTGCGCTTCGTGGTGCTGCCGGCGGTGGTGCCGCACGTGGTCACCGCCGCCCGGCTGGCCATGGGCAACAGCTTCCTGACCATCGTGTCCGCCGAGATCGTCGCCTCCCAGGTGGGGCTGGGCGCACTGATCTGGACCTCCCGCAACTACGGGCGGATCGACTGGGTGTTCGTCGGCATCGTCACGCTGGGCGTGCTCGGCTTCCTGTTCGACCGGGTGCTGCGCATCGTGGCCACCCGGGCGCTGCGCCGCTACTCGGTGAAGGTCTAGGTGGCCCCGCGCTTCGGCTACGCCGACACCCCGGTGGGCCAGCTGCACTACGTCGAGCAGGGCGAAGGCCCGGTGGTCCTGCTGCTGCACCAGACGCCGCGCTCGGTGGACGAGTTCCGCGAGCTGCTGCCGCTGCTGGCCACCCGCAACCGGGTGGTGGCGATGGACATGCCCGGGTTCGGGCAGAGCGTGAAGCTGCCCGCGCCGCAGCGCATCGAGGACTACGCGGCCGGCGCGTTGGCGCTGCTGGATGCGTTGCGCGTGCCGAGGGCCACCGTGCTCGGCCACCACACCGGCGGCGCGGTGGCGATCGAGCTGGCCGCCCGGTCCCCCGCTCGGGTGGCCGCCCTGGTGCTCTCCTCGACCCCGTGGACCGGGCCGGAGTACCGGGCGAAACACGCCGGCGGCCCCGCCGTAGACGTGGCGGAACAAAGCAGGGACGGCGCCCATCTCGGGCAGCTGTGGGCCGGGCGGGCGCCCTACTACCCCGAACCGGCCGCGCCGCTGCTGGACCGCTTCATCCGCGACGCGCTGGCCCCCGGGGTCGACCCGGCCGAGGGGCACCGGGCCTGCGGCCGCTACCGGATGGAGCGGCGGATCGGCCTGGTGCGCGCCCCGGTGCTGCTGCTGACCGGGGACGGCGACCCGTTCGCGCTGCCCGCGCTCGCCGAGCTGGCGAACCGGCTGGACCCGGTAACCGAACCCCGCCAGGTGATCATCCCGGGCGGATGCGTGCCGCTAATGGAACAGAAGCCGACCGAGGTGGCCGAGGCCGTGGTCCGGTTCCTGTCCGAGCTGAGCGCCCGGATGCCGGTATGAGGATCGGCATCCGGGTACCGCCGTGCGCGCCGGCCGGCCGGCTGGCCCGGTTCGCGGCCGACGCCGAGCGGGCCGGGTTCGACCAGGTGTGGTTCCCCGACTCGCAGCTGCTCTGGCGGGACGTGTTCGCGGTGGCGGCGCTGGCCGCGGCGGGCACCGGGCGGATCGGCATCGGCACGGCGGTGACCAACGTGGTCACCCGCCACCCCAGCGTGCTCGCCTCCGCCGCCCGCACGGTCGCCGAGCTGGCCCCCGGGCGGTTCACGCTGGGCGCGGGGGTGGGCAACAGCTCGGTGGCCCCCATCGGGCTGCGCCCGTCCACCGGGCGCGAGGTGCGCGAACGGCTGGGCACGGTGCGCGCGCTGCTCGCCGGGTCGGAGGTGGACTTCGGCGCCGGGGCGGTGTCCCGGCTGCGCGACCCGGCGCCGGTGCCCATCCACCTGGCCGCCACCGGGCCGAACAACCTCCGGCTGGCCGGGGAGATCGCCGACGGCGCGATCCTGTTGGCCGGGATCGCCCCGGAGCCCTTGGCCGCCGCCGTGGCCCGGGTTGGCGAGGGCGCGCGACGGGCCGGCCGGGAGCCGGTGCCGGTGACCGCGTCCGCGTTCTGCCGGGTGACCGAGGACGTGGACCGGGACGCCCGAGAGCTGAAACCGATCTGCGTGGCGATCGCCCAGGGCGGCGGTGGGCCGTTCCTGGCCATGGCCGGCGTGCGGGTCGAGGCGCCGGACCGGGTGCCCGGTGTCTACCCGGACCTGGTGCACGCCGAGGACTGGCCGGCGGCGGTCCGGGCCTGCGACCGGTACCTGACCGACGCCGACGCGGCCCGGTTCGCCCGGGCGTTCTGTCTGTTCGGCACCGCCGCACAGATCGCGGAGCGGCTGGCCGGCGTGCGCGCCGCCGGGGTGGACGGGGTGCTGCTGCAGCACGTCGGCTCCTACGACCTGCCGGACGAACTGCTGACCGGCTTCCGCGACCAGGTGCTGCCCCGGCTGGCCCGATGAGCTCAGCGCATGAACGCGCCGCCGTTCACGTCCACGGTCGCGCCGGTGAGGTAGCCGGTCCGCTCGCCGCAGAGGAAACCGACCAGCCCGGCCACTTCCTCCGGCTGCCCGAACCGGCCGACCGGGATGGCGGCGCGGGCGCTCTCCAACCGTTCGGGGTCCATGCCGTCCATCACCGGGGTGCGCACGGCGGCCGGCGCCACCGCGTTCACCGTGACACCGTACGGGGCCAGCTCCCGGGCGAAGATCTTGGTCAGCACCAGGATGCCGGCCTTGGACGAGGCGTAGTGCGCGCCGGCGACCAGGCCGCCCTGCTGCCCGGCCAGCGAGGCCATGTTCACGATCCGCCCCCAGCCCCGCTCGCGCATGGCCGGCGCCAGCTCCCTGGTCAGCACCAGCACGGAGCGCAGGTTCACCGCGAGCACGTCGTCCCACTCGTCCAGCTCGATCTCCCAGACCGAGCGGGAGACGGTCCGCGCCGCGTTGTTCACCAGCACCTGGGGCACGCCCAGCCGCTCGCGCACCCGGTCCAGCGCGGCCCGCACGGCCACCGGGTCCCGGACGTCCACCTTTACCCCGAACGCGGCTCCACCCAGCTCCTGCGCCCGCCGCCGCGCCCCCTCGCCGTCCAGGTCCAGCAGCGCCACCCGGTGGCCGAGCGCGTGCAGCTCGCCGGCCACGGCCGCCCCCAGCCCGCGCGCGGCCCCGGTGACCACGGCCACTTTCCCGGTCATCGCGGCCCCCTACTCGTTGCCGAAGAACAGCGGCCGGCCGAGCCGGGCCTGGATGGTGAAGTACTTCCACAGCCGGGCCTCGCCGACCGGGTGTTCGCGCAGGATGCCGCACACCCGCGCCGCCGTGGCGTAGTCCGGCACGTCGGCCAGGATGTACGCGGTCCACGGGAACGTGGTGGACGGCCCGACCATCACCTCGTCGTCGTCGAAGGTGCCCAGAACGCGCAGCCCGAACCGGCCGGCCAGGTCGTCGAACGCCCGGCGGGACCCGTCGATCACCGCCGCCCGTTCGTCGTCGCCGGCGGCGAAGAAGGCGTCCCGCACGCCGATGCAGAACAGCGCGCGCACGGTGGTGTCCTCGCGGTGGTCGCTCATCTCGCTCCCCTAGGCGGTGACGGTCTTGGGCCGGCTGTCCGGGCCGGTCTCGTCGAACCCGATCACCGGCGCCAGCTCCACCCCGACCGAGGTGGCGCCGATCAGCTCGCGGGCGGCGTGGTTTCCGAACGGCATGAACGGCCCGGCCTGCACGTCCCGCCACATCCGCTCGAACGGCAGCGCCCGCGTGTAGGACGCGCCGCCCAGGATCTCCACCAGCAGGTGCATCGCGGCCACCGCGTTGTTCGAGCACACGTACTTGACCAGCGCGCAGCGGGCCAGCCCCTGCTGCACGTCCAGCTGCTCGAACAGCCGCCGGGAGGTGACCTCCTCGGCGTGCCGGTAGAGCGTCGCGCGGGACTGCTCCAGCAGGATCTCCGCCCGGGCCAGGCTGTCCAGGACCGCCGGCTTCGGCCGGCCGCCGCGCCGGGCCAGCTGTCGCCGGGTCCAGTCCAGCGCACCCAGCGCGATGCCGTTGTAGACCGCGCCGAACGCCGGCATCGCCCAGGCGAACACGGTTTCCAGGACCCGGGCGTCCAGGTGGCCGACCGGCAGCGAGTGCACCACCGCCTCCGCCGGCACGAACAGGTCCCGGAACTCCACGTCGTTGCTCTGCGTGCCGCGCATGCCCAGCGTGTCCCAGGTCGGGTGGATGACCACCGCCGGGTCGGAAAGGGAGATCCGGAGCAGCAGCAGCCGGGGGCCGCGCTCCGGGTCCTCGTAGCGCGCGGTGGTCGAGCAGTGGGTGGCCACCGAGGTGTTGGTGCCGAAGCTCTTGCGGCCGTTCAGCCGGAAGCCGCCGGGCACCGCCTCGGCCGCGGTGCGCGCGTCGGTCATCAGGTTGGGCATGCCCAGCTCACTGGTCACCGACGCCCAGACCAGCTTGTCCCGGGCCGCCTCGCGCAGGAACGCCTCGATGCGCGGGTCCCTGGTGCGCCGCCAGACGGTGGCCCACTGGCCCAGCGGGGACAGGTGCATGTTCACCGCCAGCGCGGTGGCCCCGTCCCCCATGGCCAGTCGTTCGATGGCCGGGATCGCCTCGGCCTGGGTCGCGCCGAGGCCGCCCAGCTCCTCCGGCAGGGTCAGCCGCAGGAAGCCGCTCTCCCGCATGTCCTGGTAGTTCTGGACCGGAAAGCTGTTTTCCCGGTCGTGCTTCTCGGCTCGCCCGGCGAAGGCGTCGGCCAGCCCGCCGGCGAGATCCACGAACTCCCGCTGCCGCGTGGTGAGACATTGGTGCATGGGCCGAGTCTCGGCCGGTCGCGGGTCGCCGATCAAACGGAACTTCTCACCCCGGTGCATCGCATCACGTGATCCAGGGAGGTCAGGCCGTGTTTCGGCGCCCCAACGTCACCCTCGCGCAGGTGCAGTACTTCGTGGCCGCCGCCGAGGCGGGCAGCATCTCGGCGGCCGCCGGGCAGCTGCACACCTCCCAGTCCGCGCTGTCCTCGGCGATCCACCGGCTGGAGCGGGAACTGGGCTGCGCCCTGTTCATCCGCCACCACGCCCGGGGCATCGCGCTCACCCCGGCCGGGCGGGGGCTGCTGGAGCGGGCGCGGCACCTGCTGCGCGCGGCGCTGGAGCTGGAGGACACCGGGCGGGAGCTGTGCGAGAAACCGGCCGGCGAGCTGTCCGCCGGCTTCTTCACCACGCTGGCGCCGTTCTACGTGCCGCACGTGCTCAGCCGGGTCCGCACCCGCCACCCCCAGCTGCGGGTGCGGGTGCTGGAGTCCGACGGCGCCGGGCTGCACACCGCGCTGCGCCAGGGCGAGTGCGAGATCGCGCTCAGCTACCGGCTGGAGATCGAGCCGGACATGACCTTCGACCCGCTCGCCACCCTGCGGCCCTACGCGCTGGTGTGGCCGGAACACCCGGTGGCCGGCCGGGACCGGGCCACCCTGCGCGAACTGGCCCGCACGCCGATGGTGCTGCTGGACCTGCCCGAGCCGAGCCGGTTCATGCTGCGCATGCTGGCCGCCGCCGGCGCCCGGCCACCGGAGATCATCCGGACCACCAGCTTCGAGACCATGCGTGGCCTGGTGGCCGCCGGCGAGGGGTTCACCATCCTCAACCAGCGCCCGGCCGCCCCGGACGAGACCACCAGGGCGATCACCATCACCGACGCCGAACCGCTGGACATCGGGCTGCTGCGGGTGGCGGCGGTCCGGCCGAACCGCCGGATGGCGGTCTTCGCCCGGCAGTGCCGGGAGGCGGTGGAGCTGGTGACGCGGGCGGCCGGGTGATCAGCGCCCGGCGTCCCAGGTGTCCGGATCCAGGCCGAGCGCGGCCTTGAGCACCTTGCCGTTCGGGTTGCGCGGAAGCTCGGGCACGATCCGGACGAACCGGGGCAGCGCGTGCGGGGGCAACCGGGGCCGGCACCAGTCGCGCACCGCCGGGCCGGTCAGGTCGGCGCCGCCGGCCGGGGTGAGCACGGCAAGGATCTCCTGCTCGGTCAGCTCGGAGGCCACGCCGACCACGGCGGCGTCCAGCACGCCCGGCATCTCCACCAGCACCCGCTCGACGTCCCATGCGGCCACGTTCTCCCCGCGCCGGCGCACCACGTCGGCACGCCGGCCGGCGAAGCTCAGGTAGCCGTCGGCGTCCAGCCGGCCCCGGTCGCCGGTGCGGAACCAGCCGTCCGGGCGCACCGAGCTCGTCGCGTCGGGGTCGCCCGCGTACTCCAGGAACGCCATGTGCGGCAGCCGGGGGCGGGCGGCGATCTGGCCGACCTCCCCGGGCGGCAGCGGCCGGCCGGCCTCGTCCAGGATCGCCACCTCGTACTCCGGCACCACCCGGCCCGCCGTGCCCGGCCGCCAGGTGTCCGGGGTGTTGGCGGCCACGTCACCCAGCTCGGTGCAGGCGTAGGCCTCCAGTGCGCGCACCCCGAACCGGTCCAGGAACCGGCGGGCCAGGTCCACCGGCGCCGGCGCCCCATAGGCCAGCCGCACCCGGTGCGCCGCATCCTCCGGCGCGGGCGGGCGCCGGTCCAGGATGGCCAGCATCGCGCCCATGAAGTTGAACGCGGTGACCCCCTCGGCCCGGCAGGTGGCCCAGAAGCCGGAGGCGGAGAACCGCCGGTGCGCCACCAGGCGGGCGCCGGAGAGCAGCGCCGGCAGCAGCGCCGCGTGCCGGACGTTGATGTGGTTCCACGGGAACACGTTGAACAGCACGTCACCGGGACGGTAGCCCATGGTGGCCCGCACCCGTTGGGCGTGGCGGACGGCGGCGAAGTGCGGCAGCACGGCCGCCTTGGCCCGGCCGGTGGTGCCGGAGGTGGACAGCACGGCCAGCGGAGCGCCGGGTTCCGGTGGCGGGCGGCGGGCCGCGGCGCCCGGCCGGAGCGGCAGCTCGTCCAACAGCGGCAGTTCCTTCGGCGCTCCCGCTCCGACCACCACCACGTCCGGTATCACGGTGACCAGCTCGGCCAGCCGCTCGTTGCCGGCCAGCGCCTCCGCGCCGACCACCAGCGTGCGCGCGCCGGTGGCGACCAGCAGGGCGCGCGCCGACGCCGCCGTCACGTCCAGCGGCAGCGGCACCTCGGCCACCCCGAGCCGAGCCAACCCAAAGACCAGCTCCACCGCGTCCCGGCCCGGGACCAGGCAGGTGGCCACGGAGGCGCCCGGCTCGGCCCGCTCCGCCAACCTGGCCGCCACCGCCCGCGACCCGGCGTCCAGCTCGCCGACGCCCACCCGGGTGCCGTCCTCGAACCGCACCAGCTCAGCGTCCGGGTCGGCATCCGCCCGCCGCTCCAGCGCCCCCACCGCCGTCCCCACACCACCCAGCTCCGCCGGCTCCACCCCACGACCCTCACCCGCCCCACCCCCGCCAGCAACCCGGGTTCCGCTGAACGGTCCACCACAGGCAGGCGGCCACCTACGGGTGCTCGCCGGACCGGGTCATCTGGGCGTCGGGTTCCTCGGCGAGGATGGCGGCCAGTTCGGTGCGGCGGTTCACGCCCAGTTTGTCGTAGGCGCGTTGCAGGTGGTTGGAGACCGTGCGCGCGGAAAGCTGCAGCTCGGCGGCGATGGCCTTGGTGCTGCGGCCCGAGGCGGCGAGCAGCACGACCTCCCGCTCCCCCCGGGTCAGCACCGCGCGGCCGTGCAGCGGGAGCAGGGCGGGGGTGCGGGCACCCCGGCAGCGCTGGATCAGGCCGGCCGCGCGCCGGACCGCCCGGGCCCGGCGCTGCTCCCGGCCGGACCGCTGCCAGCACACCGCCGCGTCGCAGCCGCACTCGGCGGCGAGCAGGTCGGCGCCCATCTCCTCGAAGTCCCGGGACGTCGTCTCCAGCGCCTCGGCGTCCCCGTCCAGCAACGCCCGCGCGTGGCGGGCGCGGGCGAGGGCCAGCGAGCCGTCGATCAGCCCGCACAGCTCGGCCAGGCGGTCGGCCGCGTCGGCGGGGTGACCGATCCGGCACAGGTCGTGCAGGGCGGTCGACTCCATCACCCGGTCGTCGATCGAAGCGGCCAGCGCGGCGGTGCGGCGCAGCCGGGCCCGGGCCCGGCGCAGGTTCCCGTCGGCCACCGCCGCCCACGCCGAAGCCAGCTCGATGTCGGCGGCCATCAGCAGGTTGGTGGGCAGGTGCAGACCGGTGAGCGACGCGAGCATTTCCTTCGACCGCGGGTGGTCGCCGAGCGCGGCCAGGGCCGGCACCAGGTGGGCCAGACAGAACGCGGTGAACTGCGGCCGCCCCAGCCGTTCGAACAGCGCAACGGCCTCCCGGCCGTGCCGGGCCGCGCGGCCCAGGTGCCCCCGCTGGCCGAGCACCCGGCACAGCTGCCAGGCCCACCAGGCCTGCGCCTCCGTCGACCGCTCGGCCAGCGCCTGCCGGTACTGCTCGGTGGCGGTCCGCTCGGCCTCGGCCAGGCGCCCGGCGAAGGCATGGATCTCGCAGCTGTTGAACAGCTGCACCCACGGATGCCAGTCGAACGGGTACCACTGCGCCGGCTCGCTCAGGTGCTGGTGGGCCCGGTGGCCGCGCTCGCTGGCGGCCAGTGCCTGGTCGAGCCGGCCCAGCCGCCCCAGGCTGTACGCGGCCACCTGGCAGGCCCACACCAGCGCCGGGCCCTCCGCCGTCTCCAGCAGGGGCACCGCCGTCGCGGCGGCGGCCCGGGGACCGGTGGTGGCCAGCAGCAGCGCGGACCGCCGTCCGGCGATCTTGTGCCGCCACTCCGGGTCGGCCAGGCGGTCCTCCGCCTCGGTGGCGATGCGCACCGCGCGGTCCACATCGCCGAGATGGAACGCCGAGTTGTCGATCCGGCTGATCGCCACCCGGCCGAGCTGGTCGTCGGTGGCCGGGGCCAGACCCTCCAGCATCCGTTCCGCGTCGTGCGCCCGTCCCTGCAGGTTGGCGATCTGCGCGGCCAGGAACCGCGCCTCGAACCCGCCGCCGGTGACCAGCGCGTGGCCGACCAGCCGCTCGGCCAGCGCCAGGTCGTGCCGCCAGCGGGCCTGCACGGCCGCCTCCACCATCTGCTCGGGCCGGCCGCCGCCCCCGTCCAGTCGCCAGGTGGCCACGCGCAGGGTGTCCTCCCGCCGGCGCGCGCCGCACCCGTCGATCACCTCGGCCAGCCGGCGGGACACGTCGGCCACCCGCAGCGGGGGCATGCGGGCGCGCAGGACGTCACCGTAGATCGGGTGGCTCAGCCGCAGCTCCAGCCGCCGCCCGGCCGGCCGGCAGCTCAGCAGCGCCATTCGCTCCAGCCGTTCGGCCAGCCCCTGGTCGCCCAGCGCGGCCAGCTCCGCGCGGCCCAGCGGCTCCCCCACCGCCACGATCTCCATGAACGCGCGCTCGGCGTCCGAGAGGTCGGCGAGCCGGGCCTCGACCAGCTCAACCAGCCGGCTGGACGGCGCCAGCGGGCCGACCAGCCGCCACAGGTGCCCGTCCTGGCGCAGCGTCCCCTCGGCCCGCGCACCGAGCACCAGCTCGCGCAGGAACAGCGCGTTCCCCCGGCAGCGCCGGGCCAGCGCGGCGGTCACCGCCGGGTCGACCGGCCCGGCCAGCACGGAGCCGAGCAGGTCTCCGACCGCGGACTCGGTGAGTCCGGCCAGCTCGATCCGAGTCAGCACGGCGTCCTTCCACAACGCCACCACCGCGTCCGGTGCCGGCTCACCGGCCCGCACGGTCAGCAGCAGGAACACCGTGCCCGCCGTGGCCAGCTGATGGATCAGGGTGGCCGAGGCGTCGTCCAGCAGGTGCGCGTCGTCGACGTAGAGCACCAGCCGGTGGCCGCCGCCCCGGGCCGCGAGAGCCTCACTGACCCGGCGGAGCAACGCGGCCCGGTCCTTCGATGCGCCCTCGGTTGGCAGCAGCGCGGCGACGGCGCCGAACGGGATGGTCCGCGCGGCCCGGGTGGCGGTGACCCTCGCGGTCGGCCGGCCCAGCGACTCGGCCGCCCGCAGCGCCTCCGCCGCGAGCCGGGTCTTCCCGACCCCGGCGGCACCGGCCAGGACCACGCCGCGCCGGTCCGCGTCATCCAGGGCGCCGGTGAGAGCGGCGAGCTCGGACTCCCGTCCGATGATCGGCCACTCTGCCTCCATCCACGAATGGTGCCGCCTTCTCCACCCGGGCGGAAGACCAGCGGCTGCCAGGCGATATGAGTAATCGTTGCTCAGGCCGCCGGTTCGGGGTGCGGGCGATGCTGCCAGCCGTGATTACCGCGAGAGACGACCTCTTCCATCCCCGCTCGGACGACCCGTACTGGAACGAGAGCGCCTGGTTCGGGTTCCGTATCCCGGAGCGGCTGATCTCCGGCTGGGTGTACTTCTACCACCGGCCGAACATGAACTACACGGTGGCCGGTACGGCCCTCTGGGACCCGACCGGCGAACACGAGTGGGACTGCCTCTACTACGACTGGGGCGAGACCGTCGCGCTCGAGCCGGGGGCGGAGATGTTCGACTTCCGCTCGGCCAACGGCCTCACCGTGCGGTGCCTGGAGCCGCTGCGCTCCTTCGAGCTGTCCTACGCCAACGACGGCTGCAAGCTGGACCTGCGCTGGGACTCGTTCATGCCGAGCCATACCGATGGCTCGGCGAGGGAAAATACCCCGAGTTGTCGATCACTCGAAGATCCACACTAGTCGAACGCGGTGCCCCTAAGGTCGGAATGATCAGCGGGCCGGGTGGCCGGTTCCTGTGAGGCGATGAGCGCACCGACGAACACGGCCGCGCCGCCCAGGATGATCGCGCCGATGCCGGGCCCGACCCACAACCGGAACCCGTATTGCGGCGTGTTCGACCAGAGCAACGCGGCGTTGTAGGTGTCGAGTCCCAGCACGACGATGAGGAACCCGGGCAGCACCCCGAGATACTGCACCCCGACCGGCACAGCGGCAACCAGGCGGACCACGCCCCACCCGGCCACGATCAGGCCGGCCAAGACGTAGATCCCGCCGTCGGGGTGTTCAAAGCCGCTCCACGAGCGGTCGTATGCGCCTTTCACCACGGCCGAGGAGACCGTCCACGGCAGCATGACGCCGAAGAGGATGGACGCCCCACCGAGCAGCGTGCACCAAGCCCCGGCCCCGCCTTTGGCCGCGCGCAACGGGGGTAGCGGCGGAACGCCGGGAACGGGCGGGAGGTGTTCAGGGTGACCAGGTGGCGGGCCGTCCAGAGCGCTCATGGTGGCGGTCTCTCTGCTGGTTGGGACGGTGGGCGACTGGTTGTCGCATGTGAGCCGCGCTTGTTACGCCGCCGTACGGGTGGCCTGTATGGGCTGTTCGGGGGCTTTCTGGCCCGCTACCGGCCGTCGTTACCCCGCAGAGACCGCCGCGCGTCCGAACTGATGCATGCGCTGCTCCCGCTCAGTGGCCACTGACCGCGAACACCGCCGTCTCGGCACAGCGAACATGGACGCAGGGAAACGCCCGGTGACATCCCTTGCAGCGGCCCGGCGGCTGTTCGAGGTGCTCGGCCTCGGTGGCCACCAGCACGGCCGGGAACCGAGCGAGCAGGCCTGTGTAGGCCGTGACGTTCGGGGCGTTGCTCAGCACGCGGTCACTCCATGATCAATGTTGCCGAACGACGGTACGCGGGAACGGCCGCGCTCGCAGCGTCACGCCTTCCTGCCGTTGGCCCACACCCGCCGGTCATCCGAGATGTACCCGACTTCCTGCTTGCGGCCGTCCACGTAGAGGCTCACGGCCGTCCGGCGCCCCTGCTCATCGACGACGTAGCGGGTCACGGCGGCGGCGAGCACCCCCGGGTCAGTCGACAGCTCGGCGGCGTACTTCTCGGCCTTGCTCAGGGTGCTGCACAGCATCGCGGTCGCGCTGATCTCGTTCGCGCGGACGGCATGGACGCCGTAGATCTGCCCGTACTGCTCACGCGCCACGATGCACCGCCCGCACTCCGGGACACGGCCAAGACCAGGCGCACGCCGAGCACCGACCGTCGGCCCGGGGCACGTGATCTTCGAACACCGATCGGCCGTATCCCCACGTTGCACGCAGCAACGCCCACCAGTCGCCGAGGCTCACCCGGCCGAACGGTTCACGTGGCGGTCGGCACTTCGCGGGTCGGGATTCCCCCTGGTCAGCACGCACACCGACAAGTTCAGCGGGAGATATCAAGATCGGGAGTAGCCGCACTGTTGGCCAGGTGTTGGCCGCGGTGTTGGCCAGCTCGCGCGGTACTGTGTGCCCGCCGACGTTCGGATCGGGGGCAGCGATGACCAGCGGAATCGGCGCCGAGATTGCCGCTCGCCGGATCGCACGCGGGTGGTCCCAAGCCCAACTTGCCGCCCAACTGGCCGAGGTGTCCGGCTCGCCCACCCTGACCCGTCACGACATCAGCCGGTGGGAGCACGGCGCGCGGAAGCCCGGGTGGTGGCGGCCGTACCTCGATCAAGTTCTCGGAGAGCTGAACGGTCCCCGGGCGGCCGTCGAGATCGCGACGCATCCTGATGAGGTGAAGCGGCGAGAGTTCCTCAGCGCGGCCGGCGTGGTGGCGCTGAGCCCCACCGCGACCGACTTCGAGCCGCGCCACGTCGCGCCCGAGCTGGTCGACTACTTCACCACCCAACTGGCCGGCCACTACACGGCGGACATGCACCTCGGCCCCCATCTGCTGGTGCCCACCGTGACCACGCAGTACGACCTGTTGCGCCGGCTGGCCAGCGCCGCCGAGCGGCCCCTACGCAAGGAGCTGCACGGGGTTGCCGCCGCCTACGCCGCGATGCTCGGATGGCTGCACCAGGACGCCGGAGACCTGACCGCGTCGGACCGCTGGCGCACCGAAACGCTGGACCTGGCCCACCGCACCGGAGATGCCCAACTGATCGGCTACGCGCTGATCAACAAAGCCATGCTTGCTACCGACATGCGCGACGGCGCCACGGCCGTGGACCTGGCCGAGGGGGTGCTAGCCGACGAACGCGCGTTGGCGCCCAAGGTGCGCATCTTGGCCGCCGTGCAGGGGGCACACGGCTACTCGCTGCTCGGCGACTATCGGGCGAGTATGGACCTGCTGGACCGCGCGGAGGCACTCTCCAACGCGGTGGACGACGCATACACGTGGGGGAACGCAGTACGGCGGTCGAGCAACTACACGACGGTGCAGCGCGCAGCCTGCCTCGGACGGCTTGGCCGGAACGAGACCTCGTTGACCTTGTGGACCGAGGCTCTGCGCGACTCGCCCCCGACCACCCGACGCGACACCGGCGTGTACACCGCCCGCCGGGCCACCGTGCTGGCCAAGCTCTCCGAACGGGACGAGGCGATGACGGCCGCGCGCGACGCCGTGGCCTGCTACGTGGACACCGGATCGGCCCGGTTGCGGGACGAACTGAGCCGGCTGGCCGAGGTCGGCGCGTCGTGGTCGGGCACCCGGCAGAGTGGGCAGCTCCGCGAGATACTGGCGCCGCTGAACTGATCAACTCCGAAAGGATCTCCGGTGACCCTGCCGCCGCCGCTGTCCGCCGACGACGTAGCCGCCCAGCTCGCCCACCGGGAGGGGTGGACCGGAGACCCCGCGATGATCGAGAAATGGTTCGAGATCGGCTATCACGCCGGGGTGCGGCTGATCGTGGAGGTGGCGGCGGAAGGGAAGCGGGTCGGGCACCACGCGGACGCTGACCTACGGTTCGGCCGGGTGCGTTTCGGGATCACCACACACGACGTGGACAACCAGGTCACCGAGCTGGACTTCGACCTAGCGGACCGGATCGACCGCATCGCGGCCGATCACGGGGCTACCTCGGCGGGCTGAGATCAGTCTCTGGGCCGGGCTCGCCCGTTTCCTGGTCCGGCGGGCGCAATTCGTGAATTCCCCAGAAGACGATTGCGGCGACCAGACCGAGCATCGGCAGCCCTAGCGCTACCACGGCGCTCTGAACCGCGATGCCCAGTACGAACGTGACGGGCACGCTGATCAGCGAGCAGAGGACCGGCTTCGGCAGCTTGGCCAGCTTGGCCATGAATGACTCGCCGCTGGCCGGGCGCGTCGGGCCGGAGATCTGACCAGGCGGCGGCGCGGCCGGGGGTGGCCATGTCAGCGTCGGCACGTGCGGCGGTGGAACCGGCGTGCCGTAGGCGGGCGGAGCTGGGGCACCGTACCCAGGTGGCGGGGGCGCTCCGTACACCGTTGTGACCCGTTGCTGGTCCGACCGGTTCTGCGCGAGCGCGGAAATAACGATCCAGAAGGGCAGCCAGAGGCCGAACGTGAAGATCGTCAGTAGTAGGTGCAGGACGTGGTTCACCTTGTCCGGCGGATCGTTCGTGACCATGTACTGGACCGGCACCGGTTCCGGCGGCGGATAGTTGCTCGGCCATGGTGATCTAGGTGGGCCGGGTGGTGTCGTCATGGTGGGGCCTCCGAGGCAGCGGCGGGCCAGGCCTACGGCGGTTCGCCCAGCGCGAGCCCGGTGTTACACGCACGGCGAAGGAGACGCCCGGATGTTGCTGGGTTGTGACCGCGCGGCCCGCTAGCCACCTGGTAACGCAGGTCAGACCAGCTCCGAAGTACCGGTGCCGCGACCAACGCGCCGAGGAGAGCCCGCATGCACGACGTGCACGACGTGCACGACGTGCACGACGTGCACGACAACGAGCACTACCGCACGATCCTGAGGTTCCTCGACCGTGCTCAAGAGGTTGCGGACACCCCCAACATGTTGGAGCTGCGCGAGCTGGAAGAGGTGAAGGCAGCGCGCGATGCACTCGTAAAGCAGATCCCCGAGTTCGCCGAGGAGGCAGACCGCGAGGCACTGGCGGACATGATCGTTTCGCTCGACGAGTTCATTCAGAGACTGATGGACGAGGGGCTTCGGTTCGAGTGGCCCGACGCACTCTGATCGGGCGAGACGCCGGCCGCCGGGGTCGTTCGTTGAACCGGGTGCGGCTCAACCGTCCGGGAGACACCCCTCAGAGCCGCGACGGGACCGCCGTCCGGGCCGGATGCATCGGTCTGGGCGGCGGCCCGCCTAGTAACGCGGGTAAGCACGGGGCCACCTGAGCAACGGGGGTCACAGTGGCTCCGAAGGTATCGGTGCCCCATCAGCCACCAGAGGGAAGCCCCTGTGACCTCTCCGTTGCCGTCCCCGCCGCCCGCTGCGCCCTCACCAACGCCATCCGTGCCGGCTTCACCCATCCCCGGTCCGGTTGCCGGCACCACCGCGACGACCACGCCGCCCGCTCCCCGCCCAGTCCAGACAGCGCCTGACCGAGCGGCCAGAGATCAACAACGGGAGCTGCGCCCTGTGTCCAACGCTGGACAACAGGTGCTCCAGGAGGTGTGCGAGAGGCTGCGGCGCGGTCCGCTCGGGGCGCTGCGGGCCGAGGCGGTCAAGATCGTGGTCGACTGGATCCAGCGGTTCATCGTGTTCCGGGACACCGAGCGCAACTGCGTGGACCGCAGCACCTTCACGATCAAGCGCTGCTTCCTGGAGGCCAACCGCCGGCTGACCGAACGCGGCCTGGTGGAGACCGATCGCGACTTCTGGTTCCTCACCGTGGACGAGCTGTGGACCCTGCTGGAGACCGGCACGGCCACCCGGCTCACCCGGGCCAAGATCACCGCCCGGATGCGGGACTGGGACCGGTTCCACGCCAAGGAGGTGCAGATGCCGATGTACCTGCACAAGGGCCAGCCGGTCGACCTGGACCAGGCCGAGGACGACGGCGCCCAGGACGGCGTGCTGCGGGGCTCGGGGACCAGCTCCGGGGTGGTCACCGGCGCCGCGTGCGTGGTCAGGTCGCTGGCCGAGCTGGGCCGGCTGCGCAAGGGCCAGATCCTGGTGTGCAACTCCACCGACCCCGGATGGGCCGCCGCGTTCAACATCATCTCCGGCATCGTCACCGAGACCGGCGGCCCGCTCGCCCACGCCGCGTGCCTGGCCCGGGAGTACGGCATGCCGTCGGCCCAGGTGCGCAACGCGGTCACGCTCATCCCGGACGGCGCCACTATCACGGTGGACGGCGTCACCGGCCGGGTCACCATCGACGAACCGGCCTGATGGCTCACGGACGGATGTCCTGCTCGGCCAGCCAGCGGAACGTCTCCCGGTAGAAGTCGGGCGCGGCCAGCGTGACGTTGATCGAGTGGCTGGAGCCCGGCACCACGTACCGGGTGTACAGGCCCTTCCGGTAGTAGTTGGCCTCGTCGCGGGCCTGCGGGTCGGTGTTGCAGTCCTGGGTCGTCGGGCACCAGATGAGGTCGTGCTGGCCGATCGCGTACAGCACCGGGACCCGGATGTTCCTGGTGATCGAGTGGTTGTAGGAGTCGGCGGTGATGCCGGTCAGCTCCGTCGGGCTGAGGGTGTCCTTGAGCCGTTCCTCGTAGGCCTCGATCTTGGGGTCGTACTTAGCGGGTGCGACAAACGTCTTCGCCCGGTTGCCCGGCAGCGTGGTCAGGTAGCCCGGCGGGTAGCCCCGGCCGAGGAACTTGGGGTCGATGTCGGCGGGATAGAACTTGTCCGCGACCTGCGCGATTCCCTTCGGCGCGAAGTTGTGCCCGACGCCGGTGACGATTACGGCATCCACGTCGTGGAACTCCGACGCGGCATGCTGCGCGGTGAGTCCGCCCATCGAGTGGCCGTTCAGGACGACTTTCCGGAACTTCGGCCCGACTTCGCCGGAACGCAGGGCCTGGACGAGTTGGTGGGTGACGAATCCGGCGACATTGAAGTCGAGGGTCAGCGGGTTCGGGTGGTCCGAATGTCCGTAGCCGAGCCGGTCGATGTTCAGCGTGGCAAATCCGGCTTTCGTCGCGGCGTCGACGTACGAGTACTTCCCGGGCTGATAGGGCCAGTCCCAGTACGCGTGGTTGTAGCTGCCGCCGTGAATCAGAATCTGCACCGGGGTGTCGGCGGAAAGCTCGCCGCGATGGCAGAGCTGCCCGAACACGCGCTGGTTCGCCGGCGCCGAGGCGAACTGGCGAACCCGGAACCAGATGTTCTTACAGTCGGCCCCACTCGGCGATTCCGCGGGTTCCGCACTGACCACCACGCCCTCGGCGACGTCGTCCAGCCCGATGTCGACCGCCGTCGCGCTGCCCACCGTCACCGCGGCCAGGGCAACCGCCAGCCCGCTCGCCAGCCCGATCAGCCGTCTCATCGCTCCTCCTCGCTGAGTGCTCTTGCCGTGGAGAACGAGCCACATGAGCAGAAGTCGCGACATCACCGACAAATTTCCGACACCCGTGTCACAGCGCCGCCACCAGCGGATAGTCAGGCTCCGGGAGCTAGGCCGGGTCGGGAGGCGAGGGTTGCTCGGCGGTGCGCATGGCCGACTCGAGGTGGGCCAGGTCTTCCTTGAGCAGCTGGAGAGCGGGCCAGGGGCCGGGGGCGACGGTCCGGTCGTCGGCGCGGCGGATGCCGGTCATCGCCATGTCGACCAACACGTCGGCCATGTTCTCCGGGGCGCCGTCGGCTTCCAGGCGGTACCACCAGGCGACCCAGTTGGCCATTCCCAGCATGCCCAGTGCGACCGTCCGGGCCGGCAGCGGGCGCAGTTTCCCGGCGGCGATCGCGTCCTCGATGAGGCCGGTCAACAGGGCCAGGACCCGCCGGCGGGCCTGCCGGTGCAGTTCCGCGATTTCCGCCGGCAGATCCGGTTCACTGCGGTCCAGCAGCCGGAACCGGGTGGTGTTTCCGGCGTTGTTGATGACGATTCCGCGCAGCGCCAGCTCTATTCGGGCGTCCTCGGCCAGATCGGTGCGCGCCTTGGCGTCCTCCAGGATTTCCACGACGCGTTCCAGAACGTCCCGCACCAGCGCGGTCAGCAGTTCTTCCTTGTTGCTGACGTAATGGTAGAGAGCCGGTCGGCTGATACCCATCGCGTCGGCGATGTCCTGGAAGCTGGTATTGGCGAATCCCTGCCGCGCGAACAGGCGCGCCGAGCATTCGAGCAGCTCGTTCGACACGATCCGCCGACGCGCCTGACCCCGCGCGGGGGCGCCGTCACCCTGGGCCGCTGGCCGTTCTTCCACCGTCATCCCGCTCATCGTAGATCGCCGCCCTGGTTCACCCGATCGGACCTTGTGACATTGATGTCGATATTTTGACATGTATGTTGCAACTTGAGGAGGAGCGATGCCCGCACCAACCAACCACCGGACCGTCGTCGCCCTGGGGTTCGCCGCGATCGTGTTCGACGGGTACGACCTGATCGTCTACGGCTCGGCGGTGCCCGCGCTGATGGCCGACCCCGGGTGGCGGCTGAGCGCGCCGCAGGTCGGCGCGATCGGCAGCTACGCCCTGCTGGGCATGTTCGTCGGCGCCATCGCCGCCGGCGCCCTGACCGACCGGTTCGGCCGCCGCCGGATGTTCCTGGCCACGCTGGCCTGGTTCTCGGTGATGATGCTGGCGGTCGCGGCCGCGCCCTCCCCCGAGCTGCTCGGGTTGGCCCGCTTCCTGGCCGGCCTCGGCTTCGGCGGCATAGCGCCGATCGCCATCGCGCTGGTGGTGGAGTCGGCGCCGGCGCCGAGGCGCAACCTGCTCAACGCGGTCATGCTGTGCGGTTTCCCGGTCGGCGGGGTGCTCGCCGCGCTGGCCGGCATCGCGCTGCTGGAGTCGGCGGGCTTCCGGGCGCTGTTCGCCCTCGGCGCGCTGCCGCTGGTCACCCTGCTCCCGCTGGCCGCGTGGCTGCTGCCCGAGTCGCCGGGTTTCGCCCGGGAACCCGGCGTGCGCGATCCGGGGCTCACCCGGGGCCGGGCCGGCGTGGCCCTCGGGCTGTTCGCGCTGGCCAACGTGGCCGGGTTCCTGCTGGTCTACGGCTTGAACACCTGGCTGCCGCAGCTGATGCGGCAGGCCGGCTACGCGTTGGGTTCGGCGATCGCCTTCCTGCTGGTGTTCAACCTCGGCGCGATCGCCGGCGGGCTGGCCGGCTCGGCGGTCGCGGACCGGTACGGCGGGCGGGTGGCCGCCACCTCGGCGTTCGCCGTCGGCGCCACGTCGATCGGGCTGCTCTCCCAGCCGTTGCCCCCGGTGCTGCTCTACCTGCTGATCGCGGTGGCCGGCGCGGCCTCCGTCGGCACCCAGATCGTCGTCTTCGGCTACGTCGCGCTGCACTACCCGGGCCGGAACCGGGCCACCGCGCTCGGCGTCAGCACCGGGATCGGCCGGCTCGGCGCGGTCGCCGGCCCGCTGCTCGGCGGCTACCTGATCGGTGCCGGGCTGGGCCTCGGCTGGAACTTCGCCGCGTTCGCCGCCGTCGCGGTGCTCGGCGCACTGGCCGCCGGCGCCGTCCCGCCCCGGACCGCCGCGCCCCGCCCGGCCGAGGGCCTTGCCGCCAGCGGGACCATGCAGTGAGGAGCGCACCGATGCTGGCCGAGACGATCACCGACCTTCCCGACTTCGCCCCGGACCGCGCCGCCGCCTACCGCCGCCGGGGCCTGTGGGGCGAGCGCACGGTCGGCGACGAGCTGCGGCACGCCGCCGCCCGCTTCGCCGACCGCCCGGCACTGATCACCCCGACCACCCGGCTGACCTACCGCGAGCTGGACCGCCGCACCGACGCCTTCGCAGCCGGCCTGCTCGCCGTCACCCCGTTGCGCCCCGGGGACCGGCTGATGTTCTCCGCCGGGAACATCGCGGAGACCGTGATCGCCTACTACGGGGCGGTCAAGGCCGGGGTGGTCCCGGTCTGCACGCTGCCCATGCACGGACATCGGGAGATCGGGCTGCTGGCCGAGCACGTCGGCGCCACCGGCCACCTGGTGCAGGCCGACTTCGCCGGCCAGGACCTGCCGTCGGTGGCCGCCGCGGTCGGCCTCGAGACCGTCATCTCGATAGGCGGTGAGCTGGACCGGGCGATCGGTTTCGAAGAGCTGCTGGCGGCGGGCTCGCGGGACCCGGTCGCCGTCGATCCGGATGGAGTGGTCGCCTTCCAGCTGTCGGGCGGCACCACCGGCCTGCCCAAGGTCGCCCCGCGCCGGCACCGCGAGTACGTGCACAACTCGGCCGCTTGGGCGGACGCGCTGGACATTGACAAGGAATCGGTGGTGCTGCACGCGCTGCCGATCATGCACAACGCGGGCATCGCCGCCGCCCTGCAGCCGGCGCACTGGCGCGGCGCGGCGTTCGTGCTGGCCCCGGGCGCGGACGCGGCAACGATCACCGACACCGTGCGCCGGGAGTCGGTCACCTGCATCCCGCTGGTCCCGCCGGCCGTGGTCATCCGGCTGCTGGACCACGCGGCCGCCACCGGCGAGGGCCTTCGCGGGGTGCGACGCATGTGCGTCGGCGGGCAGAAGCTGCCGCTGGAGGTCGCCGTGCGCATCGAGCCCGAGCTGGGCGTGCCGTGCAACCAGATGTTCGGCATGGCGGAGGGCATGTTCCTGGGCACCCCGGCCGAGGCGCCGGAGCGGGTCCGGCTGCACACGGTCGGCGTGCCGGTCTCCCCCGCCGACGAGGTGCGCGTGCTCGAGGTCGGCGGGGAGAACCAGGTCCCGGACGGCCAGCTGGGCGAGCTCGCCTGCCGGGGCCCGTACACGATCCCCGGCTACTACCGCGCGGCGGCGCACAACGCGGCCACGTTCACCGCCGACGGCTTCTACCGCACCGGTGACCTGGCGGTGTGCCGCCCGGTGGACGGCCGGCGCTACTACTCCATCGAGGGCCGCATCAAGGACGTCATCAACCGGGGTGCGGAGAAGATCCACTCCGAGGAGGTCGAGGAGATCATCGTGCGCCATCCCGACGTGCACAACGCCGCCCTGGTCGGCATGCCCGACCCGGTACTCGGCGAACGCGCCTGCGCATTCCTGATCATGGAATCCGGCGCCGCCCCGCTCACCGTGGCCTCGCTGGGCGAGTTCCTGCGCGGGCAGGGACTGGCGAAGTACAAGTGGCCGGAACGGGTGGAGCTGGTGGAGGCGTTTCCGCTGACCAACGTCGGGAAAGTGGCCAAGAAGGAGCTGCGCGAGCGGGTGGCGGCCCGATGAAGGTGCGCAAGGCGGCGGTGGTGGGCGGCGGCCCGGGCGGGCTGTACGCGGCGCGGCTGATGCGGCTGGCCGACCCGGGGCTCGAGGTGGTCGTGCACGAGCAGGGACTGCCGGAGACCACGTTCGGGTTCGGCGTCGCGCTGGGCGCGCGCACCCAGCGCAACCTGGAGGCCGCCGACCCGGACAGCCTGCGCGACATCCTGGCCGCCTCCTATCCGCACGACATGAGCATGCGCGTGGGTGACCGGGTCGCCCGGGTGCCCGGCGGGCGGTTGGTGGCGATCGCCCGCACCGAGCTGCTGGCGGTGCTCGGCCGGCACGCGGAGAAGGCCGGCGTGGAGCTCCGGCACGGGGAGCGGGTCGACCCCGCCGACCTGGACGCCGACGTCGTGGTGGTGGCCGACGGGGTGAGCAGCGCGACCCGGACCGGCGGAGCGGACGCGTTCGGGGCGAGCGTGGAGGTCGGCCGGGGCCTGTTCCTGTGGGCCGGCACCGATTTCGCGCTGGACGAGGCCATGTTCGCCCCCGCCACCACCGAGCACGGCACCTTCGTGGCGCACGCCTACCCCTACGCGCCGGACCGCAGCACCTTCCTGGTCGAGGCGGACGAGGGCACGTGGCGGCGGGCCGGCTTCGACCGGACCACCGACGAGACCCCCTCGGACGCCTCCGACGAGACCGCCCTGGCCTACCTGTCGGACGCGTTCGCCCAGCGGCTGCGCGGCCACCGGCTGATCGGCAACCGCACCCGCTGGCAGCGCTTCCGCACGGTGACCTGCGCACGCTGGTCGGACGGCAACCGGGTGCTGCTCGGCGACGCAGCGCACACCGCGCACTACTCGGTCGGCTCGGGCACCAAGCTGGCCATGGAGGACGCCATCGCGCTGTGCGAGGCGCTGGCCGCCGCACCGGACCGGGACGCCGCCTTCGCCGGCTACCAGCGGAGGCGCAAGCCCGAGGTGGCGCGGATGCAGGCGCTGGCCCGGCGCAGCCAGCGCTGGTGGGACTCCTTCCCCGCCCGTACCCACCTCCCGGTGGAGCAGCTGACCGTGGCCTACATGAGCCGGGCGGGCAACGTCCCGCTGGCCCGCTTCGCCGCGAGTACGCCCGGCGTGGTGCGCGCCGGGCTGGCCCAGTACTCGGGCGAGCCGCCGGAGCGGGTGGACCTGGCCGACCCGGACGCCTGGGTGTCCGCCCGGCCGTGGGCCGGGTTCCCCAGCCGGGTCGTGCACCGAGGGATGCTGACCGACTTCACCGAGGTCACCAACGTCCCGGCCGATCCGTGGTGCGCCGAGGCGGACGAGCTGGTCCGGCGGCTGACCCGGGCCGGGCGCGCGGCCTGGGTCACCGGCCCGGCCGACCGGGGTGACCTGCTCACCCGCCTGGAGTTCGCCGAGCGGCTGCGCCTGGCCGGGTTGCCAATGGTGATCGCCGAGGGGCCGGCCGAGCTTTTCCCCGATCTCACCGCCGGGCTCGCCGCCGGGCGCACCGACCTCATCGCCATCCAGAACCGACCGTGACCGAGCAGAGAGGAACCACCGTGGAACACCTCGCCCTCGGCGTCGACCACGCCGCCTTCCCCACCTTCGACCCCGCCGGGACCGTGCGCTTCTACCGCGACGTGCTCGGGTTCCCGGTGGTGCACTCGATCTGCGCCGCCGGCTGGGGCCGGGAACGGCACCCGGACTTCGTGCACTTCTTCTTCGACATCGGCAACGACGACCGGATCGCCTTCTTCTACTACTTCGGCCTCGAGCCGGTGCACCGCCAGCCCCAGGGCGACGTGTACGCCGGCTTCGGCCCCGAGGTCCCCGGCTACTTCGTGGACTCCCGGCACCTGGCCATCCACGTCGAGGGCGAGGACCACCTGCTGGAGTACCGCCGCCGGCTGGACGCCAGCGACTGGCCGGTGGAGATGCAGGTCAAGCACGAGACCATCGAGTCGATCTACACGCACGACCCGAACGGCTACATGGTGGAGATCACCCGGGCGATGCGCCCGGTGACCCCGCAGGAGGACCTGGACGCCGAGCTGACCGTGGACGCCCTGGTCGAGGTGGCCGGCGGCCCGGAGCCGAGCCTGGCCAAGCTGCTCACCCGCAAGGCGGAGCTGATCGTGCAACGCGCGGCGGAGTGGGACGCTCGGCGCACCCAGGAGGCCCGGTCGTGACCACGCTGTTCGTGCTGGACGTCCCGGAGAACCTGGCCGTGCCCAAGGTGGCCGCCGAGGACCCGGCGGTGCGGGTCGACCGGCTCGGCCCCTACTTCGTGATCAGCGCGCCGGGGACGATCACCGTGGACCGGCGGGCCACCGGATGCCGGCACGCCGTCTGGTACAGCTGCATCGCCGGGCTCACCGACGCCCGGGTGGCCCAGCACGACAAGGACGCGCTGCGGGTCGTGCCGGCATGACCCGCGCGCAGACCCGGCTCGGCGCCGGCCGCCACCAGCGCGGAGAGCCGCTGCCGGACGCCACCCGCACCGACCTCTACCAGCTCGACACGGCGGACGGCGCCACCGTGACCGGCGCGCTGCGCACCGTGCCGGGCGCCGGGACGGTGGTGTGCATCATGCACCCGCGCCAGGACCAGACCCACCATCCGCTGGTGCCGCTGATCCTGCGCGCCGGCTGCGCGGTCTGGACGCAGACCTCCCGATCGGTGAACAACGACGTCAACCTGGTGCACGAGCAGGCCCTGCTGGACGCCGCCGCCGGCCTCTGCCACCTGCGCGACCTGGGCTTCGACCGGCTGGTCACCCTCGGGCACTCCGGTGGCGGCGCGCTGTACGCGTACTACCACGAGCAGGCCGGGCTGCCGCCGGGCGAACGGGTGGCCAGCACGCCGGCCGGCCGACCGACCGGACTGGCCGACGCGGCGCTGCCGGTGCCGGACGGCGCGGTGTTCCTCGCCCCGCACCCGGGCCAGGGGCAGCTGCTGCTGCACTGCATCGACCCGTCGGTGGCCGACGAGGCCGACCCGCTGTCCCGCATCCCGGAGCTGGACCCGTTCGACCCGGCGAACGGCTTCGCCGAGCCGCCGGCGAGCTCGCGGTACGGCCCCGACTTCCTGGCCCGCTACCGGGCCGCCCAGCGCGACCGGGTGACCCGGATCGACGCGCACGCACGGGAACTGGCGGCGGAGACGTCGGCCGCCCGCCGGCAGGCCAAGAGCAGCGGCGACCCCCGGGACCGCCGCGCCGCCCTGGCTCCTCGGTTGATCACGGTGTACCGCACCGACGCCGACCCGAGGACCGTGGACCTCTCGCTCGACCCCAACGAGCGGCCGTACGGCTCACTGTTCGGCCGCCGGCCGGACCTGATCAACTACGGGCTGGTCGGGTTCGGCCGGCTGACCACGCCGGACGCCTGGCTTTCCACCTGGTCCGGGCTCAGCTCGAACGCCGGCTTCACGCGCGCCGCGCCCGGGGTACGCGCGCCGACGCTGTTCCTCGAGCTGACCGGGGACCAGGCCGCGTTCCCGGCCGACAGCCGGGTCATGATCGACGCGCTGGGCGCGGCCGACCTCACCGTGCGCCGGGTCCGGGGCACCCACTTCGGCGGACCGATTGCCCCCGGCGAACCCCCGGGCGCCGAGCTGGCCGGACGACACCTCACCGAGTGGCTGTCCGAGCGGTTCCCCACCGCCCGTTAGAGCCCCGGCCGAGGTGGGCTGAATGATCGCCGCTGGTCGTCGAGCGCTGGCTCAGTCCGGTGTTTCCTTGATCAAAACCGGACCCAGCGCGCGCTCGGCGGGGCGAGCAGGCGAGGCGCGTGCGGCCGCTCGTAGACTCCGGGCAATGACCTGGCACGTGTACGTCAGCTACCTGGTTGTCGTGGTTGTCGTGGTGTTGGTCCCCGGCCCGGACACCATGGTCACGCTCCGGCACGCCATGGTCGGCGGTGCACGGCGCGGGGCGTTGGCGATCCTGGGCATCGGAACCGCGAGCGTCCTGCAGGGCAGCGCGGCCGCCGTCGGGCTCGGCACGCTCGTCGTCGGCTCCCAGCCACTGTTCACGGCGGTGCGCTGGATCGGCGCGGCCTACCTGTGCTTCCTCGGCGTGCAGGCGCTGCGCAGCGCGCGCCGGGGCGACTACCACCGGCTGGACGGGATCGGGGACCGCCCGGGAGCGAGGTCCCGGGCCTACGCCGAGGGCTTCCTGTGCAACATCACCAACCCGAAGGTGCTGGTGATGTACCTGTCGGTGCTACCGCAGTTCCTCCAGCCGGGCGTCACCTCGACCGCGGACGCCCTGCTGCTGGCCTACACCGTCGCGGGGCTGGGCTCGGCGTGGTTGCTGGCCCTCACCCTGTTCGTGCACCGCACCCACGGCTGGCTCACCCGCCGCCGGGTGCGCCGCGCGATGGACACGGTCACCGGCACCGCGCTGCTGGGCTTCGGCGCCCGGCTCGCCGTCGAGTAGGTCCAGCAGCGGCAGGACCCGGCGGCCCAGCAGGTCAATGCCTCGGGCGTCGTCCAGGCCGTGCGGGGTGCCGAACTCCACCCGGGACACGCCGGCGTCGACCAGCTTCCGCACCTGCCCGGCCACGTCCTCCGGGGTGCCGGCGAAGGCGAACCGGTCGAGCAGCTCGTCCGGGACGAGTGCGCCCGCGCCGGCGTGGTCGTGCGCGGCCACCCGCCGGTTGACCTCGTCGAGCAGAGCGGGCGGCACGGTCACGGTCGGGTCCAGCCCGGCGACGACGCCCAGGTACATGGCCACCTCGGCGCGCGCCCTGGCCCGCGCGGCGGCCCGGTCCTCGTCCACCACGGTGACCGCGCCGACCACCAGGCCGACGTCCTCCGCGCGACGGCCGGCCGCGGCAGCGCCGACCGCGATCCGGTCCCGCAGCACGCCGACCATGGCCGGGTTCGCGGTGCCGCCCACCTTCAGCTCGCCGGCCACCCGGCCGGCCATCGCGGCCATCCCCGGCCCCCACGCCCCGACCAGCACCGGCACCTCGGCCCGGCGCACGGGATAGCGCAGCCGCACACCCGGCTCGAGCCGGAACACCTCGCCGGCGTATCCGCGCGCATCCCCGGCGAGCAACGAACGGACCATCTCGATGGCCTCGCGCACCGCACGCACCGGCCGCGCCCGCCGCAGGCCCAGCGCGTCCAGCCAGGACCCGGCCGCCAGGCCGAGGTAGGCGCGCCCGTCGGAGGCGTGGTCCAGCGCGGCGAGTTGGCCGGCGATCTCGTAGGGGTGCAGGGTGAACGGGTTCCAGCAGGCGGCGCCCAGCCGCACCCGCCGGGTCGCCCCGGCCATCTCCAGCAGCGGCACGATCGGCGGCTGGAACATCAGGTCCCCGTACACGCTGAGCACGTCGAACCCGTGGCCCTCGGCCAGCGCCGCCAGCCGGGCGTAGTCGCCGGGTCGCTTGTCCCCCTGCAGGCCCAGGCCGATCTCGGTCACGTCAGGTCCTCGGTGCGCAGCCGGCACAGGCCCAGCCGCTCGATCCGCATGACCAGGCGTTCCTCCGGGTCCGGGCAGCACACCAGCGAGTCCTGCTCCAGCCAGTCGCCCGGTTCCAGTCGCCGCTGCTTGGCGGCCAGCAGCGGCAGCACAGCGGCCAGCGCGTACACGCAGAAGTGCCGGCCCTCCGGTATCCGCAGCTGGGCGCTGTTCACCAGGTCGAAGTGGTCGCCGACCCGCATGCCGCACACCGAGCGGCCCTCGATCCGCTCGACCACCACCCGCAGGTCGTACAGCACGGTCTCGCTCATCGCGCCTCCTCCCGCTCCTGGGCGGCGACCGGGACGCCCACCGCGACGGCGGCCTCCCCCGGCGGCCGGGTGACCAGGCTGACCGCCACCGTGACCACCGCGTCGATGCCCATCGCGATCAGCCCCGGTTCCCAGTTGGGCAGCGCGGCCGACCAGAAGCCGGTGGCGAACGGGGCGAGCAGCGCGACGAACCCGGCCACGATGCCGGCCAGCACGCCGATCGCCGTGGTCCGCCGCCAGAGGAAGGCCAGGAACACCCCGGGCGCCAGCATGCCGATCGCCGCGTAGGCGTAGAGCAGGATCCGCACCAGCGACGAGTCGTCACGCAGGGTCAGCCAGACCGCCACCCCGGCCAGCGCCACCATGGCCAGCCGCGACGCGGCCACCGCGCCCCGGTCGGTCAGCCCCGGCCGCAGCGGGCGCAGCACGTTGCGGGCGAACGTGGACCCCATCGTGATCAGCAGCACCGAGCCGGGGGCCATCGCCAGCAGGAAACAGGTGCCGGCGAACACCCCCACCACCCACGCCGGGTAGGACTGGCTGACCAGCTGGACCAGTGCGCCGTTGGCGTTCTCCTCGGTCGGCCGCACCCCGCCGAGCAGCGCGGCGAACCCGAGCAGCACGATGAAGAAGTAGGACAGCGAGTACAGCGGCTGCCAGACCGCGTTGCGCCGGATCGCGGTGGCCGATCGGGCACTGAACGACACCTGGAACAGGTGCGGGAACACCCAGTTGCCCAGGGCCACGTTCAGCGCCGAGGTCATCAGCCAGACCGTGTCGGTGTGGGCCTCCGGTTGCAGCCCGGGCAGCCAGCCGATGCCCGGGTGGCGCTCCTCGGCCAGGCGGAACACATCCAGCATGGAGGCCGCGCCGACCCGGGCGGCGACCGTCACCGCCAGGCCGACCACCAGCACCACCACCAGCACGTCCTTCACCGCCGCCGAGAACACCGCCGAGCGCAGGCCCACGGTCATCACGAAGGCCAGCATCAGCACCGCGCCCAGCGCGACCGCGCCCCACTCGGGCAGCGCGCCGCCCAGGGCCACGTCCACGATCAGGCGCAGGCTGACCAGCTGGATCTGCACGTAGACCACCAGCGCCGCGATGCCGACCACGCCGGTGACCACGCCCAGCCACGGCGCGTCGTAGCGGGCGGCGAAGAAGTCCGGCTGGGTGATCAGGTCGTGCCGGCGGCCGGCCCGCCAGATCTTCGGCATCAGCCAGTAGCCCAGGGCGTAGCTCAGGGACACCGAGGTGAAGGCCAGGTAGGCCGGTGCGCCCATGGCGAACGCGTAACCGGAGATGCCGAGCAGCGCGAAGATCGTGTAGACCTCGCCGGCGTTCATGAACCAGAACAGCAGCGGGCCGAACCGGCGGCCGCCGACCGCCCAGTTCACCATCGTCGGCCGCGCGCCCGCCCGGCGCCCGTAGCCGATCGCGCCGACCGCCGTGGCCAGCACGATGGCCACCGCGATGCCCAGCGCCATCAGCGCTCGTCCTCGTCGAGGGCGCCGGCGGCGCGATCCAGCCGGAACACCACCCCGATCAGCACCGAGGTGAGCAGCACGCCGGCCATCTGCCAGAGCATCGGGAACGGGATGTGCAGCGGCGCCGCACTGACCCGGTTGACCAGCGGCACCGCGGCCACCTGCCAGACGAACGGCACCACCAGCAGCCACCGGTGGGTGAGAGAGCGTCGGCGGGACGGGGGTGTGGCCATCACGGCTCCCGGTTCTCGGCATGTGCACTGTGAATGCACGAAACGGGACCGTACGTTCGCCGATCGACCGACGTCAAGCTTGTGACTAGTGGGGAACCGGCCTAGCCTCGTGCAGTACTACTGCAAGGAAGGGCATCGATGATCGGCGACCAACTGCGCGCGCTGCGCACCCGGCGCGGGCTGAGCCTGCGCGCGCTGGCCGCCGAGACCGGGCTGTCCGCGACCCTGCTCAGCCAGGTCGAGCGCGGGGTCACCGAGCCCAGCCTGTCCACCCTGCGCCGGCTGGCCGGCGCGTTCGGCGAGTCGGTGGCCTCGCTGTTCGAGGACGAGTCCGCGCCCCAGGTGTGGATCAGCCGGCCCGGCGAGCGGTCCGTCCTGCGCGGCCCGAAGGGCCGGATCGGCTACGAGCGGCTCACCCCCGGCAACGGCCAGCTGGAGGTGCTGCGCGCGGTGCTCGAGCCGGGCGAGGCGATCAGCGAGGAACCGTGGAGCCACGCCTCGCTGGAGTGCGCGTTCGTGCTGGCCGGCGCGCTGACCGTGGAACTGGACGGCCGGCCCCGCACGGTGTGCACCGGCGAGGCGATCACCTTCGACTCCCGGCTCGCGCACCGCTACGTCAACCGGTCCGCCGACCGCGCCGAGTTCCTCGTCTCCGTGACTCCCCCATCCCCGTGACCGGGAGGTCCGCCGTGCCAACCTCGAGCCGCAACGCCCGGCCGGTCGAGCCCGGCGTGCACCGCAACCTGCCGGCCGACCAGACCTACGCCGGCTACCTGCGGCTGGACCAGCTGCTCGGCGCGCAGCGCCCGCTGAGCCGCCCGGAGCACCACGACGAGCTGCTGTTCATCGTGCAGCACCAGACCACCGAGCTGTGGTTCAAACTGATCATCCACGAGCTGCGGCACGCCATGGCGGCCATCGGGCGGGACGACCTCGGGCCCGCGCTCAAGGCGCTGGCCCGGGTGAAGGCGGTGCAGCGCCAGCTGTTCGAGCAGTGGTCGGTGCTGGAGACCCTCACGCCCACCGAGTACGTACAGTTCCGGGACGTGCTGGGGCCGGCGTCCGGGTTCCAGTCGGTGCAGTACCGGACGGTGGAGTTCCTGCTCGGCAACAAGAACGGGGACATGATCGACGTATTCGGCGCGGACTCGCCCTCGGCCGGCGAGCTGCGCGCCGCGCTGGCCGCGCCCAGCCTGTACGACGAGTTCCTCCGCCACCTGGCTCGCGCCGGCTACCCGGTGCCGGCCGCGCTGGTCGACCGCGACGTCACCGAGGCGCACGAGTTCTGCCCCGAACTGGTGGCGGTGTTCCGGGAGATCTACCGCAACCCGGCCGGCAACTGGCCGGCCTACGAGACCTGCGAGGTGCTGGTGGACGTGGAGGAGAGCTTCCAGCTGTGGCGGTTCCGCCACCTGAAGACCGTCGAGCGGATCATCGGCGGCAAGCGCGGCACCGGCGGTTCCAGCGGCGTCGGCTTCCTGCGTTCCGCGCTGGACCTGACGTTCTTCCCCGAGATCCTGGCCGTGCGCACCGAGCTGACGTGATGTCCGTTCCCGACGAGATTCGGCTGCTGGACGAACGGGACCCGCTGCGCGACTTCCGGGACCGGTTCGTGGCGCCGGACGACGAGAACCTGGTCGCCTACCTGGACGGCAACTCCCTCGGCCGGCCGCCGAGGGCCACCGCCGACGCGCTGGCCGGCCTGGTCACCGACGGCTGGGGCAGCCGGCTGATCCGGTCGTGGAGCGAGGGCTGGATGGACTGGCCGCTGACCATCGGCGACCGGCTGGCCGAGGCCACGCTGGGCGCGGCCGAGGGGCAGACCGCGGTGGCCGACTCCACCACGGTCTGCCTGTACAAGCTGCTGCGCGGCGCGGCGGCGATGCGCCCGGGCCGGGACGAGATCGTCGGCGACCGGCAGAACTTCCCCACCGACGGCTACGTGGTGCAGGCGGTGGCCGACGAGCTGGGCCTGACCGTGCGCTGGATCGAGTCCGACCCGGCCGGCGGGGTCACCCCCGAGCAGGTGGGCGAGGTGCTGACCGAGCGCACCGCCGTGGTCACGCTGTCCCACACCGCCTACCGCTCCGCCTACCTCACCGACCTGCCGGCCATCACCGAGCTGGCCCACCGGGCCGGCGCGCTCACCGTGTGGGACCTGTGCCACAGCGTCGGGTCGGTGCCGCTGGCGCTGGACGAGTGGGGGGTGGACTTCGCCGCCGGCTGCACCTACAAGTTCCTCAACGCCGGCCCGGGCGCCCCCGCGTTCATGTACGTGCGCGGCGAGCACCTGGACCGGTTCGCCCAGCCGATCTGGGGCTGGATGGGCCACCGGCGCCCCTTCGACATGGCGCCGGGCTACCAGCCCGCGCCCGGCATGCGCCGCCTGCTCTCCGGCACCCCGCCGATCACCGGGCTGGTCGGCGTGGCCGAGGGGGTGGCGCTGGTCGCCGAGGCGGGCATCGAGCGCATCCGGGCCAAGGCGGTCGAGCTGACCGAACTGGTGGTGCGGTTGACCGACCAGTGGCTGGCCCCGCACGGCGTCCGGCTGGCCTCCCCCCGCGATCCGGGCCGGCGCGGCGCGCACGTCACCGTCACCCACCCGGATGGCCCGGCGCTGTCCGAGCGGCTGATCGCCGCCGGCGTGATCATCGACCACCGGGCCCCGGACGCCATCCGCGTCGGCCTGTCCCCGCTCACCACCAGCTTCAGCGAGGCCTACCGGGCGATGGCGGTGTTCCGTGATCTGGTCCGGCACGCTCGGCGGTGCGGGTGATGTTGCGGGCCATGCCGCCGAAAACCACGGCGTGGAACGGGGCCACGCTCCACCAGTACAGGTGCCCGGCCAGCCCGCGCGGCACGAAGATCGCCCGCTGGCGGTAGGTCGCCCGGCCGCCGTCCTCCTCCTGGATGCCCAGTTCCAGCCAGGCCAGGCCGGGCACCTTCATCTCGGCGCGCAGGCGCAGCAGCGTGCGGGGTTCCAGGCGCCCGCCCAGGTAGCCGGTCGCCCCGGCCACCAGGCACATCGGTGGTTCGTCGTGCACCCGTCCTCCTTCAGCCGCACGGCACGGATACCGCCGTCCCGCGCCGGTAAACGCCATGACCGGCCGTCGGGCACCGCGCGGAGCCGACCGAAAGCCCCGCGCCCGCTCAACGGGTGATCCCGATCAGGGCGATCAGCAGCGCCGCCGCCGATCTGGGTGATCGTCGTTCATGGCGGATCAGCGTCGATATTCGAGGCGGAACCACCACCGCCGGCGATCAAGCCCCGATCGACCCAAAAAATGGGTGCAGAGCTCGACGGAAAACGCAAATCGTAGAACACGAAAGTGTTAGAAATTTGCCCGTTGCCCACAGTTGAACAATTTCGTCAAGCGCGATCCTGATTACAAAACAGACCCCTGAACTGCTGATATGGTGAATTAAACGCACCCCGGAAATGCCTCTGCCCATTTCCGGCGATACCCCATGACCTTTTCCTGGAAGAGGAACCCGGCAATGCAGGATACGGAGCTGGCACCGAGCCGTGCCCCTTTCCCGGAGGCGCCCGACCGGCCGCCGGAGGCACCCCGCCCGGCACGGCCCGCCGAAAGCGGCGGCTGGCTGGTGGCGGTGCTGGTACTGGTGGTCGGGAACTTCATGGCGGTACTCGACGTGACGATCGTCAACGTCGCGGTGCCGTCCATCCAGAAGGATTTCGGCGGCTCGCTGGACGACGTGCTGTGGATCGCCACCTCATACACGCTGATGCTCGGCCTGGTGGTGCCGGTGAGCGGCTGGCTGGCCGAACGATTCGGCCTGGCCCGGATCTACGCGCTGTCCCTGGCCGGGTTCGCGGTGGGGTCCGCGCTGTGTGGCATCGCGGGCAACCTGGGCTCGCTGATCGTGTTCCGGGTGTTGCAGGCGATCCCCGGCGGGATCATGCCGGTGGTCTCGATGACCATGGTGTACGTCATCGTGCCCCGGGAGAAGCTGGGCCAGGCGATGGGCATCTTCGGCGTGGGCATCGTGTTCGCGCCGGCCACCGGGCCGGTGCTCGGCGGCTACTTCGTCCAGCACCTGGACTGGCGGCTGGTGTTCCTGGTGAACGTGCCGGTCGGCCTGCTGGGCGCGCTCGCCGCCCACCTGGTGCTGCCCCGGACCGCGGGCCGGCGGGGCCGGCGGTTCGACCTGCCCGGCTTCACCTGCATCGGGCTGGGCCTGTTTGCGGTGCTGCTGGCCGCCGAGGAGGGCAGCGACTGGGGCTGGGGCGGCTACCGCATCCTGATGCTGCTGACCTTCGGGGCACTCGCGCTCGCCGCATTCGTCGTGGTGGAGCTCTCGGTGGACCAGCCACTGCTGGACCTGCGCGCGTTCCGGGTCTGGCCGTTCACCTCGTCGCTGCTCATGCTGGCCGCGCTCCAGGTCAACATGATCGCCACGTCGTTCCTCATCCCGGTGTTCCTGCAACAGGGCCAGGGCAAGCAGGCCTTCGACGCGGGCCTGCTGATGCTGCCGTCGGCGGTGGCCACCGGCCTGGTCACTCCGATCGCCGGACAGCTCTACGACAAGATCGGCCCGCGCTGGCTGGGCGTGTTCGGGCTGGGCATCTGCGCCAGCGGCACCTACCTGCTCGGCGGCATCACCCCGAACATGACCAGGGCCGACCTGATCGCGTGGAGCTGCGTATGGGGGCTCGGTCTCGGCCTGTCGATCATGCCGCTGATGACGGCGGGGCTGGCCGCGCTGCCGCCCGCCCGGACCAACGAGGGCAGCGCGCTGAACAACGTGGTCCGGCAGACCGCCGGCGCGCTCGGCCTGGCCGTGCTGAACGCGCTGTCCACCAGCCAACAGGCCCAGCTGTTTGCCGACCGGACCGCGCTCACCCGGGCGACCGCGGCGCCACCGACGACGCCGGAGGGCCTGGGCGAGCTGTACGGGCGCTACCGGACGCTGTCCGTCCAGGTGCTCGCCACGTCCTACGCCAACCTGTTCCTGGTCGTCGCGGCGCTCACCGGGGCGGGCGTGCTGCTCGCGCTTTTCCTGCGCAAACCCTCGGCGACCGAAGGCCCCCAGATGCCGGTCGGACACTGACCCTGGTCCGGGGCGGCGGCAACCGGCATGGTTGACACGCCACCGCGGGGGTGGTGCCGCGAGAGGGGTGGGCATGGAGCTCGGGGCGTTCGACGGCAACTACGTAATCGATCCAGCGGCGACCTGGCGGGAGTTGTTGGCCGGCCCGGACCGCGCACACTTCGCCGAGGACCTCGGCCTGTGGCTGATCTGGCGGCACGAGGACGTGCGCCGCGCGCTGGCCGACGGCGAGCGGTTCAAGAACGCGCTCACCCTCACGCCGCTGTTCGAGCTCTGCCCGGCGGCGATGGACGTGGCGATGCGCATCGACGCGCCGGCCACCACGGCGGCCGCCGACGCCCCGGTACACACCCGCACCCGCAAGGCGCTGCGCGCCACCTTCGCCACTACCGCGAAGGGAGTGGCGGAGCAGTACCTCGAGGTCATCGACCGGCGGGTGGACGAACTGGTCGGCCGGCTGGCCGACCGGGCGGGCGCCGAGGTGGACCTGGTGCCGGCCTTCACCTCCGAGCTGCCGCTGCTGGTGCTGGTGGACCTGCTCGGTGTGCCGGAGCGGGACATCCCGCTGATCCGGAACTGGGCCGACGGCCAGATCGCGCTGGTCTGGGGCCGTCCTTCCCCCGCCGACCAGGAACGGCTGGCCGGCGGGCTGCTCGACTTCTGGCGGTACTGCCGTTCCTTGGTCACCCGTCGGCTGGACGAACCCGCCGCGGGCCGGCCGGACGACTTCCTCGGCCGGGTGCTGCGGTACCGGGGCGGCGCCGACGCGGTGCTCAGCATCGACGAAGTGGCCAGCTTCGCGTTCAACCTGCTGGTCGCCGGGCACGAGACGACCGCCGGGCTGCTGGCGCACGGCATCGACCACGCCCTGTCCCGGCCCGAGCTGTGGGGGCGCATCGCGCGCGACCCCGGGCACGTGCCGGCGCTGGTCGAGGAGACCCTGCGGTTCACCCCGCCGATCGACGGCTGGCTGCGGGTGACCTCGGCGCCGGTGGAGCTGGGCCCGGTCACCATCCCGGCCGGTGCCCGCTGCCTGCTGCTGCTCGGCGCGGCCAACCGGGATCCCGCCGTGTTCGGTCAGCCGGACCTGCTGGACACCGACCGGCCGGACGCGAGGGAGCACCTCTCCTTCGGCCACGGCGCGCACTTCTGCGTGGGCGCGGCGCTGGCCCGACTGGAGGCGGAACGCGCACTCACCGCGCTGGCCCGGGCGTTCCCCGACCTGCGGCTGGCCGCCGGGCACACCCGGTCGTTCCACCCCAACGCCGGCTTCCGGGCGCACCGCGACCTTCGTGTGGCGATACAAGCAATCGCTTAACTTCGAAGACCTTCCTGCCCTACTTACCGGAGCCGAGCTCACCGGCGAGCCCCGGACCCGGGAGGCCCCAGTTGGTGCAGGTCGCTAGATCCAGTCCGCCACCCGCCGGGTCGCGGCGAAGCTCGCCCAGCCGGTGGCGGCGACGAGAGCCTCCTCACCGGCCCGGAACCCGTCGATCACATCCGCGTCCACCTGGTAGGGAGCCAGGGCGGTGAGCAGCGCCAGCCGGGCCTCGGCCCGGAGCGCGTCGGGCAACCCGTGCACCGCGTCCTCCACCCAGCCGCGAGACAGCGGCGGCCGCTCCCCCGACCAGCCGGCCAGCCGGGCCAGGACCAGCTCTCGGACCGGCTCGGCCAGCACCCGCCGGCCGGCCCGCTCGAACAGCTCGGCGGCCCCGGCGAACGCCGCCCCGATCACCGGGTCGGGCCCGGCCCAGCCGGACCAGCGCCCGGTATCCGGCAGGAACTCCAGCGCGGCGCCCGGCAGCGGGGTCCGCCGTACGCTGGCCCGCAGCACCGGACGGGCCAGCCAGGCCAGCGCCCGCTTGACCGCACCACCGGCGCCCGTCGGGAAGGGCGACTCCACCAGGAAGACGCTCACCATGCGGTTGATGTAGTGGTAGCCCAGCGCCGTGCCGATCACCTCCGGCGCCTCGGCGGCGGAGAACGGCGGGTCGGCCAGCAGCGGCGAGCCCGGTGACCGGGTCGCCCGGGCCCAACCCACCAGCGCGCGCAACCGGGGGTCGGTCATCCGGTCGTCCCGCCCGGCCGCCAGCGCCTCGCCGTCCCGCGACCGGTCCAGCGCGGACATCGTCGAGGTGTGCACGTCCACGCAGTACGGGCAGGCGTTGGTGGCCGAGACGGCCGCCCCGACCGCCTCCTTGAGCACCCTCGGCAGCGCCGCCCCGAACACCGGCTCCCGGGTGATCGCCCAGCTCGCGGCCAGCACCTCGGGGGCCGGCAGATGCAGGGCATACGGCGGCACCACCGCACCCACGTCCCGGGTGATCTGCGCGCTCACCCGGCGGGCCAGGTCGCCGGCCGGCACCGGGGTGACGTAGCGGATCTGGCGGCGGAACGCCCGGTCGAGCATGGACTCGGCGCCGCTCAGTGGCCGGCGCTCTGGCCGCCGTCCACGTGCAGGATCTCCCCGGTCACGAACCCGGCCCCCTCCAGGTAGAGCACGGCGTCGACGATGTCGTCCACCTCGCCCATCCGGCCGACCGGGTGCATCCCGCCGAGTAGCTCGTGCGTCCCGACCGCGTGCATCGGGGTCTTGATCACTCCGGGCGACACCGCGTTCACCCTGATCCCCCGGCCGGCGTACTCGATCGCCAGCGACTTGGTGGCCGCGTTGAGGCCACCCTTGGTGAGCGAGGCCAGCACCGAGGGGATGTTCGAGTTGGCGTGCTCGGTGAGGGTGGTGGTGATGGTCACCACGTGCCCGCCGCTCCCCTGCTCGAGCATCCGGGCCACCGCCAGCTGGGTGACGGCGAAGAACCCGGTGAGGTTCACCCCGACGTACCGCTGGTAGTCCTCGGCCGTGTAGTCGGTGAACGGCTTGGCGATGAAGATGCCGGCGTTGTTCACCAGCGTGTCGACCCGGCCGAACCGGTCCACCGCACTGTCGATCACCCGCCGCGCGGTCGCCGGGTCCGCCACGTCCCCCTGGACCGCGAGCACGCCGGCGTCCTCCGACGGCTCGACCCCCCGCGAGGTGGCGACGACCGCGTAGCCGAGCTTCCGGTAGCCGGCGACCAGGCCCGCGCCGATCCCCTGTGAGGCGCCGGTGACGACGGCGACCTTCTGGTCGTTCCCGCTCACGGTCACCCGATCCAGACGGACTTGAGGTTGCAGAACTCCCGGATGCCGTGGGCGGACAGCTCGCGGCCGTAGCCGGAACGCGCGACCCCGCCGAACGGCAGCTCCGGGTAGGACGTGGTGGTGCCGTTGATGAAGACCTGGCCGGCGTACAGCTCGTCGATGAACCGGTCCTGCTCGACCGGGTCGTTGGTCCAGGCGTTGGAACCGAGGCCGAAGCTGGTGGCGTTGGCGATCTCCAGCGCCTCGTCGATGTCGGCCACCCGGAACAGCGAGGCGACCGGCCCGAACACCTCTTCGCCGAACATACGCATGTCCCGGGTGATCTCGGTGATCACCGTGGGCGGGTAGAACCAGCCCGGCCGGTCCGGCCGCTGCCCGCCGCAGAGCACCTTGGCCCCGCTCCCCACCGCGTCGGCCACCAGTTCCTCCACGTCCGTACGGCCCTGCTCGGTGGCCAGCGGCCCGATCTCGGTCGCCTCGTCGAGCGGGTCGCCGACCCGCAGCGCCCGCATCCGCTCGACGAACTTCTCGGCGAAGGCGTCGTAGATGTCGGTGTGCACGATGAACCGCTTGGCCGCGATACAGGACTGCCCGTTGTTCTGCACCCGCCCGCGCACCGCCGTGGCCACCGCGGCATCCAGGTCGGCCGAGGGCATCACCACGTACGGGTCGCTGCCGCCCAGCTCGAGCACGGTGTGCTTCACCTCGTCGCCGCAGATCGCGGCCACCGACCGCCCGGCCGGCTCGCTGCCGGTCAGGGTCGCGGCCACCACCCGGGGGTCACGCAGGATCGGTTCCACCTTGCGGGCGGAGATCAGCAGGGTCTGGAAGCAGCCCTCCGGGAAGCCGCCCCGGCGGAGCACCTCCTCCAGGTAGACGGCGCTCTGCGGCACGTTCGAGGCGTGCTTGAGCAGCCCGACGTTCCCGGCCATCAACGCCGGGGCGGCGAACCGCATCACCTGCCACAGCGGGAAGTTCCACGGCATCACCGCGAGCACCACGCCCAGCGGCTGGTAGCGGCCCAGCGCCCGCGACGCGCCGACCACCGAAGGGTCGGCCAGCGGCTCGTCGGCCAGGAAACCCTCGGCGTGCTCGGCGTAGTAGCGCATGCCGTTGGCGCTCTTGCGCACCTCCGCCCGGGCGGAGTCGAGCGTCTTGCCCATCTCGGTCGTCATCAACCGGGCGAGCTCCTCGACGTCCTTCTCCATGAGGTCGGCGCTGGCCCGCAGCCATTCGGCCCGCTGGGCGAAGCTGGTCGACCGGTAGCTACGCCACCTCTCGTGGGCGAGCCCGATCTTCCGTTCGATCTCGGCATCGCCGATCTCGTCGAAGACCCGCAGCGTCTCCCCGGTGGTGGGGTTGATCGTGGCGATTGCCATGGTTAGCCGCCTCTGCCGATGTTCGCTCGCCGCCCATGTTAGTTGGAGAAGATGGCCACGCATCCCGTCCAGGTCGATCATGAGCTCATCGAGGCGGCCGCGCACGTCGCGCGGACCCGGTGCGGGGGCGACACCCACACCATGGCGGCGGCCGGCCGCGCGCGGGACGGCCGGATCGTCACGGCGGTGAACGTCTTCCACTTCACCGGAGGCCCGTGCGCGGAACTGGTCCTGCTCGGCACGGCGGCCGCCCAGGGCGCCGGCGAGCTGGACACCGTCGTCGCCGTCGGCGACCGCGGCCGGGGGGTCGTTCCCCCGTGCGGCCGGTGCCGCCAGGTGCTGCTCGACCTCGTCCCCACCGTGCGCGTCATCGTCGGCAGCGGCGACCGCGTGCGGACCGTTCCAATCACCGACCTACTGCCGGAGAGCTACGTCTGGTCCGAGCACCAAGACCAATTCTGATTATTGGACCGGTTTCATTCGCTGTCATGGATCGGTCCAATAGAATGATTGACGGCACCGCTCGCTGGCCGGGTTGACCGGCTCAGGCGCGGGCCGCGCGGCGCCCCTTCGCCCCGGGTCGCCGCGCGTCGCCCGGCCGGTGGGCGGCCCAGGCCATGGCCAGCCGCTGGACGCCCTCGGAGAGCATCTCCGGAGGCTGCACGAACAGCACCCGCAACCGGTCCCGGTGAGCGCCGTCGGAGGTCAGCGTGCCCCCGGGGACGGCCCACACCCCGTGCCGCTGCGCCACCTGGACGAACTCCGCCGCCGACCCGCCGGGCAGCTGGATCCACAGCGACCGCCCGCCGCGCGGCGGCCGCCACGACCAGTCCGGGAGCGCACCGGCGAGCAGACGGCCGGCCAGGTCCAGCCGGTCCCGGATCTCTGCTCGGCGCATCGCGCCGATCTCCTCCGCCCGCTCCAACAGGTGCAGGGTGACCAGCTGGGGGACCAGCGACGTGCACAGGTCCACGCCGCTCTTCAGCCGGGCCAGGCGGTTGACCACCGCCTCGGGCGCGCGCAGCCACCCGACGCGCAGGCCGTTCCAGAACAGCTTGCTGGTCGAGCCGATGGTGAAGATGGGCGCGTCCTCCGCGTACGCGGCCATCGGGGGCACCGCGTCCCCGTCGAAGGTGAGCCCGACGAAGGTGTCGTCGTCGATCACCGGCAGCCGCAGCTCCTCGGACAGCTCGGCCATCCGGCGGCGGGTCTCGGCCGAGGTGACCGCCCCGGTCACGGTGTGGCAGCCGGGCATGAGGAAGGCCAGCCCCGGGTTCACCCGGCGGATCAGCGCCTCGGCCTCGGCGGGGTCCAGCTCGGCCGTGTTGCCGGGCAGCGCGACCAGCCGGGCGCCCCGCGTGCGGAGGGTGTCGATGGCCCCGAGGTAGCTCGGGCTCTCCAGCACCGCCGCGTCGCCGGGGCCGAGGTAGAGCTGGGCGACCAGGGCGATCGCCTGCTGGGCGCCGTTGGTCACCAGAATCTGGCGGGCGGTGGTCGGCAGGCCCCGGCGGGTGAACGCGTCGGCGAGCACCGCGCGCAGCTCGGGCAGGCCCTGGGGGGCGTACTCGACGCTGCCGGAAAGCGGTCCCACCGCCTCGGCGGCGGTCGCGATAGCCGACTTCAGCTCGGCCTCCAGCGGCGCCGGATGGGACACCGACAGGTTGATCGCGCTCCCGGCGGCGTGGCCGCCGTTGCCCTCGGGTGACCGGCCGCCGACCAGGTCGCGCAGCTGGGCCGGCCGCCCGGGAGGGCGAGGGGCGGCGACGTAGCTGCCGCTGCCGGTACGTCCCACCAACCGGCCCGACTCCCGCAGCAGGCCGTACGCGCCGATCACCGTGGACCGGCTGATGCCGAGGGCGCTGGACAGCTCCCGCTCCGCCGGCAGCCGCGCACCGACGGGCAGCTCCCCGCTGGTGATGGCCCGGCGCAGGTGCTCGGCCAGCGCCCGGTAACGAGGCCGATCCCGCTTCCAGTCCGGACCGACCAGGGTGGCAACGGCATCCGAGGCAATCGAAGGCATTTACAGTCCGATCTGCATATTGGACCGATTTTGGACCGATCCAATTTCCGCATACCAAGTCTCGGAACCCTACGCCGACGACCGGAGGCCGCCGCGACCCACCTGGCTAGTGGTGCTTCTTGCGCCGCTCGCGGGGGCGCCGGCCGAGGATGCGGTCACCGCGGTCGTCGTCGGCCCAGCCGCCGGCGTCGTAGCCCTCGAGGTTGAAGCAGGTCTCGGAGAACTGCTGGCCGAACAGCGACAGGTAAATGCTGCGGTAGACGGTGCGGGCCTTTCGCACCCGTTCCATCGGCTCCGTCGCCTTCGGCTGGGCCTCGACGAACGCGTAGCGGCGGCGGTCGGTGACCGGTTCCTCGGAGAACCGGACCAGGCCCAGCCGGTTGAGGTTGGCCAGGTAGTGGCGGTCGCGCTCCGGCCGGGTGCAACCGGCCATCTCGGCGATCAGGTTGATGCCGCCGGCCAGGCGCTCGGACCCGATCCCGAACGGGGTCTTGGTCCGGATGTCGATCGCCGGCTGCGGGCCGGCCACCGCGAGGAACCGCAGGATCCGGGCCTCGTCCGGGGTGAGCGACTGCAGCATCAGGGCGAAGGAGGGGTGCTGCGCGCCGGGCTCGCCCTCCACCCGCCAGGAGCCCTTCAGCAGTGCGCTCCCGGCCAGCCTGAGGTCCTGGTCGGAGTTGATCCGCCTCGGGGTCCGGCTGGGCGCGTGCGCGGCCTGGTCGTTCTCCACCCCCAGCGCGCGCAGCAGGGCGGACTGGGCCAGCGCCACCTGGTGATCCACGATGTGCGTGATCGGCTCGCCGGCCTGGACCTCCTTGGCCAGTTCCTGCACCGCGTCCACCGATCCCTTGGTGAGCCCGGTGACCGCCCGCCACATCACCGCCCCGGCCACCCGGACCACGCCGACCACGTCCGCCGTGGTGGGCATCAGGCCGGTGTCGGGGTCCGGCTCGCCGCTGCCCTGCTCCGGTTTCCTCGGCCCGTCGGACATGGTCACGCTCCGAAGATCAGCAGGTGTGCCGCGCCGACGAAGATGCCGAGGAAGCCGCCGTGCGCGTACAACAGCCAGGCGTCCTGCTCGATGGCGGAGTACAGCATGTCCATGAACTCGCCGGGCGAGAGCGCCCGCAGCTTGGCCGTGCAGAACTTCTCGATCCGCCCGGACTGCGCCTTGGTGAACTCCTCGTCCTGGGTGAGGACCGGCGCGATGTCCACCACCAGCCCGCCAGCGGCGCCGGCCTGGATGGCGTCGAACTCGCGCGCACCGACCGCGGCGCGCACCACCGAGCCGATCGGGCCGAGGATCGAGGCGATCTCCGCCCGCAGCATGTCCTCGAGCAACCCCCGCGTGCGGTCGCCCCGAGGGCCGTCCAGCACCTCGCGGGTCACGTTCTCCAGCGTGATGACCGTGTAGCCGAACACGTGGCCCAGGTCGGCGGCCGCCTGCGGCTGGCGTTTGGCCAGCTTCGCCTGCTTCCACAGGCACTTGTACCGGGGCTTCGGCTCGCCGGGGGTGAACACCACCTTGATCGCGATGATGTTCACCACGATCCCGATCACCGCCGCTCCGAGCAGCACGATCAACCAGTGCGGGAGCAGCCCGACCACCGGTATGGAGTGGTGAACCTGCAGGTAGAGGGCCAGCAGCAGGCCCAGTGGCGCGCCGAGAATGCCGATCCGCGTCATGAAGCGCAGCTCCGGAGCGCCCATGCTGTAGAAGATGAACTTCAGCAGCTCCGGGTACCGGCGCATGTGGCCGACCGCGAGCAGCTTGATGTCGACCAGCTGCTCGATGTTGTCCCCGATCTGGTCGAAGGCGCGCTTGGTGATCTCCGGGAACCGCGCCTCCAGCTGCCGGTAGAGCAGCTCCCGCAACCTCGGCGGCAGGTCCCGCCAGAGCTGGGCGTGCTCGCGCCGCATGAGCTCGTCGACCATCGGCCGCAGCAGCGGCCGCCCGGCCGAGGCGATGCGCGCGGCCAGGGCGTCCGGGTCCAGCTCACGGTAGAAGTCGCTCGGACTGCCGATCTTGACCAGCGCCTTGTCCGAGATGAAGCTGGCCATTTTCTCCGCGCGGGCCGGCACGAAGCCCTGGAATCCGAGGATCCCGCCCGGGGCGAAAATGGGCAGAATCTGCAGCTTTCGGGGCAGAAATGGGAACAGCGTCTTCAGGCCGGGAACATAGAATCCGGTGAACCGCGTCGGGGCGAACAGCATGAGCACACCGGTCCAATTCGTAAGAATTCCGGCAATCGCGCTGAAAATCGGAATGCTCACGATGTCGATGACGAACTTCGACTGCCCGGTGAGGTGTTCCCAGTCGATGAGGCCACTGGCCAGCACTGACATGCGCCCTGTCCTCCCCTGACGACGGCGGTGTCGTCACGCGTTCGGCCGAGCTGACATTATGGGATGCGGGCGCCGGGAACCACCACGATCACCCGGGCCAGGCGAGGCAGGCTTCGTTGAGTGTTCCGCTGTCCGTGCTCGACCTGTCGCCGGTGGTCAGCGGGTCGACCGCCCGCGACGCATTGCGGTCGACCGTGGATCTGGCCCGGCGGGTGGAATGCCTCGGATATTCACGCTTCTGGGTCGCCGAACACCATTCCATGCCGGGAGTCGCCAGTGCCGCGACCTCGGTACTGATGGGACAGGTCGCGGCGGCAACCGCGACGATCCGGGTCGGCGCCGGCGGGGTGATGCTGCCCAACCACGCCCCGCTGGTGGTCGCGGAGCAGTTCGGCACCCTGGAGGCCTTCCACCCCGGCCGGATCGATCTCGGCGTCGGCCGGGCCCCGGGTGGTTCGCCGCGGACGACGCGCGCGCTGCGGGACGGCACCGACCGCGGCCACGAGGCCTTCCCGGAGTACCTGGAACAACTGCTCGGCTTCTTCGAGCCGGCCGAGCCGGGGGCGGTCCGGGCGATCCCGGCCGAGGGCAACCGGCCGCAGCCCTGGCTGCTCGGATCGAGCGTGGTCAGCGCGGCGCTCGCCGGCACGCTGGGCCTTCCCTACGCCTACGCCTTCCACCTCAACGACGCGAACCTGCATCCGGCGCTGGCCGCCTACCGGGCGGCGTTCCGGCCCTCCCGGAGGCTGGACCGGCCGTACGTGATGGTCAGCGCCTGGGTGATCGCCGCCGAGACCGACCGGCGAGCCCGCTGGCTGGCCGGACCGAGCCGGCTGAAGGCGGTGATGCGCCGGCGCGGCACGCCGATCCTGCTGCCCACACCGGAGGAAGCGGCCGACCATCGGTACACCGATCTCGACCTCAAATACCTGGACGGGCATTTCTCCAGCAAGATTGTCGGCTCGCCGGAAACGGTGGGCAAACAGCTGCGCCGGCTCGTCGCCGAGACGGAGGCCGACGAGCTGATCGTCACCACCCGGGTACACGGCACGGGCGACCGCATTCATTCTTTCGAGCTGCTAGCTGAACATTGGTTGAACAAACCGTCCCAGCACCCGCAGGACTCGTAATGTAGATCGAATGCGCGAGCTGTTCCAGGGGGAGCTCGCCCTGCTCGGGCGGGCACTGGCGGACATGTGCGCGCTGGTGTGCACCGCGATGGAGCAGGCCAGCGCGGCGCTGCTGGACGCCGACCTGCACCTCGCCGAACAGGTCATCACGACGCGCACCGAGATCGGCTACCGGGGCGAGCGCTGCGAGGAGCACGCCCGCGCCCTGCTGGCGCTGCAGGCCCCGGTGGCCAAGGACCTGCGGGTGGTGGTGAGCGGCCTGCGCGCGTCGGAGCGGATCTCCCGGATGGGCGACCTGGCCTGCCACATCGCCCACATCGCCCGGCTGCGCCACCCCCGCCCGGCGCTGCCGCCCGAGCTGCGCGAGCCGTTCACCCGCATGAGCGCACTGGCGCTGCGGGCCGGCCGGCACGTCGAGCAGACCGTCGCCTCGCCGGCCGGGATCTCGCTGCCCGCGATGCGGCGGATGGACGACGAGCTGGACCTGCTGCACCGCGAGGTGCTCGAGCGGCTCCGCGACGCCGACGGGGCCTACCCCGTGCGGGCCGGGATCGACGTCGCGCTGCTCGCCCGCTACTTCGAGCGGTTCGCCGACCAGGCCGTCGCGGTCACCCGGCAGCTCGACTACGTGGTCACCGGCCAGGTCCGCCAACCCGCCGGCTGAGCGAATACCCAAGTTTTCGCATTCCGGAATTGTTTGTCATTCGGCTGACATATCCGGCCGAGGTAAATACCACCACTCGCAACGGTCGTCAAAACATAAAAACTGGACAAAGAAAACTGGACAGATCCCTCGGCGCGGAACCAGGCTGGTGACGGTGTCCAGGTGTTGGACCCACGGCCGAGATCGTTCGGCCGCGTGGTGGGCGAGGGATGCGGCATGGCCAACGGGGGACAACCGCGGCCCGTCGAGCACGACGGTGGTCCGGGGATTCGTGAATGGTTGCGCGCGGAGCTCGCGCGGGTGGCGGGAGTGGCGGAGGAGTCATACGACCCGGCACGGCGGTTCCGCGACTACGGCATCGACTCAGCCGCGGCCACCGCGATGGTGGGCCGGCTGGCGAGCAGGCTGAAGCGCCCCCTCCCGGCGACCCTCGCCTGGGAGTACCCGACCCTCGATGCGCTGGCGGGTCATCTGGAGAGCGCGACAAGCCCCTCCCCTGAAGCGCCGTCCGGCGGCGGTACACCGGCGACCAGCACGGACGAGCCGATTGCCGTGGTGGGGATGGCGTGTCGCCTCCCCGGCGGTTGCGACTCACCCTCGGCATTCTGGGCCCTGCTCCGCGACGGGGTCGACGCGATCCGCGAGGTGCCCGGGGACCGGTGGGACATCGACCGTCATTACGACGCCGACCCGGGCACGCCGGGCAAGATGAGCACCCGCTGGGGCGGGTTCCTCGACCAGGTGGACCGCTTCGACGCCGCCTTCTTCGGCATCTCGCCGCGCGAGGCCACGCAGATGGATCCGCAGCAGCGGCTGGTGCTCGAGCTGGCCTGGGAGGCGCTGGAGGACGCCCGGCACGTGCCCCACTCACTGCGCGGCACGGCCACGGGCGTGTTCCTCGGCGCGATGTGGAGCGACTACGCCCGGCTCGCCGCCCCGGCCGCCATCGACTCCCACACCGCCACCGGACAGGACACCAGCGTGCTGTCCGGACGGGTTTCGTACATCCTAGGCCTCGAGGGGCCCAGCCTGACCGTCAACACCGCCTGCTCCTCCTCGCTGGTGGCCGTGCACCTGGCCTGCCAGAGCCTGCGACGTGGTGAGTCGACGCTGGCCTTGGCCGGCGGAGTCAGCCTGATCGTGTCACCGGACAGCACCGTGGCCCTGTCCAAGTTCGGCGCGATGGCACCGGACGGCCGCTGCAAGACCTTCGATGCCCGCGCCAACGGATACGTCCGGGGCGAGGGCGCCGGCCTGCTGGTGCTCAAGCCGCTTTCCCGGGCGCTCCGGGACGGCGACGACATCACCTGCCTCATCCGGGGCAGTGCGGTCAACAACGACGGCTTCAGCAACGGCCTCACCGCGCCGAACCCGCACGCCCAGCAGGCGGTGCTGCGCTCGGCGTACCGGAACGCCGGCGTCGACCCGGCCCGCGTGGACTATGTGGAGACCCACGGCACCGGGACGATGCTCGGCGACCCGATCGAGGCCGGCGCGGTCGGCGCGGTGCTCGGCGCGGGCCGCGATGCGGCGCGGCCCCTGGTCCTCGGCTCGGTCAAGACCAATCTGGGCCATCTGGAGGCCGCGGCCGGCATCGCCGGGTTCATCAAGACCGCCCTGGCACTCCGGCACCGGACAATTCCCGGGAACCTCAACTTCGAGACGCCGAACCCCCACGTGGCCTGGGACGAGCTGCGGCTCCAGGTCACCGGGGAGAGCCGGGCCTGGCCGTCTTCCGAGGAACCGCCCGTCGCCGGTGTCAGCTCGTTCGGCTTCTCCGGGACCAACTGCCACGTCGTGCTCGAAGGAGTGCCCGCCCGGGCGCACTTCTTCCCGGTCCGCGCCGACGATCGGGCGGCGCTGCACCGTCGCCTGCTCGAGCTGCTGCCCAGGGTCGCCGAGCTGCCCGGGGAACCGCCGGCCCTGGCCGCGCTGAGCCGCGCGCTGATCACCGAGGCCGACGCGGCCGAGGTGACGGCGGAGCACCGGGCGGGCTTCGTGGCCCACGACAAGGCCGAGCTGCTGGACAAGCTGCTCGCCCGGATCAGCCGGCCGGCCGGCGATCCGGCCGGGGAGCGCCCCCGGCTGGTGTTCGTCTGTCCCGGACAGGGGTCGCAGTGGCTCGGGATGGGCCGCTCACTGATGCACACCGAACCGGTGTTCCGGGCCGAGCTCATCGCCTGTGACGCCGAGGTGCGCCGGCAGGCCGGCTTCTCCATCCTGGACGAGCTGTTGGCCGCTCCGGAGCGCTCCCGGCTGGACGAGATCGACGTCGTGCAGCCGGTGCTGTTCGGCATCCAGGTCTCGCTGGGCGCGCTGTGGCGGGCCTGGGGCATCGAACCCGACATGGTCGTCGGCCACAGCATGGGCGAGGTCGCGGCCGCCTACCTGGCCGGCATCCTCCGGCTCGAGGACGCGGTGCGGGTCAGCTGCACACGCAGCCGACTGGCGAGACGCCAGGCCGGTCCGGGTCGCATGGCCCTGGTCACGCTGACCGCGAGCGAGGCCGACGCGCTGGTCGAGCCGCACCGGGAGCGGGTCGCGGTGGCCGCCTACAACGGTCCCACCGCACAGGTGCTCTCCGGCGATCGCGACACGCTGGAGCCTTTGTTGCTCGACCTGGAGGAACGGCGGATCGAGGTGAGCCGGGTGCACGTCACCTTCGCCTCGCACTGCCCGAGGGTGGAGGAGCTGGCCGGGCCGCTGGCCGAGGCGCTGGAAGGGCTGACGCCGGTCGAGGCGCGCACGCCGATGCTGTCCACGGTGACCGAGGGCGAGCTGGCCGGACCGGAGTGCACCGCCGAGTACTGGATCAGGAACATCCGCCGTTCGGTGCGGTTCGCCCCGGTCGTCGAGCGGCTCGCCTCGGCGCGCCGGACCGTGTTCGTCGAGCTGAGCCCGCACCCGATCCTCGTCCGGTCGATGACCGAAACGCTCCGGGCCTCGGGGCGAGCCGGCGTCGCGCTGGGCTCGTGCCGGCGGGACCGGGACGAGCGCTACGCGATGCTGGAGACCCTGGCCGCGCTGTACGAGGCCGGCGTCTCCCGCCGGCCCGCGCCACCGGCACCGGCCCTGCCCGTGTTGCTCTCCGGACGCGGCGAAGAAGCGTTGCGGGCCCAGGCCGGACGGCTGAGCGCGCACCTGGCGGCCCGTCCCGACCTGGACCCGGCCGACGTGGCTCACTCCCTGGCCACCGCCCGCACGCACTTCGAGCACCGCGCCGCGCTGGTCACCGCGGACCGCACGGAGCTGCGGGACGCGCTGGACGCGCTGGTCCAGGGGCGGCCGACGACGAGCACCGCGCTGGGCCGGGCGGAACGCGGCGGCGGCCGGCTCGCCTTCGTCTTCCCCGGGCAGGGCTCGCAGTGGCCGGGCATGGCGCGGTCTCTGCTGGCGAGCTCGCCGGCGTTCCGCGAGGAGCTGGAGGCCTGTGCCGACGCGCTCGCCCCGCACGTCGACTGGCCGGTGCTCGAGGTGCTACGTGGCGAGCGGGGCGCGCCGTCCCTGGATCGGGTCGACGTGGTGCAGCCCGCGCTGTTCGCGGTGATGGTGGCGTTGGCCGCGCTCTGGCGGTCGGTGGGCGTCACCCCCGACGCGGTCGTCGGACACAGCCAGGGGGAGATCGCCGCCGCCTGTGTGGCCGGCGCCCTGTCCCGCGCGGACGCGGCGAAGGTCGTGGCGCTGCGCAGCCGGGCGCTCACCGCGCTGGCCGGCGCCGGCGCGATGGCCTCGGTGGAGCTCGGCGGCCGCGAGCTGACCCGGTACCTCGCCCCGTTCGGGGACCGGCTCTCCGTCGCCGCGGTCAACAGCCCGGCCAGCACGGTGGTCTCCGGCGATGTGGAAGCGATCGAGGCGCTGTTGGGCGAGCTCGCCGCCCGGCAGGTGCTCGCGCGCAAGGTCCGGGTGGACTACGCCGCGCACTCGGGCCAGGTGGCGGCGGTCCGCGAGGAGCTGATGAGCCGGCTCGCCGAGATCCGCCCGCGCGCCGCCGCCCTCCCGCTCTACTCCACCGTCAGCGGCGACGAGCTGGACGGCGGCGAGCTGGACGCCGGGTACTGGTACCGGAACCTCCGCGAAACCGTCCGGTTCGCCGAAGCCACCGAGCGCCTGATCGACGCGGGTCACCGGTTCTTCGTCGAGGTCAGTCCGCATCCGGTGCTGACCCAGGCACTGGCCGAGACCCGTGCCGGCACCGAGCAGGCGCCGGTCGCGGTCGGCTCGCTGCGCCGCGACCAGGGCACCCACGAGCGTCTCCTGCTCTCACTCGGCGAGCTGCTCACCCGGGGGCACCGGATCGACTGGTCGCGCGCGCTCCCGGGGCGCAAGGTCGACCTGCCCACCTACGCGTTCCAACGAGAGCGGTTCTGGCTGTCGCCGGCCGCCACCCGGCGCACCGGCGAAGCACCGCTCGGGCAGGCGCCGCTGGCGCACCCGTTCCTCGGCGCCGCGGTCGAACTGGCCGATGGCGGCGCCCTGCTCACTGGCCGGGTGTCGCTCACCGAGCATCCGTGGCTCGCCGATCACGCCGTCTTCGGCGAGGTGACCCTGCCCGGCGCGGCGACCCTGGAACTCGCGCTGACCGCCGCCCAGCACGCCGGGCTGGACCGGGTCGAGGAGCTGGTCGCGGAGATCCCGATCACGCTCCCCGACCGGGCCTCGGTGGAGCTGCGGCTGCAAGTGGACCGCCCGGACGAGTCCGGCCGGCGGACGCTCACCCTGCACGCCCGGGCCGAGGACGCGCCGCCGGGCGCGCCGTGGACCCGGCACGTCACCGGCATCCTCGCGCCGGCAGCCGCGCCGGCCGCCGCCGGCCCGGCGAGCTGGCCGCCGCCGGACGCGGACCCGGTCGCGCTGGGCGGCCTGTACCGGCGCCTGTCCGAAGCGGGAGTTGACTACGGCCCGGCCTTCCGGGGACTCGGCTCGGCGTGGCGGCGCGGCGAGGAGCTGTTCGCCGAGGTCACACTGCCCGAGACCGCCGGAGAGTCCGATGGGTTCGCGCTGCACCCCGCGCTGCTGGACACCGCGTTGCACGCGCTGGCGGCGTTGGACACCGGCCGGCCGGAGGTCCGGCTGCCCTTCACCTGGACGGGGGTGTCCGTACACGCGGTGGGTGCTTCGACCGTCCGGGTACACCTGGAGCGCCGCCCGGGAGGGACCGTGGCGGTTTCGCTGGCGGACGCCCTCGGTGCGCCGGTCGCCTCGGTCGCGGCACTGAGCACCCGGCCGGACACCGCCGACGAGTTCCGCGCCCGGCTCGCCGCCCACCGCCCGTTGCGGTGGATCAGCTGGTCCGAAGCGGCACCGGCTTCCCTGGAGTCAGCGGCGGACGTCGAGCGCTACGCGGATCCGGCGGCGCTGCGCGAGGCACTGGAACGGGGTGCGCGGTTGCCCGCTGTCGCCGTCGTTCCCCTGGCCGCACCGGCTACGGCGGACCTGGCCGGGGCAGCGCGGCGGGCCACGGTGCGAGCACTGGACCTCCTGCGGGCATGGCTGGCCGACCCGCGCACGCCGTCGTCACGGCTGGTGCTGCTCACCCGGGGCGCCGTGGCGGCCCGCCCGGACGAGGACGTGCCCGACCTGGCGCACGCCCCGGTCTGGGGCCTGGTCCGCTCGGCCCGGATCGAGCACCCCGGCCACCGAATCACGCTGTGCGACACCGACACCGACACCGACACCGACACCGACACCGACACCGGCGACCTGGCGGCCCTGGCCGACCCGCCGGAGGAGCTCGCCCTGCGCGGCGGCCGACGCCTGGTGCCCCGGCTGGCGCCGGTGTCCGGTGACCCACCCGCCGGCCGAGCGCTGGCCCCGGAGGGGACCGTGCTCATCACCGGGGGGACCGGCACGCTCGGCGCCCTGTTCGCCCGGCACCTCGTGCGAGCCCACGGGGTCCGGCACCTGCTTCTGCTCTCCCGCCAGGGCCCGAACGCGGCCGGTGCCGGCGCGCTGGTGCGGGAGCTGTGCGCGGAGGGCGCGACGGCCACCGTCGTCGCCTGCGACGCGGCGGACCGGGACGCGCTGGCCGTGCGGCTCGCCGGCATACCGGCCGAGCACCCGCTCACCGCCGTGGTGCACGCCGCCGGGGTCCTGGACGACGGCGTGCTGACCGCGATGAGCGCCGAGCGCATCGCGTCGGTGTTCGCCGCGAAGCTCGACGCGGCGGTCAACCTGCACGAGCTGACCGGCGGCCACGACCTGGCCGCGTTCGTCCTGTTCTCCTCGGTGGCCGGCTCGATCGGCAGCCCCGGGCAGAGCAACTACGCCGCCGCCAACGCGTTCCTCGACGCACTCGCCCAGCACCGCCGCCGCCGAGGGCTGGCCGGCTGCTCGATCGCCTGGGGCTACTGGGCCGAGCGCACCGGCCTCACCAAGGACCTCACCGACGCCGACACCCGGCGCATGCGTGACCGGGGGATCGGCGCGCTCTCCGCCGAGGAGGGCCTCGCGCTTTTCGACGCCGCGCTCACCCGGCCGGAACCCGCGCTGGTCGCCGCGCGCTTCGAGCGGATCCAGGCGCCCCCGCGCGCGGCCGCCGACAACGGGACCGCGCCGGTGGGTCCGTCGGGCGCCAAACTGGGCGCCCGACCCGGCGGGCCGGCCGAGTCGCTCCCGCACCGGCTGCGGTCGCTCGACCCGGCGGACCGCGAACGCGCGGTGCTGGACGTCGTCGCCGGCGAAGCCGCCGCCGTACTCCGCCTGGGTTCGCCGGGCGCGGTGCCGATGGACCGCCCACTCCAGGAGCTGGGGCTCGACTCGCTGATGGCGGTCGAACTGCGCAACCGGCTGGCCGAGGCGTGCGGCCGGGCGCTGCCGGCCACCCTGCTGTTCGAGCACCCCACGGCGGTGCAGCTGGCCCGGTTCCTCATCGGCGAGCTGGTCGGCGCGTCACCCGGGCCGTCCGCGCCGGAACCGGACCCTCGGCCGGCCGGCGACGACCACGACCCGATCGCCATCGTGGCGATGAGCTGCCGCTTCCCCGGTGGAATCGGCTCACCCGAGGACCTGTGGCGGCTGCTGGTGGATGGCGGGGAGGTCATCTCCGGGTTCCCGGAGAACCGGGGCTGGGATCTCGATGGGCTCTACGACCCGGACCCGGACGCCGCGGGCAAGAGCTACGCGCGGCACGGTGGCTTCCTGCACGATGCCGGCCACTTCGACGCGTCCTTCTTCGGCGTGAGCCCGGCCGAGGCAATGACCATCGACCCGCAGCAGCGCCTGCTGCTCGAGATCACCTGGGAGGCACTGGAGCGGGGCCGGATCGTCCCCCGGACGCTCCGGGGCAGCCGGACCGGCGCCTTCGTCGGCGTCATGTACCAGGACTACGGCGCCCGCCTCGCCGGCACCCTGGACCAGCCCGAGCTGGAGGCCTCCGTCGGGTTGGGCAGCGCCGGCAGCGTCGCGTCGGGCCGGATCGCCTACACCCTCGGCCTGGAGGGCCCGGCCGTCACCGTCGACACGGCCTGCAGCTCCTCGCTGGTGGCGCTCCACCTGGCCTGCCAGGCCCTGCGGCAGGGCGACTGCACGCTCGCGCTGGCCGGGGGCGTCACGGTGATGGCGACGCCGGCCACGTTCGTGGAGTTCAGCCGGCAGAAGGGCCTGTCCCCCGACGGCCGCTGCCGCAGCTTCTCCGCCGAAGCCGACGGCACCGGCTGGTCGGAGGGCGCCGGCATGCTCGTCCTGGAACGCCTGTCCGAGGCCCGCCGCAACGGGCACCCGGTGCTCGCGGTGATCCGGGGCAGCGCGGTCAACCAGGACGGGCGCAGCCAGGGGCTCACCGCGCCCAACGGGCTGGCCCAGGAGCGGGTCATCCGGCAGGCCCTGGCCGGTGCGGGCCTGTCGCCGTCCGACGTCGACGCGGTGGAGGCGCACGGCACCGCGACCACCCTGGGCGACCCGATCGAGGCCCGCGCGCTGCTGGCCACCTACGGGCCGGGACGCTCCGGCGAGCGTCCGCTCTGGCTGGGCGCGGTGAAGTCGAACATCGGGCACACCCAGGCCGCCGCCGGGGTCGCCGGCGTGATCAAGATGGTGCTGGCCATGCGGCACGGGCTGCTGCCCCGGACGCTGCACGCGGAGCACCCGTCCCCGCACGTCGACTGGTCCCCCGGCACCGTCCGGCTGCTCACCGAGGCCACCGGCTGGACACCGGCCGAAGGCCGGCCGAGAAGGGCCGGGGTGTCTTCGTTCGGGGTGAGCGGGACAAACGCACACGTGGTGCTGGAGCAGGTCCCGGCCACGCCGGGGTCCCCGCCGGAGCACGGACCGGCCGGCCCGGCGCTGTTCCCCGTCTCGGGCGCCACCGCGCCGGCGCTGCGCGCGCAGGCGGACCGGTTGCGCGCGCTACTGGACTCGGACCCGGCAATCGCGCTCGCCGACCTGGCCCGCTCGCTGGCGCACACCCGCACCCACTTCGACCACCGGGCGGTGGTGGTCGCGCACGACCGGGCCACCCTGGACGCCGGCCTGGATGCTCTCGCGGGAGGCCGGATGGCGCCCCACGTGTTCACCGGCCAGGCCGCGCCGACCGGCAAGGTGGCCTTCGTCTTCCCCGGGCAGGGCTCGCAGTGGCCAGCCATGGCCCGGTCATTGCTGGCCACCTCGGAGGTCTTCCGCGCGGAGGCCGAGGCCTGCGACCGCCCGTTGGCGGCACACCTGGGCTGGTCGCCCCTGGCGCTGCTGCGCGGCGACGAGGCGGCGGTGGCGAACCACCCGTGGGATCGCGTGGACGTGGTCCAGCCGGCGCTTTTCGTCGTGATGGTCTCGCTGGCCGCGGTGTGGCGCTCGTTCGGCGTGGAACCGGACGCGGTGGTCGGCCACAGCCAGGGCGAGATCGCCGCCGCCCATGTGGCGGGCGCGCTGTCCCGCGAGGACGCGGCCCGGCTGGTCGCGCTGCGCGGACGGGCACTGGCCCGGCTGGCCGGCCGGGGAGGCATGGCCGCCGTCGAGCTGCCCGCCGAGCCGCTGACCGGCCGGCTAGCCCGATTCGGCGCGCGGCTGTCCCTGGCCGGCGTCAACGGGCCGCACTCCTGCCTGGTCTCCGGTGACCCTCGGGCGCTCGACGAGTTGCTCGGCGAGCTGGCCGGAGACGCCGTGTTCGCCCGGCGGATCAACGTGGACTACGCCTCGCACGGCCCGGACGTCGAACAGGTCCGCGACGAGCTGGCCGCCAGCATCGCGGGGCTCGCGCCGCGCGCCGGCGCGGTCCCGATCTACTCCACGGTGACCGGCGAGCGGGTGGACGGGTCCGAGCTGGATGGCGATCACTGGTATCGCAACCTGCGCCAACGGGTGCGTTTCGACGAGGCCACCCGGCGGCTGCTCGCCGACGGCCATCGCTTCTTCGTCGAGGTGAGCCCGCACCCGGTACTCGGACTGGTGCTGCGGGAGGCGCTGCGGACCGAGGAAGTCGCCGGCGCGGTGGTCGGCTCGCTGCACCGGGACGAGGGCGGCCGGGACCGCCTGCTGCTGTCCGTGGGTGAGCTGCATGCCCAGGGCCACCCGGTGGACTGGTCCAAGGTGCTGCCCCAGGCGGCCGAGGTCGACCTGCCCACCTACGCGTTCCAGCGCGAGCGCTACTGGCTGAACCCACCGCGTCCCCGCGCCGACCCCACCGAGCGGAGCTTCTGGACCGCGGTCGAGCGGGCGGACCTCGGCGCGCTGACCGAGGCCCTGGGCGTCGACGACGGCGAGCGCGCCGCGCTGGCCCGGCTGCTCCCGGCGCTCTCCCGGTGGCGGGCGATCCACCGGAAGGCCGAGGACCCGGGCGGTCAGTCCGCTCCCCCGCCGGTCGAACCGAACGGCGACGCGAGCGCACCGAGCCGCCCGCGCCCGCCGATCGACACCCCGTACGCGCCGCCCGAGACCGAGCTCGAGCGCCTGCTCGCCGACGCCTGGCGCGCGGTCCTCGGCATCGGCCGGATCGGCGTGCACGACAACTTCTTCGAGCTCGGCGGCAGCTCGCTGCAGGCCGGCCAGGTACTGACCCGGCTACGGGCGGCGTTCCCGGTGGAGATCCGGTTCGACCTGTTCTTCGGCAGCCCGACGATCGCCGCTCTCGCTCCGCTGGTCGAGGAACACCTCGTCGAGCACCTCGCGGAGCTTTCCGACGAAGAGGCCGGACAGCTGCTGGCCGCCATGAACCCGGACCGATGAGGAGACCAACGTTGGAGATGTCCGCCGCGAAGCGTGCGCTCCTGGACGAGTGGAAGCGCGGGCGCGCCCAGGCGCCGGCCATCACGGTGCCCCGGCTGGCCGAGCGCGCCGAGGCGCCGTTGTCGTCCACCCAGGAACGCGTCTGGTACCTGGACCAGCTCGTCCCCGGCACGCCGGCCTACAACTTCTCCATCGCCTTCCGGCTGAAAGGCCCGCTGGACGTGCCGGCGCTGCGCCGCGCGCTGACCGAGATCGTGCGCCGGCACGACAGCCTGCGCGCCACCTTCCCGAGCGTCCAGGGGCGGGCCCGGCAGGTGATCGGCGAGCCGTTCGAGCCGCCGGTCACGGTGCACGACCTCACCGGGGACGGCCCACAGGGCCGGGCCGGGGAACTGCTGGCCGCCGGCGCCCGGCAGCTGCTGCCGCTCGAGCGCGGGCCGCTGATCGCCGCCCAGCTGCTCCGCCTCGCGCCCGAGGAGCACGTCTTCCAGATCACCCTGCACCACATCGTCTCCGACGGCTGGTCCCTGGGCGTGCTGAACCGGGAGCTGGTGACTCTCTACCGGGCCTTCTGCACCGGGCAGGCCAGTCCGCTGGCCGAGCTGCCCATCCAGTACGGCGACTACGCCGCCTGGCAGCGCGGCCGGCGCGAGGACGGCGCGTTCGCCGCCGACCTGGGCTACTGGCGCCAAGAGCTCACCGGGCTCGCCACCCTGGCCCTGCCCACCGACCGGGCCCGGCCGGCCATGCAGCGCTTCCGGGGCGCGCGCCTGGAGGTCGCCCTGCCCGGGTCGCTCACCGAGGCGGTGCGGGGTACCGCCCAGCGCGCCGACGTCACGCCGTACATGTTCTTCCTCGCCGCATTCACCGCGCTGTTGGCCCGGTACAGCGACCAGGACGACATCGCCGTCGGCTCACCCATCGCCAACCGGATCCCCGTGGAGACCGAAGGCCTGATCGGCTACTTCTCGAACACGGTGGTCCTGCGCACCGACCTGTCCGGCGACCCGACCTTCCGGGAGCTGCTCACCAGGGTCAGGCGACGCACGCTCGGCGCGTACGCCCACCAGAGCCTCCCGTTCGAGGAGCTGGTGAACGAGCTGGCCCCGGAGCGGGACACCAGCCGCAACCCGCTGTTCCAGGTGATGATGGTGGTGCAGAACGCCCCGCTGGAGCGGGACGCGTTCCCCGGGCTGGCCACCCACCTCGAGGAGGTCTACACGGGGACCTCCAAGTTCGACCTGTGGCTGCAGTTCATGCTGGTCGACGGTGCCTGGACGGCGACGTTCGAGTACAACAACGATCTCTGGGACTCGGGCTCCATCGCGCGGATGTCCCGGCACCTGACCAGGGTGCTCACCGCCGTGACCGCCGACCCGGAGCTCTCGCTCTCCGCCATCCCACTGCTCGACCAGCGGGAGCGCGTCGAATTGCTCGACGGGTTCAACGACACGGCGGTCGACTACGGCCCGCCCCGGCTGCTGCACGAGCACGTCGAGGCCCAGGTCCGGCGCACCCCGGACCGCGTCGCGGTGTCCTTCGACGGCGAGACGCTCACGTACCGGGAGCTGGACGAACGGTCGAACCGCCTGGCGAACCGGCTGGTCGAGGCCGGCGTGCGGCCGGACGGCCCGGTCGGGGTCTACGCCGAGCGGTCGGCGCACCTGGTGGAGGCCCTGCTGGCGGTGTTGAAGAGCGGCGGGGCCTACGTCCCGCTGGAGCCGTCCTACCCGGACGAGCGCGTCGAGCACATGATCCGGGACATCGACGCGCCGGTGCTGCTGGCCGACCGGCCGCTGCCGCCCCGGCTGCGCGGCATCGCCCCACCGGTCATCCGGCTCGGCGAGGACGACGCCGGGAGCGGGGTGAGCGGGCCTTCGGTCGGCATGCCGGCCGACCGGCTGGCCTACGTCATCTACACCTCGGGCTCCACCGGCCGGCCCAAGGGCGCCATGAACAGCCACCTGGGCATCGGCAACCGGCTGCTCTGGATGCAGCAGGCGTACGGGCTGACGCCGGAGGACCGGGTGCTGCAGAAGACGCCGTTCAGCTTCGACGTGTCGGTGTGGGAGTTCTTCTGGCCGCTGATGACCGGAGCGACGCTGGTCGTGGCCCGCCCGGACGAGCACAAGGACCCGGCGGCGCTGGTCGAGACGATCCAACGGGAGCGGATCACCACGGTGCACTTCGTGCCGTCCATGCTCCGGGTGATGCTCGACCATCCCGGCCTCGAGGGGTGCTCGTCCCTGGTCCGGGTCATCTGCAGCGGCGAGGCGCTGCCCTCGGAGTTCCGGGACCGCTTCTTCGCCCGCCTGCCCTGGGCCGAGCTGCACAACCTGTACGGGCCGACCGAGGCGGCCGTCGACGTGACCGCCTGGCAGTGCCGCAAGGAGGACACCTCACCGGTCGTGCCGATCGGCCGGCCGATCGCCAACACCCGGATCTACATCCTGGACCGCGCCGGCCGGCCCACCCCCGTCGGTGTCCCCGGTGAGCTGCACATCGGCGGCACGAACGTCGCCCGCGGGTATCTGAACCGGCCGGAGCTGGACGCCGAACGGTTCCTGCCCGACCCGTTCGCCGCCGCACCCGGCGCGCGGATGTACCGCACCGGCGACCGGGCCCGCTGGCAGCCGAGCGGGGACATCGAGTTCCTCGGCCGGCTGGACTCCCAGGTGAAGCTGCGCGGCATGCGGATCGAGCTGGGCGAGATCGAGTCCGCCCTGCGCACGCACCTGCACGTCGCGGACGCCGCCGTGGTGGTGCGGGAGGACGGCGGGGATCGCCGCCAGCTCGTCGCGTACGCGGTACCCACCGAGGACGCCGACCGGGCCACCACCACGCGCGGGCAGGGGCTGTTCGCCGGGTACATGAAGGCGGAGGTGCCCGGGGCCGGCCCGGACAGCTCGGCGCCGGCGGCCCGCGCCCTCGGCGCCGAGCTGCGCGAACACCTGCGGTCGACGCTCCCCGACTTCATGATCCCGCACGCGTTCGTCGTGCTGGACCGGTTGCCGGTCACCTCGAGCGGGAAGCTGGACCGCCAGGCGCTGCCCATCCCGCCCCGGCCGGGGTCGGAGGACACCGGCGGGGACGTCCCGAGCACGCCGACCGAGCGCGCCCTCGCGTCGGTGTGGGCGGCGGTGCTGGGCCTGGACCGGGTGGACGTGGACGGCAACTTCTTCGCCCTCGGCGGCGACTCCATCGACAGCATTCAGTTGGTCGCCCGGGCCAACGACGCCGGAATCCGCGTCACCCCGGCCGATGTGGTGCGCTATCCGTCCATCCGCCAGCTCGCCGCCCGCGTGGCGGACGCACCGGCCGACACGGCCCCGGCCCCGTCCACCAGCGTGCGCGGCGAGATCGCCGAGCTGACCGGTCTCGGGGAGGAGATCGAGGACGCCTACCCGCTGTCCATGTACCAGTCGGAGATGGTGCGCCGGCAGCGCACCGATCCGCCGGTCGGGCTGTACGTGCAGAGCGTCATCGCCAAGGTCCGGTCGGTGTCCGGGGAACGGCTCGACCTGGACGCGCTGGAAGCCGCCTGGCAGGCGGTGGTCGACCGGCACGCGGTGTTCCGGAGCTCGTTCCGCTGGGACGGCCCGGCCGGGCCGGTGCAGATCGTGCACCGGACCTGCCGGATCTCGGTCGAGCGCCATGACCTGTCCGGCCTGGCCGCCGGTGCGCGGGACGAAGAGGTGCACCGCTGGGTGGAGGCCGCCCGCGAACGGGGCTTCGCCCTGGACCGGCCGGGACACCTGCGGGTCGGGCTCTTCCAGGTCGGACCGGACGAGCTCTACCTGGCCTTCCTGTACAACTACATGTTCTCGGACGGCTGGAGCCTCTCGTTCATCCTGGCCGACCTGCTGACCTTCTGGCACGGGGGCACCAACCCCCGGCCGGTCATCCCCTACCGCAACTACGTCGACCACCAACGCGCCCGCGACCACCGCGCGGTCGAGGCGTTCTGGCGCCGCGCCATGTCGGACTACGAGGTCACCCCGCTGGTGTCCGCGCTGGGCGGCACGCCGGGCCCGCCCGGCCGGGCCGGCGCCTACATCCGCCGGGACGCGGTCGTCTCGGCCGAGGCCACCCGGGCACTGCGCGACGTGGCCCAGCGCGCGAACCTCACCCTGAGCAACCTGGTCCTCGCCGCGTGGGCGCTGGTCCTGGCGCGCTTCACCGGGCGCTCCCGGGTGTCGTTCGGCAACATGATGACCGGGCGGTCCGCCGAACTGGCCGGCTACGAGCGGATGATCGGGATCTTCACCAGCGTGCTGCCGCTGCAGCTGGACGTGCCCGGGGAGGCCAGCTTCCTGGACTGGGTCGAACGGGCGCAGCGGCTGCAGCTCGAGCTGGACGCCCACCACCACGCCTCGCTCGGGGAGATCCGGGACTGGGCCGGTCTCGCCGAGGACGCCGACCTCTACGAGTCCTGCTTCGTGTTCCTGAACTTCCCGTTCAGCCGGGACGGCGAGCAGGCGATGCGGCGGACCGAGCTGAACATCGTCGAGGGCCAGACCAAGACCGAGCACCCGCTGCGGGTCGCCGTCTTCGCCTTCGGCGACACGCTGGACCTGCAGTTCTTCTACTACGACCGGCAGCTTCCGGAGCACGCCGTGCTCCGGTTGATGACCGCGACCCGCGAGCTGCTGGAGGGGCTGGCGGACGGCGCGACGGCCCGGGTGGACCAGCTGCTCTCCGGCATCCGCTCAGGCTGAACCGCCGGGCGGAGCCGGCGCGCTGGGTCGGGCGCCCAGTTCAGCGCCCGACGGAAACACCGCCGGCGGATCGGACTACGCGGGCGAGCAGGTCGCGGAGGGTCTCCTGCTCGCGGTCGCTGAGTGCGCGCAGCTGGTGCCGCACGCCGTCGTGGGCCTGGCGCCGCGCGCCGCCGAGGACGCGCCGGCCCTCGTCGGTGGCCACGACCAGCCGGGCGCGCCGGTCGCCGGGGCACGGGCGGCGCAGGACCAGGCCGGCGTCGGCCAGCTCGTCCACCAGCAGCACCACCTGGCTCGGGTCCAGCCCCAGCACCCCGGCCAGCTCGCGCTGGGACAGCCCGTCCGGCGCGTCCGCCGCCAGGGACAGCACCGAGTACTGGCGCACCCGCAACCCGTACCCGGCCAGCGCGGTGTTCGCGGCCCGCGCGGTGATGCCGCTGGTCCGGGACAGCAGGTAGCCGACGTCGTCGGTGAGTGCCGGTAGATCCATGAGCCTCTCAATCATTGACAAGCTCTATTATATGACCCATGACCCCTGCCCTGGACATCGACGCACTCGACGCCATCGACGTACACGTGCACGTGCACGCCGACCCGCACGGTCACATGGCCCTCGACGAGGAACTCGCGTCGGCGGCCGCCAAGTACTTCAAGGGCGACCGGTACGACCCGACGGTGGCCGACATCGCCGAGGACTATCGGCGCAACAACATGGCCGCGGTGATCTTCACCGTGGACGCCGAGGCCGCGACCGGCCAGCCGGCGCTGTCCAACGAGGAGATCGCCGACGCGGCGGCGGCGCACCCGGACGTGCTCATCCCGTTCGGCTCGATCGACCCGGCGAGGGGCGTCGCGGGCATCCGCGCGGCCCGCCGGCTGGTCGAGGAACACGGTGTGCGCGGGTTCAAGTTCCACCCCAGCCTGCAGGACTTCGTGCCCAACGACCGGCGCGTCTACCCCTTGTACGAACAGCTGCAGAACCTCGGCGTGCCGGCGCTGTTCCACACCGGGCAGACCGGCATCGGGTCCGGGCTGCCGGGCGGGCGCGGCATCAAGCTGCGCTACTCCGACCCGATGTTGCTGGACGACGTCGCCGCCGACTTCCCCGGCCTGACGATCATCATGGCGCACCCCTCGGTGCCGTGGCAGGACTCCGCGATCGCGGTCGCCCAGCACAAGGCCAACGTGTACATCGACCTGTCCGGATGGTCGCCGAAGTACTTCCCGCCGCAGCTGGTGCGGGCGACGAACAACCTGCTCAAACACAAGGTGCTGTTCGGTTCGGACTACCCGCTGCTGCGGCCCGAGCGCTGGATCGCCGACTTCGAGCGGCTGGAGATCCGGGACGAGGTCAAGCCGCTGGTGATGAAGCGGAACGCGATCCGCGCGCTCGGCCTCGGCGATGCGTAACGGCGGTCTCGGCTCCTGGCCGGAACGCCTGCGGCGGATGTGCCCGGACCGGGACGCGGTCTGGTTCGACGGGTCCACGGTCTCGCACGCCGGCTTCGCCGAACGGGTGCGCCGCACCGCCGGCGCGCTCGCCGGCCTCGGGGTCCGCGCGGGCGCGCGGGTGGCCTGGATCAGCGGCAACCACCCCTCCGCGCTGGAGACGCTGTTCGCCTGCGGCCAGCTGGGGGCGATCTGGGTGCCGTTGAACGCCCGGATGACCGCGCCGGAGGTGGAGTACCTGCTCGACCACTCCGGCACCTCGGTGGTGGTGCACGGCCCCGACCACGGCGGCCTGGCCGACGCGCTGCGCGACCGGGTGCCGGGTGTGCGCTCCTGGGTGACCACCGAGCCGCCGAGCGAGGGTGGCGCCGATTCGCTGCCCTACCCGGAGCTGCTCGCCGCCGCTTCCCCCGAGCCCCGAGACGAGCCGGTGGGCCTGGAAGATCCGTGCCTGATCATGTACACCTCCGGCACCACCGGTCGCCCGAAGGGCGCGGTGCTCAGCCACGGCAACATGACCTGGAACGCCACCAACCACCTGCTCGGCTTCGACATCACCCCGGCCGAGCGCACCCTGGCCATGGCGCCGCTGTTCCACATCGGCGGGCTCAACGGCACGGTCATGCCGACGCTGCTGCACGGCGGCTGCGCGGTGGTCATCCGGAGGTTCGAGCCGGCGGCGGCGCTGGAGGTCATCGAGTCCCAGCGGGTCACCTCGTTCTTCGCCGTGCCGACCATGCTGGACGCGATGTCCCGCGAGCCCGGCTTCCGCACCCGGAACCTCTCGGCCCTGCGCACCATCGGCGCGGCCGGCGCCCCGCTGCCCCTGCCGACCCTGCGCACCTGGCTGGACCGGGGCGTGACGATGCAGCAGGCCTACGGCATGACCGAGGCGTCCCCCGGCTGCACCGTGCTGGACGCCGCCGACGCGGTGCGCAAGGTCGGCTCGGCCGGCAAGCCGATGTTCTTCACCGACCTGCGGGTGGTCCGGCCGGACGGCGCCGACGCCGAGGTGGACGAGGTCGGCGAGGTGCTGGTGCAGGGACCCAACGTGATGGCCGGCTACTGGAACGACCCGGAGCAGACCGCCCAGGCCCTCACCGACGGCTGGTACCGCACCGGCGACGCCGGCTCGCTGGACGCCGACGGCTACCTGTTCATCCACGACCGCTACCAGGACATGATCATCTCTGGCGGGGAGAACGTGTACCCGGCCGAGGTGGAGTCCGCGCTGCTCGAGCTGCCCGGGGTCGTGGAGGTGGCGGTGATCGGCGTGCCGGACCCGCGGTGGGGCGAGGTGGGCCTGGCCGTGATCGTCCCCGGCGAGGGGGCGCCGGCCGACGCGGAGGCCCTGCGCGACGCGCTGCGCGAGCGGCTGGCCGGCTTCAAGATCCCGCGGCACGTCCGGTTCGTCCCCGAGCTGCCCAAGACCGCCACCGGCAAGATCCGCAAGCCCGACCTGCGTGACCGCTACCGGACGGGGATCCCCGAATAACCGCCGCCCACCAGCGGCGGAGGCTGGGCGCAAAATATCGAGATTTTCTTGACTTTTCGAATAAGTGACTGCTTCACTGAGCGCCACTGACCGCCATGTCGAGGAGCGCGCGATGAGACAGGTCGAGACGCCGGTGCTGATCGTCGGAGGCGGTGGGGGCGGACTCACCGCCTCCATGCTGCTGTCCCGGCTCGGGGTGCCGTCCTACCTGGTCTCCCGTTACCCGGGGACCTCGGTCCTGCCCAAGGCGCACGTGCTCAACCAGCGCACGATGGAGATCTTCACCGAGCTCGGCGTCGCCCCGGCGATCATGGAGCGGAGCACGCCGGCGGAGAACATGGCCGCCGCGGCCTGGTACACCGGGGTGACCGGGCCACACGACGGGTACGGCCGGTGCATCGGCCGGCTGGAGGCCTGGGGCGGCGGCTACACCGATCCCGACTTCATCGCGGCCAGCCCCTGCCGCACCGCCAACCTGCCACAGATCCGGCTGGAGCCGCTGCTCAAGGCGCACGCGGAGACCGCGCCCGAGGCGACCATCCGGTTCCACCACGAGCTGGTCGGCCTCGCCCAGGACGAGGACGGGGTCACCGCCACCGTGCTGGACCGCGACAGCGGCGAGCGCTACGCCGTGCGCGCCTCCTACCTGATCGGCGCCGACGGGGGCCGCACGGTCGGCGGGCTGGCCGGCATCGGCATGAGCGGACCCACCGACCTGATGCGCATGGTGTCCACCCACATGACCGCCGGCCTCCGTGACTACCTGCGCGACCCCGACGTGCTGATCCGGTGGATGATCAACCCGGACTTCGGCGGCTCGTACGCATCCGGGGTGCTGGTCGCGATGGGGCCGGACCAGTGGGGACCGGACTCCGAGGAGTGGGTGTTCCACCTCCAGTACGGCGCCGACGACCCCGACGCCCAGGACCCGGACAAGGTGCTCGCGCGCATCCGCACCACCCTGGGCATCCCGGACTTCGCCCCGACCGTGCACCACATCAGCCAGTGGCTCATGGAGGGCGTACTGGCCGACCGGTTCCGGGCCGGCCGGGTGTTCCTGCTCGGGGACGCGGCGCACCGGCACCCGCCCACCGGCGGGCTGGGCCTGAACAGCGCCGTGCACGACGCCTATAACCTCGCGTGGAAGCTCGCCGCCGTGCTGGCCGGCCGGGCCGGGGACGGCCTGCTGGACACCTACGAGGCCGAGCGCCGGCCGGTGGATGCGGCGAACGTGGATGCGGCGGTCAACGGCGCGATGAACCACTTCAGCATCGACCAGGCCCTCGGCCTCTCCCCGGAGAAGACACCCGAGCAGAACTGGGCCGAGGTGCGGCCGCTCTGGGAGGAACTGCCCAACTCCGCGGCCCGCCGGCACGCCGTGAACCAGGCGATCGGCTCGCAGACGATCGAGTTCCGCCACCACAACGTGGAGTTCGGCTACACCTACGACCCCTCGGTCTCCACCGCCGTGGTCGACGACGGCGCGCCCCGCCCCACTCCCCTGGACCCGGTGCGGCTCTACCAGCCGGGGACCACCCCGGGCCACCCGCTGCCGCACGCCTGGGTGGAACGGGAGGGCGAGCGGATCCCCCTCGCCAGCCTGGTCGACGGCGGCCAATTCGTGCTGTTGGCCGGCGAGGAGGGGCACGCCTGGGTGGACGCGGCGGAGAAGATCGCCTCCGAGACCGGGCTGCCCTTGCGCGCCGGCCGGGTCGGGGTCCTGGGCAGCGACTACGTCGACGTGCGCTGCGCCTGGCTGAAGAACCGGGGCATCACCGCCACCGGCGCGGTCCTGGTCCGCCCCGACCGCTACGTCGCCTTCCGCGCCATGGCCGGAGTGGACGACCCGGCCACCGCGCTCACCGCCGCACTCCAGCACATCCTTTCCAGCTAGAGAAAGTCCAGGTCGGCGCCCTGGTCGGCCTGGAGCACGCGTTCGGCGTACAACCGCCGCCAGCCACGGGCCGGGGGCGGCGCGGGAGGGCCGGCCGGGTCGGGCGCGGTGATGTCATTAATGTCCAAATGTTAACATTGAGCCGTGACCATCCTCGAGTCCCCGATCCCACGCTTCCACCTGGCCATGCCGGTCGACGACCTGGCGGCGGCGGAACACTTCTACGGCGAGGTGCTCGGGCTGGCCCGGGGCCGGTCGGCGGACACCTGGATCGACTGGAACCTGGAGGGGCACCAGTTCGTCACCCACCTGTCCCCCACCCGGCAGGGGAAGATCCACAACCCGGTCGACGGGCACGACGTGCCGGTGCCCCACTTCGGCCTGATCCTCACCGTGGCACGGTTCCGGCAGCTCGCGGACCGGTTGAAGGCGGCCGGCACCGAGTTCGTCATCGAGCCGTACGTGCGGTTCGAGGGGCAGCCCGGCGAGCAGTGGACCATGTTCCTGCTCGACCCGGCCGGCAACGCGCTCGAGTTCAAGGCCTTCGCCGACGACTCCCAGATCTTTGCCACCTAGTGCGGCGGCGGGGGTGGGATCGATCCCAGTTCGGGCGGGTCCTCCGGCCAGATGAGCAGCACCGCGCACGGCGCGTGGTCGACCACGAACCGCAGGTGGTGGCCGATGCTGTGCGGGCCCAGCCGGTCGCGTTCCCCGTCCCGGGCACACACCAGCAGCCGCGCGTCCGCGACGGCCGCGACGACCTCCCGCTCGATCCGCCCGGCCCGGGTCTCCAGGCGCGCATCCCGGCCGAGGCGGCGTTGTGCGTCCGCCAACAGCCGGGCCGACGCCTCCCGGGACGCCTCCGTGATCACCTCACCGGGGTCGCGGTGCCAGGCTCCGTGCCGCCCGAGCAGGCCGCCGAGGGCGCCGTGCGCCGCCTCCGCCGGCGCCTCGTCGACCACGTGCAGCAGCCGGATCCGCTCGGCACTGGGCAACCCGGCCGCCACGTCCACGCACGCCGGCCAGGTGTCCTCGGTCAGCCACACCACGACGCTGTCGGCGGTCATAACAGCCATCCTCGTCCCAGCGTCAAACCGAGCCACACCGCGACCACCGCGACGACCAGGCACAACGGCACCGTGATCGCCCCGAGGCGGAGGAACTCGGTCTGCGCCGGGGTGGCGTCCCGCCGGACCAGCACCCGGCGCCAGAGCAGCGTGGCCAGCGAGCCGGTGTAGGTCAGGTTCGGCCCGATGTTGACGCCGACCAGCACGGCCAGCACCAGACCGGGATGCGCGTGCCCGGCCAGGGCGGTGACCAGCATCAGCGTGGCCGGCACGTTGTTCACCAGGTTGGCCAGCACCGCCGCGATCGCGGCGGCCAGCAGCAGGTTGGGCAGCGTCGGCGTGGTGGGCAGCACCGACGTCACCGCCGCGCCCAGGCTGCCCCCGCTCACGGCGGCCACCACCACGCCCAGCGCGAACACGAACAGGCAGAACGGCGGGGACGCGGCCCGCACCAGCGCCGGCACGCCGATCCGACGGCCGGCCAGCTCCGGCCCGGCCAGCGTGACCGCCCCGGCCACGGCGACCCACACCGGCTCGACCCCGACCAGCCCGGAGACCCCGAACCCGAGCAGGGTGAGCGCCAGCACGGCCAGCGCGAACCGGGGAGCCGGCTGACCAGCGCCCTCGACCACTTCGGCCCCGTGCGGCCGCCCGCCGAGGTCGGAGCGGAAGAACCGCCGGAACACCAGGTACTCGATCCCGATCACCAGCAGCCACGGCGCCGCCATCAGCCCGGCGAACTGGAGGAACGTCAGCCCGGACGCGGAGAACGCGAGCAGGTTTGTCAGGTTGGACACCGGCAGCAGTAGCGACGCCGAGTTGGCCAGGTGGATACACGCGTAGACGTGCGGCTTCGGCCGCGCCCGGACGCGGGCGGCGGTGGCGAACACCACCGGGGTCAGCAGCACCACCGTGGCGTCCAGGCTCAGCGTGGCGGTGGTCGCCGAGCCGGCCAGGAACACCCGGCCCAGCAGCCGTCCCGGGTGGCCGACCGAGCCGCGCGCCAACCGCGCGCCCACCCAGGTGAACACCCCCGCCGCATCGGCCAGCTGGGCCAGCACCAGGACGGCGGCCAGGAAACCCACCGTCGGCGCCAGCGCCACGACCTGCCGCGAGGCGGCTTCCGGGCCGACCACCCCCACCGCGACCAGCAACCCCGCCGCCGGGACCGCGAACACCGCCTCGGGCAGCCCCTTCGGCTGGACCATGGCGAACGCCAGCAGGCCGGCCAGCATCAGCACCGCGAGGAGCTGCGCCCAGGTGTCCGTCACCCCGGCAGTATCGGTGTCGGCCCGGACCGGCCCGGTCGCCGCATGGCACACTCCGCCCGTGGCCAGGGCCGTCGTCTTCTACCGGAATATGAATCTCGGTCACCGCAACAGCCCCGTCCGGCAGGTGCTCGAGCGGGTGCTGGAGGAGGCCGGGGCGGAGTCCGCTCGGTCGTTCCAGACCAACGGGACGGTGCTGGTGGAAGCCGCGGACCCCCGTGCGGTGGCGGACCGGGCAGCGGCCGGCCTGCAGGCCGCGTGCGGCTACCGGGAGGTGGCGTTCGTCCGGCCGTTCCAGCAACTGGTGGCGATCCTGGACCGCGAGCCCTTCGCCGGGCTGACCGACGAGCGCACCTACCGCGAGACGTTCACCTTCCTGGACGACGCCCCGGAGTTCGGCGCCCCCCTGCCGTGGACCAACAAGCGCGGTGATCTGGAGATCATCTCGGTCGCCGACGGGGTGGCCCTGAGCCTGGTCCGGGACATCGGCGGGCGGACCGGCGACCCCACCTCGGAGCTGGAGGCCCGGCTCGGGGTGCCCGCCACCACCCGCACCCTGGGCACCATCCAACGCCTGGTCAAGGCCTACCGCTGAGCCGTGAGCAGGATGAGCGTGCTCGCGCCCAGTGCGGCGGCGATCACGCCGGCCATCGCGGCGCCGTCGTTGCCGAACACCCCGACCAGCGGGGAGAGGGCCGAAGCGATCACCATCTGGCTGGCGCCGATCAGCGCCGAGGCGGTGCCGGCCGCGTCAGGGTGGTCGGCCAGGATCACGGCGGGCAGGTTCGGCAGGGCGAAACCGATGAAGAACAGGGTCAGCCAGAGCGCGCCGATCAGGCCCACCGCGCCGCCCAGACCGGTGAGGGCGAGCCCGAGCGCGAGGAGGGCCGTGCCGGTGGCGGCGGCCGTCGAGGGGAGCAACACCTGGCGGGGGTGCAGTCGGCGCATCAACCGGGCGTTGACCTGCGTGGCGGCGATCATCCACAGCACGCTGGCCGCGAACAGCAGGCCGAACCGCCGCTCGTCCAGTCCCAGCTGGTGCTGGAACACGAACGGCGAACCGGTGACGAAGCCCAGCAGCCCGGTGGTGGCCAGCCCGGTGGCCACCACCAGCCCGACGAACCTCCGGTCCCGCAGCAGGTGGACGTAGGACCGGGCCACGGCGCCCGCGTTCAGCGGCCGGCGCCGGTCCGGAGGCAGGGTTTCCGGCAGCGTGCGGAGGACCACCAGGGCGAGCAGCACCCCGACCAGCCCGAGGGTCACGAATATGCCCGGCCAGACGGTCACCCCGAGCACCAGACTGCCCAGCGACGGCGCCAGGATCGGCGATGCGCTGAGCACCAGCATCAAACGGGACAGCAGGGTGGAGGCCGCCGAGTCGGTGAACAGGTCCCGCACCACGGCCATGGCCAGCACCGAGCCGGACGAGATGGCCAGCCCCTGCGCCAGCCGGGCCAGGGCCAGCAGCGGCACGGTCGGCGCCGCCGCGCAGGCCAGCGAGGCGGCAGCGAACAGCGCCAGCCCGATCAGCATCGGCCGGCGCCGGCCCACCGCGTCCGACCAGGGCCCGACCAGCAGCTGGCCGAGACCCATGCCCAGCCCGTAACCGGTCAGGGTCAGCTGGACCGCCGTGTCGGCGCTGGCCAGCTCGCGGCCGATGGCCGGCATGGCCGGCAGGTACATGTCGATGCCGATCGGGCCGATGGCGAACATCAGGCCGAGGACCGCGACCAGCTTGAGGGGCGCGGCTCCCCGCGCCCGCGCGACCGACACATCGATCATGCCCGCTCCTCCGCCCGGTCGGGTCAACTTCGTGACACTGTTACGACCGGTCCGGCGGGCTCGCGCTCACCGCCGTTCAGCTGTGTCCTGGAGCACACCGAGCGGCCAGCGGTCCGTCGCCAGCCAGCCGTCCGGGCCGAGCGCGACCAGCCACAGCTCGGCCAGCCGGGACGTGATGGGCAACATCGGCCCGACCAGGTCGCGTACCCCGTCGACCTCTTCCGGGCTCATCCCGCCCAGCGCGAGGCTGACGTGGGCCGGGCTGTCCGGGTACTTTCCGCCGTACGGCGGCAGCTCCGGCCAGCGAGTACGGGCGCCGGCGATCAGCCGGTCCACCGGGCCGGGGTCGGCCGGTCTGAGGAACACCATCCCGGGGTGCACGCCGATCTCCCGGAACTCCGCCTCCGCCGGTTCCGCCGTTGCGGCCAGCGCGGCACACGACCGCCGGGCGCGGTCGTCCACGTAGGCCGCCGGCAGCCACGGGTACAGCACGGTGAGGTGCGCCGGCAGGCCCGGCCGCGCCAGCCGGGGGTATCGCGTGCCGACCGCCGCCAGCGCCGGGTCCGCCTCGGGTACCGGGATCACCAGTGCGGTCCGTCCGAGCTCGGGCATGCCACGTTCTTAACACGTCAACCGCGAGCGCGTTGTCAACTCTAGGATTGTTGACAATCGCCGGTTAACCTCCTCCGATGGGGCAAGCGAACGAGCGCGCCGACTTCCTGGTCGAGCAGCGCAGCATCGAGTTCATCCCGCACGAGCTGCGCCACGGGAAGCCGTCGGACCTGATGTTCGTCTGGTTCGGCGCGAACATGGAGCTGCCGGTGGTGGCCGCCGGGGCGACGACGGTGGCCAGCGGGCTGAGCCTGGGCTGGGCGGTCCTGGGGATCCTGATCGGCGTGCTGCTCGGCACCCTGCTGATGGCCAGCCACTCCGCGCAGGGGCCGCATCTCGGGATGCCCCAGATGATCCAGAGCCGGGCGCAGTTCGGTTACTACGGGGCCGCCGTGCCGCTCATCTTCGTGGTGCTCATGTACCTGGGCTTCTACGCCGCCGGCGTGGTGCTCGGCGCGCAGGCGCTGTACGAGCTGGCGAAGGTGCCGGTGACCGCCGGGATCGTGATCCTCTCCCTGGCCAGCACGGTGGTCGCGGTGTTCGGCTACAACCTCATCCACCGGTTCGAGCGGTACCTGTCCTACCTGGTCGCGGCGGTCTTCCTGGTGCTCACCGTGCTGCTGGTGACCCGCCACCACCCCGGCGAGATCACCCCGGTGAGCACCGGCTTCGCCCTCGGGCCGTTCCTGCTCGCGGTGTCCGTGCCGGCCATCTCCCAGCTGGGCTTCGCTCCCTACGTGGCCGACTACGCCCGCTACCTGCCCGCCAGCACCCCGATCTCCAGCGTGTTCTGGTACACCTACGCCGGCGTCGGGGTGAGCGGCGCCTGGCTGATGATCCTGGGCGCGGCGCTGCAGCAGCGTTTCCTGGGCGGCCCGGTGGCGGCCATCGGCACGGTGGCGCACGGCGCGGGCGGCACGTTCGCCGCGATCACCTTCGTCGCGCTGATCCTGGGCGTGCTCAGCATCAACGCGCTGAACATCTACGGCGGCTACATGTCCACCATGACCCTGGCGACCACGTTCTACCGGCGCTGGCGGGGTGGGCTCGCGGTCCGGCTGGCGTTCATCCTGCCGGTCGCCGCCGTGGCCACCTACCTGGGCTTCCTGTACCGGGACAACCTGCTCGGCTCGTTCGAGACTTTCCTGGTGATCGTGATGGCGCTGATGAGCCCGTGGACGGCGGTCAACCTGGTCGACTACTACGTGGTGCGCCGGGGCGAGTACGCGGTGGACGCGATGTACCGGCCGGACGGCGTCTACGGGCGGGTCAACCCGGCCGGCATGGCCGCCTACCTGATCGGGTTCGCCGTCCAGCTGCCGTTCATGCACAACGCCTACGTACACGGGCCGGTGGCCCGGGCGCTGGACGGCGGGGACGTGTCCTGGGTGGTCGGCGCGGTGGTCTCCGGCCTGCTCTACCACCGCCTGGCCAGAGTCCGCTCGAGCGCGGACCGACCACCGCGCACCGCCCGCGTCTCCTGATCGCCGACCGCGGTCTTCCCGCCACGCTCCACCGTGCATGATCGTCGGCGTTGGCGCTCCGTGTTCACCGGCCGGCCGCACGCCGAGTTCATCCCCAGAGACCTTTTCCCGGGATCGAATGTCTCTCAGGGTGAACTCGGCGCGGTCCGCGTTCCCGGCGCAAAGCCACGGAACGGTCCCCGACGCCTCGACCGGGCTCGACACGCATCCCACCCGTCGCTTTCACCCCAACTGTCACGAAAAGTGGGTTCCGATTAGCCGCCGTTGCATATCTCCACGCAGAGCTAAGGGGCAGCGCACTGGTAGCCGCCGCTTGGCCAAGACCGCGCGCCTGACGGTCTCGTGCGGGAGCCTGCCGGGGCGTCATGCCCACACAACTGTCACCCTTGGGGTTCACGTGCCGGCCAGTGCGTCGGCCGTTCGAGCACCGCCGGCAAGCGTGTCGCGAGGTCACCACTCGCCGCGTTTACCTGGAACTGGGTGAGGTAGAGACAGTCGCGCAGGTCGGCGCCGGCCAGGTTGGCGGCGCGCAGGTCCGCGCCGATCAGGTCGGCCAGCCGCAGGTTCGCCCCGGACAGGTCGGCGCCGATCAGGTAGGCGCCGCGCAGGTCGGCCCCCGACAGGTCGGCGCCGCGCAGCTTCGCGCCGATGAGGTCCCGGCCCCGGCGGTCCGGCCGCCCTCCCCCGCGCACCAGCTCGCTGGCCCGCCGCAGCGGGACATCCACCTCTCCGCGCAGCGCGGCCGGGTCCACCTCGGCGAACGACTCGGCCCGGGTGAGCCGGTCGATCTTGTCGGCGGCGGCGCGCAGGTCGGCGTGGACCGGGCGGGCCTCCGGGCGGCCCAGTGCGTCGGCCAGGTACCAGAGCAGCTCGTGCAGCGCGCGGACCACCGGGAACGCCCGGAACATCCGGTCCGCGACGTCCGGGTCGTCCCGCCAGCCGTGCCCGCCGGAGGCCACCCGGGAGACCTTCTGGCCGGCACCGAGGCAGTCGAACACCGTGCAGCCGGTGAAGCCGCGCTCGCGCAGCGAGCCGTGGATGCCGCAGCGGTGGTCGGCCAGCAGGTTCACGCACGGCTCGCCGGCCTCCTTGTCGAAGGCGAAGTCGGCGGAGGCGGTGAACGGGAGGGCGACACAGCACAGGCCGAAGCAGCTCGCGCAGTCCGCGCGCAGCTCGGCCCGGATGTCCATCACTGCCTCCCCGTGACGGGCCGCGCCCGCCACGGGGAATCATCGCTCAGTCGGCGTGCTCCGAGGTGGCCCGGGGGGCCGGCCGCTCACCGGCGACGCCGGAGACCCGGCGCGCGGCCAGGACGTACACGCCGCCGGCCACCAGGAAGGACACGAAGTAGCTCAGGTCGGCCCCGTTCAGCGCCCGCCCGATCGGCCCGGTGAACAGGTCGGTGGCCATGAACGGCACGGACACCAGGATGCCGAGCAGGAACGCCGCCATGCCCGGCCACCGAATGCCGCCGAGCTGGCCGTCCGGCCGGCCGAACTCCGCCGCCGGCGGGTAGCCCCGGCCGCCCCGGTGCACCCAGAAGTAGTCGGCGCAGACGATGGCCAGCCACGGCGTCACGTAGTAGGCCACCAGGAACAGGAACGCGTGGAAGGCGTCCTCGAACGCCGCGCCGCCGAAGAGCACGGCCAGCACCGCGCCGAGCACGCCGGACAGCGCCACGGTGGCACTCCGGTTCAGGGGGAAGCCCCAGGTCAGGCTGGCCATCGCGCCGCTGTACAGGTTCACCGAGTTGTGCGGGATGGCCGCGATGCCCAGGGTGAACAGGGTGACCACCAGGACCGGGCCGGGCAGCGCCAGCTCGAACGCCCCGATCACCCCGCCCTGGCTGCCCAGCGTGGTGAGCATCGCGCCCAGCGCCATCATCCAGGTGGTGGACAGGAACAGCCCGGCGAAGGCGTAGCCGAAGATCTTGCCCCGGCTGGTGTCGCGCGGCAGGTAGCGGGAGTAGTCCGAGGCGTAGGGCGCCCAGCTCATCGTGTAGGAGAACACGATGGTGAACTCCAGCAGCCACACCAGCCAGTACTCGGTGCCGTCGAGCCGGGCGGCCGCGCCGGCGCCGGGGCCGTGCATCACCAGCAGCACCGACACCACGACCAGCACCACGATGCTGACCCTGGTCACCCAGCGGCCGAACGCGTGCAGCAGGTTGTAGCCGAAGATGGCGATCAGCACGCTGGCCAGCACCACGCCGATCATCACCGGCACGAACGGCAGCTTGAACAGCTCGGCCAGCGACTTGGCGCCGAGGATGGTGCCGAGGGTGAAGTAGCCGAGGTAGAGCAGCGAGGAAAGCGCCGCCGGCAGGTGGTTGCCCCGGTAGCCGAACGCGGACCGGCCCATCGGGATCTGCGGCAGCCCCAGCCTCGGTCCCATCACCGCGCACGCGGCCGTGCAGATCGCGCCGAGCAGGTTGCCCAGCAGGATGGCGGTCAGGCTGCCGGACAGGCCCAGGCCCATCGGCACCGCCGATCCGCCGAGCACGATCGCCGCCAGGTAGATGACCGGGGAGAACCGGATGCTGAACTGGTTGCGCGGGTCGCCGTGGCGTTGCCCTTCGTCGATGTACTCGATGCCGTGCCGTTCGACGGCGAGCGCGTTCTCCGTGGAATTGGTGGGGTTGGTGGACATGGTTCACCTGTTCTTCCCGGCGGTGGTGCGCGGATCGTTTTCAGCAGGGTCATTCCTGACAGAGTCATTCCTGGCAGAGGTCGAGGACTCGTTCCGGGGTCATGGGCAGTCGGGTCGGCCGCCGCCCGATGGCGGCGGTGATGGCGTTGGCGACGGCGGCCGCGCTGTTGGCGATCGGCGGCTCGCCGATGCCCCTGGCGTTCAGCGGCCCCTTGCCCTCGCCGCTCTCCACGATCTCCACCTCGACGTCGGGCATGTCCATCGAGGTGGGGATGAAGTAGTGCGCGAACAGGCTGGAGGCGGCGTTGCCCTCCTCCATCACCACGTCCTCCATCAGGGCGTAGCCGAGTCCCTGCATGGCGCCGCCCTGGATCTGGCCGACCACCCGCAGCGGGTTGATGCACCGGCCGACGTCGTGCGAGGCCACGTAGCGCAGCACGGTCACCTCGCCGGTCTCGGTGTCCACCTCGACGTCGGCGGCGTGCGTGCCGTAGGTGTAGTCGGGAAAGCTGTCGCCCTGGCCCAGCCGGGGGTCGAAGCTGCCCTGCTCGGCCCGCCAGACCGCGAGCAGCGCGGTGTCCACCTCCCGCTGCTCGCAGGCGGCGACCAGCTCGGCCAGGTGCAGTCCGGTTCCCGACCCGCCGGCGTCCCGGACCAACCCGTCCTCGAAGCTCAGCTCCGCCTCCGCGCAGCCCAGCATCTCGGCCGCCACCGGCGCGATCCGGTCCCGCAGCAGGCGCGACGCGTGCAGCACCGCGTTGCCGGACATGTACAGCTGGCGGGTGGCGAACGTGCCGCCGGCCGGCGGATTCAGCGCGGTGTCCCCGATGTACACGGAGATCTCGGCCAGCGGGACGCCGAGCACCTCGGAGGCGATCTGGCACAGGCTGGCGGCCTGCCCCGCGCCCAGGTCGGTGATGCCCGACCTGATCAGCAGGGTGCCGTCGGCCTGCAGGCTCAGCCAGGCCGACGCCCGGTCGCGGAACCAGATGGTGCGCCCGTAGGGCTGCATGTTGCAGGCGAACCCCCGGCCGACCCGCTTGCCCGGGCCGCTCGGCGCCGGCGGTTCGCCCATCCGGTCCAGCACCCGCCGCAGGGTCTCCTCGCAGGCCACCGCCGTGTCCAGGGTCTCCCCGGTGGGGATGGTGTCCCCCTTGGCCAGGAAGTTGCGCCGGCGCACCTCGGCCGGCGGGAGGTTCAGCGCGGAAGCGATGCGGTCCATCTGCGACTCGTAGCCCAGGGTCACCTGCATCGCGCCGAAGCCGCGGAACGCGCTGGTCGGCACGTTGTTGGTGAACACCGCCCGGGAGCGCAGGGACGCGTTCGGCGTGCGGTACGGGCCGCAGGACAGGGCCGTCCCGGCGAACAGCACCCGGGCGCTCAGGTACGGGTAGGCACCGGCGTCGCCGACGATGTCCACTTCCTGCGCCAGGATGGTGCCGTCGGAGCGCACCCCGGTGCGGTAGCGCATGACGAACGGGTGCCGCTTGGTGCTGGCCAGCATGGACTCCTGGCGGTCCCAGATCATCCGCACCGGCCGCCGGGTGTGCCAGACCAGCAGGGCCAGGTACGGCTCGACGGTCATGTCCTCCTTGCCGCCGAACCCGCCGCCCATGTACGAGCTGATCACCCGCACCTTGTTCTCCGGCACCTCGAGGATGCCGGCGATGGCCGCCGCGTGCTCGATCACCTGGGTGGAAACCCGGAGCGTGACCACCCCGTTCTCCAGCCAGCCGACGCCGGCTTCCGGCTCCAGGTAGGCGTGCTCGGCGTGCTGGCTGCGGTACTCCCCGGTCACCACCAGGTCGGCCTCGGCCAGCGCCTTCTCCGCGTCGCCGCGCCGGATATGCCACTCCACCAGCACGTTGCCCTCGTCGTGCACCCTGGGTGCGTCAGCGGCCAGTGCGGCCTCCGGGTCGAACACCCCGGGCAGGTCCTCGTACTCCACCTCGACCAGCTCGGCCGCCTCGTCGGCCACCTGCTGGCTCACCGCCGCGACCAGCGCGACCGGTTCCCCGGCGAACCGCACCCGGTCGCGGGCCAGCACCGGCATCTCGACGGCCAGCTCGCCCAGGCCGCCGCTGGCCCGCTCGATCACCCGGTTGCACGGCACGTCCTCGGCGGTGAGCACCGCGATCACCCCGGGCAGGGCCTCCGCCTCGGCGGTGTCGACGGCGGTGATGCGCGCGGACGGAAGCGGGGCGCGGACCACCCGTGCGTACAGCATCCCGGGCAGCTTCCAGTCCGCCGCGTACAGCTGGGTGCCCTTCACCTTGTCGACGAAGTCGTGGTGCACCACCGGCTGGCCGACCACCCGCATCGGCGCCGCTCTTTCCAACGGCGGGGTCACCGGTTCCGTCTGGGTCATGGCCGCTCCGCCCCCTCGACGTACTCCTCGACCGCGTCCAGGATCTTGGTGTAGCCGGTGCACCGGCAGAGGTTGCCGACCAGCTCGTAGCGGATGTCCTCCCGGCTCGGCCGGCCGCCCCGCCGGGCCAGGCTGTCCGCGGTGAGCAGCATGCCCGGCGTGCAGAACCCGCACTGCGCGCCGCCGTGGCGCAGCAGGCACTCCTGCAGCGGGTGGAGCTCCTCACCGGCGCCGAGCAGCGCGGACACCGTGGTGACCGCATGGCCCTCGGCCTGCACGGCGAACATCAGGCAGGCGCTCACCGGGCGGCCGTCCAGCTGGACGGTGCAGGTGCCGCACACCCCCTCGCCGCACCCGTAGCGCACCTCGGGCAGCCCCAGCTCGTCGTGCAGCACGTCCAGCAGCAGCTCGCTCGGCGTGACCCACACGTCGTGGCGGCGACCGTTCACGGACAGGCTGACCAGGCGCTTCGGCGGGTTCGTGGCCGCGCTCATGCGGGCACCTCCGCCGCGCCGGCCCGGCCGACCGCCTCGGCCAGTGCCCGCCGGCCGAGCACCTCGACCAGGCGCTTCCGGTAGGCCCCGGTGGCGTGCACGTCGTCGCTCGGATCGGTGGACCCGGCCAGCGCCCGCGCGGCCTCCGCCACGGCGGCCGGGTCGCCGGTGGTGCCGACCAGGCCGGCGAGTGCCGCATCCGGGCCACGCACCGGGTGGTCGGCGACGCCGGCCAGGGCCACGCCGACCTCCCGGATGCTCCGGTCCGGGGCCAGCTCGACCACCGCCGCCACCGCGACCACCGCGTAGTCCGACACCCGCCGGGTCATCTCGTGGAAGCTCCAGCCCTGGCCCGGCCGCATGACCGGGAACCTGATGTCGACCACCAGCTCGGCCGGGCGCAGCGCGGTGGTGAGGTAGGAGACGAAGAACTCCCGGGCCGGGATCACCCGCTCCCCCTCCGGCCCCCGCACCAGGAGCTGGGCGTCCAGCGCCAGCGCGGCGCAGGCGATCTCGGCGGTCGGGTCGCCGTGCGCCAGGCTCCCGCCGATGGTTCCCCGGTTGCGCACCCGCACGTTGCCCACGTGCCGCACGCAGTGCCCGAGCAGCGGGGCGTACTCGGCGACCAGCGGGGACTCGGCCACGGTGTACTGCCTGGTCAGTGCCGGCACGTGCAGCACGTCGCCGGACAGGCTGGGCCGCCCCTCGCCGATGTCGTTGATGTCGATCAGCATGCTCGGCCGGGCCAGGCGCAGCGCCAGCATCGGCCCCAGGCTCTGGCCGCCGGCGAGGATCTTGGCGTCCTCGCCGTACTCGAGCAGGGCACCGATCCCGTCGGCGTAGCTGCCGACCCGGAGATAGTCGAATGGCGCACAGACCACGAAGTCCTCCTCGTGACGCGTCACTGAAAACTAAGTGACCTCATTACGATTGGTCATTGGCGAGAATCGCCGAGGTCCACCGGCGAGTGGTAGGTAGGTGTTGCCATAGCCGGTCAGGGCGCACCCTTCGGCGACACCTCGTACATCTCCAGCGCCTGCATGGCCACGGCCAGGCGCAGGCACAACCGGTTGTCCGACATGAACGGCCCGACCAGCCGCTCCAGCTTGCTGATCCGGTAGCGCATGGTGTTGTAGTGCACGTGCAGGTCGCGGGCCGACTTCGCCACGTTGAGGTGGTTGTCCAGCAGCACCTGCAGGGTGCGCACCAGCTCGGCGCGCTCCCTGGCCTCCAGCGCGGTCAGCTCGCCGAGCGCGTCGCGCACGAAGTCCCGCAGCTCGCCGACGTCGTCGATCAGGCTGAGCAGGCGGAACAGGCCCAGCTCGGCGAAGTAGGTGACCTTGCCGGGGCCGTGGCTGCGCCGGCCCATGCGCAGCGCCTTGCGGGCCTCCTCGTACCGGGCCGGGATCAGCGCCGGCTCGTGGAACGGGCGGCTGACCCCGAGGGAGAAGGCGTGCCGGGTGGTCGCGCGCAGCCCGGCCCACACCCGGCCCGGCACCTCGGCCGGGTCGCCGGCCGCGCCGGTGCAGCCGACGATGCCGACCAGGTTGGTGGCGAACGCGGCGGCCGCCGCGCCCCGGTCCTGGTTGCGGATCTCCGCCGACCACAGCTCGATGTCCGGCTGCCGGACCAGGTCGGGTTCGCCGGTGCGCTCGGCGTGTCCCACGACCACCACCAGCGGCCGGCGCAGGTCCCAGCCGAACGCCGCGCCCCGGGCCAGCGCGTCCTCGATCTCGCCGCCGCCGCCGGTCACCAGGTCGTGCAGCACGTTGGACTCGAACTGCCGCTCCGCCGCCGAGACGGCCAGCTGGCGGGTGACGTCCAGTGCGGCCACGACGGCGGCCTGGTCCACCGCGACCGTCGCCTCCGGCCCCAGCTGTTCGGCCGCCACCAGCAGGTGCCCGAGGCGCAGCTTCCCGGCGCGCAGCTCGGCGATCACCACCACCCGGCCCGGCCCCGGCGTGTGCACCCCCGGCCCCAGCCGGTCCACCCGCGCGGCGCCGTCCCGCTCGAGCACGCCCAGCTCACGCAGCCAGGGCTCGTGCCGTTCCGGCCGGGCGGCCGCCAGACGCCGGCCGTCCGAGTCCACCACCAGCACCGATGCCCCGGACAGCAGGTCGGACAGCTGGGCCGCGATCTCCGGCAGTTGGCCGCCGGTCAGCACGATCTGCAGGAACGCGTCGTGGATCTCCTTGGCCCGCGCGATGGTGGCCGCCTGGCGGTTCACGATGTCGGAGAACACCCGGCTCAGGATGTCGTCGAAGGCCACATCGTCGGGTATCTCCACGATCGGCAGGCCCAGCCGGTCGGCGGCGCGCAGCACCTCGGCGGGCAGCCGCCGGCCGGACGAGCCGAACTTCACCCCGAACGCCGCGATGCCCCGCCCGGCGAACTCGGTCACCAGGGTGACCAGTTCGCCCGCGTCCCGGGGCAGCGGGTAGCCGGTGCTGAGCATGAACTCGTCGGCCTTGGTCCACGGCAGGATGTCCGGCACGGTCATCACGTTCAGCCGGCGCACCGGCCGGTCCAGACCGCTGCGCCCGGCGAGCACCACCGCTCGCTCCAGGATCGTCATGGCGAGCAGGTCACGGACGACGAGCGCGTCGGTCATGGCGGCGCTCCCTATCAAGAATTGCCCAGGAACGTAGCCCGGCACGGCGGATACTGCCACCCCTTGAGGCGCCGCACCAGCAAGTAGAACTGGATGGTTACCGGCAGAAATCCTCGCTTAACGCGGTCCGCCCCGGCGGGGCAAGCTGGCGGCATGCAGACCCAGACCACCGCTCCCTCCTGGTACCGGCATCCGGACGCGCGCGCCTGGCGCACCGATCCGGTCGGCGGCGACGTGCTGGCCTTCCACCTCGGCCTGCCCGGGTACCGGCGGACCGAGCTGGTCGAGCTGCCGGCGCTGGCCGGCGAGCTGGGGGTGGCGCGGGTGTTCGTGAAGGACGAGTCGGCCCGGTTGGGCCTGCCCGCGTTCAAGATCCTCGGGGCGTCCTACGCGATCTCCAGGGCGCTGTCCGAGCGGCTCGGCCAGGGGGCCGCCGCGCTGGGTTTCGCCGAGCTCGCCGCGCGCGGCGGGCCCACCCTGGTGGCCGCGACCGACGGAAACCACGGCCGCGCGGTCGCCCACGTGGCCCGGCTGCTCGGGCTGGGCGCGCGCATCTTCCTGCCGGCGACGCTGTCCCGCGCGGCGGTGGATGCGGTGGCGGGCGAGGGCGCGACCGTCGTCGAGCTGCCCCTGCCCTACGACGACGTGGTCGACGCGGCGGCTTCGTGGGCCCGCGAGGCCGGCTCGGACGCGCTGTTGGTGCAGGACACCGCGTGGCCGGGCTACGAGCGGGTTCCGGCGTGGATCGTGGACGGGTACGCCACGCTGTTCGCCGAGGCGGACGCGCAGCTGGCTTCGCACGGCGTGGCCGGCGTCGACCTGGTGGCGGTCCCGATGGGCGTCGGCTCGCTGGCCCAGGCCTGCGTGCGGCACTACCGGTCCGGCGGCTCGACCGGCCCCGTTGTGCTCGGCGTCGAGGCGCGTAACGCGCCGGCGGTCATCAGCTCGCTGCACGCCGGCGAGCCCATCTCGGTGCCGACCGAGCCGACCATCATGGCCGGGCTCAACTGCGGCACCCCTTCGGCGAACGCCTGGCCGTACCTGGCCGCCGGCATGGACGCGGCGGTCACCGTGACCGAGGCGCAGGCCACCAGCGCGGTGCACGACCTGACCGCACTCGGCGTGGACGCCGGCCCCTGCGGCGCCGCCGCCCTGGCCGGCGTCCGCGCGGTCGCCCAGGACCCGCCCCGCCGCGCCGCCACCGCCCTGACCCCCAACGCCGTGGTGCTGCTTCTGAGCACCGAAAGCACCACCGCCAACCCCCTCCCCACCTGATTCGGTCGGTTCCGCGGGCCGATTCAGTCGGTTCCGCGGGCCGATTCAGTCAGTTCCGCGGGCCGATTCAGTCAACGACGTTGACTGAATCACCGTGCTGAAGCGACTGAATCAGGGTGCTGAAGCGACTGAAACGGGTTGGGCTAGGAGGTGGCGGAGGAGGTCGAGCTCTTCGGGGGTTGGTTCGGGGATGCGGGTTACCTGGTCGGCGGTCAGGAGGTCGAAGCCCGTTGCGGCTTGGACGTCGGCCAGGGCTACGCCGGGTTGTAGGGCGATTACCCGCATGCGGCGGGATTCCGGCTCGAAGTCCAGTACCGCCAGGTCGGTGATCACGCGGCTGGGGCCGCCGTGCACCAGGCCGGCCCGCCGCCGGGCCGCCCCACCGGACAGGTAGCCGGGGCTGGTCACGAAGTCCACCCGCTCCACGAACCGCCGGGGCTCGTGCGCCGTGACCACGAAGGTCTCGTTGCACAGCGAGATGATGTCGTTCGCTCCCCCGGTGCCGGGCAGCCGGACCGTCGGCGCGTCCGGGTCGCCGATGATGCTGGTGTTGATGTTGCCGAACCGGTCGATCTGCGCGCAGCCCAGGAAGCCGTAGTCGAAGTGGCCGCGCTGCGCGGCGAGGAACACGTCGCAGATGCCGGTGATCATGTCGGCGTCCACGGCGGCGCACATCTCGTTGGTGGAGTCCGGCAGCTGCCCGGGGCGCAGCCGCAGCCCGACGATCCCGCCCTCCAGCACGATCGTCAGGTTCGGCGCCTGCCGGCGCTTGGCCAGCGCCGACGCGACCAGCGGCAACCCGATGCCGGCGAACACCACCCGGTGGTCGGCGAGCAGCCGGCTGGCGGTGATGGTCATGACCTCGTTCGGGGTGATCACCGCGGCATCAGCTCCAGTGCTCGGCGGCGCTGCTCGGCCAGCCGGTCGCCGCCGATGGTGGCCAGGAAACCGGTGAAGTCGGCGTGCGCGCGAATGTTGGCGTCCACGTAGCGCAGGGCACCCGGCACCCCTTGGTCGCGAACGTGGTTCATGTACTCGGTGAAATGCGCGGCATCCACTTCGTACCCGCCGTAGCACTCGTGCGGGTAGCAGCCGTACGGCTGGTGTACCACGGCGTCCACCGCGAAGTGCGGGATGACGGTCTCGCTCGGGCGGGCCCGCAGCTGCTCCGGCTCGACGATCTCCTCCGCGCTCAGCACCACCCGGCGGGCCGCGTGCACCATGTCCACGTCCATGAACGGGTAGCCGTCGATCTGCGCGTTGCCGAACCGGTCCGCCCGCTGCACGTGCACGAACGCCACGTCCGGGTGCAGCGCCGGCACGGCGAGCAGCTCCTCGCCGGTGAACGGGCAGGTCACCGTGCGCGCGTCGACCCGGCGAGCCAGGTCCGAGCCGAGCATGGTGTAGGTGGGCAGGAACGGCAGGCCCATGGCGGCGGCGCGGTAGCGCATGCCCAGCGCCAGGTGGCTCCACTCCTCGAACCGGGCCAGGCCGTGCTCCACCTGGTGGCGCACCACCCGGGCCAGCCCCCAGCCGTGGCCCACACCGACCCAGCTGGTCATCAGCGTGTCGGCGGTGCCGGTGGCCAGCAGCAGCTCGGCCTCGAAGCAGGACAGCGGGCGGGACACGGTGAGCCCGGTGCGCCGCTGCCGCAGCAGCTCGAAGACCAGGGCCATCGGGGTGCGGGAGTAGTTGGTGCCGCCGATGGAGACGTGGTCGCCGTCCCGGACCAGCGCCACCGCCTCGGTCGCGCTGGTCACCTTGTCCGCCACCGGGCGGCGGTGCGCCTCCAGCTCGGCCCGCGCGGACGTCATCGGACGCCCGCGGCCGGGCGCGCGGTATCGGGCAACAACGGCAGCACCTCGGCGGCGAACCGTTCGACCTGCTCCTGCCGGTAGCGATAGGGCACCAGCGCGATGTGCTCCACGCCGGCCGAGATGTGCTCGGCCAGCTGCTCGGCGCACTGCTCGGGGGTGCCCCGGACGGCGCTCTCCGGGGTGGCGTCGCTCCACTCCGGGTTGTCGAAGTACTCGGCCAGGAACGGCCCCACCTTGCGGTCGGCCGCCTCGAAGGACTCGTCGATGCAGATCGGCAGCTGGGCCACGTTCCGCAGCTCGTTCGGGTCGCGGCCGGCCTCGGCGGCGTAGTCCCGGATCTTGTACCAGGAGCGGGCGAAGTCCTCGGCCCGGTAGAAGTAGGTGAGCCAGCCGTCGCCGAGCGTCGCCACCCGCCGCAGCACCCGGTCCACGTAGCCGCCGATGAGCAACCTCGGCCGGGGCTTCGGGTGCGGCAGCATGCGCACCCGGCGGAAGCTCAGGTCCTCCCACTCGCCGGTGACCTCGTCGTCCGCCCACAGTTTGTAGCAGATCTCCAGGTTGCGCTCGAAGCGCTTCCCCCGGCCCCGGAACGGGGCGCCGGTGGCGGCGAACTCCCGCTGGTACCAGCCGGCGGCCACGCCCAGGGTGAGCCGGCCCTTGGACAGCTCCTGGATGCTGGCGGCGGTCTTGGCCAGCAGGGCCGGGTCGCGGATGGGCAGCACCAGAACCCCGGTGCCCAGCCCGATGGACGTGGTGTGCGCGGCCAGCGTGGTGAGGGTGGTCAGCGCCTCCAGGCAGGGGAAGGGCTGGCGGGAGCCCAGGAACAGGTGGTCCCAGGCCCACAGCCCGGTGAAGCCCAGCTCCTCGGCCCGGCGGGCGTAGCCGATCAGCGCGTCGATGTCGGGGTTGCTCGCCGCCGAGGTGAAGTTCTCCAGCGCGAGCCCGTAGGTGACGGACATGGGGCGGCTCCTCAGGAGTTCAGCAGCTCGGGCAGCGGGACGATGCGCACGCCGGCGTCCAGCAGCGCCTGCCGGGTGCGGGTGGCGATTTCCAGGGCGCCCGGGGTGTCGCAGTGCACCAGCAGCGCCCGCCCGGTGACCCGCACGGTTTCCCCGTTCACCGCGGTCAGCTCGCCCTGGGTGGCGATCCGGACCGCGCGGGCGGCGGCCTCGTCCGCGTCGCCGAGCAGCGCTCCCGGCTGGTCGCGGGAGAGCAGCAGGCCGTCGCTGGTGTACGCCCGGTCCACGAACGCCTCGGCGATGACCGGGATGCCGGCGCGCTCGGCGTGCTTCCAGGTCGCCGTGCCGGCCTGGGCGAGCACCGGCAGCTCCGGATTCCACAGCCGGGTGGCCTCGACGATCGCCGCGGCGTGATCCTCGTTGGTCGCGGCCACGTTGTAGAGGGCGCCGTGAGCGCGGGTGTAGGACACCCGGGTGCCGGCCGCGCGGGCGAACGCGTCCAGCGCGCCGATCTGGTAGAGCAGGTCGTTGGTCAGCGTCTCGCGGGACACCGCGATGTACCGGCGGCCGAACCCGGCGAGGTCCCGGTAGCTGAACTGGGCACCCACCGCGACCCCGTTGCGCGCGGCCAGGTCGCAGGTGCGGCGCATGATGTCCGGGTCACCGCCGTGAAAGCCGCAGGCGATGTTCGCGCTGGATACCACGTCCAGCAGCGCCGCGTCGTCGGCGAGCTCCCACCGCCCGAAACCCTCACCGATGTCGGTGGTCAGCGCGACCGTGATGGCCATGTGTCCCCTCCCGGTATCCAGGACTGTCAGCACTCGGACCATAGCCACGGCCGGGGTGAAGGGACTTCGGCAGAAGTCGTCGTGGTTGCCGGTGCGGCTTTGGCGACTAGTGCCAGGGCCAACCCGCCCGGCCGGACGGATACTTCCTGCCATGCGCCTGATGCGCTGCGGGGACACCGGCTACCTGGCCGAGTTCTCCGACCTGGACGCGGTGCGGCGGGTGTATGCCGCGCTGGCCCGGAACCCGCCGGCGGGCACCGTCGACCTGGTGCCGGCGGCCCGGACGCTGCTGGTGCGGTTCGACCCCGCCGTCGCCGACCCGGCGCGGCTGGCCGAGGTGCTGCGCGCCACCGAACCGGACGGCGCGGCGGCCGCCGCGGGCGGCCTGGTGCGCATCCCGGTGCGCTACGACGGCGCGGATCTCGCCGACGTCGCCACGCACACCGGGCTGTCCGTGCGGGAGGTGGTCGACGCGCACACCGGGGTCGAGTGGACCGTGGCGTTCGGCGGGTTCGCGCCCGGGTTCGCCTACCTGGTGGACGGCGACCCGAGGTTGGAGGTGCCGCGCCGGCCCGAGTCCCGGACCAGGGTGCCGGCCGGCGCGGTCGGCCTGGCCGGGTCGTTCAGCGGCATCTATCCGCGCGCCTCCCCCGGCGGCTGGCAGCTGATCGGCCGCACCGAGCTCACGCTGTGGGACGTGGAGCGCGACCCGCCGGCGCTGCTCACCCCGGGCACCCGGGTGCGGTTCGTGGAGCGGCGCGGGTGAACGGCCTCGAGGTGCTCGCCACCGGGCCGTGCACCACCGTGCAGGACCTCGGCCGGCCGGGGCTGGCCCGGGTCGGCGTGGGCCCGTCGGGGGCCGCCGACCGGGCGGCCCTGCGGCTGGCCAACCGGTTGGTCGGCAACGACGAGGGCGCCGCCGCACTGGAGACCACCTACGGCGGGCTGGCCGTGCGGGCGCTGCGTCCGCTGCTGGTCGCGGTCACCGGGGCGCGGGTGGTGCTGTGGGTCGGCCGGCGCGCCGAGGGCACCGACTGCCCGCTGCACCTGCCGGCCGGCGCGGTGCTGCGGATGGGGGCGGTGACCGAGGGGGTGCGCGGCTACCTGGCGGTGCGCGGCGGCATCGCGGTCGACCCGGTGCTCGGCTCCCGGTCCACCGACCTGCTGTCCGGGCTCGGCCCACCGGTCCCGGTGGCCGGCACGCTGCTCCCGGTCGGCTCGGACACCCGGTCCTGGCCGGCGGCGGAACTCGCACCGGTCGCGCCGCGGCGCGCCGGGGACCTGGAGCTGCGGGTCGTGCTCGGACCTCGGGAGGACTGGTTCACCGACGCGGCGGTGGACCGGCTGCTGACCGAGCCGTTCGAGGTCACCACCGACAGCAACCGGGTGGGCATCCGGCTGCGCGGCCCCGAGCTGACCAGGCGCCACGCCGGCGAGCTGCCGAGCGAGGGCACGGTGCTGGGCTCGCTGCAGGTACCCACCCACGGGCGCCCGACCCTGTTCCTGGCCGACCATCCGATCACCGGTGGCTACCCGGTGATCGCCGTGGTGGTGTCGGCCGACGTGGACGCGGCCGCGCAGGCCGGCGCGGGGCGGCTCATCCGATTCCGGCTCGCCGGCACCCGATGTGGCAGGCTCGCCGGTGATGCTTGAGCTGCGCCGCCTGCGGCTGCTCCGGGAGCTGAGCCGGCGCGGCACGGTGGCCGAGGTGGGCAAGGCCCTGCACCTGTCCCCCTCCGGCGTCTCCCAGCAGCTCAACCAGCTGGAGTCCGAGGTGGGTGTGCCCCTGCTGGAACGGGTCGGCCGGCGCCTGCAGCTGACCCCGGCGGGCAGCGCACTGGTCGCGCACACCGAGGCCATCCTGGCGCGGCTGGAGCAGGCGGGCGCGGAGCTGGCCGCGCTGTCCGGGGAACCCCGAGGCACCGTGCGCGTGGCCTCCTTCCAGACCGCCACGCACGCCCTGGTCCTCCCGGCCCTGGCCCGGCTCCGCCGCCACGAAGGACTGGCGGTGCGGCTGTCCGTACTCGAGCCGGAGTCCGCCCTGCCGGCGCTGCTCGCCCGGGACTTCGACATCGTCATCGGCGAGGACTACCCCGGCGTTCGGGCGGAGATCCCGGACGGCCTGGCGCGCACCGAGCTGTGCACCGACCCCCTGCGGTTCGCCGTCGCCGACCAGACCCGGACGCCCGGCATCGCGGCGGCCCGGGACGCGATCTGGGTGATGGAGCCGAAGGGCAGCGCGGCGCGGGCCTGGGCGACGAACCTGTGCCGGGCGGCCGGCTTCGAGCCCGAGGTGGGCTACGAGTCGGACGACATGACCGCGCACGAGGAGCTGGTACGGCTCGGCCACGCCGTCGGCTTCCTTTCCGACCTGCTGTGGCGGGGGCGCACGCCCCCGGTCGGGCTGATCCCCGTGCCCGGCCAGGCCCGCACGCTGTACGCCGTCATGCGGCGCGGCGGGGAGGCGCACCCCGCCGTCCGCGCGGTCCGCGACGCGCTCCGCGAGCAGGTTGGCTGAACGCCACCGGGCTCCCGTATGTGTCGGCGGACACAGTTGCCGAGGGACCGATGACCGGGCGGTCCGGCCGGGCGCCTAGCTTGTGACGGTTCGTCACGGGAGGAGCGGTGCGATGACCGATCTGCGCGGGGTGCTCGAGGCCTACGTGGACAGCGGAGACCTGCCCGGGGCGGTGGGCCTGGTGGCGCGCGGCGACCGCACCGAGGTGGCCGCGGTCGGCTCGGTCGACGTCGAAGGGACCGCGCCGATGGCCCGGGACACGATCTTCCGCATCGCCTCCATCACCAAGCCGATCACGGCGGCGGCCACCCTGATGCTGGTCGAGGACGGCACGATCGGGCTGACCGACCCGGTGGCGGAATGGCTGCCCGAGCTGGCCGAGCCGTCGGTGGTGCGCACCCCGGCCAGCCCGGTGCACGACGTGGTGCCGGCGGCCCGGCCGATCACCGTGTACGACCTGCTCACCAGCCGGGCCGGGTACGGCTTCGCCTCCGACTTCACGCTGCCGGCGGTGCAGGCGCTGTTCCCGGTCCAGCGGGACGGCCGGGAACCGGACACCTTCCCGCCGGCGGACGAGTGGCTGGCCGCCCTCGCCCGGGTTCCACTGGTCTACCAGCCCGGCGAGTCCTGGCTGTACGACACCTGCTCGGCCCTGCAGGGTGTGCTGGTCGCCCGGGCCTCCGGCCGGCCGCTGCCCGAGTTCCTGGCCGAGCGGCTGTTCGAGCCGCTGGGCATGGTGGACACCGACTTCCACGTGCCGGCCGGCAAGAGCGCCCGGTTCACCAGCTTCTACAAGACCGGCTTGCGGCTGGCCGACGCCCCGGACGGCCGGTGGAGCTCGCCGCCGGCGCTCCCGCTGGGCTCCGGCGGCCTGGCCGGCACGCTGGACGACTGGCTGGCGTTCGCTCGGATGCTGCTCGCCGGCGGCGCCACCACCGACGGCCGGCGCGTGCTCACCGAGGAGTCCGTGCGCCTGATGACCACCGACCACACCACCCCGGCCCAGCGGGATATCGGCGCACTCTTCCTGGAGGGACAGGGCTGGGGCATGGGCGGCTCGGTGGACATCGCGGCCACCGAGCCGTGGAACGTGCCGGGCCGGTACGGCTGGGTCGGCGGCACCGGGACCTCGGCGCACATCGTCCCGGCCACCGGTGGCGTGGCCATCCTGCTCACCCAGGTCGGCGAGGACAGCCCGGTCGCGCCCGAGTGGATGCGCGCCTTCTGGCGCTACGCGGCCGGCGCCTAGCGGCGGTCAGCGCTTGACCTTGTAGTGCAGGTGCAGCACGCGGTCGCCCTGGACCACCCGGTCGGGGTCGTCGAGCAGCACCGTGCCGGCATGGCTGCCGAAGAAGCGCACCCCTTCGCCCAGCACCACCGGGACGACGTCCATCTCCACCTCGTCCACCAGCCCGGCGGAGAACGCCTGCCCACCGAGGTCGCCGGCGGTCACCGCGACGAGCCCGTCGCCCGCGAGCTTCTTGGCCAGCGCGACGCCCGCCTCGACCGAGTCGGCGGTGTGGAACGGGGCGTCCGGGTGGTCGGCCAGCCACTGCTCCGGCAGTGGCCGGTGGGTGACGACGACCAGCTGCTCCCCGGCCGCCGGTTTGCCGTCCCAGCCGTTGGTGGTGTCGAACAGGTGGCGGCCGATCACCGTGACCTTGATGGAGTCCCAGAAGGGCTGGACGTAGTCCGCCGACGTCGGCGAGACCTGGAACGTCCAGCCGCTCGGCCGGGCGGACAGCTCGGTGTCGCCGTTGAAGTACCAGTCGAACAACGGCCCGACGGAGTCGTTGGGACGGGCGATGAACCCGTCCACCGACACGACCGCCTGAATGACAACCCTGGCCATTTCCACTCCTAACGCTCGTGTCCGCGCAGCCAGTCGACGTAGTCCGGGACGGCCCGGTCCACGTCGTACTCCGGCGCGAAGCCGGTGTCGGCCCGCAGCCGGGTGATGTCCATGTGGTTGCCCGGGGGCCGGTCGGGATTGCGCCCCGCCGGCAGGGTCAGGTTCGCGCCCGGCACGGCCGCGTTGATCGCGTCGACGACCTCGCCGTAGCGCACCAGCCGCCCGCTCGAGACATTGTAGATGCGGTGGTTCAGCCGCTCCGCGAGCATGAGCAGCGCGATCGCCCGGCCGCAGTCCTTCACGTAGCACAGGTCCGTGGCGTCCTCGGCGTACGCGGCCGGACGGGGCGGCCGCAGGTCGGGGTCCTGGCCCCAGGCCGCCGCGCTGAGCAGGCGGGGAAGCGGGGTGAACGGGTTGTCGGGCAGGCCGAGGGGACCCCAGATGGTGCCGATCCGCAGGCTCACCGCGTCGAACCCGGCGCTGTCGCCGGCCAGCTCGGCGAACAGCTCGGCGGTCTTCTTGAACACCGGTATCTGATGGGCCGCCAGGACCGGCAGCGGGGAATCCTCACGCCACGGGGCCTCGTCCACCCCCAGGTACACGGCGATGCTGCTGGCCACGGAGAACCGCCGCACGCCCCACACGGTCGCCGCCTTGAGCGCGTTGAGCAGGGCGACGGTGTCGGCGCGCAGGTACTCGACCGGGTCGGGCAGGTCGTGGCGGGCCGCCGCGAGGTGCACGATGCCGGTGATCTCGTGCCGCTTCCCGATGTCCAGGAAGGCGGCCTCGTCCGTGGTGTCCAGCGGCTCGACGACGACCCGGCCGGCGAGGAACTCGGGCGGCCGGGTGGAGCGGTGCGCGGTGACCACGACCGACTCCCCGAGGTCCAGCAGCGCCCGTGCGGTGTGCGACCCGATGGAACCCAGGCCTCCGGTAACCAGAATCACCCGCGTGACGCTAGGCCGGAACCGGTCGCCGCTCTTGTACGGAACGGACATCCCTGGGGCGCAGCATCGGGAGGTAGGACGCGGCGTGGTCGTGCCCGCAGGTGCAGGTGGCGCTGGACTGCGCGAGGAACTCGCCGGGCGTCACCCCCAGCAGCCGGCGGCACTCGCGGGTGAGGTGGGCCTGGTCGTGATACCCGGTCTCGACCGCCCACCGCGCCAGGTCGACGTCGGCATCGCCCCACCGGGCGATCGACGCCTGCACGCGCGCGCTGAAACCCCGCAGGCGCAGGATGCGGTGCAGCTCCTTCGGGCCGACGCCGACCGCGGCCCGGCACCGGCGCCGCAACTGCCGTTCCGAGATCGACAGCAGCGCGGGCAGGGCGGCCGTCCCGCCGTTGTGCCAGGGCATGAGGCGCCGGACCGCCTCGTCGACCAGCGGGTCGGACTCGCCGGCGGACCGCGCGACGAACGACTGGAGCGCGGCGAGCGCGGCCGCCGGTGTGGCGGCTCCGCCGAGGACGTCGGTCAGGCGGGCCATGTCGCGCCAGATCTCGGTGGCCGGGACGTCCTGGTCGGCGAGCTCATCCGCCGGCATTCCGGCGAGCCCCCCGAGCACACCCGGACGCAGCCGCACCCCGACGACCGTGCCTCCCGCCGGGACCTCCTGGTAGATCGCGGTGGTCAGGGGTCCGAGCAGCTGGGGCACCCTACCGAGCACACACCGGACCTCGGCGCCGCCGTGGGGCTCGTGCCGCTGGGCCACGGGCCGGTCGCCGGCCCGCTGGATCCAGACCGACGCCGCGAACGCGGCCAGCGCGGGCGCCGGCGCGCGCTCCACGAAGGACGATTCACCGGCCACTAGTACGCGCCGTGCCGGGCCACGAACGCGAACACGATCACGGCGGCCAGCAGGAGAAGCGCCCAGAAGATGGTCGGCCCCGCCGGCACCTGGTCGGACCGGGCGGGAACGCCGCGGGGGAACTCGTCCTCCCCGGGTCTCTCGTTGTCCCCTTGGTAACGAACCACTCGGCTTCACCTCCCCTTCTCAGGTAGCCGCGAACGCGGTCCATTATTCGCCGCCCGCTCGAGCCCGACCAGTCACCCGAGCTTGTCAATCGCAAGCCGCCACCGGCGCGGTTTCCCGGGCGAACGCCGCCAGGTCGGCGTTGAGCCGGTCGCGGTGGGTGAGGTACAGCGCGTGCGCCGCGTCCGGGTAGATCTCCAGCCGCGCGTTGGGCAGCAGCTCGGCACTCGGCCGGGCGCACAGCTCGACCGGCGCGGACACGTCCCGCCCACCGGCCACGACCAGCGCGGGCACCCCGATACCGGGCAGCTCCGGCCGGAAGTCGGCACAGATGTTCGCCCTGGTGCACTCCACGGCGGCCTGCGCGGACACGTCCATCATGTCCCGGATGGTCCAGTCCTTGATCGGTTGCGGCAGCTCGCGGGCGGCCGGGCAGTCGCCCCAGAACGGCGGCGAGTTGTCCAGGATCCACTGGCCGAAGTTGTCCCGGATCGCCGCCACGGTCCCCTCCAGCAGCGCACCGTCCACGCCGTTCGGGTTGTCGGCGGACCGCATCAGGCACGGCACGGTGGACGCGACCAGGGCGATCCGGCCGACCCGCGCGCCGCCGTGCCGGCTCAGGTAGTGGACCACCTCGCCGCCGCCCATCGAGTGGCCGACCAGCGTGACGTCGGAGAGGTCCAGCCGGTCGAGGAGCGCGGCCAGGTCGCCGGCCAGGGTGTCGAAGTCGTAGCCGCCGCCCGGGTCGTCCGACCGGCCGTGCCCGCGCCGGTCGTAGCCGATCGCCCGGTGGCCCTGCTCGACCAGGTGCAGCATCTGGTTCTGCCACATCCGCGAGCTGAGTCCCCAGCTGGTCACGAAGACCACCGGGCGGCCGGCGCCCCAGTCGCGGTAGAACAGCCGGGTTCCGTTGGCGGTCAGGTAAGGCATCTCGGTTCCCCTCTCCCTCGGTTGCCTCCAGCCTGGCCGCACGGCCCTGACCTGCCAATTACGTCCCGGGTAACCGCGCGGCGGCGACCAGCCGGGCGTACCGGCCGCCGGCGAAGAGCATCAGCAGCCCGGCGCCGACGAAGGCGGCCACCCGGACCATGCCGTCCAGCGCGAGGAGGTCGAACAGCAGCAGCTTCGCCGCCGTCGCGCCCATCAGCACCAGCCCGACCACCCGCCAGGCCCGCGACGCGACGCCCCGGGCCAGCATGGCCAGCGCGACCAGCGCCCAGGAGACGGTGGTGACCGCGTGCCCGGTGAGGAACCCGGCCCTGGTCGGCGCCACCAGCAGCGCCAGCAGGATCACCGTGCCGGCGGCGCCGTAGAGCCCGACCGCGCCGGCCGGCACCCACCACCGCCGGTCCGCGCATCCCGCCGCCACCGCCAGGAGCAGGGACAGCACGGCCAGGGCCAGCCCGGTGGCCATCGCCGACCGGTCCGGCCGGCCCAGGACCAGGTAGGGCTCGGCCGGGAACACCAGCAACGCGTGGGCCGGGGCGTCGCGCGCCACCGCCAACCCCAGTCCGACCAGCCCGTACCCGGCTCCCAGGTACCGGGGCAGGACGTGGCCGGTGCGCACGGCCAGCACGGTGAGCACCAACCCCTGCCCGAGCAGCACCCCGGACAGCGCCGCACCGTCCAACGGCAGCGCGGTCGCCTGGAACATCGCCGCCGCACCGACCAGTACCCCGGCCAGCCGGGCCGGGCGGTACCGCGCCGCGCCGAGCGCACACACCCCGACGGCTCCGGCGAGCAGCGCGCCGCGCCATTCCCCCAGCCGCACGGCCATCGCCAGTGCCGGAACCGCGGCGGCGGCGAACGCCACCGGGCTCACCTTCCCGAGCAGCGCCACCCCCGAGCCGACCAGGAACACACCGAGCACGGCGGCCACCCGCGCGGTGTCGGCGGCTCCCCCGGCCAGCACGGTGATCGCGCCGTACAGCACCGGGAAGACCGCCGCGACCAGCGCCAACACCGGCCAGCCCCGGCGCGCCACCACCGCCGCCGCGGCCAGCTGCGGAACCAGCACCAGCCAGACGGTCAACGGCCAGGCGCCGTCCGCGACCACCGCCGTCAGCACGTCCACGCCGAGCACCGTGCCCGCCGCCAGCAGCTCGGAACGCCACCGGTCGGCCAGCGCCAGCCCGGCGCCCACGGTGAGCAGGCCCAGCCCGAGCCCGACCGGTTCGGCCAGGTAGCGGTAGTAGCCGGTGGCCGCGCCGAGGGTCAGGTAGAGCGTGGCGAACCCGGTCGCGGCCAGCGCCAGCGCACCGGTGTGTCCCTCCGGGCGGCGGTGCGTCCAGGCGGCGGCGCCGACCAGGACCAGCCCCAGCAGGCCGCCGGCGACCAGCCGGGCCACCGGGCCGAGCCAGCCCCGGCTGGCCGCCAGCACCAGGAACATCACCACGCCGACCAGCGTGATCGAGCCGCCCGCCCAGGCCAGCAGCCGCCCACCGTCCGCCCCGCCCGGCCCGTCCACACCCCCGCCCGGTCGCGGCCCCTCCACACCACCTCCCGGCAACGCCCCGTCCGCGCCCTCGCCGGGCGACGCGCCCTCCGCGCCCCCGCCGGGTGACGCGCCCTCCGCCCCTTCGGCTTCGGCCCGCGCGCTCCCGTCCGCCTCTCCGGCCCCCACCGGCCCGGCCGTCCGCGCCGGTCCGGCCGTCGCCGTACCCCGCGCCGCCCCCTCGGCCGGCCCGGCCGCCGCCTGAGCCCTCGGTTGCGTCGGGAGGGGGCCGGGCGGCGGCGCGGCGACGGCCAGGGATACCAGCTCCTGGCGGATCCAGTACATGCGGCGGCCGAGCTCGTCCAGCTCCTGGACCAGCCTCGGGATCCGCTCGGCGGGAGTGTGCATGACCCGAGCATGACCGCGCCGGGCCGCCGGCGAACCCGTAGAACTACCGATCCTCGACGATGGTCAGGCCGATGTTCAGCATCCGCGTCGGGGCGAGCCCGAATAGCCCGTGGAAGGTGCTGCTCAGGTGGGACGGCGTGGCGAAGCCGGCCTCGGCGGCCGCGCGGGTGAGGTTCTCCCCGCTGGCCAGCACGTGCATCGCGCGCAGGGTCCTGGTCCAGAGCCGGTACCGGCGGAAGCTGGTCCCGGTCTGGGCCACGAAGGCGCGCAGGAAGGCCGACTCGGACAGGCCGACCAACCTGGCGCAGGCGCCGGCCGGCCAGTGCCCGGCGGGATCGGCCAACAACTTCGCCGCCAGCGCGGTGATCGGGGACGGGGCCTCGTGCGGCAGCGGTCCGGTGGCGGTGCCGGTCCACCGGTCCACCGCGCCCGGGTCGCCACCGGGGCGCAGCGCGCGGCCCAGCTCGACCAGTTTGTCCTGCTCGCGATGCTCCAGCGCCACCGGCCCGTGCTCGCGCCGCATCGCCGCGCGGCAGGCCCGGGGCGCGGGCGATGCCGGGTCCAGATACCAGGAGACGATCTCGCCGCCCCGGGCGTCCAGGTGGTGCGGCACCCGGGCCGGCACCAGCGCGGAACGGGCGGCGGCCGCGGCGGAGCCGACGTGCAGGGTGAACGCCCGGTCCAGCGCGACCACCAGGCAGGGCACCGCGCCGGCGTGCCGGTCCAGCCCGGGCGAGGCGCCCCGGAACACGAACCCCTCGGCCCCGAGCCACAGCGTGGCCGAGCAGGTTTCTGACAGCGCGGACGACGTCACATGGGCGACGATACCGCCATGACAACGGTGGTGTTGGTGCTGATCGCGCTTTTCTTCCTGGCCATGGGAATTGCCGCACTGGTCGCGCCCGCAACGATTATCCAGCCCTTTGGCGTCATTTTGTCCAACGCCGACGCGCGGGCCGAGGTGCGGGCTGTGTACGGCGGTTTCGGGGTGTTCATTGCGGTCCTGCTCGGCCTCACCGCCACCGACGTCGCTGGTCTGCGCCCTGGGGCGATATGGGCGGTGGCCGCCGCGCTGGCCGGAATGGCATTCGGCCGGCTGATTGCGCGATTCGTGGAGAAACCGACCGGATTTTATCCGGTGTGGTTCTACTTCTGGGTCGAGCTGGTCGCCGCCGGGATACTCGTGGCCGTCGTGGCATAGTGACCCCGTGCCGTTGGTCTCCGTAATCACCCCGACCCAGGCCCGCAATGCCGACCACATCGGGGCGCTGTGGGACTCCCTGACTGCCCAGTCGCTGCCGCCGGGCTGGGAGTGGGAGTGGCTGGTCCAGGAGGACGGCCCGGCGCCGGGCGTGCGGGACCGGCTGCCCGACGACCCGCGCATCCGGTACGACGCGCTCGGCGTGCAGCTGGGCGGCGCGGCCACCCGCAACGTGGCGCTGGCCCGGGCGGCCGGTGACCTGGTCGCCGGGATGGACCACGACGACTGGTACGAGCCGGGCGGCCTGCCCGCACTGGTCACCCCGCTGGCCGGGGACCCCGGGGCGGCGTGGTCCTGCGGCCGGATCCGCTGGCGGAACCCGGACGGCGCCAGTTGGGTCAAGCCCGACGTGTTCCCGCCGGGGCGCATCGAGCCGGCGGTGATCGCAGAGACCTTCGTGCGCACCGACGACTTCCCGTTCCCGGCGGCCATCGCCACCTACCGGCGCACCCACCTGGTCGCGCACGGCGGCTGGCCGGCGGTGGCCCGTTCGGCCGACGCGGTGCTGCTCGCCGCCTTCTCCACGCACTGGCCGGGCGTGTGGGTGGACCGGGTGGTGGCCACCTACCGCCGCTGGCCGGCCCAGCACACCGTGCAGCCCGCCGACATCGCCATCCGGGACCTGCCGCAGGTACGCGGCGTGATCGGCCACCGGCTGGCGGCGGAACGGACGCTGGCCGCCGAGAGCGGGGGCCGACCCTCCCGATGAGTTTCGGGCCCGGTCGTGGTCAACCCTCTCGACGACCGACCGGGGAGAAGCCATGACCGAGGGATACGCGCCGGTGAACGGCCTGAAGATGTACTACCGGACGCACGGCGCCGGGGACCCGCTGGTGCTGCTGCACGGCGGCCTGCTCACCGCCGAGCTGAGCTTCGGGGAGCTGATACCCCGGCTCGCCGAGCGGCACCGGGTGATCGCCGTCGAGCTGCAGGGGCACGGCCGCACCGCCGACACCGACCGCGAGGCGTCGGTGCCCGGCTTCGCCGACGACGTGGTCGGCCTGCTCGACCACCTGGACATCCGGCGGGCTGACCTCTACGGCTTCAGCCTCGGCGGGCTGACCGCCATGCAGGTCGCGCTGACCCACCCCGAGCGGGTGCGCAAGCTGGTGGCCGCGTCGATCCAGTTCCGGCCGGACGGGTTCCACGAGGAGATCCGCAACCCGGACCGGTGGGCCACCTCGCGGCGGATGCCCACCGCCGACGACTTCGCCGCCATGCGCGCCGACTACCGGCGGGTCGCCCCCGACCCGGACCACTTCGACGCGTTCCAGGAGAAGGTGAGCGCGGCGGTCGGCGCCTTCCCTGGCTGGTCGGACGACCAGCTGCGCGGGCTGGCCGTGCCGACCCTGGTGATGGCCGGCGACACCGACTTCATGCCGGTCGAGCACGCGGCGGAGATGGTCCAGCTCATCCCCGACGCACAACTGGCCGTACTGCCAGGGTGCACGCACATGGACCTGACCCGGCGGCCGGACCTGGTGCTGCCGGCCGTCAGCGCGTTCCTGGCCTGAGGCGGTGTTGATCGCCATGATCCCGGCGGGATGCCGCAGGCTTCGGTGGTAGCTGGGCTGACCGACGGCCGGGACGGCGTGGGCTGGTCTGCCGCGGCCCGGTTGCGGCCGTTGGCGTTCGGTAGCTCTCGCCACCATTGTCACGATGTGTGACGGTCGAGTGGATGTCCGGTCTCGTTTGCCTCATCGACATCGACGTGAGGCTGGTTCGATCATGGTGAGATCAGCCTGATGTCGATGTCGACGAATGCTTTCCAGACCAGTCTTCATCGCTGTCCCACCGGCGTTACAGTCCGTGACGAACAACCGGATCCGCTCGGAACCGGACCGGCGGTAGACGTTAGTCACCCGGCCCGGCACCGGCGCGGAAGGTGACGGTCCGCCAGAGGATCTCCGAGAGCGCCATCGCGACGGCCTCGGCGGAAACGTCGTCGACGACGAGCTGGTGGCAGCACCGCTCGAACATCCAGGTCATCGCCGCTGCGATCCAGGCCGGGTCATCGGGGGCGTCCGGGCTGCCGTCCCACCGCGCACGCAGATGCCCCGCGGTCTGGCTCGCGATCTCTCCGACGGCGGTGCTCCACGCCTCCCGCATTCCGGGATCCTGCTCGGCGAGCTCGATGATCGCCGACAGCACGGGGCGGTTCGCCCGCCAGTGCCGAACGATTGCGCGCATCAGCTCGTCCAGGGTCTCGCGGCGCAGGCACGGGTCGGCCAGGGCCTCGCCGGAGACGTCCTCGCGCCAGGCAAGCGACTGCTGGGCGAGGCGGCCGATCACAGCACGCTTGTCCGGGAAACACGCGTAAAAGGTGGCCCGGGAGACGCCCGCCTCGGCCAGGATCCGGCCGACGCTCACCCGCGCCAACGGCTCGCCACCGGCCAGCAGCCGCCGGGTGGCCTCGAGGATCTCTCGCGCCGACGCCTCCCGTCGACGCCGCCCCACTACGGCCTGGAAGCTCTGCACCTGGACAGTCTACGAGAGTTGTACTTACTGTATGACTCGTACACTCTGTTCAAGTCAGAAGGAGGTCCGTATTGTGACCACCGACCAAGCGGATCCCGCGGTCAACCGCACCGCGCGGCTCGCCTGCGCCTGGAGCGGAGTAGCCTGCACGGTCCTGTTCGCCATCGGGTTCGTGGCATTCGCCCGGTTCCTCCCGTTCCCCAGCCCGGGGATCCCGGCCGAACAGGTCGTGGCCGAGCTCGCCGGCAACAAGTTCGGCATCCGGGTCGGCGTTATCTTCATGATCATCGGGTTCGGCCTGTTCGCCACCTTCGTCTGCGGCGTCGCCCTGGAACTGCGCCACACGGACGGCCGGTACCCCGCGCTGACCTACGTACAGCTGGTGTGCGGCGGCGCGAGCGCGGCGATCCTCGCGCTCAGCCCGATGTTTTTCGGGATCATGGTGTACCGAGTGGGCGAGATCCCCGTCCACGTCACCCAGGCCCTCTACGACATCGCCTGGTTCTGCTTCGTGATGCCCTACCCGGTGTTCAGCCTCCTGCTGCTCGCCCAGGGCGGCGCGATCCTGCGCGACACCGCCACGCCGGTGGTCTTCCCCCGCTGGGCCGGCTTCCTCTGCTTCGCCACGGCGGCCGAGCTGATCCCGACCGGGTTCATCATCTTTTTCAGGGAAGGGCCGTTGGCCTGGAACGGCATCATCGGCCTGGGCATACCGATGATCTTCTTCTTCTCGTGGATCATGGTGCTGTCGTACTATCTGATCCGGCACGTCACCCGGGACACCCGGCCGTCCGCGCGTTCCTCAATCCTCCGGTGGCGGGGTGACCTCGCGGTGGAGGATCTTGCCGGTCGGCCCCTTGGGCAGTGAGTCGACCAGCCAGATGCGCCGGGGGTACTTGTAGGCGGCGACCCGCTCCTTGGCGAACGCGCGCAGCTCGTCCGGGGTGGCGCTCGCCCCGGGGACCAGCGCCACGGCGGCGCCGACCTCCTCCCCCAGGCTGGGGTGCTTGATCCCGATCACCGCCACCTCGGCCACCGCCGGGTGCTCGTGCAGCGCCTCCTCCACCTCGCGCGGATACACGTTGTACCCGCCCCGGATGATCAGCTGCTTCTTCCGGTCCACGATGTACAGGTAGCCGTCCTCGTCGGCCCGGCCCAGGTCGCCGGTGCGGAACCAGCCGTCCGGGATCGCCTCGGCGGTGGCCTCCGGCCGGTTCCAGTACCCGCGCATCACGTTCTCGCCGCGCACCGCCAGCTCGCCGACCTCACCGGCCGGCACGTCGGCGCCGCCCTGGTCCACGATCCGCACCTCGACCCCGCGCACCGGGGTGCCGATGGAGCCCGGCTTGCGCTCCTGGTCGGGGTGGTTGAACGACACGATCGGCGAGGTCTCGGACAGCCCGTAGCCCTCCAGCACCGTCGCCTCGAACTTCCGCTCGAACGCGTGCAGCACCTCGACCGGCATGGCCGAGCCGCCGGAAATGCACAGCCGCAGGCTGGACGTGTCGTAGCCCTCCGCGCCGGGCGCGTGCAGTAGTGCCGAGTACATCGTGGGCACGCCCTCGAACACGGTGACCCGGTGCTCCTGGATCAGCTCGAGGGCGGCCACCGGATCGAACCGGGGCAGCAGCGCCAGGCACGCCCCGGTCAGCACCGAGGTGTTCAGCCCGCAGGTCAGCCCGAACACGTGGAACAGCGGCAGGCAGCCCATCACCACGTCGGTCTGCCCGGTGCGCAGCAGCTCGGCGGCGGCGGTCGCGGCGTTGGAGGCCAGGTTGTGGTGGGTCAGCTCGGCGCCCTTGGGGCGGCCGGTGGTGCCCGAGGTGTAGAGCAGCACGGCCAGGTCCTCGTCGGCGCGCGGCTCCGGCCCGGCCGGCGGGTCGACCGAGGCCAGCTCGTCGAGCGGCAGGCCGAACGGGCCCACCACGGTCACCGGGACGTCCTCCGCCCGGCCCGCCGCGAGCGCGGCGGCGCCGCCGTCGGGCAGCTGCTCGAAGGCGAACGCCAGCCGCACTCCCGCGTCGGAGAAGTAGTAGCCGACCTCCCGCTCGGTGAGCAGCGGGTTCATCGGCACCACCGTCGCGCCGGCGTACAGCGCGGCGTAGCAGATCGCGGGGAACGCCGGCACGTTCGGCAGGATCAGCCCCACCCGGTCGCCCGGCTGGACACCGTTTGCGCGCAACCAACCGGCGCCGCGCCGCACTGCCTCCAGGAACTGCTGGTAGCTGACCGTGACCGGACCGGCCACCAGCGCGGGTGCCTCGGGCCGCTCGGCGGCCGTGCGCACCAGGTTCTCCGCGAGGTTCATCTACCCCCCCAAGTTCAGCCGGTCGGCTTGAACCGCACCGGCAGCGACGTGATCGCATTGACGAACGCGGACGGCTCGTAGGTCACCGGGCCGGCCAGCTCGATGCCGGGCATCCGCCGCAGCACCTCGCGCAGCGTTACCGAAAGCATCCGGTACGTCAATGCGGCACCCTGGCAGAAGTACTCGCCGCCACCGCCGAACGCGTAGTGCGGCGGGTTGCACCGGGCCCGCCCCACGTCGAACCGGTCCGCGCCGGGGAACACCTCCGGGTCCCTGCTGGCCGACGCGTACCACATGACCAGGCGTTCACCGGTCTTGACCGGGGTCTCGCCGACCTGGGTGTCCACCGTCGCCGTGCGGGCCAGATAGTTCACCGGGGTGGACCAGCGCATCAGCTCCTCCAGGGCCACCGGCGCCAGCCCGGAGCGGGTGGGACGCAGCTTCACCGGGTCGTCCCGGAGCACCGCCAGCTGGTCGGGATGTTGCAGCAGAGTGTGCACCGCGTGTGAGATCGCGTTGCGCGGGTGGTTGTTGCCCACGAACAGCAGCATGCCGAAGTAGGCGGCGATCTCCGACTCGCTCAGCCGCCGCTCGCCCGACTCGTCCGGCTGGGCCAGCGTGTTGGCCAGGCTGTCCACTCCGTGGATCACCTGGTTGCCCACCAGCTTGGCGCAGTAGATCCCCATCTCCTCCACGCTGCGGGTCATGTTCATGTCGTGCGTGATGCCCTGCTCGATGTCCTTGGTCCAGCGGTTCAGCTGGTCGAGATCCTCGTCCGGGGCGCCGAACAGCCGGGCCACCACCTTCAGCGGCACCGGCATCGCGATGTCCGTGGCGATGTCGCACGCCCCGCGCCCGGCCACCGCGTCCACCGTCTCCGCCACGATCCCCTCGATCACCTGGTCCACCAGGATCAGCGTCCGGGGCAGGCAGAAGGTGGTGATCACGGCGCGGTACCGGGAGTGCTCGGGCGGGTCCTTCCACAGCATGAAGTCACGCTGGCCGACCTCCAGCGGCACCAGCGTGTCCGGGCGGAAGAAGATGCCGCCGCGAGCGGGCGAGAACGTCGCGGGGTCCTGGCTGACGTGCACGATGTCCTGGCCGCGGGTGAGCGACCAGAAACCCGGCCCGTCTGCCGTGTTGTTCCAGTGCACCGGAGACTCGGTGCGCATCCGCGCGAACAGCTCGTGCGGGGGGCCTTCGGCAAAAAGATCGAGGTTGGTGAGGTCGAGCGCGGCTAAGTCGGACGGTCCGGTCTGCGTCGACATTGACTACCTCCTGTGAGCCGTTTGCCGATATAACTATCCTCCGTTCACCCGTTCCCGCTATCCCTCGTTCTGGCGACCCCCGATCAGTCGTGACCGACGGTTACCACAATCTTTCCGACCTGGGTGTTCGACTCCATGTGCCGGTGCGCGTCCACGATCCGCTCCAGCGGGAACAGCCGGTCCACCACCGGGCGGAACGCCCCGGTGCGCAGGCCGGACGTGACGAACGCCGAGGCGCGGCGCAGCCGGACGGCGTCCCGGGTGATCTCGTGCACGGTGTAGGAACGCATGTTCAGGGCCGGCATGCCGAGGTCGAATCCCGGGTAGGGGGTGGGCTCGCCGCTCTGCGCGCCCCACAGCAGCAGCGTGCCGCCGGGGGCGATGACCCGGGCCAGCTCCAGCACACCGGACCCGGCGACGGCGTCCAGCACCAGCTCAGCGCCCCGGCCGCCGGTGACCGCCAGCACCCTGGCCGGCACGTCCTGCTCCGCCGCGACGATCACCTCGGCCGCACCCTCCGCCAGTAGCCGCTCCCGCTTGGCCCGGGTGCGGGTGATCGCCACCGGGGTGGCGCCCAGCCGGTTGGCGGTGTGCACGGCGGCTAGGCCGACGCTGCTGGAAGCCGCGTTCAGCACCACCACGTCTCCCGGCCTCACCCCGGCCACCTCGACCATCGCGCCGTACGCGGTGAGGTAGGGCATCCACACCGCCGCTCCGGCCACCGCGTCCAGGCCGTCCGGCCGGGGCAGCAGCGCACTCACCGGCGCGAGCGCCCGCTCGGCGTACATCGGGTAGTCGTTCTGCGAGAACGCCGGCAGCACGCTCACCGCCTGCCCCGGCGAGTACTCCGTCACCCCCGGCCCCACCGCCTCGACCACCCCGGAGGCCTCCGCACCGAGGCCGGACGGCAGCCGCCGGGCCGGTTCGATGTACTGGCCGCGCCGGAAGAGCACCTCGGCCCGGTTGACGCCGATCGCGTCCACCCGCAGCAGCACCTCGCCGGGGCCCGGCTCCCCCGGGTCCACCTCGTCCAGCCGCAGGACCTCTGGTTCCCCCAGCTCGTGGAACCGCACCGTCTTCGCCATGCCGCCGAAGGTAGCCGCGAAGTACGACCGCCGTCAAACTTTGATGCGTGTCGTACTATTGGCCCGTGCAGCGCACACCGCCCCACCCCGAGCTGGCCGACTTCGACCTGCAGCGCGTGCTCGAAGCGCTGGTGGACCCGGTGCGGCGCAGCATCGTCGCGCAGCTGGCCGCCGCCGGCGAGGACGTCCGCTGCGGCGCGTTCGACATCCCGGTCAGCAAGTCCACCGCGACGCACCACTTCAACGTGCTCCGCGAGGCCGGCCTGATCCGGCAGTACTACGTGGGCACCGCCCGCCTGAACGCGCTGCGCCGCGAGGACATGGACCGGGCGTTCCCCGGGCTGCTGGACGCGCTCACCCAGTGTCCCGGCCCGCGACACTAGCTGTCTGCGCGCTGATGTCCTCCAGGGTGCGCCCCTTGGTGGTCACCCCGAGCACCGCGACGGCCAGGATGCCGACGGCCAGCACCGCGCAGGTGAGGGTGAACACCCCGGAGAAGCCGAGCTGGGCGTAGGCACTGCCGATGATGATCGGCGAGCAGATCCCGCCGATCCGGCCGAACGCCGACGCGGCGCCCATCCCGGTGGCCCGGATCGCCGTCGGGTACACCTCCGGCGTGTAGCTGTACAGGCAGGCGTAGGTGCCGTTCATGAAGAACGAGAGCAGCATGCCGAAGCCGATCAGCTGGCCGTTGGTGTCGGCGTTGGCCAGGCCGAACGCGGCCAGCGCCGCCCCGGCCAGGTATCCGCCGATGGTCCACTTGCGGTCCAGTCGCTCGGAGACGAACGCGGCCGAGTAGTACCCGGGGATCTGCGCCACGTAAATGGCGATCGAGTAGCCGAAGCTCTTGCTGATGGTCAGTCCCTGCTGCACCAGCAGGGACGGGATGAACGTGAAGAACCCGTAGTAGGCAAAGGTGATGGCGAACCAGAGGGTCCAGGTGGTTGCGGTCTGCCGGGCCAATGGACCGCGCCAAAGTCGGACCAATCCATGCGGTCCGGACCGGACCGGTTCGGGTATCGGCGCCGTGACGTCCTCGGCGCGCACCGGCGGCAGCTCGCGGCCGGTGGCCCGTTCGGTGAGCCGCTCCAGCCGGGCCACCACCGCCTCCGCCTCTTCGCGGCGGCCCCGGGACAGCAGGTAGCGGGGTGACTCGGGCAGCGCGCGGCGCCACCAGAGCAGCATCAGGATGGGCACGGCGGTGATCACCAGGACCACCCGCCAGCCGTCCGCGAACGCCGGCACCAGCAGGTAGCCGAGCAACGCGGCGGCCACGTAGCCGAAGGAGAAGAAGCCGGCCAGCGAGCCGATGAACCGCCCCCGGTAACGGCTGGACACGAACTCGGACAGGAACGGCGCAATGATCGCGCTCTCCGCGCCGGTGCCGAACCCGGCCACGATCCGCGAGCCGAGCAGCACCGGCCAGTCCGGTGCGGCGGCGGTGACCAGCGAGGCCAGCGTGTACACCGCCAGCGCGTACATCATCACCTTGCGCCGGCCGATCCGGTCACCGAGCAACCCGGCGGTCAGCGCGCCGAAGAAGAACCCGATCAGCGTGGAACTGCCCAGCAACCCCTGCTCCGGGCCGCTCAGCGCGAACAGCGCGGTGACCGCCGGCAGGATGAAGGCGATCACCGCCGCGTCCATGCCGTCGAACGTGTAGCCCAGCCCGCCCTGGAACAGCAGGTGCAGGTGCGGGCGGGACATCGGCAGGCGCTCCACCCGGGCCAACAGCTCCCGCTCCCCCGCCCGGGTCGGCTCGGCCGGCTGGGTCGGCTGGGTCATCGCGCGTCCAGGGTGTTCTTGTGCACCCGGCCGGCGTGCACGATCAGGCGCAGCGAGGTGTCCGGTCTGGTCAGCACCGAGATGTCGGCGAGCGGGTCGCCGTCCAGCACGAGCAGGTCGGCATGGGCGCCGGGGGCGATCACGCCGATCCGGCCGGGCAGCTGGAGCAGCTCGGCGGCTGTGGTGGTGGCCGAGCGGATCAGGTCTGCCGGCGGCTGCACCTGCGCGCGCAGGGAGAACTCGGTCAGCTGGCGGTAGTGCATGTCGCCGAGCAGGTCGGTGCCGTAGACCAGCTTCACGCCGCCCCGGTGCGCCAGCTCCAGCGCGTGCAGCCCGGCGTCCAGCACGTCGAACACCTTGGCGTGGCTGACCGGGGGCAGGCCGCCGGCCAGGCCCTCCTCGGCCAGCGCGGAATAGGTGGCCAGCGTCGGCACCAGGAACGCGTCATGGGTGGTGAACAGCTTCACGCTGCTCTCGTCGATCAGGTTGCCGTGCTCGATGGACCGCACGCCGGCCGCCAGCCCCCGGTTGACCGCGGCGGCGGTGTACGCGTGGCCGAGCACGTACCGGTTGGCGGCGCCGGCCTCCTCCACGGCGGCACGGATCTCGTCCACCGAGTACTGCAGGCTGTCGATCCGGTCGGTCGGCGAGGCCACGCCACCGCTGAGCATGAGCTTGATGTGGTCGGCACCCCGGCGGATCTCGTCCCGCACCGCCTTGCGCACCTCGTCCGCGCCGTCGGCGATCCGGCAGTGGTTGGGCGTGCAGTAGGCGTGGTCGATGGCGTCCCGGCCGGCTCCCCGGATGTCCCCGTGCCCGCCGGTCTGGGACAGCGCCTTGCCCCCGAACAGCACCCGGGGCCCCACGAACCAACCCTCCCGCACCGCCCGGGCCAGGCCGTGGTCCGCGCCGGCCGCGTCCCGCACCGTGGTGAAGCCCCGGTCCAGCATGCCGCGCAGGATCGCGCCGGCCCGCGCGGCCACGTAGCTCGGCGACTGTTCGGCGGCCCCGGGCAGGTCCGCCGTGTAGGCCAGCACGTGGACGTGCCCGTCGATCAGCCCGGGCATCAGCACCCGGCCGCCGGCATCGATCTCCCGCGCGCCCTCGGCCCGGGTGGCCGGGCCGTCCACGTCCACGATCTCGGCGCCCTCGACCACCACGGTGCGGTCCGGCACCAGGGCGCCGGCGGAGGCGTCCAACACGGACGCGTTGCGGATGATGATGCGCTGCTGGTCACCCATGGTATGCAATAGTGACGGCACTCACTCATCTGTGCAATAGGCATTGCAAGGAGCATTGATGGAGACCGCCGAGGCCTGGGTCCGCGCGCGTACCGAGGACGCCGCTCTCGGCCCCAAGTCCGAGCGGGTGGCCCACCTGCTCGCCACCCAGCCCGAGTTCACCTCCTACGCCACCGCCGGCGCGGTCGCGGAGCGGGCCGGGGTGGACGCGGCCACCGTGGTGCGCACCGCCCGCGCGCTGGGCTTCACCGGCTGGCCGGACCTGCGCCTCGAGCTGCGCGGCCGCTACCTGTCCTCGCTGGGGGCCGCCGAGGTGCTCGGCCAGCACGAGGCCGCCGCCGACCCGGTGCAGCGGGCACTGCGGGCCGACCTGGAGAACCTGAGCCTGGCGGTACGCACGGTGGACGTGGCCGCGGTGGAGGCGGTGGCGGCGGCGATCGCGGCCGCTCGGCGCACCGTGGTGCTCGGATCGGGCAGCTTCTCGGGCCCGGCGTACCAACTGGCCCACTCGTGCGCGTTCATGGGCCTGGACGCACAGTTCGCGGTGCGCGGCGGCACCACGCTGGTGAACACGCTGACCCAGCTCGGCCCCGGTGACTGCCTGGTGGCGATCAACTTCTGGCGCCTGCCCCGGGAGATCCGGGACGCCACCGCCGTGGCCGGCGAGGCCGGCGTGACCACCTGCGTACTGACCGACCTGCTGCGCTCCGGGCTGACCGAGGTAGCCGAGCACGTGATCACCGTGCCCAGCGAGGGGACCAGCCACTTCCCCTCGCTCACCGCCGCCATGGCCGTGGTGCACGCCCTGCTCGCGGAGATCACCCGCCTACGCGGCGAGAAGGCGCGCACCGCCATCCGCGCCACCGAGGCGCTCTGGCGCCGCCTGGACCTGATGTGCGAGTGAGCTAGATCTCCCGCGCGCGCTTGGCGCTACTTCTCCAACGCCGCCGGGGCGGTGGCCGGCCACTCCGCCGGCGGGGGGCCGAAGGCGTCGACGGTGGAGCGGATGACACCCTTGGCCACCGCCACGTTGCCCACCGCGCCGATCACCGCGCCGGCGCCGAACGGCAGCGCCCGGCCGAAGGCCAGCGCGCCCTGGCGGGTCAGCCAGCGGCGCAGGAACCATCGGACCAGCGTCTGGTTCACCGGACCGAGCTTCGGCAGCGGGACCATCTCGGCCACCTCGCCCGCCCACTGCCCGGTACCGCCGGTGACCTTGCGCATCAGCTTGCCGCCGCCGTCGCCCAGCACGATGGCCAGCACCACCGCGCGGCGCCGCTCCACGTCCTCGATGTGCAGCCCGTGCACCTCGGCGACGGCCAGCGTGTACAGCACGGAGGCGTCCAGCGCGGCCAGCGCCTCCACCGTGGCCGTGGCCAGCGAGGCGACCGTGCCCACGCCGGGGATGAACGCGGTGCCGCCGGCCACCGCGCCGGTGCCGCCGACGGCGCGCAGGTACAGCTTGTCCAGCGTGGCGATCACCTCGGCCGGGGAGGCGGACGGCTGGTCCCGCCGGATCTTGGCCACGTAGGAGGCAACGGCGGGCTGCTGGATGCGCAGCGCCCGCTCCACCGCCGACTTGAGCATTTTGCCGGTGAGCCCGCCCCGCTTGGTGGCCAGCTCGTCGTCGCGGTCCTGGGATGACGTGTGGCTGATGGTCACTCCACCAGTGTTCCAGTTCTGACCGTCCGGCGGTGCCACGGCCAGGTCATGATCGCCCAAGCGAGCACGATCAGCCCGAACTCCGGCAGCAGGTACCAGGGCCACGGGCCGAGCAGGTCCAGGATCGAGCCGGTGCTGGGCTTGCGGTTGAGGAAGCCGTAGTTGCTGCCGGTGTGCGCGTTGAACAGGAACATCACCGCCGCCCAGCACACGGTCACGGCCAGCGTGAACCGGTAGCTCCACCAGGTCGGCCGCACACCCAGCCCCCAGGTGAGAAAGATCGCCGCCCAGACCACCAGCACGTGGATGGCGAAGAAGGCGATGAACTCGACGCCCGGGAAGTCCGGGGCGTTCAGCACCGGGGTGAGCAGCGCCTGGGTGCTCAGCGTGATGCCCCAGTAGTAGGTCAGCGCGGCCGCCCAGGGCCGGCGGGTGACCAGCGCGATCGCGCTCGCGTACGGGGCCAGGTCGGAGATCTGCAGCGGCAGCGAGACCGCCGGGTCGGCCGGGTCGAACGCCCACACCTGCATGGTGACGTTCAGTGCGACGATCACCGAGGCGAGCCCCCACGAGCAGCCGAGGGCAACGCCGCCGGAGGCCCGGCGGCCGGCCAGCACCAACGCCGCCGCCCCGAGCACGGTGATCGCCAGCACCACCCAGTGCGACTGTCCGTAGGCCGAGAACCACGCCACACCGGTGATCCAACCGCACCGGCCAACGGCCGCCGCACCAGGCCGTGTTTAAGAACACGACCCAGCCCGACCCTCACATGCGAAACAATCCTCAACCGAACGTGTTGACTTCTGTCTCGGATCGCCCGCCCGTGCGTCACTCGATCGAAGGTTTTCACTAATTTCCCGTTGCGCCTTCACTTAGCGTGGCCGCACGCGATGCACAATCGCCGACGACGCTTATACCGGCATATTGGGCTGGAGATACTCGAGATGACGACCTCGGTTTCGCTGCTTGAGTGGTTGATGGACCTATTCCGCGACGAGAACGCGCGCGAGGCATTCAAGGCCGACCCGGAATCGTATGCGGCCCAGCATGGCTTTCAGCACGTATCGGCGGCGGACATGCGGGACGCGTTGTGTCTGGCGGCCGATGACGACGACCGGGTTCCTTCGCCCCGTCATCACGACCACGACGACGATGACGACAACGGCGACGATGACAACGGCCACCACGGCGGCACGCACTATCTGAAGCACTACGTGAACAATTACACGACCATCGAGAAACACGAGACCAACATCGACAACTCGGTGCACCAGGACATTGACACCGGTGGTGGCGACTTCAGCCAGGTGATCGACAACGACCCGGTGGTGGCGTCCGGGGACGGTGCGGTGGCGGCCGGTGGCGACATCACCGACAGCACGCTGACCACCGGCAGCGGCAACGTGGTCGGGGACAACAACCAGGCCGTGACCGGCGACGACAACAGCGCCGCCTTCGGCTCGGGGGACGCCAACGGCACCGACATCGGGTACGGCCGGTTCGGCGACGGCGCCGCGCTTTCCGTCGGCGCGAACGCCGACGGCTACAGCACGGACAACGACACCAGCACCTACGCGCGCAATTCCGGCGACGGCTCGACAACGGTCAATGCCGCCGGCGAGCACGGCTATGCCGACGGCTACACCGATCAGCACGCCGCGGACAACAGCTCGCGCAGCGACTTCGAGGACCACTCGAGTTCCGACAGCCACGACACCAGCGGCTCGCACAATGACGCCAACTTCGAGGACAGCCACAACTACGAGACGCACCACTGAAAGCGTGCGGGGCCGGGTCAGCTCAGGTGCTCGGCCTCCGCGCGACATTTCGCGGCGGCATCCCGATAGGCCTGGCCGCAGGCGGGGCTGCTGATTGTGGCGAGTTCATCCCACAGTCGCGCCCGCTCGCGTAACAGCGACATGCGTTTGTCCGGGGACGAACTACCGAGAAACTCGGCATTGGCGGCGAGCGCCGTCCAGAGCTCGATCTCCTGTTGCGTTCTTGGCTGGCCTTGCGCAACGTCACGCTTCCCGGCCATCAGCATGTGCAGTCCTCGCGGGATCGCTACTCGGTGGCCGGCACGGGTCGCCGTGCGGCCAGGCGACGCTTCCGGCCGCCGACATCCTCTACCCGCTGCACGACGGTCCTAATCGCCCATCGGGCGATTCTGCCACGCTACCGCCCGTTCAGCCCCCGGTTAACTCGTTCGCTTTACGTCCCTCTCCCTGGGTAACCTCGCGGGCCGATATCCGGAGGGGGATCTGCTGATGTCCGGTGCCGCCGAGAACCCCGGCGCGTCGGGGCTGGTGGCCCGGGAGACCGGGCCGGGAGCCACCGAAACGAACGGCAAGCCGTCGCTCGCCGTATGGCTGCTGGTCGGCTCCGCGTTCGTCATGGTGCTCATGGAGACGGTGATGAGCGTCGCGCTGCCGACGCTGGTCACCCAGCTGCACGTCACCGTGGCCACCGCGCAGTGGCTGACCAGTGGCTTCCTGCTGACCATGGCCGTGGTCATCCCGATCACCGGTTTCCTGCTGCAGCGGTTCACCCCGCGCGCGGTCTACCTCACCTCCATGTCCCTGTTCAGCGCCGGCACCCTGGCCGCCGCGCTGGCGCCCGGCTTCGGCGCGCTGATGGCCGGCCGGGTGGTGCAGGCGGCGGGGACGGCGGTGATGGTGCCGCTGCTGATGACCTCGGTGATCCGGCTGGTGCCGGCGGACCGGCGGGGCGCCACCATGGGCACGATCACCGTGGTGATCGCCGTGGCGCCGGCCATCGGCCCGACGCTGTCCGGGACGATCCTGACCACCCTGGGCTGGCGCTGGATGTTCGGCCTGGTGCTGCCCATCGCACTGATCGCGCTGGCCGCCGGGGCCACCTGGCTGCGGATGGCGGCGGAGACCCGCCGGGTGCCGCTGGACGTGTGGTCGGTGCTGCTGTCCGTGGTGGCCTTCGGCGGGCTGGTGCTCGGGCTGTCCGCGGTCGGCGAGGCCGTGCGCGGCGTGGGCCAGCTGAGCCCGGGGCCGCCCGCCGTGGCCGGCGCGGTTGCCCTGGCCGTCTTCGTGGCCCGCCAGCTGCGGCTGCAGCGGGACGGCCGGGCGCTGCTGGACCTGCGGCCGCTGGCGCACCGCGCGTTCACGATCTCCCTGCTGCTGATGATGCTCGGCATGATGTCGCTGTTCGGCGTGCTCATCCTGCTCCCGCTGTACCTGCAGGACGTGATGGGCGTGAACGCGTTCGCCACCGGCCTGGCCCTGCTGCCGGGCGGCCTGGTGATGGGGCTGCTCGGGCCGGTGGTCGGCCGTTGGTACGACAAGCTGGGCGCCCGGCCGCTGGTCACCCCGGGCGCGGTCGTGCTCTGTCTGGCGCTGTGGTCGTTCGTCACCCTGGGCACCGGCACCCCGCTGTGGCTGGTGGTCGGCATGCACGTGGTGCTGGTGGTGGGCCTGTCGTTGATGTTCACCCCGTTGATGACCGACGCGCTGGGCCTGCTGCCCGGCGACCTGGACTCCCACGGCACGGCCATCGTGAGCACCCTGCAGCAGGTGGCCGGCGCCGCCGGCACGGCGCTGTTCATCACCGTGATGACGCTGGCCGCCCACGACCCGACCAAGGCGACCGACGCGCCGGGCGGCCAGGCGGCCTTCCTGGTCGCCGCCGCGATCGGCACCGTGGCCGTGCCGCTCACCCTGTTGGTCGGACGTCGCAAGCCGGGTAGCTAAGACAGTAAGTACGCGCTACATTTCCGGCAAACCGAGTGGCCGGAGGGAAGATGCGCGATCTGAACGGCAAGGTGGCCGTGGTCACCGGCGGCGGCTCCGGCATCGGCCGGGCGCTGTGCCTGGCCCTCGCCGGCAAGGGCGCCACGGTCGCCGTCTGTGACCTGCGTCCGGAGGCGGCCGACGCCACCGCCGACCGGATCGTCGAGTCCGGCGGGCGGGCCAGCGCGCACGCGGTGGACGTCTCGGCCGAGGACCAGATGCGCTGGCTGGTGGACGCCGTGCTGGGCGAGCACGGTGCGGTGGACATCGTGGTCAACAACGCCGGGATCTCCACCGCGCCGGAGCCGACCGTGGACACCGACCTGGCCACCTTCCGCACCGTGCTGGACGTGAACCTGTGGGGGGCCATCCACGGCAGCCGGCTGTTCCTCCCCCACCTGCTCACCCGCCCGGCGGCCAACCTGGTGAACATCTGCAGCTTCGCCGGCCTGATGGGCATGACCGCGATGTCCCCCTACAACATCAGCAAGTTCGGCGTGCGCGGCCTGACCGAGGCGCTGCAGATGGAGTTCGCCGAGGGACCGCTGTGCGTCACCCTGGTCTGCCCCGGGGGCACCAAGACCTCCATCATGGAGAACTCGCCGGTCATCGACGAGGGCAAACGGGCGGCGTTGCAGCGCAACCTCACCGGCTCCAAGCAGTCCGCCACCGCCGAGCAGGTCGCGTCCACCGTGCTCGACGCAATCGTCCGCGACCGCACCCGGGTCATGGTCGGCGCGGACACCAAGATGATCGACAAGCTGACCCGCTACCTGCCGGCCGCCTACCCCCGCCTGATGCACAAGCGGCTGGCCAAGATGTACGCGGAGACGCTGGGCAGCTAAACGAAAGCGGGCCGAAAGCCGGCGCGCCTATGGTCGGAGTCATGACCAGCAGTGTGATCTCCGCGGACGGCACCCGGATCGGCTTCGAGGTGCGGGGCGTGGGACCCGGCCTGATCCTGTTGCACGGCGGCACCGCCGACCGGACCCGCTGGGCGCAGGTGGCGCCGATACTGGCCGAGCGGTTCACCCTGTACCTGGTGGACCGCCGGGGCCGGGGGCTCAGCGGCGACGGCCCCGAGGCCGCGTACACCATCGAGCGGGAGGCCGAGGACCTGCTCGCGGTCGCCGAGGCCGCGGCCGGCGCGAACGGCCTGGTGCACCTGCTCGGCCATTCCTACGGCGCACTGATCACCCTGGAGACGCTGCCCCGGGGCGGGCCGTTCGACCGGGTCGTGCTGTACGAGCCGCCGTTCCGCACCAACGGGCTGGCGGTGTTCCCGTCCGGCGTGCTGGACACCATGGCGGAGCGGCTCGCGGCCGACGACCGGGACGGCGTGCTGGCCGCGTTCTTCCGGGGCGCGATCGGGCTGGACGAGGCCGCGGTGGACGCCCAGCGGCGCACCCCGATGTGGCCGGCCCGGCTGGCCGCCGCGCACACCATCGTGCGCGAGGGCCGGGTGGCCGACACCTACCGGCCGCGCCCGGAGCTGTCCCGGCTGACCGTGCCGGTGCGCTTCCTGCTCGGCACCGACAGCCCCGAATACGTGCGCGCGGCCACCCGGGCGGCCCACCGGACCGTCCCGGGCAGCGACATCCTGGACCTGCCCGGCCAGGCGCACATGGCGATGGACACCATCCCGGAGAAGTTCGCCGGCGTGGTCACCGACTTCCTGCTCAGCTGACCAGCCGGCGCAGCGCCAGCTCGGCCAGCACGGCCGCGCCGTCGGCCATCACGGCGTCGTCGAACTCGGCCAGCGGCGAGTGGTTGGCCGGCGCGGTGGCCGGGTCCCGGCCGGGTGGGCACGCGCCGAGCATGGCCATCGCGCCGGGCACCTGGGCGAGCACCTTGGAGAAGTCCTCCGAGGGCGTCAGGGGGTCGGGCAGCCAGGCGAACCGTTCCGCGCCGTGCAGCTGGGCCACCGTGTCGGCGAGGAACTCGGCCTCGCCCGCGTTGTTGACGGTGACGTCGTAGTGGTCCTCGCTGAACACCGCGTCCACGGTCATCCCCCGCGAGTCGGCGATGCCGCGCAGCAACCGGGTCACCTGCTCGATGAAGCGATCCCGGGCGGCCGTGGAGTAGGTGCGCACGGTGGCCTCGAAGTGCGCCTGGTCGGGGATCACGTTGCTCTTGGTGCCGGCCTGGAACAGGCCGACGGTGCAGATCACCGGGTCGAACACGCTGAACTGGCGGGTGACCATGGCCTGCAGCGCGGTGACCATCTCGCTGGCCACCGGGATGGGGTCGTTGGCCTGGTACGGCACCGCCCCGTGCCCGCCCTTGCCGTGCACGGTCACCTTCAGCGTGTCCGACGCGGAGAGCATCGGCCCGCGCCGGGTGACGAAGCTGCCCAGCGGCATGGTCGACCCGACGTGCAGCGCGTACGCGGCGACCGGGCGCTGCCCGGCGGCATCCAGGACCCCCTCGGCGATCATCTTCCCGGCGCCGTCGAAGCCCTCCTCGCCGGGCTGGAACATGAAGACGACGTCACCGGCCAGCTTCTCCCGGTGCGCCGAGAGCAGACGGGCCGCGCCGACCAGCATGCTGGTGTGCAGGTCGTGGCCGCAGGCGTGCATGGTGTCGGCGGTCTGGGACCGGTAGTCCAGCCCGTTCTTCTCGGCCAGCGGCAGCGCGTCCATGTCGCCGCGCAGCAGCACCGACCGGCGGGCCGGCGCGGGCGCACCGCCGCGCAGCACCCCGACGACCGAGCTGACGGCGTTGCCGGTGCGCACCTCGAGCGGGAGCCCGTCCAGGGCCTTGACCACCGCCTCCTGGCTCCGGGGCAGGGATAGGCCGACCTCGGGCTGCCGGTGCAAGGCCCGGCGCAGCCGCACCAGGTCCGGCTGGAGCGCGGCGGCGTCCTTGGCCAGCGGCAGCCCGCTCATCGGGCCGGCTCCCGGAGCGACGGGAGCGGGTGGTGCCACCTTGGCCGGCGCGGCCGGCTCGGGCTGCCCCGGTCGCAGGGCCACGGTGAGCGCCGCCCCCACGGCCGCCCCGCCGATCCCGGTCAACACGGTGCGTCGGTCGATTGGGCGCATCGGGCTCCCCCTGGTATTCAGCGTTCGAACTGAGGGCAATATAAGTCGCGGAGAGGTCAGCGGCCAGGGGCCCGCGAGCGCATGATCAGCGCGGCCACGTAGTACTCGCAGTCCGTCTCCCCGGCGTTGGCGTACCGGTGCGGCAGGTGCGCGGCGAAGTAGCCGGAGTCACCGGCGCGCAGGGTCTCGGTGCGCTCCCCGACCGTCAGCCGCAGGACCCCGGCGACCACCACGACGAACACGTGCGACCCCCCGGCGTAGGCCGGGAACCAGCCGGCGTCGCAGACCGGCGGCAGGGTGGAGCGGACCAGCTCGAAGTTCACACCGGGCACCACCGGGGTGAGGATGGTGCGCCACCAACCACCGGGTTCCTCGGCGACGTCCTGTTCCACCGCCCGGCGCACCAGGAACCCCCGGTCGACCTCGGAGAGCAGCTCGGTGAGCGGGATGCCCAACCCCGTGGCGATCTTGTCCAGCACCACCACCGTGGGCGCCTTGTCCCCGCGCTCCACCGACGACAGCATGCTCACGCTCACCCCGCACTGAGCGGCCAGGGCGTGCAGGGTCAGGCCACGTTCCAGCCGCAGGTCACGCGCGCGGTTGCCCAGCCAGGCCAGATCCACGTGCTCTATAATACGAAGTAATTCCTCTATAGAGAAAGCACGTCCCAGGAGGCCCCGTGCCGACGATCCGCCCCGCCGCTCCGGACGACCTCGAAGCCGTCGGGGAGATCTACGCGCACTACGTGGCGCACAGCACCGCCACCTTCGAGTTGGCCGTGCCGGACACCGCCGCCTGGACCGAGCGGTACCACGCGATCACCGGCGCCGGCCTGCCGTTCCTGGTGGTCGAGCTGGACGGGAAGCTCGCCGGCTACGCCTACTGCACGCCGTGGAAGGCCCGGGAGGCCTACCGGCACACTGCGGAGAACTCGATCTACCTGGCTCCCTGGGCCACCGGCCGGGGCCTCGGCGGCCCGCTGCTCGCCGAGCTGGTCACCGCCGCCTCGGCCGCCGGCATCCGGGAGCTGATCGCGGTGATCGCCGACACCGGCGACCCCGCTTCCGCCCTGTTGCACCGGCGGCACGGGTTCACCGAGGCCGGCCGGCTGCGCCGGGTCGGGCGCAAACACGACCGCTGGCTGGACACCATTCTCATGCAGCGGGCACTGGCGCCTCCCGCGCTCGCCGAACTGGGCGCGCGCTCGGCAAACGCTCCACGCTAGGCTGATCCGGGTGGCGCCACCGAAACGCAGCGAACGCGCGCCTTACACCCTCGATTCGCTCACCGATGTCGCGGTTCGCATATTCACCGAGCGCGGATACGACGCGACCCGCATGGAACACATCGCGCGGGCGGCGAACATTTCCAAATCCAGCGTCTACCACCATGTCACGGGAAAAGAGGATTTCCTGCGGCACGCGGCCGGGCGGGCGCTGGGCGCGCTGTGGGCGGTGTTGGAGCAGCCGGAGTCCAACGAGGGCGACGAGCTGGCCCGGCTGGTGCACATCATGCGGCAGATCATGGCCGCGCAGCTGCGCCTGCAGGCCGAGATGTCCCTGCTCCAGCGGGTCCAGGGGAACACCCCGACGGAACGCTGGGCGCGGGCGGAGCGGGCCAGGTTCTCCGAACACATCGCCGGACTGGTGGGCGCCGCCCAGGCGGCGGGCCATCTGCTGTCCGGGCACGACCCCGCGCTGCTCGTCCACCTGGTGTTCAGCATGGCCGACTCGGTGGTCGAGTGGTTCCGGCCCGACGGCACCTGGAGCCACCGCCAGGTGGTGGACACGGTGATCGAGGTGATGCTGGACGGCACCCGGCGCCCGAGGCCGCCCGCTACGCCCGCACGGGGAGCGGACTAGCCGTCACATCCGGGGCGGCTCTGGGCTTCTCGTGGTGCTTCATCAGCTCTTTCATCCTCGGCGCCAGCTGCGCGCCGAAGTAGGTGGCGAGCAGGCCGATGACGATCGTGTAGGTGGCCGCCAGGTGCGCGACCAGCGCGCTGGCCCCGGAGTGCAGTGCGGCGATGGTCGGCCAGGTGACGAATGCGTAGGACACGTACATCGAGCCGAACATGACCACCGGAATTGCCCACATGACGTGCTTCGACCTCGCCGACATGAGCACCAGGATCAGCATTGCCGGCACCAGGTCGAGCAGGCGGTTGGTGGTGATGAACCACAGCGGCAGGGGAAACCACTCGGGGTGGAAGAATGGCTGGTTGTCGCCGTAGTAGGTGTACAACCCGGCAATCTTGATAATCGGGATCTCAAGCAGCAGGTCGGCCACCGCGATTCCACCGAAAATATATAGGAAGTCGCGCGGGCGGCCGCCGTTGCGGATCTTCTGGATGATCACCAACGCCCCGCCGCCGATGAACCACAGGTACACCGGCGCGACCCAGAGCGGCACGTGCACGCCCCACAGGGTGACCAGTGGCCACGCGCCCTGCTCGGCGTACCAGAGCTTGCCGGCGCGGTCCACCGCGCCCTCGAAGACCACCGCCCCGAGCGCCCCGCTGAACAGCACCACCATCCGGAACGTGAGCTCCCGCCAGTCCCGTTGCCGGATCGGCCCCCGGGCGGCGAGCACCACGGTCAGCGCCGCGACACCGAAATGGAGCAGACCGAACCCCCACTGCCAGGCCGGGTCGACGACCATATGGACGGGAGCGTCACCGGGTGGGTTCACGCTGACCTCCTCGGATGGTGTGGCACCGACGATAGAACCGACCATTTAGTCTGTCAATCAACCATCTCCCTGCCTGTATGTGTAAATTAACCGACCATATAGTCGGCACATGACTGCGGGCGACCGCGACGTGCTGGTCATCGGCGCCGGACACAACGGCCTGGTGGCCGCGAACTACCTGTGCGACGCCGGTCCCGAAAGCGGCACGGCGCCGGACCCGAAGGCGGCGCTGCCTCGGCGCGGTGCCGGTGTGGAGACGGCTCGGACGGCGCGGCGTGGTCGGTCTGCCGCGGCTCGGGTTCGGCCCGTTCCGTTGGGGCCGAGGTCTGGGCGCGAACGATACGTTGGGGCGGCACCGGGGCTCGGGCCGCGCGACCCGAGCACGACCGTCGTGTTGGGGTCGCTGCCGGGGAGGTGGGCACGCCCACGTCTCATCCGTCACTTCCGTTTCGCGAGTGGTACGTGGTGGGGGTTGGTGCATGATCGAAAACCCAAGGCGTGTCAGTCACGAAACGCATGTTGCCGATGCGACTCCCGGGACCGCCCCCGCACCTCCATCTATGATCATCAGGGCATGAGGGCCGCCTCCAGACCTCCAAAGCGACCACCACGCCCTGATGACCATGTAATCGATGATCACCAGGCATTCAGCGCGATTTCCCCAGCGAAAAATCGCACTGGATACCTGATGACCATGAAAGGGGCCGCGCGAAGTGAGCCGGCACCGACCAGGTCGCCAACGCACGGGGCCGAACCAGAGCCTCGGCAGACCGCCCACGCCGCGCCGTCCAAGCCGCCTTCAGACCGGCACCGCACGTAGGCCGCACCGCCTTCAGACCGACACCACACGTAGGCCGCACCGCCTTCAGACCGACACCACACCCACACCGCGCCGTCTCCCGACCGGCACCGGAACCGGCGTCCGCACCGAGCCGTCTCCGGAGCAGCGCCAACCCCCTAGACCAACCCGTTCCGGCGCAACACGGACACCGCACCCACCGTCGCGTAGCCCCGCCACTCCAGCTCGGCGGCCGGCGAGTAGCTGCGGAAATTGACCCGCCAGCCGCCGTCCTCCTCCTGCCGGCCCGCCAACCGCTCCAGTTCCGAACCGATCACCTCATCCCGGAACAGCCGGCGCGCCGGGCCGGGGACGGGAGCGAAGTCCAGCGGGCGCATCTTCTCGTCGGCGGCGCCGCCCTCCACCGGCAGCATCCCGTCGGAAGGGATGAACGCGCCCAACCGGTCCAACAGCTCCGGCGCCTCGGGATACGCGGAGTGCACCGCGTCCAGCAGGTGCACCGCGAAGCACAGCGCGATGGCGTGCGGCCGGGTGTCGAGGTCGCGGATGGTGTCCAGGCAGTACCGGGTGGCCCGGGCCAGCCAGGGGTGCGCGGCGACCGCCGGGTCGTGCGCGGCCACCCGCCACGCGGCCGCCGCGGTGAACGCGGTGCTCTGCAGCGAGGATGCGCCCGGGTCGGCGTCCAGCCAGAACGGCGCACAGCCGGCCGGGTCGGCGATGGGCAGGGCGAACGGCAGGCCGCCGTCCGGCAGGGTGACCGAGGCCAGCCAGTCGCACAGCTCGGCGGCGTGCGGGGTAACCACCGGAGCGGCGTCGGCGAACGCCTCGAACGCGTGCAGCGCCCCGCCGGGCTGGCTCTCGCCGGCGCGCAGGTCGGGCTCGAGACCCCAGCCGTAGCCGCCGTCCGGGTTGCGGTAGGCGTCCACGGCGGCGAACAGCGCGGGCGCGTCGACCTCGCCAAACAGTGTTTGGAACCGGCGGCGGTCGAGGGTTCGGGCATGCGCGGCGAGGAAGGAGGCGGCGGCGGAAAGGTTCGGTTTCACGCCGCACATCGTCCCCACCCCCGGGGCACCGGTATTGAACGTTCCGGCCACGCCGAACCGGGCTTCGACCGGCGCCGCGATCGTTTCACCAGTTGAAGCGGTACCCTGGCCAGTGTTCCTGGTCCGGGCGGTATCCGAAGGGCAATGAGGCGTGGCGCGACCGAAAGTTCCGCTGATCTCCAAGCGCAAGGCGCTCGAGGTTGCGTTGGACATCATCGACACCGAGGGCATCGACGCCCTGAGCATCCGGCGCCTGGCCGATCGCCTCAAGGTCAACGGCGCGTCGCTGTACCACCACTTCGAGAACAAGGAAGAGATCGTGGTGGGCGCGGCGATGCTCGCGCTGGAAGAGGTGCGCACGCCCCAGACGCACGACGAGCCGTGGCGGGTGTGGATCCTGCGCAACGCCGGGCGGCTGCGTGAGGCGTTCCGCCGGCACCCGGACCTGGTGCCGGTGATGCTGCGCCGTCAACCACTGGGCATCGGCACCGCCCAGCTGGACGCCACGGTGCGGCTGCTCGAGGACGAGGACGTGCCCACCGGCGCCATCGCCCCCATGCTGGAGGCGCTGGAGCTGTACGCGATCGCCAGCGCGCTGCACGAGACCCGGGGCGACACCCCGATCGCCGACCAGGAGCACGACACGGCCAAGGCACCCAACCTGGCCCGGGCGATCACCCAGCGCGCGGTGTCGGCCGAGGCGATCTTCGAGATCGTCTGCGAGAAGATCATCGACAGCGTGGTGGCCGCGACCGAGGAGCGGACCTCCCCGGCGAGCGCTTGACGGCGACAACCAAATAGCGTTAGTTTTTCTGGCATGACCGCCAGCGAGACGCGCTGCCCGGTGGTCGACTACGACTTCGCCGACCCGGCAATGCGCACCGTCCTGCACGATCGACTGGCCGAACTGCGCGCCACCTGCCCGCTGGGTTGGAGCTCGCGGTACGGCGGATTCTGGCTGCTCTCCACCTACGCGGACGTGCTGGGCGCGGCTCGCGACCACGAGCGGTACACCACCACCCAGGGCATCATGATCCCGCCGACCGGGGCGTCCATGCCGGTCATCCCGGCCGAGCTGGACCCGCCCGAGCACACCCCGTACCGCAAGCTGGCGCTGCCCTACTTCACCGCGCCGGCCATCGCCCGGCTGGAGCCCGGCATCCGGCGGATCGTCCGCGACGCGATCGACACGTTCCGGGGCGACGGACGCGCCGACCTGGTGGATTCGCTGGCCGAGGTGGTCCCGCCGTTGGTCATCGGGCTCGCGCTAGGACTGGACCCGGCCGACTGCGGGACGGTCCGGCGGCTGGCCGGCAACTTCCTCTCCTCGGCCAAGGTGGGCCTGGAGGCCAAGATCGCGGCGGCCAAGGAGCTGGAGGACTGGCTGGAGGAGCAGATCCGGGAACGCCGCGAGCGGCCGAGGGAGGACACGCTCAGCGTGCTGGTCAACGCGCTCATCGACGGCGAGGAGATGCCGCCGGTGATCGCGCTCGGCATGGTGCAGCTGATGGTGGTGGCCGGGCACGAGACGACCGTGCACGGCATCGGCAGCCTGCTGTACCGGGTGGTCACCACGCCCGGGCTGCGCGAGCGGCTGCTCGCCGACCCCGGCCTGATGCGGGCCACCGTGCACGAGTCGCTGCGCCTGGACCCGCCGATCATGCACATGGCCCGCACCGTGGTGGAGGACCACGAGCGGGCCGGATCGCACCTGCGCCGGGGCGACAAGGTGATGCTCAACTACGGGGCGGCCAACCGGGACCCGGCCAAGTTCGCCGAGCCGGACTCGTTCGACATCGACCGGGACGGCAAGGCCCACCTCGCCTTCGGCACCGGGCGGCACCGGTGCATCGGCGAGCACCTCGCGGTGACCGAGATGCTGGTGGTGCTGCAGGAGATGCTCGGCACGCTGCCCGACTACCGGCTGGCCGACGACGGCGAGATCGTCTGGCGGGGCGGCAGCAACACGCTCGGCCCGGAACGCCTGGACGTGGTCTTCACCCCGGCCTAGGCCCCCGCCGCCTCGCTGGTCCGGATCTCCACCTCGGAGTGCAGAGTCCGGTGCACCGGGCACTTGTCCGCGATCTCCAGCAGGGACCGGCGCTGCTCCTCGGTGAGTGCCCCCTCGAGGACGATCTCGCGGTCGATCCGGTCCAGCCGCCCGACCTTGGTTTCGCAGTCGGCGCAGTCGCTGGCGTGGATGCGCGAGTGCCGCAGCCGCACGGTGGCCCGGTCCAGCGGCAGCCCCTTGCGCTGCGCGTACATTCGCATGGTCATCGACGTGCACGCGCCGAGGCCGGCCAGCAGCAGGTCGTAGGGCGAAGGCCCGCCGTCCGAGCCGACCGGCTCGGGCTCGTCGGCGGTCAGCTCGTGCCGCCCGACGAGGACCCGCTGGCCGAACGGTCCGGCGCCGTTCTCGCTGACCACAACCGTGCCCTCGGCGGGCCGGTCTTCGGCCGGCGACGGCGCTTCGCCGACGTACCGGGACGCCCAGGCGGCCAGTACCCCGGCCACGTACTCGGCGTCCGCCCGCTTGGTGAGCAGGTGGTCCGCGCCGTCCACCGCGACGAACGACTTCGGGTGCCGGGCCGTCTCGAAGATGCGCCGCGCGTTTTCCACGCCGACCAGCTCGTCCACCGGCGAGTGCACCACCATCAGCGCGGCGCCGAGGTGGGCGATGCGCTCCGACTGGGGCTGGCCGGCGATGTCGTCCAGGAACTCCTTGCGGATCCGGAACTTCCGGCCGGCCAGCGTCACGTGGGCCTCACCGTCCCGCTCGATGTCCGCGCGGTGCTCGTCCAGCAGGCGCAGCACGTGACCGGGGTCGGCCGGCGCGGCGATGGTCGCCACCGCGCGCACCCCCTCGATGCGGTGCGCGGCGGCCAGCACCGCCGCGCCGCCCAGCGAGTGCCCGACCAGCAGCGACACCGGGCCGGCGTGGTCGCGCAGGTACTCCGCCGCGCACACCACGTCGGCCACGTTGGAGCTGAAGTCGGTGTGCCCGAAGTCCCCGCCCGAGCCGCCGAGGCCGGTGAAGTCGAACCGCAGCACGGCGATCCCGTGCGCGGTCAGCGCGCGGGCGATCCGGGCGGCGGCGACCACGTCCTTGTTGCAGGTGAAGCAGTGCGCGAACAGCGCGTACGCCCGCGGTGGGGAATCCGGCAGGTCCAGTCGCGCGGCAAGCCGCGCCCCGGTGGCCCCGGTGAACTCCAGCTTGCTGCCCGGCATGCCGGTAAACATATTCGCCGCGTCGATCAGACCGCGATCCGGCCGCTCTAGTCGATGGTGGCGTGCATCTCCCAGACCAGGATCTCCGCCGGTTCGACGGCGGTGACCCGCTGCCCGCTGATGCCGGTCAGCCGCACCGCGTCACCGGTCTCCAGCTTCCCGGCGCCCTCCAGCTCCACCGATCCCCTCGGCACGAACAGGTGCAGCAGCGGCGCTTCGGGCAGCCGCACGTACTCCCCCGGCTCCAGCCGCGAGGCGTGCAGCGCGGCGTACCGGTTGCTGATGTGGATCGCCGCCTCGTCCCGGTGCGCGGGCATTCCGGAGGCAACCGTGACCAGCTGGCCGGCCAGCCGCTCGGGGGCGATCTCCAGCTGCTCGTAGCCGGGCGTGATGCCGGCCTCGTCCGGCACCACCCACATCTGCACCAGGTGCACCGGGTCGTCGTGCTTCTCCCCGGCCAGCCGCCAGGAGTCGTTCTTCTCCGAGTGCTGGATCCCGGTGCCCGCGCTCATCCGCTGGGCCAGGCCGGGGTAGATCACCCCGGAGTTGCCCCGGGAGTCCTGGTGCACCAGGGAGCCGGACAGCACCCAGGTGACGATCTCCATGTCCCGGTGCGGGTGGGTGTCGAACCCGGTGCCGGGCGCGATCCGGTCGTCGTTGTTGACCAGCAGCAGGCCGTGGTGGGTGTTCTCCGGCTCGTAGTGGCCGCCGAAGGAGAACGAGTGCCGGGAGTCCAGCCAGTCGATCTTCGTGGTCAGCCGGTCGGCCGACCGCCGGACGTCCACCCCGGGACGCAACGTGGTGGTGCTCATTGCCTGGCTCCTCTCCCGCCGAAGCAGATGGTAGACGCATCGAACTTTCAGTCCCGGCAACGTAGATGACACGTCATCCATTCCCGTAGACTGGCCGGGTGGCCGAAACCCGATGGCTGGACGAGCGCGAGCAGTGCGCCTGGCGCGGCTACCTGGCGATGAACGCCCGGCTCACCGCGCACCTGCACCGCGAGCTGCAGGCCCGGTCCGGGCTGTCCCTGGCCGACTTCGACGTGCTGGTCCAGCTCACCGACCGGCCGGACCACCGCGCCAGGGTGCTCGAGCTGGCGGCCGCGCTGCAGTGGGAGAAGAGCCGGCTGTCCCACCACCTGGCCCGGATGCGGCACCGGGGCCTGGTGGGCCGGGAGGACTGCATCGAGGACGGCCGGGGCACCGTGGTCACGCTGACCCCGGCCGGCCTGCGCGCCATCCAGGAGGCTGCCCCGGCCCACGTCACCACCGTCCGCGAGGTGTTCTTCGACCAGCTCACCGCGCGCGAGGTGGACACCCTGCGCGACTTCGCCGAACGGGTGCTGACCCGCCTGGACCGGCCCGCCGGGACTACGGTTCCGGTGGCGCACCCCTGATCCCGGGAGAAGACATGGCCGAGTGCGGACACCTGGACACGATCACCCCGAACAGCCCCAGCGACGACGGCTGCCACGAGTGCCTCGAGCTCGGCGGCCGGTGGGTGCACCTGCGCATGTGCCAGCGCTGTGGGCACGTGGGCTGCTGCGACTCCTCCCCCGGCAAGCACGCCACCGACCACTACCGGACCACGGGCCACCCACTGGTGCGTTCGTTCGAGCCCGGTGAGGAATGGTTCTGGTGCTACCCGGACCAAGTGGCGTTCGAGCTGGACGTACCCCCCGGACCCACGCACTCCTGAAGGGACACCCATGGACGAGGACATCCTGCGGCGGATCAACCATCTGGTCGACGAGGAGCACCACCTGCAGCGCCACACCCAGGGCGACGAGGCCTCCGACGACGACCACCGGCGGCTGCGCGACCTCGAGGTGCAGCTGGACCAGTGCTGGGACCTGCTGCGACAGCGGCGCGCCCGCCGGTCCAGCGGGCAGCAGCCGGACGGGGCCGAGGTGCGCTCCGCCGGCGTGGTGGAGGGCTACCAGCAGTAGGCGTTCAACCCCGCCGGGAGGCGCCCAGCAGCTGGGCGCTCAGCACCATCGCGATGCCCACCAGCTGCGCCGGGCTGAGTGTCTCACCGGCGAACGTCCAGCCGAGCAACGCCGCGACCACCGGGCTGAGCAGGGCCAGCCGGGCGACCGTGGCCGGTGGCACGCCGCGGTGCAGGCCCCCGAAGAACAGCGCGAACGCGGCCGCGGTGGCGGCCGCGGCGAGCCAGCCAGCGGCCAGGACCTGTCCGTGGGTCATCGCCGGCGGGCCGCCCTCCAGCATGAACGCCAGCGGTACCAGCGCGAACCCGCCGGCCAGCATCTGCCAGGCCGTGGTGCTGAGGTGATGGGTGCCCGGCGGGGTGCCCCAGTGGCGGGTCAGCAGCATTCCGGCGGCCGCCGAGCCGGCCAGCACCAGCGCGGCCGCCACGCCCGCCGCGTCCAGCCGGTGGCCCGCGCGCAGGACCAGCAACGCCACCCCGACCACGCCGAGCGCCGCCGCGGCCACCTGGCGCGGCTGGATCCGCTCACCGAACAGCGCCACCAGCAGCGGGACCAGCACCGCCTGGGTCGCGGTGACCGTGGCCACCACCGCCCCGGGCACCCGGTGCACGGCGAACGCCTGCAGCGCGAAGAACGCGCCGAAGTTGAGCGCACCGAGCCCCAGCGAACGCAGCCACCAGCTGCCCCGGGGCAACGCGGGGCGCAGGGCGAGCAGCAACAGCCCGGCCGGGACCACCCGCTCCACGGAGTTCCACATCGGACTGACCGGCAGCTGCTGGGTGACCAGGAACGCGGTGCCGAGCAGGCAGGGACCGAGCGCGCAGCGGGAAAGCCCCTCGAGCTGGCGCGGCGGCGCGACCGCTGCGGCAGTGCTCACGAGGTGGTCACGAAGCCGACCGCGCCGGGGCCGCCAGCTGGTCCAGCTCGCGCTGTTTGGCCTCGAACAGCGCCTTCACGTTGTTCGCGCCGAAGGTGGTCGCGCCGTCCCGCTCGATGATCTCGGTGAAGTAGGTGCCCCGGTCGTGCCCGGAGCGGGTGAAGATCTGGAACAGGTCGCCGTCGTGGTCCCGGTCGGCCAGCACGCCCAGGCGCCGCAGCAGCTCCACCTCATGGCGGGTGCTCCCCACCCGGCCGGGCAGCTGCTCGTAGTACGCCCCCGGGGTCTGCCCGAACGGGACGTTCCGGGCCTGCAGTTCACCCACGGTGGCCACGATGTCGTCGGTGCGCAGCGCCATGTGCTGCACGCCGGGTCCGCCGTGCTCGCGCAGGAAGTGGTCGATCTGCCCCGGCTCCGCGCCGCCCGGCTGGATCAGTGTGAACACCGCGCCCCGGTCGGGGCTGGCGACGACCACCGAGTCCATCGCCTGCGCGCCTACCTCGATGCGCTCGGCGAAGATCTGCTCGAAACCCCACGCCCGCTGGTAGTGCGCGACCACCTCGGCCAACTCGCCGTGCGGCACGCAGATCGCGAAGTGGTCGATCTCCCGCAGGCCCAGCGGAGCCGGCACCGGTCCGCGCGGCACCGAGCCCAGCCCGGGCAGGAACCGGGTGGGCGCCCCGGCGGGCTGCTCGACCAGGGTGTGCACGATGTCGCCCACCCCGCGCAGCGCGGCCATCCGCACCGGGCCGAACCGGCGCGGCGGCTCGATCACCCGCGCTCCGCCGGCCACCGCGCGCGCATACACCTCGCGCAGGTCGGTGCAGGCGAACCCGATCCGGGCCAGACCGTCACCGTGCGCGGCCAGGAAGTCCCGCCCGGGACCGATGTCCGGCGGCTCGGTGAGCGCCAGCACGATCGAGCCCTGCCCCAGCACCACCGACCGCGCCGGCCCGGCCGGCGCGGCGAGCAGCTCGACGAACCCGTAGGCGGAGCTGAACTCCGAAGCAGCCGCGCGCGCATCCCGCACGTAAAACTGCACATGGTCACACCAGATAGAAGTGCGCATTGCGGAATTGCCCCCCAGCTCGAATCCGCTTCACCGGAGAGACCACCGGTGACCAGGCACAACTGTAGACAGGGAAAGTAGAACGCGGGTGATTGTGCTTGCAACTACTACGTTAACAATGAGTTGAGCACGTAGTCAACAAGTTCTTTACCTGCTTTCCTGAGCAATTTCCCCGGGTGTCCAGGCAAAGCCGAGCGAGCCGCCCAGCAGGCCGAGCAGGGTGCCCAGCAGGAAGCCGCCGATGTTACTGGAGACCAGTGCGGTCAGCGCGATCAGTGCGGCGACCAGGCCGAGGAAGCCGTGCAACCCCGGCGACCACACCAGGCACAGCCCGCACACGCACAGCATCCCGCCCAGCAGGAACCCGGACACCCCGGCCAACCCGGGCAGCAGCAGAACCGTGTAGGCGCCGGCCGGCAGGAGCACCACGACCAGCCCGCCGGCGAACGTGCACGCCCCGGCCAGCAACGGACGCCCCCGGCACCAGTCCCGCCAGCCCGGCGACGCGGCCCGGTGCGCACCCACAGGGCGCGTGACCACCCCGAGGACCACTAGAAACACTCCTTCTGGTCACTACCGACCGCCATCCGGACCCCGGACAGCCGCAGGCCGTTCGCCGTGGCCCAGCGGACCGTCACGTTCAGGTTGAGCAGCAGGCCGCCCGCCTTGATCGGCAGGAAACCCGGGTCGCCCGCGTCGGTAGGCAGGCCGGCCTCGGTGAATGCCCGGTTCAGCTCCATGTCCTCACCGAGCACGCCGAACCCGTCCACGCTCTCCAGGGCGAACCGCAGGGTTCCGATGTTCACCGGGTCGCGGTCGTCCGGCGTGGTGAACCGCAGCACGTACGGCCCGGCCGGCGTGTCCACCCGGAACGAGCCGCACAGCCCCTGCGCGTGGATGTCCTTCAACGTAATCACCACGGTGGGCTTCTTCTCCCCGCCGGCGGTCTGGAAGAACTCCGGCATGGTGCCCGCCGCCTGCAGGGACAGCTTCCGCACGCTGATCTTGACCGCCTGCCGCCCCTCCACCGCCAGGGCGACCGGCACCGCGCCGCTGGTCGCGCCCAGCGCGATGACCACCAGGACTAGCAGCGCCGGCACGAACACCAGCCCGAACCGGGACCAGTTGGTCCGCCCACCAACCGGGCTCATCCAATAACCTCCCCCGCGACAGAAACATCACCGATTCACTATCTTCCACTACTGAGACAGTGAAGACTGGCAACGTTGGCGCGGCCAGAGTACCGCAGCCGGAGAGACCGGGACGTGACGAGATACCGCATTGACGAGCTGGCCCAGGCCTCCGGGGTCACCGTGCGCAACATCCGCGCCTACCAGGACCACGGCATCCTGCCCGCCCCCCGGCGCGAGGGCCGGGTGGGCATCTACTCCGACGCGCACCTGGCCCGGCTGCGGGTGATCACCCAACTGCTCGGCCGCGGCTACACCGTCGCCACCATCACCGAGCTGCTCACCGCGTGGACCCAGGGCCGGGACCTGTCCGAGATCCTCGGCCTGGAACAGGTGGTGACCGGGTTCTGGGGCCAGGAGTCGGCCGAGTCGATGACCGTCGAGGAGGTCCACGCGCTGTTCGGCGCGCCGGACGCCGACGACCTGATCGAGAAGGCCATCCACGCGGAGCTGGTGGAGCGCGAGGAGAAGGACCTGCGGGTGCCCAGCCCCCGACTGCTGCGCGCGGCCGCCGAGCTGGTCACCGCCGGGGTCCCGCTGGACGGGGTGCTCGAGCTGGTCGGCCGGCTCGGCCGGGCGGTCGACTCGGCGATGCACGACCTGATCGTGCTGTTCTACCAACACTTCCTGCGCGAGCACGGGGACCAGCTGCCCCGCGGCGAGGAGGTGACCGAACTCACGGCACTGGCCCAGCGCTTCCGCCCGCTCACCGCGGCGGCCATGTCAGCCATGCTCACGAGGAGTATGGAGCGACACGTGGACGAGGTTATCGGCAGTTACATCGCGCGTCTCATCCCTGGACTGAACAGTCGACAAGCACCGTTCACATAGCGGAGTTATAGTCTAGAGGCAAAAGAAAAGGCGTCCCGTGAAGGTAGCGAGGTAGCACCATGGGCAACCGCGTGTTCGTCATCGGTGTGGGCATGACCAAGTTCGAGAAGCCCGAGACCAAGGACTGGGAATACCCGGACATGGCCAAGGAGTCGGTGACCAACGCGCTCACCGACGCCGGCGTCGCCTACGGCGACATCGAGCAGGCCTATGCCGGTTCGGCCTACGCCGCCATGGGCCAGCGCGCGCTCTACGACGTGGGCCTCACCGGGGTCCCGATCATGACCGTGGTGAACGCGTGCGCCACCGGCTCGTCGGCGCTGTTCCTGGCCCGCCAGGCGGTCAAGGCCGGCTGCGACCTGACGCTCGCCGTCGGCTACGAGAAGATGAGCAAGGGCTCGCTGTCCGCCGGCACCGGCAAGAAGGGCCCGGGCATGCTGGACTACCACCTCAAGGCCATGATCGCGGGCCGGGGCTGGGAAAAGGACAAGGCGCCGATGCCGCAGATGTTCGGCAACGCCGGCCGGGAGCACATGGAGCGCTACGGCTCCACCCCCGACCACTACGCGTGGATCGGCTGGAAGAACCACAAGCACTCGGTGAACAACCCGTACTCGCAGTTCCGCGACGAGTACTCGCTGGAAGACGTCAAGAACGCCACGATGATCTACGACCCGCTGACCAAGCTGCAGTGCTCCCCCACCTCGGACGGCTCCGGGGCGGCCGTGCTGGCCAGCGAGCGCTTCGTGGACACGCACAACCTGTGGGACCAGGCGGTGGAGATCGCCGGCCACTACATCGCCACCGACGTGACCGCGTCCTTCGAGGGCAACTCCTCGATCAACGCGGTGGGCGCGCAGGTGGCCAAGCTCGCCGCCCAGCGCGCGCTGGACGAGGCGCAGGTGGGCATCGAGGACGTCGACGTCATCGAGCTGCACGACTGCTTCTCGGCCAACGAGCTGATCACCTACGAGGCGCTGGGCATGGCCGCCGAGGGTGAGGCGCACAAACTGGTGGAGAACCAGGACACCACCTACGGCGGCCGCTGGGTGGTCAACCCGTCCGGCGGACTGATCTCCAAGGGCCACCCGATCGGCGCCACCGGGCTCGCCCAGTGCGCCGAGCTCACCTGGCAGCTGCGCGGCAAGGCGGACAAGCGCCAGGTCGATGGGGCCACGGTCGGACTGCAGCACAACCTGGGCCTGGGCAGCGCCGGCGCGGTGGCGGTGTACAAGAAGGCCAGCTGACCCGGCGTCGCAAACAAACCAGGGCGCCGCACACCTTCCAGCGTGTGCGGCGCCCCGGTTTCCCGCGCGACGTTCCGGTTTCTCGCGCGGGGCCAGGCTGTTGACGTGCGACTAAAGCGCGGTGCCCGTCCAAAGACGGCTTGGACGGCGGAGCCTGGGGCGATCTGCCGCGGCCCAGGTGCCGCCCCATCGTCGGGACGGGGCCAAATGGGAACCGGGCGACCGGCTCCGGCTCCCTCGTTGAAGATCGACATCAACCTCATGGGCCTTTCGGGAGCAAGTGAGGGCCGTCAGGTTGATGTCGATCTAGAAATCGCCGCACTCCACTCTTCCGATCGGGCCGCTCAGATTCGGGCGCGACCGCGACCCTCAGTGACGGGCTTCCCCGACACCGGGACGGTGCCAGTCGAGATGCGGGTGAGGGCTGTTTCGGCCGAACGGAACAACCCTCAGCCGCCTCTCGACCAGCCTGACAACCCCGCTCTCTCCGGCCACCCACCGCACCACCAGCCGATCGGGGAAGAGCCATCGGCCAAGTCCGCCGAGTGACACTTCAGCCGCCCGGAGTTAGTCGAGCCCGCCACAAACCAACGCGACCGGCCAGCCCGGGCCGCGACAGACCGCCCAGCTCCGCCGTCCAAGCCGTATTTGAACCGGCACCGCACCTCGACCGCACCGGCGCCAGGGCCGCGCGGTTCAGAGGCGGGTGAGCTCGATGGGGAGGCCGTCGCGCATGCGGGCGAAGCCGCGCCAGATCACCTCGGGCACGTGGCCCCGGGCCAGCCGCCAGCGGTGGCGCAGCAGCAGCTGGTGCATGACCGCCTTCATCTGCACCGCCCCGTAGTGCAGCCCGAGGCATCGGTGCACACCGCCGCCGAACGGGATCCAGGCGTACTCGTGCGCCCGGTCCTCCCGCCGGTGCGGCGCGAACCGCTCCGGGTCGAACACTTCCGGGTTCGGCCAGTACTCGGGCAGCCGGTGGTTGACCAGCGGCGCGACCACCGTAACCGTGCCCGCCGGGATCTCGAACCCCAGCACGTCCGTGTCCCGCACGGCCAGGTTCGGCAGCGCGTACACCGGCGGCATCAACCGCAGCGACTCCCGCATGACCAGGTCCAGCGAGCCCAGCCGGTCCAGCTCGGCCATGCCCGGCCGGCCGTTGCCCAGGGCGTAGGACTCGTGCCGGCACTGGGTCTGCCACTCCGGGTACTCCGCCAGGTACCGGATCATCGTCACCAGGGGGATCGAGACCGGGTCGAACGAGGCGTACAGCAGGAAGATCATGTGGTTCACGACGTCCTCGTCGGAGAGGCCCCGACCGTCCAGCCCGGTGGCCCGGCTGAGCACCGCGAACAGGTCGGATCCGCCCCGGGCGCGCACCGCCGGGGTGCGGTCCACGAACAGCTCCTCCAGCCGCCGCCGCCCGGCCAGCCCCCGGGACCAGGTACTGCCCGGGTACTCGAACCGCAATGTCGCGCCGGCGGCCGCCGCGCAGTCCAGGAACGCCCGCTCGATCTCCCCCGACTCGGCCCCGAGGCCGCCGCCCATGAACACCCGCACGCTGGCCCGCAGCACCGTCGCGCGCACGGCGTCCTGGGCCCGGAAGTTCGACGAGGTCGGCCAGGTGGCCAGGTCCTCCGCCAGCACCGCATGCAGCTGCTCGAGGTAGCCGTCGATCCGGTCCCGGGTCAGCACCTGCTCCATCAGCGCCCGGTGCGCCAGGTGCTCCTCGAAGTCCAGCATCACCAGGCTGCGAGGGAAGAACGGCCCCGCCCACAACGCCCAGCCGGCGCCGCTGGCGAAGCACCGGTCGCGTCCCTCCAGCACCACCTTGGCCGCGTCCCCGCCCACGGCCAGCGCCGAGGGGTGGCCGACCAGGTTGAACCGCGAGACCGGCCCGAACCTGCGATAGCGGTCCAAGTAGAAGCGCAGCGGGTCGCGGAGCACTTGCGCGCTGTGGCCGAGGAGCGGCGGACCGGCGGAGCCGGGCAGCGAAACCGTCCGCACGCTCACCACACCTACCTCTGCAGCCCCAAATTTCACCCAGGAGTCTACTGTTAGCCAGGTCACTCGGTGCAGGGAACTCCGGGAACCCGACGCACCGACATCTCGCTAGCTCACCGAGCGGTCGGTGTCGGCCCAGTGGCGCTTCCGCAGCTCACGCTTGAGCACCTTGCCCGCGCCGGACAGCGGCAGCGCGTCCACGTACTCCACGGAGCGCGGCGCCTTGTACCCGGCGATCTGCTCCTTGAGGTAACCCCGCAGCTCCTCGATGGCCGGCCGCTCCGCACCGGTCGGCACCACCACGGCGTGCACCCGCTCCCCCCAGTCCGGGTCGGGCACGCCGATCACCGCGCACGCCGCCACCGCCGGGTGCTTGGCCAGCGCGTTCTCCACCTCGGCCGAGTACACGTTCTCCCCGCCGGACACGATCATGTCCTTGATCCGGTCCACCACGAAGACGTAGCCCTCGTCGTCCATGTAGCCGCCGTCGCCGCTGTGCATCCAGCCGCCGCGCAGGGCCGCCTCGGTCTCCTCCGGGCGGTTCCAGTAGCCCTGCATCACGTGCCCGCCCCGGCTGACGATCTCCCCCACCGTGCCCCGGGGCACCTCGTTGTCCAGCTCGTCGACGATGCGCACCTCGGAGTGCGGCGCGGCCCGCCCGGCCGAGCGGCGCAGCCGGTCCACCGCGTGGTCGGCCGGGTTCAGGATGGTGGTCACCGGGGACAGTTCGGTCATCCCGTAGGCCTGGGTGAACTCGGCCGCCGGCAGCCGCTTCGCCGCCCGCTCGAGCAGCGCGACGGAGATCGGCGAAGCACCGTAGAGCAGGTGCCGCACACTGGACAGGTCCGCGTCGGCCGCGTCCGGCGAGTCCACCAGCATCTGGATCATGGTGGGCACCAGCAGCACGTCGGTCACCCGGTGTTCCTGGATGGCGGCGGCCACCCCGGCCGGGGTGAACCCGGGCACCATCACGTGGGTCCCGCCGAGGGCGTTGCAGGTGGCCCACGCGGCGCCGTCCGCGAGGTGGAACATCGGGGCGGCGTGCAGGTACCGGCCGCCGGGAACCATGAACGCGCCGGTGGCCGCCGAGCCGAGCGCCGAGGTCAGCAGGTTCGCGTGGCTGAGCATCACGCCCTTGGGCCGCCCGGTGGTGCCGCCGGTGTAGTAGATGCCGGCCAGCTGGTCGCCGCCCCGGCAGGCGTCCGGCACCGGGTCGTGCCCGGCGATGAGCTCCTCCAGGTCCAGCGCCCCGTCCGGCGCGGGTCCGGTGCCGCTGTGCAGCACCGCGCGCAGGCCGGGGTGCTGCTCGCGCAGCGTGGGCACCATCGGCGCGAACGCGTCGTCCACCAGCAGCACGTCGGTCCCGGAGTCGACCAGCGAGAACGCGATCTCCGCCGGGCTCCACCGGGTGTTCGCCGGGGTGACCACGGCATCCGCCCAGGGGACCGCGAACAGGAACTCGTGGTAGATGTCCGAGTTGTGCGCCAGGATGCCCACCCGGTCCCCCGGCCGCACCTCCAGGTCCAGCAGCGCGGCGGCGAACCGGGCCACCCGGTCGCCGCACTCGGCCCAGGTGCGCGTGCGCCCCTGGAAGATCGTCGCCGGCAGCCCCGGGGTCTGGCGGACCTGGCGGTGCAGGGCTTGGGTGAGGTACATCGTCAGCCTCCCTCGAGTTCGAGCACGTTCAGCGCCATTCCGGCCAGGTCGTCGGTGAGGCCGGGAAGCTTGTGCAGCCCGTGAACCCGGGCCAGTGAGTTGATCACGGACAGCGCCGCGTGCACGGCGGCCAGCGCACCGGGTTCGTCCAGCCCGGGGTCGCGTTGGCGCAGCAGGCTGGCCCATTCCTCGACGTACTCGCGCTGGCCGCGCCGCACCCGGCGGCGCGCCTCGTCCGACAGGTTCAGCATCTCGGTGACCAGCACGGTGATCTGCGAGGGGTCCCGGACCGCGAAGTCCGCGTAGTCGGCCGCGACCTCGCGCAGCGCGTCGTCCGGGCCGTCCGCGTTGGTCAGCGCCCGGTGCAGCCCCAGCCAGAGCCCCTCGTTGCCCCGGGCCAGCGCGGCGGAGAGCAGCTCTTCCTTGCTCTCGAAGTGCTTGTACACGCTGGGGCCGGCGATGCCGGCGGCGGTGCCGATGTCGGTGAGGCTGACCGCCGCGTACCCGTGCTCACCGAACAGCCGGGTGGCGGCGGCGAGCAGCGCCTCCCGGCGGGAGGCGGGCGCGAGCGCCGGGCGGGAAGGCTCGTGCGGCCGGACCGTGCGGTCCCTGGCCGGCAGCGCGGTGGCGTAGACCCGCCGCGCGGCCGCCCCGAGCAGCGCTACGTAGCGGCGTTCGTCCAGCTCCACGCGGTGCTGCGAGGTGCTCTGCAACACCGCCAGCGCCGCCCAGCCGCGCAGCTCGGCCTCCACCCGGGACACCCCCCGGGCGCACAGCGAATCCACGATGCGCTCGGCCAGCTCGCTCAGCCGCCGGCGGGCCTCCCGGCGCCGCTCCCGGGGCAGGTGGTTACTCTCTCGGTCCCAGAGCACGCCCAGCTCGCGCCGCCCCACGCTGCACACCGCCAGCGCGTCGAGCAGCTGCTCCCCCGTCGCCGCGCCCTCGGTGGCCGCGTCGATCCAGTCCAGGGCGTCCACGATCACCGCCCAGAGCAGCTCCCCCTTGCCGGCGAAGTGCCGGTACATCGCGCTCTGCCCGATGCCCACGGCCGCGGCGATGTCCGCCATGCCCACCTGGTGGTAGCCGAGCTGCCAGAAGCCCCGCGCCGCGGCGGTCAGGATCTGTTGCCGGCGGTCCCTCGGGCGACGCCTCGGCGCCGGGCCGCCGGTGACGGCTAGCGCTGCCATCTCGGGCGCGCCGCTCAGCCGCCCCAGCCTCCGCCGCAGATAATCACCTGGCCGCTGACGTAGTCGCTCTCCGGGATGCAGAACATGTACACCGAGCCGGCCGCCTCCGCCGGGGTTCCGGCCCGGCCGAGCGGGATGCCGCGCTCGGCGGCCGCCAGGATCTCCGGGTTCACCCCGACCTTGATCTGCCGGCCGGCAACGTCGATCTTCGCGTCGCCGTCGGCCGACGCCTCGGTCAACCGGGTCCGGATCAGGCCGAACGCCACGCAGTTCACCGTGACGTCGTAGCGGCCCCACTCCTTCGCCAGCGTCTTGGTGAGGCCGGTGATCCCGGCCTTGGCCGAGCTGTAGTTGATCTGGCCGGCGTTCCCGCCGGTGCCGGCCACCGAGGAGATGTTGACCACCTTGCGGGTCACCCTCGGCGCACCGGCCGCGCGCTCCGCCTTGACCGCCGCGCTGATCACCGGCTGGGCCGCGCGCAGGATGCGGAACGGCGCCTTGAGGTGCACGTCCAGGATGTCGTCCCACTGCTGGTCGGACATCTTCTGCACCACGTTGTCCCAGGTGTAGCCGGCGTTGTTGACGACGATGTGCAGGCCGCCGAACTCCGAGACGGCGGTGTTCACGAAGCGCTCGCCGAACTCGGGGTCGGTCACGCTGCCCGCGCACACCACGGCCTTGCCGCCGGTCGCCTCGATGTCCGCGGCGGTCTGCTTGGCCACGTCCGAGTCCAGGTCGTTCACCACGACGGAGGCGCCCGCGCCGGCCAGCTTGAGCGCGATCTCCCGCCCGATGCCCCGTCCGGAACCCGACACCAGTGCCACGCGATCGCTGAGTGGAAGGGCAGTCATGATTCTGAGATCTCCTAGCGTTGTGGGTTACCACTTGCCGAAAGGGCATTCCTGGCGATCCGGCGAACAGCTAATCAGAAGTCACTTAACGATGGCAATCCCTGGTCCGGGGCCGGTCGAGGACCGATTCCGACCGACTCGGACTGTTCGACGCCCGAATCGGCTCCTACAGTTGTCGGCTATGTTCGCCGCCGAACGCCGCCAGCTCATCCTGGAGCTGGTCCGCGACCAGGGCGCCGTGGCCGTGCGGGAGCTGACCGCGTCGGTGCGCGCCAGCGAGGTGACGGTGCGCCGCGACCTGCGCTACCTGGAGTCGGTCGGGCTGCTCTCCCGGCGGCACGGCGGCGCCGTCGCCACGGGCCCCTCCGGGACGGCCTACGAACCGACGTACGCGGAGAAGACCAAGCAGGCCGCCGAGGAGAAGGCGGCCATAGCGGCGGCCGCCGTGGAACTGGTGTCCGACGGCGACGCGGTCGCGCTCGGCGCCGGCACCACCACCCAGGCGCTGGCCCGGCGGCTGGCCGGCTTCTCCGAGCTGACCGTGGTGACCAACTCCCTGCTGGTCGCCCAGGTCCTGGCCCGCTACCGGCACATAGAGGTGGTGCTGGCCGGCGGCGCACTGCGCGGCTCGATCCTGGCCACGGTCGGCCCCTCCGCCGAGCAGATGCTCGCGGCCATGCGGGTGACGACCGCGTTCATCTCGGGCAACGGGCTCACCGCCGCCCGCGGGCTCTCCACCCCGAACATGTCGGTGGCCAGCATGGACCGGGCGCTGGTCGGCACGGCCGACCGGGTGGCCGTGCTCGCCGACCACACCAAGATCGGCACCGACTCGGTGGTGCGCACCGTGCCGGGCGATCAGATCGACCACCTCTACACCGACGCGGCGGCGGACCCCGGGGAGCTGGCCCGGTTCCGCGAGCTGGGGGTCCGGGTGCATCTCGCCCGGGCCGCCGGACCGCCCGCCGGAGAACCGGCTCCGCACCCGGGATGAGCGCCCGCCACCGGGTCGGATGACCGGATTTCGACCGGATTCGATCGTCTTTCGGCTCGATACCGAGCAGTGCCGGTCATTCGTTGACACTCTCGATCCGGCTCAGTCAGAGTGAGGCTCCGTACCTGGCTGAGGAGGTGCTCCGTGATCCGCAATGTGGCGGCCCGCCGAGCAGTCGTGGCAAGTTTCCTGATTCCGCTGGTCCTGGCCGGGTGTGCCCGACCGCAGGAGGGCTCACCGTCCGCCGGCGCCCCGTCCGGCGCGGGCGAGCAGCGGGTGAAGGAGGCCCCGGGCAGCGGGCCGGAGTGCGCCCGGGCGGCCTACGGCATCCCGCCCGGCGACCTCAAGACGCTGAAGGTGGGCTTCTCCCAGTCGGAGAAGGAGGCCAACCCGTTCCGGATCACCGAGACCCAGTCGCTCAAGGACGAGGCGGCGAAGCGCGGCATCACCCTGCTCGCCACCAACGCACAGTCCCAATTGCCCAAGCAGATCGCGGACATCCAGTCGCTGCTGAGCCAGGGCGCGCAGGTGCTGGTGGTGGCGCCGCTGAACTCCACCGGCCTGGAGCCGGCGCTGGCCGCCGCCCGGGCGAAGAACGTCCCGGTGCTGACCATCGACCGCACCCTGGACGGCGCCCGGCCCTGCCAGGACTACCTCACCACCATCGTGTCCGACTTCGTGGACCAGGGGAAACGGGCCGCCGAGGCGATGGCCAAGGCGACCGGCGGCAACGGGCGGGTGGCCATCCTGCTGGGCAGCTCGGGCAACAACGTGACCACCGACCGCACCAAGGGGTTCAAGGACTACGCCGCCGCGAACGCGCCGGGCCTTCAGGTGGTCGCTGAGCAGACCGGTGAGTTCCAGCGGGAGAAGGGCAAGACGGTCACCGAGCAGCTGATCCAGGCCAACCCGGGCCTCACCGCGATCTACGCCGAGAACGACGAGATGGCGCTGGGCGCGGTGGCCGCGCTCAAGGCGGCCGGCAAGAAGCCCGGCCAGGACGTCAAGATCGTCACCGTGGACGGCACCCGGGAGGCGGTGCAGGGCGTGGTGAACGGCGAGATCGCGGCCGTGATCGAGAGCAACCCCCGGTTCGGGCCGATCGTCTTCGACACCTACCAGAAGTTCTACGCCGACACCCCGGTGCCCAGCAAGATCATCATTTCCGATCACGCCTACGACCAGGGCAACGCCGCGCAGGGACTGAGCACGGCGTACTGATGAACTCGGAGGGGGACGGTCCGGTTCTCGAGGCCCGGGGGCTGGACAAGTCGTTCGGCGGTGTCGCCGCGCTCCGGCGGGTCGACTTCACCCTCCGGGCGGGCGAGGTGCACGCGCTGGTCGGCGAGAACGGCGCCGGCAAGTCCACGCTGATCAAGGTGCTCACCGGGGTGCACCGGCCGGACGCGGGCGAGGTCCGGTACGCCGGCCGGCCGGTCGCCTTCGGCGCGCCGATCGACGCGCAGCGGGCCGGCATCTGCACCATCTACCAGGAAGTCAACCTGGTCGGCTCGATGAGCGTCGCGGCCAACCTCTTCCTCGGCCGGGAGCCGCGCCGGTTCGGGCCGCTGGTGGACCGGCACGCCATGCACCGGGCCGCCGGGGAGCTGCTCGCCGGCCTGGGCATCGACGTCGACCCCCGGCGCCGGCTGGACACGCTGGGCCTGGGCACCCAGCAGATGGTGGCGCTGGCCCGGGCCGCGTCCACCGACGCCGGCGCAGCCGGCGCGCTGGGTCGGGCGCCCAGTTCGGCGCCCGACGGGAACACCGCCCGCGTCATGATCATGGACGAGCCGACCTCCTCGCTGGAGCCGCGCGAGGTGAGCACCCTGTTCGAGGTGGTGCGCGGCCTGCGCGAACGGGGCATCGCGATTGTCTTCGTCAGCCACCGGCTGGCCGAGCTGTACGAGCTGTGCGAAACCGTCACCGTGCTGCGCGACGGAGCGGTCGCGCACACCGGCAACCTGGCCGGGCTGAGCCGGCTGCGGCTCATCTCGCTCATGCTCGGCCGGGAGCTGGAAGCCGTCCGACACGACGGCACCACCACCTTCCACCCCGAGCAGCACGCGAAACCCGGCGAACCGCTGCTGCGGGCGCGCGGGCTGACCAGCCGAGGCACGCTGGGCGGGGTGGACCTGGACGTGCGGGCCGGCGAGGTCGTCGGCCTGGCCGGGCTGCTCGGCTCGGGCCGCAGCGAGACGATGACCGCGCTGGCCGGGGTGGCCGGGCGGGACTCGGGCACGGTCAGCCTGGCCGGACGGGAGCTGTCCGCCGGCGCGCCGGCCGCCATCCGCGCCGGGCTGGTCCTGGTGCCGGAGGACCGCAAGGCCGAGGGCCTGGTGCTCAACCTGTCGGTGCGGGAGAACATCGTGCTGGCCGCCCTGCCCCGGTTGTCCCGGTTCGGCGTGGTCTCCCGAGCCCGCCAGGACCGGGTGGTGGACACCTTCATCCGGCGGCTGCGCATCAAGGTGTCCGGGCCGGACCAACCGGTGTCCGAGCTCTCCGGCGGCAACCAGCAGAAGGTGATGCTGGCCCGGTGGCTGGCCATGAGCCCGAAGGTGCTGCTGCTGGACGAGCCCACCCGGGGCATCGACGTGGGGGCGAAGGCCGAGGTCCAGACGCTGATCGACGAGCTGGCCGCCGACGGCCTGGGCATCCTGCTGGTGTCCTCGGACCTGGAGGAGCTGGTCGAGGGGGCCGCCAAGGTGGTGGTGATGCGGGACGGCACATCGGTCGCCGAGCTGACCGGGGCACGGGTGAGCGTGGCCGGCGTGATGGACGCGATCGCCCAGGGCGGCGAGGGCTCCGCTTCCACGGGGCGGCCGGCATGACCGAGGTGCTCCGGACCGAACCCGGCGGCCTGGACCGGACCCGCGCCGTCTGGCTGGCCCGCGAGTACGGCGTGTACCTGGCGCTGGGCCTGGTGGTCCTGGTCAACCTCGTGGTGACTCCGCATTTCGCCACGGCGGACGCGCTGCGCACCCAGTTGGTCCAGGTGGCCCCGGTGCTGGTGGTCGCGCTGGGCATGGCACTCGTCATCGGCACCGAGGGAATCGACCTTTCGGTCGGTTCGGTGATGGCCCTGGCCGCCGCCGTGCTGCCGCTGTACCTGGGCTACGGCCTGCTCGGCGGGCTGCTCGCGGCGCTCCTGGTCGGCGCGCTGGCCGGGTTGCTGAACGGCGCGCTGGTCGCCTTCGTCGGGGTGCAGCCGATCGTGGCCACGCTGGCGCTGCTGGTCGGCGGGCGGGGCGTGGCGCTGGTCATCGCGGAGGGCCGGGCCACCCCGATCACCGAGCCCGGCCTGCTCGCGCTGGGCGGAGGGGCGGTGCTGGGCGTGCCCTACGTGGTACTGGCCGCCGGGCTGCTGGTGGTCGCGGTCGGGTTCCTGGTCCGGCACACCACCTTCGGCCGGCAGCTGGTGGCCGTCGGCGGCAACCGCCGCGCCGCCGGCTACGCCGGCCTGCCGGTGACCCGGGTGCTGCTCACCGTCTACCTGCTGTGCGCGCTGCTGGCCGCGTTCGCCGGCACCATCGCCACCGGCCAGCTGACCGCCGCCGATCCGTCCAACATCGGCCTGCTGGTCGAGCTGTCCGCCATCACCGCCGTGGTGGTCGGTGGTACCCCGCTCTCCGGAGGCCGGGTCCGGGTGCTCGGCACGGTGGCCGGCGCGCTGCTCATGCAGCTCATCATTGCCACGCTGATCAGGCACAACATCCCCGCCTCGGTGGCCCAGATGAGCCAGGCCGCGATCATCGTGGTGGCGGTCGCGGTGCAGCGGGCGCAGGCGGTGACCCGGTGACCTCAACCGCCGGCACGATCACCGGGAGCGCCACACCACTGGCCGAACTGCTGCGGCGGCGCGGCGCGCTGGTCGTGCTCGCCGTCGTGCTCGCGGCGGGCGGGCTGGCCTTCGACACCTTCCTGACCACCGAGAACCTCGGTTTCCTGAGCCTTCAGGCGGCGTTCCCCGCGCTGGTCGCGCTGGGCATGACGTTCGTGATCATTTCCGGCGGAATCGACCTTTCCGTCGGTTCGGTGTTCGCGCTCGGCGGGGTGCTCGCCGCGTACGCCTCCCGGTGGGGCCCGCTGCCCGCGTTGGCCCTGCCCCTGGCCACCGGGGCGGTCATCGGCGCGGTGCACGGCCTGCTGATCACCCGCTGGCGGCTGGCGCCGTTCATCGCCACCCTGGCCGGCCTGCTGTTCGCCCGCGGCCTGCTTCTGTTCCTCACCGACGAGGGCGGGCGCACCTATCTGGTACCGCCGGGCTCGGTGTTCCTCTGGCTGGGCCAGGGGCGGCTGCTCGGCATCGGCATGCCGACCTGGATCGCGCTGGCGTCGTTCCTGCTCGGCGGCCTGGTTCTGGGCCGCACCCGGTTCGGCCAGCGGCTGTTCGCCATCGGCGGCTCGGAGTCGGCGGCAGCCCTGATGGGGCTGCCGGTGGCCCGCACCAAGCTGGCCGTGTACACGCTGTCCGGGGTGCTCGCCGCCCTCGCCGGCACGCTCGCCGCCGCGCAGGCGGCCTCCGGGGTCACCATTGTCGGGGTGGGCGCCGAGCTGGACGCGATCGCGGCGGTGGTGATCGGCGGCACCCTGCTCACCGGCGGTTCGGGCTCGGCGCTCGGCACCGCCGCCGGGGTGGCCCTGCTCGCCGCCCTGCAGAACTTGATCAACCGGATCCCGAACCTGGACAACTCGTCGGTGCAGACCGTGGTCTCCGGGGCGTTCCTGATCGCGGTGATCGTCGCGCAGACGCTGCTCGCCCGCACAGCGCCGGCGCGGGGCATTTCGCGCGTCCGCGCCGGCGCTGTTTCCTCCCGAGGGGGCGTCAGCCGTTAGTCGGCGGGCGCTCCACCAGTTGGCTGAGGTACAACTGCTCACCGAGCTTGTCGATCAGCTCGAGGTTGGTCTCCAGGTAGTCGATGTGACCTTCCTCGTCGGCCAGGATCTCCTCGAAGAGATTGGCCGACGTGATGTCACCCTTCTCCCGGCACATCGCGATGCCCGGGCGAAGTCGCTCCACGACCTCCAGCTCGACCGCCAAATCGCAGGTGAGCTGTTCCCGAACGGTCTGACCGATCCGCAGCGGCAGCAGCCGCTGGTAGTTCGGCAAACCCTCCAGGAAGAGAATTCGGTCGGTAATCTTCTCCGCGTGCTTCATCTCGTCAATTGACTCGTCACGCGTGTGCTCGGCGAGTTTGGTAAAGCCCCAGTTCGCCTGCATCTTGGCGTGCAGGAAGTACTGGTTGATCGCCGTTAACTCGCTGGTCAGCTGCTCATTGAGCAGCGCAATGACCTCTTCATCCCCACGCATGGGCGCGACGCTACACGTGACTGTCCGTATTAGGACACAATCACTCGGAGTTAGGAGAGGTTCGGATGATATAAGGAAAGGGCCAGATAACTAAGCCGAGCCGAACCTAAATAACTCGATCAGTGCTCGAGACCTTAAGCGCTTCGCGGCAGGCCGTCCAATGCACCCGCCAAGCCTCCCTTATTTTCCAGGAGCATGGCAATAGTTTCCCGGCAACCGCCACAGCCGGTGCCCGCCATGGAGCACTCGCTGACCTCTTCCACGGTCCGTGCTCCGGCGTGGATGCACTCCCGGATCTCGTGCTCGGTGACCGCGATGCACATACACACGAACATCGTTGTTTGCCCTTCCGGCCTCGGTCACCGCGCCTTGGTGAGGTAAACCTAAGGGAAGCATGCCTAACCTTCCCTTCGCAAGGCCACCGGGATATTGGGCACACTAGGGCGGTGCCGCTTGACGAGTACCGCCGCAAGCGCGATCCGGACCGCACTCCGGAGCCCGTGCCGGCCGAGGATCCGGCCCTCACCGGCCCCGGCAGCGCGTTCGTGATCCAGCAGCACCACGCGCGGAGCCTGCACTGGGACCTGCGCCTGGAGCGGGACGGCGTGCTCGCCTCCTGGGCCGTGCCCAAGGGGCTCCCGCCGGACCAGCAGACGCTGCGGCTGGCGGTGCGGACCGAGGACCATCCGATGGAGTACCTGGAGTTCTCCGGCGAGATCCCGGCCGGCGAGTACGGCGCCGGCCAGATGACGATCTGGGACCGCGGCCACTACGAGACGCTCAAGTGGAACGACGCCGAGGTGCAGTTCGTGCTGCACGGCGAGCGGACCCACGGCCGGTACATCCTGCTGCGCAAGGGCAAGGGGCCGAACCAGTGGCTGCTGCGCCGGGGCGACCCACCCGAACGGACCGACTGGCGGCCGCTCCCGCGCGAGCTGTCCCCCATGCTGGCCGCCCCCGGCGAACTGCCCCCGGACGACGACCAGCGCCGCTACGAGGTGCGGTTCGGCGGCACGCGGGTGCTGGTCCGGGTGGACGGCGGCCGGGTGGAGCTGCTGGAGCCGGACGGTGCGCCGGCGGCCAACCGGCACCCCGAGCTGGCCGGGCTGGGCCGCGCGCTGGGCAGCACCACCGCCCTGCTGGATGGCGAGATCGACGGCAACCCGCCCGGACTGTGGATCACCGACCTGCTACACCTGGACGGCCGCGACTGCCTGGACCTGCCCTACCGGGAGCGCCGCGAGCTGGCCGAGGGACTGCCGCTGACCGGCCAGCACTGGCGGCTGGTGCCCAGCTACCCGGGTGGGGGCGCGGCCGTACTGGCCGCCGCGGCGGAGCAGGGCCTGCCCTCGGTGGTCGCCAAGCGCGCCGACTCCCGGTACCTGCCCGGTCACCGGGGCGAGGAATGGATCGAGATCCGCACCGGCGCCGAGGCCGCCGAACCGCCCCCGGCACCCGCCCGCCGGCCCAGCTCGGGCAAACGGGGCGTGACCAGTGTGCCGGTGGCCGGCCGCCAGGTCCGGCTGGCCAACCCGGACAAGGTGCTGTATCCGCTGGTCTCGCTGCGCAAACGGGACGTGATGGACTACTACCTCGCGGTGGCCGAGGTGATGCTGCCGCACCTGGCGGGCCGGCCGGTCACCCTGCGGCGCTGGCCGGACGGGGTGGACGCGCCGTCCTTCTTCGAGAAGAACGTGTCCCGGCACGTACCGAGTTGGGTGCGCACCGTGCGGCTGGCCACCCCGGGCAGCGCCGCCGGCTCGGAGTTCATCGACTACCCCCTGCTGGACGACGCGGCCGGGCTGGCCTGGGTGGCCAACCTGGCGGCGCTGGAGCTGCACGTGCCGCAGTGGACGGTCCAGGACGGCAGCGATCCGCCGGAACGCACCGACCCGGACCTGCTGGTCTTCGACCTGGACCCCGGCGAGGGCTGCACGATCGTGGACTGCGCGCGCATCGCCGAGCGGGTCGCCGCCGTGCTCGCCGAGGACGACCTGCCCGCCTACCCGCGCACCAGCGGCGGCAAGGGCATGCAGCTCTACACGCCGGTCCGGGTGGAACGGCCCGAGCAGACCAGCGAGTACGCCCGCGCGGTCGCCGACCGGCTGGCCGGTGAGGACCCGGGCAAGGTGATCGCGGTGATGGCCAAGCAGCGGCGCCGGGGCCGGGTGTTCATCGACTGGAGCCAGAACAACCCGGTGAAGACCACGGTCGCCAGCTACTCGCTGCGCGGCCGGCACCAGCCCACCGTGGCCACGCCGCTCACCTGGGACGAGGTGCACGCCTGCCGCCGCCCGACCGATCTGGTCTTCACCGCCCCCGACCTCCCCGACCGGCTCGCCGCACACGGCGACCTGCTCGCCCCGCTCCTCACCGACCACCACCCACTCCCCTGACCTGCCAAAACAACTCGCGCCGCGCCCGGGAGCGCGTTCCGCTGAACGCAAGGCCGGCACGTCCGGAGCGTTCCGCTGAACGCGAGTCGAGCGCCTCCCGCACGTTCCGCTGAACACTGTCGCGTGGCCGGTGGCCGGGCTCCAAGGATGGCTTGGACGGCGGGGCTTGACTGGTCTGCCGCGGTCTTCGTCGCCGGCTGCGCGTCCCGTTCCCGCCGCGGAGCCTTCATTACGCACCGTAACGGCAGCGGGCGCCTGAAGGCTCGGATTCGAGCTGCGTTCCCATCGAGCGCGACACCAGTCTGGCCCTGGCCATGATCGAATCAGACTGGTGTCGCGCTCGAGGAAGCGGACGTGCGCGAACCTCGGCCCGGCAGTCACGCACCGTAACCGGAGCCGGCAAATCACCACCGGTGAACGTCACCTGCGGCACCCAGGCCGCGGCGGACCAGCGAAGCCCCGCCGTCCAAGCCGTCTTTGGAACCCAGCCACCGCCGGACCGAGCGGCGAAGAGTGTTCCGCTGAACGCGGCGGCACCGTGCGGAACGCTCCGCCGAAGGTTCATCGGGTGGAGACGGCGGTGAAACTTCGCGCGGGGGCCGGGTTGGGCGGGAGCTGGCAGACTGGGGTTTCGTGAGGGCTGACGCGTCCGGCACCGGGCGAGGTTCCGCGCATCCGTACCTGGCCGGGCCGTACCCCCGGGCCCTGGTTCACCGGGGTTGGCAGCTCGACGAGCTGGCCGGGATGGAGAACTCGCTGGCCTCGTTCCGGCGCGCGGTCGCGGAGGGGTTCAGCTACCTGGAGATCGACGTGCACGCCACCTCGGACGGGGTGGTGGTGGTCGCGCACGACGCGGCCCTGGACCGCACCACGGACGGCTCGGGGCCGATCGCCGAGCAGCCGTGGCGCGTGGTGGGCGCGGCCCGGGTCGGCGGGCGGGAGCCGGTGGTCGCGCTGGAAACGGTGCTCGAGGAGCTGCCCGGGGCGCTGCTGAACATCGACCTGAAGGCGGACCCGGCGGTCGAGCCCACGCTGGAGCTGCTGTCCAGGACGGACGCCTGGGACCGGGTGTGCCTGGCCTCGTTCTCGGCCAAGCGGCTGGGCCGGGTGCGCCGGGCGGCCGGCGCGAAGCTGCTCACGTCCTGCTCGCCGAGGGACGCGCTGGCCCTGCGGCTGCGCGGCTGGCTGCGCCAGGCCCACCTGGGACCGGCCGGCGGGCTGGTCGGCGGAGCTTTCCCGGTGCCCGCCCAGCTGGCCCAGCTCCCCCGCACGCAGGGGCCGCTGACCGTGGTCGACCCCGGCCTGATCGGCGCCGCCCACGCGCTGGGCATGGAGGTCCACGTGTGGACCGTCAACGAGGCCGACGAGATGCACGAGCTGCTGGACATGGGCGTGGACGGCCTGGTCAGCGACCGGCCGGACCTGCTGCGTGAGGTGCTCGCCGAGCGCGGCCAATGGCCGGGGTGAATCCCTTGGCCCGGGTGAGTCGATGGCCGGGGTGAGCCCGGGGCGGGTGCGCGGGGCGGCGCTCACCCGGGAGCAGCGCGGGTGGTGCTGGTATGACTGGGCGAACTCGGTGTTCCAGACCTCGGTGCTCACCGTGTTCCTCGCGCTGCACCTGACCGAGGTGGTCACGGCGGCCGCCCGGGCCGCCGGCCAGCCCTGCCCGACCGCGCTGCGTGGCTGCGCCGTCCCGGTTTTCGGCCTGCCGGTGCAGGCGGGATCGGTGTTCGGTTTCCTGCTGGCCGGCTCCACGGTGATCCAGCTGGCCGTGTTGCCGGTGGCCGGTGCGATCGCCGACCGGACCGGCCACAAGCGGGCCATGCTGGGCGGGTTCGCCTTCCTCGGCGCGGCGGCCACCTGCGGCCTGGCCGTGCTGGACGGCACCGCCTGGGGCCTGGGCGCGGCGCTGTTCGCGCTGGCCAACCTGTGTTACTACGGCTCGGTCGTGGCCTACTACGCGTTCCTGGTGGACATCGCCCCGCCGGAGGCGCGGGACCGGGTGTCCTCTCGCGGCTGGGCCTTCGGTTTCCTCGGCGGCGGGGTGTGCCTGGCGCTGAACATCGCCATGCTGCGCGGACTGGGCGCGCTCGGCGTCAGCCAGTCCGACGGGGTGCGGGTGTGTTTCGTGGTGTGCGGGCTGTGGTGGGCCGGGTTCACCCTGCTCCCGCTGATGCGCCTCACCGACCGGCCGGGCACGGCGTCCGACCGCACCGGGGCTTCCCCGCTGACCGCCGGCTTCCGCCAGCTCGGCCGCACCCTCGCCGAGGCTCGGCGGCTGCCCATCACGCTGGCCTACCTGGGCGGATTCCTGATCTTCATCGACGGCATCAACACGGTCGCGGAGACCGCCGGGCTCTACGGCTCGCAGGAGCTGGGGCTGCCCGTGGACGTCATCCTGGGCACGGTGCTGGTGGTGCAGTTCCTGGCGTTCGCCGGCGCGCTGGCCCACGGCTGGTTGGCCGGCCGGATCGGCGCCCGCCGGGCCATCCTGGTGAGCCTCCTGGCCTGGGTGGTCGTGATCTCGGCGGCCTACTTCGTGCAGCCCGGCCAGCGGCTGCAGTTCTACGCGCTGGCCGCCGGCATCGGGGTGGTGCTGGGTGGCACGGCCGCCCTGTCCCGCTCGCTGTTCAGCCAGTTGGTGCCGGCCGGCCGGGAGGCGCAGTACTTCGCGCTGTACACGCTCGGCGAGCGGGGCACCGCCTGGCTGGGGCCGCTGGTGTTCACCCTGGTGGCCAACGCGACCGGGTCGTTCCGGCCGGCAATCGTCTCGCTGGTGGTGTTCCTGGTGGCCGGGTTCGCCATTGTGGCGGTGGTGCCGGTGCGCCGGGGAATCCGTGCGGCCGGAAACCCTGAACCGCCGCTGGTCTAGCGAGTGTGACGCACCTCACACAGGGCGACCCGGTCACAATCACGATTGCAAAACCGCGAAATGGGGGACACTGAGGGACGGCGCGCAACTGGCAAGTGACATCGACGACACGTCGGCCAACGTGTCGTGGAGGGAACACTAGTAGCTAGGTGCGACGTTACACGAGGTGCTGCGAGCTCGGGATCCCTCCTCCGAGCCACGAGGTGAAAGGACTACATCATGGCGGACCGTGTGCTGCGAGGCAGCCGGCTCGGGGCTGTCAGCTACGAGACCGACCGCAATCACGACCTCGCGCCGCGCCGGTCGGTCCAGTATGCCTGCCCGAAGGGACACGCCTTCGACGTTCCCTTCTCGGACGACGCCGAGCCACCCCTCAACTGGGAGTGCCGGCTGCACGGCAGCATCTCGAAGCTGATCGACGGCGTGGAGCCCGAGAGCAAGAAGGTCAAGCCGCCGCGCACCCACTGGGACATGCTGTTGGAGCGCCGCTCCATCGGTGAGCTGGACGAACTGCTCGCCGAGCGCCTGGAGGAACTGCGCGGCCGCCGCTCCAAGTCGGCCTGACCGACGGCCCCTAAGAGATCGGCCTGACCCAGCACCTGGGTCAGGCCGATTTTTTACGCCGAGACGGCGTTCTTCGGCTTCTCCGGCTCGCCGCCGCCGAGACCCAACCGGCTGGCCACGCCCCAGCGGGCGACCTGCCAGAGCGCCTCCCGAACGATGGAGCCGCTCATCTTGGACTGCCCGCGCTCCCGTTCGGTGAAGGTGATCGGCACCTCGCGCACCCGGAAGCCGGCGCGCACCGCGCGCCAGGCCATGTCGATCTGGAAGCAGTAGCCCTGCGACTGCACCTCGGCCAGGCCCAGCGCGCTCAGCACCTCGCGGCGGTACACCCGGTAGCCCGCCGTGATGTCCCGGACGCGGGCGCCGAGCGCCAACCGCGCGTACAGGTTGGCCCCCCGGGAGAGCGCCTCCCGGTGCTTCGGCCAGTTCACCACCGTACCGCCGGGCACGTACCGGGAGCCGATCACCACATCGGCCTTCTCGAGCGCGGACAGCATGTCGGGCAGGGTCTCCGGCGGGTGCGAGCCGTCGGCGTCCATCTGCACGATGACCCGGTAGCCCTGCTCCAGCGCCAGGCCGAAGCCGGCCACGTAGGCCCGGCCGAGGCCGCCCTTCCCGGTCCGGTGCAGCACCCGCACCCTGGGGTCCTCGGCGGCCAGCTGGTCGGCCAGCTCGCCGGTGCCGTCCGGGCTGGCGTCGTCGACCACCAACAGGTGCGCCGAGGGCACCGCCGCGCGCACCCGGTCCACGATCGGCCCCAGGTTGTCCCGCTCGTTGTAGGTCGGGATGACCACCAGCAGTTCCGCGCCGTCGCCCCCGCGGTGCTCGTCAGTCATCCTCGTCCTCTCCGCTCGTCTCCGGTTGCCGTCCCGGCCGCGAAGCGGCCCGCCGCCCGCGACCGGCCACCGCGGCGGCCAGGGCGGCCACCCCGAAGGCCACCAACAGCCACTCGGGAATCGCGCCCAGCCGGGTGGCCAGCGTCGTGGTCGTGCGCAGCGGCACCCGTTCCACCAGGGCCGCCGGGGCGAACAGCGCCGAGCGCGCTTGCACGCCGCCGTCCGGGGCAATGATCGCACTTACCCCGCTGGTCGCCGCCACCAGGACCGAACGATCATGCTCGACCGCCCGCAGCCGGGACATGGCGAGCTGTTGGAAGGTCATCTCGGAACGCCCGAAGGTGGCGTTGTTGGTGGGTACCGCCAGCAGCTGGGCGCCGTTGCGCACACTGTCGTTGACCAGGTCGTCGAAGGCGATCTCCCAGCAGATGGCCACCCCGACCGGGACCTGGTTGAGCGTGACCACGCCGGGGCCGACCCCCGGCTCGAAGAACCCGGCCCGGTCGGCGTACTCGGAGAACAACCGGAAGAAGCCGCGCCACGGAAGGTACTCGCCGAACGGCTGCACCCGGCGCTTGTCGTTGCGCTGCACCGGCCCGGCGACCGGGTCCCAGACCAGCGCGGAGTTGGTGGTGTGCTTGCCGTCCGGCTGCACCAGTACCGCGCCCACCAGGATGGGCCGGCCGACCTCGTGGGCGGCGACACTGATCTCGCGGTAGGCGTCGGCGTTGCGCAGCGGGTCGATGTCCGAGGAGTTCTCCGGCCAGATCACCAGGTCGGGCCGGGCGGCCCGGCCGGCCCGCACGTCCTCGGCCAGCCGCAGCGTGCGCTTCACGTGGTTGTCCAGCACGGCCCGGCGCTGCGCGTTGAAGTCCAGGCCCAGCCGGGGCACGCTGCCCTGGATGGCCGCCACCGTGACGGTCCGGTCGGACGGGGTCGGGGTGGCGGAGCCGGCCGCACCGGTCAGCCCGGCCGGCGCGGCGACCGCCGCCAGCAGCGGCAGCACCGCGCAGCCGGTGGCGACCAGGGCGCTCCGGCGCCCGGCCTCCCCCGCCGGCCGCCGGGCCAGCACCCGGACCAGGGCGGCCAGCCCGAACCCGGTGAGCACCACGGCGAACGAAACCAGTGGGGTGCCGCCGATCGCGGCCAGCCGGGCGAACGGCCCGTCGGCCTGCGAGTAGGCCACCTTGCCCCACGGGAACCCGCCGAACGGCACCCTGGCCGCCGCCGCCTCGGTGGCCACCCACACCGCCGCCGCCCACACCGGCGCGACCGGCAGCCGGCCAACCACGGCGATCGCCGCCGCACCGGCGGCCAGGAACAGCGCCTCGAGCAGCGCGAGCACCAACCAGGGCAGCGGGCCGACGTAGATGCCGATCCAGGGCAACAGGGGCACGAAGAAGCCGAGCCCGAACAACAGCCCCAGTGCGAAGCCGGTCCGGGGGCGCCGGCCGCGCAGGGCCGCGCCCAGCAGGGCGAAACCGAGCGGGGCCAGCCACCACAGGGTGCGCGGTGCGCACGCGGCGTACAACAGAACACCGCCGAGCGGCGCGGCCAGCCAGCGGGCCGCCGCGCCGACCCAGGCGGGCGGTCGACCGGGACCGAGCGCGGCGGGCCGGTCCGGTTCGGTCGGCGGCCGCACCGATGCCGGGAGAGGCGTCACCTGGCCAGACTAGTGGCTCCCGCCCGCACCTAACTGGGCGCGGGCTCGGCCGGCGCGTTCCGCGCCAGTGTCTCCCGACCGGCTCAGATCGGGCGCTTCGGCATCATCACCCAAAGCACCAGGTAGATGACGAACTGCGGCCCCGGGAGCAGGCAGGACAGTACGAACAGCAACCGCACCAGGGTGGCGTTCATGCCGAACCGGTCGGCCAGCCCGGCGCACACCCCCGCGATCACCTTGCCGTGTTGCGGACGGGTCAGGGTCGAGCTCACTGGTTCCTCCTTCGTCGAGGCACCTCACGTGCCCCTCTCCTCATCAGAATGCCCGCTCCCGGGGCGGCTTGAACTCGGGATCTTCCCCGACTTCGCGCTAGGGGTAACCCCGAACTCCCCCCGTTCGGCCCAACGCGAATCGGCGAGCGCCCGGGCCGCCCGGCATCGGTGGCGGCCGTGTACCCGTCCGGCGAGTACTCCGGGGGCGGCTCCCTGGCTACCGTGATCAAATGGCTCCGGGAAGGGTAACGTTGCTGGTCACCGCGCTGACCGTGGCGACGCTCGGCGCACTGCCGGCGCCGACGGCCCGGGCGGCGACCATCTGGCCGGTGCCGAACCGGCCGGCCGCGTTGGTCGTGCTGGGCGACAGCTCCGCGTCCGGGGAGGGTGCCGGCGACTACCAGTCCGGCACCCGGGGCATGCCGGGCAACTGGTGTCACCGCTCCCGGAACGCGTACATCGGCCGCACCGGGCTGCCCGGCACCCCGGTGAACCTGGCCTGCTCGGGCGCCACGGCGGCGGACGTCTCGCTCGCGCCCGCCGGCACCGAGGAGTCACAGGCGCGGAAGCTCGGCACGCTGGCCCGGACCAAGCGGGTAGAGACCGTGGTGGTGCAGGCCGGCGCCAACGACGAGCCCGACTTCGCCGGCACGCTCGTGAGCTGCGCGACCGCGTACCTCACGCCCCGGACGCCCGGGTGCGCCGAGACGCTGGCGCGGGAGTGGCCGGACCGCCTGGACGCGATGGCCCCCAAGGTGGAGCGGGCGCTGCGCGACGTGCGCACCGCGCTGCGTCGCGCCGGCTACCGCGACCGCGACTACACGCTGATCGTGGCGTCCTACCCGTCCCCGGTCACCGAGCGGCTCGAGGCCGAGGATGATCCCGTCGGGCTCCGAACCGGGCGCCCGACTCCAGCCAGCGTCGGGCTCGGCTGCCCGTTCCGGCCCGAGGATGCCCGGTGGGCGCGCACCGAGGCGGTGCCTCAGCTGTCCGAACGGCTGCGCGAGGTGGCCGACCGGGTCGGCGCGCGCTTCCTCGACCTGTCCCGGGCCACCGAGGGCCACGAGGCGTGCGCCGGCGGGTCGGAGTGGGTGCGCCGGCTGACGGTCAGCCCGGACGCGTTCCTGCACGGCGGGCTCGGCCACCTGGCCCAGGAGTCGTTCCACCTGAACGCCGCCGGCCACGGCAAACTCGCCGACTGCCTCGCCGAGTTCGTGCGCAGCGAGGAACCCGAGGCGCACTGCGTGGCCGGGCGGCTGGACGCCAGCCCGGAAATTCCGTTCTAGTCGCTATGCGGAGAATTCGTCGGCAATGAGCGCACCGAGTTCCAGGAATGCGTAACGGGTTTCGTCCCGCATGGCGCCCAGGTCCAGCCGGCCGCCGGTGGCCAGGTGCGGGTCGTAGGGAATCTCCACCACCGCCCGGGTCCGGCCCAGGAAATGCGCCCGCACCCTTTCCCGGTCGATCTCCGGACTCACCCGGTCACAGCACAACACCACCACGGCATCCGCCACCTGCTCGGCGTAGCCGTGCGCGACCAGCCAGTCCAACGTCTTCGACGCCCGCGACGAACCGTCCACCGTCGGCGCCCCGACCACCACCAGCGAGTCCGCCAACGCCAGCGTGCCCTCCATCGCGGAGTGCACCAGACCCGTACCCGAATCGGTGATGATGATGTTGTAGAAGCGGGCCAGAACCGCGCAGATCTGCTCGTACTCCTGCCGATTGAACGCCTCGCTCATCGCCGGATCCTGCTCCGACGCCAACACCTGCAGACGACCCGCCAACGACGTGTAGTGCGACACCGCCGTCAACGAGTCGATCTCGTCGATGTTGTCCAACATCTGCCGGACCGTCACGCCGATCTCACCGGTCAACCGGTCCGCCAACGTCCCCGCATCCGGGTTGGCATCCACCGCGACCACCCGGTCACCCCGGTGCTCGGCCAGCGTCAACCCCAGAACCGCCGAGACCGTGGTCTTGCCCACGCCGCCCTTCAACGAGGACACCGCGATCTGGTGCGCCCCCGGCAGATGCCGGCGAACCCGGCGCAACAACACGTTCCGCGCCGCCTCGACCTCGCTCACGCCCGGGTTCATCCGGCCGCCGGAGGCCATGTAGACCGCGCCCCGCCAACCGGTGGTGGGCCGCTCGGCCCGGGGCCGCACGATCGTCTCGTCGGTCAGGTCGGCGGCCGTGGCCATCCGGGGCTGGCCGCCGGGCGCGCCCCACTCCTGCTGCCCGTAACCCGGCGCGCTCACCGGGTAGTACGGGTGTTGGGGGTGCTGCGGGGTCGGCGCCTGGTACGCGGCCGGCTGCTGCGTGGGCCGCGGCGTGGATGCCGGCGGCTGGGGCCTGACCGGCGGTGGCGCGGGCGGAGCTGGGTGGGCGGGGCGGGCGGACTGGCCGGGGCGGGCAGGGTGGGCTGGATCAGCCGGGCGGGGCGCGCTCACCGGGGTGGGCGAGCTGGCCGGTGGCGCCGGCGTGTGGGCCGTGGGACGCGCGGCCGGCGGGCGGGGCACGGGCTTGGCGGGCGGCTGCGGCCGTGGGGACGCCTTGCGCGCGGCACCGCTCTCACCGTTGCTGTTGGCCCGCGCCACCGCGCCGACGGTCACGCCCGAGCCGGCTCCGTCCGAGGAAAGCACAGCCTCGTCCTCGGCGCCGTAGTCCGACTCGTCGTCACCGCCGCGCAGTCGCCGGCCGGCCGCGCGGTGCGCCGCGCTGCAGTACCGGCGCGCGGGCTTGCCCGGCACCTGCTCGATCATCACCTCGCACCCAGGCAGGGCGCACTGTTGCAAAGCCACGTCCCCCATATTCCCTACTCCCGCGCATCGACCTACCGACGCTCCACCGGCACACACCCTAATCAATCTTCATACCCACGGTACCTCCCACCGGGGTGTTCCCGCGCTGATCGTTCGGTTCCGCCGCCCGCTCGGCGGACAATCCCGCTCGGTCGCGGGCAAGCTGAACCGCCGATGGGGCCGATCGGCGTAGTCCTACCGGCGCGTGGAGCAACTGGACAACTCCTCGACGCGGTTCGGGCGCCGGTGGCCGATACCGCGTCACCTCCGCTCTCAGGTTCGCCCGCCGCCCCGGCCCGGCTACCTAGATTCGGCACCGCTTCACCCAACCCGGCTGTTCGTGCTCCCCCCTGTCCGGCCCCCCACCGGACAGCGCGAACTCCCCCGGCCGGATGACCGTGAACAGCGACTTCGAGGAGCTTTGATCCCGTGACGGAGCCCATTCCAACCCTGCGTGGCATGCGCCGGCAACGCCAACGCGGCCGGCGGCGGGTAGCCGCGGTAACCGCCGGCAGCGCCGCCGGCGCGACCGCGCTGGCCGCCGCCTTCGGTGCGATCCTGGCCAGCGGCCAGCAGGCGTCCGCCGAGGCCGGCGCCGCCAACCCCGCGCCCGCCGAGGCGGCGTTCGCACCGGTCGACCACGGCGCCCACTACCCGGCGGCCCCCCGGCCCACCCCCGACGCCGCGCCGAAACCGCTGCCCAAGCAGGTGCCACCCACCACCACCCGCAAGACCACGGCGGCGAAGCCACCGGCCGCCCGCCAGCAGCTCACCGCGCCCGCCGCGACACCCAAGAACACCCCCAAGGAGACCGCCCAGGCCCCGACCGGAGCTACGTGAGCACCCTGACCGACCGCCCCGCCGCGCCGGGCCGGGTCGGCTTCCCGGCCCTGGGTACGACGGTGTTACTCCTGGTCAGCGACCCGGCGCTGGCCGAGACGGCGGAGGCCGTACTGCGCGCGCAGCTGGCCGAACTGGACCGGGCCTGCAGCCGGTTCCGGGCCGACTCGGAGATCACCGACCTGCACCGCAGGGCCGGCCGGGTCACCCACGTCGGCCCGCTGCTCGGTGAGGCGCTGGACGTGGCGCTGCGGGCGGCGGAACTGACCGACGGCCTGGTCGACCCCACCGTCGGCGCCGCGATGCACACGCTCGGCTACGACCGGGACTTCGCCGAGGTGGCCGCGACCGACCCCGGCCCGGCGGCCCCGGCCACGCACCGGATCAGGCCCGCGCCCGGCTGGTGGCGCCTGCACTGGGAACCGGCCACCAGGGAGGTACTGCTCCCCCGGGGCGTGCACCTGGACCTCGGCGCGACGGCCAAGGCACTCGCCGCCGACCGGGCCGCGGCCTCGGCGGCCCGGGCCACCGGGTGCGGCGTGCTGGTCAGCATCGGCGGGGACGTCAGCGTGGCCGGCCCGGCGCCGGACGGCGGCTGGCGGATCGCGGTGGCCGACGACCACCGGGATGCGCTGGACGCGCCGGACCAGGCGGTGGCGATTTCCGGCGGCGGCCTGGCCACCTCCAGCACCGCGGTGCGGGCCTGGCACCGGGGTGGCCGGCGGCACCACCACATCGTGGACCCGCGCACCGGGAACAACCCCGATCCGGTGTGGCGCACGGTCACCGTCGCGGCGCGCAACTGCGTGGACGCGAACATCGCCAGCACGGCCTCGGTCGTGCTCGGCACCGAAGCACCCACCTGGCTGGCCGAGCACCACCTGCCGGCCCGCCTGGTGGCCGAGGACGGCCGGATCGAACGGACCCCGGGCTGGCCGGCCGAAGACGAGGGAGTTTGATCGATGGGCCAGACGCTCTGGTTCGCCAGCCGGGCGACCGGGCTGGTGGCGTTGGTACTGCTCACCACGAGCCTGGCGCTCGGGGTGGCGATGGCCGGGCGGGCCGCCGGGCCGCGATGGCCGAGGTTCGCGCTCGGCGCCGTGCACCGCAACCTCTCGCTGACCACCCTGATGTTCCTCGCGGTGCACGTCTCGACCGCGGTCATCGACCCGTACGCCAAGATCGGCTGGCTGGACGCCGTGGTGCCGTTCGTATCCGTCTACCAGCCGTTCTGGCTGGGCCTGGGCGCGGTCGCGCTGGACCTGATGCTGGCCGTACTGGTGACCAGCGTGGTGCGGCCGCGGGTCGGCCCCCGGCTGTGGCGGGCGGTGCACTGGAGCGGCTACCTGTGCTGGCCGGTGGCCGTGGTGCACGGTCTCGGCATCGGCGGCAAGGACAGCGAGTTGGGCTGGGTGATCGCGCTGAACGCCTTCTGCGCGCTGGTGGTGCTGTTCGCGGTCTTCTGGCGGCTGCGCACCAGGGGCACCGATCCCGACCACGAGGCCCGGCAGGCCACCGGGGCCTTCGCCTCGGTACGGGGGCGGTGACCCGATGGGCCGTCATTCCCTGGTGGAAGACCCGCCGCTGGTCATTGACCTGGTCGAGGAAGCCCCCGCCACCGCACCCATCCACGTCCCGGCCCGGCGGGCCGCGACCACGACGCCCCGATCCGCGCCCGTCATACCCCAGCCCCGGACCGGCAACACTCACTCCGGCGAGCTGCCCAGGGTCGCGCCGGAGCACCGGCTGTTCTCCCGTTGGGCGGAGACCGGCCAGCCGGCCGGGCTGGACGAGCACCTGGACCGGTTCGGGCCGCTCCCCCGGGCCGAGTTCGCCCGCCGCCGCGGCGCGGAGGCGCTGCTCGAGCTGACCGAACGGGCCGGCCTGCGCGGCCGGGGCGGCGCCGGCTTCCCGCTGGCCCGCAAGATGGCCTCGGTGGTCGAGTCCCGCAACGGGCGCCGCCGGCCGGTGCTGGTGGCCAACGGCTGCGAGGGCGACCCGACCAGCCGCAAGGACCGGCTGCTCATGTACGCCGCCCCTCACCTGGTGCTGGACGGCATGGCGCTGGCCGCGCACGCGGTGGGCGCGGAGCAGTCCATGCTGTGCCTGGGCCGGGGCAGCCGGCTGCTGGAGCCGCTGGAGGCGGCCATCGCGGAGCGCACCGACGACCCCGCCGACGTGCACCCGGTGACCGTGCCGCACCGGTACGTGGCCAGCGAGGCCTCCGCCCTGGTGAACTTCCTGACCAACGGGGACGCCCGGCCGACCGGGCCGAGGCCCCTGCCGTCGGAGCGCGGAGTACAGGGCCGGCCGACCCTGGTGGCCAACGTGGAGACGCTCGCCCACCTGGCGTTGATCGCCCGCAACGGCGCCGACTGGTTCCGCGCCCGGGGCACCCCGGAGTCGCCGGGCACCATGCTGGTCACCGTGGCCGGCGCGGTGCGCAGGGCGGGGGTGCACGAGGTGGATCTCGGCGCCCCGGCCGGCCAGCTGCTGCGGTTGGCCGGCGGCACCGACGGCCCGTCCCCGGCGGTGTTGCTCGGCGGCCTCGGTGGCGGCTGGCTGCCGCTGCCGGCGGCCGAGAACCTGGCGCTCGCGCACCGGGAGTGCGCGGAGGCCGGCGTCGGGCTGGGGGTGGCCTCGGTCGTCGCGCTGCCGGCGGAGGCGTGCGGGGTGACGGTCACCGCCGAGATCGCCCGCTACCTGGCCGAAGAGTCGGCCCGCCAGTGCGGGCCCTGCATGTTCGGGCTGCCGGCGGTGGCCGAGGACATGCGCGCGCTGGCCGACGGCGAGGTGGACGAGGCGCTGGCGCAGCGGCTGCACCGGCGGCTCGCGGTGATCCCCCGGCGCGGTGCCTGCGCCCACCCGGACGGCTCGGTACGACTGGTGAACAGCGCACTGCGGGTGTTCGCCGACGACGTCGCCGAGCACCTGAGCGGCCGGCCCTGCCGGCGGGCGGGCGCCACCGCGCTGCCCCTGCTCGGCAGCCTGACCAGCGACCGGGAGGACTGGACATGAGCCGGCTGCGGGTGGATCCGATCGGCTGCCGGGCCCACGGGCTGTGCCACGAGCTGTTGCCGGAACTGGTCGCCCTGGACGAATGGGGTTATCCCGTCCTCACCGAGGACCCGGTGCCGGCCGGGCTGGTCTCGCACGCCAAGCGCGCGGCGGCGGCCTGCCCGACCCTCGCGCTGCGGCTGCGCGCCGAATAACACGGCGCGTGATCGCTCGATCGGGCTAATAGGGCCAAATGAGTTAATGCTCCGGCCGTCCGCCGCGATGATCCTTACGCACAGGTGATCAGCGCACGCGGCGAACGGAGGCCCCCGATGCACCAGGTTCCCACCCGGATCGCGTTGGCCAGCTCGGTACTGGTGCTGGGCTCGGTCGGCACGGTCAGCGCGGTGAACCTGCAGTCCGCTCCGATGCCGTTCGGCGCGGTTCCGGGCACCCCCAGCGCGATGACCGGCCCGGAGCTGCTGCCCGCGCCGGCCGCGCCCGGCCCGATCGAGCGGGTGCCCGGTGCGCCCCGTGCGAGTGCCCCGACCAGCCCGAGTGCCGCCGCGCCGAAGGCGAAGAAGCCGAGCAGGAGCGTCGCCGACGAACTGGTGGCGATCGGCCGCGCGCCGCTGAAGAAGGGCACCGTCTCGGTGCCGGTGCGGAACGCCGAGAAGCCGGCCCGCAGGACGGTGGAGAAGGTGGAGCGGGCCGCCAAGAGCCACCGGAAGACCGACCGGCAGGTCAGGCGGGACGTCGAGGACTACAACGACTACACCGAGACCGCGCGCGACCGCACCGAGGACGACACCTTCGACCGCGCGATCGACAGCTACCAGCGGGCGGCGGTGAACCACTACGCGGACCAGTGGGGCGGTCCAATGGCGAGGAGTGCGATGGGCTCCTACGGCGGCTACTCCAGCCCGGCCTCGTACCGGAGCATCGGCGGGTTCGGCGGATCGGACTCCGGCTACGTCGGCAAGCACCGCGCGGCCGGCTGACGCGGGGGCCGCGCGGCGGTACCTCCCGCGACCGGCGTGTTCCGCCCCGTCAGCCGACGATCACCAGCGGCCGTGCGATGTTCATGGCGATGAACACGGCGAAGAACAGCAGCGTGATCGACAGGTCCAGGTCCACGTTGCCCAGCCGGATCGGCGGGATCCACTTGCGCAGCAGCCGGATCGGCGGGTCGGTCACCACGAACGCCACCTCGAGCGTGCCGGCGGCCAGCGCCGAGCTCGGCCCGCGCCACTTGCGGGCGAAGCTCTTCACCACCTCGACCACGAGCCGCGCGACCAACGCGAGCCAGAAGAAGAACAGCAGGTAGTAGATCGCGAACTGCACGCCGATGGCCATGCTCCCAGTGTGCCGTGTCCGCGCGGCCGGCGTTCGGCAGCCCCGCCCCGCAAATGAGTATCAATCTTTCTCGTTCAATTGAGTGAGTTTTTGCGCCATTATGAGCTGTGCCACGAACCAGATCGACAAAAGAGGCCACTGATGCATCTGAGGCAGATGTGACTCCTGAGGCGGTGGTGAGTACCCGGGAGCGCGCGGTCGCGCTGCGCGGCGAGCTCTGGCAGCGGCATGTCTCGCTGCGGGATCTCCGGCCGGGCGGCGACGACTACGACGACGCCGTCGAGGAGCTGGTCGAGCTGACCACGGCACTGCTGGAGGCGGAGGCCGAGGCGAAGACCCGGGCCGCCCACCGCCGCCCCGGCCGGATCGGCCCGGTGCTCTCCTACCTCTTCGCCGCGCTCTGCGTGACGGGCGCCGTGCTGGCCGGGCTGTTCGCGCCGGCGCTGGCCCCGGCTGCCCGATGGGTGCTGGTCGGCCTGCTCGCCGCCGCCGCGCTGGCGGCCGCGCTACTCCCCTTACGGCGGACCGGAGCAGAAAGGAGCGCCCCCGAGGATGGGCGAGCAGGTGCTTGAGGCGAACCGGTCGGACTCCCCGGACGAGGACCCCGAACCGGAAGCGAAACTCGTTGACGTGATCCCCGCGCCGCGCCCGGGAGAGCCGTCGGACGGACGGGACGGCATGGCCGGACTGGGACTGCGGGTGGACCGGCTGGAACGGCTGCTCTGGGCCACCTCCGCCGAGGAGGACGGCGAACCCGAGCCGGATCCGGAGCTGGTCGGGCTGGCCAAGTCGGCCGAGTATGCGCAGACACTGAGCACGATGCTGCTCACCCCGAAGGTGCGCGCCGCGTGCGAGCAGGCCATCGAGTCCTGGCAGCACTGGCGCCGGGAGCACGACCGCGTGCGGTACGACGCGGTGGAGGCCTCCCGGGTCATCGCCATCACCGCCGGGGGCAAGGAGCGGCACACCGAGGCGGTGCGGGCCTTCGAGTCCGCGCGCGAGGAGCTGGCCGCGCTGCGCGCCGTCGAGCGGCAGGCCCGCAACGCGGCGAGCCACGCCACCGCGCAGCTGGCGCACGACGAGGAGGTCCGGGAGCGCTACCAGCCGGAGATCAACGCGGGGCACCGGGCCTGGGCCACCCTGATGGCCCGGCTGCGGGCCGGCGTCGGCGGGGCGGTGGAGCGGGCCGAACCATTGCCCGGATGGCTGGTGACCTCGCTCGGTTCGCCTCCGGTGGGCGACCCGGACCGGTGGCTGGACCTCGCCGCCCAACTGCTCGCGTACCGGATCACCTACGCGGTCGGTGACCCGAGCCGGCCGCTCGGCGACGAACCCACGGCAACGCACAGCTCCCGGTGCCGCCAGTGGCACCGGGAGCTGCGCGGTCAGCTGGAGCGCTGGCAGTACGAGGGGTGAAACCGCCAGACGCTGCTCCCGCGCGCGCCGAACCGGGCGCACGCTCAGCCAGCGCGTTCCGCGCTGTCAGCCGACGTGACCGGTGACCAGCGGGTCACCGACGAAACCGAAGCCCTGCAGCATGCCGAGCAGCTCGCGGTGGCCGAACGCCTGGCAGGCGGAAGCGAAGCCGGCCCTGCGCGGCCCGGCGACGATCAGCTGGCGGGCGGCGTAGGCCTGGATGGCACCGGTCTGCAGGTAGGTCGCGTTGCCGTGGATCACGCACTGCACCAGCTTGTTCGGGCCGCGGCCGATGACCGAGTCCAGGGTGCGGTGCAGCCGGCGGTTCTCCCGGGGCGGCATGCCGCCCTGCACACCGGCGGCCTGCTCCTCCAGCGCCTTGGCCTGCTCCTCCGGCGGCAGCGGCTTGATGTTGTCCTCGAAGTGCTTGGCCATCTGGGCCACGCCCTCCATCAGGCCCTGGTCGAACACGCCGGACAGCGCCTTCGCATTGGCCACGCGCGGGTCGTCCTGCCACCACACCGGGTGCGCCGTGCCGCCCCAGGGCAGCGCGGTGAAGATCTCGTGCTGGCCCGGCACCTGGACCTTGAACGAGGCCGCGCCCGGCCACTGGACCAGCTTGTCCTGCTCCAGGTAGAAGTGGTCGGCGGCGAGGATGGTGAAGATGCTCTGGGTGGACGCGAAGGTCGGCGTGCCGGAGAACAGGCACAGGATGTCCAGGCTGTCGATGCCCCCGGTCTCCAGCACCACGTTGGCCGCGATGTCGCTGACCGAGTGCATGTAGGCGGTGGACGGGCCGAGCAGCAGGCCCTCGTCGGCGAACTTCTGGCCGTAGGCGTCCCGCGCGTGCAGCACCCAGTTCTGCTCGCCGGTGGTGTCCACGTAGTGGCAGCCGGCGGCCAGTGCGGCCTGCACGACCTCGTCGCCGTAGCTGGCGAACGGGCCGACGGTGTTGCAGATGACCTGGGAGCCCCGGAACAGCTCGGTCAGCGCCTCCACGGTGTGCTCCACCTCGACCACGTCGTAGTCGATGGTGTCGATGCCCGGCACGTGCTCGATCGCCTCGGTGATCCGCTTGGCGTTCCGGCCGGCGGCGACGAAGGGCAGGTTGAACTCGCGGAGATACTCGGCGACCAGGCGGCCGGTGTAGCCGCTGGCGCCGTAGATGACGACGGGTTTGTCAGTGCTCACTGAAGGTTCCTGTCCTCTGCTCGGAGTCGGTTGGTCGACACCTGGTTGACGCCTATGACGCCTAGTTGACGCCGCGCTCGCGTCCGCCCCAGTGCACGGCGCGCAGCGCGGGTTTGTCGTGCTTGCCAACGGCGGTCAGCGGGATCGCGTCCACGAAGTCCACCGTCTTGGGGGTGAGCACCGGCCCCTTGCGCTCGCGCACGTAGGCGATCAGCTCGGCGGCGTCCACCGAGGCTTCGGGGTCCTTGACCACCACGGCCTTGACGCTCTCGCCCCACTTCTCGTCCGGCACCCCGATCACCGCGACGTCCCGCACCGCGGGGTGGCTGAACAGGGTGGACTCCACCTCCTTGGGGTACACGTTGAACCCGCCGGAGATGATCATGTCCTTCTTGCGGTCCACGATGTAGAGGAAGCCCCGGTCGTCCACCTTGGCCACGTCACCGGTGCACAGCCAGCCGTTGCGGACCGCGCTCGCGGTCTCCTCGGGCTTGTTCCAGTAGCCCAGCATGATGTGCGGGCCCTGCGCCACGATCTCGCCGGGCTGGCCGTCCGGCACGTCGTTCAGTTCGTCGTCCACCAGACGCACGTCGGCGATGGCCACCGGGCGGCCGCAGGAGGACAGCGGTTCGAGGTTGCCGGTCTCGACCGCCTCGGCGTGGTCGCTCTTGCGCAGCGCGGTCAGCTGGTTCGGCGCCTCGGTCTGCCCATAGAGCTGGGAGAAGATCGGGCCGAAGGTGTCGATGCCCTGCAGCAGCCGCTCCCGGCCGATCGGCGAGGCACCGTAGATCAGCGTCTGCAGCGACTCCATGCCCTCGGTGCCGGACTTGAGGTTGTCCAGCAGCACGTAGATCATGGTCGGCACCATCATCGAGGCGGTGATCCGCTCCGACTTGGTGGCCGCGATGAAGCCCTGCGGGTCGAAGCCGCCGAGGATCACGTTGGTGCCGCCGCGCATCCAGACCGGCAGCACGAACAGGCCGCCCGCGTGGGTCAGCGGGGCCACGTGCCCGAACCGGTCCCGCTCGCCCAGGCCCAGCTCCAGCATCTCGCTGACCCAGGCGGAGACGAACGACCGGTGGCTGTGCTCGACGCCCTTGGGCCGGCCGGTGGTGCCGCCGGTGTAGAAGATGCCCAGCCGGTCGTCCGGGGATACCTCGGGCCGCCCCCGGCCGTCCGACTCCGCGTCCAGGAGCTTCGGCAGGTACGCGCCACCCTCCAGCACCGCGTCCGCGTCCACGCTGATCGCGCGCTCGAAGTCGGTCTCCGACCTGGCCTTCTCCACCCGGTCGGCCTTGCTGGCGTCGTGCACCACGACCCGGGCGCCCGAGTCGCCGATGATGTACGCGTGGTCCGAGGCGCTGGCCTTGGCGTTCAGCGGCACGATGGACAGGCCGGCCCACAGCGCCCCGTAGTAGACGTCCAGCAGTTCGGCCCGGTCGGTCATCAGGATGGCCACCCGGTCGCCCTTGGTCAGCCCCTGGGAGAGCAGGGCGCGCCCGGCCTTCCGGATGCGGGACAGCTGTTCGGTGTAGGTGATCCTGCGGTCGCCCTGCACCACGGCCGTGAGGGGGCCGTAGGCAGTGCCGCACCGCTCGATCAGCGCACCGGCGCTGTGCACCAACATGCGACTCCTCCTGCCCGTTGCTCGAAACGTCCACAGTGATCCTGGTCGTCCCGGCCGGTCCGGCCAATGTCGACGGCCCACCCTTTGCCGACGGGCGACAGTGGGATTCCGACATACGATCGACCCGGACAGCCCAGGCGTCACCGGCGACAGAACCAGGAGCGCGTAGTGAACAAGCTGCGGTTCGGCATCTTCATGCCCCCGTTCAACAGCCCACCCACCCAGAACGCCACCACCTCGCTGCAGCGGGACATCGAGACGCTGCAGCTGATGGACCGGCTCGGCTACGACGAGGCCTGGATCGGGGAACACCACTCCGCCGGCACCGAGATCATCGCCGACCCGCTCACCTTCATCGCCCACGCCGGCGCGGTGACCAGGAACATCAAGCTGGGCACCGGGGTCGTCTCGCTGCCGTACCACAACCCGCTGTGGGTAGCCGACCAGGCGATCCTGGTGGACCACCTGCTGCGCGGGCGGCTCATGCTCGGCGTCGGTCCCGGCTCGCTGCCCACCGACGCGGAGATGATCGGCCTCGAGCCGGCGCAGCTGCGCCCGGCCCTGGGCGAAGACCTGGAGGTGCTGCTGCGGCTGCTGCACACCGACGAGCGGGTCAGCCACCGGACCGACCGGTACAACCTGGTGGACGCGCGGACCCAGCTGGCCCCGTACACCGACCCGTGCTTCGAGATCGCGGTGGCCGCGACCGTCTCCCCCGCCGGGCCGATCCTGGCCGGCACGCACGGCCTCGGGCTGCTCTCCCTCGGCGCGACCACCCGCGAGGGGTTCGACGTGCTGGCACACCACTGGAACGTGGTGGAGGCGGAGGCCAACCGGCACGGCCGGACCACCGATCGGTCCCGCTGGCGGCTGGTCGGCCCGATGCACATCGCGGAGACGAAGAAACAGGCCATCGAGGACGTCCGCTACGGGTTCGACCAGTTCTGCGACTACACCCAGCGCACCCTGGCGCTGCCCACCTTCCGCGCCGAGGGCGACACCTTCGAGGAGCGGGTGGCCTGGATCAACGAGACCGGGCTGGGCGTGATCGGCACGCCGGACGAGGCGATCACCCAGATCCAGCGGCTGGTGGACCAGTCCAACGGCGGCTTCGGCTGCTACATGATGATGCAGCACGACTGGGCCAACTGGGAGGCGACGCAGCGGCACTACGAGCTGTTCGCCCGGCACGTGATGCCGGCCTTCCAGCCGTCCCAGCGGCGGCTGCTGGCCGCCGAGTCCTGGGCGCGCGGCCGGCACGGCGAGCTGGACGCGAAGAACGGCGCCGCGATCCAGGCCTGGTCGGACAAGTACCACGCGGAACGCAAGGCGGAGGAGGCCGGCGCGGGCTGAGGGGCTGTCCCGAACCCACCGGGTGACACCCGGGAACAGTGGGATTTCGACATATCCGTGCGGCGCGGGTCACCCTAGCCTCGGCACATGCTCTCTGATCTGAAGGACAAGCGGGCGCTGGTGACCGGCGCCGCCCAGGGCTTGGGCCGCGCCGTCGCGGAGCTGTTCGTGGCGCGCGGCGCGCGGGTCCTGCTCACGGACATCGACGGCGACCTGGTCGCCAAGACGGCCGCCGACCTGGGTGATGCCGCCCACCCACTGGTCTCCGACGTGACCTCGGAGGCGGACGTGGCCGCCTCGGTGCGGGCCTGCGTGGACACCCTCGGCGGGCTGGACATCGCGGTGAACAACGCCGGCATCGAGATCGGCAAGCCGCTGGTCGAGCAGACCGAGGAAGAGTTCGACCGCCTGATGGACATCAACGTCAAGGGCGTGTTCTTCGGCATCAAGCACCAGACGCCGGCGCTGGTCGCGTCGGGCGGCGGCGCGATCGTGAACATGTCCTCGGTGGCGGGCCTCGGGGGCGTGCCGCTGCTCGGCTCCTACTGCGCCTCCAAGGCGGCCGTGCTGCGGCTGACCGAGACGGCGGCCATCGAGCTGCGGGCGGCCGGCATCCGGGTCAACGCGGTGTGCCCCTCGTTCATCCAGACCGAGATGGTGGCCCGGCTGGTCAACCCGTTCGAGGGGGCGACCGGCGCCAACTTCGACGACCTGGTCGCGGTGAAGCAGCAGCGGCTGGGCACCCCCGAGGAGGTCGCCGAGATGGTGGCGTTCCTCGCCTCGGACGACGCGCGGTTCGTCACCGGCGCGCACTACACCCTGGACAGCGGACTCACCGGGAGCTTGCTCTGATGGCTGACGTGTTGAAGGACAAGATCGCCATCGTCACCGGCGGCGCCAAGGGGCTCGGCGCGGGCATCGCCGCCGAGCTGGACTCCGAGGGCGCCCACGTGGTGGTCACCGACGTCGACGGCGAAGGCGCGGCCAAGACCGCCGCCGGACTGGCCAGGGGCGAATCGGCCGTGTGCGACGTGCGGGACGACGCGGCGGTGGCCGCGCTGGTCGCGGACGTGGTCGGGCGGCACGGCAAGCTGGACATCATGGTGGCGAACGCGGGCATCGGCACGGTGACCCCGCTGGCCGACATGACCATCGACGCGTGGCGCCAGGTGCTCGCGGTGAACCTGGACGGGGTGTTCTCCTCGGTCCGGCACGCGGCGCGGGCGATGGCCGCCTCCGGCGGTGGCTCGATCATCACCATGGCCTCGATCACCGCGTTCGCCGGCTCGCCGCTGATCGGGCACTACGCGGCGGCCAAGGCGGCGGTGGTCTCGCTGACCAAGACGGCGGCCATCGAGTTCCGCGGCCACGGGGTGCGGGTCAACGCCATCTGCCCCGGGTTCATCGGCACCGACCTGGTGACCGACCGGGCGCCCGAGTTCGAGCAGCAGCTGGGCGTGGACGACTTCACCGCGGTGATCAGTCAGGCGCAGGGCCGGATGGGTGAGGTGCGGGACGTCACCCCGCTGGCCGCCTTCCTGGCCTCGGACCGCTCCCGGTTCTCCAACGGGTCGGCATTCGTGGTGGACGGCGGGATGAGCGCCTCCCTGGTCTAAGACCAATGCCGGTCGTTCAAGCCCCGTGCAAGATTGACGTCTGGCCCGTGATCGTCGTCGCTGGCGCTTCAGCGTCGAAAATCGAGGCTAAACCGCCACAGACAGCGATCACCCACGATTCCCGCCAGAAACGCAACGACCACGACCGCCAATCCATGAAACCCCAGCACCGGCCCACGCAAGATCGACTTCTGAGCTGAACGAACGGCATTGGGTCTAGAACGCGTCGACGGGGCCCAACGCCTCGCACAGGCGCAAAGCGACCAGGAGCTCGGTGCGGCGTTCCGACAACGCGGCACCGAGCTCCTGCGCCGCCGCACGGATGCGCATGCGCACCGTGTTCTCGTGGATGCCCAGCTCGACGGCCGCCTTGGCCTGGGAGCCGGCGGTGAGCGAGGCCAGCAGGGTGGCCCGGATGCGCCCGGACCGTTCGCCCGGCCCGGCCAGCTCGCCCAGCTCGTCCCGGACGAACCGGCGCGCGGACTCCGGGTGGGTCAGCAGCAACGACTCCAGCCGCAGGTCCCGGGCGCACAGGCAGCTCGGCGCCCGGTACAGGGTGGCGCGCAGGCCGGCGGTGCGCCGGGCGGTCTCGTTGCCCCGCCGGAACCCGGCCAGGCCCCGGCCCGGCTCGCCGATGGAGATCTCCACGTCCAGCCCGCCGGCCGTGCGGCGCAGCAGCTCCAGCCGGCCGGAGTCCACCCGGTCCGGGTAGCCCAGCCAGCCGAACCAGGCGCTCGCGTCCGGCCGCACCAGCAGGCTCCCCCACGCCCCGCTGCGCTCCCGCAGCGCGCCCAGCGCCCGGCTCACCTCGCGCTGGCCGTCCCCGGTGAACAGCAGCCCGACGTGCGTGCCCCGCATCCGGTAACCCAGGGCGGCATCGGTCTCCGGGGTGGGCTCGGAGCCGTCCAGCAGCGCCAGCACCAGTTCGCGCCGGCGGTCCTCGCTGGTGGCCGCCATCTCCTCGGTCACCTCGGAGTGCCGGGCCACCACCTGCTGCAGCACCTGGTCCACGTAGCCGAAGAGCAGGGAGGTGGAGCCGCCGAGCAGGTCGGGCAGCTCGCCGTGCCCCTCGCTGCCCCGGCACAGGTCGAACCACTCCTGCCAGAGCCGCTCCACGCCGACCCGGTAGGCCCGCTCCAGCTCGGGCAGCGGGATGCCCAGCCGGGCCACCAGCGCGGCGAAATCGCGCGCGCACGGGGCATCCACGTCGGTCAGCGCGAGCCGGCCGGCCAGCACGCCGGACGCGCAGGCCACGTTCTCCATGGAGCAGCGGCGCAGGGTGGCCACGAAGCCTCGGTCCCCCGCCCGGTCCGGGAACACCGTCCGCAGCACGGTGTCGGACACCGCCTCGCCACGCGCGGGGCTGTCCAGCCGGGTGGCGAGGCCACGCAGGAGAGAACTCGAACCTGGGTGCAGAACGGTAACGGACACGGTGCTCCTCAGCTTCGACGTCCTCGTCGAGTCCTGTGACGCTGTCACCGCCCGCCCTCCTGGTCATCGTGTCCGAGGCACGGAACCTGGCGGCCACGTTGTGACGGGAAGACAACGTCCGCCTCGTTATAGCGCAACCTGGACCAGAACCTACCCCGGGAGCGGAGGCAGGTCAGCTCCGGCGTGGCACCTGAACACGACCGGGTGTCACGCCGGAGCCGAACTCGGATTCGCGCTCAGGCCGGCGAGGGCGGCGCGGCGCCTTCCGCGCGCGCCGAACCGGGGCGGTCCAGCGAGCCCAGCGGCGGGGCGAGATCCTCCAGCGACTTGCCCTCGGCGTTCACCCCGAACACGACCGCCACCAGGCCACCGATGATCATGATCACGGCGGCCATCATGAAACCGATGAACATGTTGCCGACGTCGGGGTCCGGCCCCTCGCCGATCAGCTTGCCGTAGATCACCGGCCCGAGCGCACCGAACGCCTGCGCGATGCAGAAGAACACCGCGATCGCCTTGGCCCGCACCTCCAGCGGGAACAGCTCGCTCACCGTCAGGTAACCGGCGCTGGCCCCGGCCGAGGCAAAGAAGAAGATCAGACACCAGGCCAGGGTCTGGGTCATCGCGGTGAGCATGCCCTGGTTGAACAGCACCGCGCTGATCGCCAGCAGAATGCCGGAAAGGATATACGTGCCGGAGATCATTACCTTGCGTCCGACGGTATCGAAGAATCGCCCGAGCAGGAGCGGACCGAGGAAGTTTCCGATACAGAAGGCGATCAGGTATACCGGGGCGCTTTCCGCCGGGACGCCGTAGAACTTGGCCAGCACGATCGTGTACGTGAAGAAGATGGAGTTGTACAGGAAGGACTGGGTAATCATCAGGGAGGCGCCGAGTACGGCGCGTGTCGGATACTCCTTGAACAGCACCTTGGTGAGCTGGACGTAGCCAATCTTTTCCGCCGGCCGCAGTTCCAGCACCTTGCTCTCGTCCACCGGCGGGAGCGCCCGGCCGGTGCGCTCGACCTCGCGTTCGATCTGTGAGATCGACGCCTCGGCCTCCTCCGCCCTGCCATTCATGATCTGCCATCGCGGGCTCTCCGGCAGGTTTCGCCGGACGATGATGATGATCAGACCGAGCACCGGCCCCAGCAGGAACGCCAGCCGCCAGGCGAGGTTCGGCTCCAACTCGTTCAGCAGAATGAACGAACCCAGCGTGCCGAACAGCGCGCCCAGCCAGTAGGTGCCGTTGACCAGCAGGTCGATCCGGCCGCGATACTGCGCGGGAATCAGCTCGTCGATGGCGGAGTTGATTGCCGCGTACTCCCCGCCGATGCCCATACCGGCAATGAACCGGGTGAGGAACAGCCAGCCGATCGAGACCGGCCCGTTGCTCAGTGTCAACGCGGTGAGGCCACTGCCGATCAGATAGATGGCCAGGGTCAGGATGAACAGGTTCCGCCGGCCCAGCCGGTCCGAGAGATGGCCGAAGAACAACGCCCCGGCCACCTCGCCGAGCAGGTATACCGAGGCGCTTCCGGTGACCACGACGGCCGGCAGGTTCAGCGACTCCGGCTTGGTGAGCAATGCGGCGATCGAACTGACGACGGTGATTTCCAGGCCGTCCAGCACCCAGGCAACGCCGAGCGCGGCGACCAATCTGGTATGAAATGGCGACCAGGGTAGTCGGTCTATTCGAGCTGGAATAAGACTTCTAATTGCACCCGATTCCGGGCCAGCGGCTGGTTGCGACATGACGACCTCCGTCGCTCGTCCCGTGATCACGCGCCCACCCGCGCGATCACCGTGGGGAGAGCCTGAACGGCGGCCAAATTCCTGTCAAGCCGGAGGCCCCGGCCGGCCGAACGATTGGCGAAACCGGCCGGCTCGCCAATCGTTCAGCGCAATTGAGTGGACTCTTCGTCCTCGCGGGCGTGCCGGCGCGGATAGCTGCCGCCGTCCGAGGGCTCGTCCACCTCGTCCAGCCGGTGGCCGTTGCCGTTGGAGGCGTGGTGGCCGTTGCCGGAGTACTCGCCGTTGGCCCGCTCCTCCTCGGCGTGCTGGCCGTTGAGGCGATGGCCGTTGCCCGACTGGCCGTCGGCGGCGTGCCCGTTGCCGTTCGGGTGGCCGTTCGACACACCGTTGCCGTTGCTGCCGTTGCTGCCGTTGCCGTTGTTGCCGTTCCCGTTGCCGTTGGGGGGCAGGCCGTTGCGCGGATAGCCGTTCTCCGGCTGGCCGTTGGACGGCTGGCCGTTGGTGGCGGCGAACTGCCCGGTGCCGGGCCGCCCCTTCGGCATGGGCAGGCCGCCGGTGCCGTTGGCCGGGTTCAGCGGCGGCATCTGACGGTCGAAGGTGCCGATCCGGGGCACCCGGGCGCCCGGCCCCCGGAAGCCGTCCTGGATCACCGGCAGGCGCCGGGTCGGCTCGTTCGGGTTGATCATCGGTGGCTGCGGCCCGAACCGGGGCTGCTGCACACGCGGCGGCATCGGCCGCTGCCTGGGGTCCATCCGGGGCTGCTCCACGCGCAGCCGGCCCTTCTCCAGGTGCACCACCCGGGTGGCCAGCCGGATCAGCGCCGGCCGGTGCGTGGTCATCAGCACCGTGCGGCCCTCGGCCAGCCTGGTCAGCGCCCGCACGACCAGTTCCTCGGCGTGCACGTCCAGGCCGGTGGTCGGCTCGTCGAGCAGCACCACCGGAGCGTCCAGCAACAACGCGCGGGCGATGCCCACTCGCTGCCGCTGGCCGCCGGAGAGGCCGACGCCGCCGTCGGAGAGCTTGGTGAACAGGCCGTGCTCGAGCCGGTCGGTGAACTCGTTGACCAGCGCCGCGGCCGCCGCGTCGGTCACCTCTTCGTCGGTGGCGTCCGGGCGCCCGTACCGGATGTTGTCCGCGATGGTGCCGGAGAACAGGAAGGTGTCCTGCAGCACCATGGAGACCTGCCGGTGCCGCCACCAGTCGGGTGCCTCGCTCAACGGCGTGCCGTCCAGCAGCACGTCCCCCTCGGTGGGCGCGTACAGGCCCGCGATCAGGGAGAGCACGGTGGACTTGCCGGCACCGTTCGCGCCGAGCAGGGCGATCCGTTCCCCGGGCCGGACGGTGAACTCCAGGCCGTTCAGCACCGGGCCGCGGCCGTAGTCCAGCCGCACGTTGCTCAGGTGGAGTCCGCCGGCGATCCGCTCCGGCAGTCCGGCCCCGTCCCCGGGCGAGGGCCGGGGCTCGTCGAAGATGGCCGCGATCCGCTCGGCGGACGCCGCGCCCTGGGTGAAGGTCAGCGCCAGCTTGGACAGCGACCGCAACGGCTTCAGCATGTCCTTCAGGTAGCTGCTGACCACCATCAGCACACCGATGGTCCACCAGTTGTTCATCGCACCGTAGCCACCCACGAAGAGCAGCGAGGCGGTGCCGATCGAGCTGACCGCCTCGAGCAGCGGAGTGAACCGCGCGCGCAGCTCCACCGAGCGCAGCCCGGTGCGCAGCACGTCGGCGTTGCCGTCGGCGAACCGCCGGTCGTGCGCGTCCTGGCTGCCGAACGCGTGGATGGTGCGCATGCCCTGCAGCGACTCGGCGATGAACCCGGACATCCGGCCCTCAGCGGCCCGGCGCTGCCGGGCCGCCTTCCGGGTGAGCCGGGTGTAGCGGGACGCGGTGGCGAACACCAGCGGCGCGGCCGCCAGCGCGATCAGGCCCAGGCGCCAGTCGATGGTCAGCATCACCACCGCGAAGCCGACCAGCGAGAGCACGCCCGGGATGAACGTGGAGAACAGCTCCACCAGGCCGTTCTCGATCCGCCCGGTGTCCGTGGCCACCCGGCTGGTCAGCTCACCCACCGGCTGCTCGTCGTGGTACGTCATGGGCAGCCGCTGCAGGTGCGCGAACACGTCCGACCTGATGGAGGACGTGATCCGCTCACCCGAGCTGTTCATCATCCGGTCGCCCAGGTAGTCGAACATCCCGGATGTGGCGGTGATGAGCAGCACCGCGACCGCCGCCACCGCGAACTTGGCGACGGGCGCCTCACCGAAAATGGTCGCCACCGGGGCAAAAAACCCCGGCAGCGGCTTCTTCAACAACACATGGTCAATGACCAGGGCGAGCGGCCAGGGCGCGGCGAGATCCGCCGCAAGCTCCCCGGCCCGCATCGAGGTACCTATGAGCAGAGGTCGAAGCTCGCGTCGTCCGTATGCCCGAAATCGCCATAGCTGTCGTAGCAGACCTATGTCGGGCTGCTCGGCAGTGCTCATCCGCCCACCGGTGCCGGGTGTGACACCTCGGGCATCGGTCTAGAACGTCGGCCGTCCGGCGCCGGGGCCGAACCAGTGATCATGCGGGAGAACCGTCCAGCTTGGCTAGGTCGTCGACCGAGATCTCGGCCAGGAGGTCAACAGCCGCCCCGCCGGCCAGCTCGGCCGGCGACACCACAGGCAGATCCGTCGCGGCGGCGGCTTCCCGGGTAGCCAACGGGCTGGCCGTGACCAACCCGGAGACGGCCCGCACCGGCACCTTGAGCTCCGCCAGCACACCGATACCGGCCACCGCGCCCAGCGCATCCCCGACCGCGAGTACCACGTGGTCGGCGAAACCGGGCAGCTGCGATGCCAGGTAACGGGTCTCGTCCTGCAGGACACCGTCGGCCACCTCGAGCACCACCACGTCCGCGCCGCGCGCGACCAGGTGGTCTCGGATGTCGACGGTGGTCTTCATCAGCCGGTCCACCGGGTAACCGAAGGTGGAGGGCATGCCGAAGTCGAGGAACTCCGCCACGTAGGCGGCACCGGCGTCGACGTAGGACCAGTGGTCCTTGCCGCTGCCGGAGCCGGTGACCTTGCCGGCGCCGACCTTCAGGCCGGCGCGAGACAGCCCGCGCACGATGGCGGCGGTCGCCGTGGTCTTGCCGGCGTTCATCCCGGAACCCAGCACCACGATGGTGCCCAGCTCGGGCCGTGCCTGTGCCGGCGCGGGCGCCACGAAGTCCTCGGTGTTCAGCGGGACACCGTCGGCCTTGGTGAGGGCGCCGATGACCTCGAGCTCGGTGGGCTCGCCCCGGCTGGTGTGCGAGGAGGCGACGGTGCCGATCAGCCCACCGGAGGTGAGCAGGTGCACGGCGTCACCGACGCCCGGCATGTAGCCCTCGTAGAAGTCGGTCGCGTACCGGTTCCCGTACGCGCCGACCAGCATGTCTCCGGGGTAGAGCCGGGCACGCCGCCCGTGTGGGTCTTCCAGGGCCTCGTGCTCACCGAGCTTCGCCACGGTGGCCACGACGAAATCACCCAGTCGCGGCTCCTGCGTCACTCCACCGATGAGGAAGTTGTCACGCTCGCCGGCATCCATCCGGCGGGTGACGTAGCCCCACTTGGCCCCTGACAGCCTCTGCATCACTTGCCCCCATCGCGGCAGACACCCAGATCTGCGCTGATCGGCTCGTCCAGCGATCGCAGCACTTTGCTCGACCGCCGCCAGCTATTGACAGGGCCGGGCAAAAGGCCTTCGATCAACCAGTTCCTACGTTCTAGCCCGATCAACGAGTTCAACTCTCCTTAGTTGCGGGTGTGTGGCCCGGCCGGCGCTCGACTACTCGAATGGCCTACCGGGCGGACACGCCGGTCACGCTTCCAGCCACACTCGCGTCGTAACGCCGATCGTCCGTGCCGCCGATCGGAGGTTACCGGACTGACACATTCGTCCGATCGGGACCCAGCGTACTCGCGTGTTCGAGCGCAGCCCCAGGTCATACCCCCATTTCGGTCTAAAGTCGGAGACCCTCTCCAGCGGATGGGCGGCCAGCTCCGCGCAAGGGATGACGATCACTCCCAGGTGACTCTGCGCACCTGATCATGGGACACGAACTCACGCCGTGCGGTGAATGTCCCGCAGATCGTGACAGAAACGATCTATGGTCCCCCGGACATCACTGATCCGGGCAGGTCAACCCGACCTTCCCGGTTCACCGAAGTGGTGATTGAGACATGTGGGGATGGCGGGCTCGCCTGGCTGCCTCACACCAACGGATGAACAGTGGCGCGAGCCACGTCGTCGGGGGAGGACGTCATCATGATCACGAAAGGCATCCGGGCGCCGGGCTTATGGCCCCGGGTCGGCGCGGTGCTCGGGGTGGCCGGCGGGGCGCTGGTCCTCTCCGCCGCCCTGATGCCCACCGGGCAGGACACGGCGGAAGGGGTGGACCGCGGCTACCTGCCGGCCGCCATGGGCACGGAAATACCGACCCTCACCGTTCCGCCGAAACCAACACCGCCGCCGAAACCTGAACCACCCACGGTCGCGCCCGGGGTGGGGGTCGTATCCAGCCCGGAGCCCTCGGCCTCCGAGGAGCCGGAGGACCCCGAGGAGCAGGAGGACTCGCCGGAGCAGGTCGACCCCACCGTGCCCACGGCGGAGCCGACCGTCCCACCGGTGCCGAGCCTGCCCCAGACACCGTCGCTGCCCCAGGTCCCGTCGCTGCCCGGCGGCCTGCCCCAGGCCCCGTCGCTGCCCGGCGGTCTCCCGCAGGTTCCGTCGCTTCCGGGCGGGTTGCCGCAGGCGCCGTCGCTGCCCGGCGGTCTCCCGCAGGTTCCCTCGCTTCCCGGCGGGTTGCCGCAGGCGCCGTCACTGCCCGGCGGGCTGCCCCAGGTTCCCGCCGGACTCCCGCAGGCCCCGGCCCTGCCCGGCCTGCCCAATGCCGCCTCGGGTGAGACCAGCGCGCCGGGCGACTCGGGCGACGTGCCTCGCACGCTGCCCCCGGTCACCCCGGCTCCGCCGATACCCGGGGCGCCGTCCCTGCCCGGCGGGCTGCCGGCTCCGCAGCTTCCGGGCGGATTACCGGCTCCCCAACTGCCGGGTGGGTTGCCGCAGGTGCCGGGCGGCCTCCCACAGGTGCCCCAGCTGCCCGGCGGGCTGCCGGCTCCGCAGCTACCGGGCGGCCTGCCCCAACTGCCCGCCGGGCTCCCGCAGGCCCCGGCCCTGCCCGGCGGTCTCCCGCAGGTTCCGGGTGGTCTGCCCCAGGTTCCGGGTGGCCTGCCGCCGGCGCCGGCGCTGCCGGGCGGGTTGCCGCAGGTTCCGGCGGCCAGCCCGGTGTCGGGCGAGTGCTCCGCGTCGTGGGGGGTGGTCGGCGCGCTGGCCAGCGCCCTCGCGGCGCCGCTCGCCCCCGCCGGCGTGGACATCTGTGGGCCGGGCGCGCTGCGCCCGGCCCCGGTGTTCGCCAACTGCACCAAACAGGTCGACGGCGCCGGTCTGCAGGCCGCCGTCGACGCCGCTGTCCCGGGCGACCGCATCTGCGCCCGGGACGGCGGTCCCGCCGACCGCCTCAAGATCACTCGCTCGGGCACCGCCTCGGCACCGATCATGGTGATCGGGGACGGGAACGGAACGGTCAAGGGCATCAGCGTCAGCGCCGACCACGTGATCGTGCAGGGCTTCAACTCGGTGGACGCGGCGGCCCCGGCGATCGAGATGACCGGCACCGGCTCGGCGCTCCTGAACAACACGGTGCGCGGGCCGAAGGGCGGCGACGGCGACGGCATCCGGTTCTTCGGCAAGGACCTGCTGATCTCCCACAACACGGTCAGCGACGTGAAGAACTCCGGCGGCGCGCACGCCGACTGCATGCAGACCTTCGCCACCAACACCCCGGGCAGCAGCAACGTGCTGATCCACAGCAACCGGTGCGAGAAGATCGACAATCAGTGCCTGATCGCCGAGGGGCCGAACAGCGGCGCCGGCGACGGCAGTGGCAAGGGCGAGAGCGCGCACATCACCTTCACCAACAACTTCTGCGACTCGCACGCCTCGCAGGCGGTGTGGATCGACGACGTGAAGAACGTGGTGCTCACCAACAACGTGATCACCGGTAGCAACACCAAGGCGTTCGGGCTGGACAACAAGTCCACCGGGGCACTGATCGGCGGCAACCGGATCAGCGAGGGCATCGGATTTGAGGTCGGGATGGACCACACCTCGCGCGAGGGCTACCAGGGCCCGGAGGTCGGCGGCGAGCCCTAAACCAGCTCCACCTCCACGCGGGTGTCCGAGAACGTCGGCGCGTTGCCCAGGTCGGCGAACCGGAACGGGGTCACCGCGTTGACCGTCGACTGTGCCTTGCTGTGCCGCCGCCAGGCCCCCATCGGCGACACCACCACCCCGCGCGCGACCTGGTCGGTCAGCTCGGCGCGCACCACGAACTCACCCCGGTCGTTGTAGACCCGGACGTACTCGTCCGCCCCGATCCCCCGCTCCTCCGCGTCCTGAGGGTGCACCAGCAGGGTCGGCTCGCCCTGCACCCGGCGCTGTGCCGGCATGTCCCCGGCGCTGGAGTTGAGATAGGCGTGTGACTTCGGGGAGACCAATACCAGCCGATAACCGCTCGCCGGCTCCTCCGGTGGGATGTAGTGCGGCAGCGGATCGACCGCTCCCCCGGGCTGGTGGTCACCCGAACCCTGCCGGAACACCGGGCTGACGAAGTTGCCCGCCCGCTCCGCCAGCGAGGAGCGCAGCTCGAGCTTGCCCGACGGGGTCGGGAAGTTCCCCTCCGCGTGCGGCGCCCAGTGGTCCGCGTCCGGCAGGTTGAGCCTGGCCCAGCCGGTCTCCGCCAGCGTCTCCAGGGTGATCCCGGACAGCGCGGGCGCGGACCAGTCGAACGCGTTGGCCATCAGCTCCTCGTCGCCGGCGGTGAAGCAGTCCTCGGTGAAGCCCATCCGGGCGGCCAGCCGACGGAACAGCTCGGTGTTGGGCACCGCCTCCCCGAGCGGCGCCACCGCCGGGGTGTTCAGCGTGACGTACAGGTGCCCCCAGGAGAACATGATGTCCCGCTGTTCCAGCTGGGTCGTGGCCGGCAGCACGATGTCCGCGTACTCGGCGGTGTCGGTCATGACCTGCTCGCTGACCACGGTGAACAGATCCTCCCGGGCCAGGCCGGCGAGCAGCTTCGGCTGCTCGGGACAGACCACCACCGGGTTGGAGTTGTAGACCATCAACGCGTTGACCGGCGGGTCGAGGCCGAGCTCGCCGGTGAGCGCCCGGCCCAGCAGGAACTGGTTCACCACCCGGGTGCCGGGGGTGGCCAGGTCCGGCCGCATCAACCCGCCCCAGTTGACCGGGAACGCGGCCAGCGGCATCTGCAGCAGCCCGCCCCCGACGTGCCGCCAGGCCCCGACCAGCCCGGTCAGGCAGGCGATCGCGCGTACCGTCTGCCCGCCGCCCGCATGCCGCTCGACCGCCACCCCGATGCGGATCACCGCCGGGTCGGTCGTGGCGTACTCCCGGGCCAGCGTGCGGATGTCGGCCGCCGGGATGCCGGTCCGCTCGGCGGCCCACTCCGGGGTGTACCCGGCCACCCGCTCGACCAGCTCCGGGTAGCCGACGGTGTGCTCGCGCACGTACTCCTCGTCGACCAGTCCTTCGGTGGTGATCACGTGCAGCATGGCCAGGGCCAGCGCGCCGTCGCTGCCGGGGCGGATGGCCAGGTGCCAGTCCGCGCGGCGGGCGGTGCGGCTGCGCGTCGGGTCGATCACCACCACCTTGGCGCCTCGGCGGCGCGCCTCGGCGATGATCGGCCACAGGTGCAGGTTGGTGCTCACCACGTTGCACGCCCACAGCACGATGTAGCGGGAGTGCACCAGGCTCTCCGGGTCCACCCCGGGGGTCGGGCCGAAGGTCATCGCGCACGCGGTCGTCGCACCCGAGTCGCAGTAGGTGCGCTCGGCCACGGTGGCGCCCAGCTTGTTGAAGAACGGGTCGCCCACGTTCAGCCCGTTCAGCACCCCCTGGGTGCCCAGGTAGCTCACCGGCATGATCGATTCGGCGCCGTGCTCGGCAATGGTGGCACGGAACCGCTCGGCGATCTCGTCCAGCGCGGCGTCCCAGCTGATCCGCTCGAACCGGCCGCTGCCCTTCGGCCCCACCCGGCGCATCGGGTGGAGCACGCGGGACGGGTGGTAGACCCGCTCGTGGTAGTTGTTGACCTTCACGCACAGCCCGCCCCGGGTGTACGGGTGGTCCGGGTCGCCGCGCACGCCGGTGGCGCGGCCGTCGGTCACGGTCACCAGCATCGCGCAGGTGTCCGGGCAGTCGTGCGGACAGGCGGCCCGCACCGTGGTGGTGGAACTGGTGAGCGGCAGCTCGGTGGTACTCATTCACCGAGCCTGCCCGGGTGGGCGGGGCGCCGCCAGGCCGGTCGTGCCAGCGGCTTGGCAGCGCGTGCCAGGTTGCCGATCGTGGTGCCCCGGGCCGGGCCGCCGCGCCCACCGCCGTCCTCGGCGGTATAAACACCGGTCATGGCCACATTGCGCGCCGTCGGCGTCGAAGACATACCCTCCGCTCCGGTCCTGGTCACCAGGACGGTGCCGGTCCGTGCGCCCCGGCAGGCGGTGTTCGACCTGCTGACCGGCGACCCCGCCCGGTGGGGCGACTTCTGCCCGGGGTTCGACCACAGCGGCCGGTGGGTCGTGCAGACCGCCGACCACGTGGGTTCCCGGCGCCGGGTGCGGGCCGGCGGGCTGGTCGTGGAGGAGACCGTGCTGCTGCACGAGCAGGGCTCGCGCTGGGCGTTCCGCGTCGAGTCGGCCCCGCTGCCGTTGTTCCGCGCGCTGGCCGAGGACTACCGGCTGACCGACACCGACCAGGGCTGCCAGCTGGAGTGGTCCATGGCACTGTGGCCGCACTTCGCGCCGGCGCTGCACCGCCCGGCCCTGGACGCCGGCCTGAAGGTGCTGGCCAGCGGCATGGCCAAGGGCCTGGAGCGGGTCACCCAGCGGGCCTGATCCCCGCCTGGCCTGGTTACGCGGAGTAGCCTCCTTTCCGTCTGTATCGATCGAGTTGCCGAGTAGCCATCGCCGTGCCGGGTATGCCAAAGGGCGTGTTGCACGCGTTCGGCCGGAGACCCCGGCCGGTGTGGCCAGGAAAGGAACCCATCGCAGCATGAGCAACCCGGACAGTTCGCCCTACCGCTACGAGCTGTGGAAGCTGGATGCCGGAAGAATGGTGCACGCCCGGATTACCGACAAGAAACTCGACGTACACGCGCCGGAGATCATCGGCGGCCGGAGCTACGAGAACTACCCGGTCGGCTACGAGTGGCGGGTGTACCGGGCGGAACGGGAGCTCGGACGCTGGGAGGTGGCCGCCTAGACCACCGCGTTGACCGCTCCGGCGCGGTTCCTTACCGTCGTGCGGTACGGAGGTCGGAGCGATGGTGCTGGTCGGCGGCGGTTCCTCGACGGGTAGCGCGCGCCGTTTGCCGGTGTGGCGGGACCTGATCAGGGAGAATTTCGTCGCGCTGGACATCGGGCTGGACAACCCGGCCGACGCGCACGGCCGGTTCGCCGGCTCGGTGCGCAGCCGCACCCACGGCGAGCTGCAGGTGTCCGAGGTCTCCTCGATCAACCAGGGCGCCCGCCGCACGCCGCTACTGGCCCGCCGCGACCGCACCAGCTATCTCCAGGTCGGCCTGGTCGGCGCCGGCGAGGCGGCGCTGGGCCAGGACGGCCGGGAGTGCCTGCTCCGGGCGGGCGAGTTCGCCATCTACGAGACCGACCGCCCGTTCCACTGGGGCCTGCGCGGCGAGCCCTGGCAGCTGGCCGTGTTCACCTGGCCGCGAGCCTCGGTGATGCTCAGCCCGGCCGAGTCGGGCGCGGTCACCGCCACCCGGTTCGACCCGGCGGATGGCCTGAGCCGGGTGGTCGGCCACCTGCTGGCCGACCTGGTGGCCACCCGTCCCGCGCTGCGCCCCGCCGCCGAGGCCCGGTTGTCGCACCAGGTGGCCGAGCTGGTGGCCACCCTGGCCATCGAGCATGGCGCGGAACCGCCGGCCGACCCGGCGACCACCGACCTGTTGCACCGCATCGACGCCTACATCCTGGCCCGACTGGCCGATCCGGCGCTGGGCCCGGCGGACATCGCCTCGGCGCACTTCATCTCCACCCGGCAGCTGCACCGGTTGTTCGCCCGCCGCGGGCACGGTGTCGCGCAGTGGATCCGGGAACGCCGCCTGGAGCGCTGCCGCGACGCGCTGCGCGCGGGTCGGGACCCGATCACCGAGGTGTGCGCGCGCTGGGGTTTCACCGACCCGGCCGGGTTCAGCCGGGCGTTCCGGGCGGCCTACCGATGCAGCCCCAGCGAGTACCGCCGGCGGTTCAGACCCGGGTGATGTAGTCGCCGGTGCGGGTGTCGACCTTGATCCGGTCGCCCTCGTTCACGAACAGCGGGACCTTGACGACCTTGCCGGTCTCCAGGGTGGCCGGCTTGGTCGCGTTGGACACCCGGTTGCCCTGCACGGCGGGCTCCACCTCGGTCACCGTCAGTTCCACCGAGGCGGGCAGCTCGACGCCCACGATCTCGGTGCCGTAGAAGCGCAGCGCCGGGGTCATCTCGGGCAGCAGGTAGTCCGCGATGTCGCCGATCACCTCGGCCGGCACCTCGAGCTGCTCGAACGTCTCCTGGTCCATGAAGACGAAGTTGTCCCCGTCGTTGTAGAGGAACGACAGCTCGCGGGTCTCGATGATCGCCTGCTCGACCTTCTCACCGGCCCGGAAGGTCCGGTCCAGCACGGCACCGTTGCGGACGTTCTTCAGCTTGGTCCGCACGAACGCGCCGCCCTTGCCCGGCTTCACGTGCTGGAACTCCACCAGGTTGAACAACCCGTCCGGCAGGTCCAGGCTGATGCCACCCTTGAAGTTGGCCGTGCTGATCTGTGGCATTACTCGATCTCCCAGAGGACGGTGGCGGCCGGCGGCCGAGTACGGCGCGCGGCGCGGGCGAGCACCCATGGTAACCGGCACAAACTCGGTACCGGCGCGGGCGTCTTCCGCTTAGCGTTCGCGGCATGACCCTCGCGCCGTCCCGCGTGTCCGTGCTCCCCCTGCTCGCCGTGGCGTTCACCGTGCTGGCCTGGGCCTCGGCCTTCGTGGCCATCCGCTGGGTGGGGCACAGCTACTCGGCCGGGCCGCTGGCGCTCGGCCGGCTGCTGGTCGGCACGGCCGGGCTCGGCGCGCTGCTGTTGGTCCGGCGCACCTGGGTGCGGCCGGACCGGCGGGAGTGGGTGCTGCTGGTGCTGTGCGGGGTGGCCTGGTTCGCCGTCTACAACGTGGCGCTCAACGCCGCCGAGCAGCGGGTGGACGCGGGCACCACGGCGATGCTGGTGAACATCGGCCCGATCCTGATCGCGCTGTTCGCCGGGGCGCTGTTGGGCGAGGGGTTCCCCCGGTGGCTGCTGATCGGCGCGGCGGTGGCCTGCGCGGGCGCGGTGCTGATCGGCTTCGCCACCGCGCGCGCCTCGGTGACCAGTGCGGACGTGCTCGGCGTGGTGCTGTGCCTGGTCGCGGCGGTGACCTACGCGACCGGGGTGCTGGCCCAGAAACCCGTGCTGCGGCGGATCCCGGCGCTACAGGTCACCTTCCTGGCCTGCGTGATCGGTGCGGTGGCCTGCCTGCCCTACCTGCCCGCCCTGGTCCGGGAGGTCGCCGCGGCACCGGCGCCGGCCACCTGGGGCCTGGCCTACCTGGGCCTGGTACCCACCGCGCTGGCCTTCAGCACCTGGGCCTACGCGCTGGCCCGGACGGACGCCGGCCGGCTCGGGGTTACCACCTACCTCGCCCCGCCGATCACCATCGGCATGTCCGCCGCGCTGCTCGCCGAGGTGCCCAGCGTGCTGGCCATCGCCGGCGGGGCGATCTGCCTGGTCGGGGTGGCCCTGTCCCGCCGCCGCTCCCGGCCGGCCCGGACCGCCACCGCCGCCTAGGCCGGTCGGAGCAGCTCGCCGCGCGCCAGCCCTCGCACGGTGCCGACGGTGACCAGCGTCCAGGCCGCGAGCAGGCTCAGGTACCCGAGCACCGCGCCGCCCACCAGGACCACCGCGCCGGTGCGCACGGCCAGCGCGCTCACCCCGGTGACCACGGTGCCCACCGGGAAGGTGAACGACCACCAGGCCAGCCCGAACGGCATCCCCGACCGCGCGGTGCGCAGCGTGAGCACCGAAGCCAGGATCAGCCAGAACAGCGCGAAACCGAACACCGGGACCCCGTAGGCGAGCCCGAGTACCTCCAGGCCCTCCGCGTACAGCACGGGCAGCACCAGATGCGCCTGCTCACCGAGCGCGTTGGTCGCCGTGACCGACTGGCCCAGCCAGCCGAGCACGATCCACACCGTGGGCACCAGCCCGGGCGCGCCGAGCTTGTGCAGCGCCAGCCGCTGCCAGATCAGCGTGGTGACGAACAGCGACGCCAACAGGCTCACCCCGAACAGCGCGTAGCCGGCCAGCAGCAGGGTCAGCGCCGCCTGCCCGGCCGGCGCGAGCGGGACCAGCGGCGCGGCGGTGGCCGCCGAGACCATCGGGGGCACCACCGGCATCAGCCACCCACCGAACGCCGACGCCTCGGTCAGCCGGAGCCGGGTGAACATCAGGTAGGTGACGCGCACCGCGACCACCAGGCCGGACACCGTGCCGAGCAGCCACAGCAGCCACGCCACCCCGACGGCCGCCTCGCCGATCACCTCCCGCCCGACCAGCAGGGCGCCGGCGCCCACGGTCAGCAGGGCCATCGGCGGCGCGCCGTAGAACTGCGCCATCACCGGGTCGGCCGCGTGCCGCAACGCGGCCGGCCGGTGGCGCACCCAGTGCACCGCCCAGGCGCCGCTGACCGCGAGCAGCAGCACACTGGCCAACACCCACCAGACCAGCCCGACCAGGTGCAGCACGGGCACCCGTACCGGCAGCGCCAGGGCGGCGTTCGCCACGATGCCGGTGCCCATCACGGAGGCGAACCAGTTCGGTCCGAGGTGCGCCAGCGGCCCGCCGGTCTCCTCCTCGGAGATGGCGGGGTGGTGGTCAGTTGCCGCGGTCATGTCTCGATGCTCGGGGCGTTGCGGCGCGACCACCAGTAGGCTCGGAGCGGGGCACTCACAAAGTAGCCTTGTGACTGGCTAGGCTGGTCCCGTGGTCCTGTCCGCGCGCGTACCGGATCTCGGCGCGTTGCAGCTGCTGCTCGCGGTCGCCCGCACCGGCAGCCTCGGCGCGGCCGGCCGGGAGCTCGGGCTGACCCAGCAGGCGGTATCCGCCCGGGTGCGCACCGTGGAACGGCTGGTGGGCGTGCCCCTGGTGGCCCGAGGCCCCACCGGCAGCCGGCTCACCGAGGCGGGCGCACTGGTCGCCGACTGGGCCAACGACGTGCTGGCCGCCGCCGAACGGCTGGACGCGGGCATAACCGCGCTGCGCGGGGAACGCGACGCCCACCTGACCGTGGTGGCCAGCTTCACCGTCGCCGAGTACCTGCTGCCGGGCTGGCTGGTCGCGCTGCGCACCGACCAGCTGGCCGACCGGCGGACCCCGAGCTCGGTCAGCCTCAGCGTGCACAACAGCGAGCGGGTGGCCGCCCTGGTGCTGGCCGGCGAGGCCGACGTGGGCTTCGTCGAGGGCAGCGAGGTGCCGAACGGCCTGGCCACCCAGCCGGTCGGCGGCGACACCCTGGTGGTCGTGGTGGCGCCGGGTCACCCGTGGGCGCGCCGGCGCCGGCCGCTCACCCCGGCCGAGCTGGCGGACACCCCGCTGGTGGCCAGGGAGGTCGGCTCGGGCACCCGGCAGGTGCTGGACGCCGCGCTGGCCTCGGCACTGCCCGCCGGCACCCGGGTAAGGCCGCCCGCGCTGGAGCTGTCCTCCACCGCCGCGATCAGGGGCGCGGTGCGGGCCGGCGCCGGGCCGGCGGTGCTCTCCGCCCTGGCCGTGCGGGAGGACCTGGCCGCCGGCCGCCTGGTCCGGGTGGAGGTCACCGGGCTGGCCCCGGCCCGCACGCTGCGCGCGGTCTGGCCGGCCGGCCCGGCGCCCGCCGGGCCGGTGCGCGAGCTGCTGCGGATCGCCCGTACCCGGCTCAGGACGGGTTGAGCTGCTCCTTCAGCTGGGCCTTCAGCTGAGCCTTGGCCACCTTGCCGGACGGCGTGGTGGGCAGTTCGTCGACGAACTCGTACTGCCGGGGCAGCTTGTAGTTGGCCAGCCGCTCCTTGCAGAACGCGGTCAGCTCGTCGGCGGTCAGCCGGTGGCCGGGCTTGGCCAGGACGTAGTAGCGGCCGATCTCCCCGAGCACCGGGTCCGGCACGCCGATGCCGGCGGCCATGGCCACCCCGGGATGCGCGGTGAGCACGTTCTCCACCTCGACCGGATACACGTTGTACCCGCCCTGCAGGAACATCTCCTTGCGCCGGCCCTTGATGGTGAGGTGCCCGTCGGGGTCGGCCACCACGATGTCCCCGGTGGCGACCCAGCCGTCGCCGAGGAAGACCTCGGCGGAGGCCTCGGGCAGCTCCCAGTAACCGGCGGCCGCGCCGTCGGTCCGCACCAGCAACTCCCCTTCCTCGCCGTCCGGTACGTCCCGCCCTTCCAGGTCGACGACCCGGGCCCCCATGCCGTCCAGCGGGGTACCCAGGGTGCGGGCCACCGTGTCCACGTCGTCGTCCCCCTGGGACATGACGCAGGCGCCGGACACCTCGGACAACCCGTACAGGTTGAACAGCCGCGCGTTCGGGAAGCCCTTCAGGATCGCCGCGCAGAGCGTCGGGTCCGCGTTCGCGCCGCCCACCATGGCCAGCCGCACCGAGGTGGTGTCCCGGTCCGGGAAGCTCCCGTGGCCCAGGGTAAGCGTGTACATGGTGGGCACCCCGCCGAACATGGTGGCCCGGTAGCGCTCCACCGCGTCCAGCGCGGACGCCGGGGAGAACATCGGCGCCAGCACCACCTGCGAGCCGCCGACCAACGCGCTGGTCATCGAGCAGGTGATCCCGCCGACGTGGTTCAGCGGCATCGCGCTGAAGCACACGTCGTCCGGCCCGGTGCCCAGCCGCTTCGCCTGGCCGGACGCCGCGGCAATCAGGCTGCCGTGGGTGAGCACCGCGCCCTTGGGGCGACCGGTGGTACCCGAGGTATAGAGGATCACCGCCGGGTCGGCGGAGCGCACCCGACCGGCCAGCCGGTCCAGCTCGCCGGGATCGGCCGGGTCGCCCGGCAGGTCGCCGAACCGTTCCCCGTCACCGGTGCCGCCCAGGTAGAGCACGTGCTCCAAGCTGGGCACCCGGGACCGGAAACCGGGGTAGAACGCCTCGAAGTCCATGTCCCCGGCCCGCGCCGCGGTCACCAGCAGCCGCACCTCGGCCTGGTTGAGCATGTAGTCCAGCTCGGACTCCCGGTACCGCACGTTCAGCGTCACCAGCACGGCGCCGATCGACGCGGCGCCGAAGAACAGCTCCAGCCACTCGGCCTGGTTGGGCGCCGCCACCGCGATACGCTCGCCCGGGCGGATACCCCGCGCGAGCAGCCCGGCCGCCACCCGCCGGGACCGTCGCCACAACTGGTCGAAGGTCACCTCGTCCAACGCGTCGGGCGCCGTGCGCTCGGACGCGCAGCGCAGGAACACCCGGTCCGCCGCCTCGCGCACCGCCGCCCCCAACAGCTCCGGATAGGTGCTGGCCGCCAACAACGCCATCGTGTTCAGCCTCCCGCGCTCATCCCCTGACCCCGCGGGAAGTCTAGGCACTCCCGACCAACACGGCCTGCGCGTTCAGCGGAACGCGCCGTCGTGCCCGCGTTCAGCGGAACGCGCCGTCGTGCCCGCGTTCAGCGGAACGCGCCGTCGTGCCCGCGTTCAGCGGAACGCGCCGTCGTGCCCGCGTTCAGCGGAACGCGCCGTCGTGCCCGCGTTCAGCGGAACGCGCCGTCGTGCCCGCGTTCAGCGGAACGCGCCGTCGTGCCCGCGTTCAGCGGAACGCGCCGTCGTGCCCGCGTTCAGCGGAACGCGCCGTCGTGCCCGCGTTCAGCGGAACGCGCCGTCGTGCCCGCGTTCAGCGGAACGCGCCGTCGTGCCCGCGTTCAGCGGAACGCGCCGTCGTGCCCGCGTTCAGCGGAACGCGCCGTCGTGCCCGCGTTCAGCGGAACGCGCCGTCGTGCCCGCGTTCAGCGGAACGCGCCGTCGTGCCCGCGTTCAGCGGAACGCGCCGTCGTGCCCGCGTTCAGCGGAACGCGCCGTCGTGCCCGCGTTCAGCGGAACGCGCCGTCGTCCCCGCGTTCAGCGGAACGCGCCGTCGTCCCCGCGTTCAGCGGAACGCGCCGTCGTCCCCGCGTTCAGCGGAACGCGCCGTCGTCCCCGCGTTCAGCGGAACGCGCCGTCGTCCCCGCGTTCAGCGGAACGCGCCGTCGTCCCCGCGTTCAGCGGAACGCGCCGTCGTCCCCGCGTTCAGCGGAACGCGCCGTCGTCCCCGCGTTCAGCGGAACGCGCCGTCGTCCCCGCGTTCAGCGGAACGCGCCGTCGTCCCCGCGTTCAGCGGAACGCGCCGTCGTCCCCGCGTTCAGCGGAACGCGCCGTCGTCCCCGCGTTCAGCGGAACGCGCCGTCGTCCCCGCGTTCAGCGGAACGCGCCGTCGTCCCCGCGTTCAGCGGAACGCGCCGTCGTCCCCGCGTTCAGCGGAACGCGCCGTCGTCCCCGCGTTCAGCGGAACGCGCCGTCGTCCCCGCGTTCAGCGGAACGCGGGAGTGTAGGCACGCGGGGGCGTGGCCCAACCGTGGGACGGCGCAACCATGGCTTACTTTCAGGACCTATGGCGGGTTATTCCTATGTCCGGGACGGCGCGGAGATCTACCGGCGGTCGTTCGCCACCATCCGCGCCGAGGCCAACCTTTCCGGCCTGCCGGCGGACGTGGCCACCGTGGCCGTCCGCATGATCCACACCTGCGGCATGACGGATCTGCCCGTCGACCTGGCGTTCAGCCCAGGCGTCGTGTCCTCCGCACGCACGGCGCTGGCCGCCGGGGCGCCGGTGCTGTGCGACGCGACCATGGTCGCCGCCGGGGTCACCCGCCGCCGGCTGCCCGCCCAGAACGAGGTGATCTGCCTGCTCAACGAGCCGCTGGTCACCACCATGGCCGAGAAGATGGGTACCACCCGCAGCGCGGCGGCCGTGGACCTCTGGGTGGACCGGCTGGGCGGCTCGGTGGTCGCCATCGGGAATGCCCCCACCGCGCTGTTCCGGCTGCTGGAGCTGATCGACGCCGGGGCGCCGATGCCGGCCGCGGTGGTCGGCGTGCCGGTCGGGTTCATCGGCGCGGCCGAGTCCAAGCGCGCGCTGGCGGACCACCCGGCCGGCGTGCCGCACCTGGTGGTCCACGGCCGGCGCGGGGGAAGCGCGCTGGCCTCGGCCGCGGTCAACGCGTTGGCCACGCCGAGCGAGGGCATTCTCTGAGAGAGCATCTTGGATCTCGGTTCACCCGGCGAAGGTGCCGGGCGCCGGTGCGGGCGTGCTCCGGGCTGAGGGTTCGGTGCCGGTTCAAGAAACCAGCCTGGATGCCGCGACGCCGGCGTCAGTTCATGGTCATCAGGGCAGGGTGGCCGGGTTGGGTCGGGTGGAGCGGCCCTGGTGTCCTGGTGACCACGTAACCGGTGATCAAGCGAAGATCAATACCGTCGTTGCCCGGCTTCCACCCCGGAGTTGCGGGATGCCCTCTGAATCCGGCTAGCTCCCGAGCATCCGGTCCAGCCAGCTCACCGCCTCCGGCACGGTGTCCACCGAGGGCGCGCCGGAGATCAACGGCCGGGCCTGGATGACCACCGGGACGCCCAGCTCTCGGGCGGCGACCAGCTTCGGCCTCGTCCACTCGCCGCCGCTGTCCTTGGTCACCAGCACGTCGATCCCGTGCTCGGTGATCAGCGCGCGCTCCCCGGCCACGGTGTATGGCCCCCGGTCCAGGACCAGGTGCATCCGGGCCGGCATGGGCGGCTCCGGCGGGTCCACGGTGCGCACCAGGAACCAGTGTCGGTCCAGCCCGGCGAAGGTGCCGAGGCCGGTCCGGCCGGTGGTGAGGAACACCCGCTCGCCGAGGCCGCCGAGCTCGTCCGCCGCGTCGGCCAGGGTGGACACCCAGTGCCACCGGTCCCCCTCGGCCGGTTGCCAGCCCGGCCGGCGCAACACCAGCAGCGGGACGCCCGCCCGCGCGGTCGCGGCCACCGCCGAGGCGCTCATCGTCGAGGCGAACGGATGGGTCGCATCCACCACGGCGGCCACCCGGCTCGCGCGCAGGAAGTCGGTCAGCCCGTCGGCCCCGCCGAACCCGCCGATGCGCACCTCACCGGCGGGCAGCGCCGGGTTGCGCACCCGCCCGGCCAGCGAGGACACCACCGCGAGGTCAGGGCGCCCCACCAGTTCGCCGGCCAGCGCGCGGGCCTCCGCGGTGCCCCCGAGCAGCAACACCCGCAGCGTCATCGCACCATCCTGGACCTGCGCGGCGCATCCCGCCGGAGATAACTGTCACCACCGGCGTGACGATCGGCGCACCCTGAGTAGTCTCGCGGTCACCTCGGCTTATCCCGGATCGGAAGGATTCTCCTGTGTCACGCTCCGTCCAAGTCACCGTCACCGGCGCGGCGGGTCAGATCGGCTACGCGCTGCTGTTCCGGATCGCCTCCGGGCAGCTGCTCGGACCGGACACCCGGGTGAGCCTGCGCCTGCTGGAGATCCCGCAGGCGGTGAAGGCCGCCGAGGGCACGGCCATGGAGCTGAACGACTGCGCGTTCCCGCTGCTGGACTCGATCGACATCACCGACGACGCGAAGACCGCGTTCGACGGTGTGAACGTGGCCCTGCTGGTCGGCGCGCGCCCGCGCACCAAGGGCATGGAGCGGGGCGACCTGCTCGAGGCCAACGGCGGCATCTTCAAGCCGCAGGGCGAGGCAATCAACAGCGGCGCGGCGGACGACGTGCGGGTGCTGGTGGTCGGCAACCCGGCCAACACCAACGCGCTGATCGCCAAGGCGCACGCCCCGGACGTGCCGGCCGAGCGGTTCACCGCGATGACCCGGCTGGACCACAACCGGGCGATCTCCCAGCTGGCCACCAAGCTGGGCGTGCCGGTCACCGAGATCAAGAAGATGACCATCTGGGGCAACCACTCGGCCACCCAGTACCCGGACCTGTTCCGCACCGAGGTGGGCGGCCGGATCGCCGCCGAGGCGGTCGGCGACGACCAGTGGCTGCGGGACACCTTCATCCCGACCGTGGCCAAGCGCGGCGCGGCGATCATCGAGGCGCGGGGCGCCTCCAGCGCGGCGTCCGCCGCCAACGCCGCGATCGACCACATCCACGACTGGGTCAACGGCACTCCCGAGGGCGACTGGACCTCCATGGGTATCCCCTCGGACGGGTCGTACGGCGTGCCGGAGGGCCTGATCTCCTCGTTCCCGGTGGTCTGCCGGGACGGTCGCTACGAGATCGTGCAGGGCCTGGAGATCGACGCGTTCTCCCGCGAGCGCATCGACGCCTCGGTCGCCGAACTGGCCGAGGAGCGCGACGCGGTCAGCCAGCTGGGCCTGATCTAGCTGGGCCTGATCTAGCTAGGCCCGGTCCAGCAAGTTCGCCGCGCCGAGGCGCTGGGTGCCCAGCACGCGAAGCAGCGCCAGCGCCTCGGCCTCCCGGCTCCCCTCCGCCGCCGAGTAGACGACCAGCGTCTGGTCGTCCCCGGGCACGTGCAGCGGGTCGCAGTCCAGTTCCAGCACGCCGAGCTCGGGGTGGGCGAACCGTTTCCGGCCCTGGTGCGGGACACCCACGGGCCGCGTCGCCCAGAGTCCGGCGAACCGCGGTGAGGCGTCGCACAGCCGGCGGACCAGTTGGCTCAGCGACCGGTCGCGCGGGTAGCGGGCCGTGGCCTCCCACAGGTCGGCCACCACGGCCAGCTCCAGCTGCTCGCGTTCGTCCGGGGTGACCACCATCCGGCCGGCCCCGGTGACGAACCGCTGCCAGGCCAGGTTGCGCTCCGCCGGGACCAGCGCGGAGAAGTCGCCGATGAGCGCACTGGCCATGGCGTTCCAGGCCAGCAGGTCCAGCTTGGCGCTGATCAGCATGGCCGGCAGATCGGTGAACCGGTCCATCAGCCGCAGCACGCTGGGCCGCACCCGGTCGCTGATCCGCCCCGGCCCCGGTGGGCTAGCACCGGCCAGGTGGAACAGGTGGTCCCGTTCCGCCTCGGCCAATCGCAGCGCCCTGGCCAGCGCGGCCAGCACCGCGTCCGACGGGTGCGCGCCCCGGCCCTGCTCCAGCCGGGTCAGGTAGTCCACCGAGATGCCGGCCAGCTGGGCCACCTCGGCGCGGCGCAGCCCCGGCGTGCGGCGGCGGATGCCGGCGGGCATCCCGACCTCGGCGGGGGTGAGGCGTTCCCGCCAACCACGCAGGGTGGCGCCCATCTCGGCCCGGTCCATACGTCCAGCATGGCCCGGTCGGGCGGTCGGCGCAGCCGCTCAGCCTGGTACTGACTGGGCTACCCGGCGCGGCGGCGGCCGGTGCAGCGTGGAGGCATGACAGAGACGACGATTGCGCTGGTCACCGGCGCGAACAAGGGCCTGGGGCTGACCTCGGCGCGCCGGCTCGCCCGATCCGGCTGGACCGTGCTGATCGGTGCCCGGGACGCCGAGCGGGGTGCGAAGGCGGTGGCCGAGCTGGCGGCGGACGGCCTGTCCGCCGAGCTGGTGGCGCTGGACGTCACCTCGGACGAGTCGGTGGCGGCCGCGGCCGACCAGGTCGGGCGGGCGCACGGCCGCCTGGACGTGCTGATCAACAACGCCGGCGTCATCGGGTCACGGGTACCGCCCCTGGAGACCGGGCCGGACGAGATGCGCGCCTGCTACGAGACGAACGTGTTCGGCCCGGTCCGGGTGACCAGGGCGTTCCTGCCGCTGCTGCGCCGCTCGGCCCGGCCCCGGATCGTCATGGTGTCCAGCGGGATGGGTTCCCTGGCGGTCACCGGTGACCGGGACCGGGTGGAGTCCACGGTCATTTCCCTGACCTACCCCTCCTCCAAGTCGGCGCTGAACATGCTCACCACCCAGTACGCGAAGGCGCTGCCCGGGTTCCGGGTGAACGCGGTCGACCCCGGCTACACGGCCACCGACCTGAACGGCAACTCCGGCCCGCAGACCGTCGAGGAGGGCACCGACGCGATCGTCCAGCTGGCCGCCGTCGGCCCGGACGGCCCCACCGGCGGCTTCTTCGACCGCTCCGGCCCGGTTCCCTGGTAGCCGGTCACGGCTTGTCGGCCACCCACTGGGTCACCGGGAGCGCGGGCCGCCAGCCGGTGAACCGGCCGACCGGCACGGCCCGCTGCACCGACAGCCGGGTCAGCGAGCCGCCCCGGTCGGCGTGCCAGGCGCCGAGCAGCGCCTCGGACTGAACGGTCACCGCGTTGGCCACCAGCCGCCCGCCCGGGCGGAGCGCCGCCCAGCAGGTCTCCAGCACGCCGGGCCCGGTGACCCCGCCGCCGACGAACACCACGTCCGGTTGTTCCAGGTCGCGCAGCCCCTCCGGCGCCGATGCGCGCACCACGCGCAGCTCCGGCACGCCCAGCCGGGCGGCGTTGCGGCCGATGCGGTCGGCCCGTTCCGGGTCCCGCTCCACCGCGATGGCCCGGCCGGCCGGCTGGGCGCGCAGCCATTCGATCGCCACGCTGCCCGCGCCCGCGCCGACGTCCCAGAGCAGCCGGTCGGGCAGCGGCGCCAGGTTGGCCAGGGTGAGCGCGCGGATCTCCCGCTTGGTCAGCTGCCCGTCGTGCTCGAACGCCTCGTCCGGGAGGCCGGGCAGGGGTGAACGCCCGGCCGCCTCGGCGTCGCAATGCACCGCGACCACGGCCAGCGCGTCCCCCGGCGCGTGTGCCCAGGCGCCCGCCTTGCCGGCGTAGATCCGTTCCTCCGGCCCGCCCAACTGCTCCAGCACGGTCAGCTCGCTGGCCTCGTAGCCCTCCTCGGCGAGCAGCCGGGCCACCGATGCCGGGCCGGAGGCGTCCGGCACCAGCACCAGCAGCCGCCGGCCGGGCGCCAGCCGCGCACGCAACCGGTCCAGCGGCCGGCCCACGGCGCTCAGCACGGCCACGTCCTGCTGCGCCCAGCGCAGCCGCGCGCAGGCCAGGGACAGCGAGGACGGGTGCGGGTGCACCTCGATGCGGTCCGGCCCGAGCACCCTGGCCAGCGTGGCGCCCAGCCCGTAGAACATCGGGTCCCCGCTGGCCAGTGCGCAGACCCGGGCACCGGAGAACCGCTCGAACAGCCCGGGCAGGGCGGGCAGCATCGGGCTCGGCCATTCGACCAGCCGGCCGGGGTGGTCACCCAGCAGCGCCAGCTGCCGGCGGCCGCCGAGCACCACCTCGGCGGCGGCGACCGCGTCCCGGGCGGCCTTGGCGAGCCCGGCCAGGCCGTCCGCGCCGATGCCCACCACGGCGACCGGGCGATCAGCCACCCTGGTCCGGCCCGACGTCCGACGCGGCTTCCGACGCGGCTTCCCGGCGCAGGGACAGCACGATCACCCCGGCCGCCGCCATGAAGCCGGCGATCACCCACATGCCGGCCTGGAAGCTGCCGGTCAGGTCGCTCAGCTTGCCGGTCAGGTACGGACCGAGGAACCCGCTCAGGTTGCCGAACGAGTTGATCAGCGCGATACCCGCCGCCGCGCCGAACCCGCCGAGGAAGGCGGTCGGCAGCTGCCACACCACGGGGATCGCCGCGAGCACGCCCGCCGTGCACACGGTGAGCGCGGCGATGGCCAGCACGGGCGAGTTCATGTACAGCGCGGTGGCGACCCCGGCGGCGCCGACGAACGCCGGAACCGCGGTGTGCCAGACCCGGTCCCCGGAGCGGTCCGAGTGCCGCGCGTTGAGCAGCATGACCACCGCGCCGACCGCGTACGGGATCGCGGTGATCAGGCCGACCTGCACCAGGGAGAACTTCACCCCGTACTGCTGCTGCATTCCCGAGATGATCTTCGGCAGGAAGAAGCCGAGCCCGTACAGCCCGAACACCACGCCGAAGTACACGGCGGACAGGGCGACCACCTTCGGGTGCCGCATCGCCCGCCACACCGTCGGCTGGTGCGGCACCCGCGCGGCGTCCTCGGCGGCGATGGTCGCGCTCAACGCGCGCGCCTCGTCCTCGCTGAGCCAGCGGGCCTTGTCCGGCCGGCTGGGCAGCAGCGCGAAGACCAGGCAACCGAGCACGATGGCCGGCAGCCCCTCGATGAAGTACATGGTCCGCCAGCCCTGTTCGAAGCCGAGGACGCCCGACCCGTTCTGGATCAGCCAGGTGGACACCGGCGCACCGAACACCGAGGCCAGCGGCACCCCCAGCATGAACAGCGACATCACCTTGGCCCGGTTGGCCCTGGGGAACCAGTAGGTCAGGTACAGCACGATGCCGGGGAAGAAGCCGGCCTCGGCGAAGCCGAGGAGGAACCGCACCAGGTAGAACGTCCCCGGACCCTGGATGAAGGCCATCGCGCTGGCCAGGATGCCCCAGGAGATCATGATCCGGGCCATCCAGAGCCGGGCGCCGACCTTGTGCAGGATCAGGTTGCTCGGCACCTCGAACAGGAAGTAGCCGATGAAGAACAGCCCGGCGCCCAGCCCGTAGGCGGCGTTGGAGAGGCCCAGGTCACGGTTCATGGTGAGCGCGGCGAAGCCCACGTTCACCCGGTCCAGGTAGTTGATCACGTACATCAACACCAGCACCCAGACCAGCCGGCGGCCGGCCTTGGCCACCGCGCGCCTGGTCAGCTCGCCCTGGTCGGCCCTGCTCTGGTCGGCGCCGAGGCTCATGGCCGTACCGCGGCGACGCCGGCCCAGGCGGCCTCCAGCACGCCGGCCATCTCCTCGAACACGGTCGCGGTGCTCGGCAGCGCGGCCTGCATCCAGAGGAAGCCGTGCGGCATGCCCTCGTAGCGGCGGGCGGTGACCGTCACCCCGTCGGCGGCCAGGCGCTGGGCGTAGGACTCCCCCTCGTCGCGCAGCGGGTCGTACTCGCAGGTGGCCACGTACGCCGGCGGCAGGTCGGCCAGCGAGGCCGCGCGGCCGGGGCAGATGTACGGGTCCGCGCCCAGCTCCTGGGCGCCGAGGTAGTGCGCCCAGAACCACTGCATGGACGCCCTGTTCAGCAGGTAGCCCTCGGCGTTCTCCGAGTAGGACGGGGTGCCGAAGTTGAAGTCGATCACCGGGTAGAGCAGCAGCTGGGCGCTCAGCGCCGGGCCGCCCCGGTCCCGGGCGGCCAGGGCGACGGCGGCGGCCAGATTGCCGCCCGCGCTGTCCCCGGCGACGGCCAGCCGCGCGGGGTCACCGCCCAGCTCGCCGGCGTGCTCGGCCACCCAGGCGGTGGCCGCGTAGCAGTCGTCGAAGGGCGCCGGGTACGGGTGCTCCGGGGCCAGCCGGTAGTCCACCGACACCACGATCGCGCCGGTGGACGCGGCGATCTGCCGGCACGGCTTGTCCACGACGTCCAGGTCGCCGATCACCCACCCGCCCCCGTGGAGGTAGACCACCACGGGCAGCGGGCCGTCGCCGGCCGGCGTGTACACCCGCACCGGGATCGCCCCGGCCGGACCCGGCACCGTGCGCGCATCCACCGAGGCCAGCGCCGTGGGCTCACCCTGCAGCTCGAGGAAGCCGGCCGTGGACGCGCGGGCGGCCGGCACCGTCAGCTCCTCCGTCGGCGGAAGCCCGGCCTCGGCGATCGCGGCCAACAGTTGCTCCGCTTCCGGGTGAACTGGCATGCGCTAGCCCTCCTTTGAGTGCCCCACTCTGGTTGACTGTATCGATACCGGATCTTGTCCACGCAACATTTCCGGCGCGTCCGCCCGGTGCGGTGCCGGTTACCGGCGGCGGACCGACTAACCTTCTTTATTAAGTCCTCAATTAACCTCGCTCGACCTGCTCGCCGCTCACTCGTTAGAGACCGGCAAGTGTCATCATCGTTACTGATTTGTGCCCGTTCTACATCCGTTTGGGGGAGATGGCCACCGGAACGCTCAGTAAACACGGATACACGTTGCGTAGAATGACCGCCCCGGTAGTGCTGAGGAGCCTCGTTGATCGCCTACTATGACGCGCGTCCGACCGCCGAGCCGAACGCGCGCCCCGGACGCTCTTCGACCGCGGGCACCGCAAATGTGGATCTGGCCGGCAGCGGCAAGCTGGCCGCCCGAGTGGCCACCAAGATCGAGCAGGACATCGTGCGCCGGGGCTGGCCGGTGGGCCAGATGCTCGGCTCCGAGACCGAACTGCGCGAGCGCTACCAGGTCAGCCGGGCGGTGCTGCGCGAAGCGATCCGTCTGGTCGAGCACCACCAGGTGGCCGCGATGCGCCGGGGACCGGCCGGCGGACTGGTGGTGAAGGCGCCGGACGCGGGCGCCGCCACCGGCGCCATGATGGTCTACCTGGAGTTCGTCGGCACCACCCTGGAACACCTGCTGGCCGCGCGGATGATCCTCGAACCGCTGTCCGTGGTGCTGGCCGCCGAGCAGGTCACCGAGGCCGGGATCAGCCGCCTGCGCGAGGTGCTGGAGGTCGAGTCGGACCCGGTGGCCCGCCGCGACGGGCAGGTCAGGGAACGGCTGCACCTGGTCATCGCCGAGCTGTCCGGCAACCCCACGCTGCGCCTGTTCGTCGACGTGCTGCTCCGGCTGACCTGGCAGTACACCCAGGGCGCGATGCACCAGCTGCCGGACGTCTCGCACCCGGCGGTGACCGAGGCCGACGACGCCCACCAGGCGATCGTGGCGGCGGTGATCGCCGGCGAGAGCGCGCGGGCGGAGTTCCGCACGGTCCAGCACCTGGAGGCCGGCACCGAGTTCCTGCGCTACTGGCGGCCCGCCGCGAGCGACGCCGCCGGCTCCATCTGGTCCATGCCCACGCGGGGCGCCGGCCAGGACCGCAAGCTGGCCGAGGTGGTCGCCCAGCGCATCCTGAACGAGATCACCAGCAGCGGCTGGGAAGTCGGCGCGGTGATCGGCTCCGAGGCGGCGCTGCTGGCCAAGTTCGAGGTCAGCCGGGCCGTGCTGCGCGAGGCGGTGCGGCTGCTGGAGTACCACTCGGTGGCCCGCATGCGCCGAGGACCCGGCGGCGGGCTGGTGGTGGCCAAGCCGGACCCGTCGGCCAGCATCGAGGCGATGTCGCTGTACCTGGGCTTCCAGGGCATCAAGACCGAGGACCTGCGGGTGGTCCGCGAGGCCGTGGAACTGGCCTGCATGGACCGGGTGGCCGCGCGCGCCGACCGGCCCGAGGTGGCCCGGCGGCTGCGCACCGTGCTGCACGCCGACGAGCCGATCAACCCGTTCGGCGGCGGCCAGGAGCGCACCCCGGCCCCGGCCCACCAGCTGCACCTGGAGCTGGCCGAGCTGTCCGGCAACCCGGTGCTCGGGCTGTTCCTGCGCATCATCATCACGCTGTGGTCCCGGCAGGGCGAGGCGCACAGCGGCCGGCCCACCCCGGACGCCAGCTCCGGGGAGGAGCGGGCGACCACCGAGGCGCACCAGGGCATCGTGGACGCGCTGCTGGCCGGCGACGGCGGCCTGGCCAGGCACCGGATGCGCCGGCACCTGGAGCTGGTCACCGAGTGGTGGCAGTAGACCCCGGCGCACCGCCGGAATAGGCGTCCCGCAGCAGGCGCTTGTACAGCTTGCCGTTGTCGTGCCGGGGCAGCTGCTCGGTGAAGTCCACGCTGCGCGGGCACTTGTAGTGCGCCAGCCGGGTTCGGCAGTACTCGATCAGCTCGGCGCCCAGCTCGGCCGAGGCCGTGGCCGGGTCGACCAGCTGCACCACCGCCTTGACCTGCTCACCCATCTCCGGGTCCGGAATGCCGAACACGGCGGCGTCGGCCACCGCCGGGTGCAGCACCAGCACGTTCTCCGTCTCCTGCGGGTAGATGTTCACCCCGCCTGAAATGATCATGTGGGACAGCCGGTCGGTGAGGTACAGGTAGCCCTGCTCGTCCAGGTGCCCGACGTCGCCCAGGGTGCTCCAGCCGCGCGCGTTGTGGCTGCCGGCGGTCTTCTCCGGGTCGTTGTGGTACTCGAAACTGCCGCCGCCGGAGAAGTACACCGTGCCGGTCTCGCCGGCCGGCAGCTCGCGGTCCCGCTCGCCCAGCACGTGCACCTGGCCGACCAGCGCCCGCCCGACCGAGCCGGGGTGGGCCAGCCAGTCCGCCGAGTCGATGCAGGTGATCCCATTGCCCTCGGTGCCCGCGTAGTACTCCCAGATGACCGGCCCCCACCAGTCGATCATGGCGCGCTTGACCTCCACCGGGCAGGGCGCGGCCGCGTGCACCACGGAGCGCAGGCCGGAGTGGTCGTAGCCCGCGCGCACCGGCTCGGGCAGCTTGAGCATCCGGATGAACATGGTCGGCACGAACTGGGCGTGGGTCACCCGGTGCCGCTGGATGGCCCGCAGCGCGCCCTCAGCGTCGAACCGGGGCATGACCACCACGGTGCCCCCGAACCGGTGCACCGCCATGCTGTAGCCCAGCGGGGCGGCGTGGTAGAGCGGCGCCGGGCTCAGGTAGACGGTGTCCCGCCCGTAGCCCATCGCGGCCAGCAGCGGGCGCAGCCGGAACTCCCCGCCCGGTGGGGCCAGCGTCAACGGCCGCTTCACGCCCTTCGGCAGCCCGGTGGTACCCGAGGAGTAGAGCATCGTGTCGCCCTCGCACTCGGGCGGCGCCGGGCCGTCCGACACCGCGGTCAGCGCGCCGAGGTAGTCCTCGTGACCGGCCAGCTCGCCGCCCACCACCAGCCGCCGGCGAACCCCGGGCGTGCCGTCCACGATCGCGGCGGCCAGCTCGCCCAGGGCGGCCGAGGTGACCAGCGCCTCGGCGCCGCAGTCGCGCACCACGTAGGCCGCCTCGGCCGGGTTCAGCCGGGTGTTCACCACGGTCACGTACAGCCCGGAACGCTTCGCCGCCCAGCACACCTCGAACAGCTCGGCCCGGTTCTCCATCAGCACCGCGATGTGCCGCCCGGGGGCCAGCCCGTCGGCGTGCAGCAGCCGGGCCAGCCGAAGCGACCGCTGATCCAGCTCCGCGTAGGTCAGGGTCCGGGCCGGTTCGCCCCCGTCCTCCAGCACCACGACCGCGGGCTTGTCCGGGTCGAGCCGGGCCCAGGTGGACGGGAACTCCGGGCCGGGTGAGTCCCGCGTGCTCGCCATCTCCCGGACGCTACCTCCGGGAAATCAGGTCGGCGCGCCGAGCGGAGGATGGCACGGTAGGTCCGTGGATCTTCAACGCACCCAGGCGTTCGGCGGTCGGCTGCTCGAGCTGATGACCGGCGGCGCACTCACCATGATGATCGGCATCGGCCACCGGACCGGGCTGTTCGAGGCGGCCGCCGCCGGCCCGGCGACCAGCGGGCGGCTGGCCGACCGGGCCGGGCTGGACGAGCGGTACGTGCGCGAGTGGCTGGGCGCCATGGTCACCGGCGGCATCCTCGAATACCGCCCCGGGCCCGGCGAATACGTCCTCCCGGCCGAGCACGCGGCCCTGCTCACCGGGGCCACCGCCGCCAACGTCGGGCCGGCGGCCAGCACGCTGCGCACCCTCGGCGCGGTGCTGCCCGCCGTGGAGCGCTGCTTCACCGAGGGCGGCGGGGTTCCGTACGCCGAGTACGCCGCCGTGGCCGGCGATTCGCTGGGCGAGACCTGGCGGCACGTGTACGACGACCACCTGGTCGACGGGTTCCTCGGCGCGGTGCCCGGGCTCACCGACCGGCTGCGCTCCGGGGCGCGGGTGCTCGACCTGGGCTGCGGCAGTGGTCACGCGGTGAACCTGATGGCCGCCGCCTTCCCCGGTTCCGAGTTCTTCGGGCTGGACATCGCCCCCGAGGCGATCGCGCTGGCCGAGGCCGAGCGGGAGCGGATGGCCCTGCGCAACGCCGAGTTCCTGGTCGCCGACGCGGAGCTGCTGCCCACCGACCCCGGCTTCGACGTGATCACCGCGTTCGACGCCATCCACGACCAGCGCGCCCCGGAGGCGGTGCTGGCCAGGGTGCGGGCGGCGCTTCGCCCCGGCGGCACGTTCGTCATGGTGGACACCAACTTCTCCAGCCACCTGGAGCGGAACCTGGACAACCCGCACGCCCCGCTGGGCTACGCGATCAGCCTGATGTTCTGCGTACCCACCACGCGGGCCTCCGGCGGCCCGGCGCTGGGGGCCGTGTGGGGCCGGGAGCGGGCCATGGAGCTGCTCGCCGGAGCCGGCTTCACCGAGGTCGCCCTACTCGACTCGCCCCGGCCGCAGAACGGAATTTTCGTCGGCCGCTGAGAACCGGGTGAGAGGTGGTCGCTGAGGCAAAGGGCACCCTAGGTAACATTTCCAACCCGCGTACGTTGGACCTAGTGGGCCACCCCCTACTGGAGAGAGAGTTCGCCGTGCCACGCGTTTTCGACAACATCACGCCTCGGGACATCAAGCTGTGGGGCAACCACACCGTGAGGTTGCGGCACCTCCTGGCCGAACGCGAGGACCTGTTCAGCGACGAGTCGCTGGCCAAGCTGATCGAGACCATGGACCCGAGGGACCTGGACATCACCACCATGGGTGATGACGTGTCCACCTGGGGCCACGTGGACCGCGCCGGACAGCCCGGTTCGAAGGTGCTCGACGCGGTGCGCGGCGGCCGGGTCTGGATCAACGCCATCGCGGTGGAGAAGGCCGACCCCCGGTTCGCCGAGCTGCTCGAGCAGATGTACCGCGAGCTGGGCGACACCATGCCGGACTTCAAGACCTTCAAGCGCAAGATGTGCCTGCTCATCTCGTCCCCGACGGCCCGGGTGTTCTACCACTTCGACGTGCCCGGCCAGTCGCTGTGGCAGATCAAGGGCCGCAAGCGCATCTGGATCTACCCCAACACCGAGCCGTTCCTGCCGGCCACCTCGGTGGAGAACGTGGTCCGCAGCCTGGCCATGGAGGACCTCCCGTACGAGCCGTGGTACGACGAGCACGCCGAGGTCTACGACCTCGAGCCGGGCCAGATGCTGCACTGGGGCCTGAACGGCCCGCACCGGGTCCAGAACCTGGACGACTTCTCCATCTCGCTCACCACCGAGCACTGGACCGACCACGTGCGCCGCTCCTACGCCCGTCACTACGGCAACGGCATCCTGCGCAACGTGCTGCACTGGAAGCCCCGTTCCAGCTCGCTGGACGGCCCGGCGTTCTGGGCCAAGGCCGGCCTCACCGCCGCCTGGCGCAAGAGCGGCATGCAGAAGAAGCAGGGTTACAAGCGGACGATGAGCTACAAGATCGACCCGCAGGCCCCGCTCGGCGTCGTCCCGATCGCCGAGCAGGACCGGGCCACGGTCTCACACCTGAGCTAGCGGGATCACCTCGGCGGCCAGCCGCTCCATCTGCTCGGCCGGCTCGAACAGCGTGGTGAGCAGGATCAGCTCGGCACCCGCGTCGGTGACCGCGCGCAGCCCCTGGGCACAGTCCTCGGGCCGCCCGGTCACCGCGACGGGTGCCAGCTTCCGCCCGTACTCCGGGCCGTAGATGCCGATCAGGGCCTCGGCCATGCGCCGCTGGGCCCGGTCGGCGTCGTCGTCCACCGCGACGTACACCCGCTTGGCGATCGGGAACGAGTCCACATCTCGGCCCGCCTCGGCCAGCGCCTCGCGCACCACCGGGACCTGCTGGGCGAACTGCTCGGTGGTGGACGAGCCGGCGCCGAAGAACCCGTCGCCCAGCCGGGCCGCCCGGCGCAGCGCCGCCGGCGCGCTGGCGCCGAACCACACCGGCGGGTGCGGCTTCTGGAACGGCTTGGGCTCCATGCCGGCGCCCTCCAGCTTCCAGTAGTCGCCGTCGAAGTCGACCTTGGGCTCGGTCCACAGCGCCTTCATCAGCCGCAGGCCCTCGTTGAACCGGGCCACCAGCCGGCTGCCGTCGATGCCGAACGCGGCGAAGTCTCGGAACCCGCCGCCGATGCCCACGCCGATCTCCAACCGCCCCCGGCTGATCTGGTCCAGCGTGCTCAGGTACTTGGCCAGGTGCAGCGGGTTGTGCAGCGGGGTCACGAACACCACGCACCCCAGCCGCAGCCGCTCGGTGTGCGCCGCCGCGAAGGTGAGCGTCTCCAGCGGGCTGAGCTGGGGCATGGAGCCGAGGATCTGTTCCTGCGTCCAGCCGCTGTCGAAGCCGAGCTCCTCGGCCCGGGCCAGGTAGGCCCGCTGCGCGGCCGGGTCGAACTCGCCGTCGGCGAAGAACTGCGGGATGGAGATGGCGAACCGCATGGCGAACTCCTAAACCTCTCGTCCGGCGACCAGTTGTCCGGTGATCCGGGCCAGCCGGGCACCCTGAACCCGGCAGGCCCCCAGCGCCTCCTCGTCCGGCGCGGCGGAGCGCCGGGACACGAAGGAACCGCCGTACGGGTTGCCCGACTCCATCACCGAGGGGTCGGTGTAGCCGAGCGGCAGCACGATCGAACCCCAGTGGTAGAAGATGTTGTTCATGGCCAGGATGGTGGACTCCAGCCCACCGTGCTTGGTGGACGAGCTGGTGAACGCCGTGCCTACCTTGTCGACCAGCTTGCCCTTGGCCCACAGGCCGCCGGTGCTGTCCAGGAACTCCTTCAGCTGACCGGCCGGCCCGCCGAACCGGGTCGGGCTGCCCAGCGCGATGCCGTCCGCCCAGTCCAGGTCGTCCAGCGTCGCGCTGGTGTCGTAGGGGTTGCCGTCGACCCAGGCCTGCCAGCGCGGGTTGCCGGCCACCGCCTCCGCCGGCGCCAGCTCGCGCACCGGCCGCACCCGCACCTCGGCGCCCTCCTTGCGCGCGCCCTCGGCGAGCGCCTCGGCCAGCGCGGCCACGTTCCCGGTGGCGCTGTAGAAGACCACGGCGACCTTGGGGGCGATCCTCGGCCGGGTCATGCGGCTCCTCTCCCGGCCGGTCCCCCGGCGCTGATTCGCTGTTGGTGCACCCGCAGGTGCAGGGTGGTCAGCCGGATCACCGGCACCGGGACGTCCAGCTCGTCCGCCCGGCGCACCAGGTCGCCGAAGATCTGCTCCACCTCGACCGGGTTGCCGGCCACCAGGTCGCGGTAGGTGGACGAGGCGTGCACCGAGTCCACGTCGGTGACCGTGGCCAGCGTGGTGCGCAGGTTCGCCTCCGGCACCGGGTGGCCGGCGGCCGTTGCCACCGAGGCGCACTCGGCCACCACCGCCTCGGCGAACTCCACGCCGCCCGGGGTGGACGCCACGTCACCGACGGTGCCGCGCATCAGGCAGGTCACCGCGCCGACGCTGGCGATGAACACCCACTTGGCCCACATGTCGCCGAGGATGTCCGGCGAGATGTCCGTGTTGAACCCGGCGCCACCGAGCGCGGTGTGCACGTCCTCCAGCCGGGCGTCCGGTTGTCCGTTCAGGTTGCCGTAGAACAGGCTGCGCAGGTCACCGAGGCGCTGGATGTCCCCGTGCTCGTCGACGGTGGCCTGAACCATGGCCACGCCGCCCAGCACCGAGGTGTCGCCGAAGCACTCCACCAGATCGTCGATGTGTCGCATCCCGTTGAGCATCGGCACGATCCGGGTGTCCGGCCCGACGGCGGGCGCCAGGTCCTCCAGCGCACCGCGCAGCCCGGTGGCCTTCACCCCCAGCAGGATCAGGTCGTACGGGTCGGCCAGCTGGTCGGCCAGCACCAGCCTCGGCCGGATGACCGACGGCTCGCCCCGGCCGACGATGCGCAGCCCGCGCTCCCGCAGCACCGCCGCCCGTCCGGGGCGCACCAGGAAGGTCACGTCCCGGCCCGCCTCCGCCAACCGACCGCCGAAGAACCCGCCGGTCGCGCCGGCACCCACCACCAAGATCCGCACGTTAAGCCTCCCAGACTGTGCGACCCGCCAACCGGCCCGGTTTATTCCGTGCCGCCTAAACCGCGCCGTCCCACCGCACCCGGGCGATGGACGCCGGCACCCCGGCCACACCAACCTCGGTGTGCAGCACCGCGCCGTCGTACTCCCCCGGTTCGGTCAGCCCGACCGCCGCCGAGCTGACCACCAGCCTCGTCCCGACCAGGCACACGCTGGTCGGCTGCCGGGCCGGGACCGGCAACACGCGGTCCACCGCGCCGGTCGGCGCGAACCGCCGCACCTCCCCGGCACCCCAGACGGCCGACCAGAGGAACCCCTCGGCGTCCACCGTCATGCCGTCCGGGCTGCCTTCGGCCATGCGGGCGAACTCGGTGCGCTCGCCCAGCTCGCCGGACCCAGGGGCCACGCCGAACCGGTAGATCACCCCGCGCGCGCTGTCCGCCAGGTACATCAGCCGACCGTCGGCCGAGAACGCCGGGCCGTTCGGGATGGCCAGCCCCTCCAGTACCCGGTGCACCGCACCGTCGCGGTCCACCCGGTAGAGCGCCCCGGCGCCGTCCACCCCGTCGTAGCTCATCGAGCCGGCCCAGAACCGGCCGGCCGGGTCGGCGGTGCCGTCGTTCATCCGCATCGCCGGCGTCCGGCCGTCCTCCGGGCGGGCCAACCAGTGCGCCGGCCGGCCCGGGCGCAGCACCGCGACGCCGGTGCCGGCGGCGGCCAGCCAGCCGGCGCCGCCCGCTGTGGTGGCGTCCAACGGGGCCACCGCGCCCAGCGGTTCGGCCAGTTCGGTCAGCACCTCCGGCTGGCCGGCCAGGTCGGCCGGCAGTCTCAGCAGCCGGCCGCTGAGGATGTCCACCATCACCACGCCGCCGGTCTCGAGCAGCCGCAGACCCTCGCCGAGCGCGAACCGCTCGCCGGCCAGCGCCGTCCAGTCACCCATCGTCGTTCCCCTCAGGAGGATGTCTTGTACACGCTCCAGCCACCGTCCACCACCAGTGCGGCACCGGTGACGAACGAGGCGTCGTCGCTGGCCAGGAACGCGATCACGGCGGCAACCTCGGCCGGGTCGCCCAGCCGGCCCAGCATGGTCTGCTCGGCGCTGCGCCGCCGGTCGGTCTCGTCGATCTCGTCCCAGGCGGCGGTCAGCACCGGCCCGGGCAGCACCGAGTTCACCCGCAGCACCGGGCCGTACTCGGCGGCGAGCTGCCGGGCCAGCCCGGTGAGCCCGGCCTTGGTGGTGGCGTAGGCCGCCCGCCCGGGCAGGCCGATCAGCGCGTGCACGGACGAGGTCAGCACCACCGACCCGTGACCGCTCGCGCGCAGGTCGGCCAGGCAGGCCCGCACGCCGTGGAAGGCGCCGGTGAGGTTCACCGCGAGCTGCCGCTGCCAGGAGGCCGCGTCCACCTCGTGCAGGGGTCGCACGTCCACCGTGTAGGCGTTGCTCACCAGGATGTCCACCGGCCCCAGCTCGGCGCGGCAGCGCGCGACCGCGTCCGCCCAGGACCGCTGGTCGGCCACGTCGCAGGAGACCGAGATGGCCCGGCCGCCGGCGGCGGTGACCCGCGCCGCGGCTTCCCCCGCGTCCCGCAGGTCCAGCAGGGCCACGGCGGCGCCGTCCCCGGCCAGCCGCTCGGCCGTCGCCGCGCCGATACCCCGCGCGGCCCCGGTGACCACGGCGACCCGCCCGTCCAGCCGCCCCCCGGTGTTGGTCGCCACGCTGGTCGCCGGATTGGTCGCCACCGTCCGAACGTACCCAGCCGAGGGTATTCCCCGGCCGCCGGCACGCCCTGTGTGATCTGATAGCGCCATCAGGTTTTAAGCGATGTCTGGTATCTCACGTGGGAACGCGGCGTACTCTATGTCACCGTGGTAGGTGACAGGAGGAGGTGCGATGCTCTACGCCGGCCGCGATGACGGGCACGTCGGCCTCGGGCTGTCACCCTCCGCGATCTCCTGGCCCTCCGTGGCGCGCCGGGTCATCGACCTCAGCCTGGCCCTGCTGGGGCTGCTCGCGCTGGCCCTGCCGATGCTGCTGATCGGACTGGTGATCCGGCTCTCCGGCGACGGCCCCGCCCTGTTCCGCCAGCGCCGGGTGGGCCTCGGCGGCCGCACCTTCACCATGTACAAGTTCCGCACCATGCGCACCGGCGCCAGCGACGAGCTGCTGCGCGAACTGATCGCCGCCGAACTTCGCGGCGAGGACACCACACGCGGCGGCAGTCACAAGCTGGACGCCGACCCCCGGATCACGAGGATCGGCCACTTCCTGCGCAAGACCAGCCTGGACGAGCTGCCCCAGCTGATCAACGTGGTGCGGGGCGAGATGGCACTGGTCGGCCCCCGGCCCTGCCTGGAGTGGGAGGCGCGCATGTTCCCGGCCCGCTTCCGCCCCCGGTTCGCCGTGCGGCCCGGGTTGACCGGGCTGTGGCAGGTCTCCGGCCGCTCCACCATGGGCACGCTGGAAATGCTCAACCTGGACCTGGCCTACGTCCACACCCGCACCCTGGGCGGCGACCTGTCCATCCTGGCCCGCACCATCCCGTCCATGATCAAGGACCGGTCGGCCCGCTGACCGCGTCGACCACGGCGGCGGTGAACTCGGCCGTGGTCGACTTGCCGCCCAGGTCCGGGGTGCGCACCTCGCCGTCCCGCAGTACCTGGGCGATCGCGTCGGTGACCTCGGTCGCCGCCTCGGCGTGGTCCAGGTGCTCCAGCATCATCGCGGCGGTCCAGATGGCGCCGATGGGGTTCGCCACGCCGCGGCCGGCGATGTCCGGCGCGGACCCGTGCACCGGCTCGAACAGGGACGGGAACTCGCGTTCCGGGTTCAGGTTGGCCGAGGGCGCCATGCCGATGCTGCCGGCCACGGCGGCGGCCAGGTCGCTCAGGATGTCGCCGAACAGGTTCGAGGCCACGATCACGTCGAACCGGGCCGGGTCCAGCACCAGCTTGGCGCACAGCGCATCGATGTGCTCGGACCGCCAGGACACCTCGGGGTACGCGGCCGCCCGCTCGCCGACCACCTCGTCCCAGAACGGCATGGTGTGCACGATGCCGTTGGACTTGGTCGCCGACGTCACCCCGCCGCCGCGGCGGGCGGCCAGCCGGAAGGCGAAGTCGGCGATCCGGCTCACCCCGGCCCGGGTGAACACCGCCTCCTGCACCGCCGTCTCGGCGGCGGTCCCCCGGCCGAACCGGCCGCCGATCTCGCTGTACTCGCCCTCGGTGTTCTCCCGGACGACCACCAGGTCGACCTCGCCGGCCGCCGCGTTCCGCAGCGGCCCCGGCGCCCCTTCGAAGATCTTGATCGGGCGCAGGTTGACGTACTGCTGGAACTGCCGGCGAATCGGGATGAGCAGGCCCCAGAGCGAGACGTGGTCGGCCACCGAAGGGTCGCCGACCGCGCCGAGCAGCAGCGCATCATGCCCACGCACCCGGTCCAGCCCGTCGGCCGGCATCATCGCGCCCTCGCTCAGGTAGCGGGCACACGACCAGTCGAACTCGTCGTAGTCGAACCGGATGCCGTGCCGCCGACCCGCCGCGTCGAGCACCGCGCGCGCCGCCGGACACACCTCCTGCCCGATGCCGTCCCCGGGAATCAACGCGATGCGATAGCGAGCGCGGAACGCGCCAGCCGAGCGCGCGCCCAGTTCGGCGCGCGCGGGAGATTCAGCTGCCATGCCCCCTAGGCTATGTCGCCCTGATCAGGTCGGCACACTTCTCCCCGACCATGAAACACGTGATGTTGGGGTTGATCGCCGGCAGGAACGGCATGACCGAGGCGTCGGCCACCCGCAGGCCCCGCACGCCGCGCACCCGCAGCGCGGGGTCCACCACCGCCATCGGGTCGCTGTCCGGTCCCATCTTGGCCGTGCAGGCCGGGTGGTAGACGGTGTTGTGCGTCTTGCCGATGTAGTCCATCAGCTCCTCGTCGGTGGTCGCCCCGGGGCCCGGCGCCAGCTCGCGGGCCACCCACTCGGCCAGCTCGGGCCGCGCGGCGATCCGGCGGGCCAGCTTCACCCCGGCCAGCATGACGCGCATGTCGTGGCCCTCGGGGTCGGTGAAGTACCGGGGGTCCACCCGGGGGCGGTCCCAGAAGTCCCGGCTGCGCAGCCGCACGGTGCCCCGCGAGCGTCCCCTGGTCACGTTGGGCGTCAGGCAGAACCCGTTGTCCGTGGTCGGGTAGCCCCAGCGCACCGTGTTCAGGTCGAACGGCACCGAGCCGTAGTGCATCATCAGGTCCGGCCGGTCCAGGCCGGGCTCGGTGCGGGTGAACAGCCCGATCTCCCACCACTGCGTGGACTTGCCGACCATCGGGCGGGCGGCCTCCCACATGACCAGGCCCTCCACGTGGTCGTCCAGGTTCTCCCCCACACCCGGCGCGTCCACCAGCACGTCCACGCCGTGCTCCCGCAGGTGCCCGCCCGGCCCGATGCCGGAAAGCATGAGCAGCTGCGGGGTGTTGATCGCCCCGCCGGACAGGATCACCTCGCGGCGCGCGTCCACCCGCACCCGGGCGGGGCCGATGCCGGCCTGGTACTCCACGCCGACGGCCCGGCGGGACTCGTCGAAGAGCACCCGCGACGCCCACGCCTCGGTGCGAACCTCCAGGTTGCCCCGGCGGTCCAGGATCGGGTGCAGATAGGCGTGCGAGGAGGACATCCGGGTGTTGTCGGCGGCCGCGTTGATCTGGAAGAAGCCGGCGCCCTCGCACACCGTGACGCCCTCGTTGAACCGGACGGTGGGCAGGCCGACGGCGGCGGCCGCCGCCAGCACGGCGACGCCGCACGGGTCGTCCGGCGGGACCTGCCGCAGGTTCACCGGCCCGGACCGCCCGTGCCCGGACCACTCGCCGTCGTTCGTCTCCAGCCGCCGCACCAACGGCCAGCACTCGTCGGCGCTCCATCCGGTGCAGCCGGACGCGGCCCATTCGTCCAGGTCCTCGCGGGGCGGCCAGAAGGCGATGCACGAGTTGTGGGAGGAGCAGCCGCCCAGCACGCGGGCGCGGGCGTGCCGGAGGAACGAGTTGCCCCGCTGCTGCGGCTCCACCGGGTAGTCCCAGTCGTAACCGGAGTCGAGCAGCGCCATCCAGTCCTCCAGGCGCAGGATGGCCTGGTCACCGACGTCGGAAGGGCCGGCCTCCAGGAGGCACACGCTCACCGAGGGGTCCTCGGAGAGGCGCGCGGCCAGCGCGCACCCGGCCGAACCGCCGCCCACGACCACGTAGTCGAAGCTCACGGGGCCTCCCGGTCCATCTTCGCCGCCATGTGTTCGGGCAGGCAGCCCAGCTGGTGCCGGCCGCGCAGCAGGTACCACGCCAGACCGAGCACCACCAGGGCACCGATGAACAGGAAGGCCACCCAGCTGAGCAGCCCGCCGCCGTAGACCTCGGCGCGCGGCCAGGCCAGGTTGAGCGCCATGCCCGCGCCCCACAGCACGGCCAGGATGTTCACCGGCAGCCCCAGCTTGCCCAGCGAGAAGTAGCCGGTCGGCGCGTCCTCGCCGGGCCATTCCCCGCGCAGCCGCTTGCGCAGCATCGGCACGGTGACCAGCAGGTAGGCCAGGTAGATCATGATCACCGCCACGCTGGTGACGGCGGTGAAGATCTCCGGCGAGCCGATGTTGACCACCAGGATGAGCACCGAGGCCAGGCCGATCACCACGGCCGGCACCACCGGCGTCTTGTGCTTGGGGTCGATCCGGGCCAGGCGGGCACCGGCCGGCAGCGCGTTGTCCCGGGCCATGGCGAACATCAGCCGGATGCCGGCGGTGTGCACGGCCAGCGCGCACACGGTGATCGCCACCACGATGCAGACCAGGAACACCTTCCCCAGGCCGCTGCCCAGCACCTGCAGCACGATCAGCTGCAGCCCACCGCTGCTGCTGCTCAGCTGTGGGTCGGTGAGATCGCGCGCGGCCAGGATGCCGAACAGCAGGATCGCGCCGCCGATGATGAACGAGGCGATCACCGCGCGCAGGATGGCCCGTGGCGCCGTGCGCCTGGGGTCCACCGTCTCCTCGCCCAGCGAGCTGGCCGTGTCGAACCCGTACATCACGTAGCCGCTGGCCAGCGCGGCGATCAAGAACGCGCCGAGGTAGCCCATCGAGTGGCCCGAGCCGAGGTTCTGGGTGTCCACCAGCACGGTCGGCGGGTTCACGATGTTCACCGCGAGCAGCACGGCCAGCAGCACCGCGGCGATCAGCTCGATGAACACGCCGGAACTGTTGATCCGGGACATCAGCTTGACCCCGAACGCGTTGACCGCGGTGGTGAACGTGATCAGGATGGCGCCCCAGATCACCGCGCTGACCGCGAAGTCGGTCGGCCCGGTCCCGTCACCGACCAGCTGGAACCCGGACCAGATCTGCGGCAGCGTGATCTGGTAGGCCAGCACCACGGCGGTCAGAGTGACCACCGAGGCGGTGAACATGATCCAACCGGCCAGCCACGCCGTGGTCTGGCTGCCCAGCCGCTTCGACCAGTTGTAGACCGAGCCGGCCACCGGGTAGCGCCCGGCGAGTTCGGCGAAGCACAGCGCCACCATCAGCTGGCCGACGAACACCATCGGCCATGACCACCAGTACGCCGGCCCGCCGAACTTGAAACCGAAGTAGAACAGTTGGAAGGTGCCGGTCAGGATAGAGATGTAGCTGACGCCGGCGGCAAAGCTGGCGAACTTCCCGATACTGCGCTCCAGCGACTGGCTGTAGCCGAACTCCGACAGTCCGTGATCGGATCCCGTGGTACCCGATCCATCCTGTGTCGCGGTCATGTGTCCCCACCTCCGTTGGTACAGACTCAGCCCTTGAACCACCGCATCGGCGCCGGCGCCGTGTTGTGCCAGATGTGCTTGGCCTCCCGGTACTCGGCCAGGCCGGTCGGCCCCAGCTCGCGGCCGTTCCCGGAGCGCTTGAACCCGCCCCACTCGGCCCCCGGGACGTACGGGTGGTAGTCGTTGATCCACACCGTGCCGTGCCGCAGCGCGGCGGACACCCGGTGCGCCCGGCCGATGTCGTTGGTCCACACCGCGCCGGCCAGGCCGTACTCGGTGTCGTTGCCCAGCTCGACGGCCCGCGCTTCGTCGGTGAAGCGCTCGACGGTGAGGATCGGCCCGAACGTCTCCTCCCGGATGACCCGCATGTCCCGCCGGCACTCGGTGAACACCGTCGGCCGGTAGAAGAAGCCCTTGGCCAGCGCCGGGTCGTCCGGCCGGTGCCCGCCGGTCAGCAGGCGCGCGCCCTCGTCGACCGCCGAGGCCACGTAGGCCTCCACCTTGGCCAGGTGCGCCGCCGAGACCAGCGGCCCGACCTCGCTGTCCGGGTCGAGCCCGTTGCCCAGCCGGATCCGTTCCGCCCGGGCGGCCAGCTCGGCGACGAACTCGTCGTGGATGGCGTCGTGCAGGATCAGCCGGGCACCGGCCGAGCACACCTGCCCGGAGTGCAGGAACACGGCGGTCAGCGCGTAGTCCACCGCGGTGTCCAGGTCCACGTCGTCGAACACGATGTTCGGGTTCTTCCCGCCCAGCTCCACGGCCAGCTTCTTCACCGTGTCCGCGCTGGCCCGGATGATCGCCTGCCCGGTGGCCAGCCCGCCGGTGAACGAGACCATGTCCACCCCGGGATGCGAGACCAGCGGCGCGCCCGCCGACGGACCGTCGCCGAGCAGCAGGTTCACCACGCCGCGCGGCGCGCCGGCCTCCTCCAGCAGGGCCACCAGCTTGATCGAGCTGAGCGGCGTCACCTCGCTGGGCTTGATCACCACGGTGTTCCCGGCGGCCAGCGCGGGCGCGACCTTCCAGGACAGCTGCAGCAGCGGGTAGTTCCAGGGGGTGATCAGTGCGCACACGCCGACCGGTTCGTAGCTGATCCGGCTCAGCACGGTCGGGTTGCCGGTGTCCACGACCCGCCCGGCGTCCTGGCCGGCCAGCGCGGCGTAGTAGCGGAACACCGCGACCACGTCGTCCACGTCGATCCGGCTCTCCGCCAGGGTCTTGCCGGTGTCCAGGGTCTCCGTGCGGGCGATGCTCTCCTTGTCCCGGACCAGCAGCTCGGCCACCCGGGTGAGCAGTGCGCCGCGCTCGACCGCCGAGCGGCCCGGCCACTCACCGCCGGTGAACGCGGCCCGGGCGGCACTCACTGCGGCATGCACGTCCCGTTCCCCGGCCTGGTCCACGGTGCGGACCACACTCTGGTCGAACGGGTTGATCACGTCAAAGGCGGCGGGTTGCCCGGCGCCCTCGGTCCAGGCCCCGTCGATGTACAGGCTCGGCACCTTTCAACCCCCTCGTCGTGGGTGTGACCCAGGACACTTTGCACCGCTCAGCGCATCCTGGCCAGGTTCACGTCCTCGGGAAATAGCCCACCCGAGTGCTGATCTCGCTCGCCCCGGCCAGCAGCCGCACGGCCACCTCGCCGAAGTCCTCCGTGGTGAGCCGGTAGGACGGGCCGGACACGCTCACCGCGGCCACCACCTCGCCGTCCGCACCGAAGATCGGCGCGGCCACCGAGTTCAGCCCAAGCTCCAGCTCCTCGCTGCAGCTGGCCCAGCCCCGGTCCCGTACCTCGTCCAGCTCGGCGAACAGGGCGGTGCCGTCGGTGACCGTGCGTTCGGTGTACACCTCGAGCCCGTCGCGCATCAGCTCGGCGGTGGTCCCGTCGGGTGCCCACGCGAGCAGCACCTTGCCGCTGGAGGTGGCGTGCAGCGGGGTCCGCTTGCCCAACCAGTTGCGCGTGCCCACCACGCTGGCGCCGTGTTCCTGGGTGATGTTGACCGCCGACCCGGAGTCCAGCAGCGCGATGTTCACCGTCTCACCGAACTCGCCGGCCAGCCGCACACAGACCGGGCGGCCCTCCTTGGTCAGGTCCAGCTGCGCGCTCGTCGCGCCGGCCAGCCTGATCAGCCCGAAGCCGAGGCGGTACTTGCCGCGCTCCTCCTCCTGCTCCACCAGCTGGCGGTTCTCCAGCGCGGTGACCAGACGGAACGCCGTCGACTTGTGCACGTCCAGGCTCCTGGCGATCTCGGTCACCCCCGAACTGCCGTGCTGCGCCAGGTACTCGAGGATGGTCAACGCCCGGTCCACCGACTGGACCTGAGTGCCGGACGCCTCCGCATCGCCGCGTTTCCCCGGCTTCGTGTTGTTCATAACGCAACTCTAAACATTCTGCGCACCGATTCCCGCGCACCCCATTGACGTCGTCTCGACCGTCCAGGCATGCTTGTTTCGGATAGTACAGCACGTTTCGCATTACGAAACAATGACCGGCACGAGACTGAGAGGTTGCCGATGATCCATGTGGGTGCACTCGCCGCCATCCCGCTCGGCGAGGCGGTCCGCGTGATGGCGGACGTCCCGATCGCGGTCTTTCGTGTGGAGTCGGATGGCGGCCCGGGCGACACGGTGTACGCGATCGATGACACCTGCACGCACCAGAAGGCCTCGCTGGCCGACGGCTGGGTGGAAGACTGCCGGGTGGAATGCCCGCTGCACGCCGCCTGCTTCGACCTGCGCACCGGCGAGTCGGACAGCCCGCTGATCAGGAAGCCGGTGCGCACCCACCAGGTGGTGGTCGCCGACGGCCAGGTCTACGTGCGACCGGCCACCGAAGGCGCGCCCGCCTGGACCCCCGCCGGGGACCCGGAGATCGGCGTCGCGTGACCCTCACCGGCCCGGACCGCACCCACTCGGCCAGCCTGCGCGCCACGCTGCCGGGGAGTTACTACGCCGCGCCGGAGATCTTCGCCCGCGAGCAGGCCGAGATCTTCGAGCAATGCTGGTTCGCCGCCGCCCGCACCGGCGAGCTGGCCACCCCGGGCACCTTCCGCACGGTGACCGTGGGCCGGGAGAGTGTCCTGCTGGTCCGGGACCGGCGAGGCCAGCTGGGTGCGTTCCTGAACCTGTGCCGGCACCGGGGCGCCCAGCTGTGCACCGAGCCGGCCGGCCAGGTCCGCAACGCACTGCGCTGCCCGTACCACGCCTGGTCGTACGGCCTCGACGGCAAGCTCGTCGCGGCTCCCAACCTGGCCGAGATGGCCGACGTGGACCGCGCCGAGTACGGCCTGCACCGGGTGGCACTGCGCGAGTGGCTGGGCACCGCCTGGGTGTGCCTGGCCCCCGTGCCCCCGTCCTTCGAGGACACGGTGACGGGCGCGGTCACGGCCCGCCTCGGTTCGACAGAGGCCATCGACCACTGGGATCTCGACCGGCTCGAGCTGGGCAAACGGATCGTCTACGACGTGCGGGCCAACTGGAAGCTCATCGTCGAGAACTTCATGGAGTGCTACCACTGCGCGACGATCCACCCCGAGCTCACCGAGGTGCTGCCCGAGTTCGCCGACGGCTTCGCGGCGCAGTACTTCGTCGGCCACGGCGCGGCCTTCGCCGACGGCGCCCGGGGCTTCACCGTCGACGGCTCGGCCGGCTTCGACCGCCTCTCCGGCGTCACCGAGGAGCACGACCGCCGCTACTACGCGATCACGGTCAACCCCCAGGTGTTCATCAACCTGGTGCCCGATCACGTGATCTTCCATCGGATGTACCCGATGGCGGTGGACCGCACGGTGATCGAGTGCGACTGGCTGTACGCGCCCGAGGTGATCGCCGGCAGCGCCGACCTGACCAGCTCGGTGGAGCTGTTCCACCGGGTGAACCAGCAGGACTTCGAGGCGTGCGAGCGCTGCCAGCCGGCGATGGCGTCGCGGGGCTACGCCGGGGGCGGCGTCCTGGTACCCAGCGAACACCACATCGGCGCCTTCCACGACTGGGTCAGCGCCCGCATCGACCCGGTCTGAGCCAGGTCAGGCGGCTTCATCGGCCGGCTGGGGCGGCGCCGGCTCGGGAAGCAACCGGAGCAGTAACGGCGTCGGATCGAGGCGTTCGCCGCCCCAGGTGGGCGTGAGGCTGTTCTCGTCGATCACCAGGGCGGCGTTTATCGAGTTGAGCGCCGTGGCAGTACCTTCCGTCGGCGGGCCCGCCTCCGGGATCAGGATGCCACCGGGCTGGTAGAAACGCGGCTCGGTGGCCGTCCCGGTGATCCGGAAGCCTCGCTTGTGCACCAGCCGGTGGTGGCGCTCGCACAACACCAGCAGGTTGGTGACGTCGGTGCGACCGCCGTGCAGCCAGAACCGTATGTGGTGCGCCTCCAAACCGCGGCTGGCCGTGCACCCCGGGAACCGGCATCGATGCTGGTCACGGTGCAGCAACACGTTCATCAGCTTCTTCTTCACCAGCCGATGCGTACGACCGAGGTAGAGCGGGTACCCCGCTTGTCGCTGACCAGCGCCCGAGCCTCACCGGCACAGCACAGCTGCCCGACCGTCTCCGCCGGAAGGGCCGGCCCGTTCTCGATGGCCGCCGTGCCGGTTTCCGCGTTCAGGTGCACCACCAGGCGCGCCTTCGGCTTCTCAGCCCCGGCCACCAGCTCCACCAGCGCGTCGGCGCGCCGGGCAGCCAGGGACTCGAGTGACACCACAGGTTGGGTCGCGCCGTCACCCGCACGGAGCGGCTCCTCGCCGCGTTCCGCTGAACGCTCCTCGGCGACCGGACCGGCGGCCGACGAGGTCAGCGGGTCCGGCCTGGGCACCCGCCGCTCCAGCGCGGCGACCAGGAGCGCGCCCTGCTCCGCCGTCAGACGCGCCGACAGCCGCAGCGACCCGTCGTCCTGCCAGGTCCAGCTCACAGCGCGATGCGCGGCCACCTCGTCCGGATCAGCCTGCACCTGCCTGGTCAGCCGGACCACCCGCTCGACGTGGCTGGCCGTGCCCGCGAGGGCGAGGTCGAGCAACTCCCGCTCGTTGGCCGGGGTGGCAATGCGGGTGATCGCCCTGACCTTCGAGTACGAGATCCGCCCGGCGCCGAACGCCGCCGTAATGAGCGGCAGGGAAGGCAGCGCCTTGGCCACCCGCACCTGGTCGTGCGCGGTGCGCAGGTTCATCCCGGCGCGCCAGGAAAGCCAGTGGGCACACGACCGCAGGCCCGGTCCGGCCCAGGCCTCGCGGCCGTCGAACTCGGCCAGCAACAGCAACCACCGACAGTGCGCGGCCGCCAGATGACCGGCCAATGTGAGCAACTCGGACTCCAGCTCCGGCGTGGAAAGCCCGGCCGGCGGGGATGCGCCCGACCTCGTGCCGGCCACTTGCGCGGTGCTCAGGCTCATGTCGCCACCTCCACACGCTATTCGAACAATTGTTCGCAAGATAGCGCCGAGGTCCGACACTTTGCCGCCGGAGCTCAGAGCGTCCGGCGCATGATCACCCGCAGGAAGCCGCCGGACACCGAGTCGGTGCGGCTGGCGAGCGTGAAACCGGCGGCGTCGAAGAGCCCGCGCGTGCCGACGTAGGCCATCGTCAGGTCGACCTTCCGGCCCTGGTTGTCGACCGGGTAGCCCTCGATCGCCGGCGCGCCGTGCTCACGGGCGAAGTCGACCGCACCGTCCAGCAGCGCGTGGGCGATGCCGCGACCGCGGTGCCCGGCCCGGACCCGGAAGCACCACACCGACCACACCGGCAGGTCGTCGACGTGCGGGATCTTGCGCGAGCGCGCGAACGGCAGATCCGCCCTCGGCGCCACCGCCGCCCAGCCCACCACGTCCACGCCGTCGTAGGCGAGCACGCCCGGGGGGACCGGCCGCCGCATCAGTTCCCTCACGTACTCACCGCGCGCGGGGCCGGCCAGCGACCTGTTGGTCTTCGCGTCGACCCGGTGGCTCAGGCACCAGCACACCGAGGCCGTCGGCTTCTTGGGGCCCAGGATGGTGGCCACGTCGGCGAAGGACGTCGCGGGGCGGACGGCGAAACTCACTGGCCGACCGTACTGCGCGACACAACGGACGCTAGGTGACGTACTCCTGGGCGGCGTCGTCCAGCCACGTCGCCAGATACCCGGCGAAGGAACCGCGGACCAGCAGCTCGTAGCCCTGCTCGCCGGTCTGCCGCAGTATCACCTGGGCCTTGGCCACCATGGTCTGCGCGCACCGGCCGGGAGCGAACGCGCGCGGATGCAGGTCGAGGGCGCAGCCGGACTCCAGGAGGTCCCGGGCGTGCTCACCGGTCAGCTCGATCGTCGTCCGGTTCGCGGACACGTCGACCGCCGGGATACCCGAGGCGCGCAGCCGATCGACCAGGCCGGGCGCCGCCCCGTCCGGCCCGAGCAGCAGCCATTCGTCGGGGCCGAGCCAGAGCACGGACCAGTCCCCGAGCACGGTCTCCGTGTTCGGTTCGGTCGGCGGTTGGCCGCCGAGCAGCTCCGACACGGACGACGACACGGATGACGGCACGGATGACGGCACGGATGACGATGTCGGATCCGCCCGCAGGTTCACCGCCGCACGGAAGGGCACCTCCGTGAGCCGGACGCCCGGGTAGTCCCGGCGCAGGCCGTCCAGCGGGGCGCGGCGTAGTTGGTCAGCCGTCACGGCGGGCTCCCTCGGGGTCGTAGAACACCGGCTCGGTCACCGTGGCGGTGATGGTCCGGTCGCCGAGCGGGGCGAGCACCGTCTCCCCCATGCGGTTCCGCCCGTCCTTGACCAGGGCCAATGCGAACGTGCGACGCAGCGCGGCGCTGTGGTAGCTGGACGTCACGTGGCCGAGCATGGGCACCGGCGGGGTCATCGAAACCCCCGGCGCGACCAGCTGCGCACCCTCCGGGAGCAACTCGGCCGGGTCGGTGGGCAGCAACCCGACCAGGTGCTTGCGGTCGGCGCGCGCGGTGTCGGGGCGAGCCAGCGAGCGGCGGCCGACGAAGTCCTTCTTGGTGGACACGATCCAGCTCATGCCCAGGTCCACGGGCGTGACCGTGCCGTCGGTGTCCTGGCCGACGATCGGGAAGCCCTTCTCCGCGCGCAGCACGTGCATGGTCTCCGTGCCGTAGGGAGTGATCCCGTGGTCCGCGCCGGCCGCCAGCAACGCCTCCCAGGTGGCCGGCCCGTGCCAGCTGGCCACGTTGACCTCGAAGGCCAGCTCACCGGAGAAGGACACCCTGGCGATCCGCGCCGGGATGCCCTCGGCGTCTCCGGCCAGCTCGGTGTGCCGCACGGTCATGAACGGGAACGCCTCGTTGCCGCGGTCCAGCGCGGGCGCCACTGCCGCGACCACGGCGCGCGAACGCGGGCCGACCACGGCGATGGTGGCCCACTGCTCGGTGACCGAGGTGCAGGTGACGTCCAGCTCCGGCCACTCGGTCTGCAGCCACTCCTCCAGCCAGTCCAGCACGGCGGCGGCGCCCCCGGTGGTGGTGGTCAGGTAGTAGTGGTCCTCGGCCAGCCTGATCACCACGCCGTCGTCGAACACCATGCCGTCGGCCTTGCACATGATCCCGTAGCGGGCGGATCCGACCTTCAGCTTGGCGAACGCGTTGGTGTAGATGCGGTTCAGGAACTCGCCGGCGTCCGGGCCGATCACGTCGATCTTGCCCAGGGTGGACGCGTCCATCATGGCCACCCCGGTGCGCGCGGCGGCGCACTCGCGCAGCACGGCAGCGTGCATGTCCTCGCCGAGTTGTGGGTAGTACCACGGCCGTTTCCACTGGCCGACGTTCTCGAACGCGGACGTGTGCGCCGCGTGCCACGGGTGGATCGAGGTGACCCGGACCGGGTCGAGCAGGTCGCCCCGGTCCTGCCCGGCGAGCAGGCCGAACGACACCGGCACGTACGGCGGGCGGAAGGTGGTGACGCCCAGCTCGCCGGGCGAGCCCAGGCCGAGCTCGGCCGCGATCACACCGTTGGCCAGCACCCCGGACGTGCGGCCCTGGTCGGCGCCGGTGCCGATCGTGGTGTACCGCTTGACGTGCTCGGGCGAGCGCATGCCCGCCCCGACCGCGCGCCGGATGTCCGCCACCGTGGCGTCGCGTTGCAGGTCCACGAACTGGTTACCGGGCTCGCCCGGCACCGCCCAGACCGGAGTTTCGCCGGCCGGGTCGATCTCCCCGGCGGCCGCTCCCACCACGGTCAGGCCGGCGTGCTCGCCGGCCGGCACGTACGCCGCGAGCCGGGCGTCCCAGCGCAGGTCTCCCGGAGCACGGGCGAGCAGCGCGACGGTGGGGTTCCAGCCGCCCGAGACGGCCAGCAGATCGCAGGCCACCGAGTCGCCGTCGTCCAGCCGCACGGCGGTGATCCGCCGCTCCCCTTCGGTGCCCACGATCAGCCCGTGGCGCACCGGGATGCCCTCGGCGCGGGCCCGTTCGACCAGTTCGGCCGGCGGTTCCGGCCGCGCGTCGACCAGCGCCGCGACCTCGGCGCCGGCCGCGACCAGGTCGAACGCCGTGTGGTAGGCACTGTCGTTGGTCGTGAACACCACCGCTCGACTGCCGGGAAGGGCCGCATAGCGGTTCACGTACGCGCGCACGGCGCCGGCCAGCATCACCCCGGGCCGGTCGTTGTCCGCGAACGCGACCGGCCGCTCGTGCGCCCCGGTGGCCAGCACCACCCGGCCGGCCCTGATGTGCCACAGCCGCTGCCTGGACACACGCCCGAGCGGGCCCGAGCGTTCAGCGGAACGCAGGCTCCGCCGCTCGACCGCCAGCACGTATCCGCCGTCCCGGCGCAGCGCGGTGGTCCGGGTGAGCACCCGCACCTCCGGCCGGGCGGCGAGGGTTTCGGTCGCCTCGGCCAGCCGGTCCAGCGCGGCCTGGTCGGAGTCGGCGAGCAATCCGCCGCCCAGCTCGGGCTGGTCGTCCAGCAGAAGCACTCGCGCGCCGTCCGCCGAGGCCTCCACCGCGGCGGCGACTCCCGCCGGGCCGCCCCCGATGACCAGCACGTCGACGTGGGTGTACTTCTTGTCGTACACGTCCGGGTCGGGGTTCGGGTCCAGCCGGCCCACCCCGGACAGGGTCTCCGCCCGCAGCCCGTCGTAAAGCTCCACCGTGGTGGCGGGCAGCATCGGGTCCGCGCACGGTCCGGCCACCCGGACCAGCGCGTTCGGTTCCTCCACGCCGGCGCTGAAGATCCCGCGCGGGCGCATCCGGTAGATCGAGGGGGCGACCTCGAGCAACCCGTTGGCGATCATCGCCGAGGCCACGGTGTCGCCGGCGAAACCCGTGAGCGGGGCGCCGTCCAGGGTGAAGCGCAGCGGCCGCGAGCGGTCGATCCGGCCGCCCTCCGGGAGGCGGGTCACGGCCGCTCACCCTGCCGGTAGATGGCGAGCACCTCGTCGGTCGCGGTGTTCCGCTGAACGTTGAACCAGCGGCGGCAGCCGACCGAGTGCACCCAGCGCTCGGCGAACGGCCCCTTCGGGTTGTCCCTCACGAACAGGTACTCGCCCCACTCCGCGTCCGAGGTCTCCAACGGGGCCTCCGGGTACGGCACGTGCGCCTGCCCGCCGTAGTGGAACTCGGTCTCCTCACGCGGCCCGCACCACGGACAGCTGATCAACAACATGCGAAGCCCTTTCAGTGCGCGACGGCGGCGGCGCCGTGCTCGTCGATCAGTGCGCCGGTGGTGAAGCGGTCGAGGCCGAACGGCGCGGCCAGCGCCTCGGGTGACCCGTGCGCGAGCAGGTGCGCGAACACCCAGCCGGCGGCTGGGGTGGCCTTGAAGCCCCCGGTGCCCCAGCCGCAGTTGACGAACAGGTTCTCCGCCGGGGTCGGGCCGATGATCGGTGAGGCGTCCGGCGTGACGTCCACGATGCCCGCCCAGGACCGGATCATGCGGGCCCGGCTGAAGACCGGGAACAGCTCGACGGCGGCGGCCATCTGCTGCTCGATGACGTGCACCGAGCCGCGCTGGGCGTACGAGTTGTACGGGTCGATGCCGGCGCCCATCACCAGCTCGCCCTTGTGCGCCTGGCTGACGTAGACGTGCACGTGGTTGGACATCACCACGGTGGGGTGCACGGGTTCCAGCAGCTCGGACACCAGCGCCTGCAGCGGGTGGCTCTGCACCGGCAGCCGGAACCCGGCCAGGTCGGCCAGCACGCTGGAGTGCCCGGCGGCGGCCAACCCCACCCGGCCGGCGTTGATCGGCCCCCGGGTGGTCCGCACGCCGGTGATGCGCTCGCCGTCCCGGAGGAAACCGGTCACCTCGCAGCCCTGGATCAGGTCCACCCCGAGCGCGTCGGCGCGACGGGCGAACGCCCAGGCCACGTGGTCGTGCTTGGCGATCCCGGCGCGGGGCTGCCAGGTGCCGCCGAGCACCGGGTACCGCGCATCCGGGGAGACGCTGAGGATCCCGCACACCTTGGCCGCCCCCTTGGGGTCCAGCCACTCGCTGTCCACCCCGTTGAGCCGGTTGGCGTACACCCGGCGCATGCTGTCCCGCACGTCCTGCGGGGTGTGCGCCAGGTTCAGCACGCCCCGCTGGCTGAACAGGAAGTCGTAGTCCAGCTCGTCGGGCAACCCCTCCCAGAGCTTGAGCGCGTGCTCGTAGATGGCCGCGCTCTCATCCCAGAGGTAGTTGGACCGGATGATCGTGGTGTTGCGGGCCATGTTGCCGCCGGCCAACCAGCCCTTCTCCAGCACCGCCACGTTGGTCAGGCCGTGCCGGCCGGCCAGGTAGTACGCGGTGGCCAGGCCGTGTCCCCCGGCACCGACCACGATCACGTCGTAGGAGCGCTTCGGTTCCGGGTTGCGCCACAGCCAGTCCGGCTGCTCGGGCAGCGTCGGGGTCGTTCCGGGCATCGGGCCTCGCTTAATATCTCACTGGCAGTACTTCTGATGTATCAGTTGTGGTTTAGGCTAGGAAGCATGACCGGCGGCGTCAACCACTCATTTCCCGGGCGCACCCCGCTACTGGCCGACCGGGCCTACGACGCGCTGCGCGACATGATCGTCACGTTGCGCCTGCCACCCGGGACACCGATCAACGAGGAACGCCTGTCGGCCGAGCTGGGCGTCGGGCGGACCCCCCTGCGGGACGCGCTGAAACGGCTCGAGGCGGAGAGTCTGGTACTGATCTACCCACGACGCGGCACCTTCGTCACCGAGGTGAACATCACCGACCACGGGCTGATCGCCGACGTCCGCCGGCAGCTGGAGGGGCACGCCGCCCGGCGGGCGGCGGAGCGACTCACCGCCGCCGACCGGGCACGGCTGGCCGAGCTGCTGGAAACCGTGCGCGATCGGGCCGGAACGCTGGACCGGGCGGGCGGCATGCGGCTGGACACCGAGATCCACCGGGCGGTCTACGCGTGCGCGCACAACCGGTACCTCGAGGCGACACTGGAGCACTACTACAACCTGTCGCTGCGCATCTGGTACCTGTTCCTGGAGCGATTGCCCGAGGTCGACCACACCGGTCACATGTCGCCGCTGATCGAGGCGATCCTGGCCGGCGACCCGGAGCGTGCCCATCGGCTGGCGGTGCGGCACGTGGACGAGTTCGAGCAGTCGGTGCGCGAGGCGATCTGATCAGACGGAGGGGGAACGCCATGCCGGAGGAGACCACCGAGACGCTGCGCCCGCTGCTGTTCTCCATCGCGTACCGGATGCTGGGCTCGGTCGGTGACGCCGAGGACCTGGTGCAGGAGGCGTTCGTGCGGCACCAGCGGGCGGTCACCGCGGGGACTCGGATCGACGACCTGAAGGCCTACCTCTCCGCCACCGTGACCCGGCTGGCCATCGACCAGCTGCGCTCCGCCCGGGTGCGCCGCGAGTCCTACGTCGGCCAGTGGCTGCCGGAGCCGCTGCTCACCGACGGCGGGGTCGGCGCCTGGGCCGACGAGAGCGCGGCGGACCCGGCCGAGCACGCCGAGCTGGCCGACTCGCTGTCCATGGCGTTCCTGCTGGTGCTGGAGCGGTTGAGTCCGGTGGAACGGGCGGTGTTCCTGCTGCGCGACGTGTTCGACTACGAGTACGGCGAGATCGCGGCGATCGTCGGCAAGAGCGAGGCGAACTGCCGGCAGCTGGCCACCCGGGCCCGCCGCCACCTGGCCGAGGGCAAACCCCGGTTCGAGGCCGAACGCGCCGAACGCGAGCAGCTGGCGTCCCGGTTCTTCGCCGCGGTCGCGGAGGGCGAGGTGGACGAGCTGGTGGAGCTGCTGGCCGCCGACGTGGTCGTCTACGGGGACGGCGGCGGCAAGGCCCCGCAGTGGAGCGTGCCGATCGCCGGGGCGTCGAAGGTGGCCAAGCTGCTCGGCAACCTCGGCCGCACGATTCGCAACTTCGGCCTGGTCATCGAGCCGCGCGAGGTCAACGGCCAGGCCGGAGCGCTGGTGCGCAACGCGAACGGGCAGCTGATCAACGTGCTCGCCCTGGACATCGCGGACGGCCGGGTGCAGGCGGTGCGCTCGGTGATCAACCCGGACAAGCTCCGCCACCTGGGTCCGCTGGCGGACCTGCGCGCGCTGCCGGGGAGTTCCTCGCGGTAGCGCCCTTGCCCGGACCGGTGTGAAGATCCAGGAGGAGCCACTGGGAGGGGACCCGTGTCGACCGAGCAGGCCGCCGAAGCGCGCAACATCTACACCCTGGACATGTCCCGCCGGCAACGATGGCTGGCCGGCACGCTGTACGCCGCCGCGCTGGTCGCCAGCGTGGCGGTGGCCGTCGACACCGCGAGACCGGGCCTCTGGGGGCTGATCCCGATCGTGGTCTACGCCGGGCTCGCGCTGCTCGGCGTGGACATCGTGCTCGCCACGCTGGGCGCGGTGGTCACGGCGGCGGTACTGGCCCACCTCACGCCCGCCGCAATGGGCCCCGTGGTGATGAAGTCGATGGGCACGCTGATCGCGCTGCTCGGGGTGATCATTCTGCTCGGGGCGGGGCTCGGCGAGGTACTCAAACGCACCGGCGTGGCCGACTACCTGGTGGTGAACGTGGTGCGCCGGGTGGGCGTCCGCACGCCGACCCGCGCGCAGCTGGGCGTGATGCTGGCGTGCACGCTGCTGGCCACCGCGTTGGGCACGCTCGCCGGCTCGGTGGCCATCGTGGCCCCGATCGTCATCCCGCTGCTCGCCGCCTTGGGGTTCTCCGCGCCGGCCACCGCCGCGATGTTCTTCTTCAGCGGCCTGGCAGGACTGACCCTCAGCCCGTTCGCGCCGATCACCGCGAGCATCTACGGCGCCGCCAAGGTGAGCTGGCTGGACTACGTGCTCACGGCGGGCGGGCCGACCGCGGCCGTCATGTTCGGCGTCGGCTTCTTCGCCGCCCGGTGGAACCAGCGCCGCACCGCCGAGACACACGCCTACCCGCCGGAGCGGGCGGTGGACTTCGACACGGTGCGCCCGCCCGACGGCTCCGGCCGCGCGGCGGCCGCGTTCCTGGCCACGTTCGCCGTGTTGGTGGTGTACAGCGGGCTGACCAAGGCGGGCGCCACCTTCGTGCCCATCGCGCTGATCATCCTGGTCGTGGCCACCGGCGCCGCCGCCCGACTCCCGGTGGGTGAGCTGCTCGCCGCCGTCTATGCCGGAGCCAGCCGCCTGCTCGGCATCTTCTTCCTGTTCTTCCTGCTCGCGGTGCTGTTCACGCTGATCGACGGCCTCGGGGTGTACGACGGGGTGGCCGAACTGTTCCAGCTGTCCACCCTCGCCCCGTACCTGTTCTGCGTGGTGGTCGCCGTGATCGGCTGGCTGGGGATCGCGGGCGCGGCCGCCGCGCAGGTCGTACTGGTGAACCAGGTGTTCGGCCCGCTCGCGGCGACGCTCGGCATACCGCCGGCGGCCTGGACCGTGGTCCTGCTGTCCACCGCGCAGACCGACGGGCTCGGGCCGTTCCCCAACCCCGACATGATCGGCCAGATGGGCCTGGCCGAGTCGCGCTCGCTGCGCTGGCAGCTGCTCACCTCGTACCTGGTGCTGGTGCCGGTGCTGGTCCTCTACGCGATCCTGCTCGCGGTGTACACGTGACCGGGCCGAGCGATGCGCTGCGGGGCCTGCCGGCCGGCGCGTCGGCGCAGGTGAGTGCGGAGGCCTTCGGTACGCCGCAGTACGGCGGGCCGCCGCTGCGCTCCTCGGGCGCGCGGGTGGGCGCGCACCGGCTGCGGTGCGCCTCGCTGCTCAAGCCACTGTTCGTGTGGGCGGCCGGGCACGCCGCCGACGCCTACCGACGTGACCCGGCGCGCTGGGCGGTCGACGGGGAAAGCGCCGTCACCCTGTCCGACAACGCCGCGACCAACCGGATCTGGCTCGGTGGGCCTCCCCCGCGCATCCTGGACTGGCTGGCCGAAGCGACCGGCGTGCACTGGCGGCCGGCCGGTTCCGACCCCCGCTGGTTCGGCGGTGTGGAGGTCACCTCGGCCGAGGTGGTCACCGCCTACGGCGCACTGGCGGCCGCCGCGCCGGGCGACCCGGCGGCCGCCACCGTGCTCGACTGGATGCGGGCCGTGCCCACCGACCAGGCCATGGGCGCGCCGGCCGCGATGGCCGAGGCGGCCGGAGTCGACCCGGCCAGGGTCGCGGTGAAGGCCGGCTGGTTCGGGCACACCGACGAGGCCTGGTTGCGCACCCACGTGGTGGCCATCGCCGAACTCGAGGCGGGCGGCCACGCGGAGACCCTGGTGGTCGCGGCGATGTCCGCGCTCCCCTATCCCGACGCCGACGCGCGCGCCCGGTACCGAAGGGACCTCGCCACCGGAACGCCGCTGAACGCCCAGCACGACCGGCTCGCCGGACCGCTGCTCCGCGCACTGGTCGGTACAGGTGGCCAGGAGCTGGTGCGGCTCGGCTGAGCTGCCCGAATGTGTACCCGGGCGTTCAGCGGAACGCTCGGCGGAACCGACCGGCGGCGTTCAGCGGAACGCTCGCGGCTGCACCGGCTCCGGCTCGTCGACGTCCCGTTCGATGTCGACCGAGTCCAGGGGCCAGCCGATGTCGTCTCGTTGCAGCGGGTTCAGCAGTGCCCGCCACCGGGCCCTGAGCTCATCGAACATCGGACCCCCTTGGGGAGCGTTCGTGGAGGGGGCTACACCGTAGCGTCCCTACACAAGCGGCGCGACACCGGGCACGCCCGCGCGGTCCCCGGTCAGGGGGTGGGCGCGGTGAGGAACGCGGTCACCGCATCCCGTCCCACCGTGCCGTTGGCGCGGTCCTGGGTGATGTGGCCGGCGCCGGGTACCAGTACCAGCCGGCCCTTCGGGGCGCGTGCGGCCTCCGCCTGCGTCCAGCCGAGCGGAGTGACCAGGTCCAGCTCGCCGGCGAGCAACAGGGTCGGCACGGGTGGCAGGTCACGGCCGGTGGGGAACGGCGGCGTCGGGGTCTCCGGCCAGTACAGGCAGCTGACCAGGGCGCCGTTCCCGAGGGCGGCGTCCCGGTCGAACGGGAAGAACACCCGGTCGGGCAGCGCCGCGAGGGCCGCGCGCGCCGCCTGCTCCCGTCCGGCGACCGGCGCGTTCGGCCCGGGCCACGGCGCGGACATGTCCTGGCAGCCGGTGGCGGTGTGCAACCCCGCGCTGAACTCCTCCTCCGGCGGCGGCGAGCCTTTGCGCAGGCCGGCAAGCATGGCGTCCAGTGCGCCGGGGTTGCCCCGGTTCGCGTCGCGCAGCGCCGCCGGCAGGTCGGCGAGCTCGGGCTTGCCGTGGGTGCGGTCGCTGAGCAGGTCGAGCAGTGCGGGGCCGTTGCGCCGGGCGCGGATCTGGTCGGCCAGGTCCTGGGCCGGGTCGGTGGCACAGCCGGCCGGGGCGCACACCGCGCGGAGCACCTCGGCCGCCCGGTTGAACACGGCGATGTTGAGCGGGTCCACCCCGTCGTGCGGCACCACCGAGTCCAGCACCAGGCGCTCCACCCGGTCCGGATGGGTGATCGCGTAGCGGGCGGCGACCAGGGTGCCGTAGGAGGCACCGGCCAGGGTGAGCTTCGGCGCGCCCAGCGCCTGGCGCAGGTCGTCCAGGTCGGCGACGGTGTCCAGGGTGCTGTGGAAGCGGCGCTCCGGGCCGATCCCCTCGGCGCAGTCGCGCACCGCTTCGGCGGACGGCACGGCCAGGTCGGAGCCGCCCATCTCGGCCTGCAGGTCACCGCAGTCCAACGCGTTCGAGCCGGTGCCCCGCGAGCTGAACATGACCAGCCGGTAGTCCCGCATGACCGCCGGGTCGAACTGGGAGGCGATCTCCCCGGCCAGCCGGACCCCGGGCGAGCCCGGCCCACCGACCAGCCAGACGAGCACGCCGCGCGGCGCCGACGGGTTGTCGGCCACGGCGACGTCCAGGTCCAGGTCGTCGTTGTTGCGCGGGCCGGGCAGGAGTCCGTGGTCGAGCGGCACGTTCAGCGTGCCGCACCGGAAGCTGACCCCGGCCGGTGGCGGGATCTCGCCGAGCGCCTCGGCGTCACACGGCGCAAGGCTCTCGAGGACCGGGACCGCCGGGCGGGAACGCGAGCAGCCGGCCGCGGACGCGGCCATCACCACGGCGAGCAGTGCGGCGAGCCAAGTACGCAACCGAACCCCCGGAGCCCGGCCGGCAAGGTCGTTCTATCCGGCCCCGAACACCTCATCGAACAGGTCGATCATGGCACGCCATGATCGTTCGTCCGAAGGCTGGTGGTAGCGGACGCCCGGCAGCGTGCCGGGCGCGGGCGTCCGCGGGTGGGTGAAGCTGTGCTCGGCGCGGCCGTAGAGGTTCATCCGCCAGTCCACCCCGGCCGCGCGCATGTCCTCCTCGAACGCCACCCGCTGCGCCATCGGCACGATCGGGTCGTTGGCGCCGATGCACATCAGCACCTTGCCCCGGATGTTCGGGCTGTCCGCCGGGCGGGACGGGAGGAGGCCGGGGTGGAAGCCGACCACCGCCTTCAGGTCGGCGCCGGAGCGAGCCAGCTCGAGCACCGTGGTACCGCCGAAGCAGTAACCGATCGCGGCCAACCGAGTCGGGTCGGTGCGCGGTTCGGCGGTGAGCACGTCCAGGCCGGCCTGCCCCAGCGTGCGCACCAGGTCCAGGTCGTTGCCCAGCACCTCCACCCGGGCCAGCATCTGGGCCGAGTCGGTGAACACTCGGCCGTCACCGTGGTAGTCCAGTGCGAAGGCGACGTAGCCCAGCTCGGCCAGGCGCTCCGGGCGGGTGCGCTGGAACTCGTCCAGCCCGTTCCCCTCGTGCGCGATCAGCACACCCGGCCGCTGCCCGGTGCCGTCCGGCAGGGCGAGCCGGCCACGCATGGTGGACCCGTTCACCCGGTACTCGATGTCTCTCGCGGTAACCATTCGCGGCGTCCTTTCCGATCTTCTCGCCGCGACTCTAAGTCGCCCGGGGCGTCCGGCACCGCACAGTTCGCGCAGGGCTGACCGGCTCGCATACCGGTCGGTAGCGAACGGGTGATTGCTCAGGTTCGTACCGGACTTTAGTGTGTCTCCACTCACAATGAGAGCTGAGTCACACGCCGGTCGCCCGGCGTTTGTCGCCAGAGGGGGAAGGACGACACGAATGACCCAGAGCCTCGAGTCCCATCACAGCCTGCACGCCGAGCAGGTCGGCTACAAACAGACCCTCGGCCGAAGGCACGTACAGATGATCGCGATCGGCGGCGCGATCGGCACCGGGCTGTTCCTGGGGTCGGCGTCCCGGCTGCACAACACCGGGCCGGCGCTGCTGTTCAGCTACGCCTTCGTCGGGCTGATCGCGTACTTCCTGATGCGGGCGCTGGGCGAGTTGGTGCTGCACCGCCAGACCTCGGGCGCCTTCGTGTCGTACATGCGGGAGTTCTACGGCGAGAAGTGGGCCTACGTCACCGGGTGGATGTACTGGCTGAACTGGGCGTTGACCGGGATCGCCGAGCTGTCCGCCGTCGGTCTGTACATCCAGTACTGGTGGCCGCAAATGCCCGCGTGGGCCACCGTGCTGATCGCGCTGGCCGTGGTCCTGGTGATCAACCTGCTGTCCGCGCGGGCGTTCGGCGAGTTCGAGTTCTGGGCGGCCATCGCCAAGGTGGCCGCGATCGTCGTATTCCTCGTCGTCGGCGCGGTCGTGGTGGTCGGCGGGCTCTCCGTCGGTGACCACAAGGCCGGGTTCTCGAACCTGTGGAGCAACCCGGGCGGCTTCTGGCCGGCCAGCGGGGACTACAACTGGTACGGCCCGATCCTGGTGATGTCGGGCGTCGTGTTCGCCTACGCGGCCATCGAGATGGTCGGCGTCGCCGCCGGTGAGATGGCCGACCCGAAGCGCGAGGTGCCCAAGGCGGTGAACGCGGTCATCTACCGGATCGCGGTCTTCTACTGCGGCTCGATCCTGCTGCTGGTCTCCATGCTGCCGACGACCGAGTTCAAGTCCGGCACCAGCCCGTTCGTCACGGTGTTCGACCGGATGGGCCTGAACTGGATGGGCGCGCTGATCCAGATCGTGCTGATCGTGGCCGCCATGTCCAGCCTGAACTCCGGGCTCTACTCCACCGGGCGGGTGCTTCGCAGCCTGGGCATGTCCAAGCAGGCACCGGCATTCACGTTGAGGATGAGCGACTCTGGGGTGCCGTGGGCGGGCATCGTGATGACGTCGGTGGTCTACGTGTTCGGCGCGGTGCTGAACGCGCTCGCCCCGGACGCGTTCGAGATCGCCCTGGAAGCGGCGGCCATCGGCATCATCTTCACCTGGGCCACCATCTTCCTGTGCCAGCTGCGGCTGCGCCGGCTGACCGACCGGGGGGTCATCCCGCCGAGCCCCTTCCAGATGCCCGGCCACCCGTGGTCCAGCATCACCGGGCTGGTCTTCCTCGCCCTGGTCGTCGTCGGTATGGCCGTTTCCGGCTGGCAGAGCAGCCCGTACTTAAGCCACAAGGTCAACTTCCTGGTGGTCGTGTTCGGGATCCCGATCATCGCCCTGGTGCTGGCCATCGGCTGGAAGATGGCGAAGCCCGGCGTCATGGCCAACACCAACGGGCGGATCAAACCGGTCTGGTCGGACGACGGCCCGACCTACGGGCCGAGCGTCGACGCGGACGACCTGGACCAGGCCAAGCCGGGTGGGGAGAACTGACATGGCGAACACGATTCGGCGGTGGGCCCGGCTGGCCGTGGTGGCGCTGACCGGACTGATGGTCACCACGCTGGCGGCGTGTGGAGGCGGCGGTGAGCCGGGTCCCAACCCGGCCCCCGCCCCGGTGCCCGGAGCCGCCGGCGGGAAGCTGACCATCGGCATCCCGTTCGACGAGCCCGGCATCGGCCTCAAGGACGGCACCAGCTACCGGGGCTTCGACGTGCAGACCGCCACCTACGTGGCCAAGGCACTCGGTGTCCCGGAGGCCAACATCACCTGGAAGGAGGCCGTGGGCTCCGAGCGCGAGCGGATGCTGGCCAACGGCGAGGTGGACCTGGTGTTCTCCACCTTCTCCATCACCGACGCGCGCAAGGAGGTGATCGACTTCGCCGGGCCGTACTTCACCGCGCACCAGGACCTGCTGGTGCGCCGCAACGAGGAGGAGATCACCAGCCCGGAGACGCTGAACGGCCGTGACCTGTGCGCGGTCACCGGCACCACCTCGGCAGCCAACGTGCTGGCCCGCTACCAGGGCCGGATCCAGCTCAAGGAGTTCCCCCGGTGGTCCGACTGCGTGCAGGCGCTGGCGGACAGCCAGGTCGACGCGGTGACCACGGACGACCTGATCCTGGCCGGCTACGCGGCCGAGCCGCAGTACCGGGGTGTGCTGAAGGTGGTGGGCAAGGGCTTCTCCGACGAGCACTACGGGGTCGGCGTGCGCAAGGGCAACACCGCGCTGCTAAACCAGGTGAACGCGGCGCTGCGGCAGTACATCGCCGACGGGTCGTGGCGGCGGGCGCTGAACATCAGCGTGGCGCCGTCCGGCTACTCGATCCCCGAGCCGCCGAACCCGGGAGGCGCCTGAGCCGGAGGATGCGCCTGAGCCGGGCGCGTCCGGGTCTCCCAGGCGGCCCACCGGCCACACGGCTCGCCGCTGTGGCAGGGGTCGATGCCGATGATCCGGCCGCCATCCAGCGCGGTGGTCTCGTGCCTCGCCTCGTCCTCCAGGACGGTCAGCCGGGCCAGGTCGCCGGGCACCCGGAACCGGCGTTTTCGCCAGTCGAACAGCGAATCGTGCCCGTGCACCTGGCTGAACGGCAGCGGAGTGGCCAGCCAGCCGGGCAACAGCTCGGTGGCGGTGCACGCCCACAGCGGCCCCGCGCCGCGCACGGGTCCCCGCCGGTGCAGCATGCTGCCGGCGCGAAACAGGGCTGGGTTGTCCGCGCCGTCATCCGCACCGATCAACCCGTTCAGCATCGTCGCCGCGCGCTCGGCGCCCCGAGGGGCGCCGAGCGTGTCCCTCCAGAACTCCGCCGTCAGCCCCGCGTGAGTGATCAGGAACTCCTCGCCGGCGTCGTCCCGCACCCAGGCGGCCACCCGCAGCAGCCCGTCGGCCCACCACCGGCGCAGCGTGCGGGCGGACCGGGCGTCCAGCCGCTCGGGCCAGCGGAACACCGGCTCCCGCAGGTATTGCGCCTCGTGGTTGCCGACCAGCTGCACCCATTGGGCCGGCTGGGTCCTCAGGTACCCGTCCACCAGTTGAATCACCGCGGCCGAGGCCGGACCGCGATGCACCAGGTCACCGACCTGGACCACGGTGAGGTCGTCCGGCAGCCGGCCGGTCTCGGCGTCCGCGCCCAGCCGGCGCAGCTCGGCGCGCAGCTCGTCCAGGTGACCGCCGACGTCGCCGATGACCGCGACCCGGTGGGCGGGCACCCCGACCACTACCGGGCCGGTTCCGGGGCGGCCCACCCCTCGGCCGGCACGAACCGGGAGACGTTGTCCATCCGCCGCTGGACCGACGAGATCTCCCGGACCGCCTGGGACAGCAGGCAGCGGTCGATGGAGGACATCCGGTTCATGGTGATCAGGTCGCACGGCCGGTCGCCGGCCTGCTGCTGCATCAGCTGGTAGCGCAGCCGGAGCCGTTGCAGCACCCCGAACACCTCGACCAGCGTGCTGGCGTGCTCCTCCGGCAGCATCGTCGAGCCGGCGGCGGCCCGCAGCCGCTCGGTGGTGGGCAACGCGGCCGAACCCACGCTGAGCGCGGCCCAGCGGGCGATGTTCACGATGGGCAGCAGCGCGTGTGCCTTGATGTCGAAGGTGTCCGGCTGGCGGGTGAGCAGGTGCCGCGTGGACCGGGACTTCGCCCGCTTGGACAACGACTCCCGCAGCAGCAGCCGCATGGTCCCCGGGCTGGCCCGGAGGTCACCGAACACCCTGGTCACCGCCGGTAGCCCGGGGTCGCCGTGGATCGGCCGGCCGTCCACCATCAACGAGGTCATCATCGCCCCGTTGTGCTCCTCCGGCGCGGCCCGCCACTCCAGGCCGGCGGCCCACCAGTCGTCGTTGGTGCGGGCGAACAGCGGGTGCCGCGCGATCGCGCCGTGCTCGTCGCCGCTGAGCCCGGCCCGCGCGAGCACCCCGTAGACGTCGCCGAACGCCTCCCGGTAACGGGTGATCTCGGCCGGCGTGACCGCCCCCTGGAAGGCCACCGCCGAGTCGACGTCCGAGCTGAGCACCGCCTCCCGGCGCCCGTTGCTGCCCAGCGACAACCAGGTGAAGGCGTCCACGGAGAGATCCGCCCGCTCGGCGAAGACGAAGCCGATCGCCCGCCGCACCAGCGTGTCCACCACCGTCGAGTACACCGCGATGACCCGGCCGGAGGCCAGGCCGCGCGACAGCAGGTCGGCCAGCACGGCGGGGATGGCCTTGGCATGGCAGGCCAGGTCGTCGACGGAGCCGGCCCGGCGCAGCCGTTCGTGCAGCGACACCCCGGCGGTGGTCGGCGAGACCGCGAAGTCACGCGGGCAGATGACCCCGCGTGGTTTCCCCGCCCGGTCGGTCACCAACAGGAACTCGGCGTCGCGTTCCAGCAGCAGGAGCAGCGCCTCAGCCGCGGAGTCGCCGAGCACGGTGACCGGCACCGACCTGTCCGCCACCACTTGGGCCGGCGTGCTCGGTGGCCGCCCCTCGACCAGCACCCAGGTGCGCAGCAACGAGTCGGTGATCAGCCCGAGAGCCCCGTCGGGGAACTGGACCACCGCGCACGGCGCCCTGCGCTCGGTCATCAGCCGGGCCACCTCGTCGACCGGAGTGGACGGCTCGACCACCAGCGGCGGGTTGATGATCAGCTCGTCGACGGTGCTGTAGGTGGGAGCGACGGCGGGACGGCGGGCGGCGGACACCATGCCGGCCAGGAACCGCGCCCCGCGCCGCGAGGTGAACACCGGCCCGGCCAGCGCCGACGGGATGCGAGCCACCCGCACCTCGCCGACGGCCACCGCGCGCGGTCCGACCGAGCTCTCGGTCAGCATGGCGGAGAAGCCGAACACACCACCCGGCGGAACGATTTCGTCCGGGCCGCCGCCCCGGTCGTCGGCGTCGTTCCAGAGGCGCACCCGCCCCTCGAGCACGACGAACACCTCGACGCTCGGGTCGCGGAAAGCGTCCAGGACCAGCTCACCGTCGGCGAACCGGTCCACCCGCGAGCCCTCCGCGACGGCGCGCAACGCGGCGTCGCCGAGCGAGTCGAACGGCGGGTGCTTGGCCAGGAACGCCGTCAGTTCGGCCGGGTCCACGCAGGTCATGCTGCCACAACCCGGGGCGGGACACGCCTTAACCGGACTCCCGCCGGACCGCGTTCCCGGCCACCGCGAGGGCGGCCGCCATGATGGTCAGCTGCGGGTTCACCTCCGGGCAGGTGGGGAGCAGGGAGGCGTCGGCGAGGTAGAGCCCGTCCACCCCGCGCAGCGCTCCGCGCGGATCGACCGGAGCGTGCCGCGCATCCGCGCCCATCCGGGCGGAGCCGGTGGGGTGGAAGGCGGCGACGTGCAGCGCGCTGGTCGGGGTGGCGGCCACGATGTCCACCAGTTCGCCGGGGGTGTCGGCGGTGGGCCGCGCGGTGAGCCCGGTCAGAACCTGGCGGGCGCCGGCGGCGAACAGGATCCGGCCCATGCCGACGATCGCGGTGCGCAGCTTCACCGCATCCGGCCGGGCAAGCCGGTAGGTCAGCACCGGCGAGCCGCTCCCCCGCACCCGGCCGGACGGCTGGTCGGCGATCATCGCGCCGAGGAAGGCCAGGTGTTCGCCGGCGCCGCGCCAGCCGGCCAGCGTGGCGCCCAGCCCGGGCAGCACGAAGGTGCTCAGGCCCTTCGGCGCGGCGGTCGCCTCGATCAGCACCCCCTGGTCGTGCAGCTCCTCGACGCCCACGCTCTGCATGACGCCCCGCCAGGCGACCACCGGCTCGTCGAACCGGCCGGCCACACTGGTCGCCGGGTGCACCGCCATACCCCGGCCGAGCCCGGGATGGCGGCCCAGGCCGGAGCGGCGCAGCAGCGGCGGCGTCTCGGTCGCGCCGGCCGCCACCACGACCAGCGGGGCCCGCAGCGTGAAGCTGGATCCGTCCGGCCGCCGGGCGAGCACCCCGGCGGCCCGGCCGTGCTCCACCAGCACGCGCAGCACCCGGGCCTCGGTGACGATGCACGCGCCGTCGGCGCAGGCCTGGGGCAGGGCATTGAGGTGCACGGCGTTCTTGGCATTGCGCGGGCAGCCCACCGCGCACTGGCCGCTGCCCGCGCAGCCGGTGGCGTTGCGGCGCAGCGGCGCCGCCGCCCAGCCCAGCTCCCGGGCCCCACGCAACGCGATCAGCCCGTTGTTGCCGATCGAGTGCTCCGGATGCGGCGCGACGGCGAGGGTGCGCTCGACCTCGTCGAGCAGCTCGGCGTAGCGGTCGGTGGGCACCCCGTGCTCGGACTCCCAGCGGGCCAGCACGCGGTCCGGGGTGCGGAAACAGGTGCCCGAGTTGACCAGTGTGGTGCCGCCGACGCCCCGCCCGACCGGCAGCACGACGGGCGGCCGGCCCAGTGCGACGGTGCTGCCGGCGTCCCGGTACATCGAACGGAACCGGTCCATCGGGTTGCCGGTGCGCAGCTCGGCGACGGTGTGCCGGCGGCCCTCCTCGAGCACGACCACGTCGAGTCCCGCCCGGGCCAGGGTGCGGGCCGCCATCGCGCCGCCGGCGCCGGAACCGATCACGACGGCGTCCGTCCGCCACCGTGCCGGCCAGTCGAACGACGGCACGCAGTCCAGCTCGGCGTCCGCGCGGCCGCCGGCGGGCACCGGCGCCGGCCCGCTCGGCCCGGCGGCCAGGAGCACCGGCATCTTCAGCAGGTCGAGCGGGCCGGCCAGCCCGGGATGGGCGGCCAGCCGGCGCAGCACGGCGTCCCGTCCGACCGGCGCCGGCCGCCACGGTCCCCCGACCCGCTCAGCTCCCCCGACCCGCACGGCTCCCCCGGCCGGCCCAGTTCCTCCGGCCCGCACGGCTCCCCCGGCCCGCACGGCGACGGACACCGCGCCCAGCCCGGCGCGGACGCCCAGCCGTCTGGTCGCCGGCATGTCCCGCAACAGGGTGTCCAGCCGGTTGGCGACCCTGGCCACCTCGGCCGGCTCGTCGATACCGAGCAGCGCGCCGACCGCCGTGCGGTCAGCCACGGCCACCCACCTCGGCGTGCGCCGTGCCGTCCAGCCGCCAGCGGCGCTCGGTCCGCCAGTCGCCGGTGACCCGGCGTTCCAGCAGTACGGTGGCGTCGGCGCACTCGCAGTTGCGGCAGACCGCGGCCTCCCCGTCCGGGTCGGTGTAGTCCAGCGCCAGGGTCGCCTCCGGCGGTTGGTGCACCCGCACCCGGATCCGCCGGTCACCGACCCGGCCGGACACCCACCAGCTGGGCAGGTCGATCCCCGAGCGGTAACGGAACGAGTTGACCAGCTGGTCGCCGGCCGGCCAGTCCGCGCCGGCGTGGCGCAGCCGCAGGAAGGTGAGCGGTTTGAGCGCCCGCAGCACGGGGCGCTTGGACACCGCGGTGACCACCTCCAGTACCTCGCCGTCGCCGAGGTCCGCGTGCAGCCAGGCCCAGCGCAACGCGTTGCCGTGCCCGTAGATGCGGGCACTCGCGCCGGGCGCGTCGGTGATCACCAGTTCCCGGCCCGCGTACCGCAGCACCCCGTCGAAGGTCGCCCCTGGCGCGGTGACCAGGTGGGCCGAGGGCAGCAGCTCGCGGCGCCAGGCCCACGCCGGCAGCGTGTAAAGGGGCTTGCCGCCGCCGCGTTCGGTGAGCTTCCAGGACAGCTCACCGGCCGCGCCGCGCAGCTCGCCGGGACGGACCGCGACGTTCCCGGCGGAGAACGCCTCCGGACCCGGCCGCATCGGCCCGTGGATCGGCCCGAACCGCTCGTGCACCGGGGCCTCGCCGGGCGGGTACACCGCCGTCCAGCCGTGCACCCGGGGCAGGCCGCCGTCGGCCGGCGCAACCAGTTCGTGGTGCAGCCACACCCCGGTCCCGGTGGCCGGGTCGGTGAACGTGGAGTACCAGACCTCGAGGCGCCCCGGCTGACCCCGCCAGCGCGAGGGGTAGAGCTCGGCACCGGCCGGTTCGGGCTGGTCCGGGCGCAGCCGGAACCCGGCCAGGAAGCTCGGCAGATCGCGCAGGTCGAACCGCAGGACCCCGTCGCCGAGCCGCTTCTCCCCCTCGGTGAGGGTCACCGGCAGCGTGGTCATCGAGCGCAGGGGGTGCGCCAGCTCGATGGTCTTGGCTCCGGCCAGACGCAACCGCCGGCCGTCCGGCAGGCTGAACGAGCAGTCGTAGCCGATGGTCCGGGCGGCGTTCAGCGGGGCGATCCGCAGCGTGCCGGTGACCGGCACGTCGTCGGCGATGCCCGGAGCGCGCAGCCGGCCGGTCAGGGTCGCGGTGCGGTCGGCCACCGGGTTCAGGATCCCCGGCTGGTCGACGGCCAGCCGCAGCTCCAGCGGGCGGTCGTTGACCGTGCCGCTCATGGTCTCGCGGAACGTGGTGTGCACGGCGGATCCTCCGGTTCAGGCGCCCAGCATCAGGCGCTCGGTCTCGTGCAGGTAGCTCTCGGCGGCGGCGTGGGCGGCCTTCGCATCCCCGGCGAGCAGCGCTTTCAGCAGCGGCTCCAGCCGGTCGGCCGCCTCGGCCGGGTTGGTGAACGGCCCCTGCAGCGCGCCCCGCACCGGCAGGTAGGCGGCGAACAGCGCGTTGGACAGCAGCCGATACACGCGGTTGCCGGTGGCGCTGGCCAGCTCCCGGTGGAACTCCAGTTCGGCCAGCTGCGCCTGGTCGGCGTTCTCGGCCGCCCGCACGGCGGCCACCTGCTCCACCAGCCGGGTGCGCTGGGCGACGGTCCCGTTCCGGGCCGCCTCGGCCGCCAGCAGCGCCCCGACCTGCCGGCGGGCCTGGAAGACCTCGAAGCCCCAGCGCAGCGGGTCCAGCCGCAGCAGCGCGGGAAGCAGCTCCAGCCCGCCCAGCTCCTGGTAGTCGCGCACCAGGGTGCCGACGCCGTGCTTGGTCTCCACCAGTCCCGCCTGGGCGAGCTGCACCAGCGCGTGCTTCAACGAGGTGCGGGTGACCCCGTAGCTCGCCGCCAGGACCCGTTCCGGCGGCAGCGAGCTGCCCGGTGGGTAGCGGCCGCTCAGCACGTCCTCGCTGATCCGCGTGACCAGCGTGCTCACCACCGTGTCCCGGCGGATCGGCGTGGACATCCGACGACTCCTAGAGTGTTATAAGGGCCAGTGGCTCAGCCACTGAGCCACTTCGGAAGGATGACGGCCAGGAGGGCCGTAGTCAAGCCAGGCCTCGGCGCGCATAACCGTTCAGGCCTTGACACGGCTCGGGGCCGACCAGCACGCTTGTTGCGCAGAATGGAGTCTGTTGCGAATCACGCACCGGAGGCGGGGTCATGGTCGGTCCAAAGGTGGTCATCATCGGCGCGGGCGTGGTGGGGGCGGCGTTGGCCGACGAACTCGCCGCCCGCGGCTGGGACGACATCACGATCGTCGACCAGGGACGGCTGCCCGAGCCGGGCGGCTCGTCCTCGCACGCCCCCGGCCTGGTGTTCCAGACCAACGCCAGCAAGACGATGGCCGACCTGGCGCGCTATACCGTGGACAAGCTGTGCGGCCTGGACTACCGGGGCGACCCGTGCTTCCTGCAGGTGGGCGGGCTGGAGGTGGCCACCACCGGGCCGAGGCTGGCCGAGCTGCACCGCCGGGCGGGCTGGGCGCACGCGTGGGGCCTGGACGCCGAGGTGGTCGGCCCGGACCGGTGCACCGAGCTGGTCCCGATGCTGGACCGGGAACAGGTGCTGGGCGGGCTGCACGTGCCGACCGACGGCCTGGCCAAGGCGGTCCGCGCGGTGAACGCCCAGGTGGAGCGGGCGCGGGCGCGCGGGGTGCGCGTGCTGGACCGAACCGAGGTGCTGGACGTCGTTCACCACGGCGGCCGGGTCACCGGGGTGCGCACCGACGCCGGCGCACTGTCCGCCGACGTGGTGGTGTGCTGTGCCGGCATCTGGGGACCCAAGGTGGCCGGCATGGTCGGGCTGACCCTGCCGCTGGTCCCGCTGGCCCACCAGCTGGCCTGGACCGGCCAGGTGCCGGCGCTGGCCGGCCAGCGGGAGGAGGCGCTGCGCCCCATCCTGCGCCACCAGGAGGCCGACCTCTACTACCGGGAACGCCACGACACCCTGGGCATCGGCTACTACGGGCACCGCCCGATGCCGGTGGGTGTGGAGGAGATCCTGGGTGTGGAGGCCGCCGAGGTGATGCCGTCGGTGCAGCCGTTCACCGCGCCGGACTTCGAGGAGGCCTGGCGGGTCACTCGGTCACTGCTGCCGTCCACCCGGCAGGCCAAGATCGAGGAGGGCATCAACGGCCTGTTCTCCTTCACCACCGACGACATGCCCCTGCTCGGCGAGTCGCCGGAGGTGCGCGGCTTCTGGGTGGCCGAGGCGGTCTGGGTCACCCACTCCGCCGGGGTGGGCGCCGCGATGGCCGAGTGGCTGGTCGACGGCCACTGCTCGTCGTTCGACCTGCACGGCTGCGAGCTGAGCCGGTTCGACCCGCACCAGCTGGCGCCGGACTACGTCCGGGGCCGGGGCTGCCAGAACTTCGTCGAGGTCTACGACATCAAGCACCCGCTGCAGCCCATGGAGGAGCCGCGCCCGCTGCGCACCAGCCCGTTCCACCAGCGGCAGCGCGAGCTGGGCGGCTACTTCCTGGAGGCCATGGGCTGGGAGCGGCCGCACTGGTACGAGTCCAACGCGCACCTGGTCGAGGGCCGGGACATCCCGCAACCGGACGACTGGGCGGCGCGCTACTGGTCGCCGATCGTGGGCGCGGAGGCGCAGTACACCCGCGAGGCCGTGGCCATGTACGACATGACCGCACTGAAGCGCCTGCTGGTCAGCGGGCCGGGCGCGGCCTCCTTCCTGGAGCGGATGTGCACCGGGAAGATCGACAAGTCGGTCGGCTCGGTCACCTACACGCTGCTGCTGGACGAGGCCGGCCGGGTGCGCAGCGACGTGACCGTGGCCCGGCTGAGCCCGACCGAGTTCCAGGTGGGCGTGAACGGCCCGCTGGACCTGGACTGGCTGCGCCGCCACGTTCCCGGGGATGGCTCGGCCTCGGTCCGGGACATCACCGCCGGCACCTGCTGCATCGGCCTGTGGGGTCCCCGGGCCCGGGACGTGCTCGCGCCGCTGACCAGCGAGGACTTCTCCAACGAGGGGCTGCGCTACTTCCGGGGCAAGGCCGCCTACCTGGGCAACGTGCCGGTGACCGCGCTGCGGCTGTCCTACGTCGGCGAGCTGGGCTGGGAGATCTACACCACCGCCGACCTCGGGCTGAAGCTGTGGGACACGCTGTGGGCGGCCGGCCAGCCGCACGGGTTGATCGCGGCGGGCCGGGGCGCGTTCAACAGCCTGCGGCTGGAGAAGGGCTACCGCTCGTTCGGCACCGACATGACCTTCGAGCACGACCCCTGGGAGGCCGGTGTCGGCTTCGCGGTGAAGCCGGACAAGCCGGATTTCCTGGGCCGGGACGCCACCCTGCGCCGCCGGGACCGGGTCACCCGCAAGCTCAGCTGCCTCACCCTGGACCGGACCGTGCTGGGCAACGAACCGGTGTACTCCGGCGGCACCGCCGTCGGGTACGTGACCAGCGCCGCCTACGGGTACACCGTCGGCTCCGGCGTCGCCTACGCCTGGCTGCCGGCGGAGCTGGCCGAACCGGGCACCCCGGTGGAGATCGGCTACTTCGACGAGCGCCTGCCCGCCACCGTCGCCGAGGAGCCGCTGTTCGACCCGAAGATGACCCGGCTGCGCGGCTGATTCGCGTTCCGCTGAACGCGGTGGTCAGCGCATGGCTGAGCCGCGATCCGCCGAGCATGATCGTCGCCTCTGGCGGTTCGGCCTCGAAAGTGCGGCTGGTGCCGAACTGGCAGTGTCTGTTCCCGGCCAGGACCGCTCTTGTTGCGGCTCAGCAGTGGCCGCGCGGAATGATCGCGGACTGTGGCGGTTTAGCCTCGATTTTCGACGCTGAACCGCCATGGACAGCGATCACCGGCTTGACATCGCCCCGCGGCTTGGCACCACGGATCCGCCATTCCGGTGCCGAGTTCATCCCCCTATACGGGCCTCATTGGCAACGGTGGCCACGACTACACACCGTGACCGATCTCGGCCCGGCTCGGACGACCGCTCGGTGACGTCACCGCTTGCGATCCGGCCGGCGCGGCGCACCACCAATTACAGCGTGTGAGCGCGGCCTGCCGCACCGGACGCAACGCAACGGGCGGCACACCAACCCGCCACAAACTCCGCCCTCGCCGTCCAAGCCGTCGTTGAAAACCCAGCCCCACCAGAACACGCTCTTGCTCTGGAGAACGTTCCCCGGAATTGTAAGCCGGGTGACTCAGGGGGGAACACACGACGAATCGGTGCTGGTCGAGGAACGGCGCCTGCGGCGCAACCTCGGCGTCGGCAGCCTCACCGCCATCGGCTTCTCCAATATCGTCGGCTCCGGCTGGCTGTTCGCCGCGATGCACGCGGCGAATCGCGCCGGACCGGCCTCGCTGCTGGCCTGGCTGGCCGCCGGGATGCTCTGCGCACTGATCGCGCTGGTGCTGGTCGAGCTGGGCGCCACCAGGCCGGAGGGCGGCGGCACGGTGCGCTGGCCGCTGTACGCGAACGGCCGGCTGGTCGGCACGATGATCGGCTGGTCCACGCTGCTCTCGGTGGGCGCCAACTCGGCCGAGATCACCGCGATCCTGCAGTACGCGGCGCACTACCTGCCCTGGCTGTACCGGGACAAGTCGATCACCCTGCCCGGCCTGCTGGTGGGCATCGCCCTGAGCTTCCTGCTGACCGCGCTGAACTGGTACGGGGTGCGCCTGTTCGGCCGGGTGAACAACCTGATCATGATCTTCAAGATCGTGGTGCCGGTGCTCACCATCGTCGCGCTGATCGCCTCCGGCTTCCACCCGGGCCGGCTCACCAACCACGGCGGGTTCGCGCCCTACGGGTACTCGGCGGTGCTCACGGCACTGGCCGCCGGCGGGATCATCTACTCGATCAGTGGCTTCCAGGCTCCGGTGGACTTCTCCGGCGAGGCCCGCAACCCGCGCCGCACGGTGCCGCTGGCCGTGCTGGCCAGCATCGGACTCGCGGTGCTGATGTACATCGGGCTGCAGGCGGCGTTCCTGTTCGCGGTGCCCGAGGAGCAGCTGGCGAGCGGCTGGCAGGGGGTCAACTTCGACTCCCCGTTCGGCCAGCTGGCGCTGATCCTGAACCTGTGGTGGCTGTCCGTGCTGCTCTACGCGGACGCGGTGGTCTCCCCCGGCGGCTCGGCCTACGTGGGCGTGGCGATCAACGCCCGGCACACCTATGCCACCGCGAAGAACCGGCTGCTCCCCCGCTACTTCATGCGGGTCCACGAGGCGTCCGGCATTCCGCGCCGGGCGTTCGCGCTGAACCTGGTGGTGGTCGTGTTCTTCCTGCTGCCGTTCGGCGGCTGGCAGCAGATTGTCAGCGTGATGGGCATCATGTACCTGCTGCTGTACATGTCGGCGGCGGTGGCCGCCGGCACGTTCGCCATCGCCGAGCCGCACCGGCTCTCCGGCTGGGTTCCCGGCCTGCGCTGGATCGCCCCGATCAGCTTCGTGGTGGCCACCGAGTTCGTCTACTGGTCGGGCTGGGCGCAGCTGCGGCTGGCCATGCCGCTGGCGCTGGTCGGCGTGCCGCTGTTCCTGGTCATGTGGCGCAACAACCGGGAGCAGCCGCTGCTCGCCGAGGTGCGCACCGGTGGCTGGCTGGTCTGCTACCTGGCCGGGCTGACCCTGTTCTCCTGGCTGGGCGCCTTCGGCGGCACCGAGGTGCTGCCGGCGCCGTTCGACACGCTGGTCGTGGCCGTCTTCGCGGCGGCGGTGTTCGGGTGGGCGCTGCACACCGGACGGGCGCACCTGGCGGTGCACCCGTCCCCCGAGCCGATCGCCGACGAGGAGGAGCCCGGCCCGGAGCCGATCAGGCCGCTGTGACCCGCTCCGGCCGCTCGCCGGCGCCGGTCGGCACCCGGTCGAACCGGAGTCCCTCGTCCGCCACCGGGCCGTGCCGGAACTGCTGGAACTCCCTGGGGTAGTTCTGCCGGATCCGCCACGGGCCGCGAGCGGTCTGCTTGGGCAGGTGTTGCGCGCTGCGCGTGACGTAGCCGGACTTGAGGTCGAGCAACGGCTCGAGCCGGTGCGAGGAGTCCGGCGCATCGGGTGTGCAGAGCCGGTAGTCGCGCACGTCCATGTGCTTGAGCACCCGGCACACCCAGCGGGCCACCAGGTCGGCGCGCAGCGTCCAGGAGGCCGTGGTGTAGCCCAGCGTCATGGCGAAGTTGGGCACTCCGGAGAGCATCGCGCCCTTGTAGGCCACGGTGTTCGGCAGGTCCACCGCCGTGCCGTCCACGGTGAGCTTCATCCCGCCGATGGCCAGCAGGTTCAGCCCGGTCGCGGTGACCACCACGTCGGCCGGCAGCTCGGCGCCGGAACGCAGCCGGATGCCGGTCTCGGTGAACGTGTCGATGTGGTCGGTGACGATCTCCGCCCGGCCGCCGCGCAGCGCCTTGAAGAAGTCCCCGTCCGGGACCAGGCACATGCGCTGCTCCCACGGGTTGTAGCCCGGGTTGAAGTGGGTGTCCACGTCGTAGCCGGGCAGCCAGGACAGCACGCCCTTGCGCAGCAGCCGCTTCATCACCTCCGGCCGGCGCCGGGACAGCTGCACTCCGGCGAACGCGCGCAGCATGTTCTTCCAGCGCACCAGCGGGTAGGCCAGCGCGGCGGGCAGCCGGTTGCGCAGCTTCTGGGCCAGCGGATCGTTGCCGGGCAGGGAGAGCACGTAGCTGGGCGTGCGCTGCAGCATGGTGACGTGTCCGGCGGTCTCGGCCATGGCCGGCACCAGGGTCACCGCGGTGGCCCCGCTGCCGATCACCACCACCCGCTTGCCGGCGTAGTCCAGGTCCTCCGGCCAGTGCTGCGGGTGAACCACCTGGCCGCGGTAGTCCCCGAGGCCCTCGAACTTCGGCGTGTAGCCCTCGTCGTAGCGGTAGTAGCCGGAGCAGACGAACAGGAACGAGCAGGTCAGCGTGACCGTGTCCCCGGTGTCCTCGCGGCCGGCGGTGACCGTCCAGCGCGCGTCGGCCGAGGAGAACTCGGCGCTGAGCACCTTGTGCCGGAACCGGATCTCCCGGTCCACCCCGTACTCGCGCGCGGTGCGCCGCACGTACTCCCGGATGGACGGCCCGTCGGCGATGGCCTTGGCCTCGGTCCACGGCTGGAACGAGTAACCCAGGGTGAACATGTCCGAGTCGGAGCGGATACCCGGGTAGCGGAACAGGTCCCAGGTGCCGCCGATGGCCTCCCGCGCCTCCAGGATCGCCACCGTCTTCTCCGGGCATTCCCGCTTGAGATGACAGGCGGCGCCGACCCCGGAGAGGCCGGCACCGACGATCAACACATCAACGTGCTCGGTCACTGGCGTCTCCCGATTCTCCGGCGAGTGCGACGCCAGCAGGCTATCAACAGTGTGTCGACCTAGCCAACAGACTGTTGAGTGCGCTCCATCTCAACCCGGCGCATGCCCCGCTTGCCGAAGCCGAAGTAACCGCCGATGAAGATGAGCGCCCAGAGCGGGATCGAGTACAGCGCCACCCGGTTGGCCTCGTCGAACGCCAGCAGCACGGTGACGAAGGCCAGGAAGCCGAGCACCGCCCAGCAGGCGGCGGTGGCCATCGGCAGCCGGAACGGGCTGGGCTTCGCCTGGCCGCTGGCCACCCGGCGGCGGTACACCAGGTGACAGGCCACGATGATGCCCCAGGACCAGATGGCGCCCAGGGTGGCCACCGAGGTGATGTAGGAGAAGGCCTTCTCCGGCACCACGTAGTTCACCCCGACGCCGATCAGCATGACCGCGCCCGAGGCCAGCACGCCCACGGCGGGCACCCCGGTACCACTGATCTTGCCGGCCTTGCTCGGCGCCAGCCCGTCCTTGGACAGCCGGTGCAGCAGCCGCCCGTTGCTGTACAGCCCGGAGCTGCACGAGGACAGCGCGGCGGTGAGCACCACGAAGTTCATCAGCGCGCCGGCCGCCGGCACCCCGATCTGGGCGAACGCCTGCACGAACGGGCTCGTGTCCTTGCTGAACTCGGTCCACGGGAACAGCGAGAGCAGCACCAGCAGCGAGCCGACGTAGAACACGCCGATCCGGGCCGGAATGCTGTTGACCGCCCGGGGCAGCACCTTCCCCGGGTTCTTGGTCTCGGCGGCGGTCATGCCGACCAGCTCGACGCCCTGGTAGGCGAACACCACGATCTGGAAGGTGAGCAGCACGGCGAACAGCCCGTTGGGCGCCACGCCGCCGTGGTCCCACAGGTTCACGATGGTGCCCTCCTGGCCGGCCTTGCCGACCCCGAAGACCATCACCACTGTGCCGCCGATGACCAGCGCCAGGATGGTCAGCACCTTGATCGAGGCGAACCAGAACTCCGCCTCGCCGAACGCGCCGACGGCGGCCAGGTTGAGCAACACCAGCAGAACCAGGAACACCAGCGCGCTCAGGTACTGCGGTATGGACGGGAACCAGTAGTGGATGTAGATCCCGGCGGCGGTCAGCTCGGCCATGCCGATCACCGTCCAGGTGACCCAGTAGCCCCAGCCGGTGATGAAGCCGTAGAGCGGGCCGAAGAACTCCCTCGCGTACTCCGCGAAGCTGCCGGAGACGGGCTTGTACAGCAGCAGCTCGCCCAGCGCCCGCATGATGATGAAGATGAACACGCCGGTGATCGCGTAGACCGCGATCAGCGCCGGACCGGCCTGCTGGATCGCCTTACCCGCGCCCAGGAACAGGCCGACACCGATGGCGCCGCCGATGGCGATCATCATCACGTGTCGCTGGGTCAGCCCCTGTTTCAGATCCTCTTGCGTTATTACCGTGGTTTCTACCTCGCCGGACATGCGAACTCCCCTCGTAGCAAACCTCTTACAAATCCGGGCTGTCGGCGGTGAAGTGCACGCCGGAGAAGCCCTTGCGCCACTCCGTGACGTCGGCGCCGACGCTCGCCGGATCCCGTTCCGGGTCCAGGCCGCCCGCGATGAACCCGGCCAGCTCCGGCATGTCGTCCTCACGCATGCCCAGCCGCGCCACCTCGGGCGTACCGATCCGCAGGCCGTTCACGTCGTCCGCCACCGACTCGACCGGCAGGCCGATGCCGCAGGTCAGCAGGTTCGCCACGCGCAACCGGCGGGCGGCGCGCTGGCCGCCGCCGAAGGTGTGCGCGCGCATCGCGAACTGGTGCGAGGCGGTGACCCCGCGATCGGTCCGGAACACCGGCAGGGCCATCGCCTCCAGCTCCGAGGCCAGCCTGCGCGCGGTTGCCCGCATGGTTCGGGCGTAGGCCTCGCCGGCCACCTTCCAGTCGAGCATGGTCACCGCCAGTGCGGCCGTCCGGCCGGCGTCGAAGTTGGCGGTGAGCCCGGGGTGCGCGATCTTGTCGAGGCGCTCGGCGAGCTCGGCGTCGTCGGTCACGATGAGCCCGCCGGCCGGCCCGCCGAGGCTCTTGTACGTGCTCATCGTGATCATGTCCGCGCCCTCCGCGAGCGGCGAGGGCCAAGCCCTCCCGGCGATCATGCCGCACAGGTGCGCGGCGTCGAAAAGCACCCTCGCCCCGACCTCGTCGGCGATCTTGCGGATGTCCTCGACCGGGTGCGGGAACAGGTTCAGGCTGCCGCCGATGGTGATCAGGCGCGGCCGCACCCAGCGGGCCACCGCGCGCAGCGCCGGCACGTCCACGGTGTAGCCGTCCTCGGCCACCGGGGCGGGCACGATACGCAGCCCGTAGAGGCCGGCCGCGCCCGCCTCGTGGTGCGTGACGTGACCGGCGATGGTGGCCGGCGGCACGATGACCGCGTCCCCCGGCTGGCAGGTGGCCATGAACGCGTACAGGTTGGCGATCGCACCGGAGGCGACCCGGATCTCCGCGTAGCGGCAGCCGAACACCTCGGCGGCCAGCTCGGCGGCGATGATCTCGATCTGCTCGATCGCCTCCAGCCCCATCTCGTACTTCTCACCCGGGTAGCCCAGCGAGGGACGGGAGCCCAGTCCGGCGGACAGCAGCACCTCCGCGCGCGGGTTCATCACGTTGGTCGCCGGGTTCAGGTTGACCGAGTCGACATCGTGGATCCGGTGGTTCTCCGCGACCAGTCGGTCGATCTCGGCCAGCACCTGGGGCGCCGTCCGGTCCGCAACCGCCGTCGCCACCTCGGCGACCCGCCGCTCCGGCAACGGAGGGACCCACGGGCGGGGGGCTAACGAACGAACCATGGACGGGTCCCCCGTTCCGGGATGGCAGGCGGATCGGCTAGCAGACCACCGAGCGCACGGATGGGCCGGGTGATGTGAGTTGGACAACCCTGTTACGGGACACTAGGGCCCCGGCCACTCCAGAGACATCGGGAGTATGCCGGGAAACTCACGTCCTGGTTCCTACAATCGTAGAAGCCAGCTACGCACGGGGGCACCGTGGACGCACATGAGCGGCTCAACACCGAACTGGACAGGTTGGCCGTCCGGATCGGACGCAACGTGTCCATCGACGACCCGGCCGGCCGCCTGATCGGCTACAGCTCGCAGGACGGGGCGGTGGACGCGGCCCGGGTCTCCACCATCCTGGCCCGCCAGGTGCCCCAGGACGTGCTCGCCTGGCAGGACAGCCACGGCATCCGGGACGCGGTGGAGCCGGTGCTCGTGGCGGCCAACCCGGCGTTGAAGTTCGCCGCACGGGTCTGCGTGCCGATCCGGCGCGGCGCAGCCTGCCTCGGCTACCTGTGGATCCTGAGCCCGAACGAGCCGGTCGCCCCGGAGGCACTGCGCGCCGCCACCCGGTGCGCGAACGACGTCGCGGGCCTGGTCGCCGAGGTTGCCGGGGTGACCGCACCGGACGACCGGGACACCGTGGTCCGGCGGCTGCTCACCGACCCGACCGCCGACCCGGAGAACCTGCTCGCCCGGCAGCCGGAGCTCTACAACACCGATGTCCAGGTGCTGGTCGCGGTGCCGAAGGAGGCCAACCAGGCGGCCGTGGCACCGCTCAGCGCGGCCGAGTTCAGCCGGCTGAGCGGTGCGCTGCCCTCGGCGCTGCGCGGCCACGGCGACAACCTCGGCTCCTTCGTCACCGCCACCCACCTGGTGGCCATGACGCGCGGAACGCCCGAACGGCTGCCCGGGCAGCTGGAGCAGCTCCTGGAGGAAGACCGGTTCCGGGTCGGCATCAGCGCACCGGCCCGGTTCGACGTGTCCGCCGCGCGGGCGGCCTACCGGCAGGCGCTGGCCGCCGCCGAGCTGTCCGCGCTGGACCCGACGCTGCCCGCGCGGCTGCCCTGGGCGCTGCTCGGGCCGTACCGCACGCTGCTCGACCTGCCCGGCACATCGGCCGCCACGCTGGCCACCGCGCTGGCGCCGCTGGACGGCGCGGCCAACTCGGCGGCCATGCTGCTGGACACCCTGGAGACCTACCTGGACCTCGGCGGGGACGCCGGCCGCACGGCGGGCCGGTTGCGCCTGCACCGGACCAGCCTCTACTACCGGCTGGGGCGGATCGCCGAGCTGCTCGGCGCCGACCTGGACAACGGCCTGACCCGCCTCGAGCTGCACCTGGCCCTGAAGAGCCGGCGGCTGGCCCGCCGCACGCTGGCCGGGTCGGTGCCTGAGGACTAAGTTAAATTCTCATGCCAGCCGAGCAGCACACCGGTGGGCTGGACCTGGGGGTGTCCACCGGGCGGCGTCGGCTGAACACCGGCGTTGCCGCCGCGGGCCTGCTGGCCAGCCTCCTGGTCGGAATCCTCACCGAGCCGCCGACGCTGTGGGGCCTGCTGCCCATCGGGCTGTACGCCGCGTTGACCATCCTGGGCATGGATCTGGTGGTCGCCACGTCGGTGGCGTTCCTGGCCGGCGCGTTGGTGGTGGCCGCGTCCCCGGTGAAGGTCGGCAACCTGCTCGGCGAGGCGCTGGGCGACACGATCACCGTGATCGGCATGGTCATCGTGCTCGGCGCCGGGCTCGGCGAGGTGCTGCGGCGCACCGGGGTGGCCGAACGGATGGTGCGGGCGATCATGCGCGCCACCGGCGACGGCAACCGCACCGCGGTGCTGGGCGGCGTGCTGCTGGCCAGCCTGGTGCTGGTCACCGCCACCGGCACGCTGGCCGGGTCGGTGGCGATCGTGGCGCCGATCGTGGTCCCGGTGTGCGCCCGGGTCGGCTACACCCGCTCGGCCACCGCCGCGATGCTGTTCATCGGCGGCTGCGCCGGGCTGGCGCTGGCCCCGTTCGCCGGCTCGAACATCGCCATCCTGGAGGCGGCGGAGGTCGGTTACGGCACATACCTGGCCGTCGGCGCCCTGCCGCTGACCCTGCTCTCCCTGGCCCTGGCGCTGGTCCTGGTGCCCTGGCTCCAGCGGCGCACCGACCGGGCCGGTGACCACTATCCGCCGGAGCTCGCCGAGCCGGCCGAGTCCTCGGAACGCCCGTCCACCGGCCGGGCCACCGGGGTCTTCCTGGTGCTGCTGGTGGTCTCCGCCGGTTTCGCGGCGGCGACCCAGGCCGGCACCGCCTTCCCGCTGCTCGCCCTGCCGGTGCTGGCGGTGGCCACCGGGCTGGCCGCCGGTCTCACGCTCACCGAGACGGCGGCTGCGGTCTACGCGGGCGCCGGCCGGATGTTCCACATGCTGGTGCTGTTCTGGCTGCTCGCCGCGCTGTTCGCCACCCAGGAGCTGGCCAAGCCGTTCGACGTCGTGCTCGCCCAGTACGGCGACCAGCTGCGCTCCTTCGGGCCGTTGACGTTCGCGCTGGTGATCGCGTTGATCGGCTGGGTGGCGGTGCCCGGGGCGACCGCAGCGCAGGTGACGTTGATCGACCGGATCTTCGGCCCGCTGGCCGCCTCGCTGGGCATCACGGCGGCGCCGTGGGTGATCGTGCTGCTGTGGGCGTCCAAGGGCGACACCTACGGGCCGTTCCCGAACGCGAACATGGTCGGCCCGATGGGGTTCGCCGGGTCCACCTCGCTGCGCAACCAGTTGACCATCGGCTGGCTGATCATGATCGCGGCATCGATCATGTACGCCGTGCTGCTGAGCCTGCTGATCTGAGACGGAGGTCCCGGTGCACGACCTGGTGCTGCGCGGCGGGCGGGTACTGGACGGTACCGGCACGCCGGCCGTTCCCGCCGACGTTGCCGTCGACGGCGGCTGGATCACCACCATCGGCCGGGTGGACGCGCCGGCCCGGCGGGTACTGGACGCGGCCGGCGCGGTGGTCGCCCCCGGGTTCATCGACCTGCACTCGCACGCCGACTACACGGTGTTCGGCGCGCCCGAGGCGGCCACCCAGGCCACCCAGGGCGTCACCACACTGGTCACCGGGAACTGCGGGTTCTCGCCGTTCCCGGTGGTGCCCGAGCACTCCGCCCCGCTGCGCCGGCACGCCGCGCTGGGCGGCACCGACCTGCCGTGGACCTGGCGCACCACCGGGGAGTTCCTGGCCGAGGTGGACCGGCTGCCGCTGGGCGTGAACCTCGCCTGCCTGGTCGGCCACGGCGCGCTGCGGATCGGGGTGATGGGCACGGCGGACGCCCCGGCCGGGCCGGCCGAGCTGGCCCGCATGCGGGAACTGCTGCGCGAGGCACTGGCCGACGGCGCGGTCGGCCTGTCCAGCGGGCTGATCTACGCGCCGGGCAGCTTCGCCCGGCCGGCCGAGCTGGTCGAGCTGTGCCGGGAGGTGGCCGACGCCGGAAAGCTCTACACCAGCCACATCCGCGACGAGGGGGACGGGCTGCTGGGGGCGGTCGCGGAGGCCCTGGAAACCGCCACCTCGGCCGGCGCCCGGCTGGAGATCTCCCACCTGAAGGCCATCGGCCCGGCCAACTGGGGAAACGTCGCCCGCGCGCTGGAGCGCATCGAGACGGCGGCCCGGACACTGGACGTGGGAGCCGACGTCTACCCGTACGCCGCGTCGAGCACCACACTCACCTCCCGGCTGCCCGGGTGGGCGCTGGCCGGCGGGGTTCCCGAACTGCTGCGCCGGCTCGCCGACCCGGCGGCGCGCGGGGAGATCGCGGCGGACCTGGACACCCGGGTGGGGCGGACCTTCCTGCCCGAGGGGGTGGTCATCGCCGCCCTCCCGGACGGCCCGTACGCCGATTTCGTCGGCCGGTCGGTCGCCGACCTGGCGGCCCACCTCGGCGTGGGCACCGGCGCCGCCGTGTGCGCGGTGCTGCGCGAGCACGAGGGTCGCGTGGCGATCATCAACCACGCGATGGACGAACGGGACGTGCGCGCCGCGCTGGCCCACCCGCTCACCGCCGTGGCCAGCGACGGCCACGTGCTGGCCGCCCGGCCGGCCGGCGAAAAGCCACACCCGCGCAGTTTCGGCACCTTCACCAGGGTGCTCGGCCACTACGCCCGCGAGGAGGGCGTGCTCGGGCTGGCCGAGGCGGTGCGCAAGATGACCTCGCTGCCAGCCGCCCGCCTGGGCTGGACGCACCGCGGTGTGCTGCGCCCGGGCGCGGTCGCCGACATCTGTGTGTTCGACCCGGGCCTGGTGCGCGACCACGCCACCTACGCCGACCCCTGCCGGCTCTCCTCCGGCGTGCGGCACACCCTGCTCGCCGGCGAACCCGTGCTGGCGGACGGCGAGCAGACCGATCTGCGCCCCGGCCGGGTCCTGCGCACGAGTTAGCGCGTTCCGCTGAACGCGCTCCGTTCCGTTCGGCGGTGGTTGCGCTCTGAAAACGGCTTGGACGGCGCGACCTTCGCTGGTCTCCCGCGGCCCACGCCGCCTCCGCTGGACTCAGCAGCGCCGGAAGCCCACCCCGGCTACGCACCGTAACCGCTCCGGCAACTCGGGCTCGCCGATCGAGCTTCGCTTTCATCGACATCGACACAGGTCTGGTCAACATCGTGATCGAACCAGATCCACGTCGATCTCGACGAACCACACCGGCCCGAATCCGCACCCAAGCGTGACGCACCGTAATCCGGCCGGCGAGCCGGCCCCGGCAAACGTCACGGCGGCACCCGAGCCGCGGCAGACCAGCGAAAACCTCGCCGTCCAAGCGATCTTTGCAGCGCAACCACCGCCGAAACGCAGGACGCGGAGCGTTCCGCTGAACGCGGGCGGAAGCGTTCCGCTGAACGCGGGCGGAAGCGTTCCGCTGAACGCGGGCGGAAGCGTTCCGCTGAACGCGGGGCGAAGTGTTCCGCTGAACGCGGTTGGCGCGGGGCAGGATGCGGGGATGGAGCTGCGTCATCTCGCCGCATTCGTGGCCGTTGCCGAGGAGTTGCACTTCGGGCGGGCGGCGGCCCGGTTGCACATGGCCCAGTCGCCGCTCAGCCGGCAGATCAGGCTGTTGGAGCGGGACGTGGGGGCCGTGCTGTTCGAGCGCAACACCCGGGCGGTGGGGCTGACCTCGGCCGGTGCGGCGCTGCTGGAACTGGCCCGCCGGGTGCTCACCGAGGCGGCGGTGGCCCGGCGGGCGGTCGGCGCGGCCGGGCGCGGCGAGGTCGGCCGGATCAGCATCGGGTTCGCCGGGGCGAGCAGCTACCGGGCGATCCCGGTGCTGACCCACGCGGTGACCTCCCGGCTGCCGGGGATCGAGCTGGCCCTGCGCGGACAGCTTTACTCCAGCGAGGCGCTGGCCCGGATCCTGGACGGCGAACTGGACCTCGGCTTCGTCGCGCTGCCCGCCCGGGACGGTGTGGCCACCCGGGTGGTGCACATCGAACCGCTGATGGTGGCGCTGCCCGACGCGCACCCGCTGGCCGGCGCGCCGGACATCGCGCTGGCCGACCTTTCCGCCGAGCGGTTCGTCACCTTCCCCTCGGCGCGGGGCTCGGCGGTGCGGGACGCGACCATGCGCGCCTGCTACCACGCCGGGTTCACGCCGTCGATCACCCAGGAGACGCCGGACACCTACAACCTGCTCACCCTGGTGGCCGCCGAGGTCGGCATCGCCATCGTGGTCGGCTCGGCGCGCAGTATCACCATGGAGCACGTGGTGTTCCGGCCGATCCGGGACGAGGTGCCGGCGATGGACATCGCGCTGGCCTGGCGGGCCGGCCAGGTGTCCCCCGCGTTGCGCGCCGTGCTGGAGATCGCCGAGTCGGTGCTGCCCACCCCGGCGGATTGAGCCCGAACCGGTCTCACCGCAGCACAAAATGGGTCTTGGACAGGTCTCAGTGCCACCTGTCACGGTGATCGGCATGCAGCAGGGACCGGACACCGAGCCCGAGACCAGCGCGGAGCCGCGTGAAGCCCGCCGTGCCGGCATCGCCGCGTTCATCGGCACGACCATCGAGTGGTTCGACTTCTACATCTACGGCTCGGCGTCCGCGCTGGTGCTCGGCAAGATCTTCTTCCCCGACATGTCGCCGGCCCTGGGCACCCTCGCCGCGTTCGGCACCTTCTGGGTCGGCTTTCTCGCCCGCCCGCTCGGCGGCCTGATCTTCGGCCACTTCGGGGATCGCTTCGGCCGGAAGAACGCGCTGGTCATCACCCTGTTGATGATGGGAACGGCGACCTTCTGCGTCGGGCTGCTGCCGGGCTACGCGCAGATCGGGGTGGCCGCGCCGATCATCCTCATCGCGCTGCGCATGCTGCAGGGCGTGGCGATGGGCGGCGAGTGGGGCGGCGCGGTACTGATCGCCACCGAGTACGCCCCGCCCGGCCGCAAGATCCTCTACGGGGCGTTCGCGCAGCAGGGCTCTCCGGTGGGCAACCTGCTGGCCACGCTGGCCTTCCTGGCCATCGCCCAGCTCACCGAACCGGCGTTCTCCAGCTGGGGGTGGCGGGTGCCGTTCCTGCTGTCGGCCGTGCTGGTGTTCATCGGCCTGTTCATCCGGCTGCGGCTGGCCGAGACACCGGAGATGCACCGGCTGCTGGCCCGCAACCAGGTGACCCGGCTGCCGATCCGGGAGGTGCTGTCCCGGTACCCGGTCCCGGTGGCGCTGGGCGTCGGCGCCGGTGCCGTCGGGGTGGCGGTGACCTACGTGAAGACCACGTTCGCGCTGTCCTGGGCCACGGCCGAGCTCGGGTTCCACCGCTCCGAGTTCCTGACCGTGATCACCATTGCGCTGGTGGTGCAGGTGTTGGTCCAGCCGTTCGGTGCGGTGCTGGCCAGCCGGTTCGACCTGCGCCGCGCGGTGATCTGCATGCTGCTGCCCGAGCTGGTGCTGCTGCCGGCGATGTTCCTGCTCATCCAGACCGGGTCGATGGGGCTGGCGGTGCTCGGCATGGCCGTGGCCACCGTGCCGCACGCGATGTTCTACGCGGCCCTGGCCGGCATGCTGGCCCAGCTGTTCCCGGTCCAGGTGCGCTACACCGGCATGTCGCTGTGCTACCAGCTGTGCACCACGCTTTTCGCCGGCACCGCGCCCGCGCTGTGCCAGACGCTGCTGGCCACCACCGGGTCCATCTGGTCGGTGGTCGCGGTCGGCCTCGGCTACGTGCTCATCTCGCTGGTCTGTGTGCTCGCGCTGCTGCGCCGGGGCGCGCTCCGGTCGGAACCCAGGCCTGGCGCGGCGACGGAGGTGACGGCATGACCGGGAACTTCACCCACGCCGACCCGGCGCTGCGCCCCATGCTGGACCGCGTGCTGGCGCCCGAGGACCGGGACCGGCTGTTCCCGCTGCTGGACGAGCTGGGCGCACTGGCCGCCGGGGAACTGGACCGGCTGGCCGCCGTCGCCGACGCGAACCCGCCCATCCTGCGCCAGTTCGACCCGTCCGGCGAGCGGATCGACGAGGTGGACCACCACCCGGCGTACCACCGGATGGCCGAGCTGGCCTTCGAGCGCTACGGGCTGGCCGCCATGTCCCACCGGCCCGGGGTGCTCGGCTGGCCGGCCCGGGTGCCGCATGTGGTCAAGTACGCGCTGTCCTACGTGTTCGTGCAGGCCGAGTTCGGACTGGCCTGCCCGGTGTCGATGACCGACTCGGCGGCCCGAGTGCTGCGGCTGTTCGACCCGGACCGGTTCGCCGCCGAGATCGCCGCGCTCACCTCGACCGACCCGGCCGGGCGGGCCACCGGGGCGATGTTCATGACCGAGCGGCAGGCCGGCACCGACGTCGGCCGCACCGAGACCGAGGCCACCGACCACGGCGGCCACTGGACGTTGCGCGGGCGCAAGTGGTTCGCCTCCAACGTGGCCGCCGACCTGGTCCTCACCCTGGCCCGGGTGCCCGGGCAGGGCCAGGGAACCCGGGGCCTGGGCCTGTTCCTGGTGCCCCGGCGCCGGCCGGACGGGACCCGCAACGCGGTGCGCATCGACCGGCTGAAGGACAAGCTGGGCGCGCGGTCCATGGCCAGCGGGGAGGTCACGCTGGAGGACGCCTACGCCCAGCCGGTGGGCGACCCGCGCAACGGGTTCCGCCAGATGGCGGAGATGATCAACGTGTCCCGGCTGTCCAACGCGATGCGCGCCGCGGCGCTGATGCGGCGGGCGGTCACCGAGTCGGTGGCCCACACCCGGCAGCGGGTGGTGTTCGGCAAGGCGCTGTTCGACCAGCCGCTGATGCGGGCCACCCTGCTGCCGCTGCTGCTGGACGCCGAGGCCGCGCTGGCCATGGTGCTGGACGCGGCCGCCACGTTGGACCGGGCGGACGCCGGGGACGCGGAGGCCCGCCGGCTGGTCCGGGTGCTCACCCCGCTGGCCAAGCACACCCTGTGCAAGCGGGCCCGCGCGGTCACCGGGGAGGCCATGGAGATCCGGGGCGGCAACGGCTACATCGAGGACTGGGTGAACCCGAGGCTGCTGCGCGACGCGCACCTCGGGTCCATCTGGGAGGGCTCGTCCAACGTGATCGCCCTGGACGTGCTGCGCTGCGTGCGCCGGGACGCGGCCCACGAGCTGCTCGCGGACACCTACCTGGCCCGGCTGGACGCGGTTCCCGGGCCGGCGGCGAAGGTACTCGCCCGGCACTGGCGTGAGCTGCGCGAACGCGGCGCTCGCCTGCTGGCCCGGGAGGCGGACGCCCAGGAGGTGGCCGCCCCGAGGTACGCCGACGCGCTGTGCCGCGCGGTGATGGCCACGCTGCTGCTCGAGCACGCCGGCGACCACCGCTCGCGGCTGGCCGGCGACCACCGCTCGCGGCTGGTGGCGCACGCCTACCTGCGCGGGTTGCTCGGCGACGGCGAACCCGCCCCCGAGGCGCTGCGCCACCTGGGCGCGCTGGCCGACGGCGGGCCGGTGCCGGCCGATGACGCGCAGCGCGCGCTGGGACCCGTGACGAACGAGGAGATCGTGCATGCCTGACCCCCGACCCCTGGACGGCGTGCGGGTCGTCGACCTGTCCAAGATCCTGGCCGGGCCGTACGCCACCATGTCGCTGGCCGACCTCGGCGCGGACGTGGTGAAGGTGGAGCACCCCGACGGCGGTGACCCGACCCGCGCCTGGGGGCCACCGTTCCAGGGCGGCGACGCCACCTACTACCTGGCCGCCAACCGGGGCAAGCGGTCGGTGACCCTGGACCTGAAGAGCGAGGCGGGCCAGGAGGCGGCGCACCGGCTGATCGCCGGCGCGGATGTGGTGGTGGAGAACTTCCGGCCCGGCAGTTCGCTGCACCGGGTGTTCCGCTACGACGAGCTCAGCCGGCGCTACCCCCGGCTGGTGGTGCTGCACATCTCCGCGTTCGGCGAGACCGGGCCGCTCAAGGACGAACCGGGCTACGACATGATCGCGCAGGCCACCGCCGGTCTGATGTCGCTGACCGGGGAGCCGGACGGCCCGCCGGTGAAGGCCGGATACCCGATGGGCGACCTGGGCGCGGCGCTGTTCGGCGTGATCGGCGTGCTCTCCGCGCTGCTGGAGCGGACGCGCACCGGCCGGGGCCAGTACCTGACCACCTCGCTGTACGAGTCCCAGCTGGCGCTGCACATCAACTGGGCAACCGGCATGTTCGCCACCGGCGAGGTTCCCGGCCGGCTGGGCTCGCGGCACCCCAACCTGGTGCCCTACCAGGCCTATCCGACCTCGGACGGGCACCTGGTGGTGGCCGTCGGCAACGACGGGCTGTGGCAGCGGCTGTGCACGGTGCTCGGCCGCCCCGACCTGGCCGGGGACCCCCGGTACGTCACCAACCGCGACCGGGTGCGCAACCGGGCCGCACTGGACGCCCAGCTGGCGGGGGCGTTCGCCGGCGCGGACACCGCGCACTGGCACGCCCGGCTGCGCGCCGCCGGGGTGCCCGCCGCGCCGATCCGGGACCTGGCCGAGGTGTACGCCGACCCGCACACCGACGCACTGGACATGGTGCGCACCGTGCCGCACCCGGTGGCCGGCGCGCTGCGCCAGGTGGGGTTCCCGGTCAGCTATGGTGGCGACCGCCCGGCGCTCGGCGCCGCCCCGCCGACGCTGGGCGAGCACAGCCGGGAGATCCTGGCCGAGCTGGGCTACACCGAGCCGGAGATCCGGGCGCTCACCGCGCGACCGGTCGACGATGTGTCGACGAACTCAACGTAGTGTTGAAAAGTTCGACGAAGGAGTACCCTGCCAGCGTGGCTCAGGCATCTACCCCGGACCAGACGCGCCCGACCAGGGGGCGGCGCAGCGCGCGGCCGTCCGGCGACGACCGGGAGCGGGCCATCCTGGCCACCGCCGAGGAACTGCTGGCCCAGCGCCCGCTGGCCGAGATCTCCATCGACGACCTGGCCAAGGGTGCCGGCATCTCCCGGCCCACGTTCTACTTCTACTTCCGGTCCAAGGAAGCCGTGCTGCTCACCCTGCTGGACCAGGTGGTCCAACAGGCCGACACGGCCGCCGACGCGGTGTTCCACGCCAGCACCGAGATCACCGCGCGGCATTGGCGGAAGGCGATCAACTTCTACTTCGAGACGTTCAACGCGCACCGGGCCGTCGCCGTGGCCTGCGCCCGGGCCACCGGGGTCAGCCCCGAAGTGACCCAGCTGTGGTCGGCGGTCATGACCAACTGGGTTCGCCGGTCCGCCGAGTGGATCCAGGCGGAACGGGACCGGGGCGCCGCGCCGCAAGGTGCGCCGGCCTGGGACATCGCGCTGGTCCTGAACCTCATGAACGAGCGCTCGATGTTCGCCGTCCTGGCCGGCCAGCAGCCCGCGCTGCCCGAGGCCGACCTGGTGGACACCCTGCTCGAGGTCTGGCTCAGGACGATCTACCAGGGGACCCCGCCACCCCCGTAGCCGCTAGCGGACCGGGGCCGGGTACTCGCGGACCGGGAACGAGTCGTGCATGCGCAGGCCTTTGGTGTTGAGGCGGGCCAGTGGCGCGCTGATCGCGGTGGGCAACGCGGTGACCAGCCGGGCCGCCTGGACCAGAGCCCAGACCCCGAGTCGGGTGTTGGGGTGGATGGCGTGCGCGGCGCCGAGCGCGAAGGCCCGGCTGCGCTGCACGGGCTCGCGCATCGCGGCCTCGTAGGCGGGGAAGGCGCGGGCGGGATCGCCGCCGGCCCGGGCGAGCTCGCCGGCCAGTGTGTAGGCGCCGAGCACGGCCAGGCTGGTGCTGCCGCCGACAACCGGGCCGGGGCAGTAGCCGGCGTCGCCGACGAGGGTGACCCGCCCTCGGGACCAGGTGTCCATGCGGAGCTGGCTGATCTGGTCGAAGTAGAAGGTCGGACTGGTGTCCAGCTCGCCCAGCCAGCGGTCCACCCGCGGGTGCATGCCGGTGAACGCCTCACGCACCAGCTGCTTCTGCCGGGAGACGTCGCGGTGGTGGTAGCTCAGTCCGGACTCGGGGCGGAACAGGAAGACCGCGCGGGCGTCGGGGAGGTGCCGCGCCGCGTACAGCCCGACCGTGCGGCGCGGACCCATGTGCCCGATGTACTCGCCCACGACACCAAACTCCCTCGGCACGGAGAGCACGCCGAAGTAGCCGTCGAGGGACACGGTGTCACCGGGTAGCGTGCCGAAGACCAGGCGGCGCACGTTCGAGCGCAGCCCGTCCGCGCCGATCACCAGGTCGAACCGCCTCGGCGCGGCGTGGTCGAAGGTGACCGCGCCGTCGTCGGGGTCGACCGAGGCGATGGAGTCGCCGAAGAGGTACTCGACGTCGTCGCGGGTGGCGTCGTAGTACACCTCGCTCAGGTCGTCGCGCATGATCTCGACGTGCCGGTCGGAGGTGGCCCGGTACACCTTGCCCAGGTCCACCGGCACCGGTCGCCGGGCACCTTCGCGCACCAGGTTCATCCGGCCCATGCCGGCGTCCAGTTGTTCGATGCGCGCCAGCACGCCCATCTTCTCGGAGATGTCCATCGCCGGCCGGAACAGGTCGACCGCGTGGCCGCCGGTCTTGCGCGGCGTCGGTGAGCGCTCGACGACGGTGACGGTGAAGCCGTAGCGGCGCAGCCAGTAGGCCAGCACGGGTCCGGAGATGCTGGCGCCGGAGATGAGGACACGCATGGCGACTCTCCTTACTTACCGGAAGGTAAGGCGACCGTATCACCTTACCTTCCGGTAAGTAAGCTATTCTCACGGCCATGGAACGGCCCTCCGACACCAAGCGGCGCATCCTGGACGTCGCGCGCGAGCTGTTCGCCGAGAAGGGGGTGCAGCGAACCAGCCTGCAGGAGATCGCCGACCGGCTGGGGATCACCAAGCCGGCGCTGTACTACCACTTCACCTCCCGCGATGAGCTGGTACGCAGCATCGTGGCGCCGCTGATCGAGGAGGGTGAGGCGTTCCTGGCCCGGCACGAGGCGGCCGGCACCGTGTCGCCCCGCGCGCTGCTGGAGGAGTACTTCGACTTCCACTACCGGCACCGGGGCCAGATCATGCTGGTGTTCACCGAGCTGACCACGCTGGCCGAGCTGGGCTTCGTCGAGCTGGTACTCAACTGGCGCGGGCGGCTGGCCACGCTGCTGGTCGGGCCGGACCCGACGCTGGACCAGTCGGTGCGGGCGGTGATCGCCCTGGGCGGGCTGCAGGACTGCACCATCCAGTTCCCGGAGGTGCCCATGGACGATCTTCGCGCGGCCGCCGTGGACGGCGCCTGCGTCACGCTGGGCCTGGCCGGATGATCAGCGGGACACGCTCTTGATCCGGTACGACTCGGGCGGGCGGACCAGGGCGTCCGGGTCGCCCACGTACTCGATCTCGACGCCGTACCGTTCGGCGGCCGCCGGGATGCTCACGTAGCCGTCCACCACGTCGGCCAGCACCGACTCGGCCGGCCGGGTCAGCGGGTCGCCGTACCCGCCGCCGCCGGGGAAGCGCAGCCGCACCCGCTCCCCCTCGGCCAGCGGCACCAGCCGCTTGCGCGGCAACGCCCGCCCGCTGCCCGGTTCCACCAGCTCGCCGGTCGCACCCGCGCCCCCGCCCAGAGCCCCGGTCGCCGGGTGGTCCACCCGGTCGATGTTGGCGTTCACCGTCCAGCCGTGCCCGCCGCGCCGGCCGACCTCCACCTCCTGGCCGAGGCCACCCCGGTGCCGCCCCGGCCCGCCGGAGTCCGGGCGCAGCTCGCGGCGGCGCTGCACCAGCGGGGTGAGCGTCTCCAGCACCTCGGTCGGCGCGGCTCGCACGCCGGTGGGGAAGCCGGTGGTGTTCAGCCCGTCCGCGTCCGGGCGGGCGCCGGTGCCGCCCGCCCCGAACACGGTCAGCGTGAACGGCCTCGGCTCGCCGAGGTCGGCGCCCCGCCACACGGTCATCCACAGCGCATCCGCGCTGGTCGCGGGCAGCCCGCCGGGCACGGCGCCGCGCAGTGCCTGGAACAACAGGCTGGGCAGGAAGTGCCCGACCAGGTGCCGGGAGGCCACCGGCGCCGGGTCCACGCAGTTGAGCACCGAGCCGCGCGGCGCGGTCACCGTGACCGGACGGAAGGAGCCGGCGTTGTGCGGCACGTCCGGCGCCAGCGCCGCCTTGACCGCGAACGAGGTGTACGCGGTCGTGTAGTTGAGCACCACGTTCACCCCGTGCCGGGACTGCGGCGACGAGCCCGCGTAGTCCACGCCGATGGCGTCCCCGTCGATGGTGACCGCCACCCGCAGCTCGATCGGCGCGCCCCCGAACCCGTCGGAGGTCATCTCCGCCCGGTACACGCCGTCCGGCAGCCCGCGCAGCACCGCGCGCAGCGCGTTCTCGGAGCGGGACATGATCTCCCCGGCCACCTGGTCGATCCCGGCGAGGCCGAACTCGTCCAGCATGCGCAACAGGCCGCGCCCGCCGACCTGGTTGGCCGCCACCTGCGCGTAGATGTCCCCCATCGTCTCGTCCGGGGTGCGCACGTTGGCCCGGATCAGCGCCTCCAGCGTCCGGTCCGGGCCGGCGGCCGTGCGCAGCTTCAGGATCGGCAGCCGCAAACCCTCCTCGAACACCTCGGTGGCGGCGGCGGAGAGGATGCGCCCGCCGATGTCCGGCGAGTGGCAGCAGCTGGCGAACCAGGCGACCGGTGCGCCGCCCGAGAACACCGGGGTGGCGATGGTGATGTCGTTGATCTGGCCGGCGGTCATCCACGGGTCGTTGGTGATCAGCACGTCCCCGTCGGCCAACCCTGAAGCCGGGTAGCGGGCCACGATGTGGCGCATGCCGGTGGCCATCGCGTTGATGTGCCCGGGGGTTCCGCCGGTGGACTGGCCGACCATCTCGCCGGTGGAGGTGAACACCCCGCAGGCCAGGTCCAGCGACTCCCGGACCACCGGGCTGAACGCGGTGTTCACCAGTGCGGCCTGCTGCTCGGCGAGCAGCGAGTGCAGCCGGTCGGCCACCAGGCCGACCACGATCGGGTCGCTCACAGGGTCACCACGATTCCGCCGTCCCGGGCCACCCGGCAGTGCGCCCCCGGCGGCAGCACGAGCGTCGACTCCCGCTCCTGGACCAGCGCCGGCCCGGTCAGCTCGGCCCCCTCGGCCAGCCGGTAGCGGTCGTAGACCGGGGTCGGGCGGTAGCCGCCGTCCGGGAAGTAGGCCTCGCGGTGGTCCAGCAGGGCGTCCCCCGTGCCGGATCCGCCGTCGAAGCGCAGCCGGGCGGTCGGCGCCGGCCCGCTGGCGGTGACCCGCCAGGTGAGCGCCTCGACGGCCACCCCGGTCGGAGCCACGTCCCCGAACCGGCGGGCGTACTGCCGGTGGAAGCTCTCCGCCAGCTCGGCCCGCCAGTCCGGGCCCGCGGCCGGCACCGGCACCTCGATCTCACTGCCCTGGCCCACGAACCGCATCTCCATGCTCCGCTCGTAGCGGACCTCCTTGGCGGCCAGCCCGGAGCCGGTGAGCACCTCGGCCCCCTCCCGCTCCAGCGACGCGAACAGCCGCTCGGCGTCCTCCGGGGCCAGCTCGTCCAGCAGCTCGTGCCGGGACCGCACCACGTCGATGGACATCGGGGCGGACAGGAAACCCAGGGCGCTCAGCACCCCGGCCGCCGGGGGCACCACCAACGCCGGCGAGCCGAGCGCGGCGGCCACCCCCGGCCCGTGCAGCGGCCCGTTGCCGCCGGACGTGAACAGCGGCAGCCGGGCCGGGTCCTGGCCCCGTTCGATGGCGTGCACCCTGGCCGCGTTGGCCATGCTCTCGTTGGCGCAGGCGTGGATGCCCCAGGCCGCCTCGGCCAGGCCCACCCCGAGCCGCCCGGCAATCTGCTCGCGGATCGCCTCGGCGGCCGCCGCCACGTCCAGCTTCACCTCGCCGCCGCCGAACCGCTCCGGGTCCAGGTAGCCGAGCACCGCGTCGGCGTCGGTGACCGTGCACCGCTCGCCGCCCCGCCCGTAGCAGACCGGACCCGGCTCGGCGCCGGCCGAGTCCGGCCCGGTGGTGATCAGGCCGAGCGCGTTCACCCGGGCCAGCGAGCCGCCGCCGGTGCCGATCTCGATCATGTCGATCACCGGGGCCCGGACCGGCAGGCCGGAACCGGCGCGCAGCCGGTACACCCGGTCCACCTCGAACGCGTGGGTCACCAGCGGCCGGTGCCGCTCGATCACACACAGCTTGGCCGTGGTGCCGCCCATGTCGAAGGACATCTGGTCCGGCCGCCCGCCGGTGCGGCCGAACGCCACCGCGCCCAGCGCCCCGCCGGCCGGCCCGGACTCCAGCATGCGGATCGGGAACCGCTTCGCCACGTCCACCGTGGCCAGCCCGCCGTGCGACAGCATGACCAGCGGGTCCACCGGCACTCCCAGGCCGCGCAGCCGCCCGCGCAGGTCGTCCAGGTAATCCTCGACCAGCCCCTGCACGTAGACGTTGGCCAGCGTGGTGGACGCCCGCTCGTACTCCCGGATCTCCGGGTTCACCTCGCTGGACAGCGCCACCCGCAGCCCCGGCGCGGCGGCCTTGATGATCTCCCGGGCGCGCCGCTCGTGCCGGTCGTCGAGGTGGCTGTGCAGAAAGCACACCGCGACCGCCTCGACCCCGGCGGCGGCCAGCTCCCCGGCCAGCCGCTCCACCTGGCCGGCGTCCAGCGGTGTCTGCACGGTGCCGTCGGCGAGCAGCCGCTCGCGCACGCCGAACCGCAGGTGGCGCGCGGCCAGCGGGCGGGGCAGCCGCAGGTTGAGGTCGTACAGCTCGTAACGGTGCTCCCGGCCCATCTCCACCACGTCACGGAAGCCCTCGGTGGTGATCAGCGCGGTGCGCGCCCCCCGGCGCTCGATCAGGGCGTTGGTCACCAGGGTGGTGCCGTGCACCACCAGGCCGACCCGGGCCGGGTCCAGCCGGTGGTCGGCCAGCGCGCGGCGCAGCACCGTGTGCACCGCCTGGGCCGGGTCCCGGGGCGTGGTGAGCGTCTTGCCGATGGCCAGAATGCCCTCGTCGTCCAGGATTGCCAGGTCGGTGAACGTGCCGCCGATGTCCACGCCGACCCGCAGCACGCCGCCTTCGCCCATGCCCGGACGGTACATTTCGTCCGACGATCGAGCAACAGATCGTCGGACGATCGGCGGTATGCTGGGCCGGCTACGGCAACCGAGCAACGAGCGAGGGCAGCGGATGACCGAACCCACGTCCGACGGGGCGGCCAGCCGGGTCGCCGACGCGCTGCGGGCCCAGATCCTGGCCGGCGAACTGGTGCCCGGCAGCCGGATCTCCGAGGACCGGGCGCGGCAGGCTCACGGGGTGTCCCGCAGCACGCTGCGCGAGGCGTTCCGGCTGCTCATCCGCGAGCGGCTGCTGGTGCACGAGCTCAGCCGAGGGGTGTTCGTGCGCCGGCTCTCCCGGCCCGACGTGGCGGACCTCTACCAGGCCCGCCGGGTGATCGAGTGCGCCGCCGTGCGCAGCATCGAGAGCCTGAGCGTGCCGGGGCTGCGGCGGCTGGCCGCCGCGATCACCGATGGCCAGCGGGCCGCCGAGGTGGGCCGCTGGGACGAGGTCGCGGCGGCCAGCATCCGGTTCCACGAGGCGGTGGTCGCGCTGGCCGGCAGCGAACGGCTGGACACCATCATCTCCGGCGTGCTGGCCGAGTTCCGCCTGGCCTACGCCTACATGCGGGACACCCAGCTGTTCCACTCCGCGTTCCTCAAACGCAACGGCGAGATCGCCGACACCCTCCGCACCGGCAACACCGAAGCCGCCGCCCAGATGCTCGCCCAGTACCTCCACGACGCCGAGACCGAACTCCTCACCAACTTCATCGACCCCCCCTGAGAAGGCTGGCGGATCGTCGGACGATCTATTAGTGTCCTGAATCACCTTGGGGCGAGGGGGTGCGGGTGAGATGACCAGTGCGGTGGTGGAGTCGGAGCGGCTGGGGCCGACCGCGAAACGGGCCATCCGAGGGGCGTGCTTCGGGTTCACCGTCGACTACTTCGACATCTACCTGCCGGTGGTCGCGCTCACCCCGGCGATCGCCTACTTCCAACCGGCGCACACCTCCCCCGCGACCGCCGCCACGCTGGCCTACGTCACGCTGGCCGTCACGCTGATCGGCCGGCCGGTCGGCGCCGTGGTGTTCGGCCGGATCGCCGACCGCACCGGCCGGCGGCGGGCGACCCTGATCAGCGTGGCCGGCGCGGGGGCGTGCACCCTGCTCATGGGCTTGCTGCCGGGCTACCAGGCGATCGGCTGGGCGGCGATCGGGCTGGTGCTGCTGCTGCGGTTCGTCGGCGGGGTGTTCATGGGCGGCGAGTACTCCAGCGCCAACCCGCTCGCCATGGAGGCCAGCCCGAAGCGGCTGCGCGGCCTGGTCGGCGGGCTGATCGCCGCCTCCTACCCGGTCGGCTACATCGCCATCTCGGTGGTGGTGGCGACCATGTTCCAGTTCACCCCGGCCGGCGGCCTGGACTCGCCCTACGTGCAGTGGGGCTGGCGGGTGCCGTTCTTCGTCGGCGCCGCGCTGTCGGTGGCCTTCCTGCTCTACTACCGCCGGGTCGAGGAGTCGGCGGTGTTCCGCGCGGCCCAGCGCCAACGGGAGAAATCGTCGAACGAACCGCTGAAGGACCTGCTGACCGGCGGCCACCGGCGCGCGCTGCTGCAGGTGCTGCTGTTGATGACCGGCATGTGGTTCACCGTGCAGGCCACGCTCTCCGCCACCCCGGCCCTGCTCACCACGGTGATCGGGCTGCCCAGCGGCTCGGTGACCACCGGGCTGCTGGTGGCCAACGTGTTCGTGGCGATCGGCTACCTGGTGATGGCGCTGCTCGGCCAGCGGTTCGGCCGGCGCCGGATGCTGGTCCTGGCCGGGGTGTGGACGGTGCTGGTGGCGCCGTTCGTGTTCTTCGCCATGGTCCGGGCCGGGTTTGACGCGGCGACACCCGGTGCCGGGAGCCTGCTGCCGGTGATGGTGTTCGCCACCGCCGCGCTGGTGTTGACGGTCTCCCCGTGGGGCATCGTCTCGACCTACATCCTGGAGCGGTTCGCCACCGGCGTGCGGGCGTCCGGCTACGGCATCGGCTACAGCCTGGCGGTGATCGTCCCTGGCTTCTACGCGTTCTACATGCTGGGGTTGGGGTACCTGATGCCCTACGAGTACACGCCGATCGTGCTCATCGTGCTGGGCGGTGCGCTGAGCACGGCCGGCGCGCTGCTCGGCCCGGAGACCAAGGAGGTCGACATCCAGTGAACCCCGTGATCACCGCGGCCGACTCGCCCGCCGAGGCGAGGGCCCGCATCCGGGAAGGCCGGTGGGCCGGGATCACCACCGGACTGTGCGCCGGCTACCTGCAGGCCAACCTGGCGATCCTGCCCGCCGAGCTGGCCGGGGAGTTCGCCGAGTTCTGCGCGGCCAACCCGAAGCCGCTGCCGCTGCTGGAGGCCACCCCGCCCGGGGTGCCGGACCGGCTGGCCACCGCGCCCGGCGCGGACCTGCGCACCGACCTGCCGCGCTACCGGGTCTACCGGAACGGCGAGCTGGCCGGCGAGCCGACCTCCATCGAGGACCTGTGGCGGGACGACTCGGTGGGCTTCCTGCTCGGGTGCAGCTTCAGCGCGGAGGACGCGCTGCACGACGCCGGGGTGCGGCTGCGCCACCTGGAGCTGGGTACCAACGTGCCGATGTTCCGCACCTCGCTGCGCTGCACGCCGGCCGGCCGGTTCCACGGGCCGGTGGTGGTCTCCATGCGGGCCATCGCCGCCGACCAGGTCGACCGGGCCACCGAGGTCACCGGGCGGCTGCCGCTGGCCCACGGCGCGCCCCTGCACGCGGGCGACCCGGCCGAGCTGGGCATCGCGGACGTGGAGCGACCGGACTGGGGCGACCCGCTGCCCCTGGAGCCGGGCGAGGTGCCGGTGTTCTGGGCCTGCGGGGTGACCCCGCAGGCGGTGTTCGCCGAGGTGCGCCCGGAGGTCGCCATCACCCACGCGCCGGGCCACATGTTCCTCACCGACCGGCCCGCCGGGGCCGCCTGATGCCCCTTGGCCGGGCCTCCGCCGTACTGGGTGCCGCGCTCGCCGCCGCCGTGGCGCTGGCGGCCTGCGCCGGCCCCGCACTGCCGCCGGCCGCCCAACCGTCCGCCGCCCAACCGTCCGCCGCACAGCCACCTGGCACCCGGGCACCCGCCGCACCGGGTCCGGCACCGACCGGGGCGAAGGTCATCTTCGACACCGACTTCGGCGAGCTCAACGACGACTCCCAGGCCCTGTTCCTGCTCCAGCAGGCCGGGGTGAACGTGCTCGGGGTGACCACGGTGTCCGGCAACACCTGGTCGGTGGAGGGCGCCGCTTACGCCCTGCGCCAGCTGGAGCTGCAGGGCCAACCGGGTGTCCCGGTGTACCAGGGGTCGGCCGATCCGCTGTTCGGCAGCCGGCAGGCCACGCTGGCCGCCGAGGCCCAGCGGTTCGGTGCGGACATCAGCTACGCCGGGGCCTGGGAACACCCCCAGCCGGCCGACTACCGGCAGCTCCCCCGGCCGCCCTACGGCGGCTACGCCAAGGCGGCCAGGGCCGACGGCAACGCGGTCGACTTCATCGTGGACCAGGTCAAGCGGTACCCGCACGAGGTCACCCTGTTCGCGCTCGGACCGGCCACCAACGTGGCGCTGGCGGTGAAGAAGAACCCGGAGATCGTGCCGCTGGTCAAGCAGGTGGTCTACATGGCCGGGGCGTTCGACGTGCCGGGCAACCAGGGGCCAGCCGCCGAGTTCAACGTGTGGTTCGACCCGGAGGCCGCCCGGATCGCCTTCGGCACGCCGTTCCCGGACCAGCTGGTGGTGCCGCTGGATGTGACCGACACCGTCTGGTACGGCAAGCCGGAGTACGACCGGCTGGTCGCCGGCGAGAACACCCCGATCAAGCAGGAGTTCAAGGACCTGCACGGACCCAAGTTCGACCAGGACCCCGGGCGCCGCACCCACCTGTGGGACCAGATCGCCGCCGCGGTGTTCCTGCGGCCGGACCTGATCACCCAGTCGGTGGTGCGGCAGGTGCAGGTGTACACCCAGTACGGCGTCAACTACGGCCGCACGATGGGCTTCGAACCCGGCCGCGCGCCGGCCGGCGCCCAGCCGGCGCGGATCGTCCAGCGCATCGACATCCCCCGGTTCTACGACCTGTACGCCGGCGAGCTGGGCAAGCCGCCGGCGCGCTGATGGGTACGGTTCAAATCGGCGCCGTGACGAGCACCGAACACCTTCAACAGCTGCACACCGTGCGCACCGAGCTGGACCGCCTGGAACGGCTGATCACCGAGCCGATCACCTCGAACGACGGCGAGACCCTGCCGGCCTGGCTGCGGGTGACGCGCGGGGAGAGCCACTGGCCGGTGGTGGCCATGATCGCGCTGGCCATCGGGCTGCAGCTGGCCCTGCCGGACCGGCTGCTGCCGCCGCACTGGTGGCTGCTTCCGGGCATCGAGGTGGTGCTGCTGGTTGCGCTGGTGGTGGCCAACCCGAGTCGGTTCGACCGGGAGAGCCGGGCGCTGCGGCTGGGCAGCCTCACGCTGACCGGCGTGCTGAGCGTGGCCAACGGCTGGTCCGCCGCGTTGCTGGCCGCCTCGATGATCACCGGACAGGGCGGCTCGGAGGCGGGGCCGCTGCTGGCGGCGGGGGCGGCGATCTGGCTGACCAACGTGATCGCGTTCGCGCTCTGGTACTGGCAGTTCGACCGGGGCGGGCCGGCGGCCCGGGCGCTGGCCCGGAAACGCAACCCGGACTTCCTGTTCGCCCAGATGGGCAACGCCGACCTGGTCGACCCGAACTGGGAGCCGCGGTTGGTGGACTACCTGTACGTCTCGTTCACCAACGCCACCGCGTTCAGCCCGGCCGACGCGCCGCTGTCGCGCTGGGCCAAGCTCACCACGCTCACCCAGGCGATGATCTCGCTGGTCACCGTGGCGCTGATCCTGGCCCGGGCGGTCGGGGTGCTCCGGTAGGTCGCACTAGTCAGGTAGTGCGGGGCCGCCGCGGCGGGGCGGCGGGCGCATGCCCAGCGCGAGGACGACGCCCGCCGCGGTTATCCCGGCCACCACCAGGAAGATGTTGGCGTAGGACGTGGCCAGCACCTGCAGGGACAGCTCCCGGTAGCGCCCGTAGAGCTGGGTCATGGCGCCGGGCGCGGCCGGGTCGACGCCTGCGTGGCCGATCGTGGTCAGCGCCGCCCGGTTGGCCATCAACTGGGCCTGCTGGATGCTGGCCAGCGCGGCCAGGCCGGCCAGGCCCAGTGCCCCGGCCACCTGGCGGGCCACGTTGTTCAGCGCGCTGGCCTGGTTGGTCCGGCTCGGTGGCACCGCCGCGATGCCCGCCGTCATGATCGGCATCATGGCCAGGCCGAGGCCCCAGCCCCGCACGCAGGTCCACAGGATCAGGTGTTCCCTGGTCAGGTCGGCGGTGGTGCCGGCAAGCAGGTACGTCCCGAAGGCGCAGACGATCAGTCCGATCACGCTCAGCGCGCGCGGCCCGATCTTGTCGTACAGCCGGCCGGAGATCGGCGCGAGCATGCCGGTCGCCACCGCCTGCGGCAGCAGCAGCAGGCCGGCGTCGAAGGCCTCCTTGCCCTGCCCCTGCTGCAGGAACACCGGGATGTAGAACGCGATCGCCAGCAGGTTGACGGTGATGATGGAGATCAGGATCAGCGAGTTGGTGAACGGCCATATCCCGAACATCCGCACGTCCAGCAGCGGGTGCTCCACCTCGAGCTCGATCACCACGAACAGCGTCAGCGCCAGCACCCCGCCGGCGGCCAGCAGCAGCACCCGGTAGCCGGTCCAGCCCCAGTCCTCCCCCTCGGACGCGGCGAGCAGGATGGCGAACAGGCCGAACGCGATGCAGCCGAAGCCCAGGAAGTCGAAGGGCCGGGCGATCGCGGCGGGCAGCTTGGGCAACACCATGAACGCGGCCAACGCGCCGAGCAGGCCGACCGGCACGTTGATGTAGAACACCAGCCGCCAGTCCAGGTACTGCACCAGATAGCCGCCGAGCACCGGGCCGGTGGCCGGCGCGAAGATCACGCCGAGGCCGAACAGCCCCATCGCGCTGCCGATCTTCTGGGGCGGCACGATCCGGTACACCAGGGTCATCGCCACCACCGGCATGATCCCGCCGGGCACCGCCTGCAGGATGCGGAACGCGATCAACGTGTCCAGGTTCCACGCCAGACCGCACAGCGCGGAACCCAGCGCGAACGCCGCCAGCGACGCCAGGTACACGTTGACCAGGCCGAACCGGTCACCCAACCAGCCGCTCAGCGGCACCACGACACCCAGGGTCAGGGTGTACGCCGTGGCGATCCACAGCACGTCGTCGAGGCCGCCGCCGAACTCCTTCTGGATGGTCGGCACCGCGACGTTGACGATCGTGATGTCCAGCACGGCCATGAAGTTGCCGACGACCAGCACGGCCACCGCGAGCAGCCAGTTGGTCCCGGCGGCCGGGGCCGGTGGGCGCGGCGCGGGTGGCGGGGGCGTGAAGGGTCGGGCGGGCGGGGATGATGGAGATACCGAGGCAGCCGCCCCTTCGGGCGGTCGTACTTCCTCAACCGCGCGTGTCATCGTCACCCACCAAGTCGTTACCCAAACTCACTATGCCTATCCTTGAACCTCAAGTGCGCTTGAGTTCAAGGGATTTTGCTGTGAGTTCCTCAGGTTTGTATTCGATCGGCGAGGTGGCCGCCGCCTTCCGGCTGCCGGTGTCCACGCTGCGCTACTACGACGACATCGGCCTGGTTACCGCGCCGGTACGGCGGTCGAGGGTGCGCCACTACGACCGCGCCGCGCTGGAGCAGCTGGTCTACGTGCAGATGTGGTGCGTGGACGCGATGATGAGCCTCGAGCACACCGCCGCGACCGTGGCGAGCACCAGCCGGGAGGAGCGGCACTCGCTGATCGAAAGGGCGCGCGCGGATGTGACCGAACGCATTGCCCGGCTGACCGAGGCACGGGAGCGACTCGACCACATGTTGCGCTGCCCGGCCGACAACCCGATGACCTGCCCGGTCACCCTCAAACAGGTGCGCAAGCGGGTCGACGAGTCGCTGGGCCGGCTGCCCGGCTCCGCTAACGCGGCCGGGGCACCGGGTTCTTCGGGAACCGAAGCCGCCGCACGCTGAGCACCACCATGGCGAACAACGTCGCCACCATGCCGGCGCCGAAGGCGCCGAGAGCGATGCACAGCATCGCGGAGAGCACGGCGAGCACCGTCACCGCGTCGTACGCGATCCGGTTCCAGTTGAACGCGCGGGGCGGGCGGCTGGCGCCGAGCAGACTGGCCAGCGCGGGATCGCTCGCGGTGACCGTCCGTTCGATCTCGCCGAGAACCTGACGTTCCCGCTCACTGAGCATCTGGTCTCCTCCCGCGCACATGCCCCCCTTTCACGAGTACCACCTTTCGCCCCGGAGAACCATTGACTTACCCGACACTCGAACGGGCGGTTTATCCCTTCCGCGAAGTCGAACGATCTGTTACGGCGCCCGGCGATTGCAACCACTCCCGCAGTTCGGTGCCGTGCTCGTCCAGAGCGGGCGGCGGGAGCGGGTAGCGCGGCGGCGTCGCCGAGTAGGTGACGGGGTGCCGGGTGGTGGGCACGGCGCGGTCCCCCTTCCCCGCCTGGGCGACCGGGTCCAGGCCGTACCGCTGGGCCAGCTCGAACCCGCCGTCCACGGTGTTGATCGGACCGGCCGGCACGCCGACCGCGACCAGGGCGTCGAACCACTCGCCCGCCGTGCGCTCCGCCAATGCCTTGACCAGCAGCGGACGCAGCTCGTCCCGGTTCGCGGTGCGGTCCGCATTGCGCCGGAACCGGGGGTCGTCGACCAGCTCCGGTACGCCCAGCACGCCGCACAGCTTGGCGAACTGCCCGTCGTTGGCCACCGCGATGATGATCGGCCGGTCGGCGGCGGGCAGCGGCTCGTACGGGTACACGCTCGGGTGCTGGTTGCCCATGCGAAACGGGACGACCCCGCCGGCCAGGTACGCCGACCCCTGGTTGACCAGGCCGGTGAGCGCCGATGAGAGCAAGTTCACCTCGACATGCTGCCCCTCGCCGGTGACGTCGCGGTGGCGCAGCGCGGCCAGGATGCCGATCGCCGCGTGGTTGCCCGCGATCACGTCGATCACCGAGATGCCGGCCCGCATCGGCGGCCCGTCCGGCTCACCGGTGAGGCTCATCAACCCGGAGGCCGCCTGCACCATCAGGTCGTACCCGGCCACGTGGGCTCCCCCGGCGGCGCCGAAGCCGCTGATCGAGGCGTAGACCACGCTCGGGTTGGTCTCCCGCACGCCCGGGTAGTCCAGCCGGTAGCGGGCCAGCCCGCCCGGCTTGAAGTTCTGGATCATCACGTCGGCGCGCCGGGCCAGCTCGCGGGCCAGCTCGGCATCGGCCGGGTCACGCAGGTCCAGCGCGATGGAGCGCTTGCCCCGGTTGATGCTCAGGTAGTAGGTGGCCACCCCGTCGCGGTCCGGTGGCGTCCAGGTGCGCGTCTCGTCGCCGGCCGGGCTCTCCACCTTCACCACGTCGGCGCCGAGGTCGGCGAGCAGCATGGTGGCGTAGGGACCGGCGAGCACCCGGGAGAAGTCGGCGACCAGTACGCCGTCCAGTGGCCCGCGCGTCCCGTTCGCCGCCTGGGTCATCGATTACCGCCTTCCGCTGGCTGAGCTTGCCCTCCCAGTCTCACCGCGCCGGGCGGTTCCGGCACACCGAGATGGCCAGGGTCACCCGGCCTCCTCGAAGCGCACCCTGGTGCCGGGGACCAACAGCGTCGGCGGGTCTCGGTCCAGGTCCCACAGCCGCAGCTCGGTGCGGCCGATCAGCCGCCAGCCACCGGGCGAGGGACTCGGGTAGATCCCGGTGTACTCGTCGGCCAGGGCGACGGAGCCGGTGGGCACCGAGGTGCGGGGGCTGTCGCGGCGGGGCACGTGCAGGCGCCGGTCCAGCCCGGTGATGTAGGCGAACCCGGGAGCGAAGCCGCAGAACGCCACCCTGTACTCGCCCTGGATGTGCCGGGCGATGACCTCGGGCACGGTCAACCCGGTGAGCTCGGCGACGTCGGCCAGGTCCGCCCCGTCGTAGCGGACCGGCACGACGACCTCGTCCGGCTCCGCGTCTTCGCGCACGGACAGCGGCAGCTTCTCGAGCAGCTCGCGCAGCCGGGCCAGGCCGGTGAGCGCCGGGTCGAACCGCACCAGGACCGTGCGCGCGCCGGGCACCACCTCGAGCAGACCGTCCGGCCCGGCCTCGCGCAGCGCCGCACGCAGCCCGAGCACCTGCTCCCGGTCGTCCAGCTCGACCAGGACGGCCTCGGCGCCGCAACGCAGGATGTGCATTCGGGCACCATAGGTGATTGTTGAACAATCCCTCAAGCAGGCTAGACTTCGTTTCGTGACCAGTACGGAGGACCTGAGCGCGGACCGCGCGCTGCTCGGTCGCACCAGCACCGCCGAGCGAGTGGCGGGGATCCTGCGCGCCCGGATCAGCGCCGGCTACTTCGCGCCCGGCGAGCGGCTCACCGAGGACGAGATCACCAAGGCCCTCGGGGTGTCCCGCAACACGCTGCGCGAGGCGTTCCGGCTGCTCACCCACGAGCGGCTGCTCGTGCACCAGCTCAACCAGGGCATGTTCGTGCGCAAGCTGGACCTGGTCGACGTGCTCGACCTGTACAAGGTGCGCAAGCACGTGCAGTGCTCGGTGGTGCGCGCGGTGACCGGCCCGCCGGCCAACCTCGGCGCCCTCACCGAGGCCGTCCGCCTGGGTGAGCGCGCGATCGACGAGCGGGACTGGCGGGGGCTGGGCACAGCCAACATCCAGTTCCACGAGGCGCTCGCGGCCATCGCGGACAGCCCCCGGATCGACGAGCTCATGCGCGGCGTGCTGGCCGAACTGCGCCTGGTCTTCCACGTGATGACCGACGTGCGCTGGTTCCACGAGCCGTACCTGAGGCGCAACCGGGAGATCCTGGCCGCACTCGGCGACGGCGACGGGCTGCTCGCCGAACGGCTGCTCCACGAGTACCTGGACGACGCCGAGCAGCAGCTGCGGGACGCCTACGCCAGGGCGGCGAGCAGCCCCACGGGCGAGCTCACCGGCCCGGGCAAGCCGGCGAGCCAGAGCACGCCGGACTAGCCCCAGTGCTGCTCAGTTAAGGCGCCGCGCCCGTCGTCAATGTCGGCGTGCGGTGTCGGCGGGGGTTGGTTTCGAAAGATGGCCTGGACGGCGGCGCGGTGGCGACCTTTGCGCGCCCGGCCGGCGGTGTGGATTGCGGAGCGTGGCCGGTGTTGGTCGGGTTCGGGGTTGGGCAACGGTGCGGTTGGGCTAATCGGAGTTCACTTATTGTGACTGAAGTGTCAAAAGTGGTTCACGTGTCTGTTGTGGCTATCGGTCGGCGCATCCTGGAATGGGGTCTGCTCATGGTGGGAGATCAACATCATCGATAGAGACGTTACCCGCGAGTAGAACGTCTGTGAGGATGATGTCGATCTTCATCGACCCCTGGAACGCCGAATAGCCGCGACGAACCGGCGCGTCTGGGCTGACGACAAGTCCCAAACCACTAACTCAACGGCATTGGGACTAGCCCTTCGGACTGCCGTCCATCCAGCGGCCGGTGAAGTCCGGCTCGGTCTTGTCGGCGAAGGCCTGGAAGGCGAGCTTGGCGTCCTCGGTGCCGAAGTTGACGGTCTGCGCCGTGGCCTCGGCGTCCAGCGCCTCGCGGATGGTGCGGCCGAAGCTGGCGTTCAGCATGGCCTTGGTCTGCGCCAGCGCCACCGGAGGGGCGGCGGCGAGCCGCCTGGCCACGTCGGCGGTGAACTCGTCGACCTCGTCCTCCGGCACCACCCAGGTGACCAGGCCCAGTTCCTTGGCCTCCTGGGCGCCGACCATCTCGGCCAGCAGGGCCAGCCGCTTGGCCTGCTGCATGCCCACCAGCCGGGGCAGCACGTAGCTGCCACCCAGGTCCAGGGACAGCCCGCGCTTGGCGAAGATCTGGGAGAACCGCGCCTTCGGCGTGGCCACCACCAGGTCACAGCCGAGCGCCAGGTTGGCCCCGGCCCCGACCGCGACGCCGGTCACCTTGGCCACCGAGGGCACCGGCAGCTCGTGCAGCGCGATGCCGGTCTGGTTGATCTTGCGCATCCGCTCCAGCGGGTGGTCCGGCCCCCGGTCGGCGCCCAGGTCCGCCCCGGAGCAGAAGTCGCCGCCGGCCCCGGTGAGCACCAGCGCGCGCACGTCGGGGTTGTCCGCCGCGTCGGTCAGCGCGGCGCGCAGCAGGCCCCAGGTGGGCAGGTCGATGGCGTTCTTCCGGTGCGGCCGGTTGATCGTCAGGGTGAGCACCCCGCCGGCCTTGTCGTGCTCGGAGAGCAGGGTCGACTCGTCGGTCATCCGATTCCTTCGTTTCCGCGCGTGTCTAACTGGGCACGCGCTCGGCAGGCGCGTGCCGCGCTAGATCTTGAGGAGGTCGGCCAGCTTGGCCCGGTGCGTGGCGGGCGGGCCGAACAGCAGCTCGGAGGCCTTGGCCCGCTTGTAGTACAGGTGCGCATCGTGTTCCCAGGTGTAGCCGATGCCGCCGTGGTACTGGACCATTCCGGTGGCCGCCTCGAAGTACGCCGGGCCGATGTAGGTGCGAGCCAGCGCGGCGGCCAGCGGCAGCTCGGAGCGGTCGTGGTCGGCGGCCCACGCGGCGTGGCGCGCCACCGAGACGGCGTGCTCCCAGGCGCTGTACATGTCCGCGAGGCCGTGCTTCACCGCCTGGTACGAACCGATCGGCCGGCCGAACTGCACCCGGACCTTGGCGTAGTCCACGGTCAGCTCGATGGCCCGCTCCATCCCGCCGACCTGCTCGGCGGCCAGCGCCACGGCGGCCAGGTCACTCACCACGTCCAGCACGGCGGCCGGGTCGGCGGCGGTCAGCGGGCGGGCCGGGGTGCCCGCGAAGGTCAGCCTGGCCAGCCGCCGGGTCGGGTCGATGCCGCCCAGGGTGGTCCGGGTCAGCCCGGCGGCGGAACCGTCCACGGCGAACCAGCCCGGCCCGTCCGGGGTCTGGGCGTAGACCAGCAGCAGGTCGGCCGCGTCCCCGGCGACCACCAGGGTCTTGGTGCCGTCCAGCCGCCAGCCGCCGTCGCGCTGGGCGGCGGTGGTCGCCCCGCCGGTGCGCCCCCAGCCGCTGGCGTCTTCCGCGACCGCGACGGCGCCGATGCCCTCGCCGCTGGCCAGCTCGGCCAGGTAGTCGGCCCGCGCGGTGTCGTCGTCCAGCGCGAGCAGCGTGTCCACGGCCAGCACCGAGGAGCCGAGGAACGGTGTCGGCACCAGCGCCCGGCCCAGCTCCTCGGCCAGCACCGCCCGCTCCAGGTGGCCGGCCCCGGCGCCGCCGCGCTCCTCCGGCACGACCAGGCCGAGCAGGCCCAGCTCGTTGCCGAGCCGGCGCCACAGGTCGCGGTCGTAGCCGGCGTCGGAGGCCATCGCCTCGCGCACCTTGGCCGGCGGAGCCTGGTCGATCAGGAACTTGCGAACGGCCGAGCGCAGCTCCTGCTGCTCGCCGGTCAGGATGAGCTGCACGAATCTCTCCTCAAGGGGTGTTCCGGATCAGGCCGGGGTGCGTTGGGTGCCGACCTTGAGCTCGCGGAATGGCATGTCCCGGTCAACCTGCGGCTCCTTGGGCAGGCCCAGGATGCGCTCGCCGATGATGCCCCGCTGGATCTCATTGGTGCCGCCCGCGATGTTGGACGCCGGCACCGAGTTGATCCCCCTGACCAGTTCCGAGGTGGCGTGGTCCTCCGGGTCCCAGGCCACCGCGCCGGCGCCGGCCGCCTGGCCGGCGGTCTCGATCGCCCGGCGCAGCAGCAGCGCGCCGGCCAGCTTGGCCACCGAGCCGCGCGCCCCTGGCGGGTTGCCGGCGGCGGTCTCCTGCCGCATCCGCACGTTGAACAGCTCGAGCGCCCGCTCGTGCGCGTACTGCTCGGCCAGTGCCTCCCGCACGCCCTGGTCGCGGTCCGTGCCGTTGCGCCGGGCCAGCTCGACCAGCGCGCCGAACTCCAGCGGGCTGTTCCGGGACCGCCGGCTGGCCCCGATGGACACCCGCTCGTGGCTGAGCATGGTCACCGCCGCCTGCCAGCCCCGGTTCAGCTCGCCGATCACCGCGTCCGCCGGGATGCGCACGTCGTCGAAGTAGACCTCGTTGAACGGCGCACGCCCGGACATGTCCCGCAGCGGGCGCACGGTCACCCCCGGCGCGTGCATGTCCACCACGAACATGGTGATGCCGGCGTGCTTGGACCGCTCCGGGTCGGTGCGCGCCAGCAGCGCGCCGAAGTCGGCGAACTGGGCGTTGGTGGTCCACACCTTCTGCCCGTTGAGCACCCAGCCGTCCCCGTCCCGGACCGCCTTGGTCTGCAGGCTGGCCACGTCGGAGCCGGCGCCGGGCTCGGAGAACAGCTGGCACCAGATCTCCTCGCCGGAGAGCAGCTTGGGCAGGTAGCGCTGCTTCTGCTCGGCGCTGCCCAGGTCGACCAACGTCGGGCCGCACATACCCATGCCGATCATGAACGGATCGGTGGGCAGCTCGTACTCGGCGGACTCCTCGCCGAATATCTGCTGGTAGGCGGTGCTGAGGCCCTGGCCGCCGGCGTCCTTGGGCCAGGTGATGCCGGCGTAGCCGCCGGCGAACAGCGCGGCCTGGAACTCCCGGGCACGGCGCAGGTACTCCTCACCGGACAGCCCGTCGGCCGGACGAGGCGCATGCGCTTGCAACCAGGTCCGCGCGGCGGCCCGGTATTCCTCTCGTTGGTCCACGGCCCGAACTTACCGATCACTCGTTAAGTTCACAATGGGCCCTATGCTTGCCGGGTGAGCGCCCCCACTCAGCAGCCCACCCCGACGGACGGCGGCCCGGCCGCCGGCGGCCCGCCGCGCGGCGCCGGGCGTGCCGCGATCACCAACGCGGCCAGGGAGATCTTCGCCGAACGCGGCTACCACGGCACCTCCATCCGGGACATCGCGGCGCGCGCCGGGCTGAGCCTGTCCGCGCTCTACCACTGGCACTCCAGCAAGCAGGACCTGCTGGCCGCGCTGCTGTGGGAGGGCACGAACGACTACTTCGAGGCCTGCGAGCGGGAGCTGGCGGCGGCCGGCGACGACCCCACCCAGCGGCTGCGCGCGATGGTGCGGTCCTCGGTGGCCTACCGGGTGCGCCGGCGGGTGGAGAGCAAGATCATCGCGCAGGAGTGGCGCAACCTGGAGCCGGAGCACCAGGAGCGGCTGAACGAACTGGCCGACGCCGCGACCAGGCTGTGGACCGACATCATCGCCGACGGCATCCGGCGCGGGGTGTTCCACTGCGCCCACCCGGAGGACGCCCGGCGCACCGTGGTGGCCGCGTGCAACGCCATCGCGCAGTGGTACGACCCGGCCGGCGAGGTGGACCTGGAGGAGCTCATCGCCCGGTACACCGACATTGCCCTGCGCGTCGTGGACGCGCGGGGCTCGTGAGTGGCGAGTAACGCCATAGCGACACTCGCCACTCACGAGCGCCGAGGGCGCAGCCCCTCCCGCGCCAGCTCGACCAGTTCGCGCGCCGCTTCGGCGCGCTCGCGGGCGGACTCCCGGTAGCCGTCGTCGGCCATCACGCCGGCCTCGTAGCGGGCGCTGACCCCAGCCACGATGCAGGCCGCCCGCCACCGGTTGAACGCGACGAAGTAGGGCAGGTCGGACACGTCCCGTCCGGACCGCTGCGCGTAGCGGGCCACCAGCGCCGCCCGGTCCGGGAAGCCGGGCGCGGTGCTCGGGCCGTCCGTGGTGCCCGGGGTGGGCTCCCCCGGCTCCTGCCAGGTGGAGACCAGCCAGCCGAGGTCGGCCAGCGGGTCGCCGGAGGTGGCCAGCTCCCAGTCGAAGATCGCCACCACCCGGCCGTCCGGGTCGAACGCCATGTTCCCCGGCCGGTAGTCGCCGTGCACGATGCCGCTGGACTGCGGCGGGACCTTGGCCGCGAGCAGGTCGTGCACCTCTCCCAGCAGGTCCAGGTACGAGACCGACGAGTGCTGCACCTGCCGGTGCCAGCGCCGCAGCTGGCGCTCCACGTACCCGGTGGACCGCACGATGTCCCCCAGGCCCACGGCCGCCGGGTCCAGCTCGTGCAGCCGGACCAGCACGTCGACGACATCCATCCCGGCCCGCTCGCGCGCCGCCACCGGCAGTTCCAACCCGGCCTCCTGGTCGGCCAGCACCAGCCCGTCCACGAAGCCCATCACGTAGAACGCCGCGCCGGTCACCGACTCGTCCGCGCAGTAGGCCAGCGGCGGCGCCACCGGTACGTCGGTGGGGGCCAGCGCGGAGACGAACAGCCACTCCCGGGACATGTCGTGCGCGGTGGAGAGCACGCCGCCGGTGGGCGGCCGGCGCAGCGCGTACCGGGTGCCGGCGGCGTCGGTCACCCGGTAGGTCAGGTTGGACCGGCCGCCCGCCACCAGCTCGAACTCCACCGGCGCCACCAGGCCCGGCACGTGCGCGGCCAGCCAGTCCGCCACCCGGGCCGTGTCGATGCCGGCCAGCGCCGAGGTCACCGGCCCGCCTTGTCCGGGCCGGCGAAACGGAACAGGTACGCCGCCACCTTGCGGATCTGCACCTCTTCGGCGCCCTCGGTGATCCGGTAGCGGCGGTGGTGCCGGTAGATGTGCTCGAACGGGGTGTGTCGGCTGTAACCGAGCCCGCCGTGCACCTGCATCGCCCGGTCGGCGGCGTCGCAGACCAGCCGGTTGGCTCGGTAGTTGCACATGGAGACCTTGTCGCTGATCTGCATGTGCGGTACCCGGTCCAGCTCCCAGGCGGTCTTGCGCACCAGCCCGCGCACCAGCTCCGCCTCCGTGTGCAACTCCACCAGCGGCCACTGGATGGCCTGTCGGGTGGCCAGCGGCTGGCCGAAGGTCACCCGCTCGCGGGCGTACTCCACGCTCCGGTCGATGCAGTACTGCGCCGCGCCCACCCCGGACGCGGCCTGCCGGATGCGGTTCTCGTGCACGAAGGTCTGCGCCACCGCCAGCCCGCCGCCCTCCTCGCCGAAGATCGCGCTGTTCGGCACCCGGACGTCGCGCAGGGTCACCTCGGCGTGGTCGGTGGGCATGTTCAGCGTCCACCAGTGGAAGTCCACCGAGAACCCGGGCGCGTCGACCGGCACGAAGAACGCGGTGATCCCCCGGGCGGCGCCGTCCTCGCCGGAGGTCCGGGCGAACACCACGTCCTCGGTGGCGGAGTGCATGCCCGAGTTGAACCGCTTCTTGCCGTTGATGATCCAGTCGTCACCGTCCCGGACGGCGGTGGTCTCCATCCAGGTGGCGTCGCTGCCGTGGTCCGGCTCGGTCAGGCCGAAACCGATCCGCTTCTGTCCGGCCAGCATGGGCTCCATGTACTCGGCCAGCTGTTCGGGGCTGCCGAAGCCGAGCAGCATGTGCGCCACCGGGAAGTTGCCCACCACGGAGGACTCGTTCTGCAGGTCGTTGTGCAGCCCCAGCCCCTTGTGGGCCAGGTGCTCGCGGATCACCGCCATGTCGAAGTTGGAGCCGTCCGAGCCGCCGACCTCCTTGGGCAGGCCGTAGCGCAGCCAGCCGGCGCGGTCCGCGCGCCGCTTCATCTCGCCGAGCAGTTCCTCCCACTCGGGCCGGGGCGTGCCGCCCGCCTCGAAGTCGGTGCGCGCCCACTCCCGGCGGTGGTCGAAGAACCGCTGGTTGTCGTCCTGCTCCTGCAGCGGCACGATCTCCCGCTGGATGAAGTCGTCAAGCTCGGTGAGGCGCTCCGTCAACGTTGTCGGCAGCTCGAAATCCATGCCCGGCAGAGTGCCACGACTCCCCCGCCCCCGCCCGCCAACCGCCAGTCAGCCATGTCGCGGATTCCACCAGGGCATGTCGCGGATTGCGTCCAGTTGAAGAGCGCGACATGGCATGGCGAAACCAGCGACATGGCGTGGTGAAACCAGCGACATGGCGGGGGTTAGGGGCCGCCGCCGGGTTCGGGGCCCTGGTAGCCCTGGCGGGAGGAGTCGTCCATGCCGACCTCGTAGTCGATGCCCTGGGCCAGGCGGTTGCCGCTCACCTTCGCGCCGGTGGAACCGTTCTGGAAGGCGAACGCCTTGTCGACGCCGCCGACGATCTCGTTGCCCACCACCTGCATGTCCGAGACGTCGTCCACGAACAGCGCCTGTCCGGCCCGGTTCTCGCAGAAGTTGTTGCTGAACACGATGTGCCGCGACTTGCCCTGCCCGCTGCCATCGCCCGCTTCGCTGGCCGGCCCCTCGGCGATCAGGCAGATGTTGTCGATCTTCTCGCACCGGTTGCCGTCGATCAGCACGTCGGTGCTGGCCGGGTGCTGCTCGTCGGTGGCGAAGGTCTGCATGCAGTCGGCGTGCCGCTGGTCCTGGCCGACGGTGTCCGAGATGGTGTTGTGCAGGATCCGGATCTGGTCGCCCCAGAACCGGATGCCGTCCCCGTCGCCGCCGCGCGGGCTGCGGATCGCGGTGTTGCGCAGCATCACGTTGGTGCCGGTCAGCGAGGCGCCGGGGGCGCTCGGCTGTTGCACGGTGAACCCGTCGACGATCACGTTGTCCGCTTCGACGGTGATCCCGGCGACCGTGGCCTTGCCGCCGCCCAGGATGGTGATCAGGCGGTCCGGGCTGCCGGAGGAGCGCACGGTGAGCCGCTCGGCGCCCATGTTGCCGGTCACGCAGATCCGCTCACCCGGGGTGGCCCCGCCGACCGCTTGGGCCATGCCGGCCGCGTCGCTGGCCGACTTGGTGCAGTTGGCCTGGGGCGTCGGGGCGCCGACGCCGGGGTTGCCCGGCGGCCCGGGAGCGATCGCGGGCAGGTCGGCCGCCGCGCCCGGCGGCCGCACCACCGGTTCCTCGGCACAGCCGGCCAGCACCACGCACGCCCCCAGGGCGGCCAGCGCCGATCCGATCCACCACCGTCTCACGTCGGGGCAGCGTAGTTGCCTCGGTGAGCGCGGCACATTCGGATTACCCCGGTAGGGCGATCGCGGTGATGACCAGGCCGTCCGCCACCAGCCAGCGGCCGGTGAACCCGGTCAGCCGCCGGCCGGCCACCGCCGGGCCCGGCACCAGCAGCTCGGCGGTGAACTCCCCGCCCTCCGGGTCGAAGCGCAGCCGCGCCTGCTCGAAGTCCAGGAACGCCCGGGCCAGCGGGTACCAGGCCTTGTACACCGACTCCTTGGCCGAGAACAGCAGCTTGTCCCAGTGAATGTCCGGGCGGGCGGCGGCCAGCTCGGCCAGGTGCGCCCGCTCGTCCTCCAGGGTCACCGCCGGCAGCACCTCGTCGGGCAGCGGGCCGTCCGGCTCCGCGTCGATGCCCACGGTGTGCACCCGGCCGGACCGGGCCACGGCGGCCGCCCGGTACCCGGCGGTGTGGGTCATGCTGCCCACCACGCCGTCCGGCCAGAGCGGCTCGCGGCGCGACCCGGACAGGATCGGCACCGGCGCGATGCCCAGCTCGGCCAGCGCCTTGCGCGCGCAGTGCCGCGCCGAGGCGTAGTCCATCCGGCGCTTGGCCACCGCGTTGGCCACCTGGGCGGCTTCCTCGGGGAACATCTCCGGGCAGGGGCCGTCGCCCCGCAGCTCGACGCCGACCACCTCCGCCGGCAGGATCCGACCGAGCAGGGAACCGGCAAGCACGGTCCGAGCATACGGCGCGGAACGCGCTCGCCGAGCGTGCGCCCACTTCGGCGGTCGCGGGACACGACGGCGCAAACCCGCGTCCCGCCGGGGTATCGGCGGCCACCCGAGCGGGATATTTTCATTCGCAAGCATTCACTTCGAGACGGAGGCCACGCCGTGTCCATCCCCCCGCCCACCCCGGACCAGCTAGCCGCCCTGAACGACCACTACGGCTTCGCACTGACCGAGTCGGAACTGACCGAGTACGCCCCGCTGATCGCCGGCTCGCTGGACCACTGGTCGACCGTGGAGCGGCTCTACGCCGACTCCGCTCCGAAGCCGCCGGACCGCGCCTGGCAGCTGCCCACGGAGAACCCGCTCGGCGCCTGGTACGTCACCACCTCGATCACCGAGACCGACTCCGGCCCGCTGGCCGGGCGGACCGTGGCGGTGAAGGACAACACCTGCGTCGCCGGGGTGCCGATGATGAACGGGTCGGCCACGGTGAAGGGGTTCACCCCGCTCCGGGACGCCACGGTGATCACCCGGCTGCTCGCCGCCGGCGCCACCATCAGCGGCAAGGCGGTCTGTGAGGACCTGTGCTTCTCCGGCGCCAGCTTCACCTCTAGGCCGGGGCCGGTGCGCAACCCGTGGGACACCACGCGCAACGCCGGCGGGTCGTCCAGCGGCAGCGCGGCGCTGGTCGCGGCCGGCGTGGTGGACATGGCCACCGGCGGTGACCAGGGCGGCTCGGTGCGCATCCCGAGCTCGTTCAGCGGCACGGTGGGGCACAAGCCGACGCACGGCCTGGTGCCGTACACCGGGGCGTTCCCCATCGAACAGACCGTGGACCACCTCGGCCCGATCACCCGCACGGTGGCCGACGCGGCGCTGATGCTGAACGTGATGGCCGGGGTGGACGGGCTGGACCCCCGCCAGCCGTCGGTGCTGCCCGAGGTGGACTACCTGGCCGCCCTGGACCGACCAGTAGCCGGAATCCGGGTGGGGATCGTCCGGGAGGGCTTCGGCACGGCGGTGTCCGACCCGGCGGTGGACGCCGCGGTGCGCAACGCGATCGAGGTACTGCGGGGCCGGGGCGTCACCGCCGAGGAGGTGTCCATCCCCTGGCACGTCGACGCGTTCGCGGTGTGGAACGTGGTGATCACCGAGGGCGGCGCGTTCCAGATGATCGACGGCAACGCGTTCGGCATGAACTCCCAGGGCCTCTACGACCCGGAGCTGATCGACCACTACGGCCGGCGCCGGCGGGAGCGGGCCGCCGACCTGTCCAAGACGGTCAAGCTGGTCGGGCTGACCGGCCGGCACGGGTTCGAGGTCGGCCTGGGCAAGCACTACGCGATGGCCCGGAACCTGGTCTTCGAGGTGCGCAAGGCCTACGACCAGGCACTGGACTCCTACGACCTGCTGGCCATGCCGACCCTGCCGTTCACCGCGCAGGAACTGCTGCCGCTGGACGCGCCGCTGGAGGACTACGCCCCGCGCGCGTTGTCCATGATCGGCAACACCGCGCCGTTCGATGTCAGCGGGCACCCGGCGATCAGCGTGCCCACCGAGCTGGTGGACGGCCTGCCGGCCGGGTTGATGCTGATCGGGAAGCATTTCGACGACGCGCGGGTGCTCCAGGTGGCGCACGCGTACGAGGAGGCGGTCGGAGGTTTCCCGTCTCCTCCGACCGGCTGAGACCGAACTGTGGGTGATCGATCCGGCATCAATCGTGTTTCGGTGCCGGATCGATGCCCCGCCGTCAAGTCACATGACCCGATCCGGTGGATTCGGATAAGAACACGAGCGCGAGGTTGCGGCACTTAGATGATGTGCCTATGCGTCCGCACAACTACCTGAGTCGTCATTTCGCCGCCCTCGGCCTCGCCGGTCTGGTGCTCGTCGCCACCGCGGCCTGCGGCACCGGCGACCAGCAGCCCTCCAACCAGCCGCACAACGAGTCGCACGGCGCGCAGGCGCCGTCCGGGGCGAGCAACCCGGGCCAGGCGGTGGTTGGCGTCAGCTTCGGCAAGGACGACGCGGCGACCAACTACGACAAGGCGCTGGTGCCGGACGGCGCCAAGGTGCTGGTCGGCGAGTACGTGTACGAGGGCTCCACCACGGTCACGCTGAACGTGCGCGGCCTGGTGCCCAACCGCGCCTACGGTGCGCACGCCCACGCCAAGCCCTGCGGCCCCAAGGGCGACGACGCCGGCCCGCACTTCCAGCACCAGGCGGACCCGGTGAAGCCTTCGGTGGACCCGAACTACGCCAACCCGGCCAACGAGATCTGGCTGGACTTCCGGACCGACGCCCAGGGCAACGCCACCATCTCCACCACCGTGCCGTGGGTGTTCACCAACGCCCGCGCCGCCTCGGTGGTGATCCACTCGGAGACCACCCAGACCGCGCCCGGCAAGGCCGGCACCGCGGGCGCCCGGGCCGCCTGTGTGAGCGTCGGCTTCTGACCGCTCGGAGGCCCTAACCCCAGCTTGACCGCCAGAAACAGCGACCCCACCGGCAAGGGGGTCCGCAGCCCTTGCGTGATGGTCGACGCCGGCGTTGGATCACCCGGGCCGTGCTTTCATGGTCATCAGGGCATGGTGGTCGCTTGGAGGCCCGCGGAACGGCCGCCATGTCCTGATGACCATGAAACCGGGGGCCGGCCGGCCGCGACGGGGGCCGACGCAACGGGCCGCACCCGAGCCGCGGCAGGCCACCCGGCCGGCGCCGTCTCAGCCCGAGACAAACCCGCGCCGAGACCAAAGGTACGAGCACCCGATATGTTCCTAAAATGCATAGACCGTCACCGGAAACGAATCATTAGAACCCGTTACTGAATGTCGTGCACTCAATTCTTCCGTCATACCCCTAATGCGGTAAAGGGGATGCGTGTCGAGCCGAAGTCGGCGCGTTTTCGATGTCACTGGGGCCAGTGGGGTCATAGTGGCTGCTGGGCTTGCGGTTTCGACTTGTTGGAAGGATCTGATCGATCATGGCCACACCATTGTTGGACTGGATCGAGCACCTGATGCGCGACACGGATGCGCGCGATGCGTTTCTGGAGCACCCGAACCAATACGCCAAGGAACACGGGTTCGACCATCTGTCCAGCGCCGATGTGCACGATGCGCTGAACCTGATCGCGGACAACGGCGCGCATCTCGGCAACGGGCTCCACTATCCGGCACCCAAGCACTGGCAGAGCAACGGCGACCAGGACGGCTCGCACTACCTGCGCGGCTACTTCAACGACAACCGGAACGCGTTCGACAGCGACACCGACCTGGACAACTCGGTCCACCAGGACATCGAGACCCGCGACGGCCGGGACCACCACTGGCACGACGACTGGAACGACTGGCACGACCACGGCGACTTCAACCAGACCCTGGACAACGACCCGGTCGTCGCCTCCGGGGACGAGTCGGTGGCCACCGGCGGCGACCTCACCGACAGCACCGTCACCTCCGGCTACCGCAACATCTCCGGGCACAACAACGAGGCCGTGACCGGCGGGGACAACTCCACGGCGTTCGGCTCCGGGGACGCGGCCGGCTCGCACATCGGGCGCTTCCACGGCGGGGACGGCAGCGCCCTGTCCGCCGGCGCGGACTCCTACGGGCACAGCTCGGACGACGACACCCTCACCCGGGTGCACAACTCGGGCGACGGGGACACCTCGGTGAACGCGGCCGGCGACCACGGCTACGCCGACAACTACGCCGACCAGACCCACCACGACAACAGCTCACGCAGCGACTACGAGGACCACTCGAGCGTGGACAGCCACGAGGACTACGAGTCGCACAACAGCGACCGGTTCTCGGACAGCCACGACTACGACGTGCACCACTGAGCGCACGGGTGACCCGAACGGCCGGCCGGGGGGCCGGCCGTTCGCATTTTCCGGGGTCCCGGGCTACGCGCGCACCCGCCGGCCGAGCAGCAGCGCCAGGGAGACCGCCGACACCACCGCCCAGGTGCCCTCCAGCAGCAGGAAACCCCACGAGTGGTGCAGCAGCGCGATCACCGCGAGCGCGGCCGAGCCCACCAGGTTCAGCGTGAGGTAGGTCGGCGAGCGCGAGTCCAGCCGGCCCATCTGGCCGGCCGCGAAGGCGGTCAGGATGAGCAGCGAGCCGGCGAGTTCAACGACGTCCAGAAGGTTCATCAGATGGCGCGCGCCGTCTTTGCTCGGCCGGGTACGGCAGCGCTCTCGTCCGGGTCCACGCGCCGAACCGCGCGAACCCGTCCAGATTAGCCCAGGTACTGCCGGCGCAGCGCGGCCTGGTCCGCCACCTCCAGCTCGGCCAGCTCCGAGCCGGTGGCCAGGGTCAGCAGGTGGTCGGCCAGCGCCGGGTTGCGGGCGAGCACCGGACCGTGCAGGTAGGTGCCGAAGATCCGGCCGGCCCGGGCACCCTCGCCGCCCCGGCCCCACCGGCCCCGGTCCCCGTTGCCCACCCCGCGCAGCACCCGGCCGAGCGGCCGGGCGTCGGGTCCGAGGGTGGTCACGCCCCGGTGGTTCTCGAACCCGCTCAGCCGGCCGACCCCGGGCAGCAGGCATTCCGTGGTGATCTCGCCGGTCGCCCGGCCGGCCCTGGGGCGGGTGGCCAGGTCGAGCAGGCCGGCCCCGGGCCGGGGTTGCCCCGCCGCGTCGGTCAGCGTGTGCCCGAGAATCTGCAGCCCGGCGCACACCGCCAGCGTCACCGCCGGCCCGGCCAGCGCGCGGCACAGCGCCGGGCGCTCGCGCAGCCAGTCGGCGGCGAACAGCTGCGCCGCGTCCTCGCCGCCGCCGAGCAGGTAGATCTCGCAGCCGGTCGGCGGTTCCTCGCTCGCCGGGCAGGACAGCACCTCGGCGGGCACGCCCCGCCAGCGCAGGCGCTGCGCCAGCACGGTGGCGTTCCCGCCGTCGGCGTAGGTACCGAGCACATCCGGCAGCAGCAGCCCGATGCGCACCGACGAGTCCAGGGTCATGCCCGCGCCGCCAGGCGACGGCGCAGGGTGAAGAAGGCGGTGTAGTTGGCCACCACGTCCACCTCCCCGGCGGGCAGCCCGGCCACCGCGGCCAGCGGGTCCGCTTCGGTCCGGTGCGGCAGGTCGGCGTAGCTGAGCCGCACCCCGATGTCGGCGGCCCGCTCCCCGCTGGCCACCACCGGCCGGCCGGCCAGCGCGCCGAAGTCCACGTCCCACAGCCAGGAGGTGTCCCGGCCGTCCGCCTCGCGCGCGTTCACCGCGACCACCAGCGGCCGGCCGGGACGGAGCATGCCCAGCGTGGCCGCCCAGCCGGCGGGGTTCTTGGCCAGGAGCAGGCGCAGCCGGTGCGGGCCGACGTCGAAGGTGGCGTACCGGCCGGCCACCTGCTCCACCCGGCCCATCGCGGCGGCGGCCCGCACCGGCTCCACGCCCTCGTGGCGGGCGGCGGCCAGCGCCATCAGCGCGTTCGCCCGGTTCACCGGGCCGGGCAGGTTCAGCGTCAGCGGAGTGGCCGAGTCCTGCCCGATGGCCACCGACCCGGCCAGCCGCCAGTCCGGCTCCGGGCGGGCCAGGCCGCAGGAGCAGCGCCACGCGGACCGCCGTTCGGCCAGCGGCCGGCCGCACCGGGGGCAGGTCATCGAGTCGGCCCGCCAACCGGTGTCCGCCGCCACCCAGACCACCGGCCCGGCGGCGTGGCCGGCCGCCCACACCGTCATCGGGTCGTCCACGTTGGCCAGCACGGTGGTGTGCGGCAGCTCGGCCAGCGCCCGGCCGACCGCGGCGGCGGTGCGCCGCACCTCGGCCGCCCGGTCCAGCTGGTCCCGGGTCAGGTTGAGCAGCACGATCAGCACCGGGTGGGACTGCCTGGCCACCCGGGCCAGGTGCAGCTCGTCCACCTCCATCACCGCCCGGTCCGCGTCGCGAGCGGTGGCCAGCGCGGCGGCGACGCCCTCGGCCATGTTGGAGCCGGAGGCGTTGTGCGCGACCTCGCCCAGGGTGCCCAGCGCCTCGGCCAGCAGGTGGCTGGTCGTGGTCTTCCCGTTGGTGCCGGAGACCAGCACCACCCGCCGGCCCTGGGCCAGCCGGCCCAGGGCGCCGGGATGCAGCGCCAGGCTCACGCGGCCACCGACGTTCGAGCCGTCGCCGAGGCCGAGCGAGCGGGACAGCCGCGCCACCAGCAACCCGGAGCGCACCGCCAGATCGGACCAGCTGTCACCCAGCCGGGGCATCGGGCGCGCCGGTCCGACCCGGGGCCCGGGCACGGTCTCGCTCATTCGCACAGCGCTGATCACCCATCTGGTCGCCCCAACCAGTCGGCACGGTCGCGGGTCGGGGCAAGCGTGGCACGATCGCACAGGAAACTGACAGCAAATAGTGATAACGGCTCAGGTAAGGCCGGTCCGCACCGCTCGACCAGCGGCGACCGGTCTGAGCACCCGCTCAGGCTCCCCGGGCGCCCAGCCAGCCGGCGACCAGGTCGGCCAGCTCCTCCCGGGCGCCGGCCGGGCGCCGGAAGTAGTGGTCGCCCTCCAGCAGGTGCAGCTCCCGGTCCTCCCCGGCCAGTCCCGCGTGGATGCCGCGCGCGTCACTCTCGTACACCCCGCTGTCCCCGTTGGCGTGAACGACCAACGCCGGCAGGGTGATCCGGGCCAGGTGCGGTGCGGCCCGGCACTGCGAGGTGCGCATGCCCCACATGGACAGCCAGGTGCGCAGGGTGGACTGCATGCCGATGCCGAACACCCCGTAGTTGGCCGCCTTCGGGTCGCCGGCGTAGCAGCGTCCCGGGGGCCGGGACGAGGGCTCGATGGCCGGGTCGATCATCCTCAGGTCGGCCCAGGACCGGTAGGTGTGGAACAGCCGGTCGGCCGCCCGGCCGCCGCGCAGCGCGGCCAGCCGCCGTTCCGCCCAGTCGGTGATCCGGTGGTTGCGGGCCAGCTGCGCGGCCCGGTACGCGGCCTGGAAGCCGGCGTCGAACGGCGGGCCGTTGGCCGGGTCGTAGGGGTCCAGCGCCGGGTCCACGGACAGCGGGTCGGCCTCGTCGGTGACCGACGGGTCCAGCCACGCGGTGAGCACGTCGGGCCGGCCGGGGTGCGCGGCCAGGGAGACGTAGAAGTCCCCCGGCGCCAGCTCCGCGATGGCCTCCGCCGCCCGGTCGCCGGACGGAGTGACGTTCGGCGCCACCGCCTGCGACTGGTAGGCGGCCATCAGCGACCCGCCGCCGGAGTTGCCCAGCAGCACCACCCGTTCCACCCCGGCCCGCTCGCGCAGCCAGCGCACCCCGACCCCGATCTCGGCCAGCGCGTGGTCCAGCAGGAAGTAGGCCTCGTTGCCCCGGAACCGGGTGTTCCAGCCGAGGAAACCGTAGCCCCGCCGGGCCAGGTGCTCGGCCAGGTAGTGCTCGGCGAAGTCCACGTTGTAGTGGCAGGCGATCACCGCCGTGCGCGGCCAGGCCCCGGCCGGCCGGTGGTAGAGCCCCTGGCACGGGTGGCCACCCGCCCCGGCCCTCGGCGCCAGCGGCGACTCCAGCCCGACGAACTCCCGGCTGACGTCCGCCATCCGGCGGTCAGACGCCGGCCGGCAGGGTTCGGTCGCTGGCCTTCTTCGGCCGGTGGGCCACGTCCGCCTCGGTGAACTCGCGCAGCCAGCAGGCGAACTCCAGCAGGATGCCGTCCGGGTCGGTGAAGTAGAACGACCGGACGAACACGCCGGGGTGCAGGTCCCTGGTCACCCCGGCCTCGCTGTCGTCGTGGTTCAGCACCGGGCTGACCGCGACGCCCTTGCCCCGCAGCTTGGTGTAGTACTCGTCGAACCGCTCCGGCGGGACGCTGAACGAGACGTGGTTCATCGAGCCGACCGCACTGGTGATGTCGCCCTGGTCCGGCCGGCCGGGCGGCGCCGAAATGCCGGGCACCCCGTCCGGCGCACCGGGGAACCAGAAGAACGCCACGCAGTCCCCGTTGCCGCAGTCGAAGAAGAAGTGCTGGCCGCGCCCGCCGGGCAGCTCGATCGTCTTGATCAGCGGCATGCCCAGCACGCCCGTGTAGAACTCGACCGTCCGCTCCATGTCCGAACAGACCAGCGCAAGGTGGTTGATCCCGCCCAGCTCGAACTCCCGATTGGCCACGCTGCCTCCTCGGTTGATATCAAACCGAGCGTACGCCGTACTTACCGGCAGGTCTACCTGTTTCTCACCTGGGCTCCGCGCCGAGGTCGCGATGACAGACGTTCGATCAAGGAAAGGCGTCTTTGGTCGCGACCTCGGCGGTGCGACGACGAGGCCAATACCGGCGCGGGGCCGGTTACAAAGATTGCTTGGACGGCGCAGTCGGGGCGGTCTTCCGCCGTTGGTGACGGCCTGTTGCGGCTGGTCAGAGCGCGGACGGCCAGCAGTTACGGACGGTAACTACCGGTTGGTAACCGAAGACTCCTCGACAGCCACTCCCTTGTCGAGGGCTACACCAGCGCCAGAGCGGCCCACCCGCCTGAACGCAACGGGCGGAGCTCCGCCGGCGTCAGAATGCCCCGCCGCGCCGTCCAAGCGATCTTCAGAACCGGCACCGAGCACCGGTGCGGCCGGCCTACTCCCCGAGAAGGGCGGCGGCGTAGCGGGCGCCGGGGTCGGTGAGGGCGCCCTGGCGGAACGCGGTGTCCAGGGCGCGGCGCATTCGCGGGTCCCAGAACGAACGGATGTGCGCGGCGATCGCCGCGCCGGCCTGGTCGGCGGGCTTGTGCGCGAAGTGCCGGGCGATGTCGTCCATCAGGCGCAGCACCGGGTCGGGGCCGTGCTCAGTCACCGGCCACCGCCATCGGCCTGCTCCCCCGGCCCGCCCGCGCGGCCTCCCGGTCCCCGGTCAGCGCCACCTGCACGGCGGTGACCTTGTACTCGGGGCAGTTGGTGGCCCAGTCGGACTGGTCGGTGGTCACCACGTTCGCGCCGGTCACCGGGTGGTGGAAGGTCGTGTAGACCACGCCGACCGGCATCCGGTCGGCCACCGTGGCGCGCAGCGTGGTGTGCCCGACCCGGCTGCTCAGCGTGACCATGTCGCCGTCCTCGATGCCCCGCACCTCGGCGTCGTGCGGGTGGATCTCCAGCAGGTCCTCCGGGTGCCAGGCCACGTTGGCGGTGCGCCGGGTCTGCGCGCCCACGTTGTACTGGCTCAGGATCCGGCCGGTGGTCAGGATCAGCGGGAAGCGCCGGGTACTGCGCTCGCGGGTCGGCACGTAGGCGGTCTCCACGAACCGTCCCTTGCCCCGCACGAAACCGTCCACGTGCATGATCGGCGTGCCGTTCGGCGCCTTCTCGTTGCACGGCCACTGCACGCTGCCCACCCGGTCCAGGTGCTCGAAGGACACCCCGGCGAAGGTGGGCGTGGTCAGCGCGATCTCGTCCATGATCTGCGCCGAGTCCTCGTAGCTCATCGGGTAGCCCATCGCCTGGGCGATCTCGCAGATGATCTCCCACTCCTGCTTGCCGGTGCGCGAGGTCATCACCGGGCGCACCCGGTTGATCCGCCGCTCGGCGTTGGTGAAGGTGCCGTCCTTCTCCAGGAACGAGGTGCCGGGCAGCAGCACGTGGGCGAACTTGGCGGTCTCGTTGACGAACAGGTCCTGCACCACCACCAGGTCCAGCGCGGCCAGCGCGGCGTGCACGTGCTGGGTGTTCGGGTCGGACTGGGCGATGTCCTCACCCTGTACGAACAGCGCGCGGAACGACCCGTCCAGCGCCGAGTCGAACATGTTCGGGATGCGCAGGCCCGGCTCGTCCAGCACCGGCGTGCCCCACAGCGACTCGTAGATGTCGCGCACCGACTCGTCCGCCACGTGCCGGTAGCCGGGCAGCTCGTGCGGGAACGAGCCCATGTCGCAGGACCCCTGCACGTTGTTCTGCCCGCGCAGCGGGTTCACCCCGACCCCGTCCCGGCCGATGTTGCCGGTGGCCATGGCCAGGTTGGCCATGCCCATCACCATGGTCGAGCCCTGGCTGTGTTCGGTGACCCCGAGGCCGTAGTAGATCGCCGCGTTGCCACCGGTGGCGTACAGCCGGGCCGCCGCGCGCAGCTCGGCCGCCGGCACGCCGGTGATCGGCTCCACCGCCTCCGGGCTGTGCTCCGGGCGGGCGATGAACGCCTCCCACTCCGCGACGCCCTCGCACCGCGCGTCGACGAACTCCCGGTCCACCAGGCCCTCGGTGACCACCACGTGGGCCAGCGCGTTCACCACGGCCACGTTGGTGCCGGGGGCCAGCGAGAGGTGGTGCTCGGCCCGGATGTGCGGCGAGCGGACCAGGTCGATCCGCCGGGGGTCGATCACGATCAGCTTCGCTCCGGCGCGCAGCCGCCGCTTCATCCGGGAGGCGAAGACCGGGTGCCCGTCCGTGGGGTTTGCCCCGATCACCATGATCACGTCGGCCTCGGCCACCGACTTGAAGTCCTGGGTGCCGGCGGAGGTGCCGAAGGTCTGCTTCAGGCCGTAGCCGGTCGGCGAGTGGCAGACCCGCGCGCAGGTGTCCACGTTGTTGTTGCCGAACGCCGCCCGCACCATCTTCTGGACGACGTACACCTCCTCGTTGGTGCACCGGGACGAGGTGATGGCGCCGATCGAGTCGCGGCCGTAGGAAGCCTGGATCTCCCGCAGGCGGCGGGCGGTGAACCCGATGGCCTCCTCCCAGGAGACCTTGCGCCACTCGTCGGCGATCGAGTCCCGCACCATCGGCTCCAGCACCCGGTCCGGGTGCGAGGCGTAGCCGAAGGCGAACCGGCCCTTGACGCAGGAGTGCCCCTCGTTGGCGCCGCCGCCTTTGTACGGCACCATCCGGACCAGCTCGTCCCCGCGCAGCTCAGCCTTGAACGAGCAGCCCACCCCGCAGTACGCGCAGGTGGTGATCACGCTCCGGGTGGGCATGCCCAGCTCGACGACCGTCTTCTCCTGCAGCGTGGCGGTCGGGCAGGCCTGCACGCAGGCGCCGCAGGAGACGCAGTCCGACTCCATGAACGGCACGCCCGCGCCGGCCGCCACCTTCGAGTCGAAACCCCGCCCGTCGATGGTCAGCGCCAGCGTGCCCTGCACCTCGTCGCAGGCCCGCACGCAGCGGGAACACACGATGCACTTGGACGCGTCGAAGTCGAAGTACGGGTTGGAGGTGTCCTTGGGGGCGTCGAGATGGTGGGCCGGCGCCGAGCCGTCACCGGAGCCGGAGCCGTAGCGGACCTCGCGCAGCCCGGTCACCCCGGCCATGTCCTGCAGCTCGCAGTCGCCGTTGGCCGAGCAGGTCAGACAGTCCAGCGGGTGATCGGAGATGTACAGCTCCATGACGCCCCGGCGCAGCTTGGCCAGCTTCTCGGTCTGCGTGCGCACGACCATGCCGGGAGCCACCGGGGTGGTGCAGGAGGCCGGCACGCCCCGCGCGCCGTCGATCTCCACCACGCACAGCCGGCAGGACCCGAACGCCTCCAGGCTGTCCGTGGCGCACAGCTTGGGGATGTCCACGCCGGCGTGCTTGGCCGCGCGCATCACCGAGGTGCCGGGCGGCACGCTCACCGGCATGCCGTCCACGGTGAGCTCGACGGTGGCCGCGCCCGGGCGGGCCGGGGTGCCGTAGTCCGGTTCCTTGAGCAGGCTCATTGGACTGTTCCTCCCAGGCCAGCGACGGGGTCGGCGCCGAGACCGGCTCCAGCGAAGTCTTCCGCGAAGTGCCGCACGGCGCTGCGCACCGGCATGGGCGTCAGCCCGCCCATGGCGCACAGCGAGCCGTCGGTCATCAGCTCGCACAGGTCGTCCAGCAGCACCAGGTTCTTCTTCCGGTCCGCATCGTTTCCGCCCGAGCGGATGCGGTCGATGGTCTCCACCCCGCGCACCGCGCCGACCCGGCACGGGGTGCACCGGCCGCAGGACTCCTCGGCGCAGAACTCGAAGGCGAACCTGGCCATGGCGGCCATGTCGACGGAGTCGTCGAACACCACGATCCCGCCGTGCCCGACCATCGCCCCGGCCTCGGCGAACGCCTCGTAGTCCATCGGGAGGCCGAACTGCGCAGGCGGCAGGTAGGCCCCCAACGGGCCGCCCACCTGCACCGCGCGAACCGGGCGGCCGGACGCGGTGCCCCCGCCGAACGTGTCCACCAGCTCGCCCAAGGTCACGCCGAAGGCGGTCTCCACCACGCCGCCCCGGGCCACGTTCCCGCCCAGCTGGAACACCTGGGTGCCCCTCGATCGGCCGACGCCCAACGCCGCGAAGGCCGCCGCACCATCCGCCATGATCGCCGGCACCGAGGCCAGCGAGAGCACGTTGTTGACCACGGTCGGCCGGCCGAACAGGCCCTCCAGCGCCGGGATCGGCGGCTTGGGCCGGACCATTCCGCGCTTGCCCTCCAGGCTCTCCAGCATGGAGGTCTCCTCGCCGCAGATGTACGCCCCGGCGCCCACCCGCACGTGCAGGTCGAACCGGGCGTCCGAGCCGAGCACCCGCTCCCCCAGCCAGCCGTGCGCGTAGCCGATCTCGATCGCCGAGCGCAGCGTGGCCACCGCGTCCGGGTACTCGGAGCGCACGTACACGTAGCCCTCGGTGGCCCCCACCGCGTAGCCGGCGATGGTCATGCCCTCGATCAGCGCGAACGGGTCACCCTCGATCAGCATGCGGTCGGCGAAGGTTCCGGAGTCGCCCTCGTCGGCGTTGCAGCACACGTACTTCTGGTCCGCGGCCGCGCCCAACACCGTCTTCCACTTGATGCCGGTGGGGAAGCCGGCGCCGCCCCGGCCGCGCAGGCCGGACTCGGTCACCTCGGCGACCACCTCGGCCGGGGTCATCTCCAGCGCCCGGCGCAGCCCGGCCATGCCGCCGTGCTCGGTGTACGCCCGGGCGGACAGCGGGTCGGTCACCCCCACCCGGGCGAAGGTCACCCGCTGCTGGCCGCGCATCCACGGCAGCTCCTCGACCGGGCCGTGGCCCAGCTCGTGCGGGGCGCCGTCCAGCATGCCGGCCGCGACCAGGCCGTCCACGTCCTCGGGCCGCACCGGCCCGTAGCCGACGCGGCCGGCGATGTTTCCGTCGGGCGCCCGACCCAGCGCGCCGGCTCCGCCGGCGGTGTCTCCGTCGGGCGCCGAACTGGGCGCCCGACCCAGCGCGCCGGCTCCGCCGGCGAGTTCCACCTCGACCAGCGGTTCCAGCCAGAGCATGCCGCGCGAGCCGGTGCGCACGATCTCGGCGTCCGGCACGAGCGCCGCCAGCCGCTCGGCCACCTCGTCGGCTCCGACCGACCGCGCCGCCGAGTCCCTCGGTACGTAAAGCTTCACCGGGCCTCCCCGAGCAGCGCGTCCAGCCGGGCCGGGCCGACCCGCCCGTGCAGCCGGCCGCCCACCTGAACCGCCGGCCCCAGCGCGCAGTTGCCCAGGCAGAACACCTCGTCCAGGCTGACCGCGCCGTCCGCCGTGGTCTCCCCGAAGCCGACGCCGAGGCGGTCACGGGCGTGGTCGGCCAGCTCGTTCGCACCGACCGCCTGGCAGGCCTCCGCGCGGCAGATGCGCACCGTGGTCCGGCCGCCCGGCTCCCGCCGGAAGTCCCGGTAGAAGGTGACCACGCCGTGCACCTCGGCGACCGACAGGTTCAGCTCCTCGGCCAGCACCGGCACCACGGCCGGGTCGACGTGGCCGAACTCGGCCTGTACCGCGTGCAGGATGGGCAACAGCGCGCCCCGCTCTTCGCGGTGTTCGGCGACGATCCCTCGCACCCGCCGCTCGGTGGTCTCGCCGGTGAGGCCAACTGTCATAGCCGAACTCTGACCGTTGTATACAGTCGCCGTCAAAGCACTCTTGGCTATGGGTTGATAAACGCGGTTTATCAGTCCGGCCGGTCGACCGGGCGCAGGTGCCCGCGCAGCACCGCGTTCAGCTCGGCCCGCACGTCGACCGCCGCCGCCACCTCCAGCAGCGCCCGGGCCAGCATCGGCTCCGGGTCGCGGTCGGCGAGGACCAGGCCGACCCGGTGGGAGTGCGGCGGCGCGGCCATCGGGATCACCCGCATGCCGGCCGGCACGCCGAACATGTGCAGCCAGGCGTGCGCGATGACCGTCGACCACCGGCGGGTGCCCACGTGCGCGTACAGCACGGACACCGCGTCCGCCTCCACCGAGGGCAGCACGCTGGCCCCCGCCTCGGCGAAGTTGCGGTCCAGGATGCGCCGGTTCTGCATGTTGGGCGCGAGCAGGCACATCTCGGTGTCCGCCAGGTCCGCCCAGCCCACCTCGGCCCGGCCGGCGAACGGGCCGTCCTCCGGGGTGAGCAGCAGGTAGCGCTCCCGGTAGAGGGGGACGGTGCGCACCGCGCCGAGGGGCTCACCGTCCACGTAGGTCATCCCGACGTCCAGCTCGAACTCGGCCAGCCGGCGCACGATCTCCCGGGAGGACAGCGACTCCAGGCTGATCCGCACCCGGGGGTGGTGCAGCCGGAACGGCTCGGTGAGCAGCGAGGACACCGTGAGCGCCGTCGGGATGGCCCCGATCCGCAGCTGGCCGGTGAGCCCCTCGCGCAGCGCGGACAGTTCCTGCAGCAGGCCGTCCTGGTCGGCCAGCATGCGGTGCGCCCAGTCGACCACGCGCTCGCCCTCCGGGGTGAACCCCTCGAACCGCCGGCCGCGCAGCACCACCTGCACGCCCAGCTCCGCCTCCAACCGCCGGATGCCCGCCGAGAGCGCGGGCTGGGAGACGTGACAGGCGTCCGCCGCGCGCGCGAAGTGCCGCTCCTTGGCGAGCGCGGCGAGGTACTCCAGCTGGCGAAGCAGCACGCCCGCAGCCTAGTGCGGTCACCGCAAAGTCATAACGCTGAGTTGTTGCACCGGGCACGTACATCGTACGTTCGGCGGATTGTCCACACCCGTTGAATGCGGGGATGCTCGACCCATGACAACGATGTCGGCCGATCTCTCGGACATCAGCTTCTGGGCCGAACCGATCGAGCGGCGGCACGCCGGCTTCGCCGAGCTGCGCGACCGCCCCGGGCTCCCCTTCTTCACCGAACCCAAGGTCGCGATGTTCCCGCCGGGTCGCGGCTTCTACGCGCTGACCCGGATGGACGACGTGCTGACCGCGAGCCGGACGCCGGCCCTCTACACCTCCGGCCAGGGCGGCACCGTGGTCACCGACATGCCACCCGAGCTGCTCGAGTTCACCGGGTCAATGATCAATATGGACGACCCGAGGCACGGCCGGCTGCGCCGCATCGTGTCCCGGGGCTTCACCCCGAAGATGCTGGACGCACTGACCGAGAACGTGTCCCGGGTGGCCACCGAGATCGTGGACGAGGTCATCGAGCGGGGCGAGTGCGACGCGGTCGCGGACATCGCGGCCAAGCTCCCGCTGACCATCATCTGCGACATGATGGGCATCCCGGACAGCCAGCGCCGGCTGGTGTTCGACCGCACCAACCTGCTGCTCGGCGCCCAGGACCCGGAGTACGTGCCGAACCTGGACGGCCTCTACCTGGCCGCCTTCAACGCGGCCAACGACCTGGCCAACCTGATGCGCGAGCTGGCCGCGGAACGCGCCGAACACCCCACCGACGACCTCACCTCGGTGCTGCTGAACGCCCGCGTCGACGGCGAGGCGCTGACCCCGGACGAGCTGGCCTCGTTCTTCATCCTGCTGGTCGCGGCCGGCAACGAGACCACCCGCAACGCGATCAGCTGGGGCATCCAGCTGATCACCGAGCACCCCGACCAGCGCGCGCTGTGGCTTGCCGACCTGGACCGGCACACCCCCGGCGCGGTCGAGGAGATCGTCCGCTGGGCCTCTCCGGTGATCTACATGCGGCGCACGCTGGCCGAGCCCGCCGACCTGTCCGGGCAGCGCCTGGAGGCCGGCGACAAGGTGTTGATGTTCTACTGGGCGGCCAACCGGGACCCGAAGTACTTCGAGGCGCCGGAAAAGTTCGACATCCGGCGCTCGCCGAACCGGCACATCGGCTTCGGCGGACCGGGGCCGCACTTCTGCCTGGGCGCCCACCTGGCCCGGCGGGAGATCACCGTGATGTTCCGCGAGCTGCTCACCCGGATCCCGGACATCCACGCCACCGCCGAGCCGGACCGCCTGAAGTCGGCGTTCATCAACGGGATCAAGCGGCTCCCGGTGACCTTCAGCCACTGAAGACTTACCTGCACGCCTGCCGGTAGCCGGCGCTATCCTGGCCCGGTGAGCAGTCCGGCCTCCGCGCGCGCCCCCCGCCGCACCCAGGAACAGCGCAGCGCCGCCACCCGCAGGCTGATCCTGGACGCGACGGTGAGATGCCTGGCCGAGCACGGTTACGGGGGGACCACCACCGTGCGGGTGGTCGAGCTGGCCGGGGTGACCAGGGGCGCACTGGCCCACCACTTCGCGTCCAAGACCGACATGGTGGTGGCCGCCGTCGGCCACATCGCCGCGTCCCGTACCCAGGAGCTGCTCGGCGCGATCGAGCGGGCCCAAGCCGCCGACGACCCGATCGAGGCCTGCCTGGACCTGATCTGGTCGCTGCACCAGGGGCCGGTGCTCACCGCGGTACTGGAGCTGTGGGTGGCCGCCCGGACCGAGCCCGACCTGGGCCGCCGGGTGAAGATCATGGAGCAGAGCACCTCCGGCTCGGTGGTCGAGTTCACCCGGCGGCTGTTCGGCCGGGGCAACGACCCGGCCATCCTGCACGCGGTCTACACCGCCGGGGACGCGGTCCGGGGCATCATGCTCGGCAAGCTCGCGCTGCCCGGTTCGGATGCCGAGTACGACGCCCGCTGGCGCCGGGCCAAGGCCGACCTGCGCGTGCTGTTCGAGCACGTCCTCGCCCAGCCGCCTAGCTAGGCGGGGCCGGTTCCACCCGGAGGACGCAGGTGCCCTTGGCGTCCTTGATGTAGACCTTGCCGCCGGACTCGTCGGAGATCCAGCAGTTGGGTGTCGTCCCGGACGAGTTCGGATCGGCCCGCTCGACCTGCATCCACAGCGCGGTGCCTACCGGCGCGTTGAGCGTCTTCGCCCAGTGCCCCTCGATGGTCTCCGGCCCGCACACCGACCCGGTCCCGGAGCCCGGGCAGGTGTAGCTGACTTTCATCGGCTTCGACTCGTCGCCGTCGGTGCCGATCCGCACGTTCATCGAGCTGGCGCCGGGCGGCGCGTTGACCGCGACCGGGCTCGAGCCCGCGCAGGCCGTGAGGGCCAGCGCCGCGCCCGCGATGACTGCCACACGAGAAATGGTCATGAACGACGATGGGCTCGATCACCCCTGCTCAAACATGCGTCACCCGAAAAGAGCCCTACGCGTAGAGCCGCTCGATCTCGTCGCGGTAGCGCTCGTTGACCACCGGGCGCTTCAGCTTCAGGGTGGGGGTCAGCTCGCCGGTCGGCACGTCCCACAGCCGGTCCAGCAGCGTCCAGCGCTTCACCTGCTCCACCCGGGACAGCCCGGCATTGCCCTCGGTGACCGCCCGGTCCACCTCGGCGCGCACCCGTTCGTCGGCCACCGCCTCGGCCGGCGTCTCGGCCGCGATGCCGCGCGCGGCGCACCACTCCCGCCAGCCCAGCGGGTCCAGGGTGAGCAGCGCGACCAGGTACGGCTTCCCGTCGCCGTACACGCACACCGGCCCGAGCAGCGCGGACGCCCCGGACAACGCCTGCTCGATGTTGGCCGGCGAGATGTTCTTGCCGGCCGCGTTGATGATCAGTTCCTTCTTCCGGCCGGTCAGCCGCAGGTAGCCGTCCGCGTCCAGCTCGCCGATGTCGCCGGTGTGCAGCCAGCCGTCCCGGTCGATCAGCTCGGCGGTGGCCGCCGGGTTGTTCAGGTAGCCCGGGGTCATGTTCGGCCCCCGGGCCAGGATCTCCCCGTCCGGCGCGATGCGCAGCTCCACCCCGGGCAGCGCCTTGCCCACCGTGCCGGGGCGGGGCGCGTCGGCCGGGTTGGTGGTCAGCACGCAGGTGGTCTCGGTCATGCCGTAGGCCTCGTAGATGTCGATGCCGATGCCCGACCAGAAGGCCAGCACCTCGGCCGAGAGCGGAGCGGCGCCGCTCACCGCGTACTCCACCCGGTCCAGGCCGATCACGGCGGCGATCCGGCGGTAGACCAACCGGTGCAGCAGGGGGTGCAGCAGCCGGTCAACCAGGCTCGGCGCCGGCCCGCCGAAGGTGGCCCGGCCGACCGAGACGGCCACCCGGATGGCCAGCTGGCCGAGTGCCCGGCGCGCCGCCTTCGGCTCGGCGGCGGCCCGCTCGGCGATGGTTCCGTAGATCTTCTCCCAGATCCGGGGCACGCCCAGGAACACGTGCGGCCGGGCCACCGGCAGCGCCTCGGGCAGCAGCTTGGGGTCGCGCACGTAGTGCACGGTGATCACCTGGCCGATCGCCAGGTAATGGCTGAACATCCGCTCGGCCATGTGCGCCAGCGGCAGGTAGGACAGTGCGACCTTGCCCACCGGGCTCTCCCAGGAGGACTCCTCGAGCTGGCGCCGCACGTCGTCCATCACCCACCGCGCCCCGCCGTGGGTGACCACGGTGCCCTTCGGCGGCCCGGTGGTGCCGGAGGTGTAGACGATGGTCAGCGTGTCGTCCCTGGTGGTCGACGCGCCCGCCTCGACCACCTCGCCGACCCGGTCGGCCAGCTGGGCGGCGGCCTTCTCCACCAGCTCCTCGAACCGGGACACCCCGGCCGGCGGCTGCTGGTCGGCGGGCAGGTCGAGCACCACCAGGTGGCGCAGCGCGGGCAGCTCGTCCCGGATCTCCAGCCACTGGTCCAGCTTCTCCGCGTCCACCACGGCCACCACGGCGGCCGAGTCACCGGCCACGTAGGCCAGTTGGTCGGGCGCGAGCGTGTAGTAGTAGCTGCTGGTGGTGGCCCCGGCGAGCAGCGCGCCGGCATCCGCGAGCACGTGCTCCGCCCGGTTGACCAGGTGCAGCCCGACCAGCTCGCCGTGCCGCACGCCCAGGTCCAGCAGGGCCAGCGCGATCGCCCGCGCGCGTTCCCGGTACTGCGCCCAGGTCAGCCGGCGGTCCCCGTCCACCGTGGCCAGCACGCCGGGGTATTCCTCGGCGTTGCGGTCGATCAGCTCGAGCAGCGTTCCCCGGTCCCGCACGGCGCCTCCCTAGTCGCTGAGCAGGCCGCGCGCGATGTGCGTGACCTGTACCTCGTTGCTCCCCGCGTAGATCATCAGCGACTTGGCGTCCCTGGCCAGCTGCTCGACCCGGTACTCGGACATGTACCCGTTGCCGCCGAACAGCTGGACGGCCTCCATGGCCACCTCGGTCGCCGCCGTAGACGAGTACAGCTTGAGCGCGGACGCCTCGGCAAGGGTCATCTGGCGGCCGGCCCGGCCCATCTCGATGGCCCGGAACACCATGTTCTGCACGTTCAGCCGGGCCACCTCCATCTGCGCCAGCTTGAGCTGGATCAGCTGGAACGAGCCGATCCTCTGGCCCCACAGCTCACGGCTGCGCGCGTAGTCCACGCACAGCCGCAGGCACTCCTCGATGATGCCCAGCGACATGGCCGCGATGCCCACGCGCTCCACGGTGAAGTTGGAGCGGGCGCTCTCCCGGCCGTCCGAGCTGCCGCCGAGCAACTGGCGGTCCGGGTCCAGGTGCACGTTGTCGAAGAACAGCTCGCCGGTGGGCGACGAGTGCATGCCCATCTTGCGCATCGGCTTGGTCTGGGTCAGCCCGGGCATGCCGGTGTCCAGCACGAAGGTGAGCACCTGGCGGCGCCGGCGGTCCGGCTCGGAGCCGTCGTCCAGCTTGGCGTAGACCACGATGGTGTCCGCGTACGGCCCGTTGGTGATGAACGTCTTCTGCCCGTTCAGCACGTACCCCCCGCCGTCCACCGAGCGGACCGAGGTGGTCATGCCGCCGAACGCGTCGGAACCGGAGTTCGGCTCGGTGATCGCCCAGGCGCCGATCTTGTCGAAGGTGAGCAGGTCCAGCGCCCAGCGCTGCTGCTGCTCGACGCTGCCCTTGGACATGATGGTCTGCGCGGCCAGGCCGACGCTGACCCCCATGGCCGCCGTGATGCCCAGGCTCACCTTGCAGATCTCGATGTAGGCCAGCATGGTCGCCGCGTCCTCGGCACTGAGCGACCCGCCCGAGTCGTCCTTCTCCGGTTCACCGGCGGTGCCGGCGTTCTGCCGCTCGATCGACTTGGCGAAGCGGTCCTTGGCCAGCGCGTCCAGGCCGAAGCTCTTGGCCAGCTTGCGGATGATGTCGTACGGCGGCAGGTCGCCGTGCTCCAGCTCGTCGGCGCGGGGCCGGATCTCCTTGTCCACGAAGGCGCGCACGCTGTCCCGCACCAGCAGCTCGGTCTCCGACCATTCGATCACGTCGGCGGCTCCATTCGGTTCGGCCGGGCGCATTCACATACAGCGCTGCCTGTTTTCTCCGGCGGACCGAACGTACAACGTACGAGGGCCACCGGCAACCGATGGAGCGACCTACCGGGGAGCCGCCGGCCGCGGGTACTCGACCGCCGTCAGCCGGGCCGAGGCGGCCCACAGCCGTTCACCGGCCGACTCGTCGTGGGCGCGGGAGATGTACCGGGCGCGCACCGGGTGTCCCCGGAACTCCAGGTTCGGCCCGTAGTACTCGCCCCCGCGCACGGCGGGGTCGGTGGCGGCCCGCAGCGCCGGCTCCGCTCCGCGCGGCGCGGACTGCGCGACGAACGGGGTGACCAGCCCGGTGACCTTGCCGTTCAGCCGGGCCAGCGGGCCGCCCCCGGCCAGGCTCGGGCCGCTGGTCTGCAGCTCGGTCGCGCTGTAGCCGGGGTGGGCGCCGACGCTGAGCACGCCGAGGCCGGCCGCGCGCAGCCGCCGGTCCAGCTCGAGCGTGAACACCGCGTTGGCCAGCTTGGAGGTGCTGTAGGTGAAGTACGGGGTGTAGAACCGCTCGCTCTGCAGGTCGTCGAAGTTGAGCCGGCCCAGCTTGTGCATGAAGCTGCTGAGCGTCACCACGCGGGCGCCCTCGGTGGCGGACAGCAGCGGCAGCAGCAGCCCGGTGAGCGCGAAGTGGCCCAGGTGGTTGGTGCCGAACTGCAGCTCGAAGCCCTGCGCGGTGGTGCGCCGCTGGGGCGGGGCCATCACCCCGGCGTTGTTCAGCAGCAGGTCCAGCCGGTCCAGCCGGCCGGTCAGGTCGGCGGCCAGCGCGCGCACCGAGTCCAGGTCGGCCAGGTCCAGGCTGACCAGCTCCACGTTCGCCCCCGGCACCCGGTCACGCAGCCGGGCGATCGCCGCCGCGCCCTTCTCCGGGTTGCGCGCGGCGAGCAGCACCCGCGCGCCGTGCTTCGCCAGCTCCAGCGATTCCTCGAACCCGAGCCCGGTGTTCGCCCCGGTGACCAGGGCGACCTTGCCGCTCAGGTCCGGGATGTCCGCTGCCGTCCAGTGCGCCATGTCGTCCTCCATGGAAGTGGGCTGCCCAGAGTATGGCACTGAGTGCCAAGTGCAGCGCAATGTGCCCTCACCTACACTCGGAGGCATGACGACCGGTGGCGCGGAGGACCTGCGGTCGCGCACCCGGCGGGCGGTGCGCGCGGAGATCGCCACCGTGGCGCTGGAGCTGTTCCTGCGCAACGGCTTCGAGCGGACCACGGTGGACGAGATCGCGGCGGCCGCGGGGCTGTCCCGGCGCAGCTTCTTCCGCTACTTCCCCACCAAGGAGGACACCGTCCTCGGGTTCGTGCTGGAGCTGGGTCAGCAGCTGGCCGACGCGGTGGCCGCCCGCCCGGCCGCCGAGGACCCGTGGACCGCCCTTCGCGCCGCCTTCGCCGTGCCGCTGGCCGGCTTCGACGCCCGGCCGGACGACGTGCGCGCCCTGCTCCGGCTCATCCACGGCACGCCCGCGCTGCGCGCCCGCCAGCAGGACAAACAGGACCACTGGCGACGCCTGCTCGGCGAGGCCCTGCGCGAACGCGTCGCCTCACCGCTGGAGGCCGACGTCCTGGTGGTGACCGCGCTCGGCGCGTTCGACGTGATGTGCCGGCACTGGCTGGACGCGCAGCGGCCCGACGCCCCCGGCGAGCTGCTGGACCGGCTGTTCGCCATGGTTGGCCCGCGCCGACGGATGAGTGTCCTGAACCAGTCATTGGAACAATCGCGTTAACTCTTAGTTAGATTCCATCGCGAATTGCATCGTCCTATAGCGGGACTGAATCGTTAAACATTCACCCGTATCGACGACAGCGACGCGGCGTGACCTAACTAACAAGGAGTACCGGTTTATTCGGCGACCTTCGCCACAGCGCGCTGACCCGCGACGTCGGCCAGGGGTCCGACCTGGGCAATCTCACGGATGAGCCTGGTCTCCCATGCTTGCGCCGTTCGTTAACGGGCACACAGGATAGGGACCACAAGTTTGCCTACCGACTACCCTCACGGATATCGAGCAGATGCGCGGACCGCACCGGGCGCGGCCGCGACTAGGAGATTTAGAGATGACCGCGACATTTGTTTCCGGACTCGACCAGGCACCGACCGAACACCGAGAACTTCTCGACTGGGTCAGCGAGGTGGCCGAGCTGACCACCCCGGACCGGGTCGTGTGGTGTGACGGGTCGGATGACGAGTGGCGCCGGCTGACCACCGAGCTGGTCAGCGCGGGCACTCTGGTCCGGCTGGCCAAGAAGCCGAACTCGTTCTACGCCGCCTCCGACCCGAGCGACGTGGCCAGGGTGGAGGACCGCACCTACATCTGCTCGAAGGAAGAGGCGGACGCCGGGCCCACCAACAACTGGATGGACCCGGTGGACATGAAGGTCATCATGACCGAGTACTACCGGGGTTCGATGGCCGGCCGCACCATGTACGTCATCCCGTTCTGCATGGGCCCGCTGGACGCCGAGGAGCCCAAGCTGGGGGTGGAGATCACCGACTCGGCGTATGTGGTGCTGTCCATGCGGATCATGACCCGGATGGGCACCAAGGCGCTGGAGCGGTTCACCACGCCGGACGGTGGCGAGCGGGAGTTCGTGAAGGCGCTGCACTCGGTCGGGGCGCCGCTGAAGGCGGGCGAGACCGATGTGCCGTGGCCGTGCAACCCCACCAAGTACATCAGCCACTTCCCGGAGGAGCGCACGATCTGGAGCTACGGCTCCGGCTACGGCGGGAACTCGCTGCTGGGGAAGAAGTGCTATGCGTTGCGCATCGCCTCGGCCATGGCCCGCGACGAGGGTTGGCTGGCCGAGCACATGCTGATCCTCAAGCTGACCAGCCCGGAGAAGAAGGTCTACTACGTCGCGGCGGCGTTCCCCAGCGCGTGCGGCAAGACCAACCTGGCCATGCTGCAGCCCACGATTCCCGGGTGGACCGCCGAGACCCTGGGCGACGACATCGCCTGGATGCGGTTCGGCCCGGACGGGCGGCTGTACGCGGTGAACCCGGAGTTCGGCTTCTTCGGCGTCGCGCCGGGCACCGGCGAGACCACCAACCCGGTGGCCATGCGCACGGTCGAGCGGGGCAACTCGGTGTTCACCAACGTGGCGCTGACCGACGACGGCGACGTGTGGTGGGAGGGCATGACGCCCGAGGCGCCCGCGCACCTGACCGACTGGAAGGGCCGCGACTGGTCGCCGGCCTCGGACGAACCGGCGGCGCACCCGAACTCCCGGTTCTGCACGCCCATCGACCAGTGCCCGATCGTCGCGCCGGAGTGGCAGGACCCGGCCGGGGTGCCGATCTCGGCGATCCTGTTCGGCGGGCGGCGGGCGAACACCGTGCCGCTGGTCACCGAGTCCCGGGACTGGCAGCACGGCGTGTTCCTCGGCGCGACCCTCTCCTCGGAGACGACTGCGGCGGCCACCGGCAAGGTCGGCGTGGTGCGCCGCGACCCGATGGCCATGCTGCCCTTCCTCGGCTACCACGCCGGCGACTACCTGAGCCACTGGCTGGACCTGGGCAAGAACGCCGACGCGGCCAAGCTGCCCAGGATCTTCCACGTGAACTGGTTCCGCCGCGGCACCGACCGGCGCTTCCTGTGGCCCGGTTTCCGGGAGAACTCCCGCGTGCTCAAGTGGATCACCGAGCGGATCGAGGGCACCGGCAACGCAACCGAGACCCCGGTCGGCTTCGTGCCCGCCGCCGCCGACCTGGACCTGGCCGGCCTGGACGCCGACGCGCGCGACATCGACGAGGCGCTGGCCGTGCGCCCCGAGGAGTGGCGCGACGAGCTCGCCCTGATCGAGGAGTGGTTCGACAAGATCGGCGACCGCCTGCCCGCCTCTCTGGCCGACGAGCTCGACGCCCTCCGCGAGCGCCTTACCTAACGGTCCGAGGCCCGGCACCGCCGCCGGCCAGCCACCCGACGCCGCACAAGAAGCCGTCACGCCGCACAGCTCGCACCATGCGCGGCGTGACGGCTTACCGTGCGGCGTCGGGTGTGCGTCGGCTACTGACCGTGGGCCGGGGTCGTCGGAGATCCGGGGCTAGAGTCGGTTTCATGGCGCAGACCGTTGCCGACCAGATGATCGAGGTACTCACCCAGGCCGGCGTGCGCCGGGTGTACGGGCTGGTCGGGGACAGCCTGAACCCCATCGCCGACGCGATCCGGCGCAACCCGGACATGGACTGGGTGCACGTCCACAACGAGGAGGCAGCCGCGCTGGCCGCGGCCGCCGAGGCCCAGCTCACCGGGAGGCTCGCGGTGTGCGCGGGCAGCTGCGGGCCGGGCAACACGCACCTGGTGCAGGGCCTCTACGACGCGCACCGCAGCGGCGCCCCGGTGCTGGCCATCGCCTCACACATCCCGTCCACCCAGATCGGCACCAACTACTTCCAGGAGACCCACCCACAACACCTGTTCCTGGAATGCAGCGCCTACTGCGAGTTGGTCTCGCGCCCGGAGCAGCTGCCCCGGCTGCAGCGGATCGCCATGCAGACCGCGCTGGCCCGTCAGGGCGTCGGCGTGCTGGTGCTGCCCGGCGACCTGGGCGGCGAGCCGGCCCCCCACCCGACCGGGCACAGCGACCTGGTCTCCCCCACCGCCGTGCTGCAGCCGGACCCGGACAAGGTCCGCGCACTGGCCGAAAAGATCAACAACGCCGGGTCCGTCGCCCTCTTCGTCGGTGCCGGGGTGCGGGACGCCCGCGACGAGGTGCTGGAGCTGGCCGGCCGGGTACACGCGCCGATCGGGCACTCGCTCGGCGGCAAGGAGTGGATCCAGTACGACAACCCGTACGACGTCGGCATGAGCGGGCTGCTCGGCTACGGCGCCTGCTACGACGCCACGCACGAGGCGGATCTGCTGATCCTGCTGGGCACCGACTTCCCCTACGACACGTTCCTCCCCCAGGCCCGCACCGTGCAGGTGGACCGGGAGGCCGCCCACCTGGGCCGGCGGACCAAACTGGAGCTTGGCGTGCAGGGCGACGTGGGTGCCACCCTGCGCGCGGTGCTGCCACTGCTGGGCCGCAAGACCGACCGGAGCTTCCTGGACCGCATGCTCCGCCGGCACGCGGCCGCGCTGGAGAAGGTGGTCAGCGCGTACACCGCGAACGCCCAGAACCTGCGCCCGGTGCATCCGGAGTACCTGGCCGCGCTGCTGGACGAGGAGATGGACGACGACGCGGTGGTCACCGTGGACACCGGCATGTGCAACGTGTGGGCGGCCCGCTACCTGACCCCGACGGGTCGGCGGCGGATCATCGGCTCGTTCCGGCACGGCACCATGGCGAACGCACTGCCGCACGCGATCGGCGCGGCCTACGCGGCGCCGGGCCGGCAGATCGTCTCCATGTCCGGCGACGGCGGGCTGACCATGCTGCTGGGCGAGCTGCTCACCGTGGCCGAGCACGACCTGCCGGTGAAGATCGTGGCATTCAACAACGGCTCGCTGGGCATGATCCGGCTGGAGATGATGGTCGCCGGCTACCCGTCCTTCCAGACCGACCACGGCGTGGCCGACCTCGCCGGGGTGGCTAGGGCGGCCGGGCTGCCGTCCGTCACCGTCGACGACCCGGCCGACCTGCCCAAGGCGCTGCGCACGGCGCTGCGCGCCCCCGGCCCGTACCTGGTGGACGTGCACACCGACCCCAACGCCCTGTCCATCCCGCCGCACATCACGGCCAGCCAGGTGCGCGGCTTCGCGCTGGCCGCCACCCGCACCGTGCTGGACGGCGGGGTGGGCAAGATGATCGAGCTGGCCCGCAGCAACCTGCGCTCCATCCCGAGGCCCTAGAAACCCCGCGCGCGGCGGCCTGGCATCCTGGAGACGTGACCGACCAGGGCGGCGTCCCGCGCCGGAAACCTGTGGCCGATCGTTTCTCCGACCTGTGCGACGCCGTGGCGCGCCGTCTGCCGTTCGGGCTGTCCCGGGTGGTGCCGCCGAACTTCCTCGGCTTCGCCGCGATCAACGGGTTCACCTTCGGCGTCGACCTGCTGCTGCTCACCCTGGCGCACAGCTGGCTGGACCTGCCGGTTCGGGTGTCCATCACGGTGGGCTACGCGATCGCGTTCTCGCTCAGCTTCGTGCTGAACCGGTGGCTGAACTTCCACTCCCACGCGCCGGTCGGGCGGCAGGCGCTGCTGTTCTTCATCGTGATCCTGATCAACTACGCGGTGATCCTGCTCGGCGTCGGCGGCGGCCTCGCCGCACTGGGCCTGCAGTACCACGTGGCCCGGTTGATCGCGGGCGCCTGCGAGGCGGTGTTCATCTACAGCGCCATGCGCTGGGTGGTGTTCGCCAAGCCGGCCGGCAGCCGGCGTGCCACGATCTCAGGACAAACCGCGATCGAGGAGTAGTGGCGATGAAGCTGGGGTTGGCGCTCGGGTACTGGTCAGCGGGGCCCCCGCCGGGGGTCGCCGAGCAGGTGGCCGCCGCCGAGGACCTGGGGTTCGACTCGATGTGGACCGCCGAGGCCTACGGGTCCGACGCGCTCACCCCGCTGGCCTGGCTGGGCGCGCACACCGAGCGGATCCGCCTGGGCACCTCGGTGATCCAGCTGTCCGCCCGCACCCCCACCGCGACGGCGATGGCCGCGATGACCCTGGATCACCTCTCCGGCGGCCGGGTGGTGATCGGCATCGGAGCGTCGGGGCCCCAGGTGGTGGAGGGCTGGTACGGCCAGCCGTACCCGAAGCCGCTGGCCCGCACCCGGGAGTACGTGCGGATCCTGCGCTCCACCATCGCCCGGGAGACCGTCCGGTTCGAAGGCGATCACTACACCATCCCGCACCCGGGCGGCGCCGGGCTGGGCAAGCCCCTGCGGTCCACGCTGCACCCGCTGCGGGAGGAGATCCCGATCCTGCTGGCCGCCGAAGGCCCGAAGAACGTGGCGATGGCCGCCGAGATCGGCGACGGGTGGCAGCCGCTGTTCTACGCCCCGCGCGCCGACCAGCACTACCGGGACGCGCTGGCCGAGGGCTTCGCCCGCCCGGGTGCCCGGCGCAAGCCGGACGACTTCGAGGTCGTCGGCATGGTCAGCGTGGTGGTGGACGACGACGTGGAGACCGCCGCCAACCAGATCCGACCGCACCTGGCGCTGTACATCGGCGGCATGGGCGCCAAGGGCGCCAACTTCCACTACGACGTGTTCGCCCGGATGGGCTACGAGGACGAGTGCGCCCAGATCCAGGAGCTCTACCTGTCCGGGCGCAAGGACCAGGCGATCGCCTCGGTGCCGCTGTCGCTGGTCGAGCAGGTCGCGCTGATCGGACCCAAGGCGAAGATCGCCGAAGAGCTGCCCCAGTGGCGGGACTCGCTGCTCACCACCATGGTGGTCAGCGGCAGCCCGGACACGCTCCGGCTGATCACCGACCTGGTGACCTGAGCGACAATCCGTCGTCGGACTAATGTGCCGGGTGTGACGCGCTACCTCCCGGTCGCCGCCGTTGTCGCCGGCGCCGTCGTGACGATCTGGCTGGCAGCCACCAGCCCCTGGTGGTGGCTGGCCGCCGTCCCGCTGCTGGCTCTGTGCGTGCTCGGCGGGTTCGACCTGGCCCAGCGGCAGCACTCGGTGCTGCGCAACTACCCGATCACCGGCCACATGCGGTTCCTGCTGGAGTCGATCCGCCCGGAGGTCCAGCAGTACTTCGTGGAACGCAACACCGACGGCCAGCCGTACGACCGGGAGGTCCGCTCGCTGGTCTACCAGCGGGCCAAGGGCACCGAGGCCGAGGAGCCGTTCGGCACCGAGCGCGAGGTCTACGAGGTCGGCTACGAGCACTTCGTGCACGCGATGTGCCCGCTGCCCATGCCGGAGGCGCCGCCGACGGTGCGGATCGGCGGCCCGGACTGCCGCCAGCCGTACCGGATGTCGCTGCTGAACGTCTCGGCGATGTCCTTCGGCTCGCTCTCCTCCAACGCGATCCTGGCCCTGAACACCGGCGCGGCGCACGGCGGCTTCGCCCACGACACCGGCGAGGGCGGGCTGTCCGAGTACCACCTGCGCCCGGGCGGCGACCTGGTCTGGGAGCTCGGCACCGGCTACTTCGGCTGCCGGACCCCGGACGGTGACTTCGACCCGGCCCAGTTCAAGGAGAAGGCCGCGCACCCGGCGGTTCGCTGCGTGTCGATCAAGCTGTCCCAGGGCGCCAAGCCCGGCCTGGGCGGGGTGCTGCCCGGGCCGAAGGTGAACGCGGAGATCGCCGGTGTGCGAGGGGTGCCGATCGGCCGGACGGTGATCTCCCCGCCGGCACACCGGGCGTTCAGCACCCCGGTCGGGCTGATCGAGTTCGTGGCCGAGCTGCGCGAGCTGGCCGAGGGCAAGCCGGTCGGCTTCAAGCTGTGCGTCGGACAGCGCCGCGATGTGCTGGCAATGTGCAAGGCGATGCGCGAGGTGGGCACCGCGCCGGACTTCATCATCGTGGACGGCGCGGAGGGCGGTACCGGCGCGGCGCCGCTGGAGTTCCTGGACCACGTCGGCACGCCGCTCACCGAAGGCCTGATCACCGTGCACAACGCGCTGGTCGGCGCCGGCCTGCGGGACCGGGTGCGGATCGGCGCCTCGGGCAAGGTGGCCAGCGGGTCGGACATCGTGAAGCGGCTGTGCCAGGGCGCGGACTACACCAACGCGGCGAGGGCGATGATGTTCGCCGTCGGTTGCATCCAGGCCCAGAGCTGCCACACCAACACCTGCCCGGTCGGCGTGGCCACCCAGGACCGGCGCCGGGCGCGCGCGCTGGACGTGCCGGACAAGTCGCACCGGGTGGAGAGATTCCACCGGGCCACGGTGGCCAGCGCCACCCGGATCATGGCCTCGCTGGGCGTGCACGACCCCGGCGAGCTGCACCCCGGCCTGCTGCGCCGCCGGATCTCCCCCACCGAGGTGCGCAGCTACGCCGAGCTCTACGACTGGCTACGCCCCGGCGAACTCCTGGACTCACCCCCCGAAGCCTGGGCCCACGACTGGACCGCCGCCACCCCCACCCACTTCGGCCCCCCACCCCCCTGATTCAGTCACTCCAGCACGGTGATTCAGTCACTTCAGCACGCTGATTCAGTCACTTCAGCACGCTGATTCAGTCACTTCAGCACGGTGATTCAGTCGATTGCCCACTCCCCCACGGTGATCCTCCCGTCCCGCGCCGTCGCACCGAGCCGGGTCGGCCGCTCGCCGGGGCGGGTGAGCAGCTCGGCCACCGGGGTGGCCAGGAGCTCGCGCACCACCCGGCGCAGCCCGCGCGCCCCGTACACCGGGTCGAAGCCGCGCTCGGCCAGCAGGCGGATCGCCGACTCGTCCACGGACAGCTCGACCCGCCGCCGGCTCAGCCGCTTGACCAGCAGCGCCGCCTCCAGGGCGGCGATGCGCGCGCACGCCGCGCGGTCCAGCGAGCCGAACACGACGGTCTCGTCGATCCGGTTGAGGAACTCCGGGTCGAAGAAGTCCCGCAGTGCCCCGCGCACCACCGACTCGTCGTCCCGGTACCGGATCCGCCGCCAGCGGGATCCGGCCCGGCGGGCCAGCTCGGTGGAGCCCAGGTTGGAGGTGAGGAACACGAACGAGTTGCGGAACGAGATGGTGCGCTGCCCGCTGGCCAGCCGCAGCGTGCCGCTGTCCAGCACCTGCAACAGCGCCCGCAGCACCGTGGGGTGGGCCTTCTCCACCTCGTCGAACAGCACGATCCCCGGGGTGTACGGGTCGCCCTCGACCGTGGTCGGGTCGAACAGCGTGAACGCCTCCTTGCTCCCGGCGTAGCCGGGCGGCGCACCGCTGAACGACGCGGCGTAGTGCTCCTGGGCCAGCGAGTTCATGTCCACCCGGCACAGGTCGTCCGGCCCGGAGCGCAGCTCGGCCGCCACCCGGCGGACCAGCTCGGTCTTGCCCACCCCGGTAGGGCCGACCAGCAGCAGGTTGGCCAACGGCCGGTCCGGGTCGTTGACGCCGGCGCGCGCGAGCACCAGCCCACGCAACACCGCCGCCACCGCCCGGTCCTGGCCGATCACCCTGGCCCGCAGCCGCTCGGCCACCGCCGAGGCGTCGAACGTCCCCGGCGGCGGCCGGCCATCCGCAATGGCGACCGGCGCGCCGTCGGCCCGGCCGTCCCGCCGGCGGTTCTGTTCGTGGTACATGTCGGTCAGGAACGGCATGGCACCCGCGCTCAGGCCTGCATGGTCCGCTCGACGGGCAGCTCGCCCACCCGGCAGTCGGCCACCCCGACGGTGCTCCGGGTGATCGCCTCCACCCGCTCCTGGGTCTTCTGCGCGTCGGTGACCCACTCGCGGTAGAACTCGAACGGGCAGTCCGCGACGCCCTTGTCCCCGTCGCCGGCCGCGTGCACGCCTGAGTAGCCCCGGTGGAGCAGCTTGAACAGGTGGTTCTGCGACTGGTCGAACTCGCGGGCGTCCCGGATCGCGGACAGCGACAGCTGCGCGTACTGGATGCCGTACTCCTCCTCGCCGGTCTCGCCCAGCGTGCGGCCGTCGAAGCCGATGATCGACGAGTGGCCGAAGTAGGAGTAGACGCCGTCGAACCCGGCCGCGTTGGCCACCGCCACGTAACAGTTGTTGGCCCAGGCCATCGCCTTGGCCATGAGCACCTGCTGGTCCTTGGCCGGGTACATGTAGCCCTGGCAGCGCACGATCAGCTCGGCGCCCTTCATGGCGCAGTCCCGCCAGATCTCCGGGTAGTTGCCGTCGTCGCAGATGATCAGCGAGATCTTCAGGCCCTTCGGCCCCTCGGTGACGTAGGTGGAGTCGCCCGGGTACCACCCCTCGATGGGGCACCAGGGCAGGATCTTGCGGTACTTCTGCACGATCTCGCCGCGGTTGTTGATCAGCACCAGGGTGTTGTACGGCGGCTTGTTCGGGTGGTCCTCGTGCTGCTCACCGGTGATGGAGAAGACGCCCCAGGTGTTGGCCTCCCGGCAGGCGGCGGCGAAGATGTCGGTCTCCTCACCGGGCACGGTGGCCGCCGTCGCGTACATCTCCTCCTGGTCGTACATGATCCCCTGGGTGGAGTACTCCGGGAACACCACCAGGTCCATGCCGGGCAGCCCGGTCTTCATGCCGATCAGCATGTCGGCGATCTTGCGCGCGTTGTCCAGCACCTCGGCCTTGGTATGCAGCCGGGGCATCTTGTAGTTCACCACCGCCACGCCGACGGTGTCCGGGCTGGCTGAGATGTCACCGTGTCGCATGCGTTTCTCCTTCGGTTGATCAGGCGGGAACGATCGAGTTGGGTGCCGGCGCGTTCTGGTGGTGCCGACCGAGCACCGCGGCCAGGCCGAACAGGGCGGCGAAGACCAGCGCGGCGAGCAGCGCCAGGCCGCCGGTGGACCGGTAGCCGCCGGTCATGCCCAGGAACGCCGGCACGGTGCAGGTGGGTTGGGACAGCAGCACCACGGCCCAGCCGGTGAACCGGGTCAGCCGCTCCCGGCCGAGGCCGAGCACCAGGAAGAACAGCGTCCAGAGCACGGCCCAGGCCAGCCAGATGACGCCGAAGACCGGGTCGGCGAGGTGACCGAAGGACAGCCCGGCGTACACCACGGCGGCGCCCGCGACGAACAGCGAGAACCAGCCGATCCCCTCCGGCTCCAGGCCGGCCAGGTTGACGATGCCGACGTACAGGTAGGTGAAACCGAACAGGAACAGCCCGGAGGCGCCCAGGATGGCGTCCGCGTTGCCGCCGGCCTGGATGATCAGTACCACCGGGGTGACGCACTGCAGCGCCCCGACGAACAGGTTTAGCACCGCCGCCGACCGGGCCGGTACGTGGCCCAGCAGCATCAGGCCGTTGACCAAAAGGACCGCTCCGACATAGAGCAGGCCGACATTGCTCATCGTCATCCTCCCGCTTCGTTGCGTGGGTTGACCGTCACATAGAACTATTTCATATGAAACTAATAGATCGCAACAAGGCCCCTGCCGCGCGGGTCGGCGCAGATCAGAGGCGGGTGATCACATCGAAGTCGTGGCCGTCGGCCACCGCGAGGTAGACGTGCTGAGCGGCCTGCGGGCCGTGGAACTCCACGGTGCCGCGCGGCCCGTGGTAGGCCACGCCGTCGATCGCCGCGTTCAGCGCGCGCAGGTCGGCGGACCCGGCCCGCCCGGCCAGCCGGGCCATCGTGTGCATGCCCTCGTAGCAGGACTCGGCCATGTTGTTCAACGGCGGCGCGGTCGCCCCGTGCAGGCCGGTGTACCGGCCGACCAGGTCGAGCGCGTCGGCGGTGACCAGCGAGCGGAAGTACCCGGCGGACACGAACAGGTTCCTGGTCGCGCCGGCGCCGCTGGCCAGCAGCATGTTCTCCTCCATCAGCGGGGAGTACCGGACGATCCGCTCGTGCAGGCCCAGCGCGCCGAAGCGCCGGTTGAACCGCACCGCGTCCTGCCCGACCAGCAGCATCAGCACGCCGTCGCAGCCGCTGGCGGCGACCCGCTCGGCCATCCGCCCGGCCGCTCCGGAGCCGAGCCGCACGAAGCTCTCCCCCACGATGTCCAGGTCCAGCTCGCGGGCGTACCGGCGAACCGCGACGGCCGAACCGCGCGGCCACACGTAGTCGTCACCCACGATGTGCCACCGGCGCACGGCCAGGTGCTCGCGCAGCCAGTGCAGGGCGGGGCGGATCTGGAACCGGGGGACCTCGCCGCAGCAGTAGATCCCGGCCCGCCGCTCGCCGCCCTCGTAGAGCGACGTGTAGACGTAGGGCACCCGGTCGGCCAGCACCGGCGCCAGCGCGTGCCGCACCGAGGAAATGTGCCAGCCGGTGACCGCGTCGACCTCACCGTCGCGCAGCAGCCGGCCCAGCTCGGCGGCCACCCGCTCGGGCGGCGCGCCGCCGTCCACGATGCGCACCCGCACCTCGCGCCCCAGGATGCCGCCCTCCTGGTTCAGCTCGTGCGCGGCGAGCTGGCTGATCGCCTCGCACGACGGGCCGAACAGGCCGGCCGGCCCCTGCAGCGGGATCACCATCGCGACCCGCCAGGTGCTGGCCCGGTCGCGGACGGCGGCGGGTTGCACGTGACCGCCTCCCGAAAAGGGTGGAACCTTCTGCGCTGGCTTACTTTCAGGTGGAAGTCTTACAATCGCACAAGATTTACACAAGTACGGGGATGGCGGAATGGAAACAGCGGCGGAGCCGGCATCGGGCGGGCGCCCAGTTTGGCGCCCGGTGGAGACGCAGTCGGACGTCCGGCTGGTCCGCACGCTCACCCGGGCCGCCCGGCGGGTCACCGCCAAGGTGGAACCGGTGCTGAAGTCGGCGGGCCTGACCCTGGACCAGTGGCTGGTCATCGACGCGCTGGCCGCGGCACGCGGCTCCACGATGACCGAGCTCGCGGCCGCCACCCTGGTCACCGGCCCCACCCTGACCCGGGTCACCGACCGGCTGGTGCTCACCGCCGTGGCCTACCGCGAGGTGGACCCCGCCGACCGCCGCCGGGTCCGCGTCTACCTCAGCTCCCGCGGCCGCGCCACCCACCGCAAGGTCACGGCGAAACTGGCCGACCTGGAACAAACCCTGGTGGCCGACATCGCCGACCCCCACAACCTCCTCCACACCCTCACCCACCTGGCCGACTAACCCGCGCTCCCGCGTCGCCCGATTCAGTGCCTTCAGCACCCTGATTCAGTCACTTCAGCAGCCGCTGCGCGCCGGAAGACACTGAATCACCCTGCTGAAAGCACTGAATCAGCCTGCTGAAAGCACTGAATCGGGAGTTAGAGGCGGCGGGTGGCGGCGGTCCAGGGGGTGGCGGGGGTGCGGGGGTGGTAGTGGGTCAGGGTTTGGGTGGTGGCGACCAGGGTGCGTAGCTCGGGCAGCGTGGTGGGCGCGCTCCCTAGGGTGCGGGCCTGGATGAGGACGTTGCCGAGTGCGGCGGCTTCGGTGGGGCCGGCGATCACCGGGCGCTGGCAGGCGTCGGCGGTGAGCTGGCAGAGCAGCGCGTTGCGCGCGCCGCCGCCGACCAGGTGCACCACGTCCATGTCCCGGCCGGCGTGCTCGCAGGCCGCGAACAGGGTCCGCCGGTAGGCCAGCGCCAGGCTGTCCAGGATGCACCGGACCAGCGCGGCCGGCGTTTCCGGCACCGGCTGGTCGAGCCGTCGGCAGGCCTCCGCGATCCGGGCCGGCATGTCCCCCGGCGGCAGGAACTCCGGCGCGTCCGGGTCGACCACCGAGACCAGCGCGGGCAGCCGCCCGGCCTGATCGAGCAGCTCGGCCAGGTCGGTGCGCCGCCAGGTGCGCATCGACTCGGACAGCAGCCACAGCCCCATCACGTTGTGCAGGTAGCGCACCGTGCCGTCCACGCCGAGCTCGTTGGAGAACGAGGCCACCCGGCTGGCGTCGGTGAGCACCGGGGCGTCCAGCTCCAGGCCCACCAGCGACCAGGTGCCGCAGGAGATGTAGCCGAACCGCGCGGCGGTCACGGGCATGCCGACCAGCGCGGACGCCGTGTCGTGCCCGCCCACCGCTATCACCGGCGTCGGCCCGTCCAGCCTCGTCTCGGCGAGCACGTGGCCGGTCAGCTCGCCGGCCGGAGTGCCGGGTTCGCGCGGCTCCTGGAACAGCCCGGGGTCGATGCCCAGACGGCGCATCAGATCGGGTTCCCAGGCCCGGGTGCGTGCGCCCATCAGACCGGTGGTGGATGCCGCGGTGACCTCGGCGCCGGCCACGCCGGTCAACCAGTAGCTGATCAGGTCCGGCATCATCAGCAGCGTGCGGGCGCCGGCCAGTGCGGCGCTGCCCTCGGCGGCGGCCAGCTGGTAGACGGTGTTGAACCGCATCTCCTGCAGCCCGCTGATCGCGTACAGCTCGCCCGGCGGCACCCGCGCCGACACCCGTTCCACCGCGCCCAGGGTGCGGTCGTCGCGGTGGGAATGCGGGTTGCCCAGCAGGTCGCCGTCGGCGTCCAGCAGCCCATAGTCCACGCCCCAGGTGTCGATGCCCACCGAGACCACCGGCCCGGCGGCCCGCAGGCCGTCCAGCACGCCCCGGTAGAGGCCCAGCGCGTCCCAGAGCAGCCGCCCGCCCAGCCGAATGGGGCCGTTCCAGCAGCGGTGCACCTCGGTGGTGGTCAGCTCGCCCGGGCCGACCCGGCCGAGCACCACCCGGCCACTGGACCCGCCGAGGTCCACGGCGGCCACGGTGACCACCCGACTGGTCGAGGTCACCGGGGGAAGGCGGCCGGGACGCCGGCGTCCACCGGGATGTGGGTGCCGGTGGTCCGGGAAAGCTCGCCGCCGGTCAGCGCGAACACCGCCGCTGCCACGTGCTCCGGCAGCACCTCCCGCTTGAGCAGTGTGCGACCGGCGTAGAAGGCGCCCAGTTCCTCCTCCGGCACGCCGTAGACGGCCGCCCGCTGGGCACCCCAGCCACCGGCGAAGATCCCCGAACCGCGCACCACGCCGTCCGGGTTCACCCCGTTCACCCGGATGCCGTGCTCCCCCAACTCGGCGGCCAGCAGCCGCACCTGGTGCGCCTGGTCGGCCTTGGCGGCGCCGTAGGCCAGGTTGTTCGGGCCGGCGAACACCGAGTTCTTGCTGACCACGTACACGATGTCGCCCCCGAGGCGCTGCGCGATCATGCTTCGTGCCGCCGCCTGGGAAACCAGGAAGGACCCGCGCGCCATGACCCCGTGCTGGATGTCCCAGTCGGCCTCGGTGGTCTCCAGCAGCGACTTGGAGACTGACAACCCGGCGTTGTTCACCACCAGGTCAACCCCGCCGAACGCCAACGCCGCCGCATCCACCGCCGCTCGCACCGCGGCCGCGTCCGTCACGTCGGCGGTCACCGGCACCGCTATATCGGCCGAACCCAGCTCGCCGGCCACCCGCTCGGCCGACTCGGCGTCCCGGTCGGCCACCACCACGCAGGCGCCCTCGGCGGCCAGCCGGTGCGCGACGGCCCGGCCGATGCCCGAGCCGCCGCCGGTGACCAGGGCGACCCGCCCGGCCAGCGGTTTCGCCTTGGGCAAGCGGGCCAGTTTGGCCTCCTCCAGCGCCCAGTACTCGATGCGGAACTTCTCCGCCTCGGGGATCGGCGCGTAGCGCGACACCGACTCGGCCCCGCGCATCACGTTGATTGCGTTCAGGTAGAACTCCCCGGCCACCCGGGCGGTCCGCCCGTCCGCGCCGAAGCTGAACATGCCCACGCCGGGCACCAGCACGATCGCCGGGTCGGCGCCGCGCATCGGCGGCGAGTCCGCCTCCGCGTGCCGCCGGTAGTAGGCCGCATAGTCCTCGCGGTACTCGGCGTGCAGCTCACGCAGCCGGTCGATCGCCTCGCCGAGTGGCGCATCCGCCGGCAGGTCCAGCACCAGCGGGCGCACCTTGGTGCGCAGGAAGTGGTCCGGGCAGGAGGTGCCCAGCGCGGCCAGCGGGCCGAGCTTCTCCCGGGACAGGAAGTCCAGCACCGGGTCGCTGTCGGTGAAGTGGCCGACCTGCCGGCGGTCCGTGCTGGCCAGCCCGCGGATCACCGGCGCGAGCGCCGCCGCGCGGGCCCGGCGTTCCGCCGTGGGCAGCGGCTCGAACCCCCGCCGCACCGGGCCGAACGGCTCCGCGGTGCCCCGTTCATCCAGGAATCGCTGCGCCCTCCGGATGATCTCCTGTGACCGCGCCTCACACTCGTCGGACGTGGCGCCCCACGCGGTGATGCCGTGCCCGCCCAGGATGACCCCGATGGCTTCCGGGTGTTCGGCGGCGATGGCCGCGATGTCCAGGCCGAGCTGGAACCCGGGGCGCCGCCAGGGCACCCACAGCACCCGGTCACCGAAGATCTGCTTGGTCAGCGCCTCCCCGTCGGCGGCGGCGGCGATCGCGATGCCGGCGTCCGGGTGCAGGTGGTCCACGTGCGGCGCGTCCAGCAGCCCGTGCATGGCGGTGTCGATGGACGGTGGAGCGCCGCCCGTGCCGTGCCGGCAGAAGTCGAACGCGGCGACCATCTCGTCCTCCCGCTCCACCCCGGGGAAGACGTTCCGGAGACCGCGCAGCCGGTCCACCCGGAGCACCGCCAGGCCGCGCTCGGTGAGCGTGCCGAGGTCGCCGCCGGAGCCCTTCACCCACATCAGCTCGACCGGTTCACCGGTGGCCGGGTCGGTGCCGGTACCCTTCGCCGAGGTGTTCCCGCCGGCGTAGTTGGTGGTGCGCGGGTCGGCGCCCAACCGGTGCGAGCGGGCCAGCAGGTCCTCGACCGGGCCGCTCATGCGCCCCATCCCGCCTGCTCGCCGCCGACCCGTTCGGCCACGATCTTCTCCGCGTACCCGGACGCCCGGTACGCGGCGAGCGGGTCCGGATCGAGGCCCTGTTCGGCGCGCAGCTCCGCGAGCAGCGGCCGCACGTCGGTGGCGAAGGCGTCCATCAGCACCGCGTTGGCGCCCAGCACGTCGCCGGCCCGCTGCGCGTCGGCCAGCGCTTTCGCGTCCACCAGCAGCGCCTTCGCCGTGGCCTCCTGCACGTTCAGCACCGAGCGGATGATCGCCGGGATCTTCGGCTCGATGTTGTGGCACTGGTCGAGCATGAACGCGATTCCGGCCTCCGCACCCAGGGCGCCGGCGGCGACGATCTCGTGCATGATCCGGAACAGCTGGAACGGGTCGGCCGCACCGACCATCAGGTCGTCGTCGGCGTAGAACCGGGAGTTGAAGTCGAACGCGCCGAGGCGGCCGGCGCGCAGCAGGAACGCCACGATGAACTCGATGTTCGTGCCCGGGGCGTGGTGCCCGGTGTCGATGCACACCGTCGCCTTCGGGCCGAGTTCCACGCAGTGCGCGTAGGCGGTGCCCCAGTCCGGCACGTCGGTGGTGTAGAAGGCCGGCTCGAACAGCTTGTACTCCAGCAGCATCCGCTGGTCCGGGCCGAGCCGCCGGTAGACCTCGCCCAGCGCCTCGGCCAGCCGGTCCTGGCGGGCGCGGATGTCGTCCTGGCCCGGGTAGTTGGTGCCGTCGGAGAACCACAGCTTCAGGTCCCGGGAGCCGGTGGCGTCCATGACGTCCACGCACTCCAGCAGGTGATCGGTGGCCTTGCGGCGCACGGCCGGGTCCGGGTTGGTCACCGAGCCCAGCTTGTAGTCGTCATCCTGGAACACGTTGGAGTTGATCGCGCCGATGCGGATGCCCAGGTCCCGCGCGTAGCCGGCGAGCTTCCCGTAGTCGTCCACCCGGTCCCACGGGATGTGCAGCGCGACCGTCGGCGCCACCCCGGTCAGCCGGTGCACCACAGCCGCGTCGGCCAGCTTCTCCTCCGGCGTACGCGGCACTCCGGCCTGCGCGAACACCTTGAACCGGGTGCCCGAGTTGGCGTACGCCCAGGACGGCGTCTCGATCCGCTGCCCGCGCAGCGCCTCTCGCACGGCTTCGCTCATGTCCACGTCTCCCGCACCCGAAAGTGAAACGTTTCAACAGCTAGATGTGGCCAAGCCTACCCCGACGGCTTCCGCCCGGACCGCTTTGCTCTGCGCACAAATACGCAACACCGGCCAACGCGGATTCACATGCTGTGGCTGGTGGGGAGTTTGAGGAGACCGCCACCTGGCCGGGTCGCCGACCTGGAGGTGATCGACATCAACCTCACATACGTCTGCTCGGGGTTCGAGGTACCTCAGGTTGATGTCGATCAAGCTTCTCAAGTGAGCAATGATCAGCTCGGTCTTCAGCCGCCGACCGGCTCGGTGGGGTGGAACCAATCGCGGGGCGTCACCCTCACCGGGACGCCGCCCCTGGGCTGGTAGGTCATCGCGTACCGGCCGGCCGGCCGCGAGCCGGCCGGAGCCAGCTCGAACCGCTGCGCCAGCATTACCAGCGCCAAGCGCGCGATGGTGAGCGCCATGGGTTCGCCGATGCACCGCCGCTGGCCGACGCCGAAGGGGAAGTACGCGCCCCGGTGCCGGGCGGCCACCCGCTCCGGGGTGAACCGGTCCGGGTCGAACCGTTCGGGCTCCGGCCAGTAGGCCGGGTCGCGGTGCGCCGCCCATGGGCAGACGACCAGCTGCGCCCCGGCCGGCACGTGGTACCCGCCCAGTCGGTCGGCCTCGACGGCGGCGCGGAAGTACATGGGGAACGCCGGATACAGCCGCAGCCCCTCGGACAGCACCCGCCCCGCGTACTCCAACCCGGGCAGGTCGTCCAGGGTGGGCTCCCGGCCGCCCAGGACCTCGTCCACCTCGGCGCGCAGCCGCTCGGCGACCGACGGGTGCCGGCCCACCAGGTCGCAGGTCCAGGCCAGGCTGGTCGCGGTGGACTCGTAGCCGGCCATGAACATGGTGAAGACCTCGTCCCGCACCTGCCGGTCGCTCATCGGCCGGCCGGTCTCGTCGCGCTCGGTGAGCAGCGCGGTGAGCAGCTCGCCGCCGGAACCGGCGTGCCGGTGTTCCGAGATCAGCCGGGAGATCTCCGTGCCCAGCCCGTCCACCGCCCGCCGGTAGCCGGCCCGGCCGGGCACCGGCACCCAGCGGGGCAGGAAGAACGCGGGCAGCTGCCCGGCCATCCCGGCGAACACCCGGTCGGCCAGCCGCACCAGCTCCTCGGCCCGGCCGGCCGGCAGGTCGGCGGAGAACAGCACGCGCAGGATGACGGCAATGTCCAGGTGCAGGAACTCGGCCAGCAGGTCGACCCGGCCCGACCACCCGTCCAGTCGGCGGCGCCAGATGTCGGCGGTGACCTCGGCGGTCAGCGACATGGCCGCCGGCTGGAAGGCCGGTTGCATGAGCCGGCGCTGGCGCCGCCACAGCGCGCCCTCGGAGGTGAACAGTCCGTCGCCGAAGGCGATCCGGATGCCGTTCATCAGCCGGCCCTTGGTGTAGTTGGCGGCGTTGCCGACCAGTACCCGGCGCACCAGGTCCGGATCGGAGACGACGTACACCGCCGCGGGTCCCAGCGGAAGCCGGGCGAAGCCGCCACCGGACACCGCCGCCCGCTCGCAGACCCCCACCGGATCCCTGACCAGCCAGGGCAACGCCCCGACCAGTGGGGCCTCCGGAGCTCGTGACACCGCCACACCAGCCATGCCCACCCCTTGCCGCCACCGGGCCAGCCCGTTTCTCGCGGAACCAACATGTTAATTGCGGGATCAATGACCCGGTGACGAGGGTCATACCAAGCGCTGTCACGTACCGATCCGGTGCCCGGTCTAAACCGTGTCGAGGAGAGGAGACGGCAAGTGCACATCGTGGTTATCGGCGCCGGCTACGCCGGGCTTGCGGCGGCGAAACTGGCCGCGCGGTGGACCGACGCGCACGTCACGCTGATCAATGAACGGGACCGGTTCGTGGAGCGGGTGCGGCTGCACCAGCTGGCCGCGGGCCAGGCGCTGCGCGACCTACCGATCCGGGACCTGCTGGAGGGCACCCGGGTGCGGCTGGTGGTGGACCGGGTCACCGCGATCGACCCGGCCGGCCGGGAGATCACCCTCCGAGCCGGCGCCCCGGTGCGCTACGACCGGCTGGTCTACGCGCTGGGCAGCCAGGCGGACCTGGAGTCGGTGCCCGGCGTCACCGAGCACGCGTACCCGTTGGCCGGCGTCGAGCAGGCGCAGGTACTGCGCTCGCGGCTGGCCGAGGCGGAGGTGGTCGCGGTGGTCGGCGGCGGGCTGACCGGCATCGAGGCGGCCGCCGAACTGGCCGAGTCGCTGCCCCGCCTGCGGGTGCACCTGGTCACCGGCGGCGAGCTGGGCGACACGCTCTCCCGGCGCGGGCGAAGCCACCTGGCGCGCACCTTCGCCCGGCTCGGCGTCCAGGTGCACGAGCAGGCCAAGGTGATCTCGGTGGACGACACGGGCCTCGAGCTGGCCGGTGGCGACCGGGTCGCGGCGGACACCGTGGTGTGGACGGCCGGGTTCCGGGTGCCCGAGCTGGCCGCCGAGGCCGGGTTCGCGGTGGACCACAACGGCCGCCTGGTGGTCGACGAGACGCTGCGCTCGGTGTCGCACCCGGAGGTGACCGGCGTCGGGGACGCGGCCGCGGTGCGCCGGCCCGGCGGGCAGGAGCTGCGCATGGCCTGCGCCACCGGCCTGCCGGCCGCCCAGCAGGGGGTGCGCGCGCTGGCCGACCGGCTGGCCGACCGGGAGCCGAAGCCGATGCGGTTCCGCTACCTGAACCAGTGCATCAGCCTGGGCCGCAAGGACGCCCTGGTGCAGTTCGTGCACGCCGACGACAGCCCGCGCGAGGCGATCCTCACCGGCCGGCTGGCCGCCCGGTACAAGGAGACGATCGTGCGCGGCACCATCGTGTTCGAGCGGCACCCGACCATCCCGACAACGCTCTGAGCGGTACGGGTGCGGTTTAAGACCGACTTGGACGGCGCGGCTCGGGCTGGTCTGCCGCGGCTTGGGTGCCGCCCGTTGCGTCAACGGCCCGGCCCGAGCCAGCTTGATCGCCAACCGTGGCGGTTTAGCCTCGATTTTCGATGCTGAACCGCCACAGACAGCGATCACCACCTCGGAGCAGCCTCAGCTGTCACTCTGGTTGCGTGAGGGGTACACCATGCGGGTTTGATCTTGCCGCAAGCCCCACCATGTCCCCCTCGTGAAACGCAAGTGACGAACGAGAAGGGACGCAACGGCCGCACGCGGGCCGCGGCAGACCAGCCCGAGCCGCGCCGTCCAAGCGATCCTTAGACCGGCACCGCTCCGCTCTAAGCGACCGCGATGTCCACCGGCGGGCGCAGCTTGGCCGCGGCGGCCAGTGCTTCGTGCACCGGGTTGGCCAGGAACGCCTCCACCAGCGCGGGGTCGCCGCCGCCCGCACCGTCGGCCGCCGGGAAGACGATCTGCTCCAGCACCGCCTGGAACCGCGGGCCCCAGCGGCGCGCGCCGAGCCGGGCGGTGGTGGAGCAGTTGTCCACCATGTGCGCCACATCGCGGGCGTGCATGTACGGCAGCAGCGAGTCCACCGCCTCGATGATCGACTCGTTGACGATCTCCGACCAGGGGTGGCCGAGCTCGGCGAACAGGTCCACCTGCGCGGTCATGGTGGCCACGAACACGCCGGCCGCGAACGGGTCGACCGGCACCGCCTCGGCGCCCCGCCGGGCGTGCACCTCGGCGGCGGCGGACCACATCGGTGACCCGCTGATCGGCGTCATCGGGGTGGACCGCAGCCGCTCGCCGGCGAGCACGACGCTGCGCAGCTCGGTGCCGTCGGCCACCTCCTGGTAGATCTCCGCGATCAGCTCGCGGGCCGGGCGGTAGCCGGCGGCGTACGCCCGGTCGAACACCTCGCGGCCCTCACCGGACAGGGCGTCGCGGACGCCGAGCAGCCCGTCGGCGGAGATGGCCCGGGCGATCGGGCCGGTGATGTTCTCGCAGGACCGCCGGTACGCGGCGACCGGGTCGGCGCCGGCCAGCCGGGCGCGGGTGTAGAGGCTCTCCACGATGCCGTGCACCGCGCCGAGCAGGATGGCCCGCTCCCCCACGATGTCGGACAGGTACTCGTCGCGCAGCGTGGTGCGGAAGGTGTAGGGCGCGCCGAGCGCGATCGACCAGGCCAGCGCGCGGTCGGTGGCCCGCCCGTCGTGGTCGGCGTGCACCGCGAAGCTGGCGTTGATGCCCGCGCCGTTCACCCGTGCGCCCTGCACGTACAGCCGGCGGACCGAGTCGCCCATGCCCTTGGGGCACACCGCGATCACGCTCACCCCGTCCGGGAACCGGTCGCCGGTCTCCTTCAGGTAGCCGAGCAGGAAGCCGTGGGACAGCCCGAGCGTGCTGCCCGGGCGCAGCGCGGCGAAGATCTCCGGGTAGTGCCGGGCCACGGCGGCATCCGCGACCAGCAGCAGCACCAGGTCGCTGTCCGCCGCGACGGCCAGCCAGTCGCCCAGGGTGCCGTCCTCCTCGGTGAACCCCTCGGCGCGCGCGGCCGCCGCCGATGCGGACCTGGGGCGCAGCCCGACCGTGACGGTGATGCCGCTGCCGGCCAGTGAGTCGCGCAGGTTCAGCGCCTGCGCCCGGCCCTGCGGCCCCCAGCCGAGCACCCCGATCCGGCGCACCCCGGCGAAGCCCTCCACGAGCGAGCCGAACAGGTGCCGGCCGCCGCGCACGATGGTCTCCTGGCCGCCGGGCACCGCCATCGTCTCCACCGGGAAGACCGCTGAGCTGAAATCCGTCATGGGAATTTCCTACGTCCCGGGTTAGCCTTCCGACAAGCGCAAGAACCGCAACGCCGCGTTTCGAAGGAAGAAATATGCAGGCCTACCGTGATCTGCGGCTGTTCCTCCGGGTGACCGAGACGCTCAACTTCGGGCGCAGCGGCCTGGACTGCCACGTCAGCCCGGCCACCCTGACCCGGGCCATCCAACGGCTGGAGGCCGAGGTGGGTCAACGGCTGCTGGACCGGGGGCCGCGCGGCGTCGCGCTCACGGAGGCCGGCCTGCGGTTCCGCGACTACGCCCGGGACACGTTGGCGCTGTGGGACCGCTACCGGGAGGGCGACCGGCCGGCGGAGCGCCTGCGCGGGCGGCTGTCCGTGTTCGCGACGGTCACCGCCTGCCACGCCATCCTGCCCACGCTGCTGCGGCCGTTCCGGGAGGCGCACCCGGCGGTGGGCCTGGACCTGTACACCGGCGACGCGGCCGCCGCGCTGGCCCGGCTGGACGAGGGCGCGGTGGACCTGGCGGTGGCCGCGCTGCCCGACCGGCTGCCCGAGCCGATCGTCAGCCGGCCGGTGGCCGAGACACCGCTGGTTTTCGTGACGGCGGAACGGAACGCGGACTGGCGGGCCGGGCCGTTCGTGCTGCCCAGGGGCGGCCTGGCCCGGGCGGCGGCCGACCGCTGGCTCCGGGCGAACCGGCTGCACCCGGACGTGGCCGCCGAGCCGGACGGGCACGAGGCGCTGCTCGGCCTGGTCGCCCTCGGCTACGGCACCGGGATCGTGCCCCGGCTGGTGCTGGACACCAGCGCGGTCGCCGACCGGCTGGTCATCCTGGACGCCGACCCGCCACCGGACCCGTTCACCATCGGGCTGTGCGCGCGGCGGGTGGACCTGCACCGGCCGCTGGTGTCCGCGCTGTGGAGCACGGTGCCCGGCGGGGCGCCCCGCTGAGCGGTTCCACTCCCTGGACGCCGCCACTACGCTGGTTTGTCCGGGCCTGGCCGGCACCGGCCTCGGCCGGGTCCCCGACCCACGTAGGGAGGCCCAGATGCACGCCAGCACCGGTGACCGGATCGTCATCGAAACCGCCACCCTGGACGCGCAGCGCCGCCAGGGCGAGGTACTGGAGGTGATCGGCGACGGCGACCAGCGGCACTACCGGGTGCGCTGGCAGGACGGCCACGAGTCGGTCTACTTCCCCGGCCCGGACGCGCACGTCCTGGGTTAGTTGTCCGAACTACCGCTCTCGGTGTCCGTGCGCCTCGACGCCCGGGCCTGGTTCACCGGCACGCCGAACACCACTCGCTCCGCCTCCGGCGAGGCGAACATGCTCTCCCGGTCGTGGCCGGTGCCGGAGACCTGCGCCCGCTCGTGCGGCGCGCCGGGGAACTTGGTCCGGATGTAGTTGAAGTAGTTGATGCTGCGGATCAGCCGGTTCTTCCCCTGCAGCATCGCGCCGCAGTCCTCGTCCAGCGACTCGTCGCCGGTGTCCGCGCCGCCGCTCAGGTACATCACCCTGGCGTGCGTGTAGCGGGAGACCAGGTCCGCGTCCGACACCTCCTTCATGTACCGCACCCGGTTCTTCAGGCCGTACTTGTAGTCGTCGTACTCACCGCACGAGCCGACGCTCACCGGCCCGAACTTGATCCCGCCGCCGGAGCCGGCCAGCGGCCGGTCCGGGGTGAAGTACAGGTAGGAGGACGGGTTGGCCACGATGAAGTTGAACTGCACGCCCCGGGTCTGCGCCGGGATCTTGCCGCCGGCCGCGTACCGCTGGGTGAACTGGCCGCCGGCCGAGTGGCCGCCGAGGGTGACCCAGTTCAGGTTGGGGAACCGGTTCTTGTCCACCAGCCTGGCCATGATCAGGTCCATCACGTCGAACGAGCTGAGGTTGCCGCTGTCCGAGTCGCCACCCTCCTTCCAGGCCTGGTCGGGCCAGGTGACCTGGCCGGCGCCGGGGTTGTCCTCCTTGGTCTGGTAGGACGGCGCGATCACGATGGTCTCGGCGTTGGTCTTGGTCCGCACGGCCTCCGCGCGGATGCCCTGGAAGCTGGACTGGGCGTTGCGGCCGGCACCGTGCACCATGATGATCGCGTGCGTGATGGCGGGGCTGCCGTCCAGCGAGTAGTTGCTGTAGTAGGCCACCTTGCCGGCGTTGGTGGTCAGCAGGTTGCGGCAGGAGGTCTTCCCCGACGCGGCGCACTCGGTGCCGGCTGACGCGGCCGGCAACGTCGCGGGTGGCCCGGCCGCGGGCGGCACAGCCGCGGGTGGCACGTTCGCGGGTGGCACGGCGCCGGCGTCGCCCCAGGGGGCGGCGGCCGCGGGCTCGGTGCCCGGCTGGGGTGCCGGGGGCACAGGGGGCACGGGGGGCACGGCCACGTCGGCCGCTCCGGGCGGCTCCGGTGCGGGTGCGGTGACCGAGTGCGCGGCGGGCCGCAGCGGGGCCGGCGACCCGGCGGGCCGTACCGCGAGGACCAGGCCGGTCATCGCGCAGGTGGCGGCTGCGGCGGTGACCACCCACCAGAGGCCCCTCGGCCGCGTCCTGCTTCCGTGACGACGAGCGCTCATTCCTGCCGAGTACCTCCTCACTGATCAAGGAGTTTAGGCAGTGATCGTTACTTCCCGTGGCGTTTCCGAGCCATTGCCACCCGGAAGCGCCGGGACACCCCCGACCGAAGGAATGGACTAGCGCCGCTCGGTAGCCTTCCGGTACCCGCCGGGAGCGGTGCCGAACTCCCGCTTGAAAGCCTTGGCGAAGGCGAACTCGGAGGCGTACCCGGTGCGCGTCGCGACGGCGTGCAGCGGCGCGTCCGACTCGCGCAGCATGCGGGCCGCCAGAGTCATCCGCCACCAGGTCAAATAGGCCAGCGGTGGGCGGCCGACCAGGGCGCTGAACCGGCGGGCGAACGCCGCCCGGGAGAGCCCGCCCTCGGCCCCCAGCCGTTCCACCGTCCACTGCCGGGCCGGGTCGCGGTGGATGGCCCGCAGGGCCGCGCTCACCGGGGCATCCGCCAGCGCGCCGGCCCACCCGATCGGTACCCCCTGCGCCACCTGTTCGGAGTACCAGGCCCGCAGGATGTAGAGCAGCAACATGTCCAACAGGGCCGGCACGATCACGTCGCTGCCCTGGCCCGGGCGGTCCAGCTCACTGCCCAGCAGGTCGACGGCGGCCCGCAGCTCGGTGCGGCTGCCCACCCGGGCGGGCAGGTGGATGAACCGGGGCAGCTCGGCGAGCAGCGGGTGCGGGCGGCGCTCGTCCAGCAGGTAGGCGCCGCACAGCATCACGGTGGCCCCGACCGGCCCGCCGGCCGCCGAGGGCGGGCCGGCCAGCGCCTCCGACAGCGAGCTGACCGGCACCTCGGCGAGCGGTGTGTCCGGGTCGTCGGCCACGGCATAGTCGATCACCTGGGGCAACAGGCACACCACGTCGCCCGCGCCCAGCCGCACCGGCTCGTGGTCCTTCGGCAGCAGCCAGCAGGAGCCCTCCAGCACCACGTGGAAGCCGGCGGCGGAGACCGGCCGGAAGCGCATGGCCCAGCCGCCGGCGCGCCGCGTCCGGTTGGAGTGCGGCCGCCCGGTGCGCATGGCGGTGACCGCGTCGCTGAGCACGTCCAAGATCGCCGCCTCTCGGCCGGTCCGAACAGCTCTTCCAGGCTAGCAAGACGATTGGACATAAAGGTGAGCCGTTCCACCATGGATCGTGCTCTTGGGCGTTCATATCGTCGAAACCATCAGTTCCCGATGATCGGAGAAGCAAGATGACCGTCGCGGTTTACGGCGCGAGCGGGTTCACCGCCAAGCTGGTGGTCGGCGAGCTGCGCCGCCGCAACATCGACCCGATGCTGGTCGGCCGCGACGCCGGCCGGCTGCGGGACACCGCCGAGCGGGCCGGGCTGCCCGCCGACGCGGTGCGGACCGCCGGGCTGGACGACCCGGGGGCGCTGGCCGGGACATTGCGGGGCGCGTCCGTAGTGATCAACTGTGTGGCGCCGTACGAGCGGTTCGGCGAACCGGTGGCCCGGGCCGCCGTCGCGGCCGGGGTGCACTACGTCGACCTAGCCGGCGAGCAGCCCTACGTGATGCGCCTGTTCGAAACGCTCGCCGGGCCGGCCGCCGACGCCGGGGTGAGCGTGGTCCCGATGGTCAACGACGGCGGGTTCCTCGCCGACCTGCTCGCCGCCGCGACCGCCGTGACGCTCGACCGGGTGGACGAGGTGGTGCTGGTGCACCGGCTGTCCGGGCTGGGCGCGCTGTCGCGGGGCAGCGGGCGGACCGCGCTGGCCAACCTGGAGTTCTTCGCCACCGGCGGCCCGGTCTACCTGGACGGCGAGTGGCGCCCCGACGAACCGGCGCGCACCACCGAGTACCGGCTGCCCGGGGCCACCGAGCCGGTGCCGGTGGTGAAGTTCGGCGTGCCGGAGATCGCCACGGTGCCCCGGCACGTGCCGGCGCGGCGGGTCGAGGCGGTCACCACGGCCGAGGTGGCCGGGCTGTTCTCCTCGGTCACCCCGGAGCTGGTGGAGAGCCTGCCCGAGGGGCCGGGCGAGGACGTCCGGGGCTCCGACGAGTTCACCGTGGTCGCCGACCTGCGCGGCCCGGGCGGCTCGGCCAGGGGCGTACTGACCGGCGCGGACACCTACGGCACCACGGCCGTCGCGGCGGTGGAGGCGGCGCTGCGGCTGCGCGCCGGCGGGGCGCCGGCCGGGGTCCTCGCCCCGGCCCAGGCGTTCGACCCGGCGGAGCTGCTCACCGCGATGGGCGCGCACGGCGTGAAGTGGACCTAGCCTCGAAACCATGAGAACGGCTCGAGAGGACGACTTCCCGGAGATCATCGAACGCATCCAGCGCTGGTGGGACGACTCGCGCACGCCGGAAGAGTCCCAAAAGCTGTCCCTGCTGCTGCCCCGGCTGTTCCTGCAGCACTTCGCCGGGACCAGCCTGGTGCTCGCCGACGGCGACGGGATCTACGGCTTCCTGGTCGGCTTCCACTCCGCCGACCACGCCGACGAGGCGTACATCCACTTCGTCGGTGTGGACCCGGCCCGGCGGGGTCAGGGGCTGGCCCGCGAGCTCTACGCGGCGTTCTTCGAGCGGGCCGGGCGGGCCGGACGGAGCACCGTGCGGGCGATCACCTCACCGGGCAACACCGGCTCCATCGCGTTCCACCGGGCCATGGGGTTCGAGCTGGAGCCGGGTGACCGGGAAGCCGACGGCGGCGTCCCGGTCCGCGACGACTACGACGGCCGCGGCCAGCCCCGCGTGTGCTTCCGGATCAAACTGCCCTGAGGCGGGTCCGGGCGAAGTCCAGGTACCAGTCCAGCGACTCGGGGTTGGCCAGGGTGCTCGGGTCCACCGTCTTGCCCGGGTCGTGCCCCATCAGGATGCGCTTGATCGGGATCTCCAGCGCCTTCCCGCTGAGGGTGCGCGGCACGGCCGGCACCGTCACCAGGCGGTTCGGCACGTGCCGGGGCGAGCAGTCCCGCCGGATCCGGGCGCGCAGCTCGTCGGCCACGGCCTCGGTGAGCTCGGCGCCGTCGGCCGGCACCACGAACAGGATCATCTCCCCGTCCCCGGTGCCGTCCGGCGAGGGCACGTCCACCACCAGCGCGTCCGCCACCTCGGGCACCGCCAGCACCGCCGCGTAGATCTCCGCCGTGCCCATCCGGATGCCGGCGCGGTTGATCGTCGCATCGGACCGGCCGAAGATCACCGAGGCGCCGTCGGGGGTGAACCGGATCCAGTCGCCGTGCCGCCATACCCCGGGGAACATGGAGAAGTACGAGTCCCGGTAGCGCTCGCCGCCCGGGTCGTTCCAGAACTTCACCGGCATGGACGGCATCGGCTGGGTGACCACCAGCTCACCCACCTCGTCCACCACCGGGCGGCCCTGGTCATCCCAGGCCTGGGCGTCCACGCCGAGCAGCTTGGCCTGCAGCTCACCCGCGCGCACCGGCAGCAACGGCGAACCGCCGACGAAGCCGCAGGCCACATCGGTGCCGCCGGACGCGGAGCACAGCCAGATGTGCTCCCCCACCGCGTCGCTCACCCACCGGTAGGCGTCCGGGGCCAGCGGCGAGCCGGTGGAGCCGATGGCCCGCAGCCGGGCCAGCTTCCGGCCTTCCCGGGGGCGCAGCCCGCGCTTCATGCAGCCGTGCAGGTAGGCCGCGCCGGTGCCGAACATGGTGATGCCGGTGTCGTCGATCAGGTCCCACAGCACGCCGAGGTCGGGGTGGCCGACGCTGCCGTCGTAGATCACCGCCGACACCGGCGTGGTCAGCGCGCCGACCACCAGGTTCCACATGATCCAGCCGGTGGTGGTGGTCCACATGACCCGGTCACCGGGGCGGGCGTCGTGGTGCAGCCGCCAGGTCTTCTGGTGCTCCAGCAGCGGGCCGCCGTGGCCGTGCACGATCGCCTTGGGCAGCCCGGTGGTGCCGCTGGAGTAGACGATCCACAGCGGGTGGTCGAACGGAACCCGCTCGAACTCCAGCGGTTCGGCGGTGGCCGGGAAGGCCTCGTCCCAGTCCTCACCCAGGAGCACGGTGCGGCGCAGGGTGGGCAGCGCGGCGCGCAGCTGGTCCACCACCTCGGACCGGTCGAAACGCTGGCCGCCATAGTCGTAGTGGTCCACCGCGAGCAGCACCGCCGGCTCCACCTGGGACAGCCGGTCGATCACGGTGCGCGCGCCGAAGTCCGGCGAGCAGCAGGACCACACCGCGCCCAGCGAGCTGACGGCGAGGAACGCCGCAATGGTCTCCGCCGTGTTCGGCAGATACCCGACCACCCGGTCACCCCGGCCGACGCCCATCGCGCGCAACCCGGCCCGCACCCGGGCCGTCTGCTCCCGCAGCCGGCCCCACGTCCACTCCACCGGCGCGCGGCCCTCGGCGGCGGCCACGACGGCCACGCCGGCGTCGTCCCGGTCCCGGAACACGTGCTCGGGGAACGACAGCGCCACGTCCGGGAACCAGCGCGCGCCAGGCATCGAGCGGTCGGCCAGCACGGTGGACGGGTCGCCGTCGGCCCGGATGTCGAACCAGCGCCACATGGTGGCCCAGAACCGGGGCAGGTCGTCCACCGACCACCGCCACAGCTCGTGGTAGTCCGCCGCGCCGACCTGACGCAGCAGCCGGGTCATCTCGGCCGAGGCGACCAGGTCGGCGGGCGGGGTCCAGATCGGCGCGCGGTCGGTCATGCCGGCCAGCCTCGCCGACGCTGGTCAGGCCGGCAACTAGAACGGGCGCAGATAAGGCGTGGTCCACGGCTCGGCGGCCGCGTACCAGAACAGCTGCAGCAGGTAGCTGCCGTAGAACGCGGCCCACACCGGCATGGCACCGAGCACGATGCCGCGCCACATCCGCTCCGCGCCGCCCCACCCCTGGACGGCGGCCACCTGGGCCCGCACCTGGGTGGCCACGCCACCCTCGGCGGCCCCCGCCGGCGGCGGCTCGCGCGGCGCGACGACACCGGAAGGGCCGGCGTCCGCCGCCTCGGTCCAGCGCTGCACCTAGGCCAGCAGGATCGCCGAGCCGCCCAGCAGGCCGGCGGCGAACCAGAAGTTGGACCAGGGGAAGCCGAGGACCATGAACTCCGGCCGCTGGTGGTAGGTCCAGATGCCCAGCACGTGCACCACCGGGATCTCGTAGATGCCCACGCCGACCGCGCCGGCGGCCAGGATCAGCAGGTGCCGCCAGGCGCCGAACCGCCGGCGCAGCGCGGCGTCGTTGCGCGCCCACAGGATGGCCGGCAGGGCGAAGCCGAGCGCGTAGTTCATCGGGATGGCCAGCGGCTCGAACACGCCCTGGTTGTCGGTGCCCGGGATGGGGACCAGGTGCTCGTTGAACGTGGCGTGGAAGAAGCCGTTCGTGGTGTACGCCCAGTCGTAGGCCCAGACCAGCGTGGCTCCCACGAAGGCGCCGAGGTAGAGCGGCCGGCGGAGCTTGATCACCCAGACCAGCGCGGCGAGGTAGAGCACCACGCTGACGGCTTCGAACACCCGGATCGTGGTCTCCGTCCCGGTGAAACTCGCGGCTAGCGTCATTGCTCACTCCTCATCAACCACTGGAAGGAGGCGTACCGCTTATTGACGCTAGCGTAAACTAAACTTGCCAGTGAAACCATACGTCATTAGATTTGCTTCTCCACACTCAACGGGGAGCAGCCACGCCATGTCCGATCTTCTCGATCACGACACCTGCGAGCCTGGGGTGACGTGGACGACCGGCAACGTAGCCGAGGCCTTCCCCGGCGTGTTCACCACGCTGGGGTTCACCTTCATCCACGAGCCGACGGACCGCGCGGTGCGCACCATGTTCCACCGGCTCGGCGTGTACACCTCGGCCCAGGTTGGGACCCGGGAGCGCATCGAGGACCAGTTCTTCACCGCGTTCGCCGGGCGGGCGGCCACCAACATCGACCAGTTCCGGGACGTCGCCGGGCTCATCCCCGGCACCTCGGCCAGCGCGGTGGAGCAGCAGCTGTTCGGCTACGTGCGGCCGGAGACGGTGAACCACAACGTCTACCACCGGTACCCGGCGATCGCCGCCAAGGCGCCGTACGCGATCGCCACGCTGCCCCGCCGGCACGACGCGATGTTCGCCGACCTGCGCCGCTGGCGGCTGGCCCAGCTGCGGGTGCTGCCGGACGCGGACGAGCCGACCGCGCTGCGCCTGCTCGCCGACGCCCGCCGCCGGTTCGAGGACATCATGGAGCTGCACATGGTGGTGGCCTTCGTCAGCTCCGGGCTGGCCGACCGGCTGGCCGCCACGCTGGCGCGGTACGACCTGGCCGGGCTGGAGGCACGGCTGCTCTCCGGGGTCGGCTCGGACGAGAACGAGGTGGCCAACGACCTGTGGCTGCTGGCGCACGAGCGGCTCCCCCTCTCCGAGTTTCTGGACCGGCACGGCTACCACGGCCCGAACGAGGGCCAGCTGTCCGGTATCTGCTGGCGGGAGGACCCGTCACCGATCCTGGCCCGGCTGGCCGACCTGCGGAAGATCACCGAGGACAGCCCGCGCGCTCCGCGCCAGCGCAGCGCCGAGCAGCTGCGCATCCGGCGGGAGGCGGCCGCCGAGCTGGCCGCGCGCACCGGCCGCCTGCGCGGCCGGGCGATCACCGCACTGACCAACGCGACGGCCCGCTTCCTGGCGCTGCGCGAGCAGGGCAAGGCCGGCTACCTGCTGGCCTTCGACGTGGCCAGGGCCGCCGCCCGCCGGGCCGGCGACCACCTCACCGCCCGCGGCGTGCTCGCCGAGCCGGGCGACGTCTTCCACCTCAGCTACCAGCAGCTGACGGGCCGGCCCGACGGCGACCACCGGGACCTGGTCGCCGAGCGCCGCGCCCGCTACCAGGAGCGGCTGGACCTGCGGCTGCCCAGCTCGTGGGTCGGGGTGCCGGTGCCGACCAAGGTCGCCGAGCACACGGTTCCGGAGGCCGGCGAGCAACAGGTCATCACCGGGCTGGCGGCGAGCGGCGGGGTGGCCGAGGGGCGGGCCAGGGTGGTGCGCGATCCGGCGACCACCGACCTGGACGACGGGGACATCCTGGTCTGCGAGACCACCGACCCCAGCTGGGTGTCGCTGTTCCTGGTGGCCGGCGGGGTGGTCACCGACCACGGCGGCATGCTCTCGCACGGCCCGATCGTGGCCCGCGAGCTGGGCCTGCCCTGCGTGTGCGGCACCAACGACGGCAGCCGGCGCATCCGCGACGGCCAGCGCATCCGAGTGGACGGCGACCAGGGCAAGGTGGAGATCCTTTGAGTTCCGATACCAACACGTCCTTCTTCATGAACCCGCAGAAGGCGGGCTTCGGCAGCTGCACCGCCGAGGACGAGCTGCTGCACCGGGAGCTGAACCGCACGCTCACCGACCCGGACCTCACCGAGACCCAGTTCCTCGGGTTCAGCGTGCCCTCGGCCGGTCTGCACTCGCTCTGCTACCTGTGGGCGCACCCCAACCTGCGGCTGCTCACCGGCGGCGTGTGGGCCTGGCGGGGGGTGAAGCCGAACGCGCTGGCCAGCGAGCTGTTCGACATGCGCCAGTTCATGCCCGACACCCCGCTGCGCGACGGCGACCTGGACAAGTTCCAGCTGGCCAACGGCTACCACGTCGAGCTGGTGGAACCCCTGCGCGAGCTGCGCATCGGCTACGAGGACGCGGCGCGGGGCAACGCCTTCGAGGTCACCCTCACCGCGATCATGCCGCCGGCCGTGCTGCCCAGCAACCGGCACTTCGACCAGGCGATGCGCACCCGCGGCTGGGTCAGCCTGCGCGGCGAGCGGCACGTGATCGACGGCTACACCGTGCGCGACCGGTCCTGGGGCGAGAACCGCACCGAGGACCCGCGCGCCATCCCGCCGGTGCACTGGCTGACCGGGGTGGTGGACGACGACTTCGCCTTCCACCTGATGGGCATGGAGCGCCCCAGCGACGGCCCGATCTGGCGGGACATCTACCCGGTGGACGACTCACTCCCCGAGGCCACCAACCGGGGCTGGATCTGGCGCGACGGCGAGCTGCTCGGCCTCACCTCCGCCTCGGTGCGCACCAGGTGGGACCGGAGCACCGGCTACCCCACCGCGCACCGGGTGACCATGACCGACACCCAGGGCCGGGAGTACACCCTCGACGGCGACGTGGTGGCCAGCAACAACTGGAGCGCCTGGTCGAACGCGTTCCTGGTGATCGGCCTGACCCGCTGGACCCACGAAGGCCGAACCGGCTGGGGCGACTCCCAGATCGGCGCCTGGACCGACTTCGTCCACGCGCTGCATGCGGGTGGTTGAGTTCTACAGACGGCTTGGACGGTCGGGCTTGGCTGGTCTGCCGCGGCCTCAGTCGCCGGCCGCGCGTCCCGGGCTCGACGGCGCGCCTCTGGTTACTTTCTGTAGCGACGGTGGGCAGCCGGGAGGCCGACTCGGGGCGCCATTCCATCGAGTGCAACACCAGTCCGGTCCAGGTCATGATCGAACCGGACTCACCTTGCTCTCGATGAACAGAGCGAGCCCGAACCCCCGCCAAGCCGTCACGCACCGTAACCCAAGCCGGCGACTCACCGCCGACGAAACGTCACAGGCGGCGCCGAACCGCGGGAGACCAGCCACGCCGCGCCGTCCAAGCCATCTTTAGAACCCAGCCACCGCCCAAGCCGCGGGTCGGCAATCAGCTCAAGCACCGGCGCTCCCGGACCAGGGCCACCCACAAACCGCCGAGCAGGGACAGCGCGCCGGCGAGCAGCAGCGCCGCGTCGGCGTCCAGCCAGGCGGAGACCACCACGGCCGCCGTGACGCCGACCGCCGAACCCAGGTAGCGCGCGGTGTTGTTCACCCCGGACCCGGTGCCGGCCAGCTCGGCCGGCACGCTCTGCACGGCCAGCCGGGCCAGCGCCGCATTGACCAGTCCGCTGCCCGCCCCGGCCACGGCCAGCCCCAGGAGCAACCGGGGCAGCGGGTAGGTCCCGGCCGCCAGCCCGTAGCCGGCCACCACACCCACCCCGCACAGCCCCAGCCCGACCGCCAGCTGCGCCTGGCCGCCGAACCCGGCGGGCAGCCGGCGGGCCAGCAGCGCGGTCAGCACGGAGACCCCGGACCACACGGCCACGATGCCGGCGCTGGCCAGCGCGCCGTAGCCGTGCCCGCGTTGCAGCACGGTGGGCAGGTAGGACATGAAGCCGATCACCGAGAGCCCGGTGAACAGCGCACCGACCGTCGCCGCCCGCAGCAGCGGCGCGCGGAACAGCCCGGGGCGCACGATCGGGTGCCGGGCCCGGCGCTGCCGGATACCGAACAGGGCCAGCAGGCCGAGGAAGCCGACCAAGCAGGCCAGCACGCCCGGCTGGGTCCAACCGGTGCGCCCCCCGGTGAGCGCGGCGACCAGGCAGGCGATGGCTCCGCTGAGGGCGAGCGCGCCGAGCACGTCCAGGCCCTCCGCCCGCCGTTGCACCGGCGCGTCGGCGGGCAGCCGCCGGGAGGCCGCGGCCAGTGCCAGGGCGGCCGCGGTGAGTACCGCGTAGGCCAGCCACCAGCCGCCGAGCAGTCCCAGCCCGGCCGCGAACAACGGCCCCAGCGTGATGCCCGCCCCCAGCGCCGCGCCCCACAACCCGGTCGCCCAGGCGCGCCGGGGACCGCCCGGGAAGGCCTGGCCGATCAGCCCGAGGCCGGCCGCGAGCAGCGCCGCGCTGGCCAGCCCCTGGGCGGTGCGGGCGGCCACGAACGCGCCCACCCCGGGCGCCACCGCGCAGCCCGCGGTGGTCAGCGCGAACCCGAGGCCGCCGGCCAGGAACACCCGGCGCAGCCCGTAGCGGTCGGCCAGCCGCCCGGCGAGCAGCAGCGAGGCGGACAGCCCCAGGTTGATGCCGCCCAGGATCCACACCTGGCCGGTGATGCCGGCCCCCAGCGCGGTGGCGGTGGCCGGCAACGTGCCGATCGGTGCCGTGTAGTTCATCAGCACCAGCAGCGTGCCCAGGACAACTATGCCCAGCGTGGTGCGCGCCGGCGCGCTCACCTCCGCCGCCTCTCCGACAACCGCGCTCATGACACCCCTCTTGGTTCATAAAACGAATCGACCCGACTCTAGCAGTGTAAGTTCGGAAAACGAACCGACTATTGGTAGAATGGGTCACATGGGTGCGTCACGTGACTACGCGGGCCAGGACTGCTCACTGGCCCGGACGCTGGAGCTCGTCGGCGAGCGGTGGAGCCTGCTGATCATCCGGGACGCCTTCTTCGGCGTGCGCCGGTACAACGACTTCCTGGTTCACCTGGATCTCCCCCGCGCGGTGCTGGCCGACCGCCTCGCCCTGCTGGTCGAGCACGGCATCCTCACCAAGCACCGCTACCAGCTCAGCCCGCCGCGCGAGGAGTACCTGCTCACCGACAAGGGCCGCGACCTGTGGCCGGCGGTGTACGCGCTGGCCCAGTGGGGCGAACGGCACACCACCCCGGCCGAGGGCCGCCGCCGGGTGTTCCGGCATGCCGAATGTGGCACCGAGGTGGACCCGACCGGCACCTGCCCGAAATGCGCGCGGCGGATTCCCCCCGAGGACATCGAGCTGCGCGCCGGGCCGGGAATCCGGCGCCCGCGCACCGACCCGATCAGCCGGGCGCTGGAGCAGCCGCACCGCCTTCTGGAGCCGCTCACCAGCTGACCCTTGACACCCGGTGGGACGGTTGCGAAATTAAGTAAGCAATCACTATCTGTCCCGTCCAGCGTCGCCGGGGGTCGTGATGAACAACCCGTGTCACCCGCACGCGCCTAACTGGGCGCGTGCTCAGGCAGCGCCTTCGGCGCTGATCCAGTTGCTCTGCGTTTGGGCCGGCCCGGTCTTCCTGGTCGTCTACGGGGCGTTCTTCTGGCCGGTCGCCGGTTTCCTCCCGCCCTCCCCGCCGTCCTGGACGGCCGCGCAGACCGCCGCGTTCTACGCCGAGCACACCACTGCGATCCGGGTCGGCCAGATCGGCGCGCTGATCGCATCCGTGCTGCTCATCCCGTTCTGGGCGGTGATCTCGGGCCAGATCGCCCGGATCGAGCGGGCGCACCGGGGCCGGCCGCCGGTGCTGGCGCTGGCGCAGTTCGGCGGGGCGATCCTGCTCCAGGTGTTCTTCGTGCTCTGCGGCATGTTCTGGATCATCGCCACGTTCCGCCCCGAGCTGGACCCGGCCGCCGTCCGGCTGCTGCACGACGCGGGCTGGCTGATGTTCGTGATGGTCTTCCCCGGTTACGTACTGCAGATGTGCTGCGTCGGGATCGCCGCGCTGAGCGACGACGGCCCCCGGCCGGTCTGGCCGCGCTGGGCGGGTTACCTGAGCTTCTGGGTGGGCGCCGGCGGCGCGGGCGGCGGCATCGCGGTGTTCTTCAAGAGCGGCCCGTTCGCGTGGAACGGCATCGTCGGCTTCTACCTGCCGGTGCTGCTGTTCGTCGGCTGGGTGATCACCATGGCCGGCCTGATGCACGCCGGCATCAAGCGGCAGGCCGAGGAGGACGGCACCCCTCGGCCGAGCACCGAACGCGAGTCCGCCGGGGTGCGGTAGTACCGCCCGAACACCACGACGCGATCGTCATCGGCGCCGGCCACAACGGGCTGACCTGCGCCGCCTACCTGGCCCGCGCGGGGCACCGCGTGCTGGTCCTGGAGTCCCGGCCGCTGGTCGGCGGTCTGTGCACGACCGAGGAGACGGTGCCGGGTGCCCCCCGGCTTCCGGATGAACACCGCCGCGCTGGACACCGTGTTCACCAACAGCGAGCGCTCGGTGCTGGACGAGCTGGACCTGCGCCGGTACGGGCTGCGCTTCGCGGTGCCGGACCCGTGGGGCTCCCAACGTCCGCACCCCCGACGACTACGCGGAGCGGGCCAGCGGCGGCAGCCTCTACCACGCGGACATGTCCCTGTCCCAGCTCGGACCGTGGCGGCCGGTGCCCTCCCTGGCCGGTTACCGCACTCCCATCGAGCGGCTGTGGCACACCGCGTCCGGCGCCCACCCGGTCGGCGGGCTGACCGGTTGGAGCGGCCGAACCACCGCGCGCACCGTGGCCCGGGCGCTCGCGGCCCGCGCGTAGCAGAATCGCCCCCGTGGACCTGGGGAACCGGACGGATGCGTTCGAGGCGAACCGCTCGCGACTGTTCGGGCTGGCCTACCGGCTGCTCGGCGAGACCGGCGAGGCGGAGGACGTGCTGCAGGACGCCTACCTGCGCTGGAGCGGCAGCCCCGAGCCGCACTCCCCCGCTGCCTGGCTGACCAAGGTGGTCACCAACCTGTGCCTGAACCGGCTGACCTCGGCGCGGGCCCGGCGGGAGCACTACGCCGGCCCCTGGCTGCCCGAGCCGGTGCTCACCGAGGAAGGCGCGCTCGGCCCGCTGGACACGGTGGTGCAGCGCGAGTCGGTGTCCCTGGGCATGCTGATGCTGCTGGAGCGGCTCAGCCCGGCGGAGCGCGCGGTGTTCGTGCTGCGCACCGCGTTCGACCACGGGCACGGCGAGATCGCCGAGATCCTGGACATCAGCGAGGCGAACTCCCGCCAGCTGTACCGCAGGGCGCGCGCCCACCTGGACGAACAGCCCCGGTTCGAGGTGGACCGGGAACGCCAGCGGCAGTTGGTGGACCGCTTCCTGGCCGCCGCGCTGCACGGGGACGTGGCCGGGCTGGCCCGGCTGCTCGCCGACGACGTCACCGCGTGGGCGGACGGCGGCGGCCAGACCCAGGCCGCGCGCCGGCCGATCATCGGTCTCGACAAGGTCGGGCGCTACCTGGCCGCGCTCGGCCACCACCCGGAGGCGGCGGGGATCGAGGTGCGGCCGGCCGAGGTGAACGGCGCCCCGGCGGTCCTGCTGCTCGACCGGGGCCAGCTGCGCGGGGTGGTCGTGCCGGCGTTCGTCGACGGGCGCATCGCGGCGGTGCACACCGTGGTCAACCCGGAAAAGCTGGCGTTCGCCGCGAAACAACGCGGCACGGCGGTGTACCCCGGCTGACTTTGATCAGCAACGTGCCCGGCCGAGTGATGACGGCCGTCCCCCGCCGGGTGTAGACACAACAGGTGGAAGGTTTGGGGCTGATTGGCCTGGTAGCGGGCCTCTGGGTGGCGCTGCCCACCGAGCGCCTGGTGGACGGCCGGCGGGACCGCACGCTGATCGTGCTCGGCTGGTTGCTGGCCGCCGCTTCGCTGGTCCTGATCATCACCGGGGTGATCACCCCGTCCTTACCCAACTAGTCGGTTCGAACGGCGTGGCACCCTATCAATTTGCTGTGCGACCGCTGACAGATTCCTAAGTTTGGCCACCTCAGCGGCGGTTTGGTGCCAAAGTGGAAATCGATGACCCAGACGCTCGTGCCCCCCGCCACCCCGCCGATCGGGCCGGTCCAACCGACCGAGCCGACCGGCCCGGCGGGGCGCGCACCGCGGCAGGCCGCCCGGACCGCGCTGATCGTGTTCGGCGCGGTGCTGGCCAGCGCGGTGGCCGGGGCGCTGGCCGGCGGGTTCAGCGCGGTGGCCGCGTACGGCTTCGTCGGCCTCGTGTTCGCGTTGCTGCTGTTCACCGTGGCCGCGGTGACGCCGGTGTTCGCCACCTACGCCTACCTGTGCACCCTGCCGTTGATCGCCGGCATCGACCGGGACACCCTGCTCCCGCTGGTCCGGCCGAACGAGGCGCTGCTGGTGCTGCTGATGGCGGGCGCGTGCTTCGGCGCCTACCTGCGGCTGGTCGCCGGCGAGCGCATCCGGCCCCGGTTCCTGCCGGCGGTCGACGTGCCGCTGGCGGTGTTCCTGCTCCTGGCCACGGTGTGGCCGCTGGCCTCGGTGACCCTGCGCGGCCGCATGCCGGACGTCGACGAGCTGGCCGCCGTGCTTCCCATGATCAAGCTGGTCGGCATCTACTTCCTGGTCCGCTACACGGTCACCAATGAGCGGCGCGCGCTGGTCACCGTCCGGTGCATCGTCTGGCCGGGCGCGGCGGTGGCGCTCATCGCGGTGCTGCAGACGCTGAAGTTCCAGCCGGTGCTCCTGCTGCTCCAGGCGTTCTGGAACGGCGGCGGCGCGGACTCCACCGACCAGCTCAGCGAGCGCGGCAGCGCCACCCTCGGCTCACCGATCGCCGCCGGCGACGTGATCATCATCAGCCTGATCCTGGTGCTGTGCTGCGGCGCCCGCGGCCTGCTGAACGGCAAGGAACGACTGGGCCTGGCCCTGGTGCTCGGCGCCGGCACGCTCGCCTCCGGGCAGTACTCCACCTGGATCGCGGCGGCGGTGGCCGCCGTGCTGCTGGCCCGCCGGTTCCCCGAGCTGCGCCGGCAGGCCCGCCGGTTCGCCCCGCTCGCCGGGGTGGCGGTGGTGGTCGGGGCGCCCGCGCTGATCGGGCGGCTGTCCAGCTTCGGGGTGGAGGGTCTGCCGGTGCCGGAGAGCTGGCTGGGCCGCTACGACAACCTCACCAATCTCTACCTGCCCCACTTCAACTGGATCACCACGCTGATCGGGGTGTCACCGAACACCGTGCTGCAGGCGCCGGAGACCTGGCGCTCGGTGGTCTACCTGGAATCCGGCATCCTGTACTTCCTGTGGATCGGCGGGATCCCCCTGCTGGCCGCGTTCATCTGGCTGTCCGTGCGGGTGCTGCGCACGATCCGGCCGGCGCTGTGGCTGCCCGGCCCGCTGGGCGCCTGCATCTCCTGTCTGGACGTGGTGTGGCGCTTCCTCCTCATCCTCACCGTGATCGACCCGCACCTCCAGCTGCGCGGCACCGGCGACCTGATCTTCACGCTGCTCGGCGTGACGGCCACCGGCCTGCTGGCCAGGGAGGACTCCCGCCGCGCAACGCCGCGCCCGCCATTTGCCCGGCTGCCCCCGCGCGACCTGACCGGCCTGATCCCGGCGCAGCGCAAGCCGGTCAGCCGGCCGCTCCCCCGCTGAGTCTGGGTTCTCGGTTGGTTCGGCGCCGCAACGCGGCGCCGGGCCGTTCGGATGTCTCCGACATCCGACGGATCGAAAACCTCCCTCGCCTTTTTGATTCTCTTTGGACCGGACCACAGCGGGGAAACCCGCGCTGAAAGCCGGTGCCCCGGGTCCTGTCATGCGTTGCCGGCCGGGTACCGCACACGACGCACACCTCCATCCTCAATCATTTTGCCCCCAAGCGCAATCTACGATAACATGAACGCATGTTCGAGTCATGCGTGGAAGAAGCGGCCGCCGCGGTGGCCGCCCTCCGCGCGTACCTCGCCACCGCCGATGGCGCCACCAAGATCGAAGGACTCAAAGCCGTCGAACGGCTAATACGGGACCTGACCCACCTGAAACTGTCAGAGATCGCCGATCTGGACCGCTTGGGAGAGTTCGACCAACGCTGCGTCACCACCCGCGCCGCGATCGCCGACCTACTCGGCTACCACCCACAACGCGCCCGACGCATGGTCGCGATCGCCCGCGCCGTGTTCCCCACCACCCTGGACGGGCAACCCGTCGAACCGGCCATGCCCGCCACCGCCGCCGCGCTGGGTGCGCTGACCATCGACCAGCCGCACGCCGACGTCATCGAGAACCTGCTCAACTCCCCCACCGGACGGCGATTGGACCCCGGGGTGTGGGGCGGCGCGGAGAAACAACTCGCCGAGTGGGCAACCACGTGTCGGCCCGACGAACTACGCCACCTCGGCACCCAACTACTGAACACCCTCGACCAGGACGGCCCCGAACCCGAGGACGAGAAACCACAACTCAACGAGCTGTACCTGCACCGCTGCCGCGACGGCCACGGCGGCCGGATCACAGGCCAGCTCGACACCCCGACCTTCACCGCCCTGTCCTTGGCGTTGGAAGGCCACCGCACCAGCGGCAACGACGACGAGGACAAGTCCCTGCCCGAACGCGACGCCGATGCCCTCGGCGCCCTATGTGTCCAGGCACTCAACCAGGCAGACCTACCTGTTCAAGGTGGGGAACGACCCCACCTGACCGTGATCGTGCAGGAAAAAGACCTGCGGGAACGGGTCCGCGGAGCAACCCTCGGACTCGGCTGGGCCACCGCCGCGCACATCCGGCAACTCGCCTGCGACTGCAAAGTCCTACCCGTCGTCCTCGACGGCGACAGCACGGTCGTGGATGTGGGGCGGATCCGCCGCACCGTGGCTCACTACCAACGCCGCGCCATCGCCGCCCGCGACCGAGGTTGCGCCTGGCGGGGTTGCAACAAAAACCCTCGCCATTGCGAGGTGCACCACATCATTCCCTGGGCCCACGGTGGCCGCACCGACCTGAGCAACCTCGTGATGCTCTGCTGGGCCCACCACCGGATGATCCACCACGCCGGATGGGAGATCCGCATCCACAACGGATGGCCGGAATTCATCCCCCCGAAATGGATAGACGCCAGCCAGACACCACGCCGAAAACCCCGAATAGCGATCACCGCATAAACAGGATCGGACCTACGGATCAGGCATGGTAAAGATTACGCGGTGACGCCTGCCGAGATCATCGAGACCGCTGCGGCTTGCCTGAACCCGACCGAGCAGGACGACCGGGCCTCCGGGGGCGTGGCCGCCGCGATCATCACGCGTAGTGGCGACGTGTTCCTCGGCGTCTGCATCGACACGCCATGCGGCATGGGGTTCTGCGCCGAGCATGCGGCCGTCGCGGCGATGGTCACCGCGCGGCAGTTCCAGATCGCTCAGGTGGTCGCGGTGACGCGCGATGACCGAACGAACCACCTGATGGTCCTGCCGCCCTGCGGGCGCTGCCGCGAGTTCATGTATCAGATCGACCGCCGGAACCTCGGTGCCGAGGTCGTCCTCGCACCGGACCAGGTGACCACCTTGGACGAGCTGCTTCCGGCCAGGGAGGCTCAACCGGCCTAGTCCCGGCGGCGGTTGCGGAAGTTGGGCGCGGTGTCCGGTGGCGGTTCCGGCGGCAGGAACACGCCGAGGTCGATCGGCGGATGGCGCAGCTTCTGGCTCGGGGAAACCCGCCGCTTCGGGACGCGGCCGGTGTACTCCCGGCCCAGCTTGATCTCCTCGATGATGAAGTTCACGATCCCGAACACCGCCATCACACCGAGCAGCGTGAACAGCAACGCGAAGAACAGGGACAGCCGGCCGCCCGAGAGTTGGTAGCCGAAGAAGGTGGACTCGTCCGACTTTCCCTCCTCGAGGCCGAGGAGGGTCCGGGCATGCATCAGCAACAGGACAGCCGCGATGAGCGGTGAGCTCCGGATGCACCAGCCCCACACGTAACCAACGATGCCCGATCGAACGGCGACCCGCCAGATCTTGTGTGAGACTTCCGCCAGGTTGTCGATCGGGGCGAAGGAGCTGCCGTCATATGACCGATGTCATGATCCACTGCGGTGACCGTTCCCGGAGCCGGGACGAGGCTCTGGACCGCGCGGCGCGGGTCGCCGCCGGGCTGGGCAAGCTGGGCGTGCAACCCGGCGACCGGGTGGCGATCGTACTGCGCAACGACATCGAGTTCGTCGAGCTCAGCCTGGCCGCGTCGCTGGCCGGCGCGATCCCGGTGCCGGTGAACTGGCACTGGAAGGGCCGCGAGCTCGGCTACCTGCTCAGCGACAGCGGCGCCAAGGCCGCCTTCGTGCACCGCGACCTCGCCCCGGTGGTCACCGACGCCCTGGAGCAGCCGATTCCGCTGGTGGAGGTGGTGCCCAGCGAAGCACTGCGCGCCGCGTACCGGCTGCCCGACGAGCTGCCCGCCGTGGGCGACCTGGAGCTGGAGAGCTGGCTGGCCGGGATCACCGAACGGGTCGAGGCGCCCCCGACCCCGCCGCTGTCGGTCATCTACACCTCCGGCACCACCGGCGCACCCAAGGGGATCCTGCGCCAGCCGATGAGCCCGCAACAGTCCGGGCCGGCCATCGAGCGGATCTTCCGCGCGTTCGGCATCCAGCCGGGCATGCACACCATGGTGCCGGCGCCGATGTACCACTCCGCGCCCAACGCGCACGCGCTGTTCGCCATGGCCGCCGGGCTGGAGCTGACCATCATGCCCCGCTTCGAGCCGCGCGCGTTCCTGGAGACCGTGGCCCGTAACAAGATCGACCACACGCAGATGGTGCCCACCATGTTCGTCCGGCTGCTGCAGCTGTCCGACGAGGAGAAACAAGCCGCCGACGTGTCCTCGCTGCGGTCGGTGGTGCACGCCGCCGCACCCTGCCCGCCCGATGTCAAGCGGCAGATGATCGACTGGTGGGGGCCGATCATCGTGGAGTACTACGGCGGCTCGGAGACCGGCGTGGTGGTCTTCTGCGACAGCGAGGAGTGGCTGGCCCACCCCGGCACGGTGGGCCGGGCGCTGCCCGGATGCGACGTGAAGATCCTGCTTCCGGACGGCTCCGAGGCGCCGACCGGAACCTTCGGCGAGATCTACCTGAGCCCCGGTCCCACCTGGCCGGACTTCACCTACATCGGCAACGACGAGAAGCGGCGCCGGATGGAGCGGGACGGCTACCTGACCATCGGCGACGGCGGCCACCTCGACGAGGACGGCTTCCTCTACCTCAGCGACCGGATCAACGACATGGTCATCTCCGGCGGGGTGAACATCTATCCGGCGGAGATCGAGCAGTTCATGATCACCCTGCCGGGAGTGCGGGACGTCGCGGTGTTCGGCATCCCCGACCCCGAGTTCGGCGAGGTCCTCGCCGCCCACGTGGACACCGACCCGGCGAGCAGCCTCACCGAGGACGATCTGCGCGAGCAGGTGCGGCAGAACCTGGCCGGCTACAAGGTCCCCAAGGTGGTGGTGATCGACCGCAACCTGCCCCGGGAGGAGTCTGGCAAGCTGTACAAACGGCGCATCCGCGCCACCTACTGGGCGAACTGATCCCGCCGGGTGTCATCGGCGCCACACTCGTGAGCATCGCTAACGGATTAGTCTGAGCCGGGCAGCGATTTCCCGGAGGCGAGCACGGACATCGGCACCGAACGACCGACCCCTCTCCGGCGGCTGCGCATCGCCGCCGTCTACGCCGGCGCGGCGCTCGGGCCATTGGGCGGCGGCGTCGTCTCACCGATGCTGCCGCAGATCGGCCAGTCGCTGCACACCTCCACCGGCGGCGCGGCGCTGTCCCTGACCGTCTACATGCTCCCGTTCGCCCTGGTGCAGCTGGTCTCCGGCACATTGGGCGAGCGGTGGGGCCGGCGGCGCACGGTGCTCGTGGCCTACGGCGTCTACCTGGTGGCGTCGCTCGCCGCCGCCCTCTCCCCCAACCTCGGGGTGTTCCTGACCATGCGCGGGGTGCTCGGCGTGGCGAACGCCTTCACCTCGCCGCTGCTGCTCGCCGGGCTGGTGGACATGGTCCCCCGGCACCGGCTGAGCCGGTCGGTCGGCCTTTTCGCCAGCTGCCAGGCCGCCGGCCAGTCGTTCGCGCCGCTGGTCGGCGGGTTCGCGGCGGTCAGCTCCTGGCGCTGGTCGTTCGTCGCGGTGGCGCTGGTGGCCGGACTGCTGGCGCTGGCCCCACCACCGGGCGAGGCCCGGCCGGGTGCCGAGGCACCCCGCTGGGGCGCGCTGCTCAGCCGCCGGCTGGCCCTGCTCGCGGCGGCCGGTTTCGCCTCCTACCTCGGCGCCGCCTCGCTGCCGTTCCTGGTCGCGCTGTACGCCCAGGAGCACCTGCACGCCCGGGCGGACGCGGCCGGGCTGGCGCTGCTCGGGTTCGGGGTGGCCGGCATGGCGACGGGCGCGGCCTGGGGCCTGGTGGTGGACCGCAACGGCGCACGCTGGTGCGGCGCGGCCGCCGCACTGATCACCGCCGGCTGCGTCGCGGCGGTCGGCACCACCGGCTCGATGCCGGCGCTGGCGCTGTGCTGGACCGCCGCCGGCGCGGCGGCCGCGCTGCTCAACGTCGCCCTGCAGAGCCTCACCGCGTCCGCGGTGCCGAGCAACCGGGGCGGCGCGCTGTCCGTGGTGTTCGCGTTCCGCTTCGGCGGCGCGGCGCTGGCGCCCCTGATCCTGCTGCCGTTCTACCACGTGCACGCCGTGCTGGCGTTCGCGGTCGCGGCGTCCACGCTGTTCATCGCGGTGGTCGCACTGATCGCGCTGCCCGGCGACCGACCCGATCCGCACACCCCCTGACCCATGCCATAAGAAGGGGCGGTGACCCAGACCCCGTTCCACCGTCTCGAAGACTTTCTCCGACTGCCCCGCCTGGGCGGGCTGCGCCTCTCCCCGGACGGCACCCGGCTGGTCACCGCCGTCGCCACGCCGGACCCGGAGGGCACGCGGTTCGTCAGTGCGCTGTGGGAGATCGACCCGAACGGCGAGCGGCCGGCCCGCCGGCTGACCAGGGGCACCGCCGGTGAGCGCGCACCGGCGTTCACCCCGGACGGGGACCTGCTGTTCACCGCCGCCCGGCCCGACCCGGAGGACAAGGCCGGGGACGAGGAGCCGCCGCCGGCATTGTGGCTGCTACCCCGGGAAGGCGGCGAGGCGCGGCTCGCCGGCCGGCGGCCGGGTGCGCTGTCCGGGACCTCGGTGGCCGCCAGGTCGGGGACGGTTCTGGTCAGCGCGATGACGCTGCCGGGCGCCGGCACCGCCGAGGAGGACGAGCGGCTGCGCGCGGCCCGCCGGGAGAAGAAGATCACCGCGATCCTGCACTCGGGCTACCCGGTGCGGTTCTGGGACCACGACCTCGGCCCGGACCACCCCCGGCTGCTGGTGGCCGCTCCCAGCGGCGAAGCGCGGCTGGACTGGCGGGACCTGACCCCCGCGCCGGGCTCCGCGCTCACCGAGACCTCGGCGGAGATCAGCCCGGACGGACACACCGTGGTCACCGGCTGGCGGGTGGCCGAGCCGAACGGCGGCGGCCGGGCCTCCGTGGTGGCCCTCGACGTGCCGGCGGACGACGCGGATCCGGTCCGGCGGGTGCTGCTGGACGACCCGGGGTACGAGTTCTTCCGCGCCCGGATCAGCCCGGACAGCACCACGGTGGCCGCGCTGCGCGAACGCCGCACCACGCCGACCAGCCCGCCGCGCACCGATCTGGTGCTGGTGCCGCTGGCCGGCGGGGCGGTGCGCGAGCTGACCGCCCCGTGGGACCGCTGGCCGGCCGACCTGTGCTGGACGCCGGACTCGGCGGCGCTGATCGTGACCGCCGACCAGGACGGCCGGGCACCGGTGTTCCGGGTCGACGCCGGCGACGGCACGATCACCCGGCTGACCGCCGACGACGCCGCCTACGCCGAACCGTGCGTGTCGCCGGACGGGCGGTGGGTCTACGCGCTGCGCGTGGCGGTGGACGCCCCGGCCGAGCCGGTCCGGCTGGACGCACACGCCGCCGACCAGCGGCCGACCCCGCTGCCCGGCCCGGCGGAGCGGCCGGCGCTGCCCGGCACGCTCACCGAGGTGCGCACCGAGGCGGCGGACGGCACACCGCTGCGCGCGTGGTTGGTGCTGCCCGACGGTGAGGAGCCCGCGCCGCTGCTGCTGTGGATCCACGGAGGCCCGCTGACCAGCTGGAACAGCTGGCACTGGCGGTGGAACCCCTGGCTGATGGCGGCCCGGGGCTACGCCGTGCTGCTGCCCGATCCCGCGTTGTCCACCGGCTACGGCGAGGAGTTCATCGCGCGGGGCTGGGGCGCCTGGGGCGGCCCGCCGTACACGGACCTGATGGCGCTGACCGACGCGGCGATCGCGCTGCCGGAGGTGGACGGCGAGCGCACCGCCGCGATGGGCGGCTCGTTCGGCGGCTACATGGCCAACTGGATCGCCGGGCACACCGACCGGTTCGACGCGATCGTCACGCACGCCAGCCTGTGGGCGCTGGACCAGTTCGGCCGCACCACCGACTCGGCCAACTACTGGCTGACCGAGATGACCGAGGCGATGGCCGAGGCGAACAGCCCCCACCGGCACGCCGACCGGATCAGCACCCCGATGCTGGTCATCCACGGGGACCGGGACTACCGCGTGCCGATCGGCGAGGCGCTACGGCTGTGGTGGGACCTGCAGGAGCGGCAGGCCGACCCGGCCACCCAGCCGCACCGCTTCCTCTACTTCCCGGACGAGAACCACTGGGTGCTAAGCCCCGGCCACGCGGCCCTCTGGTACGAGACGGTCCTCGCGTTCCTGGCCCACCACGTACTGGGGAAGGAGCTCGAGGTGCCGGAGGCCCTGCGTTGACCCCTTCGCGGCGGGCCGGGGCGGCACCGGCGCCCCGTGCCGGATCGCGTTCCCCGCGTTCACGCCGTAGGCCATGTCACGCATCAACTGGACGAGACCACGCATCTCGAACCTCCTATACTGATCTGTGAACTTCACAAGCCAGTGTAGGTACACAGATCTGTAAACTCAAGGGGAGTTTCCGCATGTCCGAGGAGATCCAGCTCACCCCCAGGGCGCGGCGCATCCTGGAGGTGGCGTCCAAGCTGTTCTACGAGCGGGGCATTCACGCCGTCGGGGTGGACACCATCGCGGCCGAGTCCGGGGTGACCAAGCGGACCCTCTACGACCGGTTCGGCTCGAAGGACAACCTGGTGGTGGCCTACCTGGCGGCCCGTGACCGGCGCTGGCGGGAGCTGATCGAGGCCCGGCTGGCCGAGGCGACCGACCCGGTCGCCCGGGTGCTGGTGCCGTTCGACGTGCTGCCGGAGTGGCTCGAGCCGTCCTACCGGGGCTGCAGCTTCGTGAACGCGTTCGCCGAGCTGCCGGAGTACGACCACCCCGGCCGGCAGCTGATCGTGGACGAGAAGACCTGGCTGCGCGACCTGTTCCACCGGCTCTCGGCGGAGGCCGGGGTCGCGCAACCCGAGGCCCTGGCCGTGGCGTTGACCAGCCTGCACGAGGGCGCGATCGTCTGCTACTCCATCGTCGGCGCCACCGACGCCGCCGCCCAGAGCCGCACCGCGGCGGACACCCTGCTGCGCACGGCGCTACTCGGCTGACGACCGCTGGCGGACCGCCTCGTAGAGCAGGATGGCGGCCGAGGTGGCCACGTTCAGCGAGTCCACCCGGCCGTGCATGGGGATCAGCGCGCGCTGATCGGCGGCGGCCAGCCAGGCCTCGGACAGCCCGCGCTTCTCCGCACCCACCGCGATGGCCAGCGGCCCGCGCAGGTCCAGCCGGGTGTACGGGTCGCTGGCCTCCGGGGTGGCCGCCAGCACCGCGATGCCCCGCGAAGCCAGCCAGGCCAGCACCTCGTCGGTGTCCGCGGTGACCACCGGCACGGTGTAGACGGCGCCCTTGCTGGCCCGCACCACGTTGGGGTTGGCCCAGTCGGTGCCCGGGTCGGTGGCGATCACCGCCGCCACGCCGGCCGCGTCGGCGGTGCGCAGCATGGCGCCCAGGTTGCCCGGCTTCTCCACGCCCTCACAGACCAGGATCAGCGGGTCGGGTCCGGGGCGCAGCGCGGCCAGGTCGGTGCGCACCGAGGGCAGCACGGCCAGCCACCCGTCCGGGGACTGCCGGTAGGCCACCTTCTCGAACACCGGGGGCGGCACGGTCACCAGCTCGGCCAGGTCGAAAGACGGGTACCCGCGCAGCGCGTCCAGCTCCCCGGGCCGGGCCAGCTCGGGGCAGTGGTAGACGGCGACCGGCGCGACGCCGGCGGAGAGCGCGAGGCCCAGCTCCTCGAAGCCCTCCACCAGCGTCTCGGCCCGTTCCTCCCGGTGCCGCCGGCGGCGCAGCCGGACCAGGGCCTTGATCCGGGGGTTGGTCGGACTGGTTATGTCGTGCGGCACCGGCCGATTCTCCCGGCCGGCCGAACCCGGCGACTCACCAGGGCGATCAGTCGGTGTACTCCAGCACCCCGTCGTCCAGCACCACCCGGCGGTTCGCGCCGTCCGGCCCGGCGGCCTCGGTGCGGAACACCGCGGTGCCGTCGCCGTTGGTCCACGCCGAGGTGGTCAGGGTCTCCCCGGGGAACACCGGCGAGGAGAACCGGGCGGTCATCGAGGTGAACCGGGCCGGGTCGCCGCCGCACACCTCGTGCAGCAGGGCGCGGCCGGCGAACCCGTAGGTGCACAGCCCGTGCAGGATCGGCTTGGGGAAGCCGGCCTTCTCGGTGGCGAACCACGGGTCGCTGTGCAGCGGGTTGCGGTCCCCGGACAGCCGGTAGGTCAGCGCCTGGTCCTCCCGGGTGGTCTCCGAACGGGTCACGTCCGCGTCCCGCTCCGGGTAGACCGGCCGCTCCGGGGACTTGCCGGGCTGCCCGCCGAACCCGCCGCTGCCCCGGATCACCAGGGTGGAGGAGGTCTCCGCGACCACCTCCCCGCTGGCCGGGTCGACGCCCTTGGCGGTGATGGTGATGATCGCGTTCTTGCCCTCGCCCTTGTCCTGGATGTCGGCGACCTCGCTGGTCACCGCCAGCTCGCCGGCCGGGGGCAGCGGGCGGTGCAGCCGGATGCTCTGCGAGCCGTGCACCAGGCGGCCCCAGTTCACGTCGCCGACCTTGCCGATGGCGCCCAGGCTGCCGCAGGCGATCACCGCGTAGGTGGGCAGCACCTGCTGGTCGACGCCGTGCGAGTTCTCGGTGGTGAACGCCAGCTCGTCCAGGCCGGCCCCGACGCCGACCGCGTAGAGCAACGTGTCCCGATCGACCCACTTCTGGGTCACCGGGCCCGACGTCGCGCCCACACTGTTCGGATTGATCCCCACCTGGTCCTCCCGGTTAACGCTGTTATCTCGTCGTGTACCGACACTTTGGCACACGACGATCGATTCGGCGCGCGATCCCCCGCACGCGCCTCACGGGGCGCGCGCTCAGCCGGCGCCTTCGGCGCCTACCGGTTGAAGGAGATGTGCACGTGGTCGAAGTGGTTCGCGGTCACCGAGCCGCGGTCGGCCATCGACTGCCACCCGGAGCCGTAGTTGATCCGCTGACGCCAGATCACGTACTTGATCTTGAGTTCGCCGCGGTAGCGCAATGCGTAGTCGGCCAGCTGGTCGCCGGCGCTCCGGCCGACCATGAAGTCCAGCGCCAGCCCCAGCGGGTGCTCCGAGGCGTTGGAACGCTTGCCGAGGCCACCCACGGTGTCCACGTCGAAGATGCAGCGCAGCCAGACGCCGGCGTCGCCGACGAACGACTTCACGCCGGCCAGGCCGGCGTTGTTCGGGGCGCACTTGGTGCCGCGCACGCTGGGTTTGTCGGCGACCGCCCGGGCCGCCGCCTCCGCCTCGCGCAGCTGGGTCTGGCGGGCCAGCTCGGCCGTCTCGGCCAGCTTGGCCGCCTTCACCAGGGAGTCGACGTCCGCCTGCGCGGGCACGTCGGCCGGCGCCACCGGCTCGAACACGCCCTTGCCGGCGGGCAGCTCGAAGGCCGCCGGGACGGGTGCGGCCGTTTCGGTCGCGATGGGCTCGACGAACTCCAACGCACCGGAAAATTCCGGCAACGCGGGTGCGTCGGCCTCGCTGACGTGCGAGAACGCGGCCTGACCAAGGACAACGATGGCGCCACCAGCCGCGAGCATGCCGCGCTGTGAGGCGAGCGTTGAGGCTGAGCCGTCGGCTCGGTGGGCCGCACCTGCCCCCGCCGCCGAGGCCATCCGAGCACTCGACGACGGGAGCTTCCAGTGCGCACCACGGCCTCGTGGGGAGCGATGCCGTGCCACGTACCTTCCTTTCGGATTAACGGCCGTCGGGACTGCCGGTTCGGGGGATCCGGCGGACGTCGGGGGGCGTTGCGTCCTTGTCCCATTTGTGATCTAGCCGTCATGAATCCGTGAACGAAATTATCGGACGGGTGAAGCAACTAAAACAAAAAGTAACGCACGGTCAGCTTTCCGGACGCTGCCGTGCGACGAATGGCTCGGACGTGGTTCGCGGGTCACGGAAAGCCACCGCCCGGCGCAGCAACCGTCCTTGCCGCCGCCACGCTTGGCCTAATCCCCTTCGCCCGACGGTCGGCCCGCCGCCCGCCGATGTGACGAAAACCGGTTGACCTCAAGTTAAGTTGAGTTCCTAACCTCGCCCGCATGACCGACGCCCGGCTCGGACTCAGCGCAGCCAACCCAGGGCGAACCACAGCTGCATCCGGGTCTCCGGGTCGTCCAGGTCCCGGTCCAGCGCCCTTGCCACCTGGCCGATCCGGTGCCGCACGCTGTTGCGGTGCACGCCCAGGTCGGCGGCCGTGCGATCCCAGCCGCCGTGGTTCGCCAGCCACGCGCGCAGCGTCTCCAGCAGCGACCGCCCCCGGTTCAGCTCCAGCACCGGGCCGAGCAGCCGCTCGGCGAACGCCGCCGACGCATCCGGCGAGACCACCGAGGCCAGGCCGGAGGAGTCCGCCCGCAGCGGCCGGCGCAGCGCGACCGCCCTGGCCCGCAATACGTCCAGCTCCGCCATCGCCGCCGGCAGCCGCTCGGCGGATACCGGGCTGCCGGCCGCGACCAGCCACCCGTGGTCCGACAGCCCCTCCCCCCACCCGGCCGGACTGGCGGCGCCGCTGGCGACGGGTGGCCCGCTGGCCTCCTCGGCGTCCGCGCTGACGATGGCCACGAATCCCGGCTCCTCGGTCACCCGGATCAGCGGGGTGCGCAGCCGGGCCCGCAACCAGTGGTACCCGGCCTCCACCTGGCCGGGCGCCCGCCGGCCCGGCGACCGGGGCACCCCGACCAACAGTCGGTAGGGACCGGCGCCGAGCAGCGCGGCTAGCGCCTCCACCCGCCCGCCGGTGTCCAGCAGCAAGTCGGTGACCACCGAGCCGAAGCCGGCCACGTCGGCGCTCACCTCCCCGATCAGCCCGAGCAGCGCCGCGCCCACCGCGAAGATCGCCCGGTCGGTGCCGCCGAACCGGCCCGGCCGCCCGGCCACCAGCAGCATCGACGAGGTGGCCTGCGGATATACCGGCTGCACCACCACGAAGGTGCCGTCGGCCAGCTCGGTGCTCGCCCCCCGCACCCCGCTGCCCCGGCGCAACCGGCCGACCAGCTCGCCGACCGGACGGGCAGCGGCGCCGGGGCGCGGTGCCCGGCCAGCGGCTCGGCCCCGGCCGGGTGGCCCTCGCCCAGCAGGCAGACCCAGCCGGAGAGCCGGTTCGCCAGGTCCGCCACCAGCTCGTCCAGGCCCTGGGTGGCCGCCCGGGTCAGCGCCTCCCTGGCCGAGGCGACCCGGCGGGCCTCTCGCTGGCTGACCTCGCCCAGCGCCACCGCGACCACCCGGGCCACCGCCAGGAACGGCACGCTCGCCGGCACCACCAGCAGCGGCAGCCCGTGGCGGGCGCAGGCCAGGCGCAACGAGTCCGGCAGCTCGAGACTGAACGGCGGGGTGATGCCGAAGCCGAGCGCGGTCACCCCGGCGGCCTGGAGACGCCGCACGTAGGCGTCGACCTCGGCCCGGTCGTCGGGCAGGTTCATGCCCGAGGTGAGCATCAGCTCCTCGCCGAGCAGGTAGGGCGCCGGATCGAGCAGCTCGCAGACCGAGGCCCAGCGCACCGGCCGGTCCAGCGCGCCCGGGCGCAGCGTCTCCGGGACCACCCGGGCATGCAGCTCACCGGCGTGCACCACCACCCGCAGCGGCACGGTGACCAGGTCGTCGATCGGCTCGAGAGAGTTGGTCATTTCGACCAGACGATACTGCGATTTGGGCCGGAACGTCCCATTCGCTCCAATGCATGGGTAGCCGTAACGTGATCTCACCCAGCCGCCCGGAGGAAGAGGCAACGTGGTCGCTGACTACGCGGTGATCGCCCTGTACATCGCCGGCATGATCGGCATCGGCTGGTTAAGCGTCCGGCTGGCCCGCACCAAGAGCGACTACCTGGTCGCCGGCCGCCGGCTCGGCTGGTTCATGTACTCCGGCACCATGTCCGCCGTCGTGCTCGGCGGGGCGTCCACCGTGGGCGGGGTGAAGCTGGGCTACACGCACGGAATCTCCGGCGCCTGGCTGGTGGTGTCCATCGGCCTGGGCATCCTGGCGCTGCACGCGCTGTTCGCCCGGCGGCTGGTCAAGCTGCGGGTGTACACCGTCGGCGAGATGCTGGACCTGCGCTACGGCGGCTCCACCGCGACCGTGTCCGGGGTGGTGATGTGGGTGTACACGCTGATGCTCACGGTCACCTCGACGCTGGCCTTCGCCAGCATCTTCAAGGTGCTGCTCGGCGTGCCGGACTGGGTCGGCATCCTGATCGGCGGGTCGATCGTGGTGCTCTACTCGACGCTCGGCGGCATGTGGTCGATCACCCTCACCGACATCGCCCAGTTCGTCATCAAGACCATCGGGATCCTGTTCATCCTGCTCCCGGTGGCCATCAGCGCCGCCGGTGGCTTCGACGGCATGCGGGCGCGGCTGGAGCCGGACTTCTTCGACGTCACCGGCATCGGCGGCGCGACCATCGTGGCCTACCTGGTCACCTACGCCTTCGGCCTGCTGATCGGCCAGGACATCTGGCAGCGGGTGTTCACCGCGCGCACCCCGGGGGTGGCCACCACCGGCGGCATCATCTCCGGCGTCTACTGCCTGGCCTACGGCGTGGCCGGGGCGCTCATCGGCGCCGCCACCAAGGCCCTGTACCCCGACCTGGCCAGCGCGCAGGACGCGTTCGCCACCGTGGTGAACAACCAACTGCCGGCCGGGGTGCGCGGGCTGGTGCTGGCCGCCGCGCTGTCCGCGCTGATGTCCACCTCCAGCGGCGCACTGATCGCCTGCGCCACGGTGAGCACCTCCGACCTGCTCAGCGGCTGGCGCCGCCGGCCCGGCGTGCTGGCCTCCGAGGTCGCCTTCAACCGGATCAGCACGCTGGTCCTGGGCGTGCTGGCGATCGGCATCGCCATGATCGTCACCGACGTGGTCGCCGCGCTCACCGTGGCGTACAACGTGCTGGTCGGCGGGTTGCTGGTGGCCATCGTCGGCGCGTTGTTCTGGCCCCGGGGCACCCGTCAGGGCGCGATGGCCTCGATGGTCGCCGGCTCGCTGGTGGCGATCGGCTCGATGATCCTCTACGGCCTGGACGCCAACGAGCCCATCTTCTTCGGCCTCGGCGCGGGCCTGGTGGTCTACCTGGCCGTCAGCCTGGCCACCCGGCCCACCTCGCCCGAGGTTCTCGACGCGTGGTCCCGGCGGCTGGCCGGTGAACAGGGCGCCGAGAGCGACGACCCGGTACCTACCGCCTGAAGCGCCGAAGGCGCTACCGAGCGTGCGCCCAGTCAGGCGCACGCGGGAGACAAGGAGCAGTCACCGATGCCCGAGAAGTCCCCCGTCGGCCCGGTCAACTCGCTGGAGGTGCCCCGGTTCGCCGGCTTCGCCACGTTCGCCCGGCTGCCCCGCACCGACCAGGTGGAGCGCGCCGACGTGGCGGTGCTCGGCGCGCCGTTCGACAGCGGCGTGACCTACCGCCCCGGCGCCCGGTTCGGCCCGGCGGCGCTGCGCGAGGCCAGCCGGTTGCTCCGGCCGTTCCACCCGGCGCTCGGGGTGTCCCCGTTCGAGGCGGTGCAGGTGGCCGACGCGGGCGACGTCGGGCTCAACCCGTTCAACATCGGCGAAGCCATCGAGACGCTGCAGCATCACGCGGAGACGCTCACCGCGCCCGGCACCCGGCTGGTCACCGTGGGCGGCGACCACACCATCGCGCTGCCGCTGCTGCGGGCGGCGGCCAAGCTGCACGGCCCGGTGGCGCTGCTGCACTTCGACGCGCACCTGGACACCTGGGACACCTACTTCGGCGAGCCGTACACGCACGGCACCCCGTTCCGGCGGGCGGTGGAGGAAGGGCTGCTGGACACCAGCGCGCTGTGCCACGTGGGCATCCGGGGACCGCTGTTCAGCTCGCGCGACCTCGACGACGACCACCGGCTCGGCTTCGGCGTGCTGACCTCGGCGGACGTGATGCGCCGGGGCGTCGACGAGACGGTGGACGCGCTGCGCCAGCGGATCGGCGAACGCCCGCTCTACGTGAGCATCGACATCGACGTGCTCGACCCGGCGCACGCCCCCGGCACCGGCACCCCCGAGGCCGGCGGCCTGACCAGCCGCGAGCTCCTGGAGATCCTGCGCGGCCTTTCCGGCACGAAGCTGATCGGCGCCGACGTGGTGGAACTGGCCCCCGCCTACGACCACGCGCAGATCACCGCGATCGCCGCCTCCCACGTGGTCTACGACCTGGTCACCCTCCTGGCCATGCAAACCACCCCCCGCGAGTCGGCGTTCTGAGCACACCGAGTCGGCGTTTTCGGTGCCCAGAGTCGGTACTTTCAGCACACTGAGTCGGCGCTTTCGGCCGCCGGTTCATGATCAGCAGGACATGGGGGCCGTTCTCGGGCCGCCGCGGCGGCCATGGTGCCCTGATGACCATGAAACCGTCCCGGCCCGAGCCGACGTGCCTCAGCGGACGCCATGCTCGTCCGGCTGCGGCCAGCGGGTCCCGGAAGCGCCGACTCGGTGTGCCGGAAGCGTCAACTCAGTGTGCTGAAAACACTGACTCAGGGTGCTGAGAACGCCGACTCGCGGAGGGACAAGGGGTCAGGCTTGGGTGGGAGTCTGGGCGAGCCAGTGGCGGGCGCGGGACCAGAGGGCGTTCCGGTCGCCCCATTCGACGGTCCAGGTGATCGCCCTGACCGTGCCCCGCGTGCGGTAGCGGTCCATCACGCGGACGTGCTCGGGCAGCCCGATGAAGCCGCGCAGCGCCCGCGCCGAACCCCACACCGAGACCGAGCCGGAGCTGCCGGCCAGCGGCAGCGACCAGAGCCACACGCCGACGGCGCCGGGCAGCTCCGGCCAGCGCGCGGCCAGCGACAGCCCGGTCCGGTAGATGCCCGGCAGGTCACGGCGCGCGCCGTCGAACCGGGTCACGCTCACCAGCACATCATCGCCAACTGCCGGCCGCTCAGGACCGGCCACCCATGCGGTTCTCATCATGGCTCACATTATAAGCACGATCGTTCGTACAAGTAATATGGACGGACCGGCGAAGGGAGCGGAAGTGGCCGGGCGCCCGCGCAACGAACAGGCCCGCAGGGACATCCTGCGCACCGCCGCCGACCTGGCCTCGGTGGACGGGCTGGACGGCCTCACCCTCGGCCGGCTGTCCACCACGCTCGGACTCAGCAAGAGCGGCCTGTTCGGCTACTTCGGCTCCAAGGAGGAGCTCCAGCTGGCCACCGTGCGGCGGGCCACCGAGGTGATTCTGGACGAGGTGATCACCCCCGCGCTGCGCATCCCGCCGGGTGTCGAGCGGGTGCGGGCGCTGTGCGCGCGGTGGCTGGACTACTCCAGGACCCGCGTCTTCCCCGGCGGCTGCTTCTTCTTCGCCGTGATGGCCGAGTTCGACGCCCGCCCCGGCCCGCTCCGCGAGGCGCTGGCCGAGGGCAGCCGGGCGTGGACCGGGCTGATCACCAGCAGCATCGCGGAGGCCGTCGAACTGGGCGAGCTGGCCGAGGACACCGACCCGGCGCAGCTGGCCTTCGAGCTGATCGCGTTCATGGAGAACGCCAACTCCGTCTCGCTGCTGCAGGACGACGCCGACGCCTACCGGCGGGCCGAGCGCGCCATCGGGAACCGGCTCGGCGGCCGACGGTCGGTGATCACCGACTGACCGGGCCGTCCGGCACGTCGGGCAAACCGGCCGACTCCGGGTCCAGCAGGTCGATCACGTGCGCGATCTCGTTGATCGTGCGCACCGAACGGCGGCCGTTCCGGGAAACGCTGATCCGGGTGAGTCCGGCGTAGTCCAGCGGGAAGGTCAGCGGGCGGTCCAGCCCGAGCAGCGCGGCCAGGTACACGTTGATCACGCCGGCGTGCGCGAAGCAGGCCACGCTGGCCGTGCCGGGGTGGGCGTCCGCGATCCGCTCCAACGCACCGACCACCCGGGCCTGGAACGCCGGCACGTCCACGTACTCGGGCAGCTGGCCGGCCAGCATCCGCTCCCAGGCGTCCGGCGCCACCTCGGCCATCAGGTGCACCGGGACGTAGTGCCGGTCCCCCGCGTCGTACTCGGCGAGGTCGTCCACCACCTGGGGCTTGATGTCCCGCACCGAGGCCAGCGGCTCGGCGGTCTGCCGGGCGCGGCGCAGCGGGCTGGAGTAGATCGCGTCCACCGGCGTGCCGGTGAGCGCGGTGGCCACCCCGGCGGCCTGCCGGTGGCCCAGCGGGGTCAGCTCGGGATCGGCGGTGGCCCCGGTGCCGTCCCCGTCCGGGCTGCCCGCCCGGTGCGGCAGGCCGTGCCGGATCAGGATCAGCCGCATCAGGCGTCCGGCACGCTCGCGCCGTGGCCGGCGTCGCGCAGCGCGCCGCGCAGCGCCTCGGCGTTGCGGTCCAGCTCGGCCGGGTCGGGGTTGGCCGCCGCGTTGCGGAAGTCGAAGTCGTCCAGCCGCCAGGCCGGGTAGACGTGCAGGTGCAGGTGCGGCACCTCGAACCCGGCGATGATGAACGCCACCCGGGGCGGCTGCCACACCGCCTGCACGCCCTTGGCGACGACATGGCTCACCCGGTTGAGATGCGCCAGCAACTCCGGGTCGGCGTCCACCCAGTGATCCACCTCGGCGCGCGGCACGACCAGCGTGTGCCCCGGCCCGAGTGGGTTGATGGAGAGGAACGCGACGGCGGTCTCGTCCCGCCAGACGAACCTTCCGGGCAGCTCGCCATCGATGATCTTGGTGAACAGCGTCGCCATTCAACAGTCCTTCCGCGCGCGGGCCAGGCGTCCGAGCAAGTATCACAGCCCCCGTTCGAACCCGGCACGTGCACCCGGACGCGTCGATCACGGCGCCGACGCCCGGCGCACTAACCTGTAGGTCCATCGCCCCCGGGTCAGCGAGCGCCCCGGTTTCCGGAGCCGAACGAGGAGTACGCATGCAGCCGTGGCCGGGAAGTTCCTACCCACTCGGCGCCAGTTATGACGGGGCAGGCACCAACTTCGCCGTGTTCTCCGAGCTCGCCGAGCAGGTCGAGCTGTGCCTGTTCGACGAGGCGGGCAACGAGGATCGGGTCCGCCTGCGCGAGGTGGACGGGTTCGTGTGGCACGGCTACCTGCCGAACGTGGAGCCGGGGCAGCGCTACGGCTACCGGGTGCACGGCGCCCACGATCCGGCCGGCGGCCTGCGGTGCAACCCGCACAAGCTGCTCATCGACCCCTACGCGAAGGCCCTGGACGGCGGGGTGAGCTGGGACGAGTCGGTGTTCGGCTACCAGTTCGCCTCGCCCGGCGAGCGCAACGACACCGACTCGGCGCCGCACGTGCCCAAGTCGGTGGTGGTCAACCCGTACTTCGACTGGGGCGCGGACCGGGCACCGAAAACCCCCTACCACGAGACGTTGGTCTACGAGGCGCACGTCAAGGGCCTCACCATCGCGCATCCGGAGATCCCCGAGGAGCAGCGCGGCAGCTACGCCGGGCTGGCCCACCCGGTGATGATCGAACACCTCCAGCGGCTGGGCGTGACCGCGGTGGAGCTGATGCCGGTGCACCAGTTCATCACCGACCACCACCTGCAGGAGAAGGGCCTGGCCAACTACTGGGGCTACAACACCATCGCGTTCCTCGCCCCGCACCACGCTTACGCCGCCGACCCCCGGCCGGGCGGGCAGGTGAACGAGTTCAAGGCGATGGTCCGCGCGCTGCACCAGGCGGACATCGAGGTCATCCTGGACGTGGTCTACAACCACACCGCCGAGGGCAACCACATGGGGCCGACGCTGTCCATGCGCGGCATCGACAACCCGGCCTACTACCGCCTGGTGGCCAACGACCTGCAGTACTACATGGACTACACCGGCACCGGAAACTCGCTGAACGTGCGCAGCCCGCACACCCTGCAGCTGATCATGGACTCGCTGCGCTACTGGGTGCTGGAGATGCACGTGGACGGCTTCCGGTTCGACCTGGCGTCCACCCTGGCCCGCGAGTTCTACGACGTGGACCGGCTGTCCGCGTTCTTCGACCTGGTCCAGCAGGACCCGGTGATCAGCCAGGTGAAGCTGATCGCCGAGCCCTGGGACGTCGGCCCGGGCGGCTACCAGGTGGGCAACTTCCCGCCGCTGTGGACCGAGTGGAACGGCAAGTACCGGGACACCGTGCGGGACTTCTGGCGGGGCGAGCCGGGCACCCTCGGCGAGTTCGCCTCCCGGCTAACCGGTTCCTCCGACCTCTACCAGAGCGACGGCCGCCGGCCCTACGCGTCGATCAACTTCGTCACCGCGCACGACGGCTTCACCCTGTCCGACCTGGTCTCCTACAACGAAAAGCACAACGAGGCCAACGGCGAGAACGGCAACGACGGGGAGAGCCACAACCGGTCCTGGAACTGCGGCGTCGAGGGGCCGACGGACGACCAGGCGATCCTCGAGCTGCGCGCCCGCCAGCAGCGCAACTTCATCGCCACCATGCTGGTCAGCCAGGGCGTGCCGATGCTGCTGCACGGCGACGAGCTGGGCCGGACCCAGGGCGGCAACAACAACGTGTACTGCCAGGACAACGAGATCTCCTGGGTGGACTGGGAACTGGCGGGGAAGAACGCCGGCCTGGTGGCGTTCACCGCCGGGGTGGCCGCCATCCGGGCCGCGCACCCGATCTTCCGCCGCCGCCGGTTCTTCGCCGGCCGCTCCCTGGTGCGCGGCGCGGTGGCCCCGACGGACAGCGACTCGCTGCACGACATCGCCTGGTTCACCCCGTCCGGCGAGGAGATGACCGACCGCGACTGGTCCTCCGGCTTCGGCCAGTGCATCACGGTGTTCCTCAACGGCGACGGCATCCCGGACGTGGACGAGCGCGGCGAGCGGCTGCTGGACGACTCGTTCCTGCTCTGCTTCAACGCCTCCGCGGACGGCATCGAGGTCACCCTGCCCGGCGCGCTCTACGGCGGCGCGTGGGCGGTGGTGGTGGACACCGCGTCCGGTGATGTGATCACCCTGTCGGACGCGCCCGGCATGGTGTCCGCCGAGCCGGTGACCCAACCGGCCGGCGGCACGCTCACCGTGCCGTCCCGGTCCCTGCTCGTGCTCCAGCGAACGGAATAATGACGCCGATGTCCCCGAGTTCCACCTACCGGCTCCAGTTGCGCGCCGAGTTCGACTTCCGACGCGCCGCCGAGCTCACCGGCTACCTGGCCGACCTGGGCGTCGGCGCGCTCTACGCCTCCCCCATGCTGGAGTCCACGTCCGGCTCGAACCACGGCTACGACGTGGTGGACCCGGGCAGGGCGTCGGAGGAGCGCGGCGGCGAGGCCGGCCGGCGCGCGCTGATGGCCGCCCTGCGCTCCGCCGGCCTGGGCCTGCTGCTGGACATCGTGCCCAACCATGTCGGTGTGACCGTGCCGACCGCCAACCCGTGGTGGTCCGACGTGCTGATCAACGGGCGGGCTTCGCGGTACGCCGGGCACTTCGACATCGACTGGGACGCCGGCCCGCTGCCGCTGCCGGTGCTGGCCTCCGGTGCCGAGGAGGAGCTGGACCGGCTGGAGCTGGTGCGCGACGGGAACGGCTACCCCGGGCTGCGCTACTACGAGCACCTGTTCCCGGTGGCCAACGGCAGTGCGGACCAGGGCACCCCCCGTGAGGTGCACGAACGCCAGCACTACCGGCTGGTGGACTGGCGCCGCGGCGCCGCCGAGCTCACCTACCGGCGGTTCTTCGACGTGTCCGGGCTGGCCGCCGTGCGGGTGGAGGACCCGGCCGTGTTCGCCGACAGCCACCGCGAGGTGCTGCGCTGGGTCGCCGAGGGCGGGCCGGGTGGGCCGGGTGAGGGTGGGTCGGGTGAGGGTGGGTCGGGTGGGATAATCGGCCTGCGGGTGGACCACCCGGACGGGCTGACCGACCCGGGCGGCTACCTGCGCCGGCTGCGCGCGGCCGTGGGCAAGGACCGCTGGCTGCTGGTGGAGAAGATCCTCGGCGTCGGTGAGGCACTGCCGGCGTCCTGGCCGGTGGACGGCACCACCGGCTACGACGCGCTGCGGGAGATCTGCGGCGTGTTCGTCGACCCGGCCGGCGCCGGGCTGATCACCCAGTTCGCCGCCGAGCACACCGGGTCCCGCCCGGCGGCGCATGCGGTGGAGCGGCGCGCCCGGCGGGACGTTGCGGACACCATCCTGGCCGCCGAGGTGCGCCGGATCGCCGCGCTTCTGCCCGAGCTGGACCGGGCCAAGGCCACCGACGCGGTCGCCGAGCTGCTCTGTTCCTTCCCGGTCTACCGCAGCTACCTGCCGGAGGGCCGGGAGGCGCTGGATGTGGCGGTCTCGGTCGCCCGGAGCAACCGCCCCGACCTGGCCGAACCGGTCGAGCTGATGCACCGCCGGATGCTCGCCGAGCCGGACGGCGAGCTGGCCCGCCGGGTCCAGCAGACCTCCGGAATGGTCACCGCCAAGGGCGTCGAGGACACCGCGTTCTACCGGTGGAACCGGTTCGTCGCGCTGAACGAGGTGGGCGGCGACCCGACCCGGTTCGGCGTCCCGGTGACCGAGCTGCACGCGGCGGCCGCCGCCCGCGAGGCCGGCTGGCCACGCACCATGACCACCCTGTCCACCCACGACACCAAGCGCTCCGAGGACGTGCGGGCCCGGCTGGCCGTGCTCTCCGAGCTGCCCGGCGAGTGGGCGGAGGCGACGCGCGGCTGGGCGGCGGCGCACCCGCTGCCGGAGCGTTCCCTGGAGCTGCTGGCCTGGCAGTGCCTGGTCGGCGCCTGGCCGATCGACGCGGAACGGATGGCCGCCTACCTGGCCAAGGCGTCGCGGGAGGCGAAGCTGGTCACCAACCACGTCAACCCGGTGCCTGAGGTGGACCGGGCCATCGCCGAGTGGCCGGCGGCGGTGCTCGCCGACCCGGCGGCGGTCGCGTCGATCGAGGAGTTCGTGGCCCGGGTCGCCCCGGCCGGCCGGTCCAACTCGCTGGGCCAGAAGCTGGTGCAGCTGGCCGGCCCCGGCGTGCCCGACGTCTACCAGGGCACCGAGCTGTTCGAGTACTCGCTGGTCGACCCGGACAACCGGCGGCCGGTGGACTTCGCGGAACGGCGCGCCCTGCTGGCCCGGCTGGACGATCACTGGCTGCCCCCCGTGGACGCGACCGGCGCGGCGAAGTTGCTGGTCACCGCCTCCGCGCTGCGGCTGCGCCGGTATCGCCCCGAGCTGTTCTCCGGCTACCGGCCGCTGACCGCCGACGGCCCCGCCGCCGCGCACGCGCTGGCCTTCGCCCGTGACCCCGGCCTGGTCGCGGTGGCCACCCGGCTGCCGATCGGGCTGGCCGCCCGGGGTGGCTGGGCGGACACCGTCCTCGCCCTGCCCGGCGGCGCCGACGACTGGACCGACGTGATCACCGGCGAGTCGGTCGGCGGCTCGGCGCCCCGGCTGGCCGAGCTGCTGGACCGCTACCCGGTGGCCCTGCTGGTCCGCCCGGCCTGACGATCGTTGTTTCTGGCGGTAGAGCCGCGAAAATCGCGGCTGGACCGCCAGCATCGGCGATCACAGCCTGAGCGAACGCTGATCGTGTGCCTCGGGACGTCTAGCCTCGCGTTCAGTCAACCTTGACCCAGTCTTGGCAGGAGGAGCTCTTGAACGCACCGTCAGTGGCCTTAATTGTCACCGTGGTGGGACCCTCAGTGTTGTCAATGGCCAGAACCGCGGAAAAGTCACCCGAGGTATCCCGCAACCGTGTCCAGCTGCACATCGGAATCCTCTCGTCGCTCGGCCCCGCCGTACGATAAACACCCGGCTGAATGTCGACTCCTACCACGTAGGTGCCACTACCGAAGCTGATAGCAGACTTCTCGCCCGCCGGACCTGGTTGCCGTGATCCCAGGTTCTTGGGCCGCTCCGCCGTTTGCTCAGTAGCCGCGCTCGATGGATCCACGGTTGCCTGTCGTACCGGTGCTTCCGAGCGCGACGAGGTGAGCACAGCGACCGCCACCGAAGACGCCGCCACGGCAAGCAGCGACAACGTCATGAGCAGTAGACAGACGACAACCAGAACAGCCGTCTTGTCCTGCGGTCCTTCGATCCTCCCAACCTCGCCCACGACCCGCCTACGAGTCCTTATCCACCTGAGGCAGACTGCGCCAACGACAACGACAGCGAACGCCGTGACCGAGATCGCCAGGACAGAGAACTCTCCGTCAGCTACGGACTGCGTTACCTGGACAATGCTGGAGACGACCCCGAGCAGGGAGAAGAATCCGATACCCGCGATCGATGAGGCACGCAGTTCCGGACGCGTGGACAAGCTCACGGGTCCCCCTTATGACACCAGCGGGCGTGTTTCCTCGCAGACCCCAGAGAATGTTTGCTGCCTCCCCAGAACTCGTAAAGACCACACGGCAGATCGTGACCAGCCTGTGCCGCTACTTCCCCCGGCGTGGTCGAACCATCCGCACGGCGCGTCGCGGAGATAATCGGCTTGCCGCGACCGCGCGCGTTACGATCTCTCCTCTCGGCCGCCCGGCGAGGTAAACCGTGGAGAAGCGACGTCCCACCTTCGAGCCGCTGTTGCACGCCCTCGACCTGTTCGGTGACCGCTGGTCGCTCCTCATCCTGCAGAGCGTGTTCCTGCGGGTTCGCCGCTACGACGACATCCGCGCCCGACTGGGCATCTCTCCCACCACGCTGTCCGCCCGGCTGCGCGCGCTGGTGGACGCCGAGGTGCTCGAGCAGGCGCCGTACCGCACCCCCAACCGGACCCGCATGGAGTACCGCATCACCACCCGGGGGCTGCCGCTGTGGCAGCTGCTGGTCAGCATCTGGTTCTGGGAGAAGACCTGGGTCCCGGGCCGGGCCGCCGAGCTGCCGCGACTGGTCCACCTGGACTGCGGCACGGCGGTCACCCCCGAGCTGGCCTGCACCGAGTGCGCGACGCCGGTGCGACCCCGGGAGATCGGCGCCGTGCGGAACCAGACGGCGCCGCTGAGCCTGACCAGCAACCGGCCATCGGGCGGAAGCCTGGCCGGGAAGGGCATCACCGATCCGCTGGTGCTCTTCCACACCGCGCTGGACATCATGGGAGACCGCTGGTCGATCGCGCTGTTGACGTTCGCGTTCATGGGGGTGAACCGCTTCTCCGGGTTCCAGCGGGAGCTGGCCATCGGCCCCGGGGTGCTGGCCGGCCGGCTGCGCAAGCTGGTCCGGGTCGGGGTGCTCACCGTGGGCCGGCGGGGCGATCCGACCGCCTACCGGCTCACCGCGAAGGGCCTGGCACTGTTCCCCTCGCTGGCGTTCGTTCTGCACTGGTGCCAGGCCGACTTCCCACCGGACGACCCCTCGATCCTGACCGTGCGCCACCGGGGGCCGAACCATCCGTTCGTGCCGGTGCTGCGGTGCCCCCGGTGTGGTGGGCTGCTGGGCCGGGACAACACCCGCATCGATCCGCCAACGGTCGGGGGGAACGCTTGACACTCTCGCCGGCTGACTCTAGCGTCGCCGAGTAATCGATTTCTCGAGGTGTGATGGACGCACTCAGGGACGAGACGGCCGGCCGGCAACCGGTCGACGCCCAAGCCGCGGTCGTAGAGATGGTCGACGTCAGCAAGTCCTTCGGCGGCGTGCGCGCGGTGCGCTCGGCGAACTTCAGCCTGCGGGCCGGCGAGGTGCACGCCCTGCTGGGCGAGAACGGCGCCGGCAAGTCCACCCTGATGAAGGTGCTCTCCGGGGAGGTCGGCGGGTACCGGGGCGAGATCCGCATCGACGGCCGGCCGGTCCGGCTGAACACCCCCTCGGACGCCCAGCGGGCCGGCATCGCGATGATCCACCAGGAGCTGGACCTGGTACCCGCGCTCTCCGTCGGCGAAAACGTGTTCCTGGGCCGGGAGACCCGCACCCGCCTGCGCACGGTGGACCGGAGCGGAATGGTCCGGGAAACCGCCCGGCTGATGGGCCGCATCGGCATCGCCCTGGACCCCAGGCGACCGGTCGAGGAGCTGCGCACCGGCGAACAACAGCTGGTCACCATCGCCAAGGCACTGTCCCTGGATGCCCGAATCCTGATCATGGACGAGCCGACGTCGGCGCTGTCCAGCCCCGAGGTGGAGCGGCTGTTCGGGGTGATCGAGGAGCTGCGCCGGGCCGGCACCAGCATGGTCTACATCTCCCACCGGATGGACGAGATCGGCCGGGTGGCCGACCGGGCCACCGTGCTGCGCAACGGCTCGGTGGTGGCCGAGTTCGCCGCGCGCGCGATGACCGCCGCGCAGGCCTCGGAGGCGATGGTCGGCCGGCCGCTCCGGCAGATGTTCACCGCGCCCAAGGACTCCCCGGACGGGGCCGAGCTGCTGCGGGTGTCCGGGCTGACGGTGCGCGGCCGGCCGGGTCGGCGCGACCCGGCCGGGGTCAGCCTGACCGTGCGCAAGGGCGAGATCGTGGGCGTTGCCGGGTTGCTCGGCGCCGGCCGCACCGAGCTGTTGGAGACGCTGTTCGGCGTCGGCGCCACCGGCCCGCGCGCCGGTGAGGTGCTGCTGGACGGGCGGCCGGTGAACCCGCGCGGGCCGCGCGAGGCGATCGCGCTGGGCATCGCCTTCGTGCCGGAGGACCGGCGGATCGCCGGGCTGGCGCTGGACCACTCGGTGCTGGCCAACACGGTGCTGTCGGTGGTGTCCCGGATCGCCCGGTGGGGCGCGGTGCCCGGGCCGGCCGAGCGGTCACTGGCCCAGGGCATGGTCCGGCGGCTGGGCGTGAAGCTGGCCTCGCTGAGCAGCCCGGTGGGCTCGCTGTCCGGCGGCAACCAGCAGAAGGTGGTGCTCGGGCGCAACCTGCTCACCGAGCCCGCCCTGTTGCTGCTGGACGAACCCACCCGGGGCGTGGATGTGGGCGCCAAGGCGGAGATCTACCGGCTGCTCGGCGAGATCGCCGGCCAGGGCGTGGGCATCCTGCTCGCCTCCTCCGAGCCGGCCGAGCTGATCGGCGTGTGCGACCGGGTGGTGGTGCTGCGCGGCGGGCGGGACGTGGCCCACCTGGACACGGCCGAGGTCGGCGAGGCCGAGCTGCTCACGGCGACCATCGGCAACGGGAAGGAGGCAGCTTGAGCGAGGACGTGCGTACCGGACGCTCGGAGGCGCCGGCCGTTTCGGAACCCGCGCCGGCGCCGGGCCGGGGAGCCGAGCTGGCCGCCGCGCTGTTCAAGTTCCAGAGCCTGTTCGGACTGGTGCTGGTGTTCGTCGCGGCGGTGCTGTTCTCCCCCAGCAAGAACGGCGAGCTGGTCTTCCTGAACTCGCAGAACCTGTTCAACGTGGTGCGCTCGATCTCCGAGATCGGCATCCTGGCGGTCGGCATGACGCTGGTCATCCTGATCGGCGGCATCGACCTCTCGGTCGGTTCGGTGCTCGGCCTGGCCAGCGTGGGCGCGGCGATCCTGCTGGTGGAGAACGACCTCGGGGTGGCCACCGCCGTGCTGGCCGTGTTGGCCATCGGGCTCGGGTTCGGGCTGTTGCAGGGCTTCGCCGTGGCCCGGTTCGGCATCCAGGCGTTCATCGTCACGCTGGCCGGGATGCAGATCGCCCGGGGCCTGGCCCGGATCTGGTCCGGCGGCCAGGGCATCTCGATCACCTACGGCGACGGCCCCGAGCAGGCGCCGGTGGTCTTCTCGCTGCTCGGCGAGCGCACCTTCAACGGCCTGGTGCCGATCCCGGCCCTGATCTTCATCGTGGTGGCCGCGCTGGCCGTCGTGCTGCTGCGGGTGAGCGCGTTCTCCCGGCACGTGTACGCGATCGGCGGCAACGAGAAGGCGGCCCGGCTGTCCGGGGTGCCGGTGAACCGGGTGAAGATCGCGGTGTTCGGCATCTGCGGGCTGCTCGCCGCGCTGGCCGGCATCGTGCACGCCGGCCAGCTCAACTTCGGCGCGCCCAACGACGGCGCCATGTACGAGCTGGACGCGATCGCGGCCGTGGTGATCGGCGGCACCAGCCTGATGGGCGGGCGCGGCTCGGTGGTCGGCACGGTGGCCGGTGCACTGCTGGTCGGCGTGCTGCGCAACATCCTGGCGCTGAACAACATCGACTCGAACATACAGCTACTGATCATCGGCCTGGTGATCGTGCTGGCGGCGGGGCTGCAGCGGCTCCGGCCCGCATCGATGGGCAGCAGTTGACGTCCGACAAGAAGGGAACTCCCGCATGACAAGGAAGTCAGCCGGGGCGGTGGCGCTGGCCGCGCTCGCCGCGCTCGCCCTCGCCGCCTGCGGCACCACCAGCGAGAACGCCCCGAAGCCGGGCGGCGGGGCGGCCGCGCCGGCGAAGTGCGGCGCCGACGGCAAGTACACCATCGGGATGAGCCAGGCCAACGTGGCCGAGCCCTACCGGCAGCGGATGGACGACGACATCCGCAAGGCGGCGGCCTCGGTTCCCCAGTTCACCGTCAACTTCGCCGACGCGGCGCAGGACAACTCCAAGCAGGTCGAGCAGGTGGACACCTTCCTGGCCCAGCGGATCGACCTGCTGATCATCAGCCCGAACGAGGCCACCCCGCTCACCGCGCCGGTGAAGCGCGCCTTCGACCAGGGCATCCCGGTGCTGGTGCTGGACCGCAAGGTGGACGGGGGCGCGTACACCTCGTTCATCGGGGCGGACAACGTGGACATCGGCAAACAGGCCGGCGAGTACTTCGCCAAGACCCTGCTGCCGGACGGCGGCAAGATCGGCATCCTGCGCGGGCTGGCCGGGTCCACCCCGGCCAAGGAGCGGTACGACGGCTTCATGTCGGGCATCCAGGGCTCGAAGGTCGAGGTGATCGCCACCGCCGACGGCGACTGGCTGCGGGACAAGGGCCAGCAGCAGGCCGACGCCATGCTCAAGGCGCACCCCGACCTACAGGCCATCTACTCGGAGAACGACCCGATGGGCGAGGGCGCCCGGATCGCCGCCCAGAACGCCGGCAAGACCGACCTGCCGATCACCGGCATCGACGGCCTGCCGATCGAGTCGGGCGGGCTCAAGGCGGTGTCCGCCGGCCGGCTGTCGGCGACGCTGATCTACCCGACCGGCGGCAAGGAGGCCGTCGACGCGGCCAAGAAGATCCTGGTCGACTGCCAGCGGGTGCCGAAGGCACAGACCCTGTCCACCCAGCTGGTCACCAAGGCCAACGCCGACCAGGTCTACGCGGAGCTGAACAAGGGCTAGCGCGGAACGCGCTGGCCGAGCGCGCGCCCGGTCAGGCACGTGCGGGACAACGGGCGCCGGTCCCGTGGAGGTGCTTCGCGGCCGATGGGGGGCCGCGAAGCACCGCTCAGGCCCGCCGGCTGCTGCCCCGTTCGATCAGCTTGGCGGCCAGGGTGCGCACCACCGGGACGCCCCGGTTGTCGTCGATCCGGTCCAGCAGGAGGCGGGCGGCCAGCGCGCCCAACTCGTAGGCCGGCTGGGCGACCACGGTGAGCGGGGGGCTGACCAGCGTGGCCCACGGGGCATCGTCGAACGCCACCACTCCGACCTCGGCCCCGACCCGCCGCCCGGCCGCGCCGAGCGCCTCCAGCGTGCCGATGGCCTGGGTGCTGTTCGCCACCAGCAGCGCGTCCACCGGCTTGGGACCGGCGAGCAGCTCCTCAGTGGCCCGGCGGGCGCCCTCGGCGCGGTACTCGGTGCGCCGCACCAACGCCGCCTCCCGGCGAATGCCCGCCGCGTCCACGGCGTCCAGGTAGCCGGCCAGCCGGTCGTCGGCGGTGCGGATGCCCTCCGGCCCGCTGATGCAGCCGATCCGCCGGTAACCGGCCCTGACCAGGTGTGTCGTCGCCTCGGCGGCCGCGCGGCGGGTGTCCACCAGGACCTGGTCGACCCCGGCCAGCGGCCGGTCGACCGCGACCACGGGTGTGCCCCGGCCGCGCAGCACGTCGACGCTGGTGGCGGCCGCCGTCGGGGAGAGCACCACGCCGGCCATCCGCTCCTGCACCGCCACGTTCAGGTAGCGGCGCTCCTTGTCCAGGTTCTCGTCCGAGTTGCACAGCACCACGGAGTACCCGCCGGTCAGCGCCACGTCCTCGACACCCCGGGCCACCGAGGTGAAGAAGGGGTTGGCCACGTCGGAGATGATCAGCCCGAGCACCGCGGTCTGCTGCTTGCGCAGGCTGCGGGCCAGGCCGTTCGGGTGGTACCCGAGCTCGGCGGCGGCCGAGCGGACCCGCCCCACCAGCTCCGGGTTCACCGTGGACTTGCCGTTCAGCGCCCGGGACACGGTGGCCACGGACACCCCGGCCCGCGCGGCCACATCGCTGATCGTCGCCATCGGACGCGCTACCTTCCGGCTCTATTGACACTGTTCGGACTGAACAATAGCGTCCTGAGTAATCGATTACTCGCAGCGGGTTGTGCGCGCTCCGGCCGCGAGGGCGGGCCGGAGGTCCGTCCGACCGGCTGGATCAGCGGTTTGATCGCCGTAGGCGATTCGTGCACAAGCCGCTGCACAAACGGCAGGGAGGCATCGTGGCCCGGATCGGTGTGGTCAGCATTTCCGACGGCCGGGACCATGTGCACGCCCGCAACGCCGAGTTCATCGCGGGCAAGCAGAACGGCCTGGTCGCGTCGCTGCGCTCGGCCGGGCACGAGGTGGTGGTGGGCTCCGATCTGGTGGCCCGCAACGACCTGGCCGGCTCGGTGGCCCGCGAGGTCGCCTCGGCGGATGTGGACCTGACCATCTTCTACTACGCGGTGTGGAGCTTCCCGCACTTCACCATGCTGGCCGCCGACGCCACCCCCGGCCCGCTGGTCCTGGTGGCCAGCACCGACCCCACCGAGCCGGGGTTGGTGGGCATGCTGGCCGCCGGTGGCGCGCTGGACCAGATCGGCCGCCGGCACACCCGGCTCTGGGGTTCCCCCGACGACGCCGGCATGATCGCGCAGGTGGGGGCGCACGCCCGGGCGGCGGCCGCGGTCGCCTCGTTGCGCGGGTCCACTTTCGGCCGGTTCGGGGGGCGCCCGATGGGCATGAACACCGCCGTGGCCAACACCGACCAGTGGATGCGCCAGTTCGGCATCGACGTGGAGGAGATCGACCAGTACGAGCTGGTACTGCGCGCGGACAAGGCCGACGCCGGTGAGGCGGCCAAGGCACGTGAATGGCTCGAGCGGCATGCCGCCGGCGTGCACTACGACGGCAAGAAGCTGACCCCCGAGCTGCTCGAGCGGCAGATCCGGTCCTACCTGGCCGTCCGGGAGATCATCGCGGAGCGCCGGCTGGACTTCTCCGGCATCAAGGGCCAGCCCGAGCTGACCGAGCACTTCGCCACCATGGACGTCACCGAGGCGTTCCTGAACGACCCCTACGACTGGAACGGCCCGAAGCCGGTGCACGTCACCGCGACCGAGGCGGACATGGACGGCGCGCTCACCATGCAGCTGTTCCACAAGATCTCCGGCGATCCGGTGCTGTTCGCCGACGTGCGGCACTACCACTCGGACCGGGACATCTGGGACCTGTGCAACTCCGGCCAGCACGCCACCTGGTACGCCGCGCGCAGCGACGACCCGGCGGAGAACCTGGCTCGCGTGAACCTGTATCCGGAGGTGTTCTTCTTCCCGGCGGGTGGGGCCTCGGTGCAGCACATCGCCGCCGCCGGGCGGATGACCCTGGCCCGGCTCAGCAGGGACTCCGGGGACTACCGTATGCAGCTCATGCTGGGTGACTTCGAGAACTACGACGAGGCGACCACCGCCGAGCTGGTGAACCGGTCCACCCCGGAGTGGCCGCACGCCTTCGCCCGGCTGGACGCCCCCGCCGAGCAGTTCCTGGCCAACTTCGGGGCCAACCACATCCACGCGGTGCCCGGCGACCGGCGGCCGGAGATGCGGGCGGCGGCGGCACTGCTCGGCATCCGGCTCGACGAGTGGTCCCGTGGCTGAGACCGACCTGCTGCTGGGCATCGACATCGGCACGTCCAGCTCCAAGGGCGTGCTGGTCTCCCCGGCCGGCGAGGTGCTGGCCCGCGCCACCCGGCCGCACCGGACCTCCTACCCGCATCCCGGCTGGGCGGAGCACGAGGCCGAGTCGGTGTGGTGGGCGGACTTCGTGGCGATCAGCCGCGAGCTGGTGGCCGCCGCCGACGGGCGCCCACTGGCCGGCCTGGCGGTGAGCGGTATCGGCCCGGTGCTGCTGCCCGCCGACGCCGACGGCCGGCCACTGCGCCCGGCGATCCTCTACGGGGTGGACACCCGTGCGACCCGGGAGATCGACGAGCTGACCGCCGAGCTCGGCGCGGACGCCATCCTGGCCCGGGCCGGTACCGCGCTGTCCTCGCAGGCGGTCGGCCCCAAGTGGCGCTGGCTGGCCCGGCACGAGCCGGAGGTGTACGCGCGCACCCGGCTGTTCCTGATGGCCAGCTCCTACCTGGTGCACCGGCTGACCGGCGAGTACGTCCTGGACCACCACTCGGCCAGCCAGTGCGACCCGATGTACGACCTGCGCGCCGCCGACTGGGCGCACGACTGGGCGGAGGTGGTGGCCCCCGGCATCGAGCTGCCCCGGCTGGCCTGGTCCACCGAGGTGGTGGGAACCGTGCACGCGGCGGCCGCCTCGGTGACCGGGCTGCCGGCCGGGCTGCCGGTGGCGGCCGGCACCGTGGACGCCTGGGCCGAGGCGGCCAGCGTGGGCGTCACCGAGCCCGGCGACACCATGGTCATGTACGGCACCACCATGTTCCTGGTCCGGGTGCTGGCCTCACCGTCGCCGCACCCCGCGCTGTGGTCCACCCGGGGCGTCGGCCCCGGCAGCTACTCCATGGCCGCCGGGATGGCCACCTCCGGCGCGATCACCGACTGGCTGCGCGGCCTGGTGGACAGCGAGTTCGCCGGGCTGGTCGCGGCGGCCGGGCAGGCTCCCGCCGGCGGCAACGGGCTGCTGTTGCTGCCCTACTTCGCCGGCGAGCGGACCCCACTCTTCGACCCGGACGCGCGGGGCATCCTGGCCGGGCTGACCACCCGGCACGGCATCGGCGAGATCTACCGGGCCGCCCTGGAGGGCATCGCCTACGGGGTGCGCCACAACCTGGAGACCATGCCGGGGACGGGCCGGCTGGTCGCGGTCGGCGGCGGCACCCAGGGCGGCCTGTGGACCCAGATCGTCAGCGACGTCACCGGGTTGCCGCAGCAGATCCCCGCCGAGAAGATCGGCGCCGCCCTGGGCGACGCGCTGCTCGCCGGCATCGCCGTGGGCGCCGAACCGGACATCACCCGCTGGAACCCGGTACGCGAGACCGTCCGCCCCGACCCGGCGGCCGCCGAGGTGTACGCCGAGTACTACCCCCGATACCGCGCGCTGTACACGGCAACCGCCGACATCGCCCACTTCCTGGCCGCTCGGCAACGCTGAGCGCGGTTCGGTTCAAAGACGGCCTGGACGGCGCGGCGGCGGTCCGCCGTCGCTTGGGTGGCGCCGGTCGCGTCCGGCTCGGCGCCGCCGTCCGCTCTGTCACGGTGTGTGACGGTCGAGTTGGCGATTGGGCGAGGGTTCGCTCGTCGAGATCCACGTGAGCGGGGTTTGATCAAGGACTGTACCCCGCTGGTGTGGATATCGATGCGCGCCCGCCCCGAAACAGCCCCCATCGGGACGCTTCGGCCTCACGGTACGTGAGCAACCCACCCACACCCGCACGAAGGGCGGCCAGCCAATCCCTCACGGAAGCCGGATCGACGGGTCCAGGAACTGGTTGGTGGCGATGTCGGCGGCGGTCAGGCCGGGTTTCGGCCGGCCGCCGGAGCGGGCCACTACCGGTGCGAAGGTGTCGATGGTGGCCTGCACCCGGGAGGGGTCCATGCCGCCCAGCGGGCCGCTGGCGTCGTTGGCCACGATGCCCTGCTCCCGCATGACCCGGGTGGCGTAGTCGGCCACGCCGATCGAGTAGCTCCAGCCGTCGGCGTAGCGGGTCACCAGGTCGGCGATCAGGCGGTTCACCGGGCCCGGCGCGGCCATGTAGTCGACCTGCGCCCGCTGCAGAACGGGGACCAGCCGGCGCAGGCAGGGCGCGAGGGCGGGCAGGTCACCGGTGCGCACGGACAGCGCGTCCGGATAGATGCTGAAACCCACGTCGGACAGCAGCTGGTAGCGCACCGGTTTGCCCCAGCTGGGCACCTCGTGCTGGAACACGTACGGCTCGGCGGTCGCGTAGCCCTGTTCGGCGATCGTCGGGTCGGCCACGAACCGGACGGCGGAGCCGGTGTGCCCCTGGTCGATCTGGTCGGCCCGCAGCAGGCCCCTCTCCACCAGCAGCTGGGCGTAGAGGGCGTCCTTCTGGACGACCACGGTGGCGTCCGAGCGCCCGATGTCGGCGATGGTGCGCCAGTCCGGGTGGCTGGCCGGGTCCCACATGATGATCTGCGGGCTCTTCGCCATCTGCGAGATCACCGCGGTGACCGGCTGGCCGGCCGAGCTCTTGATGGCGCCGTCCGTACCGATCATGCCCAGGGTGATCGAGCGATCCAGGTACATCTGCGCGCTGATCGCACCGAAACCGATGGCCGCTCCGCCGGCCCTGATCTCGATGCGCACCCCGGTGTCCCGGCCGCCCACGACCAGCGGGCCGGACACCCGCTTGCGGTCCGCGTCCACCGTGTAGCCGGGGCCGACCAGCGCGTACACCCCGGCGTACTCCGCCTCTGGCTCCCAGTTCTGCTGCACCACGACGGTCTCCGGGCACACACCGGCCAGCCGTTGCCCCTCCGGAGCCGGTGGCAGCCCCGACGACGAGCCGGCGGAAGGACCGGGGCCGGAGCATCCGGCGAGCACCAGGCCGACCAGCACGACGACCAGACGGGTCCGCCGCATGAACGCTCCCCTCGGGCCTCAGTTCTCCTCGCGGGTGGTGCGCGCGCCCCGGTACCACGAGCCGATCACCAGGCCGGTCAGGCCGGTGAACAGGCTGAAGATCACGATACCGTACAGCGAGGAGAGCATGATCGCGGCGAACAGGTCGGTGGAGCTCACCCGGGAGATGTAAACGGAGAGCAGGGTGCCCAGCCCGGGCTGTCCCTGCACGAAGAAGAAGTCACCCACCAGCGCGCCGATCACCGACAGCCCGGCGGAGATGCGCAGCCCGGCGAACATGGACGGCAGCGCCGCCGGCAGCTGCAGCTTGACCAGGCGCTGCCAGCGGCTGGCCCGGTTCAGGGTGAACAGGTCGTGCGCCCCGCGCTCCACGGAGTGGATGCCGAACAGCGTGTTGGCGATCATCGGGAACACCGCGATGATCACGCACACCACGATCCGGCCGGCGAACCCGTAGCTGAACCAGAGCCCGATGAGCGGCACGATCGCCAGGATGGGCACCGTCTGCAACACGATGGCGAACGGGTAGAGGCCGCGCTCCAACCAGGACGACTGGCTCATCACGATCGCGGCGGCCACCCCGAGCACGCAGGCGATGAGCAGGCCGAGCATGGAGATCTGCACGTCCAGCAGCAGCGCCCGGAGCATCGGCCGCAGCCGCGACCAGTCCAGCAGCGACCGGGTCAGCACGTCCTGCGGCGGCGGCACCAGGATCTGCCGGCGCTCCGGGGTCAGCAGCACGTAGCTGACGAACAGCCACACGCCGAGGAAAGCCAGCACGGCGGTAAGCACCGGCAGCACGGCGCGCGCCACCGCGCGGGCCCGGCTCACGCCCGGTCCGCCGGGGCGGTCGCGGCCCCGTCGACCAGGGCGGCCGAGACCTCGGCGGCGGTGGCGCCGAACCGGGGATCGAAACGCAGCTCCGGCGGCCGGGGACGGCCGAACGGGATGTCGATCTCCGCCACGATCCGGCCCGGCCGCGCGGACATCACCACCACCCGGTCGGCCAGGTAGACCGCCTCGGGCACCGAGTGGGTCACGAACAGGCTGCTGAACCCGGCGTCATCGGCCATCCGGCGCAGCTCCTCCTGCAGGCGCAGCCGGGTGATCTCGTCCAGCGCGCCGAATGGCTCGTCGAAGAGGAACACGTCCGGCTCGAACACCAGCGCCCTGGCCAGGGACACCCGCATGCGCATGCCGCCGGAGAGCTGGGCCGGCAGTACCTTCTCGAAACCGGTGAGCCCCACCGTCTCCAGCGCCCGCCTGGCCCGGGCCAGCCGCTCCGCCTTGGGCAGCCGGCGCAGCTCGGCCGGCAGCGCGACGTTGGCCAGCGCGCCGCGCCAGGGCAGCAGCGTCGGGTCCTGGAAGACGAACCCGACCCGGTCGGAGCTCACCGTGATCCGGCCGCCGGTGGGGGCGGCCAACCCGGCGGCCAGGCGCAGCAACGTGCTCTTCCCGCAGCCGGACGGGCCGACCACCCCGACGAACTCCCCGCCCACCACCCGCAGGTCAACGCCGTCCAGTGCGAGCACGCCGCCGGCGAAGGCCTTGGTCACCCCGGTGAACCGCACCGCCGTGTGGCCGGTGGTCGCCGCGCCCATCGATTCCCCCCTCGTTGCCCGAATCGTATGGGGCGGGGGTCACTGGTCAGACGTGCACGCCCGCCGCCGCCTGGGCGGACTGCTCGTCCAGCCGGTCCAGGGTTTCCTCCCGGCTGGGCTTGCGGGACTGCGCGGGCACCGGGGTGGGCCGCCGCTCCTCGGCCGGGGCCGCCGGCGCGGGCGCGGGTGCCGGGGCTTCCTCCACCGGCTTGGCCGGGCCGTGGCGCAGCAGCAGGGCGAGCCCGACGCCGATCGCGCAGAGCACCGTGACCACCAGGAACAGGTTGGCGTAGGTGGTGGTCAGCACGCTCGCGGACAGCTTCATGTAGATCGGGTACAGCCCGGCGGGACCCTGCTCAGCGGCCTGGGTGATCGCGCTGAGGCCGTTGGCGCCGGTGGAGTACAGGCCGCCGCGGTCGCTCATCAGCTGGGCCTGCTGGTAGGTCAGCATGCCGCCGAAGATGGCCAGGCCGAGGCTGGACGAGACCCGCTGCGCGACGTTGTTCATCGCGCTGCCCGAGCCCACCCGGCTGGTGGCCAGCGCGGCCACCCCGGCGGTCATGATCGGCATCATGGACATGCCGACGCCCACGTTGCGCAGCGCGGTCCACATGATCAGCACGTGGCGCGGGGTGTCCGGCGTGATCGAGGTCATCAGGTAGGTGCCGATCGCGGTGATCGCCAGCCCGATGGTCGCCGGCCAGCGCGGCCCGAACCGGTCGTACAGCCGCCCGGCGATCGGCATGAGCACCACCATCACCAGCGCCGAGGGCATCAGCACCAGGCCGGCGTCGAACGCCTGCATGCCCTGGGTGACCTGGAGGAACTGCGGCACGTAGTACAGCGTGGTGAACAGCCCGATCGAGATCACCGAGATGAGGATCAGGGAGTTGGTGTAGGGCCACACCTTGAAGATCCGCACGTCGATCAGCGGGTTGGCCGACTCGAGCTCGACGACCACGAACAGCGCCAGGCTGAGCGCGCTGGAGACCAGCAGGATGAGGATCGGGTAGCTGGTCCAGCCCCAGTCCTGGCCCTTGTCGGTGGCCAGCAGCAGGGCGAACAGGCCGTACGCGATGGTCAGGAAGCCCCACAGGTCGAACTTGGGCCAGCTGGTCGGCCTGATCCGGGGGAAGACGACGAACGCGGCAATGGCACCGAGGATGCCGACCGGCACGTTGATGTAGAAGATCAGCCGCCAGTTGACGTACTCGACCAGGTAGCCGCCCAGGGTCGGGCCCAGCGCGGGCGCGAACACCACGCCCAGGCCGTACATGCCCATGGCCGCGCCGATGCGCTCCTTCGGCACGATCCGGTAGAGCAGGGTCATCGTGACGACCGGCAGCACGCCGCCGGGGATCGCCTGCAGGATGCGGAAGGCGATCATGCTGTCCAGGCTCCACGCCATGCCGCACAGCGCCGACGCGGCGGTGAAGCCGAGCAGCGAGCTCAGGTAGACGGTGGTCTGCCCGAAACGCTCCCCCAGCCAGCCGCTCAGCGGCACGATCACGCCGAGGGCGAGGGTGTACCCGGTGACCACCCACTTGATGTCGTCGGTGCTGGCGCCCAGCTCGGACTGCATGCGGGGAATGGCCACGTTCACGATGCTGGTGTCCAGGACGGACATGAACATGCCGACGATCAGCACGACCAACGGGAGCGCCCAGCCCCCGGCGCGCTGCTGGCCATTCGTACCTGACATGCGAGATAGCATGCCATAGAGAACGTCTCGTACCTAATTTCATTACCACCTGTGCTCTAAGGAGTGAAGGAAGTCACGAGCCTGAGAGCACTAGGGTTGGTCCACGTGGAGTTCGAGGTGTGGGCGCCCGGCCGGAACCGGGTCCAGGTGGAGATCGACGGCGGCCGGCGGGACCTGACCTCCGAACCCGACGGATGGTGGCGGGTGGAGGTTCCCGGGGCCGGCCACGGCACCGACTACGCGTATCTGTTGGACGACGATCCAACGCCGCTGCCCGACCCCCGTTCCCGGCACCAGCCTCACGGGGTACACCGGCCCTCCCGGGTGTACCGCCCGGAGACCTTCGCCTGGACCGACCACGCCTGGACCGGGCGCGCGCTGCCCGGCAGCGTGGTCTACGAGCTGCACGTCGGCACCTTCACCCCGGCCGGCACGTTCGACTCCGCGATCGAACGGCTGGACCACCTGGTCGGGCTCGGCGTGGACCTGGTCGAGGTGCTGCCGGTGAACGCCTTCGACGGCCCGCGCAACTGGGGCTACGACGGGGTGCTCTGGTACGCGGCGACGGAGAACTACGGCGGCCCGGACGCGTTCTGCCGGTTCGTGGACTCCTGCCACGCGCGCGGGCTGGGCGTGCTGCTGGATGCGGTCTACAACCACCTCGGCCCCTCCGGCGCCTACCTGGACCGCTTCGGGCCGTACTTCGCCGGGCGCAACATCTGGGGCCCCACGCTCAACCTGGACGGCCCCGGCTCCGACCAGGTGCGCCGCTACGTGATCGACAACGCGCTGATGTGGCTGCGCGACTTCCACGTGGACGGCCTGCGGCTGGACGCGGTGCACGCGCTGGTCGACACCAGGGCGGTCCACGTGCTGGAGGAGCTGGCCGTGGAGGTGGCCGCGCTGGAGGCGCATGTCCGCCGGCCGCTGACCCTGATCGCCGAGTCGGACCTGAACAACCCGCGCCTGGTCACCGCGCGGGAGGGCGGCGGCTACGGATTACAGGCGCAGTGGAACGACGACGTCCACCACCAGCTGCACGCGGCACTCACCGGCGAGCGGCAGGGCTACTACGGCGACTTCGGCACGCTGCCCGGGCTGGCCGCCACGCTGCGCGGCGCCTTCTTCCACGCGGACACCATGTCTACCTTCCGCGGCCGCCACCACGGCCGGCCGGTGAACACCGCGCTGACCCCGGGCCACCGGTTCCTGGCCTACCTGCAGAACCACGACCAGATCGGCAACCGGGCGACCGGCGACCGCATCTCGGCCGCCCTCTCCCCCGGCCTGCTGGCCTGCGGCGCGGCATTGGTGCTCTGCTCGCCGTACACCCCGATGCTGTTCATGGGCGAGGAATGGGGAGCGCGCACGCCGTGGCGGTTCTTCTCCCACTTCCCGGACGCCGACCTGCGCGAGGCCATCCGGCGGGGGCGGGTCGAGGAGTTCGCCGAGCACGGCTGGGATGCCGGGGCCGAGGTGCCGGACCCCAACGCCGAGCGGACGTTCCTGGACTCCAAGCTGGACTGGACCGAGCCCGACCGGGAGCCGCACGCCGGCCTGCTCCGCACCTACCGGGAGCTGATCGCGCTCCGCCGGGCCCGCCCGGAGCTGTCCGACCCCTGGCTGGACCGGCTGGGGGTGGAGGTGGACGAGGCGGCGCGCACCGTCCTGCTGCGCCGGCGCGGCCTCCGGGTGCTGGTCAACCTGGGCGGCACCGAGGCCGGTTTCCGGCTCGACGGCCCGGTCCGGGACGCCCTGCTGGCCAGCGCGGCCGTCCGGGTGGACGGCGCGAAGGCGGCCCTGCCCGGGGAGTCCTTCGCCGTCGTCGAGCTGGAGGGATAGCTAGAGCGGCACGCCGGCACTCACCGGCGGCAGCGGCTCGGCGCGGTCGGGGTCGAGAGCGTTCAGCACCATCCGGTGCACCGCCTCGTCGTAGGCCAGCCCGATGTGCCCGACCGCATCCACCGGCACCTCGTCCTGCACGTAGAGGTTGTGCACCCCCCGCTCGCGGATAAACGCGGTCTCCTCGGTGCCCAGCAGCTCGCTCTCGTGCGGAGTGACCAGCGCGTCGGCCCGGGTGGCGATCACCGTGTACGCGATCCCGTCCTGGGCGATCGGGCCGTCGTCCAGCTCGCGCACCGCCGAGCCGCCGGGGAGCAGCTGCGGGCAGGCCTGGCAGCCGGACTGCCGCAGCACCCGGTCCACCAGCTCCCGCTGCTGGGCGGTGTCCGCGACGCTGACCAGCCCGCCGAAGGTGGTCCCGTGGGTGGGGGGTGCCAGGGCCACGACCGTGTCCACCTTCCGGGCGATGCCCAGCTTCTTCGGCACGTACAGCGACAGGAACCCGCCCTCGGAGTGGCCGACGATGTCGACCTTCGACGCGCCGGTGTCCGCCCTGACCCGCTCGATGAACTCGCCGATCTCCCGGGCCGACTCCTCGATCCTGTTCAGGCCGCCGACCGGCACCCCGGGCACCGGCTGCCCGTAGGTCAGCTGGTAGGCGCAGTAGCCCTCGCCGGCCAGTCGCCGGCCCAGCGGACCCAGGTTGCCCGGCCCGTTCCCGCCCAGCCCGTGCAGCAGCACCACCGGCGAGGGATGCCGCTCGGACGGCCGACAGCCCCGGTCGTCCAGGCCGCCGGAGGCGGTGGCGGCCGCCACCGCGGGCGGACCCGAGGCGACGAGCAGGGCGGCGAACAGGGTGACGAGCGCCAGGGCGGAGCGCATTCGGGGACCTCCGTTTTTTCGATACCGATCGGTATCGAGTGCGCCCAAGTATGGCGCCGAGACCGCCACCGTCAAGATCTCCGGGAGGTTTACATTCCAGTGGGTATAAAGCCTGGTCACACAGCGTTGCCGAACTTGTTAGCCTGACCCCGTGGCAAGCAGATCACTGAGCGGGCGCACCCGGCCGACGCGGGAGGAAACTCGCCGGCGGGTGTTGGATGCCGCCGCCGCGGTGTTCGCCGCGAAGGGCATCGCGTCCTCCTCGGTGACCGACATCGCCGAGGCCGCACAGCTGACCAAGGGTGCCGTCTACTCCAACTTCGCCAGCAAGGACGAGCTGATCCTGGCGCTGATGGACGAGCAGGTCAGCCAGCGCCTGGCCGACGCGATCAAGGCGTTCGAGATGGTGCCCGACCTGAACGTGGCGGTGCAGGCCATCGGGCACAGCCTGGTCGCGGCCATCCACGCCGACGGCACCTGGCAGAACCTGCTGTTCGAGTACATCGGGCTGGCCCGGCGGGACGCGGAGATGCGCGAGGAGCTGGCCCGGCGCCGCCGGGAGAACCGGGCCGCCGTCGCCCGCCAGATCACCCGGCTGGCCGAGGCCCGGGGCGTCGAGCTGCCGCTCAGTGCGGAGGAGCTGACGGTGACCATCCTGGCCATCTCCAACGGGCTGGCCATGGAGGGCGGCATCGAACCGGCGGCGGTGCCCGACGACCTGTTCGCCCGGCTGATGGCCCTGATCCTCGGACCGGCCCTGGAAGCGGAGTAGCACTCACCACATCTGGCGGCGTCCGCGTCGCCGGGGGAACACTCGCACCCTAAAGTATCGATATGACACAGCCGTCGACGTTGGCGCTGGCCGACGAGTTTCCGCCGGCCACCCGTGAGCAGTGGCGCGAGCTCATCGCGGGGGTGCTCCGCAAGTCCGGCCGGCTGCCGGAGGACCACACCGGCCCGGTCGAGGAGCTGCTGGCCACGAGGCTCGGCGACGGCGTGACCATCGCTCCGTTGTACACCGCCGAGGACGCGCCGGAAGGCGCCGGCGTGCCCGGGGTGGACCCGTTCGTGCGCGGCGCCCGCCCGCTCGGCGCCAACCCGGACGGCTGGGACCTGCGCCAGCGGCACGCCGACCCGGACCAGGCGGCCACCGCCGAGGCGGTGCTGGCCGACCTGGAGAACGGGGTCACCTCGCTGTGGCTGGTGCTCGGCGAGGGCGCGCTGCCGCCCGGCTCCCTGCCCACCGTGCTCGCCGACGTGCTGCTGGACATGGCCCCGATCGCGCTGGACGCCGGGCCGGAACACACCGAGGCCGCCGCGCGGGACCTGGTCGACCTGGCCCGGCGGCGCGAGGTCCCCGGGGACGCGCTGACCGGAGTGCTGGGCGCCGACCCCTTCGGCTGGCTGGCCGGCCGGGACGCCGAGCTGGACGTGGACGCCGCACTGCGCACCGCCGCGGAGCTGGCCGGCCGGTGCGCCCGGGACTGGCCGAACCTGCGGGCGATCTCGGTGGACGCCACCCCCGTGCACAATGCCGGCGCCGAGGACGCCCAGGAACTGGCCTACTCCCTCGCCGCCGGGGTGGCCTACCTGCGCGCGCTCACCGAATCCGGGCTGAGCACCGCCGACGCGCTGCGCCAGCTGGAGTTCCGCTACGCGGCCACCGCCGACCAGTTCGCCACCATCGCCAAGCTGCGCGCCGCGCGCGGGCTGTGGGCCAGGGTGGCCCGGGAGTGCGGGGTCACCGGTGAGCAGGCCGCGCAGCGCCAGCACGTGGTCGGCTCCGAGGTCATGGTCACCGCCCGTGACCCGTGGGTGAACATGCTGCGCGGCACGCTGGCCTGCTTCGGTGCCGGGGTCGGAGGCGCCGACTCGGTCACCGTGCCGCCGTTCGACGCCGCGCTCGGCCTGCCCGACCCGTTCTCCCGGCGCATCGCGCGCAACACCCAGTCGCTGCTGATCGCCGAGTCGCACCTGGCCAGGGTGGTCGACCCGGCCGGCGGTTCGTGGTACGTGGAGCGGCTCACCGCCGACCTGGCCCGGCGGGCCTGGTCGGCGTTCACCGAGATCGAACGGGCCGGCGGGGTGGCCACCGCGCTGCGCGACGGCTCGCTGGCCGAGGCACTGGCCGCCACCTGGGGCAAGCGGGAGCGCCGGCTGGCCACCCGGAAGGAACCCGTGCTCGGCGTCAGCGAGTTCCCGAACCTGACCGAGAAGCTGCCAAACCGCACCCCGGACCCGCGCCCCGCCCCTCGGGGTCTGTTGCCCAGGGTGCGCCGGGCGGCGGCGTTCGAAGCGCTGCGCGACCGCGCCGACGCACACGTCGCGGCCACCGGCGCCCGGCCGGGGGTGTTCCTGGCCACCCTGGGCTCGGCCGCGTCCGCGACCGCCCGGGTCGGGTTCGCCACCAACCTGTTCCAGGCCGGCGGCCTGGACACCCCGTCGGCGGCCGGCACCCCGGAGGAGCTGGCGGCGGCGTTCGCCGAGGCCGGGACCCCGGTCGCCTGCCTGTGCGGCGCGGACCCCAGCTACGCGGAGTCCGCCGGCCCGGTCGCCGAGGCGTTGCGAACGGCCGGCGCGACCAAGGTGATCCTGGCCGGGAAACCGGGTACGTCAACCGCGGACGGCTACGTGTTCGCTGGCTGCGACGCCGTCGAGGTGCTCACCGCCGTGCTGGACGAACTGGGGGTAGCGAAGTGACCATCCCTGACTTCGGCGGCCTGCCGTTCGAGGAGTTCGGCGCCGCGCCCGAGGCGGAGAAGCAGTGGACCGAGCTGGTCCGGGAGCAGACCGGGGGCGACCCCGGCGAGCGGTCCTGGCTCACCCCGGAGGGCATCGAGGTGCCCGCGCTGTACACCGCCGCCGACACCGCCGGGCTGGACTTCCTGGCCACCTACCCGGGCATCGCGCCGTACCTGCGCGGCCCCTACCCGGCGATGTACACCACCCAGCCGTGGACGGTCCGGCAGTACGCCGGGTTCTCCACCGCTTCCGCGTCCAACGCCTTCTACCGGCGCAACCTGGCCGCCGGGCAGAAGGGCCTGTCCGTCGCGTTCGACCTGCCCACCCACCGGGGCTACGACTCCGACCACCCCCGGGTGCCCGGGGACGTCGGCATGGCCGGCGTGGCCATCGACTCCATCTACGACATGCGCCAGCTGTTCGACGGCATCCCGCTGGACAAGATGTCCGTGTCGATGACCATGAACGGCGCGGTGCTCCCGGTGCTCGCGCTGTACATCGTGGCGGCCGAGGAGCAGGGGGTGAAGCCGGAGCAGCTCGCGGGGACCATCCAGAACGACATCCTCAAGGAGTTCATGGTCCGCAACACCTACATCTACCCGCCCCAGCCGTCGATGCGGATCATCTCGGACATCTTCTCCTTCACCTCGCAAAAGATGCCCAAGTTCAACTCGATCTCCATCTCCGGATACCACATCCAGGAGGCCGGGGCGACCGCCGACCTGGAGCTGGCCTACACGCTGGCCGACGGGGTGGAGTACCTGCGCGCGGGCATCGATGCCGGCATGGACGTGGACGCGTTCGCGCCCCGGCTGTCGTTCTTCTGGGCGATCGGCATGAACTTCTTCATGGAGGTCGCCAAGATGCGCGCCGGGCGGCTGCTGTGGGCCAAGCTGGTCCGCCAGTTCGGCCCGAAGAACGCCAAGTCGCTGTCCCTGCGCACGCACAGCCAGACCTCGGGCTGGTCGCTCACCGCACAGGACGTCTACAACAACGTGGTGCGCACCTGTGTGGAGGCGATGGCCGCCACCCAGGGCCACACCCAGTCGCTGCACACCAACGCGCTGGACGAGGCGCTGGCGCTGCCCACCGACTTCTCCGCCCGAATCGCCCGCAACACCCAGCTGCTGCTGCAGCAGGAGTCCGGCACCACCCGGGTGATCGACCCGTGGGGCGGCAGCTACTACGTGGAGAAGCTCACCCACGACCTGGCCCGGCGCGCGTGGGAGCACATCACCGAGGTGGAAGAGGCCGGCGGGATGGCCAAGGCCATCGACGAGGGCATCCCGAAGCTGCGCGTCGAGGAGGCGGCCGCGCGCACCCAGGCGCGCATCGACTCCGGCCGCCAGCCGGTGATCGGGGTGAACACCTACCGGGTGGACGCGGACGAGTCGATCGACGTCCTCAAGATCGACAACGCGGACGTGCTGGCCCAGCAGGTGGCCCGGCTGAAGCGGCTGCGCGAGGAGCGGGACACCGAGGCGTGTGAGGCGGCGCTGCACGCGTTGACCCGCGCGGCGGAAGCGGCTGAGCGCGGCGACCGGGCCGGTGGACTGGAGCAGAACCTGCTGGCCTGCGCGGTGAACGCGGCCCGGGCGAAGGCCTCCGTCGGCGAGATCTCGGACGCGCTGGAGAAGGTGTACGGCCGGCACACCGCCTCGTTGCGCACTCTGTCCGGTGTGTATCGCGACGAGGCCGGGAAGGGGGATGGCCGGGTGAGCTCGATCGAGGCGGCCCAGGCGGCGTGCGCCGAGTTCGAGGAGCAGACCGGCCGGCGGCCCCGGATCCTGGTGGCCAAGATGGGCCAGGACGGCCACGACCGGGGGCAGAAGGTGATCGCCACCGCGTTCGCCGACCTGGGCTTCGACGTGGACGTCGGCCCGCTGTTCCAGACCCCGGCCGAGGTGGCCCGCCAGGCGGTGGAGGCCGACGTGCACGTGGTCGGGGTGTCCTCGCTGGCCGCCGGCCACCTCACCCTGGTGCCCGCGCTGCGCGACGAGCTGGCCGAGCTGGGCGCGGACGACGTGCTGATCGTGGTCGGCGGGGTGATCCCGCCGGGCGACTTCGACGCGCTGCGCGAGGCGGGGGCGGCGGCCATCTTCCCGCCGGGGACGGTGATCGCGGACGCGGCTGTGGAGTTGTTGCGCTCGCTGCGCGAGCGCAACCCGTGAGTGGCGAGTATGGCTATAGCAATACTCGCCACTCACGGGGGGCACGATGAGCGCCCCACTTGAGTCCTACCTGGACGGGGTGCGGCAGGGCTCGCGCCGCTGGATCGCCCGCGCGATCACCCTGGTGGAGTCGCGCCGGCCCGACCACCGCGAGCTGGCCCAGCGGCTGCTGGTGGAGCTGCTGCCGGCCACCGGGAAGGCCCGCCGAGTGGGCATCACCGGGGTGCCCGGGGTGGGCAAGTCGACCTTCATCGACGCGCTGGGCACCCAGCTGACCGGGGACGGCCACCGGGTCGGGGTGGTCGCCGTGGACCCTTCGTCCTCGCGCAGCGGCGGCAGCATCCTGGGCGACAAGACGCGGATGGGCCGGCTGGCCACCGACGAGGCGGCGTTCATCCGACCCTCCCCCACCGCCGGCACGCTGGGCGGGGTGGCCACCGCGACCCGGGAGAGCATGGTCGTGCTGGAGGCCGCCGGCTACGACGTGCTGATCGTGGAGACGGTCGGCGTCGGGCAGTCCGAGTACGCGGTGGCCGACATGGTGGACACCTTCCTGTTCCTCACCCTGGCCCGCACCGGTGACGCGCTGCAGGGCATCAAGCGGGGCATCCTGGAGCTGGCCGACGTGATCGCGGTGAACAAGGCCGACGGCCCGGGAGAGAAGGACGCCCGCCGGGCGGCCCGCGAGCTGGCCGGCGCGCTGCGCATGCTGCGCGGCCCGGACCACGACTGGGAGGTGCCGGTGCTGACCTGCAGCGCCGCCACCAACGCCGGCGTGGACGAGGTGTGGCGCAAGGTCACCGATCACCAGGACCGGCTGGACGCCTCCGGCCAGCTCACCGAGCGCCGCCGCCGCCAGCAGGTGCGCTGGATGTGGACCATGGTCAACGACCGGCTGCGCAACGACCTGCGCACCCATCCCGAGGTCCGCGAGCTGACCCCCGAGCTGGAGCGCGCCGTGCTGGACGGCGAGCTCACCCCCGCCCTGGCCGCCGACCGGATCCTGGACGCGTTCCGCCGGTAGTCTGCCGCGCATGACCGCCGAGCACGTTGTCGTCACCTCCACCACGGACAGCGAGGAGGTGGCCCGGGCGCTGGCCGCCGGGGCCATCGAGGCCCGGTTGGGCGCGTGTGCGCAGGTGGTCGGGCCGGTGACCAGCGTGTTCCGCTGGGAAGGCGAGATCCAGACGGAACGCGAGTGGCGGGTGGAGATCAAGACCTCGGCGGACCGGGTCGGCGCGCTGGTCGAGCACGTGGCGGCGGGCCACAACTACGACCTGCCGGAGATCATCGCCACGCCGATCACCGGCGGCAGCGCCGAGTACCTGTCCTGGCTGGTCGAGGAGACGCGGGTGGTAGCGCCCCGGCAGTAGGATCCGCGGGTGGCCGAATCCCCGTCCCACGATCACGTGGTGATCGCCGGTACCGACGGCACCGTCTACTCCTCGTTGCGCCGCCGGCCGGAGCCTCGGACCGAGCGCTACAAGCTGGGCAAGGAGCTGCGCAAGCGGGTGCCCCGGTCGGAGCTCGCGCTCTGGCGCCCGCCGGCGGTCGGCCGGCCCGACCCGGTGGAGCTGATCATCGAGTCGCACCAGGGGCGGCTGGACCGGCTGATCCCGATCCGGGTGAGCCGGATGGCCGAATCGCCGTACGGGTTCCTGCGCGGCTCGGCGGTGGTGATGGCGGAGGACGTGGCCCACCTGGCCAGCACCGGGATCACCCCGGTGGTGTGCGGCGACGCGCACCTGGGCAACTTCGGCTTCTACGCCTCGCCGGAGCGCGACCTGGTGATCGACCTGAACGACTTCGACGAGGCCCACCCGGGCGGCTGGGAGTGGGACCTGCGCCGCCTGGTGGCCAGCATCTGGGTGGCCGGCCGGCAGAACAGGGCGAGTGAACAGGACTGCGAACGGGCGGTCGCCGCGTGCGTGGCGGCCTACCGCGAGGAGGTCCGCTACCTGGCCGACGAGCCGCTGCTGTCCCGTTCCTACCAGCGCCTGGACGTGGACCGGCTGGCCGAGGACGCCTCCGACAAACACCTGCGCGCGGAGATCCGCCGGGCCGCCGACCGGGCGCGCAAGCGCACCAGTGACCGGGCGCTGCCCCGGTTCACCGAGGAGCACGGCGACACCCGGCGGATCGTGGAGGAGCCGCCACTGATCACCCGGGTCTCCGCCGAAGAGGCAGACCAGTTGGCCGAGGCGCTGGACGCCTACCTGGACACGCTGGCCCCGCACTGGCGGCGGCTGCTCGGCGGCTACACGCTGGTGGACATCGCCCACAAGGTGGTCGGTGTGGGCAGCGTCGGGCTGCGCGCCTACGTCGCCCTGCTCGAGGGGAGCAGCGCCGACGACGTGGTGTTCCTGCAGCTCAAGGAGGCGCGCCGGTCCGTGCTGGCCCGCTACGTGCACGGCGAGTCGGCCTGGCACGCCCACCAGGGGCAGCGGGTGGTGGAGTACCAGCAGGCGCTGCAGACGGTCAGCGACCCGCTGCTCGGCTGGGCCACCGCCGGCGGCCGGCAGTACTACGTGCGCCAGTTCCGCAACATGAAGGGCACCGTGGCGCTGGACTCGATCGACTCCGAGGCCCTGGACGACTACGCCGGCGTGGTCGGCCACCTGCTCGCCAAGGGCCACTCCCGGACCAGCGGCGCATCCATGATCGCCGGCTACGTGGGCAAGTCGGAGGCACTGGACGAGGCGCTGTGCGAGTTCGCCCGCGCCTACGCCGACCAGACCGAGGCCGACCACGCCGCCCTGGTCCAGGCGGTCAAAACCGGCCGCCTCCCCTCCGTCTAGCCGTCCTGCTCGGCGACGATGGCGGCCAGGGCGGCTTTGACGTGCTCCTCGGTGGCCGGCTTGGTCAGGCCCAGGCCGGTCAGCAGGCCGCTGCCGTCCTCCAGCTCCAGCAGGGCCAGCAGGATGTGCTCGGTGCCGATGTAGTTGTGCCCGAGCCGCAGCGCCTCGCGGAAGGTCAGCTCCAGGGCCTTGCGCGCGGGGGCGTCGAACGGGATCAGCGCGGGCAGGTCGACCGACGCCGCCGGCAGCGCGCCGGCCACCCGCTTCCGCACGGCGTCCAGCGACACCGACTGGGCGGTGATCGCCTTCGCGGCCAGGCCGGCCGGCTCGGTCAGCAGGCCCAGGATCAGGTGCGCCGGGCCGATCTCGGAGTTGCCCGCCTTCCGGGCTTCCTCCTGGGCCGCCACCACCACCTTCCGCGCCCTCGGGGTGAACCGGCTGAAGCCCTCGCTGGCGTCCATGTCGGGCTGCCCCGGCGACTTCGGCACCCCGCGCTTGCGGGCGGCCTGCTTGGTCACGCCCATGCTGTTGCCGATGTCCGTCCAGGAGGCCCCGGAGCGGCGCGCCTGGTCCACGAAATGGCCGATCAGGTGGTCGGCCAGCTCCCCGAGGTGCTCCGCCGCGAGCACCGCGCTGGTCAGTTGCTCGAGCGCGTCGGGGTGCACCTTCTTGATGCCGTCGATCAGGTCGTCGAGGCGGATCGGGTTCGTCGTCATGCGACAACCATAGGTTGTCTAGCGTCCAAATGACAACCCGAGGTTGTCTAGCGGCCCATCGCTTCCGCGAGTACCGCGTTCACCTGCTCGACCTCGACCAGGAAGCCGTCGTGACCGCGTTCGGAGCGCAGCACTACCGGCGCCACGCCGAGCATCTCGGCCAGCTCCACCTGCTGGCGCAGCGGGTAGAGCCGGTCGGTGTCCACCCCGACGATGGTCGGCTCGGCCCGCAGCCGGCGCAGCGCGGCCCGCGTGCCGCCCCGCCCCCGGCCGATCTCGTGGCTGTTCATCGCCGACGTCAGAGCCACGTAGGTGCCCGCGTCGAACCGGTTGCGCAGGCCGTCCTCGGCATGTTGCAGGTAGGACTGCACGGCGAACCGCCCGCCGCGCAGCGGGTCGGTGCCGTCCTGCGCGGACCGGCCGAACCGGTCGTCCACCTCCTCGGCGGTCCGGTAGGTCAGGTGGGCGATCCGCCGCGCGATGCCCATCCCGACGTGCGGCCCCACCGGGTCGTCGTAGTAGTCGCCGCCGTGCCAGCGCGGGTCGGCCCGGATGGCGTCGATCTGGATGGAACAGGTGCCGACCTGGTCGGCGCTGGCCTCGGCGTTCGCCGCCATCACCACCACCCGGCGGACCCGGTCCGGCGCGCACAACGCCCACTCGATGGCCCGCTGGCCGCCCATCGAGCCGCCGACCACGGCGGCCCACGCGGGGATGCCCAGCGCGTCGGCGAAGCCGAACTCCACGGTCACCTGGTCCCGGATCGTGGTGTCCGGCCAACGACTGCCCCATGGCGCGCCGTCCGGGGCCGGCGAGGAGGGACCGGTGCTGCCCTGGCAGCCACCGAGCACGTTCGAGCAGACCACGAACCAGCGGTCGGTGTCCAGGCCGAGGCCCGGCCCGATCACCCCGTCCCACCAGCCGCCGGTGGGATGCCCCGGCCCGGGCGGCCCGGTTGCGTGGCTGTCCCCGGTCAGCGCGTGCAGCACCAGCACCGCGTTGTCCTTGGCCGGTGAGAGGCTGCCCCAGGTCTCGTAGGCCAGCCGCACCCCGGGCAGCCGCCCGCCCAGCTCCAGCTCGACGCCGGGCAGGTCCACGAACCGGCGGTCGCCGGCCGGATCCCCGTCCAGCCACGCTCCCGTGACGCGTTGGACTGAGGTCACCGCGCGCCCCGCGCGCGGGCCGAGCGCGCGCCCGGTTCGGCGCGTGCGGGGGACACAGTGGCTCGGCGGGAGGTGATCACGCCGGTGTTGAAACCGGCCAAATGCAGACCACCGTGGAAGCGGGCGTGCTCGATCTTCAGGCAGCGGTCCATCACCACGGTCAGGCCGGCGTCCTCCGCGCGCCGGGCCAGCTCCGGCTCCCACAGGCCGAACTGCAGCCACCAGGCCTTGATGCCGTCGATCGCCAGTACCTCGTCCAGCACGCCGGGCAGGTCGGCCGGCCGGCGGAAGGTGTCCACCAGGTCCGGAACGACGGGAAGCTCGGCCAGCGACGGGTACACCGGGCGGCCCAGGATCTCCTTCGCGTTCGGGTTCACGAAGTAGACGTCGTAGTCGGTGCTGGCCAGCAGGTACGTGGCCACGAAGTTGCTGGCCCTGGCCGGGTTCGGCGACGCTCCCAGCATGGCCACGCCGCGGGTCCGGCGCAGCAGGGCGAGGCGTTCGCCCGGCGCCGGGTTGGTCCACGCCGCTCCGTTGCTCGCCTCGGTCATCAGGCCTCCTTCACGGCGGCGGCCAGCGCCTGGTCCAGGTCCCACAGGATGTCGTCGGAGTCCTCCAGGCCGACGCTGATCCGCACCAGGTCCGGCGGCACCCCACCGGACCGCAGCTGCTCGTCGGTGAGCTGCTGATGGGTGGTAGAGCCGGGGTGGATGACCAGCGTGCGGGCGTCGCCGACGTTGGCCAGGTGGCTGCACAGCTCCACCGACTCGATGAACGTCTGGCCGGCGGCGCGCCCGCCGCGGACGCCGAAGGCGAACACCGCCCCCGGCCCCAGCGGCGTGTAGCGGGCGGCCCGGTCATGGTGCGGGTGGTCCGGCAGCCCGGCCCAGCGCACGTAGGACACCCGCGGGTCGGCGGCCAGCCACTCGGCGACCGTGCGGGCGTTGGCCAGGTGCGCCTCCATCCGCTGCGGCAGCGTCTCCACCCCCTGCAGCAGCAGGAACGCGCTGTGCGGGGACAGCGCGGGGCCGATGTCGCGCAGCTGCTCGGAGCGCAGCTTGGTGAGGAAGCCGAACTCCTGGAAGTTGCCCCACCAGCTCAGCCCGCCGTAGGACGGGATGGGCTCGGTCATCTGGGGGAACCGCCCGTTGCCCCAGTCGAACCGGCCGGCCTCCACCACCACGCCGCCCAACGTGGTGCCGTGCCCGCCGAGGAACTTGGTGGCCGAGTGGATCACGATGTCCGCGCCGTGCTCGATCGGCCGGCAGAGGTACGGGGTGGCCAGCGTGGCGTCGATGACCAGCGGCAACCCGGCGGCGTGCGCCACCTCGGCCAGGCCGGCGATGTCCGCGACCTCGCCGGACGGGTTGGCGATCACCTCGGCGAACAGCAGCTTGGTCTTGTCGGTGATCGCGGCGGCGAAGTCCTTGGGCTCGCCCCCGGACACGAACACCGTGTTCACCCCGAACCGGCGCAGCGTCACGTCGAGCTGGGTGATGGTGCCGCCGTACAGCCCGGCGGCGGCCACGATCTCGTCACCGGCGCCGGCCAGACAGGCGAAGGTGAGGAACTCGGCGGCCTGCCCGCTGGCCGTGGCCACCGCGCCCAGCCCGCCGTCCAGGCTGGCCAGCCGCTCCTCCAGCGCCGCGACCGTGGGGTTGGCGATCCGGCTGTAGATGGTGCCGTACTTCTGCAGCGCGAACAGGCTGGCCGCGTCGGTGGTGTCCTCGAAGACGAAGCTGGTGGACTGGTAGATCGGCACCGCCCGGGCGCCGGTGGTCGGATCGGGTGCGGCGCCCGCGTGCACCGCCCTGGTCCGGAACCCCCACTGCCGGTCGCGTTCGCTACTCACCACTTTTTCCTATCACATCAGTTCGGTTTCTCGGGGCGCCAGAGCGTGCCGTACCGGGCCCGCACCCGCTCCCGCAGCTCCGGGTCGTGGCGCGGCACGGGTTCCATGAAGATCTCGTCCAGGTCGCCGAACTCCTCGCGCAGCTCGTTGTCGATGCGCACACAGGCCCGCTCCAGCTCGGCGGTGGTGATCGAGTCCACGAAGTCGATCCGGGCGCAGACCAGCACCTGGTCGGTGCCGGTGAGCATGGTCAGCAGGTCCACCACCACGTCCACCTCGGGCTGCTGCTCCAGCCGACCGCGGATCGCCCGGACCAGCCGGGGGTCGGCCTGGCGGCCGATGAGCAGGTTCTTGTTGGTCTGCCCGAGGAAGTAGGCGACCACCACGAGCAGCGCCCCGATCAGCAGCGACGCGATGCCGTCCCACACCGGGGACCCGGTGAGCTGGGTGAGCCCCAGCCCGCCGAAGGCCAGCAGCAGCCCGGTGAGCGCGGCGCTGTCCTCGTAGAGCACGGTCTTCACCGTGGGGTCGTCGCTGCGCCGCAGGTACAGGCCCAGCGGCAGCCGGTCCTTGGCCTGCTCGGCGCGCACCTGACGGATCGCCTGGGTGAGCGAGATCCCCTCCAGCACGAAGGCGACCGCCAGCACCACGTAGCCGACCAGCGGGCTCCGGTGGTCCTCCGGGTGCCCGGTGAGCACATGTACGCCCTGGTAGATGGAGAACAGCGCGCCCGCCGTGAAGATCGACACGGCGGCCAGCAGCGACCAGAAGTACCGCTCCTTGCCGTAGCCGAACGGGTGCCGGGCATCGGCCGGCTTGTTGGACCGGCGCAGCGCGGTGAGCAGCAGGATCTCGGTGCCGCAGTCGGCCACCGAGTGCGCGGCCTCCGACAGCAGGGCCGCGCTGCCGGTGATCAGGCCGGCGACCGCCTTGGCGATGGTCACCGAGACGTTCGCGCCGAGCGCGAGCAGCACGGTGAGCAGGCTCTCCCCCTGCTGTTCCTCGCCGTTGCCCATTCGCCCGACCCTAGCTAATGATGCGCACCAGGCCCTCCTGGACGGTGGTGGCGATCAGCCGGCCGTCGGTGGTGAAGAACCGGCCGGTGGCCAGCCCGCGCGCGCCGGAGGCCACCGGTGAGTGGCACTCGTAGAGCAGCCAGTCGTCGGCACGGAAGTCCTGGTGGAACCACATGGCGTGGTCCAGGCTGGCGCTCATCATCCGTTCCGTCCAGGCCGGCACCTCGTGCCGGGCCAGCACCGAGTTCAGCAGGGTGAGGTCCGAGGCGTAGGTGAGCAGGCACACGTGCACCAGCCGGTCGTCCGGCAGCGAGCCGTCCGCGCGCATCCACACCCGCATCGGCTCGCGGGTGGGTTGGAAGCCGGGTGCCCAGACGGGCCGCTGCACGTAGCGCACGTCCAGCGGCCGGGGCATGCGCAGGAACGGGTTGACCTCCAGGCCCAGGTCCCGGATCAGCGAGCCCATGTCCGGCAGTTCCTCCGGTCCGGGCACGCCGGTGGGCATCTCCTCGGTGTGCTCCAGGCCCGGTTGGGGCAGCTGGAAGGACGCGGACAGCGAGAAGATCGCCTCGCCGTGCTGGATGGCGAGCACCCGGCGAGTGGTGAAGGAGCGCCCGTCGCGCACCCGCTCCACGTCGTAGACGATCGGGATCTTCGGGTCGCCGGGGCGGATGAAGTACGCGTGCAGCGAGTGCACCTGCCGGTCCGGCGGGACCGTGCGCCCGGCCGCGACCAGTGCCTGCCCGGCCACCTGGCCGCCGAACACCCGCACCGGCGTCTCCGGAGGGCTGGTGCCCCGGAACAGGTTGACCTCGATGCGCTCCAGGGACAGCCGGGCCACCAGCTTGTCCAGCACACCCTGGCCCCGGGGAACCCCGTCGGCACTGATCTCGGCACTCACGGTCATGTGCCGAAGTGTGCCTTAGCCGTGATCGTCTTCGCCCAGCCGGTGCACCCGGATGAGGTTGGTGGAACCGATCGTGGCGGGCGGCGAGCCGGCCACCACCACGACCAGGTCACCCGGGGTGGACCGGCCGATGGAGAGCATCGCGGCATCCACCTGCCGGACCATGGCGTCGGTGGAATCCACCTGGTCGACCAGGAAGGTCTCGGTGCCCCAGGTCAGGGCCAGCTGGCTGCGCACCGCCGGGACCGGGGTGAAGGCGAGCAGCGGAAGCCTGCTGTGCAACCGGGCCAACCGGCGCACGGTGTCCCCGGACTGCGTGAACGCGACCAGCGCGCGGGCGTTCAGCCGCTCCCCGATGTCCCTGGCCGCATAGGAGAGCACGCCGCGCTTGGTCCTCGGCACGTGGTTCAGCGGGGGCACCGCGACAGACGTGCCGGACTCCACCGCCTCCACGATCTCCGCCATGGTGCGCACGGTCTTGATCGGGTAACGGCCGACGCTGGTCTCCCCGGAGAGCATCACCGCGTCGGCGCCGTCCAGCACGGCATTCGCCACGTCGGAGGCCTCGGCCCTGGTCGGCCGGGGGTTGGTGATCATCGAGTCCAGCATCTGGGTGGCCACGATCACCGGCTTGGCGTTCTCCCGGGCGATCTGGATGGCCCGCTTCTGCACCAGCGGCACGTTCTCCAGCGGCAGCTCCACGCCCAGGTCGCCTCGGGCGACCATGATCCCGTCGAAGGCCAGCACGATGGCCTCGAGGTTGTCCACCGCCTCCGGCTTCTCCAGCTTGGCGATGACCGGCAGCCGGCCGCCGCCGACCCGGTCCATCACCTGGTGCACCTGGTCGATGTCCGCCGGGCTGCGCACGAAGGACAGCGCCACGAAGTCGACCCGCAGGCCGAGGGCGAACTCCAGGTCGGAGATGTCCTTCTCACTCATCGCCGGCACTGAGACGTTCATGCCGGGCAGCGAGATGCCCTTGTTGTCGCTGACCGTGCCGCCCTCGACGACCTCGCAGACCACGTCGAGGCCGTCCACCTTGATTACCCGGAGGCCGATCTTGCCGTCGTCCACCAGCAGGCGGTCGTCCGGCCGCGCGTCGTCGGCGAGCCCGCCGTAGGTGGTGGACACCCGGTCGTGGGTGCCGGCCACGTCCTCCACGGTGATGCGCACCTCTTCGCCGGTGCGCCACTCCACCGGGCCGGTGGCGAAACGGCCGAGGCGGATCTTCGGGCCCTGGAGGTCGGCGAGGATGCCCACCGCGCGACCGGCTTCGTCCGCTGCCTCTCGGACGAGCTCGTAAACCTGCTTGTGGTCCTCGCGGTTGCCGTGGCTGAAGTTCAGCCGGGCCACGTCCATGCCGGCTTCCACAAGCTCGCGGATTCGCTCCGGGCTCGAGGTTGCCGGCCCCAGGGTACAAACGATCTTTGCTCGGCGGCTCACTCCCCAAGCTTAACCGCCAGGGCGAATCGATTCAGCTACCGTCAGGTGAACGTCGTGCGATGCCGGCCACCGGCGGAAGGCACAATCCCGGTCGTGACCAGGCGCGCGCTCCCTTTCGTGATCATGGCCCTGATCAGCCTTTTTGCCTTGTTCAGCCCCGCCACCGACGCCCCGCTGCCGTTTCCCGGCTTCGACAAGGTCGTGCACTGCGCGTTGTTCGCCGCACTGGCCTGGACCGCCCGCCGGGCCGGCTTCTCTATCGTTCAAGTAGCCGTTGGCCTGGCCGTTTACGCGGTCGCCTCGGAATTCCTGCAGGGTGTACTGCCGATCAACCGGGACGCCGACGCCTGGGACGCCCTCACCGACCTGGCCGGCGTGGCAATCGGCCTGTGGTTCACTGGGCGCGCCCGACGGTGAACCAGGTCACTCCCGATCTCGGGGTTGCCCGGTGCACCGGCCGTTTCGGCGGGATCAGCGGCGCGGGTTCTCGGTCGGTCCGACGTGGTCGGACAGCCACTCCACCAGCGGGTTCAGCGCCCGCCACGCGGCGGTGACCTCCCCGACCAGCTCGGGGGCGAGCATCGGGTGCTCCCCCGGCCACCGGCGAAACGCGTACAGCGACTTGTGCCGCAGCAGCTCCAGCCTCGGGTGCCCGGGGTCGATACCGCGCGGGCGGGTGGCGAGCAGCTCGCCGGCCACGGTCAGCCCCGAGCCCTCGAGCGCGGCGAGCCGCGTGCGCAGGTCCTCACCCCGCCGCTCCTCGTCCACCGCGACCCGGTAACGCCGCACCTGGTCGCCGGCCATCTGGTAGTAGCCGCCGGCGATCATGATCCCGCCCGCGCCGGCCTGCACGTAGTGGCTGCCGAGGATCGCGCCGCAGTGCGTCTTGTACGGGGTCTTGTCCGCGCTGAACCGAACGTCCCGGTACGGCCGGAAGATCTTCCCCTGGCCGAACTCGGGTTCCAGCTCGGCCAGCAGCGCCTCCATCGGCGCGCGCACATGCTCCTGGTAGACGGCCTTGTGCTCGTTCCAGTACGCCTTGGAGTTGTCGGCCTCCAGGCCGTCGTAGAAGTCGACCAGCCGTTCCCCGAACCCGGCGAAACCCATGCCGAGCACGCTAGCGCCCGCCCGCGCGCCCGTCCCACCGGAGTCCTCTTTCGCACGCTGGGGGCTACTCGGGGGTGGCCAGGACTTCCAGGACGCCTTCGCCGTACTTGGCGAGCTTGTTCTCGCCCACACCGCTGATCGTGCCCAGTTCGGCGAGGCTGGCCGGCAGGCGGGTGGCGATCTCGCGGAGCGTGGCGTCGTGGAAGATCACGTAGGCGGGGACGCCCTGTTCCTTGGCGGTGGCGCCGCGCCAGGCCCGCAGCCGTTCGAAGACCGGTGCGGCCTCGGCCGGAAGGTCGGCCGCCGGCTTGCGGTCGCCGCGCGCGGAACGCACCCGCGCAGCCTTGGCCGCCGGGTCGCGGCGCATCATCACCTTGCGCTCGCCGCGCATCGCCTCCGCGCTCTCGGCGGTGAACACCACGGTGTTGTACTTGCCCTCCACCGCGAGCAGGCCCTGCGCCATGAGCTGGCGGATCACCCCGCGCCATTCGCCTTCGCCGAGGTCCTCGCCCACGCCGAACACGGTCAGTGAGTCGTGCTGGAACTGTTCGATCTTGGGGGTGCGCTTGCCGCGCAGGATGTCCACGATGTGCCCCGCACCGAAGCTCTGGCGGCGCTCGTTCTTCAGCCGGTACACGGCCGAGAGCACCTTCTGCGCCGCTACCGTGCCGTCCCACGACTCCGGCGGGTTCAGGCAGGTGTCACAGTTGCCGCACGGCTCACCGGCCTGGCCGAAGTAGTTCAGCAGCCGCACCCGCCGGCAGGTCACGGTCTCGCACAGCGCGAGCATGGCGTCCAGGTGCTGGCTCAGCCGCCGCCGGTGCGCGAGGTCACCCTCCGAGTCGTCGATCATCCTGCGCTGCTGCACCACGTCGGCCAGGCCGTAGGCCAGCCAGGCGGTGGACGGCAGCCCGTCCCGGCCGGCGCGGCCGGTCTCCTGGTAGTAGCCCTCCACCGACTTGGGCAGGTCCAGGTGGGCGACGAACCGCACGTCCGGCTTGTCGATGCCCATGCCGAAGGCGATGGTCGCCACCATCACCAGGCCGTCCTCGCGCAGGAACCGGGCCTGGTTGGTGGCGCGGGTGCGGGCGTCCAGGCCGGCGTGGTACGGCAGCGCCGAGATGCCCTGCGCGGAGAGGAACTCGGCCGTCTGCTCCACCGAGTTGCGGGACAGGCAGTAGACGATCCCCGCGTCGCCGGCGTGCTCGGTGCGCAACAGCTCGAGCAGCTGCTTGCGCGGCTCGTTCTTCGGCACGATCCGGTACTGGATGTTCGGCCGGTCGAAGCTGGCCACGAAGTGCCGCGCCTCGCCGAGCTTGAGCCGCTCGGCGATCTCCTCGTGGGTGGCCTTCGTCGCGGTGGCGGTGAGCGCGATCCGGGGCACGTCCGGCCAGCGCTCGTGCAGCTCGGACAGCGCCAGGTAGTCGGGCCGGAAGTCGTGGCCCCACTGGGACACGCAGTGCGCCTCGTCGATGGCGAACAGCGCGATCTTCCCCCGGTCCAGCAGGCGGGCCGTGGCCTCCAGCCGCAGGCGCTCCGGGGCCAGGTAGAGCACGTCCAGCTCGCCGGCCAGGAACTCGGCCTCGACCAGCTGGCGCTCGTCGGGGTACTGCGTGGAGTTGAGGAAGCCGGCCCGCACGCCGAGCGCGCGCAGTGCGTCCACCTGGTCCTGCATCAGCGCGATCAGCGGCGAGACCACCACCCCGACGCCGTCCCGGACCAGCGCCGGGATCTGGTAGCACAGCGACTTGCCGCCACCGGTGGGCATCAGCACCAGCGCGTCACCGCCGCCGCTCACGTGCTCGATGATCTCGGCCTGTTCGCCCCGGAACGAGTCGTAGCCGAAGATCCGCTTGAGCACATCGGCCGGGGTCTGAGCAATGTCGGGGAGCGCCACGGTCCGATCGTACGAGACCGGGATCTCGCGCCGCGGCCGAACCGATCGGTCAGCTTTCCCCGGTGGTCGGCGTCAGACGGCGCGCAGCGGTAGCGAGGTGGGGCGCACCGGGGCGGGCAGCCGGGACGACATGCCGGTGAGGTACGCGTCCACCGCGTGCGCCGCCGCGCGGCCCTCCGCGATCGCCCACACCACCAGGGAGGCGCCGCGGTGCGCGTCTCCGCACACGAAGACGCCGGGCACCCGGGTCTGCCAGTCCGGCCCGCAGCCGAGCGCCCCGGCCGCCGTGCGCTCCAGCCCGAGGCCGGCCAGCAGCGGGGTGTCGGTCGCCCCGGTGAACCCGATGGCCAGCAACGCCAGGTCACAGGGCAGCTCGGTGTGCTCCTCGTCCAGGGGCAGCACCTCCCGGCGGCCGGTCGCCCGGTCCCGGACCACCCGCACCCGGCGCAGCCGCACCGCCCTGACCCGGCCGTTCTCGTCGCCGACGAAGCTCTCCACGGCCACCTCGAACCGGCGCTCGCCGCCCTCCTCGTGCACCGGGTAGGTGCGCAGGATCCACGGCCAGGTCGGCCACGGCGAGCGGTCGAAGTCGGGGGCGTCGGGCGGGCGCGGGTACTGGTCGAGCTGGGCCACCGAGGCCGCGCCCTGGCGCAACGCGGTTCCGTAGCAGTCCGCCGCGGTGTCGCCGCCGCCGATGATCACCACGTGCCGGCCCTCGGCGGAGATCGGCGTGGGGCCGTCCCCCTCGCACTCCCGGTTGGCCGGCACCAGGTGCTCCATGGCCAGGTGTACCCCGGCCAGCTCCCGGCCGGGCAGGTCCGGGGCGTCCCGGCCGGCCAGCGCGCCGACCGCGAGCACCACCGCGTCGAACTCGTCGCGCAGCCGGGCCACCGGCAGGTCACCGGGGCGGTGCCCGCCGACCTCGCAGTCGGTGACGAACCGGGTGCCCTCCGCCCGCAGTTGGGCCAGCCGGCGGTCCAGCACCGACTTCTCCATCTTGAACTCGGGGATGCCGTAGCGCAGCAGGCCGCCCAACCGGTCGTCCCGCTCGAACACGGTGACGTGGTGCCCCGCCCGGGTGAGCTGCTGCGCGGCGGCCAGCCCGGCCGGCCCGGACCCGACCACCGCGACCCGCTTGCCGGACACCAGCCCGGCCCGCTGCACCGGCACCAGGTCCCGCTCCCAGGCCTCGTCGGCGATCGCCTGCTCCACCCGCTTGATGGCCACCGCGCCGCCGGCGTCCGGCGTCAGCGCCAGCACGCAGGCCGCCTCGCACGGCGCGGGGCACAGCCGGCCGGTGAACTCGGGGAAGTTGTTGGTGGCGTGCAGCCGCTCGCTGGCCCGGGGCCACTGCCCCAACCGGACCAGGTCGTTCCACTCCGGGATGAGGTTGCCGAGCGGGCATCCGGCCGAACCCGAGTGACAGAACGGGACGCCGCAGTCCATGCACCGGCCGGCCTGCTCCTGGGTCTGGCCGAGCTGCTCCGGGGCGATCTGGTCGCGGTAGACCTCGCGCCAGTCGTGCACCCGCTCGTGCTTCGGGCGCTTCGGCAGGTCGGCCCGGCGGAGCCGGAGGAATCCGCGCGGGTCAGCCACGGGCCGCCTCGGTGTCATTGGTCGGCCGGCCGGCGAGGGCTTGGGTCCCGGCCGTCGGCCGGGCGGCGGCCTGCATCACCGCCAGGTCGGGATCCCGGCCCTCGGCGGTGGCCAGCCGAACCGCCTCCAGCACTCGGCGGTAGTCCCTCGGCATGATCTTGGTGAACGCCCGGGACCGGCGCGGCCAGTCGCCGAGCAGCGACGCGGCCACGGCCGAACCGGTCAGCTCGTGGTGCCGGCGCACGATCTCGCGCAGCCGTTCCAGGTCGTCCTCACCGGGCGGTTCCAGGTCCACCAGCTCGCGGTTCACCCGCCCGGGCACCAGGTCCAGCACGTAGGCCGTGCCACCGGACATGCCCGCCGCGACATTCCGTCCGGTGGCGCCCAGCACCACCACGGTGCCGCCGGTCATGTACTCGCAGGCGTGGTCACCGACGCCCTCGGCGACCGCGAGCGCCCCCGAGTTGCGCACACAGAACCGCTCCCCGACCACGCCGCGCAGGAAGATCTCCCCCGAGGTCGCGCCGTAGCCGATCACGTTGCCGGCGATCACCTGGTGCTCGGCCGGGAACGGCGCGTCCGGGTGCGGCCGGGCGATCACCCGCCCGCCGGACAGTCCCTTGGCCAGGTAGTCGTTGGCGTCTCCGACCAGGTCGATCGTGATCCCCGGCGGAAGGAACGCGCCCAGCGACTGGCCGGCCGACCCGGTCAGCCGCAGCGAGATCGTGTCCTCCGGCAGCCCGGAACCGCCGTAGCGCCGGGTCACCTCGGCGCCGAGAAGCGTGCCGACCGTCCGGTTCACGTTGCGCACCGGCAGCTCCAGGCGCACCTGGTGGGCGTCCTCCAGCGCGGCCTCGGCCAGCTGGATCAGCGTCTGGTCCAGTGCCTTGTCCAGGCCGTGGTCCTGGGGCCGGGTGCGCCGCCTCGGCCCGGCGTCCTCGGGCACCATGAACAGCGGCGATAGGTCCAGCCCGCGCACCGCCTTCCAGTGCCGAACCGCGCGGTCGGTCTCCAGCAGCTCGGCGTGCCCGATCGCCTCGTCCAGCGTGCGGAAACCCAGCTCGGCCAGGTACTCGCGCACCTCCTCGGCGAGGAACCGGAAGAAGTTCTCCACGAACTCCGGCCGGCCGGTGAACCGCCGTCGCAGCTCGGGATCCTGGGTGGCCACTCCCACCGGGCAGGTGTCCAGGTGGCAGACCCGCATCATCACGCAGCCGGCCACGATCAGCGGGGCGGTGGAGAAGCCGTACTCCTCGGCGCCGAGCAGCGCGGCCACCACGACGTCCCGGCCGGTCTTCATCTGCCCGTCGGTCTGCACCACGATGCGGTCCCGCAGCCCGTTGAGCAGCAGCGTCTGCTGGGTGTCGGCCAGCCCGATCTCCCACGGCGCGCCGGCGTGCTTGAGCGAGGTGAGCGGGGCCGCCCCGGTGCCGCCGTCGTGCCCGGAGATGAGCACCACGTCGGCGTGCGCCTTGGCCACCCCGGCCGCCACGGTGCCGACGCCCACCGAGGACACCAGCTTGACGTGCACCCGCGCGTCCGAGTTGGCGTTCTTCAGGTCGTGGATCAGCTGGGCCAGGTCCTCGATGGAGTAGATGTCGTGGTGGGGCGGCGGCGAGATCAGCCCGACCCCGGGGGTGGAGTGGCGGGTGCGGGCGATCCACGGCCACACCTTGTTGCCCGGCAGCTGGCCGCCCTCCCCCGGCTTCGCGCCCTGGGCCATCTTGATCTGGATGTCGGTGGCGTTCACCAGGTACTCGCTGGTCACCCCGAAACGGCCGGAGGCCACCTGCTTGATCGCGCTGCGCCGGCGCGGGTCGTAGAGCCGGTCGATGTCCTCGCCGCCCTCGCCGGTGTTGGACCGGGCACCCAGGTTGTTCATCGCCACGGCCAGCGTCTCGTGGGCCTCGGCGGAGATCGAGCCGTAGGACATCGCGCCGGTGTTGAACCGGCCCAGGATGGCCGCCACCGGCTCCACCTCGTCCAGCGGTACGGCCGGCCGCACCCCGGTGCGCAGCGTGAACAGCCCGCGCAGCGCGCCGCCCTCGGCGGCCAGCCGGTCGCACTCGGCGGTGTACCGGCGGAACACCTCCACCTGGCCGGACTTGGTGGCGTGCTGCAGCAGGAACACCGTTTCCGGGGTGAACAGGTGCAGCTCGCCGTCGCGGCGGTAGGCGTACTCGCCGCCCACGTCCAGGCGGCGGCGCACCTGGTCGGCCGGGTTCTCCGGGTAGGCCAGGCGGTGGCGGGCGGCCACCTCCTCGGCCAGCACGTCCAGGCCGACCCCGCCGAGCTGTGACGCGGTGCCGGTGAAGTACTGGTCCACCAGGTCCCGCGACAACCCGATCGCCTCGAAGACCTGCGCGGCGGTGTAGGCGCCGACCGTGGAGATGCCCATCTTGGACATCACCTTCAGCACGCCCTTGACCATCGCGGTCCGGTAGTTGCGCAGCGCGGCGGCCGGCGCGATGCCGGAGATGTCGCCGCGCACGATCATGGCTTCGATGGTTTCCATGGCCAGGTAGGGGTTCACCGCGGCCGCGCCGTAGCCGAGCAGCAGGGCCGCGTGGTGCACCTCGCGGCAGTCGCCGCTCTCCACCACCAGGGCCACCCGCGTGCGTTCCCGCTGCCGGACCAGGTGGTGGTGCACCGCCGAGGTGAGCAGCAACGACGGGATGGGCGCCATCCGGTGGTCGGAGTCCCGGTCGGAGAGCACCAGCACCCTGGCCCCGTCCGCGATGGCCTCGGATGCCTCGCGGCGCACCCGGTCCAGCGCCGCCTCCAGCGCCCCCGCACCGCCGTCCACCTGGTACCGCCCACTGATCACGGCGGCGGCGAACCCGGGCAGGTTGCCGTCGTCGTTGATGTGCAGGATCTTGGCCAGCTCGTCGTTGTCGATCACCGGGTAGGGCAGGCGCAGGTGCCGGCAGGACGCCGGCGTCGGCTCGAGCAGGTTGTGCTCCGGCCCCATCACCCGGGCCACGCTGGTCACGATCTCTTCCCGGATCGCGTCCAGCGGCGGGTTGGTGACCTGGGCGAACAGCTGGGCGAAGTAGTCGTAGAGCAGGCGGGGCCGCTGGGACAGCGCGGCCACCGGGGTGTCCGTGCCCATCGAGCCGACCGGTTCGGCGGCCCGGGTGGCCATCGGCCCGAGCAGGATGCGCAGCTCCTCGTCGGTGTAGCCGAAGGTCTGCTGGCGGCGCAGCACCGACTCGTGGGTCTGCACCACATGCTCGCGCGGCGGCAGGCCGGTCACGTCCAGCATCCCGGCGTGCAGCCACTCGTCGTAGGGCAGTTCGGCGGCCAGTGCGCCCTTGATCTCGTCGTCGGCCACGATCCGCCCGGCCTCGGTGTCCACCAGGAACATCCGTCCCGGCTGCAGGCGCCCCTTGGCCACCACGTCACCGGGCGGCGCGTCCAGCACCCCGGTCTCGCTGGCCAGCACCACCCGGCCGTCGGCCAGCTGCCACCAGCGGGCCGGGCGCAGGCCGTTGCGGTCCAGCACCGCGCCGACCAGCGTTCCGTCGGTGAAGGTGACGCAGGCCGGGCCGTCCCACGGCTCCATCAGGCTGGCGTGGAACTCGTAGAAGGCCCGCCGGGCGGGGTCCATCTCCTCGTGGTTCTCCCACGCCTCCGGGATCATCATCAGCACCGCGTGCGGCAGCGAGCGACCGCCCAGGTGCAGCAGCTCCAGCACCTCGTCCAGGGAGGCCGAGTCGGATGCGCCCTCGGTACAGATCGGGAACAGCCGCTCCAGGTCGCCCGGGATCAGGTCGCTGGCCAGCAGCGCCTCCCGGGCCCGCATCCGGTTCCGGTTGCCCCGGATGGTGTTGATCTCGCCGTTGTGCGCGACATAGCGGTACGGGTGGGCCAGCGGCCAGGACGGGAAGGTGTTGGTGGAGAACCGGCTGTGCACCAGGGCGATCGCGCTGGCCGTCCGGGGGTCGGTCAGGTCGGGGAAGAACACCGGCAGCTGGTGCGTGGTGAGCATGCCCTTGTACACCAGCGTGCGGCTGGACAGCGAGGCGAAGTACAGTCCGCAGGCCTGCTCGGCGGCCGCCCGTTCGGCGCGTTTTCGCAGGCAGAACGCCATCCGGTCGAGCGCAATCCCGGCCTCGTCGCCCGCGCTCGCGACGAACAGCTGAGCGAACCGAGGCATGCCGGCCCGCGCGGTTTCACCGAGCCCGGCGGCGTCCGGCCGGGTGGGTGGCTCCCGCCAGCCGAGCACCCGCAGGCCCTCCTCGGCGGCCAGCCGCTCGACCAGCCCGACCGAAGCGGCCCGCTGCTCCGGGCACTCCGGCAGGAAGACCAGCCCGACCGCGTACCGCCCCGCGCCGTCCGGCGCCGGTTCGGGCAGCGGGAAGTCCACGGTGGCCCGCAGCAGCCCGTCGGGCACCTGCAGCAGGATGCCCGCGCCGTCCCCGCTGGTGGGCTCGGCACCGGCGGCGCCCCGGTGCTCCAGGTTGGCCAGGGCGGTCAGCGCGTCGGCCACCACGCCGTGGCTGCGCCGGCCGCCGGTGTCCGCAACCATCGCGACGCCGCAGGCGTCGTGCTCGGCCTCGGGGCGGTAGAGGCCCCGCGCGGATGGTTGGGTAGAAAAGATCACCGCGGAGACCTCCCTGGAGGCTGGTAGCTGCCGTGTTTCGGGACAACGGCGGCCCGCGGATTTCTCGAGACTGTAACAGGCGGGAAACCGCCTGGCACAGGTCTTGTCCGACCCTTAACCTGGCCTGCCCGGCGGCATTCCCGCTGGCGTGGCCGGTGTATGCACGGTTAACCGTGCCGACACCCTGGTGACTCGGCAAACACGATACGGCGACCGGAAGGTTTTGTCCCCCTGGAGCGGGAAACGCCTTTCCGAGCGGGTGTGAGTCGACAGACCGCTCGAGCCGGCGTTCCTAAAGATCGGCTTGGACGGCGCGGTCGGGCGGTCACCATACGTAACCGAACGAGCTATTCCTTGGCGGACTCGTCCGGGCGTTCCGTGCCCCGCTTCGCGTCCGGTCCGTCGGGCGCGCTGTCCACGGTGGACGGCGTACGGGCGGCCGGCGTGGCGACCGGTTCCCTGGGCGCTTCCGCCGGGCGGTTCGGACCGTCCTCCCTGGGCTTGCGCACCAGCACCAGGTAGGCGATCGCGCCGAGGAAGACCACCGCGGAGACCACGGTGTTGATTCGGATGTCACCGAAGACCCGGGTCGCGTAGTCGTCGCGCATCTGCTCGATGAAGAACCGGCCGGCGGTGTAACCGGCGACGTAGACCGCGAACGCCCGGCCGTGCCCCAGCCGGAACTGCCGGTCCGCCCACACCACGAGCGCGGCGACCAGCAGGTTCCAGATCAGCTCGTACAGGAACGTGGGCTGCACGATCCGCTCGGGGATGTGGCTGACCGCGACGCCGGCCATGTCGTCCGGTATCTGGGTGCCCGGAATGACCCGGTTGTAGATCTCCAGGCCCCAGGGCAGGTCGGTCTCCCGGCCGTACAGCTCCTGGTTGAAGTAGTTGCCGAGGCGGCCGATGGCCTGCGCGGTCACGATGCCCGGCGCCACCGCGTCGGCGAAGAAGGCCAGCGAGATGCCGCGCCGGCGGCAGCCGATCCAGGCGCCCACCGCGCCCAGCGCGATGGCCCCCCAGATGCCCAGCCCGCCGTGCCAGATCTTCAGCGCGTCGACCGGGTTGGCGCCCGGGCCGAAGTACTTCTGCCAGTCCGTCGCCACGTGGTAGAGCCGGCCGCCGACCAGTCCGAACGGCACCGCGAACACCGCGACGTCGGTCACGGTGCCCGGCTCGCCGCCCCGGTCGACCAGCCGCCGCTCGCCCCACATGACGGCGACCACGATGCCGGCGATGATGCACAGCGCGTACGCCCTGATCGGGAGCGGACCGAGGTACCAGACCCCCTGGTCCGGGCTCGGGATGGTGGCCAAGTACCCGGAGGTCAACGCGGAAAGCACGTTCACACCGTACTCGACCGAGGCGTTGCCTCAGTCGAGTACCTGTGAGTGCTGAGTGACGCTATGGCGATGCTCGGCACTCACGAGCCGCGCGGCGGCGGGTACTTCCGTGAGTGCCGAGCATCGCCACCGCTCCGCGGCGCCGAAGGCGTAGCGTCACTCAGCACTCACAGGACGCCGAAGGCGGCACCCGCCGGCCAGTTCGGCGGTCAGCTCGCGCAGCGCGGGCTCCCCCTGGCCGGCGGCGGCGACCAGGGCCGAGCCCACGATCACCGCGTCGGCGAAGCCCGCCACCTGGGCGGCCTGGGCGCCGGAGCGCACGCCGAGGCCGACGCCGATGGGCAGCCGGGTGTGCGGCCGGCAACGGGCCACCAGCTCGGCGGCGGCCGGACCGAGCGCGTCCCGCGCGCCGGTCACCCCCATCACCGCGGAGGCGTAGAGGAAGCCGCTGGTGGCCGCCGTGGTCCGGGCGATCCGCTCCTCGGTCGACGAGGGGGCGACCAGGAAGATCCGGTCCAGCCCGTGCCGTTCGGACGCGACCATCCACTCGTCGGCCTCGTCCGGCACCAGGTCGGGGGTGATCAGCCCCAGCCCGCCGGCGGCGGCCAGGTCGCGGGCGAACGCGTCCACGCCGTAGCGCAGCACCGGGTTGAAGTAGGTCATGATCACCGCGCGCCCGCCGGAGGAGGCGATGCGCTCGACGATGCCGAACACGTCCCGGATCCGGGTGCCGCCGCGCAACGCGGTCTCCGCCGCGGTCTGGATGGTCGGCCCGTCCAGCACCGGGTCCGAGTACGGCAGGCCGACCTCCACCAGGTCGGCACCGGCGTCCAGCATCGCCTCGAACAGCCGGCCCGAGTCGGGCACCGTCGGATAGCCGGCCGGCAGGTAGCCGACCAGGGCCGCGCGGCCCTCCGCCCGGCATCCGGCGAACAGCTCGTCCAGCTCGCTCACTCGGGCGATCCCAGGTTCTTGAACCATTTCATGGCGGTGTCCATGTCCTTGTCGCCCCGGCCGGAGAGGCTGATCAGGATGATCGCCTCCGGCCCCAGCTCCCGGCCCAGCTTCAGCGAGCCGGCGATCGCGTGCGCGGACTCGATGGCCGGGATGATGCCCTCGGTGCGGGAGAGCAGGGCGAACGCGTCCATCGCCTCGGCGTCGGTGACCGGGTGGTACTCCGCGCGCCCGATGTCCTTGAGCAGCGCGTGCTCCGGGCCGACGCCCGGGTAGTCCAGGCCGGCGGAGATGGAGTGCGACTCGAGCGTCTGCCCGTCCTCGTCCTGCAGCAGGTAGGACATGGCGCCGTGCAGCGCGCCGGGGCTGCCCTCGGTCAGCGTCGCGCCGTGGCGGCCGGTGGAGATGCCGTCGCCGCCCGGCTCGTAGCCGACCAGCCGCACCCCGGGGTCGTCCAGGAAGGCGTGGAAGATGCCGATCGCGTTGGATCCGCCGCCGACGCAGGCGGTCACCGCCGTGGGCAGCCGGCCGCACCGCTCCAGCACCTGCTCGCGGGCCTCCAGCCCGATCACCCGGTGGAAGTCCCGGACCATCATCGGGAACGGGTGTGGGCCGGCCGCCGTGCCGAGCACGTAGTGCGTGTCGTCCAGGTTGGTCACCCAGTCGCGCAGCGCCTCGTTGATGGCGTCCTTGAGTGTGCGGGAGCCGGACTTGACCGAGATGACCTCGGCGCCCAGCAGGCGCATCCGGGCCACGTTCAGCGCCTGCCGCTCGGTGTCCACCTCGCCCATGTAGACGACGCAGTCCAGGCCGAGCAGGGCGCACGCGGTGGCGATGGCCACGCCGTGCTGGCCGGCGCCGGTCTCCGCGATCACCCGCTGCTTGCCCATCCGCTTGGTGAGCAGCGCCTGGCCCAGCACATTGTTGATCTTGTGTGAGCCGGTGTGGTTCAGGTCCTCCCGCTTGAGCAGCAACCGGGCGCCGCCGGCGTGCTCGGCCAGCTTGGGCGCGTCGGTGAGCGGCGAGGGGCGGCCGGTGTAGTCGCGCTGCAGCCGGTCCAGCTCGGCCAGGAAGTCCGGGTCCAGCCGGGCCTTCTCGTAGTACGTGGTCAGCTCGTCCAGCGCGGCGATCAACGCCTCCGGCACGTACCGGCCGCCGAACCGGCCGAAGTGGCCCCGCTCGTCCGGCTGGTGCTGGCCCCGGTTGGTCAGCCCCGAACTCGCGGTCGCGGTCATTGTTCCACCTCGGGCACGACCGTCAGGAGCGGGAACCTCCTGCCGGAGCCGGCCGGAGTCACCGTGCCGCCCGGGAACAGGACGGGTGGAAACCCGCCGCGACCAGCTTGGTCACCGCCGCGCGGGGGTCACCGCTGGTGACCAGGCCCTCGCCCACCAGCACCGCGTCCGCGCCGTAGCCGGCGTAGGTCAGCAGGTCACCCGGGCCGCGCACGCCCGACTCGGCCACCCGCAGCACGTCGTGCGGCAGCCCGGGGGCCAGCCGGCCGAACACGGAGCGGTCCACCTCCAGGGTGTGCAGGTCGCGCGCGTTCACCCCGATCAGGGAGGCGCCGGCCTCCAGGGCGCGGTCCGCCTCCTCCTCGTTGTGCACCTCGACCAGGGCGGTCATGCCCAGCGACTCCACCCGGTCCAGCAGCGAGGCCAGCACGTTCTGCTCCAGCGCCGCAACGATCAGCAGCACCAGGTCGGCACCGGCGGCGCGGGCCTCGTGCACCTGGTAGGTGCCGACCACGAAGTCCTTGAGCAGCACCGGCACGTCCACGGCGGCGCGCACCGCCACCAGGTCCTGCAGCGAGCCCATGAACCGGCGCTGCTCGGTGAGCACACTGATGATGCGCGCGCCCCCGGCCGCGTACGAGCCGGCCAGCTCGGCCGGGTCGGGAATGGTGGCCAGCTGGCCCCGCGACGGGCTGGCCCGCTTGACCTCGGCGATCACCCCGATACCCGGCTCGTGCAGCACGGCCATCGCGTCGCGGGGCGGCGGGGCCGCCAACGAGGCGCGCTTCACCTCGTCGAAGCTGATCGTTGCCTCACGCCGGGCCACGTCCTCCCGAACGCCGTCGACGATCGACTGCAGAACACTCACCGGCTGCTCGCAATGGCACGAACGAGCGCCCCGCTCGTGCCTTCGTGGCTGGCTCGCTTGATCCGTTCACTCACGGAAGCGATCCCCCCTTCGGGACCGACCCGCCGGGCCGGGTGACTGGCGAAACTGACTCCGATACTCCGGGAGGTGGACCTTCGGCTGTGACGCTGCTGAGCATGCTAACCGCGCGCATTCGTCGGCGGCTGCCCCGGGTCACCGGTCGACCCGTTCAGCGTCGGATCCTCACCCGCGTCCTGGGCGTCCCACCACGCGCTGTCGCGGTCAAGTACCCGAGCGGCGGTCCCTGGCGCGGCGTACCGGGCGCCGAGCCGGGGCATCCGGGACGCCCACCAGACGACCGCGACGCCGGCCGCCGCGACCAGCAGCCCGGACGCCGCCCCCAGCCACGGGGCCGCCGTCACGGTGGGCGGCCCGAGGGCCTGGCCGGGCTGGGCCGGCGGCCCGGTGGGCAGCGGGGCGTAGGCGAACCAGCCGAACTCGGGCGGGCCGAACAGCCAGTCCGCGCACAACCAGACCACCCACCCGCCGGCCACCACGAGCAGCGCACCGAGCACCCGGCGCGGCCAGCCGCCCAGCGCGACCAGCGCGGCCACCGAGGCCAGCACGCACAGCGCCACCGGGGTCAGCTCCGGGCGGACGTCCGCGGCGACCTGGGCGGGCCGGCCGGCGACGCGCACCCAGGTCAGGGTGCCGGTCGCCCACAGGCCCAGCGCGCCGAGCCCGAGCGCGGCGGCGGTCAGGCCCAACCGGCGTGCCGGGGTCATTGCTCCGCTGGTCCGGCGCCCGGGCTCGCCAGCGTCTCGGCGGTCGCGATCGCCGACAACACCGCCCTGGCCTTGTTCAGCGACTCGTTGTCCTCGGCGACCGGGTCGGAGTCGGCCACGATCCCGCCACCGGCCTGCACGTACGCGATGCCGTCCCGGACCAGCGCGGTGCGGATGGCGATCGCGGTGTCCGCGTTGCCGGCGAAGTCCAGGTACCCGACGATCCCGCCGTAGAGCCCCCGCCGCGTCGGCTCCAGCTCCTCGATGATCTCCATCGCGCGCGGCTTCGGCGCCCCCGACAGCGTGCCGGCCGGGAAGCACGCCGTCACCGCGTCGAACGCGTTGCGCCCCTCCGCCAGCTGTCCGGTCACCGTGGACACCAGGTGCATCACGTGGCTGTACCGCTCCACCTGGAAGAAGTTGTGCACCTTCACCGTGCCCGGCCGGCAGACCCGGCCGAGGTCGTTGCGGCCGAGGTCGACCAGCATGACGTGCTCGGCGCGTTCCTTCTCGTCGTGCCGCAGGTCCTTCTCCAGCAGCACGTCCTCCTCCTCGGTGGCGCCGCGCCAGCGGGTGCCCGCGATGGGGTGCGTCGTGGCCGTACCGTCGCGGACGGTGACCAGTGCCTCCGGGCTGGAACCCACGATGTCGAAGCGCTTGCCGTCCGCGTCGGCCAGCCGCAGCAGGTACATGTACGGGCTCGGGTTGGTGGCGCGCAGCACCCGGTAGACCTCCAGCGGGTCCACCGAGATCTCCGCCTCGAACCGCTGCGAGACCACCACCTGGAACGCCTCGCCGGCGAGGATCTCCTCGCGCGCCGCGACCACGGCCGCGCAGTGCTCCTCCAGGCTCCGCCGGCGGGTGAACCTCGGCTGCACCGGCCGGTACACGGCAACCGTGGATGGCGAGGGAGCACCCAGCCGCTCGGTCATCCGGTCCAGCCTGGCCACCGCGTCGTCGTAGGCCGCGTCCACCCGTTCCGGGGTGTTGTCCCAGTTCACCGCGTTGGCCAGCAGGGTGACCGTGCCTTCGTGGTGATCCAGCGCGGCCAGGTCGGTGGCCAGCATCATCACCAGCTCGGGGATGTGCAGGTCGTCCTCGGCCAGGTTCGGCAGTCGCTCCAGCCGGCGCACCGCGTCGTAGCCGAGATAGCCGACCATGCCCCCGGTGAGCGGCGGCAACCCCGCCAGTGGCTCGGTCCGCAGCTCCTCCACGCACTCGCGCAGCACGGCCAGCGGGTCACCGCCGGAGCTCAGCCCGGTTGGCGGCGAACCCAGCCAGGTGGCCTCACCGTCCACCTCGGTCAGCGTGGCCGCGCAGTGCGCCCCGACGAACGACCAGCGCGACCAGGAGCGGCCGTTCTCCGCCGACTCCAGCAGGAAGGTGCCGGGTCGGTCGGCGGCCAGCTTGCGGTAGAGCCCCACCGGTGTGATGTCGTCGGCGAGCAGCCGGCGCGCCACCGGGATCACCCGATGGCCCTCCGCCAGCTCGCGGAACTCCTCCCTGGTCGGGGTCACCACGCCCAGCGGGGCCGCCACGGACGCACCCTTCGTGCCTGCGGTCATTCCGCCATTGTGCCGGGGGCGGATGCCGCCTCCTCGAGCCGGTGCGGCGGTCACACTTCGGCGGCATCACCGGCCGGATGTCACTATGACTGTGTGAGTCCCCGAACCGCGCCAGACGACCAACTCTCGGACAACGGATTCGGCGGGCGCCGCCGAGGCCGCCGACCGGGCGGCCAGGACACCCGCAGCGAGTTGCTGGCGGCGGCGCGCGCGGAGTTCGCCGAGCGGGGTTACCAGGGCGCCAGGGTCCGCTCCATCGCGGCGTCGGCCGGCGTGGACGCGGCGATGGTCAACCACTGGTTCGGCGGCAAGGAGGGGCTGTTCGTCGCGGCGATGGACCTGCCCATCGACCCCGAGGCCATCATCGCCCGAATCCTCGCCGGGGACCCGGGCCAAGCCGGCGAGCGGATCGTGCGGACCTTCATCTCCACCTGGGACGCGGTGGGCGGCGGCCCGTTCGTGGCCCTGCTGCGCAGCGTCGCCACCCACGAGACGGCCGCGCGCATGATCCGCGAGTTCATCACCGACGTCATCTTCGGCCGCATGGTGAGCCGGCTCGCCCCCGACCAGCAGATGCTGCGCGCGTGCCTGTGCGGCACCCAGGTGGTCGGCCTCGGCATGGCCCGTTACGTGATCAAACTCGAGCCACTGGCCTCGGCCGACGCGGACACCCTGGCCGCCGCGATCGGCCCCAACCTGCAGCGCTACCTCACGGGTTCGATCAGCTGAGCTGACGCCGGCGCGCGCCTAGATGCACTCGGGCCGGCGGCCGGTTCCGGACACGATCAGGCGGTAGCGGTGAATCAGGCTGGTGCGGCCCTCGCCCCAGCTTGATCGCCATCCGTGGCGGTTCAGCGTCGAAAATCGACGCCAAACCACCAGAAACAACGATCACTCCCTCGTGCAACCAGAGTGACGAATGCTGCAACGCCGGTGGCCAAATCGTCACCTACCCGCCAACACCCGGTCCGGCCAGCAGCACGTCGGCGTCGAAGCAGGTGTGGTCGCCGGTGTGGCACGCGGCGCCGGTCTGGTCGACCACCAGCAGCAGGGTGTCGCCGTCGCAGTCCAGCCGTACCTCGTGCACGTACTGGGTGTGCCCCGAGGTCTCCCCCTTCACCCAGTACTGCCGCCGGCTGCGCGAGTAGTAGGTGGCCTTGCGGGTGGTGAGGGTGCGGTGCAGGGCCTCGTCGTCCATCCACGCGACCATCAGCACCTCGCCGGTGCCGTGTTGCTGCGCCACCGCGCACACCAGGCCGGCCTCGTTTCGCTTCAGCCGGGCCGCGATCGACGGATCCAGGCTCATCTGTTCTCCTCGGTACTCGCCGGGCGCTCGGCCGCGCCGCCCACGGCCGACTCCACCGGCTCCCGCTCCTCGGTTGAGGTCCCCGCCGCCGGCTCGGGCTCCGGCTCGGGCTCCGGCGGCGAATCCGGCACCGCTTCGCCGTCCGACGCTACCGCTCCGCCCGGCGCCGGCTCGCGCACGGGCGCTGGATCACTTTCAGGCGCTACGTCGCGCTCGGTCGCCGCCTCCTCGCCCGACGCCAACTCGCTGCGCGGCCCTGACTCCGCGGCCGGCGCTTCCTCGTTCTCGGGAGCCGGTTGGCTCCGAGGCGCTGTTTCGCCGTCCGACGGCGCTTCGCCGTCCGGCGCCACCGCTTGGCCCGGCACCACCGCTCGGCCCGGCACCACCGCTTGGTCCGGCTCCGCCACGGGGTCCGGCTCCGCCACGGGGTCCGGCCGGATCGCCGGAGAAGGTGCCGAAACCACCGACTCGGGGTGCTGAGACTCCCGACTCGGGGTACCGGAATCCCCGACTCGCGGGGTTGGGAGGGCTGGATCCCCGTCGTCGGCTTCGCGGGCGCTGAGGACGAACAGCATGACCAGGGCGTAGGTGTGGGTGACCGTCAGGACGGCGGAGCAGCCTCGGGTCCAGATGGGGCCGCTGCGCAAGAGCACCAGCAGGTGTACCAGTGCGCCGAAGACGGCCAGGCCCTGGGCGATCGGGCGGACCGGGTACCACCCGGTGAGCAGTGCGGCCGCGATCACGCCGGCCGACGCGAGCAGCGCCAGCGGCAGGGTCAGGGCATCCAGTCCGGCGGTGCCGAACGCCCGCCCCGTGGCGATGCCGGCGAACACCACCGAGCCGCCGACCAGTATCCAGGCGATCCCCCGCAGCCGCTGCCGGGTGGCCGCCCACAACTTCACCGGACTTCCACCAGCTCGGCCCGCAGCGCGTCCTTCACCTCACCGATGCGCAGCTGGCCGAAGTGGAAGACGCTGGCCGCGAGCACCGCGTTCGCCCCGGCGCGCACGGCGGGGGCGAAGTGCGAAAGCTCGCCCGCTCCCCCGCTGGCGATCACCGGCACGTCCACCACGGCCCGCACGGCTCTGATCATCGAAATGTCGAAGCCGGCGCGCGTGCCGTCCGCGTCCATCGAGTTCAGCAGGATCTCCCCGACGCCCAGCTCCTGCCCCCGGGCCGCCCACTCGACCGCGTCGATGCCCGCGCTCCGGCGCCCGCCGTGGGTGGTCACCTCCCAGCCGGACGGGGTCGGCCGGCCGCCCTCGGGCACCCGCCGGGCGTCCACCGAGAGCACGATGCACTGCGCACCGAACCGCCGGCTGGCCTCGGCCAACAGCTCCGGGCGGGCGATCGCGGCGGTGTTGATGCCGACCTTGTCCGCCCCGGCGCGGAGCATCCGGTCCACGTCCTCGCAGGCGCGGATGCCACCGCCCACGGTGAGCGGGATGAACACCTGCTCGGCGGTGCGCCGCACCACGTCGATCATGGTGGCGCGCTCGCCCGACGACGCCGTGACGTCCAGGAAGGTGAGCTCGTCGGCGCCCTCGGTGTCGTAGACCCTGGCCATCTCGACCGGGTCGCCCGCGTCCACCAGGTCGGTGAAGTTGACGCCCTTCACCACCCGCCCGGCGTCCACGTCCAGACAGGGGATGACTCGCACGGCGACCGCCATGATTTCCAGCCTAGGCCGCCGCGCGTCCGCACCGCCGCCTGACCCCACGCCGTAGGCTGACGTTGTGGACGAGATCACCCGCCTCGCACAGGCCCAGTACGTGCTGGTCACCACGTTCCGCAAGGACGGCCGCGCGGTGCCGACCCCGGTGTGGGCGGCGCGCGACGGCGACGCGCTGGTGGTGTGGACGGTGACCGACTCCGGCAAGGTGAAGCGGATCCGCAACGACGGCACCGTCCGCCTGGCCCCGTGCACCTCGCGCGGCAAACCGACCGGTAACGAGGTCGCCGGTCGGGCCGAGCTGCTGGACGGGCCGGCCACCGAGCGCGCCCGCAAGCTGATCGCCGCGCGCTACGGCCTGCTCGGCCGGCTGATCGTGGGCGGCAGCGTGCTGCGCCGGGGCAAGTCCGGCACTGTCGGCGTGCGGCTCACCGTCACCGGCTGACCGGGCGGCGAAGCATCAGGTTCATCGCCACGCAGGACATCACCACCCGGTCGTCGGAGTTGACCAGCTCGAGGCGGGTACGGATCAGCCCCCGGTCCGGCTTGGACCGGGACAGCCGGGTCTCCACCGCGGTGGAGCGCAGCCGCAGGCGGTCACCGGGGCGCACCGGGGCCGGCCAGCGCAGCTCGTCGATCCCCGGCGAGGCCAGCGCGGCCACCTTGGACAGGTAGTGGTCGGCGGTCAGCCGCATCAACACGCCCGCGGTGTGCCAGCCGCTGGCGATGATCCCGCCGAACGGACCGGTGGCCGCGTAGTCCGGGTCGACATGGATGCGCTGCGGGTCGAACCGCGTCGCGTACTCCAGGATCTCCGGCTCGGTGATCGAGGTGTGGCCGTACTCGTAGACCGCCCCTTCCCGGTAGTCCTCGAACCAGCGGTCCTCGGCCGGAGCCGGGAAGTCGTCGCCGAGCGCCTTGGTGGTCGTCATACCCGCAGCATTTCATCGGCGGCCCGGTAGGGCCGCAACCCGGCCAGCGCGGCCGGCAGCGGCTCCGAGTGCAGCACACCCAGCCGCTGGGTGGCCCTGGTCAACGCCACGTACAGCTCGGCGGCGCCGGCGCGGGTGCCGTCCATCAGCCGTTGCGGCTCGCACAGCAGCACCGCGTCGAACTCCAGGCCCTTGGCCGACCTCGGGGTGTGCACCCTCACCCCCTCCGGCAGCGTGCCGGGCAGCTCGGTGCCCGGCGGGGCGATCACCGCCACGGTCCCCTCGTCCACCTGTCCGGCCAGCTCGGCCACGGCGGCCCGGACCGCGTCGGGCAGCTCCCCGGCGCCGACCGGGCGGGCCCACGGCGGCACGCCGGTGCGGCGCACCGAGGTCGGCGGGGTCAGTTCCGGGTCGACCTCGGCGAGCACCGAGGCGGCGGTGTCCATGATGTCCGCCGGGGTGCGGTAGTTCACCGTGAGCCGGCGGTAGGCCCAGCGCTCCGGCACGTGCGGATCCAGCATCTCCGACCAGCTGGACGCCCCGGCCGGGGACTCCCGCTGGGCCAGGTCGCCGACGATGGTCATGGACTTGGTCGGGCAGCGGCGCATCAGCGCGCGCCAGTCCATCGCGGACAGCTCCTGCGCCTCGTCCACCACCACGTGCCCGTAGGCCCAGTCCCGGTCGGCGGCGGCCCGCTCGGCCAGCCCGCGCAGGTCCACCTCCTCCTGCCGCTCGGCCAGCGCCTCGGCCGCCATCAGGTCGACCGCGCGCAGCACCTCCTCGTCCGGGTCCTCCTCGGTGTCCAGGATCTCCAGCACGCCCTCGGCGTAGTCCAGCTGCTCGGCCCGCTGCTCCGCCGCCCGGGTGTCCTCGCTGCCGTCCGAACCCAGCATGTCCACCGCCTCGTCCAGCAGCGGAACGTCGGAGACCGTCCACGCGTCACCGTCCGGCCGGTAGAGCACGTCCCGGTCGGACGCCGAGAGCACCCCTTCGGTCGCCGTGGCCAGCAGGTCCTTGTCCTCGTAGAGCTCGGCGAGCAGGCGTTGCGGGGTGAGCATCGGCCACAGCCGGTCCAGCTCCTCGGCCAGTCCGGGGCTTCCGGACAGGTCCGCCCGCACGTCGGACTCCAGGTTCTCCGCCAGGTGGTCGTCCTCGACCGGCTCGCCGAACTCGTCGATGACCTCCTCGGTGACCGGGTCCGGCTGCGCCGGGTGCAGCCAGCCGGCGCCGATCTTGGCCACCGCGCGGGCGGTCAACACCTCGATGACGTGGTGGTCGAAAACCGCGCGCGCCTGGTTGTGCACCAGGCGGGTGGCCCGGGCGGCGTCCCGCGCCGCGCCGGCGACCTCGGAGTCCAGCAGCACGGTGACGTCGTCCAGCTCGATCTCGATCGGCTCGTCGGGCAGCCGCTGGCGGTCCAGCACCGCGGCGTCCAGCACGTCCACCATGACGGCGGAACCCTTCAACCGGGTGGCCTCGGGGGTGTCCACCCGGTTGGTGCGGACCCCGGGAAGCAGCCCGCCGAGCGTGGTGAAGACCACGTCGGTCTCGCCCAGCGCGGGCAGCACGCCGCCCACGTAGTCCAGGAAGCCCGGGTTGGGGCCGACCAGCAGCACGCCCCGCCGGGCCATCCGCTCCTGCTGCTCGTAGAGCAGGTAGGCCACCCGGTGCAGCGCGACGGCGGTCTTGCCGGTGCCGGGGCCGCCCTCGACCACCACCACACCGGTGGAGCCCAGCCGGATCACCTCGTCCTGGGCGGCCTGGATGGTGGCCACGATGTCCCGCATGCCGTCGGTGCGCGCGGCGTTGACGGCGGCGAGCAGCGCGGCGTCCGAGCCGTCCCGCTCCGCCGAACCGTCCGCCGAGGAACCGAACCATTCATCGTGGAAATCGTCCACCGCCCGGCCGCGGGTGCGGAAATGCCGGCGCCGGGTAATTCCCTCCGGATTTGCGCCGGTGGCCGTGTAAAATGGCCGCGCTATTGCCGCGCGCCAATCGGTGAGCAGTGCCCGCGACTCGTCCTCGGCATGGGTGAGCCCGATCCGGCCGACGTGCAGCGGGCCGTCCCGGTCGGTATCGATCCGGCCGAAGCAGAGCCCGCTGTCCGCCACCCGCAGCCTGCGCTTGCGGTCCGCCCAGGTGTCCACGGCGGCATCCCGCAGCCACCGGGCCTCCAGCCCCTTCGCGGTGTCGGACAGCGCCGCGTTCAGCGCCTTGGTGACCCACATCCGCTCCGCGTCCAGCCGGGCGTACAGCCGGGCCACATAAGCCTGCTCTTCGCGCAATTCCTGCGCGTGCCGGGAGTTGGACAAGAATTCCTCGCATCTGCTATAATGAAGCCAATTCTTACGGCAGCCACATTTCGTGCTCGACTGCCGTGTCTCAGTGCCGTGCCTCAGTAAATAGTAGCTGCTGGAATTCGATTATTCACGTCCGCGATACGGCGGCGATCGCGTCCGGCAGGGTGAACCGGCCCGCGTAGAGCGCCTTGCCCACGATGGAGCCCTCCACGCCGTCGCCGGCCAGCTCGGCCAGGGCGACCAGGTCCTCCACCGTGGACACGCCGCCGGAGGCGATCACCGGCGCGTCGGTGGCCTTGCACACGTCCCGCAGCAGGTCCAGGTTCGGCCCGCGCAGGGTGCCGTCCTTGCTCACGTCGGTGACCACGTAGCGGGCGCAGCCGTCGGCGTCCAGCCGGGCCAGCACCTCCCACAGGTCACCCCCGTCGGTGGTCCAGCCGCGCGCGGCCAGCCGGTGGCCCTGCTCGGTGATCCGCACGTCCAGCCCCACCGCGACCCGGTCGCCGTGCTCGCCGATGGCCCGGGCGCACCAGTCCGGGTTCTCCAGCGCGGCGGTGCCCAGGTTCACCCGGGCGCACCCGGTGGCCAGCGCGCGGCGCAGCGACTCGTCGTCCCGGATGCCGCCGGACAGTTCCACCTGGACATCCAGCCGGCGCACCACGCCGGCCAGCAGCTCCGCGTTGGAGCCCCGGCCGAAGGCCGCGTCCAGGTCGACCAGGTGCACCCACTCCGCACCGTCCCGCTGCCAGGTCAGCGCCGCCTCCAGCGGGTCGCCGTAACCGGTCTCGGTGCCGGCGGCGCCCTGCACCAGTCGAACGGCCTGTCCATCGGCCACGTCGACGGCCGGAAGCAATACGAAGCTCACGGCCGTGAGCCTAGTGGAACCGAGGCTATGGGCGGCCAGAGTGCCGCCGCGCCCTCCACCAGAGCCCTCGACCGCGCGGTGATGCTCGCGCCCCGGGACGGCGAGGGCGATCAACCCCGCCCATCACAAATAAATTTCAGAGTATTTGTCCATAAACAATGTCAGCGATCATATAAGCGAGAGCGGCAGGTAACCTTCGCGCGTCCCCCGACAATCTCCGAACAGGAGTCACATGAAGCGTGTGGTCCGGATAGTCGTGGTCGCGCTCCTCGCCACCTCGGCCGCATTCATTCCCGGCGTCGCCGGCGCCGCCGAGCCGGAGACGGTTCAGAACTGCAGTGCCAACAAGCGCGACTGCGAAGTCTCCCGGTCGAACATGGCCCGGTACTACCGGGTCGGTCCGATCCAATACGTCCCGCCACCCGCGCCCGACACCACCTGCGCCGGCTCGTGCAGCGGCAACTACTACTGGTTCGAGTACTGGCCGAAGTAAATTCAGTCCGATTCACAATGGTTGCTCGGCGGGAGGTCCAGGGCCGGATTCCCGTCGAAGAAACCGCTGGGTTTGAGCATGAATCCGACGGTGCTGACCGGCATTACCGGCCAGTCCTCCGGCCGCACGACATGGTGCGCGCCGAAGGTGTACCAGACCACCAGATCGGCACCGTCCAGCGGCCGGTCGGCGGCGGCGTAGGCCGGCAGCCCGTCGCCGCCGGGGTTCTGGTTCGGGTAGTCCCCCGCCGCGAACCGCTGCGCCGGGTCGTAGGCAGTGACCCACAGCTGGTGCCGGGCGAACCCGGCCCTCGGCGCGAACAGCGCGTCGGGTGAGTACATCGGCGGCACGTTCGCGCCGGGCATCAGCGCGTAGCCGGTGGGTTCGCCGAGGGCCGAGCTGGCGCCCGGGTTCTCCACCCGCCAGTACCGGGCGCGGGCCGCATCGCTGTCCCGCTGGGCGAGCGACTCGCTGGCCAGCACGGTGCGCACGGTCTCCCAGGCATTGCGGTGCGGGTTGTCCGGGCCGGGCGGGCTGGGTTGGGAGTCGATCTCGACCACCCGGTTCACCGGCCCGTCCACCGACATGTCCAGGCGCATGCAGAAGAAGTGCTGGTGGTGCGGCCCGTACAGGCCGGGGGCGACCAGGGTGCCGTGCTTCGGCCGCTCACCGGGCGCCAGCGCCCCGGTGGAGATCACCCCGGTCAGCTTGACCTCGTACTCGATCGTGCCGTCGTTGTAGAGGTACCAGAAGTAGCCGTACTCGTAGTTGCCGACGGTCACGATGTTGGAGATGACCAGCCGCCGCCGGCGGCGCACCTCCACCGCCCCGGACCGGAAGTCGGTGTGCTTCCACGCGATGCCGGCGTCCTCCTCGTGCAGGCACACTGCGTTGGGGATGGTCACCGGGGTGCCGTCCTGGTCGTGCACCACACCGTCGAAGTAGTGGATGTGCCCGACGCAGTCACAGCCGAGGGCCAGCGGGTTGGCCAGCCAGCCGATGCCGTACTCGCCCTGGTCGAACACGTTCTTGAAGCGGTGCGTGGGCGCCGGGTCGCCGTACGGCACGTACATCTCGGACAGCGAGGCCCGGTAGATCACCGGTCGCGGCGTGCCCCGGTCGTCGTACTCGACCTGGTGCAGCACCAGGCCCTCGCGCGGCGTGTAGCCGATGCGCAGCCGCCAGCGCTGCCAGCTCACCGCGTGACCTTCGACCGTGAAGCTGGGGCCCTCGGGCTGGGTGATCTCGATCGGCCGCACGTCGTCCCGGTAGGCCGGGTAGGCGGGCACGTTGTCCGGCTCGAACTGCCACGGCGCCGCGTAGTTGCCCGACTTGGCCGGGAGCGGCACCACGCCGTGGTCGGTCACCTCGACCACCGCACCGGCGTCCAGGTCCACCACCACGATCAGGCCCTCCACCGGCCGGGCGTAGCCGTGCTCGCCCGGTTCGCGGCGCACCCAGGTGAGCGGGCGGGCGATCCGGCGGGCGGCCGGGTCGTCCTCCGGGCCGGTCCAGCTGGACGCCCACGGGTCGATCATGGCCAGGGAGAAGTCGGTGACCCCGCGCCGGCGCATCGCCTCCTGCCAGCGCGGATCGGCCCGCACGATGTCCTCGCAGGCGTTGAACTCCTCGAACATGATCGACGGCTGCACGCCCGGCACCGCGCGCCAGGAAACCAGCTCACCGGCGGAGAGCGAGACCACCGCCTCGTAGGTCATCCGCTCGGACCGCTCGTACAGCGTGACCGCCGCCTCGCGGGGCAGCGGTTCGTCGCCGGGCCGCCAGGCCAGGACGTCCGCCTTGGGCGGCTCGTGCGGCGCGATGAACACGAAGCGGGCGGTGGCGCCCAGGTCCTTGAGCTCGCGCAGCAGCCGGGCCGCCTCGGCGATCTCCTCCGCGCTCAGCGGCTCCAGCGGATGGGCCGCGACCTCGGTCGACGGCTCGGAGACGGTGGTCATCTCAGTGCTCCCTCCCGGCCGCGTCCAGCTCCGGATCGGCCAGCGTGAAGTGACCCAGCTCGGCGTACCTCTCCGAGTATTGACCGCGCATCACCAGCGCGACAACCACGCCGGCGGCGAACATAGCCAGCACCGTCCACGGCATCAGGGTGATGAACGGGACGCCCTCGGCGGCCGCGAGGGTGGTCCGGTTGGCCACCAGCAGCCAGCACGCGCCGGCCATCGCCGCCCCGCCGACCAACGGCGCGACCAGCGTGCTGAACCAGCCGAAGCCGTCCCTGGCCTCGGTCAGGAAGTAGCGGATGATCGCCGCGCAGACCAGCGCCTGCACGGCCAGGATGCCCAGCACGCCGAGCAGCGGCGACCAGGTGCCCAGCTTCAGCAGTGCCCCCTCGGTGGACGGGTCGTAGAGCACGAAGCCGAACCCGTACAGCGCGACGATCACGGTCACCGTCATTGCGGCCACCGCCGGGCTGTGCCGCCGCGAGGTGCGGGCCAGCGCGGCAGGCAGCACCCGCTCCCGGCCGAGCGCGAACAGGTACCGCGCGCCGGTGTTGTAGAACGCCATCGCGCAGGCGAACGAGCTGGTCACCGCGAGCAGCTGGATCACAGCGGTGAGCGGCGGGCCGACGTACCGGTCGGACAGCGGGTAGAACGCCGACGCGAACGCCCCACTGAACTGGTCGGACACCGCCCGCACCGAACCCTCCAGGCCCCAACCGGTGACGTAGGCGTACGACACGAACATGTAGAACAGGCCCAGCCCGATCACCGAGGCGTAGGTGGCGATCTTGGCGATGCGGGTCGGGTCGCGGGACTCCTCGGCGTAGTTGGGCGCCATCTCGAAGCCCACCCAGGACCAGAAGGCGGCGAAGAGCGCGATCCCGGACGCCGCCGCGCCGAACACCTTGACCGCGCCGGGGTTGCCGAACAGCTCGGCCGGGTTGAACGGGGCCGCCGAGAGGCCCTGCGCCCCGCCGTGCGCGAGCACCGCCACCGCGAGCACCAGCAGCGCCAGCACCTCGGCCACCAGCATCACACCGAGCACCTTCGCGGTCAGCTCGATGTGGAACCAGGCCAGCGCGCTCATCGCGGCCAGCCCCAGCGCCATGTACAGCCATGCCGGCAGGTCCAGCCCGGTCCAGCTCCGCACGGTCGTCGCGGCGAAGTAGCCCATCACGCCGACCACCGCGGCCACGAAGATGATGTAGCAGAGCCCGATCAACAGCCCGGCTCCCACGCCCACGACGCGGCCCAGGCCCCGGGTGACGAAGGTGTAGAACCCGCCCGCCGAGGTCACCCTCCTGCTCATCGCGATGTAGCCCACGGAGAAGACGGTGAGCGCGGCGGTGGCGATCAGGAAGGCGGCCGGCGCCGCGTAGCCGCCGCCCTGCACGGCCACCGGCACGTTGAACAGCATCGCGGTCAGCGGCGCGGCCCCGGTGACGATGCAGAACAGCACCGAGGGCAGTCCGAGTGCCCGTGCGGCCAGCCGGCCGGGCGGGGCTTCGGCAACGGCCACGGCGGGCGGGATCACGACTTCGGTCATATTGACTCCACGGGGCTCGGTTGTCCCTGTCGAGTCGAATACTCGCCACCGCGTGTGACGCCGGTGTCACATATGAGTGTCCTGATTAGTCGGGCTGAGTAACCTCAGCCGCTCAGCCGACGACGCTGCGCAGCCAGTTGCTCAGCAGCGTGGCCCCGGCGTCGCCAGACTTCTCGGGGTGGAACTGGGTAGCGGCCAGCGCGCCGTTCTCCACGGCGGCCACGAAGTCCTCGCCGTGGTTCGCCCAGGTCACCAGGGGTTCTCGGAACGGCCCGTCGGCGTGCAGCTGCCAGCGGCGCACGGCGTAGGAGTGCACGAAGTAGAAGCGGGTGTCCGCGTCCAGGCCGGCGAACAGCACGGAGTCTGCCGGCGAGCGGACCAGGTTCCAGCCCATGTGCGGCAGCACGTCGGCGTGCAGGCGCTCCACGGTGCCCGGCCACTGCCCGCACCCCTCGGTGCGGTCGCCGTGCTCCACGCCCTCCTCGAACAGCACCTGCATGCCCACGCAGATGCCCAGCACCGGCCGCCCCCCGGCCAGCCGCTGGTCGATGATCTTCTCGCCGCCGACCGCCCGGATACCCTCCATGCAGGCGGCGAACGCCCCGACCCCGGGCACGACCAGGCCGTGCGCGTCCAGCGCGGCGTCCGCATCGGCGGTCACCGTGACGTCCGCGCCGACCCGCTGCAGCGCGCGTTCCGCCGAGCGTAAGTTGCCCGAGCCATAGTCCAGCACCACGATCTTCGCCACGACCACCAGGATAACCGCCGCTCAGGTCAGCCAGCGCACCTCGTCCGGCCCCGGCACCTGGCCGGTCTTGATCGCCTCATGCAGGGCCGCGCCCAGCTTGGGGACCGCGGCGGGCCGCCTCGACCACCGGCGGCCGTGCACCAACAGCAGCCCGGCGTGGCTGCCGCGCCGAGCCAGCACGGCGAAGTCGCACACGTTCTCGGTGACCAGGCAGCGTCCCTGTTCCGTGGCAAACCGGAGGAGAAACGGGTCGTCGCAGCCCCGCAACTCCTCGGACTCGACCACCGCGACCACGTCGTGGTCGTGGTCCATCCGTAGGTCCTGGGCCAGAGCTGCCGGATACATCTCGTCCAGCAGCAGCCGGAACGTCATGAGGCCTGGTCACCACGGAGCAGCGCGCGCTCGGCCAACCAGGCGGCCTCCGCCTCGTCGGCCTTCTCCCGGTGCGCCGCGATCCGGTCGTCGATCTCCGCCGGGAACGCCGCGTAGTAGCGCACCGCCACCCGCACCCGCCACCCGACCAGCGCGGTCGTCCGGGCGGTCTCGGTGACCAGCGCGTCCTCGGCCAGCGACGGGTCGTCCTCGCGCAACGTCAGCAGGGTGTCGATGACCTCCCACACGTCCGGCCCGCCGACCAGTGCCGCCCGGCGCCCGGTCGGTCCCGAGCGGAAGGTGATGCCCGGGTGCTCCTCGGCGCGAAGCGCCTCGTCCACGAACTGGTTGGCCACCGAGGATGTCGAGGCGCCCGGGGTGGACCGCACGTAGCGGTCCAGGCGGCGCAGCACATCGCCGTCGAACCGGACAGACCTAGGTGTCATGACTACACTGTAGTAGCCGGTAGTTTGATTGGCTAGATCAGGCGTCCCGGGATCCGAGCAGGCCGTCCGCAACGAGGGCGGCGGCGCGGTCGTCGAGCGGGGCGTGGTCGAGCAGCAGGCGGTACCAGAGCAGGCCGTACACCTGGTCGACCAGCAGGTCGAGGTCGGCGCCGCCGGCCAGGTGGGCGCGGTGGCGCTCCAGCAGCTCGCGCAGCGCGGCCCGGCGACTCGCGGTGAAGCGGCGCAGCAGCTCGGCGGCCCGCTCGTCGACGGCCGCCTGCCGGGCCAGGCCGCGCAGGGCGGAGGCGTTCCTCGGCCCGGTGACGCTGGCAAAGGTGCCGGTCAAGAAGGTGGTGAGGTCCGCGCGGGGGTCTACCGTGTCCGGCACCGGCACCTGCTCGGCCGCGTAGTCGGCCAGCGCCTCCAACAGGACCTCGCCCGGCGAGGACCACCAGCGATACACCGTCTGCCGCCCCACACCGGCCTCGGCCGCAATCGCCGGCAAGGTCAGCGGAACCGGCGCCCCCGTGGCCAGCAGCCGCTCGGCGGCCGCGAGAATCGCCCGCCGCGTGGCCTCGTTCCGCCTCCGCCCGGTATGTGCCCGCTGCATCCGGTGAGCATATGAGTCGGGCCGGACTAGAGGACGCCCTTGGTGGAGGGGATGCCGGTGATGCGGTCGTCGGCCGCTACGGCGGCGCGGAGGGCGCGGGCTACGGCCTTGAACTCGGCTTCGGTGATGTGGTGGGGGTCGCGGCCGCCGATCACCCGCACGTGCAGGGCGATCTCGGCGTGGAACGCGATCGACTCGAAGACGTGCCGGTTGAGGACCGTCGGGTAGTGGCCGCCGACCACGAACCCGGCCATCGACTCCGGCTCGCCCGAGTGCACGCAGTACGGCCGGCCGGAAACGTCGACCACGGCCTGTGCCAGCGCCTCGTCCATCGGGATCCAGGCGTCGCCGAACCGGCGGATGCCGGACTTGTCACCGAGCGCCTCGCGCAGCGCCTGGCCCAGCACGATGGACACGTCCTCCACCGTGTGGTGGGCGTCCACCTCGAGGTCGCCGGTGGCCCGGACGACCAGGTCCAACGCGCCGTGCTTGCCCAGCGCGGTGAGCATGTGGTCGTAGAACGGGACGCCGGTGGCGATCTCGGTGCGCCCGGTGCCGTCCAGGTTCACCTCGACCAGCACCGAGGACTCCTTGGTGATGCGCTCCACCCGACCCGTGCGGCTCACTGCATTGCCTCCTTGGCCGCCTGTAAGAAGGCGTCGTTCTCCTCGGGCGTGCCGATGGTCACCCGCAGGTGCCCGGCGATGCCCACGTCCCGGATCAGCACGCCCCGGTCCAGGAACTCCCGCCAGACCGTGGGCGCGTCGCGTCCGTCGGCAAAGCCGCCGAACAGCACGAAGTTGGAGTCGCTGGGCACCACCCGGTAGCCGAGCGAGCCCAGCGCGGCGCACACCCGGCCGCGCTCCGCGCGCAGCAGCGCCACCGAGCGCAGGGTCGCCTCGGCGTGGCGAAGCGCGGCCCGGGCGGCGGCCTGGGTGAGCACGGACAGGTGGTACGGCAGCCGGACCAGCTGCAGCGCGTCGATCACCGCCGGCGCCGCCGCCAGGTAGCCCAGCCGGCCGCCGGCGAACGCGAACGCCTTGCTCATGGTCCGGCAGACGATCAGCTTCGCCGGGTACTCGGCCAGCAGGCCCACGGCGCTCGGCCGGTCGGAGAACTCGACGTAGGCCTCGTCGATGACGATCATGCCGGGCGCCGCGTCGATCAGAAGCGCGAGGTCGTCCGGCTCGATGGACCCGCCGGTCGGGTTGTTCGGGCTGGTCACCAGGGCCAGTGCCGGCGCCTTCTCGCGCAGCAGCGCGGCGGCGGCCGGCGCGTCCAGGGTGAAGTCGGCGCGGCGCGGCGCGGGCAGCCATTCGGTGCGGGTGCCCGAGGCGATGATCGGGTGCATCGAGTAGGACGGCTCGAAACCCACCGCCAGCCGGCCCGGCCCGCCGAAGGCCTGCATGATCTGCTGCAGGATCTCGTTGCTGCCGTTGGCCGCCCACAGGTTCGCGCCGGTCAGCGGCACCCCGGTGGCCCCGGACAGGTACTCGGCGAGGTCGGCGCGCAGCGCCAGCGCGTCGCGGTCCGGGTAGCGGTGCAGCTCGGTGGCCACCTCGCCGGCGGCGGCCGCCACGTCCGCGACCAGCTCCGGGGGCGGCGGATAGGGGTTCTCGTTGGTGTTCAGCCGGACCGGCACGTCCAGCTGCGGCGCCCCGTACGGGCTGCGCCCGCGCAGGTCGTCGCGCAGCGGAAGCGCGTCCAGGCCGACCTCGCTACCCAGGGTCACGCGTCCACCCTCGTGCCGAACCGGGCGCTGACCGCCTGGCCGTGCGCCGGCAGGTCCTCGGCCGCCGCCAGCGTGACCACCTGGTCGGCCACCGCCCGCAAAGCCTCCTCGGTGTACTCCACCAGGTGGATGCCCCGCAGGAACGTCTGCACGCTCAGGCCGCCGGAGTGCCGGGCACAGCCCCCGGTCGGCAACACGTGGTTCGACCCGGCGCAGTAGTCACCCAACGAAACCGGCGCATACGGCCCGACGAAGATCGCCCCGGCGTTGCGCACCCGCCGCGCCACCACCGGCGCGTCCTCGGTCTGGATCTCCAGGTGCTCGGCCGCGTACGCGTCCACCACCTCGATGCCCTCCTCCAACCGGGCAACCAGCACGGTGCCCGACTGGCGGCCGGTCAGCGCGGTGCGGATCCGCTCGGTGTGCTTGGTGGTGGCCACCTGGCGCTCCAGCTCGGCGTCCACCTCGTCGGCCAACTCCACCGAGTCGGTCACCAGCACCGAAGCCGCCTGCGGGTCGTGCTCGGCCTGGCTGATCAGGTCGGCCGCCACGTGCACCGGGTCCGCGCCGCGGTCGGCCAGGATGGCGATCTCGGTCGGGCCCGCCTCGGCATCGATCCCGATCAACCCACGCAGCAACCGCTTCGCCGCCGTGGTGTAGATGTTGCCCGGCCCGGTCACCACGTCCACCGGCTCCAACTCGGCACCGTCGGTGTCCGTGCCGCCGTAGGCCAGAAGCGCCACCGCCTGCGCCCCGCCGACCGCCCAGACCTCGTCCACGCCCAGCATCGCCGCGGCGGCCAGGATCGTCGGATGCGGCAACCCGCCGTGCTCGGACTGCGGCGGGGAAGCCACCACCAGCGACTCCACCCCGGCCGCCTGCGCCGGCACCACGTTCATCACCACCGTGGACGGATACACCGCCAGCCCACCGGGGGCGTACAACCCGACCCGGCGCACCGGCACGAACCGCTCGGTCACCGTGCCGCCGTCGGCGACCTTGGTGACCACGTCCTCGCGGCGCTGGTCCGCATGCACCAGCCGGGTCCGGTCGATCACCACCCACAGCGCCTCGCGCACCGACGGGTCCAGCTCGTCCAACGCCCGGGTCAGCTCGGCGGCCGGGACCCGCACGCTGGCCGGGCGCACCTTGTCGAACCGCTCGGCCAGCTCCAGCACCGCCTCGACACCCCGGTCGGCCACGTCCGCGACGATCGGGCGCACGCGGTCCAGCACGGCGTCCACGTCCACCTCGGCCCGGGGCAACAGCGCGCGCAGCGCGGCCGCCGTCGGGGGCAGCCCGGGACGCAGATCGGTGCGGGTCAGCATGGTATTCAGGGTAACGCCGCGCGGTGGAGCGCCGGCCGGAGCGTCCCCGGCTCGGGCACTCAATTCCCGCCGAACCCACAACCGGGTCTGTATCGCCAGATCCGGCGATTTCGTTACTGAAGAATCCCTGCATTAATAACTTTGTCCGGCCCGCGCCCGCCGATAATGTCTGCCGCAACGCACCGGAACTCATCGGAGGGGATTCAGAAATGCGGAAATTCGGAACAATCGGCGCAACCGCGACGCTGTCCGCCGGCATCCTCGCGGCCATGGTGGCCGCCGCGCCGGCCGCGTACGCCGCGACCCCCACGCAGCCGGCGTCGGCGGTGGCGGGCGAGTCCAGCTCGGCCGCCGGCAGCGTCCTGACCGGCCGCGACTACCGGCAGGGCTTCCGCGAGGGCTACCGCGACGGGTTCCGCGACGGCCGGAACTCCTGTGGCCACCGGGGCTACTCGCAGCGCCGCAGCGACCGCGACCGCGGTTACGCGGATGGCTACGACCGGGGCTTCAATGCCGGCCAGCGCCAGTGCCGCTGGCACCGCTGAAGCAGCGCACGAAAATAAACTGGACAGGCCCGGGTTCTCCTTCGAACCCGGGCCTGTCGACGTATTCAGCTACGACGTTCAACCATTTCCGACGCGCGCCTTTGTCTCCGCAAATAGTGCCTTCGCCCGGCCGTCCCGATCCTCCCGGCGGAGATGCTTGATCATCGTCCGCGCGGCCAGCTGACCGGGCAGGCCGTTGATCCCGGCGATCGGGTGCGTCCCCGAACCGGACAGGAACAGCCCGGGCACCGGCGTTCGGTAGCCGGCGAACCCGGGGGCCGGCCGGCGCGGGCCGAACCGGGTGATGATCGGGTCCACGTGGTACACGCTGCCGTCGATGGCGAAGAACCGCTCGGCGATGTCCGGCTGGGCCAACGGCCGGCGGGCGATCTCCAGCGACTCGATGCCCTGGTAGTAGTGCTCGCTGTCCCGGATCACCGTCTCGGTGATCTGTTTGCGCGCCCGGTCCCAGCCGTCCCGGGGGTCGGCCGGGGTCAGCCCGGTCCAGAACCAGAACATGTCGCAGCCGTCCGGCGCCATCGAAGGGTCGAAGGCGGTCGGCACGATGGCCAGCCCCGGGATGTGCTCGGGCACGTCGCCCCGGGCACAGTCGCGCGCGGCGGCCAGGGTCTGCCGGTAGTCGTGGTAGGAGTTGCACGGCACCTTCAGGTCCAGCCCGTCGCCGCGCCACTTCTCGTGCCGGGCCATGGAGATGCGGCCGGACAGCGCCACGTTCAGCTTGTAGTCGCTGATCCCCCGGCCCTTGGTCGGGATGTGGTCCACCCGGTTCTGCAACTTGGGCGCGAGCACCCCGCGCGGGAGCAGCCGGGTCAACACGGTGGCCGGGCTGAACGCGGTGAGCACGCCCCGCCGCGCGGTGATCTCCTCACCGCCCTTGACCCGAACCCCGGTGACCCGGCCGTCGGTGACGACCAGTTCCTCCACCGGCGCACCGGTGCGCACCCGGCCACCGTGCTCGGTGAGGCATTGGATGAGCGCCGCCGGGAAGGCGCCGGTGCCACCCTCGAACATGGCCACGCCGTACTTGGACAGCACGCCCAGGTAGATCAGCGCCCAGCCACCCAGGTCGGCGTTGAACGGCATGAACGGCAGACCGATCACCAGCGCGGCCCGGATCACGTCGTGTTCGAAGTACTCCTCCAGCGCCTCGGCGTGCGAGGCGGCGGCCCACCGGCCGACCGCCGCCAGCTCCCGCCGCCCGCGCACCATCGCCCCCACCGTCTTGAGCACGGCGGACAGCGCCGGCCGGGTCGGGTTGGTCTGCATCAGCGGCAGCCCGACGGCCACCGCCGCGTCGATCACCCGGTACAGGTCCAGCAGCGCACCGGCGTCCTTGGGCGAGAAGTGCTTCAGCTCCTCGGCGGTGCGCCGGGGGTCCCGCCACAGCGCCAGCGAGGAGCCGTCGTAGTTGAGCTGCACGTGCGCCGGGTCGATCACCCGCTGGCGCAGCCCGTAGCGGCGGCTCAGCCCGAGGTCCTTGTCGATGGTGGTGGTGCGGAACAACGAGGCCTGCAGGGAGGCCTCGTTGATCCGGTACGCCGGCGCCTCGGGCGCCATCGGGTTGGTGCAGGTCATCCCGCCCGGGGTGGTGTGCGCCTCCACCACGAGCACGTCCAGCCCGGCTTTGGCCAGGTAGGCGGCCGCGACCAGCCCGTTGTGCCCGGCCCCGGCCACCACGACGTCGGCTTCCCGCATGGAGCGGTCCATCGGGTCAGTTCACCGGGGTGGACGTCGGGGTGGACGTGAGCTCGGCGCTCGGGCGCACCGCCATCCTGGCGTCCAGCCGGGCCCGGGCACCGGGCGTGAGCACCCGGTAGTAGAACATCCGGGGGAACGTCCAGTTGTGCACCGGCTCGGGCACCGCGGCGAACGAGGCCAGGAACCGGACCACGCCGACGCAGGCGACCATGGTGATCGTGGCAAAGATCCACTTGGCCCAGTCGGGCAGGTTCGAGTTGATGGACAGGATGTGCGGCCACCCGGCGGTGAAGTAGCACATCATCATGCCGGCCGGGGAGAACAGCAGGATCCACGCCATCTGGCGGCCCTTCAGCTTGGGCACCAGCCACCAGTGCAGGAAGCCCACGGTGAAGATCGCCGCGCCGTTGATGAAGCCCCACCAGTACGGGAACTTGAGCAGCGTGTACGGCTGCAGGCCGTAGTACTCGTAGATGTTCAGGTTCAGCCCGACGGTCTCCATGATCGCGTCGGTCAGGCCGCCCACGGCGAACGCCATGTAGCACTGGGTGACCGTGATGCCCTTCTTCAGCAGGTAGTAGACGAAGTAGGCCTCGAGCCCGAAGAAGGCGCCGTAGCACGGCGGGATGAGCAGCGGGATGTCGATGCCGAAGTTGCTGAACGCGGTCGGCAGGTTGTTCGCCCACCGCAGGTGGCCCAGCAGGTCCAGCATCGGCTCGGACAGCGAAGTGAGAAAACCGCTGGCCACGGCCAGCGCCGGGATCCAGTTCCGTTTCTTGAACCCGGCGTAGAGGCACCACGGGACAGCGATGAAGACGGCCGCCGCGCCGGCGAAGAAGAAGAAGAACCAGATGGCGAACTGGGTAGCGCCGAACGGCGGTGGACTGGGCAGGATGTGCGGTGGCATCTCGAGTGCGCCTCCTCGACGGTGGGGCCGCGTGCTGGGCTCGAGCCAGTTACCTAACGATGTTTTTACGGTAGCGTAATTTAATGTCGTGTCAAGACTCGTTGACGGGGGCAAATCGGTTCGATGTCCGATAGCTTTTGGGATGTGACGACGCGTTCCCCCCGGCCCAAGCGACCGGCCACCCCCCGGCGCCGCGGCCGGCCGTTGGCCACCGACGGCCCGGATGCCCGGGAGCGCATCCTGCAGGCCGCCCGCCAGGAGTTCAGCGAGGTCGGCTACGAGCGGACCAGCCTGACCAAGATCGCCGAACGGGCCGGGCTGACCCGGCCGGCGATCAACTACCACTTCAGCGGCAAGGAGTCGCTGTACGCCGCGCTGCTCGACTCGACCAGGGACGGCGTGTCCACCCCGGGGATAAAGGAGGCGGCGTCGGCAACCACGCTGGCCGGCCGGTTCTCCGCCTTCCTGGAGACGGCGGTCCGGGTGAACGCGCTGGACCGCTCCTACGCCCGGTTCATCGCCGCCTCGCTGCTCGACGCGGTGCGCCACCCGGAGCTGGAGGGCCGGGCCCAGCGGCAGATCGCCGACGTGCGCGCCTTCGTGGAACAGTCGCTGCGCACCGCGATCGCCGACGGCGAGGTACCGGCGGACTGCGACGTCGGCGCGGTCACCGAGATGCTGGTGGCGATGCTCTGGGGCATGGGCCTCTACGCCGGCTTCGTCGGCACCCCCGACCAGCTCAAGTCGGCGGTGACCCAGTTCGAGCGCCTCATCGAGGGCAAACTCTGGTAGCCCCCACCCCCCGCGAGTCGGTGCTTCCAGCACACCGAGTCGGCGCTCGCCGGCCACCCGCGCGCACCATGCGGCACTCACCCTGAGTCACCGACGAGTGGCAGGTGGGACGGTTGAGACGGCACGCGGGCTGTGCTGGGCGGCGGCCCCCGCCGAGCGCACGCTGAGTCCGGTTCCGATCAAGGAAACACCGGACTGAGCCAGCACTCGAGGACCAGCGGCGATCACACCCGATCACACTCGGTGAGGTACCCGAAGACCGCAACCGGCGGCGCCCGAGCCGGCGGACCACTTGGCCGGCGCAGTCCAAGCTGTCTTCGGAACGGCGCCCAACCGCCTGGCAACCCGCTGATTCAGCCGTCTCGGCAGGGAGGTTGGTCAGGACCAGGGGTGGAGGGTTCGGTCGGCCCAGACGTCCAGGAGGGGCTCGTCGTGGCTCACCGTCAGGACGCCGGCGCCGGTGGTGCGGGCGTAGTCGCGGACGACGCCGACCAGGGCGGCGGTGGTTGAGGCGTCGAGCATGGCGGTCATCTCGTCGCAGAGCAGATAGCGCGGGCGGGCGACCAGCGCGCGGGCCACGCAGGCGCGCTGCAGCTGCCCCTCGCTGACCTGGTGCGGCCGGCGGGTCAGCAGCTCGTCGGTGAGGCCGACCAGGTCGGCCAGCTCGTCCGGGTCCGGCAGCGGGCGGCCGGTGGCGCGCAGGGGTTCCAGCATCAGCTCGCGCAGCGTGAGCCGGGGGTCGACCGCGCGCCTCGGCTGCTGGAAAATCACGCCGATCCGGGTCCGCTGGGCACGCGGGGCGCGGTAGCGCGCGCCGGTCACCGGTTCGCCGTCCAAGGTCAGCGTGCCGGCCGACGGGCGGTGCAGCAGCGCGAGCACCCGGACCAGGGTCGACTTGCCGCACCCGCTGGGCCCTGCTACGCCTAGGACCTCGCCGGGGCGGACCGCCACGTCCAGGCCGTCCACCACCCGCTCCCCCGGCCGGTACCCGGCGACCAGGCCGGTGCCGATCAACCCGGCCCGCACGCCGGCGCCGGGCAACCCCGCGTTCATGCCGGGGTCTACCAATCCCGCGTTCATGCCGGAGCCGGGTGGCAGGCCACCGCCCGGTCGCCGTGGGCGCGCAGCTCGGAGTCGCCGGTGCAGTCCTCGCTCACCGGGCAGCGCGGACGGAACGCGCAGCCGTCGGGCAGCCGGGTCAGCTCGGGCGGGTCGCCCGGGATCGGCCGGAACCCGCCGTCCGGCAGCGCGCCGAGCAGGCCCCGGGTGTACGGGTGCCACGGCCGGTCGAACAGCGCGCCGGCCGGTCCGGTCTCCACCAGGCGGCTGGCGTACATCACGGCCAGGTCGTCGGCCACCCGGCGAACCGCGCGCAGGTCGTGGGTGACCACCAGCACCGCGTGCCCGGCCCGGGCCAGCCCGGCCAGCAGGTCCATGGTCTGCTCCACCAGCTCCCGGTCCAACCCGGCGGTCGGCTCGTCGGCCAGGATCACCTCCGGGCCGCCGACCAGCGCCATCGCCACCCCGGCCCGCTGCGCCATCCCGCCGGACAGCTCGTGCGGGTACTTCTCCAGCGCCGCCTCGTCCAGGCCCACCTGAGCGATCGCCGCCAGCGCCGCCGCCCCCGGGTCGCTCGAAGGGCGCAGCACCCGGGCCGCCTCGCGCAGTTGCCCGCCCAGCGTGCGGACTGGCGTCAGGTGGGTGGCGGCGGACTGCGGCACCAACCCGATCGCCCGGCCCCGGATCCGGTCGCGCAGCACCGGTTCCGGGGCACCCAGCAGCTCCACCCGCTCGGCCCCGGCCGACCACCACACCTCGCCGCGCACGTCCGCGTTGGCCGGGAGCAGCCCGACCAGCGTGCTGGTCAGCACCGACTTGCCACAGCCGGACTCGCCGACCAGGGCCAGCAGCCGCCCGGGACGCAGGGTGAACGACACGTCGGAAACCGCCGAGACCACCTCGCCCGAATCGATCGAGCCCCGGGGCCCCAACCAGAACCGCACCGACAGCCGGTCCACCCGCAGGCTCACAGCGCCAGCTCCGAACGCCGGCGGGGCACGCCCCGGTCCCGCCACCAGGCGGCGATCGCCGCCACCGCGAGCACCGTGGCGACCAGCAGCAACGACGGCAGCACCACCACCCACCAGGAGCCCAGCAGCACCTCCCGGCGGGCCTCGCCCAGGATGTTGCCGATGCTGGCCAGGTGCGGCGGCAGGCCGAGGCCGAGGAAGCTGAGCGCGGTCTCGTGCCACACCGCGTGCGGCAGCAGGAGCACCGAGGAGAGCGCCGCCTGCGGGATCACCGCCGGCGCGAGGTGCCGGCGCAGCACCCACGCCCGCGACGCCCCGCCGGAGATCGCCGCGTCGATGTAGGGACGGTCGCGCAGGGACAGCACCTCCACCCGGACGATCCGGGCCACGCTGGTCCAATGGGTGAGCGCGATGGACGCGATCACCGCGAGCACCGAGCCCCGGTACAGCGCCACGATGACGATGCCCAGCAACAGGTGCGGCATGGCGTTCACCGAGTCCACCACCCGCATCAGCACCCGGTCGGGCCAGCCGCCGAGCACCCCGGAGAGCGCGCCGAACAGCACCCCGACCACCGTGGAGACCACCGCGCACACCGCCGCGACCAGCAGCGACACCCGCAGCCCGAGCAGCGAGCGGACCAGCAGGTCCCGGCCCATCGCGTCGGTGCCGAACGGGTGGTCCACCGACGGCGGCCGGCGCAACGCGGCGTAGTCCATGCGGGCCTGGTCGAACCCGGTCAGCCAGGGCACCAGCAGCGCGGCCGCCACCAGCACGGCCAGGCCGCCGACGCCGACCAGCGGCCGCAGCCGGGCCCGGCCGGGCGCCCAGCGGCCCCGCGGTGAGCCGGCGCGTTCCCTGGCGGCCGGCCGCCAGGCCGGTGCCGGGCGGTCGGCCGCCCGGTCGCGGAGCAGGTCAACCATCGGCTACCACCCTCGGGTCGGTGAGCACCACCGCGACGTCGGCCAGCAGCGAACCCACCAGCACGGCGCCGGTAGCCAGCACGGCGGCCGCCGCGAGCAGCGGGAAGTCGACCGCCAGCGCCCCGGTGACCACGGCCTTGGCGATGCCCGGCCAGGAGAACACCTCTTCCACCAGCACCGCCCCGGTGACCAGCTCCGGGATCCGCGCGCCGAGCAGCGCGAGGAACGGCAGCAGCGCGGTGGGCAGGGCGTGCCGCAGCACCACCCGCCACTCCGGCAGCCCCCGGGCCCGCGCGCCGATCACGTGGTCCTCGGTGAGCGCGGTGAGCAGCGAGGCCCGCAGGTGCAGCACCAGCCAGGGCATCTGGGACACCGCCAGCACCCCGGCGGGCAGCACCAGGTGCCTGGTGACCTGCCCGAACGTCGGCGGCGCGCCCGCGTCCGTGAGCCCGGCCACCGGCAGCCAGGACAGGCCCAGGGAGAACAGCGCGATGCCACCGAGGCCGAGCACGAAGGGCGGCAGCCCCTCCAGCGAGTGCCCGACGGCGGTGACCACCCGGTCCAGCCAGCCGCCGTGGCGCCACGCCGCGACCACGCCGAGCGCGACGGCCAGCAGCACGGCCAGCCCGAGGCCCACGCCGACCAGCAGCAGGGTCCACGGCAGGCGCTCGGCGATCACGTCGGCGACCGGCTGGCGGAACGACCGACTGCTGCCCAGGTCGCCCCGCACCAGCCCGGCGAACCACCGGCCCAGCTGGGTGAACACCGAGTCGTCCAGGCCCAGGGCGGCGCTGGTCTGGGCCAGCTCCTCGGCGCTGGCGGTGAACACCCCGGCGCCGTAGTACTGGTAGATCGGCTTGAACGGGGAGGCGGCGCCGAGCAGGAACACCCCGACCGCGACCACCACCAGCACCGGCACCGCGAAGGCCGTCCGGCGGATCGCCAGGCGCCCGGCCGCCCGTACCCGGGCGCTCACTTCTTGGGCACCCAGCGCTCCACGTTCCACCACGGCCCCCAGGTGGTGCCGTGGGTGTGCGGCTCCACGACCTCCTGGTAGCCGGTCCAGTCGTCCCTGGTCACGTACGAGTGGTCCAGGAAGGCCAGGAACACGAACCCGGGCGCGGCGGTGTACTCGCGCTGCATGCGGCGCAACTCGGCCACCCTGGTCGCGGTGTCCGGCGCGGCGCGGGCCGCGTCCAGCGCGGCGTCCACCTCGGGGTTGCGGTACGAGCCGGGGTTGTTGAACCCGTCGCCGGAGTAGGACGAGTGCAGCAGCGGGTAGGACACGATCTCCGGGTCGAACGGGTTGCCCCCGCCGAGCACCACCGCGTCCGCGCCCATCCGGGGCTCGATGGCCTCCCAACCCAGCCCGGCCAGCGCCACCGCGATGCCCGCCGCGCGGGCGTCCGAGGTGAACGCCTGCGCCAGGTCCTTGCGCACCGAGTCGGTGGCCGAGTACATCAGGGTGAACTGGGCGCGCTGCCCGTCCCGCACCCGGATGCCGTCCGGGCCGGGCAGCCAGCCGGCCGCGTCCAGGATCCGGGCCGCCTCGGCCCGGTCGAACCGGAAGCCGGCCGCCGGCTCCACGTACTCGCCGAGCACCGGCGGGATAGGCGAGTACGCGGGCACCCCGTGCCCGGCCAGCAACGCGTCGATCATGCCCGGACGGTCCACCGCGTAGTTCAGCGCCAGCCGGATGGCCGGGTCGGCGGTCACCGGGTTGCCGGACGGCATGGTGATCGTGCGGTAGTCGGCCGTGCGGTGGTGCAGCACCCGGTAGTCACCCCCGACGAACGTGTCGGCCAGCGCGGGCGGCAGCACGGTGCCGTCGAACTCGCCGGACCGCATCCGCTGGGCGCGGATGTTGTCGTCCACCGCGAACACGACGACGATCTTGGAAATGGTCGGCGGGCCGCCCCAGTAGTCGGCGTTGGCCACCAGGGTCATCGAGGTGCCCCTGCGCCACTCGGCCAGCTTGTACGGGCCGGTGCCCACCGGCCGGCTGTTGACCGGCGAGTCCAGCAGCGGCCCGCCGCCGGCCAGAGCCTCGCTGGGCAGGATGCCCATGGTCAGCCGGGAGGGCAGGGTCGCCGACGGGTGCTTCAGCTCGAACCGGACGGTTCGCGGGTCCAGCTGCGTGACGCCGGCCAGGTCCCGCGAGTCGGACCGGACCGTCGAGCCGCGCGCCGGATCGATCAGCGCGCGGTAGGTGGCCACCACGTCCTCGGCGCCGAGCGTGGAGCCGTCGTGGAAGCGCACGCCCTCGCGCAGCGTGACCGTCCAGGAGCGCAGGTCCGGGGCCGGCGTGGGCAGCCGCTCGGCCAGCGCGGGCAGCATCCGACGCTGCGCGTCGTAGCTCACCAACCCGTCGAAGATCTTCGACGCGCCCTCCTGGGCGTAGCCGAGCAGCGGGTTCAGCGCCTCGTCCTCGTAGGAGTCGGCGAGCACGATCGTGGAGCCGTCACGGGTGTCGCCCCGGCCCGCGTTCTCGGTCGGCCCCGCGCAGGCCGCGACCGCACACACCACCACCGCCCCGGTGATCAGCGCGCGGACCGGGTCCCACGATCGTCGCACCATGCGCCGACGCTAAGCACTATCGCCCATAATTGGCAATAGCTACCACCAACCAACAACCTCGCTGAGACCCCCCTCACCCCGCCATATCGCGGATCTCACCAGGCCATATCGCTGGTTGCGCCACGCCGTATCGCTGGTTTCCGCGCGACATAGGCTGTCATAAGCCGCGACATGGCCTGGTAAGGCCCGCGATACGGGGTGGGGTTATTCGGCGGTTAGGTCTAGGCCCAGGTCCAGGGCGGCGACGGAGTGGGTCAGGGCGCCGGCGGAGAGGTACTCCACGCCGGCTTCGGCGTAGGCCCTGGCCACGTCGGGGGTCATCCGGCCCGACACCTCGAACCGGGTGCGCGCGCCGAGCACCGCGCGCCGTCGCACGGCGGCGGCCGCCTGCTCCGGGGTGAAGTTGTCCAGCAGCACCAACTCCGCGCCGGCGGCCAGCGCCTCGTCCAGCTGGGCCAGCGAGTCCACCTCGACCTCACAGCTCAGCTCGGGCGCCCTGGCCCGGGCGGCGGCCAGCGCGGCGGTCACCGATCCCGCCGCGACCACGTGGTTGTCCTTGATCAGGACGGCGTCGCCGAGGCCCAGCCGGTGGTTGGTCCCGCCGCCGCAGCGCACCGCGTACTTCTGCAGCAGGCGCAGCCCGGGCAGCGTCTTGCGGGTGTCCAGGATCTGGGTCCCGGTGCCCTCCACGGCGGCCACGAAGGCGGCCGTAGCCGTGGCCACCCCGGACAGGTGGCAGAGCAGGTTCAGCGCGGTCCGCTCGGCGGTGAGCAGCCCGCGCACCGGCCCCCGGACCCGCAGCGCGGGCTCCCCCGGGGTCAGCCGGGCGCCGTCGGCCAGCTGGTCGAGCACCTGGTACGCGCCGGCCCCCAGCACGGTGTCCAGCACGGCCAGCACGGCCGGCAGGCCGGCCAGTACGCCAGGCTCTCGGGGGGTGAACGCGGCGACCGCCACCGCTTCGGCGGGCACGCAGGCCTCGGTCGTGGCGTCCGGCCCGTAGCGCAGGTCCTCGGCCAGCGCGGTGGCCACCACCCGGGCCAGGTCCTCGGCGTCCGGCGGGGCGAGCGTTCCGGCGGCGGTCACGCGGCACCCACCTGGGTCAGCTCGGCCGGGCGGACGGTCAGCTCGCCGTCCACCAGCCGTACCAGCAGGCTGCGCCGCTGGTAGGTGTCGTCGGTCTCTGGGAAGTCGGTGCGCACGTGACAACCTCGGCTCTCGGTTCGGGTGCCGGCCGCGACCAGCACGGCCTGCGCGATCAGGGTCAGCGCCGCGTCCTCCACGCCGGCCCGGTCGATGACCGGGCGCGGGAGCAGCGCGCTCTCGATGGCGTCCGAGGCGGCGGCCAGGCCGGCGCCGTCCCGGCCGATGGCGGCGCCCCAGCTCATGGTGCGCTGCACCAGGTCGCGGTCGGCGACCGGGAACACCGGCCACCCCGAGCCCGGTCCGGCCCGGTGGACCGGGGGCAGCGGGCGGGGGCCGGCCAGCTCAGCGGCCACCACACTCGCCGCGCGGCGGCCCATGACCAGGCCTTCCAGCAGAGAGTTCGACGCCAGCCGGTTCGCGCCGTGCAGGCCGCTGCGGGCCACCTCGCCGGCCGCGTATAGCCCGGGCACGGTGGTCCGGCCGGCCGGGTCGGTGAGCACCCCGCCGCACGAGTAGTGCGCCGCCGGGCTGACCGGGATCGGGTCGCGGACCGGGTCAACCCCGATCGCCGCGCAGGCCGCGTGCACCGTGGGGAACCGGGTCGGGAAGTCGGCGATGCCGGTGGCGTCCAGGTACACACACGGCGCGCCCGACGCGGCCAGCCGCCGGGCGATGGCCGCCGAAACCACGTCCCGGGGGGCCAGGTCGGCCAGCGGGTGCACACCGGTCATCACCCTCCGCCCGGCCCCGTCCACCAGCACCGCGCCGTGCCCGCGCACCGCCTCGGTGACCAGCGGGCGCCGGCCGCGCGCGCCCGGCCCGGTGTAGAGCACGGTCGGGTGGAACTGCACGAACTCCAGGTCGGCGGCCACCGCGCCGGCCCGCAGGGCCAGCGCCAGGCCGTCACCGGTCGCGGTGTCCGGATTGGTGGTGCTGGCGAACAGCTGGCCGTAGCCGCCGGTGGCCAGCAGGACCGCGGGGGCGTGCACGATGCCGGGGTGTCCGCGTTCGTCAAGGACGCGGACACCCACGGCTTGTGAGTGGCGAGTGTGGCTATAGCCATACTCGCCACTCACGGGTTGCTCGCCCCCGCCGAGCAGCACCTGAACGGCCAGGTGTTCGGCCAGGATCGGCACCTCGCCGGCCGCCGCGAGCAGCGCCCGCTGCACCTCGGCGCCGGTCGCGTCGCCGCCCGCGTGCACCACCCGGAACGCGGTGTGCCCGCCCTCCCGGGTGAGCGCCAGACCGCCCGGAGCCGGGTCGAACACCGCGCCCCGGCGGCGCAGCTGGGCGACCGCGGCCGGACCGTCGGCCAGGATGGTGGCCACCGACTCCGGGTCGGCCAGCCCGCCGGCGGCGGCCAGCGTGTCGGCCACGTGCTTGCGCACCGAGTCACCCGGCTCGTGGCCGTCCTCGAGCACCACCGCGATGCCGCCCTGCGCCCACCGGGTGGACCCGGCGTCCCGCGCGTCCTTGGTCACCACCAGCACGCGAAGGCCCAGCTCACTGGCCTCCAGCGCGGCGGTCAGCCCGGCCACCCCGCTGCCGATGACCACCAGGTCGGCATCGGCCTGCCACGGGTTCACTCCCCACCGCCCGGGCGGCCGATCTCGATCATCCGCCGCACCGAGGCCCGCGCCCGCTCGGCGGTGTCCGGGTCGACGTGCACCTCGTCCCGGCCCTCGGCCAGCGCGCGCAGCAGCTTCTCCGGAGTGATCATCTTCATGTAGTGGCAGGAGGCGCGGTCGTTCACCGCGCGGAAGTCCACCTCGGGGGCCGCCCGGCGCAGCTGGTGCAGCATGCCCACCTCGGTGGCCACCAGCACCGAGCGCGCCTTGGTCTCCCGGGCCGCGTCCAGCATGCCGCCGGTGGACAGGATCTTCACCCGTTCCGGCTCCACCGCACCGGCACCGGCCAGGTACAGGGCCGACGTGGCGCAGCCGCACTCCGGGTGCACGAACAGCTCGGCGCTGGGGTCCTCGGCGGCCCGCGCGGTCAGCTCGGCACCGTTGATGCCCGCGTGCACGTGGCACTCCCCCGCCCAGACGTGCAGGTTCTCCCGACCGGTGATCCGCCGCACGTGCGCGCCCAGGAACTGGTCCGGCAGGAACAGCACCTCCCGATCGGCCGGGATGGAGGCGACCACCTCGACCGCGTTGGACGACGTGCAGCACACGTCGGTCTCGGCTTTCACCTCGGCGGTGGTGTTCACGTAGGAGACCACGACCGCGCCCGGGTGCTGGGCCTTCCACTCGCGCAGCTCGGCCGCGTTGATCGAGTCGGCCAGCGAGCAGCCGGCGGCGGCGTCCGGGATGAGCACGGTCTTCTCCGGGGCGAGGATCTTCGCCGTCTCCGCCATGAAGTGCACGCCGCAGAACACGATGGTGCTCTGCTCGGCGGCGGCCGCGATCCGGGACAGCGCCAGCGAGTCCCCGGTGTGGTGGGCCACGTCCTGGATCTCGGGCAGCTGGTAGTTGTGCGCCAGCACCACCGCGTCCCGCTCGCGTGCTAATCGCCGGACCTGGTCGGCCCAGTCCACGCGCAACCCCGGCGCGCCTACTTCGGTGATCGTCACGGTTCCTCCTCACCGGCCGGGCGGCCGGTTGACCCCGCCGTTCCCTTCGCGGGGTTTTCGCCTTATAGTCGAAAACATGCCCGATGTTACCAGCGAGAGAACAGAAACGGACCACGAAGTTCTGGCCGCCGTCCTGCAGATCCGCTCCGAGACGCTTCAGGTGTTGCTCTGGCAACGTGCGCAACAGCCGGATCGGGGTCGCTGGGCGCTTCCCGGCGGGCTCCTGGGGCACGACGAGGACGTGCAGACCTCGATGCTCCGTCAGCTCGAGGACAAGGTTGACGTGCGGGAAGTCGCGCACATCGAGCAGCTCGGGGTGTTCAGCGAGCCGAGGAGGGTGCCCGGCATCCGGCTGGTGGCGACCACGTTCCTGGGACTGGTGCCGTGTGACGCGGATCCCACTGTGCCCGAGGACACCCGGTGGCACCCGGTGGCCGAGCTGCCACCAACCGCCTTCGACCACGCGGAGATCGTGCGCGACGCGCGGGACCGGCTGAGGGCCAAGCTGTCGTACACCAACCTGGGCTTCGCGCTGGCACCCCAGGAGTTCACCATCTCGGAGCTCCGCGAGCTGTACGTGAGCGCACTCGGCCACCCGGTCTCGGCCACCAATCTGCAACGGGTGCTCGCCCGGCGCGGCGTACTGGTGCCCACCGGCGAGGTGGCGCCGCCCGGGCCGACCGGCGGCCGGCCGGCCGCGCTTTTCCGGTTCGCCGAACGGCGGCTGCGGGTGACCGACGCGTCGGCGGTGCTCCGGCCACCCAACGTCGGGGATTGACCCGACCGGGCCGGCCGCGTTTCACCCACACCGGCAACACCGGTTTCAACCAGCGACGCCGGACCGGACGTCGTAACGTTACCGGGTGGCCCAGACGCTCCCGCTGTTCCCGCTAGGGACGGTGCTCATGCCGGGAGCGTCACTACCGTTGCACGTGTTCGAGCCGCGCTACCGCCAGCTCACCATCGACCTGGTCACCGGCACGCTCCCGAGCAAGGAGTTCGGCGTGATCGCGGTGCGCGAGGGCTGGGCGCCGGACCAGGACGGCATCCATGGGCTGCACCGGGTCGGCTGCACCGCACAGCTGCGCGACGTGCGGAAGCTGCCGGACGGCCGGTTCGACATCGTCACCAAGGGCGCCCGCCGGTTCCGCCTGCTCGAGCTGGACAGCGCCTCCCGCCCCTACCTGGTCGGCACCGTCGCCTGGCTGCCCGATACCGAGGAGGCGGAGGACCAGGCCAGCCGGCTGCACCGACTGGCCAATGCCGCCCGGGCGGCCCACCGCAAGTACTGCCAGACCGCGTGGCGCTCCGGCGAGTGGAACGCGCCGGACAGCTCCATCGCGCCGGAGGAGCTGCCGCACCTGCTCGCGGCGGACTGCCTGCTGCCCATCCGGGACCGCCAGCTGCTGCTCGAGCAGACCTCGCCGTTCGTCCGGCTGCGTATGGTCCGCGCGCTGCTCTGCCGGGAGGCCACCCTGCTCGCCGAGCTGCGCGCCGTCCCCGCCCCGCTGTCCAGCTACGCGGTCGACCACAGCGAGAACTAGCGCCGAAGAAGCAGCCCAGCACCAGGCCGTACCGGGCGATCTAGCTCTCCAGATACGCCTTCAGCCTGGCCAGGGTGGCGCGCATGCCCTGCCGGTTGCGCTCCGGGCGCGCCGACGGCGGCGTCGCGGAGAACACCAGGCCCAGCAGCTCGATGAACCGCGAGGCGCGGCCACCCCGGCCCAGGTACTCCCAGTACTCGGTCACCTCGGCGCCGTCCGGCGCCGGCTCGATCCGGTAACCCCACACCGCGGTGGGCACGCCGAAGGCGGTCACCCGGAAGGCGAACTCCCGCCCCGGGTCGGCCACGGTGATCCGCCCGGCGGTGAACCACAGCAGTGGGCCGCGCCGGTTGAACCCGACGAATCGCGCGCCCGCCACCAGTCCCCGGCGACCGGTCCAGGCGCCGATGAACTCCGGGCTCCAGTCGGCCATCCGGCCGAAGTCGGCGATCGCGCGGTAGGCCCGTTCGGGGGTGGCACGCACGTGCACGGTCTCCGCGACGGTTCGCTCCGCCGGGCTGATCGATCGCATCATGGTTCAATGGTAACAGTGTTACAAAAGGCCCGCCAAGCTGGATCCATCCGGCGACGGCCAGACTGAGGCGATCAACGGGACGTTCCGGGAGAGGTGGCACCTTGGAGGACCAGGCGGCGACCGAGGCGAAGGGCGGGCCGCCGGGAGCGGCGCGGCTGCTGTTGGGCGCCGAACCCAGATACACCCGATCCGAGGCCGCGAGCCTGGCCGGGGTGAGCGAGGACCGCGCCACCCGGCTCTGGCAGTCGCTCGGCTATGCACTGCCCGGCCCCGACGAGCAGGTCTTCACCGACGCCGACATCGAGGCGCTGCGCACGGTGACCGAGCTGCACGACGCCGGCCTGGCCGACCACCAGACCGAGCTGGCCCTGGTCCGGTCCATGGGACAGGCGATGGCCCGGCTGACCGAGTGGCAGGTTGGGCTGATGCGGGAGATGGTGATCGCACGGGCCCCCGATCCGACCGACGGGGACGCCATCAACGAGGCCGGACTCGCGGCGGCGGCCGAACTGCTCCCCCGCGTCGAGCGGCTGCAGCAGTATGTCTGGCGCCGGCACCTGCTCACCGCCAGCGAGCGGGTGCTCAGCATCGGGGCGGACCGGGCCGAAGAGGTCCCGCTGGCCGTCGGATTCGCCGACATCGTGGGGTTCACCAGCCTGAGCCGGGGCCTCGCCGAGCCCGACCTCGCCGAGTTCCTGGAGGCTTTCGAGTCCAGCGCGTCGGCGGTGGTCACCGACCGGGGCGGCCGGGTGATCAAGATGGTCGGCGACGAGATCATGTTCTCGGCGGACGACGCGCCGGCCGTCGCCGAGATCGGGCTCGGCCTGGCCGACCGGATCAGTGCCCTCGACGGGCGGCCCGACCTACGCATCGGGCTGGCCTACGGCCCGGTGCTGCGCCGGCTGGGCGACGCGTACGGCACCGTGGTCAACCTCGCCGCCCGGCTCACCTCGCTGGCCCGCCCGGGCACCGTGCTGGTGGACCGGGAGCTCGCCTCGGCGCTGGACGGCCGGCCGGACTACCGGGTGCGCCGGCTGCGCCGGGTGTCCGTGCGCGGGTTTACCCACCTGCAGCCGTGGCTGCTCCGGCGCGGCTGAGCCGCCCTGCCGAAGTGACTGAATCACCGGGCTGAAGTCACTGAACCACCGTGCTGAAGTCACTGAATCACCGTGCTGAAGTCACTGAATCACCGTGCTGAAGTGACTGAATCAGCGGGGGTGGGGGTTGTGGCGTTCGCCGTGGCGGCTGCAGCGGGCGGTCCAGGTGGTCGGGGTTACCTGGACGACCATGCGGCGGGCGCAATCGGGGCAGAACCGGGGCGGCTCCAGCTCGCGGCGCGCGGCGCAGCGGCCGTGCTCGCCCTGGCCGGCCGGCGCCCCGCACTGGTCGCAGAACGGCCCGTTCACAGGGTCTGGTTCAGCGCCTTGACCGGCATGGACAGCTCGCCGAGCAGATCGAGGTCGGCCTCCGCCGGGCGGCCGAGCGTGGTCAGGTAGTTGCCGACGATGACCGCGTTGATCCCGCCGAGCAGGCCCTGCCGGGCGCCCAGGTCGCCCAGGGTGATCTCCCGGCCGCCGGCAAACCGGAGCACGGTGCGGGGCAGCGCCAGCCGGAAGGCGGCCACCGCGCGCAGCGCGTCGGCCCCGGTCAGCGGCTCCAGCTCGCCGAACGGGGTGCCCGGGCGCGGGTTCAGGAAGTTCATCGGAACCTCGTCCGGCTGGATCTCGGCCAGCTGCCCGGCGAACTCGGCGCGCTGCTCCAGCGTCTCCCCCATGCCCAGGATCCCGCCGCAGCAGACCTCCATGCCGGCCTCGCCGACCATGCGCAGCGTCTCGGCCCGCTCCTCCCAGGTGTGCGTGGTGACCACCTGGGGGAAGTAGGAGCGCGCGGTCTCCAGGTTGTGGTTGTACCGGTGCACGCCCATCGCGGACAGCGCGTCCACCTGCTCCTGGGTGAGCATGCCCAGCGAGCAGGCGATGTTGATGTCCACCTCGTCCTTGATCGCCTGGATGCCGGCGGCGACCTGGGTCATCAGCCGCTCGTCCGGGCCGCGCACGGCGGCCACGATGCAGAACTCGGTGGCGCCGGTCTTGGCGGTCTGCTTGGCCGCCTCCACCAGCATCGGAATGTCCAGCCAGGCGGAGCGCACCGGCGAGGCGAACAGGCCCGACTGGGAGCAGAAGTGGCAGTCCTCGGGGCAGCCGCCGGTCTTCAGCGAGATGATCCCCTCGACCTCGACCTCCGGCCCGCACCAGCGCATGCGCACCTCATGGGCCAGCTCGAGCAGGTCCTCGAGGCGATCGTCGGGCAGCCGCAGCAGCTCCAGGACCTGCTCCTGGGTCGCCGGCTCGCCTCGGCCCAGCACCGACTCGCGCAGCTGGTCCAGCAGGTCGGTCATCGGGCTCTCCTGTGAAGGTTGGGACGGCTGGCTGAGCTGGAAGCCTAGGACGGGACGCCCGCGTCCGCGCGGAGCAGACCGCGCGCAGTGGCGAGAAACTCATCCGGCTCCAACCGGCCGGCGTCCGCCGGCATCCGGCCGAGCAGCGCCGCGCCGGTCACCTCGGGCAGGTCGTCCAGGTTGCACTCGGCGGCCAGGTCCGGCGAGGTCGGCCAGCTGCCGATCACCAGGCCGGCGCAGCGCAGCCCACGGGTGCGCAGCGCCTCGACGGTCAGCTCGGTGTGGTTCAGCGTGCCCAGCCCGGCGGCGGTGACCACCAGCACCGGCGCGTCCAGCGCGGCCGCCACGTCGGCCAGAGTGCCGGCCTCGGTGAACCGCACCAGCAGCCCGCCCGCCCCCTCCACCAGCACCAGGTCGTGGTCCACGGCCAGCTTGGCGGCGGCGTCGGCGGCCTCCGCCGGGTCCAGCGGCGGCCGGCCGCACCGGGCGGCGGCGGTCAGCGGGGCCAGCGGGTCCGGGTACCGGACCAGCTCGCGCAGCGTCAGCCGGTCGGTCTGGCCGACCAACCGGCGCACGTCGTCCAGGTCTCCCGGCTCGCCCGGACCGACCCCGGTCTGCGCCGGTTTGAGCACCGCGACCCGCCGGCCACCGGCCACCGCCAGCGCGGCGAGGCCCGCGGTGACCACGGTCTTGCCCACCCCGGTCCCGGTGCCGCTGACCACCAGCACGGTCATCGCACACCCACCGGTCGCTTCGCGCCCACCGACGCCAGCGCTTCGGTCAGCACCCGGGCGACGGTGCCCAGCTCCGCCTCCGTCAGCGTGGCTCGCGCGGTCAGCCGCAGCCGGCTGGTGCCGGCCGGCACGGTGGGCGGGCGGAAGCAGCCCACCCGCACGCCCCCGTCGAGACAGTGCGCGGCGGCCGCCACGGCGACCCGGGGATCGCCGAGCACCACCGGGACCACCGCCGAACCCGGATCGGGCACCCCGGCCGCGGCCGCGATGGTGGCCGAGGCCGCGAGCACCGACGCGGGCCGCTCGGGTTCGGCAACCAGCACGCCCAGCGCGGCCAGCGCGGCGCCGGCCGAGGCCGGGGCCAGCCCGGTGTCGAAGATGAAGCTGCGCGCGGTGTCCACCAGGTGCTCGGTCACCGCCACCGACCCGAGCACCGCGCCGCCCTGCGCGCCCAGCGACTTGGACAGCGTCACCGTGGCCACCACGTCGTGCGCGCCGGCCAGGCCGACCTCGGCGAGCAGCCCGCGCCCGCCCGGTCCTCGCACGCCCAGCGCGTGCGCCTCGTCCACCACCAGCAGCGCGCCGCGGCCGCGGGCGACCCGGTGCAGCTCGACCAGCGGCGCGTGCGCGCCGTCCACGCTGCACACGCTCTCGGTGACGACCAGCGCGCGGCGTTCCGTCCGCCCGGCCAGCTCGGCGTCCACGGCGGCCACGTCGTTGCGCGGCACCACGGCCACCCTGGCCCGGGCCAGCCGGCAGCCGTCCACCAGCGAGGCGTGGTTGGCCGCGTCCGACACGATCAGCGTGTCCGCGTCGGACAGCGCGGTGACCACACCCAGGTTGGCCGCGTAGCCGGAGGCGAACACCAGCGCGGACCCGAACCCGCAGAACTCGGCCAGCGCGGCCTCCAGCTCGCCGTGCAACTGGGTGGAGCCGGTGACCAGCCGCGACCCGGTGGAGCCCGCGCCCCAGGCGCGCAGCGCAGCCACCCCGCCCTCGACCACCCTCGGATCGGTGCTCAACCCCAGGTAGTCGTTGCCGGCCAGATCCAGCACCGGCTCGTCGGCCGGCCGGTACCGCAACACCCGGCGCAGCCCAGCGGCCCGCCGCCTCGCGGCGTGCTCGGTCAACCAGTCCAGCGGATGTTCCATCGGCCGACCATAACCGCCGTGCCGACCCACCGCCCGCCGCCGGCCCCGCCTTCAGGCCGCTCGCACACACGCGGTGGTTCTGGCGGCCGTCCTAGCGGTGGTGGGCGCCGGTGGCGGTGACGCGGTGGTGCGTGATCCGGTCGGTGGGTGGGCCGCCGTCGCCGGGGCGGCCCGCCGGACCGTGGTCCCCTGCCCTACCCACCGGACCGTGGTCGCCGCCCCGGCCCACCGGACCGTGGTCGCCGGCCCGGCCGAGCGGGCCGACCTGCCTACGCCGACCCCGGCCGTTCCCGTTCGCCGACGAAACCGCGCGGCCGTCGGTGACCACGACGTTCGCGCCGGTGGCCCGGTGCCGCGCCACCCAGGTGTTCAGGTGGTCGCGCGCGGCGTGGTCCACGTAGTGCACGGACAGGTCCACCCTGGTGTGCTCGCCGGCGGGGATGCCGGCCAGCACCTGGGAGAGGGTCGGCACGGCCAGGAAAGTGGCCGCGCCCTCCACGGTGACCCGGTGCTCCGGGTCCTCGCTGCCCGGGTCCGGGGCGTGGTGCTGCACCCGGGCCCGCACCGCGCGGTGCAGCACCATCAACCCGGCCAGCGCCAGCCCGATGGCCACCCCCTCCAGCAGGTTCAGCGCCATCACGCCGCCCATGGTGACCAGGTAGAGCGGCAGCTCACCGTGCTGCCGGGCGACCCGGATGTCGGTCAGCTTGACCAGCTGCACGCCGACCACCACCAGCAGCCCCGCCAGCGCGGCCAGCGGGATGGCCTCCACCACCCACACCAGGGCCAGCGCGAACACCGCGATCCACACCGCGTGCAGCACCGCCGAGGCGCGCGTCCTGGCCCCGGCCTTCACGTTGGTCGAGCTGCGCACGATCACCCCGGTCACCGGCAGGCCGCCGAGCATGCCCGAAAGCGTGTTCGCCGCGCCCTGGCCGATCAGCTCGCGGTCGGTGTCGGTGCGCCTGCCGTCGTGCATGCGGTCCACCGCGACCGCCGAGAGCAGGCTCTCCACGCTGGCGATCAGGGCCACGGTGAGCACGCCGCCGACCACACCCGCCCACTGGCCGTCCGGCAGCACCGGCAGGGCGACGGCGGAGAGCAGGTCGCCGGGCAGCTCCACCCGGGGCACCGAGGGCAGCAGCGCGGACAGCGCCAGGCTCAGCCCGGTGGCCGAGGCCACCGCGACCAGCGGGCCGGGCACCACCTTCAGCGGTCCGGCCCACTTCGGCCAGAAGATCACCACCGCGATGGTGAACAGGCCGACCGCCACGGCCGGGCCGTGCGCGTTGACCAACTGGCCGGGCAGCTCGCGCAGGTTCTCCAGCACGCTGCTCTGCGGGTTGCCGCCCAGGACCACGTGCAGCTGGGCCAGCGCGATGGTGCCGCCGATGCCGGCCAGCATGCCGTGCACCACGGCGGGCGGGATGGCCTGGGCGAACCGGGCCAGCTTGGACAGCCCGAAACCGATCTGCACCAGTCCGGCGGCGGCCACGATGGCCGTGGTCACGCCGAAGCCGAACCGGTTGATCAGTTCGGCGACCACTACGGTCAGCCCGGCCGCCGGGCCGCTGACCTGCAGCGGGGACCCCCCGAGCAAGCCTGCGACCACACCGCCGACGATGGCCGCGATGAGCCCGGACAGGATCGGCGCCCCGGAGGCCACCGCGATGCCCAGCGACAGCGGCACGGCGACCAGGAACACCACGAGTGAGGCCGCGACGTCGGCTCGCAGCACCGACCAGTCGGGGCGCGGTAGGGAAGATCTTCGGACACTTGGCGGCGAGACGGCCACGCGGCTCCTCCTGAGTCTGGGTGACGCCAAGGCGTCAGGGGGGGTCGCCGGACCGCGGTCACCGTCGCCCGCACCGGCACCACGCCAACGGATCTTGAGGGTTCATCAGTTCCCGGACTATCCACGGCGCGTCGCCGCTTTCGTGGACCCGATCTCACCGGTCGTACACGGTCTTGCAACTATTGGGCGATAAGATGATTCTTACGAGGTAACTCAAGTTGCGCATCAGACTCAATTTGCGCAGGAGCCTCGTTCCGCCACACGTGACTCGCTATACCCATCGAGTGATCTTGTGTGGCTACCCCCACAACCACCCTATCGATGGGGTGACCGGGCGCCGGCTCAGCCCGCGGCCGCGGCGGCGCACATCGCGGCGGCGATCGCCGCCACGTCGTCGGCGCCGGTGACGAACGGCGGCATCGCGTAGACCAGATCCCGGAACGGCCGCAGCCACACCCCGCGCGCGGCGGCCGCCGCCGTGGCCGCCGCCTGGTCGACCGGCCGCTCCATCTGGATCACGCCGATCGCCCCGAGCACCCGCACGTCCCGCACCCCGGGCAGCTCCCGCGCCGGGGCCAGTCCCGCGCGCAGCCCCTCCCCGATGCCGGCCACCTCGGCCCGCCAGTCCCGGCGCAACAGCTCCCCGATGGAGGCCAGCGACACCGCCGAGGCCAACGGGTTCCCCATGAAGGTCGGCCCATGCATGAGCACACCGGCCTCCCCCTCGGTGATGCCCCGCGCCACCTCGGTGGTGCACAGCGTGCCGGCCATGGACAGGTAACCACCGGTCAGGGCCTTGCCCAGGCACATCACGTCGGGGCTGACCCCGGCGTGGTCGGCGGCGAACAGCTCACCGGTGCGGCCGAACCCGGTGGCGATCTCGTCGAAGATCAGCAACACGTCGTTGGCCAGACACAGCTCGCGCAGCACGTGCAGGTAGCGCGGGTCGTGGAAACGCATCCCGCCGGCGCCCTGGACCACCGGCTCCACGATCACCGCGGCCAGCTCGCCGGCGTGCTCCTCCACCAGCGACGCCAGCTCGGCCACGTACTCGGTGCGGAAGTCGGCGGGCGGCGCCCCGGCGAAGACCTGCCGGGGCAGCACGTCGGTCCACAGCGTGTGCATCCCGCCGTCCGGGTCACACACGCTCATGGTCATGAACGTGTCCCCGTGATAGCCCCCGCGCCACGTCATCAACCGGTGCTTCGCCGGCCGCCCCCGGGAACGCCAGTACTGCAGGCACATCTTGATGCCCACCTCGACCGCCACCGAGCCCGAGTCGGTGAGGAACACGTGCCGCAACGGCTCCGGGGTGATCTCCACCAGCCGGCCGGCCAGCGCGACCGCCGGCTCGTGGGTGAGCCCGCCGAACATCACGTGACTCATCCGCCCCAGCTGCTCGGTCACCGCCGCATCCAGCACCGGGTGCCGGTAACCGTGGATCGCCGCCCACCACGAGGACATGCCGTCGATCAGCTCCGCGCCCGCCGGCAGGCCCAGCGCCGGCCCGGCCAACCGCAGCCGCACCCCGCTCGCGCCGGCCACCGGCAGCGCCCGGCCGGCGGCCGGCATGGCTTCGTACGGGTGCCACACGCGCTCGCGGTCGGCGGCCAGAAGTTCCTCGGGGGTCACGTCCGGTGACACTATCCCGGCGCAGGGCGTTTAGGCTGGTGTGGCCATGACCAGCCACGACACTGTTACGTTCGACGCGCCGCCCGACGCGGGCACGTTGTCAAGGCGCCGCGAGCTGTCCGCCACGGCGCGGTCCCTGCTGCTCACCGTGCTCGGCGAGTTCGTGCTGCCGCGCGGCGAGCCGGTGTGGACCCGGGCGCTCCTGGACCTGCTCGGCGAGCTGGGCGTGGAACAGAAGTCCGCCCGCCAGGCCCTCTCCCGCACCGCCGCCGAAGGGCTGATCGACTCCAGCCGGGAGGGCCGGCGGGTGCGCTGGGAGCTGACCGAGTCCGGTCACCGGCTGCTCTCCGCCGGCGCACACCGGATCTACACCTTCGGCACCTCCGAGGTGGCCTGGGACGGGCGCTGGCTGGTGCTGCTGGCCAGCGTTCCGGAGTCGCGGCGCCAGCTGCGGCACCGGCTGCGCACCCGGCTGGCCTGGGCCGGCTTCGGCTCGCCCGCCCCTGCGGTCTGGCTTTCCCCGGACGCGGAAAAACAGGCCGAAGCGGCCGAGGTGATCCGCGAGCTGGGGCTGGCCGAGGTGGCCTCGTCGTTCATCGGGCCGTTCGGGCCGATCGGCGAGCAGCGCGAGATGGTGGCCCAGGCGTGGAACCTGGACCGGGTCGAGCTGGCGTACCAGGACTTCATCGCCACGTTCCAGCGCGCCGAGCCGACCACCCCCGCCGACGTGGCCAGGGAACAGATCAACCTGGTGCACGCCTGGCGCCGGTTCCCCTTCCTGGACCCGCAGCTGCCCGCCGAGCTGCTGCCCAGCGGCTGGATCGGGGTCAAGGCCACGGAGCTCTTCCACGACCGGCACCGCCGCTGGGACGCCGACGCCCGCCGCCACTGGGAACACCTCCTCCGCACCGCCGACTGAGAACCCCGCCCCCGATTCAGTGGGGTCAGCACGCTGATTCAGTGGGTTCAGCACGCTGGTTCAGTGGGTTCAGCACACTGGTTCAGTGGGTTTAGCACCCCGATTCAGTCACTTCAGCCGGGGGTTGCCAAGACGCGCCCGGCCGATCGCGGGGTTGTGGCACGACCGTCCCGGCGACCGTCAGACCCACGGATGCCGAAGTGACTGAACCAGCGTGCTGAACCCACTGAACCAGCGTGCTGAACCCACTGAATCAGCGGAGGTGGAGGCAGGTACTCAGAGGCGGAAGACCTGGCGGGCGTTCTCACCCAGAGCGAGGTCGAGGACGTCGGGGGCCAGGCCGAGTGAGCGGACGCCGTCCAGGTTGCCGGCCACTGACGGCGCCGAGGGCCAGTCGGTTCCGAAGATCCACTTCTTGCCGATACGGTTCAGGTCGAAGCGGTCGAAGTAGTGCGGAAGGCGTTTCGGCGGGAGGCCGGCGATGTCCAGCCAGAGGTTGTCGCGGGCCAGCGCCATGAACCCGGCGGTCTCGTAGCTCCAGCCCCGGCCGCCGTGCGCGAGCACCACGGTGAGCCCGGGGAAGTCGCGCAGCACGTCGTCCATCAGCACCGGGTCACCGCGCCGGCCGCTGGCCCCGGGGAACGAGCTCGGCCCGGTGTGGGTGATCACCGGGATCCCCCGGGCCTGGCACTCGGCGTAGGCGGGGTACAGCTCGCGGTCGTTCGGCGCGAAGTTGCCGTGCACGGGGTGCACCTTGAGCGCCACCGCGCCCAGGTCCAGCTGCCGGCGCAGCTCGGCGTCCACCGGGTAGTGCAGGTGCGGGTTCACGTTGGCCACCACGCGGAACCGCTCCGGGTTGTGCGCCACCAGCGGGGCCATGTCCTCGATCGCCTGTATCCCGGTCACCCTCGGGCTGTACTCGCAGAACAGCAGCGCCCGGTCCACTCCGGCCTCCTCGAACAGCGCGTCGAACCGCGCCGGCCGCGGCGACCCGTCCGGGCCGTACAGCGCGGCGACCGCGGCGGAGTCGCCGGCCGATCCCATCCAGGTGTCCCAGCCCAGCTTCAGCCCGGGCAGCCGGGCGGCGTGCACATGCGCGTCGACGATCACAGCAGGATCATCCGTCACCGCCCCTCGGGGTGCCGGACAGAACATCACCCGATCTTTCGCGGGCGGGCCGGCAAAGCGCCATAAGGGGCGGGTTCGCACACGCAGCGTAGTCACGACAGTCACGCTGGCCGCACGTTCACCGGGCCGCGTCGCGCCCTGCTACCCGCGGTGAGAGTTACCCACCGCACATCGCCCGACACGGGCCGCTGAGCACACGGCCGCCCTTACCTCGATCGAGGCAGACCGTATTCTGACCCCCTCGAGTACGCCGCCGGCGAGGGGATGGACCGCAAAATGATGTCGGTTCGATGGTTGATCGCCACCGGGATGGTCGGTCTGACCTTCGGTCTCACCTGGTTCCTCGGCATGAGCCTGTTCGAGATGTCCTCGCCGACCGCGCTGCAGGTCGCGGCCGTCGTGGCGGCCGTGGTGGGCCTCCCGCTGTCCTGGTGGTCGTTCCGGGGGCAGCTGCTGGACGAGCCGGCCGAGGTGAGCTGGCTGACCTGGCGGCGGGTACCCTCGGAGTCCTCGATCGCGCTTCCCCGGCCCGACGAAGAGGCCCACCTGGACGAGATCTTCCGCGGCTACAAGGGCAAGAGCAGCCCGGTTGCCGTGATCACCGGGCCCTCCGGCGTCGGCAAGACCCAGTTGGCCGCCGGCTATGCCCGGGCGCGCATCGCCGAGGGTTGGCCGCTGGTCGCCTGGATCAACGCCAGCAGCCCCGAGGAGATGCAGGCCGGCCTGCTGGAGTTCGCCGATGCGCTGAGCCTGCGGGTGCCCGAGGAGGGCAGCGCGCGCGCCATCGAGCGGCTGCTGGCCCACCCGCCCACCGGAACCCAGCCCTCGGTGATCATTTTCGACGGCGTGGTGAACGTCGAGGCGGTCCGCCCCTACCTGCCCACCGCGCCGGGCTGGCGGGTCCTGGTGACCAGCGGCGCGCCCGACGCGGACACCCTGGGCCCGGAGATCCCGCTGGACCTGCCGGAGCTGGCCGAGGTCACCGCCGCCTCCGGGCTGTCCGAGCACGCCGCCGAGCGGCTGGGACGGCTGCCCCTGGCCGTGGAGCTCGCCACGGCTACCGTGCGTGAGCACGACGGCCTCGCCGGGGACGAGGACGCCTACCTGCGCCACCTGGACTCGCTGGCCGTGGGCGAGCTGCTCGGCGACGGCCGGGACGGCTCGCGGCACGAGGAGAACTACCCGCTCGGCGCCGTCGAGGCGATCCTGGTCGGGCTGGCCGGCGCCGGCTTCGAGACCGACCAGCTCACCCGGCGGCTGCTCGGCGCGCTCGCGGTGCTCTCCCCCGGCGGGGTGAGCCGTGAGCTGATGTACTACGCCGCCCACCCCGGATCGGTCGAGGAGACGTTCGCCAAGCTCGGCCGCTGGGCGCTGCTGTGCACCCGGATGGACGGCGACGGCGTGCTGGTGCACGAGCTCACCCGCCGCGCGGTGCTGGACCGCCTGCGCGCCGAGGACGCGCTGCCCCAGGTGATCGGCGAGGCCGCCGGAATGCTCGGCCGGGCCATCTTCGGCGAGGAGCAGGCCTGGATGCGCCGGGGCGAGGGCGACCACCTGGTCGCGCACATCGCCGCGCTCTCCACCGCCGCCGGGTCGGTGTCCGCCACGCTGCCGCCGGAGGCCGGCGAGCGGGTGCTGGAGCTGCGCCAGTGGGCCACCCGGCAGCTGTCGGCGGTCGGCGACGGCGGTCGCGCCGTGGAGCTCGCGGAGAGCCTGCGCGCGGAGTGCGAGGCGCTGCTCGGCCCGGACCACCCGGACACCCTGGCCGCCTCGGACAACGTGGTCATCGCCTACGTGGCCGCCCGGCGGAGCGCCGACGGGATCCCGCTGGCCGAGCAGGTGCTGAACACCCGCATCCGGGTGCTCGGCCTGGACCACCCGGACACCCTCTCCTCGCGCTACACGCTGGCCTACGCGCACGAGTACGCCGGCCGGCTGGACGACGCGGTGCTGCTCTACGACCGCGCCTACACCGAGTACGCCCGGGTGCTCGGACCGGACAACCAGGCCACGCACGACACCGGCATCGCGCTGAACCGGGTCCGGCACATGGCCCCGGCCCGCGCCGCCGGGCGGCACCGGGCCAGCCAGCAGACCGACTGAGTGGGTCTACAGGTTGTCCCGGACGACCTGTCCGGCCCGGAGATCGCCGAGTTCCTCCGCGAGCACCTGCGGGACATGCTCTCGGTGTCCCCGCCGGAGAGCACGCACGCCCTGGACCTGACCGGCCTGCGTCGCCCCGACGTGACCTTCTGGACCGTGCTCGACGGGGACGCCCTGGTCGGCTGCGGAGCACTCAAGGAACTGGACCCCCGCCACGGCGAGATCAAGTCGATGCGCACCGCCGGGTCGCACCGGGGGCGCGGCGTGGCGTCCACCCTGCTGACCCACCTGCTCGCCGAAGCCCGCGCGCGGAACTACGCCAAGCTGAGCCTGGAGACCGGCTCCTTCGAGTTCTTCGCCCCGGCCCGCGCGCTGTACAGCAAGTACGGCTTCACCTACTGCGGCCCCTTCGCCGGCTACCGCGAGGACCCCAACAGCGTATTCATGACCCTGACGCTTTAAGGACGTGTTTCGAAGTGCTGACCCGCCGGATTGACCGGGGTGGAAGGTCGCTTGGACGGCGTGGCGTGGGGCACTCTGCCGTGGCCGCGGTGGCGCCTCATGTGCGATTCGGGCGCCAGTGACCGGAAGCTGCTTGATCATCAGGCAACCAGGGTCGCATTCGGCCGCCCAAGACCACCCTGGTTGCCTGATGATCACCGATTACATGGTCACCATGACATCAGGGCCGCCGTAGGCCGGCCGGCACGACCACCAGGTCATGCTGATCATGAGTCGGCCGCCAGGTCCAGGGTTTCCGGTCGGGGAACGAATGGTGATGAACGGGAACGCGCCGGGCGGCGCCGCGGCCGCGACAGGGCTCCACGCCGCGCCGTCCAAGATTCTGATAGTCGGCCTGCGCGATCGCTAACCCAGGCAGCCGGGGCCGAGCAGTGCCTTCAGGTCGCCCATGAGGGCCGGGGTGGGGCTCACCCGGAGCTTGTCGTCCAGGCGCAGCACGGTGGCCCTGGTGCCGTTCAGCAGCTTCAGGTGCACCTCGTGGCTGCCCGGGTGGCTGCCCAGCACGTCCTTCAGCTTGGACACCCGCTGCGGCGTGCAGTGGTCCGCGCGCAGGCTCACCTGCACGGGCGCCGCCGCGGCGCCGTCGGCGGCGGAGAGGTCGGGCACCGCGAGGTCGTTGGCGATCAGCGAGACCTTGTCGTCGCGGCGGTTCACCCTGGCCTTGACCAGCACGATCGCGTCCTCGGCCACGTCCATCCCGACCACCGCGTAGGCGCGGGGGAAGAACAGCACCTCGATGCTGCCGGCCAGGTCCTCGATCTGGGCCGACGCCCACGGCTCGCCGTTCTTGTTGATCCGCCGGTTCACCGAGGCCAGGATGCCGCCGACGGTCACCTGCGCGCCGTCCGCGATGGTGCCTTCCAGGATGCCCGGGATCGCCGTGTCGGTCTTGGACGACAGCAGCTGCTCCACCCCGTTGAGCGGGTGCCCGGACACGTACAGCCCGAGCATCTCCCGCTCGACGGCCAGCTGGTGCTTGCTGTCCCAGTGCTCGTCGGGCACCGGGATGTCGAACACGCCGCCGATGTCCTGGCTGTCCGCCCCGCCCTCCATCGAGCCGAACAGGTCGAACTGCCCCATCGACGCGGCCTTCTTGGTGCTCATCACCGAGTCGATGGCGTCCGCGTGTACCAGCAGCAGGCCCTTTCGCGGGTGGCCGAGCGAGTCGAACGCGCCGGCCTTGATCAGCGATTCGATGACCTTCTTGTTGCAGACCACCGCGTCGACCTTGCGCAGGAAGTCGGAGAAGTCGGAGAAGTCCCCCTTCTCCTTGCGCGCCGCGACGATCGCGTCGACCACGTTGAAGCCGACGTTGCGGATGGCGCCGAGGCCGAACCGGATGTCGGCGCCGACCGGGGCGAAGTTGCGCACCGACTCGTTCACGTCCGGGGGCAGCACGGTGATGCCCATCTTGCGGCATTCCGCCAGGTAGACGGCGGCCTTGTCCTTGTCGTCCCGGACACTGGTGAGCACGGCGGCCATGTACTCGGCCGGGTAGTTGGCCTTCAGGTAGGCGGTCCAGTAGGACACCACGCCGTAGGCGGCCGAGTGCGCGCGGTTGAACGCGTAGTCGGAGAAGGGCAGCAGGATGTCCCACAGCGTCTTCACCGCGGCGGCCGAGTACCCGTGGTCCTTCATGCCCTGGGCGAAACCCTCGTACTCCTTGTCGAGGATCTCCTTCTTCTTCTTGCCCATCGCGCGGCGCAGCAGGTCCGCTTTGCCGAGCGTGTACCCGGCCAGCTTCTGCGCGATCGCCATGACCTGTTCCTGGTAGACGATCAGGCCGTAGGTCTCGCCCAGGATGTCCTTCAGCGGCTCGGCCAGCTCGGGGTGGATCGGCGTGACCTCTTGCCGCTTGTTCTTGCGGTCGGCGTAGTCGTTGTGCGCGTTGGCGCCCATCGGGCCGGGCCGGTAGAGCGCGCCGACGGCGGAGATGTCGTCGAACTCGGTGGGCGCCATCCGGCGCAGCAGGTCCCGCATCGGCCCGCCGTCCAGCTGGAACACGCCCAGCGTGTCCCCCCGGGCCAGCAGTTCGTAGGTCGTCGGGTCGTCCAGCGCGACGTCCTCGATGACCAGCTTGGGCTTGCCGTTGAGCTCGATGTTCTCCAGCGCGTCGTCGATGATGGTCAGGTTGCGCAGGCCCAGGAAGTCCATCTTGAGCAGCCCGAGCGTCTCGCAGGCGCCCATGTCGAACTGCGTGATGATGGCGCCGTCGGCCTCCCGGCGCTGGATCGGGATGACGTCCAGCAGCGGCTTGCTGGACATGATCACGCCGGCGGCGTGCACACCCCACTGCCGCTTCAGCCCCTCCAGGCCCCGCGCGGTGTCGATGATCTCCTTGACCTGTGCGTCCGACTCGTAGAGCGCGCGCACCTCCATGGCCTCGGAGTAGCGCTTGTGGCTCGGGTCGAAGATGCCGGACAGCGGGATGTCCTTGCCCATCACCGCGGGCGGCATGGCCTTGGAGATGCGGTCCGCCACCGAGTAGCCGGGCTGGCCGAACAGCACCCGCGCCGAGTCCTTGATCGCGGCCTTGGCCTTGATCGTGGAGTAGGTGATGATCTGCGCGATCCGGTCCTCGCCGTACTTCTCCGTGGTGTAGCGGATCATCTCGCCGCGCCGACGTTCGTCGAAGTCCATGTCGATGTCGGGCATCGAGATGCGCTCGGGGTTGAGGAACCGCTCGAAGATCAGCTTGTGCTGGATGGGGTCCAGGTCGGTGATGCCCAGCACGTAGGCGACCAGCGAGCCGGCCGCGCTGCCCCGGCCGGGGCCGCACCGGATGCCGACCGACTTGGCGTGCTGGATGAGGTCGGCGGTCACCAGGAAGTACCCGGGGAACCCCATCTGGATGATGATCGAGACCTCGTAGTCGGCCTGCTTGCGGTACTGCTCGGTGATCCCGTTGGGGAACCGCTGGTGCAGCCCGCGCTCGACCTCCTTGATCAGCCAGGACTCCTCGGTCTCCCCCTCGGGGACGGGAGCCCGGGGCATCAGGTCCTGTCCCTCGGTGAACCCGACGTCCACCCGCTCGGCGATCAGCAGGGTGTTGTCACAGGCCTCCGGGAACTGCGGGTCCCACTGCTCGCGCATCTCCCTCGGCGACTTCAGGTAGAAGTCGGTGGCGTCGAACTTGAACCGGTTCGGGTCGGCCAGCGTCTTGCCGGTCTGCACGCACAGCAGCACCTCGTGCGCCTTGGCGTCCTCGGCGTAGGTGTAGTGCAGGTCGTTGGTGGCCAGGCCGGGCAGGTCCAGCAGCTTCTTCAACCGGAAGAGGTCCTCCTGGACCCGCTTCTCGATCTCGATGCCGTGGTCCATCAGCTCGCAGAAGAAGTTGTCCCGCCCGAAGATGTCCCGGTAGTCGGAGGCGGCCTGGCAGGCGTCGGCGAACCGGTCCTGCTGGAGCAGCCGGGCCACCTCGCCGGACGGGCAGCCGGTGGTGGCGATGATCCCCTTGCCGTAGGTCTCCAGCAGCTCCCGGTCCATGCGGGGCTTGTAGTAGTACCCCTCGAGCGACGCCAGGCTGGAGAGCCGGAAGAGGTTGTGCATGCCCTGGGTGTTCTCGGCCAGCAGGGTCATGTGGGTGTACATCTCGCCGGGGTTGTCGTCGCTCACCACCTGCCCACCCAGGGTGGCCCGCTTGCGCTCGTGCCGGGAGCCCGGCGAGAGGTAGCCCTCCATGCCGATGATCGGCTTGACCCCGTGCGCCTTGGCCTTGCGCCAGAACTCGTACGCCCCGTACACGTTGCCGTGGTCGGTCATCGCCAGCGCGGGCATCTCCATCCGCGCGGCCTCTTTGAACAGGTCGTCCAGCCGCGCGGCACCGTCGAGCATGGAGAACTCGGTGTGCGTGTGCAGGTGCACGAAACTGTCTGTGCCGACAGAACCGCCGACTCCCGCACGGGGCATGGACACCGCTCCCTCCCCGTAGGATCACCGCTCGCCGGGCCGGCCGGATCGACCGGAAACCCGCGCGCCGCACCCCGCCGGTCGTGGCCTCTGACGCGTTGAAGACGCCCAATCTAATCCCGTCGGCGCGGAGCTCGCGGCACCGGGCGGGGGTCGCCGGAAACCCACAGCTCATCCCCGGCCCGGCGTGTCGCGGCCGAGGTGAAACCGTCAAGCACAGATCGATGGTATGCGGCACGACCACCTCATCGTAGCCGTTCATCGAACAATAGTTCTAGTCCGATACCGGGGTATCACCCGGATCGGGCCCGCGGGTGCATGCGGCGGCCGGACGGCTGCGCATAGCATCGAACGGTGATCGACTCCGACCGGGCGAAACGGCTGCTCCGGTCCGGCGCGCTGGCGCTGGGCGGGGTGCTCTGGCCCGGCCCGGAGCAGTTCGGGCCGCCCCGGCTGCGCCGCCGGCTGCCCTGGCTGACCGGCCTGTACGCGGTGATCGTGTGCATCAGCGCGGCCGGCGCCGAGCTCAACGACAGTCGCCGGATGGTCGGCGGGGTGGCCTTCCTGCTGATGCTGCCGCTGATCGCCGGCCTCGCCCTGGCCGGACGGCGCCCGCTGGACGGGTGGCGGCTGGTCACCCTGTGGCTGTTGGTCCTCCCGTTCCTGGTCCCGCCCCCGGCGCCCCCGGTGCCGCCGCTGGAGGCGTGGAGTGGTGCCTGTGGGTGCCGGCCCTGCTGCTGGCCGGCATCGGGCGACCGGGCCGCTCCGGGGCGGACGCGGTCGCGGTCGGCGGCGTGGGGCTGCTGGTGCTGGTCGCGCTGAGCCTGCTCACCCCGTGGCCGGTGGACCTGGGCCACCTCGGTCTCTCCGTGGGCGGCATGCTGGTGCCGCTGCTGGTCGGGGCGAGCATCGGCGCACGGCTGAACTCCCGGCGGGCGCTGGCCCGCGAGCAGGCCAAGGTGGCGCAGGCCCAGGCCGAACGGGGCGCCATGGCCGAGCGGGCGCGGATCGCCAGGGAGATGCATGACGTGGTCGCCCACCACATGTCGATGATCGCCGTGCGCTGCGAGACGGCGCCGTACCGGCTGACCGGGCTGAACGAGGCCGGCCAGGCCGAGATCGCGGAGATCGGCGCGGCCGCCCGGGCAGCCATGGCCGACATGCAGGGCCTGCTCGGCGTGCTGCGGACCACCGAGTCCGGCGACGCCGCCGATCTCGCCCCGCAGCCCTCGCTGGAGCAGGTGACCGAACTGGTGGAACGGGCCAGGGCGGCCGGGCTGGCGGTGACCGCCACCCTGGACGACGGGCTGGACCGGGTTCCCCGGGCGGTCGGGCTGTCCACCTACCGGATCGCCCAGGAGGCGCTCACCAACGCGCGCAAGCACGCCCCCGGCGCGCCGACCGCGGTGAGCCTGCGGCACACCGCCGGCGGGCTGGAGCTGGTGGTCCGGTCCGGCCCCGGCGCGGAGCGCACCCGGCCGGCCCCGGGCGGTGGGCACGGCCTGGCCGGCATGCGCGAGCGGGCCGCGCTGCACGGTGGCGAGCTGGCCGCCGGGCCGGACCCGGACGGCGGGTTCACGGTGCGGGCGGTGCTGCCGTGGCGGGCGTGATCCGGGTACTGCTGGCCGACGACCAGAACATGGTGCGCGAGGGGTTCGGCGCGCTGCTGGACGCGCAGCCGGACATCCAGGTGGTGGGCGCGGCGGCGAACGGGCGGGAGGCGGTGGCCCGGGTGCGCGCGCTGCGCTCGGCGGGGAACGGCCCGGACGTGGTGCTGATGGACGTGCGCATGCCCGAGCTGGACGGGCTGGCCGCCACCAGGCAGATCCTGGACGACGCGTCGGGCGCGCCCCGGGTGCTGATGCTGACCACCTTCGACCTGGACGAGTACGTCTACGCGGCCCTGCGCGCCGGGGCCAGCGGGTTCCTGCTCAAGCACGCCCCGGCCAGCGAGCTGCTGGACGCGGTGCGCGTGGTCGCCGCCGGGGACGCGCTGCTCGCGCCCTCGGTGACCAAGCGGCTGATCGCCGACTTCGTGCGCGCCCAACCGGCCGAGCGGCCCGGCTGGAGCCGGCCGGACGCGCTGCGCGAGCTGACCCCCCGGGAGACCGAGGTGCTCGGCCTCATTGCCCGGGGCATGTCGAACGCGGAGATCGCCGCCGAGTTCGTTCTGGCGGAACAAACGGTGAAAACGCACGTCAGCCGCATGTTGACCAAGCTCGGCCTGCGGGACAGGGCACAGGCCGTGATTGTCGCTTACGAGTGTGGACTAGTCTCCCCGGGCAGTTGATTCCCCGTAACCCGTTGGAGCTACCCCGACATGAGCTTTGCAGTACCCAGGTAACCGCCGGAACTGGCTACCCGGGAATGATGATCTTGCTCGGGTAGTCTCCATAGCGTCCGCGATCGTGAAGATGGTCGCGCTGTTCGCCACCGCCCTGCTCGGGCTGCTGTTCATGCCGGTCGCCCAGGCGGCGCCGGCCCGCCCGGGTCCGGCGGCGTCACCGGCCCCGCCCCGGTGGGCCAGCCAGCGGGTGATGGAGCTGGACCCGACGGGTTCCGGCCGTGCGGTGGTCGCGCTCGGCGACCCTTCGCGCGCCCGGCACATCGCCGTCATCGTGCCGGGGGTGGGCATCAACCTCGGCACCTTCGACGAACCCGGGCGGCCCGAGCGGCGACCGTTCGGCATGGCGCAGGCGGTGCGGGGGCTGGCCCCGGACACCGCGGTCATCGCCTGGCTGGGCTACCGGCCGCCGTCCCGGCTGAACCTGGACGCGGTCGGCGGCGACCGGGCACGCCAGGGCGCGGCCGCGCTGCGCGCCTTCGTCGGCCGGTTGCGCGCGCGGGCGGTGCCCGGCGCCACCATCGGCGTGATCTGCCACAGCTACGGCACCACGGTGTGCGGACTGGCCGCGGCCGGGCTGCCGGTGGACGATCTCGCGCTCCTGGCCAGCCCGGGGGTGCGCGCCGACCACGTCGCCGACCTGCACACCCGGGCCCGGGTGTGGGCCGGCACCGCCGAGGACGACTGGATCCGCTGGGTGCCGCACATCCGGATCGGCGACTGGGGCCACGGCCCCGACCCGGCCGAGCGCGAGTTCGGCGCGCGCCCGCTGCCCACGGCCGGCGTACGCGGGCACGACGGCTACTTCGCCCCGGACAGCGTCACGCTGCGCGCGTTGGCCGCCATCGCCGCCGGCCGCTTCGGCACCGCTCCGCGCCCCATCGGCCCGGCCAACCGCCCCTCCCTCCTGGCCGCCCCCTGACCGCCCCGGTCGGTTGCGTTCAGCGGTGGCTACGTACGGTGACGGCCGCGCCTTCCCTCATGCCATGGTGACCATGAAACGCGACCGATCCGGGACCGCCGTCAGCCCCCGGGGACCGGACCGTCGTCGGGGACGGGGGCGGCTGTGTTGGTTTGTTCGGGGAGGAGCGGCGCGAGGGCTACGGCGGTGACGGGGGTGTCGGCGGGGGCGGCGTCCACGGCACGCACGCCGGGGCGGGCGGCCACGGTCTCCAGGGCGGTCCGGTCCCCCACCACCAGCACGGCCAGCACGCAGCGGCAGGGCGCCGAGGCGTCCAGCGCGCCGGCCTCGTAGCGGGCCACCTCGGCCGACCGGCCGGTCAGCCGGCGCGCGGCCGACTCGGCCTCCCGAGCCGCCGCCGCCTGGCCCAGCGCCAGTCGGCGCGCCTCGGCGGCGGCCGGGTCGGGCAGGTCCACCGGGGACAGCGGCTGGAAGCGCAGCGCGGTCTGCACCCGGGGCAGGGGCACCCGGAACACCGCGCTGGCCAGCCGCGCACCGGCGACCAGCCGGGACACCGACGGCGCGTCCAGGGACTCGGCGAACTGGACCAGGGCCGGCACCTCCGGGCCACCGGGCGGGGGCAGCCGCGCCGGCAACCCGGCCAGGTAAGCGCTTACGGACTGGCCCGGTTCGGGCCCCAACCGGACCGCGTCGGTGGAGCGTGCCGGCCGGTCCGGGCCGATCAGGCCGCGCAGCGGGCCGTCCCGCAGGAACCCCAGCAGGGCCAGGCCGAGCAGCCCGGTGACCGCGACCAACGCCACCCACCGGGCCACCCGCGCCACTCGCGCCAACCGGGGCGACCGGGCCGGCTGGGGCGGCCGGGGCGGCCGCGACCAACGGGGCCGGTCAGCCGGCATCCGCCCGCAACTGGTCCAGCGCGTGCTGCAGGTCCGCCGGATACTCGCTGGTGAACTCCACCCCGCGCCCGTCCGCCGGGTGCGCGAACCCGAGCTGGCGGGCATGCAGCCACTGCCGGGTCAGGCCCAGCCGGGCGGCCAGCGCGGGGTCGGCGCCGTAGGTGGTGTCTCCGACGCAGGGGTGGCGCAGCGCCGACATGTGCACCCGGATCTGATGGGTGCGGCCCGTCTCCAGGGTGATGTCCAACAGGCTGGCCGCCGGGAACGCCTCGAGCAGGTCGTAGTGGGTCACGCTGGGCTTGCCGCCGGCCACCACCGCGAACCGCCAGTCGCTGCGGGGGTGCCGGTCGATGGGCGCGTCGATGGTGCCGCGCGACGGGTCCGGGTGCCCCTGCACCACGGCGTGGTAGCGCTTGGTCACGGTGCGCTCCTTGAACGCGGCCTTCAGCGCGCGGTACGCGGGCTCGGACTTGGCCAGCACCATCACGCCGGTGGTGCCCGCGTCCAGCCGGTGCACCACACCCTGTCGTTCGGCGGGGCCGGAGCTGGCCAGGCTCACGCCGAGGGCGGCCACACCGCCGGTCACCGTCGGGCCGGTCCAGCCGTGGCTGGGATGCGCGGCCACGCCCAGCGGCTTGTCCACCACGACGATGTCGTCGTCCTCGTACAGCCGTTTGAGCCCGGCCACCGGCTCGGCCGGCGCGGGCGGTGGCGCCGCCTTCGGCGCGGGCAGCGTGACCTCCAGCCAGCTGCCCGCGACCAGCCGGTCGGACTTGCCGAGCGGCCTTCCACCGGACAGCACCTGGCCGTCCTCGGCCAGGTCGGCCACCACGCCCCGGGAGAGCCCGAGCATCCGGGAGAGGCCGGCGTCCACCCGCATACCGTCCAGCCCCTCGGGCACCGGCACGGTCCGCGTGTCACTCATCCTCGGCCCGCCCGTGCCGGGTTCCGTCCAGCTCCCGGCCGAACAACGCCAGCAGCACCAGCAGCACGCCACCCAGGCAGATCGCCGAGTCGGCCGCGTTGAACACCGGCCAGACCCGCCCGTCCGGCGCGAACAGCGAGACGAAGTCCACCACCCAGCCGCGCAGCACCCCCGGGTACCGGAACATCCGGTCCCCCAGGTTGCCCAGCGCACCGCCGAGCACCAGGCCGAGCGCCACCGCCCAGCCCCGCGAGCGCAGCCGCCCCGCCGCCCGGATGATCGCCACCACCACGCCGACCGCGATCAGGGTGAGCAGCCAGGTCATCCCGGTGGCCATGCCGAACGCCGCGCCGGGGTTGCGCACCAGCTGCAGGTAGACCAGGCCGTCCAGGATCGGCATCGGCTCGCGCCACTCCAGCTCGCGCACCGCGATGATCTTCGTGACCAGGTCGACGGCCAGCACGCTCAGCGCGATGGCCGCCAGCAGGAGCACCCGCCGGGGCCGCGCCGGAGATTCCTCCGGATCGGTCTCGTCGTAGCCGGTGTCCCACACGGACGGCAGGGTCAGGCTAGAGCGTCCGGCGGGCGAGGGGTCCGGCTCGCGGCGCCCAGGCAGATGCCTCGCGGCGTTGTCCTCCTCGCCCATAGCTTCGCTATGAACTCGTCGTCCGCCTTGCGATTCATCCACCTGGACCCCGCTCCCTGATCGAACCCCTCGCCCGCCGGATGCTCCCCATTGTCTAGGACCGGCCGGACTCGCCGCGCCACCGGGCCAGCCGGCCGGCCCGGTCCACCGCGCGAATGCGCTGCTCGGTGCGTTCCCGGGCCGACGTCGTGCTCACCACCAGCAGCTGGTCCCGCTCCTTCAGCCGGGTGTCCGGGACCGGGGTGAACCCCTGGCCGTCCCGGACGACCAGGCTCACCGAGGCACCCGTCGGCAGCCGCAGCTCGCGCAGGTAGACGCCGTGCAGCTTGGACCCGAGCGGGATGCGCACCTGCAGCAGGTCGGCCGACAGCTCGTCCAGCGGGGCCGCGTCCACCTCCACCTCGGTCGGCTCGGTGGACCGGGCCACGCCGAGCAGCCGGGCCACCCAGGGCAGCGTGGTGCCCTGCAGCAGGGTGAGCAGCACGACCAGCACGAACACCACGTCCACCAGCAGTCCCGCGTCCACGCTGGCCGGGGCATGGGTGAACGCGATGAGCGCGAGCACGATGGGCACCGCGCCGCGCAGCCCGGACCAGGAAAGGAACGCCTGCTCCCGCCAGGGCACCCGGAACGGCAGCGCGGACGCCAGCACGGACAGCGGGCGGGCGAGCAGCAGCAGCACGGCGGCCGCGATCAGCGCGGGCAACAGGGCACGGCCCAGCGCGGCGGGCGAGGCGTAGAGACCCAACAGCACGAACAACCCGATCTGGGCCAGCCACCCGGTGCCCTCCGCGAACGACCGCACCGCCGCCCGGTGCGGCAGGTTGACGTTGCCCAGCACCAGTGCGGCGGCGTAGGTGGCGAGCAACCCGGAGGCATGGACCGACTGTCCGGCGGCGTAACCCAGCACGCACACCGCCAACGTGGCCAGCGGATAGAGGCCGGTGGCCGGCAGGGCGGCCCGGCGCAGTGCCCACGCGCCGCCGAAGCCGAAGGCCAGCCCGATCAGCCCGCCGGCGGCCAGCTCGTACACCACCAGTGCCGGGCTCCACCAGGTCAGCGGGTCCGGCGAGGCGAGCATCAGGACCGCGATCACCACCGGGGCGTCGTTCAGCCCGGACTCCAGCTCCAGCGCCCCGGAGAGCCGCCGCCGCACGCCCACCCCGCGCAGCACGCTGAACACCGCCGCCGCATCGGTGGAGGAGAGCACCGCGCCCCACAGGAACGCGGTGCGCCACTCCAACCCGAGCAGCAGGTGCAGTGCGAAGCCGGTGACCCCGATGCTCACCGCGACCGCCACGGTGGACAGCGCGACGCCGATGCCCAGCGCCGGCCGCACCTGGGCCCACCGGGTGGTCAGGCCGCCCTCGGCCAGGATCAGCACCAGCGCGGCCAACCCCAGCGACTCGGTGAGCGCCGCGTTCTCGAACTGCACGCCCAGGACCGACTCGCCCAGCAGCACCCCGATGCCGAGGTACAGCAGCAGCGAGGGCAGGCCGACCCGGACGGAGGCGCGCACGGCCACGACGCCGAGCAACACCACCGCGGCACCGATGCCGAGCATGAGCTCCAGGGAGTTGCTCAATCGCACCCCCTCGGATCATCGGCCGTAGTGCTATTTCACCGCGGTGCGAATCTCAGCCCGACACCAGGTCGGTACCGCCTACTCCGAAGTGGCGGTCAGCACGGCCAGCACGGAGTCCAGGTAGGCCGCCCGGGCCGGACCGTCGCCGGGCAGGGAGTCCGGGTCGGTGCGGGTGAGCTGGGCGTGCCCGAGGTAGGTGGTGTAGGCCTGCAGGGCACGCCGGTCGGCCTCCGGCTCCGGATGGCCCAGCTCGACGAACAGCGAGGTCAGGTAGCTCAGCCGGCGCCGGGTGACCCGCCTCAGCACCGGCCCGACCTCCGGGTGGTCGGCCGAGGCGAGCAGGGCCAGCTCAGCGGCGAACTGGCCGCCCGGACCGAGCGCCACCCGCAGCAGCTCGCCCAACCGGTCGGCGGCGTCGTCCACCCGTGCGATCACCGCCTCGGTGTTCTCCCGCTCCCACCGCGCGACGGTCGCCGAGATCAGGTCGTCGCGGCTCTTGAAGTGCCAGTAGCCGCTGCCCTTGGTCGCGCCGAGGCGGGCCGCGATCGGTTCGATGGCCACCGCCGAGAGCCCGCCGGCGGCCAGCGCGCGCAGCGCCTCGGCGGTCCAGTCGTCCCGGGACAGCCGACGGGAACCAGGTGTGCTCGGCATTTGCCGTACGGTAGCGTACGGTCATACCGTACGGTTACGTATGGAGGCGTGCCATGCAGATCGAGAACGTGCACCGGCGCGAGTTCCGCGCCACCGAGGCCCAGCTGGGCGAACTGCTGGACCGGATGGCCGGGCCGGACGACCCGCTCTGGCCGAGCCGCTGGCCGCCGATGCGGTTCGACCGGCCGCTCGCGGTCGGCGCGGACGGCGGTCATGGCCCGATCCGCTACTCGGTGGTGGAGTACCAGCCGGGCCGGCGGCTGGTGTGCCGGTTCAACCGGCCGACCCCGCTGGACGGCAGCCACTGGTTGGAAGTGCTGCCCGGGTCGCGGCCGGGCACCGCGGCACTCCGGCACGTGATCAGCGGCCGGCCCCTCGGCCTCGGCAACCTGGCCTGGCCGCTGGCGATCCGCTGGCTGCACGACTGCGTGCTGGAGGAACTGCTGGACAACGCCGGCCGGGCGGTCGGCGACCCTCCGGCGCGCCCGGCGCGCTGGTCCCCCTGGGTACGGTTCTGCCGGCGGGTGATAGCGGTACCGGGCATCGCCGCCTAGGCGGGCCCTCCGAGGTACTCGGACTCCAGCACCAGGTCGGGCAGCAGCCGCTGGTACTCCACGTGCGCGGCGTGCTCCACCGTCCGCCACCAGCGCCCCTGGTTGGCCCGCATGAACGCCCGGTAGCCCGGCGCCCCGGGGATCCGCACGTTGTCCGCGACCACCACCGAACCGGGGTGCAGCCAGCCCTGCGCGAGGATTCGCCGCAGGTCCGGCAGGTACTCGTTCTTGGCGTGGTCGATCAGCACGAAGTCCAGCCCGCCCGGGCCGAACGCGTGGCGTTCCCGCAGCTTGCGCAGGGTGCCGCCACCGTCCCCGAGCGCGCCGACCACCGCGGTCACCTGCCCGGACAGGCCGGCGTGTTCCCAGATCCGGCGGGCCACGTCGGCGTTCGCCGGGTTGGGCTCCACCGACCACAGGTGCGCCCCGGCCGGCATGGACCGGGCGATGCGCATCGCGCTGTACCCGCAGTAGGTGCCCAGCTCGAGCAGCCGGGTGGGCCGCGCCCGGCCCACCGCCCGCTCCAGGATGGCGCCCTTCTCCGCGCCGATGTTGATCAGGAACCGGTTGGGCCGGGCGGCGAACTGGTCGACCGCCGCGATGGCGGCATCCGGGTCACCGGGTGCCGCCACCGCCAGCACGTGTTCGACCAGCTCCTCCTCGCGCCCGTCGCCCATCCGGCCGTGCCGCATGCGCTTGAGCCGCAACAGCATGGCCACCAGCTCCCAGTGCGGAAACTTCCGGCCGGTGACACCCATGACCGCTACCTCCACACCGTCCGGCGACGCGTAGAGGCTCTACGGTAGGAGCACTACATAACGATCACGTGTACAGATCGGCCAACCACGCGGTCCAGTCCCGGTCCAGCGTGGCGCGGTCCAGGTCGTCCCGGAAGATGTGGTGGCCGATCGCCACCGGCATGCCCATCCGGGCCATGCCGTGGAACCGGTAGAGCCCGTCCCCGGTGCGCACCCCGAGGAACTCGTCCTCCCGGTAGTCGACCACGCCGTCCAGCACCGGAAGACCGGCCGGGGTCAGCCGTACCGCCTGCCCGACCTCGACCGGGCCGGCCAGCCCGAGCCCGGCCAGGAGGGTCGGCCACCGGCCCGGCTCCGCCGACGCGGCCGGCCCGTTCGCGTTCACGAAGACGACCGGTCGCCCGGCGAAGTGGGTCACGTACTCCCGCAGGGTGTGCAGGTACATGTCCCAGCCATGGGCCAGGCCCGCCTCGAAGTCCTCGCTCCAGTCGTCGCCGAGGAAGCCGCTGTGCACGAACCGGAGCACGGTGCCCGCGCCGTCCCGGCCCTCGATCAGGTACTCCATCGCGTGCACCGTGCCGTCCTCGGCGGTCTCCCCCCGGTAGGCCAGCCGCTTGTGCGGCTCCCACGCGGTGATGTCCGCCGAGGTCTCGTACCCCTCCACGGTGAGCCGGACCGTGCCGCCCTCCCCCGGCTCCACCTCGTGCGGCATGAACCACGCGGTGATACCCGGGCCGGTGGCGATCGCCTGCCAGACCTCCTCCGGGCTCGCTTCGACCTCGATCTCCTTGCGGATCTCGTACTCTCTGCCCACGTTCAGCTCTCCCTGGTGAGTTTGGTGCCGGCGGCCGGATGGACGGCCAGCAGCACTCGATGGTCTCGACCGTGCTCCGCGTGGTACTTGCCGATCAGCGACGTCACCGCGCCGGCCAGCTCCTCGGCGAACGCCGCCCGGTCGGCGGCCGAGGCGAACCGCACCTCGCCGTCCACCGCGAACGTGGGCAGCCGCTTGCCCGCGCGCGCCGCCCCGGCGATCAGCTCCCCCAGCTCCCGGACCATCCGGGCGGCCAGGGCGAGCAGCCACCGGGCGGACAGCTGGTCCGGCGAGCGCCCGGGGTCCGGCTGCACCCGGCCGAGCGCGGCCGGCGAGATCACGTACGACGCCGCGGTGGCGCGCAGGACCCGCTCGGTCACGTTGCCCTTGCGGCGCTCCTCGACCAGCTCGACCAGCCCGTGCCGCTCCAGCGCTCGCAGGTGGTAGTTCAGCTTCTGCCGGGGCAGGCCGAGCCTGGCGGCCAGCATGCTGGCCGACGCGGGCACCGACAGTTCCGCGAGCAGCCTGGTCCGCACCGGGTCCAGCGACACCCCGGCCGCCGCCGGGTCCTCGATCACCGCCACTTCGAGCACGGCGGCCAGCGTGCCACCGACAATTTTTCTTGTCAAGAAATCCAGAGTTGTCGGCGGAGGCGCTACCAGGTGATCGTCACCGTGACGCGGGGCCGGGGCGGGATCTCGGCCAGCGCCGCCGCCACCTCGTCCACCCGATCGGCCGGCAGGCACAGCCGGCGCGCCACCCACACCGGGTCCTCGGGCAGCCGGGCCGGCCGCTCCCAGCGGGTCACCCTCGGGCTGATGCCCAGCTCCTCGAGCACGGCGACCGCGTCGTCGGCGGTGGCCGGCGCCGGCCGGCGCAGGCCGTGGAAGCGCACCCACAGGGGGTCCAGCCAGGCCATCGGGTGCTGGCCGGTCAGCTCCACGACCACGCCCCGGCGGGCCGCCCCGGTCAGCGCGCGCAGGAACGGCGGGAAGTCCACCGTGTTGTACCCGACGTGATGGCACAGCACCGCGTCGGCGGGGCCCGCCTCGGCGGCGGCTTCGGGCCACCCGCCCAGCACGGTGCGGTGCTCCAGACCCCGGGCGGCGCAGTCGGCGGCGAACACCTCCAGCATGCCCGGGTTGTGGTCCACCCCCACCAGCAGCTTCGCCCGGTCCGCGACCGCCAGCGAGGCGCTGCCGCCACCGCAGCCGACGTCCAGCACCTCACCGCGACCGCCGTCCAGCAGCGCCAGCGCCGCGTCCCGGGACGGGGTGTCGTGCGGCTCGGCCGGCGCGGTGAAGTGCTTCGGGTCGTGCTTCCAGGGGCTCTCCGGCACCAGCGCCAGGATCTCCGGCGGGATCCCCCGCGCCTCCTGCATCTCTCGCCACCGGTCGGCGGCCGTGCTGCTCATCCGCCGACGGTAACGCCGATCAACGCCTGCGCCTCGGCCAGGCCCAGCGTCCGGCCGGCCCGGTGGCCGGCGGCAAAGCGGGCCGGCCCGAGCGTCTCGCGGGCCCGGCCGGTGATCCGGTCCACGTCACCGCGCTCGGCCACCGGCAGCGGCGCGCCGGCTCCCTCCCGGGCCGCCTCGGCGGCGCCGAGCAGCGTGGCCGCGCGCTCCGCCCCGCCGGGCTGGCCGGGCTCCAGCGCGGCCACCCCGGCCAGGCCCTCCAGCGCCAGCGCCACCGCCCTCGGGTCGCCCCCTCGGCGCGCGCTGTCCAGGCCGGCCAGGTGCAGCCGGCGGGCGCCCTCCCCGTCGCCCCCCTGCTCGGCCAGGAAGCCCAGCTCGGCCAGGATCAGCGCGTTGCCCGGTTCGAACTCCACCCGGCTGTGCCACTCCCGCACCCGCTCCAGGTGCCGCCGTGCCTCCGCGAACCGCCCGCGCCGGCGGGCGATCAGCGCCAGCCCGGTCTCCGCGTACATCCGGCCGGGCACGAACCCGTGCCGGCCGGCCACCTCGATCGCCTCCCGGTGCAGCTTCTCCGCCCGCTCCGGCTCCCCGCGCAGCAGCGCGATGCGGCCCAGCCAGCACAGCTGGTAGGCGACGTCCGGCCACAGCCCGAGCTGCTCGGCCAGCCGCAGGCAGTCGGCGTGCACGCGGCCGGCCTCCGGGTAGTCGCCGGCCACCTCGGCCAGCGAACCCAGCACGGAACGCGCCTGCAACTGGCCCCAGCGGTCGCCCAGCTCGGCGAACTCCCGGTCGGCCCGCTCGGCGTCCCGCCTCGCCCCGGCCAGGGCGCCCCGGGTGATCGCCCGGTGCGAGCGGTCGGCCAGCACCGCCGCCACGCCCCACCGGTCCCCCAGCCGCTCGAACTCGGCCAGCAGCTCGTCCAGCGCCGTGTCCCCGGCGGCCACCTCGCCCAGCGTGTTGCGCGCGCTGAGCAGGAACCGGCGCGCCGCCGCCCGTTCGGCCGGGTCCTCGATCTCCCGCCACGGCGCCCCCTCGGACCGCGCGGCCGGGTCGCCGAGCACGGCGAACCCGGCCCGCCAGGTACGGGCCCGGGCCCGCGCGCCGGCCGAGCCGCCCGGCGCCTCCAGCACCGTGTGCAGGGCCCGCTCGGCCTCCCCCAGCCGCCCGCGCAGGAACCAGTACCAGACCAGGGCATCGACCAGCTGGAATGCCAGATCGCCTCTCCCGGCGGTGTCGAGCGCCCGGCGCAGGTTGGCCCGCTCCGCGTCCAGCCGGGCCAGCCACTCCCGCTGCGCCGGCCCGCGCAGCTCACGGTCGCCTCGTCGGGCCAGGTTCAGGTAGTGCTCCAGATGACGCCCGCGCGCTTTTTCCTGCTCGCCGGCCTCGACCAGCCGCTCCAGGCCGTAGGCGGCCACCGACTCGAGCAGGCGGTACCGGTGCGCGCCGGTCGCCGGGTCCATCGCCGCCACGACCAGTGAACGGTCCACCAGTTGGACCAGGAGGCCCAGTACCTCGCCGGCCGACACCTCGCCACCCGCGCACACCCGCTCGGCGGCCTCCAGCGTGCACCCGCCCTGGTGCACCGCCAGCCGGCGCAGCACGGCCCGCTGGGCCGGGGTGAGCAGCCGCCAACTCCAGTCGATCACCGCGCGCAGCGTCCGCTGCCGGTCGGGCCGGTCGCGGGCGCCGTCGGTGAGCAGCCCGAACCGGTCGTCCAGCCGGTTCAGCAGCTCGGGCAACCCGAGCGCACGAACCCGGGCGGCGGCCAGCTCGATGGCCAGAGGCACCCCGTCCAGCCGCGCGCAGATGGCCGTGACCGTGCGCGCCTGCGCCGCGCCGGCGACCCACCCCGGATCCGCCGCCGACGCACGCGCGGCGAACAGCTCCGCCGCGTCCCCGGGCGCCAGCGCGGGCACCGGGAACACCCGCTCGCCGGTGAGCCGCAGCGGCTCCCGGCTGGTCACCAGCACCCTCGGTTCACCCAGCGCACCGACCAACGCCGCCAGCTCGGCGGCCGCGTCTATGACGTGCTCACAGTTGTCCAGCACCAGCAGCGCGCGCTGGTCGGCGAGGCAGCCGGCGACCCGGTCCAGCGACCCCCCACACGCGGTGTCGCGTAGCCCCAGGGTGGCCGCCACCGCCATGCCCAGCGCCTCGACCGTCTCGCCCGCACCCAGCTCGGCCAGCTCGACCAGCCAGATGCCGTCCGGGAACCGGTCGGCCAGCCCGCGCGCGGCGGCCACCGCGAGGGTGGTCTTGCCCACCCCGCCGGGACCGGTGAGCGTGACCACCCGGTGTTCGGCCAACAGGCCCCGCACCTGCTCGATCTCCCCGGCCCGGCCGATCGGCTCGGTGAGGGGCGCCGGCAACCGGACCGGACCGGCGCCCGGCGCGGCCAGTGCCGGGTCGCGCACCAGGATGGCCTGGCGCAGCGCGGCCAGCTCGGGACCGGGGTCCAGGCCGTGCGCCTCGGCGAGATCGGCGCGCAGGCGGTCCAGCACGTCCAGGGCCTCGGCCTGGCGGCCGGCCCGGTACAGCGCGGTGGCCCTGGCCGCGCCCAGCCGTTCCCGCGTCGGGTGGCGGGCGGCCAGCTGGTCCAGCTCGGCGACCAGCTGGTGGTGCTGGCCGAGAGCCAGCCGGGCTTCGGCCCGGTCCTCCTCGGCGGCCAGCCGTTCCGCGTCCAGCCGGCGGGCCGCGTCCACGGCGAACGGCGCGTCCGCGAACTCCGCCAGCGCCGGGCCGCGCCACAGCGCCAGCGCGTCGGTCAGCAGCCCGACCCGGGCGGCCGGCTCCGGCTCCGCTCCGGCCCGGGCCAGCAGCGCGCGGAACCGCCCGGTGTCCACGTCGTCCGCGCCGACGGCCAGCGCGTACCCGCCCGGGCCCAGGGTGACCAGCCCCCGCGCCCCCGGCTCGGCCGCCTCCAGCACCCGGCGCAGCTGGGACACCTTGGTCTGGAGCGTGTTGGTCGGGTTGCCGGGCTGCTCGTCCGGCCACACGTCGGCCACCAGCCGGTGGACCGGGACGGGCCGGCCGGCGGGCACCAACAGCGCCGCCAGCAGCGCGCGCACCTTCGGCTCCCCCACGGCCACCCCACGCCCGTCCGACGTGGTCACCTCGAGCGGTCCGAGCAGGGCAAATCGCACCTCACCACGTTAACCGCCCGGCCCGACAGTTCTCCGTGCGCGAAGCGTGCGCGGGCCGTGCGCGCGGGTCGGCAGCCTGATGCCACCGAACCGAAACCGGAGGAGCGAACCGAGATGAACGAACCGGTCACCCTGATCGGCCTGGGCCCGATGGGCCAGGCCATGGTCCGGGCACTGCTGCGCGGCGGCCACCAGGTCACCGTGTGGAACCGCACCGCCAGCCGGGCGGACGGCGTGGTGGCCGACGGCGCCACCCGCGCGGCCACCCCGGCGGAGGCGGTCGCGGCCAGCGAACTGATCATCCTCAGCCTCACGGACTACGCCGCGATGTACCAGATCCTGGACACCGACGGGGTCCGGCTGACCGGGAAGACCCTGGTCAACCTGAGCTCGGACACCCCGGAGGTGACCCGGGAGGCGGCCGCCTGGGTGGCCGAGCGGGGCGGCCGGTTCGTCTCCGGCGGGGTGATGGTGCCGGAGAACATGGTCGGCGTCGACGGGGCGTACGTGTTCTACAGCGGGCCGGAGGAGGACTTCCGCCGGCACGAGGCGGCGCTGCGGCGCATCGGCCGCACCGACTACGTCGGCGCCGACGTCGGCCGTGCGCAGCTGTTCTACCTCGCCCAGCTGGACATCTTCCTCACCACGCTGTCCGCCTACCTGCACGCCACCGCGCTGCTCGCCTCGGCCGGGGTGACCGCGCGGGAGTTCCTGCCCTGGGCGAAGGACAACTTCGACACGGTCTCCTCGTACCTGGACGTCTCCTCGGCGGAGATCGACGCCGGCGACTACCCCGGCGACCAGGCCACCAACCAGATGATGGGCGCCACCGCGCTGCACATCCTGCAGGCCAGCCGCGCGGCGGGCATCGACTCGGCGCTGCCCGAGGCGGTCAAGTCGCACTACGACCGGGCGGCGGCCGCCGGCCGGGGCAAGGAGGGCTGGACCGCACTGATCGACTTCATGAAGAAACCGGCATAGGACGTGTTACGCCGCCGATTTGCGTGGTTGCCGCTGGTTTGGGTTGACCGACGGCGTGGACGGCGCGACCTGGCCGGCCTGCCTCGACGTCGACGTCAATCTGGTTCGATCATGCGACTGACCAGACTGATGTCGACGTCGAGGAACACTTCCCGGCCCAACTTTGACTGTGTCCCCATCGACGTTACGGGGTGTGACCGACGGTGGGGATCGTGCGCCGCGTTCACTTCACTGCCCGATTCGGCGGCCAGCCGTTCGCCAGGACCGCCCGGTCGTCCGAGATCCACGGGACAGCCTGCCGCCTACCGCTCACGAACAACGCGACCGCCGTCCGGTGCCCCTGCTGGTCGAGCACGTACTTCGTTATGGCCGCGCCGAGTACGCCAGGATCGGTGCTGAGATCCTCCGCGTACTGCTCGGCCTTCCGCAACGTCGAGCACAGCAAGGCCGTCGCGGCAATCTCTTCGGAGCGGATGGCGTGCACCCCGAACACCTCACTCCCCATACCTCACCCACCGACCGCTGGTAGTCAGCGCCCACACCTGCGACTCCTTCCGAGATGCCTCGCGGGGTGATGCGCCCCGGCCGGTGCGCCGAATCAGAATCGCATCGCGAGAAGCCGCCTACCAGGGCACGAAACCCAGCAACTCACCCATCGCGAAACCCATCACGGAATCCGTGCAGCTGACCCAAGTCGATAACCAGGCCAGGTACCGTTGGTAGGCTTTGACCAGGTGTTTCTGCCTAGGGAGCCTTCACCCGGAGGAGGGAGATGGCGCGTCCACGACGTCCCAAGCTTGAGCCACGCCTTGCGGCGTTTCGCAAACGTGCGGGACTCACCCAGGAACAAGTGGCGGAGCACATAGGTGTTTCCGCCGACATGGTGCGTAAGCACGAACGTGGAATCAACCAGCCCATTCTGCTTTACCGTCAACGATACGTCGATTTATACGGTGTGAGCGAAACTGACCTCGGTCTGGTTCTCAGGTTGCCGATGAGGAGCGACTCGACGGGAGCTTCGCTGGATGAAATCGACCAGATCTTCCTTGAGCTGAAGGAATCCGGTACGCGCGACGAAGTGATCCGGCAACTAGATCGGGCCACTCACTCCGCCGCCGAGGCGCATACCCAGGCTCCCGCTTCTCAGCTTTTGAGCGAAGTGCTTCGACTCCATAGCCGAGTGCGAAGCTTAGCCGAGGGGAAGCAGCGTCTCGGTCAACGTCGCGAAATATTCCGAATCCAGTCAGCCCTCTTGGCCCACGCCTGCCTCCTCCTTGGCGATCTCAGGCAAAACGACACCGCCGAAAAATTCGGCGTTGCGGCGTTGGGCCTCGCCCAGGAAGCCGGGGTGAATCCGGCTATGGCATTTACCGCACTGGCAAAGACTCTTCGTTGGGCCGATCGTTTCGTCGAATCAGCGGACATGGCCCAGCAAGGTTTCCGGTGCAGCCCCTCAACGCCAGTACGAACTCAGCTGGCGAGCCAGGAGGCCAACGCGGCAGCACTCCTGGGCGACGCCCCAAGGGCCAGGGAAGCGCTGCGACGCGCAGAGGAGGCCGCCAGCTCGGCCGCGCCGGACAGCGGACGATCCGCGTGGTCGTTCCCCGTTGCACGACAGGCGGTGTTCACGCTCTCGGTTGCCACCCATACCGGCGATCCCGACACGGCACTCCACGCTGCCGCCATTGCTGACGAAGGTTGGGCGGGTGGCCAACCCATGGTGTCAGCGAACTGGGCACAGATCCGCGTCGGCGCAGGCATCGCACACGTGCTGAGAGGATCACTGGATGAAGCGGTAAGCGAGGTAACCCCTGTCTTTTCGTTGCCATCGGAACGTCGGGTCGCCACGGTTACCGCCTATATGGAAAATCTAGACCGGCAACTCCGGCACTCCAAAGTGGTCGACGGTAGGTCAGCAATTGAACTTCGCCGAGAGATCCGAGAGTTCAACCTGGCTGCACTGGCCGAGGACCCAGCATGAGCCCTCTGCCTTCTCATATGCGCGACAGGTGGCTAAATCGCACCGAACCAGGGGCGCGTGCAGGCACCATCTATTGGCACGTACTCATGCGCACATATCCAGGGGCACAGAAAGCCGCACTTAATGCACAACGAATCCTTTCCGGTTTTCCAGGGTTCCACATGACACCACATGAGTGGTTGCACATGACCACTCTCACTGTGGGGTCCACCGAAGAAGTCTCGCGGCAACAGATGATTCAAATGCTAGAAGGCGCTCAACAAATTCTCTCACACGTCGAGCCTATACCGGTAAAACTCGGAAAGATCCTGTACCACCCCGAAGCGGTAATGTTGGCGGTCCATCCAGCAGGTGCATTAAAACCTATTCTCAATGCAGCTCAAAAAGTCACTCTCACCGTCACCGGACGCCCCGGCCTAATCGACGGATCTCACGAATGGACGCCCCATATGACTGTCTCGTACAGCACGGCGTCACAATCGGCCGACCCGATAATCGCGGCTCTCGGTAAGACTGTCGGCGAGTACCACGTCGTCGTTGATGCCTTGACGCTCGTCGTCCAGTGGGGCGCGGAGAGACTCTGGGACTGGGAACCTGTAGGTACCGCAACCCTCGGGAGTCCGCGGCCGTCATGCCGGCCGAAACCGGCGTAGCGCTGATCGGCCGGGGTGGGCATCGGATGTCGGATGCCGGCCCCGGCCCGGTGGGCGATGCTGGGTGGCATGAACGCGGACGCGGTGGTCATCGGCGCGGGGGTCATGGGCGCGGCGATCGCGCTGGAGCTGGCCCGCACCGGACGCCGGGTGACCGTGGTCGACCGGGGCGGCGTGGGGCACGGCTCCACCAGCGCGTCCAGTGCGGTGATCCGGTTCAACTTCTCCACCTGGGCCGGCGTGGCCTCGTCCTGGGAGGCGGTGCACCACTGGCGGTCCTGGGCGGACTACCTGGGCGCGCCCGCCCACGAGCCGCTGGCCCGGTTCGAGCGCACCGGGATGGTGATGCTGGACGTCTCGCGGGCGCCCCGCGAGCTGTTCCGCCCGCTGTTCGACCGCGCGGGCGTGCCGTACCAGGAGTGGGACGCGGACACGCTGGCCGAGCGGGTACCCGGCCTCGACCCCGGGCGGTTCTGGCCACCGGCCCGGCTGACCGACGCCCGGTTCTGGGCCGAGCCGGCGGGCCGGCTCGGCGCGGTGTACACGCCGGACGCGGGGTACGTGACCGACCCGGCGCTGGCCGCGCGCAACCTGGCCGACGCCGCCGGACGCCACGGCGCCCGGTTCCTGCTCGGCACGGCGGTGACCGGGGTGGACCGGACACCCGAACGAGCCGAAGGGGTACGCCTGGCCGACGGCACCCGGCTGGCCGCGCCGGTCGTGGTGAACGCGGCCGGGCCGTGGTCGGGGCGGGTCAACGCGCTGGCCGGGGTGGGCGCCGAGTTCACCATCGGGCTGCGGCCGATGCGCCAGGAGGTGCACCACGTGCCCGCACCACCCGGCGGGCTCGGGCCGTGCCTCGCCGACCTGGACCTCGGCACCTACCTGCGGCCCGACACGGACGGCGGTCTACTGGTCGGCGGCACCGAGCCGGAGTGCGACCCGATGCAGTGGCTGGACGACCCCGGCCAGGCCCACCCCCACCCCACCGCCGAGCTGTTCGAGGCGCAGGTGACCCGGGCGGCCCGGCGGTTCCCCGACCTGGGCGTGCCGAACCGGCCGCGCGGCGTGGTCGGCGTCTACGACGTGGCCGACGACTGGACCCCGGTCTACGACCGCACCGACCTGCCCGGCTTCTACGTGGCCGTCGGGACCAGCGGCAACCAGTTCAAGAACGCCCCGGTGGTCGGCCAGTTCCTGGCCGCGATCATCGACACTCCGGCACACGACGAGAAGGCGGCCCGGTTCGTCGGCCCGCACACCGGACTGGAGATCGACCTGTCCGCGTACTCGCGCAAGCGCGCGGTGAACCAGGGCAGCTCGGGCACCGTGATGGGCTGATCACGCCATCCCGGTGAACCCGGCCAGCTTCAGCGCCAGGTGCAGGGTCAGCCGGTCCAGGCCGCTGTCCAGCCGCAGGCCGGTGATCGCCTCCACCCGGCGCAAACGGTGGTAGAGCGTGGTGCGGTGGATGTGCAGCGCGGCCGAGGTGGCGGCCACGTCGCCCGCCCGGTCCAGGAACTCCTCCACCGTGGCGGCCAGCGCGGAGTGGTCGGTGAGCAGCTCGCGCACCCCGGGCAGCGGCAGCTCCCGGGCCAGCTCCTCGGCATCGAGCCGCAGCAGCAGCGCGAACGGCCCCAGCGACGACCAGCTCGCCACCCGACCGAACATGGGCAGGTGGCGGGCCGCGCGCACCGCCACGCCGGCCTCCCGGTGGCCGGCGAGGACCGCGTCCCCACCCTGGTGGCTGGCGCTCACCCCGATCACGCAGTCCCGCCCGCCGGTCAGCTCACCGAACCGTTCCCGGAGCCGCCGAGCGGGCGAAAGCAACTCCGCCTCCCCGATCGGCCGGCCGCCGAACAGCGCCACCACCGCACGGTGCCGCCGGGCCAGAACCAGGGTCGACCGGGGCGGGCGGGACCGGCGCAGCTCGGCGACCGCCGCCTCCAGCGCCGCCGACACGGCCTCCGGCACGTCCTCCGGTACTTCCTCCGGTACGTCCGAGGGATCGCCGTCCAGCTCGACCACCAGCAGCGCGGCGTGGCGGGTGTCCGCGAGCAGCCGGGTGTCCCGGATCTCGTCGGCGGCGCTCCGGCGGTCCTCCGGCTCCGGGGAGAGCAGCAGCCGCAGGGCTGACTCCTCGTGGGAGCGCTCCCGCTCGTCCAGCAACATCCGCCGGTACAGCGCGATCCCCACCGCGTCGGCCGCCTCGCCGGCCGCGCGCAGCTCCTCCTCGCTGGTCCCGCCGTCCGGGTCGAGCAGCCACAGATAGCCCAGGTGCATGCCGTTGCAGCGGACCGGGGCGCAGATCCGGGGCCGCATGCCCAGCTCGGGGTTCTCCGGCAGCCGGCCCGGCACGGTCCAACCGGCCACGCCCTGGCGGTTGATCCAGCGCACGATGGTGGCCGGCACCCGCCGGTCCAGCACCGAGCGGACCCGGACGGCGTCCTCGTCACCGAAGTGCCGGCTGGCCGCGATCAGCCGGATCGCCGGGTCGTCCACCGCGACCGAGCGCCCCAGCCGGGCGGCCAGGGCGTCCACGATCGGTTGCACTTCCTCGCCGTGCACGTCACCCCCGGCCGGCATCCCCCAGGGTCAGCATCCTGGTCTCCGGTGCCCACGCCGCCGAGGCGAGCAGCCCGAGCAGCAGTACCCCGGCGGCGATCAACGTGGTCGAATGTACCCCGAGACCGGCCACCGCCAGGGGCAACAGGAAGGTGCCGATCGCCGCGCCGATCCGGCTGAACGCGGTCACCACGCCGACCCCGGAGGCCCGCACCCCGGTGGGGAACAGCTCGCTCGGGTACACCAGCGCCAGCGACTGCGCCGCCGAGACGACGAACGCGAAGGAACCGAACAGCGCGACCACCGCCAGCGGCGGCGCACCGGTCCACAGCCCGAGCACGGCGGTCACGGCGGCCAGCAGCCCGAACGACCACAGCACGAACGGCCGCCGGTTCACCCGGTTCACCAGCACCATCCCCACCACCGCACCGGCCAGCAGGAACACGTTGACCAGCACCGACTGGGCCAGGTCGCCCTCGATCCGCAGCGCCGCCAGCACATCGGGCAGGAACGTGAAGAGGGCGAAGTACGGCACCACCTGGCAGAACCAGAACAGCCCGCCGAAGATCACCCGCCGGCGCAGCCCCGCGCGGAACAGCGACCGGTAGTCCGCGCGCTCCTCCGCGTCGGCCACCAGGTCGGCCGGGGTGGCATGCGGGTCCACGTGGGTGCGCAGCACCCGCAGCGCCTCCTCCGCCCGGCCCTGGCGGACCAGCCAGCGCGGCGACTCCGGGGTGCCCAGCCGGAGCAGCGCAACCACCAGCGCGGGCAGCGCACTGCTGGCCAGCATCCACCGCCACGCGTCCGACCCCAACCCGCTGAGCAGGTAACCCACGCCGAAGGAGGCGACGTAGCCCACCGTCCACACCACGTTCAGGCTGGACATCATCCAGCCCCGGTGCCGGCGCGGGGCGAACTCGGCGAGCAGCGTCGGGGAGATCGCATAGTCGGCACCGATCGCCACGCCGAGCAGCAGCCGCAGGGCGAACAGCCAGGCCACGTCGGTGACCAGTGCCTGGGCCAGCGAGCCGACCACGAAGATCAGCAGGTCGGCCAGGTACATGGTCTGCCGGCCGACCCGGTCGGTGAGCCAGCCGAACGCGATGCTGCCCAGGAACAGCCCGATCAGCGCGGACGCCCCGATCAGGCCCGACCACAGCGCACTCACCTCGTGCTGGCGCCCGTACGCGGCCAGCGCCGGCGCCACGATGCCCAGCATGTAGCCGTCGCAGAACATCCCGCCCGCGCTGTACGCGGTCACCTTCAGGTGGAAGCGGGAGAACCCCGCCTCGTCGATGGCGGATCCACTCGACGTCCCCGTTGCCCGCATACCGGCTCCCTCGCCGTCGCCAACCCACCCCCATGGTGGCGGCGCCGCGGTGGCGCGAAACAGCTCCCGATGACGAACGTGCTGGCCCCACGGCGCAACGGACGATGCGGACGGTCAGCGCCAGGCCGGCCGGGCGGACCGGAGGTCCGCGATCGCCATCCCCTGGCGGCGGACCAACCCGCGCAGAGTTGCCCCGTTCAGATAGCCCACCCGGGCGGCCACCGCGTCCACGGTCAGCGTGGTGTCGCGCAGCAACCCGGCGGCCTGCTCCAGCCGGATCGCGTTCACGAAGTCCCTCGGCGCCATGCCCAGCTCGGCGGCGGTGGCCCGCTGCAGCGTTCGCTCGGTGACGCCGAGGTCGCGGGCCGCCGCCGAGATCCGGAACGAGTCGGCCAGGTGGTCGCGTACCCACCGGTCGAAGGCCACCACCAGCGGGTCTCCCCGGGCGATCACCTCGGGCAGCAGAAAGTTCAGCTGCGAGACGCGGTTGCCGATCAGCATGTAGCGGGCCACCAGGTCGGCCAGCGCCGGGCTGCGCGCATTGACCAGGGACAGCGCCAGGTCCAGGTGGGACAGCACGGCGCCGGCGGTGGTGACCCGGCCGCTGCGGCACAGCGTCTGGTCGATCCGCAGCTCGACCCCCGGATACCGGCGCCGGAACGCCGGACCCAGCCACCAGCTGGTGGTCGCCGTGCCGCCGTCCAGCACGCCCGACTCGGCCAGGAAGAAGGTCGCCGTGCACGCGGCGGCGAGGTACATGCCGTTGCCCGCCTCGGCGGCGATCAGCTCGAGCGCCGCCCGGTGCTTGGGCGAGCTGACCAGCTCGACCAGCGCGTCCGCCGCCACCACGTTCACCGCCGGCACCAGCAGCAGGTCGAAATGACCCTCGAGCTCGGTCACCGGGGTGGCCGGCACGATGCAGCCCGACCCGGTGAGCGCGCTGTCCCCGATGGCCACGGTTCGTACGTGCCAGGGGCGCGGCGGGCACTCCAGCTCGGCGCGCAGCGAGTTCGCCGTGTTCAGCACCTCGCGGACGGCGGCCAGCCCGAAGTCAGCCACCCCGTCCACCACGAACACGCCGACGTCCATGTCGGGAACAGTACCAAACGTGTCGGATGCGACGCTGGGAGCGCGCCGCTTTCCTCCGTACGGTCATCCGCATGATCGCGACAACGGGACTGCACCACGTGCGGCTGACGGTGACCGACCTGACCCGGTCACGCGCCTTCTACCGGGATGTACTGGGCTTCGAGATCGCCGCCGAGTCCCCCGGCGATCCCGCCGACCCGGCCGTCCGGAGCGACCCGGCACAGCTCTACGGCGGCGTGGTGTTCCAGACCAACGGCATGCTGTTCGGCCTGCGGCCGGTGGCCGCCCCCGGCGACCGGTTCGACTCCGAACGGGTCGGGCTGGACCACCTGAGCTTCACCGTGCCGTCGGTGGACGACCTGCGGGACGCCCAGAAGCGGCTCGGCGCGGCCGGGGTCGAACACGGCGAGATCATCGAACTGGCCGCGTTCGGCATCGCCATCCTGTCGTTCAGCGACCCGGACGGCGTGCACCTCGAGCTGACCGCCCCGCTGCCCTAGTGGTCATGACGCGAGCAACAGCTCCAGACGAGTGCGCAGGGCCTCGGGGTCTCCGTCCAGCTCGACGACCTTGTCCCGGCCCCGGTGCCCGGACACGATGGCGACGTCGGACCGGCGCAACTCGAAGGCGCCGGCCAGCGAGCCGACCACGGCGTCGTTGGCCCGACCGTCCACCGCGCGGGCCCGCACGCTGACCAGCAGCGCGCCGCCACGCGGTCCGTCCCAGCGCCCGCCGACCCTGTCGGCCTTGGCGCCGGGACGGACCCGCACCGCGATCTTCACCCGCCGTACCCCGATCCCCGACTCGCCGTACCCCGATCCCCGACTCGCCGTACCCGAATCCCCGACTCGCCGTACCTGGATCCCCGACTCGCCGGTGGGTGGGGTGGGGGTCAGGCTCGGGTTAGGTGGATGAGGACTTGGGCGCCGTCGGTGACGGTGCCGGCCAAGGTGGGGGTGGTGACCGGGGCGTGGGTGACCTCGTTGGCCAGGACCTCGGCGGCCAGGTAGGCCTGGTGTGTGCGGACCGCCTCCACGACCTCGGGTGGGGCGTCCAGGGTCAGAGTGATCCGGTCGGACACGTCCAGCCCGGCGTCCCGGCGGGCCTGCTGCACCAGCCGGACCACGTCCTTGGCCAGGCCCTCGGCGGCCAGCTCCGGAGTGACCCGGGTGTCCAGCACCACCAGGCCGGTGTTGCCGGGCAGCGCCGCCGTCTCGGCCGGGTCGGCGGCCACCAGGCGCTCGCTGAACTCGCCGGGCAGCAGCTCGATGCCGCCGGCCAACACGGTGCCGTCGGCCTCCTGCGACCACTCCCCCGCCTTCACCGCGCGGATCACCTTCTGCGTGTCGCCCCCCAGCCGGGGACCGCAGACCCGGGCGTTCACGGTGAGCTCGAACCGGCCGTAGCGGGCCACGTCGGTGGACAGCGCCACGTCCTTCACGTTCACCTCGTCGGCCAGGATGTCGGTGAACGGCTCCAGCACCGCCACGTCGGTGGCCGCCACCGTCAGGCTGGCCAGCGGCAGGCGCACCCGCAGCTTGCGCGCCTTGCGCAGGGACAGCGCCGCCGACGCCACCTGGCGCACCCGGTCCATCCCGGCCACCAGCTCGGCGTCGTGCGGCAGCTCACCCGGCGCGGGCCAGTCGGTCAGGTGCACCGAACGCTCGCCGGTGAGCCCCCGCCAGATCTCCTCGGTGGTCAGCGGCAGCAGCGGCGCCGCCACCCGGCAGGTCACCTCGAGCACCGTGTGCAGGGTGTCGATGGCGTCCTGGTCACCGGCCCAGAACCGCTCGCGGGAGCGGCGGACGTACCAGTTGGTGAGCACCTCGGCGTGGTCGCGCACCGCCTGGCAGGCGTCCGCGATGGCGTACCGGTCCTGCACACCGGTCACCGCGTCCACCAGCTCGGCGGTCTTGGCCAGCACGTACCGGTCCAGCACGTGCGTGGAGTCGGTGCGCCACCGCCCGGTGACACCGGCCGCGTTGGCGTACAGCGCGAGGAAGTACCAGGTGTTCCACAGCGGCAGGATGGCCTGCCGGACCCCCTCCCGGATGCCCTGCTCGGTGACCATCAGGTTGCCGCCGCGCAGCACGGGCGAGGCCATCAGGAACCAGCGCATGGCGTCGCTGCCGTCCCGGTCGAACACCTCGTTGACGTCCGGGTAGTTACCCTTGGACTTGGACATCTTCAGCCCGTCGTCCCCGAGCACGATGCCGTGCGCGATGCACGAGTCGAACGCCGGCCGGTCGAACAGCGCGGTGGCCAGCACGTGCAGCGTGTAGAACCAGCCTCGGGTCTGCCCGTTGTACTCGACGATGAAGTCGCCCGGGTAGTGGTGCTCGAACCAGTCCGCGTTCTCGAACGGGTAGTGCACCTGGGCAAACGGCATCGAGCCGGACTCGAACCAGCAGTCCAGCACCTCGGGCACCCGGCGCATGGTGGACCCGCCGGTGGGGTCGTCCGGGTTCGGCCTGGTCAGCTCGTCGATGGCCGGCCGGTGCAGGTCGGTCGGCCGCACGCCGAAGTCGCGCTCCAGCTCGTCCAGCGAGCCGTACACGTCCGTCCTCGGGTACCGGGGGTCGTCGGACACCCAGACCGGGATCGGGCTGCCCCAGAACCGGTTGCGGGAGATGTTCCAGTCCCGCGCGCCCTCCAGCCACTTGCCGAACTGGCCGTCCCGCACGTGCTCGGGCACCCAGGTGATCTGCTTGTTCAGCTCCACCATCCGGTCCCGGAACTCGGTGACCCGGACGAACCAGGCGTCCACCGCGCGCTGGATCAGCGGGTTCCCGCAGCGCCAGCAGTGCGGGTACGGATGGTCGTAGGTCTCGTGGCGCAGCAGGGTGCCCAGGACGTACGGCTGGGTCCCGGCGCGCAGGTCCCGGATGATCTGCTGGTTGGCGTCGAACACCAGCTCCCCGGCGTAGGGCGGCACCTCCTCGGTGAACTCGCCCTTGGCGTCCACCGGCACCACGACCTCGATGCCGGCGGCGTCGGTGACCACCTTGTCCTCCTCACCGAAGGCCGGCGCGATGTGCACCGCCCCGGTGCCGTCCTCGGTGGTCACGTAGTCGGCGGCGAGGATCTGGTGGGCGTTCTCCCTACCCAGGAAGAAGTCGAACGGCGGGGTGTAGGACAGTCCGAGCAGCTCGGAACCCTTGAACCGGCGGACCAGGATCGGGTCGTCGCCCAGCTCGCGGGCGTACGCGGCCACCCGGGCCTCGGCCAGCAGGTAACGGTCTCCGGCCTCGGTCTCCACCAGCGCGTAGTCCACGTCCGGGTGCACCGCCACGGCCAGGTTGGACGGCAGCGTCCACGGCGTGGTGGTCCACACCAGGATCCGCGCCCCGTCCAGCTCACCGCCCGGTGCGGTGAGCTTCAACCCGACGGTGACCGCCGGGTCCTGCCGGTCGGTGTAGACGTCGTCCATCTTGGTCTCGGTGGCGGCCAGCGGGGTCTCGCAGCGCCAGCAGTACCAGAGCACCCGGAACCCGGAGTAGACCAGGCCCTTGTCCCACAGCCGCTTGAACGCCCACATGACGCTCTCCATGTAGGGCAGGTCGAGCGTCTTGTAGTCGTTGTCGAAGTCCACCCAGCGGGCCTGCCGGGTGACGTAGTCCCGCCACTCCTGCGTGTAGCGCAGCACCGAGGCGCGGCAGGCGTCGTTGAACGCCGCGACGCCCATCTCCTCGATCTCGGACTTGTGCTTGATGCCCAGCTGGTGCTCGGTCTCCACCTCGGCGGGCAGGCCGTGGGTATCCCAGCCGAAGCGGCGCTCCACGTGCTTGCCGCGCATGGTCTGGTAGCGCGGCACCACGTCCTTCACGTAACCGGTGAGCAGGTGCCCGTAGTGCGGCAGGCCGTTGGCGAACGGCGGTCCGTCGTAGAAGACGAACTCGTTGGAGCCGTTCTCCCCGGCCGGGCGGGCGTCGACGGACGCCGGGAAGGTCTTGTCCCGCTCCCAGTAGGACAGGACCTTGCGCTCGAGCTCGGGAAAGGACGGCTGGGCCGGGACTCCCGAGCCGGTCAGGTCGACCCTGGGGTAAGCCATCTCGCGGTGCTCCTCGTGCAGCGTTGGTCATCCTCCGCACGGGGACGAACCAGGGCGCCTGCCCCGGCCGCGGTACCACCCCGCTTGCCGCCGGCGATGCCGGCGACCACTCATTGGTGCCTCGGCGGTGACGGGCCGAACCCGTCCGGTTCTACTGAGGCCCCGAGGGCCCGTTCTTCCGGAAGCTCCCCGGTGATGGCCGGATCAACGCCTGGTAGTCACAGGATACCGCCGCCCGCCAACCAGGTTCCGGGCGGCGGTGCCGTTCAGGTGCGGGCTCGGGCGGCCAGCGTGCGGACCGGCGAGCAGACCGAGCAGGGCGTGAACCCGTACTCGACGGCCTCCTTGGCCGGCAGCGCGATGGTCTCCCTGCCGCCCAGTGCCCGGCAGCCAGACAGGTGGTAGCGCGGCTGCTCGTCCACCACCAGGACGTCGTCGTTCAGCTCGGCGACGATCGCGGCGGCGGACGGGTCGGGGCGCTCCTCGCCCGGCTCCGGCGGCGGCCCGGCGGGCGGCTGCTGGCGAGCCGCGCCGGCCGGCGGACGGGTCTTGCCGATCGGAATCGCCGTGGTGCGGGCGTTGTCCGCGTCCGGGGCGCTGTCCAGCACCGGGACGGCGGGCGGCTCGGCCGCCGGGGGCTCGGCGCCGCGCGCCTGGGCCGGTTCCGCGGTCGGGTCGCTGGCCGGCTCCGGAGCCGAGGTGGCGTCCTCGGCCTCCTCGGACCTGGCCGCCGCCGGCGCCTCCTTGGGCACCGGAGCTTCCTTGGCCGGCGGAGCGTCCTTGGCCGGCGGCGCCTCGGCCGCGGCGTCCGCCCGAGCAGCGGCGGGCCGCTCGTCGTCCCCGGCGTCCTCGGCCCGGTCCTCCGGCTGGTCGGCCCCGGGTTTCTTCGCCGCCGCCGCGGCACCGGCGGCAACGGCCCCGGCGACTCCGGCGGCGGCCACGCCGGCACCCGAGCCGAACGCGGAGTCGTCTTCCTCCGACGCCTCGGCGGCGGGCTGCTCGGCCGGTTTCTCGGCCGCCTTCTCCGCCTCGGGCTCCTCGGGGCGCTCAGGTTTCGCCTCGGCCTCCGGCCGTTCGGATTTCGCCTCGGCCTCCGGCCGCTCCGGCTGCTCCGAGCGCTCGGGCTGCCAGGCCGACTGGTCACCAACCGGGCGAAGCGCGGTGGTCGCCTGGTCATCCGGTCGGGGGGCGCCCCAATTCGGCGTGCCATCACCCGATAGCGCAGTGGTCGGCGAATCGATGGAATCCGAGTGATCCCGCTGACCGTGCGTCACACTGGGTGACCAATCACCGCCTCGACGGCCCCCATCTGGCTCAGCGCTGGGCGGTCGACCGGCGGAGCCGGGCGGCATCGGCACCGGAGAGAGCGCCACGGTCTCGTGGCTCTCCACGGCGGGCGGTCGGCCACGGAGGTTCGGCCGCATGGCAGGGAAAACCTCCGTCGCCGGCTCCGCCATGGCGCCACCCATCACCGGAATGGCGGCAGTGGGTGGCTCAACCATGCCGGTCGGCCCAGGAATCGGCCCGCTGACCGCACGCTCACGGCCAGCACTCTTGACCGCCGATTTCCGTTGCGCCCAGTCGTAGATCAACGCACCGGCCGCGGCGACACTCACCACGACGGAGATCCACGCCCAGGCGGCCGTCCCGGTCAGCAACGCGACCAGGAGCAGCCCGAAAGCGGCGAGCACCAGAATCAGGACCAGCAGCAACACAGTTCACTCCGAAGTGGCGGTGCCATGGTCGGGCACCCGACCACCGAGATCGATGGTACTCAGACGTCAGCTACCGGCGTCAGCCCGAGACCCATACCCGGTCGGCGCATAGCCCTGGGTAGAGCTGGTGCGGCCATCCGAAGGAGCGGCGGAGCCCCGACCTGCGAGATCACGCAGCTGAGACTCCAGGTAGGTCTTGAGCCTGGTCCGGTACTCGCGCTCAAAGGTACGCAGCTCGTCGATCTTTTTGTCGAGCACGGACTTCTCGCGCTGGATGCTGCCCATGATCTCGGAGTGCTTGCGCTCGGCTTCCCCGACCAGCGCAGCCGCCTTCTCACGGGACTGACGTTCCATCGTCTCCGCCCTGGTGCGGGCGTCGTTGAGCATCGTCTCGGCGCGCACCCGCGCCTCGTTCACCAGGCCGTCGGACTTGGTCCGGGCCTCGGAGAGCAGCTGCTCGGAGCGGGTCCGGGCGTCGCTCAGCATGCCGTCGGCCTCGGTCTTGGCCTCGGCGGTCAGCCGGTCGGCCATTTCCTGGGCCAGGCCGAGCACCTTCGCCGCCTGGACGTGGTGGTCCCCGCCCATCGCGGTGGGGTCGAGCATGGCCTGCGTACCGACCGGCGGCGGGGGGGGCGTGTGCACCGGCACGGCCGCCATGGTGACGGTCTGCCGGGGCTCGTCCACCGGGTGGCGTTGCTGGGGAGCACGGGAGGCCTGGGCGCGGGCCTCGGATAGGTCACTCTGCGCGTTGCTCAGCTGCTGCTCCAGGGCGTTCACCTGATCGCGCAGCTCGGTGTTTTCCTCGATGAGCTTGGCAAGCTCGGTCTCGACGAGGTCGAGGAATGCGTCCACCTCGTCCTCGTTGTAGCCCCGCTTGCCGATCGGGGGCTTGCTGAACGCGACGTTATGCACGTCGGCGGGGGTCAGCGGCATCGGATCACCTCATGCAGTCCTGGGCTACCGAGGCCCTTTTCACGTCTCATAGCAACCTCGGGTCGAACGGGTCGTCCATCAGGTCGTGCCAGACCAACTTCATCAGTATGAGCGCGACCAGCACCAGAACCATAATCGACACGTCCAGCCCTGTCTCCAAGATCCGCGCGGCAAATCTCACGTTGCGTAACCGGCGTGGAGAGGGGTAAGCGGTCGGTTATAACATTCATGGCACCGCTAAACCTGGCCGAAAAAGCCGCGTTCCGCAAGTCGCCGTCGATCTTCGGCGGATACCTCGACCCCGACCGGGGACAGCAGGAAGACCCTGCTGGTGATCTTGTCGATGGAGCCGCGCAGGGCAAACGCCAGGCCAGCGGCGAAATCCACCAGCCGCTTCGCCGCCGCGTCGTCCAGCTCGGTCAGGTTGATGATCACCGGAATGCCGTCCCGGTACCGCTCGCCGATGGTGCGTGCCTCGTCGTAGCTGCGCGGGTGCACGGTGGTGATGCGCGACAGCGGCACCTGCTTGCCACCGGCGCTGGTCAGCGGCTCCGCGTCCGCGACGGACGGCGCCCGCCGGGGCACCTCGGCCAGGTTCGGCTTGCTGGCGACCATCGGCTCGATCGCCAACGCGCCGTGCACGGGCGCCGAGTGACCGGCTCCGACTGGATCGAGCGATGGCCGTTCGGCGTGCCGCTCCATAGTGAGTCGCTCCGGGTGGCGGTCCACCTGGCGATCCATCGGGCGATCAGCGGCGCGCCGCTCGGTCGGGTGCTGTTCATATCGCCGGTCCGGGTAATGCCGCTCCGGAGGCACCCGTTCCGGCAGCCGGCTGTCCGATTCCGCCCGCGAGCCACCCCTCGGCTCGGGGTAGTCGGGCCGCCGATCCTCGTAGTAGCCAGGCTCGTCGTCGTAGTCGAGATAGGCGTCCATGTCCTCGGCGGGAACCATCCCGAAATACGCCTTGAGCCGATACAACGTGCTCATTGGCAGCCCCTCCATCCCGACACGAGTGCATGCGAAACGGGTGGTCACCGACCGGATTAGCGGCCGCGGTGACACCCCGTCATCGCTTACGGCGAGGCTAACCGCCGCTCACCCAGTAGGGCCGTACCGACACGCACACAGGTCGATCCGCATCGGATCGCCTCATCCATATCGGCGGTCATGCCGGCGGACAGCACCCGCGCGTCGGGATGACGGGAGCGCAATCGTTCGGCCAGGCGGGCCAGATCGGCGAACGCGCGCGCCGGTTCGGCGCCCAGCGGGGCGACCGCCATGAGCCCGTCCAGCCGCAGCCCGGCGGCCGCCGCGACCCGGTCGGCCAGCTCGTCCAGCCCCGAGGGCGGCACCCCTCCCCGCGCCGGGTCGTCGTCCAGGCTCACCTGGACCAGCACCGGCAGCGGCGCGGACCGCTCGCCGCCCTGCACGGCCCGCCGGGCGGCCCCGTCCAGCGCATCGGCCAACCGCACGGAGTCCACCGACTCGACGCGCGCGGCCCAGGCCGCCACCGGCCGGGCCTTGTTCCGCTGCAGGCGGCCCACCAGGTGCCAGCGCGCGCCGTTGCCCGGGCGCAGCCGGTCCAGCTCGGCCACCTTCCCGGTGGCCTCCTGCACCCGGTTCTCACCGAACGCGCACAGGCCCAGCTCCAGCAGCAGGGCGGCGTCGGTGGCCGGCCGGGTCTTGGTCACGGCGAGCAGCTCGACCTCGTCCGGCGACCGGTGCGCCGAGGCGCAGGCGGCGGCGATGCGGCCCCGGACCGCGGCCAGCGCCTCGGCCAGCTCGGCCCGCCGCTCGTCGACCGGGTCGGTCACCTCGGCTCCAGCCAGGTGACGGCGGCCAGCCGCCCGGTGCGCCCCTCCCGGCGGTGCGAGTAGAGCGTGGGGTCCTCAACCGTGCACCGGGGGTCGGTGTCCACCCTGGTCACCCCGTGCGCGCGCAGCTGGGTGCGCAGGCCGGCGCGCAGGTCCAGGCCCGGCGTGCCGGCGCTGGTGGCGCAGCCGCTGCCGGGCAGGGCGGCGTGTACCTCGGCGCGCATCTCGGCCGGCACCTCGTAGCAGCGGCCGCAGACCGCCGGCCCGAGCAGCGCCTCGATCCGCCCGGGCATAGCGCCGAGGTCCGCCATGGCGGTCAGCAGCGACGGCAGCACGCCGTTGCGGGCGCCCACCCGGCCGGCGTGCGCCACGCCGACCACCCCGGCCTCCGGGTCGGCCAGCAGCACCGGCACGCAGTCAGCGGCCAGCACAGCCAGCGCAATGCCCGGGCGGTCGGTGACCATGGCGTCGGTGTCGGCGAGGTCCTCCCCCGGCGGCTCGGTCACCGTGGCCACCCGGGTGCCGTGCACCTGGCGCATCCACACCACGTCGTCCGGGCGCAGGCCCACCCCGGTGGCCAGCCGGCGACGGTTGGCCACCACCGCCGCCGGGTCGTCGCCGACCAGCGCCGAGAGGTTGAAGGAGTGGTAGGGCGCGGCCGATGCGCCCCCTGCCCTGGTGGTCACGACCCGCCGAACCCGCACAGCAGCCACCCTAATGCGCTCCCCTGCGGACAGCTTCAAGCCTGTTCGGCTGGCGCGGCTCCTGGCGCGGCCACTCGTATGCCGTCCGTGTCGGCTCAATCACGGCATGGACGGGCACAGTTCGGCGGTCTGCCGCGGCTTGCATGCGGTTCGTCGCGGTTCGACCCCGACCTTTCATGGTCATCAGGACGTCACGGTCGCACAGCCACCCCGAAAGCGGCCACCACGCCCTGATGATCATGAATCGCCCACCGGCACCGCACCATCCGTAACGTCCGTTTCATGAGGGGAACACCATGGGGGTCGGCGCAAGATCGAACACCTACGGTGTTCCGGTCATGGAACCAGAGTGACGAATGGGACAAAGCGCGCGAGCCCCACGCAAGTGGCCCAACCCGAGCCCGGCAGACCACCGAACTGTGCCCGTCCAAGCCGTCTTTGAGCCGACACCGCACCCCAACCGCACCCGACGGGTGGGTCGGGTCAGCGGCGCATGAAAGGGGGGACGTCCACGTCGTCGTCGTCCAGGTCGAGGACGGTGCGGGCGGCGCTCATGGGAGGCGGGGCCACCGATGAGGCCGAGCGGGGCTGCGGTGGCTGGGCCGGGATGCCGGGTGAGCGCATCGAGCCGCTCGACGGGCCGGTGCCGTTGGCTCCGCCGCCGGACGGCGGGTCGACCAGTCGCTTCTGCGGCGGCCCCGGGGAGGGCGACCCGGCGCCCGAACCGGTACCGGTTCCGCCCTTGTCCGACGCCCGGGGCGTGCGGAAGGCGGCCGGGTCCAGCTTCTTGTGGGTCGGGGTGCCGGAGTCGAACCCGGCGGCGATCACCGTCACCCGCACCTCGTCGCCGAGCGAGTCGTCGATGACCGTCCCGAAGATGATGTTGGCTTCCGGGTGCGCGGCCTCCTGCACCAGCGAGGCCGCCTCGTTGATCTCGAAAAGCCCCAGGTCGGAACCGCCGGCCACGGAGAGCAGCACGCCGTGCGCGCCGTCCATGGAGGCCTCCAGCAGCGGCGAGTTGATCGCCTTGCCGGCGGCCTGCACCGCGCGGCCCTCGCCCCGGGCCGAGCCGATGCCCATCAGCGCGCTGCCCGCGCCGGACATCACGCTCTTCACGTCGGCGAAGTCCAGGTTGATCAGACCGGGCGTGGTGATCAGGTCGGTGATGCCCTGCACACCGGAGAGCAGCACCTCGTCGGCCGAGCGGAACGCGTCCATCAGCGAGACGCCGACGTCGCCCAGCTGTAGCAGCCGGTCGTTCGGGATCACGATCAGCGTGTCGCACTCGTTGCGCAGCGCGGTGACGCCGTCCTCGGCCTGGCCCGCGCGCCGCTTGCCCTCGAAGGTGAACGGCCGGGTGACCACGCCGATGGTCAGTGCGCCCAGCTTGCGGGCGATGCTGGCCACCACGGGGGCGCCGCCGGTGCCGGTGCCGCCACCCTCGCCGGCGGTCACGAAGACCATGTCGGCGCCCTTGAGCACCTCTTCGATCTCTTCCCGGTGGTCCTCGGCGGCCTTGCGGCCCACGTCCGGGTTGGCCCCGGCACCCAGTCCCCGGGTCAGCTCGCGGCCGATGTCCAGCTTCACGTCGGCGTCCGACATGAGCAGGGCCTGCGCGTCGGTGTTCACCGCGATGAACTCGACGCCCTTGAGGCCGACCTCGATCATGCGGTTGACCGCGTTGACGCCGCCGCCGCCGATGCCGACGACCTTGATCACCGCAAGATAGTTGTGCGGGGGGGTCATACGCGGCACCTTCCTAACTGGCGTAATCACACTGCTCAACCTCGACCAGAGACTGAGCTATGCGCCAGCCGCCGACCTCGCACCAGAACGGTAGGGTCGGCATCGGCCGTAATCCAGCAGGCGCGCCGGACGCCTATCCGCCTCTACCCAGGGTGCTCAACGCCGGATCGTCGGGAGGTCCGGCGCGCTCACATCGTAGATGCTGCCGGGTTGGCTCAGTAATACGTTCAGCACCGCCATTTTTCGGATCGAATCGTCCGACGAACCCCACCTCACCTGTCGCCCGTCGGCCATCCGCAGCGTCACCGCCGAAGGCCCGGCCACCTCCACCACCTGCAGCTTCTCCCGCAGCGCCGGGTTCAGCGAGGTCAGCACCGCCAGCCCGGCCAGGGTCGCGGGGTCGCCGGGCGCCACGCGGTCGGCGGCCAGCCGGGGCAGACCGGGCCGCTGGGCGGGCGCCGCCTGGTAGGCCAGGCCGGTCCCGTCCACCAGACGCGGGCCGGTCGACGAGGATGCGAGCGCGACCGGGGTGCGCTCGGTCACCGTCACGCGCAGCGTGTTCGGCCAGCGCCGGCCGGCGTCCACCGAGGCGACCTCGGACACCTTGGCCACCCGCCGCTTCACGTTCTCCAGGTCCACCGCGAGCAGCGGGGTTCCGGCGGTGACCCCGGCCGCCGCGCGCACCTTGGCCGGGTCCAGCCCGGCCGGCCCGGCCGAGGTGCCGACCACCTCGATCGTGGCCACCCGGAACCGGGTCGCGTGCAGCAGCAGCGAACGCGCGCCGACCACCAGCCCGAAACCCACCAGCACCACCAGCAGCACCAGCGCGAGCAGCCGCCGCCTGCGGTACCGGGCCGCTTCGCCGTCCAGGGCCGCGCGGGTCATCGGGCGGCCTCCGGCGCGCCCTCCCGGCTCTCCCGGCCATCTCTCAGCCCCAGCTCGGTGAGCACCTCGGGTCCCAGCACGGTCACGTCACCGGCGCCCATGGTGATCACCAGGTCCCCCGGGGTGGCCAGGCCGGCCACCACCTCGGGCACCTGGGCCCAGCGCGGCACGTAGTGCACCCGGTCCGCCGGCAGGGTCACCGCGTCGGCCACCAGCGCACCGCTCACCCCGGGCTCCGGGTCCTCCCGCGCGCCGAACACGTCCAGCACCACCACCTGGTCGGCCAGGGCCAGCGCGGCACCGAACTCGGCGGCGAACGCCCTGGTGCGGGAGTACAGGTGCGGCTGGAAGGCCACGATCAGCCGGCGCTCGGCCACCTGGCGGGCGGCGGTCAGCTGGGCGGCCACCTCGGTGGGGTGGTGCGCGTAGTCGTCGTAGACCGCCACGCCGGCGGCCTTGCCCTTGAACTCGAAGCGCCGGCGCACCCCGGAGAAGCCGGCCAGGCCCTCGACCAGGCCGTCCACCGGGGCGCCCAGCTCGATGCCGGCCAGCAGCGCCGCCACCGAGTTGGCGGCCATGTGCTCGCCGGGCACCGGCAGCTCCACCTCGTGCTCGACCGGGCCGTCCTCGCCGGTCAGCAGGATCTTGAACCGCCCGCCCGCGCCGGCCGGGCGGTAGTCCACCAGCCGCGCGTTGCCGGGCAGCGCCGGCGCGGCCCGGCCGTAGCGCCGCACCGCGATGCCGGCCGCCTCGGCCTTCACCGCCAGGTTCTTGGATCCGGGGTCGTCGGCGCAGGCCACCAGCGCACCGCCGGGCTCGATGCGGGTCAACCAGTCCTCGAACGCCCGCGCGTAGGCGGCCTCGTCACCGTGGTGGTCCAGGTGGTCGGCCTCCACGTTGGTGACCACCCCGACCGAGGGGCGCAGCCGCAGGAAGGAGCCGTCGCTCTCGTCGGCCTCGGCGACGAAGATGTCCCCCTCGCCGTGGTGTGCGCCGGCGCCGGCCACGGTGAGGTCGCCGCCGATGGCGAACGAGGGGTCCAGCCCGCAGTGCTGCAGCGCCACCGTGAGCATCGAGGTGGTGGAGGTCTTGCCGTGGGTGCCGGTCACGCAGGCCACCCGCCGGCCGGCCATCAGCGCGGCCAGCGCCTCGGACCGGTGCAGCACCGGGAGGCCCTGGGCGCGCGCGGCCACCAGCTCCGGGTTGTCCGGCCGGATCGCGGTGGAGACCACCACGGTCGGCGGGCCGTCCAGCTGGGTCAGGTTGGCCGCCTCGTGGCCGACCGCGATGCGCGCTCCCCTGGCCCGCAGCGCCAGCACGGTGCGGGAGTCCTTGGCGTCCGAGCCGGACACCGCCGCGCCCCTGGCCAGCAGGATGTGCGCGATGCCACTCATCCCGGCGCCCCCGATGCCGATCAGGTGCACCCGGTCCAGCCCCGTGCTCATCGGCCCGCCGCCTCGAAGGCCAGGTTGGCCAGCGCCTCGTCCGCCCCGGCGTGCCCGGAACGGCGCGCCGCCTCGCTCATCGCGGCCAGCCGGGCCGGGTCGGTGAGCAGGCCCAGCAGTTCGGCGCTCAGCCGCGCGCCGTCCAGCTCGGCGTCCGGCACCAGCGTGCCGCCGCCCGCGCGCACCACGGGTTCCGCGTTCAACGCCTGCTCGCCGTTGCCGTGGGGCAGCGGCACGTACACCGCCGGCAGCCCCACCGTGCACACCTCGGCGACGGTCATCGCCCCGGAACGGCACAGCACCGCGTCGGCGGCCGCGTAGGCCAGGTCCATCCGCTCCAGGTAGGGCAGGCCGACGTAGCGCCCGCCGGCCGGCACCGGGACCGGGGTCGCCGGGGCGTTGTTCGGGCCGTACGCGTGCAGCACCGCGACCCCGGCGGCGGTCAGCTCCTCCACCGCCTGGGTGGTCGCGTTGTTGAGCGTGCGCGCGCCCTGTGAGCCGCCGAACACCAGCAGCACCGGGGCGTCCGCCGGCAGGCCGAAGTGCTCCCGCGCCTCGGCGCGCAGGGCGGCCCGGTCCAGGCCGGTGATCTGGGTGCGCAGCGGGATCCCCACGTGCACGGCACCGGGCAGCCCGGTCTCCGGCACCGCCGTGGCCACCCGGGCGGCGAACTTGGCGCCCACCTTGTTGGCCAGCCCGGCGCGCGCGTTCGCCTCGTGCACCACGATCGGAACCCGGCCGCGGGCGGCCAGGTAGGCGGGAAGCGCCACGTAGCCGCCGAACCCGACGACCACGTCGGCGCCCACCCGGTCCAGCACCTCCCGGGTGCGGCGCACCGAGTCGCGCACCTTGGTCGGCAGCTTCAGCAGGTCGACGGTGGGCTTGCGGGGCAGCGGCACCGGCGGAATCAGCTCCAGCGGGTAGCCCCGGGCGGGGATGAGCGTCCGGTCTAGGCCGCGCTCGGTGCCCAGCGCGGTGACGGTGGTGTCCGGGCGCAGCCGGCGGACCGCGTCGGCGAAGGCCAGCGCGGGCAGGATGTGGCCGCCGGAGCCTCCCCCGGCGATCACCACGGAAAGCGGCGCGGTCATCGGCGGCCTCTCTGTCTGGGCACGGCGCCGCCTCCGGTGGCCCGGCGCCGGGAGTCGGCCGACCGGTCCTGGGCCGGGACCCTCGGAGCGGAAGTACGGGTGGCGGGCGCGCGGGTGGCGGGCGGGCGGGTGGCGGGCGGGTTTGAAGACGACGAACGCGGGCTGCGGTACGGCTCGGGCAGGCCGAGGCCGAGCATCCGGGCCATCCGGCCCTGCCCCTGCGTACGCAGCGCGGCGATCGCCTCCGGCTCGTGCCGGGCCGCGTTGGCGAGCAGGCCACCGACGAACATCGCGGTCACCAGGGCAGAACCTCCCGAGGACACCAGCGGCAGCGGGATACCGGTAACCGGCAGCAGGCCCACCACGTAGCCAATATTGATCACGGCCTGGCCGACCATCCACACGGTGAGCGTGCCGGCGACCAGCTTCAGGAACGGGTCGGTGTTGCGCGCCGCGATGCGCAGCCCGACGTAGGCGAGCAAGCCGAACAGCGTCAGCACGGCGACCGCGCCGACCATACCGAGTTCCTCGCCGATGATGGCGTAGATGAAGTCGTTGTGGGCGTTCGGCAGGTAGGACCACTTGGCCCGGCCCTGGCCGAGCCCGACCCCGAACAGGCCGCCGTCGGCCAGCGAGTAGAGCGCCTGCCGGGCCTGGTAGGTCGCGCCGAGCGGGTCACCGGAGTCCGGGGACAGGAAGGCGGTGATCCGGCTCTGCCGGTAGCCGGCGGAGAGCCCCAGGATGATCCCGCCGGCCAGGCCGCCCACGGTCAGCGCGATGAGCAGCCGCAGCGGAGCCCCGGCCAGGAACAGCAGCGCGTAGACCACGATGGCCAGCGAGGCGGCGGTGCCCAGGTCCGGCTCCACCACGATCAGCGTGAACAGCACGATCGCCACCGGCACCACCGGGGACAGCGCCTGCCGCCAGTTGCCCAGCATGCGCTGCCGGGCGGCCAGCACGTGCGCGCCCCACAGCGCCATCGCCACCTTGGCGATCTCGGCGGGCTGCACCGAGGCCAGGCCGAGATCGAACCAGCTGCGCGCGCCGCCCCGGACCTGCCCGATCCCCGGGATCAGCACCAGCACCAGCAGGATCACCGACACGACCAGCAGGATCGGCGCCAGCGCCCGCAGCGCCTTCGGCGGGATGCGCATGCCCAGCCAGAACATGACCAGCCCGATCAGGCAGAAGACCAGCTGCCGGCCGAACACCGCGTAGGAGGACCCGTCCGCCGCGTAGGCCTCCACGCTGGACGCGGAGAGCACCATCACCAGGCCGAGCAGGGTGAGCAGGCCGAACACGCCGAGCACGATGTGCAGCGAGGTGAGCGGGCGGGCCAGCCAGGCGGTGAGCGCCGCGTGGGCCCGGCGTGCACCCTGCCGGCCGCTCCTGACGCCGTGGAGGGCCGAGCGCACTCCCTCGGTCCGGCGTGCGCTGGTTCGGGTGGCGGTCACCCTCGGGCCGCCGCGAGGGCCCGGACGGCCTCCTCGAACGCCCGTCCCCGAGCGGCATAACTGGGGTACTGATCCAGAGAAGCCGCGGCCGGAGCAAGTAAAACAACATCTCCTGGAGCGGCCATCGCGGCGGCCAGCCGTACCCCGTCGGTCATACCCTCATGTTCCCCTTGAGGGATCTCCGCGACCGGGACATTCGGCGCGTGTCGCAACAACGCGTCACGAATGATCCCTCGATCGGTACCCATTAGGACTACGCCGACCAACCTATGTGCGTGTTGAAGGATCACTTCGGTAACCGAGGCACCCTTGAGCAACCCGCCGGCCAGCCAGACCACCCGGGGGTGCCCGGAGAGGGCGCTGGCGGCGGCGTGCGGGTTGGTCGCCTTGGAGTCGTTGATGTACCGGACGCCGGCCACCTCGCCGACCACCGCGCCCCGGTGCGGCCCCGGGGAGAACGCCCGCAGCCCGTCCGCGACCTGGCCCGGCGTCACCCCGGCCGCCCTGGCCAGCGCGGCGGCGGCCAGCGCGTCCGCCCACCCGGTGGGGCCGCCCGGCCGCACGTCCTCGGCAGCGATCAGTTCCTCGTCCGCGCCGAACGCCCGGTCCAGCAGCTTCCCGTCGCGCAGCCCCAGCTGCCCCGAGGCCGGCTCGCCCATGGTCAGGCCCACCCGCCGGGCGGCCGGGGCGTTGGCCAGCGCGCCGGCCAGCACCGGGTCGTCCACCCCGGCCACCGCGACCTCGCCGGTCAGCACGCGCACCTTGGCGGCCAGGTAGCCGGGCATGCCGCCGTGCCAGTCCAGGTGGTCCTCGGCGATGTTCAGCAGGCAGCCGGCGGCGGGCCGGAGCGAGGGCGACCAGTAGAGCTGGAAGCTGGACAGCTCGACGGCCAGCTCCCGGTGCCCCGCCCGCACCGCGTCGATCACCGGGGTGCCGATGTTCCCGCAGGCCACGGCGTCCCGGCCGGCGGTGCGCAGGATCGACTCCAGCATGCCGACCGTGGTGGTCTTGCCGTTGGTGCCGGTCACCGCCAGCCACCGGGGCGGGCTGCCGCTGTCGGCGGGGCCACCGGGGCTGGTCCACCGCCAGGCCAGCTCGGGCTCGCCGATCACCTCGATGCCCGCGCCGGCGGCGGCGGCCAGCAGCGGGGCGTCCGGCCGCCAGCCCGGGCTGGTCACCACCAGCGCGGTGCCCGGCGGCGGGGTGTCGATGCCGTGCGCGCCTTCTACCCCGTCTGGGAGCTCGGCCAGCCGGTCGGCCGCGCCGTCGGCCACGGTGACCCGGGCACCCAGCTCGGCCAGCGCGGCGGCGGCGGACAGGCCGGACACCCCCGCCCCGGCGACCAGCACCGGTCGGTCGCGCAGGTCCGTGAGCATCACCGTGTTAACCCGCCCCCGCCGCCCTCGTCCGCCGCGGTGGCCCCTTCACTCCAGCCTCTATGTGGGAGGTCGCGGAAACGACTTGCCGCTTCCGGCACGCATAACGGCGTTTCCATGCCGGAAGCGGCAAGTGCGTTTTCCGGACTCTCGAGCTCTCTGTTACCGATGAGGCAGACGTAATGCATGGGGCGCGGCCCGCTATCCACCGGTGGACTCGGCGAGCCACTCGCTGTAGAAGATGCCCAGGCCGCCGGCGGCACACATGGCGGCGAGCAGCCAGAACCGGATGATCACCGTGGTTTCCGCCCAGCCGGCCAGCTCGAAGTGGTGGTGGAACGGAGCCATCCGGAACAGCCGTCGCCGGGTCGCCCGGAACACCACTATCTGCAACGAGACCGACAGCGCCTCCACCACGAACACGCCGCCGATGATCACCAGCAGCAGCTCGGTCCGGGTCACGATGGACAGCCCGGCGATCAGGCCGCCCAGCGCCAGCGAACCGGTGTCGCCCATGAAGATGCGCGCGGGCGCGGCGTTCCACCAGAGGAAACCGATACAGGCCCCCATCGCGGCGGCGGCCACGATCGCCACGTCCAGCGGATCTCGTACCGAGTAGCAGCCCGGGTTGGCCTCGGGCGGCAGGCAGGTGTTGCGGAACTGCCAGAAAGAGATGATCACGTACGTGGCCAGCACCATGGCGGCGGTGCCCGCGGCCAGCCCGTCCAGGCCGTCGGTCAGGTTGACCGCGTTGGACCAGGCCGCGACCAGGATGTAGCAGAACACGACGAACCCGATGGCCCCGAAGGACAGCACCAGGATGTCCCGCACGAAGGACGGCCGGGTGGACGCCGGGGTGAGCCCGGAGGAGTTGGCGAACCGCAGCGCGAGCACCGCGAAGATCACCGAGGTGAGCAGCTGGCCGACCAGCTTGGAGGTCTTGTTCAGCCCCAGGTTGCGCTGCCGGCGGAGCTTGATGAAGTCGTCCGCGAAACCCACGAACCCCAGCGCCGTGGTGAGCATCAGCACCAGCCAGCCGGACGCGGTCGGCCCGCCGCCCTGTTCACCGGAGATCAGGTGCGCGGCCAGGTAGCCGGCCCAGATGGAGGCCAGGATGGCCACCCCACCCATGGTCGGGGTGCCCCGCTTGGACTGGTGGCTGGCCGGGCCGTCCGCCCGGATCTCCTGGCCGAAACCCTGCCGGGCGAAGAACCGGATCAGGTAGGGCGTGACCAGGATGGACACCGCGAGCGCGACGGCCGCGGCGATCAGGATTCCCTTCACCGGCGCTCTCCCGGGACCGGGTTGGTCAGTAAACCGGCCGCCACCCGTTCCAGCCCGGCCGCCCTGGACGCCTTCACCAGCACCACGTCACCGGGCCGCAGCCGCTCGTTGAGTACCTCCAGCGCCGTCGGCACATCCGGCACGACCATCGACTCCTCCCCACACCCAGCGCGGTAGCCCTGCTGATAGTTGTCCGGGCCTACCGCCAGAAGCCGCCGCACCCCGAGTCGCGCGGCCAGTTGGCCGACCTCGGCGTGCGCGGCGGGACCTGCTTCCCCCAGTTCCCCCATCGCACCCAGCACCGCCCACCCCCTGCGGGCGGTGCCGGTTATCGCCGCCAACGCCTCCAGCCCGGCGCGCATCGACTCCGGGTTGGCGTTGTACGCATCGTTGATCACCATCACGCCGTCCGGGCGTTCGGTGACCTCCATCCGCCAGCGGGACGCCGGCTCGGCGGCCTCCAGCGCGGCGGTGACCTGGTCCAGGCTCGCGCCCAGCTCCAGCCCGACCGCCGTCGCGGCCAGCGAGTTGGACACCTGGTGCGCACCGACCGCGCGCAGCCGCACCCTGGCCTCGCCGGCCGGGCTGACCAGCCGGAACCCCGCCCGGCCGGTGTCGTCCAGGCGCACCTCGACGGCGCGCAGGTCGGCGTCGGCCGCGCTGAGACTGAACCGCGCCACCCTGGCCAGGGTGCGCGTGGCCATGGCGGCGACCCTCGGGTCGTCCGCGTTCAGCACCGCCACCCCGCCGTCCGCCTCGGCCGGCAGCGCCTCGACCAGTTCGCCCTTCGCCCGGGCGACCGCCTCCGGCGAGCCGAACTCGCCCAGGTGCGCACGGCCCACGTTCAGCACCACGCCGATGCGCGGCGGCGCGACCGCGCACAGCGAGGCGATGTGCCCGGCCCCGCGCGCGGCCAGCTCCAGCACCAGGTGCCGGGTGCCGGCGTCGGCGCGCAGCACGGTCCACGGGTGGCCCAGCTCGTTGTTGAACGACTCGGGCGGGGCGACCGTGGCGCCCAGCGGGCGCAGCACCGCCGCCACCAGGTCCTTGGTGGACGTCTTGCCGGAAGACCCGGTCAGCCCGACGACCTCCAGGCCCGGCAGCCGGCGTACGACGTGCGCGGCCAGCGCGGACAGCGCGCCGAGCACGGCCGCGTTCGGGTCCGGGCCGTCCACCAGTACCGATGGGGCGTCCACCGGCCGGGCGGCGAGCACCCCGGTGGCGCCGGCCGCGTGCGCGCCGGTGGCGTAGTCGTGCCCGTCCACCCGTTCGCCGGGCAGGGCCACGAACAGTCCGCCCGGGGTGACCTTGCGGGAGTCGAACTCCACCGTGCCGCTGACCGGCTCGCCACCGGTCGCCCGGTGCAGCCGGCCGCCCACGGCTTCGGCCACCTCGGCGAGGGACATCGTGATCATCTAGTCGACTCCAGACGGCGAATTGCCGAGGCGAGCTCGTCCACGTCGGAGAACGGCCGGCGCTCGGCGCCGATGAGCTGCCCGGACTCGTGTCCCTTGCCCGCGACCACCAGCACGTCCCCCGCGCGGGCCCGGCGGACCGCCTCGGCGATCGCGTCGCGGCGGTCGCCCACCTCGATGACCTCGCCCTTGGGCGGGGCGGCCAGCGCGCCGGCCCGCATCGCCGCGCGGATGGTGGCCGGGTCCTCGCCCCGCGGGTTGTCGTCGGTGATGACCAGCAGGTCCGCCCGGCTGGCCGCCTCGGCGCCCATCAGCGGGCGCTTCGCCGCGTCCCGGTCGCCGCCGCAGCCCAGCACGATCAGCAGCCGGCCCCCGGTGCCCACCACGCGGGCGCTGAGGGTGTCCAGCAGCGCGGCCACCGCCGCCGGCTTGTGCGCGTAGTCCACCACGGCCAGGTACGGCTGGCCGGCGTCCACCCGCTCCAGCCGGCCGGGCACGGACGCGGTGGCCAGGCCCTCCACCGCCGCCTCCGCCGGCACGCCCAGCCGGTCCAGGCAGGCCAGCGCGAGCAGCCCGTTGGCCACGTTGAACGCGCCGGGCAGCGCGAGCGTCGCCTCGGTACGCCGCCCGGAAGGGGCGACCGCGACGAACCGCTGGCCGCCGTCCGGGGTGGGCAGCACCGCCTCGGCCCGCCAGGCCGCGTCGACCCGCCCGGCGGCGGACACCGTCAGGGTGTCCTCGGTGATCAACCGGCGGCCCCAGGGGTCGTCCGCGTTGACCACCTCTTCCCCGGCCCGGCCGTCGAACAGCGCGGACTTCGCGGCGAAGTAGCTCTCCATGTCCCGGTGGAAGTCCAGGTGGTCCTGGGACAGGTTGGTGAACGCGGCCACCGCGAACCGGGTGCCGTCCACCCGGTGCAGGGCCAGCGCGTGGCTGGACACCTCCATCGCCGCGTGCGTGACGCCGCGCTCGGCCATCACCGCGAACAGCGCCTGCAGGTCCGACGCCTCCGGCGTGGTCAGCGCGGAGTCCCAGCGCTGCCCGGCGATCGTGGTGCGTACCGTGCCGAGCAGCCCGGTGGTGTGCCCGGCGGCGCGCAGGCCGGCGTCCACCAGGAAGCTGACCGTGGTCTTCCCGCTGGTGCCGGTCACCCCGAGCACCTTGAGCCGGGCGGTCGGGTCGCCGTAGACGGCGGCGGCCAGCTTCCCCAGCACCCCTCGCGGGTCGTCCACCACCAGCACCGGCACCGGGGCCTGGGCAACCGAGGGCCGGGTGGCCCCGGCCGGGTCGGTGAGCAGCGCCGAGGCACCGGCGGCCAGCGCGGCCCCGACGAAGTCCGCGCCGTGCGCGCGGGCGCCGGGCAGCGCGGCGAACAGGTCACCGGGGCGCACGTCCTGGGTGCGCAGGGTCACGCCGGTGACCGTCCCCTCGGCCGGGCGGTCGCCCTCCGGCACACCGGCGAGCGCGGCCAGCCGGGCCAGCCCTGTGGGCATGGCTCGCGCTGGTCGCGGAGCCGCGGGGAGCGCGGCCGCGATCGGTGTCGGGGGCACGTCGCGGAAGGCTACCGGCGCGCGGATCGGCCCCCTCGGGGTGCCCATCCACCCCGCGCCCCACCCCCGCACCTGCTACAACACCCGGGCACGCGCGACCAGCGGGCGGCCGGGGAGGCTCTGAAAGGTTTCAGAACCCCCGGCTCGCCCGCTGATCTTCGTCCAGCGGTGTCCCGGCAGCGGCGGACGCCCGCGCGGGGCTATGGGAGGACGAGCTGCTGCATGGGGGTCGGCTCGGTGGTCACCGGGATGCGGTCGCGCTGGGCCAGGGTGGATGCGATGTCGTGGAAAAGGCCCGCGGCGCTCTGCCCGTGCGTCGGCGCGTCCAGCATGATCGCCACCACGTACCGGGGCTGGTCAGCGGGGAAGATGCCCGCGAAGGTGATCCAGTAGCTGGACGACGAGTAGCAGCCACAGGCCGGGTTGACCTGCTGGGCGGTGCCGGTCTTGCCCGCCACCCGGTAACCCGGGATGGCCGCGTCCGGGCCGGTGCCGCGCTGCGTACCCCGGCCGTTCTGGGTGACCGCGACCAGCATCCGCCGCAGCGTCTGCGCGGTTTGCGGGGTCATCGCCTGCACCGGAACCGGCCGGGCCTCCGCCCGCCGCACGCCGTCCGGGCCGATGGTGGAGTCGACGATGCGCGGAGGCACCCGCAGCCCGTCGTTGGCCACCGCCTGGTACATCCCGGCCAGCTGGAGCACGGTCATGGAGAGGCCCTGGCCGATCGGCAGGTTGCCGAAGGTCGACCCGGACCAGCTCGCCCTCGGCGGCACCCGCCCCGGGCTCTCCCCCGGCAGGCCGACGTCGGTGCGCTGGCCGATCCCCAGCCGGGTGAGCATCTCCCAGAACCGGTCCGGTCCGACCTTCTGCGCGGTCATCAGCGTGCCCACGTTGGACGAGCGGGCCAGGATCCCGGTCAGCGTGAACCGCTCGGCCGGGTGTTCCCAGGCGTCGTGCACCACCCGGTCGGCCACCTTGATGTGGTCCGGCACGTCGGTCACCGAGTCCGGTGTGGCCAGCCCCGACTCCAGCGCGGCCGCCATGGTGACGATCTTGTTCACCGAACCCGGCTCGAACGGCGTGGTCACCGCCGCGTTGCCCATCTGCGCCGAGTTCGCGTCGGCGATGTTCCTCGGGTCGAAGGTGTTGCTGTTGGCCAGCGCGCGGACCTCGCCGGTCTTCGCGTCCAGCACCACCGCGCTGCCGTTCTTGGCGCCGTGCGCGGCGGTGTAGGCGGTCAGCTGTTGTTGCACCGTGTACTGCAGGTCGGCGTCCAGGGTCAGCTGGAGGTTGGCGCCGGCCACGGCCGGCTTCTCCGCGCGCTGGCTGCCCGGGATGACCGTGTTGCTGCCGCTGGCGGTGTCCACCACCCGCTTGCCGTCGACACCGGCCAGGGTGTTCTCGGCGGCCGCCTCCAGGCCCACCAGGCCGTGCAGCTTCCGCTGGTCCATGTTCCACGAGGCGGCACCGATGACGTTCGCCGCGAGCGGGCCGCCGGGATACTGCCTCGCCTCCCGGTCCTCCTGCCCGACCTCTACGAACTTCTCCGTGACCGCGCGCGCCACGGAGGGCTCGACCAGCGGCGACAGCACCACGTAGTGCTTGTCCGTGTTGAGCGCCGCGTAGACCTGGTTGGGGTCCTGACCGGTCAGGCCGGCCACGCCCAGCGCGATCTCGGTCTTGCGCGCCATCGCGTTCGCGCCCTGGTTGCGGGAGATCAGGAACGGGTTGGCGGTAAGCGCCTTGGCCTTCACGCTGAACGCCATCGGCGTGCCGTGCCGGTCCAGGATGGAGCCCCGGTCGGCGGGCAGCACCAGGGGGGTCACCCGCTGCCGGTCCCCCTCGGTGCGCAGCCGGTCCCCGTCCACCACCTGCACGGTCACCAGCTTCAGCCCGGCGACCACCAGCATCGCGACCAGGATGAACCGGCCGGCCACGAACCGCCCGCGCTGGGCGGCACGTGCGTCCGCCCGGTTCTTCGGGCGCCGGCGCGGCGGGTTCGGCGGCGCGCCGGGTCGGCGGGTCGGGCTGGCGGCACGGGTCACGGCGCGCTGACCCCCGGCTCCGCTCCGGTGCCCGCGCCGGCCTGGGACGGCGCGTTCTGGGTCGGCGGGTTCTGGGTCGCTGTGTGCTGGGACGGGACGGCGGGAGCGGGCTGCGCGGGAGCGGGCGGTGGCGCCGGGGCCACCGCGGCCTTCGGCGTGCCGACGACCTGCACCGAGCCGTCCGGCCGGGCCACCAGCCGGGCCACGTCGGAGGCCGGCACCATGCCCAGCTGGCGCGCCGAGCGGGCCAGCGCCGGGGCCGACTCCATCGAGGTGATGTCCATCCGGAGCTGCTCGCTGCGCTCGGACAGCTCACGGGCGGCCAGCCGCGCCTTGTCCAACCGGTAGGAGTCGGCCGCCGCCGTGGTGGACAGCCACAGCGAGGCCACCAGACCCGAGCCGAGCAGCACCATCACCAGCAGAACGAACCGGGAACGCCCGGCCGCCGCGCGGTCGGCGCCCCCGTCCACACCGAGCCGACGGGCCCGCCGCGCGTACGCCTTGCCCACCGCACCCGCCGGTTCCCGCTGGTCCGACGCCCGGGAGGCGCCCCGGGAATCGGCTCGGGAACCGGTCCGTCCCGGGCGGCCGGATCCGGTCGTACGGCTCGGGCGACCCGCCCTGGTGGGTCGGGTCCGTTCCGGTGCCACCGCTGTCATGTCGCCACCTCGCTCGTGTCCCTGGTGCGGTGCGGGTACGCCGTCACGCCGCCACCGCGATTCGTTCGCCGGCGCGCAGCCGGACCGAGGCCGCGCGCGGGTTGGCGGCGGTCTCCGCGTCCCCGGCGACCTCGGCGCCCCGGGTCAGCAGCCGCCACCTCGGTCCGTGTCCGGGCAGCTCCACCGGCAGCCCGGGTGGGGTGCGGGAGGCGGCCGCGTCGGCCAGCGCCCGCTTGACCAGCCGGTCCTCCAGCGAGTGGTAGGCCATCACCACCAGCCGGCCGCCCACGTCGATCGCGTCCAGCGCGGCGGGCAGCACCGCCCGCAGCGACTCCAGCTCCCCGTTCACCTCGATGCGCAGCGCCTGGAAGGTCCGCTTGGCCGGGTGTCCCCCGGTCCGCCGGGATGCCGCCGGCACCGCGTCGTAGAGCAGCTCGACCAGCTCCGCGCTGGTGCGCAGCGGGGACCGCTCGCGCCGCCGGACCACCGCCGAGGCGATTCGCCGGGCGAACCGCTCCTCGCCGTAGTCGCGCAGGACCCTGGTCAGCTCGTCCGCCGAGTACCCGTTGAGCACGTCGGCCGCCGTGGGCCCGCCGGTGGTGTCCATCCGCATGTCCAGCGCGGCGTCCCGGGCATAGGAGAAGCCCCGCTGCACCGAGTCCAGCTGCAGCGAGGAGACGCCGAGGTCGAGCAGTACCCCGTGCACCCGCTCGATGCCCAGTTCGGCCAGCGCCTCGGGCAGCCGGTCGTAGCGGGCGTGCACCAGATGGATGCGCCCGGCGTGGGCGGCCAGTCGCCGGCCGGCCAGCTCCAGCGCCTGCACGTCCCGGTCCAGCCCGACCAGGGTCAGCCCGGGGTGCGCCTCGAGCAGCGCGGCGGAGTGCCCGCCGAGGCCGAGGGTGCCGTCCACCACCACCGCCGCCGGGCGGTCCAGCGCGGGGGCGAGCAGCTCCAGCACCCGGTCCAGCAGCACGGGCACGTGTAAGGCGGAAGGGTCGCGCGGCGTCGAGCCAGCCACCGAAGGCCCCCTCTCCGCTCGCCGATTCCCCCGCTGAGGCAGATCCGGCCCGGGTGCCCCGAGGTCCCCGCTCCGCTCCTTGCGGACCTGGCACCGGGGAAGGTGCGCCAGGGCCACCAGCAGCGGAGTGGAGGCCTCCGGACACCCGAGCCGGACGTGCCTTCACTCCCCGACAGGTCAGAACATGCCGGGTAGTACTTCCTCCTGCGCCTGCGCGTAGTTCTCTTCGTGCCGTTCCTGGTAGCTCTGCCAGGCCGTCGCGTCCCAGATCTCCAGGCGGCTCACCGCGCCGATGACCACGCAGTCCTTGGTCAGCCCGGCGTAGCGGCGCAGCTCGGCGGTGATCGGGATCCGGCCCTGCGAGTCGGGATGCTGCTCGTCGGTGCCGGCGAACAGGTAGCGCTGGTAGGCGCGCACCGACTCGTTGGTGAAGGGCGCCTCGGCCACCTTGCGGGCCAGCCGCTCGAACTCCTCGCGGGGGAACACGTAGAGACAGTGGTCCTGACCCTTGGTGATCATCATCCCCCCTCGCAGCTCGTCCCGGTACTTGGCGGGCAGCGTCAGCCGGCCCTTGTCGTCGAGCCGAGGCGTGTGAGTGCCGAGAAACACCGGCATCGCCTCCCCGCGTCCCCAACGATCACCACATTACCCCACTTTCCACCACCCCGCACACGCCCCTCCCCCACCTCAAGGGTGAATCGGGCGGTTTCCGCAGATCAGCTCCGGTGGGTGAAGGTGGGGACGCGCCGACGGTCCGGGGTCCGTCCGAGCCCTCGGCGGACCCGTCGCGACGAACGCGAGCTGGCGTTTTGCCGAAGTGTGAGCCGCGCCCTGGCGCCCAGGGGGTGGCCGTGGGGGATGGTGGGGGGTGTCGCCTCAGGGCAGGTTGGAAACGCGGCGGGCACTACGACCGACGGACTAACCGAGGCGCCCGCAAGGTGGGGCTACGGACCCTCAGGAGCGGTTTGACAGACTGCTCGAGGGCCCTCGTCAAGAGCAGGAGGTCGTATGACGACAATGAGCAGCCCGCCGTTGCCCATGTCGCTCTCCGAACTCACCACCGTCAGCGGACGGATCTCCCAGAACGTGCACCGGGTGATCGCCGGCAAGTCGGAGGCGATCCGGATCGCGCTGGTCACGCTGCTCTCCGAGGGACACCTGTTGATGGAGGACGTGCCCGGGGTGGGCAAGACCTCCCTGGCCAAGGCGATCGCCCGATCCATCGACTGCTCGGTCAGCCGCATCCAGTTCACCCCGGACCTCATGCCGAGCGACATCACCGGCGTGTCGATCTACAACCGGAACACCACCGAGTTCGAGTTCCGGCCCGGCCCGATCTTCGCCAACGTGGTGATCGGCGACGAGATCAACCGGGGCTCCCCCAAGACCCAGTCGGCGCTGCTGGAGTGCATGGAGGAGCGCCAGGTCACCGTCGACGGCATGACCTACCCGCTGAGCGACCCGTTCTTCGTGGTGGCCACCCAGAACCCGGTGGAGATGGAGGGCACCTACGCCCTGCCGGAGGCCCAGCGGGACCGGTTCACCGCGCGGATCAGCATCGGCTACCCGGACCAGGCCGCCGAGCTGGCCATGGTGGACGGGCACTCCGGCGAGGACCCGCTGCAGACCCTCTCGGCGGTGTCCGACGCGCGCGAGATGCAGGCCGTGCTGGCCGCGGTGCGGGCCATCCACGTTGCCCCGGAACTGCGCCGGTACGCCGTCGAGCTGTCCTCGGCCACCCGCCGGATGCCGGAGGTCCGGCTCGGCGCCTCGCCGAGGGCCACCCTGCACCTGGTGCGCGCGGCCCGCGCGCAGGCCGCCCTCTCCGCCCGCGACTACGTGGTGCCGGACGACCTGCACGCGGTGTGCGTGCCGGTGCTCGCGCACCGCCTGGTGCTCACCGCCGAGTCCCTCACCGCCCGGCGCACCGCGCCGGACCTGATCCGCGCGCTGCTCAGCCGGATCCCCGTGCCGCAGGCCCCGCGCCCCGCCCGTGACTGAAACCCGCCACGACAGCTCCACCGGCCTCACCACGCTGGGCCGGTGCCTGATCGCGGCCGGCCTCGCATCCTCGGTGTGCGGGGTGGCGCTGGACGAGCGCGACCTGCTGCGCATCGGCGTGCTGGTGATGGTGCTGCCGCTGCTGGCCGCACTGTTCACCTCGCGGATCCGGCTGGTGGTGCGGGTGGAACGAGAGCTGGCGGCCACCCGGATGACCGCCCGCTCCACCACCGAGGCGGTGCTGAGCGTGCACAGCCGGGGCCGGCTGCCCCGCACCGGCCTGCTGCTCACCGACGCCCTGCCGGACGTGCTGGGCATTTCGCCCCGGTTCTTCGCCCACCCGCCCCGGCGCTCCGAGCCGCCGGTGGAGCTGAGCTACCCGCTGACCCCGCTGGTGCGCGGCGTGCACATGGTCGGTCCGCTCACCATGCGGGTCAGCGACCCGCTGGGCCTGGCCGACTACGAGCGCGAGCTGGTCGGCCGGGTACCGCTGACCGTGGTGCCCAGGGTCACCCCGCTGTCCGGGCTGCCGGACGGCTTCGGCCGGGGCGAGGGCGAGTCCGGGTCCACCGGGCTGCGCCGGGGGCCGGGTGAGCACGACGCGCTGGTGCGCCAGTACGAACCGGGCGACCCGCTGCGCAAGGTTCACTGGAAGTCCACCGCGCGCCGGGACGAGCTGATGGTGCGGCTGGAGGAGCGGCCGTGGCACGGCGGCGTCACGGTGCTGCTCGACCACCGGGGCCACGCGCACCGGGGCAAGGGCGCCGACGCCAGCCTGGAGTGGGCGATCGAGCTGGTCGCCAGCGTGTGCCGGCACCTGATCACCCACGGCCGCCGGGTCACCCTGGTCACCGAGAACGGCGTGACGCTCTCCAACGGGCGGGACCCGGAGGCGCTGCTGGACGCGCTGGCCCTGCTGCGAACCTCCAACCAGCCCGGCCTGATCTGCCCGCCGGCCAGCGGCGGCGAGCTGTTCGCGGTGCTCGGCGCGGTCGACCCCGGCACGGTCCGGCCGCTGGTCGAGGGGGCCGAGGGCGGGCACGGGCACGCCGTGCTGCTGGACGTGGCCGCCTGGACCGGCCCGGACGAGACCCGCCCGAAGACCGGTGTCGCCGCCGCGTCCCGGGCGTTCACCGAGGCCGGCTGGAGCGTGCTGACCGGGCGCCCGGAACGCGGCCCGGACCGGGTGTGGAACGACTTCTGCCGGCGCCTGCCGGTGCGCCTGGGAACCGGCCGATGACCCGCGCGGACACCCCGAGAACGTCACCGTCGTCGCCGTGGGCGCCCGGGCAGGGCACCCGGCCACCGGAGCCCCGGGGCTCGGCGCCGCCGCCCTCCGCCCCCGGCGGACCGCCGCCTCCCGTGCCCGGAGGGCCGGGCGGGCCGGGACCGGGAGGGCCGGGACCGGGAGGGCCGGGGCCGGGAGGGCCGCCGTCCACGCCGGCCGGGCCGAGGTCCGGCGCCGGTGTGCCGCTCGTCGTGAACCTCGCCGCCGGCCTGTCCCTGGCGCTGGGCTCCACCGCGCTGGCCGGCGTCATGCAGGGCTACCGCTGGCTGTGGATGGTGCTGCCGGTGATCGGCGCGATGGTGCTGATCGGCGCGATGGCCCGGTTGTTCCGGGCGCCGGCGCTGGTGGTCCCTCTGGGCCAGCTGCTGGGCCTGGTGCTCATGCTCACCGGGCTGTTCAGCGAGAAGGCCGTCTTCGGCGTGCTCCCGGGGCCGGACGCGTTCACCGAACTGGTCAACCGGCTCGGCGAGGCCATCTCGGTGATCGAGACCGGGGTACCGCCGGTCCGCGCCACCGACGCCATGATGCTGCTGATCTGCGTCGGGTTCGGGCTGGTGACCATCGCCGCCGACGCACTCACCTCGGCCGGGCACGGCGCTTCGGTGTGCGGGCTGATACTGCTCGGCGGCTACACCGTGCCCACGGCGTTGACCCCCCGGCCGCTGCCGGACTGGACCCTGGCCGCCGGCGCCGCCGGCTACGGCCTGCTGCTGCTGGTGGAGCACCGGCGGCGGCAGGCCCAGCGCGGCCAGTCACTGCGCTCGCCGGCGGCCGACCGGGGCGGCCTGACCGGTTGGCTGGCCCGGCTGCGGCCCAGCCTGCTGGGCTCCCCGCTCGCGCTGATCCTGATCTCGGTGTCGCTGGCCGCCGCACTGGGCATCGGGCTGGCCGCCGCTCCCCTGGTCGGTACCAAGGGCCGGTTCCCCGGCCACGGCGAGCCGGACTCGGCCTCCGACGGCCACCTCGGCCTCAGCCCGTTCAACTCGCTGCACAACCAGCTGCAGAACGGGGAAGAGCCCACCGAGCTCATGCGGGTGCGCGGGCTGGCCCAGCCGCAGTACATACGCTCGCTCACGCTGAACCGGTACGTACCGGCCCAGGGCTGGCAGCTGCCGGACCGGTACAACGGGGTGACTCTGGACGACACGCTCCCCTCCGGCCTGCCCATCCCGGTGCACAACCCGACGGCGACCGTCCAGGTGGAGAACCTGAAGTACAACGACCAGTGGCTGCCGATGGTCGGGCAGCCGATGGGGGTCACCGGGGTGACCGAGGGGCGGTGGCACTACGACACCACCAGCTCCACCGCCTACGCGGACGGCAAGGTCACCGAGAAGGCGTGGACCGAGCGGGCCGCGCTGCCCAACCCGGCGCCGCAGGCCCTGGCGTCCACCGGACCGGTGGAGGACATCAACCCGGCCTACCTGGACACCGGCGGCGCGGACCAGCGGATCGTCCGGCTGGCCCAGTCGGTGGCCCGCCAGGCCCGCAACCCGTTCGAGCGGGTCATCGCCATCAACCGGTTCTTCCTCGACCCGGCGAACGGGTTCCGCTACGACATCAACAGCCCGGCCGGCAACAACTCCCAGCAGCTGATCGAGTTCCTGGAGCACAGCAAGACCGGCTACTGCGAGCAGTACGCCTCGGCCATGGCGATCATGCTGCGCGCGGTCGGCGTGCCGTCCCGGGTGGCCGTCGGGTTCGCCCTCGGGGAGCCGGTGGACGACTACCGCCCGGTGAGCAGCGCCGACGCCCACGCCTGGGTGGAGTCCTACTTCCCCGGCGTCGGCTGGCTGATGTTCGACCCGACGCCGCGCTCGGACGGCCGGGCGATCATTCCGGACTACGTGAGCAAGGCCCCCCGGGTGCCCGGTGGCCCCTCCCCCGAGCAGGTCGCGCCGCCGGAGCAGGACAACCCGCTCGAGGGTGACACCCCGCCGCCCGGCGGTCCGCCCACCCAGGACCCACGGGCGCCGCAGCCCCAGCAGGACCAGCAGGCCGACCAGAACGCCCAGCAGAACCCGGAGCCCGGCAACCAGTCCTCCGGCCAGGGCCAGGACCAGACCGGCAAGGACCAGGGTGGCCAGGACCCGTCCGGCGGCTCGGGCAACAACGACGGCGAGGGCGGCGGCAGCGACGAGGACACGGGTTCGGGCGGGCGGGATGATGAGGACGGTCCGGGCGCCGGCATGAGCCTCATCGCGCGGGCGATGCTGCTCGCCGCGCTGCTGTTCCTGATCCTGGTCCTGCTGGCCAGCACGCCGGCCACGCTGCGCGGGGTGAACCGCGCGCGCCGGTTGGCCCAGGCCAGCCGGGGTGGCCCGGACGGCGCGACCGCCGCCTGGCGGGAACTGGTCGCCGAGTTCCAGGACCGGGGCGCCCGGCCGCCCGGCAACGAGACCGTGCGCCGCGCCGCGCGCAAGCTGACCACCAAGCACAGCCTCGACCGGGACATCGTCGAGTCGATGCGCACGGTGGTCTCGGCGGTGGAACGCGGGTGGTACGGCGGTCAGTCCGGAACGACCTCCGGCACCACCCTGGTCACGGCGGTGCGCAACGTGCGCGCCGGCCTGGAGAAGGAACGCCCGCTGACGATCCTGGACCGGCTGTGGCCGCGGTCCGTCCGCCCCAGGCGCACACCTCACCGAACCGGCTGAACCGGCGGGAGCGGGTTACTCCTGCTCGAAGCGGCGGCGGAAGCGCTCTTCCATCTTGCCGCCGAACTTGTTGCCGCGCTCCGGCTCCGGCTTTCCGGGAGCCTTCTTGCCGGCACCGATCGACGTGATGCCGAGTACCGCACCGGCCAGCATGATCAGGAAGCCGACGACGCTGAGCACGGGAACGTTCTGCACCCACAGTGCGTGCACGGCAACCCCGACCACCAGCAACACCAGGCCGGTAATGAACAGCGCGAGGCCCTGCAGCCGCCGCCGGCGGGTGGGTCGTCGCAAGCGGCCCGCGCGCACGGTCGACGCAAATTTGGGGTCCTCCGCGATGAGAGCGCGCTCGATCTGGTCGAGCAGCCGCTGCTCGTGCTCGGAGAGGGGCATGTCTTCGCCTCCGGCACAGGTTCGGGCGTCAAGTGCCACCCCGTGCCAGCAGCACTTGACGAGCGCCCAGTTGCGGGCGGTACCAACGAGGATACGATCCCCGGCAAGCCGCGACTACCCGGACCGGCAAACTCGCCAGTAAGTTGTGGGCCGAGTGGGTGAGATCACAGCTCCCCGGGCCCGCCGGACGGCCGGCGTGCGAGCACGTGCAGCCGCGCTGCCAGCACCAACAGCTCCGGCGTCGTGGCCACGATGTCCTCCAGCGCGGCCAGTTCGTCGGCGCCACTGGGGTCCGCCTCGAGCACGGCGGCGGGCAGCCAGCTGTCGAACACGCCGTCGCCGTGGATCAGTTCGATGGACAGCCCGGCCGCCGACTCGAGCAGCCCGCGCAGCGCGGTGGCGTCCAGCCGGCGGCGCAGCGGGTCGGTGGGCGCCCCGGACCGGCCTTCCGGGTCGGTGAGCATGGCCCGCGCCTGCGGCAGCCGGCCGGCGTGCACCTGCCCGAGCGCCGCGCCGTACCGGCCGGCGGCGAGGACGGAGACCGCGCCACCCGGCTCGACCGCCTGGGCCAGCTGCACCACGGCCACGGCCAGGTCGTCCACCACCTCGAGCAGGCCGTGGCCGAGCACCAAGTCCGCATCGGCGGCGGGCACCGCATCGGTCAGGTTCTGCGCGTCGCCCTGTACCGCGTGCACCCGGCCGCCCACGCCGGCCTCCCGGGCCCGGCCGCGCAGCGCGGCCAGCGCGTTGGGGCTGGTGTCGACCACGGTCACCTGACAGCCGGCCACCGCCATCGGCACCGCCCAGGCACCGGTGCCGCCACCGACGTCCAGCACCCGCACCGGGGCCTCCCCCCGGCGCCGCCGGGCGTCGGCCAGCTCGGCCCAGAGCGCGCGCCGAACGGCGCCGCTCGCGGCGGGCGGCCCGAACTCGGCCGGCCACCCGCGCTCGTCGGCATCGGTCGTTCCCATCGGCGGGGTCACCCGCACCACCGGCTGCGCACGGCGGCAGCTTAGAGCGTCCGGCGAAGGACGGCGTTCCCTGGCGGCGGTTGCCCGGTCGACCCGGGGAGCCCGACCAAAAGATGGAGCAAGGGCTTCTGCCCGACTACGCCCAGGGTAGGTTGTCGTGCGTGCAGGTGATCGCGGTCCTCAGCCTCAAGGGGGGCGTGGGCAAGACAACGGTGGTGCTCGGCTTAGCCGGGGCCGCCATGCAGCGCGGCGTACGCACACTGGTGGTCGACCTCGACCCGCAGGCGAACGCCACGGTGGCGCTCCAGCCCGCCGAGACCTCCGCGACCATCGCCGATGTACTGGACGACCCCCGGCGCTCGGTGATGAGGCGCGCGATCGCGCCCAGCGCCTGGGGCGACGACCTGGACGTGCTCGTCGGGGCCGAGAGCAACGAGCGGCACAACCACCCCGAACCGACCGAGAAGCAGCTCAGCCGCCTCGACCGCGCGCTGAGCCGGCTCACCGGAGAGGAAGGCGCCCGCGCCAGCATTGCCGGCCGTACCACCGAGGAGGAGGAGTACGGCCTGGTAATCATCGACTGCCCGCCCTCGCTCAGCCAGCTCACCCGGTCCGCGCTGGTAGCCGCCGACCGGGCGGTCCTGGTCACCGACCCGACGATCTTCGCCGTAGCCGGCGTGCAGCGCGCCTTCGAGGCCGTGCAGAACGAACGGGTGCAGACCAACCCGCACCTCCAGCCGCTGGGCGTGCTGATCAACCGGGTGCGTTCCCGCTCGGCGGAGCACGCGTTCCGGGTCGCCGAACTGCGTGAGCTGTTCGGGCCGCTGGTGCTCACCAGCGTGATCCCGGACCGCTCGGCGATCCAACAGTCCCAGGGCGCGTGTGTGCCCATTCAGCAGTGGGACACCCCGGGTGCCCGGGAGGTCTCGGCCGTGTTCAACGGCCTGCTCGGCCGGATCATGCGCAGCACCGGCCGGCACTCCCCCATGGCCGGCGCCGCGCGCCGGGCGGTGTTCAGGACGGACACACCAGCGACCGGCTGAGCCCGACGAACTGCTCGGCCTGGCGCAACAGGTCGTCCGCCGCCCGAGCGCTGACCAGCCTGCTGATGCCCGCCTCCGCCGCCGACCTGGTGGCCGAGTTCGCCGCGAAGAACGCGGCCCACTCCGCCAGCTCCGGGGTCACCCGGGTGAGCAGCTGCCACACGCTGCGCCCGGCCCGCTGGCGCGCGCTCGGCTGGGCCCGCACCGCCAACACGGCCGCACCGGCGCGCAACGCGGCCAGGTAGGCGGACGCGTACCGGCGACAAGGGTCGTCGGTGGTCAGCTCGGCCTCGGCGAGACCGGCCTCGGCCTGGCGCAGCAGTGCCAGCGCCGGGGCGGACGGCGGCGGGGTCGCCCGCGCCGAGCCGCCCGGCCTGGGCCGGGGCACCAACGGCCGGGTCCTCGGTGGGGTCGCGGTCCTGCTCATCGTCTGCCTCCTCACTCGTCCACCCGGATCAGGTCCCACACGCCGGGGCCCGCCCGCATGCGCAGCACGAACTCCTCCGCCGGCCGCTCCGGATCCGCCGACGACGTCGCCAGCACCCGCCAACAGCGCATCTGGTCCCCGCCCACCGGCATCGGCGACGGAAAGGGCCAGGGCGACTCCTCGATCCAGCGCTCCTGGACGTCGGTCACCAGGTACCGCGGGCCCCGGCGCACCGGGCGCCGCTGGAACTCCACCGGCTCGCCGTCCATCCAGCGAACCTGGATCGGGGTCGGCTGCCGCGAGCCGAACCGACGGGTCAGCACTCCCACGGGTGCCCCACCTCCTCCGTGTGCGGTTTAATCGACGTAGGGACGCCGACCAGACCTCCATCGAACTGATGTTCGATGTAACCAGTACAGCGCGTCGGAGCGCGTACGTCAAGTCGCGGGCCCGGCCAGGTGTGGTCTCATTGGCACATGAAGGGCCCCCGGTGACCACCGCCCCACCCAAGGTCCGCCTGGTCTGGCTGCCGGCCAACGTGCTGTTGGACCGGCTGACCGAGGCACTCACCGTGTACGTGAGCGCCATGGGCTACCCACGCTCGGCCATCCGCCAGCGGGCCCCGCTCTGGCGCGAGCACACGCACCGGCCCGGATGGCGGGCCGTGGGCGCGCTGGACGAGCGGAACGCCCTGGTCGGGCTGGGCTACGGCTACCGGGGCGCCCGGGGGCAGTGGTGGCACGAGGAGGTACGCCGGGGGCTGCGGATGAGCTACCCGGACGGCCTCGGCTGGCTGGCCGACTACTTCGAGCTGACCGAGCTGCACGTGCTGCCCAAGGCCCAGGGCGGCGGCCTCGGCGAGCAGTTGCTGCGCACCCTGCTGACCGACTGCGCCCAGCGGGCCGTGCTGCTGTCCACTCCCGAGCTGGACCCGGCCCGGCCGGCCCGGGCCTGGCGGCTGTACCGGCGGCTGGGGTTCGTGGACGTGCTGCGCGACCACCGGTTCGTCGGCGACCCCCGGCCGTTCGCGGTCCTGGGGCGGGAGCTGCCGCTGGCCGGGACCGCGCCCCCGTACCGGTAGCCGTCACACGGAAGATCAGTCGGGTCGCCCGGACGTGCGGGGCGGTGCGCCGAATCACGGGGGGCCGCGCCGGGCGGCTGGCACCATGGGCTGGTGCGCGCGAATGCTCCCCGGCGGCGGACCAGCAGGCTGATCTTGCTGGTCCTGGTGGCCGTGCTCGCCGTGCTGGCCCTGGCCGGCGGGTGCACCCGGGTGCGCACCGCGCTGGCGGTCCAGGGCGACGACACGGTGGCCGGGGAGATCGTCATCGGGGTCGCGGGCGGGTCCGGCGGCCCGGCGGTGGTGATCCCGCCCGCCCTCGCCGGACGGGTATCCGTGCGGCCCTACCAGGCGGACGGATACCAGGGAACCCAGCTGGGCTTCACCGGGCTGACCCTGGACGAGGTCAACTCGCTGGCCTCCATCGTCCCGCCGGCCTCCGGCCGGTTCCATTTCGCGCTGCGCCGGGCCGGCGGCGCGTTGCTGCTCAACGGCCAGGTGGATCTCACCGCGCTGCCGGTGGACGGGGCGGACGTCCAGCTCAAGGTGGCGTTCCCCGGAGAGGTGGTCGGCACCGACGGACAGCGCCGGGCGGACACGGTGAGTTGGGCCTTCACCCCCGGTCAGGTGAGTGAGTTCACCGCCACGGTGAATGCCCCAGACCCGGGGGCGCCATCCGTGGGACGGTGGGCACTGGTGGTCGTCGCGGTGCTGCTCATCGCGTCGGCCGGTGTGGTGCTGCTGGCCAAGGCGAACCGGAACCCGCCGGCGCGCCGGCGTCCGCGGCGCTGACCCTGCCCGCTCTCCGAGGAGGTCAGATGACCCAGCCGGCCATTGTCGCGCCCGGCACCACGATCGACGACGACCTGGTCGGCCGGGTGGACGCCGAGCTGCGCCGCTACTTCGCCCGCCGCCGGCCCGAGCTGGACGCGATCGCCCCGGTCACCGCCGAGGTCACCGAGGCGCTGACCGAGTTCGTGCTGCTGGGCGGGAAGCGGGTGCGGCCCACGTTCGCCTGGTGGGGCTGGCGGGGCGCGGGCGGCGGGCAGGAGCCGGCCGGGGCCGACCCGGTGCTCGCCGCGATCAGTGCGCTGGAGCTGATCCAGGCCAACGCGCTGATCCACGACGACCTGATGGACGACTCGGACACCCGCCGGGGCCGGCCGACCGTGCACGTCACGTTCACCCGGCGACACCGGGAGCGGGGCTGGCTGGGGCCTTCGGAGCGGTTCGGCGCGGCGGCCGCGATCCTGGTCGGCGACCTGGCCCTGGCCTGGGCCGACGACATGTTCAGCGGGGCCGACCTGCCCGAGCCGGCGCGCCGGAGGGCCCACCCGGTGTGGGCCGGCATGCGCGGCGACATGCTGGGCGGCCAGTTCCTGGACGTGTGGGGGCAGGCCAGCGGGGACGAGAGCGAGGAGACCGCGCTGCGGGTCTGCCAGTTCAAGACGGCCGCCTACACGGTGCAGCGGCCGCTGCTGCTGGGAGCCACCCTGGCCGGCGCGGACGACGCACTGCTCGCCGCCTACCACCGGTTCGGCGCGGACATCGGGGTGGCCTTCCAGCTGCGTGACGACCTACTGGGGGTCTACGGCGACCCGGCGGTCACCGGCAAGCCGGCCGGGGACGACCTGCGCGAGGGCAAGCGCACGCTGCTGATGGCGCACGCCATGCGCGCCGCCCGGGAGCGGCGGGATCCGGCCGCGCTGGAGGCGCTCAACGAGGCGCTCGGCAACCCCGGCCTGGACGCCCCGATGCTGGACCGAGTGCGCGAGCTGCTGGAGACGCTGGGCGCGACCGACCAGGTCGAACGGGACATCGAACGGCTGACCGGCGCCGCCCTGGACGCGCTCGCCGAGGTGCCGGTGGCCGAACCGGCCGCGACCCGGCTACCCGAGCTGGCCCACGCGGCGACCCGCCGCAGGTACTGAACCGGCCGGTGCGCACCGTCCCCGGGCCGGTCGACCACGTGGTCGTGGTCGGCGCCGGACTCGCCGGCCTGTCCGCCGCGCTGCACCTGCTCGGCGCCGGCCGCCGGGTGACCCTGCTGGAACGCGCGGACCGGCCGGGAGGCCGCGCCGGCTGGGCCGACCTGACCGGGCCGGCCGGCCGCTACCTGGCCGACACCGGCCCCACCGTGCTGACCATGCCGGAGGTGCTGGAGGAAACGCTCGCCCCGGTCGGCGAGGCGCTCGCCGACCGGCTGCACCTGACCCGCCTGGACCCGACCTACCGCGCCCGGTTCGCCGACGGCTCGAAGTTGGACGTGCTGGCCGACCCGGAGGCGATGGAGGCGGAGGTCGCCGCCACCTGCGGCCCGGCCGACGCGGCCGGCTACCGGAGGCTGCGCCACTGGCTGACCGAGCTTTACCGGGTGCAGATCGACACCTTCATCGGGGCCAACTTCGACTCGCCGCTGCGCCTGCTCACCCCGGACCTGGCGCGGCTGGTCGCGCTGGGCGGGTTCGGCCGGCTGGGTCCCCGGGTCGCCCGGTTCGTCGCTGATCCCCGGCTGCGCCGGATCTTCTCCTTCCAGGCGCTCTACGCCGGGGTGAGCCCGGGGCGGGCCCTCGCCGCGTACGGCGTGATCGCCTACATGGACACGGTGGCCGGCGTGTACTTCCCCCGGGGCGGCATGCGCGCGGTGCCGGGCGCGCTGGCCGGCGCGGCGGTGGCGGCCGGCGCCGAGCTGCACACCGGCTGCCGGGTGACCGGGCTGGAGCGGCGCGCCGGCCGGGCCGCCGGCGTGGTCTACCTGGACCCGGCCGGCGAGCGGCGCCGGGTCGCGGCGGACGCCGTGGTGCTCACCGCCGACCTGCCCGAGGCATACCGGCTGCTCGGCGGGGCACCCCGGCGGGCGGTCCCGCTCCGCTGGGCGCCCTCGGCCGTGGTCCTGCACGCCGGCGGCCCGGCAGCCGGCCCGCCGGGAGCCCATCACACGGTGTCCTTCGGCGATGCGTGGGAGGGCACGTTCGACCAGATCCTGCACCGGGGCGAGCTGATGGCCGACCCGTCGCTGCTGGTCACCGCGCCGACGCTGACCGATCCCGCACTGGCCCCCGAGGGCCACCGGTTGTGGTCGGTGCTGGCCCCGTGCCCGAACACGGCCCGCGCCGCACTGGACTGGCCCCGTGTCGGCCCCGCGTACCGGGACGAGCTGCTCGGCGTGCTGGAGGCGCGCGGTCTGCTCCCGGCGGAGCCGGAGACCGAGCTGCTGATCACCCCGGCCGACTGGGCCGCCCAGGGCCTGGCCGCCGGCACCCCGTTCTCGGCCGCGCACTCGGTGGCCCAGACCGGACCGTTCCGGCCGGCCAACCTGGTCCGGGGTTGGGAGAACGTGGTGCTGGCCGGGTGCGGCACCACACCGGGCGTCGGCGTGCCGCCGGTGTTGATCTCCGGCCGGCTGGCCGCATGGCGCATCCTCGGCCGCTGAGGCTCCGACGATCTTGACCGGAGCTTGATCGGAACCCCTGGCGGCGCACGGCGATGGCCGCCGTGCGAGCATAGGCGGCGAGATGACGTCCCAGCCGCAGCTGTCCACGACGCCCGCCGGGCCCGCCGCGCCCGAGGCGGGACTTTCGGCTACCTCCGTCCTTACCGAGCCCGCGCTCGCCCCGCCAGCAGGGGAATTCGGCTGGTGGCAGCGCTGGTCGGGCAACCCCGGCCGCAAGCCGCTGCTGCTCGGCCTGCTCGGCAACGTGATCCTGGTGCTGGGTGGTGTCGGCGCCGGTGGCGTGCTCCGGCGCGACCCGGTGCTCGAGGGCACGCCGTTCGCCGCGTGGCGGTTCGGCCACGGCTACAACCTCGCGGTCATGGTCACCTACTTCGGCCTGGCACTGGCGGTGTGGGCCTGGGTGCTGCTGGGCCGCGACGTGCTGTCCCGGCGAGCGGGTGGCCGGGCGGTGCTGAGCAGCGCGCTGCTGTGGACCGTGCCCATCGTGGCCTCTCCCCCGCTGTTCAGCCGGGACCCGTACAGCTACCTGGCCTACGGCACGCTGGCGCTGCAGGGCCACGACCCGTACGTGGACGGCCCGAACATCCTCACCGGTCCGATCACCGACAACGTGCACTGGTTCTGGCAGGACACGCCGGCGCCGTACGGGCCCCTGTTCGTGGCGGTGGCCAAGGCCGTCGCCGGGGTCACCGGCGAGAACATGATCCTCGGCGTGATCCTCATGCGGCTGGCCATGATGGTCGGCCTGGTGCTGTTCATCGCCGCCATCCCGGGGCTCTGCCGGCACCTCGGCGGGCGGCCCGCGGTCGCGCTGTGGGTGGCCGTGGCCAACCCCGTGATGATCGTCCATCTGATCGGTGGCCCGCACAACGACCTGCTGGTGGTCGGGTTCCTGGCCATGGGCACGCTGATGGTCCTGAACCGGCGGCACGCGGGCGGCATCGCCCTGGTCACCGCCGCGGCGGCGGTGAAGGCCACCGCCGGGCTCGCTCTGCCGTTCCTGGTGCTGGTGTGGGCCGCGCGGCTGCGTGGCCCCGAGCTGTCCCGGATCGTCCGGGCGGCCGCCGCCGGAATCGCGGTGTTCGTGGCCACCTTGGCCGCCTGCTCGGCCCTCGGCGGCGTCGGCCTCGGCTGGTTGGTCACCGCCAGCGCGCCGACCAACATCACCAACTGGCTGTCCCTGCCCACCGGCGTCGGGCAGCTCGTCCACTCGGTGGTGGCGTGGGCGTTCGGCCCGGTGTGGGACATGCCGTACATCCAGGCCGCCCGCGCGCTGGCCGTGCTGATCTTCCTGTACGTCGGGGTGAAGCTGTGGCTCTCCGCCCGCTCCGGCGGTCCGGACGCGGTGCGCAAGGGCGCGCTGCTGCTGATCGTGTTCGTGCTGTGCTCCCCCGCCGTGCTGCCCTGGTACTACACCTGGGGCATGGCGCTGCTGGCCGCCGTCGCGTGGACCGCGCGGGGAATGCAGGCGGTCATCCTGGTGTCCTGCTTCCTGATCGTCGCCGCGTTCCCCTCCGGCGAGGTCTCGCTGTACGCCTTCGGCTACCTGATCCTCGTGATGGCCTGTGCCGTGGTGGCCGCGATCTCGCTGCGTAAGCCCGACCCGCTCGGGCTGCGATCCACACCCGTCCCCCGCTGAACCCGGCCGTGGCAGGTCGCGAGCTGGCGGCGGCCGGAATCACCGACCCGGCCCTGCGAAGGGGCTATATGCGCGGGCGGGCATTGCACGCCAGCCACGGGCGCAGCTACTTCCTGGCCACCCGGCTGCTGCCCCCGGACCGCCGCCCGGCGGTTCATGCGCTGTACGGCTTCGCCCGGTACGCCGACGAGCTGGTCGACTCGGTGGACGACCAGCGCTCTCCCGACGACCGGGCGGCCGCGCTGGACGCCCTGGCCGAGGGGCTCGACCGCGCGCCGCGCGACCCGGACGGCGTCGACCCGCTGCTCGTCGCGGTCGCCGACACCGCCGCGCGCTACCGGATCGACCGCACGCTGTTCACCGCGTTCCTGGACGCCATGCGGATGGACACCAAGGTCACCGAGTACCCCAGCTACGCCGCGCTGGCCGAGTACATGCACGGCTCGGCGGCCACCATCGGCCTGCAGCTGCTGCCGGTGCTCGGCACGGTGTGCCCGCCCGAGGAGGCCGCGCCGAGCGCCGAGACGCTGGGCGTGGCCTTCCAGCTCACCAACTTCCTGCGCGACGTCGGTGAGGACCTGGACCGGGGCCGGGTGTACCTGCCGGCCGACGAGCTGGCCGCGTTCGGCGTGCACCGCGAGCTGCTGGACTGGTGCCGGCGTGAGGGCCGCACCGACCCGAGGGTGCGCCGCGCGCTGGCCTACCTGGTGGCCAGGGCGCGGGCGAAGTACCGGGAGGCCGCGCCCGGAATCGGGCTGCTGCACCCGGCGGCCCGGCCGTGCATCCGCACGGCCTTCACCCTCTACGCGGGCATCCTGGGAGAGATCGAGGCCGCCGACTACCCGGTGTTGCACCACCGGGTAGTGGTGCCGGTGGGCCAGCGCTTCGGCGCCGCGCTGACCGCGCTACCGCGCAGCTGGGCCGCGCGACTGTACCGATCCGGGAACGCCTAGGTCTCCCGCGCACGCCCAACCGGGCGCGCGCTCAGCTAGCGCGGAACGCGCTAGAAGGCCATGGCCTGGGCGCGCCGCTTCACCTCGCGGCCCCGGTTGGACCGGAGCGCGGCGATCGGTGTCCCGGGCAGCGAGTCGTCCTCGGTGAACAGCCACCGCAGGATCTCGTCGTCCGCGTAGCCACCGTCACGCATCACGGTGATGGTGCCGCCGAGCCCCTTGACCACGGCGTCCGCGCCGAGGAAGTCCTCGGGCACGGCCAGCACGCCGTCCCGCCGCACGGCCAGCAGATGACCGTCCCTGATGAACTGTTGGACCCGGCTGACCGGCACACCAAGCCGGTTGGCAACCTCTGGGATCGAGATGGCGGACACGTCGCCGGCCAGAACGAAGTGCCCGACCTGAATTTCGCTCACCCAGCACACCATGCCACAGTGGCGTAGGACACGGCACCATTTGTCGTAACTCAAACTACCGCTGGCACGCCGGTCGGGGGGCTTCCGTACCATCGCCGGGTGGTTTCCGCCGAGCAAGACCTCACCGGGGTACTCCTGGAAGGGCGCTACGAGATCCGCGAGCTGCTCGCGGTGGGCGGCATGTCACGCATCTACCGAGGCGTGGACCGCCGGCTGGACCGCGAGGTCGCGCTCAAGGTGATGGACCCCAACCTGGCCGCCGACCCGGCGTTCCGGGACCGGTTCGAGCGGGAGGCGCGGGCGATCGCGCGGATCGACCACCCGTGCGTGATCGAGGTCTACGACCAGGGCGAGCACCTGGTGGACAACCGGCCGCCGCCGGTGGTCTACCTGGCCATGGAGCTGGTCCAGGGCGGCACCCTGCGGGACGTGCTGACCGAGCGCGGCGCGCTGGACCCGCCCGAGGCGCTGGCCGTGCTGGAGCCGGTGCTCTCCGCGCTGGCCGCCGCCCACGCCCAGGGCCTCACCCACCGGGACGTGAAGCCGGAGAACGTGCTGATCAGCAACACCGGGGCGGTCAAGGTGGCCGACTTCGGGCTGGTCACGGCGGCCGCGCAGCACCGGCAGACCAAGACCGGGATGATTCTCGGCACGATGGCCTACCTGTCGCCGGAACAGGTCGTCGGCGGCGACGTGGACGCCCGGAGCGACGTGTATGCGGCCGGCGTGCTGCTCTACGAGCTGCTCACCGGGCAGACCCCGTACACCGGCGACCATGCGCTCTCGGTGGCCTACCAGCACGTGAACAAGGACGTGCCGGCGCCGTCGGAGCTGGTGCCGGACATCAGCCCGGACCTGGACGCCCTGGTGGCCGGCGCCACCCGCCGGGACCGCGACGCCCGCCCCGCCGACGCGCGGACGCTGCTCTACGCGGTGCGCGGGGTGCGGGCCTCGGCGCGCATCCCGGAGGTCCCGGTGCCCGTGCCGGGCTCCCTCGACCCCCAGGCCACCGTGCCGGTCGCCACTCCCCTGGACGCCGACGGCATGGCCGCCGCCACCGTGCCCGAGGCGCGCTCCAGCGGCCGGCCGCCGCACCGGGCGACCCGGGCGCTCACCTCCATGGTGCCGCCGGGCGTGGATGCCGCTGAGGGCCCGCGGACGGCGCTGATCGATGCGCCGGCCCATCTCCACCGGCGGCGCCAGGGACGCCGTAGGACGGCCATCTGGGTGGCCGCGGTGGTGCTCCTGGCCGTGATAGTCGGGCTGTTCGCCTGGCAGGCCGGCGCGAGCCGGTGGACCACCACCCCGGTGCTCGAAGGCATGCCGAGGGACCAGGCGGAGCGGACGGTGCGCGACGCCGAGCTGGTGCCCACGGTGCGGGAATCGCCGAGCGACACCGTGCCCGCCGACCGGGTGGTGTCCTCGACGCCGCCCAGCGGCACCGAGGCGCGCAAGGGCAGCACGGTGACGCTTCTGATCTCCACCGGGAAGCCGAGGGTGCCGTCCATCCCACCGGGCACCGCGGTGCCGGAGGCCGAGGAGCTGATCAAGGCGGCCGGTCTCGCACCCCGCGAGCTGCCGAGCGCGCGGCGCGCGCACCCGACGGTGCCGGCCGGCACGGTGATCGGCACCCTGCCGAGGGCCGGCACCGAGCTGGCGTCCAACAGCCCGGTGACCCTGGTGGTCAGTACAGGGCCGCCCTCACGGTTCCGCCAGGACGTCGAGGACGCCATCGGCGACCAGCTCGACGGCCTGCTGGACGACATCTTCGGCGGCCGCGGCCACCGCTGAGCCGGGTCAGCCTCGGAGCATCTCCGCGACCAGGAAGGCCAGCTCGAGGGACTGCTGGGTGTTCAGCCGGGGGTCGCAGGCGGTCTCGTAGCGGCCGGCCAGGTCGGCGTCGGAGATCTCCTGCGCGCCGCCGAGGCACTCGGTGACGTCCTCGCCGGTGATCTCCACGTGCAGCCCGCCGGGGTGCGTGCCCAGCGAGTGGTGCACCTCGAAGAAGCCCTGCACCTCGTCCACGATCCGGTCGAAGTGCCTGGTCTTGTAGCCGGTGGTGGACTCGTGGGTGTTGCCGTGCATCGGGTCGCACTGCCAGATCACCCGGTGCCCGGACGCGGTCACCTTCTCCACGATGGGCGGGAGCACGTCGCGCACCTTGCCGTTGCCCATCCGGCTGATCAGCGTCAGCCGGCCGGGAACGCCGTGCGGGTCCAGCCGCTCCACGTACTCCACCGCCAGCTCCGGGCTGGTGGTCGGGCCGATCTTCAGCCCGATCGGGTTGGCCAGCAGCTCGGCGAAGGCGATGTGCGCGCCGTCCAGCTGCCGGGTCCGCTCTCCGATCCACAGGAAGTGGCCGGACAGGTCGTAGAGCTTCGGCTCGTTCGGGTCGCGGGCGTCCAGCCGGAGCATGGACCGCTCGTAGTCCAGCAGCAGCGCCTCGTGGCTGGCGAAGTACTCCACGCTGTGCAGGCTGGGGTCGTCCACCCCGCAGGCCGCCATGAACCGCATGCCCCGGTCGATCTCGGTGGCCAGCGCCTCGTACCGCTCGGCGGCCTTGGACCGGCGGATGAAGTCCTTGTTCCAGTCGTGCACCGAGGACAGGTCGGCCATGCCGGCACCGGTCAGCGCGCGCACCATGTTCATCGCCGCGCTGGCGTTGGCGTACGCGCGGATCATCCGGCTGGGGTCCGGGATCCGGGCCTCCGGCGTGGCCTTCAGCGAGTTGACGATGTCGCCCCGGTAGGACGGCAGGCCCAGCGCGTCGATCGGCGACGAGCGGGGCTTGGCGTACTGGCCGGCGATCCGGCCCAGCTTGACCACCGGCATGCTGGCCGCGTAGGTCAGCACCACGGCCATCTGCAGCAGGGTGCGGATGTTGCCCCGGATGTGCGGCTCGGTGTTGTAGGCGAAGGTCTCCGCGCAGTCCCCGCCCTGCAGCAGGAACGCCTCGCCCCGGGCCACGGCGGCCAGCCGCTCGCGCAGCCGGTCCACCTCCTCCGGCACGGTCACCGGCGGGACGCTCTCCAGCACGGTGCGCACCTGCCGCACCTCGCCGTCGTCCGGCCACTCCGGCTGCTGCGCGGCCGGCCGGGCCAGCGCACCGTCCAGCCGGGTGCGCAGCGACTCCGGCAGCGGCGGCAGCTCGGGCAGCTCATCAACCGGTGCGTCCACGGTCCAGTTCACGGTTCCCCAGCCTAAGCCACTCGTCGAGTTCGGCCATCGCCGGTCACGTGGTCAGCCCTCGTAGTGGTAGCGGCACGCGGCGACCCGTAGCGGCGCAGTGTCTTCCTGTCCTGCGCCTGCCACCAGAGGTAGTCTCAAGGTGCTCGAGCCCCGGTCAGCCGAAGAACTGGGCGGCTTCGGCGTAGAGGGCGGGGTCGACCGTCTTCAGCTTTTCGGTGGCCTCGGCCAGGGGGACGCGGATGATGTCCGCGCCGCGCAGGGCCACCATGGAACCCCAGGCGGCGTCGTGCACCGCGTCGATGGCGTGCAGCCCGAACCGGGTGGCCAGCCAGCGGTCCCGGGAGCTGGGCGTGCCGCCGCGCTGCACGTGCCCGAGCACCGTGGTGCGCGCCTCCTTGCCGGTGCGCTCCTCGATCTCCCGGGCGATCGACTCGCCGATGCCGCCCAGCCGCACGTGCCCGAAGGCATCCTTCTCCCCGGTCAGGACGCCCATCGTGCCGTCCTTCGGGGTGGCCCCCTCGGCCACCACCACGATCGGCGAGTAGTTGGTGCGGAACCGGCTGTTCACCCAGTCGCACACCTGGTCGATGTCGAACGGGACCTCCGGGATGAGGATCACGTTCGCCCCTCCGGCCATGCCGGAGTGCAGCGCGATCCAGCCGGCGTGCCGGCCCATGACTTCGACGATCAGCGCCCGGTGGTGCGACTCGGCCGTGGTGTGCAGCCGGTCGATCGCCTCGGTGGCGATGCCGACGGCGGTGTCGAAGCCGAAGGTGTAGTCGGTGCCGGACAGGTCGTTGTCGATGGTCTTCGGCACGCCCACCACCTGCACACCCTTCTCGTGCAGCTTGGCCGCCACGCCGAGGGTGTCCTCGCCGCCGATCGCGATCAACGCCTCGACGCCGAGGTTCATCAGGGTCCGGCGGATCTGGTCGACGCCGCCGTCCACCTTGAACGGGTTGGTCCGGGAGGAGCCCAGGATCGTCCCGCCCCGGGGCAGGATGCCCCGCACGGCCGGGATGTCCAGCGGCATGGTCACGCCCTCGAGCGGCCCGCGCCAGCCGTCCCGGAAACCGACGAACTGGTAGTTGTACTCCGGCACACCCTTGCGCACGATGGCGCGGATCACCGCGTTCAGCCCGGGACAGTCGCCGCCACCGGTAAGCACTCCGATTCGCACGACGGGAAGACTCTCACGGGCTGGATCGATGCAGCAAGCCGCCCCGCGCGGAAAGGTGAGCTTCGATCGCGTGCCATCGGGCGAGGTTGTGCCGGGCGTCGGCCAACGCGTCGTGCGCGTCCGAGGGGGCGGCCGGAAGCCGGGGTCGCCCGGCGTCCTCCCAGCGCTGCCGCAGCTCCCTGGTGAACCGGGGCAACGGCCTCGGCAGCGCCGGCATGGCGCCCCAGAGCTGGCACAGCACCACGTGGTCGTACGCGGCGATCCAGGCCCAGAGCTCGATCTCCTCGCCCGGCGCGGTGAGGAACTCGAGCAGGTCCCGGCGGATCCGCTCGCGCGAGCGCCACGCCCGGTCGGCCGGCGAAGGCAGCTTGGGCAGCACGTTGGCCCGCACCCACGGGCCGGCCATCCGGTCGTCGAACTCGGTGGACACCGCGTAGAACTCGCGGCCCTCGGTGTCCACCACGCCGATGGACACCAGCTCGATGGTCCGGCCGTCCTCGATGAACTCGCAGTCGTAGAAGAAGCGCACGAGCCCGATCAACTGGCCTTTCCGCTGGACAACGGGGCCGGCGGGCGGGCGGCGGACTTCTTCGCCGTCTCCAGGTCCTCCTTGACCTTGGCCGCGTACACGTCCCGGTACTCCTGGCCGGTCAGCTCCATCAGGGCGTACATGATCTCGTCGGTGATCGAGCGCTGGATGAACCGGTCGTTGGCCATGCCGTAGTAGCGGGAGAAGTCGATCGGCTCACCGATCTTGATCCGCACCTTGTACGGGCGCCACATGCGGGCGCCCGCCGGGTGCACCCTCTCGGTGCCGAACATGGCCACCGGGATCACCGGAACCTCCGACTCCAGGGCCATCCGGGCCACCCCGGTCTTGCCCTTGTAGAGCCGGCCGTCCGGCGAGCGGGTGCCCTCCGGGTAGATGCCGACCAGCCGTCCCTCACCGAGCAGCCGGTTACCGGTGTCCAGCGCGGCGCGCGCGGCCAGGCCGCTGGACCGGTCGATGGGCACCTGCCCGACGGCGGTGAAGAACTGCTTCTTGCACCAGCCGATGAACCCCTTCTGGGTGAAGTACTCCCGTTTCGCCATGAAGGCGATGCGACGGCGCAGCACCAGCGGCAGGTAGAACGAGTCGACCATGGACAGGTGGTTGCTGGCCACCAGCGCACCGCCCCGCTCCGGAATGTTCTCCTCGCCCTCGACCGACGGCCGGCACCACAGGCGCAACAGTGGCCCCAGCAGCACGTACTTGAGCAACCACCAGACCACCAAACGCCGCCTCTCGTCCACCGACCACCGCCCAGCCTACGGAGCCACTCTGATAACGGACAACGCGGACCACTCCCGCTTCGGCGTAGTTCGTGTCACGATGTGCCGGTGACGCGGCCGCAGCCCGAGGAAGAGGGACGGCCCACGCACGCCTCCGGTCGTCCGGCCAGCTTCGACGACATCGTCGCCGGCTGGGTCGCCGAGGGCACCGTGCCCCGGTGGCCGGACCCGCCGGCCGCGCGCCAGGCCGCCGCCGAGCAGCCGGTCGATCCGCCGCCCGCTCCGAGCGTCTGTCCGCCCTACGACATGCTCGCCGGGCAGGACCATTTCGTGCCGCCCGACCCGCCGCCGCTACCCCGGATGAGCTTCGCCGCCATGGCGGTGCTGATCCTGGTCAGCGCCGGGATCGTGCTGCTGGCCGTGCACGACACGCTGCGCCTCGACTCGGCGGTGTGCCTGCCGCTCGGCCTGGTTCTGATCTCCACCGGCCTGGGCTGGCTGCTGCTGCGCTGCTGGCCGGCCCGGACCAAGCCGGATGCCGAAGGCCCGGACGACGGCGCCATCGTCTGACCCCGCCCTCCCCTCCCCGATTCAGTCACTTCAGCACGGTGATTCAGTCACTTCAGCACGGTGATTCAGTCATTTCAGCAGCGTGATTCAGTCGTTTCGGCCGAGCCGACTCGGGGTGGACCGGGAACCTTTGGGGCGGGCTCGGCGGGGTGTCGTGGCTTGTCTCGGCGAGGTTCGGTCGCGCGGGTTTGGGGACGGGCGCTGAGCGCTCCGGTCACTTTCGGCGCGTCAGCCCCGACGGGTGACTGAATCAACCTGCTGAAGCGACTGAATCAACCTGCTGAAGCGACTGAATCACCGTGCTGAAGTGACTGAATCACGCTGCTGGAGTGACTGAATCGGGGTGGTCAGCGGGTGGTGACCTGTTCCCTGGCCAGTTGGGCCGCGCCGATCACTCCGCCGTTGTCGGCGAGCTGCGCGGTGCGGATGCGGGCCAGCGGGCGGTGGCTGCCCCCGGTCAGCGTGCGCGCGTAGTGCTCCCTGGCCTCGTCCAGGAACAGCGGGGCCGAGCCGGAGACGCCGCCGCCGATGACCACCAGCTCCGGGTCGTAGATGTCGGCCACCAGAGCCAGCCCCTCCCCCAGCCAACGGGCCAGCTCGGCCATCGCGCGCTGGCCCAGCGGGTCGCCGTCGCGGGCGGCGGCGGCCACCTGCCGACCGGTAATCCCCCGGGCCTCCACCACGGTCTGCCGGGCCAGCATGGGTGAGGCGGCCGGGTCGGCGGCCAGCATCTCGACCAGCGTGGTGACCAGCGCGGTGCCGCTGCAGTAGCGCTCCCAGCAGCCCCGCTTGCCGCACGGGCAGGCCCGGCCGCCCGGCACCACCCGCAGGTGGCCCAGCTCCGGGGCCACGCCGTGCGCCCCCCGGTAGATCTGGCCGTCGATCAGCAGGGCGGCCCCGATCCCGGTGCCCAGGGCGATGAACACGATCGACCGCGCCCGCGATCCGGAACCGGAGGCCGCGCCGAACCGGCGTTCGGCCAGCGCCGCCGCGTTCGCGTCGTGCTCGATCACCACCGGCAGCATGCACTTGGCCGCGATCCGGTCGGCCACCGCGACCCCGCGCCACGGCAGGTGCGGGGCGAACCGGACCACCCGGCGGTCCGGGCTCACGAACCCGGCCAGGGCCAGCCCGACGGCGCGCACCGGGTGCCGGGCCACCAGCTCGTCGACCACGCCGACGATCGCCGCGTCCAGGGCGCTCTCCTCGGCCGGCGTCGGGGCGCGCGCGGTGTCCAGGACCGCGCCTTCGGGGTCGACCACGCCGGCCCGCACGCTGGTGCCCCCGACGTCGACGCCGATCGTCAGCACGGGCCGCCTGTATCGCCGTCGGGCGCCGAACTGGGCGCCCGACCCGAAGCGGCTCCGCCGTCGCCGTCGCGCACCACGGAGATGTGCTGCACCCGGGGCGACCGGAAGCCCCGGTGCCCTCCGGGGGCCTTCGGGGCCGGCCGGCCCGGCTTCGGCGGTGCGCCGGCTCCCTCCGCGAGGGCCGTGCGCAGGGCCTCCAGCAGCTCGCCGAACTGGTCGGCCAGCCGCACCGCCAGCTCCGAACGACCGCCCTGGAGCAGGGTGATCACCGCGCACACCGGACAGTTCGCGCAGCTGCTCGGCTCGGCCTCCGCACCGGCGGGCGGGGGCTGGGTCCGGATCCGTTCGACCAGCGGCTCCAGCATGTCCAACGCGCTGTCCGCGTAGGCCCGCCAGTCGTCCGCGACCGTGTCGTGGTCCGCGCACCGTTGCGTGTTCACCGGGACATCCAAACCGCCGGGTCGGGCCGGAACAGCACGACCAGCTCGTCCACCCCTACGCGGGCGCCCAGCACCTCGCAGCGGGCCAGTACGGCGGGCAGGGCGACCAGTCGCCGCACCCCGTCCACGGTGACCGCGAGGTCGTCGTCGATCCGGGTCAGCTCCAGGGGCGTGCGCTTGTCCAGCCCGGGCAGCCGCAGCGCCAGCTCGAACCGCGACTCCGCGTCGGTTCCGTCGCCGTCGGTGCGGCGCACCGAGAGCAGCGTCTCGGCCGGCGCACCCACCAGCGGCTCGTCGTCGCCGTAGACCGCCTCGGCCAGCTCGGCCAGCGCGGCGGTGCCGATCGGCTCGGCCGCCGTGTACGGCACGGCCCGGACCGAGCCCTCGGCCGCCCGGTCATGGCCCCAGAGGGCGGCCAGCTCGCCGAGCACCTCCTGCTGCTCGGCGTGCCTGGCCCGGACCCAGCGGGCCGCCGGGCCGCGCAGCGACGGCGCGATCGGCGGCACCACCCGGTTGGCCACGAGGCCGTCCACCCGCAGCCCGTGCAGGGCCAGCGCGGTCATGGTGCGCCGGCTCTCCGCCGCGACCAGTCGCTCCGGGGTGAGCACCAGGCGGATGCTGGTCGTGGTGTGGTCGGCCAGCATGGCGCGCAGCGTGGCCACCTGTTCGGCCAGCCGGCCCAGCGCGTCGGCGGCGTCGTCCCAGTCGCCGGTGGCCGGGCGGCCGGTGGCCCCGGAGATGCCGGCCAGCAGGCCCCGAACCGCGCGCCGGTGCGCCGGGTAGAGCCGTTCCAGGTAGCCGGCCACCGCCTCGGGCAGCCCGAGCAGGCGCAGCGTCTCGGCGGTCGGCCCGCAGTCCACGATCACCACGTCCCACGGGCCGGTGCGGGCCAAGCGCTGCACCTCGGCCAGCGCGAGCAGCTCCTCCACACCGGGCAGCCAGGTCAGCTCCTCGGCCACCAGCTCGTCCACGCCGGCCCCGGCGAGCACCGTGCGGAGGTGTCCACGCAGCTCACCCCAGGCGCCGGCGAGCAGCGCCCGGTTGTCCAGGTGCGCGGCGGACAGCCCCTGCTCCACCTCGACGGCGTCGCCGGTCAGCCGGACGTCCAGCGCATCGCCCAGCGAGTGCGCCGGGTCGGTGGAGACGACCAGGGCCTTGCGCCCGCTCCGGGCAACCCGGACAGCGGTGGCAGCGGCGAGCGTGGTCTTGCCCACGCCGCCCTTCCCGGTGAACAGCAGGATCCGCACCGTGCCCTACCCCGTTCCGCACATCGGTCGGATTTCAGCCTTCGACGCGGCGCTTCAGCTCGCGCAGCGCCGTATCGATGATGATCTTCTCGGCCTTCCGGCGGAGCATCCCGATCATGGGGATGGTCAGCTCCACGCTCAGCGAGTAGGTCACCTTGGTGCCGGCACCGGCCGGTTCCAGCACGTAGGAGCCCTGTTGCGCCTTCTGCACCTGCCCCTTGGTGAGGTGCCAGCGGACCGACAGCCCATCCTGCGCCCAATCGTAGGCCAGCGTATAGGTGTCCTTGAACACGCCGGCGTCGAGGCCGAACCGCACCTCGGCCGCCCGCTCGCCGGCTCCCGGGTCGACGACCTCGGCGGTACGCACCGCGTTGGCCCACTCCGGATAGGCGGGAAAGTCGGCGATCACCGCCATGATCCGTTCCGGCTCGGCATCGATGGTGATGGACTGCGTGGTCGAGTCGGCCATGGCCGCAGAGGCTACCGGCGCGCTCCGGACCGCCCGACTACCAGGTCAGCACAAAGGCTCGCTCCGTGCGCCGGAAGTGGCCGACGTTGACGCACTCGGTCCGCCGCACCCGGGCTCGCGGCACCATCGGCTGGTGCACGTGCCCGAACAGCGCCGCCCTCGGCCGGTGCCGCTCGATGACCTCGAGCAGCGCGTCGCTGCCGATCTCGGCCCGCCGGGTGACCACGTCGTAGGTCAACTCGGGCACCCTGGGCGGCACGTGGCTGCACAGCACGTCGACCGCGCCCAGCGCGGCGCAGGCGTCGGCGTACTCCCGCCACGGGCGCACGTACGGGCGCCACGGCCCGCGCCGGGCCGGTTCGATCCGCTCCAGCGCCGGCGGCAGCGGAAGGCCGCCGACGAAGCCGAAACGCAGCCCGTCCAGCTCCGCCACCTGGCCGTCCAGCATGTGCACGCCGGGCGCGGCGAACTCCGGCCACAGGTGCGGCAGGTCCACGTTCCCCGGGGTGAGGTAGGCCGGCGCCGGCAGGGCGGCGAACAGCCGCCCGTACTGCTCCCGGACCGCGTCCTCCAGGGTGGCCCTGGGGTCGGCCAGCCGCTGCCAGAGGGAACCGGTGAAGTCGCGCAGCTCACCGGGCCGGCCCTCGGCACGGATCCGGGCGAACTGGCCGACCGCCTCCGGCCCGAACACCCGGCCGAGGATGCCCCCGGAGTGGTCCGCGTAGTCCACGAAGTCGATCAGATCGCCGAGCACCATCAGGGCGTCCGCCCCATCCCCCGCCCTGGCCAACGCCTCGGCGTTGCCGTGAACGTCGGAGACCACGTGGACCCGCATCGGCGGCTCAGCGGCCGTTGGTCGGCAGGGCCAGCGGGATCTGGGGTGGCTCGCCCGGGGGCCGGCCGCGCTCGAGCCGGTCCTTGAGGCCGAGCGCGATGGACTTGGCGGCGCGCTGGCGGCGGGCGATCTCGGCGCCCGCCTTGCGCCACGGCAGCGGCTTCGGCCGGCCCTCCCGGTCGACCGGGTCGGCGCGCAGGTAGTAGTGCAGCACGGTGCCGTCCAGCACCTCTTCCAGCCAGACCTCCATGCTGCCCACCAGCGCCCCGCCGACGGTCCAGCGGATGCCCCGCTCCCCCCGGTCGGTGACCACCGTCAGGCGCAGGTCCGGCCAGTACCGCGTCCAACTGGACGGGTCGGCGAACTCGCTGGCCAGCCGGGCCGGCGGCACGGTGAGGAAGGTCTCGTCCACCACGTCCACGCTGCTCACCGGGCACCCCCGGGCGCCCGCACGACTCCGTACATGCCTCCGGAGGTTAGTCGGCGCCACCGCATCCAGTGCGCGGGCCGCGATCACCGACACCTACCTACCGCCGGGTAGCCGATATACGGTGTGCGAAGGGGACGGTCGGATAGGAGATGAGCCGATGCGGGAGTACCTGGTTCCGGCGGTCGAACGGGTGGGGGACGAGGAGAGCCTGTCCGACACGGTGTTCCACAACGCCGAGAATTACCCGGACACGGTCAGCTTCCGGCGCAAGGTGGACGGCCGCTGGGTGGACGTGACCGCGGCCGAGTTCGCCGAGCAGGTCACCTCGGTGGCCCGGGGCCTGATCGCCGCCGAGGTGGCCAGGGGCGACCGGGTGGCCATCCTGTCCCGCACCCGCTACGAGTGGACGCTGGTCGACTACGCCATCGCGGCGGTCGGCGCGACCACCGTGCCGATCTACCAGACCTCGTCCACCGAGCAGGTCCACTGGATCCTGGCCGACTCGGGCGCCACCGCCGCCCTGGTGGAGTCCGACCAGCACCACGGTGAGGTGGCCGCGCTGCGCGACCAGTTGCCCGCCCTGCGGCACGTCTGGCAGATCGAGCCGACCGACCCGGCCGACCGGCCGGCCGCCGTGGACCACCTGGTCGAGCTGGGCGCCGCCGTACCGGCGGACGAAGTGGCCCGGCGCCGCGCCGAGGTGCGCGCCGACGACCTGTCCACGCTGATCTACACCTCCGGCACCACCGGCCGGCCGAAGGGTTGCGAGCTGACCCACCGCAACCTGCTGACCGAGCTGAAATCGGCCCAGCTGGGCTTCCCCCAACTACTCACCTCGGACAACTCGCTCCTGCTCTTCCTGCCGCTGGCCCACGTGCTGGCCAAGGTCATCCAGTGCGGCGGGATCTACACCCGCACCACCGTCGGACACGTCTCGGACACCTCGAACCTGCTCGCCGACCTGGCCGAGTTCCAGCCCAGCTTCGTGCTGTCCGTGCCCAGGGTGTTCGAGAAGGTGTTCAACGCCGCGCGCCAGAAGGCGCACGCCTCGGGCAAGGGCAGGATCTTCGACGCGGCGGCGGAAACCGCCGAGGCGTGGAGCCGGGCCCAGCCCTCCCCCGGTGTCGGGCTGCGGTTGCGGCACGCGCTGTTCGACCGGCTGGTGTACGCCAGGCTGCGCGCCGCGCTGGGCGGCCGGTGCGTGGCGGCCGTGTCGGGCGGGGCGCCGCTGGGCGAGCGGCTGGGCCACTTCTTCCGGGGCGCCGGGCTGCCGGTGTACGAGGGCTACGGGCTGACCGAGACCACCGGCGGGGCCACGGTGAACACGCCCGACGCGCAGCGCGTCGGCACCGTCGGCCGGCCGCTCACCGGCGGCGGGGTGCGGATCGCGGAGGACGGGGAGATCCTGCTGCACGGCGACATCGTGTTCCGGGGGTACTGGAACAACCCGGCGGCCACCGAGGAGGCGCTGGAGGACGGCTGGTTCCACACCGGCGACCTCGGCGAGCTGGACGACGCGGGCTTCCTGCGCATCACCGGCCGGAAGAAGGAGCTGATCGTCACCGCCGGCGGCAAGAACGTCGCCCCCGCCGTGCTGGAGGACCGGCTGCGGGCGCACCCGCTGATCAGCCAGTGCATGGTGGTCGGGGACGGCCAGCCGTTCATCGCCGCACTGGTCACCCTGGACCAGGAGGCGCTGCCGGCCTGGCGGGAGGCGCACGGCAAGCCCGCCCCGTCGGACCCGGCCGACCCGTCCGACCTGGTCGACGACCCGGACCTGCTCGCGGAGATCGACGCCGCCGTGAAGGAGGCCAACCTGGCCGTCTCGCACGCCGAGGCGATCAAGAAGTTCAAGGTGCTCCCGGTCGACTTCACCGAGTCGGGCGGCGAGCTCACGCCCACCATGAAACTCAAGCGCAACGTGGTCGCCAAAACCTACGCCGCCGAGATCGCCACCCTCTACACCCCCTGATTCAGTGCGTTCAGCAGCCTGGTTCGGTGCTTTCAGCAGCCTGGTTCGGTAAACGGTGTTGACTGAATCACCCTGCCAAAGGCACTGAATCAGGCTGGTGGAGGAAGGTGGTTAGGCGGTCGGCGGCGGTGGACCACTGCCAGTCGCGGCACATCCACGCCCGCCCGGCGGCACCCATGGCCGCGGCCCGGTCCGGGTCGGCGAGCAGGCCGGCCAGCGCGTCGGCCAGTGCTGACACGTCCCGGCCGTCCACCACCTCGCCGGTCTCCCCCGGGCGCACCGTCTCCGGGGCGCCGCCGGAGCTTCCGGCCAGCACCGGCAACCCGCAGGCGGCCGCCTCCAGCAGCACGATGCCGAGGCCCTCGACGTCCAGCCCGCCGCCCCGGGTTCGGCAGGGCAGGGCGAACACGTCCGCCACGGCGTGGTGCGCGGGCAGCTCGTCCCAACGGACCGGACCGGTGAACACCACGTGCTCGGCCACCCCGTGCCGGGCGGCCAGCTGGCGCAGCCGGTCGGCGTACGACCCGTGCCCGACCAGCAGCAACGCCGCGCCGGGGATCCGGGACCGCACCGAGGGCAGCGCGGCGATCAGGGCATCCTGCCCCTTGCGCGGCACCAGCCGGGAGACGCAGCCCACCACCGGGCGGTCGCCGAGCCGGTAGCGCGCCCGCAGCTCGGCGCGGGCCGCCGGATCCGGCCGGTACCGGTCGGTGTCGATGCCCGATGGGAGCCGTTCCAACGCGGCCAGCGGGCCGAACGCGGCGGCGAACCGGCGCCGGGTGTAGTCGGAGACCACGGTCACCACGTCGGCGTGCCGGCCGATGTGGCGCAGCGTCTGGCGGGCCGCCGGAAGCATCGACCAACCCACCTCGTGACCGTGCGTGCTGGCCACCACCCGCTCGACGCCGGCCCTGCGGCGCAGCCCGGGGGCCAGCACGGCGAGCGGGGCGGCCGCGCCGAACCACACCGAGCGGCAGCCGTAGCGGCGGGCCAGCTCCTCGGCCCGGCGGGCCACCGGCGGCACCGGCAGCATGAGCGAGCCGGGGTGCCGGTGCACCGGGTACGGCAACGCGGCGTCATGCTCCTCGGCGCCGGGCCAGGCCGGCGCGTAGACCACGATCTCCCCGGCCGGCAGCCGACCGGCCAGCTCGGCGAGATAGGCCTGAATACCGCCCGCCCGGGGCGGGAAGTCGTTGGTAACCAGCAAGGTCGGCATCGCGGACCAGGCTAGCGGGCCCCGCGCGCGCCAAACTGGGCGCACGCTCGGCAAGCGCGTTCCGCGCTAGCTCACTCGACCTCGTCCGCCAGCTCGTCGTGCCAGTCGTCCATCAGGTCGTCCAGGTCCTTGCCCAGGGTGGCGCGCAGCGTCTGGTCCAGCCGGGGCTGCGCGGTCGCGCCGGGTTCGGCGGCCAGGCTCCGGTACAACCCGACCACGCCCTTCGGGCCGACCCGCTCGCCGACGAGCCGCATCAGGCTCCAGGACTGCTGGTAGGCGAGCATCAGTCCGGGGCCTCGGAACGCCCCGTCCGGCGGCGGGTAGTCGGGCAGCTGCTCCCGGCGGGCCTGCTCGAGCAGCGCCGGGGCCGCCTCGGCGATGGCCAGCCCGCTGTCCAGGTACCCGACGTACTCGGCGAAGCCTTCCTTGAGCCACAGCGGCGCCCGGTCGTCCGTGGCCACCTGCGCCGCCACGTGGGTGATCTCGTGGCGCAGCACAACGCGCACCGCGGTCGGCCCGAGCTGCACCGACTGCCCGGGGTTGATCACCACGCGTTGCCCCCACGCCTTGCCGGCCGCCCGGTCCACCCGGTCGGCCAGGGTGATCGCGGCGATCGAGTCGGCCGGGTCGCGCGGACCCAGCAGCGCGCGCAGCTCGGCCGGGCCGCCGGGGACCAGCACGGCCACCCGCCCCGGCCACCCGGGACCCCACACGGCGGTGACGGCGGCGACGCTGCCGTCCAGCTCCTTGGCCAGCAGGTCGATCAGCGGGGCCGACGCGGGGTGGCCGATCACCAGGCCGTGTTCCGCCCGCGCCACGTGGCAGGGGCCGAAGTCCCAGACCCCCCGCCAGGTCGGCCGGCCGACCTCGTCCAGCGCGGTGTCCGAGGCCAGGTACCAGGAGTCGCCCCGCCGCAGGTAGAGGTAGCCGGCCGGCCGGCCCGTCACCTCGAGGTCGGCGCCGGCCAGGGCGTAACGCAGCTCGGTGCGGGGCGCCCACACCTCGTCGGCCGAACGGTCCACCTGGGACCGGGGAACGTCCGAGGGGTCGGCGGCATCGAAGAGGTACTCCCAGCTGGCCAGGGGCACCGCGGCCAGGTTGGCGAACAGCGCGAGCTGCGCATCCCGGAACTCGGGCGCGGCCTTCGGGTCCAGGGTGGCGGCGAACCCGGCCCGGTCGCGGGCGCGGATGGCCTCGGCCCGCCGGCGCAGCAGGTCGGTGACGCCGGCCTTGGCCTCCTCGGAGGGCGCCACCGTCCGGTCGATCACGTGCGGGCCGGTGGGCATCCCGGCGCCGAACACCGCGACGATCAGGCTGGCGATCAACACCAGCACGGCGCCGGACGCGCCGAGCAGGTGGACGTGGCTCAGTGGCCGCTCGGTCCAGAGGTGCGGCGGCGGCCGGTGAGTCGGGACACCGGCCGCCGCCCGCCGCGGGGAGCGGATTGGTCTTTCAGCCGTGGGATGCTCGCTTACAGTCGGCGAGCGCCGGCATAGCTCTTCATCTTGGACAGCTCGGTGTACCGGACGGTGTCGCCGGTCTGCACCGCGTTCAGCACCTTGCCGTCACCGGCATAGAACCCGACGTGGCTGACTGGGTGGTAGAAGAAGACCAGGTCACCGGGCTGCAGCTGGCTCCTGGACACCGGCCGGCCCACCTGGGCCTGCGCGGAACTGGACCTCGGCATGGTGATGCCGACCTTCTGGAAGGCCCAGAAGACGAGGCCGGAACAGTCGAAGCTGCGCTGCCCCTCGGCGCCCCACACGTACGGGCCGCCGATCCGGGACATCGCCGCCTTCAGCGCGAGCGCACCCTTGCCGCCGCCGAGCACCACACCCACCGGGTCGCCGATCGACTTGGTGCGGTCCGCGCGCTCGGATGGGGACAACCGGCCGAGCAGCCGCTCCGCCTGGGCGATCCGCGCGTCGGCCTCCTTCTTGCGCTTGCCGATGTCCTCCACCGCCTGGCGGGCCTCGTCGGTCGCCTTGGCGGCCACCGCGACCGCCTGGTCGGCATTCGCGCGAGCCTTGCGCGCGTCGGCCACCAGCCGCTGGGCCTGGTCCAGAACGGACTTCTGGTCGGCGCTGTACATCTCCAGCGTGGTCATCTGGTCGAGGAAGTCGCTCGGCGAGTCGCTGAGCACGAGCGCGTTCAGCTCGTCCAGACGCCCGCCCTCGGCCGCCCGGGCGACCACCTGGTCCAGCTGGCCCCGGAACTTCTCCTCCGCCGCCTCGGCCCGGCTGGCCGCCTGGCGGGCCGGCACCACGGCCGCCTTGGCCCGGGTGGCCTCGTCGCGCTTGGCGTCCAGGTTGTCCTTGGCCTCGTGCCACTGCTCGGTGAGCTGCTCGGCGTCGTGCTGGGCGTCCGCCAACTGCGCACGGGCGTCCGGCTTGGGCGGCGCCGGGGCCGGGTCGGCGGCGGCCGGGCTGGCGAAGAGCGCGCTTGCGGCCAGGGCTAATGCGGTCGCGGAGAGTGCGCCAACAAAGGAGCGCAGGTTTCCGCTGGGCGCCACGACGCCGGTCTCCTTCCCTGAAACCACCGCTGGCGGCGCGCGAAGCCGGGGAGGCGGGAACCAGCTGGGGATCTGGCTCGACTCGCGCAAACCACTGACGGCGGCGACCTCACGGTGCCAATCGGGGAGCGAATGGCAAACGGCCCACTGAGGTCTCGGGGAGATTACGGAGCGCCGCGTGCCACGTCCAGAAGGGCACTCAGCCGGCGTGGCGCGGCAGCCACCGGACCCCAGTCGTCACTTGGGGTGAACGGCGGACGCACTATTCAGCTATCTGCTCTACCCAGCGTTACTGAATCCGTCTCCGATCCTCGGGTTGGGTGACGCTCGGCGCGGCTGGCTGGGCACCAGGCGCAACCTCGGCACCAGTCCCTGGTCGGCAAGAACACTCAGCGCCCGGCACTCCGGTGCGTCGAACTGCAAGCTTCGAGCGCCGGACGGCAGGTTGGCGCCGGCCGAACCGGCACCGGGCACCTCGGGGATGCCGAGCAACACACCCACCACACAGTCCTGGCAGGCGTTGCCGCGCACCTCGCACCGGTCACAGTCGACGATCATCACAGAGTCCCTTCGATGAACTGGTCAGCGACACGGCAGACGCTAGGGCGACACCCCGACAGTTTCGGGTTTCACCAGCTCACAGGCCCGGAACCGAGGTCGTTTCAGCCAGCCGTGAAGGGTGTTCAGCCCCGGCTGAGCAGGCGCAGCAACACCGCCGCCGCCAGCGGGTAGGCCCCCGCCCGGCGGACCGATTCGGCGACCGCGCGGTCCGAGCTGGCCACCACCAGCGGCCGGCCCTGTGGCTCGGCGCGGACCAGGTCCCTGATCACGTCGTCGGCCAGCACACCGGGATCGGAGAAGAGCACCCGCACCCCGCGTGGCTGCCGCCCGGTCCCGGCCGCCACCGAGGCGCCGTCGAACACCACGGTGACCTCCGCACCGGTCCGCGCGGCGAGCACGCCGAGCGCGCCGACCAGCCGGGAGCGCTGGTCGAACAGGGGCAGGTCGGGGTAGGCGGACTTGCTCACGTTGTAGCCGTCCACGATCAGGTGGGCCATGGGCAGCCCGAGCAGCCGGTCCAGCACCGCCGCGTCCGGCACCCAGGACGGTCCCGGCCGGGGCGCCGCCGAACCCGCCACCAGGTCGGCCGGGCGGGCGCCGGTGGTGTCCAGCGCCAGCTCCCGGCGCAGCCCGGTCAGCGCCCCGTCCAGCGTCTCCACCAGCAGGGCCAGCCGCACCTCGTCCGAGCGGCGGGCCTCGCGGGCGGCCTGGCGGGCGCCGCTGGCCTGGTCCCTGGCCCGCTCGGCCTGCGCACGGTCGGCGGCCGCCTTGTCCCGCGCGCGGTCCCGCTCGGCCAACGCCGAGGCCAGCTGCTCGGCGCCGGTCCGGCGCAGCTCGGCCAGCTCGGCGCGCACCGACGCCGCCTCGTCCCGGGCGGCGCGCAGCTCCGTGCCCTGTTGCCGGAACCGCTGGCGCAGCTTGGCCAGCTCCTGGTCCCGCTCGGTGTGCTGGTCCCGCGCGCCGGCCCTGGCGTCCGCCAGCTCGGCCCGCAGCCGCTCCAGCTCGCCGCCGAGCTTCTCCACCCGGGCCAGCGCGGCGTCCCGCTCCGCCCGCAACGCGCCGAGATCGACCCGCTCGGCGATCATTTTCAACCGCTCGTCGACGTCCGGTTCGTCCGCCAGCAGCGCTCCGGCGGCCACGCCGACCGGGTCCGCGCCCGGGCTGGCGAGCTCCTCCGGCCGGTGGTTCATCCACCAGGCGAGCACGGCGCCCCGGAAGGCCGGCGAGTCGCGCAGCTCGCCGACCAGCTGCCGCGCGCCGACCCGGGCCCGCTTGCTCGGGGTGAAGTGGGCCAGCCGGCGCAGCGACGGCGGCACGTCCCCGGTCGGCAGCTCGACCAGGGCCGCCGAGGCGAGCTCGGCCAGACGGGCGCGCACCGGATCCGGCAACGCGTTCCATGCCTGCTCACCCATCTAACTAGGTTAGTCGCGCACGACCGGAAACGTCGGGGTCAGGTCCTACCGTCCGGTGAATGCCACAGTTGTCATTCGACGAGCTCGGCATCCCGCTGCGCGAGGTGACGTTCGTCGTGGTGGACCTGGAGACCACCGGGGGCAGCGCGGGCACCGACGCCATCACCGAGGTGGGCGCGGTGAAGGTGCGGGGCGGCGAGCGGCTCGGCGAGCTGTCCACGCTGGTCGACCCGGGCACCGGGATCGCGCCCTCGGTGGTCGCGCTCACCGGCATCACCCGGGCGATGGTCACCGGTGCGCCGCGCATCGGCGCCGTGCTCCCCAGCCTCCTGGAGTTCTGCGCGGGCGCGGTACTGGTGGCGCACAACGCCCCGTTCGACACCGGTTTCCTGCGCGCCGCCTGCGCCCGGCACGACCTGGCGTGGCCCCGGCCGGCCGTGCTGTGCACCGCGCGGCTGGCCCGGGCGGTGCTGCCCGCCGGGGAGACGCCCACGGTCCGGCTGAGTGCGCTGGCCGAGCTGTTCGGCACCACGACCCGGCCGACGCACCGCGCGCTGGACGACGCCCGGGCCACCGTCGAGGTGCTGCACGCCCTGCTGGAACGGGTCGGCAACCTGGGCGTGCACAGCCTGGAGGAGCTGCTCGCGCTGGCCGCGAGCGCCGCCGGCACCCGGCCCACCGATGCCCAGCGGCGCAACCGGAAGCTGGCCGAGCACCTGCCGAACGCGCCGGGGGTGTACCTGTTCCGCGGCGCCCGGGAGGAGGTGCTCTACGTGGGAACCAGCGGTGACCTGCGCAAACGAGTGCGCTCCTACTTCACCGCCGCCGAGCGGCGGCGCCGGGTGCGGGACATGGTCGCCCAGGCCGTCCGGGTGGACGCGGTGGAGTGCGCGCACGCGCTCGAGGCGAGGGTGCGCGAGCTGCGCCTGATCGGCGCGCACCGGCCGAGGTACAACCGGCGCTCCCGCACGCCCAACCACGCCTGGTGGGTGGCGCTCACCGACGAGCCCTTCCCCCGGCTGTCCGTGGTCAACCGGCCGAGGGACGGCGCGCTGGGGCCGTTCCGGGCCCGGGCGCTGGCCGTGGCGGCGGTGGACGCGCTGCAGGACGCGGTGCCGATCCGCCGGTGCACCCAGCGCATCTCGGCCCGCGCCCCGAAGGGCAGCGCCTGCGTGCTGGCCGAGCTGGGCCGGTGCGGCGCGCCGTGCACCGGGCGGCAGAGCGTGGCGGACTACGCGCCGCTGGCCGAGGCGGTGGCCGGGCTGTTCGCCGGCCGGTCGGACGGGCCGCTGGACACGCTGGCCGAGGAGGTGGGCCGGCTGGCGACCGACGAGCGGTTCGAGGCGGCCGCCGTGCGCCGAGACCGGCTGGCCGACCTGATCGGCGCGCTGGACCGGGCGCAGCGGCTCACCGCACTGGCCGCGCTGCCCGAGCTGACCGCCGCGCACCCGGACGGGGCGGGCGGCTGGGAGTTCGCCGTGATCCGGCACGGCCGGCTGGCCTCGGCCGGGGTGGCCCGGCGCGGCGTGCCGCCGATGCCCGTGGTGGAGGCGCTGCTGGCCGGCGCGGAGACGGCGCGGACCGGTCCCGGCCCGCTGTTCGGCGCGCCCGAGGAGGAGGTGTCCGCGCTGCTGCGCTGGGTGGACCGGCCGGGCACCCGCCTGGTCCTGGCCGCCACGCCGTGGGCGGAGCCGGCCCGGGGCGCCGGCCGCTGGCGGCCGTGGCTCGCCAAGAGCGTGGCGCGGACCCGCGCGGACAAGTCGTCCTAAGATCGGACACACCCGCGCCCGCGAAGGAGCCGCCGTGATCACCGCGTTCGTCATGATCCACACCGCCGCCGACCGGATTCCCGAGGCGGCGCAGGCGATCGCCGACCTGGACGGCGTGGCCGAGGTCTACTCCTGCGCCGGCGACGTGGACCTGATCGCGGTGGTCCGGGTGCGCCAGCACGAGGACCTGGCCGAGGTGATCGCCGGCGGGGTGAGCAAGGTGCCCGGCGTGCGGCAGACCGACACCCACATCTCGTTCCGCTCCTACTCCCGCCGGGACGTCGAGGAAGGCTTCGACGTCGGCCAGGTGTAACCGAGCCGCGCCGGAAACTGTCGGGGTGGCCGGCCATGATGGACCCGTGGACGCACTGACCGGCTTCTCCCCCGCGACCAGGAACTGGTTCGCCGGGGCATTCGCCGCGCCCACCGCCGCCCAGGAGGGGGCCTGGGCGGCGGCGCGGGCCGGCAAGCACGCGCTGGTGGTCGCGCCCACCGGCTCGGGCAAGACGCTGGCCGCGTTCCTCTGGGCGCTGGACCGGCTGGCCAGCGAGCCGGTGCCGGACGAACCCAAGCACCGCTGCCGGGTGCTCTACGTCTCCCCGCTCAAGGCGCTGGCCGTGGACGTCGAGCGCAACCTGCGGTCCCCGCTGGCCGGCATCCGGCAGGCCGCGCATCGGCTGGGCCGGCCGGAACCGGACATCACCGTCGGCATGCGCACCGGGGACACCCCGGCCGACGACCGCCGCCGGTTCGGCCGTACCCCGCCGGACGTGCTGGTGACCACCCCGGAGTCGCTGTTCCTGTTGCTCACCTCGTCGGCGCGGGAGTCGCTGCGCGGGGTCACCACGGTGATCGTGGACGAGGTGCACGCGGTGGCCGGCACGAAACGCGGCGCGCACCTGGCGCTGTCCCTGGAGCGGCTGGACGAGCTGCTGAACGACGGCCCGGCGCAACGCATCGGCCTGTCGGCCACGGTCCGGCCGGTCGACGAGGTGAGCGCGTTCCTGGCCGGCAACCGGCCGGTCGAGGTGATCCGCCCGCCCATCCCGAAGACCATCCAGGTCGAGGTGGAGGTCCCGGTGCCGGACCTGGCCGCGCTGGACGTCAACCCCGAGCCGGGCAGCTCCGACGAGGAAGTGGTCGGCTCGGCATCCGGGGCGGCGCGGCGGCCGTCCATCTGGCCGGCGGTGGAGCGCCGGGTGCTGGAGCTGGTCCGCCAGCACCGGTCGACCATCGTGTTCGCCAACTCCCGGCGGCTCGCCGAGCGGCTCACCGCCAAGCTGAACGAGCTGGCCACCGGCGAGCAGGAGCTGCAACCCGGCGATGCCTTCCCGGCGGAGGCGATCGGCGAGTCCGGCCTGGCCACCGGGGCCGAGGCGGTGGTGGCCAAGGCGCACCACGGGTCGATGTCCCGCGAGCAGCGGACCCTGGTGGAGGAGGAGCTCAAGGCCGGCCGGCTGCCCTGCGTGGTGGCCACGTCCAGCCTGGAGCTGGGTATCGACATGGGCGCGGTCGACCTGGTCATCCAGGTGGAGGCGCCGCCCAGCGTGGCGTCCGGGCTGCAGCGGGTGGGCCGGGCCGGGCACCAGGTGGGCGCGGTGTCCCGGGGCGTGGTTTTCCCGAAGTACCGGGGCGACCTGGTTTCCTGCGCGGTGGTGGCGGAACGCATGGCGACCGGCGCCATCGAGTCGCTGCGTTACCCGCGCAACCCGCTGGACGTGCTCGCCCAGCACATCGTGGCGATGGTGGCCATGGAGCCGTGGACGGTCGGCGACCTCGGCGCGCTGGTCCGCCGCGCGGCCCCGTTCGCCGCCCTGCCTGACTCGGCCCTGCACGCCACCCTGGACATGCTGGCCGGGCGCTACCCCAGCGAGGACTTCGGCGAGCTGCGCGCCCGGATCACCTGGGACCGGGTGACCGACGAGCTGCGCGGGCGGCCGGGGGCGCAGCGCCTGGCGGTCACCTCGGGCGGCACGATCCCGGACCGGGGCCTGTTCACCGTGATGACCCCGGGCGGCGCGGACGGCGCCGGGTCGCGGGTCGGCGAGCTGGACGAGGAGATGGTCTACGAGTCGCGGGTGGGCGACACGTTCCTGCTCGGCACCTCCTCCTGGCGGGTGGAAGACATCACCCACGACCGGGTGGTGGTCACGCCGGCGCCGGGGCAGCCCGCCCGGATGCCGTTCTGGAAGGGCGACGCGCCGGGCCGCCCGCTCGAGCTGGGCCGGGCGGTCGGCGCCTTCGTACGGGAGCTGTCCACGCTGGGCGCCGAGCATGCCCGGGAACGGGTCGCGGCGGCCGGCCTGGACGAGTGGGCGGCCGACAACCTCCTCGCCTACCTGGCCGAACAGCGCGACGCCACGAAGCACGTGCCCAGCGACCGCACGGTGCTGGTGGAGCGGTTCCGGGACGAGCTCGGCGACTGGCGGATGGTCGTGCACTCCCCGTTCGGCGCCCAGGTGAACGGTCCGTGGGCGCTGGCCATCGCGGCCCGGATGCGCGAGCGGCGCGGCGTCGAAGTCAGCGCCGCCAGTGCCGATGATGGCATCGTGCTGCGGCTGCCCGACGCCCTCGACGACTCCGGCACCGAGGTGCTGCCCACCGCCGACGACGTGCTGCTCGCCCCGGACGAGGTGGAGCGGATCGTGGTCGACGAGCTGGGCAACTCGGCGCTGTTCGCCGCGCGGTTCCGGGAGTGCGCGGCCCGCTCGCTGCTGCTTCCCCGGCGCGACCCGCGCCGGCGGACCCCGCTGTGGCAGCAACGCCAGCGGTCGGCCCAGCTGCTCACCGTGGCCAGCCGCTTCGCTTCGTTCCCGGTCTCCCTCGAGGCGATGCGGGAGTGCGTGCAGGACGTCTACGACCTGCCCGGGCTGCGCGAGCTCATGGCCGACGTGGCCGCGCGCAAGGTGCGGGTGGTGGAGGTGACCACGCCGTCCCCGTCACCGTTCGCCCGGGGCCTGCTGTTCGGCTACGTGGGCATGTTCCTCTACGAGCTGGACGCCCCGCTGGCCGAGCGCCGGGCCGCCGCGCTCTCCCTGGATGCCACGCTGCTCGCCGAGCTGCTCGGCTCCGAGGCCATGCGCGAGCTGCTGGACCCCGAGGTGCTCGCCGAGATCGAGGCCGAGCTGCAGCGCCTGGCCCCCGGCCGGCACGCCCGGGACGCCGAGGGGGCGGCCGACCTGCTGCGGTTCCTCGGCGACCTGACCACCGGGGAAGCGGCCGCGCGCGGCATCCACGAGGCCTGGCTGGCCGAGCTGGAATCGGCCCGCCGGGCGATCCGGGTGCGCATCGCCGGGCAGGAGCGCTGGCTGGCCATCGAGGACGCGGGCCGGGTTCGGGACGCGCTGGGCGCCGCGCTGCCGGTCGGTGTGCCCGAGGCGTTCACCGAGCCGGTGGCGGACCCGCTGGGCGAGCTGCTCACCCGGTACGCCCGCACGCACGGTCCGTTCGAGGCCGCCGAGGCGGCCGAGCGGTTCGGGCTGGGTGTGGCGGTGGTTCGCGGCGTGCTGGACCGCCTGGTCGGTGCCGGCCGGCTGGTCCGGGGCGAGCTGCGGCCGGTGCGCGAGCAACACAGTCCGGGCGCGGTCGGTGCGCCGGAGTACTGCGACGCCGAGGTGCTGCGCCGGCTGCGCCGGGCGTCCCTGGCCAGGCTGCGCGCCGAGGTGGAGCCGGTGGAACCGGCGGCGCTCGGCCGGTTCCTGCCGGCCTGGCACGGCTGCGTCGGCTCCGCCGGTTCGACCCGGCCCGGCGGGCGGCTGCGCCGGGCTCCCGGCGCGGACGACGTGCTCTCCGTGGTGGAGCAGCTGGCCGGCGCGCCGATCCCGGCCAGCGCACTGGAGTCGCTGGTGCTGCCGGCCCGGCTGCCCGGGTACGTCCCCGCGCTGCTGGACGAGCTGACCGCGGCCGGCGAGGTCACCTGGACCGGGTGCGGCTCGCTGGCCGGCGGGGACGGCTGGCTGGCCCTCGCCCCGGCGGACGTCGCCGACCTGCTGCTGCCCGACCCCGAGCCCGAACCGCCGGCCACGCCGCTGCACAACGCCGTGCTGGCCGCGCTGGACGGCGGCGGGGCGCTGTTCTTCCGGCAGCTCGCGGACACCGCCGCCGCCGCGCTGCGCGCCGCCGAGGAGCCGGCACCGGACGACGCGACGCTGGTCGCCGCGATCTGGGACCTGGTCTGGGCCGGCCTGCTGGGCAACGACACGCTCGGCCCGGTGCGCGCGCTGACCTCGGGCCGGGGCGCGGCGCACAAGGCCCGCCCGAGCGCGCCGAGGGGCCGGTACGCCCGGCTGCGCGGCGCCGGCTACCGGGGCCGGCCGAACATGCCCAGCCGCACCGGGCCGCCGACCGTGGCCGGCCGCTGGTCCCTCGCCCCGCCGAGGGAGACCGATCCCACCCGCCGCGCGCACGCCCGCACCGAGTCGTTCCTGGAGCGGCACGGCGTGCTGACCAGGGGCGCGCTGGGCACCGAGCGCGTGGACGGCGGGTTCGCCGGGATCTACCGGATCCTGCGGGCCATGGAGGAGTCCGGGCGCTGCCGGCGCGGCTACGTCGTAGAGGGGTTGGGCGCCGCCCAGTTCGCCGTGCCGGGTGCGATCGACCGGCTGCGCGCGCTGGCCCGCGAGCCGGACCAGCCCGGCGCCGCGCCGACCACCATGGTTCTCGCCGCCGCCGACCCGGCCCAGCCGTGGGGCGCCGCCCTGCCCTGGCCGGCCACGACCGGGGACGCCAAACACCGGCCGGGGCGCAAGGCCGGTGCGCTGACCGTCCTGGTGGACGGCTCCCCCACGCTGTACGTGGAACGGGGCGGCCGGTCGCTGCTGTCCTTCACCGAGGACGAGCCCGCCCTGCGCGCGGCGGCGACCGCGCTGGCCGGCGCGGTCCGGGAGGGCTGGCTGGGAACGCTGGCCGTGGAGCGCGCGGACGGTGTCGGCTCGCTGTCCAGCCACCTCGCCGACATCCTCACCGAGGCCGGCTTCCGCGCCACCCCGAAGGGCCTACGCCTGCGCGCCTGACAACCCAGTTGCAGTAATACCAGTGCTACTCTTACCAGGTGCGCATCACCAGCAAGGGCCAGATCACCATTCCCCAGCAGGTGCGCCGAGAGCTCGGCCTCGAGCCCGGCGACGAGGTGGCCGTCATTGTCGGCGAGGACGGCACCGCCCGCATTATTCCAGCCACCGGGCCGAGCACCCGGGGCGAACGAATCGTCGCCGCGCTGACCGGCAAGGCCGAGGTCGGGCTCAGCACTGATGAGATCATGGCTCTCACCCGAGGTGAATGACAGCGACCGGGGAACATTGGTCGACTCCAACATCCTGCTCGACCTGCTCACCGAGGATCAGCGCTGGTACGCGTGGTCGGCCGAACAGCTCGCGCTCGCATCCGATCGCGGCCCTCTGGTGATCAACCAGATCGTCTACGGCGAGATCTCGCACGGCTTCATCAACATCGAGGCGTTGAACGAGGCACTCGGCGAGGATCGCTTCGTGCGCAACAACCTGCCGTGGGAGGCGGCGTTCCTCGCGGCGCGGGCCTACCGGACGTACCGGAAGCGGGGTGGCACCCGCACATCAACCCTGCCGGACTTCTTCATCGGAGCCCACGCCGCCGTACTCAAACTGCGCCTGTTGACCCGAGACGCAACCCGCTATCGCACCTACTTCCCCACCGTCCACCTGATCGCCCCTTGATCCCCCAGCTCACACTCACGCTTCGGTGCTGACACACGGACTGCAGGTCGTGTGCCAGCGCCAAGGGGCGTGCGCGCGCGGGAGGGGAAACGGGTCAGCGGGGGCGGGTTTCGGCGAGGAACTCGGCTACGCGGTCCAGGGCCTTTTCGATGTTCTCTTCCGAGTTGGCGTAGGAGACGCGCAGGTAGCCCTCCCCCAGCTCGCCGAAGTCCGGGCCGCCGATCACCGCCACACCGGCCCGCTCGAGCAGCGCGGTGGCCAGCGCGGACGCCGACCAGCCGGTCTCGGTGATGTTGGGGAACGCGTAGAACGCCCCGTGCGGCGACAGGCAGGACACCCCGGGCAGCTGGTTCAGCCGCCTCACCGCCGTCTTCCGGCGCTTGTCGAACTCGGCGACCATTTCCTCCACCGCGTCCTGCGGCCCCTCCAGCGCGGCCATCCCGGCGTACTGTGCGGCGGCATTCACGCAGCTCCACGAGTTGACCGCGAACCGGCGGAACCGGTCCACCAGCGCGGTCGGCCAGATCGACCAGCCCAGCCGCCAGCCGGTCATCGCGTAGGTCTTGGACCAGCCGTTCAGCAGGATCAACCGGTTGCGGATCTCCGGGAAGCGCAGCAGCGACACGTGCTCGGCCTCGCCGTAGACCATCCGGTCGTAGATCTCGTCGGAGAGCACCGCCACATTGGGGTGCTCGAGCAGGCCGGCGACCAGCCGGTGCACCTCGGAGCGCGGGGTCACCCCGGCGGTCGGGTTGGCCGGCGAGTTCACGATCAGCAGCCGGGTGGCCGGGGTGATCAACCCGAGCAGCTCCTCGGCGGAGAATGCGAACCCGTTGGCCTCCCGGATCGGCACCGGCACCGGCGTCGCACCGGTGAACTCGATCATCGACCGGTAGATCGGGAAACCCGGGTCCGGGTAGAGGATCTCCGCCCCGGGCTCGCCGAACATCATGATCGCGGCAAACATGGTGACCTTCCCGCCCGGCACGATCATCACCCGGTCGGCCGGGATGGTGACGCCCGTGCGGCCGGCCACGTGCGCCGCCACCGCCTCGCGCAGCGGCAGGATGCCGGTGGTCTCGGTGTAGCCGTGGTTGCCGTCCCGGAGCGCCCGCACGGCCGCCTCGATGACGTGGTCGGGCGGCAGGAAGTCCGGCTGGCCGATGCCCAGGTTGATCACGTCGTGGCCCTGGGCGTTCAGCTCGGCGGCCCGCGCCAGCACCGTGAACGCGTTCTCGTCACCGAGCCGGTCGAAGCCGGCCACCGTCCGCAACATATGCACTCCCGTTCTCCCCCTGGCACGATCTCCCACCATGCCCGAGGGCGACACCGTTTACCTCACCGCGCGCCGGCTGCACGCCGCACTGGCCGGCGAACGACTGGTGCGCGGCGAGCTGCGCCACCCCACCCTGGTCGAGCACGATCTCGCCGGGCGCACCGTGTCCGAAGTCCGTAGCATCGGCAAGCACCTGTTCACCCGGTTCGACGGCCAGCTCAGCCTGCACAGCCATCTACGCATGGACGGTAGCTGGCACCTCTACCGGCCGGCCGACCGGTGGCGCCTCCCGGCCCACCACGCCCGCGCCGTGCTGGCCACGCCGACCCGGTTGGCGGTGGGATTCCGGCTGCACGATCTCGCCCTGCTGCCCACCGGCGACGAGCACGAGCTGGTCGGACACCTCGGCCCCGACCTGCTCGACCCCGCCTGGAGCCAGGGGCACCTGGACGACGCGGTGCGCCGGTTCACCGCCCGGCCCCGCGCCGAGCTGGGCCTGGCCCTGCTCGAGCAGCGGGTGGTCGCCGGCATCGGCAACCTGTACAAGGCCGAGGTCTGCTTCCTGCTCGGGCTCTCGCCGTGGACACCGGTGCGCGACGTGCCGGCCCCGGTGCGGGCGATCACCCTGGCCCGGGAGCTGCTGCGGCGCAACGCCGACCGGCCGCAACAGTCCACCACCGGCGAACTCGGCCGGGGACGCGAGCAGTGGGTGTACGGCCGCGCCGGGAAACCGTGCCGGCGCTGCGGTACCCGGATCCGCGCGGGCGAGCAAGGCGACGGGGTTTACGCCCGCGTCGCCTACTACTGCCCACGCTGCCAACCCGGTCCGGTCCCCGGCCGGGACGCGGGGCGCTAGGACTGCTTGTTCTCCTGCGACTGGCTCTGCTCCTGGCCTGCCCCGGTGCCGCCGGCGGTGACCTGCTTAGGGCCGCTGGCGTCCAGCTGCTGCTGACCGGCGGCACCCCCGGCAGCGCCTCCCATCGACGCCCGGATCTGCTCCAACCGGGAGGCTCCGGCCATGTCGACGGTGGCCTGCTGCACCTCGAGCATGCGGCCCTGCACCGAGTTCTGGGCCAGCTCGGCCGATCCCAGCGCGTTCGCGTACCGCTTCTCGATCTTGTCCCGGACCTCCTCCAGCGACGGGGTGTTCCCCGGCGCGGCGAGCTCGGACATCTGCTGCAGCGACTTCGCCGACTCCTCCTGCATCTTCGCCTGCTCCAGCTGGCTGAGCAGCTTGGTGCGCTCGGCGATCTTCTGCTGCAGAATCATCGAGTTCCGCTCGACCGCCGCCTTGGCCTGCTGGGCGGCGCCCAGCGACTGGTCGTGCAGCACCTTCAGGTCCTCCACCGACTGCTCGGCGGTGACCAGCTGGGTCGCGGTGACCTGCGCGGCGTTCTCGTACTGCTGGGCCTTCGCCACGTCGCCCTGCGACCGGGCCTGGTCGGCCAGCACCAGGGCCTGGCGGGCCGAGTTCTGGTACTTCTCGATCTCCCCCAACTGCCGGTTCAGCTTCATCTCCAGCTGCCGCTGGTTACCGATCACAGCGGCGGCCTGCTGGGACAGCGCCTGGTGCTGCCGCTGAGCCTCCTCGATGGCCTGCTGGATCTGCACCTTGGGATCGGCGTACTCGTCCACCTTGGACGAGAACAACGCCCCCAGGTACTTAAAGGCCTTCACGAAACCGTTGGCCATCTCCTCCGCCTGCCTGTCCCTCGAGCCACGTCTACCGGATCCCATGGTGTCAGCGAACGCGCGCCGCTTCCACCAAAGTTGACGATATCGGGGATCACCCTGACCCCCGTGCTCAGGGCCACCGGGGCAAACCCGGTTGTCAGGGCGGTCAGGCAGCCACCCGGACCAGGGCAGAGGCGGGCGCGCCGGCCGGGCGCGCCGGGGCGGCGGTGACCGCGCGGCGAAGATCGGTGTGCCGGGTGCCGATCGGGGTCAGCGGCTGCATTGCGGGCAGGGGGCGCAGCTCCTCGGCCACCTCGGCGAGCAGGTCGGGCAGCGGGAACTCCAGCGCCTCGCAGATCGCGGCCAACAGCTCGCTGGACGCCTCCTTGCGGCCCCGCTCCACCTCGCTCAGGTAACCGAGGCTGACCCGCGCGGTGTGCGACACGTCGCGCAGAGTGCGGCTGCGCTTCACCCGGGCCCGCCGCAGGCTGCCACCGATGGCCTCACGCAGTAGCAGGGTCATCAGCCAACCTCCCTATGCCCGCTCCGACGAGCGCGACGTCCTGTTCCTAGTGGGAGCGAGTCCCGGTGCACCCACGTTACCGATTTCCGGCCGCCGTTGACCCTGCGCAACCCGGCGAACCCTGTCCGCTCACGGCGAACGCCGTGATCAGGTTCCGGTGACCGCTCGGGCCGCCGCCACGCCGCGGGCCCGCAGGCGCAGCGCGCGCAGGACGTAGTCCAGGCCTGTGACCAGCGTCAACGCCACCGCGATGGCCATCAGCCACCAGCGGGCGTGCCCGACCAGGGCGGCCGGGGCGACCAGGGTCAGCGGGAGCAGGTAGAAGCCGATGGCGATCGTCTGGGCCAGCGTCTTGAGCTTTCCGCCACGTGAGGCGGCGATCACACCGTGGCGCAGCACCCAGAACCGCAGCGCCGTGACCCCCAGCTCGCGGACCGCGATCACCGTGGTCACCCACCAGGAGAGCTCGCCCAGCAGGCTCAGCCCGACCAGCGCCGCCCCGGTCAGCGCCTTGTCGGCGATCGGGTCGGCGATCATGCCGAAGCGGGTGACCAGTCCCCGGCTGCGCGCGATCTGGCCGTCGAACCGGTCGGTGAGCGAGGCCACCACGAACACGCCGCCGGCGGCCAGCCGCCAGCCGGTGTGCTGCCCGTCGTGTACCAGCAGGAACGCCAGGAACACCGGCACCAGCACCAGGCGCAGCATGGTCAACGCGTTGGCCAGGTTGACCAACGGCGCCTCCGGCTCCGTCGGCTCGCTCACCTCGGCCCCCCGCGCGCCACGACCAGGTCGACACCCTCGGTGTCCAGCACCACGGCGTCGACCAGCTCGCCCGGCCGCCAGCCGTCGCCGGTGAGGATGCACTCGCCGTCCACCTCGGGCGCCTGGTGCGCGGCCCGGCCGATGCCCACCGCTTCGCCCTCGTCCGCCGCGTCCTGCTCGCCCAGTTCCTCGACCAGCACCCGCACCGTGGAACCGATCCGGTCCTCGGCCCGCTGGTTGGTCAGCTCCTCGGCCAGCTGAGTGACCCGCGCCACCCGCTCGGCGATCACCTCGGCCGGCACCTTCTCCGGGTAGTCGACGGCCTCGGTGCCGTCCTCGTCCGAGTAGCCGAACACTCCCACGGCGTCCAGCCGGGCCTCCGTGAGGAAGCGCTCCAGCTCGGCCAGGTCGGCCTCGGTCTCCCCGGGGAAGCCGACGATCACGTTGCTGCGGATGCCGGCGTCCGGGGCCAGCGCGCGGATCCGGTTGCACAGGTCGAGGAAGGCCTCCACCGAGCCGAACCGGCGCATCCGGCGCAGCACCGGCTCGCTGGCGTGCTGGAAGGAGAGGTCGAAGTAGTCCGCGACGCCGGGCGTCCCGGCGATCGCCTCGATCAGGCCGGGCCTAGTCTCCGCCGGCTGCAGGTAGCTGACCCGCACCCGCTCGATGCCCTCGATCGCGGCCAACCGGGGCAGTAGCGCCTCCAGCGAGCGCAGGTCACCGAGGTCCTTGCCGTAGGAGGTCGAGTTCTCGCTGACCAGCACCAGCTCGCGCACACCCTGCTCGGCCAGCCAGGCCGCCTCGCCGAGAACCTCCGCCGGCGGGCGGGACACGAAGGAGCCCCGGAACGAGGGGATGGCGCAGAAGGCGCAGCGCCGGTCGCACCCGGAAGCCAGCTTCAGCGGCGCCACCGGCCGGTCGTCCAGCCTGCGCCTGGTCACGTCCGGCACCCAGCCGTGACCGGGCACCGCGACGGTCTCCGCGGCCGCCGGCCGGGACACCGGGCTGATCGGCAGCAGGGTGCGCCGGTCCACCGGCTTGTGCGACTCGACGTGCCGGCCGGCCACCACCTCGGACAGCCGCGCGCCCAGCTCCGAGTACTGGTCGAAGCCGAGCACCGCGTCCGCCTCGGGCAGCTCGGCGGCCAGCTCGGCGCCGTACCGCTCGGCCAGGCAGCCGACGGCGACCACCTTGGCGCCCACCTCGCGCGCCGCGTCGGACGCGGCCAGCACGGTGTCGATGGAGTCCTTCTTGGCCTGGGCCACGAACCCGCAGGTGTTCACCACGATGACGTCGGGCGAGTCGTCCCCGGACGACTCGGCGTCGACCAGGCTCCATCCCTGCGCGGTGAGCCGGCCCGCCAGCTCCTCCGAATCCAGGTCGTTGCGCGCGCACCCCAGGGTTACCAAGGCCGCCTTCGGTTGTGTCTGTCCCCGTGGCACGGCTCAAGGGTATCCGGCACCGGATCCGTTAATGTCGGTCGACGTGACCACTGGGCCCGACACGGTCGCGCGCCGCGCGCGCACCGACGACGTGGTGGCTATCAAGGCGCTGGTCGACCACTACGCCGGCCGGGTGCTGCTGGCCAAGGATCTGATCACCCTGTACGAGACCGTGCAGGAGTTCTGGGTGGTCGAGCACGAGGGCCGGATCGTCGGCTGTGGCGCGCTGCACGTGCTCTGGCAGGACCTGGCCGAGGTGCGCACCGTCGCGGTGGACCCTTCCGCCGCCGGGACCGGCGTGGGTAACGCGCTGATGAACGCTCTGGTGCGTACCGCGCGCGAGGTAGGCGTGCGACGTGTGTTCGTGCTCACGTTCGAGAAGAACTTCTTCGGCCGGCACGGCTTCACCGAGATCGACGGTACGCCGGTGTCTCCCGAGGTCTACGAGCAGATGCGGCGTTCCTACGACGCGGGCGTGGCGGAGTTCCTGGACCTGGCCTATGTGCGCCCGAACACACTCGGGAACGTGCGAATGCTTCTCGAACTGTAGATGTCCTACACCTACTTTAGTCTCCTAACTAAGTGTTCACTATTCACCCATCCAGCGCGCCACCGAGTGACCGGTCATCACTTTTAGCGATGCCGGGCATCGACGGATCCGGCAGGCTGCACATTTGCGGCCACAATATTAACGAACTGGAAAATATGGGTGACCTGGCTCACCAACACTTGACCGGGAAGGGGCGAATACACGCAGGTCACAGAGGTAACGAGTCGGTCACCGGAGAGTCTCGACGGCCGCCCGACCAGGCCAGACACACACAGTAAGAATCAAAGTTTATTAACAGTGTTCACCCTAACGGGTGGCTGTGATTGCACCGTGATGTGAGGCCTGGAGTAGTCTGCGGGCGCTTCTGGTTCACTCGAATGAGGCCCACAGCTCCCCCGATACGGGCCTAATCCGTTTCAGGAGCTAATGCACAGCAGCTCCCGCACGATTCGCACGACGTAAGGCCAGACCTGAACCTAACAAGGGGTGTCCCCGTGTTCCGCCAACAACACACCCAAGCCCGTGACTGAGCCGCAGATCGACTCAGTCCAGACGCACGTCTTCGACCTCGTCCGGCGCGGCTACGACCGCCGCCAGGTCGACGACCACGTGCACACTCTGCACGCCGCGCTCGCCGACGCGCAGAAGTCCCACCAACGCGAGCGCCGTCGAGCCGACTGGGTCGAAGGGGAGCTGCGCAACGCGCAGACCCAGCTCGAGGAGCTGCAGAACTCCGAGTCCGAAAACCGCGACTCCGAGTCCAAGCAGGGCTTCGGGTACCGGGTGGAGAAGCTGCTCCGGGCCGCCGAGCAGGAGGCCGGGGACGTCCGTTCCAGCGCCGCCCGTGAGGCCACCGCGCTGCTCGAGCGCGCCCGCGAGGACGCCGAGGCCCACCGGCACGAGGTCGAGCAGTCGCTCATCGCCCGCACCGCCACGCTGGAGCAGGAAGCCACCCAGCGCAAGGTGAAGCTGGACGAGCGGGAGCGCCAGATCTCGGAGCAGACCGCCGCGGCCCGCGAAGAGGCCGAGCGGATGATCTCCGAGGTGCGCCGCCAGTCCGAGCAGGTTCGCCAGGACGCCAAGGCGCGCGCCGAGCAGGAGCGGCTCAAGGCCGAGAAGGCCATCCGCGAGCGGCACGAGGCCGCCGAGCAGGAGCTGGCCCGGTTGCGCTCGCTGCACGACGAGGTACGCGGCCAGCTGGCCCGGCTGCTCGAGTCGCTGGCCGGCGAGTTCGGCGGCGAGCGGGCGGCCAACCTGCAGCAGCGGGTGCCGGCACCGGCGCAGCCCCGGCCGCACCCACGCCCGCACCCGCGCCCGCACCACCGGGTCAACGAGCACGAGGACCACGACGAGCACCTCCAGGCCCGTACCGGCGCCTGAGTTCGCGTTTTCAGCGCGGAACGCGCTAACCGAGCGGGCGCCCAGTCAGGCGTCCGCGGGAGACAGAGCGGAACGCGCTAACCGAGCGGGCGCCCAGTCAGGCGCCCGCGGGAGACCTAGCCGGGAGCGGCCGCCCCAGCCGCCCCCGGGACAAGGAGAGTCAGCCGGATGCTGGACAGACTGGCCGGCGGCCAAGGCGCTGCCTCGCTGGGCCAGCCATCGGCGCGTGCCTCGGCACGATTACCGGCCCGGCAGACTCACCGGACCGAGTTCAACCGGTACTACCTGACGGCCTACCCGCGCCTCGTCGCCGAGCAGCACGCCCTGCTCGGCGACGGCGCGCGAGCACGGGCCGCGGTCCAGCGGGCGATGACCAGTGCCTGGCGGCAGTGGGAGACCGTGCGCGAGCTGCCCGACCCCATGCGGTGGATGCGCCGCACCGCCAGCCAGTCGGCCACCGAGCGGCGTCGCCTGGGCTCCTCGGCCGGCGAGCTGTCCCGGCTGGCCTCCGCCCGCGAGGCCCGGCCCGCCGTGCTCAACGTGCTGGCCGAGCTGCCGGCGGTGCAGCGGCGGGCTCTGGTGCTGCACCACATGGCCGGGCTCTCCGTGCCCGAGGTGGCCGACGAGGAAGGCACCGGCTCGGCCACGATCGAGACCCGGCTGGCCCACGGCCAGTTCACCCTCGCCCGCAAGCTCGGTGCGCAGGACCTCATCCCGAGGGACGCGCAACGGGACCCGGACGCAAGGTGGGCGGCGATCCAGCACTGGGTCGGTCGCGAGCTGCACGCGCTCACCGTCCGCCTCTCCCCCACCGACGACAACACCCCGGACCCGGTGGCGTTCGAGCGGATGGCCCGGCGCCAGCGGGCAACCGCCGGCGCGGCCGCGGCGGTGGCGCTGGTCGGCGCGGTGAGCGCCACCATGGCCACCCAGCTCTCCTCCGAGAGCATGCTGAACCTGCTGGAGGCCGGCGGTACCGGCACGGTGCCGGAAGGCGGCCTCGCCCCCGGTCCGGCCTCGCCCGAGCTGGGCACCCCCGACACCCCGGTCATCGCGCCCACCAGCGAGCCCGGCCCGGCCGAGCTGGACCCGACGGCCCTCCTGCGGCCGGCCCCCGGGCCGGTCATCCCGGTGGCCCCGAACGCCGCCGCCTCGGGAAACGACGACTCCCGGGTCCGTTGGTGGAACGACTTCGACGACGACGGCGACCATGACCACAACGACGGGGACGGCGACGGGGACCGGGGCCGTTCCTGGCATCGCGGTGACCACGATCACGACCACGGTCACCGCCCGCCGTGGGCGCAGTGGCCGCCCGGCGGGTCGTTCCCCTGGCCGGGCGAGTACCCGCCCGGTCCCTGGCAACCGCCCGGGCAGCCGCGTCCCCCCGCCCCGGTCGCCGAGACCTTGCCGGCTCCCCAGCCCGAGCAGTCCCGGATGAACCTGTTCGCGGGACCGGGCAACGCCGCTCCACAGAGCCGCCCCGGCCCCGGGCCGAGCCAGCCGTCCCCCGAACAGAACAACCCCGGGCCGGGCCAGCCGTCCCCCGAACAGAACAACCCCGGGCCGGGCCAGCCGTCCCCCGAACAGAACAACCCCGGGCCGGGCCAGCCGTCTCCCGAGCAGGCCAACCCCGGCCAAAGCCGGCCGGCCCCCGAACAGAACAACCCGGGGCAGAGCCAACCGGGCGCCGGGCAGAACAACGCCGGGCACGATCAGCAGGCCGCCAGGCGGCCAGGATCGCCGGAGGGCCAGCGCGGCTCGTCCGAGGGGCAGCAGGCGCGTCCGAGCGGCGGTGAGCGTCCTTCCGGCGGCGGCCGGCACCGTCGCGCCGACGACGGCTCCGGGTCCCGCGGTACGCGGGGCTCCGACTCCGACGGCGGCTCCCGGGGGTCCGGGCGCCACCGCGACTCGGGCGAGTCCCGGAGCGGCGGCGGCTCACACCGCGACTCCGGTGGCGACTCGGACGGTGACTCCGGCGGTTCCCGGGGCGGTGGCGGGTCACACGACGGCGGCGGGTCACACGATGGCGGCGGATCGCACGACGGCGGCGGGTCACGCGGCGGCGGAGGCGGTGGCGGCGGAGGCTCCCGCAGTGGAGGTGGCGGCGGGGACCACTGAGTCCGCCGCGGGCACCGAGCCAACGACGCGACCGAGGCGCCAAGCCGTTCAGTTGGCGGTCTGGGCCTGTCGCCCGAGCTGGGACACCGCGGGTTCGGGCTCGGTCTTTCGAACCCGGCCACCGGTTCGGCGCGGGGCCGGGTTCGAAAACCGCCTGGACGGCCCTGGCCACGGTCTGCCGCGGCTCGAGACTGGCCCGGCACCGTTCCGGGGCGCTCCACGCTCACACCCACGGCAGCTGGGTGGTGCGCGGCGGCCGCCGTGACGCAGCGTTGCGAAACACCGGGCCACGCAAGCGAATCCGCCTCGGGGCCGTGTCGAGCGCGACACCAGTCTGGTTGGAGCGCGGAAAAACCAGAACAGTGTCGCACTCGACGAACGGGGCCAACCTAACTCGACCCGTACCGGTCACGTTCCGTAGCAAGGCCGGCGGCCACTCCGCCGTCCAGGCCGTCTTTCCGAATCCGACCCGCGCCGAACCGGGAGTCGGAGCCCAAGCCCGAACCGCGGCCCGCCGGCGTCGGCCCGATCACTCGTCCTCGTCGGTGTCCTCGCCGCCCGGTCCCCCGCCCCGGATGGACCAGAGCAGGCCGTCCAACTCCTCCGGCTTGACCAGCACGTCCCGGGCCTTGGAGCCCTCCGAGGGGCCGACAACCCCGCGGGACTCCAGCAGATCCATCAGCCGGCCGGCCTTGGCGAAGCCCACCCGCAGCTTGCGCTGCAACATCGAGGTGGAGCCGAACTGCGAGGTCACCACCAACTCGGCGGCCTGGAGCAGCACGTCCAGGTCGTCGCCGATGTCCGGGTCGATCTCCCGCTGCTCGCCGGCCTTCTGCGCGGTGACGCCCTCGGTGTACTCCGGCTGCGCCTGGTCCTTGCTGAAGCCGACCACGGCGGCGATTTCTTCGTCGGAGACGAACGCGCCCTGCATGCGGACCGGCTTCGAGGCCCCCATCGGCAGGTAGAGGCCGTCGCCCATGCCGATCAGCTTCTCCGCGCCCGGCTGGTCCAGGATGACCCGGCTGTCGGTGAGCGAGGAGGTGGCGAACGCCAGCCGGGACGGCACGTTGGTCTTGATCAGGCCGGTGACCACGTCCACCGAGGGGCGCTGGGTGGCCAGCACCAGGTGGATGCCGGCGGCGCGGGCCTTCTGGGTGATCCGCACGACCGCGTCCTCCACGTCCCGGGGCGCGGTCATCATCAGGTCGGCCAGTTCGTCCACGATGGCCAGGATGTACGGGTACGGCCGGTACTCCCGCTCGCTGCCCAGCGGCGCGGTGATCTCGCCCGACTTCACCTTCCGGTTGAAGTCGTCGATGTGCCGCACCTTGTTGGCCTGCATGTCCTGGTAGCGCTGCTCCATCTCCTCCACCAGCCAGGCCAGCGCGGCGGCGGCCTTCTTCGGCTGGGTGATGATGGGCGTGATCAGGTGCGGGATGCCCTCGTACGGGGTGAGTTCGACCATCTTCGGGTCGATCAGGATCATCCGGACCTCGTCCGGGGTGGCCCGGGACAGCAACGACACCAGCATGGAGTTGACGAAGCTGGACTTACCGGAACCAGTGGACCCGGCGACCAGCAGGTGCGGCATCTTGGCCAGGTTGGCGCACAGGAAGTGGCCCTCGATGTCCTTACCCAGCCCGATCACCATCGGGTGCTGTTCCTTGGCCGTGCTGGCGCTGCGCAGGACGTCGCCCAGCCGGACCATCTCCCGGTCCGAGTTCGGAACCTCGATGCCCACCGCCGACTTGCCGGGGATCGGCGCCAGGATGCGCACGTTGTCGGTGGCCACCGCGTAGGCCACGTTCCGAGTCAGCTGGGTGATCTTCTCGACCTTGACCGCGGGACCCAGCTCCAGCTCGTAGCGGGTCACTGTCGGCCCCCGGGTGAAGCCGGTGACCTGGGCGTCCACGTTGAACTGCTCGAGTACGCCGGTGATCGCCTCGATCATCGCGTCGTTCGCCGCGCTGCGCGTCTTCGGCGGGGCGCCGGTGGGCAGCAGGTCCGGAGGCGGCAGCTGGTAGTCCCCGTCGATCACCCGGGTGACCATCGGCTTGTCCGGGTCCGGGTGCGCCTCCGCCGGCTTGGCCGCGTCCGCCTTGGCGGCATCCGGCTCGGCGGCCTGGCCGCGACCGGCGCGGGCCGGCTTCCGTGGTGCCGGCCGCTCGCTTTCGGCCGGCGCGGTCGGGGTGCCCTCCCCCTCGGGCGGGGCGAACGCCTCGGCGACCGCGTCCACCAGGCTGCCCTGGCGCCGCCGGGACGGCCGGCGCAGCCGTACGTCCGGGGTGGCGCCCTCGCCCGGCACGTCCGGCCCGGTCTGCTCGCCCTCGGCCGGCTGTTCCGCCGGCGCGCCGCCGAACAGCGCGCGCACCCTCGCCGGCACCTGGCGCACCGGGGTGCCGGTGAGCAGCAGGAACCCGTACAGCGCCACCAACCCGAGCACCGGCGCCGCCACCCAGCCGGTCAGGCCCTGCACCAGCGGGGCGCCCGCGACGTAGCCGAGCACGCCGCCGGCCTGCCGCCACCCCGGCAGCTGAAGCGGCGCGCCGAGCAGCACGTGGGTCAGGCCGAGCCCGCCGAGCAGCAGCAACAACGCCCCGAGTACCACCCGGGGCCGCACCTCGGGCCGGGACGGCGTGCCCATCAGGTAGATGCCCATCAGCAACAGCAGCACCGGCAACGGGTAGGACCCGACGCCGACCACGGTGGCCATGCTCAGCTTGACCGCCGCGCCGACCGGGCCGCCGGCGCTCCACCACACCCCGGCGGCCACGATCACCGCGACGACCCAGAGCATCACGGCCATGCCGTCGCGCCGGTGCGCCGCGTCGATGTCCTTGGTGCGGCGGGCGGCCCGGCGCAGCACGCCGAGGCCCCGGCCGATGTAGGTGATGATGTCCGGCTTGGGCGGCGGCGGGGTGCGCCGCGCGGGCGCACGCCGGGCCGGCGTCCGGCGGGAACGGGCCGGACGGGGCGCGGCGCTCGGCAGGTTCGCCTGGCCCCACGTCGGGGTGCCGCGCTTGCTCGAGGTCGAACGTCCAGCCATGTCCCACACGGTAGTCAAACCTCCCGGGGAAACCACGCAACCCGATCGGCGCGTGGCCGACGACGGGCGCCGGGGATTTGCGCCTCCCAGCAAGTACGACATTGCAATTCACTATAACAAATACTGCGCCTTTTCCAATTGGACGGCGCGGTGGTGCGGAAATGCATGCACGCTCACCCGATCATCCAGGAATCGGGCCCTCAGCTCGATGAGCTGGATCGGCCCGACGGATCGCACCGGGGGTGGGGGCGACTCGAATGGGATCGATCTGGCGACCGATACAGCCGCGCCGGGCTCGATTCATGATCAGCACACCGGGGTATGCGGGCCGCCAGCCCGTCGAAGTACAACCGGGTCGCCCGGACCTCCGCCGCCGAGTTGACGACGTCGTGCCGCCGGAGCGCGACGCTCCAGGCCGGGCGACGCCGCCTGAGCCGTCGGGGCACGGCGCGGCTACTCCGCCGCGGCCAGGACCGGGCCGAAGGCCAGTTCCGCCGCGCCGATCAGCTGAGCATCCGGGCCGAGCGCGGAGCGCACCACGCTGGTGTGCGCCACCGCCCGGCTCACCACACTGCCGGCCCGCACCTCCCGTTCCACCGAGGCCAGCACGCTGTCCGGCACCGAACCGAGCAGGTCGCCGAGCACCACCATGCGCGGCGCCAGCAGGTTGACCAGGTTGATCAGGCCCAGCTCCAGCCAGCCGGTGAACTCGTCCAGCCGGGAGGAGGTGACCGACGGGTCGGCGGACAGCTCGCGCAGTTCGGCGAGCAGTTCGCCCCGGCCGGCCCGCCCGGTCAGCCCGAGCGCCCTGGCCAGTGCCTCCGCGCCCACCTCGGTCTCCCAGCAGCCCCGGCGGCCGCAGTGGCACCGCTCGCCGTTCGGCCGGACCACCATGTGCCCGAGCTCGCCGAGGTAGCCGTCGGCGCCGCGCAACACCGACCCGCCGGAGATCACCCCGGCGCCGACGCCGATGTCACCGGCCACGAAGACCAGGTCGTCCACGTCCTTGCCGGCGCCCCGGGTGTGCTCGGCCAGCGCGCCCAGCTCCGCGTCGTTGGTCACCGCGACCGGCATCCGCAGGCCCGCCGTGAGCAGCTCGCCGAGCGGCACGTCGGTCCACTCCAGGTGCGGTGCCTCACGCACCAGGCCGTCCTCCCAGCGCACCACGCCGGGCACCGAGACCCCGGCCGCGACCACCGGGCTGCCCAGCTCGGCGGCCAGCATCCGGGCCGACTCGATGACCCGGGTGACCACCTCGCGCGGCCGCTCCGAGCCCGGGTGCAACTGCCAGCTGCACCGGCCGAGGATCTCCCCGCCCAGGCCGACCAGAGCCATGGCCACCCGGTCCACCCGGATGTCGACGGCCAGCACCACCGCCGCCCTGGGCGCCGGGAGGACCAACAGGGATGGCCTCCCGGCGCCACTGCGCTGGGTCGGCAACCGCTCCCCGACCAGGCCGGACTCGGCAAGCTCGCCGACCACGGCCTTGATCGTGCTGCGGTTCAGCCCCAGCTCGGCGGCCAGCACCGCCCGGGTGCACGGCCCCTCGCGGTGCAACCGGCGCAGTACGGCCCCACGGTTGTGTCTGCGGGCGTCGTCCGGGCGGGCGCCCTCGGTAGCCGGACCGGACAACGCCTACCTACTGGCGGCGGCCCGCCGCCGGGACAGCGCGTCCACGCTGGCCGCGAGCAGCAGCACCAGCCCGGTGACCACGAGCACCACCGAAGCCGGCTGTTTGAGCAGGCCGAGGCCGTTCTGCACGAGCGCGATCACCGCGCCGCCGATCACCGCGTTGCTCATCCGCCCCCGCCCGCCGAACAGTGAGGTGCCGCCGATCACCGCGGCGCCCACCGCGAACAGCAAGGTGGTCCCGCCGCCGGCATTCGGGTCCACCGAACCGACCTTCGAGGAATACACGATCGCGCCCACCGCCGCCATGGTGGCGGACACCACAAACACGCTGGCCCGGACCCGGGGCACGTTGATGCCGGCCCGGCGGGCCGCCTCCGCGTTGCCGCCCACCGCGTAGATGTGCCGGCCGTAGCTGGTGCGGTCCAGCACGTAGCTGCCCACCACCAGCAACACCAGCACGATGGGCACCACGTACGGCACGCCGGCGATCTCGATCACCGTGGTCTGCGCCCGGTTCTGGGTGAGCAGGTAGGTGCCCACGGCGGCGAGCACCACGGTGACCGCGACCTTGGTGAACACCAGCGGGGTCGGCTGGGTGACCAGGCCGGCCCGCATCCGGCGGAAGTGCCGGCCCAGCAGCACCGCCGCGTAGCCACCGGCGGCGACCACGAACAGCACCCAGCTGGCCAGGGCCGGCAGGTTCCCGTTGGCCACCGCGAACAGCGTGTCGTTGTTCAGCGCCAGGGTGCCGCCGGCCCCGATGAACTGCAGGATGACGCCCTGCCAGGCCAGGAACAGCGCCAACGTCACCACGAACGAGGGGATGCCGATCCTGGCCACCAGGAACCCGGTGAGCAACCCGATGGAGGTGCCGATGCACACGGCCAGCAGCATCTCCACCCACGGGTTGGCCGGCACCCCGGCCAGCAGGATCACCAACGCGATCAGGGGTGCCGCGACGGCGGCCGGCAGCCGCAGTTGCACCGCCACCACCCCGGCCGCGACCAGCAGAACGCAGATCGTGATGAACACCCCGGTGCCCATCGCGCCGAGCAGGTTGCCCCCGGAGACCAGGTGCAGAGCCATCACCGAGGCGGTGACGCCGGACGCGGTGCCGGCGGACAGGTCGATCTCGCCCAGCAGCAGCACGAACACCAGGCCCATCGCGATGATGGTCACTCCGGCGCCCTGGGCCAGCAGGTTGGCCAGGTTGCCCAAGGTGAGGAAGGTGTCCGAGGTCAACGCAAACAGCACGAACAGCACGATCAACCCGGCCAGCGCCGGCAGCGAGCCCAGCTCGCCACCGCGCACCCTGGCCAGGTAGTCGCGCAACGCCTCGCCGGTGGTCCGGGCGGTGGTGTCGATGCCGAAGTCGCCGATCGCCTCCGAGCGGCCCGGCTTGGACGGCGCGGCCGGTGTGGTTTCAGTCATCGTGACCCTGCCTCAGATCGTCACGGTGTCGGGACGGGCCAGGCCGAGCTCACCGGACCGGCCGGCGGTGATCAGCTCGACCACCTGGCTGTGGGTCAGCTCGCGCACCGGAAGGTCGGCGACCAGTCGGCCCAGGTAGAGCGTGGCCACCCGGTCGGCCACCTCGAACACGTCGGCCATGTTGTGGCTGATCAGCACCACGCCGAGACCCTGCTCGGCCAGCCGGCGGACCAGGTCCAGCACCTGCCGGGTCTGCGCGACACCCAGTGCGGCGGTGGGCTCGTCCAGCAACACCACCTTGCTGTCCCACAGCACCGACTTGGCGATGGCCACGGTCTGCCGCTGGCCACCGGACAGCGCGGAGACCAGCGTGCGCACCGACTTCACCGTGCGTACGGACAGCGTCGCCAGAGTTTCCCGCGCCGCCCGCTCCATGCTGGCCTCGTCCAGTGCCCAGGCGTGCCCGCGCTCCCGGCCGAGAAACATGTTCTGCACGATGTCCAGGTTGTCCGCCAGCGCCAGGTCCTGGTACACGACCTCGATGCCCAGCGCGGCGGCGTCCCTCGGACCGTGGATCTTCACCGGCTGTCCACCGAAGTGGATCTCCCCGGAGTCGATCGGGTGGATCCCGGTGATGCACTTGATCAAGGTGGTCTTGCCGGCCCCGTTGTCCCCGACCAGCGCGGTGACCTCCCCGGGCCGGATGGCCAGGTCCACGTCGTGCAGCACGTGGACCGGCCCGAAGCTCTTGTTCACCGCCTTGAGTTCCAGAATCGGCTTAGTCACGGTCGGCTCGCTCACTTGATGCCGAGCTCGTTGCACGCGGCCTGGGTGTCCGGCACGCAGATCTCCGAGGCCTTCACGCCGCCCGCGTCCACCACGGCCTTGACGTTCTCCTTGGTCACCAGCACCGACTCGAGCAGCACCGACTTGACCTTGCGGTTGCTCTTGGTGTCGTCCGAGGTGGCGGTGGCCAGTGCGTCGGCGGCCGCCCGGTCGCCCTTGGCCAGCGCGGCGGCCACCTTGGCGGTGGCGTTGGCCTCCTCGGCGATCGGCTTGAACACGGTCATGTACATGTCGCCGCGTAGGATGGCCTGCAGGCCGTCCGGGGTGGCGTCCTGGCCGGTCACCGGAACCTTGCCGTTCAGTCCGGTCTTCTTGAGCACGGTGACCACGGCGCCGGCCATGCCGTCGTTGGCCACCAGCACGCCGTCCACCTTGCCGCCGTTGGCGGTGAGGAACTGCTCGAAGATCAGGCCGGCCTGCTGGTTGTTCCACTCCGGCACCCGCTGGCTGCCCACCACCTTGTAGGCGCCCGAGGCGTACTTCTCCTTGAGCAGCTTCTGCTGGCCGTCGATCACCAGCGTGGCGTTGTTGTCGGTGGCCGCGCCCTCGATCTCGATGATGTTCGCGCCCTGCTTGTCGCCGACGCCCTGCACCAGGCCCCGCCCCTGCAGCTCGCCGATCTTGGTGGCGTCGAAGGAGACGTAGTAGTCGGAAGTGCTGCCCAGGTTCAGCCGGTCGTAGTCGATGACCGGGATGCCGGAGGCCTGCGCCTTCTTCGCCACCGTCGCGCCGGACTCGCTGTTCAGGCTGTCGATGATCAGGACCTTGACCCCGCCGTTGATCATCCCGTCGGCCAGCTGGGAGAACTTCTGCACGTCACCCTGGGCGTTCTGGATGTCCGCCTCGAGTCCCTCGGCGCGCAGCGCTTTCTCCAGGAGTGGCCGGTCGAAACTCTCGTAACGGGCCGAAGAGGCGGTGTCCGGCAAGATCACGCCGACCTTGGCGCCGCCACCACTCGGCGCGCTGGTGGCCCCGCCTCCGCCACCACCGCCACCGCTGGTCGTGTTGGCCCCACACGCCGTCAGCGCGAGCGCCAAGCCCGCGCCCAGAACAGCCACAGCCGGCCTGATCTTGCCGCTCGCCGCCATACCCGTTTCCTCTCGTACCGGCCACTTCGCCGAATATGTTGTGGCGCACAACGTACTTCCTCAACCACTCATTCGGGTAGCCCACTTGAACGATTTAGAGTCACGGATTCACAACGAGCCCCCCACCTTGCTCTGCGTACAAATAGGCAACGGCGGTTAATGAGCATTCACTTCGTGATACCTGTGAGACTAGAGTGGTCTCTGAGGTTTACGCACGCGTCGCCGGACGGCGGATGCGGACGAACCCGACGCGCTCACGCGCCGAGATCGACATCAGCCTCTTTCGATCTTTGGAAAATCCAGACTCACGTCGACCTCGTCGCGGCGCGTCGGGGGAACCAGGGTTAGCCGGCAAGACGGCGCACCGCGCCGGGCGTTCCGGCGGGCGCGGGCCGCGCCGCGCCCGCCCAAACCGACCGACTCACCCTGCCAAACCGACTGAATCAGCCTGCTGAAGTGACTGAATCACCCTGCTGAAGTGACTGAACCAGCCTGCTGAAGTGACTGGATCGGGAGGGTGGGCGGGCGAGGGGTTAGAGGGGGATTACGGTGGGGACGATCATGGGGCGGCGCCGGTAGGTGTCGGACACCCAGCGGCCGACCACGCGGCGCACGGCCTGCGCGATGCGGTGGGTGTCGGTGATGCCCTCCACTTCGGTGCGGGACAGCTCGGCCTCGATCAACGGCACGACGGCGTCCAGCGCCTTCGGGTCGTCGGAGAAGCCCCGACCGGACACCGTGGGCGGCGCGACCGCGCGGCCGGTGGTGCTGTCCACGGCCACCGTGATGGCGATGAAACCACCCTCGCCGAGGACCAGGCGGTCGCCCAGCGTGCTCTCACCGATGTCGCCGACGGCGAGCCCGTCCACGTAGACCCGGCCGACCTCGACCCGGCCGGAGATGGCGGCCTTGCCGTTCACCATGTCGACCACCACGCCGTCCTCGGCCAGCACCACCGAGTCCTCCGGCACGCCGGTCTTCACCGCGAGGGCCGCGTTGGCCCGCAGGTGGCGCCACTCGCCGTGCACCGGCATGACGTTGGCCGGGCGCACCGCGTTGTACAGGAACAGCAGCTCACCGGCCGGCGCGTGTCCGGAGACGTGCACCTTGGCGGTGCCCTGGTGCACCACCCGGGCGCCCAGCCGGGTCAGCCCGTTGATCACACCGAACACCGCCGTCTCGTTGCCCGGGATGAGCGACGAGGCCAGGATGACCGTGTCGTCCTGCTTGATCCTCACCTGGCGGTGGTCGCCCCGCGCCATCCGGGAGAGCGCGGACAGCGGCTCACCCTGGGATCCGGTGGACACCAGCACCAGCCGGTCGTCGGGCAGCAGCATGGCCTCGTCCAGGTCCACCAGCAGCCCGTCCGGGACCCGCAGCAGGCCCATGTCGGCCGCCAGGTTCATGTTGCGCAACATGGACCGGCCGACCAGGCAGACCTTGCGGCCCCGCGCGGCGGCCGCGTCCAGCACCTGCTGCACCCGGTGCACATGGCTGGCGAAGCAGGCCACGATGATCCGCTGCGGCGAGTCGTCGAACACCTTCTCCAGCACCGGGCCGATCTCCCGCTCGGAGATCACGAACCCGGGCACGTCGGCGTTCGTCGAGTCGACCAGGAACAGGTCGACCCCCTCGTCGCCCAGCCGGGAGAAACCGGCCAGGTCGGTCAGCCGGCCGTCCAGCGGAAGCTGGTCCAGCTTGATGTCCCCGGTGTGCAGCACCAGGCCGGCCGGGGTGCGGATGGCCACCGCGAGCGCGTCCGGGATGGAGTGGTTCACGGCGAAGTACTCGCACTCGAACACGCCGTGTTTGGTCTGCTGACCCTCCCGCACCTCACGCAGGTGCGGGGTCAACCGGTGTTCCTTGCACTTGGCGGCGACCAGCGCAAGGGTGAACTTGGACCCCACGATCGGCACGTCGGGGCGCAGGCGGAGCAGGAACGGGATGGCACCGATGTGATCCTCGTGCCCGTGGGTGAGGACCACCGCGTCGATGTCGTCGAGGCGGTTCTCGATGGCCCGGAAGTCGGGCAGGATCAGGTCGACACCGGGCGAGTCATCGGAGGGGAACAGGACGCCGCAGTCCACGACGAGCAGGCGCCCGCCGTACTCGAACACGGTCATGTTCCGGCCGATTTCGCCGATGCCGCCGAGCGCGACGACGCGCAGCGCGCCGTTGGGCAACTCGGGTGGCGCGGTGTTCGGCAGTTCGGGCTGGGGCTCCGGCTCGGGCTCCGGGCTCCGGCGGTTGGGTCGGGCAGGGTGAGAACGACTCACAAGCAACAACTTTCGCGACCGGCCGTGCCGGTCTTTCTCAAGGTCGCCGACGCATAAGCGGCGACAGGGTCTTCGGTGGCGTTCGGGCGTCGAGGCACCCGGCCACGCTCCGCGCCGCCAGATCGGCTAAGGGCGCTCATCGGCTCCTATGCTACCGGTTGCACAGACAGCAAGTCCGCCCGGTGGCTCAGATGCCGCGCGGAGTCTTCTCCAGGGCTTCCAGGTCCTCGGGCGTGCCGTCCAGCTCCACCCGGGCTTGCTCCCGGCCGAAGGCGTGCAACAGCAGTTCCCCGGGCGGCGCGGTGATGGTCACCCGGCTGGAGCCGGGACGGGCGTGGATGTCCGTGCCCCGCTCCCGGGTGGGGTGGCGCAGCAGCACACCGACCGGGCTGCGCCGGTAGAGCACGCGGGCGGACAGCCGCAGCATCGACCAGATCGCCTCCTGCCGCTCCGGCGAGAGCTCGCGGGGCCGCCAGTCGGGCTGGGCGCGGGCCAGGTCCTCGTAGTGCACGAAGAACTCCACCAGGTTGGCCTTCTCGTCGACCGGCGCGAGCCAGTAGGGCGACCAGGGCGGGGCGCCGCCGCGCAGCAACTCCACCCGCCGTGACCAGGGCATCTTGCCGTACGACCGCATGGCGGCCTCGGTGCGCCCGGCCAGCGCGGGCACCAGGATGCCCGGCGCGTAGAGCGGCTGGCGCTCGCGGACCAGCATGTGGGCCAGCAGCTCCTCGGCCCGCCAGCCCGGCAGCACGGTCGGCGCCTCCGGGCCGAGCGCGGCGAACAGGTCGCACAGCGCCGCCCGTTCCTCGGGAACCAGTCTCATCGCGATCACTCCTCGGCCACGCCGCCGAACAGTGTGCCCTGTCGGGTGTCCAGCGCCGCGGCGATGTCCTTGGGCGCGCCGGTCGGCCGCACACGCGCCGCCCGCCGGCCGCACATGTGCACCACCAGCTCGCCCGGGTCGCCGATCATGGTGACGGTCTCGGTGCCCGGCTTGACCAGCCAGGACACTCCGTCCGGCCGGCGCAGCCGCACGCCGACCGGGCTGCGCCGGTAGGCAAGCCGACCCAGCCGGGCGGCCGCCTGCCAGAGCACCTCGTCCCGGTACAGCTCGGGCGGCCTCGGCTCCCAGCCGGGAGTCGCCCGGCGGATGTCCTCGTGGTGCACGAACAGCTTCAAGAAGTCCAACCCGTCCCCCGGCCGCGCCGACGGCCACCACCAGGCCGGGCCGGCGCGCAGCAGCTCGATCATCTCGCCCCAGGAACGGTGGCGCATCTTGGCCTCGGCGGAGCTGGCCACCGCCGGCACCAGCAGGCCGAGCAGGCTGGTCAGGAAGCGCCGCTCCCCCACCAGCAGGTAGGCCAGCAGGTCCTCGGCGGTCGGCCGGCTGCACAGCGTGGGCGCCGCCGGCCCGACCCGTTCCAGGGTCACGCAGAGGGCAGCGCGCTCTCGACTTTCTTCGGTGACTACGCCGGCCCTCGGGGACACCTTCGGCTAACCCTCGGTGACGAGCGGACTGGACGCGATCTCGCTGCCGTCCTCCAGGGTGCCGATGTCGAAGTCGGAGAACACGTTGGGCACGGCGGCCTGAAGCTGGCGCAGGCACTCAATGGCCAGCTCGCGGATCTCCACGTCGGCGTGCTCGGTGGCACGCATGGCGATGAAGTGCCGCCAGGCCCGGTAGTTCCCCGTGACCACGATCTTGGTCTCGGTGGCGTTGGGCAGCACCGAGCGGGCCGCCTGGCGGGCCTGCTTGCGCCGCAGGGTGGCGTTCGGCACGTCCGCGAACCGCTGCTCGAGCCCGGAGAGCAGCTGGTCGTAGGCCTTCTCGGCGGCCTCGGCGGCCTCCACGAACGCGGCGTGCAGCTCCGGCTCCCCCGCGATCACGTCCGGCTCCACCACCGCCGAGCCCCGGCCGGGCACGTAGCGCTGGGAAAGCTGGGAGTAGGAGAAGTGCCGGTGCCGGATCAGCTCGTGGGTCAGCGAGCGGGACACCCCGGTCAGGTAGAAGGTGACCGAGCCGTGCTCGAGCACGCTCAGGTGACCGACCTCCAGGATGTGCCGCAGGTAGCCGGCGTTGGTGGCGGTCGCCGGGTTCGGCTTGCGCCAGGACTGGTAGCACGCTCGGCCGGCGAACTCACACAGCGCCTGCCCGCCCTCGGCGTCGGTCTCCCACGGCACGTCCGCCGGCGGCAGAAAGTCGGTCTTCGCGATCAGCTGGACCTTCGGCGCGGAGATGTCGGGCATGGCGGAAGCGTAATCGGGTGGACCGGCGTTTTCAGCCTGACGCCAAGCTGACGGCAAATTCGCCTTGCGGTGACGTCAACTATGACGCCATAGTGGTGTCATGGATGTCACGCCGTACGTCTCGGCGCTGCGCAAGGACCTGATGGCCGCGGCGGCCGCCGGAGACGAACAGACGCAACGCACCGCGACCCTGCTCGCGGGCGCACTGGAGCCCGCCGCCCGACTGGCCCTGATGAACGCGCTGGCCGACCTGGCGGCCGAGGTCACCGAGGCACTCGACGGCGAGCGGGTGGTGGAGGTCCGGCTGGACGGCCGGGAGATCCGGGTGGCGGTGAGCGACCCGGCCCGGTCGGCGCCGGCCGCCGAACCTCCTCCTCCCCCGCCGATGGACGCGGCCGGCGACATCAGCCGGATCACCTTGCGGCTGATGGAACAGATCAAGAACCGGGCCGAGGAAGCCGCGTCCGCGCAGGGCGTTTCGCTGAACTCGTGGATCGCCCAGGCCGTGCAGGGCGCCCTGCACGGCGCGTCGAACCAGGGCTGGGAATGGGGCGAGCCGGACCGCTCCGGCCGGGGCCGGCGCCAAGGACGAGACCGGGACCGGGACCGCCAGCTGCGCGGCTGGGTACAGGGTTGAGAGGCGGGATCATGACCGAAGACAGCACACCTCCCCAGGACACACCGGAGCAGCCGGAGAACACCGAGCGCACCGAACGGTGGGACTGCTCCGGCCCCGCCGAGCTGGACCTCTCGCTGGACGTCGGCCGCATCGAGGTGGCGCTGGACGAGGCGGTCACCTCGGTCCGGCTGACCCTGCGGGCCGACGAGCACGGCGGCGGCTGGACCCGGGGCCTGTCCGGCGTGCTCGGCTGGATCAACGAGGTGACCGGGCCGAGCGGGTCGATCCGGATCGGCAACCGGGAGTTCAACCTGAGGAGCAAGGACCTCGGGTTCGGCGGGCCGGACATCGACCTCACCGGCCTGGCCGGGAGCGACCTGGGCGACGAGGCAGTGCGGGCCACCGAGGTGCGCTGGTCGGAGCCCCGGCTGGTGGTCCGGTCGCCGAGCACGCTGCCGCTGCGCATCGTGCCGCTGGTGCTCACCGTGGCCGCGCCGGCCCAGTCCCGGATCACCCTGCGCACCGGTGCCGGGGACATCACCGTGACCGGGCCGGCCGGCACCGCCAGCGTGAACACCGTTTCGGGCAGCGTGGAGCTGGACGACGTGGCCGGGAACCTCGAGGTCGGCACCGGTTCGGGCCGCGCCACGGTGGGCGCGGTGGCCGGGCGGCTGCAGGCCAAGACCGCGTCCGGCGACCTCTCCCTGGCCGAGGTGCACGGCCCGGCCCAGCTCCGCACCGGCAGTGGTGACCTGCGGCTCGGCCTGGTCCGGGCGGATCTGCACGCGCGCACCGCCTCCGGCGACCTGGTCGTGCAGGATGCCGAGGCCGGTACCTACGACCTGACCACCGGCTCGGGCAACCTGCGCGTGGGCGTGCACGCCGGGGTGGCCGCGCGGCTGGACCTGCGGTCCGGCTCCGGACAGGTGCGCAGCGACCTGGACGTGAACGACTCCGCACCGCCGTCCGGCGGCTCGGCGAAGCTGGACATCCACGGCCGCACGGGCAGCGGCGACGTGCTGGTGACCCGGGCGCTCAGCGCCGCGGCGAGCTGAGGCGCCTCACCGCGCGAGGGCCAGGGCGAGCGGGGCGACCAGGTCTCCCCGCTCGCCCACCCGCACGTCGTCCAGCTCCAGCCAGTCCGCCATCTGGCGCAGCTCGGCGGCCAGCTCGGCGGCGACCCTCGGTTGGTCGCTGCCGGGCTCGGCGAACGCACCGGGCACCCGCAGCAGGCCGGCCGCGCGGTCGGCCTTCAGGTCCACCCGGGCCACCAGGGCGTCGTCCAGCAGGAACGGGAACACGTAGTAGCCGAACTCCCGCTTGGGCTCGGGCGTGTAGATCTCGATCCGGTAGCGGAAGTCGAACATCCGCTCGGTGCGGGCGCGTTCCCAGATCAGCGGGTCGAACGGGCACAACAGCGCCCGAGCGTTGATCTTGCGGGGCATCCGCGCGCCGGGCACCCGGTACGCCGGGCGTACCCAGCCGCGCACCGCCACCTGCTCCAGCTCGCCGCCCTCCACCAGGTCGGCCACCGCGCGCTGGCTCACCTCGGGACCGAGCCGGTAGTAGTCCCGCAGGTCCGGTTCGGTGGCCACGCCCAGCGCCCCGGCGGCCTGCCGGATCAGCACGCGGGCCGCGTCCTCGGCGCTCACCTCCGGCACGGCCAACACCTCCGGCGGCAGCACCCGTTCCGGCAGGTCGTAGCGCCGCTGGAAGTTGACCCGGGTGCCGGTGGTGAGCCGGCCGATGCCGAACAGGTACTCGCAGATGCGCTTCACGTCCGACCGGTTCCACCAGGAGGCGCCCTTGGGCCGGGCCGGCTGGTCCGACCCGCCCACCAGCATGTCCTCGAGCTGGCCGGCGCCCACCGGGCCGACCTCCTTGACCGCCGCGAGCACCTCGTCGACCAGCGCCGACTCCCGCTCGACCAGCTCGCCGTAGTGCCGCCACCAGCCCGGCCGCTTGGCCCGCGACTGCAGCAGCGGCCAGTCGGCCACCGGCAGCAGGGACGCCTCGTGCGCCCAGTACTCCACCAGCAACCGGGGCCGGCGCGCGGAGTGCCGCCACGCGGTCTCGTCCAGGAGCTCCCGCGAGTAGCCGCCCAGGCGGCTGAACACCGGCATGTAGTGCGCCCGCACAGCCACGTTCACCGAGTCCAGCTGGAGCAGCCGCAGCCGCTCGATCAGCCGCCCCAGGTGCCCCCGGTGCACCGAACTCGCCGGCCGAGGCGCACCGAACCCCTGCGCCGCGAGAGCGGCCCGCCGCGCCGCCCCACCCGTGATCGTCTCCACACCGGCCATAGAACCACCCACCCCCGACAATTCCCGATTCAGCCCCTCCACCAGCCTGATTCAGTCGGTCCAGCAGCGTGATTCAGTCGGTTTGGCAGGGTGATTCAGTCGGTTCAGCAGCCTGGTTCGGTCGGTTTGGCAGCCTGGTTCGGTCGGTTTGGCAGCCTGGTTCGGTCGGTTTGGCAGGGTGATTCAGTCGGTTTGGCAGCGGGCGCACCGCTCGATCGGACCGGCTCAGCTCGACAGGTCGGACCGCCGCCGGGGATCCCGGTTCTCCACCCGCAGTGCGCCGGCCAAGCGGATCTCCCGGACCTCTCGGTCACCCGCGTCGAGCGTCCGCACCAGGCCGTCCGAGTCCCAGCCGACCCGGTCGTAGAAGGCGCGCGAGGCGACATCGGGCTCGGGAACCCAGACCACGCCCTCCCTCGCCCCGTCCTCGGCCAGCCAGCGGAATATGGCGGTCAGCAACCTCCGGCCGTGCCCCCGCCGGCCCCAACGCGGCTCGACGAGCAGCGAAGCGATCTGCACCCGGCCGTCCGGAGCATCCGGGTCGTCGAGGTTCGCCGGTCCGGCGGCACAGAACCCGACCGTCCAGTCACCCTCCGTGGCGACCAACACGTGGTGACCGTCGCCGGCCGTGACGGCGGCGGCCCAGGCCGCTCGGGCGTCCGGCCCGTCCAGCCGATCCAACGCGGCCGCCGGAAGGATCTCGGCGTAGGCGGTCCGCCAGGTGAGGGCCTGGAGCCGGACAATCTCGTCGACATCGTCGAGACCGGCGGGACGGACCGATGCGAGAGCCATGTCCCTTGCCTACACGAAACCGGCGGCGTCGCCTTCACGGGGTCACGGCGCCAAAACCGACCGAATCACCCTGCCAAACCGACTGAATCACCGTGCTGAACCGACTGAATCACCGTGCTGAACCCACTGAATCACGCTGCTGAACCCACTGAATCAGGCTGGTGGGGGGGTCAGAGGTTGAGGAGGGGTTCCAGGCCTACTGTCAGGCCGGGGGTTCGGGTGACGTGGCGGATAGCCATCAGGACGCCGGGCATGAAGGAGGCGCGGGACAGCGAGTCGTGCCGGATGGTCAGCGTCTCGCCGTCGGTGCCGAACAGCACCTCCTGGTGGGCGATCAGGCCGGTGGCCCGGATCGAGTGCACCCGGACGCCGTCCACCGAGGCGCCGCGGGCGCCGGCCAGCTCCTGGGTGGTGGCGTCCGGCATGGGCGGGCTGCCGGCCTCGGCGCGCGCGGCGGCGATCAGTGAGGCGGTGTGCGCGGCGGTGCCGGACGGGGCGTCCAGCTTGCCGGCGTGGTGCAGCTCGATCACCTCGGCGGAGTCGAAGAACCGGGCGGCCAGCTTGGCGAAGTGCATCGAGAGCACCGCGCCGACGCCGAAGTTGGGGGCGATCAGCGCGCCCAGGCCGGGCTTCTCGGCCAACCAGCCGCGCACGGTGTCCAGCTTCGCCGCGTCGAACCCGCTGGTGCCGACCACGGGGGCGATGTCGTGGTCGAGGCAGAAGCGGATGTTGTCCAGCACCGCGCCGGGCTGGGTGAAGTCGACCGCCACCCGGGCGCCGGCGATGTCGGCCAGCTCGTCGCCGACGTCGACCGTGGCGACCAGTTCCAGGTCGTCGGCGGCCTCCACCGCCCGGCACACCTCGACACCCATCCGGCCGCGCGCGCCCAGCACCGCGACCCCGGTCAGCTCGTTCGCCTCGTCACTCACCCGACGATTATCCCGACGATCCACGCCGTGGTGGCCAGCAGGCCGGCGGCCAGCTCGATCAGGATGCTCAGCCCGACCATGCGCAGCGCGAACCCGCTGGACGCCCACGCCCGCCCGTGCTCGCCCAGGCGCACCCGCTCGGCGGCGTAGATGCCGGCCACGAAGCCCAGGAACAACCCGATCACCGGGATCACGAAGAAGCCCACGATGCCCAGCACCGCACCGAGCAGCAGGGTCCGCCCGGGCACCCCCTCCGCCCGCATCGCCCGGCCGGGCAGCAGGAACTTGGCGACCGTGCCGAGCGCCGCGCAGCCCACCGCGACCGCGAGCACGGTCCAGCCGACCGCGTCCCCGCGCGGCACCGCCCACACCGCGACCCCGGCGACCACCAGCAGCAGCCCGGGCAACACGGTGATCACGATGCCCACCAGGCCGGCGGCGATGATCACGCCGGCCACTGCCGTCAGCCACCCCGTCACGCCGCGCAGCCTGCCACAGCACCAGCGCTCAGCGCTCAGCACCAGCGCTCAGCGCCCCCGTCCCACACTCGGCGTTTCGTGGAGATCGCCCCACGCGCGGTTGGTACCCGCCGTGCACCTCGAAAGGCCCTCGCGCCCGATTCCGTTCCGAGACCTCCCCGTGCCAGGCTCTTACGGGGAAGCCACGCCGCTGGCCGGCTTGGCGATACGGCCTACCCGGCCACCGAACCAACCACTGGTGAAGGAGGCTGGTCGGTGAGCCGGTCGGCGGGCATAGTCGGGGCCGGGCAAGCCGGCATCGTGTTGGCCGCCGAGCTGTTGCGGGCCGGCTTCCGGGTCACCCTCTACACCGACCGGAGCCCCGAGGACTACCTTGCCGACCGGGGCCGGCCCACCGCGTGCCTGTTCGGCGAGCAGGTCGTGCGGGAACGGGAGCTGGGGCTCAACTTCTGGGACGACACCGCGCCGAGCATCGAACGAATTCACCTCGATCTGTGCGCACCCGACCGGCTGGTCCTGTTCTCCGTCGCCGCGCCGATGCGGTTGCCCGCGCTGGCGGTCGACCAGCGCCTGAAGTTCGCACACGGCCTGCGTGAGCTCGCCACGCGGGGTGCGTCGACCCGCGTCGACGCCATCTCGGTCGAGAAGCTGGACACGCTGGCCGCCGAGCACGACGTCACCGTGGTGACCGCCGGCCACCGGAGCTTCGGTCCGACCCTGTTCGAGCGCGACCCGAAGCGGAGCCTGCACGCCCGTCCCCGGAGAAATCTCTTCATGGTGAACATCCGGGACTACGACCTCGCGGCGGGCGCCCACCACGAGCACCTGAAGTTCTCGTTCATCCCCGGTGTCGCCGAGATCTTCTGGGTCCCGTTCCTGGACAAGGACGCGGGCGTGTGCCGCAGCGTGCTCGTCGAGGCCGTACCCGGCGGCGCGGCCGATCGCTTCACCGATGTCGGGTCGGCAGAGGAAGGGGTGGACGTGTTGCGCGGTCTGGCGCGGGACCTGCTGCCCTGGGAGACGGAGTTCCTTGCGCCCGCCGCCCCGACCAGCCCGGTCACCTGGCTGAGCGGGGCGATCACGCCGACGGTGCGCAAACCCGTCGCCCGGCTACCGTCCGGACGCGGTGTGCTGGGCCTCGGCGACGCCGTCGTGCTCAACGACCCGCTCGCCGGCCAAGGCGCCAACAACGCCACCCGGATGGCGCGCTTCTTCGCCGAACGCCTGGCCGCACGCGGCGACCGGCCATTCGACGCGGACTGGCTGCGCGGCCAGTTCGACGAGTTCTGGGCCTACGGCCGATTCGTCAACGACTTCTCCAACGCCCTGTTGGAACCGCTGGCCGGGTTCCAACAGGACCTCATGATCGCCGCGTCGCGGCACCCGGAGATCGGCTCCGCGATCTTCGACGGCTTCGGCGATCCGGCCGGCCTGTTCCCCTGGTTCGTCGAACCCGCCGCGGCCAGGGCGTTCTTGCGGCGCCACCGGGTCAGCCGGGCCGACGTGCTGCGCTACAAGATCGGCGTGGCCGGGAAGATCGTCGGCCACCAGCTGTCCAAGCGGCTGAAGGCGCCAGGGTAGAGACAGCCGCGCTCGGTCAGCTCGGCGCCTCGTCGACGGGGCCGATGACCGCCGTGGTCAGGGGCCGGTTGAGCACCTCGGCGGCGATCGCCGCCACGTCGTCGGGGGTGACCGCCTCGATGGCGTCCAGGGTCTGTCGTATGGACCGCTGCCGGCCGTAGTCCAGCTCGTGCCGGCCGATCCGGCTCATCCGGGAGGCCGAGTCCTCCAGGCCGAGCACCAGTCCCCCGCGCAGCGCGCCCTTCGCCCTGGCGACCTCGGCGTCGGTGAGCCCGCGCTCGGCCACCGAGTCCAGCACCTCGCGGATCACCGAGGTGACCTCGCCGAGCCGGTCCGGCTGGCAGCCCGCGTACACCGCGAGCTGACCGGCGTCCGCGTAGCTGGTGGTGGCCGAGTAGACCGAGTATGCGAGCCCACGCTGCTCCCTGACCTGCTGGAACAGCCGCGAGCTGAGCCCGCCCCCGAGCGCGGTGTTGAGCACCTCCAACGCGGTGCGCCGCTCGTCGCGGCGGTCCAGGCCACGCACGCCCAGCATCAGGTGCGCCTGTTCGGTGTCCGCGTGGTGCACCTCCACCCGCGCTTCCCCAGTCGCCACCGGCGGCCCCTGGCGGGGCGCCAGCGGGGTGCCGGCCGGCGCGGCCGGGAACGCCGCCTCGGCCAGCTCCAGCACCCGGGCGTGCTCCACGTTGCCGGCCGCCGCGAGCACCATCCGCGGTGGGGTGTAGCGCTCCCGCCAGAAACCGTGCAGGCCGGCCTGGGTGAGCGCCTCCACGGAGGCCTGTGAGCCGATCACCGGGCGGCCGAGCGGGTGGTCCCCGAACAGCGCGGTGTCGAACACCTCGCCGAGCATGTCCTCCGGGTCGTCGGCGCGCATGGCGATCTCTTCCAGCACCACCGCGCGCTCCAGCTCGACGTCGGCCGGGGTCATGGTCGCGGCGGTCACCACGTCCACCAGCAGGTCAACCGCCAGCGGCAGGTCGGTGTCCAGCACCTGGGCGTAGAAGCAGGTGTGCTCCTTGGCGGTGAACGCGTTCAGCTCGCCGCCGACCGCGTCGATCTCCTCGGCGATCCGCACCGAGGTGCGCCGAGCGGTGCCCTTGAACAGCAGGTGCTCCAGGAAGTGCGCGGCGCCGGCCTGGCCGGCGACCTCGTCCCGGGAGCCGGCGCCGATCCACACCCCGACCGAGGCGGAGCGCACCCCCGGCAGTGGTTCGGTGACCACCCTCAGCCCGCTGGGCAGCAGGCTGAGGGTGACCTCGTCCGAGTTGGACGCGGCGCCCGCGCCGGGGGTCGGGCCCGACGGGGCGAGCAGCGTCAACTGACCGGTGCCTCTTCCGAGGAAGACGCGGTGGCCTCGGCGGCCGGCACGGCCGGGGCTTCCTCGACCACGGGGACCAGGGAGACCTTGCCCCGGTTGTCGATGTCGACCACCTCGACGCGGAGCTTGTCGCCGACCTTGACGACGTCCTCCACCTTGCCGATGCGCTTGCCGTTGCCCAGCTTGGAGATGTGCACCAGGCCGTCCTTGCCGGGCACCAGGGAGACGAACGCGCCGAACGCGGCGGTCTTGACCACCGTACCCAGGAACCGCTCGCCCACCTTGGGCAGCTGCGGGTTGGCGATCCCGTTGATCATGGCGATCGCCGCCTCGGCGGACGGGCCGTCCGCCGCACCCACGTAGATGGTGCCGTCGTCCTCGATCGAGATGTCCGCGCCGGTCTGCTCGGTGATCGAGTTGATCATCTTGCCCTTCGGGCCGATGACCTCGCCGATCTTGTCCACCGGGATCTTCACGCTGGTCACCCGGGGCGCGTACTGGCTCATCTCGTCCGGCTCGTCGATCGCCTCGGCGATCACGTCCAGGATGGTCAGCCGGGCGTCCTTGGCCTGGGACAGCGCCTGGGCGAGCACCTCGGACGGGATGCCGTCCAGCTTGGTGTCCAGCTGCAGCGCGGTCACGAAGTCCTTGGTGCCGGCGACCTTGAAGTCCATGTCGCCGAACGCGTCCTCGGCACCGAGGATGTCGGTCAGCGCGATGTAGGACATCTTGCCGTCGACCTCGTCGGAGATCAGGCCCATCGCGATGCCGGCGACCGGGGCCTTCAGCGGGCACCCGGCGTTGAGCAGCGACAGCGTGGACGCGCACACCGAGCCCATCGAGGTGGACCCGTTGGAGCCCAGCGCCTCGGAGACCTGGCGGATCGCGTACGGGAACTCCTCCCGGCTGGGCAGCACGGGCATGAGCGCCCGCTCGGCCAGCGCGCCGTGGCCGATCTCCCGGCGCTTCGGCGAACCCACCCGGCCGGTCTCACCGGTCGAGTAGGGCGGGAAGTTGTAGTTGTGCATGTAGCGCTTGCGCGTCTCCGGGGAGAGCGTGTCCAGCTGCTGCTCCATGCGCAGCATGTTCAGCGTGGTGACCCCCATGATCTGGGTCTCGCCGCGCTCGAACAGCGCCGAGCCGTGCGCCCGGGGCACCACCTCGACCTCGGCCGACAGCGGCCGGATGTCGGTGACGCCGCGGCCGTCGATGCGCACCTTGTCCCGCAGGATGCGCTGCCGGACCAGCTTCTTGGTGAGCGCGCGGAACGCGCCGCCCAGCTCCTTCTCCCGGCCCTCGAACTTCGCCGCGAGCTTGTCCAGCACCTCGGCCTTGAGCTCGTCCTCGCGGGCGCTACGCGCCTGCTTGTCGGCGATGGTCAGCGCCTGCGCCAGGTCGGCGGACACCAGGTCGGTGACCGCGTCCAGCGCGTCCGGCTGGTAGGCCGGGTAGGTGGGGAACTCGACGGTGGGCTTGGCGGCCGCCTCGAACAGCTCCCGCTGGGCCACGCACAGCGCGCGGATGAACGGCTTCGCGGCCTCCAGGCCGGCGGCCACGACCTCCTCGGTCGGCGCGGTGGCGCCGCCGGCGATCAGCTCGATGGTCTTCTCGGTGGCTTCCGCCTCGACCATCATGATCGCCACGTCGTCACCGGCGATGCGCCCGGCGACCACCATGTCGAACACGGCCGTCTCGAGCTGCTCGTAGGTCGGGAAGGCGACCCACTGGCGGTCGATGAGCGCCACCCGAACGCCGCCGACCGGCCCGGAGAAGGGCAGCCCGGAGATCTGGGTGGACGCGGACGCGGCGTTGATGGCCAGCACGTCGTACGGGTCCTGCGGGTGCAGCGAGAGCACGGTCACCACGACCTGCACCTCGTTGCGCAGGCCGTCGGTGAAGGTCGGGCGCAGCGGCCGGTCGATCAGCCGGCAGGCCAGGATGGCGTCCGTTGACGGCCGGCCCTCACGGCGGAAGAAGGAGCCGGGAATGCGCCCGGCGGCGTACATCCGCTCCTCCACGTCGATGGTCAACGGGAAGAAGTCGAACTGGTCCTTGGGCTGCTTGGACGCCGTGGTGGCGGACAGCAGCATGGTCTCGTCGTCAAGGTAGGCAGCGACGGATCCGGCGGCCTGCCGGGCGAGCCGGCCGGTCTCGAACCGGACGGTGCGGGTGCCGAAGCTCCCGTTGTCCAGGGTCGCGGTGGTTTCGTGAACCGCTTCTGACATGAAAGCGAACGCTCCTCTTTTGTGCTGGGGCGCGCCGCGGGGCTCGGAGCGAGGCCGGTCTTCGATCGAAGTTCCCGGGTCCGGCGGATGCCTTCCGGGAACCACTACCGAGGACCGGCGATCGGGTTTCTTCGTTCCGAAAGCCGCGGCGGCCGTTTCCGTTATCTAGTTCTGGGGGTTTCGGAATGCCGCGAGGGGGAGCGCCGGTCCGGACACTCCCCCTCGCAATGGCTCAACGACGCAGGCCGAGCCGCTCGATCAGTGACCGGTAGCGGGCCACGTCGACCTTCCGAAGGTACTGCAGCAGCCGCCGGCGGCGGCCGACCATGAGCAGCAGACCACGCCGCGAGTGGTGGTCGTGCTTGTGCTGCTTGAGGTGCTCGGTGAGCCCGATGATGCGCTTGGTCAGCAGGGCGACCTGCGCCTCGGGCGAACCGGTGTCGGACTCGTGTACTCCGTAGTCGGAGAGAATGTCCTTCTTCTCAGCGGCGGAAAGTGCCACGGTTGGGTAACTCCTCATTGCTTGGTGTGTGCCGTGTGGCCCCGCGCCCGCCAAAAGCCCGCGCCGCGGTGGTAGACGGTGCCGGCCGCCACGGACCGCAGCCGCACCCAACTGGTGAGATTACCAGGTGTGACTGTGCGCCCGATCGCCGCCCGGTACCGGACACACCGCCCCGGGCGCCAGGTTCACCCGATGCAGGACGGTGTAGCGGCGCACGCCCGAGGTGAGCTCCGAACGCACCAGGCACACCTCGGCGGGGCGCCATTGCGGCCCGGCGTAGCCGTCCAGCGGGCCGCGCGGGGGCGGGGCGTCACCGCGCCGGGTGGTGCGGGCCAGGGTGAGGTGGGCGCGGAACCGGTCGGCCGCCCCGCCGGCCGCTCGGACCAGGTCGTGCAGTGCCTCCCCGTCCGCGTCCGCCACCGGCCGCACGCCCACCGCCGCGACTCCGTCGAAGGCGACCGCCCCGGCCAACCGCAGGGCCGGCGCGGGCAGCCCGCCGGCGGCCGCGTCCAGCCGCCGGGCCAGCACCCCGGCATCCCCCTCGCCGTGGAAGCACAACGTCACGTGCCAGCGGCTCATCGGCACGGCCCGCCACCCCTCCGGCGGCCAGTTGGACACGCCGGCCAGCTCGGCCCGCAACGCGTGCACGGCGGCCTCGGACGGCCACAGGGTGGTGAACAACCTGGCCATCACCGACGCTCCTTGGCCGCACGGCGCAGCAGCTCGGCAATGGCCGGGAACCGGGGTCCCAGCACGCTGGCGGCGGCGGCCAGCTGGGCCGGCGCGGCCACCGAACGCAGCGACTCGGCGGGGTCCCGCGCGGCCCCCGGCACGGCCAGGTGCGGGCGAGCGGTGCGCAGCTTGGCCAGCAGTTCCTCGGCCTGCACCTCGGCGCCGGGCGGCAACCGCAGCAGGTACCGCTCGAGCAGCACCAGCCGGGCCAGCACGCCGGGATCGCCGATCTTCACCCGGCGCGCACTGACCAGCTGGCTGAGCATGGCCGTGCTGAGGCCGAGGCCCTCGGCCAGCCGCGCCTGGGAAACCCCCAGGCTGGTCTGCAGCCGGCGGATCCGGTCGCCCAGCGGCTCCCCGTAGAGCTCGCGCTGTCGCGCCACGTTGCGGGCGAACATCGAGCCGTCCTGCACTGCCACCGTGCCCCCGCTCGCGTCCGGTTACACCGTCGGTACGCAAGCATGTTCGCAGGCGGAGGTCCCCGCGCGGGGCGAAACGGAAATATCCGCCTTGATCGCTATATCTCAGAGCGCATCCGGGAACTCCCGTCTACGGGGATCGGTGTGGTGGCTCGCAGAGCCGGCAGCGTTCGAACCCACCACTCACCCAGGCTTCCCCGCGGTCATTCAGCCCCGGCCCCGCTGACGTGGCTGAATCAGCGGAGTTCCCAGACGGGTGCTGGGACTTGGATGGTCGGGTGTCAGTTCAAAGACCAGCTTGGACGGCGCGGGCTAAGTGGCCTGCTGGCTCGGGTGCCGCCGGTTGAGGTCTTCGGGTGCCTCACCGAGTGTGATCGGGTGTGATCGCCGCTGGTCGTCGAGTGCTGGCTCAGTCGGCTCATTCCTTGATCAAAACCGGACTCACCACGCACTCGGCGGGGGTGGACACCCAGCACAGCCGGCTCGCCGTCTCAACTGTCCCACCGACCACTCGGCGGTCACTCAGGGTGAGTGTCGACCGGTGCGCGCCGGTGGTTTAGGGGGTCGCGTCCCCCAGCGGCTTGGGTGCCACCCGTTGCGTTTCCCGGGTGGTGGCTCGCCCGGGGCGGCCGGGATGCCCGCCGGCACCTCGCCAGCACCGGGGAACCGAACGCAAGCGGCCACGCCGCACCCAAGGCGCGGCAGATCGCCCAGCCGCTGCGCCGTCAGGCCGGGACGCTCAGCTCCGCAACAGCTCTCGGGCGCGGGCCACGTCCCGCTTCATCTCCTCGACCAACGCCGGCACGCCGTCGAAGCGGACCATCCCGCGCAGCCGCTCCACGAAGTCCAGCGCCACGTGGTGGCCGTAGAAGTCCTCGTCCACGTCCAGCACGTACGCCTCCACCGTGCGTTCCCGCCCGGAGAACGTGGGGTTGGTGCCCACCGAGACCGCCGCCGGGAGCCGCCGCTGCCCGTGCACGAACCAGCACGCGTAGACCCCGTCGGTGGGCACGGCGGCGTGCGGCGGCGTGGCCAGGTTGGCGGTCGGGAAGCCCAGCTCGTGGCCGCGCCGGTCGCCGCGCACCACCACGCCCTCCAGCCGGTGCGGCCGGCCCAGCGCACCGGCCGCCAGCGCCACGTCCCCGCCGTCGATGCAGGAGCGGATGTAGGTGGACGAGAAGGTCACCCCGTCGCGCGGGTCACTGGTGTCGGTGATCAGCGGCAGCCCCTCCACCGCGAACCCGAACCGCCGCCCCAGCTGGCGCAGCAGCGGCACGTGGCCGCGCGCGCCGTAGCCGAAGGTGAAGTTGTCCCCCACCACCACGGCCGCCGCGTGCAGCCGTTCCACCAGCACCTCGTGCACGAACTCGTCCGCCGGCATGCGGGCCAGCTCGCTGGTGAACGGCACCACGCAGAACGCCGCGATGCCGAGCTCACCCACCAGCTCGGCCCGCCGGGTCAGCGTCGTCAGTTGGGCAGGGTGCTGGCCGGGGCGGATCACCTCGGTCGGGTGCGGGTCGAAGGTCACCAGCACCGGAGGCAGATCGCGTTCCGTGGCCACCTCTACGGCCCGGCCGATCAGCTTCTGGTGGCCCCGGTGGACCCCGTCGAACACCCCGATGGTGACCACGCTCCGCCCCCAGCCAGTGGGCACGTCATCCAGGCCTCGCCAGCGCAGCACATCCGCGAGCCTACGCAGCCCCCGCCGGGGCCAGTACGAGCACCGGCCTTGCCTGCCCTCGCTCCTCGCTGACCAGCGCCAACGCCCGGCCGTCCAAATCGGTGACCGCGTACACCCCGGCGATGCCCGCGACGTCCAGCGGGCGGCCGAAGGACAGCGACCGCGCCTCGTCCGGGCTGGCCACCCGCAGCCGGAACGCGGCGGCGACCGCGGTGTCCACCGAGTGGGTCAGCTCGGGCCGCTCCGCCAGCTCGTCCAGGGTGCGCGCGCTGGCCAGGTCGAACGGACCGACCCGGGTGCGGCGCAGCGCGGTGAGATGCCCGCCGACGCCGAGCCCGGCGCCGAGGTCGCGGGCGAGCGCACGGATGTAGGTGCCTGACGAACAGTCCACCGTGACGTCCAGGTCGGTGAACGGGTCGGCCCGGCGCAGCGCGTCCAGGCGGAACTCGGTCACCGTGACCGGCCGCGCCGGCAGTTCCACCCGCTCCCCCGCGCGCACCCTGGCGTAGGCGCGACGGCCGTCCACCTTGATCGCGCTCACCGCGCTGGGCACCTGCTCGATCGCCCCGGTGAGCGCGGCCATCCCGGCGCCCACCTGCGCCTCGTCGACGGAAGCGGCGTCGGTGCGGGTGAGCTCCTCGCCCTCCGCGTCGTCGGTGCTGGTGGTGGCGCCCAGCCGAATGGTGGCGGCGTAGGACTTGGTGTCCAGGGCCAGGTGGCCGAGCAGCCGGGTGGCCCGCTGCACGCCGAGCACCAGGACCCCGGTGGCCATCGGGTCCAGGGTGCCCGCGTGGCCGATCTTGCGGGTGCCGAGCAGCCGGCGCAGCCGGCCGACCACGTCGTGCGAGGTCATCCCGGGCGGCTTGTCCACGATCACCAGACCGGAAGGTACCGACATGGCCGCATATCCTTCCGCACGGTTAAGAAACCTGGCGAATGGGTGCACCAGTCCTTAGTGTGACCCCGGACATAGGAGTTCGGAGGGGTAGATGAGCGAGCAGGACACCTCGACCACGTCGACCGCGCCACCGCCACCAGGGGAAAACGGCGGGTCACCCCCACCGGACCGAGGGAAGTTCTACGGGAAGCTCTGGTTCTGGATCCTGGTCGCCATCGCCGGCGGCATCCTGCTGGGCCTGGTCGCGCCGGGCGTGGCGAAGAACACCAAGTGGATGGCGGACGTGTTTCTCCAGCTCATCCACATCATCACCGGCCCGGTGATCTTCTGCACCGTGGTGGTGGGCATCGCCTCGCTGGGCAACCTGGCCCGCGCCGGCGGGCTGGCCGCCCGGGCGCTGATCTACTTCCTGATCGCCACGGCGGTCTCGCTCATCCTGGGCCTGCTGGCGGGCAACCTGCTCAAGCCCGGCGCCGGCTTCTCGGGCCACCCCAGCGCGGCCGACCTGGCCAAGGCACAGAGCCAGATGAAGCCGCCGGCGGAGGGCTCCGGCCTGGTCAACTTCCTCACCAAGGATCTGCTGCCGGACAGCTTCGTCGGCCCGTTCGTGGACAACAAGGTCCTGCAGGTGCTGGTGCTGGCCATCGTCACCGCGTGCGCCGTGTCGATGCTCGCCCCGGCCATGCGCGACCGGGTGGTCGACGTGGTGAACACCGCCAGCAAGGTGGTCTTCGGCATCATCCGGATCATCATGTGGGTGGCGCCGTTCGGCGCGTTCGGCGGCATGGCGTACACCGTCTCCGCGTTCGGCGGCGGGTCGCTGGTCAACCTGGGCATGCTGATGGTCGTCTTCTGGGTGACCTGCGCGATCTTCGTGTTCGGCATACTCGGCGCGCTGGCCGCGTGGAGCGGGTTCAACATCTTCAAGTTCGTCCGGCTGATCAAGGACGAGCTGCTGATCATCCTGGGCACCTCGTCCTCGGAGACCGTGCTGCCCCGGCTGCTGGCCAAGCTGGAGTCGGCCGGCGCGTCCCGGCAGACGGTGGGCGTGGTGATCCCCACCGGCTACTCGTTCAACCTGGACGGCACCTGCATCTACCTGACCCTGGGCGCGCTGTTCATCATCCAGGCCGGCGGCGAGACCCTGCCGCTGCCCGCGCAGCTCGGCCTGGTGGCGATGATGCTGATCACCTCGAAGGGCGCGGCCGGGATCACCGGCTCCGGCCTGATCACGCTCAGTGCCTCGCTGCAGGCCTTCGGCGGCGAGTTCTTCACCGCTGAGGCGATCGCCATCGGCATCGCGGTGATCGTCGGCATCGACCGGGTGATGAGCGAGGGCCGGGCCCTGACCAACTGCATCGGCAACAGCGTCGCCACCATGGTCATCGCCAAGCTCCAGGGCGAACGCGACGACGAGCGATTCCAGGCGGTGCTGGACGACCCGAGCCTGGTGGACGCCGCCATGGTCGAGGTCAGCCACGGCGGATCATCCCGCTAGGGAGTACGGGTGCGGCGGCGGCCGCCGAGCAGCGCGGCGGCCAGGAGAACCACCGCGATGGCGGCGATGCTCAGGCCCATGCGGTGCAGGCCGGGGTCGGCCGGCGGGCCGGCGAACACGACCTCGAGCAGGGCGGCGGCCAGGTTGGCGCCCACGTACTGGGAGGTCCGGTACAGCCCGGACGCCGCCCCCATCGCCGCCGGGTCGGCGGCGTGGAACATCTCGGCCTGGTTGCCCAGGCTGTTGAACGCGTTGGGCAGGCCGAGCAGCGCACTCACCGCGAAGACCAGCCACAACGAGGCGGACCCGCCGAGCACGAAGGCGAGCAGCAGCCCGCCGGCCAGCAAACCGGTGGAGCCGATGATCAGCAGCGGACGCGGCCCCCGGCGCCGTTCCAGGCGGGCGGCGTACACCACGTTCAGCGCGGCCAGCCCGGACATCGGCAGCATGACCAGCCCGGTCAGCGCGACGTCCAGCCCCCGGCCCTGCTCCAACCACTGCGGCAGGCCGAAGAAGATCTGGTAGAAGGCCACGTAGGTGAGCCCCACGCGCAGGTAGGTGCCGGTGAGCGCGGTGTTGCCGGCCAGCGAGCGAAGGTCCAGGAACGGCTCCGCCGCGCGCAGCTCGAGGGCCACGAAAGCGGCCAGGAGCACCGGGAAGGCCGCCAGCAGCCACCAGTTGGGCCGGCCGGTGACCGAGAGCAGGAAGGCCATCAGCGCGGTCATCGCGGCGGCGAAGGTGGCCATGCCCGGCAGGTCCAGTCTCCTCAGCAACCCGACCCGACCACTGCCGGGCGAGGCCGGCAGCACCCGCAGCGCCAGCACGCTGCCGGCCAGCACCAACGGCAGGTTCACCAGGAACACCGCCTGCCAGCCGAACGCGCCGACCAGCACCCCGCCCAGGCTGGGGCCGACCGCCACGCTGGCCTGGCCACACACCGCGAGCAGGCCGAGCGCGCCGCCGGCGCGGGCGCCCCGGCGGTCGGACTCGGCCCGGATCAGCGCCACGCCGGCCGGGTACTGCGCCGCCGTGCCGAGGCCGAGCAGCACCCGGATCGCCACCAGCCAGCCCAGCCCGGGCACGAACGGGGTGGCCGCGCTGGCGATGGCGACCAGCGCCATCCCGGCCAGGTACACCCGCCTCGGCCCGATCAGGTCGGCCAGCCGGCCCATCGCCGGCGCGGCCACCGCCGTGGTGATGTAGAGGCCGGAGAGCAGCCAGGACGCGGCGGAGCCGGCGTCGAACTCGTCGCGGATGGACACCAGCGCGACCGCGATCATCGACGAGTTCAGCGGCTGCAGCAGCGTGCCCAGCGCGATGGCGGTGAGGAAGGCCGGCGGTAACCGCGTCCGCTCGCGGCGAGGCGTCTCGGTGGTCATTCGGCTCCCGCGAGCCGGTCCAGCAGCTTCCCGGTGAGGCCGAGCAGCTCGCGCTCCACGTCGGTGAGCCGCTCGGTCATCGCCCAGGCCAGCCAGGCGTTCCGCTGCGCCCGGTCCGACTCGAGCAGCTTGCGGCCGGCCGGGCGCAGGTGCAGCAGCACCTGCCGGCCGTCCCGGGGATCCGGCTCCCGGCCCACCAGGCCGGCCTCCACCAGGTCGTTCACCGCGCGCGCGGCGGACTGCTGGGCAATGCCCTCGGTCGCCGCCAGCTCGCTGGTCGTGGCCGGGCCGACCCGGTCCAGGTGGCTGAGGAAGGCCATCTTGGTCAGCCCCACCCCGTGCGGCGGGCGTTCGTAGCGCAGCCGCCGGGTCAGCCGCATCACGCTGTTGCGCAGCTCGTCGGCGGCGTGCAGCGCCGCAAGGTCGGTCATCTGGTCGGCGGCGGTCATATACACAGCATAGCTGTGCATTCACCTGGAGCCAGTGAGAAATTAGACAGCCATGCTGACTATGGCGCCCGCAGCACCCGCTCGAAGGCCAGCGACCAGCGCCGGTCCCGCTCGACCTCGGTGACCCCCAGCCAGCCGGCCACCTCCTGCCGGGCCAGGCCCTGGGCGACCGCGATCAGCACGTGCGCCAGGTCGGTCGGGTCGCCGTCCAGCTCACCGGCCTCCACGCAACGGCGCACGCGGCCGGTGAGGGTCTCCCGGACCACGTCGCCGGCGGCCCGCTCGCCCCGTCCGGGGTCGAAGTCGGCGAACGGCCGCCCGAACATCACCTCGACCAGCTCCGGGTTGTGCCGCACGAACTCGCGGAACGCGTCGATGGTGCACACCAGGTCGTGCCGGGGGTCGGCGCCGTCGGGCACCGCACGCAACATTCCGCCCAGCCGGCGGAACCCTTCGAAGAAGATCTCCCTGGCCAGCCCGGCCTTGTCCCCGAAAAGCTCGTAGACCGCCGGCACCGAGGTCTCCGCGCCGGCCGCCACGCGCCGGGTGGTGAACCCGGCGATCCCGCCGTCGGTCAGGGTGTCGATCGCGGCGCGCAGCAGGCGATCGCGCAGCTCGGGGGTTCGCTGTTTCGGCCTCGGCACCGGGTGGAGCCTAGCGGCGGACCGGGAGCGGCTCGGCCGTGTCCCGTTCGATCGCCTCGCGGATCGCGGCCAGTGCGCCCGCCCTGGCCCGCAACTTGCTGGCCAGATGCGCTTCGCGGTCCAACCCGCGCATCTGCCCGGCCAGCTCGTGGGCGACCGCCGACAGCTCCTCGGCCGCCACCACCCGGTCGGCCAGCCCGGCCAGCACCGCGTTGTAGGGGCCGAACGTCTCGGACAGCGCCACGGCGCGTTGGAAGGCGGCCGGGCTCAGCCGCAGCCGCAGGATCTCCACGGCGGTGCGCGGCATGGTGAGCCCGATGGCCACCTCGTTCGCCGCCAGCTTGTAGTCGCCATCGGCCACGATCCGGTAGTCCCCGCCGAGCAGCAGGAACAGCCCCATCGCCATGGCGTGGCCGGTGCCCGCGACCACCACCGGCACCGGGAAGGCCAGCAGCCGGGCGGCGGTCTCGAACCCGGCGCGCAGCATGGTGGTGGCGTCCACCCCACCGGCCCGGAGCACGGGCAGGTCGAAGCCGGCGGAGAAGACGCCGGGACGCCCGGTGAGCACCACCGCCTCGGCCTGCCGCTCGGCCCGGTCCAGCACGTGGTTCAGCTCGGCGAACCGGGCCGTGGACAGCGCGTTCACCTTGCCGTCGTCCATGGTCAGGGTGGCAATCGAGTTGGCGAATCGGTAGTCGACCGTCATGGTCCGAGGGTAATCGGATCAATGTTACGGAATCAAGTTACGATTCAACAAGGGCCGGGTTGGTCGCGCAGGCGCAGACGGATCCGGTCGGTGACGGTGACGCCGCCGGTCTCCGCCGACCAGAGGGAGTACCGGTCGTCCGAGGTGCCCAGCCAGGCCACCGCGTGCCCGGTCGGCGGCAACGCCCGGCCGGCAAAGCCCACCTCGTCCACCGCGCCCGGCGGCGACACCGGTGACCAGCACACCCACGCCGGGTTGATGCCGCCCCACTCGCCGGGCAGTGCGTCGGCGGCGGCCGTGCCGGCCCGCTGCCAGGCCACCGTGCTGGCCAGCGCCAACAGCGCCGCCGCGTAGACCAGGCCGAACAGCGCGAGCAGCGGGGCGGGCGGCCGGGCCCGGCGACGGCCCACCGCGTCCAGCTGGCGCACCCAGCCCCACACCGAGGCGATCAGCATCAGTCCGGCCAACGCGGTCACCCCGAAGAACGCCCCGGACCACCAGCGCTGGGCGAAGGTGAGCGAGACGTCGGTGGCCCGCAGCCCCAACCGGCCCAGGTACACCCCGTCCAACAGCTCGCCGACCGGCGCGGCCAGCACGGCCAGGCCCAGCACCAGCAACACCGAGGCCGCCCTCGGGGTGGACCCGGTGGGGGCCAGCCGGGCCACCACCGGCGTGAGCAGCGCGATCAACACGGCGGAGCCGACCATCACGGCCAGCGGCGGCACCGGCAGGTGCGCCAGCACCCGGGCCACCAGCACCAGCACGATCAGCGCGGCGGCCAACCCCAGCGCCCGGCCGCGCACCGGCGCCAGCCCCGGCCGGCGGTTCGCCAGGGCCTGCACCACCAGCACCGGCACCACGACGCACAGCGCGGCGGCAGCCAGCAGCAACACCCACGCCCGGTCGCTCAGCCACGGACCCACCGTGGCCACCAGCATCAGCAACAACGGCAGCACACACAGCCCGGCCAGCAGATCGACCCGGGCGCGCCGGCGGCGCTCGCCGGGCGGGTCCAGCACCGGCGGGCGGGCGGCCCGGCCGTTCAGCGACCAGGCCTGGGCGGCCAGGGCGAACCGGCGGTCCAGCTCCTCCTGCCGGGCCGGCCCGAAGATCAGTACGCCGTGCGAGGCCGGCCACACCGACTCGGCGTCGGAGGGCGCCGCCGACCCCTCCTCGGGCTCGGCCAGCGCGGCGCCGACCACCTCACCGTCCAGGCCGGCCGCGTGTAATCGGGCCAGCGCGTGCGCGGCCAGCCGCTGCTTGGCCACCGCCGCCGTACCGCCGGCCACTCCGCTGGCCTCCAGCACCGCCGGGGTCGGCGCGGCCGTGTGCGTCCGCCCGGCGGGTTCCAGCCGGCCCCGCCGCCGGCGCACCGCCCCGGTGCCACCGGCCGGGCGGGTCGCACTCAGCCGGCGCCAGCGCAGCTCGGGGTCGGCGGCCAGCCGCCGCCAACCCGCCGGGCTGAGGTCGGCCACCTCGACGAGTACCTTGCACGCCCGCTCGCCCCATGCGAGCCGGCGGAGTTGGCTGGTCAACGGCATGATCCCCCCGGTTCTCGGGTCTCTGTCAGTGCCGAACCGCGCCGAGTACCGCCCACGCGCCCGAGTGGGTCCGCGCCGCCACGCTGGCCAGCCTGATCAGCATGAACATAGCCAGGCCGGTCCAGATGCCGGCGAGCCCCCAGCCAAACGCCAGTGACGCCCAGATCAACGGAAGGAAACCCAGCCCGGCGGCGAGCAGTGTCCAGGTGCGCAGGAACCCGGCGTCCCCGGCGCCCAGCAGCACCCCGTCCAGGGCGAAGACCACCCCGGCGATCGGCTGCAACAGCACGAAGAACCACCACGGCACCGGTATGGCGGCCAGCACCGCCGGGTCGTTGGTGAACACTCGCGGCAGCACCCAGGCCAGCGCGCCGAACAGCACGCCGAAGAAGCAGCCCAGCACCAGGCCGTACCGGGTGACCCGCCGGGCCAGTTCCCTGGCCCGATCTCCCCCGCCGGCTCCGAGCGTCGCGCCGACCAGCGACTGCGCCGCGATCGCCAGCGAGTCCAGCACCAGGGCCTGGAAGTTCCACAGCTGCAGCACCACCTGGTGCGCGGCCACCGCCGGCGCGCCGAACCGCGAGGCCACGGCGGCGGCGGAGAGGAAGCAGGCCTGGAAACCGAGGCTGCGCAGCACCAGGTCACGCCCCATGCCCAGCTGCGCGCGCAGCAACGCCGGCACCGGCGCCAGCGGCACCCGCTCGCGCAGCAGCGCGGCGCCGAACAGCACCGAGGCCACCACCTGCCCGGCCACGTTGGCCACCGCCGAACCGACCAGTCCCCAGGCCGGCAGCGGCCCCGGCCCGTACACCAGCAGCGGACACAGCACCGCGGACAGCCCGTTGCCGGCCAACACGTAGCGCAACGGCCGGGCGGTGTCCTGCAGCCCGCGCATCCACCCGTTGCCGGCCAGCGTCACCAGGACCAGCGGAGCCCCGCACAGCGCCACCCGCAGCCAGGCGATCGCCGCGTCGGCCACCGGCCCCGGCCCGCCGCCGATCGCCCGCGCCACCGGCCCGGCCACCAGCTGCCCGACCAGCACCAGCAGTACCCCGATGCCCAGCGCCAGCCAGGTGGACTGCACGCCCTCCACGATCGCGTCGGCGCGCCGGCCCGCGCCGTACAGCCGGGCGGCCCGGGCGGTGGTGCCGTAGGAAAGAAAGGTCAGCTGGGCGGCCGTCTGCGCCAGCAGAACCGCCCCCACCGCCAACCCGGCCAGCGGGACCGCCCCCAGGTGCCCCACCACCGCCGTGTCCACCAGCAGGTACAGCGGCTCGGCCGCCAGCACCAGCAGCGCCGGCGCCGCCAGCCTCACCACCTCACGCGCCCCGGCATCCGCTCGTTTGGGTTCGACCACCCGCCCAGGGTGCCTTTCGCTCGCCGCACCCGCGACCGGTTATTGGCTGTTCGGTTCGGAGCCGGCTGGGTGCGAGGGGCTACTCCTCGTCGTCTTCCCTCGGAGCCCGGTACGGGTCGGCGTCGCCGGCGGGCTTGGCACCGGCGGCCAACCTCGCCACCTGCGCGTCCGCGTCCCGCGCGCGGGCCAGGAGCTCGTCCATGCCGCGGGCGGTGTCGGGCACGGTGTCGGGGACGAAGGTCAACGTCGGGGTGAACCGAACCCCGGTCTGCTGGCCGACCATCGAGCGCAGCACCCCGGTCGCGCTGGCCAGTGCGGCCGCCGCGCCCTTGGTGTCCGGCTCGGCGTCCACCGTGTTGCCCAGCACGGTGTAGTAGACGGTGGCATCGTGCAGGTCACCGGTCACCCGGGCGTCGGTGATCGTCACCATGGCCAGTCGGGGGTCCTTGACCTCGTGCTCCAGCGCGGATGCCACGATCTGCGCGATTCGCTTGGCCAGTCGGCTGGCCCTCGCGTGGTCCACCACGATGCCCTCCCTCAGTCGTCGTGCGGGCCGATGATCCGCTGCCGGGCGGAGAGCAGCTCCAGCTCCGGGCGCGCGGCAACCATCCGCTCGCACTGATCCAACACCTCGGTCACGTAGCCGGCGTCGGCGGCCACGCAGCTGACCCCGAGCAGCGCCCGTCGGTGCAGCTCGAGGTGGCCCGCTTCGGCCACCGCCACCTCGTACCGGCGACGCAGCTCCGCGAGCACCGGCCGCACCAGCGACCGCTTCTGTTTCAGCGAGCCGACGTCACCGAGCAACACGTCGAGCTCCAAGGCCCCTACGTACATGATGTGCCGCGACCGGCGGCCGGGCGCGAGGCAGTCGACCCCGCGCCCGGCTTCCGGTTACGCCCTCGGCTTCTCCCGCATCTCGAAGGTCTCGATGATGTCGCCGACCTTGATGTCGTTGAACGACCCGAGGGTGAGACCACACTCGAAGCCATCCCGCACCTCGACCGCGTCGTCCTTGAACCGGCGCAGCGAGCTGATCGGCTGGTTCTCCACGACGACCACGTTGTCCCGCAGCAACCGCGCCCGGGCGTTGCGCCGGATGATCCCGGACTGCACCATGCAACCGGCGATCGTGCCGACCTTGGACGAACGGAAGACCTCGCGGATCTCCGCCCGGCCCAGCTCGACCTCTTCGTACTCCGGCTTCAGCATGCCCTTCAGGGCGGCCTCGATCTCGTCGATGGCCTGGTAGATCACCGAGTAGTAGCGGATCTCCACGCCCTCGCGGTTGGCCATCTCGGTGGCCTTGCCCTCGGCCCGGACGTTGAAGCCCAGGACGATGGCGTCCGACGCGATGGCCAGGTTGACGTCGCTCTCGGTGATACCACCGACGCCCCGGTGCGTGACCCGCAGCGCGACGTCGTCCCCGACCTCGATCTTCAGCAGTGCGTCCTCGAGGGCCTCGACGGTACCCGAGTTGTCACCCTTGATGATCAGGTTGAGGGTGTCGGTCTCCTTCAGCGCGGCGTCCAGGTCCTCCAGGCTGACCCGCTTGCGGCGCTGCGCCAGCTCGGCGTTGCGCTCGCGGGCGCGCCGCCGGTCGGCGATCTGCCGGGCCACCCGGTCCTCGTCGACCACCAGGAAGGTGTCGCCGGCGCCGGGCACCGAGGTGAAGCCGATGACCTGGACCGGGCGCGACGGGTACGCCTCTTCGACGTCCTCGCCGTACTCGTCCAGCATGCGCCGCACCCGGCCGGAGGCATCTCCGGCCACGACCGAGTCACCGACCCGCAGCGTGCCGCGCTGAACCAGCACGGTCGCCACCGGGCCTCGGCCCCGGTCCAGGTGCGCCTCGATGGCCACACCCTGGGCCTCCATGTTCGGGTTGGCCCGCAGGTCCAGCGCCGCGTCCGCGGTGAGCAGGATGGCCTCGAGGAGCTGCTCGATGTTGATGTTCTCCCGGGCGGAGACGTCCACGAACATCGTGTCGCCGCCGTACTCCTCGGCGACCAGGTTGTACTCGGTCAGCTGCTGGCGGATCTTGGCGGGGTTGGCCCCCTCCTTGTCGATCTTGTTCACCGCGACCACGATCGGCACCTCGGCCGCCTGGGCGTGGTTGATCGCCTCCACCGTCTGGGGCATCACGCCGTCGTCCGCCGCCACCACGATCACCGCGATGTCGGTGGACTTCGCACCCCGCGCCCGCATGGCGGTGAACGCCTCGTGACCCGGGGTGTCGATGAAGGTGATCAGCCGTTCCAGGCCCTCCAGCTCGGTGGCCACCTGGTAGGCGCCGATGTGCTGGGTGATGCCGCCGGCCTCGGTGGCGATCACGTTGGACTTCCGGATGGTGTCCAACAGGCGGGTCTTACCGTGGTCGACGTGACCCATCACGGTCACCACCGGCGGGCGGACCTCGAGGTCGTCCTCGTCGCCGGTGTCCTCACCGAACGAGATGTCGAACGAGTCGAGCAGCTCGCGGTCCTCCTCCTCCGGAGAGACCACCTGCACGACGTAGTTCATCTCGGTGCCCAGCAGCTCGAGCACCTCGTCGGCCACCGACTGGGTCGCAGTGACCATCTCTCCGAGGTGGAAGAGCACCTGCACCAGCGACGCCGGGTTCGCGTTGATCTTGTCCGCGAAGTCGGTCAGCGAGGCACCCCGGGGCAGGCGAATGGTCTCGCCCTTGCCCTTGGGCAGCCGCACACCGCCGACCGACGGCGCCTGCATGGCGTCGTACTCCTGGCGCTTCTGCCGCTTCGACTTGCGGCCCTTGCGGGCCGGCCCACCGGGACGGCCGAACGCACCCGCGGCACCGCCGCGACCACGGCCGCCGCCACCACCGGGACGACCGCCACCGCCGCCACCCCGGAAGCCACCACCGGCCGGTGCGCCGGCGCCACCGCCGCCACCCGGACCGCCACCACCGGGACCGCCGCGGAAGCCACCGCCGCCGCCACCGGGACGACCGCCGCCACCAGGGCCGCCGCGACCGCCGCCGCCACCGGGACGACCGCCACCGGGGCCACCACGACCCCCACCGGGGCCGCCACCAGGGCCGCCGCGACCGCCACCGGCCGGACGGCCGGGCATCATGCCCGGGTTGGGCCGGGGCGGCATCATGCCCGGGTTGGGCCGGGGGCCGCCCGAGGGAGCCGGGCCGCCGGGACGGGGGCCGCCCTGCGGGCGCGGCGCGCCGCCGCCACCCGGACGGGACGGGGCCTGCTGGCCACCCTGCTGGTTGGGCGGGGCGGGACGTGCTGCCTGCGGCCGAGGCGCGGGAGCGCCGGAACCGACACCGAACGGGTTGTTGCCGACCCTGGGCGCGCGGGGGCCGGGTTTGGGCGACTGCCGACGCGGGGGAACCACGGCGGGATCCGCGCTGGCGGCGGCCGGCTGCTGCGGTTGCGGCGGCTGCTCGGCCGGGCGGGCCGGGGCCTGCGGTTCCGGGCGGGCCTGCGGCTTGGGCGCCGGCGGCGGGCCGGGCATCGGACCCGGCCGGGACGCGTCCGCCGGAGCCGCCGGTGCCGGGGTCTCCGGGCGAGCCGGCGCGGGCGGGCGAGGGCCCGGACGCGGTCCGGACGGACGGGGCTGCTGGGGCCGGGCGGGAGCGTCCGAAGAGGACGCCGCCGGCGCCGACGGCACCGAGGACGGAGCCGACGCGGCGGGCGCGGCCGGGCGGGCCGGCTGCCCCGAAGGCGCCGGAGCGCCCGGGGCGGCGGCCGGCGGACCCGGACGCGCGCCGGGGCCGGGGCGACCGGAACCGCCGGGACGGCGACCTCGGCCGGACGGCCGGCCATCCCCGCCACCGGAACCGCCGGCCATCGCGTCACGCAACTTGCGGGCGACCGGGGCTTCCACCGTCGAGGACGGCGACTTCACGTACTCGCCGAGATCCTGCAGCTTGCTGAGAACTTGCTTACTGGTAACTCCGAGCTCCTTCGCGAGCTCGTGCACGCGGGCCTTGCCTGCCACTGCTCTCCTCTTGATCGGAGGCCGGGCGGCAGCTACCCGCTCGACCTCGTCCTACTGTCGCAGCACATTCATGGTGCGATCTTCACAGCTGGCTCATGACGGGTCGACCTGACTCTCGTGATCCAGGTGCGAGACGGTCTCGCACTTCGGGTTGAGCTGAAGGTGGCGCCACACGGCGTCGGCGGCGAGCGGACCTCGGACGCGCAACGCCCTCGGAAACGCCCCCCGTCGCTCCGCGCGACGCAGGCACTCCGGATCGGGGTGCAACCAGGCACCTCGACCAGGAAGCCGCCGCCTCGGGTCCGGGACCAGCACCCCGGCCTCCTCGACGACACGCAACAACTCGGTGGCCGAGGACCGGTTACGGCATCCCACACAAGTGCGGACCGGGCCCATTGCGGAGGCCCGGTCGGATGACTCGCCTGCGGGAGCAATATCGCGGTGCTTGGCCACCAAAAGTGTAGCGCGTGCGCTAAGCGATCGGGTCACCGGCGTGTCCGGCCGGCGAACCTGATGCGCTCGGAGCCCCCTGCTCGGCGGCCGGCGGGGCCGCGTCACTGCGGATGTCGATCCGCCAGCCGGTCAGACGGGCCGCCAGGCGGGCGTTCTGCCCCTCCTTGCCGATGGCCAGGGAGAGCTGGAAGTCGGGAACCACGACCCGGGCCGTCTTCGCCCGTTCGTCCAGGACCGTCACCGACACGACCTTCGCCGGGGACAGCGCGTTCCCGACGAACTCGCCCGGCTCGTCCGACCAGTCCACGATGTCGATCTTCTCGCCGGCCAGCTCGCTCATCACGTTGCGCACCCGCTGACCCATCGGCCCGATGCACGCGCCCTTGGCGTTCACCGAGGGAACCGTGGCCTTCACCGCGATCTTGGACCGGTGGCCGGCCTCCCGGGCCACCGCGCAGATCTCCACCGAGCCGTCCACCAGCTCGGGGACCTCGAGCGCGAACAGCTTGCGCACCAGGTTCGGGTGGGTCCGGGACAGGGTGATCTGGGTACCCCGGCCGCCCCGGGACACGCCGACCACGTAGCAGCGGATCCGCTCGCCGTGCTCGTAGCGCTCCCCCGGCACCTGTTCGGCGGCCGGGATCACACCCTCGGTGGAGCCGCCCAGCTGCACCACCACCACTCCGCGCGCGTTGGCCCGCACGTCCCGCTGCACCACGCCGGCCACGATCTCGCCCTCCTTGGTGGAGAACTCGCCGTAGGTGCGCTCGTGCTCGGCGTCCCGCAGCCGCTGCAGGATGACCTGGCGGGCGGTGGTGGCGGCGATCCGACCGAAGCCCTCCGGGGTGTCGTCCCACTCCTGCACCAGTTGGCCGTCATCGGCCAGCTCCTGGGCCATCACCCGGACCACGCCGGTCTTCCGGTCGATGTCGATGCGGGCCTGCGCCTGGTGGCCCTCGGTGTGTTTGTAGGCGGTCAGCAACGCGGTCTCGATGGCCTCGATCACCGTGTCGAAGGGGATGTCCTTGTCGCGCTCGATCGCGCGCAGGGCGGCGATGTCGACGTTCACTTGTGTTCCTCCGCAACTTCCCCAAGGTCATCCCGGTCGGCCTTGGCTTCCTCCGCCTCGGCCAGCGCGCGCAGCTCGTACTCCGGGGGGTGCCGGAACTCCACCACCACCGAGGCGCGCTTCACGTCGGCGTAGCGAAGCTCTCGCATCCGCCCGTCAACCAACATCAACACCGTATCGTCACCGGCCGGACCGACCCGCCCGGTGAACCCGGCCGCGTCGTTCAGCGCCACCTCGACCAGGCGCAGCTTCGACCGCCGCCAGTGCCGGGGCAGGGTGAGCGGCCGGTCCACCCCCGGGGAGGTGACCTCCAACGTGTACGGCCCGCCGAGCACGGCGTCGTGCTGGTCCAGCTCGGCGGAGATCCGCCGGGACAGGACGGCGATGTCGTCCAACCCGACCCCGGTATCGGCATCCACCACCACCCGGACCAGGCGTCGCCGCCCGGCCTGGCGCACCTCGATGTCCTCCAGGTCGAATCCGACCGAGGACACCGCGCGCTCGACCAGCGGGCGCAGCTCACCGCGCAGCCGCTCGGGTTGGGGAAGGGCCATTTGGGCAGGGTATCGCGCGGCCCGGCGGACACCCGCCACAACTCGCGCCCGCCGGGCGGGACAGACCCGGATGGGAACCCGCTCCGGATGCGCCTGGCAGTATCACTCGACGTGGTTGTCCCAGATCCCGCTCCCTCCGGGCCGGCACCGGTACCGACCCGGCCGCGCCGCCGCCCGGTGCTGCTCGCGTTGGCCGCCACGACCGTGGCCGCCCCGCTCGCCGGCCTGCTCGCCGGCTGCGGCAAGGGCGACGAGGACCCGCTGAACCTGCTGCTCCGCCAGGCGCGCGCCGAGGTGGAGGCGTACGAGGCGCTGCTCGCCGACCCCGAGGTGCGGGAGAAGCTGGCGCCCAAGCTGGACCCGATCGTGGAGGCCCGCCGGCAGCATGCCCAGGCGCTCGGCGTGGAGCTGGGCGAGACCACCCCGCCCTCGCCCAAGCCGCAACCGCCCGCCCCGAAGCGGGAAGTCGAGACCGTCATCCGGCTGGTCCGCGCCACTCTGGACCAGGCCCGCGAGCAGGCGGCGAACCTGGTGCCCACGCTGCCCCGGGCGCGCGCCGGGCTGGTCGGCTCGATCGCGGCCAACTGCGCGGCCCACTCGGCGGTGCTTGCCGCGTGACCTCGCCGACCCCGACCCCCGACGCCGACGACACGTCCTCCTCGCCCCGGTCGTCCAGCGCCTCCCGGTCCAGCCGGCCGTCCCGGTCCAGCTCCCGGTCGTCGTCGCCGTCGCTGTCACTGCGCCCTTCAGCGTCGGAGTCGGCGTCGGCGGAGCCGTCCGCCGAACCCGCGCCCGCTCCGGTGCCGGGTGCCGAGGCGACCGACCGGCCCCGGCCTCCCAGCAACCCGGTGCCGGCGTCCGACCAGCCGAAACCCAACCCGGACACCACGGCGGCGGTGCAGATCGCGCTGGGCACCGAGCACGCCGCCGTCTGGTGCTACGGGCTGATCTCCGCGTTCCTGCCGGCCAACCTGGACAAGCGGGCCAGAGAGGATCTCGCGGCGCACCGGGCCAGGCGGGACAACACCATGCGGGTGCTCACCGACTCCGGCGTGGCGCCGGAACCCGCCGAGCCCGCCTACCGCCTGCCCGAGCCGGTGGAGGACCAGAAGGCCGCCGCGCAGCTGGCCGTGCTCGCCGAGGGTGACGCCGCGGCCGCCTGGCGGTACGTGCTCGAGCGGTGCGACGACCCCAGCATGCGCCGCACCGCCCTGGAGGGCCTGATCGACGCCGCCGTCCGGGGCGCCCGCTGGTCCGGCACCCTCGACAACGCCCCACCCATCCCCCCCTTCCCCGGCAGCCCCTAACCCCTCCGCTCCGCGAGTCGGGGATCTGGGTACGGCGAGTCGGAGATGTGGGTACGGCGAGTCGGGGATCCAGGTACGGACCGACCGGCCGTGCCTGGATGTACGGCCGCCGCCGGCGTGCACCGAGATCTGCGTCCCCCGGGCCGGCGCCGTGATCGGAGCCCGGTCAGGTAGATGCCGGCCGCCGCACCCACATCCCCGACTCGCCGTTCCCGGATCCCCGACTCGGCGTTCCCAGATCCCCGACTCGCTGTCAAGAGGCTTTGTTAGCGACTCACAGTGCAGGGCAACTACAAGTGTGCCGGTTACTCGTTACGAAAAGGATCACCAGCCCGCAAGCCACCTGCTCAAAGAGCCTCCCGCGACGCTTGAATTGCCTACGTCGGGCGGACCTGGCCGGAGCGTCGTCAGCTTGTGGGTTCTGTTCTCAAAGCGCTTGGGCGCCGGGATATGGCTGGATCGTCCCGGCCGAGCAGCCGCCTTGCCGGACTTCTGCGGCTGCTTGCTGCCTCGACGCTCCAGCTCGACCCTTGTCTGCAAGCGCCATCAGTTTCGGACGGCATGAGTGAGGTGCCCCGCTGATGTCGTAATGACGCGATCACCGGTAGCGACGAACATGACGTGACAGATGAGGCTGCGGTTACCGGTGGCGGGAGCGACACCCGCCGCCTAATCAGGCTGGCTGTACTTGCGGTCGCGCTGGTCCTTGGCTTGGCAGTGCTTGCGTGGGTCAAGGTGCCCGACCTCTACCCGGCCAGCACCGCCAAGGACGTGACCCTGCTCGCCGCCGCGGAGTCGGCTAGATCGCAGGCGATCGTGACCACCCGCGCCAGCGTCCTCGCTGCCCTGGCCGGGCTTGGCGCACTTGTCACCATTGCGATCAATTACCGGAACTCACGCACTGCCGCGCATACGCTCGCGATCACCAACCAGACCTTCCGAATCCAGCAGCGTGGGCACCTCACCGACCGCTACACCAGGGCAATCGAACAGCTCGGCAACTCCGAATCCATCGCCATCCGCCTCGGCGGCATCTATGCCCTTGAACAGATCGCCGTCGACACCGACCGACCAGGCGACCAAGCCACGGTCGGAGAGGTCCTCTCAGCGTTCTTCCGCCACAGCATCGCGCAGCTAGGCACCCCCACCCGGTCGGTGACCGATTCGTCGACGCCTGAGGCTCCGCAAATACCCCCACTGGAACTGTCTATGGATGTGCTGGCCGCTCTGTCGGTCCTGTCGCGTCTTCCCCGGCGCGAGGGCGTCGATCGTGCCGACCTTGGCGCTGCCGCTCGGAACGTGAACCTCACTCCGGCGCTAAAACCTCATGCCGACCTGACCGCCAGCGAACTCGCCCACGTCCGCCTCGCTGACGCCCGCCTCACTGGCGCCCACCTCGACGACGCCCGCCTCGACGGCGCCATCCTCACCGGCGCCCACCTCGACAACGCCCAGCTCGCCCGTGTCGACCTCACGAGCGCCGACCTCACCGATGCGATCCTCGCCAGTGCCCGCCTCGTCGACACGCGCCTGACTGACGCCAACCTCACCGGCGCCACCCTCACCAAGGCCGACCTCACCAAGGCCGACCTCACCGGCGCCAAGCTCACCAAGGCCGACCTCACCGGCGCCGACCTCACTCGGGCTGACCTCACCCGGGCCGACTTCACCGGCGCCCGACTCACCGGCGCCCACCTCTCCGGTGCCCAACTCTGGTACGCCAATCTCACCTACGCCTACCTCAAGGACGCCGGCCTTTCCCTCGCCAACCTCACCGGCGTCAACCTCACCGACGCCAAGCTCACCGGCGCCCTGCTCATGGGTGCGCACTTCACCAACGCCGACCTCACCCGCGCCGACCTCACCGGCGCCGACCTCACGGACGCCGACCTCGCAAACACACGTGGGCTCCTGCGAAGTCAGCTCACCCAAGCTCAAACGAGAGCAGTCGCATCGCTTCCGACCAACTGGCTCGAGGAATCGTCCACCGGGGAGTGACCCAAAACGATCGGCGCGGACAACGCGAACGCGGTCGTAACAGTCCTACAACGGGCGAGCAGCCTCGCCGGCTCAGCCCAGCGGATGCGTCGGTGCTGTCTGCCGGGCGCGGGAGCACACCCGTCCCGGTCCAACTCACTGGATCGGCGACGGGGCGATCAACGTAGGTTCTCCAGCATCGTGTGCACGTGCCGCCAGGTGCCTTCGGTGGCAATGGCGTCGTGATCGGGCAGCGCGGGGTCGCTATAGAAGTGCCCGACGTCCGGATAGATGTGCACCGATGCGTCGGCACCGGCGCGGCCCGCGCTGGCGCGGAAGACGGCCAGTTCGTGCGGCGGGGCGAACCGGTCGCCCCCGGCGACGTGTACTTGGACGGGTATGCCGGCGGGAACGCCTTCGGGCACTGGCGCGGTCGCGTGCAGGAGAAACACAGCGGCCGCGGAAAGTCGGTCGGGCCACAGGCTGCCCACGACGCCCGCCCCCATCGAGAAGCCGCCCAGGACGGTGTCGGCGGGTAAGTCATGGATAGCGGCCCGGGCCCGCGCCGTGATCGTCTCCCAGCCGATCCGCTCCATGAGCGCAAACCCGTCATCGAGTGTCGGGATCGAACCGTGCTCGGCCGCGACCGCGCCAGCGAACAGATCCGGACTGACCACTCTGTGGCCGGCGGCGCGCAGATCCTCGGCCGCAGCCAGCTCGACCAGTCGAAGACCGAACATCGAATGGAACAGGGCCACCGTGACCAGGCCCCGGTTGTCCCGGCTCATTCCAGCATCCCCCACGCCCCACATCGGCGCTCGCGCGCCGTCAGACCAGGCCGCCCCCGGTTACTCGATTGCCTGTCCAAGCGCCAGGAGGTTGCCCTCACTGTCTCGGAAGAACGCGCCACGTTCCCCGCTGCCCTTGCTGGGATAGTTGTTGGGCACGGTCACGATGTCGTGCTCGACCTCGAAACCGGAGATGTCGAACGCCTCGAACCGCACCCCGCGTGCACGCAGCTCGGCCACGACCGCATCGATGTCGTCCACCTCGAACCCGATCTGCGTTGATGCGCCCGAAGCCGTCCCGGACGAGCGGAACAAATGAAACTCCGTCGTCCCGCACACGTAACGCAACCCGCCAGCACGTTCCTCGACCGGATCAAGCCCGAGACGATCACGGTAGAACCGCCGTGCCCGCTCCAAGTCCCGCACAGGGATCTTGGTGATTGCCCGCGCAGAGCCGAGAGGACCACCCATCCAACTTCCTCCTCCATCATGGCCAGACCCAACAGACACCCTAAGACCACGCAGCGTGCCGAGCCGATGCCCACCGCTCGACACGACTAACACTGTCGCCAGCACTTCGACCAGGGCATCAAGGGCGAATTCAACCGGTCGTCGCAACACTTCGATCTTGGAGGTGGCGATGGGCAGGCCGGCCGGGTGGATGAAGGAGTTGACGGGCCGTTCACCGATGAAGTCGCCGGGGAAGCCTTCGCTTCGCCGGGACGTGGAGCGGCTGTTCTGGCGTGAGGTCGCGAAGGGGTTGTCCAGCGAGGACGCCGCGGCGGTGGTCGGCGTGTCGCCGGCCGCTGGGACGCGGTGGTTCCGCGAGCGTGGGGGTATGCCGACGTTTCTGATCAACCCGGTGACCGGGCGCTACCTGTCGTTCGAGGAGCGCGAGGTGATGGCGTTGCTCAGGGCGCAGGGGGTCGGGATCAGGGAGATCGCCCGCCGAACGGGGCGGCACCCATCGACCGTCTCACGCGAGCTGCGCCGCAACGCCGCCACCCGCGGTGGGAAGCTCGACTACCGGGCCTCCGTCGCCCAGTGGAAGGCCGAGTTGATGGCGCGCCGCCCCAAGGTGGCCAAGCTCGTCACCAACGAGCGGCTCCACGAGTACGTGCGGGAACGGCTGTCCGGGCAGGTCCGTCGTTGCGACGGGGTACCAGTCGCCGGACCGGCGACGGCCGAGTGGAAAGGCCGGAACAAGCCGCACCGCCAGGACCGCCGGTGGGTTCAGGCGTGGAGCCCGGAGCAGATCTCGAATCGGCTGAAAGTGGATTTCCCCGACGATGAGTCGATGCGCATCTCGCCCGAGGCGATCTACCAGGCGCTCTATGTTGAGAGCCGTGGTGGGCTCAAGCGCGAGTTGGTTGCCTGCCTGCGCACCGGGCGCGCGCTTCGCGTTCCTCGATCCCGTGCCCGCCAGCGCCCCCAGGGCCATGTGACGCCCGAGGTGATGATCAGCGAGCGGCCCGCCGAGGCCGCGGACCGTGCTGTCCCGGGCCACTGGGAGGGAGACCTGATCATCGGCACGGACAGGTCCGCCATCGGCACGCTCGTCGAGCGCACCACTCGGTTCACCATGCTCATCCACCTGCCCCGCATGCACGGCTACGGGGTCGAGCCACGGGTGAAGAACGGTCCCGCGCTGGCCGGCTACGGGGCCGAGGCGATGCGGGCCGCGCTCGCCGAGCAGATGGCCGGGCTGCCCGAGCAGCTGCGCCGCTCGCTGACCTGGGACCGCGGCAAGGAACTCGCCCAGCATGCCCAGCTGAAGATCGATACCGGTATCAGTGTCTACTTCGCCGATCCACACAGCCCCTGGCAGCGGGGAACCAACGAGAACACCAACGGCCTGCTGCGGCAGTACTTCCCGAAAGGCACGGACCTGTCGAGATGGAACGCCGAGGAGATCCAGGCCGTCGCCGCCACGCTGAACTCCAGACCGCGCAAGATCCTCGAATGGAAGACACCTGCAGAGGCGCTCGATGATCAGCTAGCATCGCTCCAACAGGCTGGTGTTGCGTCCACCGGTTGAATTCGCCAAGTGGAAATGGCTCAGTGTGTCCACCCCTTGTGGAGAAAGGTGTGTGTCGTCATGAACCGGCCCCCTGACCGCCTTCCCGCAGCCCCGCCCCGGCCGCTCACGCACGACCCGACTCCCGCCGCGCCCCGGCCCGCGGGCGCACCGGGCTACCAGGTGACCCCGGAGCTGCTCATCCAACGGGCGAACAGTTGCGTGAGGACGCGATCCGACCCGACGACCCGGACATGCCGCTATTGACCACGTTCCCGGACCGCTCAAGAGGCATTCTTAACGGTACTTAGATCCGCACGCCTCTGACCTGGACGTCCGTTGAGTTGGCGCCGGGCATGAAGTCCATTTCGGATGCGTCGTTGGTGGTTGCCCCGGGCTCTCTTAAGCTCATCCCCTCCCGCCCTTGAAGGGCGAGCGAGAAGCTAACTACGTGGCCAAACGGCCCAACTGATCAATGCCGCTGGACGATACTGCTGGCATGACCAGCCCAGCAATATCTAGCGCGGCCGCTGAGGGTGACGTGCTGCTCTCCGATCTGGAGTTTGACATCTGTTGGGAGCTGCTCAGGCTTGGGACCACCCCGGCGACGCTTGAGCTGCCGAGCCCGGGGCGAACCTGGCCGGAGCGTCGTCAACTCGTCCACTCCGTCCTTGAGGCGCTTCGGCGCCGGGACATGGCGGGGCCGTCTGGGCTGAGCGCCCGCCTGGCTAGTGCTCTGCGGCTGCTCGCCGCCCCGACGCTACAGCTCGACCTGCGCCTACAGGCGGTTCACGGGGACTCGACGGTTGTCATTGGCGCAGTGGCCGATAGCCAAGGCGTGTTGGTGACCAAGCACCGCGACGAGATCACCTTGCAACCGATTCGAGCGCCGCGGCTGGCGACCGAAGTGACCGAGAGAATCGGCCCGATCAACGTCGGTATCGGCCGCACGGTCCACTTGCCGACCGAGGTACTCGACGCTGCCCGGGAGGCAACGGCCGGCGACTCCCTGTGGGCCATGGCTGACTACCTCGCCGATGAGCTGGGAGTGACAAGACTGGACGCGCGCGCGTGCGCGCGTATGTGCACCGACGTCGAGGTACTCGGTCAGATCGGCACGACGTTCTACACCAATGGGACGCCGTGGGTCGGCCCGTGGGTGATCGGCTTTCACCGCACCCGCACCGGCCACTACCTGCAACTTCGTAAAGCGGGCACAGTCACGGTCTGTCCCCTGAGCGATTCGCTGCTTGCACAGGTCCTTGACCAACTCATCGCCGAGGGTCCCGCAGCAGCGCTCAGGGCGTCGGGCCGATCATAGGGCGAGGCCCATTCGCGGCAGCTTGCCAGGCGGCCGCCGATTCAGGACTGGGTCAGGTCAAGGATCAGCGCGTCGTAATGGGGGGAATCCGGGAATGGCTGAAGCTTCCCGAGCTTTCGCCACCCCCACTTGAAGTAGGCCGCGCGGGCGCTCTCGTTGTCCTCACGGACGAGCAGCGTCGCACGGCGTTCGGGGCGGTTATGTAGGAGTTCGTCGTGGACCTCATGGGCGATCCCTCGGCCCTGCCAGTCCGGGTGAGTCATGATCTCGCACAGCGCGAATGTCCGGGTGCCGTCCTCGGTGATGAACTCGGCGTCGACCGGAGTAGTAAGCCCGTCCCACCAGCGCGCACCGGTCGGCAGTGTGTAGCCGAGTGCCAGCCCTACCGGCTCAGCCTCGCGATAGGCGACGACGAGTTCGAAACCCGGGGCTCGGGCGTAACCACGTATTCGCTCAACGAACCGGTCGGCCGAGTAAAACGACGTGTCGAGCACCTCGCTGTGCGTGGCTACGTATAGCCGGGTGACCGCGTCTTCAAGCTCCGTCATGGCGTCCGAACCGAGGTGAGCAAAAGTGAGTGCCTCGGTCACGCGGATGCTCCGAGCAGTTCACGGGCCTGCCTTACCTCAGGAAGCCCGGCCGCGCGTTCAGGCAGCGCACGTAGAGCGCGTACTGCCGAAGTCTTTACAAACCCACGCCGGAATGACGGGTCGAGCGATTCGAGCACGTCCACCACGTGACGGACTCCGGTTGTCGGATCACCGGAGACGATCATGGACATGGCCTGGTGACAGCGAACCTGCGCTGCCCCCAATGAGCTGGGGTATGTGTAGAGCGCGAGCGCCGCGTCTTGGGCGTCGGCGGCCTCTCGCGCTCCGAGATGTGAGTGTACGAACGACTGCACGTGGCGCAGCCTGGTCTCGGGCCAACTCCATTCCCTGTGCCCAGGGCCTCGCGTGACATCGTCGTCCAGTCGGTCGAAGACCGCCTCAAGATCGTTTAGAGAGTTGCGTGCTCCAGCGCGGTCGCCTTGCATCGCGAGCACCTGGGCGCGGGTAGCGAGTGCGCTCGCCGTGCCGGCATTCGGCTGGCCGTCACTCCAGGCCAGCGCGTCAGATGAAAGGGCAAGCGCCGTGTCCGGAGTGCTGCCGGGCGCGTAGAGACTGAACACTGAGCGGCGGCCGCCGATCACGCAACTCAGCGTACGGTCGCCGCTCAGGCGGGCAGCGCGTTCGGCGAGCCGCCAGTACCGTCCGGCTTCACGCCAGTAGCCCGCGCCGACCAACGACAGGGCCGCAATCCCGCCGAACAGGGCGCACACCCGCGCGAGCCGCGGCTTGAGCCTCTCCGGTGCGCGGTCGAGGTGTTGGCGGGCGTCGTCTAGGTCGACCAGCAGTTCCGGAAGGAGACGCTGCGCAGGTAGTTGGTTGACCAGTAGGGCATATTCGTCGGCCGCACGTTCCCACTCAACGGCGTCATGCTCGGCGACCGGGCCACCGAGCGCGGCCTCGGTGTCGCGGCGTACTGGGTCCAGAGCGCTCAACGCGCCGCCAAGCACGGCACCGCCAGCGCCCGCAAGCAGGGCTCGTCTGCGCATGTCCTCCTCCTCTCCAGGGTCATCCGGCCACGACAAGGACTGGGCCTGATCGGCTAAGGCGCGCAGGGCGCCACCAGCGTTGAGCAGGTCGTCCAAGCGCGAGGCTGTAACCAGATCAACAGACTGTGAGCCGGATTCATAGCGGGACAGACTCGCTTGGGAGACGTGGATCTGGCCGGCGAGCTGAGGCTGGGAGAGGTTCGCCCGACGACGAAGTTGCCGCAGAGCACTCCCGAATAGCTTTCGGGTGGCCTCGTCCATGTCGACCTCTCAGCGGTCGCCAGCCCCTGTGGCCCGGTAGTGGCAGGTACCGGGCGTTCCTATGAACGGGGATCTTACCGGGATGGCGATCCCAGGGCCGTTGTTGATCTCCGAATAGTTATACGTGATCTATACACATAGCCGCGTAACCCCTGGTCAGCGGGCTACTTCGGCTCTTAACGTCCCGGTTCATGGTGGACCACGGGGTGATGACCACCCGCGAGTTACTACGGTATGGCGTCGGCGTTCGCCTGGACTCCTGGCTTGGTCGGCGCGCACGGGCGCGGGCGGAACGGCGCGAGGCGCATTGTGCAAGGAAGACCGGCGGGCGCGTCACTGCTGACTACCCACTGGTCCTGGTCCGGGTGCGGAGGACCTGGTGGTGGCGTGGTCCCCGTGGGGTGTGCCGGTGATCGCGTCGAGTGTCATGGGGGAACAGGCCAGCCTCGGCAAGGCCGGCATAGCGGCGGGGTGGGCCGGCCGTGCCTGATCGGGATAGCGAAATGGTCGTATCGTCGCCGGTCGAGGAGTTGCGTGCGATGGCTGACGGCGTGATCGCGTTGCTCGTCGAACGCGGCGAGGCGGAAGCGGACAAGGTGATCACAATTCACTCTGTCCGCGGCTACGGGGATCTGTGCTTGAGCTGCCACTCGCCGAAGAATCCATGCAATTGGTATGAGTGGGCGACCGAGGCGAAACGACGCATATACAGCGAGTCGGACGCGGGAACGTGAAAGCTGATTGGAAAGGTGTCGCCGAGGAGGGCGCATTCTCGGACACCGCGTGGCGCGCTGCGTTCGAACAGGTCCTCCGGCACCCGTTTGCGCCCCAGTTTCTGGCGCTCAACGAGTTCAACAGTTCCGACCGACTGGTGGACGGCACGGCCGGGGAATGCGGGAAACGGCGCTACCGGTCGCGTGATGCGACGGAGCGAGCAGCAAGAGATTTCGAGATCGACACGGGTCGACCGAACGGCGTGATGACGATCTATCGCTGTGATAGTGGCTGCCCGCCGGGCACCTATCATCTCCGTAATCAGTCGAAGAAATACCGAGGAGTCGACGGCCGGCATTACCGTCGCCTGAGTGGTGATCTGTCGCTCGGCTCGCGGTTAGCCCCGACAGTCTTGGCGGCTATCAGCGCTTGAATTTCTGACCTGCCCAATAGCTGATCCAATTCAAGATGGCCTTTGCGCTAATGTCCACGTGGGAGCTTTTGATGGGTGAAGACACTTCTCCTGGCCGTTCCGAGCCTGCTTTCGGGATCTATGGGTCGCCCAATCCTGAATGGGTTTTGTACATGATGGACTCGGTAGCCTTCGGTCTGATCACGCGGGGACAAGTGGATCTTGTGCTCGACGAAGTACATGCGGTCGATGAGAGCGGGTGCTGTGTGCGTTGTGGCCTAGTGGGGTTGTTCGGGGGACCGTGTTGGATGCACCGGATAGCGAGCTACGCGCGTTATCTGATCGAGGCGGGAGTGGACGTTCAGAGATGGGGGCGAGCGATATAAGCGGGGGTGTCGGCCGGGAATCGGCAGTTTGAGCGGCCGGCTGTCGCGGTCTCGGTCATTGCCACAGTAGGCGGGTGGTTTCGGGTAGCGGTTCGATGCCGAGTTCGCGGTCGAGTTCGCGTTCCAGTGTCTTGTATCGCTGGATAGCCGCGTCGCGGCGGCCGAGTTTGAGCAGGAGCCGGATGAGGTGCTGATAGATCGGCTCGTGCACGGGGTCAAAAGCGACTGCTTGGTCGAGTACGGCGAGCGCGGTTTCAGGCTCGTCGTGGTTGTTGGTGAGTTCGTACGCGAGGTTGATCGCGGCTTTGAGCGCTTCCTGTTGGGTGTTGGCGCGGTGCTCGGTGATCCACTCGTCGTGGATGTTCCCGGCGAGGTCCCCCTTATAGCTGGCGAGCGCGTTTTGGTAGGCGCGGGCGCGGTCCGGCGCGTCAGCGGTGCTGCGCGGGTCGGTCGCGTCCTGGAATTCCCAGTAGTCGACCTGGAACAGGTCGGGCCGCAATTCACATGTGCCGTCCTCGTGGTCCTGGATCAGGTCGGTGATCGCGCCGTTCGTTTCTTTCTGGATGAACTGACGCAACCGGGTCCGGTAGCTGTTGAACGTGTTGGTCGGCCGGTCGATGTTCGTTTCCGGCCACAACGCGGCCGCGACGGCGGTGCGGCGCTGCGGGCCTCGGACCAAACCGAGCTTGACCAACATCCGGACCAGCGCGCGCCCGGACGGGGTGATGTTGACCGGCGGTGTGCCCGCGTCCGGCGAGATCAGCGTGAGCCGGGGCGTGTCCATCAGGTCCAACCGGCACACGAGCCCGCTGTTGGTGTCCGGGCTCGGTGGCGCCGCAGAGTTGTCTGGCACTGTGGCGGGCCCGGCCGGGGCGGTGGTGGCAGGCTCGGCCGCTTCGGCGCGGTCGGCCGCGGTGGGGCTGCCCGGATCAAGCTCGCCCGGAATGCTCGCGGCGGCCGGATCTCCCGCCCCGGGCAAGGGCGACACGGGCACGGGCGACGTCACGGGCTCGGCCGGCGAGCTGGGCGCGACCGCCGCGGCGCCGGTCGCGTGGGTGACGTCCGCGCCGTCCAGGCTGTCGCCGTCTGCGCCGTTGTGACCGGTGTCCGGCGCGGTGTTCGACTGGTGATCGAACGTGCCTGCGGCGGGCCGTGTAGGCCCCGTGTCGGGTGGCTGAGTCCGGGTGGCGCTGGTCGCGTCGGTCTCGGTTGCGTGGGTCTCGGTCTGGGCGTGCGCCGGGTCCGCGGTGGTGGTCGTGGTTTCGTTCGCGGCTCTACTCGCGCGGTGGGAGGCGACGCGGTTGCCGTCGTCGATGCGCCGGCACACGTCCAGCACGCGGGCGGGGGGCCAGTGGGCCAGGCCAGCGCCGGTGAGGTGACCGACGGCGTTGCCGCGGGTGGCGGTGACCCGGAACTGCGCGTCGATATCGATGCTGGACCCGACTGGCCAGTCACCGCCCATGAGCGCGGTCACTCCGAGGCGGTGCCCGGTGCGCAGCAGCGCGGCCAGCTCGGCCGCTTTGGTGGGGTCGGCGGGTGGGTCGGCCAGCATCAAGACCACTAGCGGCAGCGTCGCGGTGGCGGCACGGTTCGCGAGGCGCTGTGCGATCTCGGTGTCTAGCGCGGCGAGCGCGTGTTCCAGATCGGCCAGCACGTACAGGTTTTCCGGGCTCGGGTCGGGCCGGGTGGTGCCCAGTAGCCGGACGGCGTCGGGCTCGGGGATGATCACGCGGCCGGGTGGGCGTTGGCCGGCCCGCAGCAGGATCGACAAGAACGTGGAACACAGCGCGTGGTGCGCCCCGGGTCCCCGGAAGCCGCACCCGGGCGTAGCGGTCAGATCCAGCCACGCCGGTTCTGATCCGCTGCCGCCGATCTGCAACGCGCGAGGACCCACATCGGGCAGCAGGGACGCCCATCCGCCGTGTGTGCTGGGGTTTCCGTAGCTCGACAGGTCTTCGCCCTGGTCGCGTGCTTCGCCCGTGGCTTGCTGGATGCGGTGCTCGAAAGCGTCGAGCTGAAACGGCTCGTTGGCGGCTTTCTTGCGGTTGTGCGCAACCTTGGCCGCCACAAGCCCGCCCCCGATTCCGAGCAACACCGCCGGGGTGGCCTTCACCGCGAAGTCGCCCAGGTCGAACCCGTCCCCCTCGGTCCGGCCAGGTTTCGGGTTGCCGCGCGGCCGGGCGCCCGGGGCACCGCCCCCGGGCGACCCGAACGGCCCCATCGGGCCGGGGGTCTGCTGGATCGGTGGTTGCGCCGTGCCCGGCGCCCCGCCCGGCGTGCCGGGTGCTCCCGGCGGGGGTGTCCCGGGGAACGGGGACCCGGGAACCGGCGAGCCCGGCACCGGTGATCCCGGCATCGGCGACCGCGGGGTCGGGGTGCCGGGCGCGGACGTGCCCGGCGGCAAGGTCGACCCGGATGGGCCGGGAGGCCGGGCCGGGCCCGGTTGTCCCGGAATACCCGACCCGCCCGGCGGTACCGGTGGCAACGGGCGCCCGTACCGGTCCCGAGGCCCCCACTCGGTCCCGAACGGCGGTATGCCGGTCGGCTCGGGGGCGGCGGGTCCAGGGGCTTGCCGGGTCGAGGGCGTGGTCGGGGGCGTGGTCGGGGGCGACGGAACCGGTCGGGCCGGTGCTCCGCTGGGCTCCATCGGCGCCGACGGCGGGCTCTGCGTACCCGGTGACACCCTGTTCTGCCCACCCGGCGCCGGCTGGGGTGCCGGCCCGCCAACCGGTGGGGGCGCTGGCCGGGGCCCACCCGGCGCGCCGGGTGCGGGTGTGCCGCGCGGTGGCGGCTGGGTGGGGGCCGGGCCGGGGCGGTTGCCGTCCGGGGGCGCGTCGGCGGCGTTGAGCTTGGCCAGGGTCTCGCGGGTCGTGCGGTCGTGCTCAATCAGTGCCCGGTTGGCCTCCGCGTCGGCGGCACGGTAGGCATCGAGTCGTTTGCGGTAGTCGGACTGCACGCCGAACACGTCGCCGGTCATCGAGTTGAACTGATCGACCGCGCGCCCGCCGAAACTGTTCTCACCCACCTCAATCGGCGCAGGGATGCGGCTGCGGGTGTGCGCCCACGAATCGCCGTAGCGCTCCACCCCGCCCCCCGCCCCGCGGCTGGCCTGCGCGGGCACGCTGGCCGCCTGGGCGGTGCGCTGGAGCGCCTCGGTCGCCGCGTTCGCCGTTTCGCCGCGCCATTCCAAACCGGCACCCATGACCGTCTTCCGAAGGGACTCCGTTGATTCGGCGAACGTGGGGGCAAGCGCATTCAGTGCCCGCGCGGCCGGTTCGGTCGCACCGGGGCCGAGACCCCCTTTCGTCCACGCGTATTTCTCCGCCAGCGTGTAGCCCTCGTAACGTACTGGCGGAAGTGGGTCACTCACGACAACGTTCCTTACCGAGACCGCGATCGAAGATTCTGGAGCATGAGGCTGGCGCCACGTGTCGCTTGCGCGCAGGCACGCTCATGCGTCATGAGCGGATCGGTGCCGCCGCTGTTTTGGAATTGCACTAAAAAGCTCTGTCCCAGGGCAACGTCAACGAGGACTATGCAGCTCCATCTCGAATCAACCAGCGGCGACGTAGTCTCAACGGCGGAAAACCCGTCAATCTGAATGATATGAGCGCCTGTGACGCTGCGCAGGGCGTACTCGGCCCCTCGTGCCGTATCCGTCCGTGCGAGCCACCCCATATCTGGGCCGGTGCCTGGAGGATTCGACCAAATGCATTCCTCACCAGCTCCCTGGTCATTGATTCCCGGTCGACCCTCGGCCATGCCGAGTTGAGAGATTTGGGCCTCAGTCAGCAAGGCGCACGGCCGTATGCCGTCGAGTCGCAGCTCAGAGGGGCGTGGCGGCAGTGCGGGGGCGGCTTGAGGGTGTGGCGCGGCCTCCGGTTTTGTGGGTGGTTGCGAGGGTGTGACCGCGCAGCCAGTGAGGCCGAGGACCAGCGCCGCGCACACTAGGAGGCGCCGCGTTGATGAGTCGGTTGGAGTGGTCATGACGGCCCTTTGGGCAGGTTCTGCCCCCCTTCCGGGGGCGGTGGCGGCGCTGGTGGCGGGTCGAGGATCTCGCGTTGCAGTCCGGGCAGCCGCGCGATTCGGTCGTGACCCTCCTGCACGTCCCGCCATTCTTGCTGCCGAGCCTTGACGTGCCGCTCGAACGACTGCTTGATTTCCTGCTCGGTATGACCGTAGGAGCGCGCGGTCTGAGATAGCTTGTCCCCTTGCGTGCGCAGTTGGTTCACATAAGCCTGGCATTTCGCAAGGGTGAACTTGATGTGTTCGTTGAACACATTCGCGGCCGGCTGCGACAGCGGGTCGCCCCCAACCGGCCCCACCACGATATTAGCCGCGTGGTGCCGGAGCGCATCCTGTAAGCGTTGGGCCTCGCCGAGGAAGCCGTTGCGGACTTGCAGCACCGTCTGCGGCGTCACCTGCAAGGCGAGCTGCTCAAGCTGCCGGGCCACCGCGCGCTCATACGCTGCGAGATTTTCGCTGTGGGGCACTCGGCCCGGCCCTTGCTCCCATGGCGTGGTCACAGCCGACCACAATAGAGCTAACCGGCCATCGCTCGGGGCGTTTTCGCGAATCTGGTTACCGTGACAGTGTTGATGCCACTCATTCCTTGCCCGCCGTTGAGTCTATTGGGTGAGTAGTTACTCGGCTTGCGCGCTTCGCGGGAGGGAGGGCGAACGTGCCGGTCCCGCTCGGCCGCGACCGTTGGGGGCCTTTCGCGGACGGTCGCGCGGGGGCAGCTGGCGCAGTGTAGGTATTCGTACCTGGTCGTATTCCTACGGTGGGGTCTGAGTGGTCGTGGTGGTTGGGCCGATCGGCGGGTGGCGCTTGGTTGTGGGTGTCTCTAGCGTGGTGTGGTAGCCAGAGCCGGTGACTCACCTAGACCCTGTGGGTATTCGGGTGGGTGCTGTGGCCAGTGTGTTTGGTGGTCGACGGCCGGTTCGCGGGGTCCAGCCGAGTGTGTGCCCTGGTTGCGGCACCCTGGGCAGGAAGAAGGTGGGCGGTCCGTCGCTAAACCCCTCGGTGGCGGGCTGTCCGCCGCTTTGCGCCCCTGGACTCGCGGGGATCTGGAGTGTGGCTCACCCTGGTGGGATCACCGTGTTGGTGGGATCACCGTGTTCGGGTCGAGTGTTCGTTGGGTGAGGTCGCGGGCGACTTGGGCGAGGCGCTGGTTGTGGGTGCGCGCGTAGCGGCGCATGAGGTCGAATGCTTGGTCCATGGGGAGTGTGGCGTGCTGGGCCAGCACGCCTTTGGCTTGTTCGATGATCACGCGGCTGTTCAGCGCGCTCTGGAGCTGTTCGTTGAGCACTTCCGCGCGTCGGATCGCTCGTTCTTGCAGGATCGCGATGGTGGCCACGTCGGCTAGTGCTTGGCCGAGGACGAGGTCGTCGGTGCGCATGGCGACGGTGTGGTGGTGCCATAGGTTCAGCGCGCCGATCGCTTGTCCGCGTAGCCGCAGTGGCAGCGCGTGAACCGCGCGAAACACCGGCCGGTGCGTTGCGGCGGCGACGAATCTGGGCCAGCGCTCGGTTGAGGCGGCGATGTCGGCGACGTTGACTGGAGTGCTGTGGTGGTAGCAGTCCAGGCAGGGGCCTTGGTCATTTTGCAGCTGCATCAGCTCGGTCAGTCGGGCGTCCTCGTTGGAGGCGGCGACGACGCGCAGCACATCGTGGGGGTCGGCCAATAGGATGCCGCCGGCGTCCGCGCCGAGTAGCTGGATGCCGTAGCCGACCAGCCGGGTCAGCAGCTCGATCACGTCGTATTCGTCGACCAGGGTGTCGGCCAGTGACACGAATGCCTGGGCGACGAGTTGTTCGCGAGTGGCGTCGGTTTGACTCATCGCGTGTACCTCATCAGCTGTCTCGTTCGTTGGTGAAGTCGAGACGTCTGGCCACGATGTCGCGGGAGACGTCGATGAGTAGGCGTTGGTGGCTGAAGGCGTGGGCGCGCATCCGGGCCAGCGCGTCGGCCGCGTCCACGCCCAGCTGAGTTGCCACCATTCCGGTGGCCTGATGGATCTCGGCGCGGTTCGTCACGGCGGGTTCCAACCACGATGCGGTATGACCATCCAGTTCACCGGGGTCGGTGCGCAGGGTCAGCATCATCAGCGCCGCGGTGTCCGCTGCCGCGAGGGCATCGCCGCGCTGGTGGTCACTGAGGCTCCCCGGCTCGCATCGGTACAGGTCGAGCACACCCAGGTTGCTCGACCCCCATTGCAGTGGCAAGCACAACAGCGCCCGTACCGGGGTTTGTTCGAGGACCGCACGGGTAAACGCCGGCCAGCGGGCCAACTCGGTCGGGTGGCGGAGATCGTCGACCAGTACCGGGCTCCCGGTCCTCGCCGCTTCGATGCAGGCGCCCTCGTTCAGGGTGAGCTGCAGCTCCTCCAGCAACTCGGCGGTGGCGTCGGTGGTGTGCAGTGTCTGGCGGGCCACGCTCGCGGTCAGCAGCGACAACGCCGCCCCGTCCACGTCCAGCCCGGCCACGCAGGCTCGACAGATCAGAGCGGCCAGCGCGCCGTCATCGGTGACCTCGCGGGCGATCGCCAGCAACGCCGAGGTGACCTCGCCGGACCTAGCCACCGGCTCGACACTGGGGCATGGCCCACCAGCCGCAGATACTGGTCATTCCCAAGACCCCGATCCATCCCGCGGCCGACCAGGACAGGGACTGGATCGAGAGTCGACGATGCGCGTGCCCCACGCTACACGTAACTCCATCAACCCCAGCGTCACTGCTCGTGCGCTGGGGCGTTGCGAATGGCCGGCCCGCCCGGGTTTTCTGGTGATCGGTCGACGTTTTCGTGGTGCGCGGCACGCCGGGCCAGGCGGAGTGGCGGACCGGCATTTGGAGGCAATTTCTTGACCGCGCGCGGACCCGTGTCCAGACTTGGTCGACGGCTCGCTCCAGACCTCGGCGATTCGCCTCACTACGAGGAATTGATCGAAGCGCCGGCAGCGTGGTGACCAGCGCCCTTATCTGGAGTCCGGTGGTGTGCATGTCACGTTCCGGTAAGTCCGCCAACCAGTCGATATCCCGCTCGCCGGAGTCTGACGCGGCGGCTACCCAGGACGTTATGACCAGATTCATCGGCTGGTTGGACGGCCGCGAGATCCCGGCGGAGCAGTCCGCGTGCATCCAGCGGGCCGGGGCCCGATTCCTTCGCTGGGCATTTCAACACCACCCCGACGGTGACCCGTTCTACCTGCAAATACAGATCGAGGTGCACGCCTGGGATTACTGGGGCTGGATGCGGGCCAGGCAAGCCTTGACTGGCGAGCTCACCGACGCCGGACGCGCACTGGGCTGGCTATGGCTCTACACCCAAACCACTCACGGCCACCACACCCCAGCCATCGCCGCGCGGGACACATGGCCGAACTAGTCAGGGTCTTGTTCGGCGGGAATCGGCAGACGACCAGCGCCCCTGCCCGTCGCCCGGGAACCGGTGTTGGTGCCCGTCACGTTTCGTCCGCCCCGCCACATCGCGCCCCGATGCCGCCGTTGCGCTGGATGCCACAACGTCGCATCCAGCCAGAAGTGCCCGACGGGTACCTCACCGCTGGCTGCGCGGCCACATTGAGCACCGGCTCTACCTGCGGCGGTGATGGTCTTTGACACCGTGTGGTCGGCGCGTGGGGCGGTGAGCGGCGGTGATCGGAGAGCCCCGGGAGCTGTTGGGTCGCCCCGGCTTGGGCGGGTCCCGTTGCCGCGATGGCCGCAGGAGATGAAGCGCCTTCATAGAGCACTATCGGTCGAGGTGGGCGTTCGGAGGGTGTTCGCGCATCGTGCTCCCGCTGGTGCGGAGGCACGCCGCCTGGAGCGCGCGACTGCTGCGGGCCGCTCGGTGGCCAGGATGTGGCGGTGAGGTGGTGGCCAGCGGCGCCGGTGAGTCTCCTCCAGTGTTCGCCTGGGATGTCGAGGGCGGGCTGAGCGCCGGGTTTGGCGGGGACGATCTGGAGTCCCCGGAGTCCGAGGCGCTGCGCCGGGCGCGTAAGGAAGCGGAATCGACGCTGGACGCGGATTCGGTGCGGGCGTATCTGACCCGGATCGGGAAGGTCGCGCTGCTGACGGCTGAGGCCGAGGTGGCTTTGGCCAGGCGGATCGAGGCTGGTGTGTTCGCCGGGGACCGGCTCGCCGATATCACCGGCGGCGCGGGTGAGGGACCGACCGGTCGGGACGGGTCGGTTGTGCGGTTGCGCCGGGATTTGGGCTGGATTGTGCGTGATGGTGAGCGGGCGATGATCGGGCTGGTGGAGGCCAATTTGCGGTTGGTGGTCTCGGTGGCCCGCCGCTATACCGGTCGGGGGATGCCGTTGCCGGATCTGATCCAGGAGGGCAACTTGGGTTTGATCCGGGCGGTGGAGAAGTTCGACTACGCGAAGGGCTTCAAGTTCTCCACCTACGCGACCTGGTGGATTCGCCAGGCCATGACCCGCGCTTTGGCTCATCAGGCCCGCGCCATCCGTGTGTCGGCGGACATGTTCGAGGCCATGAACATGCTGTTTCGGTTGGAACGGGAGTTGCTCGTTCAGCTGGGCCGCGAGCCCACCACCGGCGAGCTGGCCAGCGGATTGGACATCACCCCGCAGCGGGTGCTGGAGATCCGGGCGGTGGCGCGCGAACCGATCTCGCTGGACCAGACCATCGCCGGTGAGGGCGATACCCGCCTCGGTGAGATCATCGAGGATGGCGGGGCCGTGGTGGCGGTGGACGCGGTCGCGTTCACGCTGTTGCAAGAGCAGTTGTGCTCGGTACTGGCCACCTTGAGCGAGCGGGAGGCCGGAGTGGTTCGGCTGCGCTACGGGCTCACCGACGGCCGGGTGCGCACCCTGGACGAGGTCGGCCGAGTCTACGGAGTGTCCCGCGAACGCATCCGGCAGATCGAATCCAAGGCCATGGGCAAACTGCGCCACCCCGCCCGATCCGAGAAGCTGCGCGGCTACCTCGACGGATAGCGCCCGCGACCCCCGCCCCTCTGCTCCGTCGGCGGGTCGGACCCCGGCTTAGAGTCACGCCTCCCACCCCCAGACCGGGCCAGAAACTATGAAGAGGCCGCCAGAGTCTTGTTACGGTGGATGCATCATTGTTGCGGCTGTTTTGTCGTCCCAGCTGTCCCAGCTCGGTGCCTTCCACAACCTCGGGAACATGCCGGGGTGGAGCAGCCCCACCAGCAAGAATGCGGATCACTCCACCGACCGAAGGTTGTGTCTGTTGCAATATATCCTGCTTAGCTGGTGGACGGTGGGTATTCGAACCATGTCGAATGCTGCCGTTCCGGAGGGCCGTTGTTGAGCGTCTCTCGCCGTGGAGACGTCGCGTCATTGGCTATGGGGACGGGTTTATGGATAACTTGGCGTTGCTCCCGCTTGATCGGCGCCGACACGGTGACTCTGTAGCCGACACGATGACTATGTAGTTGGTGGTGTACCCGGCGATCGGGCTCCCCGCTTGGCTGGGCCGGCATCTCGGTCAGGGCTGGGGTGTTGCGCGGCGTCGCCGGGTCGTGATCGAGCGCAGGGCCGCCCACACGAACAGTGCCGAGGCGGCGGCTGAGTAAATCAGATTGATGCTGACCGCGAGGGTGGGATCGATCCCCAGGGCCAGCAGTTCGCGCGTCTTGGCGGTGTCGAGGGGGTGGGCAAGTTCGAACACCGTGCCCACCACGGCGACTAGTTGACCAGCACATCCGACCAGGCCGATGAGCAACGCCCACCGTGCCCGGCGCAGCGTGCCCACGGCGAGCACGACCAGGCACACGGCCACCGCGATAAACACCAGGGCGGACCCAACGCTGACCCGCCAGGCCGCCAGCGGCGCGGTGAAGCCGGCCATTGCGGCTCCCAGTAGCCACAAGCACGCCAGAGCGACCCGCAGCGGGCGGTGAACAGTACCGGCAAGCACCACGAGGCGAGCGTAGAGCGTGCTGGTGGCCCGAGATCCGGGTAGCGTCCTGGTTTGGTGTGCCGGGAAGTCTGGTCGGCGTCGGGGTTGTTGTGCGTGTGGAAGGCCGAGCCGATGAGCACCAGGCATGATCGTCGCCCGGACCGCGCCACCGGCGGCGGGGCGGTGGTCGGGGTTTGGGGGCGGGGGTTGCATTCCCGTCCGGTGTTGTTGTTCGCTTTCGCGTTCGCGGTGATGGCCGATCCGGTCTCGTCGGTTGCGTATGCCATCGAGGCGGCGCTGCGTGCGTTGGGTGGTGAGCTGGCGCTGCTGGTGCCCACGATGGGGCTGGTGGTGGCGGTGATCGCGGTGGTGGTGGCGAACTACCTGCAGATCGTGGGCCGCTATCCGCGCGGGGGTGGGGCGGCGGCCGCGACGGGGGAGGCGTTCGGTGAGGGTGTCGCGTTCGTGCCGATTGGGGCGTTGATCGTGGACTTCACCTTGACCATCGCCATCTCCTGCGCCGCTGGCGCGTCAGCGCTGATCGCCTATCTACCGGCGCTGGCCGGCTGGCGGGTCGTGCTGGCGCTCGGGTTGGTGGCCGTGGTGGCCGCCGGCACCTGGTTCGGGCATGTCGGTCGGGCGGTGTTCGCGCTGCTCACCACGGGGTTTGTGGTGCTGGCCGCGGCGGTGCTGGTGTTTGGCGCGACCGCCCACCCCACCGCCCACTCCAGCGCGCAGCCCGCCATCCCCGCGACCGCGGCTGGCGTCGCGTCGCACGGCCCGGTGCTGGCGGTAGCGCTGGCTTTCCCGGTGGCGATGGCGCTGGCCACCGGTGTGGAGGCGCCGTCCTCGGCGATCGCGCAGCTCGGCCAGCTCGACGACCCGGGACGGCGGCGGTTCGGGCGGGTCACCTTGTGGGCGACCCTGCTCATCGTCGCCACGCTCACCCTTGGGCTGGCCGCCGAGGCGGCCCGCCTGGGCATCGGCGTGCCCACCGCCGAGAGCACCCAGATCGCCGAGCTGGCCCGCGCGGTCGCCCCCTACGGCGTGTTCGCCGCCTTTCAACTGGTCACCGCGATGCTGCTGCTGTCCGCGGCCAGCTCCTCGTTCGCCGCCGGTCCCGGCCTGCTCAATGCACTGGCCCGGTACCGCCACCGCGACGGGCACCACAGCGGCATCCTGCCCGGCTGGCTCGGGCGCACCAACCACCACCACACCCCCTACTGGGGTGTGGTGGTCTTCGCCCTCACTTCGGCGGCTGTCGTGGTCGCCGCCGGCGGCCTCGACCAGGAACTGGTGTTGTTCTACGCGGTGTCGGTGTTCGTCAGCTTCCTCGCCGGGCTGTGCGCCATGGCCCGCTTCTCCCTCACGGCAAGGTCCTGGTCACAGCTGGCGCTGAACCTGCTCGGCGCGCTCGCGGTCGTGTTCACCCTGGCGGTCAACCTGACCCGCCCGGACGCCGTGGTGTCGCTGACCGCCGCGCTCGCGCTGGCGGCCGGGCTGTACTGGGCGTGGGTGCGCGCCGGACGTCCCCGCGGCGTGCGCGACGCCGTCGCCAACGCAGAAACCGAGACAGAACCGGCAGCGTGACCACCGCCTCTCAGCGGTGCCACGGATACGGGCTACTGGACCTTCTCCGACGGATACCCACCGCTCGTCGGCAGCAAAGCGCCAGGCGTCACCCCATCCAAGCCGGAAACCAGCGCGGCCACCGACGCGCGCCCATTATTCGACGCCACACCGTCAACACTCGGTCCCGCGGGCGCTCCGCTGGCGGGAGGAAGTGCCGCGGCCGAGGCGTCGCCCCCAGCCGAGAGGCCGGACGACGCTCCGCCATCAGCCGGCCCGCCAGCGCTCCCAGCGGCCGGCTCGGGCACGCAGCGCGACCCGAGGCCGGACCTTGTACACCGCCGCCCAGGACAACCCGCATCCCAAATCCCTCAAGGTGGCGTCGATGCGGCCGGCGTCAGGCGTCAGGGTGGATCGCGGCGAACGCCATTTCAGCGGCCGGACTCGACACGGGCACGCTGACGTATCACCTGGACCCGGCCCATCGCCACCTCCGTTGATCGTCAAGGAGAAGCGCGCTGAGCAGAGTGCCAGACCGGTACGACAACTTTGACCAGCCTTAAGCCGGACAGGCATGTTCATCGATGTCTGGGTCCGTATGTGGGCGGAAACCGTGATCGAAACCCGGTACGCGCCGGAGGCCCAGGCCCAGGCGCGGCGTTAGCCGAGCTTGACGGCACATCGCCGGTGACACCGGAGCCACCGTGCATATCGAATTCACTGACAGCGAGTCCGCCGCGGCATGACCGGCGGCATGCTGGCCTCTCGACCTGTCGAGGGTCTGGGTGCGTGAGCCGCGCCGGACACGGTGTCATCGCCGGGGCGCTATCCCCGACGGCGCGTCGCGCAAGGGGAAGCGTTCAAGGTCAAATCGCCCGCGGCGGCGTTGCCCGGCGAGTAGCGTCTACTCGACCAACGCCGCGACGCGCATCCAGACGCGGCACGATCGACAACAGGGGTGGGGATGGGTCGGCCTTCGAGATCGGTGCGGCGGGGACACGCCGTGTCCATCTCGCCCCGTGATCGCCGATAGCCCTGCCCGCGCGTGGATGGAGCGGTGGTTGTACTGGCACGCACGCTCCCGGCTTGCCGCCGTCGAAGCGGGCGTGCGCCGTGACATGCGCCGGGAACGGTTGTCGAGCACGCTCGCCGCACTGAGCGCGTGCGTGCTGGTCGCCCTCGCCTACTTCCACGTCCTGCCCGGATTCCAGAAGCTGATCATGGCGGGAACCTTGATCGCGTGTGGGCTGATCTTCACCCACGGGGGACGATTGTGGGTCGCCCAGGGCCAAGAGGAAATCGTGCGCGAGTGGCGCGAGGCACTCGAAACCGAGGAAGTGGGCGTCGCGCGGTGGATCAACTGCATTCGGCTCCCGGACGGCGGTCTCATCTACCGCGACGCGGGGATGCAAACGCGCCGCTGAGCTTTCCCGCGCTCAGGGCGACACGGCCACCAGTGATGCCGGGTTGTCAGGCAGCGATGCACCAGGCTGCGGCCTGGCCCGCTAACACCGGCGTCGGGTGCCCGCCCCCCGTGTGGCTGGGTGCGAGTGTCCATCGCCGCACGACGCGCATCTGCGCCGGTTGCTCCCGTCGGAAACGTCGCGCGGCAATCCGGCCGGGCACTCACCAGCGCGTCCGGCCCACCGTACCCGGGCGTCGGCGCCGTGCTGGGTGCGATCGCGCATCGGTACCTGAGCGAATGGCACGTACACGAGGGCTTCTCCCAGTCCGCCCTCGCGGCCGAGTACGGCGATACCGAGCTGGCCCGTCGCCTCGCCTCCCTCGCGGCGACCAGCGAGCATGTCTCTTGCACGGTGCGCAGATACCTCACCGATTCCTTGGCCGACGAGACAGGGTGAGCCGACCGTCGAGGATTTGACCGGGTGTTGGTCGGCGTGCGCTGGGCGTGGAAGTGGGCAGGCGTTTCATGGCGCGGGCTCGGCCGGCCCTCGCTGTGCCGCGCGGGTCGCGCCGGATTTACGGGTTAAGCCGCGGGAGGGCTGGTGAGGTGTTGGGTGTGCGGGCGAGCGCGCATACCGCGGTCAGGCGCAGGCTGGTCCAGTCGGCGGCGCGCCAGCGGCTCGGGTGGGGGTGTGGTGGTTGCCAGCCGTGTTCGCGGGCGTGGGTGAGCACGGCGTGGCCGTAGCTGGCTAGCAGGACCACCCCGGCGACCGCGGCCGCTTCCAGCCCGAGTGTGGTGGCGTCGCGTACCGCGGCGGCATGTTGGTCGAGTACGGCGGACAAGCCAGGTACCGCCGCTGCGGCGGTCAGCCCGGCGGCGCCCACCTCGTGGTGGAGCCGGTTGAGCCACCGCCGCGCGGAGAAATGGGTGAAAACCTCAGGACCGGCAGACACGCGCGCGATGCTACCCAACCCTGCGGTTCGACGGCCTGCGCGCCCGCTCAGCCCTCACCCGGCGGGTTTGACGGACCGGGCGTCGGGGCCGCCGACCGCCCAGGTCGCGGCACGTCCTGGCTGCGATAAGGCAGTGCGGGGATGCCCCGAGGGAAGGTTAGGGCGCCAGGCCGGGCCCCCCGCTGGAGGGCTGCTGGGCCGGCCCTGGCGGGGCCGGTGTCGCCGGTTCGTCCGGGGGCCGGTCGGTTCCGTGTTGCGGGGTCTCGGCGCGCGGGTGGGCGCGTTCGGCGTCGCGTTGGCCGCGTTCCCGGGCGAGTTGGGCGTCCTGGCGCACGGTGTCGGCCTGCTGCTGTGCCTTGCGGTAGCCGGTGTGGATGATCTCCGCGGCCACCTCGCGCCCGCCCAGGCCGAACGCCAGCGCCGAGCCCAGGGCGAGGGCGCCGACCAGGGCGATATAGGTGGTGGTCACGATCACAGGGGCGATCCCCAGCTGGGTGAGGATCATGAACACGGCGATCGCCATCACCAGCGCCGGGGCGGCGGTGCGCACCATGCTGCCGGTCGGGGTGTCACCCATCGTGCGGTGGGCCAGGCCGCTGATCGCGCCGGCCACCGCGACCGCCACCAGGAAAATCAGCAGAGCGGCCAGCACGTTGGGCAGGTAGCTCAACACCTGGTTCATGAACCCGGTCAGCGCCGGGATGCTCAGCGTGCTGATCGCCGAGGAGATCACGAACAACATGATCACCCAGAACACCACGCCACCGACCAGCCGAGCGGGGCTGCCGCCCGGGCTGACCTTTTCCACGAACCGCCCCCCCGACGGGGAGGTTAGCCGGCGGTCCAGCTTGGCCCGGCGCAACAGCTTGGTGATCACCACGTTCAAGATCTTGGCGATGATGTAGCCGACCACCAGGACCACGATCGCCCCGAGGATCTGGGGCAGGTAGTTGACGAACGTGGTGAACGCGCTCTGCAGGCTTTGCAGGACGTTGAACCCACCGCCGGTATCGGGCGGTGGGGCGGGGGGTTGAGCAAGTAGCCGCACCATCACAGAAGTCCCTTCACGCCAGACGTGAGTAAAACGCTCTTAGCCGACGGATACCCGCTGTGATGGCCGCTACACATGCCGAACACGCGGGCGACGCCTCGCGGCGACAGACCCCGACCGGCGCACCTGCGCGGGGTCGGGTCTGATCAGGCGGACACGTCGGCGCTCTTACGCCTTGGCGCCCATTCGGCGCGGCACGATCACCGCTCGCCGTGGAGCCCCGGAGCGGGCAAGAAAGGGGGTTGACGGTGGCACGTGCGGGTGCTAAAAAATGCGCCGTCAGTCGGAAAGAGCGATACGGAAGCGCCGCAACGGCGGCGCGACGGTAAGGGAACGAAGGATTGTAGGAGGTCGAGTAACCGTCGAGAAGGAGGTGGTCACCGCGCTGTTTCGGTTGACATCATTCTGGAGACAGGTTCATTCCCTCTGAGTGGGCCGGCCTGGCCATTTCGCTGGGCCGGCCCCTCCTTTTTCCTGTGCAGGCGCATTGCCGGCTCAGCCGAGCTGGTTCAGGCTCCGTCGCCCCCGCGCCCCTGGGGGTTCTGTGACCTTCAGGTGCGCCGGGGGGTTCGGGCTTGCGGCGGGCCGCGTTGCGATCCAGGCGCCGTCAGATGGTGAGCGCTTCGTCGAGGTCGTGGCACACGATGAGCACCTCGTCGCGTTCGGTGATCTGGATCGGGGGCCGGACGCATTGGTTGTGTTCGACCACGATGCGCAGGGGTTCGCGTCGCCGTTTGGCTTGCCGCGCGGCGTGGTCTAGTGCAGTCAGACCGGCTGAGCCCAGGTGCGTCACCCCGCGCAGATCGACGACCACGCGGCGGGCCGCCGCGGCGTGCAGCGCACCGTTCATCGCCGCGGAAAATCGCGGTGCGGTCAACGTGTCGACCGCACCGCGCACCGCCACCACGATCGCGCCGCGTTGCGCGCGCATCTCAACGGTGAGCGGAGGCTCTCCGGACGGAGGACGCCGCACCTCAGCGTGCTCGGACATGACAAGCAGCCTAACCCGCCGATACGAGCCGCGAGCCGAGCATTAGACCAGCAAACCCGAGCGAGCCAGGGTCGGTTTTCCCACGAGCAAGGAGCCGCCCGGTCGGAGCGTCGATCGGGTGTCCGTGCGGTGCCAGGTCCGTCGTCGGCGCCGAGATCTTCGCGCCGCCTCGTCCGGGCCGTCCAGGCCGTCATGAGCACCCGTGCGCCAACGCCCAGCACGATGAGTCCAATACGGTCGCGCTGGCAAGCATGACGGTGTTCATGTTTCGAATGCCCACAATCGGCCGCGTCAAATCCCCCGCTGCATATTCGCGACTATTAAAAGTATTCGTGGCCGCTAGAAATGTGAACCCGATATGCCGCCGGGGCAAAGGGGCAAACCGACGGAACAGCATCATGCGTGTCGCGGCTTCCCTGTAGCCACGTGTTACGGCAAAACGGTCAGGTGGATTGGGCGTACAGCTGGTGCGCGCTCACCGGGTGCGGTAGCGGGGCGGGGCGGCTAGTCATGGTGACCCGGGTGCCGGACGCCGTGGTGTCGATGGCCAGCGAATCGGTGCAGGCCCGCATCAGCCGAAGTCCTCGCCCTCGGTAGCCCGGGTCGGCGGGCGGGGGCCGCCACTGGCCGGCGTCGGCGACCTCGATGCGTATCCGCGGCCCCAGCGGGCTGGGCACGCATTCGGCGGAGACCCGCACCAGGCGGTATCGCTTGCGATGCAGCTGGGTGTAGGCGTGCTCGACCACGTTGGCCGCCGCCTCGTTCAGGGCAAGGATCAGGTCGTCGGCTTCCTCGGCGGGCCAGCGCAGCGCGCGCAACCATTCCCGGAACGCCCGGCGCAGCGTCGATGGTGTCTCCGGTTGCGCCCGCATTACCCGCGTGAACTGTGCTGCCATTCCCGCCGCACCCCCCACAACCGATCACTCTCGGCGATCTGCCGTGTCTGTGGGGTACCCGGCTTTCACTCACGGTAACCCCGGTTGTGGTCAGAGAGTGAGTGCCTGCTCGAGGGTGTGGCACAGCATGAGCACGTCATGGAGGTCGGTGATCTGGATCGGGCGGACCACCGGGCGGTTGTGATCGACCACGATCCGCAGGGGCCCGTGTCGCTGCTCGGCGTGGCGGGTCGCGGCCACCAGCGCGGCCAAGCCGGCCGAATCGAGGAAGGTCACCCCCAGCAGGTCGACCACCACGCGCCGGCCCGCCGCGCGCCGCAGCACCCGGTCCAGGGCCGCTTGCAGGCGCGGAGCGGTCCACATGTCGACCTCACCGCGCACGGTGGCCACGACCGCTTCGCCCCGGCTATCCGGGCTGGGCACGGTGCGGACAGCCACAGTGAGCAGCTGCTGCTCCCCGGAAGGTGGGTCCGCCTCGTGGGTCGACATGAACTGACCATAGTCGGGCGGGCGGATCACGAGGTGAAATGTCGCTCAAGATTGTGCCGAGGAAGCGGCACGTGTCTCCTCACAACCTGGGCACCAGCCCGTTTTCCGTCCCGGTCGTGTTTCGTTTCGTGTCGGCCGGGTATTCACCGTCACATGGAGGGCCGACGAGTACAGCGTGAGCGGGTGTCGGCCGCCGTGGTGGTCGCGCGGCTGCTGGACCGGCCCGGACTGCGCCATCTCACCGAACTCGCCCACGCCATCCAGACCGGCAGCGGCAACGCGCAATCCCGCGGGCCTGGCGGATCGGGCCTGCCAGTGCCTGGCGTGCATCCCAGCGGCGCGCCCGGCTAGCCCGGTTCCCCCGGCGACAGGCGGCGTGCCGTCCACGCGCTCGGTCCCGCGCCGCCTGGCGATGGATCGGCGTTCCCGCGACGGGTTGTTCCACGGTGCCGGTTATGCCCCATTCTTGCTCCCCATATGACGGAGGCCGACGCGAATGGCCCACAGTGATCCCGCCCGCTCCCTTGCCCCCGTCTGGCGCTGTTGGATGGCCGCTGGGGCCGGGCTCGGCGTTTCGCTGCTCGCGCCGGTGGCTGGGGTGGCCGCACCGGCATGGGCGGGCGTGCCGGGAGCCGCGCCGTCGCTGGCGGGCGGTCTCCCCCCGCGTTCCGCTGGCGGGATGGACTGCACCAGCGGCGCGGACGATGACGACGACGATGAAGATCTCGTGGAGGCCCTCACCCGCGCCGAGCCCGGCGACCTTGTGTGCGTGCCTCTCGACTACGACGAGACCCGCGAGGACGAGAGCGACGAGGCCGACGAACATTTCCAGGACACCGACGAGGAGGACCCGGCCGGGCACGCCGGTTCACGGCACCGCCCGCGCGGGCAGGGTGCGGCGGACCAGCCCGCCCACCACGACCATGAGCAGGATCAGTATCGGGGGCGACACCACCTCGGCGGCAACTCCGATCACATGGCCATGGGCGAGCCTGGGCAGCGAGCAATGACCAGCGGCGAACGGCAGTATCGCAGCGGCTGCCGACACGGCTACATTGCCGAGGACTGCGAGCGGTTCAGCACCCGGGGCCTTTTACGGCTGGGCATCAACCCCAACTCTTAGACCAAGGCCAGATCGCCAGCGACACCCGATATAGACAGCGATTTGCTACGCCGCGACCTAGCCCGTGAACAGTTCACCGTTGCTCAGGTTGAACCGAACGTAGTTTGTGCCGGTGATCTCGGGCGGTCGGCGACCTGTAGCGACCGCAGGATGATCGGCCCGTTGGCCACGAGCTGGAGATCGGGGCAGGTTGGCCGCGTTCACCAGGACCGCGAGTCCTAGGCTGGCCAGGAAACAAACCTCCGTCAGGTCGATGACGATCCGGTCGGTTGGCGGCGGACCTGTTCGGCGATCACCTGCTCCAACCCGCCGATGCTGACCAGGTCGACCTCTCCCCGCACCGCGACCACCACGACGCCCAGTGCCGGGTGTTGCACGCCGACGGCATCGGAGGCGTTCGGCCGCTCGACCATGGGTTAGCGGCCCGAGGCGCCGATCCCGCGGTGCTACTCGGTTCCGGCGGCGGCGTTATCGGCATCTCGGATGCAGGTTTCAGACACGACACTCTCCAAAGACTGGGACACGGCGCGCCGCTGGCACACGTCGCCAGAGCGCGTAGCGATTGGTGACGAAGACGAGAACCTTGCGGGTTTCGGACTCGCGGGATGTCTGAGCGATGTCTGAGCTAGCTGAGTGTGACTCGGCTCTCACATGCGGTCAACCAAAATGGCGGCCTGGACTCCAGCCGTCAGGCCATCATCGGGACATCGAACCCGCCCCGACACAGCCCATCCCCCTAGGTGCAGCCCGATCCGATGATCGCCATAGGCCCGATCACTTGACGAGCCACTGTCCGCACTGCTAGCCGCCGACGGAGGGGAGGTGGCACGTAGCCGTTGCTGCTACGGCCGCGTTGTCGAGGGTGCTGTGTGGGTGGTTAGCGGGTGGTTCGGAGTTGGTCGTTGCCGAGCCAGCCTTGGCTGGCGACGCCGAGTTGGTAGGGGACGTTGATCACGATGACGCCGGGGGTGAACAGGAGGCGGGCTTTGATGCGTAGGGCGCTTTGGTTGTGGAGCAGGGTTTGCCACCAGCGGGTGGTGACGTATTCGGGGATGTAGACGGCGATGACCGCGCGTGGTTGGTCTCGGCGGAGGCGTCGGATGTAGTCGAGTAGTGGTCGGAGTAGGTCGCGGTAGGGGGCTTCGAGCACTTTGAGTGGCACGGTGATCTCGTGTTGTTCCCAGGTTCGCCGTAGTTCGCGGGTTTCTTCGTCGTCGGTGGCCAGGGTGAGGGCTTCGAGGACGTCGGGGCGGGTGGCTTTGGCGAAGGCGAGCGCGCGTAGGGCGGGTTTGTGGAGTCGGGAGATCAGGACCACGGCGTGCACGCTGGCGGGCAGGGTGAGCGGTGTTTGGTCTGGTGCGACCTCGGCGCTGACTCGGGCGTAGTAGCGGTTGATGGCGCGCATGAGGAAGAACAGCACGATCATCGCGGCGACCGCGAGCCAGGCGCCGTGCTCGATCTTGGTGGCGAACACGACGACGAGCACGACGGCGGTGACGAGGGCGCCGACCAGGTTGGTCGCTTGGGCGCGGCGGATGCGGCGACGCTGGCGCGGGTCTGGCCCGGTGGCCAGCTCGCGGTGCCAGTGTTTGACCATGCCGAACTGGCTGAGGGTGAAGCTGGTGAACACGCCGAGGATGTAGAGCTGGATCAGCTTGTCGATGTTGGCGTCGAAGCCGATGATCAGCGCGGCGGCGGCCGCGGCGAGTAGCAGGATGCCGTTGGAGAACACCAGCCGGTCGCCCCGGTTGTGCAGCTGGCGGGGCAGGTAGCGGTTGCGGCCGAGGATCGAGGCCAGCACCGGGAAGCCGTTGAACGCGGTGTTCGCGGCGAGTACCAGGATGGCGGCGGTGGCGGCCTGGTACAGGTAGAACAGTGGTGAGCCGGCGCCGAACACGCTGCCCGCGATCTGGGAGATGACCGAGGGGTTGCCGTCCGGGTTGGCGTGGGCGTGCAGCGTGACGGCGAGTGCGGTGATCCCGCCGAACATGACGATCGCGATGGCGCCCATCGCGCTCAGGGTGAGCGCCGCGTTGCGGCTTTTGGGTTTGCGGAACGCGGGCACCCCGTTGCTGATCGCCTCCACCCCGGTCAGCGCGGTGCAGCCGGACGCGAACGCGCGCAGCAGCAGGAGCAGGGTGAATATGCCGCCGAACGCGGTGGTCGGGGGCAGCGGCTGGGCGGCGGTCTCGGCTGGTGGCAGCGTGCCGCCGAGGCCCCGGATGGCGCCGATGAGGAACATCAGCAGGGTGAGGCCGATGAAGCCGTAGGTGGGTACCGCGAACACCCGCCCGGATTCCTTGGTGCCGCGCAGGTTGGCCAGGGCGAGCACCAGCACGAACGCGACCGACAACGCGACCGCGTGGGGTGCCAGCGACCGCAGCGCGGAGGTGATGGCGACCACCCCGGACACGATCGACACCGCCACTGTCATCACGTAGTCGACCAGCAGCGCGCTCGCGGCCACCAGCGCCGCCGACTCGCCGAGGTTGTCCCGGCTGACCACGAACGCACCACCGCCGTTGGGGTAGGCGTAGCAGGTCTGCCGGTAGGAGGTGACCACCACGATCAGCAGCGCGGCCACCGCGACACCGACCCACGGGGTCAGCCGCAGCGCCGCCACCCCACCGGCGGCGAGCGCCAGCACGATCTGCTCGGTCGCGTACGCCACCGACGAGATGGGGTCGCTGCAGAACACCGGCAGCGCCAACCGTTTCGGCAGCAGCGTCTCACCGAGCCGGGCACTGCGCAGCGGCCGGCCCACCAGTAATCGCTTGACAACCTCGAACACGGGTAGAGCGTGACGACCCGCCCCACACCCGGCCAATCTCTTGACGGGTTCTTAACGCCCCCATCCCGGCTCCGTCGGCGTGACCGGCTCGATCGCGGCTACAGGTCGATCGTGTCGGGTGCGTTGGTGGTGTGGGTGGCCAGCGCGGCGCCCACCTGATCCGCGAGCGCGGCCGCGACCCGCAATTGCTGACGGGATGGCCGGACCACGCTCGTGGCCGCGGTGAGGAGGAACCGGCCGTGCACCACGCCCCGGCTTCGGGCCACGAGTGCGATCTCGGTGTCGGTGGGCAACCCGAGCCGGGCGACATCGATGCGGTGCCCGTTGTAGCTGACGGTTCCGTCCTCGTCGATGCTGGCCAGCGCCGAGCCGTTGCCCGGATCGAACCGGCAGCGGTCGACCTGAAGCAGATCCGCCACCTGATCGCAAACGTGGCCGATCAACGTATCGACCGAAGACCGGCCAGCGCCGACAGCGGCGGCCGTCCTCAACACGCCGTCCAGGTACCCCTGCTCCCGGCTGGCCCGGGCTTGCTGGCGGCGGCCCCACAACGCGACCTCGGTGACCGCGGCGCCAACCAGCATGAGCAGCACCGCGGTCTCGATGTCGGCCCGTTTGGTGATCGCGAACCGGTCGTAAGGCTCAGTGAGGAAGTAATCGAACCAGGCCGCGCTCGATAACGCCGCGAGCAGCCCAGCCGACCGAACCCCGGTCGAGGCCGCCGCGACGATCACCAGCACCAAAACCAGCGCGGCGTTGGTATTCGCCACACTGTCACGAAACAGGCTCAGCACCGCCGAGACCGCCAACGGCCCCAGGAACGCACTACCAACAACCCACCGCCGGTAGGCCGTCGACCACAAACCCAGGCTCCCACCCTGCACGCCCATACCACCCAGTGTGCGCCCCACCGGCCCAACCCGGGCCCCAACCAACCGTTAAAAACCCGTATCCATGGACCCCGCCCGGACGGCACATTTCCCGGCCCAGTGGCGGACCCCTCACCCAGTGACACCACCACCGGTCGGCCATCCGGCGTGGCTGCGGTCCCCACAGGCTGGGCGATATACCGGCACCGGCGACAGGAGGGCTCGAAGCGCCAGAAACCTGTTGTATCGGACGCATCATCGTTGCATCGACTGAGAAGTCCCTGGTCGGCCCTTCTCCACTCGGCACGCGGCTCGGTCGCGCACTGGCTCTACCAGCAGAGACACTCATGCTCGACCCCGAACGCCGTTGCACCTGATGCAATAAATCCTGTTTCGCTGGCCGGGTCGCGCCCACGTAGTCCCTGGTCGGGAGAGGCACCTCTTCCACGAGCTTGCCGCGGTCGGGAGCGTGCACGACCTTGCCGTTGCCGGCGAACAGGGCAACATGAGTGATCTTTGGTGCGCCGGGTGCACGGTAGAACACGAGGTCGCCCGGCTGTAGGCCTTGGTCGGTTGGGAGGACTGGTCCGGAGCGGTACTGGGTGTCGGCGGTGCGGGGCAGGGCGATACCGGCCGCCTGGTAGGCAGCGTGGGTGAGTCCGGAACAGTCGAACCCGGCTTGCCCGGCCTCCGGTCCGTTGCCTCCCCACTGGTACGGCAGGCCGAGCTGCTGGCGGGCGTACGCGATCGCGGCGGCGGCCGCGGGCGACGTGCCGGGGGCGGGTGTGCTCGGGTCGGCGCCGGGCGCGGGTGGCGCTGCCTGGTCCGGTTGCTGTGGGGGGCTGGCCGCGGCGGCCGCGTAGCGGTGTGCCTGTTCGAGTACTTGGGCGACGTATCGGTTGTCGTGATTGTAGTTCCAGATCGCGGCGGACAGGTTCCGTCCGTCGCGGGCGCCGTTGTCACAGAGTAGGAATGCGGCGGCGTGGACGGCGTCGCTGGGGTTGTACGGCGACGGCGGGGACGCACCGCCGGCCGGTAGGGGGTGTTTCGCGGTGACCGCGTCGAACGTGGGTTGGAGAAACTGCATCGGCCCGCGTGCGCCAGACGCATTTTGTGAGGAGTGGACCCCGGGGAGGTTCGACCGGCCGTGGTCCGTCTCGATCTTGCCGATCGCGGCGAGGATCGACCAGTCCAGCCCTGGGCAGTTCGCGGCCGCCTGGGTGTAGAGGGTCAGGTAGTCGGCCGGGATGTCCGCCACCGGCCCGGGGACCCCGGGGGCCGGCCCGCCCGCCGGGGTGTCGCTTGTCGAGCTGTTGAACGGGTTGAGCGAGCCGATCAACACCACAAGCACGGAGACCACCCCGAGGAACCCGGCCAGGGGGATCAGCACGATCGCGACGATCTTCCCGATCATGGCGACCACGGGTGGTCGGGCGGGCCGGCCGGGGTGTGGTGCTCGGCGCCGCTGCCGTACTCGGCGAGCTGCGCCGGGTCTGTGGTGATCAAGGAATCTTCGACCGGACTGGCCACGATCCGCACGGCTACCCGGCGGGTGGCCGTGATGAGCAGCGCCTCACCCACGCCCGCGCGCAGCAGGAACGCTTGCTCTCCGGCGGTGAGCGCGTAGACCCGGGCAAGTTCATCGATGGTTTGCGGTTGCTGACGGGTCAAGATCGTGGTGGCGGCGTTGGTGAGGATCGCCGCGCCGAGTTCGCTGGCCAACGCGTCGCCCACGTGCTGAGTGATGAACCGGAGCGCACCCCACCGTTTGCGGTTGCTGCGCACCATCGCGGCGATGAACTGTTGCGCGATCGGCTGGGTGAGGAACCGCCACGCCTCGTCGATCACCACGATCCGCGGGCGGCGCTGGGTGGGGTTGTCGAGTTGTCGCCAGATGTGGTCCAGCACGACCAGGGTCGCCGGCCCGCGTAGTTCGTCGGGTAGCTCGCGCAGCGACCAGGACACGAGCTGCCCGGCCGGTTCGGTCGTGGTCGGGCCGTTGAACAGGCCCGACCACGCCCCCACGGTGTAGGGGCCCAGCTGAGTTGCTAGTTCCGGCCCGGCCGGGTCGGGGTGGTCGGCGAGGGTGGCGGCGAGATCGGCCAGGATCGACGCCGGCCGCCCCCAGGTGGCCGGGTCGGCGGTGATTCCGGCGCGGCTGTAGGTGTGGGTGATCGCCTCGTCGAGTACCGCCCGGGTGGACGGGTCGATCTCCCGGTCGAGTAGTACCGCGACGAACGTGTGTAGGAACAGGGCACGGCGGCGCAGCGCGTCGGGCTGGGCGTGGCCCAGGTCGAACGGGTTGATCCGTACACCGGGTGCGCCGACCCGTACGACCGCCCCGCCTACGGCGTGGGTGAGCTGGGTGTATTCGTCCTCGGGGTCGACCGCGATGGCTTGGATGCGGTGGCCGGCGACATCCCGATACAGCGACCGCAACAGGGTCGCCTTGTTCAGATACGACTTCCCGAACCCGCTCGGCCCGAGGATGACGGTGTTGTAGTTCTCTGCGGTGAACTCGTCGTGGAAGATCAGGCCGTTGGTGTCCAGGGCGAACCCGTGGAACACCCCGTCCGGCGCGGCGTCCGAGGTCGGGTCGGGTCCGGGTAGCTCGTCGGAGGCGAACGGGAACGCGGCCGCGATTGGGTCGGTGTCCATCACCCGGTGCACCCGGACCTGCTCCAGCGCGAACGGCAGGCACGCCTGCCAGCCGTCGAGCTGCCGGTAGGACACGGGGCGCACGTCGAGCATGAGCGAGGCAGCTAGCCGGCGTACCGCCTCCACCTCATCGGCGAGGGCCTCGATGTCGGTGGCGTGCACGGCGAGGTAGATCCCGACCGTGTAGAGGCGTGCTTCGGCGCGGGCGATGCGTGCGGCGAGTTCGGCCGCGCCGTCGTCGGCGGCTTCCCATAGGGGGTCGGGGATGCGGCCGGTGCGGGCGTCGTGGTCGAGGTCGGCGACCAGCCGGGCCCGGCGGCGTTTCAACCGCTCCGCGGCGGTGATCGGGTCCACCGGCCCGATGTGCATGCTCACGTCCAGCCGGCCCGGATGGTTGAGCAGCGGGGCCAGCCAACCGGGGTAGGCCATCGCCGGATACCCGGTGACCGCGAGCACGGAGATCACGCCGTCTCCGGCGCGGATCACCCGGGCGCCCAGGGCGAGCCCGTCGGGCGTGAACAGACCGGCCGTGGTGCCGGTAGCGGCCGGGGCGCCGGCCGTGCCCGGCCCGGCGGGCAGCGCACCGGGCGCCATCCCGATCGGGCCTGCCGCGGCGCCGGGCGCCGGCCCGGCGGCTGCCCGGCGGGTAAGGCGCCGCAGGATCGACTCGGGGATCACTGCCGCTCCCCGGGTAGCAACGGGTGCCCACCGTGGTCGGCACCCGGCGGACGCCCGGCCGCCACCACCGCGCCCACCCCGTCCAGCTCGGCGCTGTACCGACCGGCGCCGTACAGCTCGGCGGGGTTAGTGCCGCCGGGGTGTGCGGTGGTGGGCTGGTGGGGGCGGCACGCGGCGTAGAGCACCGCTTCGGCCTGGTGGGCGTCCAGCGCGGTCACGGCGAGCCCGGCGGGGGCGAGCAACGCGGCGGCGTCGGCGAGCTGTCGGCCGAGCCGGTTCAGCGCCGCCCGGTCACGGCGGGCCTGGCTGGCGGCGCTGGTGGCCGGGGTGGGCGGGTTGGGCTCGCGGAACACGAGGACGATCTGTCGGCGCAACAGGGTGTGCTCGGCGGCGAGCTGGGCAAGGTGATCGGCATGATCGGCCGCGGCGGCCGCAAGCGCCGGCTGCACGTGCCCGGTTGTGGTGGCGAACGTGTCGAGTCGGGCGATGTGGCCGGACAGGTCCAAGGGTGTGGCCCGCACCAGCAGATGCATCGGGGTGGCCAGCGAGTTCAGATAGCGCGCGAACGTGGCGACCAGCGCGGCCTGTTCGTGCTCGCTGCGCAGCGACCACGACACGGTAGAGACCACCGCGGCCGCGCCCATCCCGTGCGTGCCCAGGTCGACCACCCCGAACCCGCCGGCCTGGGCCACTTCGCGGGCGGCGAGCGTGACCGGCCGGGACGGGCGGCGTAGCCGGGTCCACCAGCCGCCGCGCCCGACCCGGCCCGGGTCCGCCTGCCCCACCTCAACCGCGCCCGCCCGGGTGTCCGGCTTGGCCTCGGCAAGGGCGCGCGTCGTGGTCAGGTGGATCACGGCGGCGAGTAGGTAGCGGTCGAGTGTGACCCCGTCCCTGCGGACCAGCGCCAACGCGAGCGCCACCACGATCACCGGCACAGCCACAACCGCGAACGCCCACAACGGCAACAGGTCGCGGGTGGCGGTGTAGGCGAGGTAGAGCAGGATGACCGCGCCCAACAGGATGATCACCTGCCGGCCGTTCAGATCAGCGACGATCTTGTCTTCCAAATCGATGTTCGCGGGGATCGGGACAGGCTCAGAACGTTGATCCATCGGGGCACCTCACAGAGCTGGTCGCACGGGTGGGGGCCGCTGCCTGGACGCGCGCCGGCAATGCGGGCGTCCAGACAGAGCAGCCAGGGCAGGGCGGGCCGGGTGGTGGCTAGCGCGGGCGGCGCCGCCCGGAGGGGTGAGGCGGCCTCGGCGAGACCGCCGGGCGTGCCCGGGGCGGGGTGGTGCGTCCCCCGGCACGCGGCGGGGCGTCGGTTCGCCTGACCGCGGGTCGTGGCGTCACGGTCGGCGGCGGTGCCGGGCGTGGCCCGCTGGTCCCCGGCGCCCTGGTGACCAGGGGGCGCGGGTTCGGGCGGGCGTCGTTGCTGGCACGACCGCCGGCCGCGCGGGTGTCCACCCCGGGCGGCGGTGGCTGCGCCCCGGGCCTGGGTAGACGCAAGGTGTGCGGCATGCCGGGCGGTGCCGCCGGCTGGCCGGGCGGCCGGAGCCGTCCCGGCGCGGGCCGCGGCTGGCCGGGCGCCTGGGCGCGGTGTGCCTGGCGGGCGGCGGCGAGACCGCGCCCGGCCGGGCCGGTGGCTGCCGCGTAGGGCCAGTGCCGCGGTCCGATGCCCGGGTGCCTGGGCACCCGAGGCCGTGTCCGCCCGGCGGCGGTGCGGCCACCGGCCCCCGTCGCGGCGCGCCCGGCTTTGACCGCCCCCAGGGTTTTGATCATGAGCACGGTGCGCACCACCGAGGACAGAATCGAGCTGCCCTGGCTGAGCTTGGCCGCGCTCATGACCCGGATCGGGATGATCGCCATGAGCACGACCACCCCGAGCGCGAGGAACACCCGCATGTCCTGCTCGGCCAGCACCCCGGACCCGGCCACCGCGCCCGGGGCAAGGAAGATCTTCAACGCCACCACCAGCGTGAGGGCTTGGGCGAACTGGGCGCCCAACAGGGCGGCGAACGCCCGCCACCACCACGCCGCCAACCGGTCCAACCCGGGCAGGGCGTGACACGCCAACGCCAGCGGCGCGGCCACGGTGAGGATCGCCAGCAGGGCGAGGCGCTGCACGTAGCCGATCAACACCAGCACCACCACCACGACGAACGCGGCGGTGACGAAGATCATCCAGGCGCCGGCCTGTTGGTCGCGCATCCCGGCGCCGATCAACTCCCGCAACGCTGTCTGCGCTGCGCTGGTGTCGGCCGTGCCGAGCACACTTGTAGTCAGGGCGTTACCGAACCCGACCGCGAGCCCGATGATCCACAGCGAGAGGTTCGCGGCGGCGAACCCCAACACCAGCCGCGGCGCCAAATCCCGGAGGCTGTAGCGGGTTTGCACGGTTTGGTGGCCCATCACGATCAGCGCGGCGGCGGTGATCAGCAGCCCGTACAGGGCGACCGCGATGGTCCGGGTGTGCCCCCACAACTCGACCATCCCCGGCATGCAGCGCGGGTCCGGTGCGTTCAACAACACCCCAGACAGCAGCCGCAAAAGCGGGTCCAACCCGGGCAGCACCACATGATCGGTCACCCACCCGGTGATCTTCGTCAGAACCTTGTCGACCCATCCAGGGTCCTGCGTGCTGTTCGGCGCCGCTGGGGCGCCGCCCGGCGCCGCTGGTGGCGCAGGCGGGGCGAGCGGGGATGCCGGGGGCGAGCACACCGCCTCCGCTCCGAACCCGGGCCCCGGCTCGCGTGGTGGTTGCGCCGGACGGGGTACGCCGAACCCGGCAGGGTGACCCGCAGCGGCCATGGCCACAACACCGCTACCAGCGACAACACGGCCCGCAGTGGCCGCGTGGCCATGGCCAGCCACCCTCTCGGACGTGGCCACCGGCTGGCCGGACATGACCATGACGAGACCAGCGAGCAGCCCGGCGACGACGGCTAGCGCTGCGGTGACCAGCCACCCGCGCGGCGCCCCGGCCGGCGACACGGCCACGCCGCGGCCGGGCGCGTGGGGGGCGTGTTGGGTGTGTGAGCGTGGCATGAGGTTCACCGCCCACCCCGCGACGTGAACAGGCTTTGCAGGGCGCCGAACAGTGCCGGGGTGAGCATCACGCCGAGGAACCCGTACAGCGCTGACTTCAGCGACTCTTTCGCCTTGCCGTACTCCTCGCTGTGCCCGCGGGCCGCGATCATGCGCACGAACCCGATCATGAAAAAGGTGATGGTCAACGTCGCCAGAAAGCCGACGATGAGCCACTGCACGTTCTCGGCGAACTGTTCGAGGGTGATCTGCGAACCGGGCAGCTCGCCCCGGTCGCCGGGTGCGGCGAGCACCACCGCGCCGAGTGCCTGTGCCGGCCGCCAGGCACTGACCACCGCGAACCGAACGGCCGAGACGATGGCGGCGACGTGAACGACGGGTTGCCCGGTGGCGGGCGCCGGCAGGCACCAGCCCAGCCCCACCAGCAGACCGACCACCGCGACGACGCGCGACGACACGCTCACCGTGGCGCCCCTGGTCGTGGCCGGTCCGTGGCCGGTGGCCACGGCAGCGGCCGTATGCCCGGCGCTGGTGGTGGTGCTGGCCGGTTCCCGGCTTGTGCTCGCCACGGTGACCGCGGCCATGTCCGGCGCGCTGTCCACCGTGTTGCCCACACGGTGTGTGGCCATGTCCGCGGCCATGTTGACGGCCATGTTTGCCCTGGTGGCCGCAGGTGTGGCGGGTTGTGCGGTGATGGCCGCGGTGCGGACATGGCCCACGGTGTTGGGCTTTCTGGGTGTCATGGCCGCACCTGCTCATCCCGCGCGTGCCCGCGACGACGCGCGGCGCGGGCCAGGCGTGCGCGCTGGCGGTCGCGCTCAACCGCGCGGGCCGCCGGCCACCCACTCCCGCCCCGCCCGCTACCCGGCGCGGCGTGCGGAGCGCCCGTGCTCACGACAGTCCCGGTACCCGTGCCGGTGCCGGTGCCGGTGCTGGTGGCGGTGCCGGTGCTGTTGGTGGGGGTGTTGGTGGTGTCGCGCAGGGTGCGGGCGGCGCGGTAGGCGGCCATGAGCAGCCGTCGCCGGATCCGCGGGTCGTGGGTGTCCTCCAGGTCGGTGCGGCGTAGCTCGGCGTAGAACCCGCCGAGCGCGGCCGCCTCCAGGTCCCCGATGTCAGACGCCCGCCCGGCCGGCCGGTGAAACAGGGTGGCCACCATGCGCACCAGGTCGGGCAGCGCGATCCCGGCGGCGGCGATGGTCCAGTCCGGTTGCCGCGCACCCGGGGTGCGGGCCCGGGCGACCAGGTAGGACCAGATCGCCGCGCGGCTGGCCGCGCTCACGGTGGGGCTGGCCAGCCGTACCCGAAGCTGGTGCAGCGACAACGGCCGGTCCGGCAGATCGGTGAACCCGTGCGGGTGCACGGTCACCGGCAACGGCCCCACAGAAACCCACCAAAACGCTGATTCCAACGTCTCGAATACCGTCGCGACCTCATACAGATCACCATTGTCGAGATTGTCGGGATTGCTGTGTCCTGCGCTCGCGGTCATGAAATGCGCCTCCTCGGCGGGAGTCCGGGTGGGACGTGAACGCCGATAGGAAGCCACACCCGCTAATGCAGTTCGCATGCAGCGAACCCGACCCGACCGCCGCCTGATCGAGTGGCTGACTGCCGCACTAATGCAGATGCAATGCAGATGGAATGCAGCGCCGGCGCCGACGTGCCCGCCGACGAGGCTGGCCGGCCGCCCCGTGACTCGTGCCGCCGGCCGGGCGCGCAGCGTTGCGCCTGGTCAAAGGGTGCTGCATTGCTGCTGCATTACTTCTGCATTGCAGGCACACCCTGTCACCCGTTCGTGTCGCCGGGCGGGGGCGGTTGCGTGCATTCCATCTGCATTAGGCGCCGGTCTAGAAATGACTCGCTCACCACAAGTCGCCCGTCCCGCGACACGGTCGCTTCTCTCTAGCCGCACGCGCACACCGCGCCTGAGCCCCTTTCTTGGGTTGCATCTTCCGAAAGGAACTGTCGTGATCCGATGCTTTGATCGGCCGCAATGGAAGCGTCCCGGCTTCCGCTTGTGGGCGCCGATCTCGTTTACCGTTGTATTGCCGCTCATCGCCGGATGGGTGTTTTCCGTGGCGCACCGTATTTACGCCTCTGGGGTTGCGGGTGCCGCGCTGGTGGCGAGCGTGTCGACGGTGCCGGCCAGCTCGCCGGGGTCGGCGGGGTCGGCGGGGTCGGGGGGCGGGGCGTCGGAGTGCCCCGACTTCACGGTTGCGCGGGTGGCGTGCGAGGCGTCGGGGTGGCTCACCTGGGTGATGACGGGGCTGGCGGACTGGTCGGCCTCCGGTTGGCCGCTGGCCGCGTTGGTCTCCGCGGCGATGGTGGCGGGTGGGCTGGTGGTGTTCGCCCGCGCGATGAGTCGGCTGCGCGCGGCCGGGGACGCGGTGTGGCTACGGATCACCCCACCCGCCACGATGGCCGCGGGCGGCGCCGCCGGGTTGTGGCGGGTGCTGTCCGGGTGTCTGCGCCACGCCCCCCGCGGCTGGCCCTGGGCGCCCCGCCCGCAACTGTCGGTGGAGTGGTGGGCCGACCCGTCCGGGCTGCACGTCGGGGTGTGGGTGCCGCCCAAGGTGCGTCCGCAGCGGGTCGCGGACGCGATCACCCGCGCGTGGCCGGGCGCCCAGGTCCAGCCCACGCACCCGCCGATGTGGCACCGGTACCCGGCCCGGCTGCTCGAGCTGACCCCCGCCGCTGGTCCGTGGGCGCCGCTGAACCCCGCCGGCAGCACAGCCACCGGCACCGGTCTGGGCGTGGTCGACCAGTCGGAGGAACCGTTGCGCGCGGTGCTGGGCGCGCTCGCCGAGCGTGCCCCGGGCGAACAGGCCAGCGTGCAACTGATCGTGTCGCATCACCGCGACCGCGACCGGGTCACCAGCGGCCTGGCCGGAGGGTTGCGGGCCGTGCTGCCCTCGCTGTTGGGCACTCTCGCGGGCGCACTGGCCCACCTGGTCGTGACGGTCCTGGACGTGTTCACCTCCGGCACCAGCACCCCGACCCGCAACCGGACCGGCAGCGGTGCGGCGGGCGGCCGCTGTGACGACACCTCGGGTGACCCGGTGGCACGCGCGGCGGTCGCGAAACGCGCCCAGGGTCCGCATCTGCGGGTGACGCTGCGGGTGGCGGTGAGCGTGCCCATGCCGCACGACTGGCGGCACGACCGGGCGTGCGCGGTCGATATCGCCACCGGCTACGAGCTGGTCACCAACGAGCTGCGCCTGCGGTGGCGGCGCCTGTGGGCGGCCGAGTACCTCACCCTGCGCACCCACGGCCACACCTGGATCGCCACCCTCGGCGAGCTGGGCGCGCTGTTCCACCTGCCCGCCGACCCGGCCCGCTACCGGCTGGCCGCTCCCGGGGTGCGGCGCCTGCCCACCCGAGGCGCCACCACCCACCTACCCCTGCCCACCGCCCCGCATGTCCCGCCCGCCGAGCCGCCGGCCGGCCAGCCGTGGCGCCCCGCGCACCGTCCCGGACACACGACGGGCGGCCCGGACCGCGACACCCCGCCGAACGGGCCGGCCAACACCGCGCCGGCCAGCACCCGCCCGGCCAACCGGCCCGCCGCGCGGGCCTCCCGGATGGCACCCACCCACGCGGTTCCCCGCCTGTCCCGCACCGGCCGGCCCGCCCACGGCGGTGAGAACCGATGAACCCCCACACCCCTACCGGCACGCGGCGGCCGGCGAAATCCGTGTGGCTGGCCGGCCACCTACTCGGCGCGGCCGGGGCCGGGCGCGGGGTCGTGCTGATCGACCACTCCGGCGAGCTGGCCCGCACCGTTCTCGACCGGTTGCCCGCCGAACCCGGGACGGGCTGGCCCGCCCATGGCGGTGAGGACCGGTGAACCCCGGTACCCGCGCGGATGTGTCCCCGGGCGCCGGCTGGTCGGGACTGGTCCGGCCCTACGCCCCCTGTCCCATCCCCGCCGACCCCGTCCGCGGCCGGTCGGAGTCCGGCGGCATCGGCGGTGACGACGGCGACGGAGAGCTGCCCGGCCACACGACGGCCGGGCAGCGTGGGGCGGGTGGGCGCGGGTTGTTGCTGACCCCGCCCGATCACCCGGCGCGCGCTCTGCCGCGGGTGTTGGGCCGGGCGAACGCCGGCCCGCCAGACCTGATCGCTCTCGACAGCCCGGACGCCCGCTATCACTTCCACGTCATCGGCCGCACCGGGGTCGGTAAGTCGACCTGGCTGGCCAACTACGTCCTCGGTGAAGCGCGGGCCGGGCGCGGGGTCGCGCTGATCGACTGCCAAGGCGACCTGTCCCGCAAAGTCCTCGACCGGCTCCCCGCCGAATGCGGGGACCGGCTGGTCATCCTCGACCCCGCCGAACAGGCGGCGCCCCCGGCCTATAACCCGCTCGCCCCAGACTGCGACGACCCCACCGGCCAAGCCGGCGAATGGGCGGCCGAACACCTGGTCGGCACCTTCCGCGCCCTCTACGCCGCATCGTGGGGGGCGCGGATGGAGGACTTCCTCCGCGGCGCTTGCCTGACCCTGGTCCGCCGGCCCGACTCCACCCTGGCGGACATTTTGGCGCTGCTCACCGATGCGCCGTTCCGCCGCGACGTGCTCGACCAGTACGGCACCCCGGAGGGGTTGGGGACGCTGTGGGCCGACTTCGAGGCGCTCACGCCGAGCGCGCGGTCGAACCTGTGCGCCCCGCTGGTCACCCGGCTGCGCGGCGTGTTGTCGCGGCGGTTCGCCCGCGAGCTGCTCACCCCGGCCGAGAGCACGTTGAACCTCGGCCAGGTCCTCGACGGCGGCGTGTTGGTCGCGCGGCTGCCCAAGGGCGAGATCGGCGCCGAAACGTCCCGGCTGATCTCCGGTCTGCTGATCTCCGGGTTGTGGGGACACACGGCCCGCCGATCCAGCCTCGACGAGGACCAGCGCCCGGATGCGTCGATCCTGCTGGACGAGGCCCAGAACGCTCTATCGCTGCCGGTCGATGTGGATCTGGCGCTCGCGGAAAGCCGCGGCTACCGGGTGAGCTGGGTGCTGGCGCATCAGCACGGCGACCAGATCCCGCCCAAGGTGGCGGCCGCGATCGCGGCGAACGCCCGTAACAAAGTCATCTTCTCCGTGGAGCCCGACGACGCGCGCAAGCTCGTGCGGCACGTCCGGCCCTGGCTGACCGAGCACGACCTGTCCGCCCGCCCGGCCTGGGAGATCTGCGCCCGCACCGTCGCGGGCGGGCACGACCAGCAGCCCTACACGCTCGACGCCTTGCCCCTTCCGGCGCCGATCGCCGGGCGCGCGGACTACCTGCGCGCCCGCGCTCGCGCCCGGACCGGGCTGCCACGGCGGCGACGCCGCGCCGGCCAGCGCCCGGCCGGCGCCCGGTCCACCGAGGCGGCCGCGGCGTCCAGCACGCCGCCGGACACCCGGCGGCGCCGTTCCCGGCTGGCCACCGAGCCGCCCGCGCACGACGCCAACCCTGCGCAACGCGCCTAGCCCGACCCGCACCGAACACCCACCGAAGAGGAAGGAATCTCAATGATCGTGTCAAGCCGCTGCGGTAGTGGGTTGTGGCGCGGTTGGTGTGAAGGTTCGGCCGTCACGCAGCAGTGCCCACAGTACGTCGACCAGGCGGCGCGCCAGCGCCAGCAGGGCCTGTGTATGGATGAGCCGTTCGCCGCGCTTACGGTCGTAGAACGCGCGCGAGGGTCCGCCGGCACGGATGCTGGACAGCGCGGCCATGTAGAACACTCGACGCAACCTGCGGTTGTAACGCTTGGGGCGGCGCAGGTTCCCGGTCACCCGGCCGGAGTCCTGGGCGACGGGTACGAGCCCGGCGTAGGAGGCCAGGCGGCCGGGAGTGGCGAAGCCGGTCAGGCTGCCGCCGGTGATCACGATGAACTCAGCGCCGAGGATGGGTCCGAGGCCGGGCAGCGATTCGATGATCTGTGCCTGCGGGTGGGCCCGGAACCGGGCGCTGATCAGCTTGTCGGTGTCTTTGATCTGTCGATCGAGGTCCAGCAACTGTTGGGCAAGGCGGGCGATGAGCACCGCCGTCGTGGTCTCGCCTGGCAACCGCACTGTCTGTGCCTGGGCCGCGGCCAGCGCGGTGGCGGCCATGTCGGGGATGGCTTTGGGCCACGCGCCGTGCTCGCGCAGGTAGACGGCCACACCGTCCTGGCCAACCGCACGGATCGCTTCGGGGGTTTGAAGGCCGGTGAGCAGGACCAGCGACGAGCGGGTGGAGTAGTCGAAGGCGCGTTCCAGCGCGGGAAAGATGCCGGTCAACAGCTCACGCAGCCGGTTGACGCCGCGCACCCAGTCGGCCATCAGGTCTTCGCGGTGCGCCGTCAGACGGGCCAACTCCACTACCAGGTCGTCGGTCGCGGTCACCGGGGTCAGGTCGGTGCGCATACGGGCGGTCTCGGCGATCACCCGCGCGTCTTTGGCGTCGGACTTGGTCTCGCCGCGAAACACGCCGCTCATCCGGTTCACGACCCGGCCGGGCACATAGACCACCTGCTGCCCGCTAGCGATCAGCACGGCTGTCAGCAAGGCGGCGGCGTTGCTGGTCAGATCGATCGCCCACCGCACCTCAAGGGCGGCCCCGCGGGCGCGGGCGACGAGCTGCTCGATCGCCGCCTGGTCGTTGGCGACTTTCCGCGAGAACACCACCTTGCCCGCCGGATCCATCGCGCACGCGTGGTGGTGGGCCTTTCCGACATCGATACCGACCCAGACCAGCGGCCGATCCGTCACGCTCGTTCTCCTGTTGTCGCAGGTCAACCCCGTGGACAACCCCGCCATCAGGTCCCTAAACAGCGACGATTCGCATCAGATCTCAATAAGTGGCCAGGGCGTCCAGAACGACAGGGCGGCCATTCCTTTCAAGCCACCTAGCGGCACACACGCCATCAGCCACACCCCATCGCCCTGGGCATCCAGGGCACCAACCCCAGACAAGATCAACCTTAGGGAACCGCCATGCCCACCAACCCCAACCCGACGCCCCCGCGGCGGCGCACCCGCCCGCGCGACCACCACGCCACCGAGCGGCGCCAACAGGTGATCCATGCCGTGCTCGTGGTTCTGGCGTTCGTCGCGACCATGGCCTACCTGTGCCTGGTACCCGCCCTGGTGCTCCACTTGCTCTCCAGCACCGCAACCCGCGCGGGTGTCACGGCGGCACCGACCACCACCGCGGCCGCTGAGGGGCCGCTCGCCGGCAGCGTCGCCGCGTTCGCCACCACGTCCAAGGCAGTTGTGTTGCAGGCGCCGGAGACCGCGCCCGAGACCGCGTCAGGGGCGGCGGTGAGCGTGCCGGCGACGGTGACGGCCCCACTTGCTTCGGTGGCTCCGGTGGCGCTGACGCACACGATCCGCGCGACGGAGGAGGACGGCTGCGGCAGCCGGGTACGCGCCGGCCTGGTCGACATCTGCCTCGACCTGGACCCGGACACCCCGCCCGGCGCGTACAGCGTCAACGACCGCGACAAGGACCGCGATCCGGACAAGGATCGGGACGGGGCACGGCGCTGCGCCTGCAACGACCGTGACCGTGACCGTGACCGTGACGGGGATGTGTACTACTACCCGGCGCCCGGCCGTGACGAGGATCCGCGACGGCCCGGCGGCTGGCCGAGCTACCGGCCCGGCTACCCGTCCAACCCCGGCCCGTACAGCTACCCGGGCGCGCCGAACCAGTCCGGTCCACAGGTCTGCCGGTTCTACCAGCCAGGCGAACACCGCGACCTGCCAGACGGCGGCGCCATCTGCACCCGCGTCACCCGCTGACCGACACCCGCCCACCTTCGCCGGGTGGCCCGGGTCGTGGTCGACGTGCAGTCGAGCTGCATTCCACCTGCATTCGGGCTGCATTAGTGCCGCAACACCCGGCAGTCACCCCGGAACTGGTGCGGCAGTCACCCCGGCAATAAGACCGCCGGGGTGACTGCCGCACCCCCACCCGCCAAACCCGCAGGTCAACCTCACTGGAGTTCGTCATGTCTTCGACCCGACTAACTAGAGTTACCCCTGACCACAACAACACCGCTGCCGCATCGGCCCTCGCCCCGGCCGATCCGTCCACCGCTCCCGCTCCCGGTTCGCCCGCGTCCCTCGCGGTGCGCCCTGCCCGCTCGGTGGTGAGCCGGGCGAGCAGGCGAGCCGGCGACCCCCTCGCGAAGATCGGCAAGGCCGGGGGGTGGGTGACCGATCGCGACCGGCGGGTGCTGGCGCTGCTGATCGAGCATCGGGTCGCGACCGCCGACCAGATCGCCCGTGTGGAGTTCCCGTGTCCGAACCGGGCCCGTGTCCGGCTGGAGCAGCTCGCCACACGGCACTTTCTGGCGCGCTGGCGCCCGTACGTCCGGCCCGGCTCCGCGCCGTACCACTACACGGTCGGCCCGGTGGGCGCCGCGCTCGACGCGGCCGCCAACGAGCGGCCCGCGCCCAAGCCGAGCGAGGTCGCCCGTGACGCCTGGCGGCTGGAGCACTCGCCGAACCTGGCGCATCGGCTCGGCGTGGTGGAGTTCTTTACCCGGCTGCACGGCCACGCGCGCACCTTCCCCGGTGCCGCGCTGGTCGAGTGGTGGTCCGAGGAAACCACCGCGCCCGAATGCATGGGCGTGCTGCGCCCCGACGGGTACGGCCGCTGGACCGAGCCCACCCGCGACGGGCAATGCGAGGTCCAGTTCCTCTACGAGCACGACCGAGGAACCGAACCGCTCGACACCCTGCTAGCCAAGCTCGACAAGTACCGCATCCTCGCCGAACGCCACCAGGTCAACCTGCCGGTCCTCATCGAACTACCCACCCACGTCCGGGAGGCCAACCTGCACCGCGCGATCGCGCGGCGCCGTCCGGCTGATGGCCCCTTCGTGTTCGTTGCGACCACCAGCACCGAGTACCTCGCCGCCGCCGGCCACAACCCCGCCGGCCCCATCTGGCGCCCCGCAGGGGCGAGCGCGGCAACCGGCTCGACCCGCTACCGGCTGGCCACCCTGCCCACCCGTGGAGACCTGGTGACCGCCTTGCCGGGCAACCACGGCGCCGACCTGGTCGGCCGGGCATGAGCGGCCAGCAGGGCGACGGCAACGCGAGCGACACCCACACATCCGCCCCGCACGCCGCCGCCCCCGCACGCCGTACCCGGCCACCCAACCGCCCCACCGACCACGACCAGCCCGCACCGGAGCGACCGGCCCGGCGCAAGAGCCGCCGACCGGCCCGCTCACCGGAGCAACCCTCGAACGCTAACCACGATCCCGACCAGCGCGGCACGGCGCGGCAACGCGCCGGTCGGCGCGCGGCGCTCGGCGACAGAACGATGCCCCCGGACAACGGCGTCACCATCCTGTCCCCACGCCCCGGGGAAACCCGCGAACAGTTCATCCGCCGGGTGTGCGACACCGCGCCACCACCCACACCCGAACTGCTTGACCTGCTCGCCCAGGTCTTGCCCCGACCCAAACCCGGAGCACCACCCCGCAACACACACCCCCGCTTCGGGCCACCCTGAACCGACCTAGTCAAACAAATGTTCGATAATCTGCTAGGTTTCGACGTCCATCGGAGACCAGCAAGGGGGAGCATGAACAACTGGCTAGAGGGGCAGATCTGCCCCGGCTGCGGCAACGTCCTCACCTGGCAGTGGGTCGACCCGCCGCGGGAGGGATGGTGGGAGTGCGGCGCTGGTGAGCAGTGGCAAATCGACCGGACGGGACGGCTCATGCCACGCGCTCAGGTGCCGACCACCGCTCCAACGAGCGACCGACGCCACTGATTGTTCGCCTCTTGATCGAGCGCTAAGGGGGCCGGCGGCCATAGTGCCGCTGGCCCCCTTAGCCGCGTGTGGCGAACCTGCGGTCTAGTGGTTGCGTGGCCGGTAGAGCGTGACGCGATCCTGCGCGGGTGCCCGGACCCCGCGCTTACCTCCCACGATGCGGATCTGTCCGAGTTGCTCGGGTGTGAACATCGCGCGCGCGGTGATCCGCCGCGCGCTCATCGGCGCGTCGGCTCACCCATGAGTGGACCGAATCACGGACGCAATGCCGACCCGCGCGGGTGGGCGCCCGAAACCGTTGACACAACCTCTCAAGACAGAGTATATTAAGAGTGTCGGTCAGTGAGGTTGAGGACAATTAGGAGCAGGTCATGCGGATCACCTTCGTTCGGGAGAGCGCCCAGTGCCCAAGCTGGGAGGTCGGGATCACTAGCGACGCGCGGGAGGTGATCGCGGACGCGGTCACGGCGGATCACCCGTGTGGACTGAACGGCATGGGTTCGGACAACACGTGCGATATCGCGTGGGCGTTGGAGCAGGGCTACCCGCTGGCGGCGGCGTACTTGCTGCGCTCGGCCGGCGAGACCCCGGCGCTGGATGCCGCGGTCGCCGCGATGGAGTTCAACGGCGCCGAGGTTCCCTTGTGTGGCGCGGAGTTTGACGAGTGGTGCGCGTCGCCGGATAGCGACTCGATCGCATGTCGCGGGTGCGGCGCGCGGGTGTACACCGACCATGACGCGGGGTGCGGTAGCTGCGGCGCGGAACTCGGCATCGATGTTGACGCGATGCTCACCGCCTACGTCGAGACCGCGTTGTGGTCGAGCACCGGCGACGACGGGGACACCCTGGACGGGCTCTACACGGCGGACGATCTGGACCCGGACGCGCTCGCCGAGATGCGTTCGGACTGCAAGGACTTCGCCCGGTCGAACATTGCCGACCTGGACGGGATGGACCCCGCGCAAGCCGGTCACGACTTCTGGCTCACCCGCAACCGCCACGGCGCCGGGTTCTGGTACCGCGGTCTCGGAGACCTGGGCGACCGGCTCACCACAGACGCGCACGCGTGGGGATCGGTTGACCTGTTCGTCGGCGACGACAACATCATCTACACCAGCTAACGAGTTAAATTAATAGCGTCGACTTCTGGATCGGAGACACCCGTCATGACCAGCGCCACCCGCACCCGCGCGACCCGCTCGACCACCCGTAAGCCCCACCCGCGCACCCGTGCCGGCCGGCCGGCCAGTCCGGCCGACGAGGCCGCGCGGACGGCACAGATCGAGGAACTCAACACCCAACTACGCGACGCGGTCAACGCGCTGGTAAGCGATGACGCGTGGCGAGACATGTTGCGGTTCACCGCGCGGTTTCACCGCTACAGCCTCAACAACATGTTGCTGTTGTGGGCGCAAGCCCAACACCGCGGCACCGTTCTGTCGGCAGTCATGGGCTACCGGAGTTGGCAGGCCGTTGATCGACAGGTCCGCAAAGGTGAGCGCGGATACAAGGTGATCGCGCCGATCCGCCGCCGCCTCACCGAAGAGGAGGCGGCCCAGCTCGGCCCGCGCGGGTACGACGCGACCGGGCGCCCGGCGCTCGCGGTGCGCGGGTTCCGCGTCGAGACCGTGTTCGACATCGCGCAAACCGACGGCGAGCCGCTGCCGACCGTCGCGGCCCCCGCCGAGCTTGCCGGCGACGGGCCCGTCGGACTGTTCGACCGGGTCGCCGAACTGGTGAACGCGCGCGGCTACACCCTCACCCGGGAGCAGCCGCTCAGCAGCCCCGACGCATACGGAGAGGTCGGCTACGCCCACCGCGTGGTGCGGGTGCGCGCGGACGTGGAACCCGCGCAAGCCTGCAAGACCCTAATCCACGAACTCGGCCACATCACCGCCGACCACGAACACCGCCGCGACACCAGCCGCGACCAGCGCGAAACCGAAGCCGAATCCATCGCCTACATCGTCGCCGCCGCCCACGGGCTCGACACCGCCGGCTACTCCGCGCCCTATGTCGCCCGCTGGAGCAACGGCGACCCCGAACTGATGCGCACCGCCGCCGAACACGTCCACCGCGCCGCCCACACCATCCTCACCGAACTCGACCCCACCACCGACCGCGAACCAACACCACACAGTTAACGAGTTATGTTAAAGTCGTCGGCTAGGTGGAGTCCGGGAAACCGGCCCACCTAGCCGACACGCGTACACCAGGCTGGACGCGCTCACAAACGCCCGGCACGCTCCGCGCCTAGCGTCAGCACGCCAAGGCACCGCAAAGGGGTAGGCCGGGCAGGCAGCGGCCCCTACCGGCCGCGCAAGAAGGGGGGACCGGATGGCAGAGCCAGGCCAGCCACACACGCCCGGCGGGCGACGGCTGATCACCCGCGCGGACATGGCGCACATCAGCGGGGCCAGCATGCCCACCCTGCACCGCTGGTACGCCGAACGCGAGCACAACCACCACCCCGAACCCGTCCACACCGAGGGCAGGCGGCTGTTCTTCGATGAGCAGCAATGGCGCCAATGGCACGCCGCGCACCTGGCGGCCAAGAAAGCCACCCTGACCACCGTGGACCGCACCGGCGACCCCGACGAACTGATCGATGTCACCGAGTTCGCCCGGGTGCTCGGCTACAGCGGCAACGACCCCGGCGCCACCATCCGCGCCTACGTCCGCAACAACCCCGGCTACCTCCCCGACCCCGACCACACCGAGCAAACCCCAACCGGACGCATCCGCCGCTACTGGCACCGCCACAGCGCGTGGAAGTTCGCGGACAGCCGCGACAAACGCGGCGGCGCCCGACCCGTCACCGACGAGCCGCCCCCGCGCTACTCGACACACCCACTCATCGACGCCGTGCGCGCCGCACTCGCCGAACCTGACCCGCCCACCGCCGCCCAACTCGCCCGCCAACTCGGCATCAACGAACGCACCGCCCAACGCCTCGTCAAGGCCGCACGTACCAACCAGTAGGACGTACCGCCACCACCGTGAGGGCATGCGTAGCCCCATCCCGGACGGGCGCCGGCAACCGGGGCCGCGCCTCCTCTCGCACGATCGCGCCGACGGAGCCTATGCATGGCGAGCGCGCGCGGCTGCGCCGCTGAGCACGCCACGCCGCTGAGCACGCCACGCCGCGGACTCCGCACAGAACGATGGCGCGTTGACAGCGCGTAGACAAAGCGTTGACGTCTACGCGGTTCTATGTTGCAACGCTGTCACGAAGACCATTCACAGTGCCGATTCCTGGACGGCGCCAGCCCAGAGTTTGTGCAGCCGAGCCACCTGGAGAGCCAACATGAAGCGCAGCGGTCAGAGCGTGGTTCGCTCCACTGACGATTTACCATTGTCGACTCGCCGCGAGGCACTCAAGCGGGTTGCCGGGCGCAGATCGTTCGCAGTAGAGACTTCGGCACCTCGAAAAGGCCACACCATGTTGCTGGCGAAATGCAGCCTCGTTGTCTCGATGGTTTTGGCAATGACGGCCCATCCGACGCTGTCTCCCTCGGAAGTAGTTCCTACCGCAAGTTCGGCGGATATCGTAGCAACCGATATAATTCCGATAGGCGGATTCCCGCCAGGTGCGCCGACCGCTGTGGCATTCCAAGGCGCAACCCAGATTGATCTATTCGCTGTCGACAACAACGGCGCTCTCAATGTGGCTTGGATTCCCGGCGGACCAGGAAGTCAACGCGCCTTGGGTCCTGTTGCTATCAGTGCTCCGGGTCTGTTTCCTTCTGGCGCGCACGTAGCTGCCGCGCAGCAGACCAATGATGTTCTCACGGTTTTCGCGGTCGATAAACAGGGCTTTCTCAACTTCGTGTGGGTGGTTGGTGGTGGGAAATGGCAGGGGCCACTGCGCCACGGCCCGGGGAACTTCCCACCCGGCGCGCCGGTAGCGATGGCCAAGCAAACCAACGACGTACTCACCGTCTTCGCGGTCGATAACCAGGGCTTTCTCAATCTGGCGTGGGTCATCGGAGGCGGCGCATGGCAAGGCCCAATCCGCCACGGGCCGGGGAACTTCCCACCCGGCGCGCCGGTGGCGATGAGCAAGCAAACCAACGATGTACTCACCGTCTTCGCGGTCGATAAGCAGGGCTTTCTCAACTTCGTGTGGGTGGTTGGTGGCGGGAAATGGCAGGGGCCGCTACAGCAGCAGCCCAACGTCTTCACAGCAGGCACACATCCAGCGATGATCCGCTCTGGAATATATCTTTACGTCTTCACCATAGCCAAGAACGGTGTCCTTCAGATCTCACTTGTTCAGGGCGGAGGTAAATGGATCGGCCCCCAATTTCTGGGATTCGAGCGAACACCGAATCCACCACCGCAGCCTCCACAGCCACCACAGCCACCACAACCACCGCCGCCATTGGTCAAGCCCGTAATCTCGGTGGTCTACAGCAAGACTGGACCCACATTTAAAGTATCTGGAGAGAAGTTCCAACCTAACCATGTGGTCCATATCCGTGTCGTCAACAACAGTAATTTTGCTACAGTATTCTTTGACGCCACTTCTGACGGATCCGGGGCCATAAGGGAATTTCCGATCAGCTTTGTGATAAACGTTCCACAGACATTCAGCTTCTCAGCTAATGACGCGCGTCGAGATCCAAAGGACCTCACGGGCACACTGTGGTCAAACACGGTGACGCTCACCGCCACATAACGCGCGGACTCCTGACGGCTGTACCGGCCGGGGCTCGGTCGTGTTCGTAGAGGTAATGCACGCAGTGACACGCCTAGCGCGGCGACATCTCAGGGGTATGGCCGCCCGACCATGCTGGCTGATCAAGGCTACGGAGCCTGCTGGCCGTGGTGCCGGCCGCTGATCACATTGATCCGCGCGCAGTCGCGCACCTCCCACCCATGACCCCGGAACAGCTCAACGCGGTCGCGCGGATCTTCCGGCAAATCGACGCCCGCCGGACCAACCCACCGACACTGGAGACCAAGAATGATCAACATGATACGAGAATTCGCCGCGCGGATTTCCTGATTTCGCCACGGCAGAGGTCACGCCCGGAGCACAATCGGGCGGTGTGGCTGATGTTGATCCCGCTCTCCTGGCGCGGATAGACCAGGGCATTGCGCACGTTGACGAGGCCGTACCCGACTATGTCGCCCATCTCGGCGACCTGATCGCGAAGCACAGCCGGGAGGCCGGAATCTCGCTGTTCACAAGGTGGTTACGCGACACACACGAGCGTGGCCCGATCGCCCTGCTGACGGCCGCCACTATGGCCCGGCTCGCCGAGACGCGCTGAACCACCGCGCCCGACACAGCGGCTAGCCCGCTCGCGGTAGCGGCTGCGCGAGTGAGACCCGCGGTTCCGTGGCCGGCTGCCGCCCGGGGACTCCCGACCAGACGGCGGCCAGCACCCACCGGGCCGTGCCCGTGAATTCTGATCGTGTGGACATCCCTGGGGCCGATCTCCTCGTTTCGCCACGGCGCGGACAATCGCTATGCCAGGCTCGTGTGCGTCGGGAGCAGCACGGGCACTCGGGCCCAAGCGAGAGCAGAGATCTACACGCCCGGCGAGGGCACCAGCGATCTTGTGGCACGATTCACCCGTGACACTGAATATCACAATTTTGACAAGGACGAGAATATACCAGTCCTCAGACTTTCGACTTTCAACACCTCAAGGCCCCTTGGATAGTCCAGCTATGAAGTTGGCTCGTCTCAGTTATCCAACCTTCGAAGCCCTTGTCTGCTTCACAGGCCTCGCGAAGCCGAGCATCTCTTCAGACGAAGATACAATTGACCAGGTCGTTAAATGGTTGGCCTCATCGAACGATGCTCGCTTATTCCAAGTAGTTGAGCGAATACGGGCAGGCGCTACCGAGTACGTGTCAGCCGTAGAGCGAGACACCGGCCAAAGGGAGCACTTAACAATCGTCGTCGCCGCATTCTTAGGCGAGCTGGTGCGAGTGGCAATTATATCGAACTTCCAAGACAGCCTCGGGCAGATCCCCCGGGGGCCCCTCTCCGAGCTAAGAGTGAGCTGGGAAAGCTTGCGCCCGGGAGAGACACCCAAAGTTCTGGTAACTGGTAACAGTCGGACGGTGACAAGGCCAGACCGGGATAGCTTGCTGGAGACAGTTTCCGAGGCCGGAGAAGACTCGGCACGGATTCGGGCATCCATACGCGACCTGAGCAGGAGGGCATCTAGGCATCCGGACGCAAATGAGACAATCAGCGAAGAATGCACCGTCGCCAGTATGGATTCCAGCGGGTCTGGCATGCAAGACATCGATGGGGTCCGAGGAACCGAAGTCAAGTACATTCACAATGGATTCCACTTCCCAATTGGTCAAGCGCTGGAGCAACTTGGACTCCAGGGCGCCGAGCTTGCTGACGCATCTTTCGGAACGAATAAGCCCACCACGAGAAGGCCTCCGAGCTGCTTGCGCGAACCGTGGGACGTCTCAGGCGCAGGTTTTCAGATGGTCGAGATCATCCATGCCACGGACCTGGACTGCTCGCCGCTTGGCCTATCTGATGGTGACATCGTTCTCGGAACGCACAGTGAGCCTTCAGATAGGAGTCGCCAGGTCTACTGGACATGGACGCCAGAGGACCCGGACCACATCCACGCCCTCGACTTTGAGCCAACTCCGGTGCATGGCGGGTGCATGAACGCGGCCGGTGTAATCGCCGTTATCCACGGCACCGGAGAACACCCGGAAGGGACGGTGCTTGATGTAGACGGCAGGTCGCGCCAACTTGAGATTCCAGCTGGGATGGGCGAGCCATCGCTCACCGCAATGAATACCAGCGGCGAGGTCTGTGGATCACTGTCGATAAACCTAGATTTTTCCGACAGCGACCGGAGCCGGCCCGCATTTTGGGATTCAAACGGCAAGGTGCATATCATGACAGCCCTAGCGGTTGGCACCAGTGGCAGAAGTGTTGATCTGACCGACGATGGCATCGTGCTCGTCTGGGAAAGCTACGGAGTGCTCGGCAGTGCCGTTACACTTTGGAATCCCAGAACAGGCGGCGTTAGCCAAGTGCCAGGGGCGATTATTCCAACGGCGCGGGCCGAGAGTGGGGAAATCCTCGGATTCAATCGAGAGAATGGTCGAGATGTAGCCGTGATGTCACGAGATTGCCAGGAGTGGTCCGACCTACCACTGAATAACGGCTTCGCCCCAGCAAGCCTCAATACGATACTCACGATTGTGGGCAACGTCAGATCTGACGGATACACCAACGGCTGGTTGCTGCGGCGGGGAGAAAACCATCCGAACCTGCTCCCGACCTTCCGCTACCACAATACGCGTCCAAGGCACATCAATGCGAAAGGGTCCATTGCCGGCCACCTGTCTACCGACAACGAGCAGCACGTTGTATTGTGGACGCCGTCAACGTGAAGCGGAAAGAAGCCGTTCGCCCGCTATCTCAGCAACCTTGCTTGGCGCCGGATTTAGATAGTTGTGTTCACGCGGCGGGAGCTAGCGCGCTCGGTACGGATCCCAGTGCGCTGTGCGCGAATATTGCCTCAGCTCCCGAGCTGAGCGTCTTCGCGGTCGCGGTAGCCGCATGTCCACCGCTGGCGTTGCTGCTTGCGGTCGAGCTGCTGAACCGTGCGCTCAAGCGCCAACGCGCCGAGACCATCGCCACCGAGACCAAGACCGACCGATCCGAACCAGCCGAACCAGGAGCCGAAGCCGAAGTCGGGGCTGCCGAGACCGGGAGCGAGACAGGAAGGGTGGTGTCTCTCGTTGCCGTCTCGGTCAGTCTCGGCCGCTGCGCCGCGACCGCCGAGCGGCGGATGTGTGGCTATGACAGCGTTGCGTGGCCCCGGGGTGACGGAGGTAGGTGGCCCCTCTTGCAGTGATCTGGCCAAGATCTGAGTGTCAGAGTTAGTTGGCCCCATCTGCGACACGCCCGGGACGACGTGACGGTGCTGTTTGGCCCCACCCCTGTCGCGTCGGCGCCATGCTGGCGGCGACCACGGGTGGGAGGGGCCGGATGTGGGGTCGCGGGTGCAGGTCTACGAGGCCATCCGCCGCGATCACCGCCGCGATGAACTCTCGATCCGGGAGCTCGCCGCCCGGCACGGGGTGCACCGGCGCACGGTGCGCCAGGCGTTGGACTCGCCGACCCCGCCACCACGCAAGCCACGCACGTTCATCATCGACCGACTCACCTTCGCCGGCCTGATCATCGAAACCGGCACCCAGTCCTACCGACTTGCCCACGCCCGCGCCCGACGAGGAGCGGCCTCCTGATCTTTCGGACCCTGCCGTGTTTCGCGGTCTCAGACGGCTCCGACTACCGGCCCGTCAGGGGCTTACTTGCTTGCTTGCACGATGGCGCTGGCGAATGTGTCGGGCGCCTCGACCGGGACGAAGTGGCCGACCCCATCCACGGGCTGCACGGTGACCTGTGCGAAGAACTCTCCGACACGGTCGGACCAGGCGCGCAGGAAAAGGGGGTCGTGCTCGGCCCATAGGAACGTCGTGGGGACCATGATCTTCTCGTCGGGGACCGTCTCGCCCAGGTAGCGCGCCACGACGTTTCCGGCCGCTCGGTAGTACCCGATCGAAGCAACGAACGCGCCGGCGGGGCCATACGCCGACGTCAGGTGCTCAAGCCGGGCGGCGTCCACGATGAAGTCAGGGCCGGACCAGTGGGTCCAGAAGTACTCCAGATAGTCCCGCACAGCGTCCGGTTTCCCGTCGAGGAGCTTCTCGGCCAGGTCGAGATGATGGAAGGACTGATACCAGAACTCGCGAATCGGACCTTCGCTGAGGATCCGTGACCCGACGCCTGGAGCTGGTGGCGTGATGACCATGGCGCTGAGCAGGTCGGGCCTGTCCTTCGCGAGCTGCTGACCGACCCTGCTGCCGATGTCGTAACCGCCCAGCACGACTTGGGAGAGCCCCAGCTCTTCGATCAGTCCCGTGACACTGCGGGCCTGGGCCACCAGGCTGTAGTAGTCGCCGGGGTCGCGGAGGTGCTTATCCGAGGCGCCGAAACCGCGCAGGTCCGGCACGACGACGTCGAACTCGTCCCCAAGCCTCTCGGCGACGGACGCCATGTCCGTCCGGTCCCCAGGCCAACCATGAAGCAGGACCACCGGCGGCCGACCAACCGATCCTAGACGGTCGAAGCTCAGGGTGAACCCATCAACCGGGGCGCCCGTCGACATAGAGAACACGCTCCTTCCAGCAACGCTCGCCCGCGACCCGAGCCGCAAGCCGACGCACGCTCTCGCGCGTCGAGCGACCCAGCATCGACGATCGCCTTCCGCGAACTCTAGTGGCTGGACGGACAACAACCGTCAAGATCAGGCCACTCCCTCACAACGGCAAGGCGGGCTCGTCACCCAGCACTACGAGCACCTCCGCCGCTGGAGCCAACTAGGACTGTCACCCCGGGGCCAACTTCAGTTGACATCGCCAGATGTGGGACTACTACCAGAGTCAACGCGCTCAGGGCCGAACGCCGACCGGCGCTGAACTCGATCGGATGGCCAAGACCAACAACTACGGCCGCCGAGTCCTTCGCCGCTGGCGCTCCGAAGGACGACTAGCGATCGCGATCCCCGTCCGCGAAGGACCGGTCAGGTGATTTGAATCCGGCACAACCCCCCCGCCCGATGGCTTAGATTAGTCGGAGTCTTTGGAAGAAAAATCACTTGGGCCTAGGTCGAAGTCGCGGCGGCTCCAGGTTCGTGAAAGCCATTCTTCGAGCTGGCACTCAATGTCCTTGTCGAACACTCCAGTGTTGGCGAGAAGGTTCCTGAGGCCGTCCGCTAGCCCGGGGGAAAGTTCGTCGAAAGAGTCGAGCAGGGTTTGTGCCCCCAAATGGACCACGGATTCTAAGGCGAATCCACGTCCTCTGTGTGGAGCGGTCGTCGGGTCCTCGTCTTCAGGCAAAAGGGATGACAAAAGTGCTCTTGCGCCAGTCCAACGCGAAGTTGCGCGTGTATGGGCCAATTCGCCAAGCGCGAGATTCAAAGCATGAAGGCGTTTCCAGCCAGCCGTCTTTAGCCAGTCTCGAGGAGAGGTCGAACTACGCGCCTCTAGTTTTGCGGCTTTTTGTGGGTCCCGGTGCCAAACTCGCAGCCGAGCGAGCGACTCCAATACAACTCGTAAGATACCCATCGCTCGGTCGTCGTCTTCTAACCAAAGCCAGAAGGCCGACCTTAAGCCGGACGAGCCGATCGCAGCCGCATTAGAGACCTCGGGCACTTCATGCCAGCGACCTAGTAACGCCAGAGCTTCGGCTACGAAAATGACCTTGGATTCCCGATTGGTCAAGCCAGCTAGATTGAATTGTTCGCCCAGTAGTAATGCCTCTGCTTCGAAGCTTGCTTCTGCGGTCGAAGCTGCGGCGGCCCGGCGCGATACAAAGAACAGTTCGGATATTTCATCGTCCCTGAAGAGTCGACCGGCGGGGCGCTCGCCGCGATGAATTGCGTCGATTTGCTCTCTGGCTAGCTGCATCTGGTTAACGACATCAGAAGATAGGCCGGTGTGTGGAACGAATGGCCATAGACTCCAGTTCGGATAGGGTGCGTGCCCAGCGTTCAGCTTAGAGCTTGATATCGCAAACGCTGACTTGGCGCGCTCTGGCTCCGATTGGGAAAGATAGCAGGTGCATACGCAGCTTCTGACTCTTTGTACAACTACCTCTAACACGTCAAGTATATGGTTTGCAACTCGAAATGATGAGTTGCGGTCAGGGGCTCGCAGCAAATCGAGCGCCTCAAGTCTGGCTGCGCTGCCATCAAGTCCACGGCCATGCAGAAACTCGGAGATGTGCACATACAGGCTGCCAACAGAGACTGTGCGCCCCGCAATTGGTAATCGCGTCTCGACGTTCTGGGCGCGTTCATCCGGTGGGACTATTTGCCAGCTTGTATCTAAGTCCACAGTCGACCACAGCCGATCGTAGTATGAGGCAGTGCTTTCCCCCGGAGTGTGCGATATCTGGGCCGTGCTTTCTAAGTTCAGCGCCCATCGCTCCAGTTGGAAACGAGCGATTTGCGCCGCTCCCACAAGTTGTCCAGCAGCTAGAAGTCGTAGGGCAGATACGACCCGATCAATACTCCAAGCTAAGTGGTCCAGCCAGCCCCTGCCTGAATAGATTGGCGGTCTTGAAGGATCGGCGCCCAGAAGTAAGAGATTGGTGTCGAGCGTGAACAGTTGGTTGACCAGGATGCGCATTCGTCGCCTGATCTCGAGCTGAACGTGGCCAACGCGTTCCATGCGCTGATTGTGACGGGAAATCAAGGCGGCGGCCAAGGAATCCTGGCCCCTCAGAGAAGCCGCCTCATAGTCGGCTACTCGGTTGCCGACGGTGCGCCCGAACTCCTCTGCCCGATTGGCCCTTTTGTAGGCACTAGCGGGATGCGACGTATCAAATCCACCCGCAGCCTGAGTCTTGTAGCCTTCGCGTCTTAGCCGTTTTCGGCGACTCGCACGTCCCATCGAAAAATCCTCACGCTCGACGCAAAACGCTAGTCTGATGTTGCGATTCTGTCGACAGATATTCTCTCTGACTGCGCCCAGTTGCGGGCGCCCGACCAGCGCGGTTGAGCCATGGCTAGCCGTTCAGCCTGTCGTGACGTGTGCGCGCTCGCCGCGCATCAGCCGCGCACACCGCCCGCAGCGACACCACCGCCAGCAGCCGCGCCACTTGGCGGCACACCGCGACTAACCCCGTCGGGGCGTTCGCCACCGCATCAGCGGCCCTCGTCAGCGGCGGCGGCCGGCTTGGTCGAGGGCTTGTCCGTCGTCGTTTCGCTCACGCTGTCCTGCTTCCTGCGGGCCATAGCGGACCTAACGCGGAGTCGGGCCACAATTTAATGTTTTGCTTGGCAAATTCCCTGATGAAGCTGATATATCTGCTTGTCATTTTGTCGGCTATCTCGGCGATTGCACCGCGGACGTCGAATTTAGCGCGCCCACCAATTTGCCGGCACTGTCGTCCGACATAATTCCGACACTCTCACACGCCTTGTAACAAACTTCTTGGACTATCCATACGCTGCCAAAGCATTGAGCTATGAGCGAGCCAGAAAATTTGGGGTCGAACTGAATATTCAGGAGATGCGCGCCAAACTGGATCACGTTTCGGAGAGATGTTTCATTCCATTTGTCAGCGTCGACCGCATCGATTCGCCCAGCCAGATCGCCGTGAAGCTGGATCAGGCGATCACTGCCGCGCCAGATGCCTACGATGACGAACCGGACAAGGCCGTCTTCAAAGAACGATTTGAGCGCTTGCGCGAATCGCTTCTGCGTTTCAGTCGCAAGTACATGAAACTCTTCGAGCACTACAACTTTCTGGAATCCGAGCTCTCTGAGCTTTGAGATCACCTGATTAACATCGCTCAGATCGACTGGCTCAGGATTGATCGTATCTGTCCGTTCGTCAGCATGGCCATGGCTCTTCTCGGTGCTCAATCCAGTCTCAAATAGAGTAAGCTTGCCTTTAGCGTCGAAGCGATCAGATGCGCGATTTTCATGTTTTTGAGCTGCGGTTTGAGAGGCGATCGGGACATAGCCCGCCGCTCTCAGTATCGCCTTATTGATGTCTTCCGCTGACCAGTGCTGTTGGCAACTCAGTACGATCGACTCGTCAGCTGGAATTGCCTCACGTCGTACACAGGTCTTCCCTTGCTTGCTACTTCCGTAGATCACGATAGGCCTTCTACGCGCAAGCGCGCGTTTGATGGGGCCGTCTACCTCTGCTCGCGCAACGTAGTTTCGGGGGTTTTTTCCGCCTTGAATTCCAAACACTTCACCCAAAAGCTCGATACGCTCCGGCTCGCTGAGCGGCTCGGGTCCTCGACCGAGAAACTCTGGTAGCCAACCGGGGGAGTCGTCACGCGCCACGTTGGTGCCTACCTTTCGTCGCGATTGCTAGCGCGGGAAAACGCTACAGCGAGCGCTTGGCGATTCGGCCAACGTCGCGACTCAGTCCCGACACGATCCTTGTTTACCGGGCATGCGTGGAGAGGCTCGTGCCACGAACGGCCGCCACTACCCTCGGCGTCCTCGGCCCCCGCTTGCTCGGCAGTCGCTCCAGGATCACCCGCGTGGACTGGGGCGGCGCGGTGTTCCACGAAGGTGTGTGACTCAAACACTTGTTCGAGTCTCTGCTAGGCTTCGGTGTCCGTCGGCGACCAGCGAGGGGGAGCATGAACAACTGGCTGGAGGGGCAGATCTGCCCTGGCTGCGGCAACGTCTTCACCTGGCCGTGGGCGGACCCACCGTGGGAGGGATGGTGGGAGTGCAGCGCGGGTGAGCAGTGGCGAATCGACCGGACCGGGCGGCTTATGCCACGCGCTCAGGTGCCGGTGACTAGACCGACGAGCGATCCTCGTTACTGATCGTTTGCGCCTGTCCAGCACTGTCGGCCGCCGACGCGGACCGCGCAACGGGGGCCGACGGCCACGGCGCCGCCGGCCCCCGTTTGCTGCGTGTGGCTAACCCGCGGCCTGGTGGTTGCTCGGCCGGTAGAGCGTGACGCGTTCCTGCGCGGGTGTCCGGACCCCGCGCTTGCCTCCAACGATGCGGATCTGTCCGAGTTGCTCGGGTGTGAACATCGCGCGCGCGGTGATCCGCCGCGCGCTCATCGGCGCATCCGCCCACCGCTGCCGAACATCGGCACCCGGCGCGATCATCCCGACCAGCGCCGAGGGGATCGTGAGCCGCTGGATCTCCTCCCTAGCCTCTTTGATCTTCTTGAGGTTCTTGCGCTCGATCGCGCCGGCCAGACCCGGGCTCATCTCCTCGCTGGACACCGCATCTTCCAACTCGGCGTTCAGCGACTCCCACCGGCCGATGTCCGCCTCCAGCTTGTCGACCCGCTCATCTTCCTGCTCGCTTCGAGCACGGATTTCCCGAATCACCCGCCGGTTCTCCAGGTGAGTGAGCAAGATGTCTTCGATGTACTCATCCAGCTCAACCATCAGCACCGACACGCAGCCCAGGTCATGACAGCCGTAGGCCATCACGGCATTGCTGCGCGGCCGCGCGCTCATCGGCCCGCCACACAGCGCGCACCGCGCGATGTAGGTCAACAGGTACTCGGCCTTGCCATCGCGCGGCGCCTGCCTGTCCTTGTCAGCGTGCGCCTCGCCGGCCGCGCGCATCCGCTTGACCACGTCGCGCCACTGCTTCTTCGTCACGATGCCCGGCCACTGCGCCGGGTACAGGTTCTTCTCCGTGATCTTGCGCGAGCCGCCGCCCGACACCCCCGGCAGATGCACCCGCAGACCCGCGTAGCACGGCCGACGCAGCAACGTACGCAGATGCTCCGGCGAGAACCGCTTACCGCCCTTCGAACGGACACCACGCTCAGCCCACTCCCGCGCGATGTCGTTCAGGCTCACCCCTTCCAAGTAGCGCTCGAACAACTCCTTGACCAGCGGCGCCGTGTCCGGGTCCAACTCTTGGCGGATCAGCTTCCCGGTGCGCTCGTTGTACAGCCGGCGATAGCCGAACGGGATTTGCCCCTGCGGGCGTCCCTCCCGCGCGGACGCGGCCATATCCCGCCTGGTGCGGGCAGAGGTCTTCCCACTCTCGTACTCGCTGTCAACCGCATCCTCCAACAGCGTCCGCCGATCCCGCGGGTTCGCCGGGTCATACAGCCGGTTGTGCGTGTGCACCCAGAAGTACACCTGGCGCAGCTCACACAGGTCGATCAGGCGCACCCACTCATCCACCCGGCGGCTGCCCCGGCTGCTCTCCCACAACAGCAGCACCCGCCCGCCGAACCGATCACCTTCAAGATCACTGATCAGCTGATCAAAGTCACCTCGAACATCACGGCTGTAGCGAGACGCACTCTTCGAGTTGTCCGAGTACGACGCGCCGTACTTCCAACCCCGGCTCTCACAGTCCGCGGCGAGCACATCGTTGGTCTGCCCGACCGACTTCGCCACCCCCGAACGGTCCTTGCTGACCCGCAGATACGCACGGGCCAACACCTCGGTTAACGCCTTGAGCACTGCATACGGGTCATCCATAGCCCGAAAGTACCGCTTACAAAGCCCCTCCGTGCCCAGATCCCCGACTCGCGGAGCGGAAGGGTGGGGTGGGGGTTACCTGGTCAGGGCTTGGAGGGCGTGGTGGACGTCGGCTTGGGTGTTGTAGAGGTGGAAGGCCAGGCGGGCGGCGCCGCGGCGCGAGCTGGCTACCACGCCGGCGGCGGTCAGGCGGTCGATGGCGTCCGCTGCGGCTACCACCGTGATCGCCGACTCGCCGGGCGGCAGGCCGAGGCCGGCGCGCAGCTGGTTGGCCAGGCCTACGCAGTGCGCCCGCACCTCGCCGAGATCCAGGCCGGCCAGCCAGGGCAGCGCCGCGGCCGCGCCGACGTGGCAGAACCAGGCCGGTGAGGTGTCCAGCCGGCGGGCGTCGGCGGCCAGTTCGGCGGGCAGCCCGTAGGTGCTCGCCCACGGGTCCTCACCCGCGTACCAGCCGGCGCTGAGCGGAACCAGCTCGCCCCGCAGCTGGTCGGACACCGCCATCCAGGCCACGCCCCTCGGGCAGAGCAGCCACTTGTACCCGGCGGCCACCACCGCGTCCGCCCAGGCCACGTCCAGCGGCAGCCAGCCGGCGGCCTGCGTGACGTCCAGCAGCACGCGGGTGCGGGTGCCCTCGGTGGCGGCGCGCAGCGCGGCCAGGTCCAGCACCGCACCGTCCGCCGACTGCACCGCGCTGACCGCGACCAGGTCCGCGTCGCCCGCCCGGGCCGGAATCTCGGCGAGCGGCGCCTCCACCACCGTCAACCCGCGCCCGGAGTGCACGGCGAACGGGAAGGTCACGCTGGTGAAGTCCCCCTCGGCGACCAGCACCCGCGCGCCGTCCGGAAGCGCCGAGGCGACCAGACCAACCAGCGCCGACACCGCGGGCCCGATGGCCACCCGCTCGACGCCGAAGCCGACCAGCCGGGCGAACGCCGCGCGGGCCACGGCCACCGGCTCGTCGAAGTCGTGCGCCCGGCCGGTGCCGACCCGCCACTGCCGCACAGCCTCCGCCACCGCCTCGCCCACCGCGACCGGCGGCAGCCCGATGCTGGCCGTGTTCAGGTAGCCCTCGGGTACGTCGAACCGCTGTCCGAACGCCGAACGCATCAGACGTTCGCCCCGGCGCGCTCGGGGCGCCGGAACACCCGCACGGCGGCCAGCCGGCCGGTGCCGTCCGAGGGCGGCAGCTCGTCCAGCCGCCGCGCGATCTGGTCGTCCACCGAGAGGTACTTGCGGCCCGCGCGCAGGTCGGCGTCGTTGCGCAGCCGGATAACCAGCGGGAACGTGCTCAACGCGCCGGCGTCGAACAGCCCGGTGGTGTACACCAGCTGCACCCCCAGCGCCTCGGCCACGCCGAACTGCAGCTCCAGCAGGTACCCGGCGGATGCCCGGCCGATCGGGTTGTCCAGGAACAGCACCCCGGCGTGCGGCCGCCGGCCCTCGCCGCGCTGGTTGGCGCGCAGCGCGGCCATCGTGCAGTACAGCACGATCGCGGCGGTGAGCTGCTGGCCGCCGGAGAACACGTCGCGGATCTCCGACACCCGCAGGCGCTCGGTGCGCAGCACCGCGTCCGGCTTGAGCATCTCCACCCGGACGCCCTTGGGCATCGCCGCGCGCACCCCGCGCAGCAGCAACGACATCCCGTCCCGCTGTTCCTTCGCCGTCGCCCCCGCACCTTCCAGGTAGCCCTCGGCGGTGCGGTCCACCACGTCGCCCAGGCGTTCCTCGAGCAGCGCGTCGTCGTCCAGCTCGTCGAACCGGATGCGCAGGAACTGCTGGCCGGACCAGTCGGAGAGGCCGTCGGGCAGCTGGGAGAGCCGCCCGGCCAGGCGCAGCGTGCGCAGCGCCTCCCCGACCATGCCACGCAGCCGGGTCACGATGCCCGAACGGTGCCGGCCGATGTTGGTCAGGTCGTCGGTGAGCGAACGCAGCCGGGGGCGCAACGCGATGGCCCATTCGCCGGCCAGCGGCGGCATCTCCGCCCGCGAGACGCCCAGGATGTGCCGGCGCACCGGGCTGGTGACCCCGCCGTAGCGGGCGTCCTGGGCGTGCTTGGCCACGTCGTCGGCGGCCCGCCGCACCGCGTCCTCCCCCGCCGCGCTGGCCGAGGCGGCCTCGCGCAGCGCGGCCCGGGTGGCCTTCAGCCGGTCCACCGCGACGTCCAGATCCCCGACGAACGCCGTGGAGACCGCGCCCGAGGCCGGCGCCAGCTCGTCCAGGCCGGCGACCAGCTGCCCGAAGCCCTCGGCCAGACGGGCGGTCTCGCGTTCGGCGGCCTCCGCCGTCTCCCGGCGCGCGCGGGCCTGCCCGGCGGCGGCCTCGGCGGCGATGCGGTCCCGGTCGGCCCGGGAAACCAGGGAGTCGCCGTGCTCGATGTCCTCCGGCGGCCCGTACGGGTCCAGCGACACCCGCTGCGGGCGGTGCTGGTCACGGGCGGAGCGGGCCATGGCCACCTCGGTGTGGGCGGCCTGCAGCCGGTCCCGCAGCTCGCGCAGCACCCGGACGGCCTGGGCCTCGGCGGCGCGCCGGGATGCCACGTCCGAGCCGTCCGGGCTGCGCAGCAACCCGTCCGCCCGGCGGCGCACCGGGTCCGGCAGCCCGGTGACCGCCCCCCTGGCCGCCTCCGCCTCCCGCTCGGCGGCGCGCAGCGTGGCGCGCAGGTCCGCGTCCACCTCGGCGGCCGCGTACGCGGCGTCCGCCCGCCGGTACTCGGCCCGCAGCACACCCAGCGGCTGCTCCGACTCGGGTTGCCCGGCGGCCACCCCGGCCACGTCGGTGGGCAGCTGGGCCAGTTCGTCGCACGCGGTGGCCACGGTCGCGGCGGCCCGGTCGGCCACCCGAACCTGCTCGTGCGCGTCCCGGTCGGCCTGCTCCGCCGTCTCCCGCGCGGTGGCCGCCCGGGCGTCGGCCTGCTCGGCCGCCTCGGCGTGTTCGCGCACCCGGTCGGTCAGCTCAGGGCGGCGGGCCACCTCGGCGCGCAGCGCGGCCAGCCGGGCGGCGGCCGTGCGGGCGGAGTTCTCCTCGGCCCGCATCCGGGGCAGCGCGGCCTCCAGCTCGTCCGAGCGGGTGTCCGAACCGGCCAGCTCATCGGTCAGCCCGGCGACCTTTTCAGCCGCGGCCTCGGCCGCGCGTACGGCGTCCCGGTGGACGTCGGCCAGCTCCTCCGGCCGGCCCGGCGGATGCTCGGCGGCGAAGGCGCGCATGCGCTCCAGCAGCGTCCGGTCGGCCTCCCAGCGGGCGTCCAGCGCGGCCATCCGCTCGCGGCGCCGATCGGTCTCCCCGGTCAGCTCGGCCCTGGTCCGCTCGGCCGCCGCCTCGTCGAACATGGCCGGGTTGGGCGGCACCACGAAGTCCACCCCGGCGGCCGCGCCGGTCACCTCGTGCAGGGCGCGGCTGGCGCCGACCGCGACGATCGCGCACGGCAGCAGGCGGGCCTCGGCCAGCGCCTCGCGGGCGCGCGGCGCGTCGGCCGGGTCGTTCAGCAGCACGCCGGCGACCAGGTGCCCCAGCCGGTCCAGTACACCGGCGCGGTCGGCCTCCTCCAGGCCGGCCAGGTAGCGCCAGCCGGAGTGCGCGGCGATCCCGGCCTCCTCCAGGGCGGCCAGTGCCTCGCGCACCTCGCCCGGCTCGGGCAGCAGCCCGCCCTCACCCAGCGCGGCCACCGCCTGGAGGTCGCGCCGCTGGGCGGCGCGCAGCTCGATCCGTTCCTCCTCCTGGCCGGTGATGGCGGCGGCCAGCCGGTCCAGCAGCGCCGGCGCGTCCCGGTCCGGGCGGACCTCGTCGGCGCCGAGCAGCTCGGCCAGCCGGGGCTCGGCGGCCAGTTCGGCGCCCGCCTGGTCGGCCCGCCGCCACCGCTGCCCGGCCGCCTCGGCTTCCGCCCGACGGTCGGCCTGCGCGCCGCGCGCGGTGGCCAGCGACTGCTCCGCCGTGCGCCGGGCGGCCCGCAGCGCGCGCTGTTCGTCCAGGGCGTGCTCGACGGCGGCGCAGGCGGTCCGCTCGGCCGCCTCGGCCCGCCGGGTGGCCTCGGCCACGTCCTCCTCGGCCTCCAGCAGGCCGGCGCCGGCCGCCTCGGCCACCCGCGCCCGGATCCGGCCGATCTCGGTGCGCGCCTGGTCGGCCGAGGAGCGGTGTTCGGCGGCCTCCCTGGTGTGCCGCAGTTCCTCGTCGCGCGCCGCCCGGCCGTCCTCCCGGGCCGCCTCGGCGCGCACCGTGGCGGCCCGGGCCTCCTCCTCGGCCGCCATGGTCACCCGGCTCAGCGCCCCGGCCAGCGCGAGCGCCGCCGCCTGCCGCGCGGCCAGCGCCGGCTCCGCCTTGCGCTGCTCGTCGGCCACCACCCGGCGCAGCCGGGCCGCCTCGGCTGTGGCCAGCTCCTCGCGCAGCACCGGCTCCACCGCCTGCCAGGCGGCCACCAGCTCGTCGGCCTCGTCCACCCGCTCGCGCAGCGCGTCGCGGGCGTCCTCGGCCACCCGGTGGCGCAGCTCGGCCACCCGCCGGCGCAGCTCGGTGCACACGTCCTGCAGCCGGCGTTCCCCGACGCCGGTCTCCTGCTCCGCCCTGGTCGCCTCGGTCAGCACGGACCGGGCGGTGGCCAGGCGCTCCTCCTCGGCCAGCCGGCGCGCGGCCAGCGCGGCGGACAGCTCGCCGGCGGCCCGGCGGGCGGTGCGCTCCAGCTCCCGGCCTTCCTCGGCCCGCCGCTCGGCCTCGGCCAGCGGGGCCAGCCGGTCCAGCGTGCCGGCGACGAACTCCCGCTCCAGCTCCAGCTCGGCCCGCTGGGCGATCTTCGCCGCGTACCCGGCGACCACCTCGGCCAGCCCGCGCGGTTCCTCCTGGTCGACCACCGCGCGCAGCAGGAAGTCCACGAACGCCTCGTCGCTGGGGAAGGCGAACGCCTCGGCCGCCTCACCCTCGCCGGCGTTCATCGCCCGCTGGTACCGGAAAAGCTCCGGATCCAGGCCCAGCTCGATGAGGTGCGCCGACCAGTCCCGGTGCACGGTCTCCCAGGCCAGCGCCAGCCCCGGCCGACTGCCCTGCGCCTCGTCCAGCCGTTCCTTGAAGCCGGCCATGGTGACCCGCCGGTTGCCCACCGCGAACGGCAGCTCGTCCAGGCCCAGGCCCGGTCCAGGGCGGAACGAGTACCAGGCGTCGATCAGCTTGGCCGGGTCGGTGGAGACCACGTGGCCGCGCCACTCGGACACCTTGCCGGTGACGATCCGCTCACCGGTCTTGGTGTGCATCCACTCCAGCGCGACGTGGGCCACGTCGTCGCCGAGCACGAACTTCTCCAGCACCCGGCTGTTCGTGGTGCCCACCACCTGCCGCCGGCCGGGCAGCAGCACCGAGAAGATCAGCTTGAGCAGCACCGACTTGCCGCCGCCGTTCTCCAGGAAGAGCACGGAGGCCGGCGAGGGGCGGCGGGGCGGCTCGGTCGCCGCGTCGGCGCCGGCGTCCACCGGGAACAGGTCGGACTGCACGGCGGTGCGCACCACCGGCCCGATGCCCCGGAAGTCCAGGCAGACGTCCTGGTAGCGGGCCCCGGGCGGGCCGACCGAGAACAGGCGTACCCGAGAAAGCTCGTACACGTATCTCCCCCTGGATCGGACCGGCTCAGACCAAGGCCTCGGAGTCGGTCACCCGCAGGCTGCCCTCGGCGGGCGCGGCGGGCAGCACACCCAGCTCGAGCAGCTCGTCGAAGGTCCGCTGGGCGGCCAGCTCGCGCACCTGGACCTGGTAGCGCGGGGTGGTGCGGTAGGTGCCGGAGTCGGCGCCCGCCCCGCCGACCGCGACCAGGAAACCCTGGTCGGCGAGGAACCGCAGCGCCCGGGCGACGATGCCCCGGGTGGTGCCGGAAGCCACCCGGCCGTCCTTGGTCGCGGCGGTCTCCGGCCGCCGCAGGTACATCCGCCAGACCCGTTCCAGCTCCGGCGCCTCCGACTCCGGGTCCGAGTTGACCGAGCCGCCGTTGGTGCGTTCCTCCAGCACCCGGCAGGCCTCCCGCACGGCGGCGTCCACCTGCTCGACCGAGACCCGGCCGACGTAGGCGTCGTTGCCGAGGTCGTCCGGCCGGGGGAAGGCCAGCGCGGCAACGGCCAGGTGGGCCAGGCCGTGCAACACCTTGTCCGCCTGCCGGTTCTGCAGCGCGGTGCGCCGGGCGTACTCGTCCATCTTGATCTCGAAGACGGACTCCTCGGTGGCCGCGAGCACCGCGCCGGACTGCGCGTTCACCGCCAGCACCACCAGCCCCAGGCCGGCCGCGACCCGGTGAACCAGGTCCTTGTAGACGTCGTCCTCGCGGTACCGGTTGACCAGGTTGGCGTACAGCGCGTCCCGGCTGGGCAGCAGCTTGGGCCGCATCCCCAGGGCAACCAGCTGAGCCGCCGCCTCCGCGTCCCCCGGCTTGATCTCCCCCGCCATCAGGCCACGTCCTCCTCTGCGAGCGCGCCCAGCTCGGCGACGGTGACCAGCAGGTCGCTGCCGCCGAACTCCGGGTCGTCCAGCACCTCGCCGTCGTCCACCGCCAGGCACACGCCCTGATCGTGCTGCCCGCGGGTGGTGGCCAGCGTGGTGCCCACCGCGTGCAGCACGCGCAGCGCGACCAGCCCGGGCAGTTCCGGGTCCAGCTCGCGGGCCTCGGCGAGCAGCCCGGACAGCCGCCGGCCGACCTGGGGCAGCCGGAGCAGCTCGTCGGCGCGCTGCCACTGCTCCTCGGTGTAGCGGTCCTGGTCCAGTGCCATCAAGTCCGGCTCGGGCATCGCCGCACCCAGCGGGTCCCGCTCCACCGACGGCACCAGCAGCGTCTCCACCAGGCCGCCCAGGCTGGGCACGCTGGGCACCCGGACGCCGGCGCCGGCACCGAAGAACCCGGCCGCCGGGGACACCGCCTCGGCCACCCCGAGGTCCAGGCACGGGCGCAGCAGCTGGCCGAACACGTCCACCGCCGACCGCCGGGCCCGCCCGGCGAACTGCTGGCGGTTCTGCTCGGCCCGGAACAGCTGCCCGGCCTCCTGCAGCCGGGCCTGCAGCTGGGTGTGCCGGCCGATGCACTCCTTCACGATCACCACCAGCTCGGCGGCCTGCTTGCGCCGCTCCGGCTCGGCGGTGTCGTCGCGGGCGTCGGCGATGTGGCTGAGGATGGCCGTCTCCGCCCGGTACCGGGACTCGATGTGCGCCAGCGCCTCCTCCAGCAGCTCGGGCACGCTGCTCAGCCAGTCCACCGAGCGCACGTCCCGCTGGGTGGCGTCCAGCTTGTGGCGCAGCGCCTCGGCATACTGGACGGTGCGGTAGCGGGCCTGCTCGGCGGCGAGCCGGGCATCCCCCAGCCGTCCCCGGCGGATCAGGTTCTCCAGCTTCACCTCGGCCGCGACCTGGGCCGACTCGACGTCCGTGTCCAGCGCGCCGACCAGCACGTTGATCGCCTCGTCGGTGGCCCGCAGGTAAACCCGGCCGTCCGGCGCGGCCAGCTCGACCAGCAGCTTGAAGTCGAACCGGCGGCGCACGTAGCGGCCCTGGCCGTCGAAGGTCCCGTAGTCGGCCTGGAACCCCCGGTCCACGCTGCCCACGTTGATCAGGTTCTCCACCACCCAGGCGCCCACGCCCCGGTGTTCGCCGGCGGACCGCTCCGGCGCCTGCGCGGCGATGAACGGGGTCAGCCGGCGCACCACCTGCTCCTGGTCGGCGCCGTGGTCGAAGTCCATCGCCAGGGTGACCTGGTCGATCGCCTGCAGCCCGATCTCCGCCATCTGGTAGCGGCCGGCGTCCAGCCATTCCAGGTGGGCCTTGCGGGTGTCCAGCCCATGGAGAGGCGCGGTGCACGCCAGCGCCTTCAGCCGCCGGGCGACCGCCTCGTCGGCCAGCGCCGGACCGCCATCCCCCGCAATCACGCGGAGCACTCTACGAGGCAGCCCATCGGCAACTACCGTCACGGTATGCGCAGCGAGGAGATCCAGGTACGCACCGGAGGCCGGGAGACCGTGCTCGACCTCACCGACCGGGTGACCGAGTTCCTCGCCCGGCACGGCGCCGAGGACGGCCTCCTGCACGTGTGGGTGCCGCACGCGACGGCCGGCCTCGCGGTGATCGAGACCGGCGCGGGCAGCGACCACGACCTGCTCACCGCCCTGGGGTCGCTGCTGCCCAAGGACGACCGCTGGACCCATCGGCACGGCAGCCCGGGCCACGGCCGGGACCACGTGCTGCCCGCGCTGGTGGCGCCATTCCTCACCGTGCCGGTCCTCGGCGGACGTCCCGCACTGGGCACCTGGCAGTCGCTCTGCCTGGTGGACACCAACGTGGACAACCCGGTGCGCACCGTCCGGCTGTCGTTTCTGGCCGGCTGATTTCGGCAAACCGACCACGCGGGCCGAGCCTCGGGGCTACCGTTCCCCGGGTGACGTCGTGGCGGCCTGACCAGGAGGAATCGGCGCGCGGCATCCATCCGTTCGCCGGTGTGCGCCCGGTCACCCGCTCGCCCGCACCACCCCGCCGACCGGCACCGCCGCCCCCGGCCGCACCCCAACCCCCGGCCGCACCGCCGCCCCGGGCCGTACCCCAACCCCCGGCCGCACCGCCGCCCCGGGCCGCACCGCTGCCCCCGCCGTACGGCCGGGTCCCGCCGGGCGCGCGCCGCCACCCGAACGAGCTGCTGGCCCAGCAGCGCCTCACCGAACCGCCGGCCGGCTTCGGCCACCCGCCACCGCGCTACCCGCACCACCCCGAGGCCGGCGCACCCGCCACCCGGCCCCTGCCCACCGACTCCGGCCGGCGTTGGCTGCTCGTCGGGGTAGCACTGGTCGCGGTGGCCGTGCTCGGCGTGGCCGGGACGTTCCTGGTGCTCCGCAAGCACGCGTCCGCCGACCCGCCCGGCAAACCGGTCAACGCCGCCGGCGTCAGCTACCGGGTACCGCCGGAGTGGGCGGAGGTGCCCGGCGCCCCGGGTACCACGATCGGCGGCGTGGCCCTGGACGGCGTCGCCACCGGGCCGCGCTACAGCTGCGCCGGCCACGGCCGCAACCGGGTGACCGTGGGCAGCACGCTGCTGTTCCGCCGGGACGGCTCGGAGCCGCGCCCGGAGGACGCGGTGCGCAGCTTCGGCCCGCTGTTCGCGGCCAGCTTCTACGGCGGGGCCGCCGAGGTGGTCGCCGAGCGGCCCGCGCCCCGGACGGTAGCCGGGGTGGCGGGCGCCGCCGGCCGGATCGAGGTGCGGCCGCCGGACCCGGGCGACTGCCCCGGCCTCACCGGCCGGCTGTACCTGCTCGCGCTGCCCACGCCGAAGCGCGGCGAGGACGGCCGCCCGGCGGTCGTGCTGCTGGTCGTGCAGCAGGACCTGGGCGGCGGCCCGCCCGAGGTGCCGACCATCGACGAAAGCACCGTCATGAAGATCCTGGACAGCGCCCGGGTAGCCGACCGGTAGTCGGCGCGCCAAGTCGCTGTCGGTATTTCGGTGCCCTCCGGGCGCTACCCCCGGGACCCTCCGAGGCCGCTATGGCTCTGCGCACAAATACGCGACACCACGGAGCTTGGACGAGGATGAGGCCGCTCCCCATGGTCAGGTAGCACGGAGAGACGTCGTACTAGTCAGTAAGGTCTCTCCTCGCGACCTCGGCGCGACAAGGCCGAGCCGCGCCAAACCCCCGGGGGCTGTTGCGTATGTGTGCGCAGAGCCATAGCGACTCCGGGGGTACCCGCGGGTTGGAGGCGGAGCGCTCGGGGTGCCGCGAGAACGCGCCTCAGCCGCTGACCAGCGCGGTGAGGTGGTCGATCGCCTCGGCCACCGGGATCTCGACGCGTTCCCCGCTGCGCCGGTCCTTGACCTCGATGACTCCGTTGGCCAGGCCCCGGCCCACCACCACGATGGTCGGCACACCGATCAGCTCGGCGTCGGCGAACTTGACCCCGGGGCTGACGTTGCGGTCGTCCAGGATGACCCGCACGCCGGCCGCGTCCAGCTCGCCGGCCAGCCGCTCGCCGCCGTCCTTGATCTCGTCGGTCTTGCCGGCGATCACCACGTGCACGTCGGCCGGCGCCACCTCGCGCGGCCAGATCAGGCCGTCGCCGTCGTGGCTCTGCTCGGCGATCACGGCGACCAGCCGGGATACCCCGACCCCGTAGGAGCCCATGGTGATCCGGATCGGCTTGCCGTCCGGGCCGAGCGCGTCGACCTCGAAGGCGTTGGCGAACTTGCGGCCGAGCTGGAAGATGTGCCCGATCTCGATGCCCCGCGCGGCCTCCAGGATGCCCTCGCCGTCCGGCGAGGGGTCACCCGGACGCACCTCGGCGGCCTCGATGGTGCCGTCCGGGGTGAAGTCCCGGCCGCACACCAGGTCGACCACGTGGTGGTCCGGCTTGTCCGCACCGGTCACCCAGGCGGTACCGCGCACGATCCGCGGGTCGACCAGGTAGCGCACCCCGTTGCCGGCCAGCGCGCCCGGCCCGATGTAGCCCTTGGTCAGGAAGCTGTTCGCGGCGAAGTCGGCGTCGTCGAGCAGGGCCACCTCGTCCGGGTAGACCGCGGCCTCCAGCCGCTTCATGTCCACCTCGCGGTCGCCGGGCACGCCGACGCCGAGCAGCTTCCACTCGGCGGCTCCCGGCGCCCTGGTCTTGACCAGCACATTCTTCAACGTGTCGGCGGCGCTGAAGCGCCGGCCGAGGCCGGCGGAGTTCAGGAAGTCGACCAGCGTCTCGATGGTCGGGGTGTCCGGGGTGTGGTGCACCTGCGCGGCCGGCTTGTCCTCGACGGACTGCTCCGGCGGGGCCGGGGTGGTCACCGCCTCCACGTTGGCCGCGAAGCCGGACTCGGTGCTGCGCACGTAGGTGTCCTCGCCGGTCTCCGCCTCGGCCAGGAACTCCTCGGACGCCGAACCGCCCATCGCGCCGGACAGCGCGGACACGATCACGTACCGCAGGCCCAGCCGGTCGAACAGCTTGATGTAGGCGTCCCGGTGCAGCTGGTAGGAGTTGTCCAGGCCCTCGTCGGAGAGGTCGAACGAGTAGGAGTCCTTCATCAGGAACTCCCGGCCGCGCAGGATGCCGGCCCGAGGGCGCTCCTCGTCCCGGTACTTGGTCTGCACCTGGTAGAGGATGACCGGGAAGTCCTTGTACGAGCTGTACTCGCCCTTCACCGTGAGCGCGAACAGCTCCTCGTGCGTGGGACCGAGCAGGTAGTCGCCGCCCTTGCGGTCCTTGAGCCGGAACAGGTTGGGGCCGTACTCGGTCCACCGGTTGGTCGCCTCGTACGGCTCGCGGGGCAGCAGCGCCGGGAAGTGGATCTCCTGGGCGCCGATGGCGTCCATCTCCTCGCGGACCACCCGCTCGATGTTCCGCAACACCCGCAGGCCCAGCGGCAGCCAGGAGTAGATGCCGGGGGCTATCCGGCGGACGTACCCGGCCCGCACCAACAACTTGTGGCTGGGCACCTCGGCGTCGGCGGGATCGTCGCGCAGCGTACGGAGGAACAACGAAGACATCCTGGTGAACACGGCTGGAAGCCTAGCGACGGTCCGGTTCTGTCGGTCCCCCCGGCTACCGTTCCATGCATGGGAACGAATGTGAGCCTCAACATCGCGATGGCCACCCTGGACTGCGCCGATCCCCAGAAGCTCAGCGCCTTCTGGGCCGAGGCGCTGCGCACCACGGTGGCCGGCGACTACGGCGAGTTCGTCATGCTCGCCCCACCGCCCGGCGGCCAGGTCGCGCTCGGCTTCCAGAAGGTGGCCGCGCCCAAGGCGGGAAAGAACCGGATGCACCTCGACCTGCACGGCGGTGCCGGCCGGGTGGCCGAGGTGGAGCGGTTGGTCGGGCTGGGAGCCACCGTGCTCTGGGACCAGGTGGGCGCGGTACCCGGCATCGACTGGACCACGATGGCCGACCCGGAGGGCAACGAGTTCTGCGTCGGCGAGGAGAGCTAACCTCGCCGACGTGCTGATCCTGCTGCCGCCCTCGGAGACCAAGAGCGACGGCGGGGACGGTCCGCCGCTGGAGCTGGATCGGCTGTCCTTCCCGGAGCTCACCCCGGCGCGCAAGGAGCTGGTCGACGAGCTGGCCGCGCTGGCCGCCGACCCGCCGGCCAGCCGGGCCGCACTGGGGCTGTCCGAGCGGCAGGACGCGGAGATCGCCCGCAATGCGGAACTGTGGTCGGCGCCGACCACGCCGGCGTTGCGGCGCTACACCGGCGTGCTCTACGACGCGCTGGACGTCGGCTCGCTGCGCGGCGCGGCCGCGGAACGGGCGGCCGAGCGGCTGGCGGTGGGTTCCGCGCTGTTCGGGCTGCTGCGCGCGGGCGACCCGGTTCCGGCCTACCGGCTCTCCTCGGGTTCCGCGCTGCCCGGCCGGGGCACCTTGGCCGCGTTCTGGCGCCCCGCGCTGGACCCGGTGCTCGCCGGGTTGACCGGTCTGGTCATCGACCTGCGCTCCGGTGGCTACGCCGGGCTGGGCCGGGCACCCGGGGCGATCAGCGTGCGGGTGCTCACCGAGCGACCGGACGGCAGCCGAGCCGTGGTCAGCCACTTCAACAAGGCGACCAAGGGCCGGCTGGCCCGACTGCTCGCCGGCACCCGCGCCGAGCCCACCGACCTGCCCGGCCTGCTCCGGGTGATCCGCCGCGCCGGCCTGCCGGTGGAACACGGCCGCAAGCCCGACGAACTGGACCTAGTCGTCCCCGACCTCCCCGGGTGAGATCACCCGGTCCAGATCGGCCACCCTTCGGGCGCGAGCATTTCAGCTCCAGTCACGCTCAATTCACCGGCGGTTTCGGCAACCACGGCAGTAGGCTACGACAACATCGCGCCCTGTTATCACGGAGGTCGTCTTGCCCGAGCCGTTGTTGCCGATGCCGGAGGACTGGGAACGGGCGCTGTGCGTCGTTGCGCATCCAGATGATCTCGAGTGGGGCACCGCCGGTGCCATCGCCGGGTGGACGGCGGCCGGCAAGAGCGTGACGTACCTGCTGGTCACCCGGGGCGAGGCGGGCATCGACGGGATCCCGCCGGAGCAGTCGGGGCCGCTGCGCGAGGCCGAGCAGCGCGCCGCCGCCGCCGAGGTGGGCGTGCACACCGTGGAGTTCCTGGACCACCGGGACGGCGTGATCGAGTACGGGCTGGCGTTGCGCCGGGACCTGGCCGTGGCCATCCGGCGGCACCGGCCGGAGCTGGTCATCACGATCAACCATCACGACTACTGGGACGGCGTCCGGTGGAACTCGCCGGACCACAAGGCGGTCGGCCGGGCCACCATCGACGCCGCCGGTGACGCCGGCAACCGGTGGATCTTCCCGCCGACCGGCGACGAACCCGAGGCCTGGCCGGGGGTGCGCTGGGTGGCAGTGAGCGCCTCGCCGCTGGCCAGCCACGCGGTGGACATCTCCGCCCAGCGCGAGCGGGCGATCGCCTCGCTGGCCGCACACGAGAGCTACCTGCGCGAGCTGTACGACAAGCCGCCCCTGGAGCAGGCCGCGGCGCTGGTGGACGACACCTCGGACACCGACCCCGCGCTGTTCGGCGGCCGCGCCTACCGCTCGTTCGAGCTGATCACCTACTAGCGGCCGAAAACTCGGTTGCCCTGCACCGCGCGATGGGGCACGGTGGCTCACGACCGAAACAGAGGTGCCGGCCGCGCCGGCGGAGGACGGGAGGGTGGTTCCAGTGGTGATGACTGCCGCCCGGGACGTGGCCGTTGCCCGTCCAGCCGCTCCGCCGAGGTAGTCAACCCGCCGGTGGGGCGGACCTTTTCCTCGGTCAGGAGACCCCACCAGTGCGTTCGCACGAACACTTTCTCGATGACGATTTCGCGGATTTCGACAACATGGCCGGCAGCGGCCGGGGCGGCCGGCGCGCCGCCCGCAACCACCAGAGGTTCGACGACGAGCCGCCGCGGCACCGGCGGCCCGGCACCGACCCCGAGTTCGAGCTGGAACGGGCGGACGCGGAGGAGGACCTGGCGCCGCCCGACGGCGACCGCTGGTCCAGCTGGGACGGCGCGGAGCACGGCCCCCGGCCCTACCCGGAGTGGCTGGTCACCGACTCGGGCGCGGTGGACGCCGAGCTGGGCGCGCTCAAGTCCGGCAAGGAGGCCGACGTCTTCCTGGTCCGGCGCGCGCTGCCGGACGGCGGGCGGGAGTGTCTCCTGGCCGCCAAGCGGTACCGCTCCGACGAGCACCGGATGTTCCACCGGCACGCCGGCTACCAGGAGGGTCGCCGGGTCCGCCGGTCCCGGGAGACCCGGGCGATGGCCGGCCGGACCGCGTTCGGCCGTTCCCTGCTCGCCGACCAGTGGGCGGCCGCCGAGTTCGGCGCGCTGACCCGGCTGTGGTCGGCGGGTGCCCCGGTCCCCTATCCGGTGCAGAGGATGGGCGGCGAGGTGATGCTGGAGTTCCTCGCCGAGCCGGACGGCTCGGCCGCGCCCCGGCTGGCCCAGCTCCGCCCCGAACCGGACGGCCTGGCCGACCTGTGGGCCCAGCTGGTCGAGGCGTTGCGCCTGCTCGCCCGGGCCGGGCTCGCGCACGGCGACCTCTCCGCCTACAACCTGCTGGTGCACCGGGGCCGGCTGATGCTGATCGACCTCCCGCAGGTGGTTGACCTGGTCGGCAACCCCCGGGGCGACGAGTTCCTGCGCCGCGACGTGCGCAACATCGCCGGCTGGTTCGCCGCGCGCGGGCTGCCCGCGTCCACGGCCGACCCGGAGGAGCTGTTCCGCCTGCTCGTGGCGGAGGCGTTCGGGATGTGAGACGAGACGCCCGCCGGGCCGACTCCGGGTGAACCTGGCAAGGTGTTCGCCGAGCCCACCACCGATCGGGCCCGGCCCGATCGCTCGATCACCTTGCGCGGGATGTGAGATTCATGCCGGTCGAAAGTCCGCTGAACGTCGCCGTCGTCGGTTCCGGCCCGTCCGGGTTCTACGCCGCCGGGGCGTTGCTGGACACCGAGGACCTGGACGTCCGGGTGGACATGTTCGAGCGGCTGGCGACTCCGTGGGGGTTGGTCCGGGCGGGTGTCGCCCCAGACCACCCGAAGATCAAGTCGGTGTCGGCGGTGTACGCGAAGATCGCCGCGCAGGAGTCGTTCCGGTTCTTCGGCAACGTCGAGGTGGGCAAGGACGTGCTCCGCGAGGAGCTGACCGAGCGGTACGACGCGGTGATCTACGCCGTGGGCACGCCGACCGACCGGAAGCTGGGCATCCCGGGCGAGGACCTGCCGGGCAGCGTGGCGGCGGTCGACTTCGTCGGCTGGTACAACGGCCACCCGGACTTCGCCGACCTCACCTTCGACCTGGACACCGAGCGGGCGGTGGTGATCGGCGCGGGCAACGTGGCGCTGGACGTGGCGCGCATCCTGTGCTCGCCGGTGGACCGGCTGGCCCGCACCGACATCGCCGACCACGCCCTCGAGGCCCTGCGCACCAGCCGCATCACCGAGGTGCTCGTGGTCGGCCGGCGCGGCCCGGCCCAGGCGGCGTTCACCACCCCCGAGCTGAAGGAACTGCCCGAGTTCACCGAGTCCGGGGTGGACGTGGACCCGGAGCAGGTGGCCGAGGGCCCCGGCGACGAGGAGCTGTCCCGGGTGGCCAAGCGCAACCTGGGCGTGCTGCGCGAGTACGCGGCCGGCGGGCTGGACCTGGGGCAGCGGCACATCAAGCTGCGCTTCCTGCGCTCCCCGATCGAGCTGCGCGGCGACGGCCACGTCCAGGAACTGGTACTCGGCCACAACGAGCTGCGCACCGACCCGGAGGGCTGGGTGAGCGCGCGGGACACCGGGGTGCGGGAGGCGGTGCCCACCGGGCTGGTACTGCGCGCGGTCGGCTACCGGGGCCTGCCGCTGGACGGACTGCCCTTCGACGACCGAAAGGGCGTCATCCCGAACGACCGGGGTCGGGTCGAGCAGTCCGAACGGGAGTACGTGGTCGGCTGGATCAAGCGCGGGCCGACCGGGATCATCGGCACCAACAAGAAGGACTCGGTGGAGACGGTCCACCGGTTGCTCGAGGACCTGGCCGACGGTTCGGTACGCCGCCACGACCGGGACCACTCCTTCGAGGTGGAGCCCTGGCTGCGGCAGCGCCAGCCCAACCTGGTGACCGAGTCCGGCTGGCAGCTGATCGACGCCGCCGAGCGGGCCGCCGGGGAACCGCACGGACGGCCCCGGGTCAAGTTCTGCCGCACCGACGAGTTACTCGCCGTCTCGCGCGACCAACAAAGCCCGGGCTGACCGCTCCTCAATTCGTGACACCAGTCACACTTCACCAGTTCCAGTTGTCCCCCACGGGAATTCACCTCCCCATTCCGCCGCTCCGGGGTGCGCAGGTGTCTCACCAGTTCCAGTTGTCACACATCACACACACCTCCTTTCACCCTCACCGAATTACCGATTCGCCGGGATAATCACTGCGGGTAGAACGCACTGGGCCGAGCCGGCCGCTTGGTCCGTCCGATTGGAGCAATCCGGTCGCTACTGCCAGTTCCAGTTGGTCACCCTGTGCCCCCTTCTCGTTGACATCCAGCGGACAGCGATGACAGGCCGTCATCACCCGGATACGATCGCGTTACTCGCACCTAGGCAATATGAACCGTCAACGCCAGGAGGGGTACCAGCGGATGCCACTCTCACCAGGGAGAAGGCCTTCGCTCACCCATTGGGCCGTGTGGGGACTACCCAGTCGGCTGATCGCGGCCGTCCTGCTGGTGGAATGCACCGCCGTCGCGTTGATGGTCGCGGACGTGGTCGCGCACCCGCTCGCCATGCCGTCATTCCTGGTGATCGCGCTGCTCATCGGCATGGCCATCGCCCACACCGAGATCACCCTCGGCGTGGAGCGGATGCGCCGGCGGGTGGCCGGCACGCCCCACATCGACCTCAGCTCGGTGTGGACCTTCGCGGCCGCGCTGCTGCTGCCGCCCGCCTGGGCCAGCGGGGTGGTGCTGGTCATCTACCTGCATCTGTGGTTCCGGGTGTCCAGGCCCACCCGCGTTCCGGTGCACCGTGTGGTGTTTACCACTTCCACGGTTATTCTCGCGGTACACGCGGCCGAAGCCACGATGAACTACTCACACCTCGAGGTCGGCCAATTCGGCACGCCCCAGGGCCTTTTCATCGTGGTTTTGGCGTTGCTCGCCTATACCACCGTCAACACCTGCCTGGTCATCGGCGCGATCGTGATGTCCGCGCCGGACACGAGGTTGCCGCAGGTCATCGGCAACGGCGATGAAGTGGTGCTGGAAATAGCCACGCTCAGCCTCGGCGGATTGGTCGCCGCGGTCATGACCTCGGCGAATATCTGGTACGTCGTACTGGCCTTCCCGACGCTGCTGGTGCTGCACCGCGCGGTGCTGGTCCGGCAGTTGGAGGAGGCGGCCAGCACCGACTCGAAGACCGGCCTGCTCAACTCGGCCGGCTGGCACACCCAGGCCAGCCGGGTGCTCCGGCGCGCGCAGCGCGACCGGCAGGGCACCGCCGTGCTGATGCTCGACCTGGACCACTTCAAGTCGGTCAACGACGACCACGGCCACGTGGCCGGCGACCAGGTGCTGGGCGAGGTGGCCGCCGCGCTGCGCGACGAGGTGCGGGACGGCGACCTGGTCGGCCGGTTCGGTGGCGAGGAGTTCGTCATCCTGCTGCCGGGCATCGACCCGACCTCGACCGGCGACTCCGAGGTGCACGCCATCGCGGAGCGGATCCGCCGCCGGATCAGCGGGCTGTGCGTGGTGGTGCCCACCCCCGACGGGCCGCTGACCGTGCAGGACCTGACCGTCTCCGTCGGCGGCGCCACCCATCCCCGGGACGGGGCCAGCCTGGACCAGGTGCTCCGCGCGGCGGACGCCGCCCTGTACACGGCCAAGCGGGCCGGCCGCAACGCCGTGCGCTTCGGCCCGGCACCCCCGGTCAGCCAGCCCGCCACCCAACCCATCGGCCGGCCGGACCCGGACCACCGCTGAACCCCTCAGACGGGCAGGCCGGAAACCCGGAGGGTGATGTTCAGGCGGCCGGCGGGGAGGCCGATCTCCGGGGGCGCGGTGCCGGGGAGGGTTTTCGGCACCCCGTGGTAGGCCAGCCGGCTCGGGCCGCCGAACACGAACAGGTCCCCGGACCGCAGCTCCAGGTCGGTCCAGGGCCGACCCCGCCGCTCCGGGTTGCCGAACCGGAACACGCACCGGTCGCCGAGGCTGAGCGAGACCACCGGCTCGAGGGCCAACTCGTCCTTGTCCTGGTGCAACCCCATCTTCGCCGCGTGGTCGTAGTAGTTGACCAGCGCGATGTCCGGCCGGTACGCGGCACCCGCTGCCGGGTCCCGGTACGCCTCGGCCACCGCGCGGCGGCCCAGCTCGGCCAGCCAGTCCGGGAACGGGGTCACCGGCGCGCCGTCCTCGGTGGTGCGGGAGTACCGGTAGGGGCGCCAGTGCCAACCCAGGCAGACCGTGCGCACGGACATCACCCCGCCGCTGGGCAACCGGGTGGCCCGCATCCCGGCCGGTTCGCGCGCCCAGTCCCGGCAGGCCCCGACCAGCCGCCGCTGCTCTCCGACCGTCAGCCAGTCGGGCAGGTGAACCGCGCCGCCGGCGACCTCGGTCCGCTCCCGCCGGGACGACTCCACGGGCAGCGGCAACGGCAACGGCAGGGGTATTGGCAGGGGCGCGGCGGGCTCGGGCATGGCGCCCGCCACGCTACCTATCTGGAATGCTGGCGGCCATGAGCGCCTTGATCGAGAGAACCGGCGGGAAGCGCCTGATCGGGAACTCCGCCGTGGCCGGCTCGATCGCGGTGGACCGCTCGCGCGCCGTGGCCGGCTCCGTGGCGACGACGGGCAGCATCGCGGTGGCCGGCTCGGTGGCCACCGCCGGGAGCGTCGCGGTCGTCGGGTCGGTGGCCACGGCGGGCAGCGCGGCGGTTTCCGGGTCGGTGGGCACCGCGGGCAGCGTGGCGGTAGCCGGCAGCCTGCTCACCGCCGGCGGCATCGCCGTCGCGGGCAGCATCCTGACCTGGCTTTCCATCGCGATCAGCGCGTGCATCGGCTGCCTGCTGTGCATCGGCTGCACCCGGAGCATCGGCTGCCTGGCCTGCGTCAACTGTTCCGACTGCGTGGGCTGCATCGGCTGCGTGAACTGCTCGGGCCTGCGCGGCGCGGTCGGCCTGCGCAACGTGCACACCGACCCCGAGGAACGCGGTTCGGACTGAGCACGACCCCGGTGATCAAAGAGCGGCCTGGACGGCACGGGGAGGAACCCTGCCGCGGCTTGGGTGCCGCCTCGTCCGTTCGTTTCCGGCGCCGGCGCCCCGGGGACTTCTTGATCATCAGGCAGCCTGGGTCGTTCTCGGCTGCCAAACCGCCCTCATTGCCTGATGATCATGGACTGGCCGCCAGAGCCGCACCAGCGATCACACTGGTTACGCGAGCAGGCTCATACGCCGCGCTGTCCAGGCCGATCTCTCTGAACCGGCACCGACGATGTCGTGAGCTGCCCCGGTCGGTGTGCGTTCAGCGGAACGCGGCGGCTACGCGGCGTGGGGACCAACCCCCGGCCGTCTAAGACCGGCCCTTGATCCAGTCCTGGATCAGCCGCATGCCGCCGTACCAGTGGTCGCGCAGCAGCTCGGCCGCGCGATCGCCCTCCCCGGCGCCGAGCGCGGCGAGGATCTCCCGGTGCTCCCGGTCGGCCGCCGCCCGGGAGCGCACCTCGCGCATGTAGGTGAGCTCGTACCGGGACAGGTTGGTGCGGATCCGGGTGACCATGGACGCGAGGTGGCCGTTGCCCGACGCGGCCACGATGCCGGAGTGCCAGGCGGTGTCCAGCCGCCACCGGCGCACCGGGTCGGTGCACGCCTCCAGCTCGGCCAGGGTGGCCGCCAGCTGGTCCAGGGTCGCCGTGCTCACCGGCACGGCGGTGGTGACGGCCAGGCTCTCCAGGGCGGCCAGGATCGGGTACAGCTCGTCGGTCTCCCCGCGCAGCAGCGGCCGCACGGTGAACCCCCGGGCCAGGGCGGACTGCAGCACCCCCTCCGCCTCCAGGCGGAGCAGCGCCTCGCGCACCGGCGTGCGGGACACGTTCAGCGCCCGGCTCAGCGCCGCCTCGGTGATCGCCGCGCCGGGCTCGTAGTCGCCGCTGCAGATGAGCCCGACCACGCGGGCGTACACCGCGGCGCGCAACGGCTCGGCCCGGGTGATCGGGTCGTCCGGCACGGGGTGCTGGGGCATGGTCATGAACGGTACGGGCTGTCCGCCCGGTGCCGCCCTTCGAACTCGCCCCGGGTGCACATCGTGTCGCGCCGCATCCGGTCCACCGTGAGCACGCGGTCCAGGTGGTCGATCTCGTGCTGCAACAGGTGGGCCAGGTCCCCCTCGGCGCGCAGCCGACGCGCCGAGCCGTCCGGGGTCAGGTAGGACACCTCGACCCAGGCCGAGCGGGGCACCCGGCCGAACAACCCGACCGACAGGCTCAGGCAGGTCTCCCACGGCTCCCAGGCCGGCTCGCCGCGCGCGGTGATCACCGGGTTGACCAGCACCGGGTCCTCCCCCAGCCGGGCGTGCACCAGCCGGACGGAGTGGCCGATCTGCGGCGCCGCGATGCCCCGGCCGTAGCCGGTCCGGTCCACCCAGTCGGAAAGCGTGTCGCGCAGGTCCTCGGCCATCGCCCGCACCTCTGGCGCACCGGGATCCGCGATCTCGGCGCAGTGCGCACGCAGCAGGGGGTCACCGACCTGGACGGTATTCCGCACAACCATGCGAGTATCGTATACGATACGCACATGTCCGTCGACACCGCGAACGACCTCAGCCTCGCCCGCATCGAACAGGCCAGCCGCCTGATCGACCCGGTCTTCCGGAACAGCCCGCAGTTCCGCGACCTCACCCTGTCCCGGCGACTGGGCCGGGACCTGCTGGTCAAGGTGGAGTCGGTCAACCCGGTGCGCTCGTTCAAGGGCCGGGGCGCGGACTTCTGTGTGAGCCAGCTGCCGGCCGGCCGGCGGGTGGTGTGTGCGTCGGCCGGCAACTTCGGCCAGGCGATGGCGTACGCCGGCCGCACGCACGGCGTCCCGGTCACGGTGTTCGCGGCCACCGACGCCAACCCGAACAAGGTTGCCCGGATGCGCACCCTGGGCGCCGAGGTGGTGCTCACCGGACACGACTTCGACGCGGCCAAGGCCGCGGCCAGGGAGCACGTGGCCACCCGGCCGGAGAGCCTGTTCGTGGAGGACGGTGAGGACCCCCGGATCGCCGAGGGCGCCGGCACCATCGGGGTCGAGCTGGCCGCCGAGGCGCCGGACGCGCTGCTCCTGCCGGTGGGCAACGGGGCGCTGGTCGGCGGCGTCGGCCGCTGGCTGAAGGCGCACTCCCCGGCCACCCGGATCATCGGGGTGTGCGCCGAGGGCGCCCCGGCGATGGCGCATAGCTGGCGGGCCGGCCGGCCGGTGGCCACCGACCGGGCCGAGACGATGGCCGACGGCATCGCGGTGCGGGTGCCGGTACCGGTCGCCGTGGGCTGGATGGGCCGGTACATGGACGACATGCTGCTGGTCGGCGAGGAGGACATCCCGCCCGCGCTCGAGCTGGTTCGGGACACCCTGGGCCTGCTGTTGGAGCCGGCCGGGGCGGTGGGCGTCGCCGCCGTGCTCCGGCACAACCCGGAGGGCAAGAAGCTGGCCACCGTGCTGACCGGCGGCAACTTCTCCCCCGAGCTGCTGCGCCGACTGGCCGGCTAGCGCCCGCGCCGGTCCAACACCATGCCGAGGAAGAACCTCAAGCCCACCAGCAGCACCCGCTCGTCGATGTCGAACCTGGGGTGGTGGTGCGGGTAGTCGGTCCGCTCCGTGCCACCCGCGCCGACCAGCGCGAACACCCCGGGCAGGTGGCGCTGGTACCAGGCGAGTCCTCGCCGGCCATGACCGGATCGACCTCGGCCAGCGCGTCCGCCCCGGCCCACCACCCGCCGCGCGGCACCGGCCAGCTCCGCGTCGTTGCACACCGGGGCGAGCCGTGCCGGTAGTCCACCCGGGCCTGGGGAAAAGACTATTCCCAGGTGACTTGGTGCGCATGTCCAGTCCCGGCGGCAGCGACACCTGACCGCTGTAGCCGGGGGTGAACGTCAACGGTGTCTCCGGGGTGCCCGGGAAGCGCACCTTGTAGGACCAAACCTGGCCAGGCCACAGCGGGTACCTCCATAGCCCTGAGGTGGTGGTTTCCTGGGTGGGAGTCGACACCGTGTGGTAGTCGATCTGGTAGGGGTAGCGGTCGCTGTTGTTGCGGATGGTCACCCTGGCCGTGCACTCCCCGGCGTCGCATACCGGCCGGGTGATGGAGATGAAGATGTTCTCCCCTGGCGTGTAGGTCTCCCCGTAGTTACGGAGGAGCGGCTCGTCCCACGCCCGGTAGCCGCTCGATGTTGCCGGTTCGGTGAGGTGAGGGGCGGCCACGGCGAACACGATGAAGCCGACACTCATGACCAGCAGCAGCCACCGGAGCACCCGCCAAACCCTCGGGGGTGTGACGGGAGGTGGGAAAGCGGAGCCGGGTGCCTGGTGCATGATCGGTCACCGTGTTTCTGCCAGGTCAGGAAGCGATGATGCGGAGTTGTCATCCGAAGACGGGATGGGGGCTACTGGCCAGGCGGGCGGATGCCCCGGATCTGCAATAGCCGTTCTGTGAACCGCTGCCACTGAACGCTAGCTTGCCGCAGGTTGCTACGCGCCGATTCCATCCGCGAGTAGTCATAGTTGTACTGAACGCTCGCCAGGCAGTCCGCTGCGGCAGTCTGGACGTAGCTCAACCCCGCCGACCAGTACTGCTGCCCCAAATCGTCTGGGAACGGCTCATAGTCCCGCGCACGTTGGGCGACGACCGAGAGGTGCCGACAGCGGTCGAACAGCGACATGCTGCTCGTGCTGTTAGCGGCGAGGACTGCCGCGTCAACAGCCTCCGCGCGCTCCCGGCCGCCACCGTTCGCCCACTTGTCGAACGCCGCCGCAGTGCCGGGAAGCGGCTCCGGCGTGGCGGCAACAACGAGCACGGACAAGCCAATGCCGAGGAAGGCCACGACGGAGACCACGATCCCCGCCACGATCCAGCCGAACCGCCGGCCGTGTTTGGTCTCTGCCTCGATGGCGTGGTGCCACGGTTCCATGCCGGCGGGCGCTTCCGGCACGACCTGCTGCAGCGGCGGGTTGTTCGCTGGCTGCGGGTTGGTCAGTCGTAGCGACGGCTCAACGCGCTGGCTGGGCACCTGCACCCACGGCAGCGACGGGTTCGGCCGGTTCGGAGGGGTAGGCGTGGTGGGGGTGGTCATGGATGACGCCTCCCGGTGCTGCGATGGTCCCTGCGCACAGCTGTTCGCTGAGTGTGAGGTTCGCGTTAACTCGTAGGCAGGGGTCGAACGGCCCCAATTTGGTCACAAGCTCGCGACGACGACCAGCTCAACGATTGCACCGGCGTGCTCGAGCGAGCCGGCAGATCAGCAGGTCAAATGCGCTCCCGGTCCGGGTCCCGGCGAACCCGCGCAACCGGCCGGTGGACAACAACACGGTGACCGCGAAGATCAGCAGAACCTGGATCAGGCCGCTCGCCCCGGTGGCGTCCGGGAAGAACACCGGCGCGAACACGGTGGAGAAGACCGCGTAGATGTTCCAGTCGTACCACTCGATCGCGTTGCCGAGGCTGGTGCCGACGACCGCGCGCCGGCGCTCCCCCGGGGACATCACGGGCAACTCGGTGACGTTCGCGCTCATCGCATGCACCTTTGCTCGACCGAATGTGCGTATCGTATACGATGAGCGATAGGTCAAGGCCTTGTCAAGGCGGCCGAGTGTCACGTCCGGCGCCTGCCGATGGTCTTATACGTCAGCGGACGAACCGGTCACCGAGAGGCGGAGGACACCGTGCCGGACGAGGACAGCAAGCGGGCAGCACATCGGTCCCTGGTGGAGCGGGTGCTGAGCGGGGACGGCCACGCGTCGCCGGAGCAGCGGGCGCGGGCCTTCGGCAACGACGGCCTGCCCCCGCCGCTGGACGCGGTGACCCAGAAGCTGGCGGACACACCGGTGCGGGTGACCGGGACCGACCTGGCGGCGGCGAAGGCAGCGGGCTGGACCGAGGACCAGCTCTTCGAGCTGATCGTTTGCGCGGCGGTGGGCCGATCCGCCCGGTTGTACGAAGCCGGACTGGCCGCCCTGGCCGAAGCGACCGCGACGGGAGGGCCGGACGATGCGTCTTGACATCCTCAACCACGGCTACGACCGGGGCACCAAGCTGATGTTCGCGCTGATCCGGCTGTTCTCCGGACACCCGGTCCCGGATGCCGCCAGGCTGGTCTTCTACCGACCGGACTTCTACGGCGCCCTGGCCAAGGAGTTCACCCACCAGGCGATGCGCGGGCCGTCCGACTGGTCGGTGGGCGACCGGGAGCTCATGGCGGCCTACGTGTCCAAGGTGAACGGGTCCGCGTTCTGCGTCGGCGCGCACACCGCGACCGCGAGCCGGGCCTACCGGGACGGGCCGCTGGTCACGGCGGTGCTGGCCGACCTGGAGTCGGCACCGATCACCGAGCCGCTGCGGGCGACGCTGCGCATGCTGGGCAAGTTGACCAGAGAGGGAAGGGTCGGCGCCGAGGACATGCGGGAGGTGTTGGCCGCCGGCACCTCGCCCCAGCAGGTCCGGGACGCGCTGGCGGTGTGCACCGCATTCGACACCACCGGCCGGCTGGCCGACGCGTTCGGCTTCGAGGTGCCCACCCCCGAAGGCTTCGAGGCGGGTGCCAAGTACCTGCTCAAGCGGGGTTACCGCTAGCTCAGGGGCGGCCGCCCCGGCCCGGGGGCGCCGGCGAAGGCCTGCGCGAAGGAGGTCCACTCGGTGGCCACCGGGCCGGTGACCTCCAGTGTCAGGTCGTCCAGGTGGCGGCGCTGGGTGACCAGCAGGCAGAAGTCCAGCGCCGGGCCGCGCACCGCGTTCTCGGCGTCCGCCGGCCCCCAGGTCCAGGTCTGCCCGTCGGGGGCGGCCAGCTCCACCCACACCGGCGCCTCCGGCACCGCCAGTCCCCGGACCAGGTAGCTGAACGGCAGCGCCCGCACCCCGATGTGCGCCACGTGCCGCAGCCGGGCGGTCGGCGCGCGGGAGGCGCCCACCGTGTCGAACACGTCCTGCCCGTGCGCCCAGGTCTCCATGAGCCGGGCGGTGAGCGAGGAGACCGCGCTCATCGGCGGGCCGTACCAGGGCACCCGAACCGCCGGGTCCAGCCGGCCGAACACCTCGATCAGCTCGGCGCGGGCGGTGTCGAACCAGGTCAGCAGCTCGGCGGCCGGCATGTCCCGGTACTGGGCGGCGATCTTGTCCGGGTCCAGCTCGCCGGTCTCCACCAGCCGCCGGGCCTCGGCGGCGAACCGCTCCGGCTCGGTCGTGGAACGGACCGCCTGCTCATCGAAGTAGGCCAGGTGACTCACCTGGTCACGGATCGCCCAGCCCTCGGACGGGGTCGGCCGTTCCCAGTCCCCCGGGTCCAGGCCGGCCAGCACGGCCCGCAGCTCGGCCGTCTCCTCGGCCAGGTCACCGGCCACGTGGTCGATGTTCACCGCCATGGCACATACCGTGCCACAGCGGACCGGTCACGGCCTGCGGAACGGCGGCCGGAACGGGCCGGGGCGGGCGCGCCAGTACCAGGCGAGCAGCACGCAGCCGATGAGCGATGTGGCGATCAGCAGCGGCCCGATCAGGCCGTGGCCGATCAGCGCCACGCCGACGCCGAACACCAGTGCGGCGCCGACGAGGCAGAGTACGAGGGCGAATCGGCCGCGGTGCGGCTGGATCGTGCCGACGCTGGCGTCCTCCAGACGCAGCCGCGTGACGATCTCATCGAAGTCCGCACGTTCCTTCGGGCTCAATGGCATTGCGTCGGAGCTCCTCGAACTCGTAAATGATTACACCCAATCGGGTGGTTTCACACTGGTAGCCCCTTCACCACCAGCATCGATGGCCGCAAATTAGGTTACCTGACCGTGATGCGGGCTCGATTTGGGGGACCCCCTATCAGGTGGCGATCACACCCGAACGGGTAAGGGTGGACCCGGATGCGGCCGCCCGCCCCGCCCTGTCAAGCTGACCGGGTGCGAAACAACGCCGCCGAGCCCACCCTCGGGCACGTGATCATGACCGGCGCGATGGCGGCCGGCTGGCTGGTGCTATTCCTGATCAACCTGGCCGCGTTCAGCCCCACCACGAAGTGGTACCTGCTCGCGGTGTTCAGCGGGGTGGCGATGCTGGGTTCCGCCGGGTTCTCCGTCCTGCTGTGGGTGCGGATGAACCGGCGGAAGACCGGTTCCTAGCACGGCGGTCCGCTGGCCCGGGTACCGCCGGCCGCGGCCTTCGGGTCTCTCACCGAGCGTGATCGCCGCTCGGCATCGAGGCCAAGCTCAGTCCGCTCATTCCATGATTGAAACCGGACCCACCTTGCGCTCGGCGTGGGTAACCGCCCTACACAGCCGGCTCACCGTCTCAATCGTCCCACCCGCACCCCGATGGTCACTCAGGGTGAGTGTCGGGCGGTCTGCGCCGGTGGTCCCCGGCGTCGCGCCCGCCGAGTGGCAGCTCAGTCGCCTTTTGATCATGCATTCGGGCGACTGTGCTGCCACTCGGCGAGGCGAACCCGGGGGAGCCACCCCTGCCGGCTACGCTCCGCAACTCGACATGACGGCGGCACCCGAGCGAGCGGACCACCCAGTCGGCGCCGTCCAAGCCGATCTTTAACCGATACCCGAGCTTCCAACGGAGCGCACGCGGGAGGTACTAGGAACCCCAGTCCGGGCGCAGCGGCATGCCGGAGGCGGCGCGCTCGCCCAGCTTGACCCCGAGCACCTGGTGCAGCTGGATGTTGTTCAGCTCGAAGCCCAGCCGGCAGGCGGCCAGGTACAACTTCCACACCCTGGCCCGCTGGTCGCCCACCTCGCGGACCGCTTCCTCCCAGTGCTTGTCCAGGTTCTCGCACCAGGCGGCGAGCGTCTTGGCGTAGTGCTCGCGCAGGTTCTCCTCGTGCCGCACCTCGAAGCCCTGGGCGTTCATCTCGGTCACCAGCGTCCCCACGCCGTGCAGCTGGCCGTCCGGGAAGACGTAGCGGTCGATGAACGGGTCCACCCCGTCCGGCGCGTGCGCGGTCGGTTGGGTGATGCAGTGGTTGAGCAGCCGGCCGCCCGGCTTGAGCTTGCCGTACAGCCGGGCGAAGTAGGCCGGTAGCTGGGCCTTGCCGATGTGTTCGGTGAGCCCGATGGAGGACACCGCGTCGAACCCGGTCTCCGCGACGTCCCGGTAGTCCAGGTGGCGCACCTCGGCCAGTTCGCCCAGCCCGCGCCGCTCGATCTCCGCCCGCGCCCACGAGGCCTGCTCGCGGGACAGCGTCACCCCCAGGGACTTCACGCCGTGTTCGGCGGCCGCGTGCATGACCATGCCGCCCCAGCCGCAGCCCACGTCCAGCAGCCGCATCCCCGGGCGCAGCCCGAGCTTGCGCGCCACCAGCTCGTGCTTGGTCCACTGCGCCGTCTCGAGGTCGGCCTCGGCGTTCGGGTAGACGGCGCAGGTGTAGGCCATCGACGGCCCCAGCACCCAGGAGTAGAACAGGTTGGACACGTCGTAGTGGTGCGAGATGGCGCCCGCGTCCCGGCGCTTCGAGTGCAGCCGCCCCCTCGGCGGCCGGTACTCCACCTCCGGGATCGGCGCCCGGTGCCGTAACCGGTGGCCGATGAGGGTGCGGGCCAGCTGGCGCCGCCGGGCCGCCGGGATCGAGTGCAGGGTGATCTCGGAGAACGCGTCGAGCAGCGGATACAGCTCACCGTCGATCTCCAGGTCGCCGGCCACGTACGCCCGGGCCAGGCCGAGGGTGCCGGGCGCGGAGGCCAGGTAGGCCAGCGCCCGCGGCGATCTGACGCGCAGGCCGAGCTCGGCGTCCGGCGGTCCCTCGGCGCTACCGTCGTACGCCGTCACCCGCACCGGGCTCCCCGGCCCCATCACGCTCGCAAACAGCTCCGCCACGCGCATCGCCATCACCGCTCCCGTACACACTTGTCATAGAGATCCGGTAATCGGCCGGCCGGGTCGTATCCCTTCTTCAAGACCCGGTAGGCCGGTCCGTTGTAATGCCGGTCGAACTCCTCGGCCGTGTAGTAGGAGTCCGAGTACAGCGACTTGTGCCCATCGAGGTCGGCCACCAGCCGCTCGATGCGTCGGTTGTGCGTACCCATTTCCTGGCCGTCCACCAGTGGCACGGCCGACCAGAAGCCAACGTTCACGTAGAGCCGCCCCGGCTCCATGGGGTACAGCGGCCACCCGGCCGGGTTGCGCAGCCGCACCGGGCAGAGCCAGACCGGGGAGATGCCGATGTCGGCGTGGAACGCGTCCAGGAACTCGGGCAGCCGCTCCACCGGCACCTCGATGTCCTGGATCACCGGCTCCTCCGGCGGCAGCCCCTGCCACCCGCGGACCCGCCCGGAAAATCCGTACCGGCGGTCCAGCGCGACCAGTCGCCGGTAGGTGTCCGAGCGGCGGTAGCGGCGCGGCCACAGCCGCCGGCCCAGCGGGTGCTGCGCGCCGAGCGCCCGGGAGCACCAGAACCAGTCGGTGTCCCATCGCCACAGGTAGTCGCGGGTGGTCAGCACGTCCTCGGCGCGGGACTGGATGGACCGGTAGTAGATCCGCTGGCCGGTGTAGTCGCTGGGCGGCTGGGCCGCCTCGTCGGTGAACCGGCCGAGCGTGAGGTACTGCTCCCCCGCGCCGAACACCGTGCCGTCCAGGAAGTCCACCGGCTCGCCCTGGTGGCTGCCGTCCCGGCAGATCCCGGCGATCGCCTCGGCGCAGCCCGCCGCGTCGGCGAACCGCAGGTGCCGCAGCGCGACGTAGCGGCGCACCGGCTGCAGCTCGACCTTCAGCGAGACCGCGTAGCCGAGGGTCCCGTAGGAGTTGGGCAGGCCGGCGAACAGATCCGCGTGCTCGTTGTCCGGGGTGGCGGTGACCAGCCGGCCGTCGCCGGTGAGCACCTCCACCTCGAGCACCGACTCGTGGGCCAGGCCGTTGCGGAACGAGGAGGACTCGATGCCCAGCCCGGCCAGCGCGCCGCCCACGGTGATCGTCTTCAGCTGGGGAACCACGTGCGGCATCAGGCCGTGCGGCAGCGTGGCGTCCACGAACCGTTCGTAGGTGGTCATGCCCTGCACGGTGGCGGTGCGGGCCTCCGGGTCGACGTGCAGCACCTCGCCCAGCGCGCCGGCGTCCAGCCGGCTCACCCGGTCGGCCGAGTCGCGGAACCGGAACAGGTTCGAGGTGGGCTTGGCCAGCCGGACCCTGTGTCCTTCGGGCAGGCGCGCGTACCGCGCCCGCAGGTCAGCCGCCGCGGCCCTGTGTCGTTCGACCGGCCCCCTGATCGCACTCACAGAACCGACGCTAGATCCTTGCGCGCCCATTTTCCTAGTCTTTCCCGCTATCGGTGGGGCCCGGTGAAATTGATTCCCCGTTCCGGCGGCCGGCTGAGAGATCCTCAGCTCACCGGGCCGGATCGCGCTCGTCCAGGAAGGCGTCCAGGTACGCCCAGGTGGTGTCGCGCGAGCGCCGGCCGGTGAGCACGCCGAGGTGCCCGCCGGGGGCGGTGTGATAACTCACCCCCGGGGAACCGGTGAGCAGGTCCACCCCGTGCCGGACCGCCCGCAGCGGCGCGATCACGTCGTCCTCGCCGGCCACGATGAGCACCGGAACCCGCACGTCGGCCAGCTTCACCTGCCGGCCGCGCAGGTCCAGCGCACCGCCGCCGAGATCGTTCGCGCGCAGCATCATGTGATAAATCTGACCGAAGGTGCGGCCGGGATAGCCGTGCATGTGGTTCATCAGGTAGTCCACGGCCTCGATCTGCTCCAGCACGTCCCGGTCGTCCAGCCGGGACAGCACGGTCAGCGGCTTGGTCAGGTACTTGTCCACCGTGGACAGCTGGAAGGCCCACTTCACCACCGGCGCCGGCACGCTGCCCAGCGCCTGGTAGATGGACGACACGACGCGCCCGCCGGTGATCTGGGCCAGCGGCCGCAGCGGGGCGACCAGCGGCACCGACGCCACGTCGAACGGGCTGGCCACCGCGGTGATGCCGGACACCGGCAGGGTCGGCCGGTCGGCGGCGGTGAGCAGGGAGAACAGCCCGCCCATGCACCAGCCGACCAGGTGCACCTCGGCACCGCCCCGGTACTCGCTGACCCGGTGCACCGCCCGGGGCACCACGTTCTCCACCCAGAACTCGATGCCCAGGCCCCGCTCGGCGAAGGAGATCGGCCCGTAGTCGACCAGGTAGACGTCCCGGCCGGCCAGCAGCAGGTGCTCCACCAGGCTGCACCCCCGGCGCAGGTCGTAGGCGAAGTCCGGTGCCCCCAGCGGCGGCACCAGGAGCACCGGCAGCCCGGTCGGCTCCCGCCCGTCCGGTGGCAGGTAGCGGTAGAGCATCGCGTTCGGCGCCGAGTCGATCAGCTCGCGAGGCATGCGGCGCAGGTCGGCGAGGTAGCCGGTGACCGTCCTGTCCCGGACGTTGGCGACGGCAGCCTGGAGATCCATGCGCTCAGGTTACCGACAGGTATGTGACACTCCGTCCATGCAGCGGAACATCTTTGCCGACGACGCCGACGGCTTCGGCTCCTTCCGTGATCTGGCGCGCACGTTCGTGGCGCGCGAGGTGGAGCCCCACCACGAGCGGTGGGAGGAGGAGGGCCAGGTCAGCCGGGAGGTGTGGTTGGCGGCCGGCAAGGCCGGGCTGCTCGGCATGGAGGTGCCCGAGGAGTACGGCGGCGGCGGGGTCGAGGACTTCCGCTACAACGCCATCCTGAACGAGGAGCTGGTCCGGGCCGGCGCCAGCGGCATCGGCTTCCCGCTGCAGAACGACGTGGTGGCGCCGTACCTGATGCGGCTGTGCAACGACGAGCAGCGCCGGCGCTGGCTGCCCGGGTTCTGCTCCGGCGAGCTGATCACCGCGATCGCCATGACCGAACCGGGCACCGGCAGCGACCTGCAGGGCATCCAGACCACGGCGGTCCGGGACGGCTCCGACTGGGTGCTGAACGGGGCCAAGACGTTCATCACCAACGGCATCATGGCCGACCTGGTCATCGTGGTGGCCAAGACCGACCCGGACGCCGGCAGCCGCGCGTTCACGCTGCTCGTGGTGGAGCGGGACATGCCCGGCTTCGAGCGCGGCCGGCGGCTGAAGAAGGTCGGCATGAAGGCGCAGGACACCGCCGAGCTGTTCTTCACCGACGTGCGGGTGCCGGAGTCCAACGTGCTCGGTGAGCTGGGCCAGGGCCTGATCTACCTGATGCAGAACCTGCCCCAGGAGCGGCTGTCCATCGCGGTCAGCAGCACCGCCGGGGTGGAACGGGCGCTCGAGCTGACCGTCGACTACACCAAGGAGCGGAACGCCTTCGGCAAGCCCATCTCGGCGTTCCAGAACACCCGCTTCGAGCTGGCCGAGATCGCCACCGAGGCCCAGGTGGCCCGGGTGTACACCGACCGGTGCCTGGCCGAGCACGTGGCCGGCAAGCTGTCGGCCACCGACGCGGCGATGGCCAAGTGGTGGACCTCCGACCTGCTCAAGCGGACCGTGGACCGGTGCGTGCAGCTGCACGGCGGCTACGGCTACATGCTGGAGTACCCGATCGCCCGGGCGTTCGTGGACGCCCGCGTGCAGTCGATCTTCGGCGGTACCAACGAGATCATGAAGGAGATCATCGGGCGGAGCCTGTTCGCCTGATGATCAGTTTGCTGCCCCCGGGGAGCGGCGAGGTCTCCGACGCCGATCTGGCCCGCCGCTACGCCTATCCGGAGGCGCTGGACCGGCCGTACGTGCGGGTGAACTTCGTGGCCAGCGCGGACGGCGCGGCCACGGTGGGCGGCGTCTCCGGCGGGCTGTCCTCGGCGCCGGACCGGCGGGTGTTCGGGGTGTTGCGCCGGCTGGCCGAGGTGATCGTGGTGGGCGCCCAGACGGCGCGCGCCGAGGACTACCGCGGTGCCCGCAAGCCCAACCTGCTGACCGGCGTGGTGCCGAGGATCGCGGTGCTGACCGCGACGGCGGCGCTGGACCCCGGGGCCAAGCTGTTCACCGACACCTCGGTGCCGCCGTTGATCCTGGCCGCCTCGACGGCGCCGCCGGACAACCTGGGCCGGCTGGCCGACGCCGGCGCCGAGGTGGTCACCGTGGCCGGGGACCGGGTGACCCCGGAGCTGATGGTCGCCGAGCTGGCTGCCCGGGGGCTGCACCGGGTGCTCTGCGAGGGCGGGCCCCGGCTGTTCGGCGACCTCGTCGTGGCCGACGCGGTGGACGAGCTGTGCCTGACCATCGCCCCCGCGCTGGCCGGTCCGGGCGCCGGCCGGATCGTCGGCGGCCCGCCGGGCGCGGTGCAGGAGCCTCGGACGTTGCGGCTGGTCAGCGCGTTGTTCGAGGACGGATCCCTGCTGCTGCGCTACGGCCGGGACGGCAGCGTCGCGCGCATCGCCTGAGCGGTGCGCCTCGGGTCGTAGCCCTCGGGCACGCCCTCGATCAGGATGATGTCGCCCTTGATGTGCCGGGAACGCAGCGGCGCGATCTCCTGATAGGCGGGCGAGTCCCACCACGCGCGGGCCTCCTCGACGCCGGGGAAGCCGATCATCACCACGTTCCCGGCCCAGCTGCCCTCCTTCACCTCGTGCTCGGTGACGTGCACCAGGAAGCGGCCGCCGTACGGCTCGAACGTGTCCCCGATCCGCTCCACGTACTCGGCGATCTCCGGGTGCGGCTCGGCGTTCCGCAGGTTGGCGATGACGTAGGCGGGCATGTCGTCCTTCCGGTCCAGGCTGTCCTCGTTGCCCCCCCGAGCGTGGCATTCCACTGTGTCCCGAGTCGATAACCTGGCAGGTAAGCAGGCACCGTGAACGCGCCTTACCGAATCCTCACCCCGCGCGCGGCAGGCTGTACCGTGCGGCGCAATCCGCGCCTCAACTGGAAGCACCTCGGGAGACAGGCGTGCCGCGTTCGGCTGGTCGACTTGGCGGACCGGCGGGCTTGACGGGCGCTGTCACCGTGCTGGCCGTCGCGGTCGGGCTGCTGGTCAGCTCGTGCGCCGTCGGGCCCTCGGTGCGCCCCCCGGTGGCGGTGCACGGCAGCAGTGCTGTGGACGGCGCCCCGGAGCCGCCGGCCCACCCCGCGCCGCCCGCCGCTCCCACCGTCCCGGTGCCGGACGTCGGCCCGGCCGACCTGGTCGACTTCGTGGACTGCACCGAGGACATGAAGCCGGTCCTGCCGGTCCCGGTGCCCACTGACCGGCACCTGCGGTTCGACTGCGCGGACATCCCGGTCGACTCGGACATGGACACCGGCCGCCGCCGGCAGTCCTCCATCGGCCTGATGCGCATCACGCAGGCCGGCAAGCCGCCGGGCGCCCGTCCCCCACTGCTGGTGCTCGGCGACAGCGACGGCGAGACCGGCACGCAGCGCGCCGCGCGGCTGGCCGCCGAGGTGCCCCTGCCGGTGCTGCAGCAGTTCGACCTGATCGGCATGGACCGCCGGGGAGAGGGCACCAGCCGGCTGGACTGCGCCCCGCCGGAGGTCCGCTCGGAGATCCTGGACACCGACCTCACCGACGCGGACCAGGAGGACCTGGACCGGCTGCTGGTCGAGGTGCGGCAGATCGTGCAGGAGTGCTACCTCACCGAGGGCGAGACCCTCACCAAGTACGACACGGCGCACACCAGCCAGGACGTGGACCGGGCGCGCCGCCTGCTGGGCGTGCGCACGCTCAGCGCGATCGGCCTCGGCGACGGGGCCAGGGCGCTGGCGGTGTGGGCCAAGAATGCGCCGACCACGGTGGGCCGGCTGGTGCTGGACTCGCCGCCGGACCCCACCCAGGACGCGATCGGCGCGGCGATGGCCAGGGCCACGGCGGCCGAAGCGGCGTTCGACGCCTTCGCCGCGAACTGCACCTCCCGGCCCGGCTGCCCACTCGGCGGCAATCCCCGGGCCGCGGTGTCACAGCTGGTCGAGAAGCTGCGGGAGAACCCGCAACGAGGACCGGAGGGCACCCGGCTCAGCTCGGGCTCGCTGGTACATGCCATCTCGCTCGGCCTGGACGACCCCAACGAGTGGCCGGCGCTGGCTGGCGCGCTGGCCGCCGCCAACGGCGGCGACCCGGCCCCCATCCTGCGCTACCTGGACCAGCTGACCGGGCTGAACGGGCGGTTCGACCTGGCCCTGGCCACCACCTGCAACGACAACCCGCAGCGGGCGGCCCCGCCCCAGGTGCTGGACCTGCTGAACAAGTGGAAGACCAGCCACCCGCTGTTCGGCGCGATGGCGGCGGAGCGGCTGCTGCTGTGCAGCGCCTGGCCGGTGCCCGGCGCCCCGGCCACGCCCGGCCCGGCGGACGCCGCGCCACCGATGCTCGTGCTGGGCGCCGCCCGGAACCCGCGCCAGCCGCTGGACGGCTACCAGCGCGCGGCCGACCAGCTGGTCACCGCGAAACTGGTCAACTGGCAGGGCGCGGGTCAGGGCGCCTACCCGCGCACCGGCTGCGTCACCACCGCGGTGAACGGCCTGCTGCTGCAGGGCCAGGTCCCCCAGGCCAGCGTCCTCTGCCCGCCCTGACCGACTGGTATCTGACTGGTATCATCGCAGCCATGGCGATGACCCTGCGACTGACCGACGACGAGGCCACCGCGCTGCGCGCACAGGCCGACAGCGAGGGCAGGTCCATGCAGGACGTGGCCCGGGAGGCGGTCCGCGAGTACGTCTCCCGTCGAGCGCACGAAGCTCGGGTCCACAAGGCCGTTCAGCACGTGATGGCCAACCACGCCGAGGTGCTACGTAGGCTCGGCGAGGCCTGAGTGACCGAGTACCTCGATCTCGACGACCTGATCACGATCGCACGGGCGGCTGTGGGACCCGAGCCCCTGGTCCGTGACTACGGCCTGCTCGAGGCAGCCATTGCCCGCCCGAGGGCTACCGTGTTCGGTCAGGACGCCTACCCCGACCTACACCTGAAAGCGGCGGCGCTGCTGCACTCGTTGGTCTGCAATCACGCCCTGGTGGACGGCAACAAACGGCTCGGCTTCGCCGCGTGTGCGGTGTTTTTGCACCTCAACGGGTTCGCCCTGGAGGCGACAGAGGACGAGCGGGTCGATCTCGTGGTTGCGGTGGCGGCCGGGGATCTGGCCGACCTGGAGAAGATCGCGGAGCCTCTGCGCGCCTGGTCTGTGCCGGGCGGCTAGCCGGTCCACTCCCCGGCGTGTTCTTCGACGAACTCGGTGAAGGTGCGGGGCGGGCGGCCGGTGACGTCCAGTACCGAGGTGCTGACCAGGTCCTCCCGGCCGGCCCGGATGTCCGCGTCCACGCCGGCCAGGCTGGCGGCGAAGTCGGCGGGCATACCCGCCGCCCGATAGCGGGCGGCCAGCTCGTCGACGCCGATGTCCACCACCCGGACCGGCCGGCCGGTGCGTTCGGCGATGACCGCCGCCGCGTCCCGGTAGCTGAGGGATTTCGGCCCGGTCAGCAGCAGGTCGGGTCGGCCGGTGGTCGGGTCGGCGAGCAGTTCGGCGGCGACCGCCGCGATGTCCCGGGTGTCGATCCAGCCCAGCCGCCCGGCGCCGGCGGCGGTATGGATCTCGCCCTGCCGGCGGATCCGCTCGGCCACCGGGTGCGCGCCGGTGAAGGTCTGCATGAACCCGGAAGGGCGCAGCACCACCCAGCCGGGCCGGGACCGCACCCGGTCGGCCAGCTCCACCGTGCCCGGCGCGTCCCGCAGCACGGCGGCCGAACCGAGCAGCACCAGCCGGCGCACGCCCCGGCGGTCCGCCTCGGCCAGGAACGGCCCGACCACCGGCATCGGGTCCACGCACAGCAGCGGCGGCACCAGGTAGACGCGATCCACCCCGCGCAGCGCGGCCTCGTGGCTGGCCGGGTCGTACCAGTCGAACCGGACCGCGCCCGGCTCCTCGGGCGGCGGCTTGCGGCTCGCCGCCCGCACCGGTACGCCCCGTTGCCGGAGCAGCCCGGCCAGCACCCGCCCGGTCTTCCCAGTGGCCCCGGTGACCAGAACCCCGGTCACGCGGTCACCTCCGGGCTCAGCGCGGCGAGCAGCTCGGGCAGCGCGCCGGCGGCCGAGGCGGCGGCCAGCGGGTTCCAGTAGTCGCGGTAGGCGGTGATCAGCCCGTCCCGGGTGGTGATCACCGCGATGTAGTCCAGCCGGTAGGGCCGGCCGGTGCGCACCGTACGGCCGCTCGCGGTGAACTCCACCACCACGGTGTCCGGTCGCTCGGTGTGGTGCACGGTGACCGCCGGAATGTCCCGCACGTCCATCCGGTCCGGGTAGCCGGACAGGTACCCGCGGACCGCCTCCCGGCCGGTCAGCCGCTTCGGCCAGCCGCCCTCGGCGAACGGGAACTCCGCCGTGCCGTCCCCCGCCCACAGGTCGGCGATCCCGTCCATGTCCTTGGCCAGCAGCAGCTCGAGCAGCCGCCGGAAAGTCTGTTCTGGTGTCATGCCGCCAGGCTGGCCCCGGTGGGCACCGGCGCGGAACGGACCGGTCAGCCCCGGACCGGCGGTCCGTGGCAGGACCGCCGGCTACCTGCGAACCTGGCCGGGTGAGCCGCCGTGAACTGGCCGACTTCCTGCGCCGCAGGCGGGAGGCACTCCGCCCGGAGCAGGTGTCCCTGCCCCATCCGGCCGACCGGCGGGGGCGGCGGACCCCCGGCCTGCGCCGGGAGGAGGTCGCCGCGCTGGCCGGGATGTCCGCCAACTACTACGAGCGCCTGGAGCAGGCCCGCGCACCCCGGCCGTCCCCGCAGGTGCTGGCGGCGCTCGGCGCCGCGCTGAGGCTCACCGGGACCGAACGGGAACACCTGGCCCGGCTGGCCGGCCAGGCTCCCACCGACGGACGCCCGACCGAGCCCGCCGAGGTCCCCGCGCACGCCCGGCGCCTGCTCGACCAGCTGGCCCCGATCCCCGGCTACCTGGTCGACGAACGGCAGGACATCGTCGCGTGGAACGCCCAGGCGGCCGCACTGATCACCGACTTCGGCCGGCTGCCGGCGCGGGAGCGCAACGTGGTGCGGCTGTCCATCCGGCTGGGCGGCACGGTCTGCGCCGCCCCGGACGGCGCCGGCACCGAGTTCGCCCGGCAGGCGGCCGCCGAGCTGCGCGCGGCCACCGCCCGGCACCCGGCCCGGCCGGCCCTGGGCGAGCTGGTGAACGAGTTCGCCGCGCACGACCCGGACTTCGCCGCCAGCTGGCGGGAGCACGACGTGCGGCCCCGGCCGGTGCTGCGCAAGCTCGTGCGGCACCCGGAGCTGGGCGAGCTGGAGCTGGACTGCCAGACCCTGCTCATCCCCGGGTCGGACCTGCGCCTGGTGATCTACACCGCCGACCCCGGCAGCCCCAGCGCGGCCAAGCTGGCCCGGCTGGCTTAAGTGTCTTTGCGCGCTCGGGAGGGCTGCACGCGCTTGGGTTCGCCGGGCATCTTGGGGTAGTCCGGCGGGTACGGGAGATCGCCGAGGCCCTCGGCGGCGTCCTTCTCCGCCCAGTCCAGCACGGTCTCCAGGCCGCCGGGGTGCTGGTCCATGTCGGCGTGCGCGTCACCCCGCTCGGCCAACAGGCCCGGCACCGAGCGCAGCTCGAACTGCTCGGGGTCCACGTCGGCCAGCTCGTCCCAGCGCACCGGAAAGGAGACCGTGGCCCCCGGTCGGCCGCGCACCGACCAGGCGCTGGCCACGGTGCGGTCCCGGCACGCCTGATTGTAGTCCAGGAAGACCCGCTCGCCCCGGCTCTCCTTCCACCACTCGATGGTGGCCCGGTCGGGCACCTTCGAGGTCACCCGGCGGCCGATGGTGATCACTGCTCGGCGCACCTCGGTGAACGTCCACTCCGGGCGGATCCGCACGTTCACGTGCACGCCGCGCCCGCCGGAGGTCTTCGGCCAGCCGACCAGGCCGGCCTCGTCCAGCACCTCACGCAGCACGCCGGCCACGGCGACCGCGTCGGCGAAGTCGGTCCCGGGCTGGGGGTCCAGGTCGATGCGCAGCTCGTCGGGGTGGTCGGTGTCGGTGTCCCGCACCGGCCAGGGGTGGAAGTCCAGTGTGCCCAGGTTCGCCGCCCAGGCCAGCACGGCCGGCTCGGTCGGGCAGACCTCGTCGGCCGGCCGCCCGCTGGGAAAGGTGATGCGAGCGGTGCGCACCCAGTCGGGGGCGCCCTTGGGCAGGCGCTTCTGGTAGAACGGCTCGCCGGTCACCCCGTCCACGAACCGCTTCAGCGTGGTCGGCCGGTGTCCGATCGCCCGCAGCAGCGGCTCGGCCACGGCCAGGTAGTACTCGACCACCTCGCGCTTGGTGATCCCCCGGTCCGGGAAGTACACCTTGTCCGGGTTGGAAACCCGGACGGTGCGTTCCCCCTCCGGACCCGGCACGGTCAGCTCAACCGCCGGCGATCGACTCATTCACCAGACGCTACCGTGGTGGCATGCCGAGCCGCGATCCCGCCGAGCCGACCCGCCCGGCCCCGCCGTTCGACGACGAGCTGATCGGCCTCGACCCGGACGACCCCGAGGCCCAGGCCTTCGCCGCGCACCTGGACCGGATGCGCCAGGACCGGCCCACCTTCACCGTCGAGGGCTACCTGGACGGGGTGTCCGACTTCGCCGACTCGGCCAACCGGGCCCGCGGCGGCCGGCGGCTGCTGGCCATCGTCCTGGTCGGGCTGATCCTGCTGGTGGCCGGGTTCCTGATCACCGACGCGCTCGGCTTCGTGATCGCCACCTGGCTCTGACCGGCGTGGGTGGTCCGCCATGCCGTCATCCGCCGGTCGGTTGAAGGCGGGCGATCCGGGCCGTACTCGCGGAGCTGCCCACCCGAGATTCGTATTAGCGTGTAGGCATGGAAGAAGCCAAGGTCGTCAAGTCCGAGCAGGAGTGGCGCGAGCAGCTCACTCCGGAGGAGTACCACGTGCTCCGCGAGGCCGGCACCGAGCGGCCGTTCACCGGTGAGTACACCGACACCAAGACGGTCGGCATCTACAGCTGCCGGGCCTGCGGCACGGAGCTTTTCCGCAGCGAGACCAAGTTCGAGTCCCACTGCGGCTGGCCGTCGTTCTTCACCCCGCTGGCCGGGGACGCGGTGATCGAGCGCACCGACAACAGCCTGGGCATGGCGCGCACCGAGGTGCTGTGCGGCACCTGCCACAGCCACCTGGGCCACGTGTTCGCCGGCGAGGGCTACGACACCCCCACCGACCTGCGCTACTGCATCAACAGCGTGTCCCTGCGGCTGGTGCCGGACGAGGGCTGACCCGGACGCTCTCAGTTCGGCGCCAGCCGCCGGGCCAGCAGGTAGGCGGCCAGCGCGGGGACCACGAAGATCACCAAGTGGATGAGCAGCTCCTCGCCGAGCGAGTAGCCGGCGTTCACCCCCGCGTAGGTGTCCACCGCGCAGGCCACGAACCAGACGGCGATGAACCCGGCGAGGGCCCGGCCCCGCCAGGCCGGGTTCGACCGGGTGACCATGACCACCACGACGGCCAGCACCAGGCCGATGACGATTGCGAGCACGGTGCGCATCCGCTCAGCATCGACCGGTTCCGGCACCTCGATCAATCCCTCAGACGGAGCATGGCCAGCGCGGCGAGCAGCAGGACCAGCGCCGCCGCGACCACCGAGACGGCGTTCAGCCCTTCGGTGAACGCGGCGCGCGCGGCATCCAGCAGCGGTCCCGGCTCGGCGATCGCCGCGAGGCCCTCCCGGGCGGTCGCCGCCGCCTCGGCCGGGGTGCCGGGCGGCCGGGTCACCTCCAGCCGGGACCGGTAGACGGCGGCGGCGACGCTGCCCAGCAGGGCCAGCCCGACGGCCACGCCGAACTCCCCGCTGGTCTCGGACAGCGAGGAAGCCGCGCCCGCTCTCTCCGGCCGGGCGGACTCGACCACCAGCCCGATACCCAGCGCACCGAACGGCCCGGCGCCCAGGAAGGCCACGGTCAGCCCCGCCAGCACCGGGACCAGGCCGGTACCCGGCCCCGCCAGGGCCAGCGAGCCGAACCCGGCGGCGGAGACCACCAGCCCGGCGCCGATCGCGGTGCCGGCCGAGGTCCGCCGGGCCAGCCACGGGGCCAGCATGGTCCCCGCGATCATGGCCAGTGCGGACGGCACCATGGCCAGCCCGGACAACCACGGCGACAACCCCAGCACCAGCTGCACGTACTGGGTGAACACCAGGAACATGCCGCCCACCGCGACCATGCCGAGCATGATCACCACCAGCGCGGCGCCGACCTTCCGTTCGGCGAACAACCGCAGGTCCAGCAGCGGGCTGGCCAGCGAGCGCTGCCGGCGCACGAACCAGTAGCCGATTGCCGCGCCACCGGCGGCCATCATCAGCGCGACCGGCGCCGAACCGCCCTGGGCGATCTCCTTCAGACCGTAGACCACCGGCAGCACCGCGCCGAGGGAGAGAGCCACGCTGCCCAGGTCCAGCCGCCCGGGCGTGGGATCCCGGTACTCCGGCAGCAGCGCCGGCGCACCGACCAGCAGCAGGACCATCACCGGCACCCCCATCAGGAAGGCCGCGCCCCACCAGAAGTGCTCCAGCACGGCCCCGCCCACCAGCGGGCCCAGCGCGGTGCCGGCGGAGAAGCAGCTCATCCACACCGCGACCGCGAGCGCGCGCTGGGCCGCGACGGCGAACATGTTCCGGATCAGCGCCAACGTGGCCGGCATCAGGGTGGCCGCCGCCACGCCGAGCAGCGCCCGGGTGGCGATCAGCATCTCCGCGCTGGCCGAGTACGCGGCCAGCACCGAGGCCGCCCCGAATGCCGCCGAGCCGATCATGAGCAGCCGGCGCCGGCCGATCCGGTCGCCCAGCGTGCCCATGGTCACCAGGAAGCCGGCGATCATGAAGCCGTAACTGTCCATGATCCACAACATCTGCCCGGCGGTGGGCCGCAGGTCGGCGGCCAGGTGCGGCGCGGCCAGGAACAGCACGCTCTGGTCCAGCGCCAGCAGCAGGGTGGGCAGCGCCAGCACGGCCAGCCCGAGCCATTCCCGCGGGCCCGCGCGGGCCGGAGTGATCTGCTCGCTCACGTGGTCGCTCCCGCCGCGATCGCCGGGCCGAACGCCGCGCCCAGCAGGTAGCACAGGTTGAACAGCCCGATCGCGGTCGGCCGCGCGGCCTCCGGAACCGCACCGCCGGCCCGCAGCGCCAGCGCGCCCTGGCCGGTCGCCGCGCTGAGCGAACCGAGCAGCATGGCGGCGAACAGCAGCGGGGTCGACCCGGTCAGCGCCGAGCCGACCGCCGCCGCGACCGCGGCCAGGCACCCACCGGCCAGCGCCGCGACCAGCACCGGCAGGCGCAGCCGCGCGGAGGCGGCCACCAGCGGCCAGGAGCCGAGGCCACCGGCCAGGTAGGGCACCAGCATTCCGATGCCGATCAGCGCACCGGACCAGCCGGTCTGCTCGCCCAGCAGCCCGGGCACCGCGTACACCACGCCGAAGTTCACCAGCGCCAACCCGAAGGCCAGCAACGCCGAACCGGCGAACACTCGGCTGGACAACACCTCCACCGGCGCGAACCCGTCCGGCCGGCGGCGCAGCCACCAGCCGAGCAGCGCCACCGCGAGCAGCCCGGCGACGGCCGCCGCCAGCGGCCGGTGCGGCAGGAACACCAGCGCGGTGACCAGGCCGACCACCAGCACCGCGCCCAGCGGGTCCGCGCCCGACCGCTCGCCCGGCCTCTCCCCGGCACCCGAACCGAGGGTGCCCGAACCGGCACCCGAACCGGTGCTGCCGCGCATGGCGGCGGGCAGGGCGAACAGGCTGAGCAGCGGCAGCGCCAGGGTCACCTGCCAGCTCGTCGCCGCGCTCACGTGCGTGCCGATCAGCGGGGCGACCGCGCCGATGCCGGCCAGCGAGGACGTCACCAGACCCATCGCCGGCGGAGACCCGGCCAGGCTCATCGCCACCACGGTGAACCCGGCGCCGGCCAGCGCCTGCAACGCCGAGCCGACCACCAACGCGGGCAACCAGCGCACAGCCAGGATCAGCGCCGCGCCGGCCACCACCAGGACCGCACAGGCCGCCAGGGTGGCGCGGGCGCCCCGGCGGGCGAGCAACCCGCCCAGCAGCGGGGTGCCCACCGCAATCCCCCAGCCGAACGCGGTGACCAGCGCCGCCGCCCCGGCCACCGGCACGCCCAGGTCGGCGGCCACCTCCGGCAGCACCAGCGCGGGTCCGGTGATGCCGAAGGACAGCGGCCCGGCCAGCAGGGCCAGCCAGCCCGGCCAGACCCGCTCCGGGGCCGTCTCGATCAGGTCGTGGGAAGTCATCGCGGTCAGCCGGCGTAGGGGCGGACGGCGCGGGCGTCGCGCAGCGCGTGGGCCCACCAGGTCAGCTGGTCCAGCATGGTCTTCGCCGCCCGGCCCGCGCCGGCCGAGTCGCGCACCCAGCCGTTGTCGTCCACGCCGCCGTCGAACAGGTTCACGCTTACCCCGTCCCGCATGGTCACCGCGTGCAGCTCGGCGAACACGCCGCGCAGGTGCTCCACCGCGCGCAGACCCTGGGCCATGCCGCCGTAGGACACGAAGCCGACCGGCTTGGCGAACCACTCGGCGTGCACCAGGTCGATGGCGTGCTTCAACGCGGCCGGGTAGCTGTGGTTGTACTCGGGGGTGACCACCACGAACGCGTCCGCCTGATCGATCCGGCGGGTGTAGGCGGCCGTGGCCGCTGTGACTTCGGCGGGGTGGTGCACCGGCAGCGACTCGTCGACCAGGTCGATCACGTCCAGGTCGATGTCCGCGCGCTGCTGGGCCTGGGTGAGGAACCAGCGCGCGATGGTCGCGCCGGCCCGGCCCTCTCGGGTGCTGCCGATGATCACGGCCACTTTGATCGGGTTCTCGGTCATTTCGTCCTCCGATGGGTTCTCAGCTGCCAGGTAGGCTCACCCGGTAGGCGTAAGAAGCCGTCTCACACCCCGCGAGACCGAATCTCACAGCGCTGGAAGGACCGGGTGGCGTCTCTCCTCATCGGCCGCGAACACCCGGTCGGCGTGCTGCACCGGGACGTCGCGCGCGTGCTGGACGGCCAGGGCGGGCTGGCCCTGGTCGCCGGCGAGGCCGGCATCGGGAAGACCACACTGGTCACCGAGGTGGCCGCCGAGGCCCGGCGGCGCGGCGCCCGGGTGCTCAACGGCGCCTGCTGGGACGGCGAAGGCGCCCCCGACTACTGGCCGTGGGTGCAGGTGGCGCGCAACCTGGCCCGGGCGGCGAGCACGGCGGAGTGGTCGGCGGCCGCCGAGGCCGCCGGCGACGGGCTGCCCGCCCTGCTCGGCGATAGCGGCCCGGCCCCCGGCCCGACCGCGACCGACTCCTCCGCGTTCCGGCTGCACGACGCGATCACGAACCTGCTGGTCACCGCCGCGCGCGGGCAGCCGCTGGTGATCGTGCTGGAGGACCTGCACTGGGCCGACCCGGCGTCGGTGCGCCTGCTCGACTTCGTGGTCCGTCACGCCTGGCTGGAGCCCATCCTGGTCGTCGGCACCTACCGGGACGTGGAGCTGGACGCGCCGGAGCACCCACTGCGGCCGCTGATGGCCCCGCTGCTCCCCCGGGCCACCACGGTGCGCCTGGGCGGTCTGGACGCCGACGCGGTCGGCGAGCTGATCGCGCGGGCCACCGGCGCACCGCCGGACACCGAGCTGGTGGCCGAGGTGCACCGGCGCACCGGCGGCAACCCGTTCTTCGTGGAACAGACCGCGCAGCTGTCCGGCCCGCTGTCCGGGGCGGGCGTGCGGGACGCCATCGAGCGGCGGCTGGCCCCGCTGCCCGAGCCGGCCACCCGGCTGCTCAGCGTGGCCTCGGTGATCGGCCAGGAGTTCGACCCCACGCTGCTCGGCGCGGCCGCCGAGGTCCCGGCGGCGGAGGTGGACCGGCTCCTGGCGCCCGCCGAGGTGGCCCGCCTCATCACCCGGCAGCGCTCCGGGCGGCCGCGGTTCGTGCACGACCTGGTGCGGGAGTTCCTTTACGGCTCACTGAGCGATGAGGCACGAAGGGGCGGGCACGCCGCCGTGGTGCGCGCGCTGTGCGCACCGGACGCGCCGACCGCCGACCCCACCATCGGCTCCCGGGCCGCCACCCTGGCCCACCACGCCCGGCTGGCCATCCCGGTCCTGGCCGAGTCGGAGGCGGTGGAGCTGCTCCTCGCGGCCGCCTACGAGGCCTACCGCCGCCTGGCCCACGAGGAGTCGCTGCGGCACTACCGCGCCGCTCAGTCTCTGCTGAGCCCGGACCGGCGGGGGCAGCGGCTGGCGGTGAACCTGGACGTGGCTTTCGCGCTGGACCGGGCCGGCGAGCTGGAACCGGCCCGGGCGGCGTTCGGCGAGGTGATCGCCGAGGCGCGCGAGCTGGGCGAGGCGAAGCTGCAGGCCTGGGCAATGCTCGGGCTGCACCGCCTGGGCAACGCCAGCGCCGACCCGCGCGAGGAGCTGGACCTGATCGACGAGGCCCGGGAACGCCTGGCGGCCTCCGGGGAGAACGAGCCGGCGCTGGCCGCGCAGCTGCTGGCCGCCGCGAGCATGTCCCGGGCCCACCAGGTGGTCGAGGCGGAACGGGCCGCCGAGCTGGGCGAGCAGGCCGTCGAGCTGGCCCGCCGGGAGGCGGACGCGGAGACCCTGGGCTGGTGCCTGCTGGCCCTGCACGACGCGATGTGGGAACCCGGCACCGCCCGGCGGCGCCTGGACGTGCTGGCCGAGATGACCGCGGTGGCCCACCGGGCGCACGACCGGGAGTTGGAGTCGCTGGCCAGCTGGCTGCGCAGCCTGGCTCTCCTGGAGCTGGGCGACCCGGCCGCACACACCGAGTTCGCCGCGTTCATCGCGCTCACCGAGCGGACCCGGCTACCCCGGCACCGCTTCCTCGCGGTGTCGCGGGCGGGAACCATGCTGTCCCTGGCCGGCCGGTTCGACGAGGCGCACGAGCGGTGCGACGCCGGGCTGGCGTTCGGCGAGCAGGTGGGCGAGACCGACCGGGTCCGGGTGTGGCGGGACCAGATCTGGTCGCTGGAGCTGCTGCGCGGCGACCCGGAGGCCGCCGCCCGCGCGCTGGACGCCACCCCCGGCGACCGGTACACCGAGCTGCTGGCCGCGCTGCTGCCGGACGGGGTGCCCGCCCCCGGGGAGGCCGCCGGCCGGCTGACCGCCGCCGAGCCGCTGTTCGAACGCCTGCCCGGCCGGTTCCGGTCCATCCGGCACGCGCTGCTGGCGCAGCTGGCCCTGGGCGGGGACGCGGAGCTGGGCCGGCTGGCCCGCGATGTCCTCACCCCGCTGGCCGACCAGTGGGCGGTGGTCTCGGGCGGGATCATCCTGGGGCCGGTCAGCTACTGGCTGGGCCAGGTGGACGCCGCGCTGGGCGACCCGGCCACCGCCGTCCGGCGGTTCCGGTACGCCGGCGAGGCCGCCGACCGGCTCGGCGCCCGGCCGTACTCGGTGCTGGCCCGGGCCGCGCTGGCCCGCTCGCTGCGGGTGCTCGGGGAGGCCGGGGAGGCCGAAGCGGCGTGGACCTCGGCGCACCGGGAGGCCGAGGAGCTGGGCATGACCGGCGCACTGGCCCCGTTCGCCCCTCGGCCGGCATCCCTCGAAGAGGCTCGCGAGGAGGCACCCGGGGCACCGGAACGGCCGGAACCCCCGGAGCCGGCGGCCGCCGCGCCGGGCCAGGTGTTCCGGTTCGACGGACCGGTCTGGACGCTCCGCTACGCCGGCCGCACGGTGCACGCCCCGGACGCCAAGGGCCTGCGCGACCTGCACACCCTGCTGGGGCGGCCGGGCGTGGAGATCCCCGCCGCCCAGCTGCTCAACCCCACCGGGGAACCGGAGGTGGCCCGCACCCAGCACCTCGGCGCCGACCCGATGCTGGACGAGCAGGCTCGCGCCGCGTACAAGAAGCGGTTGCTGCGCATCGACGAGGACATCCAGGACGCCCTGGACCGGGGCGACGACCGGCGGGCCGGTGCGCTGGACCGGGAACGCGAGGCGTTGCTCGCCGAGCTGCGCGAGGCCACCGGCCTGGGCGGGCGGGCCCGGCGGCTGGGCGACTCCGGCGAGCGGGCCCGCCAGGCGGTGACCGCCCGGATCCGGGACAGCATCCGCCGGCTGCGCAAGCTGCACCCCGAGCTGGCCGAGCACCTGGCCGGCGCGGTTTCCACCGGGGCACACTGCCGCTACCAGCCGGCCGAGCCAACCCGCTGGACCCGCTGACCGGCGGACTGGTCTGATCGCCGGGTGCGGACGGATCAGCCGGGCCGGCTGGGCGAGCTGGAACTGACCGACGGTCTACCGGTCCCCCGGGTTCGCGGCGGCCTGCCGGAAGGCGATGGGCGAGGCGTTCGCCCAGGGAGCGGCGGTGCTGTGGACGCACGCCGGCCCGATCCCGCGGGCTCTGCTCAGGGGAGACTCGTGACCAGGTCGGCGATGTCCAGGCGGGGACCGGTGTAGAACGGGATCTCCTCCCGCACGTGGCGGCGCGCCTCGGTCTCGCGCATCAGGCGCATCAGGTCCACGATGCGGTGCAGCTCGTCGGCCTCGAAGGCGAGAATCCACTCGTAGTCGCCCAGCCCGAAGCTGGCCACCGTGTTGGCCCGGACGTCGGGGTGCTCGCGGGCCTTGCGCCCGTGCTCGGCCAGCATCCCCCGGCGCTCCTCGTCGGGCAGCAGGTACCAGTCGTAGGACCGCACGAACGGGTACACGCACAGGTACCGCTTCGGGTCCTCACCGGCCAGGAACGCCGGGATGTGGCTCTTGTTGAACTCCGCCGGCCGGTGCAGCGCCACCTGGCTCCACACCGGCACGCTGGCCCGGCCCAGCGCGGTGTCCCGGCGCAGGTCGGTGTACGCGGCCTGGAGCGGCTCGATCTCCTCGGCATGCCACCAGATCATGTAGTCCGCGTCCGCGCGCAGGCCGGCGAGGTCGTACACGCCGCGCACCACCACGCCCTTGCCGTCCAACGCCCGGACGAAGTCCGTTGCCTGCTGCCCGGCGGCGGACCGGTCCTCGCCCAGCCGACCCGGTTCCACCCGGAACACCGACCACATGGTGTAGCGGATGGTGTCGTTCAGCGCGTTGAAGTCGAGTCGGCTCATACCGCCATCGTGCCACTCCGGCCCGGGTCAGCCCGCCACCAGGCCGTTGATCTCACCGAAGCCGAGAGCGCCGTCCAGCGTGGTGTACCCGCCGGTGGTGAGCATCTCGGTGGCCGCCTTCTCGACCAGGGTGTAGGCGGCCTGGGCGATCCCGGTGCCCACGCTCACCCGGCGCACCCCGGCCGCGCGGAACTCGTCCACGGTGGGCGCTCCCGGCCAGGCCATGACGCTGATCGGCAGCGGCGCCCGCTTGACCAGTTCGGCCAGGGCGTCCAGGTCGATCAGGCCCGGCACGAACAGGCAGTCCGCGCCGGCCTCGGCGTAGGCGTCGGCCCGGGCCAGCACCTCGGCCGGGCGACCCGCCGCCTCGCCGATGCCGAACAGGTACACGTCGGTGCGGGCGTTGATCACCAGCTCGGGCAGGCCGGCGCGCTCGGCGGCCTTACGGCCGGCGCGCAGCCGGTCGGCCTGCTCGGACGGTGTGAACAGCGGACCGCCCGGGGCCCGCGAGTCCTCCAGGTTCACCCCCACCGCGCCGGCGGCGACGATCGCCTCGACGGTGGCCGCGACGTCCTCCGGCGCCGGGCCGTAGCCGCCCTCGACGTCGGCGGTCACCGGGACGTCCACCACCGACGCGATCCGGCGCACCTGGTCCACCATCTCGTCCCGGCGGAGGCCGTGCCCGTCGGACCGGCCCTGCGACCACGCCACTCCCCCGCTGGTGGTGGCGACCACCCGGGCACCTGCCCGGGCGACCAGTGCCGCGCTCGCCGCGTCCCACGCGTTGGGCAGCACGAGGACGCCCTCCCGGTGCAGCGCCCGCAGCGCCTCGGCCTTACTCCGCTGATCAGTCGACATGCCCGAACACTTACATACCGACAGTCGGTCTGTCGACACGCCCCAGGGTGATGTCCGATTCCCGCCACCCCACCCCAGCGATTTAGTCACTCCAGCAGCGTGATTCAGTCACTTCAGCAGGGCGATTCAGTCACTTCGGCACCGACACGCGGGCCGAGTCGCCGGGCCGGGTGGCCAGCTGCGCGACCAGCCGCTCGGCGGCGGCCCGGCCGGTGCCGATGCACGCCGGCACACCCACCCCGTGCAGCACCGCACCAGCCACCGCCAGCCCGGGCTGCTCGGCCACCGCCCGCTCCAGCTCGGCCACCAGCTCGCCGTGGCCGACCCCGTACTGCGGCAGCCCGCCGCCCCAGCGCTGCACGTGCGCCGACACCGGCGCCGCCGCGACCCCGGTGAGCGTTTCCAGGTCGGCCCGCACCCGGCCCACCAGCTCCTCATCCGGAACACGCAGCGTGGCCGACTCACCCGCCCGGCCCAGCGACGCGCGCAGCCGCAGCAGCCCGTCGGTGGCCTCGGCAGCCAGGTGCGGCCACTTACGCGCGCTGTGGGTGAACGCCTTCGCGTACAGCGGCTCGTCCGCCGCGATCAGGATGCCCGAGGTGTCCGGCAGGGTGGCCGCGTCCTCCGCCCGGTACGCCAGCGCGACCACCACCGGCGAGGCCAGCTCGACCGCTCCGGCGACCCGGGAGGCCGAGGGGGCCGCGTCGGCGAGCAACTTGCGCAACACGGGCGCCGGCACGGCGAGCAGCACGGCGTCCACGTCCAGCGCCTCCGGCGCCACGGCGGTGCCGATCTCCAGGCGCCAGCCGTCCAGCCGGCGGGCCAGCCCGCGCACCGGCAGACCCAGCCGCTGCTCCACGCCCGAAGCCGCGCGCAACGCATCCACCAGGACCCGGTAGCCACCGCGCAGCGCGCCGAACACCGGTCCGGGACTGCCAGGGTGACTGAATCGGCGTGCTGGAGGCACTGAATCACTGTGCTGAAGGCACTGAATCACGCGGGGTGGGGGTGAGGGTGGGAGGAGGGTGTCGGTGGCGGCGGTTAGGGAGGGGGCGCCGGCGTCCAGGGCGGCGGCCAGGGTGGGGATGGTGGCGCGCAGGCCCAGGGCGTCCACCCGGCCGGCGTAGACCCCGCTGAGCAGCGGGTCCACCAGACGGTCGGCCACCTCGTCGCCGAACCGGGCCCGCAGCAGCCCGCCGACCGCCACGTCCTCGCCGGGTGACCAGCGCAAGGGCCGGTCCCGCTCCCCCGCCGCCTTCGCCAGGCCGGCCTCGGAGAGCAGCGCGGAAAGGTCGCTCGCGCTGCTCGGCACGCCGAGCAGGGTGCGGCCGGGCAGCGGCACGGTACGGCCACCGGCCCGCACGCTCGGCGCCACGGCCGCGGAGGGGTGCACCAGCTGTTCGGTCAACCCCAGCTCGGCCAGCAGCGCCGGGACCTCGGGGCGGCGGGCCAGGAAGGCCTCCGCACCCACGTCCACCGCGACCCCGGCCAGCTCCACGGTGCGCAGCACGCCGCCCAGCCGGTCGGCCCGGTCCACCAGGGTGATCCGCGCGGAAGGGCCGAGCAGGGTACGCAACCGGTGCGCCCCGGCCAGCCCGGAGATGCCCCCGCCGACCACCGCGACATGGGTCACAGCGTGTGCACCAGCTCCACGATCCGGGTGAGGACGTCGGGATCGGTCTCCGGCAGCACGCCGTGACCCAGGTTGAACACGTGGCCCGGGGCCGCGCGCCCCTCGGCCAGGATGCGGCGCACCTCGCCCTCCACCGCCGGCCAGCCGGCGAACAGCACGGCGGGGTCCAGGTTGCCCTGCACGGCCTTGTCCGGCCCGATCCGGCGCACCGCCTCGTCCAGCGGCACCCGCCAGTCCACCCCGACCATGTCGGCTCCCGCCGAAGCCATCGCGCCGAGCAGCTCGCCGGTGCCCACCCCGAAGTGGATCCGGGGCACCCCGGCGTCGGCCAGCCCGGCCAGCACCGCCGCCGAGTGCGGCAGCACGAACCGCCGGTAGTCCCGCTCGGACAGCGCGCCGGCCCAGGAGTCGAACAGCTGCACCGCGTCCACGCCGGCGGCCAGCTGGGCACGCAGGAAGGTCAGCGTCATCTCCGCCAGGTGCCCGAGCAGCGCGTGCCAGGTGTCCGGGTCGGAGTACATGAGCGCCTTGGTGCGCTCGTGGTTGCGGCTGGGCCCGCCCTCCACCAGGTAGGAGGCCACGGTGAACGGCGCGCCGGCGAAACCGATCAGCGGCGTGTCACCCAGCTCGCCGACCAGCAGCCGGACCGCCTGCGCCACCGGCTCGACAGCCTCCGGGTGCAGCGCGGGCAGCGCGGCGACGGCGGCGGCGTCACGGATCGGCGAGGCCACCACCGGCCCCGTGCCGGGGACGATCTCCACGCCGACCCCGGCGGCGGCCAGCGGCACCACGATGTCGCTGTACAGGACGGCCGCGTCCACCTTGTGCCGGCGCACCGGCTGCAGGGTGATCTCGCAGACCAGCTCCGGCTCCCGGCACGCGGCCAACATGGACGAGGTCTGCTTGCGCAGTTCCCGGTACTCCGGCAGCGATCGCCCGGCCTGCCGCATGAACCACACCGGCGTGCGCGCGGGCCGCTGGCCTCGCGCGGCCGCCAGGAATGGCGCTTCCCGCAGGTCACGGCGGTTTCCTCGGCCATCACGGGCTGGCGGACCGGGTGATCTGCTTGCTACCGTGTGCCCGGTCACATTCGGCGGCTCGCCCGGCGTACCAGCAGGCCCTCCGGGGGCGCCGGTCCGGGTCGCGGATGAGGCTAGCTCTGACATGTCCCGGTCATCCTCGCACGATCCGCGGCGCGCCTGCCCGCCGCGGTGGGATCAGCCGCATAGTGTCGACCGCCGTGAGTCCACCGACAATTTTCCGCCAGGCCGTGGAGGCGCTACGCGCCGTCCAGCCGCGGCCGGAGCTGCGCCTGGTGGATATCTCCGCGCCACGCCGGCTGGCGCCGCACAGCTTCGCGCTGGGCGTCGAGCTGGCCGAGGGCGTGGTCACCGACTCCACCAGGGTGGAGAGCGACGTCGATGTCACCGGCCGGCTGGTGCTGCTGCACGACCCGGAGGCCAGGGACGCATGGAACGGCACCTTCCGGGTGGTCTGCTACCTGCGCGCGCCGCTGGACCCCGAGCAGGCCGACGACCCGCTGCTGCTCGCGGTCGGCTGGTCCTGGCTGACCGATGCGCTGGACCACTGCCGGGCCAGCCATGCGGCGCTCGGCGGAACCGTCACCCGCACGTGTTCCGCCCGATTCGGTGAAATTCCGGGACCCACCCGGAGTGACGATGTCGAGCTGCGCGCTTCGTGGACGCCCACCGATACGGAGTTCGGCCGCCACGCGGAGGCCTTTTACCGTCTTGTGACCCACGCGATCGGGTTACCAGAGGTGGGCGTATCTTTGATGACGGACCGTCACAATTGATCTCCAAATACGTGCTCCCCGGGAGATCGATCGGTGAAGGACCTCGTTGTGAGTCACCCTGCGAAGTTGATGTGGTAGACCATTAGGGTGATACACGACGACCAACGCCGTAGATCTCGAAGGAAAAACTTTCGCCGAATCCGCGCGATTAGGCCGCTCGGGGGTTACCCTGCGTCCACGACACCTCCTCGGACGCGCGGCCTACGTGCCGATCGGACGAGGTCCCGGTGCCGGTCGGGGGGCACGACCGACTCCAGGGAGGTAGTGACGTGGCTGTAGTCGGCCAAGGCACTCCTATGCGCACTAGTGCGTCGCACAGTGCGCATACTGTGCTGCCGCCCGCCATGGTCCCGCATCCGCGGGAAGAGATGTTCTCGGTGCTGGTGGTTGATGACCACCCGCTGCTGCGCGAGGCCATCTCGGCACGTTTACGCACGATGGGCGCCGGCACGGTGCACGAGGCCGCCACGGTTGCCGAAGCAAGGGCCAGGGCACAGTCCAGCGGGCCCTGTGACCTCGCGGTGCTGGATCTGGGGCTGCCGGACGGCAGCGGCCTGGATCTGGTCACCGAGTTGCGGTCACAGGGGTGGAACCGGCTGGTGGTGCTCGCCTCGTCGGACGACCCGTACGCGGTTCGTTCGGCGTTCCAGGCAGGCGCCCAGGCATACCTGCTGAAGTCGGCGTCGGCGGCGATAGTCACCGACGGCGTGAAGCGGGTACTCGACGGCGGCGTTTACGCCGACCCGACGGTCGCTCCCCTGCTCGCCACCGGGACCCGCGTGCCGGGCACCGACAACACCCCGCGTGAGCTTTCCGCGCGCGAGGTGGAGGTCCTGCAGCTGGTTGCCGACGGGCAGTCGAACAAGGAGATCGGCGAGGCGCTGAACCTGTCCGCACTGACCGTGAAGAGCCACCTGTCCCGGATCGGGCGCAAGCTCGGCACCGGGGACCGGGCGCAGATGGTGGCTCTGGCCATGCGTGCGGGAGTCATCCGCTGAACTCGTTAGGTCCGGCCAGCCGCGCACCGATGCAATCCGGTGACGCGGCGGCCGGCATTCTTGACGCCACAACAAACGGGTCAGGAGCCGAGGAGAACCACACCGTCGAGCCGGAGCCGCTACTGGCGCCGGCCGACGGCCTTCCCGAGGTCACCGAAACCCCGGCCGCGATGCGCGCCGTGGCGGACGCGCTGGCCGCCGGGGAGGGGCCGGTGGCGATCGACGCGGAGCGCGCCTCCGGCTTTCGCTACTCGGCCCGCGCCTACCTGGTCCAGCTGCGGCGGACCGGGGCGGGCAGTGCGCTCATCGACCCGATACCGGTCCGCGCGGAATTCGGCCCGCTGGCCACCGCGCTGGACGGCCCGGAGTGGGTGCTGCACGCCGCCTCCCAGGACCTGCCCTGCCTGGCCGAGCTGGGCCTGCGCCCGGCAAAGCTGTTCGACACCGAACTGGCCGGGCGGCTGGCCGGGCTGCCCCGGGTGGGCCTCGGCCCGATGGTCGAGCAGCTGCTCGGCCTGCGGCTGGAGAAGGGCCACGGCGCGGCGGACTGGTCCACCCGTCCCCTGCCGGAGGACTGGCTGGTCTACGCCGCGCTGGACGTCGAGGTGCTGATCGAGCTGCGGGACGTGCTCGACCAGCTGCTCACCGAACAGGGCAAGCGGGAGTGGGCCGCGCAGGAGTTCGAGGCGGTACGCACCGCGCCGCCGCCCCCGCCGCGCACCGACCCGTGGCGGCGCACATCCGGCATCCACCGGGTCCGCCGGCCCCGCCAGCTGGCCGCCGTGCGCGAGCTGTGGCAGGCCCGGGACGAGCTGGCCGCGCAGCGCGACATCGCGCCGGGCCGGGTGCTGCCCGACGCGGCGATCGTGGAGGCCGCCGTGGCCGCCCCGGACTCGCCGGCCGAGCTGGTCAAGCTGCCCATCTACCGCGGCCGGGCGCAACGCCGGCTGGCCGACTACTGGTGGTCCGCGCTGCGCCGGGCCGGCAAGCTGCCGGCCGACCAGCTGCCGCCGGGCACGCTGCCCTCGGACGGGCCGCCGCCGGTGAACCGGTGGGCGGACCGGGACCCGGACGCCGCCGCCCGGCTGGCCGCCGCCCGCACCGGCGTGGCCGAGCTGAGCGAAACGCACAACGTGCCGGTGGAGAACCTGCTCCAGCCGGACCTGCTGCGCCGCATCTGCTGGCAGCCACCGGACTCCTCGGCGGCCGAAGCACTGCGCGCCGGCGGCGCCCGCGAGTGGCAGGTCGACCTGATCGCCCCCCTGCTGGAGCACGCCCTGCTCTCCCGCGCCTAAGCGGCCTCACGCAGCTTCACGGTGACGGTGAGGCCGCCGCCTTCCACCGGTTCGGCGGTGACCGTGCCGCGGTGGGCGCTCACCACCGCGCGCACGATGGACAGGCCCAGGCCGGAGCCCGAGCCGGAACGCCGCGCCCCGCGCCGGAACGGCTCGAACAGTCCGGCCAGCTCCTCCTCCGGCACCACGCTCCCGCTGGAGGAGACCCGCAGCCACACCCAGTCCTCATCGACGCGGCCGGTCTCCACCCGCAGCCAGCCCCCGGCCACGTTGTGCCGCACCGCGTTCTCCACCAGGTTGCCGGCCACCCGCTCCAGCAGGGCCGGATCGCCGTGGGTGGCGGCCGCATCGACCGCCAGCGACACGCGCAGCCTGCGCTCCTCGGCCTCCCCGCGCACCGCCGCCAGCGCCGGCTTGACCAGCGCGGCCAGGTCCACCCGGGCCGACGGCCCGGCCAGCCCGGCCTCGGTCCGCGCCAGCAGCAACAACCGCTCCACCAGCGCATCCGCCCGGTAGGTGGCGGCCCGCACCACCTCGGCCATGCGGCGCAGCTCGGCCACGTCCGCCCCCGGGTCGGCCAGCGTGACGTCCACCTCGGTGCGCATCACGGTCAGCGGGGTACGCAGCTCGTGGCTGGCGTTCGCCACGAACCTCCGCTGCACCTCGAACGCGGCGTGCAGCCGGTCCAGCATGGCGTCGAAGCTGTCCGCGAGCTCGGTCACCTCGCCGTGCCGGCCGCGCAGCTCGATGCGCTCGTCCAGCGACTCGGCGGACAACCGGCGCACGGTGCCGGTGACCTGGCGCAGCGGCCGCAGCACCCGTCCCACCGCGACGTAGGCCAGCACCGCGGCGGCCGCCACCACCAGCGGGAACGCCAACAGGCCGGTGCGCAGCACGTCGGCCCGGGCGGCATCGGCCAGCGCGTGGCCGAGCTGCTCGGCGGGCACCGGCAGGTCACGCACCCGGACCGTGGTACCCGGCGGCAACGCCGGCACGGCGGCCACCACGCCCCCGACCAGCAGCCAGCCCAGCCAGAGCAGCAGCGCACTGACCAGCCCGGCCACCGCGGTGCACAGCACGGTGAGCCGCAGGCGCAGGCCGTGGCGCCGCGAGCGGGACGCCATGGCGCTACCCGGCCGAGGGGACCCGGTAGCCCGAGCCGACCACGGTCTCGATGATGCCCGGCTCGCCGAGCTTCTTGCGCAGCGTCATCATGGTCACCCGAACCGTGGTGGTGAACGGGTCGGCGTGCTCGTCCCAGACCCGCTCCAGCAGGTCCTCGCTGCTCACCACGGCGCCCCCGGCGGACAGCAGCACCTCCAGCACGCCGAACTCCTTACGGGTGAGGTCGACCAGGTCCCCGGCCCTCCGCACCGTGCGCCGGGCCGGGTCCAGCACCACGTCACCGGCCGAGAGCACCGGGGGCGTGGCCGGGGTGGCACGCCGGCCCAGCGCGCGCATCCGGGCCACCAGCTCGGGGAAGTCGAAGGGCTTGGCCAGGTAGTCATCGGCGCCGATGGACAGGCCGGCCACCTTGTCCGCCAGCGTGCCGCTGGCCGTCAGCATGATCACCCGGGTGATGCCGCCGTCCTGGGTCAGCTCGGCGCACAGCTCGTCGCCGGACATCCCCGGCAGGTCGCGGTCGAGCACCACCACGTCGTACCGGGTCACGGTGGCCTTCTCGTGGCCGGTGTCGCCGTCGTAGGCGACGTCCACCGCCATCCCCTCGCGGCGCAGGCCGCGGGCCAGGGCATCCGCCAGCGGTCGCTCGTCCTCGACGATCAGTACTCGCACTCCGCCAGGGTAGAGCCAGCCGTCAGGGGATCACCGCCAGCATCACCGCCGCGATGGCCAGGGCCAGCCCGTGCAGGGCCTGGTCGCTCAGGTACATGCCGTTCATCCCGTTCGCCGCCAGCTGGGCGAACGCCGGCTTGCCGGTGCGCTCCAACAGCCACCGCACCGGCCAGCGGCGGTCCAGGAAGGCGTGCGTGGCGGCCGACCAACCCAGCGCGCACGCCACCCCCAGCGGCGACCAGTCCAGCGGCAGCAACAGCCAGGCGCCGAACCCCAGCACGACCAGCGTCACGTGGTACTGCGCCACGTGGGCCAGGTTCGCCGACCAACCCCGGTACCTGCTGACCCCGGCCGCGACCTCCTCCGGGCACGGCGCCGCCTTGTTCGTCGCCTGCCAGTCGCTCTGCCCGGTCACGTGGTCGGCCACGTTGTGCCCCACGGCGAGCACCACCCAGCTCGCGCCGAACGTGGCCAAAGTGATCAACTGTTCACTGCTCGCGCTCACCGGACACCTCCGTCCCCGGCGCCCAGCATGGTCGGCCGGATCGGCACCCGATGTCCGCCGTCGGACAGCTAGACTGTGATGCGCGCCACATCAGTCAGCCGCCGCAGGTCGGCTACCACGACCCTCGGCCCGGGCCCCAGAATCCCCTGCCGGCGCAGCACGGTGATCTGCTCGGCCACCGTGCTGCGCGCCAGGCCCAGCGCATCCGCGATGCCCACCTGCGAGAGCGGCACCGGTATCGGCTCCGCCGTCGCCTCGGCCAGCGCGATCACCTCGCACAGCAGCAGCGCGATGCGCCGCGCCGGCGGGAACCGGGCGAACTGCAGCTGGTAGAGCAGCTTGTCGGCCAGCTTCGACATCAGGTACTCGGTCAGCGCCTGATGGCCGTCCACCGCGTCGAGGAACCGGCGGAACGCGTCGGAGGACAGGTACCGGGCGGTGCAGCGCTCCAGCGCGACCACCGTGGCCGTCCGCGCCGCGCGGTCGGGCATGGCCAGCTCACCCAGCAGGTCGCCGGGCCCGCGCAGGGCGTGCAACAGCTGCGTGCCGTCCGGTTCCAGCGCCGAGATGCGCACCCGGCCGCCGGTCAGCACCAGGACGTACCCGCCCCGGTCACCCTGCCGGAGCAGGTACTGCCCGGGGCGGTAACTGCGCCCGGTGCCGGCCGCGCACAGCTCCAGCCAACGCTGGCCGCCGAGCAGAGCGCGAAACCCACCCCTCCGCACGTCCGCGCTCACGCGTCGAGTAGTACCACCCGAACGCCGGTTACGGGGACTCAGCTCTCCCTGGGCCGGCTGGCCGAAGGGGCGTCGTCGGGCGCCAGGTCGCTGCCGGGCAGCGCGGCGGTCCACTCGGTGACCCGGCGGGCCACGTCCTGCGCGGTGAGGCCGACCGAGGAGAGCACGTCGCTCCGGCTGGCGTGGTCCAGGAACCGCTGGGGCAGGGCGATGTCCCGCAGCGGCACGTCCAGCTCGGCCGCGCGCAGCGCCGCCGCCACCGCCGAACCCACGCCGCCGTGCCCGCCGCCGTCCTCCACGGTGACCACCAGCCGGTGCGTTCCGGCCAGCTCGACCACCGCGTCCGGCACCGGCAGCACCCACCTCGGGTCCACCACGGTCACGCCGATGCCCTGGTCGGCCAGCCGGTCGGCGGCGGCCAGACCGAGCTCCGCGAACGAGCCGACGCACACCAGCAGCACCTCGGTGCGCTCGGCCGACGCGGTCGGGGCCGGCTCGCGCAGCACGTCCACCCCGCCCTGTCGGCGCACCGCCGGGATCTCCGGGATGACCGCGCCCTTGGGGTAGCGCAGCACGGTCGGCCCGTCGTCCACCGCCACCGCCTCGCGCAGCTGCTCACGCAGGCCGACCGCGTCGCGCGGGGCGGCCACCCGGATGCCGGGCACCACGCCGAGCAGCGAGAAGTCCCACATGCCGTTGTGGCTGGGGCCGTCCGAGCCGGTCACGCCGGCCCGGTCCAGCACCACGGTGACCGGCTGCCGGTGCAGCGCCACATCCATCAGCAGCTGGTCGAACGCGCGGTTCAGGAAGGTGGAGTAGAGCGCGACCACCGGGTGCATGCCGGCCATCGCCAGCCCGGCGGCCGAGGTGAGCGCGTGCTGCTCGGCGATGCCCACGTCGAAGCAGCGCTCCGGGTAGGCCTCGGCGAACGGGGCCAGCCCGACCGGGTGCAGCATCGCGGCGGTGATGCCGACGATGTCCCGGCGCTCGGCGCCCAGCGCCACCATCTCCTGGCCGAAGACCTTCGTCCAGCCGTCCTTGGCCGGGCCGACCGGCTCACCGGTGGCCGGGTCGAACGCGGACGGGCTGTGCATCTGCTCGATCTCGTCGTTCTCGGCCAGCGGGTAGCCGTAGCCCTTGCGGGTCACCGTGTGCACGATGGCGGTGCCACCGAAGTCCCGGGCCCGGCGCAGCGCGGCCTCCAACGCCACCATGTCGTGCCCGTCCACCGGGCCGAGGTACTTCAGGCCGAGGTCGGCGAACATCGCCTGCGGGGCCAGCGCGTCCTTCACGCCGGCCTTCAGCGCGTGCAGCCCCTGGTAGACCGTCTTGCCCACCACCGGGGTCTGGTTCAGCGCCCGCTTGCCGGCATCCAGCACGCGCTCGTAGCCGGGTCGCAGGCGCAGCGCGGCCAGGTGGTCGGCCAACCCGCCGATGGTCGGCGAGTAGGAACGGCCGTTGTCGTTGACCACGATGACCAGGTTGCGGTCCTTGCGGGCGGCGATGTTGTTCAGCGCCTCCCAGCACATCCCGCCGGTCAGCGCGCCGTCGCCGACCACGGCGACCACGTGCCGGTGCGCCCCGGTCAACGCGAACGCGTTGGCCATGCCGTCGGCGTAGGACAGCGCGGTGGAGGCGTGGCTGTTCTCCACCAGGTCGTGCTCGCTCTCCGCCCGGCAGGGGTAGCCGGAGTACCCGCCGGCGGACTTCAGCTTGGCGAAGCCGTCCCGCCGGCCGGTGAGCAGCTTGTGCACGTAGCACTGGTGTCCGGTGTCGAAGATGAGTGCGTCGTTCGGCGAGTCGAAGACGCGGTGCAGCGCGATGGTCAGCTCCACCACGCCGAGGTTGGGACCGAGGTGACCGCCGGTGCGGGAGACCGTTCCGACCAGGAAATCCCGAATCTCCCCGGCGAGGATCTGCAGCTCAGCGGGGTCGAGTCGTTTGAGTTCGGCCGGACCGCGCAGGCTTCGCATGTCGGACATTTTCCCGAGTCTACGGAGGCCCACCAGCCCCCCGAGTCACGGGCAACGCACTGACCAGGCAGGCTACCCGGAGTAGCATCCCGGACGTGACGGACGCCACCAGCAGCACCCGATCCCGCCTGTCCTCCTGGGCGTATGCGCTGCGCACCACCAACCCGCCGCCGGGCCCGGTGGCCGAGCTGGACGCGGTGACCCGGTGGATCGTGGTGAGCCGGGCGGCGGTGCTGCCGATGACGTTGGTGGCCGGCCTGGTCGCGGCGCTGCTCGCGGTCGGCCGGCCCGGGCTGGACTGGCGCTGGCTGGCCCTGGCCATCCTGGGCATCACCCTGGCCCACCTCGCCAACAACCTGATGAACGACCTGTACGACACCCGCGCCGGCTCGGACACCGAGCAGTACCCGCGCGCGCTCTACGCCCCGCACCCGATCCTGGCCGGGCTGGTCACCCGCCGGGCGCTGCTCACCGCCGTGGTACTCGTGAACCTGGCCGACCTGGTGATCCTGGTGGTGCTCGGGCTGGCCCGGGGTTGGCCGATCGTGGCGTTCGCGGTGGCCGGGTTCGTGCTGAGCGTGGCCTACACGGCGCCGCCACTGCGGCTGAAGAAGCACGGGCTGGGCGAGCCGGACGTGCTGGTGGTCTGGGGGCCGCTGATGGTGTGCGGCACCTACTACGCCGGCGTCGGCACCGTGGACTGGCCGATCCTGCTCGCCTCGCTGCCCTACGGCCTGCTCTGCGTCGCGGTGCTGATGGGCAAGCACACCGACAAGATCCCGTTCGACCAGCCGCTGGGCATCCACACGGTGCCCGTGCTGCTCGGGCCGGTCCGGGCGCGCGCGGTCACGCTGGGCCTGATGGTCGCGTTCTACCCGCTGGTCGGGCTGGCCGTGCTGGTCGGCGCGATGCCGTGGCCGGCACTCCTGGTGCTGCTCGGACTGCCCCGACTGGTCAAGGTCTGGCCGCACCTGCGCCGCCCACCGCCGGACGCGCCGCCGAAGAACTTCCCGGTCTGGCCGCTCTGGTACGCCGCAATAGCCTGGCTGCACACCCGCCAGGCCGGCGCCCTGCTGGTCGTGGGCCTGGCCCTGGGCCTGCTCACCCGCCCCTGACGCCCGCGCCCGTCGCTCTCTCCACCCCGAATGCCTCCCACACCGCTATGGCTCTGCGTGGCAATACGCGACATCGAGACTGTGGCTGGTGCGGCGCTAAAGGCGAGTTGCCGAGTGCTGACCTGCCGATTTGCCCAACGCTCGGGCGGCCGTTGACCGATGTCCGCCCCCGCGAGCGACCTGGGACACCGGCGTCCACGGGTTGCTCCATGATCAGCATGACCTGAGGGTCGCTTCGAGAGTGTCGGTGCCGCCGTCATGTCATGCTGACCATGGATTCCGGCGGTCCAGTGCGGCCGCGACGGGACTCACCAGCCTAGATGCCCCTCACTGTCGCCATATTTCCACGCAGAGCCATACCGACGTCGGGAGCACTCGGGACAGGGAGAGCGGATCTCAGCTGTCGGGGGTGAAGAGGGCGACCGACTCGAAGTGGTGGGTCATCGGGAAGGCGTCGAAGGCGCGCAGGTCGGCGAGCCGGTAGCCACGCGCGGCGAGCAGACCGACGTCGCGGGCCAGTGCGGCCGGGTCACAGGCGACGTAGACCAGGCGGTCCGGGCCGGCCGACACGATTGCGTCCACCACCGCGCGGCCGAGGCCCTTGCGCGGCGGGTCGGCGACGACCACGTCGGGGCGGCCGGCCGCCAGCAGGGCGGGCAAGATGCGCTCCACCCGGCCGGGCCGCCAGTGCACACAGGGCAGGTCGGCCAGCGCCTCGCGGCCGGAGCGGACCGCCGCCCGGTCGGACTCCACCACGAGCACCGCACCGGTCGGCCCGACCCTGTCGGCCAGCACCGAGGCCAGCACCCCGGCGCCGCCGTACAGGTCCCAGGCCCGCCCGCCGGCCGGCAGCGCCGACCACTCCCCCACCACCGCGCACAGCGTGTCGGCCAGCTCCGGATGCACCTGCCAGAACGCGCCGGGCGACAGGCGCCACTCCCGGCCGGCGGCGCGGTGCACAACCGGACCCGCGTCCGGGCCGGCGTGCGCGACGCCGTCCGCGTCCAGCTCCACCGCCACCTCGTCCCCCGGCGGCCAGTGCCGGTCCAGCACCGGCGGCAGCAGCCCGGCCGGCGCCAGCGAGCAGTCCGCGATCGGGATCACCTCGTGCGAACGGTGCGCGCGCAGCCCGGCGCGGCCGTCCGCACCGACCGCCAGCCGCAGCCGCCGCCGCCAGCCCAACGCTCCCCCGGGCAGCTCCTCCACCTCGACCGAGCGTTCTACGCCGCCCAGCCGGCGCAGCTGCTCGGCCAGCACGTCGGCCTTCAGTGAACGCTGCGCGGGCGGGCTGGCATGCTGGAAGTCGCAGCCCCCGCAGCCGCCGGCGCGGGCCCACACGCACGGCGCCGGCACCCGGTCCGGCGAGGCGCGCAGCACGCTCACGGCGTCCGCCCGGCAGAACCCGCCGTGCCGGTCCTCGGTGACCACCGCCCGCACCCGTTCCCCGGGCAGCGCATGCCGCACGAAGACCACCCGGCCGTCCAACCGGGCCACACAGTGGCCGCCGTGCGCGACCGGGCCGACGTCCAGCTCGAGCACCCGGTCCAGCCAGTTCGGGTCCGTCACGTGCTGCGGGCCGACTTGCGGCGGGTCTTCGCCGGACGCTCCTCCGCGTCCCCGTTCCCGGCGATCCCGGGGTAGCCCCGGCGCACCGCGCCCGGCGCGCTCTCCGGCCGGCGGCGGGCGATGGCCCGCTGCTTGGCCCGCTCGGAGGAGGCCAGCTGCCACGGCACGCTGGTCACCATGACGCCCGGTTGGAACAGCAGCCGGCCCTTCAGCCGCAGCGCGCTCTGGTTGTGCAGCACCTGCTCCCACCAGCGCCCGACCACGTACTCCGGGATGAACACGGTGACCACGTCGCGCGGGTTGTCCGTACGGATGCGCTTGACGTAGTCCAGCACCGGGCGGGTGATCTCCCGGTAGGGCGACTCGATCACCTTCAGCGGCACCGGCAGGGAGCGGTCCTCCCAGGCCTTGGTGAGCTCGCGGGTGTCCTTGTTGTCCACGTTCACGGTGACCGCCTCGAGCCGGTCCGGGTGGGTGGCGCGGGCGTAGTTGAGCGCCCGCACGGTGGCTCGGCTCAACCCGGAAACCAACACAATCGCATGGTTGCGCGAGGGCAGCAGCTGCGGCTCGTCTCCGAGGGAGAGCTCGTTGGACACGGTCTCGTAGTGCCGACGGATCGCCGTCATGAGGCCGAAGAAGGCGGCCATCGCCGCCAACGAGATCCAGGCGCCCTGGGTGAACTTGGTCACCAGGACGATCACCAAAACCAGGGCGGTCATCAGGAAACCGAAGCCGTTGATCGTCTGCGAGCGCCGCATCCGCCGTCGCGCCGCCGGATCCTGCTCGGTACGCAGCAGTCGTGCCCAATGTCGGACCATGCCGCTCTGGCTCAGCGTGAACGACATGAACACGCCCACGATGTACAGCTGGATCAGGCGGGTGACCTCAGCGTTGAAGCCGACGATGAGCAGGATCGCGAACGCGGCCAGGAACAGGATGCCGTTGGAGAAGGCCAGCCGGTCACCCCTGGTATGCAGCTGGCGGGGCAGATAACGGTCCTGGGCCAGGATCGAACCGAGCACCGGAAAGCCGTTGAACGCGGTGTTGGCGGCGAGTACCAGGATGAGCCCGGTCATCGTCAGGATGTAGAAGTACGCGGGCGGGAAGCCGTCGAAGACCGCATGCGCGAGCTGGGCGATCAACGTCTTCTGTTCGTACCCGGCAGGAGCGCCCACCAGTTGGTGCGCCGGGTCTTCGGCAACCTTGGCCCCGGTGAGCCGGGCCAGCGCGATCAGGCCCAGGAACATCGAGATGGCCAGCACGCCCATCATCAGCAGCGTGGTGGCCGCGTTCCTGGACTTCGGCTTGCGGAACGCCGGCACCCCGTTGCTGATCGCCTCGACACCGGTCAGCGCGGCGCTACCCGAGGAGAAGGACCGCAGCAGCAGGAACACCAACCCGAGGCCGGCGAGGTGCTGGCCCTCCTCGACCAGGTGGAACCCGGCGCTCTCGGCGGCCACCTGCTCACCGGCCACGAACACGCGCCACAGCCCCACCGCGATCATGCCGAGGATGCCGATCACGAAGGCGTAGGTCGGGATCGCGAACATCGTGCCGGACTCCCGCACGCCGCGCAGGTTCATCGCGGTGAGCAGCAGGACCGCGCCGACCGCGAACGCGACCTTGTGCGTACCCACGAACGGCACGGCCGCGCCGATGTTGGCGGCGGCGGAGGCGATGGACACCGCGACCGTGAGCACGTAGTCCACCAGCAGCGCGCTGGCCACCACCAACCCCCAGGCCGAGCCGTGGTTCACGGTGGCGACCTCGTAGTCACCGCCACCGGAGGGATACGCCCGCACGTTCTGCCGGTAGGACGCCACCACCGCGATCATCACCACGGCCACGAAGAGCCCGATCCACGGGCTGAACACGTACGCCGAGGCGCCGGCGACGGAGAGCGTCAGCAATATTTCCTCGGGCGCATACGCGACGCTCGACATGGGGTCGGAGGCGAAGACCGGCAGCGCGATGCGCTTCGGCAGCAGCGTCTCGGACAGCTTCTCGCTACGCTGCGGTCGCCCCACCAGTATCCGCTTGATCGCGGTGGTCAGCTTCGCCACGCGCGCAGCCTATGCGCAGCGTCTCAGAACCGGCGAAGTGGTCTGGTTAGGCGCTACTGTCTCGCCAAACGTACACCCCGCAAGAGGAGGCAACGCCCGTGTATGTGGTCATCATGGGCTGTGGTCGGGTCGGCTCGTCGCTGGCCGCGGGCCTCGAGCGACAGGGGCACGAGGTCGCCGTGATCGACCGGGACGCCACCGCCTTCCGCAGGTTGTCCGCCGACTTCCGGGGCCAGCAGGTGTGCGGCATCGGCTTCCACCTGGACGTGCTGCGCCGGGCCGGGCTGGACAAGGCGTCCGCGTTCGCGGCGGTGTCCAGCGGCGACAACTCGAACATCATCGCCGCCCGCGTGGCCAGGGAGAACTTCGGTATCGAGCGGGTGGTGGCGCGGATCTACGACGCCCGCCGGGCCGAGGTGTACGAGCGGCTGGGCATCCCCACCGTGGCCACCGTGCCGTGGACCACCGACCGGCTGATGCGGATGCTGCTGCCCGACGGGGTGAGCAGCGCGTGGCGAGATCCGTCCGGCACCGTGGCCGTGCTCCCGCTGCCCCTGCACGAGGGGTGGACCGGCCGGCCGGTGGCCGAGCTGGAGCAGACCACCGGCGCACGGGTGGCGTTCATCCTGCGCTTCGGCTCCGGGGTGCTTCCCGAGGAGGACAGCGTGATCCAGGCCGAGGACACCGTGTACGCGGCGGTGGTCTCCGGCACCGTCGGCGATGTCACCGCCGCCGCGGCCCGAGAACCCGAGGGGAGCTGAGGTCATGCGGGTCGCCATTGCCGGAGCCGGGGCGGTCGGCCGGTCCATCGCCGCCGAATTACTGGACAACGGTCACGAGGTCATGCTGATCGAGCGGGATCTCTCGCAGATCGAGCCGGAGGCGGTCGAGCGCGCGGAGTGGGTCAACGCGGATGCCTGCGAGCTGTCCTCGCTGGAGGAGGCCGGCCTGCAGGACTGCGACGTGGTGATCGCGGCGACCGGGGACGACAAGGTCAACCTGGTGGTGTCGCTGCTGGCCAAGATGGAGTTCGCGGTGCGCCGCGTGGTGGCCCGGGTGAACGACCCGCGCAACGAGTGGCTGTTCGACGACAGCTGGGGGGTGGACGTGGCGGTGTCCACGCCCCGGATGCTGGCCGCCGTGGTGGAGGAGGCGGTGAGCGTCGGCGACCTGGTGCGGCTGATGACGCTGCGCCAGGGGCAGGCCAACCTGGTCGAGGTCACCCTGCCCGAGGCGACGCCACTGGCCGGGCGGCCGGTCCGCGACCTGAAGCTGCCCACCGGCGCCGCGCTGGTCGTGGTGCTGCGCGGCGGCCGGGTGATCCTGCCCCAGCCCGACGACCCGCTGGAGGGCCTGGACGAACTCCTCCTGGTCGCCTCCCCCGACGTCGAGGAAGACATCCGCCAGGCCCTCGGCCACTAACCCCAGCCCATATCGCGGGCTCCACCAACCCATATCGCGGATTCGACCGGGTCATGTCGCGGATTCGACCGGGGCCAATCCCGCGACACAGGCCGGCCAAACACGCGACATGAGCTGGTGAGAGGCGCGATATGAGGGGGTTACCAGCGGCGGTGGTGGCAGAACCGGTCGGCGGCACGGTCGAAGCCGACGTTGTAGCCGCGCTGGAACCCGTCGCGCCAGCCCCGGTCGTAGTCGCCCCGGCGGGACTCGATGCGCGCCCGGTCGTCGTACCGGTTGTGCCGGCGGCACTCCCGGCGGGCATCCTCCCAGCCGTCCCGGCTGCCGGCGTCGAACCCGACCCGGTAGCCGCCGCGGTAGGGCGAGTCCCGCTCCGAGGCGGTTGCGGCGGCGGCCGGCGACGCCACGAGCATCGACAGCGCGACCCCCATGAAAGCAACTGGTAGAAGCATGCGACGCATCCCTGGCTCCCGCCTCTTGGTGCCGATCTTGCCGAAGTGTTGATCAGCGTATGAGGTCCGCACCGGGCGCGCCCGTTTAATTCGGCGCCAAAACAGCCCTGGAAATCGTGGCATTACGCAACTATTATCGTTACCAATGCTAAAGAACGATCCGTACTCTATTACCGGCCGGCTGCCCGATGACCACTAGCGGTCGCGGTGCCGGCTGGGCGCTTCCCCTACTGGTACTGGTGCTGGGCACCTTCCTGAGCGCGCTCGGCACGAGCATCATCAACGTGGCGATCTCCGCCATCCAGCGCGACTTCGGCGGCGGCATGGACTCGGTCCGCTGGGTCAGCACCGCCTACCTGCTCACCCTGGGCATCTCCACCGCGACCAGCAGCTGGTTCACCGAGCGCTTCGGTGCGACCCGGGTGTTCCTCGCCTGCATGGTGGTGTTCACCATCGCGTCGGCGCTGTGCGGGATCGCCTGGGACCTGCCCACGCTGATCGGGTTCCGCGTGCTGCAGGCCATCCCCGGCGGCATCATCCCGGTGGTCGCCATGCAGCTGATCTACCGCCTGGTCCCGGCGGAGAAGATCGGCGGCGCGATGGGCATCTACGGCATGGGGGTGATCCTGGCCCCGGCGCTGGGGCCCGCCCTGGGCGGCTGGCTGGTGGAGGACACCTCGTGGCACCTGGTGTTCTTCATCAAGGTTCCGGTGGGCATCATCGGCATCATCGCCGCGCTGGTCATCTTCCCCAGGAACGCGGAAACCAGCCGGCCGAGGTTCGACCTGCCCGGCTTCGCCGCCATCGCCACCGCGCTGGCCACCATGACCGTGGCCGCCGACCGGGGCCCGGACTGGGGCTGGACCAGCTACGGCATCCTCATCCTGGCCACCGTCAGCGTGCTCTGCTTCGCGCTGTTCGTGGTGATCGAGCTGGAGGTGGACCAGCCGCTGATCAACATCCGGGTGGTGCGCACCCTGGTGTACAGCAACTCGCTGGTGCTGATCGCGATCAGCGCGGTCGGCCTGTTCGCGCTGCTCTACTACGTGCCGCTGTACCTGCAGACCAACAAGGGCTTCTCCTCGCTGGACGCCGGCCTGCTGATGATGCCTTCGGCGCTGACCATGGCGGTGCTGGCGCCGGCCGCCGGCCGGCTGCTGGACCGCTTCGGCGGCCGCTGGCCTATCACCATCGGGCTGGCCGTCGCCGCCTACGGCTCCCTCCTGCTGGCCCAGATCACCCCGGACGTGCCCCGCGAGCAACTGGTGCTCTGGACCACGATCCGCAACATCGGCGTCGGGCTGTCCATGATGCCGATCATGGCGGCCGGCGTGAGCGCGCTGCCCCCGGCCCTGATCAACGCGGGCAGCACGCTGGCCAACGTGGTCATGCGGACCGCCTCCAGCCTCGGCGTGGCCGTGTTCGGCGGCCTGCAGACCGCCCAGCAGGCGCAGCTGATGGCCGACCGGGGCGGCCTGATCACCCACGACCCCGCCTCGCCGGCGCCGCTGCTGGATGCGGCCGCGAAGGGCGTGGCCGGGCTCGCCCCGCTGTACAAGCAGCTGGTGAAGCACGTCGGCACCACCACCTACGCCAACGCGTTCTACGTGGTGGCCGTGATGACCGGGATCGGCGCGGCAATGGGGCTGATGATGCGGGGGAAGCCCCGCGCGGCACCCGCCGCCAAGCCCGCAGCACCGGCCGCCGCACCGGCGAAGGCCCGCGCGGACGCCCGCTCCGCTCCGGTGCGTGTGCCCAGCCCGCACAACGGCCGGATGGACACCCCCGCCCCGGCCCGGCGCCGGTGACCGCGGTGTCTCCCGCGCGCCCAACCGGGCGCGCGCTCGCCAAGCGCGTTCCGCGCTAGGCCGGGCTGACCTGGGTGCCCCGGCGACGGGCGCGCTGCACCGCCCAGATGGTGCCGAGCAGCGCCAGCCCGGTCAGCGGGTAGCCCATGGCGATCCGGGCGAACGCCAGCCAACCGGTCTGGTCGGTGTCGTACAGCCAGTGCTGCACCACGAACTTGGCGCCGAACACCAGCACCCACAGCAGGCTGGCCAGGGTGTATCCGCGCAGCAGGTAGCGGTCCTGGCGCCAGCCCTGCCCGTCGCCGTTGATGCCGTGCCAGATCACCCCGGCCAGCGGCCAGCGGACCAGCACGGAGATCAGGAACACGCTGGACAGCAGCGCGCTGTACCAGATGCCGAGCAGGAAGAAGTCCTTCGCCTGGCCGGTCCGGTAGGCGATGAACGCGCCCACGCCCACGCCGAGCAGGCCGGACACGGCCGGCTGCAGCGGCTCCTTGCGGACCAGCCGCACGACCGCGATGAGCAGGCCGACCCCGACCGCCGCGATCACCGCCGGCATCAGCGAGGTCAGCGAGTTGACCAGGACGAACACCACCACCGGTATGGTGGAGTAGATCATCCCGGAGACGCCGCCGAGCTGCTCGAGAATGGTTTGGGGGGCGGCCTTCTCCCGCTGCTCGTCACCGTCCGCGCCGCTTTCGGGGGCGTGCGGTTCGTGCGGGCTCTTCGGGCGCGCGTGGCGACCGGTCACGAGGCCTGACGCAGTTCGTAGTAGGGGTTGTAGAGCACCTTGCGGCCGTCGCGCACCGCCATCCGGCCGCGCACCTTAATCCGGCGGCCCGGCTCGATGCCCGGGATCCGGCGGCGGCCGACCCAGATCAGGGTGACCCCGTCGGTGCCGTCGAACAGCTCCGCCTCCAGGGTCGCGGCCGCGTCCTTGGGACTCAGTTCCACGGAGCGCAGCCTACCCACCATGACGACCTCGTCCCCGCACCGGCAGTCACATGCGCGGTTGGCTCCGGACCGGTCGGTGTCCCGGGTCAGGTCGTCGGCGTCGAGATCCTCCACGTCGGAGGTGAGTCGTCGGATGAATCGCTTCAGGAGGCCACCGTCGGTGGATCCCATGCCCTCTCCCGGGGTGTGCGGAGGGAACCGACCCACCCGGTCGGTTACGCCGCCCCAGGATAACCGTTTGAAGGCCACTTCAAACATTCCGGCATCCTGCTGGTCATGCGGACGAAACAAGACCGGCCCGGGCTGGCCGTGCTGCTGCCCGGAACCGGTTCCGACGAGGTGTTCGTACGGGCCTCGTTCGAGGCTCCGCTGCGTGCGGTGGGCATTCCGCTGCTCGCCCCTCCCCTGCTGGCCGGGGGGCGGGTGCCGGATGGTTACCGCCGCGCGCTGGACCGGGCGGCCGCCGACCCCGGCGCGCGGCCTCTCCTGGTCGGCGGGGTGTCACTGGGTGCCCAGGTGGCCGTCCGGTGGGCCGCCGAGCACGCGGGGTCGGGGGCGGTGGCCGGGTTGCTGCTGGCGTTGCCCGCCTGGACCGGGCAGCCGGGGAACGCGCCGGCCGCACTGGCCGCGCGGCTCACCGCCGACGCCGTGGGCCGGGACGGCCTGGCCGTCACGCTGGCCCAGGCCCGGGCGGAGACCCCCGACTGGCTGGGCCGGGAGCTGACCAGGGCCTGGACCCGGCACGGCGCCGGCCTCACCGAGTCGCTGCGCGCGGCCGCCGCCGAGCCGGGGCCGACCGAGGCCGAGCTGGCCGGGCTGCCGTTGCCGGTCGGCCTGGTGGGCATGGCGGACGACCCGGTGCACCCGCTCGGCGTGGCCGGGCGCTGGCACGACCTGCTCCCCCGCGCCGCACTGGTGACCAGCACGCTCACCGCGCTCGGCGCGGACCGGGAAAGCCTCGGGCGGGCCGCCGTGCTGGCCTGGTTGCGGGCTACTCGCCGCGTGCCCGGCGCCGCCGTTCCACCCGGGGCAGCCGGTCCTGGGTGACCGCCGCGTCCTGGGTCAGCGCCAGGTGCAGGGCATCGGTGCTGTCGATCTGTGAGGGGCGCTCACGGTGGCCGCCCGGCTCCGGGATCCGCCCGTCCCGGCGCGGGCCCCCGTTGTCCGCCGCACCGCGGTTCGGCGGCGGCCAGGGGTCCCCGGGCCGCGCGGGCAGGCCGGGATGGCTGAGGTGCCCGGAGTGGCTCGGGTAGCCGCCCTCCGGCGGCCCGGGGCGCCTCGGGTCGCGCGGGCCCGGTTGGCCGGGCCGGGGCTCGGGCAGTCCGGAAGGGTCACGCGGCGAGCCGGACCAGCCGCCCGGCCGGCCACCGGCGCCGGTCGCCGGGTATCCGGGTGACGACGCTCCGGCGCGTGGCGGCCCGGAGGACGGTCCGCCGTGGCCCGGCCGGCCGTTCGCCCCGGCGCCGCCGGCGAACTGGCCGTTCGGCTGGGGGCCGGTACCGAACTGACCGTTCGACTGGCCACTGCCCGGGAACTGGCCGTTCGGCTGAGGGCCGGTACCGAACTGACCGTTCGACTGGCCACTGCCCGGGAACTGGCCGTTCGACTGAGGTCCGGTACCGAACTGCCCATTCGACTGCGAACCGCTCCCGAACTGACCGTTCGACTGGCCGCTACCCGGGAACTGGCCGTTCGACTGAGGTCCGGTACCGAACTGCCCATTCGACTGCGAACCGCTCCCGAACTGACCGTTCGGCTGAGAGCCGGGACCGAACTGGCCGTTCGCCGGTGCGATATTCCCGAACTGGCTCATTGCCGGGGCCGCGTTCCCGAACTGGCTGTTCGGTGGCTGCCCGGCGCCCCGGTGGCCGTTCGCCCCGGGGTGGCCGCTCGGCTGACCGGCACCGGGGTATCCGCCGGCCGGGGCGCCGGCGCCGGAGTGACCACCGGGCGGGCGATGCGACGGCGGGGCCGCGTTCGGCCGGTGGGCCGCCGGCCGGCGCCGGGGCGGCTCGGGCCAGAACGACGGGGCGGCGGACAGCTGCGCCCAGGCCGGCTGCCGGGCCACCTGCTCGGCGCTGACCACCGGCTTCGCCATGGACCACGTCGACTCGATCCCGGCCCGGGGGATGCCGTTGGTCTCCTGGGTGGCCAGTGTGGGCACCGGGGGCAGGCCCGGCCGGGTGGCGCTGGGGTCCGGGGACTGGGTCCAGCTCGGCGGCTGCGCCGGCGCCGGCGGGACCCGCGGCGCGGGAGCCGCCGGGTGTCCGGGCGCCCGGGCGGGCTCACCGGGGTGGCCGTTGACGTGGGCCGCCGGCTGCCGGGAACCGGGTGGCGGCGGGACGGGCGCCGGGAGCTCGCGCACCGGGCCCTGGTCCGCGCGGCCGATGCTGCGCCGCCGGCCGGAACGCCGGCCGGCGGAAGCCGCCGCGCGGGCCTCGTCACGGGCCTGCTCGACCCGTTCGGCCAGATGCTCCGGCACGCGCAGCGGCAGCACGGTCTTCACCGGCAACGGCTCCGCGCCCCGGGTCACCACGGTGCCCCGGATCATCGCCCTCAGCGTCTCGGCCGCCTCTTCGGCGTCCTCCTCGGGACCGGTGGCGACGCCGTACAACATCCAGCGCGGCCCGTCCACGCCGATGAACCGGGAGAGCGCGCCCTCGGAGGCGGCCTGCACCTCGCGGCCCCACTCCCCCCATTCGGAGCGCACGCGGGTGCCGTCCTTGGCCAGCGACACCGAGATCTCCTCGGCCAGCTCCCGCCACAGCGGGCTGGACCGGGGCGCGGCCAGTGCGCTCAGGCTGACCCGGCCGGCGGGCACCAGCACGTGAACCGCCTTGAGCAGGCCGTTGGCCCCCGGTTCCACCTGGAGCTGCGCCCGGGCCGGCATGGGAATCCGGAGCGAGCCGAAATCGAGGCCGCCGTCGACGTCGTCCGTCTCGGGGTCGTCCACGTCGAACGGCCCGCCGCCCTCGGCCCGCCGGCGGGCCCGCTCGGCCGCCGGCCGTTTCGGCTCGATGGGCGGGAGGTCCTCGAGATCGTCGGACTCTCGCCGGGCGCGTCCGAACACCTACGGCTCCCGGCCGTCCGGGAACGACGCGGCCGACACCGCCGAGACGGCCGGTGCGGCACCCGCCGCGGCGGCGGCCAGGCCGGTCGACCCGTAGCCGCCGTCGCCCCGGACCGAGTCCGGCAGCTCGGACACCTCGAGGAAGCTCGCGTGCTCCACCCGCTGCACCACCAGCTGGGCGATCCGGTCGCCCCGGCGCAGGTTGATCGTCTCGCGCGGGTCGTGGTTGATCAGGCAGACCTTGATCTCGCCCCGGTAGCCGGCGTCGATGGTGCCCGGGGTGTTGACCACGGACAGGCCGAGCCGGGCGGCCAGGCCGGAGCGCGGGTGCACGAACCCGGCGTAACCCTCGGGCAGCGCCACGGCCACTCCGGTGCCGACCAGCACGCGCTCACCGGGGGCGATCACCACGTCACTGACCGTAACAAGGTCCGCTCCCGCATCACCCGGATGCGCATAGCTGGGCACCGGCACACCAGGATCGAGCCGGGTCAACAACACCCGGACGCCCTGCCTGTCACCACTTCCGGTACCCACGGCGGGCGAGACTACCCTGAGCGAGGTGAGCCAAATTCGCGGCGCCGCCAAGCGTGCGCCCTCCGGCGCCGTGCGATTCGACGAACGGTTGTCGGTGCCTTGGTGGTGGTGGCCGTCACCGCTCATCGTGATCGGCTTGCTGGAAATCAGCGTCCTTCTGGGGCATCCCGAGGTGCCCTGGTGGATCCCGGCCGCACTGCTGCTACCGCTCGCCGCCTGGTGGCTGGTCCGACTGGGCCGGACCAGGGTGACCCTCACCGAGACCGGCGACGGGGAGCAGGTGCTCCGGGTCGGCCCGGCCACGCTGCCGACCCGGTTCGTCACCGAGGCCCGCGCGGTCGCGCCGGCCGAGAAACGCGTCCAGCTCGGACCGGAGCTGGACCCGTCCGCGTACCTGGTGCACCGGGCCTGGATCGGGCCGATGGTTCGGCTCACCCTGGACGACCCGGCCGACCCGACGCCCTACTGGCTGTTCAGCGTGCGCCGGGCCGAGGCACTGGTGAAGTGCCTGCGTACCGGGGCCTCCGACTAGCGGCGGAGACCCCGGTACCGGGTTAGTTCTCGCTCAGGCACAGTCCCGGCACACCGGCTGGCCGTTGTGGTGCGCGGCCAGTCGGCTGCGGTGAATGACCAGGAAACAGCTCGAACAGGTGAACTCGTCCGCCTGCTTCGGCAGCACCTTCACCGTCAGCTCTTCCCCGGACAGGTCGGCACCGGGCAGCTCGAAGCTCTCCGCGGTGTCCGACTCGTCCACGTCCACCACGGCGGACTGCGCTTCGTTCCGACGCGCCTTCAACTCCTCGAGGGAGTCCTCCGCCATGTCATCTGTCTCATTGCGGCGCGGTGCGTCGTAATCGGTCGCCATTGTTCCCACCCTCAACAACTCTGTCTTGTGTCGTGCTGCGGCACAACGTCCCAGCTCGCCGGTTTGTGCCCGGGCGAAGGGGTGACGCGTGTCTCAATCTGAGCGGGGCGGCGGTCTTGTCGGCCCGCGCGAACGCGGGCTGTCCCCCGGTCACCGACCTCGCCAGGCGCAGAGGGTAGCTCAGGGAGGCGGTAAATCCCATCGCAATCCGACCGCGTCGCGACGGATTCACCGCAGGTCACATTAGGGTACCGGGCGTGAAGTCGATGTCCGCTGCTCAGAGCCGTGCCGCCCGTCCGGTTATCGCGCTGGTCACGGTGCTCACCATCGGGGCAGTGATCACCTGGTCGATGGTGCTGGGCAAGTCCTCCACCGACGCGGCCGGCACGGCGTGCCCCTCGCCGGCCGCCGGCGCGGAGGCCGCCGGGGTCGCCCAGCCTTCCAGCGCGCTGGACGAGGTCGCCCCGGCGGCGCCCGGCGCGGTGCGCATCCGGGTGCTCAACGGCGGCGGCCAGCGCGGCCAGGCCACCCTGGTGGCCAGCCAGCTGGGCGAGCTCGGCTTCACCGAGGCGGCACCGGCCACCAACGACCCGCTCTACCCCAACGGTGACCTGATCTGCCGGGGCGGCATCCGGTACGGCGCGGCCGGCGCGGCGGCGGCGCGCACGGTGAGCCTGGTGCTGCCCTGCGTCGCCCTGCTGCGGGACAACCGGCCGGACGACTCGGTGGACGTGGCGATCGGCAGCCAGTTCGGCGAGATCGCCCCGACCAGGGCGGCGCGCCAGGCGCTGGACCAGCTGGCCGGGCCGTCCGGCCAGACCAACGTCACCGAGGCCGGCGCCGCGCCGACCGCCGACCAGGAGCTCTTGACCGCCGCCCGCGACGTCGCCTGCTGAACCTCCCGCACGCGCCTGACCGGGCGCGTGCTCGGCCAGCGCCTTCGGCGCTAGATCTCGGCCGAGCCGAGCTCGCTGAGCGCCTCGGCCAGCGGCCCGCCGATGCCCGGCGCGGCGGCCACGATGGCCTCCCCGAACGGCGCGCGCGGGTCCGGCAGGTGCACCACCGCACCGGCCTCGGTGGCGATCAGCGCACCGGCCGCCCAGTCCCACGGGTTCACCCCGTGCTCGTAGTAGCCGTCCAGCCAGCCGGCGGCCACCGCGCACAGGTCCAGCGAGGCGCAGCCGGCGCGCCGGATGTCCCGCACCCGGGCCATCAGCGCGGTGGCCAGCTCGCCCTGCCGCACCCGCCGCTCCCGGTGGTAGCTGAACCCGGTGCCGATCAGGGACAAATCCAGCCGGCTCGCCCCGGACGCCCGCAGGGGCATCCCGTCCAGGGTGGCACCGCCGCCCAGCGAAGCGCTCCACACCCGCCCGGACGGCGGCTCCACCACCGCGCCGGCCAACGACTCCCCGTTCCGGGTGACCCCGACCGAGACCGTGTACCAGGGCAGGCCGTACAGGTAGTTCACCGTGCCGTCGATCGGGTCGACCACCCAGCACAGCCGGTCCCCCTCCGAGGCTGTCTTGTTCGACCCGCCCGCCCCGAACCCGCCCTCCTCGCCCAGCACCACATCGTCCGGACGCAGCTCGGCCAGCCGTTCCCGCAGCTGGCGCTCCACCTCGGTGTCCGCGGCGGTGACCACGTCGGTGTGCGTGGTCTTGGTCCGCACGTCGTTGATGGCCGCCGCGCGCAGCCGCGCCGCCTCCCCCGCCGCCTCGGTCGCGACGCGCACCGCGATGGCGCGCAACCCCTCCAGGTCAAGCCCGTCCATGCCCAGATTCCAACACATTCGAACGCGCCGGTGACCAACGACAGCACGGTCACGCGGTCGCTCGTTACAATGTCGTGTGCCCGCTTCGGAGCCGATCGGCCAGTCAGGCGAAACGCGGTTCGACGGGCAACCAGGAGCTGAGGGCAACCGACCAGTTCGGAATGTCGCTCGCCAAGCCGAATACGTCGCGAAAGGGCCCCTGTGGCAGCCGTAGAACCCGTAACCAAACCGGACATGACCGTCGACGGCGCGGCGGCCCCCGCGCGGCGGACCCGGCACGCCACGACCGCCACGAAGACCGCCACCCGGTCGCGTGGCGCGAGCAAGACCACGGAGAAGGCCGGCGGCAAGGCCAAGCCCACGAAGGCGAAGACCGGCAAGGGTGACGACGAGTCGATGGTGGAGGGCGAGGACCTCGACCTCGACTCGGCCAGCCCCGATGTGGAAGACCTCACCGATGTGGACGTCGACGACGTAGAGATCGAGGACGACGCCGACGAAGAGGTCGCCACGGCGTCCGACGATGACGACGATGACGACGGCGAAGAGGCCGAGGCGGAGCCCGGCAAGGCGGTAGCCAGCACCACCTCCTCGTCCACGGCGACCCGCAAGTCCGGTGACTTCGTCTGGGACGAGGAGGAGTCGGAGGCGCTGCGGCAGGCCCGCAAGGACGCCGAGCTGACCGCCTCGGCCGACTCGGTCCGGGCCTACCTGAAGCAGATCGGCAAGGTCGCGCTGCTCAACGCCGAGGAGGAGGTGGAGCTGGCCAAGCGGATCGAGGCCGGGCTCTACGCCGCCGAGCGCGTGCGCAAGATGACCGAGTCGGACAAGACCGCCTCCCCGCAGATGCGCCGGGACCTGCGCTGGATCGTCCGCGACGGCGAGCGCGCCAAGAACCACCTGCTCGAGGCCAACCTGCGGCTGGTGGTCTCGCTGGCCAAGCGCTACACCGGTCGCGGAATGGCCTTCCTGGACCTGATCCAGGAAGGCAACCTGGGCCTCATCCGCGCGGTCGAGAAGTTCGACTACACCAAGGGATACAAGTTCTCCACCTACGCCACCTGGTGGATTCGCCAGGCCATCACCAGGGCCATGGCCGACCAGGCCCGCACCATTCGTATTCCGGTGCACATGGTGGAGGTCATCAACAAGCTCGGCCGCATACAGCGCGAGCTGCTACAGGACCTGGGCCGCGAGCCCACGCCGGAAGAGCTCGCCAAGGAAATGGACATCACCCCGGAGAAGGTGCTGGAGATCCAGCAGTACGCCCGGGAACCCATCTCCTTGGACCAGACCATCGGCGACGAGGGCGACAGCCAGCTCGGTGACTTCATCGAGGACTCCGAGGCCGTGGTGGCCGTGGACGCGGTGTCGTTCACCCTGCTGCAGGACCAGCTGCAGTCGGTGCTCGCCACGCTGTCCGAGCGGGAGGCCGGCGTGGTCCGGCTGCGCTTCGGGCTCACCGACGGCCAGCCCCGCACGCTGGACGAGATCGGCCAGGTCTACGGGGTCACCCGGGAGCGCATCCGGCAGATCGAGTCCAAGACCATGTCCAAGCTGCGCCACCCGTCGCGGTCCCAGGTCCTGCGCGACTACCTGGACTAACAGCGTTAGGTAACACCTGACCCAGGAGTACCGACCATTCCGGTAGAGGCTCCCCCGCCGACCAGAATGGAGACGGCGATGTCCGCCACCGAGGCCGCATCGATCAGCGCCACCTTGCCCCTCAACGTCACCGACCGATGCGACCGGTGCGGCGCCAGGGCCAAGGTGCGCGCGGTGCTGCCCAGTGGCGGCGAGCTGTTGTTCTGCGGCCACCACGCCCGGGTCTACGAGGCGCGGCTGCGGCGGGACGCGGTCACCCTGGAGACGGTGAACTGACGGCGTCCCCGGGACCGTCCGGGTCCTCGGGGCTGTCGCCGTCGCGCGAGCGCAGCGCCACCGCCGCGACCACGGCCAGGATGCCGGCGGTCTCGGCGATGCCGGGCACCTGGGCCAGCACCAGCAGGCCCACCACCGTGGCGGTGACCGGCAGCAACGCCAGCAGTACGGCGAACCGCGCGCGGCCGACCCGGCGCAGCACCACCTGGTCCAGCACGTAGGGCAGCACGCTGCTCAGCACTCCCACCCCGACGCCGAGCAGCAGCAGCCGGGCGCTGGACCAGGCCGGCCCGGTGCCCAGCGCGAACGGCGAGAGAACCACGGTGGCCACCGCGAACCCGACGGCCAGCCCGTCCACCCCGTTGCCGTACTGGGCCACCCGTTTGGCCAGCACGATGTAGCCGGCCCACGCGGCGGCGGCGGCCAGCGCCCACAGCACCCCGGTGGGGCTGCCCGACCACCGCACGTCGGCGATGAGCAGCACGCCGAGCGCGGCGAGCAGCAGCGCGGCCCAGTCCCGGAGCAGCCGGGAGGACAGCGCGGCCACCGCGACCGGCCCGCAGAACTCGATGGCCACGGCGGTGCCCAGCGGGAGCTGGGCGATCGCCTCGTAGAACGCGATGTTCATCAGCCCGGTGACCACGCCGAACAGCCCGGCCAGCAGCAGCGGGCGGCCCCGCCACGCGGCCCGGCCGGGGCGCCGCCAGGCCACCAGGACCACCGCCGCGCCGAGCAGCCGCAGCCAGGCCACCCCGGACGGACTGAGCACCTCGAACAGCCCCACGGCGAGCGCCGCGCCCAGGTACATCGAGCCGCCACCCAGCAGGAACACCGCCGGAGCCGGAACACGCTCGAGCCCCGCCGAGATTTTTGTGTTCATCGTCCCTTTCCGTGTGTGGTCACGCCCTGTCACCTAGAGGAACCAACCGGACACTTGTTGTTACGGCAGATGCCGGATTGCCTGCACAACGGGTCGAGCGGATGATTGTTGGCAGCCGCAACGGGCGGTAACGGGTGTAACCGACACGCTAAGGGACAGTGACGGATGTCGCGTCTGAGTACGGAACACGTGCGGGGCGGCAATTCGTCTGGAAGAGTAGCGGGACCGAGAGGACACAAGTCGTCGCGGTGACGTCCCGCACGAGGGCACCGGTCCCGCCGGTGTCGGAGACGGAGGAGGCAGCCATGCCAGGAACACTTGTCCGGCCCGAGCTCACCGCCGCCGACCGCTGTGACCGCTGCGGAGCAGCGGCAAAGGTTCGAGCGGTACTCCCTTCCGGGGGCGAACTGCTCTTCTGCGGGCACCACGCCCGGGCACACGAAGCAAAGCTCCGCGAGCTGTCGGTAGACCTCCAGTCCGGCGCCTGAGCCGGCGAGACGAAAGACCACCGCGACGGGGCGGGGACTCTAACCGGGTCCTCGCCCCGTTGCGCATTTCCGGACCGCTTCGACCAGCCGGGATACGTCCGAGGAGTCGTTGTACAGGTTCACCGATGCGCGCACCGCGCCCCCGCTCCCGGCGATGCCCAGCGCCTCGGCGGCGCCCAGCGCGTAGGCCGTGCCGTGCCAGGCGTTGACCCCCGCCCGGTCCAGCTCCCCGGCCAGCTCGGCCGGTGACCAGCCGGCCAGGCGGAACGACACGGTCGGCGCCCGCCGCCCCGCCGGCTCCTCCCAGCCCGGCAGGAAACTGAGACCCGGCACGTCCCGCAAACCGGCCAGCAGCGCCCCGGCCAGCCCCCGCTCGTGCCGCACCACGCCGGCCATCGACCGGGCCAGCCGTTCCCGTCGGGCGCCCGGGCCTTCGACCAGGCCGGCCAGGTGGTCCACCGCCGCCGCCACCCCGGCCAGGGCCGGGAACGGGTTGGTACCCAGTTCGAACCGCGCGGTCCCGGTCACCGGGCGCAGGTTGTCCACCGCCAGTCCGTCCAGCAGCCCGGGCTCGCGCGCCACCACGGCCGCCAGGTGCGGCCCGTACCACTTGTAGGCGCTGGTCACGTACAGGTCGGCGCCCAGTGCCGGCAGGTCGACCACGGCGTGCGGGCAGTGGTGCGCGCCGTCCACGTAGGTCACCGCGCCCACCTCACGCGCCGCCGCGGCGATGGCCGGCACGTCCGGCATCGTGCCGAGCAGGTTGGACGCCGCCGTGACCGCGACCAGCCGGGTCCGGTGGTTCAGCAGCCCGGCGACGGTTTCGGTCCGCAGCGTGCCGCTGAGCCGGTCCAACGGGGCCATCCGCACCACCGCCCCGGCCCGCTCGGCCGCGCGCGCCCACGGCCCCACGTTGGCCTCGTGGTCCAGCTCGGTGAGCACCACCTCGTCACCGGGTCGCCAGCCGGCGGCCAGCGCACCGGCGAACCGGTAGGTCAGCGCGGTGGTGCTGGGGCCGAACACCACGCCGGCCGGGTCCGGGGCGCCGACCAGGTCGGCCACCGCGCGGCGGGCGTCGGCCACCAGCCCGCCCAGCCGGTGGCTGGTGGCGAACGCGGCGCCCTGGTTACCCAGCCCGGACCGGTAGACATCGGTGACCGCATCGATCACCGATTCCGGCACCTGGGTGCCGGCGGCCCCGTCCAGCCAGGCCCGGCCGTCGGCCAGCGCCGGGAACCGGGCACGCACGGCGGCCACCTCGAACCCCATGACCCCCGACGCTACCCCGCAAGCTCGAGCACCCACCCCCTGTCCGGGCGCCCGAAGAATCCCGCACGCCGGATGTTGCATATCTCCACGCAGAGCCAAAGGGTGCGCAACGCACTCCGGGGAGAGCGCCCGCCGGGTCGCCGAGCGACGCGTCCGGCGGTCAAGCGCGGGCCTAAGACGATCAGGCCGCACCGGTGGCGGGATCGGTCAGCTGGCGGTCAGCGCCAGGAGCGCAGCGTGGCGATGCGCTCCTCCAGCTGCTCGAGGGTGGCCATCGCCGTCGGCGGGCCGCCGCAGGTGCGGCGCAGGTCGCCGTGGATCACCCCGTGCGGCTTGCCGGTGCGGTGGTGGTGCAGCGCGACCAGCGTGTTCAGCTCCTTGCGCAGGCCGGCCAGGCGCTGGTGGGTGCTCGCGGGGCGCTCCGAGGGCTCGGGGGCGGGCGGCTTGGGCGCCTCGGCCACCGCCGACCGCTGCACCAGCTGCGTGCGCTGGCGCTGTTCCAGCAGGGCGCGCACCTGGTCCGGCTCGAGCAGCCCGGGCAGGCCCAGGAAGTCCTGCTCCTCGTCGCTGCCGGCGAAGGTGGCGGTGCCGTAGGAGGCGCCGTCGAAGATGAGCTGGTCCAGCTCGGCGTCCGCGCTTAACGCGGTGAACGCCTTCTCGTCCTCGCCCGGCTCGTCCTTCTGCTTCTGCGCATCGGCGAGCAGGTCGTCGTCCCAGCCCTCCTTGGGCCGGTCCGGCTTGGCCAGCACGTGGTCGCGCTGCCGTTCCAGCGCGCTGGCCAGCTCCAGCAGCGCGGGCACGCTGGGCAGGAACACCGATGCGGTCTCCCCCGGCTGCCTGGCCCGCACGAACCGGCCGACCGCCTGGGCGAAGAACAGCGGGGTGGACGCGCTGGTGGCGTACACGCCGACGGCCAGCCGGGGCACGTCCACGCCCTCGGAGACCATCCGCACCGCGACCAGCCAGCGCTCGTTCGACTCGGCGAACGCGGCGATCCGGGCGGACGCGCCGGCCTCGTCGGAAAGCACCAGCACCGGCGCCGTACCGGTGAGCTGGCGCAGCAGCTGGGCGTAGGCGCGCGCGGTGGTCTGGTCGGTGGCGATCAGCAGCCCGCCGGCGTCCGGCATGCCCCGGGCGCGCAGCTGGGACAGCCGGGTGTCGGCGGCGGCCAGCACCGCGGAGATCCACTCGCCGCCCGGGTCCAGCGCGGTGCGCCAGGCCCGCGCGGTCTGCTCGGCGGTGAGCGGTTCACCCAGGCGGGCGGTGAACTCCTCCCCCGCGCTGGTCCGCCAGCTGGCCTGCCCCGAGTAGGCGAGGAACACCACCGGCCGCACCACGCCGTCCCGCAGGGCGTCCGCGTAGCCGTAGGAGTGGTCGGACCGGCTGTGCAGCACGCCCTCGCCGTCCGGTTCGTAGGTGACGAACGGGATCGGGTTGTCGTCGCTGCGGAACGGCGTCCCGGTGAGCGCCAGCCGCCGGGTGGCCGGCTCGAACGCCTCGCGGACCGCCTCGCCCCAGGACTTGGCATCCCCGGCGTGGTGGACCTCGTCCAGGATCACCAGGGTGCGGCGGGTCTCGGTGCGCGCCCGGTGCAGCACCGGGTGCGCGGCCACCTGGGCGTAGGTGAGCACCGCACCGTGGTAGTCCGCCGAGGTGCGGCCGCCGGTGTTGCGGAACTCCGGGTCCAGCGAGATGCCGGCCCGGGCGGCCGCCTCCGCCCACTGGTACTTCAGGTGCTCGGTCGGCGTGACCACGGTGACCGCGCCGACCGTGCGGTCGGCGAGCAACTCGGCCGCCACCCGTAGCCCGAAGGTGGTCTTCCCGGCGCCCGGCGTGGCCGCCGCGAGGAAGTCCCTCGGCCTGGCCGCCAGGTAGCGGGCCAGCGCGCGGCGCTGCCACGCCCGCAGCCCGGGTCCGGCGGATGCGGTGTCGGACACCGCTGTTGACGCGGACGATGAGCCCGGCTCGGACACGCAACTCCCCTCCACGGCGGTCGCCCACGAAGGGCGGCAGCCGTGCCGCTGCCTCGCTGCTGGCCACGCGGCCGCACTGCCGCGTCGGAACCCGCGAGGACTCCCCCTGTCACCCTCGCTCTGTCTGTCCGGCCGGTCGGCCGCGGCGGATCTTTGCCGCTCGTTCGCCGGGCCGGCGACTGGAGAGTCTAATCTCGGCGCCGGCGGGCCCGGCCAGGGCACCCGTCCGGCGTGGCGCGCCGGGGAACTGGGCGATGAGACCCGGCGTACAGCAGACTTGACGGTGCGATGAGGACACAGACAAACGCGGAAGCGGACGTGGCGGAGCAGGGGGCGGAGGCCATCCCCGGCTCGCCGGTGCGCCGGATGATCGTGCGCACCCTGTCCAAGTCGTGGAACGACGGCATCTTCTCCATGGCCGCCCAGGCGGCCTACTGGGAGGCGCTGTCGCTGCCCCCGCTGCTGCTCGGGCTGCTCGGCAGCATGGGCTACGTGACCGGCTGGTTCGGCCAGGAGAGCCTCATCGCCGTGCAGCACGGCCTGATCCGGTTCGCCGACACCATCTTCACCGGGGAGGTGGTCTCCCAGGCCATCGAGCCGACCGTGATCGACATCCTGAGCAAGGGCCGCGCGGACATCATCTCGATCGGCTTCCCGATCGCGCTGTTCGCCGGTTCCTCGGCGATCTCCTCCCTGGTGGACTCGATCACCTTCGCGCACGAGCAGTACAGCATCCGGCACCCGGTTTGGCAGCGGATCTTCGCGCTGCTCATCTACCTGCTCGCGCTGGTGCTCATGGTGGTGACGTTCCCGCTGGTCGCGCTCGGCCCGGAGCTGCTGGGCAAGGTGCTGCCCGGTTCCTGGACACCGACCATCCTGAACCTGATCAACGTCTACTACACGCCGACCGTGGTGCTGGTCGTGGTGCTCGGCCTGACCACGCTGTACAAGGTCGCGCTGCCCCGCAGCCTGCCGTGGCGGCGCCTGTTGCCCGGGGCGTTGCTGGCCATGGCGGTGTTCACCATCTCCGCCACCGGCCTGCGCTTCTACATCGCCACCATCACGGAGACCGGTTTCACCTACGGCGCACTGGCCACCCCGGTGGCGCTGCTGCTGTTCGCCTTCCTGATCGGCTTCGCCGTGGTGCTCGGCGCGCAGCTGAACAACGCCATCCAGGAGACCTGGCCGGTCCGGCCCAGCATGGGCCGGCGGAAGCTGCAACGCCTGCTCGGGCTGCGCAGACTGGGCCGCTTGCTCGCCCAGGAGCGCTGAGTCTCCCGCGCGCCCTAAGCGCCGCCGCCGGGAGGCAGGGCGTCGTAGATCTTCTTGCACTCGGGACAGACCGGCGAGCCGGGCTTGGGCGATCGGGTCACCGGGAACTTCTCCCCACACAGGGCGACCACCATGTTGCCCATCACGGCGCTCTCCGCGACCTTGTCCTTGCGCACGTAGTGGAACATCTTGGGCTCATCGTTGCCCGTGCTGTCGGTGCCCTCCGGGCGCGTCTCGACCTCGGGCAGGGTAACGGTGCTCACCCGTCCATCATGCCATCCCGGCGGTCAGCCGCCGTCGATGATGCGCCCCTCGCCCGAATCCAGCTGGCGGCGTTCGACCGGCTTCTCCAGCTGCTCGGCGTCCGCCCGGAAGCGCTGGAACTTGGTCCGCTTCAACGGCAGCCGGTCGTTGGCGATGATCACCGCCATCCACGGCAACGGGATGGACAGGATGATCAGTGTCGCGGCCAGCCAGGGGGTGTTGTAGAAGACCGCGGCGAGCACCAGGCAGGGCACCCGCATGAACATCATGATCGAGTAACGGCGGCGGCGCGCGGCCAGCTGGTCCTGGTAGGACATCGGCGCGTCGGTGATCACCGTGATCTCGTCCGGGTTGTCGCCCGGGTTCGGATCCCTCACGACGCCACCTCCCTGCTTCGGCGTCCCCTCCATCGTGTCACGCGGCTCAGGCCTTCGCCTTGGCGGCCGGCTTCATTTCCGGGCTTCCGCCTTGGTGGCGGCTTTCATCTTCTGCTTGAACGCCCGCACCTGGCCCAGGCTCTCCGGATCGTGGATGTCCGCGACCGACCGGTGCGCGCCCTCCTCGCCGTAGTCTCCGGCGGCCTCCCGCCAGCCCTCCGGGGTGACGCCGCGCTGCTTGCCGAGCAGCGCCAGGAAGATCTTCGCCTTCTGCTCACCGAAACCGGGCAGCGCCTTGAGGCGGGCGAGCACCGTCCGGCCGTCCGGGTCGTCCCTGGTCCAGATCGCGTCCACGTCACCGTCGTAGTGCTCGATCAGGTACGCGGCGAGGGCCTGCAGCCGCTTGGCCATCGAGCCGGGGAACCGGTGCACGGCCGGCCGCCGCGCCATCACCGCCGCGAACTCCTCCGGCTCCGCCTCGGCGATGCGGCGCAGGTCCAGGCCGCCCATCCGGTCGGCGATGTCCTTCGGCCCCCGGAACGCCTTCTCCATCGGAATCTGCTGGTCCAGCAGCATGCCGAACAGCAGCGCGAGGGAGCTGCCGGCCAGCAGCTCGTCCGCCTCCGGATCCTGCGCGAGGCACAGCTTCGTGGTCATGTGCCCAGCATCCCACGCCAAATGACAGGATCGGCGCATGCTCCCCCGACTCACCCCCGAGCTGTGCGGCGGGCTGCGCGAGGCGTTCGACCGGGCCGGCTACCACGTCGACGGGGTGCCCGCGCTGCTCGGCGACGCCGCGCACGCCGCACTCGGCCGCGACGAGCCGACCCCGGCGCGCCTGGCCAGCCGGGACGGCGGTGCGCTCGGCGCGCTGATCCGGCTGTTCCTGCTCGGCGACGCGGAGGCGGAGCCGGCGCTCGCCGAGGCGCTTGCGCCGGTGACCGTGCCGGACGCGGTCGCCGCCGGCCTGTTGCGCCCTTCGGGTTCCGGCCTGGCCGCGGCGCTGGACGTGCGCCCGCACGGTGACGAGCACGGCTCCTGGTGGGTGGTCTCGGACACCGACCTGGCCCGGATGCGCGGCCGGCCGGAACCACTCACCGGCGACCACGTGCTCGGCGTCGGCCAGGCCTCGCTGAGCCTGGCCGCCGCCACGGTGCGCCGCCCGGCCGGCCGGCTGCTGGACCTGGGCACCGGCTGCGGGGTGCAGGCCCTGCACGCGGCCGCCTACGCGGACCAGCTGGTGGCCACCGACGTGAACCCGCGAGCGCTGGCGCTGGCCGGCGCCACCTTTGCGCTCAGCGGGGTGGACGTGGACCTGCGCGGCGGGTCCTGGCTGGAGCCGGTGGCCGGCGAGCGGTTCGACCAGATCGTCAGCAACCCGCCGTTCGTGGCCGGCCCGGCCCGGGTCCGGCACACCTACCGGGACTCCGGGCTGGCCGGCGACGACGTGGCCGCGCGCCTGGTCGGCACGCTGCCGGAGTTGCTCAACGAGGGCGGCGTGGCGCAGCTGCTGGCCTGCTGGCTGCACGTGCGCGGGGAGGACTGGCCGGACCGGGTGGTGTCCTGGCTGCCGGCGGACACCCCGCTGGACGCCTGGTTCGCCCAGCGCGAGGTGGTCGACCCGGCACATTACGTGGGCACCTGGCTGCGCGACTCCGGCCTCGAGCCGGGCTCGGACGCGGCCCGGCGGGAGGCCGAGGAGTGGCTGGCCTGGTTCGACGCCGAGCGGGTGGAGGGGGTGGGGTTCGGCTTCATCACGCTGCGCCGGACCGGCGGTACACCCATGATCCTCTGCGAGGACCTGAGGGACGCGCCGCTGGGCCCGCACGGCACCCTCGGTACGGAGACCGCCGCCTGGCTGGACCGGGTGGCCTGGCTGCGCGAGCACCCGGGGCCGGCATTGCTCGACGCGCGGCTGGTGCTGGCCCCCAACGTGCTGCTGGAACGACACAGCGCGGCCGGCCCCGACGGCTGGGCGCCCGTACACCAGGTGGTGCGCCGGATGGACGGCCCCGGCTGGTCGCACGAGGTGGACGAGCTGGCCGCCGCGCTGCTCGCCGGCTGCCAAGGCGCGCTGACGCTCGGTGAGCTGCTCGGGCTGCTCGGTGCCGCACACGGCCGGCCGGCCGGCGAGCTGGTCGCGGCCACCCTCCCGGCGGTGCACGAGCTGGTCCGGCACGGCCTGCTCACCCCGGCCGAGTGGAAGCGGGCATGAGGGCGGTCGCGGCCCGGGTGACCAGTGCGGCCGTGCGGGTGGACGGCGAGGTGGTGGGCGAGATCACCGAGCCCGGCCTGCTGGTGCTGCTCGGCGTCCACCGCGAGGACGGCCCCGGCCAGGCCGACACGATCGCCCGCAAGCTGCACGAGCTGCGCCTGCTCCGGGACGAGCGCTCCTGCGCGGAGACCGGCGCTCCGCTGCTGGTGGTCAGCCAATTCACCCTCTACGGCGACACCCGCAAGGGCCGCCGCCCGTCCTGGTCGGCCGCCGCCGCGCCGGAACCGGCCCGCGAGCTGGTGGACCTGGTGGTGGCCAAGCTGCGCGAGCGCGGCGCGACGGTGGCCACCGGCCGCTTCGGAGCGATGATGGCGGTCGAATCGGTCAACGACGGCCCGTTCACGGTGCTGGTGGAGGCTTAGCTCCCGTTCGGTGCGGCGCCGGCGCATCAGCCGCGGTTCGGGTGCCGTGCGGGCGCGTTAGCCGCGGTTCGGGTGCGGCGCCGGTCCGAAAGATGGCTTGGACGGCCGCGGCTGGGGGTCTTGTGTGGGTTTCGCTCGGCCTCTTGCGTTGGGTACGGCGCCGGCGGGCGCGGTTGCGCGCGAATCATGATCATCAGGACATGGCGGTCGTTCCGGAGTACCAGGAGGGGCACTCATGCCCTGATGATCATCGATTCCATGGTCACCATGACATGGTGGCCATCCCAAGGCGCCGAAAGCGACCACCAGGTCATGCTGACCATGAACCAGCCCCCGGAATCGCCCCATGGGCTGGCGAACGCGACGGCCGGCACCCCGGCCGCGGCACAATCCGGCCGCGGCCGTCCAAGCGATCTTTAGAACCGGCACCGCACCAAAACCCCAGCCCTACACACCGGCCAGGTGGCGAACCGTCACCCCGGCCCCACGCAGCGCATCCACGTCGACCTCATCCGCCGCACCATCCACGATCACCAGAGAGAACTCGGCTACCGGCAACACCCGGTACAGTCCACGCTCCTCGAAAGCCCCGGTCGCCACCAGCAGAACCCGCCGCCTGGCCACTCCGGCCAGCGTGCGGCGCAGCGGGACGACCGCCTGGTCCGGTTCGTACAGCTGCCCGCCGGCCACCGATGTGGCCGTGCTGATCAGCACGTCCACCCGCAGCCCGGCGACAGCCGCCTCGGCCTGCGATCCGAGCAGGGCGTCGTGCGCCGCTGAGTAGGCACCGCCGATCACGTGCAGGTCGATCCCGGGCGCGCCGGCCAGTGCGCGGGCGGCGGCAAGGTGGTTGGTCACGGCGGTCAGCGGACCGCGCTCGGGCAGCCGCTCGGCCAGCGGGAGGTTCAGCCCGCCGGCGTCCAGCAGCACCGACTCGCCCGGTTCGATCTCCCCCAGCGCGGCCTCGACCAGCTCGGCGGCCCCGTCGCGGGCCGGCGGCTCGACCGCGGCGCCACCCCGCACCTTGCGCAGCCAGCCCTGGTCGCGCAGCGCGTCCAGGTCCCGGTGGACGGTCATCAGGCTCACCGCGAAGTCCTCGGCCAGCTGCTCGGCGCGCACGAAACCCTCCGCCGCCAGGCGGGCGCGGATCCGCTCCCGCCGGGCCTCGGCCGCCGTGCCCCGGGGCCGATCCGCCGAACCAGCGATCATCTTCCCATCCTTCGATGTGAAAACCTCGGCACCCTTAACATTACTGCCTAGACGCTTTAACATCGAGACGTGTTAACAGACAGAAGTTCATAACATGACCGGATACGACCGCGCGTGGCTCGGCATCGACCTGGGCACCCAGAGTGTGCGCGCCCTGGTCGTGGCCGCCGACGGCCAGGTTCTCGGTGCCGGAGCCAGCACGCTGACCAGCCACCGGGACGGCCCCCGACACGAGCAGGACCCCGCCACCTGGTGGCCGGCCGCCGCATCGGCCTGCCGCGCGGCGCTCGCCGCGAGCGGGCCCACCCGGGTGGACGGGGTCTCGGTGGACGGCACCTCCGGAACGGTGCTGCTGGTCGACCGGTCCGACGGCCGGCCGCTGACCCCGGCCCTCATGTACGACGACACCAGGGCCGGCGAGCAGGCACACCGGGTGAACGAGGCCGGCGCCGACCTGTGGGCCGCACTCGGCTACCGCCGGATGCAGCCGGCCTGGGCGCTGCCCAAGCTGGCCTGGCTGCTCGCCGAGCACCCCGAGCTCACCGCCACAGCGCGGCTGGCCCACCAGGTGGACGTGGTCAACCGGGCACTGGTCGGCGGCCCGGTGGCCACCGACCTCTCCAACGCCCTGAAGACCGGTGTCGACCTGATCGGCGAGCGGTGGCCGACCGAGGTGTTCGACGCGCTCGGCCTACCGGGGGCGCTGCTGCCCGACCTGGTCCGGCCGGGCACCCCGATCGGCACGGTCGGCGCGGCCGCCGCCGAGCTGACCGGCCTACCGAAAGGCACCCCGGTGATCGCCGGCTGCACGGACGGCTGCGCGGCGCAGCTCGGCGCCGGCGCGCTGGCCGTGGGCAGCTGGAACTCCGTGCTGGGCACCACCCTGGTGCTCAAGGGGGTCACCGAGGAGCTGATCAACGACCCGCTGGGCGTGGTCTACTCGCACAAGTCCCCGGACGGGCGGTGGCTGCCCGGCGGGGCGTCCGGCACCGGAGCCGGCGCGGTCGGGCGCGAGTTCGCCGGCCGAGACCTCGACGAGCTGGCCGCCGGCGCGGCGCGCTACGAACCGGCCGCCGTGCTCGCCTACCCGCTGGCCTCGGCCCGGGGCGAACGGTTCCCGTTCCTCGCGCCGGACGCGGAGGCGTTCCTGCTCGGCACCCCCCGCGACGACTACGAGCGCTACGCGGCGATGTTGCAGGGCGTCGGGTACCTGGAGCGGCTGTGCTTCGACTACCTGGCCAGCCTGGGCGCCCCGGCGCACGGCGACCTGATGCTGACCGGCGGCGGCGCGCGCGGCCGCTACTGGTGCCAGCTGCGCGCGGACATCCTGGGCCGGCCGGTCAAGCTCCCGGCGAACGCGGAGTCCGCGCTGGGAGTGGCGGTACTGGCGGCCACCCCGGGCCGCTCGCCGGCCGAGGTGGCCGCCGAGATGGTCCGAATCCGGGAGACCGTCGACCCGCGCCCGGAGGTCACCGCGCGGCTCGAGGAGCCCTACCGCCGGTTGCTGGCCGAGCTCACGGCGCGCGGCTGGCTGCCCGCCGAGCAGGCCGTCCGGGTCACGTCACCGCTCGAGAGGGAACGCAGATGACCATCCGCATCCTGGCCGCCGGCGATCACTTCGTGCTGAACCGGCTGCTCATCGAGGCCGTGCGGGCGCAAGTGCCCGACCCGGCGAAGGTGGAGTTCGCCGAGCTGACCCTGCCGTGGCCGGTCCAGCCGTTCGGCCCGGTCGGCGAGGTGGAGGAGGCGTCCGGCAGTGAGGAGGAGCTGATCAGCGCGCTGGCCGGCGCACAGATCTGCGTGACCCAGCTGGCCGGACTGACGGAGAAGGTGCTGGCCGAGTCCCCGGAGCTGCGCCTGTTCGGGGTGAGCCGGGGCGGCCCGGTGAACGCCAACCTGACGGCCGCCACCGAGCACCGAGTTGCCGTGACCTTCGCCCCCGGACGCAATGCGGTAGCGACCGCCGAGCACGCCATGGCGCTCATCCTGGCCGCCGTCCGGCGCATCCCGGGCACGCACGCCGAGCTGGTGGGCGGGGTCTGGCGGGGCGACCTCTACCAGTACGACCAGGTCGGGCCGGAGCTGGAGAACGCCGAGGTGGGCGTGGTCGGCTACGGCGCGATCGGCGCCCGGGTGGGCCGGATGCTGGCCGGGTTCGGGGCGCGGGTGCTGGTGTACGACCCGTACCTGGACGGGACGCCGGCCGGGGTGGAGCGGGTGGAGCTGGATGAGCTGATGCGGCGCAGCTCGGTGGTCTCCCTGCACGCCAGGGTCACCGAGGAGACCAAGGGGATGATCAACCGGGCCCGGATCGAGTCCATGCCGGCCGGGTCGGTGCTGGTCAACTGCGCGCGCGGGGCCCTGCTCGACTACGACGCGGTGTGTGATGCCCTGGACTCCGGGCACCTGTTCGGCGCCGGCTTCGACGTGTTCGACACCGAGCCCATCCCGGCCGGCTCCCGCCTGCCCCGCACGCCGAACGTGGTGCTCACGCCGCACCTGGCCGGGGCGTCCAAGCAGACGGCGGCCAAGGCGGCCCGGATCGTCGCCGCCGACGTCGGCCGGTTCCTGCGGGGCGAGCCGCTGGCCCACTGCGCCAACCCGGAGGCGCTTCGCGCCCCGTGAGTGGCGAGTGACGCCATAGCGCTACTCGCCACTCACGAGGGCCGCGTCAGCGGCCCACTGTGCTCGGGGCGAGGCGCTCGGCGGCGTCCTGGGCGGCCTTCGCGGTGGCCTCGGCGGCCTTGCCGGTGGCCTCCAGCAGGCTGGTGGCCAGCTCCCGCTGGGCGCGCAGCACCTGCTCGGCGAAGTCGAACGCGTTGGCCACGGCCTCCTTCGGGTCGGACAGCCGCGCGGGGTCGGTGACGCTGAGGGTGTAGTCGCGCACCGCCTCGGTCCAGTCCGTGATCACCTTGTTCAGGGTCTCCTGGTGGGTAGCCATGACGGTTCCTTCTTCCGATCGCTCGTGACGTCTTCGCTCACGAAAGTACCCGCGAGTGATAAGTATTTCAAGCACCGCGGGCGAGCGAGGCCCAGGTCACAGGGTCGGGTGAAGCTCAGGCGGAGTCGGCGACGAAGCTGCGGTAGACACCGAGCAGCGCCTCGCGCTGTTCCGGGGACAGCCGGGGGTCGCGCCGGATGGCCGCCTCGGTGTCGCCCTCGGCCGCCGCCTCGGTGTCCCGGCCGTTCCCGTTGCCCCGCATCATCCAGCCGGCCTGGGCCAGCATCTGCTCGGTGCTCAGGTTGAGCGCATCGGCGATGGAGCGCAGCACCTTCAGCGAGGGCTGGTGCAGGCCCCGCTCGATCTGGCTGAGATAGGCGTTGGACACGCTGGTCAGGCTGGCCATCTCCCGCAGGGACAGCTTGGCCAGCTGCCGTTGCGCCCGGATGAACTCCCCCAGCGCATCCATCTGCACCGACCAGGGATCCGTCCTGGCGCCGCCAGATCTTTGCTCGCTCATGGACCCCATTGTGGTCGTTCCACCAGCCTCACCACTAATTGTGCACGTAGCTTCCGGGGGCATCCAGCAGCGGCGGATGCGTCGGGCTGCCCATCGGCGGCGGCGCGACCATCTCTCCGGCGCGCCCGGCGATCCACGGCGTCCAGTCCTCCCACCAGCTGCCGGCCCGCCGCTCGGCCCGTCCGTGCCACTCCTCCGGCCGCTCCGGCAGCCGGTCCACGTCGGCGTACCAGTGCCGCGACCTGGCGCTCGGCGGGTTGACCACGCCGGCGATGTGCCCGGAGTTGGACAGCACGAACCGCACCTCCCCGCCGAGCAGCCGGGCACCCCCGTACACCGTGCGCCACGGCGCGATGTGGTCCGCCTCGGCGGTGATCACGTAGGCGTCCCGGTGCACCGCGCCCAGGTCCAGCCGCTCGCCGCCGAGCACCATCTTCCCGGTGGCCAGCTGGTTGTCCACGTAGCAGGTGCGCAGGTACTCCAGCTGCATGGCGGCGGGCATCCGGGTGGAGTCGCCGTTCCAGGCCAGCAGGTCGAACGCGGCCGGCTCGTCGCCCATCAGCCAGTTGTTGACCACGTAGTTCCACACCAGGTCGGCGGGACGCAGCGCGTCGAAGGTGGCCTTCATCCTCGAGGCCGGCAGGTAACCCGGGCGGCGCATCATCCGCTCCAGGTTGCGCACGGTGTCGGCGTCGGTGAACACGCCGAGCGCCCCGGGCTCGGTGAAGTCCAGCAGCGTGTTCATCAGGGTCAGCGTGGAGACCCCCGGCTCGCCCCGGGCGGACAGCCAGGCGGCGGTGGCGGTGGCCAGCGTGCCGCCCAGGCAGAGCGCCACGATGTTCGCCTCCGGCGCACCGGTGATGTCCCGGATCACCTCCAGCGCGGCCAGCGGCCCCTCGCGCAGGTAGTCGGACATGCCGACGTCCCGCAGGCCGCCGTCCGGGTTTCGGTAGCTGATCGCGAAGCAGGTGTGCCCGTGCCGGACCGCCCACTCCACCAGACTCTTACCCGGGGCCAGGTCCAGGATGTAGTACTTGTTGATCCACGGCGGGCTGAACAGCATCGGCACCCGGTGCACGGTCTCGGTGGCCGGCGCGTACTGGATCAGCTCGATCAACCGGTTCCGGTAGACCACCTTGCCCGGCGTGACCGCCAGGTCCCGGCCGACCTGGAACCTCCCCGGGGTGACCTGCCGCGGCTCGCCGTTGTTGGTCAGCACGTCCCGCAGCAGGTTCTGGGCGCCGCGCAGCAGGCTGTGCCCGCCGGTGTCGAAGGCCCGCTTGAGCACCGCCGGGTTGGTCAGCGGGAAGTTGGTGGGCGCCAGCGCCTCGACCACCTGGTCCACCGCGAACTCCAGCTTGCGCTGGGAGGTCGGGTCCAGGTCCGCCTCGGCGGCGAGCTGGCGCAGGTAGTCCGCGAACAGCGCGTGCTGCTGGCGGGACAGGTAGAACCAGGCGTTGTCCCGGTAGGCCCGGTCGCTGTAGCGCCGGTCGGACCCGGGCGCCTCGGCCGGGCCGTCCACCTCCACCCCGACCGCCCGCATGGCCGAGGCGAACACCGCCTGACCGGCCCCGCCCCAGTACGACACGGTGGCCCTGGCCAACGGGAACGGCCTGCCGGCCAGCGAGCTGGCCGCGCTCACCAGCGCCGGGCCGAAGCCCATCGGGTCCAGCCCGGCGACGAAGTCCTTGAGCTCCTCGACGAGTTCGTCGGCCGACGGGGCCGGAGGGGCCGGTGGGTCCTCGGAGACGGTCACACCCGGCATCCTGCCGGTTTACCAGTGAGTGCGCACTCAGAGGCCACCCGAGGCCAGCCCGGCGAACCGGGAGTCCCGGTGGTGGCCCAGCTGCGCGTACGCGTGCAGCTCGCTCCAGAACGGCACCGAGCCGATCGGCCACTCCTCCTCCGGCACGTCCTGCTGGCCGGGGCCGCCCGGCAGGTCGGCCAGCGAACGGGCCGGGATGAACAGGTCGGCCTGCACGATGCTGAACACCGGGGAGTCGTCGGACGGCCCGACGTAGGCGTGCGCGCCGAGCGGGGTCAGCACGGGCGCCTGGGCCAGCCGGGCCCGGGCCAGGCCCACCCGGTCCGCGACCGCGTCCGGCCGGTCGCCCCACGCCCGCCACCAGAAGTCGTTGTGCTCGACGTCGAAGAGCAGGCCGCGCACCGGCGCCTCGACCAGCGCCCGGGTGCCCTCCGGGTCACCGAGCCGCCAATCCGGGTAGGTGCGGGTGTTTTCCTCGGCCGGCCGAGGGTACGCACGGGTCAGCACCGCGCGCCACAGCGGGGGCATGTGCAGGCCGAAGATCGACTCGGCGGTGTCCAGCTCGGCCTCGGTAAGGCCGGGTTCGAGACGGCAGTCCGGGCGACTACCCAACCAGGAGACCAGTTCCGCAACATGATTCACAGCGTCACGCCCCAAACCCGGACGGTAACCATTTCTGACAAACCCTCAGAGAGCGCGCTCACACCGACGGCGCATGCGGGAACGAAATGCGGCCCGCGTGCGTATTACATGGTGAAGCCGCCGGGACGGTCGCCAAACCACCCGGCGCACGCGTAGGGAGGGACCGCACACATGGCTGCGCCGAAGACCGACAATAGCACCGCTCGCACCGCAACTGTACCTGCTCAGCGCACCGGGACGGTGGAGCTCGAGCCGGTGGCCGAGGATCTGGACGCCCAGAGCCCCGCGGCCGACCTGGTGCGGGTCTACCTCAACGGCATCGGCAAGCGTGCGCTGCTCACCGCGGCACAGGAAGTTGACCTGGCCAAACGCATCGAGGCCGGGGTGTTTGCCAACCATGTCCTGGACACCGACCCGGACCTGGACCGCGCCCGCGCCGCCGACCTCCGGGCCCTGGTGCGCGACGGTGAGCGCGCCCGCAACCACCTGCTGGAGTCCAACCTGCGGCTGGTGGTCTCGCTGGCCAAGCGCTACACCGGGCGCGGCATGCCGCTGCTGGACCTGATCCAGGAGGGCAACCTGGGCCTGATCCGCGCGGTGGAGAAGTTCGACTACGCCAAGGGGTTCAAGTTCTCCACCTACGCCACCTGGTGGATCCGCCAGGCGATCACCCGGGGCATGGCCGACCAGGCCCGCACCATCCGGCTGCCCGTCCACCTGGTCGAGCAGGTCAACAAGATCGCCCGGGTGAAGCGGGACCTGCACCAGCGGCTGGGCCGGGACGCCACGCACGAGGAGATCGCGGCCGAGTCGGGCATCGCGGTGGAGAAGGTGGCCGACCTGCTGGACCACTCCCGTGACCCGGTGAGCCTGGACATGCCGGTGGGCAACGAGGAGGAGGCCCCGCTGGGCGACTTCATCGAGGACGCCGAGGCCACCGACGCGGAGACCACCGTCATCTCGCACCTGCTGCACGACGACCTGCGCCGGGTCCTGGCCACCCTGGACGACCGGGAGCAGAACGTGATCCGGATGCGCTACGGCCTGGACGACGGCCAGCCGCGCACGCTTGACCAGATCGGCCGCCAGTTCGGCCTGTCCCGGGAACGGGTCCGGCAGATCGAGCGGGAGGTCATGGCCAAGCTCCGGGTCGGCGACCGGGCCAACCGCCTGCGCGCCTACGCGAGCTAACCGACGGTTCAGGAAGACCCCAGCTCCCGCGCTGGGGTCTTTCTTTTGGGTACGGTCAGCTCCGTGCCCGAGTTCAGCCACGTTGACGTGCTTCCACTCGGTCCGGACGACACCGAGTACCGCGAGCTCGACCTGGGCGGCGTGACGCCGCTGCGGGTCGACGGGCGGGACTTCCTCCGGATCGAGCCCACCACCATCACCGGCCTGGTCAAGGCCGCCATGACCGACATCCAGCACCTGCTGCGACCGTCCCACCTCGCCCAGCTCCGGTCGATCATCGACGACCCGGAGGCCAGCGGGAACGACCGGTTCGTGGCCACCGACCTGATCCGCAACGCCTGCGTCGCCGCCGGCGGCGTGCTGCCGATGTGCCAGGACACCGGCACCGCGATCATCGTCGGCAAACGCACCGAAGGCGTGCTCACCGGCGGGGCCGACGAGGCCGCCGTGTCCCAGGGTGTGTTCGAGGCCTACCAGGAGCTGAACCTGCGCTACTCCCAGATGGCCCCGGTCAGCGTCTGGGAGGAGCGCAACACCGGCACCAACCTGCCCGCGCAGATCGAGCTCTACCACGCGCCGGGCGAGAAGCCGAAATACGAGTTCCTGGTGCTGGCCAAGGGCGGCGGTTCGGCCAACAAGACGTTCCTCTACCAGGAGACCAAGGCGCTGCTGAACCCCCAGCGGCTGGCCACCTTCCTGGACGAGAAGCTGCGCACCCTGGGCACCTCGGCCTGCCCGCCCTACCACCTGGCGATCGTGATCGGCGGGCTGTCCGCCGAGCACACGCTCAAGACCGCCAAGCTGGCGTCCGCGCGCTACCTGGACACCCTGCCGGCGGCCGGTTCCGGGCTGGGCGAGGCGTTCCGGGACCGCGACCTGGAGGCCCAGGTGCTGGAGCTGACCCGGAACTTCGGCATCGGCGCGCAGTTCGGCGGCAAGTACTTCTGCCACGACGTGCGGGTGATCCGGCTGCCCCGGCACGGCGCCTCGCTGCCGGTCGGCGTGGCGGTGTCGTGCAGCGCGGACCGGCAGGCCAAGGCGAAGATCACCGCCGACGGGGTGTTCCTGGAACAGCTGGAGCGGGACCCGGCCCGGTACCTGCCCGATGTCTCCTCGGAGGACCTTTCCGACGAGACCGACGTCGTACGAGTCGACCTGAACCGGCCGATGCCGGAGATCCGCGAGCAGCTGGCCAAGCTGCCGGTGAAGACCCGGCTGGCGCTGACCGGCCCGATGGTGGTGGCGCGCGACATCGCCCACGCCAAGATCGCCGAGCGGTTGGACGCCGGCGAACCGATGCCGGCCTACCTGCGCGACCACCCGGTGTACTACGCCGGACCGGCGAAGACCCCGGCCGGCTACGCCTCCGGCTCGTTCGGCCCCACCACGGCCGGCCGGATGGACTCCTACGTGGCGCGGTTCCAGGCCGCCGGGGGTTCGCTGGTCATGCTGGCGAAGGGCAACCGGTCCCAGCAGGTCACCGACTCGTGCGCCGAGCACGGCGGGTTCTACCTGGGCTCGATCGGCGGCCAGGCGGCCAAACTGGCCCAGGACTGCATCCGCAAGGTGGAGGTGCTGGAGTACCCGGAGCTGGGCATGGAGGCGGTCTGGCGGATCGAGGTGGTGGACTTCCCCGCGTTCATCGTGGTGGACGACAAGGGGAACGACTTCTTCGCCGCCACCAGCCAGCCCACCCTGCAGGTCAGCTTCCGCTGAGCCGGCTCAGCCGATGCGGCGGGGTCCGCCGTCGTGCGTGCCCGGCGCCGGCGGCGGGCCCAGCACGATCCGGGCGCCGGTGACCGACACCGTGCCGGGCGCGGCCAGCAGGCGCAGCCGCGCGGACCGCACCTCCGGCAGGTCCTCGGCCAGGCAGCTCACCCGCAGCGCCAGGTCCTCCAGGGCCGCGAGGTCCACCGGCGGGGTGCCGCCGTAACCGGTGAGCAGTGGCGCCGCCTTCGGCGCCCGGATCAGCGCGGCGGCGTCCTGCCTGGTCAGCGGGATGACGTGGTGCGCCCGGTCGCCGAGCAGCTCGGTGGCGATGCCGGCCAGCCCGAAGGAGAGCAGTGAACCGAAGGACGGGTCGTCCACGACCTCGAGCACACAGGACGGCCCCTTCGGCGCCATCCGCTGGATGATCAGCTCGCGGGCGCCGGTGATCTCGGCCAGGTCGTGGTAGGCCCCGGCCACGGTGTCCGGCGAGCCCAGGTCCAGCCGGATGCCGATCAGCTCCGGACCGTGCCAGCGCTCCCCCAGGCCCTTCAGCGTCACCGGGTAGCCCAGCTCCTCGGCCGCCGCCAGCGCCGACTCGGCCGAGTCCACCGTGCGGAACGCGGTGACCTCGATCCCGTAGCAGCCCAACAGCCCGAGCGCGGCCCCGTCATCCAGCGCGAAGGCGTCCTCCGGAACGTCCTCGTCCCCGACGCCGGCGGCGCCGGCCGAGGCGCGGGCGACGCCGGAGGAGGCGCGGGCGGCGCCGGAGGAGGCGCGGGCGGCGCCGGGCGGGGACGAGTCGTCGGCCGGCTCCGCCGCGCGCTCCCGGTCCAGCCGGTCGACCAGCGCCACCGCGCGTTCCCGGTTGACGCCCTCCGGCCGCACGTAGTCGCCGACCGGGGTGGCCCGCCACCGGGCGTAGCGCAGCACCCTGGCCAGCGACGCGACCGCCCGCTCCGGGCTCGGGTAGCTGGGCACCGAACCCGCCACGGGCTGGCCGTCCGGCCCGGCCACCGCCAGCTCGGCGGGCACGCCCTCCACGGCGAGGAAGGTGGTCACCACCGGCTTGGCCGAGTCGGCCACCGCCGCGCGCAGCGCCCGGGCGTAGTCCAGGCCCGGCGTGGCCACCGGCGGCACGAACACCGCGACCAGCGCGTCGCAGCCCGGGTGGCCCAGCGCGCCGGCCACCGCCTCGGCGAAGCGCTCGGGGGTGGCCGAGGTGCCCACGTCCACCGGGGCGCCGGCCGGGGTCAGCCCCTCGTCCAGCAGCGCGTCGGTGACCAGCACGCCCAACGCGCTGGAGTTGCCGACCACGGCGACCCGGGGACCGGCGGGCAGGGGTTGGTACGCGAGCAGCTGGGCGGTGTCGAACAGCTGCGGCAGGGTCTGCACCCGGATCACCCCGGCCTGCTCGAACAGCGCCTGCACGCTGGCCTCGTCCGCCGGCGGCCGGCCGCCTCCGAAGGACGGCAGCTCGGCGGCGAACCGCCCGCTCTTCACCGCGACCACCGGCTTCTCCCGGGCCAGCCGCCGGGCCAGCCGGGCGAACTTGCGCGGGTTGCCGAAGGTCTCCAGGTAGAGCAGCACCACGTCGGTGTCCGGGTCGGTCTGCCAGTACTGCAGCAGGTCGTTGCCGGAGAGGTCGGCCCGGTTGCCCGCCGAGACGAAGGTGGACAGGCCGAGGCCGCGCGCCCGCAACCCGGCCAGGATGGTGATGCCCAGCGCGCCCGACTGGCAGAAGAAGCCCACCCGTCCCCGGCCCGGCGGGTCCGGCGCGAGCGTGGCGTTGAGCCGGATCTCCGGTTTGGTGTTCACCACGCCGAGGGCGTTCGGCCCGATCACCCGCATGCCGTGGCCCCGCGCCGACTCGACCAGCGTCCGCTGCGCCGGCACCCCGCCCGGCCCGGCGTCGGCGAACCCGGAGCTCAGCACGACCAGCGCCTTCACGCCTTTGGCCAGGCAGGAGTCCATCACCTCGTCCAGCCCGGTGGCCGGGATCGCCACCACGGCCAGGTCCACCTCGTCCGGGATCTCGGTGACCGAGGCGTAGGCCCGCACCCCGCGAACCGACCGGGCGTTGGGGTTGACCGGGAACACCGGCCCGGTGAAGTTGGCCCGCAGCAGGTTCGCCAGCACCGCGTGGCCGATCTTCGCCGGGTCGGTGGAGGCGCCGATCACCGCCACGGACCCGGGGTGCAGCACGTTGTGCACGCTGCGCGCCTCGGCGGCCTGTTCCCGCGCGTCCCGCACGGCCAGCGAGCGCTCGGTCGGGTCGATGTCGAACTCCAGGTGCAGCACGCCCTCGGCGAACTCGCGGCGCACCTGGTAGCCGGCGTCCAGGAAGACCCGCACCATCTGGTGGTTCTCCGCCAGCACCTCGGCGGTGAACCGGCGCAGCCCGACCTCCCGCCCCGCCGCCGCGAGGTGTTCCAGCAGGATCGACCCCAGCCCCCGGCCCTGGTGGTCGTCCCGCACCACGAACGCCACCTCCGCCGAAGCCACCTCGGGCGCGCCCGGGCCGTCCAACCGGACGTACCGGCCGACCGCGATGATCTCCTCCCCCAGCCAGCCGACGAAGGCCACCCGGTCGCGGTGGTCGAGCACGGTGAACCGTTCCAGGTCGGCCGGCGGGATGCGCGGGTACGGCCCGAAGTAGCGCAGGTACCGGGTACGCACGGAGAGCCTGCCGTGGAACTCCACCAGCGCGTTCGCGTCGCCGGGCAGGATCGGCCGCAGGTGCACCACACCGCCGTCGGACGCGACGACGTCCGCTTCCCAGTGGCGCGGGTACCCGGCCTCGGAGGCCTGGACCGAGCTGCCGGCCACCGGGTCAGTCCCTCGGGTCGTCGGGGTCGAGGCCGTGCAGCGGGAACACCGCGCGGCGGGTCTCCAGGACCGCCGTGTCCACCGGGTCGCCGCCGGTGCCCCACGGTTCGTGGTCCAGCGGCGCGCCCTCGCCCATCGCGGTGGGCAGCGGCAGGCCGGTCAGCCCGGCGGTGTGTGCCAGCCAGTCGGCCGGCATGGCCGCCTCGGCGGGTACGTCCCGGTCCAGCACGGTGGCCATCAGGTGGGTCCAGGAGCGGGGCACCACCCGGAACAGGCTGTACCCGCCGCCGCCCAGCGCCAGCCACTTGCCGTTCGCGTGGGCCTCGGCCAGCCCGCGCAGCTCCTGGTAGATGGCCCGGTGGCCGTCCACCGAGAGGCTCAGCTCGGCCAGCGGGTCCTCGTGGTGGGTGTCCACCCCGCACTGGGTCACCAGCAGCGAGGGGCGGAACTCGGCCAGCAGCGCGGGCACCACGGCCCGGAAGGCGCGCAGCCAGGCGCCGTCCCGCGTGCCCGGCGGCAGCGGCAGGTTCACCGAGGTGCCGGCCGCGTCGCCGGACCCCACCTCCCCCGGCCAGCCGGTGCCCGGCCAGAGGGTCAGCGGATGCTGGTGGACGGAGATGGTCAGCACCCGGGGGTCGCCGGCGAAGGCGGCCTGTACCCCGTCGCCGTGGTGCACGTCCACGTCCACGTAGGCGATCCGCTCGAACCCGTGGTCCAGCAACCAGGAGATCGCCACCGCGCAGTCGTTGTAGACACAGAATCCGGCGGCCTCGTTGGACATCGCGTGGTGCAGCCCGCCGGCGATGTTGACCGCGCGGTCCACCCGGCCGGAGGCGATCTCCCGGGCGGCCAGCAGGGAGCCGCCGCACACCAGCGCGCTGGCCTCGTGCATGCCGTGGAAGATCGGGTTGTCCGGGGTGCCCAGCCCGTGCCCGGCCCCCCACGGGATGTCCGGCGCCGACTTGACCGCGGACAGGTACTCCGGCCGGTGCACCCGCTCGATCTGCTCGTCCGGCGCGGGTTGCGGGGTGAGCACGTCGATGCCGTCCAGCACGCCGAGCTCGGTGGCCAGCCGGACCGTGAGGTCCAGCCGGATCGGGTCCAGCGGGTGGGTGTCGCTCAGCCGGTAGGCCAGCAGCCCGGGCGTCCACACCACGGCGGGCGAGGTAGTCATGGCGCTGACGTTAGGCCCTCTCGCTCTCCGTGCCCACCGCTGCCGGACGCTCCGGGTCGGCGCTCCACTGCGACCAGGAGCCGGTGTACAGCGCGGCGGGCCGGTCCGGAGAGCGCAGGCCGGCGTACTCCAGCGCGAACACCACCGAGGTGGCCGTGACCCCGGAGCCGCAGTAGGCGCCCACCGGGTCCGGCCCGGTCACGCCCAGCGCCCGGTAGTGCCCGGCCAGCTCGGCGGGCGGGCGCCAGTGCCCGTCCGCTCCGGTGTGCCGGGCGAACGGGGCGTTGCGCGCGCCCGGGATGTGCCCGGCGCGCGGATCGACCGGCTCGGTCTCGCCCAGGTACCGCTCCGGCGCCCGGGCGTCCAGCAGCACGCCGCCGAGGGCCAGCTCGCCGGCCGCGTCGGCGTCCAGCACCGGCATGGAGCCGGGGCGCGCGGTCAGCGTGCCAGGGCGCGGCGCCGGCACCTCGGTGCTCACCGGGCGCCCCTCGGCCACCCACCCCGCGTACCCGCCGTCCAGCACCCGGACCTGGCGGGGGTCGGTCCGGCCGAGTCCCAGCCAGCGCAGAAGCCACCAGGCCCGCGCGGCGATCGAGCCGTTGTCGTCGTCGTAGCAGACCACCGCCGAGCCGTCCGAGACGCCGAGCCCGGCGAACGCGGAGGCGAGCCGGCCGGCCTCCGGCAGCGGGTGCCGCCCGCCGGCGCCGGGCGGGTCGGCCAGCACCGTGGCCAGGTCCACGAACACCGCGCCCGGCAGGTGTCCGGAGCGGTAGTCGGGCAGCGCGGGCGGCCCGGCCAGCCGCCAGCGGACGTCCAGCAGCACCGGGGGCGGTTGCTCGTTCAGGGCGGTCGCCAGGTCGGCGGCGGAGATCAGCGGAGACACACGGCCCATCTTGCCGGAGCAACCCGCTACACGGATGGGTCAACCGAATCCAGCCGCCGGATGAGCGGATACCATTGGAGGAGGACGAAGGGCGGAAGTCATGAACGACCTCATTGACACCACCGAGATGTATCTCCGCACAATCTACGAGCTCGAGGAAGAGGGCATCGTTCCGCTGCGGGCCCGTATCGCGGAACGGCTCGGCCAGAGTGGGCCGACGGTGAGTCAAACGGTCGCTCGGATGTCCCGCGACGGGCTGGTCGTCGTGGCCGGTGACCGGCACCTGGAGCTCACCCCCACCGGCCGGGCGCGCGCGGTGTCGGTGATGCGCAAGCACCGCCTCGCCGAGCGCCTGCTGACCGACGTGATCGGTCTGGAGTGGGAGCACGTGCACGCGGAGGCCTGCCGCTGGGAGCACGTGATGAGCGACGCCGTGGAGCGCAAGCTGGTCCGCCTGCTCGGCGACCCGACGGTGTCCCCGTACGGCAACCCGATCCCCGGGCTGGACGAGCTCAGCCGAGGCGACTCGGACGCTCCGGCCGAGTCCCACACCGCCCCCTCGCTCGAGCTCGGCCTGCAGCGGCTGGACGAGTTCGCCCGGCGCGGCGGCGGCGCGGTGGAGGTGCGGCGCATCGCCGAGCACGTGCAGGCGGACGCCGACCTCATGACCGAGCTCAAGGGGGCCGGCATCGTGCCGGGCCAGGACGTGACGGTGGGTGGCATCCCGAGGTTCGGCGACCCGGTGCCGGTGCATGCCGAGGGCGAGCAGGCACAGGTTCAGCCGCTGCTCGCGCACGCGGTGCTCGTCCGGGCCCGCGGCCGGGAGAGCTAGCGCGGAACGCGCCGCCGAGCGCGCGCCCAGTTAGGCGCGTGCGGGAGAACACGAGTCGCACGCCCCGATCCCGGCGGCCGAGGGGCGGCCGACTCGGGCTCCTCCACCACGTCGTGAGACGGTGTGCCGGCACAGACCGTGAATGATCGGGAGGACAGGCGTGCGAGTGCTGGTCACCGGCGGGGCCGGGTACCTGGGTAGCGTGTGCGCGGCCCAGCTGGTCGAGGCCGGGCATGACGTGGTGGTGCTGGACGACCTGTCTACCGGGCACCGCGACGCGGTGCCGGACGGCTGCCGGTTCGTCGAGGGCGACCTGGCCGACGCGGCGGCCCCGCTGCTCGCCGAGGGTGTCGACGGCGTGCTGCACTTCGCGGCGAAGTCGCTGGTCGGCGAGTCGATGGAGCACCCGGACCGGTACTGGCGGGGCAACGTGCTGACCACCTTCCGGCTGCTCGAGGCAATGCGGGAGGCGGGCACCCCCCGGCTGGTGTTCTCGTCCACCGCCGCCGCCTACGGCGAGCCGGACCAGACACCGATCACCGAGGACGCGCCCACCCGCCCGACCAACACCTACGGGGCCACCAAGCTGGCGATCGACCACGCGATCGCCTCCTACGCCGCCGCGTACGGGCTGGCCGGGGTGAGCCTGCGGTACTTCAACGTGGCCGGTGCCCACGGCCGGTTCGGCGAGCGGCACGCGGTGGAGACCCACCTGATCCCGATCGTGCTGCAGGTGGCCGCGGGCAAGCGGGAGTCGGTCCAGATCTACGGCGACGACTGGCCGACCCCGGACGGCACGTGCATCCGCGACTACATCCACGTCGACGACCTCGCGGACGCCCACCTGCTCGCCCTTCAGCACGCCACGCCGAAGCAGCACCGGGTGTACAACCTGGGCAGCGGAAGCGGTTTCTCGGTGCGCCAGGTGATCGACACCTGCCGGGAGGTGACCGGCCACGCGCTGCCCACCCAGCTGGCCCCGCGCCGGGCCGGCGACCCGGCCGTGCTGATCGCGTCCAACGAGCTGGCCCACCGCGAGCTGGGCTGGCGGCCCACCCGCACCGAGCTGCCGCGCATCGTCGGCGATGCCTGGGAGTTCACCCGTACCTACCTCTATCCCTAATTCAGGGTGGGGTCGAAGCCGGTCAGCTCGGCGACCGCGCGGCGGGTGCCCTCGGCGAACCAGGAGGCCAGCCGCTCCGGCTCGTAGCCGGCGACCACCGCCGCGCGGAACGCGACCGCGACCTGGTGGCCCGGCCAGGCCCGCAGCGCACGGTCCAGAGCGACGCCGATCAGCGCGTGCCGGCCGGTGAGCAGCGCGGTGTGCGCGAGCAGCACGGCGACCTCGGCCGCCTCCGGGTCGGGCACCTCCGGCAACAGCGCGGTCCACAGCCGCTCCGCGACCTTCGGGTCCCCGTGGTGGGCGAACCCGAACGCCGCGTCGCGCACCAGCGGGTCGCTCAGCGCCAGGCAGATCTCCGCCACGTCCTCGTCGGTGAACCGAGGCCGGCCCCGAGTGGCTTCCGCCAGCCACCGGTCCAGCAGCTCGACCGCCTCCAGCCCGTAGGGCGGCAGATCATCGTCGTCCGCGAGCGCCTCGTCGATCCGGTCGTTGACCAGCTCGGCCCGGCGCCGGAGCACCTCGGGGTCGCCCGGGGCCATCATCCGCTCCAACTCCTCCCGGTCTGCGTAGGTCACCTCGCCGGCCGCCGCCAGGTGCGCCGCGAGCGGTGACTCCGCCGGGTCCGGCAGGGTGCCGGACTCCGGCCGCCCGCCCAACCGGAACCATTCCGCCCCCTTCGCCAGCTCGGCGGCCCAGAGCACGTCCCGGACCTGCACATCGAGCTCTCCGCATTCCTGGATGAGCTGGCGCACCGCCTTCGGCGGGCTGCCGGCGAACTTCGGCCGCGTTCCCCCGATCACCGCGACGAACACCGCCGCGCAGTTCTGCCTGGCGACCGTGGCGGCCAGCATGCGCAGCACGCCGCGCGGCGTACCGCGCCCCGGGAGGTCCACCCGCAGGGTGAACACCACGTGCGGGCCGTCGGCCTCGGTGCCCAGCAGCACCAGCGAGTCCCTCGGACCTGTTGACCGGACTAACGCGGCTGCGTGCCGGTAGAGGTATGCCCGTCTGGTTCCTGGCTTGTTTTCGCGGAGGTGGTTGTGGTTCGTGATCTTGACCGGCTTGTCGTTGACCGGTGGGGTTCGGTTCGTCCAGGGGTGTCGGGGGTGAGCTGGTTGGTCTGCGGCCGTGAGGGTGAGGTGGTCGAGCCGATCGCCGTGTTCCTGCGTGACTTCGCAGCGCGGGGCAATAGTCCCGGCAGTGTCCGCTCGTATGCGTTCGTGCTGTTGCGCTGGTGGCGGTGGCTGGCTGCGGTCGACGTGGCGTGGGATCGGACGACCTCGGCCGAGGTGCGTGACCTGGTGCTGTGGCTTCAGCTGCATCCCAAGCTTCGCCGGACCCCTCGGACGGTGTCGGCGAGAACGGTGGGGACGGTCAACCAGATCACGGGCAAGCGGTATCTGGATGACCATTACGCGGTCAGGACGATCCGGCACAACAACGCGGTGTTGTCGTCGTTCTACGAGTTCTGGGGTGCCCAGGGGCTAGGACCCGTGGTCAACCCGGTGGTCGATGGCAGCCGGCGGGGCCGTCCGAACGCCCATCACAACCCGATGCTGCCGTTCCGGCCCGAGGGCAGGGTCCGGTACAACCCTAAGGTGCCTCGGCGGCGGCCGCGGGCGCTGCCGGATGAGGCGTAGGGGGCGCTGTTCGAGGCGCTGGGGTCCAACCGGGACCGGGCACTGTTGTCGCTGACGGTCAGCAACGGTGCCCGGGCCGCAGAGGTGCTGGGGATCCGCGGCTGCGACGTGGACTGGGGCAACCAGCAGGTCCGGGTGATCCGTAAGGGCACGCGGGCTGAGCAGTGGCTGCCGGCGAGCAACTCGGCGTTCGTGTGGCTGCGGCTGTATCTGGCTGAGATCGGCGGCGTGGCACCGGCGGACCCGCTGTGGGTCACGCTGCGCCGCCGCCGGGGCGAGGACGGCGAGCTGGTCCGGGTGCCGTTGAACTACGAGGCGTTGCGGGCGATGCTGCGTCGCGCGAACGCCAAACTGGGCACGAACTGGTCGATGCACGACCTGCGACACACCTGCGCGCTGCGGATGGCCGCTGATCAGGACGTGTCGCTGCGTGACGTGCAGACGATCCTGGGGCACACCCACCTGGAGACGACCGCGGAGGTCTACCTGGTCGAGGAGGAGCGACACACCGTGGAGCGGGTGGCCGAGCACCTGGCGCGACTGGAAGAGCCGAAGCCGCCGCCAGCACCGGTCAGCACCGGTTATCGAGCGGCGGATCTGGCGGTGCTGTTCGGGGACGGGGTCCTGGGTGATCAAGACCTTGCCGATGGGGTACTCGGTGATGGAGTGCTGGGGTGAAGAGTGTCCTCTCGGTCGAGCAACTGCGGAACATCGGGCCGAAGTACCTGCAGCACCCTGAGCTTGTTGGGCGCACGTTCGCGGGCCCGTTCGACACCGCGGACCGCGACGAGGTGCTGCGGGTGGCGCAGAAGTTGCCGGACTGGCCCACCGCGGTCCACGACCACAACGAGCTGGTCGAGGGCATCGGCTGGGTGCTGGACTGGCTGGAGTCCTTCCCCGGCGGCGGCTGGCGCGACCGTTGGGTGGCCGCCGGAGCCAACACCGACCCGGTGTCGTGGATCCAACAGCGCCACCGCGGCGACCACCGCACCGCGCGCACGGTGCGCACCATCGCGGTGACCGCGATGCACACCCTGGTGGCGGCCCGGGTGATCCTGCCCGACTACCCCTACTTCTCTGCCTGCAAGACCTACGCGGGGTTCGCCCGCGTCATCGGGCGGCAGGACCCGTCGCTGGTGCAGGCCATCCGGGACGCGGCCGACCGCGCCCAGATGAGTCCCCGGCTACAGCGGGACGCATGGTCCGTGCTGGCCAAGATGATGCTGCACACCGGCCGCGACCTGGCCCAACTGGAGCAAGAAGACCTGTTCGCGTTCCGGTCCGCGCAACTGATCCAGCTGGGCCACCATCCCGGCGGCTGCCGGGCCGCGTGGGACCTGCTGGCCGCGGTCGGAGTGTTGCCGGCCGAGAGCAGCCTGCAGCAGGCCCTGCGCCCGGGGAAGCGGTCGGTCGCCGAGCTCGTCGACCGCTACAGCGTGACGCCAGGACCGGTGCGAGACCTGTTGGTGCGCTATCTGGAGGAGCGCAAGGCATCGGTGGACTACACGACCCTCAAGTCACTGGCGCGGACGCTGGCCGGGAACTTCTGGGCCGACATCGAACGCCACCATCCCGGCATCAGGTCCCAGCCGATGCCCCTGGCCATACCGACCGAGGCGATCACAGGGTGGAAGGAGCGTTTGTCGGTCGTGGTCGACGCCGATGGCGCGACCCGTCCGCGATCGGACTTCCTCGACGTGCTGCTGACCGTGCGTGGCTTCTACCTCGACATCCGCGACTGGGCACTGGAGGACCCCTCGCTGGCACCCTGGGTTGTCGCATCCCCGATCACCCGCAGTGACGTCGCCGGCTCGGCGAAGCGCAAGCAGCGTTCCCGGGCCAAGATCCACCAGCGGATCCGGGAGCGGGTGCCGTTGCTGCCGGAGCTGGTCGCGAGGTTGGAGCAGGAACTGCGCGAGGCCACCGAGCTGCTGGCGCTGGCCAAGAGGACCCATGTCGGGGCCACCCTCACGTTCAACGGCCGCCGCTACCGGCGTGTGTCGGGCACGGTGCGCGCTGGCCGCGGATTGCCACCGGGCCAATCCTTTGACGTCGTTGACGTCGAGACCGGGACACGGTTTAGCACCGGCCGCCGTGAGGACGACGCGTTCTGGATCTGGGCGCTGGTGGAGACCCTGCGCCACACCGGGCTGCGCATCGAGGAACTCCTCGAGCTCACCCACCTGGCGCTGATCTCCTACCGGCTGGCCAGCACCGGTGAGCTGGTGCCGCTGCTGCAGGTCGTGCCGTCGAAGACCAACGAGGAACGCCTGCTCCTGGTCACCCCCGAGCTGACCAGTGTGCTGGCCACCGTGATCAGCCGGCTGCGCAACCGCTACAACGGGACCGTGCCGCTGGTCGCCCGCTACGACAACTACGAGGCGACCACCGGCCCCAGACTGCCGCACCTGTTCCAACGCGACTTCGGGTCCGGGCCGACCGTGCTGGGCCCCACCATCATCCGCGACACACTGCGCGAGGTCGCCGGCAGGATGGGATTCACCGACCGGGCCGGAAAACCGCTGCACCTGACCCCGCACGACTTCCGCCGGATCTTTGCCACCACCGCGGTCCAGGACGGGCTGCCGCTGCACATCGCCTCACGAATCCTCGGACATCGCCACCTCAACAGCACCCAGCCCTACGTCGCGGTCTTCCAAGACGACCTGATCCGCACCTACCGCGCCTTCCTCGACAAGCGACGATCAGCCCGACCACCGGAGGAATACCGCGACCCCACCGAAGCGGAGTGGGAAGAATTCGAGGAACACTTCGCACTGCGCAGGGTCGAGCTCGGCAGCTGCGCCCGCCCCTACGGCTCGAGCTGCCAACACGAACACGCCTGCATCCGCTGCCCCGTCCTACGCGTCGACCCGGCACAACTGGACAGGCTCAAGGCGATCGCCGACAACCTCGAGGAACGCATCGCCGAGGCCACCCAACGCGGCTGGGCCGGAGAGGTCCAGCAACTACAAGTCAGCCTGCAAGCCGCCCGCGACAAGCTCGCCAAGACCCCCACCGGCAACCAGTCGGTGGGCCCGGTAATGCTCGGCACGCCACCCATGCCCCGGAACCCGCCGTCAGCCCCGGCACAAACGACCGCCAAGGAGGATCGCTGATGCCAGATGTGTCGTTGGCCGCGACGGATTCGACCGTGCTGAGCCGGTACTACGGTCGACGACCGCGCGGCCACGCGGTTCTGGCCTCCTCAGGCCTATGCCGTTGGAGCCATTTACGCGCGGCTTGCTCACTGAAGCCGCGTGATTGAAGGAGGTCCAGGGCGGCCGCTCGAATTTCTCGCTTGTTGTCTTCCTGGTCCAGATAGGCCTTCATCCGCTCCACGACATCGTCCTGGTCGAGGACGTAGCGACCATTGACCTTCTCCGCAAAACGAGGCAAAAGCTTGTAGTAGCGGCGTTCGCTAATCCCAACCCGCGTCCAAGGGTAACGGTCCGGAGCCTCGTCTTTCTTGTACTGCTTTACAACGAAACTTGCCTGAACTCTCACGTATCGACGCGTTACCTCGGCCCCTCGAGCAGGGTCGAACCCGGGACGGATCAACTGCTCGAGCAGCATTGCGGCTGCCGACGTAGTGTTCGGCGCACGGGTCACCCGCTGAATGCGTTCAACCTGCTTCGGGTAGGCCATCGCAACGCCGTTCGCCAGTGCCGGCTCGTCGCTGCCGACATAGCCGTGCCAGTACGCCTTCAAGAGCACCTGGCACGCGATCTCTTGGGGAGTGGAAAGAGAGTCGAGAGTGATGGTCGGTATGCCGCTGCCGTGAATAGCTTTCGCGATCTTGGGCCATGGCCGGTCGGCGGGGCGCCGAACCTCATCGGTCCAGATGCGCGCAATGAATGCCCAGTCCGCTGGCTGCCGGGTCATCCGAGCAGCGATGAGGATGGGCTCCGCAGCCGCAAGCGGCGGGACCTCGTCGCCGGTCACGATGTCGCCCAGTAAAGGTTGGACGAGCCGTCCTTCGTCCTCAGTCTCATTCGTCACCCAGAGAAGACGGCGGGCGATTTGAATCCACCACCCCTCCACAGCCACGCCGAGGATCGGGACGCTCAGGCGAACGGCCGGATCCATAACCCGGCGCATGAGTTCCATTCTTTCTTCGTGATCCACAGACCCGAGCCAGTGAACCACGTACTCGCTCGAGAGGCGTCCGGTCCGCCACGCCTCGGCGAGGAGTTGCCCGGCAACCCAGAGCGCATCAGCAACAGGTGCAGCCTTCACAACTGGGTCAGTCAGCGACGAGACCTGCAGCACAGCGGCCAACTGGCGATTGACCGGGTCCGGGATTTCCCATGCTCCAACCCCAGGATCCATCGAGCCGACCTGCATGTCCGGGACGTCCACAAAAGGTAAGCCATTGGTTTCGATGACCGAGGTCATCCGGCGCATCGGATGGAAGCGACGGCCAGACAGAACCTCCAACTCGCCGCCGGCCCGCGCGAGCAGATCTATCAGTACGCGGCGGTCCACGCTGCCACCGAGCCGTTGAGCGGCCTCGTCGGCGAGAAGCTCGGACCAATGTCTCATTTGGGCAGTATATGAGGGGTGTGACGAACGTTCCCGCAGGTTGGGCGAAGCGGCGGTCAGGCCTGGTGATCCCGGGCGGCCCTCGGCGTGACGGGCACCGATCGGCTCACCTGGAACACCCAGGTGTTCCCGAGGGCCGGGAATCGGGGCAATGCCACCAGCTGCACCCCTCGATTCTCCCCGCGCAAGGCGAGGACGCACACGAGCGGACGGCGGTAATCAGACGGCGGCAGACTCTTGGGTTTGCCGCGCTGGTCCTCGTGCTGGCGGCCACCGTGACGCTGGCTGCCATCGGCCAACCCTGGGTGGCCGGCCTCGTGGCCACCACCGGCTTGGGAGCGACCGTGGCAACATTCGTGACCGGCAAGTACCAGCCGCCTCGGATTCACATCCCCAAAGTCGCACAACGATACGTTCGGCGACCTCCACAGGGATGATCATCACAACCAGCCGACCGGCTCCACACCAGGATGTTGGCTCACGCCAAGTTAAGATCAATTATTAGTCCGGGAAAGCCAGAAGCCCAGCAGGTACGGGATGGCGGCCAGCAGGTCGGCCGGCTTGCGCAGGCTCAGGCCGGGGGCGGCCGGCGAGGGGTGGGTGCTCTCGAGGTTCATGCCCCGATGCTGCGCCGGGGACGGCCGGGCGGGACAGCGCCGCCGGGCCGTCTGTGGACAACCCCCGTCGTTCACGTGCGCTGTGGACAATCGGGCGCCGCCGGCCCGGATTCGTCGGTCCGGTGGTGTACAAGCGGGCGCGCCGCGGCGAGGCCCTTCCCGGCGGCCCGGGCGGCCCGGGGGCCGTCGCCGCGCCGGACGGGTTCAACAAGATCAGTGCGCTGGACGGGTTCGCGCCAGGGTCCGGCTGAGCAGCACCAGCTGCAGGTGGCAGGACAGCCGCTCGGCCGGGTCGTCCAGGGCCAGCCCGGACACGTCGCGCGCGCGCCGCAACCGGTGGCGCAGCGTGTTCGGGTGCACGTGCAGCGCCTCGGCGGCGGCGCGCACGTCCCCCAGCGCGTCCAGGTAGGCGAGCAGCGAGCCGACCAGCTCGCCGCCCCGCCGGGCGTCCTGCTCGACCAGCGCGGCGATTCCCGGGTGGCGCAGCTCGGGCCGGGCGGCCAGCAGCTCGAACAGCTCCCCGAAGAGCACGTCGGCCCGCAGCTCGGAGATGGTCGCCACCAACGGAGCCGCGCCGGAGCCGCGGGCCAGGGCGTCCAGCACCCGGTCCGCCTCGTCCCGAGCCCCGGGCAGCCCGGCCAGCGAACCGACCGGTGAGCTGATCCCGGCCCGCCAGGGCAGCCCCACCCGGGAGCGGACCACGTCCACCACGTCACGCACCCAGGCCAGCAGCACCGGGTCGATGCGGTCCGCCCGCACCCCGGAGAGCATCGCGTACACCCGGCCCTGCACCGCCCCGACCAGCGCGGCCCGGTGGTAGGCGGTGGCGTACATGGACACCACCGCGCCGGCCTGCTCGCTGTGCAGCTCGCGGGTGGGCAGGTCGGGCTCCGCCGGCCCGTCGAAGGCGACCACCAGCACCGGGGCCGCCGGGTCCAGTCCGAGCCGCCCGGCCACCAGGTCGGTGTTCGCCCGGCCGGTGAGCAGCTCGACCAGCTGCTCATCCGGGTGCTGCCGGGTCCCGGTGCGCCGGCGCAGGATCTCGGCGGCGGCCAACCGGGCGGCGCCGACCAGCGCATCCTCGGCCTTCGGCGCGAACGGTTCGGCCAGCCGTTGCACCCAGATCGTGCCCAGGTAGCGGGAACCGGCCCGGATGCCGATGGCCAGCCGGGGCCGGATCCCCAGCTCCGGGTGTGCCTCCACGTGCACCACCTGCTCGCCGGCCCGCAGCCGGGCCATCACGCCCCACTCGCGCAGCATCGACATGTACTTCTCCGGCCCCTGCCAGCCGAGGATGGACAGGCGGCGCAGCTCGTCCACGTCGTCCGAGCGGGAGTACGCCAGGACCCGGTTGGCGGTGTCCTCGATGCTCACGATCCCGCCGGTGACCAGTGCGGTGGACTCGGCGAGGGCGAACAGGTCCTCGCTCTGCTTATCCTGGGCCGGCCCGCTGAGCAGCTCGGTGGCCAGCTCGGCGCTCTCCAGGCGTTCCCGCAGCAGCGCGCCGAGCTGGTCCCAGCGGACCTGCGGGCGCACCGCGAGCAGGCCGACGCCGGCCTCGATCGCGGCCTGCGCCAGCTCCTCCACCGCGCCGGAAGGGCCGGGTTTGACGGCCACCGCGGCCGCCCCGCTGCGCGCCGCCGCGCGCAGGAACGGCAGCGCCTCGCGGCCGCGCACGCCGATCATCAGCACCAGCTCGCCGTGGTGGTCGCGGAACTCGTCGTCCGGGTCCAGGATGGCCAGCCCGGCCACCGTCGGATGCCCGGTCGCGGGCGCCACCGGCAGTTCGGCGAGGGTGCCCTCGATCCCGTCGAGCAGTTGGTCCAGTCGGGTAGACATTAAATGATCTTCGTCCGATCGGCCAATGGAAATACTGACACTGTAGCCGATCGGCTAAATCCGGGCGGGTGTGTCCGCGGTTACGGTTCCCGCAGTTTGACCGTCCCGGAGGTGTCAACCAGTGGATTCGATCGCGACGACCCCTGCTCCGCGCAATGAGCCGGTCCGCGACTATGCGCCGAACACGGCCGAGCGGGACAGCTTGACCGCCAAGCTGAACGAGCTGTCCGGCCAGCCGCACGACCTGACCCAGACCATCGACGGCGACCAGCGCCTCGGTGGCGGTGCCCGGGTCGACGTGGTGGCGCCGCACCGGCACGCCCACGTGCTCGGCACCTTCGGCACCGCCACCGCCGACGACGCCAAGCTGGCCGTGGACGCCGCGCTGCGCGCCGCCGTGCCGTGGCGGGAACTGCCCTTCGAGGCGCGCGCCTCCGTGCTGCTGCGCGCCGCCGACCTGCTCTCCGGCCCCTGGCGGGACACGCTGAACGCGGCCACCATGCTCGGCCAGGGCAAGACGGCGATCCAGGCGGAGATCGACTCGGCCTGCGAGCTGGCCGACTTCTGGCGGTTCAACGTGCACTTCGCCCGGCGCATCCTGGCCGAGCAGCCGCTGTCCTCCCCCGGCGTGTGGAACCGGATGGACCACCGGCCGCTGGAGGGCTTCGTCTACGCGATCACCCCCTTCAACTTCACCGCGATCGCCGGCAACCTGCCCACCGCGCCCGCGCTGATGGGCAACACGGTGATCTGGAAGCCCTCGCCCACCCAGACGCTCTCCGCCTGGTACACCATGCGCCTGCTCGAGGCCGCCGGTCTCCCGCCGGGCGTGATCAACATGGTTACCGGCGACGGCCGCGCGCTGTCCGAGGTGCTGCTGGCCGACGAGCACCTGGCCGGCATCCACTTCACCGGCTCCACCGGTACCTTCCAGCACCTGTGGGGCCAGGTCGGCGCCAACATCGCCAGCTACCGGGGCTACCCGAGGCTGGTCGGTGAGACCGGCGGCAAGGACTTCGTGCTGGCTCACCCGTCCGCCGAGGTCGACGTGCTGCGCACCGCACTGGTCCGGGGCGCCTACGAGTACTCCGGGCAGAAATGCTCGGCCGCCTCCCGCGCGTTCGTCCCCCGGTCGGTGTGGGCGCGGCTGCGTGACGACCTGGCCGACGAGGTGCGGTCGCTGCCCGTGGGTGACCCGGCCGACCTGGCCAACTTCACCGGCGCGGTGATCGACCGGCGGGCCTTCGACAAGCTCGACGCGGCCCAGCGCCGGGTGGCCGACGACCCGAGCTGCACCGTGCTGGCCGGCGGCACGGCCGACGCGAGCGAGGGCTACTTCGTGCAGCCGACCCTGGTGGAGGGCGCCGACCCGGAGCACGACATCTTCCGCACCGAGTACTTCGGCCCGTTCCTGGCCGTGCACGTCTACCCGGACGGGGAGTTCGACCGGATCCTGGACGTGGTGGACCGGGGCGCCGCCTACGGGCTCACCGGCGCGGTGATCGGCACCGACCGGGCCGCGCTGCAGAAGGCCAGCGAGGCACTGCGGTTCACCGCCGGCAACTTCTACCTGAACGACCGGCCCACCGGCGCGGTGGTCGGCCAGCAGCCGTTCGGCGGCGGCCGGGCGTCGGGCACCAACGACAAAGCCGGCTCGGTGTTCAACCTGCTGCGCTGGACCAGCCCCCGTTCCATCAAGGAGAACCTCAACCCGCCGGTGAGTATCCGGTACCCGCACCAGGGATGACCCAGATGTTGCGCACCACTTTCCTGGCCGCCGCCCGGTCGCGCCGGCTGCGCGGCGTCGCCGAACGCTCGGCGCTGGTACGGCCGTTGGTGGACCGGTTCGTCGCCGGCACCGACCTGGACCAGGCCATGTCCGCCGCCCGGGAGCTGGCCGTCGACCGCATGGTCTCGATGGACCACCTCGGTGAGGACACCTCGGACCGGGCCGAGGCCGACGAGGCCACGGGGTCCTACCTGGAGCTGCTCGGTCGGTTGGGCGAAGGGGGCCTCGCCGCCCGGGTGGAAGTCTCGATCAAGTTGTCCGCGCTCGGGGCCGCGCTGCCGGACGGCGGGGCGGCCATGGCCGCCGACAACGCCGCCAAGATCTGCGCCCAGGCGGCGGCGGTGGGTACCACGGTGACCGTGGACATGGAGGACCACACCACCACCGACGCCACCCTGGAGACCATCCGCGAGCTGCGGCGGAGCTGGCCGGAGACCGGCACTGTGCTGCAGGCCTACCTGCGGCGCACCGAGACGGACTGTGCCGAGCTGGCCGGACCGGGCTCACGGGTGCGGCTGTGCAAGGGCGCGTACGACGAGCCCTCCTCGGTCGCTTTCCGGGAACGCGACGAGGTGGACGAGTCCTACCGGCGGTGCCTGCGAGTACTGATGGCCGGCGAGGGCTACCCGATGGTCGCCACACATGATCCGGCACTGATCCGCTACGCGGACGAACTGGCCGCGGCGCGACCGGGCGGCACGACCGGGTTCGAGTTCCAGATGCTGTACGGGGTGCGCTCGGAGGCACAGCGCGCGCTGGCCGTCAGCGGTAGGCGCGTGCGGGTCTATCTGCCTTACGGATCCGCCTGGTACCCGTACTTCATGCGGAGGCTTGGCGAACGCCCGGCCAACATGATGTTCTTTTTCCGTTCGCTGGCCAGCCGCCACTGAGTTCGAGGGGTCCCATGACAACGTCGTCCACACCACAACAAACCGGATTGTTCCGACGGCTACCCATAGACCAGATCACCGAGGAACCGAGCGGCGGCCTCAAGCGCACGCTCGGCCTCTGGCAGCTCACCGCCATCGGCGTCGGCGGCATCATCGGTGCCGGCATCTTCGCGCTCGCCGGCTCGGTCGCCAACAACCCGGACCACCCGGCCGGGCCGGGTGTGCTGCTGTCCTTCCTGATCGCCGGCATCGCCAGCGCGGCGGCGGCGTTCTCCTACGCCGAGTTCGCCGGGCTGATCCCCCGGGCGGGCTCGGCGTACACCTACGGCTACGCCGTGCTGGGTGAGCCGATCGGATGGTTCATCGGCTGGGACCTGCTGCTCGAGTACACCGCGATCGTGTCCGTCGTGGCGATCGGCATATCCGGTTACTTCAACGAGCTGCTGCACCTGCTGAACATCCAGCTCCCGCTGTGGATGTCCGGCGCGCCGGGCACCGAGCCGGACGGCGTGGCGTCCGGCTCGTACAAGATCGACCTGTTCGCGGCGCTGCTCTGCCTGCTCATCGCCTACGTGCTCAACCGGGGCATGCGCAGCGCGGCGCGGTTCGAGACCAGCCTGGTGTACCTCAAGGTCGGCATCGTGCTGCTGGTCATCGTGGTCGGTGTGTTCCACATCAAGGCCGGCAACTACACCCCGTTCTTCCCGTCCGGACTGGCCGGGGCGTTCGCCGGGGCGGCGACCGTGTTCTTCGCGGTGTTCGGCTACGACGCGATGAGCACGGCGGCCGAGGAGTCCGAGGACTCGCAGAAGCACATGCCGAAGGCCATCATCTACTCGCTGGCCGTTTCGATGGTGCTCTACGTGCTGGCCTGCCTGGTACTGACCGGCATGGTGCACTACTCGGAGATCGACACCAAGGCCGCGTTCTCCAGCGCCTTCTCCTCGGTGGGCCTGAGCACGGTCGCCCTGATCATCGCGGTGGGGGCCATCCTGGGCATCCTCACCGTGATGTTCACCTTCCTGCTGGGCGCCTCCCGGGTGGGTTACTCGATGAGCCGCGACGGGCTGCTGCCGCCTTGGTTCGGCAAGAGCCACCCCACCAAGGGCGTGCCCAGCCGGATCACCTGGGTGCTGGGCATCGCCTCGGCGGTCATCGCCGGTCTGCTGGACATCAACGAGGCCGCCGAGCTGACCAACATCGGCATCCTGCTGGCCTTCATCGTGGTGTGCGTCGCCGTGATCGTACTGCGCTACCGCCAGCCGGACCTGCCGCGCAGCTTCCGCTGCCCGGGCATGCCTGTGGTGCCCATCATCGGCATCGCCTTCTCCGTCTGGCTGATCACCTTCCTGGACCCGGTGACCTGGCTGCGGTTCGCCGGCTGGTTCGTGCTCGGCCTGATCGTCTACGTGGCCTACAGCCGCCGGCACTCCCGGCTGGAGGTGGCCGCCCGGGCCGAGGCGGAGAGCACCCCGCCGTCGCGCGAAACGCCGTAGAAAAAGTTCCCTCCGGGGTGTCGAGAACTCCTTGGTGGGTTCGACGCATGGGTGTCGGACCCACCAAGGAGGACACCATGACCATCTCTCACCCAGTCATCGCCAGCCGTCCCGCTCGCAGGGCCGCCGCGGTGGTCGGCGCGTCGGCCGTGAACGCCGTGCTGTGGGGCGCCGCCACCGCGTTCGGCGTCGACTTCGTGCTCTCCGACTCGACGGGCACGGCGGTGATCACGCTGCCGGTCGCGGTGATCGCCACCGCTGTGTTCGGGCTGCTCGGCTGGGGCACGCTGGCCCTGCTCGAGCGGTTCACCCGGCACGCCCGCGCGGTGTGGGTGGGGCTGGCCGTCGCGGTCGCCGCGCTGTCCATCGTGCCGATCTTCCTGGAGCAGGCCACGGCGGGCACCCAGATCGCGCTCACTGTGCTGCACCTGGCCGTACCGGCGGTCCTGATCCCCGGCTTCCGGTCGCCCTCCCCCGATGGGCGGAGATAGCGGCCTCGGTCACTACCTCGCCTGGAATGACCGGGCCCCCGGAGGCCGCCAAAGACCACACATCCCGCGTGGCCGGCCACCTCGCCGTCCCTCTCCGGGCCGCTCACCATATGACCACCCTAATCAGGATCGATGCCGAGTTCGGCCAGGCGGGCGCGGTAGCGGGCTACGTTGCGCTCCTTGACGCCCTCGTAGCCGCGCACCAGGTCGGCCGCCTCGGCGGCGGCCACGGCGGTCTCGTAGTTGGCCCCGGTCAGCCCGGCGGTCAACGAGTCGACCAGGGAAGCGTAGGAGTCCCGCAGCGAACGTTCCATGCGGCGGACCGCGGTCCGGCCGAACGGGTCGAACGGCGTGCCCCGCAGCCGCCTGCCGTGCGCCAACCCGCGCAGCACCGGCCGCAGCCACGGGCCGAACGCGATCTTGTGGTCCCGGCCCATGGCCCGCAGCAGGGGCGGGTGCAGGCGGTAGCGGCGCCTGGTGCCGCCGGGGACCTCGGCGGCCAGCCGGCGCTCGAAGGCCGGGTCGGTGAGCAGCCGTGCCACCTCGTACTCGTCCTTGTACGCGGCCAGCTTGTGCCAGCCCCGGGCCACCGCCTCGCTGTAGTCGGTGCGCTCCCCCACCGCCCGCTCGGCCCGCCATGCGGCGCGCACCGCGTCCAGGTAGCGGCGGGCCAGCGCCCGGTTCTGGTACTCGACCAGCGCGGCGGCGCGCGCCGTGGCCAGCCGGCGGGTCTCGCCGGCCAGCTCGCCCAGGTCCAGCCCGGTGGGCAGCTCGGCCGGCGCGGCGGGTGCCGCTCCCGGAGTACCGACCGCGGCGGCGAACGCGGCCGGGTCGGCCACCGCCACCCGGCCCCAGCGGAACGCCGCCGTGTTCGCCGCCACGGCCACCCCGTTCAGCTCGAGCGCCCACTCGATCGCGGCGTCCGAAAGGGGCAGCGAGCCGGTCTGGTAGGCGGCGCCGACCAGCAGGAACGTCGCCGGCATGGTGTCGCCGAAGAGCGCCTGGGCGGCCCCGGCGGCGTCCACCGGGACCAGCTCGCGGACCGTCCCGGCGATCCGGTCCAGCAGCGCGTCGCCGTCCGGGCCGGCCACCGAGGCGTCGCGCACCATCGAGCCGGTGGGCACCTTGCTGGTGGACACCACGGCGGTGGTGGCGCCCGGTGAGGCGTAGGCCAGGTTCTTGGCGTCCGCGCCGACCAGCGCGTCGAAGACCAGGTAGCAGTCCGCGTCACCCGGACCCAGGCGGTTGGCCGCCCCCAGGGCCGAACCGTCCGGCGCGACCCTCAGGTGCGAGACCACCGGGCCGGCCTTCTGGGACAGCCCGGTCTGGTCCAGCCCGTGCACGGCCAGCCCGTCGCGCACCGCGGCGGTGCCGAGCACCTGGTTCACCGTGACGATCCCGGTGCCGCCGATGCCGGCCAGGAACACGTTCACCGTGCCGGTCGACGACGAGGCCGGCGGCGCGGGCACCGACGGCGGCTCCGGCCGCGCACCCGCCACCCGGGCGGTCCCGCCGGCCGGCGCCTCCACCGTGACGAACGAGGGGCAGTCCCCGGTGAGGCAGGTGTAGTCGGTGTTGCACGAGGTCTGGTCGATCCGGGTCTTGCGGCCGAACTCGGTCTCCACCGGCTGCACGGAAAGGCAGTTGCTCTTCTCCCCGCAGTCCCCGCAGCCCTCGCACACCGCCTCGTTGATCACCACGCGGGTGGCCCGGACCGGGATCTGCCCGCGCTTGCGCAGTCGTCGGGACTCCGCCGCACAGCGCTGGTCGTAGATCAGCACGGTCACCCCCGGCACGGCGGCGAGCACGCGTTGCGCCTCGTCCAGGCGGTCCCGGTGCCACAGCCGCGCTCCGTCGGCCAGGGGGTCCAGGTCCTTGTAGCGCTCCGGTTCGTCCGCGCACACGATGATCCGGGCGACGCCCTCGGCGGCCAGCTTGCGGGTCAGCGCCGGCACCTCGAGGCCGCCCTCGGCGTCCTGCCCGCCGGTCATCGCCACCGCGCGGTTGTAGAGCAGCTTGTAGGTGATGGACACGCCGGCGGCCACGCAGGCCTGCACGGCCAGCTGGCCGGAGTGGGCGAAGGTGCCGTCCCCGATGTTCTGGAACATGTGCGCCGGGGTGCCGTCGTCGCTGGAGAGCAGGGCGGCCTGGCCTATCCACTGCGCTCCCTCTCCGCCCATCTGGGTGAGCGAGGACACGGCCGTACCCGGCCGGCCGATCATCGCCACCATGGCGTGGCAGCCGATCCCGCCACCGGCCACCGCGCCGTCCGGCAGCACCGTGGACCGGTTGTGCGGGCAGCCCGAGCAGAAGTAGGGGGTGCGGGCCACCGGCAGCAGCTCCAGCGTCGGCCGGGCCGGCACCGGCGGGGCCAGCCGCGCCGCCACCTCGGGCCGGGCGCGCAGCACCCGGCGCAGCGGGCCGGCCAGTGCGCCGGCGGTGACCTCGCCGAACACCGGCACCAGGGGCGCGCCGGCGGCGTCCGAGGAACCGATCACCTCGGGGGCGTCGGGCAGCCGGTACAGCGCGTCGCGCACCGCCGACTCGACGAACTCGGTCTTCTCCTCCACCACCAGAACGGTGTCCAGCCCGGTGCCGAACCGGCGCAGCAGGTCCCGCTCCAGCGGGTGGATGGCGCCCAGCCGCAGCAGCCGCACCCCGGCTCGGCGCAGCGCCTCGTCATCGGCCAGACCGAGGTCGGCCAGCGCCTGCCGGACGTCCCCGAACGCCTTCCCACCGGCCACGATGCCCAGCCAGGCGTCCCGGGTGTCCAGCTCGATGGCGTTGATCGGGTTGGCCGCGAGGAACGCGCGCAGCATGGCCGTGCGCGGGCCGTAGAGCTGCTCCTCGGCGGCCACCGAGGCGGGCGGGATGAGCATCGGCGTCTGCCGGTAGGCCCAGGGCCGGCCCTCCCACTCCAGCTCGGGCACGGTGATCTCCGGCGTGCCGGCCGCGCCGTCGACGGTCCACACGCCGTCCGCCACGTCGGCGACGATCTTCATGCCGACCCAGATGCCGGACGCGCGGGACAGCGCCACGCCATACCGGCCCAGCCGGACGATCTCCTCGGCGCTGCCCGGGAACAACACCGGCAGCCCGTAGCCGGCCAGCGTCCGCTCGCTCATGCAGGGGATGGTCGAGGACTTGCAGGCCGGGTCGTCCCCGGCCAGCACCAGCACCCCGCCCCGGGGGTCGGCGCCGCAGATGTTGGCGTGCCGGATCGGGTCACCGGCCCGGTCCACCCCGGGCGCCTTGCCGTACCAGACGCCGACCGCGCCGTCGACCCGGCGCCGGCGACCCGGCACCTCCACCTGGCTGCCCCAGATCGCGGTCGCGGCCAGCTCCTCGTTGATCGCCGGCACCAGCTTCAGGCCGGCCGCCTCGGCCAGCTCCGGGGCACCGGCCAGCGTCTTGTCCAGCGTGCCCAACGGGCTGCCCTGGTAGCCGGAGACGAAGGACATGGTGCGCGAGCCGGCGGCGGCGTCGGCCGCGTGCTGCTCCACCAGCAGCCGAGCGATCGCCTGCACCCCGGTCATCGGCACCGGGCCCGCGCCGGCGCGGTAGCGCTGGGCCAGGGAGAACTCCACCGGACGGGTCACGTCGGATTGCAGAGTCATCGACTCACCCCCGTGCCCACTCTGCCCTACCCCCGGTTCACCGGGCGACACGGATGCTTGACGCGCTGGTCCGGCCGGCCTAGCGTCCCGTGCGGTGCGAGTGGTCGGGGTTCCATTCAGCAGAACACGGCGGGCGGCGGCGGACCATGCCTGATGCAACGCTGTCGACCGTGCACAACGCCGCACAGCTCCTCAAGGAGTTCACCCGCGACGCCGAGCTGGGCGTCTCCGAGCTGGCCCGCCGGCTGGGCCTGGGCAAGAGCAAGGTGCACCGGCTGCTGACCACGCTGCGCAGCGACGGCCTGGTCGAGCAGGACCCGCGCAGCGGGCGTTACCGGCTCGGCCTGGTGCTGCTCGAGCTGGGCGACGCGGCCCGGGTGCGCACCGAGCTGCACGCCGCGGCGGCCCCGGTGCTGGTGCGGCTGCGCGAGCAGACCGGCGAAGCGGTGGAGATCGCCGTGCCGGACGGGGACGACATCGTCTTCGTGGAGCGGCTGGAGGCGGCGCACACGCTGCGCATCGGGCCGCCGCTCGAGGCGGGCCGGCGCTGGCCGCTCTACTGCACCGCCGCCGGCAAGGTCCTGCTCGCGCACCGCCCGGAGCAGGCCCGCGAGGAGTACCTGACCGGGACCACACTGACCCCGCTGACCAGGCAGACCGTGGTGAACCCGGACCGGCTGCGGGACGAGATCACCGCCACCGCGGCCCGCGGCTGGGCGGAGGCGGTGAACGAGCTGGAGGCCGGCATCTCCGCACTGGCCGCGCCTATCCGGGGCGCCACGGCGGCCGTGGTGGCGGCGGTCGGCGTGCGGGCACCGACGATCCGGTACCGCGGAGCGTCCCGCCGCCGGCTGGCCATGGCCGTGGTGCAGGCCGGCGAAGCGATCTCCCGGCGGCTCGGCTGGGCCCATCGGAACCATGGAGCGTAAGGGAGCGAACAGGAAATGCCCGTGACGGACGCACCGGCGAAGGCGCGCGCGCTGTACGAGGCGCGGCGCACCCGCGTGCCGATCCCCCCGTTCACCGACGAGGACCCGACCCTCGGCATGGCCGACGGGTACGCGATCCAGCGGGAGCTGGTGCCCCTGCTGCTGGCGGACGGCGACCGGATCGCCGGCTACAAGGTGGGCGCCACGTCCAAGCCGGCCCAGCGGCTGTTCGGGCTGGACTCCCCCGACTACGGCCCGGTGTTCGGGTCCACCGTCTACGGCAGTGGCGACGCCGTACCGCTCGACCGGTTCATCCAGCCCAAGATCGAGGCGGAGATCGCGTTCGTGATACGGGACCGCCTGGCCGGCCCCGGGGTGACCGCGGCGGACGCCCGCCGGGCCGTGGCCGGCGCGGTGGCCGCGGTGGAGATCGTGGACTCCCGGATCGAGGACTGGCGGATCAAGCTGGCCGACACGGTCGCCGACCTGGCTTCCAACGGCGCGGTCGCGTTCTCCGGCCAGCTGGTCCCGGTGGACGGCCTGGACGTGCGGCTCATCGGGGTGGCCCTGAGCCGCAACGGCGAGCTGGTGGACACCGGGGCCGGCGCCGCCGCCCTGGGTGACCCGATCGCCGTGGTCGCCTGGCTGGCCAACGTGCTGGCCGAGAACGGCGTGGCCCTGGAACCGGGACACCTGGTGATGACCGGCTCGCTGCACGCGCCGGTGCCGATGGCGGCCGGCGACGTGTTCCGGGCCGAGTTCGACCGGCTGGGACCGGTCACCGTGCGGGTCGTGGAGGGCGCCTGATGGCCATCGACATCACCGAGCTGGCGGCCCGGCTGCGCAAGGCCGAGGCCGACCGGGTGGCCATCGAGCCGCTCACCGACGAGCTGCCCGACCTGGGCGTGGGCACCGGTTACCTGGTGCAGCGGGAGCTGCGCGAGGAGGCCGGCCCGCTGGCCGGCTGGAAGCTGGGGCTGACCTCGCGGGCCAAGCAGACGCAGGTCGGGGTGCGGGAGCCGATCTACGGCTTCCTGGCCGCCGAGCGCGCGCTGGACCTGGGCGCGACGCTGGACACCGGTGCGCTGATCCAGCCCAGGGCCGAGCCGGAGATCGCCTTCACCCTGGGCCGGGACCTGACCGGCCCGCACGTGACCGCGACCGACGTGCTGGCCGCGACGGCGAGCCTGGCGGTGGCCCTGGAGATCATCGACTCGCGGTACCGGGACTACCGGTTCACCCCGGCCGACGTGGTCGCCGACAACACCTCGGCCGCGCGCTACCTGATCGGCCCGCCGGTGTCCGCCGGCGTGGACCCTCGCCTGGCCGGCGTCGTGCTGGAGCACAACGGCGAGGTGGTGGCCACCGCGTGCGGCGCCGCCGCGCTGGGCCATCCGGCCGCCGCCGTGGCCTGGCTGGTCCGCGCGCTGGCCGTCGAGGGCGACGGGCTGCGCGCCGGCGAGGTGGTGCTCTCCGGTGGGCTCACCGCCGCCGTCCCGGTCGTCCCCGGTGACGTGGTGGTGGCCAGCGTGGACCGGCTGGGCTCGATCGAGCTGGGCTGCCGTTAGCGGTATCTCCCGCGGGCGCCCAACTGGGCGCCCGCTCAGCTCACGAGCGCGTGCCGCGCTCGTGTGACCTGGGACACGTGACCGACTCCACCGGCAAACGATTCGCTTTACCGGGGCCGCCGCGCGCAGTCTGGAGTGGTGAGCAAGCGAGGGGTGGTTTCAGTTTCCCTGCCGGCTTCCGGTGACTTCCGCCAGCTCCGCGCGCGGACCAAGCTGGCGGTCGGCATACCGCTGGCGTTGGTGCGCAACCCGGTGCTGGCCTGCGTGGGTGCCAGCGATCTCGCCTTCAACACGGTCAGCCACGCGGTGACCGGCAGCGCCCCGGGCCCCACCATGGCCCGGAGCGGTACCTCATACGCCGAAATGACCAGCCACGGCGAGGCGGCGCTGGCCCGGGTGCGGTCCAACCCGGATGTGGCCAAGGCGATGCGCGGCCTGGAAGACGCCACCGACGAGTTCAACCGTCGTTTCGAGTACATCGTGGACGAGCTGAACGACCTCAGCGAAGAGGCGCTGGGCCGGTTCAGCCTGCGCCGCGAGGCGGCCCGCAACCGCGCGGCCGAGCTTTCCCGGCGGGTGGCGGAACGCCTGCGCGGTTAGGCGCATGCCGGCTCAGATCGTGAGGACGATCTTTCCGGTGGTCCGCCCGGCCTCGGCCTGGCGGTGCGCGGCGCTCGCTTCGGCGAGCGGGTAGCCGCGCTCCACCACCGGGCGCAGCTCACCGGCCTCGACCAGCGCGGCGAGCTGTTCCAGGGCGTGCCCGTCCGGCTCCACCAGCATCGGCACCGCGCGGACCCCCCGGCTGGGGGCGGCCTCGATCGCCGCCGTCGCGGTCCGCGCCTGCACGCACACCAGCAGGCCCCCGGGGCGCAGCACGTCCAGCGAGCGCAGGGCCACGTCCCCGCCGACGGTGTCCAGCACCACGTCCACCGGCTCCACCACCTGCTCGAACCGGGTGCCCTGGTAGTTCACCACCTCGTCCAGCCCCAGCTCGCCGAGGAAGCGGTGCTTGGCCGAGCTGGCGGTGCCCACCACGTACGCCCCCCGGCTCTTGGCGATCTGCACGGCCAGGTGGCCCACTCCCCCGGCGGCGGCGTGCACCAGCACCCGCTGGCCGCGCTGCACGTCGGCGATGTCCACCAACGACTGCCAGGCGGTCAGCCCGGCCAGCGGCAGTGCGGCGGCTTCCATCGCGCCCAGCCGAGCGGGACGGGCGGCGAAGTGCCGGGACGGCGCGGTCACGTACTCCGCGTAGGCGCCCGCCCGCCTCGGGAACCACGGCATGCCGAACACCGGGTCACCGACCGCGAACCGGGTCACCCCGGGCCCGATCTTGTCCACCACCCCGGACACGTCCCAGCCCAGCACCATCGGCGGGTCACCCATCACGTGGGCCATGCCGTCCCCGGCCCGGGTCTTCCAGTCCACCGGGTTCACCCCGGCGGCCTCCACCCGCACCCGGACCTCGGTGGGCAACGGCTCCGGCACCGGACGCTGGGACATGGCCAGCGCGTCCGCGTCCCCGAAGCGGTCCAACACGACCGCGCGCATGAACTCCATGCGGAGATGTCTATCGGATCTCCTCCGGATGATCCTGACCGGGAGCTCCGCCGGCCCGGGCGAGCTCGCCATTGATCATCCAGGAGAACCGGTACCTCCCGTCCGGCATCCGCCGGTACACGGGCTCCCCGTCCACGCAGTCGCGCAGATGCCGCCGGCACCGGCCGGTCAGCACCACCAACCAGACCAGGCAACCCAGCACACCACCGGCAAGCAGCAGATCCGTCACGCCAGCATCCTGACACACGCTGGCGGGCAAGAATTCACAATTGCAAACAATTGCTTGACCTGTTGTAACGCCATCCTCCACGCTGTACCCACCGGGCAGCTAAGGAGGATGCCGTGAGGCTGGAGTTCTTAGGCAAGGAGTCACGCGTCGGCGAGAGTCCAACGCTCTACGCGACCGATCGCGGAACATACGTGATACAAGGCTGGAAGGTCACCGATCCGGCCGCACGCGCCACTATGGCCCTGCCCGACCACGAGGACGCGGTCGAAATCCCCGCCGGGTTGGTGCGCTTCTTCCCAGAAGAGCATCGCCGATGACCGCGCTCACCCCTGAAGAGTTCATGGAGCTGTTTCGCCAGGTCAAGCACGCGGCCCGCAGGCTGGAGAACCGCGGGCGTTACGACGTGGCCTACGAGACACCGGAGCGAGAGGCATTCCTGGCCGGCGAGCGGTCACCCGAACGCCCGGAGCGTTTTGACGACTGGGACCTGAACCTGCGGGAACGAACCGCCGCGGGTGCACGGTTCGAGCGCGTTCGGGTCATGGAGGATCCGCTCACGCCCTACAACCGGTTCATGATCTGGAGCAACGCGCAGAACTCCCGCAACGGCGAGGACATCCGCTATCTGGACCGCAATCGCGCCAACGAGCTCAACCTCCCGGACCACGACTTCTGGGTGTTCGACTCGACCCAACTCGTGCTCATGCGGTTCACCAAGGACGACCGTTCGCTGGGCCACGACCTGATAACCGATCCCGGACTCATCGCCAGACACGAGGCGTGGATCGACCTGGCCATGGCACATGCGACACCGTGGAGGGACTACGTTGCGGAAGACCACACCCGCGCCGAGCCACCCATCCGGCTACACCCGGAGGTGACCACTGGAGGGCCGTGACCAGCGAACAAGATGGGAGGGCCGGTTTCGGCAACCGGCTGCGCCGGCTGCGTGAGGACTCCGAGTTATCGGGTAAGGAGCTAGCCGAGCGCCTCGGCTGGCCAGCTTCGAAGGTCTCCCGCCTGGAGAACGGTAAACAGACCGCATCGGCGCAGGACGTGCGCGCCTGGGCCGACGCGGTTCATGCCGCGCCCGAGGTACAGGCGGCGCTCATCGAGGACCTCCGCAGCCTTCGCGTTGAGTACGCGACCTGGAGGCGACAACTGCGTGCCGGTTTCGCCCCCCGGCAACGCGCGGGCGTGGTTCTGTCCCATGCGACCGCCCGGTCTCGCATGCTCACCACGATGATCATTCCGGGCTTGTTGCAGACCGGCGAATACGCCCGCCACGTGTTTGCCGGCCTTGCCGACTTCTACGATCACCCCTCGGATGTCGACGAAGCCGTCCGCACCAGGCTGCGCCGCCAGGAAGTGCTCTACCTGGCCGAAAAGCACTTCCGGTTCCTGATGACGGAAGGCGCGCTCCGCGCTCGTCTATGCCCGCCGGCCGTACTCCGCGCCCAGCTGGATCGGCTGCTGATGCTTTCCGGACTGCTGAACGTCGAACTGGCGGTGCTGCCCTCCGACGCCCCGCTACCGACGGTCGCCATGCACGACTATTCGATCTACGACGATTCGCTCGTGCTGGTCGAGACAGTGGACGCCGAGCTGGCGATCCGGGACCGCGAGGACATCGCACTGTACGAGCGGCTGTTCGAGGCGTTCTGGGAAGCCGCGCTGCGTGGTCCGGACGCGTTCGAGTTCATCGCCGCGCTCGCACGGGAGCTCGGCCGGCCGGATTAACCCAGCTGCCCGTCGACCACCCCGGGTGGCGTGCGCCGCCAGCGCAGATAGCGTTCGGTCTCGGTGAGGAAGGTGCCGGCCAACCACATGCCGACCACCGCGTCGTCGGTGAGGCCGAGCACGTTGAGCAGCAGCTCCGGCACCACGTCCACCGGCGAGACCACATAGACCAGCGCGATCACGATCATCGCCAGCTTGCCCCGGCCGATGCCCGGGTAACGGCCGGCCAGCGCGTCGCCGGTGAGCCGGGGCAGCGCCCGGGCCCGCTCGCCGAGGTCGGGCGCCCCGGGTTCACGGTGGCCGCGCAGGGCGCGCCACAGCGCACGGAAGGCGGAGATCCGCCTCGGGTTCAGCATCGCCGGCATATGTGGTTCAACGCCCCGGGGCCGCACGGGGTTCCGGAATATCCTTGCCATCCGATCGGTTACGACATATCGTTACTACATCAGCGACACTCGCTGGCATGACGTGAACTATCCAAGAGGAGTCATCATGACAAGCATCAACCCCGCCTGGGACCCCCGTTGGAGCATGCTCCGCGGCGCGCTGCGCCGGCACGGCCACCAGGCATTCGCGCATCACCGGCCCGGCGACGGAGAACCCGGCGACGACTTCGGACGGGGCCGCCGAGGCCACTTCCGGGGGCACCGGAGCCGCCGAGGCCAGGGCGGGCCCGACTTCGGCCCCGGCATGGGACCCGGCTTCGGCCCGGGTCCCGGATGGGGCCCCGGGTTCGGTCCGCCGGGCGGCGGCTTCCCGGGCGGCCCGAGGGGCCGGCGCGGCCGGCGCCCCCGGGGCGACATCCGGCTGGCCGTGCTCACCCTGCTCTCCGAGCAGCCCCGGCACGGCTACGAGATCATCCAGGAGATCGGCGAGCGCACCAGTGGCGCCTGGCGGCCCAGCCCGGGCTCGGTCTACCCCACGCTGCAACAGCTGGAGGACGAGGGCCTGGTGCGCACCGAAGAGTCCGAGGGCCGGCGCACCGTCGCGCTGACCGATGAGGGCACCCGGTACGTCGAGGAGCACCGCGCCGAACTGGACAAGGTGTGGAACGTCGCGGCGGGTGACGAGGTGAGCGAGAGCGTGGCGAACCTGCGCACCCAGTACGGCCAGCTGCACGCGGCCGTGCAGCAGATCGGGTCCGCCGGCACCGACGCGCAGCGGGACACCGCGTCCGCCGCGTTGGCCGAGGCCCGCAAGACGATCTACCGACTGCTCGCCGAGGACTGAGCCTCGAGAGCCGAGTGCCGCGCCGCCGGGTCCGAGGGGAACCGGCGGCGCGGCCGTTTCGGCGCGGCCGACTCAGCGCGGGAAGCAGCGGGCGAAGGCGGTCAGCAGGCGCGGCGGGCCGGCCAGCCGGATCCGCCGGGACAGCAGCGGCCACACGATGGACCGCTCACCGGCCACGAACTCGAACCATGTGCGGGTGTCCGCCCGGACCCGGATGTCCGGGTCGCCGTGGAGGCCCTTGGTGATAGTCAGCTCTCCGCCGGAGATGACGATGGTGAGCTCGCGCTCCTCGGCACCGGTGAAGGTGAAGTGGTAGGTGGCGTCCAGCCCCCGCGCCTTGGCCACCTCGCGCTGGAACAACAGCGGCAGGCCGGCGATGAACCCGTCCACCGTGCGCGCCCGCAGCCCACTGCCCACCCGCTTGACCCGCTTGTGCGGGAAGCGCTTCACCACGTGCGCCTCGGCGTCCGACTCGGCGAGCACGTAGACCGTCTCCACCTTGTTCTGCAGCGGCTTGACCACCTCGGCGAGGTGGGTCTTGCGACTGTCCAGGTACGGCCCGAGCACGTCCTCGCCGGCCGGGCAGACCGAGACGCAGTAGGCGGCCTTGTAGTTCGGCCCGAATCCCAGGCTCTGCCACATGGACGCGCTCTCCGGCTCGCTGACCCGGCGCCGGTAGTCCTTGGCGTCCCGGGACTCCACGATCTGCTCCACCCAGTTCTCGAACCCGCCGAGGAACTCCCGGTAGTTGTGCGTGTAGCAGGCGGAGAAGTCGAACCGGCCGTCCGGATTGATCGCCCCGGTCGGACAGGCCGCCACGCACAGCTTGCACTCCAGGCACGGGTTGTAGTCGATCGGCCGGTCGTAGGCACTGACGGGGGTGTCGACGACCACCGTGCCGAGCAGGATGAAGTTGCCGAACTTCGGGTGGATCACGTTGCGGTGGATGCCGATGTGACCCAGTCCGGCCTCCACCGCGATGGGCTTGTGCGCCACCGTCCAGATCCGCTCGCTGGGGAACCGGTCCATCTCCATCGGGAAGCCGACCGCCCCGTTGAACGCCCGCACCCCCAGCTGCTGCAACTCGTAGACGATCCGGCGGCTCACCTCGTTGGTGTCGTGGTTGGTGAGGTGGAACTCCAGGTTGCTGGCCGACCGGGACGGGCTGCGCACGTTCTCCTGGTTCATCGTGCACACGAAGCTGATCAGCGCCCGGGCACCGGTGAACGACCGGGCGATCTCCTCCCGCTCCCCGGCCAGCTCCGCCCGCTCGATCTCCACGAACCCGACGTCCTGCGCGCCGGCCCTCCGGCACAGCTCGCGCAGCCACTCGGCGTCCAGGACCTCGGGCGGCGGCTGCGTCTCGCCCTCGGCGGTGCGCCGGCGGACCTCGATCACGTTCGGGTGCGAGTCGATCTTTGCCACTGGTCTCGCCGCCGTTCCGTCGGATTGAGTAGCGTGATGCAACGCACCGTAGAGCATTTCAGTCCTATGAAGCAACCCACTCTGCTAGGCTCGGCGGGGACGCGAGGAGGCCGGGTGCTCGGACGGACCTACGACGGCGAGGTGTGCTCGCTGGCCCGCGCGCTGGAGATCATCGGCGAGCGGTGGACGCTACTGATCGTGCGCGACGCGCTGCTCGGCCTGCACCGCTTCGACGAGTTCTCCGCCAGCCTCGGCCTGGCCCGCAACGTGCTCACCGACCGGTTGACCAAACTGGTCGAGGCCGGCGTGCTCGAGCGGGTCCGCTACCAGCAGCGCCCGGACCGTTTCGAGTACCGGCTGACCCCGATGGGCCAGGGCCTGGCCGTCCCCGTGCTCGCGCTGATGCAATGGGGCGACGCCCACCTGGCCGGCCCCGCCGGCCCACCGAGGCTAGCCCGGCACACCAGTTGCGGCGGCGGCGCAATCCGCGCCGGCCTGACCTGTACCGACTGCGCCGAACCCGTACAGGGCGGGGTCGAACTCATGGCCGGCCCCGGCGCTTCGACCTGACGCACGTTCCGAGATCCACATCAACCTCATCGCCCTTTGCCGACCTCGGGAGGTGCGTGAGGTTGATGTGGATCTTCGTTTGGGCGGGGTGCCGGTTTAAAGATCGGCTTGGACGGCGCGCCTGGGTGGTCTTCCGCCGCCCGGGTGCGGCCCGTTGCGTCGGACTCGGGGTACGGCCCGTTGCGTCGGACACGGGTGCGGCCCGTTGCGCTGGACTCGGGTGCAGGGTGTTTGCATACGGCTGTGACTACACATGGTGACGACCGCCGAGCGGCGGCATGATCGCCGTTGGTGGCGATTTAGCGTCGAATATCGCGGCTGAACCGCCAGAGACGACGATCACCCTACCGTTCTCACCAGGGTGGAGCGACCGCGGTCAGTCAAACGACCCACAACCGGCAACACTCCGTGACCGAACCCCGGTATCCGACGCAACGGGGCCGCACCCGAGCGGCGGAAGACCACCCAGCCGCGCCGTCCAAGCCGATCTTTAAACCGGCACCCCGCCCGAACGAAGATCGGCAGCGGGTCAGGCGGTGATTGTCGCGGGGCCGGGGGTGAAGTCGGGGTCGACCTGGTCGGTGAGGTCGATGCCCAGCGAGCGGTTCGCCCAGGCGGCGGCGTTGCGCAGGTGGAATTCCACGGTGCCCCGGTGGTACGCGGCCCAGTCGCGCTCGGCCCCGTCCAGCGCGGCCAGGATGGTGTCCAGCGCGGCGCGGTTCTCCGGCTCCAGGGTGGCCATCGGGCCGGGCTCGCCGCGCTCCGCCGCGCGCACCCAGGCCGACTGGCCGAGGGTGGCCAGTAGCGCCGGCCCGACCTGCTCGCGCAGGTAGGCCACGTCCTCCGGGCTGGTCACCTTGTTGCCCAGCACCCGCAGCGGGACGGCGTGCCCGTCCGCGTTGGCCTGGTACTGCCGGTACACCCCGACGCCCCGCCGGGTCGGCTCGCTGACCAGGACGGTGAGGTCGAAGCGGGTGAACAGGCCGGAGGCGAACGCGTCCGCGCCGGCGGTCATGTCCACGACCACGTACTCGCCGGGGCCGTCGAGCAGGTGGTTCAGGTAGAGCTCCACCGCGCCGGTCTTGGAGTGGTAGCAGGAAACCCCGATGTCCTCGGTGTCGAACTCCCCGGTGACCATCATCCGCGCACCGGCCGGGCCGGGCAGCGGGACCGCGTAGCGGCGCAGCACCTCGTCGTCCTCGGTCAGCCGCACCATCCGGGAGCCGCGCCCCGGCGGAGTGGTCTTGATCATCACGTCGGCCGAGGGGATCCGGGGGTTGTCCCCGCGCAGGTGGTTCTTCAGCCAGAGCAGGTCCGCACCCAGCGGCGGGGCGGTGTCCGCCCCTTCGTCCAGGCCGAGCGCCTGACCCAGATGCTGGTTGATGTCCGCATCGATGGCCAGCACCGGACGACCCGATTCGGCCAGATAGCGGGTGAACAGGGCGGCGAGGGTGGTCTTGCCGCTGCCTCCCTTGCCCACGAATGCGATGCGCACGCCGTTTCTACCCTTCTCCGGTCAGCTCTTTGGATTCTGACGGAGATGATAGTCATTGTCACTATCGGGTGATCAGCCCGCCGTCCCGGATGAACGCGCGAGCGCCCGGCGGCGGGTGATCACCTCGCGCAGCGACGGCACCACCACGCCCTCCCTGGCCATCCGGCGCCGGGTCAGCCGGCGCGAGCGCAGCACGCCGACCAGGGCGATCGCCCAGACCGCGTACTGCACGCACCACGCCGCGCGGAAGGCCTCCGGGGTGTACCCGTCCGGGCCGCCGACCGCGCCGAGCACCAGGCCGACGGCCAGCACCACCACCAACGAGGCGCTGAACCCGCCCACGTTCACGATGCCCACCGCCGTACCCTGCCGGCCGCCCGGGTTGAAGGTGCGGGCGAAGTCGAAGCCGACGATGGAACCGGGACCACCCGCGGCGAGCACCAGCACCAACACCACCAGCAACCAGCGCGGGGCCGGCTGCGGCGCGAGCAACACCGCCGTCCACGCGGCGGCGGTCGCCGCGATGATCGCCAGCACCATCCAGGAACGGCGCAGCGGGTGCCGGGCGGTCAGCTCGCCGATCACCGGGCCGACCACGATGCCGGCCACCACGAACACGGTGAGCAGCACGCTGGCCTCCACCGGCCGCAGGCCCTGCCCGGCCACCAGGAACGGCATGCCCCAGAGCAGCGCGAACACCGTCCCGGAGAACTGGGTGCCCATGTGCGACCAGAAGCCCAGCCGGGTGCCCGGGGTCAGCCAGGCCTCCCGCAGCCCTCGCACCACCTCGCCCAGGGTGGGCGCGGCCGCCGTGTCCACCACTCCGCGCGGCCGGTCCCGCACCACCACCCAGGCCAGCACCAGCGCCAGCGTGCCCAGCCCGGCGGCCGAGCCGAAAGCGGCGGTCCAGCCGGCCCCGTGCAGCAGGGCGACCAGCGGGATCGCGCTCAGCACCTGGCCGAGCTGGCCGATCAGCGCGGTCAGCTGGGTCATCAACGGCGCGCGGCGCGGGCTGAACCAGGCGCCGACCACGCGCAGCACGCTGATGAAGGTCAGCGCGTCACCCGCGCCGACCAGCCCCCGGGCGAGCAGGGCCACCGGCAGGTCGGTGACCACGGCGAGCAGCAGCTGCCCGGTGGCCATGATCAGCCCGCCGGCCACGATCAGCCGGCGCGCGCCGTACCGGTCCAGCAGCAGCCCGACCGGGATCTGCAGGCTGGCGTACACCAGAAGCTGCAGCACCACGAACCCGGAGAGCGTCACCGGCGCCGCGTGGAACCGGGCGGTGGCGTCCAGGCCGGCCACCCCGAACGAAGAACGCTGCAGTACCGCCACCAGATAGGCGAAGACCCCGACCGACCAGACCAACCACACCGAACGCCGCGTATCCACGTCTTCCCATAGTGATGGAGCCAACGGACGCCAAGCACGGGAATGGGATGGATCTAACGCCGCGGTGCGTTGAGACTGGCAACGACGCAATTCCCCGAGGAGGTCCCGCGATGCTGGATCCCACCGAGCTGTACCAGGTCGAGGAGGACGCGCAGGCCGCGCTCACCCGACCGTCGGACGCCCCGATGGCCAGCGGTGACGAGCCGTTCGTGCTGCTTCACCACATGGGCGGCTACATCGACGCCGGGCACGCCAGCCGGCTGGCCGTCGACCACCTGCTCTCCGCTCTGCCGTCGACCATCGTGGCCACGTTCGACGCGGACCAGCTGATCGACTACCGGTCCCGCCGGCCCACCATGACCTTCGAGGGAAACCGCTGGGCGGACTACGAGGAGCCGATCCTCGCCCTGTATGCGCTGCGTGACCTGGCCGGCACCCCCTTCCTGCTGCTCACCGGCCCCGAACCGGACTTCCAGTGGGAGCGGTTCGCCGCCGCCGTCGGCGAGCTGGTCGAGTACTTCGGCGTCGACGTGACGGTCGGCATGAACGCCATCCCGATGGCCGTGCCGCACACCCGGCCGGCCGGGGTCACCGCGCACGCCACCCGTCCCGAGCTGATCGACCACCACGAGCAGTGGGAGTCCACCGCCGAGCTGCCGGGCAGCGCCGGCGCGCTGCTGGAGCTGCGCCTCGGGCAGACCGGGCAGGACGCGATGGGCCTGGCCGTGCACGTGCCGCACTACCTGGCGGAGACCGAGTACCCGCACGCCGCGCGCACGCTGCTGGACCACGTCAGCGTGAGCACCGGGCTGCTGCTGCCCACCGACGCCCTGACCGAGGCCGCCGAGGCGGTCGGCGCCGACATCCAGCGCAAGGTGGCCAGCTCGGAGCAGGCCACCCGGGTTGTGGAGGCGCTGGAGCAGCGCTACGACTCGGCCGGCGGCGGCATCGGCGAGCAGCGTCCCTCGCTGCTCGCCGAGGACCAGCCCCTGCCCACCGCCGACGAGCTGGGCGCCGAGGTCGAGCGGTTCCTCGCCGAGCACCAGGGCGGCCCGACCGAGTGACCGGACGCTAGGTAACCCACCGGCAACGCGAGCGGAAACTGTTCGCCGCGCGGGCGCTCTAACCTCGGCGGATGGCGGCGCCCCGGGGTTACCACGGAGCCGGCGGGCGGCTGGGCCCGGTGCCGGTGCGCGCCCCGGAGCTCCGGTTCCGGACGGTGCACGGATACCGCCGGGCGTTCCGGGTCGCCGGCTCGGGTTCCCCGCTGGTACTCATCCACGGCATCGGGGACAACTCCGTCACCTGGGAACCGGTGCTGGACGCGCTGGCCCGGCGCTATCTGGTGATCGCCCCGGACCTGCTGGGGCACGGGCTCTCGGACAAGCCGAGGGCCGACTACTCGGTGGCCGCCTACGCGAACGGGGTGCGGGACCTGCTCGGGGTGCTGGGCGTGCGCCGGGCCACCCTGGTCGGCCACTCGCTCGGCGGCGGCGTGGCCATGCAGTTCGCCTACCAGTTCCCGGAACGCACCGAGCGCCTGGTGCTGGTGGGCAGCGGGGGCGGCGGCCCGGAGGTCAGCCTGCTGCTGCGGGCGCTCACCCTGCCGGGCGCGGAGTGGGCACTGCGGCTGCCCCGGTTGCCCACCGCCCGCTGGCAGACCCGGATCGCCGTGTCCCTGCTGCGGGCGCTCGACACCCCGCTCGGCCAGGACGCGCCCGACCTGCTGCGGGTGGTGGACGCGCTGCCCGACGCGACCGCGCGGGCCGCCTTCATCCGCAGCCTGCGTTCGGTGGTGGACTGGCGCGGCCAGGTGATCACCATGCTGGACCGCTGCTACCTCACCCAGGGCATGCCGACGCTGCTGGTCTGGGGCTCGCGGGACGCGGTGGTGCCGGTGGAGCACGGCCGGAGGGCGCACAAGGCCATGCCGGGCAGCCGGCTGGAGATCTTCGAAGGGGCCGGGCACTTCCCGTTTCACACCGACCCGGCGCGGTTCGTCGCCACGCTGGAGCGGTTCCTCGAGGAAACCCGGCCGGCCACCTGGAACCTCGAACAGTGGCGCCAACTGCTCCGCTCCGGGACCACTCCGGCCGACCCGGACGCCGCCGCCGAGCGCAGCGCCACCTGAGTCAGCTCATCCGGCGCGGGCCGAGGTGACGGTCTGGTAGACGGCCTTCGCAATGATCACCAGTAGGGCGATCAGGGCCAGCCCGATCACGGCCTTGGCGACGTGCCCGAGGAGCACACAACTCAGCACCACCAGGGCCACCAGCCCGATCAACTTCCACATGCCACCAGTGAACCGGCAGGGCACCGGCGGCGGCATCGGGGAAGACCCGTATTCCGGCCCTGACCTCGCCACACCGGCGGCCACTGTCCCGTACGGGAGGGTGGCCGCCGGTGGGGAGCGGACGGCTGTGACGGGTCAGCTGCAGCCGGAGGTGGAGCCGCAGCCCTCGCAGACGTAGCAGGAACCGGCCGGCCGCATCTTGGTGCCGCAGGTCAGGCAGAGCGGCGCGTCGGCCACCTTGCCCTGGCGCAGCTCGATCAGCTCGGTCGAGCTGCCGGCGGCCAGCGGCGCCGAGGTGCTCTCCTCCGACTGGGCCTGCTCCTGGGCCGCCGGGGTGGCTTCCACCGTGCTGCGCAGGGCGTCCAGGTCGACCTCGGAGCCGTAGCTGTCGGCGACCTGCTCGGTGCGCTCGTCGGCGGAGAAGATGCCCAGCTGGGCGCGCTTCTCGTAGGGCAGGTAGTCCAGCGCCAGGCGGCGGAACAGGTAGTCCAGCACGCTGGTGGCGATCCGGATGTCCGGGTCGTCGGTCATGCCGGCCGGCTCGAAGCGCTGGTTGCAGAACTTCGAGACGTAGAACTCCAGCGGGATGCCGTACTGCAGGCCGACCGAGATGGACATGGAGAAGGCGTCCATCACGCCGGCCAGCGTGGAGCCCTGCTTGCCCAGCTTGATGAAGATCTCGCCGAGGCCGTCGTCCGGGTAGGAGCCGGCGTGCAGGTAGCCCTCGGCGCCGCCCACGGTGAACGACACGGTCTGGCTGGGCCGCTTCTTGGGCAGCCGCCGCCGCACCGGGCGGCTCTCCACCACGACCGTCTTCGGCTCCTCGGCCTCCGCCGCCTTGGGTTTGGCGTTGGAGAGCGGCTGGCCCACCTTGCAGTTGTCCCGGTAGATGGCCAGCGCCTTCAGGCCCAGCTTCCAGCCCTGCTGGTAGATCTCCTCGACGTCCTCCACGGTGGCCGACTCCGGCATGTTCACCGTCTTGGAGATCGCACCGCTGATGAACGGCTGCACGGCGGCCATCATCCGCACGTGGCCCATCGCCGGGATGGACCGCTCGCCCATCGCGCAGTCGAACACCTCGTAGTGCTCCGGCTTCAGGCTCGGCGCGTCCACCACGTGGCCCTGCTCGGCCACGTACTCCACGATCGCCTCGACCTGCTCGGTCGGGTAGCCCAGCGCGCCGAGCGCCCTCGGCACGGTCTGGTTGACGATCTGCATGGACCCGCCGCCGACCAGCTTCTTGAACTTGACCAGCGCCAGATCCGGCTCGATACCGGTGGTGTCGCAGTCCATCATCAGGCCGATGGTCCCGGTGGGCGCCAGCACGCTGGCCTGCGCGTTGCGCCAGCCGTTCTTCTCCCCGGTCTTGAGGCACTGCTGCCAGGCCTTGGTGGCCAGGCGGTGCACGCCGGTGTCCATCGGGTGCAGGGTGCGGATCGCGTCGTTGGCGGCGGCGTGCTTGCGCATCACCCGCTGGTGCGCCTCGGCGTTGCGCGCGTAGCCGTCGTAGCTGCCGACCACGCCGGCCAGCTCGGCCGACCGCCGGTAGGCGACACCGGTCATCAGGGAGCTGATCGCGGCGGCCAGTGCCCGGCCGCCCTCCGAGTCGTACGCCCGGCCGGTGGCCATCAGCAACGCACCCAGGTTGGCGTAGCCGATGCCCAGCTGGCGGAACGCGCGGGTGGTCTCGCCGATCGGCTCGGTCGGGAAGTCCGCGAAGCAGATCGAGATGTCCATCGCGGTGATCACCAGCTCGACCGACTTGGTGAACCGGACGGCGTCGAACTCGCCGTCCTCGCCGAGGAACTTGAGCAGGTTCAGCGACGCCAGGTTGCAGCTGGAGTTGTCCAGGTGCAGGTACTCGCTGCACGGGTTGGACGCGGTGATCCGGCCGGACTCCGGGCAGGTGTGCCAGTCGTTGATGGTGTCGTCGTACTGCACGCCGGGGTCCGCGCAGGCCCAGGCCGCCTCGGCGATGTCCCGGAACAGCCCGCGCGCGCTGACCTTCTCGATCACCTCACCGGTGAGGCGGGCGCGCAGCCCGAACTGGGCGTCGTCCTCCACCGCGCGCATGAACTCGTCGGAGACCCGCACGGAGTTGTTCGCGTTCTGGTACTGCACCGACGCGATGTCCGCGCCGCCCAGGTCCATGTCGAAGCCGCCGTCCCGGAGGACCCGGATCTTCTCCTCCTCGCGCAGCTTGGTCTGCACGAACTCGCCGATGTCCGGGTGGTCGACGTCCAGCACGACCATCTTGGCCGCGCGCCGGGTGGCCCCGCCGGACTTGATGGTGCCCGCGCTCGCGTCCGCACCGCGCATGAAGGAGACCGGCCCGGAGGCCGTGCCCCCCGAGGACAGCAGCTCCTTGGAGGAGCGGATGCGGGACAGGTTCAGCCCGGCGCCGGAGCCGCCCTTGAAGATCAGGCCCTCCTCGCGGTACCAGTTCAGGATCGACTCCATGGTGTCGTCCACGGAGAGGATGAAACAGGCGCTGACCTGCTGCGGGCTGGCGGTGCCGACGTTGAACCAGACCGGGGAGTTGAAGCTGAACACCTGGTGCAGCAGCATCCAGGTCAGCTCGTGCTCGAAGACCTGGGCGTCCTCGTCGGAGCCGAAGTAGCCGTGCTCGACGCCGGCCGCGACGTAGGTGGAGACCACCCGGTCGATCAGCTGGCGGAGGCTGCTCTCCCGCTGCGGGGAGCCGACGGCCCCTCGGAAGTACTTGCTGGTCACGATGTTCGTCGCGTTGACCGACCAGGACTCGGGGAACTCCACCCCGCGCTGCTCGAAGTTGATCGAGCCGTCCCGCCAGTTGGTCATCACCACGTCCCGGCGTTCCCACCGGACCTCGTCGTACGGATGCACGCCGGCGGTGGTGTGCACGCGCTCGATGCGCAGCGCGCCGCCCCGTTTGCGGGCCTTCCCCTCAGCGGTCGCCTTGTCCCCCCGCTGGCTCTGCTGGCCCTGGCGGCCCACAGCCTCGGTCATGCGTGTAGTCCCTCTCTGGCGGATCTCGCGGTACGGCTATTCGGTGTCGGACGGCTTGGATGCCCCGGGTGGCTGGCCCGCACCGGCGTCGCGCAGGTCGGCGATCTCCTTCTCGAAGTCGTCGATGCTGGAGAACGACCGGTACACACTGGCGAAGCGGAGATACGCGACCTCGTCGAGCTCACGCAGCGGGCCCAGAATCGCCAGCCCGACCTCGTGGCTCGGCACCTCGGCCGCTCCCCCCGCCCTGATGCTTTCCTCGACCCGGTGGGCCAGGTGCTGCAACGCGTCCTCGCCGACCGGCCTGCCCTGGCAGGCCCGGCGGACCCCGTTGACGACCTTGTCCCGGATGAACGGCTCGGTGACCCCACTGCGCTTCACCACGGCCAGCACCGCTTCCTCGACCGTGGTGAACCGGCGCCCGCACTCCGGGCACGAGCGACGGCGTCGAGTAGCCTTGCCGTCCTCGACGTCCCGCGAGTCAATGACCCGGGAGTCGGCGTGGTGACAGAACGGGCAACGCACCGGTGGACATCCTCCCCCACACGTCCGCGTTCGGCTGGTGGCCGAACCACATCCATGTAACCACAAGATGTAGGGGCTAGCAAAGCCGACAGACCCCATATGGCGTGGATCGTCGCGAACTCACCCGATGGGACTGAGCAACACCCGCCCGGCCTGTACGGACGGTGAGCCGAGGTCGTTCAATTCGACGATCCGCCGGACCACCGCACCCGTATCGGCGGACGGCGCGGCACGGCGAGCAACCTGTGACAGCGATTCGCCGGCCTGCACCTGGACCGAACCGACCCGGTCCGGGACCCGGGCGGCACTCACCGCGTCGGCCAGCAGGCCGAGCCCCACCACCAGCCCGGCGGCCATCAGCCCGGACAGCAGCAACACCACCCAGGACGGCCCCGGCACGGCCCGTGGCGCCTCCACCCGCGCCCGGGCCGGCCGCCGGGCGGCCACGGCCGAGGGCCGCGCGGGGCTCACCCGCCGTCCCGCCGGGTGGCGGCGCATCGCGGCCGCGCGCCGCCCGGCCGGGTGCCGGCGCACGGCGGCCGCGAGCCGGTCGCCCTCGGGCGACGCCGCCGGCACCGACGGTGCGGACGACACCGCCGACGGCGCCACCGGCCGGACCCGCCGACCCGGGCCGGACGGCAGGGGCCGGACGCTCTCCCGGCGGACCGGCACCGGCCGCACCGCTTCCCGACCGCGCCGGGCGGCCGGGGCCACCCGCTGCTCGGGCACCGCCGCCTGATCGACCGGCCGCTCGGGCCGCTCGTTCACCGCCGGCACCGTGCTCACGCTCCGGTTCATCACGCCTCCTCGACACCTCGTGGTAGAACGGACCTCGCACGACCGTTCGATCGAACGACCGTGCGACGATGTCTACCACCGGGCACCGACAAAACCGGAAAATTGGTCCCGCGTGTCGTCGAACATTTGTTTGGAGTTGTCGGACGGCCGGTCTACGGTGCCAGCAGAACGGACAGGCCGCGCCCTCCTCGCGAGGGCCGCGAAACACGGAAGGCAGGGAGGTTCGGCCGACATGACACGCGGATCGACCGAAGACGAGGTGACCACCGGGTCGCGGGCGGAAGTACGCTCGTTCCCCGATCCGCCGAGCGCCGACCCGGCGGGGCTGACCCCGAGGCAGCGCAAGGTGCTCGAGGTCATCCGGGACTGGGTGGAACGGTTCGGCTACCCGCCGAGCGTGCGGGAGATCGGCGACGCGGTCGGGCTGCAGTCCACCTCGTCGGTGCACCACCAGCTGCGCGCGCTGGAGCGGAAGGGCTTCCTGCGCCGCGACCCGAACCGCACCCGCGCGGTCGACGTGCGCGGCCCGGACGAGCTGGGCGCGATCGCCGCCCGGGGCGACGACGACCCGGGCGTCGCCGAGGAGCTGCGCGCGCACCGGCCTTCACCGGCGTTCATCCCGGTGGTCGGCCGGATCGCGGCCGGCGGGCCGATCCTGGCCGAGGAGGCCATCTCGGACGTCTTCCCGATGCCCCGGGAGATCGTCGGTGAAGGCACGTTGTTCCTGCTCACGGTGAGTGGTGACTCGATGATCGAGGCCGCGATCACCGACGGGGACTGGGTGGTGGTGCGCCAGCAGGCGGTCGCGGAGAACGGCGACATCGTGGCCGCGATGATCGACGGCGAGGCCACCGTGAAGACGTTCAAGCGCCGCGACGGGCACATCTGGCTGATGCCGGCCAACCCGGCCTACGACCCGATCCCCGGGGACGAGGCCACGGTGCTGGGCCGGGTGGTGGCGGTGTTGCGCCGGCTCTGAGGTCCGCGTCGTCCTGAGGTCAGCCGGCTCGCCGCCAGCTCAGCCAGCCGGCGGTGCCGAAGCCGAGCACGGCGACCACCGCGAGGGTCCGGCCCAGCCAGTTGGGCCTGTCCGAGGGGTCGGTGGGCGCCGCGTCGGGGGCCGGCTCCGCGTCCGGGTCCGTCCGCGCCAGGACCACGGCACCCGGCACCACCCGCAAACCGGCGGGTGCGCCGTCCCGGGCCTCGGTGCCCGAGAGCAGCGCCCCGGACCCGTCGAACGCGACCGCTTCCCCCTGCGGCTCGCCCGGCAGCGGCACCCGTACCGGCTCACGCCCCAACGCGGCCACCAGGTCGCCGTCCGGCGCGTGGAACAGCCACGCGTCGGTGTAGGTGCGCAGCGCGGCCACGGTACCGTCCGCGCTGGTCGCGCCCCCGGTCACGGTGCGCGCGCCGATGCCGCCGATCGGCCCGCCCCTGGTCGTCGAGGAAGGCAGGCTCACCTCGCCGACCCGTTCCATCGCCACCGGCGCGCCCCCGGTGAGCGCGCGCGCCGGGCGGTACACGCCGGCCGGGGCCACCGGCTCCTTGGTGATGATCAGTGGCCGGCCGTCCCGGGCGAGCAGCACCGCCTCGGCATCGTGCGGTCCGTCCGGGTAGCGGAGCCGGTGCACCACCGCCGGGCCGCGCCCACGCAGCGCGATCAACGCCACCGTGGAGCGCGAGCGTTGGTTGTCCCCGGTGTCGGCCAGCCAGAACGTCCCGTCCGGTGAGCGGGCCAGGTCCTCCACGTCGTACGGGTTCACCGGTGAGCTGAGCACGTTGCGCACCGCGCAGTCCGGCCCCAGCTCGTACACCCGGACCTGGGAGCCGCCGTCGGAGATCGCCCAACGCCGCTGCCCGCCGTCGGTGGCCAGCCCGGACAGCTCGGACAGCCGCTTGTCCGAGACGGTGCACTGGCGCTTCGGCTCGGCCGGGCCGCCGCCCTGTTCGGGTTCGGCGCCCGCCGGCAGCGCCATGAACAGCGCGGCCAGCACCACCGATCCACCGAGCGCGGCGCCCCGGGCCGTCGTCCGGTGCGCGCGGGTGAGCACCGCGCCCGTGGCTCAGCCCGCCGCGCCGCGCCGGCCGTCCCCGGCCACCGGGACATCCACGTCCCGGTCCGAGCCCCGGGGCTCCTCCTGGTTCTCATCCAGGTCCGCGTCCACCCGGTACTCGGCCAGCGACGCGGCCAGCTCCGGACCGACCCGGGCCCGCAGCCAGGTGCCGTCCGGCCGGTGCTCCTCGGCGAGCACCCCACCGTGCTCGTGCACCCGGGCGGCCAGTGCGCCCGCCGTGTAGGGCAGCAGCACTTCCAGCCGGTGGTCCGGGCGGGGCAGCCGGTCGGCGATCAGCTCGCGCAGCCGGTCCATCCCGGCGCCGGTGTGTGCGGAGACGAACACCGCGTCCGGCACCTGGTGGCGCATCCGGGCCAGCTGCAGGTCACCGGCGGCGTCCACCTTGTTCACCACCAGCAGCTCCGGCGGCATCGGCTCACCCGGGCGGCCGCCGATCTCGGCCAGCACCTCGCGGACCGCCTTGATCTGCTCCTCCGGCATCGGGTCGGACCCGTCCACCACGTGCACCAGCAGGTCGGCCGCCGACACCTCCTCCAGGGTGGACCGGAACGCCTCGACCAGCTGGTGCGGCAGGTGCCGGACGAATCCGACGGTGTCGGTGAGCGTGTAGGTGCGGCCGTCCGGGGTCTCGTGCCGCCGGGTGGTCGGGTCCAGGGTGGCGAACAGCGCGTCCTCCACCAGCACGCCCGCGCCGGTGATCGCGTTCAGCAGGCTGGACTTGCCGGCGTTGGTGTAGCCGGCGATGGCCACGGCGGGCACCTCGTTGCGCCGGCGGGCGCCGCGCTTGGTGTCCCGCACGGTGCGCATGGCGGCGATCTCCCGGCGCAGCTTGGCCATCCGGCGGTGGATCCGCCGGCGGTCCAGCTCGATCTTCGTCTCACCGGGACCGCGGCCACCGATACCGACACCGCCGGCCGCCCGGCCACCGACCTGCCGGGACAGCGCCTCACCCCAGCCGCGCAGGCGCGGCAGCAGGTAGGACAGCTGGGCCAGCTCGACCTGCGCCTTGCCCTCCTTGGACCGGGCGTGCTGGGCGAAGATGTCCAGGATCAGCGCGGTCCGGTCGATGACCTTGACCTTCAGCTTCTCCTCCAGCTGGCGCAGCTGGCCCGGGGAGAGCTCGCCGTCGCAGATCACCGTGTCCGCGCCGCTGGCCAGCACGGCGTCCCGCAGCTCGTCCACCTTCCCGGCGCCGACGTAGGTCGCCGGGTCCGGCCGCTGCCGGCGCTGCACCAGGCCCTCCAGCACCGCCGAACCCGCCGTCTCGGCCAGCCGGGCCAGCTCGGCCAGCGAGGCGTTGGCCTGCTCGGCGGTGCCGTCGGTCCACACGCCGACCAGCACCACCCGCTCCAGGCGCAGCTGCCGGTACTCGACCTCGGTGACGTCGGCCAGCTCGGTGGACAGGCCCACCACCCGACGCAGGGAGGACCGCTCCTCCAGCTCCAGGTCACCGGCGGAGGGCTCGAAAAACTCGTTAGCTTCGGTCAATTTCGTCTTTCCACACGTCGGGACACACCATCAGCCATGGTCCCACGCCCCGCACCCGTTTTCCGGCGGGTCAGTGCGCTCGCCACCAGTCCGGGTCCAGCTCACCGGCCGCGACCAGCACCGCGGGGCCGGTGAGGGTGGCCGTCCGGTCGGCCGAGAGCGCCACCCGGACCCGGCCGCCGGGCAGCCGTACCTCCAGCTCACCGGCGTCCCGGCCGGCGGCGAGCAGCGCGGCGGCGGTGGCGGCGACCGTGCCGGTGCCACAGGACCGGGTCTCCCCCACGCCGCGCTCGTACACCCGCATCCGGACGGTGTCCGCGTCCAGGACGTTCACCAGCTCGACGTTGACCCCGTGCGGGAACACCCCGGGGTCGAACTCCGGCGCGTCGCGCAGGTCCAGCCCGTCCACGGCGACACCGGTGACACACGCCAGGTGCGGGTTGCCGACGTCCACGGCGAGCCCCTCGAACCGCCGGCCGCCGAGCGAGGCCCAGCTGGCCGGCCCGGTACGCACCTCACCCATGGCCACGGTGATCTCGCCGTCGGGACGCAGCCACACCGGCTTCGGGCCGCCCCGGGTGCCGACGACCAGCTCCTCACCGGTGACCAGGCCGGCCTCGACCAGGTAGCGGGCGAACACCCGAACGCCGTTGCCGCACATCTCGGCCACCGAACCGTCGGCGTTGCGGTAGTCCATGAACCACTCGGTGTCCGGCCGGCCGGCCGCGGCCCCGCGCACCACGCGCAGCACGCCGTCGGCGCCCAGCCCCCGGTGCCGGTCGCACAGCGCGCGCACCCGCGACTCGGTCAGCTCCAGGGCACCGTCCGGGTCGGGCAGCAGCACGAAGTCGTTCTCGGTGCCGTGCCCCTTGCGGAACCCGATGCCCGCCTCCGGATCAGCCACGTACCAACTCTAGCGCCGCGCGCAGCGGCACCCCGGACGCGTCCAACCAGCGGATCCTCGGGTCCCGGCGGAACCACGCGCGCTGCCGGCGGACCAGCCGGCGGGTGGCCCGCGCGGTGTCCTCGGCCGCCTCGCCCAGGTCGTAGCGGCCGTCCAGCGCGGCGACCACCTGCTGGTAACCGACCGCGCGGGACGCGGTGCGCCCATCCCGCAGGCCCCGGTCCAGCAGCCCGCGCACCTCGTCCACCAGGCCGGCCTCGAACATCCGGGTGACCCGCTCGCCGATCCGCCGGTCCAGCGTGTCGGTGTCCAGGTCCAGGCCGAGCAGGACCGCGCCGTAGCGTGGTTCGCCCAGCTCGGGCAGCTGGGCGCTGAACGGCTGGCCGGTGATCTCCATGACCTCCAGCGCGCGCACGATCCGCCGGCCGTTGCTGGGCAGCACGGCCAACGCGGCCGCCGGGTCCCGCTCGGCCAGCCTGCGGTGCAGCGCCGCCGGGCCCGCCTCGGCCAGCTCGGCCTCCAACCGGCCCCGGACCTCGGCGTCGGTGCCGGGGAAGGTCATCTCGTCCAGCACCGCGCGCAGGTAGAGCGCCGAGCCGCCGACCAGCACCGCCACCCGGCCGGCCGCGCGCAACCGTTCGATCACCGCCCGCGCGTCCCGCTGGAAGGCGGCGACCGAGGCGGTCTCGGTCACCTCCAGCACGTCCAGCAGGTGGTGCGGCACCCCCTGCCGCTCGTCCACGGCCAGCTTCGCGGTGCCGATGTCCATGCCCCGGTACAGCTGCATGGCGTCCGCGTTCACCACCTCGCCGCCCAGCTCGCGGGCCAGCGCGACACCCAGGTCGGACTTGCCGGTGGCCGTCGGCCCCAGCACGGCAACGACGTTCACAGCCACCACACCGCCACGTGGTAGGCCACCCCGTAGGGCGCCGCCGAGTACAGCCGCTCGCCGTGCCACTCACCGCCGAGCGCCAGCGTCGCGCCGGCCAGCACCTGCCACGGCGCCCGGCCGGCCGCGCCCAGCTCGGTGGCCAGGCGGACATCCAGCGCGAGCAGGGCGTGCGGGTCGGCGGCGGCCAGCGCGTCCGCCACCCGGTCGTCGAACGGGCCGGCCCGCCGGTCCAGGTAACCCGGCGCCTTCTGGGTATGCGTGATCGCGCCGTCGCCGACCACCAGCAGCCCGGCCGAACCGGCCCCTCCGGCCAGGTCGGCACCGATCGCGCGGCACTCCTCGGCGGACAGGTCGGGCGGCACCAGTTCGGCGGCGGCCACCACGTGCTCGGCCACCTCGCCGCGCAGCCAGCCGGCGATCAGCAGCGGCAGCGGCAGGTCCGGTTTCACCGGCGCGCCCGGCGCAAGCGCGACCGGCACGTCCACCCCGTAACCCACAAAGGTGCCGCCGACCGGTTGAACCAGCGTTCGGCGGCCTCCGGGATCGGCGGCCACCACGATCCACCGGTCCGCCGCGTCGGCCAACCGGCTCGCCGCCCGCAGGCACGCGGACCGCAGCTCCGCCGTCTCCGCCGCCCGGCCGGCCACCAACTGGGGTACCAACAACGGAGGTGAAGGCACCACCGCCACCATGTCGACCACGGGCGGTCAGCCTAATCGGCCACCCGTTCGGTGGGTCGCGAACGGCCGGCTCGGCTCTCCGTAACCACCGCTGACTGCCCAGATCGGTCAGATTTTGTTTCCGTCCGGGCGTCGAACTGTTTGAATCGCGGACGGGTCGCGCGCAACGGCGGCCCTACGCGCAGGCTCCGCGACGCGGAGCGCCCGGCCCAACCAAGGCCGGGCCGGAACCACAGGAGGCCGACGGTGGGGCAGCAAGAGAGGACCTGGACCGACGTAGCGAGGCACGCGACGACGGGAGCCGCCGAGACCGAGGAAGTCTCCGAGCCCCGCTCGTCGCACCAGCCGGACACGAATCCGGAGCAGGCGGCACCAGCACCCGCCCCCCGGCCGGGCCCGCCGGAGGCACGCCCGGTGCCCCGGCCCGGCCAGCCGCCCGTCCCCGCGCCGCCCCCGGCCCGGCCGGCACCGCCGCCGAACCCGGCGGCCCGCCCGATGCCGCCGGCTCCCCGGCCGACATCTGACGGACCCCCCACCCCCGGCCCGAAACTCGGAGCCGACCCCGGCCCGGAAACCCACGACGCACCCCGCCCGAAGCCGGACGCACCCGCCGCACCCGGACCGAAGCCGGAAGCCCACGCCACACCCGGCCCCAGGCCGGAAGCACCCGCCGCCGGTCCCAAGCCGGAAGCACCCGCCGCACCCGGACCCAAGCCAGAAGCACCCGCCGCACCCGGGCCCAAGCCGGAAGCCCACGCCGCACCCGGCCCCAGGCCGGACATGGCCACCCCGCCCCGGCCGCAACCAGAGAGACCAGCCGCCCCGAGGCCGTCCGCCCACGACGCGCCCCGGCCGGTCGCGCCGGAGCCGCGCGGAGTGCCCACGACCCCGGCGGCGGTCGCTCCGGTCGCGGTGGCCCCGAGCACGCCGGCGATCGTGCACCCGGTGCCACCGGCCAGCGCCGAGCCGGAGCGCTGGGGCCGCGTCGACGACGACGGCACCGTCTACCTGCGCACCGAGGACGGCGAGCGGGTCGTCGGCAGCTGGCAGGCCGGCGCCCCGGCGGAAGGCCTGGCACACTTCGCCCGCCGGTTCGACGACCTGCGCACCGAGGTGGAGCTGCTGACGTCCCGGCTGGCCACCGGCGGCGGCGACCCGAAGCACACCCTGGCCAGCGCCCGGCACCTGCGGGAGGGCCTGGCCGAGGCCGCCGTGGTCGGTGACGTGACCGGGCTGGCCAGCCACCTGGACTCGCTGGTGGAGACCGCGCGGCAGGCGGTCGAGGGCGCCCGCGAGGCGCGCGAGGCCAACCGGACGCAGGCCATCGCCCGCAAGGAGGCGCTGGTCACCGAGGCCGAGCAGCTGGCCGGCGAGACCACCCAGTGGAAGCACGCCGGCGACCGGCTCAAGTCGATGCTGGACGAGTGGCGGGGCATCCGGGGCATCGACCGCAAGACCGACGAGCAGCTGTGGAAGCGGTTCTCCCGCGCCCGGGACTCGTTCAACCGCCGCCGGGGCTCACACTTCGCCGAACTGGACCGACAGCGCGCCGCCGCCAAGACCCGCAAGGAAGAGCTGGTCAGCCTGGCGGAGAGCCTGACCGAGTCGACCGACTGGGGCGCCACGGCGGCCCGGTACAAGCAGCTGATGGCGGACTGGAAGGCGGCCGGCCGGGCACCCAAGGACGCCGACGACGCGCTCTGGCAGAAGTTCCGGGCGGCTCAGGAGACGTTCTTCAGCCACCGGTCCGCCGTGTTCTCCGAGCGGGACGCGGAGTTCGCGGCGAACGCCGCGCGCAAGGAGGAGCTGCTGGCCGAGGCGGCGAAGATCGACACCAGCAAGCCGGAGCAGGCCCGCGCCGCGCTGCGTTCCATCCAGGAGCGCTGGGAGGGCGCCGGCAAGGTCCCCCGGGAGCGGATCCGCGAGCTGGAGGACCGGCTGCGCGCGGTCGAGGAGCGCATCCGTCAGGGGCTGGACCGGCAGTGGCGCCGCTCGGACCCGGAGGCGGACGCGCGGGTGGCGCAGTTCCGCGAGCGGGTGCAGCAGTTCGAGGCGCAGGCCGCGAAGGCCCGCGCCGCCGGCGACGACCGGCGCGCCAAGCAGGCCGAGAGCCAGGCCGAGCAGTGGCGGGAGTGGCTGGCCACCGCCGAGAAGGCGGTCCAGCGCTAGAACCAAGACAGTTCGGTCAAGGGGCCGCGTCGGCCGTCTCCGGCCCGCCGGTTTGGCGGAAGTCGGGTTCGAAAGATGGCCCGGACGGCGGCGCGGTGGCCACCCGGCCGCGGTTCGCGATTCCGGCCGCCGACCTCGTTACGGAGCGTAACCGGCTTGGGGCTGGGTTCGGTCGTCCAGCTCACCGAAGTCGACACCAGTCTGGTTTTTTTCAAGATCGAACCAGGATGGTGTCGCACTCGACGAGCACCCGCGGTGGAGTCGTCCGCGCAGGCTCCGCGTTCGGCAACGCTGCGTTACGAAGGCTGCGGCGCACCGGCCGCTCGTCGTGGGCGGGCGGCGAGCGAAAGGCACCGGGCGGAACCCGAGCCGCGGCAGCCCGACAACGCGCAGATCCTGGCACGCCGGCGTTGACGACAGGTCCGGACCGCTAACTGAACGGCATTGCGCGCCAGCAGGCGTCAGCCGTTGGCCCGGCCGCCGGGGCGGGACCAGGCGATGCGCACCCAGGCGCCGGTGATGACCACCATGGCCAGCACCGCGAGCACCAGCCCGATGCCCGGGCCGGGCGAGCCGGCCGGCGCGGTCTGCCGCGACCAGATCGCCCACAGTCCGTGCACCACGGAGAACCCGCCGCCGAGCGCGCACACCCAGCCGATCGCCCACAGGCGGCTCATCAGGCCGGCGGTCGACCCGATGACCCCGAACACCGCCGAGGTGATCACGAACAGCCGGGGCAACAGGCCGAGCTGGCCGGCCCCAGTGAGCACGCCCCAGCCGCTGACCGAGCCGGTCCACGGCAGGGCATAGGCGCCCAACAACACCAGCACGCCGACCGAGACGGCCATCGCGGTCGCCCCCGGGTCCACCCGGGGCCAGGAGCGGAACCCGGACAGCTCGCGGTCCAGGCGGTCCAGCGAATCGGAGTTCATCACGCGCCTCCCCGTGCGGGTGTCAACGGCCGGCCGATCGCCGGCAGGCCCAGCCCGGTGACGGTGGCCGGGGTGCTGGGCCGGCTGCCTTGTTCGTGCAGGTCACCGGCGCGGGTGCGGCGGTGGTCGAGCGGTTCGCCGTCCGCCACCAGGTGGTGCGGCGCGGCGTAGGTGATCTCGGTGCGCACCACGTCGCCCGGCCGCACCTGGGCGGACCCGGGGGCGAAGTGCACCAGCCGGCCGTCCCGGGCGCGCCCGCTCATCCGCCGGGTCGCGCCGTCCTTGCGGCCCTCCCCCTGCGCCACCAGGACCTCGACGGGCCGGCCGACCAGCTCGCGGTTCAGCTCCCAGGAGATCTCCTCCTGCAGCGCGACCAGCCGCTGATAGCGCTCGCTCACCACGTCCTTCGGCACCTGGTCGCCCATCTCGGCGGCCGGCGTGCCGGGGCGCGGCGAGTACTGGAAGGTGAAGGCGCTGGCGAACCGGGCGGCGCGGACGACGTCCAGGGTCGCCTGGAAGTCCTCCTCGGTCTCCCCCGGGAAGCCCACGATGATGTCGGTGCTGATCGCCGCGTGCGGGATGGCCGCCCGGACCTCGTCCAGGATGGCCAGGTACCGGCCGGACCGGTAGGAGCGGCGCATCGCCTTCAGCATCGCGTCCGAGCCGGACTGCAGCGGCATGTGCAGCTGCGGGCAGACCACCGGGGTCTCGGCCATCGCGGTGATCACGTCGCTGGTGAAGTCGCGGGGGTGCGGCGAGGTGAACCGCACCCGCTCCAGCCCGTCGATCTCCCCGCAGGCCCGCAACAGCTTGGAGAACGCGGCGCGGTCGCCGAACTCGACGCCGTAGGAGTTCACGTTCTGGCCCAGCAGGGTCACCTCGAGCACGCCCTCGGCGGCCAGCGCCGACACCTCGGCGAGCACCTCGCCGGGCCGCCGGTCCACCTCGCGCCCGCGCAGCGACGGCACGATGCAGAAGGTGCAGCTGTTGTTGCAGCCCACCGAGATGGAGACCCAGGCCGCGTAGGCCGACTCCCGCCGCGCCGGCAGGTTCGACGGGAAGACCTCCAGCGACTCCTTGATCTCCACCTGCGCCTCGGCGTTGTGCCGGGCGCGCTCCAGCAGCGCGGGCAGCGAACCCAGGTTGTGGGTACCGAAAACCACGTCCACCCAGGGCGCCCGGCGCACGATCTCCGCGCGGTCCTTCTGGGCCAGGCAGCCGCCCACGGCGATCTGCATGCCCGGGTGCGCGTCCTTGACCGGCCGCAGGTGCCCGAGGTTGCCGTACAGCCGGTTGTCCGCGTTCTCCCGCACGGCACAGGTGTTGAACACGACCACGTCGGCCTGGCCGCCGTCCTCGGCCGCTTGGTAGCCGGCCGCCTCGAGCATGCCGGCCAGCCGCTCGGAGTCGTGCGCGTTCATCTGACACCCGTAGGTTCGGATGGCGTAGCTGCGGGTCACGCTGACTGCTCCTGGATCGGGGACGAGCGCCGGTTGATCGGCGGATTCGCGCTACCCCCAGGGTATGCCCCGGTCCGCGACGGCGTCGCCGACACCCGTCCGTAACGTTCCGATACCGCACGGATATGGCTCGGATATGGCACAGCCGCCGTCACAAGGGGAAGATGCCCGGGTGCAATCCGTCACAGGCCGGCCGTCGCGGCGCTCGTTGCTGCGCGCCGGTGTGGCCGGGGCGGTGGGGGCCGCGTTCGGAACGGGTTGCTCGGCCCGGTTCGCCGACGTGGAGCTGCGGGTGGGCGCCGGGTTCTCCCAGGGCGTCTACTATGCGCTGGCCGGGGCGCTGGCGGACGCCTGGCAGATCCGGCTCGGGCTGCGCAAGCGGCCGGTGGTCCGGCAGACCGCCGGTTCGGTGGAGAACCTGCAGCTGCTGGCCAGCGGCCAGGTCGACGTGGTCTTCGCGACCGCCGACGTCACGGACAACGCCCTGGGCACCCCCAGCCCGCCCGGCCGGGCGCCCCGCGCCCTGGGCCGCATCTACGACGACGCGCTGCAGGTGGTGGTGCCGGCCGAGTTGCCGGTCACCAGGCTGGCCGACCTGCGCGAGCACCGGGTGTCCATCGGCGCCTCCGACTCGGGGGTGATCGTCGCGGCGAAACGCCTGCTGGAAGTGGCCGGCGTGGACGTGCAGCGCGACCTGCGGGCCACCATGCTGGGCCTGGACGCCTCGGTGGCCGCGATGAAGGCCGGCCAGATCGACGCGTTCTTCTGGTCCGGCGGGCTGCCCACCGGGGGCCTCACCGCGCTGGCCGAGGTCCGGCCGATCCGGCTGCTGGACCTGGGGCCGGTGGTGACCGCGCTGCACCAGCGCTACCCGGTCTACGACGCCGGCGTCGCACCGGCGACCACGTACCGCATCCCGTCCCCGACCACGATCGTGCTGGTGCGGAACTTCCTGCTGGTGGCGTCCGAGATGCCGGACGACATGGCGGACGAGATGGTGGCCGCGATCTTCGCGGAACGGGACCGCCTGGTGCGCGCCAACCCGGCCGCCCGGGCCATCGACCCCCGCGCGGCGATCAGCACCCAGCCGATCCCCCTGCACCCCGGCGCCGAGCGCTACTACCGCGCCGCCAAGGACTAGTGCCCCGCGTCCGCTGGTCTTCCGTGGCCTGGGCGCGGCGGCGACGCCCCCATTGGTAACTCCTGACGGATGAGACGTCGCCGGCGCTCGGACCGACCGGCCAAACAGTTTGTTACAGCGCCTCGAGCATCGCGGTGTCCCCGTTGGGCGACGCGGCGGCGGGCAACCGCACGACCACCCGCAGGCCACCACCCTCGGGCAGCTCCAGCTGCAGGTCGCCCGCGCAGCGCCGGGCGTGCGCCTGCGCGATCGCCAGGCCCAGCCCGGTTCCGTCCACGTTGTGCTGGTTGGGGCTGCGCCAGAACCGGTCGGTGGCCCGCTCCAGCTCGTTGGCCGGCATGCCCGGCCCGTGGTCGCACACCGTGAGCACCACGTACGGATCGTCCACCAGCCGCTGGTCCAGGTCGATGCGCACGGTGATCTCGGTGCCGGCCGGGCTGAACTTGATCGCGTTGTCCAGCAGCGGGTCCAGCACGTTGTCCATCGCCCCGGCCGGGGCATAGGTGGAGAGCCCGGTAATGCCCTCCTTGCACAGCCGCACGCCGCCGTCCTCGGCGAGCACCTGCCAGGTCTCGAAGCTCTTGGCCACGGCCGCGTCCAGGTCGACCAGGTGCAGGTCGGTCGGCGAGCCCTCCGCCTTGGCCAGCTCGAGCAGCTCGAACAGCACCCGCTCCAGCCGGTCCAGCTCCTCCATCGCCGCGCCGTACTCCTCGCCGGGGGCGTTCATCCCGCCGGGCCCTCCCACACCCCCACCGGCCAGGTTCACCATCCGGGAGCGCAGCGCCTGCAGGAAGTTGCGCAGCTGGTGGGAGGCGTCCGCGACGAACGCGCGCTGGGTCGCCAGCACCCGGCTCACCTCGGCGGTCATCTGGTCGAAGGTGCGGGTCAGCCGGCGCAGCTCGGGCGGCCCGACGATCTCGCCGACCGGTTCCACCGGCCGCCCGGACAGCGCCGCGCTGGCCACCTGCACCATCGCGGTGTCCAGCCGCTGCACCGGTCGCATGATCCACCGCACCACGGGCAGCGCCCCCAACGCGGCCAGCCCGAGCGCGATCACCGCCCCGACCAGCACGACCAGCCACTCGACCAGCAGGTTCTCCCGGGTGGCACCGGTTGGCGAGACGGTCACCACGGCGCCGCGCACGTCCCCGTCCACCACGACCGGCTCGGCCAGCAGCATCGGATCGCTCTGCCACGGCCACACCGTCGGATAGGGCTCGGAGCGCCGGCCGGCCAGCGCGGCCCCGACCCGGTCCGGGTCGGGCAGCCCGTCCAGCGGCCGGGACCCGGTGAGCACGATCGGGCCGCGTACCACCAGCGCCACGGTGATGTCGTGCACCTCGTCGTAGCGCCGGATGTCCTGGGTGAACGAGCTCAGGTCGTTCTCCACCAGCGGCCGCTGGGCCAGTGAGGCGAACCGCACGGTGTCGATCAGCCGGTCCTGGAAGAGGCGCTGCGTCGCGGCGCGCGCACCGGTCACCGCCAGCGGGACCCCGAGCCCCACCAGCACCGTCGCGACCAACACCATCACGGTGACCAGCAACCGCCTGCGCACGCCGGCCCCCTACGTGCCCTGCGCCGGCTGGCCCAATCGGTAACCCACCCCGCGCACCGTCTGCACCAGCTCGGGCCGCCCCAGCTTGGTGCGCAGGGTGGCCACGTGCACGTCCAGGGTGCGGTTCGCGCCCGGCCAGCTGCGGCCCCACACCTCGGCAACGATCCGGTTGCGGGTGCACACCGCGCCGCCCGCCGTGGCCAGCAGCGCGAGCACCTGGAACTCCTTGCGGGACAGGGTGACCGACTCGCCGTCCACTACCACGGTGTGCCGGGCCAGGTCCACCGACACCCCGTCGACCTCGATCACCTCGGGCAGGCCGGCGCCGGGAAGCGCCGCCCGGCGGCGCCGGTACACCGCCTCCACCCTGGCCACCAGCTCGCCCACGTCGTACGGCTTGACCAGGTAGTCGTCCGCGCCGGAGTGCAGGCCCAGGATGCGGTCGTCCACCTCGCCCCGCGCCGAGACGATGATGATCGGCAGGTCGCTGGTCTCCCGGATGGTGCGGCACACGTCGACGCCGTCGATGTCGGGAAGGCCGAGGTCGAGCAGCACGACGTCCGCGTCGGCAAGGTGCGCCACGACGTCGCGTCCTCCGGCCAGACGCTTTAAGCTCATGCCGTGTCGACGCAACGCCGGCGCAAGCGCGGCGGCCACCCGGTCATCGTCTTCGACCAGCAAAATCCGCAATGTTCTACCCGCCCCGCCGGCTGGGGCCGGCTTTCCGTCCCCCGCGTGTCGCTCCCTGTAATAGATCACTGTGCGTCGTCGACTAGTCACGTGACCCAGTTGAGACCCTAAGTGTTACCCAACCGCCTGGACGAGTCCCATTCAGGCGCCTAGCTTTTCCGCAACCGCGTTGGCGCCCAGGAGGCTGCACATGACCGAGGAGGCGCCAGCCGCGCCGACCCCGTCGGACGGCACACCGATGATCCGCATGGCCGACGTGCAGAAGCACTTCGGCGATCTGCACGTGCTGCGGGACATCAACCTCGAGGTGGCGCGCGGCCAGGTGGTCGTGGTGCTCGGCCCTTCCGGGTCCGGCAAGTCGACGCTGTGCCGGGCGATCAACCGGCTGGAGCCGATCGACAGCGGCACCATCGAGGTGGACGGCCGGCCGCTGCCGGCCGAGGGCAAGGACCTCGCCCGGTTGCGCGCGGACGTGGGCATGGTGTTCCAGAGCTTCAACCTGTTCGCGCACAAGACCATTCTGGAGAACGTCACCCTTGCTCCGCTGAAGGTGCGCCGCACGCCGAAGGCCGACGCGGAGAAGCGCGCGCTGGAGCTGCTGGAGCGGGTGGGCATCACCAACCAGCGGGACAAGTACCCGGCCCAGCTGTCCGGCGGTCAACAACAGCGGGCCGCCATCGCCCGCGCGCTGGCCATGCGTCCCAAGGTGATGCTGTTCGACGAGCCGACCTCGGCGCTGGACCCGGAGATGGTCCAGGAGGTGCTGGACGTGATGACCGGCCTCGCCAAGGAAGGGATGACCATGCTCGTGGTCACCCACGAGATGGGCTTCGCCCGGCGCGCCGCGCACCGCGTGGTGTTCATGGCCGACGGCGAGATCGTGGAGGACGCCAAACCCGACACCTTCTTCACCGCCCCCCGCTCCGAGCGGGCCAAGGACTTCCTCGGAAAGATCCTCACTCACTGAATCCGATATGCCAGCCGAGCGGTATCCCCTCAACACTGGAGAAACCCCATGAAGTGGCGAACGTTGACCGTCGCCCTGTGCGCCGGAGCCCTGGCCCTCACCGCGTGCGGCAAGGAAGGCAGCCCCACCGGCGGCGGCGCGGCCGTGGAACAGCCGGTCGCGCAGAACGTCCAGGTCGCCGGGTCACCCACCTTCGACAAGATCAAGCAGCGCGGCCAGATCGTCATCGGGGTGAAAGACGACCAGCCCGGGCTCGGGTTCAAGGACGCAACCACCAACCAGTTCTCCGGGTTCGACGTGGAGATCGCGCGGCTGGTCGCCGCCAAGCTGGGTTACGGCGCCGACAAGATCACCTACAAGACGGTCCCGTCCGCGGCGCGGGAAGACGCCCTCTCCCGGGGTGAGGTCGACTACTACGTCGGCACGTACACCATCAACAACAACCGCAAACAGCGGGTGAGCTTCGCCGGCCCGTACTTCGTGGCCGGTCAGGGCCTGCTGGTGCGCAAGGACGACAGCTCGATCACCGGCAAGGACACCCTCAAGGGCAAGAAGGTCTGCTCGGTCACCGGGTCCACGCCCATCCAGCGCGTGCAGCAACAGCAGCTGACCGAGGCGAGCAACATCGTGCAGTTCCAGACCTACAGCCAGTGCGTCGACCAGCTGCTCAGCAAGCAGGTTGACGTGCTCACCACGGACGACGCCATCCTCAAGGGCTATGCCGCGCAGCAGCCCGACAAGCTGAAGCTGGTCGGCGACACCTTCTCCTCCGAGCCGTACGGCATCGGCCTCGCGCACGACGACAAGGCGTTGCGCGACAAGGTGAACGACATCCTGCAGGCCGCGTTCGACGACGGCACCTGGCAGAAGATCTACGACAGCACGCTGGGCAAGTCGGGCTCCGCCGGAAGCGCGCCGAAGCTCGATCGTTACTGACGAGTTGCCCGTCCCGCCGCTGGCCATGCGGCGGGACGGGCAAATCCGAGAGGGGGTCCTGAGGTGAACGTCCTGCTGGACAACTTCGGCCTGTTCGGCCGGGCGTTTCTCAATACGATCGAGCTGTTCGTGATCTCCGCCATCGGCTCGCTGATCGGTGGGATGCTGCTCGCCGGGATGCGGGTGAGCCCGGTGCCGGTGCTGCGGTCCTTCGGCGCGTTCTACGTCAACACAGTCCGCAACACGCCCTTGACGCTGGTTTTCTTCTTCTTCGCGTTCGCCTACCCCCGGCTGGAGATACTCGACCTCTCCTTCTTCACCCGGGCCTGCGCGGCATTGGTCGTTTACACCTCGGCGTTCGTCTGCGAAGTGGTCAGATCGGGCATAAACACGGTGCCGGTCGGTCAGGCCGAAGCGTCTCGCGCCCTGGGCTTCACCTTCCCCCAGACTCTCGGCTCGATCATCCTGCCGCAGGCGGTGCGGTCCGTGATCCCGCCGCTGACCAGTATCGAGATCGCGCTGCTGAAGAACACCACTATCGCGGCAGGCTTCTCCGTGGCCGAGGCCGGCAGCCTGTACCAGACCCTGTCCGAGCGCGGCTACAACGTCCTGGTGGGGCTCATCTGGGTGGCCATCGGCTTCGTCATCCTGGTCATTCCGCTGACCGCGTACCAACAACGCCTGGAACGTCGCTGGAGTGTGACGCGATGACCGCGACCGTGCTCTACGACGTGCCCGGCCCGAGGGCGCGGATCCGGAACCTCGGCTTCGGCGCGGTCGGCACCTTGATTGTGCTCGCGCTCGTCGGCTTCGTCGTCTATCGGTTGGTCGGGACCGGCCAATTCGACGGACGCGTCTGGGAGTGGATCGAGTACGAGACAATTCAGGTTCTGCTCCTCCAGTCACTCGTCGCCACCCTCAAGGCCTTCGCGGCAGCGGCGGTGCTGTCGTTGCTGTTCGGCGCACTGTTCGCCGGGGCCCGGCTGTCCGACCACCGGTGGATCAACCGGCCGGCGGCGGTGGTCGTCGAGTTCTTCCGCGCGGTGCCGCTACTGATCTTGATCTTCATCTTGTACTTCGGCGTGGCCCGAGGCCTCGGCGTGAACCTCTCCACGTTCTGGGCGCTCGTACTCGGCCTGATGCTCTACAACGGCTCGGTGCTCGCCGAGGTCTTCCGCGCCGGCGTGAACGCGTTGCCGAGGGGCCAACGCGAGGCCGCGTACGCGCTGGGCATGCGGAAGACCCAGGTCATGACATACGTCCTGCTCCCGCAGGCCATCCGAGCAATGCTGCCCACCATCACCAGCCAGCTGGTTGTGGTGCTCAAGGACACCGCGCTCGGCTTCCTGATTCTCTACCCCGAACTGCTCTACCAAGCCCGCTTCCTGGGCAGCCAGGGGCAGCTCGGCCTGCCGATCATTCCGGTCGCGCTGGTCGTCGCCGCCATATACATCACCATGTGCCTGCTGCTGTCCTGGCTGGCCAACTATCTCGAGGGGCGCACGCGGCGCAGCGCGAAAGCCGCGCCCCTCGACCCCCACGGCGCGATGAAGCTGGAGACCGAGGTGAGCGCCGCCCAGGCACAGGGCGGCGGCGCCGCCAGCGGCTGACCTCCGAATAACCACAGAGCATTTTCATTTCGGCCACGGATGATCTCGACAGCTCGTATGCTTGCTCGACAACGGCTCCCGCAAGTGGGAGTAAAGGTGCCTCGAGTGAGGAGATCCCGTTGTACGCCGCGCCGACACAGCGATATGCAAAGGCTTTCGCGGTCAGCTTGCTCACGGCCGGTTTTCTATTGACCACACAAGGATCCGCGTCGGCCGAACCGAACTGTACGGCGAGCCACGACGTGCGACAGGTCGGCGGAGATTGGCGGCTGGACGCGGACGCTCGGTGCAATGAGAAGGCCTCGGTACGCGGAATGATATGGAGCTACGGATTCTGGGCTGAGCCGCAGGGCGGCGGTGCACCCACAAAGTTCTTCACCAGCGGTGGCGATCCCGGAGCCGACCGCAAGAGGACCGAAGGAGCGACCGGCCATATCACAGTCGTCGCTCCGCGAGGGTGGAGTCGATACTGCTACGACGTGCGAATAACGTACGACGGCCCCACGATTTACAAGACGGAAAAGAACGAGTATGCCAGCGGAACCGTCTGCAAGGACGCGCTGTGAATCCGCTGCTCAGGTCAATCGAGTCCAGAAGACTCGCCGCTTCGGTTCTTTCTGTAGCCGCGCCGACACTTCTCGCCGCGACCCCCGTTCAGCCGTCGGACGACTCGGCGGGAGGCACACCCTCTTGCAGTGCATTCAAGCTCCGCATGACCCATCAGGACGCTGGCACCAAGATCGTCTGGGTATTGGACACGAACTGCCACTTCGGCGCCGACGTGGAGTTGCGCGTGGTCACCACCGAAGACGGTGTAGAGCGGGATGTCTACACCACCCATGGCTGGGCCATCGAAGGACAAAAGACAGGCACCGTGGCGCTCGCCAAGAAGCCGTTGTGCGCCAGGTCCACGGTACGTGTAGTCGCCAGTTACAAGTACATGTCCATTGGTGACCGGCAATCGACCGAACGCGTCGTCTACTACGACCCGAACGACAACTGCGGCGCGTGAGAACGAAACACCGGCCCGATCAACTCAAGATCGGGCCGGTGTTTCGGGTTCCGGGACGGACGGTCAGGCGTCGGTTTTGTCGCGCTTGAACAGCTTGTTGCCGAGCCAGACGATCGGGTCGTACTTGCGGTCGACCACGCGCTCCTTGAGCGGGATCAGTGCGTTGTCGGTGATCTTGATGTGCTCGGGGCAGACCTCGGTGCAGCACTTGGTGATGTTGCAGTAGCCGAGGCCGTGCTCCTCCTGGGCGGCCCGCTGACGGTCCGCGGCGTCGAGCGGGTGCATGTCCAGCTCGGCGATGCGCATGAGGTAGCGGGGGCCGGCGAAGGCCGCCTTGTTCTCCTCGTGGTCGCGCACCACGTGGCAGGTGTTCTGGCACAGGTAGCACTCGATGCACTTGCGGAACTCCTGGCTCCGCTCCACGTCCACCTGCTGCATCCGGTACTCGCCCGGGGCCACGCCCTCCGGCGGGGCGAAGGCCGGGATCTCCCGGGCCTTCTGGTAGTTGAACTCCACGTCGGTGACCAGGTCGCGGACCACCGGGAAAGCGCGCAGCGGGGTCACCGTGATGACGTCCGACTCGGTGAACGTGGACATCCGGGTCATGCACATCAGCCGGGGCCGGCCGTTGATCTCCGCGCTGCACGACCCGCACTTGCCGGCCTTGCAGTTCCACCGCACGGCCATGTCGCCGGCCTGGGTCTGCTGCAGCCGGTGGATGATGTCGAGCACGACCTCACCCTCGTTGACCTCGACCCGGTAGTCGACCAGGTCGCCCTTCTCCGAGTCGCCGCGCCACACGCGGAAGTGCGCCGTATAACTCATGCCTGTCCCTCCGCGGTACCGGCCCGGTGACCACCGAGCTCCTCACCGGTGTAGTACTTCTTCAGCTCGTCCATCTCGAACAGGTCCAGCAGGTCGGAACGCATCGGCACCTGCTCCTTGTGCTCCAGCTTCGCCGCGCCCTCGCCCTCGGCGGTGAGCACCAGCAGCTGGTGCCGCCACTCGGAGTCCATGACCGGGTAGTCGTCGCGGGTGTGCCCGCCCCGGCTCTCCTGGCGCTCCAGGGCCGCCTTGGCCACGCACAGCGAGACCAGCAGCATGTTGCGCAGGTCCAGCGCCAGGTGCCAGCCGGGGTTGAACTCCCGGTGCCCCTGCACCGCGACCTTCTTGGTGCGGACGGCGAAGTCCTCGAGCTTCTTGAGCGCGAGCTCCATCTCGTCGGCCTTGCGGATGATGCCGACCAGGTCGTTCATCGTCTGCTGCAGCTCGAGGTGCACCGTGTACGGGTTCTCACCGCCCTCGGTGTGGAACGGCAGCAGCGCCCGGTCCCGCGCGGCGTTCACCTCGGCGTCGGTCACCTTCGGCGCGTCCGCGCCGAGGGACTCCAGGTAGTCGACCGCGCCCGCGCCGGCCCGCCGGCCGAACACCAGCAGGTCGGACAGCGAGTTGCCGCCCAGCCGGTTGGACCCGTGCATGCCGCCGGAGCACTCCCCCGCGGCGAACAGCCCGGGCACGATGGACGCCCCGGTGTCCGGGTCCACCTCCACGCCGCCCATCACGTAGTGGCAGGTCGGCCCGACCTGCATCGGCTCCTTGGTGATGTCGACGTCGGCCAGCTCCTTGAACTGGTGGTGCATCGACGGCAGCCGCTTGATGATCTCCTCCGGCTTCATCCGGGAGGAGACGTCCAGGAAGACACCGCCCTGGGGCGAGCCCCGGCCGGCCTTCACCTCGGAGTTGATGGCGCGGGCCACCTCGTCCCGGGGCAGCAGCTCCGGCGGGCGCCGGTTGTTGTCCGGGTCGGTGTACCAGCGGTCGCCCTCCTCGGGCGTGGTCGCGTACTGCTCCTTGAACACGTCCGGGATGTAGTCGAACATGAACCGCTTGCCCTCGGAGTTGGTGAGGATGCCACCGTCACCACGCACCGACTCGGTGACCAGGATCCCCTTCACCGAGGGCGGCCAGACCATCCCGGTCGGGTGGAACTGGATGAACTCCATGTTGATCAGGCTGGCGCCGGCGCGCAGGGCCAGCGCGTGCCCGTCGCCGGTGTACTCCCAGGAGTTGCTGGTGGTCTTGAACGACTTGCCGATGCCCCCGGTGGCCAGCACGATCGCCGCCGACTCGAACAGGATGAACGAGCCGGTGTGCCGCCAGTAGCCGAACGCGCCGGAGACCCGGTCGCCGGTCTTGATCAGGTCGGTGATGGTGCACTCGTGGAAGACCTTGATCCGCGACTCGTAGTCGCCGGTCTCCTTGAAGTCCTCCTGCTGCAGCGAGACGATCTTCTGCTGCAGCGTGCGGATCAGCTCCAGGCCGGTCCGGTCACCGACGTGGGCCAGCCGGGGGTAGGTGTGCCCGCCGAAGTTCCGCTGGCTGATCTTGCCTTCCTTGGTGCGGTCGAACAGCGCGCCGTAGGTCTCCAGTTCCCAGACGCGGTCCGGGGCCTCCTTGGCGTGCAGCTCGGCCATCCGCCAGTTGTTCAGGAACTTCCCGCCGCGCATGGTGTCGCGGTAGTGGACCTGCCAGTTGTCGTTGGAGTTGACGTTGCCCATGGCGGCCGCGCAGCCACCCTCGGCCATGACCGTGTGGGCCTTGCCGAACAGCGACTTGCTGATGATCGCGGTCTTCTTGCCCTGCAGCCGCGCCTCGATCGCGGCCCGCAGCCCGGCGCCGCCGGCCCCGATCACCACGACGTCGTAGGAGTGCCGCTCGATCTCGTTGTTCTCGTTGGAAGTCGTGTTAGTCATCAGTGCAGCCCTCAGTTCACGATCCGCGGGTCGGCGAACCAGCCGGCCGCGACCGCCATGACGTAGAAGTCGGTCAGCGCCAGGGTTCCCAGCGTGGTCCAGGCCAGTTCCTGGTGCTTGGCGTTCAGCTTGGTGATCTGGGTCCAGAACCAGTAGCGGACCGGGTGCTGGGAGAAGTGGTTCAAGCGGCCGCCCATGATGCTCCGGCAGGAGTGGCAGGACAGCGTGTACGCCCACAGCATGATCACGTTGCCCAGCAGGACCAGCGTGCCGAGGCCGATGCCGAAGCCGCCGTCCTCGCCGTGGAAGGCGAGGATCGCGTCGATGGTGTTGACCACCGAGATGATCACGGCGAAGTAGAAGAAGTAGCGGTGCAGGTTCTGCCCGAGCAGCGGGAACCGGGTCTCACCGGTGTAGCGGCTGTGCGGCTCGGCGACCGCGCAGGCCGGCGGCGACTGCCAGAAGGACCGGTAGTAGGCCTTCCGGTAGTAGTAGCAGGTCATCCGGAACAGCAGCAGGAACGGCAGCGTGAGCGCGCCGAACGGCAGGATCGGCCAGTCCGGCAGGAACCGGCCGAACATCGCCGCCTCGGGGTCACAGCCGAGCGAGACGCACGGCGAGTAGAACGGCGTCAGGTAGTGGTACTCCGGTACCCAGTAGTTGTTCTGCAGGAAAACCCGAACCGTGGCATAGATGACCCACGCCGACAGACCGATGACGGTCCATAGCGGCGGAAGCCACCATCGGTCGGTTCGGAGAGTGCGTGCGCTGATCTGCGCCCGGCCGGCGGACGCATCTGCGGTGGTGGACACGTCAGGTTTCCTTACCTGTTGTGCGCCGGCGGCCCGCCCCTCGCGGTGGTAGGTCGTCGCTGTGCCAGGGCACGCCGGAGCTGTGATATTGAGCTGAGAATACGGTGGTCAGTACGGGATTGATGTTCAGGGGTACAGCCAACTACCGCGGTTGACAGGCGTCCAATGCATCACACGAAAGCAACCGATGCTCAGTTGCTATGACGCCTTCTCCGGCCCAGTTCGCGGTGCCGGCCACCCGGTGCTGAGTGCGCAACTTCACCCGAGACGCCGAACCGTTGGAGTTCCCGCTGGTCGCCCGGCGTCGCCGCCACCTGGGCGTGCCGTTGTTGCATCGCTGGCGCTGAAACAATGCACCTACGCTATTCACGTGACACTCCTGCAGCTCGCGTACTTCGTCGCGCTGGCCGACGTGCGCAACTTCACCCGCGCGGCGGAGCGCTGCGGCGTGGCGCAACCCACGCTGAGCCGGCAGATCCAGGCGCTGGAGGCGGAGCTGGGCGCCGCGCTGGTGGAGCGCGGCCGGTCCGGCGCGCGCGGCGAGCTGGCGCTGACCCCGGCCGGGGAGGCCGTGCTCCCGGCGGCCCGCCGCATGCTGGCGGACAGCGAGGACGCGCGCACGGCCGTGGCCGAGCTGATCGGGCTGCGCAGCGGCCGGGTGCGGGTGGGCGCCACCCCCAGCCTGTGCCTCGGCCTGCTGGCCGACGTGCTGCGGCTGTTCCACGAGCAGCACCCGGAGATCCACCTGGAGCTGTCCGAGAACGGCTCCCAGCTGCTGGTCCGCGACCTGCTGCGCGGCGAGCTGGACGTGGCGCTGGTGATCGTGCCGCCATCCGGCCTCGACCCGGCGCTGTCCATCAAGCCGCTGCTGCGGGAGCGGCTGTCGGTGGCTTCGGCGCGCGCCGACTCGACCCCGAACCGGCGCGGTTCGATGACGCTGGCCGAGCTGTCCCGCCACGAGCTGGTCATGTTCCGCCAGGGCTACGACCTGCGCGAGGTCACCCTGCGCGCCTACCGGGACGCCGGGCTGTCCCCGAAGTTCGCCGTGGAGGGCGGCGAGATGGACGCGGTGCTGCGGCTGGTGGAGAACGACACCGGCGTGGCGGTGGTGCCCGACCTGGTGTTCGCCGGCCGGCCCCGGCTGCGCCGCACCACCCTGCTGCCGCCGCTGTACCGCACGGTGGCACTGGCCCAGCGCGCCGACGTGGCGACCACGCACGCCGCGCTGGCCTTCCACGACATGCTGCTCTCCTACGTACGGACCATGCCGGCGATCGGCAGCGTGGACGCCGACGTCACCGTGCTGCACCGGCAGTAGGTCAGTCGAAGTCGACCTCGTCCGGCAGATCTTCGGCACCGTGCTCGCGCAGCGCGTCCCGGACCACCTGGTAGGCCAGCCCGGCCGGGTAGCCCTTGCGGGCGAGCATCGCCACCAGGCGGTTCACCGTCTTCGGGTCGGTGGCGTCCACGCCGCGCAGCCGCTTGTCCACCAGTTCGCGCGCCCGGCGCTGCTCCTGCTCGCGGTCCAGTGAGGCGACCGCGCGGCCGGCCACCTCGCCGTCGACGCCCTTGCGGCGCAGCTCGGTGGCCAGGGCACGCCGGCCCAGCCCTCGGGACTGGTGCCGGGAGTGCACCCACTGCTCGGCGAACGCCGCATCGTCGATCAGGCCGACGTCGGAGAACCGGCCGAGCACCTGCTCGGTGACCGGTTCCGGCACGCCGCGCCGACGCAGCGCCCCGGCCAGCTCGGCCCTGGTCCGCGCCCGATCGGTGAGCAGCCGCAGGCAGACGGCCCTGGCTACGGTCTCCGGGTCACCGGGCGGGTCGGTCTCACCCGCTGGCCGCACGATCAGAAGTCCACCGGCGCCGGTGCGGCGGCCTCGGCGTCGAGCTGCGCGCCGATGCCCAGCTTCTCCTTGATCCGCTTCTCGATCTCGGCAGCCACGTCCGGGTTCTCCAGCAGGAACTTGCGGGCGTTCTCCTTGCCCTGGCCGAGCTGGTCGCCCTCGTAGGTGTACCAGGCGCCGGACTTGCGGATCAGCGCCTGCTCCACCCCGACGTCGATGAGCGAGCCCTCCCGGCTGATCCCGTGCCCGAACAGGATGTCGAACTCGGCCTGCTTGAACGGCGGCGCGACCTTGTTCTTCACCACCTTGACCCGGGTGCGGTTGCCCACCGCATCGGTGCCGTCCTTGAGCGTCTCGATGCGCCGGATGTCCAGCCGCACCGACGCGTAGAACTTCAGCGCCCGGCCACCGGTCGTGGTCTCCGGCGAGCCGAACATCACGCCGATCTTCTCCCGCAGCTGGTTGATGAAGATCGCGGTGGTGCCGGAGTTGTTCAGCGCGCTGGTGATCTTCCGCAGGGCCTGGCTCATCAGCCGGGCCTGCAGGCCGACGTGGCTGTCCCCCATCTCGCCCTCGATCTCGGCGCGCGGCACCAGCGCGGCCACCGAGTCGATCACGATGAGGTCCAGCGCGCCGGACCGGATCAGCATGTCGGCGATCTCCAGCGCCTGCTCACCGGTGTCCGGCTGAGAGACCAGCAGGGCGTCGGTGTCCACGCCGAGGATCTTGGCGTACTCCGGGTCCAGCGCGTGCTCGGCGTCGATGAACGCGGCGATGCCACCGGCGGCCTGCGCGTTGGCCACGGCGTGCAGCGTGAGGGTGGTCTTACCGGAGGACTCCGGGCCGTAGATCTCGACTACCCGGCCCCTGGGCAGGCCACCGACGCCGAGCGCGACGTCCAGCGCGATGGAACCGGTCGGGATGATCCCCACCGGGGCCCGCGCCTCGTCGCCGAGACGCATCACCGAGCCCTTTCCGTGGTTCTTCTCGATCTGGGCGAGCGCGAGGGCGAGGGCCTTCTCGCGGTCGGGTGCGGTCATCGGATGCCACCTTGTGAGGACGTAGGGACGCGTTGCGGACTGGCAGGTTCACGGTAGGGGCCGCGACCGACAATTCCGTGACCGCGGGCATCGCCTGTGGACAGCTCCACCGGATGTGGACAACACCATAGCCGAACGACTGTTCGAGGTGAAACCGACACGCCGATGCGGGACAATCCCCCGCTCACCGTCGCTCCGAGGGCACGTCGAAGGTCGAACAGACCACCCGCCATACCGCCCGGGGATCCCAGCCGGCCTCCAGCGCCTGGTTCACCGTCTGCCTGTCCAGCTCGGCAAACACGTGGTCGGCGGCCAGCGTGTCAGCCCTGGCCGCACCGAACTCCTCGGTCATCCGCTCACGGAAATGCGTCAGTCGCACCCGGCCACGTTAGGACACCCCGGAAACGGGGCGCGTCGGTACTCTGGTCGCATGTTCACCGACGCGGACCCCACCGGGCTCTCCTCGCCGCTCGGCCAGCTGGTCAGCCTCGGGTTCATGCTGCTCGCACTGACCGTCGCATTGCGCTGGTGGTGGTCTCAGCGCAAGCGTTAGCCTCGATCGGGTGACCGACTTCCACCTCGCTCAGGTGAACATCGCGCTGCCGCTGGAACCCCTCACCACTCCCCGGCTGGCCGGCTTCGTGGCCGCCCTCGACGAGATCAACGCACTGGCCGACGCCGCGCCCGGGTTCGTGTGGCGGCTGCAGACCGAGGACGGCGACGCGACCGCGGTCCGCGCCTTCGGCGACGACCGGCTGATCGTGAACATGAGCGTGTGGGCCTCGATGGAGGCGCTCGCCGACTACGTCTACCGGAGCGACCACGTGCGGGTCATGCGCCGGCGCCGCGAGTGGTTCGAGGCGATGAAACCCGCCTACCAGGCGATGTGGTGGCTGCCGGCCGGCCAGCTGCCCACCGTCGCCGAGGCCGAGCTGCGGCTGGCCCACCTGCGCACGCACGGACCCACCGACTACGCGTTCACCTTCCGCACGCCGTTCCCGCCGCCGGTCGGCATCACCCCGAAGGTGGACGACGGCTGGTTCTGCAGCGCACGCTGAGCCGCGGCTTCGGTTGTGCGGTGTGGCCCGTTGCGCTTTGGTTTCCGCACCTGGTCACTGACCGTTACCAGGCGCAGAAATAGGGTGATCGCTGTTCCTGGCGGCTTGGCGTCGATTTTCGAGGCTAAACCGCCATTGATGGCGATCACCCCCTGGCGCGACCCCTTCAGACGCTGGGTTTGCGGCTGCCAGCCGCAGCCAACGGTCACCGAGCGTAGCCACACGCAGAGGGGCCGCCGGATGGCGGACCGGCTCGGAGTGCACGGAGCAGTTCACCGCGACGTCCGGCTCGACCGCGCCGACCCGCACGTTCATGATCCGCGGCTCGGGGGTCTCCGTCACCCCCGGGGTCGCCCCGGGCTGCTGGTCGCACGAGTAGGCCCGGGCGCTAGCGGGCCCGGCCAGCACCAGCGACGCGCCGCCGCCCCGGCCACCAGCGCCGCGACGCCCGTCCGAGGCAGGCGAACCGTGATCAGTCCGCCGCCGACTTCGCCACGTCCACCCACCGGGCCAGCAGCTCCGTGGCCGCGCCGGAGTCGATCGCCTGGGCGACCCGGTCCAGCGCCCGACGCATGTCCTCGAGCAGCCCCGCGCCGCCGTCGGTGAACCCGGTGAACGCGGCCACCGCGCCGGCCGCGTTGACCAGCACCGCGTCCCGCACCGGACCGGTCTCGCCGGCCAGCAGCCGGCGCGCCACGTCGGCGTTGTAGGGCGCGTCGCCGCCGCGCAGGTCCGCCATGGTCGCCCTGGCGATTCCCAGGTCGGCCGCGTCCAGCAGGCCCTGCCGCACCCGACCGGCGGAAACCACCCAGGCCGAGGTCCGGTCGGTGGTGGTGATCTCGTCCAGCCCGTCCTCGCCCCGCACCACCAGCGCCGAGGCCCCCCGGCCGGCCAGCACGTCGGCGATCACCGGGGCCAGCCGGAGGTCCGCGCAGCCGACCAGGCCCGCGGCGGGCTGGGCCGGGTTGGTCAGCGGCCCGAGCATGTTCATCGCGGTGGGCACACCCAGCTCCCGGCGCACCGCCCCGGCGTGCCGGAAGGCCGGGTGGAAGGCCGGGGCGAAGCAGAATCCGATGCCCACCTCCTCCACACACCGCCGCACCCCCTCCGGGGACAGCGCGATGGTGACGCCCAGCTCCTCGAACAGGTCCGCCGCGCCGCACCGGGAGGAAGCGGCCCGGTTGCCGTGCTTGACCACCGGCACGCCGGCCGCGGCCACCACGATGGCCGTCATGCTGGAGATGTTCACGCTGTGGGAGCGGTCCCCACCGGTGCCGACCACGTCCACGGCCGGCGCGGCCAGCGTGACCCGGCGGGCCCGGGCCAGCATCGCCTCGGCCAGCCCGGCGATCTCCTCGGGGGTCTCGCCCTTGGCCCGCAGCGCGACCAGGAAGCCGGCCAGCGAGACGTCCTTCGCGTCACCGGCGAGCACCTGGTCCATCACCCATCCGGTGTCCGCCTCGGTGAGGTCGGAACCGGCAAGCAGATGGCTCAACAGACCCGCCCACGTGCGGGTCGACTCGGACACGCCCTACCCGGCCGGCGCCGCCGGCACCGCGGTGCCGCGCAGCACGTCGGCCACGGTCTCGGCGGCCAGCAGCGGGTCCAGCGGGTGCACGAGCACCGCGTCCGCCTGCGACCAGGTGGCCAACCAGCGGTCGTCCTTGCGCTGCACCGCGACCACGATCGGCGGGCAGTCGGTGATCTCGTTCTTCAGCTGCCGGGACAGACCCATGCCGCCGGTGGGCTGCGCCTCACCGTCCAGGATGGCCAGGTCCACCTGGCCCGAGTCCATGGCGGCCAGCACCTCGGCCACGGTCGAGGCCTCCAGGAACTTCACCCGGCCCACGTCCGGCGCGGGCCGGCGGCCCACCGCGGTGGTGATCGACTCGCGCACCTTGGCGCGGTGGCTGAAGACCAGCACGGTGCGGGCGTGCCCCGCGTCTCCGGCCTTGCTCACGGGGTTGCTCACGAGCCCTACTTCCCTCGGCATTGACCTGGCCGCCCGATGATATCCGCGCCCTCAGGCACCGCCGATACCGTGCCGACGCTCGTTTCCGCTGACGCTTCTCTCGGTGTGCCACGACACATGTGACTGATAGTGCCGAACCCTGACCCGACGGGAGCGTCCGCTCGGGTTAATAATGACCCCCGTGACGACGGCAGCGCCAAATATCAGCCAGCGCATTCACTCGCTGAACCGACCGAACATGGTCAGCATCGGCACGATCGTCTGGCTGTCCAGCGAGCTGATGTTCTTCGCTGGCCTTTTCGCGATCTACTTCACGGCGCGCGCGCAGAACGTCGGTGAGTGGCCACCACCGCCGACGGAGCTGAACGTCCCGTACGCGCTGGTGGTGACGATCGTCCTGGTGGCGTCCTCGTTCACCTGCCAGTACGGCGTGTTCTGCGCCGAACGCGGCGACGTGTTCGGCCTGCGGCGCTGGTACCTGATCACCCTGGCCATGGGCACGTTCTTCGTGCTCGGCCAGGTGAACGAGTACCGGGTGCTCATCGAGCACCACGCCACCACCATCCCGGGTAGCGCATACGGCACGGTCTTCTACCTGACCACCGGCTTCCACGCGCTGCACGTCACCGGCGGCCTCATCGCGTTCATCTTCCTGCTGATCAGGACCAAGCTCAGCAAGTTCACCCCGGCACAGGCCACCGCCGCGATCGTCGTGTCCTACTACTGGCACTTCGTCGACGTGGTCTGGATCGGCCTGTTCGCCGTGATCTACTTCATCCGCTGAAGCATCCACCAGGGTGCCCGACCTGACAGCGAGGGTTCGAGACTCCGCGATGAGAACCACCACCACACGCCGTCGCAGTGGACGGAGCAAGTTCCAACGCCGCGTCGCCGGCGGGCTGGCGCTCGGCATAGCCCTGCTCAGCGCGGGCGTGCTGTACTCGGCGGTCGCACCCCAGCCCCAGGTGGCGCAGGCGGCGGACGACTCCCAGCTGGTCGCCCAGGGGCAGCAGGTCTACGAGAACCACTGCATCTCCTGCCACGGGGCCAACCTGCAGGGTGTGCCGGACCGAGGGGTCAGCCTGATCGGCGCCGGGTCCGCCGCCACCTACTTCCAGGTCTCCAGCGGCCGGATGCCGCTGGCCCGCCAGGAGGCGCAGGCGGAGCGCAAGCACCCCCTGCACGAGCTGGACACCAAGACCCCCGAGGGCGCCCGCAACGTCGACGCGCTGTCCGCGTTCGTGCAGGCCAACGGCGGTGGCCCGGAGCGGCCGGCCGAGCACGGCATGGCGCTGCGCGGGTCGAACCCGGCCCGCGGCGGTGAGCTGTTCCGGATGAACTGCACCTCCTGCCACAACTTCACCGGGCAGGGCGGCGCGCTCTCCTCCGGCAAGTTCGGCCCGCCGCTGGCCCCGGCCAGCGAGGAGCAGATCTACACCGCGATGCTGAGCGGCCCGCAGAACATGCCGCACTTCTCCGACCGGCAGCTCACGCCGGAGGAGAAGAAGGACATCATCGCCTTCGTCAAGTCGGTCTCCGAGGGGCAGAACAGCCCCGGCGGGAACCCGCTGGGCGGCATCGGCCCGGTTTCCGAGGGCCTGATGGTCTGGGTTGTCGGCATCACCGCGTTGGTCGCCGTCACGTTGTGGTTGGGAGCGAAGGCATGAGCGAGGGCACGACTGCCCGCCGGCCGAGTCAGGCCGAGCTCGAGGAGATGACCCCGGAGCAGCTGGCCACCCTGGCCGCCGAGCTGGACGACGTCGTCGTCGTCCGCAACGCCAACAAGTGGCCGGTACCGGGCACCAAGGCCGAGCGGCGCGCGGAGCGTTCGGTGGCGATGTGGTTCCTGCTCGCCACCCTGTCCGGGCTGGCCTTCCTCGGTGTCTTCATCTTCTGGCCGTGGTCGCACTACATCCCGCCGAGCGACCCCCACCACTGGCTGTACTCGCTGTTCACCCCGATCATCGGGGTGACCTTCGGGCTCGCGGTGTTCGCGCTGGGCATCGGCCTGGTCGCCTACGTGAAGAAGTTCTTCCCGGACGAGGTCGCGGTGCAGCAGCGCCACGACGGGCCCTCCGGCGAGCTGGAGCGGCGGACCATCCTGGCCCAGCTGGCCGCCGCCGGGAACGACACCGGGATCGCCCGCCGCGGCCTGATCAAGGGCACCGTCGGCCTCGCCGGCGCGGTGTTCGGCCTGGGCGCCGGCGTCGCGGTCCTGGGCGGCCTGCTGCGCAACCCGTTCAAGGACGGCCCCGAATCACCGCTGTGGCACACCCCGTGGCGGCCCGAGCACCCGGGCGAGAAGGTCTATCTGCGACGTGACGTCGGTCTCTCCGCTGAGGAAATCATGAAGGAGAAGCCGGAGCTCCGGGTCCGCCCGGAGGACCTGGACGCCGCCGCCATGGAGACGGTGTTCCCCTTCCGGCTGACCGACATGGAGGACGCGGAGAAGCTGGCCCACGGCATCCGCGCCTCGGACGCGGCGGTCATGCTCATCCGCTTCCGCCCTGGTGAGCGCGTCACCCAGCGCAAGGGCCGGGAGAACTACCACTACGGCGACTACTACGCCTACTCCAAGGTGTGCACCCACCTGGGCTGCCCCACCTCGCTGTTCGAGGCGCAGACGAACCGGATCCTGTGCCCCTGCCACCAGTCACAGTTCCTCGCCACCGAGTACGCCAAGCCGATTTTCGGTCCGGCCACACGTGCTCTACCTCAACTTCCCATCAGCGTGGACGAAGAGGGATACTTCATAGCGACCGGTGATTTCGACGAAGCCGTCGGGCCTGGCTTCTGGGAGCGGCCATCATCATGAGTTCAATCACCACACCCACCACGAGTTCCAACCCGCTGAAGGCCAAGGCCGCGGCCAGTCTGGACGAGCTGGACCAGCGGTTCCACCCGGCCGGCGGGATGCGCAAGCAGTTCAACAAGGTCTTCCCGACGCACTGGTCGTTCATGCTCGGCGAGATCGCGCTGTACAGCTTCATCATCCTGCTGCTGTCGGGCACCTACCTCGGGCTGTTCTTCGACCCCTCGATGGAGGAGGTCACCTACAACGGGGTGTTCGACAACCTGCGCGGCCTGCCGATGTCGCGGGCGTTCGAGAGCGCGTTGGAGATCTCCTTCGACGTGCGCGGCGGCCTGTTCATGCGGCAGATCCACCACTGGGCGGCGCTGCTGTTCATGGCGGCGATGTTCGTGCACATGTTCCGCACGTTCTTCACCGGCGCGTTCCGCAAGCCCCGCGAGACCAACTGGATCATCGGCGTCGTGCTGATCCTGATGGGCTTCATGGAGGGCTTCACCGGCTACTCGCTGCCGGACGACCTGCTCTCCGGTACCGGCCTGCGGATCATGTCCGGCTTCGTGCTCTCCGTTCCGGTGGCCGGCACCTGGGTGCACTGGCTGATCTTCGGCGGGGAGTTCCCCGGCACCGAGCTGATCCCGCGGCTGTACATCGTGCACGTGCTGCTCCTGCCGGGCATCCTGCTGGCGCTGATCGCGGTGCACGTGGGCCTGGTCTGGTACCAGAAGCACACCCAGTTCCCCGGCCCCGGCCGCACCGAGAAGAACGTGGTGGGCGTGCGCATCCTGCCCACCTTCGCGGCCAAGGGCGGCGCGTTCTTCGCGGTCACCACCGGCGTGATCTGCATGATGGCCGGCTTCTTCCAGATCAACCCGATCTGGAACTTCGGGCCGTACAACCCGGCGCACATCTCCGCCGGCTCCCAGCCCGACTGGTACGTGCTGTTCACCGAGGGCATGCTGCGGATCTTCCCGCCCTGGGAGATCAACCTGTTCGACACGTACCTGATCCCACCGGCGTTCTGGGCGAGTCCGCTGTTCCTGCCGCTGATCCACGGCCTCGCCGCCGTGTACCCGGCGATCGAGCGGAAGTTCACCAAGGACAACGCGATCCACAACCTGCTGCAGCGCCCCCGGGACGTCCCGGTGCGCACCTCGCTGGGTGCCATGGCCATCACGTTCTACACCTGGCTGGTGCTGCTCGGTTCGAACGACATCATCGCGGACAAGTTCAACATCTCGCTGAACGCCACCACGTGGGCCGGCCGCATCGGCATCTTCCTGCTGCCGCCGCTCGCCTACTGGGCCACCTACCGGATCTGCCTGGGCCTGCAGCGCAGCGACCGGGCGGTGCTGGAGCACGGCATCGAGACCGGCATCATCAAGCGGCTGCCGCACGGTGAGTTCATCGAGGTGCACCAGCCGCTGGCCGGGGTCGACTCGCACGGCCACGCGATCCCGCTGGCCTACCAGGGCGCCTCGGTGCCCAAGCGGATGAACCAGCTCGGTTCCGCCGGGCATCCGATGGCCGGCTCGTTCTGGAGCCCGGACCCGGCCGAGGAGACCGCCGCACTGGAGCGCGCCCGCGCCGAGCTGGCCAACGGCCACGGCAACGGCCATGCCCCGGAGGAGTCGGAAACCCGCGAGGCCGAACTGGCCGGTCGTCCCAAGAGCCTGGACGACTGACCCGACCGAACGACGAGTAAGCCCCGGCCACCATCTGGCCGGGGCTTATTCATGTTCGGGGCGCGTCAGGCCCGGACGTAAGGTCAGGGGGTGACGGGTGCGTCGAGGGACTGGGCGGTGTGGACGCGGGCACGCGGTGGGCCGGACCAGCCGCTGGACCTGCTGCATGCCAGCCTGGTGCGCCGCCAGTACGCCCAGCACATGCACGCCGAGTACGCGATCGGGGCGTGCACCAGCGGGCTCGAGCGCATCAGCTACCGGGGCGCAATGCGCCACTCCGGGCCGGGCAGCGTGGTCGTCATCGAGCCCGAGGAGGCGCACACCGGCGCGCCGGCGGTGGCCACCGGGTTCACCTACCGGGTCCTGTACCCCAGCGTGGACCTGTTGCGCGAGCACGACGGCGCCCGCCGCCCACACTTCCGGGAGCCGGTGCTGCACGATCCCGAGCTGGCCGCCCGGCTGTGCGCGGCCCACGCCGGGCTCAGCCGGCCCGGCACCGAGCGCCTGGCCGCTGAGTCGCTGCTGGTCGGCACGCTGGACCTGCTGATAAGGCGGCACGCCGAGCCGGCCCCGGAGGCTCCCCTGCCCGGGCCGGTGGCCCGCGGCGTGATGGCGCGGTTGTCCGACCAGCTGGTGGATCCGCCCTCGTTGCAGCACATTGCGGACGAGCTGGGCATGTCCCGGTTCCAGCTGCTGCGCGCGTTCCGCAACGAGGTGGGCATGCCGCCGTACGCGTGGCTGGCCCAGCACCGAGTGGCCAGGGCGCGCGGCCTGCTCGTCGGTGGCGCCCGGCCGGCCAGCGTCGCCGCGCAGGTCGGGTTCGCCGACCAGGCGCACCTGACCCGCTGGTTCCAAAGGGTGCTAGGGATCACCCCCGGCGCGTTCGCCCGGAGCCTTCGGTCCGGTTAGCACGCCACGGCCCGGGTGCGCCGGGCATGATCGCCGATTCTGGCGCTCTAGCCTCGAAAATCGACGCTGAACCGCCACCAACAGCGATCACCCCTCGGTACCGCCGGACAGTAATGATCAACAGGACACTGGGGCCGTGCTGAGCGACCCGGCTGAGCGCAACCACGTTCAAGACCTTGCGGCGCCCGCCGGGCGACGCTGCCGGCATGAGTCGGAGGGGCTGGCTGCTGTTCGCGGGGATGTGCCTGATGTGGGGCGTCCCGTATCTGATGATCAAGGTTGCCGTGCAGGGGGTTTCGGTGCCGGTGCTGGTGTTCGCGCGCACCGCGATCGGGGCGCTGGTGCTGCTCCCCCTGGCCGTCCGCCCCGGCACCCTGGCCCTGCTGCGCCGGCACTGGCTGCCGGTGCTCGGGTTCGCCGGGTTGGAGATCATCGGCCCGTGGTGGCTGCTCTCCGACGCCGAACGGCACATCACCAGCTCGATGACCGGGCTGCTGATCGCCGCCGTGCCGATCATCGCGGTGGTGCTGGCCAGGCTGTTCGGCGATACCGAGCGGCTGCGCCCCGCCCGGCTGGCCGGGCTGCTGATCGGGCTGGCCGGGGTGGCCCTGCTCGCCCTGCCGCACCTGGGCGGCGGGACCGGTTGGGCGGTGCTGGAGATGTTGGGCGTCGCGGTGGGCTACGCGGCCGCACCCTTGATCGCCGGCCGCTGGCTGACCGCCGTCTCCGGCGTTCAGCTGACCGCCGCGAGCCTCAGTGTGGCCGCGCTGGTGTACTTGGTGCCGGCCTTGCTCACCTGGCCGGCGGCGATGCCTTCCGGGCCGGTACTGGCCTCTCTGGCCGGCCTGGGGCTGGTGTGCACCGCGCTGGCGTTCGTGGTGTTCTTCGCGCTGATCCGGGAGGTGGGCGGCACGCGGGCGGTGGTGTTCACCTACGTGAACCCGGCGGTGGCGGTCACCGCTGGAGTGCTGGTCCTGGATGAGCCGCTCACCCCGGCGATCCTCGGCGCGTTCGGGCTGATCCTGCTCGGCTCAGTGCTCGCCACCGGTCGCCGGGTTACCCCGCGGCCGGTGCCGGCCGCCGCATTGGCCCCTGAGCGGGCCTAGCTGGGACGTGGGCGGTCGATGGCGTAGTGGGCCAGCTTGACGTCCCGACCCTCGTGCCGCACCAGCTCGTCGCGCTGCCAGCGCATGCCGGCCTTCTCCATCACCCGCCGGCTGGCCAGGTGGTCCACCGGGGCCTCGGCGCACACCCGCCACACGGCGGGCACGCTCAGCAGATGGGCGACCACCGCACTGAGTGCCTCGGTGGCGAACCCCTCACCCCAGCAGGACGGCGCCACGTCATAACCAACGGTGACCGCCGAGGCGTCCGCCGTCCGGGCGCAGGTCACGAGGCCGATGATGACCTGGTCGGACCGGCGCACCAGCAACCACGGGCCCAGGTCGGGCATGCCACCACCGAGGTCGTGGTCGGTCGCCGGGTAAAGCGCCACCAACCGCAGCATCTGGGTGGCCAGTGCCGAGGGGTAACCATCGGCAAACGCCCCGGACTCGGCGTCGCCGAGCAGTCGCTCCGCCTCCGCCGCGGTCAGGGTGCGCAGCGTCAGCCGTCGGCCCGAGATCACTTCCGGTGACGCCTAGTGACCGGACGGCGGAATGTGGTACTCGAACAGCAGGCCACCGACCATGATCAGCAGGAGCACCAGGGTCATCGCGATCAGCCAGGGCAGCCAGTACGCGACGGCCACGGCGGTGGAGGCGGCGGCGAAGGCCAGCCCGATCGGCCAGTAGCTGCCCGGGCTGAAGAAGCCCAGGTCACCGGCGCCGTCGGCGACCTCGGCCTCCGGGTTGTCCTCCGGGCGGGCCTCCAGCCGGCGGGAGACGAACCGGAAGTAGGTGCCGATGATCAGCGACAGGCCACCGGTCAGGGTGAGCCCGACGATGCCGACCGGCTCGTGCGAGAGCAGCCAGTAGACCACCGCGCACAGGAAGAAGAAGACCGTGCAGATCTCGAAGATGCGGGATTCGACCTTCATTGCGCTCTCCGCCTCCGGGCGCTCAGCTGGGGGACCGCTGCGAGGCCGAGCGGTGGGTGCGCTCGGTCTTGAACGGGTAGGTGGTGACGGCCGTCGGGGAGCACAGCTCGCCGCAGCCCAGCGAGGCCAACGCCTCGCCAGCCGTGTTCGGCACCCCGCTCACCGGGTTGGTCTCGGTGCGCTTCTGCAGGTACTTGGCGTACAGGTCCGGGCTCAGCGCGCGGACCTCGAAGTTCATCACCGAGTGGTAGCTGCCGCACAGCTCGGCGCACCGGCCGACGAAGGCACCCTGCCGCTCGATCTTGTCGATGACGAACGTGTTGTCCGTGTCGTTCTTCTCCGGGTCCGGGAAGACGTCCCGCTTGAACAGGAACTCCGGCACGAAGAACGAGTGGATCACGTCCGTGGAGGTGATGGTGAACTCGATGCTCTTGTCCGTGGGCAGCACCAGGATCGGGATGGTCTCGCTGGTGCCCAGGGTGCTGATCTTCTTCCCGGTCGGGTTCTCCGGGTAGTCAAACTCCCAGTTCCACTGGAACGCGGTGACGTCGACCTTCACGTCCGGCTTGGCGATGGACTTGTCCACGTCGTTCTGCACCAGCACCGTGTAGCCGAAGATCGCCGCCACGATGATCGTGGGCAGCACCACGCTGACGATCTCCACCGGCAGGCTGTACTGGAACTGCCTGGGCAGCTCCCCCTCACCGCGCTTGCGGTGGAAGATCACGGTCCACGCGGTGAGGCCCCACACGATCACGCCGACCACCAGGGAGGCGATCGCCAGCCAGGTCCACAGGTGGCGCATCTCGGTGGCCTGCGGCGTCACGCCCTCCGGCCAACCGAAACGGATCACCTCCTGCACCGAACATCCGCTGGCCGAGACCGCCACAACGCCGGCCAGGAGCGCGGTTTTCAGAACCCGCCCCGGCCGGGTGCGCCTCACGTATGGATTCGAGCCCACAGCTCGCTGCCTCCCGTGCTTGGTCATCGTCAGCCATCCGGCGCATTGAGCCGGACGCTGACTACCTGCCGGGCAGCCTATAAGACCTGCGCCCGGCCCACCGCGTCCGGGGCGCGCGCCACACGGCCGGGTGCGGCGCACGCCACGCGCGAGGGCCCCGGGGGGTCGGGCGTACGCTGCTCACTCCGACCTGGGCTGCACTGGAAGGGGCGATCACACGGCGTGTGTGGGCTACTCGGACTGCTGACGGCGCGCGCCGACGCGCCAGACCTATCCACCGCCGTGACCAGCGCGTTGCACTGCGCGCGGCATCGCGGGCCGGACGAAACCGATGAGTGGCACGACCAGGACGTGGTGCTCGGCTTCAACCGGCTGTCCATCATCGACCTGGACCTCTCCCACCAGCCGCTGCGCTACGCGGACCGGTACACGCTGCTGTTCAACGGCGAGGTCTACAACTACCTGGAGCTGCGCGAACAGCTGATAGCCGAGCACGGGGCGGAGTTCGCCACCCAGGGTGACGGCGAGGTGGTGGTCGCCGCCTACCACTACTGGGGCAAGGACGCCGTGCGCCGGCTGCGCGGCATGTTCGCCTTCCTGATCTGGGACGAACGGGAACGGGTGCTGTTCGGCGCGCGCGACCCGTTCGGCATCAAGCCGCTGTTCGTGCTGACCGGCCCCGGCGGCACGGCGTTCAGCAGCGAGAAGAAGAGCCTGCAGGAGCTGGCGCCTTCGCTCGGTGCCGGCGCGCTGTCCCTGGACGAGCCGGCCCTGCAGCACTACCTGCTGCTGCAGTACGTGCCGGAGCCGGCCACCCTGCACCGGGAGATCCGGCGCATCGAGTCGGGCACCATGTTCACCCTGCGTCCCGGTGAGCAGCCGGTCACCGAGCGGTACTTCTCACCCGTGTTCTCCGCCACACCACTGGCCGGTCCCACCGAACGGGACCGGCTGTACCGGCGGATCGAGGACACCCTCCGCGACTCGGTGGCCAAGCACATGCGCGCCGACGTCACCGTGGGCGCCTTCCTCTCCGGCGGCATCGACTCCACCGCGATCGCCGCGCTGGCCAAGGAGCACAACCCGAACCTGATCACGTTCACCACCGGTTTCGAGCGCGAGGGCTACTCCGAGGTGGACGTGGCCGCCGAGTCGGCGGAGGCGATCGGGGTGCGGCACGTGGTCCGCACGGTCAAGCCGGACGAGATGATGGAGGCGCTGCCGCTGATCGTCTGGTACCTGGACGACCCGGTGGCCGACCCGGCGCTGGTGCCGCTGTGGTTCGTGGCCCGGGAGGCCCGGCAGCACGTCAAGGTGGTGCTGTCCGGGGAGGGCGCGGACGAGCTGTTCGGCGGCTACACGATCTACCGCGAGCCGCTGTCGCTGGCCCCCTTCGAGAAGGTGCCGGGGTCGGTGCGCGGCGCGCTGGGGCAGCTGTCCCGCCGCATCCCGGAGGGGGTGCGGGGCAAGGACCTGCTGCGCCGGGGGGCGCTGAGCCTGGAGCAGCGCTACTACGGCAACGCGCGGATCTTCCGGGACGGCGAGCTGGCGGGGCTGCTGCGGAGCTACGACCCGCGCCGCTCGCACACCGACATCACCGCCCAGTGGTACCGGCAGTCCGCCGGCTGGGACCCGGTGTCCCGGATGCAGCACGTGGACCTGTTCACCTGGCTGCGCGGGGACATCCTGGTCAAGGCGGACAAGATGACCATGGCCAACTCGTTGGAGCTGCGGGTGCCGTTCCTGGACCCGGAGGTGTTCGCGGTGGCGGCCGACATCCCGCTCACCGAGAAGATCTACGGGCGCACCGACGGCTCCGGGACCACCAAGTACGCGCTGCGCCGGGCGCTGGAGAACATCGTGCCGGCGCACGTGCTGAACCGCCGCAAGCTGGGCTTCCCCGTGCCCATCCGGCTCTGGCTGCGCGACGAGATGTACGGCTGGGCCGACGACATCATCACCAGCAGCCAGACCGACCACCTGCTGGACCTGCCGGCGGTGCGGCGCATGCTGGCCGAGCACCGCACCGGCCCGGTGGACCACAGCCGGCGGCTGTGGACCCTGCTGGTGTTCATGCTCTGGCACGGGATCATGGTGGAGGACCGGATCCGCCCCGAGATCCCGGAACCCGCCTACCCCGTCCAGGTCTAGGCCCTCCTCCCGCGGAAAACCGAACCGCCGGGCGCGGCATCTCCGCGCCCGGCGGTCTATCCCGAAGTCCGTCCACCACGCTTTGGCTCGGACGAGCCCTGGAGCGAGCGGGACAGCGGGAGAGAGCGGGAGCGGGGGCTCAGGTGGGGAGGCTGGCGGCGATCTCGGTGGCGGCTTCCGGGCCGTAGGCGTCGGACAGCCTGGTCACGGCGGCGGCGCGGTCCCAGGTCCATTCCTGTGCGCCGTCGGACTCCAGGACGTTCACCGCGACCAGCGAGCCGAGCTGGGCGGACCGTTCCAGGGAGAGTCCCTCGGAAACGCCGGCCAGGAAGCCGGCGCGGAACGCGTCGCCGACGCCCGTCGGGTCCAGTTTGGCGGTCTCGGGCACCACTCCGACCTTCAGGTGCACGCCATCCCGGCTGGACAGCTCCACGCCGCGCTCCCCGTGCGTGGTCACCCGCACGTCAACCTGCTCGCCCACCTCGTCCTCGGACCAGCCGGTCTTGCGCAGCAACAGCTCCCACTCGTAGTCGTTGCTGACCAGGTAGCGCGCCCCGACCACGAGGCGGCGCAGGTCGGGGCCGTCCATCCGGGCCAGCTGCTGGGAGAAGTCGGCCACGAACGGCATGCCCAGCGCGCGGCACTCCTCGGTGTGCCGGAGCATCGCCTCGGGGTCGCTGGCGCCGATGACCATCAGGTCGATTCCGCCGGGGCGCCGGAAGATCGGGGCCAGCTCGATGTCCCGGGAGCGGGCCATCGCCCCGGTGTAGAACGACCCGATCTGGCGCATGTCGGCGTCGGTGGTGCAGATGAACCGGGCGGTGTGCACGTCCCGGTGCACCACCACCTCGGAGCAGTCCACTCCGACCCGCTCCAGCTCGCGCCGGTAGTCGTCGAAGTCCGAACCGACCGCGCCGACCAGCACCGGACGCTGCCCCAGCACGCCGAGGGCGTAGGCGATGTTGCCCGCCACACCGCCCCGGCGTACCACCAGGTCATCTACCAGGAAACTCAGCGACACCCGTTCCAGCTGATCGGCGACCAGCTGGTCGGCGAAGCGGCCGGGGAACTGCATCAAATGGTCGGTCGCGATCGACCCCGTAACGGCGATAGGCACGTTGAGTAACCTTACCGCCGGTCACCCGAGCCCGTGAAACGAACGCTCTAGTTGAACGAGTCGCCGCAGGCGCAGGAACCGCTGGCGTTCGGGTTGTCGATGGTGAAGCCCTGCTTCTCGATGGTGTCCACGAAGTCGATCACGGCACCCTGCAGGTACGGAGCGCTCTTCCAGTCGACGGCGACGCGCATCCCGTTGAACTCGCGGTACAGGTCGCCGTCACGGGCCTGGTCGTCGAAGAACAGCTGGTAGCGCAGGCCGGCGCAGCCACCAGGGTGCACCTCGATGCGGAGGTGCATGTCGTCGCGGCCCTCCTGGTCGAGCAGGCCCTTGGCCTTGAGCGCGGCCGCCTCGGTCAGCTCCACGCCGTGCGTCTTCTCAGTGGTGGTGCTGTTGTCGACGGTCATTTGCTCTCCCTCGCCTCACGTTTCGGATCTCCACGACGCTCAACACGGTCGCCGCCGCGGATGTTCCATCGCGCGTTGTTGTGCTCCCTACATCCTGTCACACGCGAGCCGCCCCGGTCAGCGTGAGCCGCTCCACTGCCCGGCCAGATCGGCGGCCAGTTTGGCGAGCGTGCCGGCCGGATCGGCCATCGAGGCGGCCAGTCCACCGGCGTGTTCGGTGACCGAGTACGCCTCCTGCACGCCGGCCGCGGCCGCCTCCCGCCGGCCCACGCTCACCTGGCCGGCCAGTACCAGGCACGGCAGCCCCCGGGCGGCGGCCGAGGCGGCCACGGCGGTGATCAGCTTCCCGCGCAGCGACTGCCAGTCGAAGCTGCCCTCGCCGGTGAGCACCAGGTCGGCCGCGTCCAGGGCCGCGTCCAGCCCGAGCAGCTCGCGGACCAGCCCGGCACCGGAGACCGGCCGTCCGCCCAGCGCGAGCAGCGCAGCGCCGAGGCCGCCGGCCGCGCCGCCGCCCGGCAGCTCCACCAGCTCGGCGGCGTCCCGGTGCACGGCCGGGGCGAGCACCTCGGCATAGCGGCGCAGCGCGGCGTCCAGTTCGGCCACGGCCGCGTCGTCCGCGCCCTTCTGCGGGCCGAAGACCGCCGCCGCGCCGTGCCGGCCGAGCAGCGGGTTGTCCACGTCCAGCGCCAGCACCAGCTCGAGGCCCGCGCGCAGCGCCGGCGGCGCGGCCAACGCGGCGCACCCGGCCAGCGCGGCGCCGCCGTCCGGCAGCGGCGCGCCGTCGGCGTCCAGCGGCTGGGCTCCCAGCGCGGCCAGCGCTCCCGCTCCCCCGTCGGTGCAGGCGGAGCCGCCGAGGCCGACCACGATGCGGGTCACGCCGGTTTCCGCCGCCGCGGCGGCGACCAGCTGGCCGACGCCCCGGCTGTTGGCCACCCTGGCCACCTCGGGGGTCCGCTCCGGCCTCGGCACCATGTGCAGGCCGCTGGCCAGGGCCATCTCGATGTAGGCGACCTCGCCGACCCGCAGCCACTCGGCGGTCACCGGCTCGCCGCGCGGCCCGGTGACCGGGACCGGGCACAGCTCGCCGCCCAGCGCGGCGTGCAACACGTCGAGGAAACCGGTGCCGCCGTCGGCCAGCGGGAGTTCCCGCAGCTCGTCGGTGGGGCAGGTGCCGCGCCACCCGTCCGCGATCGCGGCTGCCGCCTGCTTCGCGGACAACGTGCCGCCGAACGAATCTGGAGCGATCACCACGCGCACCGGCAAGACATTACCTGCCGCTATGGTGGATGGGTGAGGTTCCTGCGCCGCCAGTCCGGCAGTGGCGATGACGCCGCGGTCGACGCCGCCAGCACCACGGATGAGGGCGCCGAGGAGGTTGCCGACACGGTCGGCCGGGGGGTCACCCCGGGCAAGGGCCGGGCCACCCCGAAGCGCCGGGACGCCGAGGGCAAGCGGCGCGGCCCCGCGCCGCCCCCGCCGAAGACCCAGCGTGAGGCGATCAAGCTCGCCCGGAAGAACCGGGGTACCCGCGCGGAGCGCCGGCGGGAGTCCGCCGAGCGCCGTTCCCGGATGATGGCCGGCGACGAGCGGGCGCTGCTCCCCCGCGACCGGGGGCCGGTGAAGGCCTACGTGCGCGACCTGGTGGACTCCCGCCGGCACCTGGCCGGCCTGTTCATGCCGCTGGCCGCCCTGGTGTTCCTGTCCCTGATCGCCCAGTCGATACCGTTCGTGCAGGCCTACACCAGCATCTTCTGCATGGCCATGCTGGCCTCGATGGCCATCGAGGGCGTGATGAACGGGCGCCGGGTGGTCAACAAGGCCCGGGAGCACTTCCCGAACGAGCAGATCAGCCCGCTGGGCATCGGCTGGTACGCGTTCGCCCGGGCCAGCCAGCTGCGCAAGCTGCGGGTACCGAAGCCGAAGGTGCGCCCCGGCGACAAGGTGGACTGAGCTGGTATTCCCCGCGGCGCGCCAAACTGGGCGCGCGCTCGACGAGCGCGTGCCGCGCTAGCCGGCGCCGTGCAGGCTCATCGGGCCGTAGATCTCGGCGTCGCCGTCCAGCAGGGTGACCGAGGTTATCCCCGAGTCGAGCAGTTCCGGCCAGGTGTCGGTGAACCAGGCTTCGGCCTCGGCCTGTCCGTCGAAGGTCAGCTCCGGGCCGGAGGTCTCGTTGCCGGAGTCGTCCAGGTATCGCCAGCGGTATGCCACGACCAGGAAGGTAGCGTGCCGCTGTGACCATCCCGGTACGCCGTTCCCTGATCCTGGGCGGCACGCGGTCCGGGAAGTCGGCGTACGCGGAGGGCCTGTTCTCCCCGGCCGCGCCGGTCCGCTACCTGGCCACCGGCCGCGTGGACCCGGCCGATCCGGAGTGGTCGGACCGGATCGCCGCGCACCGCGCCCGCCGCCCACCGGCCTGGCGCACCGTGGAAACCCCCGACCTGGCCGGCGAGCTGGCCGCCGGCGCCGATCCGGTGCTGGTGGACGACCTCGCCACCTGGCTGACCGGGGTGCTGGACGACGCGGACGTGTGGCGGGGCGGCCCGCTGGAGCCGGTGCACACCGAGGTGGACCGGCTGGCCGGCGCGGTGCGCGACTGCCCTGCCCGGCTGGTGCTGGTGTCCGCCGAGGTCGGGCTCGGCGTGGTGCCGGAGACCCGCTCTGGCAGGCTCTTCCGCGACGAGCTGGGCGCGCTCAACGCGCGCCTGGCGCAGGTGTGCGACGAGGTGGAGTTGCTCGTCGCCGGGTTGCCCATGCGGCTGAAACCCCAGCTGGAACCGAACTGAGCGGAGGCGCGGTGGACTTCCCGGTAGTCGAGCCGCCGGACGAACAGGCCGGCCGGCGGGCCGAGGTCCGGCACGCATCGCTGACCAAGCCGGCCGGCTCGCTGGGCCGGCTGGAGGAGGTCGGCGTCTGGCTGGCCGCGTGCCAGGGCACCTGCCCGCCGCGCCCGCTCGGCCGGCCCCGGGTGGTGGTGTTCGCCGGCGACCACGGCATCGCCCGCCAGGGCGTCTCCGCCTACCCGCCCGAAGTCACCGGCCAGATGGTGGCCAACTTCCTGGCCGGCGGCGCGGCGGTGAACGTGCTGGCCAACGCGGCCGGCGCCACCGTGCGCGTGGTGGACCTCGCGGTGGACGGCCCCACCTTCCCCGAGCTGCCCGCCCGGGTGACCAAGCACAAGATCCGGCGGTCCAGCGGCCCGATCGACACCGAGGACGCGCTCACCGCCGAGCAGGCCGAGGCCGCCGTGGCCGCCGGGCGGGCCATCGCCGACGAGGAGGTGGACTACGGGTCCGACCTGCTGGTCGCCGGCGACATGGGCATCGGCAACACCACGCCGGCCTCGGTGCTGGTGGCCGCGCTGACGGGCGCCGAGCCGGTGGCCGTGGTCGGCCGGGGCACCGGCATCGACGACCGGGTGTGGATGCGCAAGGCCACCGCGATCCGGGACGCGCTCCGCCGGGCGCGCCCCTACCTGCGCGAGCCGGTGGCGCTGCTGCGCACGGCCGGGGGCGCCGACATCGCCGCGATGGCCGGCTTCCTGGCCCAGGCGGCGGTCCGCCGCACCCCGGTGCTGCTGGACGGCCTGGTGGTGGGCGCGGCGGCGCTGGTGGCCGAGGAGCTGGCGCCCGGCGCCAAGGCATGGTGGCTGGCCAGCCACCGGTCGGTGGAGCCGGCGCACACCCTGGTGCTGGAACGGCTGGGCCTGGAGCCGCTGCTGGACCTGCGGATGCGGCTGGGCGAGGGGTCCGGTGCGCTGGTCGCGCTGCCCGTGGTGCGGATGGCCGGCCGGATCCTGAGTGAGATGGCCACGTTCACCTCGGCCGGGGTGAGCGGCGCGGACGCCCGTAACGAGCCGAGTCCGGCGGGCAACTCCGACGCGGCCGGCTGACCGGTGACCGGGCCCCGGCTGGCGCTGAGCTGGCTGACCGTGCTGCCGGTGCGCGGGCCGGACACCGTGGACCGCCGGGCGGGCGCCGCCGCGATCCGCTGGGCACCGCTGCCCGGTGCGCTGCTCGGCGCCGCCGCGGCCGCCCTGCTGTACGGCCTGGCCCGCCTGGGGGTGCCGCCGTTGGTGGCCGGGCTGCTCACCGTGGCCGGGCTGGCCCTGGCCACCCGGGGGATGCACCTGGACGGGCTGGCCGACACCGCCGACGGGCTGGGCTGCTACGGCCCGCCGGAACGCGCGCTGGCCGTCATGCGGGACGGCTCGGCCGGTCCGTTCGCCGTGGTCAGCCTGGTGACCGTGATCAGCGTGCAGGCGGCGGCGCTGGCTTGGCTGGCCGGCATGCCGGCCCGGTGGCCGGCGGTGCTGCTCGCCGTGCTCGCCGGCCGGTGCGCGTTCGCCTGGTGCTGCCGGCGGGGCGTGCCGGCGGCCCGGCCCGACGGCCTCGGCGCACTGGTCGCCGACGGGCAGCCGTGGCCGGTGCCGGCGGCGATGTTCGGCGCGCTGCTGGTGCTCGCGGTCGCCGCCGTGCCGGGCCGGCCGTGGCAGGGCCCGCTGGCCGTGCTGTGCGCCGCCGCCCTGGTGGTGGCGTTGTCCGCGCACACCCGCCGGCGGTTCGGCGGCGTCACCGGGGACGTGCTCGGTGCCGCCGCCGAGTTGGCCGGCACGGCGGTGCTGGTCGTCGCCGCCAGCGGCTGACCCGGGTCAGGGGGTCAGCCGGTACATCCAGTGGTGGGTATCCGGGGCGGCGCCGCGCTGGATGTCGGTGAGCAGCTTGCGCAGCCTGGTGGTGACCGGGCCGGGTTCGCCGTCGCCGATGCGCGCCTCCCCGCCGGGGTGCTTGACCCGGCCGATCGGGCTGATCACCACGGCCGTGCCGGAACCGAACACCTCGGTGATCCGGCCGTCCTCGGCGCCCTCCAGCCACTCCTGCGCGGAGACCGGCCGCTCGGTGACCTGGCAGCCCAGTTCCTTGGCCAGCACCAGCAGCGAGTCACGGGTCACCCCGGCCAGGATGCTGCCGGACAGCTCGGGGGTGACCACCTCGACGTGGTCGCCCGAACCGAACACGAAGAACAGGTTGTTGCTGCCCATCTCCTCGATCCAGCGGCGCTCGGCGGCGTCCAGGTAGGCCACCTGGGCACAGCCCTGCTTGGTCGCCTGGGCCTGGGGCAACAGCGAGGCGGCGTAGTTGCCGCCGGCCTTGGCCGACCCGGTGCCGCCGGGCGAGGCCCGGGTGTAGTCGGTGGCCAGCCACACGTCCACCGGCTTCACCCCGCTGGCGAAGTAGGACCCGGCCGGCGAGGCGATCAGCAGGTAGAGGTACTCGGCGGCCGGCCGGACGCCCAGCCCGACCTCCGTGGCGATCATGTAGGGGCGCAGGTAGAGGGAGTCCTCACCGCCGGCGGCCGGCACCCAGGCCTCGTCCACCCGCAGCAGTTCGGTGAGCGAGGAGAGGAACAGCTCGTCGGGCAGCGGGGGCATGGCCATCCGGGTCGCCGACGCCCGGAACCGGGCGGCGTTGGCCTCGGCCCGGAACGAGCAGACCGAGCCGTCGGGCTGGCGGTACGCCTTGAGCCCTTCGAAGATCTCCTGCCCGTAGTGCAGCACCATCGCGGCCGGATCCAGGGAGAGCGGCCCGTACGGCGCTACCTGCGCGTCGTGCCAACCCCGGTCCCCGGTCCAGCGAATGGTCACCATGTGGTCGGTGAAGTACCGACCGAACCCCGGGTCGGCCAGAATCTCCGCGCGGCGCTCCTCGCTCGCCGGCGAGGGGTTCGGGATGTGGGTGAAGGACACGCTGCTCATGAGAGAACGGTAGCTCGGATTGCAAGTCCGATGGTTGGACCTCCCACTTCTTGGACACCGACCACCCCCCGCTACCGGGTTGCGCCCATCCGGGGGATGAAGTTCGACACCATGGACCTGTGCGAGTCACGGGCCTATAACGGACAATGGCTTGTCAACCGACTTTGGTATGAGGGGCAGGTGCGCGAGCGTGCTGGAAGTGCGAGCGGGTCGGCGGTTCACCGTCGGTCTTGCCGCGCTCAACCGCGACCTCGGCCGGGCCGGTGACGGCTCCGACGGCGGGGCGCCGCCCGACGAGTGGGCCGGCTCGGCCGCCGACCTGGCCCGGGCCGCCCGCCTGAAGCAGACGCTGGCCATGGAGCAGGCCCGCGCCGGGCGCCTGGCCGACGCGTGCCGGACGGTCGAAGGGGTGGTCCGGGTCTACCGGCGGCTGGCCGAGACGAGCCCTGAGCGGTTCCGGCCGGAGCTGGCGCACGCGCGGTCCGCGTGGGGCCTGTGGGCGTCCCGGCGGGGCGAGACGGCGGCGTCGGCCGAGGCGCTCGCCGAGGCGGTCGAGCTGTACCGCCAGATGCTGGCCTCGGCCGGCCGGCTGCGCGCCATGCACCGGATCCGGCTCTCCGTCGGGCTCGCCGTGGCACTGACCAACCTCGGGGTGGTGCGCTCCGAGCTGGGCGACCACCTGGCGGCCGGCGACGCGGCCGAGGAGTCCGTGCGCATCCTGCGCCGGCTGCACGCCCGCAACCCGCTCTACCGGCTGCTCGCCCGGCAGGACCCGACCGGGTTCGCGCACTGCCTGGCCGCCTCGGTGAGCAACCTGGGCGTGGTGTGCGCGGAGCGGGGCCGGCTCGGCCAGGCCTGCGAGCTGGCCGAGGAGACCGTGGCCATCTTCCGCCAGCTGGCGGCGATCGCGCCCGTGGTCTACGAGTCCATGCTGGCCCGCGCGCTGCACAACCTGGGCCTGGCCAGCGCGCAGGTCGGGCGGCTGGACACCGCGCTCGCCGCCACCCAGGAGGCGGTCTACCTGTACCGCTGCCTGGTGCCGGCCGACCCGAAGGGGCACCGGCACGACCTGGCCAGGGCGCTCTGTGCGTTCGCCCGCGTGCGGGTGGCCTGCCAGCACGAGCTGGCCGAGGCCCTGGCCGCCGCCGAGGAGGCGGTGCTGCTGCTCGAAGAGCTGACCGCGGGCTGCCCGCAGGCGTTCAGCGGCGACCTGCACGCCTCGTACCGCACCGCCGGCCTGGTGCGCCGGGCCCTCGAAGAGCTGGACTGATCAGCCGGACGCGGTGCCCGAAGGCATCCGCCCGCCGCGCCGGGCCAGCAGCGTGCTGAGCAGCACACCGAGCAGCAGGGCCAGTGCGGTGACCACCACCACCGGCCAGGGCAGCAACGCGGCCAGCCCGAAACAGAGCGTCAGGCCGAGCACCGAGCTCCACACGGGCCAGCGCCGGTCGGCGGCCGGCAGGCGCAGCGCGGCCACGTTGATCACCCCGTAGTAGACGAGCACGCTGCACGCGGAGAGCGCCACCGCCGAGGCCGGGTTGGTGAACAGCGCGATCACCACCGCCACCAGGGCGCCGACCAGGTCGGCCCGCCAAGGAGTGCCCCGCCGGCTGACGGCGGCGAGACAGCCGGGCAGGTCACCCCGCCGGGCCATGGCCAGCTGGGTGCGGCTCACCCCGACCAGCACGGAAAGCAGGACGGACACGGTTGCCGCCGCCGCGCCCAGCCGCACCATCGCCCCGAGCGCCGGCTCCTCGGTGCCGGCCACGGCGGCCGCCAGGGGCGCCGCCTCACCGGCCAGCCGGGTCACCCCCAGGGCGTGCAGCACCGCCCCGCCCACGGCCAGGTAGGCGACCAGCGCGATGCCCAGCGCGAGCGGGATGGCCCGCCGGATGGTGTGCGCCGGGTCGCGCACCTCCTCGCCGAGGGTGGCGATGCGCGCGTAGCCGGCGAAGGCGAAGAACACCAGGCCGGCTGCGGTGACCACGCCGAGCGGCGTCACCGGGGCGGCGACGGCGCCCGCCGGGGTGATGTCGACCGTGCCGGCGGTGTCGGTCGGGACCCCGGGCACTGCCCAGTCCGCCGGCACCCGCCAGATCAGCCCGACCAGCACCACCACCGCGAGGATGCCGAGCACGGCGGGCACCAGCGCCCACGCGCCGCGCACGGTCCACCGCACGCCCAACGCGTTCAGCCCGGCGATCACCAGGATCGTCGGGATCGCCGCGCACAGGCTGTGGGCCGGCAACACGTAGCTGCCGAAGACCAGGCCGGCGGCGGCCGCCGAGCCGGTCTTGCCGACCAGGAAGGCCACCCCGGCCAGGCGGCCGGCCCACGGCGCCAGCAGCTCCCGGCCGTAGACGTAGCCGCCGCCGGACTCCGGGTAGCGGGCAGCCAGGTCGGCCGTGGAGAACGCGTTGCACGCCGCGACCAGGCCGGCGAGCGCCACGGCGAGCAGCAGCCACTGGCCGGCGTAGGCCGCCGCCGGCGCGAACACGGTGAACACCCCGGTACCGAGCATCGCGGCCAGACCGAGCACGGTGGCATCGGCCGTTCCGAGCCGCCGAGCCAGTCCGTGGTCCACCCGCCTAGCCTTGCACCAGGGATCGCCCGTTCGGACGCACCTGGGTGTCATTAGCATTTCGAACCGGATTCGATCAGCCAGATCGATGCCGCCTATCGCAAGGAGAGTCGTGAGCATCCCCGAGTTCAGCCTCAGCACCGGGTCCGCGGTGACTGCCGAAGCCGACGCGCTCCTCATCGCGCTGCGCACCGGCGAGGACGGGCCGGCGCTGGCCGGCGGCGCGGAGGACGTGGCGGAGGCGTTCGGGGGCGAGCCGGAGCTGCTCGAGCTGCTCCGGCTGACCGGGGCCACCGGCAAGGCCGACGAGGTCACCAAGCTGCCGGCCCGGGGCAGCGTGACCGCCCCGCTGCTGGTCGCGGTGGGCCTGGGCGCCACGCCGGACCCGAAGGCGGCCACCGGGGGCATCAAGCTGGACGTGGCCGAGCAGGTCCGCCGCGCCTCCGGCGCGGCGGCGCGGGCGCTGGCCGGCACCGACCGCCTCACCAGCACGCTCTCCCGGCTGGAGCTGGCGGCCGCCGCCGAGGGCAGCTCGCTCGGCGCCTACGCGTTCACCGAGTACAAGAGCAACGGCGCGGGCAAGACCCCGGTCGGGCGGGTGGACCTGCTGGTACGGGACGAAGCCCAGGCCCGTCCCGTGCTGGACCGGGCGCTGGCCGTCGCGGACGCGGTGCGCACCGCGCGCAACCTGATCAACACCCCGCCCAACGACCTGTTCCCGGGCAGCTTCGCCGAGCGGGCCGCCGAGATCGGCGCCGAGGCCGGCCTCGAGGTGGAGGTGCTGGACGAGCGGGCGCTGGCCGAGGCCGGCTACGGCGGCGTGCTCGGCGTCGGCGGCGGCTCCTCCCGGCCGCCCCGGCTGGTCCGGCTGCGCTGGTCCGGCGGGGATGCACCGGGGACCGCGCCGAGGGCCAAGGTCGCGCTGGTCGGCAAGGGCGTCACGTTCGACACCGGCGGCATCTCGATCAAGCCGGCGGCCAACATGGACCACATGACCTCGGACATGTCCGGCGCCGCCGCCGTGGTCGCCACCGCCGCACTGGCCGCCCGGCTGAAGCTGCCGATCGAGCTCACCGCCACCGTGCCGATGGTGGAGAACATGCCGTCGGGCACCTCCTACCGGCCCGGCGACGTGTTGACCATGTACGGCGGCAAGACGGTGGAGGTGCTGAACACCGACGCCGAGGGCCGGCTGATCCTGGCCGACGCGATCGTGCGGGCCGCCGAGGACGCCCCCGACTACCTGATCGAGACGTCCACGCTGACCGGGGCGCAGATGGTCTCGCTGGGCACCCGGACGGCCGGCGTGATGGGCAGCGACGACTTCCGCGACCGGGTGGCCGGGCACGCGCAGGCCTCCGGCGAGGGCGGCTGGCCGATGCCGTTCCCCGAGGAGCTGCGCGGCGACCTGGACTCCCGCCTGGCCGACCTGGCCAACGTGACCAACCACCGCTGGGGCGGCATGCTGGCCGCCGGGATCTTCCTGCGCGAGTTCGTCGCCGACGGCCTGACCTGGGCGCACATCGACATCGCCGGGCCTTCGTTCAACTCCGGCGGGCCGTGGGGCTACACCCCGAAGGGCGGCACCGGAGTGCCGGTGCGCACGCTCGCCGCCCTGCTCACCGACATCGCGGAGAACGGCTGACGGCCAGATCACACCCGCCTTCTCTGGACTTAGTCCAGAAAACTCCTAAACTGGACTTAGTCCAAATAAGAGGAGGCAGTTGTGAACGTCGAACGCGTAGGCACTGACCTGCAGGACACCCTGGTCGAGCTGACCGACCTGGCGGCGCAGGCCAAGCAGCTGCACTGGAACCTGGTCGGCCCGCACTTCCTCTCCCTGCACGAGCAGCTGGACGGCCTGACCGGCGAGGTCCGCGCCGCCGCCGACGAGGTGGCCGAGCGCGCGGTGACCATCGGCTTCCCGCCGGACGGCCGGGTGGGCACGGTGGCCAAGGAGAGCCCGCTGCGCGACGTGCCGGACGGCCGGGTCCCGGACGGGCGGGTGGTCGCGCTGGTGGTGGACGCGCTGGACACCGTCAACGAGCGGCTGCGCCGCCGGGTGGACCGGCTCGGCGAGCTCGACGCCGTCAGCCAGGACCTGCTGATCGGCGTCCTGGGCGGCCTGGAGAAGCGGGCCTGGATGTTCCGCGCGCAACTGGGCTGACTCCCGTAGCGTCTCCAGACATGGCGCGCACCCACCACTACGCCCTCCAGGTCACCTGGACGGGCAACCGGGGCACCGGCACCTCCGGCTACCGGGACTTCGGCCGCGAGCACGAGGTCTCGGGGCCGGGGAAGCCGGTGCTCCCCGGTTCCTCCGACCCCTCGTTCCGGGGCGACCCCGAGCGGTACAACCCGGAGGAACTTCTGGTCGCCGCGCTCTCCCAGTGCCACATGCTGTGGTTCCTGCACCTGGCCGCGACCTCCGGCGTGGTGGTCACCGAGTACACGGACCGGCCCGAGGGAACCATGGCCGAGGCGCCCGACGGCGGCGGCGCGTTCACCGAGGTCGTGCTGCGCCCGGAGGCCACCGTGGCCGAGGAGGGCATGACCGAGGGCATCGAGGAGCTGCACCGGCGGGCGCACGAGCTGTGCTTCATCGCCCGATCGGTGAACTTCCCGGTCCGCCACGCCCCCACCACCAAGGTCGCCGGCTAGCACGTATTCGTACAGGTGCGGCCCCTGGGTTCCGCGGAGTGCGCGCCTGTGAGGACTCGGTGCCGGTTCAAAGAACGGCTCGGACGGCGCGGCTGCGCGGTCTACCGCCGCTCGGGTGCGGCCTGTAGCGTTCGGCGATGACTACGTACGGTGACGGAGGCCCAGGACGGCATGATCGCCGTTGGTGGCGGTTTGGCGTCGAATATCGAGGCTAGACCGCCAGAGACGACGATCACCCCACGGTTCTCGCCAAGGTGGAACGACCGCGACCCGCCACTCGACCCACAGCCAACAACGCTCCGTGACCGAACCTCGAATCCAACGCAACGGGCCGCGTCCGAGCGGCGGAAGACCACCCAGCCGCGCCGTCCAAGCCGATCTTCGAACCCTCACCGGACAAAGCGTCACCGAAGGCATTAGCCCTCCAGGTCCTCCCGCCGGTCCCGCTCCCGCGACACCCGCCGACGGGCGTCGTAGTCGCGCATCCGCCTCGGGTACCCGACCAGCTGAACGTCGTAGATCGGGATGCGCAGCGAGCGGGCCAGCTTCTTCGCCGCCTCCGGGCTGCTCACCCGCCGGCGGGTCCACTCGCCGTCCTGGGCCACGAACAGCACCGTCGTCTCGGTCACCATGGTGCGCGGCTCGACGAACGCCTCGACCCCGGTACGCGCCCCCGCCCAGTCCCGCAGGTACCCGGTGACCTCGGCCGAGCGGCCGCCGCCGGCGCTTCCCCGCAGCCGGTCCCAGAGGCTCATCGGCCCTCCATCCGCGATCATGTTAGGACGCGGCTAAGTCTTCAGCCGGCGATCACCGGCATGGCAGGGTGGACAACGGTGCAACGCACCGGCGGCGCCGTTTTCTCCCGGCGCGGCCGAGGTGACAAGATGACCGTGCCGGCCAGCCGCGACCGCGGCGCGCCGGACACGGCCCGCACCGCGGACGCACGATCGTGACGCAACCCGGACAAGGGGGACTTGAAGTGGCCGAGAGCGCTGCCGACCTGGTGATCCTCGGCGGCGGATCGGGAGGGTACGCCTGCGCGTTGCGCGCGGCCGAACTCGGCCTGTCCGTCGTTCTGGTGGAGAAGGACAAGCTGGGCGGCACCTGCCTGCACCGCGGCTGCATCCCCACCAAGGCGCTGCTGCACGCCGCCGAGGTGGCCGACGCCGCCCGCGAGGGTGACCAGATCGGCGTGAAGAGCTCGGTCGCCGGCATCGACATGGCCGGGGTGAACACCTACAAGGACGGCGTGATCGCGCGGCTCTACAAGGGGCTGCAGGGCCTGGTCAGCTCCCGGGGCATCACCTACGTCGAGGGCAGCGGCACCTTCATCGGGCCGAACACCGTCGAGGTGAACGGCCAGCGCTACACCGGCCGGTACGTGGTGCTGGCCACCGGCAGCTACGCGCGCTCCCTCCCCGGCCTGGAGATCGGCGGCCGGATCATCACCAGCGACCAGGCCCTCACCCTGGACCAGGTGCCGAAGCGGGTGGTCGTGCTCGGCGGCGGGGTGATCGGCGTGGAGTTCGCCAGCGTGTGGAGCAGCTTCGAGGCCGAGGTCACCGTGGTCGAGGCGCTGCCCCGGCTGGTGCCGAACGAGGACGAGTTCGCCTCCAAGCAGCTGGAGCGGGCGTTCCGCCGGCGCAAGATCAAGGCGAAGACCGGGGTGAAGTTCACCGGCGCCGCGCAGACCGACGAGGGCGTGACCGTCAACCTGGAGAACGGCGAGTCCCTGGAGGCCGACCTGTTGCTGGTCGCCGTGGGTCGGGGGCCGAACACCGCCGGCCACGGCTACGAGGACGCCGGCGTGAAGATGGAGCGCGGCTTCGTCATCACCGACGAGCGGCTGCGCACCAACCTGTCCGGCGTGTACGCGGTCGGGGACATCGTGCCCGGCCTGCAGCTCGCCCACCGGGGCTTCCAGCAGGGCATCTTCGTCGCCGAGGAGATCGCCGGGCTGAACCCGGCACCGATCGACGAGGCGGGCATCCCCCGGGTCACCTACTGCGAGCCGGAGGTCGCCTCCGTCGGCCTCACCGAGGCCCAGGCCAAGGAGCGCTACGGCGAGGTGCAGACCCTCACCTACGACCTCGCGGGCAACGGCAAGAGCCAGATCCTGCGCACCTCGGGTGCGGTCAAGCTGGTCAAGGCCGGCGCCGAGGGCACCCCGGGGCCGGTGGTCGGGGTGCACATGGTCGGCGCCCGGGTGGGTGAGCTGATCGGTGAGGCGCAGCTGATCTACAACTGGGACGCGCACGCCGAGGACGTCGCGCCCCTCATCCACGCCCACCCCACCCAGACCGAGGCCCTCGGCGAGGCGCACCTGGCGCTCGCCGGCAAGCCACTGCACACCCACGGTTAGTCCCCCAAACCCCCGCTACCGGCCAAACAGCTACCGAGGAGTCAGAAGCAGCCATGGCCTTCTCCGTCCAGATGCCAGCGCTCGGAGAGAGCGTCACCGAGGGCACCGTCACCCGCTGGCTCAAGCAGGAGGGCGACCGGGTCGAGGTGGACGAGCCGCTGCTCGAGGTCTCCACCGACAAGGTCGACACCGAGATCCCCTCCCCCGCCGCCGGCGTTCTCCAGCGAATCGTGGCCGCCGAGGACGAGACCGTCGAGGTCGGCGGCGAGCTGGCGGTGATCGGCGACGGTGACGGTGACGGTGACGACGGCGGTGGTTCGTCCACCGCGGCCGCCCCGGCGGCCGAGTCCCAGCCGGAGCAGCCCGAACCGGCCGAGGAAGAGCCCGCCGAGTCCCGGTCGGCCGAGCCGGCCGCCGAACCGGAGCCGGCCCGGGCGTCCTCCGGGTCAGCCGACTCGAACGGCTCCGGCGGTGGCTCGGGCACCGCGGTGACCATGCCCGCGCTGGGCGAGAGTGTCACCGAGGGCACCGTCACCCGCTGGCTCAAGCAGGTGGGCGACCAGGTCGAGGTGGACGAGCCGCTGCTCGAGGTCTCCACCGACAAGGTCGACACCGAGATCCCCTCCCCGGTGGCCGGCACCCTGCAAGAGATCCTGGCCAACGAGGACGACACGGTGGAGGTCGGCGGCCAGCTCGCGATGATCGGCGGCGGCGGCGGTGCGTCCGCCCCCACCGCGTCGGCCCCCGCGCCGGCCGAGGAGGAGCCCGCGAAGGCCGAACCGGCCAAGGAAGAGCCGGTGAAGGCCGCGTCGGCGGCGCCCGCCGAGCCGGCCAGCCGGCCGAGCGAGCCGGCGCCGGAGAGCACCGACGGCGCGGTGAACGACGACGCCGGCACCCCGTACGTCACCCCGCTGGTGCGCAAGCTGGCCGCCGAGCACGGCGTGAACCTGTCCGACATCCAGGGCAGCGGGGTCGGCGGCCGGATCCGCAAGCAGGACGTGCTGGCGGCGGTGGAGAAGCCGGCGCCCGCGCCGGCCGCGCCGCCGCCCACCGCGGCCCCGGCCGCCGCCGCACCGGCCGGCGCGCCCGCCGCCAGCCGCGCCCCGGTGGTCAGCGAGCCGGACGCCACCGAGGCCGCCAAGCTGCGCGGCACCACGGAGAAGCTGTCCCGGCTGCGCAAGGTCATCGCCACCCGGATGGTGGAGTCGCTGCAGGTCTCCGCGCAGCTCACCGCCGTGGTCGAGGTGGACGTGACCCGGGTGGCCAACCTGCGGCAGCGGGCCAAGGCGGACTTCAAGGCCCGCGAGGGCGTGAACCTCACGTTCCTGCCGTTCTTCGTGAAGGCCGCGGTGGACACGCTCAAGCTGTTCCCCCGGCTGAACGCCTCGCTGGACACGGAGAAGGCCGAGGTCACCTACCACGACGCCGAGCACATCGGCATCGCGGTGGACACCGAGCGCGGCCTGGTGGTGCCGGTGATCCACGATGCGGGCAACCTCAACCTGGCCGGCATCGCGCGGTCCATCGCCGACCTGGCCGGGCGCACCCGCAACAACAAGGCCAAGCCGGACGAGCTGGCCGGCGGCACGTTCACGGTGAGCAACATCGGTTCGTTCGGCTCGCTCACCGACACGCCGATCATCAACCAGCCGCAGGTGGCCATCCTGGGCACCGGCGCGGTGGTGAAGCGGCCGGTGGTGATCACCGACGACCTGGGCCAGGACAGCATCGCCATCCGGTCCATCGCCTCGCTGGTGCTCACCTACGACCACCGGCTGGTGGACGGCGCGGACGCCGGGCGCTTCCTCTCCGCCGTCAAGCGGCGCATCGAAACCGCCGCCTACGAGGCCGAGCTGGGGCTCTGACCCCGGGACCGGGTCCGCGGCTCAGAGCAGCGCGCGGACCCGGTCCAACCGGTCCCGCCACCAGCGCACCCGCTCCGGGTCGGGGTGGGTGAACCGGTCCAGTAGTTCCGGGTCGGGCGTGGGCGAGTGCCGGGGCACCGGTAGGAAGCCGTCCACGAGCTTCGGCGGCTCCGCAACCAGGTCCCCGTCGAACAGCGACTGGGTGCCCAGCCCGCAGGCCAGCTCCAGGCCGGGCAGCGCGCCGGCCAGCGCCAGCTGTGCGGCCATGCCCACCCCGGTCTCCAGCGCGGACGACACCACACACGGCAGGCCCGCCGCCCGGACCACCCCCAGCGCCCTACGCACCCCGCCCAGCGGTGTGCACTTGATGACCGCGTAGTCCGCCGCGCCGGCCAGCGCCACCCGGGTCGGGTCCTCCGCGCGGCGGATGGACTCGTCGGCGGCAATCGGCACCCGCACGAGCCGGCGCAGCTCGGCCAGCTCCTCGACGCCCGGGCACGGCTGCTCCGCGTACTGCAGCCCGCCGGCCGCGCGGTCCAGCTCGGTCAACCGGCGGACCGCCGTCGGCACGTCCCAGGCCCCGTTCGCGTCCACCCGGACCGCCCCTTCCGGCCCCAACGCGGCGCGCACGGCGGCCACCCGGGCCACGTCCTCGGCCGGCGAGCAACCCGGGTCGGCCACCTTCACCTTGGCGGTGGCGCAGCCCGAAGCGGCGACCAGCTCACCGGCCCGCTCCGGGGAGACCACGGGCACGGTGACGTTCACCGCGACCCGCTCGCGCACCGGCTCGGGCCAGCCCAGGGCGGCCTGCTCGACCGCGGTGGCCAGCCAGCCGGCCGCCTCGGCGTCGTCGTACTCGGGGAACGGGCAGAACTCGCCCCAGCCCAGCGGGCCGGGCAGCACCATGCCCTCGCGCACCTGGATGCCCCGGAACCGGGTCCGCAGCGGGATCGCGTAGACCCGGGCCGCGCCGAAATCCACCCGGGCCGCCGCCCGCCGTACCTCCTCGGAGATCGTCACCCGCATTTCATACCGGAAGGGCGCCCCGAGTTGTCCCGGGCGCCACGGGTGCGAAAGCATCACCCGCATGCGCGTCATGATCGCCGGTTCCTCCGGTCTCATCGGCACCGCCCTGGCCACCCACCTGCGCGGCACCGGGAACGAGGTGCTGCGCCTGGTCCGCCACGAGCCCCGGGCCGCCGACGAGCGCGGCTGGGACCCGCCGGCCGGCCGCATCCAGGACGGCGCGCTGGACGGGGTGGACGCCGTGGTCAACCTGTGCGGCGTCGGCATCGCGGACCGCCGGTGGAGCGGCGCGCGCAAGCAGGCCCTGCGGGACAGCCGGGTGGAGCCGACCGAGGTACTCGCCGCCGCCGTCGCGGCCGGCGGCATCCCCACCATGGTGAACGCGTCCGGGATCAACTACTACGGGGACACCGGGGACACCCTGGTGGACGAGACCGCCGCCAAGGGCCCGGGGTTCCTGGCCGATCTGTGCCGGGACTGGGAGGCCGCCACCGCGGCCGCCGCCCAGGCGGGCAGCCGGGTGGTGCTGCTGCGCAGCGGCGCGGTGCTGGCCCGTTCCGGCGGCCTGCTCGGGCCGTTGCGCCTGCTGTTCTCCCTGGCCCTGGGTGGGCGGCTGGCCGGCGGCCGGCAGTACATGCCGTGGATCTCCCTGGACGACGAGATCGGCGCGATCGCCTTCCTGCTGACCCACCCCGAGGTCATCGGCCCGGTGAACCTGGTCGGCCCCCAGCCGGCGACCAACGCCGAGTTCACCGAGGCGCTGGGCAGCGCGGTGCGCCGGCCCACGCCGTTCCCGGTGCCGGCGTTCGTGCTCAAGGCGGTGCTCGGCGAGATGGCCGAGGAGCTGGTGCTGACCGGCGCCCGCGCGGTTCCGGCGGTGCTCACCGAGCACGGCTACCAGTTCCGGCACGCCACCCTGACCGAAGCGATGGCCGCCGCGATCCCCCGATAGCCACCGGCCCGGCGTAACGTGACCTTGTGACCCTCACCAGCACCCTTTCCTGCCGGGCCAGCGCCGATCCGCTGGTCGAGCAGCGCCTCGGCACGATCGAGTACACCGCCGCCTGGGACCAGCAGCGCGCCCACGCCGCCGCCCGCGCGGACGGCACCGGGCCGGACGTGTTGATGCTGCTCGAGCACCCGTCCGTGTACACCGCCGGCCGGCGCACCCGGGACTGGGAGAAGCCGATGGACGGCACTCCGGTGGTGGACGTGGACCGGGGCGGCAAGATCACCTGGCACGGCCCGGGCCAGCTGGTCGGTTACCCCATCGTGAAGCTGGCCGACCCGATCGACGTGCTGGAGTACGTGCGCCGCCTGGAGGAGGCGCTGATCACCGTGTGCGCGGAGTACGGCCTCACCGGCTACCGGGTGGACGGGCGCACCGGCGTGTGGCTGGCCGCCGACGAGCTGCGCATCGAGCGCAAGATCGCCGCGATCGGGGTGCGGGTGCAGCGGGGCGTGACGCTGCACGGGTTCTCCTTCAACTGCAACCCGGACATGGGCGAGTGGAACCGGATCGTGCCCTGCGGCATCACCGATGCCGGGGTCACCTCGCTCACCGCCGAGCTGGGCCGCCCGGTCGAGGTGGCCGAGGTGATCGACCGCACCGCCGCCGCCGTCACCGACGCCCTCAACGGCCGCCTCCCGGTGACCGACCACTCCCTCCGCTGAGCGTTTCGGCGGCGCCGGTTCTTTTCGAACGTCTCTGAGTGAGCATCTTGGAACTCGGCTTCGCTCGGTGGGGGTGCTGTGGGGGCCGGGCTGAAGGTTGAGCGGCGGTTTGAAGATCAGCTTGGACGGCGGGAGTTGGGCTGGTCTGCCGCGGCTCGGGTGCCGCTCGTTGCGTTTGGTCGACGGGGGCGTTTCATGGTCACGTAGCGGTGAGAGACCCTTTGACGACTGGAAACGTCTCTCGCTGCGACATGACCATGAAACCAGGGCCGAGCACGTCCAGCTCGTCACTTCTGTTTCACGAGGGGTACATGGTGGGGGTTGGGGCAAGATCGAATCCCTATGCGCCGACGGGCGGGCGAGGGTAGCCGTGAGTGTCTGACCAGCCTCACTACCGACGCTCACCTCCAGAGCGCGGCTACCCGGGCGGGTTGTCCTTGCGCAGGCCCTGCATCATGCGCGAGATGACCAGCTCGAACTCCTCGCGCACCCGTGCCGGGTCGGGCGCCACGCCCATCGCGGTGGCGGCGCCGGCCAGCGCGCCGGAGATGGTGCGGGCCAGCGGGTCGATCGGCAGCCGCTCGATCACGCCGGCGTCCATCAGCTTCTCCATCATGGAGGCGATGAGGCCGAGCGAGTACTGCTCCTCACACCGCCACCAGTCGCCGAAGCCCATCACGTGCGGGCCGTCCTGCCAGACCACCCGCCGGTAGGCCGGCTCCAGACACATGTCCAGGAAGGCGCGTAGCGCCTCCCGGCAGGCGTCCCACGGCCCGTTCCCGCTGGCCGCGACCACGCGCGCCACCAGCCGCTCGTGGACGTCCCGCTCGATCTGGTCGAACGCGGCCGCGAACAGCGCCTTCTTGCCCCCGGGGAAGTGGTGGTACAGCGCGCCCTTGGTGACCCGGGCGGCGGAGGCGATCGCCTCCAGCGCGGTGTCCGCGTATCCGTGCTCCGCGAAGAGCTCGAGCGCACTCGCCACCAGCGCCGCGCGGGTGGTCTCGGAATATTCCTCGCGGCGGGAGCGCCGTTCCACCTGGTGGCGAGACCTCATCGTCGGCATGACGCGGATCATATTACCTGGCGTCCCCGGTCCATACCGCTGGTATGTTGAATGTCATCCGGTACGGAACGTGCCGGTGGCACGGACCTCCCGGTCCACCGACCCTCAGGGGGTAGGAACCATGACTACCAAGGTGAACCCCAGTTATGCCGAGCTGAACGCCGTCCTCGACCGGGTGGCTCAGCACCCCGCCGCCGTCGCCGAGGTGACCGAGCCGCAGCTGCTCGGCCTGCAGCGCCGGTGGGTCACCGCGCTTTCCGCGCGGCTGGACGAGGCCATCGAGTTCGCCGGCGCGGTGCCCATGGTGGACGCCGTGGCCATCTCCTGGCGCGCCCTGGCCGACCAGCACCGCACGCTGCGCGAGGTGCTGGACACCCGCGCCGCCGACTCGCCCGCGCTGGTCGGCGCGCTGGCCAGCGAGCACCGGATGCTCGCGGTCGGCGCCGGGATCGCCGGGCTGGACGCGCCGGTCGAGGAGGCCCGCCGGCTGGGCCGGGCCTACTACGAGCTGATCCGCTCCGGCCGCACCGAGCTCACCGACGACCTGGCCCGCGAGCTCACCCTCGCCTAGCGCGGAACGCGCTTGCCGAGCGTGCGCCCAGTCAGGCGCACGCGGGAGACGCCAGACACCGCATGGTTGCCCGGCCGCGAGTTACAGTGGCCGGGTGACCATGACGCAATCGGGAGAGCGCAAGCTGCTCCGGCTCGAGGTTCGCAACTCGGAGACCCCGATCGAATCGAAGCCGCCGTGGATCCGTACACGGGCGAAGATGGGCCCCCAGTTCACCGAGCTCAAGAGCCTGGTGCGCACCGGCGGGCTGCACACGGTGTGCGAGGAGGCCGGTTGCCCCAACATCTACGAGTGCTGGGAAGACCGTGAGGCCACCTTCCTGATCGGCGGAGAGCAGTGCACCCGGCGCTGCGACTTCTGCCAGATCGACACCGGCAAGCCGGCCCCCCTGGACCGGGACGAACCCCGGCGGGTCGCCGAGTCGGTGCGCACCATGGGCCTGCGCTACTCCACCGTCACCGGGGTGGCCAGGGACGACCTGCCGGACGGCGGCGCCTGGCTGTACGCGGAGACGGTCCGCCAGATCCACCAGCTGAACCCGGGCACCGGCGTCGAGCTGCTGGTCCCGGACTTCAACTCGGTGGACGACCAGCTCGCCGAGGTGTTCTCCAGCCGCCCCGAGGTGCTCGCGCACAACCTGGAGACCGTGCCGCGCATCTTCCGGCGCATCCGCCCGGGGTTCCGCTACGAGCGCTCGCTCGAGGTGCTGACCAAGGCCCGGCGGGCCGGGCTGGTCACCAAGTCGAACCTGATCCTGGGCATGGGCGAGACGCCCGACGAGGTCACCGAGGCGCTGCGCGACCTGCACGAGGCCGGCTGCGAGATCGTCACCATCACCCAGTACCTGCGCCCGTCCAAGCGGCACCACCCGGTGGAGCGCTGGGTGAAGCCGGAGGAGTTCGTCGCGCACTCCGCCGACGCGGAGCGCATCGGTTTCTCCGGCGTGATGGCCGGTCCGCTGGTGCGTTCCTCGTACCGGGCCGGCCGGCTGTACGCGCAGGCCGTCCGCCGGCGCGGCGAGGAGCTGCCCGAACAGCTGGCCCACCTGGCCGACGAGGGACCCGCCCGGCAGGAAGCCGCGTCCCTGCTGGCCCGCTGATCTTCCCGGCGCCGTATCCTGGAAATATGGCCGCCCAGTCAGCAAAAGCCCAGAAGGACAAGGCCGCGCGCGCGGAAGCCAAAGTCGCGCGCAAGGCCGCCTCCAAGCAGCGCCGTCAGCAGCTGTTCCAGGCGTTCAACATGCAACGCAAGCAGGACAAACTGCTGATCCCGCTCATGGCGGGCTCGGTGGTGCTGTGCACCGCGCTGGCCTTCGGCATCGGGCTGATCTTCTCGATGCAGTGGCTGCTGCTGCCGCTGGGCATCGCCACCGGCATCCTGCTGGCCATCTTCATCTTCGGCCGGCGCATCCAGCGCACCGTGTACAGCCAGGCCGAGGGGCAGCCCGGCGCGGCCGGTTGGGCGCTGGACACCATGCGCGGCCAGTGGCGGGTCACCCAGGGCGTCGCCGGCACCACCCACCTGGACGCGGTGCACAGGGTGATCGGCCGGCCCGGGGTGATCCTGGTGGCCGAGGGCGCGCCGCACCGGGTGCGCCAGCTGCTCGCCCAGGAGAAGAAGCGGGTGGCCCGGCTGATCGGGCACATCCCGATCTACGACATCATGGTCGGCGACGAAGAGGGCCAGGTCCCGCTGCGCAAGCTGCAGACCCACATCGCCAAGCTGCCGCGCAACATCACGCCCAAGCAGATGGACATCGTGGAGGGCCGGCTGGCCGCGCTCACCGCGCGGGCGGCGGCGATGCCGAAGGGGCCGCTTCCGCAGGGCGCGAAGATGCGGAACGTCCAGCGGGCGGTTCGCCGGCGCTGACCGGGCCGGGCCTGCCGGGGCGAGCACGCGGCCGCACGCTCACCAGCAGCACGCCCAACCCGCCGAGGGCCAGCCCGACCAGCTCCAACCGGGTCAGCACCGCCCCCAACAGGAGCCAGGACATCACGGCGGTCACCGCCGGCGTGAGAAAGAACAGCGCGCCGACCTGGCTGGCCGTGCCGGTGCGCATCATCAGGTTGAGCAGCACGAACGTGCCGATCGAGTTGACCACCACGATCCACGCCAGCGCGGCGCCGAACGAGGGCCAGTCGGTCACCCCGGTGTGCTCGGTGAGCAGCGAGGCCAGCCCGACCAGCGGCGCGCCGGCCAGGAACTGCACGGCGGTGCCGGCGAACACGTTCATGTCGGCCACGAACCGCTTCTGGTAGATCGTCCCCACGCTCAGCCCGAGCAGCCCGAACACCGCGAAGATCACCGCCGCCGGCGCGAAGGACCAGCGGTCGGACACCGCCAGCAGCACCCCGGCGGTACCGATCCCGAATCCCCACCACTGCAGGCGGCGGATCCGCTCCCCCAGCAGCGGCGCGGCGAGCAACGCGATCAGCGCCGGGTTCAGCCCCTGCACCAGCGCCACCACGCCGCCGGGCAGGCCCTTGGCCATCGCGGTGTACATGGTCCCGAACTGGACCGCCTGGATCAGCAGGCCGCTCACCGCGACGTGCCCGAGCTGCCGGCCGCGCGGCCAGCGTGCCCGGGTCAGCACGGCGATCAGGGCCAGCAGCCCGCCGGCGCCGGCGAACCGGGCGAAGGTGAGCAGCAGCGGCGGCGCCGCCCCCACCCCGATCACCGCAGCCACGAACGCGCTGCTCCACAGCAGCACGAACGCCGTCGGCGCGAACCTGCGCAGTGCCCCACCCTCAACCGTCACGTCTCCGAAGCTAGGTCGGCGGTGAGTAACCTGTCAAAGGGGTTATGATGAAGGTCATGCGTTACGAACTCGGCTCCGGCAACGTCGCGTTGGACCTGGCCGGCACGGTCAGCCACCGGCACGCCGAGGACCGCCACGACCGGCTGCCCGACCCCGCCGCACTGGCCGCCTGGACGGTCCGGACCGGACTGGTGGACCAGGCTCCCCCGGCCGACGCGGCCGGCCTGGCCGCCACCACCGAGCTGCGCGAGGCGGTGTACCGACTGGCCAGGGCAACGCTCGAGGGGCGCACCGGGGAAACCGGCGACCGCGAGCTGGTCAACCGGGTCGCCGCGCTCCCCCCGGTCCGGATACGCCTCTTGGGAGGCGGCGGACTGGCCAGGGAGGGCGACCTCACCGCGGTCCGCGCCACCGTGGCCATCGCGGCGATCGAGCTGCTCGGCGGCCCCGACGTGGCCCGACTGAAGGCCTGCGGTGCCCACCCGTGCAGCCGGCTCTACGTGGACCGCTCCCGGCGCGGCGACCGCCGCTGGTGCGACATGTCCGGCTGTGGCAACCGGGCCAAAGCCGCCGCCTACCGCCGCCGCAAAGCCGCCGCTGAGACGGGCCGGGCGGTCGGCGCGTGACTTGTGGATCTTTCGGGTGGTCGGGCGCGGGTCTAAAGATCAGCTCAGACGGCGCGGCCCAGGGGTCCTCCGGCCGGGGTGCCGCCTGTCACCTCGGGTTGCGGAACGTCGCCAGGTGCCCCGGGTTCGAATTCATCGAGTGGCAGCGCCGCGGCTCGGCCAGCCGGCGCACTCAGGTGAGCGACCACTCCGAGTGACCGTTGCGTGATAGGTGGGACATATGTGGCGACAGGTCGGCGACGCCGGTCCGCCCTGTGCGTCGAGGGCAAGCTGAGTCCGGCCTGGTCGCGCCGGCCACCGGACTGAGCTTGCGCTCGGCGGCGAGGGCCGAGCACGTTCGGTAACCAACGGATCGGAACGGGCGGCACCCCGGCCGGGCAGAAACCCGGGCCGCGCCGTCTGAGCTGATCTTTAAACCCTCACCCGCCCACCCGAGTCAGCGGGTGCGCACGACCACCGTGCCGACCAGGCGGTCGTGGATGCCGCGCCCGTCGGCGTCGTTGATCACCGCCGGCAGGATGAAGAACAGCAGTGCGGTGCGCAACAACGCGCGCGGCACCCCGACGTATTTCGCTCCACCCAACCGGGCCACCCGGAGCCCGAACACGGTCATCCCGGGCGTCATGCCGAACACCGAGGTGGGAATCACGGTGAGCAGCGCCCAGGCCAGCAGGCTCCAGTTCCCGGGCACCGCCGGCGCGGTGAACCCCCACGCCAGTGCGGCGCTGAGCAGCAGGTCCACGGCGAACGCCACTGCCCGCCGGCCCAGCCCGGCCACCGACTCCGGCCCGTGTTCCGGCAGGCCGAGCCGCTCGCCCGGGTAGCCGTCCTCGGCCGGTGACGGGCCGGCCCCGGGTAGCCACGATTCGGTCCACCTCGACACGGAAACAGCCTAGTCGGGCGGCCGTGGAGGTATTGTCACCGGTTGAGCGGCGCCGGCCGTTAACACGCGTGAAACCTACGAGTGATGAACGGGCAACACGGCGCACATACGTTCGCCGCAGTTCGGCCGAGGGCGCACGCCGGTGTGCGGGGCCTCGGCGCGTCCAGCACTGACGAGTCGAGTAACGAGGGAGCCAGCGAGAGTGTTCAGCAACTCCGACGAGGTCTTGCGCTTCATCGCCGACGAGGAGGTGGAGTACGTAGACATCCGGTTCTCCGACCTGCCCGGCGTCATGCAGCACTTCACCGTGCCTGCCTCCGCGTTCACCCAGGATGTCTTCGACGAGGGCCTCAACTTCGACGGTTCCTCGGTTCGCGGCTTCCAGTCCATCCACGAGTCGGACATGGCGCTGTTCCCGGACACCGCCACCGCGCGGCTGGACCCGTTCCGCAAGGCCAAGACGCTCAACGTCAACTTCTTCGTGCACGACCCGCTGACCGGAGAGCGGTACAGCCGCGACCCGCGCAACGTGGCTCGCAAGGCCGAGGAGTACCTGGCCGCCTCCGGCGTGGCGGACACCGCCTACTTCGGCGCCGAGGCCGAGTTCTACATCTTCGACTCGGTGCGCTTCGGCTCCGACCCGCACCAGCAGTACCACCACATCGACTCCGAGGAGGGCTGGTGGAACACCGGCGCCGAGGAGGGCGGCCGCAACCTCGGCTACAAGGTCAACTACAAGGGCGGCTACTTCCCGGTGCCGCCGGTGGACCACTACGCCGACCTGCGCGACCAGATGACCACGAACCTGATCAAGAGCGGGTTCACCATCGAGCGCGGCCACCACGAGGTGGGCACCGCCGGCCAGGCCGAGATCAACTACCGGTTCAACACCCTGCTGCACGCGGCCGACGACCTGATGCTGTTCAAGTACATCATCAAGAACACCGCGTGGGAGGCCGGCAAGACGGTCACCTTCATGCCCAAGCCGCTGTTCGGTGACAACGGCTCCGGCATGCACTGCCACCAGTCGCTGTGGAAGGACGGCTCGCCGCTGTTCCACGACGAGTCCGGCTACGGCGGCCTGTCCGACACCGCCCGGCACTACATCGGCGGCATCCTGCACCACGCGCCGAGCCTGCTGGCGTTCACCAACCCGACGGTGAACTCCTTCCACCGGCTGGTGCCGGGCTTCGAGGCGCCGGTGAACCTGGTGTACTCGGCCCGCAACCGGTCCGCCTGCGTGCGGATCCCGCTGTCCGGCAGCAACCCGAAGGCCAAGCGCCTCGAGTTCCGCTGCCCGGACTCCTCCGGCAACCCGTACCTGGCCTTCGCCGCGATGATGATGGCCGGCCTGGACGGCATCCGGAACAAGATCGAGCCGCCGGCCCCGATCGACAAGGACCTCTACGAGCTTCCCCCGGAGGAGGCCGCCGAGGTGCCGCAGGTGCCGGCCAGCCTGGAGGCTGTGATCAACCGGCTGGAGGAGGACCACGACTACCTGCTCGAGGGCGGCGTGTTCACCCCGGACCTGATCGAGACCTGGATCAGCCTCAAGCGGGAGAACGAGATCGACCCGCTCCGGCTGCGCCCGCACCCGTACGAGTTCTCCCTGTACTACGACGTCTGATCGACCCGGTCGGCCGTTCGCCCGGAGACCCGGCACCCCGTTCGCGGGGGCCGGGTCTCCGGCATTTCAGGCGCCGATGTCGAGTGCGTCCAGGTCGTCGATGGCGTGGGTCATCCGGCGGATGAACTCCCGGGACGCGGCGGGCGGCTGCATCTTCGGCGCCTCCGGCGGCTGCCCCAGGGTGCCGGTCCACCAGGCGAGCGCGTTGAACAGGTTCCGGCGGTAGAGCCGCCAGGCGGTGTCGAAGTCCACCTTCGGCGCGCCGGCGGCGTGCAGCCGGTCGACATAGTAGGCCACCAGGTCGCGCTCCCAGGCCCGGCGGTTGTCCACCGACAGCGCGGTGGAGATCCCGTAGGCCAGGTCGCGGCCCCAGTTTCCCTTGCAGGCGCACTGCCAGTCGTTGAGCCCCATCTCCCCGTCGGCGTCGATGTACCAGTTCTTCAGGTGCACGTCCGAGTGGATGAGGGTGCGCGGCAGCCCGGCGTGCTCGGCGACGCTGTGCAGGGTGGCCGGCCAGATCTCGCCGGCCCGGGCGAACAGCCTCGGCGGGATGACGTCCTCGGCCTGCCGGAACCCGCGCGCGCAGGCCGGCCCGAAGCCGGCGGCGTCCACGGTGATCGCGAAGTAGTCCTCCCAGGTGTTGTACTCGTGCAGCGCGGTGGTCAGCTCCGGGCTGTCGTAGTACCGGGCGTGCAGCCGCGCGAGCTGCCGCAGCTGGCTCTCCACCTGGTCACGGGTGAGGTCCAGCTCGTGCGAGCCGAAGGTCACCCGGTCGGCGAGGTCGCGCATGATGATGATCGAGTTGAAGTTCTCCGGGTGGTGGGCGACGAACAGCGGGTGCGGGGTGCGCACGTCCAGCGTGGGCAGCACGGTGTTGTAGAAGACCGCCTCGGCGGCGATCCCGCCGTTCATACCGAGCAGGTAGCGACTCTCCAGCGTCATGGTGCTCTTGCAGAACACGCTGGCCGGCAATTCGGCGGCCCGGCCGGCCTCGTTCCACTCGAGGAAGATGTGCCGCCGGCTGGAGGTGCCCTCGTCCTCCTCCCCCAGCCGGTGCGCGGTGACCTCGGCCCCGGGGGCGTCCGCGGCGAGTACGGCGGTCAGCCAGGCCGGGGTGATCTCCGCGTAGCTCAGCGGAAGCTCGTCGGGCCGGCCGAGCGTGCGGCCCCGGGCCTGCTCGACCTCGTCGGCGTAGCTCTTCTTGATCTGGTCGAAGGTGACGGTCATCTGGCCAGGTTGGCGAACGGGCGCCGGATGCTCCATGGCCGGCCGGCCAACGCTCGCCGCCGCACGGATAGGCAACGCTCCCGAAAGGACGGTTGTGCGGCCGGCGCTATCCGTGCTGGAGTATTCGCGTTGTCCAATTCAGCGCAGACCAAGGACGAGGTTCGCCGGCTGGCCCGCGAACTGCTCCCGCGTGCCCTGGACATCTCCGCCCGGGTCACCGAGCACGTGTTGCAGGCCGTGCCCGAGCTCGCGCCGGCCGGGACACCGGACGCGGTGCGCCTGGTCCGGGAGAGCACCGACCAGAACATCGGCGCCATGCTGTCCACGCTGGGCTTCGGCATCACGCCGACCACCATCGAGGTGCCGGCCGGGACCCAGGACCTGCTGCACAACCTGACGGCCGGCGGCGGCGACGTGACCCACCTGCTGCGCGCCTACCGCGTCGGGCACCAGCTGCTCTGGCACCTGTGGAGTGAGCACGTCACCGCCGAGATCCGGGACGCCGCCGCGCTCGGCCCGGTGCTGGACGCCTCCTCCACGCACCTGTTCGACTTCATCGACCGCACCTGCCAACGGATCGTGCGGGGCGCACCCGAAGCCTGGCCCGGGCGCCACCCGGCCGCACCCGCCGACCGGCGCCAGGTGGTGCGGTCGCTGCTCGGGTCCGCGCCGATGGACGTGCGGGGCGCCGGCGCCGGGCTGGGCTACGACATCAGCCAGCACCACGTGGCGCTGCTCGCCGCGCCGGTCACGGCGACCGCCGACGTGCGCGGCGCGCTCGACCGGCTGTTCTCCGGCGTCCCGGCACGCCCGTTCGTGATCCCGTCCGGCGACGGCAGCTGGTGGGCCTGGCTCGGGTTCCCGGCCGCTCCCGGCGCCGATACCCTCGCCGCGATCGCCACCGCGCCGGTCGACTCCGTGCTGGTCGGCATGGGTGAACCGGGGCGCGGCCGGGACGGGTTCCGCCGGTCGCTCGCCCAGGCCCGGGAGGCCGAGCGGATCGCCCGGCTGCCCCAGCGGGTGGATGCCGGCGTCACACGGTTCCGGGACATCGAGATCGCGGCGATGCTGTGCGGCGACCCCGACCGGGCCCGCGCGCTCGCCTCGGACCGCCTCGGCGCACTCGCCGGCCGGGACGAGACCGGCCGGCGGCTGCGCGAGACGCTGCGCGCGCTGCTGGCGAACGGGTACAACCGCGGCCAGGCGGCGCGGGCGCTGCACATCCACCACAAGACCGTCGCCTACCGCATCAACCAGGCGGAACAGCTGCTCGGCCGGCCGATCACCGAGGACAGCTACGCCCTGGAAACCGCGCTGCTCATCGACCACACGCTGCACGGGCCGTGAATCCGGCGAAATTGACGCTGGGAGTTGTCGGGGTGGGGAGCTAGGTTACTCGCCGTGAGTACCGCCACGATTGATGATGCCTTTCGTGATCAGGTCGAACCGCTCCGGCGGGAGATCACGGCACACTGCTACCGGATGCTGGGCTCCGTGCACGAGGCGGAGGACCTGGTACAGGAGACCTACCTGCGGGCCTGGCGGGCCTTCGACAGCTTCGAAGGCCGGTCCTCGGTGCGTACGTGGCTGTACCGCATCGCCACCAACGCCTGCCTGACCGCCCTGGAGCAGTCCCAACGGCGCCCGCTCCCGACCGGCCTCGGCCAACCCAACTCCAGCCCGGTCGGCGAGCTGGAGAGCCGCCCGGAGCTGCCCTGGCTGGAGCCCCTGCCCGACTCACTGGTCTGGGGCGAGCCGGACGTCGACCCGGCGGAGCAGGCGGTGACCAGTGACAACATCCGCCTGGCCTTCGTCGCGGCGCTGCAGCTGCTCACCCCCAAGCAGCGGGCGGTGCTGATCCTGCGCGACGTGCTGGCCTGGCGGGCCAGCGAGGTCGCCAAGGCACTGGAGATCTCCGAGGCGGCGGTGAACAGCGCCCTGCAGCGGGCCCGCGCACAGGTCGCGGAGCATGCCCCGGAGCGACCCGAGCTGCCCGACGACGACCGTTCCCGGCAGCTGCTGGACCGCTACCTGGCCGCGTTCCACGACTACAACGTGGACCGGATCGTGGAGCTGCTCACCGAGGACGCCGTCTGGGAGATGCCGCCGTTCACCGGCTGGTTCCGGGGCCACAAGGACATCCGGCACCTGATGACCGCGCAGTGCCCGGCCAAGGGTCCGGGCGACATGCGGCTGCTGCCCACCTCGGCCAACGGGCAGCCCGCGTTCGGCGCCTACCACCGGGGGCCGGACGGGGTGTACCGGGCGTTCCAGCTGCAGCAGCTCAGCATCGGCCCCGACGGAATCGACCACGTAGCCTGCTACTTCGACCTGACGCTGTTCGCCAAGTTCGGCCTGCCGGAGGCGCTAGCGGAGGAGTAACGGCGCGAGGTCGCCGAGCAGCCACCAGCCGCCGAGGACCAGTGCGCCCAGTGCCACCAGGGTGAACACGCCGACCCAGAACCAGGCGGGCAGGCCGGTCAGCCGGGCCAGCTGGTCGGCGTCCGAGTCCAGCTCGCGCCTACCTCGGCGGAGCTGCCATCGCCGGCCGGCGGCCAGCTCGCGCACCGCGCGCAACCCGCCGAGCAGCAGGAACCAGGCCAGCGCGGCACAGAACAGGCGCTGCGGCGGCGGGGAGCCGTACCAGGCCACCGCGCCGACGATCCCGCCGGTCACCAGCACCGCGAGCACGCCGAACACGTTGCGCACGTACACCAGGGTGGCCAGCAGGAACAGCACGCCGGCCCACAGCAGCACGCGGGTGAACCGCTCGGTGACCAGCCAGGCGGCGAGCAGCCCGACCAGCGCCGGGGCGGGGTAACCGGCGAAGCTGGTGAACACCATGCCCGGTCCCCTGGTCCGGCCGACCGAGACCGTCACGCCCGAGGTGTCCGAGTGCAGCCGGATACCGGACAGCCGGCGCCCGGTGAGCACCGCGGCGATCGCATGCCCGCCCTCGTGCGCGATGGTCACCGCGGTCCGGCAGATCCGCCACAGGCCGCCGTGCGCCACCAGCACCAGCGCGACCAGCGGGGCCACCAGGGTGGAGAGCTGTTGCGCGGCCAACGTCAGGTCGCGGCCGGATCGCGGCGCACGGTCTCGGGGCTGAACGCGGGCAGGCACACCGCCACGTACTCGCAGCCCACCACGCCCGGCGAGCTGTACCGCACCCACTCCCCCGGCGCGGTGTGCACCGCCTGGCCGGCCCGCACGGTGAGCGTGCCCCGCTCGTGCTCGACCACCAACTCGCCGCGCAGCACCACGGTGAACTCGTCGAAGAGCGGGCGCTGCCCCGGCTCGACCCAGCCGGCCGGGCTGTGCATGTGCGCCACGGACAGGCGTGACTCGCCGGTGTTGACCCGCCCGACGAACTCCTCGATCGTCTTCGGCGGCTGGCCAGCGGCGTCGACCCTGCTCGGGCTGGCGATGAGCGTCGGCATGGATTCCAGTGTGCCGGGCCCGCGGGGCCGACGATCAACGACCTGCCGAGAACGCTTAGGGTGCCTCATTTCGCGATAGCGAACGACTCGTCCGGACCGGGGTCGACGCGCCCGCCGGGCGAACACAATTGCTACGTGATTCGCCCAGACGGTCCGGACCGGATCTCCGTGCGTGACGGCCTGGACACCGACCACGACGGCCGCCCGGACACCGTGGCGTTCCGGCTCGGCGAGGACCCCGCCGTGGCCGCCGACACCGACGGGGACGGCTACGCCGACCTGATCATCCGATTCGGCCCGGACGGCGGCGCAATCACCTACGAGCTGGACGGCGAGCTGTGGGACGTCCCCCTCGGCGACGGCTGGACAGCCGCCGACCTGCCCTAGTGCCCTGAGGACGCTAGCGCTCCGCGCGCCCGGTGACCGCCAGCCCGACACCGAGCCCGATCATGGTCAGGCCGCCGGTGCCGCCCAGCACCGCCAGCCGCCGGGGTGAGCGGGCCAGCCAGGTCCGCGCCGTGCCGGCCATGATGCCCCACAGGCTGTCCAGCACCAGGGCGGCGAGCACGAACGTCAGGCCGAGGACCACCATCTGCACCGGCACCCCGCCGGCCTCGCGGTCCACGAACTGGGGCAGCACGGCGCCGAAGAACACCAGGGTCTTGGGGTTGGTCAGCCCCACGACGAAGCCCTGGCGGAACACGTGCCCGGCCACACCGGCCGGGGCCGCTCCGCCGATTCCCGCGCCGATCGCCTCGGACAGCCGGCCGCGCTCCCGGAAGGTGCGCACACCCAGGTACACCAGGTAGGCCGCGCCGGCCAGCTTGATCGCGGTGAACAGCAGCACGGACCGTTCGACCAGGCTGCCCAGCCCGAAGGCGACCAGCAGGATCACCACACAGACGCCGGCCGAGTTGCCGACCACACTGCCCAGCGCGGCCCGGCGGCCGTGCGCGATGGCCCGGCTGACCACGAAGAGCACGGACGGTCCCGGGATCAGCACCAGCACCACCGAGGCGACCGCGAACGCGAGGAGGTTGTCCAAGGGAGGCACACCACCAACCTAACCGGCCGGGCCACCGGGTTTAGCTGTCGTAGAAGATGCGCTCGACCACGGCGCGGGCCCGCCGGGTGATCCGGCGGTACTCGTCGATGAACTCACCGGGATCTCCACCGGCCGGGTAGCCCAGCGCGCGGGCCACGGCGGCCAGCTCGCGGCCGGACCGGGGCAGCTGGTCGGACGGCTTGCCGCGCACCAGGGTGACCGCGTTGCGGGCCCGGGTGGCCATGGTCCAGCCGGCGGCCAGGGCCTCCGCGTCGGACTCGCCGACCAGGCCGGCCTCCGCACACTCGCGCAGCCCTTCCAGGGTGGACGTGGTCCGCAGCTCGGGCACGTCCGCCGCGTGCTGCAGCTGCAACAGCTGCACGGTCCACTCCACGTCGGCCAGCCCGCCGTGGCCCAGTTTGGTGTGCGTGGCCCGGTCCGCACCCCGGGGCAGCCGCTCCGCCTCCACCCGGGCCTTGATCCGGCGGATCTCGATGACCTTGGCCGCCGCCAGGCCGCCCTCCGGGTAGCGGATCGGATCGATCATTCGCCGGAACCGCTCACCCAGCTCCGCGTCGCCGGCCAGCGGGCGGGCGCGCAGCAGCGCCTGCGCCTCCCACACCTCGGACCATTTGGCGTAGTAGGCGCGGTAGGACTCGGCGGTGCGCACCAGCGGGCCGTTGCGGCCCTCCGGGCGAAGGTCGGCGTCGATCTCCAGCGCGGGGTCCGGGCTCGGCGCGCCCAGCAGCCCGCGCACCCGCTCCACGATCCCGGTCGACCAGCGCACCGCCTCGTGCTCGTTCGCTCCGCCGATCGGCTCGCAGACGTACAACACGTCCGCGTCCGAGCCGTAGCCCAGCTCCGCGCCGCCCAGCCGGCCCATGCCGATCACCGCCAGCCGCGCGCGCGGCTCACCCGGCGTGGCCCGGACCACCGCGTCGAGCGCGGCGCGCAGCACCGCGGACCAGACCTCGCTGAGCGCCGCGCACACCCCGGCCTCGGGCAACAGGCCGAGCAGGTCGGCGATGGCCACCCGGAGCAGCTCGTGCCGGCGCAGCGAGCGGGCCGCCGCCACCGCGGCCGCCGTGTCGTCGTAGCGTCCCACCGTGGTGCACAGCGATGCTGCCACCTCCGCCGGATCCCTGGTGGCCAGCGGCGCCCCTTCGGAGGTGTCCGCGAGCAGCCGCAGCACCTCCGGCGCGCGCACCAACAGATCCGGTACCAGCGCCGACGTGCCGAGCACGAACATCAGCCGCTGGGAGACCGCGCCCTCGTCGCGCAGCAGCCGCAGGTACCACGGGGTGTCGGCGAGCGCCTCGGAGACCCGCCGGTAGGCCAGCAGGCCCCGGTCCGGGTCGGCCGTGTCGGCCAGCTGCTCCAGCAGCACCGGGAGCAGCGTGCGCTGGATGGCCGCCGCCCGGGACACGCCGCCGGTCAGCGCGCGCAGATGGGTCAGCGCACCCTCCGGGGACGCCCAGCCCAGCGCGGACAACCGGCGCGCGGCGGACTTCTCGGACAGCCGCAGCGCCTCGCCGGGCAGCTGCGAGACCGCCTCCAGCAGCGGCCGGTAGAACAGCTTCTCGTGCAGCCGCCGGACCCGCTTGGTGTTGGCCCGCCACTCGGAGAGCAGCACCCCCACCGCGTCCCGCCGGCCGTCCGGGCGCAGCTTCGCCGCCCGGGCCAGCGCGCGCAGCTCGGCGGTGTCCGTCTCGGCCGGCAGCAGGTGCGTGCGCCGCAGCCGGGCCAGCTGGACCCGGTGCTCGAGCAGGCGCAGGAACCGGTAGGAGGCGGCCAGGTTGGCCGCGTCGTCGCGGCCCACATAACCGCCGGCGCCGAGCGCGGCCAGCGCGGCCAGCGTGTTGGGCGAGCGGATCTCCGGGTCGGCCCGCCCGTGCACCAGCTGCAGCAGCTGCACCGCGAACTCCACGTCCCGCAGCCCGCCCCGGCCCAGCTTCAGCTCCCGTTCGGCGTGCTCCGGCGCGATGTGCTCCTCCACCCGCCGGCGCATCGCCTGCACCTCGGCGACGAAGTCGTCCCGGTCCGCCGCCGCCCACACCATCGGGGTGATGGCCTCGGCGTACGCGGCCCCCAGCTCCGGGTCCCCGGCCACCGGCCGGGCCTTGAGCAGCGCCTGGAACTCCCAGGTCTTGGCCCAGCGCCGGTAGTAGCTCAGGTGGCTGTCCAGGGTGCGCACCAGCGCGCCCTGCCGGCCCTCCGGGCGCAGGTTGGCGTCCACCGGGAAGCAGGCCTCCCCGGCCACCCTGGTCAGGGTCGAGGCGAGCCGGGTGGTCACCGGGTCGGCCGGTTCCGCCACGAAGATCACGTCAACGTCGCTGACGTAGTTCAGCTCGTTGCCGCCGCACTTGCCCATGCCGATCACCGCCAGCCGGGGCGCGTCCCCCGGCGGCAGATCGGCCGGCAGCACCTCGGCCAGCGCCACCGCGTGCGCGGCGCGCAGTGCGGCGCACGCCAGGTCGGCCAGCTGGCCGGCCACCACGTCCACGCTGAGCACCGGCAGCTCCGGCTCGCACACGGCGGCCAGGTCGGCGGCGGCGATGTCCAGCAACGCGTCCCGGTAGGCGTCGCGCAGCGCCTGCACGGCGTCCTGGCCGGTCAGCTCGGCGCGGGCGGCGCCGGCCGGGGCCGAGGGGTCCCCGCCGACCGCGCGCAGCAGCTCCTCGGTGCGCTCGGCCGGCCCGGGCCCATCGCCGGTCGGCTCCGGGTCATCGGAGGCCAGCCGGGACCACCGGTCGGGATGGGTGATCAGGTGATCGCCCAGCGCGGTGGAGGCGCCGAGCACGGACACCAGCCGGCCGCGCAGGCCGACGTCCGCGCGCAGCGCCGCCTCGCACGCCGACCAGCCCTTGCCGGCCGCCTCGGCCAGTCGCTCCAGCGCGCGCAGCGCCTGGTTCGGGTCCGCCGCCCTGGCCAGTGCCCACATCACCGGTTCGGCGCCCGGCGCGGGCTTGCCGTCCCGCCACCAGCCCAGCCGGGCGAGGGTCTGCTCGCTCCACGGCTCGGTGAGCCCGAGCCGGACCAGCGAGGCCGACCTGCGCCGCTCGGTTACCGGTTCGGACACTGGTTTGGACACGCCCTAGTGACCGAAGACCCCGACCAGGGTGGCACGGGCCAGGGTGTGGCCGAACAGGTTGAACCCGAGGAACGCCGGCGTGGCGGTTTCCGGCACCTCGAGCTTCGGCACGTCCACCGCGTGCACGGTGAAGTAGTAGCGGTGGTCGCCGTGCCCGGGCGGCGGGCCGGCCCCCACGAAGCCCTTCATGCCCGCGTCGTTGGCCAGGGTGAGCGAACCGGCCGGAAGATCGGAGCCGCCCGGGGCCCCGGCCCCGGTGGGCAGCTCGGTGACGTCGGCGGGGATGTTCAGCACCGCCCAGTGCCAGAACCCGCTGCCGGTCGGCGCGTCCGGGTCGTAGCAGGTGATCGCGTAGCTGTGCGTGCCCTCCGGCGCACCGGACCAGGCCAGCTGGGGTGACACGTCCTCGCCGCCCGGCACGCCGAACGCGCCGCTGCGCTGGCTGGGCGCCAGGGTGCCGCCGTCGGTCACATCGGTGCTGGTGACCGTGAACGACGGCACCTCCGGCAGGAAGTCGTGCGGACCGGGCGGCCTGCTCATTACGTGCCTCTCCTCCTGTGCGGGTACAGCCTGCGCCCGGCAACCTATCGCGTCCGGAGGCGCCCTGCCCAGGAGGAGAGGACCGGACAATCAGGCCACGATCAGGTACACGCCGTAGATCACGACGAGTCCGAACACCACGAAGCAGATACCGGCAACCGCGGTCGCCATCCCCGAGGAGAGCGGCCCGCGCGCCCCCTCGGGGGCATCGCCGTCCAGCACGGCCGAACGCGCCGCGAGGCCGGTGATGCCGAAGGCGAACAGCACCACCAGCGCCACGGTCAGGCCCACACCGATCAGGAACACCTCGAGCAGGGAACCCCAGGCAATGTTCATCGGATGTCTCCCCTCAGACCGTCGCGGCCGGCTGCTCGGCCGGTGAAGGCACGTCGTTGACGTTGCTCGCGGTGACCGGCTGGCGCCGCGAGGCGATGTAGAACCCGAGGCCCACGGCCACGCCGGCGGCAGCGACCAACACGGTGCCGACCACGCCGCGCTCCGCCACCAGGCCGGCCAGCGCACCGACGATCGCGGCGGCCGGCAGGGTGAGCAGCCAGGCCATGACCATCCGCCCGGCCACGCTCCAGCGCACGTCGGCCAGCCGCTTGCCGGCGCCCGCGCCGAGGATCGACCCGGAGGCCACCTGGGTGGTGGACAGCGGGAAGCCCATGTGGCTGGACACCAGGATCACCGCGGTGCTGCTGGTCTCCGCCGTGAAGCCCTGCGGGGTCTCCATCTCGTAGAGGCCCTTGCCCAGCGTGCGGATGATCCGCCAGCCGCCGAGGTAGGTGCCCAGCGCGATCGCCAGGCCGGCGCTGATGATCACCCACAGCGGCGGGGCGGAGCCGCTGGGCAGCAGGCCCCCGGCGACCAGGGTCAGGGTGATGATGCCCATGGTCTTCTGGGCGTCGTTGGTGCCGTGCGCCAGCGAGACCAGCGACGCGGAGACGATCTGGCCGGCCTTGAAGCCCCGGGCCACCACGTCCGGCCGGGACCGTGCGGTGATCTTGTAGGCGCAGAAGGTGGCGGCCAGCGCGGCGAGCCCGGCCACGACCGGCGCCGCGACCGCCGGCACCAGCACCTTGGCCACGACGGCGCCGAACTTCACCGCGTCCGCGCCGGCGGCCACCCAGGTGGCCCCGATCAGGCCGCCGAACAGCGCGTGCGAGGAGCTGGACGGCAGCCCCACGTACCAGGTGGCCAAGTTCCACAGGATGGCCCCGACCAGGCCACCGAAGATCACCGTTGGGTTGATCTTGGAGTCGTCCACCAGCCCGCTGGAGATGGTCTTGGCCACCTCCACCGAGAGGAAGGCACCAACCAGGTTCAGCACCGCGGAGACGGTGACGGCCACCTTCGGCGCCAACGCCCCGGTGGCCACGGAAGTGGCCATGGCGTTCGCCGTGTCATGAAATCCGTTGGTGAAGTCGAAGATCAGCGCGGTCGCCACGACCACGACGATGATCAGTGAGATGTCCACCGGTTTCCCCTCGGACGGGAGTTATCCAATCACCCGGCAGAGTGGAACGCGGAGATGAATTCCCCATGAACAGGGAGCGTCAGAGCACCGGCAGGTACGTGGCGAGTTCGTAGGGGGTCACGTTGCGCCGGTAGGCGTCCCACTCCGAACGCTTGTTGCGCAGGAAGAAGTCGAAAACGTGCTCGCCGAGGATCTCCGCCACCAGCTCGGAATGGTCCATCACGCTGAGCGCCTCGGTCAGGTTCTGCGGCAGGGTTTCGTAACCCATCGCGCGCCGCTCGATCTCGGTCAGCGACCACACGTCGTCACCGGCCGGCTCGGGCAGCTCGTAGCCCTTCTGCACCCCGGTGAGGCCGGCGCCCAGGATCGCCGCGAACGCCAGGTACGGATTGCAGGCGCTGTCCAGGCTGCGGATCTCCACCCGGCGGGAGGAGGCCTTGCCCGGCGAGTACATCGGCACCCGGACCAGCGCGGACCGGTTGGCGTGCCCCCAGCACACCGTGGTCGGCGCCTCACCCCCGATGACCAGCCGCTTGTACGAGTTCACCCACTGGTTGGTGACCGCGGTGATCTCCCGGGCGTGCCGCAGCACGCCGGCCACGAAGGCCTTCCCGGTCTCGGAGAGCTCGTAGGGGTCGCTCGGGTCGTGGAACGCGTTGCGGTCGCCCTCGAAGAGGCTGAAGTGGGTGTGCATGGCCGAGCCGGGGTGCTCGGTGAACGGCTTGGGCATGAACGAGGCGCGCACGCCCTGCGTCATGGCCACTTCCTTGACCACGTAGCGGAAGGTCATGATGTTGTCCGCCATGGTCAGCGCGTCCGCGTAGCGCAGGTCGATCTCCTGCTGGCCCGGCGCGCCCTCGTGGTGGCTGAACTCCACCGAGATGCCCATCGACTCCAGCGTCTCGATCGCGTTCCGGCGGAAGTGCGGCGCGGTGTCGTGGCTGGACTGGTCGAAGTACCCGCCGGAATCGGCCGCCACCGGCGGCCGCCCGTCACTGGGCAGGTCCTTGAGCAGGTAGAACTCGATCTCGGGGTGCACGTAGCAGGTGAACCCGGCCTCGCCGGCCCGGCTCAGCGCCCGGCGCAGCACGTGCCGGGGATCGGCCCAGGACGGCGAGCCGTCCGGCATCGTGATGTCGCAGAACATCCGCGCCGAGTAGTGGTTGCCGTCCGGCGTCTCCCAGGGCAGCACCTGGAACGTGCCCGGGTCCGGCTTGGCCACCATGTCCGACTCGTACACCCGGGCAAAGCCCTCGATCGCCGAACCGTCGAAGCCGATACCTTCGGCGAAGGCCCCCTCCAGCTCGGCCGGCGCGATGGCCACCGACTTCAGGTAGCCGAGCACGTCGGTGAACCACAGGCGCACGAAGCGGATGTCCCGCTCCTCCAGCGTGCGGAGCACGAACTCCTGCTGACGATCCATGTCCGAAGCCTAGGAACGCCGTGTTACATCTATGTTTCCGGCCTGCTCAGCACGGGTTTCGATGCCGAGGACAATCATCACTCGATCGTGGAAATCCAAGGGCCTCTCGGCCTCCCGCCGGGGGTCGGGTCCGTGCGGCGACGGCGGCCAGAACTAGCGGATCTCGACCGGTCAGCTCTCCGGCTTGACGAACTGCTTCGGCGCACCGGAGTCCTTCGCCCCGCCGCATTTCTGGTCCACCGAGACCTCCTTGCCGCCGTTGAAGGTCATGCCGACGAACACGTTGTCGCTGAAGGTGTTGTTGCAGCCCGAGGCCTCCGTGCCCGTGATCACGTGCGTCTGGAAGCCGTCCACCAGGTTCGTGCTGCTGCCGCTCGTGGTGTTGTTGGTGATCTCGTAGTTCGTGCCCTTCACGTCCAGCACCGAGTCGGCGTAGTTCTTCCCGGAGACCGCCGAGCCGTCGAACTTGTTGCCCGCGATGAGCCCGCCGCTGGTCTCCTCCTTGACGTCGATGTTCTCCGCCGTGATCGACTTGAAGGTGTTGTTCAGCGCCTTGTTGTTGTTCGACCGGTCCGGCTTCCCCCCGGACTTCTTGCCCCAGTTGGATTTCGCCGTGCCGAAATAGACCCCCTCACCGAACTCCGGGCTCTTCGTCCCGGTGTTGTGGATCAGCGAGTCCTGCACCACGTTGTCCGAGCTGAAGTTGAGGAAGTGCACCGCCTCCATCTCGGTGTTGCCGACGGACAGCCCGGAGAGCACGGTGTGGTTGGTGCGGTCGGCCATGACGCCCTTCTGTCCCCCGGTCACGCTGAACCCGACCAGCTGCCAGTGGTCGGCGCCGTCCAGGTGCAAGGTGTAGCCGGCGCCGGAACCCCCGTCCAGCACCGCCTTGCGGGAGCCCTTCAGGGTGATCGGGCCGTCCTCCTGCCCGGCCACGTTGGCCACGAACCGGCCGGTGTAGGTGCCGTCCGCCAGTTCGATCGTCTGGCCTGGCTTCGCGCCGCTGAGCGCCTGGCTGAGCGAGCCGGCGTCGGTGACCTTGACGGTGTCGCCGTTGCCGGCGCGAACCGGGACGGACCGCAACGACCCGTTGCCCGGCGCCCGGGGCGCCGACGAACCGCTCTCAGGGGCCGCCTGGTCGGCCGGGGCGGAGGTGCCGGCCCCGCCGTTCGGGTCCGGAACCACGATGATGATCGCGCTCAGCGCGGACAGCACCACACCCAGCCCGGTCACGGCCCGCCCTGCGGCTTCGGGCCCTCGTAGCCCTCTTTCGAGTTCTCCGACATGCCGACGGCGGCCTTGATCCCGCCACCCAGGATGTTGGCCTTGACCTTCGCGCCGGTGGAGTTGATGTCCAGCCCGATCGCCTTGTCGGCGTTGCCCTGGAACTCGTTGTTGTTGATCGTGATGTTCTGGATCGCCTCGATCATCAGCCCCTGCGAGGCGCCGAACTGGCAGTAGTTGTTGCTGATGGTCCAGTTCTCCGACTTGCCGGGACCGCCGCCCCCGTCGCCGACGTCACCCGGCCCCTCCGCCATGATGCACTGGTTGTCGATCTTCTCGCACTTGTTGCCGTCAACGATCAGGTTCGAGGTGGGCGGCCCGCCGCCGCTGGTGAAGGTCTGCATGCAGTCCGCGTGCGCACCGCCGGTGTTGGTGATGTTGGTGATCGTGTTGTGCAGGATCCTGAGGTTGTCGCCGAAGAACCGGATGCCGTCGTAGTCACCGCCGGTGGGGTGGCTCACCGTGTTGTTCTGCACGGTGATGTTCTTCCCCTTGATCTCGATACCCGGAGCCTTCGGCCCCTCCATGGTGAACCCGTCCACCACCACGTTGTCCGCCTCCACGGTGAGGCCCTTGACGGCGGTCTTGCCGTTGCCGATGACATACACCGGCTTGTCGGCGGTGCCGCCCTTCTTGATCTCCAGGCGGGCCGCGCTGGCCTGTCCGGACACGCAGATCCGGTCTCCGGCGGCCGCACCGCTGACCGCCTGGTTCAGCTCGGCGCCGGTGACCTGCTTGGTGCAGTTGACCTGCTTCGGGGTGCTGGCGCCGGGTGGGCCGCCCGGCGCGTCCGCCGGGAGACCCTTCACCGCCCCGGTGCCGCCCGGGCTCCCGGTGCCCCCGCCGGCTCCCCCGGTACCGGTCCCGCCGGTGCCGGTCGACTCGTTGCTGGCCTTCTCGTTGGTGCTCTTCTCGCTCGTGCTCTTCTCGTCGCCGCTCTTCTCGTCGCTGCTCTTCTCGTCGCTGCTCTTCTCGTTGGTGGTCTTCTCGCTGTCGCTGTCCTTGCTGTCGCTGTCCTTGTCGCCGGACTCGCTGTCGCCGCTCGGCTTCCGGGTGGAGCTGGGGCTGGAACGGGAGCCGCCGTTGGAGCTCTCGCCGGACCCGGCGGACGCCCCGTCCGACTTGTTTACCTCGGGCAACACCCGGCCGCCCGACTCCGGACGCGACGTGGGTTCCTCGGTTGCCCGGGGCTTGGCCTGTTCGGTGCTCGGCGTGCTGTTCGAGCCGCCCGGCGGGAGCACCCGCGCGGTCGGCGCCGGCGGCTCGGGCCGTCCGAGGTTCCCGCGCACACAGATCACGTCGTTCGGCCCGGCGGTGGCGAGCGCATCCTTCAGCCCGGCCTCGTCGCTGACCTGCTTGGTGCAGTTGATCTGGGCGATCACCCCGTTGCCGGGGTTGGCCGGCTGGGCCGGGGCGCCCGCGGCGGGGGTCTTGGGGGTCGTCGGGCCGGACTCGGTGTTGGCCGGCGCGCCGCCCGACTCGGTCGTCGCGCCGCCCGTGTTGGTGGATCCGCCGGGCGTGTTCCGGCCGCTCGGTCCGGCGCCCGGGGAGTTGTCCGAGTCCGACGACGTCCCGGATGAGCTCGACGAGTCGCTCGAGCCCTTGTCGCCCTTCTTGTCGTCCTTCTTGTCGCCGGAGTCGGAGTCCTCCGAGTCGGAGTCCTTCGAATCCGAGTCGCCGGAGTCGGAGTCCTTCGAGCCAGAATCCTTCGAGTCGGAGTCGGAGTCCTTTGAGTCCGAATCCTTTGAATCCGAGTCCCCGGAATCCGAGTCCTCGTCGTCAGAGTCCTTTGAGTCCGAGGAGTCGCTGTCCTTGTCGTCGTCGCTGTCCTTCTTGCTCAGCGCGCCGAAGTAGCCGCCGCCGGCCGGGTGCCCCTGCTCCGCGCCCGGCCCGACGACCGCCGTGAGCGTAGCCAGGAAAACCACGATCGCCGTGAACACACCTCCGGCCACGGCAGCCTTGCGCGCCATCCCGCCCTGTTCCAGGCGTAACGGGATCCCGGCGCGTCGCATGCCGAACAGGGAACACCCGTTCGTGGCCGTGCTGAACAGGTTCGGGCATGATCGTGTGCGATCGCAAACGCATTTCCGGGTCGACCACCCGGATGGCAGGCAGGCGCGGCTGAGTGACGTGCCGCTGCCTCGGTGCGCCGTGGCCGATCGTGATCGCCGTCTATGGCGCTTTAGCGTCGATTTTCGAGGCTAAAGCGCCACAAACAGCGATCAATCCGGGGCTACTTCCGGATTCCATGATCATCAGGGCGTCACGGGTGACCCAGAGGTCAGCTGGGCGCCACCTGGCACTGCGCGCCCTCCGCCGGCAGCTTCAGGTCGACCAGGTAGGCGGACACGATGTCGTCCACGCACGGCGTGCCCTGCAGGGCGACGGTGTGCTGTGAACCCTGCACCGACAGCAGCCGGGCGTTCAGCCCCTTGGCCAGGTTCACCCCGGCCTGGTACGGCGTCGCCGGGTCGCCGGTCACCGAGACCACCATGACCTGGGGCAACCCCTGGACGTGCGGCTCGTGCGGCTCGCCGGTGTTGGGCACCGGCCAGAACGCGCAGTAGTCGCGCGCCGAGTTCGGCCCGTGGCCGTCGTCCCGGAACGGGGCGACCTGGCGCGCCCGCTTGTCCGCCTCGAGCACCTCGGCCGGATCGGTGACCGGCTTGTCGTCCACACAGCCGATCGCGGTGAAGGCGTCCAGGGTGAACTGGTACGAGCCGTCCTCCTGGCGTCCCTCGTAGGCGTCCGCGAGGAACATCAGGATCTCGCCCCGCCCGGCCGCCAGGTCGGAGAGGCCGCGCTGCAGCACCGTCCAGTACTGCTCGGTGTACAGCGCCTGGATCACGCCGGTCATCGCGTCGTTGTAGGACAGCTTCCGGCCGTCCGGCAGTGCCACCGGCTTCTCGATCAGGGGCAGGACCAGGCGCTTGTACGCGTCCGTGGCTGCCTTCGGGTCCGCGCCGAGCGGGCAACCGGGCTTGGTCGCGCAGGAGGCGGCGAAGGCCTCGAACGCCTTCTGGAAGCCCTCCGCCTGGGCCACCGCGCGGTCCAGCAGCTTCTGGTCCGGGTCCAGCGCGCCGTCCAGCACCAACGCGCGCACGTTGGCCGGGAACATCTCGGCGTAGGTGTAGCCCAGCCGGGTGCCGTAGGAGTACCCGAGGTAGGTCAGCTTCTGGTCACCCAGCGCGGCGCGCAGGATGTCCATGTCCTTGGCCACGTCCCGCGTGCCGGCGTTGGCCAGCAGCTCCAGCCCGGAGCGCTGCGCGCACTTGTTGTTGTAGTCCTTGTTCTTGCCCTCGATCCGGGCGACGCCGGCCGGGGAGCTGTCCACCTCGACGTCCAGCCGGTCCGCGTCCCGCTCCGGCGGGGCGAAGCACTGGATGGCCGGCTTGCTCGCGCCGACCCCCCTCGGGTCGAAGCCGACCAGGTCGAACCGCTGGCCGATGGCGCCCTGGGAGATGTCCCGGGACATGCTGGCCGCCGCCTCGGTGCCGGAGGCGCCCGGGCCGCCCGGGTTCACCAGCAGCGAGCCGATCCGCCGGTCGGGCTGCGTGGCCTTCTTGCGCAGCACCGCGATCTGCGCGGTCTTGCCGTCCGGCTGGTTGTAGTCCAGCGGCACCTGGAGGTAGGTGCAGTCGAACTGCGGCGAGCTGAACGTTTCCTTGCCGTCCGAGGACGGCGCGAACGGCGCGCAGGGGCCCCAGCTCAGCTTCTGGGCGTAGAACTTGCGCAGGTTGTCCGCCACGGCCGGGTTGACGGCCACGTCGGAGCCACCGCCGGTGGAGCAGGCCACCGCCGGGACGGCGACGGCGGCCAGCGCGACCAGGAGCAGAAGGGGGCGGCGCCAACCCCAGGCTGTGAGCTTCATCGCCCGACAGTCTGCCCTGCCCGTCGACGGGGGTGAAACCGCGGGTCAGTTACCGGCGCGCCTGGCTGACCCGCTGGCCCGAACGTGGGTCGGCGGTGTAGGCCGACCGGGTGCGCGATGATGGAGCCATGGCCCACCTGCGGATCGCGTTGGCTCAGATGGACACCTGCGTCGGGGACCTCACCGGCAACGCGGACAAGATCGTCGACTGGTGCCGGCGGGCGGCCGAGGCCGGCGCGCACGCCGTCGTCCTGCCGGAGATGGCGCTCACCGGTTACCCGGTGGAGGACCTGGCGCTGCGCGAGTCCTTCCAGGCCGCCTCGCTGGCCGCGCTGGACCGGCTGGCCGTCCGGCTCGCCGAGGCGGGCTGCGCGGAGCTGCTCGCGGTGGCCGGCTACCTGGGCGCGGACCCCGGCGAGCCGGGCGGCGGCCCGCGCAACGCGGCCGCCCTGCTGCACGGCGGCCGGGCGGCGGCCACGCAGTACAAGCACCACCTGCCCAACTACGGGGTCTTCGACGAGCGGCGGTACTTCAAGCCCGGCGGTTCGCTGGCCGTGGTCCGGCTGGCCGGGGTGGACATCGGCCTGGTGATCTGCGAGGACATCTGGCAGGACGGCGGTCCGGTGGCCGCGCTCGGCGAGCTCGGCGTGGACCTGGTGCTCTCCCCCAACGCCTCCCCCTACGAGCGGAACAAGGACGACCAGCGGCTGCCCCTGGTGGCCAGGCGCGCCGCCGAGGCCGGCGCGGCGCTGGCCTACTGCAACCTGATCGGCGGCCAGGACGAGCTGGTCTTCGACGGCGACTCGATGGTGGTCTCCGCCACGGGCGAGCTGCTGGCCCGGGCGCCCCAGTTCGTGGAGCGGCTGCTGGTGCTGGACCTGCAGCTGCCGGGAAGCTCGTGGCGCGGACGCGACGGGGTGGCCGGGTTCCGGGTGGACCGGGTGGTCCTCTCCGAGCACCCGCTGCCGGCGGTCCCGGACGTCGAGGCGGGCGAGCTGGCCGAGCCGCTCGCCGAGGAGGCCGAGGTATGGGGCGCGCTGGTCACCGGCCTGCGCGACTACGTGCACAAGAACGGCTTCCGCTCGGTGGTGCTCGGGCTCTCCGGCGGGATCGACTCCGCGCTGGTCGCGGCCCTGTCCGTGGACGCCCTGGGCGCGGACTCGGTCTACGGGGTCTCCATGCCGTCCGGGTACTCCTCCGAGCACTCCCGCAACGACGCCGCCGACCTGGCCGGTCGCACCGGGCTGCACTACTCCGTGCAACCGATCGGCGACATGGTGGACGTGTTCGTCAAGCAGCTGGCCCTGTCCGGGCTGGCCGAGGAGAACGTGCAGGCCCGCTGCCGGGGCGTGACGCTGATGGCGCTGTCCAACGCGCACGGGCACCTGGTGCTGGCCACCGGCAACAAGTCCGAGCTGGCGGTCGGCTACTCCACCATCTACGGGGACGCGGTCGGCGGCTTCGCGCCGATCAAGGACGTGCCGAAGACGCTGGTCTTCCGGCTGGCCCGGTGGCGCAACGCGGAGGCGGAGCGGCGCGGCGAGACGCCGCCGATCCCGCCGAACTCGATCACCAAGCCGCCCTCGGCCGAGCTGCGGCCGGGCCAGCTGGACACCGACTCGCTGCCCGACTACGACCTGCTGGACCGGATCCTGGACGAGTACGTGGAGGCCGACCGGGGATTCACCGCGCTGCTCGCCGCCGGGTTCGACGCGTCCCTGGTGGAGGAGATCGTCCGGATGGTGGACCGGGCCGAGTACAAGCGGCGCCAGTACCCGCCGGGCACCAAGATCAGCTTCCGGGCGTTCGGCCGGGACCGCCGGCTGCCCATCACCAACGGCTGGCGGGAACGCCGCCCCTAGGGTGCCTTCCGCCACGTTGTGAGGCTCGTCGCAGGTGTGGCCCGTTCGGCCGTATCGGGTGCGACGCTGGTGCGCACCAAGCCGGAGACGACCCGGGGACCCGCCAGGCGGGCCTCGAGGGAAGGACGGTTGACGATGACGTCACCCGCAGCGGGGCCCGAGCAGCTCGCGCCCTACCGCACCGGACCAGCCGAGACGCCCACCGCCCCGGTGAAACGGGTCCGGATTCCGCAACTGCGCGCGTTCAAGGAACGCGGCGAGCGCTGGCCGATGCTCACCGCCTACGACACCTACGCCGCCGAGATCTTCGACCAGGCCGGCATCCCGGTACTGCTGGTCGGCGACTCCGCCGCGAACAACGTGTACGGCTACGACAGCACCCTGCCGATCACCGTCGACGAGATGTTGCCGCTGGTCCGGGCCGTGGTGCGGGCGACGAAACGGGCACTGGTGGTGGCCGACCTGCCCTTCGGCAGCTACCAGGTCGGACCGGCCCAGGCGCTGGAGACCGCCACCCGCTTCCTCAAGGAGGGCGGCGCGCACGCGGTCAAGCTCGAAGGCGGTCGCCGGTTCGCCCCGCAGGCCGAGGCGCTGGTCGGCGCGGGCATCCCGGTGATGGCGCACCTCGGTTTCACCCCGCAGAGCGAGCACACCATCGGCGGCTACCGCGTGCAGGGCCGGGGCGAGAGCGGCGAGGCGCTGATCGCGGACGCGCTGGCGATGCAGGGGGCCGGGGCGTTCGCGGCGGTGCTGGAGATGGTGCCGGCCGACGTGGCCAAACGGGTCACCGCCGAGCTGCACATCCCCACCATCGGCATCGGCGCCGGGCCGGACTGCGACGCGCAGGTGCTGGTCTGGCAGGACATGGCCGGGCTGAACCGGGGCCGCACGCCGAGGTTCGTCAAGCGGTACGCCAACCTGGGCGACGAGCTGCTGCGGGCCGCCCAGGAGTTCGGCGCCGAGGTGCGCGACGGCGCCTACCCCGACCCGGAGCATTCCTACTCCTGAGAATCCGGGTGCCCGGGTGCAACGCCGGCCCTCGGCCCGGCGATAACCCCGGAGCACCCCCCTAGCTGTCCCGCGCGGGCGCGGCGACCCCGTGCCCGCGCGGAGACTCCCAACCTTGATAGATAGCGTCCGCGTATGCGCGATTGCTATCCGCCGATCGAGCCGTACGAGCAGGGCGTGTTGGACGTCGGCGACGGCCACCGGCTGCACTGGGAGTGCTGCGGCAACCCGGACGGCAAACCGGTGGTCTTCCTGCACGGCGGCCCGGGCGGCGGCTGCAAACCGGACCACCGCCGCGCGTTCGACCCGGCCCGGTACCGGGTGGTGCTGGTGGACCAGCGCGGCTGCGGCCGCAGCACCCCGAACGCCGGCGACCCCGACCCGGGCGTGGCGCGCTCCGCGCTGCGGGCCAACACCACCGCCCACCTGGTCGCCGACCTGGACCGGCTGCGCGGCCACCTGGGCATCGACCGGTGGATGCTGTTCGGCGGTTCCTGGGGCTCCACGCTGGCGCTGGCCTACGCACTGCGGCACCCGGAGACGGTCACCGAGCTGGTCCTGCGCGGCATCTTCACGCTGCGCGAGTGGGAGCTGGACTGGTACTACGGCGGCGGCGCGCAGGCGATCTTCCCGGACCGCTGGGCGGAGTTCCTGGCCCCGCTGCCCCGGGAGCTGCACACCGCCGGCGCGGTGGCCATCATCGGCGGCTACCACCGGCTGCTGCACGACCCGGACCCGGCGGTGGCCGGGCGGGCGGCGGTGGCCTGGAGCGCCTGGGAGGGCGCCACGATCACCCTGCTCCCCCGGCCCTCGGTGGCCGACGCGTTCACCCAGCCGGACTTCGCCCTGGCGTTCGCCCGGATCGAGAACCACTACATGCGGCACACCGGTTTCCTCGCCGAGGGTGAGCTGCTGCGGAACGCGGCCCAGCTGGCCGGCATCCCCGGCGTCATCGTGCAGGGCCGCTACGACGTGTGCACGCCCATGCGCACCGCCTGGGAACTGCACCGGGCCTGGCCGAACTCCGAGCTGATCGTGGTCGACGACGCCGGCCACGCATTCAACGAGCCGGGCATCCAGGACGCACTGGTGAAAACCACCGACCGCCTGGCCGGTTGAGCACCCGGATCGGGTGATTCCCCTCCCCTACCCGCGCGGGCACTGGTTCGATCAGAGGCAAGATCCTTTTGAACCCGTGGAGGGCTCGTGACCAGGTTCGCCGTAGTCGTCATCGCGCTGGCCGCGCTCGTTGTCCCCGGCGCTGCCCAGCTTCAGGTGACCGATCCGGCGACGGCCCAGGCACCGGCCGTGTCCACCGCCGCTTCCGCCACCCAGTTGCTCGCCGCCGACGACGACGGAAAGGGCGAGGGAAAAGGTAAGGGGAAAGGTAAGGGCAAGGGGAAAGGCAAAGGTAAGGGCAAGGGCGGGGACAAGCCCGGCATCGAGCTCTAGCTGATCGCTGTCTCCGGCGGTTCGGCGTCGAAATTCGGGGCTCAATCGCCACGGACGACGATCACCCCCAGCCACGACCCCGCGTCAGGTTCGGGCCGACGATGCGCCGAGCTGGGCCAGCAGCTTCGCGCGGGCACCCACCAGGGAGGGGCCGCACCAGGTGAGCAGCCGGCCGTCCAGGAACGCGCACCGGGCGCCCGGGAACGCCTCCGGGCCGTCCCCCGGGTGGAACGGGTAGGGCTCGTCGGGCAGGGCCACCAGGTCCGCGCGCCGGGCCTCGAGCAGCGCGGTCAGCTCGGCCAGGGGTGGCCGGGGGTAGCGGTCGGCGTGCCCGGCGTAGGCGTTGGCCACGCCCAGCCGGCCCAGCACGTCGCCGGCGAAGGTGTCCCGGCCCACCAGCACCCAGGGCCGGCGCCACACCGGCACGATCGCGGTCGCCCACACCCGGGGCGGCGGGCCGGCCCACTCCCGCTCGGCGGCGGCCAACCAACCCGGGTCCACGCCGAACGCCCCGGTCAACAGCTTGCGCATCGAGCGCAGCCCGACCGGGACGGTGGCGGCCGCCTCGGTCACCCACACCGGGATGCCCTCGGCCCGCAGCGCGGCCACGTCCTCCGGGCGGTTCTCCTCGGCGTTCGCCAGCACCAGGTCCGGCCGGGTGGCCCGCGCGGCGTCCAGGTCCGGGTACTTCGAGCCGCCCACCCGCGCCACGTCCAGCCCGGCCGGATGGATGCAGTAGTCGGTGGCCCCGGCCAGCACCCCCGGCACGCTCAGCGCGACCGCCTCGGTGATCGACGGCACCAGGGAGACCACCCGCTCGGGGGCGCCGGCCAGCCCGACCGGCTCGCCCAGGTCGTCGGCCAGCGCCCGGGCCGTCACGGCAGGTCGGTGATCCGGATGCCCGCGTGCGTCTTGTAGCGGCGGTTGATCGCGATCAGGTTGGCGGTGAGCGCCTCCACCTGCCCGGCGTTGCGCAGCCGCCCGCCGAACACCCCGCGCACCCCGGGGATGGTGTCGGCCAGCGCGCGGACCTGGTCGGTGGCCTCGCGGTCGTCGCCGAGCACCAGCACGTCCAGGTCGATCTTCTCCACCGAAAGGTCGGCCAGGGTGACGGCGGAGACGTGGTGGAACGCGGCGGTGACCCGGGAGTCCGGCAGCAGCGCCTCGGCCTGCTGCGCCGCGCTGCCCTCCTCGACCCGCAGCGGGAACGGCCCCTGCTTGTCGAAGCCGAGCGGGTTCACGCAGTCGATCACGATCTTGCCGGCCAGCTGCTCACGCAGCGAGGTGAGCAGCGCGTCGTGGCCCTCCCAGGGCACCGCGACCAGCACCAGGTCGGCGGCGGCCGCGCAGCCGGCGTTGTCCGCGCCGCTCACCAGGTCGGACCCGGCCAGCCCGGCCTGTTCGGCCAGCTCGGCGGCGGCCTGCTCGGCGCGCTCGGCGCTGCGCGAGCCGATGACCACCTTCAGCCCGGCCCTGGCCCAGCGCAGCGCCAGGCCCTTGCCCTGCGGGCCGGTGCCGCCCAGCACGCCGATGGTCTGCCCGGTCAGCTCGCTCACGTCGTCCTCCAGGTACTCGAGATCAGCCCACCTTAATGCCCTGGCGGGCCACCCCCGTGGCCGCGGTTTAATGCCGCGCGTGACCCCGAAGCCGCCGGTTCCCCGCCCGTTCCCCCGCCGTTTCGCCCCCGCGCTGGTCGCGCTGGCCGTGCTCGGCCTCTCCGCGTGCAACGACGAGGGCAGCATCAGCCAGAACAACTCCAGCTCCACCTCCTCCAACTCCTCGGACGGCACCTCGACGGACGGCACTGCCGGCGCGCACACCGAGACCAACCGCTACGAGATCACCGACAAGGTGGCCCAGCTGCACCTGGAGGGGAAGGCCGGGAAGGTGTCGGTGGCGGCCGGGGACGGCCCGATCTCGGTCACCGAAACGCTGGTCTACACCGACAGCAAGCCCACCACCAGCCACAACGTCACCGGTGACACGCTCAACCTGCGCAACGACGGCTGCCCGGAGCAGACCAGCGTGGTGAACCGGCGCTGCCAGGTGGGCTGGGAGATCCGCGTCCCGGCCGGCACCAACCTGGACCTGAACACCCGGGCCGGCGGCATCGACCTGGCCGGCATGGCCGGCACGGTCACCGCCAACACCCACTCCGGCGGGGTGGACGGCAAGGACCTGCGCAGCAAGGCGGTCACCGCGCAGACCCACTCCGGCGGGGTGGACCTTCAGTTCCGCGAGGCCCCGGACCAGGTGAAGGCGGTCACCAAGGCCGGCGGCGTGGACATCCAGGTGCCCGCCGGCGTGCGCTACGCGGTGCGCACCGACACCAGCGCCGGCCGCCCGGAGGTGGAGGTGCAGCAGGACAACGCCTCGCCGCACAAGATCGACGCGTCCACCGGGGCCGGCTCGATCGACATCACCAACGGCAACGACTGAGCTACCCGTGAGTGGCGAGTGTGGCCATAGCCACACCCGCCACTCACGGGTCAGCGGGTGACCAGGCCGGCGTCGTAGGCGCAGAGGCCGGCCTGGGTGCGGTTCTCGCACTCCAGCTTGACCAGGATGCGGGACACGTAGCCCTTCACCGTGGTCTCCGACAGGAACAGCCGCTTGGCGATCTGGGCGTTGGACAGCCCCTCGCCGAGGCAGGTCAGCACGTCGGTCTCCCGGTCGGTCAGCTCCTGGATGAGTGCGACCGCCCGGTCCCGGTTGGCGTGCTCGTCCGAGGAGGCGGCCACCAGCCGCCGCGCCGCCGCCGGGGAGAGCACGGTGTGCCCGTCCGCGGCCACCCGGACCAGGCCGATCAGGTCCTCCGGCGGGGTCGACTTGACCAGGAATCCGGCCGCCCCGGCGCGCAGCGCCCGGATCACGTACTGGTCGGCGTCGAAGGTGGTGAGCGCGACCACCGAGGGCGGCTCGGGCAGCGCGGCGATCCGGGTGATCGCGGTGAGCCCGTCCACGCCGGGCATGCGCAGGTCCATCAGCACCACGTTGGGGCGGTGCCGCACGACCGCCTCCACGCCGGCCGCGCCGTCGTGCGCCGCCTCCACCACCTCGATGTCCGGCGCGGAGCCGAGGATGGTGCGCAGGTGGGCGCACACCATCGGCTCGTCGTCGACCACGACAACCTTGATCATGCGATCCCCCGTACCCGAGGCAGCTGCGGCGGGATGCTGGGTTCGTCCCTGGTCGGCACGTAGGCCGGCAGCGTGGCGTCCACCTGGAACCCGCCGTCCTCGGTGGCGCCCGCGTGCAGCGTGCCGCTGACCAGCTCCACCCGCTGGCGCAGCCCGAGCAGGCCGGTCCCCGAGCCGCTGGCGGTGAGCGCGGCGTCCACCCGCTGGGTGGGCATCGAGTTGCGCACGGTGAGGCGCACGCGGTCCGGCTCGTAGCGCATGGTGACCCGGGCGGCGGCGCCCGGCGCGTGCTTGCGCACGTTGGTCAACGCCTCCTGCACGATACGGAACGCGGTCCGGGCCACCACCGGGGAGGCCAGTGCCGGGTTGCCCCGCTGGTCCAGGTGCACCGGCACGCCCACCGACTCGGACTCGCTGAGCAGCTCGGTGAAGTCGGGCAGCGCCGCCTCGCCGCCGGCCCTGGGCGGCACGGTGTCCTCGATCATGTCCCCCGGTGAGGAGCGCAGCACCCCGACCAGGTCGCGCAGCTCCTCGAGGGCCTGGCAACCGGCCGCGCGCAGGTCCTCGGCGGCGGCCCTGGTTGCCGGGTCCTTGGCGGTCACGCCCAGCGCGCCGGCCTGCAGCACCATCAGGCTCACCCGGTGGGTGACCACGTCGTGCATCTCGGCGGCGAGCCGCACCCGCTCCTCCGCCCTGGCCTCCTCGGCCAGCCGGTGCTGTTGCCGCTCGGCCCGCTGCACCCGCTCGTTCAGGTTCGCCACGTAGTGGCCCAGCGCCGCGGAGATGCCCAGTATCACGACCAGCCCCACCAACCGTTCCAGCAGCACCGGGTCGCCCGGGCGCGTGGCGACCAGGAAGATCACCGCGATCATCAGCCAGGCGCGACGCCGGTCCGGGCTGTAGGCCAGCGCGGCGTACACCGCGAACGGCACGGCCAGCACGATCCAGCCCTGGTTCAGGTCACCGACCATGCCGGCCATCAGGTCGGGCTGCCAACGCCCGAGGAAGTACATGCCGACCGAGCTGGCCAGCATCACGAACAGCACGCTCAGCGGCGTCAACCGGCGGAACAGCAGGAAGAACGCGCAGGCCGACTGGATGAGCAGGCCCTCGGGCCCGTGCAGGTGCAGCGGCGCCCAGAGCACCACGACCAGCGTCGCCTGCACACCCAGCATCAGGGCCAGGTCGAACATGGCCTCCCGGCGTGACGCCCACCGCAGGCCACGCCGTTTGACCCTCCCCCTTGTGTTCACCAGTCGCACGTTACCCATCCTCGGCCCATCGACCATTCCTCAATCAGCGGAAACACCCCGGTTGGAACGGCACCATGCGACGAAAGTCGCAGCGCCGCCACACGGAGGCAGCAAGCGAACCCCTTTAGCCCTGGACATCCAGGCGTCGGCGGTTCAGCCTTGAAAGGGGACGCCAGTGTTTCCCGCGCGCGCCAAATTGGGCGCACGCTGGCAGGCGCGTCCCGCCTAGTTCCGGAACTGATCGGGAGGCCGTGATGAAGCTCGGAAAGATGCTCTCCGTCGGCGAAGTGGTGGAAGAGGCGCCGGCACCCGAGCCGAGCGCACCCCCGGCCGACCAGCCGGTGGTCACTGTCCGCGCGGACCTCGACGAACTGGTTGACGCGCCGGCTGTCGCGCACGCCGAACGGTAATCCGCATGGCTGGTTGGCCGTCCAGCCGCCGCACACCCAAGGAGCGCCTCTCCACGCCGCTGGTCGGCTACAAGTTGGCGCACCCGATGGTGTCGGCGGACGGAACTCAGGGCGGGTTCTGCGGGGTCACGCTCGGCCGGGCGAGCGTGTACCGGGTGGTTGCGGACGCCGAGTGCGCCCAGGGCGGGCGCCACAGCAGCCCGTCCCGCTGGTGCGACTGCGGGTTCTACTGCGTGAACACGCTGGACGATGCGCGGGCGCTGGCCTGCGATCCCGACTACCGCTACGCGGTGGTGCTGGAGGTCGCGGTTTCCGGTCGGTTCCTGCGCTACGAGAAGGGGCTGCGCTACGCCCGGCAGCGGGTCGGCGCCGTGCGGGTGGGCCGGTGCGGCTGCGGGCACGCCGGGACCGTGTTCGTGGAGGCCGGCGCCGGTACCGTGGGTTGGCGCCGGCTGGTCGCGGTGTGCACATCCTGCGTCGGCAACCGGCCGAGCATCACGATGGCCGAGTTCAGCCGGCTGTTGGACGGCACGCCGGTGATGCAGGACGATATGGCGCGCCCGTACGACCCCGTCCGCCCCTACGACCTGAGCGGGGCGTCCGCCGGGGAGGACGAGGCGCCGGCCGACACCCGCGACCTGGACCAGGTGGACAACGCCGCGCTGGTGCCGCTGCTCACCGCCGAGGTGGCGCTGCTGCAGGCTCGGTTGGACGAGATCCAGCGCCAGCTGGGGCGGCTCACCGAGCGGGGCTAGCCGGTTTCTCCTTGCGGCAGGTGTTGCGGCACTCGCCCACGCCGGCGATGCGGGTGGTGAGCACCGCGCCGTCGGTGAGGTAGCGCGGGGGCTTGCGGGCGTGGCCGACACCCCCGGGGGTGCCGGTGGCGATCACGTCGCCCGGGTTCAGCGTGATGATCTCGGACAGGTACCGGACCAGGGTGACCGGGTCGAACACCAGCTGGCCGGTGTCCGAGCGCTGCATCACCTCGCCGTCCACCTCGGTGCTGATCTCGGCTGTGATGCCGGGGCCGCCACCGGGCAGCTCGTCCGGGGTGACCAGCGCCGGACCGAGCGGCGTGGTCGCCTCGAACATCTTACCCTGCAGCCACTGCAGCGTGCGGTTCTGATAGTCGCGCACGGACACGTCGTTCAGCACGGTGTAGCCGCCGATGGCGGCCGAGGCGGCGGCCTCGTCGCAGTGCCGGGCCGGCGCACCGATGACCACCGCCAGCTCCGCCTCCCAGTCCACCGCCTCGGAGACCGTGGGCAGCCGCACGTCGTCGTACGCGCCGACCAGGGTGGGCGGGAACTTGGCGAACAGCGTCGGGTACTCCGGGGGCTGGCGGCCCATCTCGGCGATGTGGTCGCGATAGTTCATCCCGACACAGATGATCTTCTCCGGGGCCGGCACCAGCGGCGCGTAGTCCAGCCCGGCGACCGGGTGCGCCGGGCCGTCGGCGACCGCCGCGCGCGCCCGCCAGCCCGGGTCGCGCAGCAGCGCGCCGACGTCGGCGTGCCCGGTCTCCACGGCGGTGTCCCCCGCCAGCCGCACCGCTCGGGTGCCTTCCGATGTCCGAACCGTCGCCAGCCGCATGCTGATCAAATTACAGTGCGGCGTACAGCGCCCTCTCGTAGTCCTGGTACATCTTCACCGCGCGGGGCTCCACGAACGGCAGGAACTGGGTGTAGATCGCGCCGGTCACCCCGTTGCGGGGGTCCACCCAGAAGTGGGTGTTGAAGATCCCGGCCCAGGCCCCGCTCCACGCGGCCCGCGCGCCCGGCTGGTCCTCGCTGTTCAGCAGCAGCCCGAGGCCCCACTTCAGGCCCGGCCCGAGGTTGCAGTCACAGGTGAAGCTGGGGTCCGAGGTGGGGATCTCCGCCGGGAAGTCCAGTGCGCCGATCTGATTGGTGAACGCCTCGGCCACCGTCTCCGGGTTCAGCACCTTCGCGTCGCCCAGGGTGCCGCCGCCGAGCAGCATCCGCTGGAAGGCCAGGTAGTCGCGCGGCGTCGAGTAGAGCCCGTGGCCGCCGGCCCACCACTCCGGCTCCTGGTTGAAGTCCGCCTCGGTGGCCACCCAGTTGCCCGACTCGTCACGCATGTGCACCGGCACCGAGTTGGCCCTCTGCTCGGGCGTCATCAGGAAGGTCGTGTGGTGCATGCCGAGCGGGCCGAGCACGTTCACGTCCAGGTAGGCGTCCAGCGACTGGCCGCTGACCGCTTCCACCACCAGTCCCAGCCAGTCGGTGTTGATGCCGTAGTCGAACCGCGTTCCCGGGTCCGCGACCAGTGGTGCGGTGAAGATCGCTTTCAGTCCGGAGTTGACGTTCGGTGTCCCGGTGACCGCCTCCCAGCGCTTCAGTTCCGGGCTGAAGAACCAATACCCGAGACCGGAGGTGTGGGTGATCAGCTGCCGCACCGTGGCCCGCCCGCCGGCCGGGCGCAGCTTCGGGGTGTCCCCGTCGAAGCCCTCGAGCACGCCGAGGTCGGCGAATTGGGGCAGGTAGGTGTCCACCGGGGCGTCCAGCTCCAGGTTGCCGCGTTCGGCCTGCTGCAGGGCGGCCACCGTGGTCACCATCTTGGTCATCGAGGCGATGCGCAGCGACGAGTCCGGGGTGATCGGGTCGTCCTCGCCGACCGCCCTCGGCCCCGCTGCGCCCTGGTACACCGGGCCGTCCCGGTCGGCGGCCATGGCCACCACGTTCGGCACGTCACCGGCCGCCACGGCCGCGCTGAGTACCTCGTCGATCGCTGCTTCACGCATCGGCTTCCTCCGTTGGACGGCGTGGGGTGTGGTGCTGCTTACCCTCGCAATCACTTAATCCCGAGTCAACGGCGACAAAAGCGCGCTAACCCTCTCGACTAAGCCACTCGCGCGATGCAAGCTGTGCCAATGTCGCTCGGTTCCGTGCTCACCGCCGTCGTCACCCCGTTCGACGACAACTTCGACGTGAACGAACAGGCCTTCGTGGACCTGCTGCACCACCTGGCCGCGCACGGTTCCGACGGCTTCGTGGTCTGCGGCACCACCGGCGAGGCCTCCACGCTGGACGACACCGAGCACCTGCGGGTGATCGAGCTGGCCTGCCAGAACCGGCCGGCCGGCACCAGGATCGTGGCCGGCACCGGCTCCAACAACACCCGGCACGCCTGCCACCTGACCGAGCGCGCGACCGAGCTGGGCGCGGACGCGATGCTGTCCGTGACCCCGTACTACAACAAGCCGAACCGGCGGGGCATCGTGACCCACTACCGGGAGGTCGCGGCGGCCACCGACAAGCCGGTGGTGCTGTACAACATCCCGTCCCGGGTGGTCATCGACCTGCCCAACGACCTGCTGGCCGAGCTGGCCCAGATCGAGCACATCGAGTACGTCAAGCAGGCCAACAACGCCAACCTGGCGCCGATCGACGGGCTGGGCCTCTACGCGGGCAACGACGAGATCTTCGCCGCCACCCTGGACATGGGCGGGCACGGCGTGATCTCGGTGGCCTCCCACGTCATCGGCGACGAGATGCGCCGCATGGTCGACGAGCCGGAGCGCCGCGCCGAGATCGACGCCTCCATCAAGGCGGTGCGGGACGTGGTCAACGTGGGCAACCCGATGTCCGTGAAGGCCGCGCTGAACCTGCTCGGCCACCGGGTCGGCGGCCTGCGCCTGCCCATGATCGAGGCCACCCCCGAAGAACAGGCCGCCATCCGCGCCGCGCTGGTCCGGCACGGCCTCCTGGACTAGCGCCCCCCCGCGCGCCTCACTGGGCGCGCGCTCAGCGAGCGCGTTCCGCGCTAGGTCAGCTCGGTGTAGAGGCTGAGCACGTTGCCGTCCGGGTCGGCGAAGTCGCAGTAGTCGACCGCGTCCGGCACGTGGATCAGCGGGCCGACCTCGACGCCCAGCCCGATCAGCCGTTCCCGCTCGCCCTTCGCGTCCGCGACGCCGAAACGGGTGATCACCTGGGCGCCGGAGCGCTCCGCCGGCTGCTGGCCGAGCTGCAGCCAGATCGGGCCGAGCTGGAACTCCACCACGCCCTCGGCGGGCTCCAGGTCGGGTTCCCCGAGGTCGAACACCCGCCGGTACCACTCGGTCGCCCGCGGCAGGTCGCTCACCGGCAGCCCGACCGTCACACTCGCCAGCTCCATGCGCGCCATCCTGCCGCGCGCCGCCGGAGCGGGGAACTTGTTTACGCAACGCGTGTTGCGTATGCCCGCGTCACTTCAGCCCCGCCCGCATCTGGCCTCCTTCGCTGGTCACGGGCCGTAGTCGTCGAGGTCTCGCTCGGCCCGATCCCGCCGGTTGCGGATGTCGAGATGGACAGGGCGCACGTTCGATCATGGAAGAAACGTGCGCCATGTCCGTCTCGACGAAAGCGCGCCTCCGACGATGCCAGGACCCGCCTACGCTCCGTAACCACAGCCGAGAAGCGGGCCGACGGCTCCCGCCGGCCGGTCGCTCAAGCCGCGGGAGACCGGCCCAGCTCCGCCGTCCAGGCCGCTCTACAAGCCCACCCACCCCATACGCAACACGCGTTGCGCAAACCGACCTAACCGGGCTCGTCCAACTGAGCGGCCAGGCGCTTCGGAGCGACCATCCGGAAGGCCTCGCGGACGAGTTCGTCCACCTCGGTCCAGTCGACGTCGGGCACGTCCAGGTACACGCCCAGCCAGCCCCGGACGCCGACGTACGGCGGCACGAAGAACCGGTCCGGGCGCTCGGCGACCAGGGCGTCCCGCTCCTCGGCGGTGGCCGCGCACCAGAATCCCACCCGGTCGTCGTGGTGGCGGCCGGCGAACATGACGAACACCTTCTTGCCCCGGACGAACCAGGTCGGCTCGCCGTGGCTGAGCCGCTCGGTCGCCTCCGGCATGGCCAGGCACAGCGGGCGCAACCGGTCCAGCGCCCCGGCCTGAACTGGGTCGGTCACCGGTCCACCCGGTTGCGCATGGGCCGGCCGGCGCGGAATGCGGCCAGGTTCTCCGCGACCAGCAGCGCCGCGTCCCGGGGGCGGCCGCCGGCCGCGTGCGGCGTGATGATCACGTTCGGCAGGTCCCAGAGCGGTGACTCGGCGGGCAGTGGTTCGACGCGGAACACGTCGAGCGCGGCGCCGGCGATCCGCCCGGCGCGCAGCGTGTCGGCCAGCGCATCCTCGTCCACCGTGCTCCCCCGGCCCACGTTGACCAGCCACGACCGCGCCGGCATGCGCGCGAGCAGCTCGGCGTCCAGCGCGTGCCGGGTGTCCGGGGCGTGCGGCAGGATCATCACCAGCACGTCGGCGTCGGGCAGCAGCTCGGGCAGCGCGCTTGCCGCGCGCACCGGGTAGCCGGCCCGTTCCCCGTCCGCCCGCGCAACCCCGGTGACCCGCGCGCCGAGCGCGGTGAGCAGCGGCGCCAGCGTCTGGCCGATCTCACCGAAGCCCCAGATCAGCACGTTCGCCCCGTGCAGGGTCTCCAACCGGCCGTCCGCCTGCTCCACCCGGATGCCGCCGAGGTCGGTGCGCCAGTTGTGCTCGGGCTGCGCGGCGACCAGCTGGTGGATGCCCCGCAACCCGGCCAGGATCAGCGTCAGGGCGTGCTCGGTGACCGTGGCGTTGTGCAGCGAGCGGCCGGTGGTGATCGCCACGTGCTCGGGGAACCCGGCGGCCAGCACGTCGTCCGGCCCGGCGGCGAGGCCCTGCACCCAGCGCAGCTTGGTCAGCTGTCCGGCCGCCTCGCGCAGCAGCGGGACCGTGCCGCCCCAGGAGACCAGCACCTCGGCGTCGTGGTGCTCGGCCGGGATCGGCTGGCGAGGGTCGTAGTCGACCACCGTGACGTCCTCGGGTACCTCCGGCCGGCCGGCGACATTCGTGGGATAGAGGAGCTTCACCCCGACGAGATTAGTCGTCGTAGTCGATCGTGACCTCCGCGCTGGTGGGCTGGGCCTGGCAGGTCAGCACGTAGCCGGCGTCCAGGTCGGCCCGGCCGAGCGCGAAGTTGTGCTCCATGGCGACCGTGCCGCGCACCAGCTTGGCCCGGCAGGTGCCGCACGCCCCGCCCATGCAGGCGTAGGGCGCGTCCGGGCGCACGGACAACGCCCCGTCCAGCACGGACTGCCCGGCCGCCAGCTCGACCACGTCCTCCCGGCCGTCCAGCCGGACGGTCACGCTGCTCGCCACGCCGACGTCCTCCGCCGGTGCCGAGGCCGGTACGTGGAACAGCTCCGCGTGCACCCGCTCGGCGTCCACCCGGTGCGCCAGCAGGGTCCGCCGCGCGTCCTCCACCAGCCCCGACGGGCCGCACAGGTACCACTCGTCCACATCCGCCGGGGCCAGCCGCTCGGCGAGGAGCCGGCCGAGCAGCGCCTGGTCGATCCGGCCGGTGTAGGGGCTCGCGCCCCGGTGCGGCTCGCGGGACAGCACGTGCAGGATCTCCAGCCGGTCGGAGAAGCGGGACTCCAGGGCGGCCAGCTCCTCGCGGAACATCGTGGAGTGCCGGGTCCGGTTGCCGTAGACCAGGGTGCACCGGCTGTCCGGCTCCACCTCCAGCGCGGTGGCCAGGATGGACAGGATCGGCGTGATGCCGCTGCCGGCCGCGACGGCGGCATAGTGCCGGCGGCCGGCCGGGTCCAGCGCGGGACCGAACCGGCCGGTCGGGGTCATCAGCTCCAGCTCGTCGCCGACCGCCAGCCGCTCCGCCACGTACGAGGAGAACACCCCGCCGGGGATGCGCTTCACCGCGATGCGCAGCGGCCCGCCGGTGGCCGGCGCGCAGATCGAGTAGTTCCGCCGCACCCCGTTCGCCTCGGACCGCACGGTGACGTGCTGCCCGGCCTCGAACCGGAACCGCTCGGCCAGCCGGTCCGGCACGTCGAAGGTGATCGCCAGGCTGTCCTCGGTGAGCCGGTCCAGGGCGGCGACGGGCAGCCGGTGGAACTCCGCGTGGCTGGCGGAGGAACCGCGCGGCCGCGTGACGGGGCCGACCCGGGCCAGCGCCGAGTCCAGCTCCCGCCAGGTCCGGTACTCCTCGGTGGTCAGCTCCCGGCCGAACGCGGTCATGATCGCCGCGTCCCGCTCCAGGTAGGCCTCCTCGTTGCGCTTCCACGCGGCGATGTACCGGTAGAACGGGATGGACGGGTGCAGGTGGTGCACCAGGTGGTAGTTCTGGTAGAGCAGCACCGGGGTGAGCAGCCACTCCATGCCGACCCGGATCCGGGTGGCCCGGTAGCGGTTCTCCCGCTGCGTCACCTCCAGCCCGTGGTGCGGCAGCCAGTCGAACCACCAGGCCAGCACGCCCAGCGCGATGCGGGACGGGATCAGGTACACCAGCGCGACCGTCCACAGCGTGCCGGTGAGCGCCGCGACCGTGACCCCGGCCAGGAACAGCAGCACGATCCCGGCCGTCTCCGCGATCTCCCGGCCGGACCGGCGGCCCAGGTGCTTGAGGTAGAAGCAGGCGTACCAGAAGTCGATGGTCAGCCAGCGGAACGGCAGCTGCCACCAGGGGCCGTCGGTGGCCCAGGCGTCCGGGTCGGAGTCCAGCTCCTCGTTGGTGTTGCGGTGGTGCTCGATGTGGATGAAGCCGAACAGCGGCGCCGAGGCGTACGGCACCACGAACGGCACGGTCAGCCGGCCGAGAACCGCGTTGACCCAGCGACGGCGGCTGATCGAGTAGTGCACCGCGTCGTGCAGCACGGTGAACATCATGAAGCTCACCGCCGCGTGCACCGGGATGGTCAGCCACGGCGACACCCCGAGGCCGAGCAGCGCCCAGGTGGCCAGCCCCCACACGACCAGCGAGCCGGCGAACAGCCCGACCGTGGGCCCGGCCAGGGCCGGCACCGGCTCGACCGGGTCGGGTAACGCGGTGCGCGGGGTTACGGCACGGGCGGCGGCGTCGGCGCTGGTCATGGCGACCAGGGTGACGCTCCCCGGCGATCGGCACCATGTGCCTGGCTCCCAGATTCGGCGATCGCGTTTGGAGCCGGCTCCAAACACTCCCGGCTCACTGGTCCATGACCGCCCGCCGCAGCGCCCACCACAGCTCGAACTGGACCAGCGGGTCGCGCAGCTGCGCGCCGGCGAGCACCTCGAACCGGGCCAGCCGGTAGCGCAGCGTGTTGGGGTGGATGTGCAGGCGCTCGGCGGCGGTCTCCACATGCGCCCCGGCGGCGAGGTACTCGCGCAGCGTGGCCTCGATCTCCGGGCCCGACCCGGACTCGGCCAGCGGGGCCAGGTAGCGGCGGCACAGCGCGTCGCCGACGTCGGCGTCGGCGACCACGGCGGCGTGCAGACCCAGCTGGGCCAGGTCGCGGGTGCCGGCCAGCCGGAACGCCCGCATGGTGTGCAGTGCCCGGCTGGCCAGCCGGAACGACTCGGCCAGCCGGTCGAGCGGCACCCCCGGGCCGACCCCCGCGCGGCCCGGCGACGCGTCCCCGGGCGGGTCCCGCTGGAAGCCGGCCAGGTCGGCGTCCACCAGCACGCTCATCCCCCGGCCGTCCCGGGCCGCGTCGGTCAGCCCGATCGCCCGGTCCACCTCCCGCCAGGACTCCCCGGCGGCCGGCTGGGCCCGCACCGCCCGGTACTGCCCCTCCGGGTCCAGCCCGTACGTCTTGGCCCTGGCCCGCAGCTCGGCCGGGTCGCCCGTGCCGAACAGCAGCGCGCGTACCAGCGACGCGCGCCGGTCCTGCGCCTCCCGGTCCCGCTCCAGCTCGGCCCGCCGGTGCGCCCGGGCCGTGGTGATCATGCCGACGTCGCCGGCGGCCATGGTCACCCGCACGAAGGCCAGCCGCTGGTCGTCGCCGAGGCCGAACCCGGGCGCGGCCGCAACGCCCCGTTCCACCAGCACGTCGACGCCGATCCGCCAGGCCAGCAGCATCTCGTCCACCGGCGCGCCCAGCACCGCCTGCGCCTCGCCGACCTGTTCCAGCACCTTGGTCTGCCGCCGGGAGAGCCTCGGCACGTCCGCCCGGGCCAGCGCCACGGCGCACTCCATGGCCGCCGCCACGTGCCGCTCGAAATCCTCGATCGGGATGTCCCGGTACACCGAGAGCCGGCGTTGCATCCGCCGGCTGATCTCGGCGGCCAGCTCCGCGCGCTCGGCCAGCAACACGTCCAGCAGGAGATGCCACGGCGGCGGGGCCATCCAGGGATTCTAGTGTCGCGAGTCGGCGTCCCGTACAGCTCGCCAGCGGCGCATCATGGCCGGTGACTCGCCCCGGACGAACTCGAAGAAGCGCCGGGTGTCCTCCAGCCGGGCGCCGGCGGCGGTGTCCGGGCCGGCCGCCTTGACGCCCTCCCCCATCAACCCCGCCCACCGGGTGTACTGCCGGTCCTTGCGGTCGATGGCCTCGTACCACATGTCCGCCTTGAGCTGGTACCGGTCGCGGCGCTCCCCCGGCACCCGTTCCTTCACCACCAGTTCCAGCTGGCCCAGGTAGCGGACCGCGCCGGACACCGCCGCCGGGCTGATCCGCAGCAGCCGGCCGATCTCGGCGGCGGTGGCCCCGCCGGACTCGGTGGCGAGCAGCGCGACCAGCACCCGGGCCGCCATCCGGGGCATCCCGGCGTCCGCCAGCTCGACCGCGAAGCGCTCGACGAACCGGGCCATCGCCTCGTCGTCGCGATCCTCCATGACCGGACCCTACCCAGCAAACACAACTTTCACAAATTTGTGAAAAGAGAGTAGGTTGCCGGGCATGACCATCACTACCCCGTCCGACCAGGCCCTCCCCCTGGTTCGACCGCTCGCCGACCCCGCCGCCGACCTGGCCCAGGTGGGGGGCAAGGGTGCCTCGCTCGCGCGACTGGCCACCGCCGGGCTGCCGGTGCCCACCGGTTTCCACGTGACCACCGAGGCCTACCGGCGGTTCCTCGCCGAGGCCGGCCTGGAACGACCGGTCCTGGCCGCCGTGGCCGCCGTCGACCCGGCCCGCCCGGAGACCCTGGATGCCGCCTCGACGACCATCGCCGCGCTGTTCGCCGAGCACCCGATCCCGGCCGACACCGCCGCCGCGATCACCGCCCGGTACCGCGAGCTGGGCGCCGACGCGCCGGTCGCGGTGCGCTCCTCGGCCACCGCCGAGGACCTGCCGGAGCTGTCCTTCGCCGGCCAGCAGGACACCTACCTGAACATCCGGGGCGAGGCGGCGCTGCTGCGCGCCGTCCGCCGGTGCTGGGCTTCGCTGTGGACCGCCAGGGCGATCGGGTACCGCGCGCGCACCGGCATCGCACCCGACCAGGTCGGCCTGGCCGTGGTGGTGCAGGAGCTGGTGGCGGCGGACGCGGCCGGCATCCTGTTCACCGCCAACCCGATGACCGGCGCGCGGGACCAGATCGTGATCAACGCGAGCTGGGGCCTGGGCGAGGCGGTGGTCGGCGGGCAGGTCACCCCGGACACCGTGGTGGTGGACCGGGCCACCGGCGAGCCGGCCGAGCAGCGGGTCGCGGACAAGACGACGATGACCGTGCGCACCGAGACCGGCACCGCCGAGGTCCCGGTCCCCGAGGAACTGCGCCGGGAACCGGTGCTGAACCGGGCCGAGACCGCCACCCTCACCGAGCTCGGCGAGCGCATCGAGAAGCTCTACGGCACGCCGATGGACGTGGAGTGGACCCGCCGGGGCGGCGAGTTCTTCGTCGTGCAGGCCCGGCCGATCACCACCCTGCGCACGCCGCCGGTGAAACTGCCGGACCACGACTCCACCGACGGCGGATACCTGGTCTGGAACGACAGCCTGGCCGGCGACTACCTGTGGACCTCGACCAACATCGGCGAGGCGGTGCCGGACGTGGTGACGCCGTGCGGCTGGTCGGCGCTGAAGATCTTCCTGGACGGCTCGCTGCCGATCGACGGGGCGGCCGGGCACAAGCTGGTCGGCAACATCGGCGGCCGGCTCTATCTCAACCTGAGCACGATCTTCGGCCTGGCCGACGCGTTCTTCATGGGCGAGAAGGCCAGGACCGGCACCGAGCAGGTGTTCGGCATCCTGCCCGAGGGCATGACCATCCCCGAGCTGCCCACGTCCCGCTGGCGGATCATGGGCACCGGCCTCACCCAGGCGATCCGGGCCCGGCGCAAGTTCGCCGCCGACCAGAAGGTGTTCGCCGACGTGGTGCCCCGGACCCCGGCGCGGTGCGCCGAGCTGCGCGGCCGGATCCGCGCGGCCCGGTCGACGGCCGAGCTGGCCCGACTGTGGCGTGAGGAGCTGGAACCGCTGCACCGGGGCGCGGCGGAGATGCTCGGCGCCGGGGCGCGCAGCGACGACAGCGCACTCGCGCTGGGCCGCAAGGAGCTGCGCAAGCTGGTCAGCGAGGAGGACGCCAACCTACTGCTCTCCGGGGCACAGGCCGACGGCGGCACCCTGGACAGCCTCGGCCCGGTGGTCGGCCTGGCGAAGGTGGCCCGGGGCGAGCTGACCCGGGAGGCCTACCTGGAGCAGTGGGGGCACCGGGGTCCGCACGAGCTGGAGATCTCCTTCCCCCGCCCGGCCGAGGACCCACACTGGCTGGACGCCCAGCTGGCCGGCCTGGCCGACGCCCGCCAGGACGCGGTGGCGCTGCTGGAGCGGCAGGACGCGGCGCGGCGGAGCGCCTGGCGGCGCCTCACCGAGGCCGACGCGGACCAGGCCGAGCGCCTTCGCGGCAAGCTGGCCACCTGGACCGGCGCCGCGCGGATGCGCGAACAGGCCCGCTCCGAGGCGGTGCGGGTGTTCTGGGTGGTGCGGGACTGGGTACTGCGGGCCGGCGAGCTCACCGGGCACGGCGAGGACCTGTTCTTCCTGTACCTGGACGAGCTGCTGGGCCTGCTGGACGGCCCGGACCTGGACGGCTCGGACGACCTGGACGGCTCTGGCGACGAGGCGCTGGCCCAGGTGGCGCCGCGCCGGGCCACGCACCACCGGTACGCCGCGCTGCCCCCGTACCCCTCCTACATTCGAGGCGCGTTCGACCCGTTCGCCTGGTACGCGGACCCGAACCGGCGCGGTGACGCCTGGCCTTCCGCCGCACCGGCCGAGCCGGCGGGTGACACGATCACCGGGTACTCGGGCGCGGCCGGCGTGGTGGAGGGCACCGCGCGCGTGCTGGCCAGCGCGGACGAGGGCGCGTCGCTGCGACCGGGGGAGATCCTGGTGACCACGATCACCAACGTGGGCTGGACGCCACTGTTCCCCCGGGCCGCGGCGGTGGTCACCGACGTCGGCGCACCGCTGTCGCACGCCGCGATCGTGGCCCGCGAGCTGGGCATTCCGGCCGTGGTCGGCTGCGGCGACGCGACCATGCGGCTGCGCACCGGCGACCGGGTGCGGGTGGACGGCTCACGGGGCACCGTCCAGGTGATCTAGAAACCGCGCTTGTTCAGCCATTCGGAGACCTCGTGGCGCATCCGGGGCGCGGTGCGCTCCAGGGTGAGGGCGTGACCGGTGTCGGGCAGGAAGATGTCGGTCACGTCCTTGCTGCCCACGAAGTGCGCGCGCTGCAGCCGGGTGCCGGCCGCGTTGTCCTGGAACAGCGCGTCGTTGTGCCCGTAGACCAGCAGCACCGGCACCTTCACCGTGGCCAGCAGCGCGTTGTCGCTGACCGCGTTCGGGATCGCCGAGCCCAGCCGGCCGCACGGGTCCTTCACCCGGTCCTCGGTGGCCGCCCTCGCCACGTCCGGGTCGGTGTTGTGCAGGTGGCCGGCCCGGTAGTCGGCGTCCGACTGGCCGAAGTAGGCGTAACCCCTGGTGTGCGGGTCGCCCTGCTTGGGGTCGCCGCCGAGGGTGCAGCGCACCAGGGTCTGGCCGGCGGTGGTCAGCAGCAGCGGGCTGAACCCCTGGTCGGCGAAGGCCATCACGATCAGCGCGTCGATGTCGTGGAACGAGTACGCCTCGGCCTGCGCGGTGAAACCGCTGGCCGAGTGGCCGGCCAGGGCGATCCGCTTGAACCGCACGGCGTCCTCGCCCTCGGCCCGGTACTCGCCGGAGCGCAGCTGGCCGACCATCTGGTGGATGATCGTGGCCTCCGAGCCGTAGCAGATGTCCTGCCCGTTGGGCACCGCGTCGCTGCGCCCGTAGCCCGGCAGGTCGAAGGCCAGCGAGGCGTGCCCGGCATCGGCCTGCTCGCCGATGTAGTCGTAGCCGGGCACCTTCGTGAACTCGAAGAAGCCCCTGCCGGTGTAGGCCAGGCCGTGCGAGTAGATGGTGAGCGAGGGGTTGTCCTCGTGCAGCACCCGGCGCGGCGCGGCCAGGGTGCCCTTGACGGTGTACCGCTTGCCGTCCGCCTGGCAGGCCACCTTCGACTCGTTCACGTTGGTGACCTCGAAGGACACCGGCACCTTGACCACGTCATCGGACTCTGGTGACGCAACGGCCGTACCCGTGACCAGCACGGCGGACAGTGCCACCGCCAGTCCGGAACCGAGAAGCAGACGTGCCGACCAGCCGCCCATGTGGCTCTCCAGTGATCGCCGGTGCGCAGCGCCGCGCACTCGTGGTGAGCAACGAGGTACGAAAAGTGACGGTGCGACCACCGGCCGGCGCTCGTCCGGATGAGTGACGTACGGCTCCCCGTTCAGGGGAGGCGGTCGCGCGGCGTGTGCTACCGTAAATTTGACTGAATCACTCAAGAATGGGGCGGAACAATGCCGGGTTGTTGTCGTTAGCCGACACCCCGCCGCACCCAACCGTCCGCCTTCGCGGTTTCATATCAGCAGTGCCGGTCACCGGCGGCGGACCATGTTCGTCTTCGAGGGGAAACACCGATGAAGCCCAAGCTCCGTGCCCTGCTGTTGCTACCCGCTCTGGCGGCGGCCCTGGTGATGTCGGCCTGCTCACCGCCACCCGGCGCCAGCTCCTCGGCGACGGCGGTGAAGATCGGGGTGGCGGACGCCAGCGAGGCCTACTGGCAGGTCTTCCAGCGCAAGGCCAAGGAGCGGGGCATCGACGTCGAGCTGGTCAACTTCACCGACTACAACCAGCCCAACCCCGCGCTGTCGCAGAACCAGCTGCAGCTGAACCAGTTCCAGCACCTGCAGTACCTGGCCAACTACAACGTGCGCAACCACGACACCCTGGTGCCGGTCGGCGCCACCGCCGTGTACCCGCTGCCGCTGTACTCGCGCAAGCACCGCTCGCCGGCCGACATCCCGTCCGGTGGCCAGGTGGTGATCCCGAACGACCCGACCAACCAGGCCCGGGCACTGCTGACGCTGCAGGCGGCCAAGCTGATCACCCTCAAGGGCGGCGGCAACACCCTGTCCACGCCGGCCGACGTGGACACCGCCGCGTCCAAGGTCACCGTGATCCCGGTGGACGCCGCGCAGACCGCCGCCAACCTGCCCAGCGTGGACGGCGCCGTGGTGAACAACAACTACGCCACGTCGGCCAACCTCTCGCCCCAGGAAGTGATCTTCTCCGACGACCCGAACAGCGAGTCCTCCAAGCCGTACATCAACGTGTTCGTGGCCCGCGCGGCCGACAAGGACAACCCCACCTATCTGGACCTGGTGCGGGTCTACCACGACCCGGAGGTGGAGGCCGCCGCCAAGCAGGACCTCGGCCCCACCACCGTGTTCAAGAACAACGACCCGGCCGAGCTGCAGGCGGTGACCAAGTCCCTGGAGGCGACCATCCAGAAGGCCGGCACCTGACGGTGACCCCGGTCATCAGCTTCCGCAACGTCAGCAAGGAGTTCCCCGGTGCCGGCGGCTCGCCGGTGCGCGCGGTCGACTCGGTGGACCTGGACGTGGCGAACGGCGAGATCGTCGGCGTGATCGGCTACTCCGGGGCCGGCAAGAGCACCCTGGTGCGGCTGATCAACGGCCTGGAGGTGCCGACCTCGGGCGAGGTCGTGGTGGAGGGCAGGCCGCTGTCCGGGATGGCCGAGCGGGACCTGCGCGCGCTGCGCGGCCGGGTCGGCATGATCTTCCAGCGGTTCAACCTGCTCTCCTCGCGCACGGCGGCCGGCAACGTGGCGTACCCGCTCAAGGTGGCCGGCTGGCCGCGCGAGCGCCGGGCCGCCCGGGTGGCCGAGCTGCTGGAGTTCGTGGGGATCTCGGAGAAGGCCCGGCAGTACCCGGCGCAGCTGTCCGGCGGGCAGCAGCAGCGGGTGGGCATCGCGCGGGCGCTGGCCACCGGGCCGGCCATCCTGCTCGCCGACGAGGCGACCAGCGCACTGGACCCCGAGACCACCAAGGACGTGCTGGCCCTGCTGAAGAAGGTGAACACCGAGCTGGGCACCACGGTGGTCGTGATCACCCACGAGATGGAGGTGGTCAGCTCGCTGTGCGACTCGGTGGCGGTGATGGAGGGCGGCCGGGTGATCGAGCACGGCCCGGTCTACGACGTGTTCGCCTCGCCCCGCGAGCCGGCCACCAAGCGGTTCGTGCAGAGCGTGCACGGCGACCGGCCCTCGCCGGAGACCCTGGCCCGGCTCCGCCACAGCTTCCCCGGCCGCATCGTCACCGTGCCCATCCGGGACGGCGGCACGGCAGCCGGCGAGCTGGCCGGCCGGTTCGCCGCGCGCGGGGTGCGGGCCACGATCATCTACGGCGGCATCGGCGAGCTGTCCGAGAAGCCGTTCGGCAGCCTCACCTACGAGCTGGCCGGCGCGGACGCCGACGTGGACGCGCTGCTGGCCGAGCTCCGGTCGCACACGCCGGTGGAGGAACTGTGAACAACTGGGCGCAGCTCTACCCGCAGCTGGTGCTCTCCTTCCAGCAGACCATCTACATGGTGGTCTGGACGCTGCTCATCGCGGGCGGCCTCGGGCTGCTCATCGGGGTGCTGCTCTACGCCACCCGGCCGGGCGGGCTGCTGCGCAGCCCGGTGGTGTTCCACCTGCTCAACGTGCTGGTGAACATCGTCCGGCCGATCCCGTTCATCATCTTCATCACCGCCGTCGGCCCGCTCACCCTGCTGGTCATGGGCACCACCATCGGCACGCAGGCGGTGGTGTTCCCGATGGCCACCATGGCCAGCTTCGTGATCGGCCGAGTGGTGGAGCAGAACCTGATCGCGGTGGACCCCGGGGTGATCGAGGCGGCCAGGGCGATGGGCGCGAGCAAGTCCCGGATCATCCTCACCGTGCTGATCCCGGAGGCGCTCGGGCCGCTGGTGCTGGGTTACACGTTCATCTTCGTCGCGGTGGTGGACATGTCCGCGATGGCCGGCTACGTGGGGGGCGGCGGGCTGGGCAACTTCGCCATCGCGTACGGCTACCAGCAGTTCAACTGGCCGGTCACCCTGGTCACCGTGGTGATCATCATCGTGGTCGTGCAGGCGGCGCAGCTGCTGGGCAACTGGCTGGCCCGCAAGGCTCTGCACCGATAAATCGAGCACCGGCAAGGCCACCTACAACGACGGCACGGCGGCCCGCTACCAGGCCGCGCAGACCGGGCTGCGCAAGTTCGAGGAGGCCGGCCCGCCCAAGCCGCCGCCCCGGCCGCGGCGGCTGGCCGTGCGACTGCCGCTGGCCGCCGGCGGGACCGATCCCGACGTCGAGCACCAACCGGTCGGTGACGAGCAGCCCGGGTCGGTGGCGCACACCGGAACAGCCCGGCTGGGCGCGCGGGTGCGACCCGGCTGGTTCCGGGGCGGCCGAGCAGCGCACCGAGACGCTCTCCGGGGGGCAGCGCGCTGGTGATCCGCGCCGACGGCGGCGTCATCGAGGCCGACCAGCCGGAGTGGTCCGGCGCCGCCTGACGCTAGACCAGCAGGAGCCCGGTCAGCACGCCGACGGCCGTCACCGAGATGAGCAGCACGGCCAGCCATACGTACCCCGGCCAGCTGAGTGCCGACGCGGTACGGGTGCACCGCATCCCGTCGTGCTGCGCGCGCCAGAAGGCCAGGTGGTCGCTGATCGTCAACCGGGTGTGCCGGTGCGCGGAACGGCGCAACCGCCGTCCGGCCCGCCGGCTGGCTTCGGTCGAAGTGGTCAACCATGCGGTGCGTTCGGAGGTACGTGCGGCGGCGTAGCGTTCCTGGTGCGCGTACATGATGGTTCGAAGATAAGTGTCATCAGTTCGCCGCACAGCCACCCACACGAGTTAAAGCCGCTCACCCGCTTATCGTCCTTGTCACACCGCTGAGCGCACATCGATGTCACTCCGCCGTGTGGGCGATCTTGCGAGGCCGGTTATCCGGTCGACACGCCGTTCAACAGATCGTTATCGATATATCGCAGCTAGCCGGCAAATGGTAGGCGGAAAGCGGCCCGCCGCGGGCGGCTTTGCCAGTCACCACAACATTCTGCCGACTCATGGGTCACTCCTGTTGCAAGTGTCACATGACGGACGTTGGGTATGTGAAATAAGTATCAGGATTGGGTCTTGTCGCCGGTCAGCGGGGCATGCAGGGGACCGCGCCGAGCTCCGCCAGCCCCTGGCGATCGCCCGGACCGAACCCGGTCAGCCCGGTGTACATCGGCGCCATCAGCTCGCCGGGATCGCTCACGTGGTCGAGCCCGACCAGATGCCCGAGCTCGTGCAGCAGGATCGCCTTCTGGATCAGCCGGCCGCTCCGACCGGTTGCGATCTTGGCCAGATTGTCCCGGAACAGCACGATCTGGCCGGACACGAACCGCGCCGACTCGGGTCCGCTCGGCATGCTCCAGGTGTTCAACGCGATGCCCTCCACGTCGCCGGCCTGCCCGGTGTCCCGGACCGGGAAGTCCGCGCGGTCCGCCCAGGCGATCAGGACCGGCGTCCAGTCCTGGGCGTAGCCGCGCGCCGCGTTCCGCCTCGGCCGGGGGACCTCGGACGTCACCCCGTCCATCACGAAGGTGAGCCCGGTCCGCTCGCTGACCTCGTCCACCGCCTCGCGGACCAGCTCCACCCCGTCCGGCGGCAACCCGTGGGCGCTCACCACGTAGTGGACCGGCCGGCACCGGTCGAAGCTGACCGGACGCCCACCGGGCGTGGTGCGCAGGAACGCGTACGACCCGACCCCCTCCGTGGCGGGTGACCGGATGGGCAGCACTCCGTCATCCGGCTCCCGCAACAGCTGGAACGCATCGGCGAACAGGTAAACCATGACGAGCAGCCCGACCAGGAACACCGCATAGACCGCCTCGCCGCCGGTCATCCACGGCGGCTTCCGTCCCGCCGGCTCGAGCCGCGGCGGAGGCGCCCCGGATCCCGCCGACACCGGCTCAGGATGCGCCGGCCCCGGCCGTTGCCACGGCTGCCCCGCTGACGGCTGCCCCGCCCACGGTTGACTCGGCCACGGTTGTCCCGGCCACGGTTGTCCCGATCCCGGTTGTCCCGATCCCGGTTGTCCCGATCCCGGTTGTCCCGATCCCGGTTGTCCCGATCCCGGTTGTCCCGATCCCGGTTGTTTCGGTGCGGGTTGTCCGGACCACGGTTGACTGGACACCGGCCGCAGTCCTGCCGGTCGTTCCCATGGCTCCAGCCCCGCCGGTCGTGCCCACGCCGGCAGGGCCGATGCCGGTCCGGATTGCGCCGGCCCGGGTAGCGGCGGCCCCGACGTCACAGGTCGTTCGGTTTCGAGCGCAGGCCTCGATTTCGGCTCCGCCGACTCGTCCGGTAGCTGCTCCGCCGGCCCCGCGGGCCGCATCGGCCTCGGCTCTCCGTGCCCGGGTTCCGCGGCACCCATCGGCTCCGACGTGCCCGATACCGATTCCGGCGATCTCTCGGCCTCCGGTTGCCTCGGCTCCACCGACTCCGGTTCCGCCGGCCCATCCGGTTCCCCCGGCGCCCGTTCCGCCGATCCGTCCGGCTCCCCCGGCGCCCGTTCCACCGACCCATCCGGCTCCGCCGGCCCCCGTTCCACCGACCCGCCCGGCTCCCCCGGCCCCCGTTCCACCGACCCGCCCGGCTCGCCCGGCCCCCGTTCCACCGACCCATCCGGCTCGCCCGGCCCCCGTTCCACCGACCCATCCGGCTCGCCCGGCCCCCGTTCCACCGACCCATCCGGCTCGCCCGGCCCCCGTTCCACCGACCCATCCGGCTCGCCCGGCCCCCGTTCCACCGGCCCATCCGGATTCCTCGGCGCCGGTTCCTCCGGTTCCGCCACCTGACCCCCCATGCCCCTGCTCCGCCGTGCCCCTGCCGCCCATCCTGGTGCACGCCGGTGCCCCACCGCCCACCGAACTGCCCCCGGCCTCCGGTGCCCCCGCTTGACGGGCGTTGGCCGGCTACCTAGCGTCGTCCAGGCGGCCCCCAGCGCACACCGATCGACGGAGGAGCCGTGTCTCAGACCGAACCGCCGAACGCCCGCGCCAGGATGGCCGAGGGCGCCCTCCGGTGGACCCCGGACCCAACCGCGCTGGACGCACCGGTCACCGAAACCGAGAACGTCTACCTGATCGGACACTTCGGACTCGCCGAGGTTCCCGCCGAGGGGTGGGCGCTGCGAGTGGACGGCATGGTGGACCGGCCACTGCGGCTCACCCTGGACGAGCTGCGCGCGTTGCCCGCGGTCACGGTGACCGCGGTACTGGAGTGCTACGGCAGCCCACTGCGGCCGGACGAGCCGGTGCGCCGGGCGGCGAACGTGACGTGGCGCGGGGTGCCGGTGCGCGACCTGCTGACCATGGCCGGCGCCGACGCCGGAGCGGACAGCCTCTGGGCGCGAGGCCTCGATTTCGGCCGGTTCGGCGACTGGGAGGACCTGGACTACCTGAAGGACGTCCCGCTCGCGGTGGTCGTCGAGCGCGGCCTGGTTGCCTACGAGATGAACGGTGCCCCGCTGACCCCGGGCCACGGTTTCCCGGCGCGGCTGTTCGTGCCGGGCTACTTCGGCACCAACAACGTGAAGTGGCTGGACGGACTGACCGTGGCCACCGGTCGCCCGGTGCACCTGTTCACCACGCGGCTCTACCAGCGCGAACGGCCCGGCTCGATCGAGCCGGCGCCGGTGCGCGACATCGACGTGAACAGTCTGGTCACCGGGCACGCCGAGGCCGGAGGGAAGCTCACCGTGTACGGCTGGGCGTGGGGCTCGGCGCCGGTCACCCGGGTGGAGATCGGCGTCGGTGACCGCTGGCTTCCCGCCGCTGTGAACGCCCGCGAGCCCGGCCGGTTCGACTGGCAGCGCTTCACCGTAGACCTGGACCTGGCCACGCTGCCTCCCGGCGAGCGCCTGGTCACCGCTCGCGCCACCGACGCCCTCGGCGCCACCCAGCCCTTGGCGAAGGCCCGCAACCAGGCGCACACGGTCACCCTGCCCGGCTGGTCCGCGAGTTAGAAGGGCGGGTCGGGGCCGAGTTCGGGTGGTGGGTCGATGAGCGGGTCTGCTCTGGTTCGGTAGGTCTGGCCGAGTGGGCTGCGCCAGACCAGAACGCCCGGTTCGGGTTGGTGCAGCGTCCAACCGCCCTCGGTCTTGAGTAGATGGTCGTGCCCGCATTGTGGGCTGAGGTTGATATGGAGGGTCTTGCCGCCGTGTTGGACGTCGCGGGTGTGGTCGATGTCGGACTGTCGGGCGGGTCGCCCGCATCCGCCGGGGCCGAGGCAGGTTTGGTCGCGGGTCTCGATCCATCGGCGCAACCCCGCCGTCGGGAACCGCCGGTCGAGTTGGGCGTTCAGGTCGGCAGCTCGTTGTCGCCAGGCGCGATATCGGGCAGCGATCTCGGCAATCAGCTTCTCGAAGCCCGGCGGGGGGTCGTGGAGCCAGCGTTCGAGCTGGGTGAGGGTCATTCGCAGCTCGACGGTCCCGCCCCGGTAGCGGTCGGTGGCGCCGGCGGGGCGGGCACGCAGGGTTTCGCAGCACAGCAGGTAACCCTGGTGATCACACACGGCGACGATCCACTGCCCGCGTCGTTGGGCCAGGGCTTCGGTGCGGGCGACGTGGCCGGGTATCGCGCCCCGTAGCTCCGGGAGTTCGCCGGGGCGTTGGTCGGCGCCGATGAGGGTGCCCAGTTCGAGCACGACGTCGGCCCCGGGTCGGTTCCCGGCCCCGTCGGGTCTCGCGGCGCGGGACTTCCCGGCAACGGTGCCGTCAGGTTCGGTGCCGCTGGGTTCGATGTAGCTGGGTTCGATGTAGCTGGGTTCGATGCCGACAGGTTCCGTAGCGGCGGGTTTCGCCGCGCGGGCCTTGGCGGCACCGGGTTCCGCAACGGATGTCGCGAGGGATTTCGCGGCCGGCGGCGCGTCAGAAGCAACGGTGGCTGGCGTGCTCGGCAGCGGGACCGACTCGTTTCCCGTGGTGGGGCGGAAGTGGGCGAGGATCTGCGCGCTGGTCAGGCCTTCCAGGGTGCCGTCCAACAGCGCGAGGGTGATGTCCGCGCGCAGCTGATCCATGCTGCCGGGGCAGCCGGTGCGCCGGAGTGCGCGGGCCAGTGCGCTGATGCGCTTCTTCGCCGCCGCCGCGTCACCCGGCGCGACCCCGTCCAACGCCAGCGAAGCTGTGCCGTCGGGGTTGAGGAACCACACCGCGCGACGGGCCGCCACCGCCCGCTCGTAGCGTTCCTCAGCTCTGTCCGGCGCGGCGGCGAGGGTGAGTTTGCGCAGCCGGGCGGCGAGCCGGCCGGTGTTCCAACCCGCGATCTTGCCCGCCACCTCCGACCACACCCTGGCCCGCTCGGTTGCCGGCAGGTCGGCCAGGTAGGTGTGACAAGTCCGGGCCTTGGCCCGGTCGATCACCCCGTCGTACCAGGCAGCGGCCACCTCGGGCAGCAGCTCGCGCAGCTCGTCGGCGAACGCCACCTCCCGTTCGGCTCGTTGGCGCGGCCAACCCAGCGCCACCCGCACCTCATCCGCGCCGAACCGGTGCGGGCGCGCCAACCGCCGACCCGCACCGGGCGGCGCCGAAGGATCCCGCCGGGCCGTCTCGTCCACCCAGGCCAGCTCCAGCGCGTCCCAACGGGCCCGCACCCGCCCGATCGCCGCCAACACTCGAGGAACATCCTCGTTCGCCACCAGATCCGGATCCAGCCCGTGCAGCAACGCCATCAGCCCCGGATCGAGGTCACGATCCTCAAGATCCGGCGGAACCACGCTGCCTGCGCCCACAACATCAGAATATCACATAGTTCGAACGCATGTTCGCTAACGATGACGACCGGATCGGGCCGACGAGGCCGATCCGACGGAGCGCCCGCTCGGCAACCCGGCGCATGTTGCACGGCCAGATCTTCCCGCAGGATGCACAGGTGTCCCCCTCGAACTTGCGGACGTGCTCGTTGAGCAGGTCCGCGGTGTGCCCGTTCAGCACGATGAAGTGAACGAATTCGTCAACGGGGCGAACGTCCATCGCCGCTCCAACTCTTATACTCTTTAGAATGGGTGTCGTTCGATCAGGTGTTCGACACAGTTAGTGCGCCGCGCCGTGCCGGTGCGGGATACGATGATGAGCCAATAAAGGGTCAATCGACCCCGGTTTCAGCGGGAACATTTTCCCGGGCGCTATATGCCACTTGAGCAGGGAAAATGCTTCGCTATCGCCCCGTTTCTTCGGGCGTTCAGGGAGTCATCCCCACCGGCTCTGTCGTCCGCTCTGGCTACTGTTTGCCCGCGGCATTGAGTGCCGATGACCGTGGGGGAAGCACATGCCCAGACGATCCAGTGACTCCGCGAAGGCGACGCGGGACGAAATGCGCGAGCGCATGCACGCGCTCGGCTTGAGCCTGCCGCTGATCGCGGCGGAGATGGGGCGCCGGTTCAGCCTGCGCCCGCGCATCGCGTGGCGGCATGCCTTGGGCTGGCCGCAGTGGAAGGTGGCGCAGCGGTACCGGACGCTGCACAACGAGCGCATCTCGGACAACCGGATCAGCGAGCACGAGACCTGGCCGCACGGCGGCGCCAAACCCAGCCTGGACTACCTGGTCAAGCTGGCCGCCACCTACGGGCACGGCTGCACGCCCGGCCACCTGATCGACCTGGCCGACCTGGAGGGCCTGGAGCCCGCCGAGCGGCGGGTGTTCGCCTCGGTGTTGCATCCCTCGCTGGCCGGCATGCACGCCGAGGTGAGCCGGGCCCTGGCCCGGCGGGTCGACCCCGGCCAGGTGGGCGCGCGACCGCTGTGGCTACCCGAGCTCGAGGACGGCCACTAGGGCACTAGACAAACCGGCCCGGGGTCGCGACGAACTGGCGCAAGCAGTCGTCCGAGCAGAAGTACACCCGGTCCTCCCGCCAGGACAGTTCGGCGGCCGCCCGCGTCGGGTCCACTTCCATGCGGCACACCGGATCGACCGCCCGGCCCGGACGGGCGGTGCCCGCGCGCAGGTCGAACAGCGGGACCTCGCCCTGGATGCCCTTCAGCCGGCGCCCGCCCACCGGCTCGAACTTCACGTCCTGCCCGTCGCCGGGCAGCTGATCGCGCATCGCCTCGGTGACCAGGAACTGGCCCCGGGTGGCGTGCCCGGCCACCCGGGCCGCGATGTTGACCGTGGTGCCCAGGTAGTCACCCTCGCGGTACAGGGCGCTGCCGACGTGCGCGCCCATGCGCAGCGCGGGGAAGTTGGGCTCCTCGGCCAGCCGTTCGGCCAGGCCCAGCCCGCAGCTGACCGCGGCCGCGGCGGTGCCGAAGGCCAGCATGAACTCGTCGCCGATCTGCTTGATGATCCGCCCGCCGGCCTCCCCGGTGGCTTCCCGCACCACGTCGGAGAACCGCTCGACCACCGCGGCCGCCACCCGGTCCCCCATCGCCTCGGTCATCGGGGTGAACCCGGCCAGGTCGGCGAACAGCACGGCCACCGACACCTGGCCTACCTCGGTCTCCTCCGCCGCCAGGTCCTCGGTCAGGTGCATGATCATGTCCTCGCGCAACGCCCGTTGCATCGCCTTGCGGTGGAAGTAGGCGAGGGCGGCGTCGCCGAGCTCGGTCAGCGGGTCGCTCACCGCCCGCGCGGTCTCCAGCAGCCGCACCCCGGACAACCCCTCGGCCCGCATCCGCGAGTGCACCTGCAGGTGGAACAACCGGATCTGCGCCTCGGCCACCCGCCCCATGGCGTCCCCGAACACCCGGACCAGCTGGAGCAGCGCGTCCTCGGGCAACCCCAGGCGCAACGCGGCGGCGAGCCCGCCGAACAACTCGACGTCCTCGTCGTAGACGTCCCGCTGGTCGCTCAGCCCGGCGGCGATCCACAGCCGCCGGACGAGCCCGGGGTCCAGCTCGGACAGCTCGGCCAGTGCGCCGAACGGGCGGCTGCCGCACTCGGCCTGCACGAACTCCACGAAGCTGCCGATCACGTCCTGGCCCCGGTCGAGCAGCTCGGCGATCTCCGCGGCGGAGACACCCCGCCGGGCGGCGAAACCGATCAGCCTGGCGCGCTCCACCGCGGGCTCGGCGAGCAGGCCGAGGCTGTCCCACTGCGCCACCGTGCCCTCGGGCTCGCCCACGCACTCCGCGATCTGCCGTACGTCTGCCATATCCGCATTGTGGGCGCCGTCACTCCCCCGGCGCATCCCGGATGCCCCGGTCAGTAGGCGGAGATGTCGGTGCACACCCACTTGATCACCCGGGCACCCGGGCCGGGCGCGGCCGACCTGGCCAGGCTGGCGGCCCGGTCGGCGGAACCGGCGTAGGCCCATCCCCAGGCCCGGTTCCTGGCCTGCGCCACGGCGGCGCAGCCGTTGGTCACCCGGACCACGGCCTGGCAGTCGGAAGCGCCGCACTGGCTGACCGCGCGGCCGACCGCGCTGCCGGCCGAGGGGGCGTTCAGGCTCCAGCCGACGTTGCCGGTCCTCGGCGAGATGGCGATGGCGGCCCAGTCGCCCACCGCCGCCTGCGCGGTACCCGGCGTGAGTGCCACGGCGGCGCCGGCGAACAGGGACAGGGCGGCGGTTCGGGCCACGGTCTGGCGGATGCGCTGCATGTCGATCTCCCCCTCGGTATTTCCGGTGCGTCTGACCGGTACGACCGAGGGAGAGCCGATTTGGTTGGGGTGCTTCCGAGCCCGCGACTACCAGCGCGGCGGGGGCGGAGGCGTGCGGGCCTGCAGCTTGGCCTGGAACTCCCGGTACTCCTCGAACTCCCGCAGCAGGTTGATGTCCACCCGGTGCAGGTCGCGGTCGATCACCTCACGCCCGCGCGGGGTGATCCGCAGGTACCCGCGCTTGGGCCGGGACAGCAGTCCCGCCTGCACCAGGTGCGCCAGGGCGAAGTTGATCCGGCTGTCGAACCGGGTGCCGCCGCTGGGGATACGGTCACCGAGCTGGTTGTCGGTCAGCCCGAAGTCTTCGGCGCACTCGTCGCGCAGCCGTCGCCAGGAGTGGACGACGCCGTCCGCGCTGTGGATCAGCAACGGAAGCATCAGATCCTGGAACGACGGCATTTCCACTCCGCCCAGGTAACGCGACCTTGCCCGGTTGTCAAGATCTCGCGCCGTAAGAGCGGTGTGATGCGCCCGGTCGGGTGGCGGTCGGGCCTATCGGGCCCGGGCGAACGGCACCGAGGTGGTCTCCGCGCCGGCGTGGGCGATCGAGCCGGCCGGCGGCTCCCACAGGCCCCGGGCGTGCAACACCGGCAGCAGGCCCTCGCCCACCCACCAGGCCTCCTCCAGGTGCGGGTGGCCGGAGAGCACGAACTCCTCGATGCCCAGCGCGTGGTACTCGGCGATGCGGTCCGCCACCTCGGCGTGGCTGCCCACCAGCGCGGTGCCGGCGCCGCCCCGCACCAGCCCGATGCCGGCCCACAGGTTGGGTGAGATCTCCAGGCGCTCGGTCGAGTCCCCGTGCAGCGCGCGCATCCGGCGCTGCCCCTCGGACTCGCTGCGCGCCAGGCCGGCCTGCACCTCCGCGATGGCCGCCGGGTCCAGCGCGTCCAGCAGGCGCCGCGCCTCCGTCCAGGCGGCCTCGCTGGTGTCCCTGGTGATGATGTGCAGCCGGATGCCGAAGCGCAGGGTGCGACCTCGGTCGGCGGCCAGCTTGCGCACCCAGCTGATCTTCTCGGCCACCTGCTCCGGCGGTTCTCCCCAGGTCAGATAGGTATCCACGTGCTCGGCGGCGACCTCGCCGGCGGCCGCCGAAGATCCGCCGAAGTAGATCGGCGGCACCGGGTCCGGGGTGCGCTCCAGCTCGGCGCCCTCCACCCGCAGGTGCCGGCCGGTGAAGTCCACCCGCTCGCCCCGCCACAGCGCCCGCACCACGTGCAGGAACTCGCCGCTGCGCCCGTACCGCTCGTCCTTGGTCAGGAAGTCGCCGTAGCCGCGCTGCTCCAGCGGCTCGCCGCCGGTCACCACGTTCAGCAGCAGCCGGCCGCCGGAGTGCCGCTGGTAGGTCGCGGCCATCTGCGCGGCCAGCGTGGGGGTGAGCATGCCCGGCCGGAAGGCGACCAGGAACTTCAGCCGCTCGGTGGTCTGGGTCAACATCGCCGTGGTCAGCCAGGCGTCCTCGCACCACATGCCGGTGGGGGTCAGCGCGGCCTCGAAGCCGAGCTGCTCGGCGGCGCGGGCCACCTGGGTGAGGTAGCCGAGGGTGGCCGGGCGCACCCGGTCCGCCGACCCGATGGGGACCCCGTGGCCGCCCCCCACCAGCTGCCGGCCGTCCCCGTAGGTGGGCAGGAACCAGTGCGCCTTCAGCTTCGGCTCAGTCATTCGTAAAACCCATCAAAGTAGTCTAGTTGTGTCAACGCGGCGTGACCTTTCGCACGCCGGCCTCGCAGGCAGGTTACAGATAATTCCAACTCTTCTGGTTGAGATTAGCAAGCACGACGGTTACCGTCGCTGCCGTTGATGCCGTTGAGCGGAGACCCGATGACCTTGACCGAGCCGGCCGAGCGCACCCGCTCGGCCGCCATCCCGACGCACCTCGTGCGGGCGGTGCCGGCCCACGGAGCCGGCCGCCTGCCCCGGTGGCTGATCAAGACGCTGTCCCCGATCGGCCTGGTCGCCGTGTGGCAGCTGCTCAGCTCCAGCGGCGTGCTCACCGCCGAGACCCTCGCCTCCCCGGTCGCGGTGGCCCGTACCGCCGCCGCCCTGTGCCTGGACGGCCAGCTCCCGGAAGCGGTGCTCACCTCGCTCGGCCGGGTGCTCGCCGGCCTGGCTCTCGGCGGCGTCGCGGGTGTGGTCCTGGCCACGCTCTCCGGGCTGTTCCGCCGGGGCGAGGACACCATCGACGCGCCGATCCAGATGCTGCGCACGGTGCCGGTGATCGGCCTGATCCCGCTGCTGATCATCTGGTTCGGCATCGGCGAGGAGCCCAAGGTGGCGCTGATCTCGCTGGCCGTGATGTTCCCGCTGTACATGAACATCTTCGGCGGCATCCGCAACGCGGACGCCGGGCTGGTGGAGGCGGCCAGGACGCTCGGGCTCGGCTGGTTCGGCCAGGTCCGGCACGTGATCCTGCCGTCCGCGCTGCCCAACGCGCTGGTCGGGCTGCGCTACGCGCTGGGCTCGGCCTGGCTGGCCCTGGTGTTCGGCGAGACCATCAACGCCACCTCCGGCATCGGCTACGTGATGAACAACGCCCGGGAGTTCTTCCAGACCGACGTCATCGTGGTCTGCCTGGTGCTCTACGCGGTGCTCGGCCTGCTCGGCGACCTGATCGTGCGCACGCTGGAGGGGGTGTTGCTGTCGTGGCGACCGGCGTTCCAGGGAGCGTGACCGATACCGCGCTGCCCGTCGAGGTGCGCGGGCTGATCCGGCGGTTCGGCGAGCGCGCCATGCTGGACGGCCTGGACCTGGACATCCCGCCCGGCCAGTTCGTGGCGCTGCTCGGCGCCAGCGGCTGCGGGAAGAGCACCCTGCTGCGGGTGCTGGCCGACCTGGACCAGGACATCGCCGGCACGGTCCGGGTGGCCCGGCGGCGGGCGATCGCCTTCCAGGCGCCCCGGCTGCTGCCCTGGAAACGGGTCTGGCGGAACGTGTCGCTGGGCCTGCCCGGCCGGCCGGACCGGGCCAAGTCGGTGGCCGCGCTGGACGAGGTAGGGCTGGCCAAGCGCGCGGACGTGTGGCCCAAGACGCTGTCCGGCGGCGAGGCGCAACGGGCCTCGCTGGCCCGCGCGCTGGTCCGCGAGCCGGACCTGTTGCTGCTGGACGAGCCGTTCTCCGCGCTGGACGCATTGACCCGGCTCACCGCACAGGCCCTGGTCGGAGAGCTGTGGCAGCGGCACGGCTGCGCGGTGCTGCTGGTCACCCACGACGTGTCCGAGGCGATCACGCTGGCGGACCGCGTGCTGGTCATGGAGCACGGGCGGATCGGCTACGACGCCCCGGTGGCGCTGGACCGGCCGAGGAGCACCGGTGACCCCGGGTTCGTCGCGCTGCGCACCGAGCTGCTGGGCCGGCTGGGGGTGCGGGTGTGACCGTCGAGTTCATCGGGATGATCGGCACGCGGCACGTCTCGGAGATCCACCGGCCGTCCGGGCCGCTGGTGAACCCCGATTTCGTGCGCCGGTTCGTGGCCGCGCACGAGGACGGCGGCTTCGACAAGGTGCTCATCGGGCACAGCTCGAGTACCCCGGACGGCCTGCAGGTGGCCGGGTACGCGGCGGCGCACAGCGAGCGGCTGGGCTTCCTGGTCGCTCACCGGCCGGGGTTCACCGCACCCACCCTGGCGGCGCGCCAGTTCGCCACGCTGGACCAGTTCTCCGGCGGGCGGGTGGCGGTGCACGTGATCAGCGGGGGCAGCGACCCCGAGCAGCGCCGGGACGGCGACTTCCTGGCCAAGGACGAGCGGTACGCGCGCACCGACGAGTACCTGAGCGTGCTGACCCGGGCCTGGACCGAGCCCGAGCCGTTCAGCCACCACGGCCGCTTCTACCGGGTGGAGGACGCGCACGCCGAGGTGCGGCCGGTGCACCGGATCCCGGTGTACTTCGGCGGCTCTTCCGAGGCCGCCTACCGGGTGGGCGGCCGGCACGCCGACGTGTTCGCGCTGTGGGGCGAACCGCTGGCCGAGACCGCCGAGCAGATCGCCTCGGTGCGGGCGGCCGCGCGCGCCGCGGGACGGGCCGAGCCACCCCGGATCAGCGTGTCCTTCCGGCCCATCCTCGGGCCCACCGAGGACGAGGCGTGGCGGCGGGCGCACCAGATCCTGGACCGGATCACCGCCGCCCGAGGCGGGCACGGCTCGTTCACCGGCAATCGGCTGCGGCTGGGCGGCGCGGCCCCGGCCAACGTGGGGTCCCGGCGGCTGCTCGCGGCCGCGGCCAAGGGCGAACGGCACGACCGGGCGCTGTGGACCCCGACGGCGGCCGCCACCGGCGCGGCGGGCAACTCCACCGCGCTGGTCGGCACCCCGGAGACCGTGGCCGCCGCGCTGCTGGACTACGTGGACATCGGGGTGAGCACGCTGCTCATCCGGGGCTACGACCCGCTGGAGGACGCGGTCCAGTACGGCCGCGAGCTGCTGCCCCTGGTCCACCAGGAGCTGGCCCACCGGGCGTCGGCATGACGACCTGGACTCCCGCCGGTACGCCTCGGGGCGCGGTGCTGATACTGCCCGGCCGGGGCGAGCATCCCGGGACCTACCGCCGGCTGGGCCAACGGCTGGCCGCCGACGGGTACGCCGTGCGCGCGGTGCGCACCCCGGCCGCGCTGTCCGAACCGAAGGCGCTGGCCGAACCGAGGGCGCTGCCCGAGCCGGAGGTGCTTGCCGATGCGGAGGCGCTGGCCGGCGAGTTTCCTGCCGTGACCGGACCGAGGGTGCTGCTCGGCGCGGACTCCGGTGCGCTGCACGCCTGGCGGTTCGCCGCCGCGCACCCGGGTGCGGTGGATGCGCTGGTGCTGGCCGGGCTGCCGTTGGAGGCGGGTAACCCGCCACCCACCGACCGGGACGCGGAGCTGGCCGCGCGCACCGCCTGCCCGGTGCACCGGGAACTGCTGGTCACCGACGACGACTTCGGCTGGGGCTCGCTCGCCGATCCGGTCCCGGCGCCGCCGGACCGGCTGCCCGCGCTGCCCGTGCTGCTGCTGCACGGGGAGGCGGACCAGGTGGCACCGGTCGCCGCCGTCCGGCTGCTCGCCGCGCGGCATCCGCGAGCCGCGACCGGGGTGGTCCGGGACGGCCTGCACGACGTGCTGAACGACCAGTTCCACCGCAGCGTGGCCGCCCGGCTGGTGCTGTTCCTGGAGGAGGTGGGCAAGGGCGCGCTGTTGTTGCCCGAGCCCACCGAGCCGGCCCGGCCCACCCGTGCCCGGCGCGCGGCGCCGCTGCACGTGTCCGCCCGGCTGGACTACGCGCTGCGCGCGCTGTCCGAGCTGATCGCCACTGACGCGTTGCCGCCGAACGAGCCGGTGCGCTGCGAGGCGATCGCGCGCGCCCGGGGTATTCCGCTGAACTCGCTGGTGAACCTGATGGGCGAGCTGCGGCGCGCCGGCCTGGTGCGCAGCCAGCGGGGCTGCGAGGGTGGCTACTGGCTGGCCCGGCCCGCACCGGAGATCACCATCACCGACGTGGTGCGCGCGGTGGAGGGCGAGGTGATCTCGCTGCACGCGGACGGCCCGGACACCTGGCTGTGGCACCGGCTCGGCCAGACCGTGACCGCCTTCCTGGACGGATGGACCGTCCGGGAGATCGCCGGGGGCGACGGCGCCGGCCTGACCCGAGAGGCGGCGCTATGACCGACCAGTTCCACCCCGACTTCCCGGCCACCGCCGGCACCCCGCGCACGCGACTGCACCACGTGAAGGCCGGCGAGCTGGACGGGGACACCGCACAGACCGCCGGAATGCGCCGGCTGGCCGCGATCAGCGGCAAGCGGGTCGGCTCGGAGCGGATCTGGATGGGCGAGACGCACGTCTCCCCGGACACCGCGTCGGCCAACCACCACCACGGCGAGTCGGAAACCGCGATCTACGTGGTCAGCGGGCATCCGTCGTTCGTGTTCCACGACGGCGACGGCGAGGTGCGCATCGACACCGGCCCCGGCGACTACATCTTCGTGCCGCCGTTCGTCCCGCACCGCGAGGAGAACCCGGACCCGGACGAGCCGGCGGTCGTGGTGATCTCCCGCAGCACCCAGGAGGCGATCGTGGTCAACCTGCCCGAGCTCTATCCACTCCAGGAGAAGTAGATGCGCCGAGTTGTCCTGGCCGCCGTCGCCGCACTGGTCACCCTGGTCACCGCCTGCTCAGGGGGCGGAGGTGACCTCGGTTCGGTGACCTTGCGGGTCGGCGACCAGGCCGGCATCCAGCAGGCGCTGCTGCGCGGCGCCGGCGCGCTGGACGGGACGCCGTACCGGGTGGACTGGGCGGAGTTCCCGGCCGCCGCGCCGCTGCTGGAGGCGCTGCGCGGCGGCGCCATCGACATCGGCATCGCCGGCGACGCACCCACGCTGAACGCGCTGGCCGCGACCGGGGACATCAGCATCGCGGCGGCGAGCACCCAGCCGAAGCGGGGCGGCCTGGCCATCCTGGTGCCCCGCGACTCCCCCATCAAGACGGTCGCCGACCTGCGCGGACGGGCCGTCTCACCGACCACCCAGGGCAGCATCGGGCACTACCTGCTGCTGCGGGCGCTGTCCGAGGCCGGGCTGGCCCCCACCGACGTGAAGATCAGCTTCCTGCAGCCGGTGGACGCGGCGGCGGCACTGAACTCGGGGGCGATCGACGCCTGGTCCACCTGGGACCCGTACACGGCGGTCGCCGAGCGGGAGCAGGGCGCGCGAATCCTGCGCGACGCCGGCGGCCTGGCCTCCGGGCTCACCTTCCTGGACGCCAACAACGACTCGCTGGCCGACCCGGACAAGCGGGCGGCGATGTCGGACTTCGTGCGCCGCTACAACCGCGCGCTGGACTGGGCGCACACCAACACCGCCGACTACACCCGGATCTACCTGGAGCTCACCCGCCGGCCCGAACCGGTGGCCGGTCTGGTCGCCGAGCGGGCCAAGCGAACCGGTACGCCGATCACCCCGGAGATCGTGGCCGAGCTGCAGCGCACCGCCGACAACTTCCACCGCTACGGCGTACTCCGGCAGCCGGTGGTGGTCGCCGACCGCGTCCAGGACCTGACCCCGGCCGGGCCCTAGATGATCGATTCCGTACGGGTTGTCGACCCCACTCCCCGGACGGCCTTGCCCGCCGCGCGGATGCCCGCGGACGCCCTGGGGCGGTGAGATCCGCATTGGTTACCCGGCGTGGTCGCGTTCTATGGGCCCTCATCACCGAGCGCGCGCCCAGTCCGGTCTCGATCATGAGCGGCGCGGACTCAGCCAGCACTCGATGCGGGCAGCCTCGCTCAGCCCGCTCCGCGCCGGCCCCAGGGTCACCGTCAGTGAGAAGAGCCGATCACGTCGCCGATGCCACGCTTGCCGCCTACTTGCCGAACAGGCGGTTCAGCAGTTCGGTGAGGGACGCCTCGGCCTGGGCGCGCGCTTCGGCGGGGTCGTCCGCGCGCGCGATCAGCTGCGCGATCTCGTTCACCGCGGCCAGGATGACGTGCGCGAACGTGGTGACGTGCGCGCGCGTCAGGCCGCCGGCGTCGGCCACCCGGACCAGCGCCGCCTTGACCAGGCCCAGGGTGTGCTCCTCCTCCATCGCGCGCCAGCGCGCCCAGCCCAGCACGGCGGGCGCGTCGATCACCACGATCTGCCTGACCACCGGGTCCTCGGCCAGCCGGATCCACGCCAGGCAACCCTCACGCAGCGCGCCGACCGGGTCGCCGGCCACGCGCGCCGCCTCGGCCACCTGTAGGCCGGCCCGCTGCTCGACCTCCTCGAGCACGGCCCGGAAGAGCTCGTCCTTGCCCCGGTAGTGGTGGTAGAGCGAGCCCTTGCTCATGTTGGTCTCGCGCAGCACCGCATCCACCGAGGTGCCCTCGTAGCCGCGCTCGGCGAACAGCCGGGTGGCCACCGCGAGCAGCCGTTCCCGGGTCGCGGTGCCGCGTTCGGCGTTCTTGTTCACGGACTCCCCTTGATCGGTCTGCGCCCAAGGTAGCCCTTCTCCGCCGGGCCTCCGCACATCTCGACAAACCGACCGTCGGTCTAGTAGCTTCAATATAGACCGACGGTCGGTTTACAGAGACGAGGGAGCCGAGATGATCAGTACGGAACTGGCGACGTTCGACGCCGACCGCCGGGAGGCCCGGTCCCGGTCCGGCCCGTTCAGCTACGTGGACACCGGCGGCGAGGGCCGGGCGGCGGTGTTCGTGCACGGGGTCGGCACCAGCGCCTACCTGTGGCGCCACGTGATCGCCCGGCTCCGCCCGGACCACCGGTGCATCGCGCTGGACCTGCCGCTGCACGGCCGCACCCCGGGCTCCGACGTCATTGAGGATCCGGACTTCTCGCTGGCCACCGTGGCGCGGTTCGTCGCCGACGCCCTCGACGCCGTCGGACTGGACCGGGTAGACCTGGTCGCCCACGACACCGGCGGCGCGGTGGCGCAGATCTTCGCGGCGAACCACCCGGACCGGCTGCACACCCTCGCCCTGACCAACTGCGACACCCAGGACAACATCCCGCCGGCGACCTTCGCCCCGACCGTGGAGGCCGCCAGGGCCGGCCAGCTGGCGGGCAACGGCGCGAACCTGCTGGCCAACCTGGAAGCGGCCCGGGGGCTCTACAACTTCGGCTACACGGACCCCGGTCAGCCGGAGGACGAGCTGCTGCGCGCCTGGCTGGAGCCGGTGCTCGGCACCGAGGCGCGCGGGCGGCTGTTCGAGCGCTGGCTGACCGCGCTGGAGCCGCGCGAACTGCTCGCGGTGGGCACCGAGCTCGCACAGCTCCAGGTGCCGACGCTGATCGTGTGGGGCACCGCCGACGACGGCTTCGACCGCAAGTGGGCCTACTGGCTGCGCGACACCATCCCGGGCGCGACCGAGGTGGTGGAGTTGGACGGCGGGAAGCTGTTCTTCCCCGATGAACGGCCGGACGAGCTGGCCGCCGCGCTGCGCTCGCACTGGTCCGGCTGACCGGTCAGGTAGTGCTGGATCACCGGCACCAGCCAGGCCACCAGGTCCTCCCGGGGCAGTGAGGCCAGCGGTTCGACCCGCAGGATGTAGCGCGCGGCGGCGGTGCCGAACAAGTGCGACCCGGCCAGGTTCGCCCGTACCCGCGCGTCCTCGGCGCCCAGCCGGCGGGCCAGCGGCTCCTGCGCGACCTCACCGATGAACCTGGCCACCATCGAGGCCGCGCTCGGCGACACCGATACCGAGCCGACGATCGCGCGGAGCCGCCCGGAGATCTCCGGGTCCTCCCACATCGCCAGGTAGTGCCGGACCAACCGCTCGCCCAGCTCCTCCCACGGCGCGGTGGCGAGCATTTCGGCCAGGCCTCGGATCGGCGGGTTGGCCCGCAGCGCCGCCTCGAACAGCCCGTCCTTGCTGCCGAAGAAGTGCAGCACCAGCGCCTGGTCGACGCCGGCCTCGCGGGCCACCCCCCGGATGGTCGCCCCGGCGTAGCCGTGCGCGGTGAACGCCGCCTGGGCCGCCGCCAGGATCGCCTCCCTGGTCTCGTTGCCGCCCGGGCGGCGGCCGCGCGGGCGCCTCCGTTGCATGCGGCTCAGGGTAGCGCCTCACACCCTCTTCTCAAGCGACGTTGAATTCTTGTACGCTAAGAACTCAGCACCGCTGAATTACTGAGGAGTGGCCATGGAGGCAGCGCAACCCGCCCGGTGGGGGCTCCCGCTGGCCGTGCTGATCGTGGGCATGTTCATGTCCGTGCTGGACGTGACGATCGTGAACGTGGCCGTGCCGTCCATCCAGCGCGACCTGGGTTCCACGCTGGACGACGTGCTGTGGATCGCCACCGCCTACACGCTCACCCTCGGCGTGGTGGTGCCGCTGAGCAGCTGGCTCGGCGACCGGTTCGGCCTGCGCAACATCTACCTGCTGACGCTGCTCGGCTTCTCCGCCGGCTCGGCGCTGTGCGGGCTGGCCTGGAACCTGGACAGCCTGATCGCGTTCCGGGTGCTGCAGGCGATCCCGGGCGGCATCCTCCCGGTGATCACCTTGACCATCGTGTACCTGATCGTGCCGAGGGAGAAGATCGGCGCGGCGATGGGCATGTACGGGCTGGGCATCGTGTTCGCGCCGGCGGTCGGGCCGGTGTTGGGCGGCTACCTCATCGAGCACACCGACTGGCGGCTGATCTTCTACATCAACGTGCCGATCGGGCTGCTCGGCGCGGTGGCCGCGTACTTCGTGCTGCCCCGGGACGGCCGGCGCCAGCGGGTGCCGTTCGACCTGCCCGGGTTCCTGGCGGTGGCGTTCGGCCTGTTCGCCATCCTGCTGGCCAGCGAGGAGGGCCAGGACTGGGGCTGGACGTCCTACCCGGTGCTCATCCTGTACACCGCCGGGGCGCTCAGCCTGGCGCTGTTCGTGGTGATCGAGCTGGCGGTGAAGCACCCGCTGCTGGACGTGCGGGTGTTCCGACACTGGCAGTTCACCAACTCGCTGATCCTACTGTCCCTGCTCACCGTCGGCCTGATGTCCATGCTGTTCTTCGTGCCGGTGTTCCTGCAGCAGGGCCAGGGCCTCACCGCGCTGGAGGCCGGGGTGCGCATCCTGCCCCAGGCGCTGGTGGTCGGCCTGCTCATGCCGATCGCCGGCCGGCTGTACGACAAGATCGGCCCGCGCTGGCTGGCCTCGATCGGGCTGACCCTGTGCGGCTACGGCACCTACCTGCTGTGCAACATCAACCCGGACATGACCGAGGGCGACGTGATCCTGTGGACCTGCGTGCGGGCCGCCGGCATGGGCCTGGCCATGATGCCGATCATGAGCGGCGGCATCGCCAGCCTGCCGATGGACAAGGTCAACCAGGGCAGCGCGTGGAACAACGTGAGCCGCCAGGTGGCCGGCGCGCTCGGCCTGGCCGGCCTGTCCGCGATGGCCAGCAGCCAGCAGGCGCAGATCCTGTCCGACCGGTCCGCGCTGCTGCACGCCGACACGCTGGCCGGCTACGGCATGCAGCCGCCCCACCCGGGCGGGCCGGCCGAGCTGCTGCGCCCGTTCTACGGGCTGTTCCGCAACACCCAGCTGGCCGCGCTGGCCGACTCCTACAGCAACATCTTCCTGGTCACCGCGCTGCTCAGCGTGCTGGGCGGCCTGCTCGCGCTAGGACTGCGCTCCGGCCCGAACCCGGCCGCCACGGCCCCGGCCGAACCGGCGCGGCCGAAGCCGGAGGCCGAGCCGGAAGCCGCCGAGCCGCAGACGACCGAGAGCCGGCCGAGGGAGATGGCCGGCGCGCACTGATCACCCGGTCACAGCTCCAACCACTTGTCCAGGACCTGGTGGAAGTGCCGGATGCGCGCCTCCTGGTAGTCGGAGAACGTGAGGCCGGCCTTGCCGTGCGTCTTCATGCCCTTCTGCAGCGCGGCCATGTTGCCGAAGTCCTGGTCGAAGATCTCGCCGAACAGCCCCAGCTCGGGCACGGCGGTGAACGACTCCTCGTACTTCAGCTCCCGCAGCGGCGCGCTCGGCGGGCGCGGCCCCTCCGGGTTGTACGGCAACATCAGCTTCACGTCGAAGATGCAGCTGTCCGGGTCCATCCCGTTCGGCCGGAACCGGTACTGCAGCCCCTGCGCCACCCCGGCCCAAGGCAGCCAGTTCGGGAACACGAAGTACTCGATCGAGTCGATCACCTCGGTGTCCGAGGTCTTGGACAGGTCCAGGCCGAGCTGCGCGGTGAGCATCTGCCGGGTCATCGCGGCCAGCACGCTGCGCGCGGTGACGCCCTCGGGCAGCGGCGGGATCTCCGCCCCCGGCGGGGCGAAGGCGGCGGCGGCCACCGCGAACACGTCGGCCTCGGTGCTGCCCTCCGGCAGGTGCGGGCTGGGCACCCCGGTGACCGTGATCAGCCGGCTGGAGGTGTCCCAGATGTCGTACTGGGTGTTCGCGTCGCCGGTGAAGTCCAGCGCCTGGATGTGCGTGGCGATCACGTGGTACGACTCCAGGAAGGCCTCCATGCAGGCCTTCCAGTTGATCGGCACGATCTTGCGCACGTTGGCGATGGCGAACCGGTGGTCCAGCGGGAAGTGCTTGAAGTGCTCCGGGACCACGTCCAGCGACTCGAGCAGCGGGGCGGCGTCGTCGTCGAAGTTGACGAACACGAAGCCGCCGTACCGCTCGCAGCGCACCTCGCGCAGCCCGAAGCGCTTGCGGTCGGCCTGCACCTGCGGGAAATCCCACTCGCAGGGCAGGCTCTTCAGCGAGCCGTCCAGCCCGTAGGTCCAGGCGTGGAACGGGCAGACGAATGCGTTGGTGCTGCCCGGGGCGTCGGCGAGCAGCCGGCCCCGGTGCTGGCAGGAGTTGTAGAAGGCCTGGATCCGGTCCGGCTCCGACCGGACCACGATGACGTTGCGGTCGCCGATCTCGTAGACGGTGTGGTCGCCGACCTCGGGGATCTCGTCCTCGGTGGCCGCCCACTGCCACACCCGCGACCAGAGCTTTTCGTACTCCAGCTCCAGGAACTCGCGTGAGGTGTAGCGCTCGACCCCGATGTCGCCGGTGCCCAGCGACCGGGGGGCCTCCTCACGCAGCACCGGCGGGATAGCGGGGCCGCCGTCTCGGTCCAGGATGTCCTGCACCGGGACCATGGTGGAACGCGCCATGCTCGGGATCGTCATCGATTAGTCCCTCCGTGCTCGCAGTACGTGCTTACCACACTGTCAGACGTCTCCGGCCGCACCGCAACCGGATCCACCCGAACGTACTGGCGCGCGCGGCCGGAGTCAGCGGGCGTGTTCGCGCTCCCCCGCGCCGTACTGGCGGATTCCGTGCGCGGTCTGCCCGGTGCGCAGGGTGGCCATGCCGTGCTCGTACTCGCCGGCCAGCGCCTCGGCCAGCGGGCGGTCCCACTGCTGGTAGCTGGACAGCCGGTCGCCGCGCATGGCCGCCGACGGGTAACGGGCGATCTCCTCGGCCAGCGCCAACGCCGCGGACAGCGCCTCGCCGGGCGGCACCAGCCGGTTGACCAGCCCCATGCGCAGCGCCTCCTCCCCGGAGATGCCCCGGCCGGTGAGGATCAGGTCCAGCGCGTTGCCCTGGCCGACCAGCCGGGGCAGCCGCACCGTGCCGCCGTCCATCAACGGGATCCCCCAGCGCCGGCAGTACACGCCGAACACGGCGTCGGTTGCCGCCACTCGCAGGTCGCACCAGCAGGCCAGTTCCAGCCCACCGGCCACCGCTACCCCCTCCACGGCCGCAATCACCGGCTTGGACAGCAGCATGCGGGTGGGGCCGACCGGCCCGTCCCCGTCCGGCTCCACCCGGCTGGACCGCCCGCCGGCCGGGTCGTTCATCGCCTTCAGGTCCGCGCCGGCGCAGAACTTCCCGGAAGCCCCGGTCAGCACCGCGACCGCCAGCTCGGGGTCCGCGTCGAACCGGCGCATCGCGTCGGCCAGCGCCTCGGCGGTGGGCCGGTCGATGGCGTTGCTGACCTCCGGCCGGTCGATAGTGATCGTCAGAATCCGGCCGTCGGGCCGATAATGGATGCTCATCACGCTCACCTTCCTCAAGGGAAGGTTCGACCTTCCTGAAGGGAATGTCAAGTGACCGAGCTGAACGCGACCGCCGCGTCCCTGCTGGGTTTCCTGCACGACGGCCCGAAAACCGGGTGGGACCTGCTGCAGGAGATCGACGCGGGCTTCCGGCATTTCTGGAACGTCACGTCCAGCCACGTGTACCGCGAGCTGAAGGGGCTGCACGAACGCGGCTACATCCAGCCCGAGGAACGCAGCGCGCGGGACCGCCAGCCGTACTCGATCACCGACGAGGGCCGACTGGCGTTCGCCGAGTGGCTGGCCCGGGAGCCCGGCGGGGAGACCATGCGCATCCCGCTACTGGTCACCCTGTGGTTCGGTGACCGACTGGAGCCGTCGTTGCTGCGGGAGTTTCTGGCCAACCACCGCAAGGTCAACGAGGAGCGCCTGGAGCGGTACCGCACGGCGCCGGCCGACCGGATGGCCGCCGACCCCTACTTCGCCGCCGTGGTCGAGTTCGGCATCGCCTACGAGGAGGCGGTGCTGCGCTGGATGGACCGACTGAACGACCTGCCCGGCCTCAGCTCTTGACCTGGCCGCCCGAACCAGGGATCGTCAGTGTTCGGACTATATGCACCAGGGAGTGGCCGTGAACCAGAACCTGCTGAACGACATGTGCCGGCAACAGCTCACCCTCAGCGGGGTGCACGAAGGCGAGACCGTCTCGGTCCTCAGCCAGGGCGAGGAGCGCGCCGACTACGCCGACGCCTTCATGTGGGCGGCGCAGCGGCTGGGCGCCCAGACGTTCCACCTGCGGCTACCCTCGCCGTCCAGCGCGTCCGGGGCGTGGGCGGTCGGCCAGTCCGGGCTGGCCGGCAACCAGCTCGCGGTGGACTCGCTGAAGGCAACCGACATGCTGGTCGACCTGACGTTCCTGCTGTTCAGCAAGGAGCAGTTCGAGATCCAGGCCGCCGGCACCCGGGTGCTCACCGCCGTGGAGCCGGCGCCACTGCTGGCCCGGCTGATGCCCACCCGCGAACTGCGGGAGCGGGTCGAGGTGGCCGCCGAGCTGCTGGCCAAGGCGAAGACCATGCGGATCACCAGCCCGCACGGCACCGACGTGACCTACCGGCTGGGGGTCTACCCCACAATGAGCGAGTACGGCTACACCGACCAGCCCGGGCGCTGGGACCACTGGCCGGCCGCGTTCGTGTTCACCGGCGGCGCCGACGACGGCGTGGACGGGCGGATCGTGCTCGCCCCCGGTGACGTGCTGCTTCCCTTCAACACCTACGTGCAGGCGCCGGTGGAGCTGACCATCGAAGCCGGGTTCGTCACCGACATCCGGGGCGGCCTGGACGCCGAACTGCTCTCCTCGTACATCCGGTCGTTCGACGACCCGCGCGGCTACGGCATGAGCCACGTCGGCTGGGGCCTGGACGAGCGCGCGCACTGGCACGGCCTGACCCAGTTCGGCGGCGGCATGGGCATGGAGCTGCGCAGCTTCTACGGCAACGTGATGTTCTCCATCGGCCCCAACAACGAGCTGGGCGGCCCCAACGACACCCCCTGCCACTTCGACATCCCCATGCGCAACTGCACCCTCACCCTCGACGACACCCTGATCGTCGAGTCCGGCACCCTAACCATCCCCGAAATGCGCCCCCCATCCCACCGCTAACCCCCACCCCACCCATATCGCGGATTCCCCCACCCCATATCGCGGATTCCCGCACGCCATATCGCGGGTTCCTCCGCCACATGTCGCGGGTTCTCCCACCCGATGTCGCGGGTTTCGACACCGCGTGTCGCGGGTCCGGCGCCCTTGGTCGACCCCGCAACACCCGCCGGGCTCGCCGTCGGACACGTTAGGGTCGGCCGATGTTGGACCACGTGTCGATCACCGTCGGCAATCTTGACGCGGCCGTTCGGTTCTATGACGGCGTGATAGGCGCGCTCGGCCACGAACGCGTCTACCGGACCGATGACGCGGCCGGCTACGGACCGCGCAACTCGCCGAACGACGACAACCACAGCTACCTGTCGATCATCGAGCAGGCATCGGTGGTCTCCGACGACCGGCACTGGGCGTTTCGTGCCGAGTCACGACCCGCCGTCGATGCATTTCACCGGGAGGCGCTGGCCCTCGGTGGCCGGGACGACGGCGGCGTGGCGCTCCGGCCGGAGTACCACTCCGCCTATTACTCCGCCTTCGTCCTCGACCCCACCGGGAATCGGCTCGAGGCCGTGTGCCACCGCGCGCCCTGACGGCTCACTGAGCAGGAAACCGCGACTCGCGGTGCTGAAACCCGCGATATGCGGTCGGGGAACCCGCGATATGGCGTGCGGGAACCCGCGATATGGGTGGGTTAGGGGGGTGGGAGGGTTGAGTCGCGGAGGAGGGGGAAGGCGTCGGCCGGGTTGTCCCAGAAGATCATGTGGGCGGCGTTGGGGACCTCGACGAAGGTTGCTTGGGGGTTCGTGGTGCGGGCTTCCGTCACGGCAAGCGGGGGGACGACCGGGCTTTGGGCGCCGTAGATGAACACCGTGGGGGTGGGCACCTTGGGCCAGGTCTCGAAGAAGTCCTCGGACTCGAAGCCGGCGTGGCTGGCCCGGATCGCCTCCTCGTCACAGCTGGCCAACCAGCGCGCGCGGAGCTCCTGCTCGCGGCGCGGCCAGCGGGGCCAGGCCCGTGCCACCTCGTCGGCGTCGGTGCCCCGGCGGGCCTGGTCGAGCTGGCCGAGGAACGCCTCCAGGGTGGTCGGGTACGGGTCGCGGCCGGGGCCGCTGGTCGGCGGGTCCACCACGATCGAGCCGCGCACCGGGGCGCCGCCGGCGGCCACCGCCGCGACGATCCGTGCGCCCATGGAGTGGCCGAGCAGGAGCGGCGACTCAAGGTCCAGCGCGGCCAGGACGGCGAGCACGTCGGCGGTGTAGTCGGCCAGCGTGTACGACGCGCCGGAGTCGGAGAGGCCGCGACCCCGGTTGTCCAGGACGATCGGCCGCACCGGGTCGGTCAGCTCGCGGGCCACGAAGTCCATGCTGATCGCCGGGCTGGTGATGCCCGGCACGATGAGCAGCGGCACGCCGGGGCCGCCGTAGTCGAGCAGGTGCAGGCGCAGCGGCCCGGAGCGCACCCATCGGCTGGTCGCGGGCACGTCGGCCAGGTCTGCCAGTGCCGGCTGGGTCAGCACGCGACTCATCGGGCACCCACCGACTTCAGGTAGTCCAGCGCGTCGGACAACTCGATCACATCCCCGTACTTGGCCTGGATGTCGAACAGGTTCGCCTGGTGCGGGCCGTCGGCCCGATCCCCCACGCACGCAAAGGGCACCAGCACGTCGAAGCCGCCCTGAACCGCGTCCACCGCGCTGGCCCGCACGCAGCCGCTGGTGGTGGCGCCGCAGATCACCACGGTGTCCACGCGCAGGCCGGTGAGCAGCGCGGCCAGCCCGGTGCCCCAGAACGCCGAGGCGCCCTTCTTGGTGATCAGGTGGTCCCCCGGCGCCAAGGGCAGCCGGGCGTCCACCTCCACCGCCGCCGAACCCTTGGTCAGCGCGGCCAGCCCGGGCGCCTTGCGCAGCCAGGCCACCCCACCGCCGGCCACCTCGGCGGCGGTGTAGGCGATCGTGGTGAACACCACCGGCACACCGGAAGCCCGCCCGGCGGACAGCAACGTGCCGGTGGCGGCCACCACCTCGGACAGCTCCGAGCCGGTGGGCCGGGAGGGGTCGGTGAAGCCGTTGGTCAGGTCCACCACCACGATCGCCGGCCGGTCACCGCGCCGGGCGGCGGCGCCGAACCCGGCGCGCGCGTAGGTCCGGTCGGCCTCGGCCCCGTGCAGGCCGGTCATCGGGCCGCCCGCCGTCGGGCCGCGCAGGCGGTGATCGCCTCCACGATGGTCTGGTAGCCGGTGCACCGGCACAGGTTGGATGCCACCACCTCGCGGATCTCCTCCTCGTTCGCGTCCGGCCGTTCGGCCAGGAACCCCTCGGCAAGCATCAGGAACCCCGGCGTGCAGAAGCCACACTGCAACGCGTGATGCTCACTGAACGCCCGTTGCAGGTCGTTCAGCCCGCTGCCCAGCGACTCCACGGTGCGGATCTCGCAGCCCTCGGCCTGGGCGGCGAACATCAGGCAGGCCCGCGCGGGCACGCCGTCCACCAGCACCGTGCACGCGCCGCAGATGCCGTGCTCGCAGCCCACGTGGGTGCCGGTGAGGCCCAGGTCGTGGCGGAGCACGTCGGACAGCAGCCGGCGGGGCTCGATGGCCAGGTCGTGGCGCTCGCCGTTCACCGTCAGCTCGATGAGTTGGATCATGTGCGGACCTCCGAGAAGGCCCGGTACACCGCTTCCCGGGCGATCGGGGTGTCGTCCAGCTCCACACCGGTGGAGCGCAGCGCGTCGTTCACGGCGTTGAGCACCGCCGCCGGCGCACCGATGGTGCCGCCCTCCCCCGCGCCCTTGGCGCCGCTCTCGGTGAAGGCGCACGGCGTCTCCAGGTGGTGGATGGCCACGTCCGGGATCTCGGCGGCGGTGGGTACCTTGTATTCCATGAAGCTGGGCGCCAGTGGTTGCCCCGTCGGGTCATAACACACCTGCTCGAACAGCGCTCCGGCGATGCCCTGCGCGATGCCGCCCCGGCACTGCCCCTCCACCACCTGCGGGTGGATCGCCACGCCGCAGTCCTCCACGCACACGTAGCGCAGGATGCGCACGCCGCCGGTGCCCGGGTCCAGCTCGACGACCACGCCGTGGCTGGCGTTGGAGAAGGTGCCGTCGCCGGCGACGTCGAAGCTGGCCGTGGCGGCCAGGCCCGGCCCGACGCCCTTGGGCAGCAGGTGCGCCTTCAGGTAGGCCACCTCGGCGATCTCGGCGAAGGACATGCCGCGCCCCGGGTCGTCGCGCAACCGGACCCCGCCCGCGCCGTCCAGCTCGGTGTTGTCCGGGGCGGTGTGCAGCAGGTGCGCGGCGATCTCCCGCAGCTGCTCGCCGAGCTTCCCGGAGGCGGCCCCGACGGCGCTGCCGCCGATGGTCACCGACCGGCTGGCGAACGAGCCCCAGCCGTAGGTGATCCGGTCGGTGTCGCCCTGGACCACCTTGACGTCCTCGATGTCCAGGCCCAGCCGGTCGGCCACGATCTGCGCCATGGTCGTCTCGTGGCTCTGCCCGTGGCTGAGCGTGCCGGTGGTCACCGAGACGGTGCCGGTGGTGTCCATCCGGATCTCCGAGATGTCGAACCCGGGCACCACGGCCATCTTGCGCTGCGCGAACGCCCCGGAGCCGTAACCGGTGCGCTCGGAGAAGCAGCAGTAGCCGATGCCGACCACCCGGTCCGGGGCGTCCCGGACCCGGTACCAGCCCTCCTCGCGCAGCAACCGTTCACAGAGATCCAGCGACTCGCGGTACGAGCCCGGGTCGTAAGTGATCTTGTTGACGCCGGTGTAGGGGAAGACGGTGATCACGTTGCGCCGGCGGATCTCCAGTGGGTCCAGCCGCAGCGCGCGAGCCGCCTTCTCCATCAGGCGCTCCATCACCATCACGTACTGCGGCCGGCTGACCCCTCGGTACGGGCCGCTCGGCGCCTTGTTGGTGGTGACCGCACGCCCCCGCACCCGGTACGCCGGCACCCGGTAGACCCCGGGCATCTCCGCACTGGCCATCAGCGGCTCGATGCCGGCGGTGAACGGGTAGCAGGAGTAGGCGCCCATGTCGCACACGATGTCCGCGTCCAGCGCCAGGATCCGGCCGTCAGCGTCGAAGGCCGCGCGGGCGTCGTAACGCTGCTCTCGGGCCAGGAACGCGGCGGTCAGCGCGTCCCGCCGGTCCTCGATCCACTTCACCGGACGACGCAGCTTCAACGCGGCGGCCGCCGCGGCGATCTCCTCCCGGCCGACGACGCACTTCTGCCCGAACCCGCCGCCCATGTCCGGCACGATCACCCTGATCTGGCGCTCCGGCCGCCCGAGGCAGCGGGCCAGCACAGTGCGCACCTGGTGCGGGATCTGCGTGGCGGTGTGCACCCGCAGCTGCTCGTCCCGGTCGTCCCAGTCCGCCACCACGCCCCTGGTCTCCAGCGGCAACGCGTTCTGCCGGCCGGTCTTGGTCCGCACCCGGACGACCGTGTGCGCACCGGCGAACACCTCGTCGATGCCCTCGGTGGCGAACAGGGAGACGTCGACCAGCGTGTTGCCCGGCGCCTGGTCGTGCACCAGGGCGGCTCCCGGGGTCAGCGCGGCGGCGTCCGAGACGACCGGCGGCAGCTCCTCGTACTCCACGACGGCCGCCTCCACGCCGTCCTCGGCGGCATACGGGTCGCGCGCGACGACCACCGCGACCGGTTCGCCGACGTAGCGCACCTTCTCCCCGGCGAGCACCGGCATCGCGGTCGGCACGAACTCGGTGGGCGGGCGGTCCAGCAACGCCACGATGTCGGCCAGGCCCAGGTCGGCGGCGCTGAACGCGGCCACCACGCCCGGCACCTCGAGCACCTCGGAGAGGTCCACCGCACCGAGGCGGGCATGTGCCACCGGGGACCGGACGAACTGGGCGTGCAGCAGCCCGGGCAGCTCGATGTCGTCCACGAACCGGCCGCGCCCGGTGAGCAGCCGGGGGTCCTCCCGGCGCGGCACGGACGCGCCCACCCATGCCCCGTCCCGCCGGAATCCCGGTCCCCGGGTCATGCCGCAGCCTCCGCCGTGGCGCGGGCTACCAGCGTGCGCACCAGGCCGCGCCGGTAGTGCGCGCTGGCCTCGGGGGTGTCGCGGACTGCGTCCGCGACCCGTGAGTGGCGAGTATCGCTATAGCCACACTCGCCACTCACGGGCGGCAGTGCCAACGGCACTGCCGCGACCCCACCCAGCACAATCCGGTCCGTATCCAGATCCACCGCCGCCGCAACCAGCGCGAAGTCCCCGCGCCGCTCGGCGAACTCGGTCAGCGCGGCGCGCGGCGCCGGCCGGGGGAAGACCACCTCGACGATCAGCTCGTCCGGTTCCAGCGCCGTGGAGAACACGCCGAGGAAGAACTCCTCCGCCGGGATCTCGCGAACGCCGTCCGGCCCGTGTGCCACGATCACCGCCCCCAGCAGGGTGGCGAGCAGGCACCACTCGGCGGTCGGGTCGCCGTGCGCGAGGCTGCCGCCGATCGTGCCCCTGGTGCGGATGGGCAGGTGGCCGACCCAGCGCATGGCCCGGGACAGCACCGCGAAGTCCGGCCCCAGCGCGGCCGTCTCCACCGCGTGGTGGGTGACCAGTGCGCCGATGCGCAGCGCGTCGCCGTCCCGCTGGATGTGGTCCAGGCCGGGCAGCCGGCGGATGTCCACCAGGTGCGCCGGCCGGGCCAGCCGGAAGTTCATCATCGGCACCAGGCTCTGCCCGCCGGCCAGCGCCTTGACGTCTTCCCCGAGCTCGGCCAGCAGACGGACCGCGCCGGCCACCGACGCCGGCCGGTGGTACTCGAAGGACGCGGGCTTCACCGGACCGCGAGCGACTCGTCCGAGCCGGGCCCGGTGATCCGGTCCAGCTCGCGGCCCCGGGTCTCCGGCGCGGCTACCGCCATCCACGCCACGGCGGCGCACACCGCCACGGCCAGCACGGTGAAGGTCAGCGGCAGCCCGAGCACCGGCCACAGCACGCTGCCGAACAGCAGCGGGGCGAACCCGGTGACCGTCCGGCTGGCCGAGGATGCCCAGCCGAACCCGCTGGCCCGCAGCTCGGTGGGATACAGCTCGGAGACATAGGCGTACATCACCGGGATCACCGTCAGCGACAACAGCCCGAAGGCGGCCAGCGCGGCCAGTGCGGCCGCCGGCACGTCCAGCACCAGCGCGAACAGCACCAGCACCAGCGCGGCCGCCGGACCGGCCACCGCGATCACCCACTTGCGCCCGACCACCTCGACCAGCAGCACGGCGGCGGCCACGCCCAGGACGCCCACGGCGTTCATCACCGTGGTTCCGGCGAAGGCCGCGTAGTCCCCCATGCCCTGCGCGCGCAGGATGGACGGCATCCAGTTCAGCGCGGCGTAGTACACCAGCATCACCGTGACGAACAGCGTCCAGGCCACGCCGGTGATCACCGGGTTGAACCGCCACACCAGGCGCAGCTGCTCGAGGGCCGCGCCCACCCCGCGCCGGCGTCCCGGCGTCCGGTCCACCGAGGGGATCACGTAAGCCTCGGGCGCGGCGCCGGTGCGCGCCACCAGGTCGTCGATCACCGCGCGGGCCCGTTCCTCCTGGCCGGTACGGGCCAGGTAGATGGGCGACTCCGGGACGCCCCGGCGCAGCCAGAACAGCAGCACGGCGGGCAGGATCATCAGCGCCAGCATCCACCGCCAGTTCCCCGGCAGCGGCAGCAACAGCGTGGACGCCACCCCGCACAGCGTCGCGCCGATCGGCCACCAGCCGTCCATCGCGGACAACACCCGGCCCCGCTGCTTACGCGGGCAGAACTCGCTGACCAGCGCGTAGTCCACCGGGATGCACCCACCGAGGCCGATGCCGGCGATGAACCGGAGCAGCAGGAAGACCTCCCAGTTCGGGGACAGCGCGCCCAACGCGGAGAACAGCGCGAAGATCAGCAGGGTGAGGCCGAAGGCTCGCTTGCGCCCCACTCGGTCGGCCACCGTGCCCCAGGCGATCGCGCCGACCGCCATGCCGACCAGGTTGGCCGTGCCGACCAGCCCGCGCTGCCCGATGCTCAGCGCGAACTCGGTGCCCAGCAGCGGGGTGAGGAACCCGTTCAGCGCCACGTCCCAGGCGTCGAACATGTAGCCGAGGCCACCGATGATGAAGATCTTTCCCTGCACGCCCCACTTCCACGGCAGGTCCTGCACAACCTGGTCTCCGGTACGCATTGGCCGGCTCCTCAACGTGCGAACGGGTAGTGAAAGGACTCGAGATCGGGATCGTTCAGCGGGGTGCCGCGCCACAGCCACTCGTAGGAGACGTCCGACTCCCCGTTGAACTGACGCAGCTTGCGGTCGCGTTCTTCCTGCTCCGGGCCGTCCGGCAGGTGGTAGAAGCGCATGTTCTCCAGTGAAGCGTCCTGCACCATGCCGGCGTGTTTGGCCCGACGGTTGACGTAACGGAGCAACGCGCCCGCGATGCCGCCGGCGCCGACCGCGCCCAGCTCCTCGGCCAGCACGGCGGCGTCCTCCATCGCCTGGGAAGCGCCCTGCGCCTGGTAGGGCAGCATGGCGTGGCAGGCGTCGCCGAGCAGCGCGACGTGCCCGTCCACCCACACCGGGTCGCGGCGGCGGCGGAACAGCGCCCACTTGGACGCGTCCCCCTCCGCCTTGGACAACATCGCGGCCACCCGGTCGTCCCACTCGGAGAACGCCGCCACCATCTCGTCGGCGGTGGCCGGCGCGGCCCATTCCCGGGAGACGTCCAGCGTGTTCGGCACGATGGCCACCACGTTGAGGTACTCGCCGCCCCGGATGCAGTAGTGCACCAGGTGCCGCTCCGGGCCGTACCAGATGGTCGAGTGGTAGCGGTCCAGCAGGAACCGGGTGGCCGGGTCGGCGGCGATCTTCTCCCCCGGGATCAGCGCCCGGTAGGCCATCTCGCCGGAGAACACCAGGGTGTCCGGCAGGCCCATGATGTCCCGGACAGCCGAGCGGATGCCGTCCGCGCCGATGACCACGTCGGCGGCGAACCGGCGGCCGTCCGCGGTCACGGCGACCGGGCGGGTGGGCTCGGCGCGGTCGATGTCGGTGACGCTGGCGCTGGTGTGCACCTGGACGACCGGGCCGGCGCCGTCCGGGTCCAGGCAGGCGTCCAGCAGCACCCGGTGCAGGTCGGCCCGGTGGTAGTGCCAGTACGGCGCGTTGTACTCGCGCTGCACCCGCTCGCCCAGCGGCAGCTGGGCGATGATCGCGCCGTCCCGCCAGCGGCGGCGCACCTGGTCCAACGGCTCGGTGCGGATGTCCGCCAGCTGGCGGCGCAGGCCCAGGCCGAGCAGGATCCGGCTGGCGTTGGGCGCGGTCTGGATGCCGGCGCCGACCTCCCCCAGCTCGGGCGCCTGCTCCAGCACGGTGACCAGCAGGCCCCGCTGCCGCAGGGCAAGTGCGCAGGTCAGGCCGCCGAGCCCGGCGCCGACGACGGTGACCGAGTACGACTGACTGGGCGGCACGGCTTCCTCCACGGCGGTTGCTCGGAGATAATCCGAACACTGACGATCCTGGATGGCAAGGGATCCGTCAAGCCTTAACAGAGAGGAAACCGACCGCCAAGATCAGTCGTCCACCAGGCTCTCCCACCGTTCGGAAAGCTCGGTGAGCTCCTGCAACAGCGCTTTTTGGCGGTCCGCCTGGTAGCCGCGCATCAACAGCACATCCAGCTCCCGCGCGCGCCGGTCGGCATCACGCAACGCCACCCGGCCCTGCTCGGTCAGGTACAGCAGGCGCTTTCGCCCGTCCTCGGCCGGGGTCTCCCGGATGATCAGCCGCCGGTCCTCCAACCGGCGAACCAGGCTGGCCATGGTGGACCGGTCCAGCGCCACACACGAGGCCAGCGAGCCCTGCTCGGCGCCCGGATAGGCGTTCACCGCGGTGAGCACGGCGAACTGGGGGCCGGTCAACGTGGCATCGACCATCCGCACCCAGGCCGCCACGTAGGCCTGATGCAGCCGTCGCGCCACGTAGCCCGGCGCGGCAAGCAACTCACCGGGAACCGGTAGACCGCCGGTTTCCTCGGCCCGCCTGTCGCTTGCCATCCCGCCTCACCCACTATGCACCGGTCGGCCACCCGGAGCCTGCCATGGCGCGCGGCCGGGTGCCCGGCGGCTTGCGCACCGCCGGACCGGGCACCTTACCGACTCACCGGCCGGCCCCCACCGCCGCTGGCCGGGTCGGCCGGTGCTCGGTGCCGTCGCCGAAGGTCAGGCTCAGCATCCGGCCCGCCTCATTCGGCGCGACCCGGTGCCAGGTGCCGGCCGGGATGAAGCAGACCTGGCCGGCGGCGAACTCCATCCGCTCCTCGCCGTCCGGGTGTTCCAGCACCGCGGTCATCGAGCCGGCCAGGCAGATCAGCAGCTCGTCGCCGTTGGGGTGCACCTCGCTGTGCCCGCCGTCCAGGTCGCCGCGGTCCGGGAAGTCGAAGGTGGCCACCAACCAGCCGGACAGCTCCAGGTCGCCGCCGGCCAGCCGAGCCCAGAACGCCGCCCCGCCCGGCATCGTCTCGGCGCGGGTGTCCCGCAGGTGGAAGTAGCTGGAGTCGAGGTCGATCACGTTGCTCATGGCTCCCAGGCTGCCCGGACGTTCGCCACGAGTCTTGGAAAAAGGGCAGCAGCCCCGGCTGGGCCGTTCGGGCGGCCCACACAGAAACTCCTGGACAGCGCCAAGCAGATAGTTTAACTTCTCGTAGTAGATACTGATGCTATCTACTATCCGAACACGAGGTAGCCATGTCCGAGTCGCTATTCGCCGATTGGCACCGGCCGATGCTGGTCTTGGCCGGGTTGATGGCCGGTGCGGCGGCGCTCTGCCTGGTGGGGCTGGCGGTGGACGACCGCGTGCTGCTGGGCGCCCCGATCTGGCTGAAGCCGTTCAAGTTCGCCGTGTCCATGGCGCTCTACAGCGCCGCGTGGGCCTGGCTCTACGCCCTGCTGAACCGGCCCCGCCGGGCCGCGTACTGGCTGTCCAACGGGGTGGTGGCCTGCATGGCCATCGAGTACGTCGTGATCGTGGGCCAGGTGGTGCGCGGCCGGCCCAGCCACTTCAACCGGTCCACCCCGCTGGATTCGGCGCTGTGGGACGTCATGGCGTTCACCATCGTCGCGCTGTGGCTGGGCACGCTGGCGCTGACCGTGTCCGCGCTGCGCGCCCCGGTGGCCGACCGGCCGAGCCGGTGGGCGATCCGGCTGGGCACCCCGATCGCACTGGTCGGCCTGGCCCTGGCCGGCCTGATGACCGGCCTGCCGTCGCAGACCCGCCCGAAGACCATCGACGGATTCCACGTGCAGGGCGCGCACGGCGTCGGAGTCCTGGACGGCGGGCCGGGCATGCCCATCACCGGCTGGAGCACCACCGGCGGCGACCTGCGCATCCCGCACTTCGTCGGCATGCACGCGCTGCAGGCGCTGCCCCTGCTGGCCATGCTGCTCGGCGCACTGGCCACCCGCTATCCCCGGCTGCGCCCCGAGTCGGTGCGCGCCCGCCTGGTGATCGTGGCGGCGGGCGGGTACGCCGGGCTGCTGGCCCTGGTCACCTGGCAGGCGCTGCGCGGGCAACCACTGATCCGGCCGGACGGCCCGACACTGCTCGCACTGGCCGTGCTCACCGGCGCGGTGGCCGCCGGCGGAGTGCTCGCAATGCGCGCACCCCGGTCGGCCGTGGAGGTGCCGGCGTGATCACCCCACTGTTCCAGGTCACGTTCTGGCTGGCCGCACCGTTCTGGGCGTTGATGATCCTGGTGCCGAGGTGGTCGGTCACCCGCCGGGTGATGGCCTCGCCGTGGGTCACCCTGCTCCCGCTGGCGGTCTACTTCGCCCTCGCCATCCCGTACCTGGGCGAGCTCTGGCCGGTGGTGAGCCGACCGGAGCTGGAACCGCTGCGCGACTATCTCGGCACGTCCTACGGCGCGGCGACGATCTGGGCGCAGCTGATCGCGTTCGACCTGTTCATCGGCCGCTGGATGTACCTGCGCGGGCGAGACCTGCCGGCGCCGCTGGTCAGCGTGATCCTGTTCCTGACCATCCTGCTCTCCCCCTTCGGCCTGGTGATCTTCCTGGCCGTACGGTCCGTCCACCGGTGGCGCGCCGAGCGGATAAACAGACTGTCCACTATGGGTAGTTAGGCTGTCCACATGTTGATCAGGATGGCCGAGCTGAGCCGCGAGTCGGGGGTGCCGGTCGCCACCATCAAGTACTACCTGCGCGAACGCCTGCTGCCGCCCGGCGAGCGCACCAGCCCGAACCAGGCGCTCTACGACGAGACCCATATCCGCCGGCTCAAGCTGATCCGGGCGCTGCTCGAGGTCGGCGGCCTGTCCGTGGCCACCGTCGCCGACGTACTGGCCGCGCTGGACGAGCAGATCTCCACCCACAAGGTGCTCGGCATCGCCTCGCACGGCCTGCCCATGCCGAAGGCCGGCGGGGACGCACAGGCCCGGGAGTGGGCGGCCGAGCAGGTCGACCGGGTGGTCGCGGAGCGCGGCTGGCAGCTCCGCCCGGACCACCCCGTGGTGGACTCGCTGGTCGGCACGCTCAGCGCGTTCGCCGAGCTGGGGCGACCCGAGCTGATCGCCCAGCTCAGTGGTTACGCCGAACTGGCCGACCGGATCGCCGAGCTGGACCTGCGCACCATCGCCGACCTGCCCAGCACCGAGTCGATCGTGGAGGGCGCGGTGATCGCAACCGTGCTCGGCGACGTGGTGTTCGCCGCGCTGCGCCGGCTGGCCCAGCAGCAGGTGTCCGCGCGCACATTCGGCGACCGGAGCGGTTGACATTCCCTTAGGGAAGGGTAGGTTCGTACACATTCCCTAAGGGAGTGTCGAATCGGGAGGACGCCATGAACGCCGCCCACCTGCCACCCGGCCCGAGTTCACCGCGCGCCGCCCAGACGCTGCGCTGGCTGGCCGACGGCCCCCGCTACCTGCGCGACTGCCGCGCCCGCTACGGCGACGTGTTCACGCTGGACCTGCTGCCCTACGCGGTGGCCGGTCCGGGCGCCGGCACCCGGTGGACCCCGTGGGTGTTCCTGGCCAACCCGGAGCACATCAAGCAGGTGTTCCGCGCGGACCCGGCGACCGTGCTCACCGGCGAGACCAACATGTTCCTGCGCGGGGTGGTCGGCGAGCGCTCCATCCTGGTGCTCGACGAACCGATGCACATGGCCGAGCGCCGGCTGCTGCATCCCCCGCTGCACGGCGACCGGGTGGCCGGCTACCGGGACCTGATCGCCGACGTGACCCGGGCCCGGATTCGCCACTGGCCGGTCGGGCGCCCGTTCGCGGTGTGGCCGCACATGCGGGCCATCACCCTCGAAGTGATCGTCCGGGCGATCTTCGGCATCACCGAGGCGGCCGAGGTTGCCCGGTGGCAGAACCTGCTCGGCCGGCTGCTGGACGGCATGACCGGCGCCCGGTTCCTGGCCGTGCACGGGCTGCACGCGATGGTCACCGGCGGCCGGGCCGGCGACCTGGGCGAGTCCGCGCCGGCGCGCCGGCTGCTGCGGCCGGTGGACGACGCGATCTTCACCGAGATCGCCGCCCGCCGGTCCGCACCGGGCGGCGGCGGGGACATCCTTTCCGCGCTGATGCGCGAGGAGCGCACCGACCAGCAGCTGCGCGACGAACTGATCACCCTGCTCATCGCCGGGCACGAGTCCACCTCGACCATGCTGGCCTGGGCGTTCGAACGGCTGCTCCGCCACCCCGACCAGCTGGCCCGGCTGCGCGCCCAGCCGGACGAGGACGCCGCCGAGGCGTACGCGGACGCGGTGGTGAAGGAGACCCTGCGGCTGCGGCCGGTGCTGCCCATCGTGCTGCGCAAGCTGGCCGCGCCGATGACGCTCGGCGAGCACCAGCTGCCCGCCGGCGCCTGGCTGGCGCCGTGCGCCTACCTGGTGCAGCGGGACCCGGCGGTGCACGCCGACCCGGAGCGCTTCCGGCCGGAACGGTTCCTCGGCACCGCCCCCAAGGCGCACGAATGGACCCCGTTCGGCGGCGGCGTGCGGCGCTGCCTGGGCGCCAACTTCGCCCAGCTGGAGATGCGCGTGGTACTGCGCACCGTGCTGGACCAGGTGGAACTGCGCCCGGCCGGGCCGGCGGCGGAACGCACCCGGCGCCGGTTCATCACCTACGCGCCGTCCCGGGGCGGCCGGGTGGTGCTGGCCGGCCCGCGCTGAAGCACCTCACATCCGGGGCGGCCGCATCGTCAGATGGATGACCCTTGTCGATCGAGGTGCCGAGGAGACCCGAGATGTTTACACCCTGGTGGCCGCTGGCGGTGTTGGCCGTGGTTTCGGCCGGGGACGCGGTGATGTGCGTGAAGCCGCTCGCGTTCATCCGCGCATGCCTGCGCGACGTGCACTTCCCCCAGCGGTACTGGAAGCTGCTGCCGCCGATCAAGCTGGCGGCGGCGGCCGGCCTGGTGATCGGCATCTGGCTGCCGCCGCTGGCCGTGCTGACCGCCGGCGCCCTGGTGCTGTACTTCCTGATCGCCGTCACGATGCACGTCCGGGCCGGCGACTTCGGCCGCAACCTGTTCCTGAACGCCAGCGGCATGCTGCTCACCTGCATCGCCGTGCTGGCGTTCACGATCGCGGTGTTCCCGTGAGGCTCACGGGCGGGCCGGCCGGCGCCGGCTCGGCCCGCTCCTCGTCGCGCGCCGCCGCGCGCAGCATGACGAACATGACCGCCAGCCAGATCAGCAGCGCGGCCAGGCCGAGCCAGAAGGTGAACACCCCGTTCCAGGCGAACGGCCCGGTCAGGAAGAACACGACCAGCGCGCCGGGCGTCAGCAGCACGGCGATCCACAGGTTGAAGTAGCCCAGCCAGCGCGGGAACACCGGCTCGGGCGTGCGGTCGGCGAAGATCGCGGCGGCGATCGCCACCCCCTGCAACACTGCCGGGCCGACCGTGCCCACGAGCATGACCCAGGCGACGTCGTTCAGCAGCGCGACCGACTCCGCCGAGCTGTCCGCGCGCAACGCCGCGACCGCCCACAACATCGGCGGCAGCATCGCCGGCAGCACGCCGAGCACCCCGGCGGCCAACTGCAGGGTCGCCAGCGAGGTGTCGATCCGGCGCAGCTGAATGAAGATCACCGAAACCCAGGCGCAGGTCAACGGCGCGGCCAGCCACATGAGCAGGGTGCCCAGCCGGATCCCGGTGCGGTTGGCGTCGAACAGCGCGGCCACCTCCCCCAGACCCAGCCGGGGCGAGGGCGGCGGCAGGAAGCCGGCGAGCGGCCACAGTCCGGCGCCGAACAACACCGCGAACAGCGGCATGGACCACAGGCACAACCGTTGGGTTCCGGGGTTCATCGGGACCTCACCTCAGGAGTCTGAACGGTCGACTGAGACGGACGTTCAACTCAGTCGATCCGAACTCTGGCACGGCGCCGGAAGGGCGTCAAGACCGGCCGGGAAGTCCCAGCTCGTAGGATCGATCGGGGTTGGCGAGCGGGGCGACGGGAGACACATGCCGCACGTGCCGGCGCGGGAGCGCCGTCGGCAGATCGTCGAGGCGGCCATCGTGGTGATGCGCGAGGCCGGCCTGGAGGGCGCCTCGATCCGGCGCATCGCCAAGCAGGCGGGCGCGCCACTGGCCAGCGTGCACTACACGTTCGAGGACAAAGAGGCGCTGTTCGCCGCCGTCTACCGGCACTGGGTCGACCTGATGACCGAACAGCTCTCCGGCCAGGTGCCCGAGGGCCGCGGCCTGGAGGCCTGCGTGCGCGGCCTGATGACCGGCTTCCTCGACTGGGTCGTCGGCGACCGCACCCTGGGCATCGCCCAGTTCGAGCTGATGCTCTGGGCCGCCCGCACCCCCTCGGCGTCCGGGTTCGCCGCATCCATCTACCAGGGCTACCGCGACGTCTGCCGCCTGGCGCTGGCCCGGGCGACCGGCGAGGATCTGGACCCGACCCAGCTGGACCCGCTGATCGAGTTGCTGGTGGCCGCGCTGGACGGGGTGGTGATCCGGTTCCTGGTGGACCGGGACGAGCAGACCGCGCGGCGCACCGTCGACCGGTTCATCACGCTGGCGCTGGGACGGACGGAGGAGGCGATGCCGGGATGACGACAGAGCGACCGATGCCCACCCAGGACGACGTGCTCGGGTACTTCAGCACGCTGTCGAACTGGGGACGGTGGGGCGACGACGACGAGCTCGGCACCCTGAACCACATCACCGACGACGTCCGGCTGGACGCGGCGCGGTCGGTGCGCCACGGCCGGAGCGTGTCGTGCGCGTGGGAGGTCGCCGTGCCGGAGGAGATGGAGCGCTCGACGACGACCTGCCCGTGCGCCGCCGACATGCCGGGTGCCGAGGGCATGCCGCCCGCGTTCCACGCCGACCGGCGCTGGGGCTTCTCGAACGAGCGGCTCGGCCTCCTGTTCCACGGCAACACCATCACCCACGTCGACTCGCCGTGCCACCTCTTCTGGGACGGCACGATGTACAACGGGCGGCCGCACTCGCTGGTCGACCCCACGACGGGATCGGCGTGGGCGGCCGTCACGGCGGCGGCCAACGGGATCGTCACGCGGGGTGTCCTGCTGGACGTCGCCAGGGCCCGTGACGTGCCGTGGCTGGAACCGGGGCAGGGCGTGTTTCCCGAGGATCTCGAGGAGGCCGAGCGCCGCCAGGGCGTGCGGGTGCGATCCGGCGATGCGGTACTCCTGCGGACCGGCTACGGCCGCGTCCGGCACGAGGCCGGTCCGGCCGGCGGTTTCACCCAGGCCGGCTGGCACGCGTCCTGCCTGCCGTGGCTGCACGAACGGGAAGTGGCGCTGATCGGCGCCGACACCCCCCAGGACGTGCAGCCGTCGGGCTACGACGACGTGTTGATGCCGGTTCACGCCGTGGGCCTGGTCGCGATGGGCCTGTGGCTGCTGGACAACTGCGACCTGGAGGCGTGCGCGACCACGGCCGCCGGGCTCGGCCAGTGGGACTTCCACCTCGCGGTCGCGCCGGTCCGCTTCGCCGGCACGTCCGGCAGCCCGGTCAACCCGATCGCCACGTTCTGACCGAGGGACTCGCGCCCGACCGTGTACCACATGCTGGTGATCCACCGAGGCTGGTCGGCGACCCGGTACGAGCAGTGGCTCACCCGGAGCCTGGTCGACCAGCTCCTCGAAGGAGGGAACCCGACTTGACCGGTATCGCCGACACCCTGGACGCGGTGCTCGACCCGGGGTCGTTCCGGAACTGGTCGCCCAACCACGACTCGATCGTCGCCGGCGAGGGCACCGTCGACCGGCGGCGGGTCGCGGTGCTGCTCGGGGAGTACCAGGTGCACGGCGGGTCCATCGGGGTCGAGGCGGCCGGACAGATCACCGCCGCGGTGCGCCGGGCCACCGCCGAGCGGCTGCCCCTGCTCGCTTCGCCCCGGTCGGCCGGCACCCGGATGCAGGACGGGACGGCCGCGTTCGTCGGGGTGCTGCCGATCACGGCGGCGGTTTCCGAGCACCGCCGGGCCGGCCTGCCCTACCTGGTCTGGCTGCGCGATCCGGTGTTCGGCGGTGTCCTCGCGTCCTGGGGGTCGCAGGGACACCTCACCGCGGCCGAGCCCGGCGCCCGCATCGGTTTCCTCGGCCCCCGGGTGGTGGAGGCCCTGAACGGGCGGCCCCTCCCGCCCGGCGTGCAGACCGCGGAGAACCTGCACCGCAACGGCCTGATCGACCGGGTGGTCCCGCTCGCCGGCCTGCGCACGGCGGTCGGCAAGGTACTCGACCTGACCGACCGGAGCCGGGACTCCCCCGCCACCGGTGACCCCGGCCCCGAGGCCGCCGAGGCACCGGCGGTCGAGGTGCTGGCGCGCAGCCGAGACCGGAACCGCCCCGGCATCCGCGACATCGTCCGGCACGCCGGGCTGACCATCGCCGAGCTGCACGGCAGCGGCCGGGGCGACGTGGCGCGGGCGACGCTGCTGGCGCTGGCCGAGATCGGCGGCACCCGCTGCGTGCTGATCGGCCAGGACCGCGCCGCGCAGGCGGACGGAATGCCCATCGGGCCGGCCGACCTGCGAGTGGCCCGGCGGGGCATCGCGCTGGCCGGCGAGCTGGGGCTGCCCACCGTCACCGTGGTGGACACCGACGGCGGCGAACTGAGCGGGCCCGCCGAGGAGGGCGGCCTGGCCGCCGAGATCGCCGGCTGCCTGCTGGACCTGACCCGGGCCGGCCGACCCACCCTGGCAGTGCTCCTCGGGCAGGGCGCCGGTGGCACGGCCATCGCCCTGCTGCCCGCCCGCCGGGTGATCGCGGCACGGCACTCGTGGTTGGCGCCGCTGTCCCCCGAGGGCGCCAGCACGATCATGCACGGCGCGCCGGGCCGGGCGGAGGAGATGGCGGCGAACCAGGGAATCCGCGCCGCCGACCTGGCCCGCCTGGGCATCGTGCACCGGGTCGTCGCCGAACTCCCCGACGCGGCGGCCGAACCGGAGGCCTTCGCGCGGCGCCTGGTGGCGACCATCGCTAGCGAGCTCGCGGACCTCGCGGGTGAGTCGTAAGAGGTAATCCATGCCCTCGAACGGACACCAGCGGTGGCAGCCCCACCTTCGACCGCCTTAGAGTGGCGGACCAGCCCGTCGGCGGGAGGTGAAGGACGTGGCCACCTCGTTCGCGCCGATCACCCGCGACACGACCAGCGCCGAGTTCGAGGCCCAGCGCCGGGCGGACACCGCGTTCGAACGCCGGATCCGGGCGGCGCTCGACCAGGCGCGCGCCTATGTCGACGTGGACGCCGCCGTCCCACCGGCCCGCGACCGACCGCGCGACAGCATCGACGTCTGCCTCGGCCGGACCGTCGAACAGCTGAAGCAGCGCCTCACCTCCGCGACCGGGCTGGAAGCGGCCGACTACGTCGAGATGACGCGCCTGGCGTTCGAGCTGCTGGCGCTCAACAACCACTACCAGAGGCACCTCTTCTCGCGGCGACTTCGCGCGCTGGGAATGCTCCACGAGCTGACGCCCACGGTAGGCGAGTCGACCGGAATCGAGAAGCTCTTCCACCGTGCCGCAATGGACGCGTGCGATACGTGCAATTTCGACCGCATTCTCATTCTCCGGCTCGACGAGACACATCTCGCCGCTCAGGCGGCCCATTTCCGGGGACACGAGGACTGGGCGTCCGACGCTCGGGAATTCGCTCGAGCCCATCCGATTGCGCTCGACCGGGGCCGTTTCGAGAGCGAGGTGCTGCGCCGGCGGACCGCCGGCCTGGTGCTCGATCCCCGCGACGACCCGAGAGCCAACCACCCGATCGTCGCCAACACCCGGACATTCAGCTACGCGTCCGCGCCGATCATCTCCGGTGGGGTGGCGATCGGCACCGTTCACGGCGACATGCACTTCAGCGGACGCCGGGTCGACGTGGTCGACCGGGACTGCCTGGGGGCCTTCGCGGCGAGCCTGGGATCGCTGGTCGAGAAGGCGCTGCTGGCCGGCCGGCTGTATGCGCAGCGGGATCGGGCCCGGGCGATGCTGCGGGCCAGCGAGGACCTGATCAGGGAGTTCGCCGACGGCGACATCCGGATCGGCCCGCCGAGGCCGGCCTCGCCCGAGCCGGAGGCCGGTGACCCGCCGTATGTGGACAGTCCGCTGAGCGGCCGGGAACGAGAGGTCCTGGCCCTGCTGGCCGGCGGTGCGACCAACGCGGCGATCGCGCGGCGCCTCGTCCTCGCCGAGGGCACGGTCAAATCACACGTCAAACGCATCTTCCGCAAGCTGCGGGTGAGCAACCGGGCCGAAGCCGCCGCTCGGTTCGCCCGACTCGAAAGGTCCGCGCACTCCCGATGACCTCGAACGAGGTAATCGATTATCGCTGACGAGAGTATCGGCGTATTGCGTCACTGAATAATCTTCCTGGCGTGGCCTACGTAATTACCGAAGCGTGTATCGGGCAGAAGGACGGCAGTTGCGCGGCCGTGTGTCCGGTCGACTACGACGAGCTACCCGAAGAAATGAGTCATTTCGAGGCGAAGGCCGCCGAGTACTACGCCGCCGGCAGTTCTTGACCACGAGGAGCGTCATGCCCACCCAGGAGAAGATCACCTATTGCGGCATCTGCGAAGGCCAGTGCGGAATCGTCGTCACGGTGGAGGGCGGAAAGGCGGTCAAGGTCCGGCCGGACAAGAACTCGCCGTTGTCCAAGGGCTTCGCCTGCCCCAAGGGGATCGCGTACCCGAGTATCGCGGCCGACCCGGACCGCGTCGTGGAACCGCTCAGGCGGCTCCCCTCGGGCAACCTGGTCCCGGTCACCTGGGACGACGCACTCGACGACATCGCCGACCGGCTCCGGACGATCATCGACCGCGACGGCGGCGACAGCGTCGGTCTCTTCGGCGGCCACGCGCTCCTGGACAACTACAGCGGCTTCTTCTGGGACGCCGGAATGTGCGCCGCGTTGGGCTCTCCGCACAACTACACGTCGTCCTCGGTCGACATCAACAACTACTGGGCGATCGGGTCGATGCTCTACGGGCATCCGCTGATCAATCCCATTCCGGACATCGACCGGACCGACTTCCTGCTCGTGTTCGGCGCGAACCCACTCATCTCGCACTCGTCGATGCTGACCGCGCCGAGGGCGCGCGACCACTTCACCGGGGTGGTGCGCCGGGGCGGCCGGGTGGTGGTGATCGACCCGCGCCGGTCCGAGACGGCGGCCGCGTTCGACTGGCTCCCGATCCGCGCGGACGAAGACGTGCTGCTCATGGCCTCACTACTGCAGACAATCTTCGCCGGCGGGCTGGCCGACCAGGATGCGCTGGAGCGGCAGACGACGGACGGCGGCCGCTTCATCCGCGACATGGTCGGCGGGCACACCCCGGAGTCCACCGAGCATCGAACGGGGATTCCGGCCGCGACCATTCGCGCGCTCGCGCACGACTTCGCGACCACGCCCCGGGCCGCCGCCTACGGCCGCTGCGGCATCTCCCTGGGCAGCGCCGGAACCCTGGCGAAGTACCTGATGGACGCGCTCAACATCGTCACCGGGAACCTGGACCGGGTCGGCGGTTACGTCTTCGGCGAGGAGTTCATCGACCTGCAGCTGATCACCCACCTCGCGGGCGCGGCGACCTATGACACCTGGCGGACCCGGGTCGACGGATTCCCCGAGGTTCTCGGTACCGCGCCCGCGGTCAGCATGGCCAGGGAGATCACCACACCCGGCAAGGGCCAGCTGAAGGCCCTGATCGTGAACGCCGGGAACCCGGCGATGAGCGTGCCGGGCTCGGGCGAGCTCGGGCGCGCGCTGCAACAGCTCGAGCTGCTGGTCGTCCTGGACGTCCAGCAGACCGAGACCGCCGGTTACGCCGACTACGTGCTGCCCGGGGTGCTCGGGATCGAGCGCGACTGCCTGCCCTGGCTCAACTCCGGGCACACGATCAAACCGTTCGCGCTGTGGGCGGACAAGACGGTCGAGCCGCCGCCGGGCTGCCGGGAGGAATGGTGGGTGGTCGACCAGATCTGCGAACGCCTCGGCCTCGTGCCTTCGCCATTCCCGCTCATCCGCGAGCTGGGTGAAACCGGCCTGCGGCTCACCCCGCAACAGACCTTCGACCTGTTCCTGCGGATCAGCCCGCGCGGCGACCTGTTCGGCCAGCGGCCGGACGGCTGGAACCGGGAAAAGGCCTGGCAGAACCCGCAAGGCGTGATCCTGGAGGACGAGCTGCCGACCGATGTGCTGCGCGAGAAGCTGTACACCCCGGACAAGCGGGTTCACCTCGAGCAGCCGAAGATGCGCGACGAGCTGGTCCGGCACACGGCGCGATCGGTGAACGGCGACCTGCCACTGCGCCTGGTCAGCGTGCGCGAGCTCCGGACCTGCAACACCTACCTGTTGAACGTCGAGAAGTTGATGACCGGCGACCGTCGCCAGCGGCTGCGGATCAACCCGGTCGACGCCGAGGCCGCCGGCATCAACAGCGGCGACATGGTCACCATTCGCAGCGCCGAGGGTGAGATCGAGGTCGAGGCACTGGTCAGCGAGGAGATGGCCGCCGGCAACATCGGCCTCCCGCAGGGCTGGGGGCACAACGGCGGGTGGCGGCTGGCCAATGCCGCCGGCGGCGCCAACTACAACCTGCTGACCACGAGCGCGGCCGAGACCCACGACCAGCTGTCCGGCAACGGCCACGTCAACGGCGTCGACACCGCGGTGAGCGCGGTCAGGACCCCGGGCGCACGAGTACCGGCGCTCCACGAGGGCGGGCGATGACGGGTCAGGCCGGTTCCGGGGTCACATTGTGCGCGGTGATCTCCTGTTGGCAGTGGCGGCAGGTGAGGGTGGGGTCGGCGGGTTGGCCGCATTCGTGGTGGCGCAGCACGATCGGCGGCCCCTGCGGCCCGGCGAGGTAGGCGTCGCCCCAGCGCATCAGCGCGACCACGGCCGGGAAGAGGTCCCGGCCCGACTGGCTGAGGTGGTACTCGTGCCGGTCCGGCTCGGTGGCGTAGCGGACGCGCTCCAGCAGGCCGGCGTCCACCAGGGAGCGCAGGCGCGCGGACAGGGTGGGCCGGGGGATGTTGAGGTTGCGGGCGAGCCGGCCGTAGCGGCGGACGCCGAAGAACATCTCGCGCAGGATGAGCAGCGTCCAGCGCTCCCCGACCAGGTTGAGGGCGCGGCTGACCGAGTCCGCCTCGAGACCGCGGGGAAGGTCGTGCTCGGAGACCACGGTCAGCCCTGCCGGCCGGGCAGGGCCAGGATGAGCTTGCCGGTGTTCCCCCCGGTGAACAGCTTGAGCAGGGTCTCCGGGAACCGGTCGATGTCGCCGTCCACGATCGTCTCCAGGCCGGTGATCGACCCGGCGCGGACCCATTCGGCCAGCTCGGCCCGGGCCTCCGGGTAGCGCCGGGCGTAGTCGAAGATCACGAAGCCGGCCATGGTCGCCCGGCGGATCAGCAGCTGCATGTAGTTGCGCGGCCCGCTGGGCGGCGAGTTGTACTGCGAGACCGCGCCGCTGAGCACGATGCGCGCGCCCCGGGCGAGGTTGCCCAGGGCGCCCTCCAGGATCGCGCCGCCCACGTTGTCGAAGAAGACGTCGATGCCGTCCGGGGCCAGATCGCGCAGCCGGCGGCCGACGTGTTCGGACTTGTAGTCGATCGCGGCGTCGAACCCGAGCTGGTCCACCAGCAGCGCACACTTCTCCGGTCCGCCGGCGATCCCGATCGCGCGGCAGCCCCGGATCTTGGCGATCTGCCCGGTGATGCTGCCGACCGAGCCGGCCGCGGCGGAGACCACGACGGTCTGCCCCGGCTCCGGGCGGCCGATGTCCAGCAGGCCGAAGTAGGCGGTCAGCCCGCTGAGCCCCAGCGCGCCGAGGTGCGTGGGCGCGGAGGCCACGGACGTGTCGACCGGCGTCACGCCCCGCCCGTCGGCCAGCGCGAAGCGCTGCACCCCGAAGGTGCCGTAGACGGTGTCACCCACCGAGTAGTCGGGGTGCCGGGACTCGACCACCCGGCCGATGCCTGCGGCCCGCATGACCTCGCCGAGCTGTACGGGCGGCACGTAGGAGGGGACGTCGTTCATCCACGCCCGCATCGCCGGGTCCACCGAGAGGTACTCGTTCCGCACCAGGAACTCCCCCTCGGCGGGCGCCGGCACGGCCTCCTCGGTGAACTCCCAGTCCGTCGCCCCGGGCAGGCCGGACGGCCGGGCGGCGAGGCGGCATTGGCGGTTGGTCATGAGCGGGCCTCCATGGCTAGTTCGGCGAGTACCTTGGCGCCCGCCGGGTCTTCGGCGGTGGCGGGGACGACCGCCACGTGATCGGCACCGGCGCGCCGGTACTCCGCGATCCGGCCGGCGATCCGGGTCATCGAGCCGACGGCGCCGACCGCCGCCACCAGCTCCGCCGGTACGGCGGCGGCCAGCTCGGACCTCGGTGCCCCGGCCCTGGCCCGCTCGACCAGTGCGCCGTGGCCGAGCTGGCTGAACATCTCGCCGTAGCCGGGCGGCCGGAGGTACACGGCGAGCTGGCCGGCGAGCTGGCGCAGGGTCGCGGCGCCGGGGTCGTGCGCGACGGGCAGCCACACCGCGATCCGGGGCGGCGGGCGGTCGGCGTCACGGGCGTGGGTGTCCACGATCTCCCGGGTCCGCGCGACGTGTTCGGCGGTGACCAGGTTGAGCACCAGCTCATCCGCCTCCTCGGCGGCCACCCGGGTCATGGCCGGCCCGAACGCGGCGATCGAGATGCGGGTCCCCGGGCGGGGCGAACGCAGGCGGAAACCCCGCGTCCGCACGTACCTCCCCTCGAACACCCCGCGCTCGCCGTCGAGGATCCCCCGCAGGGCGCGCACGCACTCCCGCATGCGCCCGGCGGCGTGGTCCCACGGCCGGTCGTGCCAGCCCGACACGATCGGCGGGCTGGACGCGCCGAGCGCCAGGCCGACGTCGCGGCCGGTGAGCGTGGCCACCGAGGAGAGCCCCAGGGCGAGGGCCACCGGGCCGCGCACGGTGGCGGCCAGCGGCCCGATGCGCAGCGGTATGGAGCCGGTCCGCGCGCCGACCGCGGTGGCCAGCGCGAAGGCGTCGAAGGTCACCATCTCGCCGATCCACAGCGCGTCGAACCCGTTGCGGTCGGCCTCGACCGCGACCTCCAGTGCCTCGGTGTCCGGCCGGTCCAGCCAGAACGGCGTCACCACGCCGAGCTCGGTCACAGCTGGTCCGTCCGGGTCGGCAGCCCGAGCAGGAGCCGGCCGGCGAGCTCGTAGGTGGCCGGGTTGACCTGGAAGTGCGCCGTCGCGGTGTGCGCGTCGCGGAAGCGCCGCTGCAGCGGGGACCGCTCGTAGATCGCCGCCCCGCCGCCCAGGTCGTGCATCGACCTGGTGACCTCGGCCGAGGTGCGGGTGGCGTGGGTGGCGGCCAGGCGCAGCCCGAGCCGCGCCGCGTCCGGCACCGCCCGCGTCGCCAGCGCCGCCTGCCACGCGTCGGCCACGGCCTGGAAGAAGAGCAGCCGCGCGGCCCGCAGCGCCGCCTCGGCCTCGGCCACCGCCCCTTGCACCGAGGAGCGCTCGGCCAGTGATCGGGAGGACCCGAGCGACCGCTTCTCCCCGGCCAGCGCGGTCAGGTCGTCGATCGCGCCGCGCGCGTTGCCCAGCGCGGCCGCCGCGATGGAGAGGGCGAAGAACCCGAAGATCGGGAACCGGTAGAGCGGCTCGTCGACCTGTGGCCCCTCGCCCAGCGCCAGGATCCGGCGCCCGGGCACGAATACGGCCTCGGCGACCGAGTCGTGGCTGCCGGTGCCGCGCAGGCCGCCGGTGTACCAGGTGTCCCGGACCTCCAGGTCGGCCTTGGGGATCGCCACCACCCGGTTCACCGGCGGGCCGTCGCCGGCGTCCACCATGCACCCGGCGAACAACCAGTCCGAGTGGTTGATCCCGCTGCAGAACGACCAGCGGCCCGAGACCTGGAGACCGCCGTCCACGGCCCGGGCCCGGCCGGTCGGCGCCCAGACGCCGGCGGCGACCGAGGCCGGCTCGCCGAACACCTCCTCCGCGCCGTCCTTGGGCAGGTAGGCGGCGAGCAGGCTGCTGGTGGCCCCGATGGACACGCACCAACCGGCGGACGCGTCACCCCGGGCCACGGTCTCCGCGCAGCCGAGGATCACCTCGGGCGGCGCCTCCGGACCGCCCAGCCCCCGGGGCACCCCGGCCCGGAACAGCCCGCCGTCGCGCAGCGACCCGACCAGCTCCCCGGGCAGCGCCCGGCCCGACTCGGTGGCCGGCGCGTGCTCCCGGGCCAGTTCCGCGCCCCGCTCCGCCGCCCGGCGCAGTTCCCCGAAGCCGTCCGACCGCTCGCCCATGAAGCGCCCTCCACCGGTTCAATACTGTTACCGGTTCAGTATCTTTACCAAGACGCGGGGCGTCAACACCGTCACACGGTCACACCGGCACGGGCGCGGGCGTGCGGGCTCGCAGGCCGACCGCCAGCCCGGCGCCGACCAGGGCAATCCCCGCCCACATCAGCCCGGACGGCGCCGGCGCGCCCAGCAGCCATCCCATCCCGGCGGCGGCCACCGGGGCGACGCCGGTGAACAGGCCGGCCCGCGCCGAGCCGAGGCCCACCACGGCGGAGTACCAGAGCACGAACGCGAGCGCGGTCAGCACCACGGCGAGGTACCCCACCGCCAGCAGGTGCACCGGCCGCAGGGTGAGCACGGCCGACGCGCCCTCGGTGGTGAGACCGAGCGCGCCCAGCAGGACGGCGGCGATCCAGCAGCTGTGCACCGAGACCCCCCACGGGCCGTGCCGGCGCAGCACCGGCTCGGCCAGCAGCGTGAACCCCACCTCGCAGGCCAGCACCACGGCCGCCCAGCCCAGGCCGGCCGCGTCGGTGCGCCCCCCGCCCTGCACGATCATCGCCCCGAGGGTGACGACGACCGCGCCCGCGGTCACGGCCGGGCTGGGCCGGCGCCCGGCCCGGATCGGCCCGGTCACGGCCAGCACGATGGGGACGCAGGCGACCGCCACCCCGAGAACCGCGGGCGCGGCGTGCGCGGAACCCCGCACCAGCGCCACGTTGAACAGCACCAGGCCGGTCGCCGCGACGGCGGCGAGCCAGGCCCACTCCAGGCCGCGCGGGCACACCAGCCGGCGCCGCAGCAGCCGGGCGACGGCCACCAGCAGCGCCGCGGCACAGGTGTAGCGCAGCGCCTGGCTGGTGAACAGCGGGGCGTCACCCAGCAGGCCGGAGACCCCGACGCCACCACCGACGCATCCCATGGCGGCCAACCCGGCGGCGGTGGCCAGGCCACCCGACGGCCGTGGCCTCGCGGAACTGATCATAGGTTCACTGTCGGCCAGGAAAGGTCCGATGAACAGATCCATTCAGACCTTGCCTGACAGGACCATTCCAACCGCGTCGCCCGCCGAACGTTTCCCATCGCGACGGCCGCGCGGGGCAGTCGCGGGGGGGGCTCCGGCCGTCCTCACCCTGCGCCTCGGCTATGAGGTCAGTCGCGGGCGATCGGCGCGTCCAGCCAGGCCTCCGGGATACCGAAACCGTCCACCAGGGTGCGGGCGTGCGGGCGCAGCTGGGCGCACAGCTGGTTGACCATCCCGAGGACCTGCTTGGACTGGGTGGCGGTGAGCCGGCCGTGTTCCAGGTACCAGGCCCGGTCGGCCTCCACCAGGGCCAGCACGTGCAGCGCGCGCACCCGGCCGAGCAGCCCGGCCACGCCGGGATCCGCGCAGGCGTCGACGGTGCGGTCGAAGGCGTCCAGCACGAACCGGTCGACGTGGGCCTTGGCCGCCGTCAGCAGGTGGTCCTGCGCCGCGTTGAACACCGCGAAGGGGTCCGCGTCGGCCTCGCCGGCCCGGCGCAGCCGGCGGGCCAGGCCGGCCAGCAGGTGCTCCTCGCGGTCCTCCAGCAGCGAGCGGTGCCACTCCGGGTCCTCCAAATCCGGGTCGCGCAGCCGCTGGGCCAGCGCGCGGGCCGAGGTGCGCTCGGCCACGGTGTCCGCGATGTTCTCCACCACGAACCGGATCATGCCCAGGGTGTCCAGGTCGCCGACGTGGTCGCGGTAGTTGGTGAGCAGCGCCTTGGCCACCAGCTGAAGGAGCACCGTGTTGTCGCCCTCGAACGTGGTGAACACGTCGGTGTCGGCCTTGAGCTGCACGATCCGGTTCTCGGCCAGGTAGCCGGCGCCGCCGCAGGCCTCCCGGCAGGCCTGGATGGTGCCGGTGGCGTGCCAGGTGCTCACCGCCTTCAGCCCGGCCGCCCGGGTCTCCAGCTCGCGCTGCGCGGTCTCGTCCCCGGTGCCGCCGCTCTGCACCTCGTGCAGCATCTCCACCAGCCGCTGCTGGGCGAAGTGCAGCGCGTAGCTGGTGGCCAGCCGGGGCAGCAGCCGCCGCTGGTGGGCGAGGTAGTCCAGCACCACGGTCTCCTCCTCGGCCCCGGGCGCGGCGAACTGCCTGCGGGTGAGGCCGTAGCGGACGGCGATGGTGAGCGCGACGTGGGCGGCGCTGCTCGCCGCGCCGGCCACGCTCACCCGGCCCCGGACCAGCGTGCCGAGCATGGTGAAGAACCGGCGGGACTCGTTCTCGATCGGGCTGTGGTAGCTGCCGTCGGCGTCCACGTCACCGTACCGGTTGAGCAGGGCCTCGCGCGGCACCCGGACGCGATCGAAGCTCAGCCGGCCGTTGTCCACCCCGTTCAGCCCGGCCTTCACCCCGCAGTCGGAGATCTCCACGCCGGGGCACGGGCGGCCGTCCGCGTCGCGGATCGGCACCACCAGCGCGTGCACGCCGTGCCGGCCGCCCGGCGTGACGAGCTGGGCGAACACCACCGCCACCCGGCCGTCCCGGGCGGCGTTGCCGATGTAGTCCTTGCGGGCGGACGGGGTGGGCGTGTGCACCACGAACTCGCCGCTGTCCGGGTCGTAGGTCGCGGTGGTCTCCAGCGCCTGCACGTTGCTGCCGTGCCCGGTCTCGGTCATCGCGAAGCACCCGGGCAGCCGGTAGTCCATGATCTCGCGCAGGTAGCGGTCGTAGTGCCGCTCGGTGCCGAGAGCCTGCACGGCGCCGCCGAAAAGGCCCCACTGCACGCCCGCCTTGACCATCAGCGAGAGGTCGCCGTAGCCGAGCATCTCGATCGAGGTGACCGAGCCGCCGATGTCGTCCCGGCCGCCGTACCGCTCGACGAAGCCGAGGCTGGCCCGACCGCTCTCCGCGAGCTTCCGCATGTGCTCGCCCACCTTGGCGCGGTGCTCGGCCATGCTCCACTCCGGGTCGGGGTGCATACGGCGCTCCCCCATCCGCGCCCGGACGTCCTCGCGGACGGCCTGCCAGCGGCCGTCCATCACCGCACGCAGGCTTCGCACATCGATCGGGTCGGGCACGGTTGAGAGGGAGCTTTGCGTGGTAGTCATGTCTCCTCCGATGCGGGATCAGCCACCCGAGGGGGTTACCCGGAAAGGCTCGAATCATGAACAACTTGCGCCGGGCGGCGGTCATCGGCGGCAACCGGATCCCGTTCGCCCGGTCCGGAGGGCGCTACGCGCGCGCCTCCAACCAGGACATGCTGACCACCGCGCTGGACGGCTTGGTGGCCCGGTTCGGGCTGCGGGACGAGCGGATCGGCGAGGTGGTGGCGGGTGCGGTGCTCAAGCACAGCCGGGACCGGGACCTCACCCGGGAGTGTGTGCTCGGCAGCCGGCTGTCCCCCGCGACCCCGGCCTACGACGTGCAGCAGGCCTGCGGCACCGGGCTGGAGACGGTCGTGCTGGCCGCGAACAAGATCGCGCTGGGCCAGCTGGACAGCGCGGTGGCCGGCGGGGTGGACACCACCAGCGACGCGCCGGTCGCGCTGAACGACGACCTCCGCCGGGTGCTGCTCGAGCTGAACCAGGCCCGCTCGACGGGCGCGCGGCTGGCCGCGCTGCGCCGGCTGCGGCCCGGGCAGATCGTGCCCGACCTGCCGCGCAACGCCGAGCCGCGCACCGGCCTGTCCATGGGTGAACACGCCGCGATCACCGCCGAACGCTGGCGGATCTCCCGCGAGGCCCAGGACGAGCTGGCGACGGCCAGCCACCGCAACCTGGCCGCCGCGTACGACCGGGGGTTCTTCGACGACCTGGTCACCCCGTACCTCGGGTTGACCAGGGACGCCAACCTCCGCGCGGACTCCTCCGTGGAGTCGCTGGCCAAGCTGCGCCCGGTGTTCGGCGGTTCCGACGGCACCATGACGGCGGGCAACTCGACGCCGCTGTCCGACGGCGCGTCCACGGTGCTGCTGGCCAGCGAGGAATGGGCCGCCCGGCGCCGGCTGCCGGTGCGGGCGTGGCTGGTGGACGCGCAGACCGCGGCCGTGGACTACGTGCACGGCGACGAGGGCCTGTTGATGGCGCCGGCCTATGCGGTGCCGGTGCTGCTCGAGCGCAACGGGCTGACGCTGCGCGACTTCGACTTCTACGAGATCCACGAGGCCTTCGCGTCCACCGTGTTGGCCACGCTGGCGGCCTGGGAGGACAAGGAGTTCTGCACCGAACGGCTGGGGCTGGACGCCGCGTTGGGGCCGATCGACCGGTCCCGGCTGAACGTGACCGGTTCCAGCCTCGCCGCCGGGCACCCGTTCGCGGCCACCGGCGGGCGCATCGTGGCCACGCTGGCCAAGCTGCTGGCCGAGCGCGGCTCCGGCCGGGGGCTGGTCTCCATCTGCGCCGCGGGCGGGCAGGGCGTGGTAGCGATCCTGGAGGCGCCGTGACCGACACCTATGCGCGGCTGGTGAACGGCGGGCCGGGCGCCGCGCTGAGCCGGCGCCTCGGACTGCCCCGGCCCGTGCCGCTGCGCCGCTACACGCCGGGTCAGCCGCTGGTCGACGGCCCGGTACTGGTCGGCGCGGTCGGCAAGCCGCGGTTCGCCGGCCAGGTACGGGAGCTGGTCCCGGAGGCGGACTCCGGGGAGGGCACGCTGGGCGGCGTGGTGCTGGACGCGGCCGGATTGGCGCGGGTGGGTGAGCTGGCCGGCGTGCGGGAGTTCCTCCGGCCGGCGCTGCGCCGGTTGGGCCGGTGCGGCCGGCTGGTCGTGCTGGGCAGCCCGCCGGAGCGGGCCGACTCGGTGGAATCGGCGGCCGCCCGGCAGGCGTTGGACGGGCTGGTCCGGTCGGTGGCCAAGGAGCTGCGTGACGGCGCCACCGCCAACCTGGTGCTCGCCGAGGACGGAGCGGACCTCGGGTCCACGGTGCGGTTCCTGCTGTCCGCCCGATCGGCATACGTGGACGGCCAGGTGATCCGGGTGGCGTCGGCCGAGCGCACGCCCGCGCCGGAGGACCCGCCGCACGCGGGCCGGGTGGTGCTGGTCACCGGGGCCGCACGGGGCATCGGCGCGGCGATCGCCGAGGTCTTCGCCCGGGACGGCGCCACCGTGGTGTGCCTCGACGTGCCCGCCCAGGGCGAGGCGCTCGGCACCACCGCGAACCGGCTGGGCGCGCTCGCCGTGCAGCTGGACATCACCGCACCGGACGCGCCCGCCCGCCTGGTCCGCCACCTGCGGGAACGGCAGGGCGGGGTGGACGTGGTGGTGCACAACGCCGGCGTCACCCGGGACAAGCTGCTGGTGAACATGGACGAAGCCCGCTGGGACACGGTGCTCGCGGTCAACCTGCGGGCCCAGCTGGACCTGAACGAGGCGCTGCTCGCCGGTCCGCTGCGGGACGGCGGGCGGATCGTGTCGGTGGCCTCCACCAGCGGCATCGCCGGCAACCGGGGACAGGCCAACTACGCGGCCAGCAAGGCGGGCGTGATCGGCATGGTGCGCGCGCTGGCCCCGGTGACGGCGAGCCGCTCGATCACGGTCAACGCGGTCGCCCCCGGCTTCATCGAGACCGAGATGACCGGGGCGATGCCGCTGGCCACCCGGGAGGCGGGTCGCCGGATCAACAGCCTGCGGCAGGGCGGGCTGCCGGTGGACGTGGCCGAGACGGTGGCCTGGCTGGCCGAACCGTCCAGTGCCGGCGTGACCGGGCAGGTGGTCCGGGTGTGCGGGCAGAGCATGCTCGGGGCCTGAGCCGTGCGCACCGAACACCTCAGCAGGCCACCCCGGTTGGCCGGCAGCTACGCGGCCGCCCTGCTGCCCCGCCGCTCACGCGGCGAAGCCCCGCCGGACCGGGTGCTCGAGCTGGACAGCGCGCCGACCGACCCGGCCCGGCTGGCCGAGTACTGCCGGCTGTGTGGCTTCGTGCTGGACGGGAACCTGCCCAGCCCGTTCCCGCACCTGCTCGGGTTCCCGCTGCAGGCCCGGCTGATGGCGGCCGGGGACTTCCCGTTCCGCCTTCCCGGCCTGGTCCACCTGCGCCAGCGGATCGAACAGCGCCGGCCGATCGGCGCGGGCGAGGCGCCCTCGGTGGCGGTCCGGGCGGAGCGGCTCCGGGCGCACCGGCGCGGCGCGTGCATCGACCTGGTCACCGAACTGTGGGCGGCCGGTGAGCCGGTGTGGCGGGGCCGGAGCACCTACCTGGCCAAGGGCGCGGCGGCACCGGGCGTGCCCGTCGAACCGGCACCCCCTCCGGAGGTCCCGCCCGGACACCCGGTCGCCCGCTGGCGGGTGGAGGCGGAAACCGCCCGGCGTTACGCCCGGGTCAGCGGCGACATGAACCCGATCCACCTGAACCCGGCCGCCGCCCGGCTGTTCGGGTTCCCGGGCACGATCGCCCACGGCATGTGGGCGGCCGCCCGCTGCGCCGGCACGGTGGCCGGCCGGCTGCCGCCCGCGCACGCCCTCGACGTGACGTTCCGCAAACCGGTACGGCTGCCCGGAACGGTCGAGTTGGCCAGTGCCCACGACGCGGACGAGTGGCGGCTCGCGCTCCGCATGGCCGGCTCCGACCAGGCCAGCGTGGTGGCCACCGCGCGCCCGTTCAGGACTTGAGCCACTTCAGCCGCTTGCGCCGGTTCAGTTTCCGCCACGCGGCGGGGAGGTCACGCTCCGCCTGCTCGGCCCGGCGGGTCTCCAGGCCGTGCATCACCCCATGGGTGAAGCCGTTGCCGCCCTCGCTGTGCGCCTGCCCGGCCAGCTCGCGGATCACCGGCCGGGCCACCACCGCGTCCTGGTGGTCACCGAGCAGGCTGTGCACCCCTTTGAGCAGCTTGCGCAGTCGCTTGGCCGGCTTGCCCACGCTCGGCGCGGCCACCTCGACCGCGTACCGCATCCGCTTCGCCGCCTTGCGGGTCTCGTGCAGCCCCCGGTCGCGCTCCTCGCCGGAGGCCCGGTCCGCCGCGTCCATCCGCTTCGCGGTGCGGCGCCACGCCCTCGCCGCGCTCTTCGGCAGCTCGCGCTTCGCCGGCCGCTTGGCCCTGCCGGTCAGCGGCGGGTCGGCCAGCAGGCGGTCGATCGCGTCGTGCAGGGCCAGGTACCGGTCGCTGTCCAGCGCCGCGATCGCCCGCTCGCGGCCCAGCGCCCGCCGGCGCTGCAGCTGCCGGGTGGTGTGCGCCGCCACCGGTCCCATGACCAGCTCGGCGGGCAACGCGTCGATCATCTCCGCCAGGCGTTCCTCGATGACCTCGCTGTCCCGGGCGTCGCCGAGCTCGTTGCCCAGCCAGCGCAGCTCGTCCACCAGCGGCTCGGTGGCCGCCCGGTCGAGCACCCGGCGGTAGGCCTGCAGCCCGCTGCGCATCCGGCGCGCGGCCACCCGCATCTGATGCACCGCGTCCGGGGCGTCCTGGCGGACCAGCGGGTCGTACGCGCGCAGCCGTTCGGCCTGCGCGTCCAGGTACTCGAGCACGGCCTCGCCCGCGCTGCCCCGCTTCGTCTTCCGGCGCTTCGTCTCCCTCGGCAGTTGGTCACCGAGCACCCTGGCCAGCTTCGAGGGTGCCGCCGAGCGGTGCGCGCCGTGCCGCAGCAGGTCGCGCTCGATCCGGTCGAGCAGCTCGACCCGGCCGGGCTCGGCCAGTTCCACCTCCAGCTCGCTCCACGACATCGAGCTCGTCGAGGCACCCAGCGTGTGGGCGCGAACCCGGTCCTCGACCAGCTCGGCCACCACCCGGCCGCCCGAGTCGGCGAGCACCCAGCGGCGCCGTTCGGTGTCCAGCTCGGCGACCGGCGCCAGCTCGGCGCCCCGGGTCCGCAGCCGGGTGAGCGAAACCAGCTCGGCCGGCGGCTCGTGCGGGCCACCCCGGCCGAGCGGCAGGCGCAGCTCGTCCCGGCTGTCCCCGCCGGCCGGCAGCTTGAGGTGCCAGCCCTCGTCGTGGCCCCCCTCGCGGCGGCGGAGGGTGACTCCGCCCCGCAGCAGCCGCAGGTCCCCGGTGTCGAAGTACACCGCCGCCAGCCGCTGTTCCTCCGGCCCCGAACCGGCGGAAAGACCGGCCGGTCCAGCCTGTTCCGGCAGGCTGATCGGCCGGTCCGTCTCGTACTTGCGTTCCGTCTCCTTGGTTGTCGTCACTGCGCTCATGTCGCTCTGCTACCCGGCCGGGTGGGGGTCGAACCGGTCAGACGGCCAACAACCGGTCGATCATCCCCCGGTACTGGCCGAGCGCCCGGCGCAGGTCCTCGGTGGACGCGTTGTCGTCCAGGTCCTGCTCCAGCTCGGCGCGCTGCTCGCGGAAGACCCGCTGCAGCTCATCGAGCACCTCGCCGACCAGGCTGTCCGCTCCGTGCACCGCCGTGCGGGGCTCGTCCACGAACCCGGCCTTGAGCTGGTTCCACCGGGACTCGTAGGCCTGGGACCGTCCCGGCTCGAGCAGTGTCGTCTGGTTGTGGTTGGTGGGGTTCGGGTCGGTCATCTCAGCTCCGCTCCGGCTCGGTGGTTGTGGCGTTAGTCCGCTTGTCCTCGAGGAGCACCTGCACCAGCGACCGGTAGGAGGTGGTCGCATCGCGCAGCTGCTCGGTGCTGGCCTCGCCGTTCTCGTTGGCGCGGGCGATCTCGCGGGCCGACCGGTAGCGCTGGGTCAGCTCCGGGTGCTCCACCGAGAGGTCGTCGGCGCGCTGGTCGAAGTCGCGCACCGGGTAGCCGCGGGCGGACATGACCTCGGTCACCAGCTCGTCCGCGTCCCGGACCGCGCGCGCCGGGTTGTCCACGAACTCGCCCTGCACCTGCTGCCAACGGATCTCGTACCGGCCCCGGGCCTCGGGCTCCAACGGCCGCAGCTCGAACTCGCTGTGCCGCTTCTCCCGCTCCCGCAGCTCGGACTCGGCCTTGCCGCGGTCGTCGGCGCGGTCCACCACCCGGTCGTACTCGGGGCCGAAGCGTTCGCGCAGCCGGTCGGTGCGTTTGCCTCGCCATGAATAGAAGGCGCCGGCCGCCAAACCGAGTACGACGACCACGCCAAGAATGATCAGGAGGGTGAGCATCACGTTATTCATGCCGGGTCGCATTCCCTGGGCAATGAACGATAAACGCGCCTCCTCCGATTAGCCGTGAGACGATCGGGTACCAGATCGACGCGGCGCCGAGGCAGGTACCGGAGGGTGTCCGGACACCGTTCGGTACCAGGTTCCGCCGGTTGAGTACCCCAGCCGGCGGAACCGTCCGCCGCCAACCAGCCTTCGTCCAGGCCGAAGGCTGCCTCGCCGATCGGCGAATTGTCCGGGCCGGGCAACGGTGCCACCCTGAACCCGGGGGCGGGCACGAGGAAGGGGCCGACCGTTGCCGGACATCCTGGTCGAGGTGAGAGGCCCGTGGCTGGCGGGCCGGCAGGCCGCATTCCTGCGGGCGGTGCACCGGGCGGTCACCGAGGCCCTCGGAACACCCGAGGACGAACCGCTGGCGCGCCTCATCGAGCACCCGGCGGGCAACTACCTGACGCCGGATGCGGCGGGCGAACGCTTCACCCGGATCGAGATCGCCCTGTTCGCCGGGCGGTCCGTCGAGGCGAAACGCCGGCTGTACCGGGCGATCGTGCGAAACCTGGGCCGGTTCGAGGTGCCGCCGGCCGACGTCAAGATTGTGCTGCTCGAATGCGCGCCGGAGAACGTAGGGCTCCGGGGCGGCCAGGCGGCGTGCGACGTCGACCTCGGCTACTCACTGCGGGTCTGAGAGCCATCCACCTAGTAGAGCCGGTGGTCACCGCACCCTGGGGTGGCGGGTGGTGATGTCGGCGTACTCCGCGCGGATCTCCCGTTTGGAGATCTTGCCGTTGGGCAGGCGGGGCAGCGGCCGGTCCCGCACCACCACGTAGCGCGGCACCTTGTACCCGGCCACCCGGCGGTCGCACTCGGCGACCACGTCCGCCGGTTGCAGCCCGGCCCGTCCGTAGATGACGGCCGCCGGGGTCTCCCCGAACCGGTCGTCCCGGGCCGCGATCACCGCGACCTCCTCGACGCCGTCGATGCGGGCGATCACCGCCTCCAGCTCCACCGGGGAGATGTTGATCCCGCCGGAAATGATCAGGTCCTTGAGCCGGTCGACGAACGTGAGCCGACCATCGGCATCGCGCCGGCCCAGGTCACCGCTGTGCAGCCAGCCGTCCCGGAGCACCTGGGCGGTGCCGTCCGGGTCGTTCCAGTAGCCGGGCGTGACCGAGGGGCCGCGCACCAGGATCTGGCCCGCCTCACCCGGCTCGCACTCGGTGCCGTCCTCCCGCACCACCTTGATCTCGGTGAACACCGAGCCGATGCCGCAGGAGTCGGGGTGCGCGGCGGCCTCGTGGCGTAGCGTGGCGGTGACTGTCCCGCCGCCCTCGACCATGCCGTAGATCTGCCGCAGCGCGACCCCCTTGTCCGCCCAGGCCTCCAGCAACGGACCCGGCACCGCGGCCCCGCCGACCGTGGCCGTGCGCAGGCCGGAAAGGTCGGCGCCGGCGAACTCGGGAGCCTTCGCCATCACCTCGTAGATCAGCGGCACCCCGAAGATGGCCTCGATCCGCTGTTCCTCGAGCTGACGCACCGCCCGCGAGGGGTTCAGGTCGGCCTCCACCACCAGGGTGCCGCCCAGCACCGCGTGCATGTAGAGGCCCCACACCAGTCCCGGGGTGAAGCAGAACGGCAGCAGCAACAGCGTCCGGCCGCCGGGGTGCAGGCCCTCCTCGGTCAGGCTCGCCTCGAAGGCGATGTTGAGCAGCGTCCGGTTGGTCAGGATGACGCCCTTGGACAGGCCGGTGGACCCACTGGTGAACATCACCGCCAGCGTCTCGTCCGGCCCTCGCTCCACCCGGAACGGCTCGGCCGGCCCGTCGCGCAGCGCACCCAGCTCGGTCAGCTCGACCGGCCGGAACACCGCGCCCAGCTCCTCGACCTCCTTGAGGATGGCCTCGAACCCGGCGTCGGCGATCACCACGCCGGCGCCGGCCGACTCCAGCAAGGTGTGCATCTCGGCCGCTACCAGGCGGGGGTTCAGCGGGATGAGAATCGCGCCGGCCTTGATCACGCCGAACGCGGCGGCCGCCCACCCGGCGGTGTTGCCGCCCAGCAGCGCGACCCGGTCGCCGGGCGCCACGCCGTCGTCCACCAGCCGCCGGGCGATGCGGCCGGACCAGTCCCGCAGCTCGCGGTAGGACACCGCGCCGTCGGCGAACACCAGCGCTTCCCGGTCCCCCTGGGTCCGCCCCCACCACTCCAGGGCCGATGCGATCGAGGTCGCCATGTCTCTCCTCGGGTCCACGATTGCCTATAGGCTTTAGGTTACAACCGTTGACTCGCCCAGTCGAGACCATTAGCCTATAACTATTAGGCTCGAGCTGACAGGAGCGGCGAGGATGCCCACCACGGCTGCCGATGTACCGGAGAATCTGGTCGTCGATTTCGACGTGTACGACCCGAGCCACACCATTCCGGTGGACCACATGCAGGAACACGTCGGAGCGCTCGCCCGCCGGGGACCGCTGGTGTGGTCCACCGCCCACGGCGGGCACTGGGTGGTCACCCACTACCGGGAGTGCCACGACGTGCTGCGCCGGCCGGAGCTGTTCTCCAGCTACCCGAACAACCTGGTCAACGCGGCGCAGGGCAAGTTCATCCCGCTGGAGATCGACCCGCCGGACCACACCGCCTACCGTCACGCCCTCCAGCCGCTGTTCAGCCCGTCCCGGATGCGCGCACTGGAAACCGAGATCCGCCGCATCGTGATCGAGCTGATCGAGGGCTTCGCGGCGAGGGGCAAAGCGGAGTACGTCTCCGAGTTCGCCCACGAGCTGCCCGCGCAGGTGTTCCTGGCCCTGATGGGCTGGCCGAGGGAGGACACCGCACTGTTCGCCGAGGCCAGCGACATCGCGCTGAACGGGCGCCCCGGCGACACCCCGGAACAGGCCAACGAGTCCCGCGCCCGGTCGGCGTTCGCCATGTACGAGTACTTCCTGAAGGTGATCAACCAGCGCCGCGCCGCGTTCGAGGCGGGCGAGCAGCCCACCGACATCACCTCCGAGATCATGCGCCAGCGGCTCACCCTGGACGGCGATGAGCGCCCGCTCAGCGACGAGGAGCTGGTGCGCTCCTTCTTCCTGCTGCTCATGGGCGGGATGCACACCGTGCAGGGTTCGCTGGCCTGGGGCGTCATGCACCTGTCCCAGAACCCCGAGCAGCGCAAGCTGCTGCTCGACGACCGGTCCCGGATTCCGGCCGCCGTGGAGGAGATCCTCCGGCTGGAGGCCCAGGTCGCCGCCGGCCGCCGGGCCACCGCCGACGTGGAGATCGGCGGCGTGCGGGTCCAGGAGGGCGACCAGCTGCTGGTCATGCTCTGCTCGGCCAACCGGGACGCCGCCGAGTTCGACGATCCCGACCGGATGCGGGTGGACCGCACCCCGAACCGGCACCTCACCTTCGGCTCCGGCCCGCACCGCTGCCTCGGCTCGCACCTGGGCCGCATCGAGCTGCGGATCGCGTTCGAGGAGCTGCTGGACCGGGTGCCGGACTTCGCCCTCGACCCGGACGACCCGCCGGTGGTGCTGCCCAGCCAGGTCCGGTCGGTGCAGCGCCTGCCGATCGTATTCACCGAAAGGCACGGCCATGGGTAACCATCTGCTGGTGGACCGGAAGGCCTGCGCCGGGCACGGACTCTGCTACAGCGTGGCGCCCGACGTGCTCGACGCCGACGACCAGGGCGACCCGGTCGTCACCGCCGATCCGGTACCCGACGACCGGTTCGACGAAGCCGATGCCGCTGTCGACGCATGCCCGGAGCGGGCATTGTCGTGGGAGCGGGACTAGGAGGGTTGGATCATGACCAGGCCCATTGCCCCGCGCGAGGTCCGGATCAGGCGCGCCCTCGAGCACCTGCGCAACGGCAGCACCGACGAGTTCGAGAGCATCAGCCCGTTCGGCCCCGAGGAGTTCACCAGCCCGGAGATCGCGGCCACCGACCGCGCGATCTTCGCCCGGGTGCCGTCGATCATCGCGCACAGCTCGGAGCTGCCCGAGCCGAACGACTTCATCACCCACCAGATGCCGCGCAACAAGGTGATCGTGGCCCGCCAGGCCGACGGCGGGGTGAAGGCCTTCGTCAACCTCTGCCGCCACCGGGGCGCCCTGCTCGAGGAGCGGGACCGGGGCCGCTGCCGGATCTTCTCCTGTGCCTACCACCGCTGGTCGTACAACACCGACGGCACGCTGCGGGCGATCACCCGAGACCGAACCTTCGGCGACATCGACCGCTCCGCGCAGGGGCTGGTCGAGCTGCCCTGCGAGGAGCGGCACGGGTTCGTCTGGATCGTCGACGAGGCCACGGCGGAGATCGACGTGGCGGCCTGGCTCGGACCGGAGATGGACGAGATCATGGCCGGCTACCACCTCGGTGACCTGGTCTGCGTGCGGGGCGAGGCGTTCGACGAGCCGGTCAACTGGAAGATCATGCAGGACGCGTTCCTGGACGGCTACCACATCCAGTACGCCCACCCGAACACGGCGGGCAAGATCGTCCACACCAACATCATGGCGATGGAGGACTTCGGCCGGCACTGCCGGTTCGTGGCCCCCCGCAAGTCCATCGACCGCTGGCTGGACGAGGACCCGGGTGACCACAGCCTGGCCAAGCACGTGATCGAGACGCACTTCCTGCTGCCCTGCCACACGCTGCTGCGCCAGCCGGACCACTTCCAGCTGCTCACCTTCCGGCCGCACCCGAAGGAGCCCGGCCGCTCGCAGATGGAGATGCGGCTGATGGTCCCGCGACAGCGGGACAGCGGGATGGAGATGGACACCTGGACCAGGCTGTGGGACAAGAACTGGCAGATCCTGCTGGCGGTGCTGCACCAGGAGGACTTCCCTCTGCTGCGGTCCTCGCAGTCGGGCATGGAGAGCGCCAACGCGGGCCCGATGCTGCTGGGCCGCAACGAGATCGCCAACCAGATCTTCCACCGCGAGCTGCGCAAGCTGGTGACCGACAACCAGTGATCCACTACGAGTGGCGCACAGAGGTCACCGGAGCCGAGCGCGAGGAGCTCGACCGCCTGCTCACCGAGTCCGCCGAGCGGGACGCCGAGCCCGGGTTCCCGTCCTTCGCGCTCACCGACCCGGTGCCGCCGGGCTCCCGCTACCTGCTGGTCTGGCTGCTGCCCGACGAGCGGACCGGGCGGACCGAGCCGCCGCCGACGCTGGCCGCCTGCCTGCGCCTAGAACCGGACAGCGCCGAACCGAACGGCGCCGGGGCGGAAGGCGCGGAGGTGCGGATGGTGGTGCACCCGGACCTGCGGGCCCGCGGCATCTCCACGCTGCTGGGCGAACAGCTCGGCACGGACGTCACCGGGCCGGACGGCTGGGTCGGCACCGGGTGCACCCGACTGCGCTGCTGGGCCCGGGGCGACCACCCCGCCGCGCACCGCATGTGGCGGCGGCTGGACAACCCCCGGATCATCCGCGACCGCCGGCGCTGGCGGCTGATCGCCCCGCTGCGCCCGGCCGGGTCCGGGTCACGGATAGGCCAGCCGGGTTCGCCCGGCCCGGGGTTGGACAAGTTGTGGCTGGCCAGCGGCCGCCGCGACCCGGCCCCGGCCGCCGGCCGGGTCCTGGTGACCGGGCCGGCGGACGCACCGCACGGCGCGGCCTGGTTCGACGCCACCGCGGCCGAGCCCACCGAGTTCGGGCCGGCCGGGCTGATCACGGCCGTGCTCGTCGCGCCGGAACACGCCGAGAACGGCACCCGGGCCGGCCTGCTCGACGCGGCGATGGCGGCGATCCGGCGGGACGGTTCCCGGGTCGCGGCCATCACGGTGGACGAGCGGGACCGGGGCCTGGTCACCGACTGCCGGCTGGCCGGGTTCCAGCACGAGCGCACCGACATCAGGTACCACCTGCGCTGAGCTCCGGCGTGACCCCGAGGACGCAGGCCACCGGCGGGTCGATGCCGAGCATCTCGGTCCGGAGTTGCTCGAACCCGGCCTCGGTGAGCAGGTCAGCCAGTTCGCCGGCCGCCGCGGCCGAGGTGGCCGCCGTGGCACCGGGACAGCGGGGCTGGGTCACCAGGGCGATTCGGCCGCCGGGCCGCAGCATTCGGCCCAGCTCGCGTAGCCGGGCCGCCGGGTCGGTCCACATGCCGACCGTGTTGACGGCGAGCGCGGCGTCGAACGGCCCTTCCTCGAACGACAGGCCCTCAACCGGCGCGTGAACCAGCCGAACCCGCCCGGCCCGCACGGCGGCCCGGTTGCGGCGGCGGGCCTGGCTGATCATCACCGCCGAGTGGTCCACGCCGACCACCAGTCCCCGGGCCGCCCGCCCGGCAAGGGCGGCGAGGGCCACGCCCGGGCCGCAGCCGAGCTCGACGACCCGGTCGGCCGGCCGGATGTCGAGCAGCCCCGCCGCCCAGCGGTTGCGGGCCACGTTCGACGAACGCCGGCCCATGATCCAACCGGCCACGTGCCCCACCGCCCCGGTCGGCCGATGGAACTGCGCAATCCCCCCGCGCGGACCCCACCACCGCAGGATCCGGTCCAGCGCCCTCTCCTTGATCTCCATCAACCAAGCACAGCACTTCGAGTACGCTTGAAGTCAAATGGCCGACACCGAGCTGACCCCGGGCCTGCTGTCGATCGGCGAGCTGTCCGAACGCACCGGCGTGCCCACCACCGCACTGCGGTACTACGACGAGCTCGGCCTGGTGCGGCCGACGGCTCGCGCATCGGGACGACGGCGCTATGCCGCGTCGGCGGTCCGGGACGTCGCCGTGATCCTGTTCTTCCGCGAGATCGGGTTCTCGCTGGCCGAGATCGGGCGGTTCATCGCCGGCGAACGGCGGTCCCAGCGGGAGCTGATCGACCGCAAACTGGCCGAGCTGGCCGAGCAGCAGCACCGCATCGAGGTGGCCCGCACCGCACTCGAGCACGGCCGGCGGTGCCCGGCCGGCGAACCCATGAGATGCCCGCGATTCTGGTCGATCATCGAGGGCCAACAGCGCGGCCTCTCCCTGGAAGAAAGCCATGCCCGGGCGCACCGACCGTGATCCTCGGGGGCGCCGAAGTGTCTTGCCTAAAATAATTAGGCGCAGCCTCCTAGCGCCCGCCTACACCTTTTAGGTATTTTGTAGGCGACAACGGCGAGGAGGAGTCCAGGTGCCGGACAACGCCGTCGCGGCGGAGACCACCATCACCGGAGGCATCGGCGCCGACCGGGGGTACTGGGACGGGCTGGCGGCCGGCGAGTTCCGGCTGCCGCGGTGCCCCGACTGCGGCACGTGGCGCTGGCCGGCGCACTTCCGCTGCGGCCACTGCGGCGGCTGGGAGCAGGAGTGGGTCGCGGTGGAGCCGGTCGGCACCGTCTACACCTGGACCCGGTCCTGGTACGCGTTCGACCGCACGAAGGAGCGCGTCGAGGACGTGCCCTACGTGGTGGTGCTCGCCGAGATTCCGGGCGCCGGGAACGCACGGGTGCTGGGCGTGCTGAAGGGATCCGAGGACGGCCTGCGGGTGGGTGCCCCGGTCACCGGGAGCATCGACCCGCCGTCGGGCCGGTCGAAGGGCTACCCGGCGGTGCGGTGGGCGCTGGGAGGAGCGTCGTGAACCACCCGCTGCGCGGCGCGACCGCCGTGGTCGGCATCGGGCAGACCCCGATGTACAAGCGCGGCACCTCGCCCGACCCGGAGATGAAGCTGTGCCTGCGGGCGATCGCGGAGGCCTGCGCGGATGCCGGGCTCTCCACCGCCGACATCGACGGGTTCGTCTCCTACGGCGCGGACAAGAACGACCCGCCGAAGCTGGCGCCCGCCCTGGGCGTCCGCGAGCTGCGGTTCTCCGCGCTGAACTGGACGCACGGCGGCGGCATCCCGGGAGCGTTGGGGCTGGCCGCCGCCGCGATCGTGACCGGTCAGGCCGAGGTGGTCGTGGTCTACCGGGCGATCGCCGAGTCCGCCGGCCAGCGACTGCGGGTGGCGGTGGCCCAGGACGACACGGCGGCCCAGTACCTGGTCAACGGCATCGACGGCCCGGCCCAGATCTGCGCCATGCGCGCCCAACGGCTGATCGAGGCCGGTGGCGTCCCCCGCGAGACGCTGCGCGCGATGGCCCTTGCCTCCTACTTCCACGCGCAGCGCAACCCGCACGCGGTGGCCTTCGACAAACCGCTGGACGTGGCCACCTACGAGGCCTCCCGGTGGATCTCCGAGCCGTTCCACCTGTTCGACTGTTCGCGGGAGAGCGACGCCGCCGTGGCCGTGGTGCTGGTCTCCGCGGAGCGGGCCCGCGACCTGGCCCAGCCGCCGGCGTACCTGCTCTCCGCGCCCACCGGGGCCACCGCGGGCGGCGCGGGCCTCGAGGAGAGCCACACGCCGTACGGCTCGGCGAACTTCGCCGGCGTGGCCCGCCGGTTGTGGGCGGAGTCCGGTTACCGCCCGGAGGACGTGGACGTGGTGCAGGTCTACGAGAACATGACCGGTATGGGCGTGGCCGCCCTCATCGACCACGGCTTCTGCACGCCGGAGACCGCCGGCGAGGTGCTGACCTTCGACAACCTCATCGCCCCCGGGGGCGGCCTGCCGGTGAACACCTCGGGCGGAAACCTGGCCGAGGGCTTCATCCACGGGATGAGCCTGGTCACCGAGGCCGTCCGGCAGATCAGGGGCACCTCCTGCAACCAGGTGCCGGGGGCCGGCCTGTCCCTGATGACCGGCGGCCCGGGCGACCCGCTGGTCAGTTCCGCACTGTTCGCCACCGAAGACCGCCGCTAGAACCAGCAGGAGGATCAACCGTCATGGGTCGACTCGAGGGCAAGGTCGCCTTCATCACCGGCGCCGCCCGGGGCCAGGGCCGCTCGCACGCCATCCGGCTCGCCGAGGAGGGTGCGGCCGTCATCGCGGTGGACATCTGCGAGCAGATCTCCACGGTGTTCTACCCCCTGGCCACCGAGGCCGACCTGGAGGAGACCCAGCGGCTGGTCGAGGACGCCGACGGCCGAATCCTCACCGCCGTCGCCGACGTGCGGGACCGCGCGCGGCTGCAGGCGGCCTACGACGCCGGCGTCGCCGAGTTCGGGCCGGTCGACATCGTGCTGCCCAACGCCGGGATCATGCCGGTCATCGGCGAGGGCGAGCGGGTCCAGGCCTGGCACGACGGGATCGACACGCTGCTCACCGGCGTCTGGCACACCCTCGAGATCACCATCCCCGGCATGATCGAGCGCGGCCGGGGCGGCGCGATCATCATCACCAGCTCCACCGCCGGCCTCAGCGGCATCGGGCTCAACACCCTGCCCGGGCAGGCCGCCTACGTCGCGGCCAAGCACGGCGTCGTCGGGCTCATGCGCCTGTACGCCGGCCAGCTCGCCCAGCACAACATCAGGGTCAACACCGTGCACCCGACCGGCGTGAACACCCCGATGGTGGCCAACGCCGAGTACGGCGCGTTCGTGGAGCGGTTCCCCGAGATCGCCGGCAGCCCGCTCTACCAGAACCCGATGCCCGTCCAGCTCATCGAACCGGTCGACGTCAGCAACGCCATCGTCTACCTCGCCTCGGACGAGGCCCGCTACGTCACCGGCGTGACCTTCCCCGTGGACGCCGGCTACCTCAACCGCGGGCCCGCGCTGACCGACGTCCAGGGGTGACGATCCGCTACCGCCGGCCGGTCACCGGAACTGGTCGAGGTGTGTTCGTGCCCAGTCCGCGAACCTGCCGGGGGGCCGGCCGAGCAGCTCGGCCACGGTGGGCAGCAGCTCGGTGCCCACGTCGGAGCCGAGGGTGCGGGCCACCATCGCGTCGAACACCTCGTCCGTCACCCCGCCTCGCCGCATGCCGGCGCGCACCGTGTCCAGCGGCGGGTCGATGGCGCGCAGCGGCCGGTCCAACAGTTCGGCCAGCACGGACAGTTCCTCGGCCGGGGTGTGCGCCTCCGGGCCGGACAGCTGGTACGCGGCGCCCCGGTGGTCGTCGGTGGTGAGCGCGAGGGCGGCCACGGCAGCGATGTCGGCGGGGTCGATCGAGGCGGCCGGGCGGTGCGCGAACGGGATGGTGATGTCGTCGCCCCGCTGGATCATCGGTGCCCAGTGCAGCGCGTTGGACATGAACCGGCCCGGCCGCAGCAGCGTCCAGTCCATCCCGCTGTCGGTGACCGCGCCCTCGATCCGCCCGCACCACTCGGCGATTACGTCGCCGCCCCCGCCCCCGGTGTAGACGGACAACGCCACCACGTGCCGCACCCCGGCGCGCACCGCCGCTTCCACCAGCCGGGGCAGCTGGGTCGGCCGCCGGCCACCGCCGCCGACGGGCTCGGCGGACATCAGGAATGCCCGCTCGACGCCGTGGAACGCGGCGCACAGGCTGGCCGGGTCGTCGGCGTCGCCCCGGACCACCCGCACGCCGGGCAGCGCGGTGAACGCCTCCGGCCGGCGGGTCATCGCGCGGACCGGCTCGGCGCCGGCGGAGGCGAGCCGGCGGACCAGCTCGGCGCCGACATGCCCGGTGGCTCCGGTGACCAGGATCATGGGTTCCCTCCGGTACTGGTGGTGATCAGAAAGGCGGCCAGCGCCGCGCCGGCGAGCAGCAGCCCGGCGGCGACCGCGGCGGCCGTGGTGTAGCCGTGGACCAGGGCGACCGTCCGGGCGGCCGGGTAGCCGGCGGCGGCCCCGGCGGCCACGGTGTTCAGCAGCGCGAGGCCGACCGACCCGCCCACCTGCTGCGCGGTGTTGACCACGGCGGCCGCGATCCCGGCGTCGGCCCGGTCCACCCGGGCGGTCGCGCTGCTGATCGCCGGGGTGAACACGCACCCGAGGCCCACACCGAGCAGGATCTCGGCGGGCAGGACCAGCGAGGCGTAGCCGCTCTCCGGCGTGAGCCGGGTGAGCAGCCCCATCGCGGCGGCGGCCGCCAGCAGGCCGGGCACGATCAGCGCGCGGGCCGGGCAGCGAGGCAGCAACCGCGCGGCGACGAGCTGCGCGGAGCCGAACACCGCGAGCGACAACGGCAGGAAGGCCAGCCCGGTGCGCACCGGCGAGTAGCCCAGCACCACCTGCAGGTAGTAGCTGAGGAACAGGAACACCCCCAGCATGCCGGCCACCGCGAACGCCACCGCCAGGCACGCGCCAACCCGGGCCCGGTCGGCCAGGAGGCGCGGCGGAAGCAGCGGCCGGGCGGCGCGCGCCTCGCACCAGCCGAACAGAGCGATCAGCGCCAGCCCGGCACCGAGCGGCCCCAGCGTCCAACCGGACGCCCAGCCCTGGCCCGCCGCTCCGGAGCAGCCGGCCACCAGCCCGGCCAGCCCGGCGGTAACCAGCGCGGCGCCCGGCAGATCCAGCCCAGCACCCGGCGGGTCCGAACCGGCACCCGGCCGGTCCAAACCCACGCCAGGCGGGTCCAAACCGGCGCCCGGGCCGCCCGGCGCCATCCGGGGCCGGAAGGGCGGGCCGGACGGCAGGTAGCGGGTGCCGAGGGCGGCCACCACCGCGACCGGGACCGTGACGAACAGGCAGGCCCGCCAACCCAGCTGACCGACCAGCACGCCACCGAGCAGCAGGCCCACCGCTCCCCCGCTGCCCGCGATGGCCCCGAACAGGGCGAACGCCTTCGCCCGGTCGCGCGGCGCGGTGAACGTGACCGACACCAGCGCGAGCGCGCTCGGTGCCAGCAGCGCGGCCGACGCACCCTGCGCGGCTCGGGCCAGCGCCAGCGGGACCAGACCGGTGGCCAGCCCGCCGGCGGCCGACGCCGCCGCGAAGCCGGCCAGCCCGGCCAGGAACGCGCGGGCCTGGCCCAGCCGGTCGGTGAGCCGGCCGCCGAGCAGCAACAGCCCGCCGAAGGCCAGCGTGTACGCGGTGATCACCCACTGCCGGTCGCCGTCGGAGAGGCCCAGCGCGTGCTGCACCGACGGCAGCGCGACGTTCATCACCGTGGCGTCCAGGGCGATCATCAGCTGGGCCAGCGAGACGACCGCGAGCGCCGACCAGCGGTGCGGGTGGGTAGCCATCGACAAAACGTTAGATATCGAATGATTAGGCGTCAATACAATTCGATGGCTAACGTTCGTGCTAGGGTGACCGCGTGCGACCGGCCGGGACCCCGATCGGCATTGCGCTGGCCCAGGCCGCGAAGGCGACCAGCGCGGCGTTCGACGACGCGATGAGCCGGGCCGGCGGGTCGATGCCGATCTGGCTGATCCTGTTGGCGTTGAAGACGCACCAGGGCGCCAACCAGCGCGAGCTCGCCTCGGCGGTGGGCATTCAGGGCGCCACGCTGACCCACCATCTGAACGGCATGGAGTCCGCCGGCCTGGTCACCCGGCGGCGGGACCCGGCGAACCGGCGGGTGCACATCGTCGAGCTGACCGGGGCCGGCCAGGACCTGTTCAAACGGCTGGCCGGCGTCGCGCGTGAGTTCGACCGGAGGCTGCGGGCCGGCATCGGCGAGGACCAGCTCAACGGGTTCACCGAGACGCTCGGCCGACTCGAGCGCAACCTCACCGCCGGCGGGTAGCCGGGCGCACTACGAGGGCAGCCGGGCGCACGCAACGCGCCTCTGGCCGTGGCGACCCAGATCGTATATGATTTCGTCGCTGATATCAGATCAGATCTGACCGGAGGCGAGGTACGCCAGTTGGGCGTCACGGAGGCGGGGACAACGGACGCGGTGACCCGGACGCTGGGCGAACGCCCCGGCAAGGTCATCGCGGTGCACCTCAACTACCGCTCCCGGGCGGCGCAGCGCGGCCGCACCCCCACCGAGGCGTCCTACTTCCTGAAACCTTCCTCCTCGCTCGCCGGCGACGGCGCGGTGACCCGCCCGGAGGGAACCGAGCTGCTCGCCTTCGAGGGCGAGATCGCCCTGGTCATCGGCCAGCCGGCCCGACACGTGCGCCCGGACGAGGGTTGGGCGCACGTGGGCTGGGTGACGGCGGCCAACGACCTGGGGCTGCACGACCTGCGCGCCGCCGACCGGGGCTCCAACGTGCGCAGCAAGGGCGGCGACGGGTTCACCCCGCTCGGGCTGGCCCTGCTGCCGGCCGCCGGCCTCGATCCGCGCGGGCTGCGCCTGCGCACCTGGCTGGACGGGGCACCGGTGCAGGACGACACCAGCGAGAACCTGTTGTTCGACTTCGGCCACCTGGTCGCCGACCTGTCCCGGATGATCACCCTCGAGCGGGGTGACGTCATCCTGACCGGCACGCCGGCCGGTGCCTCGGTGGCCCGGCCCGGCCAGGTCATCGAGGTCGAGGTCACCGACCGGACCGGGCAACGGAGCACCGGGCGGCTGCGCACCGAGGTCGTCGAAGGCCCCGAGCTGTCGCCGTGGGGATCCCCAGCCCGGGTGGACGATGCGGCGCGCGCCGACGCCTGGGGCACCGAGCCGGCGTCCCGACCTGGGCTGGGCGACGAGCTGCGCGAGCGGCTGGCCAACGTCGCGGTGGCCACGCTGTCCGTCCAGCTGCGCAAGCGCGGCTTCGAGGACTCCAGCATCGACGGGGTGCGCCCGCTGACCCCGGGGCGGAAGCTGGTCGGCGTCGCCCGCACGCTGCGCTTCCTGCCGTTCCGCCCGGACCTGTTCGCCGAGCACGGCGGCGGGTACAACGCGCAGAAACGCGCGGTGGACGGCATCGGCGCCGGCGAGGTGCTGGTCATGGAGGCCCGCCGGGACCCGACCGCCGGAACCCTGGGCGACATCCTGGCGCTGCGCGCGCAGGTGCGCGGGGCGGCCGGGGTGGTCACCGACGGAGCCGTGCGCGACGCCGCCGCGGTCGCCGCCCTGGAGCTTCCGGTGTACGGCGCCGGCCGGCATCCGGCCGTGCTGGGCCGCCGGCACGTGCCGTGGGAGACCGACGTGACCATCGCCTGCGGCGGCGCGACCGTCGCGGTGGGGGACGTGCTGGTCGGCGATGACGACGGCGTAGTGGTGATCCCCCGCGCACTGGTCACCGAGGTACTGGAAGACGCGGAACGCCAGGAAACCGAAGAACGTTGGATCACCGCCCGGGTCGCCGAGGGCGCGGCCCTGCCGGACCTGTACCCGCTGGCCGGGCAATGGCGAGCACGCTACGACGAGGGAGCCGGATGACCAGCACCGAGGCATCGTCCAAGGTCGAGCGGGCCTACCACCTGATCCGCCGGCGCATCCTGGACGGCTCGTACACCCCGGGCTACCGGCTGGTGCTCAGCACGCTGGCCAAGGAGCTGGGCGTCTCCACCGTGCCGGTGCGCGAGGCGGTGCGGCGGCTGGAGGCGGAGTCGCTGGTCGAGGTGGTGCGCAACGTGGGCGCCGCCGTGCGCGGCCTGGACCCGGCCGAGTACCGGTGGACGGCCGAGACGCTGGCCATCGTCGAGTCGGCGGCCACCGGCCTGGCCGCCGAACACCTGGACGCCGCCGCACTGGGCGAGGCGCACCGGCTGAACGCGGCGATGCGCGAAGGCCTGGCCGACCTGGACCCGATGCGGCACAGCCGGCTGAACCAGCAGTTCCACCACGTACTGATCGCCACCTGCCCCAACCCGCACCTGCTCGAGCTGGTGCACCGGGAGTGGGCGCGGATGGCCACGCTGCGCGCCACGGTCTTCTCGTTCGTCCCGGACCGGGCCCGGGAGTCGGTGGACGAGCACGACACGCTGCTCGCCCTGATCGAGCGGCACGCCCCGCCGGCGGACATCGAGGCCATGGTGCGCCGGCACCGGGAACACACCGTGCGCGCCGTGCTGAACTCCCAGGAAGGACGAGGATGAGATTCCGCTCCGACCCCGCGCGGATCAGGGGTTCGATCGCCCCGCTGGTCACGCCGTTCACCGCGACCGGGGCGGTTGACCACGACGGGCTGCGCGCCATGGTGCACTGGCAGCTGGACGCCGGCTCGCACGGCATCTCCATCGGCGGGTCCACCGGCGAGCCGTCCGCGCAGTCGGTCGCCGAGCGCGCCGAGGCGATCCGCACGGTGGCCGCCGAGGTGGGCGACCGGGTTCCGCTGCTCCCCGGCACCGGCTCGGCCAAGCTGGACGAGACGCTGGAGCTCACCGCCGCCGCCCGGGACGCCGGGGCGGACGCCGCCCTGGTCATCACCCCGTACTACGCCCGGCCCACCCAGGAGGCGCTCTACACCTGGTACGCCACCGTGGCCGCCGAGTTCCCGGACCTGCCCATCGTGGCCTACAACGTGCCGACACGGACCGCCGTGGACATCGCCCCGGAGACGGTGGGCCGGCTGTTCCGGGACCACGACAACTTCGTCGGGGTGAAGGAGACGACCAAGGACTTCGAGCACTTCTCCCGGGTGCTGCACGCGGCCGGGCCGGAGCTGCTGGTGTGGTCCGGGATCGAGCTGCTGTGCCTGCCCGTCCTGTCGCTCGGGGGCGCCGGATTCGTCTCCGCGCTGGCCAACATCGCGCCGGCGGCGGTCGCCGAGATGTACCAGGCGGCCCGGGCCGGGGACCTGGAGCGGGCCCGGGCGATCCACTACGGCGTGCACCCGCTGGTGGACCTGCTGTTCGTGGAGACCAACCCGGCCCCGGCGAAGTGGTTGCTGGCCGAGCGGGGCCTGATCGCGGGCGACCATGTGCGGCCCCCGCTGGTCCCGCTCAGCGAGGACGGCCGGCGGAAGGTGCGCGCGCTGGCCGCCGCCGGCGAGCGCTACCTGACCCCTGTCCCGGAGGTGACCCGATGACCACGCAACCGGCCGTCGCCGCGCCGCACGTGCCGGCCGGCCTGCCCGACCACCTGCCGCACTTCGTCGACGGCGAGCGCCGGAACTCGGCCGACGGCGACACGTTCGAGGTGGCCGACCCGGTGTCCAACCGGCCCTACGCCACCGCCTCGGCCGGCCGGGCACGGGACGTCGACCTGGCCGTCGCCGCCGCCCGGCGGGCGTTCGCCGAGGGGCCGTGGCCGCTGATGACCGGCCGGGCGCGGGCCCGGGTGCTGTACCGGATCGCCGACCTGATCGAGGACCGGGAGGCCCGGCTGGCCGAGTGGGAGTGCTTCGACACCGGCCTGCCGATCACCCAGGCGCTCGGCCAGGCGCGGCGGGCGGCGGAGAACTTCCGCTTCTTCGCCGACCTGGTCACCACGCAGACCGACGAGGCCTACCAGGTGCCCGGCCAGCAGCTCAACTACGTCAACCGCAAGCCGGCCGGGGTGGCCGGGCTGATCACGCCGTGGAACACCCCGTTCATGCTGGAGTCCTGGAAGCTGGCGCCGGCGCTGGCCGCCGGATGCACCGTGGTGCTCAAGCCGGCCGAGTTCACCCCGCTCTCGGCCAGCCTGTGGGCGGACATCTTCGCCGAGGCCGGGTTGCCCCGAGGGGTGTTCAACCTGGTCAACGGCATCGGCGAGGAGGCCGGTGCGGCGCTGGTGTCCCACCCGGGCAGCAAGCTGATCTCGTTCACCGGGGAGTCGGCCACCGGGCAGACGATCTTCCGCGCGGCGGCGCCGCACCTCAAGGCGCTCTCCATGGAACTGGGCGGCAAGTCCCCGGTGGTCGTCTTCGACGACGCCGACCTGGACGCCGCGCTGGACTCGGCGCTGTTCGGGGTGTTCTCGCTGAACGGCGAGCGGTGCACCGCCGGCTCCCGGATCCTGGTGCAGCGGGGCAGCTACGACGATTTCGTCGCCCGGCTCGCCGCCCGGGCGGAGCGGATCGTGGTGGGCGACCCGCACGACCCGAAGACCGAGGTCGGCGCGCTGGTGCACCCCGAGCACTACCAGCGGGTGCTGCGCTACGTGGAGATCGGCCGGCGGGAGGCCACCCTGGTCGCCGGCGGCGGCCGGCCGGAGCACCTGCCGGAGGGCAACTACCTGGCCCCCACGGTGTTCGCCGACGTGCCGCCGACCGCGCGGATCTTCCAGGAGGAGATCTTCGGGCCGGTGGTGGCGCTGACCCCGTTCGACGACGAGGCCGAGGCGATCGCGCTGGCCAACGACGTGCGCTACGGGCTGGCCGGCTACGTGTGGACCTCCGACCTGGCCCGGGGCCACCGGGTGGCGCACGCCGTCGAGGCCGGAATGGTCTGGCTGAACTCGCACAACGTACGCGACCTGCGCACCCCGTTCGGCGGGGTCAAGGCCTCCGGGCTGGGCCACGAGGGCGGTCGCCGGTCCATCGACTTCTACACCGAGGAGCAGGCGGTGCACGTGGCGCTGCACCCGGTGCACACCACCCGGTTCGGCTCCTGAACCGCTCTCGACGAGGAGACCCGATGTCCGCCGCTCCACCGAACATCCTGCGCTGCGCCTACGCCGAGCTGGTGGTGACCGACCTGGCCGCCGCGCGCTGGTTCTACCGCGACCTGCTCGGCCTGGTGGTCACCGAGGAGACCGGGGATGCGATCTACCTGCGCGCCTTCGAGGAGTACCTGCACCACTCGCTGGTGCTGCGGCTCGGCCCGGTGCCGGCCTGCGCCAAGCTGGCGTACCGGGTCACCGCGCCGGAGGAGCTGGACCGCGCCGAGCGGTACTTCGGGGAGCTGGGCGTGCGGGTGCTGCGGGTGCCGGCCGGCGCCACCCTGGGCATCGGCGAGGCGGTGCGGATCGAGGACCCGCTCGGGTTCCCGGTGGAGTTCTTCCACCACGCCACCCACGTGGAGCGGTTCACCCAGCGCTACGACCGGCACGGCGCCGCCGCGATCAGCCGGCTGGACCACTTCAACGTGGTGGTCCCGGACGTGCCGGCCGGTCAGCGGTACTACCAGGACCTGGGCTTCCGCCTGTCGGAGAACATCGTGGACGCCGACGGCACGGTCTACGCCGCCTGGATGTTCCGCAAACCCACCGTGCACGACATCGCGCTCACCGGCGGGGACGGCCCCCGGCTGCACCACATCGCGTTCGCCAGCCAGGAACGCGGGCAGATCCTGCACCTGTGCGACCACCTGGGCGCGGTGCGCCGGTCCGACCAGATCGAACGCGGACCCGGCCGGCACGGCGTCTCCAACGCGTTCTACCTGTACCTGCGCGACCCGGACGGGCACCGCGTGGAGATCTACACGCACGACTACTACACCGGTGACCCGGACAACCCGGTGATCAGCTGGGACGTGCACGACAACCAGCGCCGGGACTGGTGGGGCAACCCGGTGGTGCCGTCCTGGTACGCCGAGGCGTCGCCGGTGCTGAACCTGGACGGGCAGTTGCGCCCGATCAACACCCGCACCGAGCCGCGCGAGGCCGACGTGACCATCGGCGCGGACGGCTTCAGCTACACCCGGCCGGCCGAGGCCGACGGCGCGGCCGCGCGGGGTTTCAAGGTCGGCAACCAGGTCTGAGGAGGTCGTCATGCCCTTGTCCGGCGGAGGAATCGACCGGGAGCACCGCCGCGTGGTGCTCGCCGCCATGGTCGGCACCACCATCGAGTGGTACGACTTCTTCATCTACGCGATCTGCGCGGGCCTGGTGTTCGCCGGCCAGTACTTCGCCGCGCTGGGCCCGAACGCGCTGATCCTGTCCTTCGCCACGGTCGGCATCAGCTTCGTGTTCCGGCCGGTCGGCGCGGTGCTCGCCGGACAGCTGGGCGACCGGTTCGGCCGGCGCGCGATGCTGATCGCCACCCTGCTGCTGATGGGCGTGTCCACCGTGCTCATGGGCCTGGTGCCGGCCGCGTCGAGCATCGGGGTGGCCGCGCCGGTCATCCTGGTGCTGCTGCGCATCCTGCAGGGCCTCTCCGCCGGCGGTGAGTGGGGCGGCGCGGCGCTGCTCGCGGTGGAGCACGCCCCACCCGAGCGGCGCGGCCTGTACGGCGCCTTCCCACAGATCGGCGTGCCGATCGGGCTGTTGCTGGCCAACGGGGTACTCGCCCTGGTCAGCGCGCTGACCACGCCCGGGCAGTTCCTCGCCTGGGGTTGGCGCATCCCGTTCCTGCTCAGCGTGGTGCTGATCGTGGTCGGCCTGCTCATCCGGTCCCGGGTGGCGGAGAGCCCGGTGTTCGAGGAGGTACGCCGGGCCGGCTCGGCACCCGTCCCCCTGGGCGCGTTGTTCCGCGAGCGGGGCCGGCTGGTGCTGCTGGGCGCGCTGCTGTTCGCGGCGAACAGCGCGGTCGGCTACATGACCACCGGCGGCTACGTGCAGTCCTACGCGGTGAAGTCGCTGCACCTCGATCCGGCGGCGGTGCTCGCCTCGGTGATGGCCTCGGCGGCGGTGTGGCTGGTCAGCACGCTGGCCGGCGGCTGGCTGGCCGACCGGTGGGGGCGCGTCCGGGTGTACCAGGCCGGTTTCGTGCTCCAGCTGATCTGGATGGTGCCGTTCTTCGCGCTGGTCGACCTGGCCACGATTCCCGCGCTGGTGCTGGCGCTGATGCTTTACGCGGTGGGCCTCGGGTTCACCTACGGCCCGCAGTCGGCGCTGTACGCCGAGATGTTCCCCACCCGGGTGCGCTACCGGGGCGCGGCGATCGCCTACGCGCTCGGCTCGGTGCTCGGCGGCGCGTTTGCGCCGACCATCGCCGAGGCGCTGCGCACCACCACCGGCACCGTCTACTCGATCGGCGGCTACCTGGCCGGAATGACGGTGATCGGCCTGTTGGCCAGCGTGTTCATCCCGGACCGGCCCGGTATCCCGCTGAACCCCCCGGCCACGCCGGCGCGTCCAGAGGCAAAGCCGTTCAGTTGAGGTTTCGAGCCCGTCGTCCTCGGCCCGCCGGATCGGCGGTTGGCAACGCCGCGTGACGAAGACCGCCACCCACCAGCCGCTCGCCGTGGGCACGCGCGAGAACGCGCTGGGCGGGACCCGACCCGCGGCAGATGGGCATGCCGCTGGTACGGCGCTCGCGCTCGCTGGTCGCCTTCCGCTCCGGCCGGTGGAGATCGTTGTTCCTGGCGGTTTGGCGTCGATTTTCGACGCTGAACCGCCACGGATGGCGATCAACCTGGGACGAGGACCGCGAACGTCGGCCGGTCCAGCTCGAAGGGCCGGGCCGAAGCCCCACGTCCGCCCGGCTAGATGGGGTCGCGGACCAGGGCCAGGCGACCGGTGTGCCCGGCCCAGGCATCGACCGCGTCGGACCAGGGGGCGGTGGCGCGCACCATCGGCGCCAGGTCCAGGCGCCCGCCGGTGACCAGGTCCAGGACCTTCGGCATGGCCGGGCGGGCGTGCGCCCGGCCGGTCACCAGGGTGATGCCCTTGACGTACATGTTGAACAGCGGCAACGGGGTCTCGTTGTCGAAGATGATGCCGGTGTCCACGCACACCCCGCTGGAGGTGGTCGAGGCGATCGCGGCGCGCAGCGCGTCGGGCGTGCCGGCGGTGTGCACCACCAGGGGGTGCGCCCGGTACCGCTCCTTCGGCGGCTCGTGGAACACGCTCGCGCCGACCAGTTCGGCGATGCGGCAGCGGTCCGGATCGGGGTCCACGTAGCTCACCTCGGCGCCCAGCGCGGCCGCGATCGCCGTGGCGTACAGCCCGATGGAGCCCCGGCCGAACACCAGCACCCGGGGTTCGGTCGCCGCGCCGAGGTAGGGGCCGACGGTGCGCCAGCCGTCCACCAGGTTGTCCGAGAGCCCGGCCAGGGCGGCCGGGTCCAACCCGGCCGGCAGCGGCACGCACATGGCGTCGGCGTACGGCACCCCGACCAGGTCGGCGACCGCGCCGGCCCAGCGCAGCCCGTCGCTCAGCGGCCCCATGCCGTAGGCCGAGCCGGCGGGCACCGAGCGGCAGTCGGCGGTCAGGCCGGCCCGGCAACGGGCACACTGCCCGCAGCTGATCTGGAACGGCACGCTGACCCGGTCGCCCGCCGCCACCGAGGTCACCGACTCCCCGACCGCGACCACCTCCGCGACGAACTCGTGGCCGACCGGGAACGGCCCCGGCGCGGGCACCTCGCCGCGCACGATCGGTCCGTCCAGGTCACAGGTGGCCACCGCGAGCGGCCGCACGATCGCCGCGTCCGGGCCGTTCGGCTCCGGCTCGGGGACGTCCCGCCACTCGAGCTCACCAGGTTTCAGGTACCAGAGCGCACGCATCCCGGGCTCCCTTGTTCGGCCTCAGGGAACCGTACTAGATAGATCGCTCTATTAGCCAGCCCGAACGCCGCGCATCAGCGCGTCCAGGAAGTCGTCGGCGACCTGTTCCGGGGTGAGCTCGCCGCCCGGGTCGAACCACAGGTACGTGTAGTTGAGCATGCCGAGGATGCCCTTGACCAACAGCCGGGGCGTCGGGCGCAGCACCCCCGCCTGCACCCCCCGGTCCAGCGCCTGGCGCCAATAGCCCTCGTAGCGTTCCCGGGCGGTGATCACCTTGTCCCGCCGCTCGCCGGTGAGCGCGCCGTAGTCGCGGAAGAACACCGCCCACTGCGCGCGGTGGTCGGCGATGTTGCGCAGCAGCCCCCGGGCCAGCGTGCGGAGCAGCTCCTCGGGTTCCAGGCCGGCCGACATCGCCCGCTCGGCGAAGGTGTTCATGCGGTCGACCTGTTCCTTGCTGATCGCGTAGAGCAGCGCTTCCTTGCTCTCGATGTAGTGGTAGAGCGCGCCCCGGCCGAGCCCGGCGGCCTTGCCGAGCTCGGCGATGCCGGTGCCGTGGTAGCCGTTGCGGGCGAACAGCTCGGCCGCGACGGCGATGACCCGCTCCCGGTTCATCTCGTAGGTGCTCGTCGCCATGGTGCCGCTCAGACTAGAGGGACCAGCCACCGTCGATGCTCAGCACCGATCCGGTGCAGAACGTGGCGTCCTCGGAGAGGAACACCGCCGCGCGGGCGATCTCCTCGACCGTGCCGAACCGGCCCAGCAGGGTGGCGTCGGCGATGGCGCGGCGGGACCGCTCGGGGACCAAGGCGGTCATGTCGGTGTCCACGAACCCCGGCGCCAGGACGTTCACCCGGATGCCGTCGGCCGCGACCTCCTTCGCCAGCGAGCGGGCGAACCCGATCATCGCGGCCTTGGCGCTGGCGTAAGCGGTGTCACCGGCGTGACCGATCAGCCCGACGATCGAGGACACCAGCACGATGCCCGGCCGGTCGCCCTTGGCCAGTGCCGGCAGTGCGGCCCGCGCCAACGCCGCGGTACCCCGGACGTTCAGCTCGACCACCCGCCACCAGTCCGCCGGGTCGAGGGTGGCCAGCCGCCCGCCGTCCCACACGCCGGCGTTCAGCACCAGGCCGTCCAGCCCGCCCCACGCATCGAGCATCGTGTCTACCGCGCGTTCCGCGCTCGCCTCGTCGGCCAGGTCGTAGGGCACCGGCAGCACCGCCTCCGGCTCGGCCGGCCCCACCGCCCGGGCGACCGCATCGGGGTCTCGCCGGTAACCACAGCCGACCCGGCATCCCCGGGCGAGCAGCTCGCGGGCTATCGCGGCCCCGATCCCGCGCGAGGCCCCGGTCACCAGTACCACTCGGGGTAGCTTCGTCATGCCGGCACTGTACCGAACGATCCAGTGCTGCAGTTGAAGTGCAGCTATGTCTTGTACCGATCGTTCCAACCGTGTTACGTTCCCGGCCGTTGCGCTCACCGAGGACGCGGAGGTTGCCGTGACGACCGAGGACGAGCGGAGGGCGGCCGCACATCCCGCCCGCGTGGCCCTGGCCAGCTTCATCGGGACGGCCATCGAGTGGTACGACTTCTTCCTGTTCGGCGCCGCCGCCACGCTGATCTTCAACCGGCAGTTCTTCCCCACGCTGAGCCCGGTCGCGGGCACCCTCGCCGCACTGGCCACCTTCGGCGTGGCGTTCGTCGCCCGCCCGGTCGGCGGGCTGGTCTTCGGCCACTTCGGCGACCGGATCGGCCGCAAGCGGATGCTGGTGCTGTCCCTGGTCCTGATGGGCGGCGCAACCACGGCGATCGGCCTGCTGCCGACGTACGCGCAGGTCGGAGTCGCGGCGCCCATGTTGCTGGTGCTGGCCCGGATGGTGCAGGGGTTCGCGGTCGGCGGCGAGTGGGGCGGCGCGGTGCTGATGGCGGTCGAGCACGCGCCACCGGGCCGCCGGGCGTTCTTCGGCGGTTTCCCGCAGGCCGGAGTGCCGGCCGGGCTGGTGCTGTCCTCGGCGGCGTTCCTGGCGGTGCAGCAACTGCCGGCCGACCAGCTCGCGGAGTGGGGCTGGCGGCTGCCGTTCCTGGCCAGCCTGGTGCTGGTGCTGCTCGGGCTCTACGTCCGGCTGCGCATCGTGGAGTCGCCCGACTTCCAGCGGGTCCGCGACACTTGTACGGTGTCCCGGTTCCCGCTGCGTGACGTGCTCACCGGCTCACCCCGGGCGCTGCTGGTCGGCATCGCCACCCAGGCCGCCTCGAACGTGCCGTTCTACCTGGTGTCGGTGTTCGTGCTGTCCTACGGGCCCGCCGAGGTGGGCGTCTCCCGCGACGTGATCCTGCTGTGCCTGCTGGTCGCCTGCGTGCTGGACCTGGCCACCGTGCCGATCGCCGCCGCCCTCGCCGACCGGATCGGCCGCCGCGCGATGCTGACCGCCGGCGCCGGCTACATGGCCTCGGTCGCGTTCCCGTTCTTCTGGTTGTTCGACACGGGGAACCCGTGGGCGATCCTGCTGGCGATGCTGCTGGTCATCACGGTCGGGCACGCGGTCACCTACGCGGCGATCGCCGGATTCCTCGCGGAGATCTTCCCGGCCCGGCTGCGCTACACCGGCGCCTCGGCCGCCTACCAGGTCGGCGGCATGGTCACCAGCGGCCCGGCCCCGTTCCTCGCGGTCGCGCTGGTCGGGATGGGGGGTGGATCGTGGCCGATCGCGCTGTACATCGTGCTGGCCTGCGCGGTGACCTTCCTGGCGCTGCGGGCCGCGCCGCCGGCCCAGGTCGATTCCTCCGCGGCGGCCCGGCGGGCAGGGGTTCTCCGATGAGTGCGGAGACCGAGCGGGTCTGGGACCAGGTCGAGGCCGGTCTCAGCACCGACCCGGCCGTCGGGCTGAACACGGCCCGGGAGGCCTGCGGCCGGTACGCCGGCGAACCGGGCCGGCTCGCGCTGGTGGTCCGGCACGCCGACGGCCGCGCCGAGCGGTGGACCTACGCCGAGCTGGACCGCGCCTGCGCCCGGGCGGCGCGGGTGTTCTCCGCCGCCGGGTTGCGCCAGGGCGACCGGGTGGCCGGCCTGCTGTCCCGGCAGGTGGAGAGCTGGATCGTCGTGCTCGCCGCGTGGCGGAGCGGGCTGGTCTACGTGCCGCTGTTCTGTGGCTTCGGCTCCGACGCCCTCGCCTACCGCCTCGCCGCGTCGCGCGCCGCGCTGGTCGTGGTCGACCACCGTTGGCGGGCCGGCCTCGAACCCGCGCTGGAAAGCTTGGACGGCGACCCACACATCCTCACGGTCACCGACGCGGCGGGGCGGGGCCGGCGGCCCGGCGACCGCGACTTCCACGCCGAGCTGGAGCGCGCCGCCCCGGACGGCCCGGCGGCCCCCACGGCCGGGGCGGACCCGGCCACGCTGCTGTTCACCAGCGGCACCACCGGCGAGCCGAAGTCCTGCGTCATGCCGCACTCGGCGCTGCTCGCGCTGATGCCGTTCGTCCGCCACTCGCTCGGGGTCGGGCCGGCGGACCTGCTGTTCACCGCCGCCGACCCCGGTTGGGCCTACGGCCTCTACTCGACCGGCGCCGCGCCGATGGCGCTGGGCGTCCCCCGGGTGCTCTACAGCGGCGACTTCGACGCCGACGCCTGGTGGCGGGTGATCCGGGAGGAACGCGTGACCTGCATCGCCGCCGCCCCCAGCGCCTACCGGCGGCTGCTCACCCCGCTGGAACGCGCCGGTGCCGCACCGCCGGCCCTGCGGACCTCGGCCGCGGCCGGCGAGCCCCTCGACGCCGACACCGCGCGCCGCTGGGCCGCCGGGCGGGCACCGGCGATCCGGGACGGGTACGGGCTCTCCGAGGTCGGCATGGTGCTGTGCGACCTGGTCGACGGGTCACCGCCCCGGCCGGGCACGCTCGGCGGGCCACTGCCCGGGTTCGAGGCCCGGCTGCTCGACCCGGGCGGGGAGCCGGTCGAGGCCGGCGCGAGCGGGCTCATCGCCGTGCGCCGACCGCGCTACCAGCTCAGCACCGGCTACGAGAACCGCCCCGAGACGTGGGCGGCCCGCTGGCGCGGGGACGAGTTCGTCACCGAGGACCGGGCGGTGATCCACCCGGACGGGCGCTGGCGGTTCCTCGGCCGCGACGACGACATGATCGTGACCTCCGGGTACAACGTCAGCCCGGTGGAGGTCGAGCGGGTCCTCGGCGACCACCCGGCGGTGGTCGAGGCGGCCGCCGTGGCCGCCCCCGGCCGGCGGGGCGGGACGGTGGTACGCGCGGTGCTCGTCCGCGCCGACGACGCGCCGCCCCAGCCGGAGCTGGAGGACCAGCTGCGCGCGGAGGTGACCCGGCGGGTCGGGGCGCACGCCAGCCCCCGGATCTTCGACTACGTGGACGCGCTGCCCCGCAACGAGGTCGGCAAGCTGCAGCGGGCACGGCTGCGGACCGGCTGAACCGTTCAGGCGGGTTGGTGGCGGGGGCACCAGAAGGTGGTCCGGCCGCCGACCTTGGTCCGCCGCAGCTCGGCTCCGTCCCGAGGGCAGTGGCCACCCGGCCGGCGGTGGGGCACCAGCGGAAGGGTGTGCACACCGCCGCCCCGCATCGCCTCGCCGACGGCCTCGCGCACCGCCCGGTGCAGCCGTCCGCGTTCCCGCCCGGTGAGCTCGTCGACCGGGCGGGCCGGGTTGATCCCGGCCCGGTACAGGATCTCGTCGGCCAGCAGGTTGCCCACGCCGGCCAGTGCCTGCTGGTCCAGCAGGCGCGCCTTGACCGGCCCCCGCCCGCGCAGCGCCGCCGCGAACCGGTCCGCGCCGATGGTCGCGGCGTCCGGGCCGAGGCCGTCCAGCGGCGGGTCCAGCCGCACCCGCCCGAGCCGGCGCGGGTCGACCAGCCGGAGCGTGCCGCCCCCGGCGAAGCCGAGCGAGAAGCGCGACCAGCGGTAGTCGCCGGGCTTCCGGCCGCCCTCCCAGTAGTCGCCGCCGTCGATCTCGGTCCCGTCCGGGTCGGCGATCACGATCTTGCCGGACATCCCCAGGTGGATGCCGAGAACCGGGCCGCTCGTGGTGTCGCACCACATCGTCTTGCCCCGCCGGTGCGCCGCGGTCAGGGTGCCGCCGACCAGCGCCGAGGCGATCTGCCCTTCGGTGTGCGGGCGGCACACCCAGCCGTCGGAGTCGTCGACCGCGACGATCCGCCGCCCCAGCGCGGCCCGCTCGATGACCAAGCGGGCCGACTCCACTTCGGGAAGCTCGGGCACCTCGCCTCCTTATGGTCTGTGATGCCAGTCACAAATGTCCCGCCCGCGGCCAGATTTCCCCGTCCACGATGTCGATTCCGACCTAAGCAGTTTGTCGATCTGGTGTGAGGGCCGGGTGTACGGCCATGGCACGAGATGAGGAGAGCGACGATGGCGGAACCGTTCGAGGTGCGATGGGAGGGTGTGCTGCCCGGAACCCCGGAACAGGTCTGGGACGCGATCACCGTGCATGCCGAGGGGTGGGTGTGGAAGGTGGAGTACGAGCCACGGGTCGGCGGGGCCGAGCGGGGCCTGACCCCACAGGGCGGCAGCGTCACCGTGTGGGAGCCGCCCAAGCGTTTCGTCACCCGCGCCGAGGGCAGCGAACCCGGCGAGACGTCGGAGGGGTTCAACCAGCTGTCGTTCGTGCTGGTGCCGCATCCCGAAGGGACGCACGTGCACTACGTCCACAACAGCGTCTTGACCGAGAACTATGACGTCGAGCTGGACGCCTGCCGCCGGCACACCGAGTTCTACCACCACTCCCTGGCCGAGTACGTCCGCTACTTCGGCGGGCGCGAGGCCGCCTACGTGAGCGTGGACGGCCCCGAGTCGTCGGCCAAGGGCGGGATGTCGGCGGTGCGCGCGGCGCTCGGCCTGTCCGGGGATGTCGCCGCCGGCCAACGGGTCCGGTTGACCCCGGCCGGCCTGGACCCGATCGACGGCGTCGTGGACTACTCGACCGACGCGTTCCTGGGCGTACGTACCGCCGACGCGCTCTACCGCGTGTACGGGCGGGACGCCTGGGGCTACCCGGTCGGCGTGGCGCACCACCTGTTCGCCGACGGTGTCGACCAGGCGATGCAGCAGGAGGCCTGGCAGCGTTGGTTGACCGGAGTGTTCGAGGAGAAGGTGGCCGGATAGATGCCTCAGTACGTGGTGCTGATCTACGAGCGGATGACCCCCAACTGGCCCGATGACGTCCCGCCGGAGGTGATGGCCGCCAACGAGACGGTCGACGCCGAGATGGTCGAACGCGGCGGCCGGATCCTGGCCGGGATCGCGCTGCAGCCGCCGGACACCGCGACGGCGGTTCGCGGCGACCTGGTCACCGACGGCCCGTTCATCGAGACCAAGGAGGCGTTGGCCGGGGTGACCGTGATCGAGGCCCGCGACCTCGACCATGCCCTCGAGCTGGCCAAGCTCACCCCGGTCGCCAACGGCGGGGTCGAGGTCCGCCCGCTGCTCGGAATCCAACTCGGGGACACGAGCTGAACGGAGCGGACCCGGGCGAGATCGAGAGGGCGGTCGCCGACGCGCACCGTCGCGAGTGGGCCTACGTGCTCGCCGCGACGGTGCGCGTGACTCGCGACCTGGATGCGGCCGAGGAGGCCGTGCAGGACGCCTACGAGCAGGCCCTGCGGATATGGCGGCAGGACGGAGTACCCGACTGGCCGGGCGCCTGGCTGACCACCGTGGCCCGGCGCACCTCACTCAACGTCATGCGCCGCCAGCGGACGCTCGAGCGCAAGCTGCCGCTGTTGATGGAGCCCGAGACCCGCGAGCCCGCCGAACACGACGCCGGCGCGATCCCCGACGACCGGCTCCGGCTGATCTTCACCTGTTGCCACCCGGCGCTGGCCGAGCACGCCCGGATCGCGCTCACCCTGCGGCTGGTGTGCGGGGTCGCGGTTCCGGACATCGCCCGCGCCTTCCTGGTCAGTGACACCACCATGGCCGCCCGGCTGACCCGGGCCAAGAAGAAGATCGCCACCGCCGGCATCCCCTACGTGGTGCCGGCCGCCGCCGACCTGCCGGCCCGGGTGGACGCCGTGCGCACCGTGATCCACCTGCTCTACACCGCCGGCCACACCGCGCAGTTCGGTGACGAGCTGGTCCGCGACGACTTCACCGACCGCGCCCTCGACCTGGCCCGCATGCTCATGCGCCTGGTGCCGGACGACCCGGAGAACGCCGGGATCCTGGCGTTGATGCTGGCCCATCACGCCCGCCGGGGCACCCGTACCGACGACCAGGGGCAACTGGTCCGCCTCGAGCAGCAGGACCGCTCCGCCTGGGACCGTGACCTGATCGGGGAGGCCGACCGGCTGGTCGTCACCGCGCTGCGGGCCGGGCCGCCGGGCCGGTTCGCCCTGCAGGCGGCGATCGCGGCCCTGCACGCGCAGGCACCGAGCTACGCCGCGACCGACTGGCCTCAGATCCGCGCCCTCTACGACGAGCTGCTGCGGATCTGGGACACGCCGGTCGTGGCGCTCAACCGTGCGGTCGCGGTGTCCATGGTCGACGGGCCGGCGGCCGGGCTGGCGGAGATCGAGGCGCTGGAGCGCGACGGCCGGCTCACCGGCTACCCCTACCTGCCGGCGGCCAAGGCCGACCTGCTCCGCCGCCTCGGCCGGCACGCCGAGGCCATCGAGGCCTACCACGCCGCCCTGGGAATCACCGAGAACGCCGCCGAACAGCGGTTCCTCGCCTCCCGCATCCGCTCGGCCCTGGACCGCGACTAAGGCCGGGCGGCCGTGGTGCCCTGTTGACCATGGAATCAGGTAGCCGCGAAGAGGGTGATCGCCGTTCGTGGCGATTGAGCGTCGAAAATCGACGCTGAAGCACCAGAGCCGGTGATCATGCCCGAGCCCAGCTCGGTGCCCAGGTGCGCTCCCCAGCCCTGCTCGCGCGGACGGCGCGCAGATGGTCGAGAAAGGCCGCGAGGCCCGGATGGGCGTTGTCGTCGCGCCAGATGACCGAGTGGGGGTAGACCGGCGTGGGATCGACGATCGGGATGCGGCGCAGGTCGTAGGACTCCGGCCACAGGTAGCGCGTGCCCTCACCGACCAGGGTGGCCACGTCGGCGGACTCGGCGATCTCCTCCAGGAGTACCTCGGTCCCGAACGCCGGCCCTACGGTGTCGATGCTGAGCCCGAACTCCTCGGCCAGCTCGTCGTAGTACGCGCCCCATTCCGTGTCGGCCCTCATTCCCGGCATCCAGATCCGCCGCCGCCGGAGGTCTCCGGGCGTCAGGCTGGCGGCGTCGGCCAGCGGGTGGCGGGGGCCGACCAGAAGCTGGTGGCGGTCGTCGATGGCCCGGGCAGCCCTGATCGGCGAGGTGATCTGACGCCGGGGTTCCATGACGGCGCGGACGGTCGCGTCGATGGTTCCGGCGGCGACCGCCGCCACGGCGGCGTCGGCGTGGGCGTCGGGGAGGGTGATCACGTCGAGGTCGATGCCGGGGTGCAGTTGGTGGAAGGCGTGCAGCGACGTCGCCGGAGCGGTGCGGCGGTTGAGCACATCGATGCGCAGGGCCCGCCGGCCCGGCCGGACCGAGGCGGCCGCGCGCTCCGCGACCCGCAGGAGCTCCCGGGCGTGCGGCAGGAACGCCTGCCCGTCGACGCTCAGCCGCGCGCCCGGGGCGACCGGGCGAACAGCGGCGCGCCGAGCGCCCGCTCCAGGGTGGCGACCCGTTTCGAGACGGCCTGCTGCGTTATCCCGAGCTCGTCGGCGGCCGCCTGGAACTGCCCGTTGTCGGCGACCGCCACGAAGGTCCGGACGACTTCGAGCTCCACTCCGCCACCCTAGATGTACAACCATCGGTTGTGACGTCATGGCACAAGCGTTGTTTGACCAGGCTTGTCAGCCGGTGATTGCATCGGCGTTCCCAAGGAACGGTTGTACACCTCGAGGGAGAAGCCATGCGTCAGCCCGTACCGCGCGGGTTCCGGGAACGGGTCGAGCGCGCGATCCGCCTGACCGAACGGCTCAACGCGCTGCCCTACGGTGATCAGGAGGCGATCCGGACCACCTGGGCCGAGCTGACGGGCCGCCCCGTCGACGAGGGCTTCCACCTGATCCCGCCGGTGTACTCGGACCACGGCGTCAACATCCGGCTCGGCCACAACGTCTTCGTCAACCAGGGGTGCCGGCTCAACGACGTCGGCGGCATCGAGATCGAGGACGACGTGATGATCGGCCCGTCGGTCAGCCTGATCACGTCCGGCCACCCCGTCGACCCGTCGCCGCGTCGCTCGGGGATCACCGCCGCACCGATCCGGATCGGCCGGAACGCCTGGATTGGGGCCTCGGCGATGATCATGCAAGGAGTGACGGTGGGAGCGGACTCGGTCATCGCGGCCGGCGCGGTCGTCACCCGCGATGTGCCGCCGGCCACGCTGGCCGCCGGCGTACCGGCCCGGGTCGTTCGCCACCTCGGCTAGCGACCCGGCGCGGACGCTCGTGTCGGGGCACTAGGTCATCGGCCGGCGGCCGTCGATCGTTGGGCCAGCGGGACGCGGACCGACCGGCCGTCGCCCAGCTGCAGGGTGACGACGTCGCGCGGCGCCAGGTTCCTGGTCAGCGCGACCAGCTCGTCGCCGGACGCCACGGGACGCCCGTTGACCTTGGCGACGATGTCGCCGGCCTTGAGCCCGGCGGCACTCGCGGGGCCGCCGGAGGTCACGGCGACGACCCGCGCCCCGGACGGTTCGTTCAGCGCCGCGAGCCGGCCACCGGTGGCTACCTGCGCACCCAGGACCGTCTGAGCGGCCCTGGTGGCGTCGAGGAGCCGCTCGGCGACCCGTACGGCCTGGTTGATCGGGATCGCGAAGCCGGGCTGGGGCCGCCCACCCGGCGCCGAGGGGCCGGGGACGGTCTCGATCCCGATGACCTGGCGGTGGGAGTCGAGCAGTGGCCCGCCGGAGTCGGCGGGGTTGATCGTGGCGTCGATCTGGATCGCGTTGCGGTTGACCGCGCTGACCACGCCGCTGGTCACCGTGCCGCCCGCCTCGAGCGGTGACCCGATCGCCGTGACCGGCTGCCCGACCCGAACCGCGTCGGAGTTGGCGGGCTCGATCGGGGTGAGCCCGGTGAGGTTGTCCGCCGCCACCACGGCGACGTCGGATGCGGGGTCACGGCCGACGACGTGACCGGGCCGGGAGGCGCCGTTCGGAAGCAGCACGGTGATCTGGCCGGCGTGGGCGATCACGTGGTCGTTGGTCAGCACCAAACCGTCGGGGCTGAGCACGACGCCGGATCCGGAACCCGCCTGGTTCCCCGGGTGGACCCGCAACCGCACCACGCTGGACAGCACCCTGTCACCGGCACCCCTCGACGGCTCGCCCGGCGAAACGCGGGAAGGTACCGGCACCGGCGCGGCCACCGGTGACGCGGGCCGGCCGGTGTCGGCCCCGATCCGGTAGCCCACCAACCCGCCGGCGGCGGCACCGACCAGCAGCGCGGCCGACCCGACAGCCACGCCCGCCCACCCCCGGTGGCGGCGGGCCACGCCCGGCGTCGGGGCGAGGACTCCGCCGTCGGCCGCCGCCGCAACGGGCTGGCGGGCCGGGGGGTGTGTTCGCCGGGCGGCGGCCGCTTCGGCCACATCCGGGTCGGTGAAGTAGGCCTCCTCGACGCCGAAGTGGTGAGCAAGAATGATCAACTGGTCCGCGAGGGCATCGTCCAGCTCGACCGCGCCGGCCGGCTGGGCCAGGAACGACCTGATCGAGCGCTCGATCTGCGCATCCCGCCGCCCGGCCTCGGCCGGATCCGCTGTGCCCAGCAGCTGGCGAGTGGCCTCAGCGAGTCCCCACTCGCGCCTGTCCAGAACTCGGCTGTCCATGGGGCTGGATCCTGCCATTGCAAGGCCCCATTACCGCACGCATCGTTACTGAGAGTTCACAGAGAGCGACGAAGACGGCGGTTACCCGGAGCGTCGGCGTCCTCGAATCCCCGACTCGCCGTACCCGAATCCCCGACTCGCCAGTGCCCGTTCGAGGGTGGCGTAGCCGGCCGGCTCCCAGGTCGGCTTGCCGCCGGGCCGACCGAGCCGGCCGTTCTGGCCGATCCCGATCAGGGCCAGGGCGCGCAGGACGGCCCAGCCGCGGGCCCGGGTGATGGTGGCCTCGTCGGCCCGCTCGTAGGCGTCGAAGAACCGGCCCGCCGCGCCGGCCGGCAACAGGATCCAGGCGGCCGAGAGATCGAACGCGGGATCGCCCGAGCACAGGTCGCCGAAGTCGATCACCCCGGCGAGCATCCCGTCCCTGACCACCACGTTCGCCGGATGGAGGTCAGCGTGCAACCACAGGGGCGGACCCGGCCAGGCGGGCGCCGCGACGGCCCTCTCCCACAGTTCCCGCGCGGCGTCGGCGTGCGGGTGGTCGGCAATGAGCTCGAACCAGCCGTCGACCGGCCCCAGTCCGCTCAGGGGCATTCCGCGCGGAGGGTTGGCCGGGGCGTCGGCCGGTGCCCGGTGATGCAGCGCCGTCAGGAACCCCGCGAGGATCTCGGCCGCCTCGATGCGGGTGATCGGCGCGCGATCGGCCGGCTCCCCCTCGACCCAGCGCGCAATCGTCCAGATGTGCTCGAACCGGCTCGAAGGCCGGCCGACGCGCACCGGGGCGGGCGTCGGCAGCGGCAGGCGCCCGGCCAGCCGCGGCAGCCAGGTCTGCTCGATGTGCAGCAGGGCCGGCGCTCGCTCGGTGCGGGGCAGGCGCACGGCCAGCTCCTCGCCGAGGCGCCACTGCTGGTTGTCCCAGCCGCCGCTGACGTCACGCAGCTCCAGGTGCGCGAGGTCCGGATGCTGTTCCCGCAGCAGACCGCGCACCAGATGCTGCTCGAACCTCAACTCGGCCACTGCCATCCGCACATCTTGACCGACCGGGTGGGACCCCTCGAGGGCACGGGCGTTTTCCGCCGGTGCCCTCGAGCCCCCTTCGTGCCGCGTGTCTAGCCGGCGGTGGACCGGTGGATCCGGACGTTGCCGTGCGTGCTGCTGGCGCGCAGCTCGGCCTTCTCCTCGGCGGTGTCCAGGCTCTCCAGCTCGTTGCGTACATCGCCGGACGCGGTCCGAGCGTCCACCTGGGCGTTGGTGCCGGGGTGCACGCCCACCTGGATGCCGCCGTTCTCGGTGCGCAGCGAGACGACGCCGCGCAGGATCTCCCCGATCCGGATGCCGCCGTTCCGGGCCTCGACGGTCAGGTCGCCGGTGATCCGGTCCAGGCGGGTATCGCCGTTGGTGTTCCTGAGCAACGCGGTGCCGCCGACCTGCCCGATGTTGATTTTTCCGGACTCGACGCTCACCTCGGCGTGCCCGTCGACCCTCGCCACGGTCACGTCGCCGAGGCGGATGCCGGCTTCCAGCGAGCCGGTGGACTCCAGGGTGATCGCGCCGCCACTGGTCCGGATGCGGGTTTCGCCGAGGGTGCCTTCGGTCCGGAACTCGGCCATGGCGGCGGTGGCGTGCAGGGCGGAGCCGGTGGGCAGCTCGATCAGCACGTCGACCGAGCCGACCTTGCCGAACAGGCTCGGTTTGCCGGTGGGCGCGGCAACCCGCAGCTCACCGCCGGTGAGGGTGACCGCGGTCTGCTCGACCGCTTTGACGTCCCGGTCGGTGCCGGGGTTGGTGGGGTTCACCGTGACCGTGGTTTCGGTCCGGTCGCCGGCGCTGACCCGGAGGTTCCCGGCGGCGAGCTCGACCGTGGCGGTCACGGGGCCAGGAGTCTGGAAGGTGGGCATCGGACAGGTCTCCTACTCGGTGATGGTGATGGTGATCGCCGGCCGGTCAGGCCGGGCCGGCGTCGTCGGGCGGGATCCGCCCGGTCCAGGGCTCAGTCCCAGGCGACGGGGAGCCGGTGCACGCCGTAGATGTCCATGTCGGTGCGCAGGGGCACCTGTTCGGGCGGCACGGCCAGGCGCAGACCGGGGTACCGGGCGAACAGTGCCGGGTAGGCGACCCGCATCTGCATCCGGGCCAGCTGCTGGCCCAGGCACTGGTGCACCCCGTGGCCGAAGGCCAAGTGCCCGGTGGCGCGTCGCGCCACGTCGAGGGTGTCCGGGTCGGCGAACCGGATGGGGTCGCGGTTGGCGGCCGGAACGGCCACGGTGACCGTCTCGCCGGCCTTGACCAGATGGCCGTCCAGCGCCACGTCGGCCAGCGCGGCGCGGACCAGGAACGGCACGATGCTCAGGTACCGCAGCAGCTCCTCGACGGCCCGGTCCGGGTCGGCGAGCAGCGCGGCGAGCTGCTCGGGCCACCGGAGCAGGGCGAACACGCCGAGGGCGATCATGTTCGTGGTGGTGTCCAGGCCGGCGCCGAGCAGCAGCGTGCCCACCCCGGCCAACTCCTCGTCGTCCAGGTCGCTGGTGGTCAGGTCGCCGAGCAGGTCGTCGGTGGGCGCCGCCCGCTTCGCGGCGACCAGCTCCCGCAGGTACCCCTGAATCTCCAGGTACGCGGTGGCGCGTTGCTCCTCGGTGGCCTCGTGGCGGTTCACCGTCGCGGCATGGCGCTGGAAGTACTCGTGGTCGGCGTACGGCACGCCGAGCAGCTCGCAGATCATCAGCGCCGGGATGGGCCGGGCGAACTCCGCGACCAGGTCCACCGGCGGGCCGGCCCGGTCCATCGCGTCCAGGTGTTGGCCGGTGAGCTGTTCAGCGCGCTCGGTGAGCAGCCGCATCCGGCGCACGCTGAACCGGCCGGCCAGCAGGCGCCGGTAACGGGTGTGCTCGGGCGGGTCCACGCCGAGCATGTCGCCGGGTGGCGCGGGCGTCAGCGTGCCCGATCCGGCGCCGGGGAACGGGTGGTGCATCAGCTCGTAGCGGGCGCTGAACCGGGGGTCGGCGAGCACGGTGCGCGCCGCCCGGTGGCCGGTGGCCAGCCAGCCGACGTGGCCGTCCGGGTAGGTCATCCGGGTCAGTCCGGCCAGCCCGGTCAGCCCGGCCGGCGGGTCGAACGGACAGCCGGGTGCCCGGGCGGCGGGCAGGCCGTCCAGCGAGATCGTCATGTCTCCGCTCCTTTCGGGCGCGCGAAACCAGGGGTCACTCCCCCGAGGGCCAGAAGTTGGGTCAGGAACGCTGGATCGTGATGGCGCCGTACGAGGTGTGCGCGCGCACCTCGACGGTCTCGTCGGACTCCCCGGGCCCGGTGATGTTGTCCAGCAGGTTGTGCACCTGCCCGAACCCGGTTTTCACCTCGAGCAGGGCGGCGGTGCCGTGGGCGATGCCGATCTCCAGGTCGCCCGCCGCGGTCCCGAGCTCGACGCTGCCCCGGGCCACCTCGCCGAGGCGGATGCTGCCGTTGGACGTCTTCGCGTCGACACCCGCTCCGGCCCGGCCGACGGAGATGTCGCCGTTGGCCGAGCGCACCCGCACGTCACCGGTGGCCGCGGCGATCGTGGTGTGGCCGTTGGAGTTCTTCACCACCACCGAGCCCTCGACCTCGCCGAGGCTGACCTTCCCGGTACCGGTGTGGATCTCGGCATTGCCCGCGACCCCATCGGCGGTGACGTGGCCGGCCCCGGTGTCCACCCGCAACGGACCGGTCCGCTCGAGCCGGACGTTCCCGCAGGAGGGCTTGAACCGGCACTCCCCGAGCCGGCCCGTGGCGCTCAGGTCCCCCAGCTGCACCTCGCCGGACACCGGTGAACCGCTGGGCAGCTCGATGGACACCTCCACCGACCTGGACTTGCGGGAGAAGTCGAAGGCCCGCGCCTTCGGCCCGGCGACCTGGAGCACGCCGTTCGCGTAATCGACCCGGACCCTCTCGGCCGCCTGTACGTCCGACTCGTCGGAGTCGTCGCTCGGGCGCACCTCCACGGTGGTGTCGGCACGGTCGCTCGCGGCGATCCGCACATTGCCGACGCCGAGCTCGAGCGTGACCGAGATCGGTTCGGGTGTCTCGAAATTGGGCATAGCTGTCCCCTCGTGATGAGTAGGTGGCGCATCCCCGCTGGTCAGGGACTTGGCGTGGTGGAGAGTGGTGCGGCTAGCGCACCCACCCGGTGAAGCTCTGCCGGGCTCTTCTGCCGCTGGGGCGCTGCTCGGGCCGCTGGTCGCGGTCGGCGCGCGCGACCGCGACCGAGGCCGCCCGGACCAACCAGGCGTTGACCGAGCGCCCCTCCTTGGCGGCGGCCTCCTCGACCGCCGCCTTGAGCTGCTCCGGGAGACGCACGTTGATCCGCGAGCTCGGGCCGTCCTCGGCGAACAGCGCGCCGCCGTCCACCGTCGCCGGCTCGTCCCCGGCCGGCTCCTCGATCGGCGCGGCCGGCGGCGCGGTCACGACGAAGTTCGGATCGCGTCCACGCAGGCGCAGCTCCACCGAACCCGGGGCCAGGTCCCGGGTGATCTCGTCCGCGGCGGCGGACAGCGCCTCCAGCAGCGTCATCCGGATCGCCGACTCGAGCGACCCGGTCAGGCGCTCGACCAGCGCACGGGCCTCGTCACCGCCGGCATCGGCAAGCGTGGCGAACTCACGCCCGAGGTTGCTCACGTACACGGTCAAGTCCATGGTGCCATCATGGCTCAGCTATGGCACCACCGCAAGCCAAAATGGCTCAGCTCGGTTCCGAGGCTAAAGATCGGTGGCGTGGCGGCCGGTTCGACCGGGGTCGGATTTGCCGTAGAAGCGCTCGAGTCGCCGCGGGGTGTCGGGGTCGGCGCCGGTGTACGCGGTGAAGGCCTCGTTGCGGAGTTGGTCGTCGAGCGACTTGCCGATCGTGTCGTGCAGCGTGCGTTTGGCCGAGCGGACGGCCCGTTGTGAGTTGCGAAGTATCTGCCGGGCGATCAACAGCGCTTCCTCGGCGAGGCGGTCATGGGGAACGACCTTGGTGACCAGGCCCCAGGTGAGGGCCTGGTGCGCGTCGATCGGTTCGGCGGTGAGCACCAGGTGGGAGGCGACACCGACCCCGGCGGAGTTCAGCAGCCGGACGATGCCCCCGTCCCCGTGGTGATATCCCCGCCGCGCTTCGAAGGAGCCGAACATCGCACGTTCGGAGGCGATACGGATGTCACAGGCCAGCGCGGTCTCCAGGCCCGCGGCCAGCGCCCAGCCGTTGACCGCCGCGATGATCGGCTTGTCGATGCGGTGCAGGCCCCGGGTGATCCCGTTGATACCCAGGTCGACGATGTCGCGCACGTCGCCCGGGCGGGCGTCGCCGATCAGGGGCGGAATGAAGGTCTTGAGGTCGGCCCCGGAACAGAAGGCCTCACCGGCGCCGGTGAGGATCGCCACGTCCACCGAGTCGTCGTCGCGGAAGTCGGTGAACGTCTCGACCATCAGCCGATGGACATCGGGGTCGATCGCGTTGCGCGCCTCGGGCCGGTTGAGGGTGACATGGGCGATCCGGTCACGCTTCTCGTACAGGACCTTCGACATGCCCGAAACTATATAGAACGTTCTAAATCGCCGCTAGGCTCGCAGCTCCTCGGCGACGATCGTGCCGGTGGAGCGGACCGGCGCCGCGTCCCGGCTGGTCCGGCTCAGGATGAACGCACCCTCCAGGGCCGCCAGGGCAAAGCTCGCGAGCTCGCGCGCCCGTGACGCCTCGCATCCCTCGCCGACGAGGCGCTCGACCACCGCCGACTGCCAGGAGGTGAACACCTCCGCGCAGACCCCACGCAGGACCTCGTTGGTGTTCGCGACCTCGAGCGCAACCGTGGCGATCGGGCACCCGTCCGCGTAGTCGGAGCGTTCGAGCAGGTCGGCGGCCATGTCGAACCACGCCCGCACGCCGGCCGCGGCGGAGTCCGTGCGTTCGAAGACCGACTCGATCAGCCTGCCGTAGCGACGGCCGGACCGGGTGAGCGCCTCGGTGGCGAGGTTCTCCTTGCCGTCGGGAAAGTAGTGGTAGAGCGAGCCGATCGGCCCGCCCCCGTGCGCCACGATCTGCTTGAGCCCGGTTGCCGCGTAGCCCTGCCGCCGGAACAGCTCGGCACTCGCGTCGAGAATCCGGTCTTTGGCGGCCGACGTACGGGGCATTGTTCTCCACTCGAGTAGTTCGAATGTTCTACATATTAGATCCAGGAGGGGTTGTGTCGATCGAGACGACCGTCATGCGGGCCCGCGAGCGGTGGGAACGCAACGCCGGCTACTGGGCGCGGGTCATCCGGGAGGATCGTGACCGGTTCCGCACCGAGCTGACCGATTCGGCGGTCCTGGACGCGATCGGCGACTGTTCCGGCCTGCGGGTCCTGGACGCCGGTTGCGGCGAGGGCTACCTGTCCCGCCGGATGGCCGGTGCCGGGGCGCGGGTCGTAGGGGTGGACGCCTGCCGGGGCCTGATCCGGGCGGCCGGAGCCGACGCCCGGCCGGGCTCGGTGTCGTTCGTACAGGCCAGCGCCGACGCGCTGCCGAGCGCCGACGGGAGCTTCGACCTGGCGGTCTGCAACCACCTGTTCAGTCACCTGTACAACGCCGAGGGCGCGATCGACGAGTTCGGCCGCGTCCTGGCCGGCGGCGGCCGGCTGGTCATCCTCACCCTGCACCCGTGCTTCTACGCCGGCCGGTCCGAACGCGGGTCGCGCCGGAGCGTGCCCGCCGACGAGTACTTCTCGCTGCGCGGCATCGAACAGCACTTCAACGTCGGCGGCCTGGAATCGCCGTCGGTCATCACGTCCTGGTTGCGCCCGCTCGAGTGGTACGCGCGGGTGTTGCGCGGCTCCGGGTTCGTGATCACCGACCTGCGCGAGCCGCACCCGTCACCCGAGCAGCTGCGGGACGATCCGTGGTGGCGCGACAGCTTCCCGACGCCGCTGTTCATGCTGCTGACCGCCGAGCACCGGGGGTGACCACTCCCCGACCGTCAGGTTGACCGCCGCCAGTGGTGAACGGGTGGGAGCCCGATCGGCCGGGCCGGCGGGGCATCACGGCCGAGCCGTTGTGCGCTCGTTGTGGAGCGGCATGGGCAGGGGTGAGTCGGCGAGGGCGATGACGGGGCGGGCGGTGATGCGGTGGCCGAGGAAGACCGGCCGGTTAGCCTGGCCGAGCAGGAGCGGCAGTAGCTCCTCGGCGCGGACGGGTCCCCACCAGCCGTTCCGCGCCGGGAGCTCGCCCCACTCGGTGACGTCGTCGGCGCGCACGGTGGGGCCGGCGACGAGCAGGGGTGTGGGGTCGGCGGTGTGCATGACGCCGTGGGTGGAGGGGGTCGCGTGGTCACCGGTCACCGCCACGACGGCCTTGCCGGCCAGCTCGGCGAGCCCGGTCAGCCCTCGATCGATCATTTCCAGGACGTCGCGCTTGGCATGGGGTTGTTTGGTGTGCCCGGCCTCGTCGGTGGCCTTGGTGTGGACGTGCACGAAGCGGGCACCGGCGGCGACCAGGTCGGCGGCGGCGTCGAGGCGGGCGACCATGTCCCGCTCCAGGTCCTCCAGCGGTTGGAGGTGGGTGGCGGGCATTTCGAGGACCGTGGCGATTCCCCGGTACAGCCGGGTGCTGGTGACCATCGCGCCGGGCACCCCGACCTGTTCGACGAACGTGGGAATCGCCCCGAGGCGGCCGGACCACTTGGTGGTCAGCACGTCGAGGGCCGGGAGCCCGCGCCGAACTCGCGCCTGGTTGACCGCACTGGTTCGCAGGTGGGTGCGCGCGTCCTGGAGCGCCGCGGTGAGCGCCCGGGCGAACGGTTCGCCGCCGGGGCCGGTCGGGACCGGCAGCATCCAGGGGTGGAAGGTCTCGAACAGCGGGTCGGTGTCGGTGACGTCCCCGCATCGGTGGTCGGTCGCGGTGAGCAGTGCCTCGCCCCGGTCCCCGAGCCGAGCCAGGGTCATCCGGTGCCCGGCGAGCACCGGGGCAAGCCCCTCGAGCAGCTCGGCGGTGTCCGGGGCGTCCTCGGCGCGCGCCCGTCCGGTGATGTGCAGGGCGTGGCCGTCACGGCGGGAGGTGCGCAGGGACGCGTGGGTGACGGCGCGACCGGCTTCGACGGTGAGGCCCGCACCCAGCGCTTCGAGGACGGCGCGCCCGGGAAACGGTACGTCGGCGTAGCCGAACATCGCCCAGTGGGCGAGCTCGGAGGTCGGGGCCCGGCCCCAGCCGAAGGGCAGGTGCCAGCCGCTCGCGCCTCGGCGGGCGAGGGCGTCCAGGTGGGGGGTGTGTGCGGCCTCGGCCGGTGTGCGCCCGCCGAGCTCCGGGATCGGGCGGTCGCCGAGCCCGTCCAGGATGACCAGCACGATCGGGAGCCGGTCGTCGCTGAGGCGGGGTTGGGTCTCTCCGTAGCCGGGTGGCTTCACGTTCGACGCCCGCTACCGGCCGAGGAGCGGGCCAAGAGCAGTTCGGCCAGCGGCGGGACCACCGAGGCGGGTACGAGATCCTCCCAGCCGTTGCCGTCCAGGCGGGCCCGGATGTCCGTGGCCGAGATCCGCGTGGCCGGATCGCCGTCGAGCACCGTGACCGGGTATCCGGCCCGGGCGAGCCGGGCGGCCTTGTCGTGCTCCCAGCCGCCGTAGGCACGAACCAGCTGGTTCGCGTGCAACGGGACGTACTCGGGCCAACACCGCGGGCGGGTCAGATCGAAGGGCACGACCGTGGTCCGCGCCGCCCAACCCCGGTCGGTGACCGCGGCCGCCAGCAGCTGGGTGCGCTCGAAGAAGGTGAACGGGTTGGCCCCGGGCAGGTGCCGGTGCGCCGAGGTCGGCTCTTCGTGGCGCGTGCCGGTGTCCGGGTTGGTGACCGCGATGACGAGATGGTCGGCATCGCGCAGCGCGATCTCGAACAGCTCCAGGTGCTGGGCGTGGACGGGTTGGAAACGACCGGTCACGCAGGCCAGGCTGGTCACGCCGCCCGGCCCCGCAACAGGCCGCGGGCGATCGCGTTGCGCTGGATCTCCGTGGTCCCGGCCGGGATGCGCAGGTTGCGGGCAACCCGGAACAGCTTCTCCTCCGGGGAGTCCTGGATCAGACCGACCGCGCCCCGCACCTGGACCGCCGTGTCCGCGACCCGGAAGAACGCCTCGTCGTTGATCACCTTCACCAGGCTGATCAGCCGAGGGGCATCGGGGTGCAACGGCCGGCCGTACGGGCCGAGCCCGTCCAGCTCGGCCTGGGCGACCAGGGACGTGGCCCGCGCCTGGTAGATGTCGGCGTGCATGTTCGCCAGCATGTGCTGGATGACCTGCTGCTCGGCGATCGGCTTGCCGCCCGACTGGCGCCGCCGCGCGTAGTCCACGGAGCGTTCCAGCAGCCAGGCGCCCCAGCCCGCGCACATGCCGCCCCGGCACAGCCGCCGCCAGTTGATCCACGACATGGCGAGCGCGAAGCCGTCGCCGATCTCGCCGACCACGTTCTCGGCCGGGACACGCACACCGGCGAACTCCAGCGTCCCGGTCAGCCCGTCGGCCAGGGTCGTGGGCAGGTCCGGGCCCCGGGTCACCCCGGGGGCGTCGGCATCGACCAGGAACATCGACAGCGACCGGGTGCCCGCTCCCGGCTCGGTCACCGCCACCACCTGCAGGACATCGGCGAAGTGCGAGTTGGTGATCCAGCCCTTGGTCCCGTTGATCACCCAGTCGCCGCCGTCGCGGACCGCGTGGGTCGCCATCCGCAGGACGTCCGAGCCCACCCCGAGCTCGGTGTTGCAGAAGGCCGCCGTGATCTCCCCCTTGACCAGCGGGGTCAGGTACCGCTCGCGCATCGCGCCCGAGCAGTGCTCGATCGCCGGGTTCGGTCCTTCGGTCCACCCCAGCGCGGCCAGGCCCAGCCCGAGCCCCGAGTGCCGGTAGACGAACTCCTCCACGTGATGCATCTCGACCAGGCCGAACCCGCCACCGCCCACCTCGACGCCGGCGTGCGGGGCGTACAGGCCGGCCCCGCCGGCGCGTCGCTGCACCTCACGACGGGCCTCCCACACCGCCGGGTGCATCCGCCCCTGCTCGTCGAAACGTGGCTGGCTCGGCGTGCCGGCCTCCCGGCCCGCCAGCTCCTCCCCCAGCCGAGCCACGTCGTTGTCGAGGAACTCACGGAAGCGCTCGGTATAGGCGGTCACCCGTTCGCTGGCGGCGATGTCGACGACGGTGGTCATCAGCCTGGACTCCTTCCCGACGACTGATAGAACAGTGTTCATTTTGATGAACGCCGTTCAGACTGTAGCGTCGCGCTACCCCGGACGGAAGGGCTCGACGCATGTCTGACGCTGCGCGCGCGGATCGACTCGGCGCGGTGACCGAGGCCAAACGGGGCCTGATCCTGGAGGCGGCGCTGCGGGTCTTCGCCCGCGAGGGAATGCGCGAGGCCAGCATCAGGGCCATCGCCAAGGAGGCCGGCTACGCACCCGGCGCGATCTACGGGTACTTCCCGAGCAAGGAGCACATCTACGCGGCGGCCCTGCGCGAATCGCTGCGGCGGCTACGGACGGCGACCGAGACCGCGTCGGCCGATGCCGACGGGGCCGCCGCCCGGTTCGTCGCAGCGGGCATGGCCTTCTTCGACTTCTACGATGCGAACCCCCGTGACCTCGACATGGGGTTCTACCTGTTCGCCGGCGGGGTGGCCCCCCGGGGGCTGCCCGATCACGAGGTCAACCGCGAGCTCAACGCCGCGCTGCTGGCAACCCTGGAGCCCGTGCGTAAGGCCGCGGAGCAACTGTTCGGCGCGCCCGAGGCCACCCGGCTGACCGCCGAAGCCTTCGCCCACTCGACCGGGCTGCTCCTACTGCGCCACACCCACCGGCTGAACCTCTTCCAACTCGACGCCCGCGAGCTCATGCAGCGCTACCTCACCGAGCAGATCACCCGCCGCCAACCGGGGTGAGCAGGACGATCGGGATCTCCCGGCCGGTCTTGTGCGCGTACTCGTCGTAGAGCGGGAAGATGTCCACCATCTGAGCCCAGAGCGGGGCGCGCTCGGTCGAGGTTGCGACGCGGGCGCGGGCGGTGAACCGGCGGGTGCCGACCTGCACCCCGACGCTGGGGTCCGCCTCGAGGTTCATGAACCATGCCGGGTTCTCCTCGGCGCCGCCCTTGGAGGCGACAACGACGTACTCGTCGCCCGAGGTGCCGTAGATCAGGCAGGTGCGGCGGGGGATACCGGTCCGCCGTCCGGTCGTGGCGAGCACGAGGGTGCGCACGCCGTCCCGGTCATGACCTTCGGTGCCGCCCGAGGCCAGGTACGTGCGGGTGTGCTCGGCGACCCAGTCCCACTGCGAGTCGGTGGCGCGGTCGAGGTCCTCGGCGATGGCCATGGCGGCTCTCCTTCCAGTGCGTCGTGCAACCACGGCGGCCGCACCTGCCCCTGGGACGGAGCCGCCAAGCCGCCCTCGACATCCGCACCGGATCTGCCCGTGCTCACCCCGTGGGGATGAGCGGGCCGGGTGACCCAGAACTGCCGCCGCCGGAGTCGGAACCCGAGCTGCCCGGACTCGAGCCACTCATCCCGCCGCCGGGGTCGGTGATGGTCGGGCTGGAGCCGGTGACGCCGGGGCCGCTATCGATGATGTTCGGGCTGGAGCCAGTGATATCCGGGCTGGAGCCGCTCATGTCCGGGCTGGTGCCGGTGATGTCCGGGCTGGAGTCGGTGACGTCGGGACTGGGCAGCTCGGGTAGCACCTGCCGCCCCGGCTGAGTTGGTTCGAGGGTTACCTCGGGCGCTTGTGGCAACGCGACTTCCGGCGATCCGTCCTGGTCGTCCGTTTTCGTCGGGTCGAGCGGCGTGAGCTTTTCGGTCGGCCGGGTTCCCGGCGTTTCGCGCGGGCCGGACGGCGCGGACTGGCCGTTGGGTACCGGCAGGGTTTGCCCGAGGGTGGAGTTTGACGAGTCCGTGGAACTCGACGTGTCGGTGGAACTCGACGTGTCGGTCGAGCTTGACGGGTCGGTCGTGGCCGGGTCGGGCGAGGGCGTCGCCGCGGGGGTGGACTCCATCCCGGTCGGGCAGCCGACGGGATAGGCGCAACGGGCCCGGGCAGTGGCGCAGTCGGCGGGCGGGGCCGAGCAGAGGTCGATCCCGTTCTCGCAGTTGGTCTGCCACCACTGGCAGCCGGGACTCGGCACCGGGATCGACGGCGGCAACAGGTACCCCGGCGTGGGCGCCCACACGGTGAACGGCGGACCCACCGACCAGAGGTACTGGGTCTCGGGCCCACAGCGCGCCACAACGCGCGAGCGGTCCATGAGCACGACGAAGGCGCCGTCCCAGACCCACACCGCCCCGGGGTGGTTGACCAGCAACGACTGCGCCGAGGCGAGTTCGCAGACACCGGGGTTGTCGTCGTCGGGCTCCTCGGCCCGCAGCCGATCGGCGAAGCCGGCGACGCGAACCGGGGGCTGCTGCGCCGAGGCACTCGGATGCGGCGCCTCGATGACGGCGGCCGGAGCGTGCGGGGTCGCGGTAAGGGTGGCCGGAAGCGCAATGGCGCCGATCACGAACACCACAGCGCGGAGAAACGCTCGCCGGTAGCCCATACCCACCTCTCCGGCCGCGCGTATCGACGGCGTGGCCCAGGGGTCTACACCCAATGATCCCCCACATCGGGGAGCTTTCGCCACGAATATTGCCGCCGGCCAAGGGGCGGTCAGTAATCCCAGACGACCGGTACGAAACGGAAGGCGTTGCCGGCGACCGTCACGTGGCAGACGGACGGGAACGGCAGGTGGGTGGCCACCAGTTGCTCACCGCTCGCCGCCAGCTCGGTCAACAGACGAATCCGGACGCGGGCCGATTCCTCGGGATCGTGTTCGAAGCCGTTGTGCCACTCGGGGTTGTCGAACCCGGGCTGGAACACGGCATCGCCGGCGAACGTCAGCCGGTCGCCGCCGGACTCCAGGCGAACGATGCTGTGGCCGGGAGTGTGACCTCCGGTACGGCAGATCATTACTCCTGGCGCCACCTCGTACTCGGTCTCGAACGGCTTCAGGTTGCCGCGGTACACGTCCAGGAACCGCGAGGCGGTGGTTCGGAGCACGTCCGGCACCGGTGCCGGCATGACGGTGCGGGAGAAGTCGGGCGCCTCCCAGAACTCGGCCTCGGCGGCCGCCAGGTGAACCCGCAGGTCCGGGCGCAGCCGGCCCCTCAACCCGTCGACGAGCAGCCCGCCGATGTGGTCCATGTGCAGGTGGGTGAGCACCACATCGGTCACGGAGGCGGGATCGATCCCGGCGGCGTCCAGCCGCACGGCCAGCTGCCCGGCCCTCGGGAAGCCCGGAAACTCCGTCCCCAGCCCGGAATCGATGAGGATGGTCCGGCCGCCGCTACGGACCACGGCCACATTCAGCGGCCAGTCGAGCATCTCCGGCGGCAGGAACATGTCCCGCAGCCAGGCCGCCAGGTCGGCCGGGGCGGCGTTGGTGGCCAGCGTCACGGCGGTAATCGGCAGCACCCCGTCGCTGATCACCATCACGTCGATGTCGCCGACCTTCAGCGCGTAGCGCGACGGAACCAACTCGTCATACCCCGGCACATCGGGGCGTGCGACGTTGACCGAACTCATATTGTTCTCCCCTTACCGAGCGTCAACCGAGGACATCGACGGCGCCATGGGTCAGGCCGTCCAGTCATCCCCTAGGACAGGACGGCGGCCCGGTTTGTGACCGCCGCCCCGATCCAGGTCGTGGCCCGGCCGTCAGGAGTGGCCGAGTTCGCGGCCGAGCGCGTCCAGCCAGTCGCCGGTGCCCTGGTGGCGCCATTCGGGCTGTTCCCGGTTGTCGAGGAAGGTGTCCTGTTCGGTGAGCACCAGGTGCGTGCCGGTGCCGTCGGGGACGATCTCCACGGTGGTCACCGACACGGTCGCCAGCACGCCGCGGCCGTAGAGGAGGGTGGTGTAGACGATGCGCTGGTCGGTGAGGATGTCGTGGTAGACCGATTCGGCGGCGATCTCCGCTCCGTCGTCGGTGTGTCCGTGGACGGCTTCGGTGCCGCCGACGCGGAAGTCGAGGGTGTAGTCGGTGTCCTGGGCCGCGAACCATTTCGCCTTCGTGTCGCGGTCGGCCCATGCCCCGAACACCTGAGCCGGGGAAGCGGAGTAGGTCCGCTCCAGTGTGAACGTGCTGTGCTTCACCGAGTGCTCGATCATGATTGGGCCTCCTTGGAGGGGTCGTCTGGGGCCGTGGCGTGGTCGGCCGCGTTCTCGCCGAGGACGTCGCCGAGGCGGTCGAGGCGGCGCTCCCACGTCGTTCGCTGGAGGCGCAGCCATTCCTCGGCGCGTCGCAGGCCGGATGGATCGATCTGACAGGTGCGGACGCGTCCGGTCTTCTCCGACCGAACCAGCTCGCTCGCCTGCAGCACCTGAAGGTGCTGGACCGTGGCCGCGATCGTCACGCCGAGGAGGCGCGCGAGCTCGCTCACCGTGGCCGGGCCGCGAGTCAGGTGCTCGATGATCGCCCGCCGGTTGGCATCGGCGATCGCGTGGAACACCTGATCCGCGGCCGGCGACTCATGGTTAAGCACGTACTTAACGGTAGAGGCGCATCCTCAAACAGTCAAGTCTCCACTTAACTTTTGCTCCGAGCTCCGGGACGACCAGTTGACGAGCAGCGCGACGGCGGCGATTTCGGCGAGGATGCTGATCAGTGCTTGTGGAGCCGGTTGCAGGCCGCGTTCCACAAAGCCGAACACGCCTACCGTGCGTGAGGCGAGGAACCCGGCGAGCGCCCCGGCGGCCAGGCCGATCCCGCCCAGCCGCAACATCAACGGGCCGGCGATCAGCAGCAGCAGTCCGACCGCGAGAGACCCGCTGGCCTGTAGCAGGAACGCCGGCCCGACGCCGGGGATGACGCGGTAGCCGTGCAGGTAGAGCTGGGCGTGGATGTATCCGCTGACGACGAGGCAGAGCGCGGCCAGGATGCGGCGTGCGGTGGTCATGAGAGTTTGGTGTCCTTCACGGCGAGGTCGTGCTGGCCGGGTTGGTAGTTGACCTGTCGGATGCCGAGGGCGTCGCCGAGCTGTCCGGCGGGCAGGGTGAGCGGGGCCGGCGCCGGTCCCTGTCCCGGGTGGGGCAACGGGTAGGCCGTGGTGGTGGCGCTGTGGAAGGTGACGTTGCCCTCGGTCTTGGAGAACAGCTGGTGCACGTGCCCGTTCAGGCAGGTCACCGAGGCGAACCGGCGCAGGTAGGACAGGGCCTGGGTGGCGTCGTCGGTGCCCCACCCCCAGGTGGGATACATCGCGAACAGCGGGATGTGGCTGAACACCACGATCGGGGTATCGGCCGACAGCCCCGCCACGTCGCGCTCGATGAACTCCAACTGGTCGTTGCCCAGGTGCCCGAGCTTCTCCAGGGCCAGGGTGTTGACCAGCGCGATCACGTGCACACCCTTGACGTCGAAGCTGTACCAGCCTTCGCCCCGGCTGCCGGCGCCGAACCTGGCCCGGTACTTCTGGCCGTGGTCGTCGACCGAGTCGTGCTCGCCGGGCACGGTGAACACCTGCCCGGTGTTCAGCCCCTTGAGCATCTGGTCGACCTGGTCGAACTGCGCCGCGGTCGACAGGTGGGTGAGGTCGCCGGTGTGCATGACGAAGTCCGGTCGGTAGCCGAGCGAGTTGACCTGGCCGACGGCGCGGGCGAACGAGCCGGTGACGTCGGTGTTGGCCGGCCCCTTGAAACCGATGTGACTGTCGCTGACCTGCACGAACCGCAGCGCGTGCGGGTCGTCGGCCGCCGGACCCGGTGCGCTGCCGCCTATGTGGCTGATCACCTCACCGCCGGCCACGGTGAGCGCGACGGCGGCGCCGAACCACGCGCCGTGCCGGATCAGCTGCCGGCGGGTCATCCCGCGCGGGTCGCCGCCCGGTGCGGCGGTCACGGGGTCACCACCACGGTGGCGGTCATGAACGGGTGGATGGTGCACAGGTAGTCGAACCGGCCCGGCTCGGTGAACGTGAAGCGGAACGACTGGCCGTTGTTCAACGTCGGCGAGTGGAACGGGCCGTCGTTCATCGCGGTGACGGTGTGCGGGTCCTGGTCCCGGTTGGTCCAGGTGACCGTGGTGCCGGCCTTGACGGTGATCGTCGCCGGCGAGTAGGCGAAGTTCTCGATCGCCACGGTGTCGGTGGCCACCGGTGCGTCCGCGTTGACCGGTTGCGCCATCCCGGCCATGCCGGTCATGCCCGGCATCGATGAGCTCGATGAGCTCGGTGGGTTCGCGGACGGAGCGACCGTGCATCCGGTCAGCGCCCCCACCCCGACCGCGGCGGCGATACTCCACGCCGCCCCGGCATACCTGACCCGTTCGCCCATGTGAACCGCTCTCCATTTCGGTGACGGGACCCGCCGGTCGGGTCCCTCACCGGTAGATAGGCGCGGCGGTTACGCCAGCTCTCAGCTAGCTCAGGTTGCCGTGTCCGGGGCGAACACCTGGACCATCCCGTCGACCTCGCGGACCTGGAACAACGGCAGCGGCCGGGGCGCCACGGCAAGCTGATAGCGGAGCAGCTGGCCGCCCAGCGCGAACGACGCGTTGTGGCAGGGGCAGTCCAGCCGCCGCGCCTGGGGGTTGAACGCCAGCCGGCAGCCCAGGTGGGTGCACACTCCGGACACCGCCGCCAGTCTCCCGGCGGAGCGGGCCACGAACCCGGTCACGTTGCCGAGGTCGAAGTCGTGCACCCCGCCTTCGGGCAGGTCCGCACTGGCCACCACGGTCCGCCAACGCCCGGAGTTGGGAGCCAGCGTCTCCTGGGCGCCGTCGGGGCCGGAGGAGCCGAGCACATGATCGGCACCGGCACCGATCGCCGCCGCCCCGGCCGCGAGGGATGCGGCCTGGACCACCCGGCGCCGGCTGTGCCCGATGGGTGTCACCGGCCCGGGGGTCGGTTCCTGGTCCTTTGGCGTGGCGTCGTCCTCGCTCCCGTCGGGCCGCGCGGCCGACCCCGCCTCCACGCGACCCGACTCGGCCGGCTCACCGCTCCCGAGCTCCTGGGCCAGCCGGCGGCGCAGGTCGGTGACGAACTCCTCCCGGGGCGCCGCTCCGCCCGGCCGGGCCGCACGCAGGACGATCGCCGTGCGCAGCTCGGCCACTTCGCTCTCTTCGACCCGGAATCGGCGCGGCCGGCGGCCCCGCAGCAGATCCGCCACGAACCGGCGCACACCTCGCTCGCTCATCGGGACACCTCACCGCTCAGTTGGGCAGCGCGGCGCAGCGCCCGATGCTGCAGGACCTTCGCGTTGGACACGCTCACCCCGAGTTCGGCGGCGGCCTCGCGCACCGAACAGCCTTCCAGGAACCGCAACCGCAGAATTCGCCGGTACTGATCGGGCAACGCGGCGAGGATCTCTTCCGCCAGCGCGACCCGGGTCGCGGTGGCCGTGGACTCCGCCTCCTCATCGGCACCCGGACCGTCCCAGCCCTCGGTGACAACGGTGACCTCCCGGCCCAAGGTGTGCCGCCAGTGCTCGGCCAACACCGTCCGGGCCGTCGCCGTCAGATACGCCCGCACCTCACCCACGGTCGCCGAGACCCGCAACGGACGCAGCGCGGCCAGGAACACCTCCGCCGTCAGGTCCTCGGCATCCGCCCGATTACCCAACTTGGCGAACATGAGCCGGTACACCCAGTCCACGTTATCCAGGTACACGGACTCCCAGTCCGGGTACGCCTCGCCGCTGACCGCGCGCAACTCCGGCGCGCGCGAAGCCGATCCGCCGACCCTCCGCGCTCGCGCGTCGCCGGTGCGACCCCGCCTGGTGCCGTCCATCGCATCACCCCGCCCACCCCACCGATGCCAGGCCTACTCACCAATACGCACCGCGGTTACACCCGAGCGCGACCAGTGACCCGGCGCGCCGGTGGCACCGACCAGTTTCGTCGGTCGGTGGTGTCTGAACTGACGCGGGTCCAGCCCGTGATGAGAGCTGACGACCAGGGAAGGTGGACACATTCATGGCGATGATCGCGGACAGTGCGATTCTGGTCACCGGGGGTAATCGGGGTATCGGCCGGGCATTGGTCGAAGAGGCGTTGCGCCGGGGCGCGAGACGGGTATACCTGGGCACCCGGACGCCCCTGACCCACGCCGACCCTCGGGTCGTCCCGCTGGCCTTGGACGTCACCGACCCGGCGCAGGTCCAGGGGGCGGTCGAGAAGGTCGAGTCCCTTGATGTGCTCGTCAACAACGCCGGCGTGGCGCTCTACGACGACCTCAGTGACCTGGCCGCTATCGAACGCTCGTTGGCGGTCAACTTCTACGGCACCCATGGGGTCATTCGGGCGTTCCTGCCGCTGCTGACGCGGTCGCACGGGGCCATCGTGAACAACCTGTCGGTGAACGCGTTCGCGCCCTTGCCACTCATTCCGTCCTACTCGATCTCCAAGGCCGCGACGTTTTCCCTGACGCAGTCGCTCCGCGCGATCCTGGCGCGGCGGGGAATCGCGGTTCACGCCATCCTGACCGGCATCGTGGACACGGACATGTCCCGCGGCGTTGATATTCCGAAAGCCTCTCCGGACGCCGTGGCCCGGGCCATTTACGACGGGGTGGAGCAGGGTCTCGAAGAAATATTCCCGGACCCCATGGCCGAAACCATGGAGAAAAGCTGGCGCGAAGGCGCGGGAAAGGTCCTGGAGCGTCAGTACGCGAAGCTGTACGAAGAAACGACCTACGAGTCCGCGCCGGTTGGCCAGGAAGCGAGCGCCTCGTGATGGAAACACCTCCGATTGTGTCCGCCGAGCAGTGGGAGGCGGCGCGCCAAGGGCTGCTGGCCAGGGAGAAGGAGCTGACGCGAGCCCATGACGCGCTCGCCGCGGAACGTCGGCGGATGCCGTGGCTGCGCGTGGAGAAGGACTACGAGTTCGAGGGGCCGGAGGGACCGGTCGGCCTGGTTGACCTGTTCCAAGGGCGTCGCCAACTGGTCGTTTATCGCGCGTTCTTCGAGCCCGGCGTGCACGGTTGGCCCGACCACGCCTGCCCGGGATGTTCGATGGTCGCCGACCACGTCGGCAACCTCGCCCACCTGAACGCCCGCGACACCACCCTGGTGTTCGTTTCGCGGGCACCGCGGCCGGACATCGAGCGGGTCAAGGAACGGATGGGCTGGCAAATACCGTGGTACACCCTGAGTGGCAGTTTCGACGCCGATTTCGGCGTTGACGAATGGCACGGTACGAACGCCTTCATCCGGTCCGGCGAAAAGGTGTTCCGCACCTACTTCATCAACAACCGTGGCGACGAGGCGCTGGGTAGTACTTGGAGCTACCTCGACATGACCGCGCTCGGCCGGCAGGAGAACTGGGAGGACTCGCCGCCGGGCTACCCCCAGACCCCGCCGTACCAGTGGTGGAACTGGCACGACGAGTACCGCCAGGCCGCCCCGGCCGACGCGGAATGGCTCAACCGTGTCGAGGGCGCGATCGAGGCCGGCCGGGCCACCGCCCGTCGTCGCTCCTGATCGCCGGCCCTGGCGTTCCAGGATCGGCCCATGCCAACAAGAACCCGGCGGGCCGCGTCGACGACGGCCGGCCGGCGTTCGTCGCGCTGCTCGGCCGGGTCGGCCACCACCGCGGCCAGCGCGCAATCGATATACGATAACGCCAAATGTCGACCAAAGAATCGTCGCGCCCGGCGCCCGGCTATGGCTGCTGAGCCTCGGGTCGCGCTTCCCCGCGTGGACGTTCCCGGGGGCACGGTCGAGTATCTCGACGTTCCCGGCGCGATGGACCGCTCCCCGCTGCTGTTTCTCCACGAAGGCCTCGGCTCGGTCGGGCTTTGGCGCGGGTTCCCGGCGAAGGTCGCCGCCGCGACCGGACGGCGCGCCGTCGCCTACTCGCGGCTCGGGCACGGCTGGTCCGATCCGCCACCCACCGGGCGCGGGCCGCGGTTCATGCACGAGGAGGCCGCGGCGGTGGTTCCCGAGTTGTGCACCGCGCTGGGCCTGCGGCGGCCAATAGTCGTCGGGCACAGCGACGGCGCATCGATCGCGCTACTGGTCGCGGCGGCACCCGACGTGGACGTTGCGGGGCTGGTGGTGCTGGCCCCACACGTGTTCGTCGAACCGGTCGGGCTGCGCGGCATCGAGGCGGCGCGACAGACGTTCGTCGAGAGCGACCTGCACCGCCGAATGTCGCGCCACCACCGCGACCCCGAGGTCACGTTCTGGAGCTGGAACGAGGTGTGGCTGTCCGAACAGTTCCGCGACTGGGACCTGCGCCCCGATCTCGGCCGCATCCGCTGCCCCGTACTCGGTGTCCAGGGCACGGCCGACCCGTACGGCACCCTCGCGCACGTCGAGGCGATCCGTGACGGGGCGCAAGGTCGCGTGCGCCTGCTGGTCCTCGACTGCGCTCATTCCCCCCATCTGGAAGCCCCGGAGGCGACACACGACGCGCTGGTGGAGTTCCTCGGCGAGCTGCCGTGACGGCCGAGTGGATGTCGCCGAAGACGCCTCGCCGGGTTCAGGTGTGTTCCGCGCGGTTCTCGACGCCTGATCTGGCGAGGACGTATCCGGCGAGTCCCAGGACGACGATCACGGCGAGAGTGGCGAAGGTGAACAGCTCGAAACCGCCGCGGGTGACGCCCCATCTCTCGACGAAGTCGTAACTGACCCCGAAGACGGGCTCGAGGGTGCCCGGGAGAATGGTCTGCCATACGCCAAGGAGCACCCAGCCGTAGGCGAGCCCGGTACACAGCAGCAGTCCGGTCCGTCCGCCGGGGACCTTGAACGCCCTGGGCGCATTCAGCCGGCGCAGCCGATAGGCGCTGGGCACGATCAACAGGTAGGACATCAGCAATGTGCTGACCGCGATGTTCAGCACGATGCCGAATACCGAAGCCGCGGCACCGTGCTGCAGCTGCGTGGCGGCGATGGTGAACAGGGTCGCGATGGCGCCCGAGAGCAGGTTGACCCGGACCGGGGTGCCGAGCGTTGGGTGGAAGGCGCCGAACCAGCGGGGAAACGTGCCATCGACGGCCGCGATGGCCTGCACCCGGTCGGACGCGATCATCCAGGTACAGCCTTGGCTGAACAACACGTAGATGAACGCGATCGCCGCGACAGTGAGCAGCGGCCGCTGGGCGGGCCCGTAGACGGCGAACACCTCGGCGACGGCGTGCATGAACCCGTCCAGCCCAGTGATCGTCCGCGGCGGCAGCACCACGAGGACACCGACCACCGGGACGAGGTAGCAGAGGGCGGTCACCACACCGGACGCCGCGACCATCACGGGGACATCGCGGCGCGGGTCGTGCATCTCCTCGGCGGCGCCGTTGGGCGCGTCGAACCCGACCAGCGAGAACATCAACACGGCCACCACGCCCAGCAGACCGCCCACCGTCGGGTGCACCAGCCCGGCCAGATCGCCGCGCACCCCATGCTGTGTCGCATAGAGCACGACGGTGCCGGCGAACAGCGCAATCAGCCCGATCTTCACGATGGCGCCCGCGGTGCTGAGCCACTTGCCGTAGCGGAGGCTCACGATCGCGCCGAGAATGGCGATCCAGATGAAGGCCATCTTGAACAGGTAGTCGCCGAGGTCACCGGAGATGATCGGGGACAGGTAGGCGTCCCAGGTGGCGGCGGCGAGCAGGGCCAGCGAACCACCCAGCCACACCGGGTTCGTCACCCAGTAGAAGACCGTGCCGATCGCGGCCGCGAGCCGCCCGAACGCCAGCCGCATCCACACGTACGGCCCGCCTTCCTGGGTGAAGGTGCTGCCCAGCTCGGCGATCAACAAGCCGTACGGGAGGAGAAAGGCGATCGCCAGGACCAGGGTCCAGAAGAACGACTCGGCGCCGTGGGTGGCTATCTGCCCGATCGTGTCGAGGGAGACGATGGCGGCAATGGCGAAGAAGACCGAGTCGATCCGACGCAGGTGCCGACGCAGGTGCCTCGACTCGGTATTGACGAAATCGACCGCGCTCACCCACGGCCCCCTTCTCGACAGTCACGCGAAAGATCTTGCTCGCGACGTTAACCGCCGACGCACAAGCGTCGCCAGCGAAGAAATCCGATGGCGAAGATCGGCCCCGACGATTTTGCGCCGCCACTCAGCCGATCGGCGGAGAGTGGTGGGCGATGTCCAGGTGTACGAGGTCGACCACGCGGGGGTCCTCGATGAAGTAGATCTGGTGTTTGCCCGCGCGTCGGTTACGGACCAGTCCCGCAAGTTTGAGTTTGCCGAGGTGGTGGCTGGTCGTCGGCACGGTCTGCCCAACCTGTTCGGCGAACGACCCCGACATCGCGTTCACCGGCGGCGAGCAGCCACATGATGTGCGGTCGCACGGTGGCCGACAGCAATCCGAAGGTGGCCGCCACATCCTGGAGCAGCGCGGCGCCGACCCGACTCGGGTGGCGGCGCAGATCGGGTTCGAAAGATCGGCCTGGAGGGCGCGGACCGCTTAGGCTGGCGCGGATCGGGTCCCGCCCGGCGGCATTTCCGGTCGGCGCCCGTGCCGTGCTCACGACCAGCGGTTGGCGTAGCGGCCTTCGTCACGCGGCGTCGCCAACCGCCGAGGCCCGCGGACGATTCCACGTCGGTTCCTCGGCGAGTGCGACACCAGCCTGGTTCGATCTTGAAAAACACCAGACTGGTGTCGACTTCGATGAATGGGACGAACCGAACCCGGCCAACACCGGTCACACTCCGTATCGAGGCTGGCGGCCGGGAGCGCGAACCGCGGCAGAGCGGCCAGCGCGCCGCCGTCCAGGCCATCTTTCGAACCCCACCCTCGCCGAACCGGAGGGGGTGAAGGCGCCCTGTACGGCCTCTTAACTGAACGGCCTTGCCGCTAGCCCAAGTGACATTTGCTGTATACAATAAGTATGCGCACGGATTAGGGCGGCTGACTCTGTGGAAATCGACGAGCCACACACCTGGCACCCGTTGACCAATGTCGAAGGGCTGCCCCTGACCGGTGGACACGGCAAGTTTCGGCGACGACTCGACGGCACCCACGGCGTGCTGTTCGAGATCTACTACCCCGCGGGCGTCGGTTCGCCGGTGCACCATCACGAACACGACAGCTTCATATACCTGCTCGAGGGGCTAGTTTTCGGGACCGTTCATGGCCGAGCGGTGCGGCTCGAGCCGGGAACCACCCTCCTGCACCCCCGAGGCATTCCACACACGGTGACCGCGGAGGTGGACAGCCGCTGGCTCGAGTTCAAGGCGCCCCCACAGGCTGGATGGCACTGAACCGGGCTACGGCCGGACGGCGGTCAGCCCGAGCCGTCAGGCGCGGCCGGCGCGAGCGTGATGGCGTCGTGCGTGATCCCGCCGGCCGCGCGCCGCGCGGTCAAGGCGGCGGCGGTGATCACCAGGCCGCCCTCGGCGGCATGGATCCAGTTGCCGAAGGTATCCACGGCCATGAAATGCAGGACGTTGTCACCGCCGGCCAGTCCAAGGCCCGCCACGAGCAGGTAGAACCAGCCGCAGCCGATCCCGTAGGCGAAAGCCGCGCGTGGCCGGTGCGCCAGGAACACCCCGGCGATACCGGTGACGAAATGGAACAGCGCATGCCAACCGTTGACCGTGACCGGGATGAACCCGAAGACCATGACGGTGCACGAGGTCATGTGCGGGCCGAAGGAGAAGCTCGGGCACATGGCGAAGGCGGCCGGACCGTTGCTGACGAACCACAGCGACATCAACAGCAGCAGCACCTGGCCGGGTGAGCGCCGCACATCGGCCAGGTAGCGCGGGATCGTGACGCGTGCGGTCCCAGGCATCGGCGCTCTCCCCCGCTAAGTCGAGTGTCTTAGAATGTGTAGTGAGTGTGTTCTAAGTCGAACGTCATAGTCAAGGGCGTGAAGGGAATCAGCCGTGGCACGCGATACCCGGGAACGCATGATCCGCCAGGCGGCGCTGCTGTTTCGCGGCCAGGGCTACGCGGCCACCGGGATCCGAGAGGTCGCGGAGAAGGCCGGTGCGCACCGCGGGGTGACCTACCACCACTTCCCCGGCGGCAAGACCGAACTGGCGGCCGAAGTGCTCGCCTACGTCGATTCTCAGGTCGGCCCGGTCATCGAGGCCATCTGCGCGACCCAGGCCCCCGTCCCTGCCATGCACGCCATCCTGGCCGGCGCCCGGCTGGTGATGACCGGCGGCAGCCAACCCGCCGGATGCACCGTGGCCGCGATCACCCTCGCCGAGGGCGCGGACGGTCCAGCACTGCGTTCGGCAGCTCGTGAGATCTTCGGCCGCTGGCAGCGGTCGTTCCGGGAGTGCTTGCTCCGCGCCGGAGTGCCCGAGCAACGCGCGGTGGAGATGGCGACCCTGCTCATCGCCGGCCTCGAAGGCGCGCTCGTGCTGTGCCGGGCCGAGGGCGGCACCGAACCTCTCGATCGCGTCGCCGCGGCAATGGAGTACGCCCTGCGAACCTGACCGACACACAGCTCTACCGGGCCTCACCGACCGGCGCCTCAGCGCGTATTGATCAGGTTCCGCGTGAAGAAGCTGGTGACCAGCCGTTCGTAGCGGGTGCTGTCGGCGTTCCAGGTCTGGGTGTGCTCGGCGCCGGGGAACTCCTCGTACTGGATGGGCCAGCCGATACGTGGGCCGAGGGCCGCCAGATCGCGGTTCATCGCGGGCGGTGCTTCTCGGTCTGCCGCGCCCTGTAGGAGCAGTGTCGGTGGCCGGTATGCCGGCGGGTAGCTGAGTAGGTCCAGCTGGTCCATGCGTTGTCCGGTGCGCCAGTCGATGATCCGGTTGACCAGCCCGACGAGCACGTCGGGCATGCCCATCTGTTCCCCACCGACGTACTCCGCGACCCTGGGCATGCTGCTGGTCGGGCAATCCAACAGCACGGCGCTCACCCGGCCGGCCAACGGTGAGCGGGCCAGGAACTGGCCGACTATCTGCCCGCCGTTGGACTGACCGAACAGCGCTACCCGCCGGGCCCCGTGGTCGAAGGCGTAGCGCACCGCCGACTCCACGTCCCGCCACTCGCTCCCGCCGAGGTGCAGCAGTCCGTCCGGGGAGGCGGGGGCGCCCTCATCGTTGCGGTAGGTCACGTACAGCAGGGACAACCCGATGCGGTGCAAGGCCGGGGCGCTGGGCGCGAGTGCTTTGCGTCGACCGTTCTGCCCGTGCACCGCAATCACCCACGCGTCTCCCGCCGGCACGAGCCAGGCCGGCGCGGGCCCCAGCTCGGTCGGCACCATGACCTCCGCGTAGTCCAGGCCGAGCGTGGTCTTCGGGTCCGAGGGCATCGGCGCGCTGACATACACCGCCGTTCCCAGCGTTGGGGTGGACCCGCCGAGCAACGGCCGCTCCACCGACCCAGGCGTCTGGGCGAGCACCGTGCCGACCCGGGCCGCCCCGCCGTCCCATGACAACCAATAGGTTCCCGGGCGGCTCGCCGAAGGGTTGTTCGCGGTGATCACCACGTGCCGGCCGGCCGGGGCGTCACGCACCGCGAGCACGGTCTCGGAGTGCGTTCCGCGGCTCGGAGTGATCTGTTGAGCGGCACCCCACCAACACAGACCCACGACCGCCACCCCCGCAAGCGCCAGCACCACCAGGCCGGTCACCCCGGCCGCGCGAAACCCGCGCCTACGCTCGGAGACCATCGAGGATCCTTCCGGTAGCTCGGGTGCACAACGCACGGAACTCGGACTCGGGCAAGTCGATCGCGCCGGAAAGGTAGAGCTGTACAAGTCGTTGGGTATGCGCGGTCAGGGACAACGCCACCTCGGCCGCGTCGTCGGCACGCAGCGCGCCCTGCCGCATGCCACGCTCGACCAGTTCGACGACCTGCACAAACGTCGCCGAACCGCCTTCGGCGAAGTCAGTGGGAAATCGTCGGCCCTGTTCCCACATCTCGACGAACAGGAAACCGAACAGGTGCGGCTCACCCAGCGCGAAGTCCAGGAAACTGGTCAGGAGATCTTGGATCTCGCTTGCCCAGTCGCCGTCGGTCGACGGGCGCGCCCACTTGGACGCCAGCTCGGCGAACGCGGCGTCGGCCAGCGCGCGCAGCAATGCGTCTCGGCCCGGATAGTGCGTGTAGATGGCCATCGGAGTGATACCGACCGCATCGGCGACCCGCCGCATGCTCACCCGCCGCGACGCCTTCTGACAGCAGGATCGACCGCGCCGCCGACGCGATCCGGCTCGCGGTGCCCTCTCCACTCACGATCTACACCGTATAGTAGGTCGGACGACTCGGACAGCCCTCCGGGTGCCACGAGCCACCAGAGTGATGTTTTCCGGGCCGGGCCGGGGGTACCGGCGGATCATGCGGGCAGTGGAGTGGATCGGGTCCTGGCCGGTGCTGCGGCAGCTGACCGGCTCGGACCGGCTGGGCCTCGGCGCGGCCGCCCAGAGCGAGCGTTCCCGGCGGCTGGAACCGCGCACCCGGAACGCCGACGAGGTGGTGAAGTCGGTGTGCCCGTTCTGCGCGGTGGGCTGCGGGCAGAACGTGTACCGCCGCGACGGACAGGTGATCCAGATCGAGGGCGACCCGGACTCCCCGGTGAGCCGGGGCCGGCTGTGCCCGCGCGGCTCGTCGAGCCTGCAGCTGACCACCGGTCCCGCGCGGGAGCAACGGGTGCGCTACCGGCGCCCGTACGGCACGGACTGGGAGGACCTGGACCTGGACACGGCGATGGACATGATCGCCGACCGGGTCATCGAGTCGCGGCGCAAGGGCTGGCAGTGGGAGGTGGACGGCCGGCGCACCCGGCGCACCCTGGGTTTCGCCAGCATGGGCGGCGCCACGCTGGACAACGAGGAGAACTACCTGATCAAGAAGCTGTTCACCGCGCTGGGCGCGATCCAGATCGAGAACCAGGCGCGCATTTGACACTCCGCCACGGTCCCCGGTCTGGGGACCAGCTTCGGTCGCGGCGGGGCGACCACCTTCCCCGCCGACCTCCGCAATTCGGACTGCATCGTGATCCAGGGCTCCAACATGGCCGAGTGCCATCCTGTGGCCTTCCAGTGGATCGTCGAGGCCAAGGCGCGCGGGGCGAAGATCGTGCACATCGATCCCCGGTTCACCCGGACCAGCGCGCTGGCCGACCGGCACGTGCCGCTGCGGGCCGGCACCGACATCGCGTTCCTCGGCGGGATCATCAACTACGTGCTGCGGCACGACCGGTACTTCCGGGACTACGTGCTGCACTACACCAACGCGGCCAACATCATCAGCGAGGACTTCCAGGACACCGAGGACCTGGACGGCGTGTTCTCCGGGCTGGACGAGGACGGCCGCACCTACGACTTCCACTCCTGGAGCTACCGGGACACCGAGGTGCAGGCCGCGTCCGGCGAGCGGGAGCAGGTGGCCTCCGACCGGTACGGGCACGCCCCGGTCCGGGAGGCGGCGCGGGGCGAGGCGCACGGCTCGGGCGGCGCGCCGGTGCCGACGGACGCGCCCCGGGACGAGTCGATGACCGACCCCCACTGCGTGCTGCGCATCCTGGAGCGGCACTACGCCCGCTACACGCCGGAGGCGGTGGCGGACATCTGCGGTGTGCCGGAGCGGGACTTCCTGCGGGTGTGCGAGTTGCTCGCCGACAACTCCGGCCGCGAGCGGACCAGCGCCTTCGTCTACTCGGTCGGCTGGACCCAGCACACCACCGGCGTGCAGTACATCCGGGCGGCGTCGATCCTGCAGACCCTCCTGGGGAACATCGGCCGGCCCGGTGGCGGGATCCTGGCCCTGCGCGGGCACGCGTCCATCCAGGGCTCCACGGACATCCCGACGTTGTTCGACCTGCTGCCCGGCTACATCCCGATGCCGCACGCGCACCGCGCGGACGACCTGGAGAGCTTCGTCGAGGCGGAACGCACCGCCAAGGGCTTCTGGGCGGAGATGCGGTCGTACACGGTGAGCCTGTTGAAGGCGTACTGGGGCGACGCCGCCACCGAGGACAACGACTACCGCTTCGACTACCTGCCCCGGCTCACCGGCAGCCACAGCAACTACGAGACGGTGCTGGCCCAGCTGGCCGGCGAGTGCACGGGCTACTTCGTGCTGGGCGAGAACCCGGCGGTGGGCACGTCCAACGCGGGCATGCAGCGGCGGGGCATGGCCAACCTGGACTGGCTGGTGGTGCGGGACTTCTCACTGATCGAGAGCGCCACCTGGTGGAAGGACGGCCCGGAGATCGAGTCCGGGGAGATGCGCACCGAGGACATCGGCACCGAGGTGTTCTTCCTGCCGGCCGCCGCGCACACCGAGAAGGACGGCAGCTTCACCAACACTCAGCGGCTGCTGCAGTGGCACCACGCGGCGGTGGAGCCGGCCGGCGACGTGCGCAGCGAGCTGTGGTTCATGTACCACCTGGGTCGGCGGATCCGGGCCAAGCTGGCCGCCAGCACCGACGAAATGGACCACCCGCTGTTGGACCTGACCTGGGACTACCCCACGCACGGCCGGCTGGAGGAACCGAGCGCCGAGTCGGTGCTGGCCGAGATCAACGGCTGCGACGCGGACGGCCAGCCGCTGTCCTCCTACCTGGAGCTGAAGGGCGACGGCTCGACCAGCTGCGGCTGCTGGATCTACTGCGGCGTGTACGCCGACGGGGTCAACCAGGCGGCCCGCCGCCGGCCGGGTGGCGAGCAGAGCTGGATCGCCCCGGACTGGGGCTGGGCCTGGCCGGCGAACCGCCGAATCCTCTACAACCGCGCGTCCGCCGACCCGGACGGCAAGCCGTGGAGCGAGCGCAAGGCGTTGCTGCGCTGGGACGCCGACGAGGGCCGGTGGACCGGACCGGACATCCCGGACTTCCCGCCCACGACCGCGCCGCACCACCGGCCGCCCGAGGACGCCCAGGGCGCCGAGGCGCTCGGCGGGGACGACCCGTTCATCATGCAGGGCGACGGCAAGGCGTGGCTGTTCGCGCCGGCCGGTCTGGTGGACGGCCCGCTGCCCACCCACTACGAGCCGACCGAGTCGCCGGTGCGCAACCCGCTGTACCGGCAGCAGCGCAACCCGATCCGGCAGGTCAGCGCGCCCGGCCACCGGCACGACCGGCTGGCGCCGTTCGGTTCGCCGGTCTACCCGTACGTGGCGACCACCTACCGGATCGCCGAGCACCACACCGCCGGCGGGATGAGCCGCTGGCAGCCCTACCTGGCCGAGCTGGCACCGGAGTTCTTCTGCGAGGTCTCCCCGGAGCTGGCCGCCGAGCGGGGCCTGGAGCACGCGGGGTGGGCGACCGTCGTCAGCGCGCGCGGCGCGATCGAGGCGCGGGTGATGGTCACCGGGCGGATCCGCTCGCTGCGGGTCGGCGGGCGGATGGTGCACCAGGTCGGGCTGCCCTACCACTGGGGGCAGAACGGGCTGGCCACGGGCGACGCGGCCAACGAGCTGACCCACATGGTGCTGGACCCGAACGCGCACATCATGGAGACCAAGGCGCTGGCCTGTGACATCCGCCCCGGCCGGCGCCCGCGCGGGGCCGACCGGGATCGGCTGGTCGCCGCCTACCAACGCCGCGCCGAGCTGTTCGAGCGCAACGGAGGACCGGAATGACCATCGGAAACGTCACGGACCTGCCCGACCCGAGGGTCGGGTTCTTCACCGACACGTCGGTCTGCATCGGCTGCAAGGCCTGCGAGGTGGCGTGCAAGGAATGGAACGGGGTACCGGCCACCGATGTCCTGGACTTCACCGGCATGTCCATGGACAACACCGGCACCCTCGGCGCGAACACCTGGCGGCACGTGGCGTTCATCGAGCAGCGCGTGCCCTCCGGCGACACCCGCTGGCTGATGTCCTCGGACGTCTGCAAGCACTGCACGCACGCGGCCTGCCTGGACGTCTGCCCGACCGGTTCGCTGTTCCGCACCGAGTACGGCACCGTGGTGGTGCAGGAGGACATCTGCAACGGCTGCGGCTACTGCATCCCGGCCTGCCCGTACGGCGTGATCGACCAGCGCAAGGAGGACGGCCGGGCCTGGAAGTGCACGATGTGCTACGACCGGCTGGGCGACGGGATGGAACCGGCCTGCGCGAAGGCCTGCCCCACCGACTCGATCCAGTTCGGCCCGCTGGACGAGCTGCACGAACGCGCCGACCGGCGGCTGGCCGACCTGCGCGATGCCGGCGTCGAGGAGGCCCGGCTGTACGGGCGGGATCCGGACGACGGCGTCGGCGGGGACGGCGCGTTCTTCCTGCTGCTGGACCAGCCCGAGGTGTACGGGCTGCCGCCGGACCCGGTGGTGACCACCCGCGACCTGCCGTCGATGTGGCGGCACGCCGGCATGGCCGCCCTCGGCCTGGTCGGCGGCACCCTGGCCAGCTTCCTGCTCGGCCGGAAGGGGGCCGCGCGATGAGCCCCCGGCGGAACGGTGAACGGCCGGTGGTGCCCGAGGCCGAGTTCGGCTCCTACTACGGCCGGCCGGTGCTGAACCCGCCGACCTGGCGCACCACCGACATCGCCGGATACCTGTTCCTCGGCGGGCTGGCCGGGGCGTCCTCGCTGCTCGGCGCGGGTGCGCACGCGACCCGGCTGGACCGCCTCGCGCGGGTGGCCAAGCTCGGGGCCGCGGGCGCCGCCGGGTTGTCCCTGGTCGCCCTGGTGCACGACCTGGGCCGGCCGGCCCGGTTCCTGAACATGCTGCGGGTGTGCAAACCCACCTCCCCGATGAGCGTCGGCTCGTGGCTGCTCGCCGGGTACGTCCCGCTGGCCGGCGCCGCCGCGGCCAGCGACCTAACCGGGAAGCTGCCCCGGATCGGTGCCGCCGCGACGGCCGGCGCGGCGGCGCTGGGGCCCGCGGTGGCCAGCTACACCGGGGTGCTGATCAGCGACACCGCCGTGCCGGCCTGGCACACCGGATACCGGGAGATGCCCTACCTGTTCGCCGGTTCGGCCGCGACCGCCGCCGGCGGGCTCGGGCTGCTCGGTGCCCCGGCCGGGCAGGCGGGCCCGGCGCGGGTGCTGGCCACCGCCGGGGTGGCCGGCGAGCTGGCCGCGCTCGAACTGATGCGCCACCGGGCCGGGACGGTCGCCGAGTGCTACCGGGACGGCCCGGCCGGCCGCTGCCTGCGCGCGGCCACCGGACTGTCCGTCGCCGGGGTGGCCGGCGCGCACCTGGGCCGAGGCCGTCGGTTCGCCCACGCGTTGTCCGGCCTCGCCTTGCTCGGCGCATCCTGCCTCACCCGGATCGGGCTGTTCCGGGCCGGCGTAGCGTCCGCCGAGGACCCGAAATACACCGTCCTGCCCCAGCGCGAACGGCTGGCCACCCAGAGATCCCAGGCTCAAGGGCGCCCGGCAGCCGCATCAGGCGGGTGATGCAGTCCGAGCTGCTGCGCCTCGGCGATCACCCGCCAGCGCTCGGCCGAATACCGAGGGTCGGCAAGGACCCTGGTGGTCAGGCGGCCGCCAGCCGGCGCCGTGCCGAACGCAGCGCACGGGACACCGTCTCCCGGGCCAGTTGCAGCACGTCGTGGCGGCGGGTGCCGTCCATCATGTTCGCACCCATCAGCTCGAGATCCTCGGCGTTCGGGGTCAGCAGGTGAACACGGGCGCCGCCCTCCTGGAGCCGGGCCACCTCACGCAGCGTGCGGCGGGTGACCACCCGCCGCCACAGCCGCTCCAGCCGGGCCAGCGCGCCGGCCGGCCGGTCGAGGTGCCGGGAGGCCATCGGGGCCAGCACGTACACCTCGTCCAACGCCTCCCCGGCGAGCAGGTCCGCGTTGCACGGCGAACAGACCGCGCCGTCCACGTACGGCACCCCGCGCACCCGCACCGGCGCGTACCAGACCGGCACCGCGCAGGAGGCCATCACCGCGCGGGCCAGCGACGAGCGGGGACCTTCCGGGCGGCCGAACACCGTCCGCGAGCCGGTGTCGTAGTTCATCGCCACCGTCCAGGTGTTGGCCGGCCAACGCGGCCCCGGGCGGGCGCGCCCCACCAGGCTGCCCACCGAGGCCAGCGACCCTCGGCCCCTCGGCAGCAGGGCGGCGCACACCGCGAACGGCGAGACCGACCACGGCGGGCACACCGCCCGCCAGGCCAGTGGCTTGGACCCCACCCCGAAGCTCGGGGCGCCCGGCCAGCACGGCTGCTCGGCCAGGTCGAACGCCGCGCGCTCCCCGCACAGCTCGCGCACCGACTTGCCCGCGCGCAGCAGGGCCGCCAGCACGGCTCCGGCTGACGTACCGACCACCAGGTCCGCCTCGCCGAGCTCCCAACCCAGCACGTCCCGCATCGCCGACAACGCGCCGACCGACCACGCCGCGCCGAGATATCCCCCGGCCCCCAGCACCAGCCCCCGCCGCCTCTTGTTCATACGCTTTCAGCTACCCGGCGTAACCGAGCACAAACCCGGCGTTCAATCGGACAAAGCCCGTCGTGCCGGTTTAGCCCCGGACGGCCGGGGTAACGCCATTTTTCGAACCCGTCGTTGGCGGAATGGGTGGCGTGGTGGCGCTTCGCACGATCGGCGTTGAGGAAGAGTTCCTTCTGGTTGGTCCTGAGGACGGGCGGCCGAGGGCGGTTGCCGCCGCGCTGCTGGACGCCGAGGCCGACGAGTCGGCGGAGCGGGATCTGCCGGACGTGGAGTCGGAGCTGCAACGTCAGCAGATCGAGACCGCCACCAACCCCTGTACCAGCCCGGAGGAGTTGTTCACCGAGCTCGGGCAGGCCCGGCGCAACGCCGCCGAGCGGGCACAGCAGGCCGGCGCCGCGCTGGTGGCGCTGGGCACCTCGCCGATGTCGGTGAGCACCGAGGTGTTTCCCGACCCCCGCTACCGGCGCATCGCCGACCGGTTCGGGATGACGGCGCAGGAGCAGTTGACCTGCGGTTGTCATGTGCACGTCGGGATCGACTCGGACGAGGAAGCGATCGGGGTGCTCGACCGGATCCGGCCGTGGCTGAGCGTGCTGCTGGCGCTGTCGGCGAACTCGCCGTTCTGGCGTGGCGATGACTCGCGCTACGCCAGCTACCGCGCCCAGGTCTGGCCGCGCTGGCCCTCGGGTGGGCCGACCGGCCCGTTCGGTTCGCCGGAGGCGTACCGGGCCACGGTCGAGGCGATGACCGCCACGAAGACCATCCTGGACGACGGAATGATCTACTTCGAGGCGCGCTGGTCGAACAAGTACCCGACGGTGGAGATCCGGGTGGCCGACGTGTGCACGAACACCTCGGACGCGGTCCTGTTGGCCCTGTTGTCGAGGGGCCTGGTGGACACCGCCGCCCGGTCCTGGCGCGCCGGCGACCCGCCACCCGAGGCCCGGGTGGAGCTGCTCAAGCTGGCCTCCTGGCGGGCCAGCCGCTCGGGTCTGGACGACGAACTCGTTGATCCCCGCACCTGGCGGCCCGCGCCCGCCGGCGAGGTGGTCGCCGCGCTGCTGGAACACACCGGAGACGCGCTGGCGGCCAGCGGCGACCAACACCTGGCCAAGGAACTGACCTCCGAGTTGCTCGAGCGGGGCAACGGCGCCCAGATACAGCGCGCGGACTACCGGCAGGCCGGCCGGCTGGAAGACATCGTGAGCCGAGCGATCAGCCGCACCATCGACCCCAACTCCCCACATGGATCCGTCCACAGCGGCTAGCCGATCGACCAAGCGAGCCGGAGGCACCGCCGGAGCCGGCGTTGTCCCGGTTCGACAAGTTCGCCACCAGCGCCGGTTGACCTCGGCGGCCAGGAAGGCCCTTCGGCCAGCCCGGCCGCGTCGAGGTAGCGGCCCGTGATTTACCAGATCAGCGCTGGGCGCCGACGGCGTGTTCCAGCTGGGACTTGGTCATCTTCGAACGGCCCTTCACGCCTTTGCGCTTCGCATCCTGGTAGAGCTGCTCCTTGGTACGGCCCTTGCTCCCGGTGTGCGAGCGCTTTCCACCTCGGTGCTGGGGGGAGGCATCCTGGGTCGAGGTGCGACTGGCCTGCCTGGACTCCCCCGACCGGGCCCGGTTCTTGTTCACCGTGCGGGCGGCGATCTCCTCCGCCCGGCCGGCGGACGCACCGCGTTCCTTCGCGGAGTCCTTCACATGCTCGTACTGCCGTTCCCGTTTGTCACTCCAAGCCTGTTGGGGCATCGACAACTCCCTTCCTCACTGCAGTCAGCTACCCCGGTAAGAGGCGAGCATGCGCGCGGGAAGGCACGTCACCCTTCGGCGCGCCTCGACCGCGCCGACCGAACCGCTGCTCCTCGGCCCGTTGCCCATCGTTGATGCCGGCCACCTCGCCGTCGAAGGAGCCGGTGGCCATGAACGACAGCACCCGGGCCCGTGCTCGCTGAGCACCTCGCGGGAACATGCCGATGGTGAACAGGGAGAACGAGCCCGGCGCCACGGTGCCGTAGAGCGCCTCGGCGGCGGCTGATGCCGATCAGGAACGGCGCCGCGGTGGCGTCCGCGATGCGGATGCGCACGTCATCCCCGACTCGGCGGCTGCCACACCCGCCCGGCCGCCGTCATACTCGGGCCGGTGAGGCTCGGTGCGGGCGCGGTAGCCACCGCCAGGTTTGTGGGGTTCCTATTGCTGCTGCTGGTGTTCCTGGCCGGTCTGTACGTGTTGATGACCAACATGTGAGTCAACGGTCGGGGTCCTCCAGCCGGTAGCCGTGGCGCCGCAGGGTGACGATGCGCGGTATCCGGCCGTGTTCGGACATCGTGTCGAGCTTGCGCCGCAGCGCCGCGACGTGCTGCCGATGGTTTCGTCGTCCTCCACCACCAGCACCCGGTGCCCGTTCTCCCCGGTGCCGAGCACCTTCGTCAGCCGGCTCGTCGTCAGGCCTCCCGGGTGGGCTGGAACTGGGATTCGACTGCCGAAGGTAGGTACCGGCCCGTTAGCAGCCACGCTCGCGCAGGTAAGCCGGAGGCAAGAAGTTGCTGATAAACGGGCTCATTCCGGCCTACCCACGTGGTGGGGCAGCGCGTGGACCGTGTGGTCGGCGAACTCGAGCGCCTCGGCTACCAGCCCGCTGAGATGGTCGCTGGTGATCCGGTAGAGCATCCGCCGGCCCTCCCGCCGGGCCCGTACCAGACCGGCCAGGCGCAGCCGCCCGAGATGCTGGGACACCGAGGACCGCGACGCCGGCACCCGCGAAGCCAGCGTGCTGACGTCTTGTTCCTCGCCGAGCAGGCACAACAGGTGCAGCCGGGTGGGGTCGGCCAGGTGGCGCAACACCTCGGCCGCCACCTGGTAGCGGGTGTCCACATCTGGCTGTCGCCCCACCTTGGCAGGTGCCACATCGTTGTGCGCGCGCATGGTTGCATAGTGCTCGTGAGCAGGGAACCATGGCAAGCATGGCGCCTCCGGAAGACGAAACGCGGCCGGCCGGGCACGGGCACGGGCACGGGCACGGGCACGGGCACGGGCACGGGCACGGGCACGGGCACGGGCACGGGCACGACGAGACCTCGTGGTGGACCGCCCTGCGGAACCGGCTACGGCATGTGGTGACCCCGCACAGCCATGACAGCGCCGACCGGTTCGATGCCGCGCTGGAGGCCAGCCGCGAGGGGATGCGGACCCTGGTGTGGTCGTTCGCGGTGCTGTTCGTCACGGCGATCGCCCAGCTGGTGCTGGTGTTGTTGACCGGGTCGGTGGCGCTGCTGGGCGACACCATCCACAACTTCGCGGACGCGATGACCGCAATCCCGGTGGGCATCGCGTTCCTGCTGGGCCGCCGGGCCGCGACTCGGCGGTTCACCTACGGTCTGGGCCGGGCAGAAGACCTCGCCGGCCTGGTGGTCGTGCTGATCATCGCCAGTTCAGCGGCACTGGCCGGGTACGAAGCGGTGCTGCGGCTGCTGGAGCCGCAACCGGTGCGGTATCTGTGGGTGGTCGCGGTCGCGGGCGTTCTCGGGTTCATCGGCAACGAGCTGGTGGCCCGCTGGCGGATCCGGGTGGGGCGGCGGATCGGTTCGGCGGCGCTGGTCGCGGACGGCCTACACGCCCGAACGGACGGGTTCACCTCGCTCGCCGTGGTGGCCGGCGCCGGGGGCATGGCCCTGGGCTGGCCGATCGCGGACCCGATCATCGGCCTGCTGATCACGGCGGCCATCCTGCTGGTGCTGCGCGACGCCGTGGCCGAGGTTTTCGGCCGGCTGCTTGACGCGGTCGACCCAGCCGCGGTGGAGCTGCTGGAACGCGCCGCCGCCGCGACCCCGGGCGTGGTCGGCGCGGGGCAGGTGCGGATGCGCTGGATCGGGCACAGCCTGCACGCCGAGGTGGCCATCGCGGTGGACCCGCGGCTCACCGTCGAGCAGGCCCACCGGCTCGCTCACGAGGTGGAGCACGACCTGGTGCACGCGGTGCCCCGGCTGACCGCGGCGGTGGTGCACACCGAGCCGGTCACCGGCGCCGACGCCGCGCACGGCGTCCTGACGCATCACCGCTGACACCAGGGAGTTTGCCGGTCGATAATCGCCCGATTCCTAGCGTCGTCTCCGACATCGAGCACCAACGCGGTCTTCTTCTTGCTGTCGCCGTTCTGGGCGCCGCCGACCGGAATCCCGGCCTCGATGAACCCGGACTCGTCGTCACCGACGAACTCGATCATTTCCGGTTTCACCCCGGTCCGCGCCAACTGGTCGGCCAGCACCCGCCCCACGCTCGCCGAACCGCGCGGACCAGCCGTGGAGGTGTCATCCCCCGGACAGCAAATATCGACGGGCGGGAGACGACAGCAATCACTCGGCCGAGAAACCGCCCGTGCCCACCGGGTCGGCCAGGCCGACCAGTACCTCGCGAGGCCCCTGGAAGGGCTCGAGGCTGTGCGCGGTCCGGATGTTGTCGACCAGCAGCAGATCGCCGGACTGCCACGGCTCGCGGCGGGTGTTGGCCTGGTATGCCTGAGTGATCGGGTGCACGATGTGCGGTCCGATCGGGTCACCGTTGCCGAAGTGGGTGTTGAAGGGCAGCGACTCCCGGCCGTAGACATCCACCAGGAACTCCCGCACGTCCGGGTCCAGCGTCCACTCGTTCAGGAACGCGATCTGGTTGAACCAGCAGTTACGACCGCTGATCGGGTGGGCCACCACCGCGTAGCGCCGCTGCCAGGTGCGCAGCCCGCCACCGGACTGCCACTCGAAGTCGATCGCGTTGGCCCGGCAGTAGTCCTCCACGGCCCCCCGGTCGGCGGTGCCGAACGCCTCCGCGTAGGACGCGCCCATCTCCTCGTTGTAGTTGCGCGACAGCAGCCAGCCCTCCCGCTCGAACCGGGCGACCAGGTCCGCCGGCAGCGCATCCAACACCGCGGCCGAGTCGCAGACGGCGGTCGCGCCGCCCGCCCCGGGCGCGGTGCGGCAGGCGAACATCATCAGGTTCGGAAACTCCAGCGCATAGCTCAGCTCGTGGTGCATGCACATCGGCTCGTTCGGCTGCCACTTGGTCGAGGAGTACACCCCCGGCGCGTAGGCCGTGCGAGGCGCGAACGACTCCCGCTCACCCATCAGCCCGCCCGAGGCCAACCGCTGGAACACGGCGCCAACCTGGCCCGTGTCACCCAGCCCCAAACCCCGGACCAGCAGCGCGCCGTGCTCGTCGATCACCGCGTGCAGGGCATCCCGATGCTCGGCCACCCAGGTCGGTGCGTCACCAGTGAGCTCCGCCCGCAGGATCGGCGGCTTGCCCGGAGAGACTTCCAGGCCTCGCAGGGAAGAGGCGTTTGGAGTGGACATCTCGGTTCCCTTCGGTGCGGGTCGCTGAGGGTCAGGAGGAATACACCCGGTCAGCGTTCGCGATTTCCTGCGCCGGGTTTCCGCCCCAGTACTCCCCGGACGGGATCTCCTCGCCCTTCATCAGGAATGAGTCGGCGGCCAGCTCGGACCCGTCGCCCATGGTCACGCCGTAGTGCACGAACGCACCGACGCCGAGCGTGCAGCCGGCACCGAGCGCGCTGAGGTCCGACTTGAAGGCACCGTCCTCCTGCGAGTGGCACCAGATGTAGCTGCCCTCGTTGAGGGTGCAGTCGTCGCCGATGGTGGCGAAGGTGCGCTCGGTGAGGAAGCAGCCGTCGTCGAACACCCGGCGGCCGACCCGCGCGCCCATCATCCGCCAGATCACGTTCTTGAACGGAGTGCCGTTGAACAGGCCGACGAACCCGTCCGCGCGCACCTTCCAGTAGCGCTCGTGCCGCCAGAAGTCGCGGTCGTAGATCGAGACGCCGTCCGGGCGCAGCGCCTGGAGCCCGCGCACCGTGCGGTCCACCAGCACGAAGTAGACGGCGGTGAACAGCACGGTCAGCGCGTTGGACGCGGCGAAGGCGAGCACCCCGAGCGAGTGGTAGAGGTCGATCGCGCCCAGGGTGAACAGGCTGACCATGAGGAAGTACAGCCACAGCGACAGCAGGCGCAGCAACATGCTGGCCACGTTGTGCCGGTTCTTCCCGGCCAAGCCCCGCCGCAGTTCCTCGGCGCTGTTCAGGCCGAACTTGTGGTCCCGCGCCACGGTTCGGGGGATCTCGAAGCAGGGCGAGCCCAGCAGGCCCACACCCTCCCGGATCTCGCCGTCGATCGGCACCATGACCTTCGTCGCCAGCAGGCAGTTGTCCCCCGTCCGGCCCTGAGCCGGGTAGGCAACCAGGTTCCCCAGGAAGTTGTACGCCCCGATGGACACCGCGGACACCCGGAAGGACGTGCTGGAGAAGTCGGCATTGATGATCGACAGCCCGTCGGCGATCACCGTGCCGCTGCCGGCCGAGCTCAGGTACGGGTTGTCCTGCTTGACGTCCATGCCGAAGTTCGAGCCGGTCTGTTCCACGTTGTGCAGGCCGTAGCCGAGGGACCGCAGGAAGTCCACGATGTACGAGCTGTCGCCGAACAGGTGGGTGTAGAACTTGCGGTTGGTGATCCGGGTGATCGCCCGCTGCACCCAGTGGTGGAAGCCGTAGAGCCGGTACACCTTGCCCGGCGTGATGAACAGGCCGAGCAGGCGCGGTGCGATGAACACGAACAGCAGGCCGCCGACCACCCCGCCGAGGAACAGCAGCACGGAGGCGACGATCGCGTCGGCGTAGAACGCCCAGCTGGTGAACGCCAGCGGGCCGTTGCCGAGCAGCGTGCGCACCCACGGCACGGCGCCGAGCAGCAAGTACAGCCCGCCGAGGGCCAGTGGCAGGTAGACGAACAGCCCAACCACCAGCTGGCCGGTGGCCCACAGCGCCCTGCGCGCGGTGCCCACGCGGGCCGGTGGCACGACGCGGTAGTCGGTGTCGGTCGGCTGGGCCGGGGAGCCGTGCCAGCGCTCGCCGGCGGGCACCGCCTGCCCGGCGTGCAACGCCGAGGAGTGGCCCAGCTGCGCCCCGTCGCCGATCGAGGTGCCGATGTCCAGCACCGTCGCCTCGCCGATGTAGACGTCCCGGCCGAGGGTCACCGGGCCGACCTCGATGACGCCGGCCCGCGCCCGGTAGCAGTTGAAGAATGTGTCCTTGCGGATGACCGTGCCTTCGCCGATGGTCAGCATGTCGGTGCACACCGGCACATGGGTGGACAGGATGGTGACGCCCCGCCCGATCTTCGCGCCCAGCGCCCGCAGGTAGAGCACCTGCAGCGGCGAGCCGCCCATCCGCGCCAGCGGGCTCATCCGGATCAGCGTCTTGACCAGCCAGAAGCCCACGTAGGGCAGGCTCCAGACCCGCAGCTCCTGGGGCTTCCAGCGGCCGATGATCAGCCACTTGGCCACGATCGGCAGGGAGACCAGGCCCAGGAAGGCCGCCGTGCCCACCTCGACCGAGCGGAGGTAGATGTCCAGCTCGGCGGTGGCGGTGGAGATCCACTCCGCGCCCCGGACGGTGGCCAGCGCGACCAAGCAGCAGTAACCGAGGAAGAACAGCAACTGCAGGGCCGCGCACAACACGTACCGGGGCTTGCCTGCCGGCGCCGGACGCCGCCGCCGCACCTCCCGCGCGAACCTCGCCACCTCCGCCGAAGGCGGAACCGGCGAGGAGACCGACAGAACGGCCGGCAGCGTGCCAGACGGTGCAAGCGACGCGGCAACCGACGCCACCGTCAGCCCACCCGCTCCAGGCTCAGACTCCCCGAGCGCCGTGGCCAGGCCACGGATGGTGGTGTGCCGGTAGATGTCCTTCATGGACACCGAGGGAAGGTCGAGGCGCTTGCGTGCCCGGGCGCAGAACCGGGCCATCACCATCGAGTCCGCACCCAGGTCGTCGAAGAAGTTGCCGTCCACCGACACCTCATCGATGCCCAGCACCTGGGCGAGCACCTCGGCGAAGCCGCGCTCGGTCGAGGTGGACGCCGGGTCGGCGAGGGCGGTGGCCAGGCCACGGATGGTGGTGTGGCGGTAGATGTCCTTCATCGACACCGAGGGCAGGTCCGGCTGCTTGCGCGCCCGGGCGCAGAACCGGGCCATCACCATCGAGTCCGCACCCAGGTCGTCGAAGAAGTTGCCGTCCACCGACACCTCATCGACGCCGAGGACCTCGGCGAGCACCTCGGCCAAGGCCTGCGCGATGCCAGACGCCGGGGCGGCGGGCGCCTCGGCCAGCGGTGCGAGCGCCTCGGCCAGCGCCGGCGAGGCGGGCGGGAGCTCCACCGTGGGGTTCGGCGCCTGGACGGGCAGCATCTGGGTGGGCAACGCGGCGCCGTCGCCACCGGTCACCGCGCCGGCTGCCTGGGGCCGGGTGATCTGTCCGTGGTATTCGATCTCGCCGTTGGTGTTGACCCGGCCCAGGTCGCCGGTGCGGTAGATCCGCCCGGATGGGTTGCCCGGGATGCCCAGGAAATCGGGGATGAACGCCTCCCGGGTGAGGTCCTCGCGGTTGAGGTAGCCACAGGCCAACCCGATCCCGGCGATGGCGATCTCACCGACCTGCCCGTGCGGCAGCGCGCGGTACGGCTCCTCGACATCCAGGATCACCGCACTGTAGGTCGGCAACGGCACCCCGATACTGGCCGGCTTGTTCGGGTGCAGCTCGGTCCAGATCGCGGTGACGGTCACCTCGGGCGGGCCGTAGACGTTCAGGAACCGCCGCCCCGGGCGGTGCCAACGCGCCACCAGATGCGCCGGGCACGGCTGTTCGGACACCAGCAGGAACCGCAGGTGCGGCAAATCGCCCGGGATGGTGTCCAGCAGCCCCGGCACGGTGCACATCGCGGTGACCCGACGCTCGTCCAGGAAACGGTGCAACTCGGCCCCACGCAGCCGGGCGCGGGGCGGCGCGGGCACCAACGTCGCGCCCTGCGCCCAGGGCACCCAGATCTCCTCCACCGAAAAGTCGGACGCGATCGTGCGCCCCTGGTAAACCCGGTCCCGGGCGCGGATGCCGTAGATCTCGGCGGCGACCTTCACAAAGTTGCAGATGCTGCGGTGATCCACCGCCACACCGGTAAGCCGCCCGGAGGCGCCCTGGGTGTAGGTGATGTAAGCCAACCTGTCGGCGGCCGAGCCGCGCTCGGCCGGGATCAGCCGCCGGTCGGCCATCTCGGCGATCAGCGGCATCGCCTGATCCACATACACCAACTCGGCGCCACTCGCGCCCAGCAGCTCGAACTGCTCGATCCGCTCGGCCAGGTGCGAGACCGACAGCACGGTACGCACCTGGGCGTCCTCGACCATGTAGGCCATCCGACCCATCGGATAACCGGCATCCAGCGGGACGTAGGTGGCGCCGATCTTCAGCACCGCGAGCATCGCCACATACGCATCGGCCGCGTCATCGAACAGCAACGCGATCCGATCACCCGACCCCGCGCCGCGCAGCCGCAGGAAACGGGCCATCCGGTTGGCCCAGCCGTCCAACTCCTCGTAACTGAGCGACTTCTCACCCGCGTCCACCGCCAGCTGCCCGGGCCGCCCGTACCGGCGCACCCAGTCGCAGCGCTCCTCGAACAAGTGATCAAGACGCTCGTCCTGACGGACCCGCCAACCCTGCGCCTCATGCTGGTCAACCACGATCAGATCCGACAGCGACTGCGCCCGCATCGGCCGGCCTTCAATACTCTCGTCAATGCTCTCGATGCTCTGGTCGATGCTCTGGTCGATGCTCGGGGCGCTCACCGGGATCACGCGGACCAGGAACGGGTGGGCAGCTCGACACCCGCATTGATGCCGTCGAGCACGTCCTCGCCATACAGGTCCTGGATCCAGGTGCTCTGGTAGACGGTGTCCAGATACCGCTCACCAAAGTCGGGGGCGATCGCCACCGAGGTCAGGTGCTGGGCACCGCGATCGGCCAGCCACTGAGTAGCACCGCTGACCACGGTCCCGGTAGACCCACCGAACAAGAAACCCCGCCGAGCCAGGCGGTGACAGGCGCGGACGGTGTCCGCCTCCTCCACATACACCACCTCATCCACATAAGACTCGTCCAGCTGCGGCGGGCGGACACTGGTACCCAACCCGGGGATCATCCGGCGCGCGGGAGGAGCACCGAAGGTCACCGAACCCACCGCGTCCACCGCGACAATCCGCACCCGCGGGTGATGACGCCGGAAATAACGCGCGCAACCCATCAGCGTGCCGGTGGTACCCGCCCCGACAAACAGCACGTCCAGGTGCGGGAACGCGGACGCGATCTCGGGCGCGGTGGTCTTGTAGTGCGCCGCCGAGTTGTTCGGGTTGGCGTACTGGTTCAACCACACATACCGCTCATCCGAGTCACACAACGACCGGACATAATCGATCCGGGCACCCAGGAAACCACCGGCCGCGTCCGGCTCAGTGACCGTGTGCACCTCGCCACCCAACGCCTCCATCAACCGCCGAGTAGCCAGGTTGCAGCGCGGGTCGGTCACACAGATGAACCGGTACCCCTTGCTCGCCGCGATCATGCTCAACGCCACACCCAGGTTCCCCGACGAGGACTCCACGATCACCGACCACGGCGTCAAAAGCCCATCCCGCTCGGCCGCCTCGACCATCCCAGCGGCCGCCTTCAGCTTGATCGAACCGGCGAAGTTGAAACCCTCACACTTCAAGAACAACGAGCTGCCGAAGATCGACCGCAGGTCGACGAACAAACCCTCTTCGTTGTACTCCTGCGGGAGCGAAATGACCGTCACGACAACTCGCCTCGCTTCTTGACCTGGAGTTTCGTGTCCGGACACACAGTGCTGCCACGGCTCGCGCCGAACCATGGTGAGCACACCCGAACCCGCCGGGGGAGATCCCGCTCGACAGGTAGGGTTACCCCGAAAATCGCAGGTGACAGGCCTGGTGACGCCCTGCAGGGGGTCAGCGGCTGGCGACTGTGCCCACCTGACTGGTCGGTGGCATTCGTAGAGGGTGGTGCCGTTGGCCGGTGCCGGGGCGTCGGTGGCCGGCACGCAGGGCGCGACTATCCGGTCCGGCACGTGCTCGCGCGGCTGGGCCGGGCAGGGTCGCGGTGGGTGGCAATGCGATGAAGCGCAGGTCGCCCTCCCGCAGCCGCGCACCGCGGGACCCTCCTACTACGGCCCGTCGTAGACGGCTCTGCCGATCAACCCGGTTCGGCGGCCGTAGCGGCGCCGTCGGCGAGGCCCAGTCGCAGATGCTCGCTGTGGTAGATGGCTTCGTCAAGCAGTTGGGCGACGTGGTTGTCGTAGAGGCTGTAGACGATGCTGCGCCCGGTGCGGGTGCCGGTCACCAGGCCGAGGTTGCGCAGCAGTCGGAGCTGATGGGACACGGCCGACTGTTCCATGCCGACGGCTTCGGCGAGGGCGGTGACCGGGAGCGGGCCGTGGCGCAGCTCGGTGAGGATGAGCAGCCTGCTCGGTGTGGCCAGCGCCTGCAGCGTGGTGGCCACGTGCCCGGCCGTGACGGCGTCGAGGCGGGCGGCAGGCGGCGCCTGGCCGGAGGTCCCGTGTCCCATGGCGGGCCAGCTTAATCCCTGAACAGCCAATCATCTATGCATGATGACCTCTTCATATATTCCTCCTACTGTGGTGGCCAGTCACTGCGGCGATGGAGGTTTCGCGTGCCCCAGTCCGCCACCCTGGCCGAGCAGTCCGCCGGGCCGTCCCCATTTGCGGCCGATCCCGGGGCGCGGTGGGCGCGGCTGATCGCCGTTCCCGAAGCGCGCTGGGCCGGTATCGCCGTCGCACTGTTCCTGGCCGGGCTGGTCGCGCAGTTCTCGGGTGGCCCGTCGTGGTTGTGGTGGGCGTTGTACCTGGCCTGCTACCTGGCTGGCGGTTGGGAACCTGGCCTGGCGGGGTTGCGGGCGCTGCGCGAGAAGACGCTGGACGTGGACCTGTTGATGGTGGTGGCCGCGCTCGGCGCGGCGGCGATCGGGCAGGTTCTGGACGGCGCGCTGCTGATCGTCATCTTCGCCACCTCCGGCGCGTTGGAGGCACTGGCCACCGCGCGGACCGAGGACTCGGTGCGCGGGTTGCTGGACCTGGCGCCCGACACCACAACCCGGTTGGACCCCGACGGCGGCGAGCGGACCGTCGCGCTCGTGGACCTGGAGGTGGGCGATGTGGTGCTGGCGCGGCCCGGCGAACGGATCCCGGCCGACGGAAAGGTGATCAGCGGGGCCAGCGAGGTCAATCAGGCCGCCATCACCGGGGAGCCCCTGCCCGCCGACAAGACGGCGGGTGACGCGGTGTTGGCCGGCACCCTCAACGGCACCGGCGCGCTGCGCATCCGGGTGGCGCGACGGGCGGGCGAATCGGTGGTGGCCCGGATCGCCGGCCTGGTCGAGCAGGCCAGCCGAACCAAGGCCCGCACCCAGCTGTTCATCGAGAAGGTCGAGCAGCACTACTCGCTGGGGATGGTGATCGCCACCCTCGCGATCTTCGCCCTGCCGCTGCTGTGGGGCACCGGGGTGCGGGAGTCGCTGTTGCGGGCGATGACCTTCATGATCGTGGCCTCACCCTGCGCGGTGGTGCTGGCCACCATGCCGCCGCTGCTCGCGGTGATCGCCAACGCCGGGCGCCACGGTGTGCTGGTGAAGTCCGCCGTCGCCCTCGAGCGGCTCGGCTCGACCACGCGGGTGGCGTTCGACAAGACCGGCACCCTGACCCGGGGCGTGCCCGAGCTCACCGGCCTGCACGTGCTGCCCGCCGCGGGCACCAGCGCGGACGCGCTGCTGCGCGTGGCCGCGGCGGCCGAGTACCCCAGCGAACACCCCCTCGCCTCGGCCATGCGCGCGGCCGCCCGCGCCCGAGGACTCGAACTACCCACAGCGGAGAACTTCCAGGCGCACCCCGGCCGAGGCATCTCGGCGCGGGTCGAGGGCCGGCTCGTCGAGATCGGCGCCCCCCACGCACTCCTGCCCGAGGGTTCCCCGACGGCCCGCGCCGCCGTCGATGCCGTGCGCCAACGGGGAGACACAGCGGTGATCATGCTGTGCGACCGCCACCCGGTCGCCGTGCTGGCCATCACCGACCCAATCCGCCCCGAGGCCACCCCGACCATCGCCGCGCTCACCCGGCTCACCGGTGTGGCGCCGGTCCTGCTCACCGGCGACAACCACACCACCGCCAGTCACATCGCCCGCCAGGCCGGCATCACCGACATCCGCGCGGGCCTGCTGCCCGAGGACAAGGTCAGCGCCGTGCGCGAACTCGAAACCGGCCAGCACCGGGTCACCGTCGTGGGCGACGGCATCAACGACGCCCCGGCCCTCGCCGCCGCGCACACCGGCATCGCCATGGGCAGGGCCGGCTCCGACCTGACCCTGCACACCGCCGACGCGATCATCATCCGCGACGACCTCACCACCATCCCCACCCTCATCACGCTGGCCCGACGGGCCCGACGAGTGGTCACCGCGAACCTGGTCATCGCCGCGGCCTTCATCACCGGCCTGGTGCTCTGGGACCTGTTCGGCACGCTGCCACTACCCCTCGGAGTCGCCGGCCACGAAGGCTCCACCATCCTCGTCGGCCTCAACGGCCTACGCCTCCTACGCGACACCGCCTGGCGCCGCGCAAGCAACCCCGCCTGAACACGGCCGTGAGCAACGAAGCCGTCGCCCGACACGAGGTCGCCTTTCCCTCCTCCGGCGACGAGTGCCGCGCCTGGCTGTTTCTCCCCGAGACCGGGCGAGCGCCGCTGGTGATCCTCGGGCACGGCCTGGGCGGCACCCGTGAGGACGGTTTGGAGCCGTTCGCGCGTCGGTTCGCCGAGGCGGGCATCGCCGCGCTGGTGTTCGCCTACCGGCACTTCGGTGACAGCGGCGGGCAGCCGCGGCAGCTGCTGGACATCGGGCGCCAGCTCGAGGACCGGGCGGCCGCGCTCGCCTACGCGCGCGTCCCGCGGGAGATCGACCCGACACGGATCGCGCTGTGGGGCACCTCGTTCGGCGGCGGCCATGTGCAGACCGCCGCCGCCCGCGACGGCGGCGTCGCCGCCGTGGTCAGCCAGTGCCCGTTCACCGACGGAATCGCCGCGACCGGGGCGGCCCACCCGCTGTCCCTGCTCGGATCGGCCAGGCTCGCGCTCCGCGACCTTCTGGCCCAGCCGCGGAGTCGCTCGACTACAACTGGCTGGTCGTCGCCTCGGGCTTCGGCGGCAGCGTGGCCGCCTTGCGGCGGGCCGAGAAGGGGCACCGGGTAGCGGCGCAACAACCCTTCCGCCATGCCGCCGGCGCTAGCTACCGGTCCGCTCCTCCAGACCGACCGCGTTGATCAGGTCCCGCCGGTCCTTCTGTAGGTCACGTGGCTCGTTACCGGCTTCGCTGTCCATCAGGTCGGCCAGCGCGTCCGCGATCGCGTTCAACTTGTGCTGGACCGCGTCGTCGGACCGCCGCTGGGTGTTCTGCAGCAGCGCGACGAGCAGGAACGTCACGATCGTAGTGATGGTGTTGATCACCAGTTGCCAGGTGTCGACGCTGTCCAGGATCAGGAACGACGGCGCCCAGAGCAGCACCAGGAGCACGCAGAAACCGAAGAAAACCGCTCGTGAGGTCAACCGGCTGGCGCTGGTGGCGAACTTGTCGAACACGGACAGATCGGGCTCGGGCGGTTCCTCCGACCGGTTCGGTTCACGGGTTGTTGGTTGCTTGGCCATGCGATCGACTACCCGCTACCAGCGGCTCTATGTGTGGCGCCGCCAGTGGACCCAAAACGGGCGCCGACGGGCCGATCACGGCGCCGCCGGCGTCCGGTCCTCACCAGGCGTGTCCTGTTATGCCTCTTCGGCGCGTTGGCGGGCCTCGTTGGCCGCCGCCTCGGCGCGGGCCTTCTCCGCCTCGGCTTCCTTCCGCGCCACCTCGCGCTGGGACTCGGCCTTGTCCTGCTGCGCCTCGCCCTCACGACGCAGTGAGTCCTTGCCGGTCAGAGCGCCGGCGGCCGCCTTGGCCTTGCCTTTGATGTCCTCGACGATTCCCTTGGCGCCGGCCTCAGGCCCGCTGTCCTTGTCAACCATATTGTCCACCTTTCTGCGTGTGACCGCACGCCCCCGTTGAGGCGTGAAAGGGAGCTGACTGATTGTTTTTGGTGACGATGTCGCCACTGCGCCACCCACTCCGCCAACGGCGGGTCAGTAGTACCACTTTCGCCCGGCCAGCGGGCGGCCCACGGCACCGAGCAAAAGCAGGATCAAACCAACGACCAGCAGAATGCTGCCCACCGTGGAGATGATGGAGATGTGGGTAATCCATCCGACCAGCAAGAGAATAATGCCGAGGATAATCATTGCGCCTCCGTACGGAGAATTGTTGTCGAAATGCCGTTACCCCGGCCGACCCTGGCTAAACCGTCACCTGCGTTCGGTGATGCCGCGCAGCAGGTCCGCCAGCCCGCCCTCGGCGCGGCCGCGCAACCGGGCGCTGGTGCGCACCCTCGGTTGGGTGGGACGGTGCAGGCGGTGACCGCCGGTGCTCATGGTTTGCCACAGCCGGTGCTCCTCGCCGGGTCCCTCGAGAGGAAACCCGCCACAGCGGTGGTAGACATCGGCGCGCAGACCGAGGTTTGCCGCGTATACGTGCTGGTGGGTGTCCCCGTTCATGCCGTCATCGAGGATGGTTCGGTAGTGCTCCAGGGCCTCGGCACTGAGCCCGGGTTCGCCGCTGAGTTCCGCCAGGCCGGCGACGCCGTGCGCGCCGGCCCGGGCGTGCCGCAGGTGCTCGGCCACCCAGGACTCCGGCACCGTGGTGTCCGCGTCGGTGCTGAGCAACCAGATCCGCTCCGGCGCGACCGGGGACAACCGGCGCACGATGTCCCGCACACCCAGGTCGCGCAGGTAGCCGACGCCCGTGCCGGCCGGCCGATGGTGCACCGGCAGCACCTGGGCGCCGGCCCATCCGGCCAGTTCGGCGGCCACCCGGGACGGGGTTCGGTCGGTGCACCGGTCGAGCACGACGGTGACCGCTGTCCGGCACTGCCCGTCCAAGCCCCGAAGCGCCGCGCGCACACCGCGCAGGGACTCCCGGATCAGGTCCTCCTCGTCGTGCGCGGGCAGTACCACGCCCACCGCGTCGATCACCGTAGCGATCATGGCCGACTCAGTACCCGGATCACGAACCGCTCATCGCGGTGTTCGGCGCGCTCGACCAGCTCGGGGCGGGCGCGCACCAGCCCGGCGGTGTCCGCCTCGTCGCGGGGTGCCTCGGCCGGCCAGCCGCGCCAGTGCGCGAGTACCAGGTCACCACCCGGCTCGAGGGCGGCCAGGGTGGCATCCAGCGTCGCCATCAGGGTGGCATCGTCGAGGTAGTAGAGGACCTCGCTGAACACCACCAGGTCGATCGGCGCGGCCGGGACCCCACGCGGCAACCGAGCCTCACTCACCCGCACTCCTAGCCGGCCCTCGACGCGTCGCCGCGCCCGCCGGGCGGCCTCGGGCACCGGTTCGGTGGCATCCAGCCGTGCACACCGGCCGGCCAGCGCCACGGTCAGTGCGCCGGTGCCGCATCCGGGCTCAAAGCCGTGCCGGTACCGCTCGCGGGGCAGGCTCGCACACAGCACCGCCCGCTTGCGTCGCTCGTACCAGGACTGCTCCGCCCACGGGTCGGCGCCACCGGCGTAGAGCTGGGCGAACCGGTCCAGCGGCGCACCGGTCCGGCGGGGTTCGCGGAATACCAGCTCGGCGGACCGGCCGGCGGCGGCCAGCAGCTCGGCGGGCAGCACCGGTTCGCACCCGGGCGGCGGCTCATCCAGCTGGGAGACGTACCGGGCACACGCGGCGCGTTTGGCCACCAGGTCACCCGCCCCGAGCGGGAGCGACCTGGCCAGCCGCCACGGTATCTCCGGCTGCTCGGGGCGCATCCAGGCCCACATCCAGATCGGGTAACCCCAGCCGTAGGTGGTGCTGGCCGCGGCTGCGGAGGCCGCGCCACCGACCGCGCGATGGTCCGGGTGCGGGTCACCGGTCCACGGCGCCAGGTAGGCGTCGGCCCCGGCAAGCGGCCCGATAAGGCGTTCGGTGAGTTCGCCGAGGTGCTCGGCGAGCCGACCGTCCGGCAGCCCCAGCCAGTGCACCGGCAGCTCCTCGAGACCGGCGGCGTGCAGCGCGGCATACAGCTCGGCGCGCCGCGTGCGAGCGAGCTCGGTCCGCCGACGCCGGTCCAGCCCGGGATAGGCGGCCTCGCCGTCGGTGGCCACCACCAGGGTGGTCTCGGTCCCGGCGCGGTGCAGCGCGCGGAGCGTGCCTCCTACGCCCAGCGTTTCGTCGTCCGGGTGCGCGGCGAGCGCCACGACCTTGCGGTGTCCGGTCAGCTCCAGGGTCGGCGGCCGGCGGGCGGCGAGGGCGTCGGTCCACCGCTCGGGCGAGGTGTTGGTCATCCGCGTGCCGCGAGCAACTCGGTGGCCAGCTCGGCGAAGTCCCGCTCGCCGTGATGCTGGCGTAGGTAGACCTGCAGATTGGCGAGCTGGGCGGCGAACCAGCGGTCGCCGCCCAACGGGCCGGGTCCGGTCGCCCTGGGCAGCCGGTCCAGCGTGTCGCGGCAGCCGTGTTCCACCGCGGCGCGCGCGGTGGCCAGCGCCATCCGGTGGTCCGCCTCCGGGACGGCGTCCAGCTCGTCGGCGGTGGCCCGCAGCAGCGCCTGGCAGGCGGCGAGCAGGGCATGCAGCTCGCCCAGCTGCGCGCACTGGTGCGGGTCCACGCCGGTGACGCGGGCGGACTCGAAGGCCCGGTCCAGCAGGCCCGCCGCGCCGCCCCACCACACCGCCGCCACTCCGCCGCCCCCGGCGGCGAACCCGGGGCGCTCGGTGTACCAACCGGGACCGCCCACCAGCCGGTGCACGGGGACGTCGGTGAAGCTCACCGTCCAGGTCTGCGTACCGGCCATCGCGGCCGCCCGCCAGCTGTCCGGATCCGGCGTCACCCCGCCCTGCCGGATCGCCACCTCGACCAGCAGCGGTGCCGACTCGGCCGCTTGCGGCTCGACGACCAGCAGCGCACGGTCCAACATCCGAGCGCCCGAGCAGTACCGGGCAAGCCCATCCACCCGAAGCTGCCCTTCGCGCTCCGTCAACCGGGGACCGACACCACCGGGGCGGGCGGCCCACACGCCGTACAGCCCGTCGGCGCAGGCCAGCAGCCCCGCCTCGGAAAGGATCGCCACCGCATCGGCGTGCCCCTCCGCCAGCCGGGCGACCTCCAGGTCACACCGTCCCCAGTCGGCCAGCCGCGCCCAGCGCCGAGCCGTGGCGCCGGCGCGGGGCAGCGGCAACGTGAGCTCACCGCCGGCCAACATCGCGCGCACCCGCTGCTCGAGCAGCACGATCAGCTCGCCGAGACGCCGGGCAGCGTGCGCACCTTCGCCTCCAGCAGCCCGTTCCGCACCCGGGTGTCGAACCGGGGCACCGGCGCGGTCGCCGGGCCGTGCACCACCTCGCCGTCGGAAACCCGAAACACGCTGCCATGCCAGGGGCAGGTGACCTGGGGCTGGCAGTCCACGCTGCTCAGCTCACCCTCGTGCAGCGGCGCGGACAGATGCGGGCACCGGTCGGACAGCACGACCATCGTTTCTCCACCCTCGTCCCGCACGGATCGACGAAGCACGAACGCCGGCACCTCACCGATCAGCCGCCGGACCGGCTGGTCCAGCGGCAGCTCCGCCACCGGGCCGACCGGCTGCCAGTTCTCCGGCCCGATGTGCTGCACCTCCTCCGCGTGGTTCGCCCCGCTGGCCATCCGGAAGCTCAGATGTCCGCCCAGCGCGGCCGCCGTCCCGGCCAGTACACCGCCGGCCACCGACCGACCCCGACCGCGGCCCGAGCGGCGGGCACGGGCACCCAACGCGCCGACATAACAGCCAACGGCGGTGGCATTCAGCGCGGCATGCACCAGCCCCACCCGCTGTTGTTCCTCATGCCCATCGGCGAAGTCCGCCCAGCCCGCGGCCGCCGTGGGTCCGGTGGCCAGCAAACCGACCACGATCAACCGGCTGGAGTCGCGCCGCCGACCGCCGCACAGGTCGATCAGGCTCGCCGACAGCAACGACCCCAAAGCCAGTTGGGCCAGCGCCGGGTGCAGCGGATGGCCCAGCCAGACGCCATGCAGCGCGTCCTTCAGCCGCCGCCGGCGAAGAAGACGATGCACCAGATCCCGCGCCGAACCGGCGACCCCGTCGAGTCGCACAGCCCGCTCGATGCGGCGGATCGGTTTCTCGGTGAGCCTCATGCCCCTTGGATCGACCGCATCACGGCGTTCAAACACCCGAACTCGTTGAGGGTTGACGTCCGCCCGGCCGGGTAGTCGCCGCTCATGACCGAATCCACCCGTACCACGACGGCCGTCGAGGTGACGGACATGTTCACCAGCGAGCTGGTGGCTCAGGTGCGCGGCCGCTCGACGGACAGGCTGGCGCAGCTACGCGACCAGGCCAAACTGATCGCCGGTGAGCAGCTGCCGCGCAGCGCATCGGTCGTCGGGGAGCAGGCCCGCTCGGCCGGTCAGCGGCTGAAGCCGGTGCTGGTCCTCGGCGTGATCGGGATGACCGCGGTTGTCTTGAGACGCCGTCGACGCCGAGGGACCGGCGCCCACACCGGCATCAAGCCCTGATCATCGACCCTCGGCGTTTGCCGCCCCGGTGCCCGGGAATCCTCGATCACCGGGGCGGCCTCGGTTGCTTGAGCAGCCGCGCCACGGCCGGTTCCACGATGTCCCGGGCTTCCGCGGCGGCGACGCCCTTCCGGGCCGCCCGCCGGACGGCGCGTTCGATGGTGCGTCCGTGCTCGAACGCCTCCGCGACCCTCGGGTCGATGTAGGACTGCCGTGCGACCGTCGCGGTGTTGCCCAGGTGCTCGGCGACCCGCTTGCAGGCCCGGTTGAACTCGCGGCGACGCCCCCGGGCCGAGCCCGCCCGCTCCCGCCGGCAGTTGGCCAGTACGACGGCGGCCAGCACGGTGGCGTTCCAGGTGCGCAGATCCTTGGCGGTGTACTCCGGCCCGACCAGTTCCTTGAGGTAGCCGTTGATGTCGTCGGCCCGCACGTCGTGCCAGTCGCGGCCGTTCCGGTACACCAGCAGGTCATCGGTGCTCCCCCGTCGGCGCAGCAGCGCGCCGACCAACCGGTGGATCTCCGGGTCGCGCAGCGAGATGATGCGCTCCGCCCCGCCCTTGGCCGGGTAACACACCCGCACCTCGCCCCGGACCCGCCGCACGTGGTCACGGCGCAGGGTGGCCAGGCCGAACGTGCCGTCGTCGTCCTCGTCAGCGGGGGCGTACTCCTCGCCTCCCACCCGGAACGCGCCGAGCTCGAGCATGCGCAACGCCCCGGCGAGCACGCGCTCCCGGCCCAGCCCGCCCTCGGCCAGCCGCGCGGCCACCTGATCACGCATCGGCGGCAACCGCCGCGCCAGCCGCAACACCCGGTCGAACTTCTCGCGATCCCGCTCCCGCCGCCACCGCCCGTGGTACAGGTACTGCTTTCGCCCCGCCGCGTCGGTCCCCACTGCCTGGATGTGCCCGTCCGGCTCGGCGCAGATCCACACCTCCCGCCACGCGGGCGGCACCGCCAGCGCCCGCACCCTGGCCAGCTCCCGCCGGTCCGCCAGCGGCCGCCCGTCCGCATCGAAGTAACGAAAACCCCGGCCGCGCCGGCTCCGCCCGATCCCCGGGTCGGACGGATCGACACGCACCAGCCCGCCGCCCAGATCCGTTTCCGCCACCATGGACCACCGTTACCCCGGCCCGATGGTCATCACTCCGCGGCCACCCTCGGGCCGGTGACGACGAGCGCCTCGAGCTCAGCGGGGCGCCGGTCATCCGGAGCCCGCGGCCCGGCCAGCCTCCGGCGGGCCGGGCCGATGAACGGTTTCCCGGCAGGGGTGGGTGCGGAGCACCCGGTCGACATGCAGATTCCGCTAGTCCAGCACGGCGTCGACCGCCTTCTTCAGCGCACCCGGCTGCGCCGGCCAGCGCGGAGCGTCCTTCCTCGCCTCGAGCATGTCGGCGCCGATCTCCCGCAGCTTCTTGCGGCCGAGCGCTTCCCGAACCTTGGGGAACCACTCCTTTTCCTCTTCCTCGATGTGATGGGTTACGTTCTCAATAAGCACCGTCGTCTTCGCATCGAACCGCTCGGCGTCCCCGCTCATCGTTGCCAACTCCATGCAGAGAACGTCCGCGACGTGATGCTCCTCGTAGGACTCCAAGACGTCATCTTCGACGTCGGGCACGAGTTCCCGGATGGCCGGATACATGAACTCGTTCTCCAGGTAGGTGTGCACGGTGAGCGATTCGATGATCTTCCGAACAACCTTCTCCTTGGTCTTCACCGCGTTTTCGCCGGCCGCCTCGAAATCGTTGAACAGCTTGCGAATCGCGGCATGATCTTCCTTGAGGACGACTATCGCGTCAGTAGACAAGGGAACTCCTCACGGCTCGCCCGAGGTACGCACGGTTCCCCGGGAATGTGGTGGTCGAGAACTGTCCGGCCGGATCGCTCCGGTCGGCCATCACACAGACCCCTACCCGGCCGGTTCGCGCCTACTCGCCGGGCGGACAGTTTCGCCGGCCACACTCGTGGAAAGAAGTAGCGCTCACGCACCGCCACCAAAGCCAGGACATACGCGACAGATCGTGGAGGCGATTCGGGTCGCGGCGGGGCCGATGCCGGGAACGGGAAGCGGCCTCGCCGGCTGTTGGGATGCTCAACCGGCGGGGCCTAGCCGTACGTCATGCCCGGGCACCACACACGGCCTAGCACCCACCTACCCCGGACGCTCCCGTGTATTCGCTCTGTCCACCCTGGAAGCCGAGTCGACAGCTATCGGCATCTGACCACGCGGTCCGCGGCGTGCGGACCGGCAATGCCGCTGGAACGTCGCTGACTTGCACATAGACCCACCTTCACTGGCACCCACGCGACGCGACCGCGTCACGTGGTGCCCCTGTGGGCGTCGCCCTGATGGTGGTTGCTCCCGCAAACACGTCGCAAGCAGTGCCACCATCTACCGGTGGCGGTGTCGCGATAGGTACCTGCCTGCTGGCCGCGATGCCGCCAGTCCAGCGTTCTGCCGCGTCAGAGGGAGTGCGCCACACATGGACCAGGGCCTGGTCTCACCGGACTGGGAGCCGCTCAAGCGGCTGCTACGCACGATCTTGGACCGGATCCGGGCCGGCCTGGGCGACCCACCACCGGTGTCGCTGTCGGTGAGCACCACGTCACGGGCCGGCGTGCTCCGATTGATCACCCTCGGCGAGGGGGCCGGGCTCGTCGAAGCACAGACCGAGCGGTTCGGCGGACCGATCCCGGACGCCATCGCCACCGGCCTGCCCATCCTGGTGACCGATTTGTGGTCCGACCCGCGTTGGCCCGAGCTGACCCGTGAGGCTATGACCGCGCTGCTACCCGATCAGGCCGCCGCGTGGACACGAATCCAAGGCATGGTGGTGCTCCCGACCGGGCACCTCGAACAGAGCACCATCGTGGTGTCGGCCTGCCTGCCCAAACCGGCCGACGAGCACACCCTCGTCGTGCTCGACCGCTACAAGCAGCTCGTCGAGGCGTCGATCGCGGTCACCATCGCCACCGTCGCCGACGGTCCGGACGAGGTGCTGCGGCTGCTCACCAGCCGGGCGATCATTGAACAGGCCAAAGGCGCCGTCGTCGCGGCCACCGGCACCGGGAGCACCCAAGCCTGGCAGGTACTGCGCGAAACCAGCCAGAACAACAACGTCAAACTGCGTGAACTCGCGGTCGCCCTGATCGAGTACCTCGGCGACGAACCAGTCGAACAACCCGCCGGGCTACCCGCACCCATCCGTAACGCTCACGCCGACCAGGTCGCCCGGGCGATGTGGCAACAGCTCAGCACCCAACCCGCACGCGCATGAGCCGACTGACACCGGGTAGCTGAGTTGTACGCCGCTGTACAGCGGGCGACCCGTGGTGCCACCGCGTGGCCATCGTTCTCGGTGTTTGCCACCTCGGTGCCCGGGCATCCGAGAGATATGTGGTCGCCTACCCAGGGAGCCGTCATGAACCACGCCGGGGCGCCCGCCCACCTGATCGAGATCCACCAGGTGCTCGCCGACCTGAGATACCCGGCCGAGCGCTGGCGGGTGATCGCCGAGGCGCAGCACTACGGCGCCGGCTCGGCCTGTATGACCCGCCTGATGCGGCTGCCGGAGCGGACCTACGCGGGCATCGAGGAGATCACCCGGGAGCTGCTGGACAAGCGCGGCTCCCGGCGGGACCCGCCGACCACACTGCAACACCAGCATCCAGCGGCATGAGGGCGCCCGGCGCACGAGGGAGGTACCGACGTATGAGTGGCAAGCTGACCGGGAAGCGCATCGCCATCCTGGCCACCGACGGCGTGGAGGAGGTCGAGCTGGTCGAACCGCGCCGGGCGGTCACCGACGAGGGCGCGGTGGTGGAGCTGGTGTCGATCGAGGAGGGCTCGATCCGGTCGATGAACTCCGACATCAACCCGTCCGAGGAGTATCCGGTGGACCGGCTGGCCTCGGACGCGCGGGCGGCCGACTACGACGCCCTGATCATGCCCGGCGGCACGGTCAACGCGGACCGGCTGCGGATGGACGCCGATGTGCGTTCCTTCGTCACCAACATGGTCAACCAGGGCAAGCCCATCGGCGTAATCTGCCACGGCCCGTGGACGCTGGTGGAGGCCGATCTGGTGCGCGGCCGCACGCTGACCTCGTACCCCAGCCTGCGCACCGACATCCGCAACGCCGGCGGCACGGTGGTGGACGAGGAGGTCGTGGCGGACCGCGGCCTGGTGTCCAGCCGCGATCCCGGCGATCTGCCCGCGTTCACCGCGAAGATCGTCGAGGTGTTCGCCGGGGGTACCTGAGCGCGGCTAGCCCCAGCCGAGCGCGGCCCGTTCCCGGCCGGTGCGGGCGGCGCGGTGCGCTTCGTGCAGTCGCGCGCCGCGCCGGGTGATCATGATGATGCCGGTGAGCAGCAGCGCGCCGGCGAGGCACTGTGCGCCCAGGGCGGCCGGTGAGTCGGCGATCCGCTCGCCGAGCACCACCAGGCCGATTGCCACGGCGGTGACCGGGTCTACGCTGCTGATCACCGCGTTCACCGGGGCCAGCAGCCGGCTCAGCTGCATGGCCCGCTGGCTGAGCAGGAAGCCGGCCGGCGCGACCAGCAGCATGGCGTAGACCGGCCAGTGCCGCGCCGGTTCGGCCCAGCCGTGCGCGAGTTGGTCGGCGACCAGCTTGGCCAGCGCGGCGTTGCCGCCGAACAGCAGGCCGCTGGCCACCGCGTAGCCCAGTGCCCGGTGCAGGCCCCGGCCCAGCGCGGCGACCAGCAGCGCGGTCATCAGCGCCGCGCCCAGCGCCAGGGCCAGCCACCAACCGCCGGCGGCGGTGCCGTGCGGGCCCGGTGCGGCGGTGGGCCGGGCCGCGCCGAGCAGCAGCGCCAGCCCGGCCCAGCTGGTCACGGTGCCGGCCACCAGCAGGGGGTCGGGCCGGCGGCGCGCCAGCCAGGCGGAGAACAGCGAGCCGAACGCCAACCCGCTGATCATGATGGGCTGGGTGAGGGCGAGCGTGCCGTGGGCCAGCGCGGTCAGGTAACCGGCGAAACCGACGCCCACCAGCGCCACACCGGCCAGCCAGGAGGGGCGCCGGGCCAGCGCGAGCCACATGCGGCGCCCCGGGGGGACGAGCTGGGTGGCCCGCTGTTGCAGTGCGGTGCCCAGTGCGGTGGTGCTGGCGCCGAACAGCGCGGCGAGCACCGCGACCAGGGTCTGGTCGGTCACGAGGCCGCCCGTCCCGGTTCGGGACGGGCCTGGGCCTGGGCCTGGGCCTGGGCCTGGGCCTGGGCCTGGGCCTGGGCCTGGGCCTGGGCCTGGGCCTGGGCCTGGGCCAGGATGCCCCGGGCGGTGTCCGCCAGCCGGCGCTGTCGGGCGTGCCGGGCGGCGCGTTGCTGGGTGGCGCGCAGCCGCGCCGGGTGCTCGGCCCACCGGTCGAGCAGGTCGGTGAGCCATCGGCGGCGGGTACCGGTGTGGGCGAGCCCGGCTCCGGCCATGGCGCGCGCGGAGTCCCGGCCGTGCCCGGCGATGGGCCGGTAGAGCACCAACGCCCGGCCCATGGCCAGTGCCTCGGTGGCGGTGGCGCCGCCGGCGTTGTTGACGACCGCGTCCACCCCGGCCATCAGCCCGGCCATGTCCTCGACCCAGCCGAGCACGCGCAGCCGGCGGTCCGGGTACCGCTCGCGCAGGCGTTCCCGCAGCCGCTGGTTGTGCCCGCACACCACCACGGCACTCACCTCGGGGCCGGCGTCAAGCACCGCGCGCACCGCCGAGCTGACCTCACCCAGGCCCAGGGAACCGGCGCTGAGCAGCACGGACACCCCGTCCCGCCGCAGCCCGTGACGTTCCCGCGCGGCCTGGGCCTGCTGAGCCGACGGCGGTTGGAACTCGGGCGGCACCGGCGGGGCGCACACCTCGGTGGGTATGCCGGGGGCGAGCGCCCGCATCCGGTCCCGGCCGGTCCGGTCCAGCACCAGGTAGCGGTCAACCCCGGGATAGACCCAGAAGGCGTGCGGCGCGAAGTCGGTGAGCACCGCGACCAGGGGTACCCGGGTGTGTCCGTGCTCGCGCAACCAGGCCAGCCCGGCGGTACCCAGCGGGTAGGTGCAGACCACCACGTCCGGGCGCACCGCGTCCAGCTTGACGGCCAGCTCGCGCGCCACCCGGGCACCCACCACCTCCCGGTAGAACCCGTGCACCCCCGGGGACCGGGCCACCGCCCGGTACCAGAGCTCCTGCAGCACCGGGGTGAACTGGATGGCCAGCCGGTACAGCCACCGGGTGAAGGCCTGCGCGCCTCCGCCGAGCGGGGCGGCGATGACCACCCGGCAGCCCGGCTCGACCCGCCGCAACGCCCCGGCCAGCGCATGCGCGGCCGCGTTGTGTCCCTCGCCGACGGAAGCCGTCAGCAGCAGGACGGTGGGGCCGGAGCCCGCCGATGATGACCGTGCCGTGCCGCCGCTCATGTGCGGTCAATACCCCGCGGGCCGGGTCGCACACCCGGAAAGTTAGCCGGTCGAAGCGCGTTCCAGCCGTTCGAACGGGGTGACCAGGCCGTCGCGGACCATCCGGGCGACGGACCGGCGGCGCCGGGCGAACTGGCCGGCGGCGAGCAGCAGGTAGAGCGCGGACATGCCGATCACCACGATCCGGTTGGTGTCCGGTGGCAGGGTGAGGCTGGCGGTGAACTGCACGGCGAACAGCACCAGCAGCGCGGTGGCGCCGGACACGGTGAGCCCGAGGTTGACCAGGACGCTGACCGCGAACAGCGACTGTGCCGCCGTGATCAGCAGCTCCAGGCGCTGATGCTCGTCCAGCGGGAGGCCGTGCCAGGTGGGGGCGGAGAGGGCGAACACCAGCGGGATGGTGCCGACCAGCAACGTCCACTGGTTGACCTTGCTGGACAGCAGGGTGCCCAGCGACTCCGAGGCCTTCAGCCGCCACGCGTACAGGCAGGCCACGATCAGCTCCGGGGACTCGCTGGCCAGCGGGGCTACCCACTGGACCAGCAGGAACTGGTCCACCCCGAGGCTGGTTCCGGTGTCCACCAGGCCCTGCGCGAAGTGTTCCGCCGTGGCCAGGATGACCAGTGCGGCGAACCCGAACAGCGCGCCCACCCAGCGCCGCCGGCCCGGCTTGGGCCGGTCGCCCAGCCAGGCCGGGGTGCCCGCCAGATCCGGTGGCTCGGCGGGCGCGGTGGCCAGCCGCCACACGTAGCCCACGAAGATCAGCACGAACACGGCGGCGTCGAGCAGCGTGAGCGAGGAGCGGAACGGCAGGGTCAGCGAGTAGGCGGTGGCGATGCCGAGGAACGCCAGTTCGGCGGCCATCGGCCGGGCCAGCCGCACGCAGCCGACGTGTGTGGACGGGCTGTCCCGCCGGCCGGCCCGGTGCGCCCGCCAGGCGGCCAGGCTGGCCACCAGGACCACCAGCGGCCAGCCGACACCCACCAGCACCCGGTTCGCGCCGGTCATGTTGGCCAGCGCCATGGAGCACGGGTTCACGCCCCCGCCCGGCGGCACGCACGTGCCGTGCGCCGCGTAGACGTGGCCGGCCCGCAGGGTGAACACGAAGTCGACCGCGTACTCCGGCAGCACCGCCAGCAGCGCGAGGAAGGCCAGCGCCATCCCGGCGCTGATGTCCATCTGGGCGGCCTCGGCGGCCCAGGACAACATGAACGCGGCACCCACGATCGCCGCCCCGAAACACAGCACGGCCACCGGCGCCGGCATCGCGGGATGCGGCAGGCCCAGATAGTCCGCGCCGCCCAGGTACAGCCCCGGCGCGGTGACCAGCGCGGCCACCGCCAACCGCACCGGGAAACCGCGCCGCGCGGCCGTTCGGGTCTCCACCACCTGGCCTCCTCGTGGGTCCGGTCAGCCGGTGAAGTACCCGAAGCGGCCCGCCGTATGCGGCCGGGGGCCAATGCGGTTCAGCCGGGCAGCACGAGCAGCGCGGCGAACGCGGCCACCCCGAACAGCAACCAGGCCAGGTAGTCGCCGATGTGCCCGGAGTGCGCCCGTTCCACGGCCAGCCAGGCCGCGCGGACCGGGGTCAGCACCCGCCGGGTGACGGCGAGCGGCCGGGCAACGGCCGCGGTGAGCCGGGCGCGGTACACCATGGCGAGCGCGGTGAGCACCGCGAGCACGCCGGCGAGCAGACCCTGCCGGCCGCCGTGCGCGGTCCACCCCGACGCCGAGGGGACCGCGGCGGGCGGTGGAGTGCCGTGCAGCACCGAGGCCCGGTAGCCGGCGCCGTCCAGGAACCGGTCGGCGCCGGCGCCGACCGCGTCGCCCAGCGGGGTCAGCACGCCGACGGAGAGCCCGCCGGCCAGCAGTAGCACGGCCACCCCGAGCATGGTCACCGGCGGCCGTCCCAGCCGGTGCTCGGTCTCCGGCTCCTCGTCCCGCCCGCTGGTGTGCTCGCCGTCGGTCACCGGCGGTGAGCCGATGCCCAGGTACACCCGGGCGCCGGCGCGCAGCACCGCCGCCCCGGTAGCCACCGAGACGCCGAGGAACACCCAGTGCGCCCACCCGATCCCGGCCCGTGCGGTGGCGTCCTCGGCGAGCGCCTTGCCCAGCCCCGGCCCACCCGGCGGCAGGCCGGCCAGCGCCAGCGCGGCCAGCAGGAACAGCGCCGCCTCCAGCCGATGCGGCCGGCCGGCGCCGTGCAGCGCGGCTTCGTCCACGCTGCGGTAGCGGGCCAGCAACAGCCCGACGAGCAGGAACAGCGCGCCCTTCACCCCGGCATGGCCGACCAGGTAGAGCGCGGCGGCGGTGCCCCCGTCCGGGGTGAAGGTCTGCAGGGCCAGCAGGAACAGCCCGATGTGCGCGATCGTGGAGTAGGCCAGCAGCCGTTTCAGGTGCCGCTGCACCAGGCACATCGCCGAGCCGAGCAGCGCGGTGACCACGGCCAGGACCACCAGTGCCCGGTGGACGGCCGCCTCGGGCAGCACCGGTCGGCACACCACCAGGTACACCCGGGCGACCCCGTAAAGGCCGAGCTCGGCCATCACCCCGGAGAACACCACGCACACCGGGGTGGGCGCCACCGCGTGCGCATCGGCCAACCAGAAGTGGAACGGCACCACGGCCGCCTTGACCAGCCAACCCGATCCGACCAGCACGAACCCGGCCAACACCAGCCCGTGCGACGGGGGCGACGCCCGTATCGCCTCGCCGAGCTGGGCCAGGCCCAGCTGGCCGGTGGCCGCGTACAGCAGCGCCACCCCGGCCAGCGCGAAGTACGCGCCCACCGAGTTGATCACGCCGAAGGTGAGCCCGCCCTGCACGGACCGGGGCTCGTCGACCTTGTAGCCGGCCAGCCCGTAGGCCACCGCGCCCATCAGCTCGAAGTAGACCAGCATGTCGAACAGGTCCCCGGACAGCGCGAACCCCACCATGCCGGACAGGAACAGCAACAGCAGCGCCTGGAAATGCGCCTGGGCGTCCCGCAGGTAGTGCCAGCTGTACAGCAGCGCCGCCGCGACCAGCCCGGCGGCCAGCGCGGCCAGTCCGGCGCCGAACCGGTCGGCCACCAGTGCGATCCCCACCCCGCCGCCCGCGTCCGGCAGCCAGCCGCCGATCCAGCTGACCGAGGTGACCGTCCCGGTGCCGTTGGCGAGCGCGGCCATCGCCGCGAGCACGGCCAGTGCCGCCCCGGTGGCCAGCGCGTCCACCGCCACCCGCGGCAGCCACCGGCCCAGCCCGACCAGCAGGCAGGCGGTCAGCATGGGCAGCGCGATACCCGCGGCCGGCAGCACCCCCAGCGGCAGCGCACCCGACGGAAAGGCCACCGGTCAACCCCGCAGCGCGCGCAGCTCGTCCGGGTTCACCGTGCCGTGCCGCTTGGCGACCTGGATGACCAACGCCAGCAGCAGCGCGGTGACCGTGGCGGACACGACGATGTCGGTGAGCGCCATCGCCTGCACCACCGGATCGACCACCGGCGCGGTACCGGCCCCGGCCGGTCCGAGGATGGGCGCCACCGCGCCGCGCTGGTAACCCACGGTCAGCAGCAGCACGTAGCTGCCCGCCTGGGTCACCGTCAGCGACACCACCGAGGCGACCAGGTCCCGGGACCGCGCCATGCCGAAGCAGCCGACCAGCATCAGCCAGCCGGCCACCCCGTAGGCGTACGCGGTCACCGGCCGCCCCGTCCGACCAGCGTCTCCTCCTGGCGCAGGAACCGGGCGAGCAGCTCCACCACACCGCCGAACACCGCCACTCCGACCGCGAGGTTGAGCACCAGCACGGTGCCGGCCGAGGCCAACCGGCCGGGCTCTCCGGTGGGCAGCAGGCCGGCGAGGAAAGTGGCCGCCGAGGCCAGCCCGGCCAGCCCGAACGCGACGAAGCCGCCCGCGCCGGCCGCCTCGGCCCACACCGCCCAGCGGTCGGGCCGCAGCCGGCGCAACATGCGGTAGCTGCCGGCCAGGTAGAGCAGGTGCAGGCCACCGGCGGCCAGTACGCCACCCTGGAAGCCGCCACCGGGGCTGATCGCGCCGTGCGCCACCACGCTCAGCGAGAGCACCAGGGTGACCGGCAGCAGCAGATAACCGGCCAGCACCGTGGTCGGCAGCAGCCGCCCGTCGGCCGGCGGCTCGCGTTCACCCTCGTCGTCCGCCGGGCGCAGCAGCACCGCGGCCGCGAGCACCGAGCCGAGCAGGATCATCTCCTCGCCCAGGGTGTCCAGGGCGCGCTGCTCGAAGTTCACCGAGGAGACCGCGTTCGTGGTGGCCCGCGACCACGCCGCGGCGACCGCCCGGTCCCGGTACGGATGGAAGCCCCCGCCGAACTCCGGCAGCCCGCCGAGCGCGCCGACGAACAGCGCCATCAGCCCGGCCGCGCCGACGGCGAACACCAGGAAGCGGCCACGCCGGCTCACCGGTCGCGCTCCCGGTTCCGGGCCACCGCGCGCACGGTGAGCAGCACCAGCAGCGGCGTCACCACGGAGCCGACCGCGATCTGGGACAACGCCACATCCGGCGCGCCGAGCAGCACGAACAGCACGCTCAGCACCAGTCCGAACACCGCCATCGCCGGCGCCTGCCGGGCCGGGTCACCGGTCAATGCCACGCACGTGCCGCTGACCAGCACCAGCGTGTAGGCCGAGGCGAGCAGCACCGTGGTCATCGCCGTTGCCCGTCCCGGTGCGCCGCGACCAGCCGGCCCATCGCGCCCTGCACCGCCGCCCCGGCCAGCACCAGCAGCGCCACGGTCAGCAGCGCCGTCGCGGTGGCCAGGCCGAACCCGTTGCGCACGGCGATCGCCAGGCCCACCAAGGGACCCGCGACCGAGGTCACCGGCGCCATCAGGTGCAACCGGGCGTAGTCGTCCCCGGCAACCAGCAACCGCACCGAGCAGGTCAGCACCAGTGCCACGGCCAGCCCGAGCAGCGCCCACACCAGCACCTGCGCGGTCACGCCCTCGGCCTCATCAGCCGGGTGAACACCAACGTCCCGGTGAACCCGACCAGCGCCAGGCACAACGGCACGATCAGATACATGGACTGGCCGAGGCCCTGGGCGAGCAACAGCAACACCAGCACCGTCACCGGGCCGGCGAGCTGCAGGCCCAGCAACCGGCGCACCGGGTCCCCCCGCATGGTGAGCAGCACCGCCGGGCCGAGCCCACCGACCAGCAGTGCGGCGGCGCCGAGCAGCCACGGACTCACCGCGACACCTCGCGTTCCAGCCGGCTGGGCGGCCCCAGCACATGCAGCACCAGGGCGGGGGGCTCGTCGGGCATGTCCACCGGATAGCTGCCCGGAGTGACGGACAGCAGCAGCCCGGCCAGCCCCTGGCGGGTCACGCCCACCTCGGACGGCTCGCCCTCGGGCAGCCGCAGCGTGCGCCGGCGCCCACCGGACGGCGGCCGCGGGACCCGGGCCAGGTCCGCGAGGAGCGCGGCCGGCAGCGGTCGCAGCCAGCGCAACCACTGCCGGTCCACCCGCCAGACCGCGCCATACGCCCGCCGGGCCAACACCGCGCACCAGCCGCCCACCAGCGCGGCCACCGCGCCGGCCAGCCCCTCCTCGGGGCTCCAACTCGGCACCGAACCCAGCCAGCAACCGGCCAGCGGCACCGACCACACCAGCGCCTCCAGCGCCTCCAGCGCCGCCGACGTCCGCCTCCCGCCACTCATCACGCCCGTCCATACCCCGCACCGGCGGCGACAAACCGGGGTTTCAGGCCCGGCCCGGCGGGTAGGGGCCGCAAGCGCCTCGACGAGATGTAGGCAAGCCCGCTCGGGTGAGCGAACTCGTCCGGGTTCGTCAGCGGGTGCGCCATCGCCCCGGATCGGCACGGCCTGCGCGGCGTCGTGTGGGTATCGGGTCGAGCACGCGGTTCCGCGGGGGCGCGACCGCTCAGGGCTTGGTGTGAGCGGGCTCGGCGGCGGGTGGCCGCTGGGCGAGTGATTCATGAGGTTTGTGCCCGGCGAGCAGGTCGAGCAGTGGACCGACCAGGTGGCCGTCCTGGGCGGGGTGGCGGAACGGGCGGTTCTCATGGACCGTGTAGCGGTTGCGTCGTCCGATTCGGGTGTGGGTCACGTAGCCGGCGGCTTCCAGGTCGGCCACGATCGCCTGCACGGTTCTCTCGGTCACCCCGATCACCGCGGCCAGGTCCCGCATTCGGGCGTCCGAGTCCTGGGCGATAGCGACCAGGGTGCGTCCGTGGGCGGTCAGGAGTGTCCAGTTTCCCTGTTCTTGGCCCCCAGACATGCCTCGGGAGCGTAGACCCGCGGGTTGATACACGCGAGTCAGAGCACACGATCAATCAAACACGTTACGTTTTGCCGGTATTCCTTGACGTGTAAGCATGTCCTCCTTACCCTCCGGGAAGCCAACCGCTACATGCCCCTCAAGCCGAGGGCTGGTGTTCGCCTCGGCTTGAGGGTGTCGTTGTGATCGTTGCTGTTACCTCCTGGCCGCTGCCGCGGCCGGGTCCGCGTGTTTCGGCCGGGTTGGAGGTGTTTCCGGTGGATCCGGGCTTGGTGTCACCGGACTGGGGGCCACTCAAGCGGCTGCTGCACACGATCTTGGTGCGGATCCGTGCCGAGCTGGCGGATCCGCCGCCGGTGTCGCTGTCGGTCAGCACGCTGTCGGCGCAGGGCGTGCTGCGGCTGATCACATTGGGCGAGGACGCCGGGTTGGTCGAGGCGCAGGCCGAACGGCTCGGGGGGCCGGTCCCCGATGCCATCACCACGGGCCTGCCGATCGTGGTCACCGACCTTTGGTCGGATCCGCGCTGGCCGGAGCTGACCCGCGAGGCGGTGACCGCGCTACTGCCTGAGCAGGCCCGCGCGTGGGCACGGATCCAGGGCATGGCGGTTCTCCCGGTCGGGCACCTGGAGCAGAGCACCATCCTGCTGTCCTGCACGCTGCCCAAACCCGCCGACGAACACACCCTGGACGTGCTCGACCGCTACAAGCAGCTGGTCGAGGCGGCGATCGCGGTCACCAACGCCACCGCCGCCGACGGTCCCGAACACGTGCTGCGGCTGCTCACCAGCCGGGCGATCATCGAACAGGCCAAAGGCGCGATCGTCGCCGCCACCGGCCTCGGGAGTACCGAGGCCTGGCGGATGCTGCGCGAGACCAGCCAGAACCACAACGTCAAGCTGCGCGCACTCGCGGTCGGCCTGGTCGAGTACCTCGGGAATGAGCCGGTCGACCAACCCGCCGGACTGCCCGCTCCCACCAGCGATCACCGCGCCGACGGAGTCGCGCGAGCACTGTGGCAACAGCTCACGACCCGACCCGACCCGCGGGCCAACACCTGGGCCGGCGCCGGCTGCGACCGGCCGACAACCACCGCTTGAGACCACCGCTCGAGACCACCGCACGACCCGCACGCTCGGCAAGGGGAGGAGCCGAAATGGCCACGGTCAGCCTGGAGGATGTTCCGTCAGTCGATGCCACGCTCGCCGGGTTCATCGTCTGGCTCGCCCGCCAACACCGCCAGACCAACGACGAACGCGAGCGCTGCGTGACCCACGTGGCGCGCTTCCTGGACTGGCGCTTCGAACAACGAGCCAAGGGTGGCGCCCTCGACCAGAACCTTTACCTCGGCGCGCTGGGCCGGGAAAACCAACCGGACGCGTTCGTCGCCGAAGCACACACAGCGATCGCGCTACTGCACCACTACCTCGACCCGCGTGGCGTGCGTACCGGCACGGGAGGAGTCGTCTAGCCCGGTCACCCCCTCCGGTCACACGCCGCGCTCACGGCCCCTCGACGCGGGGGGTTGCCGCGCGGTCGCGCGAAGGGTTGCCGGTTCGGAGTCTCGCCTGGGTTCGGGGGAGTCCCTGGGCGACGGTCCGAACCGGCAACCGCGCTCCCGACGCCGCTATCGGCCCCCAACGGTGTTCACGCTTGTGACGGCGACCGGCGGGGTACGACCGGGTGATCGCCGGACCGTTGGGCAGGGGTAGGAACCCTCGAGAAACGAGTACAACTATATTCGCAGGTCAGACCCGATCTTCTTTTCGAGCAGGTCAGAAAGGGCCGCGCGGACGAGCTGGCCTGTAAGCCGGATCCTGTTCCCGGACGCCTTGCGGCGTTCCGTTCGGCGGCCATCCATCTCGGCCCGCCGTCACCGACGGGCTCTGTGCAACCTACCCGCAGGCATCGGGCGGGCCGCCCTCGAACACCTGCTGTCTGGCCTTGCTCCGGGTGGGGTTTACCGAGCCACCCCGGTCACCCGGGGTGCTGGTGGTCTCTTACACCACCGTTTCACCCTTACCCCGCCGCTCGCGCGCCGGGGCGGTCTGTTTTCTGTGGCACTGTCCCGCGGGTCGCCCCGGGTTGCCGTTAACAACCACCCTGCCCTGCGGAGTCCGGACTTTCCTCGGCGGCGCCGTGATCACTCACCGCGCCGACGCGGCCGCCCGGCCAGCTCGTCCGCGCGGGAAGTATATGGCTCAGCCCAGCGGCACCGGCTCGGGCCCGGCACCGATGTGCCCGACCAGCTCGCCGAGCTGTTCCACCTGGATGCTCACCGTGTCGCCGGCGCGCAGATAGGGATGGCGGTCGCGGCCGTGCAGCCCGCCCAGCTCCAGCAGGCAACCGGTGCCCACGGTGCCGCTGCCGATCACGTCGCCCACCCGCAGCCGGGTGCCCCGCGACGCGTAGGCCAGCATCTGGCCGAACGACCAGTGGATGTCCGACCAGTACCCGCCGCCCTGGTCCACCCCGTTCACCGAGGCGCGCATGGCCAGCCGGTAGCCCTTGCCCTCCCGGTACGGCTCCAGCTCGTCCGGGGTGACCAGGACCGGGCCCAGGCTGGTCGCGCTGTCCTTGCCCTTGGCCGGCCCCAGGCCCGCGGCCTGCTCGTCGGCCTGAAGGTCGCGCGCGGACCAGTCGCAGAAGATCAGGTACCCGGCGATGTGCGCCTCGGCCTCGTCCGGCGAGAGGTCGGAGCCGGGCCGCCCGACCACGGCGGCCACCTCCACCTCGTAGTCGAACGCCGCACTGCCCGGGGAGATCGGGATGGTGTCGCCGGGCGCGTGGATGGCGGCCGGGTTGGTGAAGTAGAACACCGGCTGGCGGTACCAGACCTCCGGTGGTTCGGACCGGCCCAGCGCGGAGAGCGCGTTGCGCAGGTGCTCCTCGAAGCACAGGAAGTCCCGCACCGACGGCGGCTCGGGGATCGGGGCGCAGAGCCGGGTCTCGGCCAGGTCGACCACCTCGGCCGGGCCGCGCCGCGCCCGTTCGGCCCCGGCGGCGAGGCCGCCCTCGGACGCCAGCAGCTCGAGCAGCGAACCGGGCCGGTCCAGCCCGTACACCCTCCCCTCGTGCACCAGACCGGGGCGGGTTTCACCGTCAGCCGCCCGCCGGTACGTCACCCAGCGCATGCTCGCGCCCTCCTTCTCGTTCATCGGTTGCCCCGACGCCGCCGGGGAGCAGGAAAGTGATCATCGCGGCCGCCGCGAACAGCCCGGCACACACCAGCAGCCCGCCGGACAGCCCGATCACCGCCGCCAGGCCGGCCAGCCCGAACGGCGCGAACGCGGACACGCCCCGGCCCACGTTGAAGCAGAAGCCGGCGCCGGTGGTGCGCACCCTGGTCGGGTACAGCTCCGCGAGGTAGGAGCCGAACAGCCCGGTGAACGCGGCGAAGAAGGCGAACAGCGGGCCGAACCAGAGCAGCGCGGTGTGGTTGGCGGTCAGGGCGTACAGGGGCAGCGTGGCCGCCACCCCGAACAGCGAAACGATGATCGCCCGGTGCCGCCCGATCCGGTCGGCGATCAGGCCGAACACGTTGTAGCCGAGGAACATGCCCAGGTTCAGCACGGTCATGAACAGCGCCACGGTGCCCGCCGGGATGCCCCGCTCGGCGGTCAGGTAGGTGGGCAGCCAGGTCGACCCGCCCCACCAACCGGCCAGCGCGAGCGCGGCGACCGCCGTGGCCAGCAGGGTCCGCCGGCGCAGCGCCGGCTGGAAGATCTCGCCGACCGACACCGGGACCGGCCGGTCCGCCCCGGAGGCCTGGCGGGCCGCCCGCCACTCCCCCGACTCCTCGAACCACAGGGCCACCACCAGCACCGGGAGCACCACCGCCGCCCCGGCCACGAAGAACATCAGCCGCCAGTCTGGCAGGAACACGCCGGACAGCACCGCCGCCACCGCGCCGCCGATCGGGAACGAGCTGAGCACGAACGACGCCGCGCGACCCCGGTGCTCGCTCGGCCAGGTCTCCACCACATAGCTGGACACCACGCCCCACACGCCGCCGAGGCCGAAGCCCGCGACGAACCGGCAGATCAGGAACAGCTCGAAGTTGGGCACCACGGCGAGCACCGAGGTGAACACGCCGAAGGTCACCAGCGACGCGAGCAGGGCCTTCTTCCGGCCGAAGTTGTCCGAGAGGTAACCGACCAGCACGCTGCTCGCGCCGATGCCGAGCAGGGTCGCCGTGGCCAGCAGCCCGCCCCGGCCGGCCGAGAGCCCGAGGTCCGCCCGGACCGCCGGCAGGGCCAGGGCCAGCAGCTGGATCTCCAGGGCATCGAACAGGTAGGCCAGGAACCCGCCGAACAGGACGATCCAGCGTGTGTGTCGCATCCCTATCTCCCTCGAGCGATACACTGACTGTACGTACGTTCAGTCGGACCGGTCAAGGACGGAGGCGCCACCCGTGGCGAACGAGCCCGATGCCGGCCCCGACCGGCGCACCCGGATCCTGGAAGCGGCCGAGCGGGTGTTCGCGCTCGAGGGCTACCACGGCACCACGCTGCGGCAGATCGCCCGCGAGGCCGGGGTAAAGCTGTCCCTGGTCGCCTACCACTTCGAGACCAAGCAGGCGCTCTACCTGGCGGTGTTCACCAACCGCCAGCACGTCAACACCGAACGCGCCCGCCGGCTGCGCGCCATCCCCGACCTCGGCGCTCCGGACGCGCTGGAGCGGGTGGTGGACGCGTTCATGCAACCCGTGGTCGAGCTGGGCCCGGAGGCCATGTGGTACCGGCGGCTGGTGCTGCGCGAGGCGGCCGACCCGTCCAGCGGCGACCGTCCTGTGGTGCGCGAGTTGTTCGACCCGATGGCCCGGGAGTTCATCGCCGCGCTCCGGCGGATCCTGCCGGACAAGCCGGCCGGGTTCCACGAGTGGTGCTACCTGTTCGCCGTCGGCGCGCTCACCCAGAGTGCGTTCGACGACCGGATGGCCAACCTGGCCGACGGGGCCGGGCCGGGCGGCGGGGTCAAGAACGACCTGCTCCGCTCGTTCATCATCGCCGGGCTCAGGCACGGATAGCCGGGTCGATAGGGTCATCGGGTGTCCGGCCCCGACAACGCACCCCCGACCGAGCAACCCGGGCGGGTATTCACCCACCGCCTGACCCCGGTCGAGATCGAGCACGACCTGATCCTGCTGGGAGTGGACCTGGCCCCGCTGGCCGGCGCCGCCGAGGGGGGCGAGCTCACGGACGGGACGTCATTCAGCGTGGCCACCGAGGCGGCCGACACCGTTCAGCTGCACCTGCGGGGCGTCTCGCCGTCGGTGGCCGGCGAGCTGGGCGCGATGCTGCTGCCCACCGGACGGCTGGCCGAACGGGGCTGGCGGGCCGGCGACACCGTCGGGCTGCGGCTGGAGCCGGACGGGCTCGCGCTGGACCGGGCGGAGCCCGGCGCGCCCACCCTGGAACAGCGCCGCGCGCTGTGGGAACGGCTGCACGAGGCGATCCGGGAGGCGTCGGGGCAGCCGGTGCCGCTGGCCGGGCCGGTGTGGCGGGCCTGCACGGACCGGCCGGAGCTGTTCGCCGCCCCGCTGTCCCCGCTCAGCGAGCTGCTGGCCGAGGGCCGGTTCGCCTTCGAGGACGGCCGGGTGGCGCCGGACGGCTTCGACTTCGCCGCGTGGGGGCGGGACAAGCGGCTGAAGGAGCTGGGCCGCCGGTACCGGTTCGAGCCGGACGAGTCGCGCGCCGTGCTCGCCGTGGTGCAGGAGTACCACCGCCTCACCGAGGACGAGACCACCGGTCCCCCGGAGGAGGTGCGCGCCGCGCTCGGCGCACTGGCCGAGGCCTCCCTCGCCGAGGCGGTGCTGTTCGAGACCATCGGGGCCGGCCGCACCGGCGCCGACGTGCTGCTCCGGCTGGTCGACGAGTGCCAGGCGGTGGCGCCCCGGTCGGGCCGCGCCGCGCTGTGCTGGCTGCGCGGCAAGGCGCTGGAACGCGGCGGCGACGTGGCCGGCGCGGAACGGGAGTTCCAGGCCGCCGAGGCCGCGGACCCGGCCTTCCCGCTGGCGCTGGAGGAGCTGGCCCACTACGCCGGCGACCGAGGCGACGCGGAGCGGGCGCTGGCCCTGCTGCGACGCGCCGGGGTGGCCGACGAGGACGAGCGGGTCGAGCTGCTCAGCCGGTTCCACGCCGAGCCCCACGCCGACCTCGGCCGCAACGAACCCTGCTGGTGTGGCTCGGGTCGCAAGTACAAGCAGTGCCACCTGCGCCGGGGCGCCTCGGCGGCGACGCTGGACGAACGGGCGGTGTGGCTCTACCGCAAGGCGGAGACGTTCGTGACCGAGGGCGGGCCGTGGCGCACGTCGATGATGGCCGTGGCCGTCGAGCGGTCGCGCCACGACAATGCGCCGTTGGCCCTGCTGGACGCGCTGAACGACCCCCTGTGCGCGGACGCCGTGCTGTTCGAGGGCGGCGCGCTGGACGAGTTCCTGGAGGTGCGCGGCGCGCTGCTGCCGGAGGACGAGCGGGAGCTGGCCCGGCGGTGGCTGTCCGCGCCGCGCGGGCTCTACGAGGTCCAGCGGGCGCGCCCGGTCACCCTGCGGGAGGCCCGCTCCGGGGAGACCCGTGAGCTGGTGGACGCGGAACCGGCACCGGAGGCCGGCACGCTGGTGTGCGCCCGGCCACTGCCCGCCGGTCAGGGCTGGCGGGCCTTCGGCGGCCTGGAACCGGTGCGCCCGGACGACCGCGAGGCCCTGCTCGCGCTGCTCGACAGCGAGCCGGGACCGGTCGAGCTGGTCGCCTTCCTGACCCGCCGCCTCGCCCCCGGGTCAGCTGGTTAGGGCCCGGCATGGCGCCAGGTCTGCCGCGGCTCGCACAAATGGAGCTCGAGCTTGAGTTCGTACTGGCCTAGTCCCAAGGCCGTTCAGTTAGGAGGCCGTACAGGGCGCCTTTCACCCCTCCGGTTCGGCGAGGGTCGGGTTCGAAAGATGGCCTGGACGGCGGCGCGGCGGCCGCGCTGCCGCGGTTCGCGCTCCCGGCCGCCAGCATCGATACGGAGTGTGACCGGTGTTGGCCGGGTTCGGTCCGTCCCATTCATCGAAGTCGACACCAGTCTGGTGCTCTTCAAGATCGAATCAGAATGGTGTCGCACTCGACGAGGACCCGACGTGGAATCGTCCGCGTGGCCTCGGCGGTTGGCAACGCCGCGTGACGAAGGCCGCTACACTCCAACCGCTTGTCGTGAGACCCGACCGAAAGGCGCCGGGCGGGACACTAGGCCCTGAGTGAGGAATTCGGGCGATAGGTCCGATCGTGCATATCGGCGAGAAATTTGCTTTGGATGGCGCGGGCGAGCTGGTCTGCCGCAATCCGGGTGCGGCCCGCTACGTTTTCTCGCTCCCCCGGGGTGGTTCTGGCGGCCGAAACAAACCTGAGTGCCTGACGGTCGGGCAAGAGGCGGCACCCCAGCCGCGGCGAGGCCGATGAGGCCAGGTCAGCCGGCGGAGACGAAGAGGCTTAGGAACGGGGACAGCAGGTCGAGCGCGGCGTCCAGCAGCGCGGGCGGGTTGGCGTTGAGGGTGTCGCGGCCGCGCAGCGCGGCGAAGTCGACCGGCTGCCCGGTGCCCAGCGCGTCCAGCACGGCCTGCGCGATGATGCCGTAACCGCAGGTCGTGGGGTGGATGCCGTCCAGGCCGAACAAACCGCCGGCGTGGCGGCCGGTGGCGTCCGAGGAGAAGAACCGGGTGTCCAGGTCGGCGATCGGCGCGGGCAGCGCGCGCGGCACCCAGCCATTGGCCTCGGCGGCGGCCGCGTCCGAGGCGAACCGGCGGAAGCTCAGCCCGTCCAGCACCCCGCACAGGTCCAGCACCCGCCAGTCCCGGCCCTCCCGGCGGGCCGCGCGGATCGCGTCCAGGATGCTGTCGTTGTACTGGTCGATCGCCGAGTCGATGGCCCGCGCCTGCTGGTGGGTGAGGTGCCGGTGCCGGCCGGGCCGGAACGCCGACTCCTCCACCCACGGGTCGGTGTAGAACGGGAAGTACCGCGAGCCGTCCCGCCACTTCTGGCCCGGGTTGTCCGGGTTGACCCCCTTGGCGATCGGCGCGATCGTCACGTGCGGCACGGTCGCCAGCAGCACGGTGCGCGCCGGGATGCCACGCACCGCACGGACCAGTTCGGCGTACTCGGCGGCGAAATGGCTGGGCTGCCAGACGTTGAACCTGTGTTTCTCGTCCAGGTTGTCGTAGCCGGCCTGGGACCAGTCCACCTTCTTGGCGGTCACCGAGCCGAGCGCATTGTTCGCGCCCAGCACCACCACCAGCACGCCGATGCCGCCGTCGGCGCCGTGCGCGGCGGCCGACGACAGCTGGGTGGCGTCGCCGCCGAAGGGCGCGAGCACCGAGTTGGCCGCGATGTCGTTGTCGTTCTCCGGGCGGGCACCGGTGAACTCGTCCTTGGTCGGCCGGCCCTGGCCGGCGGCCGCCCGCCCGGCGGTGTACGACAGCGCGTCCCGCACGTCCCAGCCGTAGATGCCCAGGTTCGCGTAGCGCAGGTCGGTGCGCGGTGACGCGTGCCCGGGACCGCGCTCCCAGTAGTCCTCGTTGGCGTCCACCAGCCGCTGCACGTCGATCGGCAGGCCCAGCTTCTCCACCAGGCTCAGGTCGCTGCCGTAGCGGCTCTGCAGCTTGCGCAGCAGCTCCTCGATGTTCAGCGGCAGGCCGCCCAGCGGGCCGTTGTAGCTGGGCACCGGGAACGACCCGATACCCAGCCGCTCGGCCACCTGGGCCGGCCAGGACAGCTCGGTGTGCAGCACCGCGCCGCTGATCATGCCGTGGGTCAGCGAGTCGCCGACGGTGACCAGCGGGTGCGCCGGGGTGTCCGGCACCGTTGGCAGGCCGGGGGCGGGGCGGCCGAGTGGCTCGCCCAGCGTCGGCTCCTCGATCGGTGGACGTATCCGGTCGGTGACGACCACGTCCGGCGGGGTGTTCGGGTCCAGGTACTCCGGCGGGAGCTGAGCCACACTGATCATCGTAGCGCGGCACGCGCGTGCCGAGCGGGCGCCCAGTTAGGCGCACGCGGGAATTACAGCGCGACGGCCGGTGCCAAAATGGGACTTATGGACGCGTCGGTGAACTGGGTCGGGCACAGCCCGCACCCGGCGCTGCGCGGCCACATCCGCCGGATCACCGGGTTCCGCGAGCGGACCGCCGGCCTGGTCTACCGGCGCGAGGTGCCCACCGACACCATCACGCTCATCCTCAGCCTCGGCGACCCCATCCGGATCAGCTCGGACACCGGCGCCGGCACGTTCACCGCGTTCCTGGCCGGGCTGCACGAGATCCCGGTGCACACCGAGCACGACGGCACCCTGCGGTGCATGCAGATCGACCTGAGCCCGCTGGGCGCCTACCGCCTGCTCGGCCTACCGATGACCGAGCTGACCGACGTGGTGGTCGGGCCCGGCCAGCTGACCCTGCCGGGCTGGCCCGACCTGGGCGAGCGACTGGCCGCGCAACCCGACTGGCCGGCGCGGTTCGAGCTGGCCGAACGCACCCTGTTCGGCTGGGCCGAGCGCGGCCGGGCGGCGGACCCCGAGGTGCGCTGGGCCTGGGGCCAGCTGGCCCGCTCGCACGGCGCGGCGCCGGTCGGCGCGCTGGCCAGCGAGGTCGGCTGGAGCCGCCGGCACTTCACCGACCGGTTCCGCCGCCAGGTCGGGCTGCCGCCCAAGCCGGCCGCCCAGGTGCTGCGGTTCCGGCACGCGCTGCACCTGCTCGGTTCCCCCGGTGCCGGTTCCATCGCCGACGTGGCCGCCCGCGCCGGCTACGCCGACCACAGCCACCTGGCTCGCGAGGTGCGCCGGCTGACCGGGCTCACCCCGTCCGAGCTGCTGGCCGAACAGGCGCCGGAGGGGGCGTACCCGCCGGACTGAGCTGATGGTCGAGCAGGGCCGAGGGGCTGAGCCCGGACAGCGCCCGTGCCTCCCGGCTGAGGTGCGGCTGGTCGGCGTAGCCGGCGCGGGCGGCCAGCTCGGCCAGCCCGGCCGTCCCGTCCGCCCGGGCCAGCGCCAGGAACCGGTGCAGCCGCCCGACCCGCTGGTAGGCCTTCGGCCCGAGCCCCACGTCGGCCAGGAGCGCCCGCCGCAGCTGCCGGCCGGACAGCCCGACCAGGTCGGCCACCTCGGCGACGTCGCGACTGGGTGACCGCCAGAGGACCCGGGCGGCCACGGCGATCCGGGGGTCCGGTTCCGCCCCTGCCAGCCAGTGCCGCACGTGATCGGTGGCCAGGGGGTCACCGGTACCCAGCGCGTCGACCAGGGCGCGGGCCAGCGGGCCCGGCAGCACCTGGTCCAGCGGCAGCGTCCGGTCGGTGAGCTCGGCGGCCGGCACCCCCAGCGCCGCCCTGATCCCGGCCGAGGCCAGGCGCAGTCCGTGCAGGCCGCGGCCCGGGGCCATCAGCGGGGTCTGCGCGCCGGTGGCCGAACCGACCAGGATTGCCCGGCCCCGGTCGTCCACGATCACGTCGGCACAACCGTCCGGGAGCACCAGCTGGCGATGTCCGCCGGCCGCCCGCTGGTACCAGACGCGGTAGGCCGCCGGCCCCCAGCCGGCGGGCGCGGGCTCCTCCCGGTAGATGGCCGTTTCGTTCACGACTCCCGCCCGTCCCGGCGGCCATGCTGGCCGGCATGGAACCGAAGGTGAACATCATCACGCTGGGCGTGCCGGACCTGGCCGCCGTACGCCGCTTCTACGTCGACGGCCTCGGCTGGTCGCCGGTCTTCGAGGTGCCGGGCGACATCGTCTTCCTGCAGGTGGGGCCGGCGCTGCTGCTCGGACTGTGGGGCGCGGACAACCTGGAGCGGGACATCGACCCCGCAACCCAGGCCCCCCGCGCGACCGGGCCGGCGCCGTTCACCCTGGCGCACAACGTGGCCAGCGATGCCGAGGTGACCGCTGTGCTGGCCAAGGCCGAGGCCGCCGGCGGCACGGTGTTGAAGAAGGCACAGGTCGGCGAGGTGGGGTTCATGCACGGCTTCTTCGCCGACCCGGCCGGGTTCCGCTGGGAGGTGGCGCACAATCCGGGCCTGGTGTTCGGCGCGGACGGAACGATCACCTTCGGGCCGCCCGGCTGAGCCGGGTGAAAGGTCGCATTCGTCCAAGACGCCTCCTCCCGATCGCCCTAACGTTCCCGGCATGACCGACAACGAGCACGCCCCGAGCGTGTACCCGACCCTGCGCTACGACGACGCCCGCGCCGCCATCGAGTTTCTCACCAAGTCGCTCGGCCTGGTGGCCGGCGACGTGCACGAAGGCCCGGACGGCCAGGTGATGCACGCCGAGCTCAGCTGGGGCAACGGCGTGGTGATGGTCAGCTCGCGGCCGAGCGGCGAGCCGGACGTCTTCGACACCGGCACCGCGGTGATCTACCTGGCGGTGGACGACCCGGACGCGGCGCACGACCGCGCGGTGGCGGCCGGCGCCGAGATCGTCCGCGGGCTGACCGACCAGGACTACGGCTCGCGGGACTTCGCCGCCCGCGACCCCGAGGGCAACGTGTGGAGCTTCGGCACCTACCGGCCGGCGGCGGTCACCCCGGCAACGCGCGGATGACCGTCACCGAGGACCTCTCCCGCGCCCGGGGCGAGCTGTTCCCCCTGCTGCTCGGATACATCCCCGCGCAAGTCGCGCACGCGCTGGCCCGGCTGGCGGTCGCCGACCGGCTGGCCGACGGCCCGGCCACCGCCGAGCGGCTGGCCGCGCGCACCGGCACGCACGCGCCGTCCCTGTACCGGCTGTTGCGGGCGGCGGCGTCGCTCGGGCTGGTCACGCTGGCCGACGGCCGGTTCGAGCTGACCGGCACCGGGCAGCTGCTGCGCGCCGGCGTGCCCGGCTCGGTCCGCAACCTGGTGCTGCTGTTCGCCGGCGAGCCGGTGTGGCGGTCCTGGGGCCGGCTGGAACACAGCGTGCGCACCGGGGAGACGGCCTTCGAGCACCTGCACGGGACGAACTCGTTCGGCTACTTTGCCGCACACCCGGAAGAGGGGGCGGTGTTCAACGAGGCGATGGCCGAGCACACCCGGGAGGTCGCGCCCGACGTGGTGACCCGCTGCGGGTTGGCCGCCCCCCGCCGGATCGCCGACCTGGGCGGGGGCAACGGCACGCTGCTGGCCGCCTTCCTGGCCGCGCACCCCGGGGCGACCGGGGTGCTCCACGACACCGCCTCCGGGCACCGCGACGCCGAGCGGGTGCTCACCGGGGCGGGCGTGCGCGACCGGTGCGAGGTGGTCACCGGGGACTTCTTCGCCTCGGTCCCCGGCGGCTGCGACACCTACGTGCTGAAGAGCGTGATCCACGACTGGGACGACGATGCGGCCACTCGCATCCTGCGCCGCTGCCGGGAGGCGATGACGCCGGCCGCGGCGCTGTACCTGATCGAACCGGTGGTGCCGGTCGACCCGGCCGGGCTGCCCGCCGCCGGCGGCATGCTGATGGGCGACCTGAACATGCTGGTCTGCACCGGCGGCCGGGAACGCACCGAGGCGGAGTTCGGCGCGCTGCTGGCCGCCGCCGGGCTGCGCCTGGACGCGGTCACCCCGCCGGCCGACGCGGACAACTACAGCGTGTTGCGAGCATCACCGGGCGCCACCGGCTAACTACCGCAAGTGCGGCACCCCCGCCGGGATAGTGTCGCGGGCGTGACGCTCCCCCCGCCCGGCCAGACGGCCTTTCTGCTGGTGGCGGGGTTGCTGTCGGGCCTGGTGAACGCGGTCGCCGGCGGTGGCTCGCTGCTGCTGTTCCCCGCGCTGCTCGCCATCGGCCTGCCGACGCTGCCGGCCAACGTGACCAACTCGATCGCCCAGTGGCCCGGCTACATCGGCGCGGTCGCCGGTGCCCGGCGGGAGCTGGCCGGCCAGCGGAACCGGGTGATCAGCACCATCGGCGTGGCCATCGCCGGCACCGGGCTGGGCTGCGCGCTGCTGCTGGTGCTGCCGGGCCAGGTGTTCGACGCGGTGGTGCCGGCGCTGGTGCTGCTGGCCGCCGTGCTGCTCGGGTTCTCCCCCTGGCTGCGGCGGTGGATCGGCGCCCCGGACCCGGACGGCCCGGACCGGCGGTCGGTGCTGCTGCCCGCCGTGTTCGTGGCCTCGGTGTACGGCGGCTACTTCGGCGGGGCGCTCGGCGTGATCCTGATCTCCGTGCTGTCCCTGACCGCGCACGACCGGCTGGTCCGACTGAACGCGGTCAAGGCGGCGTTGTCGCTGGTGGTGGCCACGGTGACCTTGGTGATCTTCGCGCTGGGCGCGCCGGTGCACTGGCTGGCGGTGGCGCTGCTCGCGCCGACCACACTGGTCGGCGGGTTCCTGGGCATGCGCCTGGCCCGGGTGCTGCCCGAGTCGGTGCTGCGCTGGTCGGTGGTGGTGCTCGGCGTCGCGGTGGCCGGCTACCTGTTCTACCGGTAGCCCTACCGGTAGCGGAAGCCGTCCATGAACCGGCGGAACACGCCGCCCTCCCGGGGCAGCGCGGGGGCGGGGGGCGGCGCGCTGGTCCGTTGGGTGGCGATCGGGCGGTCGTAGTCGGTGCGTGCGATGGCGTCCACCACCTGGGCCTCGTCGAAGTCCTCCGACCCCTCGATGACCGGCACGAACCCGACCAGGTTGCCGTTCCGCATGACCTGGGCCTCGAGGGTCGCGGTGCCGTCGGTGTCCCAGACCGCCTCGCGGCCGTCGCCCAGCGTCACCCGCACGCCGAACTGGTACGTGCCGGCGCGTTCCAGGTGCGCGTCGATACCCCGGTCGCGCAGCGTGTCCACCACCCGGCGGGCTCGGTTCTCGTCCACGGAGCCGACCATAACCCGCGGACCTGAGAGGCTGATAATGACGGTATGAAGATCTTGGTGATCGGCGCGACCGGCACCCTCGGCGGGGCGGTCGCCGCCGCGCTGGAGGAGGCGGGGCACGAGGTGGTCCGCGGGGCCCGGGGCGGCCCGGTGCGCGTCGACCTGACCGACCCGGCCTCCTTGGACCGGGCGTTCGCCAAGGTCACCGGTTTGGCGGCGGTGGTCTGCTGCGCGGCCAGCGGGCCGCTGCTGGACCTGGTCTCGGCCACCGACGAGGAGTTCCTGGACGGCATGCGGGGCAAGCTGCTCGGCCAGGTCGGGCTGGCGCGCCGGGCGGCCCGGAACCTGCCCGAGGGCGGTTCCATCACCCTCACCGGCGGCACCTTCGCCGCCCCGCTGGCCGGTGGTTCGCTGGGCGCACTGGTGAACCAGGGCCTCGCCGGGTTCGTGCGCAACGCGGCCGCCGAACTGCCCCGAAGCCAGCGGATCAACCTGGTCAGCCCCGGCTGGATCCGGGAGACGCTGGAGGCGATGGGCGCCGACGGGTCCGGCGGCACCCCGGCCGCACAGGTCGCGCAGGCCTACCTGCGCGCGGTGCACGGCCCGGGCTCGGGCGAGATCATCGAACCCTAGTGTCCCGCGCCGGAAATTCGTGCCGTAAGTCCGGTGATCCAGGCGGCGGCTGGCCAGGCGCCGGCCGCGGCTGACCGATATGGCGCGGCTTCGCCCGGACGTTGTGTTCGCTCGGTGGGCTGTCGTCGCGTTCATGATCAGCAGGACATGAGGGCCGTCCCGGGCAGCCACAGGCGACCACCATGCCCTGCTGATCATGTATCCAGCCCGGCGAACCGCTGGTTCATGGTCAAGTAGCGGCTACAGACGTTCTACCGTCCAGTAGCGTCTGCTCTCGCTACTTGACCATGAAACCGTCCCGGCCGCCGCGCACCGGCCAGAAGTAGGTGCTCACCATTTCCACTCGCGTAATCTTTTGATGATTGCACGGTAGATCGGTCGATTTCAGGCTTATGTATTCGCAATCACGATCAGGACTACTCGGACGCATGAAAACGCATTTCGCAAAGCATCTCCTCGGATATTCACCCGTTGATTCACCAGCGGGTTCGGCCCGCGTTAGGTGATCAGCCTGCTAAAGAAGGAGCAGATGTGAAAATTGCGAAGCGTGCGGCGGTTGTTGCCGGAATTGCCGCGGTGAGCCTGGCCGGACTGGTCGGCGTGGCCAGCGCCGACCAGGACGACTCGGGCATTCTCAACAGTGGACTGGTCAACCTCGGCGGCGAGTCGGGGCTCGAGGTCGTCGGCGTGGACGTCGGCTCGGTCCTCGACAACGTGGGTGGTCTGGTCACCGACGTTCTCTGAGCGTGGCGGGCCGCTAGCGACCAGCGCAGTTTGCTAGCGCTCTCAGAGCTCCAACGAGCGGGCGACCTCCTCCAGGTGGTCCATCGCCTCCTGCATGCCGCCCTCCATGCCGGAGTTGATGTGCGCGTCCCGGTGCTCCTGGCTGGTGTGCTCCACCAGCGTGGTGAGCGTGGTGCGGCCGTCGCGTTCGGTGAGGGTGAGCGTGTTCAGCGCGGCGGCGTCCGGAGCACCCTCGAAGACCTCGGTGGACACCAGGCGCTCATTGGTCACCACCTCGCGGTACTCCCCGTGGAAGGCGAACTCGAACCCGCCCTCGTGGGCCACCGCCACGTAGCGCCACTTCCCGCCCACCCGCAGGTCCACCTCGACGTGCGTGACCTCGGCCCGGTCCGCACCCCACCAGCGCTTGATCAGCTCCGGCGTGGTCCACGCCCGGTAGACCAGGTGCCTGGGCGCGTCGAACTCGCGCGTGATCAAGATCTGGGTGTCCCCGGGGAGGGTGACAACCGCGGTTCCCTTATTCGTCATCGCGGACATCCTTCTGCTCCTGTTCCTTGAGTTCGGCCACCACGTCGTCCAACAGGTCGAGGCGTCGCGACCAGGTCTGTTCGTAGGTGCGCACCCACTCGTAGATGGGCCGCAGCGGCCGGCCGTCGAGCCGGTAGAGCCGCCGCCGCCCGTCCTCGCGCACCTGGACCAGCCCGACCTCGCGCAGCACCCGCAGGTGCTTGGAGACCAGGGGCTGGGCCAGCCCGAGCCGCTCGACGAGCTCGTTCACCGGCAGCTCGCCCCCGGCCAGCAGGTCCAGAATCTCCCGCCGCCGGGGCTCGGCCACCGCGTTGAACGCGTCCGTCGTAGTCGCTGCCCGGGCCATGCACCAATCATATTCCCATATGGGTATGTGTCAACCCGCAGCCAGCAGGACGGTGGCCACACCGGCCGTGAGCAGGCCGAACCGTTGGGGCGCGGTCAGCCGTTCGCCCAGCACGGTCAGCCCGAGCAGCACCGGAAGCACCGGGTACAGCGAGGACAGCACCACCGCCACGGTGACCAGCTGCTCACGGGTGGCCAGCAGGTAGGCCACCAGTGCCAGCGCGGCGCAGCAGCCGGTCGCCGCGGCGGCGGCCAGTCGCGGCGCGGGCATCCATCGGTCGGCGGCCCTCAGCAGCAGCGGCGCGATCAGCAGGGCGGCGGCCAGCCGCCCGGCGGCCACCGGCCACATCCCGGCATCCGGCTGCGCCCGGGCCAGCGCGAGGTACTGCACCGCGATGCCCACCCCGGCGACCAGCGCGTCCACCGTTCCACTGCTGGCCAGCTCAGCCGGCCGCCCGTCCCTGGCCAGCAGGAACAGCGCGGGGACCGCGAGCGCCATACCCAGTCCGGAGAGCGCGGAAGGCCGCTCGCCGAACAGCGCCAGCCCGAACAGCACCGGGATGGCCAGGCCGCCCACCGCGCTCACCGGCACCGCCACGCTCATCGCCCCGCGCGCCAGCGCCCGGTACAGGAGCAGCATGCCGACGCCGGTGCCCGCACCGGACAGCGCGCCCCAGCCCAGGTCGGCGGCCAACGGCCGGCCGGGCAGCAGCACGGCGGCGACCGCCATCAGCACCAGCCCGCCGAGCTGCCCGACCAGCGCCACGGCGGCCGGGCTGGTCCGTCGGGAGAGCAGACCCCCGGCGTAGTCGGCGATGCCGTAACAGACCGACGACGCCAGGGCGAGCAGGGTGCCCACCGGTCACTGCCTTCCGGCCTGGCCGACCCGCCGCCCGGCCTGGCCGACTTCCCGCCCGGCCTCGCCGACATCCCGCCCCGCCTGGCCGACTTCCCGCCCGGCCTGGCCGACCGGACAGGGCGCACCCCGCGTGCAACGCTCCCGGTCGCACAGCCGGCACAGCAGGTCGGCGCTGCCTACCCGCCGGTACAACGCGGCCAGCAGGCCGGACAGGGCGCCGTCCAGCGCGGCCAGTTGACCCTGGTCCAGCGCCGCCAGTGGGCCGGCCAGCGCCTGCGTCCGGGCTCCGGTCAGCCGGGCCGCGATGCCTTCCCCGGCCGGAGTGAGCCGGACGGACACCTCTCGGCCGGCCCCCGGAGCCCGCCGGGCGAATGCGCGCCGTTCCAGGCCGTCCACCATTCGCGCCGCCGCCGGCTGGCTCAGCCCGACCCGCCGGCCCAGCTCGGTGACGCTCAGGTCGGGCGCCGCGCCCAGCGTGACCAGTGCGGCCGCACCGCTCGCGGACAGCCCGCCGGCGTGGGCCAGCTCGGCGAACATCAGGTCGGTCAGCGCCAGGGCGGCGGCGCCCAGCAGGTTGGCCGTGCGTTCCACGTCATGCATGACTCATGCATGACCGGATCAGCGCCGCCCTAAACCTGTGTTACCGGGAAGCGGCCGTTCACCAGGCGCACCGAGGCGCCGCCGTCGGGGTAGAACTCGGCGATGCACAGCGAGGCCAGGTCCAGGTGCATCCGGTAGAGCACCTCGGGGCCGCTGCCCAGCGCCTGCCGGACCAGCATCTTGATCGGTGTCACGTGGCTGACCAGCAGCAACGTCTCGCCCGGGTGGGCGGCCACCAGCTCTGCGCGCATTTTTGCCACGCGCGTACCCACCGCGGCGAAGCTCTCGCCGCCCGGCGGGTCCACCGTCTCGTCCCCCAGCCAGCGGCGGTGCACCTCGGGGTCGCGGGTCCTGGCTTCGGCGAAGGTCAGGCCGTCCCAGGCGCCGAAGTCGGTCTCCAACAGGCCCTCGTGCGAGGTCACCGGGCCGGCGCCGAGCGCGGCGGCCACCGGCTCGGCGGTCTGCCGGGCCCGGCGCAGCGGCGAGCTGAGGACCGCGCTGACCTTGTCCGTCCCGTCCACCGAACCGATCCCGGCCGCCACGGCGGCGGCCTGGGCGTGGCCGAGCTCGGTCAGCTCCGGATCGGCCCGGCCGGAGTAGCGGCGCTGCGCGGAGTACTCGGTCTGGCCGTGCCGCAGCAACAGGAACCGGGTCGGCCGGCCGGTCTGGCCGGTCCACGCCGTCGACGCGGGGGCTGCTGAAGTGACTGAACAGGCCTGCTGAACCGACTGAATCGGCGGAGGGGTGGGGGTCACGGCGCGGGCTGGGACTGGGCGTCCATGGCTTCGTTGGCCAGGCGGTCGGCGCGTTTGTTGCGGGCTCTCGGGACCCAGGTGAAGCGGACCCCACCCAGGTCACGGACCAGCCGGCCGGCCTCCAGTGCGAGCGGCTGCATGGCCGGGTGCTTCACCCGCCAGCGCCCGGACATCTGCTCCACCACCAGCTTGGAGTCCATCCGCACCTCGACGTCGGCCACCGGTCCGCGCTCGGCCAGCGCGACGGCGGCGCGCAGGCCGGCGATCAGGCCCTGGTACTCGGCCACGTTGTTGGTGGCGACGCCGATGCCCTCGGCCGACTCGGCGAGCACCTCGTCGGTATCGGCGTCGAGCACCAGGGCGCCGTAGCCGGCCGGTCCCGGGTTCCCCCGCGAGCCGCCGTCCGCCTCGATGACCAGCCTCACAGGCCCGACTCCGAGGTGCGCACCATGATCGCCCCGCACTCCTCGTGCCGCAGCACCTCGTCCGGCGCGGCGGCCCGGATCTGGCTCACCTCGGAGCGGTCCAGCTCCAGCCGGCAGGCGCCGCACTTGCGGGCCCGCAGCATGGCCGCCCCGGGACCGCCCCGGGACCGGATCGACTCGTACAGCTTGACCAGGTCCGCCGGCAGCCCGTCCACGATCGGCTCGCGGTCCCGGCGCCGGCCGGCCTCGGCGGCCTCCAGGTCGGCCAGCGTGCCGTCCCGGCGGGTCTGCGCGTCGGCCAGCGCCCGCTCGGCCTCGGCCAGCTCCCCCTGGGCGGCGTCCAGGTTGGTCTGCACCGCCTCGCGCTGCTCCATGATCTCCAACTGCTCGTCCTCCAGCACGCCCTGGCGGCGGGCCAGGGTCTCCAGCTCGTGCTGCAGGTCGGCGGCCTGTTTGGCCGGGAGGCCGGCGCCGGCGAGCAGGTTCTGGTCCCGCTCCGCCCTGGCCCGCACGCCCTCCACGTCCCGCTCCAGCCGGGCGATCTCCCGGTCCAGGTCGCGCGCCGAGGTCTCGGCGGAAACCACCGCGTCCTTGCGTTCCCGCAGTATCTTCTCCGCCTCGGTGATCTCGGCCAGCTCGGGCATCGCGCGGCGGCGGTGGTCGATCCGGTTCAGCTCCGCGTCCACATCGGCGAGCTGGAGCAACCGCTGCTGGGCTGCGGGTTCGGCGTTCACTGCGCGGGGTTCCTTTCTGACGACTCTGGCTGGCCGGCACCGAGCGTCCACGGGTCGGTGCGGCGCCACGAGACGGAGGCCTCGACGTTACCCCGGAAGGCATTGTTGATCACCGCCGCCGCCTGGGCGCACCACGGGTGCTCCGAGGCCCAGTGCGCCACGTCCACCAACGCCGGGGTGGGGCGGCCGGGGATGCCTCCGGCCAGCAGGTGCTCGCTGGCCGGGTGGTGACGCAGGTCGGCGGTGAGGTAGACGTCCACCCCGGCGGCGATGGCGTCGGCCAGCGCGGAGTCCCCGGCGCCGCCGCACACCGCGACCCGGCGCACCGGCCGGTCCGGGTCACCGGCGGCCCGCACACCCCACGCGGTGGCCGGCAGCGCGGCCGCCGCCCGCCGGGTGAAGTCGGCCAGCGTCTCCGGCTCGGGCAGCTCGCCGATCCGGCCGAGGCCGAGCCGGCCGGTGGGGTCCCGGGGCACCAGCGGCCCGGTGACCGGAAGGCCGAGCGCGGCGGCCAGCGCGTCGGACACCCCCGGGTCGGCCGAGTCGGCATTGGTGTGCGCGGTGAACAGGCCCACGCCGGCGGTGATCAACCGGTGCACCAGGCGGCCCTTGGGCTGGTCGGCCGGCACCCCGTGCACCCCGCGCAGCAGCAGCGGGTGGTGGCTCACCAACAGCTGGGCGCCGCCCTCGACGGCCTCCTCGATGGTCTCCTCCACCGGGTCCACCGCCACCAACACCCGGGAAACCGGCGCCGCCGGATCCCCGCAGACCAAGCCCACCGCATCCCACGCCTCCGCCAACCCCGGCGGATAGGCGGTTTCCAGCGCGGTGATTACGTCCCCGAGCGTCGCCACACCCAGCCCCTCCCCCGCGAGTCGGCACTCTCAGCACACTGAGTTGGCGGTTTCCGGCCCACTCGCATCCGACGAACCGTAGTGCCTCAGCGCTCGCGCCAACGCACCGACCAGCGCGCCGGCCTCGCCCGGCGGCCGCACCGCCACCCGCAGCTGGTCCTCGGTCAGCCCGGGGAACGTGTCGCACCGGCGCACCGCCACCCCGGCGTCCCGCAGCCCGGACCGCACCTGGGCCCCGCCGGGCACGGTGAGCAGCAGGAACGGGCCGGCCGCCGGCCCGTGCACGCGCACGCCGGGCAGCTCGGCCAGCGCCCCGGCCAGCCAGGCCCTGTGCGCCGACAGCTCCTCGGCGGCGGCCGCCGCCTCGGCCAGCGCGGCCGGCTCACAGCAGGCCCGCACCGCCTCCAGCACCAGGGTGCCCACCGGCCACGGCGGCCGTGCGGCGGACAGCCGGGCCAGCAGCTCCGGGTCGCCGAGGGCGTAGCCGGCGCGCAGCCCGGGCAGCGCCCAGGTCTTGGTCAGGCTGCGCAGCACCAGAATCCCGGGTACGTCGGCGCGCGCGGAAAGCGACTCCGGCTCGCCGGGGACCGCGTCGGCGAACGCCTCGTCCACCACCAGTACCCGCCCCGGGCGAGCCAGCCGGGCGACCTCGGCGGCCGGGTGCAGCACCGAGGTCGGGTTGGTCGGATTGCCCAGCACCACCAGGTCCGCGTCCGCCGGCACGGCCTCCGGGCGGAGCCGGTGACCGTCGCCGGCGTCGGTGAAGACCCGCCGCACGTCCAGGCCGGCCGCGCGCAGCGCCACCTCCGGCTCGGTGAACCCCGGGTGCAGCACCACCGGACGGGACGGGCGCAGCCCGGGCAGCATGGCGAACCCCTCGGCCGCGCCGGCCAGGATCAGCACCTCCTCCGGCCGCCGCCCGTGCCGCCGGGCCACCGCCTCGCGGGCGGCGAGGTCGTCGGCGGCCGACGGGTAGCGGCCCAGCCGGTCGACGGCGGCCACCAGGCGCTCGCGCAGCCAGTCCGGCGGGCGGCTGCCGCGGACGTTGACCGCGAAGTCGAGCAGGCCCGGCGCGGCGTCGACGTCCCCGTGATGGCGCAGATCCATGGCGCCTACGTTATGTGGGCGTCGGCCGCCTCCCGGGCCAGGGCGCCGATGTGCCGGTAGGCCTCGGCGGAGACCGAGGCGGGCCGCCCGGCGGTGAGCCCGCCGTCGACGGCGATGTCCTGCCCGTTCACGAAGCTGGACGCGTCGCTGGCCAGCCACAGCGCGGTGGCCGCCACGTCGTCCGGGGTGCCCAGCCGGCGCACCGGTTGCCAGGACGCCAGCCCGGCGGACATCAGCTCGGCCAGCTTGTCCACGCTGCGCGCCGCCGCCTCCGGGTCGGCGCCGGCGGTCTTGGTCTGGATGCCGGTGGGGATCGGGCCGGGCGAGATGCTGTTCACCCGCACCCCGTGCTCGCCCAGCTCCACCGCCGCGCACCGGGTCAGGTGGGTGACGGCGGCCTTGGCCGCCGCGTAGTCGTACGGCGTCCAGCCGGCCAACAACCCGCCCACGCTGGACACGTTGACGATCGACCCGTGGCCCTGCGCCACCAGGTGCGGGCCGACGTGCTTGATACCGGCCACGGTGCCCAGCACGTGCACGTCGAAGGTGCGCCGGAACTCGTCCAGGTCGACGTCCAGTGCGCCGCTCAGCGTGCCCGCGTTGCCGGCGTTGTTGACCAGCACGTCCAGCCGGCCGAACCGGTCCAGCGCGTGCGCCACGGTGGCCCGGACGTCGGCCTCGACGGACACGTCGGCCGCCAGGAAGCTCACCCCCGGCCCCAGCCGGGTGGCCAGCTCCTCGCCCGCCTCCCGGCGCCGGCCGGTGACCACCACGCCGGCCCCCTCGGCGGCGAACAGCTCCGCCATGCGCGCGCCCAGCCCGCTGGTGCCGCCGGTGATGATCGCCACCTTGCCGGCGAGCTGCTCGTTTCCCGTCATGCCGGCGACGGTAGGCGGCCGGGGCTTTGTGCGCGATTACCTCGCGAGTAGGGACACCACGTCGGCGGCGCAGCCCCAGCTGAGCGTGATGCCGGCCCCGCCGTGCCCGTAGTTGTGGATCACCCGGGTGTCCCCGACCGGCTCGCCCTCCGCCAGCCGGACCTCGGGCCGCCCCGGCCGCAGCCCGGCAATGTGCTCCAGCACCTGGGCGCCGGCCAGCTCGGGGGCCAGGTCACGGCAGCGGCGCAGGATGGACTCGCCGGTGGCCGGGTCCGGTTCGGTGTCCCAGCGGTGCTCCTCCAGCGTGCCGCCCAGGACGGCGTCCCGCTCGCGCGGGTGCACGTAGGCCCGCCCCTCCGGGTGTCCCTCGTCCCGCACGGACAGCGTCAGCCCGGGGTTGGTCACCCGCACGATCTGTCCGCGCACCGGGTACACGCTGTCGTCGCCGACCAGCTCACGGGCGGCCAGCCCGGTGCAGTTGACCACCGCATCCGTCCCCAGGCCGGCCAGCTCGGCCAGGTCGCCGACCCGGCGGGTGACCAGCTCGCCGCCGAGCCGGGTCAGCTCGCCGGCCAGCCACGGCAGATACCGCGGCATCTCCACCAGCGGGACGACGTAGCGCAGCCCGTGCGGGTAGCCGGCCGGCAGCTCGGCCGGTTCGGCCGGGCGCACCCCGCCCACCTGTTCCGCCCACTCCGGTTCCCCCGGCGGCTGCCGGTACAGGGCCATCGACTCGCGCATGACCACCCCCGGAACACCGCACGCGGCCTGCTCGGCGAACACCCGGTAGGCGTGCGCGCCCCAGCGGGCCACCGCGCCGGCCGGTCCGACGTGGGTGGGGAACCAGACGGCGGCGGCCAGGTACGAGGTCGACTCGCGCACCGGGCCGGCGGCCACTACACGGACCCCGGCACCGGCCCGCAACAGGCTCACCGCGGTGCTCAGCCCGCTCACCCCGGCGCCCAGGACTGTTACTCGCATCGCATCATTCTCCCGCCCGCCCGCCCTACCTTGCGATCACTGCCTACCTGGGTGTTCACTGGTTTCGAACACGTTCAGAAATGAGGAGGCGACCCAGGTGGACATCGATCTGGTCAGCTACTTCGCCGTGCTGATCGCCGGCGCCGCACTGACCGCCGGAGTCGGAGTGATCCTCCGCCGCAGCGGCCAGTCGATCCTGGAGGAGGAGTACCCGGCGGACCGTGCGGCCGGTTTGACCAAGCTGGTCGTGGTCGGATTCCAGCTGGCCACGTTCGGCGTGCTGGCGTTGATTTCGACGGTCAACGTGCCGGTGGACGGGTTCGCGCAGACCGTGGTCACCAAGCTCGGCGTGGTGCTGCTGATCCTGGGCGTGGCCTACGGGCTGACGCTGCGGGTGCTCGCCCGGCTGCGTGACTCGCACCACCGAGCCCAGTTGGACGAGGACTTCCAGGCCGCGATGCGCGCCCGCTCGTGACACCCCCTTTGAACCCGCCCGCCACCCTAAAATCTGCCCGCACCCGCGCGCAGATCGTGGCCGCCGCGATGGAGCTGTTCCGGGAGAACGGCTACGAGCGCACGACGATGCGCGCCATCGCGGCGAAGGCCGGTGTGTCGGTGGGCAACGCGTACTACTACTTCTCCAGCAAGGAGGAGTTGATCCAGGGGTTCTACGACGACCTGGCCGAGTCGCACGCCGCCGAGTGCGCCTCGCTGTTCGCCGGCACCACCGACTTCGCCGACCGGCTGCGCGGCGCGCTGCTGCGCTGGCTGGATGTGGCGCGGCCGTACCACGAGTTCGCCGGGCAGCTGTTCGCCACCGCCGCGCGGCCGGACAACCCGCTGTCCCCGTTCCACCAGGCGTCCTCGGCACCCCGGGACGCGGCGATCGGCATCTACCGCACGCTGGTGGACGGCGCTTCGGTGCGGGTGGGCAGCGAGCTGGCCGGCACGCTGCCCGAGCTGCTCTGGCTCTACCACCTGGGCATCGTGCTGCACTGGGTGCACGACACCTCGCCCGGAACGGCCCGCACCCGGCTGCTGGTGGAGCACACCGTGCCGATGATCGAGCGGCTGGTCCGGCTGTCCCGGTTGCCGGTGATCCGGCCGCTGGCCAAACAGACCGTGGAGCTGGTCGGCCTGCTGCGCCGGCCCTAAGGGCTGCGCTCCAGGGCGGCCCAGCCGGTGTCGCGGGCGTACGCGTCGGCCTCCGCCCGCCCGCCGCCCCGCAGCCCGAACAGCCGCTTGGCGTAGAGCAGGTAGCCGACCACGGCCAGGTTCAGCACCAGCGTGATTACCTTGGCCACGGTGATCCGGCCGGTCAGCTCGTACACCTCGGGGATGAGCAGCAGGCTGGTGGCCAGGAAGGTCAGGTACTCGGCCCAGCGCTTGGCGAACCACAGGCCGACCGCCTCCACCCCCTCCAGCAGGGCGTAGCCGGCCAATGCCAGGCCGAGCAGGTGCAACGTGGCCGACTTGGCCGCGAACGCCCGGCCCAGCTCGCGCACCAGGCCGCCGCCACGCAGCCCGTTCGGCCCACCCAGCGTGCCCTGCACATCGTCCAGCACGCGGTAGAAGGTCGGACTGAACTCCGCCCGCTTCGCCGCGAACAGGAACACCAGCGCGGCCAGCGCGCCGAGCACCAGGAAGTGCACGAGCCGGTCCAGCGCGATCAGCCGCAGCACGAACCGGTCCCGCAGCGGCCGCCCGCGCAACGGCAGCTGGATCTCCGACCGCTCGGGCAGGTGCTCCCGGGTGGGCGCCTCAGGGGGCCGCAGCGGCACCCAGGAGTCGCAGCGCAGGCAGCGGTGCCAGCGCAGCCCGTCACCGTGTTCGCGCACCAGCGGCTCGTCCCCGGGCCGCAGCGTGGCCACGTCGGTGCCGACCAGCTGATGCCCACGCAACCCGCAGGCGATCAGCTCATAGTGGAACCGCGTCTTCACTCGCACGAGTCGGATCCAGGAGGTATCGCGGGCAGGTCCGGAGGCGCGCCGTTTTCGATCAGGCGCATCACGGCGTCGGTGTCCAGGTGTTGTTCGACCAGGTCGCCGAGCAGGTCCAGCTGGGCGGCCCGTACCTCGGCGAACCGGGTGTCCGGCGCCGGCACGAACCCCGCCGGCGCGATCCGGGCCAACAGCGCGCGCCGGAACCCGTCGTTCTCCAGCAGGCCGTGCCAGTGCGTGCCCAGCACCGATCCGGCGGCGGCGCCTTCGCCCGGATCGGCGATGAACGGCGCCTCCGCCGACCGGATCACCCGGCCGTGGTGGATCTCGTACCCGGTCACCGGGTGGCCCAGCGCGCGGCCGGACGGCCGGGCCAGCCGCTTCTCCGCCTCGAACTCGATCTCCACATCGAGCAGGCCCAACCCGTCGACCCCGCCGCGCCCGGACTCGTGCTCGTCGGTGATCCGCCGGGCGAGCATCTGGTAGCCGCCGCAGATGCCCAGCACCGGCCGGCCCCGCCCGGCGTGCGCGCGCACCGCCTCGGCCAGCCCGGTGGCCCGCAGCCAGTCCAGGTCGGCCACCGTGGACTTGGACCCCGGCAGCACCACCAGGTCCGCGTCGGCCACCCGGGACGGCTCGGTCACGTAGCGCACGGCGACCCCCGGCTCGCAGGCCAGCGCCTCCACGTCGGTGGCATTGGAGATCCGGGGCAGCCGGGGCACCGCCACCCGCAGCCAGCGCTCCCCCAGCGGCGGCGGCGGGCGGCCGACCACCCCGTCCGCCACGTAGGACAGCGAGTCCTCGGCGTCCAGCCACAGCCGGTCGTCGAACGGCAGCACGCCCAGGGTGGGCCGCCCGGTGAGCGCGCGCAGCTGCCGCAGCCCCGGCTCCAGCAGCCCGGGGTCGCCCCGGAACTTGTTGATCACGAAGCCGGCCACCAGCGCCTGGTCGGCGGCGGAGAGCAGCGCCAGCGTGCCGAACAGGTGGGCCAGCACCCCGCCCCGGTCGATGTCCCCGACCACCAGTACGGGCAGCCCGGCCGCCCTGGCCAGGCCCATGTTGGCGATGTCGTTGGCCCGCAGGTTGATCTCGGTGGGCGAGCCGGCGCCCTCGCACACCACCACGTCGTGGTCGGCGCGCAGGCCCTCCAGGGTGCGCACCACGGTGTCCAGCAGGGCCGCCTTGCGGCCGGCGTAGTCCCGCGCGCTGACCGTTCCTTCCACCCGGCCCAGCACCACCACCTGCGAGGACCGGTCGCTGCCCGGTTTGAGCAGCACCGGGTTCAACCGCACCGAAGGCTCGATGCCGGCCGCCGCCGCCTGCATCGCCTGCGCTCGGCCGATCTCGCCCCCGTCCGGGGTGACCACCGAGTTGTTGGACATGTTTTGCGCCTTGAACGGCGCCACCTTCACCCCGGACCGGGCCAGCCACCGGCACAGCCCGGCCACCAGCACGCTCTTGCCCGCGTCCGAAGTAGTCCCGGCAACGAGCAGCGCCCCGCTCACGGGAGGGTGAGGATCTCCGCGCCGTCCGGGGTGACCAGGACGGTGTGCTCGAACTGGGCGGTGCGCCGGCGGTCCTTGGTGACCACGGTCCAGCCGTCGTCCCAGATGTCGTAGTCGATGGTGCCCAGGTTGATCATCGGCTCGATGGTGAACGTCATGCCGGTCTCCAGCAGGGTGTCCACATCGGGGGCGTCGTAGTGCAGCACCACCAGCCCGGAGTGGAAGCTGCGCCCGATGCCGTGCCCGGTGAAGTCCCGCACCACGCCGTAGCCGAACCGCTTGGCGTAGGACTCGATGACCCGGCCGACCACGTTCAGTGGCCGCCCGGGGCGCACCGCCTTGATCGCCCGCATCATCGCCTCGCGGGTGCGCTCGACCAGCAGCCGGTCCTCCTCGGCGACGTCACCGGCCAGGAAGGTGGCGTTGGTGTCCCCGTGCACCCCGCCGATGAACCCGGTGACGTCGATGTTCACGATGTCGCCGTCCTGGATCACCGTGGAGTCCGGGATGCCGTGGCAGATGACCTCGTTGAGGCTGGTGCAGCAGCTCTTCGGGAAGCCCCGGTAGCCCAGCGTGGACGGGTAGGCGCCGTGGTCGCAGAGGAACTCGTGCACCACCCGGTCCACCTCGTCGGTGCTCACCCCGGGGGCGACCGCCGCGCCGCCGGTGGCCAATGCCTGGGCCGCGATCTTCCCGGCCGCCCGCATCGCCTCGATCACCTCGGGGGTCTGCACCCACGGGTCGGTGCTCGGCGTCGGCGCCGGCTTGCCGACGTACTCCGGGCGAGGAATCTCTGCTGGCACCGGTCGCATCGGCGAGACGCGGCCCGGTTTGAGGGCTTCGCGGACGGGCATGGGGACCAGCTTAAGCGTTCGCTCCCCTGGAGCGACGCACGGCGAGGAACACGGCCCGCCAACCGATCAGCAGCACGGCCAGGCTGACCGCGGTGATCAGCGCGAACACCGGCGGCAGCCGGTGGGTGAAGGCCGCGCGCAGGCCCAACCCGACCAGCACGGTGGCCACCCAGACCGCCGCGCCGACCAGCGGTCGCGCCGGCGCCCGCCAGGCCCGCGAGGCCAGCCAGCCGGCGGCCAGCCCGACCAGGAACGGCGCGGCGGTGCCGAGCAGCCCGGCCGGATCCAGCGCCTCGGCGTGCGAGCCCCGGCCGACGGCGGCGAACACCAGCACCGCGAGCAGGTCCGCGCCGGCCGCCGCGGCCACCGGCCGCGCTCCTTCGGAGATCACCCGGACAGCTTATGCCGGACGGCCGTCGCCCGTATTGTTGTGTGCGCACACCACAATGAGTCTCCCCACCGCCATGGAGTTAGCCAATGAGCCAGCCGCAGGGCGCCCACCTGGTCGGAAGCGTGCCGATGGACACCACCGAGGAGGTGCTGCGGGCCGCCGGCGAGAACCTGCGCGGGCATCTGCGCCGGGTACCGGACGGCGAGACCGGCGAGCGGGAGGGCTGGGTGGCCTTCCAGGCGGGCGTGTTCGCGCGCCACCCGGACATCACCACGGTGCCCCGGGGTGACGGCGGCTACGCGGCCGCGCTGCCCACCTACCAGCTGCGGGACGGGGCGGACCCGGCCGGTATCGACCTGCGCCCCCTCGGTTACGCGGACGCCGCCGAGGCGTCGTACCGGACCTTCCGGCAGCTACGTGAGCAGGGCGTGCTCGGCGAGCGAACCCGGTTCCTGGTGTCGCTGCCCACCCCGGTCGCCTCGGTCGCCTCGTTCGTCACGGCGGCCGACCAGCCCCGGTTGGAGCCGGCCTACCAGGCCGCCCTGTTCGCCGAGATGCGCCGGATCCAGAACGCCATCCCGGCCGCCGACCTGGCCATCCAGTGCGACGTGGCGGTCGAGGTGGCCATGTGGGAGGGCCTGGGCGGGATCTTCACCCCGTGGTTCGAACCGGTCCGCGAGGGGACCATGGACCGGATCGGCCAGATGATGGCCCAGGTGGACGAGGGCGTAGAGCTGGGGGTGCACCTCTGCTACGGCGACTACGAGCACCGGCACTACGTGCAGCCCAAGGACACCGCGGTTCTCACCGAGCTGGGCAACGGACTGTTCGCGCGGGCCACCCGCCCGCTGAACTGGCTGCACCTGCCGGTGCCCAAGGACCGCGACGACGACGCCTACTTCGCCCCGCTGGCCGAGCTGCGCCTGCCCGCCGCGACCGAGCTGTACCTGGGGCTGGTGCACGCGGACGACACCGAGGGGACCCGGCGGCGGATCACCACCGCGCTGGGCGTGCGCCCCCGGTTCGGGGTGGCCACCGAGTGCGGCATGGGGCGCACCCCTCGGGCCGAGGTCCCCGGCCTGTTCCGGCAGCTCGCCGACGTGTCCGCCGCCTGGTAGCGGACTCAGCGGGGTCCTTCGGCGAGGAACAGCTCGCAGCGCTCGGTGCGCAGCCGCGACACCGACCGGAACCGCCCGGCCAACGCCTCGGCAATCTGGGTGAGCTTGTCCTCGGGCAACATCAGGGCGCGCATCATCCGGGTGGGCGCGGTGCCGCCGTGCCAGGAAACCAGGAGCCGCCCGCCGGGGCGCAGCACCCGGGCCAGCTCGGCGGCGCCGGCGGCCAGGTCGGGCCAGATCGCCACGTTGTTCACCGCGATCACCAGGTCGAACGCCGCGTCCGGCTGACCGGTGGCGGACGCGGTGCCCTCAGCCACGCCGATCCGGCCGGAAGCCACCGCCGGCGCGTTGCGCGCGGTCGCGGCCGCCCGCATCTCGGCCGACGGGTCCACCCCGACGATCTCGCCGGCCGGGGTGCGGGCGGCCAGCAGCTGGAGCAGCACGCCGGGGCCGTGGCCCACCTCGAGCACCCGCTCCCCCTCCGCCACCGCCGCCCGCCCGAGCACCTGCTCCTGCTGTCGGCGGTTGGTGCGCGCCATCAGCCAGCCGCCGAAGCGGCCCACCGCGCCGGCGGGCAGCGCAGCGAACGCGTTCGGCTCGGTCCCGGTGCTCCACATGCGCTCCATGGCCACGCCTCCACGCTCCCACGCCGCACAACAAACCGCGACGACGCCCGTACATGGCGGCGTCACGGTTTCCCATGCGGCGTCACCTCCGAAGCCGTTCCGGGACGTTCGTGCCGGAAGACAGTGGTGTGGGTTCAAAGACGGCTTGGACGGCGCGACTGGGCGCCCTCCCGCCGCTTGAGCGCGGCCCGTTGCGCTTCCTTTGTGCCCCCAGCGCCCTCTTCCGCTACCCACCGTAATTCCCGGGACAGCTGTCGAGTGGGGTTCAGGCTGCCGTCACCCATCGAGCGCTGGTGCGGTCCGCTTCGATCATGGGATCCACCGGACGGAGCCAGCACTCGATGAAGCCGTCTGCCCCAGCCGCCAGCAGCACGACCACGGTCCGTAACCGTGGTGCGGAACCAGCGGTCCGACCCAGTGCGAGGAAGCGAAGCGCAACCCAATGGGCGGCACCCAAGCCGCGAGAGAACGCCCAGCCGCGCCGTCCATGCCGTCTTGAACCGGCACCCAGCCCAACCGAAGATCGACATCAACCTCACGCACCTCCTCGGGCCGAGAAAGGGCCCTCAGGTTGATGTGGATCTTGGCTACGCCCGCCGATCCGGGGCGCCGAGGTGGGGGGATCAGAACAGGACAGTGGCGAAGCTGGCTATCTGGTGGAAGCCGACCCGCTGGTAGGCGGCGCGGGCCGGGCTGTTGAACGCGTTGACGTAGAGGCTGGCCACCCGGCCCATGGCCACCAGGCGGTCCACCACGGCGGCGGTGCCCAGCGAGCCGAGCCCCTCACCGCGCCGGTCCGGGCGCACCCACACGCCCTGGATCTGGCCGACCCGGGCCGACAGCGCGCCGATCTCCGCCTTGAACACGACCTCGCCGTCCTCGAACCGGGCGAACGCCCGGCCGCCCGCGATCTGCTCGGCCACCCGCGCCCGGTAGCCGACGCCGCCGTCACCGATCCGGGGGTCCACCCCGACCTCCTCGGTGAACATGGCGACCGCCGCCGGCAGGTATCGGTCCAGCTCCTCCGGCCGCACCGGCCGCACCAACGGGTCGGGGCGCACCGCCGGCGCGGTGGGCAGCACCATCAGCGGCTGGTCCGGGCGCACCTCGCGGGCCGGCGCCCAGTGCCCGGACAACTCGTCCCACAGCGGCAGCACCAGCTCGGCCCGGCCGACCATGGAGGAGCAGGACCGGCCCACCCGGCGAGCCCGCTCGGCGAACGCCCGCAGCGCGGCCCGGTCGCCGCGCAGCGGCACCAGGTTGGCCCCGACGAAACAGAGCCCCTCCAGCTTGGAACCGACGCCCCACAGCTCGCCACCCAGCCGCCAGGAGTCCACGCCGGCCAGCTCGACACGCGCGGCCACCATGCAGGCGGCCACCGGGTCGGAGTCGAGTACGAGCTGCACACCGGCCCGGTCACGCTCATCCAGCAACCGAGGACCAGCCAGCCTTAGCACCGTTCTAGATTGCCATGCCGGCGCGAAGGCTTCACCTGTCGGTGGGGAATCGATCAGGTGACGGTGACCTCCGGCGCCCCGGAGGGTACATCCTCCATGCTCTCGGCGAGCCGCAGCGCCTCCTCGATCAGCGTCTCCACGATCCGCGACTCGGGCACCGTTTTGATGACCTCGCCCTTGACGAAGATCTGGCCCTTGCCGTTGCCGGAGGCCACCCCGAGGTCGGCCTCGCGCGCCTCGCCGGGACCGTTCACCACGCAGCCCATCACGGCCACGCGCAGCGGCACCTCCATGCCGGTGAGCCCGGCGGTGACCTCGTCGGCCAGCTTGTACACGTCGACCTGGGCGCGCCCGCAGGACGGGCAGGACACGATCTCCAGCTTGCGCGGGCGCAGGTTCAGCGACTCCAGGATCTGGTTGCCGACCTTCACCTCTTCCACCGGCGGCGCGGACAGCGACACCCGGATGGTGTCCCCGATGCCCCGCGACAGCAGCGCGCCGAACGCCAGCGCCGACTTGATGGTGCCCTGGAACGCCGGGCCGGCCTCGGTGACCCCCAGGTGCAGCGGGTAGTCGCAGGCCTCCGCGAGCAGCTCATAGGCCCGCACCATGACCACCGGGTCGTTGTGCTTGACCGAGATCTTGATGTCGTGGAAGTCGTGCTCGGCGAACAGGCTGGCCTCCCACAGCGCCGACTCGACCAGCGCCTCCGAGGTGGCCTTGCCGTACTTCTGCATCAGCCGCTTGTCCAGCGAGCCGGCGTTCACCCCGATGCGGATCGGGGTGCCGTGGTCCTTGGCCGCCTGGGCGATCTCCTTGACCTGGTCGTCGAACTTGCGGATGTTGCCGGGGTTCACCCGGACGGCCGCACAGCCCGCCTCGATGGCCGCGAACACGTACTTCGGCTGGAAGTGGATGTCCGCGATGACCGGGATCTTGGACTTGCGGGCGATGGCCGGCAGCGCCTCGGCGTCGTCGGCGCTGGGGCAGGCCACCCGGACGATGTCACAGCCGGCGGCCGTGAGCTCCGCGATCTGCTGCAGGGTGGAGTTGACGTCGGAGGTCAGTGTGGTGGTCATGGACTGCACCGAGACCGGGTAGTCGCTGCCCACCCCGACGGGGCCGACATGCAGCTGTCGGGTGGGCCGCCGGTCGGCGAGGGTCGGCGGCGGCGTGGCTGGCATACCGAGGCTGACGGTGGTTGCGCTCACGACCCCCAGTATCCCCCGGCGCCGGCGGCACCGGCCAACTCGGTGGCGGATACCTCAGCTGACCAGGCGGATAGTGAGCGGATAGCGGTACGGCTCACCGTTGCTCACCTTGATCGTGGCCACGATCGTGAGCACCAGCCAGAACACGAACACCGCGCCCAGCACCACGAACCCGATCAGCACGAACACCAGGATCCAGCCGATGATGGAGTAGATCAGCACGCTGATGTTGAAGTTCAGCGCCTCCACCGCCTGCGACCGCACGTACGGCGACTCCTTGCCCTTGGCCAGCAGCACCACCAGCGGGCCGAGCGCGCCGAGGAAGCCGATCCAGATGCCCAGCACCGAGGACAGGTGCGCGGCCACCGCCCAGTTCCGCTCCTCGGTGGTGTGCCCGGGTACACCGGCGGCACCGCCGGAGTACGGCGGCGGGTACTGGCCGAACGGTTCGCTCATAGGCCCAGCGTAGCCGGGCGATCGAGGAAATAATCGGGTCTGTATGCCTATTGCAACATGCCTATTGCAACCGGATCGGGTTGACGATGTCCGCGGTGATCGTCAGCAGGCTGATCCCACCGATGATCAGGATGAACACGTAGGTGAGCGGCAGCAGCCGGGTGTAGTCCACCGGCGGCATCTTCGGCTTGCCCAGCCGCCGACGCACCGAGTCGCGCACCCGCTCGTACAGGTTCACCGCGACGTGCCCGCCGTCCAGCGGCAGCAGCGGCAGCAGGTTGAACACGCCGATGAAGAAGTTGAACACCGCCAGCAGCATCAGGAACGTCGGCCACTGGCCCTGGTCGACAGCGTCACCGCCGATGATGCTCACGCCGACCACACTCACCGGCCGGTTCGGGTCGGTCTCCCCGCCGATGGCCCGCAGCACCGCCGGCACCTTCTCCGGGAACATCAGCAGGCCTTCCCAGGTCTTCTCGAACATGTAGCCGGTGAAGACGACCGTGCCCGGGATGGCGGTCAGCGCGTTGTAGTGGTTCGGCGGCAGGATGCCGGCGCCCAGCCCGATGGCGCCCACCGTGGTGAGCGGGTTGTGCTGGCCGGGCTTGGCCTTGGTGTCCGCCCGCTGCACCTGGACCACGTCCACCTGGAGGGTGAGCTGGCGGTCCCCGCGCTCGATCACGAACGGCACCGGGCCGGTCTGGCGCCGGATCGTCTCGACGGCGTCCTCCCAGGTCGGCGTGGGTGTGCCGGCGACGGAGAGGATGCGGTCGCCCGGCTGGATGCCGGCCCGCTGGGCCGGCGAGGCGTCGGCGGGCGCGCAGGACGCGTACTGCAGCGTGGTCGGGTCCTGCGAGGACGGCACGCACGCCGTCTGCCCGGCCACCGCGCCCTCCCGGGTGTCCGGCAGCCCGAACGACACCGCCAGCGCGTAGATCAGCGCGATGCCCAGCAGGAAGTGCATGGCCGAGCCGGCGCACAGCACCACGACGCGCTTCCACGTCTTGCGGGTGAAGAACGCCCTCGGCGCCTCGTCCACGGTCACCGGGTCCAGCGCGGTCATCCCGGCGATATCACAGAACCCGCCGATGGGCAGCCACTTGAGGCCGTACTCGGTCTCTCCCCGGCGGTACGAGAAGACGGTGGGCCCCATGCCGACGAAGTAACGGCGGACCTTCATGCCGAACGCGCGCGCCGACCACATGTGGCCCGCCTCGTGCAGCGCCACCGATAGGCCGATGCCGAGCGCGAACAGCACCACACCCAGAGCAAAACTCACCCGACTGATCCTCTCGCCGTGCTCTTCACCGTGCTGCCAACCCGGCGTCCACCAGCTCACGGGCGCGGGCTCTCGCCCACGCCTCGGCCGCTAATACGTCATCCACAGTATCGGGATCGGTGTTACATCCGTGCGCGGTGGCGAGCACCTCGCCGACCAGATCGGTGATTCCGGTGAACGACAGCCGCCCGGCCACGAACGCCGCCACCGCCTCCTCGTTCGCCGCGTTGAACACCGCCGGCACGCAGCCCCCCGCCGCGCCGGCCGCGCGGGCCAGCGCCACGCCGGGGAACGCCTCGTCGTCCAGCGGCTCGAAGGTCCAGCTCTCCGGCCGGTCGAAGGCGCAGGCAGCGGCCGCACCGGACACCCGCTCCGGCCAGCCCAGGGCCAGGGCTATGGGCAGCCGCATGTCGGGCGGGCTGGCCTGAGCGATGGTCGAGCCGTCGGTGAAGGTGACCATGGAGTGGATCACCGACTGCGGGTGCACCACCACGTCGATGTGCTCGTAGGGCACGTCGAAGAGCAGGTGCGCCTCGATCAGCTCCAGGCCCTTGTTCACCAGGGTGGCCGAGTTGATGGTCACCACCGGCCCCATGTCCCAGGTCGGGTGCTTGAGCGCGTCGTCCAGGCCGACGTGCGCGAGCTCGTCGCGGCGCCGCCCCCGGAACGGGCCGCCGGACGCGGTCAGCACCAGCTTGGCCACCTCGTCCCGGCGGCCACCGCGCAGGCATTGGGCCAGCGCGGAGTGTTCCGAGTCCACCGGCACGATCTGCCCCGGCGCCGCCGCCCTGGTCACCAGCGGCCCGCCGGCCACCAGCGACTCCTTGTTGGCCAGCGCGAGGCGGGCCCCGCTGGCCAGCGCGGCCAGGGTGGCGCTCAGGCCCCGGGAACCGGTGATGCCGTTGAGCACCACGTCGGACGGCGCGCGTTCGATCAGCTCGAGCACCGCGTCGGGCCCGGCGTACACCTCGGCCGACGACCCGGCGGCGCGCAGCTCGGCGCGCAGCTCGTGCTCGGCCTCCGGCTTGGCCACCGCCACCCTGGGCACGTCGAACTGGGCGGCCTGCCGGGCCAGCAGGGCCACCCCGGCCTCGGTGCTGCCCGCCGTGGCCAGGCCGGTCACCGCGAACCGGTCCCGCCGGCCCCGGATGACGTCCAGCGCCTGGGTGCCGATCGACCCGCTCGAGCCCAGCAGCAGTACTCCGCGAATGGTCATCGACGGCCATTGTCCAGCACGCCCGTACCGCCGTCCGCATGACACTGTGACAACATGGACCGCACATCATTTGAGGCATGAGCAGGCTGGAGGATCTGTGTCAGGCACGGGTCAGGAGCTGGCGAAGCGCAACGGGCACGCACCGGCGACGGTGGACCCGGACGAGGAGCCGTCGGCGGAGTGGGGCTGGCACGGCAGCTTCCCGCGCGGCACGCTGATCGCCGGCTGGGTGTCCACCGTCTTCATCCTGCTGATGCTGATCGGCAACCACACCGGCAAGGTGGAGGACCTCTGGCTGGTCGGCACCGCGCTGGTGATGGCCTACGGCCTGATCCGGATGCAGCTCAAGCAGCGGCGTTCCTGGCGGCAGTAGCGCTCCACGATGGAGCTGGAGGTCGAGGATCGGGTCGTCCGGATCAGCAATCCGGACCGGGTCTACTTCCCGGCGCGGGGAGAGACCAAGCTGGACCTCGTCAACTACTACCTCGCGGTGGCCGAGGGCGTGGTGCGCGGGCTGCGTGAACGCCCGTGCATGCTGCACCGCTTCCCCAAGGGCGTGACCGGCGAGAAGGTGCACCAGAAGCGCCTGCCGAACGGCGCCCCGGACTGGGTGCGGACGGTGCGGGTGGACTTCCCCCGCTACGGCCGGCACGCCTACGAGCTGTGCGTGACCCACCCGGCGGACGTGATCTGGGCGGTGCAGATGTCCACCGTGGAGTTCCACCCCTGGAACTCCCGCCGGGCGGACGTGGAGAAGCCCGACGAGTGGCGGATCGACCTGGACCCGATGCCCCAGGCCGGCTTCGACGACGTGCGCGAGGTGGCCCGGGTCGCGCACGAGGTGCTGGACGAGCTGGGCGCGGTCGGCTGGCCGAAGACCTCGGGCGGCAAAGGGCTGCACATCTACGTGCGGATCGAGCCGCGCTGGGGGTTCGCCGACGTGCGCCGCGCCGCGCACGCGTTCGCCCGCGAGGTGGAGCGGCGCTGCGAGCTGGTCGACCTGACCTGGTGGCGCAAGGACCGGGATCCGGCCTCGGTGTTCGTGGACTACAACCAGAACACCCGGGACCACACCCTGCGCTGCGCCTACTCGGTGCGCGGCGCGCCGGAGGCCCCGGTCTCCGCGCCGATCCGCTGGGACGAGCTCCCCACGGTGCACCCCGGCGACTTCACCATCGCCACCATGCCCGCCCGCTTCGCCCAGCTGGGCGACCTCCACGCCGGCATTGACGACGCCGTCTACCAGCTGGACGAACTCCTCGACTGGGCCGCCCGCGACGAACGCGACGGCGCCGAAGCACCCCCACCCGAGGACGACTGACGCAGCGGCCAGGCCGCTGTCAGGCGCCGATGCGGGCGGCTAGGAGTAGGAGTGGTTGGCCGGGACCGGAGGGTTCGGCGACCACGTGTTTGCGGCCAAACCTCTCGCAGCTGGTGAGTCTCCGTCAACCGTTCGTAGAAACTTACCGACCGGGGCCGCGGTCGCGGGGCGCCACCGGCTCCGGCTCGGGCACCGGTTCCCCCGGGCACTGGGACAGCACCTTGGCGATGGCGTCCCGCTCGGCCGAGGTGACCCACAGGCGGTACCGGGTCTTCACCGCCACCTGCCGGGCCACGTACCGACACCGGTAGGCCTTGTTCGGCGGCAGCCAGGTGGCCGCGTCGGAGTCCGACTTGCGGATGTTGGTCGGGCCGTCCACGGCGAGCAGGTTCAGCGGGTCGTTGGCCAGCTGCTTGCGGGTGGCCTCGTCCAGTTGCTGCGCGCCCTTCTGCCAGGCGTCGGAAAGGGCCACGACGTGGTCGATCTGCACGTCGTCGCTGGTCCCCTCGCCGCGCACGAACTGGATGACCGTGTTGGTGTACGGGTCGTCCAGCCGCCCGGTGAGCACCACACAGTTGCGGGTGCCGGGCTTGAACGTCTCGTCCGTCATGTCCCGGGCCATCACCTGGTTGCGCTGGTCGCAGCCGTCCCGGTCGATGTCCGACCAGGCCGGGCCGAACTGGTCGCGCGAGTAGCCGGTCTTCGGCGCGCGGCCCTTCACCGGGAGCCCGTCCAGCGCCGTCCGCGCCGTGCCGTGGGCCGGCTCGGCCGGGCCGACGGTCAGGGTGGCCGCCTCGGCGGTCGGCGCGACCACCCCGCAGGCCACGAAGGAAATCGAACACATCAGCACCAGGCCGGTCAGCCGCCCGCCCGCCACTGCCGACCGCCGGCCCGCCCGCGCCAACCCGCCCACCCCGGACACTCGCCCACCCACCCTCGCCACCCCACGAACCCGCCCCATAAACGCCGCCCCACCAGCCTCGGCGATATCCCGCCGGCAGGCGATCCGCCACGCCGGTGGCGCCCGGTAGCTCCTGGTAACCGAAACGCTTGACATTGACGCAACGTCAACTTCTACCGTGGTCCATGTGGTTCACGAGTGGTCCATCCAGGACATCGCGCGGGCGGCCGGCACGACCAGCCGGACCCTGCGGCACTACGACACGATCGGGTTGCTCACGCCCAGCCGGGTCGGCAGCAACGGCTACCGCTACTACGACGAGCACGCGCTCGTCCGGTTGCAGCGGATCCTGCTGCTGCGCGAGCTGGGCCTGGGTCTGCCCGCCATCGCCGGGGTGCTCGCCGGGCAGCGGGACACGGCCGGCGCGCTGCGCGAACACCTGGAGCTGCTCGAGTCACAGCGCGCCCGGCTGGGCCGGCAGATCGAGTCGGTGCGCACCACGCTGCGCAAGACGGAAGGAGGTGAGCAGTTGATGGCGAGGGAGGTATTCGACGGCTTCGACCACACCAAGTACCGGGAGGAGGTGATCGAGCGCTGGGGCAAGGAGGCCTACCAGCGCGGGGACAACTGGTGGCGGGCGCTTTCCGCCGACCAACGGGCCGAGTTCCAGCGGCGCCAGGCCGACATAGCGGCCGGCTTCGGCCGGTTGCGCGCGGCCGGCGCGGCGCCCGACGGCGCCGAGGCCCAGGCGCTGACCCGCGAGCACTACCGATGGGTCACCGCCGGCTGGCAGGGCAACCGGCCGACGGCGGAGCAGTTCGCCGGGCTGGGCCGGATGTACACCGACGACCCCCGGTTCACCGCGCACTACGACGTGCACGGCGAAGGCACCGCGGCGTTCATCCGGGACGCCATGGCCGCCTTCGCGGCGGCCCTGTGAGTGGCGAGTGTTGCTATAGCGATACTCGCCACTCACAGGGCGCCGCATGGCGCCATACTGGCCCCCGTGCAGCTACCCGTTATGCCACCGGTCAAGCCGATGCTGGCCAAGCCGGTCAACGCCATCCCGCCCGGGCACCTGTACGAACCGAAGTGGGACGGGTTCCGGTCGATCATCTTCCGCGACGGCGACGACGTGGAGATCGGCAGCCGCAACGAGCGGCCGATGACCAGGTACTTCCCCGAAGTGGTGGAGGCGGTCAAGGCCAACTTCCCGGACCGCGCGGTGATCGACGGGGAGATCGTGATCATCGACCGGGCCGCCAACCGGCTGGACTTCGAGGCGCTGCAGCAGCGAATCCACCCCGCCGCGAGCCGGGTGAACTTGCTGGCCGGCGAGACCCCGGCCAGCTTCATCGCCTTCGACCTGCTCGCCCTCGGCGACCGGGACCTGACCGGCGAGCCGCTGGCCGCCCGGCGAGCCGCCCTGGAGGAGGCGCTGGCCAAGGCCTCACCCCCGGTGCACGTCACCCCGCTGACCTCGGACGACGCCCTGGCCGGCCAGTGGTTCGACCAGTTCGAGGGCGCCGGCCTGGACGGCCTGATCGCCAAGCCCAAGGAGTTGACCTACCAGCCCGACAAGCGGGTGATGTTCAAGATCAAGCACGAGCGCACGGCGGACTGCGTGCTGGCCGGCTACCGGGTGCACAAGTCCGGCCCGGACGCGATCGGTTCGCTGCTGCTCGGGCTGTTCGACGAGACCCGGCCGGACGCCGGCCTGGTATCCGTCGGCGTGGTCGGCGCGTTCCCCATGGCCCGCCGCCGCGAGCTGTTCACCGAGCTGCAGCCGCTGATCACCACCTTCGACGACCACCCGTGGGCCTGGGCCCGCCAGGAGGAGGGGCACCGCACCCCGCGCAAGAGCGAGACCAGCCGGTGGAACGCGGGCAAGGACCTGTCCTTCGTGCCGCTGCGGCCGGAGCGGGTGGTCGAGGTGCGCTACGACTACATGGAAGGCCCCCGCTTCCGGCACACCACCCAGTTCGTGCGCTGGCGCCCCGACCGGACCCCGGAATCGTGCACCTACGCCCAGCTGGAGCGCCCGGTCACCTTCAACATCGACCAGGTCCTGAGCGGCTGACCCCTCTGACGCCGGCCGGCGGGTTGGGTGGGTTGCGTTCCAAGGATCGCTTGGACGGCCGCGGCTGGTCTGTGGCCCGGCTTGGCTGGGCTGCCGCCCGTCGCATTCCGCTCGCTCCAGCGCCCGGCCGCCGTCACCCGGCGTAGTCACCCCGCACGGATTCCGAGGGGGTGCCGCGGGAGCGCCGCATCGAGTGGCAGCTGAGTCGCGTCTTCACATGATCGAAAGGCGACTGGACTGCCACTCGGCGAAACCGGGGGCCGCGCCAGGAGCAACGCGCTCACGCTCGGCAGCGAAGGACTCCGATTCGGTGCCGTCGAGCTCCATCGGAACGTCCGAGGCCGCCGCGAAGCCGGGAAAGCTCCTAGCCGCGCCGTCCAAGCCGCTTTTTTGAAACCCGCACCGCGCCTAACCGCCACCGTCACGCACAGCCGCGTAGGCGGTGCGCACGGCCGACGAGACCTCCCCGACACCGGCCGGCGGTGACTCGGTGGACTCCTCCGGGCGCGCCCAACCGGGCGCCTCGCCGGTGAGTGCCCACGCCGCCTGCCGCGCCGCCCCCAAAGCCACGTACTCGGCCGGCGCCAACACCGTCACCGGCACGCCGAACACCAGCGGCGCGATCGCGCGCACCGCCGCCGACCGGCTGCCCCCGCCCAGCAACAGCACCCGCCGCACCGGCACGCCCTGCGCCACCAACCCGTCCAGCCCGTCGGCCAGGCCGCAGAGCATGCCCTCCACCACCGCCCGGGCCAGGTTGGCCGGGGTGGCGTTCGCGCCGGTCAGGCCGGCGACCGCGCCGCGGGCGGTGGGCCGGTTGGGGGTCCGTTCCCCCTCCAGGTAGGGCAGCAGGACCAGCCCATCGGCCCCGGGTGAGGCGGATAGGGCCAGCCGGTCCAGCTCGGCCAGGTCCACGCCGAGCAGGTCAGCACCGGCCCGCAGCACCCTGGCCGCGTTCAGCGTGGCCACCAGCGGCAGGTAGCCGCCGGCCGCGTCGGCGAACCCGGCGACCACTCCGGAGGCGTCCGCGCTCGGCCGGTCGTGGGTGGCGAACACGGTTCCGCTGGTGCCGATGGAGACCAGCACGTCCCCCGGCTCGGCGCCGGCGCCCAGCGCGGCCGCCATGTTGTCCCCGGTGCCCGCTCCGAGCACCGCGCCCGGCACGAACTCGGCCACGGAACCGGCCCGTTCGCCCGGACCGCACACCCTGGGCACCTCGAGGTCACGGCCGAAGGCCAGGCGCAGCAGGTCCGGCCGGTATTCGCCGGTCACCGTCGACCAGTAGCCGGTGCCCGACGCTTCGCCCCGGTCGGTCACCGCCCCGGCGGGGCGGCCGGCGAGCAGCCAGGTCAGCCAGTCGTGCGGCAGCAGCACCCGAGCCGCCCGTCCGGCCACCTCGGGTTCGGCGCGGGCGGTCCAGCGCAGCTTGGTGGCGGTGATGCTGGCCACCGGCACGGTACCCACCTCGGCCGCCCAGCGCGCCGGCCCGCCCAGCTCATCGATGAGGTCCCGGGCCGCGCCGGCCGAGCGGGTGTCGTTCCACAGCAGCGCGTCGCGCACCGGCTCGCCGGCCGCGTCCAGCAGCACCATGCCGTGCTGCTGGCCGCCGACGGAGATCGCCGCGACTCCGTCGAGCACCCCGCCGGCCGCGGCGAACGCCGCCCACCACGCCCCGGGGTCCACCTCGGTGCCCGGCGGGTGCGCGGCCCGCTCCTCACGCACGGTCCGCCCGGTGGCCAGGTCCACCACGACGATCTTGGTTGCCTGGGTGGAGGAGTCGACGCCGGCGACAAGGTCCATGCCCGAAGTATCACCGAACCAGGCGGAAGAACGCGCGCACCTCGTCCACGAAGATCTCCGGCTGCTCGAAGGCGGCGAAGTGACCGCCGCGCGCGGGTTCGCTCCACCGCCGGATGTCCGGGAAGCGCCGCTGCGCCCAGCGCCGGGACGGGCGGGGCAGCTCCTTGGGGAACACCGCGCAGCCGGTCGGCACGTCGACCGGGTCCGGCGTGGCCGAGGTGAACCAGGACTGCACCTCGCGGATGCTCTCCCAGTACAGCCGGGCCGAGGAGGCGGCGGTGCCGGTCAGCCAGTACAGCGTGACGTTGTCCAGCATCTCGTCCCGGGTGAACACCGTCTCCGGGTCGCCGCCGCAGTCGCTCCACGCGCGCAGCTTCTCCACGATCCAGCCGCACAGCCCGGCCGGCGAGTCGACCAGGCCGTAGCCGAGGGTCTGCGGCCGGGTGGCCTGCTGCACCGAGTAGCCGTCCTCCCAGCGCTGGGCGTGCTCCAAGGCCTCCAGGGTGGCCCGCTCAGCCTCGGTCAGGTCGTCGTACGTCGAAGGGTCGGGCGCGGCCAGCGGCGGGGTGAGGTGGATGCCGGCCAGGTGCCCGGCGTCCAGTTCGGCCAGGCAGGTGGTCACGCTGGTGCCCCAGTCGCCGCCCTGGGCGCCGTACCGGTGGTAGCCCAGCCGGGCCATCAGCTCGGCCCAGGCGGCGGCGATGCGGCGGATCCCCCAACCGGTGCGGCCGGGCTGGTCACTGAACCCGTAGCCGGGCAGCGAGGGGCAGACCACGTGGAAGGCGTCGGCCGGGTCACCGCCGTGCGCGGCCGGGTCGGTGAGCGGCCCGATCACCTTCAGGAACTCCACCACCGAACCCGGCCAGCCGTGGGTGAGCACCAGCGGCAGCGCGTCGGGGTGGGGCGAGCGCGCGTGCAGCAGGTGGATGCCGAGGCCGTCGACGGGGATGCGCAGCTGCGGGATGGCGTTCAGCCGGGCCTCGCAGGCCCGCCAGTCGTAGCCGCGCTCCCAGTAGTCGCACAGCTCGCGCAGGTAGCCCAGCGGCACGCCCTGGGACCAGTCCGGCACGGTCTGCGCGTCCGGCCACCGGGTGGCGGCCAGCCGCCGCCGCAGGTCGACCAGGTCAGCCTCGGGGACCTCGATCCGGTACCGGGTCATGCGTTGCACACTAGAGCTGGCGCAACCGGTCGATGCGTTCCTCCAGCGGCGGGTGGGTGTCGTACATCCGGTTCAGCCAGGCGAACCGGCCCTCCGACTTCCGCCGGGGCAGCGGCGACTCGATCCACAGGTGCGCCGTGGCCCGGCTGTGCGCGGACACCACGGTCTGGTCGTCCCGCAGCTTCTCCAGCGCCGAGATCAGGCCGGCCGGGTACCGGGTCAGTTCGGCGCCCCGGGCGTCCGCGAGGGACTCCCGGTTGCGGCTCACCGCGTACTGCATCAGCTGCGCCAGGAACGGGCCGAACACCAGCAGCAACGCGCCGACCACGGCCAGCGGCCCGCCGCCCTCGCGGTCGCTGTGCCGCCGGCCGGAGAACCGCATGGACAGGTCGGACACGATGGCGATCGCGCCGACCATGGTCACCGCGAGCGTGGCCACCAGCGTGTCGTAGTTCTTGATGTGCGCCAGTTCGTGGGCCAGCACCCCCTCCAGCTCGGCCCGGTTCATCTTGGCCAGCAGCCCGGTGGTGACCGCGATCGCCGCGTGGTCGGGGTCGCGGCCGGTGGCGAAGGCATTGGGCGCGTCGTCCTCGATGACGTAGATGCGCGGCTTGGGCAGCGCGCCGGACAGGCACAGCCCCTCGACCAGGTTGTGCAGCCGAGTGAACTCCTCCTCCGGCGCCGGGCGCGCGCCGCTCACCGCCAGGGCGATCCGGTCGGACGTCCAGTAGGACGCGAACGCCATCCCGCCGGCCACCAGCACCGCCAGCACAATGGCTCCGGAACCGAACTTCATCTGCCGGAAAGCCGCCGCGAAAATCGCGGTTGTAAGGAGAATGAAAATCCCCAGCAGCAACACGCTCCGCCGTTTGTTCCGGTCTATTTCGTCGAGCAGCATCAGAACTGGACCCGCACGTTTTCCCGGCGCGCGTCGTCCACCTCGAAGTACTCGCGGCGGGTGGCCCTGGCCAGGCCGGCCAGCCACATCGACGGGACCGTCTCGATCCGGGTGTTCAGCTCCCGCACGCTGTCGTTGAGGAACTGCCGGGAGTAGGCGATGCGGTCCTCGGTGGAGGTCAGCTCCTCCTGCAGCTGCAGGAAGTTCTCGTTGGCCTTCAGCTCCGGGTAGGCCTCGGTGACCGCGAACAGCGACTTCAGCGTGTTGGAGAGCGCGTCCTCGGCCCGGGCCCGCTCCGCGGAACCCCGCGCGGACATCGCCGCGCCCCGGGCCGCGACCACCCGCTCCAGGGTCTCCCGCTCGTGGGCGGCGTACCCCTTCACGGTCTCCACCAGGTTCGGGATCAGGTCGTGCCGCCGGTTCAGCTGCACGTCGATCTGCGCCCAGGCCGAGTCCACCCGGTTCCGCAACGTGACCAGCCGGTTGAAGCAGATGACCCCATAACCCGCCACCGCCAGCAGGAGCAACAGAATAATTGCGCCAGTCATTTCTTCCCCTCGAAAAGCTCGCTTGATCGACCGCTTGATTGTTCAAGTCGAGCTTTCCGGCAACAAACGTGTGGACACCCGCTCCGGGGAGGGAAAACCCTACCTATGCTCACCTGGATGAAGGCAAAGTTCTGGCCGGCGGTGCTGCTCGCGGTGGCACTGGCCACCGGCTGCGCGTCCGGCGGCGGCGACGCACCGCCACCGGCGACCAACCCGACCAATGCGGACCATCTGGCCCAGTGCCAGGACGGGCCGTGCCAGGTCACCGTCACCGCTCCGGCCGAGTTCGTCCTGCGCGGCATCCGGACCGAGCTCACTGTGGCCAACGGCCGGGTGAAGCTGCGCCAGTCCACCGAGGACGGGTCGAACAACCAGGTGATGAGCACCGGCAGGGGCGGCCGGTCCTCGATGAGCGGCGACCAGGGCGAGGTCACCATCAAGGTGCGCTCGGTGGAGGGCAACGAGGTGGCCATGGACATCTCCTGAGCGGCTCGACGGGTCCGAGCCGACAGAGGTGATCTCCCGACGTACCGTGTCCCCCATGTCCAAGCTGCCGCTCGCGGCCGTGCTGCTCATCCTGACCCTCGCCTCCGCCGCCTGCGGCTCACCCGAGCCGGCCCCGGCCCCACCGCCACCCGTCGAGTCATCGGCCCCGTCCTCGGCGCCCGCCGCGGCAGGGCTGCCCCCGGCGGCGGACGGCACGAACCTGGAGGCCTGCCGGGACGGCGCCTGCCAGGTCTCGGTCACCGGCTCGGCGCAGACCGTGGTCAACGGGCGCCCGACGAAGATCACCGTCAGGGACGGCCGGGCGCAGATCACCATGAGCGACTCGAGCAACAACCGGATCAGCTCGGGGCTGCGGCCCGGCAACACGACCACCATGGTCAGCTCCGGCCACAAGTTGGTCATCCGGCTGGTCGCCGCCCGGGGCGACACGGCCGTGGTGCAGTTCTCGGCAAACTGACGCCAGTCTCAAGGTTCCTCTCTGTGCCGACGGTGCATGTCAGGGAGGGGTCGATGCCGGTTCAAAGATCGACTTGGACGGCGTGGCGTGGGAGCCCTGCCGAGGTTCGGGTGCCGCCCGGCGCGTTCCCGTTCGTCACTTCGTTTCACGACCGATGGTGCGGCCCTGGCGACCGGTCCATGATCAGCATGACATGGTGGTCTTGTCGGCCCGTCCGGAGCGGCCCTGGTGTCATGCTGACCATGAAATCGATGATCATCAGGCATCCACCGGAGCGCCGACGCGAACCGAACGCACGAGGCGGCACCCAAGCGGCGGCAGGGCCCCACGCCGCGCCGTCCAAGCCGCTCTTCGATCTGGTTACGCACCGTAATGCAGACGGAGCGGGGCGGTGGCGAATGGTTCGGCCAGCGTCGGTCGACATCGACACCAGTCTGGATCCAGCAAGATCCAACCCGGCTCAGGTCGATCTCGATGACGCAAGGTGGGCCGGACGCCCGCCCAGTCGTCACGGACCGTGATTGTGGGGTGCCGGTTGGGGTGATCACTGTTCCGGCGGTCGAGCCGCGATCAAAACTAGCGCGGGCAGCCGCAGGAGTCGCGGTGCACGAAGGTGGGCGGTAGCCGCACGGTGCGCGCCGGGGCCAACGGGTCGGCCATCCGGGCCAGCAGCATCTCCACCGCGCGCCGCCCCATCTCCACGAACGGTTGGGCGATGGCGGTGAGCCCGGGGCTGAACAGGTCCGCCCACGGGAAGTCGTCGAATCCGGCCACCGCCATGCCGGCCGGCACCGGCACCTTGGCGTCACGCAGCGCGGCCAGCGTGCCGATGGTCATCGAGTTGTTCCCGGCGATGATCGCGGTCGGCCGCTCGGCCAGCTCCAGCAGCGAGCGCACCGCCGCGCGCGCCGCCTCGGTCTCCGAGTTCCCGTCCACCACCAGCTCGGGTTCGGCGGGCAGGCCGGCCCGGCGCAGGCCGAGCAGGTAGCCGTCCCGGCGCTCGGTGGTGGTGGCCAGCCCCCGGTGCCCGGCGACCAGCGCGATCCGCCGGTGGCCGCGCCGGGCGAAATGGCCGACCAGTTCGGCCACCGGCTCCACGTTCGCCGAGCCGACCTGGTCCAGGCCGGCGTTGATCAGGCGGTCCACCAGCACGGTGGGCACGCCGTGCTCCTTCAGGTAGGCCAGCGCGGCGGTCGGCTCGCCGGAAGGCGCGAGTACCAGGCCGTCCACCCGGCGCTGGCGCAGCCGGCGAACCACGGTCAGCTCGTAGTCCGGCTCCTCCCGGGGATCGGCCAGCAGCAGGGTGTACCCGGCGGCCGCCGCCGTGGCCTCGATCGCGCGGAGCAGGTCGCCGAAGTACGGGTTGGAGATGGCCGAGATGGCCAGCCCGATGGTGGTGGTGCGCGCGGTGGCCAGCGAGCGCGCCACCGTGTTCGGCGTGTAGTTCGCCTCCTGGACGGCGGCCAGCACCAGGTCCCGGGTCCGCGGCCGGACCACCCGCGTGCCGTTCAGCACGTGCGACACGGTGGCCACCGACACCCCGGCGAGGCGCGCGACATCCGCCATGGTCGCGATGGGGCACCTCCGGTAGGCGCTCTGGGCCACCATCCTCCGATCGTGGCGCCGCTCACACACGCTACCCCGCAAGCGGTTGCGCAAGCGCTTACGTCACCCGTATGGTGACCCCCAGCTGTGACTCAGCCCACTGGGAGGGCACCGTGGCCCCACCGCCAGAGCTTCGCCGTGAGATCGGCCGAGGAAGCGCCCGCTGGCGCGCGTTGCTGTGCGCCCTGTTCGCCCTCGTCCCGGCCGGCTGCGCCGGCGCGGGCGCGCTGGGCGGCGGGGGCGACGGCGTCAAGACGGTGACCGTGGCGATCGTGTCCAACCCACAGATGGAGGACGCGATATCCCTGGTCCCGGAGTTCGAGAAGGCCCACCCGAACATCCGGCCCAAGTTCGTCAGCCTCTCCGAGAACGAGGCCCGCGCGAAGATCACCGCTTCGGTGGCGACCGGCGGTGGCGAGTTCGACGTGGTGATGATCAGCAACTATGAGACTCCGCAGTGGGCGCGCAACGGCTGGCTGACCGACCTGCAGCCCCTGGCCGACGCCACCCCCGGCTACGACCCGAACGACTTCCTGCCCACGGTGCGGGACGCGCTGTCCTACGACGGGCACCTCTACTCGGTGCCGTTCTACGGTGAGTCGTCGTTCCTGATGTACCGCAAGGACCTGTTCGAGCAGGCCGGGCTGACCATGCCGGCCAAGCCCACCTGGCAGCAGGTGCGGGACTTCGCCGCCCGGCTGCACGACCCCGAGCAGGGGCGCTCCGGCATCTGCCTGCGCGGCAAGCCGGGCTGGGGCGAGGTGCTCGCCCCGCTGGACACGGTGATCAACACGTTCGGCGGCAGCTGGTACGACAAGGACTGGCAGGCCAAGCTGGGCTCGCCGGAGTCGGTCGAGGCGGTCAAGTTCTACGTCGACCTGCTGCGCGAGTACGGCCAGCCGGGCGGCGCGATCTCCGGCTTCTCCGAGTGCGCCACCCAGTTCGGCCAGGGCAACGCCGCGATGTGGTACGACGCCACCTCGGCGGTCGGCGTGCTGGAGGACCCGAAGGAGAGCAAGGTCGCAGGCAAGGTCGGCTACGTGCCCGCCCCGGTGGTGAAGACCCCGCAGTCCGGCTGGCTGTACAGCTGGTCGCTGGCCATCCCGAAGACCTCGGAGAACACCCAGGAAGCCTGGCAGTTCATGGCCTGGATGACCTCCAAGCAGTACATGCGGCTGGTCGGGGAGAAGTACGGTTGGTCACGGGTGCCGCCGGGCTCCCGGGCGTCCACCTACCAGATCCCGGAGTACCGGCAGGCCGCCGCCGCGTTCCTGCAGCCGACCCTGGACGCGATGAACGCCGCCGACCAGCGGAAACCCACGGTGAACCCGGTGCCGTACATCGGCCTGCAGTTCGTCGGCATCCCGGAGTTCCAGGACCTGGGTACCCGGGTCAGCCAGCAGATCAGTGCGGCGATCGCCGGCCAGCAGTCGGTGGACGAGGCGATGCGGCAGTCTCAGGAGTACGCGCAGACCGTGGGTGACACCTACCGGGAGGGATCCCGATGACAACCACCGTTGAACGGGTCACCACGACCAAGCCGGCCCGCCCGGAGCACGGACCGGGATCGCGCGCGGACGGCTGGGTGCGGCGGATCCCGCTGCTGCCCGCGCTGATCTTCCTGTTCGTGGTCACCCAGCTGCCGTTCGTGGTGACCATCTACTACTCGTTGCAGTCGTGGAACCTGGTCCGGCCCGGCTCGCGGCACTTCGTCGGCCTGGACAACTACGTCCAGGTGTTCACCGACAGCACGTTCCGAGCGGTGGCCTTCCAGACCGTGCTGCTGACCGTCGGCGCGGTGCTCATCGCCGTGGTCCTCGGGCTGGGCCTGGCGCTGCTGCTGAACCGGCGGTTCGCCGGCCGGGGCGTGGTGCGCACCCTGCTCATCACGCCGTTCCTGATCACTCCGGTGGCCGCCGCGCTGCTGTGGAAGACGGTGCTGCTGGACCCGACGTTCGGCCTGGTCAACTTCGTGCTGCGGCCGTTCGGCGCACGCGGCGTGGACTGGATCTCCACGTTCCCGCTGCTCGCGGTGATCATGGCGCTGGTCTGGCAGTGGACGCCGTTCATGATGTTGCTGCTGCTGGCCGGGCTGCAGAGCCAGTCCCACGAGATCCTGGAGGCGGCGGCCGTAGACGGCGCGACCGGGGCCGCGATATTCCGCGAGGTCACCCTGCCGCACCTGCGCCGGTTCATCGAGCTGGGCATCGTGCTCGGCACCATCTACCTGATCAACACCTTCGACGCCATCTACATGATGACCCGGGGCGGACCGGGCACGGCCAGCGCGAACCTGCCCTTCTACATCTACCAACGGGCGTTCCTCGGCTTCGACATAGGCCAGTCGGCGGCGATGGGCGTGGTGGTGGCCCTGCTGACCACCATCGTGTCCACCTTCGCGCTGCGGCTGATCTTCCGCACGTTCAGCGGCACGGAGAGGGCAGCCTGATGAAAGAGCGACGCTCCGCCGGCGGCAGCCTGATGAAAAATACAGCGCTCAACGTGTTCACCTGGATCATCGCCATCGGGTTCTTCTTCCCGGTGCTGTGGATGGTGCTCACCGCGTTCAAACACGAGGCGGACGCCTACACCGACCCGCCGACGCTGTTCTTCGTGCCCACCCTGGAGCAGTTCGAGCAGGTCTTCGGCTCGGGCATCGGCCCGTCCCTGCTCAACTCGGTGGGCGCGACGCTGATCTCCACGGTGATCGTGCTGCTGCTGGGCATCCCGGCCGCGTTCGCGGTGTCACTGCGCCCGGTCGGCAAGACCAGGGACGCGCTGTTCTTCTTCATCAGCACCAAGATGCTGCCGGCCGTGGCCGCCATCGTGCCCATCTACGTGGTGGTCAACGAGCTGCACATGCTGGACAACATCTGGACGCTGGTGGTGTTGTACACGGCGATGAACCTGCCCATCGCGGTGTGGATGATGCGCTCGTTCTTCCTCGAGGTGCCCGGCGCGCTGCTGGAGGCGGCGAGCATCGACGGGGCGTCGGTGCCGCGCACCATGCGCGAGGTGGTGCTGCCGGTGGTCTCCCCCGGTATCGCCGCGACCGCGCTGATCTGCGTGATCTTCGCCTGGAACGAGTTCTTCCTCGCGGTGAACCTGACGGCGGCGCGGGCCGGCACCGTGCCGGTGTTCCTGGTCGGGTTCATCACCAGCGAGGGGTTGTACTTCGCCAAGCTCTGCGCGGCGGCCACCATGGCCGCGCTGCCGGTGATCATCGCCGGCTGGATCGCGCAGAACAAGCTGGTGCAGGGTCTTTCTTTCGGCGCCGTGAAGTAGGGGAGCTCATCATGGCTGAAGTGGTCTACGACTCGGCGTCGCGCATCTACACCCCGGGGGCGCGCCCCGCCGTCAACCAGCTCAACCTGAACGTCGACGACGGCGAGTTCGTGGTGTTCGTCGGGCCGTCCGGGTGCGGCAAGTCCACCGCGCTGCGCATGCTCGCCGGCCTCGAGGAGATCGACGGCGGGCAGATCCGCATCGGTGGCAAGAACATGGTCGGCGTGCCGTCCCGGGAACGGGACATCGCCATGGTGTTCCAGAACTACGCCCTGTACCCGAACAAGACGGTCGGCGAGAACATGGACTTCCCGCTCAAGATGCGCGGGCTGCCGAAGTCCGAGCGGGACGAGAAGGTGCGCGCCGCCGCCGAGACGCTCGGGCTGACCGAGTTCCTGGACCGCAAGCCCGGCGCGCTCTCCGGCGGCCAGCGCCAGCGGGTGGCCATGGGCCGGGCCATCGTGCGCGAGCCCCAGGTGTTCCTGATGGACGAGCCGCTGTCCAACCTGGACGCCAAGATGCGGGTGGGCACCCGCGCGGAGATCGCCGCGCTGCAGCAGCGGCTCGGCGTCACCACCATCTACGTCACCCACGACCAGGTCGAGGCCATGACCATGGGCAACCGGGTGGCCGTGCTCAAGCTCGGCGAGCTGCAGCAGTTCGCCAGCCCGGCCGAGCTGTACGACAAGCCCGGCAACGCGTTCGTCGCCGGGTTCATCGGTTCGCCGGCGATGAACCTGTACACCGTCCCCCTGGCCGACGGCGGGGCCCGGCTGGGTGGCGCGGTGGTACCACTCACCGGTGAGCAGCGCGCCGCGCTGGAGCGGGCCGGACTGAGCACGGTCACCCTGGGCATCCGCCCGGAGCAGTGGACCGCGAACGGCGACTCGCCGGCGAACGGAACCGGGGAGGGCATCGCGGCCGAGGTCACCGTGGTGGAGGAGCTCGGCAGCGACGCCTTCCTCTACGGCAACCTGGCCACCGAGCCGGAGCAGGGCATCGTGGTGCGAGCCCCGGGCCGCTCCGGCGCACGGATCGGCGACAAGATCACCCTGCGCACGATCAGCGACCAGCTGCACCTGTTCCACCCCGACACCGGCGAACGGATGTAGGTCCGCGGTGGTCGACCACTAACCCCGATCTGGCAGCAGAATCGATTCGGCCCAGTCTGGAACAGAGGAGAATCTGCGGAAAGGTACTCGGAAAGTCACTCAAGCAGACTCTCGATAGTCCCGCTCCCGCTCACTCGTCCGGCGCAGTTGCTCGCGATCCTCGTACACCCGCCGGGCGATCTCCTCGACCTGCCCGACCGTGAGCACCGGCACGCTCGGTCCGTTCAGCGCCTCGGTGAGCAACCGCCGGACCAGCGCCGAGGTGGGGATCCGCTCGATGTCCGCGCGTGCCTTAAGCGCGGCGGCCAGGGAGGCCGGCACCCGCAATGACAGCGCCGCCGTCTGCTGGCCCTCCGCAATCTCCGCCGCGATCGCCTCAGCCTCGTCCTCCATCACCGCCTCACGAGCGTCGGCCATCCGCAGCCGGTCCGCCCGGATCGCCGGGTCCGGTTCCGCGTTCGCGCGCCGCCGCAACTCGGCGATCTCCTCGCGGAGTTTGACCAGCACCTCGTCCTTAGTCATGTTCCCTGTTCCGGTCATGGTCGCGCCTCCCTTTCGGCTCGGTACGAGCGCAGATCCGCACCGCTGGTTCGCCACGCCGTAGCCCCGGAGTGGTTGTCCGACCGGATCATCACGGTGATCACGAACCCCGCTGATGGCGAGTAGCCGATCAGCCGGATGTCGCCCGCCCATCTCCTGGGATCGGGGTCTCGGACTATTCGGTCGGGTCGGCGGCCGCCTCCAGGGTCCACTCAGGTTGAACGTCTACGGCGCTGGGGTAGCGAACCGATCGGGATCGGATATGTTCCGCGTCCTGCTCAGTCCACCACAGTCCGCTTGTCAAACATACATTTTCACACGTCTACACACTCAATATAACGGAACCGTGTCCGCCAACTATGGCCTGCGGACCAGTTGGGCGAGGCCGTCCAGTACCTCGGCCCGCGCCAGCGGTACCTGGATGTCCAACGACACCCGACCCACGGTACGGGTGACCGCGAAGTCGAAGAAGGAACAGCAGCGGCTCTCCCGTCGGGCCAGGTCGCGCACCCTTGCGGCGACGCCGTCCGCGTCGGCGAAGCTCACCCGCAGCCACCGCTGGTCCACCCGGGTGACGTCGAGCGCGGTGCCGAACAAGGCCGCAAACTCGGCCTCCCGGATCGGCTGCTCGGCGGTCGGCAGGGTGCATTCGGTAGGGCTCTGGAAGCTGGTCATACCTCGACAGTAAGTCCGTACCCGGGTACCGGATGCAAGTCCTCAGAGCGCATCTCCGAACTCCGGGCCTACTTTCGGGACGCGCGTTGTGACCGACGGCGCAGGGGGACCGTCCTGAATTGACCCGCGAGTGCACCACCACCCGTCCGTCTCGAGGCCTGCTTGGGAGTGGTCCCTCGGGCTACGGGTGCGGTCACTTCGTCTTCGTGAGGGGTACGCGGTGGGGGTTGCGGCAGAGGTCGGTTCAAGGTCATCAGGACCTCACGGCCGTTTTCGACCGGCCGTACCGACCGTGGTGTCCTGATGACCATGTAACGGGCTGAGCATCGGGCAGCACCCGGTACTCACACGAACCACCGTCACCTGGCGTGACGGTCGAGTCGGAATGCGTGACGGAACGCGACCGGCGCGGCCTCGGCGACGGCAGACCGCTCAGCCGGTGCCGTCCAGCCACTTTTGTTGGACCACCCGCCGCGCCGGCATCCGCGCCCCGCCGGGGACAAGCACGAAGGCCTCACCGAACGAGTCCGAGTTCGAAGCCGCGCTATGACAGCGAGAAACCGAAGGGCAGCTCGAGGCGGTGCCGGCGCAGTAGCTCGGGGTCGGCAAGCAGCTCGCGGGTGGGGCCGTCGGCCACCACGATGCCGTCGTCCAGGATCACCGAGCGCGGGCACAGCTGCACCGCGTAGGGCAGGTCGTGGGTGACCATCAGCATGGTCCGGTCCAGCCGGAGCAGCACCTCGGCCAGCTCGCGGCGGGCCACCGGGTCCAGGTTGGCGGACGGCTCGTCCAGCACCAGGATCTCCGGGTCACAGGCCAGCACGGTGGCCAGCGCCACCCGGCGGCGCTGCCCGCCGGACAGGTGCAACGGGGAGCGCTCGGCGTGCTCGGTCATGTCCACCGAGGCCAGCGCGTCGGTCACCCGCCGCGCCAGCTCCGGCTCGCGCACGCCGAAGTTCAGCGGGCCGAAGGCCACGTCCTGTCCCACGGTGGGCATGAACAGCTGGTCGTCCGGGTCCTGGAAGACGATGCCCACCCGGCGGCGGATCTCCGCCAGGTGCGGCTTGGTGACCGGCAGGCCGCCCACCGCCACGGTGCCGTGGCCGGCGGTGAGGATGCCGTTCAGGTGCAGCACCAGGGTGGTCTTGCCGGCGCCATTGGGGCCGAGCAGGGCGACCCGCTCCCCCGGCTCGATGCGCAGGTTCACGCCGAACAGCGCCTGGTGCCCGTCCGGGTAGGCGAAGGCCAGCTCGCCGACCTCGAGGGACGGCTCGACGGACGACACGGCCTCGGGCGTGGAGACCGAGGCGCGGCCGGGCTCGGGGCGGTTCACCAGGCCACCAGTGCGGTCAGGGCGAGCGCGGCGGCGCAGGCCACCGGGGTGAGCCCGGCGGCCCACTGGCGGGCCGAGGCCGGCCGTTCGGCCAGCGCCGGCATGGTGCCGGTCCAGCCCCGGGAGAGCATGGCCAGGTGTACCCGCTCGCCCCGCTCGTAACCCCGGATGAACAGCGTGCCGATGCCCCGGGCGACCGCGCCGGCCTGCCAGAGGAACCGGGGGTCGTGGCCCCGGGAGATCCGGGCCATGCGCATCCGGCGGGCCTCGCCGGCGATCACGTCCAGGTAGCGCAGCATCAGGGTGCAGATGGTGACCACCACGTTGGGCGCGCGCAACCGCTGCAGGCCGAGCAACAGGTCGGGCAGCGGTGTGGTGGCCGCCAGGGTGAGCGAGGTGAGCACGCCCAGCGTGCCCTTGGCCAGGATGTTCCACGCGGCCAGCAGGCCGGGCTGGGACAGCGACAGCCCCAGCCAGTCCACCCGCTCGCCGCCCTCGGCGAACGGCAGCAGCACCGCCAGCACCACGAACGGTGCCTCGATCAGCGCCCGCGAGGCCAGCCAGCGCGGCGGGATGCCGGCCACCAGCCATACCCCGGCCAGCACCGCCAGGTAGCCGCCGAACGCGCCGAACGCCTCACGCGGCGTGGCCACCACGCAGATCAGGCCCGACACCGCCGCCACGATCTTCACCTGCGGCGGCAGCCGGTGCACCGGCGAGTTGCCGGCCAGGTACAGCGGATGGGCGTGTCCGGCTCCCACCGGCTACTCCGCCGGGCGGCGCCGCAGCAGCCAGAACAGGCCACCGGCCAGCGCGAAGGTGACCAGCACGCCGACCACCCCGGCCACCCCGGTGAGCGCCGGGTTGCCACCGACCGCGTAGTCGGCCAGCGGTGAGGAAGCGGTGGCCGGGTCGGTGGCGTTCCGCGCGATGCAGGTGCCGACCAGCTGCTCCTTGCCGTCTATCTCGGTGACCTGACAGCCCTCCTGGGCGACCGTGTCCAGCCCGTCCGGGTGCGGGTAGGCCAGGTAGGAAACCACGCCGGCCAGCAACAGCGCGGCCAGCAGGAAGCCCAGGTAGAAGCGTTTCATGCCGGGCTCCCCTCCGCTCGGTGGCGCAGCGCGAGCTCCGGCTTGGGCAGTCCGCGCAGCAGGTGGATCAGGTCCGGCCGGGTGGCCGCCACCGAGCCCACGGTGAGCGCGGTGATCACGCCCTCACCGATGCCGATCAGCGCGTGCAGCCCGACCATCAGCGCGAACACCGTGCCCAGGGACAGGCCCGGACTGCCGCCGACGGCGTACTCCAGGACGAACCCGAGCGAGGCCACCACGGTGTTGATGAACGCGGCCAGGAAGGCGGTGGCGATCAGCCCACCCCGGCCCCGGGCGGCCAGGCCGCGCAGCGCACGGGCCACCCCGTAGCCGACGAACACGCCGATCAGGGCCATGTTGGTGATGTTCATGCCCAGCGCGGTGATGCCGCCGTCGGCGAACAGCAGGCTCTGCACCACCAGCACCAGCGCGATGCAGATCGAGCCCACCCAGGGGCCGACCAGGATGGCCACCAGCGCTCCGCCGAGCAGGTGGCCGCTGGCGCCGGGCAGGATCGGGAAGTTCAGCATCTGCACGGCGAACACGAACGCCGCCACCAGGCCGGCCATCGGGGCGGTGCGGCTGTCCAGGTCGGCGCGCGCCTTGGCCACGCACACGGCCAGGCCGAGCGCGGCCACCACGGCGAACGCGGCGGAAGTCGGCGCGTTGACCAGGCCGTCGCTCATGTGCATCGCCAAGTACATGGCTCGAGCTAAACACCAGGTAGCGGCAATCGCAATATATTGCTGATAAGGGCGGCGTCACCCTTCGGCGGCGAGCTGGCCGCAGGCGGCGGCGATCTCCTGGCCCCGGGTGTCCCGGACGGTGCAGGCCACGCCCTGCGCGTTCACCCGCCGCACGAACTCCCGCTCCACCGGCTTCGGGCTGGCGTCCCACTTGCTGCCCGGGGTCGGGTTGAGCGGGATCACGTTCACGTGCGCGAACTGGCCGAGGTGCCGGCGGAGCAGTTTGCCCAGCAGGTCCGCCCGCCACGGCTGGTCGTTCACGTCCCGGATCAGGGCGTACTCGATGGACACCCGGCGGCCGGTGCGGTCCGCGTAGCCCCGGGCCGCCTCCAGCACCTCGGCCACCTTCCACCGGTTGTTCACCGGCACCAGGGTGTCCCTCAGCTCGTCGTCCGGGGTGTGCAGGGACACCGCCAGGCGCACCTGTAGGCCTTCCTCGGTGAGCTTGCGGATGGCCGGCACCAGGCCGACCGTGGACACCGTCACCGAGCGCTGCGAGATGCCCAGGCCGTCCGGTGCCGGGTCGCAGATGCGGTGCACGGCGTCGATCACCCGGCGATAGTTGGCCAGCGGTTCGCCCATGCCCATGAACACGATGTTGGACAACCGGCCCGGAGCACCGGTAGCTCCCTCGCGCATCGCCACCGCGCCCATCCGCACCTGGTCCACGATCTCGGCGGTGGACAGGTTGCGGGTCAGCCCGCCCTGGCCGGTGGCGCAGAACGGGCAGGCCATGCCGCAGCCGGCCTGGCTGGAGATGCACAGCGTGGCCCGGTCCGGGTAGCGCATCAGCACGCTTTCGATGAGCGTGCCGTCGTGCGCCCGCAACAGCGTCTTGACCGTTTCGCCGTCGTCGCAGCTCATCGCGCGAACCACGGTGAACAGCGGGGGCATCATCTCGGCCACCAACCGCTCCCGGCTGGCCGCCGGGATGTCCGTCATGTCTGCCGGGTCGACGGTCAGCCGGGCGAAGTAGTGCCGGGACAGCTGGTTGGCCCGGAACGGCTTCTCGCCCAGCGCGACCACGGCCGCCCGCCGGTCATCGGCGGAAAGGTCGGCGAGGTGGGAGGGCGGGAGACCGCGCTTGGGCGCGTCGAACACCAACGGCAGTGAGCTCATGACGGGTCCATTGTCCCACGTAGCGGACGGGAGTCCTCGGCCGGCGACGCGTTCCATTTGGGCCACGGAAAGCAACCGGCAAGCACACCGACCGGGGGCTGTGGTGGACTGGCGGACCTCCCACCACGAAGAAAGGTCAACAACGTGTCCGAAGGCAACGCCGCACCCCCGAACACCGCGCCGCGGCTGAACCGGCGGGGGGCGCTGGCCGCCGGTGGCGCCGCGACCGCGGCCGCCGCCCTGGTGGCCACCGGCTGCTCCACCTACTCCCCCGCGCCGGCCCCCGCTCCCGCTCCCACTCCCGCCGAGCCGGCCACCGGCGGCCAGGCCGCGTCCGGCGCCCCCCAGGCCGCCGCGCCCGGAAACCCCCCGGCGGCCCAGCCCTCGGGCATCGACCTCGGCCCGGCCAGCGCGGTCCCGGTGGGCGGCGGCAAGGTCTTCTCCGCGCAGCGGGTGGTGGTCACCCAACCGGCCGCCGGAACTTTCAAGGCGTTCTCCGCCACCTGCACCCACCAGGGCTGTACGGTCGGCTCGGTGAGCGGTGGGAACATCATCTGCCCCTGCCACGGCAGCGAGTTCAGCGCCACCGACGGCTCGGTCACCAACGGTCCGGCGAAGCGACCGCTGGCGGCCCGCCCGGTGTCCGCCGAGGGCGGCCAGCTCCGGCTGAGCTAAGGCAGCACCAGGCCCGACGGCTTGCGGCGGGTGTGCAGCCGGTAGCCGACCGGCAGGGTCAGCCCGTCGGTGGCCGCGATCGCCCGGCCGGCCACCTCGGCGGAGAACTCGATCCGCAGCACCGCCTCCAGGGTGGCCCGGTCGGCGAACCGCCAGCGGGTGTCCACCCGGCGCTGTCGGAACCCCTGGCGGGCGAAGAACCGCTCCACCTCGGCCGGGTCGTAGCGGGGCAGGTCGGCGCGCATCCAGTCGCCGTACGGCGGGCACGTGGCGTCCAGGTCGACGATGGCCAGCAGGCCGCCGGGGCGCAGCACCCGGTCCGCCTCGGCCAGTCCCGGCTCGCAGCCCGGGCCGAAGAAGTACGCGGTGCGCGCGTGCACCAGGTCCACGCTGGCGTCCGGCAGCGGCAGCGACTCGGCACCGCCGGCCAGCACGCGCACCTCCGGGAGGCCGGTCACTCGAGCCCGGGCGCGGGCCACCAGCGGCGGGTGGGGCTCGACCCCGGCCACGGTGCGCGCGGTCCGGGCGAAGTACGGCAGGTGGAAGCCGTCCCCGCAGCCGACGTCCAGCACATCCGCGCCGGCCCAGTCGCCGGCCTCGCGCAGCGCCGCCCAGATCTGCCCGGCGGCGTCCTGCGCGCGGTTCTCCTGCTCGTAGACCTCGGGCCAGTGCCAGATGTTCGGGCTGGGCACCGGGGCCGGGACACCGGGGGCGGACCCGCGCCTCACGGGGCGGTAGGCACGAACGTGCTCAGCAGCACCCAGGCGACCAGTGCGGTGGGCAACATGGAGTCCATCCGGTCCATCAGCCCGCCGTGCCCCGGCAACAGCGAGCCCATGTCCTTCAACCCGAGGTCACGTTTGATCAGCGACTCGATCAGGTCGCCGATGGTGGCCGCCGCGACCAGCAGTGCCCCCAGCGGCGCGCCCAGCCGCCAGTCCCCGTGCAGCAGCTCGGAGACGCAGATCGCGCCGGCGACGGAACCGGCGATCAGCGAACCGGCGAAGCCCTCCCACGACTTCTTCGGGCTGATGTTCGGGGCCATCGGGTGCCGCCCGGCGAGCACACCGGCCGCGTAGCCGCCCACGTCCGAGGCGACCACGCACAGCATCCAGGTGAGCACCCGCTGGGTGCCGTCCAGCGGCAGCACCAGCATCGCCGCGAAGGCGGCGAAGAACGGCACGTAGGCCACGGTGAACATGGACGCGCTGACGTCCCGGAGGAAGTTGTCCGGCCCGTCCGGCATCCGCCACAGCATGCAGGCCAGCATCGTGGTCGCGGCCGCCGCGACCACGCCGAGCGCGCCCAACGGCCAGGCCAGCCACAGCATCGCCTGGCCGCCGATGAGCGCCGGCCACAGCGACACCTTGATGCCGCCACCGCGGCGCAGCGCGCCGGCCAGCTCCCAGGTGGAGACCGCCACGGCCACGGCGACGACCACGATGAACAGCTCGCGAATGAACCACAGGCTGGCCACTATGACCACGCCGAGAGCGACTCCCACCGAGATCGCCGCAGGCAGATCTCGACCTAGCCGGGAAGGCGGTCGATCCGCCGCGGTAGCCACCTCGCTCACACCTCGAGGAGTTCCGCTTCCTTGTGTTTGACCAGCTCGTCGACCTGGGCCACGTATCGGTCGGTGGCCTGCTGCAGTTCCTTCTCCGCGCGGGACACCTCGTCCTCGCCGGCCTCGCCGTCCTTGGCGATGCGGTGAAGCTCTTCCATCGCCTTGCGCCGGATGCTGCGGATGGACACCCGGCCGTCCTCGCCCTTGCCCTTGACCACCTTCACCAGGTCCCGGCGGCGTTCCTCGGACAGCTGCGGGATCACCACCCGGATGATCAGGCCGTCGTTGGAGGGATTGACACCCAGGTCGGAGTCCCGGATCGCCTTCTCCAACGCCTTGAGCTGGCTGGCGTCGTAGGGCTTGATCACCGCCATCCGGGCCTCGGGGATGTTCACCGAGGCCAGCTGGTTCAGCGGGGTGGGCGCCCCGTAGTAGTCCACCACGATCCGGGAGAACATCGCCGGGGTGGCCCTGCCGGCACGCACCGCGCTGAGGTCCTCTCGGGTGACCGAGACGGCCTTCTCCATCTTCTCCTCGGCTTCGAAGAGAGTCTCGTCGATCACGGCTGCTCCAGGTGCTTGCAGTGGTTGGGCCGGACGCCCGCGCGCTTGGTTCGGCTACTCGGGCGTACTGACCAATGTGCCGATCCTCTCACCCCGGACCGCGCGGCCGATGTTGCCCTCGGTCAACAGGTTGAACACGATGATCGGCATCCGGTTTTCCATGCACAGGCTGAACGCCGTGGCGTCCGCGACCTTGAGCCCGCGCTCGAGTGCCTCCCGGTGGCTGATCTCGTCGAACATCTTGGCGTTCGGCTCGGTCTTGGGGTCGGCGTCGTAGACCCCGTCCACGCCCTTGGCCAGCAGGACCACGTCGCAGCCGATCTCCAGGGCCCGCTGCGCGCCGGCCGTGTCGGTGGAGAAGTACGGCATGCCGACCCCGGACCCGAAGATGACCACGCGGCCCTTCTCCAGGTGCCGGATGGCCCGGCGCGGGATGTACGGCTCGGCGACCTGCCCCATGGTGATCGCCGTCTGCACCCGGGTGTCGATGCCGTGCTCGCGCTCCAGGAAGTCCTGCAGCGCGAGACAGTTCATCACCGTGCCCAGCATGCCCATGTAGTCGGCGCGCGAGCGCTCCATGCCGCCCTCGATGAGCTGGGCGCCGCGGAAGAAGTTGCCGCCGCCGATCACCACCGCGACCTGTACCCCGCTGGCTACGACGTCGGCCAGCTGACGGGCCACCGTCTGCACCACGATCGGGTCCACCCCGACCGAGCCGCCGCCGAACATCTCACCGCCGAGCTTGAGCAGCACACGGCGGTAGCCGCCGAGATGACTCGGACGGCCACCGCCGTTGGTGCCAGTCACGCGCTCAGGCCTGCCCGACTTCGAGGCGGGCAAACTGGTTCACGGTCACGCCGGCCTCGGCCAGCGCGGCCTTGACGGTCTTCTTGGTGTCCTGCACCGAGGCCTGCTCGAGCAGCACGACGTCCTTGAAGAAGCCGTTGACCCGGCCTTCGATGATCTTCGGCAGGGCCTGCTCGGGCTTGCCCTCCTCGCGGGCGGTCGCCTCGGCGATGCGCCGCTCGTTGGTCACCGCCTCCTCGGGCACGTCGTCCCGGGTGAGGTACTTCGGCCGGGCGGCGGCGATGTGCATCGCCACGCCCCGGGCGAACTCGGCGGCCGACTCGCCTTCGCCGGTGTAGGAGACCAGGATGCCGATCGCCGGCGGCAGGTCGGTGGCCCTGCGGTGCAGGTACAGCGCGACCGGGCCGTCGAAGTGCACGTACCGGGAGAGCTGGAGCTTCTCGCCGATCCGGGCGGAGAGTGCCTGCACCGCGTCATCCACCGTCCCGCCGTCCAGCGCGGCCGCGCGCAGCGCGTCCACGTCGGCCGGGGTGGTCGCGGCGGCGGCGGCCAGCACCTTGGCGGCCAGCGCCTGGAAGTCGTCGCTCTTCGCCACGAAGTCGGTCTCGCAGAGCAGCTCGACGACGGTGCCGCCGTTGTCGCTGGTCTGACCGACCACGAGACCGGCCGAGGTGGCCCGCTCGGCGCGCTTGCCCACGTCCTTCGCGCCCTTGATGCGGAGCAGCTCGACGGCCTTGTCCAGGTCGCCGTCCGACTCCTCCAGGGCCTTCTTGCAGTCCATCATCCCGGAGCCGGTGATTTCACGGAGTCGCTTGACGTCGGCGGCCGTGTAATTCGCCATGGTGGTGTGCTACCCGTCCTTGCTGAGGTTTGAACTGGGGACTTACTCGGCGGTCTGCTGCGCACCGTTGCTGGTGCTGGCGGGCGCCGCACCGGCGGCGACCGGGTCACCACCGGCCTCGGGGGCGGTCAGGGTCGCGCCGTCCGAACCACCGGCCAGCAGCTCCTGCTCCCACTCGGCCAACGGCTCGTCGGTGGCCGGGCCGGCCTCCGGCTTCTCCTCGCCGTCGTTGCCCCGGCCGCGCGAGGAGCGGGCCATCAGGCCGTCGGCGGCGGCGCGCGCGATCACCTTGGTGAGCAACGCGGCGGACCGGATCGCGTCGTCGTTGCCCGGGATCGGGAAGTCGACCTCGTCCGGGTCGCAGTTGGTGTCCAGGATGGCCACCACCGGGATGCCCAGCTTGCGGGCCTCACCGACCGCGATGTGCTCCTTCTTGGTGTCGACCACCCACACCGCGCTGGGCACCTTGGCCATGTCCCGGATGCCGCCGAGGGTGCGCTCGAGCTTGTCCTTCTCCCGGGTCAGCATCAAGATTTCCTTCTTGGTGCGCCCGTCGAAGCCGCCGCTCTGCTCCATCGACTCCAGCTCCTTGAGCCGCTGGAGGCGCTTGTGCACGGTCTGGAAGTTGGTCAGCATGCCGCCCAGCCAGCGCTGGTTGACGTACGGCATGTTCACCCGCTGGGCCTCGTCGGCGATGGCCTCCTGGGCCTGCTTCTTGGTGCCGATGAACAGCACCGAGCCGCCGTGGGCGACGGTCTCCCGGACGAACTCGTACGCCCGGTCGATGTAGGACAGCGTCTGCTGCAGGTCGATGATGTAGATGCCGTTGCGCTCGGTGAAGATGTAGCGCTTCATCTTCGGGTTCCAGCGGCGGGTCTGATGCCCGAAGTGCACGCCGGAGTCGAGCAGTTGCTTCATCGTGACGACGGCCATGGCCTGTCCTCACTCCTCTTTTCGATCAGCGGTTGTGTCGCGGCACCGGGTGGTACCGCCCTAGCGCCGCGCCGTCTCCCGGACCCTCGGGCCGATGTTGCTGACGCCCTCGGGACCGCCCGGGCTACGTTGCCCGCCGACCGGCCGCGAACGACTCGGACAACGGGTTGCGCGGACGCGCGAAGTCACCTCGTGGTACACGAGATGCGTCCGTCAGTGTACGCCGGAACGGATCGGTGACCACACCGGGTCGGTGGAGGTGACCGGGTTGTGCACAGCGGCCGGAGTTGTCCACAGCGGCGGGTCCGCCGGGTGACTCCGGGGACCTGGTCGACGCACCATCGCGGGCATGGCGCTGGGACGGGTTCGGATGGCGATGGTGCTGGTCAGCGTGGTTATGGCCGGGTTGGGCGGGAGTGCCCGAGCCGAGCCGATGGCGACGTTCCGGGACGATTCGCGGCCGGTAGCGGCGGTGCCGGGCTGGGTGCGGCCGGTGCCGGTGGCGCGGTTCGGCTGGCCGCTCGCGCCGGTGCCCTCGGTGACCCGGCCGTTCCAGCCGCCGTCCATGCCGTACGGACCCGGCCACCGAGGAGCCGACCTGGCCGGTGTGCCCGACCAGCCAGTGCTGGCGCCGGCCGATGGCACGATCGTGTACGCCGCCCCGCTGGCCGACCGGGGCGTGGTGGCGGTTGATCACGCCGACGGGCTGCGCACCAGCTACGAGCCGGTCACCGCCGCGGTGCGGGCCGGGCAGCGGGTGAGCCGGGGTGAGCCGCTCGGCCGGCTGGCGCCCGGACACCGGGCCTGCCCGGCGGCCGCCTGCCTGCACTGGGGCCTGCGGCGGGACGGCGAGTACCTGGACCCGTTGCTGCTGGTCCGCGCGCTACGGGTGCGCCTGCTCCCCTGGTCCGGCCCGCCGCGCTGAGAGCGCCGGGGCGCGCTGAGCGTGATCGCCGTTCCGGGCGATCGATCAGACGTCACGCCCTGGGGTGCGCCTGGTCGTGAATTGCCTTGAGGCGGTCCACCGTGACGTGTGTGTACAGCTGGGTGGTGGCCAGCGTGGCGTGGCCGAGCAGCTCCTGCACGGAGCGCAGGTCCGCGCCGCCGACCAGCAGGTGGGTCGCGGCGCTGTGCCGCAGGCCGTGCGGCGACAGCGCCGGCCCGCCGGGCACGGCGCCGGCGGCGGCGTTGACCACGGAACGGGCCACCCTCGGGTCCAGCCGGCCGCCGCGCGCGCCGAGCAGCAGCGCGGCCGGCGAGCCGGGCCGGGCCAGCGCGCTCCGGTGCCCGCCGAGCCAGCGCTCCAGGGCGCGCTGGGCGGGCACGCCGTACACCACGGTGCGTTCCCTGCCGCCCTTGCCGAGCACGCGCAGCGCCCTCCGGCGCTGGTCGACGCCGTCCAGGTCGAGGCCGCACAGCTCGGACACCCGGACCCCGGTGGCGTAGAGCAGCTCGAGCAATAACAGGTCACGCACCGCGACCGGGTCCTCCTCGGCCGCACCGGAGGTGGCCGCGGTGAGCATGGCGTCGGCCTGTTCCACGGTCAGCACCGACGGCAGCGTGCGGTGCTTGCGCGGCGCGGCGAGCCGCTGGCCGGGGTCGGTGGCCAGCCGGCCGGTCCGCGCCGCCCACGCGGTGAACACCCGCGCCGAGGAGGCCCGTCGGGTGAGGGTGGCCCGGCTGGCCCCGGCCGCCCGTTGCGCGGCCAGCCAGCGGCGCAGCGCGGCGAGGTCCAGGCCGGCGAGGCCGGTGTCGGCCACCGTGCGCAGCAGGGCGTCCAGGTCGCCCAGGTAGGCGCGGACGGTGTGCGCCGACGTCGCCCGCTCCAGCCGGAGGTGGCGCTCGAACGCCCGGCGCGCGTCCGCCAGGTCCGCCGGCAGCGCGTCCGCATCTGCCGGTTCGTCGGAGCTCGGCATACCTGGTGCCCAACCTTCCGTGTCGAGGCGGCACCAGCACGGTGCGCTCCCGGGGCCGCCCGGTCAAGCACCGCCACGCCGGTTACCCGAGCCGGGGACAGCGCCGCCAGCCGTTCCCTGTGCGCTCGGCGAGGCCGTTGCGTACCAGCTCGGGCAGCGCCACCCGGACCAGCTCGACGGGCAGCCCGGATTCCATGGAAACCTGGTCCGGGTCGCTGGCCGCCGACCAGGACAGCGACTCGTGCACCCGCTGCCCGGCGTCGGAAAGCCCGTCGGTGATACGCCTCGGACCGCCGCCCTCGGCCAACCCCGGGGCGAGGTCGACGCCGATCCGGCCGACTGCTTCGATGACCTCTTCCGGCCGGGTCACCGCCACCGTGCCGGGCTCACGCAGCAGCCGGTGGCACCCGACCGACATCGCCGAGGTCACCGGCCCGGGCACGGCCATCAACGGCCGGCCGAGCAGCCCCGCGTCCGAGGCGGTGCGCCGCGAACCGCTGCGCCAGCCCGCCTCCACCACGACCGTGCCGCCGGCCAGACCGGCGATGATCCGGTTGCGCACCAGGAACCGGTGGCGCGCCGGCGCGGTACCCGGCGGGTACTCGGAGACGACCAACCCGGTCCGCGCGATGTGCCGCAGCAGCCGGTCGTGGGCCATCGGGTAGGCGCGTTCGATGCCGCAGGCGAGCACCGCGATGGTGCGCCCATCGGCGGCGAGCGCCCCCCGGTGCGCCGCCGCGTCGATGCCGAACGCGGCGCCGGAGACAACCGTGAACCCCGCGCCGGCCACGCCGAGGGCCAGCGTGTGGGCGACCCGGCCGCCGTAGCCGGTGGCCGCCCTGGAACCGACGATGGCCACCGACCGCTCGACCATCTCGTCCAGCCGGGCCTCGCCGCGCACCCACAGCGCGATCGGGGCCGGCAGGTGCCTGTGGCCGGCCAGCTCGAACGCCAGGCACTGGGCGGCCGGCCACTCGGCGTCCTCCGGCGTGACCAGCCGGGCACCCACCGCCGCCGCCGCGCTGAGGTGGGCCACCACCCGGTCTCGGTCCCGGCGCGCGATCGTCTCCTTCTCCACGATCTCCGGCACCTCACCCGCGCGCACCAACTCGGCCGCCCGGACCGGGCCGTGACGGGCCACGAACGCCGCGAGCGCGGGGGCCGGCGGTTCAGCGACGGCGGACAGGTAGGTCCGGGCCAGCCGCACCTCACTGGCATCCTGGCTATGCCTCATGCTCATGCCACCCGCCGTTCCTTGAACTGGATGGCCCGCTCCACCATGTCCCGGTCCGGCCGGGACGCACCGGCCAGGTCGGCCAGCGTCCAGGCCACCCGCAGTGCCCGGTCGGCGCCGCGAGCGGTGAGCAGGCCCCGGCTCAGCCCCACGTCCAGCGGCTGGACCACCGGCCGGGGCAACCGGAAGCCGGTGCGCAGCACCGTCCCCGGAACCTCGGCGTTGGTGTGCCAGCCGAACTCGACCCACCTGGCCCGCGCGGCCGCCCGGGCGGCGAGGACCCGCGCCCGCACCGTCGCGGTGCTCTCCGACGGCTCGTGGCCCGGCTCGCACAGCCCGACCAGCGGGTGCAGCTCGGCGCGCAGGTCCACCCGGTCGAGCAACGGGCCGGACAGTTTGGCCAGGTAGCGGCGGCGGACCGAGGAGGGGCAGCTGCAGTCCCGGTCGTGCGCGGGAGCACACGGGCACGGGTTGGTCGCCAGCACCAGCTGGAACCGGGCCGGATAGCGCACCGAACCGTCGGTCCGGGCCAGCCGGATCTCCCCCTCCTCCAGGGGCGTACGCAGCGACTCCAGCAGGTGCGACGGCCACTCGGCCGCTTCGTCGACGAACAGCACGCCGAGGTGGGCCAGGGAGACCGAGCCGGGTTTGGCCAGGCCGCCACCGCCACCGACCAGCGAGGCCAACGAGGCCGACTGGTGCGGGGCGATGAACGGCGGCGTCCGGGACAGCGGCCCGCTCCTGGGCAGCTTCCCGGCAACCGAGCGGACGGCGGCGAGCTCCAGCGCCTCGTCCGGAGTCAGCTCGGGTAACAGGCCCACCAGCCGCCGGGCCAGCATGGTCTTGCCGGTGCCCGGCGGGCCGACCAGCAACAGGTGATGCCCGCCGGCGGCGGCGATCTCCAGCGCGGCGCGGGCATGCTCCTGCCCGAGCACATCGGCCAGCTCGGGGGCCGGCTCCCCATCGGCGACGGTGACCGGCCCACCCGGGCGGACCAGCTCGGCCCGGCCCTTCAACCACTCCAGCACGTCGTTCAGCCGGCGCGCACCGAGCACGGGCAGGCCGGTGACCAGGGACGCCTCCGGCAGCGTCGACTCGGGGACCACCACCGCGCGGGCCGCGACACCCCGCGCGGCGAGCAGGCAGGGCAGCACCCCGGGCACGGGCCGCAGCCGGCCGTCCAACGCCAGTTCCCCGACCAGCACCGCCCGGTCCAGCCGGCTGACCGGGACCTCACCGGCCGCCGCGAGCACCGCGCAGGCCAGGGCGAGATCGAACCCACTCCCCGCCTTGCGCATGGTCGCCGGGGACAGCGCCAGGGTGATCCGCCGGTTCGGCCACTCCCAGCCCGAGTTGACCACGGCGGAGCGCACCCGGTCCTTGGCCTCGCCGAGCGCCGCGTCCGGCAGGCCGACCAGGTGCACTCCGGGCAGCCCGATGCCGATGTCGGCCTCGATCTCCACCAGCCGGCCGTCCACCCCGAGCAGCGCGACCGACCAGGCCCTGGCCAGCCCCATCAGAACGCCCCCGGGTAGTGCCGCACGGTGACCTGGCCGCCCGGCGGGGCCATGACCGCCAGCACGTCGAACCGGATCTCACACCAGCGGGTCCGGTGCGCGGCCAGCCAGGACTGGGTGACCCGGCGGATCCGGGCGGCCTTCTGGTGGGTCACCGCCTCGGCCGGCGAACCGTAGCCCGTCCCGGAGCGCGTCTTGACCTCGCACACCACCAGCCGCGTGCGGTCGGTGGCCACCACGTCCAGCTCGCCGTCCCGGCAGCGCCAGTTGCGCGACAGCACCACCAGGCCCTGCCGCTCCAGGTACTCGACGGCGAGGTCTTCGCCCCGCCGACCCAGCTCGTCCTTGGCTCTCACACCGCCAACGGTGGCGCACCGCCGAGGCACCGACCAGGCGTTCCGGGCCGCCTGTGGACAACTCGACCCGATGTGCACAACTCGGCCATCGGGCCGCCCCGGTTCAGCCGAACGCCTCGTTTTCTGGTAAACGCAGGTCCGGCTTGTCCAGCTCCTCCACGTGCACGTCCTTGAAGGTGATCACCCGGACGTGCTTGACGAACCGCGCGGGCCGGTACATGTCCCACACCCACGCGTCCGACATCCGCACCTCGAAGTAGATCTCGCCGTCCGAGTTCCTCGGCGCCACGTCGACCGCGTTCGCCAGGTAGAAGCGGCGCTCCGTCTCCACCACGTAGGAGAACTGACCGACGATGTCCCGGTACTCCTTGTAGAGCGAGAGCTCCATCTCGGTCTCGTACTTCTCGAGGTCCTCCGCGCTCACTCTCCCACCCCCGCTCCGATCTTCTCCCTGATCTCGTCCGATCCGTCGGCCGAGCCCACCACGGCGAACCTCGATTCGCCCGTTCCCAGATTGTCCCGCATGCCGGCCACCGCGCGAGCGGCCCGCGCCACGTTGACGAACGAGTACCGGTGCACCGGGCTCGGGCCGTGCTCGGCCAGCGCCCGGTCGTGCGCCGGTGTGCAGTAACCCTTGTGCTCGGCGAACCCGTAGGCCGGCCACTCCCGGTCCAGCTCGACCATGATTCGGTCCCGGGTGACCTTAGCCAGCACCGAGGCGGACGCGACACAGGCCGCCGCCTGGTCCCCCTTCGGTACGGCCAGGGCGGGCACGGAGAAGCCCTTCACCGCGAAGCCGTCGGTCAGCACGTAACCGACCGGCAGCTTCAGCTTGGCGACCGCGCGGCGCATCCCGGCCACGTTCGCCGCATGCACCCCGCGCACATCCACCTCGGCCGGCGGGATGATCAGCACCGCCCAGTCCAGCGCGCGGCGGACGATCTTCTTGTAGAACGCCTCGCGGGCGGCCGGAGTGAGCAGCTTGGAGTCGGTGAGGCCGTCGAACCGGCCGGCGTCACCCGGGCGCGGCACGCAGGCGGCGACCACCAACGGGCCGGCGCAGGCGCCCCGGCCGGCCTCGTCCACCCCGACGACCGGGCCGAGCCCGTGCCGGTGCAGGGCGGACTCCCAGGCCCATATGCCGGTGGAGCGACGCACCACGGCGCGCGGCGGGCGCGGCCACGGCTCCGGACGGACCGCGACGGATCGAACCATGGGCTGACTACTTACCGGATGGCGGTCGACGCTCGACAGGTGGGGCGGCCAACACCACTCGCTGCGGATTCGGGTCGGGAATCGACTTGATCCGGGAGAACGGCAGCACCACGAACCGCGCCTTGCCGATCACGTTGCCGATCGGGATCGCCCCGTGCCCCGGCCAGCGCGAGTCCTTCGAGTTGTTGCGGCTGTCCCCCATCACCCACAGGAACCCCTCCGGCACCTTGACCGGGCCGAAGGACTGCTGGCCGACCGGGCGGGTGGGCACGTAGTAGATGTACGGCTCGGCCAGCGGTTTCCCGTCCACGGTGACCCGGTTCTGCGCGTCGCAGCAGGCCACCGTCTGGCCCCCCACCGCGATCACCCGTTTGATCAGGTCCTTCTCGTCCGGCGCGGCCAGGCCGATCAGCGAGCCGGCCGACTGCAGCGCGCTCACCACCGGGTTGCTCGACCGGGAGCTCTCCGTGTCGTCCTCGTCCTTCCAGCTGGGCGGACCCTCGAAGACGACGACATCACCCGGGGACGGGTCGCCGAACCGGTAGCTCAGCTTGTCCACCATCACCCGGTCGTTGGTGCAGCCGGTGCACCCGTGCAGCGTCTTCTCCATCGAGCCGGACGGGATCTCGTACACCCGGGCCAGGAAGGTCTGGATGAGCGAGGTGAGCAGCAGCGCGACCAGCAGCAGCATGGGGATCTCGCGCCAGAGGTTCTCCTTCTTCCGGCGCCGGCCGCTCCTGGTCTTGACGGCCGCGGCGCCGTTTTCGGAGGCAGGCGCGGTGGCCGGGCGGCGTTCGGTCTTCGAGTCGTCCTCGGCCGACCGGCGCCGGCGCGGGGTGCTCGGTTGACCCCGGTCCAGCAGTTCCAGCCCGCCGTCGGCGGTCCGTGCGCTCGGCACCGAATCGGACCGCACCGCTTCGGTGCGCTCGGCGCCGGCGACGTCCGGCTCGGCCTCGGCCAGGCCGGGCGCGGCGGCCCTGACCGCCTCGGTGCGCTCCGCTCCGAACCCGGGTTCGCCGGGCACCGGTTCGGGCTTGCCCAGGCCCGGTTCGGCCAGGCCGGTCGGCGGGCCGGACCACGTCTCGGCCGGGGCCGGTACGTCCGCCGGCCGGTCGCCCGGACGCGGCGGCGCCGGGGCGCCGAGCCCCATGCTGGCGGCCGGCGGGAGCGCTCCGGGGATGCCGGGGGTGCTCCTGGTGCCGCCGCCGATGGACCGCCGCCCCGGCGAACGAGGACCCGGGGGAGGTTGGCCGGGCGCCGGCGAACCGGTCGGGCCGAAGGTCCGCGGCGGCTGGCCGATCGGCCGAGGACCGCCCGGCACGAAACCGTCCGGCTGACCGGGGGGCCGGGGGCCATCGGGTACGAAGCCGTCCGGCTGACCGGCTGGGCCGGGACCACCCGGCACGAAACCGTTCGGCTGGCGCAGGCCGTTCGCTCCCGGACCACCGGGCTGGAAACCGCTGGGCGGCGCACCTGGTCGGCCGGCCGAGGGCGGGCCACCGGGAGGCTGGCCCGGCACGCCAGGAGGCGGCTGGTGCATCGGGGGTGGCCCGCCCCGGCGCGGCGGGCGCGGCGGCCCGTCCGAAGGCGGCCCGCCGGGCGGGACGGCCCACGGCGGCGGAGGCGAGCCCGCGCGCTGGCGGGGTGGCATGGCCCCGGGCGGCAGCGCGCCGGGTGGCAGCGCACCGGGGCGGGATCTGCCCGATGGCGGAGCACCGGGCGGCGGAGCCCCCGGGGCGAAGGAGGACGGCGGCTGGCCGTTCCCCGTCGGCCCACCCGCACGCCTCGAACCCGAGCGCGGCGGGGCCTGGTCGGGCAGCGGCGGGCGCTCCAGGAACGACGAGGGCGACTCTCCGAACAGCGGGTCGTCCGCGAACGACGGCGTCCCGGCGAACGGAGGCGAGTCGTTCGACGGCCGCGCCCGGTCGAACGAGGTCGAACCGCCGAACGACGTGGATCCGTTGAAGGACGGCGAGTCGCCGGAGGACCGGTGCGCGCCGCGGGGAGGCGAGTCCGTGAACGAGGACGTGCCGTTGAACGAAGCCGAGTCCGTGAACGACGAGTCCCCGTTGAACGAGGACGAGTCGGTAAACGACGAGGTCCCGTTGAACGAAGACGACTCGGTAAACGACGAAGTCCCGTTGAACGAGGACGAGTCACTCGGCGACCGATGCCCGTCCAACAGGGACTCGGAAGGCGACCGGGCGCCACCGAGCGGAGACGACTCGGTGAACGACGAGGCTCCGTTGAACGAGGACGAGTCGGTGAACGACGACGGGGACTCGGTGGGCGGCGCCGGTGGGAGCGGTAGCGACCCGGAGGCCTGGTCGAGGGGCGAAACCGGGTAAGCCCCGCTTCGGTAGGTCTGCTCGGGACCGGACGCGTGCCGGGGCCCGGGCAGCTGGCCCGGTTGCTCCGGAACGGGCGGATCGGACCGCCAGGAGTCCCGATAGCCGATGCTGCCCAAGCCGTCCAGCCCGGAGGCCGCGGCGCCGTTGCCCTCGGCCGGGCGGGAGTGCCGGCCGGCCGAGGGCGACTCCGGCGACTGTGACGTACGCCATGAGTCGCTCAGCGAGCTCAGCGGGGCTTCAGCTTCGGACCGGCGATGCCTGGGCGGCGCCCCGTTCGCGCCGTCGGCCAGGCCGTTGCCGGAGCTGTGTCGACCGTTGCCGTTGCCGTTACCACCCGACGAGCCGTTGCCCGGCAGGCCGTTGTGCCAGCTCAGGCCGTTGACGGAGGGGCTCCACGTGGATCGGCCGCCGGCCGAGTGCCGCCCGGGATCGGCGCCGTTGTGGTGCCCGTTGCCCTCCGGCTCGACCTCGTCGAGACCGTCCTCCTCCAGCGGCTCCTCGAACTGGGTAGAGGTGCCCCAACGCCCCACTCTGCGGGGAGGTAGCCGAGACTCGCCCGGACCGTTGGGGAAGACCACGGCTACGAGGCTACGGCAACGGCCGAGATTCGGTCAGGGCCTACGAGGCGGACGGGGTCTCCCGCTTTTCCTTGATCTTCGCGGCCTTGCCACGGAGGTCGCGGAGGTAGTAGAGCTTCGCGCGGCGCACGTCGCCACGGGTGGCGACCTCGATCTGCGCGATGTTCGGGGAGTGCACCGGGAAGGTCCGCTCGACGCCCACGCCGAAGGAGACCTTGCGCACGGTGAAGGTCTCGCGCAGCCCGGCGCCCTGCCGGCGGATGACCACGCCCTGGAACACCTGGACCCGCGAGCGGGATCCCTCGATGACCTTGACGTGGACCTTCAGGGTGTCGCCGGGGCGAAAGTCCGGGATGTCGGACCGCAGCGACGTCGCGTCCAGTTCGTCCAGGGTGTTCATCGTGAAGGTCCGTTCTCCAGAGTCATTACCGTAAGTTTGGTTGCCCAGCGTTCGCGTGCTGCCGCCCGACCGGCGTCCGCCGGTGGGTCCGGCGCCCCCTGCACGGGGCGGTAGCAACCAGTCCAGTGTGCCAGACGAGATATCCCAGATTGAAATCGGTGCTACCGGTCCGGGCGTTCGCCCAGCGCGTCGAGCACCTCGCGGTCCCGGTCGGTGAGCGCACCGGGGGGCAGGGCGGCGAGCAGGTCGGGACGCCGCGACGCGGTGCGCGCCAGCGACTGCTCCCGCCGCCACCGGGCGATCGCGCCGTGGTCGCCGCCGCGCAGCACGTCCGGGACGGCCAGCTCGCGCCACTCGGCGGGCCGGGTGTAGGCGGGTCCTTCCAGCAGGCCGTCGGAGAACGAGTCCTGCTCGGCCGACTCCGGGTTGCCCAGCACACCGGGCAGCAGCCGGGCCACCGCCTCCACCACGACCAGCACCGCGACCTCGCCGCCGACCAGCACGTAGTCCCCGATGGAGACCTCGTCGACCACCATTCGGCGGCGCGCGTCGTCCAGGACCCGCTGGTCGATGCCCTCGTAGCGGCCGCAGGCGAACGCCAGCCTGGGCTCGGTGGCGTACTCCCGGGCCAGGGCCTGGGTGAACGGCCGCCCGGCCGGGGTGGGCACCACCAGCCGGGGGGCCGGGCCGGCGCACACGGCGTCCAGCGCGTCGCCCCACACGGTGGGGCGCATGACCATGCCGGGACCGCCGCCGTACGGCGCGTCGTCCACCGCCTGGTGCACGTCGTGCGTCCAGTCCCGCAGGTTGTGTACGCGCAGCTCGATCAGCCCGGCGGTGATCGCCTTGCCCACCAGCGCCTCGCGCAGCGGGGCCAGGTAGCCGGGGAAGATGGTGACGACGTCGATCCGCATACCGGGCAAATCCTGCCACTCGATGTGCTGAAGTGACTGAATCAGCCTGCTGAAGCGACTGAATCAGGTCTCGGGGGGTAGGTCGAGGAGGCCTTCGGGTGGGGTGAGGGTGAGGACGCCGGACGTGAGGTCCACCGTCGGCACGATGTCCCGCACGAAAGGCACCAGCGCGTCCGGCTGGCCCTCCCGGGCCAGCACCAACAGCTCGCCGGCCGGGCCGTGCAGGACGTCCCGCACGGTCCCGGCCGGCCGGCCGTCGGCCAGTTCGGCACGCAGGCCGACCAGCTGGTGGTCGTGGAACTCCTCGGGGTCCTCCGGCGGGGGAAGGTCGTCGACGGCCACGGTGAGCACCGTGCCGCGCAACCGCTCGGCGGCGTCCCGGTCGGCGATGCCGTCCAGGCGCAGCAACAGGACACCCCGGTGCCAGCGGTGACCGGCCACGGTGAGGCGTTCGCCGGGCACGTCGAAAACCGTGCCCGGCGCGAACCGGGTCTCCGGTGCGTCGGTGCGCACGGTGACGCTCACCTCGCCGCGAAGGCCGTGGGGCCGGCCGATCCGGCCGACCACCACGCTGCGCCGCTCGGGCGCGGACAACGCGAGCCCCTCAGCGATCGGTGTCGACCACGTCCACCCGGACGCCCCGGCCACCCACGCCACTGATCACGGTGCGCAGCGCGGTGGCCGTACGGCCACCGCGACCGATCACCTTGCCCAGGTCGTCCGGGTGCACCCGAACCTCCAGGGTGCGCCCCCGGCGAGTGGTGACCAGCTCCACCTGGACCTCGTCCGGGTGATCCACAATCCCCCGCACCAGGTGCTCGAGGGCATCGACCAGCGCGCTCACGAGTCAACCCCGGACACCAGCTCGATCACTGTGCCCAACACGGAAGCTCCCCCGCTCACGCCCCAGCCTCGGCCGGGGCCTCGGCACCCGACTTCGAGGCGTCCTTCTCGGAGTCCTTCTTGGCCTTGGCGTCCTTGTTGTCCTTGGACTCCTTGGCCTCGCCCTTCTTCTTGGGCGTGGTCGCGTCGCCGGCGGTCTCGCCGCCGGCCTCGGCCAGCGCGGCGTTGAACCGGGCCAGCTTGTCCACCGGCGGGGCCGGCTGGCGCAGCGTGCCCTCGGCGCCGGGCAGGCCCTTGAACTTCTGCCAGTCACCGGTGATCTTCAGGAGGTTCAGCACCGGCTCGGTGGGCTGCGCGCCGACCCCCAGCCAGTACTGGGCGCGCTCGGAGTCGACCTCGATGAAGCTCGGGTCGCTCTTGGGGTGGTACTTGCCGATGGTCTCGATGGCGCGGCCGCTGCGGCGGGTACGCGCGTCCGCCACCACGATGCGGTAGTAGGGGGCGCGGATCTTGCCGAGCCTCAACAGCTTGATCTTGACTGCCACGGGTCTTGCTGCTCCTCGCGGATCGTGTTGCTTGATTCAGGTCGGGACCCGCGTCGGACCAGCCGGTGTGGAGACCGGAGGTTACGGCGCGAGTCGAACCACGGCACGGGGAGAGGGCCGGGCCACGGCGGTCAGCCGACCATTCTGCCAGACGCGAACGGAGCGGGTGTCACGCCCTTGGCTTCCAGCGCGGCGCGGACCGCCCGGGCGTGTTCCACCGCCCCCGGGGTGTCCCCGTGAAGGCACAGCGATCGCGCGCGCACGGGCAGCACGGTGCCGTCCACCGCGACGATCTCTCCCGCCTCGGCCAGCCGGACCGCACGCTCCACCACGGCGTCCGTGCCGGTCAGCAGCGCGTCCGGGGAGGACCGGGGCACCAGGGTGCCCTCGGGGGTGTAGCCCCGGTCGGCGAACGCCTCGAACACCGGCGTCAGCCCGACCCGCTCGGCCTCCGCGAGCAGCTCCGACCCGGGCAGGCCGAGGATCGGCAGCGCACCGAACGCCCGAGCGCCCTCCGCCACCGCGCGGGCCTGCCCGGTGTGCCGAACGGTGGCGTTGTACAGGGCACCGTGCGGTTTCACGTAGCCGACCCGGGTGCCGGCGGCCCGCGCGCACGCGTCCAGCGCGCCGATCTGGTACAGCACCTCGTCGGCCAGCTGACCAGGGTTGACATCGATGAACCGGCGGCCGAAGCCGGCCAGGTCCCGGTAGGAGACCTGGGCGCCGACGACCACCCCTCGCGCGGCGGCGGAGACGCAGACCCCGCGCATGATCGAGGGATCTCCGGCGTGGAATCCACAGGCCACGTTGGCCGAGGTGACCACGCCGAGCAGGGCCTCGTCGTCGCCCAGCTTCCAGCTGCCGAAACCCTCGCCGAGGTCCGCGTTCAGGTCCAAAGGATGCACGACCGCCGATCATAGGGCTCTAATATCGGGGAGTGAGCGTGATCTTGGTGCCGTTCCACCAGGACCAGCGACTCCCGGACGGCGACCTGCCGGTTTCCGGGGACCCGTCGCGGGTGGAACCGGATCTCCCGGCGGGCGACGTCTGGCAACGCCTGGCCGCGCTGTACGACGCGGTGGCCGATGCGGTCGCCGAGCGGGCCGGCGGGATGCCCACCGTGGTCTCCGGCGACTGCCTGGTGACCCTGGGCACGCTGACCGGCCTGCACCGCGCCGGCCTGGACCCCGCGCTGGTCTGGTTCGACGCGCACGGGGACGTGCACACGCTGCACACCACGACCTCCGGCTACCTCGGCGGCCTGGCCCTGCGGCTGGCGTTGGGTGCGCACGAGGAGAAGCTGGCCGAGCCGTTGGGGCTGCGCCCGCTGCCGGAGGAACGCGCCGTGCTGGTGGACGCACGGGACCTGGACCCGGCCGAGGTGGAATACCTCGCCTCCGCGCGGGTGCGGCGGTTGGGCGTTTCGGAGGTGGAACCCGCGCTGTTGCCGGACGGGCCGATCCTGCTGCACGTGGACGTGGACGTGATCGACCGAGGCGAGCTGCCCGGGTTGCGGTTCCCGGCGGCTGGCGGGCCGTCCAGCGGGGAGACACTCGCGGCGGTGAAGCGGGTGCTGGAGAGTGGGCGGGTGGTTGGGCTGGACATTGCGTGCCCGTGGCATCCCGGCTCGGCTGGAGACGCGGTCATCCGCCGCGAGCTGCTGGCCCGGTTGACCGGCTGATTGCGCCAGGTGGGTGCGACGCCGGTTTAAGAGATCGCTCAGACGGCGCTGCTGGGCTTGGCGCCGGCTTGGGTGCGGCCCGTTGCGTTCGGCTCCGGTGACGCGCGGTGACGCCGGTCGGGAAGGGGGTGATCGCCGTTGGTGGCGGTTTAGCGTCGAATATCGAGGCTGAACCGCCAGAGATGACGATCACCCTTCAGTTCTCGCCGGGCAAAGCCCAGCCGGCGCCGTCCGAGCGATCTCTTAAACCGGCGCCGTACCCAACCGGAGCGGCACGGCCGAGCTGGCGCGCAGGTAGCCGATGCCCAGGTCCAGCGCGGCGGCCAGGTGGGTGTCGTCGCCGGTGGACATCATCATGACCACTCCGCCCTGGATGCCGGCCAGGATCGCGGCCGCCGTCCGGTCCACGTCCAGTTCCCGCGGCACCTCCCCGGCGTCGCGAAGACGCCGGATGCCGTCGGCGATCTCGGCCTGCCAGCGGTGCACCAACTGGGTGACCACGGCCTGGGCGCCGGGCGTGGTGTGGCCGAGCTGGGTGAGCAGGGCGTTGAGCGGGCAACACTGACCCTGCCCCCGGTACCGGGCCAGCACCGCGTCCCGCCACGCCGACCAGGCCGGCCAGGAGCCGAGGTCGGACAGCTGGGGCTGCTGGTCGGCCAGCACCAGGTCCGCCTCGTGCCGGGCCACCGCCAGCAGCAGCTCCTCGCGGCCGTCCGGAAAGTAGTGGAACAGCTGGCTCTTGCTGGTGCCGGTGCGGGCGCGGATGTCGTCCAGGGTCGCGGTCACGCCGCGCTCGCGGATCTCCTCGGCCGCGCCCTCGATGATCCGCCGCCGGGTCGCGGTTCCCTTGCGGGTGAGTGTCACCGGTTGCTCCCTCAGATTGGACTTGCTGGTCCATTTTTTCTCGGGCACCGTGGCTTGGCAAGCCAGTAACCAGCCCAAAGGAGCACCGGCAATGCCCGCACGCCTGAGCGATCGAAACGCCCTGGTCACCGGTTCCACCGACGGCATCGGGGCGGCGATCGCCCGCGCCCTGGCCACCGAGGGTGCGCACGTCGTGGTCAGCGGCCGCAACTCCGCCCGGGGCGAGAAGGTGGTCGCCGGGATCGCCGAGGCCGGCGGGCGCGCCACATTCGTCGCCGCCGACCTGGGCACCGGGGCGGCCGTGCGCGAGCTTGCCGACGCGAGCGGTCCGCTGGACATCCTGGTGAACAACGCCGCGATGCTGCTCAACCCGGCTCCCACCGCCGACGTGCCCGAGGAACTGGTCGACGGCGCGCTGGCGGTGAACGTCAAGGCCGCGTTCCTGCTCACCGGGTTGGTCGCGCCCCGGATGGCGGCCCTGGGGCGGGGCGCGATCGTGAACCTGGGCTCGATCAACGGCCTGTTCGGCAGCGCCGGTTCCGCGCTCTACAGCATGACCAAGGCCGCGATGCACTCGATGACCAAGTCCTGGGCCGACGAGTACGGCCCGTCCGGCGTGCGGGTGAACGCGGTCGCCCCCGGCCCGACCAGCACGGAAAAGGTCGCCGCGCTGACCGAGCACGTGGCGCCGATCCTGGCCAAGGTGCCGTCGCGCCGGGCCAGCACCCCCGAGGAGGTTGCGCGGGCGGTCGTCTTCCTGGCCAGCGACGAGGCCGCCAACATCCACGGCGCAATCCTCTCCGTGGACGGCGGCCGATCAGCTATTTAGATGTTCTCCAGCCCGGGCAGGCCCAGTAGCAGACCGAGCAGCGCGAATGCCGGCAGCAGGTTGTTGATCTGGTGCGCGACCACGCTGGCCCACAGCCGGCCGGTGTACAACCGGGCCAGCCCGATGGGCACCGAGATGATCAGGAGCAACGGAGTCCGGGTGAACTCGAAGTGGGCCAGCGCGAAGCACAGCGTGGTCAGGCTGAATGCCCACCAGCGGGCCGCACCGGCCCGCTCCAGGGCCCCCCACAGCAGGCCCCGGTACACGATCTCCTCGCAGATCGGCGCGACCAGCAGCACCGCCAGGAACACGCCGATCGCCAGCGGCAGGGCAAACCGCTGCCCGGCGAACAGCTCGGCCACCGCCGCGTTCGCCTCCCCCGGCCCGACCACCGCCGACCAGAGCGCGGCCGCCGGGATGGTCAGCACCAACCCGCCGAGGCCGTACATCAGGCCCAGCCGCAGGTCACCCGGTTCGAAGCGCAGGCCCAGGTCGCGCACCGGTCCGCCACCGCGCCACTGGGTGAGCAACAGCGCCACCGACGCAGCCAGCACGGTGGGCACGCTCAGGCTGAGCAGCAGCACCCACGGCGGCGGCTTGGCGTCCGGCTGGTTGACGTAGGGCAGCACCAGCAGCACCGATACGCCCAGGAACACGGCCTCGACCAGCAGGTAGGCGCCCAGCCCCCACCGGGGAGTCGGCGACTCCGGTAAAGCCGGCGAAGGCTCGCCCGGGGTCTTCTCGATGGTCATCGGTCAGCCGGCGGAGCCGGCGTCGTGGGTCGGGCGCCCAGTTAGGCGCCCGACGGGGACAGAGCTGGCGGAGCCGGCGTCATGGGTCGGGCGCCCAGCTAGGCGCCCGCTAGCGGCAGAGCCGGTCACCACGGGGCGGCCGGCCAGCATGACCAGGGACGGCTCGCGCACCGTGGTCAGGTCGGCCCGGGGATCGGCGCGGTACACCACCAGGTCGGCCGGTGCGCCGGGAACCAGTGCCCGCGCACCCAGCCAGTCCCGCGTCGCCCAGCTGCCGGCGGCCAGCGCGTCGATCGCGGACAGCCCGGCCTCGTGCAGCGCCAGCAGCTCGTCGGCGATCCGGCCGTGCGCAATGCCGCCGCCGGCGTCGGTGCCGGCGTACACGGTGACGCCGGCCTCCGCCGCGCGGCGGACCGTGTCGTACGCCCCGGCGTGCAGGCGCCGCATGTGGTCGGCGTAGGCCGGGTACTTCTTCGCCTGGTCGGCGATGCCCGGGAAGGTGGCCACGTTGATCAGCGTGGGCACCAGCGCGGTGCCCCGGCGGGCCATCTCGTCGATCAGGTCGTCGGCCAGCCCGGTGCCGTGCTCCAGGCAGTCGATGCCGGCCCGGACCAGACCCTCGGCGGCGGCGCCGCTGAACACGTGCGCCGTCACCCTGGCGCCCTCGGCGTGCGCCGCCTCGATCGCCTCCACCAGCACGTCGTCCGGCCACACCGGGGTCAGGTCGCCCTCCGACCGGTCGATCCAGTCGCCGACCAGCTTCACCCAGCCATCCCCGGCCCTGGCCTGCTCGGCCACCTCACCGGGCAGCAGCCAGGGGTCGTCCAGCTCCACCGCCAACCCCGGGATGTACCGCTTCGGGCGGGCGATGTGCCGGGCGGCCCGGATGATCACGGGCAGATCGGTGCGGCCCTGCAGCGGGCGGGTGTCCAGCGGGGAGCCGCAGTCGCGCAGCAGCAGCGCCCCCGCGTCCCGGTCCGTGATGGCGTCCTCGGCCGCCTCGTCCAGCGTCTTTGCGCCCTTCGAGCCGAGGCCGACGTGGCAGTGCGCGTCGACCAGCCCGGGCACGATCCAGCCCCGGTCGACCAGCGTGGTCGCCCCCGGGATCGGTTCCTCGGACAGCCGCCCGTCCGCGCCCACCCACAGCTCGGTGTCCCGCTCCTCCGGGAGCAGGACGCCGCGTAACCGGTACGCCTCGCTCATTTGGACTTCGGGAACTTCAGCTTGGTCGGGTCGATGCCCGAGGACAGCTCGTTCAGTCCGCCCAGGCCCGGTGGCACCTGGTTCATGCCCGGAGGCATACCGCCGGGCATCGCGGGCATCTGGCGCGGCCGGCCCTGGCTGCCCTTGCGGTTCTTCACCTTCTTGCCCTTGCGGGTCTTGGACTGCCGCTTCCCGCCGAAGCCGAACTGGCCGGCCATCTGCTTCATCATCTTGCGGGCCTCGAAGAACCGGTTCACCAGGTCGTTCACCTCGGAGACCGAGACCCCGGAACCCTTCGAGATGCGCAGCCGGCGGGACCCGTTGATGATCTTCGGGTCGGCCCGCTCGGCGGGCGTCATGCCCCGGATGATGGCCTGCAGGCGGTCCAGCTGCTTGTCGTCGACCTGGGACAGCGCTTCCTTCATCTGGCCGGTGTTGGCGCCGGGCAGCATGCCGAGCAGGTTGCCGATCGGCCCCATCTTGCGGATGGCCAGCATCTGCTCGAGGAAGTCCTCCAGGCTCAGCTCGCCCGCGGTGATCTTGTTCGCGGTCTGCTGGGCCTGCTCCTTGTCGAAGACCTGCTCGGCCTGCTCGATCAGGGTGAGCACGTCGCCCATGCCCAGGATCCGGCTGGCCATCCGGTCGGGGTGGAAGACGTCGAAGTCCTCCAGCTTCTCCCCGTTCGAGGCGAACAGGATCGGCTGGCCGGTGACCTCCCGCACGGACAGCGCCGCGCCACCCCGGGCGTCGCCGTCCAGCTTGGTCAGCACCACGCCGGTGAAGCCGACGCCGTCCCGGAACGCCTCGGCGGTGGCCACCGCGTCCTGGCCGATCATGGCGTCGACCACGAACAGCACCTCGTCCGGGTCGGTCGCGTCCCGGATCGCCGAGGCCTGGGCCATCAGCTCCTGGTCCACACCCAGCCGGCCGGCGGTGTCGATGATGACCGTGTCGTACTGCTTCTCCCGGGCGAACCGGATGCCTTTCGCCGCGACATCCACCGGGTCGCCGACGCCGTTGCCCGGCTCGGGGGCGAAGGTGGTGGCGCCGGCCCGCTCGCCGACGATCTGCAGCTGGTTCACCGCGTTCGGCCGCTGCAGGTCGCAGGCCACCAGTAGCGGGGTGTGCCCCTGCCCGGCCAGCCACTTGGCCAGCTTGCCGGCCAGCGTGGTCTTACCGGAGCCCTGAAGGCCGGCCAGCATGATCACGCTGGGCGCCTGCTTGGCCAGGTTCAGCCGCCGGGTCTCCCCGCCGAGGATGCCGATGAGCTCCTCGTTGACGATCTTGACGACCTGTTGGGCCGGGTTCAGCGCGGCGGACACCTCGGCGCCCTTGGCCCGTTCCTTGATCTTCGCCACGAAGGCGCGCACGACCGGCAGGGCCACGTCCGCCTCGAGCAGCGCGATGCGGATCTCGCGGCAGGTGGCGTCGATGTCGGCATCGGAGAGCCGACCCTTGCCGCGCAGATCGCGCAGTGCACCGGTGAGGCGCTCGGAGAGGGTGTCGAACACGGTGAGAAGTCGCTTCCAGCTCGTCGTGCGGGATCTTTCGCGTGTCGCGGCACGCGTGTCCCCACGAGCCTAGATGAGTGTGGTGTCGTCCGGGCGTTGGTGGGCGTTGCCGGCCAGCACGAGTCCCCGGCCGGCCTGGCGGCGGTCGAGCACCAGCACGCCGGACCAGCCCGGCGGGCGGTACCCCTCGCGGAGCCGGCGCACGAACTCGGTGCCCCGGCGCGCGTGCCGCTTGAAACAGCGCTCGCCGAGCACCCGCCCCCGGCTGAACTGCCCCCGCCGGGCCTCCGTCGGGTCCACGTCCAACCAGATCAGGTACGGGCGGCGCAGCGCGAGCACCGCCACCGTCAGCATCGCGGCGCGCGTGAAAACACCGGTCGCCGGCAGGTGCACCACCAGCGGCCCGACCAGGCCGAACATGGCCAGCAGCACCTGAAACCGGTAGCAAAGGTGAACCAGCGGCCGGTACCAGCGGTACGCCGTGCCGGCCGGCAGGCGGGCCTCCATCCGCTCCCGGACGAGGTCCGAGTCGAGCACCGCCGGCTCGGGCCCGGTGGTGCGCAGCCCGCGTAACAGGCGGCTCTTGCCGGCGCCGGGAATCCCGGACACCAGCACCAACGATCGGTCCGCCACGGCCAGCACAGTTGGTCCACCAGCGAGCACCGTCACTAACACCCAACGGACGGCCGCCCCACATCGTTCCGAATCCCCCCAGATCCGATTCGGTCACTTCAGCAGGCCGAGTCGGTCACTCCGGGACGAGTACGGCCGCGCCGGTGATCCGGTCCTCGGCGAGGTCCTTGACGGTGTGCGCGGCCGCGCTCAGCGGGCGCCGGTCCACCTCCGGGTGGATTGCCAGCGCGGCGGCCAGGCGGAGGAACTCCTCGCCGTCGGCGCGGGTGTTCGCGGTGACGCTGCGCAGCTGCTTCTCCCGGAACAGCTCGGCGTCGTAGTTCAGCCCCGGGATGTCGGTGAGGTAGATGCCGGCCACGGCCAGCGTGCCGCCGGCGTCCAGCGCACGCAGCGCCACCGGCACCAGGTCCCCGACCGGGGCGAACAGCAGCGCCGCGTCCAGCGGATCCGGCGGACCCTGCTCGGCCGGGCGGGCCGAGGCCGCGCCGAGGCGCAACGCCAGCTCGCGAGCGGGTTCGGAGCGGGTGAGGACGTGCACCTCGGCGCCCTGGCCGATCGCCACCTGGGCCACCACGTGCGCGGACGCGCCGAACCCGTAGATGCCCAGCCGGCCGCCGGGCGGCAGCTCCGCCCGCTTCAACGCGCGGTAACCCACGATGCCGGCGCACAGCAGCGGAGCGGCGGCCACCGGGTCCAGCCCGGCCGGCATCCGGTACGCGTAGGCCTCCGGGACCAGCGCGAACTCCGCGTACCCGCCGTCGGCGTGCCAGCCGGTGAAGGCGGCGTCCGGGCACAGGTTCTCCCGGCCGGTGCGGCAGAACCGGCAACGCCCGCAGGTCGACCGCAGCCAGGCGATGCCCACCCGGTCCCCCTCCCGGAACCGGTCCGCCCCCGGACCGCGCGCCTCCACGACCCCGACCACCTCGTGTCCGGGCACCGTGTCCGGCCGGCGCGGCGGCAGCTCGCCGAGCGCCAGGTGCAGGTCCGTGCGGCAGACCCCGCAGGCCTCCACCCGGATCCGCACCTCGCCCGGCCCCGGCTCGGGAATCGGCAGGTCGGCTCGTACCAGCGACTCCGCCGGGTCCGGCCCTGGCCGCCGCACCACCCATGCGCGCATTCGTTCAGCTTGCCAGCGGTGCGGGTTCAAGGATGGCCCGGACGCGGGACGTTGGGTGATCTGCCGCGGCGTGGCTGCCCGGCCATCCGGTTGGCTGGGGACCCGGGTCTCGAGGCTGCTCACCGTGCGTTGCGGTCGTCCGGCGCCGAGCGCAAGCTGAGTCCGGTTCGCCGGGCGGGAACACCGGACCCAGCTTGCGCTCGATGCCCTGGCCGGCCCGCCGCACCCGGTTCGTCGACACTTCCGCCCCACACATCACATAGCGCTTACTCAGCGTGAGCGCCGGCCGGGCCGCGTCCCGTCGGTAGCGGCGGTGCGCACGCCGAGTGGCAGCACAGTCGCCTTATTGATCACGAAATGGGCGACTGGGCTGCCACTCGATGAGGACGCGCCCGAGAAAGCCCCGTCGCGCCGCTACGGTCCGTAAACCCGCGTGAGGCGACGGCCCGCACCCAAGCCCGGGAGTGGCGCCAAACCGCGCCGTCCCGTCGGCTTCGAGCCCACCCCCAACCCGACGCGACGGGCGACGCCGAACCCGCGGCGCACTCAGGCCCCGCCGTCCCGGCGATCTTCGAACCCACCCCCTCGCGCGACGCGACGGGCGGCGCCAAACCCGCGGCGCACCCAAGCCCCGCCGTCCCGGCGATCTTCGAACCCACCCCCTCGCGCGACGCTACGGGCGACGCCGAACCCGCGGCGCACCCCATTCCCCGCGATCTTGGAACCCGACCCCTCGTGCGACGCGACGGCCGGCGCCAAACCCGCGGCGCACCCCATTCCCTGCGGTCTTCGAACCCAACCCCTCGCGTGACGCAACGGGGCGAGATCCCGAACGATCGGGCTCACGTAAGGTACGGGCGGATCAGGAGGTGCGAGGTGCGGCAACGGGCGTGGCGGCGGTGGCCGGCGATCCCGCTGCTCGCGGTCCTGCTGACGCTGGGCTTCGGCCATCTGGCCGCCGCGGCCGAGTCGGCCGAGTCCCCCGGTCCCGGTCCCGGCCTCGGCGGAGGCGCCGCGCAGTTCGTCCGGGCGCCGGTCAACACCGGCGGTGAGCTGCGCGGACTGTCGTCCGCGCCGGACTCCGCCGGCACCCGCCCGGCGTCGAACCGGCAGTACCTGACCGACCAGAACCGGGGCGCGGCGGGCTGGCAGCTGCTGGCGGACCACGAGGCCGGCGCGCGGCGCGAAGCCGGGCCGGGCCGGTTCCCCGCCTCGCTGGCCGCCAGCGACCGTCACCGGGTCTCCAAGTTCGCCGATCGACGCCGCGACCGCGCACCACCGCTTTCCCTCGGATAACCCTCTTTTCCGTAATCCTTTTATCCAAGGGATCTTTTGCATGCTCATCTCATTTGTCCTGAGCGTTTTACTGACCGTTTCCGGCGTCGTGATGCTCGTTCTCATGATGGTTCGTGACGACTCAATTCTCGGCGTTTTCGGATTTATGGCACTGAACGTCGCCGGCATGTTCGGCGCCGCATACGGCGTGCTGAGCAGCGCATGACGAAACCGACGGTTCACTACCGGCCCGAGCTGCACGGGCTGCGCGCGTTGGCCGCCGCGCTGGTGGTCGTCTATCACGTGTGGCTGGGTCGGGTGTCCGGCGGGGTCGACGTGTTCTTCCTACTCACAGGTTTCCTGCTGACCGGACAGGTCGTGCGGGCGCTGGAGGACGGACGGTTCGCGCTCGGCGCGCTGTACGGGCGGACGCTGCGCCGGCTGCTCCCGGCGGCGACGGTGGTACTGCTCGCCTGCGTCGTTTTCGGCGCATTGATACTACCGCCCGAACAATGGTCCCAGACAATTCGTGAAGTATTCGCCGCCGCGCTCTTCGTGGAGAACTGGCAGCTCGTCCACGACTCCGCCGATTATTTCTCCGAGCACGTCGGGGCGAGCCCCGTCCAGCATTTCTGGTCGCTTTCCGTGCAGGGCCAGTTCACCCTGGTCTGGCCGGCGTTGGCGGCCATCGTGGTGGCCGCCGGCCGCCGCCGGGGATGGGCGCCCCGGCCGGTGGTCGGCGCGGCGCTGCTGGCCGTCACCGGGGGTTCGCTGGCGTACTCGGTCTGGCTGACCTCGGCCAACCAGCAGCTGGCCTACTTCGACTCGCTCACCCGGGTCTGGGAGTTCACCCTGGGCGGCCTGCTCGCGTTGGTGATCGACCGGCTCACGGTGCCCCGGCCGGCCCGGATCGCCCTGGGCTGGCTGGGGGTGCTGGGCCTGGTGGCGTGTGGGCTCGTGCTTCGGGTGGGCACGGATTTCCCCGGCTACGCGGCGCTGTGGCCGACCCTGGCGGCGGCCGCCGTCCTGATCGGCGGCACCCCGGGTGGAGGCGCCGTGTCCCCGTCGGCCGCCGAACCGGGCGCCCGACCCAGGACGGCGCCCCCAGGCGCCGATCGCCTGCTCACCAGCCGGTCGGCGCGCTACCTGGCCGACATCAGCTACCCGCTCTACCTCTGGCACTGGCCGGTGCTGGTGTTCTTCCTGGTCGCCGCGAAGCGCACGGAACCGGGCGTGATCGATGGCCTGCTGGTCGTCGGGCTGTCCGTGCTGCTCGCCGCCGCGACCCGTGAACTGCTGGACTGCCCCGCCGCCCAGCCGCGCACGCTGGCCCGGCTGGCCGCCGCCACCCTGGTCCCGACGCTGCTCGCCGCCGGGGCCTGGCAGCTGATCGGCTGGCAGCGGGCGAACTCGTACGCACTGGCCGTGGACGACCCGAACCACCCCGGCGCGCTGGCCATGGAGCCGGGCTTCGAGTACTGGGGCGAGCCGGACGTGCCGCCCGCGCCCTCACCGATCGCGCTGCCCGGCGACTGGGCGGGCCTGGCCGGCCTGCGCTGCGAAACGCGCGATGGGGAGCTGGAGGTGTGCACCTCGCCGACCGCCGGTGAGCCGGCCTTGCGGCTGGCGGTGGTCGGCGACTCGCACCCCACCCAGTTCCTCGCCGCGCTGCGGCCGATCGCGGCCCGCCGGGACTGGCAGCTGATCGTGCTGTCCCGGCCCGGTTGCCCGTTCTCCTCCGACGCGGAGATCGACCCGGCCGACCAGGCCTGCCGGGACTGGACGACAGCCGCTGCCGACGAGCTGCTCGCACAGCGCCCGGACGCGGTGCTCACCATGGCCACCCGCGACGTGCGGGCCGGCCTGACCGAGCGCACCCCGCCGGGCTTCGTCGCCGAATGGCGCCGGCTGGACGGCGAGGACCGGCCGATCCCGGTACTGGCGGTCCGGGACAACCCCCGGTTCGACTTCTCGCCGCCGCGCTGCGTGCGGGAGCACGGCCCGGACGCGCCGCACTGCGCCGGCCGGCGGGCCGAGCTGCTCGCGCCGGTGCCGCCCTACGCCGAGCTGCCCGACGTGCCGGCCAACGTGTCGTTCCTGGACTTCACCGACTACTACTGCGACCCCGAACAGTGCCCGCCGGTGATCGGCAACGTGTCCGTCTACATGGACGACAACCACGTCAGCGCGACCTACCTGACCAGCATGGCGCCCGCGGTGGAGCGGGAGATCGACCGCGCGCTGAACGACTACCACGCGCGCAACTCACCCTCGTGAGGGCTACGGAGCGGTGGCCGCGCCCAGGGACATCGCGGAGTACGGCTTGGGCGCGCCCGGCTGGTAGAACGCGTCCAGCTCGGTCACCGTGAAGCCGGCCGAGGTGAGCAGGTCCGGCACGCTCCGGGTCAGGTGGCAGCCGCCGAAGAGCCGCTTCTGCATCGGCTCCAGCCGATGCTGCCAGCGCCGCACGCCCTCGTCCGGCGCCCGGCCGTGCTCGAGGAAGCGCAGAGTGCCGCCGGGTTTGAGCACCCGGCGCACCTCGCGCAACGCGGCCGCCGCGTCCGGGATGGTGCACAGCGTGTAGGTGCACAGCGCGGCGTCGTAGCTGTCGTCGGCGAAGGGCAGCGACTGCCCGTCCAACCCCGACCGGTTGACCGGGACGCGCGCCGCGTCCAGCCGCCGCCGGGCCAGCCGCCAGCCCAGGTCGGCCGGCTCCACCGCCGAAACGCTGGTCACCGCCGCCGGGTAGAACGGCACGTTGAGCCCCGACCCGAAGCCGATCTCCAGCACGTCCCCGGCCAGGTCCGCGCAGGCCCGCGCGCGCAGCGGCGCGAGCAGCTTGGTCCCGCAGGCCACGTTGACGATCCTCGGCACGACCTGGTCCTCGTAGAACCCCATGACGCGGATTATCGCGCGCTACGGATCACCCGCAACCGGCCGGCCAGTGGACGGGCACCGGTGAGCGCGAGCCGGTAGTCGGCCCGGTCCGCGTCGGCCGGGTCGTGGGTGGCGTGCAGCACGGTCACCCCGCGCCGGGCCTGCTCGCCTATGGCCGCCGCGATCCGCTCGCGGGCCGGCGCGTCGATGCCGGCGGACGGCTCGTCCAGCAGCAGCACCGGGGCGCCCTGGGCGAGGCCCTGGGCCACCAGCGCCCGCTGGCGCTGCCCGCCGGAGAGCGCGCCGAGCCGCCGGCGGGCCAGGTCGGTGATGTCGAGCAGCTCCAGGCAATCGGCCACCACCAGCCGGTCCCGCCTGGTCAGCGGCCGCCAGGCGCCCCGGCGGGCCCAGCGCCCCATGGCCACCGCGTCCCGCACGGTGATCGGCAGCGCGTCGCCGACCAGGCTGTGCTGCGGCACGTAGGCCACCTCGGTGACCCCGGTGACCTTCCCCGACGACGGCGCGTGCAGCCCGGCCACCAGGCCCAGCAGCGTCGACTTGCCCGAACCGTTCGGCCCGGTCAGCGCGGTCACGGCGGCCGGGGGCAGCCGCAGCGTCAGCCCCTCGAACACCGGGCGCCCCGGGTAGCCGAAGCTCACCCCGGCCAGTTCAATTCCAGTTGTTGGCATTGATAATCATTGTAGATTAGCCGGATGGACTGGTTGATTGCGCCGTTCGAGGTGTCGTTCGTGTTCCGCGCGCTGTGCGGCGGGCTGTTGGTGAGCGCGCTGTGCGCCCTGGTCGGCACCTGGGTGGTGCTGCGCGGCATGGCGTTCCTGGGCGAGGCGCTGTCGCACGGCATGTTGCCCGGGGTGGGCCTGGCCATGCTGTTCGGCGCGCACCCGCTGCTCGGCGCGGCGGCCAGCGCGGCGGCGATGACCGCCGGGGTCACCCTGGTCGGCCGGCGGTCCAGGCTGTCTCAGGACACCGCGATCGCGCTGCTGTTCGTGGGCATGCTGGCGCTCGGCGTGGTGATCGTCTCGCGCTCCCGGTCGTTCGCGGTCGACCTCACCGCGATCCTGTTCGGCGACATCCTGGCCATGCGCTGGTCGGACATCGGCCTGCTGCTCGGCGCGCTGGCGCTGGCCTCGGTAGTCTCGCTGGCCGGCTACCGGCCGTTCCTGGCGCTCGCCTTCGACCCGCGCAAGGCCGCCACGCTGGGCCTGCACCCGGCTCGCGCGCACTACCTGCAGCTGGGGCTGATCACGGTCACCATCGTGGCCTCGTACCAGGCGGTGGGCACCCTGCTGGTGGTCGGGCTGCTCATCGCGCCGCCCGCCACCGCCGCGCTGTGGGCGAACCGGGTGCCGTCGATCATGGCGCTGGCCACCGGGTTCGGCGCGCTGGCCACGGTGGCCGGGCTGCTGGTCTCCTGGCATGCGGGCACGGCGGCCGGCGCCACCATCGCGGCGGTCGCGGTGCTGCTGTTCTTCGTCTCGCTGGCCGCGCGGCGGGTGTCCTGGCGACGGACGGGCCGGGCGGGGTTCAAAATCGCCCCGCTGGCCGCCGGGTGCCTGCTGCTGGCCGGCTGCGCCTCCGGGCCGGTTCCCGAGCCGAAGGCCGAACCGCCGCACGGCTACGTGCCGGGCGCCGAGGAGATGGCCGAGCCGCAGACCCGGCTGGTCTACGCCGACCCGGCCGGCCGGCTCGAGGTGCTGGACCTGAGCGAGGAACGCACCCGGCCGCTGGGCACCTTCGACCGGCCGGACCGACTCACCCAGGACGGCCGCTTCGCCTACCTGAGCTCGGGCAACGCCCTGCACGTGGTGGACGGCGGGGCGTGGACGGTGGACCACGGCGACCACAAGCACTACTACCGGCGGGAGCCGGCGGTGCGTGCCCGGATCGACAGCGAGTCCGCGCCGGGCGCCGCACTGGGCAACGACGGGAAGCTGGCCGTGGTCTACCCGGCCACCGGCACGGCCGCCGTCTACGACCTGGCGAAGCTGGAGGAGGGCCGGGTGGAACGGCTGGCCGGTTTCCAGCTGGCGCCGCACGACGGCTTCGTGCTGCCGTTCTCGGGCCGGTACCTGGCCACCGAGCCGTCGGCGGTGGTCGCCCGCGACGGCACGGGCGCCCCGCTGGCCCGCGCCGACTGCGCCGAGCCGAGCAGGCCCGCCGTCACCCGGGCCGGCGCGGTGTTCGGCTGTGCGGGCGGCGCGCTGCTGGCCACCGCCGGCGAGGACGGCGCGCCCCGGTTCGAGGCGATCAACTACCCGGATCCCGGACCGCGCGCCCGCGCCTTCGGGCACCGGCCGGGATCCGGCACGCTGGCGTCGGTGGCCGGCGACCAGGGCGTCTGGGTTCTGGACGTACCGGCTCGCCGGTGGACCCTGCTGCACACCCCGAGGCCCATGGTCACGGCGGCCGCGGTCGGCGACGGCCGCACGGTGCTCGCGGTGGACGCGGACGGCCGGCTGCACGGCCTGGACCAGCGCACCGGCCAGGTGACGGCCAGCACCGAGCCGTTCGGTGGGGCCGCGCCGTCCCTGGAGGTGGACGGCAGCCGGGCCTACCTCGGTTCCGGCGAGGTCATCCGCGAGATCGACTACGCCGACCGGCTGCGGGTGGCCCGCACCTTCACCCCGGCCGTCCGGCCGGCCCTCGTGGTGGAGACCGGGCGATGAGGCGGCGAGCACTCCTCTGTGCGCTGGCCGGGGCGGTGGCCGCCGCACTGGTGGCCGGCTGCGCCGGGACGCCGGGCGGCGATCGGCCGACCGTGGTGGTCACCACCAACATCCTGGGCGACGTGGTGGCCAACGTCGTGCCGCCCGGCGTCGACGTGCTGGTGCTGATGCAACCGAACGCCGATCCGCACTCGTTCGGCATCTCCGCCCAACAGGCCGCCGAGCTGGAACGAGCCGAGCTGGTGGTCCACAACGGCCTCGGCCTCGAGGAGGGCCTGGCCCGGCACGTGGAAGCGGCCCGGGCCCAGGGGGTGCCGACCCTCGCGGTGGGCGAGCACGTCCAGCCGCTGCGCTACGGCGAGGGAGACCAGGCGGGCCGGCCGGACCCGCACTTCTGGACCGACCCGGCGCGCATGGTCACGGCCACCGAGCGGATCGCCGAGGCGGTCACCGCGCACGTGGACGGGGTGGACCCGGCGGCGGTGCGGGCCAGGGCGGCCGAGTACACCGGCCGGCTGCGCGAACTGGACGCCTGGATGGCCGGCGAGTTCGCCCGCATCCCGCCGAGCCGGCGCGCACTCGTGACCAACCACCACGTGTTCGGCTACCTGGCCCGGCGCTACGACCTGCGGGTCATCGGCGCGGTGATCCCCAGCGGCACCACGCTGGCCTCACCCAGCGCCTCCGACCTGGCGAACCTGGCCGGCGCGATCCGGGCCGCCGGGGTGGGCGCGATCTTCGCCGACTCGTCCCGGCCGGACCGGCTGACCCAGGTGCTGGCCCGGGAAACCGGGCTGCGGGTGTCGGTGGTGAGCCTCTACTCGGAGTCGCTGGACCTTCCCGGCACGGCCGCCGCCACCTACCTGGACATGATGCGCACCAACACCACCCGGATCGTCGAAGGACTCAGAACCCAGTTGTAAAACGATAACCATTCTCATTAAGCTCTCAGCATGAACCTCCCCCGCATCGCCTCGCTGGTCGCCGCGATCTGCCTGCTCACCGCCGGCTGCGCAAGCCAGGAACCCGGCGGCGCCCGACTCGTCACCACCCACCAGGGCGGACTACAAGTGCTGGACGCCGAGTCGCTGGCGGTGCTGCACACCGTCGAGCTGCCCGGGTTCATCCGGGTCAACCCGGCCGGCGACGGGCGGCACGTGATCGTGTCCACCTCGGACGCCTTCCGGGTACTGGACACCCGGGGCGAGGCGAAGCTGACCGACGTGAGCTTCCCGGCGGCCAAGCCCGGCCACGTGGTCCGGCACGCCGGGAAGACGGTGCTGTTCAGCGACGGCAGCGGAAGGGTGGAGTCGTTCGACTCGGCCGCGCTGGCCGGCGGCGAGCGGCCGGCCAGCCGGGTGTACACCGCCGCGGCGCCGCACCACGGCGTGGCGGTCGAGCTGGCCGACGGGCGCCTGCTGGTCACCCTGGGCACCGACAAGGCCCGCGTCGGAGCGGCAATGCTGGACCGGGAGCACCGGGAGCTGGCGCGCAACGAGGCCTGCCCGGGCGTGCACGGCGAGGCGGCCGCCAAGGACGAGGCGGTGGTGATCGGCTGCCAGACCGGCGCACTGGTGTACGCCGGCGGCCGGTTCACCAAGGTGACCAGCCCCGACCCGTACGGCCGGGTGGGCAGCGCGGCCGGCTCGGAGGAGTCCTCCGTCGTGCTCGGCGACTACAAGACCGACCCGAACGCCGAGCTGGAACGCCCCGAGCGGGTGGCCCTGATCGATACCGCCTCGGGCACGATGCGCCTGGTCAACCTGGGCACCAGCTACACCTTCCGCTCGCTCGGCCGCGGTCCGGGCGGGTCCGCGCTGGTGCTCGGCACCGACGGAGCGCTGCACGTGATCGACCCGAACACAGCGGCCGTCACCGCGCGCATCCCGGTGCTCGCGCCGTGGAGCGAGCCCCTGGAGTGGCAGCGGACCCGGCCCGCGCTGTTCGTCCGCGAACACACCGCGTACATCACCGAGCCGGCCGCCAACAAGATCCACGCGGTGGACCTGACCAGCAACAAGGTCCGGGCCAGCCAGACCCTGCCGGCCACCCCGATCGAGCTGACCGGGCCGTGATCAGTGATGTAGCCCCCGCCGGCCGGGGGTCCAGAACGGCTTGACGGTGACGGAGTCGCGGGGCCAGCCGCGCTCCCCCACCAGGTGGTCGCGGATGGCCCGGCCGGTGAGCGCCTCGCCGGCCAGGTAGGCGGCGCCCGGCTCGTCCGGCAGCTCCAGCGCGCGCACCGCCTCGAGCAGCGCGGCCGACGACACCGGTGCCGCGCCGGCCCGGTGCACCCGGTGCACCGTCGCGCCGGCCGGCAACGGGACCTGGTCCTCCAGCCAGTCGCTCTCCGCCACCACGACGGCGGGTTGGCCCGGCGGCAGCGCGGGCAGCAGCGCGTTGAACGCGCAGCTGCCGGTCTCCTCCCCGACGAACAGGTGGTACGGCGCCGGCCGCACGGCCAGGTTTCCCATCGGACCCCAGAGGGTCACCGGGTCACCGGCGCGCGCCCCGCGCGCCCAACGCAGGCCGATGCCGTCCCCGCCGTAGAGATGCGCCCAGATCTCGAACTCGCGCCGCTCGGGCCGGTGCGCCACCACGGTGTAGGTGCGCAGTGTGTCGGCCGGCCGGAGCAGCCCGTACACCGACAGCGGGTCGTTGATCTGGATTCGCACGTGCTGCCCGGGCACGGGCCGCCAGTCGGCCACCGCGTCGGCGGTGATCACGATGCGGCGCAGCGTGGGCGTGACCAGCCCGACGGCGGCGATCTCGCCCGAGGTCACGTGCTTGGCGAACGCGTAGCTGAGCGGGTTGCGGGAGCGCCGGGTCCGGGTCCGGGTCATCGTTCTCTCCAAGTGTTAGAGGCACTAACTTTACTATTAGCTCTAGCAAAGACTACGTGCCCTAACATGTCAACGGGATACGGAGGGGACGCACGTGGCAGCAACGACGACCCGGAGGCAGCGCCTCCGCGAGGCCACCCTGGTGGAGATCCGCCAGGCCGCCCGGGCCCTGCTGGTGGCGGACGGGCCGGAGGCGGTGACCATCAACGGTGTCGCCCGCGAGCTGGGCATGAGCGGTCCGGGGATCTACCGCTACTACTCCGGCCACCAGGACCTGGTGGACGCGGTCACCGCCGACTTCTTCGCCGAGATCGCCGGCGTGCTCGACGAGGTCCGCGCGGCCCACGGCGAGACCGACCGGCGCCTGCTGGCGATGTGCCGCGCGCTGCGCGGCTGGGCCGTCGCGCACCCGGCGGAGTTCCGCTGGGTGTTCACCAGCCCGGTGGCCGGGGGCGGCGACCGGGCGACGGTGCGCTACCGGGCCGGCCACCGTTTCGGCGACCGGTTCCTGGACGAGGTCGCGTCGCTGTGGGCCGTGCGCCCGTTCCCGACACCGGCCGCCGAGGACCTGCCCGAGTCACTGTGGACGCAGCTGCGCGCCCACGCCGACGAGCACCACGGGCGCCTGCCCGCCCCCGCTCTGCACGTGTTCCTGACCTGCTGGATCCGCCTCTACGGGCAGCTGTGCATGGAGGTGCTGCACCAACTCGACTTCGCCTTCGCCGACCCGGAGCCGATGTACGAGGAGTGCCTGCGCGAGCTGAGCCACCTGCTCGGCCTCACCTACCGCCCGCCGGACTGAGCACGCCCGCGCAACCGCCGGTCAGCACCAGGCGTTGATCAGCTCCTCCGGACCCCAACGGAGATCGATCGACTCGGCCGGGATGTCAGGGGCGAGGCCGGCTCGAGACGCAACCACGAGCCCGGTCTCCCCCGGCGCGAAGCCAGGCACCGCCGCGGCCCCACGCAACATTGCCGACAAGTCATGCCGATCGAAGGGGCTGGCCAGCCACTTGGCGGAACCGACGAAAAACACCCGCCCGGCGACCGGGGCTCGGTCGGCGCCGACCAGGTCAACTTCCGGGTCGAACTGGCGGTTCCACCAGCCGCCCACCGCCTCGACCTCGGCCCAGGGCAGCTCGCCGGCCGCCGAGGCAAGCTCCAGAGACTCGCGTACCAGCGGTTCGACGGCTCGTCCGCGCCAGCTGGTCCAGCGCCGCTCGACCTGCTGGAATGCCACCTCCGGCCGACCTCGCCTGGCCTGGGTGTGCGCCACCCGCAGCACCGCCAGGTATAGGCGCAGGTTGCTGTCGGCGACGCGGTAGAGCGCCGGCTTCCCGGCTCGGGTGGAGAGCGGCAAGTCCATGGCCAGGACCTGCTTCTCGGTCACCAGACGGTGCAGCAGCGGCGACAGCGTCCCGGAGGCCAGCACACCCTGGCGGCTGCCCGCGGCGGCGGCGATGTTGGCATGTGTGCGATCGCCGCCGCCGATGGCCTCCAGCACCCGGCGAGCCTGATCGGGAGCAGGAAACTCGGCCAAGAGCGAGGATTCCGGCACGGAGAAGACCGGGGACGCGGGGTCCGCGCATTCGGCCTCGAGGAAGGAGAGCGCGGGGACACCGCGCGGCCAGGCACGCAGAATGCCCGGCAGGCCACCGGATACCAGGTGCGCATCGATCGTGTCGGCGGCGTCCAGGCCGAGCGCCTCACCGGTCTCGGCGGGGTTCAGCGGGCCGAGGACCAGATTGTCCGCGCGACCGTAGAAGGGCCGGTCGTACGCGGTGAGGCGTTCCATCATGTGCAGATCGCTGCCGAGCAGAAGCAGCAGCACCGGACGCCGGGACAGCAGCCGGTCCCAGGCAGTCTGCAACGCCCCGTCGAACAGGTTGTCCTGCTCCGCCAGCCAGGGCAGCTCGTCGATCACGACGATCGAGGGCCGGTCCGGCAGCGCGGCCGACAGCGCACGGAATGCGTCCGGCCAGCTGCCGGATCCGTGCGCGGGAATTTCCTCCCGGTCGGCGGGCAGCGCCGAGTCCCGCAGATCCGAGAGGAACTCGGTCACCGACTCCACGGCCGACGCACCCTTGGTCGCGGTGAAGAACAGGTAGGGCGCACCCGCCCGGTCGCAAAACTCCTGGACCAGGCGGGATTTCCCGACCTGGCGGCGGCCGCGGATGGCGAGCGCGCCCCCAGATGCCAAGTCAGCCACCCGGTTCAGTCGCCGGCCGAGCAACGCGAGCTCGGCATCCCGGCCGACGAATAGCGGCACGATGGTTCACCTCTTAGGTAGATTGAATCTACGTAGATTCTAGCTACGTAGATTCAATCTACCTAACTGTGCAAGTAATCCCGCCAGGAGGCCAGGTCGGTGATGTCGGTGCAGGGCAGCGCGGTGTGCTCGCGGCGCAGCACCATGGCCAGCGAGCCGGTGCCGTCGGCCAGCTCGATCGCGCCCAGCTCCAGGCCGGGCGGCTCGCCGGGAAGCAGCACCTCGCGCAGCTGCCGCCAGGACAGGTCGTAGACCTCGCCGAGCACGGCCGCTCCCCCGGACCCGACGTCCTCCAGGCCCGGATACGCGCCGAGAGGAGCGCCAGCGGAACGAGCATCGCCAGCGTTCACCGCCCAGAAGCGGTAGCGCGGCGCGGTCCGGGTCTTGGCCACCAGGGGTGCATCGCCGACCAGGTGGTGATCGGCCATGCCGGACATCGCGGTGCCGTTCAGGAACATCAGCGGCATCGAGCGTCAACCTCCGTTTTCGACGGAAACGATGTGTTCGGGACGGACCGGGGCGTGCGTGAGGTCCAGCCCGGTGGCCGCCCGGATCGCGGCAACCACGGCGGGGCCTGACGAGATGGTCGGTGGCTCGCCGACCCCACGCAAGCCGTACGGGGCGTGCGGGTCGGGGTATTCCAGCACCTCGATGCGCATCGGCGGCATGTCCAGGATGGTGGGGATCAGGTAGTCGGTGAACGACGGGTTGCGGATGTACCCGTCCTTGACCTGGATCTCCTCCATCACCGCCAGGCCGAGGCCCTGCGCGGTGCCGCCCTGGATCTGGCCGATCACCGCCTCGGGGTTGATGGCCTTGCCCACGTCCTGGGTGCAGGCCATCTCGATCACCTTGACCAGCCCCAGCTCCACGTCCACGTCCACCACCGCGCGGTGCGCGGAGAACGCGTACTGCACGTGCGCGAAGCCCTGCCCGGTCTCCGGGTCGATCTCCTCGGTGGGCCGGTGGCGCCACTCCACGGTTTCGTCGATGACCTCGTCGCCGAGCAGCTCGGCCAGCGAGGCCAGCACGCCCCGGGACTCGCTGACCAGCTTGCCGCCCTCCAGGCGCCCATCACCCGGCGAGCCGGCCAGCGCGAACACCCGCTCGCGCACCTTCTCGCAGGCCGCCTTCACCGCTCCCCCGGTCATGTAGGTCTGCCGGGAGGCCGACGTGGACCCCCCGGAGCCGACCGTGGTGTCCTTCGGGTGCACGGTGACCTTCTCCACGCCCAGCTCGGTACGGCAGATCTGCTGCTCCACGGTGACCAGGCCCTGGCCCACCTCGGCGGCGGCGGTGTGCACGGTGACCGAAGGCTCCCCGCCGACCAGCTCCAGCCGGACCCGGGCGGTGGAGTAGTCGTCGAAGCCCTCGGAGAAGCCCACGTTCTTGTAGGCCACCGCGTAGCCGACGCCCCGCCGCACGCCCTCGCCGTGCGTGGTGTTGCCCACCCCGCCGGGCAGCTGGCGCAGGTCCGGCCGGTCGGGCAACGGCGGCGGCAGCGGCATTGCCTCCAAGCGGCGCAGCAGCTCCTCCACCGGGGCGGCGCTGTCCACCAGCTGCCCGGTGGGCGCCTCGGAACCCTGCTCCATGGCGTTGATGCAGCGCACCTCGACCGGGTCCATGCCCAGCACCTCCGCCAGCTTGTCCATCTGCGCCTCGTAGGCGAACGCGGTCTGCACCGAGCCGAAGCCGCGCATGGCGCCGCACGGCGGGTTGTTGGTGTACACGCCGTAGCAGTCCACATGCACGTTCGGCACCACGTACGGGCCGATGCCCATGGTGCCGCCGTTGCCGACCACCGCGCCGGTGCTCGACGCGTACGCGCCGCCGTCGAACCAGATCTCCGCCTTTGCGTACACCAGTTTGCCGTCCCGGCGCGCGCCGAACTCGTAGCGCATGGTCGCCGGGTGGCGGTGCACGTGCCCGAAGAAGGACTCCTCCCGGTCGTACACCATCTTGATCGGCTTGCCGGTGCGCTGGGCGAGCAGGCAGGCGTGCACGTGCATGGACAGGTCCTCGCGCCCACCGAACGCGCCGCCCACGCCGGCCAGGGTCAGGCGCACGCGTTCCGGGGGCAGGTCCAGCGCCTGGCAGATCTGCTTCTGGTCCACGTGCAGCCACTGGGTGGCCACGTACAGCTCCACCCCGCCGTCCTCGGCGGGGATGGCCAGGCCGGACTCCGGGCCGAGGAACGCCTGGTCCTGCATGCCGACGGTGTACTCGCCGGTGACCACCACATCGGCTCTCGGTGCCGGCGAGCCCTTGCGCAGCTTCAGGTGCCGCACCAGGTTCCCGCCCTCGTGGATCTTCGTCGCGCCCGGTCGCAACGCCGCCTCGGCGTCGGTGACCGGCTCCCAGACCTCGTAGTCGACCTTGATCTTTTTGGCCGCCCGCTTGGCGATCTCCGGGTGGTCAGCGGCTACCAGGGCGACCGGTTCGCCCTGGTAGCGGACCACGCCCTCGGCCAGCACCGGCTGGTCGGCGTGTTCCAGCCCGACCGCGTTGCGCCCCGGCACGTCGGCGGCGGTGAGCACCGCGTACACCCCGGGCGTGGCCAGCGCCTCGCCGATATCGACCGACCGGATGCGGGCGTACGGATGCGGGCTGCGCAGCGTGACGCCCCACAGCATCTCGTCGTGCCACAGGTCGCTGGAGTAGGCGAACTCGCCGGTCACCTTCAAGGTGGCGTCCGGGCGAAGCGCATTCACCCCGATGCCGCCGGTCGAACCGGTCAGCGCGCCGGGCGCCCCAGCGGGTGCGCGGGCGGTTCTCACTTCGACGCTATGGCTCTGCGTGGAAATACGCGACTTTGGGTGGGTCACTGGTTCACCCCGGCTCGGGTCAGCAGTTTGGTGTGCGCCCGGCGGACGGCGCGGGCCACCTCGTCCTCGTCCACGGTGACCACCCGGTCGTGCTCCACCACCGGGTTGCCGTTCACCAGGAGCAGCTCCAGCGGCGGCGGGTAGCCCAGCAACAGCGCGGCCAGCGGGTCGGCGATGTCCAGGTGCGGCAGCGTGTCCAGCCGCCAGACCGCCAGGTCGGCCAGCTTGCCCGGCTCCAGGGAGCCGATCTCGTCGGCCCGGCCGAGCACCCGGGCGCCGCCCATGGTGGCCATCTCCAGCGCGTCGTGCACGGCCAGCGCCCGAGGCCCGCCGACCGCGCGGGCGAACAGCAGCGCGTGCCGGGCCTCCTCCAGCAGCGAGCCGGCCTCGTTGGACGCGGCACCGTCCACGCCCAGCCCGACCGGCACGCCGGCGTCGCGCAGCGCCCTGGTCCGGCAGATGCCGGCGCCGATCCGGGCGTTGGAGGACGGGCAGTGCGCCACCCCGGTGCCGGTGCGGGCCAGCGTGGCGATCGCCGGGTCGTCCAGGTGGATGGCGTGCGCCAGCCACACGTCCGGGCCCAGCCAGCCCAGGTTCTGCGCGTACTGCACCGGGGTACAGCCGAAGTGCTCGGCGCAGTAGTCGTCCTCGTCGGTGGTCTCGGCCAGGTGGGTGTGCATCCGCACGCCCTTCGCCCGAGCCAGCTCGGCGGCCCGTTTCAGCAGTTCACCGGTGACCGAGAAGGGCGAGCAGGGCGCCACCGCGATGCGCAGCATGGACTCCGGCGACGGGTCGTGGAACTCCTCGATCGCCGCCTCGGTGGCGGCCAGGATGGCGTCGATGTCCTCGACCACGTGGTCCGGCGGCAGCCCTCCCTGGCTCTTGCCCAGGTCCATCGACCCCCGGGTCGGGTGGAACCTCAGCCCCACTTCGCGCGCCGCCGTAACCTCGGCGGCCAGCACGTCTCCGCCCTCGCGGGGGAACACGTAGTGGTGGTCGCTGGCCGTGGTGCACCCGGTGCGGGCCAGCCAGGCCAGCGAGCCGGAAGCCGCCGCGTGGGTGGTCTCCTCGTCGATGCCGGCCCACACCGGGTACAGCGCGGTGAGCCAGCCGAACAGCGTCTCGTCCACGGCCAGCCCTCGGGTGGCCCACTGGTAGAGGTGCTGGTGGGTGTTCACGAACCCCGGCGTGACCAGGCAGCCCGTGCCGTCGATCCTTTGCGCGCCGGGCGTATCGGGCGCGGGACCGGCACCGACCGAGGTGATCCGGGCACCGTCCACCACGACGTGTCCGGACTCGTGCACGACGCTCTCCGCGTTGACGGTGGCAATCGTGGCGTTCTCGATAATCATGTGTGCCTCCGGCACCCGTGAGTGGCGAGTGTGGCTATAGCGATACTTTGCACTCACGAGCAGCTCCGCCGAGCGCTAGCGAGGCGGACTGCATCCAGGATCTTCTCGTAGCCGGTGCACCGGCACAGGTTGCCGGCCAATGCCTCGCGGATCTCCTCATCCGAAGGAGCCTGGTTCGCGGACGCCAGTAACGCGTGCGTCTGCACCAGCAGCCCGGGGGTGCAGAAGCCGCACTGCACCGCGCCGGCCTCCACGAACGCCTGTTGCACCGGGTCCAGCTCGGCCTCCTGCCCGCCGAGGCCCTCCACCGTGCCCACCTCGCGGTCGTTCGCCTGACCGGCCGCGACCAGGCAGGAACACACCGGCAACCCGTCCAGGTACACCGTGCAGGAACCGCATTCGCCCTGCTCACAGGCATTCTTCGAACCGGGCAGGCCCAGCCGCTCGCGCAGCAGGTACAGCAGCGACTCGCCCTCCCAGACGTCGTCGGCGGTCCGGGTCGCGCCGTTCACCGTCAGCCGGATACGCATGTCAGTCTCCCCCGTTCTGGTAGTCGGCCCAGGCCCAGGCGAGCGCGCGCCGGGCCATCACGGCCAGCGAGTGCAGCCGGTAGGCCGCGCTGCCCCGCACGTCGTCGATGGGCGATGCGGCGGCGCGTACCCGGTTGGCGAACTCGGCCAGCAAAGCCGGCGGCAGGGCGGTTTTCGAGTCCCAGTGGCCGCCGTCGGCCAGTGCGCCGGCCAGCCACCGCTCCGCGTCGGTGGCCCTCCGGGGCGTGGGTGCGGCGGAGCCGATGCCGGCGCCCACCGTGCGCTCTTCTGAATGCAGAGCAAGGCCGAACGCGGACACCGCGATCACCATCGCGTTCCGGGTGCCGATCTTGCAGAACTGCTGCGGGCCGCTCGCCGACTCGACCAGCACGGCGGTGATCAGCTCGTCCGGCGCCAGCGCGTTCCGTTTCACCCCGGTGAAGAACTCGTCGATCGGGATCCGCCGTGACCCGCGCACCGAGGCGGCCTCGACGACCGCGCCGGCGGCCAGGAGTGCCGGGTGCGAGTCGCCGGCCGGCGAAGCCGCGCCGAGGTTGCCGCCCACGGTGCCCCGGTTGCGGATCTGCGGCGAGCCCACGGTGCGCGCGGCCATCGCCAGCCCGGGCAGCTTGCCGGGCAGCTCATTGATCACCCGCGCGTAGCTCACCCCGGCGCCCAGCCGGATGTGCCCGTTGTCGGGCGCCCACTCGGCCAGCTCGCCGACCCGGTTCAGGTCCAGCAGCGCGGAGGGCCGGTGTTTGTCGAAGTTGATCTCCACCATGACGTCGGTGCCACCCGCGATGGGCACCGCGTCCGGGTGCGCGGCCTTGGCCTCCAGGGCCTCGCCCAGGGTGGACGGTTGCAGGAACTCCATCTAGATCACCGATTCCGTGACAGGAGTGCTTGGGTGAGGCCGCGATGTGCCGGCCTTGATCACCGTTAGTGGCGGTGTAACCGCGAAAATCGAGGCTGAACCGCCACAGATGACGATCACCCCCGGGTGACCAACCGCTTCCGGCGCCGCTGCCCAGTTCCGCCGGTCGCGCGGGTCCGTCCGGGATGCAAATGGCGCTTCCCCCGCTTTCGGCCCACCGAGCTCATCATGAGAGACCGTTTCCCTTGATCGAACGTCTCTCGGGATGAACTCGACGCAGGTCGGCGCGATCGTGGTACCCCGTGTTGCATATATGTGCGCAGAGCAAGGCATCTACGACAACCCCGCTACGGTCTGCCAGGCCGGCCCGGCGTCGGGCGCGTCATCCCGGGTCACGTTGCATTCGATCAAGCCGTAGGGCCGGTCGTCGGCGTGGAACACCTCGTTCGGGTTGTCCAGGCCGAACGGTGAGAGGTCGACCGCGAAGTGGTGCTTGTTGGGTGCGGACAGCATCGCCTCGGCCACCTCGGAGTGCGCCTCCAGCACTCCCTTGCCCATCTCCCAGAGCGTCTGCTGCAGGGCCAGGCTGTGCACCTCGGCGAACCGGGCGAGCAGGATGCTCCGGATGTCCGCGTAGGCCTTGCCCCAGTCCACGTCGGTGTGCAGGTACCGCCAGCGGGCCACCAGGGAGGTGGCCATGATCCGGTCCCTGGTCTCGGCGAGCGTGGTGTAGCCGTCGCGCAGGAAGCCGTGGAACTCCGAGCCGGTGGACTTCAGCACGGTCAGGTCCTTCAGGCCCGACACCACCCATTCCCGGTCGTTTTCCAACGTCACCTGGGCGGTGCGTACCTCCTGGCCGGCGCGGACGAAGGCGTGCTCGCTCAACCGCTGCCAGCCGTACTCCTCCACCACCACGCGCGCACCGGTGACCGGCTCGATGTCGGTGACGAAGTGGCGGGCCAGGTCCAGCGCGTAGTCCTCGATCTCGCCGATGCCCTTTTCCTTGGCGTAGGCGTAGCAGGTGTTCTTCTGTGTGTCGGTGGGCAGCACGTCGCGCTGGTCGCCGTGGGTGTGTGCGGCGGCGAAGTCGCCGCGCAGCGCGGTGGTCACGTTCACGTCGCGGATCTCGTGCTCGGCGGTGTCCCGGTAGATCCGCACCACCCGGTTCTCCGCCTTGCCGTACTGGTTCGGGCCAAGCACGATCTTGGACATGATCAGCTCCCTCGGTAGGTGGAGTAGGCGAACGGGCTCAGCAGCAGCGGCACGTGGTGGTGCTCGCCGGGCTCGGTGACCGTGAAGGTGATCGACACCTCCGGGTAGAACCCGCGCTGCCCGGTCGCCGCGAAGTAGGCGGCGGTGGCGAACACCAGCCGGTGGTCGCCCGCGGTCAGCGTGGCCAGGCCGAAGTCCCGCACCCGGCCGTCCGCGTCGGTGACCGCCGAGGCCAGCGGCTTGCCGTCGCCGAAGTCCGAGCGGTCCACTCGTTCCAGCCGGACCGGGACGCCGGCCGCCGGGCGGCCCAGCGCCGTATCCAACACGTGCGTGGTGATGCCGCTCACCGAACCGCCCTCCCGGTCGAGCCCCGGCCGGTGTTGCGTATATGTGCGCAGAGCCATAGCGTCATTTCTCCCCCTCGATCAGCTGACCCAGCCGGATCCGGTTGATCTTGGCCAGCTCGGAGCGCAGCACTTTGCGTTCGGTCGCCGGGTCGTTGTCCAACCGGTGACGCAGGTCGGCCAGCAGTTCCTCCGGGGAACGGCCGCTGGCCGCCACCAGGTAGACCTGCCCGAACCGGGCCTCGTAGTCCCGGTTGCCCTCGGCGATGGCCCGTTTCACGTCGTCCCCGGCCACCGTGACGGCGGCCTGCTCACGGGCCGAGACCTGGTCCGCGTCCCGGCGCTCGCCGATCCGGGGGTGCCCGTCCAGGGCGTGGTCGATCTCCGCCTCGGAGAGCTCGGCCAGCGCCCGCTCGGCGGCGGCGAACAGTTCCGCGTCCGAGGAGTAGGGCCGGGCGGCGGCCACCCGCCGGGTCCAGGCCGGTGAGCCGCAGCAGGCGAACAGGGCGTGTCGCGCCTTGCTCTCCGGCAAGGCATTGAAATCGGTCAACTTCATCAGAGGTTCTCGAACCGTTGCAATCGTGCGGCGTGGATGGGGTTGGCGCCGGCCACCAGGTCGTCGAACCGGTGGCTGGCGATCTTGGCGATCTCGATCAGCGCGGCGGCGTGCTCCTGGGCCGGCGAGTTGTGCAGCCGGATCTCCCCCTGGTGCAGGATCTCCTCCCGGCTGTGCATGTCCCGCACACAGACGATCAGCGGGAAGCCGAACTTCCGCTCGTACTCCCCGGTCACCCGGAGGAACTCGTCGGAGTCCTCGTCGGCCAGCCGGGTCAGCCCGACGGTGGCCTGGTCGCGCGCGGACATCTGCCCGGTCTCGCCCTCGGCCACGGCCGCCGAGCCGAGCGCCGGGTAGTGGGTCATCAGGTCCCGCTGCTGCTCGGGGGTGGCGCCGAACAGCGCGTCCTGGAACGCCCGGCGCAACGCCTGGGTGTCGGCGTACGGGCGGCGGGTGTACGCGTTCTCCGCCGCCCACACTGGCCCCTGGAAGAGCTGCCCGAACGCGGCGACGAACTCCTCCTGGCTCATCTCGTTGACCCGGTTCAGCCGGATCTCGCCGTGTCCCGGCGTGCCGGCGACCGCCGCGCCCCGCCCCTTGCCCACGTGGTGGAACAGGATGTTCAGCAGGATGGCGGTGAGGCTGCCCAGGGTGATCCCGCTGCCCAGGATGATCTGTGCCCACTCCGGCACCGCCTTGGCGATGTCCGGCTGCGCGGTGACCAGCATGGCCAGCCCCAGGCTGGTGCCCACGATGACGATGTTGCGGTGGTCGTTGAAGTCCACCCGGGACAGCGTCTGGATGCCGACCACGGCGACCGTGGCGAACATGGCCAGCGCCGCGCCGCCCAGCACCGGGTGCGGGATGCCGGCCACGATCGCCCCGGCCTTGGGCAGCATCCCGAGCAGGATCATGATCACGCCGGCCGCGACGACCACGTACCGGCTCTTGATCCGGGTCAGCCGGACCAGCCCGACGTTCTCCGCGAAACAGGTGTACGGGAACGAGTTGAGGACGCCGCCGAGCGTGGTGGCCAGGCCGTCCGCGCGCAGCGCCCGGGAGATGTCCTCCCGGCCCACCTTCTTGTCCACGATCTCACCGGTGGCGAACACGTCACCGGTGGTCTCCACGGCGGTGATCAGCATGACCACGATCATGGAAATGATGGCCGCGATGCTGAACTTGGGCAGGCCGAAGTAGAACGGCGAGGTCACCCCCACCCACGCGGAGCCGGCCACGGCGTCGAAGTGCGCGTCACCCAGCGCCCAGGCCACCAGCGTGCCGACCACCAGACCGGCCAGCACCGCGATGGTGGCCAGGAAGCCCCGGAAGATCCGCTGCATGATGACGATCAGGGCCAGCGTGCCCAGCGCGTAGGCCAGGTAGCGGCCGTTGGTCGGGTCCTTCGCGGCGCCGCCGCCCACCGCGTCCAGCGCGCCCACCGGGAGCAGCGCGATGCCGATGATGGTGATCACCGAACCGGTCACCACCGGCGGGAAGTACTTGATCAGCCGCCCGAACCAGGGCGCGATCAGGAAGGTGGCCAGGCCGGCCACGATGACCGAGCCGTAGATCACCAGCAGGCCGTCGGTGCCGCCGCCGGCCGCCATCCCGATGGCGATCATCGGGGACACCGCCGTGAACGTGACGCCCTGCAGCAGCGGCAGCCGCACGCCCACCTTCCAGAACCCCTGGGCCTGGATGATCGAGGCGATGCCGCAGGTGAACAGGTCCGCGTTGATCAGGTGGATGAGCTGCTGCTCGGACAGGCCGATGGCGCTGGCCAGCAGGATCGGCACGATGACCGCGCCGGCGTAGAAGGCCAGCACGTGCTGGAACCCGTAGACCGCGAGCTTGGGCACCGGAAGCATCTGGTCCACCGGGTGCCGGCGGCCATGCGTTTTGGGCTGGTCGGTCTTGCTGGAGGCTGATCGAGCCATCGCTGTATCACCCCAGAAGTTGGCGGCCGTCCACTAGCCATCGGGTCCGGTCCGGCCGCAATGCCGAGTTTTTCCGTGCCAGGTGGCCGCCAATTCCGAGTGGCAGCGGTGCCGGCCGTCAGAGGGGCCGGGCCGAGTGCGTCGCTGCTACGCGGCGGTGATGCTACGTGGCGTGCTGTAGAACTGTTAATTCCGTGTTGCGGAAACAAACTTCCCGCAGACGAAAAGGTTAGGTCGGGTCCGATGGTCCGTCAAGAGCTTCTCATGAGATAGCTCACCCCGGCAGTCAGCCAGAGTGGCGGATCTGGCTGAACGGCACGCCGCGGTCCACCTCGGGCTCCCGGGGCAGGCCGAGTACCCGCTCCCCCACGATGTTGCGCTGCACCTGGTCGGTTCCGCCGCCGATGGAGGTGAAGAAGGCGTTCAGCGCGGCGAAGTTGGCCGCGTCGCCGTCCGGGTTCTCCTCGCCCTCCAGCAGCGCCGCCGGGCCGACGATCTCGGTCTGCACCCGGCCGGTCTCGTGCACGATCCGGGACATCAGCAGCTTGCCGATGGACACCGCGGATCCCGACCCGCCCTGCTTGACCTCCGCCTGCACCCGCTGGTTGTTCCACCGGTTCACCGCGCGCAGCATGAGCAGCCGGGACAGGTCCTGGCGCAGCACCGGGTCGTCCAGCCGGCCGTGCCGGCGGGCCAGCTCGACCAGGTCGGCCTCGCCGCCGCCCCCGCTCCGGGTGATCACGCCGGCGTTGACCTCGCCCATCATCACCCGCTCGACGGCCAGCGCGGTCATCAGCACCCGCCAGCCGTCCCCGGGGGCGCCCAGCATGTTCGCCGCCGGCACCCGCGCGTCGGTCAGGAAGACCTCGTTGAAGTGCGCCTCGCCGGTCATCTGGCGCAGCGGCCGGACCTGGACGCCGGGCTGCTTCATGGGCAGGAAGAAGAAGCTGAGCCCCCGGTGCTTGGGCTGCTCGGGGTCGGTGCGGGCGATGAGCATCCCGTAGTCCGCCTCGGCGGCCATGGACGTCCACACCTTCTGGCCATTCACCACGTACTCCTCACCGTCGGGCACCGCGCGCGTGCGCACCCCGGCCAGGTCGGAACCGGCGCCGGGCTCGGAGTAGAGCAGGCACATGCCCACCCGGTTCTCCAGCAGCGGACGCAGCAGCTCGCCCTGGAGCTCTTTGGTGCCGTAGGCGAGCAGCGTGTTGGCCCACAGGTTGGTGCGGTCCTGGCCGGCGCCGGGGGCGCCGGCGGCGCGGAACTCCTCCTCGATCGCGGTCGCCTCGGCGTCGGTGAGGCCCAACCCGTGCGCCTCCCGGGGCCAGCGCGGCACCGCGTAGCCGGCGTCGACCACTTTGGCCAGCCAGCCCTGCCGGTCCGCCGGGTCCCAGTTCTCGGCCAGCCACGCCCTGGCCTCCTCGCGGGTGCCCATCAGGCGGTCACCTCCCGCAGGTAGCGCTCTCGATGGGTGTTCGCCGAGCCGAGCAGCCGGGCGCCGCCGCGCGCCCGGCGCAGGTAGAGGTGCGCCGGGTGTTCCCAGGTGAACCCGATGCCGCCGTGGATCTGGATGTTGTCGCTGGCCGCCCGCACGAAGGCGTCCGAGCAGAACGCGGCGGCCAGGCTGGTCGCCTCCTCGGCGTTGTCCGCGCTGTCCGCCAGTGCCCAGGCCGCGTAGTAGGCGGCCGAGTAGGCCGACTCGACGTCCACCAGGAGCTCCGCGCACATGTGCTTGACCGCCTGGAAGCTGCCGATCGGGCGGCCGAACTGGTAGCGCTGCTTGGCGTACTCCACCGCCATGTCCAGCGCGGCGCGCGCCCCGCCGGCCTGCTCGGCGGCCAGCATCACCGCGGTGGTGTCCAGCGCTCGCCGGACCGCCCGCCCGTGGTCGCCGTCCGGCGCGAGCGGGCGGGCGGGTGCGTTCCTCAGGCTGACGTCGGCCAACTTACGGGTGCCGTCCAGGGTGGCCAGTGGGGTGGTGGTGACGCCGGGGGCGGTGCGGTCGACGGCGAACACCCGCGCCCCCTGGGTGACCACGAGCAGCGTGTCCGCGTGGGCACCGTCGAGCACGTAGCGCTTCTCCCCGCTGACCGTCCAGCCGTCCGCGCCTCGCTCGGCCGCTGTCGAGGAGCTGGCCGGGTCCCAGTCGCCGGTGCCTTCGTCCAGAGCCACCGTGGCGGTGCGCTCGCCGCCGGCCAGTGCCGGCAGCAGGTCCCGGTTGGCTGAGTCGTCGGCCAGCTCCACCAGCAGCGTGCTGGCAAACACCGCACTGGACAGGTACGGACCGCAGAACAACGCCCGCCCCAGCTGCTCGGCCACCACCGCCAGCTCGACCGGCCCGGCACCGGACCCGCCGTACTGCTCCGGCACGGCCAGCCCGACCGCGCCGAGCTGCTCGGCCAGCGCCCGCCACACCTTCGGGTCCATGCCGCGCCCGGTCTCCGCGAGGGCGCGCACCGCCGCCTCGTCGCTGTGGTCGGCGAGGAACTCCGCCACCGCCGCGCGCAGGGCGGCGTGTTCTTCGCTGAAGGTGAAGGCCATGCTCCGCACGCTATTACTGACGGCTTCCGTCTGCAATTGGACGGCCGCCGGCACCCTTGACCCGGCAACGGGTTTCGCGGTACTTTCGTAAAGCAGAAAGATACTTCCATAATACGGAAAGGCGCGGATCGTGACGCCACGGTACGAGGCGAACCTGTCCATGCTGTTCACCGAGCTCCCGCTGCTGCAACGGCCGGCCGCGGCGGCCGCCGCCGGGTTCACCGCGGTGGAGTTCTGGTGGCCGTTCGGCGAGGCGGTCCCCTCCGACCGGGACGTGGACGCCTTCACCAGCGCGATCACCGACGCCGGCGTCCAGCTGGTCGGGCTGAACTTCTTCGCCGGCGACATGCCGGCCGGCGACCGGGGCGCGGTGTCCTGGCCGGCGCGGGCGGCGGAGTTCCGGGACAACATCGACATCACCGTCGGCATCGGCGAGCGGCTGGGCTGCCGGGCGTTCAACGCGCTGTACGGCAACCGGGTCGACGGGATCGACCCCAACGAGCAGGACGAGCTGGCGGTGGCCAACCTGGCCGAGGCCGGCCGGGCCGCCGCGCGGATCGGCGGCACCGTGCTGATCGAGCCGGTCAGCGGCGCGCCCCGCTACCCGCTGCGCACCGCCGCCGACGCCATCGCGGTGATCGACCGCGTCGCCTCGGAGACCGGCGTGCGCGCCCTCGGCTTCCTGTGCGACCTCTACCACCTGGCCACCAACGGCGACGACCTGGACAAGGCGATCGCCGAGTACGGCGACCGGGTGGCCCACGTGCAGATCGCCGACGCCCCCGGCCGCGGCGAGCCCGGCACCGGCGACCTGAACCTGACAACCCACCTGGCCGCCCTGACCACCCGCGGCTACACCGGCTGGGTAGGCCTCGAATACAAGCCGACCACAACCACCGAAGCCAGCCTCGCCTGGCTCCGCCAGCACCCGTGAGTGAGAAGTATGGCTATAGCCACACTTCTCACTCACAGGCACCGGAGGTGCATATGACCACCGTTGGATTCATCGGGCTCGGGATCATGGGCGGGCCGATGGCGGGACACCTGGTGAAGGCCGGGTTCGACGTCGTGGGGTACAACCGCACGGCGGCGAAGGCGCAGCCTCTGGTGGAGGCGGGGGGCCGAGGCGCGCCGTCGATCGCGGACGCGGTGCGGGATGCGGACATCGTCGCGATCATGGTGCCGGACTCGCCGGACGTGCGGGCGGTGCTGGCCGGCGAGGACGGGGTGTTCGCGCACGCCAAGCCGGGCACGCTGGTCATCGACTTCTCCAGTATCCGCCCGGACGTGACCACCGAGCTGGCCGAGCAGGCCCGCGCCGCCGGCTTCCGGCTGTTGGACGCCCCGGTGTCCGGCGGCGAGGCGGGCGCGAAGAACGCCGCACTGTCCATCATGGTCGGCGGCGCGGCGGAGGACTTCGCCGCCGCCCGGCCGGTGTTCGACGCGGTGGGCAAGACCGTGGTGCACGTCGGGCCGAACGGCGCCGGGCAGACGGTCAAGGCGGCCAACCAGCTGATCGTGGCCAGCAACATCCAGGCCCTGGCCGAGGCGGTCACCTTCCTGCGGGCGTACGGGGTGGACCTGGAGTCGGCGCTGGAGGTGCTCGGCGGCGGGCTGGCCGGGTCGGCGGTGCTGAACCAGAAGAAGGGCAACATGCTGTCCGGCGAGTTCCCTCCCGGCTTCCGCATCGAGCTGCACCACAAGGACATGGGCATCGTGAACAGCGCGGCCCGCGAGGCCGGCGTGGTGCTGCCGGTCGGCGCGCTGGTCGCCCAGCTGATGGCGTCCGCCCTCGCGGTCGGCGACGGCGGGCTGGACCACTCCGCGCTGCTGCGCGGCGTCGAACGTCTCTCCGGTCGAGAAGGGACCTAAAAAGATGCCGAAGATGCGCGCCGTCGACGCCGCCGTCGCCATCCTGGAACGCGAGGGCGCAACGCAGGCCTTCGGCGTTCCGGGCGCCGCGATCAACCCGCTCTACTCCGCGATGAAGGCCCACGGCGGGATCCGGCACGTGCTGGCCCGGCACGTGGAGGGCGCCTCGCACATGGCCGAGGGGTACACCCGGGCCCGGGCCGGCAACATCGGCGTGTGCATCGGCACCTCCGGGCCGGCCGGCACCGACATGATCACGGGGATGTACTCGGCCGCCGCCGACTCCATCCCGATCCTGTGCATCACCGGGCAGGCGCCCCGGGCGCGGCTGCACAAGGAGGACTTCCAGGCGGTCAACATCTCGGAGATCGCCAAGCCGCTGTGCAAGATGGCCATGACCGTGCTGGAGCCGGCCCAGGTGCCCGGGGCGTTCCAGCAGGCGTTCCACCTGATGCGCTCCGGCCGTCCCGGCCCGGTGCTCATCGACCTGCCGCTGGACGTGCAGCTGTCCGAGATCGACTTCGACCCGGACACCTACCAGCCACTGCCGGTGTACCGGCCGGCGGCCAGCAGGGCGCAGGCGGAGAAGGCGTTCGACCTGCTGGCCGGCGCCGAGCGTCCGGTGATCGTGGCCGGCGGCGGCATCATCAACGCCGACGCCGCGCGCGAGCTGGTGGCGTTCGCCGAGGTCACCGGGGTGCCGGTGATCCCCACGCTGATGGGCTGGGGCGCCATCCCGGACGACCACCCGCTGATGGCCGGCATGGCCGGGCTGCAGACCGCGCACCGCTACGGCAACGCCACGCTGCTCGAGTCCGACCTGGTGCTGGGCATCGGCAACCGGTGGGCCAACCGGCACACCGGCGGCCTGGACACCTACACCGAGGGCCGGCGGTTCGTGCACATCGACATCGAGCCCACCCAGATCGGCCGGGTCTTCGCCCCGGACTACGGCATCGCGTCCGACGCCAAGGCCGCGCTGACCCAGCTGCTCGAGGTGGCGCACGCACGCAAGGGCTCCGGGCAGCTGCCGGACTGGTCCTCCTGGGCGGGGGAATGCGCGGAGCGCAAGCGCACCCTGCACCGGCGCACCGACTTCGACGACAAACCGATCAAGCCGCAGCGGGTCTACCAGGAGATGAACGCGGCGTTCGGCCGGGACGTGCGGTACGTGACCGCGATCGGGCTGTCCCAGATCGCCGCCGCGCAGTTCCTGCACGTGTACCACCCCCGGCACTGGATCAACTGCGGCCAGGCCGGGCCGCTGGGCTGGACCGCGCCGGCCGCGCTGGGCGTGGTCGCGGACGACCCCTCCCGGCCGGTGGTGGCGCTGTCCGGTGACTACGACTTCCAGTTCATGATCGAGGAGCTGGCGGTCGGCGCCCAGTTCAACCTGCCCTACCTGCACGTGGTGGTGAACAACGCCTACCTCGGGCTGATCCGGCAGGCGCAGCGGGCGTTCGACATGGACTACGCGGTGCAGCTGTCGTTCAAGAACGTCAACTCGCCGGAGACCGCCGACTACGGGGTGGACCACGTGCGGGTCGCCGAGGGCCTGGGTTGCAAGGCGATCCGGGTGACCGAGGCGTCGCGGCTGGCGGAGGCGTTCGCCGAGGCGAAGGAGCTGATGGCGTTGCACCGGGTGCCGGTGGTGGTAGAGGTGATACTGGAGCGCATCACCAACATCTCGATGGGCACCGAGCTGGACAACGTCACCGAGTTCGAGGAGCTAGCGAGCTAGTGCTGGATCTGGTGTTCCGGGCCGCGCGGGCGGTCCTCCCGGGCGGCGAGCGAGCCGTCCAGGTGGGTGTGGCGGACGGCCGGATCGCGGCGATCGTGCCCCTGTCCGCGCCGCCGCTGGCCGCCGCCTCGGCCGTCACCCTGGCCGACGACGAGGTGCTGCTGCCCGGGCTGGTGGACGCGCACGTGCACGTCAATGAGCCGGGCCGCACCGAGTGGGAGGGCTACGCCACGGCCACCGCCGCCGCGGCCGCCGGCGGGGTCACCACCATCGTGGACATGCCGCTGAACAGCATCCCGGCCACCGTGGACGTGCCCTCGCTGGCGGTGAAGCGGGCGGCCGCCGCCGCGGCCCAACCCTGGGTGGACGTGGCGTTCTGGGGCGGCGCGGTGCCCGGCAACGCGGGCGAGCTGCGGGCGCTGCACGACGCCGGGGTGGTCGGGTTCAAGTGCTTCCTGCTGCCGTCCGGGGTGGACGAGTTCCCGCCGCTGGACCCGGCCGGGCTGCTCGAGGCGATGACCGAGATCGCCTCCTTCGGCGGCCTGCTGATCGCGCACGCCGAGGACGAGGCGGTGTTGGCCGCCGCACCGTCTCTGCCGACCGGCGGAGCGCGGCGGTACGCGGACTTCGTGGCGTCCCGCCCGGCGGCCGCCGAGGACAGCGCCATCGCGCTGCTGCTGGACACCGCCCGGCGCACCGGTTGCCGCACGCACATCGTGCACCTGTCCTCCGCGTCGGCGTTGCCGGCGATCCGGGCCGCCCGTTCCGCCGGATTGCCCCTCACCGTGGAGACCTGCCCGCACTACCTGACCCTGCGCGCCGAGGAGGTGCCGGACGGGGCGACCCAGTTCAAGTGCTGCCCACCGATCCGGGACGACGCCAACCGGTCACGGCTGTGGGACGCGCTGCGCGCCGGGGATATCGACATGGTGGTCTCCGACCACTCACCCTGCACCCCGGAGCTCAAGCTCCTGGACGCCGGCGACTTCGCCGCCGCCTGGGGCGGAGTGGCCTCCCTGCAACTGAGCCTCCCCGTGGTCTGGACCGAGGCGGCAAAACGCGGCGTCCCCCTGACCGAGGTGACCCGCTGGATGGCGTCGGCCCCCGCCGCCCTCACCGGCCTGACCGACCGGGGCCTCATCGCGGTGGACCGCCAGGCCGACCTCTGCGTCTTCGCCCCCGACACAACCTGGACCATCGACCCGGCCGCCCTCCGCCACCGCCACCCGGTAACCCCCTACGCGAACCGCGAGGTCACCGGCCAGGTCCGCGCCACCTACCTCCGAGGCGCCCCCACCGCCCCCAACGCCGGCGCTCTAACCCACGCCGATTCAGTCACTTCAGCACGGTGATTCAGTCACTTCAGCAGACCGAAGGAGATCAATGACCGAGTTCACCCGCCTCGTCGACCTTGCCTCCCGCCGGCTGGGCGGCAGCGTGGTCGCCGCGAACGACGAGCTGTTCGCCGAGCGGGAGAACCTGATCAAGCCGGAAGACCCCTCCCACTCGGTCTACACGTTCGGCCACAAGGGCCAGGTGTACGACGGCTGGGAGACCCGGCGGCGGCGTGAACCGGGGCACGACTGGGCGATCGTGCGCCTGGGCCTGCCCGGCGTGGTGCACGGCGTGGTGGTGGACACCGCGTTCTTCACCGGCAACTACCCGCCGGAGATCTCGGTCGAGGGCGCGGCGGTGGACGGCCACCCGTCGCCGGCCGAGCTGTCCGACGCGGACTGGTTCGAGCTGGTCGCGCGGTCGGGGGTGAAGGGCGACAGCCGCAACCCGTTCGACGTGATCGACACAGCCGCCGACCGGTACGTCACCCATGTGCGGCTGAACATCTTCCCGGACGGCGGGGTGGCCCGGCTGCGGGTGCACGGCGAGCCGGTGGCCGACCCGCGCTTCCTGAGCGCCGGCGCGGTGGACCTGGCGGCGCTGGAGAACGGCGGCGACGTGGTCGGGTGCAGCAACATGTTCTACTCGTCGCCGCGCAACCTGATCTCCCCCGGCCGCGCCGCGGTCATGGGCGAGGGCTGGGAGACCGCGCGCCGGCGCGACGACGCCAACGACTACGTCGAGGTGCGGCTGGCCGGGCCGGGCTCGGTGCGCCTGGCCGAGTTGGACACCAGCCACTTCGTCGGCAACGCCCCGGGCTGGGCCAGCCTGCGGGGGCGCGTCCCCGGGTCGTCCGAGTGGGTCGAGCTGCTCCCCCGCCAGCGGCTGCAGCCAGACACCCGGCACCGGTTCCGGCTGCCCGGCGGGCCGGAGGTGGAGCTCGTCCGGCTGGACGTGTACCCCGACGGCGGGATGGCGCGGCTGCGCCTGTACGGCGACATGTCCGCGCACGGCCGGGCCGGGTTGGCGGCGCGCTGGTTCGACCGGTTGCCCCCGGCGTTCGCGCTGCGGGTGCTGGCCGAGGAGGCCGGGCTGGACCGGGCGGCCGCCGCCACGCTGGTCGCCGCCCGCCCGCTGGCCGGCTCGGCCGAGGTACCGGCCGAGGTGCGCGCGCTGGCCGGAGCTTGACCTCTACGTTAGTTGAGGTTCTAGCGTCTGGTGCATGACGACCGAGGCAGTGAGGGAGCCGGGTGGGCTGACCCGGACGCGGTGGGCGCCGGTGGTGGCGCTGGGTCTGGGCATGCTGGTGGTGACCTCGGAGATGACCATCTCCGCCGTCGCCCTGCCCAGCATCGGCGCCGACCTCGGCGCCAGCCCGGCGACCACCGCGTGGGTGCTGCTGGCGTACTCGCTGCCCATGGCCGCCATCGCCATCCCGGCCGGTCGGTGGGCCGACCGGGCGGGAGTGCGCGCCGCGTTCCTCGCCTCCATGGCCGGTGTCGGCGTGGCCAGCGTGCTGTCCGCCCTCGCGCCCACCATGCCGCTGTTGCTGGCCACCCGGGTGCTCCAGGGGTTGGCCGGCGGGTTGATCGTGTGCGTGTACATGCCGCTGATCACCTGCTCGGTGCGGGAGAACCAGCGGGGCAGCGCGATCGGCTACATCATCATGATCATGACCCTGGGCGGGGTGGCCGGGGCGCCCATCGGCGGGCTGGTGGCCAGCGAGCTGGGCTGGCGCGCGGTCTTCCTGATCAAGCTGCCGCTGCTGGTCGCGGTGCTGTGGTTGGGCGCGCGCACGGTGCCCACCGGTGGTGGACGGGGGCTGCCGGTGCCGGACCGTTCGCTGGTGCGCGAGGCGGCACTGCTCGGCGGAGCGGTGACCGGGCTGCTGGTGGCGTTCGACAAGTTCGCCACCCGGCCCGTGCTCGCCGCCGGGCTGGCCGCGCTCGGCATCGGGCTGGCGGTCGGCTGGAGCCGGCTGGCCAGCGCGCGGCCGATGGTCGCCCTGGTCCGCCGGCCCGCGTTCGGCGGCACGCTGGTCACCCTGTTCACCATGAGCCTGTCCGCCGGCCTGCTGTTCTTCCTGCTCCCCTACTTCATCGCCGACGTGCTGCACGGCAGCCCGGAGACCACCGGGTTGGCGCTGCTCTGCTACATCGGCGCGATCGCGCCGACCTCCCCGCTGGCCGGGTTGCTCACCGACCGGTTCGGCCCGCGCCTGGTGATCGCCACCGGCGCCGCGCTGAGCGTGGCCGGCATGCTCTCCATGCTGTCCCTCGACGCCGGGGCCTCACTGGTCGACCTGGGCTGGCGCCTGGCGCTGTTCGGGGTGGGTGCCGGCCTGTTCAACACGGCGGTCAACACCGCCACCCTCGGCGCCGCTCCGCCCGGAATGGCCGGCTCGGCCGGCGGGGCCAGCATGACCGCCCGCTCGGTGGCGATGACCATGGGCTCCTCGGTCGCCGCACTGGGTTGGACGCTCGCCGGTGGCGGTTCACTGGGTTTCCGCGTCGGCGTCCTGGGCCTGGCCACCCTGGCGGTGGCCGGCATCTTCGCCTACCTCACCCTGACCCGCCGCCCGCGCCAGAAGTAACTGAATCAGCCTGCTGGAGTCACTGAATCAGCGTGCTGAAGTGACTGAATCAGGTGGGTGGGGGTGTCAGTCCTCGTCGTCGTCATCTTCGTCGTCATCGTCGTCGCCGTCGCAGGTGATGGTGGGGGACGGGCGGTAGGTGACGGTGCGGGTCTCCGAGCGCACCTCGCCGGAGCGCAGGTCGCGCAGGGTGCGGGTGTCGGTGGCGGTGAAACCGGGCGCGCCCTTGCTGGGCTTGCAGGAGTCGCTGTCGCTGCTGTGCGAGTCCGGCGAGGTCTGGTTGCGCCGGGCGCCGGTGGCCGAGCTGACCTCGTAGACCTTGGTGCCGAGCAGCTTCACGGTGAGCGAGGACGGGGTCCAGATCGTGCGGATCACCACGGCGCCCGGGGTGTCGTTGCGGAACTTCACGTCGATCACGTCATTGAACACGGTGGCTTCCCGGGCGACCGGGTAGCGACTGATGTAGTAGCTGTGCTCCTTGTGCTCGATGTCCACCATGCCGGCGAAGTAGGCCGCGTTGAACAGCGTGGTGGCCACCTGCGACACCCCGCCGCCGATGCCGCGCGCCGGCTCGCCGTCCTCGATGATGCCGGCCTCCACGAAGCCGTTCGCCGCGTTGCGCGGGTTGGTCGCCCCATTCAGGCTGAACGTCTGCCCCGGCCGAACCACCTTGCCGTTGATCATCTCGGCGGCGCGCCGGATGTTGCGGCCGGAGTCGGCGGCGAACCCGCCGGTGGTGAAGGTGCTCATCTCCCCGGCGTCCAGCACCTTGCGCAGTTCCTCGGTCGTGACGCGAGCCGGCTGGGCCTGGTAGACCACGGTGAGCTCGCGGGGCCCGTCGGTGCGGGACAACACCCCGCCGAGGTCACGGAAGGTCGCCGGGTAGTCGATCACCCGGCCGTCCTGGGCGGGCACCACGGTCAGCGCGCCGGCGGAGAACCCGATCGACGCGTCCCGCCCGGGCCGGTCGGTGGCGGCCAGCGGCCCGGACACCGCCCTGCGCACCACGTCCAGGTCCAGGTCCGGCACCAGGCCGCGCGCGCCGTCCACCCGGAAGCGCAGCGCCGCCGCGATCTCCGAGGGCTCCAGGGTGGCCCGGGCGCCGTCCCCGACCAGGGTCAGCGGGCCGGACACCGCCGGCCCGGCCACCTCGGCGACCAGCCGGTCGACGTCGGCGGCGCTGGCCGTCGCGGGTTGGTCCACCACCGGCAGCGAGACCGGCGCACCGGCCAGCCACCGGTCGGCGACCGCTCGCACGGCACCGGGCAGGTCCAACTGGTGCCCGCCGGTCGGGTACACGGGTACCGGCGTCAGCCCGGTGAACCGCACCGACCCCTCCACCGGCGGCTTGCCCACCCGCTGGCCGAGCTGGTCCAGCGCGGCGCCGGCGCGGACGTCGTCCACCCGGCTGACCACGCCGACCTCCCGGTCGCCGAACAACGAGCCGATCCGGGTGAACGGGTTCACCGGCTGGTCCATCGCGCGAGCGACGGTGGCCGGCCAGTCCACCTCGAGCCCGGCGGCCAGCGGGTCGAGCTCGCCGCGTTCCGTCCCGGCGACCAGTTCCACCGGCTTGGTCAGTCTGGGCGCCAGTGCCGCGCGCAGGGTCTGTTCGGCCTCGGCCGCGCCCAGCCCGCCCAGCCGCACCCCGGCGGCCACCACGTCGCCGGGCACCCGGTCGTACCCGGACACCAGGTCGACCACGTACAGCGCGGAGAGAAAGGCGAACGCGACGCCGCCGATCAAGGCGCCGCGGTACCGGCCGAGCGCCGCGTCCAGGCGCCACCAGTTCTCCGGGAGCTCGACGGGTAACACGCGGGGCACCTCCGAATGTTAAGGAGGCCCATCCTCTCAGGGCGGGTCAGCCGCGCAGCCGGGGGTAGGCCCGCCAGACCCTGTCGATCTCGGCCAGCTGACCTGGCGAAAGATCTTCTTGTGGATCCAGGCACCAGCGGCCGGCCAGCACACCCTCCCGGACCAGCACCTCGTGGATGCCCGGGATGCAACCGCGGAAGCCGTTCGCCGCGTCGAACACCGCCGCGTTGGCGTCGGTGAGCTGCGCCCCCAGCTCCAACAGGTCCGCCGGAATCGGCTCACCCGCCGTGACCAGCCGGCGGATCCGGGCGTGCAGCGCCACCGCGCCGGCCGTCCACACAGCGAACTGGCCGAGCAGCCCACCGACGATCCGGGCACCCCCGGGCAGCGGGGTGACCAGGTCGGCCACGATCGCGTCGTCGTTGCCGGTGTAGAGCGCGACCTCCCCGGCCCGGCCGGACGCGAGGACCCCGTGTACCACGTCCAGCGTGCGGTACCGGTCGAACGGCGCGATCTTGATCGCCCGAACGGCCGGCAGCGAAGCCAGCTCACGCCAGAACGGGACGCCGAACGCCCGGCCGCCCACCGCCGGCTGCAGGTAGAAGCCGAACACCGGCAGCACCTCGCCCACCGCCCGCAACCCGGCCAACACCTCCGGCTCCGGAACGTCCCCCCAGGAACTGGCCGCGACCAGCGCCAGGTCGTAGTCCAGCCCGGCGGCCAGCTCCGCCTCCCGGACCGCCCGCCCGGTCGGCCCGAGCACCCCGGCAACCTTGATCACCGACGGGTCGGCCCCACGCAGCTCCTCGGCCGCCAGCTCGAGCACCGGCCGGTACAGCCCGACCGCCGGGTCGTGGATGGCGAACTGCGTGGTGTGCACGCCCACCGCCACCCCGCCGGCGCCGGCGTCCAGGTAGTACCGAGTCAACGCACGCTGGCGTTCCTCGTCCAGCTTCCGGTCGGAAGTCAGCGCCAGCGGGTGCGCCGGGATCACCCGGCCGTCGCGCAATGCGTCGGCCACCGCGCGTTCCACCTCAGAACACCCCGCCGCGCTGCTCGAACTTCGTCGGCTTGCCGTGGCTGGGCCCGCCGGCGGCCACCCACTGGGCCGTCCAGTCCAGTATCCGTTCCAGCGGGACCGACGGGTAGCCGAAGCGGGCCATGCAGCGGGCGGAGTTGGACAGCAGCGCGGTCGGCGCCTCCTCGCCGGTGATCACCGGCATCCGGCCCAGCCGCCGGCCCAGCTCGTGGGCCAGCCAGCGCACCGAAACGGTCTCCGGACCGGTCACGTTGAGCACGTCCGGCGGCGAGGCGCAGTGCCGCAGCGAGCGCAGGGTGACCGCGTTGACGTCGCCCTGCCAGAGCACGTTGACGCTGCCCATGGTGACGTCCACCGGTTCGCCGGCTTGCACCGCGCGGGCGATGTCGTGCAGCACGCCGTAGCGCAGGTCGATCGCGTAGTTCAGCCGCAGGATGGACATCGGTGTGCCGCGCTCCCGCGAGACGTGCTCGAGCAGCCGCTCCCGGCCGAGGCAGGACTGCGCGTACTCGCCGACCGGGCCGGGCGGGGTGCCCTCGTCGGCCCCGCCGGAGCCGGCCGGCGTGAGCGGGTAGACGTTGCCGGTGGAGAACGCCACGATCCGGGATCCGGCGAACCGCTCGGCGACCAGGGCCGGCAGGTAGGTGTTCACCGCCCAGGTGGTCCACTCGTCGCCGTGCGTGCCGAACTTCCGGCCGACCAGGTAGATCACGTTCGCCGCGTCGGGCAGCGCGCGCAGCGCCGCCGGGTCGGCCAGGTCGGCGGGGATCGTCTCGATGCCGGCGTCGGCGAAGTCGGCGCGCCGGCCGGGCTCGGCGAACCGGGACACCGCGATCACCCTGCGTTCGCGGCCCGGGTCCGGGCCGCGGTCCGGGGCGCGGTCGAAGGCCAGCCGGGCCATCCGCGCCAGGCTCAGCCCGAGCTTGCCCCCGGCGCCGAGCAGCAACAGGTTCCCGGGCAGCCCGGCCAGGTCGGTGATCACCGCCTCGGTGGGCTGCCAGAGGTGCCGGTCCAGTTCGGCGAGCGGGTCAGTGGCCGGGTCACTCACCGAGGAAGCGGTTCCTTCCCGCGACCAGGGCGGCGATCTTTCCGTCCGCAACCGACCGGGGCAGGATCCAGAACCCGCAGTCCGGATGCACGTAACGGATCCGCCCGACGCCGCCCAGCCAACCGGCCGCGCGCTCGATCCGCCCGGCGACGCGGTCGGCCGTCTCGATCTGGGTGTCCTTGATGTCGATCACGCCGACTCCGAACTTCAGGTCGGGCACCTCGGCGAGCACCTTCAGGTCGTCCACGTCGTGCCGGGCCGCCTCCAGCACCACGTGGTCGGCCCGCAGCGCGGCGAAGAACGGCAGCAGCTCGCGCATCCGCCCGGACTGCACCCGCTGCCCGCCGTAGTTGCCGAAGCACAGGTGCACGGCGGGCGTCCCGGGCACGGCGTCGAGCACCCGGTTGATCACGTCGGCGGCCAGTTCGGCGTCCTGGGGGCGGCCGGGCACGTTGGCCTCGTCCACCTGGACCACCTCGGCGTCGATCTCCGCCAGCTGTCCGGCGAGCACGTCGGCCAGCGCCAGGGCCAGGGTGCGCAGGTCCCCGTAGTGGTCGTCCAGCAGCGTGCGGGCCAGCATGTAGGGGCTGGTCACGGTGAACTTGAGCGGCCCGGTGGCCAGCGCGCGGGCCACCCGGTAGGCGCCGACCAGGTCCAGCGTGCCCTCGTCGAGCGGCCCGGTGACCACCCCGGCCGGCCGGGCGCGGAAGCCCATGTGGGCCTGCGCGGCGAACCGGGCCGCGTCCGCCCGGCCGACCGCCGAACGCACCCCGCCCAGCGGCCGCACGAAGTACTCGATCATGCCGTTGGTCTCGGGGTGGTTGATGTCGAACCGGGACAGCTCCCCGTCGGTGAGCAGGTCCACGCCCAGCCGGTGCTGCAGCGCCAGCACCACGGCGGCGGCGTCGTCGAGCGCCTCGCGGGACGGCGCCGCGCGCAGCCAGGACGGCACCGGGTAACTGCCCACCAGCGTCGTCTCGATCACTGGGCCAGTTCCTCCAGCACTCGCTGCTTGGTCTCGATGCCCAAGGCGGCCATCACCGCCAACCCGACCAGTGCCACCAGCCCGAACGCCAGGAACACGCTGCCCAGCCCGAGGCCGGCGCCGAGCAGCGTGCCCACCAGGATCGGGCCGATGGTGCTGGCCACCCGGTTCAGGCTGCTGCCGGTCGCGGTCGCCCAGGCGCGCATCCGGGTCGGGTACAGCTCCGGGGTGTACAGGTAGAGCCCGGCGGTCACCGGGCTGATGCCCAGCCCCATCAGCAGGCCGGCCACGAACAGCACCGGCCACGCCGTCGCGCCCAGCGCGATCGCCACGCAGCCGAACACCCCGCCCAGCACGGCCAGCGCGAACCCGCCGACGAACCACGGCTTGCGGCCGACCCGGTCCACGGTCAGCGCAAAGATGTAGATCTCCACCAGGTAGATCGCGCTCACCACGGCGGTAAGCCCGAGCGCGCTCCCGGTGGGCAGCCCGCCCAGCTTCACGTACAGCGTGGGCAGCCAGGTGGAGAAGCCGTAGAGGATGAAGTAGCCGCAGAACCAGGTCACCCAGGACAGCGCGGTCCGGCGGCGGTAGGCCGGGCTGAACAGCTCGCCGAACCGGGTGGGCTTGACGTCCGCCGGCGACTTCACCTCCGGCTCCTCCAGGGTGACGCCGCGCGCCCGCGCGTCCGCCTCCATCTCGTCCAGCACCTTGCCCGCGTCCTGGGTGCGGCCGCGTTCGGCCAGCCAGCGCGGCGACTCGGGCAGCTTGTAGTACGCGACCACGGCGACCACGACCGGCAGCGCGCCGAACACGAACAGCAGCCGCCAGCCCAGTTCCTGGCCGAACAGCTGGAAGAACAGCAACCCGATCAGCGGGGCCAGCAGGATGCCCCAGCTGAAGATGCTCTCGTACATCATCACCGCCCGGCCCCGGCTGCGGCCGCGCACGAACTCGTTGAACAGCGCGCCGGCGATCGGCACCTCGGCGCCCAGCCCGATGCCCTGCAGCAGCCGCAGCACCAGCAGCGACTCGAAGCTCCAGGCGAACGCGGCGGCCAGGCTGAGCAGGCCGAAACAGGCCAGCGAGCCGATGAAGGCCAGCCGCCGGCCGTACCGCTCGGCCAGTGCGCCCAGCGAGATCGCGCCGATGAACTGGCCGACGTACGCCGCGCTGATCAGCAGTCCGGCGCTGCCCAGCTGGACCTGGAAGGTGTTGATCACCACGGTCAGCACGACCGCGATGACCAGCGAGTCGAACGCGTCGAAGAACGTGCCGGTGCCCAGCAGCGAGGCCACCCGCAGGTGCACCCGCCCGAACGGCAGCCGTTCCAGCCGCGCCACGGTGTTGTCGGCCGCTGTCTTTTCTCCACCGGTGGTGCTCATGTTCCCGCCTTTGGGTTGCTACACCAGTTCGCTTCGGTACCGCTCGATGATCAGGTCCAGCGCCTCGGCGCCGGGCCGGGCCCACAGCTCGTCGTTGAAGATCTCCACCTCGACCGGCCCGGTGTAGCCGGCGGCTTCCACCAGGTCGCGCATCTCGGCCAGCCGGATGCACCCGTCGCCCATCAGCGCCCGGCCGGTCAGCACGCCGGCCGGCAGCGGGGTGACCCAGTCGGAGACCTGGAACGCGACGATCCGGCCCCCTTCCCCGGCGCGGCGGACGGCCGCGTCCAGCTCCGGGTCCCACCAGACGTGGTAGGCGTCCACCACCACGCCGACCGCCTCGGCCGGGCCGGCCCGCTCGGCCAGCTCCACCGCCTGGCCCAGGGTGCTGACCACCGATCGGTCCGAACAGAACATCGGGTGCAGCGGCTCGATGCCCAGCCGCACCCCGCGCTCGGCCGCGTAGGGCGCCAGCTCGGTGATCGCGTCGGCGACCCGTTGCCGGGCGGTTCTCAGGTCCAGGTCTTGGAGGCCGCCGCAGACCAGCGCGAGTACGTCGGTTTCCAGCGCGGCGGCTTCGTCGATCGCGCGGCGGTTGTCGTCGAGATTGTGTTCCAAGTTGCGGTCCAGGCGGGTGAAGAAGCCGCCCCGGCACAGCGAGGTGACCTCCAGCCCGGCGTCCCGCACCAGCTCGGCCGCGCCGGCCGCCCCGTACGCCTCGACGTCGTAGCGCCACAGGCCGACGCCGGTGATGCCGCGCACCGCACAGCCGTCCACCAGTTCCGGCAGCTTCCACTGCTTGACCGACTCCCGGTTGATGCTGAGGCTCACTGGTCCACCCCGCCCGTGCGCAGCAGCGCGCGCATCCGCCCGGCGGCCAGCTCCGGGTCCGACAGCAGGCCGGCCGCGTCGGCGAGCACGAACAGCTCCCCGAGGTGCGGCAGCGAGCGGGCGCTCTGGGCGCCGCCGACCATCTGGAAGTGGCTCTGGTGCCCGGCCAGCCAGGCCAGGAAGACGATGCCGGTCTTGTAGTGGAAGGTCGGCGCCTGGAAGATCCACCGGGCCAGCGGCACGGTCGGCGCGAAGATCTCTTGGTATTTTTCGGCGTCCCCCTCGTCGAGGGCGGCCAGCGCGGCGGCCGCCGCCGGGGCGATCGGGTCGAAGATCCCGAGCAGCGCGTCGCTGTGACCCTGGTCGTCGCCGAGGATCAGCTCCGGGTAGTTGAAGTCGTCGCCGGTGTAGCAGCGCACCCCGGCCGGCAGCCGGCGGCGGATGGCCACCTCGCGCTCGGCGTCCAGCAGGGACACCTTGACCCCGTCGATCTTGTCCGGATGGCCGGCGACGATCGCCAGGAAGGACTCGGTGGCTGCGTCCAGGTCGGCCCCGGCGCCGCCCCAGTAGCCGGCCAGCGCCGGGTCGAACATCGGCCCCAACCAGTGCAGCAGCACCGGCCCGCGCACCTGGTCCAGCAGCGCGCCGTACACCTTGGCGAAGTCCTCCGGGCCGCGCGCGGCGGCGGCCAGCGCCCGGCTGGCCATGATCACCGGGGTGGCCCCGGCGTCCTCCACCAGCTCGAGCTGCTCGGCGTAGGCGCGGTGCACCGCGTCCAGGTCGTGCTCCCCCGGCGGAAGCTGGTCGGTGCCGACGCCGCAGACCAGTGCGCCGCCGACCGCGCGCGCCTCTCTCGCGCTGCGCCTGATCAGCTCGGCGGTGGTCGCCCAGTCCAGGCCGGCGCCGCGCTGCGCGGTGTCCATCGCGTCGGCCACGCCCAGCCCGTGCCGCCACAGGTGGTGCCGGAAGGCCAGGGTGGCGTCCCAGTCCAGTGCGGCCGGGCGGCCGGGGGTGTTGTCGGCCAGCGGGTCGGCCACCACGTGGGCCGCGGCGTAGGCCACGCGCTCGCGCGTGGCCCGTGAGTGGCGAGTAGCGCCATAGCGGTACTCGCCACTCACGAGCCGATGCGGGCGCAGCCCGCCATCGGCATGCGGCAGGATCAGCGTGGTCACAGCTGGGGCACCTCGAGGCGTCGGCCCTCGGACGCCGAGCGCAGGCCCAGTTCGGCCAGCTGCACGCCGCGCGCGGCCGAGGTGAAGTCGAACTCCCAAGGGCCGTCGGCGTACAGGTGCCGCAGGAACAGCTCCCACTGCGCCTTGAACCCGTTGTCGAAGTCCTCGTTGTCCGGCACCTCGGACCACTGCGCGCGGAAGTCCAGCGGGTTGGCCACGTCCGGGTTCCACACCGGTTTCGGGGTCGCCGAACGGTGCTGCGCCCGGCACCGGCGCAGTCCGGCCACCGCGCTGCCCTCGGTCCCGTCCACCTGGAACTCGACCAGCTCGTCCCGGAACACCCGGACCGCCCAGGAGGAGTTGATCTGCGCGATGGCCCCGCCGTCCAGCTCGAAGATTCCGTAGGCCGCGTCGTCGGCGGTGGCCGCGTAGCGGCTGCCCTGCTCGTCGACCCGCTCGGGAATGTGCGTCGCGCACAGCGCCTGCACCGACCGCACCCGGCCGAACAGGTTGTGCAGCACGTACTCCCAGTGGCAGAACATGTCCAGGGTGATGCCGCCGCCATCCTCGGTGCGGTAGTTCCAGGACGGGCGCTGCGCGGACTGCCAGTCCCCCTCGAACACCCAGTAGCCGAACTCGCCACGCACCGACAGCAGCCGGCCGAAGAACCCGCCGTCCAGCAGCCGGCGCAGCTTGCGCAGGCCGGGCAGGAACAGCTTGTCGGCCACCACGCCGGTGCGCACGCCGGCCCGGTCGGCGGCCGCGGCCAGCTCCCGCGCCACGTCGAGCCGCTCGGCCAGCGGCTTCTCCGCGTACACGTGCTTGCCGGCCTCGATCGCGCTGGTGATCGCCTTCTCGTGCAGCTGGGTGGTCTGCGCGTCGAAGTAGATCTGCACGTCCGGTTGGGCCAGCGCCTCGTCCAGGCTGGTGGTGTAGCGGTCGAGGCCGTGCCGGGTGGCGATGGCGCGCAGCTTGTCCTCGTTCCGCCCGACCAGTACCGGCTCCGGCCACAGCACCTGGTCCCCGGCGGCCAGGCCGCCCTGCTCGCGGATAGCCAGGATGGACCGGACCAGGTGCTGGTTGTAGCCCATCCGGCCGGTAACCCCGTTCATCGCGATGCCGACGACGCGTCGCTCCATGCACTGGCCCCTCTCGGCGCCGGGCCGCCCCCTTCGTTGCGGTGTGGCCCGGCCCGGCGCCTCGCCTCGGTGAGGATTCGTAAATCTTACCCTCAATCGGAAAGCGCTTTCCGGTAAGCGCTTTCCAGCACGCTAGACTCCGGGAACCGAAGGGTCAAGGGGGCGGCGATGGATACTCACGCCGGGCGCTACGTCACGTTGGAACAGGTGGCGAACGCGGCCGAGGTTTCCCTGGCGACCGCGTCCAGGGTGCTCAACGGCGGCGACCGGGTGGTCCGCGCCGAGCTGCGCGACCGGGTGCTCGCCGCCGCCCGGAAGCTCCGCTACGTGCCGAACGCGCACGCCCAGGCGCTGGCCGGCGGCGCGACCACCACGGTCGGGCTGGTCATGCACGACGTGAGCGACCCGTACTTCTCCTCCATCACCCGGGGGGCCATCGAGGTGGCCACCCGGGGCGGCGCGCTGGTGATGCTGGGCAGCACCTTCCGCTCGCCGGAACGCGAGATCGAGTACGTCTCCGCGCTGCGCGCCCAGCGCGCCCGGGCCATCCTGCTGGTGGGCAGCGGGTTCGCCGACCCGGAGTACCAGCGGGCCATGCGCACCGAGCTGGAGAACTACCGGGACGCCGGCGGGCGGTACGCGTTCGTCAGCCACCACGACCTGCCCGGCGACGCGGTACTGCCGGAAAACCGGGCGGGCGGGGCGGCGATCGCCCGGGCGCTGCTCGAGCTGGGCCACCGCCGCTTCGCGGTGGCGTCGGGCCCCCGCACGCTGACCACGGTGGCGCACCGGCTCGGCGGCTTCGCCGCCGAGCTGGCGTCGGCCGGCATCCCGGAGTCCGACCTGCTGGTGATCGAGCGGGACTTCACCGAGGACGGCGGCTACGCGGCGGCCCGCGAGCTGGTGGCCGCCGGGATTCCGGCCACCGCGCTGTTCTGCGTCACCGACGTGATGGCCATCGGCGCCCTGATGGCCCTGCGCGAGCACGGCGTGCCGGTGCCGGAGCGGCTGTCCCTGGTGGGCTTCGACGACATTCCGATCGTGCGCCACCTCTCCCCCGCGCTGTCCACCGTCGCGCTGGACCTGAACCGGATGGGCCGCGAGGCGATGCGCCTGGTGCTCACGGACGCCCCGCCCGGACCCCCGCGGCGGGTACGCATCCCGGCGGAGCTGGTGCTGCGGGAGTCCACCGCGGCACCGCCGGGCTGACTACACCGCCCGGCGCACCCGGGGCCGGCGCGCGGACCGCAGCCCGGCGAGCGCCGCGCCGGTGAGCACCAGCAGCGCCGCCCCGCCGATCCACCCGGACCACTTCGCCACCTCCCGGTACGCCTCGCCGGCCAGCCAGCCGAAGCCGACCTGCCCGCTGCCCCACAGCGCCGCCGAGGGCACGCTCCAGGGCGCGAACCGGCGGTAGGACCACCCGCCCGAAGCGGCCAGCCGGGGCATCAGCGTGCGCGAGATGACCACCCACTGGCACCCGGCGATCGCCGGCCCGCCCCACCGGCGGAGGAACTCGCCGTCGTGCGGCAGGGGCCGGCCGCTGATCCGTTCGGCCAGCCGGACCACGCGCTCGTGCAACCCGGATCGGCGGCCGCGCAGGTAGCCGACCGTGCTGCCGGCCAACGCGGCGCACAGGCCGGTGAACATGGCCGGCGCCAGCTCGACCACGTCCAGCCGGGCGAAGAAGCCCAGCGCCAACAGGCCGGTCGCGCCCGGCAGCCACATGGTCCAGATGAATGCGGACTCGGCGGCCACGGCGGCGCCGACGATGAGCAGAAGCAGACTTGGGGAAACCGAACCGAGCAGCTCATCCCAGCTCGGCATGCGGTTTCACCCGCCGACACACGTAGGTCACCGCCGGAGGAAGGTTGCGCCACACACTGGTGGTCATCAGCACCTCATCAAAATGCGATCGCAACATTGCGCGAAATCGGCGGGCCGGTCGACTTGGCAAGGCATGCAGGTAAGCAAATGTGGTGAATACCCCCTCCGGGTCCAGCACCGAGGCGACCTCGCCCAGGATCTGACGCTGCCGGTCGGTGTCGAAGACCGCCCAGGGCAGCCCGCTGACCACCGCATCCACCCGTTGGATGCCGCGCTCCGCGAGCAGCGCGCGCAGCTCGCCGGCATCGCCGTGCACCACGTCCAGCGGAACCTGGTTCGCGCGCAGGTACTCGACCAACTGCTCGTCGATCTCCACTCCGATGTGCCGCACGCCCACCGGCAGCCGCCGGTGGATGGCGGCGCTGACCGGCCCGGTGCCCGGCCCCAGCTCCACGACCGTGGTGGCCGAACGGGGCACCACCGAGGCCAGCCGTTCGGCCAGCGGGACGGAGCTCGGCGCGAACGCGCCGACCGTTGCGGGCCGGCGGGCGACGACCGACATGAACGTCAACAGCTCACGAGTTGGGTTGAACACGACGGTAGTGTGCCGTCGCGGCCGGCTCGGCGCTTCGTGATCCAGGCCGCCCCGGCCGACCAGGACGACGAACCGGCTCGTGCTATAGCACGAACCCGATCGAGCGCGCCGGGGCCGGGCATAGGCTGCGAGTGACGAAGGGGGCCGGACATGCCGGAGAACAACTTTGACGTAATTGTCGTCGGCATGGGGCCCGGCGGGGACTTCATGGCCGGCCGGCTGGCCGAGGCGGGACTGTCGGTACTCGGGGTCGATGCACACCTGGTCGGCGGCGAGTGCCCGTACTACGGCTGCATCCCGAGCAAGATGATGATCCGCGCCGGAAACGCGCTGGCCGAGGCGCGGCGGGTACCGGCGCTGGCCGGCTCCGCCCAGGTCAGCGCGGACTACACGCCGGTCTCCCGGCGGATCCGCGACGAGGCCACGACCAACTGGGACGACCAGATCGCGGTGGACCGGTTCGAGAGCAAGGGCGGCCGGTTCGTCCGGGGCCGGGCCCGCCTCACCGGCCCGCGCACGATCCGGGTGGGCGACCAGGAGTTCACCGCGAGCCGGGCGATCGTGCTCAACACCGGCACCAGCCCGGTCGTGCCACCGGTACCCGGGCTGGCGGAAACACCCTTCTGGACCAACCGGGACGCGGTGCGCGCGGAGGCCGCGCCGGCGTCACTGGTGGTGCTCGGCGGCGGCGCAATCGGCGTGGAGATGGCTCAGGCGTTTGCCAGGTTCGGCAGCAAGGTGGACGTGGTGGAGCGGGCCGACCGGCTGCTGGCGCTGGAGGAGCCGGAGGCCAGCCAGGTGGTCGCCGACGTTCTCCGCGCGGAGGGGCTGGGGGTGCACACCTCGGCCGGCGTGGAGGCGGTCTCCCACTCCGGCTCCGAGTTCACCGTGCGCCTGCCCACCGGCTCGCTGCGGGCCGAACACCTGCTCGTGGCCACCGGGCGCACCGCGCACCTGGCCGAGCTGGGCCTGGACACCGTCGGCGTGGACGGCGGGCAGCGCTTCGTGCCGACCGACCGGCGGATGCGCGTGGTGGACGGCGTCTACGCGATCGGCGACATCACCGGCAAGGGCGCGTTCACCCACATGTCCATGTACCACGCCGGCATCGTCGAGCGGGACATCCTCGGCGAGGACCCCGACTTCACCGCCGAGCACCACGCCGTGCCCCGGGTGACCTTCACCGATCCCGAGGTCGGCGCGGTCGGGCTCACCGAGGCGCAGGCCCGGGAGGCCGGCCTGGACGTGCGGACCAGCGTCACGCCGATGTCCGCCACCACCCGCGGCTGGATCCACGGCCCGGGCGGCGACGGGTTGATCAAGCTGGTCGAGGACGCCGTGGCCGGTGTGTTGGTGGGCGCCACCTCGGTCGGGCCGAACGGCGGCGAGGTGCTCTCCGCGCTCACCGTCGCGGTGCACGCCCGGGTGCCCACCAACCGGCTGCGCCGGACGATCTTCGCCTACCCGACCTTCCACCGAGGCCTGGAGACCGCCGTAGCCGAGCTGCACTGATCACCCGCACGCACCCGGAACGCTCTCCCCCGAGTACTGCCGACG
>JACHMT010000004.1 GCA_014208095.1 Actinospineispora eucalypti | reverse complement strand
GCCGGCCGTGGGTGGGCACCGCGGTGCGCGACCTCGGGCCGGCGCTGTGGGCGCTCGCCCTCGTGCCCGTGCTGACCTACCTGGCCGGCTGGTGGGCCTGGTTCGCCAGCGAGACCGCCACCGACCGGTACGAAGTGGGCCGGGGCATCGGCACCGGCGGCCCGTGGGCCTTCCTGCCGGACGCGCTGCGTTCGCTCTGGTACTACAGCTCGCACGTGCTGTCCTTCCACACCGAGCTGCACACCAACAAGGCCGACCCGCACCCCTGGGAGTCCAAGCCGTGGGCCTGGCCGATGAGCCTGCGCCCGATGCTCTACTACTACTCCGGCGAGGGGCACGGCTGCGGCGCGGACGACTGCGTGAGCGCCACCATGCTCATCGGCACGCCGGCGCTGTGGTGGGCCAGCCCGGCCGCGCTCGGCTGGTCGGTGTGGCGGGCGGCCACCCGGTTCGACTGGCGGTACGCGGCCATCCTGGTGGGCTACGGCGCCGGGTACCTCCCGTGGTTCCTCGAGATCGACCGGCAGATGTACTTCTTCTACGCCACCACCATGGCGCCGTTCCTGGTGCTGGCGATCACCCTGGCGCTGGGCGAGATCCTGGGCAAGGCCGGGTCGGGCGCCGAACGGCGGGCCACCGGGCTGCTGGTCGTCTCGCTCTACGTGGGTCTGGCGGTGGCCAACTTCGCCTGGATGTGGCCGGTCATGGTGGGTGACTCGATCACCGTGGCGCACTGGAACGCCGAGATGTGGCTGCCCTCCTGGCGGTAATCCGTAGCCGCGCACACTAAGTTATATCGCGTGAAGCACATCACCCAGCATGAATTGCTCGAGGACTTCCCCGCCATCATGCGAGCGATCGAGAACGGCGCAGGCTTCGTGATCACCCGCGACGGTATCCCCATCGTCGACATCATCCCGCTCGGCCGCACAGAGGTTGTGGTCGATAGGAACACGTCCAACAATTCGATCTTTGGTAGTTGATGGCTTGGACGGCGCGGCTGGGCAGCCGCGGTCTCGGGTGCCGCCTGGCCCGGTTCCGAGGTGGATGCCGTCCATCGGTCACGTCCGGTTACATCGGCGAGACGCGGGTGGAGCTTGGTTCGGAGACCGCGTTCATCGACATCGACACCAGTCTGGTTCGGCCAAGATCGGACCGGACTCACGTCGATGTCGATGAAGCAAGCGGGACAGGACGCCCGCTCAGTCGTCACACACCGTGATGCTGGCGGTGGGACGGCCCACGCCGAACGCCACGGGCCGCACCCGGAGTGCGGTAGGCCAGCCCCAGCCGCGCCGTCCAAGCCATCGGCGAACCCGGTCACCGATGAACCCGGCGGCGGCCGTGCGGGCCCTATTCCGTGAGGTCCTTGGCGAAGGTCAGGCGGCCGCCGGGGCCTTCGTCCGGGGAGACGCCGGGCAGCGGGCGGTAGCCGAGGATCTCGTAGAGCGCCTTCGCGGCCGGCTGGTTGTCGCTTAAATGCATGACGACGCGCCGGTACTCGTCGTCCTTGGCCGCCTCTTCCAGCTCGTTGATCAGCGCCCGGCCGACGCCACTGCCCCGGGCGCCCGGGTTGACGTAGACGCGGACGATCTCGGCGGTCTCACCCGTCGGATCGCCGGGATAGGTGCGGTAGCCGCCGGACGCGGCGGGCCTGCGGTTGGCGTAGGCCACCAGGTAGGCGCCCCGGTTGGCCGGTTCCAGCTCCGGACCGGGCGGCGGGATCATGTCCGGGTGGTCGGGCATCTCCGCCTGGGCCGAAGCGCGCATGACCACCAGGAGACTCTCGTGCGCCTCGCCGTACTCGAACGCGCGAAAGTAGATCTCCGGCCGGTCCGGGCCAGCGTTCAACGTCCCACTACCTATCTCTTACGACACGCCAGTGGCGGCGTGCATAGAACATGTTACTGGCGAGGAACTGTTATCCAACCTGGTGACCGTACATCTCACCCAGCGGATCGGCGATCAGTTCCACCCGCGCGCCGTCCGGATCACGGAGGTAGATCGAGGTGCCGCTCTCCAGCTGGTAAGGCACCCCGGCGGCGTCCAGGCGCTCCCGGGCCGCCGCCCAGCTCTCCGGGGTGACCGAGATGGCCAGGTGGTGCAGTCCGCCGAGTACCTCGGCATACGGCCCCGGGTCCACCCCGGGCAGGTCGAAGAACGCCAGCGTATTGCCGTGGCCGACGTCGAAGAAGAAGTGCGTGGAGCCGGCCAGGTCCCGGTTCTCGAACATCTCGATCAACGGGAAGCCGAGCACGTCCTGGTAGAACTCGACGGTTCGCAGCACATCGCCGCTGATCAGCGCGGTGTGGTGGATGCCACGCGCGGCGCTGGCCGGCCGGTCGTCGCGCGGCGCGAGGTGAAGATCGCGGATCCGGTCCCGTTCGGCGGTGAGTCGGGCAATCTCGTCGGCTGGTACGGGAGCGACCATGGCTCCTAGTTTGCCTGACCGTTCAACTGTTTGACATAGGCCAACCGGCCGCTGTCGTCCTTGGGGTCGAAGTCGGTGTGTCGCCGGTACCCGGCCATCTCGTACAACGCCCGCGCGGCGGCCAGGTCCTCGGTGGCGTAGAGCAGCATCTGGCCGTACTCGTCGTCCCAGGCCCGCTCCTCCAGCTCGGCCAGCATCGTCCGGCCCAGCCCGGAGCGGCGGGCGCCGGTCCGGACGAACATCCGGCGGACCTCGGCGGTGTTTCCGGTCGGGTCGCCGGGGAATGCCCGGTAGCCGCCGGTGGCGGAGGCCTGCCGGCCCAAATAGGCCACCAAAAGCACGCCGCGGTTCTTCGCCGCGTACTCGCCCTCGTCCGGCGGCTCCAGCTCGGGACGGCCCGGCAACTCCCGCTTGGCGGCCTCCACCAACGGGCCGACCACGCTCGGGAACTCGCCACCGGCGTCCAGCGCCCGAAAGACGATTTCGGGCTGCCCGGCGTTCTCGGTCACATTCATCGCGTGTCTCGGGGCCTGACGCTCGTCTCGGGAGGGGAACGTTACGCCTGGGAAATTTACTACGGTCGCTTCGGCACGGTGATCGGTGGCTCGATCAAAGCCGGCCTCGGCTCCACCCCGTCCACCGGGATATACCACCGGCTCACCCCCTTCCCGTTCTCCGTCCGCCGGCCCCCGCCGGCGAATGTCCAGCGCACCGCCCGGTCGATCCGGACCGGGAACACCGTGAGCGTGCCGTCCGCCGCGATGCGCAGCCGCACGAAGCATTTGTAGTCCTGTATAGCCTGGCCGGCGAACAGCTCCTCGGTGTTCACGCCGTGCGGCCCGGCGTGGTCGGCGAGCAACAGGTATACCCCCACCACGGCCGGCCCGGCCAGGCCACCGACCAGCCAGGCGGCCAACGGCACAGCGGCGACCCCGGTCTCCGGCGACCAGCCCAGCGCCTCCGACCAGAGCTCGACGCCGACCACGGTGAGCGTCACCAACGCCAGGTGGGCCGCCGTGTGCAGACCGGAGACCGCCGCGCGCAGCCGGGGGTTGCGTCGCCGGCGTAAGCCGGTGAACAGGCCCAGCCCGGTCCACAGCAGGAACACCAGCACCATCAGCAGCACCAGGTCCGGCACGCTGGCCAGCCACCAGTCGGGCTCGGCCAGCGCCGGGAACGCCCGGCGCAGGGTCACCCCGAGCAGCAGGTACACGATGGCCGGGACCAGCCAGAACCCCTTGTTGCGGTAGATCGAGCCGAGGATGCCCCAGCGCAGCCGCTTGGAGGTGGCCTTGTCCGGGTAGCACCGTTCCAGCTGGTAGGTGACCGGCGGCTGCTTGCCGACGTCGTGCGACTCCACCGGCGGCAGCTGGACCCGCTCGGGCAGCTTGTGGGTGCCGAACAGGTACGCGCCGCCGCCACCGGCGGTGATCTTCTGCTGACCGGCCTCGTCCTGGCCCCGGTAGCGCGCGTAGTGGTGCAGGTCGCCGGACAGCGACAGTCGCAGCATCCGCCGGTCGGGGATGACCGTGCGCTCGAAGTACTCCAGCGGCGCGTAGCCCTCCGGGTTGTCCTTGCCGGACTCCACCCAGGCCGGCATGGCCCAGCACAGCACGATCGCGTCGTCCGGCGCGACCCGCTCGGCCACCCGGCGGAAGTAGTCCAGCTGCTCCTGGTCGATGTCGACGCCGAGCTGGATGTCGATGCCCCACAGCCACCACCCGCCGGGCAGCTTCACCGCGAAGTAGCTGCGGCGCTGCACGGTCCGCCAGCCACCGATCCAGCGGCCCTGGCAGAACTGGCGCAGGAAGCTGGTCAGGCCGTCGTACCAGTCGTGGTTGCCGGGCAGCGCCAGCAGGGTGCGCGGCCGGTCGGTCCAGGGCAGCATCATCCGGTACGGGCCGACCAGCCGGTCGGCGTAGTTGGACCGGGAGGCCACCGGGTAGCACTGGTCGCCCCCCATCACCAGCAACCGGCCGGCCCTGGTCGGGTGGGGCTGGCCGTCGGCGTCCGGCAGCTCCAGCTCCTCCTCGGCGAGTTGGCTGGCCACCGTGGCGGTCGCGTCGAACCCGTCCCCAAGGTCGGCGACGTAGTCCAGCCAGAACTCGCCGTCCTCGACCTCCCCGGAGAGGTCCAGCGGGTCGGCGGTTTCCAGGGCCTGCAGCTCGCGGCGGTCCAGGAACGCGCCGAACACCTGCGACACGGCCACCTGGGCGCCGGTGCGCGCGAGCATGGCCGGGGCCAGCCAGCGCACCTTGGGCCGGCGGGTGAAGCCCAGCGTGGCGGGGTCCTCCCGGGCGGGGCAGTCCGGGGGCTCGCCCTCGGCCGGGGGTAGCCGTTGGGGCTCAGGCATAGCGCCGTGATCTCCTAACCGGTTGGGCGCCTGACAGAATAGGACAGGTGCACCTACTCGATCCGGACAACGCGCGGGCCGTCCAGGACGGGGAGCGGGTGTGCGCGGCAATCGCGCACCTGCCGGACGGGGAGGCCCTGCACGACTGGGCCACCCGGTTCGCCCTGCTGGCCGACCAGACCCGGCTGGCCCTGCTGCTGTGCATCCACCATGCCGGGGAGATCTGCGTCTCCGACCTCGCGGTGGCCACCGGAGTGAAGGACAGCACGGTCTCCCAGTCGCTGCGGCTGCTGCGGGCGCACGGCGTGGTCACCACCCGCCGGGACGGCCGCACCATCCACTACCAGCTCACCGACCGGTCCCTGCGCGGCCTGCTGGACCAGCTCCCCACCCCCACCGTCCCGGCCAGCCACCACTGAGCCTCTCCCGTTGCGTTTGCGGTGGGTGGGGTTAAAGACGGCTTGGACGGCGGAGCTGGGTGGTCTGGCGCGGCTCGGGAGCGGCCCGCGACGTTCGGTTCGGCGTCCGCGCCGGCTTTTGATGATCAACTCATCTGATGATCAACTCACCGTGGGAGACGTTTTACTCGCGGGTAGCGTCTCTGAGGGTGAGTTGATCATGCGGGGCCGATGGTCCGACGCCAAATTCATGATCACCAGGACATGGCGGCCCCTTTCGTGGCCGTCGAGCGACCACGGTGCCCTGGTGACCATGAACGTGGGCGATCGAACGCAACAGGCCACCCAAGCCGCGGCAGACCACCCAGCTCCGCCGTCCAAGCCGTCTTTGAAACCCACTCACCCCAAACGCAACACAGGCCTCAGGTGTCGCTGTAGCAGGGGGACGCGCCGAGCATCGCCAGGCCCTGGCGGTCACCGGGGCCGAGCTTGTCGCTGGTGCTGGACCGGCCCATCACCTCACGCCGGTCGCCGACGTCGTCGAGGCCGAGCACCAGCATGGTCAGGTGCATGACCGAGGCGCGGGTGACCTGGTAGCCGTTGCGCCGGGTCTGCCAGTCGGCGAAGTAGCGGAAGTTGAGCACCACCATGCCGGTGGTGTAGCGCTCCGACTCGGGACCCGAAGGCGAGATCGGGTAGTTCACGCCGAGGCCGCCGGAACCGGCCAGCGCCGGCACCTTGGCCTGGTCGGCCCAGGCGAACATGATCGGCGCCCACTTGTCGCCGTAGCGCTCCTGCACCGGCGGCCGCTCACCGGTCGGCACCGCCTCCTCGGTGGTCCCGTCGTCGGTGAAGGTGAAGCCGCTGGCCTGGCTGATCTGGTCCAGTGCCTCCCGGACCATGTCCGCGCCCTTGTCCGGCATGTTCGCCGTGTTGATCACGTAGTGGATCGGCCGGCACGGGTCGAAGGAGACCGGGCGCCCGGACGGCGTGGAGTGCTTGAACTTGTGCGGGCCCTTGGTCGTCACCGCGACCGGCGGCGCGGCGCGGTCGTCACCGGCGTCGGACGGGAGCGGCGGGAAGTCGCCGGGTCGCCCCGTGCTGGTCGTGCCGCAGGCGGCGAGGAAGCAGGCGATCAAAGCGACAGCCAGTGGCCGCCACCTCATCCATACGGGGGTACCCATGGTCAAACCGTACTGCTCAGTCACCCTGAGAGCCGCCCCGCAAGCGGGTGATCTTGAGGATAGGCTTCGATTACTCCGCGCCGTCTCCGCAGGTCAGCGGCTCAGTTGAGCGCCGGAGAATCGAGCAAACGGGTGGCGGCCTCCAGCACCTCGGCCGACGTCGGGCCCGGCACGCCGCGCAGCGGGACGGGCAGCGTGCCGCCGTGCCGGGCCTGCCAGCGCCACGCGGCCTCCAGCACATCGGTGACCGTGCCCCGGTGGATCGAGTCGATCGCCCCGGACATCAGCAGCTCGGCCCGCACCGGCTCGGGCAGCCCCGCCACCCCGGCCAGGGTGCGCCGGCGGGCCGCGACGATCTCCGCCAACTGCTCGGCCTCGGTCGGCTCGGGGCACATCGGGCAGCGCATCGCCAGGCCGAACACCTTCGGCCCGCCACCGGCGTCCAGGATCGCGAACCGGTGCTGACGCTCGGCGGGACAGCGGAACGCCGTGATCATGATTACCTCACGCATTCACTTCGACGGGTGACGGTTCGGAATGCTAAAGCCACCCGGCCGGACGTAACGGTGATGACACGCCGTACATGCTTTTTGACACATCACTGAGGGCCGAGGGAAATTTTCATTCGTCGGGCGGGCTCTGGCGCAGTCGCAGCTGCCCGTCGGGCGGACCCTCCTCGGCCCACTCACCGGCCTCGGCCGTCCACGAACTGCCGTTCGCGCTGACCCGGTCCACGCCCGCCCGCGCCGCGTGCCCGACCAACCAGTTGGCCAATGCGCGACCCCGCTCCGGCGGCTGCGCACCGCTCAGCGCGGCCGTGCCCAGCTCCCGCTCGGCCAGCCGGACCAGGGTGCCCGGAGAGGCCGGCGCGAGCTTCAGGTTGCGGCACGCCAGCGACGCCTCGGCCTCGCCGGTGAGCGCCGCCGCGGCCGCCCTCGCCATGGGCTCCCAGCGGGCGTAGGCCAGCGGCGTGGCGGACCGCTGAACCAGTTGCGCGGCGTCCGTCACCTCCAGCCGCGTCCAGTTCGGCTGCTGGCGTAACCGCTGGTAGAAGGCGGTGCTGGCGTACACCGTGTCCATCAGTTGGGCCTCACTCCCCCACCCCTGGCTGGGGCGCTGCTGGAACAGTCCGAGGGAGTCCCGGTCGCCGTGCGGGAGGTTGCGCAGGCCGGTCTCCTGCATGGCCGTGGCGATGGCCACGGTGACCGCGTGGTCCGGCATGCCGAGCTTGCGCCCGACCCCCGCGACGGTGGCCGCGTTGTCCGCCTGCTCGACGGTCAACGGGTACTCCAGCACCCGGTCCGGCGCGGTCGCCAGGGTGACCGTGCAGCCGGGCGGCCCCGGGATCCTGGCGATCACCAGGGCCACCGCGCCGACGACCAGGAGCACCAGGGCGCCGGCCGCCACGATCCGGCGGCGGTAATAGATCGATCGGGGCACCGGCAAACCTTAGAACTCTCAGGAACGCTAGGTTTCACGTGACTCCGCAAATGGCGGCTTGACGCGGAGGCGCTGAGATGTCCTCTCAGCCAGCCGGTCAGACCGTCATTGCAGATCCAGAACCAGCGAGTTTAGCCTCGAAAGTGCCTGCACCACCGCCACGATCGGAGGTCAGCATGAAGGTCGAATCAATGCTGCGTGCCAAGGGCAGCTCGGTGATCACCATCCAGCCCTGGGCCACAGTCGAACAGGCAATCAGCCATCTGGTGGGTCCGCCGAAGATCGGCGCTGTGGTGGTGACCGGGGTGCCGCGCGGCTACACCGGGATCATCTCCGAGCGGGACGTGGTGCGGGAGATGCGGCGGCACGGCATCGCGCTGCTGCAGATGCCGGTGTCCGAGGTGATGACCCAGCACGTGCCGCACTGCGCGCCGGGGGACTCGGTCGCCGACGTGATGGTCAAGATGACCCGGACCAGGCACCGCCACCTGCCGGTGCTCTCCGACGGCGAGCTGGTCGGCGTGATCAGCATCGGCGACGTGGTCCGCTCCCGCCTGGACGAGATGGAGCTGGAGGCCGGCGTACTGCGCGACCTCTACATGGCCCGGCACTGAGCGCCGTCCCGTGTCCAGCGCGCCCGACGCCTGGATGCGGGTCGACGGTTCAGCCCCGGGCGGACTTGAGCAGGCCGTGCGCCACCAGGTCACTGGCGGTGGCGAGCAGCCGGCGTAGCTCGGCCGGATCTCGACGCAGGCGGTCCGGCCGCCACGCCAGACTGATCACCCCGTTCCACGCGGCCCAGAGCACGGTCGCCGCCTCCTCCGGGTCGACGTCCCGCAGCCGGCCGGACCGCACCCCGGCCCGCAGCGCCGCGACCAGCCGGCCGTTCTGCTCGTTGACCTCCTTCACCAACCGGTCGGCCAGCTCCCGCCCCGCCGGGTAGCGCCCCGGCTCACCGGGGAACGCCAGCATCCGGAAGTACTCCGGGTGCTCCAGATAGAACGCCAGGTACTGATCGGCCGCCGCGAACACCTGCTCCACCGGGTCCCGCCCCGGCAGGTAGGCGCGGTCCATGTGCTCCCGGTCCACCCGCAGCGCCCGCTCCACGACGGCGGCGTGCAGCCCGGCCTTCGAGCCGAAGTGGTTGTAGATCGACCCCACCGCGACGCCCGCCCGCTCGGCGATCTGCTCGACGGTCACCTCGTCCACCGCGCGTTCGCTGAAGATCTCCTCGGCGGCGCGCAGCAGTGCGTCCAGGGTGCGCCGCCGGCGCGGGTCCATGCGTTCCCCCATGCCCCGAGCTTACTTGTAACGGTTACAAGAAGCCGCGGTCGCCGAACCGCACCCCGGTCAGCCGCTCGGACTCGGCCCACAGCCGGTCCTGCACCTCGACGTCCACGGCCGGCGCGCCGCAGTGCACCCGGGCCGGCCCGCCGAACAGCTCGACCGGATCTCCCGGACCGTAGAAGTCCCCGCCGCGCGCCGCCGGGTCCAGTGCCGCGCGCAGGGTCGGCCGGGCCCCCTTGGCCGCCGTGAGGCCGAACAGCGAGCCGCCGATCACGCTGGTCGCCCAGCGCAGGCAGAACGGCAGCTCACGGAGCAGGTCGGTGCTCACCCCGCCGGGATGCGCGGCCACCGCGATGGTCGCCGCGCCGGCCCGCTCCAGCCACCGGTGCAACGCCAGGCTGAACATCAGGTTGGCCAGCTTGGCGCGCACGTAGGCCCGGCGCGGGTCGTCCAGCCGGTCCAGGTCCATCCGGCCGACGTGGTGCACCAGGCTGCTCACCGTCACCACCCGGGAACCGGCCACGTCGCGCATCCGGTCCAGCAGCAGGCCGGTGAGGGCGAAGTGGCCGAGGTGGTTGACCGCGAAGTGCAGCTCGAACCCGTCCTCGGTGCGGGCCGAGTGGCTGTTCACGCCGGCGTTGTTGATCAGGAGGTCGATCCGCCGGTGGCGCTCGACCAGTTCGGCGGCGGCGGCCCGCACCGAGGCCAGCGAGGCGAGGTCCAGTACCGCGACGGACACCTCGGCGTCCGGCACCTGCTCGTCGATCCGGGCGGCGGCCGCCTCGGCCCGTTCCCGGTTCCGGCAGGCCAGCACCACCGAAGCCCCGTACCGGGCCAGAGCCAGCGCGATCTCGAACCCGATTCCGGTGTTCGCGCCGGTCACGACCGCGACGCGGCCGGTCTGATCCGGGACGTCGGCGTCCCGCCAGGTGGTCACTTGAATAATGTATGCGATAGCTCACCCGTAACATCCACCAACCGCGGCACAATCGATCAAACCCGTAGGCTTCCGCAACATCGCCCCCACCCCTCCCACGCCGGGCGGCCATCGGCCGGTCAGGTGGCTATGTCGGTTCTAAAGATCGGCTTGGACGGCGCGGCCAGGCGGTCTGCCGCCGCTCGGGTGCCGCCTGATGCGTGCGGCCGACACTACGCACGATCACGACCGGTCGGTGCGGACAAGGGAGTGCGCGGCTTCCGTTCACCGGGATGCGGGTGCCACTGCTGGGGCGCTCGCGGGTGGTGTGCGGGCGGCCCCGCTGGTCGCCTTCCACCCCGGTCGATGGGGTGATCGTTGTCTCTGGCGGTTTGGCGTCGATTTTCGACGCTGAGTCGCCACGGATGGCGATCAACCTGCGACGAGGACCGCTAACGTCGGCCGGGCCAGCTCGAAGGGCCGGGCCGGGCCGTACAGCTAGCCGAGGCGCTCGGTGAGGTGCACGGCGACCTCCTCACCGGCCACCTTGCCGAGCAGTTTGCGCAGGTCGGCGCGCACCGGGAGCTTGTGGGTGCCGTCGCCCAGCGCCATGAACGAGCTGCGGAACGGGTGCCCGTCGATGGTGCCGCCGACCTTGACCAGGCCCCGGGTACCGAAGTACTCGGCCGAACCGTCCATCACCACGTAGGTCCAGCCACCCTTGCTCGGGCTCTTGCGCAGGGTGGCGGTGAAACGTTTGTCCAGCTCGCTCATCGGTGCCTCCTCGTCCGTCGGAACTCACGGGTATCGACCAGCAAGGCGGGGAAAACTCATCGCGCGGCGCCGTGGAACGTCCGGCGGTAGGCGTCCGGGGGCACGCCGACCGCGCGGTTGAAGTGCCGGCGCAGCGTCGCCCCGGTGCCCATGCCCACCCGGGCGGCCACCAGCTCCACCCCGTCCTCGGTGCGTTCCAGCAGCTCCCGCGCGCGGTGGATGCGCTGGGTGAGCAGCCAGCGCAGCGGGGTGGTGCCGGTGACCTCGAGGAACCGCCGGGTCAGGTGCCGGGTGCTCAGGTGCGCGCGGGTGGCCAGGTCGGTCACGGTGATCGGCTGGTCCAGGTGCTGGGCGGCCCAGTCGAGCAGCTCGGCCAGCCGGTCGTCCTCCCCGCTGGGCATCGGCGCGGCGATGAACTGCGCCTGGCCGCCCTCGCGGTGCGGGGCCACCACCATCCGCCGGGCGACCGCGTTGGCCACCGCCGCCCCGTGGTCCGCGCGGACCATGTGCAGGCACAGGTCGATGCCGGCCGCCTTGCCCGCCGAGGTGAGGATGTTGTCCTGGTCCAGGTAGAGCACCTTGTCGTCGACCCGGACCCGGGGGTAGCGCGCGGCCAGTTCCGCCGCGTGCATCCAGTGGGTGGTGGCGCGCCGGCCGTCCAGCAGCCCGGCGGCGGCGAGCACGAACGCCCCGGTGCAGATCGAGGCCACCCGGGCGCCGTTGCGGTACGCCTGGCGGAGGGCGTCCAGCAGTTCCTGGGGCGGTTCGGTGCCGGTGTCGTGGCAGGCCGGGACGATCACCGTGTCCGCCCGCGCCAGGTCGGCCAGGCCGTGCGGGGTGTCCGCGCGCAGCCACCCGCCGACCGTGGCACCGGGCGGGGCGCAGGCGATGAACTCGTACCACGGGTCGACCAGGTCGGGGCGCGGGATGCCGAACACCGCGCTGGGCACGGCGACCTCGAACAGCGGGATTCCCTCGGTGACGGCCACGGCAACCACGGTCATGTCTCAAACTGTACGCATATTGGCGTTCCAGCCACTCGCGGCGGCGGAGGCCGGCGGCCAGCATTGCTCCGTGACAACGAAACAGATGCCGGCCGGCCGCGGCTGGGTGGCCGCCGCGGTCGCGGTCGCCACGGTAGGTTGGGGCGCCAACCAGTTCGCCCCGCTGCTGCTGATGTACCGCGCCGAGCTGGGCCTTTCGCCCGCGGTCACCCAGGCCACCTTCGGCCTGTACGCGGCCGGGCTGATCCCCGGGCTGCTGCTCGGCGGGCCGGTGTCCGACCGTTTCGGCCGGCGCCGGGTGCTGCTGCCGTCGCTGGTCGTCTCGCTGCTGGCCAGCCTGCTGCTGATCGCCGGCGGAACCGGTGTCGGCTGGCTGTTCGCCGGCCGGCTGGTGGCCGGGGTGGCCAGCGGCGCGGCGTTCAGCTCAGGCACCGTGTGGATCAAGGAGCTCTCCCGGCCGGGCACACCGGGGGAACCCGGTCCGGGCGCCCGCCGGGCCACCGTGGCGATGACCGCCGGGTTCGGCGCGGGGCCGCTGGTCGCCGGGCTGCTCGCCCAGTGGGGGCCGGCGCACACCGTGCTGCCGTACCTGCCGCACCTGGCGCTGTGCCTGGTGGCGCTGCCGCTGGCGTGGCGCGCGCCGGAGACCCGGGCCCCGTCGCCGCCATCCGGTACGGAGAACTGGTCGCCGGCCGCGCGGCGTCGCTTCCTCGGCGTGGTTGCCCCGCTGGCCCCCTGGGTGTTCGGCTCGGCCACCGTGGCCCTGGCCTACCTGCCCGGCCTGGTCGCGCACCGGCTGGCCGGGCAGGCCCTGCTGTTCAGTGCGCTGGTCACCACGCTGCCGGCGCTGTCCGGGATCGCCGCGCAACCGCTGGCCCGCCGGGTGGCCACCCGGCCGACCCGGCTGCTCGCCACCTCACTGCTGGTGGTGATCGCCGGCCTCCTGCTGGCCGCCGGGGCCGCCGCGGCGGCCGATCCGGTGCTGGTCGCCGTGGCCTGCCTGGCCCTGGGCGCCGGTTACGGCTACTGCCAGGTGTGCGGCCTGCAGGAGGTCCAGCGCCTGGCCCCGCCGCACCGGCTGGCCCGCCTGACCGCCACCTACCAGGCCCTCTCCTACCTCGGCTTCGCGCTCCCCTACCTGCTGGCCGCCGCCCAGCCCCGGTGGTCGCCACCCACGCTGCTGCTGGCCACCACCGCCCTGGCCGCCCTCACCCTGGCCGCCACCGTCCGCCGGGCAAACACCGAAAGGAGGACATCCGCCCACGTGTAACCACCGGCGAGCGGGGTACTGCTAGAAAGCTTCGGTCCGACGGTTGGGGGTGCAGGCATGGGCAGCGTCCCGGCCTACGTATGGCTAACGGTGTTGGTCCCGATAGCAATGCTCCTGGCCACCGTAGCCCTGCAACGCTTCGAGGACGTGGTCTGCGTAAAACCCACCGACCACCCCGACCACCCACCCCTGAGACCTGTGCCGAGGTCTGTGCCAGCGCCCCCCGACGTGCCATCCTGATACGGGCCAACCCTGTGACGCCAGTCACCCCATCAGGAGGCCCCCATGAACCTCAACCTCCACGACGACGAAGTCGAGTTCCTCCGCGAAATCCTCGACTCGACCGCCCGCGCCCTAACCTCAGAAATCGCCCACACCGACAATCGCCTATACCGCCAAACCCTAAAAACCCGCCGCGACCAAACCCGCACCCTAAGAGCAAAACTAGAAACCCCACCAGCGAGCGAAGCAAGCTGACCCCAACCAAGGTGACCACCGCACCGTGGGGGGTCTCGGGGGGCTCGGCCCCCCGGAATTAGGAAGCTCCAAATTGGTCTGCGCACTCCGCAGACATAATCCGAGTGGAGCTGAGGGGAATCGAACCCCTGACCTACTCGATGCGAACGAGTCGCGCTACCAACTGCGCCACAGCCCCAGTACGTCCCGCCGGCTAGGAACCCGGACGCGGGACGAAGCTTATCAGCCCCTCATTGACCCGACGCGCGCCGGTATCCCCGTTGCGTGTCGTGGTCAAGATCGTGCAGGCCAGGGTCCTCGTCGTCGAGTTCGAGCACCACCGTCCCGTCGGGCCGGGGCGGCGGGGCGGCCGGGCGCAACCGGGGCAGCCCGGACTCGCCGTCCGGTTGCTCCCCGGCCGGCTCCGGTTCGTCGTCCGCGCCGGGGTAGCCGTCCAGCTCGTCGTAGTCGTCGAACTCGTCGTACTCGGTGTCCTCGGCCTCTTCCCCGGCGCGGCGCAGCTCCGCCTCCCGGACCGCGTCGGCCACCGTGCGCCGCCGACTGCCGGCCATCCGGGCCGCGCGCCGGGCGCGGATCTCCTGCTCCAGCCGGACCTGCCGGCGCAGGTAGACCAGGTAGCCGACCAGGCCGAGCAGCAGCGCACCGTGCACCGCCCAGGCCTGGTTCAGCTTCGTCACCGCCGCGATCACGCCGGAGGCCACCGCGAGCAGGGCCAGGGCGAGCACCAGGCGCTGCCGGAAGGCGTAGCGGGCGCGCGCGGCCAGCGCGGCCGCCTCGGCGTCGTAGCCGCCCCGGCCGGGACGGAACCCGCGTTGCCGGGGCAGCTCCGCCCGGTACTCCGCCGACTCGGAGGGGGCGGCCGCCCCGGCCACCGAGCCGGCCGGATCCGTAATGGGCATCGTGTTCACCTCCGCTGCGCGGGGACGGGGTCGGTTCAGCACCCGGCTGGACAGCGCCGCGTCGCTGGGACGGGACATCGGTGCACGACGGCGAGCGGCCATCGGCAGCAGCACGGCCAACCAGGTGGCCACCAGCCCAGCGAACAACAGAGAGCTGGGCACCCAAGCCTCCATGGTCGTACTGGCTTGGCCCACGGTAACCAGCGATTCCGTCGCGATCATGGCGACGCGCCGGGGCCGGTGGCGGCTGTGGCCGGTCGGAGCCGGGGATTGCTCCAAGTGGTCGTTGAGGGTTCCGCCGGACGGCCGTCCTCACCGGTGATCGACTTACCGCCGGGTGGCGCGACCCTCGCGGATCAGCCGGTAGACCGCCCCGACGTCCAGATCCTCCACGGTGAGCGCGTAGCAGAGATGGTCGCGCCACCCGCCCTCCACGTTGAGGTAGCGGCGGAACAGCCCCTCCTCGCGGAAGCCGAGCTTGTCCAGCACCCGGCGGCTGGCCTCGTTCTCCGGGCGCACGGTGGCCTCCAGCCGGTGCAGCCCGACCGGCCCGAAGCAGTGGTCCACCACCAGCGCCACGGCGGCGGTGGTGACGCCGCCCCGGGTCAGCCGGCTGTCCAGCCAGTAGCCCACGTAGGCCGACCACAGCGGGTCGCGCACCACGTTGCCCACCATGACCTGCCCGGCGAACCGGCCGCCCACGGTGATCGCGAACGGCAGCCCCAGCCCGCTGCGCCCCAACCGGCGCAACCCGTACCAGCGGGCCGGCCATTCGGCGGGGGTGTTGCGCTGGGCCCAGGAACCCGCCGCGAACGGCTCCCACGGCGCGAGGTGGTCTTCGTCGCGGGACCGGATGGCCGACCAGGCCCCGCCGTCGCGCAGCCGCACCGGGCGCAACCCCACCAACCCGCCGGGCACCCGCAGCCGGCCCAGCGTGGCCGGCCAGCCGGGGTGGCGGCCCAGCTGGATCGGGTCGGTCGGGTAGCCCACCGCCGAGGCCTCCACGCTCAGCCGCGCGGCGCGAGGAACGCCACGGTGACCTGCTCCCCCACGGTGACCTCGGTGACCCGCTCGGGCAGCTCGATCAGGCAGTTGGCCTCGGCGAGCGCGGTGAGCAGCTGCGTACCGGAGGAACCCAGCGGCTGCACCAGGTACTCGCCGGTGGCCTCCTCGCGCAGCAGCCGGGCGCGCAGGTACCCGCGCCGGCCCGGGATGGAGGTGACCGGGGAGAGCAGGCGGGCCTTGATGCGCCGCCGCCTCGGGTCGTTCCGCCCCAGCGTGGTGCGGATCAGCGGCCGCACCAGCACCTCGAACAGCACCAACGCGCCCACCGGGTTGGCCGGCAGGAGGAAGGTGGGCACCTTGTCCCGGCCCAGCCGCCCGAACCCCTGCATGGATCCGGGATGCATGGCCACCCGCGTGCCGTCCATGTCGCCCAACTCACCGAGCGCGTCCACCACCTGGTCACCCGCCGCCCCACCGATGCCACCGGAGATCACCATGATCTCGCTGTTGGCCAGGTGGTCCTCCACCGCGTCGACCAGCCGGGGCGGGTCGCGGGGCACCAGGCCCACCCGCTGCGCGTCCGCGCCGGCGTCGCGCGCGGCGGCGGCCAGCGCGTAGGAGTTCACGTCGTAGACCTCGCCCGCGCCGGGGTCGCGCGCCACGTCCACCAGCTCGTCCCCCACGGAGAGCACGGACACCCGGGGGCGGGGGTGCACCAGCACCCGGTCCCGCCCCACCGCGGCGAGCAGCCCGACCTGGGCGGCGGCGATCACCGAACCCCGGCGAACCGCGATGTCACCGGGTTGCACGTCCTCCCCGATGCGCCGGACGAACGCGGCCGAGGGCACCGCCCGGAACACGGACACCTGCGCCGGGTGGCCGTCGGTGTCCGCCACCGGAACCACCGCGTCGGCCAGGGTGGGCAGCGGCGCACCGGTGACCAGCCGGACCGCCTGGCCGGGCTGCAGCCGGTGCGGCTGGCGGGACCCGGCGGCGATCTCGCCGACCACCGGCAGCGTCACCGGGTTGTTCCGGCCCGCGCCGTAGACGTCCACGCTGCGCACCGCGTAGCCGTCCACCGCCGCCTGGTCGAAGCCGGGCAGCGCGCGCTGCGCGACCACCTCCTCGGCGCACAGCATGCTCTGCGCCTCGGTGATCGCGACTCGGACCGGGGCCGGCCGCACAGCGGTGTCCAGCACCCGGGCGAGCTGCTCGTCGACCGATCTCACGCCCCCGACATTTCCCCTTTAGTAACCGGCTACCTAGATGCGTAACGCCTGCCGGAGCCTCCGCGTCACGCCCCGCGTACCGGCTCGTCGGGGAAGGTCAGCCGATCGGTGAGCCATTCGCGCAGCGCCGGCCCGTAATCCGGGTGGGCCAGCGCGAAGTCGACGAAGGCGCGCAGGTAGCTGCCCGGGTTGCCCAGATCGTGCCGGCCGCCCCGGTGCACCACCACGTGCACCGGGTGCCCCTCGGCGATCAGCAGCGCGACCGCGTCGGTCAGCTGCAGCTCGCCGCCGGAACCGGGGCTGATCCGCTTCAGCGCGTCGAAGATCTGCCGGTCCAGCAGGTAGCGGCCGGCGGTGGCCAGCGTGGACGGCGCCTGGTCGGCCGGCGGCTTCTCCACCATGCCCCGGATCCGCTTGACGTCCGGGTCGCCCGAATCGACCGTGTCGTCTACGTCGAACACGCCGTAGGCGCTGATCTGCTCGCGCGGCACGTCGAACGCGCAGAGCACGCTGCCGCCCAGCCGCTCGCGAACGGCGGCCATCCGGGAGAGCACGCTGGGCTCGCCGGGGGCGGCCAGCACGATGTCGTCCGGCAGCAGCACGGCCACCGCGTCCTCGTCGGGACCCAGGGCGTCGCCGGCGCAGCCGACCGCGTGGCCGAGTCCCTTGGGCTCGTCCTGGGTGACCGTGCCGGCCTCGATCAGCTCGGCGGCGCGGCGCACCTTGGCGGCCAGCGCATCCTTGCCCCGCGCGGCCAGGGTGGCTTCCAGCTCGGGTTGCGGGGCGAAGTGCGCGGCCACCGCGTCCTTGCCCGGCGAGGTGACGATGAGTAGTCGGGAGGCGCCCGCCTCGGCGGCCTCGGCGGCCACCATCTCGATACCCGGCGTGTCGATCACCGGGAGCAGCTCCTTGGGCACCGTCTTCGTGGTCGGCAGGAATCGGGTCCCCAGCCCGGCGGCGGGGACGATCGCGGTACGGAACGGACGAGAAGCCTGCATGGTCGGGCAGCGTAGTCGAGAGTGGATAGCCTGCTCAGATGGTGGACACGCCGGTGAGCAAGCGGGATTGGCGGGAGCGGCTGCTGGCCGGCCGCCGGGCGGTGCCGGCCGAGGTGCGGGCGGCCGAGGCGAAGCTGCTCACCGCCGGCGCGGTGGCCGCCGCGCGGGACGCCGCCGGGCCGGTCTGCTGCTACCTGCCGGTGGGCGGCGAGCCGGGGTCCCTCGAGCTGCTCGATACGCTCCGTGATGCGGGTCACCGGGTGTTGCTGCCGGTGGTGCCGGCCGAGCGCGGACCGCTGGACTGGGCGCCCTACGGAGGAGCGGGGGCGCTGGCCGACGGCCCGTACCGGCTGCGCGAACCGACCACCCCCCGGCTGGGACCCTCGGCGGTGGCCGGGGCCGGACTGGTGCTGCTGCCCGCACTGGCCGTGGACCACCTCGGCGTGCGGCTGGGCCGGGGCGCCGGCTGGTACGACCGGACGCTGCCGCTGGCCGCGCCGGGCACCCGGCTGGTCGCGGTGGTACGGGATGAGGAACTGGTCCCCCGGCTGCCCGCCGAACCGCACGACGCACCGATGACCGGAGTGCTCACCCCACACGGTGGCCTACGCAACCTCCCGCTCGTTGCGCACTGAGCTAAACTGGCACTCAACGAGTGTGAGTGCCAAGTGGAGGTAGAGCGGTGCCGACGTATCAGTACGCGTGCACGGTCTGCGGACATCGGTTCGAAGCCGTGCAGGCTTTCACCGACGCGACGCTGACCGAGTGCCCGGAGTGCGCGGGCCGGTTGCGCAAGGTGTTCTCCTCGGTCGGGATCGTGTTCAAGGGCAGCGGCTTCTACCGCACCGACAGCCGCGCCGGCGCGGTGACCGGCGGTTCCGGCGAGAAGTCCGGCGACAAGTCGTCCTCGGACAGCAAGCCCTCCGAGGGCAGCAAGCCCGCCAAGTCGGCCGAGTCGTCCTCTTCGTCGAGCTCTTCGTCGAGCTCGACCAGCACCAGCACCACCGCCAAGGCCAGCTGACCGCCGGGCCCGCAGCCCGGGCGCGACCTGCTGATTTCCCGTCCGTCACTTCTGTTTCGCGAGCGGTACGTGAACCGGCGGTCAGCTCATGATCAGCATGACGTGGTGGTCGCTTTGCGCTGCCCGGTGCAGCCCTGGTGTCATGTTGACCAGGTAATCGATGATCATCAAGCATCCCGGGCGGTTTCGGTGGTCCAGGAGCCCCCTCACCCCGCACGCGCCCAACTGGGCGCGCGCCCGGCCATCTGACCGGGAGTTATCCACATGCCCCCGGTTGTCCACAGGCGACCGGGACGGGGCTGATTCGGCGCGCCCGCCCGAATACCTTCGTCCGGGTGACGGACAAGCGATGGCATCCCCCGTGGCGGGAACCCCTGGCTTCGGCCGCGGCCGACTGGTCGGCCCTGGTGGACCGGGTGACCCTGCGCCTCGGCTGGCGGCGGGTGGTGTGGCTGCGCCGGGCACTGGCCGGTGCGCTGGTGCTCACCGCCGGGCTACTGGCCGTACGCGGCCCGGCCGAGCCGGAGCGCGTGCCGGTGCTGGTCGCCGGCCGTGACCTCGGCCCCGGCGTCACCCTGCGCGCCGAAGACGTGCGGCTGGTGCACTGGCCTCCCGAGCTCGCCCCGAGCGGCTCGCTGCGCGAACCCGCCGAAGCGGCCGGGCAGGTGTTGGCCGGCGCGGCGAACCGGGGCGAACCGCTGACCTCCGTCCGACTGGCCGGCCCCGAGCTGATCCGCCGGGCCGGGGACGGCGCCGACGCGGCCAGCGTGCCGATCCGGCTGGCCGACTCCGACCTGGCCGCCCTGCTACGGCCCGGCCGGCTGGTGGACGTGGTCACCATCGGCCCCCGGGCGGACTCGCCGAACGTGCTCGCGGCCGGGGCGACGGTACTGGCCGTGCTCCCTGCTGACGACAAAACCGCTGGTCGGGGCCGTTTGGTTCTGGTCGCGGTGCCGCGCGCGGCGGCCACTAGGCTGGCCGCGGCCACGCTGAGCCAGGAGGTGACGATCACCCTCCGTTGATCTGAGAAGGAGAACCGGTGCTGAAGGGCTTCAAGGACTTCCTGCTGCGCGGGAACGTGGTCGACCTGGCGGTCGCCGTGGTGATCGGGGCGGCGTTCAGCTCGGTGGTCAGTGCGTTCACCGACCGGATCATCAAGCCGTTCCTGAACGCGGTGACCCCGCCGACCAGCCCCGGGATGAGCGTGCAGCTGGTCGCCGACAAGCCGAGCACCGTGGTGGACATCGCCACCCTGCTGAGCGCCACGATCAACTTCGTGGTGGTGGCGGCGGTGATCTACTTCGCCGTGGTGCTGCCCATGCGCACCATCCAGGAGCGCCGCAAGCGGGGCGAGGAGGCCGGGCCGGCCGAGCCGACCGACGTGGAGCTGTTGAAGGAGATCCGCGACCTGTTGCGCGCCCAGGCCGAGCAACGACGCGAGTCCTGAACGGGGCGTCAGCTCTTAGTTGTGGTGCGGCGGGCGGTTTTCGGTGTACCAGCGCTCGTCGCCGGAGCGGTCCGGCGCGGCCTGGCCGGCGTCGACGTCGTCGCTGGTCGACTCGGGGAGCACGTCCCCGAACACCTCGGCCAGCCGGCGCCGGCGCTCCACCTCGGCCCGCACCCGGCCCGGCTGGTCCAGTCCGGAGCGGTCGCCGTCCGGCTCGTCGGGTGCGGCGCACACCCGGTCCGGCTGGTCTGGTCCGAAGCGGTCGCTGTCCGGCTCGTCCGGTCCGGTGCGGTCGCTGCCCGGACCGTCGGGTCCGCCGTCGGCGTGGTCCGGCTCGTCGGCGTCGGCCACCGGTGGGCCTCAGCCCTCGTCGAGCCCGGAAAGTTCCTCGACCACGTGCGGCACCAGCGGGGTCAGCGTGGCCATGCCGTCCCGGATCGCGGCCCGGGATGACGCCAGGTTCACCACCAGGGTGCTGCCGGAAACGCCGACCAACCCGCGGGACAGCCCGGCGTCGATCGCGCCGGCGGCCAGCCCGGACGCCCGGATGGCCTCGGCGATGCCGGGAATCGGGCGGTCCAGCACGCCCGCCGTGGCGTCGGAGGTGACGTCCCTGGGGGACACCCCGGTGCCGCCCACGGTCACCACCAGGTCCACCCCGCCGATCACCGCGGTGTTCAGCGCGTTGCGGATGGCCACCGCCTCACCGGGCACCGTGACCACCGCGTCCACCACGAAGCCGCCCTCGTCCAGCAGCTCCGTGACCAGCGGTCCGCTGGTGTCCTCGTGCTCGGCGTGCGCCGCCCGGTCGTCCACGATAACGACCAGGGCGCGCCCTAGCCTGGGGGCAGCCATCTCCATGCCTGAGACCCTATCCGGTCGCCCCACCCCGCCCGAAGCGGCACCGGGGTCGCCAAGATCGCCGGTGGTCAGGCGTAGACGGCGATCATCGACACCACCGCGACGCCGGCGCCGAGGGCGAGCCCGGCCACGGTGACCGCCGTGTTGGTGGCCTCCCCCCGGCTGATGCGCAGGCAGCCGAACACACCGAACAACACCGCGGCCACACCGAGGGCCACCGATACCGGCACCAGGCCGCGCACCCAGCCGGTGGCGAAGCCCAGCACGGCCAGGCCGAGGGAGATGAGCCCGAACCCGTTGCGCCGCGATGCGCGGCCCAGCGGCGGCCACGTTTCGCCGGCTGATCGTGGCGTCGGCGGCTGGCTCATCGTCTGCTCCCCAAGAAGTCCGGTCGGGGAGAAAGTCGGTTGACACCTCTGGCCTGTTACCAAAGTAGGTAACTGCGCACAACTGATAACGGCCGGTGCGCAAGTGTCGCACCGGCCGACTTTGGGCAAAAAGGAGCCGCGCCGGCGTGGGGAGGGGGGACCTACGCCGGCGCGGCGGCTAAAGCCTGACCCTTAGCACAGGGCCAGGACTGACTGGATGTCCCCTACGGTACCCGCAAATGGCCGATTCGGCGCCATGAATCCGCGGCTGTTTTCGAAAGGTGACCTGTTCACCCCTCACTCGAACCACAAAAGCAACACGCGTCACGGCGCGGATAATCCCCGGGTACATGCGGCCCTACCTGGCCGGTTCCCCGCCCAGCACGACCTGGAAGGTGCGCCCGTCGCTGAGCACCACCGTGATCGTGTCGCCCGGGGCTCGGGAGCGAACCGCCGCGACAAGTTCATCCGGTGTGGTGATAGCACGGTCGTTGATCTTCACGACCAGGTCACCCGGCTTGAGGCCCGCCTTGCCGGCCGGGCCGTCCGGTGGCGCGACCGCGGCCACCCGTGCGCCCGGCTCGAGGTCGGTCGGCTCGCCCTGGGTGGGCCCGCCGACCGAGACGCCCATCAGCGGCATCGTGGCCTGCCCGGTGCGCTGGAGCTCGTCGGAGATCCGCCTGGCCTGGTTGATCGGGATGGCGAAGCCGAGCCCGACCGAACCACCCTGGTCACCCCGCCCGCCGCCGAGGCTGGCGATCGCCGTGTTCATGCCGATCAGCCGCCCGTCGATGTCCACCAGCGGCCCGCCGGAGTTGCCCGGGTTGATCGCGGCGTCGGTCTGGATCGCGTCCAGGACCTCGGGCTTGGCGTTCGGGTCCTCTTCCCGGGGAATGGACACCGCCCGGTTCACCGCGCTCACGATGCCGGTGGTGACCGTGCCGCCGAGGCCGAGCGGCGATCCGATCGCCACCACCTGCTGGCCGACCCGCACCTCGTCGGAGTTGCCCAGGGCGATCGGGCTCAGGCCGTTCACGTTCAGCGCCCGGATCACCGCCACGTCCGACGTCGGGTCGCGGCCGACGATCTGGGCCTCGGCGCGCTTGGAGTTCTGGAACAGCACGGTGAGCTTGCCGGCGCCGTTGGCGGCGTCCTCGACCACGTGGTTGTTGGTGAGGATGAGGCCGTCCTGGGTGAGCACGATGCCGGAACCCGCGCCCGCCTTGTTGCCCGCGCGCAGCCGGATCTGCACCACCGAGGGCAGCACCCGCTTGGCCACGCCCTCCACGGCCGTCTCGGCCTCGCTGGAGGTGCCGATCCCGGGCAGGGCCGAGTTCAAAACGCTGTCGGAACCGCCGGCCCGCACCCCGACGTAGCCGCCCACCAGGGCACCGAGCAGCCCGGCGACCAGCGCGATCGCCGCCGCGCCGAGCCAACGGGGACGCGGCCGGTCACCTCCGCCCCTGGCCGGCCTGGGCTTCGTCTCCGGCGGCGGACCGAATCCGGGGAAGCCCGGCGGCGGGGGCGTGCCCGGCGGCGGACCGCCGGGGCGACCGACGGCCACCGGGTACGGCGGCGGGCCGGCCGGCGCACCCGGGTACGGCACCCCGCCATTGGGGAAGGGCTGCGGGTAGGGCCCGCCGCCGGGATACGGCCCGGCCGGCGGGAACGGTTGAGTACCCGGGTACTGCTCGCCCGGGTAGGCCGGTGCGCCCGGCCGGAAGGACTCGGGCGCGCCGGACCGCGACGCCTCGGCCGGCGCAGGTCCGGCCGGGCGGGAGCTGTCGGGGTACGCCGGCCCCGATGCCTCAGGGCCGGCCGGCTGGGAGCTGTCGGGATACCGCGGCCGGTTCGCCTCGGGCTGGCCCGAGGAGGGCGGCTCGGGCCACGCCACCTGCCCCTGTCCCCCTCTGGACCACGGGGACTCCGAGTCCGGGTCGGACTCCGTCTTGATCGCCGTGGTCACATCCTCCGGGCGGGACTCGCCGTCCTCGTCGGGCCGTTGGCTGGTCCCCCGGGCATCGGCAGCGCTGCTCGAGCGCGCTTCGGAGTCCGCCGTCCGCTCCGTCGCGTCGTTCTGCTGCCCGGGCGTCTTGTCGTCGTGGGCCATACCCTCACCGTGATGTGCGATTCGGCTTGTCCGGGAGACCCGTCCGGGACCGGCCGCGCGGCGGCCAGAATCACCCGGACGAGTCTCGAGACCACGAGGGTAGGCCGCCGGCCCATCCAGCGGCCCGTCACCCCTCGAAAGATCTCCGAAGCCGCCCCCGTTAGCACTAACGAGTTCACCGGGATGAGGCACCCGCGGCTGCGCCGAGGGCTATTCGGCCCGGATGCCGGCCAGCACCAGGTCGACGGTCCGCTCCAGTAGCGCCCGGTCCAGCGGCGCGTGCCCGAACAGCCGCCGGTAGTAGAACGGCGCGGCGAGGGCGTCCAGCACGAACGGCATGTCGATGTCCCCGCGCACCTCCCCGGCGCCGATCGCCGCGCGCAGCCGTTGCTCGGTGGACGCGCGGCGGGCGTCGAACACCCGCCGGAAGAACTCCGCGCGCAGCTCCGGCTGGCCCCCCAGGTCGGCGGCGAACGGGATCAGCACGTGCCCCAGCGTCTCCTCGGTGAGTCCGTCGAGCACGGTGCCGATCCCGGCGAGCAGGTCGGCCCGCAGGTTCCCGGTGTCCGGCGTCGGCGACCGGCCCATCGCGGCGGCCAGCACGTCGGTGACCAGGTCCTGCTTGGACGGCCACCGACGGTAGATCGCCGGGCGGTACACGCCGGCCCGCTTGGCGATCTGCCCGATGCTGAGGTCCGCGTAGCCGACCTCGCGCAGCAGCTGGAGCGTGGCGGTCCGCACGGCCGCGTCGATGTCCGGGTCCCGGTGCCGGCCGGGGCCGCTCACCCGGCGAAGTCCGGCTTCGGCATCAACACCACCCGCCAACCGTCCGGGTCCTCGCACGTGACGGCGCCGTGCTCCGTCCAGTACGGGTTCTCCGGCGGAACCGGGTGACGCCCGCGCTCGGCCAGCCGCCGCACGATCCGGTCCACCTGCTCGGCGCCGTCGAAGTAGAACACCAGCAGATTGTCCATGGTCGGCGCCGTGCCCGGGCTGCCGTCCTCGTGCTGGGTGAACTCCAGGTGGTAGTCCGCGCCGGGCAGGCCGAGCATCACCCCCCGGTAGCCGGCGTGGTCGTCGAACCGGAACAGCTCGGGCAGCCCGAGGCCGCCCGCGTAGAAGTCGATCACCTCGTCCAGCCGGTCGGTCGGCCGGGCGATCCGCACCTGGCGAGCCGGCAGGGTGTCCGGCCACGGTTGCGTGGTCATGAGAGCTCCTCTCTCGTTAGATGTTGACGGTGAGGACGCTGACCAGGCCGATGAGCAGCAACGTGGTGTGGCCCTGCTGCACCGGCCCCATCTTCACCCAGTAGGAGAACCAGAGGCCGGTGAGCAGGAAACCCAGGCACAGCGCGACCAGCACCGCCAGCCCCAGGTTGGCCACCCCGATCGCACCGGCCACCGGGTAGCCCTGGAAAGCGGCCATGGCGAGCAGCGCCGCCGCCAGCCAGAGCACTCCCGCACCGATCGCCTGAACCACGACGACCAGCGCGAACGCCGCCCGATGCACCGCCGGCGCGGTGACCGCCCGCCAGAGCACGCCCCGGCCGAGCGGCGGGTCGTCGCGCAGCTCGCGCATGCTCATCATTCGTTCGACGGCCGCCGAGTTGGTGCCCGGATCGGTCAGGTTGTTCAGCACGAACAGGCTCAGGTAGGTGGCCAGCCCGGCTACCAACAGCACCTTCAGCCACAGCAACACAAGCACCGGGTCCATCCGACTCTCCTTTTCGATACAAGTCGTACTGTATCAGATTTTCTGGCCTGACTGAGACTGTCCAGAGCCCGCGTTGGTGTCGGTGGCGGGCGTGATCGCCAACCGTGGCGGCTCGGAGTACGGCCGGTTACGTTTCCGCTCGTTCATGGTCATCAGGACCTCAGGGTCACCCGGCGGCCCCAAGAACGACCACCATGTCCTGCTGATCATTAAATTGGCCGCCTGCGCCGCACCATTCGTCACTCTGGTTGCGCTAGGGAACCCACGTACCACTCGTGTAACGGAAGTGACAGCCGCGCCGCAACCGGGGCAACGGGCGCGGCCCGAGCCGGGGCAGACCACCCAGCTCCGCCGTCCGAGCCTTAGTTAACGCGAGGCGGTTCAGGTGTGGGCGAGCTCGGGGGCGCCGGGGAGGCGGACGGCCAGCAACGCTCCGCCGTCGGCGCCGCGGCCGGCGCGCACCGCGCCGCCGTGCCGCTCGGCCACCTGTTTCACGATGGCCAGGCCGAGGCCGCTGCCGGGGCGGCCGCGGTCCTCGGTGGCCCGGTAGAAGCGGTCGAATACGCGCGGCAGGTCCTCGTCCGCGATGCCCGGGCCGGCGTCCGCGACCTCCAGCATCGCGGTGCCGTCCCCCAGCGCGTGCAGGCCGACGCGCACCACGCCGCCCGGCGGGCTCCACTTCACGGCGTTGTCCAGCAGGTTCAGCACCGCGCGCTCCAACGCGGTGGCGTCCCCGTTGAGCACCCACGGCATGAGGTGCTCCTCGAACTGGACCTCGCCGGCCCGCCGGCGGGCCCGCTGCAGCGCGCGCTCCACCACCTCGACCAGGTCCACCGCCTCGTGCACCGCCCCCGGCGCGTCCTCCCGCGCCAGCTCGACCAGGTCGCCGACCAGCGTGGACAGCTCCTGGATCTGGCCGCGCACGTCGTCGAAGATCTCCCGGCGGTCGGCCTCGGAGAGCGCGCCCGCGCCCGGTTTACTGGCCGCGATGAGCAGCTCCATGTTGGTGCGCAAGGAGGTCAACGGCGTGCGCAGCTCATGGCCGGCGTCGGCGACCAGCCGGCGTTGCTGCTCCTGCGCCGCCGCCACCGCGGCGAGCATGACGTTGAAGCTGTGGGTCAGCCGGGCCAGCTCGTCGCTGCCGCTCACCGGGATGGGCCGCAGGTCGCCGGTTCTGGCCACCCGTTCGGTGGCCGCGGTCAGCCGCTGCACGGGCCGCAACCCGGCGCCGGCCACGGTGGCCCCGGCCAGCGCGGCGAGCACCACACCGGCCCCGCCGACCAGCGCGAGCACCACGCCCAGCTTGGCCAGCGTGTGGCGCACCGGGTCCATCGGCTGGGCCAGCACCAGGGCCAGCCCCTCGCCGCCGGCCGGCACCGCGAGCACCCGCTGGTCGTGGACGGTGCGCAGTGAGCTGTCCTTCTTGCCCGCCGCGACCGCCAGCTCGGGCTCGCCCACCGGCGGGGTGGGCGCGTTCTTGATCTGGAAACCGCCGCCCTGCCCGTCGACCAGCTCCACCCGGATGTCCGAGCCGTACAGCGCGGCGGCGGGCAGGTTCTGCGGCTCCTCGGCGACGCCGCTGGCCACCACCACGGCGGCCCGCTGGTAGAGCTGGTCGTCCAGGTCGGAGAACAGCGAGTGCCGGACGATCCAGAAGGCCGCCGCGGACACGCCGGCGGTGGACAACCCGACCATGATCGCGGCGAGCAGCGCCACCCGCATCCGCAGGGAGATCCGCGCGCCGAACCGCTGGCTCAACACGGTGCTCAGGGCGGGCTTTCCCGGAGCACGTAGCCGACCCCGCGCACGGTGTGAATCAGCCGGGGCTCGGACTCGGACTCGGTCTTGCGGCGCAGGTAGCCGATGTACACCTCGAGCGCGTTGCCGGTGGTCGGGAAGTCGTAGCCCCAGACCTCCTCCAGGATCCGGCCCCGGGTGAGCACCCGGCGCGGGTTGGCCAGCAGCAGCTCGAGCAGGGAGAACTCGGTGCGGGTGAGGCTGATCTCCCGCTCACCCCGGCGCACTTCGCGGGTATCCGGGTCCAGGGACAGGTCGGCGAACCGGAGCGGCGCCGCACCCGGCTCCCCCACGCCGGCGGGGCTGCGCCGGCGGAGCAGCGCACGCAACCGCGCCAGCAGCTCCTCGAGGGCGAAGGGTTTGGGCAGGTAGTCGTCGGCGCCCGCGTCCAGCCCGGCCACCCGGTCGGAGACCGCGTCCCGCGCGGTGAGCACCAGGATCGGCAGGTCGTCGCCGGTGCCACGCAACCGCCGGCACACCTCGAGACCGTCCAGTCGGGGCATCATCACGTCCAGCACCAGTGCGTCCGGCCGGGACATGTTGATCGCGGTGAGCGCGGCCTGCCCGTCGGTCGCCAGGTCTACCTGGTAACCGTTGAACGCCAACGAGCGCCGCAGCGACTCACGCACCGCCCGGTCGTCGTCGACCACGAGAATCCGCATGTCAACAGTCTTGCGCGAACGTCTGAGAGCGGCCTGAGAGCAGGCCGTGCTCCTCCAGCGGCCGCCGAGTCCACCCGATCGGCATAGCGTCGATACCCCTCCGTGATCGCGTCCCCTGGGGCCTGAGGGTATGACTCGACCTAAGATGGGGAACCTCAAGGGGGTGCGCTGGGTGCGGGACGGCAGGACGCTGATCCGGATGGCGCTGGCGGTGGCGGCGCTCGCGGTGGGGGTCAGCTCGACGCTCACCGCGCTGAAGGCCACCCCGGCGTCGATGCTGGGTGTCGATCGGGCGCCGGTGGCCGCCGAGGCCACCACCACCGTCGTCCCGTCGATCCCACCCGGCGCGCAGGGCGTCGGCATCCTGGAGCCGCTGACCCTCACCGCCAAGCGCGGCACGCTCGCCTCGGTGGCCGTCACCGGCCCCGGCGGCAAGCCGCTGGCCGGCACCATGTCCCCGGACAAGGTGACCTGGGTGTCCGCGCCGCTGGCGTTCAACAGCGCGTACACCGTCTCGGCCGCCGCCGTCGGTCCCGACGGTCACCCGGCCCCGCCGTTCACCAGCAACTTCCAGACGCTCAAGCCGGCCAACACGCTGGCGGTACGGGCCACCCGGCCCTCGAACGGCGCGACGGTGGGCGTCGGCATGCCGATCTCCATCCACTTCAACCGGGCGGTCAAGGACCGGGCCGCGGTGGAACGGCGGCTGCAGGTGCAGACCAGCGTGCCGGTGGTCGGTTCCTTCCACTGGGTGGACAACGAGCAGGTCAACTGGCGCCCGCAGGTCTTCTGGCCGGCCGGTACCAAGGTCAACGTGGTCTCCTCGCTGCGCGGCATCGACGCCGGCGGCGGCACCTTCGGCTCGGCCGACCACACGATGAGCTTCACCATCGGCCGCCACCAGGAGGCGCTGGGCGACGCCGGCAAGCACACGCTCACGCTGTTCCAGGACGGCCAGGTGATCAACACTTTCCCGGCGTCCTTCGGCCGGCCGCAGTACCCGACCCAGTTCGGCATGCACGTGGCCTTCGAGAAGCACATCACCAAGCGGATGCGCTCGGACAGCTGGGGCGGCCCCGAGGAGGGCGAGGCCGGCTTCTACGACGAGGTGCTGCCGCTGGCCGTGCGGATCTCGGGGAACGGAGAGTTCGTGCACGTCAACGGGGCCACGGTGCGCCAGCAGGGCCGGTCCAACGTATCCCACGGCTGCGTGAACCTGTCCCCGGCCAACGGGAGGACCTTCTTCGACTGGGTGCAGATCGGCGACCCGGTGAACATCGTCGGCTCCGCCAAGCCGCTGACCAAGGCGGACGGCGACATCCCCGACTGGCTGATGTCCTGGGAGGAGTACCAGGCCGGCTCCGCGCTGCACAACGCGCCGCCCGCGCCCGCATCGCCGGCGCCGCCGGCCGGCCCGCAGAACGCGGCCGTGGTCGCCCCCGCACCCGGCTGATCGACGAGCAACGCGCCGGCCGACGCTCGGGCAAGATCTGAAGAGTGTCCTTCTTGATGATGGCCGCCACGGTGGTCGTCCTGTTGCACGCCTACCTCTATTTTCGCCTGGTGCGCGACGTGCTGCCCGAGCGGCGGTGGCGGCTGGTGGGCCTGCTCGTGCTGGTGCTGCTGGCGTTCAGCACGGTGGCCGCGGTGGCGGTGGGCCGGGAGATCCGGCCCGAGCTGGGTATCCCGTTGAGCTGGGCCGGCTACCTGTGGATCGTGTTCGGGCTGTACACGGCGCTGGCGCTGCTCGTGCTGGAGCTGCCCCGGGCGCTGCTGCGCCGGCGGCTGGACCCGTCCCGGCGGACCGCGCTGGCCCGGTTGCTGACCGGTGCCGCGGCGCTGTTCGCGGCCGGCACCGTCGGCTTCGGGGTGACCCAGGCGCGGCGGCCCCGGCTGGTCCGCCGGGAGATCACCCTGGACCGGCTGGACCCCGCGCTGGACGGGATGACCATCGCCGCGCTGTCGGACGTGCACGTCGGAACGATCAACCGCCGGCCGTTCCTGCGTGACGTGGTGACCCAGGTGAACGACGCCCGCCCGGACCTGGTGGCCATCGTCGGCGACCTGGTGGACGGGTCGGTGGAGCAGCTCGGCGACATCGTCGAGGCGCTGTCCGGGCTCGACGCCCCGGCGTTCTTCGTGACCGGCAACCACGAGTACTTCTCCGGCGCGGACGACTGGTGTGAGTTCCTCACCGGCATCGGCGTGCGGGTGCTGCGCAACGAGCGGGTGGCGGTCGGCCGGCGCGGCGCTCCCCCGGGTTCGGCCACCCTCGACCTGGCCGGGATCGACGACCGCACGGCGGCCCGCTCCGGTGAAGCCGGGCACGCCCCGAACCTGGCCGGCGCGCTGGCCGGGCGGGACGAGTCGCGGCCGGTGGTGCTGCTCGCCCACCAGCCGGTGATGGTCGACCAGGCCGCCGGCCGGGGCGTGGACCTGCAGATATCCGGGCACACCCACGGCGGCCAGTTCCTGCCGATGGGTTACGTGGTGCTGCTGGACCAGCCGGTGCTGGCCGGGCTGACCCGGGTCGGCCGCACGTGGCTGTACGTCACGCGCGGGGTCGGTTTCTGGGGGCCGCCGGTACGGGTCGGCGCGCCGCCGGAGATCACCCTTCTCACCTTGCGGGCGCCGTAGCCCCCGGGTTGCGGGCCAGCCAGTCCCCCACCGGGATCGACCGGGGCTCCTGGTAACCCACCGGCAGGGCGACGTCCCCGGCGCTGGTCCGGTACTTCACCGGCCAGGAGTGCAGGCCTTGGAACACCCGGGGATCGGCGTCCATCATCGCCGCGTAGGCCCGCACCGCCCGCACGTAGCGGACGTCGTTGTTGTAGCGCTTGATCGCCCGGTCCAACCGGGCCGGGTCGGCGGCGCCGTTGCGGGCCAGGTAATTGGCCGCGCCGTTGATCGCGTCCTCGGTGTCCCAGACGTCGCCGCCGAGGCCGTAGCTGGCCCAGGTGGCCGGCATGAACTGCATCGGCCCCTGCGCGCCGGCACTGGAAAGCCCGACCACCCGGCCCATCCGGGTCTCCACCAGGTTGATCGCCGCCAGCACCGTCCACGACACGCCGAACCGCCGCTGCGCCGCCTGGTACAGCTCGCGCAGCCGCTCGGCGGGCGGCGGCTCCACGATCCGCCAAGCCGGCAGGGTCGGCCGGGGCGGCCCGGCCAACGAGGTCAGCTCGCGCTGCGCGTCGACCGCCCGGTCCACGTGCTGGCGCAGCTCCGGTGGTACGCCCGCCCGGACCGGGGCATCCCACTCCGGGTGCTCGCCGAGCAGGCGGTACGCATCCTGGGCGCGGCGGCCGGCGTCGGCCAGCGCATCCGGGGTGGTGGCCGGGTTGCGCAACGCGACCTCGGCGGTGCTGATCCGGCACGCCAGTGTTCCGGGATCATCCTGTTCGGCACACGGCCGCCGTTCGCCGGCCGCCGGCGGTTCCGGAGTGCCGTTCGGGTTGCCCGCACAGCCGACCAGGCACAACAACGCGACAACGAACACGACCAGGGATAAGGCAGGGCGACGCACTTCCTCGACCCTAGTGTCCCCCCGCAGGCGCCTAACTGGGCGCCCGCTCGACAAGCGCGTTCCGCGCTAGTGAACGCCCCAGCGACCCTCGTGCACGGCCATCTCCAGCGGCCGGCGCACCCGCCAACCGTGCCGCTCCAGGTCCGGCGTCGGCTCCAGGTAGCTCACCGGCCCCAGGCACAGCCAGGCGACCGGCCGGATGCCGGACGGCAACCCGAGCAACTCGGCCAGGAACGCCTCAGTGTAGAACGACACCCACCCAACCCCCAACCCTTCAGCCGTGGCCGCCAGCCACAGGTTCTGGATGGCCAGGCACACCGAGTAGAGCCCGGCGTCCGCGATGGTGTGCCGGCCGAGCACTGCCGGCGCCCCGCGCGCCGGGTCGTAGGTGACCACCACGCCGAGGGTGGCCTCCAGGATCCCCTCGATCTTGATCCGCTCGAACACCTCGGCCTTCTGCGCGTTCAACGTCTCGGCGAACGCTCGTCGCTGCTCACTGACGTGCTCCCGGAACGCTCCCCTGGTCGCCACGTCCCGCACCACGACGAAGTCCCACGGCTGGGACAACCCCACACTCGGCGCGGCATGCGCGGCCGCCAACACCCGGCGCAGCACCTCCGGCTCGATCGGCGCGCCGGTGAACTCCCCGCGCACGTCCCGCCGCCGGTGAATGACCTCGTACAGCTCGGCTAACCCACCCACCCGCACAGCCTGCATCCCCCGACGCCGGCCCGCCGCCCCGGGTGGCCCGCTCCCCGCTACGATTACGGCCACATGCCCTCGTAGCTCAGGGGATAGAGCATCGGTTTCCTAAACCGTGTGTCGCAGGTTCGATTCCTGCCGGGGGCACCAGGTCAGAGCCTTGACCAGCGTTCTTCGCCTCGATCTGTGGGGCCATCGCCGCCGGGGTAGACGCCCGCACCGTTGCCGGCCGTATCGGTCACGCCGGCGGAGCAACCACCCTGCGCGTCTACTCGGCGTGGGTGTCCGAGGCCGGCCTGGCCACCGCGAGTCGAGGCCGCCGCGTGAGCGTTGCCCAGCCCCGACAGAGAAGAAAGTGCCCAAGGTCGTTTTCACAATGGCGGACTTCGTCCATTGCGGGCCAGAGAGAAGTCTTCGACGGAAAGCAGTAACGCCTCGGCGACGGTTCCGAATCCCGACTCGGTGAATTTAGCCGCGCTTAGTCCGACGGACCCGTGACGCCGCGTCGACCTCGTGAGCCATCGACGCGTATCCCTCACAGGCGGAACATTCAGGCCGCCGACCTCGGCGGAGCTGAACGAGGCTGGCCTGGGGATAACCCGACGCGGGCGTAGGGTTATCCCTTCTCGAGGCCGGGGAAAGCACTATTCATTTTAGTAGGGCACCCACCATCGACTGATTCCCTGAGATCCCCAACAGTGGAAGCAACTCACGAGCAACTCTGCGGAAGTAGCCAGATCTGGACGCTGGTGAGCACGCGACGGTCTACGTCCTCGACGGTGAACGCCGCCTTTTGCACCTTGACGAGTAACGGGAGAAATCTAATGACGCAGACGCAACTCGACTCCTCTCACATAATGCAGGTGGGCATGGGGTTCTGGCCCTCGAAGACGCTCCTCTCGGCGGTCGAGTTCGAACTCTTCACAAAGCTCAGCGACGGCTCGATGACCGCCGAGGCGATCCGCGACGCGCTCGACCTTCATCCGCGCGGGATTCACGACTTCCTCGACGCGCTCGTCGCGCTCGGGTTCCTCGAACGCGACGGGGAAGGAAGCGAGGGCCGCTACCGCAACACGGCGGAGACCGCGGCCTTCCTCGACAAGCGAAGCCCCACGTACGTCGGCGGCATCCTCGAGATGTCAAATGCCCGGCTGTACGGCTTCTGGGGGGATCTGACCGAGGCGCTCAAGACGGGGAAGCCGCAGAACGAGGTGAAGCACACCGGCAGTCCGGTGTTCGAGGAACTGTACAGCGACCCGGCGCGACTCGAGCAGTTCCTGGATGGGATGACGGGCATATCGCTCGGCAACTTCCACGCGCTCGCCGAGAAGCTCGACTTCTCGCGCTATGAGACCGTCTGCGACATAGGCGGCGCAACCGGGCAGCTGTGCGCCGTACTCGCCGGCCACCACCCACACCTGCGCTTGACGACATTCGACCTGCCGGTGGTAGCGCCGATCGCCGAGCGGGCGGTCGCCGCGGCCGGCCTGGACGACCGCATCAGCGTCGCCTCCGGCGACTTCTTCGCCGACCCGCTGCCGAGGGCAGACGTGATCACGATGGGCATGATCCTCCACGACTGGAACCTTGAGCGGAAACGGCACCTGATCCGAGCGGCCTACGAGGCGCTCCCCGAAGGCGGCGCCTACATAGTCATCGAGAATCTGATCGACGATGCCCGGCGCGAGAACGCATTCGGGCTGATGATGTCGCTCAACATGCTGATCGAGTTCGGTGATGCGTTCGACTTCACCGGCGGCAACTTCGCCGAGTGGTGCCGCGAGGCAGGCTTCCGCGAGGTTGAGATTCTGCCCCTCACCGGTCCCGCGAGCGCCGGGATCGCCTACAAATAGCGGACGGCTCGGCTCCGGCCCGCGCTGCGCACCGGAGCCACCTCGATGGGCGGGAGGGTAGCCGGCCCGGCGCCGCTTGGGCCTCTTCCCCGTGGAGGGAGGCAAGGCGTTCGTTCTCTGCCGCCGCGGTCCGCGGGCAACCGGACTCAGACGCCGAGGTTCAGGTGGAGGTCCACGCCGAGCAGAGTCAGCGGCCACAGGAACATGACGAGCAGGAAGGACAAGAGGGACGAGAGGTTCGTAACTCCGTAGCCGTGAGAGATGGCGACCACCACGCCGATGATCACCCACACGAGCGTGCCCAGCGACACTCCACTTCTTCTCATGATCTCCTCCAGAGCTCAACTTCGCGCCGCGGTGACCCGGGCGGCGAGGCCCGCACGCCAGCAAACGCTATACGATTCGGGAGATCATCGTGCGTCTTCCGGGCGCGCCGAGTGGACGTCGGGCCGGTGTCCGGCACTCACGCGGCGCACACACCGACGGACCCGTTTCCGTGACGCTGCCGGCCTGCCGGATGAGCGCACGGCCCGTACAGCATCGCGCGGGCCGTGCGATCACCGGTGAACTGGCCGGCAGCCGTTGTCGGGCTAGCGGGTTGGTGCCCGGCCGCCCGCCGTGGCGAGGTCTGGCCGGTGGGCGGTTGCGGTGGTCCTCAGGAACAGTTCAAGCAGGGCGAGCAAGGTTTCTGGGGCATCCTCCGGGGTGAAGTGGCCGGCGTCCGGCAGCTCGATGACCGGCGAGTCGGGGTAGGCCTCACGGAATGCCGCGATCATGTATCGGGGGATGAGCGCGGTGTCGCGCATCCCCTCGACCAGCATCGCGGGTTTGGCGCGCACGGCGGCGACAGCGGCCGGATCCGGTGCTGGTGGTGCGTCCGCGGGGTCGGGCGCGACGAGTTGGCGCGGGAACCTGATCACACCTCGGCACTCGGCGGGGGTTCCGAACGGGCTTGCGTAGGCGCGAATCCAGGTCGGGGTGGCGTTTTCGGGCCGGGTGATGGTCTGCAGCGCGAACATCAGGTGGGTGATCGTGTTGCCGGCGTTGCCGAGCACCTGCTCGAAGGTGCCGTCGGCGTAGGCGGCCCGGGCCCAACGGAACCAGGAGCTGTCGGCCATGTTGGCCGCGAACTGTTCGTCGTAGCCGGGCAACCCGAGCGGGAGCACCGTGTTTGTGGCGAATATCCGCGCCACCCGGTCGGGGTGGCGCAGCGCGAACTCGGTGCCGATCGGGCCGCCCCAATCGTGCAGCACCAGCGTGATGTCCCGCAGGTCAAGGGTGTCGACCAGCAGCGACTCCAGGTTGTCGGCGTGCTCACCGGCCAGGTAAGTGCGGTCTTGCGGGGTGGCGCTCTTCCCGAAACCCATGTGGTCGGGAACGACGACCCGGTGCCGGGCCGACAGCGGCCCGACGAGACTGCGCCACAGATAGCCCCAGGTCGGCTCGCCGTGCAGCAGCACCAGGGTGTGCCCCTGGCCTGGTTCGCCCTCGTCGATGTAGTGGTGTCGGAAACCGGCGGCGTCGCTGTAGCGGGCCTCGTACGGCCAGGTGCCGTCGAACGTTTCCTCGGCGGGGATCAAAGCCTGTCCTCTCTCTTGATCGTCTTGGATTGCCCGATCAAGCTAAAGACAGTTCACTGACATCTTCTGTCAGTGAACTTGATACATCCCCGACAGGGTGGTGACCACCTCCGCCACGTGCCGGCGCAGCCCCTCCGGCGCAATGACTTCGACGTCGGCGCCCAGACGCAGCAGCAGCCCGGCCGTGTGCTCGACGGACTCCATCGGGATCCGCGCCCTCGACCAGTCACCCGATTCCTCCGCCCGCCCGCTGCGTCGTACCGCGCGGACCAGCGCCGGCTCCCACACGTGCGGGAGCAGATCGAGCGCTCGCGGCGAGAGCCGGATGGATGCCGACGCAGTGTGGCGGCGATCATCGAAATCCCGCAGATAGCCATCCCAATGCTCAGCCAGGTCAAACCCCGCGGGCCGGTCGAACCGCTGGTCCAGGAGGTCGAGGCGGACGATCTGGGACACCCGATACGTCCGCACCCGGCTCTCGGCGGCGGCCACCAGATACCAGCGGCCCCCTTTGAGCACGACACCGTAGGGCGCCAGGGTGCGGACCACCTCCGGTCGTGGTGCCCACCGGCGATAGCGGACCCGGATCAGGTTCTGGTTCCAGGTCGCGCTGACCACCTCGGCCAAATGGGGCGCGCGGTCCGGGTCGAGGTACCAGCCCGAGGTGTCCAGGTGAAACCGCTGCCGTAGCAGGTTCGCCCGGTCCCGCAGTTCCGCCGGCAAGGCGGCCATCAACTTCAACCGCGCGGTCGCCAACACGGCTCCCAGCCCCAGATCCGCCGCCGGGCCCGGCAAACCGGTCAGGAACAGCGCCTCCGCCTCATCGGAGGTCAACCCGGTCAGCCGGGTGCGATAGCCCGCCAACAACTCGTAGCCACCCTCGTGCCCGGCCTCTCCGAACAGCGGAACCCCCGCCGCATGCAACGACTCGATATCCCGGTAGACCGTGCGCACCGAAACCTCAAGCTCGTCCGCCAGCTGTTGCGCCGTCATCCGCCCCCTGGCCTGCAACAACAACAAAACCGACACCAACCTCGACGCGCGCACAGCCGAAGCCTGCCAGCTACCCCCGACACCTCGGGCCGAGCGTCCTAGGAGTCGCCGTCCGAGTCCCCGTCGGAGTCGTCGGAGTCGTCGTCGCCCGAGTCATCGTTGCCGGACGGGATCTGGCCCGGAGCGAGAGTGATGTTGCTGGGCTGCTGCGGCTCGGACACGCCCTTCTTCCGGTCGGCCGATTCCCGGGAGGCCCGCACCACCTGGACCTGGTCACCGATCTGCAGATCGTTGAACCACGCGACCGCGTCCGCGGTATTCAGGTGAACACAGCCCGCCGAGGCCACAGCGGGGTTACCGGAGTGGAACGCGATACCGCCGTCCTCGAAGAACACCGAGTACGGCATCGGCGCCGGCTGGCCCTTCTTGGGGCCGCTCTGGATCCGGGACTCCTGGCTCTTGTAGTCCTTCTCCTTGCGGTACACCCGCAGCGAGTGCCCGACCGGCGTGGGTTTACCCCGGCCACCGGAGGAGACCTTCACCGGACCCCTGATCACCTTTCCATCCTTGATCAGCCAGGCCCGCTCGGTGTCCAGATCGACACACGACCTTGCCGACATGGTGCACGGCGTTCCGGGCGCCAGCGGTGGCAACGCCGACGGCTTGGCGGGTGCGGCGGACGCCGGCGCGGCCAGGTAGCCGCCGGCCACCACACACAGCCCGAGCACGCCGCTCAGCACAGACCCCAGTCGACGACCGACCATCGTGGCCTTCCTGGTGGATCGGAGAACACCCAACGTGGCGGGGCTCAGCGCCCACCACATCGAGTTAGACGCGCGACACGCCAGAAGGTTGCGGTCATCCTGGTCACTGGTCTGCCCGACCGGCAAGACCGCGGCCCAGCGAAACGGTTCGTCAAGCTCACCAACACCACCAGACCGTCGGCTAGGGGTGGGTCGGCGGCACGGTGGGCTTCGGCAGCCGCACCGGCGGAATCGCGAGGGCACATCTTCCACCAGCCACGGAGTCGCGCGGCGGCCATGCGACAGAACCTCGGGTGGTTCAACCGATGGCTCAGCGGCGCTTGACGGCAGAAATGAACCGTGGTTCAGTCTTGAACCATCGTTCATACCGAGGAAGGGCCGCGACCGTGTCCAGTCCGAGAGTTGCCGCGCGGCAGGCCGATGCCCGCCGCCGAATTCTGGAGGCGGCGCGGGTGGTGGTGGCCGAGCACGGTTTCGCGGCGGCCCAGGTGGCCGTGGTCGCGTCGGTCGCGGACGTGGCGACCGGGTCGATCTATCGGCACTTCCCCTCGAAGGCCTCGCTGTTCTCGGAGATGCTGCGGGCGGTCTGCGTTCGCGAGCTCGAGGTGGTGCAGGCGGTCGCGGATGAAGCCGGGCGGACCGCCGGCCAGCGGATCGGAGATGCGGTCGCGACGTTCGTCGACCGGGCGCTGCGCGGGGGAAGCCTGGCCTACGCGGTGATCGCCGAGCCGATGGACCCCGACGTCGACCAGGTGCGGCTGGACGCGCGCGCGGGTCTGGCCCGGGCGTTCGCCGGGCTGATCCAGGAGGGGGTCGCGTCGGGCGAGTTCCCCGAGCAGGATGCCCGGATCCGGGGCGCCGCGATTGTCGGCGCCTTCCTGGAGGGCGTGGTGGCCCCACTCGCCGAGCGAACCGTCGGCCCAGCCGATCGGCGGGCGATCAGCGGGGAGATCGCCCGTTTCTGTCAGTCCGCCGTCACCGGAGGCAAGGTATGAACCCGGACAACCTGGTCCCGGACCTCAACGGGGTCAACGCCTTCACCAGGGACAAGATCGCCGCGGGCACCGTCGAGCGGCATGCCCCGTGGGCGTGGGAGCGCGCCGCTGAGCTCGGGGCGAGGGTGTGGGACCCGGGGGTACTCAAGGCGGCCCGTGACGCCCAACGGTTCACCCCCGAGCTGCGCACCCTGGACCGGCTGGGCCACGAGGTCTACGACGTGGAGTTCCACCCGGCCTACCACGAGCTGATGTCGCTGGGCTTCGGCTCGGGCGTGCACTCGCTGGCCTGGACGGCCGACCGACCCGGCGCGCACTCGGCCCGCGCGGTGCTTTCCTACCTGTGGAACCAGATCGACGGCTCGACCGCCTGCCCGATCGGCATGGCGTACGCGTCGATCCCGGTCCTGCGCGGGCAGCCCGAGCTCGCGCCGTTCGCCGCCGCCATCTCGGCGGAGGGCTACGACCCCTCGGACGTGCCGGTCGACCGGAAGTCCTCGGGCACGATCGGCTACTTCATGACCGAGAAGCAGGGCGGTTCCGACCTGCGGGCCAACGTCACCGCCGCGCGGCCGCTGGGCAATCCAGGCCCGGGCGAGACCTACCTGGTCAACGGGCACAAGTGGTTCGCCTCGGTCCCCATGTCGGATGCCTACCTGACCGTCGCGCAGACCTCGGGCGGGGTGTCCTGCCTGCTCGTTCCCCGGCGCCGCCCGGACGGGAGCCTGAACGGCGTCAAGATCAACCGGCTCAAGGACAAGCTCGGCAACCGGGCCAACGCGTCCTCGGAGATCGAGTACCACGACTCCCAGGCGTTCCTCGTCGGCGAGGAGGGCCGGGGGATCCGGACGATTCTCTCCTCCGCCGAGTACACCCGGCTGGACTTCGCGGTCGGCTCCGCCGGCCTGATGCGGGCCGCACTCTCCCAGGCGCTGCACCACAACGACCACCGCGCCGCGTTCGGCGCCCCGTTGGCCCGCCTGCCGATCCAGGCCCCGGTGCTGGCCGACCTCGCACTGGAATGGGCCGGGGCCGCCCACCTCGGGTTCCGGGTGGCCCGGGCCGAGGACTCCCCCGGTGACGTCGCGGAGAAGCTGGTCAGCCGCCTGCTCACCCCGGTGGCCAAGTTCTGGAACTGCCGGCGGGTGTCGAGCGTGGTGGAGGAGGTCATCCAGTCCATCGGCGGCAACGCCTACATCGAGGAACACCCGTGTCCCCGCTACTACCGCGAGGCGCCGCTCAACGCGATCTGGGAGGGCACCTCGAACATGATGGTGATGGACGTGGGCCGGGTGCTCACCCGCGAGCCGAAGGCGATCGAGCCGGTCCTCGAGGAGATCCGCCCGGTCGCGGCGGAGCACCCGCTGGTGGCGAGCGTGCTGGACGAGATCGAGGATCTGGTCACGGCGCCGGAGGACACCACCCGCTATCTGGTGACCCGCCTCGCCCTCGCGGTGCAGGCCGCGCTGCTGGTCCAGAACGCGCCGACCGTCGTCGCCGAGGCGTTCATCGGGTCACGGCTCGGGACCGGCTGGGGGCCGGGCTACGGCACGCTGCGCGGCGTGGACTTCCAGGAGATCATCGAGTTCGCCCGCCTCGGCTAGGTGGGACGGCGCGCCGGCCCACCGGCGCAGGGCGGCATCGAGGCCGGCCGGGTCGGCGCTGTCGGAGGCCCAGGCGACCACCCCGTCCGGGCGCACCAGCACCCCGGCCGGCGTCGCGGGGGCGTCGGCCACGCTGGTCACCCGCCCGGCCCAGGCCGAGGCGAGCCGGGCGAACGCCGCGTCCGGGGTGCGGTCGAGCAGCAGGAACCCGCCGCCGTGCCCGTGGTCGACCAGGCGGGAACCGTCGCGCAGCCCGAGGTCGGGGACGAACCGCCCGACCAGCGGATGGCCGCCGGGCAGGTCGATGCGCTGGGTGACCCCGGAGATCTGCTTGACCGCGTAGGTCGTGCCCTCCCGGGTACTCAGCAGGTCGGCCACGATCCCCCGCAGCGCGGCCGACTTGGGGTCCCCGCGCAGCAGGCCGGTCTGGGCCCGCGTCCAGTCCAGCACCCAGGCGCCGAGCGGACGGCGCTCGGCGTCGTAGGTGTCGAGCAGCCCGGCCGGAGCCCAACCGGCGACCACGGCGCCGAGCTTCCAGCCGAGGTTCGTCGCGTCGCCGACCCCGAGGTTGAGCCCCTGGCCGCCGAACGGCGGGTGCACGTGGGCGGCGTCGCCGACCAGCAGCACCCGCCCCGACCGGTAGGTCGCGGCCTGGCGGGTGTTGTCGGTCCAGCGGGTCGGGGTGGCGCGCAGTGCGGTCAACGTGACGTCGGTTCCCGAAACCCGGCGCAGCCTGGCCTGCACCTCCTCGAGGGTGATCGGCGCCGAGCGGTCACTCGGACCGCCGTCGAACTCCACCGTGGCCACCCGGCCGGGCTGTGGTCCGTAGCGGTACGCCCCCTCGGGCGACCACGCCCACCCGTTCGCCAGCTTCTCCGGGTCGGCGATGTCCACGACCGCCTGACAGCCGGTGACCTCGGGGGCAGTGCCGGGGAAGTCGATGCCGGCGAGGCGGCGCACCGTGCTGTGCCCGCCGTCGCACCCGACCAGCCAACCGGTGCGCACCTGACCGGCGGTGGTGCCGACCAGTACGCCGTCGCCGGTGTCCTCCAGCGCGGTGACCTCCACCCCCCGGCACACCGGCACCCCGAGCCGGGCGACGTGCTCGGCGAGCAGCGCCACCAGCTGGGGCTGGGGCACCATCCGCGCTCCGGCGGCGGCGGTGTGCGCGGTGAAGTCGGGATCGGACCAGTCTACCAGGTCGGCCTCGAGGGCCATCCCGGCGAAATGCCCGGTGAACCGCGTACCCACCGGGCCCAGGCCGCCGTCCACCCGGGAGATCTCCCGCTGCACCGCCTCGGCGGCGGGCAGCAGCCCGCGGCGGTCGAGCGCCTCGGCCGTCGGAATGTTGATCGACTGCGCCTTCATCGCCCGGTCCGGCTCGGCCAGGCGCTCGAGTACCCGCACCTTCGCCCCGGACAGCGCCAGCTCCCCGGCGAGCACGAGGCCCACCGGGCCGGCCCCGACCACCGTCACGTCCCACTCGTTAGACACGAACACTGTTCTATATACGAACGCTGTTCGAGTCAAGCTATGGTGACCGGGTGAACCCGAGAGAGCGGCGCGCCGCCCGCCACCGGCCGCCCGGCCCCGACACCGGTCCCGGGCCGCGGCGGCGCGCGACCCCGATCACCCCCGCGCGGGTCATCGACACCGCGCTGGGCGTCATCGCCGAAGAGGGCTACGAGGCGCTCACCATGCGCCGGCTGGCCGGTGCGCTGGACACCGGACCGGCCTCGCTCTACGCCCACGTGGTCAACAAGGCCGACCTCGACGAGCTGCTCATCGGGCGGCTGTGCGCCGAGCTGGTGCTCCCCGAGCCCGATCCGGCGGCCTGGCGGGAGCAGATCCGCGGCGTGTGCACCCAGGTACGCGACCAGTTCCTGCGCTACCCCGGAATCTCCCGCGCCGCGCTCGCCAGGTTCCCCACCGATCTGGAGACCGTGCGGGTCAACGAGGGAATGCTGGCGATCCTGCTCGCCGGGGGCATCGCCCCCCGGGCCGCCGCCTGGGCCATCGACGCCCTCCTGCTGTACGTGGCCGCCTACTGCCTCGAGGTCTCGATCGCCCGCCGGCGATCGGCGCGGGACGAGGAACCCTGGGTCCTCGACCGCGACGAGCTGCGGCGCCGGTTCACCGCCCTGCCCGCCGAGACCTTCCCCCACACCACCCGCCACGCCGCCGAACTCACCGCCGGGGAGGGCCACGACCGGTTCGACTTCACCCTCACCCTGATGGTCGACGGGCTGGCCCACCGCCAGGCTTAGGCGGTGCTCGCGCGGAACTCGGCGTAGGTGGGGGTGTGCTCGGGGAACTCCGAGGGCGGGCCGAGCCATTCGCGGTGGGAGTCCGGCCGCGACCCGTCGACGTCGGTGACGCCGTACTTGGCGCCGAGCTCGGCCCCCCATACGGTCCGGCCGCTGTACTCCCGCCTTCCCGGGTCGTTGGCCAGGGCGTCCACGACCCGGCCGGTGAACTCCGGGGACTCGAACGGCGGGAGCACGGTCCCGGCCAGCCGGCGTTCCAGCTCCGGGGTGATCCGCTCGGTGCGCAGTACGCCCATCCAGATCGACAGCACGGTCACGCCGTGCGGGCGGAGCTCCCGCGCCATGTCGTAGGCCAGCTTGTCGGTGCCCGCCTTGCCCGCGCCGTAGGACGGGCCGTGCAGGCCCGGCAGGTGGACCCGCGCGCCGGGGGCGGAGGTGAACACCAGCAGCCCGCCGGCCGCGATCAGCAGCGGCGCGGCGTAGTGCGCGGCCACGTAGTGCGACCGGAGCCCGACCTCCAGGGGTTTCAGCTCCTCGGCCAGCGGCCGCTCCCAGAAGCCCTGGCCGGGCCTCGGCGGCGCCGCCGGGAGCGCGGTGGCATTGCCGACCAGGACGTCCAGCCGCCCGTGCTCGGCACCGACCCGCTCGAACACGCCGCGAACCTGCTCGTCGTCCGCGTGATCGCACACCACCGGGACGCCGGTGCCGCCGCGCCGGCCGATCTCCTCCGCCGTGGCGGCCAGGTCCGGTTCGGTCCGGCCGGTGACGTAGACCGTGTCCCCGGTGGCCCCGAGTGCCAGCGCGATTCCCTTGCCGGCGCCCCGCGAGGCGCCGGTCACCACGACCACCCGGCCGCTCATCCCGTACTCCGTTCCGTCAGGTCGCGCAGGAACTCGAGGAACACGGTGTTCACCACGTCCGGGTGCTCCATGCTGATCATGTGTCCGGCGGCGGGCACGATGCGCACCCCCCGGACGTCCGCGTGGTACGCGGACAACATCTCCACCGGGTTCGCGCCGTGCCAGTGCGCGAGGTCCACGTCCCGGTCCGAGCCGAGGAAGTAGAAGGGCACCTTGGTGCGGCTCTCGGCGCGCTCGCGCCGGTACCGCCAGTTGAGGTCGAGCGCGAGGTACCAGCGGATACCGCCGCCGAAACCCGAGCGGGCGTAGTCGCTGACGTAGGTCTCCAGCTCCCACTCGGTCAGCCACGCCCACGGGAGCGGGGGTGGCTGGGGCAGCGCCGCGCGGTACGTGGTGCCCGGCGGGAGCCGCCACATCTCGGTGAAGTCGACCTCGCCGGAGAGGGCGTGGAAGATCTTGGTGAGGATCTCCCTCGGGTGCGCGTCCAGGTCGGCGGCGGCGGCATCCGGCTCGTCCACGAAGTAGGAGACGTGGTTGAACCGCTTGCGGCCGCGTCGCCGTTCGATTTCCAGCGGCGGCGTCTCCGAGGCGGCGAGGAACGGGTTCTGCAGCCCGATCAGCCCCCGGACCCGTTCCGGATGGTCCAGGGCCAGGTCATAGGCCGCGTACATGCCGAAGTCCAGCCCCGAGCAGACCGCCGCATCCACGCCGAGGTGGTCGAGCAGGGCACACAGGTCCGCGGTGATCCGGTCGGCCCGGTACTCCTCGATCGGCTCCGGCCCGCTGGTCTGGCCCATGCCCCGCAGGTCCGGCGCCACCACGCGGTATCCGGCCTCGGCCAGCGGCGCGATCTGGTGCCGCCAGCTGAACCAGGTGTGCGGGAAGCCGTGCAGCAGCAGGACCACGGGGCCTTCGCCCTGCTCGACGTAGTGCACGTCGAGCCCGTTCAGGCGGGCGCGGCGATGCGTCCAGTTGGCCATGCCGGGTCCCGCTCAGCCCAGGACCGGGCCGGTGACCAACGGCAGGTCCGGGTAGCTGACGATGCCCGGCTCGGCCGCCACCACCGAGGGAATGGCGTTCACCGCCGGCATCGCGGTGTAGATCATCCCCGGCCCCATGTAGTCGACGGTCCCCCTCGGCGGCAGGCACTGGGCCAGCAGCCGGTAGTTCGGCGAGCCCTCGATGGAGATCACGTGTCCGTGGGCGAGCTTGAACGGCGCCTCGGTGTGGCTGCCCATGACCCAGCGGACCCCGGACGCCGTCACGTTCCGCCCGCCGGACCAGGCGCGGTGGTAGCCCTCGATGGCCCCGACGGTGCCCTTCCCGATGGTCATGAACCCGAGGTCGTCGTCCCCGTGGGCCGGGGTGAACGTGGCCTCGAAGCTCATCCGGTCCACCTGGACACCGAGGGCGTCGGCCATCATCAGGGCCGCCTCGGCGCACACCTCGCTGGCCTTGCGGAGGTTCTCCTCCAGATCCGGGGTATCGGCCGGCCGGCCGAGACCCATCGCCGACATGGTGTCCCCCGAGGCGTACAGCGAGCAGTCGACGGACTCGGTGACGGTGATGCGGTCGACCCGCTCGCAGGCGGCGCTGCCGACGATGGCCAGCGCGTGGGTCAGCCCGGGGAAGGCGCCGCTGCCGAATATCGAGGCCCGGCCCCGCAGCGCGGCCTTGAGCACCCGGTCGCGTTCGGCCGCCGGCAGCCGGCGACCATTGATCCACTCGGCGGTGGAACAGACGTTGACCCCGGCCTCCAGGAGGCGGCACAGCTCATCGGTGTTCGACCACACCGGGTTGTACGAACAGGCGTCGGGCCGCAGCGCCAGCAGGGCCGATACGTCGTCGGTGGCCAGGATGCCCGTGGGTTCCCGGTAGCCGCACAGTTCGGCGGCGTCCTGGCCGACCTTGGCCGGCGAGTGCGCGTACACCCCGACCAGCTCCATGTCGTGCCTGGTCAGAATCCCGTGCAGGGCGCGGGAGCCGATGTTCCCGGTCGTCCACTGGATCACGCGAAGCTTCCTGGGCATGCCGGAATACTAGAACAAGTTCTACTGCTCCGTCACCGGTTCGCGGGTGTCGGCGAAAGCTTTTCGCACGCTCCCTGATCCCCCGCGGCCTGGGCAGTTCATGGTCACGTAGCAATAGGAGACGTTCTACCGGCAAGTAGGGTCTCTAACCGCTACTTGACCATGAAACCCCGCGCCCGACGCACTGGTTGCCCGTCCGAGGCGCTCGTTCAGACCACCCACAACGCCGACACCCGTACCCCCGCCCCGGCGGCGGGGCGCCGGGGCGGGGTCGACATGATGTGCGCCGTGACTACGCCTCGTGTCGCGGGCCGCACGCTGAGTCGTCGATCGATGTTGGCCGGCGCCCTGGGGGCACTGGGTGTGGTGGCCACCGGCGGGCTGGTCGTCCCGCTGGCCGGAGCGGAGGGGACGCGCAAGTACGGGTTCCCGGCCGACGAGCGGTTCCGGGTGCTGGTGACCGGGGACGCCGGCACGGACGGCGCCGAGCACTTCGCGGTGACCGGCGCCGCGCTGGCCGAGCACCGCCGCCGGCCGTTCGGCATGGCCCTCGGGCTCGGCGACAACATCTACGAGTACGGCCCGTTCAGCTCGGACGACCCGCAGTTCGAGAGCAAGTTCGAGAAGCCCAACGACGGGCTGGACTTCCCGTGGCTGATGGCGCAGGGCAACCACGACAACTCCGGACTGCTGCCCGGCACCGGTGACTGGGAGGCGCGCGGGCAGTACGAGGTCGAGTACCACGAGCGCTCCCGCCGGTGGTTCATGCCGGCGCGGTACTACTCGGTGCGGGTGCCCGAGGACCGCCCGGTGGCCGAGTTCTTCGTGATCGACACCAACCCGGTGACCTCCTACGTGCCGCAGCTGCTGCCGTACTGGACCTTCAACGGCGAGTACATGCACCGGCAGCGGCGGTGGCTGCGCGCCGGGTTGGCCTCCTCGCCGGCCCGCTACCGGTTCGTCTGCTCGCACCACCCCTACGTGAACAACGGGCCGCACGGCAACGCCGGCAGCTACGACGGGATCACCATCGGCAACTACGCCAGCGGCCGGCACCTGAAGACGTGGTACGAGCAGGACGTGCTGGGCACCGCCCACGCCATCCTGTCCGGCCACGACCACTCCCAGCAGGTGCTCGAGCCGGTGCGCGGCACCGTCCAGGTGGTCAGCGGCGCCGCCAGCAAGACCGTGAACGGCTCGTCCCGCGTGACCAACCCGTACGACTTCCAGGACTTCACCGGCTACGGGTTCATGGCGATGGACGTCAGCCCGGAAGGGGTGGACCTGGCCGTGCACCGGGTGGACACCGAGACCGAACGCTCCGAGGTCGTACACCGCCAACGCCTCGCCACCCACGCCCGGGACTGACCGGGGAGAGTTGACCCTGACACCGTGTCATGGGTTGGGGTCGGGTCGTCATGTTGAGTATCGGAGAGCTTGCCCACCGCGCCGGCGTCTCGGTCCGGATGCCGCGGATCCAGCCGCTGCCCGCGCCGCGGCTCGCCCAGGTCAGCGGGGCGGCGAACGACACCAGCGAGATCCCCGCCATGGTCGACACGCTGATCTCCCGGCTGGCCGCCACCGGCATCGGCGGAAACGGCATCCGCACCTACCACGGCCGGCCGGACGGGTCGAAGATCGACGTCGCGGTCGGGGTGACGCTGGACGCCGAGGCGGACCCGCCGGCCGGACTGGAGCTGGCCCGGCTGCCGGCCGAGGAGCGGGCGGCCGTGGTCACCCACGGCACGGCGGACGACGACGGCGACCCCTGGCTGACCGTGGACGCCGCGCTGGCGGAGCGCGGCCTGGAGTCCTACGGCGTGTACCGCCAGGTCCACGTGCGGGGCGAGGGCGAGGGCCGGCCGGTGGTCGAGCTCCAGTGCCCGGTCCGAGACAGCGGCTGCCGCACCGGATAGCGGGTGGCTGTCGAAGGCCTGACCGGGCTCAGCGCCGGCGCGGGCGGACCCGGTGCGCCAGCTGCCGCCGCGCCGCGTCGGCGGTATGCCGGTCGGTGAGCAGCAGGTCGATCATGGTTTCCACCACGTCGCCCAGGGGGATCGCCCTGACCTCCAGATCGGTGGTCAGGTCGCGACACCACTTGGCCAGCCGCCGGTGGGTGCGCGGAGAGAGTTCGATCGGCACGTGCACCGCCCCATCCATCGCGCAATGTTAACGATCTCCTAACCGCCCCTTTCCTCGTGTCCCCCGATCTGGTAACCCGACTGCGCTCAGTGGTCGGTTTGACCGGATCAACGCGCCACGCCAGGGTTGAACCCGCGAACCACGGGGGACCTGGACGACCACCTGGCCGGCGAGGACGAGGAGACGGCCCGGCAGTTCGGCTGGTGGCCCGAGCGCTCCACCCCGGAGTCGGTGGCGCGCGCCTTCGCCGAATGGGCGGACAGCTGGCGGAACGACGGCCCCGTACACACCTTCGCGGTACGCCCGGGCCGCGGGGTTCGTCCGGCGCGGCGTGCTGCCGGACGAACCCGGAGTCGATCGCTACACCCTTGAGCTTGACACACATCGAAAAGTGTCACACAGTCACATGGTGACCTGAATTACCTGGCGAGCGAGGAGCGCGGCGGGATGACCGGTGTGGACAGCACGGTAAGCCTGATCGAGTCGTACAACCCGCTGCTGCACGAGGTGCAGCACGACCCGTACCCCTACTACCGGGCGTTCCGCGAGGCGGGCGTCGGCGTGCACCACCAGCTCATGCCCGAGTCGGCGGCGGCGACCAAGACGGACAACCACCTGGTCGCCGGGAAGACCACCGAGTTCTGGTCGGTGTTCGGCTACGCCGACGTGCTGCGCGTGGTGCAGGACCCGGTGGTGTTCCGGTCCGGGCAGGGCCCGGGACCCGAGCGCGCGCTGGCCCCCAACGGGGTCGGCGCACTGATCTGGGCCGACCCGCCCAACCACCGCATCCAGCGCGGCCTGGCCAACAAGGCCTTCTCCCCCCGCCGGGTGCACGCGCTGGAGGGCCGCATCCGGGAGATCGCGCACGAGTTCGCCGACCGGTTCGCCGCGCGCGGGCAGGGCGACCTGCAGGCCGAGTTCGCCGACCGGGTGCCCGGCACCATCAACACCGAGCTGCTCGGCATCCGCGCCGAGGACCAGCCCAAGTACCACGCGTGGGTGCTGGCCTGGGTGGACGCGTTCGCCGGCGACGAGGCGGCGCAGCAGCGGGCGCTGGACGCCTCGCTGGACTTCTTCGGCTACTTCACCGAGCTGATCGGCGCCCGCCGGCAGATCCTGGCCGACGGCGGCGAGCTGCCGGACGACCTGCTCTCCGCGCTGATCACCGCCGAGGTGGAGGGCCAGCGGTTCGACGACCTGACGCTGATGCTGATCCTGCAGGTGCTGATCACCGGCGGCGAGGAGACCACCTCGGGCGGCATCGGCGGCGCCATCCACCTGCTCTGCCAGCACCCCGAGCAGCTGGAGCTGCTGTACCGCGACCGGTCGCTGCTGCCGAACACGGTGGAGGAGATCCTGCGCCACCAGTCACCGGTGCAGTCCATGTTCCGCAACACCAGCGCCCCGGCCACCATCGCCGGCGTGGACATCCCGGCCGACGCCAAGGTGCGCCTGGTGTTCGGCGCGGCCAACCGGGACCCGGCCGTGTTCGACCGGCCCGACGACTTCGACATCACCCGTGACCTGCGACAGCTGCGCGGGCAGCTGGGCTTCGGGGGCGGCATCCACGCCTGCCTGGGCGCCGGCATGGCCCGCCGCATGCTGGCCATCGCGCTGGACACCGTGCTGGACCGGCTGCCCGGCCTGCGCCTGGCCGACCCGGACGCCGTGGTCCGGGGGGACAACCTGATCGTGCGCCGGCTCAAGCACCTGCCCATGGAGTGGTCCCGGTGACCACCTGGGAGATTGACTCCGAGGACATCTCGGTGCGGCTGTCCCGCACCCGCACCTGGGGCGGGCTGGACACGGAGAGCCACTACGGCCCGGGTCCGCTGGACTACAGGCGCGACCTCGGCGACCCCGGGGAGTTCCCGTTCACCCGGGGCTCCTACCCCCGGATGTACCGGGGACGGATGTGGACGCTGCGCAACATCGTCGGCTACGGCGGCCCGGAGGACACCCGGGAGGGCGTGGAGGCCGCGCTCAAGGCCGGCGGCGCCGGCATCGACGTGGTTTCCGATGTGCCGACCGGCCAGGCGATGGACCCGGACCACCCGGTGCTGGGGCCGGATGTGGGCCTGGAGGGCTGCTCGATGCCCACCGTCGACGACCTGGACCTGCTCACCCGGGACATCGACCTCACGAAGACCGACGTGGCCTGGCACACCGTGATGATGACCTACCCGATGGTCCTCGCGCTGGCCCGCCGGCGTGGCTACGACCCGTCGAAGCTGCAGGGCGGGCACATGCCCGACCACCTCACCCACGCGATCATCGGCTGGGGCCACGGGGTGATCCCGCCCGCGCTGGGGCACCGCTACCACACCGACTGCCTGGCCTACGCCTGCCGGCACACGCCGAAGTGGGCCAGCGGCTTCCCGCAGGGCTACGAGATCCGCGAGCTGGGCATCGGGCCGGCCGGGGAGATCGCGGTGGGCATGGCCATCGTGAACCAGACGCTGGCCGACCTGGCCGCACGCGGGGTTTCGGCGGACGAGGTGGCACCCACGCTGGCCTGGATCTCCACCTCCGGCATCGACCTGTTCGAGGAGGTGGCCAAGTTCCGGGCGCTGCGCCGGATCTGGGCCCGCACCATGCGCGAGCGCCACGGCGCCCGGGACGAACGGGCCATGCGGCTGCGCATCTCCTGCCACTCGTCCGGCCGCACGATGACCTACCAGCAGCCGCTGAACAACATCGTGCGCGGGGCCAGCGAGATGATTGCCGCGCTGTGCGGGGGCGTGCAGTCGATGGAGGTGTGCAGCTACGACGAGGCCATCGGCATCCCCACCCCGGAGGCCCGCGAGCTGGCCATCCGCACCCAGCAGATCGTGGCGCACGAGGTGGGCGCGGCCCGGGTGGCCGACCCGCTGGGCGGCAGCTGGTACGTGGAGGCGCTCACCGACCGGGTGGAGGCCAAGGCGCTGCGGCTGCTGGCCGAGATCGAGAAGATCGGCATCGTGAAGGCGGTCTCGGACGGCGTGCTGGAGCGCTGGTGCGAGGACGCCGAGATGCGCCAGCTGGAGGAGATGGAGACCGGCGAGCGGATCATCGTCGGGGTCAACCGGTTCGCCCGGCCGGACGAGCCGGAGCCCCGCCGGTTCGCCGTGGAACGATGGCGCATCGACCGCCACCTGCGGCGGTTCGCCGAGTTCAAGGCGGCCCGCGACCCCGAGCGGCTGGCCCGCCGGATGGACGACGTCTACGCGGCGGTGCGGGCCGGCGGCGAGTTCCACGGCGCGCTGGTCGAGGCGTTCCTGGCCGGCGCGACGATCGGCGAGGCGTGGGGCACCGTGCGGGTCGCCGCCGGCTACCCGTACGACGCCTTCGACGCGCTGGACTCGCCGTTCGGGCACCTACGGTGACCATCCGCGCGGTGCTGGGCATGCTCGGCGCCGACGTGCACAACAAGGGCCTGCGCACCTTCGCCCGCCGGCTGCGCGACCGCGGCGCCGAGGTGATCTACCTGGGCGACCACAACACCGCCGCGCGGCTGGCCGGCGCCGCCGTGGCCGAGGACGCCGACGTGGTCGGGGTCAGCTTCGGCATGGCCAGCTACCTGGAGCACTGCCAGCGGCTGGTGGCGGCGCTGCGGGAGATCGGCGCCGAGGACATCCCGGTGATGGTCGGCGGCCTGATCCACCGGGCCGACGCGGACGCACTGCACCAGGTCGGCGTGGCCGGCGTCTTCACCCCCGGCCACACCATGGACGAGGTGGTCGCCTGGCTGGAGGAAACCACCGGGAAGCCCCTCGGGAATAGCCGGCCGGCTTCGGCCGGTTGGCACGGATCATGAAGGCGATCGGGGTTTGGGAGTACGGCGGGCCGGAGCGGCTCGAGGAGATCGAGCTGCCGGACCCGGAGCCCGGCGAGGGCGAGGTGCGCATCCGGGTGCACGCGGCGACGGTCAACCCGACCGACACGCTGCTGCGCGCCGGGGTACACGCCAAACGGCTGGGCGACCGGAAGCCGCCGTTCGTGCCGGGCATGGATGCGGCCGGTGTACTGGAAGCCGTCGGCCCCGGCGTGGACGGCCGGTTGCGCGTGGGCCAGCGGGTGATCGCCCTGGTGGTGCCCACGGGGCCGCACGGCGGCGCGTATGCCGAACGGATCGTGCTGCCGGCGGCCTCGGTGGTGCCCGCGCCTACCGGTGCGGACCTGCCCGCCGCGTCGACCCTGCTGATGAACGCGCTGACCGCGCGGATGACCTTGGACGCGCTGGCGCTGGCCCCCGGCGACACCGTCGCGGTGACCGGCGCGGCCGGCACCCTGGGCGGCTACGTGATCCAGCTGGCCAAGGCGGACGGGCTGCGGGTCGTCGCGGACGCCAAGCCGGCGGACGAGGCCCTGGTCCGGGAGCTCGGCGCGGACCACGTGGTGGCTCGCGGGGACGGGGTGACGGACCGGATCCGCTCGCTTGCGCCGGGCGGGGTGCCGGGGCTGGTGGACGCGGCGGTGCTGAATGAAGCGGTGTTCCCGGCGATCGCCGACGGCGGCGGGCTGGCCACTATCCGGGGTTGGCGCGGCCCGGGCGAGCGGGGCATCCGGGTGCACCCGGTGCTGGTCTCCGAGCGGGCCACCGACACCGACGCACTGGACCGGCTGCGCCGGCAGGTGGAGGAGGGGGCGCTGACCTTGCGGGTGGCCGACGTGCTGCCCGCGGCGCGCGCGGGTGAGGCGCACCGGCGGTTGGCCGAGGGCGGTGTGCGGGGGCGGTTGGTGCTGGACTTCTCGTAGGTTTTAGGTGTTCGGGTGACGGTTTAAAGATCGCTTGGACGGCGCGGCTGGGTGGTCTGCCGCCGCTTGGGTGCGGCCCCTTGCGTTTGGGGAGCGAGGGTGATCGTCGTTTGTGGCGGTTTGCCGTCGATTTTCGACGCTGGAGCGCCAGAAATGACGATCACCCACTCTGGCAAACGGTTTCCCATGATCACCATGACATGGTGGCTACCCAGGACCCCGGGGGGACCGCCAGGTCATGGTGATCATGGACGTTGACCCGCCAGTCCCAGGGGACGCTCCTGCCTCGCGGCGCAACCGGGATCGCACGCGAACGCAACAGGCCGCACCCAGGCTGCGGCAGACCACCCAGCCGCGCCGTCCAAGCGATCTTTAAGCCCCGCCCGAACGCCTAAGCCTCGGCGAGTTCGGTGAGCCAGCGGGCGGCGTCGGTTCTGGCCTGCGCCCAGGCGCGTTCCAGCGGCGGGACGGGCATGCCGGTGGTGTACATCAGGGCCAGGCCGCGCAGGGTGTTGATCACGACGTCGGCATGCACCTCGACCTGCCGCTCGCCGGGGGCGAGGCCGGTCATCCGGCGCACGACGTCGCGCAGCGCCTCCTCGATCTCCGCCTCCAGGCGCAGCACCCGCGGGCGCAGCGCCGGGTCGGTCCGGCCGGCCACGTAGACCTCCAGCGCGGCGGTGTAGATCGGCGACTTGAACACCACCCACAGCTCGTCCAGGCCGGCCTCCACCCGCTGCCGGCCGGGCGGCACGGCCGCCAGCAGGGCCTGCGCCTCGACGGTGCGCCGGCGGGCGATCTCGTCCACCACGTCCACCACCAGCCGGCGTTTGTCCGGGTACTGGTGGCTCACCGCGCCCCGGGAGACGCCGGCCCGCTCGGCGACGGCGGCGATGGTCGCTCCGGCGTAACCCCGTTCCACCAGCAGCTCGATGGTGGCCGCGATGGTCTTCTCCCTGGTCGCCGAGCTGCGTTCCAACTGAGTCGCCACGAGCGCTAGCTTACAAGACGTGCGTCCTGTAACTTGCGAGTCAGCCGACTTGCAAACGGGACGACAGGAGTTCGGATGCCACGTCAGCCGAGGGTCGCCATCATCGGCGCCGGCATGTCCGGGATCTGCACGGCGGCCAAGCTGCGCCAGGCCGGCATGACCGACTTCGTCATCTACGAGAAGACCGGCGAGGTCGGCGGCACCTGGCGGGAGAACACCTACCCGGGCCTGTCCTGCGACGTCCCGTCCCGCTACTACAGCTACACGTTCGCGCCCAACCCGGACTGGACCCGGGTGTTCTCCCCCGGCCCGGAGATCCACGCCTACCTACGCCGCGTCGCGCGGGAGCTGGAGATCGTCCCGCACGTCCGGTTCAACACCGAGGTGGCCGAGGCCGAGTGGCTGGCCGACCGGTCGGTGTGGCGGTTGGGCACCAAGGACGGCGAGGAGCGCGAGTTCGACTTCATCGTGTCCGCCGCCGGGGTGCTACACCACCCGAGGACGCCGGACATCCCCGGCCTGGACGAGTTCGCCGGCGCCGCCTTCCACTCCGCCCGCTGGGACCACTCGGTGCCGCTGGACGGCAAGCGGGTCGCGGTGATCGGCAACGGGTCCACCGGCGTGCAGATCACCACCGCGCTGGCCCCCCGGTGCGCGTCGTACAAGATGTTCAGCCGCACCCCGCAGTGGGTGATGCCGATCGCCAACCCCCGGTACAGCCGGCTCAGCCGGGCGCTGCTGCGCCGGTTCCCGGCGCTGAACCGGGCCTGGGGGCGCGTGGGGTACAAGTTCTGGCAGCAGGTGTTCGAGAAGTCCTTCTGCCAGGCGGTGATCCGGCCGGGGTGGCAGCGGCGGCTGCTCACCGCGATCTGCCGCCTGCACCTGCTGCGGCTGCGCGACCCCGAGCTGCGCCGCCGGATGCGGCCGGCCGACCAGCCCATGTGCAAGCGGATGATCTTCGCGTCCGGGTTCTACTCCAAGTTCGCGCGCGGCCAGGCGGAGCTGGTCGACTCGCCGATCGAGCGGGTCACCGAGCGCGGCATCCTGACCGCCGACGGCACACTGCACGAGCTGGACGTGATCGCGCTGGCCACCGGCTTCCACGCGCACGCCTACCTGCAGCCGATCGAGCTGGTCGGGCAGGACGGGCTGCGGCTGTCCAAGGTGTGGAGCGACGAGCCGCGCGGCTACCGGACGGTGGCGCTGCCCGGGTTCCCCAACTTCTTCCTGCTGCTCGGCCCGCACTCGCCGATCGGCAACCAGTCGCTGTTCATGATCACCGAGACTCAGGTGGACTACGCGCTGCGCTGGATCGACCGCTGGCGGCGCGGCGAGTTCACCGCCGCCGCGCCCCGAGAGGACGCCGCCGAGACGTTCAACGCCGAGCTGCGCACCGCCTACCCGAGCACGATCTGGACCAGCGGCTGCGACAGCTGGTACATCGGCAAGGACGGCCTGCCCGCCCTCTGGCCCTTCACCCCCCAGGCCCACCGCGACATGCTCGCCACCCCCCGCCCCACCGAATGGCACCTAACCGGAGCCGCCTAGCCGGACTCACGCTCCCAACGCGAGCAGCCTCTCGACGAGGGGCCGGGCCTGGGCGGCGGGGCCGCCCGGGCCGAGCGCCTGGGCGGATGCGGTGTAGCCGTCCAGGATCAGGACCAGCTGGTCGGCCAGGGCGTCCGGATTGGGCTCGTCGGGGAGTTCGGCGGTGAGGGTGCGGACGGTGTCGCGGATCCACCGCTTCATGGCGACCGCGTGCCGGTGAGCGGCCAGCGAGTCGTCGGGCAGCTCGGTGAGCACCATCAGGAACGTGCAGCCCCGGCACTCCGGCGCCGCCGGGGCGACCTCCGCGCTCAACACCTCGAACAGTGCCAGGATGCGCTCCCCGGCCGGGCGCCCGTCGGCGGCCACCACGTCCGTGATCGCCCGCCGCCGCAGCTCGGCGGCGCGTTCGGTGTAGGCGGCGACCAGCTCGTCCTTGGACGGGAACAGCCGGTACAGCGTGGTCGGGGCGACGCCGGCGTCGGCGGCGATCTTGTCCACCCCGGTGGCCCGGATGCCCTCCCGGTAGAACAGGTCACCGGCCACGCACAGCACGTGTTCCCGGGTCTCCGCCGAACTGCGGCGCGGTTGTCTTGGCACGAGCCCAGTCTAGCGCTAATGTTAGGGAACGTTCCCTTACATTCACTGGAGAGGGTTATGGGCAACCTGACTGACAGAACCGCACTGGTCACCGGCGCCTCCCGAGGTATCGGCCGGGCCATCGCCACCCGGCTGGCCGCCGAGGGTGCGCTGGTCGCGGTGCACTACGGCAGCAACCAGTCCGCCGCCGACGAGACCGTGGCCGCCATCCGCGACGCCGGCGGCCAGGCGTTTGCGGTGCGGGCCGAGCTGGGTGTACCGGGTGACGTGGACACCCTCTTCGACGGGCTGGCCGCCGGCCTGGACGGCCGGCCGCTGGACATCCTGGTGAACAACGCGGCGACCATCGCCTACGCGGCCACCATCGACACGGCGACCCCGGACGACTTCGACCGCCAGTTCGCGATCAACGTTCGCGCGCCGTTCTTCATCACCCAGCGGGCGCTGGGCGTCATGCGCGACGGCGGCCGGATCATCAACGTGTCCTCCGGCGTGACCTGGTTCGCCACTCCGGAGACGGTCTATGCCATGACCAAGGGCGCACTCAACGTGCTCGGCCGCTCACTGGCGCAGCAGCTCGGCCCCCGGGGCATCACGGTCAACACGGTCTCCCCCGGCATCACCGCGACCGAGATGAACACCTGGCTGGACACCGAGCCGGAACGGGCGCGGCAGGTGTACGCGATGGTCGCGCTGGGCCGGGCCGGCCAGCCGGCGGACATCGGCGACGCGGTGGCGTTCTTCGCCTCCGACGACGCGCGCTGGATCACCGGCGAGACCGTCGAGGTGAACGGCGGTCTACTCCTCGGCCCACCCCGCCCGACAAACTGATAGCCACCTTCGGGCGCCTCCCGCGAGGCTATGGCTCTGCGTGGAAATATGCGACATACGGCGTACGCAACGATGGATGCCAGCCCAACGACTCCTCTCGCCTCACAAGTGGCACGCGGAGGGCAACCGCGCGGAACGGCTGTGACCCGTGATGCTTGCCGAGGCTCAGCCCATGATCAGCAGGGCATGGTGATCGCATGGCGGGATCCGCACCGAGCACTCGGTGTCGCATATTTCCACGCAGAGCCATAGCGGCGAAGTAGGTACTCGAGTCGGAGTCTCAGGCTCCGACTGCCGGTGCCGAGCTGGGACACAGTTTTGAATCCGCGGTAAAATCTGTGCCGCGGGAGACGCCGGAGGTGTGCGGTGGGGCGGCAGGTTCAGTTGGTCTGCGCGTGGTGCGGGCCGGTGCTGGTGCTGTTGGGGCTGGGCGGGATGACGCTGGCCGGGGTCCTGCCGGTGCCCCCGGCGGCGAATGCCACGCCGGCCGAGGCGGCCGCGTTCTACTCGGAGAGCCCTAACCTGGTGCGGCTGGGGCTGATGCTGGCCAGCGTCGGGGTCAGCCTGATCGGCCCGCTGGTCGCGCTGATCACCGTCCAGATGGTGCGCATGGAACGGGACCGCCCACCCACCCTGGCCATTCTGCAGGCGGTGTCCGGGTCGGTGACCTGGGTGATGCTGATGGTCCCGATGATCATCCTGAACGTGGCGGCGTTCCGCCCGGACCGCTCCCCCGAGCTGACCCAACTGCTCACCGACCTGGCTTGGCTGCTGTTCCTCACCCCGGTGGCGCCGTTCCTGATCCAGAACTTCGCCATCGGCGCGGCCGTGCTGGGCGACCACGCCGGGACGCCGGTGTTCCCGCGCTGGGTGGGGTACGCCAACTTCTGGACCGGGCTGCTGTTCGTGCCCGCGCTGCTGGCCTTCTTCTTCAAGTCCGGGCCGTTCGCCTGGCACGGCATCTTCGTGTTCTACCTGGGCACCGTGGTCTACGGGACCTGGGTGCTGGTCATGTCGATGGTGCTACTGCGGGCGGTGCGGGAGCAGGCCCGCTGACCTCCAGGCCGAGGCGCTCCGGGCGGTTGCGTTCCAGCTTGCGACGCACCCAGCCGCGCGCCGGGTCGGCGGCGAATGCGTCCACCCGGTCCACCCGGAGCGATACATCCGTCCGAGTCCCTCAGTCACTGAGGAAGCGTCCCAGGTTCTGGTGCAGGTTGCGGATATTGCGCTCCTGGTAGTTGGCGAAGTGCACCTGCTTGATGCCGTCCGAGCGCATTCCCCGCTGGAACTTGACCAGGTTCACCATGTCCTGGTCGATGATCGGCCCCAGCCCACCCAGCTCGGCGACCTCGCCCCACGGCCGGTCCGCCGGGGTCATCTTCAGCGGGCTGTCCTTCGGCGGGTCGGCGTCGCCCGGCATCCACATCATCACCAGAACCTCGAAGATGCACGACTCATGGTCGTCGCCGTTCGGCCGCACCCGGTAGGCCATCGGGAACGCGTTGCCGGCCCACGGGATGAAGTTGGGGAACACGAAGTACTGGGTGGCGTCCAGCATCTCGGTGTCACTCGCCTTGGAGAAGTCCTGGCCGAACTGCTTGCCCATCGACTCGCGCACGAAGTCCGCGCACAGCCGCCGCGCGTCCATCTCGGTGGCGCCCTCCGGCAGCTGGGGCATCTCGAACTCGCCCTCACCGAACATGTTGCCCACCGCGTCGCCGAGCATGCCGTCCACGATCATCTGCGGGTCGTCCAGCTCACCGAGGTGCGGGCTGGACACCCCGACGATGCCCATCATGCGCGCGTGGTTGCCCCAGAAGTCGTACTGGGCGTTGCAGTCCGCCGAGTACGGCAGGAAGTTCGGGTGGGTGGCCACGATGTGGTAGATCTCCAGGAACGCCTCGGCGGCCAGCTTCCAGTTGCACGGGATGACCTTGCCGATGTGCGCGGCCTTGTACGCCTTCTCGCGCGGCCAGTTCCGGAAGTGCCGGGGAATGGTCTCGCCGAGGAACTCCTCGAACGGCGGGGCGTCCGGGTCGAGGTTGACGAACACGAAACCGTTCCAGGTGGCCGTGCGCACCTCGGAAAGATGCACGTCAGCGTCGCGCACCAGCGGGAAGTCCCACCGGCACGGGATCTGCTTGATCGAACCGTCCAGGTTGTAGCTCCACTTGTGGAAGCTGCAGGTGAACTCCTTGCCCGACATCGGGTCGCCGACCTCCGGGTCGACCAGCCGGGTGCCCCGGTGCATGCAGGTGTTGTGGAACGCCTTGATCTCGTCCGGACCCGAACGCACCACCACCACCGACTGGTCCACGATGTCGTAAACGCAGCGGTCGCCCACCTCGGGGATGTCGTTCTCCCGGCAGGCCATCTGCCAGACCCGCTTCCACAGCTTCACCTTCTCCAGCTCGTGGAAGGAGCGGTCCACGAACGGCCCCTTGTCCAGTGGCTCGTCGCCGAGGTCCCTGGTGGACTGCTCGAACAGCGCGTCCGGCACCGTGCCCCGGTCCTGGCGCAGGTAGTAGTCGGCGGTCCGCATGGACTCCCGTACCTCGGCGCTGACCGGACCGTCGTACTCGGTGGTGGAGTGGCTGACGTCAGTGGACACTGTTCCTCCCAGTGATAGAGAAGACGAAGTCGAGAATGCTTTCCGTGGTGGAGCCGGGGCCGAAGATCCCGGCGACGCCGAGGCCGCGCAGGGTCGGCTCGTCGTCGGTGTGGATCAGGCCGCCGACCATGACCGGCACGTCGGCCAGGCCGACGGAGGCCATGGCCTTCATCAGCTCCTCGACGTAGTACAGGTAGCTGGCGGTGGAGAAGCTGAGGCCGACGATGTCGGCGTCCTCGGCGGCGGTCGCGGCGGCGAATCCCTCCGGGGTGTTGTGCTCGCCGAGGTAGACCACCTCGATCCCGGCATCCCGGAAGTGCCGGGCCAGGGTGCGGATGCCCTTGGTGTGCACGTCGGTGCCGAGCATGCCCAGAACACATCTCACCCGGGTCATGGCGTGTGCCCCCAGGGCGAGGTGAGCACGCCGAACGGGTCGTAGGGGTGGCCGTGCGCCACCCGTACGGTGCCCCAGACCTCGGCGATGCTTCCGTCGGCGCGCAGCGCTTCGATCATCGCGCCGACCGGGTTCTCGCCTCGGCGGGCCACCGCGTAGAGATCGGCGGCCGCGGCGGCCAGCCGGGCGTTGTCCCGGTGCCGTTTCAGCTCCACGAACCGCTGGATGTGCGCCTCCACGTTCGCCCGGTCGAACCGGAACCGGGGTGGCTGCTGCTCGGCCGACGTCGGCACGAACCGGTTCACCCCGACCTTGATCCGCTCGCCGGTGGCCAGCTCCCGCTCCTGCCGGTAGTTGAACTCGTCCATCAGCGCCTCGATGGAGCCGTCCCGCACCGATTCGACCAGGCGGCGCTCCTCGATGCGGGCCAGCAGGGCCAGCGCCTCCGCCTCCACCCGGTCGGTGAGCGACTCGACGTACCAGCTGCCGCCCAGCGGGTCGGCGGTGCGCGCCGCACCCACCTCGTGGGCCAGGATCTGTTGGGTGCGGGTGGCCAGCTCGCGCGCCTCGTGGGTGGGGATGCCGACCGGTTCGTCCCAGGTGCACGCCTCCACCGACTGCACCCCGCCTAGCAGCGCCGCCAGGGTCTGCACGGTCGCCCGGGCCAGGTTGTTCAGCGGCTGCTGGTGGGTCAGCGAGCGGCCCGAGGTGTGGCAGGCGATGCGCAGCCGCATGGCGCGCGGGTCGGTGGCGCCGAACCGCTCCTTCATGGTGCGCGCCCACACCCGGCGCAGCGCGCGGAACTTGGCCACCTCTTCGAACAGGTCCACGTCGGTGATGGACACCCAGGCCAGGCTGGGCGCCACCTGGTCCACCGGGACGCCGCGCGCGGCCAGGTCGGTCAGCGTGGCGTTGGCGATGGCCATCCCGACGGCGATCTCCGCGACCGGCGTGAGGCCGCGTTCTCGCAGGTCGTAGGCCTGCGGGAGGCCCAGAGCCCAGCGCGGGCTGTGCTTGGCGGCGTACTCCACGCAGTCCACCGTGGCCCGGTGGGCCAGGTCCGCCGGCATGATCTTCTCGCCCCAGCCGGCCAGGGTCAGCTGCAGATGGTCGGGCATGTGCGAGCCCTGGATGTCGGCCAGCGGCACGCCGGTGTCCACCGCGAACGCGGCGATCATCGGGTAGATCATCATCGTGGAGTGGTAGGCCACGTCGGTCCGGGTGATGTCCACGCCGTCCAGCAGCCGTTTCACGTCGCGCAGGGACGGCAGCGAGCAGCCCTCCAGCCCGACGTCGGCGCGCAGCGCGGGGTGGTCCGGGTCCACCGCCTCGGCGGTCAGCGTGTCCACCGCGACGTCCACCCCGGCGCCGCCGGCGGCCAGTGCCTTGGCGATGCCGTCCCGGGTGTCCTCCGGCGCGCCGTAGCCGACGATGTTGCGCAGCGTCCACATCCGGCTCCGGTACATCTTCGGGTAGCTGCCCCGGGTGTACGGGAACTCACCCGGATCGCCCAGGTCACGGCCGTAGTCGATCGGCGTTTCGCCGTAGTGGCTCTCGGTCTCCAGCCCGCCCCAGGTCGCGGTCCGGGAAAGCCGCACCGAGTCCAGGTCCACCTCGGCGCCGAAACCCTCGTCAGCCACCTGCGTCGACCTCGCTCAGCGCACCCTCTCCGATCAGCTCGACCAGCCGGAACTTGCGGACCTTGCCGCCGGCGGTGAGCGGCATGGCATCGGTGAGGAACCACCGCCTCGGCGCCTTCTGGCCGGAGAGCCGCTCGCGCACCGCCGCCCGCCAGGCCGCCGGATCCGGCTCCACCCCGGGCGCGGGGCGGACCACCGCCGCGACCTGCTCGCCCCAGTACTCGTCCGGCATACCGACCACGGCCGCCTCGGCGATACCCGGCACGGTGTGCAGCAGGTCCTCGATCTCCCGGGGGTAGATGTTCTCCCCACCCCGGATGATCATGTCCTTGAGCCGCCCGGTGACCGCGACGTAACCCCGGTCGTCCATGGTTCCCAGATCACCGGTGCGGAACCAGCCGTCCGCGTCCAGCGCCTTCGCCGTGTCCTCCGGCCGGTCGAAGTAGCCGCTGAACTGGCCGATGCCCCGCACGTGGAACTCGCCGACCTCGCCGCACGGCACCACCTCACCGGACACCGGGGAGACCACCTTCATCTCGGTCCGCTCCAGCGGCCGGCCGACCCGCGCGGACTTGTCGGCCAGCGAGTCCCCGGGCAGCGACTGGCACATCACGCCGCCCATCTCGGTCTGCCCGAAGATGGCGCCGAACCGGGCGCCGAACTCCTTCTCCACCCGTCCGACCAGCTCCGGCGGCACCGTGGTCCCGCCGGACATCACCACCTCCAGGGAGGAGAGATCGGTGTCCGGGAAGCGGGGGTGCTCCATCATAGCGATCAACATGGTCGGCACACCGGGGAAGAACGCGGCCCGCTCGGCCTCGATCAGCTCCAGCGAGAGGCCCGGCTCAAACCCGGTGACCACGTGCGCGGACCGGTTCCACATGGCACCCAGCGCACCGAAACCGCAGCCCCCGACGTGGAACATGGGCAGCGGGTTCAGCCAGACCGACCCGGCCGCGATGCCGAACCGGCGGGCGAACAGCCGGGCGTTGTTCACCATGCCCCGGTGGGCCAGGATCGCCCCCTTGGGGAAACCCGTCGTCCCGGAGGTGTACTGGATCATCGCCGGGGAGGCCGGCGTGACCTCGGGCCGCGCGCCACCGGGGACCCCGGCCCACAGCTCGGAACCCGGCTCGAAGTCCAGAATATGGCGCAGTGCCGGCAGATCACCGCGCACGGACGCCACGAGCCGCCGGAAGTCCCGGCCCCGCACGTCCCCGGCGGCGACCACGGCGGCGCACCGGGACTGGCCGAGCGCGTAGCTCGCCTCCACCTCGGTGTACGCCGGGTTCAGGCTGACCACGGTGATCCCGGCCAGCGCCGCGCCGAACTGCACGACCTGCCACTCCGGCACGTTGGGCGCCCACACACCCAGGCGCTCCCCCGGCTCGAGGTGCTCCAGCAGCACGCCGGCCACCGCGTCCGCGTCCGCCACCAGCTCGGCGTAGGTCCACCGCCGGCGCGCCGCCGGGTCCCCCACACCGGCGACCAGGGCCAGCTCGTCCGGCGCCCGGGCGGCGGTGTCCCGCAGCAGCTCACCGACCGTGGTCTCGGCGACCGGCACGGAGGTGTCCGCCGGCCACAGCGATCGGGTGAGCCTGCACATCGGGCCTCCCGCTGGTGACTGGCCGCCGCGTCGTTGCGTACCGATAGGTAGCGTGGCATCGGCATGGTGTGGCTTGGAGCACGTATGACTATGTGACATAATTTGCCGACTGTCAATGCACGGGAGGGGACCATGGCCTCACTGGCCGCGGACCGCGCCGCGAACCACGCCGCGCAAGCCGAGGCCGAGGACCAGCGGGAGGAAGGCACCTGGCCGAGGGTTCTCGCGGCCGCCCGTGGGTGCTTCCTGCGCTACGGCGTGCGCAAGACCTCGATGGCCGACATCGCGGACGCGGCCGGACTGGCCCGGCAGTCCATCTACCGGTACGCCTCGAGCAAGTCCGCACTGGTGGACGCCGCCCTGCTGGCCCGGCTGAGCGAGATGGGCGAGCTGCTGCAGGACATCCTGTCGCGCACCGACGACTGGGAGACGGCGGCGGTGGAGGGCTCGGCGGCGGTGATCACCGCCGCGCGCACCGATCCCGAGCTGACCACGCTGCTCGAGGTCACCCACGGCCGCCACCTCTCCGAGCTCACCGCCACCTCCAGCGCCGCCATGCACCACCTGGTGGCCGAGCTGTGGCGGCCGCTGTTCGCCCGGGGACGCAAGGAAGGCAAGCTGCGCGAGGACGCCACCGAGGACGAGCTGGTCGAGTGGATCCGGGGCATCTACCTGATGCTGATGCTCCGGACCGACCTGGACGCGGACGGCGACCGGCATCTGATCCGGACCTTCCTGCTCCGCTCACTGGCCCCCTGAAATCCGAGAAATCGATCTCCGAGCATTCTCAAGCCATTAGTTGAGGATCGGAGTAATACCTCCGCCTTAAGCTTGGGCAAAACTTAAGGTTCGACACTCCCTCCCCATGTCATGATCTGACCTGGGGTGGGGGTGGTACGACCATGCAAATCTTGCTGATCGGCGACGACAAACGCGAGGCAAACGAGCTCGTTAAGTCGTTAGCCAAATACGATATTACGGCGAAATGGATCCGTAACGCTGGTGACGCATTTCCGGCATTCACCACAGTGGATCTTGTGCTGTTGGACTTCTCGACACCGGATATCGACGGCCTCACCGCGTGCCGGGCGATCCGCTCGATATGCGATGTGCCGGTAGTGGTGCTGACCAGCCGCACGGCCGTCGAGACCCGGGTGCGCGCGCTGCGCGCCGGCGCGGACGACTACCTGATCAAACCGGTCAACCCGGCCGAACTGATCGCCCGGATCCACGCGGTGGCGCGCCGAGCACGTGCCTCCGCACGCGCGGACACGCTACGCATCGCGGACATCGACATCGACATCGCCCGGCAGGTGGTCCGGGTCGGCGGAACCGACATCACCACCACCCGCAAGGAGTTCCAACTGCTCGCGCTGCTCGCCGACGAGGCCGGTCGAGTATGCCCCCGGGAACGTCTCATCGCACAGATTTGGGGCCGGCCATGGCCCGGCGCGAACGACACGCTGAATGTTCACGTGGCCATGTTGCGGGCAAAGATCGGGCGGCCCGATCTCATTCAGACGGTACGGGGTATCGGATATCGACTGCGCTCGGACAAACGGACCGAAAGGTTGGCGACATGCGCAAGGTGAAAGGGGTAAAGCGCGCGCCGGCCCGGCGTTACTGCCACCCGGCAGCCACGGTGCGTACCGCTTTGCCCGCGCAGCACTCCCGCACCGGCCGCATCCGGCTCCGCCCGCCGCTCAACAAGATCCACAATGGTGACACGGTCGCGGCCGTCGACCTGAGCGGCATCACCTGGTTCGGCGTCGCCGTGGGTGAGATCGACCAGGACCACCCGTGGCCGTCCGTCCGGGTCAAGGTCGGGCAACAAGTCATGATCTTTCCGGCGCGCGACGTCACGCTCTGGCCGGCCCCGGAAACCCTGATGGCGCGGCGCGCGGCCCGGCGGGCCCGCTACGCACGAGAGAACTGAGAGGCCACAGTGCGGGTACTCGTAGTCCAAGACGACGATCAGGCGGACAACACGCTGAGCGACGCCCTCAGCGCACAGGGTCACCGGCCGGTGAGCTGTGAGCCCGAGACCGAAGCCTTGATGGCCAACCTGGACACCGACCTGGTGCTGCTCGACCTCTCCCGCCCGGACGTCGACTGCTTCCAGGTGCTGCGGCAACTCTGGGGCACCACCGACGCCCCGGTGCTGCTGCTCAACGCCAACCGAGGCGGTGCGGCGGCCCCCGCCGCCCCGGCCGCCGAATGCCCGAGCGACCCACCCACCGAACCCATCCCGCTGCCCCAGTTGCTGGCGGCCGCGCGCGGCATCTCGCGGGAGGCGGGCCGCCGCACCGGGCAGGCGGCTCGGCCCAAGGTGAAGGTGGGCGACGTGCAGATCGACCTGGACGCCCGCACGGTCCGGGTGGGCAGCCGCTACATCACGCTCACCATGAAGGAGTTCGACATCCTCGAGGTGCTGGCCCGGCAGGTCGGCGTCGCGGTGAGCCGTAAGACGATCATGGACGAAGTGTGGCGGGACACCCGCGAGAGCACCTCGCACGCGCTGAACGTGCACCTCACCGCGCTGCGCACCAAGCTGGACCGGCCGAACCTGCTGTGCACAATCCGAGGCTTCGGCTACCGCCTGGGCTAACCCAGGTCGAAGACGAAGCGGTCGTGCTCGGGGTGCAGGCAGGACTGGTCCACCTTGCCGTTCGGGTCGGCCAGGAAGCTCCTGATCATCTTGCGGGCGCAGGCGCTGCCCCGGAACACCCCGTGGGTGGCGTTCGGGATGATGCTGAGCTGGCCGTTCGGGAACCGGGCTGCGGCCGTCCTGGCCACGGCGGGCGGGCAACCCGGGTCGATCTCGGCGGCCAGGAACAGCGTGGGCAGCGGGCTGCTCACCGGCTGCGCCTCGACCGGGTCCGGCGGCCCGACCGGGTAGCTCCGGCAGACCTGGAAGTACCGGCCCATCGAGTTCTCCAGCAGCCGCGAAACCGGGTCGCGCTGGGCGCGCCGGCGCATCCGGCCCTCGTCCTCGAACGGGAACTCTTCCTTGCACAGGTGGGTCAGGTGCTGCGCCTCGTGGTAGCCGGACCGCTCGGCCAGGTGCTGGTCCAGCTCGGTCATGTCGCCGGCGGTGAACCGGGCCACGGTGGCCGGTAGTGCCCGCGCGCCGGGCGAGCTGTAGGCGGTGTCCATCAGGAAACCGCCGAGGTCGTCGGCGGTGTAGGTCTTGCCGTTGATGGTCTGTGGCCCGGGCAGTAGCCGGTTGGCCAGCGCGTCCAGCTGGGGCGCGGCGTCCGGGAACCGGCCGTGGCAGGCCGGGTCGGCGGCGCACCGGGTGAAGATCTCCCGCACCGCGTCGGACACCATCTCCGGGCCGCCCTCGGCCCACATCGCCTCGGGCGTCCACGGCGAGTCCAGCACCACCGCTCGGACCCCCTCGGCGGCGTGCTGCACGGCGGCCAGGGCGATCCGGGTGCCGTAGGAGACGCCGAACAGGTCGATCCGGTCCAGCCGCAGGGCGGCGCGCAGGTCCTGGATGTCCCGTACCACCTCCTCGGCGTTGTAGCGCGACAGGTCCACGCCGGAGGCGCGCAGCCGCTCCGCGCAGGAAACCAGTTGGGCCGCGGCGACGTCGCTCAGCGGCCCGGCGTCGGTCAGCGCCACCTCGCCGCAGTCCAGTGCGGGCGCGGACAGCCCGCCGCCGCGCTGGTCGAAGAAGATCCAGTCCTGGTCGATGGCCACCAGCTCGCGGCCCCGGGCGTCGCGCAGCTGGCCGCCGACGTCCTCCACCGCGCCCGCGCCGGGCCCGCCGTGCAGGTACACCACCGGCACCGCCCCCGGCCTCGGCGCACTGGCCCGCACGATGGTCACCGGAAGGGCGATCCGCCGAGGGCCATCGGCGCCGCGGGTCTCCGGCACCACCAGCGTGCCGCACTCGATCTTGTTGGGCACCCCGGTGTAGTCCCCCGCGCAGGCCCCGGGACGGAACGCCGGCTCCGACGGCGCTTGCGGCGCCGGTTGCCCAGCGCACGCGGTCAGCCCCAACGTCACCACGGCAAGCATCGAACCCAGCAACAGCCGCATTGGTTCCCCCCTTGCCCGGTGACGTTAGCGCGGATCACGCCGGTTTGGCGTGCAGTCGTCGCATCTTGGCGAGGAGTGGGGGTGATCATGCCGTTGCCGCCGGCTGTGACCGTGGGTAGCCATCGCTGAACGCAACAGGCCGCACCCAGGCAGCGGCAGACCGCCGAACCGCGCCGTCCAAGCAGCTCTTTGAAACCGGCACCGTACCCCGGTCGTCAGGGCTTGCGTTGACGCGCGGGGGAACGTTTACGTTCGGAGCATGCGGATTGGGGAGCTGGCCGAGCGGACCGGGACGACCACCCGCGCGCTGCGGTTCTACGAGTCGCTGGGGCTGCTCGCCGCGCGGCGATCGGCGAACGGCTACCGGGCCTACGACGAGCACGACCTGCGCCTGGTCACCGAGATCGTCGGGCTGCGGGCGGCGGGCCTGAGCCTGGACGAGACCCGGCCGTTCGTGGCCTGCCTGCGCGCCGGGCACACCAGCGGGGACGACTGCCTGGACTCCATCGAGGTGTACCGGCGCAAGCTGGCCGAGGTGGACACCCTGATCGACCGGCTCGCCGAGGTGCGGGCCGACCTGGCCGGGAAGCTGGGCCGCGCGCTCGCCCGGCACCCCGGCACCTGCGGAGTACCCGACCACGAGGAGTCCCGATGCTCACCGAGTTGACCGACCAGACCTTCCGGCACGAGGTGCTGGAGGCGGACAAGCCGGTGCTGGTGGAGTTCTGGGCGCAGTGGTGCGGCCCCTGCCACATGCTCGCCCCGGTGCTCGCGGAGATCGCCACCGAGCGGGCCGGCCAGCTGGCCGTCTACAAGATCAATGCCGACGAGAACTCCCGCTACGCCCGGGACTACCAGGTCATGGCCCTGCCCACCATGCTCGTCTTCCGGGACGGCCGGCCGGTGCACGCGCTGGTCGGCGCCCGGCCCAAGGCCCGCCTGCTGGCCGAGCTGGACGCCGTGCTCGCCGGTTAGCCCGACGAGCACGGTTCAACCGGCATTGAACCGTTGAACGGATAGCGTCTCCGGCATGGCGGTGGTTGGCGAGGCGGACCTGGCGCGCATAGGCGCACTGATCGGCGACCGCACCCGCGCCGCCATGCTGCTGATGCTGTTGGCCGGGCGGCCGCGCTCCGCCTCCGACCTGGCGACGGCGGCCGGGGTGTCCGCCCCGCTGGCCAGCATGCACCTGCGCAAGCTGGTGGACGGCGGCCTGCTGGTGGTCGAGCCGGCGGGCCGCCAGCGGCTGTTCCGGCTGGCCAACGCGGTGGCCGACGCCCTGGAGGGGCTACTGTTGCTGGCCCCGCCCGCCTCGGTCGACTCGCTGCGCGCGGCGGTGTCCGGGCGACGATTGCGCTGGGCCCGGCTCTGCTACGACCACCTGGCCGGCACGGTCGGGGTGGCGATCCGCGACGGCCTGGTCGCCGCCGGCCACCTCGACCCCGGCGAAGCCGGCATGGGTCGGGCGGCCAGTTCGGCGTCCGACGGCAACACAGCTGACGACGTCACGGCCGGGGGTGCCGGGGCTTTCCGGGCGCTGGGCATCGACGTGGCCGTGCTGGAGCGCAGGCGCCGGCCACTCACCCGCCGGTGCATGGACTGGAGCGAACGGCGCGACCACCTGGCCGGCAGCCTCGGCGCCGCGCTGCTCTCCCGCCTGATCGAACTGGACTGGGTACGCGCGAGGGAGGCCAGCCGGGTGGTCACGGTGACCGCCGAGGGGCACGCCGGCCTGCGCGGCTGGCTGGACATCGCGATGGAGGTAACGGAATGAAACCCGCCGCTCTGCTGGTGGACATCTTCGGCACCACGGTGGACTGGTGGACCGGGGTGGCCGGCCAGGTCACCGCGATCGCCGCCGAGCGCGGGGTGCAGCTGGACGGCGGCGAGTTCGCCGGCGCCTGGCGGGAGCGGTACCTGCCGTCCATGGCCGAGGTCCGCGAGGGCCGCCGCCCCTGGGCCTACCTGGACACGCTGCACCGCGAGTCGCTGGACAAGCTGCTGGACGGCTTCGGTCTCGCGGACCGGTTCGACGAGGCCGACCGGCAACGGCTGGTGCGCGCCTGGCACCGCCTGCCGGCCTGGCCGGACGCGGCGGAGGGGCTGCGCCGGTTACGGGTCCGCTACCCCGTCGTGGCGCTGTCCAACGGCGGGTTCGCCCTGCTCATCAACCTGTTGAAGGCCGAGGACCTGCACTTCGACGCGATCATCTCGGCCGAGCTGGCGCACAGCTACAAACCGGACGCCCGGGTGTACCACCGCGCCGCCGGGCTGCTCGACCTGCCGCCCGAGCAACTGCTCATGGTGGCCTGCCACGGCTGGGACCTGGACGGCGCCCGGGCCGCCGGCCTGCGCACCGCGTTCGTCGAACGCCCGGCCGAGAAGGGGCCGGACCAGGACGCCGACCGGCCCGCCGACACGCCGACCGACCTGGCCTGCGCGAGCTTCACCGAGCTGGCCGGCGCCCTGGGGTGCTGATCAGCGCCGAAGGCGCTGCCGAGCGCGCGCCCAGTCAGGCGCGTGCCGGAAATCTAGCGCGAGTGGGTTCCGTCCAGCAGCATCCGCACCCCCACCCAGCCCCAGTAGACCCGGTGGTGGGCGATCCGCCCGTCCCGGATCTCCATCATCTCCACGATGTCCATCTGGTCGCCGTCCGGCGACTGCCGGGGGTACTCCCAGGTCAGGTGGGTGCCGTCGGTGAGGTAGCCGGTGCGGAAGCGGCGCCGCTCCGCCGGTTGGTTGGCGAACACCTTGGCGACGAAGGCGCGCAGGTTGTCCCGGCCGCGGATGACCCCCTCCTCGGTGCTCTGCAGGTGGCAGACCAGCGGGCTCTCCAGGGTGGCGTCCTCCCGGTAGAGGGCCATGGCGGCGTCCAGGTCCTTGGCGCCGAGTGCGTCGTCCCAGGCGCGGAAGATGTGTTCGATCTGCTGTTCGGTCATGCGGATGACGCTATGCGCGGGACGTTTCGCCCCGGACCAAATCGTGGTTGTGGCACGGTGGACCGGTGACCGAGCCAGCCGTGCCGGACCGCGACCTCACCCCGGTGGCCGCGCTGATCGGCGACCCCACCCGGATCGCCATGCTGGCCGCCCTGGCCGAGGGCCGGGCGCTGCCGGCCGGCGACCTGGCCCGGCGGGCGGGGGTGCGCCCGGCCACCGCGACCGCACACCTGCGCCGGCTGATCGACGGCGGGCTGGTGGCGGTGCGTGCGCAGGGCCGGCACCGCTACCACGAGCTGGCCAGTCCCTCGGTGGCCGCCGCGGTCGAGGCGCTGGCCCAACTCGCGCCGCCGGCCCCGGTTCGCTCGCTGCGCTCCGACCGGGCGGCGCGGGCACTCGCCGAGGCGCGCACCTGCTACGACCACCTGGCCGGCCGGCGCGGGGTGCAGCTGCGCGACCGGCTTCTCGCGGCGGGCGCGCTGCACCAGGAGAACGAGCGTGACCACCGGCTGACCCCGGCCGGCCGTTCGCTGCTCACCGGGCTGGACATCGACCCGGAGCGCCTGGCCCGCACCCGGCGGATGTTCGCCCGGGGCTGCGTGGACTGGACCCAGCGCCGCCCGCACCTGGCCGGCGCGCTGCCGGCCGCGCTCACCGCGCGCTTCCTCGAGCTGGGCTGGCTGAGCCGGGCGACCGGGCGCGCACTGCGCGCCGCGCCGGACTACGACCAGCGGCTGGATGCCTGGCTAGTGGGCCAGGAGCAGCGCACCGACCACCGGGACGCCGACGAACAGCAGCACGGCGAACACGGCGACCAGCCGCACCGTGGCGGCGGTGCGCGGGTCCAACGTCGTATACCGGGCGGGAGTCCTCATGAGGATCGATGATCCCCCGCCGTCAGCGGCCGCGCAGGGTCCTTGACGGCATCTTGACGGCTCAGCCGGCTAGGCCTGGCACCCGCTCGGCCAGGTCGTCCAGTCGCCAGGGACCGTCGGCCTGGATGGTCGCCTCGGCCGTCCAGCCCTTCAACAGGGAGATCGCCCCGCCCTGCACCGCGAACACCTGGCCGTTCAGCGGGCACTTCTCCTGGGCCAGATAGGCCACCAGCGGGGAGATGTTCTCCGGCGCGAACCCGTCGAACCCGCCCTCCGGCACCTCGGCCGCGAAGATCGCCCCCATGCCCGGGGTGGCCAGGGTGAGCCGGGTGCGCGCCACCGGGGCAATGCAGTTCACCCGCACCCCGTAGCGCTCCAGCTCCACCGCCGCGACCTGGGTGAGCGCGGCGATGCCGGCCTTGGCCGCGCCGTAGTTGGCCTGCCCGGCGTTGGGCATGAAGGTGCCGGACGCCGAGGCCGTGTTGATCACCGATGCGGCGCGCGGGCGACCGGCCTTGGCCTCGGCCTTCCAGTACGCCGCCGCGTGGTGCAGCACGGCCGCGTGCCCCTTCAGGTGCACGCCGATCACCGCGTCCCACTGCCGCTCGTCCAGGCTGGCCAGGAAGGCGTCCCGCAGGATGCCGGCGTTGTTCACCACGATGTCCAGCCCGCCGAAGGCGTCCACGGCGCTCCGCACCACCCGTGCGGCGCCGGCCCAGTCGGACACGTCGTCACCGTTGGCCACGGCCCGGCCGCCGGCGGCGGTGATCTCCGCGACCACCTCTTGCGCCGGTCCGGCGTCGGCGCCTTCGCCCGTGTTGTCCCCGCCGAGGTCGTTCACCACCACGCTCGCGCCTTCCGAGGCGAGCAGCAGCGCGTGCGCCCGGCCGATGCCGCGCCCGGCCCCGGTCACCACGGCGACCCGGTTGTCCAGCGTGCCCATCAGGCGACCAGCCCGGCGAGCTTGTCCAGGGACGCGGCCAGCTCCTTGTTGGTGGCCCGCTCCACCGCGTCCCCGATGGCGCCCACCATCATCTGGCTGATGAACTCGGCGTCGATCTCGGCCACCGAGGCGTCCGGGCCGTCCGCCGTCACGTTCAGCACGAAGGTGACCCGCGCGCCGGCCAGGCCGGTGCCGGACATCTTCAGCCGGGACGGCGCGGCAAGCTCCTGGATCGTCCAGTCGATCTTGTTCGCCATGCCCATGATGGTGGCCTGCTGGGTGGCCGTGCCGCCCTCGGCCAGCTCGCCCGGCACGTCGCCGTGCCAGCGGTCGTGGATGGTCATCCACTTCTCGTAGCCGCCGAGGTCGGTGAACGCCCGCCACACCTTCTCCTGGCTGGCGGCGATGTTCTTGCTGCACTGCGCCTTTGCCATGTCCGTCCTCCTCCGTCAGGCCGGCCGGTACGCGGTGACCACCGCGCTGCCGCCCAGGCCGATGTTGTGCTGAAGGGCGACCCGTGCGCCCGCGACCTGGCGTTTGTCCGCCGCGCCGCGCAGCTGCCAGGTCAGCTCGGCGCACTGGGCCAGCCCGGTGGCACCGAGCGGGTGGCCCTTGGAGATCAGCCCACCGGACGGGTTCACCACCCACCGCCCGCCGTAGCCGGTGTCGCCGGCCTCGACCAGCTTGTGCGCCTCCCCCTCGGCGCACAGCCCGAGCGCCTCGTAGGTGATCAGCTCGTTGGGGGCGAAGCAGTCGTGCAGCTCGATCACCTGCACGTCCTCCGGGCCGATGCCGGCCTGGTCGTACACCCGGCGAGCCGCCTCCGTGCTCATCTCCGAACCCACCAGGGTGCGCATGCTGCGGGTCTCGAAGGTGCCCGGCACGTCGGTGACCAGCGCCTGCCCGATGATCTCCACCGCCCGGTCGGCCAGGTCGTGCTCGGTCACGAACCGCTCGCTGGCCAGCACGGCCGCCGCCGAGCCGTCCGAGGTCGGCGAGCACTGCGGCCGGGTCAGTTGGGCCGGCTCGTAGACCATCTTGGCCGCCTTGATGTCCTCGACCGAGTAGTGCTCCTGGAACTGGGCGTACGGGTTGTTCACCGAGTGCCGGTGGTTCTTCTCCGCGATCATCACGTTGTGCTCGGGCGTTGAGCCGTAACGTTCGTTGTGCTCCAGCCCGGCCGCGCCGAACATCCACGGCGCCGGCGGGAAGGCCAGCTCGCGCAGCTCGGCCATGGCCATCAGGTGCCGCTGCATCGGCTGCTCGCGGTCGTTGTACGTGGTGCCCAGCGAGCCCGGCTGCATCTTCTCGAAGCCCAGCGCCAGGGTGCAGTCCGCCAGCCCGCCCCGGATCGCCTGCGCGGCCAGGAACAGCGCGCTGGACCCGGTGGAGCAGTTGCTGTTCACGTTGAACACCGGCACGCCGGTGAGCCCGAGGCCGTACACCGCCCGGTGCCCGGAGCAGGACTCGCCGTAGCAGTAGCCGACGTAGGCCTGCTCCACCTTCTGGTACTCGATCGCGGCGTCGGCCAGCGCGTTCTCCCCGGCCTCCTTGGTCATCGCCGGGTAGTCCCAGCCCTCCCGGCGGCCGGGCTTCTCGAACTTGGTCATCCCCACGCCGACGACGTAAACCTTGTTGCTCACTTCAGCTCCGCTCAGTCGGCGAACTCGGCGCGGCCGTCCTTGATCACGGCCTGGCCGTCGTCCTTGGTGGTCTGGAAGGAGTACGAACCGGCGCCGGACGGCCAGATCGCGGTGGTGATCGTGTCCCTGGGCCGGGCCGGCGCGCTGAACCGCACGGCCAGCCGGGTCAACCGGGCCGGGTCGGCGGGCGAGGCGTGCCCGAGCACCGCGTGCGAGGTGAACGCCATGGTGCACAGGCCGTGGATGATGATCCCGGGCAGGCCCATCTGCTTGGCGAACTCGTCGTCCAGGTGGATCGGCATCGGGTCGCCGGATGCCTCGGAGTAGCGGAAGGTCTGGTCCTCGTCGAACTTCTGCACCACCCGCTCGGCCGGTTCCCGGGCGCTCAGCGCCGGGTCGAACCCGTGCTCCGGCGGCGCCTCACCCACCTGCCCGTCGAACTTGCCGCCCCGGAAGAAGCCGACGAAGAACTGCTCGTTGACCAGGTCGCCCCGGTTGCTCCGGCACTCGATCTGGGTGGTCACGGTGACCCCGGAGGACTTGCCGGCCACCCCGACCGCCCGGGCCCGGCTGATGATCGTCTCGCCCGGCTCGATCGGCCGGCGGAACCGGAAGTCGTGCTCGCCGTGCAGGATGCGCATCATCAGCTCATCCGGCACCACCGCCATGGTGCGCTCGGCCATCAGCTGGAACGGCGGCACGATGGCGAACACCGGCGGCGCGTAGGTGCCGTCCAGGTGCTGGCTGGTCGGGTCGTTGGTGGCCTCCGCGTAGGCGACCACCCGCTCCCGGGTGACCTCGAACTCGACCTCGTCCCCCCACACCCCCAGCTGGGCGAGGTCGAACCCCGCGTTCTCCGGCATGTCGTCTCCTAGGTTGCTCCGTTGCCGGTAACTACCGTAGGAACTGGCGGTGGGGTCCGGGATGACCGTGACTAGCGGCATCGATGACCGAACAGATACCGCACGGACTGCTGGTAACTTCGCCCGCGGTGTCCACCTCGACCGTGCCGATCCAGTTCGTGCACCGCGCGTTGCAGGCCGCGGTGCGCGCCGGCGTGGACGTCAACGAGCTGCTGCGCGGCACCGGGGTGGCCCCGGACCTGGTGGTGCACGCGCGCAGCCGGGTCACCGTGGGGCAGGCCGCCCGGGTGGCCCGGCGGCTGTGGCGGCTGACCGACGACGAGATGTTCGGCGCGGGGCCGCACCCGGTGCCCCGCGGCACCTTCCGGATGGTCGCCCTCGGCGTAATCCACTCACCGGACCTGCGCACCGCGCTGCAACGCACCTGCGAGTTCAGCGCCGTGCTGCCCGGCCTGCCCACGATCAGCGCCTCGATGGGGCCGGAGCGCACCGTGGTCTGCCTGGACCACACCGGCCTGAGGGACCCGGAGCACCTGGTGGTGGACCTGATGGTCGGTGTGGTGCAGCGGTTCACCGCCTGGCTGGTCGGCCAGCGGATCAAGCCGCTGGCGCTGGAGCTGCCCTACCCATCGCCAGAGGACCCCGCGGACTACGACCGGGTGTTCGGCGCCCGGCCCCGTTTCGACGCCGAACGGGCCGCGCTCACCTTCGACAGCGCGCTGCTGGCGGCACCGGTGATCCGCACCGAGGCCGAGATGCTGGATTGGGTGCGCAACTCCCCCGGTGATCTGCTGGCCCGGCGGGACTACGGCAGCTCGCTGGCCGACCAGGTGCGCCGCATCATGGAGTACCCGCTGGTCTCCGCCGGCGCCCCGGTCCCGGCGCGGCCGGTGCCGTGGCCGGCCCCGGAAGAGGTGGCCGCGCGGCTCAACCTCAGCCTGCAACACCTGCGCCGCCGGCTGCGGGCGGAGGGCACCTCGATGAGCGTGATCCGCGAGGAGATCCTGCGCGACGCGGCCGTGGCCGCCCTGGCCAGCGGACGGGAACCGGTAACCGACCTGGCCATCCGCCTCGGCTTCTCCGAACCCAGCGCCTTCCGCCGCGCCTTCCGCCGCTGGACCGGCACCCCACCCGGCTCCTACCGGCCACGTTAGTGGGAAAGGTCGCTGGCACCTACCGCTCCAGCGCCACCTGGGAGACCAGGTTGCCCGGGCCGGCCAACCAGACGGCGACGGCGCGGGCATCGGCGGCGAGCGGGCGGTGCAGGTCCACGGTCAGCCGGTGCTCGCCCGGGCCGTCCACCGAGGTGGTGGCGCTGCCGGCGGTGCCGTCCGCGTCCCGCAGGAGCACGGAGAGCACCCCCCGCCCGGAGCTGGCGAACCGCGCCTCGACGGCGTTGTCGTCCTTGTCGGCCGAGGTCAGCCAGCCGCTGGCCCCCGGAGGGGTGCTCGGGCCGCCGGACAGCGGCATCCGCACCGCCAGCGCCTGCTCCACCGACCGAGGGGACTCCCGGCTGGCCAGCGCCTCGCTCGGGATCACCGGCCGGGCCGCGCGGGCCCCGCCGGGCGCCTGGTAGCCGGGCAGCGCGGCCACCCCCCAGCGGTAGGGGTCGCCCTGCACGCCCGGCCAGGTGGACCAGCCGATCCGGGTCTGCCCGGTCTGGTCCGGCGTGTCCGAGTCGTACACCAGCAGGTTCAGCCCCAGCCGGGCCGGGTCCACCGGCCCGGGCAGCGCGGACAGCGGGATCGCCACCTCGACCGTGTAGCCGCCGGGCACCGGCGTACTGGCGAAGCGCACCCCGGGGGCGGTCTGGGAGGCCGGCCCCTGGTGGTTGTCCGCGTCCCGCTCCGCGCAGGCCGGTCCCCCGGCGGTGAACGGCAGCACCGCCAGCTTCATCGTCGTCGCGGTGTTCTCGCTGGTCCCGGACGGATCGAGGGCGATCTCCAGGCTGTCCGTGCGCCAGTGACGCTTGCAGTCGGCGGCGGCCAGGGCCGCGCCGCGGACCGAGTCGTGGACCTCGGCGAACACGTTCAGCGTCTCGCCGGAGCGGGAAAGGCGGGCGGTGCCGGAGCAGTCCGCCGGCCCGTCACACGGCTGGTCGCCCTCCCAGCGCCGGGACAGGTCCAGCGGTGCGCCCGGGTACTCGCCCGGCGCGGCCACCCCGTCGATCACCGGCGCGGCCGGCACCGCGGGCACCGACGTGGCGGGCACCAGCTCCAGGGCCGGCCGTTCCGCGGCGGTCAGGCCGGTCTGGGTGCGGGCGCTCACCTGGTAGGGGTGGTCGCCGCCCTGGTTCGCGGTGGGCAGGGCCGGGTCGGTGCTGGTGAAGGTGAACGGCACCGCCGTGGACGTCCCCGGGGCGATCGCCGCGAACGGCTTCTCCCGCGCGTCCACCGCGAACCCGGCCGGCGGCGCCACCGTCACCGTGCCCGACTGGACGACGTCGGAGCGGTTGGTCACGGTCATGGCCACCTCCCGGGAACCCCCGGACGGCACGGTCAGCACCGGCGGCACCGATCCGCGCAGCCAGGGCATCCCGGCCCGTTCCGCCCACCGGTCGAACTCGGCCACCTGCGGGAGCCGCTGCTGGGCGACCTCGATGGTCCGGTCCGGTGGCACCCAGGCGCCGGGTGTTCGGGGCACGTCGGGGCCGGTACCGGTGAGGATGGCGGCGGGGAGGGCGGCGGCCGGGGTGCCGGGCGCCGGATACGGCACCCGGGAGTGCAGCTGGGTGAACCAGTCACAGCCCAGCCGCGCCGGGTCGCTCGGCACGTCCGGCAGCACGGCCCAGCCCTGCGTGACGTACCGGCGTTGCGCGTCCCGTTCCACCGCCGCCCAGGTACGGCCGTCCGGCGCGGAGGCCCCGCTCCAGACCCCGAACACCTGCTGGTTCGGCCCGGCCGGGATCACCGCCGACGCGCAGCCCGGCCCGGTGGGGGTGGCCGAATCCGAGCCCGCCAGCCCGTTGCGCAGGATCTTCGCCGGCGCGTACGGCTTCAGCCCCTCCCCGGTGATCTGCTCGGGGAAAGCGGCCGGGTCGGCCGCCGCGAAGTAGGCCTGGACGGCCAGGCGGGCGGCCAGCTGGTGGTTACCGTGGTTGCCCGGGGACGGCGCCGGGTCCATGGTGACGAGCACGTTCGGCCGGGTCTGCCGGACGATCCGGACCACCCGTTCCAGGGTGTCCCGCTCGTCCCACACCTGGCCGGTGAGCGCCGAGGAGACGGTGTAGAAGAAGTCCACCTTGTCCAGGTTGAGCACCTCGCCGACCCCGGCCAGCCCGACGGCGGCGCGCTCCTCGCCCTCCCGGATCATGCCGAGCGCCGGACCCTCCTCGTGCCCGACCGCGTTTCCGCCGCCCTCGCCCCGGGTGATGGTGAGCACGCCGTTGCGCGCGCCGGCCTGCTTCCACTGGCCGAAGGTGGAGAGCAGGCTCGCCTCGTCGTCCGGGTGGGCGCCGATGAACAGCGCGTCCAGCTTCACCGACTCGCCGGCCGAGGTGCCCTCCGGCGGCGGCTCGAGCGTCGGCCCGGCACACCCCGCGAGCACGGCGAGTCCCGTCAGCACGGTGAGCGCCGCGACGGCCCGGCCCATCCTGCCCCCTTGGGTCACTCGCGGAGCGCGCCGTCCAGCATGCCCCTGATGAAATGGCGTTGGAGGAACAGATACACGATCACCACCGGCGCCGCGACGATCACCGCGCCAGCCGCAAGCAAAGTGAAACCCGAGGTGTGCTGGCCCTGGAACAGCGCCAGCCCCAGGGGCGCCGTGCGCAGGCCCTGGTCGGTGGCCATGACCAGCGGAATCAGGAACTCGTTCCAGGTGAACATGAAGGTCAGCACCACCATGGTCACGATCGCCGGCCGGCCGGCCGGCACCAGCACCGACCACAGGATCCGCCAGCTGTTGGCGCCGTCCAGCCGGGCCGCCTCGATCAGCGTGCGGGGTAGCGCGGCGAAGTAGGCGCGCATCCAGAAGGTGCCGAACGCGACCGTCTGCGCCACCTGGGGCATGGCCACCGCGCCGAAGGTGTTGGTCAGCCCCAGGGTGCGCAGGTCGAAGTACAGCGGCACCACGATCACCTCGGCCGGCACCATCAGGCCCAGCACGAACAGCCAGAACAGCACCCGGCCGCCCGGCACCCGCATGGTCCCGAACGCGTAGCCGGTGAACAGCGAGAACACCCCGCCGACCAGCACCACGAACCCGGTGACCGCGACGCTGGTCAGCATCGAGGTGCCGAACCGCCCCTCCCGCCAGGCCGCCGGGAAGTTGGCCAGGCCGCCGCCGGTGCCGCCAACGTCGGGTGGCCCGAGCGCGGCCAGCACGATGGTGCCCAGCGGCCACAGCACGAACAGCGCGAAGGCCAGCAGGATCGCGTAGTTGGCCGCCCGTTCCGCCCGCGTGATCACCGCCGCCGGCCGATCCGGGCGATGCCCAGGTTGATGGCGAAGATGATCACGGTCAGGGTGACCCCGATGGCGGCCGCCGAGCCGACCTCGTTGGCCCGGAAGGCCCGGTAGTACACCTCGAACGCGGGCACCGAGGTCCGGTTGCCCGGGCCGCCGCTGGTGGTGATGTAGATCAGGTCGAAGGTCTTCAGGCCGGCGATCACGGTAAGGGTCAGCGCCACGGCCAGCTCGGCCCGCACCGAGGGCAGCGTGATGGCGAAGAACTCCCGCACCGGGCCGGCGCCGTCCAGGCGCGCCGACTCGTACAGCTCGCCGGGGATCCGGCTCATCCCGGCCATCATCAGCACGGTGACCAGGCCGGTCTGCACCCAGGTGCCGACCAGGCCGACCGCCGGCAGCGCGGTCGCCGCGTCACCCAGCCAGGCCCGGGCCAGCCCGTCCAGGCCGAGCGCCCGCAGCAGGTCGTTCACCGAGCCGTCCGGGGCGTACAGCCGCCGCCAGGCCACCCCGACCACCACCATCGCCATCACCTGCGGCAGGAACACCACGGTGCGGAAGAACGCCAGCCCGCGCACCCGCCCCCGGTTCAGCACGGCGGCCAGGACCAGCCCGATCGCGGTGGGCAGGCCGGCGAAGAACACGATCAGCACCAGCGCGTGCCCGAACGACGCGCGCAGCTTCTCGTCGGTGACCACCTCGGCGTAGTTGTCCAGGCCGACGAAGGTGGCCAGCGTCAGCCCGTCCCAGTCGTACAGCGACAGCTGCACCGCCCGCCCCAGCGGGAACAGCAGGAACGTCGCGTACACCACGAACGCCGGCAGCAGGTAGGCCAGCGGCAGCCACGGCGAATGCCCCAGCCGGGTCTTCCGGTCAACCATTCTTGGTGACGAAGGCGGAGTAGTCGGCCTGCACCGCGTCCAGGAACTGTTCCGGTGTCCTGGCGCCGCCGAGCAGGTCCTGCAGCGCGGCGCCCATGGTGTCCGACATGGTCGGCGTGGCGTAGTCCAGGTACGGCAGCAGCGCCGCGTTCGGCGCGGTGACCTGCGCGAACGCCGCGAACACATCGTGCGAAAGCCCGGCCGGCGGGGTCTGCGCGGCGGTGTTCACCACCGGCAGGTTGCCGGTCTCGGTGAGCACCTTCATGGCGTCCGGGTTGGTCACGAAGTCCAGGTAGGCGGCGGCCGCGTCGGGCTGCTTGCTACCGGCGGTGATGGCGAACGGCAGCCCGGTGCCGCCGGTGGCCGCGACCGCCCGGCCGGCCGGCGGCGGGGGCGCGATGAACCGCACCTTCGGCCCCATCGCCGGGGCCAGGTCGGCGGCCAGCCAGCTGCCGCCGATCATAAACACCGCCTCGCCCCGGGAGAACGCCTGCCAGGCCTGGTTGTTGTCTGTTCCATTCACCCCTTGATTGAAGTAACCGGAACGCGCCCAGTCGGCGACCTTCCGGGCGGCAGCCAGGTTCTCCGGGGTGGTCCAGGACGCGCCGGACCGGCCGAACGCCAGCGCGCCGATCTGCTCGGCCGGCACCAGCTGGTCCTGCACGGTGCCCAGCACGTGCAGCGCCGGCCACTTCTCCACGTTGCCCAGCTGCAGCGGCACCGCGCCGGCCGCCTTGGCCTTGGCCAGCGCGGCCTCGAAGTCGGCCCAGGTGCGGGGCGCGGCGATGCCCAGCCGGTCCAGCTCGGCCTGGTTGTAGTAGATGCCGACGACCTCGCCCACCTGCGGCAGCCCGTACAGGTTGCCCTCGCCGAACTTCTTCCCGTCCGCGGTGTAGCTGGAGTAGCGCTTCACCGAGGCCGGGAACCGCTCGTTCCAGCCGTACGCCTTGGCCCACGGTTCCAGGGAGAGCAGCTGGTTGGCCGCCACGAAGGCGCCCATCTCGGCCCGCCCGTTGTTGGCCTGCACCACGTCCGGGGCCTCGTTGCCGCTGATGGCCAGGCGCAGCGTGGTGGACAGGTCCTCGAACGAGCGGGACTCACGCTTGATCGTGACATTCGGGTAGCGGCGCTGGAAGGCGTCGTTCAGGCGCTGCATCTGCTCGTTCTGCCCGCCCCGGACCTCCTGGTCCCACACGGTGAGGGTGACCGGGCCGAGCGCCGCGACGTCCGTGCGCACCGGCCGGTCGGCGTCCTGCGCCGGCCGTTGGGCGTTCTGCGCACCGGGTGCGCAGGCGGCCACCAGCAGGGCGCACAGCCCCGCCAGCACGGTAACCAGGCGTTTGGGCATCGTTGCCCTCCTCGGGGTCAAGGCCGCTGGGGCGGGTCGGGTCGGTTGGGCGGGTCGGGGCGGGTCAGGTCCGACCGGCGGGCGATGGTCGCGGCCGCCCGCCGCACCCCGCACACGTGCGTGCGCGGCACCAGATCGTTCAGGAAACCGTAACGGCAGCGCAGCTCGGCGGCGGCGCGGCTGCCGTGGGCGGCTTCCATCGCCACCCGCTGCCACCAGTCGCCGATGTCGCCCCAGCCGGGCGCGGCCAGCGAGCCGCCGAACTCGTGCACCGCCAACCCGGCCGACACCCCGGCGAACAGCAGCCGGTGGCGCAGCGGCCAGCCGGCGATGGTGCCCAGCACCAGGCCGGCGCCGAACACGTCGCCGGCCCCGGTCGGGTCCAGCGCGTTGACCGGCAGCGCGGGCACGGCCGCCTCCTCGCCGGTGGTCGCGTCGACGGCGATGGCGCCGTCCCCGCCGCAGGTCACCACGGCCAGCGGCACGTGGTCGGCCAGCGCGTGCAGGGCGGCGGCGGGCGAGTCGGTGCGGGTGTAGCTCATCGCCTCCACCGCGTTCGGCATGAACGCGTCGCAGCCGGCCAGCGAGCCGAGCATGGCCCGGTCCCAGGCACCGGTCGGGTCCCAGCCGGCGTCGGCGAACACCAGCGCGCCGTCCCGGCGGGCGCGCGCGGCCCACTCGGGCAGCACCGGCTCCAGGCCGCCCTCGCCGATGCTGGTGATCACCGCGCGGCAGGGCGGCGGGGTGCCCACCAGCTCGTCGGGGCTGATCGGCAGCTCGTGCCCGTGGGTGACCATGCTCCGGTCCCGGTCGATCGCCATGGACACGGTCACCGGGGAGTGCCATTGGTCGAAGCGCCGGGACCGGGAAAGATCCACCCGTTCCTGCTCGGCCAGGGTCTCCCAGCAGAAGTCGCCGTACACGTCGTCGCTGAAACCGGCGGCCAGGGTGGTGCGCAGGCCCAGGCGGGATGCCGCCACGGCCAGGTTGGCGATCCCGCCCGGGCAGGAGGCCATGCCGGCCGCCCACACCTCGGTGCCCGGGGTCGGCGGGGTGGGCAGCCCGGTGAAGATGATGTCCAGGAAGACCGTGCCGGACATGAACACGTCGACCTCCGGCCGGCCCGGGCCGCGAAGATGGGCGAGCGGGTCCCACCAGACCGTCTCGTGCGGCGTCCCCGGGTCGAGCTCCGGGCTGGAATCGGTTTCCCGCTGCACCGCGCCGGCCACCGTCGCGCTCCTTCCCCTCACGTCCGGATACTGCCGCGTGCACCGCGCGAATGGCAACATTTTCTGCTCACTTCTGCGCGAAGTTGCTCGATCGTGCGCTATGTTGGCCCCGTGCTAGCGGCCATCCGCCATGGGGAGATCGTCCGCCTGGTGCGGTCCTCGGGCGTGGTGTCGGTACAGGCGCTCGCCGACAACCTCGGGGTGAGCCCGTCCACCATCCGCCGCGACCTGCAGTGCCTGGACGCCGAGGGGATGCTCCGGCGGGTGCGCGGCGGGGTGACCCTGCCGAACGGCGACCTGGACGACCCGGTGCCGTTCGCCCAGGTCGCGACGGTGGCGGCGGACGACAAGGAGCGCGTGGCCCGGCGCGCGGCCGAGCTGGTCGCCGACGGCGAGGTGGTGCTGCTGGACATCGGCACCACCACCGCGATGCTGGCCCGGTACCTGCGCGGGCGGCGCATCACGGTGATCACCAGCAGCCTGGCCGTGGTGGACGAGCTGCGCGACGACCAGTCGGTGGAGCTGCTCGTGCTCGGCGGGATCCTGCGCCGCAACTACCTGTCCATGGTCGGCATGCTGACCGAGCAGGCGCTGCGTGAGGTGCGCGCGCACCGCCTCTTCCTGGGCACCAGCGGCATCCGGCGGGACGGCCGGGTGATGGACTCCACCGTGGTCGAGGTGCCGGTGAAGCGCGCGATGATCGCCTGCGCGGAGCACACCGCGGTGCTCGCCGACCGCACCAAGTTCCCCGGCACCGGCCTGCTCCCGGTGTGCGGCCCCCAGGACGTGGACGTGATCGTCACCAACGAGGGAGCCGACCCGCTCACCCTGGCCGCGTGCGCGCGGGCCGGCACCGCGATCGCGCTGGCATGAAGCTCACCATCCTGGGCGGCGGCGGCTTCCGCGTCCCCCTGGTCTACCGCGCCCTGGCCGGTTCCCCGATCACCGAGGTCGCGCTGCACGACGTGGCCCCGGGGCGGCTGGCCGCGATCCGGGCGGTGGTGGCGCGGTTGCCCGGTCCCGCCGTGCGCACCACCACCGACCTGGACGACGCGCTGGCCGACGCGCGCTTCGTGTTCGCCGCGATCCGGGTGGACGGACTGGTCGGGCGCACGCTGGACGAACGGGTGGCGCTGGCCCACGGGGTGCTCGGCCAGGAGACCACCGGGGCCGGCGGCATCGCCTACGGCCTGCGCACGGTTCCGGTGGCCGTCCGGATCGCCGAGCGGATCGCCGCCGTGGCGCCGCGCGCGTGGACGATCAACTTCACCAACCCGGCCGGAATGATCACCGAGGCGATGCGCCGGGTGCTGGGCGACCGGGTGGTGGGCATCTGCGACTCGCCGGTCGGCCTGATCCGGCGGGCCTGCGCCGCACTGGACATCCCGGAGGGGGTGGCCCACGCCGACTACGTGGGGCTGAACCACCTGGGCTGGCTGCGCGGGCTGCGGGTGGACGGCACCGACCGGCTGCCCGAGCTGCTCGCCGACGACGCCGCGCTGGCCGGCATCGAGGAGGCGCGCCTGATCGGCCCGGACTGGGTGCGCGACCTCGGCGCGCTGCCCAACGAGTACCTCTACTACTACTACCGGAACCGGGAGGCCGTGCGGGCGATCCGGGGCGCGGCCAGCACCCGCAGTGAGTACCTGGCCGAACAGCAGGAACGGTTCTACGCCTCGGTGGCCGCCGACCCGGCCGGCGCGCTGGCCCGCTGGGAGGCCACGCGGGCCGAGCGGGACGCCAGCTACATGGCCGAGGGCCGGGGCGAGGCGGAGGAGCGCGCCGCCGAGGACATCGCCATCGGCGGCTACCAGGAGGTCGCGCTGCGCCTGATGGAAGCCCTCTCCGGGGCCGGCCCGGCCCGGGTGTTGATCCTCAATGTGCGGGGCGGCGGCGCGCTGGGCGGGCTGCCGGCCGACGCCGTGGTGGAGATCCCGTGCGCGGTCGGCCCGCACGGCATCACGCCGCTGGCCACCGGCCCCCTGCCCGGCGGGATGCTGGGCCTGCTGCAACAGGTCAAGGCGGTGGAGCGGGACACCATCGAGGCCGCGCTGACCGGTTCGGCGGCCCTGGCCCGGCGGGCCTTCGCGCAGCACCCCCTGGTCGACTCGGCCGCCGTGGCCCGCGACCTGGTGGACGCCTACCGGAAGGCCCACCCCTCCCTTTTGGAGCTGCTCCGCTGATAATGGCCCGGTGACCGGACTGCGCCGGGCGGCGGTGCTGCTGCCGTTATACCGAGGCCCGGCGGGCGAGCCCAGGCTGATCCTGATCCAGCGGACCCCGCGCGGCCGGCACGCCGGACAGATCGCGCTGCCCGGCGGCAACCAGGAGCCCTCCGACCCCAGCATGCGGGACACCGCGCTCCGGGAGACCCGCGAGGAGCTGGGCCTGCCGGCCGAGGAGCCGATCGACGTGCTCGAGGAGCTCCCGGTCACCCAGACCTACAGCACCGGCTACCTGGTCTGGCCGTTCATCGGCCGGCTGCACGGGGTGCCGGAGCGCTGGCGGCCGCAGCAGAGCGAGGTGGCCGAGGTGCTGGACTTCGCGGTCGCCGAGGTGGCCGACCCGGCCACCGTGGGCCGCCAGCGCATCGCGGTTCCCCAGTTCCGGGGCGAGGTGCCGGTGCGCCGGGTCGGCGGCTACACCATCTGGGGGCTCACGCTGCGCATCCTGGAGCCGGTGCTGCCCCGCGCGCTGGCCGGCGAGTTCCCGGTGTGACCGGTGTGACCGGTATGACCCGGCTGATCGCGCTGGCCACCGGCGCGGTGCTGGTCGCGTTCGCCGGCGGCTACGGCTGGCACCGGGACGAGTTCTACTACCTGCGGGCCGGGTTGCACCCGGCGCTGGGCTACGTGGACCAGCCACCGCTCACCCCGCTGATCGCCGGGGCCGGCTACCAGCTGTTCGGTGACTGGCTGGTCGGCTTCCGGCTGCCCGCCGCACTGGCCGCGGCGCTGACCGTGCTGCTGACCGGGGCGCTGGCCGGCCAGTTGGGCGCCGGACGCGGCGGCCGGGCGCTGGCGGCCGGCGCCGTGGCGGTCTCCGCGTTCCCCATCGCCACCGGGCACGTCGTCTCCACCAGCACCTTCGACCTGCTGGCCTGGACCGCGCTGAGCCTGCTGCTGGTGCGGGCGGTCCGAGACGGCGGGCCGGTCTGGCTGGCCGCCGGCGCGGTGGCCGGTCTGGGCCTGCAGAACAAGGCACTGATCATCGCGCTGCCCGCCGCCGTGGCACTAGGCCTGCTCGCGGTGGGGCCGAGGAGCGCGCTGCGCGGCCGCTGGCCGTGGCTGGGCGCCGGGGTGGCGCTGCTGATCTGGGCGCCGCACCTGGCCTGGCAGGCCGCCAACGGGTGGCCGCAGCTGACCATGGCCGACTCCATCGCCACCGTGGGCAACGGCGGCAGCGTGGGCCGCTGGCTGTTCCTGCCCTTCCAGCTGGTGCTGTTCTCCCCCCTGCTGGTGCCCATCTGGCTGGCCGGCTGGCGGGCGCTTCACCGCGAGCCGGCGCTGCGCTCGTTCGCGGTGGCCTTTCCGCTGCTCGCGGTGTTGCTGCTGGCCGCGGGGGGCAAGCCGTACTACCTGGCCGGCATGTACCCGCTGCTGCTGGCCGCCGGCGCGCAGCCCACGCTGCGCTGGGTGGCGCGGGCCGCCGGGCCGCGCGCGGCGAGGCTCCGGCGAGGGTTGCTGGCCGGCGCGCTGGCGTTCAGCGCCGCGATCACGGCGGTGCTGATGCTGCCGGTGCTACCCGCCCGGCTGCTGCCCGGCACGCCGATCGTCGCCATCCAGCCGATCTCGGCGGAGTCCATCGGCTGGCCGGAGTTCACCGCCGCCGTCTCGGCCGCCTACCGAGCAATCCCGCCGCCGGAGCAGGCCGAAACGGTGGCGCTGACCCGCAACTACGGCCAGGCCGGGGCCATCGACCTTTTCCGGGACCGGGACCCGTCGGCGCTGCCGCCCGCCTACAGCGGGCACAACGCCTACTACTCGTGGGGCCCACCCCCGGAGTCGGCCCGCACGGTGGTCGCGGTCGGCGTGGACGAGACGCGGCTGCGCGAGTGGTTCGGCTCGGTGCGGCCGGCCGGCCGGGTCGACAACGGGATCGGCCTGGACAACGAGGAACAGGGCCGGCCGATCTGGCTGTGCCGGGACCGCCGCGTGCCCTGGGCGGTCATCTGGCCCGCCCTGCGCCGAGTGGGCTAGGCCTAACCCCGGCGGGTTTCGTCCAGATCGGCCGCCCACTCGCGGGCCGGCGGGGACATCAGCAACCCCAGCGCGGCCAGCACCACGACGGCGGTTGCCGCGCCGAGCGGCACCTGGCCGGACGGCACCAGCAGCGTGTAGGCCACCGGCAGCAGCAGAAGCTGCGTGACGATCGCCGGAGTGCGCGCCCAGAACAGGCCGCGCAGCAGGCCCACGGCCACCCACAGCAACGCGGCCCCGCACAGCGCGAACATGCCCGCCTCACCCAGCAGCGGCCCCAACGGCAGGCTGGCCGAGGAGGCCCGGACCACCAGGTACCCGGCGAACCCCACGCCCAGCAGGCCCTGCAGGCCGACCAGCACGGCGGCCGCGCGCACCGGCCACGGCGGTCGGGCACCGGAACTCGGTGGCCGTTCGGCGGGCGGTTGAGTCACGCCCGCGAGGTTATCGCCCGGCCGGGCGCGGGACGCGTTCACCCGCTTTGGTTACCCTTCCCTCGTGCGCGCCCTGCTCGTGGTCAACCCCCAGGCGACGTCGACCACCCCCGCCGGGCGCGACGTGCTGGCCCGGGCACTGGCCAGCGAGCTGAAACTGGACGTGCTGCAGACCCAGTACCGGGGACACGCCGCCGAGGCCACCGCCGCCGCCGTGCGCGCCGGCGTGGAGCTGCTCATCGCGCACGGCGGGGACGGCACGGTCAACGAGGTGGTCAACGGCATGCTGGAGGCCGCCGCCGAATCCGGCGTGTTGCCCCCGCCGACCGAACTCCCGCTGCTGGCCGTGGTGCCCGGCGGTTCGGCGAACGTGTTTGCCCGGGCGCTCGGCCTGCCGCCCGACCCGATGGAGGCCACCTCGGCGGTCCTGCGCGCGCTGGCCGAGCGCAGCTGCCGGACGGTGCGCCTCGGGCGGGCGGACGACCGGTGGTTCACCTTCAACGCGGGCATGGGCTGGGACGCCGACGTGGTCGCCTCGGTGGAACGGGCCAGGGCGCGCGGACACGAGGCCAGCCCGGTCCGGTACGCCCGCACCGCGCTGCGCCACTACTTACGGCAGCGTCGCCACCCGAACGTGCTCACCGTCGAGGTGCCCGGTCGGTTGACCGAGACCGACCTGCGGCTGGCGATGGTCTGCAACACCGATCCGTGGACGTACCTGGGCTCCCGCCCGGTGCGCACCAACCCCGGCAGCGGCGCGACGGACGGCCTGGCGCTGTTCGGGTTGCGCAGTCTCGCCATGGGCACCGTGTTGCCGGTAATACGCGAGATATTGCGCAAACAAGGTGATCCAAACGGCCCGAACGTGGTACGTCACGACGAATTGCCACTCATTCGAGTGAGCAGCGAGACCCCCGTGGCGCTCCAGGTGGACGGCGATTACCTGGGAGAACGCCGCGAGGTGGAGTTCCTCTCAGTTCCCTCAGCACTGCGCGTCGTCGTGTGAGAACCGCGGCTCGTCGCGGTTGCCGGTGCGACCATCGGACGTAGCCAGCCCTTTTTCCGCCATTCACCGACCGAGCTGAACCGTCGATCCCGTTGGGGCTCGCATAGTTGCCCGTGATCGTTCAACGTTGTTCTCGAAGCCAGCACGGCCGCTGAGGAGCAATCCTCTGGCACGGTCGGCCCGGAACTCGGGGGAACCGCGTATAGCGCGGAGAACCCGGTGGGGCCGGCGGGTTCGGTCAGTCGTTCAGCGTAGTCGGTGACGCGGAGTAAACAGCCGCTACCCCGATTACGGTGTGTGGGTGAGGAAGCTCTCACCCGGCTGTCCCAGAATCCTTGAATAGACCCGTCGCTCGTGAAAGAATTCACAAGCGATATGACCGCAGACCAACCGCGATGAGGTGTGCCGGGCAACAACCCGCCCGGCGCGCGGAAGCAAGGAGCAAAGCAATCATGGACTGGCGCCACCGCGCGAGCTGCCGTGACGAGGACCCGGAGCTTTTCTTCCCCGTGGGGACGTCCGGGCCCGCACTTCTGCAGGTCGCCGAGGCCAAGACCGTCTGTCGGCGCTGCCCGGTGAACACCGAGTGCCTGACCTGGGCGCTGGAGAGCGGCCAGGATGCCGGTGTCTGGGGCGGTATGAGCGAAGACGAGCGTCGTGCGCTGAAGCGCCGCAACGCTCGCACTCGGGCACGTACGGGAGCCTGAGGGATACCCGAAAAGGGACCAAGCCCCAAACGCGCTCCCCGTCCGCGAGCCCGGACCGTTCAACGGTTCCGGGCTCGCGGTCTGTCTGAAGAACGTCAGTTGCGCAGCAACGGCACGCGGAGCACCGCTTCGGTGCCGATCGGCGCGCGCGGACGCATGCTCAACGAGGCGTCCAGCTCGGACTCCACCAGCGTGCGCACGATCTGCAGGCCCAACCCCTTGGACCGCTCCAGCGAGAAGCCCTTGGGCAGGCCCCGGCCGTCGTCCAGCACGGTGACCTCCAGCCAGCCGGCCGAGCGGTTCGCCAGCAGGACCACCTCGCCGCGCGCGCCCGGCGCGAAGGCGTGCGAGATGGCGTTGTGCACCAGCTCGGTCAGCACCAGCACCAACGGGGTGGCCAGCGCGCTGTTGATCACGCCGAAGGTGCCTTCGCGGCGCACCGTGACCTTGGACTCGGTGATCGCCACGTCGGTCATCATCGGGATGACCCGGTCCACCACCTCGTCCAGGTCCAACCGTTCGTCGACGGAAAGCGACAGGGTCTCGTGCACCAGGGCGATCGAGGTCACCCGGCGCATCGACTCGCCGAGTGCCTTGCGCGCCTCCTCGTTGGGGGTGCGCCGGGACTGCAGCCGCAGCAGCGCGGCCACCGTCTGCAGGTTGTTCTTCACCCGGTGATGGATCTCCCGGATCGTGGCGTCCTTGGTGATCAGCGCGCGGTCCCGGCGCTTCACCTCGGTCACGTCCCGGACCAGCACCAACGCGCCGGCCGGTGCCCCACGCGGGCGCAGCGGTAGCGCGCGCAGCAGCATCGCCGCCCCGCCCGCCTCCAGCTCCATGCGCAGCGAGGGCTTGCCGTCCAGCGCGGCCTTGATCCGCTTGACCACCTCGCTGGCGTCGAACGGGTCGCGGGCCAGCGGCCGGGTCACGTTGCTCAGCACCGCGCCGACCAGGTCGGCGGCGTGGCCCATCCGGTGGTAGGCGGACAGCGCGTTCGGGCTGGCGAAGACCACCCGGCCACCGGTGTCCAGGCGGATCAGCCCGTCGCCCACCCTGGGGTTGGTCTGGGTGTCGGCCGTGGAGTCCGGCGAGGGGAAGGTGCCGTCGGCGATCATCTGGCACAGGTCGGCGGCGCCGCCGAGGTAGGCGATCTCCAACGGGCTGGGCACCCGGGCCACGGCCAGGTTGGTGTCCCGGGAGAGCACCGCGACCACGCGCGAGTCGCGATATACCGGGATCGTCTCCCGGCGCACCGGAATGCCCTGGTGCCAGCGCGGCTCCTCCTCCCGGCAGATCCGCCGGTCGGCCACCGCACGGCGCAGCGGCGCGTGTTCCGGCTCGGTCACGATGGAGCCGACGGCGTCCTCGGGGTGCGCGGTGGGGGCGGTGGTCGGCCGCGCCTGGGCCACGCAGAGGAAACGGGTCTCCTCGGCCGGCGCGGCCGTGTCCTCTTCCGGCAGTGGAATCCACAGCATGAAGTCGGCGAACGACAGGTCGGCCAACATCTGCCACTCGGCGACCACCCGCTGCAGGTGGTCGACCTCTTGCCCGGAGAGCTTGGTGTGCGCCGCGACCAGCTCGGTCAGCGTTGACAAACCCTCTCCCATCACCCGCTGTCGAGGGACATCCAACCACGCATGGCAGACTCGGCTGAGCACCTAGTTGGAAAGTGAGGCGAGACCATGTCCCGCAGGGCCCGCAAGCGGCGCTCCCGCAAGAGCAACGGCGCGAACCACGGCAAGCGCCCCAACGCCTGACGTACGACGCGTGACCGGGGCGGTCTCTGCCTCCCGCACGCGCCGAACTGGGCGCGTGCTCGGCAAGCGCGTTCGCGCTAGAGCCGGCGTTCGATCCGGGTGCTGCGCACCTCGATGCTGGCGTGGCCGCCCCGGTGCTCGATCCGCACCTCGGCCTCTTCCACGGTGACCTGCGCCTGCTCGGCCATGGCCGAGCGGATCTGGTCCCTCAACCGGGCCCGCAGGGTGTTCGGCGCCTGCTCGCCGCCGCACTTGCGGGCCAGCAGCTTCTTCAGCTTCTCCTCGAGGCCGTACTCGGCCAGGCACGGGTTGCACTCGTCCAGATGCTTGGCCAGCAGCTCACGGCGCGCCTGGTCGCACTCCCGGTCGAGGAAGAGCCATACCTCCGCGAGCACCTCGTTGCAATGGGTCTCGTGCTCGTCTCCGCAGCTCACCTGGCCACCTCCTGGCCACGCAGGAAACCACGGTCACGCGCGGTGTCGGTCAGCAGGTCCCGCAGCTGGCGCCGGCCGCGGTGCAGGCGCGACATCACGGTACCGATCGGGGTACCCATGATGTCAGCGATCTCCTTGTAGGCGAAACCCTCGACATCGGCCAGGTAGACCGCCATGCGGAAGTCCTCGGGCAGCTCCTGCAGCGCCGCCTTCACGTCGCTGTCCGGCAGCCGGTCCAGGGCTTCCACCTCGGCCGAACGCAGCCCGGTCGAGCTGTGCTCGCCGGCCTGCGCGAGCTGCCAGTCGGTGATCTCGTCGGTGGGGTACTGGCTGGGCTGCCGCTGCCGCTTGCGGTAGCCGTTGATGTAGGTGTTGGTGAGGATGCGGTACAGCCAGGCCTTCAGGTTGGTGCCCGCGCGGAACGAACCGAAGGCGGCGTACGCCTTCAGATAGGTCTCCTGCACCAGGTCCTCGGCGTCGGCGGGGTTGCGCGTCATGCGCAGGGCGGCACCGTACAGCTGGTCGAGCAGCGGCATGGCGTCCCGCTCGAACCGACTGGCCAGGGCGGCCTCGTCCTGGGGGGTGGCGGCTTCCGGCTCCGCTGGTTCGGGCGTGGCCGGTTCGAGCGCGGTGTCCAGCTCGGAAGGCGTGGCCGACGCCACCGCCTCGCTCTCTGTTGCCACCAAGTTCCCTCCGTGCCGGTCGGCCGGCTTGCCGACTCGCGAAGAGGATACGCCCCGGGTCCGACGATTTTTGCCGGGCGCGGACGTGGTGCCGGCGGCGAACAGCTCGGTCATCGACTCTTCCGGCCCCGACACGGTCGGTTCGGTCACGGCGGTAAGGCATGCGTGTCCCACGGGCGGTGGAACGCCCCCGGCCGACGGGACATTCCCACTCCGTAAGGTGCACCACATGGCAGGCAAGACCCCGGCCACCGCGCTGCTGGACGCCCAGCGGGTGTCCTACCAACTGCACAACTACCCGCACCGGGCCGGCCAGGCGTACGGGCCGGAGGCGGCCGAGGCACTCGGCCTCGACCCGCGCCGGGTGTTCAAGACGCTGGTCGCCGAGGTGGACGGCGCGCTCGCCGTGGGCGTACTCCCCGTGACCGACACGCTGGACCTCAAGGCGCTGGCCTCGGCCGTCGGCGGCAAGCGGGCCAGGATGGCCGAGGTGCGCGGCGCCGAACGGGCCACCGGCTACGTGGCGGGCGGCATCTCCCCGCTGGGCCAGAAACGCCGGCTGCCGATCGTGCTGGACGCCAGCGCCAACGGTTTCGACACCGTGTTCTGCAGCGGCGGCCGGCGTGGCCTCGAGGTGGAGCTGGCCCCGGCGGACCTCATCCGCCTGACTGGTGCCAGGGTGGCAACAATCACTGCTAGTTAACCGTTCGGGGCGGTGACCGAACGGGTCGGCGCAGGTGAATCGGGGAGCGGTTGACGTGCGTCGTTGCTTCCGGTACGACGGGCAGGCCAATTTCACACCGTTGGGCGAACACCACCGGCCGGCGGGCGCGGCCCCGTTGATCTCGTTACGGTGGGTAGGAAAGATCCGTTTGTCGCCCGGTAGTGTTACGTTCGATAGCGGTCGGGGGAGGACTTAGGGTGTTGGTGCAGTTTCGAGTTCACACGGCATTAGGCTGATGTGATGACGGTGACAGCTCCAAACGGGTCAATGCAGAACGTGGGATGGCCGAACTCCATCTCGCCGGGCATTGGCGCATTCCGCATCGACGTGCCGTCGGACTGGTCGGCCATAGAGCCGACCGGTGGTCTCATCGCCTTCCTGGCCCCGCCCCGGGACGAGTTCCGGGTGAACCTGGTCGTCTTCGGCGAGCGGGTGCCGGCCGACAAGGAGCTCGGCGAACTGGCCGAGGAGGCGCTGCTCGGCGCCGGCGCGACCGACATCGTGGCGATCGGCGTCGACGGCGCGGAGACCGAGGACCAGCTGCCCAGCGCGGCCCGGCGCACCGACATCATGCTGGAGGGCCGGATGGTCCGTCAGCTGGCCGTGACCACCGAGGGTCCGGATCGCTCCCCGACCGGGGTACGCAGCGTGTATGCGCTGGTCGGCAGCTGCCTGACCGAGCGGGCCGACGTGGACGAGCACGTGCTCACCGAGATGATCTCGTCGTTCACCGTGACCGCCGAGGAGCCCTCCGTGATGCAGGCCCAGCCGGCGCAGCGCTAACCAGCGCCGAAGGCGCTGGGCCCGAGCACGTGCCCAGCTAGGCGCGTGCGGGAAACTTGCTTCAGTCGGCGGGGCGCAGCACCCGCTCCAGCCACTCGCCCACCGAGCGAGCCAGGCCGTCCAGGTCGCCCTTGAGCGAATGGTCCCCCGGCTGGAGAACCACGTCCCGATGCGGCGCCGGGTCCGGCCGGCCGAACGGGTCCCGTTCCCCCTGCACCACCAGCACCGGGACCTTCACCCCGGCCAGCTCCGGCAGCCGGTCCTTTTCCGGCTTACCCGGCGGGTGCACCGGGAAGGCCAGGCAGAGCACCGCCATCGCACCGCCCTCGTCCGCCGTCCGGCAGGCCACCCGCGCACCGGACGACCGCCCGCCGAAGACCAGCGGCAACCCCTCCAGCACTCCCTGGCCGAGCTCGTCGGCGACCGCCAACCAGGCCGCGTCCAGCTGGTGCGCCGGGGCCGGCGCACGCCGCCCGGCCACCCGGTACGGCTGCTCGACCAACGCCACGTGCACCCCGGCCCGCTTCGCCGCCTGTGCCGCCGCCACCAGGTCGGGCGCGGCCAGGCCGCCACCCGCGCCGTGCCCGAGCAGCAGCCCGGCCCGGCCCTCCGGCGCGCAGTGCAGGGCCACCCTGGCCGGGCCGTGCGGCGTGTCGATCTCCCGGGCGGTCATTTGCCCAGTTCTAACGCGAGGATGGGTTCGACCTCTTCGGTGCGCCTGAGCAGCTCGGGACCCTCGTTGCGGACGTTGTTCACCAGGTTCGACACCGGGCGCAGCTCCATCCGGGCAACCCGCTCCGGCGCGGGCGGGCGGAGCATCGCGGCCACCCGCTCATCGTCGGCGCCGGTGTCCGGGTCCAGCCAGGCCTCCCAGTTCTCCGGCGCGATGAGCAGCGGCATCCGCTCGTGCACGTTGATCAGCTCGCCGACCGCGTCGGTGGTCAGCACGGCGGCGGTGATCAGGGGGTCGCCCTCGCCGTTCGCCGCGCGCCAGAACTCCCACACGCCGGCCATGGCCAGTGAGGCGCCGTCGCCGCCGGTGATGAAGTACGGCTGCTTGGCCGACCCTTCGCGGCGCCACTCGTACCAGCCCTCGGCGGGGATCAGGCAGCGGCGGGACTGCATGGCGCGGCGGTACGCGGGCTTCTCGGTGGCCGTCTCCGACCGGGCGTTGATCATGCGCGAGCCGACCGAGGGGTCCTTGGCCCAGGAGGGCACCAGGCCCCAGCGCATCACCCGCACGCTGCGCTCCGTGCGGTCCGGGTCGGGAGTGCCCTCCTCGTCGCGCGGGTGCCGCTGCACCACCGCGAGCATCGGTTTGGTCGGCGCGACGTTGTAGTCCGGACCCGGGTCATCGCCGCCGGTGGCATCCACCGCGCGGAACTCGTCGGCGATGTCCGTCGCCGATTTCGTCGAGGCATACCGGCCGCACATATATCGATGCTCCCACATGGCTCCCACGTAGCCCGGATCCGGCGGCGGTACGGAATCATGGGCCTCATGTCCGCCTCTGCCGCGCCTTGGGTGGCGCCCACCGTGTGCCGGCCGGTCAACGGCCGGGTCCAGGTTGCCGGTTCCAAGTCCCAGACCAACCGGGCGCTGCTGCTCGCCGCGCTGTCCGGCGGGCGCTGCGCGGTGAGCGGCGCACCGGCCACCCGGGACACCGCGCTCATGCTCGGCGCACTGTCCGCGCTGGGTGTGCCGGTGTCCGGCCAAGCGGGCGAGGTGCTGGCCATCGGCCCGCACGACGGGCTGCGCGGCGGTTCCACGGTGGACTGCGGCCTGGCCGGCACGGTGATGCGGTTCGCCCCGCCGGCCGCCGCGCTGGCCGACGGCCCGGTGCGGTTCGACGGCGACCCGCGCGCCCGGGAACGGCCGATGGGGCCGGTCCTGGACGCCCTGCGTGCCCTGGGCGCCGGGGTGGAGGGGGAGGCGCTGCCGTTCACCCTGCACGGCACCGGCGGGCTGCCGGGCGGCGAGGTGGTGCTGGACGCCTCCGGGTCGTCCCAGTTCGTGTCCGGGCTGCTGCTGTCCGGGGCGCGCTACGACAAGGGCGTCCTGGTGCGGCACGACGGGAAACCGGTCCCCTCGCTGCCGCACATCGAGATGACGGTGGACATGCTGCGCACCGCCGGCGTGGAGGTGGATGACACGGAGCCGAACAGCTGGCGGGTGTCCCCCGGGCCGATCGCCGCGCGGGACTGGGCGATCGAGCCGGACCTGTCCAACGCCTCGGTGTTCCTCGCGGCGGCGGCGCTGACCGGTGGCCGGGTCACCGTGGCCGGCTGGCCGGCGGAGTCCCGCCAGCCCGGCGTGGCCATCCTGGACATCCTGGCCTCGTTCGGCGCCTCGGTGTCCCCCGGGCCGGACGGTCTGACGGTGACCGGGCCGGCCGAGCTGGCCGGCGTGGACGTGGACCTGCACGACGTCGGCGAGCTGACCCCCACCGTGGCCGCGCTGGCCGCGTTCGCCACCGGGCCTTCGGTGCTGCGCGGGGTGGCGCACCTGCGCGGGCACGAGACCGACCGGCTGGCCGCGCTGGCCGCCGAGCTGACCGCGCTGGGCGGTTCGGCGGCCGAGACCGAGGACGGCCTGGCGATCACCCCGGTGCCGCTGCGCGCGCCGGCCGACCGGCCGTGGCGGGCCTACGCCGACCACCGGATGGCCACCGCCGGCGCGCTGGTCGGGCTGCGGGTGCCCGGGGTGGCGGTGGACGACATCGGCAGCACGGACAAGACCATCCCGGACTTCCCGGCCCGCTGGCGGGAGCTTCTGGGCGACTCGTGAGGCTGGGATGAGTCCGCGCGAGTACGACGAGTCCGACGTCCGGGTCCGCCCCGGGCGCGGCACCCGACCGCGTACAAAGCGCCGCCCCGACCACGCCGACGCCGCGCCGGCCATGGTCGTGGCGGTGGACCGGGGCCGCTGGACCTGCGTGCCGGACGGCGCCGCACCGTCCCAGCACGTGGTGGCCATGCGCGCGCGGGAGCTGGGCCGCACCCCGATCGTGGTCGGCGACCAGGTGGACCTGGTCGGCGACGTCAGCGGCGAGCCCGGCGCGCTGGCCCGGATCGTCCGGGTGGCCGAGCGGTCCAGCGTGCTGCGCCGCACCGCCGATGACGACGACCCCTACGAGCGGCTGGTGGTGGCCAACGCCGAGCAGCTCATCATCGTGGTGGCGCTGGCCTCGCCACAGCCGAGCGTCGGCTTCGTGGACCGCGCGCTGGTCGCCGCGTACGCCGGCGGCCTCACCCCGGTGCTGTGCCTGACCAAGGCCGACCTGGCTCCGGCCGAGAGCGTGGCCGAACCCTGGGCCGAGCTGGACCTGCCGGTCCTGGTCACCCGGCACGACCAGCCGCCTTCGGCGCTCCGCTCGGTACTGGACGGCCGGGTGTCCGCGATGCTCGGCCACTCGGGGGTGGGCAAGTCCACCCTGGTGAACGCGCTGGTGCCGGACGCCTTCCGGGCGGTCGGTGTCGTCTCCGGGGTGGGCAAGGGCCGGCACACGTCATCCTCCGCGGTGGCTCTGCCGCTCGACCCGTCGTCGGCCGAGGCCGGCTGGATCGTGGACACCCCCGGCGTACGCTCCTTCGGCCTGGCCCACGTGAGCGCCACCGACGTGGTCACCGCATTCGCCGACCTGGCATCAGCGGTGGACGACTGCCCGCGCGGCTGCGGCCACCTCGGCCCGCCCACCGACCCGGAATGCGAGCTGGACCAACTGGTCGCCCGAGGCGGCGTAAGTCCCGGCCGCCTAACCGCCCTCCGCCGCGTCCTGGTAGCCCTGAGCGCCCCGTCGTGGTCGGTTTGACCAGAACCGGGTCGATCGACCTCTGGCTGGCGGCAGCGAGCTGACGGACGCGAGCCCAACTGTTCGATCGCTCGAGTTCGGCGGGATCCCAGGCCATATCGGCGTCACTCAGCAACCGGTCAAGCTCATCCAGGCGTGACGACGCCTCCCGCCAGGTCGCCCGCCCCTCAAGTAAAGGTCTAAACACTCGCAGGCATCGTCAAACTCAAGGGCAAGCTCGTCGAGCGACTCATCTGTGCCGAGTTTCCGCAGGTATCCGAGCTACGCTCGAGTTTCTGCGACGAGACGAGCCAATGCCTCGCCCAAAGCCTTCAGCCCGGCAGGCGCTGTCTCCGTCATCCGATGATGCCCCCAGAGTGAATAGCGCAAGAACGGGCAACCCAGCCTACGTCGCAACTGATGGGTAGGTAACTCAAGATCCAGGCGCAGCAGACTTCGCAAGATAGAGCCATCGCCCTACATTCGCGTTTGAATCAGCTGGAGGGTCGTCAAGTAACACATCGCAGGTAATTAGCATGTCTTCAGGCTGCAGGAGGCCATCCATGTCAAATATTATCTCCTCGGCATCCTCCTTGACCTCGTCCACACTCGAGCCCACCCATATGCGAAAGTGGAGCCGATCGGACATGACTTCGAGAGCGACCGCGTTGACCGACGGCGCTATCAGACCGAGTAGCGCCTGGACCGCCGCAACCACGTACCTGTTCTCGCGCTCCACTTGTCGCTGATCGACTTTCACCACTCACCCTCCGTCATGGACTGATCGGGACCACACTCGGGCTAGACGTGCCCTTGATCATGAAAGTGTTCGTCGGCTGGTTGATATAACCCGAACCGGGATTGTTATTATAGCCGGTTACACCATCGAACTTGACCTTGACATGTCCGGCCTTGGTCACACCCATCACTTCAGCTGACCCATTATGAAAAGCGTCCAACACCTTTTGAGCATCGTCTGTCGTATTGAAATAGCTAACAGTCCGTCCAGCTGGAGTCGTACCGAGCACGTGTCTTGCCTGTTTCTGCGGGCTCACTGCGGCACGCACCGCCTGACGATCGATTGTTACGCCGGCGGGTGTGGTGATGAAGCGAGCTACCTTAGCCCCGTCCACGACCTCGTCGGCGCCTTTGAGGAGTTTACCCGCAATCTTTCCACCCGGAACAACACCCATCATGGCAAAGGTGGCTTCGCCCTCCTTGCCTTCGGCGAGGTAGGCGCCCGCATTGATGACGCTGGCGGCGATGCCGACCGGGCCGGGAACGAAGCTGGCGGCGTCCAGGATCAGGTGGCTGACCTCCAGTGCCGTGGAACCCGCGCTGGAGGAGTCGCAACCGGCTTTGCTTCCGGATCCGTCCGCGCACACCGCGCTCGTGCCCTGCTCGTAGGGTGGAATGCCGGTGACCGGGTTCGGACAGTTCTCCGCTCCCTCGCATTCCTGCGCGATCGGTACCGCTCCCGGCGACGGGGGTGGCTGGACCCCAGGGGCGGCAGGCGCTCCGGAGGGCCTGGCGCCGTCAACCGGCGCGGCGGGCAACGCCGTCTCGTTGGGCCGCGCCCCGTCGATCGGCGCCGGGGCCGGGGTCGTCTTCGCGCCGTCTCCGGGCGCTACGGGTTCGTCCCGTTTCACGCCGTCCGCGACCGGTGCGGCGGTCGGCGTCGGCCGTGCACCGTCGGCCGGGGCTCCCGGTGCCGGGGCCTCGGTCGGCCGAGCGCCGTCCGCGACCGGTGCGGCGCTTTCGGTCGGCCTCGAACCATCGGCCGCGGGCGCGGCGGGCTCCGTCGTCCTCGCACCGTCCGCGCCTGGAACAGGCGTCTCCGTCTGCTTCGCACCATCCGCGACGGGTGCGGGCGTCTCGGTCGGGCGAGCACCATCCGCGACGGGTGCGGGCGTCTCGGTCCGCTTGGCGCCGTCCGCGACGGGTGCGGCGGTCTCGGTTTGCCTGCTGCCGTCGGCAGCGGACTCGGTGGTCGGCGCCGAGCTTCCCTGGCCTCCGTTCGGCTCGGACGTGGGCTTGGAGCCGTCCGCGTTCGACTCCTCCTCCGGTTTCCGGTCGGAGGTGCCACCGCTCGAACCGGCGGACGAGTCGTTGTTGTCGGAGCCGCTGCCGCACGGACTCCCATCGGAGCCACAGCCACCACCACCGCTGCCGCCACCGCCGTCCGCACCGTCCTGCGCGGGCACCAGGGGCACGGCCGCCGATACCGGCCGCACGGCCATGGCGCCGGCGCCATGGCCGCCGACCGGCGCCGAGGCGGCAGCGAGCAACCGGGCCGGTGAGACGTCCACAACGCCGAGTTGCAGGACCACCGCCAGGCCGGCAACCAATGCGGAGATCGCCAGTCGACGGAAATTCCGGGCACGGCAAAGCGCCGGTCGCACCATTGGTGTACTCCCCCTGCTCCAAGAGCCGACGTGGACCAGACGCCGCTCGTCGAACCGCTCAGGAATCTATCAAGGGAAAGTAATTCTGAAGCGGCTATTCACAGAGATGAGTAGAACTACTCATGCGTCATACCCGCAGCTCACGAACCCGCAGAGGATGACCGGAGCTTGATATTCGCCGGACTAACTGTCGTACTGGTTAACGAAGGCGTGCGGACTCGTAGGTGTCGTAGGCCCGTCGGTCGAAGAGGACGAAGCGGACCGTGGTGATGCCCGGAACCCTTTCGAGGGCCTCACGGACGGCGCCGAGCGCGATTTCCGCCGCCGAGTCCAGCGGCCAGTGGTAGACGCCGGTGGAGATCGCCGGGAAAGCCACGGTGGCGGCGCCGAGCTCGGCGGCTACCCGCAGCGAGTTGTGGTGGCAGTCGGCGAGCAGCGATGAGCGGTCCTCGCTGCCCGACCACACCGGGCCGACAGTGTGCACCACCCAGCGCGCGGGCAGCCGGCCGGCCGTGGTGGCCGCCGCCTGGCCGGTCGGCAGGCCGTCGGGGTAGCGGTCGGCGCGCAGTTTCCGGCATTCGGCGAGGATCTCCGGGCCGCCACGGTGATGGATCGCCCCGTCCACCCCGCCCCCGCCGAGCAGCGACGAGTTGGCCGCGTTCACCACCACGTCGACGTCCTGCTCGGTGATGTCGCCGACCACGCACTCGATGACCGCCATGCCGGCGATTGTGCCGAACAACAGGCGATCGTGGCGCGGCAACCGGACCGGATGACCCGACTCACGGGACAAACGAGCCCAACTCACCGTACCCAGATCCCCAACTCGCCGTACCTGGATCCCCGACTCGCCGTACCTGGATCCCCGACTCGCCGTACCTGGATTCCCGACTCGCGGGCAAGCACGGGGTCAGAGGTCCAGGAGGTCTAGGAGGAAGGGGAGCTCGGTGGGGTCGTACCAGGCGAGCTCGTAGTCCTCGGCCTCGCCGATGATGAACTCGGCGTCCAGGTCGCCGAGGTCGGCGGCGTCCACCGACGCGGCGGCCTGCTTGACCGCGTACTCCGCCTCGGGGTCGTCGATGTGCACGGAGGCGATGGCGGAGCGGGGGATCGAGCCGGTGACCCGGACGGCGGCGTCGTCCAGGTCGGGGCGCGCCTCGGCCATGTCGGTGTCGGCGGCGATGACGACCCGGCGCGGCCAGGCCTCCTCCTCGCGGTCCAGCTCGATGGAGAGCAGGCGCAATGACGCGCGCGCGGCGTCGCGCATGGCCACGTACTCCAGCTCCTCGGTGTCACCGCTGGCGTACGCCTCGCGCAGGCTCGGGGTGAGCGCGAACGCCGTTCCCCCGAGCGGGTCGACCACGCCGTCGGCGACGAGCCGCCGCAGCATGGGCAAGGTGGCCGGAATGTAGATACGCATGGTTCAACCCGTCGAGCCGGTGCGGAGTTCGTCCAACGACTCGCTGATCATGCCGGCGAGCAGGTCCACGTCGCCCATGGCATCCCGGTCCGCATTGAATCCGTAATAAACGCCACCATCGTACGAGGTGAGCCCGATGGCCAGGGCCTGCCCCCGGGCGAGCGGCACCACCGGGAACATCTCCAGCATGGTTGCCCCGGCCGCGTACAGCGGCACCTGCGGCCCCGGCACGTTGGTCACCACCACGTTGAAGATCCGTTTGGAGATACCGCTGGCCGCCCGGGCGCCGAGCGCGTGCAGCGTGGGCGGGGCGAACCCGCCGAGCCGCACCAGCGCCTCGGCGCCGACCGAGCGACCGCTGTCCGTGTGCGCGCGCAGTTGGTGGCTGAGCTGGTGCAGCCGCACCACCGCGTTCCCCTCGCCGACCGGCAGGTCTACCAGGAACGACGCCACCCGGTTGCCCATGTTCCCGGCCAGTGCGCCGGACCCGGTGGCAACGTCCGGGTCGGCGCGCACCGACAACGGCACCATCGCGCGTACCGTGCTGGAGCTGGTCACCGGTTCACCCCGGGCCAGCAGCCAGTTCCGCATCGCGCCCGCCACCACCGCGAGCACCACGTCGTTCACCGCGCAGCCGTGCGCCGTGCGCACCGCCCGGTAGTCGTCCAGACGGGTGCGGGCCACCGCGAACCGGCGCTGGGTGGAGACGGCCACGTTGAGCGGGCTGACCGGTGCGCGGCTGGCCGCGGTGCGAACCACGGTGGCGACCTGGCCGATCACGTCGGCCATCTTCCCGGCGGTGGCCACGGCGTCCCCGGCGGCGGCGCGCACGTTGTCCACCACCTCGGTCGGTCGGTTCCACGCGTCCCGTACCGCGTCGGTGACCAGCCGCAGCCCGCTGGGCTCGGGGCGCGGGCGCCATTCCGGCCCGTGCCCGGGCTGCCGGTCGGGCGAGACGTCCAGGATCACCTGCGCGATGTCGATCGCCCGCACCCCGTCCACCAGCGCCTGGTGGGTCTTGGTGACCATCGCGATGCGGTTGCGGGCCAGCCCCTCCACCAGGTACATCTCCCACAGCGGGCGGGTGTGGTCGAGCGGGCGGGACATCAGCCGGGCGATCAGGTCGAACAGCGCGCGGTCGGTGCCGGGTTTGGGCAGCGCGGACCGCCGCACGTGGTAACCGAGGTCGAAGTCCTCGTCGTCCACCCAGACCGGGCGGGCCAGGCTGGCCGGCACGTGCCGCACCTTCTGGCGGTACCGGGGCACCATGTCGATCCGCTGGTCGATCAGCCGGCGCAGCCGCTCGTAGTCGAAGCCCGACCGTGGACGGCGGAAGATGGCCACCGCGCCCACGTGCATCGGCGTGGTCGGGTGTTCGAGGTAGAGAAACGACGCGTCCAACGCCGAGAGGCGATCCGGCATGCCGAAATACTTACATGCGATGCTGGCACGGTGCCGCCCACCGGACCGAAACAGAGCCCGAAAGACACGTATATCACCGTGTACGGGCGAAAGCCGGTGCTGGAGGCCCTGGCCGACCCGGCGCTGAGCGTGGACAAGGTGATCGCGGCCGAGGACCTCTCCCGGTCCGCCCTCGGCCCGATCCTGAGCGCCGCGCGGGAGCGGGGCGTACCGGTGCGCCGGGCCACGGCCCACCGGGTGAAGGTGCTGGCCGGCAACGGCCGGCACGACCAGGGTGTGCTGGCCGACGTGGTGGCGCCGAGGATGCGCCTGGTCACCGACTTCCTCGCCGCGCTGCCGGCCCAGGCGCCGTGCGCGCTGCTGGTGCTGGACGCGGTGACCAACCCGGCCAACGTGGGCATGGTGCTGCGCAGCGCGACCGCCGCCGGCGTGGACGGCGTGCTGCTGCCCCGCCGGGGGGTGCCGGCCATCGACCCGCTGGTGATCAAGGCGTCCGCCGGGGTGGCGTTCCGCGCGCCGGTGTTGCGCTCGTCCACCGCCGCCGAAGGTTGCGCGGCACTGCGCGCGGCCGGGGTCCGGGTGCTGGGGCTGGACGCCCGTCCCGGCGGTTCGGCCCTGTTCCGCGACCCGCTGCCGGAACGGGCCGCGTTGGTGCTGGGCAACGAGACGGACGGGCTGTCCCCCGACGTACGGGCGGAGCTGGACGGCACGGTGGCCATCCCGATGCGCGGCGGGGTCGAGTCGCTGAACGTGGCCAGTGCGGCGGCGGTTGCCGCGTACGAGCTGATGCGCCTCCGGCGCCCGTGAGTGAGAAGTGTGGCTATAGCGATACTCGCCACTCACGGGGCAGCCTAAGCTGCCAATATGGTGAACCGCCGCTTCCCCCGACCGGCCGAGCTCCGCGAGCTGCTGCAACCCGCCCCGCTCAGCCTGGACTTCCTCCAGGCTCGGCTGGATCGCGCCGCTTCCATCGGTGACCTGCGGAAACTCGCCATGCGCCGGACGCCGCGCGCGGTGTTCGACTACACCGACGGCGCCGCCGGGGTGGGCGAGCTGGCGTTGCGCCGGGCCCGGGAGACCTTCGCGCGGCTGGAGTTCCACCCGACGGTGCTCACCGACGTGTCCGGGGTCTCCGCCGAGACGATGATCCTGGGCAAGCCGTCCGCCCAGCCGTTCGCGCTGGCCCCGACCGGTTTCACCCGGATGATGCACACCGAGGGCGAGCGCGCCGTGGTCGCGGTCGCCCAAGCGGAGAACATCCCGTACACCCTGTCCACGATGGGCACCAGCACCATCGAGGAGGTGGCCGAGGCCGCCCCGAACGCGCGCCGCTGGTTCCAGCTCTACCTGTGGCGGGACCGGGGTTTCGCCAAGGACCTGGTGGAACGGGCCATCGCCGCCGGTTACGACACGATCATGCTCACCCTGGACACCAAGGTGGCCGGGGCGCGGCTGCGGGACGTGCGCAACGGCCTTTCCGTGCCGCCGCAACTGACCCTGCGCACCTTCGTGGACGGCGCCATGCACCCGCGCTGGTGGTTCGACCTGCTGACCACCGAGACGCTCAGCTTCGCCACCCTGACCTCCACCGGGGGCTCGGTGGCCGGCGTGATCGACAAGGTGTTCGACCCGGCGATCACCATGGCCGACCTGGAGTGGCTGCGCGAGGTGTGGCCGCACAAGCTGGTGGCCAAGGGCGTGCAGTCGGTGGCCGATGCCGAGCAGGTGGTCAAGGCGGGCGTGGACGGCGTGCTGCTGTCCAACCACGGTGGCCGGCAGCTGGACCGCGCGCCGGTGCCTCTGGAGCTGGTGCCGGCCGTGCGGGAGGCGGTGGACGGCCGGGCGGAGGTGCTGGTGGACACCGGCATCACCACCGGCGCGGACGTGGTCGCCGCCGTGGCCATGGGCGCCAACGCCGCACTGGTCGGCCGCGCCTACCTGTACGGCCTGATGGCCGGCGGCCAGCGCGGCGTGGCCCGCGCCGTCCGCATCCTCGCCGACGAGGTGGCTCGCGCGATGGCGCTGCTCGGCGTCACCAAGGTCACCGACCTCAAGCCGTCACACGTGACGTTCCGCGCGTCCTAGTCCAGCGCACGCTTCTGGAAGCCGCGCAGGCCCAGCCAGCCGGACGCGAGGATGGCCGCCGTGGTGACGAGCAAGCACAGGGCGAACGGCAGGTGTGGCACGTGCGGCACCAGTGACGCGCGGATGCCCTCGCTCACGTAGGTGAGCGGGTTCAGCGCACACAGCACCTGGAACCAGCGGTGCCCGGCCAACGCCTCCCACGGGAACTGCACCGAGCCGGTGAACATGAGCGGCGCGAAGATCACCGCGAACAGCACGTTGATCCGCCTCGCGGGCAGCAGCGTGCCGATCGCCAGCCCCATGGTGCCGCCGAGCAGCCCGCCGAGCGCGGTGATCAGGAACCCGGGCAGCAGGCCGGCGAGCGGCCAGGACACGTGCGGCAGCACCAGGAAACCCACCGGCACCATGAGCACCGAGGCGAGCAGCCCGCGCAGCGCGCCGAACACCACCTTCTCCACGCCGACCCACGGGATGGGGATCGGCGCGAGCAGCCGGTCCTCGATCTCCCTGGTCCAGGCGAAGTCCATGACCAGCGGAAACGCCACCGCCTGCAGCGCGCCGAAGAATGCGTTCAGCGCCAGCAGCCCGGGCAGCATGATCTCCCCGTAGTTGCCGGCCACGTAGCCCGCGCTGCCCAGCACGTTGGCGAAGATGAACAGGAAGAAGAACGGCTGGATCAGCACCTGGGCCAGGAACGCGCCCAGTTCCTTCCCGGTCACGTGCACGTCGCGGGCCAGCACGGCGACGAACACGCGCGCCGGGGATGTGGTCGCGCCGGTCATCGCAGGTCCCTCCCGGTGAGGTGAATGAACACGTCCTCCAGGTCCGGCTCGCCGGGCGTCTTCACCGCAGCGTCCGGCGGCAGCGCCTCGACCAGCGCGGACGGGGTGTCCAGGGCCAGCATCCGGCCGTGGTCGACCACGCCGACCCGGTCGGAGAGCTTCGCCGCCTCGTCCATGTCGTGCGTGGTCAGCACCACCGTGACGCCGTCCGCGCGCAGCGCCCGGATCCGGTCGTGCACGAACAGCCGCGCCTGCGGGTCCAGCCCGGTGGACGGCTCGTCCAGGAACAGCACGGTCGGCCGGTGCATCAGCGCGCGGGCGATCATCAGCCGCTGCGACTGACCGCCGGACAGGTTGTCCACGCTGGCCTTGCCCTTGTCCGCCAGGCCCATCCGGTCCAGCAGCTCGTCCGCCCGGGCGCCGGCCTCGGCGCGGGACGAGCCGTGGTAGCGGGCGTGGAAGACCAGGTTGTTCCGGGCGGTCAGCGAGCGGTCCAGGTTCACCCGCTGCGGCACCACGCCGAGCCGCCCGCGCACCGCGACCGCGTCCCGCACCACGTCCAGGCCGGCCACCGTCGCGGTCCCGCCGGTGGGCAGAACGCGGGTGGTGAGCACGCCGACGGTGGTCGACTTGCCCGCCCCGTTCGGCCCCAGGAGCCCGAACACCTCGCCCGGCCGGACCGCGAATGACAGCCCGTCCACCGCGTTCGCCGGGCTCTTCGGATACCGCTTGACCAGTTCCTTCACCTCGGCCGCCGGGATGCCGGACACGTCCGGCACCCCGGGCGAGCCGGCTAATTCCGCGTAACCACGCTCCACGTCCGCCACCCCTCCCCAGGTACGACCCGTACCAGTGTGCGGTAGCTGGCGAACGATTTTCTTGACCTCAACCACCGTTGAGCCGCGATCCTGGCCGCATGATTCTGGTAACCGGTGCGACCGGCAACGTCGGCCGCGAACTCACCCGGCAGCTGCTCGACGCGGGCGAGCGGATCCGCCTGCTCACCCGTTCCCCCTCCACGGTGTCGGTGCCGGCCGGCGCCGAGGTGGTGGGCGGCGCCGAGGTGGTGGGCGGTGACCTCGGGCGGCCGGCCACCCTGGGTCCCGCGCTGGTCGGCGTGCGGCGGCTGTTCCTGAACGGGCCGCCCGGCGCGGCGCGGGGCGTCCTCGAGGTCGCCCGGGCCCACGGCGTCCGGCGGGTGGTGGTGCTGTCCTCGGGCAACGCCCGGGCCACTCGGGAGTGGGACGCGATCGGCGGGATGCACGCGGCGACCGAGCGCGCCGTGGCCGCGTCCGGCCTGGACTGGACCGCACTGCGCCCGGGCGCCTTCGCCAGCAACGCGCTCGCCTGGGCACCGGGGATCCGCGCCGAGTCGGTGGTACGCCAGGCCTACCCGCTCGCCGCCCGGGCCACCATCCACCCGGCGGACATCGCCGCCGCGGCGGTCGCCACGCTGCTGGGCGACGGGCACGGCGGGCAGGCGTACGAGCTGACCGGTGGGGAGTCGCTCACCTTCGCCGACGAGGTCGCCACCATCGGCGCGGCGATCGGCCGGCCGGTACGGCTGGAGCCGCTGTCCCCGGAGCAGGCCCGCGCGCGGATGGTGCAGGTCATGCCCGAGGCGATCGCCGACACGCTGTTGCGGCTGTGGGCCGAGATCGACGGGACCATCGCCCCGGTGAGCGACACCGTGCGGCGCCTGACCGGTTCGGCGCCGCGCACCTTCGCCGACTGGGCCAAGGAGCACGCCGAAACCTTCCGCTGACCGGTTTCGCCTGCCCGGTTTCGCCTGACCGTTTCGCCTGCCCGGTTTCGTCTGCCCGGTTTCGTCTGCCCGGTTTCGTCTGCCCGGTTTCGTCGAAACGCCCCGGCGCGGCGGTCCGGTCGGGGATACTCGAACGGCCCGGCGACCGGTCATGCCCCGGCGTCCCCATTCACGCGAACGCGCCCTTGGGGAGACGCATGACCGCAACCGTGGAACCCGGTGAGACCGTCGAACCCGGTGATCGGACCGCCCGGGTGGTGGTCCGCCGGCTACCCGGGTTCGACCCGACCGCGCCGGTCATCCCGGCACCCCGCCGCCCCACCGACACCGACCCACCCGAGGCGGCGGCCTTCCCCGACTCGGGCGGGGTGGACCCGGCCTACGTGCGACTGGTGCTGCGCTTGGTGCTGGAGGTGCTGCACCGCCGCCGGCCGCCGACCCACCTGGCCGGCGCGCTGGGTGTGCGGGCGCGCCGCTACGTGGCGTCCATGACCGGCCGGTTGGGCGAGCACCCGGGCGCCGGCCCGGGCCGCCGCCGGGCGGGCGGCACGCCGGTGGGCAGTACGCCGGTGGGCAGTACGCCGGTGGGCAGTACGCCGGTGGGCGGCAGGCCGGTGCGCGGGAGGCTGGGCGGCGGCCTCCACACCGTCCGGATCTGCTCACCGGCGGACGGGATCGCCGAGGTCGGCGCCGTGTGGGCGGACCGCAACCGGTACCGGGCACTGGCCGCCCGATTCGAGCGCGACCGCCCCACCCCGACCGGCCCACCGCGCTGGTACTGCACCGAAATCCGCCTGGGCTGACCCGCCCGGCCTCGACACCGCCGGCTTAAAGATCGACTTGGACGACCGGTGCCCGGGTGCTGTGCCGCGCCTTGAGGCGGCCTGTTGCGTCGGCCTGGCTCAGCCTGGCTACTCAAGGTGACGTCTCGGTCGGGGTGGGGCGGGGATTTCCGGCGGGTCTGTTCATCGACATCGACACCAGTCGGGATTTTTCGAGCTCGAACCAGCCTGACGTCGATCTCGATGAGCGACCCGCCCGCCCGGCCCCACCAGCAGCTACAGCGCGTGACAACGACCGAGCGACGCCCCGGCCAACGCAACCGGCCGCCGCCCGCGTCGCAAGGGGCCGTCACCAAGCCGCGGCAGACCAACCCGGCCGCGCCGTCCAAGCCATCCCGAGAACCCGCACCGCAACCCAACCGGCAGCCGGATCCGACCCCAATCCCCGTCGACGCACAGGAAACCGGGACCCCGCACAGGTCTCACCGTATGCGGCGTCACGGTTTCTTATGCGGCGCCGGTGGGGCGTCGGGGTGGGATCCGGCTGAGCCGCTCCGGCTAGAGCAGGGGGTTGCCGGGGGCTGCGTCGCCCAGGCCGACGAGGAGTTTGCGGAGCAGGGCGGCGAGCCGCTCCCGGTCGGTGCCGGACAGGCCGCCGAGCAGCTTCTCCTCCAGGTCGACGTGGCACACGACGGTCTCGTCGACCAGCTCGCGGCCGCGCTCGGTCAGCGTGATCAACACACTGCGCCGGTTGTGCGGATCCAGCTCGCGGGTCACCAGCTCCCGGGTGACCAGCCGGTCGATGCGGTTGGTGATCGCCCCGGAGCTGACCATCGACGCCTCCACCAGTTGCCCGGCGGTGAGCTGGTAAGGCGGCCCGGACCGGCGCAGCGTGGACAGCACGTCGAACTCCCACAGCTGCAGGTCGTGAGTGGCGAAGTGGTCGCTGATCTGGCGGTCGAGCAGCCGTGAGGCGCGCTGGATCCGGCCGACCACGCCCATCGGCGACGGGTCGAGATCGGGCCGCTCGGCCCGCCACTGATCCAGCCGCCAGTCCACGTTGTCCCGCACGGCAGGCCTCCAGGCATCTCAACGTTGAACTGTTTGACGTCATGGTATCAGTCCGCTACTTTTGTCGACGTTAAACATTTCAACGTTAAGGAGTCGACATGTCGCAGGCACCCAGCCGCCCGGCCGCCGGCAACGCGACAACGACCGGCAACGCGACAACGACCGGCGCCCCGAGAACGACCGGCGCCGCGGGACTGACCGCGCTGACCGCCGTCGCACCGGTCATCTGGGGCACCACGTACCTGGTCACCACCGAGTTCCTGCCCCCCGGCTACCCGTTGTTCTCCGGGGTGCTCCGTGCGCTGCCGGCGGGGCTGATCCTGCTCGCGGTGACGCGCAGGCTGCCGCACGGCGGGTGGCTGTGGCGCGCTCTCCTGCTCGGCACGCTCAACATCGGCGCGTTCATCGCGCTGCTGTTCATCTCGGCGTACCGCCTGCCCGGCGGCGTCGCGGCCACCCTCAACGCGGTGCAGCCGCTGTTCGTCACCGGCCTGGCGTTCCTGCTGCTGGGCGAGCGTCCCACCGGCTGGCGGCTCGGCTGGGGCGTGGCCGGCGTCCTGGGGGTCGGGCTGATCGTGCTGCGCGGCCAGCTGTCCTTCGACCTGATCGGCATCCTGGCCGGCGTCGCGGGCGCCGGCGTCATGGCCGCCGGGATCGTGCTCACCCGGCGTTGGGGGCGCCCGGACGGCGTCGGCGCGGCCACCATGGCCGGCTGGCAGCTCACCGCCGGCGGCCTGGTGCTGGTGCCGCTGGCGCTGGCCTTCGAAGGGCTGCCACCGGCGCTGGACCTCCGGGCGATCGGCGGCTACGCGTGGCTGGGCCTGCTCGGCGCCCTGCTCACGTACCCGATCTGGTTCGGCGGCATCGGCAAGCTGCCCGTGGTCGCCGTGGCCTTCCTGACCCTGCTCTCCCCCGTGGTGGCCACCCTCCTCGGCTGGCTGGTCCTCGGGGAGTCACTCACGCCGTGGCAGGGCGTCGGGTTCGTACTCGCCCTGACCGCCGTCGCCGCCGCCCAGCTGACCCCCGCCGTCTTCCGCAAAGGAGCCTGAACATGTCCCGCACCGTACTGGTCACCGGAGCCACCGGAACCGTCTCCACCGCACTCCTGAACGCACTGCAAGGCGCCGACGTCCGCCTGAAGGCCCTGGTCCGCGACGCGGCCAAGGCGAACGACGTCCGGGGTGCCGAGGTGTTCGCCGGTGACCTCGACGACCCCGGTTCGCTCCCGCCCGCCTTCGAGGAGGTGGACGATCTCTGGCTGCTGGTGCCGAACGGCCCGCGAGCCCCGGAGAACAACATGAACGCGCTGTGGGCCGCCCGCCAGGCCGGTGTGGAGCGCGTCGTTCGCCTGTCCGTGGTCGGCGCGGCGCACGACGCGCCGAACCGGAGCGGCCGGCTGCACGCGCTCTCCGACCGGGAGACCGAGCGGTGCGGCATGCGCTGGACGATCCTGCGCCCGCACTGGTTCATGCAGAACCTGCTGAACGAGGCCGGCGACATCGCCGCCGCCGGCACCTTCGCCCTGAACATGGGGGCGTCGCGGATCGGCATGATCGACGCCCGGGACATCGCCGCCTGTGCCGCCCGCGTGCTGCTGGACGACCCGGACCGCCACCACGGCCGGACGTACACCCTCACCGGTCCCCGCTCGCTGACCTTCGACGAGGTTGCCCGCGAGCTGGGCCGCGCCCTCGGCCGGCCAGTCGGGTACCTACCGGTCGGCGACGACGCCAGGCGCGGCACGCTGCTCGGTTACGGCGTGCCGCGCTGGATCGTCGACATGCTCGAGGAGTACGCGCGGGCCTACTCCTCCGGTTGGGGCGACTTCACCACCGACACGGTCACCGAGCTGCTCGGCCGCGGTCCGCGCGACGTCGCCGAGTTCATCCGCGACCACGCCGGCAGCTTCACCCCGGCCGACCAGCCCTAACGGTTAGCGCTGGTGGCCGCTCCGTGGCAGTGCTTGTACTTGCGGCCGGAGCCGCAGGGGCAGGGCTGGTTGCGGGACGGGGCGCCCCCGGCGGCCGCGCCGCCGGTGCCGGCGGCGGAGCGGGCCCGGCCGGACGAGCGGCGGGTAGTCTCGGTGCCGTCCTCGGACGGACCGCTGTACTGCAGCGCCCCGGTGTCGGCCGGCGCACCGAAGCCGCGCAGCGCCGGCGGGATGCTGCCGGTCGGGTCGGTGGTGGTCGGGTCGGAGGTGGGGTCCCCGGCCCGCGAGGCGTGCCGGCCGCGCTTGCCGGTCGGCGTGGCCGTTGCGGAGTCGACGCTCCCCGCCGCGACGCCGGCGGCGGCACCGGCCGCCGCACTGGCCGCGGCGGCACCCGCCACAGCGCCGGAATCGGTGGCCGGGGCCGCCGGGCGGGCGCTGCTGGCCGGGTCCGCGGCGCTCGGCGCGTCGGACAGCTCGACCGCCGGCTGGCTCTCCGTCTGCGCCGGGGTGACCTGCACGTTGAACAGGTACCCGACGGCCTCTTCCCGGATCCCCTCCAGCATCGCCACGAACATGTCGTAGCCCTCGCGCTGGTACTCGATCACCGGGTCCCGCTGGGCCAGCGCACGCAGCGAGATGCCCTCCTTGAGGTAGTCCATCTCGTAGAGGTGCTCACGCCACCGGCGGTCCAGCACGGTGAGCAGGATCTGCCGCTCCAGCTCGCGCATGCCGCCCTGGGACTCGATCGCCTGGTCGATCTCCGCCTCGCGCCGCCGGTAGGCCGCCTTGGCGTCGGCCACGACCTTCTCGTAGAGCAGGTCGCGGCTCATCTCCACCGGCTCCCCGAGGAAGTCCTCGCCCGTGTGGTCGTCGTCGTTGACCAGGTCCTGCCAGCGGATGCTGACCGGGTAGAGCGTGCCCAGCGCGGTCCACAGCGCATCCAGGTCCCAGTCCTCGGAGAACTTGTCCGAGGTGGCACCGTCGATGTACGCCGCGATCACGTCTTCCAGCATGTTCTCGACGTGCTTCTTCAGGTTCTCCCCGCCGAGCACCCGACGGCGCTCTTCGTAGATCACCGTGCGCTGGTTGTTCATCACCTCGTCGTACTTGAGGATGTTCTTGCGGATCTCGAAGTTCTGCGTCTCGACCTGGGTCTGCGCGCTCCGGATCGCCTTGGTGACCATCCCGGAGGTGATCGGGACGTCCTCCGGCACGTTGAGCTTGTTCATGATCATCTCGACGGCGGCGCCGTTGAACCGGCGCATCAGCTCGTCGCCGAGGGACAGGTAGAACCGGGACGTGCCGGGGTCGCCCTGCCGGCCGGACCGGCCGCGCAGCTGGTTGTCGATCCGCCGCGACTCGTGGCGCTCCGTGCCCAGCACGTACAGCCCGCCGGCCCGGCGCACCTCCTCGGCCTCCTCGGCCACCTGCCGCTTGGCCATGGCCACCGCCTCCGGCCAGGCCGCCTCGTACTCGTCGCGGGTCTCCACCGGGTCCAGGCCGCGCTCGCGCAGCTGCTGCTCGGCCATGAACTCGGGGTTCCCGCCGAGCATGATGTCGGTACCCCGGCCGGCCATGTTGGTGGCCACGGTGACCGCACCGGCCCGGCCGGCCTCGGCCACGATGGTCGCCTCCCGCTCGTGGTGCTTGGCGTTCAGCACCTCGTGCGGCACCTGGCGGGCCAGCAGTAGCTTGGACAGGTACTCGGACTTCTCCACGCTGGTCGTGCCGACCAGCACCGGCTGCCCCTCGCGGTGCCGCTCGGCGATGTCGTCGGCCACCGCCTCGAACTTGGCCGCCTCGGTCTTGTAGATCTGGTCGGCCTGGTCGTCCCGGACCATCGGCTTGTTGGTCGGGATGCTGACCACGTTCATCTTGTAGATCTGGTGCAGCTCGGCCGCCTCGGTCTGGGCGGTACCGGTCATCCCGGCCAGCTTCTCGTAGAGCCGGAAGTAGTTCTGCAGGGTGATCGTGGCCAGCGTCTGGTTCTCGGCCTGGATCTGCACCTTCTCCTTGGCCTCGATGGCCTGGTGCATGCCCTCGTTGTAGCGCCGGCCCACCAGCACCCGGCCGGTGAACTCGTCCACGATGAGCACCTCACCGTTGCGGACGATGTAGTCCTTGTCCCGCTTGAACAGCTCCTTGGCCTTGATGGCGTTGTTCATGTAGCCGACCAGCGGGGTGTTCGCCACCTCGTAGAGGTTGTCGATGCCGAGCTGGTCCTCGACGTAGCGGATGCCCTTCTCGGTCACCGCGATGGTGCGCTTGCGCTGGTCGATCTCGTAGCAGTTGGACTCGATCTGGTCGGCCTTCTTGGCCCGGTCCTCCGAGGTCCAGTTGGTGGTGTCGATGCCGGGCATCAGCGCGGCGATCCGCTGCAGCTCGGTGTACCAGCGGGCGCTCTGCTCGGCCGGACCGGAAATGATCAGCGGGGTGCGGGCCTCGTCGATCAGGATGGAGTCGGCCTCGTCGACCACGGCGAAGTAGTGCCCGCGCTGCACCATGTCCTCGCGCAGCCAGGTCATGTTGTCACGCAGGTAGTCGAAGCCGAACTCGTTGTTGGTGCCGTAGGTGATGTCGGCGGCGTACGCCTCGCGCCGCTCCGGCGGAGTCATCTCGGACAGGATCACGCCGACGGTGAGGCCGAGGAAGCGGTGGACCCGGCCCATGTTCTCCGCGTCGCGCTTGGCCAGGTAGTCGTTCACCGTGACCACGTGCACGCCCTTGCCCGGGATGGCGTTCAGGTACGCGGCGAGCACGCAGGTGAGCGTCTTGCCCTCACCGGTCTTCATCTCGGCCACGTTGCCCAGGTGCAACGCGCCGCCGCCCATCATCTGCACCTTGAAGTGCCGCTGCCCGATGGTGCGCACGGCCGCCTCGCGGGTCACCGCGAAAGCCTCCGGCAGCAGCTCGTCCAGGGTCTCGCCCTTGGCGAAGCGCTCGCGGAACTCGACGGTCTTGGCCCGCAGCTGCTCGTCGGAGAGGCCCTGTACGTCGGGCTCCAGCGTCTCCACATGATCGGCGATCTTGGAAAGCCGGCGCACCAACTTGTGTTCGCCGGCACGGAGCAGACGGTTCAGGACCACCGGAAGACCTCAGCTCGTATTCGAGTGTGACTACGACATGTACCAACGGCGCGCCAACGTTACGCGGGACACCGTAGTTCCATACACCATGGTAGGCACTCCCCGGACACGACGAAGGCACGGGCCGTGACAGCCCGTGCCTTCGTCTACGTTCCGAGGACCACGCAAGCCCTCGCGGGCTCGGTCAGGTCAGTCTGATCACTCCGTAGGCGTAGCCCTTGCGCCGGTAGACCACGCTGGGCATACCGGTGTCCGCGCAGGAGAACAGGTAGAAGTCGTGCCCGACCAGCTCCATCTGGGACAGCGCTTCGTCCACCGACATGGGCTTGGCGGCATGTTCCTTCCGCCGGACGATCCGGCCGGGCAAATTCTCCAGATCCTCGGTCGAGTCGGTCTCCTCCCACTCGACGGCGTTCCGGGGCCGGGGAATCTCCGGCATCCCGTTGCCGGAGAACTCGAGCTGGCTGGATGTCTCCTCGGTGCGTTCGGCCTCCAGGAGAGCGGTGCCGTTCACCTCGGCTCCGGCCATCATGCGTACCGTCGAGCGGGGGCGACGCCCGTACGGCACCCGGCGGCGGTCGTGCGCACGGCGAAGCCGGGACTCCAGCTTGCCGATTGCGCTGTCCAGCGCCGCATAGAAGTCCGGTCCACAGGCCTCCGCGCGGGCGATGCCGCTCCGGCCCCTTCCGGTGATCTCGACCCGCTGACAGTTCTTCAGCTGCCGGCGGTTGGGCTCGTGAAAGAGCTCCACTTCCATTCCAACGATCTTGTGGTCGTACCGTTCCAGTCGGGCGATCTTGTCGGTGACATGGACCCGGAAATGATCCGGAACCTCGACATTCCGACCAGTGACGACAATCTCCACTCGGACCTCCCTCTCGCACTCCGCGTCGGGATAACGGGCGGCGCGGTGATCACCGATGGTGACTCTCCGCGAACCGGTCTCGTTGGTTTGCTAGTCCTTCACCACTCGTTCAACGTGGTGGCACGCACGGTAACGCGCATCACGCCAATCCTCCAGAGTTATCTGGCGCAGAGCCCCCAGCCGGGCGGACCAGGTTCCCCAATCGGACCACCTGTACTACCCTTAGCCACTTTTATCTGCGGAAATAAGTGTCAGATATGCCCCGGCCGGTTACAGTTGAGGCTAGTGGTGTGCATGATGTTTAGCTTGCACCTGTTGCATCGCATAGCACGAGGGCGCCCCGCACCGGCACTCCGGCCTCGCTCAGCGCCGCCACGCAGTGACGCAAAGTGACCCCGGTGGTGACCACGTCGTCGATCACCAGCACCTCGGCCCCGGGCGGGGGAAGCCGGGACCGGTCCACCCCGACCCGGCCGAGCAGGTTCGCCGCCCGGGCCGCCGGGCTCAGCCCCACCGAGTCCCGCCCGCCGCCGCGCATGCGCAACGCGCAGCCGACGCCGACCGCGACGTTCGCCGCCAACAGCTCGGCCAGCCGTTCGGCCAGCGTGCGCACGTGGTCGTGGCCCCGGGCCCGGACCGCCGCGCGCCGCGAGGGCGCGGGCACCAGCCAGCACCGCTCGGCCACCGGCAGCGGGCAGCCGCGCAGCGCGGCGTGCAGCTGGCCGGCCAACGGCCCGGCGAGCTCCCGGCGGCCGCGTTCCTTGTAGCCGAGCAGCGCGGCGCGCAGCGGGCCGGCGTACCGCCCGGCCGCCACCACCGGCGGCAGCGCGGGAAGGCCGCCCACGAACCGGGGCCGGCCCACCCCGGCGGCGCAGTCCGGGCACCAGGCGGCGCCGTGCCGGCCGCAGCCGGCGCAGCACAGCGGCAGCACCAGCTCGACCAGCCCGCGCCACAGCGCCCTCGGTGCCGCCACCCGTCGGCTCACCCCACCCGCCCGTTGAACCCGCCCGCCCTCACCCGACCAGCCTGGCCGAACGGCCCCCCGGGCCGGCGCGGATCACCGGCCGGAGGCCCGAGTTGTGCACATCCGGGCCGGCCATCCACAGTCGGGCGGAACCGGCTGGCGGAAGAGGGTCAGCCGGGGTATCCGGCGATGACCCCGGCTCCGGGGGAGAGCTGGCGCCAGGTGCCGAGGTCGTCCGCGCCGAAGCTCCACAGCCCGTTCTGGTCGGTCACCAGCAGCGGCCGCCCCGGCGAGCTGGCGATCGAGGTCAGCGGCGGGGTCAGGTTGTTGGTCGGCACCGGGCTCAGGTCCAGCCCGTCCACCGACACCATCGCCACCGCGTTCTGCGCCGCCCTCCCGGCCACCGCGAGCTGGTCGGCGGCCCGCCAGTCCACGGTGATCAGGTTGGTCAGCTGGCCGGCGTGCAGCATCCGCACGTTGCGCACCACCGCGCCGCCGTCGGTCGACCGGGCCAGCGCACCGACCACCAGCCGGCCGCTGGCGATGGCCGCCACGCGCAGGCCGTCCCGGGAGAGCCGCAGGTCGGTGATCGGTCCCAGCGCGGTGAGCGAGGAGGCGTCCAGCGGCGCGCGCATGGGGTGTTTGGCCCCGTCGAAGGTCAGCCGGACGACCGTGTCCGTGTTGCGCACGCACCACAGCTCGCCCCCGGTCGGCGACCAGCTGGGACGGCTCAGCGCAACCCCCTGCACACCGGTCCCGCCCAGCGGGCCGCCCAGCTTGCCGACCAGCAGCGACCGGCCGCCCTGCCGGTTCACCACCGCGACCTGCTGACCGTCCGGGGACATGATGGCGCCGGCCAGGTCCAACCCGGCGACTCCGGGCGCGGCACCCAGCGGCGCGCCCAGCTCGGTGCCCATCAGCGGGCGGGCCTTGCCGGCGACCACGACCAGCCCGGGGATGTCCGGCCGGGGGTCGTCCGCGTTCTCCAGGTCGGCGAACGTCTCCCGGGACAGCACCGGTTCCTTGGCCAACAGCGGCGCGCCGTCGTCCAGCAACCGCACCCTGGACACGTTGACCTCGGCCACGCTCAGCACGATCTGCGCGGCGAGCAGCCAGCGCTGCCCCTCGTCCAGGTTGCCCAGCTCGGTCAGGTCCACGATCAGCGTGCCGTCCGGGCTGGTCGCCACGTTCGAACGCAGCCGGACCGCGCGCGGGATGGCGCTCACCGCCGCCCCGGACAGCGCGTCCGAGGGCCCGCCGAGCAGCTGTTCGACCACGCGCGCGGGCAGCGAGCGGGCCGGGCTCAGCGCCAGGTGGCGCAGGTCGGCCACCGGGCTGTGCCGGATCGGGTCGACGAAGTACAGGCGCACCTTCTTGTAGTTGGACCGCACGTCGCCCAGCCGCACGACCGTGCCGCTGGGCGGGCCGTCGATCCTCCACTGCCCGTCCTCGCGGCTCACCGCGACGTCCAGCTCGACCGGCGCCTCGGCCGGCGCGAAGCTGCCGTTCGCGGTGATGCGGCCCAGCTGCTGGCCGCGCAGCCGGACCACCGCGCGGTTCTCCCCGGGGGGATGCGCGTAGACGGTGTCGAACTGCTCGGCCAGCACGGTCAGTGAGGCGTTGTCGTCCCAGTTCTGCGCGTCGGCGGTGAGGAAACGCCGGGCGGCGGCGTGCCGGTTCTCGCTGCTCCCGGACGCGTTCACGAAGCCGCGCACCAGGTCCAGCGGGTTGGTCTCGTCCCCCGGCCCCGGCGGCAGTGCCGGCCCCTGGCCCTCGCTGATCTTCTTCAACGGGGTGACCTGGGACTCGCTCGGCACCGAGGCGCACCCGCCCGCGCCCAACACCCCGAGGGCCAACAGACCGGCCAGCAACCGCGCCAGCGGACGGTTCACCGCTGCTCCCCGGTCCGGGCCGGCTCGACGGCTTGATCCAGGTCGTCGTCCAGGTCGTCCGGTCGGCCGTCCGGCTGGTCCTCCGGCGGGGGCTTCGGCGCGGGGGTCTCCAGCGGTTCCTCGGTGGGCACCAGGGGCAGCGGGCTGCCGGCCAGCACCTGGCCGGCCACCTTGGGCAGCGTCAACCGGAACGCGGCGCCCCGCCCCGGCTCGCCCCAGGCCTGCAGCCAGCCGCCGTGCAGGCGGGCGTCCTCCAGGCTGATCGAGAGCCCGAGCCCGGTGCCGCCGCTGCGCCGCTGGCGCGAGGAGTCGGCCCGCCAGAACCGGTTGAACACCAGGCCGGCCTCTCCCGGCCGCAGCCCCAGCCCGTGGTCGCGGACCAGCACCGCGACGCTGTGCTCGTCCTCGGCCAGCCGGATCTGCACCGGCCGGCCCTCGCCGTGGTCCAGCGCGTTGGCCACCAGGTTCCGCACGATCCGCTCCACCCGGCGCGGGTCCATCTCCGCGACCACCCCGGCCGGCACGTCCAGCTCCAGCCGGGTGGCGTTCTCCTCGGCCAGGCCGCGCACCGCCTCCACCGCATTCAGCACCACCGGGCGCAGCTCGGCCCGCTCGGCGCTGAGGTCGGCCATGCCGGCGTCCAGGCGGCTGATCTCGAGCAGGTCGGCGAGCAGCGCCTCGAACCGGTCCAGCTCGTCCACCAGCAGCTCGGTCGAGCGGGCCAGCCCCTCCGGGAACTGCTCGCGGCTGGCGTGCAGCACGTCGGCGGCCATCCGCACGGTGGTCAGCGGGGTGCGCAGCTCGTGGCTCACGTCCGAGGTGAACCGGCGCTGCAGCGCGCCGAACTCCTCCAACTGGCGGATCTGGGCCTGGATGCTGGAGGCCATCTCGTTGTACGACTCGGCCAGCCGGGCGACCTCGTCGTCGCCCTTGACCGGCATTCGTTCCTCCAGGTGGCCGTCCGCGAACCGTTCGGCCACCTCGGCGGCCTGTTGCACCGGGCGCACCACCTGCCGGGTCACCAGGCTGGCCACCGCGGCCAGTAACAACAGCAGCACCAGGCCACCGACGATCAGCGTGCTCTGCACCAGTCCGAGCGTGCGTTCCTCGGACGAGAGCGAGAAAACCAGGTAGAACTGGAGGTCACGGCCGGCGGTGCGGATCGGCTGGCCGTAGATCACCGCCGGCACTCCGTCCACCGCCTGGAACTTGCGGGCCAGCACGCCGCTGGCCACCGTGGCGCGCAGGTCGGGCGGGATCGCGTTCAGGTCGCCGACGGTGGCCTGGGATCGCTCCTCGTCGTCGCCGGTGGTGAGCACCGCGCGGAAGTCGCCGACGTTCTGGTTTCGCGGCTGGTCGGTGAGGGTAACCACGGACAGCCGGTCCAGTGCCTTGTTCAGCGTGCCCAGCACGGACTCGTCGTCCGGGTTGACCGCCGACATCTCCCGCTCGAGTACGGCGGCGGCGGACTCCATCTGGTTCTTCGCGGCGGTCAGCTTGCTCTGCACCAGCCGGTCCGCGATCTGCGTCTGCAGCACCAGGCCGAGCACGATGATCACGCCGGTGCACAGCGCCAGGGTGCTCGCGGTGACCCGCAGCTGCAGCGAGCGGCGCCAGGCCACGCCGAAGATCGTGAGCACGTCGGCGACGATGTCGCGCAACGCTCGCAGCGAGGACGACACCGAACGGGACGTGCGCATCAGGGTTGTCTGATCACGGGGGGCCGGCCTTGTATCCCACACCGCGCACCGTCAACACCACCTCGGGCCGTTCCGGGTCGCGCTCCACCTTGGAGCGCAGCCGCTGCACGTGCACGTTCACCAGCCGGGTGTCGGCCGCGTGCCGGTAACCCCACACCTGCTCGAGCAGCACCTCCCGAGTGAACACCTGACGCGGCTTCCGGGCCAGTGCCACGAGCAGATCGAACTCCAGCGGGGTCAGCGAGATGTGCTGGCCGTTCCGCGTCACCTGGTGACCGGGAACGTCGATGTTCACCTCGCCGATGGTGAGCATCTCGGACGGCTCCGCGTCGGTGCGGCGCAGCCGGGCCCGGATCCGGGCCACCAGCTCCTTGGGCTTGAACGGTTTGATCACGTAGTCGTCGGCCCCGGACTCCAGGCCGAGCACCACGTCCACCGTGTCGCTCTTCGCGGTGAGCATGACGATCGGCACGCCGAACTCCGCCCGGATCGCGCGGCAGACGTCGATCCCGTTCATGCCCGGCAGCATGAGGTCCAGCAACACCACGTCCGGCCGCACCTCGCGCACCGCCGGCAGTGCCCTGGTCCCGTCGGAGACCACCGTGGTGTCGAAGCCCTCCCCCTTGAGCACGATGGAGAGCATCTCGGAGAGCGCTGGATCGTCATCGACCACCAGTACGCGCGATTTCATACTCTTAATGTTGTCATCCCTGCCTAGACCCTTAACCTCGAGGTGTGGGTATCAAGCGGTTGAACCATGCGGTGCTGTATGTGCGCGACCTGGAACGGAGCGTTCCGTTCTACGTCGGGGTGCTCGGTTTCCGGGAGGTGCACCGGGTCCCGGGCGCGGTGTTCCTGCGCGCGGCCGACTCGGACAACGACCACGACCTGGGACTCTTCGAGATCGGCTCGGCGGCGGGGGACTCGCCGGCCGGGCGCGGCGCGGTGGGGCTCTACCACCTGGCCTGGTCCGTCGGCACCCTGGCCGAGCTGGCCGACTACCAGCGCAAACTGTCCGCGGCCGGCGCGCTGGTCGGCGCCTCCGACCACGTCACCACCAAGGCCCTTTACGCCAAGGACCCGGACGGGCTGGAGTTCGAGGTCAGCTGGCTGGTCCCGCTGGACCGGGTGACCGAGGAGATGCGCTCCGAGCTGGCCACCCGCCCGTTGAACCTGGACGCCGAGCTGGACCGGTGGGGAGCCGACCTGGTCGGCATGTCCTGATCCACGCGGTCGCCGGCACGGGCGCCGGGGGGACTCAGCCGGGGCGGCCGGAGGTGGCGCCCAGGTCCATGCCGAGCGTGCGGGCCAGGCGGTCGCGGGCGGCGGAGATCGCTTGGGCGGGCTCCGCCGGGTCGCCGAGCAGCTCGAGCGCGTCGTTCACCGCCTTGCGCAGCGTGGCGCACTCGGCGGCGCGCGCGGCCACCTCGCTGTGCAGCTTCCAGAGCTCGGCGAACACCTGCACCTTGGACCGCAGGATCCACGGGTCGAACGGCTTGGTCAGGTAGTCCACCGCGCCCAGTTGGTAGCCGCGGAAGGCCAGGTGCGGGTCGTAGTTGGCGGCGGTGAGGAACACGATCGGGATGTGCCGGGTGCGCTCCCGCTGCTTGATGTGGCTGGCGGTCTCGAAGCCGTCCATGCCGGGCATCCGGGCGTCCAGCAGGATCACCGCGTAGTCGTTCACCAGCAGGTGCTTCAACGCGTCGTCGCCGCTGGTCACGGAGGTGATCTCGATCGGGAGGCCCTGCAGGATGGCCTCCAGCGCGACCAGGTTGTCCGGCCGGTCGTCCACCACCAGGACCTTCGCCCTGTTACCCGCCATTTCGGTTCTTGCCCTCGCGCGCCAGCGAGATCCATTTCGCCATGATGGTTAGCAGTTGCTCCTTGTCCACCGGTTTGGTGACGTAGTCGGTGGCACCGGCGGCGAGGCTCGACTCCCGCTCGCTCGGCATCGCCCGCGCGGTCAAGAAGACCACGGGAAGCTCGGCGCCACCAGGCAATTTGCGAATAAGTTTGGTGGTTGCGTTGCCGTCGAGATCGGGCATCATCGCGTCCATCAGGACGATGTCGATCTCCGGGTGCTCGGTGAGCAGCTCGATTCCGGCCGCGCCGTTGTCCGCGTAGAGCACCTTCAGCCCGTGCAGCTCCAATGCGCTGGTCAACGCGAACACGTTGCGCACGTCGTCGTCCACGATCAGCACCGTCGCGCCGTCCAGGTCGATCACCGGGCGCGCCGACACGACCGGCTCGGTGCGGGCGCGCAGGATCGGGCCGAGCCCACTGGACGGCTGGACCAGCCCGGGCACGCCGGAGCCGCTCACCACCGGTGACTCGGCGACGCCGCCGTCCCGGTCCTCCGCCGGATCGCCCGACGGCTCCGCGCCGTTGTCCCCCGGCGCCGAGGCTTCCGGCGACCGCGGCGCGATCGGCCCGCCGCCGTTGTTGGACACTCCGGCCGCCGGGGCGGGCCGCATGGGCATGTCCGGGTCGGTCCGGTCCATCGGCAGCTCGTCCGGCAGGAACAGGCTGAACACCGAACCGACGCCCACCTCGGAGCTGACCGTGATGGTGCCGCCGAGCATCTGCGCCAGCTCCTGGCTGATGGACAGCCCCAGGCCGGTGCCGCCGTACTTGCGGCTGGTCGTGCCGTCCGCCTGCTGGAACGCCTCGAAGATCATCTCGAGCTTGTCGCTGGCGATGCCGATGCCGGTGTCCTGCACCCGGAACGCGACCACCGCGTGCGCGTCGTCCAGCGAGGACACCCCGAACGACGGCCACGGCCGCGCCGACTCCACGGTGAGCGTGACCGAGCCGCTGGCGGTGAACTTCACCGCGTTGGACAGCAGGTTGCGCAGGATCTGCTGCAGCCGCTGCGAGTCGGTGTGGATGCTGGTGGGCAGCCCGTCGGCCAGGTTCACCCGCAGCTCCAGGCCCTTCTCCTCGGCCTGCGGCACGAACGCCTGCTCCACGTTGGCGGCCACCTGCTCCAGCCCCACCTGCTCCGGGTCCAGGTCCACCCGGCCGGACTCGATCTTGGAAAGGTCCAGGATGTCGTCAATCAGCAGCAGCAGCTCGGAACCCGCACTGTGGATGGTGGCCGCGAACTCCATCTGCTTCGGCGTCAGGTTGCGCTCCTCGTTCTCCGCCAGCAGCCGGGAGAGCAGCAGCAACGAGTTCAGCGGGGTGCGCAGCTCGTGGCTCATGTTGGCCAGGAACTCGGTCTTGTACTGGCTCGCCCGGGCCAGCTGCTGGGCCTGGTCCTCCACGCCGCGCCGGGCGGCGTCGATCTCCATGTTCTTGATCTCGATGTTGCGGTTCTGCTCGGACAGCAGCTCCGCCTTCTCCTCCAGCTCGGCGTTGGTGCGCTGCAGCTCGGCCGACTGGTCCTGCAGCTCGACGGCCAGCCGCTGGGACTGGACCAGCAGCTCCTCGGTGCGCCGGTTGGCCTGGATCGTCGCCAGGGTGACCCCGATCGCGCCGGCCAGCCGCTCCAGGAAGATCAGGTGCAGCGGGGAGAACGCGGTGACCGAGCCGAACTCGATCACACCCAGGGACTGCCCCTCGAAGAGCACCGGCAGCACCACCAGCTCGGTGGGCGAGATGGTGCCCATGCCGGAACTGATCGGCAGGTAGTCCGCCGGGATGTCCTTGACCTGCACGATCTGCTTGGTGGAGGCGGCCTGGCCGACCAGCCCCTCGCCGGCGCCGAAGCTGCGGTCCCGGGCCCCCGGATGCAGCGCGTAGCCGCCGGACAGCCGCCACTCGGCGACGCTGGGGTCCGTCCAGTCCGAGGCGGCCGGCTTGTCGCTGTCCGGCTTCGCGGGCAGGAAGAACGCCCCGACCTGGGCGTTCACCAGCGGTGCGACCTCATTCATGATCATCTGACTGACCTCGGTGAGGTCGCGCTGGCCCTGCAGCAGGCGGCTGATCCGGGCGATGTTGGAGTCCAGCCAGTTCTGCTCGGCGTTCTCCTTGGTGGTCTCCCGGAGCGTGAGGATCATCTGGTTGATCGTGTCCCGCAGGTCGGCGACCTCGCCCTGGGCCGTGACGTCGATCTGTTGGGTCAGGTCGCCCCGGGCCACGGCGGTGGACACCACCGAGATGGAGCGCAGCTGGGAGGTCAGCGTGGAGGCGAGCTGGTTGACGTTCTCCGTCAGGCCCCGCCAGGTGCCGGCGACGTCCTTGACCTGGGCCTGACCACCGAGCTTGCCCTCGGTACCCACCTCGCGGGCCACCCGGGTGACCTCGTCGGCGAAGCTCGACAGCTGGTCGACCATGGTGTTGACGGTGCTCTTGAGCTCGAGGATCTCGCCCCGGGCGTCCACAGTGATCTTCTGGGTCAGGTCGCCCTGGGCGACCGCGGTGGTGACCTGGGCGATGTTGCGGATCTGACCGGTGAGGTTGTCGGCCAGCTGGTTGACGTTGTCGGTCAGGTCACGCCAGGTGCCGGCGACGTCCTTGACCTGGGCCTGACCACCGAGCTTGCCCTCGGTACCCACCTCACGGGCCACCCGGGTGACCTCGTCGGCGAAGCTCGAGAGCTGGTCAACCATGGTGTTGACGGTGTTCTTGAGCTCGAGGGTCTCGCCCCGGGCGTCCACGGTGATCTTCTGGGAGAGGTCGCCTTTCGCCACGGCGGTGGTGACCTGGGCGATGTTGCGGACCTGGCTGGTGAGGTTGTCGGCCAGCTGGTTGACGTTGTCGGTCAGGTCACGCCAGGTGCCGGCGACGTCCTTGACCTGGGCCTGACCACCGAGCTTGCCCTCGGTACCCACCTCACGGGCCACCCGGGTGACCTCGTCGGCGAAGCTCGAGAGCTGGTCAACCATGGTGTTGACGGTGTTCTTGAGCTCGAGGGTCTCGCCCCGGGCGTCCACGGTGATCTTCTGGGAGAGGTCGCCCTGGGCCACGGCGGTGGTCACCTGGGCGATGTTGCGGATCTGACCGGTGAGGTTGTCCGCCAGTTGGTTGACGTTGTCGGTCAGGTCACGCCAGATGCCGGCGACGTTCGGTACCTGCGCCTGGCCGCCCAGGCGACCCTCGGTACCCACCTCGCGGGCCACCCGGGTGACCTCGTCGGCGAAGCTGGACAGCTGCTCGACCATCTTGTTCACGGTGCGCCCGATCCGCAGGTACTCCCCGCGCAGCGGCCGGCCTTCGATCTCCAGCGGCATGTGCTCGGAGAGGTCGCCCTCGGCGACGGCGGCCAGCACCCGGGCGATCTCCGAGGTGGGCCGGGCCAGGTCGTCGATCAGCGCGTTGACCGCGTGCGCGGCCTGCGCCCATTCGCCGTCCACGGCGTCCTCGTCCAGCCGCTCCGCCATCCGGCCCTCGCGGCCGACCACCCGGCTGATCCGCAGCAGATCCCGGTTGCGCCGCTCCAGCAACCTGGTCAGTTCGTTGAACCGGTCCGCCACCTGGCCGGGCAACCCGCCCCGGCGGGACAGCCGCACCTCGAACCGCCCGCGCCGCAGCTCGGTGACCGCCGAAGCGAGCTCGTGCAACAGCGCCTCGGCCGGATCCTGCGTCCGCGCGCTGGCAGTCTCGGAATTCCCGAGCGCCTCGGTCGTCCTCCGGACCGTCGTCATGCCTGCTGTCCTCTCCACCGGTCCGATGCGCCGCTGTGCCTTCGCGGCTACACCTTGGCAGACTGCGGCCGTGACCGTTCGGCTTCAACGGCGGCTTCGCCTGCCACCTGACGCGGCATCCACCCGTCGCGCCCGCTCAATGCTGCGGGCCGCGCTGGGCGAAGCCGGCCTGGCCGCACACAACCCCGACGACGGTAACAACTCCGGCGACACCGATCACGACCTCATAGACATCGTGCTGCTTTTGGCCAGCGAATTGTGCGATAACGCCACGTTACATGCCGGCACGGAGTACGAGGTCGAGGTTGATATCGATTCGGAGCGGGTGCTCGTCACGGTGACCGACCACGGCGCCGGGCCGCTGGAGCTCTATCTCGGCGAGCCCCGGCCCCGGTTCGGCCGGGCGTCCAGCCACGGGCGCGGGCTGCTGCTCGTGGAGCGGCTGTCCAGCGCGTGGGGCACCCGGCACGAACGGGGCGGCACGCACCGCACCTGGTTCTCGGTCAGCCGGGGCGACCACCCGGTCGCGGAGACCAGCGAGGCCCAGGAGGTTCCGGATTTCGCCAAGCTGGAACCCACGCTGCCGGACGCCGACCAGGTGCGCAGGCTGCTGCACATGCCGGCCCGGCTGGCCGCCCGGCTGGACACGCCCACGCTGGCCACCGAGCTGTCCCGGCGGCTGCGCGAGATGCTGGCCGCCGAATGGGTGACGGTGGACGTGGACCACGGGGACGGCGGCGGCACCGTGCCGCTGGCCCAGGCCGGGTCACCCCCGGTGACCCTGGTCGGGGTGCGGTTCCAGGAGTTCGCGCTGCCGCTCACCGCGCCGCTGCGCGGCACGCTGCGGGTGCCCACGCCCGGCGGGGTGGACCTGCGCACCTCCCGGATGGCCGAGCTGACCGCCGAACGGATCGCGCTCACCGTCGAGCTGGACTGGCTGCGCGGCGCCGACCTGCGCCGGCGGTCCTGGATGACCTACCTGGCGGACGCCAGCGAGCTGCTCGGCCAGTCCATGAACACCGACCTGGTGGTCGCGCTGGTGCCGCAGGTGGTGGTGCCCCGGCTGGGCCAGTGGTGCGCGGTCTACCTGCTCGGCAACGCCGGCGGCCCGCCCGGAACCGCCGGGCGGCAGTACCGGCTGGCCGCGATCACCCACGCCACCGAGGACGTGGTGCCCGAGCTGCGCACCGCGCTGGAGGACACGCCGCCGGTCGAGCTGGCCCGCTACCTGAAGGAGATGACCGGCGGGGCCACCGCGCCGGCCTGGTTCTCCGACCCGACCGACGGCATCGTGGTCGCGCTCACCGTGCACGGCCGGCCGATCGGCGCACTGGCGGTCGGCCGGCCGGCGCGGCGCTCGCACACCCCGGAGGACGTCGCACTGGTCGGCGACATCGCCCGCCGCGCCTCGCTGGCCATCGACAACGCCCAGTCCACCGCCGCACACATCGCCACGTCGCAGGCCCTGCAGCACGCCCTGCTGCCCCGGGGACTGCCGGACGTGGAGGGCGTGGACTTCGCCGCCGAGTACCTGCCGGCCAGCGCCGGCAGCGACGTCGGCGGCGACTTCTACGACATCCTCAGCGTGCAGCCGTACCAGTGGCTGGCCTCCATCGGGGACGTGTGCGGCAAGGGCGCGGCGGCGGCCGCGCGCACCGGGATGGTGCGCGACGTGCTGCGCGTGCTGGTCCGTGAGGGCCGCTCGCTGAAACGGGCGGTGCAGCTGCTCAACGACGTGATGATGGACGCCGCCGACCCGTACCAGTTCTGTACGCTGGCCACCGCGCTGGTCACCAAGAACGGTTCCGGTGAGCCACCCGGGCTGACCATCGAGCTGCTGCTGGCCGGCCACCCGCAGCCGATGCTGGTGCGCGCGGACGGCCGGTGCGAGTTCATCGGCGCGCACGGCACGGCGGTCGGCCTGGTCAGCAGTCCCAAGCTGGTCACCAGCACGCACCGGCTGGAGCCGGGCGACACCTTCGTGGCCTACACCGACGGGGTCACCGAACGGCGCAGGGGACGCGAGCAGTTCGGCCCCGACCGGCTGCTGGCCGCCGCCGCGCAGGGCGCCGGCCAGACGTCGCGCCAGCTGATCACGTCCATCCGCAACGCGGTGGAGTCCTTCTCCGCCACCCCGCCCAACGACGACATCGCCCTGCTCGCGCTGCGCCTGGCCACCACCGCCACCTGATTCAGTGATTAGCTGAGTACCAGGGTTTGCGGGGCGCCCAGCGAGTTGGCCACGTTGACCTGGACGACCAGCTTCGGGTCGGTGGCGACCACGGTGACCGTGGGATCGGCGCGGACCACCCGTGCGCCGGGGCGGTCCACGGTGAGGCGCAGCGTGTCCTGCCGCTGCGTGGGGTCGGCCACGGTGACCACCCAGCCGTCCTGCCGTGGTCCCCACATCACGGCGGCCGGGCCGGACACGCTGACCCGTTCCACCCCGGCGGCGGCGTGGAACAGCGCGCCGACCAGGTCCTGCTCCACCCGCACCGCCTGCACCAGCGGAGTGTTGACCAGCACCGTCCACCGGCCCACCGACGCCCCGGTGACCTCCGGCGTCGCGCCCGGCAGCACCGCGTAGGCGTACCGCGCGCCGGCCGGGCGTACCCCGTGGTCCAGCCAGACCCGCTGGTAGCGGCGGTTGTACGGGGTGAGGGTGCCGGCGGTGTTGGCGCCGGTGTCGATGTCCCGCCAGCTGCCGGTGCGGTCCTCCCGGAGCACCCCCAGGATGCCCTCCGGCGGCGCGTCCAGCGCCGCTCCCAGCATCACGTAGCCGCCGACCCCTTCCAGGTGCAGCCAGCGCGCCCCGGGCAGCGGCGCCCGCTGGCCCAGCTCGGTCGGCGCCGCGCGGCCCTCCACCAGCAGCGCGCCGGTGCCCTTCTCCCCCAGGTTGCGGTTCTCGATCACCGTGCGCACCGGGGCTCCGGTGCCGTCGGTGATGTCGCAGCCGAGGCAGAGCACCGCGCTGGGGGTGAAGAACCAGGCCTTCTTGGCCCGCAGCGTGCCGTCCTGGGCCACATGGTCCAGGCCGTGGCAGCCGTGCCGGTCGTCGAACCGGACGCCGCCGGCGTAGTCCGTGCCGCCCTTGGGCAGCGGCTCGCCGAGCAGCGGCGGGGGCGGCGTGTCCTTGCCGGTGGTGCCGGGCAGCGCCGAGGCGTCCACGGTGGGCCAGTAGGCGTCGGCGTAGTGGTCCGGGTGTTCCGGCAGGCCGACGTAGAGCACCCCGTCGCCGGTGTACCAGCCGCGCTTGTTCTGCCCGTTGATCGCCTCGTACCGGCAGGTCCGGGTCGAGCTGAGGCCAAGCGAGGCCGACCAGGCACCCCCGGCGCGGTGCACCATCCGGTCCATCTGGGGGAAGACCAGGTGCCGCTCGGCGGAGTCCGGGGAGGCCGACTCGTCCTCGGCCAGCGCCTCGACGTACTCCACCTCGGGCACCCCGACCGGCTGAGGCCCGCCGGCGTAGCGGCTCAGGTCCAGCGGTTCGCGCTCCGGCAGCACGCCACGCCCGCCCAGCCAGCCGGCCACCGAGGCGGCCAGCCGGTCCCTGGCCGGCTCCGGGGCGGTGCGGGCCAGCAGGGCGACCGCCGCGATCAGCTGTTTCCCCGCGTCCGCACCGGTCTCGCCCTGCCGTGACAGCATCCGCCCGCGCACCGACTCGTGCATCGAGCCGGCGAACAGGAACGGCGCGAACGACTCGTCCACCGAGTCCCGGAACCGCTGGCGCGCCTCCGGCTCGAGCTGGTACCGGGTGCCCCCGGTGACGTGCACCAGGCCGGCCACCGCGGTCAGCAGCACCAGCCCGTAGTGCCCCGGATAGGGCACCGAATCGTGCTGGATGAACGAGCCGTCGGTGCGGAACCCGTCGCCCTTCGTCACCTTGGCGACCAGGCTGTCCGCGCCCTTGCCGGCGGTATCGGTCACCGCCGCGACGCCGGCGGCCACCCGCGCGGGGTCCCCGGCGAGCGCCCCGGAGATCACGGTGATCAGCGCCTTGTCCGCCCGGTTGGCGCCGGTCTCCACGGTCTCCGGCTTCACCGTGCGCCGGTTCGGGTCGGCCACGAACCGCAGCACCGGCCGCAGGTAGCGCGCCCGGTCCGCCGCCGGCAGCCGGTCATCCAACGCGACGATGGTCTGCAGCAGCCAGTACGGCACGCCGATCTCGTAGACGTACCAGTTGCCCTGCTCGGTGGTGCCCTCGTTGTACTGGTTGCGGTAGAGCCAGTCCAGCGCGGCCAGCAGCCGGCCGGGCAGCTCGGGGCGCTTGCCGGTGGCCGACCCCGGGGTCGCCCAGGCCACCGTGATCGTGCGCAGCCGGTAGTACATCATCGGGAAGTACTGGCTGCCCGGGCCCTTCGGCAGGTCCGGCCACAGCGGCCGGGCGTCCGTCCCGTCCCCGTTGCCCGGTTCCGCCAGGCCGTCGGCGTAACGCCCGGCGACCGCGTCCAGCGCGGCCAGCGCCCGGTCACGGGCCGGCGAGGAGCGGTCCACGCCGATCTGCAGCTCGCGGTACGCGGTCACGATCCGGTCCAGCTCGTCCAGCGGCCCCGGCTCGCCGGCACAGCCGGGCAGCGCCGACGCGGTCAGCCCGGCCAGCGCCGTGAGTCCGGACCACTGAATTACCTGTCGCCGGCTGACTGACATGTCCCAAGCTTCGCGGACCCGTCGGCGATCACCGCAAGCGGGTCGGGGCCAGCGCGTCCGGCTCGAGGGCTATGTCGGCCGGCGGACTCTGGCCCAGCAGGACCGAAGCCGCGAACTCGGCGAGCGCCGGCGCCATCTGGATCCCGTAGCCACCCTGCCCGGCGTAGAACGCGAATCCGGGGTGCTCCGGCCAGCCGCCGACCACCGGCCCGCCGTCCGGGGCGAACGTACGCAGCCCGGCCCACACCGCGCGCACGCTGCGCAGGCCCAGCCGGGTGACGTCGTTCACCGCCTCCAGCGCGCGGGCGATGTGCAACTCGTCCGGCTTGGCGTCCCCCGGCTCCACCGGGTCCGCGTCGGCCGGGGAGACCAGCACGCCGTCCCCTTCCGGCCGGAAGTACCAGCGCTCGGCGGTGTCGGTGACCACCGGGTCGCCGCGGCCCAACCCGGCCGCCGGGTCCACCGGTGCGGTGCAGACCCCGCGCCGCTTCGGGGTGAAGCCGGCGGGTGGCACCCCGGCCATGCCGGCCACCCGGTCCGCCCAGGCGCCAGCCGCGTTCACCACCAGGTCACAGTCCAGCCGGTGCTCGCCCGCCACCACCCGCCAGCCGCCGCCCCGCCTCGGCCGCATCGACCGCACCGGCGCACTGGTCACGATGCTCCCCCTCCGGGCGACCAGCCCGCGCCGGTAGGCCTGGTGCACGCCGAGCACGTCGATGTCCATGCCGCCGCCGTCCCAGCCGGCCCGCCGGACCGCCTCCGGGCGCAGCGCGCGGCAACGGTCCAGCGCCTCCCGCGCGGTCAGCTCGACCAGTTCGGGCTGCGCCGCCAGCTCCTCGGCGAGGGCATGCTCACTGCGCTCGTCGGTGGCCACCATCAGGCACCCGCGTGGGGTCAGCGGGTCGGCCAGCTCGAACTCGGCGGCCAGCCGGTCGAACCGGGACCGGCTGGCCACGGTCAGCGCGCGCACCGGCGGCGGTCCATAGCTGGGCAGGTAGGTCGCCGCCGACCGGCCGGTGGAATGCACCGCCAGCGTCGACTCGGCCTCCACCAGCACCACCCGGTCCGCGCCGAGGCGCGCCAGCTCGTAGCCGATGGACACCCCCGCGATCCCGCCACCGACAACCACCACGTCCGACATGCACTCTCTCCTTTGCGGCCGCCCACCACCCAGCCCGCCCACGACCCAGCCCGCCACCCTTCCGAACGGGCACCTAACGTGTCATCCCCACAGGTTCGCCACATGAGTGATCAGTAGTCTGGTAGCTGAGTTCCGAGTCCGGAGGCAGTCATGCATCGACCCGCCCAGCCACCCTGGGGGCCGCCGGGCGGTGCGCCTCCGCCATCGGGAGGCGGGGCACCGCCCCCGGGTGCGCCGCACCCCGGTATGGCCCGCCGACCAGGCCCACCACCGCCCGGCCCCGGGATACGCCCCGGCCCACCGCCGCCCGGTCCGCGCCCCGGCGCGGGTCCGAGGCCAGGCCCCGGCGGCACCCGCCCCGGCCTGCCCCCGCCCGGTTCGGTCCCGCCCGGTTCGGTCCCGCCGGGATACTCGGCCGGCGGCGAGCCGCCGCGCCGGCGGCCACCCTGGCTGTGGATCGGCCTGGCCGCCGCCATCGTGGTCGTCCTGGCCGGCAGTTACCTGATCGCCAGCCAGTTCGGCGGCGGTCCCACCGGAACCCGCACACCGGCCGGCGGCTCGCCGAACGGCCAGCCGGAAGCCCTGAGCAACTGCACCGCGAACGTGGTCGACGCGTCGGGCGCCCGGCAGGCGTTGGAGGCCGCCAAGCCGGGCGACCGGATCTGTCTCAACGGCGACCTGGGCAACGAGGAGCTGCAGCTGCGCCGGTCCGGGGTGGAGAAGCAGCCGATCACCATCCTCGGCGGCGGAACCGCGACCACCGGGCAGATCACCGTGCGCGGCGACCACGTGGTGGTCGACGGCGTGCGCATGTCCAAGCCCCGCTCGCCCGGTTTCATGCTGATCGGCAACGACATCACGGTGCGCGCCAACGTGGTGGACAGCCCCCAGGTCGTGAAGAAGGGCGACGACGGCGACGGCATCCGGTTCTTCGGCAACGACATCAAGATCGTGCACAACCTGATCCGCAACGTGGTCAACCTGAACGGCCAGGACGGCAACCACGCCGACGCGATCCAGACCTACGCGACCTCGGACGAGAACGGCCCCAGCCAGCGGGTGCTGATCGACGGCAACCGGTTCGAGGAGATCGACAACATGTGCATGATCGCCGAGGGACCGGACAGCGAGGCCGGCGACGGCACCGGCGACGGCAAGTCGGGCCAGTTCACCATCACCAACAACTACTGCGACAACGGTGCCGGCCAGGCGTTCTTCTTCGACGACATCTCGGACGTGACGCTCACCGGCAACGAGGTCGTCGGCAAGATCGACAAGGCGTTCTCCCTGCAGAACGACTCCACCGGTGCGACCATCCGGGACAACAAGATCAGTCCGAAGGTCGGCTACGAGGTCGGCATGGACGACTCCTCCGAGGACGGCTACAACGGCCCCAAGCCCGGCGGCGGCCCCTGACCCACTGACCGGGCCGGCCCTCCGACCGTGCAAGTTCAGTCCCGAGTCATGCCCGGCCGTCAAGTTGGCCCCCCGGGGCGTGCAAGTTTGACCCGGGCTCTGGCCAACCGGCTCGACCCGAGCCACCGCCGGCCGAGGTGACCCGGGCCGCACCTGACCAGTTGCCCCGAGCCGACCGGGTTGACACGGGGCTCTGGCGCACCGAGTTTGCCCCGAGCCGCGCGAGGCGTCACCCGTGTCTTAGAACGGTGGTAATTCGGGTTCTGGGTCGGTGATGCGTTCACCTCTGGTGTGATAGCGGCGCCCGAGTGGGCTGATCCAGATGAACTGGCCTGGTTGGGGTTGGGTGACGGTCCAGCCTCCTTCGTGTTTGAGCCGATGGTCGTACTTGCAGCCGGGTCCAAGGTTGGTGCTGGCGGTGGCGCCGCCGTGTTGGTGGTCGACGGTGTGGTCCTGCTCGGATTGGGTGGCGGGCCGTCGGCAGCCGGGGGCGGTGCAGGTGCGGTCGCGGATCTGCACATACCGGCGCAACCCGCGCCCGGGCATTCGCCGCCCCGTCTGGCCCTCCCGGTCGGCGTCGGGGGCGGTGTGGGCATGGTGGTATTGGGTGGCGATGTCGCGGATCACCCCGGCCCAACCCGGTGGTGGGTCCTTACTCAACCGGGCCAGGACGGTGGCCGGGACAGCCAGCTCGACGATCCCACCGTCGGCGCGGTATACGGGTGGGCCGGTGGCGGGTCTTCGGCGGGTGAGGCCTTCGGCGAGTAGGTAGCCCTCATGGTCGGTGACCGCCCATCGCCATTGCCCCTGGTGTTGGCGGGCGACTGCCTGCCGGGCGGTCTGGGCGAGAATCGGCCCCCAGCCGGGCAGCTCGCCGGGCAACTCGTTGACCCCGGCAAGGCTGTCGAGCCGGGCGCGGACCTCGATGCCGGTCACTTGGCCGAGGGGTGCGCGCTCGCTGCTCGCCGGTCGAGGCGAGGCAGCCGGCTGGCGGTCATGCGGACCGTCCTCCGCCAGTCCGGCATCATCTGGTCCGGCCCAGGACGGCTCGGCGCTGGCGAGCTCGGCACAGTCCGGCTCGGCGTTGTCCGCATGTGCCCGGCCTGGCTCGGCGTTGTCTGCCGGGGTGGTGCTCAACTCGGGGCAATCCGGTTCGGGACTGTGTGGTTCGGGGCACGCCGGGCCTTCGGCCGCCCCGGTTGCGACTTGTGCGACTACAGCCGTTGGGACTTCGGCCGTTGGGACTTCCGTCGCTGAGACGTCGGCGGAGGGGACGGCGCCCGTTGGGGCTTCGGCCGCCGCGGCGTCGCTCGGCGTGGCTTCAGCGGTTGGGGTTGGGATCTGTGCGGCCTCGGCCAGCAGAGCGGCGATCATTTCCGCACGGGTCAGGTGATGGAAACGGCCATCCAAGAGCCGCAGGTAGATGTCCGCCCGCAACTGGTCGATGAGGCCGGGGTGTCCCGCGCGTTTCGCCGCTCGGGCCAGCTGGGAGATGCGTTCGGTCGCGGCGGCGGCCTCGTCCGGCGGCAGGCCCGACGCACTGATGACCGCGGTGCCGTCGGGGTTCAGATAACCCACCACCGCACGCTCGGCCAACGCCCGCTCGTAGGCATCCTCGGCATGGTCCGGATCCGCAGTGATGATCAGTTTCAGGATGCGGGCGCGCAGCTGGCCGGTGGTCAACCCCGGTGCCGCCGCCAGGACCGCGTTCAGCACCTTCACGATCAGCGCGGCCGGTAGACCGGCCAGGTGCTGGACGAACACCAGCGCCCGGCCCCGATCGACCCGCCCGGCCAACATCTCCGCATGCACCGCCGGCAAACCCCGACACAACAGGTAGGCGAACTCGGACTCGTTCCACCCCTGCCGACGGGTCATCGCCAACGCCGCCCGCACCTCATCCGCCGCGTAACGATCCGGCTCCACCAGACACACCACCGAACCCGGGCTGGCGGACGGGTCACGCTCCAGCGTCGAGGCGACCGCGCCGAGGTACACCCCGTCGGTATGCGACCGCTGCCGCGCGGAGGCCTGCAGATAGTCGATCACCGAACCGTTCGGCACCGCCGTCACATCGATCGAGGCCAACAGCGAGCCCAGCGCTGGGCCGACGGGGGTCCCCGCCAGCCGCGCACCAAGCCCGCCATCCATGTATTCGATTATACGTTCGATCACCGACACTTTTCGCCGGACTCGAAACAAAGATCGTCTAGTAGTACCAGAGGTTGGTCACCAGAGCGCCCACCACCAGCGTAAAGAACGCCGCCCACGGGCCGAGCTGGAAATCGCGCACCCGCAGATGGGCAAAGAACGCGCCGACGAAATACAGCACCAGGCCGCCGGCGGCGAACAGTCCGAGCCACGGCACGGCAAACCCGACCAACAGCCCCAACGCGCCCGACGCGAGCAGCGTGCCCAGCGGCCACCGCCACGAGCTGGGTACCCGCATCTTGCGGGCCTGCTCCCGCACGTACTCGTGGCCGAGGAAGTTGCCGAGCGCGGCGAGACCGGTGAACAGCGCGGCGAGGACGGTGACGGTGGCATGGACGGCGAACACGAGTACCTCCGGTGGACGTTGATAACCCCACCGACGCCCCGACCCCGGCAAAGGTGACCGGTCAGCGGCAAACCGCCGACGTCACCCGCTCATGGCCTCGGCCAGCCGCAGGTGACCGGCCGCCTCGTCGTGCCGGCTCTGCCGCTGCAGGGTGCGCCCGAGCAGCAGGTGCGCGTAGTCGGAGGCCGGGTCCTGCTCCAGCACCCTGCGCAGCTGCGCCTCGGCCCGTCCGAGCTGCGCCGAGTGGTAGTAGGCCCGGGCCAGCAACATGCCCAGCGCCGCGTCCTCGGGCACCTCGGCGACCAGCTCGGCGAACAGCCGCGACGCCGTGACGTAGTCCTTCGCGTCGAAGAACATCCTCGCCCGGTAGTACCGCTCCGCCATCGTCTCCATCGTGTGCCTCCTTCCGGAGCGACACAACGCGGCGACCGGCCGGCTCATTCCGGCTTGCGCTGCTGCCCCCGCAGGCTGCCCGGGTGCGCCTTGGCCGACGGGTCGCGACGGGTCTTGACCAGGCTGGCCACGGTGACCACCACCAGCACGCCGATGATCACGCCGAGGCTGACCGGGGTCGGGATCTCCGGCACCCGTTCGTCGATGTCCACGTGCGCCCAGTGCAGCATCAGCTTGACCCCGATGAACGCCAGGATCACCGAGAGGCCGGCGGACAGGTACACCAGCCGGTCCAGGAGCCCGGTGACCAGGAAGTACAGCGCACGGAGGCCGAGCAGCGCGAACGCGTTCGCGGCGAACACGATGTAGGGCTCCTCGGTCACGCCGAACACCGCCGGGATGGAGTCCAGCGCGAATAGCAGGTCCACCCCGCCGATGGCCACCAGCACCACCAGCAGCGGGGTGACCATCCGCCGCCCGTCGACCCGCGCGAACAACTGCCCGCCCACGTAGTCGTCGGTCACCGGCAGCAGCCGCCGCGCCGTGCGGACCACGACGTTGTTCTCCACGTCCGGGTCCTCGTTGCGGTGCCGGAACAGCTGGATCGCGGTGAACAGCAGCAGCAGGCCGAACAGCAGGAACATCACCGAGAACACGGAAAGCAGCGCGGCGCCGACCGCGATGAAGATCCCGCGCATGATCAGCGCCAGCACGATGCCGAAGGTCAGCACCTTGTGCTGGTACTCGGCCGGCACCACGAACGTGGACATGATGATCACGAAGACGAACAGGTTGTCGACCGAGAGGCTCTTCTCCACGATGTAGCCGGCGAAGTACTCGGCGCCGAACTCACCACCGTGGACGGAGGCGAACCACACCCCGAAACCGACCGCGACCAGCACGTAGAACACCGACCACGCGCTCGCCTCGCCGAACCCCACCCGGTGCGGACGCATCGCGGCCAGCGCCAGATCCACCGCGAGCAGGGCCACGATCAGCCCGATGGTCACGGCCCAGGTCAACAGGCTGATCTCGAGCACGCCACCTCCGCGGGACGGATATCGGAACGCGGCCGGATGTTATCCATCCGCCTCCCCCGGAGCGAGCAGGCGCACCGCGCCGGGACCTCCGGTGGCCGTCCAGCCGCCGAGCAGCTCCAAGGCCCGCCGCGAAGGAGACCCCGGCTCGGTGGTGTAGACGAACAGCGTGGTGTCGGGGTCACCGGGCGGGTTGAGGGTCTCGTACTCGACGGTCAGCTCGCCGACCACCGGATGGCGCAGCCGCTTCGAGCCGTGGGTGCGCTGGTGCACCCGATGCTGCTCCCACCACATGCCGAACTCCCGGCTGAGCTCGCGGAGCTCGGTTACCAGTGCGGTGGTGACCCGGTCGTCCGGGTCGTCGCCGACGTCCAGGCGCAGGCTCTGCACCGCGGCCCTGGCCTGGTCCGGCCAATCGACGAACAGTGACCGTGCATCCTCGTCGAGCAGGATCCAGCGCGCGTAGTTGCGCTGCTTCGGCGGTATCCGGTCGAAGTCCGTGAACAGCGCCCGGGCCAGGCGGTTGGCCGCCAGCACGTCGGTGCGCCGCCCGAGCACCAGTGCCGGCTGGTCCTCCAGGGCGTCCAGCAGCTGATAGAGCCCGGGTCGCACGCGCTGCACCCCACGCACCCGGCGGCGGGCCGGCGCCCCGGTGAGCCCGATCAGGTCCTCCAGGTGCGCCCGCCCGGCCGCGTCCAGCTCGAGCGCGCGGGCGATCGCCGCCACCACCGCCGGCGAAGGGACGATGCGCCGGCCCTGTTCCAGCCGGGCGTAGTAGTCGGGGGACACCCCCGCCAACAGCGCGACCTCCTCGCGGCGCAGGCCCGGCACCCGGCGCACCCGTCCGTCGGGCGGAAGGCCGGCCCGCAACGGGTCCACCTGGGCGCGCGCCCGCCGGAGGAAGTCGGCGAGCTCGCGGTTGGTTCCGGCCACCCGACCGATTGTTCCCGATCCGGCGTGTTCCCGGCTGGACCTCCGCGTCCTAGGTTCGCGCGACCTCGGTCCGACCGGGCGCGGAATGGGCGTCCACGGCGGTTCCCCCGAGCCACGCTGAAGTCACGCCGAATTCACGCCGAACCGGCCGAACGAGAGGAACCGCTGGTGAGCAAGATCCTGATCGTCATGTCCGCCGCCGATGCCTGGGAGCGCACCGACGGCTCGTCGTACCCGACCGGGTACTGGGCCGAGGAGCTGGCCGCGCCGCACCAGAAGTTCGTCGAGGCCGGCTACCGGGTGGACTTCGCCTCCCCGGGCGGGGTGCTCCAGCCGCTGGACCGGCACAGCGCCGACCCGGAGATCGCCGGAGCCGACTGCGCCCGCCACGTCGCGCACGCCGAGCGCGCGCTGCGCGAGTTCGGCCCGCCGCTCAAGCTGAACGAGGTGGACATCGCCGACTACGTCGCGGTGGTGCTTCCCGGCGGGCACGGTCCCGTGGTCGACCTCCACCGGGACACCGCCCTCGGCCGCCTGCTCACGGAGGCGGACGCGGCCGGGAAGCTCATCGGGGCCGTCTGCCACGGACCGGCCGGCCTGCTCGCCGCCGTCGACCCGGCCGGCGGGTGGGTGTTCGAGGGACGGAGGCTGACCGCGTTCACCGACGAGGAGGAGAGACTTTTCGGCACGGCGGACGGCGCACCGTGGCTGCTCGCCAGCCGGCTCCGGGAGATGGGCGCCCACCACTCGGGAGGGCCCGCCTACCAGGCGTTCACCGTGCGCGACGGGAACCTGTTCACCGGCCAGAACCCGGCATCCAGCGGTCCCATGGCCGACGCAATGATCGCCGCGCTGGACAACTGACTCTCGACGGGAACGGCCGCAAGGAGTAGAAACGTGTCCACGGGGAACGCCGGCTGGCCAAGGTTGCGCCGGAGGAGAAGGCCCAATCTCCCGGCCGGAGATCCCCAGCCCGAGTGCCGGGTACCCACGCGAAGTCACGCCGCCAAAAGGCAAGGGCGCCGTGGGTTTGCCTCAGTCGGCGGTTGTCGCCTTCTGAAGCCGAGACCGTTACACGGCCGCTTAGTGCACGCCTGGTAACCCGGTCACTCGGGCTCCCCGGGGGCGCGCGGGCAGGTTAGGATCATGAACCCACCGGCGGCGCCTTCGAGTCGGTGCGCGGCCGGGGCTCGACCCCGGTGGCCGATGGCCGCACCGCACTCGAGTTCCGCGCCGGATGAACGATTTGGGAAGCAGCCGCCCTGGTCCCCGACGTGCCGACCTGGGCGGCGACTCCTCCCCCGGCACCCCTCACATGTCCCGTGTGAGCTGTGCCACACGACAAGCGTAGCGCATCGCGTTTGACGCTTTCAACAGGGGTCGAACCAATTGCGAATACCCCTAGGGGAACACAATTTCAGGACACTGAATTGCCGGCACAGAATTGCAAAGGGCCGCGTTTCGGCGATTTCCACCTGGTGTAATCTCCTCGGCCCCGGATGAGCCGTTCCGGTGCCTTCCCCCGACGCCGGGCGGCTCATCCGGGACCCAATTCGCATTCCGCGTTCCCGATCGTGAACACCCGGATGAGTCGACGTCCCGCCCGGCTCGTCGTGCCGGCCGAGCGCGGTTGGCGGTCTATCGTCGCGCCGGTGATCGAGGGGGAGAACGACCGGTGGCGTCCGGTGCCGGTGCCGCCGGGGATGCCCGTGGCGCGGGTTTACGGATGGCTGGTCGACCAGGTGGGCCGGGTACTGCTGCACGACCACGGCAACGGGAACTATCAGCTGCCCGGCGGCACGCCGGAGGGCGGTGACGGCGATCTGGTCGAGACGCTGCGGCGTCAGGTGCTGGCGGACGCGCGGGTGACCGTCGCCGAGGCCGTGCAGCTGGGCTATCGGGCAACCGACGAGGGCGGGGAACCGAGGGCTCTGGTCAGCATGGTCGGGCGGATCGGCGAGGTGCTCCCCCGCCGGGTCGGCCCGGACCAGGATCGGCGGGTGCGCCGCCTGATGACCTCGCTGGACGCGGCCCCGGCGCTGCTCGGCTGGCGCACCACCGGGCCCCAACAGGCCGTCGCCGCCGCCCTGTTCGCGGAGAAGCGCTGGGACCTGCCCGCCTGTTCACCGCTGGCCTTCACCACCTACGCGGACTAGCCACTCCCGCAGCGCCGGCTCGAGGCGCCCGATGAGCGGCTCGATCTCGGCGGGCACCTCGGTGGGCGTGCAGACGATGATCCGCAGGTCGTCGTCGAGGTGCGGTGCCGGCGCGAGCGGGGCGTCGGCGGTGCGGTAGCCGAGCCGGAGGAAGACCCGCTCCTGGCCTTCCCGCACGCCGGCGGTGCCCCAGATCAACCGGCGGTCCAGCACCCGCGCCAGCGCGGTGCCGGCCAGCAGCAGGTGGCTGGCCAGTCCGTGCTGCCGCCAGGCCGGATCGACGATCAGGCGCCCGCCCTCCAGCACGTCGGAGTCGGCGCAGCGGGCGGCGGTGACCATCTCGGCCGCGGCGCGCGGGTTGATCTCGCGGATGCGGCTGGCCGGCAGCGCCTCCAGCCGGGCGTAGCGGACGCAGCCGACGATCCGGGCGCCGAGGGGTTCCCGCAGGATGAGGTGGTAGGCCGGCGCGTCGTGCGGGTCGGGATCGTGGAAGCCCCCGTCGGCGCGCCGGAAGGCCGGGCGCTGCCCGCCGTTCCAGGCCACCCGGGCGCGGAACTCCCGCATCTCGTCCAGCCACCCGCCGGGGGTGCACCGCGGCTCGTCCAGCCATCCGGCGGGGGCGCACCGCAGCTCCAGGGGCAGTTGCTCGGCGGTCGGGTGGCGCTTCTTCTCGGCGGTGCCCGACGTCGGTTCCATGTTCCGCTCCGCTCAGCCGGCCAACGGGGCGGTGGGCAGCTCGTCCAGTACGCCGGCCGCCCGCCGCACGTCCACGTCCAGGGGGCGGTCCGGGTCGACCGGGTCGACGCGCTCGGCCAGCCGGGCCAGCAGCTCCGAACCGGCCGCCGAACCGGGCTCGCGGCCACCGAGGTGCACCGCCTGCCGCAGCGCGACGGCCAGCGAGCCCTGCACCCAGCGCAGCTTCCGCGCCTGCTCGTACGCGGACAGAGCGGCCTGGGTGCCGAGCGGGACCACGTCCTGGTTGTGCTGGTTGGTGGGGATGCTCTGCATGGCCGCCGGGGTGACCGCGCGGCGCATCGCCACCACGATCGCCGTGGCCGTGATCTGCACGCCGGTGAGGCCGTGCTGGCGTCCCGGCTCCGCCGCCAGCGACGCGGGCAGCCCGTTGCTGCGGTGCGGGTCCATCAGCAGGTCCAGCTGGCGTTCGGCGAGGTTGGCCAGCTGGGTGAGCACGATGGACAGCAGGTCGGCGGCGAACGCGACCGGCTGGCTGAAGAAGTTGCCCCCGTGCACCACCTCGCCCTCGCCGGGGAAGAACAGCGGGTTGTCGCTGACCCCGTTCAGGTCGGTGGTCACCACCTCCGTGGCCTGCCGGGCCGCCCCGAGCACCGCCCCGGCCAGCTGCGGGACGCAGCGCAAGCTGTACGGCTCCTGCAGTGGCCGCCGGCCGGACGGCGTGGCGCCGCGCAGCCGCTCGCGCAGGTAGCCGGCCGCGTCGATGCCGCCCCGGTGGCCGGCGGCGCGCAGCAGCCGTTCGGAGGTGAACTCGTGGCCGGCGCCGAGCACCTCCGCGAGCAGCGCGCTGAGCGCGAGCCCGGCGGCCACCGACCGGAGAGCCCGCGCGCCGGCCAGCCCGGCCGCCGCACTGGTCAGCGACGTCCCGTTGACCAGCGCCAACCCGTCCCGGCCGGCGAGGGTCAGCGGGGCCAGCCCGGCCCGCTCGAGCGCCACCGACGCCGGCAGCCGGGTCGCGCCGACGAACATCTCGCCCCGCCCCATCAGCGCGGCGACCGCGTGCGCCAGCGGCGTGAGATCCCCGCTGGCCCCCACCGACCCGTACTCCGGTACCACCGGCGCGAGCGGGGTGGCCAGCGCGTCCACCAGTGCGCTCACCACCGACGGGGGGACGCCCGACCGGCCCTGCGCCAGGCTCCAGGTGCGGGCCAGCAGCATGGCCCGCACCACCGCCGGCGGCAGCGCCTCCCCCTGGCCGGTGGCCAGGAAATCGACCAGGCCCTGGGACTGCTCGGCGGGGTCCGGCCTCGGGTGGTAGCCGACCAGCGACCCGTAGCCCGTGGTCGCGCCGTAGACCGGACGGCCGGAGGCGACCACCTCGTCGACGTAGGCCCGGCAGTCCCGGATGCCGCGCAGGGCTTGTTCACCGATCTCCACCCGCACCGGTTCCGCCGCGGCTTCCAGGTCCGAAGGGGTCAGCCGGCCGGGGAAGCGCAGCACTCGGCAGGCCCGCACGACCACCAACCCGCACCTCCCGGACTCCTCGGCACCGCCCACCATGCCCACCACCGAGGCGGCCGGGTAGCGGCGGTCCACCCACCGGACCGGCGCTACCCGATCGCGTCACGGGTGCGGTAGGTGTTGTGCCGTATGCCCCAGGAGGCGCATGTGAGTGAAGATCCGCGCGGACGACTCCGCCGCCTGGCCGACCGCGGCACCGACCATGCCGACTCCGCCGACGCCGCCGGGTGGCGGCCGACCTTGTTCCGCCTCGACCGGAACGGCACCGACGGGCTCACCGCGCTGCTCGACTCGGGGGCGGTGCGCCGGGTGCACGACCGGCTGGCCGACCAGCTGAGGGCGCTGGTCGCCACCCGCCGGCCCGCCGACCGCCACCCCGCCGCCGAGCTGGAACGGCGGGCGTGGGCGTTCCTGGTCGGCCGGCATCCGGCCGACCACGGCACCTGGGTCTGGTATCCGTGGTCCGGGACGCTGGTGCACACGCTGCCCGAGGCCGAGTACCGCGAGCTGCGCACCGCCCGCAACCGCCACAAGATCACCACCACCGAGCAGCGCCGGCTGGCCGGCACCCGGATCGGCGTGGTGGGCCTCTCGGTCGGCAACGCGGCCGCCGTGACGCTCGCCCTGGAGGGCATCGGCGGGGCTTTCAAGATCGCCGACCTGGACCGGCTGGAGCTGTCCAACCTCAACCGCATCCGGGGCCGGCTGGCCGACCTGGGCGCGGAGAAGACGGTGCTGGCCGCCCGGCAGATGTTCGACGTCGACCCCTACCTGGAGATCGAACGGTGGGCCGGCGGCATCCGGCCGGAGAACGTGGACGAGTTCCTGCTCGGCGGCGGGAAGCTGGACCTGGTCGTGGAGGAGTGCGACGACCTGCACCTCAAGGTGCTGATCCGGGAGCGCGCCCGGGCGCACCGCATCCCCGTGCTGATGGACACCAGCGATCGCGGCATGCTGGACGTGGAGCGGTTCGACCTGGAGCCGGACCGGCCGGTCTTCCACGGCCTGGCGCCCTCGGTGCGCGCGGCGGACCTGTGCGGCCTCGCCGCCCCGGACAAGATCCCGTTCATGCTGGCCATCCTGGACGAGGAGCGGCTGAGCACCCGGGCGGCGGCCTGCCTGCCGGAGGTCGGGCACACGCTGGAGACCTGGCCCCAGCTGGCGTCCGGTGTCGCCCTGGGCGGGGCGGTGGTCGCGGACACCGCGCGGCGGCTGCTGCTCGGCGAGCCCGTCCCCTCCGGGCGCTACTACGTGGACCCGGACGCGCTGGTCGCCCCCGGCGCCGGGCTGCATCACACCCCGCCCACCGTCCCCACGGCGACCGCCGGAAGCGACGCGCCGGCCCTGCCACCGGAACCCCGGCGGGGCGCGGTCTGCGCGGAGGCCGCGCGGTGGATCGCCGCGGTCGGCACGCTGGCACCGTCCGCGCACAACGCCCAGCCCTGGTCACTCACCTGGCGCGGCGACGCGGCCCGGCTGGAGTGCCGGCACGACCCGGCCCGGGACCTGCCCAGCCTGGACTTCGAGCACGGCGCCACCTGGGTGGCCTTCGGCGCCCTGGCGGAGAACCTGGAGCTGGCCTCGGCCCACCTCGGCCTGCGCGCGGACACCCGGACCTGGCCCGATCCCGATGACCCGGCGCTGGTCTGCACGGTCACCCTCACCCCGGGGCCGGCATCGCCGAGGGTGCCGATCGAGGTGGTCGGCCGGAGGGCCACCAACCGGCGGCGCGGCCCGCGCCGGCCGCTGGGGGCGGGGCTGGCCCCGCTGCTCGAGGCGGCCTGCGCGGAGGCGGGCGGCCGGTTGCGGCTGCTGGCCGCCGAGCCGGAACTGGCCGAGATCGGCGCGCTGATCGGCGCCGGCGACCGCCTCAGCCTGCTGAACGAACCGATGCACCGGGACGCCATGGCGGGCTACCGGTGGACCCCCGAGGAGGCCCGGGCCCGGCCCTACGGGCTGGACCTGGCCACGGCCGAGCTGACCGGGGCGGAACAGGCGGTGTTCCGGGTGCTGCGCCAGTGGCGGGTCATGGCGTGCCTGTCCGAGTTCGGCGGTGGCCGGGCGCTGGAGGACCTGGCCCGCTCCTCGGTGGCCGGCGCGTCGGCGGTCGGCCTGATCACCGTCCCGGGGACGGCCAGGGAGAGCTACCTGCGCGGCGGGCGGGCCATGCAGCGGCTGTGGCTCGCCGCCACGGCGCACGACGTGGCACTGCAGCCGATGACCGCGCTGCCCTACCTGTTCGCCCGCCTCGAACGGGGCGGTGGTCAGGGCCTCGACCAGGGCGAACGCGCTTCGTTGCGCGCGCTGCGGACCCGGTACCGGAGGCTCTTCGACACCGGCACCGATGAGGCCGAGGTACTGCTGTTCCGGCTGGCGCACGTGGCGGCGCCGTCGGCGCGCTCCCTGCGCCGCCCGCTGGACCAGGCGTTCAGTTCGAGCCGGGGCAGCGGGTCAGGGACCGCAGGTTGGCGCTGATCACCGGGGCCGTGCGGCGCACCGCCTCGGCCAGCACCGGCAGTTTCCGGGCGTCCAGGGTGCTGGCCGCCAGTGCCGCGACGATCCGCCCGTCCCGGGTCCGCACCGGCGCGGCCACGCACACCACCGGCACGTACCGCCGCTCCTCGTCATAGGCCAGGTCCGCCTGGCGGGCGGCGTCGACCCGGCGGGCCCACTCACGCCCGGAACAGCCCTCCGGGACCGCGGGCTCCCGCGAGGAGGCGGCGAACAGCAGCTCCGGCGCGGTCCCCGGCGGCAGCACGGTTCCGGCGCGCAGCGGGAAGACCTCGTTGACCTCCCGGCCGACCCCGTCCACCAGCATCACCCGTTCGCGGTCGAAGACCGCCAGGCTGAAACCTCCCGCACCGGTCGCCCGGGCCAGCCGCCGCAACGGCGAGGCGGCGGCCGCGCGGAACTCCTGGGCCGGCCGCCAGGACTGGCCGAACCGGAAGATCCGGGGCCCGAGCTGGTAGCGGCCCGCCCGGCGTTGCACCGCGTTCAGCGCGGCCAGCTGGTCGAGCAGGCGGTGGGCAGTGGCCTTCGGCAGGCCGGCGTCGGCGGCCAGCCGGGTGAGCCCGAGCTCCTCGCCCCGCCCGAGCACCTCGAGCAGCGCGAAGGCGCCCTCGAGCACGCCGCGCCCTTCGCCCGGCTGTCTGCTCCGCCCGTCCGCCACGCCACCTCACCGTACGGCGGTCCATTTCGGTGACCTTGCGATCGGCTTGCCGCGGCCGGGCCGCAAGGTCACCGCAAGCCCGCCGCGCGAGGGTGTCCGGCGCCCCCAGCACCGAGGAGGACCACCGAAGATGCGTTTCACGAAGTTGTTGCTGGCCACCGCGCTGCCCCTGGCGCTGACGCTGTCGGCGTGCGGCGGGGGCACCGGGACCCCGCGGGCGGCGGACACCATCAGGATCGGGTTCCTCGGGGACCTCACCGGGGAGAGCTCCGGGCTGGTCATCCCGCCCCGCAACGGCGCCAAGATGGTGATCGACGACTACAACGCGACCAATCCGCCGAAGAAGATCGAACTGATCGAGTACGACAGCCAGGGCAGCCCCGACCAGGCCGTTCCACTGGTCACCAAGGCGGTGTCCCAGGACAAGGTCGTGGCCATGATCGGGCCGACCTTCTCCGGCGAGTCCAAGGCCGCCGACCCGGTCCTGGAGCAGGCGAAGATCCCCAACATCTCCCCGGTGGCCACCAACCCGGACCTGGCCAACAACGGTTGGAAGTACTTCCACCGGGTGGTGGCCAGCGACGCCGAGCAGGGTCCCGCGATCGCCAACTTCCTGGTCGCGGCCAAGAAGCCGCGCAAGGTGTTCGTGGTCAGCGACGACCAGGAGTACAGCGTGGGGCTGGCCAACGCGGTGGGCAAGCAGCTGGGCACCAAGGGCGTGCGGATGGAGCGCGACCAGTTCGCGCAGGCCGCCTCCGACCACTCGTCCACGGTGGCCAAGATCAAGGCGTTCGCGCCGGACGCGGTGTTCTTCGGCGGCTACTACTCCCAGGGCGGCCGGCTGCTCAAGCAGATCCGGGACGCCGGGATGACCGCCACCTTCGTCACCGGTGACGGCAGCCTGGACGTCGGCCTGGTCACCGGCGCGGGCCAGCGGGCCGCCGAGGGAGCCATCGTCGGCTGCCCGTGCGCGGTGCCCGGCGCCAAGGCGACCAAGGGCGCACTGAAGACCTTCTACGACACCTACCGCGCCCGCTACCACACCGATCCCGCCGTCTACGCCAGCGAGGGAGCGGACGCCGCGACCGCGTTCGTCAAGGCCGTCCAGGCCGGTCACACCACCCCGGAGGCGATCAACAGCTTCCTGGCCACGGTCAGCTTCCCCGGCGTGGCCAAGCTGACCAAGTTCCAGCCCAACGGCAACGTGGTCGGAGCCGCGATCTTCATCCACCAGGTGCGCAACGGGAAGCTGGAGCTGCTCGGCAACGCCAAGGACGCCAAGCTGGGTTAGGCCGTGTTTAAGAAGTCCCGGTCGATGGGCTTCGTGATCCAGGTGGTTTCCGGCAAGGCGGAGGCATGGCCTCGTACCGGGGTACGTGGCCGTGCCGACAACGCGGCCGGGGACCACCTGGGCGCGAAGACCGCGATCGAGGGCTTTTTAAACACGGCCTAGTTGCCGAGGGCTGACGATAACAAGTGACACTTTTCTTACGACCGGCGTGCTGTTAGGAATGGATGTGATCCCACTCACCATTGACCTGGAGGGACCATGTCTGTCGAGACACCCATCGACTCCGCCGCGGCCGACCACCCACACTGTCCGATCGTCCACTACGACTACCGGCAGTCCGACCGGAAGCCGCTGGAGAGCTTCCGGGTGGCCGACGAGCTGCGTGTCTCGGCTCCGGTGCTGTTCGTGCCCGACAACGGTCAAATCGACGGGCACGGTGGGTTCTACCTCACCACTCGGCAGGAAGACATCTTCCGGGTTCTGCAGGACACCGAATCGTTCTCCAATTTCACCGGCGGGCCGGGCTACGGCAAGCCGCAACCGGTCACGCTGATCCCGCAGAGCCTGGACCCGCCGGAGCACGGCGTCTGGCGCAGGCTGGCGGTCCCGCTGTTCGCCCCCGGCCGGATCAGGGCGATGGAACCCAAGGTCCGGTCCCGGTGCGTCGAGATCATCGAGGGATTCGCGGCGCGGGGGGAGTGCGACTTCGTCAAGGACTTCGCCAAGGTCTTCCCCACCACCGTCTTCCTCGAGCTGATGGGGCTGCCGATCGAAGATCTTGACCGCTTCATGCGGTGGGAGACCGCGTTCCTGCACGGCGACGCGGAAAGCGACCCGGACGGGTCACGCCGCAAGACCGCCGGCGTCGAGATGGTGGAACTGTTCTCCCAGGTCATCGAGGAGCGGCGGGCCGAGATGGCCTCGGGCGCGCCGTCTCGCGACGACCTGATCGGCGCGGCGCTCGACTGGGAGATCGACGGGCGACCGGTTCGGCACGATGAGCTGCTGTCGTACTTCGTGTTGCTGTTCGTCGCCGGGCTGGACACCGTCACCGCCGAGCTGAGCTACGCCTTTCTGCACCTGGCGACGCACGACGCGGACCGCCGGCGGGTGACCCAGGATCCGTCGGTGGTGCCCACGGCGGTCGAGGAGATGCTCCGGGCGTTCCCGATCGTCCAACTGCCCAGGGTCGCCACCCGGGACACCGAGATCGCGGGCTGCCCGATAAAGGCGGGCGACGTGGTACTGAACCTGCTCGGTTCGGCCGGGCGGGACGAGCGCGACCGCGCCGGGGCCGACCAGATACAGCTGGACCGCGCGCCGAACCGCCACTTCACCTTCGGCGTGGGGCCGCATCGCTGCCTCGGTTCTCATCTGGCCCGGCAGGAGATGGCGGTGGCCCTGCGGGAGTGGCACCGGCGCATCCCCGAGTACCACATCCCGGAAGGTGCCCAAATCACCGAGGAATCCGGCAACATGTGGAGCCTTCGGACGCTGCCGCTCGCCTGGGCACCCGCTGTCTCGCTCTAGCGGCGTGTCGCCACCGGTGTCCCGAGTCAGTTAACCAGCGCCAGCTCCGGTCCGGGGCGGTGCGACTGCGCCACCGCCCCGGACGAGAACGCAACGGCCAGAACGCCGGCCGCCAGCGGTCGCCCGGGCGCCGGGACCATGGCGCGGCTTTCCGGCGCGGGACCCTAACTACCAGGAAGTTTGTAGCCGGCGAACTTGTCGCGGAGGGTCTTCTTGGAGAACTTGCCGACGCTGGTCTTGGGGACCTCGTCGATGAACTCGACGGCGTCCGGCAGCCACCACTTGGCCACCCGGGGCTTCAGGTGCTCGATCACCTCTTCGGCGGTCAGCGACTCCCCCGGCTTGACCACCACGCAGGCCACCGGGCGCTCCACCCAGCGTTCGTGCGGGATGGCGATCACCGCGGCCTCGGCCACCTTGGGGTGGGCCATGATCTCGTTCTCCAGCTCGACCGAGCTGATCCACTCGCCACCGGACTTGACCAGGTCCTTGGTCCGGTCCACCAGCCGGACGAACCCGTAGGAGTCGGCGGCAGCCACGTCACCGGTGCGCAGCCAGCCGTCCTCGGTGAACTGCGCGCCGCCGCCCTCGCCCTTGTAGTACTCCTTGGCGATCCACGGGCCGGCCGCCTGGATCTCGCCGGTCTGCACGTCGTCCCACGGCACGTCCTCGCCGGTGTCCGGGTCGACCAGGCGCAGGTCGACCAGCGGGGCCGACTGGCCCTGGCGCGCGCGGATGTCGGCGCGCTGGTCCTCGGTGAGCTCGGCGTGGTGGCTGCGCGGGCTGTACATGGTGGCGATCGGGCTGGTCTCGGTCATGCCCCAGGCGTGCAGGAACGGGATGCCCAGCTTCTCCCGGAACGCCTCGGACAGTGACTTGGGCGCCGCCGAACCGCCGCACAGCATCACCCGCAGGCTGGACAGGTCGTGGTCGTCCAGCAGCGGCAGCACGCCCATCCAGATGGTCGGCACCCCACCGGTCGCGGTGACCCTGTGCTTCTCCAGCAGGGACACGATGGCCCCCGGGGTCATGTTCGGCCCGGGGAAGACCATGGACGTGCCGGCCAGCAGGCAGCCGTAGGGCAGGCCCCAGGCGTTGGCGTGGAACATCGGCACGATGGGCATCACCACGTCGGTCTCCCGCAGCCCCGGGCCGTCCGCGATCAGCGAGATCAGCGAGTGCAGCACGGTGGAGCGGTGCGAGTAGACGACGCCCTTGGGGTTGCCGGTGGTGCCGGAGGTGTAGCACATCGCGGCGGCGGTGTTCTCGTCCGCGACCTCGAACCGGCCGGTGAACGGCTCGGACTCGGCGAGCAGCTGGGCGTAGTTCAGCACCCGGGGGTCGTCCGGCACCGGGTCGTCACAGCCGTCGTCGATGACCACGAAGTGGCGGACGTCCGGCATCTTGTCGGTCAGCGGCCACAGCTGCCCGAGCAGCGACCGGTCCACGAAGATGATCTCGTCCTCGGCGTGGTTGGCGATGTAGGTCAGCTGGTCGGGGAACAGCCGGATGTTCAGCGTGTGCAGCACCCGCCCGGTGCACGGCGCCGCCATGTACAGCTCCAGGTGGGCGGCGGTGTTCCAGCTGAACGTGCCGACCCGGGCGTCCTCGCTGATCCCGAGCCGGTCCAGCGCCGTGGCCAGCCGGCGCACGTTGACCGCCCAGTCCGCGATGGTGGTGCGCTCCTCACCGCCGCCCCAGGTGGCGGTGACGATCTCCTTGTGCCCGAAGAACTGTTCCGCCCGGTGGAAGATGTGCGGAAGGGCGAGCGGGCGGTCCTGCATCAGGCCGAGCATTTGTGATCTCCTCGGTGTCGTCTGTGGCAGCCGGGAATAAAGGGTCAGCTTCTCAGCGAGACCGTACCGTCAGTCGGCACGCGCTTGATATACCTGACGTAACGCTTCTGGCCGAATACCCTGCGGAGCCATGACCTCCCGGCCCGCCGTCTGCCTCGATGTGGGCTCGGGCTGGGTGAAAGCGCTCGGCATCGACTCGGGCGGCCAGCCCAGCGGCATCGCCCAGCAGGCGACGACACCCTCGGACCTGCTGGAGGGGGTGCACGCGGCGGCCTCGGCGGTGGGCCTGGCCGGGCCGCTGACCCCTCGCCGGCCGGCCGGCGAGGACTCCGGCGCCGAGCTGCTGGCCTGTTCCTCCGCCGGCGGCGGGCTGCGCCTGGCCGTGGTCGGCCTGGACCGGCTGGCCAGCACCGAGGCCGGTTACCAGGTGGCCTGCTCCTCGGGCGCGCGGCTGGTGCACGTGCAGGCCGGGCTGCTGGAGCCGAGCGGGGTGCGCGCGCTGCGCGCCGCCCGGCCGGACGTGGTGCTGCTGGTGGACGGGGTGGGTGCGGCCGCCCCGCAGAGCCTGCTGCGCAACGCCGCCCGGCTGGCCCGTGCCCGGGTGCGGGCGCCGATCGTGCTCTCCGTGCACGAGTCGGTGCGGGCGGATGCGCTCGCGCTGCTGCGGGCCACCGCCCGCAACGTGGTGACCGCCGAACCCGCGCTGCCCGCAACCGGCCGGGTCTCCCCCGGTTCGGCGCGCGCCGCCGTTGCCACGCTGCTCGGCGGCCACCTGGTCGGCGGGCGCGGTTCGGCCACCACCGCCCGGTTCCGCCGGCTGGCCCGGTACACCACTCCGCGCGCGGTCGGCCGGGGGCTGGTGGAGCTGGTCCGGGTGCGTGACGCCCCGGGCGGCGCGGTGCTGGCGGTGGACGTCGGGTCGTCCACCACGGACGTCTACTCGGCGCTGCCGGGCGACCCGCCGGAGCTGGCCCGCTCCACCTCGGAGGCCGACCTGGGCATGCGCCGCTCCGCCGAGGGCATCCTGACCGACGGCCAGGCCGCGGGACTGATCGACCCGGTGGAGGCCGACCTGCTCACCCCGGCGGTCCGCCGGCTGGCCGAGGAGACCGGCTACCTGCCGACCGACTCCGGCGGCCGGGCGGAGGACCGCCGGCTGGCCGCGCTGGCAGCGGTGCTGGCCGTCCGGCGGCACCTGCGGGTGGAGCGGGAGCGGCTGGCCGAGGTCGGTGTGGGCCTGGTGGTGCTCACCGGCGGGGTGTTCCGCCAGCCCGACCCGAACGAGCTGGCCTCGATCCGGGTGACCCTGCGCTCCGACTCCGAGCTGCGCGAACTGCTCGAGGACTGCCCGGTGGCGACGGACGACGGCTTCGCCCTGGCCCCCGCCGGCCTGCTGGCCGAGCGCGGCCGGCTGGAAGCCGCCCACACCGTGCTGGACGCGGCGATCGCGCCCGACAACTAGGCTCGCGGCATGCCGGACACCCAGTACGAAGACCTGCTCCGCCAGGTGCTGGACACGGGCGCGCACAAGCAGGACCGCACCGGCACGGGCACCCGGTCGGTGTTCGGGCACCAGCTGCGCTACCGGCTCTCTGACGGCTTCCCCCTGATCACGACCAAGAAGGTGCACTTCCGCTCGGTGGCCTACGAGCTGCTGTGGTTCCTGCGCGGCGACGGGAACGTCACGTGGCTGCGGGACAACGGCGTCACGATCTGGGACGAGTGGGCGGCGCCGGACGGCGGCCTCGGCCCGGTCTACGGCGTGCAGTGGCGCTCTTGGCCGACCCCGGACGGCGGGCACATCGACCAGATCGGCGAGGTGTTGCGCACGCTGCGGGAGAACCCCGACTCCCGGCGGATCATCGTGTCGGCGTGGAACGTCGCCGACATCCCCCGGATGGCGCTGCCGCCGTGCCACGCCTTCTTCCAGTTCTACGTCGCCGACGGCCGGCTCTCCTGCCAGCTCTACCAGCGCAGCGCGGACCTGTTCCTGGGCGTGCCGTTCAACATCGCCAGCTACGCGCTGCTGACCCACATGATCGCTTCACAGGTGGGCCTCGACGTCGGCGACTTCGTCTGGACCGGCGGCGACTGCCACATCTACGACAACCACCTCGACCAGGTCCGCACCCAGCTCGCGCGGGACGCGCGGCCGTTCCCCACGCTTCGGCTGGAGCCGGCGGACAGCCTCTTCGACTACTCCTACGAGCACATCGCGCTCGGCGGCTACGACCCGCACCCGGCCATCAAGGCACCGGTGGCGGTGTGATCGGGCTGGTCTGGGCGCAGTCGGCGAACGGCGTGATCGGCCGCGACGGCACGCTGCCCTGGCACCTGCCGGAGGACATGAAGCAGTTCCGCGCGCTCACCTCTGGCGCCACCGTCCTCATGGGCCGCCGGACCTGGGAGTCGCTGCCGCCGAGGTTCCGGCCGCTGCCCGGCCGGCGCAACCTGGTTCTTTCGGGCACTCCGCAGGAGGGCGTCGAAACGTTCCCCGACCTGCCGGCGGCCCTCGCCTCGGTGTCCGGGGACGTGTGGGTGATCGGCGGAAAGGCGGTGTACCGGGCGGCGCTGCCGTTCGCCGACCGGATCGTGGTCACCGAGATCCAGGAATCCTTCGACGGCGACGTGCACGCACCGGACGTCGGCCGTTCACCCGACTCCGTCGGAGCGTGGCAGGAGTCCTCAACCGGCCTGCACTACCGCTTCCTGACCTGGAACTGACGCCCGCGCATTGACATTGATCGCTTCCTGTGGCGGTTGAGCAGCGGAAATCGCGGCTGCACCGCCACAACTGACGATCAAGCTAGCTCGCGGCGGCGGTGACGATGGCGCGCAGCGCGGCCCCGTCGAGCCGGCCCTGCAGCGGGCGGGCTTCGGCGTTCACCACCGTCGCGTCCCGCGCCGTGGACGCGTAGTACCGCCCGGCGAACGGCGCGGCGCCACCCAGCGGCGTCATGTTGCCGGTGCCGACCCGGTCCAGCACGGCCTTCAGCCCGGCGGCGCCGGCGGCATCCGGCATGTGCACCCAGGCCACCGCGACCTGCGCGAGGCCGCCGTCCGGGGTGCGAACCTCCAGCAGCGAACGGCGCAACCCCGCGCACGGGTTCGCGCGCAGGAACTCCCGCGTGCCGCCGTAGGAGTTCGCGACGCAGTCCCGGTCCTCCTGGCCGCTGGTCTCGGTGGCGGTGAAACCGCGTTCCCGCAGCCGCGCGACGGTCCGCTCCACCGCGACCGCCGACGCCGTCCCGGCCGAGTTCGGCGCCGCCGGGGCGGCGGGATCCGGAGCCGCCGGATTCGGCGCCGCGGGGGCGGCCGGGACCGGAGCCGCGGGGGCAGCCGGAGCCGGGGCCGCGGCGTTCGGCGCGGCGGGAGGTGCCGGGTCCGGAGCGGGTCTGCCCGGGTTGGCGGCCGGATCGGTGGCCGGGGCGGCGGGCACCGGCCCGGCCCCGGCAGCGGGCGAGGCCTCGGCCTCGGGCCGCTCCGGGCTGGCCAACTGCAGGCCGAGCACCCCGGTACTGAGAATGAACATCAAGGCGACGGCGGCCACGAGCCAACCCCGGTTGTCGTTGATCGCCCTCGGCAGGTTCAACTCGGGAGTCACCCCAATGCATCTAGGTAGACAGCATGACGTAGCGGCATCACTCTAATGGGTAGCCCATTTACCACACGCTCCTCCCCAGAATCACCGTCCGTGATGGCGCGCACACGAGCAGCAACCGGACGAATTGGCCCCGGGAGTGTCCGATCGGCGTAGTAGCGTTCAACCCGGGAACGCGTCCAACCAGGAGGGTCTGAACCAACATGAGTGCACCGACCACGGAGACCGATCGGTCCGGCGGCCGCTTCCAGCGGCGCAACGGGCTGGACTTCGCGGTGGCCGATCTCGCGCTGGCCGAGTTCGGGCGCAAGGAAATCCGGCTGGCCGAGCACGAGATGCCCGGGTTGATGGCGCTGCGCAGGGAGTACGCGGAGGCCCGGCCGCTGCACGGTGCGCGGGTGTCCGGCTCGCTGCACATGACGGTGCAGACCGCCGTGCTGATCGAGACGCTGGTGGCGCTGGGCGCCGAGGTGCGCTGGGCCTCGTGCAACATCTTCTCCACGCAGGACCACGCGGCCGCCGCCGTGGTCGTCGGCCCGCACGGCACCGAGGAGGAGCCCACGGGCGTGCCGTGTTTCGCCTGGAAGGGCGAGTCGCTGCCGCAGTACTGGTGGTGCACCGAGCAGATGCTGGCCTGGCCGGGCCACGACGGGCCGAACATGATCCTGGACGACGGCGGGGACGCCACGCTGCTGGTCCACAAGGGCGTGCAGTACGAGCAGGCCGGCGTGGTGCCGAACCCGGATGACAACGACTCCGAGGAGTACCGGATCATCCTGGACACGCTGCGCGCCTCGCTGGCCGCCGACGCCCAGCGGTGGACCAGGGCCGCCGCCGAGATCCGGGGCGTCACCGAGGAGACCACCACCGGCGTGCACCGGCTCTACCAGTTCGCCGAGCGCGGAGAGCTGCTGTTCCCGGCGATCAACGTGAACGACTCGGTCACCAAGTCCAAGTTCGACAACGTCTACGGCATCCGCCACTCGCTGATCGACGGCATCAACCGCGCCACCGACGTGCTGATCGGCGGCAAGGTGGCCGTGGTCTGCGGGTTCGGCGACGTGGGCAAGGGCGCCGCCGCCGCGCTGGCCGGCCAGGGCGCGCGGGTGATCGTCACCGAGGCCGACCCGATCTGCGCGCTGCAGGCCCTGCTGCAGGGCTACCAGGTGGCCCGGCTGGAGGACGTGGTCAACAAGGCCGACCTGGTGATCACCACGACCGGCAACAAGGACATCATCACCGTCGAGCACATGGCCGCGATGAAGCACCAGACCATCGTGGGCAACGTCGGCCACTTCGACAACGAGATCCAGATGGCCGCGCTGGCCGCCTACCCGGGCATCCAGCGGATCACCATCAAGCCCCAGGTCGACGAGTGGATCTTCCCCGACGGGCACACCATCATCGTGCTCTCCGAGGGCCGGCTGCTGAACCTGGGCAACGCCACTGGGCACCCCAGCTTCGTGATGTCGAACAGCTTCGCCAACCAGACGATCGCGCAGGTCGAGCTGTTCACCAAGCACGAGGAGTACAACAAGGACGTCTACCGCCTGCCCAAGATCCTGGACGAGAAGGTGGCCCGGATCCACGTGCTGGCGCTCGGCGGCGAGCTGACCAAGCTCTCCAAGGACCAGGCCGAGTACATCGGGGTGGACGTGGAAGGCCCGTTCAAGCCCGAGCACTACCGGTACTGATCTGACTGTGCCGCCCCGCACGCACCGAACTGGGTGCGCGCTCAGCCAACGCGTTCCGCGCTGATGGCCCCGGGCGACGGCTGGGCCCGCTGCGCGCTCGGGCACCGGCACTGGGGCATCCACGGCGCGGCCGGCCTGCTACTCACCCACCACGCCCCGGACGGCGCTGGCTGGCTGCTCATGCAGCACCGCGCCTGGTGGGGCCACCACGGTGACACCTGGGGCCTGCTCGGCGGGGCGCGCGGCCCCGGCGAGACGGCGGAGCACGCCGCCCGCCGGGAAACCCTCGAGGAGGCCGGCGTGGACGTCGCCGACTACCCGGTCGGCGGCGTCTACACCGACGACCACGGCGGCTGGAGCTACACCACCGTGCTGGTCAGGGCGCCGTCGCTGCTGCCGGTCGGCGTGCTGTCCGGGGAGAGCACGGACGTCCGCTGGGTGGCGCTGTCCGAGCTGGCGGGTTTGCGCCTGCACCCCGGGTTCGCGGCCAGCTGGCCGGCGGTGCGGGCGCTGCTGGGGTAGCTCGTTACCCTGCTCGGCGTGGGACGGTTGGTGGTCATCGAGGGCCTGGACGGCGCCGGCAAGCGCACCCTGGCCGACGCGTTGACCGGGGCGCTCGCCGCGCGCGGCCGGTCGGTGCGGCGGGCCGCCTTCCCCCGCTACGACGGCGTGCACGGCCAGCTGGTCGCCGACGCGCTGCACGGCCGGGCGGGTGACCTGGCCGACTCGGTGTACGGCATGGCGGCGCTGTTCGCGCTGGACCGCCGGGAGGCGGCCGACCAGCTGCGCGCCGCGCTGGCCGAGGCGGACGTGCTGCTGGTGGACCGCTATCTGGCGTCCAACGCGGCCTACGGCGCCGCCCGGCTGCGCCAGCCCGCCCCCGGCCCCTTCACCGACTGGGTGCTCGACCGGGAGCTGGGCCGGTTCGGCATCCCGGCACCGGACCTGCAGCTGCTGCTGCGGGTGCCCAGCGAGGTGGCCGCCGCCCGCGCCGCGCACCGCGAGTCCACCGACGCCGGCCGCACCCGGGACGCCTACGAGTCCGACGACGAGCTCCAGGCCCGGTGCGCCGAGGCCTACGACGGGCTCGCGGCGGCGAGCTGGGTGAGCCCCTGGACCGTGCTGGACGGCACCGACACCGCCACCGCCGTGGACAAGCTCGCCGCGGAGCTGTAACTAGACCTCGGCGACCTGGGTGGCTTCGGTGAGCCGGTGCAGCTGGTCCACGGCCGGCGAGCAGGGGAAGAGCAACAGCTCGTCACAACCCGCCTCGGCGAACTCGTCGACCGTCTCCCGGATGGCGTTCACGCTGGTCAGTGCGCCTTCGGCAATCTTGGAGGAATAGTCGCCGACGAACGCGTAGTAGTCCCCGATGTAGGTGTCGGCGAGCAGGCGGGCGTCCGCTCCCAGTGCGTAGTAGGCCAGCGCGGCCAGCCGGGGGGCGCCCTCGCGGCCCGCCTCGGCCCAGGCCGCGCGGGCCCGGTCGGCGCCCTGGCGGAACATGTCTACGCCACCGCCGCCGCTGATCCAGCCGGCGCCGTGCCGCACCAGCCGGCGGAAGGTCGGTGCGCCCATCCCGCCGATGAGCAGCGGCGGGCCGCCGTACTGCACCGGGGCCGGACCGATCGGCCCGGCGGTGCCCCGGGGCGCGCCGTTCCAGACGTCGGCCAGTTCCTCCAGCTGCGCGTCGAACACCTCACCCCGGTTCTCGAAGTCGCTGCCGGTGGCGATGAAGTCGTCCGCGCGGCCACCCACCGCCAGCCCCAGGGTGAGCCGGCCGGCGGCGAAGCTGTCCACCGTGGACAGCTGCTTGGCCAGCAGCGTGCCGTTCCCCCGGAACGGCGCGATCATGATGCTGGTGACCAGCCGGACCCGCTCGGTCACGGCGGCAGCGGCGGCGAGGGTCGGAATGGTCTCGTGGCTGCCGTAGACCACCCGGTCCAGGGTCCCGATGCTGGCGTAGCCGGCCGCGTCGGCCTCCCGCGCCCAGGCGAGGACGTCCGCGCCGCTGGCCGAAGGGATGGTCGAGGGCAGCCCAACTCCGAGATCCATGCCCCGACCCTAGTGGCTGAAGGGTTGAGGTGACGGACGACGACGCGTAAGTTACCCGTGCGTAAACCTCGGGGTGGTGACGCCGTGCTCGACTCAATCCTCGCGCAGCTGCACGATCCGGTCAGCCACGCGGCGCCGGTGTTCGTGCTGCTCATCGTGGTCGAGATGATCGCGCTGCGACACCCCGACCCGGACCACCCGCCGCCGCGGGGCTACCAGCGGCCGGACACCCGGACCAGCCTGCTGATGGGCCTGATCGGGTCGGGTGTGGCGGTGCTGTTCCGGGCCGCTTCGCTGGTCGGCTACTCGGCGGTCTACGTCTACCTGGCGCCCTGGCACCTGCCCGCCGACGCCTGGTGGACCTGGGCGATCCTGCTGCTCGGCGTGGATTTCCTCTGGTACTGGTACCACCGGCTGTCGCACCGCGTGCGCATCGTCTGGGCCGCGCACCAGGCGCACCACTCCAGCGAGTACTTCAACTACTCCACCGCGCTGCGGCAGAAGTGGAACCTCTGGTTCGAGACGCTGATCTGGCTGCCCCTGCCGCTGCTCGGCATGCCGCCGGCGCTGGTCTACACCGGCTTCTCGGTCAACCTGATCTACCAGTTCTGGGTGCACACCGAGCGGATCGACAAGCTCCCCCGGCCCATCGAACTGATCTTCAACACGCCCTCGCACCACCGGGTGCACCACGGCAGCGACCCGGAGTACCTGGACCGGAACTACGCCGGCATCCTGATCATCTGGGACCGCCTGTTCGGCACATTCGCCGCCGAGACCCACCGCCCCCGCTACGGCCTCACCACCCCGGTAAACACCTACAACCTGCTGAAACTCCAGTTCGGCGAGTACGCGGCGATCGCCCGCGACGTCCGCCACGCCCGAACCTGGCGCCACCGCCTCGCCTACCTCTTCGGCCCCCCAGGCTGGCACCCCGCCCCCTAACCCGATTCAGTCGGTTTGGCACGGTGATTCAGTGGGTTTGGCACGGTGATTCAGTGGGTTTGGCACGGTGATTCAGTGGGTTTGGCACGGTGATTCAGTAAACGCTGTTGACTGAATCACCGTGCTCAAGTCACTGAATCAGGCTGGCGGTGGTGGTTAGGCGGGGACGGGGGTGCCTCCCGCCACCAGGGAGACGATGTCGGCCAGGCCGACCTGGCGGCCGAAGGCGCCCCAGTTGCCCTCTGGGACCTCGTGGATGTGCACCCAGGCGTGCGGCTGGCGGAAGAGGCGCTCCGAGTCCTCCTCGGCACCGGCCAGCACCCGGGTCACCCGTTGCACCATGTCGGCGCGCTTGGCGTCGTTCAGCGAGCCGGCCGGCACGCTGACCCGGGCCACGTAGCGGGGCGGCTCGGCGTCGGTGACCTCGGCGCCACCCACGAACCAGGCGTCCGGCTCGTGCAGCACCAGCCAGGAGATGGACCGCGCGGCCTCGTTGTCCGGCGCGCCCTCGGCGACCATCACCTCGGAGACCAGCGAGCGCAGTGCGGCCTGACCCCGCTCGGAGGCGAAGGCACCCTTCGGGGCGTACAGCTCGACGAACGGCATGACTACTGAGTCCTTTCATTGAACTATCAGACGCCGAGAACGCTAGACGTGGTGAGTTCAATGAGTCAACCCTTAAGATGACCAGGTGCAACGAACGAGCTTCGCCGAGATGCACTGCTCCATCGCGCAGACCCTGGAAGTGGTCGGCGAGTGGTGGAGCCCGTTGATCGTGCGCGACGTCTACCTGGGCCTGCACCGGTTCGACGACATCGCGGAGAACCTCGGCATCTCCCGCAACCTGCTCACCCAGCGGCTGAACTACCTGGTCGAGCACGGCGTGCTGGAACGCCGGCAGTACCAGGAGCGGCCGCCGAGGTACGGGTACCACCTCACCCGGGCCGGGTCGGAGCTGGTGCCGCCGCTGATGGCGTTGATGGCCTGGGGCAACCGCTGGGCCACGCCGCCCGGCGGGCCGCCGGTGCGGCTGGTGCACGACGGCTGCGGCGCCGAGTTCACCCCCACGGTGAGCTGCTCGAACTGCGGCGAGGAGGTCACCGCCGCCAACGTCACCCCCAAGGCCGGGCCGGGCGCGGCGGTCGGCCCGGGGACCTGGGTGCTGTCCCGCAAGCGCGCCTGACGGCCAGGCCGGGCAGCCCGTCCAGGACGTCCGCCACCAGCACGGCCGGGTCGCCGACGGCCAGCTTGGCGAACGAACCGTGTGTACGAAGACGAAGACCCGCGAGGACACACCCGGAGCGTCTCCTCCCCCGGACCACGTCCGGGTGGGCGGCCCGGGTACCTTCAGGGGCACCGCGGCGGTATATCGGTACGGCGCCGCGGGTCGGGGGACAATTCGGGGGATGAGTCCAACATGGTCGATGCCGCACGTTCCGACATGCCGTCGGAGAAGCACACCGAGCAGCCGGACGAGGGACTGAGCCGGGGGCTGAAGCTCCTGCTGGTGCTCGCGGTGCTCGCACTGCTGGTCCCGCTGCTGGTGGCGAAGATCTTCACCATCCCGTCCGGGTCGATGGAGCAGACCCTGCACGGCTGCCCGGGCTGCGACAACGACCGGGTGCTGGTGGACCGGCTGGCCTACCGGTTCGGTGACCCCGAGCCCGGCGACATCGTGGTGTTCACGGTGCCGGAAAGCTGGCGCAACGCGGAGCTCCCACACCCGTCGCCCTCGTCGAACGCGCTGGTCGGCGCGCTGCGCGCGGTCGGCGCGACGTTCGGGTTGGTCAGCCCGGAGCGGGTGGACTTCGTCAAGCGGGTGATCGCGGTCGGCGGCCAGACGGTGGCCTGCTGCGACGCTCGGAACCGGCTGCTCGTGGACCGCCGGCCGCTGGACGAGCCGTACATCTACTACGACCCCGAGTCCGGCCGCGCCGCGCAGGCCCGGTTCGCGCCGGTCCGGGTGCCGCCGGGGCAGCTGTGGGTGATGGGCGACAGCCGGAGCAACTCGGTCGACTCGCGCGCGGCGCAGAACGGCCCGGTGCCGGTGGACGCGCTGATCGGGAAGGTTCGGCTGATCGTGCTGCCGATCAGCCGGTTCGCCACGGTGCCTAGGTAGTCACCACTCCCAGTCGGCGAGGTCGCCCTCGGGCGACCGGGCCTCGCCCACCAGCTCGGGTGGCTCGGGAGGCTCGCGGGTGGCGCGCAGGAACGCGGCCAGCTCCGAGCGAGGCAACAACAGCCCGACCCGGCCGTACGGCGAGCTGAGGATCAGCTCCAGCCGCTCCGGGTCGAGCAGGTCGGGCAGCACGGCCACGTCCCCGAGCCCGGCGGGGGCGTCCAGCCCGGCCCCCAACAGGTCCCGGCCGATGATCCAGCTGACCCGCTCCTCGGGGAACTCGCAGACCACCACGAGGGGGTCGCCGCTGCTCCAGGTCAGCAGAATTGGAATCCTCGCCGCGGTGGCGTCCCGGTCGAGGGACTCCACCAGCAGCGGCCAGCTCACCGTGACCGGCCCCGGCTCCGCGCTCATGGCGGGCTAATACGCCGAGCCGTCGTAAAGGCCGGCGCCGCTGTCCCGCGCGGCGTCGTAGACGTTGGTGTAGCTGCCCCGGCTACCCGCGACGAAGGGCTTGCGCTTCGGGCGGTCCCGCTCCAGCGGGCCGATCCGGCGCGCGTTGCCGGCCGTCCCGGCCCGACCGTGCCGGTTGCCGTAGCCCGCCTCGTCGTCCCGGTCGCGCTCGCGCTCCAGGTTCGCGCGGGTCTTCTCGCCGCCGGCGTCGTCGGCCATCTCCTCGCGGGTCTTCTCGTCACCGGCGTTGCCGACCCGCTCCCCCCGGCTCTGCTCCTCGCCCCGGGACTCACCCCGGGACCGCGACACGTGGCGCGGCTTCTCGTCGCCCTCGTCGTCCGAGCCGCCCCGGGCGCCGTCGCGCGAGTTGCACTGGTTGCCGGTCGGCAGGCCCAGGAAGCCCCGCTTGCACTTGGCGTGCCCGGTGCCGCCGCGGCCGTTGTCGCCGTCGTCGCTGTCGGCATGTGAGACGCCGGCGAACACGCCGGCCGAGGCCACCAACATGCCGGCCAATGCCGCCACGCGGCCCACCGCACGAACCTTGCTCACCTGAACCATGTCTCCTGTTTGATGCTCGAACGATGCTCGAACCGACTGCCGGGGACCGGCGGCGGTGCGGGTCTCGGAGCATCAGACGAGACCCGCACCGCGCCGTCATCCGTGGCGGATGTCTAAGCGCCGAAGGCGCTGGACCGAGCACGCGCCCAGTTAGGCGTGTGCGGGAGAGCTAGGCAGGGGACTAGTTGACCCCGTCGCCACCTTCGCCGCCGTTGCCACCGACGGCGTTGCACTGCGACACGTCATCGCCCTGGCCGAGAATGCCGGCCGAAGCGCCGATGGGCAGCACGCAGTTGACCTTGGTCTCCCCGCCGTCGCCGCCGTTGCCACCGTCGTTGTCGTGCGTGCCGCCGTGGTGGTGTCCACCGGCCAGCGCCAGGCCGCTGAACATCGCGGCACCCGCGGCGGTCAGCGTCACGACCGCGCTAGCCAGCACGGACTTCCTGCGGATCACGATAACCTCCAGAGATCATTTCTTGACGCCGAATCGCTTTTCGACCCGACGAAGATCTTCGTTTGCCGCGCCCAAAGACATGCGACGCGATTCAATTTGAAATCGGCCGGCGCCCGACTTGTCCCCCGACATCCCGTCGGTCGAAACCGAACGAGCCCGTCAGGCTATTCGCCGGCCGATATTCGCTCGTGCACACCCCGCCGACAGCTCGGGGTCAATACTTACCGGAGGTAGAATTACTGAAATCGGACGCCCGTTAACGTGTGTGACCGGTTTCTTAACAGTAGGCCTACCCAGCCGGGTCTAACATTGAGGTGGTGGAGGCCCCCGATGCATCCGGGGGCCTCCACCCCGAAGCCGTTACCAGCGCACTGAGGCGACTACCGCGCGGTCAGAACGCGGCGCCGGTGCCACCGGCTCCGGCAGGCCCGCCGGTCGCGTTGCACTGCCCGACCGGCCCGCCCTGGCCGATCACCCCGGCCGATGCACCGATCGGGACCACGCAGTTTGCGTTCGCGCCGCCGCCGGCTCCACCGAATCCGCCGTCATTGTCGTTCACGCCAGCGAACGCAACGCCGCCGAACAGGGCCGAGGCACCTGCGGCCAGCGCCGCGGCGGCGACCGCCGAAGCGGCACGACGCCCGAGCTTGCTGCTCATTCTTTCCTCCCGACTTGTCGGCAAAGGCGCCTTTCGCCTTAACCGGGGCTTAGTCCTAGTGCGTGGCAGATCCGGTTGTCCACGTCAGACCCGTGCGGCGGTCACAAAATACCTACAGGAGTGAGACTTTTGGCGCACATCGTCGCCTGATGGGGTGGCAAAATCCATCTAAAAACGCGGAGCGTGAGCGACACGCCGACGATCCTCACGTTAGAGTGAATAAATCTCAACTTGAGGTGCAGCTGCAGTCACCGGTGAGCGCTCACTCACATGGCCCATTTAGCTCACTCAATTCTGAAGATTCCCCAGCTCGCTCATCCGTAACACCAGTAACAGGCCGCAATCGGCCACTGAATCGACCGGTCACCCTCTGGAATTCCGATCGAATGACACCGCTGTGAGCCTTGTAGGAAAGTCTCGGTGACGTCACTACGCGGCAATACCCTCGTTGCCGGAAAGGGGGATCCCACGGTCGCGTGATGACCAGGCGAAGATGACCCAGCGTGGCGCTGTAACGGCGGGGGCGATGATTCAGCTAGAAGCTGTGACGAAGATATATCGCGCGGGCGAGGTAGAGGTCCGCGCGCTGGACGGCGTCGACCTGACCATCAACGAGGGCGAACTGGTCGCCATCATGGGCCCGTCCGGCTCGGGCAAGAGCACGATGATGAACATCCTGGGCTGTCTGGACGTGCCCAGCGCCGGCCGCTACCTGCTGGACGGCGTGGACGTTGCCCGGCTGTCCGACGACCAGCTCGCGGACATCCGCGGCCGCAAGATCGGCTTCATCTTCCAGTCGTACAACCTGCTCCCCCGCACCACCGCCATCGCCAACGTCGAGCTCCCCCTGCTGTACGCCAAGGACGACACCCGCACCCGCCGGGCCAAGGAGGCGCTGGCCGAGGTCGGCCTCACCGACCGGGAGCGCCACCTTCCCAACGAGCTGTCCGGCGGCCAGCAGCAGCGGGTGGCCATCGCCCGCGCTCTAGTCACCGAGCCGACCATGCTGCTGGCCGACGAGCCGACCGGGAACCTGGACTCCGCCGCCAGCGCCGAGATCGCCCAGATGCTGGTGCGCCTGAGCGACGCGGGCCGCACCGTCGTCCTCATCACCCACGAAGAGGAGATCGCCTCGTACGCGCGCCGGGTGATCCGGCTGCGTGACGGGCGCATCCTCAACGACTCGGCGGACACCCGCCCGCTGCCCGAGCAGAAGACCGCCCGGCGCACCGCCGCCACCGCGGCGGGTTCGGAGGTGACCGGATGACGCTGCGTGAAGCGGTGCGGGTGGCGCTGCGCGGCCTGCAGGCCAACCGGCTGCGCTCCCTGCTCACCATGCTCGGCATCATGATCGGTGTCGCGGCGGTGATCCTGCTGGTCGCACTAGGCAACGGCACGTCGGCGCGGCTGAACGACCAGATCGAGTCGCTGGGCACCAACCTCATCGGGGTGCAGCAGTCGCGGGGCAGCGTGGCGGCCAACGGGAAGGCGCAGCCGCTGTCCGACAAGGACGTGGACGCGCTGCGGGACGCCGGCCAGTCGCCCCGGCTCAAGAGCGTCACCCCGGTGAAGAACGCCAGCGCGGTCCTGGACAGCCAGAACGCCATGTGGCGGACCACGGTCTACGGCTCCACCAGCGACTATCTGGCCGCGTTCCACCGGACCATGGCCGCCGGCAACTTCTTCACCGAGGGCGACGTGCGCACCAGCAGCCGCGTGGTGGTGCTCGGGGAGAAGCCGGTGCAGAAGATCTTTGGTGGGTTCAGCGCGGGCGCGCTCGGCCAGACCATCCGGATCGGCCGGCAGTCCTTCCAGGTGGTCGGCGTGCTCGCGCCCAACGGACAGAACGACGACATCGCGGTCATGCCGATCACCGCGGCGCGCAGCTACCTGGTCGGTGGGGACGACGAGGTGGACCAGATCGTCGTCGAGGCAACCAGCCAGGCCAACGTGCCGGCCACCATGTCCAAGATCACCCAGATCCTGATGGACCGCCACAAGGTGCACAACCCGGCGCAGAAGGACTTCGAGGTCCGTTCCAACCTGGAGCTGCTGCAGAACTTCACCCAGATGAACGGCGTGTTCACCGTGTTCCTCGCGGCCATCGCGGCGATCTCGCTGCTGGTCGGCGGGATCGGCGTCATGAACATCATGCTGGTCACGGTCACCGAGCGGACCCGGGAGATCGGCATCCGCAAGGCGGTCGGCGCGCGCCGCAAAGCCATCCTCAAGCAGTTCCTCATCGAGTCGACCGTGCTGGCCGGCGTCGGCGGGATCGCCGGGGTCGTGGTGGGCATCGCGCTGTCCCTGCTCGGTGCCGGGCTGGGCGCCAGCTTCGGTCAGTTCGCTCCTCCGCAGCTCTCCGTGGGATCGGTGGTGCTGGCGTTCACGGTCAGCCTGTCCATCGGCCTGTTCTTCGGCGCGTACCCGGCCAACCGCGCCGCGCGCATGCGCCCCATCGACGCATTGAGGCACGAGTGAAGGAAGAGATGACGCTTCAGAGCCAGCTCAGGGTTGCCGCACTCGTGTTGCCGATGGTGCTGGTGGCCACCGGGTGCGGCAGTGGCGAGTCCGAACCCACCACCGCGCGGGTGGCCATGGGCAGCGTGTCGCACACCGTTGCCGCCACCGGGACACTGCAGGCCATCACCGAGCAGAAGCTCGGCTTCGCCAAGGGAGGCAAGCTGACCCAGCTGCTGGTCAGCGTGGGCCAGCAGGTGCAGGCCGGCCAGGTGCTGGCCATGATCGACGACCTGGACGCCAAGGCCGACCTGCAGAAGGCCACCGCCAAGTTCAACGTCGAGCAGGCCCGCCTGGACAAGCTGAACGACTCCAACCGGGTGGACGCCGCCGACGAGGACCACGACCGGGCCAACGACATCCTGGACGCCACCAAGGACGAGCGCAACGAGATCGGGGACGCCAACGGCGACTACATCAAGCAGCTGCGCGACCAGCTGGCCGACGACCGGGAGGGGCTGCGCAACGCGCGCGCCCAGCTGCGCTCCGACCAGAGCCGGTGCAACCGGTCGGCGACCGGCAACTCCCACCGCTACGGCGGCTACGGCGACTACACCGAGCTGACCTCCAAGAGCGACAAGGGCCTGCTGCTGGAGAACCCGCTGAACCTGCACTCGCCGTCCTGCGAACGCGCCGAGCGGGGCAAGCAGGCGGTCGCCTCCTACGAGCGGCGGCTGCGCTACGGGCAGAACCAGCTGAGCCAGGCGCAGCGCCGGGAGAACGTGGACTCCGCCCGTCAGCGGGTCGCCGTGGCCAACGCCAAGCGGGACGCCGCCGCCGCGAAGAACGAGGCCGAGGAACGGGCGCTCGACCTGCCGCACGAGATCGCCGAGCAGGAGGCCTCGGTCTCCGACGCCGAGGCGGAGGTGCGGCGCGCGCAGCGGGACGTGGACGACACCGTGCTGCGGGCCCCGGTCTCCGGCCGGGTGTCCAGCATCAACGGCACCGTCGGCGAGTACCTGGGCAGCGCTTCGGGCACCACGCCGCTGGCCCCGGGCGGCCGGGTCTCCCTGCCCGACGTGGAGGCCGGCGCCGGGGACAAGGACTCCGAGGGCAACAAGGCCACCCGGCCCGGCGGCAACTCCTTCATGAGCCTGAAGGACGTGAACAGCTACCAGGTGATCGCGCCGTTCGAGGAGTCGGACGCCGCGCAGATCCAGCCGGGGCAGAAGGTGAACGTCAGCTTCGACGCCGTCCCCGGGCTGAGCCGGACCGGCACGGTCGCCTCCATCGCCCCGGTCGGAACACAGATCAAGGACGTCACCAACTACTACGTGTCCGTGGTGCTGAACGAGCTCGACGACCGGCTCAAGGGCGGCCTCACCGCCGAGTCGAAGATCATCGTCGGCGGCCTGGACAACGTGCTCGTGGTGCCGTCCGCCGCCGTGCAGCGGGCCGGCAACACCGGTGTCGTGCAGGTCATGCAGGCGGATGGGACCACCAAGCAGGTGCAGGTGGAGCTGGGCCTGGTCGGCGACACCACGACGCAGGTCCTGAGCGGTCTCACCCTGGGCCAGCGCGTGGTGATCGCACAGAACTGACCGGGTTACCAAGAACCAGTCCGGGCCGGGCCCCACCTCGGCCCGGGCTCCCCGGGTCGCCGACGCCGAGCGGCGGTGACCCGCTCGAGGGTGGTGCGGATTCGCGGCTGGCAGTGTCAGGCCTCGGCCTGACCGGGGCTCCCGCCAGCGATCGGGCGCGCCTCCGCACCACCCCGAGCTCTGTACGGCCACGCTTTGGCTCTGCGTGGAGAGCACATGCGACCCTAGTGTCCTGATCCGAAGTCATGCGGCAGCGCCCGGCGCCCGGATGGCGCCTCGCGGCATTGTCGTCGTCGCCGGTAACGCCCCTACCAGCTCCTCCGAGTTGGACACCAGCGTTTGCGATGCATCCATCTGGATCGCCGGATCCTCGCCGCGACCCTCCGGCTCAGGACGCTAGGCGCGGGTGAGGCGGGCGTGCTCGCGGCCGTCGGCGGCCAGGAGCACGAGGGTCCCGCCGTCCAGTGCCGCGCGCGAGGCGTCCACCAGCCAGGCGGCGACCGGGACGTTCGAGCAGCCGATCTTGGTGGATGGGCCGGCGGTCGCCCAGAGGGTGCCGTCCGGGCCGGCCCGCCAGCGGCCGCGCTGCGCGTTGCAGCCGTCCGACCCGGTCCACCGGCCATCCGGGGCGAACTCGACGAATGCCGGTTTCGGGTCGTGCGCCCCGGCACCGTCGGCGGGTACCCAACGGCCGATCAGCTGGTTGGCCCCGGCCGGTTCCATCCCGGACTCGGCATCCGCCGCGCCGCTCCCGCCGACCATCGCCAGCATGATCGCCAGCACCACCAGTGTCCGAGTCATCGTCCGCTCCCCTTTCCTGCCCCGGAGACGGAGCCACTCCCCGATCGGGTTGCCTCCGGTGACCGGGCACACTCTCCGACCATGCTGGTGGCGCGTTCCGTGCTGTTGTTCGTGTTGGCGGCGGTGGCCGAGATCGGCGGTGCCTGGCTGATCTGGCAGGGCTTCCGGGAGGGGCGCGGCTGGCTGTGGATCGCCGGCGGGGTGCTTGCGCTCGGGGGTTACGGGTTCGTCGCGGCGTTCCAGCCGGACCCGCATTTCGGGCGGATCCTGGCCGCGTACGGCGGCGTGTTCGTCGCCGGGTCACTGGCCTGGGGAATGGCGCTGGACGGGTTCCGGCCGGACCGTTGGGACCTGGCCGGCGCGGTGCTCTGCCTGCTCGGGGTCGCGGTCATCATGTACGCACCCCGCACCGGTGCATGACTCACGCGGCCAGCAGCAGGGCCGAGCCGGTCGGCGTCAACCGGGCCGGCACGTCCGCGCGGGCCGAGGCGTCGATCAGGCCGGCCTGGGTGAGCCGCCGCCCGGCGAACTGGTCCGAGTAGCACACCCCGTCGATGACCAGCGTGGTCCCGCAGTCACAGGACAACCGGCAACGCCCTTCGGCGACGGCCCGTAGCACCTTGCGATCCCGGTAGCTGAGTGTGCTTGGCATCTCGACCGCCCTCTCCGGAGGGATTTCCCTGACCAGCCAAGCGTGCTCCTACCAGGCACGATGAACCATCGAGCTGCCCCTACTCCCAGTTGGGTCAACCCGCCATTTCCGGGTAGGGAGAACCCCCCTGGTCAGCCGCCGATGTTCAGCACCGCGAGGTTCCCGCTGTCCAGGTTGGTCACGTAGGCCTGCTTGCCGTTGGGCAGCACGCCGACGCTGGTCGGGCTGTTGCCGGTGGGGATGGTCGCGGTGACCTGGTTGGTCTCCGCGTTGATCACCGACACGGTGCCGTCACCGACGTTGGCGACGTAGCAGAACCGGCCGTCCGGCGCCCAGGAGATCTCCTGGGGGTTCTTGCCGACCGGGATGGTCGCGGTCACCTGGTTGGAGTTGGTGTCGATCATCGTGACCGAGCCCGAGTCGTAGTTGACGTTGGCCACCAGCGGCCGGGTGGGGTGCACGGCCAGGCTGTGCGGGCTGGTGCCCACCTTCACCTCGGCGAGCACGTTGCCGGTGGCCACGTCGAGCACGGATACCACGTTCGACTCGTGGTTCGCGGTGTACGCCTTGGTGCCGTCCTTGGAGAACTCGATCCAGTGCGGGTTGGCCGCGACCTTGATCTCCTTGGCCACGGCGTAGTTCGCGGTGTCGATCACCGAAACGGTGCCCGAGTCGTGGTTCGGCACCCAGAGGAACCGGCCGTCGGCGGTGACCGCGGAGAGGAACGGGCGGGTGCGCACCGGGACGGTCGCCACCACCTTGTTGGTCGTGGTGTCCAGTACGCCGACCACGGCGATGGTGCGCTGCTCGTTGAAGATGCTCAGGTAGACCCGCCGCCCGTCCGGCGAGAAGTTCACGTACTGCGGCGGCCCGGCGTCCACCGGAATGGTGGCGATCACCTTGTTGATCGAGGTGTCCACCACGGTGACCAGGTTCGCCCCCCGGTTGGCGATGTAGGCCAGCCGGCCGTTCGGGGAGATCGCGACGAACCCCGGCGTCCGCCCGGCCGGGATCGGTTCCCCGAGGCTCGGCACGGGCACGCTGGGGGCCACCTGGGCGGCCGGCTCGGGCGGCGCCACCGCCTGCGGGTTGGTCACCGGCTCGGCCACCGGCTCGCTGCCCGAGCTCAGCTGCCCGACGACCAGGAAGGCCGCCACCGAGACCGAGACGGCGGCGACCAGCGCGAGCGCGCCGAACCCGATCATCCGCCAGTTGACCTTGGAGCTCGGCGCCGGCGGCGGGGTGCGCCGGCCGAACTGCTCGGCCCACGGGTCGGCGGCCGGCGGCGGCGCGCTCGGCCGGGGTTGCCCGCCGAACTGCCCCGGGAGGCCGCCGAGCGGCTGGGGTCCGGTCGACGGCCCGCCGGAAGGCGTCACGTCGGTTCGCATGGGCGGCTGCCAGCCGGTGGGCGTATCGACCTTCGGTGGCTCGGCGCCCTGACCCGGTAGCACGGGGGCGGGCGTCGGGTCGGGGCGACCCGGCCGTGGCGTCGGGGCCGGACGGACCGACGGCGACGTCCCGTCCGGGCGTTCGGTCAGGTCCGCGCTGGCCGCCGACGGCGTCCGGTCCCGGCCGCCCGCAACGGGCGCCGGGTCCGCGCCGGTGCCTTGGGTCGGGTCCGAGCCGCCCGGGCCTTCCGGCTGGTCCGGCTGAGGCGTCGGCGTCGGACGGCCCGACTTGGGCGTCGGCGTCGGAGTCGGGCGACTCGACGGCGTCGGCGTCGGGCGACTCGACTTAGGCGTCGGCGTCGGACGCCCCGACTGCGGCGTCGGCGTCGGATTGCCCGACTGGGGTGTCGGCGTCGGACTGCCCGACTGGGGTGGGGGAGTCGGACGCCCCGACTGCGGCGTCGAAGTTGGACCACCCGACTGGGGTGTGGGAGTCGGACGACCCGACTGCGGCATCGAAGTCGGACCACCCGACTGGGGTGTAGGCGTCGGACGACCCGACTGCGGCGTCGAAGACGGGCGACCTGACTGCGGTGTCGGCGTCGGACGACCCGGCTGAAGCGTCGAAGACGGACCGCCCGACTCGGGGGTCGGCGTCGGGCGCCCGGACCGCGGCGTGGGACTGGGACGGCCCGACTGGGCTGCCGGCGTCGAGCGGCCCGGCTGCGGCGTCGGCGTCGGACGGCCCGGCTGCGGCGTCGGCGTCGGACGGCCCGGCTGCGGCGTCGGCGTCGGACGACCCGGCTGCGGCGTCGAAGACGAACGGCCCGATTGAGGCGTCGGCGTCGGAGCGCTCGGCTGGGGCGTCGGCGTCGGACGGCTCGACTGCGGCGTCGGCGTCGGCGTGGGACGGCTCGACTTAGGCGTCGGTGTGGGACGACCCGGTTGGGGCGTCGGCGTTCCGCCGGGAGGGCCGGACGGCGGCGTCCCGTTCGGGCGGCCCGGGCGAGGCGTCGGGGAGGGCCGGGCCGAGGGCCGAGGGCCTTCCGGAGGAGATTTTCCGTCGGGACGGCTCGAAGGCGACGTCCCCGGGGTCTGCGTCAGGTCGGCCCGGATCGGTTGGCTCCGCTCCGCTCCGCTCGGCGTGGCGTCCGGCCCGCCCGGCGGGGTGGCCGGCACGGGGCGGCCGGGGGGCGTACCGCCCGGTCGGCCCGGCGCCCCGCCGGGTAGCGGCGCGTCGTCCAGCTCGCGCCGGGAGGTACCGATGACCGGCGGGCGGGGCGCGTGCCCGTTCCCGGCGGGCATCCCGGCCAGGGTGGCCGCGCCCAGGGCGACCGCGTGCTTGGGGTGGGTGTCCACCACGGTGGGCCGGCCCAGTTCCTCGGAAACCATGCGCGCGACCAGCGGGATCCGCGACGAACCGCCGACCAGCAGCACCGCGCTGAGCTGGCGGGCGTCCACCTGCGCGGAGCGCAGCGTGCGGGCCAGCGCGCCGATGGTGGACTCGATGGGCGCGCGCACCATGCGCTCGAACTCGGCGCGGGTCAGCGTGACGTCGAAATGCCGGCCGGGCAGGAATACCGGGAGCACCGCCTCGGTGTCCACGGACAGCGCCTCCTTGGCCAGGATGCAGTCCTGGCGCAGGCGGGCCAGCGCGATGGTGGTCTGCGGGTCGGTCAGGTCCAGCTCGGCCAGCACGCCGCCGGCGGCGACGTTCACGTGGGCCAGGATGGCCTCGTCGAAGTCCACCCCACCCAGCCGCTCGATACCCTCCGGGGTACCCAGGATCTCCACCCCGCCGGACCGCTTGCACAACACGGTGGCGTCGAACGTGCCGCCGCCCAGGTCGTACACGGCGATGATCTCGCCGTCGTCCAGGTCGCGGGTGGCCGCGTAGTGCGCGGCGGCCGCCTCGGGCTCGGTGACCAGGGTGACGTCCGGCAGCCCGGCCAGGTGCGGGACCTCCTCGAACAGCCCTCGGCGGAACGGCCCCCAGTTCGCCGGGTGGGTGAGCACCACCCGCTCCGGCGGGTGCCCCTCGGTCGCCGAGACCTTGCCGATCACGTCGCGCAGCAGCGAGCCGAGCAGCGAGGTGACCGCATGGGGCGAGCCGCCGAGCATCACCGGGGTCGGGTCGCCGAGCCGGCGCTTGAACTCCCGGCCGACCCGGTCCGGGTTGCTGACCGCGCGCCGACCGGCGGCGTCCCCGGTGACCAGCTCGCCGTCCTCGCGGACGTAGACCACCGCGGGCGCCACCACCGATCGGTCGCCGAGGGTGACCATCTCTATCTGCTTCGGGTAGGCGATCGCCGCCGCGACAAAGGTGGTCCCGAGATCGACGCCAAGGTTGTACGCCACCGCGTCCCCTCCTTGGTGAGGTGCTTATCTTATTGAGGGGACTACTTTCGATCGAGAGGGTTGTCCCGTCTGTGACCAGGTGTTGTCCTGGTAGGGAAAACCCTACCCCCGGATGGGGTCAGCACCCTTCCACGCAACGTGATCTCCCCGGGATACTTCGGCGATGAACCCGGCGTCTCCCCGCCGCGAGGGCCCCGTCCGGCTGGCCGGCACCGCGCCCTCGCGCGCGGAGTCCGTCCAGTGGCGGCGTCGGCAGCGGCTCGAGCGCCAGCTGCACGACGGCGCCTCGCTGCGCCTGTCCGCGCTGGCCCTGCGGCTGGGCCTGCTGCGCCAGCGGCGGCCCGGCGAGGACGAGGCCTGGCGGGCGGACATCGGCGAGCTGCAGGAGGAGCTGCACACGGTGCTGCAGGAGCTGCGCGACGTGGCGAACCAGATCTACCCGCCGCTGCTCGACCAGGCCGGGCTCGGGCCGGCGCTGGCCGAGCTGGCCGAGCGCCGCGGTGCCCAGATAAGGCTGGATGTGCCGAAGGCCGACCGGTTCGGCCCGGAGGCCGAGGGCGCCGCGTACTTCGCCGTCGCGGAATGCCTGGTCGTCCGCCCCCCGGACGCCGGCCCGCTCGCGGTCACGGCGCGCCGGAACGGGACCGACCTGGTGCTCACGCTGTGCGGGCTGGACCCCGACTACCTGCTCGTCCTCGAAGACCACGCGGCGCCGCTCGGCGGCACGGTCGACCGGCACGGGCCGGAGGCCTCGGACACGATCACGGTGAGGATTCCATGCGAGTAGCGCTGGCCGAAGACGGTGCCCTGTTCCGCGAGGGACTACTGATGCTGCTGCGGGCGGCCGGCCACGAGATAGTCGGTGCGGTCGCCGGCGGGGACGAGCTGGTCGCCCTCCTGGCCAACGAGCCGGTCGACGTGGCCATCCTGGACATCCGGATGCCACCGGAGCCGGACGGCGGCCTGGTGACCGCCGAACGGCTGCGCGCCGCGCACCCCGACATGGGCCTGCTGTTCCTCTCCCACTACGCCGAGTCGCACTACCTGATGCGCATCCTGGAGATCGGCACGGAGCGGGTCGGCTACCGGCTCAAGGAGAAGGTGGGCAGCGTAGACGTGCTCACCGACACCCTGGACCGCATCGAGGCCGGGGAGATCGTGATCGAGCCGGTGCTGGCCAAGCGGCTGGTCGAGCGCCCGCGCGGAGAGAAGAAGGACATGGTGGCCTCGCTGTCCGAGCGCGAGCTGGACGTGCTGCGCCTGATGGCCGAGGGCCGGTCCAACAACGGCATCGCCAGCCGCCTGTTCGTCACGCCCAAGGCGGTGGAGAAGCACATCGCCAACATCTTCGGCAAGCTCGGCCTGCACACCGACACCTCCGAGCATCACCGCCGGGTGCTCGCCGTGCTCACCTATCTCCGCTCGCAGCACAGCGGCGTCTGACCCCTTAGTCTGCTGTTCAAGAGGTATCGCGCGAGGCCGGGAGGTGCGCGATGAACCGGACGGTATTGGCCAGGTCGCTGCGCTACCTCCTGCTCGCGTGCTTCGTCGCGGTGGTGTTTCCACTGGTGATCGGGCTCGTCGGGCGCCTGATGGACCCGCCGCAGGCGGCGGTGCTGTTGCCCTTCGCCTCGGCCGCGCTCGCCGTGGCCTGCCTCGGCCCGGTGCTGACGCGGGTGGACCGGCTGGTGCAGCGGCTCGCCCACGACTCCACCACCACGCCGTACTCGGCGCTGGCCGAGGCCTCCGCGCGAATCGGCGCCGGCTCGCTGGACGAGGCCCTGCCCGGTCTGGCCCGGGTGCTCGGCGAAGGAACGGGGGCGGGGCACGCGGCGATCTGGCTGGCCGTGGGCGACAAGCTGGTCGTCGCGGCGTCCTACCCGGCGCCCAACCCGGCGGTGGAGCCGCGCGCGGTGGACAACCTGGCGGTCCTGCTGGCCGAACCCGAGACCGACCAGGCGGTGCCGGTGCTGGAGGGGCCGAAGCTGCGCGCGGTGCTGGTCATCACCAAGCCGGGGCGCCCGATCACCCCGGCCGACCAGCGGCTCATGCAGGACGTGGCGAACGGCGCCGGCGTGTTGCTGCGTGGCGTGGCGCTGAACGCCGCACTGGCCGAGCGGGTCCGCCGCGCCGACGAGCTGGCCGCCGAGCTCGCCGCGTCCCGGTGGCGGCTGCACCAGGCGCGGGACGTGGAACGGCGCCGGCTGGTCAGCGAGCTGGGCAGCGCGACGACGGACCGGCTGACCAATCTGCGCACCGACCTGGCCGAGGCGCGGGACGCCCTCACCGAAACCTCCGAACAGGCGGGTGAGGAGGCCAAGGGCGCCATCGGCCGGGCCACGACGGACCTGGACGAGCTGCTGGACCGGTTCCGCCAGATCGCCCGGGGCGTCTATCCGGCGGTGCTGCGCGACCAGGGGCCGTTCGGCGCGCTGGAGGAGGTGATCGCCGACCTGCCCCGGCCGGTGGAGCTGACCGGCGAGCTGGCCGACCGGCTGGTCTGGGAGGTGGAGTCCGGCATCTACTACCTGACCGCCTCCGCGATCCGGCAGCTCGCCGAGCGGCCCGGCGCGCGGCCGCTGAAGGTGTACCTGCGGCACACCGAGGGCAACCTCATGGTGACCATCACCGACCCGGACCCACCCGCCACGCTCGACGAGCTGCGCGCCTGGCTGGCCGTGGACAGCGAGCGGCTGGCCGCGCTGGGTGGCGCCCTCGAGCTCACGGTGGACGGCGAGTCCTCGGTGGTGCTGCACGCCTGGCTGCCCGACCAACTCGCCCCGTCGGTCGTCGTGCCGGCGGCGGCCCGATGACCATCCGGCGCCTGAGCCCGGCGGGTGGCGCTTCCGCGCCCGCCCGCCCGCCCGGCGCGGCGGCTCTCCCGCCCGAGCCGAACCCGCTGCTCGCCCGCGCGGCGGCGGCCGGCTACGCGGTGCTGCTGGCGATGTGCGTCGTGGTGTCCCTCGGCTGGCTGGCGGTCGGTGCGGCGGTCGCGGTGGCCGCGCACTTCCCGGGCGCGGCCGAGGCCCTGACCGACCTGGCCGGCGGCGGAGCCGGCTGGGCGCGCGGGCTGTTGGCCGCCGTGCCGCGCGGCGAACCGGCCGGCCAGGCGGTCCTGGACTACCTGCTGTCCCTGGTCAACCTGGTGTTGGCCGGGCTGCTGCTGTTCATGGGACCGCGCGGCTGGGTCCAGCAGCTGCTCGCCCTGGCGATGATCGGGTCGGCCGGGGCGTTCAACCTGCAGGCCCACGCCACCACGGTGGCGGTGCGGGACGCCACCGGTTTCGACGTCGGCGGGCTGCACCAGGTGTTCCTGCACGGCGTCGCGGGGGCGGCATACCTGATCGCGCTGCTGCTGGTGCCGGTCGGCCGCCTGGGGCGGACGGCGGCCTCGGGGACCCTGGGGCGCGGTGCGCTCGCCGCGTCGGGCGCCGCCGCGCTGGGCGTGATCGGTTTCGGTACCGCGCTGCTGCCCCACACGCTCAGCTGCATCCTGTTCCTCGGCTTCGGCGTGCCAATGGTCGGGCTGGCCGTGCTGCCGTACCGGATCAGCCGGGGTCCCACCGCCGAGCTGCGCACCCAGGCCCGGCTGCTGTTCGCCGCGCTGCTCGCGGCGGTGGGCACCGGCGCGGTGCTGGTCGTGCTCACCCTGCTGCTGTGGTACCTGGACCAGCCCGGGCTGATGCTGGTCGACCCGACCGCGCACAGCGTGTCGGCGAACCAGCCGCCGACCGCGCAGCCGACCGCCCTGCTGTTCTGGTTCTCCCGGCTCGCCGCGGCCGGCGTCGCGGTTTCCGTGCTGGTGGCGGTGCGCCGGGACCGGCCGCACAGCGCCGAGCGGGCGTTCAGCCGGGGGCTGGCCTCGGTGATGGTGGTGGTGCTGGTCGGCGGCGGCTTCGTGGTGATCCACGCGATCGTCGGCTGGCTGCCGGACGCGAACAGCGAAGCCGGCTCGATCGCCGCCGCCGCCGTGGCCACCGCCGTGGCCGCCGTGGCCTTCCTTCCGGTCTACCTGCGCGCCGAGCGCCTGGTGGACCGGCTGCTCTACGGCGAGCGTCCCACGCCGTACCGCGTGCTGGCCGACGTGGCCGCGCTGTCCCGCACCAGCTCGTCGGACGGCCCGGACCTGGCCGGCCTGGCCGAGGCCATCGGTCGAGGCCTGAGCGCCCGGTACTGCCAGCTCACCGTGCTGCGCCCGGGCCTGCGCAGCCGCACGTACACCTGGTCCGGGGAGATCGACAGAGCCTCCGACGAGTCGCTCGCGGCCTCTCTGGTGACCCTGCCGATCCGCCAGGGACAGGAGCAGATCGGGGCCATCGCGGTGGATCGCGGCGCGGTGGCCGGCCTGCACAACGAGCGGCGCACCCTGCTGCACGACGTGGCGGACAGCCTCGGCGCGGTGCTGCAGGCCAGCCGGCTGGGCATCGAGCTGGAACGCCAGCTGCGCGCCGCGCTGGCGCACGCGGAGGACATCGCCGCCTCCCGGCGCCAGGCGGTCGCCGAGATGGACAGCGAACGGCGGGGCATCGAGCGCGACCTGCACGACGGCGCGCAACACCACCTGGTCACCCTGCGGCTGGCCCTCGGCCTGGTGGAGCACGAGGTCTCCACCGGTGCGCTGGCCCAGGCCAGGGACCGGTTCGACCAACTGATCAAGCAGGTGGACGAGGCCGAGGCGGTGCTGGCCCGGACGGCGGCCGGGGTTTCCTCGATCGCGCTCACCGAGCGCGGACTGGCCGAGGCACTGCGCGCCGCGTTCGCCACGGACGCCGGTGCCGAGCAACCGGTGGCCGTGCAGATCGACGAGTTCCTGGCCACGCACCGGTTCGCCGAGGACCTGGAGTCGGCGGTCTACTTCTGCTGCCTGGAGGCGGTGAACAACGCCCGCAAGCACGCGCCGGGCGCGACGATCACCGTGCGGGTGGGCGCGGAGCCCGGCCGGCTGCGGTTCAGCGTGCGCGACGACGGGCCGGGGTTCGACCCGGCGGGCACGCTGGACGCGATCGGTGCGCCCGGCCGGGGCATGCGCAACGTGCGCACCCGGATCATCTCGGTGGGCGGCCAGATCACCGTCGACTCCACGCCGGGGGCGGGCACCACGATCTCGGGCTGGGTACCGCTGCCGGCGGACCAACCGCTCCGGCGCACCGCACCGCTCACCGAGCCGGTTCCGGTGCCCCCGTCCGGCACGCTGCCGCTGCTGGAAGCCGCGACCATGCCCGGCCGGCTGATCCGGCCGGGCATCGCGGTCCCGGCTCCCGCGCCCCCCGGGCCGGCAACGTCCGCACCGGCGGCCCTCCCACCGGCAGCGCCCGCACCGGCAGCGCCGGCACCGGCGGCCCTCGCGCCGTCAGCGCCCGCACCGGCGGCCCTCGCACCGGCGGCGCCCGCACCGGCCGATCTCCCTCCGCTCACCCGCCCGGTGATCCGCCCCCGGCATCCCGAGGGCGCCCCGTCCCGCGCGACGGCCCTTCCGCTCGACCCGGAATCGCTGCTCGGCCAGGCTCGGGAACTGCTGCTTGCGGCCGCCGAACGACACCCGGATGGAGCCGCCCGCGACCGGATCGACCAGCTGACCGCCGAGCTCGGCGAACCGCCCCACCTGGCCGTGCACGGCGCCCCGGGCGCCGGCCGGACCACCCTGGCCGAAGCGCTGCGGACCCTGCCGGGCGGAGAACGGTTCGAGCTGGTCGACCCCGGCCCGGCCGGCCCGGCGCCGGTGGCCACGCTGTGGTTGCTGCGGGGTCCCACCGATCCACCGCCCCAACCCGGAGACGAACCGGTGGTAGGCCTGCTGACCAGGGCGGACGAGAGCGCCGACGGCGCGACCTACGCGCTGGAGCTGGCCAATGCGCTGGCCGAGGAGTACCGCGAGCACGCCCAGCTCGGCCGGCACTGCCAGACCGTGCTGCCGATCGCCGCGCTGCTCGCGGTCGCCGCGGCCGCACTGACCGAGGAACGTTTCGCCGCCCTGCGCGACCTGGCCTCACGGAACTCCGCCGACCCACCGGCCGACACGTCCGCCACGCCGCCCCCCGAGGTGCCCGCCGCGCCGTCCCCCGCACCGCCCGCCGACCCACTCCCGGGGCCGTCCGCCGACGTGTCCGACACGCCGCCCCCCGAGGTGCCCGCCGCGCCGCCCCCCGCGCCGCCCGCCGACCCACCCCCGGGGCCGTCCGCCGACGTGTCCGCCGCGCCGCCCGTCGACATGTCCGCCGGGCCGTCGGCCGCTGTGGCCCCCGAGCCGCCCGCGGAGCTGGAGCTGGTCGGCTGGCTCGGGCGGTTCGGGGTCCGGGCCGCCGTGGCGCTGATCCGGGACGGCACCGTCGACGATGCCGACCATCTGGCCCGCGAGCTGGTGGAACGCAGCGGGCTGCCCCGGCTAGTCGAGCTGCTGACCTGGCGGTACGCCCGGCCGGCCGAGGCGCGCAAGGTGCGCGCGGCGATGCGCTGCGTCGCGGAGCTCAGCACCGAACCGGATACGGACGACCTGCGTTACCGGCTGGACCGCCTGCGCGCCAACGCGCACGAGCTGGCCGAGATCGACCTCGCCGAGTCGCTGTGCGCCGAGGCACCTCCGCTGGACGGTCCCGACCGGCGGCTGGCCGAGCGGTTGCTGGGTTGGACGGGTAACAGCCCGGCCATCCGTCTGGGCCTCGCCGAGGACGCCGACCGGGAGCAGATCCGGGCCGCCGCCGCCGACCAACTGGCGCACTGGCAACGCCTGGCCGCGCACCCGGTGAGCACCTCCGCACGCCGCGACGCGGCCGCCGTGCTGGCCCGCACCTGCGAGGACCTGCTGAACCAGGAAACACCTGAGGCCACCGTCACCAGGACGATGGCCTCAGGTCCCCCTTCATAGGAGGGGATCACTCACCTCGGTGATCCCGAGTCTCCGGCTTGCTGCTCGACTCGCGGTGGTCCCGGACGACCGGCTCGGACGTCTCCTCCCGGTGGTCTCGCACGATCGGCTCCGGCTTCTGCTCCCGGTGGTCCCGCACGATCGGCTCCGAGTTCTGCTCCCGGTGGTCCCGGACAATCGGCTCGGGCTTCGGGTCACGGTGGTCCCGCACGATCGGCTCCGGCTTCGGGTCACGGTGGTCCCGGACAATCGGCTCCGGCTTCGGGTCACGGTGGTCCCGCACGACCGGCTTGGGCTTGTCGGGGTTGCCGGCGCCGTTGCCCGGGTCGATCGGCTTGGTCTCGGGCTTGTCGCCGGCACCGTTGCCCGGATCGATCGGCTTGTCTCCGGGCTTGTCCCCCGGCTTGTCTCCGGGCTTGTCCCCCGGCTTGTCTCCGGGCTTGTCCCCCGGCTTGTCTCCGGGCTTGTCCCCCGGCTTGTCCCCCGGCTTGTCCTCGGGCTTGTCTCCGGGCTTGTCTCCGGGCTTGTCACCCGGCTTGTCCTTGTCGTGGTCCTTGTCGTGGTCCTTGTCGTGGTCCTTGTCGTGGTCCTTGTCGTGGTCCTTGTCGTGGTCCTTGTCGTGGTCCTTGTCGTGGTCCTTCTTGTGGTCGTCGTCGTGACGGTCCTTGTCCCACACGTGGTCCCAGTCCTTGTCGTGGTGCCGCTTGGGCCACCAGTGGTCCCGCTTGCAGTGGACGGGACGGCCGTAGCGCACGTGGATGAACGTGTAGTCCTTGATCACCACGGTGGCCGGGCGGACGTAGGTCACCGAGCCCGGGCGGAAGGTCTGCCAGGTCTCACCGGTGTACGAGGAGTCGTCCTGCTTCGCGGCGGCGGTGAGCGGGTTGCCGCTGTAGCACTTCACCGTCGGCTCGCCGTAGTTGTCCACGAACACCGCCGTGCCCGCCTGCAGCACCGCCGGGTACGAGTCGTACCGGCCGTCGGCGTAGCCGTGCGCGGTGACGGCGGTGTCCGCGCGCAGCACCACCGGGGTCAAGGTGTTGACGAAGCCGGGGATCTCCTCGGCCTTGATGCTCAGCGCACCGGCCCAGGCGTTCGCCCGTTGCGGGTCGGCCTGCAGGTTCGCCACCAGGGTCTTGCCGTCACAGGTGGTCTGGTCGCCGTTGTCGGCGAAGAGGCCGGGGGTGTCACCGCCGAACTGTCCGGCGGTGTCGGCCGGCGCGGTCACGCCCTCCTGGTCCGCGCCCACCGGCGTCATGAACGGGTTGGCGCCGGCCGAGGACGTCTTCTCCAGCGCTACCGATGCGGCGGCCGGCTCGGCGGCGGCTTCGGTGGTCGTCGTCGGGTTGGACACCGGACCCGCGAGCAGCGCTCCGATCCCGACCAGCACGGCGAACGCGGCCAGCAACACGACGATCGTGGTGCGAACCGAGATCCCCGAACGCGGGGGCGACTGCGGGGGGCCAACCGGTGAGGTGTATGGGTCGGAACTCATCGGAGTTGCCTCTCGTGGGGGGGTCGTTTGCGGCCTGCACAAACGGTGTCACCCACGAGACATTCACTCGATGGTGTGGCCCCCCAACTCCGAGGAGCCACCCCCCGAACCCGGTGTCGGGTTTACCCCCGATCCGGCACCGGCGCGACGCCGCCGGCCGACGCGGCGGCCAGCCGGGAGTGCCGCCGGCCGTAGGCGTAGTACACCAGGAACCCGATCGCCATCCACCCGACGAACCGCAGCCAGGTCAGCGCCGTCAGGTTGTACATCAGCCAGAGGCAGGCCAGCGCGGCGAGCACGGGGACGACCGGCACCAACGGCGTGCGGAACGCGCGCGGCAGGTCGGGTCGGGTGCGCCGCAGCACCAGCACACCCAGTGACACCAGCACGAAGGCGAACAGCGTGCCGATGTTGACCATCTCTTCCAGCTTGTCCGCCGGGAACAGGGTCGCCGCGAGCGCCACCGCGCCGCCCACGATCAGGGTGATCCGGGTGGGCGTACCGTGCTCGCCGGTCCGGGCCAGGCCGCGCGGCAGCAGGCCGTCCCGGGACATGGCGAACAGCACCCGGGTCTGGCCGAGCATCAGCACCAGCACCACCGTGGTCAATCCGGCCAGGGCGCCGAGCGAGATGATCACAGCCACCCAGGTGACGCCGTGCATGGCGAACGCGGTGGCCAGGGTCGCCCTGGTGCCGTCCGCCTTGGTGGCCAGGTCGGTGTACTTCACCATCCCGGTGAGCACCAGGGACACCGACACGTACAGCACGGTGATCACGACCAGCGAACCGATGATGCCGCGCGGGACGTCCCGCTTCGGGTCGCGGGTCTCCTCGGCGGTGGTGGCCACCACGTCGAACCCGATGAACGCGAAGAACACCAGGGAAGCGGCGGCCAGCAGGCCGGTCACGCCGAACGCGGTGCCCCCACCGCCGGACAGCGCGAACAGGGTCTGGTCCAGCCAGGACTTGCCGCCGTCCGCGATCGCGGTCTCCGGCGGGATGTACGGCGAATAGTTGTCCACGTTGATGTACGCGATGCCGAGCAGCACCACCAGCAGGACCACGCTGATCTTGATCGCGGTGATCACCTGGCTCACCCTGCTGGACAGCTTCACACCGGCCACCAACACCCAGGTCAACAGCGCGACCAGCAGGAACGCCCCCCAGTCCACCGGGATGGGGCCGAGGTGCACGGTGGTGCTCTTGGCCCCCAGGCCGAGATACCCGAGGAACTGGGCCAGGTAGAGCGCCCACCCCTTGGCCACCGCCGCCGCGCCGACCGCGAACTCCATCACCAGGTCCCAGCCGATGATCCAGGCCATCAGCTCACCGAAGGTGGCGTAAGAGAACGTGTACGCGCTGCCTGCCACCGGCACGGTCGAGGCGAACTCCGCGTAACACAGTGCGGCCAGCCCGCAGGCGATCGCCGCCATCACGAACGCGAGGGATACCGATGGACCGGCGACATTGCCCGCCGTACTCGCGGTGAGGGTGAAGATGCCCGCCCCGACCGCGACCGCCACGCCGAACACCACCAGGTCCAGCGCCCCGAGATCTTTTCGGAGCTTCGTGCCTGGCTCATCGGTGTCGGCAATGGACTGCTCGATGCTTTTGACCCGAACCCGCCCGTTGCCTGCCATTCGCCGGACGCTACTACCGATCATGCGGCCCCGGCAGCACTGTTGAGCAGAACTTAAGGCCCGCGGTAGCCACCTTCCAATCGTCGGCGGTTCACCTGCGCGCCGCGACAGGGCAATATCAGTGACCTCAACGGACCTCGAGGCCAGCTGGACGGTGACGCCGTGCGCGAACACGTAGGAATGCTCACCGTCGGCGAGCTTCGCTCCGCGATCGACACCGGAAGCATCGACACCGTGCTGTTGGTGCTGGTCGACATGCAGGGGCGGTTGCAGGGCAAGCGCTGCGCGGCGCGCTACTTCCTGGAGGAAGTGCTGAAACACGGCGCGGAGGCCTGCAACTACCTGCTCGCGGTGGACGTGGACATGAACACCGTGGACGGCTACGCGATGTCCTCCTGGGAGCGCGGCTACGGGGACTTCGAGCTGGTCCCGGACCTGTCCACGCTGCGCAAGCTGCCCTGGCACCCGGGCAGCGCGCTGGTGTTCGCCGATCTGCGGCTGTCCTCCGGGGAACCGGTCGCGCCCTCGCCGAGGCAGGTCCTGCAGCGGCAGCGCGAGCGGCTGGCCGAGCGCGGCTGGCGGGCGCTGGCCGGCACCGAGCTGGAGTTCATCGTCTACCGGGACTCCTACGAGGACGCCTGGCGCGCCGACTACCGGGACCTGACGCCGGCGAACCTGTACAACGTGGACTACTCGATGCTCGGCACCGCCCGGGTGGAGCCGCTGCTGCACGCGATCCGGGCCGGCATGGCCGGCGCCGGGCTCTACGTGGAGTCGGCCAAGGGCGAGTGCAACCTGGGCCAGCACGAGATCGCGTTCCGCTACGACGAGGTGCAGGTCACAGCCGACAACCACGCGCTGTACAAGACCGGCGCCAAGGAGATCGCCGCCCAGCAGGGCTGCTCGCTGACCTTCATGGCCAAGATCGACGAGCGGGAGGGCAACTCCTGCCACATGCACGTCTCCCTGCGGGACGGCGCCGGCGAGCCGGTCATGGCGGGGCGCTACGGGGACCTCTCCCCCGCCGGCGAGCACTTCCTAGCCGGCCAGTTGGCCGCACTGCGCGAGTTCACCCTGCTGTTCGCGCCGAACATCAACTCCTACAAGCGGTTCGCGCCCGGCTCGTTCGCGCCGACCTCGGTGTCCTGGGGCGTGGACAACCGGACCTGCGCGCTCCGCCTGGTCGGTCGCGGGCCGTCGCTGCGGGTGGAGAACCGCCTGCCCGGCGGGGACGTGAACCCCTATCTCGGGCTGGCCGCGGTGATCGCCGCCGGCCTGCACGGCATCGACCACGAGCTGCCCCTGGAACCCGCGCAGACCGGCAACGCGTACACCTCGGGCGCACCGACCGTACCGACCACCATGCGCGAGGCGCTGACCCTGTGGGAGTCGTCCTCGCTGGCCAAGGAGTGCTTCGGCGAGGAGGTCGTGGAGCACTACGCCAACATGGCCCGGGTGGAGCTGGCCGCCTTCGACGCGGTGGTCACCGACTGGGAGCGGAGGCGCTGCTTCGAGCGGCTGTAGGTTGGCCGGCATGGGCAGGTTGGATGAGCGAGTTGCCGTGGTGACCGGCGCCGGCAGCGGGATCGGGCTGGCGGCCGCGCGGCGGCTCACCTCGGAGGGCGCGCGCGTGGCGTGCGTGGACATCGACCCGGGGGCGGCGAAGCGAGCGGCCGACGAGGTGGACGGGCTGGCCATCACGGCCGACGTCACCTCGCCGGAAGACGTCAAGCGGATCTACGCGAGCACCGACGAGCGCTACGGCCGGATCGACATCGCGCTGCACAACGCCGGCATCTCGCCGCCCGACGACGACTCCATCCTGACCACCGGCCTGGACGCCTGGCGCCGGGTGCAGGAGGTCAACCTGACCTCGGTCTACCTGTGCTGCCAGGCGGTGCTGCCGTACATGCAACGCGCCGGCCGGGGCTCGATCATCAACGTGGCCTCGTTCGTCGCGGTGATGGGCTCGGCCACCTCGCAGATCTCCTACACCGCCTCGAAGGGCGGCGTGCTGGCGATGTCCCGCGAGCTAGGCGTGCAGTTCGCCCGGGAGGGCATCCGGGTCAACGCGCTGTGCCCCGGCCCGGTCAACACGCCCCTGCTCACCGAGCTGTTCGCCAAGGACCCGGAGCGGGCGCAGCGGCGGCTGGTGCACGTGCCGATGGGCCGGTTCGCCGAGGCTTCCGAGATGGCCGCCGCGATCGCGTTCCTGGCCAGCGACGACGCCTCCTTCGTCACCGGCGCCGAGTTCCTGGTCGACGGCGGGATCTCCGCCGCGTACGTCACCCCGCTGTGACCCGCCCGCTGATCGGGCTGACCGCCTATCACGAGCCGGCGGCCTGGACGGTCTGGCGGGACGTCCCGTGCGCGCTGCTGCCCTGGGACTACGTCACGCGGGTGGTCGAGGCCGGCGGCGCCCCGGTGCTCCTTCCGCCGGTGCCCTCGGCGATCTCCTCGGTGGTGAGCCGGCTGGACGGCCTTCTCCTGGCCGGCGGCCCCGACATCGACCCCGAGCGGTACGGCGCCCCGCGCGCGGCCGAAACGCAACCACCCCGCCACGACCGCGACTCCGCCGAGCTGGCCGCCCTGCGCCTGGCCGAGGAACGCGGCATCCCGGTACTCGCCATCTGCCGGGGCGCCCAACTGCTCGCCGTCTCCCGGGGCGGCACGCTGCACCAGCACCTGCCCGAACACGCCCCCGCCCGCCCCGGCCACTACGACCCCTACGTGGTGAACGTGGCTCCCGGCTCGCGGCTCGCCGCCGCCCTGGGCCCGTCGGTGACCCTCTCCTGCGCCCACCACCAGGGCATCGACAAACCCGGCACCGGCCTGCAGCCGGTCGCCTGGTCCCCCGACGGCACAATCGAAGCGGTCGAGGACCCCGACGCCCCCTTCACACTCGGTATCCAGTCCCACCCCGAGACCACCCCCACCACCCTCCCCCTCTTCCAGTCCTTCATCACCGCCACCACCGCCACCACCACGGCGAGTCGGGGATCTAGGTACGGCGAGTCGGGGATCTGAGTACGGCGAGTCGGGGATGCGGGTACGGCGAGTCGGAGATCTGGGTACGCACCGCATGCCGTGAGTTATGCACATGGGGGTCGGTTGTCCACAGGCCCGCGAACCTCCGACCCACGCGGCGCCGGTTGCTGCGACCGTCGGTCACATGGAGGTTGGTTACGGGGAGCCCGGCGCATACGTACGTCGCACGTTGATCGCGCGCGTCGGCCGCCGGCGGGTCGACGCGGATCTCAGGCACGGGCGCTTGCGTCGGATCTGGGGCGGGGTGCTGATCGATTCCTCGCGTCAGCTCGACGTTCGAACCCGCGCGGTCGCGGCGTTGCTGCTCTGTGGGCCAAGCGCGGTGATCTGTGGGAAATCCGCCGCTTGGCTGCATGGATGCACAGCCGCCGACACCTCGGACACCCATGTGCTCGTCCCCTACGAGCACCCGGCCCGCACCCGGCCAGGACTCGCGGTGCACAACGGCCCGATGCCCCATGACGATCTCGTAGAGCTCGCCGGTCTACGGGTGCTCTCGGTCGAGCGAACGGTCGCCGATGTGTTGTGCACCGCCCAGCCACGGGAGGCGCTAGCGGTCACCGATCAGGCGCTGGCACTCCAGCCCGACGAAGGTCGTGAGGGGTTCCGGGCTCGGCTCGATCAGCGGCTGGCCGGCCGGGCCGACCCTCGGGGGACCAAACGTGCGGTCTGGTTGCTCGGGCTGGCGACCGGCCGGGCCGAGTCACCGCCGGAGAGTTGGCTGCTCCTGGAGGTCGTGGACCTGCGCTTTCCCATTCCCGAGGTGAACTGGCGCCTGTGCGGGCCGGACGGCCGATTGATCTACCGGCTGGACCTGGCCTGGCCAGAGCTACGGATCGTGCTTGAGTACGACGGGTACGCGGTGCACCACGGCCGAGAGGCGGAAGACCGGGCGCGAGCCGACGATCTACGGCGTAGGGGTTGGATCGTGTTGACCGCCACGAAGGAGGATCTGCGGGACAGCAGACGCCTCGAAGAAGCGCTGCGCGCGGCGTTCGCCAGCCGGGGTTACCGACGTCCCTGACCTCACGCCCGCCCTTCGTACCGAACCGGACCGACACCCCAAGCCCGACTCGCCGTACCCGGATCCCCGACTCGCCGTACCCAGATCCCCGACTCGCCGTACCCAGATCCCCGACTCGCCGTACCCGGATCCCCGACTCGCCGTACCCAGATCCCCGACTCGCCGTACCCGGATCCCCGACTCGCCGTACCCGGATCCCCGACTCGCCGTACCCAGATCCCCGACTCGCCGTACCTAGATCCCCGACTCGCGGTGGGGGGTGCGGTCTAGGTCGGGTTCGAGGTAGATGAGGCGGGCGGCGGGGACGGCGGCGCGGATGCGGCCTTCGGCATCGTCGATGGTTTGGGCCACCTGTTCCACCTGTAGGCCGGGGGTTAGGGCGATCTTGGCGGCGACCAGTAGCTCGTCGGGGCTCAGGTACTGGGTCTTGATGTGGATCATCCGCTGCACCTGGCCGGACTCCAGCGCGCCGGTGATCTTGGCCAGGGTGGCCCGGTCCGCGCCCTCGCCGATGAGCAGGCTCTTCATCTCGACGATCAGGATGGCCGCGATCACGCCCAGCAGGAGGCCGATGGCGACGGTGCCGACGCCGTCCCACACGCCGTTGCCGGTGACCACGGCCAGGGCCACGCCGAGCAGCGCGAGCACCAGGCCGACCAGCGCGCCGAAGTCCTCCAGCAGCACCACCGGCAGCTCGGGCTGGGTGGACTGGCGGATGAACCGCCACCAGCTCCGGTTGCCCTTCAGCGGCGTGGACTCCTGGATCGCGGTGCGGAAGCTGAACGCCTCCAGCACCACGGCCACGCCGAGGATCACGAAGGCGACGATCGGGGTGTCGATCGGGTGCGGGTCCAGGATCTTGTGCACGCCCTCGTACAGCGAGAACACCGCGCCGAGGCTGAACAGGAGCAGCGCCACCACGAACGAGTAGAAGTACCGGTCCCGCCCGTAGCCGAACGGGTGCGCCACCGTGGCCGCGCGCGCCGCCCGCTTCTGGCCGAGCAGCAGCAGCCCCTGGTTGGAGGTGTCCGCCACCGAGTGCACCGACTCGGCCAGCATCGAGGACGACCCGGTGACCAGGAAGCCGATGAACTTGGCCACCGCGATCCCGGCGTTGGCCAGCAGCGCGGCGACGATCGCTCGGGTACCCGAACCCGCGGACATGGTCACACTCCTACGAGGCGCTTACGTTGGGGGCGGGCGAATCCTATGCGGAACCCTCAGCGACTCTCAGCCTCGGTGCCCGCCGTGGCCAGGAACAGCTGCGCCGGCCCCTCGTGCGAGGCCGCCTTCACCTCGAAGTCCCGCGCGTCCAGCCAGATCGCCTCGCCCCGGCGCAGGCACAGTGACCGGCCCGAACCGGCGGAAACCTTGGCCGCGCCCTGGGTGCACAGCAGGATCCGCGGCCCGCAGTCGGGCAGCGAGACCACGTAGCCCTCGGTCGCGCCGGCCCAGTCCAACCGCCGCAACTGGAATTCCGAGGCCTCGGTGTCGTAGCGGGTGATCGCCCCGTCGCGCACGCCGTGCACCAGGGGCGGCGGGCCGGCGGCGAAGTTCAGCACGCGCAGCAGCTCCGGCACGTCGACGTGCTTGGGCGTCAGTCCCCCGCGCAGCACGTTGTCCGAGTTGGCCATCACCTCGATGCAGGCGCCGGACAGGTAGGCGTGCAGCACCCCGTCGCCCTGGTAGAGCGCCTCCCCCGGGGCCAGGGTGACCCGGTTGAGCAGCAGCGCGGCCAGCACGCCGGCATCGCCCGGGTAGCGCTCGGACAGCTCCAGCACGGTGCGCGTCTCGGCCCGGAACCGGGAAGCCGGGTCGCGCAGCAGCCGCACGCAGGCGTCCTGCACGGCCGGCACCAACCGGTCGAGCATCTCCTGCGGCAGGGTGATCCAGGTGGAGAACAGCGCCCGCAGCCCGTTCTCGTCCGGCTGGCCGGCCAGCAGGCCCACGTGCCCGGCCAGCTCGGGCGCGTCCAGCGCGTTCAGGAACTCCACCGTGGTGGCCGGCTCGCGGAACCCGGTGAGCGCGTGGAACTCGGTGAGCGCGCACACCAGCTCCGGCTTGTGGCTGGCGTCCTTGTAGTTGCGGCTGGCGTCGTCCAGCGGGATGCCCCGCTCGTTCTCCAGCGCGAATCCCGCCTCGGCCTGCCCCGCGCCCGGGTGGGCCTGCAGGCTCAGCGGCTCGTCGGCGGCGAGCACCTTGAGCAGGAAGGGCAGCCGGCCGCCCCAGCGCCGCGCGGTGGCCTCGCCCAACCGCCCCGCCGGGTCGTCGGCCAGCTCGCCCAGCAGCGAACGGCGGGTCCCGACCTCCGGGTCGACCAGGTAGGACGGGTCAGCCGGGTGCGCACCGAGCCACAGCTCGGCCTCGGGGTGTGCGGACGGGACCGGTCGGCTCTGCAGACCAGCGATCACCGTCCGGGAGCCCCACGCATAGCGGCGCACCGGGTTGTCCAGAAAGTCCATTGCTCTCTCAAAGTAGCTTGGCCGCGCACGCCGCGACCAATGGAGTCGCCAAGGCGTAGCTAGCCCAGGCTGTAGTTGTGACCCGCCGGGTCACGGTCCGAGCCGAGCACCGCGCCGGCCAGCCCGAGGTAGAGCGCGGCCAGGTCGAACCGGACCGCCATCAGCATCGCCCGCCGCAGCGCCGCGTGCGGGCCCCCCGGCGGAACCTCTTCCACCAGGTGCAGCACGTCCGCCGTCGGCCATTCCCGACCGGCCCGGCGCAGCACCGCGGCCGTGGGGTCGGTGTCCTCGGTGGCCAGCAGCAGCACCCTGGCCGGCGCGGGGAGCACGGTAGAACCGCCGCTGGCCTCCACCGGGTCGTCGAACGGGTCGTGGAAGATGTCCTCCTGGCGGTGTTCCGCCAGTACCCGTTGCAGCGCGCCGGCCCGGGCGGCCTGGGCCACGTCGGCGGCCTGCGCGATGATCGCCGCATGCCCGGCCAGGGTGGCCACCGCGTAGCCGGCCAGCGCCACGCCGGCCGGGTCGGTGCCCCAGAGCAGCGGGGTGTGGTCGGCCAGCCGCAGGGCCAGCGCCTTGGCCGGGTTGACGAACGGCTCGTGTGAGGGGTGGTCCCGCTCCAGCTCGCCGTCCAGTTCCCCGGCCAGTTCGTTCAGGTCGGCGCGCAGCAGGCCGAGCGCGGCCACGGTGACCAGCACGGCGGCCATGGCGCGCGGGAAGTCCAGGCCCGGCGGCACCGGGACCCGGGGCTCGAGCAGCCGGGCGGACCCGGCGCCGGCCGCCGCGATCGGCCCCTCGGCGGGCGCGGAGAGCACCACCTCGCAGCCCCGGTGGACCGCGCGGCCGACCGAGTCGGCCAGCTCCCGGTCACCGGAGTCGGAGGTGTGCGCGACCAGCACGTCCAGCGGTCCGATCCAGCTCGGCGCGGCGTCGGAGATGACCACCGGGATCGGGCACTCCGGCCCGAGCAGCGCGTTGACCAGCAGCGCGGCGTGTTCCGAGCAACCCGGCCGGCGGATCAGCACCAGGGCGCGAGGCCGGGAGCCGGCCAGCTGGCCTACCCCCGCCTCCTCGGCGGCGTGCGCGGCGGACCGCAGTTGGGCGCCGGCCGTGGCGGCGGAGCGGAGCAACCCGGAGGCGTCCGCCTCGGCCAGCGCCGCCGGATCGGCGAGCAGGCTGTCGTCCAGCACGGCGATCACTTCTCGTCCGGGGGAGCGCCGCCCGGCTCCGTCGCCTCGTCCAGCAGCAGCACCGGCACGCCGTCTACCACGGGGAAGGAACGGCCACAGGAAGTGCAGGTCAGAGCGTCCGCCCCCGGGTCGTCCGGGCTGCCGACACGCAGCGGCGCGTGATCGGGAGAAGGGCACGCGAGGATTTCCAGCAAGCGCTGATCCAGCTGCACGGCCATGGTTCTGCCCCTCTCTTCTTTACTGCCTGACCAGCGCGAGCACGTCCGCGCGCAGCGCGGCGACCGCCTCGGCGTCGGCCGCCTCCACGTTGAGCCGCAGCAACGGCTCCGTGTTGGACGGCCGCAGATTGAACCAGGCGCCGCCGGGCAGCGCCACCGTGAGCCCGTCGAGCTCGTCGGTGACCACGCCGTCCCGGCCGCCGTAGTGTCGCTTCACCGCCGACAGCGTGGCCACCGGGTCCGCCACCGTCGAGTTGATTTCGCCGGAAGCGGCGTACCGACCATAGTCGGTCATCAACTCGGACAGGGGGGCACTCCGCTCGCCGAGCGCGGCCAGCACGTGCAGCGCGGCCAGCAGGCCGGAGTCGGCCCGCCAGAAGTCCCGGAAGTAGTAGTGCGCGGAGTGCTCACCGCCGAAGATCGCGCCGGTCTCCGCCATGGTCTGCTTGATGAACGAGTGTCCGACCCGGGTGCGCACCGGGCGGCCGCCGTGCTCGGTGACGATCTCCGGAACGGCCCGCGAGGTGATCAGGTTGTGGATCACCGTCCCGCCCGGCTCGCGGGCCAGCTCGCGCACCGCGACCAGCGCGGTGATCGCGCTGGGGCTGACCGGCTGGCCCAGCTCGTCCACCACGAAGCAGCGGTCCGCGTCGCCGTCGAAGGCCAATCCAAGATCAGCACCGGCGGCCACCACTTCTTTGCACAGGTCGACCAGGTTGGCCGGGTCCAGCGGGTTGGCCTCGTGGTTGGGGAAGCTCCCGTCCAGCTCGAAGTACAGCGGAACCAGCTCCACGAACGGCTCGCGCAGCACGGCCGGCACGGTGTGCCCGGCCATGCCGTTGCCCGCGTCCACCACCACTCTGAGCCGCCGGGAGCCGCTCAGGTCCACCAGTCCGTGCAGGTAGTCGGCGTAGTCGCCGAGCAGGTCCCGCTCGGTGACCGTGCCACGCCGGCCCGTCTCGGGAAGCCCACGCTCGGCGTCCGCGCGGATCTGGCGCAGCTCCTCGGCGACCGGCACCGCACCGGCCCGGCAGAGCTTGAACCCGTTGTACGCGGCCGGGTTGTGGCTGGCGGTGACCATCGCCCCCGGCGCGTCCAGCCGGCCGGCGGCGAAGTAGAGCAGGTCGGTGCTGGCCAGCCCGATGTCGATCACGTCGAGGCCCTGCCCGGTGACGCCTTCGGCGAACGCCGAGGCCAGCTCGGGCGAGCTGACCCGCATGTCCCGGCCGACCGCGACCCGGGTCGCCTCGCCGGCCACCAGCGAAGCGAACGCCGCGCCGAGCCGAGCGGCAGTGTCCGGGGTCAGTGCGTCGCCCACAACACCGCGAATGTCGTACGCCTTGACGATCCCGGACAGGTCACGCGCCACCAGGAGAGCCTATATGTTGGCGGCCCGGCTCGACGGCTGGCCGATGAACTCGGCGATCAGCCGAGCCAGCTGGTCCGGCTGGTCGACGGGTACGAAGGCGCCCGCGCCCGGCACCCGGACCAGCCGCGCGTCCGGCCATTCGGCGGCCAGCCGTTCGGCGTAGCTGATGGGGAAGAACCGGTCGGCGTCGCCCCAGGCGAGCAGGATGGGCCGGCCGAACCGCCGCAGCTCCTCGGCCGCGGCCAGCGTGTACCGGGTGTGGATGCCCCGCAGCACCTTGCCGAGGTCGCGGCGCGCGCCGGCATCGGCGAGCACCGGTCCGGCCCAGTCCCTCAGCCGCTCGTGGTCCAGCTTCCGCTGGGCCAGCAGGCCGAAGCCGAGCGGCGAGGCGAGCACCGACGGCCAGCGGAACACCTGGCTGAGCACCCGCACCGCGCCGGGCACGTGCGCGATCCACTGCATCGGGCGGAACGCCGGCGGCAGGAAGTTGTCGTGGGTGTCGCAGTTGGTGAGCACCAGCCGGGCCAGCCGCTCGCCGTGCTTGGTCGCCGCCACCTGGCACATCGCGCCGCCGGTGTCGTTGCCGACCAGGGTGACCTCGCGCAGGTCCAGCGCGGCGATGAAGTCGGAGATCAGCCGGCCGATGCCGGGCGGGGTGAGGTCCGCGTCCGGGCGCATCGCCTCGGGATGCGAGCCCAGCGGCAGCGCGGGGACGACCACGCGCGCGCCGGTCGCGGCCAGTGCGGGCACCACGTCGCGCCACAGCGACCCGTTCACCAGCAGCCCGTGCACCAGCACCACCACCGGCCCGGAGCCACCGGTGTCCGTGTAGTGCAGCCGGCCCTGGCCCAGCTCGACCGTCTCCATCCGCCCGCCCCTTTCGTACAAACAGTCTGTATCTGAAGTTTCTACGCTAACATACAGCTTGTATGTCTATTCGGGAAGAGCGGGCCGAGGCGACCCGCACACAGCTGATCGACGCCGCCGCCGGGCTGTTCGCCGAGCACGGGTACGCGGGCGTGGGCACCGAGGACGTGGTGCGCGCGGCCGGGCTCACCCGGGGCGCGCTCTACCACCACTTCGCGGACAAGCGCGCCCTTTTCGAGGCCGTGCACGAGCGACAGGAGGAGCAACTGGTCGCCGCGATCGGACGGCGGATGGCCGAGGCGCGCGGCGACGCCGACCCGCTGGTCGTCGGCATGCGGGCGTTCCTGGACGCGTGCACCGAACCGGCCCTGCTGCGCATCGCCCTGCTGGACGCGCCGACCGTGCTCGGCTGGCGGCGCTGGCGGGAGATCGACGAGCAGTACGGCCTGGGCCTGATCATGGCCGCGCTCGAGGCGGCGATGGCCTCCGGCGCACTGCGCCGCCAAGACCCCCGCCCGCTGGCCCACCTGGTGCTGGCCGCGCTCGGCGAGGCCGCCCAGCTGATCGCGCACGCCGACGACCCGGCCCACGCCCGCACCGAAGTGGAGCCCGCGCTGCTCAGCCTGCTGAGCGGGCTGGGAGCGTAAGCCGGGCTCGCGCTCGGCCGGCGCCTTCGGCGCTAGTCATTCCCGCACGCGCCTAACTGGGCGCGCGCTCGGCCAGCGCCTTCGGCGCTAGTCCTCGTGGCTCCGGAGCACCCGCAGGTGGCGGGGGCCGCCGGCCACCGGGGTCGGGTCGCCGTGCACCGCACGACCGGCCTCCCGGACCGCCTCGGCCAGGGCGGTCAGCTCGTCCGGCGGCACCGCCGGTAACTCCCCCTCGTAACGCACCACGTCCCACCCGCGCGGCACGGTGAGCCGGCTGGCATGCGCGGCACACAGGTCGTACGAGTGCGGCTCGTGTTGGGTCGCGAGCGGCCCGACCACCGCGGTGGACTCGGCATAGACATAGGTCAGTGTCGCCACCGCGTGCTCGGTGCAACCGCTCCGTGAACAGCTCCGCACACTCCGCACCGGGTGACCTTATCTCCTGTCACACACCGGGCCCCGCAGCGACGCGTACCCTCACCGCGTGAGGTCTGTACGGAGGGGGCCGAAGAGCCACCCGTCGCATCGGGATCGCCGCGGGCGTGGCCTGCGCGGCCTGCGCTACCCGGTCACCGCGCCGGTGTTCAAGAACCGGGCGCAGCGGTTCGATGACCTGGTGCTGGAGGCGCTGGAACCGATCGAGGCGCGCTGGGGCAGCGAGCTCACCGAGCTGGACCTCGCGGTGGACCTGGTGCCGGAGATCGAACACACCGATCCGGACGCGGCCAGTTGGCCGCCGGAGGTGGTCGAAGATTTCGGGGTGCCGCTGGCGCAGCTGGTACCGGCCGGCGTGGACCGGCGGGGCCTGCCCACCCGGGCGCGCATCGTGCTCTACCGGCGCCCCCTGGAGGCGCGCTCGCGAGACGGCATAGACCTGGTCGACCTGCTGCACGAGGTGCTCATCGAGCAGATCGCGTGTTACCTGGGCGTGGAGCCAGGCTCGTTGGAGGGCGGCGACAAGCCATAGCCTGCCGCCCCTCGAGGTAGGACCTGCCCCGGCTGAACCGTTCTCGAGCGGCGTCTGCCGGGCCGCCGCTCGAGAACCACTCAGACGGCTCGTTTCTTCAGCTTGCGCCTCTCCCGTTCGGACAGACCACCCCAGATGCCGAAGCGCTCATCGTTCGCCAGCGCGTACTCCAGGCACTCCGAGCGCACCTCGCAACCGCTGCAGATCCGCTTCGCCTCCCGGGTCGAGCCACCCTTCTCCGGGAAGAACGCCTCCGGATCCGTCTCCGCACACAACGCCCGGTCCTGCCACTCCGGCGCCTCGTCCTCGCCGAGAGTCTCCAGTGCGTCGAACGCCTCCAACGTCGACCACGAGTCGGTTCGCCCGGAGCCGCCCCCGTCATCCTGCTCGCTACGGCCTGCCGCCCCGACGATCACATTCACCTGCCCATCTTCCGCATCAGTCATCTCACGTCGCTCCTCCCCCTGGAGCCTTCTTCCGTCCGTGAATCCCCCGCCACCGGACCGTTCAGCCGGGTTCAGCGCGGCCGTCGAATGACACCGGTGTGATTACACCGGGGGGATTCTAATAGGTCAAGCCGACGGCGCCGAATTCGGAGGGCAATTCGCCCGGTTGATGGCACTATCGGCAGACTGTGGGGGTGCTCGGATCATCCAGCAGGCTTCGTAGGCACGCTCCGGTGAGCCCCATCTTTCTCCTCCTCATCGCGATCACGGTGGGTGGTGGGGCGCTCTGCGCCCGGGGCGACGGCCCGCTGGCCACCCTCGGGGTGATGCTGGTGGTGCTCGGCGGGTGGGCGGTCTCACTGTGCCTGCACGAGTTCGGACACGCGTTCGTGGCCTTCCGGGGCGGCGACACCTCGGTGCAGAACCGGGGGTACCTCACCCTGGACATCCGCCGCTACCTCAACCCGATGCTGTCCTTCGTGCTGCCGGTGATCTTTCTCTTGATCGGCTTCGTGCCGCTGCCCGGCGGAGCGGTGTGGATCAACGACTGGGCGATCCGGTCGCGGTTCGCCCGGAGCATGGTTTCCCTGGCAGGACCCTTGATCAATTTGCTGCTCGGGGTTGTGCTGATCGTGACGATCGGCTCACTGGAGGCCTCCGGGCTACTGCTGCCGGCGCTCGCCTGCCTCGCCATGATCCAAGTGATGGCCTTCGTGCTGAACATCCTGCCGGTGCCCGGACTGGACGGATTCGGCGTCATCGAGCCCTACCTGTCGGCACGCAGCCGGGAGCTGGCGGACAAGGTCCGGCCGTGGGCGCCGCTGGCCTTCTTCGCCCTCCTGCTGGCGCTCGCTCCGCTCCGAAACCTGTTGTTCGCGGCCGGCGCCGGAGGCTTCGGGGCGCTCGGCGGCGACCTCAGGCTGGCGCTGCACGGCTACTCTGAGTTCACCACCTGGCTGTCCTAAAAGTCTCACCCTCAAGTTGATCGTTTGAAATGAGAACGAGACAACTGCGTATTTCTACCTACATTTCACATAAAGGACGGAAACGCAGGTGCCGTTATACCCTTGACGGGGTTACCGCGCGTTGTCGATCACGGTTACGGATCGAGTCGATCACCACTCGAGTAGTGCCGCCGTAGGGTCGGGCAACTCCCTCGATTGAGGCAGCTCGGCCGGATGTCCCACCGCCACCGCGCCCAGCGGGCGCCATCCGGTAGGCACGCCCAGCACCTCGTGCACCTCGGCGGCGGCGAAGATGGTCGACCCCACCCAGCACGATCCGAGCCCCTCCGCCGCGAGCGCGACCAACAGGCCCTGCACCGCCGCGCCGCCCGCCACGGTGAACATGGTGTCCTCGGCTTCCGTGCGGGCGGCGTCCGGGTAGGGCTGCGCGCCGTCCGCCACCAGGAACGGAATCAGCAGCTCAGGGGCCTTTCGCAGGATGTCGCCCTTGGCCACGCGGCGGTCGATCTCGTCCTTGCCGCGACCGTCGGAGGCCAGGTCACGGCGCCAGCGGTCGGCCATCGCGTCCAGCAGCTCGGTGCGCTTGCGGGGATCGCGCGGCCAGCCGAACCGGAACGGCCGGGTGTGGTGCGGCGCCGGCGCGGTGAGCGCGGCGGCCACCGCGCGCCGGATCGCCTTGGGGTCCACGGCTTCGCCGCTGAACGCGCGCACCGACCGGCGGGCCGGCACCGCTTCCCGCCGGCCCTGGGCCAGCGCATCGTCGGTACCCAGGCGAAACATGTCATCGGCCGGGTTGCGGACCAGGTTGGCGACTGTCGACCCGTCCTCCTTGGCGGTGAGTCCGCGCACCACCGCCACCGGGACGCCACCGAGCTTGCCCTTGACCAGATCGGCGGCCGCCGCGACCTCGTCGACCAGAGCCACCTCGGTCACCCTGAGTTCATTCCCAGCGGTATCGACCATGCCCTGATAGGAGTGCAGCACCGGCAACCCGGCCGACCCGATCGCCACGTCGGTCTGTCCCACCCGCCACGGCCGGCCCATCGTGTCGGTGATCACCACGGCGACCGTTTTGTTCGTCCGCTCGTACAGCGCGGCCCGCAGCCGGGCCGCGCTCGCGTCCGGGTCGACCGGCAGCAGGGCCAGCTCGTGCCGGTGCACGTTGGACGCGTCGACGCCGGCGTTGGCCTGGACGAGGCCGATCTTGTTGGCCACCACGAGGACCCGGCCCCGGCGGGCCACCACCCGCTCGGTCTCCTCGTCCACCAGCTCGCGCAGGCGCGCGTCCTTCTCGGCGGGGTCCTCCGGCACCGCGACCAGCCGGCCCTCCACCTTGGAAACGATCTTGCTCGTCACCACGACGACGTCGCCGTCCCGGAGGTCGCCGATGGCCGCCGCGATCGGGCCGGCCAGATCGTCACCGGGCCGGAACTCGGGCAGTCCTTGGACGGCGCGCAGCTCGATCCGGGGTACGGCGTGGTCTTCGCAGTGGTCGGCGTTGTGCTCAGGCACCGGCCACCCCGGCGATCTCCAGGGCGTGCCGGACCATCTTCGCCGTGGCCTCGGTGTCGGTCATCAGCAGCGGCACCGCGCGCACCGCCACGCCGGGCACGACCGCGCTGTCGGTCTCGTGGATCAGCCAACCGTCCAGCAGGCCGTCCCCGGCCGCGGCGCCGCGCGCGCCGTAGTGCCGGCCGACCGCCTCCGCCGTGGTGTCCACGCCGATCGCGGCCAGGCAGACGTCGGCCATGCCGCGCAGCGGGCGGTCACCGACGATCGGCGACACGCCGATCGTGGGCGCCCCGCCGGTCCGGATCGCCGCGCGGATTCCGGGCACGGCCAGGATGGCGCCGACGCTGACCACCGGGTTGGACGGCGCGAGCAGCACCACGTCCGCCTCCGCCAGCGCCTTCAGCACGCCGGGGGCCGGTTTGGCCTCCTCCGCCCCGACCGAGGCGAACCGGTGCGGCTTCGGGTCGGCCCGGTAACGCACCCACCACTCCTGGAAGTGGATCGCCCGTTGCGCGTTGTTCTCCGGGTCGTCGACCACCACGTGGGTCTCCACCCGGTCGTCGCTGGCCGGCAGCAGCCGCACCCCGGGCTGCCAGCGCGCACACAGCGCCTCGGTGACCGCCGACAGCGGGTATCCCGCGCGCAGCATCCGGGACCGGATCAGGTGCGTCGCCACGTCCCGGTCACCGAGGCCGAACCAGGTCGGCTCGGCGCCGTACGCCTTGAGCTCCTCGCCGACCCGCCACGTCTCGTCGGCCCGCCCCCAGCCACGCTCGGGGTCGATGCCGCCGCCCAGTGTGTACATGCAGGTGTCCAGGTCCGGGCAGATCCGCAGGCCGTGCAGCCACACGTCGTCCCCGACGTTCACCAACGCCGTGACCTGGTGTTCCGTGTTGCCCGGCAGGCCGAGCGCGGCCTTCACCCCGAGCAGGAACCGCGCACCGCCGACGCCACCCACGAGCGCCACAACCCTCATGGCAACCCACCCTACGTCCCCCGCGAGTCGGGGATTCGTGCACGGTGAGTCGGGGATATGAGTACGGCGGGGCGCGGCGGTTTGCGCACGGCGAGTCGGGGATCTGGGTACGGCGGGGCGCGGCGGTTTGCCCGGCACGGGCCTGGTTCGGTGGGCTGGGAGCGTCAACTCAGCGTGCTGAGTACGCCGACTCGCCGGGGTGAGGGGCGTGCGGGTCAGATTGCGCGGTAGTCCTTGGCGGCGTAGCGGGGGCCGAAGCGAGGGCGGGAGAACCCGGACGCCTCGACGTAGCGGACCGCTCGCTGGCGCTGTGGCGCGTATGGGGCCAGCACGGCGAGCATGCCGGCATCGTCCAGCGGCCGGCCGACCAGCGCCCAGCCGACCACCGACGGGATGTGGAAGTCGCCGACGCTGACCGCGTCCGGGTCCCCCCAAGCCCGCTGCGCCACCTCGGCAGCCGTCCACACACCGATCCCCGGCACCCGGCGCAGAAGCTCGCGGCCGCCCGAACCGCCCAGCGTGACCGCGCGCTCCAACCGGTGCGCAACGGCCGCCGCGGCCAGCAGCGCCCGGCGGCGGGCGGAGTCCACGCCCGCGCGGTGCCACTCCCAGTCCGGGATTGCCCGCACCGCGTCCGGGGTGGGCGGCACGCGCAGGCCCATCTCCCCCGCCGGCCCCGGTGCGGGCGTGCCGAAGCGCCGGCACAGCTCGCGGAACGAGCGCCGCGCCTCCACCCCGGTGACCTTCTGCTCCAGCACCGCGGGCAGCAACACATCCCACACCCGTCCACTGGTGCCCAGCCGCAACCCGGGCATCCGCCGCCGCGCCTCGGCGACCAGCGGGTGATGCGCGACGAACCCCGAGTCGTCGTCGTGCGCGCCGAGCAACGCCGGCAGGCCGTCCAGCATGATCTGGGCACCCGGTCCCCACGCGGTTGCGTGCACCGTGCCGTCCGAGGACCGGCGCAGCGCCATCGTGGCGGGCCCGCCCTCGGTGGTGGCGGCGCGCCAGCAGGTACCGGCCGGTGGGTCGAAGCGCAGTGTCGGGTCACCCTTGCCCCGCCGCAGCGGGGCCAGCAACCCGGCCAGATCCAGCGGGTAGTCCGGCTGCCACGTCCGCTCCGGCACGGCGGTCACGCGTCCGACGAGAACCGCACGCCGCCCGCCGGCAGGCGCACCCGGGGCCAGACCCGCACGCCGTCGCGCAGCTCGCAGCGCTCCCCCACCACCGCGCCGTCACCGATCACCGCGCCGTGCACCGACGCTCCGGCAGCCACCGTCGCGCCGGAGCCGAGCACCGAGTGCCGCACATCCGCTCCCTCGCCGACCGTCGCGCCGTCGAACAGGAGTGCGCCGTCCAACCGTGCGCCCGCCCCGACCACCGCGCCGACCCCGACGGTGCTGCCGCCGGTCACCACGGCGTCCTCGGCGACCTTGGCCTCGGCACAGAGCAGCGCCTCGCCACATGGCCCGGGCAACGCCGCCGACGGGGCCAACCCTCGTACCAGATCGGCCGACCCCTGCACCAGGTCCAAGGGGGTACCCATGTCCCGCCAGTAGGCGGCGTCCACGTGCGCCTGGACCCGGGCGTCAGCGGCGAGCAGCCCGGGGAACGTCTCGCGCTCGACCGACACCGGCCGCCCGTCCGGAATCGTGTCGATCACCGAGCGGCGGAACACGTAGCAGCCGGCATTGATCTGGTCGGTCGGCGGCTCATTGGTCTTCTCGAGGAACGCGAGCACCCGGCCGGTCTCGTCGGTGGGGACGCAGCCGAACGCCCGGGGGTCCGGCACCCGCACCAGGTGCAGGGTCACGTCCGCGGCACCGACCCGGTGGGTGTCCACCACCGAGGTCAGATCGGTGCCGGCCAGCACGTCGCCGTTGAACACCAGCACGTGCTCGGCGCGCAGGTAGGGCGCGACGTTGCGGATGCCGCCCCCGGTGCCCAGCGGTTCGGCCTCCACCACGTAGTCGATCTCGAGCCCGAACTCGGACCCGTCACCGAAGTAGCTGCTGAACGTCTCGGCCAGGTAGGACGTGCCGAGCACCACGTGCCGCACGCCGGCCGCGCGGATGCGGGACAGCAGGTGAGCCAGGAAGGGCACGCCAGCGGTGGGCAACATGGGCTTGGCGGCGGACAGGGTCAGCGGGCGCAACCGGGTGCCCTTACCACCGACCAGCACGACGGCATCCACATCGGACATGCTCACCCTCGTACGTTATCCAGCGGCCGCACGCTCCGGGCACACGGACCCGGGCACGTGCCGGGCGTCCACCTCGCTCGCCGTACCCGAATCCCCGACTCGCCGTACCCGAATCCCCGACTCGCCGTACCCGAATCCCCGACTCGCCGTACCCGAATCCCCGACTCGCCGTACCCGAATCCCCGACTCGCCGTACCTGAATCCCCGACTCGCCGGGGGTGGGGGGTTAGCGGGTGGCTCGGCGGACGGCGAGGGAGGCTCGGACGCCCAGGCCGGCCTTGAGGGTCAGGCGCAGGGGGAGCCAGACCGGGCCGGGGTAGTGGTCGGCCAGGTAGCGGTAGGCGCTGTGGTGGTGCTCGGCGACCATCCGGGCGGACACTCCGACGTTCGCCGACGTGGCCCGCGCGCCGAGGTGGGTGATCTCCGCCGCCGGGACGTACCGGTTGCGCCATCCGGCCTTGGTCAGCCGTTCGCACAGGTCGACGTCCTCGAAGTACATGAAGTACCGGGTGTCGAACCCGTTCACCGAGTCCATCGCCTCGCGGCGCAGCAGCAGGCAGGAACCGGACAGCCACTCGGCGTCGCGTTCCTCGATCGCCGACTCGGACTGCCGGTAGGCCCGGGTCCACGGGTTGCCCGGCCACACCGTGCCGAACACCGCGTGCCCGGCGCCACGCACCAGCGAGGGCAGCAGCCGGGCGGACGGGTACACCGAGCCGTCGGACTCCCGGATGAGCGGGCCGAGCGCACCGGCGCGCGGGGTGCGCTCACCGGCCGCGAGCAGCTCGTCGAGCGAACCGGGCCGCCAGACCACGTCCGGGTTGGCCACCACCACCCAGCCGATGTCCTGGCCGAGCTCGGCGACACCCCGATTGGCGGCACTGCCGTAACCGATGTTGTCGCCCACCCGCACGAGGGCCACGCGTTCGCGCTCGGCGACGGCACGCTCCGGGGAGCCGTCGGTAGAGCCGTTGTCAACTAACACCACACGGTAGGGACGAGTCGTGGCCTCTTCGAGCGAGTCGAGGAAGGCCGCCAAATCGTCGCCCGGGGAGTAGGTGACCGCCACCACCGCGATGCCGTCGCCGTAGGACTGCGCCATGGTGCGAATGTTAGAGGGAACCTCCTGCTAGTCGTCCTGCGGGTCACCATCCAGTTCCTCGAGCGCCTCGGCGGCCGCCGAACTGCCCCAGTGGGCGGCGTGTTCCAGGTAGGCGCGGGCCTCGTCCGGACGCCCCATCTCGGCCAGGAACCGCCCGAAAGCCAGCGCCCAACCCGGCTCCTGCTCCCGCTCGGCCGCCTCCAGCTCCCGCTCGGCCGCCGCCAGGTCTGCCCGGGCCTCCTGCAGGAACAGCGAGTACTCGATGTGCCCCCGGTAGGCGCCGAGCTCGGCGGCCCGCCGGTAGAGCTTCTCCGCGTCGTCGTAGCGACGGGTGGCCGCATGGACGAAGGCCAGCCCGAGCAGCGTGCTCGGGCGGCGCTCGTCGGCCCACTGCTCGGCGGCGCGGGCCGCGACGCGCGGGTCGGGCGAGCGTTCCCACAGCACGGCCACCAGGTTGGCCGGGGCCAGCTCGTCGCCCGCCTCGGCGGCCCGCTGGAGCATCTTTTCCGCCTCGGCCAACCGGCCCCGGTGCCGCAGGAACACGCCGAAGGTGTTCAGCGCGGACTCGTCGCCGGCGTTCACCGCCGCCCGGTAGGCCTCCTCGGCCCGGTCGGTGTCGCCGATGCCGGCCAGCGCGTCGCCCAGGGTGAGTGCCAGGTCGGTGCGGCCGGCCTCCACCCTCGGAACGAGCAGCTCGACCGCTTCGTGCCGGTAGCCCCGGTCCAGGTATGCCCGGGCGAGCAGCGCCACCCCCGAGGGCTCCCGCGCGGCGACCGCGCGCCGCAGCACCACGATCGCCTCGTCGTGCCGGTCCTCCGCATCGTCGAGCAGCTGCTGACCCTGTGCGCTCAACGGTTCTTCATCCACGTCAGCCATTGTGGCCCCACCCACCGACAAGTTATATCGCTGGTCGCCGATGATGCTCAGAAAGCGGCGGAGCCGTGATCCGACAGGAACCCACGGGAGCGGCGGATTCTGCTAGGAGCGGCTCCTCGCGCCGACCGGCGACCTCTCCGGCGCGACGTTACTGGTGTCGACATTGCTGGCGTCCTCGGTCGGCACACCGGCCTCGGTGGACTCCCGGTGCCGGCGAATCACCCGGTCCAGCCGGGCCTCCAACCGCTTGCTCTCCCGACACGCCTGCGTCCCCAACCAGAGGGCCACCACCGCCACCAGTACTAGCGGTACCCATTCCAGACCCACGTCATGGCCAACGACGGTGAACGCACGTCGGTGTGCGACGAACGCACCATCACTCGCACGGAGTAGAAGATCGCGAGGCCGAACGCAAGCACCTCAGCCCTCCGGCGTGTCGAGGGACGAGCGGTCCGCCGCGAACGCCGAACGGAGCGCGTCCCGCCAGTGCGGCAACGGCCGCAGACCGGCGGCGGCCCAGGACGAGCCGGACAACACGGAATACGCGGGCCGGGGCGCCGGGCGGGGAAACACGGACGAGTCGCAGGGCCGCACCCGCTCCGGGTCCGCGCCCACCTCCTCGAACACCGCCCGGGCCAGCTCGTACCAGCTCGCCTGGCCACCGGCCGCGCAGTGATAAGTCCCGTAGGGCGCCCCCGAACCGGCCAGCTCGACCAGCCCGCGCGCCAGGTCGGCCGCCCACGTGGGGCTACCGACCTGGTCGTTCACCACGTCCAGCGTCTCGCGCCGGTGGCGCAGCCCGGCGATGGTCTTGACGAAGTTCCCCCCGGTGGCGCCGTACAGCCAGGCGGCACGCACCACGTAGTGCGCGTCCAGGCCGGCGCGCACGGCCCGCTCCCCGGCCAGCTTGCCCGCCCCGTAGGCCGTGCGCGGCTCGACCGGGTCGTCCACCTCGTAGGGCCGGTCGGCCTGGTCCCCGGCGAACACGTAGTCGGTGGAAACGTGCACCAGCGTGGCGTCCACTTCGGCGCATGCGGCGGCCAGCCGGGCCGGGGCCAGCGCGTTCACCTCGCGCGCCCCGCTCGGGTCGGCCTCGGCGCCGTCCACGTCGGTCCACGCGGCCGCGTTGAGCACCACCCGGCGGCCGCCCGCGCGAGAGGCCCAGTCGCGCACCCACTCGGCCAGCGAGGGCGCGGTCAGGTCCAGCTCGTCGCGCCCGGGCGCGGTGAGGTCGGCGTCGCGCAGCAGCGCCGCCAGCTCGCTGCCCAGCTGCCCGCGCGCGCCGGTGACCAGCCAGCGGGTCACGCGGGGCCCGCCACCGCTACGCGCGCCTTGAGCGGCTCCCACCAGTCCCGGCGTTCGGCGTACCAGGCCACGGTGGCCGCGATCCCCTCGGCGAAGGACACCCTCGGCGCGTAACCCAGCTCGGTCGCGATCTTCGTGTGGTCCACCGAGTAGCGCCGGTCGTGGCCAAGCCGGTCGGCCACCGGCTCGACCATGGACCAGTCGTTGCCGGTCGCCTCGAGCAGGATCCGGGTCAGCTCGCGGTTGGTCAGCTCGGTGCCGCCGCCGATGTTGTAGATCTCCCCCGGCCGGCCCCGCTCGGCCACCAGCGCGATGCCCTGGCAGTGGTCGTCCACGTGCAGCCAGTCCCGCACGTTCAGCCCGTCGCCGTAGAGCGGCACCTTCCGGCCGTCCAGCAGGTTGCTCACGAACAGCGGGATGACCTTCTCCGGGAACTGGTAAGGCCCGTAGTTGTTGGAGCAACGGGTGATGCACACCGGAAGCCCGTGGGTGCGGTGGTACGCCCGGGCCAGCAGGTCCGACCCGGCCTTGGCGGCCGAGTACGGGGAGTTGGGCTCCAGCACGTGGTCCTCCGTCCAGGACCCGGAGGCGATGGAGCCGTAGACCTCGTCGGTGGACACGTGCACGAACTTGCCCACCCCGTGCTCCAGCGCCGCCTGCAGCAGGATCTGCGTGCCGGCCACATTGGTGGAGACGAAGTCGGCCGCGCCGGTGATCGACCGGTCCACGTGCGACTCGGCGGCGAAGTGCACCACCAGGTCCATTCCGGGCATCAATGAGTTCACCAGCTCGGCGTCCCGGATGTCCCCGTGCACGAACCGGTAGCCGGGCGCGTGCGCCACCTCGGCCAGGTTGGTTTCCGATCCCGCGTACGTCAGAAGGTCCAGCACAGTGACCTCGACGGCCGCGTCGTCGGCGTAACTCGGGGAGCCACCACCTAGAATGCGGCGGACGTAGTGCGAGCCGATGAAGCCGGCACCGCCGGTGACCATCATGCGCATGCCCGGAGTCTGGCATGGCATGCTTCGGCCCTTGGCAATCGAGTCATTGGAGTTGAACACGCGCGTGGACCCGCGGCCACATTCGACCGCCTCGGCAAGCCGACGCATCGGCCTGCGCGTGGTAGTGGCCCTGTTGTCCACGATGGTGCTGGCCACCACCGGCATCGGCTGGCGCTTCTACACCGACCTGACCGGCGGCATCAACACCAGTGACGTGATCTCGCTGGACGGGGGCGAGAGCAAGCCCTCCGGCACCGACGTGAACGTGCTGCTGGTCGGCGTGGACAGCCGCACCGACGCGCAGGGCCGCCCGCTGTCCAAGCAGGTGCTCGCCCAGCTGCGCAGCGGCGCCGAGGACGGCGTGCTCAACTCCGACACGATCATCCTGCTGCACGTGCCGGCGGACGGCGGCAAGGCGACCGCGATCTCCGTCCCCCGGGACAGCTACGTGGACATCCCGGGCCACGGCAAGGGGAAGATCAACTCGGCGTACCCGATGGCCACCCTCAAGGAGGCCGGGAAGCTGCGCAACGAGGGACTGTCCGAGCTCGAAGTGGAGAAGAAGAGCCGCGACGCCGGCCGGGCGCTGCTGGTCAAGACCGTGGAAAAGCTGACCGACCAGCACATCGACCACTTCGCCGAGGTCAACCTGCTCGGCTTCTTCCAGCTCACCAACGCCATCGGCGGCGTGCCGGTGTGCTTGAAGAACCCGGTCAACGAGTGGCGCTCCGGCGCCAAGTTCCCCGCCGGCCCGCAGACCATCTCCGGCGGCGCGGCGCTGGCCTTCGTGCGGCAGCGCTACGAGCTGCCGCAGTCCGACTTCAGCCGGATCCGCCGCCAGCAGGTGTTCCTCGCCTCGGTGGCGCACAAGATCCTCTCCGCCGGCACGCTGACCAGCCCCAGCAAGCTGCAGGGCCTGATCGACACGGCCAAGGAGTCGGTGGTGCTCGACCCGCGGCTGAACATCCTGGACTTCGCCCGGCAGGCGTCCAACCTGGCCGGCGGGAACCTGGAGTTCGTCACCATCCCCACCGCCGGCGCCGACAACAACTCCTCCGGCGACGTGGTGGTGGTGGACACCGACGACGTCCAGAAGTTCGTGAAGGAGAAGATCCAGGCCACCGGCACCGCCGCGCCGCCGCCGGCCGCCAAGCCGGACCCCAGCCAGGTCACCGTGGACGTGCGCAACGGCACCGGGCGCAGCGGCCTGGCCGCCCAGGTGGCCCGCAAGCTGGACGACCACGGCTACCAGCAGGGCAAGCTGGACAACATCGACGACCCGCCGAAGGCGTCCACCGTGCACTACGCGCCGGGCCACTCCGAGCAGGCGAAGGCGCTGGCCGACGTGCTCGGCGGGATCAACACCGAGGAGGACAGCGCGCTCACCGGAGACACCACCCGGGTGTACCTGGCCTCGGACTTCTCGGTCACCGACATCACCTCCCCCAGTGAGGACGACCGTTCCTCGTCGTCCTCGCGGCACCGCTCGTCCGCGCCGGCCGCGCCACCCGCGCCGCCGATCACCGCCGACGGCGTCCCCTGCATCGACTGACCACTCCCCCGGTTCGCGCCGCTCCTGTCGCCACGCCCCGGGGACCGCCAACTTCCATGATCACCATGACCTGACGGCCGTTCCGGCGGTCTCCCGGTGGCCACCAGGTCATGGTGATCATGAAATGCTCGCCGAGCGCACGGGGTGATCGCCAACTGTGGCGGTTCAGCCTCGATTTGCGACGCTCAACCGCCACGAACAGCGATCACCCCATCCTCGGTGATCACCCCGGCGAGAGGCCCTTGCGGATTCATTGGTAACAGCGTTACAGTTAATCGAAACGCCGTTACCGACGAAGCCGGAGAAGGCCATGAGCAACACCTACCTGGAAGGCGCGCTCGCCCCCGTGCGGGAGGAGCTCACCATCACCGACCTGCCGGTGACCGGCAGCATCCCCGAATACCTGGACGGCCGTTACCTGCGCAACGGGCCGAACCCGGTGTCCGAGGTGGATCCCGCCGTCTACCACTGGTTCCTGGGCGACGGCATGGTGCACGGCGTGCGCCTGCGGGACGGGCGCGCGGAGTGGTACCGCAACCGCTTCGTGCGCAGCGCACACGTGGCCAAGGTGCTCGGCGAGCCGGAGCCCAACTACCGGCGGACCGCGCCGCTCACCGCGTTGAGCGCCAACACCAACGTGATCGGGCACGCCGGCCGCACCCTGGCCATCGTGGAAGGCGGCGTGGCCAGCTACGAGCTGACCGACGAGCTGGACACCGTCGGCCCGTGCGACTTCGACGGCACGCTGCCCGGCGGTTACACCGCGCACCCCAAGCGCGACCCGGAGACCGGCGAGCTGCACGCCGTGTCCTACTTCTTCGGCTGGGGCAACAAGGTGCAGTACTCGGTGATCGACACCAATGGCCGCTGCCGGCGCACGGTGGACATCCCGGTCACCGGCAGCCCGATGATGCACGACTTCTCGCTCACCGAGAACCACGTGGTCTTCTACGACCTGCCCGTGGTCTTCGACGCCGCCCAGGCGGTGGCCGACGCGCCGATGCCCGGCCCGCTGCGCACCCCGGCCAAGCTGGTGATGTCCGCACTGATCGGCAAGGTGCGGGTGCCCGACCCGATCACCGCGAGCCTGGACCGCTCACTGCCCAGCGGTGGCCGCATGCCGTACAAGTGGGACCCCCGCTACCCCGCCCGCGTCGGTGTCATGCCGCGCGAGGGCACCGCCGCCGACCTGCGCTGGTACGACGTCGCGCCGTGCTACGTGTTCCACCCGATGAACGCCTACGACAACCCGGACGGCTCCATCGTGCTGGACGTGGCCCGGCACCCCAAGATGTTCGCCACCGACTTCAACGGCCCCAACGAGGGCCCGCCCACCCTGGACCGCTGGACCATCGACCCCACCTCCGGCAAGGTCCGCGAGGAGCGGCTGGACGACCACGGCCAGGAGTTCCCCCGGGTGGACGAGCGGCGGGTCGGCCGCCGGCACCGGTACGGCTACGCGGTGCAGGTGCTGCCGGACACCGGGGCGGCGGGCTCGGCGACGCTGCTCAAGCACGACCTCTCGCAGGGCCGGCTGGCCAGCCACTCGTTCGGGCCGAACACCCGGATCGGCGAGTTCGTCATGGTGCCCGCCCACCCCGACGCCGCCGAGGACGAAGGCGTGCTGCTCGGCTTCGTCTACGACCTGGCCACCGACCGCAGCGACCTGGCCATCCTGGACGCCCAGACCATGGAGGCGGTCGCCAGCATCCACCTGCCCGCCCGGGTCCCCGCCGGCTTCCACGGCAACTGGGTCCCCACCGCGTCCTGACCCACCCGCCCCAAACCGTGATTCAGTCACTTCAGCACCCTGATTCAGTCAACAGTGTTGACTGAACCGACCTGCTGAAGTGACTGAATCGGCGGGCGGGGGCGGGGGTCGCGCAGGCGCAGGGCCAGCAGGGCTCCGAGCACGGGTAGCACGATCAGGCAGGCGAGCGTGGTCTGCAGTGAGGTGGCCCCGGCCAGGGCACCGAGTGCGGGGGCGAACATCCCGCCGACGCTCACGGCCAGGCCCAGGGTGACCCCGCTCGCCGTGCCGATCCGGCTCGGCAGGTAGTCCTGTCCCAGCGTGATGTGCAGGGAGAACGGCGCATACGAAGACAACGCGGCCAACGCGACGAAAGCCAGTAGCGCGGGCCCGGGCACGAACGCGACGCCGGCCAGGGCCAGCGCGGACACCGCGTAGGACACCCGCATCACCGGCAGCCGGCCGAACCGCGCGGCCAGCTTGCCGCCCAGCCAGGTGCCCACCGCGCCACTCGCGTACAGCACGAACAGCGCGATCCCGCCGACCAGCGGGGAGTTGCCGACCCGTTGGAACACGAACAGCGCGAGGAAGGTGCTCAGCCCCAGGTAGGCCATCGAGCGCAGCACGATGATCAGGGTGAGCACGCCGAACTCCGGCCAGTTGTCCCCGGCGGTGACGCGGGCCTTCGCCGACGCGGCGCGCCGCTCGGCGGCCGCCCGCCGGCCCAGCAGCGGCAGGGTGACCAGCGTGCCGACCAGCGCCGGCAGCACCAGCACCGGCGCGGCGGCCAGGCCGCCGAACGCGAGCAGCGGGGTCACCAGTGCCGGGGCCAGCGCGAAACCGATGTTGCCGCCCAGCGAGAACCAGCTCATCCGCACGTGGTCACCACCGGTCACCGAGCGGGCCATCCGGGCGGCCGCCGGGTGGTACGCGGCCACCCCGACCCCGGACAGCGCGATCACCGCCAGCGACAGCGGGTACCACTGGGCGAACCCGACCAGCGCGACCCCGATGCCGGCCAGCAGCGTGCTCGCCGGGATCAGCCAGCGCATCTCCCAGCGGTCGTTGAGCAGCCCGAACAGCGGCTGGACCAGCGAGTTCAGCACGTTCGCGGCGAGCACGAACCCGGTCACCGCGAGGTAGTCGTAGTGGCGTTCGGCGACCAGGAAGGGCACCATCACCGGCACGATGCCCTGGTAGATGTCCACGCTGCCGTGTCCTACGGCGAGCAGCACGGTCGGGGTGCGACGGTCCGTCATGAGCTCCAGCTTCGGCCGCCACCCGGGTTGGCGGCTTCCGATAATCTGCCAATCGATGTCGAAAATCCGCCACGCCCCGGTCGCCGCCACCGCGCTGAGGACACTCGCCGCCGGCGACGAGATCGACGCGCACCGCCACGACGACAACCAGATCGTCTACGCGGCCCGAGGGGTGCTGTCGGTGACCACCGACCAGGGGCGCTGGATCGCGCCGGCCACCCGGGCGATCTGGGTGCCCGCCGGCGCCGTGCACGAGCACCGTGCCTACGGCCGGACCGACCTGCACATGGTCGGCCTGCCGGCCGGCGACAACCCGCTGCGGCTGGACGCGCCGGCGGTGCTCGCGGTCGGCCCGCTGCTGCGCGAGCTGATCATCGCGTACACCCGCGACCCGGAGGACACCAGCGCGGAGCGGCGCCGGCTGCGCGCGGTGCTGCTCGACCAGCTGCGGCAGTCACCGCGCGAGCCGGTGCGGCTGCCGACCCCGCGCGATCCCCGGCTGGTCGCGGTGTGCGCGCTGCTGCACGCCGACCCGGCCGACCCGAGGCCGCTGGCCGAGCTGGGCGGCCGGGTGGGCGCGAGCGACCGGACGCTGTCCCGGCTGTTCCGCGCCGAGCTGGGCATGACCTTCCCGCAGTGGCGCACCCAGCTGCGGCTGCACCGGGCGCTGATCCTGCTGGCCGACCGGACCCCGGTGACCACCGTCGCGCACCGCTGCGGCTGGTCCACCGCGAGCGCGTTCATCGACACCTTCCGCGCGACCTTCGGGCACACCCCCGGCCGTTCGCTGGAGGGTTAGCTCCCGCTAAAGAATGACCACTTGGCGCGCCCGGCCGTGGAAAGATGGTTCCCCGGGGCGGAAGGGGGTGCTGTGAGCGGCGTGCCGTTCTGGCAAACCCTGGTCGGCGTGATCGGGATGATCGTCTGGGGCGCGATGTGCGGTTTCCCCGCCCTCGCGCTCTACAGCCTGGCTATGCGCCCGCACGGCGGCGGGAAGTCCACCTGGGTCGCCCTGGTGCTGATCCTGCTCGTGTGGTTCCCGCTGGTCACCTGGGTGTGCATCTGGGCGATGTCCAACCTGATCGGGTTCACGCTGCTCTAGCGTCTAGCGGCGCAGCAGTGCCCTGGCCATCACCATGCGCTGGATCTGGTTGGTGCCCTCGTAGATCTGGGTGATCTTGGCGTCGCGCATCATGCGCTCCACCGGGAAGTCCCGGGTGTAGCCGGCCCCGCCGAACAGCTGCACCGCATCCACGGTGACCTCCATGGCCACGTCCGAGGCGTAGCACTTGGCGGCACTGGCGAAGAACGTCATGTCCGGCTCGCCGCGCTCCACCTTGGCGGCGGCGACGTAGGTCATCTGCCGGGCGGCCTCCACCTTCATCGCCATGTCGGCCAGCATGAACTGGACGCCCTGGAACTCGCCGATGGCCTTGCCGAACTGCTTGCGCTCCTTCACGTAGGCCACCGAGGCGTCCAGCGCGCCCTGCGCGAGGCCCACCGCCTGCGCGCCGATGGTCGGCCGGGTGTGGTCGAAGGTGCGCATCGCGGTCTTGAAGCCGGTGCCCGGCTCGCCGATGATCCGGTCGGCCGGAACGGTGCAGTCGGTGAAGTAGATCTCGCAGGTGGGCGAGCCCTTGATGCCCAGCTTGCGTTCCTTGTTGCCCACCTCGAAGCCCGGGTCGTCGGCGTGCACCACGAACGCGGAGACCCCGTTGGCGCCCTTGTCCGGGTCGGTCACGGCGAACACCGTGTACCACTTGGAGATGCCCGCGTTGGTGATCCAGGCCTTCCCGCCGTTGAGCACCCAGTGGTCGCCGTCCAGGCGCGCCTTGGTCTTCATCGCCACCGCGTCCGAACCCGACTCCCGCTCGGACAGCGCGTAGGAGATCATCGCCTCGCCCCGGGCGATGGACGGCATGACCTGCTGGCAGAGCTCGTCCGACCCGGACAGCAGGACCGGCATCGAGCCCAGCTTGTTCACCCCGGGGATGAGCGAGGAGCTGCCGCAGACGCGGGCCACCTCTTCGATCACGATGCACCCGGCGATCGCGTCCGCGCCGTCACCGCCGTATTTCTCCGGCAGGAATACCGCGTGGAAGCCGGCGGCGGTCAGCGCCTTGAGAGCCTCCGTGGGGAAGCGCGACTCCTCGTCGACCTCGGCCGCGTGCGGCGCGATCTCCTTCTCGGCGAGCGCGCGGACCGCGGCGCGGAGCTCCTGGTGCTCTTCGGGCAGCTGGTAAGCATCGAACGCGTCGTTCACAGATCGGGATGTTAGCCCTGGTCGGCGGCCCGCGCCCAGGGACGACATCCGTACGGGTAGGACCGCCCCCCGGCCTCGCACCACACTGTCGGGTGACGGGCCGGGAAACGAGACGACCCCCGGGGCGGTTTCACGCACATCGCGTGACCAAGCTGGACGACGGCTTGGACCCCGGGGGTCGGGTGACTGTCGGGAATTGCCGGCACCGAACCGGCTTCCATCGACCGTCAGGATTCTCGGTGCTAGCGGACAGCCACCTCACAAGTCCTATGGCAATACACCGCTGGACCACCTCCTCTCCTGTGTACCGCCACCGTACGTGCGGCCGAGGAACCCCCGCAACGCGGTTTCTCAGGGACCCCGTCCCCGGTCACACCCGCGTTCGGTGTGTGCGAGCGACCCCCGTCGGTGGGTGGGTTAGTCGGTGAGAGAGGCGCGGAGGGCGGCGTCCTTGGTGAGGACCAGGCGTTCCAGGTCGGCCTGGTAGGTGAGCATGCGGGTGCGTAGCTCGGGGTCGGCGGCGCCCAGGAGGCGGACCGCCAGCAGGCCGGCGTTGCGGGCGCCGCCGATCGAGACGCAGGCGACGGGTACGCCGGCGGGCATCTGGACGATCGACAGGAGCGAGTCCATGCCGTCCAGGTGGGCCAGCGGGACCGGGACGCCGATCACCGGCAGCGGGGTCGCGCTGGCCACCATGCCGGGCAGGTGGGCCGCTCCCCCGGCGCCCGCGATGATCACCTGCAGGCCCCGGTCGGCGGCCTGGCGGGCATAGTCCAGCATCCGGCCGGGGGTGCGGTGCGCGGACACCACGGCGACCTCGTGCGGCACCTCGAACTCGGCCAGCGCCTCGGCGGCGGCCGACATCACCGGCCAGTCCGAGTCGCTGCCCATGATCACGCCGACCAGCGGCGACTCCGGGGAACTCACTTTCCCTGCTCCTTGTCTTCCTCTTCAGTGCCAGCCGTCGCGCCACACCGCTCGGGAGAGCCAGTCGGCGGCCAGCGCGGCGCGGCGGCGCACCGGTGCCACCTCTTCGCCCAGAACCGTCACGTGGCCGATCTTCCGGCCCGGCCGTTCCGCCTTGCCGTACAGGTGCACCTTGACGTCCGGGAAACGGGCGAACAGGTGGTGCACCCGCTCGTCCAGGCCCATCTCCGGGACCGGGTCGCCCCCCAGCACGTTGGCCATCACGGTGACCGGCGCCCTCGGCGCGGTGGACCCCAGCGGGTAGTCCAGCACGGCCCGCACGTGCTGCTCGAACTGGGAGGTCACCGAGCCCTCGATGGTCCAGTGGCCGGAGTTGTGCGGGCGCATGGCCAGCTCGTTCACCAGCAGGCCGGTGCCGTCCGGGCCCGGCTCGTCGATCTCGAACAGCTCGACGGCGAGCAGGCCGACCACGTCCAGCTCCTCGGCCACCCGCAACGCCAGCCGCTGCGCCGCCTCGGCCCGCGCCGGGGTGAGCCCGGGCGCGGGGGCGATCACCTGCACGCAGATCCCGTTGTCCTGCACGGTGTGCACCACCGGCCAGGCCGCGCCCTGGCCGAACGGCGAGCGGGCGACCAGTGCGGCCAGCTCGCGGCGCATCTTCACCCGCTGCTCGACCAGCAACGGCGTGCCGGCGGCGAGCGTCTCGGCCAGGATCGGCGCGGCGTGCAGCGGGTCGTCCAGCATCCAGATGCCGCGTCCGTCGTAGCCGCCGGTGCGCGCCTTGAGCACCACCGGCCAGCCGTGCCGGGCGGCGAACTCGTTCACCTCGCGCGGCGAGCTGATGGCCCGGAACGGCGGGCAGGGCACGCCCAGCGCGGACAGCCGCTCGCGCATCACCAGCTTGTCCTGCGCGTGCACCAGTGCCGCCGGCGACGGGCGCAGCGGCACCTCCAGCTGGGCGGCCAGCGAGGCCAACGGCTCGGCGGGCACGCCCTCGTGGTCGAAGGTGACCGCGTCGCAGCCCTTGAGGAACTCGGCGAGGGCCGCCGGGTCGTCCGGCTGCCCGAACACCACGTTCGGCGCGACCACGGCCGCCGGGTCGTCGGCGGACACCGCGAGCACGCGCAACGACTGCCCCAGTGCGATCGCCGCCTGGTGGGTCATCCGGGCCAACTGCCCGGCTCCGACCATGCCGACTACCGGGATACGGGTGCTCACGGGTAGAAGAGGATAACTCCCCAGCTCAGAGGGCTATGTACAGGCGGGCGCATGCCTCGGGATCACAGGTCAATAAACTGGGCCGCGTGACGGTGGTCGAAACGGTGCTCAGCTGGATCCCCCAGCCGTACCGCGACGTGGCGATCCGGCACCGGGAAATGGTGAAGTTCGGTCTGGTCGGCGGGACCACCTGGGTGATCGACACCGCCATCTTCCTGCTGCTGAAGAGCACGATCCTGGAGCCCAAGCCGGTCACCGCCAAGGTGATCTCCGTGGTGGTCGCCACCATCGCGTCCTACATGCTCAACCGGGAGTGGTCGTTCCGCACCCGGGGCGGCCGGGAGCGCCACCACGAGGCGGTGCTGTACCTGCTGATCAGCGGGATCGGCGTGGCCGTGTACTCCGCGCCGCTGTTCATCTCCCGGTACGTGCTGGACCTGCGGGTGCCGGCGGTGACCTTGTTCACCGAGCACCTGGCCGACTTCGTGTCCGGGCAGATCATCGGCGTGCTGGTGGGCATGGTGTTCCGCTGGTGGGCGTTCCGCCGGTTCGTGTTCCCGCACGAGGACGGCCGGCAGAAGCCGGTCCCGGCCGGTACCGGCGCGCCATGAGTCAGTGCGACGGGGAGGCGGGCGGGTGGAAGGCAGATCTGGCCCTCGCGTTGCGCCTGGCCGATCGCGCCGACGGGATCACCCTGGCCCGGTTCCGGGCCGCCGACCTGCGGGTGGACCGCAAGCCCGACCGCACGCCGGTGACCGACGCGGACACCGCGACCGAGGACGCGCTGCGCGCCGTGCTCGCCGCCGAGCGCCCCGGCCACGCGGTCGTCGGCGAGGAGCGCGGCGGTTCGGTGGACGCCGGCCGGGGCTGGGTCATCGACCCGATCGACGGCACCAAGAACTACTCCCGGGGCGTCCCGGTGTGGGCCAGCCTGATCGCGCTGGTCTCGGACGGCGACCCGGTGGTCGGCGTGGTGAGCGCGCCGGCGCTGGGCCGCCGCTGGTGGGCCTCGGCCGGCGGCGGAGCGTGGGCGTCCGACGCCTCGGGCGGGGAGCCCCGGCGGCTGGCCGTCTCCGGGGTACACGAGCTGGCCGACGCCTGCCTGTCCACCACCGAGCTGAGCAGCTGGGCCGAGCGCGGCGAGCTGGACCGGTACCTGGACCTGGTGGCCCGCTGCTGGGTGGTGCGGGCGTTCGGCGACTTCTGGCAGCACATGCTGGTCGCCGAGGGCGCCATCGACGTGGCCATCGACGCCGAGGCCAACGCCTGGGACCTGGCCGCCGTGCAGCTGGTGGTCACCGAGGCCGGCGGCCGGTTCACCGACCTGACCGGCGCGGACGGCTTCACCGGCGGCAGCGGCATGTCGTCCAACGGCCCGCTGCACGCGCCGTCGCTGGCCGTGCTGCGGGGCTGACCGGCCGGGCGTGGCACGATCCGGGGTATGACGGGGCTCACCTTCGGCGACTTCACCGGCGGCCGGGTGTTCGAACTCGGCACGGTCACCGCCGACCGGGACGAGATGCTCGACTACGCCCGCCGGTTCGACCCGCAGCCGATCCACCTGGCCGAGCGGCCAACCGCATCCGGGCTGTTCACCGCGTCGCTGTGGCTGCGCGCGTGGGTATCCGGTGTGGTGAACGACACCCCGGCGCTGCGCACCGGGGGCGCCAACTCGTTCAGCTGGCCGGCCCCGGTCTACCCGGGCGACGCGCTGGCCGCCCGCGCCGGCGTGCTCGGTGCCCGGCGGTCCAGGGACGACCCGAGCCTGGGCGTCGCGGACATCCTGGCCACGCTGAACCGGGGCGACGAGTGCGTGTTCCGGGGTCAGCTCACCGTGCTGTTGCGCGAGCCAACCTGACCTGGAGCTCCGTCGTGAACCGCGCCACGGGGTCGGCGAGGTCGAAACCGCCGAGCGTCTCGATCCGGCGCATCCGGTAGCGCAGCGTGTTGCGGTGGATGCACAGCCGTTTGGCCGCGGCGCCCAGGTCCGCGCCCGCGTCGAAGAACGCCAGCAGCGTGTCCAGGTGGTCGGTGTAGCGCGCGGCGTCGGCCCGGCGCAGGCTGGCCAGCGGCCCGCTGGCCAGCAGGTTCGGGTGGTCGGCGGTCAGCTCGGCCAACTCGGCCAGCACCAGGCGGGGGCGCAGCTCCTCGAGCCGGCCGATCCCGTCGGGGGGCAGGTCCAGGGCGCGGGCCAGGTCCCGGCTTAGGGAGGCCGGGTCGCCGTCCGGGCCGAACGGCTCGCTCAGGCAGGTCGCCAGGCCGGGGCCTCCGAACTCGGCGTACCGGCTGCGCAGGCGCTCGGCCAGCCGCACCGCTCCGGCCGGGCCCGGGTACCCGGCCAGCACGAACACCCGGCCGTCCAACCCCACCGCCGTGGCACCGGGACAGGTCAGCCTGGCGCACCGGGCCAGCAGGCCGTGATCGGGCAGGTCCGACGAACCCCCGAAGCCGATCAGGAACCACTCGCCGGCCGCTTCCGCGGTCGCCGGTCCCTCGGTCCGGCCGGCAGCGGTCCCGTCGCACCCGGTCCGGCCGGCCGCGGTCACTCTCCGCCCGGAGCGGGCCGGACGCAGCCGTTCGGTGAGCGGACGCAGCGCGCCACGGCCGGCGAGTACGCCGCGCAGCAACCGGCTGACCAGCAGATCCTCGTCCGGCGCCGCCGCCGGGGGATCCGGCAGGAATGCCGGCGCCGCCGAGGCCGCCACGTCCGCCGCGACGGCGAGCTCCTCGGCGGAGAGCAGCCGGTCCGCCTCGGCCACACTGACGTAGCCCACCACCGAGTCACGGGCCAGCACCGGCGCGACCAGCCGGGGACTCCCGCCGGGCGGGGTCAGCCGTACCGGCTCGCGGGTGTGGCGCAACCGGGCCAGCTCGCCGGTGCGGGTCAACCAGTCGCGCCCGGACTCGGGCACCCGCCGGGCCAGGATGGTCTTCACCCGCAGCGGGTCCAGCGGCTGGTCCCGGTGGGCGAACGCGAGCACCCGCAGCTCGGCATCGGTGATCAGCACCGGCGCGCGCAGGGCGACCGCCGCCGCCTCGGCCAGCTCGAAAAGCCGCCCGGGCTCGTGCGGCCGCTCGGCCGGCGCGGTGAGCCGGGCCGCCGGGAGCAGCGCGCGGGCCGTGAGGCAGATGTCGTCCCAGCACAGCTCGCCGGCGGCGAGCAGCAGCGCCACCCGGGCGTGCTCGGCCAGCTCCCGCCACGCCGGCAGATCGTCGACGCCCTTGACCAGCACGGCGGACACGCCGGCCCGGCCGGCCTCGGGCAGCAGCAGGTCCGGGCGGGCGGCGTCGGGGGCCAGCACCAGGTCGCCCCGGCAGAGCCGGTCCGGAGCGTGGGCGTCCCAGATGGTCACCCCGGTGACCGGGACGTCCAGGCCACGCGGGGCGGCGAGCACGTCGAACCGGTGTGCGCCGGCCAGCAGGCCGAGCAGCGTCACAACGGCCGGCTCGCCCCGCTCGGGCGCGGCCGGGCGCTCGTCCAGCAGCGTCATGCGTTCAGAGGCTAGGAACCCCGACAGCGCCCGTCAGTGGGCACACCGCCCTGTTTCGGCAATCTAGCTGGGCAGTATGCCCACTGTCGCTCGCGGTTCAGACCGGCCGGTCCCGTACCTGAATCCCCGACTCACCGTGCACGAATCCCCGACTCGCCGGGGGGTGGGTGGCTCAGGTCCAGTCGACGCCGACGGCCCGGACGGCGAGGTGCACCACCACGCGGTCGTCGGGGTCGTCCAGGTTCACCGGGAGGAGTTTGCGGATCCGGTCCAGGCGCTGCATCACGGTGTTGCGGTGCACGCCGAGCAACGCCGCCGTCTCGGTCGCCGAGGACTCCTGGTCCAGGTACCGGCGCAGGGTGCGCACCAGCTCCCCGGACGGGTCGGCCTCGCGCAGCGGGGTGAGGACCTCCGCCGCCACCGAGCGCAGCGTGCCGGACGCGTACCAGCCCACCAGCAGCCGTTTCATGCTCACCGCGTCCAGGTGCTCCACCGAGGCCGCGCCGTGCTCGGTGCGGGCCAGCAGGCACGCCTGGCGGGCCTCCTCCAGCGAACGCTGGATGCCCGCCGTGCCCGGGTGCGCACCGCCCACCCCGGCGCACAGCGCCAGGCCCCGGTGCGCCGCCTCCACCGCGAGCAGCGCGGACCGCACGGCGGCCAGCAGCGGGCCGGGGTCCAGCGCCTCCGGCTCGGATTCGGCGGTGGTCCAGAACGCCCAGCCGTCCGGGCGCTCCACCAGGCGCGCCCGGATCCCGCCGCCGGACAGCTGTTCCTCCAGCTCCTCCACCAGCTCGGCCGGCCGGGTGCCGGGACGCGACTCGCGCACCGCCAGCTGTACGGCGGTGTGCCACCCGGCCAGCCGCCAGCCCAGCGCGGCGGCCCGCTCCACGGTCCTCGGCGCCGGCGAGTCGCCCTGGTCCAGGATCTCGCCGAGCAGCAGCGCGCGCTGGCGGCTCTCCCGCTCCAGCGCCGCCGTGTTGCCGGCCACGTACACCGCGAAGGACAGCGCGGCGATGGCCAACGACTGGCGCAGCGGTTCCAGTAGCGCCCCGGTGGCCGTGCTCAGCCGGGCGACCAGCCAGAAGCTGGCCGGTCCGGCGCGGTCCAGCAGCACCGGGTGCAGCAGAACCACGTCCGAGGAGCCCAGCGGGAAGGTCTCGGCGGCCGGCCGGCCACCGGCCAACCGGGCGCGGATCTCCGGCCGGTGCAACGGCTCGCGGGCCGCCGGGTCGCCGGCCACCGGGCGGGACTCCGCGTCCACCAGCGCGACCGGCCCGCCCAGGGTCTGGGCGAGCGTCCGGGTCAGCTCCTCGGCGCTGGTCGGCGCGGTCTGGAAGCGCTGCGCGGTGGTACCGAGGATGCGCAGCCCGGCGATCTCCGGCGCCCGCACGTACGGGTCGAAGGTGGCCGCCACGGCGGCCGGGGCCACCGCCTCCACGCCGACCAGCGGGAGGGCCAGCTTGTCCGCGAGCCTCCTGGTCACCAGCGGCACCGGGCGGTCCGGGCGCTGCGCGATGATCCCGGACAGCCCGGCGCCCCGGCCGAGGCGCAGCGCCAGGTCGGCGGCCAGCTCGTCCAGCACCAGCTGTTCGGGTCCGAACACCACCACGCTGCCCGGGCTCAGCTCGCCGATGCCGGCCACGCCCGCCCCCGGCACCACCATGCGCACCGGCCGGTCCAGGCCGGCCGCGCCGCCGAACACCTCGTACCCGGTGAGCAGCCCCATGCCGAGCAGCTGCCCGAGCGTGACAGTGCTCATCGGCCGCGCGACGACAGCAGGGGGCCGGTGGCGGTCACCCGCAGGCGCACGCAGCGCACCGGGACGTAGGTCATCAGCGCCTCCCGCACCTCGCCCACCCGAACCCGCGCCGGGTCCGCGCCGGACCGGATCGCCGCCTCCCGCGCGATCCGCCGCGCCAGCGCAACACATTCCTCCCGGCTGCCCGAACCAAACCAGAACAGCCGGTCCACCGTCGCGGCGGCCCGCCCGCCGGCCGCGCCGAACGCGGCCGCGAACCGCGCGTGAGCCGGTCTTACCGGCTCCACCCCGGGCACCGCCAGCGCGCCGGCGCCGCCGCCGACCACCACCACGGGCACCCCGTCCAGCCCGGCCGCGACCCGGTCCAGCGCATCCCGCAGCCCGGCACCCGGCACCCCGGCCGACCGCACACCGGGCAGCCCGGCCCCCCGCACCCCGGCCGCCCGCGCACCGGGCAGCCCGGCCCTCGACACCCCGGCCGCCCGCGCACCGGGTGGGCGGGCCGACTCCGGCCGAGAGCCAGCCGCTCGGCCGACCGGCGCCCCGGGGACGTCGACCACCCGGATCGGCCGCAGGCTGGTGCGCACCCCGCACACCTCCAGGGGCAGCCCGCTCTCCCGGGGCAGCCCGTCGACCTGCGCGGACAGCCGCACGCCGACCGCCCCGGCGTCCACGACAACCAGGTCGGCCTCGCCGGTCAGGTGGGCCGCGCCGGCCCGGGCGGCGCCGTGCGAGGCGTCCAGCATGTGCAGCGGCTGCCGGGCGGCGCGGGCGGCCGGCAGCACGGTGCCGGTGCCGCCCATGAGGTAGAGGTCGGCGTCGATGCCCGCGCCGGCCAGCGAGCGGCCGAACTCCTCCACCAGCCGCCGCGCGCCCGGCGCGGCGGCCGCGTTGAGCACCGTGGTGTTCTCCCGCTCCAGCAGCCCGGCGCCACCGGACTCGTGGCTGGTGATCACCGGGACGTCCAGGAGCTCGGACAGCAGGCTCAGCGCGCGCTGTTCGTGCGCCGGGTTGATGTGCGCGTCGGTGCCGGTCACCGCGACCGCACCGACGCCGGCCGCGCGGCAGGTGGCCGCGAACTCCCGGACCGCCGGTTCGTCCAGCGGGCCGAACTCCATGCCGTCGTACCGGTGCCCCCCGCGTACCACCGCCACCGGGCCGGCGACCCGGGCGGCCAGCTCCGCCGGCCAGCCGGTCATCGGCGGCACCGAGGTGGTCGCGGGGGCGCCGATGCGCAGCACGCCAACCCGCTGCGCCTGTGAGTGATTTGTGTGGCCATAGCCACACAAATCACTCACAGGCAACGCAGCCGCCACCACGACCCGCTCGATCCCGGCCAGGGTCGCCGGATCGGCCAGGCCGGTGACCAGGTCGGACACACTCGCCTCGCCCGGCAGCTCGCGCCGAACCGGCGGACCGCCGTCGCCGGGCAGCAGCACGGCGGTGGCCCGCTCCGGAGCGAGGTCGATGCCCAGGGCGCTCACACGCGCACCGGTTCGATGTCGTAGCCGAACGCCCGGGGGCCGGCCAGCGCGATACCGTCGTCGGTGTGCCAGCGCGGGTCGGCGGGCATGGCGACCACATGGACCCGCTGGCCGACCACCAGGTCCACGGTCTGCATCACCGCCCCGGTGTCCGTGTCGATCACGTTGATCAGGTCCGGCACGGTCACCCGGACCACGCCGTCCTCGGCGGCCACCAGGTTCTCGTTCTGGAAGTCCACCCTCAGCACCCGGCTCGGGTCGTCCAGCGACTGGACGCTCAGCACCCCGCGCGGGAACCCGTCGGTGCCGGTCGGGTCGGAGCGCTGCACCAGCTCCGCGACCACGCCACGCACCAGCGGCACCCCGCCGAACTCGGCCAGCGACTCGGCGGACAACCCGGCGAGCGGCTCGGCGAGCGATCCGGTGAGCGATTCGGTAAGCGACTCGGTGAGCGCCCGGCCGATGCGCAGGCAGCGGCTCAGCCCGCCGTTGGCGGCGTACCGCGCGCACTGGCCGGCGGTCACCTGGTAGGTGCTGATCAGCGCGACCAGGCTGAGTTCGGGCAGGCAGCTGCGCAGCAGCGCGGAGACCGTGCGGTGGTCGGGGGCGGAGAGCATCACGCGCGCGTCCTTGGCGTCCACCGCGAACAGCGGCGCCGGGGAGATGCCGGCCAGCGTGAACAGCGTCATCTCCACCATCGGGAACACCCGACACATCGCGTCCGCGTCCAGGCACGGCAACCCTAGCTGGGCGGCCACCACCAGCGGCAGGGCCGCGTTCACCGGTCCCGGCTGGAGCGGCAGCACCGCCTCGCACGGCCGCCCGGCGGCGGTCTCCACCAGCTCGCGCAGCCGCTCGCTCTCCGCATCGCCGGGGAACATCTCGACCAGCGTGGCCGGGGCGCCCGCCCCGATCACCGGCAGCACCGGTGCGTCCGCGTCCATCTCGGCGGCGTCCACCAACGGTACCGGCCCGTACCGCTCGATCGCGGCCAGCAGCATCTGCCGAGGCACGTACCCGTCCCCGCCCCCTCCACTGCCCAGCACGGCCGCCCCCCGCACCAGGTGATCGACGTCCCCCACCCCGACATACCTCGCCACGCCACCCTCCCGACCAGCTCGCACACCGTTCAACCACCCGGAGCACATGTTGCACCCGTGCTCCCAGAGCCATGGCTCTGCGTGGAAATATGCAACAGCGGCCTGGACGACGGCTCCTTCGATGAGCTTGGCGGGTGCTCGCCGGTCGACCGCGGGTAGTCCAACCGCACGGCCGCGAATCACCGAGGTCGCGACCAGAGACATTTGATCATGGGAAAAGGTCTCTGATCGCGACCCCGGCACGAGTGCCGCCGGTTTGAGTAGGACCTGGGTTTACCGACGGCTTGGACCGCGCAGTTGCGCTGCTCTGATCCGAGAATAAGTACGGGCGGGGCGCATGTACTGGTGTGGCATGTTTGACCCTTCGGGTCAGCGGCCCTGGCCCCGGCTTGATCGCCAGCCGTGACAGCTCAGCCTCGAAATCGCGGCTGAGCCGCCAGGATCAGCGATCACCCCGGTGAACGCGACCAGCGGCACCATTCTCATTCCACTCGCGAGTGCCACACCGGCGGCATCCCTGTCTGCCGCGGCATCGAGTCCCGCCGGCCCGTTTTCCGGGTGGATCCCGGCGTTGGTCACGGACCGTAACACCAGTGAGGCGACGATGAAGACTGGCTCGACAAGCGCTTTTCGACGTCGACGAAGTGACGGGATCGGGAGCCCATGCACCCGTCACACACCGTGACGCAGTGATGAGACAACCTCCGCGAAACGCCACCAGCGGCAGCCGAGCCGCGGCAGACCGGCCCAAGCGGCGCCGTCCAAGCCATCGGTAAACCCAGCCCCACGCAAACCGGGGGCGCCCAGACAGATCACGGTCAATCGCCCCGCGCGGCGGTGGTGCGGGGGCTCACCACGCATGCGTGGTGTTGCTCAGCCGGTGAAGGTGGCGAATGCCGTTGCGAAGGTGCGGGCGGCGGAGGTGAGGTCGGGGATGGGCACGTACTCGTCGGCGGTGTGGGCGACGGTCATCGAGCCGGGGCCGTAGACCACGGTGGGGATGTCCAGCTGGTTGCGCAGGAACCGGGCGTCGGTGGCCAGGTAGAGGCCCCGCTCGGGGCCGCCGCCGCAGGCGCGCACGAACTCCGCGAAGGGGTGGCCACCCGCGCCGGGCAGCTCGGAGCCCTCCACGAAGGTCAGCACCTCCAGCTCGTAGACCACGCCAGTGCGATCAAGCACCTCCCTCAGCGCAAGGACGGCCTGCTCGCGGGTCTGCCCGGGCAGGGTCCGCCGGTCCACGCGCAGGGCGCAAGCACTGGCCACGATATTCGGCGCGGTGCCGCCGGAGATCACGCCGACGTTGCAGGTGGGCGTGCCGAGCAGCCGGTGCGCCGGGTCGCCGAAGTCGGCCAGGTGCAGCCCGGACACCAGGCGCGCGGCGTCCGCGATGGCCGAGTGGCCCCGCGCCGGGTCGCTGCCGTGCGCGGCCCGGCCGGCCACGGTGATCTCGGCGAGCAGCGCGCCGCGCTCGGCCACGCACACGCCCAGCTCGCTGGGCTCCGGCACGATGGCGCCCGCCACGCCGGAGATGAGCCCGGCGTGCAGCAGGGCCTCGGTGCCCCACCGACCGCCCGTCTCCTCGTCCGCGACCAGGTGGAACAGCACGTCGCAGGCGGGCGGGACCCCGACGTCCTGGCAGGCCCGCAGCCCTTCGATGGCCGCCGCGATGCCGCCCTTCATGTCGCACGCGCCGCGCCCGTAGAGCCGGCCGTCCCGCCGGACTCCCCCGAACGGCGGGACGGTCCAGTCCTCCGCGACCACCGGCACCACGTCGACGTGCCCGTTGACCAGCAGCCCGGGCCGGTCCCCGGTGCCGACCCGGGCCAGCAGGGAGACCCGCCCCGGCGCGGGCTCGAACACCTCCGGCCGGCCGCCGAGGCCGCGCAGCACGTCGGTGAGCAGCGGCAGGATCGGGCTCTCGTCGCCCGGCGGGTTGCGGGTGTCGCACTGGATCATCGCGGCGGTGAGGTCCACGCACCGCCGGGTGTCCACCGCCGCGCGGGCGGCGGCCGCCAGATCCACCGAGGTCACAGATACTCCTTGGTGCCGGGCAGGAACCCGAGCGGGCCGATCCCGGCGAGGAACTCGCGCAGCGCCGGCCGGTAGGCGAACAGGTCCGCGAACAGCGTTCGCGCTTCGTCCGCGCTGCCGGAACGGGCCAGCAGCACCGCGCGCCAGAAGTCGGCCTCCCGGTTGTCCGGCCCCAGCAGCTCCGAGGCGTCCGCCAGCCCGGCCAGCTTGGCAGCCAGCTCCTCCGGCGTCACCCCGGCGTAGGGGCCGATCATCAGGCCTTCCTCGAAGATCACCCCGCCGATCACGTCGAACGCCCGCTGCCGGGGCAGCAACCGCTCCAGCTCGCCGATCGGGTCGGGATGGTCGTCCACCCGCAGGTCCACCAGCACCTGCCGCCACGGTGTCGGGCCGCGTACCCCGGAGACCACGCTGAGCACCGCCGACTGGGAACCGCGCACGTCCCCGCCGGCGTCCTCGGCTGCCCGCATCGCGGCCAGCATCCGGTCGGCCAGCGGGCCTTTCGCGTCCTCGTACGCGGCCAGCATGTCCGGCACGACGGACGCGGCGGCCAGCATGTTGCCCTGCACCGCCACCCCGTCACCGGTCAGCCCGGCGGCATGCGGCGCGCAGCTGCCGCCGGTGAAGGTGGCGGCCCGGCCGGTCGCGTCGACCACGCCCAGCTGGCGGTAGCGGCTGAGCGGGTCGGCACCGGTGAGCGCGTCCACGATCACGTCCGGCGGCTGGCCTTCCCGCATGGCGGCCACCGCCGCCGGGCCGTAGTCCACGTTCACGAAGGCCTGGGTGGCGGCCGCGCCCACCCCGGCCTCGGCCCAGCCGACCAGCCGGCCGACCCCGAAGAAGTGCGACTGCGAGCCGACGCCCAGCTCCCCGGTGTCCGGGTCGCGCGCCACGATGGAGTACGTCATCTGGAAAGGTCCTCCCGGAGCAACTCGGCAACCCGGCCGGGAACTTCGAGCATCGGCAGGTGCCCGATGCCCTCCAGCAGGGTGACCCGGCCGCCGGTGGCGGCCGCGATCTCCTCGGTCATGGCCGGCGGACACGTGGGGTCCTCGGTGCCGCCCACCGCGTGCACCGGCGCGCGGACCCGGCCGGCGACGGCCCGGATGTCGGCGTCGAAAGCGCCGCGCAGGATGTCCGCGATCACCGCCTCCGAGCGGGTGCCGACCGCCTCCCGCATCACCCGGCGCACCTCGTCGTTCGCCCGGTAGGCCGCGCCCACGATGTCCGGCACCAGGTCGGCGAAGTACCGCTCGGTGCCCTTGGCCACCAGCTCGGCCACCATCGCCTCGATCGCCGAAGCGGGCACGCCGGTGCCCAGGGTGGACCCGAACGTGGTCACCCCGGTGGCCAGCTCCGGCCGCGCGGCGGCCACCGCCAGGCTGATCGAGCCGCCCAGCGAACCGCCGGCCAGGTGCGCCCGGCGCACGCCCAGCGCGTCCAGCACGGCCAGCGCGTCGGCCGCGTACCCGTCCACCGTGTACGGCCCGCTGAGCACCGAGCGGCCGTGCCCGCGCAGGTCCAGGGCCACCGCCGGCCGGTCCAGCAGCGCCATCACCCTGGTCCACACCCCGGCCGCCGAGTTGATCGGGTGCACCAGCAGCACCGGCTCGTCCGCCGCGAGGTCACCGGAGACCGTCACCGCCAAGTGCCCGGCCGGCCCGTCCACCGACCGGGCCGTCAGTGCGCGCGTCACTCGGTGACGTACTTGGGCGTGCCCTCGGGCGCGCTCTCGCTGACGTGCATGTGCCAGATCCGCCAGTCCGCGCCGCCGGCGCCGTCGTCCCGCCGGTAGAACTCGGTGTTGCGGAACCGGGTGACCCCGGAGTTCTCCAGCTTGCCGGTGGTGGCGTCGGGCATCAGCAGCTCGGCCTCGCCCTCCGAGGTGAGCAGCGCGACGTCCCCGTACACCTGCACCTCCGGCTCGCCCACGTCGGCGATCCGGGTGATGTTCACGCCCACCTTGTTCAGGTTGTCCCACAGCTTCGCCTTGTCGGCGGCGCCGTGGTAGGTGAATCCGTTCAGGTTGAACTGAAGGTAACCATCTCCCTCCGGGAAGTAGGGCAGCATGTTCTCCGCGTGCAGGCCCACGTTCGCGGCGAACCAGCCGTTGTGCACCTTCAGTACAGCGTCCTGGTCTGACATTTTCGCGCTCCTCTGCTCAGAACTCGGGCAACAACTCACGCACGGCGGCCAGGGACTCCTCCGCCCCGGCATCCACCAGCGGGACCACCACGACCCGGTCCGCGCCGGCGTCGAAGAAGCGCTGGAACGCGACCCGCGCATCGGCGGTCCCGCCGGTCACCGACATGGCCCGCAGCCACTGGTCGGGCATCTCGGCGTGCACCACCTCGGGACCGCCCCGGGTCAGCATCTCGGCCAGCGCGTCGTTCCCGCCGATGGAGGCCAGCAGCGGGTTCGGGCCGGTCGCGGCCAGGTAGAAGGCCAACACCGGCTTGATCTGTTCAACCGTCATGGACGCAGTGGCGGCGTCCCGGGCGACGTTCACCGCCACCAGCACCACCAGCTGGGGCTTCTCCCGGCCGGCGGAGGCGGCCGCCTTGTCCAGCTTCTCCCGGGTGGCGGCCACGTACTCCGGCGTGGCCAGCACGCTGACCACCATGCCGTCGGCCATCTCCCCGGCCAGCGCGATGCCCTTGTCGCCCAGCACCCCCAGGTAGACCGGCACCGGCTCGGCCGGCGGGTGGGTCAGCGCCACCTCGGTGAACCCGTGCACCAGCCCGTCGGCGGTGTGTTTCTGCCCGGACACCAGGGCCTGGAAGCCGGTCACGGTCTCGCGCAGCGCGCTCATCGGCTTCGGCACGGTGAGCCCCATCTGCGCGGTCCAGGCCGGCACGCCGTGCCCGATGCCGGCGCGGAACCGGCCGGGATAGGCGCGGGCCAGGGTGGACGCCTCCATGGCCAGCAGCGCCGGGTGGCGCACCACCGAGGACACCACGGCGGTGCCCACCTTGATCCGCTCGGTGGCACCAAGGGCGATCGCCGACGCGGCCATGCCGCCGAGGAAGAAGTAGTCCTCCGGCACCCACAGCTCGCCGAACCCGGCGGCCTCGGCCTCCCGGGCCACCTCGGCGACCTTCTCCGGCGGGGTGGTGCTGCCCATCAGCAGCCCGATCTTGCTGGTCATGAGAGTTCTCCTAGTGCGTGAAGGATTCGCTCCGGCAGCACCGGAATGGCGGTGAGCTCGGCCGCGCCGGCGGGCAGCGCGTCCTGGACGGCGTTCACGATCGCCGCCGGTGCGGCGATCACCCCGCTCTCCCCGACGCCCTTGGCGCCGTTGAGGGTGAACGGGGTCGGCGTCTCGGTGTGGAACAGGTCCAGCTCGGGAATCTCGGTGGCCAGCGGCACCAGGTAGTCGGCGAACGCGGTGGCGCGGGGCTGCCCGTCCTCGTCGTAGGTCAGCTCCTCCAGCAGCGCGGCGCCCTGGCCCTGCAACGCCCCGCCGACCACCTGCGCCTCGACCAGGCGCGGGTTCAGCTGGGTGCCGCAGTCGTGGCCGAAGACCAGCCGCCGCACGGTGACCTGGCCGGTGTCCCCGTCCAGCTCGACCAGCGCGGCCACCACGCCGTAGGAGAAGGCCAGCGCGGCCGGTTCGAAGGTTCCCAGCTCCTGAATGCCCGGCGCCATGCCGGCCGGCAGGTTCCCGCCCTGGTAGGCGGCCGACGCGATGGCGGCCAACGAGACCGGCGGGGTCGCCGCGCCACGTACCGCGAAGCCACCGGGAGAAGCGCCAGCGGAACGAGCATCGGCGCCGGGCACCCGTTCCACGTCGTCCGGGTCGGCCTCCAGCAGGTGCGCGGCGATCCGGCGCATCTTCTCCACCGCCTTGCCCGCCGCGACCAGCAGCGAGGACCCGCCGACCCCGGCGCCCCGGCTGGCCCCGCTGGCGTACGCCGTGTAGTGGCTGGACGCGGTGTCCCCGAAGCGCACGGTCACGTCGTCCATGGACACCCCGAACGCGTCGGCGGCGGCCTGCGCGAACGCGGTCTCCAGGCCCTGCCCCATCGGGGTCTGCCCGCTGTCCACCCGGACCGTGCCGTCCGGCTCCACGGTCACCGTGGTGGCGTCCCAGCCGCCGGTGGTCACCCCGATCAGCGGCAGCACGCCGGAGGGGCCGAAGTTGGTGCACTCGTTGTAGAAGGCCAGGCCGAGCCCCACCCGGCGGCCCTCGGCGCGGGCCGTGTCGCGGAACGCGACCGCTTCCCGGTACGCCGGGCGCTGCTCCAGCAGTGAAAGCATCCGCTGGTAGTCGCCGCTGTCGATGAGCTGCCCGGTGGCGTTGGTGTACGGGAAGTCCTCGATCAGGTTGCGCCGGCGCAGCTCGGCCGGGTCGAGGCCCAGCCGGCGGGCGGCGATGTCCAGCAGCCGCTCCATCGGGAAGTTGGCCTCCGGCTGGCCGAAGCCCCGGTAGGCGCCCAGCGGGGTCTTGTTGGTGACCACCGCCGTGGCCCGGATGTCCACCGCCGGCACCCGGTACGGCCCGCACAGCATCGCCCCGGTGGCCCAGCCGGTGCCCGCGCCGCAGGTGGACGGGGCGCTGCCCAGGTCCAGCGTGTAGCGGGCGCGCAGGCCGAGGATCGCGCCGTCCTCGGTGAACCCCACGGACAGGCGCATCTCCTGGGCCCGGGCCGGGGTGGAGGCCACGAACGACTCGTCCCGCTGCTCGGCGAACCGCACCGGCCGGCGCAGCGCCAACGCGAAAAACGCGGCCAGCACCTCCTCCGGGTAGAGCACGGCCTTCATGCCGAACGCCCCGCCCACGTCGGGCGCGACCACCCGGACCCGGGTCTCCGGGATGCCGAGCATCGCCGCGATGCCCTCCCGGACCTGGTGCGGCGACTGGGTGGAGGTGTAGACGGTCAGCTTGGGCCCGGCCGGGTCGTAGTCGCAGACCACGCCCCGCCCCTCCAGCGACGTGGCCATGATCCGCGCGCTGGTGAACGTCTCCTCGACCACCACCGGGGCCGCCGCCAGCGCGGCGGCGGCATCCGGCGGCTCCGGCATTCCCGGCGAGGCCGGCATGGGCCGGGCACCCAGCTCGGCGCCCGGCGGGGACGCGGTCGGGGTGACCGGCCAGGCGGCGGTGACCTGCACGTTGCTGCCCCAGTCCGGGTGCAGCAGCGGGGCATCCGGCGCCAGCGCGGCTTCCACCGTGGTGACCACCGGCAGCGGCCGGTAGTCCACCCGGATCAGCTCGCACGCGTCCTCGGCGACGTACTGGTCGCGGGCCACCACGACGGCGACCGGCTCGCCGACGTGCCGGGCCCGGTCCACCGCCAGCGGCCGGCCCGGCCCCACCTTCTGCCCCGGCAGGTCCCACAGGTAGCGCTGCGGCGCGATCCGCTCGAACAGCTCGGCACCGGTGGCCACCGCGTAGACCCCGTCCAGCTCGCGCGCGGCGGAGGTGTCCACGGCGACGATCTCCGCGTGCGCGTGCGGGCTGCGCAGCACCGCCAGGGTGGCCTCTCGGGGCAGGTGCACGTCATCGGTGTACCGGCCGGCGCCGCGCACGAACCGCGCGCCGTTGCGGGACTCCACCGGGGTGCCCAGATACCCGGTCACAACCGCTCCAGCGCGGCTTCGAGGGCGTCCAGGATTCCCGCGTAGCCGGTGCACCGGCAGATGTTGGCGGCCAGCCGGCGCTTCAGCTCTTCCCGGGTGAACGTGGCGCCGGCCCGCGCCTCGGCCAGGATCTCCGTGCCCAGCACCACGAACCCCGGGGTGCAGAACCCGCACTGGAAGCCCGAGTGCTCGATGAACGCCCGCTGCAGCTCGGAAAGCGAACCGTCGGCGTCCTCCACCCCTTCGACCGTGGTGATCTCCGCCCGGTCCGCCTGCACCGCCAGGGTCAGGCAGGCCCGCGCCGAGCAGCCGTCCACCAGCACCGTGCAGGCGCCGCACCAGCCCTGGTGGCAACCGGCGTGCGTGCCGGTGAGCCGCGCCGACTCGCGCAGGAAGTCCACCAGCAGCGTGCGCGGCTCCACCAGTGCGCTCACCCGCTCGCCATTGACTGTGACGCTCACGGCCGTCACCGCGCGCGAGCCGCTCATGCCGCGACCAGTTCGTCGATCAGCCGGCGCACCGCGGCCCGCGCCGCCACCTCGGCCAGCCGGGCGCGGTAGGCCGGCGAGCCGTACCGGTCGGCGTTCGGGGTGACCAGTTCGGCCAGCGCCTCGGGCAGCCCGTCCGCGTCCTCGGCGAGCACCTGGACCAGCAGCGGGGTGTCGGCCAGCCCGGAAACCGCCACCCGCATCCGGCCGTCGCGCAGCCCGGCGACCACGGACACCTTGGCGTGCCGGCGGAAGTGCCGCTGCTCGAAGACCCAGTGCTCGCCCGGCCCGGCCAGGGGCAGCCGGACCGAGGTGAGCAGCTCGTCCGGCCGCAGCGCGGTGCGGAAGGGACCGGTGAACAGCTCGGTGGCCTCGATCACCCGTTCCCCGCGCACCGACCGCACGCACACCGAGCCGCCCAGGCCCAGCAGCACGGCGGGCAGCTCGGCGGTCGGGTCGGCGAAGGCCAGGCTGCCGCCCACGGTGCCCCGGTTGCGGGTCGGCACGTGGCCGACGTGGTCGAGCGCCTCGCCCAGCACCCCCGGCGCGGCGGACGCCCCGCGCACCGCCCGCTGGGTGACCGAGGCGCCGATGCACAGCCGGCCGTCCCGCTCCGCCACGGTGGCCAGCTCGTCGATCAGCCGCAGGCCCACCAGCGCGGACGGGCGGCGCTGGCGGGCGTTTAGCTGAGCGATGAGGCTCTGCCCACCGGCCAGCACGGCGGCGTCCGCGCGCCGGTGCAGCTCGGCGCAGGCGTCCGCGACACTCGTCGGTTCGACGTACTCGAACGGCGCCGGCCGCATAAAGTCCTCCAGTCAACTGCCGTGACTGGAGAGAACCTAAAAGTGTCCGGCGTGCACTATCTTCGGCACGGCGGACAAACCTCCTCGTGATCGGGTGTGCACGTTGCCCTGGCTCGAGATGTTTGATAACACTCCGGGGTGGGACTTCGACCGAGGGCGGGGGGAACGGTGAGCGAGGACAGTTCCTGGATGATGCGGCCGCCCAAGCCGCCGGTGCTGGGGGACGAGTACTTCCGCAAGCCCTCGCCCGCCCGGATGTGGAACTACCTGCAGGGCGGCGACGACAACTACCCGCTGGACCGGACCGCCGGCGACATGATGGCCAGCGCGTTCCCGGACATCTTCTACCTGGCCAAGCAGACCCGGAAGTTCCTCATGCGCGCGGCGCACTACGTGGCCACCGAGGGCGGCGTGCGCCAGTTCATGGACATCGGCTGCGGGCTGCCCGGCCCGCGTGACCTGCGGGACCTGCACGAAGTGGTGCAGGAGATCCACCCGGACGCCCGGGTGGTGTACGTGGACAGCGACCCGGTGGTGCTCGCGCACGCCCAGGCGTGGCTGGTCAGCTCCACCCCCGAGGGCGTGTGCACCTATCTCGAGGCCGATGTGCACGACCCGGGGACGATCCTCGCCGAGGCCGCGGAGACGTTGGATTTCGACCGGCCGACCGCGATCTGCCTGCTCGGCATCCTCGGCCATGTCGCCGAGTTCGAGGAGGCCTGCGCGATCGTGGACCGGCTGGTCGCGGCGGTGCCGTCGGGCAGCTACCTGATCGTGGCCGACGGCTTCGACGACGGCGGGCCGCTGCACCAGGGCGTGGCCGACCGCAACACCACCGGTATCGACCCGTACCACCTGCGCCGGGTCGAGCAGTTCCGCCGCTACCTGCGCGGCCTGGAGATCATCGAGCCGGACATCGGCCCGGTGACCTCCTGGCGCCCGGATCCCGCCGAGGCCGACGGCCTCCGCCCGGCGCTGCAGTACGGCGGCGTCGCCCGCAAGCCCTGACTCCCGGAGACTCACCCGATGCGACGTGTCCTGCTGCTGTCCCTCATGCTCACCGGCCTGCTGGCCGGTTGTGCCGGCGGGCCGCCCGAGCCCGCGCGGCCGGCACCGGCCGCACTGCCCCCGGCCGAGGGCAACCAGCGCCTGGCCGGGGTGTGCCCGGAGACGGTGGTGATCCAGGACGTCTGGGAGCCGGACGCCAACCAGGCCGCCGAGTACCAGCTGATCGGCCCGGGCTACACCATCGACGCCGACCACAAGCGGGTCAGCGGCCCGCTGGTGGTCGGCGGCAAGGACACCGGGGTGAAGGTGGAGGTGCGCAGCGGCGGCGCGGCCATCGGCTTCGGCACCGTGCCGGCGCAGATGTACCTGGACCGCTCGATCACCCTCGGCTCGGTGCACGGTGACCTGGCCATCGCCACCTCGGCCAACCAGCCGGTGACCGCCGTGGTCGCCCCGCTGAACAAGAGCCCGATGAGCCTGATGTGGGACCCGGCCACCCACCCGGACTGGCGCGGGGTGGCCGACATCGGCCGCTCCGGGGCGAAGGTGGTGGTGGCCAAGGACAGCTTCTACGCCCCGCTGCTCGTGGCCAAGGGCCTGATCAAGGCCGACCAGGTGGACACCGGCTACACCGGCGCCCCGGCCCGGTTCGTCGCCGACCCGTCCATCGCCCAGCAGGGCTACCCGACCAGCGAGCCGTACATCTACGAGCACGAGGTGCCCAGCTGGGGCAAGCCGGTGAGCTACCAGCTGCTCGCCGATGTCGGCTACAACATCTACCCGCAGGGCCTGTCGGTGCGCACGGGTGACCTGGAGTCGCTGTCCGGCTGCCTGGCCCGGCTGGTGCCGATCATCCAGCGCGCGCAGGTCGACTACCTGAACAACTCCGGGCCGACGAACGAGCTGCTGGTCGAGGTGGTGAACCGGTACAACTCCGGCTGGACCTACTCGCGGGGTGTCGCGGACTACGCCGCCAAGATGCTCCGCGACCTGCGCATCGTGACCAATGACCGCGGCGGCGCACTCGGCGGCATGGACCCGGCCCGGGTGCAGTCGATGATCGACACCATGGCCCCCGTCCTGACCCGCACCGGCGCCACCGTCAAACCCGGCCTGCGCGCCGCCGACGTGGCCACCAACCGCTTCATCGACCCGGCCATCCGCCTCTCCCACTGATCAATTCATCCTCGGAGACGTTCTGCGTGCCGGCAGAGTCTCTAAGGATGAGTTGACCGTGTGCGGGTCGGGGCCTGGCAGGGCGCCCTGGGGTCCGGGTGATCATCATCAATCAGCGCGGTCCTCGCGGCCGCGAACCGGCGGCCCGGGACAGCTAGCGGCCGGTGAGCAGTGACCGGGTGCGGGCGGGCGCGGTCGGCGGGAGCGCGTCCAGGATGTCCACCAGGGTGACGCCGGCCAGGCTGGCCCGCCAGGCCCGGTGCGCGTCGGCCATCTTGGCGGCCAGGATGCAGGTCTCCCGGCAGTCCTCCGGGGGCAGCCCGCCCTTGCCCCGCTGCCGGATCTCCCGGCACTCGTAGGGCGCGGACGCGCCGTCCACCGCCTCCACCACCTCCAGCAGCGTGATCTCGGCGGCCGGCCGGGCCAGGCGGAACCCACCCCGGGGGCCGGTCGTCGCGGCGAGCACGCCGGCCTTGACCACCGACTGCAGCTGCTTGGCCAAGTACGGCGCCGGCACGTCGAAGTACTCCGCCAGCTGCGCCGCCGACGCGGTACCGCCGGGCTCCAGCTGCGCCAGGGAGGCAACGCAGTGCAACACCCACTCGGTGCTCACGGGCAACTTCACCGTCACAGCATATCTGCGGATATTGCGGATCTGCAAAGTCCGAGATAATCTCGGTGGCAGACAACCGGAACAGAAGGAGATCGTCATGCGAATCGCGGTAGCCGGCGCCACCGGCAACATCGGCTCCCTCACCGTCGCCGCGCTGGAACGGTCCGGGCACGAGGTGACCCGGATCAGCCGTTCCCTGGGCGTCGACCTGGTCGGCGGCGAGGGCCTGGACCAGGCGCTGGCCGGGGTGGACGCGGTGGTCGACGCGACCAACGGCCCGGTGTCGAGCGAGGCCGAGACGGTGGCCTACTTCGCCGCCACCACCGCCAACCTGCTGGCCGCCGAGCAGCGCGCCGGGGTGCGCCACCACGTGCTGCTCTCCATCGTCGGCGTGGACCGGGTGCCCGGCAACGCGCACTACGCCGGCAAGCGGGAGCAGGAGCGACTGGTGGCCGCCGGCCCGGTGCCGTGGACCATCGTCCCGGCCACCCAGTTCCACGACTTCGCCGGAATGGTGGCCAGCTGGACCGAGCAGGACGGCGTGGCGACCATCGCGCCGCTACTGGTGCAGCCCATCGCGCCGGCCGACCTCGCCGACGTGCTGGCGGAGGTCGCCGCCGGCGGGCCGAAGGGCCGCTACGCCGACGTGGCCGGCCCGGAGACCCAGGACCTGGTCGACATGGCCCGGCGCACCCTGGCGGCCCAGGGCCGCCAGGTCAAGCTGGTGCCCACCTGGTCGGGCGGCATCTTCGACGCCACCATGGCCGGCGACATCCTGCTCCCCACCCCCGACGCCCGCCTGACCCCCACCACCTTCGACCAGTGGCTAACCGCCACCCACCCCGTCCCAGTGCCTTCAGCACCCTGATTCAGTGCCTTCAGCACCCTGATTCAGTCAACAGTGTTGACTGAATCAGCGTGCCAAAGTGACTGAATCGGCGGAGGGGTCGGTTCAGGTGTAGGCGTAGCGGACGATCAGGTCGGTGACCTCGTCCAGGAAGACGTCGCGCTCGATGGGTGGGCGGTCCAGCACGTAGCGCATGGTGAGGTGCTCCACCACGCGCACGGACATCCACACCCGCACCGAGGACCGCGGCACCGGTTGCGAACGCAGCCGCAGGTGGGCCAGCACCAGCTCGCCGATGCGTTCCTCGACCGCGGCGATCTTCTGGCTGACGCCCAGCCGGGGGGTGTTCTCCGAGATGGCCCGCACCAGCTCGGGCTGCTCCTCGAGCGCGTCCAGGGTGACCTGCAGCGACTCCCGGATCAGCTCGCGCTCCCCGCAAGTACCGATCTTGGAGAGCAGGTGGCCGGTCACCCGGGCGACCAGCTGGTCGGTGTACTCCTGGACGACCGCCGCGACGATCGCGTCCTTGTCCGGGAAGTACTGGTAGAGCGAGCCGGGGCTGATCCTGGCGGCACGGGCGATCTTGTTGGTGCTCGCGGCGCTGTAGCCGTCGTTCTCGAGCACCGTGCGGGCGGCGTCCAGGATGGCCCGCACCATCGAACGCGAGCGGTCCTGTTGCGGCAGGCGCCGCCGCCTACCAGGCCCGCTGGTCGCCGGCGTCATCGAAAGACGAATTGAAGGCGAGCGATCGCTCGTGTCACCATGGAGGCACTGTATAACACAGTTCTCCTGGAGGCCACCATGCCGGACTTCCCCAGTGACTACGTCGCGCCGGCGGCCCGGGAGGAGACCGTCGCCTCGCTGCGGGTGACCGGCACGATTCCGGAGCACCTGGACGGCCGGTACGTGCGCACCGGGCCGAACCCCCTGCCCGGGCAGTTCGACCCGGCCAACTACTCGATCTTCGGCCTCACCGGCGACGGCATGGTGCACGGCGTGCGGCTGCGCGACGGCAACGCGGAGTGGTACCGCAGCCGGTGGGTGCGCGCGCCGCACGTGTCCCGGCTGCTCAGCGAGAAGCCGGTGACGGACAGCGGCCGGCCGACGTTCATCGCGCCCAACACCGGGGTGTTCGGGCATGCCGGGCGGACCCTGGTGGTGGCCGAGGGCGGCGGGCCGCCGTACGAGCTGACCGACGAGCTGGAGACGGTCGGCCCGTGCGACTTCGGCGGCACGCTGCCCGGCGGCTTCACCGGACACCCGAAGGTGGATCCGGCCACCGGGGAGTTGCATGCGGTCACCTACGGGTTCACCGGGCCGAGCAAGGCCAGGTACGTGGTGGTCAGCGCGAACGGCCGGGTACGCAAGGCCGAGGAGATCGACGTGCCCGGCCGGCCGCTGCTGCACGACATCGCGCTGACCGAGAACTACGTGGTTCTTTTCGACACCCCGCTGGTGCTGGACCCGGAACTGCTGATGCGCCGGATGGCGCCGCGCTGGCTGCCCGGCGCGGCGCTCGCCTTCGCCGCCCGGTTCGAACCGCCCAGCGCCATCGCCCGGCCACTGGTTCACCGCCTGCCCCGGCCGAAGACCGGGCAGCTGCCGCTGCGGTGGGACGCGAGGCACCCGGCGCGGATCGGCCTCGTTCCCCGCAACGGCCCGGCGGCGGTCCGCTGGTTCGACATCGACCCCTGCTACGTGTTCCACACGCTGAACGCGTACGAGGAGGACGGCGCCGTGGTCTGCGACGCGGTCCGGATCGAGGGGCCGCCGCCCGGGAAGCCCGAGTACGACGTCCGCGAGGTGCTGGACGTCGGCCAGCCCCGGCTGAACCGGTGGACCGTCGACCTCACCACCGGCGCGGTGAAGGAGTCGCTGCTCAACGAGCGGACTCAGGAGTTCCCCATGGTCGACCCGCGCCGGATCGGCCGCAAACACACCTATGGCTACACCGTGGCCTTCGAACAGAACGGGCCCGACGACCTGGCCGGGTCGGTGCTGCGCTACGACCTCGGCGCGGACAAGACCAGCGAGCTGCCGTTGCCACCGGGCCACCTGCCCGGCGAGTTCTCCGCCATCCCGGCGAGCCCGGACGCCCCGGAGCAGGACGGCCTGCTGATGGGATTCACGTACGACCGGGCCAACGGGGTGAGCAACCTGCTCATCGTCGAGGCCAGCACCCTCACCAGGCTGGCCGAGGTCCACCTGCCGGCCCGGGTGCCGTTCCTCTTCCACGGCAACTGGCTGCCGGCGAACTGAGTAATCGTTGCTCTTGCCAGCCGACCGGGCCGGCCGGAGCGTGGGCGCCATGACCAGTGTGGAACCGCGGCCCGCCGTACCGGTGACCGTCGAGCGCACCCCGCGGCCGGTGATGTTCTGGGCGCTGGTCGGCGCCGGTTTCCTGCTCCTGATGATCTATGAGTGGGGATCGTCCTGGCTGGCCGGCGACCTGGTGCCCACCACGGCCGGGCGGGACACCGCGCCCGCCTGGGCGACGGTCTCGGTGCGCGCGCAGGAGATCGCGCTGGGCGTACTGGCCCTGGTGGTGATCTGGCTGGTGGTGATCCGGCCGTGGCGGCGCGAGGGGCACCTCACGCTGGACGGGATGATGGTCATCTCCTGGGCCACCATGTGGGCCATCCAGGACCCGTGGGTGAGCTACAGCCAGACCACGATCTCCTACAACTCCACCGCCGTGAACCTGGGCTGCCCGCAGTGCCACGCCCCCGGCTGGCAGTCCAGCCAGGCGCTGGCCGAGCCGATCATCTGGGGATTGGGCTGCTACATCGGCCCGATGTACCTGGCCACCTTGCTCGCCGGGAAGCTGATGAGCCGGGCGCGCGAGCGGTGGCCGAGCACCGGCAAGTTCGGCCTGACCATGATCGCCATCGGCTCGCTGGCCGTCGCGGACCTCGTCCTGGAGGTCTTCTGGACCCGCACCGGGGTGTACACCTACGGCGGCGGGCACCCGGCGATCTCCCTGTTCGACGAGCACTACTACAAGTACCCACTGTGGGTCGGCGCGATCTGGGGCGTCGCCTGGGGGCTCATCGCGGCGGTCCGGTTCTTCCGCGACGACCGCGGCCACACAGTGGCCGAGCGCGGCATCAACCGGGTGAACACCACGCCGAGGCGCAAGCAGTTGCTCCGGCTGCTCGCGCTGGTCGGCATCATGAACTCGTCGTTCGCCTTCGTCTACAACGTGCCGGTGCAGATCTTCAGCATGCATGCGCACGCGTTCCCCCAGGACCTGCTGAACCGGCCCTACCTGCTCGGCGGGGTGTGCGGCGCCGGCACCGACTACGCCTGCCCCGACGCCCGCATCCCGATCCCCCGGGGCGACACCAGCGCCCGGATCACCCCCGAAGGCACCCTCCACGCCCCGAACGGCCTACCGAACCAACTGCCCCGCTGACGAGTCCACCGGGGGTCTGGCGCGCAATCAAGATCCACATCAACCTCACCGCCTTTAACCGCCGCAGAAGGTGCGTGAGTCGGCTACGGACCGTGGTCGGGTCGCGGCCGGGCCGTGGGCAGCTGGGGCGGGTGGCTTCATCGAGTGTTGGCTCGGTCCGGTGGTTTCCATGATCGAAGCGGACTGGTCCAGCGCTCGGCGGGTGACGGTAGCTCGAAACAGTTCGGAAGCCGATCCGGCCATTACAGTGCGTAGCGAGAGGGCGCCGGGTGCCCGAAAGCAGCGCCACAGGCCGCGCCCGAGCGGCGGGAGGCCACCCAACCGCGCCGTCCGCGCCGTCCGCGCCGTCCGCGCCGTCCGCGCCGTCCGCGCCGTCCGCGCCGTCCGCGCCGTCCGCGCCAACCGCGCCAACCGCGCCGTCCGAGCCGTCTTGAAACCGGCCCCGCCGTCTGCCGGCACCGCCGTCCCGGACCGGTTTCGAAGGTGACGCCGGGAAGACGAACAGGCACTAGTCCGCCGGGGTCACCTTGCCGGCGTCGCCGTCGACGTGGATGCGCTGGCCGCTGGCCAGGCGTTGGGTGGCGACCCCGGTGCCGAGCACGGCGGGGATGCCGTACTCCCGGGCGACGATCGAGCTGTGGCTCAGCGGGCCGCCGACGTCGGTGACCACGGCCGAGGCCATGGCGAACAGCGAGGTCCAGGCCGGCGTGGTCATCCGGGCCACCAGCACCTCCCCCGGCCGCATCTGCCCGAACTCCTCCGGGCCGCCCAGCACCCGGGCCGGGGCGGTGACCTCGCCCGCGCTCGCGCCCACCCCGGTGATCACGTCGCCGGTCTGGGACTGGTCGCCGGCCGGCATGGCGCGGGCCAGCGCCCGTTTCATCCAGCCGATCTCGGGCAGCATCTGCGGCGGGTTCGCCCGGCGCTGGCCGCGCCAGGTCATTCGGCGCTCCGCGATGACCTCGGCCGGCACCTTCTCGTGCGACGCCAGCTCCCGGTGGCGCAGCCAGAACACGTCCTCGGCGGCGGGCAAGATCCCGGACCCGGCGTGCCGGCGGCCGAGCTCCAGCAGCATCCGGCGGATGGCCGGCCAGGCCAGGCTGATGTCGGCCAGCGCGTCCTCCCGGGCCGGTCCGGTGTCCTGCGCCCGGCGCAGCAGCCGGTCGAACAGCGCCCGGCGCACCGGGCCCAGCCGGCTCCGGACCGCCCGGGTGTGCGCCTCCCGCCGGTCGGCGGACCGCCGCTGGCGCTCGTGCGGGTCGCCGCCCTGACCACCGAGGTGGAAGCGCAGGGCGTCCAGCAGCGTGCCCGGTTCGTCGGCCGGTACGGGCGCCGCGAAGTCCAGGTTGTAGGCGACGTGGCCGAACTCGGCCAGGTGCCGGTCGAACCGTTCCCGCCACTCCCGCCACACCTCGGGATCGAGTTCGGGGGGCCGTTCCGAGCTGTTCAGTTGATCAGCCAGCCCCGGCTGGGCGCCGACCCACTTCGCCAGGTCGTACAGGGACTTCTCGGCCCGGATGGGCTGGCTGTCGTAGCCGACCAGGAACTCCACCGCCGGCGGGTCGCCCTTCCGGCGAACCAGGCGGTTGTAGAAGGCCTGGAAGTACATCTCGCTCAGCGCGGCCTGCGGGATCACCGATTGGACGGCGGTGTAGTAGGTGGTGCCGGCGTCCAGCAACTGGCCGGCGCCGTCCAGCAGCTCCCGGTCGGACAGCTGGCCGACCGGCCGGCCCGCCCAGGCCCGCAGGGCCTCCACGTACCGGGGATGAGCCTGCCCGCGCCACCCGGAGACCCCGAAGTCGTCGTTCCGCCGGAAAAGGATCTTGGGCATCGCCGCCGGCGAACGCAGCAGCATCCGCCACATCGCGGCCCGGCGGTAGTAGTAGAAGGCGTACCCGTTGATCGTGGGGAACCGGATGTCCCCCTCCCGCATGACGGCGCGGCCGAACGCCCGGTTCATCAGCGCCCCCAGTGAACGGGTCACCGAGCCGTCGATCATGTCGGCGAACAGCGGGGACAGCGGGTCGGGCATCTGCTCGACGATGCTGGCCCGGAAGTAGTAGCCCTTCGGGTAGGGCTCCGGCCAGGTGGTGGGGACCTCGCCTACCGGTTCGGGCAGCGCGGTGACCGGCCGCGACTGCACGATCAGCAGCTCACCGTGCGAGCGAACCCACTCGATGTCCTGCGGCGCCCCGTAGTGCCCGGCGATCCGGGCGCCCAGCGCGGCCAGCCGCAGCGCGTCCCGGTCGTCCAGGACGGGCTCCCGGCGACGCCGGTCGTCCACCGGGACCTCCTCGGTGCCGCGTTCGGTGGTGACCGTCATGACCTGCTTGTCGGCGGTGTTGCGCTCCCGCACGCGGCCAGACTCGATCACCAGGTCGTCGGTGCTGACCGCCCCGCTGACCACCGCCTCACCCAGCCCCCAGGCGGCGCTGACCGCGATCTGGTCGCGGCGGCCGTTGGCCGGGTTGGCGGTGAACATGACCCCGGCCGCGGTGTCCGGCTCGAACGGCACCATCTCCTGCACCACCACGGCCAGGCTGACCTCGTCCGGGGCGATGTGCCGGCGCTCGCGGTAGGCCAGGGCGCGGGCGGTCCACAGCGAGGCCCAGCAGTCCCGGACGGCGGTGAGCAGGGCGTCGGAACCCCGCACGTTGAGGTAGGTGTCCTGCTGGCCGGCGAAGCTGGCGTCCTTGAGGTCCTCGGCGGTGGCCGACGAGCGCACCGCGACCGGCGGCTCCCCCAGCTCCCGATACGCCGCCACCGCCTGGGCGGCGATCTCCGCCGGGATTTCCCGACCGGTGAACAACGCCCGGATCCGCTCCGACGCCCGGTCGTAGTCACCACCCGGCCGGCTCAGCTCGAGGATCTCCGGCCCGATCCCGGTGGCCTCGACGAACCGGTCGTAGGCCGGGGTGGTCAGGACGAAACCGGGCGGCACGGGCAGGCCGGCGCGGGTCAGCTCGCCCAGGTTGGCGGCCTTCCCGCCGGCCAGCCCGACGTCACCCGAGCCCAGCTCGTCGAACCGGCGCAGATACTCGCTCATGACGCACCTCGGGTAGTCGTGTCAACGGTGACTCCGGCGGACACCAAACCGGGCGCCCGCCCCGCGCCGGCTTCGCCGGGAGGTCGCCCGGCGACGGCCCGCGCCAGTGCGGCGCGCATCCGCTGGTAGCCCGCCAGGACGCCCGGCAGGGCGGCGGCCAGGGCGGCCGGTTCGGGTTCACCGGGTGGTTGGACGGCGGACCGGATGGCGTGGGCGAGCGCCGAGGCGGCCCGCTCCGGGTCGTCGCCGATCGAGCCCGGAACTGGTGGATACAGGTAGAAACCGGTCTGGATCGCGCCGACCAGGTACCGGATCGTCTCCACGTCCAGGTCGGTGCGCAGCAGGCCGTGCTCGCGCAGCACCCCGAACATGTCGTCGGCCAGCTCGCCCTTGATGCCCCGCAACGGCCCGACCGCCGGGTCCTGCGCCATCTCGCCGAGCAGCTCGCCGTCCCGGGAGAACATCGCCAGCAGCAACGGCCGGCGCTGCACCTCGAGGAAGGTCAGCCGGGCCTGCTCGTCGGGCAGCAGCGCGGCCGGGTTCCGTTCGATCTCGCCGGCCAGCTGGTCCATGAGCTCCAGCGACTCGCGCATCAGCACGCACATGAACAGCCAGGCTCGGGACTCGAAGTGCAGGTACACCGTGCCCTTGCCGATGCCGGCGCGCTTGGCGACCTCCTCGATGGTGACCCGCTTGGAGCCCCAGCGCAGCACCAGCTCGGCCGTGGCGTCCAGGATCCGGGCCGCCCGCTCGTTCCGCCCCATCGAGGTCCTCCCGTGACCGGTGACCAGATTTCAAATCTGGTCACGAGTCACGCTAGCACGGCCTCAGTTGAGCGCGGCGAGCAGCTCGGCGGCGAAATCGGCGGTGTCGGTGATGTAGCCGGTGTGCCCGCCGGGCAGTTCGAGCACGGCTCGGTCGAGCATCTCGCCCAGCATGATCCCGCTGGTATAGGTCGGGTAGCCGCGCGAGGCCCGGCCCACGGCCGGCACGATGCGGTCCGCGTGCCTGGTCAGCAGATCACCGTCCGGGCACTCCTGGGTGTAGGAGCAGAGTTCGCGCTCGAACCAGTAGCTGGCGTTGGCGATGATCTGCGGCGCGGTCGCCGGCTCGGCGGGGCGGCTCATCACCGCGTGGTCGCACTCGGGGAAGAAGTACTCACGGAACCCGGCCAGCGCGGGGGCCGTTCCGGCCCGGCGGTACAGGTCGTACAGGTGGCGGCAGAAGTCCAGCTCCTCCCGCCCGTCTCCGGGCAACAGACGCAGGGCGCAGGGCTCGTACGGGATGAGCGTGCGGACCACGTCGGGACGGTCGGTGAGCAGCTGGAGCGCGACGACCGCGCCGGAGCTGGAACCGAACACGGTCGCCGGCTCGTCGGTGAGGTGCTCGATCAGCCGGCGGGCGTCGTCGCCGTCGGTGCGCAGCCGGTGCGCATAGTCCTGCGGCCCGTCGAGGTAGCTGCGGGAGAAGCCGCGCCGGTCGTAGGTGACCACCGTGTAGCGGTCGCCGAGCCGGGCGGCCAGCGCGGCGAAGATGCCGCCGACACCGGGCGCGCCGGGGATCAGCAGGAGCAGCGGGCCGTTGCCGAGGGTTTCGTAGTGGAGGTGGGCGCCGGGTACGTCGAGGGTGCTCATTTCACGGCTCCGATCGGTTGTGGGTCCGAGTGAGCGATTCGGCGCGCAGCACCGCGGCCTGCCGGTGGCCGATCTCGGCGGTCCCGGAGAGGAAATCCGCGATGGCGGCGAGCTGGTGGGCGTCGAAGCGGTCCAGCAGCTCGGCCACCTCGGCCCGCAACGGGGTGATCACCCGATGGATCTCCTCCACCCGCTCGGGGACGGGGCGCAGCACCTGCTTGCGCCGGTCCCACGGGTCGGGCTCGCGGCGCAGGTAGCCGGCCTTCTCCAGCCGGGCCACCACGCCGGTCACCGCACCGGTGGTCAGCCCGGTCAGGCCGGCCAGCTCGCTGCCGGTCAGCGCCTCCCGCTCGCGCAGCAGGTCGAGACATTTGTGGTCCGTCGGCCCGAGCCGCAGTCGCTCGGCAACCGCGTGGTGGAAAAGCACCATCGCGGTGGTGTGCTGCCGGGCCAGCCGCTCGACAATCGCCTTGACCAGCGCATCCCGTTCCGAGGTCTGATCCATCGCCGCCTCACTCACTCTGTAACTCGCTTAGAGACTAAGCGAGTTACAGAGCGTCCCGCAAGGTGTGCCGGCGCCGGCGGGTCAGTCCTTGTTGGCCAGCTCCTTCTGGTACTTCTCGGTCATGTGGGCCACCGCCTGGTGCTGCTGGGCGGCCATGCCCTCGCGGGTGGACATGGCGCGCTCCTTGGCCGCCCGGGTGGACTCGGCCTGGCCCTGGAACTCCGGCATCACGTGCTGCGCGATCAGCTCGTAGGAACGCCGGGTGGCCTCCGGGTTGGCCCACTCGTGCGCCAGCTGCAGGAACGCGCCGAACCCGCCGCCCGACTGGTCCACCAGCCGCTGGACCTGCGCGCGGGCGTCCTCCGGGGCGCCGATCACCCCGGCTCCCGAGCTGTTGATGAAGTCGATCATCTCGCGGACGTTGCCGCCCTCCACCGCCATCTGCGGGAATGCGGCCACCTTCTGGAAGTAGCGGAACCACTGCTCGATGCCGTACTCCACGTCCCGGTAGGCCTGCTCGCGAGTCTCCGCCACGTACATCGGGCTGACCAGCCGCCACTTGCCCCGGTCCACCGTGGTGCCGAAGGTGGCCGCGCGCTCCTCCATCACGTTCCAGTGGTGCGCCAGCGCGTCGAACCCGTCCTGGGTGAGGGTGGCGCCGATGGACAGCAGGCCCACCCCGTGCCGCCCGGCCAGCCTCGGCCCGGTCGGCGAGGCCACGGCGGCCACCGCCACGTCGAAGTCCGAGTACGGCCGCAGGTGCAGGCGCGCCTCGTGCAGCCGGTGGGTGCCGGTGTCGATGGTGACCGGCTCGTCCGAGCGGAGCAGCCGCATGACCACGTCCAGGTTGGTCTCCAGCAGCTCGCGGGTCTGGGTCGGGTTCAGCCCGATCATCGCCGAGTCGGTGGGCAGCGAGCCGGGACCGACGCCGAGCATGGCCCGTCCCCGGGTCAGGTGGTCGAGCAGCACCAATCGTTCCGCCACCCACAACGGGTTGTGGTACGACAGCGAGACCACGCCGGTGCCCAGCTTGATCCGCCGGGTGCGCTCGGCGGCGGCCGCGATGAAGATCTCCGGCGAGGCGATGATCTCGCTGCCGGCCGAGTGGTGCTCGCCGATCCACGCCTCGTCGTAGCCCAGGTGGTCCAGGTGCTCGATCAGCCGCAGGTCACGCTGCAGCGCGAGAGTGGGGTTCTCCCCCGCCGGGTGGAACGGAGCCAGGAAGATGCCGAAACGCAAGTTGCCCATGCAACGAACCTAGGAGCCGGGGGTGACCGGCGACACCCTTGCACGCACGTTGCACGACCGCGCGGCTCAGCCGGCGTCGGCCACCTCGTAGAGCAGGGCGTACACGTGCGTGACGCTCGGGATGTCGGAGAAGTCCAGCGGCTCGTCCGACGCCGACTCGACGCTCAACGTCCCGCAGCCCAGCATCCGCTCGAACACGGTCTGCCGGAACCGCACGCTGGTGATCCGGTTCATCGGGATCTCGAACCCGGACCTGGTCAGCACCCCTTCGCGGACCAGCACCCGCCGGTTGGTCAGCACGAAGTGCGTGTTGCTCCAGCGCAGCAGCGGCGCCACCGCGCACCAGACGATCAGCCCGAGCGCCACCAGGCCGAGCACCCAGAATCCGTAGGGCGCCCACGGGGCCGGGGCGATCAGCGCGGCCAGGTACGCGGCGCCGCCCACGGTGACGAGTAGGGCCAGCGCCGGGAACACCAGCATCTTGGGATGCGGGTGCTGGTGCGTGAGCACCCGCTCGCCGGCGACCAGCAGCTCGTCGGGATAGGGCACGACTTCACGTTAGCGGCCACGCGCGCTGGCCCGCGCAAGCCGCGCCGTCCACCCCGGCTCGGGGTGATCGTCATCCCTGGCGGTACAGCGTCGATTTTCGCGGCTGAACCGCCACGGACCGCGATCAAGGCCGGCATGCCACATTGAGTCAGCGCGGGCTCATGGCCAAGACGGTGGCGCTGTCCGGCGCAGATCAACTCGACGGGGCCGGCCGCAGGTGGACCACGTCGCCGGCGGCCACCGCCCGGGTCACCCCGGTGCGCTCGACGAGCACGACCAGGCGGCCGTCCGCGTCCACGTCCCGCGCCACGGCCAGCTCGGACTGCCCGCCCGGCAGCTCCAACCGGACCCGCGAGCCCAGGGTGGCGCACACCGACCGGTACGCCGCTCGCAGCCCGGTGGCGTCCGGGTCCCCGGCCGCCGCCCGCCATTCCGCCTCGTCGGCGAGCAACCGGCGCAACAACGCGACCAGCAGTTCTCCCCTCCCCACCGACGCGCCGACGGCGGCCAGTGAGGTCCCGGTGTCCGGCAGGTCCTCGGCGCGGGTGTGCACGTTCAGCCCGATGCCCAGCACCAGGGCCGGATGGTCGCCGGCCGTGGCTACCTCGGCCAGCAGCCCGGCGCCCTTCCGCGCATTGTCGGCCGGGCCGAGCAGCAGGTCGTTGGGCCACTTCAGCGCGGCGGTCACCGGGGTCAGCTCGCGCAGCGTCCGGACCAGGGCCACCCCGGCCAGCAGCGGCAGCCAGCCCCACCGGTTCGGCGGCACGCCGGCCGGGCGCAGCAACACGCTGAAGGTCAGCCCGGTGCCGGTCGGCGAGTCCCACCGCCGGTCCATCCGGCCCCGGCCGGACTCCTGCAGCTCGGCCACCAGCACCGTGCGGTCCGGGGCACCGGAGCGGGCCTCGGCGAGCAGGTCGGCGTTAGTGGACCCGGTGCGCGCCACCACGTCCAGCCGGTTCACCACGCCGTCCAGCGCGGACCGCAGCGCGGTTATATCAAGTTCGTCGGTCGCATCCATGTCAAGTCGTCAACCTAGTACCCTCGTCGACATGATCCCGTCCGACAGTGCGGAGCTGGAGCGGCTCTGGCAGCAGACCGCCGATGCGGTGCGCGAGGAGATGGCCAACTTCGAGGAAGAGCTTGCCCGCGACTTCGCCGAGATGCACGACCGGCTGGATGCCATGCTCGCGGAGCAGCGGGCGATCGTGAATCGGCTGGACGCGACCATCGCCCGGGACGAGGAGAACTAACCACCCGGCTGTGACGTGTGATGCTGAGCGCGCGGACCGGCCGTTCCGGTAGTTAAAGTACGCAGCCATGAGCACCGCCATGGAGTCGATCGGCGAACCGCCCGCCGACGAGCCGGACATCCACACCACCGCCGGCAAGCTGGCCGACCTCTACGGCCGGCACGACCAGGCGGTGCACGCCGGCTCCGAGCAGGCCATCGAGCGCCAGCACGCCAAGGGCCGGCAGACCGCCAGGGAGCGGATCGACCAGCTGCTGGACCCGGGGTCCTTCATGGAGCTGGACGCGCTCACCCGGCACCGCTCGACCAACTTCGGCATGGACCGCAACCGCCCGCTGGGCGACGGCGTGGTGACCGGCACCGGCACCATCGACGGCCGGCCGGTCTGCGTGTTCAGCCAGGACGCCACGGTGTTCGGCGGGGCGCTGGGCGAGGTGTACGGCGAGAAGATCGTCAAGGTGATGGACCTGGCGACCAAGATCGGTTGCCCGATGGTCGGCATCAACGACGGCGGCGGCGCGCGCATCCAGGAGGGGGTGGTCGCGCTCGGGCTCTACGGCGAGATCTTCATCCGGAACGTGCGCTCCTCCGGGGTGATCCCGCAGATCTCGCTGATCATGGGCGCCTGCGCGGGCGGCGCGGTGTACTCGCCGGCGATCACCGACTTCACCGTGATGGTCGACCAGACCTCCAACATGTTCATCACCGGGCCTGACGTGATCAAGACGGTGACCGGTGAGGACGTGGAGATGGAGGAGCTGGGCGGCGCCCGGGCCCACAACTCCAAGTCCGGGGTGGCCCACTACCTGGCCTCCGACGAGGAGGACGCGCTCTCCTACGTGAAGGAGCTACTGTCCTTCCTGCCGTCCAACAACCTCTCCGAGCCGCCCCGGTTCGCCCCCTCCGAGCCGGTGGAGGGGTCCATCGCGGACGGGCTGACCGACACCGACCGGGAGCTGGACACCATCGTCCCGGACTCCCCCAACCAGCCGTACGACATCCACGAGGTGATCACCCGGGTCGTCGACGACGGGGAGTTCCTCGAGGTGCAGGCGCTGTGGGCGCCGAACATCGTGGTCGGCTTCGGCCGGGTGGAGGGACAGAGCGTCGGCGTGGTGGCCAACCAGCCCACCCAGTTCGCCGGCTGCCTGGACATCGACGCCTCGGAGAAGGCGGCGCGGTTCGTGCGCACCTGCGACGCGTTCAACATCCCGATCCTGACCTTCGTGGACGTGCCCGGATTCCTGCCCGGCACCGACCAGGAGTGGAACGGCATCATCCGCCGCGGCGCCAAGCTGATCTACGCCTACGCCGAGGCCACGGTGCCCAAGGTCACCGTGATCACCCGCAAGGCCTACGGCGGGGCGTACGACGTGATGGGCTCCAAGCACCTGGGCGCGGACGTGAACATCGCCTGGCCGACCGCGCAGATCGCGGTCACCGGGGCACAGGGCGCGGTGAGCATCCTGTACCGCAAGGAGCTGCGCGAGCTGTCCGGCGACGAGCTGACCGCGCGGCGTGCGGAGCTGCAGACCGACTACGAGGACACCCTCTGCAACCCCTACCTGGCCGCCGACCGGGGCTACATCGACGCGGTCATCCCGCCCGCGCACACCCGGGGGCACGTGGGCCGCGCGCTGCGCCTGCTGGCCACCAAGCGGGAGGCCGCGCCGGCCCGCAAGCACGGGAACATCCCGCTGTGAGCCCGCCGGAGGAGCAGACCCCGGAGCAGCGGCGCGCGCTGTTCCGGGTGGTCCGGGGCGAGCCGGACGACGCCGAGGTGGCCGCGCTGACCGCGGTGCTGGCCGCCGCCGCGTCCGCCACCCCCGGACCGGCCGAGCCGGACACCCGCGGCCGGAGCGTCTGGGTGGACCGCACCGCCGCCGTCCGCGCCCCCCTGCATCCCGGCCCCGGCGCCTGGCGAAACCACTACCTGCCCCGCTGAGACCACAGCCTTTCACGTGCTCCACGTGCTAGCCTGTGGTCGTGAAGCAGAACCTCACCGTCCAGCTCGACGACGAGGTGATCCGCCGCGCCAAGGCCCTCGCCGCGCGACGAGGCACCTCGGTCAGCGCGATGGTGGCACAACACATCGACGAGCTGACCGCGGCCGATGAGCGGTATCAGCGCGCGCGGGAATCGGCGCTGCGCATGATGGCGGAAACCCGTGAGGAGCGCGCCCGCCTGGCCCGTGAGGAGCCATCGGACCAGGAGCCGTACCGGTGGAACCGCGACGAGGTCTATGAGGAGCGACTCGGTCGCTACAGCTCGTGACCGTCTTCGTCGACACGAACATCCTGGTCTACACGTACGACCCGAGGAACCGAGACAAGTCGACCAAGGCCGAGATGCTTCTCGCTCAGCTGTGGGACAGCGACTCCGGTGCGCTCAGCACCCAGGTCCTCCAGGAGTTCTACAACGTGGCGACCGGCAAGTTGCGGCTGGCGCCGGCAAGGGCGCGAAGGATCGTCGCAAACTATGCCGAGTGGGCGACCGTGGAGACCACGCCACAACTGATCGTGTCGGCCAGCCTGCTGCACGAGCTGCACGGGATCAACTTCCGGGACGCGCTGATCGTGGAGGCCGCGTTGTTGGCCGGGGCCGACACGCTGCTCACCGAGGACCTTCAGGACGGCCTCCGGTTCGGGGAGCTGACCGTGCGGAACCCGTTCTCCGGCTGACCGGGAGCGGTCCCGGCCACGCGATGGGAAATTGGCGATCAGGACCCAACCCTCGCGGGGCGGCCGGGGTCGGACCGGTCGAGCCGGTGAGAGCGTCCGGCGGAAGGGGCGTGAGTCATGTACCCGAACCAGCCGAACCCGGCCCGGCCTTACGTCGCGCCGAGGCCGTACCCGCCCTACCCTGGGCCGGCGATGCCTTATACCGATTTCCCCGCCGGGCTGGTGCCACACCAGCGCGGTTGGCACCCTGACCTCCTGGACACCACACAGGGCAGGCCGGGCACGGTCATCGCCGCGGCGGTGATGGCCTACCTCGGCGCGGCCGTGCAGGGGCTGACCGGCGTGCTGCTGCTGATCGGGTCGACCAACCCCGGGTTCGTGCGCGGGTTCGGCACCGGCTCCGGGCTCATCGGTGCCGGGGCGGGCCTGATCGCCGTGCTGGGGCTGTTCTGCCTGGTCATGGCCGCGATCCTGGTGGTCGGCGGGGTGCTCGCCCAGTCCGGGCGCAACATCGGCCGGATCGCACTGTCCGCCGTCGGCGGCCTCGGCATGCTGCTGCAGGTGTACTCGATCGCGGTCGGCGGGTTCCTCGCGGTGCTCGGGCTGGTCTGGATCGCCACCGGCTGCGCGCTGCTCTGGACCAGCCGGGCCAACGACTGGTACCGCCGGACCTGAGCCCCTTAGGCCACCGCGCGGGTGAGCGCGTGCTCGACCAGCGCGACCAGGGCCGCCCGGCAGGACTCCGGATCCCGCGCGTCCAACCGCACCATGGGGGTGTCCGGCGGCAGCACCAGGGCGTGCCGCACCTCGGCGTCGCCGAACCGCTCGGCGTCCGGGAACTCGTTCACCGCCACCACGAACGGCACGCCCCGGTTCTCGAAGTAGTCGATCGCCGGGAAGCAGTCGTCCACCCGGCGCAGGTCGACCAGCACCACCGCGCCGACCGCGCCCACCGCCAGCTCGTCCCACATGAACCAGAACCGGGACTGGCCGGGCGTGCCGAACACGTACAGGATCATCGACTCGTCCACGGTGATCCGGCCGAAGTCCATGGCCACCGTGGTGGTGCGCTTGTCCGGCACCTGGCTCAGGTCGTCCACCCCCTCGGAGAGGGAGGTCATCTCCTGCTCGGTGCTCACCGGCGGGATCTCGGAGAGCGCGCCGACCATGGTCGTCTTGCCCACGCCGAAGCCACCGGCGACCAGGATCTTCAGCGGTACCGGCGACGCCGATAACTCGCCGGGCACGGTGTCCTTAGTGGGTGCGGAGTCCATCCAGCAGCCTTTCCAGCAGCGCACGGCTGGGTGGTCCCCCGGCCGTGGTCGGCGGTGGCGCATGCACCACCAGGTATCCGGCGCCGGCCAGGTCGCTGACCAGCACCCTGGCCACGCCGACCGGCACGCCCAGCGCCGACCCGATCTCCACCAGGGAGATCGGGCGCAGCCCGCCGAGGTCCACGATGGCCCGGTACTCCGGGTCCAGCGAACCGGCCAGGCGCGCGCCGTGCCCGCTCACCGTGACCAGCGCCTCCAGGGGCATGTCCAGGCCCTCGGTGGTGTGGGTGCGCCCCTTGGTCAGCGCGTAGACCGGGACCACCCGCCCGGCCTGGCCGGCGGTGGCCCGCATGGGCCGGGTCACGAGCGTGCCGGAGCCCCGCGCCCGGCCGGGGTCAGCGCGTGCCCGACGCTGGTGGCGAGCATGGTCATCTCGTAGGCGATCATGCCCAGGTCGCAGTCGCGCTCGGTGTGCACGACCAGGGTGGATCCGGCGCTGACCGCGGTGGCGAACAGGTAGCCGCCGGCCATCTCCACGATGGTCTGGGTGACCGGTTCGGTGCCCAGCAACGTCGCCGCCCCCCGGGCCAGGCTGACCAGTCCGGAGGAGGCGGCGGACAACCGGTCCGCCAGCTCGTCGGAGACGCCCTCGGAGCAGGCCAGCGGCAGCCCGTCGCCGGACAGCACCAGCCCGTGGCGGACCCCCGGGGTGGTCCGCGCGAAGTCGTTCAGCAGCCAGTCCAGCCGGGGCTGGCCGTTCGACTGGTTCATGTCGGTCGTTCCCACTTACCGTTCTCCTGTTCGGCGGCGACGCGCGCGGCGTGCCGGCTGGCCTGGTAGCGCGACAGCGCGTCGGAGGAGGTGGGCGGCGCCGGTGCCTCGGGCTGCTCCGTCCTCGGGTACGGCACCGGGTGGCGCAGCTCGGGCGCGATGTGGGTCTGCGGCCGCCGCCGGGTGAGCCGGGGGCGGTCGTCCGCCGGCTGCTCGTCCTCGGGGTCCAGTGCCGGTGGCGGCAGCGGCGCGGCCCGTGCGGCCATCGCCGCCGCGTGCTCGGCCACCGTCAGCTCCCGCTGCGACCGCTCGGCCCTCGGCGACTCGGCCCTCGACTGCTCGGCCGGCGCGCGCCGGGGCGGTTCGGCCGGCGCGGGCCCGCGGCGGGCCTCCACCGGCGCGTGTACCGGTTGGGCCTCGGTCGGGGCGTACCCGGCCCTCGGGTGACGCTGGCCGGCCTCGGCGTGCGCGGCTCGGCCCGGCTCGGCGTACGCGTAACCGCCGCGGGAGGACTCGGCCGGCGCGTACCCGTCGCGGGACGGCTCGGCCGGCGTGTAACCATCGCGGGACGGCTCGGCCTTCGCGTAACCGTCGCGGGACGGCTCGGCCGGGGTGTAACCGTCGCGGGGGAACTCGGCGGTCGCGTACCCGTCGTCGCGGGACGGCGCGGGGTGCCCGCGGTCGGCGTCGGCGTGGGTACGGGCCGGTTCGGCGTGGACGTACTCGACGCGCCGGGCGCCGACGGGGGCCGGTTCGGCGCGGGTCGTCTCGGGGCGGGCGCGGACGGGAGCCTCGGTCCGCTCCCACCGGCGCTGCCCGTCCACGGTGACCAGTGCGGACGACTCCCGCGAACGGCCGCGCAGCCGGCCCAGCACCGGCGCCGGCAGCAGCCCGCCGCCCCGGCGCACGTGCCGCCCGGCGTCCGGTTCCACCGCCGGGCCGAACAGCTCCGCCGGCAGCACCACCGCCGCGGTCACCCCACAACCGGGGGTCGGGGTGAGCGACACCGTGATGCCGTGCCGCTTGGCCAGCCGGGCCACCACGTGGAAGCCCAGCTGCCGGGAGGCGGAGAGGTCCACCTCGGGCGCCTCGGTGAGCAGCTTGTTCGCCTCGATCAGCGCCTCCGGGCGCATGCCGACGCCCCAGTCCTCGATGGTGAGCAGCTGCGCGCCGGCCACGTGCGGGTACGGCCGCTGCGCCACCGACACGGTCGAGCCCGGCGGGGAGAACCGCACCGCGTTCTCCGCCAGCTCGGCCAGCAGGTGGGTCAGGTCGGCCACGCAGTTCCCGGCCACGGCCAGGTGCTCGGCCACGTTGAAGGTGACCCGCTCCAGGTCCTCGGTCTCCGCGATCGCCGCCTGCACCACCTCGCGCAGCGGCACCGGCACCGGCCACACCCGCGAGGCTCCCTCGCCGGAGAGCACCAGCAGGCTTTCCGCGTTCCGCCGCACCCGGGTGGCCAGGTGCTCCAGCTGGAACAGCTCGCCGAGCGCATCCGGGTCGCGTTCCTTCTCCTCCAGCTGGTTGATGATGTCCAGCTGGCGGTAGAGCATCTTCTGGTTGCGCCGGGCCAGGTTGATCAGCAGGTCGGAGGTGAAGCGGCGCCGGCCGGCCTCCAGGTCGGTCTGCCGCGCCGCCTGGTGCACCCGGTACTGGTCGTCCTCGCTGACCCGCCAGAACAGCACCACCCCGGTGCACGCGGCGGCCACCGCGATGCCGTGCACCGCCGACCACGCCCACGGGTTGGCCTGCGCGGCGTGGTGGTTGAAGATCAGGTGTGGGTAGAGCGCCGAACCGACCCCGTGGCTGACCACCGTGAAGAACACGTTCCATAAAAATGGGATCCAGTCCTGGTAAAGCGCGATGAACCCGATGATGATGAAGAAATGGAAGTGCGCCTCAATTGATCCATGAGTGAATCCGACCAGGGAAACCGAACACCACGTCAGCCCGGCGGTTACGATCACCGAAGCCAGCCGGCGGACCTTGGTCACATATCCCAGGAACACGCACAGGAGCGGCACCGACATCGCCTCGGCGACCAGCAACGGGGAGTTGCCGAGCACCAAGCCGAAGGCAAAAAGCACTGGTAGGTGGAGTACTAGCACGATGAGCACGATTCGGTGCCGGCGCAACCATGCCGCATCGTCCAGGGTGTTGCCGCGCGGCAGGTACCGCCGCAGCGAGATCATTGGCATGCCCATCAGGTTTTCGTTTTGGAATTGGGGAGCTACCCGACGGACCCTAGCCCTGAGCGCCCCACAGCGCCCCCGGATGCAAATCATTTGGTCTCTTCGCGCGAGAAACGCGGACGAGCGGGCCATTCCGGAGCGGGCCATTTGGAGCAGCCGGATAGGGTTGGACACCGTGCAGGTGATCCTCGCGTCGGCTTCCCCGGCCCGGCTCGGCGTGCTCCGCGCGGCCGGTCTGGCCCCCCAGGTACACGTTTCCGAAGTGGACGAGGACGCGGTGCTCGCCTCGCTGCGCGACGCCCCGCCGGCCGAGGCGGTGACCGCGCTGGCGAGGGCCAAGGCCGCGACGGTGGCCGAGCGGGTGGCGGCCGGGGCCGCCGAGACGTTCGAGGCGCTGGTGATCGGCTGCGACTCGATGCTGTCCATCGACGGCGAACTGGTGGGCAAGCCGGGCACGGCGGACGTCGCGCTCGCCCGCTGGACGGCGATGGCCGGGCGCACCGGCGAGCTGGTCACCGGGCACGCGGTGCTGCGCCTGTCCGGCGGAGCGGTGACCAAGGAGGCCTGCCGGCACGCCGGCACCACGGTGCGGTTCGGCCGGCCGCGCCAGGCCGAGCTGGAGGCCTACGTCTCCTCCGGGGAGCCGCTGCACGTGGCCGGCGGGTTCACCCTGGACGGGCTCGGCGGGTGGTTCGTGGACGGCATCGACGGCGACCACTCCAACGTGATCGGCATCAGCCTGCCGCTGCTGCGCGCGCTGCTCACCGAGGTGGGTGTGACGGTGACCGACCTCTGGCAATGAGGACTGCAGCTCCCGCGCGCGCCTAACTGGGCGCGCGCTCGGCAAGCGCGTCCCGCGCTAGGCTGAGTCCTATGCCGGTACCCAACGACACCGATGCCAAGCTCGCCGCCTACGCGCACCCCGAGCGCCTGGTCACCACCGACTGGCTGGCCGAACGCCTGGGTGAACCCGGGCTGGCCGTGGTGGAGTCCGACGAGGACGTGCTGCTCTACGACACCGGCCACATCCCGGGCGCGGTCAAGGTGGACTGGCACACCGAGCTGAACGACCCGGTCACCCGGGACTACGTGAACGGTGAGCGGTTCGCCCAGCTGCTCGGTGAGAAGGGCATCGGCCGGGACACCACCGTGGTGATCTACGGCGACAAGAACAACTGGTGGGCCGCCTACGCGCTGTGGGTGTTCAGCCTGTTCGGCCACTCCGACGTGCGGCTGCTGGACGGCGGCCGGGCCAAGTGGGTGGCCGAGGGCCGCGAGCTGACCCGCGACGTGCCCAAGCCCGACCCGGTCGAGTACCCGGTGGTCGAGCGGGACGACAGCGTGATCCGCGCGTTCAAGGAGGACGTGCTCGCGCACCTGGGCAAGCCGCTGGTGGACGTGCGCTCGCCGGGCGAGTACTCGGGCGAGCTGCTGCACATGCCGGACTACCCGCAGGAGGGCGCGGTGCGCGGCGGGCACATCCCGGGCGCGGCCAGCGTGCCGTGGGCGCGGGCCGCCGCCGAGGACGCCACGTTCAAGAGCCGGGCCGACCTGGAGGCCATCTACCAGCAGGAACAGGGCCTCGCGCCGAGCGACGACGTGGTGGCGTACTGCCGGATCGGGGAGCGCTCCAGCCACACCTGGTTCGTGCTCACCCACCTGCTGGGCTTCGAGAACGTGCGCAACTACGACGGCAGCTGGACCGAGTGGGGCAACTCGGTGCGGGTGCCGATCGCTACGGGGACGGAACGGGGCTCGGTCGGGTGACCAGCACCAGCGAGCTGCCCCCGAGGCTGGCGGAGTTGGTGGACGACTTCGCCGGCGTCGGGGTGAAGGACCGCCTGCAGCTGCTGCTCGAGCTCTCCGAAGAGCTGCCGAAGCTGCCGGCGAAATACGACGGGCACCGCGAGGACATGGAGCAGGTGCACGAGTGCCAGACCCCGCTGTTCCTGGCGGTCGAGGTGGACGAGGGCCGGACGGTGCACCTGTACTTCGACGCGCCGCCCGAGGCCCCGACCACCCGGGGCTTCGCGTCGATCATGCACACCGGGCTGGACGGGGAGTCGGCGGACACCGTGCTGAACGTGCCCAACGACTTCTACCTGAAGCTCGGCCTCGGCGAAGCGGTCAGCCCGCTCCGGCTGCGTGGCATGGCCGCCATGCTGGCCCGGATCAAGAACCAGGTCCGGGCGGGTAGCGCCAGTTAGTACGAAATCGTATAGTACGAAATCGTGATACTTGGCCTGCAGCGCGCCACCCACGCCACCCTGCAACTACTCACCGCCGAGCTGGTCGACCTGGACCTGACCCCTTCGGAGATCAATGCCCTGGGCAACCTGGCCGACGGCCGGGGCCGCACGGTCTCCGAGCTGGGACGCGCGATCGGCACCCGGCCCACCACGCTGACCAGCGTGCTCGACCGGCTCGAGCGGCGCGGCCACATCACCAGGGCCGCCCGGGCCGGCGACCGCCGCTCGGTGCTGGTCGAGCTCACCCCGAGCGGCCGCGCCGCCGCCGAAACCATCCGGCGCGCGATCGAGGGCCTGGAACAGCGCGCCCTCGCCGGGTTGCCGCCCGAGGCACTCGCCGGCTTCCACGCCGTGCTGCGCGCGCTGGCGGAGCTGTGAGCACCGCGTTCGACGAACTGCTGCGCGAGGCGACGGCGGGCGGCGAACGGTTCGGCCACCGCGAGCACGTGCACCTGACCTGGCTGGCGGTCCGGCGGTTCGGCACCGCCGGGGCGGTCGACCTGGTCGGCGCCGGCATCCGCCGCGCCGCGCGGGACGCCGGCAGGCCCGGGAAGTACCACGCAACGATCACTCGCGCCTGGGTGGAACTGGTCGGGCACCACGTGGCCGAGGACCCGGTGCTGGACTTCGCGACCTTTGCCATCGTCGAGGCGAACGCGCCGCTGCTGGACCGGGGACTGCTCGCCCGGTTCTACCGGCCGGAAACCCTCGCCGGCGCGCAGGCCCGCGCCGGTTGGGTGGAACCCGACCGCTCCCCCTTCCCCTGGCGGGGCCCAACCGCCTGAGAGGGATCGACCGCCCGGCGGTGTCTGGTGGGGGTCCGGGTATGCGGAGCCGGTGTCGGTTTAAAGACCGGCTTGGACGGCGCGGCCGGGTTGTCTGCCGCGGCTTGGGCGTGGCCCGTTGCGGTTCGTTGTGGCGCGGCTGGTTTCACTTGTTGCCCTCGCATGACCAGGGTGACGGGTGTTGCCACGCCGGCGGTCATTTTCATGGTCATCAGGGCATGGTGGTCGTTTCGAGTCGCCCGGAGCGGCCCTGGTGTCCTGATGACCATGTGGTCGGTGGTTGCGGCCGCCCCACTCCGCCCACAGGTCGGTGGTTGCGGCCGGGGATGATCGCCATCCGTGGCGGTTCAGGGTCGAAAATCGACGCTCAACCGCCAGAAACGACGATCACCCAAACCCACCCGCACCCACGCCCGCGAGCGCCCCGCCGGCGGCCCGCCCGCTGCTTACTCAGCCGGGGAGCAGGGCCGGGGGGACGGGGGTGATCGACTCCGGGGTGTCCGGGTTGTCCCGGATGGTGATCGACTCGACGGTGTAGGCGGTGCCGCCGGGCACCGGCCGGGTCTGGAACCTGGACAGCTCGGTGAACCGGTGGAACTCGCAGTCGTGGGCGAACGCGCCGACGGCCGGGTCCCAGTCCGCGCCGGCGGTGTAGAACAGGTCGTAGGCGCCGTCCGCGATGCCTTCCACGCGCGCCCCGCCGCCGGCGGTCACGGCCACCGAGACCAGCAGGTTCCCCCGGTCCACCAGCTTCACCACCGCGTCCACGGTGCCCTCGTTGCGCACCTCGAGCACGCCGTCGCCGCGCTGCTCCGGCGTCCGCCGGTCGGTGAGCAGCTGGCCGTTGGCCAGGCGCGGCGGCGCCGGCGGGGGTTCGGCGGACGGCAGCGCGGCCCCCCAGCGGTAGGGCGGGGCGAGCCGGGCCGCGCCGTCGCGCAGGCCGGGCATGTTGGGCGCGGCGCCGATCGCGGCCAGCGCCGCCGGGCCGGTACACACCGCCCGGCCGTCCACCCGCTCGGCCAGCGCGGTGATGTCGCCGCTCAGGCCCCGCAGCCGGCCGGCCAGCGCGGCGTTGCCGGCGGCCGCTTCGTCCGGCACCGAGGTGGCCCTGGTCAGCTCGTCACCGGCCCACCCGGCCGCGTCCGCCGCCGCGCGCACCGCCCGGCCCAGCTCGTCCGGCTCGGGCGCCAGCCGGACGGTGGCCAGCGCGCCGGTCAGGCGTTGGTCGGTACGCCCGAGCACGTCCTGGTAGTCGCTGCCCGAGAAATCGCAGCCGGTCAGCAGCGTGAGGCCGACCAGCCCCGCCACCGTTCCCACGCGCCGCCCGCCGGATGACCTCACGACACCAGATCCTGCTCCATCCGGTCGGGGTTACCTCCGATCAACCCCCCGGAAACCTCCGCGGCGGACATCAAATGAACCCTCAGGAATCATCAATTTCCGCTCAAACCTCTGGTCTTCGGTCCGCGGGGCCACCAAGGTCGGTGAATGCGGCGGATGAGGGGGGATGCCGCGTGCACGCAACGACCGTGGCGCTGCCGGGGGACACGTGGGGAATCAGCGGGGGCAACTTCCTGCTGCTCTACTGGCTGCTGATCTGCGCCGTTCCCGTAATGGCCGGCTTCGCCCGGCGCACCATCCGACGCGAGCCGCCACCGGCGGACGCCGACCGGACGCCGCTCGAGGCCGATCCGTACCAGGTGGCCTACCTCAACGGCGGCCGCGAGCTGACCGTGCTCGCCGCCGTCGGGTCGCTGCGGGTGACCGGACTGATCAGCGTCCGGCGACGCCGGTTCCAGCGGTCGGACCAGCCGGTGGACCCGCCCACGCATCACCTCGAGCTGGCCGTGCTGGAATCCGCCGGCGCCCCGGTCTCCCGGCCCGCACTGATCACCAAGGCCCCGGTTCGCGCGGCGCTGGACCGGCTGGACGCCGAGCTGCGCCGGCGTGGCCTGCTGCTTTCCGAGGGGCAGCGCACCCGGATGCGCATGTGGTCCCTGCCCATGCTGGCCCTCGGCGCGTTCGGCCTCTACCGGGCCAGCGCCGGCCTGGCCAACGACCGGGCCATCGGCTTCCTGGCGTTCTCCCTGATCGTGGTCGCGCTGGTGTCGATCGGGCTGCTCCGGGTACCCGGCCGGGGGCGCACCGAAGCCGGCGACGCGGAGCTGGCCCGGCTGCGGGCGGCCCATCCCGAGCTCTCCCCGGACATGCGCCCGAACTGGGTGGGCAACGGGGCGGGCGCGGCCGCGCTCGGCGTCGGGCTGTTCGGCATCGGCGCGCTGACCGCCGCCGACCCGGTGCTGGCCGCCGAGATCACCCAGCAACCGTGGTGGGCCGGCACCGGATCGGGCGGCTCCAGCGGCACCGGCTGCGGGTCCGGTAGCAGCTGCGGCGGCGGTGGCGGATGCGGCGGCGGGTGCGGCGGGTGAGCCCTCTGGAGGGGCGCGGCGTCGGTATCGGCTGGCGGCCGGAGATCGCCGGGTTTGTCGACTCACTGCCCGGGCTGCGGTTCACCGAGGTGGTGGCCGAGGCGGTGTGCGCCGATCACCTGCCTCCGGCGCTGGTGAAGCTGCGGGAGCGGGGCGTGAGCGTGGTGCCGCACGGCACCCGGCTGTCCCTGGGCGGCGCCGAGCCGGTCGACCGGGACCGGGTGCGCCGGTTCGCCGAGGTGGCCGCCGCGGTGGACGCGCCGCTGGTCAGCGAGCACGTGGCGTTCGTCCGGGCGGGCGGGCTGGAGGCCGGCCACCTGCTGCCGGTGCCGCGCACCCGGGAGGCGCTGGACGCGCTGACCCGCAACATCCGAACCCTGAGCGCCGAACTGGACGCACCCCTGGCCCTCGAGCCGATCGCCGCGCTGTTCGACTGGCCGGAGGACGAGCTGACCGAGGCGCGGTTCCTCACCGAGCTGCTCGACCGCACCGGCGCCTACCTGCTGCTGGACGTGGCCAACTGCTACGCCAACGCCCGCAACCGGGGCCAGGACCCGGCCGAGGCGCTGGCCGCGCTGCCGCTGGAGCGGGTGGCCTACGCGCACATCGCCGGCGGCGCCCCCGGCGGCGGTTTCTACCACGACACGCACACCTCGGCCACGCCCCCGGCGGTGCTCGAGCTGCTCGCCGAACTGTGCCTGACCCACCGCCCGCCGGCGCTGCTGCTGGAGCGGGACGGCGCCTACCCGCCGGCGGCCGAGCTGACCGCCGAGCTGACCGCCATCGCGGCCGCCTCGGACCTGCCCGATATCACTCGTTCGGGCGAGACGGTGTGGGCGCGGTGAGCAAGTCCACACTCGCCGAGCGGCAGGCCGCCCTGGTCGCCGCGCTGGTCGCCGGCGAGCCGTCCCCGGCGGGCTTCGACGCTGACCGGCTGGCCGCCACCGGGCGCGCGCTGCGGCACAAGCGGGCGGGCGAGGTCGCCGCCGTCTGGCCCGGCCTCGCGGCCAGCTTCGGTGACCGCTGGGGCGAGCATTTCAGCAGGTGGGCGCGGGGAAGACCGCCCCAGGGGGCGCTGCGCGACGGCTGGGACATGGCCCGCGAGCTGGCCTCCGTGATCCGCCTGGCCGCCCCGGCACGGGTGGAGCTGGCCTGCCGGGAGGCGGGCGCGCGGTATAGCGGGCGGGCCGCGCCGAGGCGGCGGGTCGGACCGGTTGTCCGGGTGGTCCCCGGCGGCCTCGTGCTGGGTGTGGCGGGCCACGTCTGGCGGTTGGGCCGCTGACCGGCGCCACTGTGGGCTGCATCGCTGTCACGCCGATCTGCACATTCGGCCACGCCGCATAGACTTCCCGATCGAAATACCAAGCCGGTCGGAAGAATCTCGTTGCAGGAGGCACTGTGGCCCGGGAAGCGACCCGTCAGTTGCGGAAAGTGCTCATCGCGAACCGCGGTGAGATCGCGGTGCGGGTAATCCGGGCCTGTCGGGACGCCGGCCTGGCCAGCGTCGCGGTGTACGCCGAGCCCGACCGCGACGCGCTGTTCGTGCGGCTGGCGGACGAGGCGTTCGCGCTGGGCGGCAACACCGCCGCCGAGTCCTACCTGGACTTCGACAAGGTGATCGGCGCGGCCCGGCAGGCCGCCGCGGACGGCATCCACCCCGGCTACGGCTTCCTCTCCGAGAACGCCGACTTCGCGCAGGCGGTGATCGACGCCGACCTGGTCTGGATCGGGCCGTCACCCCAGTCGATCCGCGACCTGGGCGACAAGGTGACCGCGCGGCACATCGCGATGCGCGCCGGCGCGCCGCTGGTGCCCGGGACCGCCGACCCGGTGTCCGGGGCCGACGAGGTGATCGAGTTCACCAAGGAGCACGGCCTCCCGGTGGCCATCAAGGCCGCGTTCGGCGGCGGCGGGCGCGGCATGAAGGTCGCGCGCGAGGAGAAGGAGATCGCCGAGCTGTACGAGTCGGCGGTCCGCGAGGCCACCGCCGCGTTCGGCCGGGGCGAGTGCTTCGTCGAGCGCTACCTGGACAAGCCCCGCCACGTGGAGACCCAGGTGCTGGCCGACCAGCACGGCAACGTGATCGTGGTGGGCACCCGGGACTGCTCGCTGCAGCGCCGCTTCCAGAAGCTGGTGGAGGAGGCGCCGGCGCCGTTCATCACCGAGGAGCAGCGCAAGACCCTCTACGACGCCTCCAAGGCCATCGTCAAGGAGGCCGGCTACTACGGCGCCGGCACCGTGGAGTTCCTGATCGGCCAGGACGGACTGATCACCTTCCTCGAGGTGAACACCCGGCTGCAGGTGGAGCACCCGGTTTCCGAGGAGACCTCCGGGCTGGACCTGGTGCGCGAGCAGTTCCGCATCGCCGAGGGCCGGGAGCTGAACATCAAGGAGGACCCTCGGCCGCGCGGCCACTCGATCGAGTTCCGGATCAACGGCGAGGACGCCGGTCGCGGGTTCCTCCCGGCGCCGGGCACGGTCACCGCCATCGCCTACCCGGCCGGTCCGGGTGTGCGGGTGGACGCCGGCGTGGAGGCCGGCTCGGTGATCGGCGGCCAGTTCGACTCGCTGCTGGCCAAGCTGATCGTCACCGGGTCGGACCGGGCGCAGGCGCTGGAGCGGTCCCGCCGCGCGCTGGCCGAGTTCCAGGTCGAGGGCATGGCCACGGTGCTGGAGTTCCACCGCCTGGTGGTGGAGGATCCGGCGTTCGCCGCGTCCGACAGCGACGGCTTCACCGTGCACACCCGGTGGATCGAGACCGAATGGGATAACACGGTACAACCGTTCAGTGCGGGCGCCGAGGCCTCCGAGGACGAGGATGCGCCCCGGCAGACCGTGGTGGTCGAGGTGGGCGGCCGGCGGCTGGAGGTGTCGCTGCCCGGCGACCTGGCGCTCGGTGGTGGCGGGGGCGGCGCGGCCGGTGCGGGTGCCCGCGCCGGCAAGGCACCGCGCAAGCGCGGCGGCGGCAAGGGCGGCCGGGCGGTGTCCGGTGACGCGGTCACCGCGCCCATGCAGGGCACCATCATCAAGGTCGCGGTGGCCGACGGGGACACCGTCTCGGCCGGCGACCTGGTGGTCGTGCTCGAGGCGATGAAGATGGAGAACCCGGTCACCGCGCACAAGGACGGCACCATCACCGGGCTGTCCGCCGAGGCCGGCAGCTCGGTCTCCCAGGGCACCGTGATCTGCGAGATCAAGGACGCCTGACCGGGAGCGTTAGCGATCGCGAACTGTTTCGCGATTTTCCCGTTCGCCGGGCATCCGCGCTCCTAGCGTGGGTCCATGGTCAACGATGCGCGCGGCTCGGGCATCAAGCTCGAGCCGCACATGATCCCGAAGCTGCGCGCGGCGTTCCAGGACGCCCAACGCCAGCTCGAGGAGGTCGTCCGGGACAGCGGGCGCAGCCTGCCGATGACCCAGCCGGCCATGGGGGACGCGGCCAGCCACGCCTTCCAGGCGGAGTTCAACCAGGGCGCCGCCTCGGCCCGTGACCAGCTGACCGCCTACCAGGCACGGCTGCGCGAGGTCGACACGGCGCTGGGCGAGATCCAGGCGGCCTACGACCGCAACGAGCAGGCCATCGCCGAGGATCTGAGCCGCAAGCTGGTGACGTGAGCCGGCCATGAGCTCGCCCGGTGTCGGCGGCTCGGAACACGAGCGGCTCTGGCGCGAGTCGCGGCAGGGCGACCCGGCCGCCGCCACCAACAGCCAGGCCGGCTACCAGCGCACCTCTGTGGCGCTGAACAAGATCTCCGAGACGATTCAGGCTCCGCTGAAGGAGTTCGGGCTGGCCTGGGAGGGCACGGCGGCCGGTGCGGCGAACCGGGGCATCGGCCAGCACGCCCGGTGGGCGGGGGAGGCCGCCGCCCGGTCCACCGCCGAGGGGGCGAAGGCGGGCGAGTACGCGCGCAGCGCTCAGGACGTGAAGCACAAGATGCCGCCCTACCCGCCCCAACTGTCCCCGGCGGCCCAGGAGAAGGGGGTGATGGGCGGCAACTGGGCGCTCGCCGAGGAGGAGCGGATGAACGCGCTGCAACGGGCCCGCCAGCTCATGGCCGACCACGCCGGCACCTGCCAGACGGTGCGCCCCTCCCCCGGGTTCGCCGGGCCGGCGCCCGGGGTGCGTGGCGCACCGCCGCCCCCCGGCGGCCGGAGCGGCGGTCCGGGCACCCGTGCGGGCTCGCCGGTTGCGCCGGGCGGGGCCGCGACGCCGGGGGTCACCGGAACCCGGCCGGGCGGACCGGCGGCCAGGGCTTCCGTTCCCGGCGCCCCGCGACCGGTCGGCGCCGAGCCCGCGGGGCGTCTCGGCCCGGGGGTGGCGGCGGGCGCCGGGTATCGCCAGAACCGTTCCGGCAGCGGCGTCGTCCCCGCTTCGGCGGCCGGGGCGGTCGGTCGCGGCGGGCCGTCCGATCGGCCTCGGGGCGACACCCGTCCGACCGTCGCCGCGAGCGGGCCGGCCGGGCGGACCGAGTCGAACGAGAAACGCGTTCCGGTGGTGAGCGGTCCGCCGGTCCGGCCGGAGCTGGCCGGCGTCCACCGGAACGCGGCGCCACTCCGGCCGCTGCGGCCCCGGGGCAACCGCCAGGCAAACACCGACAACGCGATCAGTGCCGGCCAGCCGAGTGCGGGTGGCGCGGGCGGGGTGGGTGGCGCGGGCGGGGCAAGTGGTGCCGACCAGTCCGGATCGGGCGGCCCCGCGCCCGGCCAGCCCGGCCCCGGGATGCCGAGCTCCGGCATGTCCGGCTCTGGGGTCCCAGGCTCTGGAGTGCCCGGCTCCGGAATGCCGGGTGGGGTGCCGCCGCCGATGCTCGGCGCCGGTGGCTGGCCCGAAGCCGAGGCGAACCGTCACGAACGCCCCGGCTACCTGCTCGACGACAGCGATCTCTTCCCGGACGAGGATGGGGTGGTACCTCCCGTGATTGGCCGATGACGACCGCGCCCCCCGCGCCGCACCGCCCCCGGCGCGGACCGGTCCGGCGGGTGCTCACCGCGGTCGAGTTCGACGTGCTGTGGGAGTGGCTGGGCCTGGGCGCCACCCCGGTGGTGCTGCGGCTGGACTCCCCCGGCCGCACCCACACCGAGCGGCGCGGCATCGTGGCCACCGGCTGGCAGGGTCTGCGCGAGCGCGGCCTGGCCGACGTGAGCGGCCCGGACCCGGAGATCGTCCGGCTGATGCACCTGCTCGCGGTGCCCACCTGCCAGGTGGAGCTGCGCATGCGGATGGGCCGCGAGCTGCGCGCGGTCGCCGCCGCCCGCCCGGGTGCGACCGTGCTGGCCGTGCGGCAGGACGAGACCGTGACGCTGTCCGCCGCGCCCGGCCCGATCGGAGCGATCATGGAAGCGATGCCGCCGGCGCCGAGCGGCCCGGGCCGGGCGGTATCCGTGCCCAGCGCCGACCTGGACGCGGCCGCCGCCGAGTCGGAGGCCGGCCTCGGGCTGGCCGAGGCGCTGCGCTACCGGGGCGTGCCCGCCGAGGAGGCCGAACTGGTCGCCGCCATGATGTCCGGCGAGCGTCGCCGGGGCCAGATCAGCGTGCTCGCCGCCGACCACTGGGGTGTCCTGCACCGGTTACCCAAGATCGTCGGCATGTTCGAGACCCACCGGGGCCGCTACCTCATCCAGCGCGACACCGCCGCCGACGGCGTCGACTGGACAACCCTCGCCCCCACCACCCAGCCCAGCCTCCGCCACCGCCTGGAACGCCTCCTAACCCAAGCCGAATCCCGCGCCACCCGCTTCTAACCCACCCACCCACCCCCCACCTGATTCAGTCACTCCAGCACATTGATTCAGTGGGTTTGGCACATTGATTCAGTGGGTTTGGCACATTGATTCAGTGGGTTTGGCACATTGATTCAGTGGGTTTGGCACGCCGGTTCAGTGGGTTTGGCACGCCGGTTCAGTCGGTTCAGCAGGCCGACGAGTTGTCCACATGGCCGCGGTTATCCACAGCCCGCGTCCCTTGCCCGGCAAAACGCACCCATCGGCGTCATCGTCATGGGTATGAAATATGGACAGAGCTTGCACGGCGCATACCGCCAACGCGAACTGGTCGACAGGGTCGGCCGATACACGGTTCGGGTAGCAATTCAGCACGGACACCTACAACGGATCTGGCCCCGCATTCTCATCGAGAGCGCGCGGTCCACGGACCTACTGACTCGTGCGGCCGCCGCGCAGTTGCTGAATGGCCCGCAGTCTGCGATTGCGAGTATGACGGCGGCCGCCTTGCACGGATGCACCGCGGTGACAGGTACGGAGGTCCACCAGCTAGTGCCCTACTGCGGGACGAGACGGAGACGCGTCGGCCTCATTCCGCACAACGGCTGGCTCCCGCCGGAGGACGTCGTCGAGCACCTCGGTCTACGGGTGGTGACGCCTGTTCGAGCCGCCACCGACCTGCTGTGCACCGTGCGCGCGCGGGACGCAATTGCGGTGATCGACCAGATGCTGGCCCTTCATCCAGTAGACCTGAGGGAGGATTTCCGAGCGCAGGTGCGAAGACGTCTCACTGAGCGGCCGGACGCCCGAGGGACCAAACGAGGAGCACGAATACTGGAGCTCGCCACCGGGCGCGCCGAATCCCCGCCAGAGAGTTGGCTGCTTCTCGAGGTCGACGCTCTCGGCTTTTCGGCGCCCAAGTCGAACTGGCCCATATTCGCCATCAATGGCAGAGAAATCTATCGGCTAGATCTTGCCTGGCCAGAATTTCTGATTGCATTGGAATACAACGGATACGCGGTCCATCTCGACCGGGAACTCGAGGACGCGCGCCGCGCGGAGGATCTGCGGCGAAGAGGTTGGATCGTGCTCACCGCAACGGCCGACGACTTTGCCGACAGCCGGGAGCTCGAGCGGCAGCTCCGGGAGGCATTTCGGGTCCGCGGCTACCAGCGCCCCTGCTGAAGTGACTGAACCAGCGTGCCAAACCCACTGAACCAGCGTGCCAAACCCACTGAATCAGCGTGCTAAACCCACTGAATCAGGCGAGGTTTTCTAGGAGGTCGGGGCGGGCTTCGGGGGCGGCGGCGCGGACGGCGTCGGCGGCGGCGTCGTCGGGCTCGGACTGGGATGCGCGTTCGGCGGCTACGCGCGAGGTGTAGACCTCGATTTCGCGGGCCACCGTCTTGGGAGACCAGCCGAGGACTTCGGCCATCAGGGACGCGACCGGCTCGGCGCAGTCCACGCCCCGGTGCGGGTACTCGATGGAGATCCGGGTGCGCCTGGTCAGCACGTCCTCCAGGTGCAACGCGCCCTCGTGGGCGGCCGCGTAGACCACCTCCACCCGCAGGTACTCCGGGGCACCCGGGATCGGGGTGAGCAGGTCGCGGCGCCCGGCGGCGACGTCCAGGACCTCGGGCAGCAACGAGCCGTAGCGGTCCAGCAGGTGCCGGATCCGGTACGGGTGCAGGTGGTAGTGCGCGCCCAGCTGCTCCGACTGGTTGACCAGCGCGTGGTAGCCGTCCGCGCCGAGCAGCGGGACCCGGTCGGTGATGGACGGCGCGACCCGGTTGGGGATGTCGGCGGCGGCCGCGTCCACCGCGTCGGCCGCCATCACGCGGTAGGTGGTGTACTTGCCGCCGGCGATCGCCACCAGGCCGGGCGCGACCCGGCCCACGGCATGCTCCCGCGACAGCTTGGAGCTCTGCTCGCTCTCCCCGGCCAGCAGCGGCCGCAGCCCGGCGTAGACGCCCTCGATGTCGTCGTAGGTGAGCGGAGCGGCGAGCACCCGGTTGACGTGGTCCAACACGTAGTCGATGTCCGCCTTGGTGGCCGCCGGATGGGCCAGGTCCAGGTTCCAGTCGGTGTCCGTGGTGCCCACGATCCAGTGGCTGCGCCACGGGATGATGAACAGCACCGACTTCTCGGTGCGCAGGATGATCCCGGTGTCCGCGACGATCCGGTCCCGGGGCACCACCAGGTGCACCCCCTTGGATGCGCGCACCCGGAACCGGCCGCGCCCGCCGGACAGCCGCTGGAGCTCGTCGGTCCACACGCCGGTGCAGTTGACCACCGCGTGGGCGAACACCGAGGTCTCCGCGCCGGACTCGGCGTCCCGGATGCGCACCCCGGACACCCGGTCCGCCTCCCGCTCGAACCCGATCACCTGGGTGGAGGTGCGGACGATGGCGCCGTAGTGCGCGGCGGTGCGGGCCACGGTGAGGGTGTGGCGCGCGTCGTCGGCCTGTGCGTCGTAGTAGCGCACCGCGCCGACCAGCGAGTCCGGCCGCAGCGCCGGGGCCAGCCGCAGCGCGCCGGCCCTGGTCAGGTGCTTCTGCCGGGGCACCGAACGGCCGCCGCCCATGGTGTCGTACAGGGTCAGCCCGGCGGCCACGTACGGCCGCTCCCAGAACCGCCCGTGCAGCGGGTAGAGGAAGCTGACCGGCTTGACCAGGTGCGGGGCCAGCCGGGTGAGCATCAGCTCGCGCTCGTGCAGCGCCTCCCGGACCAGCCCGAACTCCAGCTGCTCCAGGTAGCGCAGGCCGCCGTGGAACAGCTTCGAGGACCGCGACGAGGTGCCCGAGGCGAAGTCCCGCGCCTCCACCAGGCCCACCCGCAGGCCCCGGGTGGCCGCGTCCAGGGCCACCCCGGTGCCGACCACTCCGCCACCAATCACCACCAGGTCGAAGTGCTGCGCCGACAGCGCCTGCCAGGCCTGGTCCCGTTGCTCCGGCGACAACCGGCCGAGGTTCCGGTTCGGCCAGGTCGGATCCGACGAGTTGCTCCTCGGTGACTTACCCACGGAGCACACGGTACCGCTCGCGGCTTGCTCCACTCGGGTCTCGGCCGGCGCATCACCTAGACGCGCCCTGCCCCCCGGAATACGGTTTCCGAATACCTTCGAGGGGGAAGGCGAATATGCTTAATATCTTTGTCTCCGAGCTGGTCGGGACGGCAACTCTGATCTTGCTCGGTTGCGGCGTCGTGGCCAACGTGGTGTTGACCAACACGCTCGGCAACAACGGCGGCTGGCTTCTCATCAACTTCGGCTGGGGCATCGGCGTCTTCGCCGGCGCCTCCGTCGCGTCGACCAGCGGCGCGCACCTGAACCCGGCGGTGACCCTGGGCCTGGCCGTCGCGGGCAAGACCGAGTGGTCGCAGGTGCCGGTGTACTTCGCCGGCGAGTTCCTGGGTGCCTTCGTCGGCGCGGTGCTCACCTGGCTGGCCTACAAGAAACAGTTCGACACCGACCCGGAACCGGGTGGCACCCGGGGCATCTTCTGCACCGGGCCGACCGTGCCCTCGCCGCTGTGGAACACGGTCACCGAGGTCATCGGCACCTTCGTGCTGATGATCTGGATCCTGCTCTCCCCGGCGGCCAAGGCGGGCGACGGCGGGGTGCCGGAGTTCGGCAACTCCGCGCTCGGCTACGCCGGCGTGATGTTCCTGGTCATCGGCATCGGCAACTCGCTGGGTGGCCCGACCGGGTACGCCATCAACCCCGCCCGCGACCTGGCGCCGCGCATCGCTTACGCGGTGCTGCCGATCCGGGACAAGGGCAGCGCGGAATGGGGTTATTCCTGGGTACCGGTGGTCGGGCCCTTGATTGGCGCCACGCTGGCCGGTTTGCTCGTCCACGTCCTCCCGCTGTCCTGATTAGGAGACCTACCCAATGACGCAGTACGTCGCCGCTATCGACCAGGGCACGACGTCCACCCGGTGCATCCTGTTCAACCACGAAGGCCTGCCGGTTGCCTCGGACAGCCGGGAGCACGAGCAGATCTTCCCCCGGGCCGGCTGGGTGGAGCACGACGCCACGGAGATCTGGAACAACACCCGCGAGGTGGTCGCCGGTGCGCTGGCCAAGGCCGACGTGACCACCGACGACATCGTCGCCGTCGGCATCACCAACCAGCGCGAGACCACCGTGGTGTGGGACCGGGCCACCGGCGAGCCGGTGTACAACGCGATCGTCTGGCAGGACACCCGGACCGACCAGATCTGCGCCCAACTGGCGGAGAACGGCGGCGGGGAGAAGTTCACCCAGCGCACCGGCCTGCCCCTGGCCACCTACTTCGCCGGCCCCAAGGCCCGCTGGATCCTGGACAACGTCGAGGGCGCGCGGGAACGGGCGGAACGGGGCGAGCTGGCGTTCGGCACCATGGACACCTGGGTGCTGTGGAACGCCACCGGCGGCCCGGACGGCGGCCTGCACCTGACCGACGTGACCAACGCCTCCCGCACCCTGCTGATGGACCTGGAGACGCTGGCCTGGGACGACGAGCTGTGCGCCGCCGTCGGCGTGCCGAAGTCCATGCTCCCGGAGATCCACTCCTCCTCCGAGGTGTACGGCCAGGTGCGGGCCAAGGGCGTGCTGCCCGGGGTGCCCATCGCCGGCATCCTGGGTGACCAGCAGGCGGCCACCTTCGGCCAGGCCTGCCTGGACCCGGGCATGGCCAAGAACACCTACGGCACCGGCAACTTCATGCTGCTCAACACCGGCACCGAGCTGAAGCGCAGCACCAACGGCCTGCTCACCACGGTCTGCTACCAACTGGGCTCGGAGGCCCCGATCTACGCGCTGGAGGGCTCCATCGCGGTCAGCGGCTCGCTGGTGCAGTGGCTGCGGGACAACCTCGGCCTGATCGCCTCGGCGCCGGAGATCGAGGCGCTGGCCGCCTCGGTGGAGGACAACGGCGGGGCGTACTTCGTGCCGGCGTTCTCCGGGCTGTTCGCCCCGCACTGGCGTTCGGACGCGCGCGGCGCGATCGTCGGGCTGACCCGGTTCGTGAATCGCGGGCACCTCGCGCGGGCCGTGCTGGAGGCCACCGCGTTCCAGAGCCGCGAGGTGCTGGACGCCATGAACGCCGACGCCGGGGTCGACCTCACCGAGCTGAAGGTGGACGGCGGCATGGTGGTCAACGAGCTGCTCATGCAGTTCCAGGCGGACATCCTGGGCGTGCCGGTGATCCGGCCGGTGGTCAACGAGACCACCGCGCTGGGCGCCGCCTACGCGGCCGGCCTGGCCACCGGCTTCTGGTCCGACACCGGCGAGATCCGCACCAACTGGGCCAAGGACAAGGAGTGGACCCCGTCCATGGATGCGGCCGACCGCGACCGCCTCTACGCCCAGTGGCAGAAGGCCGTCACCCGCACGCTGGACTGGGTGTAGCAGTCTGGGTCGCCCGACCGGCCTACACGGCGCGCGCCGCGCGGAGGCGGGCCACCTCGTCGGCCGGGTAGCCGAGTTCGGTCAGGACCGCGTCGGTGTGTTGGCCGATGGCGGGGATGGGGTCCATTCGGGGCGGCGGTCCGGCGGTCACGGTGACCGGGGGGATCAGGGCGGCTAGCGGGCCGGCCGGGGAGCCTACCTCGGTCCATCGGTTCCTGGCGGCCAGCTGCGGGTGTTCGATCAGCTCGGCCATCCCGTTGCGGCGCGAGTGGGCGATCTTCGCCTCTTCCAGCCGCGCGTCGAGCTCGGCGGCGGTGAGCGCGGCGAACACCCCCTCGATCTCCGCGCGCAGCTCGTCCCGGTGCCGGACCCGGGCGGTCATGTCGGCGAACCGCTCGTCGCGGGTCAGCTCCGGCCGCCGGAGCACCGACTCGCAGAACCGCACCCACTCCCGGTCGTTCTGGATCGCCAGCATCACGTCCGGGCGCCCCTCACCGGTGCCGAACGGGCCGTACGGGGCGATCGCCGCGTGCGCCGCGCCGGCCGGCACCGGGGCCGACCCGCCGTAGCGCGTGTAGTACATCGGGAAGCCCATCCACTCGGTCAGCCCGTCGAACAGCGACACCGAGAACGCGCCGCCCCGCCCGGTCCGCTCGCGCAGCAGCAGCGCGGAGAGCACCCCGGAGTAGGCGTACATGCCGGCCGCGATGTCGGCCGCCGGCACGCCCGACTTGGCCGGCTGCTCGGGCGTCCCGGTGATCGACATCAGCCCGGTCTCCGCCTGGATGAGCAGGTCGTAGGCCTTCGCGTCCCGGTAGGGGCCGTCCTCCCCGTAGCCGGAGATCGAGCAGTGCACCAGCCTCGGGTGTTCGGCCGTCAGCTCGTCCGCGCCCAGGCCCAGGCGGGCGGCCGCGCCGGGCGCCAGGTTCTGCACGAACACGTCCGCGCGGGCCACCAGCTCCCGGGCGATCCGTGCCCCCTCGGCGTGCTTGAGGTCCAGCGTGACGCTCTCCTTGGAGCGGTTCAGCCAGACGAAGTGGCTGGAGAGCCCGTGCACCGTGGTGTCGTAGTCGCGGGCGAAGTCGCCGGGTCCGGGCCGCTCGATCTTGATCACCCGGGCGCCCAGGTCGGCCAGGTGCCGGGTGGCCATCGGCGCGGCCACCGCCTGCTCGCAGGCGACCACGGTGATCCCGTCCAGCGGGCGCATCGCCTCAGTCGAGGTCATCGTGGCGCATCAGCTGCCGGCTGGCCTCGGTGATCGACCCGGACAGGGACGGGTACACGGAGAACGTGTAGGCGAGGTCGTTCACGGTGAGGTTGTTCTGCACCGCCATGGCGATGGGCAGGATCAGCTCGCTGGCCACCGGCGCGACCACCACGCCGCCGATCACCACCCCGGTCGCCGGGCGGCAGAAGAGTTTCACGAATCCGCGCCGCAGCCCCTGCATCTTCGCCCGGGGGTTGGTGCCCAGCGGCAGCATGATGGTCCGCGCGGGCACCTCGCCGGAGTCGATGGTGGCCTGGCTGATGCCCACCGTGGCGATCTCCGGCCGGGTGAACACCGCCGCCGCGACGGTCTTCAGCTTGATCGGCGCGACGCCCTCGCCCAGCGCGTGCCACATGGCGATGCGCCCCTGCATGGCGGCGACCGAGGCGAGCATGAGCACGCCGGTGCAGTCGCCGGCCGCGTACACCCCGGGGGTGCTCGTGCGGGACACCCGGTCGACCGGGATGAAGCCGCCCCGGTCGGTGGCGATGCCCACCTCGTCCAGGCCGAGCCCGTCGGTGTTCGGCACCGAACCGACGGTCATCAGCGCATGCGACCCGGTCACCGTGCTGCCGTCGGCCAGGGTCACGCAGACGCCGTCCTCGGATCGCTTCACCGACTCGGCCCGGGTGCGCGGCAGGATGGCCACCCCGCGCTCGGCGAAGACGTCCTCCAGCACGGTGGCCGCGTCGGCGTCCTCCGCCGGGAGCACCCGGTCCCGGCTGGACACCAGGGTCACCGGCACCCCCAGCTCGGTGTACGCGGACACGAACTCCGCGCCGGTCACCCCCGAGCCGATCACGATCAGGTGCTCCGGCAGCTTCTCCAGTGAGTAGAGCTGGCGCCAGGTGAGGACGCGCTCGCCGTCCGGCTCGCTGCCCTTGAGCACCCTCGGGGTGGCTCCGGTGGCCACCAGCACCACGTCGGCGGGCAGCTCCTCCTCGCCGCCCTCCCGGGGCGAGGCGAGGACCAGGTGCGGCGCACCGGGCTTGGGCGCGTCGGCGAAGCGGGCGGTGCCGAGCACCGTGCGCACCCCCTCCCGCTCCAGCCGGGTGCGCACGTCCGCGGACTGCGCCCGGGCCAGCGAGCCGACCCGGGCGTTGATGCGGTCCAGCGCGACGGCGGCCGCCTGGTGGTCGGTGTCCAGGCCCAGCTCACCGGCGCGGCGCAGCTCGGTGCGCACGCCGGCCGAGGAGATGAACGTCTTGGACGGAACACAGTCGTCCAGCACACAGGCCCCGCCCATGCCGTCCCGTTCGATGACGGTGACCTCAGCACCGTGCTGGGCGGCCACCAGCGCCGCCTCGTACCCGGCCGGCCCGCCACCCATGACTACAATCCGGCTCACCGTCGTGCGCTCCCCTCCCGCTGGCCCGTCACAGGTAGACACTAGGCTGTCGGCGTGTCGCTCTACGCCGCCTATGGGTCCAACATGGATCCCGCCCAGATGAAAGAGCGATGCCCACACTCGCCGATGGCCGGAACCGGCTGGCTGATGGGCTGGCGGCTCACCTTCGGCGGCGAGGACTACGGCCCGGAAGGCGCGCTCGCCACGGTCGTCGAGGACGAAACCTCGCAGGTCTTCGTGGTCCTCTACGACGTCACCGATCACGACGTCGCCGTACTCGACCGCTGGGAAGGCGGCGAGCTGGGCCTGCACAAGAAGCTCCGGCTGCGCGTGCACACCCTGCAGGGCACCGAGCTGGCCTGGCTCTACGTCCTGGACGCCTACGAAGGCGGCCTCCCCAGCGCCCGCTACCTGGGCGTAATGGCCGACGCCGCCGAACAGGCCGGCGCCCCCGACGACTACGTCCAAGCCCTCCGCACCCGCCCCTCCCGCAAAGTAGGCCCCTAACCCATATCGCGGGTCCCCCCAGGCCATGTCGCGGGTTTCACCGGGCCATGTCGCGGGTCCCCTCAGGCCATATCGCGGGTTCCCTCGCCGGTAGACCACGAGCCGCACCCACGCCGGGCGAACGCGGCGCGCAACTCCCGCTCGAGTCGCCGGCTGTCGGCCAGATCTTCGCTGGTCACGAAGATGACGAGCCAGCCGCGCCGCCTGAGGTCCTCCGCGCGCCGCTCATCCTCCGCCTCCCGACCAGCGTGTACCGCGTGGCCGTTGTACTCCAGCGCGATCCGCGGCCCTTCCCACGCCAGATCCAGGCGGTACACCTCCTCACCGGCCGGTGAACGGACCGGCAGGTTCGCGGCCGGTGGCGGGAAACCGAGGCGAACCACTTCGAGCAACAACCAGCTCTCCGGCGGAGACTCCGCCCGCCCGGTTGCGAGGTCGAGCAGCTGCGCCGCGCGCCGGGTACCCCGCCGGTCCGGGCGTTCGGTCAACCGCTCGGCCAGTCGCGCACGGAGCCGCTCCTGTCCGGGCCCGTCGCACAGGCGCAGGGCTTGATCGACCACCGCGATGGCGTCGCGCGGTCGCGCCGTGCAGAGCAGGTCCGAGATCACTCGCTCCAGGCAGAAGACACGCAGCCCGGCAAGCTCGACGATGTCATCCGGACTCGGGAACGGCGCGTTGTGCACCACCAGCCCACCTCGGCTCCGAGACGGGTGACCGTACAACACCATGACATGGGTGGCCCGCGAGTCGATCGCGGTGCAGCCGTGCAGCCAGGCCGCCGTGGGGCCGGTGATGACCGCGCGCCGGCCGTGCGCGAGCAGGGCAGCGGCTGCCCTGGTGGGCACATCGAGCGCACGGCGGGCGTCCACCAGCACACCCGGCCCATGCGCACCAGCAGTCCGTCCCGTACCTCCGATTCCAACCGATGTCGGCCGAGGCGCTCCAACAGATCGGATCGAAGGTAGGCGCCATGTCGGTCCAACGGAGCATCCATGCGCCCAGGATCGCGCCGGCCCCGGGTCGCCCGGGCAAGTCATCCGCGGGCATGTGGACAACTGCGCCCCTGTGGATAAGTCGGCATCATCGAGTGAACGCGCGACACAGCCCGACGCAACCCGCGATATGACCTGGTGAAACCCGCGATATGGCGCGGTGAGGTGAGGTGGTTAGGCGGCGAGGCTGGCTAGGGCGGCGTGGACTAGGACTCGGACGCCTACGGGGAGGGCGCGTTCGTCCAGGTCGAAGGTGGGCTGGTGCAGGTCGCGGTGGGGGCCTACGCCGGACCAGACTCCCAGGCGGCCCATTGCGCCGGGGACGTCCTCCAGGTACCAGGCGAAGTCCTCGCCGCCGCTGGACTGCTCGGTGCTGGTCGCACCGTCGGGGCCCAGGGCGGCCACGGCGGCGTCGCGTAGGAGGCCGGCCGACAGGGCCTCGTTGAACACCGGCGGGACGCCGCGGGTGTGGTCCAGGACATAGCCGACGCCGAGCGGCGCGAGCAGCGAGGTGACCAGCGAGCGGACCAACGGCTCCAGCTCGGTCCAGATCCTGTGGTCGCCGGTGCGCAGGGTCCCGCGCAGCAGCCCCGCCTGGGGCACCGCGTTGGCCGCCTGGCCGGCCTCGACCGCACCCCACACCAGCACGGTGCCGGAGCGCGGGTCCACCCGCCGCGACAGCAGCGAGGGCAGCTGGGTGATCAGCACACCCAATGCGTTCACCAGGTCGGCGGTCAGGTGCGGGCGGGAGGTGTGCCCGCCGGGCGAGGTGAGCCGCACCTCCACCAGGTCGCAGGCCGAGGTGATCGGGCCGACCTTGGTGCCCAGCTGACCAACCGGCAGCCGGGGGTCACAGTGCAACGCGAAGATCCGCTCGACGTCCTCGAGCACGCCCTCGGCCACCATGTCCAGCGCGCCGCCGGGCTGGACCTCCTCGGCCGGCTGGAAGATCAGCCGGACCCGGCCGGGCAGCGCCGGCGCCTGGGCCAGCGCGAGTCCGGCGCCGAGCAGCATCGCGGTGTGGGCGTCGTGCCCGCAGGCGTGCATCACGCCGTCCACGCTGGACGCGAAGCTCAGCTCGGTCTCCTCGCGCAGCGGCAGCGCGTCCAGGTCGGCCCGCAGCGCGACGCAGTGGTCGCCGGAGCCGATGTCGCAGATCAGGCCGCATCCGTCCGGCCGTACCCGGGGCTTCAACCCGGCCGCGCGCAGCCGCGCGGCCACCATCGAGGTGCTGAGTCGCTCCTGCCGGGCGAGCTCGGGGTGCGCATGCAGCGTGCGCCGCCAGGTCACCAGTTCACGATTGTGCGCGGACAGCCAGCCGTCCAACCACCTGGGGCCCTTGCCGTGGCCGATGTCGGTCACCGGCTCGGCCGGCCCCAGGGCGTGAGCCGCCAGCAGTTCGGTGCGCGCGTCGAGCACAGACACCGGGTACCACCACCGATTCGTTCGTCGTTCCCGACGACCTCAGCCCGGGTGACGGATCGCTACCTCGTGAGCGCGGGGGAAGCATCCAGACCGTCGTCGCTGATACGTATGGTGCCCCAACTGAGTGCCCTCAAATCCCGGTTCGGCCGGTTATCGACTTTCGCGCGCTCAAGTGCTAGCGAGGTGCTGCGGGCGGCAGAGCGGTCAGGACAACCGGTACTTTTGCAAGGGTTGAACGGCTGTGACCCCGCTCACCACCGCTGAGCGGACGTTCGGCGACGACGTTCGCTATATCTTGTCGGGGCTGCGCCGTCCGACTGAAAAAACGCTACTCCGAACGGCCGCGATGGGGAAACCATGGCACCACGTGCGGGCGAGTTAACCGAATCGGGAGAATGGCAGGCATGTCGGCATCCGAGTCCACCACCGAGGGGACCGAGCCGCGCCGCATCGCGGGCCGGTACCGGCTGACCGAGCCGCTGGGCGCGGGCGCGATGGGCACCGTGTGGTCGGGGTACGACGAAGTGCTGCACCGGGCGGTCGCGGTCAAGGAGCTGAAGGTGCCGCCGGGCGTGCCCAGGGGCGAGATCGCCTCGATGCGCGAGCGGATGATGCGCGAGGCCCGCACCCTCGGCGGTCTCTCCCACCCCAACGTCATCACCCTCTTCGACGTGGTCGACGTCTCCGGCGACCCGTTCGTGGTGATGGAGCTGCTGCCCAGCCGCAACCTTTCCGAGGTGATCGGGGACCAGGGCCGGCTGACCATCAGCCAGGCCGCATCGGTCGGCCTGGCCACGGCGGCCGCGCTGCAGGCCGCGCACCGCGCCGGGATCACCCACCGGGACGTGAAGCCGGGCAACGTACTGGTCGCCCACGACGGGCGGATCAAGCTCACCGACTTCGGCATCGCGCGCAAGAGCAATGACGTCACCATGACCCAGACCGGCCTGGTGCTCGGGTCGCCCGCGTACATCTCCCCCGAGGTGGCCGCCGGCCAGCCGGTCACCCCGGCCGCCGACCTGTGGGGGCTGGGCGCGACCCTGTTCGCCGCCCTGGAGGCCCGGCCGCCGTACGACGTGGACGGCGACCCGGTGAAGACGGTCACCGCGGTGGTGCACGGCGAGGTGCCGAAGGTGCACGTCGGCGGCTCGCTGGCCGAGGTCATCGCCGCGCTCATGGTGAAGGACCCGGACCAGCGGATGTCGCTGGCCGACGTCCGGCACTACCTGCGCCCGCTGCTGGCCGACCCGGACGACCCGCTGTTCCCGGGCTCGGTGGACGCGTACACCACGGCCACCCCGCCGCTGCGGCCGATCTCGGGCCGTTCCACGGCGAACGGCAGCGGGGCCGGCCCCGCCGTCACCCCTCCGCCCGCCGCCGCGCCGCCCGGCCCGGCCGGCACCGGGGCGAGCCCGCACGCCGACGCGTCCGGGCAGTGGGGCGCGCACCCGACCGGGACCCCCGCGCCACTGGCCGACGACCCCGGCCCACTGCCCGGCGCGCCCCGGCCGCACCCGACCCCCGCCCCGACCCCGTCGCCGGCGCCGCCGCCGGCGCCGAGGCCCCGGCCGGCCGACCCGGTTTCCGGCACCTACGGCACCACCGGTGCGCCGGGCGCAACCGGTGCGCCGGGCACCACCGGCGGGTACGGCGCGGCGGGCACCTACGGCGCCGGCCCGGGCACCGCCGGTACCTACGGCGCGGCCGGCACGTACGGCGGGCCCGCCGGGGCGGCGGCCGCCGGGGGCACGCAGGGCACCGGCCGCCGGCCCAGCTGGCAGGCCGCCCCGCCGCAGCGGCCCCCGATGTCGAGGGCCGCCCCGCCACCGCCCCCGGCCACCGCCTCGCTGAGCGGCAAGTGGGCGGTTCCGCTGGCGCTGGCCGGCGCGGTCGCGGTGCTGGCCGGCGCCGCGCTGGGCTGGTCCAGCACCCGGGTGCTGGTCGGCCAGCCGGTGCTCACCACCACGGTGTCCAGCCCGGCGGGCAACGGGGCGAACCCGCAGCTCACCACGCACGCGGACACCGGCCGCTACGGCACCGGCGCACAGAACTTCACCGCCGCCGTTCCGGCGGGCTGGGAGGAGTACCGGGTGCCGGTGGAGGGCGAGGCGCTGTCGGTGCGGTTCATCAGCCCGGACGGCTCCCGGGAGATCAGCTTCGAAAAGCTGGCCGGCACCCGCACCAACCCGGCCAAGCCGGCCGACTTCCTGGGCACGTTGACCACCGCCAAGCTGGGTGTGGCGAGCGTCACCAAGCTGGAGGAGTCCGGCAACCGGGTGCGCTACCGGACCGACCTGACCGGCCCGGGCGGCCAGTCCAGCCGGATGACCTACGCACAGGTGAACCAGGCCGGAAACGACGTCTGGGTGATCCGGCTGACCGTGCCGGCGGACCGCGCGGGCGCCAACCCGCTCACCCTGTTCAACACGATCACGCAGAAGTTCCAGTCATGACCGACCCGGACACCCTGGCCGCCCAGGCCGCCGAGGCGCTCGCCGAGCGCACCGGATGGCCGGAACACGAGGTGGCCGTGGTGCTCGGTTCGGGCTGGCGGCCGGCGGCGGACGCGATGGGGCAGGCGCGCGCCGAGGTCAAGATGGCCGAGCTGCCCGGGTTCACCCGGCCCGCCGCCGCCGGGCACGGCGGCACGATCCGTTCGCTGGCCCTGGGCGACACAAAGGCCATGGTGCTTCTCGGCCGCACCCACCTCTACGAGGGCCACGGCGAGGCGGCGGTGGCGCACGCGGTGCGCACGGCGGCCGCGTCCGGCTGCCGGCGGGTCGTGCTGACCAACGCGGCGGGCGGCATCACGGAGGGGCTGGCCGTCGGCCAGCCGGTGCTCATCTCCGACCACCTGAACCTGACCGCGCGGTCGCCGCTGGTCGGCGCCCGGTTCGTGGACCTCACCGACCTGTACTCCCCCCGGCTGCGCGAGCTGGCCAGGAGCATCGACCCGACGCTGGTCGAAGGCGTGTACGCGGGTCTGCCGGGGCCGCACTTCGAGACCCCGGCGGAGATCCGCATGCTGCGCGGCATGGGTGCGGACCTGGTGGGCATGTCCACCGTGTTGGAGGCGATCGCCGCGCGCGCGGCCGGCTTGGAGGTGCTGGGAGTGTCACTGGTGACCAACCTGGCAGCCGGTCTCACCGGCCAGCCGCTGAACCACCAGGAGGTCATCGACGCCGGCAATGCGGCCGCCGCCCGGATGGGCGCGTTGCTGCGCGAGGTGGTGGCCTCGGCATGACCGAGGTCCAGGAGCACCCCGACACGCACGCCGCCGCGCTCCGCTGGATCGCCGAGGACCCGGACCCGAACACTCGCGAGGAGCTGCGCCGGCTGCTGGACGGCGAGCACCCGGACGAGCTGGCCGACCGGATGGCCGGGCCGCTGCGCTTCGGCACCGCCGGGCTGCGCGGCAAGGTGCGCGCCGGCCCCGCCGGGATGAACATCGCCGTGGTGCGCCGGACCACCGCCGGACTGGCCGCCTGGCTGCTCGAGCGGGACGCGGTGCGGGCCGGCGCCCGGCTGGTGGTGGTCGGCCGGGACGCCCGCCTGGGTTCGGCCCGGTTCGCCGCCGCGGCGGCCGGGGTGCTGGCCGGGGCCGGGTTCGACGTGATCGCGCTGGCCGACCCGCTGCCCACGCCGCTGCTGGCCTACGCGGTGCGGCAGCGGCGGGCGGTGGCCGGGGTGCAGATCACCGCCTCACACAACCCGCCGACCGACAACGGCTACAAGGTCTTCCTGGGCGGCCCGGACGAGGGCGCGCAGCTGGTGGAGCCGGCGGACGCGGAGATCGAGGCGGCCATCGCGGACGCCCCGGCGGCCGCCGACATCCCGTTCACCCCGGTGCCCGAGACCAACCCGGAGGGCCTGGTCTGGCACTACCTGGACCGGGTGTCCCGGCTGCCCTTCGGCGCCGACCGGAACCTGCGCATCGCGCTCACCCCGCTGCACGGCGTGGGCGGCGCGGTGGCGGTGCGCGCGCTGCGCTCCGCCGGGTTCACCGACGTGCGGCTGGTACCCAGCCAGGCCGAGCCGAACCCGGCGTTCCCCACGGTGGCCTTCCCCAACCCGGAGGAACCCGGGGCAACGGACGCGCTGCTCGAGCTGGCCCGCTACATCGACGCCGACCTGGCCGTCGCCCTCGACCCGGACGCGGACCGCTGCGCGCTGGGCGTGCCGGACCCCTCCGCCGACGGCGGCTGGCGGATGCTCACCGGCAACGAGACCGGCGCGCTGCTCGGCGAGCACCTGCTGGCCAACCTGGACCGGGAGTACTACCCGGACCCGCTGGTGGCCACCACGGTGGCCTCCTCCCGGCAGCTGCGGGAGATCGCCGCCGCGCACGGTGCCCGGTTCGCCGAGACGCTGACCGGATTCAAGTGGATCGTGCGCGCGGGTGACCAGTCGGAAGGCGGCGACCCGGGGTTCGTCTACGGGTTCGAGGAGGCGCTCGGCTACTGCGTGGACCCGGACGGCGTGCGGGACAAGGACGGCATCGCCACCGCCGTGCTCGCCGCGGACCTGGCGGCCACCCGCAAGGCCGAGGGCGGGTCCCTGCTGGACGCGCTGGACGAGCTGGCACTGGCGCACGGGTTGCACCTGACCGAGGCGGTGACCTTCCCGCTCGCCCCGGCCGACCGGGACGACGTGGTCGCCCGCCTGGGCCGGGTGACCAGCGGCGTCACCCGGCCGGCGCCGGACGTGCTGGTGATCGACGGCACCCGGGGCCGCGCGGTGGTCCGCCCGTCGGGCACGGAGCCGAAGCTCAAGGCCTACCTGGAGGTGACCGAGCCGGTCGCCGGCCGGGACGAGCTGCCCGCCGCCCGGGAACGCGCCGCCGAGCGCCTGGCCGAGCTGCGCGCGCACGTGTCCGAACTGGTCACGCCGTGACCCGCACGCTCCTGATCGTGCACCACACGCCGTCCCCGGCCACCTCGGAGATGTTCGAGGCGGTGCTGCGCGGCGCGACCGACCCGGAGATCACCGGGGTGGACGTGGTGCGCCGGGCCGCGCTGGCCGCCACGGCGTCGGACGTGCTGGCCGCCGACGGGCTGGTGCTCGGCACGCCGGCCAACATCGGCTACATGTCCGGCGCGCTGAAGCACTTCTTCGACCAGGTCTACTACCCGGTGCTGGACGACGCCCAGGGCCGGCCGTACGGGCTCTACGTGCACGGCAACCTGGGTGTCGAGGGCGCGGTGAAGGCGGTGGAGTCGATCGCCGACGGGTTGGGCTGGCGCCGGGCCGCCGCCCCGGTCACCGTGGCCGGCCAGCCGGACAAGGCGGCCCTCGAGGCCTGCTGGGAGCTGGGCGCGACGCTGGCCGCCGGGTTGATGGAGTGAGCCGGGCCCGGGGAACGCTCAAGTAGCCTTTCGCCATGGCGAGGCCGAAGGTGCACGACGAGGCGCTACGGGTGCGGCTGCTGGAGCAGGCGGTCCGGATCCTGTCCGAGGAGGGCCTCGACGCACTCAGCCTGCGCAAGCTGGCGGCCCTGGTGGGCACCTCCACCACGGCGGTCTACTCGCTGTTCGGCGGCAAACCGGCCCTGCTGCGCGCGGTGTTCGACGAGGCGTTCACCCGGTTCGGCCGGCGGCTGGGCGGAATCCGGCCGAGCGGTGACCCGATGGCCGACCTGCAGGCGTTGAGCGTGGCGTACCGGGAGAGCGCGCTGGCCGAACCGCACTTCTACCAGGTCATGTTCGGCCCGGTCGGCGGCGCGGTCGAGCCGGACCAGGACTCCGTGGAACGGGCCGAGGGCACCTTCCGGCCGCTGCTGAACGCGGTGCGCCAGGCGATCGACGCCGGCATCCTGCGGGACGAGGATCCCGCCGTGATCGCCACCAGCATGTGGGCCGGGGTGCACGGGCTGATCTCGCTGGAGCTGCGCGCGCTGCTGCCGGAGGCGGCCGGCGACCCGGCCGAGCTCTACCACCAGACCGTCCGGGCCACCGCACTCGGCTGGCGGGCCAAAACCCCGGCCGGCTAGGCAACGGCCGGTGATCGCCCGGGCGGCGCACCCGCAAACGCCGGCCCGGGCCAAGTCAGGGCCACGCGCTACCGCGCGCCGAACTGGCGGTCGCCGGCGTCGCCGAGCCCGGGCACGATGAACCGGGAGTCGTTGAGCCCCTCGTCCACCTGCGCGGTGACCACCCGCACCGGCAGGCCGGACTCCTCCACCACGGCCAGCCCCTCCGGCGCGGCCAGCACGCAGATCGCGGTGACCTCGCTGGCCCCCCGGTCGGTGAGCAGCCGCACCGCGTGCACCAGGGTGCCGCCGGTGGCCAGCATCGGGTCCAGCAGGAACACCGGCCAGCCGGCCAGCGACTCGGGCAGCGACTCCAGGTAGGAGACCGGCTGGAACGTCTCCTCGTCGCGGTACGCGCCGACGAAGCCGACCCGGGCCTCCGGGATCAGCGCCAGCGCGGCGTCCACCATGCCCAGCCCGGCGCGCAGCACGGGCACCAGCAGCGGCGGGGCGGCCAGCCGGTAACCGGTGGCCCCGGCAACCGGCGTCTCGATCCGCTCGGTGGCCAGCTCGGCGTCCCGGCAGGCCTCGTACACCAGCATCTCGGCCAGCTCGCGCAGCGCGGCGCGGAACGACTGGTTCGGGGTGCGGACGTCCCGCAGGGTGCTCATCCGGGCCTTGACCAACGGATGGTCCACCACGTGAAGCTGCATAGGCACGGCCGCATCCTGCCAGCCCCGGAGGCCCCCGGGCGACCCCGCCACAACTCATCATCAATTGGTTTACTCAATTCTCGGAAATCGTGATCACCTGCGGATATGACCGAGGTCTCAGACGCATATCGACCGTGCGTCGTCAAGTCACCCACAGTGACCCGTGAATCTGCCCCGAACGGGTGGTATCCGGCTGTAGGTGACACATTGGCCCGGCCTCGACCGCTGTACTCATCAGGAACAGTCGTCAGGAGGTGATCGGAGTGGCGGAGCACGCGCCAGCCAACGCGGCTTTGGTGGCCGCGGCAGAGCAGCTCGGACAGTGCGATGGCTACATCGTGCTCGCCGTGGACCCGCAGACCGGTGAGGTCGACGCACATGGCCCGTACGACGGCCTTTCGGCCACCCTGAAAGCGGACCGGCTGCGGCACGAGTTCGACGAGGGCGGATTGAACGACGTGACGGTGGGGGTAGTCCGCCTGCACAGCTCGACCTGACGGCTGTCCAGACGACACTCCCCCGGAAACAACCAACCAACCGGGCCGGCCCACCCCTTCGGGCCGGCCCGGTGTCATGTCCACGGCCCGATACGCTGCCCTCGTGGCGATGGACATCGTGCCGATCCAGCTGTCGTTGACCGCCGGCGACCTGATCACCCTGTGGGCGCCCCGGTGGCGCGCGGAGGGCGAGGAGTGGGAGGGCTTCCTCGGCAACGAGGAGTCCCTGCACGCATTCCCCGACGCGGCAACCCTGGCCGCCTATGTGCGCACCGTCCCGTCGCACGACCTGGCCGACCACCCGGCATGGCCGCTGATGGCCCAGCTGGGGCCGGCCGAGCTGGTGCCCGAGGAGAACCAGTGTTACGACCTGGTCGGCGTGCCGGAGATCGTCGCCCAGGAGCCGGACACCTGGACCATCGGCGAGCTGTCCGCGATCACCACCGTGGTCCGCTCGCTGGCCGACACCTGCGGCCTGGACAAGGTGCACGACGTGCTCAACTCGGCCGAGGCGTTCGCCCTGCTGGAACGGGACTCCTGGGTGTTCAGCAGCCGCGACTCCAAGCGGCTGTGGACCGAGCTGGCCGACGCCGTGGTCAACCGGTGGGACGAGGTGATCGACGAGCTGGACGGCATCGTCACCGTCCCCGAGGTGGACAAGGTGGCGCTGGCCGCCGCCCAGCGGGAGGTCGACGAGGCCGACGAGGCCGGCGAGGCCGAGACCGAGGAGGAGCCCGGCAAGGCCGTGGCCCCGGCCGGCGACGCCACCGAGGCGATCGCGTTCTGGGAGCGGGTGGGCATCGACCCCATCCTGATCAGCACCGACGACACCGACCACTACACGCTGCGCTGCTACGTGGACGACAAGCCGGTGTTCCTGGGTTCCGGCGGCCGGATCGACACCTGCGGCTCGGCCCGCGCGCTGGTGCGCTTCCTGGCCGACGACGGCGCCACCGGGCACGACCTGACCAAGGCCTCCACGTGGTCGGAGGTGGCCGAGAAGGCCACCGCCGGGGAGCTGGCCGTGGTGGTCGACCCGCAGAACACCTACCAGCTGATCGGGCTCACCGACGACCTGCTGGACGGCCCCACCGAGGTCGACCCCAACCAGCTGGACCTGGCCGTCGAACTGCTCCTGGACGTCGGCCGGTGGGGCGGCGACGAAGGCCCTGAGATCGCGCTGGCGCCGTCGGCGAGCCTCGGCTGGCTCACCTCCTTCGTACTGCGCCCCGATCCCAGCAGGCTCGCTCCCAGCCCCCCTTTCGACGCCGAAGCCGCAAGGTGGAGCGCACTGGTGGACGACCTGAACAAACGCCTCCGCCCCCGCTAGCGGTAGTCGCCGGGGGACTGCCGCGGAACAGGCGGGCGGCACCAGAGCCCCGGCAGATCAACCCGAACCGCGCCGTCCGGGGGACGGCGTGCCTATCCGATCAACTGGGCGTACGCCGGCTTGATCACGTCGTTGATCAGCGCCAGCCGCTCGTCGAAGCCGATGAACGCGCTCTTCATCGCGTTGACCGTGAACCACCGCAGGTCGGCCCAGCCGTAGCCGAAGGTGTGCGCCAGGTCGGTGAGCTCGCTGGTCAGCGAGCAGCCGGACATCAGGCGGTTGTCCGTGTTCACGGTGACCCGGAAGCGCAGCCGGGTGAGCAGCCCCACCGGGTGCTCGGCCAGTGACTTGGCCGCACCGGTCTGGATGTTGGAGGACGGGCACATCTCCAGCGGGATGCGCTTGTCCCGCACGTACGCGGCCAGCCGGCCCATCCTCACCTGACCGTCGTCGCCCACCTCCAGGTCGTCGACGATGCGCACGCCGTGGCCCAGCCGGTCGGTGCCGCACCACTGCAGCGCCTCCCAGATGGACGGCAGGCCGAACGCCTCGCCGGCGTGGATGGTGAAGTGCGCGTTCTGCTGGCGCAGGTACTCGAAGGCGTCCAGGTGCCGGGTGGGCGGGAACCCGGCCTCGGCGCCGGCGATGTCGAACCCGACCACGCCCTCGTCCCGGTAGCGCACCGCCAGCTCGGCGATCTCCCGGGACCGCGCGGCGTGCCGCATCGCGGTGAGCAGGCAGTAGACCTGGACCCGCCGGCCGTCCCCGGCGGCCCGCCGGGCGCCCACCCGGAAGCCCTCCAGCACCGCCTCCACCACGTCCTCCAGCGCAAGCCCCCGGGTCACGTGCTGCTCCGGGGCGAACCGCACCTCGGCGTAGACCACCCCGTCGGCGGCGAGGTCCTCGGCGCACTCGGCGGCCACCCGCACCAGCGCCGCCCGGTCCTGCATCACGCCGACGGTGTGCGAGAAGGTCTCCAGGTACCGCTCCAGCGAGCCGGAGTCGGCCGCCGAGGCGAACCACTCGCCGAGTTCCTCGGCATCCGTGCTGGGTAGGGAGGGGTATCCGAACTCCTCGGCGAGCTCGATGATCGTGCCCGGGCGCAAGCCGCCGTCCAGGTGGTCGTGCAGTAGCACCTTTGGGGCGTTCCGGACGTGTTCGACACTCAGGGGCACAGGAAGTTGATGCACGGCTGTGACTCTAATCCCTCATATTGTTAACCCACATGGCTGACAGGACTTGATAGGTGCACCCATGCGGGTGACGCTGTGCGACTCGATAAGCTCCAGACGCTCCGCTCCCTAACCGTTCGACGAAAGCGTCAGCGCCTTGAGTGATCAACAGAGTATGTCGTTCGACCGGATGCGCAGCATGCTCATGCGTGCTGCGGAAATCCGCGAGAGCGAACAGCAGCAAATCTTCGACTCACTTGACGAGATCCACGCGCGCCTGGCCACCCTCGACGCCCTGGGTTCCATGCGCAAGCGCCTCGCCGAGCTCCCCGACCGGACCGAGGTCAGCGTGCTGGCCGAGCGGCTGGACGAGACCGTGGCCAAGCTGGACGCCCAGGACGCTTCCGTCGCCTCGGTCGGCCGAGCGGTGGATGCCCTGGTCGACCGCCTGGCCAAACCGTTCGCCCAGCTGGACGGCCGGCTGGACGGGGTGGCGGGCCGGATGGAGGGCGTCGTCGGCCGGATGGACGGCCTGGACGACAAGCTCGGCGGCCTGCACAAGCGGTTCGACGACCTGGACAACCGGCTGGACCGGCACGAGCTGCGCCTGGACGGCATGCCCGGCGCGATCACCGGACCGGTCAAGGAGCGGGTCGGCACCGCCGAGACCGCGCTGCGCGGCCGGCTGGACGAGATCGACGAGAGCGTCCGCCAGCAGCTGGACGGCGCCCGCGACCACCTGCGCAAGTCGGTCGAGGAGACCGGCGCCGGTGTCCGGGACCGGCTGGACCGCACCGACGAGGGCGTGCGCCAGCTAGTGAGCGAGACCGGCACCGGCCTGACCGGCAAGCTGGACGCGCTCGCCGAGCGGCCCGCCGTCGACCCGACCGACCAGCTCAACACGCTGGCCACCCGCCTGGACAACCTGGCCAACCAGCTGGAAGCCGTCACCAAGCGGCTGGACGGCCTGGACAGCTCGGTCGGCAACCGTCCGGACAAGGACTCCCTGGTCACGCTGGTTCAGCAGGCCAACCAGGAGTCCGAGCGGCGCAACGCCGGCCAGCTGGACGAGGCAATGGCCACCTTCGCGGAGCTCATCCTGGGCCGCGGGCCCGGTGGCCACCCCGGCCAGATGCCCATGCCGGCCCCCCGCCCCGCCCAGCGCCGCTCCCGCGCCAAGACCTCCGTCAAGGCGCGCAACGGCACCACCCCCGACACCGACGACGAAGACTAACCCCCACCCCACCCACCCCCGCTGATTCAGTCACTTCAGCACGGTGATTCAGTCACTTCAGCAGGTATGACCGAGAGCCCCGATTCGCCGGAGCCCCCGAACTCCCGCGAGCCGGGGCTTTCGCGCCCGTTGGGTGGCGGGTTCAAGAACGGCCTGGACGGGATGGGTTTGGGGCGACCCTGGGCCTGCGAGCCCGGCCGGCGGTTGGGTGCCTGCGCCCCGCGCGGCTGGTCGCCGGCGGTAGCCGTGCGCGGAGGTTGGGAGGGGTCCGCTCGCCGAGCGCAAGCTGAGTCCGCCGTCCGGCGCGACGAAACCGGACTCATCTTGCTCTCGACGAAACCGGTCCGCGCACACCCCCAAACTTCGCGACGCACCGTAGCCACTGACGGCGGGCGAAGTCGCGCCGGCTCACCGAGTGGCAGCGGAGTCGCCCGCACATCGAGATCAACAGCCACTGAGCTGCCACTCGGCGAAGCAGGGCCGCGCCGCGCCCGGATCGGTAACTACGCACGGTGAAGCTGGCACCCGAACCCAACGCAACGGCCGCCCCCAACCCACGGGCGGCCGTCCAGGCAATCTTGAAAACCCAACCCCACCGCGAAACGGATAGGTCAGCGCAGCACTTCCAGCACCAGCGGCCCCCCACGCGGCGCCTCGTCCGCGATCGGCAGCGCACCGGTCAACGCCGCGCGCGCGGACTCCAAAGTGTCCGGACGATCGGTGTGCAGCTCCAGCAACGGCTGGCCGGCGGCCACCGCGTCCCCGGGCCGGGCCAGCAGGCGGACGCCGGCGGCGGCGTCCACCGGGTCCTCCTTGCGCGCCCGGCCGGCGCCCAGCCGCCAGGCGGCCACGCCGACCGCGAACGCGTCGCAACCGGCCAGCACACCGTCCCGCGAAGCCAGCACCGGCTCCACCCGGCGGGCCACCGGCAGCGGCGCGTCCGGGTCGCCGCCCTGCGCGGCGATCATCGCCCGCCACACGTCGTAGGCCTTGCCGGAGGCCAGAACGGAGGCCGGGTCGGGGCCGCCGTTCACACCCCCCAGCGCGAGCATCTCCCGGGCCAGGCGGACGGTCAGCTCGACCACATCCGGCGGCCCACCACCCTGGAGCACCGAGACCGACTCCGCGACCTCCAGCGCGTTCCCCGCCGTGAGCCCCAGCGGCACCGACATGTCGGTGATCAGTGCGCTCGCCCGCAACCCGTGCGCCCCGGCGATCTCGATCATCGTGCGGGCCAGCTCACGGGCCCGTTCCGGCGTCTTCATGAACGCCCCGCTGCCCGCCTTCACGTCCAGCACCAGCGCGTCCGTGCCTTCGGCGATCTTCTTGCTCATGATCGAGCTGGCGATCAGCGGCACCGACTCCACCGTGCCGGTGACGTCGCGCAATGCGTACAGCTTGCGGTCGGCCGGCGCGAGGGTCGGCGTGGTCGCGCAGATCACCGCGCCGACCTCGGCCAGCTGCGCGCGGATCTCCTCCTCGGTGAGCGCCGCCCGCCAGCCGGGGATCGACTCCAGCTTGTCCAGCGTGCCGCCGGTGTGGCCCAGCCCGCGCCCGGACAGCTGCGGCACCGCCGCGCCGCAGGCCGCGACCAGCGGCGCCAGCGGCAACGTGATCTTGTCGCCGACCCCGCCGGTGGAGTGCTTGTCCACCAGCGGCCGCCCCGGCTCGCCGCGCAGGTCCAGGCGGTCCCCCGAGTCGATCATCGCCCGGGTCCAGCGGGCGGTCTCGGCGGCGGTCATGCCGCGCAGCAGGATCGCCATGGCCAGCGCCGCCATCTGCTCCTCGGCCACGACACCCGCCGTATACGCGCCCACCACCCAGTCGATCTGCTCGCCGCTGAGCACCCCCCCATCCCGCTTCACGGCGATCACCTCAACCGCACTGGTCACGCCAATCCCTCCCCCTCCGATCGCTCACAGACTTCTCATCCCAAGCGCGGTAGGTCGGCGGGGCCGAAGGCGTCGGGGAGAAGGTCGGCCAATGCCCGGGGACCGGTGGCGGTGTCGACCAGGCACGTGCCGCCGCCCAGTTCGTAGAGCACCTGGCGGCAGCGGCCGCACGGCGTCAGCAGCTCACCGGACGACGACCGGCAGGCCACCGCGACGAACCGGCCGCCCCCGGTGAGGCGCAGCTGCCCGGCCATGGTCACCTCGGCGCACACGCCGAGCCCGTAGGACGCGTTCTCCACGTTGCACCCGGTGACCGTCCGGCCGTCGGAACACTCCGCCGCCGCGCCGACGCACAGCCCGGAGTACGGCGCGTAGGCCTGCGAAGCCGCCTGCACGGCGGCCGCCCGCAGAACGGCCCAGTCAGTCACCCGACCCCCGCCGGTACTCCAGGCCGTCGGCCGCCGGCGGCCGCAGTCGTTGCGCGGCCACCGCCAGCACCACCAGCGTGACCAGCTGCGGCGCGTAGGTGGCGAACTCGCGCGGCACGGTGTCGCTCAGGTAGTAGACCGCGTACGCCACCGCGCCGGCCGCCGCGGCCAGCCCGGCGGCCAACCAGTGCCGCCGGTACAGCCACCACACCGCCACCGCGACGGCCAGCAGCGAGGCGCCGTAGAGCAGCGCGTGCACCGCCGCGCCGCCGGCCCGCAGCTGCAGACCGTCCACGTAGCCGAACAGCGCCGAGCCGGCCAGCAGACCGGCCGGCCGCCAGTTGCCGAAGATCATCGCGGCCAGGCCGATGTAGCCCCGCCCGCCGGTCTGGTTCTCCAGGTAGCCGAGCTGGCCGGGGTTCAGCACCAGCGCGGCACCGCCCAGGCCGGCCAGCGCGCCGGAGATGACCACGGCCGCGTACTTGTGCGCGTACACCGAGACACCGAGCGACTCGGCGGCGTACGGGTTCTCCCCGCAGGAACGCAGCCGCAGCCCGAACCGGGTCCGCCACAGGATCCAGTAGCTCAGCGGCACCAGCGCGAACCCGAGCAGCACCAGCGGCGTGAACCCGGTGAGTACTCCGCGCAGCAGCCCGGCCAGGTCGGCCAGCACGGGCAGCCGGGCGTCCTCGACCGCGCCCAGCCAGTCCCCCAGCGGCTGCACCGAGTACGTGTCCACTCCGGGCAGCTGCGGCGACTGCCTCGGGTTCCGGGACACCGGCTCGAAGATCAGCGTGGACAGGTACTTGGTCAGCCCGGCGCCGAGCAGGGTGATCGCCACCCCGGACACGATGTGGTTCACCCCGAAGGTCACCGTGGCCAGCGCGTGCAGCAGCCCGCCGAGCGCGCCGAACACCGCGCCGCCCAGGATCGCCGCCCACAGCCCCCAGTGCAGCCCGCAGAACGCGGCCCCCCAAGTACCCATGATCATCATGCCCTCGAGGCCGAGGTTGATCACGCCCGCGCGCTCCGCCCACAGCCCGCCCAGGCCGGCCAGCAGGATCGGCATGAGCAGCCGGACCGCCGACTGGATGGTGCCGGACGAGGTCAGCTGGTGCTCGCCGGTCAGCTCCGAGGTGACCACCAGTACGGCCACCGCCGCGGCCGCCGCCAGCGCCCCGCGCGCCCAGCCGGGCATCCGCCGGCGCGGCGGCGCGGCCGGTACCTCGACCGACTCGCTCAGCGCGGTCATGACGCCGCCCCGGCCGGAGCCGCCGCCGGTGACGCGCCGGTCACCCGGCGGCGTTGCGCGGTCAGCTCGTACCGGCGGACGATCTCGTAGGCGATCACCACCGCGATCACCGAAACCCCCTGCATGATCACCGCGATCTCCCGGGGCACCCCGACGTTGTCCAGCGCCAGCGCCGCCTTGTCCAGGAACGCCCAGAGCAGCGACCCCAGCGCGACGCCGACCGGGTGGTTGCGGCCGAGCAGCGCGATGGCGATGCCGGTGAAGCCGTAGCCCTGCGGGGCGTTGAGCGTGTAGGCGAAGTCCCGGCCGAGCAGCTCGGGCAGCCCGACCAGGCCGGCCATCGCGCCGGAGAGCAGCAGCGCAACCAGCGTCATCCGGCGCGCGTTCACCCCGCCGGCGGCGGCCGCCGTCGGCGATTCCCCGGACGCCCGCAGCTCGAAGCCGAACCGGGTCCGGCCCAGCAGGAACCAGTACCCGAAGCCCAGCGCGGCGGCCACGAACACCATGCCCAGCACGGTGCCCGACTCGCCGAACGAGATGCCCGGGAACCGGCCGCTGGGCGTGATCGGCTGGGTGGAGATGTTGTTGCCCTGCAGCACGCCGAAGGTGTCCGGCCGGATCAGGTAGGCGATCAGGCCGGTGGCGATGGCGTTCAGCATGATCGTGGAGATGACCTCGCTGACCCCCCGGTAGGCCCGCAGCACCGCGGCGATCCCGGCCCACGCCGCGCCCACCAGCACGGCCACCAGGATGATCACCAGCGTGTGCAGCACCGGGGGCAGCACCAGCGCGCCGCCCACGATCGCGGCCACGCAGGCGGCCAGCCGGAACTGGCCCTCCACGCCGATGTTGAACAGCTTCATCTGGAAGCCCAGCGCGACGGCCAGCCCGGACACGTAGTACACGGCGGCGCTGTTCAGGATGTCCACCGCCGTGGTGCCCTGGGTGACCTGGCCGACCATGGTGGACAGGGCCAGCCACGGCGAGTCGCCGCTGATCAGCAGCGCGATCCCGCACAGCAGCGCGGCGAACAGCAGGGCCAGCGCCGGCGCCAGGAACCGGCCTTTCACCCCTCCGGTCAGCGCTGTGGCCACCGCCGCCGTCATGCCGCGGCCCCGGTCATAGCCGCGCCGAGCTGCTCCGGGGTGACCGTGGCCGGGTCCGCGTCGGCGACCAGCCGGCCGCGCAGCATGACCTTGATCGAGTCGGACAGGCCGATCAGCTCGTCCAGGTCGGCGGACACCAGCAGCACCGCCAGCCCGTCGTGCCGGGCCTTGCGGATCTCCTCCCAGATCAGCGCCTGCGCGCCCACGTCCACGCCGCGCGTCGGGTGCGAAGCGATCAACAACAGCGGCGAGCCGGAAAGCTCCCGCCCCACGACGAGTTTTTGCTGGTTGCCGCCGGACAGCGCGGCGGCGGCCACCTCCACGCCCGGGGTGCGCACGTCGAAGTCGCGGACGATCCGCTCGGTGTCCGTTCTCGTGGCCGGCAGGTCCAGCAGTGCGCCCCGGGCCACCGGCGGGCGGCTCTGGTGGCCGAGGATGCGGTTGGCCCACAGCGGCTGGCTGGGCAGCAGCCCGTGACGGGTGCGGTCCTCCGGTACGTAACCGATGCCGGCCTCGCGCCGGGCCAGCGTGCCGGCGGTACTGAGGTCTTGCTCCCCCAGGTGTACCCGGCCCGTTTGAGCGCCCCGCATACCCATGATCGTTTCGACCAGCTCGGTCTGCCCGTTGCCCTCGACCCCGGCAATGCCCAGTACCTCGCCGGCGTGCACGGTGAGGTCGATGCCGTCCAGGACCCGGCGCGCGCCGTCGGCGGCCAGCAGGGTGAGGCCTTCGACCCGCAGCACCGCGCGGTCGGTGACGGTGGCCTCCCGGGTCTCCGGGGTCGGCAGCTCGCTGCCGACCATCATCTCGGCCAGCCGGCGGCTGGTCACCGCCTTCGGGTCGGCCGTGCCGACGCTGCGCCCCCTGCGGATCACCGTGATCGTGTCGGCGATGGCCCGCACCTCGTCCAGCTTGTGCGAGATGAACAGGAAGGTGTAGCCGTCCGCGCGCATGCCGCGCACGGTGGCGAACAGCTCGTCCACCTCCTGCGGGACCAGCACCGCCGTCGGCTCGTCCAGGATCACCACCCGGGCGCCCCGGTAGAGCACCTTCAGGATCTCCACCCGCTGCCGGTCGGCCACGCCCAGCTGGGCCAGCTCGGTCTCCGGGTCCACCCGCAGGCCGGTGGTGCCGGCCAGCTCCGCGATCTTCTTCCGGGCTCGCGCCCCGATCCCGTGCAGCGACTCGGCGCCGAGCAGCACGTTCTCCGCCACGGTAAGGTTGTCGGCCAGCATGAAGTGCTGGTGCACCATGCCGATGCCGGCCCGGATCGCCTCGGACGGCGACCGGAAGCGCACGGGTGAACCGTTCACCTCGATCCGCCCCTCGTCCGGCTGCTGCATGCCGTAGAGGATCTTCATCAGGGTGGACTTGCCGGCGCCGTTCTCCCCGCACAGCGCGTGCACCTCGCCGGTGGCGACGTCCAGGTTGATGTCGCTGTTCGCCACCACCCCGGGAAAGCGCTTGGTGATGCCCACCAGCCTTACCGCGAGATCTGGGCTCACGGTTTCGGCGAGACGGTGATGGCGCCGCCGATGATCTGCGACTTGTACGCATCCAGCTGCGGCTTGATGTCGTCCACGTTGCCGCCGGAGGTGGCGTAGCCGACGCCGTCCACCTTCAGGTCGAACACCTTGGGCAGGTTGTCCAGCCGGTTGGTGGCCACCGCGCCGATGTAGCTGTACACCGCCACGTCCACCCGCTTGAGCATGGAGGTGAGGATGATGTCCCGCACGTCGGCCAGGTTCTTGTCCTGGTACTGGTCGGAGTCAACGCCGATGCCCCACTTCGGGCTCTGCGGGGTGCTCGCCGCCTTGATCGCGCGGAACGCGCCGCTGCCCGAGGCGCCGGCCGCCGCGTAGATCACGTCGGCCCCGGAGTCCAGCTGCCCCTTGGCCGCCTCGCCGCCCTTGGCCGGGTCGTTGAACCCGCTCAGGTCGCCGGCCGGGGAGATGTACTTTGTGTCGATCTTGATGTTCGGCGCGACCGCCTTGGCGCCCTGCTTGAAGCCGGCCTCGAACTTCTGGATCAGCGGGGTCTCCACGCCGCCGACGAAGCCGACGTGGCAGGTCTTGGTCTTCAGTGCGGCCGCCACGCCGACCAGGAAGGAGCCCTGCTCCTCGGCGAACAACAGCGGCGTCACGTTGGGCACGCCCTCGGCGGTGCTGTCGACCAGCCCGAACTTGGTGTTCGGCGCGGCCGGGGCCACCTTCACCACGGCGGGCTCGTACTTGAAGCCGACCGCGATCACCGGGCTGTACCCGCCGTCCACCAGCTGGCGCAGCCGGGTCGCGCTGGCGTCCTCGCTCTCCCCGACGGCGGCGGTCAGCTCCTTGATGTCGGTCACCCCGAGGCGGGACTTGGCCCGGTCCAGCCCGGCCGCCGCCGCGTCGTTGAACGAGGCGTCGCCCCGGCCACCGACGTCGTAGGAAAGACCCACCTTCAGGTTGGACGCGTTCAGGTCCGGCGGCACCTCGGGCGGCTCGGCCACGGCGGCGGGCCCGGCCGGCGCGGGATTGCGCTGACAGCCGGCGGCCGATGAACCCGATCCACCCCCGCCACCGGTGTCCTTGGCGCAACCGGCCACGCTCAGCGCGGCCACCAGCAGCGCCGCGACCACCGCTGTTCTCCGGACTCGTCCACCCATGCCGCTGCCCCCTCGGCGTGCCTCATCTGTGGGAAATCGATGCCCCGCACAACCCGATCGGGTGCGACGGCGCATCCGGGCACGCTACAAGCGCGGGCCAGGGGATGACCAGGGCTTCCCGCGGTAAGTTACCGCCCAGTTGCACGGAGTTGATCAGGACTTGAGCTAGCAGGGCACTGCTGGCGGATCGGGGAGGCGGCCATGGACGAGGCGAGCGTGACCATCGCGGCGGCACCGGACAAGGTGTGGGCGACGGTGACCGACATCACCAACATGGGCAAGTGGAGTCCCAGCAACACCGGCGGAAAGTGGACCAAGGGCGCCAGCGGGCCGGCCCCGGGCGCGCACTTCGCCGCGTGGAACAAGAAGGGCGTGGCGCGCTGGGTGACGCACTGCGAGGTCATCGAGTGCGAGGAGCCGAGCAAGTTCGCCTTCCAGGTCGCGGAGAACCACATGCAGTGGGGCTGGAAGATCGCGGCCACCGACGACGGCGGCACCGAGCTGACCCAGTGGCGCCACCGCACCGCCATGCCCGCGCTGCCCATCCGGATGTTCGTCAAAATGCTGTGGGGGGGCATCGACCAGTTGGACGCCAACATGGTCGACGGCATGCGCGACACCCTCAACGCCATCAAACGCGACCTGGAAGCCACCCCCGCCTCCGCCTGAGGACCTCCGGGTAGGTGGTGGGCGCCCGGTTGCCGATGGCTAGGGTGCCGGTGTGGTTGGCGCACGGGTCGGCGGGTTGTTGTGTGCGGTATTTGTGCTGGTGACCGGGCCGGTGATGACCGGCGTGGCACTGGCTCAGCCGCCCGTGACGCCGACCCCGAACCCCTCTCCCAACGGGCACGCGACGCCGGCTCACCCGGGGCACGGGCAACCCAAACCGGGACAGCCGCTGGCCGGGCAACCGGCGGCCGGGCAACCCAAACCGGGACAGCCGGCGCCGAAGTGCACCGTGCCGGTGGCCCCGCCGCCGCCGGTGGACGCCTCGGAACGCCCGCACCCCGGTGAGCCGCCCCCCACCCCGCTGCCGGTGCCGGCCCGGCCGGTCGGCGGCGCCCGGATGGGCGAGTGCGGGTTCGTCATGCCGGCCGGCGTGCCGCTGCTGCCGCCCGGGATCGGCGCCGCGTCCTGGGTGCTGGCCGACCTGGACAGCGGGGCGGTACTGGCCGCCCGCAACCCGCACGCCCGGGAGCGGCCGGCGTCCACGTTGAAGGTCCTGACCGCACTGGTCGTGATGCGCAAGCTGGACCTGAGCACCGTGGTGGAGGGCACCGCCCAGGACGCGAACATCGACGGCAGCCGGGTCGGGGTCGGCCCCGGCGGCCGCTACACGGTGCGCCAACTGCTCACCGGCCTGATCATGAACTCCGGCAACGACGCGGCGAACGCCCTGGCCAGAGAGCTGGGCGGCGTTCCGACCACGCTACGCCTGATGTCCGAAACCGCCGGCGACCTCGGCGCACTGGACACCCGGCCGGCCACCCCGTCCGGCCTGGACGGCCCCGGCATGTCCACCTCCGCCTACGACCTGGCGCTGATCTACCGGCTGGCCATGCGCGAGCGGGTCTTCCAGGAGATCAGCCGCACCCGGCTCACCGACTGGCCCGGCCGGGGCGACCTGCCCGGCTTCAAGATCAGCAACGACAACCCCCTGCTGATCGGCTACAAGGGCACGATCGGCGGCAAGACCGGGTTCACCGACGACGCCCGGCACACGCTGATCGTGGCCGCCGAGCGCGGTGGCCGGCGCCTGGCCGTGGTGATGATGCGCGCGGAGAACCGCCCGGTCCTGGTGGCCCAGCAGGCCGCGCGGCTGCTCGACTACGGCTTTGCCCTGCCCCGAGGGGTGAAACCCGTGGGCACCCTGGTCGAGTCGCGGCCCGCCGAGCCGGAGGCCGCCGCCGCCTACGAGGCGCCCGCTTCCGCGCCGCCCCCGGCCCCGGTGGAGTCGCACGAGGACCGCATCAAGTCGCTCGGCGTGATCGGCGGCGGCGCCCTGCTCGGCGCCCTGCTCTCCTACCTGATCGCCCGCCGCCGCCCCGACGAGCCGGGCGACCCCGACCTCCCCGACCCTTCCCCGACCCCGCACGCCGAGAACTAGGACGTTCGGTACTGGCGTCCGGCCTCCGGTCGGCGGTGTAAAGATCGGCTTGGACGGCCCGCCGTGGGTTGTCTCCCGCGGCTTGGCTCCCGGCCGTTGCGTTCGCCCACCCGGAAACGCCGCCTCCCGGAGCGCTGCCGCCCGGATTCGCCACCTCCCGAAGCGCTGCCGCCGATTTGGTGGTCATCAGGACATGAGGGCCGCTTTGAGCGCCCAGAAGCGACCACCATGCCCTGATGATCATGTGACAGAGCCTGGCGGGGAGTCGCCCCGGTCGCCAAACCCAACGGCCCGCGGCCGAGCCACGGGAGGTCGCCCAACTCAGGCCGTCCAAACCGATCTTTAAACCGCCGCCCAAGTACCGAACGCCGGCGAACTCCAACCCCAGAACGCTAGCGGCGGCGGGCGAGAAGCGCGCCGAGCAGGCCGGCGACGGCGCCTACGCCGAGCAGGTCGGCCGCGCCCGCCCCGTTGCGCACGGTGACCTCGGGCCGGATCACCACCGGCGGCGGCGGGGGTGGCGGCGGCAGGACCTCGTTCTCCCGGCTGGTGGCCGCCCACGCGGTGAGGAACAGGATGAACCGGGACACGGTGAAGATGAAGACCATGAGACCGAGGATCGGGCCGAACAGCGCCCCGGTCGGCGAGTTCGTCACGCCGGCCAGGTAGTACACCATCACCTGCTTGATCACCTCGAAGCCGATGGCCCCGGCCAGCGCCGCCTTGGCCGCGCTCCGCCAGGTCACCGGCTCGCGCGGCAACCGCGCGAGCACCCACAGGAACACCAGCGCATTCGCCAGCAGACCCACGACCACGGCGCTGAGCTTGATCAGCGGCGCCAGCCAGGAGATGCCGCCCAGCCCCAGCCAGTCGACGATCTGGCCGGCCAACCCGCCGGTGGCGGTCACCGCCGCCGCGATCACCAACGCCAGGCCCAGGCCAACCAGGGCGAGCAGGTCGGAGATCGTCTTGCGGATCACCGTCGGCGGCGGGATGCGCTGGCCCCACTGCTCGGACAGCGCCTCCCGCAGGTTGGTCATCCAGCCGAGACCGGAGTACAGCGCGACCAGCAGACCGATCACCCCGACCGTGCCGGCGGACTGCAGCGCCGAGTCGATCACCTGGGCCAGGGTGTCCCCGATCCCCGGGGCGTTGGCCTTGATCGCGTCCTTGATCTGTTCCACCAGCTCCGGGTTGCGCCGCAGGAACAGCGCCCCGGCCGCGAACGCCACCATCAGCAGCGGGAACAGCGCGAGCACGCTGAAGTAGGTGATCGCGGCCGCGTAGTGGTCGCCGTGGCTGTCGGTGTATCGGGCGCCGGCCCGGACCAGGTGGTCCAGCCACTCGTACCGCGTGCGCGGCTGGGCGAACTTGGACGGCTTCTCCGGCTTGTCGGCCCCGGTCGCCAAGGCGGTCCCCCTTCCGCTTTCGGCGCCGGCGCGTCGTCAGCTCGCCGGCGGCAGGAACCCGATCCTGTCGTACACCCGGCGCAATGTCGCGCCGGCAACGCCGCGCGCCCGCTCCGCGCCCTGCGCCAGTACCCGGTCGAGTTCCGCCCGGTCGGCGAGGTAACCGTCCACCTTCTCCTTCAAGGGGGTCACGAATTCGGCCACCACCTCGGCCAGGTCCTTCTTCAGGTCGCCGTAGCCCTTGCCCGCGTAGTCCGCCTCCAACTCGGCGATCTTCCGGTTGGCCAGCGCCGAGTAGATGGTGAGCAGGTTGGAGACGCCGGGCTTGTGCTCCGGGTCGTAGCGGATGTCCCGGTCCGCGTCGGTGACCGCCGAACGGATCTTCTTCGCGGACACCTTCGGGTCGTCCAGCAGCTCGATGATGCCGCCCGGGCTGGACGACGACTTGCTCATCTTGGCCGTCGGGTCCTGCAGGTCGTAGATCTTCGCCACGTCTTCCGGGATGAACGGCTCGGGCACGGTCAGCGCCTTGCCGAACTGGGTGTTGAACCGCTGCGCCAGGTCCCGGGTCAGCTCCAGGTGCTGCCGCTGGTCCTCGCCGACCGGCACCGCGTCGGCCTGGTAGAGCAGGATGTCGGCGGCCATCAGCACCGGGTAGGTGAACAGGCCGACCGTGGTCCGGTCGTTGCCCTGCTTGGCCGACTTGTCCTTGAACTGGGTCATCCGGCTGGCCTCGCCGAACCCGGTCAGGCAGCCGAGCACCCAGGTCAGCTCGGCGTGCTGGGGCACGTGGGACTGCACGAACAGCGTGCACCTGGCCGGGTCCAGGCCGAGCGCGAGCAGCTGGGCCGCCGCGCGCCGAGTCCGCTCGCGCAGCACCTTCGGGTCGTGCGCGACGGTGATGGCGTGCAGGTCGGGGATGAAGTAGAACGCGTCGCTCTCGTCCTGCAGCGCCACCCACTGCCGCAGCGCACCGAGGTAGTTGCCCAGGTGGAAGGAGTCGGCGGTCGGCTGGATCCCGGACAGGATCCGGGGCCGGCGTTGGGACGAGTCGCTCATGCTCTCATTGTTCCAGCGCCGTCGACCGCGTTCTCCAGTGCCTAGCGCCGCCGCGCGCCAAACTGGGCCCGCGGCTCGGTGAGCGCGCCGAGGCGCGCTCAGAGGTTCCCGCGCGCCGCCTGCTCCCGCTCGATCGCCTCGAACAGCGCCCGGAAGTTGCCCTTCCCGAAGCCGGCCGAGCCGTGCCGTTCGATCAGCTCGAAGAACACCGTCGGCCGGTCCCCGAACGGCTTGGTGAAGATCTGCAACAGGTAGCCGTCCTCGTCCCGGTCGACCAGGATGCCGCGCTTCTTCAGCTCCTCCACCGGCACCCGCACCCGCCCGATCCGCGCGCGCAGCTCCGGGTCGTCGTAGTACGAGTCCGGGGTGGCCAGGAACTCCACGCCGGCGGCACGCAGCCGATCAACGGCGGCGAGGATGTCCGTCGTGGCCAGCGCCAGGTGTTGCGCCCCCGGCCCCTGGTAGAAGCGCAGGAACTCGTCGATCTGGGACTTGCGCTTGCCGGCGGCCGGCTCGTTCAGCGGGAACTTGACCATGTGGTTGCCGCTGGCCACCACCTTGCTCATCAGCGCGGAGTAGTCGGTGGCGATGTCCGCGCCGATGAACTCCGCCATGTTGGTGAACCCCATGACCCGGTGGTAGAAGTCCACCCACCGGTCCATCGCGCCCAGCTCCACGTTGCCGACCACGTGGTCCAGCGCCTGGAAGACCTGCTCACCGCTCCCCGGCTGGTGGCGCGCCTGATAGCCGGGCAGGTACGGGCCGTGGTAGCGGGACCGGTCGACCAGGGTGTGCCGGGTGTCCCCGTAGGCGGCGATCGCGGCGATGCGCACCGTGCCGTGCTCGTCGCTGACGTCGTGGGGCTCGTCCAGGATGCGCGCGCCGGCCCGGCGGGCGTGTTCGATGCAGCGGTCCACGTCCGGCACCCGCAGGGCGATGTCACCGACCCCGTCGCCGTGCCGGCGGTGGTGCTCGGCCAGCGGGCTGTCCGGATCCACCGCGCCGGTGACCACGAACCGCACCGCCGCGTCGCCCTCGCCACTGGTGAGCAGGTAACCGTGGTGATCACGGTTGCCGGTCTCCGGGCCGGAGTAGGCGACCAGGTCCATGCCGTAGACGGTGCGGAAGTAGTGCGCGGTCAGCGTGGCGTTGCCCACCACCCAGACCACCGCGTCCCATCCGGTCACCGGGAATTCGTCCGCGCTGGGGTCGTGCGCGACCAGTCCGACCAGCTCGCGGAGATCGTCCTTCGAAAACGACACAGTCATGCCAGATATTGGACTCTCAGGTCCTCGAGATGTGCAATCGGTATATTTGAAACTGGCCAGAGTGGCTAGTCTGCCGGCGCCTGACGGGAAAGAGCTATGCAACTTGACGAGCTCGATCTGGGCCTGATCCGGACCCTGCACGAGCGGCCCCGGGCCGGTGCGCTGGAGTTGTCGCGGCTGCTGCGGGTGGCGCGGGCGACCGTGTCCGCCCGGTTGCGCCGGCTGGAGGAGTCCGGAGTGATCACGGGTTACGGGCCGGACGTGGACCTCGCGGCGGCCGGCTACCCGGTGCGCGCGTTCGTCACCCTGGAGATCGCGCAGGGCGCGCTGGAGCAGATCGCACACGAGCTGGAGGCGATTCCCGGCGTGATCGAGGCGCACGCCACGACCGGCTCCGGCGACGTGCTGTGCCTGATCGCGGCGGCGTCACACCAGGACCTGCAGGACACCCTGGTGCGGCTCAACCACTCGTCGGCGATCGACCGGTCCACCAGCGTGATCACCCTGAGCACCGTGGTTGCGCACCGAGTACTGCCGCTCCTCGCACAGCGCCCCTCAACCCGCGCCCCCCGCTCCCCCGAGTACCGCTAACCCCTCCCCGTCCGCGAGTCGGGATTCTGGGTACGGCGAGTCGGGATTCTGGGCACACCGAGTCGGCGGTTTCGGCACACCGAGTTGACAGTCCCAGCACACCGAGTTGGCGTTTGACGGGCGCGGCGACCTAGTCCGTGGAGCCGTCTTCCACCTGATCGGTGTCCTGGCCGGCCGGTTCGGCGGCCGCCGACGGCCGCGGGCCCAGCCGGACGACACCGCCGTCCAGGTCGATGTCGAACCGAGGCTGGTGCTGCTTGCCGTCCGAGTTGCCACCGGCCTCGTCGTTGATCTTCTGACCCTCGAAGAGCTTGCCCAGTTGACCCATACCGCCACGGTAGCCCCACCACGACCCCCCGCGGCACGGCCCTCCACCGACGGTGACCCGCCGTACCCAGATCCCCGACTCGCCGTACCCAGAATCCCGACTCGCCGTACCCAGAATCCCGACTCGCCGTACCCAGAATCCCGACTCGCCGACGGACGGGGAGGTTACGCGGGGGCTAGGGGGAGGGGGCGGGGACGGGTGGGAGTGAGGGGGGCGGGGGTGCCGGTGTAGGTGGTGGTCCGTTGGAGGACGGGGCGGCCGGCGGCCTGCGCGATGGCGGTCAGTTCGGCCACGGAGCGGGCGGAGCCGTTTTCCGAGCCGGCCATACGGCTGATGGTCTCCTCCATCAGGGTGCCGCCCATGTCGTCCGCGCCGCCGCGCAGGATGTCCGCCGCCAGCTCGTCGCCCAGCTTCACCCAGGAGCACTGGATGTGCGGGATGCGGCCGTGCAGGGCCAGCCGGGCGAACGCGTGCACCGCCCGGTTGTCCCGCTCGGTGGGTCCCGGCCGGGCCAGCCCGGCCAGGTAGATCGGCGCGTTGTGGTGCACGAACGGCAGCGGCACGAACTCGGTGAACCCGCCGGTGCGGTCCTGGATGGACGCCAGCGTGCGCAGGTGGCCCAGCCAGTGCCGGGGCTCGTCCACGTGGCCGTACATCATGGTCGACGAGGAACGGATGCCCAGCTCGTGCGCGGTGCTCACCACCTCGATCCACTGCGCGGCCGGCAGCTTGCCCTTGGTCAGGATCCACCGGATCTCGTCGTCCAGGATCTCCGCCGCCGTACCGGGAATGGAGCCGAGGCCGGCGTCGCGCAGCTCGGTCAGCCACTCCCGGATCGAGACGCCGGCCTTGGCCGACGCCGACACGATCTCCATCGGGGAGAACGCGTGCACGTGCATTCCGGGCACCGCCTTGTGCACCGCGCGCACCAGGTCGGCGTAGAAGGTCACCGGTAGGGCGGGGTCGATCCCGCCCTGCATGCACACCTCACTCGCGCCGTCCCAGGCCGCCTCGGCGGCCCGGTCCCCGACCTCGTCCAGGGACAGCCGGAACGCGTCGGCGTCCCGCTCGCGCTGCGCGAACGCGCAGAACCGGCAGCCCACGTAGCACACGTTGGAGAAGTTGATGTTCCGGTTGACCACGTAGCTGACCGGCTCGCCGACCACGTCGGCCCGCACCGCATCGGCCAGCCGGCACAGTTCGGCCAGGGCGACGCCGTCGCTGGTGAGCACGGCCATCGCGGCCGCCTCGTGGGCCGGGTCGAGCAGTGCGGCCGGGTCGGAGGCGGCCAGGGTCAGGCCGGCCCGCACGTCCGCGTCCAGCCGCTCGGGTGCTGAAAGCGCCGACTCGGTGTGCTCAGAACGCCGACTCGCGGGAGAGCGGACCGCGGCTAGCTCTTCGCGCAGGGCGTCCCAGTCGCCGTAGACCGAGTCGAAGTCGGTGCGGCGGTCGTCGGTGCGGCCCTCGGTGTCGATTTCCGTGTGCAGGTCGACGCGGCCGGTGGAGGCGAAGCCGCCGTCGGGCTCCTGCCAGGGGCGGCCGACAACGGCAGCCTCCGGGTTCGCCAACCCCGTTGAAGGGTCGGCCAGGGCGGCCACGTGGGCGTGCAGCCGGGTGTCGATCCACGGCGAGCCGGCGCGCACGAAACGCGGGTAGGCGGTGAGTCGTTCGCGCAGCTGGAAACCGGCGGCCTCGGTGTGTGAAGCCAACGACTCCAGGGCCGGCCAGGGCATCTCCGGGCTGACGTGGTCGAGGGTCACCGGGGAGACCCCGCCCCAGTCGTCGATGCCCGCGCGCAGCATCAGGGCGTACTCCTCGCCGACCAGGTTGGGCGGCGCCTGCAGGCGCATCTTCGGACCCAGCACCAGCCGGGACACCGCGATGGTGGCGGCCAGGTCCTCCAGCTCGGCGTCCGGCATCCGGGCCATCGCGGTATCCGGCTTGGCCCGGAAGTTCTGCACGATCACTTCCTGGATGTGGTTATGCGCCCGTGCGGCGGCCCGGATGGCGAACAGCGAGTCCGCCCGCTCGGCCCGGTTCTCGCCGATGCCGATCAGGATGCCGGTGGTGTACGGCACGCCGACCCGGCCGGCGTCGGTGATCGCGCGCAGCCGGACCGCGGGCTCCTTGTCCGGGCTGCCGTAGTGCGGCCCGCCCTTCTCCGACCAGAGCCGCTCGGCGGTGGTTTCCAGCATCATCCCCATGCTGGCGGCCACCGGCTTCAGCCGGGTGAGCTCCTCCCAGGACAGCACACCCGGGTTCAGGTGTGGCAGCAGCCCGGTCTCCTCGAGCACCGCGATCGCGCAGGCCCGCACGTAGTCCAGGGTGGAGTCGTAGCCGCGCGCGTCCAGCCACTCCTTGGCCGCCGGCCAGCGGTCCTCCGGGCGGTCGCCCAGGGTGAACAGCGCCTCCTTGCAGCCGGCCGCCGCGCCGGCGCGGGCGATCTCCAGCACCTCGTCCCGTTCCAGGAACGCGGCCGGCAGCCGGTGCGGCACGGTGGCGAACGTGCAGTAGTGACACCGGTCCCGGCACAGCCGGGTCAACGGGATGAACACGTTGCGGCTGTAGGTGACCACGCCCGGCCGGCCCGCGTCGGCCAATCCGGCGTCGCGCACCCGGCCGGCGACGGTCAGCAGCTCGTCCAGCGCCTCGCCCCGGGCGGCCAGCAGCACGGCCGCTTCGGCCACGTCCAGCGTCGCGCCGTCCCGCGCCCGGCGCAACGCCCGCCGCATCGCGCTCGCCGACGGTGCTTGTTCGGTCAAATCAGCCACCTCCGCACAGTAGGTCGGTTTCCACCGACCGGCAGCGGATCAGCTGTGCGTCCGCTCACGAAGAATGTCGACAAATAGAGCGGGGTCGATGTTCCCGCCGGACACCACGGCGACGCACGGGCCGGGCGGCAGGACGTCGGTTCGGTGCAGGTAGGCGGCCGGGGCGACCGCCCCGGACGGCTCGGCGACGATCCGCGACCGGGCGGCCAGCTCGCCCACGGTGCTCCGGATCTCCGCCTCGCTCACCGTGAGCACGTCGTCCAGCAGCGCGGTCAGGTGGGCGAAGGTCAGCTCGGAAGGTTCCGCGCGCAGGCCGTCGGCGCTGGTGCGCACCCGGTCCTCCGACGGCCATCGGACCAGCTCACCGGCCTTGAAGCTGTCCCGGGTGTCGGCGGCCAGCTCGGGTTCCACGCCGAACACCGCCGCCTTCGGGCAGAGCGCCTTGACCGCCACCGCGATCCCCGAGGCCAGCCCGCCGCCACTGATCGGCACCAGCACCGAAGCCACGTCCGGCCGGTCCTCGGCGATTTCCAGGCCGGCCGTGCCCTGCCCGGCGATCACGTTCGGGTGGTCGTAGGGCGGGATCAGCGTGGCCCCCCGCTCGGCGGCCAGCGCCCGGGCCACGGCGGCCCGCTCGGCCGGTGGCGCGAGCACCACCTCGGCGCCCAGCTCCTTGGTCGCCGCGATCTTCAACGCGGGTGCCGTGTCGTCGATCACAATCACCGCCGGCACCCCGCCGGCCCGGGCCGCGTAGGCCACCGCCTGCGCATGGTTGCCGCTGGAGAACGCCACCACGCCGGCGGCGCGCTCCGACTCGGGCAGCACGGCCAGCGCGTTCCACGCCCCGCGCACCTTGAACGCGCCGATCGGCTGCAGGTTCTCCGGCTTCAGCCAGAGCGTCCGCTCCGGCCGTTCCGCCCACGGACAGGCCAGCAGCGGCGTGCGCACCGCCACCCCCCGGATCCGTTCCGCCGCCGCCCGAACCTCGTCAACCGAAACCAGCCGCATGGCACCGATAGTGCCAGCGGGTCAGAGCAGCGGGCCGGTGAGTGTCCAGCCGATGGCGCCCGTGGCGAACCCGGTGAAGAACACCAGCGAGGCGCCGGCCAGCGCGATGTTCTTGCTGAACATCACCTGCTCGATCTGCTTGGTGGCCGGGTCGGTCTGCTTCCAGAAGTCGTGGAACAGCACGGCGGCCGGCACCAGGAACACGAACAACAGCAGCGAGCCGAGGTCGGCCCAGACACCGAGCAGCACGGACAGCCCGCCGAGCACCAGCAGCACGCCGGAACCCAACACCGACGGCCCGGCCAGCGGCACGTTCTTGGCCTTGGCGTACTCGGTCATCGCGGCGCTGTCCTTGAAGTGGCCGAACGCGGCCCCCAGGAACAGCAGGCTGAACAGCACCCGGCCGACAAACGCTACGAGATCCATGACACTTCCCTTCCGCCCGGAGAGAGTGTCGTTATTCTCCCGCCGCGCAGCCGGTTCAGCGTTCAACCAATGGCGGAACTTATTCGTAACGCACGGTCACCGGGGCGTGGTCCGACCAGCGCAACGCGTGCTCGGCGGCCCGGTCGACCCGCGCGCTCACCGCCCGCGCCGCCAGGCCGGGAGTGGTCAGGTGGTAGTCGATGCGCCAGCCGGTGTCGTTGTCGAACGCCCGGCCCCGGTAGGACCACCAGGAGTACGGCCCTTCGACGTCGGGGTGCAGGTCGCGCACCACGTCGGCGTATCCGGATGCCAGCACGGCGGCGACCCAGTCCCGCTCGTGCGGCAGGAAACCCGAGTTGCGCCGGTTGCCCCGCCAGTTGCGGATGTCCCGTTCGGTGTGCGCGATGTTCCAGTCGCCGCAGACCAGCACCTGGCGGTCCTCGGCGGCGGCCTTTTCGGCCCGTTCGACCAGGTAGGGTGCGAACAGCGCGAGGAAGCGGTCCTTCTCCTCCTGCTTGGGCGTCTCGGCCACCCCGTTGGGCAGGTACAGCGAGCCGATGGTCACCCCGGGCAGGTCCACCTCCAGGTAGCGGCCGGTGGCGTCGAACTCCTCGGCGCCGAACCCGACCCGAACCGATTCGGCGGCCACCTCGGGGCGCACCAGCACACCGACGCCGTTGCGGCCGAGCGCGCGTTCGTTCGGCGCGTAGTGCAGCCGCCATCCCGGCAGCTCGGGGAACTCCTCCGGCCGCGCGCGGCACTCCTGCACACAGACCACGTCCGCGTCGGTGTCGCGCAGCCAGTCCAGCATGCCCTTGCGCACGGCGGCCCGGATGCCGTTGACGTTGACCGTGCTGACGGTGAGCGGACCGGTCACTGGGTGCAGGTGCTGCCGGGCAGCGGGCGCAGGAACTGGTCGAGCGCCCACTCGCCGTTGCCGAGGTCGCGGTAGCCGTTGCGCACGGTGGGCTGGGTGCCGCGCACGTCGCCCCGGTGCAGCGTGCCGATGTTCCGCCCGCTCGCCTCCGGGGAGTCCCGGATGTTGACCTCGGCGGTGACCTCCACCCGGCACGGCGCGGACAGCCCGGACGTCGAGCTGACCGCACCCTTGTCGATGAGCACCATGACGCCGAGGATCAGCGACACCCCCGCGGCGAAGGGCCAGCTCTTCGCCTTCGGCATCTTCGGCAAATTGATCTTGACCACGTCGGTACACCGCCCGAAAAATTACGCCGCCCAGGAAACGCCAGTCCGGTCGAGGACGCTACCCGCCTCTGGCGCGCCGTCCCAGCGTGGCGCGCACACCCGGCCTCGACGGGTATACGGTACGGACGTACTGGACACCGGCGCGGAGAGACGGACAACAACGATGAAGGTCATTTACACCTACACCGACGAAGCCCCGGCGCTGGCCACACACTCGTTCCTGCCGATCATCGAGGCATTCGCCGGCAAGGCCGGAGTGGCCGTGGAAACCCGGGACATCTCCCTGGCCGGCCGGATCCTGGCGCACTTCCCGGACCGGCTGACCGCCGAGCAGCGGGTACCGGACGCGCTGGCGGAACTGGGCGAGCTGGCCAAGACCCCGGAAGCCAACATCATCAAGCTGCCCAACATCAGCGCCTCGATCCCGCAGCTCAAGGCCGCGATCAAGGAGCTGCAGACCGCCGGCTACGACGTCCCGGACTACCCGGAGAACCCCAGCACCGACAAGGAACGCGCCGCGCGCGCCGCGTATGACGCGGTGAAGGGCAGCGCGGTGAACCCGGTGCTGCGCGAGGGCAACTCGGACCGCCGCGCCCCCGCCTCGGTGAAGAACTTCGCCCGCAAGCACCCGCACTCCATGGGCGCCTGGTCGGCCGACTCGGCCTCCCACGTGTCCACCATGAGCGACGGCGACTTCCGGCACTCGGAGACCTCGGTGACCGTGGACGCGGCCGACGAGCTGCGCATCGAGCACCTGGCCGCCGACGGCACGGTAACCGTGCTCAAGTCCGGGCTGAAGGTGCAGGCCGGAGAGATCGTGGACGCCGCCGTGATGCGCCGCGCCGCGCTGGCCGAGTTCCTGGCCACCCAGGTCGCCGAGGCCAAGGCCCAGGGCGTGCTGTTCTCCGTGCACCTGAAGGCCACCATGATGAAGGTGTCCGACCCGATCATCTTCGGGCACGCGGTGAAGCAGTACTTCGCCGACGTCTTCACCACCTACGGCGACGACCTCGCCTCGGTCGGCGCGGACCCCAACGACGGCCTGGCCAGTATTTTGACCGCGCTCGCTGGGCTTTCTTCGGACAAGCGCACCGCGATCGAGAAGGCCATCACGGCGGCCTACGACACCGGTCCCGCGCTGGCCATGGTCGACTCCGACCGGGGCATCACCAACCTGCACGTGCCCAGCGACGTGATCATCGACGCGTCCATGCCGGCGGCGATCCGGTCGTCCGGGCAGATGTGGAACGCGGCCGGTGCGCTGCAGGACACCAAGTACGTCATCCCGGACTCCTCGTACGCGGCGCTGTACGCGGAGGCGGTCGCGCACTGCCGCGAGCACGGCGCCTTCGACCCGGCCACCATGGGAACCACACCCAACGTCGGCCTGATGGCACAGAAGGCCGAGGAGTACGGCAGCCACGACAAGACCTTCGAGATCTCCGAGCCCGGCGTGGTGCGGGTGGTCTCCTCCTCGGGCGAGACTCTGCTGTCGCACGACGTGGAGCCCGGGGACATCTGGCGGGCCTGCCAGACCAAGGACGCGCCGGTCCGGGACTGGGTGGCGCTGGCCGTGCGCCGGGCCCGCGCCACCGGCGCGCCGGCCGTCTTCTGGCTGGACGAGACCCGGGGCCACGACGCCCAGGTGCTGCGCAAGGTCCGCGCCTACCTGGCCGAGGAGGACACCGACGGGCTGACCATCGAGATGCTCCCGGTGGCCGAGGCGGCCCGCTACACGCTGAACCGGGCCCGCGCCGGTGAGGACACCATCGCGGTGACCGGCAACGTGCTGCGTGACTACCTCACCGACCTGTTCCCCATCCTGGAGCTGGGCACCAGCGCCAAGATGCTGTCCATCGTGCCGCTGATGAACGGCGGCGGGCTGTTCGAGACCGGCGCCGGCGGGTCGGCGCCGAAGCACGTGCAGCAGCTGGTCAAGGAGAACCACCTCCGTTGGGACTCGCTCGGTGAGTTCCTGGCTCTCGCCGAGTCACTGGAGATGTTGGCGGAGAAGACCGACAATTCGCGGGCGGCGCTGCTCGGCAAGGCGCTGGACGACGCCACCGGCAAGCTGCTGGAGACCGGCAAGTCGCCGTCCCGCAAGGTCAACGAGCTGGACAACCGGGGCAGCCACTTCTACCTGGCGCTGTACTGGGCGCAGGCCCTGGCCGGGCAGACCGGGGACGCCGAGCTGGCGGCCGTCTTCGCCCCCCTGGCCGAGCGCCTGGCCGCCGCCGAGGACACCATCGTCGGCGAGCTGAACGCCGTCCAAGGAGAGCCCGCCGACCTAGGCGGCTACTACTACGTCAACCGCGCCAAGGCCGACCAGGTAATGCGCCCCAGTGACACCCTGAACGAGGCGATCACCGAGTTCTAGCCCCCACATCCTGATTCAGTCACTTCAGCACGGCGATTCAGTCACTTTGGGCGCGTAGGGTCGGGCAATCCGCCCACCCGGCCTGCTCGACCGACTGAATCAGCGTGCTGAAGTGACTGAATCAGGATTGGGGTGGCGCGGCAGACCCGGCTGCGTGACGTGGCGATCACCGAACCGTCCCCGTCCGTCGAAGATCTGGTCCGCACGCTATACGCCCAGGCCTAGGCTGGCTTTCATGGAGAAGATGGCGGAGGCGGCCGAGGGGATGCTGGCCTCGGTGGACGGGGCCGCGCACCGGCTGCTGGCCTGGCCGTTCGGCCCGGCCGAGTCGTCCGACCCGGAGGTGGAGCGGCGGCGCTGGTTCTACACGCCGACCGACCACGGCGGGCTGCCGGTGGGCGAGATGACGCCGGTCCAGTACCAGCGGGCGATGGCGCTGTTGGCCACCGGTCTTTCCGAGGCCGGCTACGGCACCGTGTCCACGATCATGGGCCTGGAGAACGTGCTGGACCGCACCGAGGGCTTCGCCGGCACGTTCGCCGGGCGGGACCGGGGCCGCGACCCCGGCCGTTACTACCTGCGGATATTCGGCCGGCCCGGTGACCGGACGTGGGGCTGGCGGTTCGGCGGGCACCACGTGTCGGTGAACAGCCTGGTGGTGGACGGCGAGCTGGTGGCCGCCACGCCGTGCTTCCTCGGCGCCGACCCGGCCTGCTCACCACTGCTCGGGCGGGCCGAGCTGCGCCCGCTCGGCGGCGTGGAAGGGCTGGCCCGGGAGCTGGCCCGGTCACTGGGGCCGGAAGCGTTCGGCACGGCGTTGCTCTCCGCCAACCCGCCGATCGACATCAGCGGCGGCAACCGGTCCAGGGTGTCGCCCGGGGACCGGTCCATACCACTGCCCCACCTGTTCCGCGGCCGGCTGGCCGAACCGCACCACAGCCGGATGGCCGGCGCGCACGACGCCGGCGAACGGGCCTACGGGTTGACCGAGGGACACCGGGACGAGCTGGCCCTGCCGGCCACCCCGCGCGGGCTGCCGGCGTCCGCGATGTCCGCCGGCCAGCGGGAGCTGCTGCGCACGCTGCTGGACTGCTACCTGGGGCGCGCGCCCTCCGCACTGGCCGAGCGGCTGGGCGCGCGGTACGCCGACGCCGGCCTGGACGGAGTGCACTTCGCCTGGGCGGGCTCGGTGGAACCCGGCGAGGGCTGCTACTACCGGCTGCACGGCCCCCGGCTGCTGGTCGAGTACGACAACACCCAGCGCGCGGCCAACCACGCGCACTCCGTGTGGCGCGACCCGGAGGGCGACTTCGGCGCCGACGTGCTCGCCGACCATCTAGGGTTCGGACGTGGCTAGCTCGACGGTGACCGTCTGGTCCGACATTCACTGCCCGTGGGCGTTCGTCGCCGTGCACCGGCTGCGCGTGGCGCGGGCCGAGGCCGGCCTGGACGTGGTCTTCGACCAGCGGCCGTGGCCGTTGGAGCTGGTCAACGGCCGGGGCACGCCGAAGCACATCGTGCCGGTGGAGACCGCCGTGCTGGCCAACCACGAGCCGGAGATCTTCAACACCTACGACAACCCGGAGTGGCCGTCCACCTTCCTGCCGGCCTTCGAGCTGGTCGCCGCCGCGCGCCGGGTGCACGACGTGCGCGCCGCCGAGGAGGTGGACTACGCGCTGCGGCTGGCCTTCTTCTGGGACGCCATCGACGTGAGCATCCGGGCCGGCCTGGAGCGGGCGCTGGAGAAGGTCGACGTGGACCGGGCGGCGGTGCTCGCCGAATGGGACGCCGGCTCGGTCCGGGCCGACGTGCTCGCCGACTACGAGCGCAGCAAGTCGCTCCCCATCCAGGGCAGCCCGCAGGTGTTCTGGCCGGACGGCTCGACCACCCACAACCCCGGCATGACCGACCACGAGTGGGTCGGCGGCATCCCGCGCATCCGGTCGGCCGACCCCGGCGAACCGGCCCGCCTGCTGCGCGCGCTGGCTAGCTGACCAGGAAGGGGGCGCGCTGGATGGTGACGGCCAGCACCACCATCAGCACGCCGAACCCGCCGTAGCAGAGCACGTCCATCAGCTGGCTGCGCACCGCGAGCAGGCCGGCCCGGTCCTCCGGGAGCAGTACCCGGGCCAGGCCGGCCACCAGCAGGGCGCCGCCGAGCAGGCCGGTGCCCTCCCGCCAGTGCTCGGCCAGCACCCGGACGAACCCGGCCACCGCGATCACCAGCACGATGCTGATCGGGCCGTGCAGCGGGATGCGTTCGGCCAGCCTCCGCCGAAAGCCGTCGTCGCCGCGCGCCCGGGTCATGGGGCCATCCTCCCAGAACGGGCCGGCCAGGCGGCAACCACCGCCGCGACCAGGGTGAGCGCGCAGCCGGCCACGGTGACCGCGGTCAGCGGGTGCGGCGCGGTCGGGGCCAACGCGTCGAACAGCAGCGAGCAGAGCAGCTGCCCGGCGACCATGCCCAGGCCGAGCAGCAGGATCCCGATCACCCGCACCACCAGCACGCCGGCCGCGATGAACACCACGCCGACCGGTCCGCCCAGGTACAACCAGAGTTCCGGCGGCGGCGGGCCGACCGGGTGCTCCCCCAGCCCGACCACCGGCCCGAGTCCCCACACCAGCAGCAGCCCGGCCGTGCCCACCACGAAGTTGACCGAGGTCGCCGGCCACATCGCGGCGCCCAGCGCGTCCGGCCGGGCCTGCCGGGCCACGGCGCCGACCCGCCCGTTCACCCCCTGCTGCCAGGCCACCGCGACCCCGGCGACCAGCGGCAACAACGTCAGCACCAACCCGCTGGGACGGCCGAACCGGTCGCTCACCGACAGCAGCACGGCCAGCACCGCGAGCCCCGCCCCGGCCAGCCGCCGGGCACTCACCGGCCGCCGGCCGGCCGGCCCGATACCCAGCCGGTCCATCAGGAGCGCACTGCTCACCTGGCCGGCCACCATCGCCACGCTGAACACCGCGATGCCCAGCGCCGGCGAGGCCAGCCCCTGCGAGGCCACCAGGAACGCGCCGGCCAGGCCACCACCCAGCTGCCAGAACCGCAGGCGCCGGTCGCGCAGGGCGCGGCACACCTCCCCCACGCCCGCCCGGGCCGCCGGCGCCACCGCGACCAGCACGGCGACCAGCAGTAACCCGGTGCCGAAGGAGATCAGTGCGGCGGCCAGCCCGTCGTGCAGCCGGGCCGCCAGCGCGCCGTTCAACCGCGTCTGCCCGGCGATCCCGGCCCCGGCCAGCACCGCCACGAACAGGCCCAGGGCAACCTGCGCGCGCGGACTCGGGCTCACCCCCGCATCCTGCTCCGACCCGGCGCGCACCGCAGTGGATGTCCTACGATTCGGATCATGCGCGGCGTTCTCGCCCTGGTACTGGTCGCGGTGCTGGCCGGCTGCGGTTCGCCCGCGCCCGAACCGTTCCCGGTGCGGGTGTTGGTGATCACGATGTTCCCGGTGGAGACGGAGCCGTGGCTGGCCCGGGAGCCACTGTCGGTGACCGTCCCGGTGGCGCACGTGAAGGATCCACTGCGCTGCGCGCCGAACGGGCTGTGCGTCGCGGTGATCGGGCAGGGCAAGGCCAACGCGGCGACCAGCATGACGGAGATCCTGAACAGCCCGGCGGTGGACCTGACCAAGGCGTACTTCCTGACCGCCGGAATCGCCGGGGTGGCACCGAGGTCGGGCACGCTGGGCTTCGCCGCCTGGGCGCGCTGGGTGGTCGACTGGGACCTCGGCCACCACGTGACCGAACAGAGCGCACCGGACGTGCCGCACGGCTACCTGCCCTACGACGACCAGGGCAGCAACGTGTTCCGGCTGAACCAGGACCTGGTGAACCGGGCCTACCAGCTGACCAGGGCACTGCCGCTGCTGGACACCCCGGAGGCCGAGGAGAACCGCACGCACTACCCGGGCCAGGCCGGCCAGAAGCCGTACACCGCGCTGTGCGACACGATGACCGGCGACGACTACTGGGCCGGCGCCGACCTGTCCGCGAAGGCGGACTACATCACCGCCATCTGGACCAGGAACGACGGCCGGTACTGCACGTCGCAGATGGAGGACAGCGCGGTGGCAACCGCACTGTCCCGGCACGGGTACCTGGACCGCTATCTCAGCCTGCGCACCGCCAGCGACTTCGACCAGCCCTACGCCGGGCAGAGCGTGCGGGACGTGCTGGCCAAGTTCCCCGGCGCGAGCGCCGCGGTGGAGAACGCCTACCGGGTCGGCTCGGCGGTCGCCCACAACCTCGTGGACCAGCCCCGTTAGCTCAGGCCGGGTTCTCCCGGATCGCGGACAGCGGGCGCAGTTGGTGCGGCTGGTTCAGGGTGTCCGGGGTGGCGGCGAGTGCGGTGCCGCTGCCCAGTGCCCGGGCCCGCTCGATCAGCCGGCCGAGCAGCTCGCCCACCTGGTCGGGCCGGTCGAGCTGGGACGGGTGGCAGGTGAGCCAGGCCGAGTACAGTTCCGGCCCGTCCTGGTCGCACATCGCCTGGCGGACCGCCCGGTCCACGACCATCGCGTCCTCGGGGCGGGCGAGCACCACCAACCCGCTGGCCACGTGCCACAGCTCGGCCCCGGGTAGCTCGTTGACCTGGGCGGACAGCACCCGCCCCAGCCGGCGCAGCGTCGCGTCCGCACCGGCGAACCCGTTCCGGGCGACCAGCGGACCCATTTCCGGCACCAGCCAACCGGCGCAGAACCGCTCCGGCCAGGCACACCGCCGCAACAGCGCGCGCTCCAGCTCCCGGCGCCCGCCCAGCCCGGTGCTCGGGTGCAGCGCCCTAGCCCGCTCGGACTCCAGCTCGGCCACCCCGCGCAGCAGGTCGGTGATGTGCGCGACGCCGATGCAGCGCTCGTCGTCGTCCACGACGACGATGTCGTCGTTGCGCCGCCGCGGGTCGCCGTGGGAGAGCAGGCGCAGCGCCTCGCGCGGCTCGGCGGACGCGGCCAGCGTCCTCGGCGTGTCGGCCATCGAACGCACCGGCCGGCGGGCGTGCAGCGCGTGGCCGTACATCCCGGACACGGCGAGCATGAACCGGTTCCGGTCCAGGGTGCCCACCGGCCGCCGGGCCGAGTCGACCAGGACCACGCCGGTGACGGTCGGGCCGTCCCGGAAGATGTCCCGGACCTCCTCGCCGGTGGCCTCCGGGCCCACCATGGTCGCCGGGCCGGCGAACCCCTCGATCGTGCCCGGCGCGGTGACCTCGCCGGCCTGCGCCAGGTCGGCCCCCTCGGCGTCCCCGCCGGCAATCGGCACCGGGGCGAGCACCACCGGCACCTGGATGAACGGCCGCCGGCGCGGCGCGGCGAGCAGCGGGCCCTGGCCCCGGCGCACCCCGCGGCGGCGCAGCAGCTCCAGCTGTACCGGCGTCTCGATGCCCTCGGCGATCACCTCGGCCCCGGCGTCCGCGCAGCGGTCCAGCACCTCGTCCAACACCCGGCGGCCCGGTCCCAGCTCGATCTTGGTGACCAGCTCGCTGTGCAGTTTGACCTGGTCCGGGGCCAACCGGCTGATCATCGACAGGGGTGGCCGGTACGGCCCGACGCCGTCGATGAGCAGCTTGTAGCCGTGCTCACGCAGCCGGCGCGCGCCGGCCAGCACGGCGGCCGACTCCTCCACGGTGGAGACCCGTTCAGCGGCGAGCGCCCGGGGGGCGCCGATCTCGATGACCACCTCGGCCGGGTTGACACCCAGGTCGGTCACCGCCGCGTGCAGCTCGGCCAGCCCTTCCAGGCCGGTGCTGGCCACCGTGTCGGCGAACAGGTTGAGGTGCACCGGCAGCCGCACGCCCATGTCCGCGCACCAACGCAGCGCGGCGACGGCCATCGCGATGTCCAGCGTGGTACGGCCCGGACCCCGCAGCACGCCCTCGAGCACCTCGCCGTACTCGGGTGAACGCGGGCGGGGAAGCATCTCCACCCCCGCCACGACGCCGGTGGTCAGGTTCGCGATTGAGCCGAAGAGGAACCCGATGCCCTCCAGCCGGCCGTACGAGTTGCTGCCCACAGCGGAAACATAAGCACGTAGGCAACGCTCTGTTATAACCGCGACCAAAAATTTAGTGAACTATTAGTGTTGCCGCTCAGTCGGCCTCGACAAGTAGGCCGTGGGCCCGGGCGAACCCGATCGCGGTGGGCAGGTCCACCCTTGCACCGGTGATCCGCGCGCTGAGCAGCGAGCCCGGCTCGAGCACGGCCTCACGGAGGTCGGCCTTCTCCAACCGGGCCCCGGACAGCCGGGCGCCGGACAGGTCGCTGCCCCGCAGCCCGGACCCGCGCAGGTCCGCCGAGACCAGGTTGGCCTCCCGCATGCGCAGCCCGGCCAGCTCGGTGTTCCGCAGGTCGATGCCGCCGAGGGAGACCAGGCTGAGGTCGCAGTCCACGATCGTGCACGGGCGCATCCGGCAGTCGGTGAACCGGGAGCCGAGCAGCGAGCAGCCGCGCAGCTCGACCCGCACCAGCGTGGTCCGCTCGAAGGCGCACGCGCGCAGCGCCGTCCCCCGGTGCCGCGACTCGCCCAGGTCGGCCCCGGAGAAGTCGCACTCGGTGAACTCGCACCGGTCGGTGACCAGTTCGCGCAGGTCGGCGTCGTTGAACCGGCAGGCGACGAACCGGCGCTCGCGCCATCGTTGGCCGGCGAACACCACGTCCGAGAAGTCCTCGCCGGTGATCGGCTCGCCGTCCGCCGCCAGGTGGCCGTGCTGGAAGTCGTCCTCGGTCTCGTCTTCGGTGATGTTCTCGGTGATGTCCCGCACCCGGCCATCCGACCACATGGGTCCGACAGTCCTCGCGGCCGTGGTCAGCGGAAGTCACGGGAGGGGATCTCCACCTGGAGGGTGAGCCGGTCCAGCCGGTCGGCCAGGAGGTTGATCACCGAGGGGGTGTCGGGGGTGCGCTCCAGGCGGCCCCGGATCAGCAGGGCCGAGCCGCCCATCGCCACCGACCGGTAGCGCGCCCACAGCCCGGGCGAGCAGACCACGTTGAGCATGCCGGTCTCGTCCTCCAGGTTGAGGAAGGTGACCCCGCCGGCGGTGGCCGGGCGCTGCCGGTGGGTGACCAGCCCGCCCACCCGCACCCGGGCGCCGTCATCGATCCGGGAAAGCTCGGCGACCGGCACCGCGCCCTCGCCGTCCAGCCGTTCCCGCAGGTGCTCGATGGGGTGGCTGTCCGGGCTGACCCCGGTGGCCCACACGTCCGCGACGGTCAGCTCGGCGGCGGTCATGCCGGGCAGCGGTGGCGCTTCCAGGCCGACCTCGGTGCCCGGCAACTGGGTCGGCCGCCGCCCGGCCAGCACCCCGGCCGCCCACAGCGCCGCCCTTCGGTCCACCCCGAAGCAACCGAACGCCCCGGCGGTGGCCAGCGCCTCGGCCGCCGCACCGGTCAACAGCGGCTCCCCCCGCCGCCTGCCGGCGCGGCGCAGGCCTTGCCCACCGCCGTCCGGCGGGCGTTCGTCCTCCTCGGGGTCGTCCCGTTCCCGGGCCTGGATCCGGTCGGCGAAATCGGCCAGGTCCCGGTAGGGGCCGTGCTCGCGGCGCTCCTTCTCGATCGTCTTGGCCAGGGGCTCGCCGACCGCGCGCACGCTGGACAGGCTCAGGCGGACCGCCTGTCCGCCCATGCTGTCCGGGTGCGGCTCCAGGGTGGCGTCCGCGCCCGAGGCGTTGATGTCCAGGCCGAGCACCACCACGCCGTGCCGGCGCGCGTCGGCGATCAGCGACCGGGGCGAGTAGAAGCCCATCGGCTGGGAGTTCAGCAGCGCCGCGCAGAACGCCGCCGGGTGGTACAGCTTGAACCAGGCGCTCTGGTAGACCAGGAAGGCGAAGCTGATCGCGTGGCTTTCCGGGAAGCCGAAGTTGGCGAACGCCACCATCTTCTGGAAGATCTTCTTCGCTACCTCGCCGGTGACCCCGTTGGCCGCCATGCCGGCGAAGAACCGCTCCTCCAGCTGCCTCATCTTCTCCACCGACCGCTTGGCCCCCATCGCCCGGCGCAGCTCGTCGGCCTCGGCCGGGGAGAACCCGGCCACGTCCACCGCGATCTGCATCAGCTGCTCCTGGAACAGCGGCACGCCCAGCGTCTTGTGCAGCGCCGAGGCCAGCAGCGGGTGGTCGTAGTCCCACTCCTCCTGCCCGTTGCGGCGGCGGATGTAGGGGTGCACCGAGCCGCCCTGGATCGGCCCCGGCCGGATCAGCGCGACCTCCACCACCAGGTCGTAGAACTTGGTCGGCCGCAGCCGGGGCAGGGTGGCGATCTGCGCGCGGGACTCCACCTGGAACACCCCGACCGAGTCGGCGGCGCACAGCATCTCGTACACGGCGGGGTCGATGGGCTGCAGCTCGTGCCGCTCTATGCGCCTGTCCTGATACTCAGCCACCAGGTCGACCATCTTGTGCAGCGCGGTGAGCATGCCCAGCCCGAGCAGGTCGAACTTGACCAGGCCGGCCGCCGCGCAGTCGTCCTTGTCCCACTGCACCACCGTGCGGTTCTCCATCCGCGCCCACTCCACCGGCACCACCTCGGACACCGGCCGGTCGCAGATCACCATGCCGCCGGAGTGGATGCCCAGGTGGCGGGGGGAGCCGAGCAGCTGGTCGGCCAGGGCGAGCACGTTCGCCGGGATGCCGTCCGGATCATCGGTGCTGGCCCCCACGCTCGGTCCCCAGCGGTCGATGCGCTTGCTCCAGGCGTCCTGCTGGCCGGGGGAGAAACCGAGCGCCTTGGCCATGTCCCGCACCGCCGAACGGGGCCGGTAGGAGATCACGTTCGCCACCTGGGCGGTGTGCGTGCGCTGGTACCGCTCGTAGACGTACTGGATGACCTCCTCCCGGCGGTCGGACTGGATGTCCAGGTCGATGTCCGGGTAGCCGTCCCGGGCCGGGGAGAGGAACCGCTCGAACAGCAGGCCGTGCTTGACCGCGTCCACCGCGGTGATGCCCAGCGCGAAGCAGACCGCCGAGTTGGCCGCCGAACCCCGGCCCTGGCAGTAGATGTCACGGCGGCGGCAGAACTCCACGATGTCGTGCACGATCAGGAAGTAGCCGGGGAAGCCCAGCTTCTTGATGATCTCCAGCTCGTGCCGGACGATGCGGGCGGCCAGCGGGTTCTCCGCCTCACTGCCGTACCGCACGATCCTCCCCTGCTCGGTCAGCACCTCCAGCCAGCTGGCCTCGGTGTGGCCGTCCGGCACCGGGAACGGGGGCAGGTCCGGGGCCACCAGGCGCAGCTCGAAGGCCAGCTCGCGGCCCAGCCCGGCCGCCCGGGCCACGGCGCCCGGGTAGCGCGCGTCGAACCGGGCGGCCATCTCCGCGCCGCTGCGCAGGTGCGCGGTGGCGGAGGCGGGCAGCCAGCCGTCCGCGTCGTCGAGGCCGCGCCGGGCGCGGACCGCCGCCATCGCGGTGGCCAGCGGGTACCGGGCCGGCTCGGCGTAGTGCACGGCGTTGGTGGCCACCGTCGGCAAGCCGGCTTCGGCGGCCATCTCGGCCAGCGCGTCGTTGCGCTCGGTGTCGGTGGGCAGGCCGTGGTCGGTCAGCTCGACGTACACGTTCTCGGCGCCGAACAGCTCGACCAACCGGCGCAGCTCGGCGGCGGCCGCCTCCGGCCCGTGCCGCTCCAGCGCCCGCCGGACGGCCCCCTTGCGGCAGCCGGTGAGCACCACGACCTTGCCGGCCACCTCCTTGGCAACCTGCTCCAGCCGGTAGACCGGCCGGCCCTTCTCCTTGCCGTCCAGCTGTGCGACGCTGATCACCCGGCACAGCGCCGCGTACCCTTCCGGCCCCCGGGCCAGCAACAACAGGTGGACTCCCACCGGGTCCGGCACCCCGTTCTGCGGCGCCGGAAGGTCCAGGCTGAGCTCCGCGCCGTACACCGTGCGCATCTTGTGCGCGGCGGCCGCCTCGGCGAACCGGACCACCCCGTACATGCCGTCGTGGTCGGTGAGCGCGATCGCCTCCAGCCCCAGCCGGGCGGCCTGCGCGACCAGCTCCTCCGGGTGGCTGGCACCGTCCAGGAAGCTGAAGTTGGAGTGGCAGTGCAGCTCGGCGTACGGCACCGGCGGCTCCGAGGGCTCCCCGGGCGGTGACTCGAGCGGCGGCTCGGGCGGCTGGTACGGCTCGCGCTTGCGGGACCAGCCGGGGCTGTCCCCGCCGTCCGCCTCCGGACCGCCGGACAGGCTGGCGCCGTTCCGCCCGGACAGCACCTGTTCCAGCTGTGACCAACTGACCTCGGGATTGTTGAACCCCATGCGCCGGCCTACCCGCTCAACTCGTCGACAAGATCGAACATAAGTTCGATTATACCTCAGTCGTAGCGGCCGGTGACCGCCCAGCGGCCGTCCCGGAAGAGCAGCAGCAGGGCCACCTCCCCCGACTCCTCCCCTCCGTCCAGCAGCACCTGAATGCGGCTGCCCCGCCACCCGGAAACCGGGTCCCACCAGCGCTGATCCACCGCCCACGGCCCGGCCCAGTGCAGCATCGAGACCGGCCGGCCACCGTTGACCACCACCTTGGCCGGGACCGAGGTGAGCTCGAACCGGTCGGTCACCCGGACCGGCTGGCCCGCCGCGTCCAGCACCTCGGCCGGGACCGGCCGGGCCGGCACCGAGGTCGGCGACGGCGCGGGCAGCCGCCCCGGCCACGGTTTAATCCCACCCTCCCTACCCTGCCCACCCTCCCCACCCTTCTCGTCCTCCCGGGCCGGCATCCCGGCGGCCCCCCGGTCCTCGCCCCAGGGCACCAGGCGGACCCGCTCACCGGGTTCCCGCCCGCCGCCGAGCACGGCGGTGCACACCCCTTCCGGACCGAGCATCGCCTGCACCCGGACCAGCGCCCGCCCGGCCCGTTCGCCGGCCTCCCCGATGTCGCCCCACAACCCCAGCCGCAGCTCGCCGGCGGTGACCACCTCCTCGCCGGACAACCCCAGCCAGCGGATGCCCTCCCCCACCCGCCCGCCCTCACGAAGGCGCTCCCGAGTGAGCCAGGCGTCCAGCTGCCAGCGCACCCGGTCCTGCGTCCCGGACGGGGTGAGCGGCTCCGCGCAGCGCCACACCCTGGTCAGCTCCGCGCCGTCCGGCGTGCGCGCCCGGATGCCCAGCCGGGTACAGGCGAGGCCGTGCCCGGCCAGCAGCGCGTGCAGCCGCTCGGCCAGCCCCCTGGACGCGAACGCGGCCGCGTCCACCCGGACCACCGGCGGGTCCAGCTCGACCGCGACGGCCAGGTCCTCCGGCGGGCGGCGGCGCGCCGGAGGACGGGGGTCCAGCCCCCGGGCCAGCCGGTGCGCGAGCACCGCGTCCGCGCCGAACCGGGAGGCCACGTCGCTCACCGGCACTCCCGCGAAGGCGCCGAGGCTGCGCAGCCCCAGCCGGCCGAGCAGGCCGAGCAGCTCCGACCGGTCCAACCCGGGCTCCCGGTCCAGCTCCTCGACCGGGAGCGGGGCCAGGAACTCGTCGGACCGCCCCGGCTCGACCAGCAGCCCCCGGTGCGCGGCCAGCGTGGCGGCGAACAACCCGTCCGCGATGCCGATCTGGCACTCCACCCCGGTGCGCGCGGCCACCCGGTCGATCAACCGCTCGGCGGCCGTCCCGGTGTCGCCGAAGTACCCGACCGGCCCCTGGGCCAGCAGCGCGACCAGCCCCGGGCGCACCACCTCGACCCCCGGCGCCAGCTCCTCCACCGCCTGCGCCACCCGTTCGAACAGCCGGGCGTCCCGTTCCTCGTCGGCGGCGAGCACGGCCAGCTCCGGACACCGGGCCTGCGCCTCCCGCCGGCGCAGCCCCCGGCGCACCCCGGCCGCCCTGGCCACCGCCGAGCAGGCCAGCACCCGGTTCGCCGAAACCACCGCCGCCGGGCGGTGCTTCGGCACGCCCTCCGCCTGACAGGCCGCCACCACCGGCCAGTCCGGGCACCACAGCGCGAGCACCCGGGGCGGACTGTCGGTCACCCCGCTTCCCGGACCAGCTCGGGCTTCGGCGGGGCGGCAATCTCCCTGGCGGCGGCGATCGCCCCGTCCGGCCCGGGCAGCAGCACGGAGACCGCCCGCCCCCGGTGTGCCGCGCCCCGGCCGCCCACCCGCACCCGGACCCGCCGGGAACGCAGCCGGCCCCGCCCGCCGCCCACCAGCCCCTGCCAGCCCTCCCCGGCCGCACTGACCTCCAGGTCCGCCCCCGGCCACGGGCCGACCGGGCACAACACCGCGCCCCGCTGGCGCGCCCTCGCCGCCAGCCGCTGCCGGTCGCCGGCCCGCAGCCGCCGGGTGCCGGCCACCGCGACCAGATCCATCCCGTCCAGCAGCGCGGCGGTGACCGCGATCAGGTCGGAACCGGGATCGGGAACCAGGGCGACCCTGGACAGCACCAGCCCGGCCTCCTCGGCGGCCACCAGGCCCAGCTCGGGGAACCCGACCAGCGCACACCAGGAACCCCCGGCGGACGCCTCGGCCAGCAACGCCAGCAGCAGCGAACCGGAGGACGCGACCGCCACCGTGCTGCCCCGCCGCAGCCCCCCGCCCGGGAACGCCGGCCGCAGCGCCCCGGTGACCTCCAACACCTTCGCATCCCCGGCCGGCTCACCGGTGACACTGCTCAGCACCCCGCGGGCCAACCGCAGCCGCGCGGCCCGATCCCCCGCCCCCTCTGTCCGAGATGACACCGCCGCCCCGACCATGACATCCTCCTGCAGACAACAACCCGGTATCGAACGCCTGTTCGAACACCATACTCGTCATGCAGCCGCGCACAGTCAAGGGTCTCGGAGGGGGAACTCGGTGGCCACGGGCAGCAGCACGCTGGTCGAGGTGGACAGCGACGGTGGTCTCGTCCTGGCCACCCTGGCCGGCGACCACGCGGCGTTCACCCGCCTGTACGACCGGTTCGCCGCACCGGTCTACGACCTGCACCTGGCGCTGCTGCGGGACCCCGAACAGGCCGCGAAGGCCACGTACACCACCTTCCAACGCGCCGTCGCCGAGCTGAACGACCTCGGCGACCCGGGCCAGCTGCGCCCCTGGCTGTATGCGCTGGTCTACCGGAACGCCAAGCCGCCGAAGTCCGCCGAGGAGCTGGCCTTTCGCGGCGGGGACCGACGCTTCCCCCTCGGCGGGGACCCGCAGGCGCCGCTGTGGCGTTCGCTGCCGGACAACCTCACCCGGCTGGACCGCGCGCTGATCACCCTGCACCTGCGGCACGGGCTGGACTACGCCGGCCTGGCCACGGCGGTCGGCACGTCCAAGCGGCGCGCCCAGGCCCGGGTGGACGAGCTGCGCGTGCGCCTCGACCCGAACATCCTGCCGTTGCTGCGGGGCGGTCCCCGGCCGGCGCCGGACCAGCCGCCGCTGGCCGCCGCGGTCCCACTGGTGCCGCCGCCGCCCGCGATGCGCCAGCAGGTGCTCGCGGAGACCGCACTGATCACCGCGCACCAGCGGCGGCCCGGCCCGAAGACCCCGCGCGCCTGGGTCACCACGCTGCTCACGGTGATCCTCCTGCTCGCCGGCACGGTGCTGTTCGTGCAGCGCAGCCTGGAGCGCACCCCGCCGATCGCGGTCCGGTTCGGGCCGGCGGCCGAGTTCGCGCTGTCCAGCACCGTGGTGGACCTCGGCGCGGCCAACTCCGCCGCCAAGATCACCCTGTCCAACAGCGGCGGTAACCAGTTGGCCTGGAAGGCCGCGCCGGACGCCCCGTGGCTGAAGGTCGACCCGCCCTCCGGCACGCTGGCCGGCGGAAAGAGCCAGGAGCTGACCCTCGCGGTGAACCGGGACGCGCTGCCCGAGGGCGACGGCCGCACCCAGCTGAGGGTCAGCTCGGCCGACAACCTGGGCGAGGCGGAGGTCGCGGTCGCGCTGCGCGAGGAACGCCCGCCGGCGATCATCAACGCCCGGGCCAGCGCCACCCGGATCGGCGGCTACGGCTGCCCGACCGTGTCCACGATCAGCGCCACCGTGCGCGACGAGTCGGGGCCGGTGAAGGTGATCCTGCTCGGCCCGGGGTCCCAGTCGCAGACCATGCAGGCCAACGGGGAGGCCTACACCGGCCGGCTGGGCTCCGGCAGCGGGGCGAACTTCAACTGGCGGATCCAAGCCACCGACGCCCGGGGCAACACGGTGACCAGCCCGGCGCAGGTCATCGTGAACGCGGACTGCGCCGCCCGCCCCACGCCGAAGACCTCGGCGTCGGTCCCGCCGTCCGTACCGGCCAGCGCCTCCCGCAAGCCCAGCAGCTCGGCCACCCCGGACGACGACGAGGACCGGCCCAGCAGCGGCAACTCGCCGGGTGACGACTCGGCGAACAACGACGACGAACCGGGCAGCGACTCCGGCCGCCGCGGCGGAAGCGGCGGCGGCAGCACCGACGACCCCAACAGCCCCGGCTCGTTCGGCTGGTAGCCACCCCACGTGGGGTGATCGCTGTTCGTGGCGCCTGAGCCTCGAAAATCGCGGTTGATTCGCCGGAAACGGCGATCGTCCTCCGGCGCGGCGCAACCAATGCCGCGAGTCAGACCTTTGCATGATCAACAGGGCATGGTGGCCGTTCCCCGACACCCCAGGCAACCGTCATGTCCTGTTGACCATGACATCGGGAGAACGCGGCGACCACGCCCCCCACCGAGAACGCAACGGCCGCGGCCGAGCCCCGACAACCCCGCCCACCCTCGGCCGTCCAAGCGAATCTTTGAACCGCCGCCCCCCGCACAACGCCTAGATCAGCGGCGAAAGCACCACGGTGAAGTGGCGGGCCCGTTCGTCCACTTCGGAGAGCATCGCGCGGGCCGGACCGGTCACGTTCGCCTGGGCGGGGTCGTCGCCGGCGAAGTCGCGCACCGCGTCCATCGACTCGAACAGCGTCATGGTGACGAACTCACCGTGCTCCCCCCGGAGCAGGAAGGCGCCCTCGAACCCGGGGATCTTGCCCAGCTGGTCGAGCACCTCGCCGGCGAAATGGTCCTGGTAGGCGTCGGCGTCCTCGGTGCTGGCGGCGCGGGCGCTCCACAGGCGAGCGATCATCGCGGATCTCCTTTCCTGGCGCGGGTTCGGCCCTATCATTCGCCGAACGGGCGCCGGAAAGCTTGAACGTTTGTGCTCAGCCGAGCAGCGCGCGCAACCGGGCCGGCGGGCGGCCCAGCTCGGCCCGCACCGTGCGGGTCAGGTGGGCGTGGTCGGCGAACCCCAGCTCGGCGGCCAGCCGGGCCAGATTGGTCTCCCCGTCCTCAATCCGGTCCAGCACGGCCCGCACCCGCAGCCGGGCGCGGTACCGGGTGAGGCTCTCCCCCACCTCGGCCCGGAACACCCGGCTCAGGTGCGCGCGGGAAACGCCCAGCTCACCGGCCAGCGCCGTGAAGCTGGGCCACGCCGGGTCGGTGGCCAACGCCTCGCGGGCCGACTCGGCCAGCCGCCGGTGCGAGGGTTTCCCGCCACCCGCTTCGCGTTCGTCCAGCCGGGAGACCTGGCGCACCAGCCACACCACCCGCTCGGCCAGCCCGAACCCGTCGTCGCCGCGCCGGGCGCCGGCCAGCACCGCGCGCTGGGCGAGGTCGATCGGCGGGTCGGTGCGCAGCGGGCCGCGCGGCATCCGGTCGGCGCCGAGCTCGGCGGCCAGTTCGCCGTCCAGGGTCAGGACGGTGCACGTGTCCTCGGCGCCCGGCCGGTGGGCGATCCGCTGCTCGTCCTCCGGGCGCCGCAGGTAGGCCACCAGCGGGTCGACCAGGCCGGACCACCCCGGCACCCGCAGCCCGAACAGCCCGCGCCGCACGAAGACCAGCCGATACCCCGCACCGGCCTCCGGCCGGGTCCAGGACCGGGCGCGTTCGACCACCCGCAGGTCGTCGACCGCGAACCCGTCCCCGGTGGCCAGCCGGATCGTCGTGCTGGCCACGTCAGTGCGCGAAGTGGCGGGTCCCGGTGTGGTAGAGCGATACGCCGGCGGCGGCCGCGGCCGCGACCACGTCGGCGTCCCGGATGGAGCCGCCGGGCTGCACCACCGCGCGCACCCCGGCGCGCAGCAGGATCTCCAGGCCGTCCGGGAACGGGAAGAAGGCGTCCGAGGCGGCCACCGCGCCGTTCGCCCGGTCCCCGGCCCGGCGCACCGCCAGGTCGGCCGCGTCGACCCGGTTCACCTGGCCCATGCCCACGCCGACCGTGGCCAGGCCCCGGGCCAGCAGGATCGCGTTGGACTTCACCGCGCGGCAGGCCCGCCAGGCGAAGGCCAGGTCGGCCAGGGTGTCCGGGTCCACGGGGTCGCCGGTGACCAGTTCCCACTTCGCCGGGTCGTCCCCGGCCGCGTCCACCAGGTCCCGGCCCTGCACCAGCAGCCCACCGCTGATCGGGCGCGGCTCGACTCCCGCACGCGGGGCGCCGGCCACCCGCAGCAGCCGGATGTTCTTCTTGCGGGCGAGGATCTCCACCGCGCCCTCGGCGAACGACGGCGCGGCGAACACCTCGGTGAACACCTCCGCGACCTGCGCGGCCGTGGCCTCGTCCACCTCGCGGTTGGCCGCGATCACTCCGCCGAAGGCGCTCAGCGGGTCGCAGTCGTTGGCCTTGCGGTGGGCGTCGGCGATCTCCGAAGCCACCGCGATGCCGCACGGGTTGGCGTGCTTGATGATCGCCACGCAAGGCGCGTCGTGGTCGTGCGCGGCCCGCCAGGCCGCGTCCGCGTCCACGTAGTTGTTGTAGGACATCTCCTTGCCGTGCAGCTGCACCGCGCCGGCCAGGCCCAGGCCCTCGGCCGAACCGTCGGTGTACAGCGCGGCGCCCTGGTGCGGGTTCTCCCCGTAGCGCAGCCCGGTGCGCCGCTGCCAGGTGGCGCCCCGCCAGGCCGGGAAGTCGGTGTCCTCCTCGGCGGCCAGCGTCTCGCCCATCCAGCTGGCCACGGCCACGTCGTAGGCGGCGGTGTGCCGGTACGCCTCGGCGGCCAGCCGCTGCCGGTCCGCCAGGGTGAAGCCGCCCGACGCGATCTGCTCCAGCGCCCACCCGTAGCGGGCCGGGTCGACCAGCACGGCGACGCTGGCGTGGTTCTTCGCCGCCGCCCGGACCATCGCCGGCCCGCCGATGTCGATCTGCTCGACGCACTCGTCCGGGGTCGCCCCGGACGCCACCGTCTCGGTGAACGGGTAGAGATTGCCGACCAGCAGGTCGAACGGCGCCACCTCGAGCTGCTCCAGCTGCGTGAGGTGCTCCGGTTTGCGGGTGTCCGCGAGCAGCCCGGCGTGGATGCGCGGGTGCAGCGTCTTGACCCGGCCGTCCAGGCACTCCGGGAACGAGGTGACCTCCTCCACCCGGGTCACCGGCACGCCCGCGTCGGCGATCCGCTGCGCGGTGGAACCGGTGGACACGATCTGCACGCCGGCCGCATGCAACCCGGTGGCCAGGTCCAACAGCCCGGACTTGTCGTACACGCTGACCAGTGCGCGCCGCACCGGCCGCCGCTCGGTTGTGCTCACGGAATGCTCACCTCTCGTCCACTCACGGTGGCGCCATGCCGGGCCAGCTGGGCCACGGTGTCCACGAGCAGCCGCCGTTCTTCGGTCTTGATCCGCTCGTGCAGGGTGTCCTCGGTGTCCCCGGCATGCACCGGCACCGCCCGCTGCGCGACCACCGGGCCGGTGTCCACGCCCGCGTCGACCAGGTGCACGGTGCAACCGGTCACCTTCACGCCGTGGCCGAGCGCGTCCCGCACCGCGTGCGCCCCGGGAAACGCCGGCAGCAGCGCGGGGTGGGTGTTCAGCACCGGCACGCCGACCCCGGACAGGAAGTCCGGGGCGAGCAGCTTCATGAAGCCCGCGCTCACCACCAGGTCGGGCCGGTGCGCGCGGACCGCCTTGGCCAGCGCGTTGTTCCACGCCGTCCGGTCCGGGTGCTCGGCCAGCCGTTCGGCGAAGGTCGGCCGCCCGGCGCGCTCGGCGCGGGCCAGCCCCTCGATGCCGACCCGGTCCGCGCCGACGGCCACCACCGTGGCCGGGAAGTCCGCGCCCTCCGCGTCGAGCAGCGCCTGCAACAACGTGCCGGAGCCGGACACCAGCACCACGGTGCGGGCGGGTACCGGCAGCTCCAACCGGTACGGGCTATGCGACACGCTCAGCTCGGCTCCTCCGTACTCACCTGATGGGCGCCACCAGCCTAATCTCCGCGCGCCGACCGCCCACCGTGGGCCTTCCACCCGCGTGTGGTTTCTCGAGCCGCGGCGCACCGGCTTGATCGCCGGTAGTGGCGGTTGAGCACCGAATATGGGGCTGTTGCCTAATGGCGCGCCATCTCGTTACCCGAGCCCACTGGCGTCGCCTCACCGTGTCAGGCCGGGGGTGATCGTGGTTTGTGGCGGTTCAGCGTCGAAAATCGAGGCTGAACCACCAGAGACGACGATCACCTCGAACGGCCCGCGGTTTAGCCACCACGGACGGCGATCAGCGACCCTCGCCGCGCGGCGTCGGCCGGTAGATCTCCTCGGTGAACTCGTCGTACGGCGTGTCATCGGCGAACTCGACGTCGTCGGCGTGACGCGGTTCGCGGGCGGGCGCGGCGTGGTCGTCCAGGTCGAAGTCCAGCTCGTCGACGTAGTCCGGGTCCGAAGGATCCAGCTCGCCCTCGTACCGGATCTCCTCGCGACCCACTACGTCCTCGCCGTACCCGGCACCCCCGCGGTTGCCGCCGTCCTCGCCGTCATCGCGGTAGCCGGCGCCGTACCCGGCGTCCTCGCGGTCCGCGGCGTCCTCGCGGTAGCCGGCGTCCTCGTCGTACCCGGTCTCCTGGCCGTCTTCGGCGTCCTCCCGGTCACCGGCATCCTGGCCGTACTCGACGTCCTCGCCCTCGTCGAGGTCGTCGTCGAAGTCATCGTCGGAAGCCTCACCGTCCGCGACATCCGCAGCCCCGGCGCCGACCAAACCGGCTCCCGCCCCACCACCAGCGACCCCACCACCGGCGACCGCACCACCGGCGACCGCACTCACTCCGCCGAGCGCGACGGCTTCACCGACCGTCATGCGCGACCGCTTGGTCCGCCACAACCCCTTCGACCGCCCCGGCCCTCGATAACCGGGCAACAGCGCGACGGCCAGCGCCGGCACCCCGACCCAGCCGAGCAACGCGGCCGCCAGCCCGATCGGCGGCAACACCACCGGGTCGAACGGCCCGCCGGCCAACGAGCCGCTGACCACCGCGGCCAGCAGTGCGGCGCCTACCGCGACCACCCCGGCGGCCACCCCGACGGCGGGCAACCGGCGCAACGGCTCGGCCGGGTCCGCATCCCGGCAACGCCGCCCGACCAGCGCGCCGACCAGCACCGGCAACAGGAAGACCAACGCCGTCCAGCCCGGCGGCCGCTCCAGCGGCATCGCCGCCATCAGCGGCACGGCGGGCAGCGGGCCGGCGGAGGTGAACAGCGGGGAGGCGGTGGCCGCGCCGATGGACACCCCCGGCCCGGCCAGCCAGCTCACCGAGGCGACCAGCGCGTTCGGCAGGTAGCACAGCGAAAGCACGATCAGCCCGAGCCCGGCGCCCAACTCCGGCGGGCCGGCCACCAGCCGGGCGTGCATCTCACTGATCGACCCCAGCAGCGCGGCGAACAGCAGCAACGCGCCCGCACTCGCCAGAGCGCAGGCCCCCTGCCGCGCGGCGACCAGCCCGGTTCGCAGCCAGAGCGGCAGGCCGGGCCACCACGCCGGCACCCCGGTGGCGCGCAGCGTGCCGAGGCCGGCGGCCACCGCGGCGACGATGCCGGCGCCCAGCAGCGCACCCCACGGCGAGGCCGGCGCCGGGTCCGCCGGCAGCGCGGTGGCCAGCACCGCGACCGAGGCGTGCGTTCCGCCGAGGGTAGCGATCACCGCCGAGCCGTCCTCCCGGGCGCGACCGCCGAGACGCCTGGTCAGCCGGGTGGCCAGTGCGCCGATCACCACACCCAGCCCGAGGGTGGGCAGCAGCGGCAGGACGCCCAGCGGCACGCCGTCCACCACCAGCGGCACCTGGTGCGCCGCCAGCCACAACGGCACAGCCGCCCGGATCAGCCCGGCGGGATGCCACGGCGCGCCGGCGGTCAGCCCGGCCAGCCCGGCGACCACGGCGGACGCCAGCAGGCTGAGCAGCACGCTGGCCAGGGCGGTGGTGCCGAGCAGGCGGAACCGGTCACCCGGGCCGAGCACCGGCTCCGCGGGGGGAGCGTCCGCGCCGGTCGGCGGGTCGGCGAGGGTCCGGTCGGTGGGCGGTGCGCTGGACACGGTCAGCTACGTGGGTCCTCGTCGGGCTTTTCCGGGCCGCTGGTGGGCCGGATGAAGGTGGTCCGCTCGTCCGAGTCGCCGTTGGTGTCGGCGTCGCTCGAGCCGGGCTTGGCCTCCGCGCCCTTCGCCGGCTCGGGCTTGTTCGCCGTGGAGTCACCCGGCGCGGCCGGGCCGCTCGGCGGGTAACCGGAGTACCTCGGGTCGTACCCGGAAGGCTGCGCCGACTGGCCCGGCGCCGGGGACGCCCCCGGCGCGGCCTGGCCGTAACCGCCCGGCGAGTATCCACCGGCCGGGTAACCCGGCTGCGGATACGTGCCCGGCCCCGCCTGGTACACACCCTGCTGAGGCTGCTGAGCGGCCGTCGGGTAGCCCGGGTACTGCTGCGCGGGCGCCGCGGGATAGCCGCCGGACGCGGAGGCGCCGTAGCCCTGCGCGCCGTACTGCCCCGGGTACTGCCCGTACTGGCCGTACCCCGGCTGTCCGTAACCGGGCTGCCCGTAGGCCGGCCCGCGCGGCCGCTCGGAAAGGCTCACCACGCCCTGGTCCACCAGCAGCGCACCAATCGCCGCAACCAGCTGCAGCGCCCCCAGCAAGATCGAAACCACGCCCAGCGCACCGAGTTCCGCGCCGGGCAGCGGAGTGTCCAACCGCGATCCCGCGGTCGCCTGCTGGGCCAGCGACAACGCGCCGACCACGCTGCTCACCACCGCCGGGACCATCAGCCGGCGCAGCTTGGGCAGCACCACCAGGCCCGCCAGCACCCCGCCGATGAGCAGGAGAAGGCCCCCGAAGTTGCCGACGAAGGAGGCCAGCCCGGACTGGAACCAGCCAAGCAGGTAGTTGAGCAGCGCAAGGCCAGCCATGATCAGTCCCAGCACCTTGAGCGGCACGGGTGCCGGAGCCGGCTCGGCCGCTGCCTTGCTGGACGGATCGCCCGTCGCGCCGCCGCTCGTCACGCTCATCGTGCCCTCCCGCTGAGATGAATGCGTGACACCACCGTACCGACCGCCACCAGCCGGCATCGTTCATCTGAGCAAGCGTCAGAGTGTCGCGCCCGCCCCCGCACGGAGTGATCGCCGTTTCCGGTGGTCGGGCACCAAAAAGGCGGGCGGGCCCGTTGCCGAGCCCGCCCGCCGGTTGTTCGCGTGCGTCGGTTACTTCATCAGTTGCTTCATCAGGGCGGCGGTCTCGCTGGGGGTCTTGCCGACCTTCACCCCGGCGGCCTCCAGGGCCTCCTTCTTGGCCTGCGCGGTGCCGGCGGAGCCGGAGACGATGGCGCCGGCGTGGCCCATCGTCTTGCCCTCCGGGGCGGTGAAGCCGGCGACGTAGCCGACCACCGGCTTGGTCACGTTGGCCTTGATGAAGTCGGCGGCGCGCTCCTCGGCGTCACCGCCGATCTCGCCGATCATCACGATGGCGTCGGTGTCCGGGTCGGCCTGGAAGGCCTCCAGCGCGTCGATGTGCGTGGTGCCGATCACCGGGTCACCGCCGATGCCGATGGCGGTGGAGAAGCCGATGTCACGCAGCTCGTACATCATCTGGTAGGTCAGCGTGCCGGACTTGGACACCAGGCCGATCCGGCCGGGGCCGGTGATGTTGGCCGGGATGATGCCCGCGTTGGACTTGCCGGGGCTGATGATGCCCGGACAGTTCGGGCCGATGATCCGGGTGGCGTTGCCCTTGGCGCAGGCGTGCGCCCAGAAGTAGGCGCTGTCGTGCACCGGGATGCCCTCGGTGATCACCACGGCCAGCGGGATCCCGGCGTCGATCGCCTCGATCGCCGCGTCCTTGGCGAACTTGGGCGGCACGAACAGCACGGACACGTCCGCGCCGGTCTCCTTCATGGCCTCTTCGACGGTGCCGAAGACGTTCAGGTCCTTGCCGCCGATGTTCACCGACGTGCCGGCCTTGCGGGCGTTCACGCCGCCGACGATGTTGGACCCGGCGGCCAGCATCTTGGTGGTGTGCTTGGTGCCCTCGGAGCCGGTCATGCCCTGGACAATGATCTTGCTGTTCTCGTTCAGGAAGATAGCCATGATCGTCAGACCCCCGCCGCTGCCAGCTCGGCGGCCTTGTCGGCCGCATCGTCCATGGTGCCCACCAGCGTGACCAGCGGGTGGTTCGCCTCTTCCAGGATCCGCCGGCCCTCTTCGACGGCGTTGCCGTCCAGCCGGACGACCAGTGGCTTGGTCGCCTGCTCGCCGAGGATCTTCAGCGCCTCCACGATGCCGGTGGCCACCGCGTCGCACGCGGTGATGCCGCCGAACACGTTGACGAACACGCTGCGCACGTCCGGGTCGCCCAGGATGACGTCCAGCCCGGCCGCCATCACCTCGGCGGACGCCCCGCCGCCGATGTCCAGGAAGTTGGCCGGCTTGACGCCCTTGTGCTTCTCGCCCGCGTAGGCCACCACGTCCAGGGTGGACATGACCAGGCCGGCGCCGTTGCCGATGATGCCGACCTCGCCGTCCAGCTTGACGTAGTTGAGGTCCTTGGCCTTGGCCTTGGCCTCCAGCGGGTCCTCGGCGCGCTTGTCCACCAGCGCGGCGTGGCCGGGGTGCCGGAAGCCGGCGTTCTCGTCCAGGGTGACCTTGCCGTCCAGCGCGATCACGTTGTCCTGCGGGTCACGGACCAGCGGGTTCACCTCGACCAGGGTGGCGTCCTCGCCGACGAAGGTGTCCCACAGCTTGACGATCACGTCGGCGGCCTTGTCCGCCACGGCGGCCGGGATCTTCCCGGCGTTGGCGATCTCCAGCGCCTTCGCCTTGTCCACCCCGTCGACCGGGTCGATCGGGATGCGGGCCAGCGCGTCCGGCCGCTCCACGGCCAGCTGCTCGATCTCCATGCCGCCCTCGGCGGAGCACATGGCCAGGAACTTGCGGTTGGCCCGGTCCAGCAGGAAGGAGAAGTAGTACTCCTCGGCGATGTCGCTGGCCACCGTGACCAGCACCTGGTGCACGATGTGACCCTTGATGTCCAGGCCCAGGATGGCCTCGGCCTTCTCCTTGGCCTCTTGTGGCGTGCTGGCCAGCTTGACGCCGCCGGCCTTACCCCGCCCACCGGTCTTGACCTGGGCCTTCACCACCACGGCCGCGCCGATCTCGGCTGCCGCGGCCTCTGCATCCTCAGGGGTGGTTACGTTGCTGCCGGGCAGCACCGGAACGCCGTGCGCGGCGAAGAGGTCCTTCGCCTGGTACTCGTAGAGGTCCACTCGTCTCTCCTGCCACGATTTTCGTCCTGGGCGCGCCGGGTGGCTACCAACGGCCCGTGCTGTGAGCTGCGCAGACCGCATAACTGATTACTGCTGCCACGGTCCTAGGCACCCTATCGGCGCGGCATTCGCCGAGCTGTGTCGCGGCTCGTGAACCCCCTCACTAGTGTGACCGCGGACACCACGAATGCATACAGTATGCACTTGTCTTGGGCGCAGCACCACCCTGAACGAGGGCTACGCGTCGGTAACCCGTTATTCACCCCGGACCGGCGTGGGCGATCTCACCCACGGCCGGGTGATCAGCTCGCGGACGCGTTGGCCACCTGGAGCGCCGCGGCGGACAGCCGGGCCAGCTCGGCGGCCTCCTCGCCGGAGAGCGCGGCGCCGACGATCTGGGTCATCCGCCGGTCGGTGGCGTCCTCGGCGGCCGCCTTGTCCGCGCGCTTGGCCTCGGCGTCCGGGTACGGCTTCGGCCAGCCGAACATCTCGCAGTACTGCTCGCCCTTGTTCAGCAGGTGGGCCTCCACCGGGGACAGCCCGGACATGGCCAGCGCGGCCATGTGCACCGAGCCGCGCAGCTCGCGCAGCACCACCAGCACGTGCATGGCGCGGCCCGGCGCGTCCTCGGGCAGCGGCATCCGCTTCCAGCCGGCGAACAGCGGCAGGCCCTGGGTCGGCGCGGCCGCGATGACCCGCTCGCCCAGTTCGGCGATCCGCTCCAGGCCCTCGGCCCCGGCCAGGTGCTTGCGGCCGAAGTCGGCGGCCTGCTCGGCGTAGCGCGCCGCGCCGCCGGCCGCGCCGTGCACCGCGATGCCCTCGGCCCACAGCGCGCCGGCCATGTTCGGCTCGAAGATGCCGAACACCGAGTTCACGGTGTCCGCGTCCGCATCCCCGAGCACCCCGCCGCGCCCGGCGAAATAGCCGGCGAACGGGTTCTGGTACCCGTTGGCGGCGCTGCCCGCGAACGTCTCCGGGTGCAGCATGAACAGCGCACCGATCGCCTCGATCGGCTGCGCGGCCGCGCGCACCGCGTCCAAGGTCTGCGCTTCGGTCATGTCAGTGCTCCTCGGCTGCTCCGCCGGTGGCCCCTTCGCCCCGGCTCGCGGTGATCGTAAGCCCGCGGCCGACGCCCCGCCCGGCACTCGGTGGCCGTCACAACTCGTCGTTGAGGTGTTCTTCCAGTATTCGCGCGAAGTTCCGCTCGCCCAACGCCGTCGGATGCAGCGGGACGAGGCCCAGGGTGGTGCCGGGGACGACCACGTTGGCCCAGTTGTCATTCAGCTGGCAGCCGTCGTGTCCCCGGCCCGGGCGGATGAAGTCCATGTACTCGGCGCCGTGCTGGTTGGCCACTCCGGCGGTCACCCGGCCCAGCCGGTTCACCAGGCCCTGCATGTAGTCGGCGTCCTGGGCCCACACCGGCTGCGCCGGGTAGCAGCCGCCGGGCCGGATGTAGTTGGCGTAGCTGGTGATCAGTACGCGGGCCTTGGGCGCGCGGTCGCGGATCGCGTCCAGGGTGTCGGCCAGCCTGCCGGCCACCGAGTCCACCAGCCGTGCGCCCCGGTCCACCCCGCCCTCGGTCTGGGTGGCCTTGCACGATCTCCCGGCCGGCGGGGGCAACGCGTTGAAACAGCTCAGCGCGAGCGTGGCCAGGCCGATGTCGTTGGCCCCGATGGACACGGTGACCAGGGTGGTGCGCCCGGTCAGCGCCTCGATCTGCGGCGGTCTGGCCGGCAGGCCGGGAGTGGTCGCGCGCTGCGGGGTGTGCAGCACGTTGGCCGTAGTGGCGCCGCTGCAGGTGACGTCCCGGAAGGTCTTCACGCGCAGCGACTCGGCCAGCACGTGCGGGTAGTCGACCGTGGACCGGTAGCACGGGTCCAGGCTCTCCTGCGGCGGGATGAGCGGGCCGGCGGCGAACGAGTCGCCCAGCGCGACGTACTCCTCGGCCAGATCCTCGGTCGCGCCCGCGCCGGCCGGCGCCAGCAGGCACCACCCCAGCGCCAGGGCCGCCCCGACCGCCCACCAGCGCCGTCGCACCCTCACGCCTGCTCAAACGAGCCACCCCCGCCCCCGGTGCGCTTGCCCCACCCACGTCGAGGTGGCGGGTCGGCGAGTCAGCGGCGGGAGAAGCTGGACATGATCAGTTTGCCGTCCGGGCCGGGGACGACGGTGAACTCGTAGCGTTCCTGGGTTTCGCGGCCGTTCTTGGGCACGAACCGGAGGGTGCCCCGGACCGTGCGGCCGTTCACCGCCGTCGGGCCCTCGACGAAGCCGACCGAGCTGAGCGACCGGTAGAAGCCCTGGTAGCCGGCAAAGTCGCCGGAAGCCCGGCGGGCGTTCTCACCAAGCATGGCCCAGGCGGCCGCCGGGTCACCGGGCAGCTGCCGGTAGTAGTCCTGGACGAAGGCGGTCAGCTCCGCGGCGGTCGGCGTGCCGTGCGGGCCGCCGGTGTAACCGCCCGGCGCCTCGGCGGTGGCCGAGCTGCCCGGGCCGCTGGAGCCCGGCGACCCGTCCGACGCGGCCAGCACCGCCCCCACCACCGCCGCCACGACGATCAGGCCCAACACACCCCACAGCGGCCACTTCGGCCGAGCGGGCACGGGCTGCTGAGGCGACCGCCCCGGCAGCGCGGGCGGGGTGGGCCACTGGGCCGGCGCGGCGGCCGGGACGCGCGGCCGGTCGGACCCGGCTTCCGGCGCCGGCGGCCGGTGCGGCCGACCGGGCGCCGACGAGCCAGGTGGCTGGCCGGACGCCACATCCCGTGGCGCGGACGGACCTTGCGGCTGAGCAGGCACCGAGCCTCGCCGCGCGGCGCTCCCCGACTCCCCGGCCGCGGCATCCCGCGGCCCGGCGCCCGACCGACCGGGTGCCTCGTCCCGGGGTGTCGGCGACGGCCGGGGTGGTGCCGCGTCGGACACGGGCGACGACGGGCGCGGTCGATCCGGCTGCGCGGGGGTTCCCGGCTGCGCGGATGCCGCTTCCGGGCGCCCGGGCGGCGGCGACTTGCGCGACCGGGAGGACGACCGGAAGGGCAGCTTGAACCGGGCCGCGCCGGGCTTCTTGGATGGTGGATCGGCCGGCAGGCCCAACGTGCCGGACGGCTTGCCACCGCCCGCCGAGGCCCCGGCACGCGGGGAGATCGGTTTGATGTCCACCTTGGTGTCCCCGCCGCGCGCTTCGGCCGCCCGGCCGGCGGCGACGGCGGACAGCTCCGCACGGGCCTGCTCGGCGGTCGGCCGCTCGGCCGGGTCCGGGTGCAGCATCCGCATCAACGGGTCGGTGAGCGTGCCGGCCCGTTCCGGCGCGGTGACCTTGCCGGCGGCGACCCGGTAGAGCAGCGCGTAGGCGTTGTCGTCCAGGCCGAACGGCGGCTCCCCCTGCACCGCTGTGTAGAGCGTCGCGCCCAGCGCGAACACGTCCGAGGCCGGCGTGGGCGGCTGGCCCCGGGCGATCTCGGGGGCCAGGTACGCGGGGGTGCCGGCGATCAGCCCGGTGCGGGTCAGCTGCACGTCGTCGGCGGCGCGGGAGACGCCGAAGTCGGTGATCTTCACGATGGCCGTCTCGTGGCCGATCAGCACGTTCGCCGGCTTGATGTCCCGGTGCACGATGCCGGCGGCGTGCGCGGCGGCCAGCCCGTCGGCGATCTGCGCGCCGATCCGGGCCACCTCCCGGGGGTCCACCGGCGCCTCGGCGATGAGCAGCTCGTTCAGCGTCCGCGAGGACAGGTACTCCATCACCAGCCACGGCGCCTCCTCGTGCAGCACCACGTCGTACACCGCGATGGTGTGCGGGTGCTGCAACCGGGCGGCCAGCCGGCCCTCGCGCAGGATCCGCTGCTTGGCCTCCTCGTACCCGGCGGCCGCGACGGTGTCGAAACCCGGCATTCCCGGGCGCAGCAGCAGCTGCTTCACCGCGACGGTCCGGTTCAGCCGTTCGTCGGTGGCGCGCCACACCGCGCCCATCGAACCGGCCCCGATCCGCTCCTCCAGTCGGTAGCGTTCGGCCAGTACGAGTGGGGCGGCGTCAGGGGTCGCGGTCATCGCCCAACAGGGTAGATCGGCCGGCACTCTCCGGATCCGCGAGCCGGCCCTTACCCGGTGCATCGCCTCAGCAAACCTCGCCGCTCGGGCGTGTCGGGCTCACACTTTTGATGCTTGCGTAAGCGAAGGAACCACCGATGCGCCCCGAGCAGCGATTATGCGCACGCACTGCTCCATTCAGGGGACGGGGTGACACACGAATTCCTTTTCACCGGTTTCATTAGTTCGGGCGAGACCCCGGCACCCCGATTCGACATAACGATCCGGTAACCACTAGCGTGTGCGCCGCTCCGCTCCCTAATTGAAAGGAACGTCTGCATGTCGCGCACTGCACGCACCATTCTCGCCGGAGTTGTCGCGGCTGGCGCCCTGTTTGCGGGCGCGGGCGCCGCGTTCGCCGATGACTCCGAAGACGGCGGCTCGGGCTCGAGCTCCAGCAGCAGCGAGTCCTCCGACTCCGAGGGCTCGGACAGCGGCTCCTCCGACGAGGTCAGCGCGGATGAGCTGCCGGCACCGACCGAGTCGGGCGCCAGCGACCCGGTCACCGGCCTGCTCGGCAGCCTCCCGGTGGTCGGCGGCCTTCTCTAGATTTCAATCCGACCCGAGGTCGGAACGCGCTGTCGCTCCGAGTCCCGCCTAACCCCGTGACGGGGCTCGGAGCGACGTTCCGCCGAATTACGCTCACGTATTTAGGTAAAGCGCACTGCCTCGGAATGGGCTGAGATCTCACGTTTCACTGCCGACACATCCTCGGCGATTTGCCTGGTCAGGTTCCGATGAACGACGAGCGTCATCGAAGCGACCCAGATACAGAAGCCGGTCAGCGGCACATAGAAACCGACCGCGCCGTTCCAGGCGAACGGGCCGCCCTTGAAGAACAGCACCAGGCCGGCCGGAATGATCAGCAGCGCGACCCACAGGTTCAGGTAGCCCAGCCAGCGCGGCAGGACCGGCCGCTCCCGGCGGTCGATCAGGATCGCCGCGCCGACCGCGACCAGCTGCACCCACAGCGACCAGATCACCGTCATGAACAGGATCCAGCCCAGGTCGTTCAGCGCCTGGGTCACCTCGGCCGAATGCGCGTCGAAGCGGAAGCTGGCCGCCATCCACACCCCGATGGGCGTGATGAACTCCAGCGAGAGCAGCGCGCAGGAGATCATCTGGATGTCCGCCAGGGCTCGCGCGCCGTCGATCCGCTTGAGCTGTCCGGAGATCGCCGCCGCCCACGGCACGAGCAGCGCCGACCCCATCATCGACACCACCATGCCGATCTTGATGGCGTCGGTGTGCGCAGCGTACAGCTCGACGATCCGCTCGGCGCTCCAGCCGGGGTCGTGCGGCGGAATGAACCCGGCGACCATCAGGAAGGCGCCCAACCAGAGCAGCACCATCGCCGGACCCGACCAGATGAGCACCCGCTGAACCCTGGCCTCCATCGGCGTCCCTCTTCCCGCTCGGCGGCCGACATGTAGTGAGTAGTCACTATAGGACCGCTCAGCGGGAAAGACCATGGTCGGCGGGCCGCAGGATGCGGCGCTTGACCTGCTCGGCGGCTTCGGGGCCGGGGCCTCGCCAGGCGACGAAACCGTCCGGGCGCACCAGCACCGCCTCCCCCGGCCGCAGGTCCTCGAACCCGTCGACCAGCACCGTCCAGCCCCGGTCGAGCAGGTCGTGGGTGGAGACGCCGGGCCGCAGCCAGCGGTGCGGCAGCCGGTAGCCGACCCGGACGCGGTCGGTCAGCACGTCCGGCTCCGGCACCTCGCCGAGCACGGCGGCCGACCGGTAGCCGTAGCCGATCATGGCGTGCAGGTAGTCCACCGCGATCTTCCGGTACAGGTCGGCCGGGTCGCCGGACAGGTCCCGGTAGCCGCGGTGCAGGCCGGCGGAGAGGGCCAGCGAGACGCGGGCGGCGGCCATGCGCTCGTCCTGGTAGGTGTCCAGCAGCGCGGGGTCGGCCCGGCCGGCCAGCACCTCGGCGAGCTTCCAGGCCAGGTTGTGGCCGTCCTGGATGCCGGTGTTCATGCCCAGCCCGCCGGCTGAGCTCTGCGTGTGCGCGGCGTCGCCGACCAGGAAGACCCGATCGGCGCGGAACCGCTCGGCCATGCCGGTCGCGGCCTCCCAGGCGTTCACCGCGTGCAGCGTGATCGGCACCTGGTCATCGCCGATGGCCGCGCGCAGCAGCTCCAGCGCCGACCGCTCGGACAGCTCGGTGAGCCGCTCGGGCCGGCCCGGGTAGTCCATGATGTGCGAGGACCACTTCTGCCGGCCGTTCTTGGAGAACAGCGTGGCGAACACCGAGTCGTTGCGCACGAAGCAGGCGTTCGTCCCCCAGTCCCGCACCACCGGCCCGAGATCGGCGTCGAAGTAGGCGGTGTTCAGCCAGGTGACCACCTCGCGGTCGGGCACCCCGATACCGGCCAGCCCCCGCACCGGGCTGCGCGCCCCGTCCGCGCCGATCAGGTAGTCGGCGGTGACCTCGGCCCGCCGCCCGGTGGCGGTGTCCCGCAGCTCGGCGCGCACCCGGTCCGACTCCTGGGTGAGTCCGGTCAGCTCGACCCCGAACCGCACCCGGTCGGCCAGCTCGCCCAGCGCGACCAGCTGCACCTCCACCTGCGTGAGGGCCAGTGTGGCGTCCACCGGGCTCATCGCCCGCACCCGCTCGGCGTACGGCGACGGCATCCGGGTCATGTGCCGCGTGGCGCCGAACGCACTGTCCTTGAAGATCGAACACATCGGCTCGGCGGCCAGCCAGCCGGCCCGGCGGACGGCCGGGCCGAGGCCGATGGACCGGAAGATCTCGCAGGTGCGCAGGCTGGTGCCGGCGCGGGGTGGCGCGCCGGTCGGGTCGCGTTTGTCCACCACCAGCGCCGGCACCCCGGCATGCCGCAGGAACAACGCGGTGGAAAGGCCAACCGGCCCGGCACCGACCACCAACACCGGCACATGCTGCTCATCCATGGCGCCGACATTGCCCGCTCAAGTGAACTTGAGTGCAAGCTTCCCGACTGGGCGGAAGCAGCGGTTAATGGAAAGAAATTGGCTCACCCGAATGCCGGAGTACGCTCGTCGCCGACGTCGCCTACCGGCCTTCTCATCGGCCTCGGGGAGTTATGAACCACAGCCGAAAGACAATATGTCGGGCCTGGATTGCCGCCTTTGCCGCGTTGCTCCCAATCTCGGGCTGCTCCTCGTCGCCGCCCGGCGGCGGCGGTGCCGCCGCCGGATCGCTCGACGGGGTCTGGCGGTCGGACGGCTACGGCCTGGTGTTCGACATCGGTGCGGGCCGGATGAAGATCTCCCAGGTGACCAAGATCAGCTGCGCGGTGGTCACCGAGGCGAACCAGTCGGCGGCCACTTCGGACGGAGCGGGAACGACCTTCCTGGTGGACAAGAAGAAGCGTTCCCAGCCGGTCCTCGACGTGGACTCCGGGCTCCTGACCGTCTCGGCCGGGCAGACCCCGGACACCAGGCGACTCCGGGTGGACGGGGCGATCTCCGACATCGTGCTCCAGCGCGTGGACCGGATGCCCGAGGTCTGCTCGGCGCCGCCGGCCAACACCCCGGTGCACAACTTTGACATCTTCTGGCAGGCCTTCCACGAGAACTATCCGTTCTTCGCCCTGCACAACGTGAACTGGGACGAGCAACGGGCGCGGTTCCGGCCCCGGGTCAACGACGCCACCACCCCGGCGCAGCTGCATGCCCTGTTCGTCGAGATGATCAAGCCGCTCGAGGACGCCCACACATCCGTCGCACTCGACGGCGAAGACGACGACCTGGAGTTCGACGGCAATCGCCCGGATCCGCAACCGTTGTCCGATGACGATTTGGATCTGGTCAACGAGACGGTTAACCAGAAACTCGTCGACAAACGCCAGCGCTTCGCGGAAAAGAAGATTTCCCTCGGTCACCTGCCGAACAATGTGGGCTACCTCAGGGTCTCCAGTTTCGAAGGCTACGCGGACACGGGCCGCTTCGAGGACGAGGTGGCCGAGCTGGGCCGCGCCCTCGACGCGGCCTTCGCGTCCCCGATGTCCGGCCTGGTGATCGATGTCCGGATGAATGACGGCGGGTCCGACGTGCTCGCCACGATGATTGCTTCGCGGCTCACCACGAAGCCCTATGTCGCCTACGCGAAAACGGCTCGCAACGATCCGGATGACGCCGGCCGCTTCACCGAGCCCCAGACAATCACCGTCCAACCCGGCCCCGGCAAGGCATTCACGGGCCAGGTCGCGCTGCTGATCAGTCGCTACAGCGTGAGCGCCGCCGAGACATTCGCCCAGTCGCTGATCGGCCGCCCCGGCGTCACCCGCATCGGCGAGAGCACCCAGGGCGTCTTCTCCGACGTCCTCAACTGGAAGCTCCCCAACGGCATCACCTTCGGCCTGCCGAACGAGGTCTACACCACGGACGGCAAGGCCTACGACAAGGTAGGCGTCCCGGCCGACATCAACACCGGCCTGGTGTTCCAGCGGGCCAACCTCCAGGCCCACCGCGACCCCGAACTGGAAGCCGCCCTAACCACCCTCTCCAACCACCGCTAACCCCGGGCGCGCCGGCTCGCACACACCGTTCACCGAAGGGTGTGCGCGAGCCGGACTCCCGGGACTGTTCCAAGATCGGTGTTTCCGGCCCGACGCGCCGGGCTGAGGTCCGGCGAGATGGGCACAGGCAGTGATGACATCTGATCTTGTGGGATCAGCGAAGCGTGAGTCGAAGCCGGCGCGGGAGCTGTCACCGGAGCAGGCCGCCGCGGCGGCCATGGTGGCCGAGGCCAAGGCCCGAGGGCTGGCGCTGACCGGCCCGGACGGTTTGTTGAAGGTGTTCACCAAGAGTGTGTTGGAAACCGCGCTTGGTGAAGAGATGACCGAGCATCTCGGGCATGAGAAAAATCGCGCCGAGCCGGATCGGGAATCAACAAACGTGCGGAACGGCACTCGGTCGAAGACCGTGATCTCGGATGCGGCCGGCGAGGTGCGGATCGATGTTCCGCGTGATCGGGACGCGACGTTCGAGCCGCAGATTGTGAAAAAGCGGCAGCGGCGAATCGGTGACGTCGACGAAATTGTGTTGTCGTTGTGCGCGAAAGGGTTGACCAGCGGGGAGGTTTCCGCGCATTTCTCCGAGATCTACGGGGTTTCCGTGTCGAAGGAAACGATCTCGCGGATCACTGACAAAGTTGTGGCGGAGATGAACGACTGGGCAAGCCGCCCCCTCGAGGAGATTTACGCCGCGTTGTTCATCGATGCCATCCAGGTCAAGGTGCGCGACGGTCAGGTAGCCAACCGGCCCGTCTACGCCGCCATCGGGGTCACCCTGGACGGACACAAGGACGTGCTGGGACTGTGGATGGGCGCGGGCGGCGAAGGCGCCAAGTTCTGGATGAGCGTCCTGGTCGACCTGAAGAACCGTGGCCTGCGAGACGTGTTCTTCCTGGTGTGCGACGGCCTGAAAGGACTACCCGATGTGGTGGCCAACGTCTGGCCGCAAACAATCGTCCAAACATGCATCGTCCATCTCATTCGCAACACGTTCCGCCTGGTCTCCCGACAGGACTGGGATGCGCTCAAGCGCGACGTGAAAGCAATCTACACCGCGCCCAACCCCGACGCCGCGCTGGGCGCTCTCGACGAACTCGACACAAAATGGGGAAAGAAATACGCGGCGGTGATCCGACTCTGGCGAAACGCCTGGAACGAGTTCGTGCCGTTCCTCGACTACGACGTCGAAATACGGCGGGTCATTTGCTCAACGAACGCGATTGAATCGCTGAACGCACGCTACCGCAGAGCAGTCCGAGCCCGTGGACATTTTCCCACCGAACAGGCAGCAATGAAATGCCTGTACCTTGTGACCCGCAGCCTGGACCCCACCGGGACAGGCCGCGCCCGATGGACGATGCGCTGGAAGCCCGTGCTCAACGCCTTCGCCATCACCTTCAGCGACCGCTGGCCGGCAGCTGAGAGCTACTAACCGAACCGCCGGAAACACCGATCACGGGATAGACCCGGACTCCCGCACCCAACGTCAGTCGAAGACCGGGTCTTCGGTGCGGGTGCGCTTGAGCTCGAAGAAGTGGGGGTAGTCGGCGAGGGTGCGGGCGGCATCGAAGATTCGGCCGGCCTCCTCGCCCGATGGGGCGCGGGAGATCACCGGGCCGAAGTAGGCCACCCCGTCCACGTGGATGGTCGGCGTGCCGACATCCAGGCCGACCGGGTCCATGCCGGCGTGGTGGCTGGTGTTCAGCGCCTCGTCGTACTCGGTGCTGTTCGCCGCGTCGGCCAGGGACGCCGGCAGGTCCAGCTCGGCCAGCGCCTCCTTGATCACCACGTCGAAGTCCTGGTTCTTCCGGTTGTGGATCCGGGTGCCCATCGCGGTGTAGAGCGGCTCCAGGATCTCCTGGCCGCGCAGCTGCTCAGCGGCGATGCACACGCGCACCGGCTTCCACGCGTTGGCCAGCCGCTCCCGGTACTCGTCGGGGATGTCCCGGCCGGAGTTCAGGATGGCCAGGCTCATCACGTGGAACTTCAGATCGATGTCGCGCACCTTCTGGACCTCGAGGATCCAGCGGGAGGTCAGCCACGCCCACGGGCAGAGCGGGTCGAACCAGAAATCCACCTTGGCCGTGCCGGTGTCAGAGCCGTTGCTAGAGGTCATGTGAGGGGCAACACCCCCGGAACGGAAATTGTTCCGGTTACACCTGCCGGATCAACCCGGCCCGTAGCCGGCCCGGAACTCGGCCCACTCCCCCTCGGTGACCGGCCGGAACGGCAGCACCCCGCCGAGCACGAACATCAGGTCCCGCTCCCGGGGCGCGAGCACCGCGTCGTCCCAGTCGATCAGCCAGGCGCGGTCGCCGTCCAGCAGCACGTTCCCCAGGTGGGGATCGGCGTGGCAGACCACCAGCTCGGCGGGTCGCCCGCGCAGCCGCGTACCCAGCCGGTCCGCGCGGTCCAGCACGGCGGCGATCCGGTCCGCCGAGGCCAGCCAGTCGGCTCGCAGGGCGTCCACCGGCGCCAGCCGCCCCAGCGCCACGCCGAACTCCTCCCGGACCCGGGCAACCAGCCCTCTTTCCGCCACGCCCGGAGACTCGCACGCGCAACTCGGTGCCCGTCCACCCGGCCCGCATGGTTGGATCGCGGCAGACCTGCAGGCCGCACGACAGGGAGACCAGTGGCACCCCCGAACCTCACCCGGACCGAGGCCGAGCAGCGCGCCAAGCTGCTCACCGTCGCCGACTACACCATTGCGCTGGACCTGACCGACGGCTCGGGCCGCCCCGGCACGACGGAGTTCACCAGCACCACGACCGTGCGCTTCGACTGCGCGGAACCGGGCGCGGACAGCTGGATCGACATCGTCGCCGCGCGAGTGAGTTCGGCCGTGCTGAACGGCGTCCAGCTGGACGTCTCCGGCTACCGCGAGGAGGACGGCGTCCCGCTGCCCAACCTGGCCGGGCACAACGAGCTGACCGTCACCGCCGACTGCCGCTTCATGAACACCGGCGAGGGCCTGCACCGGTTCGTCGACCCGGTTGACCAGGCGGTCTACCTGTACTCGCAGTTCGAGACGGCCGACGCCAAGCGCATGTTCGCCTGCTTCGACCAGCCGGACCTGAAGGGCCGCTACCAGCTCACCGTGACCGCCCCGGCGGACTGGCAGGTGGTTTCCAACTCACGCATCGAGGACAGCTCCTCCGCGCCGAGCGGCGCGGCGATGCACCGGTTCGCCACCAGCGAGATCATGAGCACCTACCTGGTGGCGCTGATCGCCGGCCCGTACTCGGTCTGGCGGGACGAGCACGACGGAATTCCGCTCGGCATCTACTGCCGGCGCTCGCTGGCCGAGCACATGGACGCCGATCGGCTGTTCACCGAGACCAAGCAGGGCTTCGACTTCTACCACGCCAACTTCGGCGTGCGGTACCCGTTCGGCAAGTACGACCAGCTGTTCGTGCCGGAGTTCAACGCCGGCGCGATGGAGAACGCCGGCGCGGTCACCTTCCTGGAGGACTACGTCTTCCGGTCCCGGGTCACCAAGTACCTCTACGAGCGGCGCGCGGAGACCGTGCTGCACGAGATGGCGCACATGTGGTTCGGCGACCTGGTCACCATGCGCTGGTGGGACGACCTTTGGCTGAACGAGTCGTTCGCCACCTGGGCGTCGGTGCTCTGCCAGGCCGGCGCCACCGAGTACACCAACGCGTGGACCACCTTCGCCAACGTGGAGAAGTCCTGGGCCTACCGGCAGGACCAGCTGCCGTCCACCCACCCGGTGGCCGCCGACATCCCGGACCTGGCCGCCGTCGAGGTCAACTTCGACGGCATCACCTACGCCAAGGGCGCCTCGGTGCTCAAGCAGCTGGTCGCCTACGTCGGCCTGGAGCCGTTCCTGGCCGGCCTGCGCGACTACTTCGAGGCGCACAAGTGGGGCAACGCCACCTTCGACGACCTGCTCGGCTCGCTGGAGAAAGCGTCTGGTCGCGACCTTTCCGACTGGGGTAACCAGTGGCTGCGCACCACCGGGCTGAACCTGCTGCGGCCGGACTTCACGGTCGGCCCCGACGGCCGGTTCACCTCCTTCGCGGTGCGCCAGGGCGGCGCCCGGCCGGGCGCGGGTGAGCTGCGCACCCACCGGCTGGCCGTGGGCGTCTACGACGACTCACCCGAGGGCAAGCTGGTGCGCACCCACCGCGTCGAGGTGGACGTCAGCGGCGACCGCACCGAGGTGCCCGACCTGGTCGGCGTGCCGCGCGGCAAGCTGGTGCTGGTCAACGACGACGACCTGACCTACGGCGCGCTGCGCCTGGACCCGGGCTCGCTGACCGTGCTGATCGACCGGATCGCCGACATAACCGAGCCCCTGCCCCGCACGCTGTGCTGGTCGGCGGCCTGGGAGATGACCCGCGAGGCGGAGCTGAAGGCGCGCGACTTCACCGCGCTGGTGGCCGGTGGCGCCGGCAAGGACTCCGAGACCGGCGTGGTGCAGCGGCTGTTGCTACAGGCGCAGACGGCGGTGGCCTCCTACGGGGACCCGACCTGGGCGGCGTCCGACGGTTGGCCGCTGCTCACCGACGCCCTGCTGGCCATGGCGCGCGGCGCCGAGCCGGGCTCGGACGGCCAGCTGGTCGCGGTGAACGCGCTCACCGGCAGCGCGCTGGACGGGCCGAAGCTGGACCTGCTGGCCGGCCTGCTGGCCGGCACCGAGACGCTGCCCGGGCTGACCGTGGACACCGACCTGCGCTGGCGGCTGCTGCACGCGCTGGTCGCGCACGGCCGGGCCGGCGAGGCGGAGATCACCGCCGAGCACCAGCGGGACGCGACCAGTGCCGGCGAGCGGCAGGCGGAGCGGTCCCGGGCGCTGGTCCCCACGGCGGAGGCCAAGGAGCGGGCCTGGCAGCGGGCGGTGCACGACGACGACCTGCCCAACGCGGTGTGCGACGCGATCATCTCCGGGTTCTCCCACCCGGCACAGCGGGACCTGCTCACCCCGTACGTGGAGCGCTACTTCGCCGAGGTGGAGGACGTCTGGCAGCGGCGGACCAGCGAGCGGGCACAGTCCATGGTGCTCGGGCTCTACCCGTCCTGGTCGGTGGACAAGAGCGGGGTGGACGCGGCCGACGCGTGGCTGGCCGTGGAGGACGCGGAGCGCCGCCCGCCGGCCCTGCGCCGCCTGGTCTCCGAAGGCCGTGCCGGCGTGGTCCGCGCCCTGTCCGCCCGCGAGTTCGACCGCTCCTGACCCCAAATCGCCGATTCAGTCACTTTGGCAGCCTGATTCAGTGACTCTGGCAGGCCGGTTCAGTCCCTTTGGCCTGCTGGAGTCACTGAATCAGCGTGCTGAAAGCACTGAATCAGTGTGCTGAAGTCACTGAATCAGCCGGTCTGGTCGGAGAGCATTCGCAAACCAGTCAAGAGGCCACCAAACAGGTCGCCTTCCTTGAAGGAGGCGACCATGTTGATCGCGGCCAGGTCGCACACTCGGTCGGAGAGCCGCACCTTGGCCGCCGGGCCGGTGACGATCTCCAGCTTCTTCCGGCCCGGGTCGACCGCAATCAGCACCGAGTCGGCGCCGGCCGCGCCGAGCTGGTCGTGCAGCTTCTCGGCCGCCGCCCTCGGCTCGGGCAACAGGTCGCCCAGGTAGATGGAGAAGCGCAGCTTGGTGTGCTTGCTGACCAGGGTGAGGGTGTCGTCCAGCCGGTTCAGCTGCGAGCTGGAGAACGGCACGGCCGCCACCTGGTCGGAGCGGTACTCCTCGGCGGCGGAGATCCGGCCGGACGCGGTGCGCACCGCGCCGTAGGGCAGCTCCTCTTCCTCCTGGGCCCGCGGCACCAGGTGGCCGTCGTGACTGGGCTCGACGTGGTGCTGCTCCGGGGCCTCGGCCTCCGGTGAGGTGAGCTCACCAGTTGCCATGTGCCCCTCCTCGGCTCGCGCCCTGGGCGTACTCATGCTCGGTCACCTCGGGAAGCTCGGCGCCCTTCGGGTTGGCGGTCCACCACACCGGTGGGTAGTTCCACGGCTCACCGGGGCGGTAGCGCGGTCGGCGGACAAGGCCTCGGCCGGCCGCCAACAGCGCTATCACAAGGTATATCCCCAGCGGCACGCACACGTACAGCAGCGTGGTCTGCAAGACGCTCACAGCCACTCAGGGTAGTGGACGAACCTGAGAGCCTCGCACAGCCCCGCGTCACCAGACCGGAGGACGGCGGTCACCCCACGGGGCGACGGAGGCCAGCGAGGCGCCCAGCTCGAGCAACAGCGCGTCGGCGCCCGGCGCACCGACCAGTTGCACGCCGATCGGCAGGTTCTCCCCGGTCCAGCCCAGCGGCAGGCTCAGGGCCGGCTGACCGGTGAGGTTGTAGAGCGCGGTGAACGGTGTGAACGCCCGCTGCCGGGCGTAGTCGGTGACCGGGTCCCCGCCCTCGGTGAACCAGCCGACCGGGCGCGGCGGCTGCGCCAGCGTCGGCGTCAGCACCACGTCCACCCGGGACTGCGCGGCCACCACCCGCCGGGTGAGCAGCTGCGCGGCGGAAGCGGCGGCGACGAACTCCGGCCCGCTGATCGCCCGGCCCCGCTCCCGCCACCACCGGGTCAGCCCGAGCAGCTCGGACTCCCGCTCCGGGGGCACCGGGTGGCCGTGCGCGAGCACCGCCCACAACACCTCGAAATGCCTCACCAGCTCCTGGGCGCCCTCCGCGGTGACCGGCGGCGGGATGTCCACCACCTCGTGCCCGAGCCCGGCCAGCAGCTCGCCGGCGTGGCGGTACGCGGCCAGGCACTCCGGATCCACGGTCACCCCGGGTAGCGGCGGTTGCGCGTACCGGCCGATGCGCAGCCGTCCCGGGTTGGCTCGGCGGACCCTTTCGGCGAAGCTTCCGCCGGGCGTGGCCGGCCGGTTGAACGGTTCACCGGGCACCGGGACGGCCAGCGCGTCCAGCATCGTCGCCGCATCCAGCACGGTGCGCGCGAGCGGCCCGGACACCGACATACCCAGCGGGTCGCCGCCCACCGGTCCCCGGGACACCAGGCCCCGGCTGGTCTTCAGCCCGACCAGGCCGCACACGCTGGCCGGGATCCGGATGGACCCGCCGCCGTCGGTGCCGTGCGCGAACGCGACCAGCCCGGCCGCGACCGCCGCCCCGGCCCCGCCGGAGGAACCCCCGGCCAGCCGGGTCGGGTCCCACGGCGTGACGGTCGGCGCCCGGCCGGCCGGCTCGGTGTACGGCGGCAGGCCGAACTCGGGCACGGCGGTCTTGCCCAGGCTGATCGTGCCGGCCTCGGCCAGCAGCCGGGCGGAGTCGTCGTCCACCTCGGGCACGTACTCGGCGAACACCGTCGAGCCGAACGTGGTCCGCACCCCGGCGGTGACCGCCAGATCCTTGATCGCGGTGGGCACACCGAGCAGCGGCGGCAGCTCCTCGGCCGGCCCGGCGAGCAGGCGCTTCTCGGCGGCCTTGGCGGCGTCCAGCGCGCGCTCCGGGGTGAGGGTGACGAACGCGGCCAGGATGGGGTCCAGCCGGTCCACCCGGCGCAGGGCGTGCTCCACCAGTTCCACGGGGCCGAGCTCACCGGCGCGGATCGCTTCGGCCTGCTCGACGGCGGTCAGCTCGTGGGGCTCGGTCATGTAGGCGAGCGTACGGTTTTAAAGATCGGCCTGGACGGGGGCGGTTGGGCTCCTTGGTCACGTTCGCCCGCCGGCCGAACGTTTGGGCGCGGGTCGGCTCGGGTCGCTCGTCACCGTCCGTAGCCACAGCGCACGGGCGATCGGGCGGGTCGAGGGCCGCGCCGCACCGAGGGCAAGCTGAGTCCGGTGAACAGCAAGATCAAAGCGGACTGAGCTTGCACTCGATGAATCGGCACCCCGGAGACCGACGCCTACCGGCTACACAGGGTCAGGACCGGCCCGAGAAACGCAACGGGCGGCACCCAGCCCGACAACAAACCGAACCGCGCCCGTCCAAGCCGATCTTTAAACCCCCGCCCAAACGCCCGGCCGCCGCCCCGCCCACGGCACAGCCCGCTCCAACTGCCCACCCAACGCAAGCAGCATCCCTTCCGAACAGAGATCACCGGCCAGCTGCACCCCGATCGGCAACCCCGTCGAGCTCACCCCGAGGGGCAAACTGAGAGCCGGCGCGCCGGTCAGGTTGAACAGCGGGGTGAAGGTGACGATGTCGAAGAGTTTCCTGGTCCACGCCTCGTGATCCAGGTCGGCGTTGGCGTCCAACACCCCCAACGGCGGCGCGGGGGTGTTCGCCGTCGGGGTGAGCAGCACGTCGTACTCCTGGTGGAAGCGGCCCAGCTCCCGGCTGGTCCGGTTGGCGATGGCCAACGCCTCGCCCATGTCCACCGCGGTGAGCCGGCGGCCGTACTCGTAGCCGGCCAGCACGGTGGCCTCCAGGGTGTCCGGGCCGGGGGCGAGCCCGGACAGCTGGCTGACCCCGTGCACCGACTCGGCCAGGAAGCCGGCCCAGATCCGGAAGTTGGCCAGGATGAACTCGGCCCAGTCGAGCGCCGGCGTGGCCCGTTCCACCCGGTGGCCGAGGTCGGCCAGGGTGTCGGCCACCGAGTCCACGGCGGCGGCCACGTCCGGGTCCACCTCGCTGCCCGCCCACGACTCGGTGTGCACAGCGATGCGCAGCGCGGCCGGGTCCCGCTCCGGCTCGGTGGCGAACGGGCGGGGTGGCTCCGGCAGCCGGTACTTCTCGCCGGGCACCCACCCGGCCACCTGGTCCAGCAGCGCGGCCGCGTCGCGCACCGTGCGGGTCACCGCGAACTCGCAGGCGAAGCCGTACAGCGCCTCCTGGGCGTCCGGCGCGAGTGACACCCGGCCCCGGGTCGGCTTCAGCCCGACCAGGCCGTTGTAGCCGGCCGGGATGCGGATCGAACCGCCGCCGTCGTTGGCGTGGGCCACCGGCACGGCGCCGGCCGCGACCAGCGCGGCCGAGCCGCCGCTGGACCCGCCGGCCGAGTGCCCGGGGTTCCACGGGTTGCGGGTCGAGCCGTGGATCAGCGGTTCGGTGTTGGCGTTGAAGCCCATCTCCGGGGAGGTGGTCTGCACCATGGTGGCCAGGCCGGCGGCGCGGAAGCGGGCCATCAGCTCGGTGTCGTAGCCGAAGGTGAGGCCGTCCGGGCCGGTCAGCCGGCTGCCCATCCGGGTGGGTACCCCGGCTATGTGGCAGACCAGGTCCTTCACCGCGAACGGCACGCCGCCGAACGGGCCGTCCGCGTTGTGCTCCAGCGGCTTCTCGAACGGTTCGGCGGCGGTCGCGTTCAACCGGGGCGCCACGGCGTCCAGCGCCGCGCGGGCCGCCTCGTACACCTCGGCGGCGCTCACCTCGCCGGACCTGATCAGCTCCGCGATGCCGGTGGCATCCTGGGCGGCATACTCGTCGACGCGCATGCCCGCGACGTTGCCCGGGGCGACGCGGCCGCACAAGGGGCAGATCTGCCCATGACTGGCGCCGCGGGCGCTGGACCACCGAGCACGCGCCCAGTCAGGCGCGTGCGGGATGACTACCGCCTCGGCAGTACCGGCTCCAGCGGATGCGCCGGCCCGCCGCCCACCCGGACCGGCTCGCCGGCGAATGCCAGCGCCACCAGCAGCCCGCACAGCGCGGCCAGCCGGTTGCCGTCCACGGGTCCGACCCACGGCCGGCCGAGCGCAAGGCTTTCAGCGCACGCTAGGGAGCCAGCCGCTGTGGGTGATCGCGGGCTAGGCGACCATCTCCAGCCAGGGTTCCCACGTCGGGTGCGGTTCGACGGTGAGCAACAACACACCGCTTCGCCCCCGCCTGGGTGGTCCCGGGTTCACCCGCATGGCCCAGCCGAGCTCGGTAAGCAGCCGATCGGCCTTGCGCGAGTTGCACGGCCGGCAGGCCGCGACACAGTTCTCCCAGGTGTGCTTGCCACCCCGGCTGCGCGGCACCACGTGGTCGATGGTGTCCGCCCGCTTGCCGCAGTAGGCGCACACCTTCCCGTCCCGGCGCAGCACGCCCGACCTGGTCATCGGCGTGGTCGCCCGGTACGGCACCCGCACGTAGCGGGACAGCCGCATCACCGAGGGCGCGGTGATGGTCAGGTTCTCCGAACGGAACGCGCCACCTTCGAGCGCGGCCTGCACGAGCTCGGCCTTGCCACTGAGCATGAGCAGCACCGCGCGCTTCGCGGTGACGACCGCGAGCGGCTCAAAAGTCGCATTGAGCAACAGCACTCGAGACGTCACCACGCCACCCCCTACCGGCCGCCGGCGCCTTCGGGCACCAGTAACCGGGGCGCCGCCCCGCGATCCGCGACGGCGCCCGGGAGTCCGGGTTGTCGTTCCGGCACGCGACCACCTCCAGGGCGGGGAGCTGACGCGCATAGTCGACCACATTCGGCGCCGTCCCGCATCCAGGAAAGCGGTGTGTCTTCCGACCCGGGTGGCGGCCGGTGGCCGGCCCCGCGCCGGGCTTACGTAACCTGGCCGGATGTGGCTAGTCCGCACCCGCCCGTGCCCACCCCACACTGGCCCCTACCCACCCCGCCGGCCGCCGTCCCCCAGGGCCTGACCGACGTGATCCCACCACCACCGCCGGACGTGATGGACGTCGTCAAGTGGGCGCCGGCCTGCGTGAACGACGCCGGCTCCTGGTGCGCGGCCGTCTACCAGTGGACCCACAGCGACGCGCTGGCCCGCTCGGCCGACGTGGTCATCGACCGCGCCTTCTCGGTGCTGCTGATCGTGGTGGTCGCGCTGATCGCCCGCGCGCTGCTGCACCGGGCGATCACCAAGCTGGTGCGCGGCGCGGCCAACGGCCGGGCGCTGGTGCCGCAGTCGCTGCGCCGGCGGGCCAGGGAGCTGGCCGGGTCGATGCTCTCCGAGCGGCGCAACCAGCGGGCCGAGACCATCGGCTCGGTGCTGCGCTCGATCACATCGGTGATGGTGCTGCTGATCGCCTCGGTGATGATCCTGGCCGAGTTCGGGCTGAACCTGGGGCCGATCCTGGCCTCGGCCGGCATTGTCGGCGTGGCGATCGGCTTCGGCGCGCAGAACCTGGTGCGCGACTTCCTGTCCGGCATGTTCATGCTGCTGGAGGACCAGTACGGGGTCGGCGACGTGGTCGACGTCGGGCCGGCCAGCGGTACCGTGGAGTCGGTGGGCCTGCGGATCACCACCCTGCGGGACGTGCGCGGCACCGTCTGGCACGTGCGCAACGGGGAGATCCAGCGGGTCGGCAACAAGAGCCAGGGCTACGCGGTGGCCGTGGTCGACCTGCCGCTGGCGCACAGCGCCGACATCCAGGCCGCCGAGGAGATCACCGCGCGGGTGGCCGGCGAGGTGGCCGAGACCGACGAGGTGGCCGAGCAGCTGCTCGAGCCGCCGGTGGTACTGGGGGTGGACAGCGTGACCGTGGAGGGCATCACGCTGCGGTTGACCGCGAAGACGCGGCCCGGCCAGCAGTGGCTGGTGCAGCGGGCGATGAACGCGGCGATCACCAGCGCGTTCGTCCAGGCCGACATCGAGCGCCCGCACGCCGCCGGCCCCGCCACCAACGGACCGACCCGGAGCGAGAGATGACCACGCCCCAGCAGTTCTATGCCGACGTCGACGGCGCCGAGGTGTTCAAGCGCCTGGTCGCCCGGTTCTACGAGCAGGTCGCCGAGGACCCGGTGTTGCGCCCGCTGTACCCGGAGGAGGACCTCGGGCCGGCCGAGGACCGGCTGCGGATGTTCCTCGAGCAGTACTGGGGCGGCCCGCGCACCTACTCCGAGCAGCGCGGACACCCCCGGCTGCGCATGCGGCACGCCCCGTTCAAGATCGGGCCGATCGAGCGGGACGCGTGGCTGCGCTGCATGCGGGTCGCGGTGGACGAGGCCGACCTGGACGACGCGCACCGGGCGATGCTCTGGCAGTACCTGGAGTTCGCCGCCGCAAGCATGGTGAACAGCCCATTTTGAACCCCTGAACGGAGCACGACGAGGCGGGCGCAATAGCGTGCTTGGCGACCGAGGGCAACCGCTCTCGACCATTCGGAGGGTTACCGCCGAGGCACTCTGTGCGACAGCCGTTTTATTGGCAGGATGAGCATTCGTGCAGCCCAGCCAGGTCCGATGGTCGGCCGAACGGCCCTGGTGGCGCGACGCGGTCTGCTATCAGATCTATCTGAAGTCGTTCGCCGACTCGAACGGCGACGGCGTCGGCGACCTGGACGGCATCCGCGCCCGGCTGGGCTACCTGGAACTGCTGGGCGTGGACGCGCTGTGCCTCACCCCGTGCTTCCGCTCCCCGATGGCCAGCGTGGACGCGGACGGCTACGACGTGGCCGACCCGAGGGACATCGACCCGCTGTTCGGCGACCTGGCCGCGTTCGACGCGCTGGTCGCGGCCAGCCACGAGCACGGCATCCGGCTGGTCCTGGACCTGGTGGCCAACCACACCTCCACCCAGCACGAGTGGTTCCAGGCGGCCCTGGGCTCCGGCCCGGGCAGCCCGGAACGGGACCGCTACGTGTTCCGCTACGGCCGGGGCCCGGGTGACGCCAGCCCGCCGAACAACTGGCCCAGCCAGACCGGCGGCCCGGCCTGGACCCGCATCGCGGAGCGGCACGGCGAGATGGGCCAGTGGTACCTGCACCTGTTCACCCCCGAGGAACCCGACCTGAACTGGTCGAACCCGGACGTGTGGACCGACCTGGAGAAGACCCTGCGGTTCTGGCTGGACCGGGGCGTGGACGGGTTCCGCATCGACACCGCGCACGGCATGGCCAAGCCGCACGGCCTGCCGGACGCGCCGTCGCAGTCGTTCGGCCAGGTCGACGGCGGCGACGGCCCGGACGCCCGGTTCGACCACGACGGGGTGCACGAGATCCACCGGATGATCCGCTCGGTGCTCGACGAGTACCCGGCCCGGGTGCTGGTCGGCGGGATCCGGGTGGCCGACGACGAACGGTTCGGCCGCTACCTGCGGCCCGACGAGCTGCACCTCGGGGAGAACTCGGGGCTGCTGCACGTCGAGTTCGAGGCCGGCGAGATCAAGGCCGCCATCGAGCGGGCCGTGCGGACCGCGGGGTGGGTGTCCGGCACACCCAGCTGGGCGATCTCCCGGTCCGACGTGCCGCGCCCGGTCAGCCGGTTCGGTGGCGGGCAGCAGGGGCTGCGCCGGGCCCGCGCGCTGGCCCTGGTCCAGCTGGGCCTGCCCGGGGCGGCCTTCCTCTACAACGGCGAGGAGCTGGGGCTGCCCAGCGTGCCGCCGCCCGATCCCGACAAGCAGGCCAGGAACGCCCACCGGGTGCCGCTGCCGTGGGAGGGCGACGAGCCGCCTTACGGCTTCTCCGAGGGCGAGACCAGCTGGCTGGACATGCCGGACGGCTGGGCCGGGCTGACCGTGGAGGCGCAGCTGGAGGACGCGCACTCCACGCTGTCGCTGTACCGGCACGCGCTGGAGATCCGCCGCGGCCACCCGGGGTTCGTCGGCGACGAGCTGGAGTGGTTCGGCGCCCCGGCCGGCTGCTTCGCCTTCCGGCGCACCGAGACCACCCTGGCCTGCGTGCTGAACACCTCGGAGTTCGCCGTCGACCTGCCACCCGGCGACGTGCTCATCTCCAGCGGCCCGCTCACCGAGGACGGCTGGCTGCCGCCGGATACCGCGGTTTGGCTGGCCTAACCCAACCTAACGGTGTTAGCTTGGCGGTGACACGCGCCACACCGGGGGGGTCCGACCATGTCTGTGGATGTCGAGCGGCCGACGGTCCCGGCCCCGCGCACCTGTCCGTATACCCCGCCCGACCTGCACCGGGCGCTGTACGACCGGCACGCCGTGGTACCCGCGACGTTGCCCGGCGGCCGGGCCGGCTGGGCGGTCACCGACCTGCCCACCATCCGCGCCATGCTGGTGGACCCCCGGTTCAGCTCGGACCGGGGCCGGCCGGGCTTCCCGCAGTACGCCGAGGGCCACCACCTGTGGCTGATCAGCATGGACGCGCCGGAACACACCCGGGCCCGGCGGGACGTGATCACCGAGTTCACCTCGCGCCGGATGGAGGCGCTGCGGACGGCGGTCGAGCGGATCGTGCACGAGCGGATCGACGCCATGCTGGCCGGGCCACGCCCGGTGGACCTGGTGCGGGCGTTGTCCCTACCGGTGCCGTCCTCGGTCATCTGCGCGCTGCTCGGCGTGCCGTACCAGGACCACGAGCTGTTCGAGGAGCGCACCCGGGCGCTGGTGGAGAACGACCCGGCGGTCATCCTCAAGGCCGCCGCCGACATCCGCGCCTACCTGGGTGAGCTGGTGCGGGCCAAGCAGCGCGACCCCGACCCGGCGGACCTGCTCGGCCGGCAGGTGCTGAAGCTGCGCGCGGAGGGCCGGGAGGACCACGGCGACCTGGTCGAACTGGCCTTCATCCTGCTCGTTGCCGGGCACGAGACCACCGCCAACATGATCTCGCTGAGCGCGCTCGCGCTGATCCGCGACCCGGCACTCGCGGACGCGCTGCGATCCGCCCCCGAGCGGATCCCGGCGGCGGTGGAGGAGCTGCTGCGCCTGTTCACCATCGTGGAGTCGCCGCTGTCCCGGATCGCCACCGAGGACGTCGAGCTGGCCGGCGTGCACATCCGGGCCGGCGACGGCGTGATCGCGCTGGCCACCACCGGCAACCACGACCCGTCGCTCTTTCCCGAGCCGGAGCGGATACTGCTGGGCCGGGACAGCCGCAAGCACATCGCGTTCGGCCACGGCCCGCACCAGTGCCTGGGCAAGAGCCTGGCCCGGGTGGAGCTACAGGTAACCCTGAGCGCACTGGTCACCCGCATCCCCGGTTTGCGCCTGGCTGAGCCGGATGGGCCGTTGCGCCTGAAGACCGTGCAACGGGTCTTCGGCCTGGACCGCCTCCCCGTCACCTGGGGCTGAGCGACCGCCATGTCTTGATGATCATGGAACGCGGCCCGTTCAGAGGGCGAGCGGGAGCAAGGCGCGTCGCCGGAACACCACGGCACCGTCGGACGTGGCCAGCCGCGCCCACCCGTCGGCCACCGACAGCTCCGCGTCGCCCACGATCCCCAACCCGGACAGCGCGAACAAGCACCGCATCGGCACCCGCACCAATCCGCCGCGCCCCGTCGAAGCCTCGCCGGTCGCCTCCGGATCGGGCTCGACGGCGAGTACGGGCCGGTCCAACAGCTCGGGCGGCGGGTGATCACCGTGCTCCTTGGCGTCCGCCAAGCCACGGGCCACGAGTCCGTCCAGCTCCGAAGTGACAACCCGGCCCGCCGGCGTCCACTCGACGGGCAGAGCGGCAGGCCAGTCCCCGAGCGCGGGCAGGCCGGGCTCCACCTCGTCCGATCGGCCCACGGCGAGCCCGGCCAGCAACTCCCGCGCCGCCACCGTCACCCCGGGACCGCGCATCGAGCCGGGCGCCGCGTGCCACGCGAACACCTCGAACGGGGTGCGCGCCCATACCGCGACCCGCTCCCCCTCGGCCCGTACCAGCACGTTCACCAGCGGGTCCAGCTGGACCACCCGGGCGACGAACTCGGCCAGCTCGTCGCGCGCCCGGCCGGCGACGGTCAGGGTCATCCGGCGCGCGTCCGGGCCGGCGGAGCCGGCCCGCTGGGTCGGGCGCCCAGTTCGGCCGCCGGCTCCTCGGCGAACTGCTCGAGGAAGGCCCGTTCCGCCTCGGTGAGCCGGCGGGGCCGGCCGGCCACCAGGTCGTACGGCACCATCTGCGTGCTCGCGGTGACCGCCACCGGGTCCTCCTCGGCCGGCCCGGTGTGCAGCTCGTAGTCGATCACGAACGAGGCCGCGCGCACGCTGTGCGTCCACATGCTCACCCGTACGGACTGGCCCCGGTAGGCGATCTGGTGCTTGTAGTCCACGCGCAGGCTGGCCACCAGCAGGCCCTCGGACCACGCTCCCGCCCCGTCGCGGCGCGCCCGGTGGAACACCAGCTCCACCCGGGCCTCCTCGAGCAGGGTGACCGTGCGCGCGTGGTTGACGTGCCGGTACACGTCCAGGTCGGCCCAGCGCAACGGGATCTCCACGTGGAACCGGCTCACTCTGACACCGCCGGCCCGGCTCCTCGGACGGACCTCCGGCCCGCCCTCCGAGCCGCCGCGTGAGCGCCGCTCACCGGGACAGCCCCCGCAGCTGGCGGGAGACCACGGAGAGCGTGGCCAGGTCCAGCTGCGCCTTGCCGACCGCGCCCAGCGCGGCGCGCGCCCGGCTCAGCTTGGAGGCGTTCAGCCGTTCCCACTGGGCGATCTTCTTCTCCACGCTGTCCGACGGCGCGCTCTCCCGCAAGGCGTCCAGGGTGATCGCCCGCAGCGAGCCGTACAGGTCGTCCCGCAGGGCCAGCCGGGCCAGCGCGTGCCACCGGTTCCCGCGTTCCAGGCTGCTCACCGAGGTCAGCGCGAGGTCGATGCCCAGGTGGTCGGACAGCGCGAAGTAGAGCGCCGCCACCGCCGCCGGGTCGCTCTCGTCGTTGCCCCGCTCGGACAGCTCGGTGACCTCCACGATGTCCAGCAGCGAGTACACGTTGAGCAGCGCGGCCATCCGCTCGGCCAGCGCGTTGGGCACGCCGCTCTTCATCAGCTCGCCGACCCGCTCGGCGTGATCCTGCGCCTCCCGGCCCACCAGCAGCTGGGGCACCCGGGCGCGCAGCGCGGTCACGGTCGGCGAGAACCGGGATATCTCCGCCCCGACCGGCAGCGGCTGCGGCCGGTTGGTGAGGAACCACCGACAGGCCCGGTCCAGCACCCGCCGGCTCTCCAGCACCAGCTTGTCGGCCCGCTTGGTGTCCAGCGCGCCGCTGGCGTCCAGGCGCTCGATCTCCGCCCACAGCTCGGGCAGCTCGAACACCGCCGTGGTGATCGCGTAGGCCCGCACCACGTCGGACGCCTGCACCTCCAGCTCCTCGGCCAGCCGGAACGCGAACGTGGTACCGCCGCCGTCCACCACCTGGTTGACCAGCTGGGTGGTGATGATCTCCCGGCGCAGCGGGTGCGCGTCCACCGCGTCCGGGTAGCGCTCGCGCAGCGGCGCCGGGAAGTAGTTGCGCAGCCGGTCGGCGAACACCGCCGCGTCCGGCAGGTCGGACTCCAGGATGCGCGCCTTCAGGTCCAGCTTGACGTGCGCGAGCAGGGTGGCCAGCTCCGGCGAGGAAAGGCCCTGGCCGGCCTTGATCAGCGTGGCGAACCCCTCGTTGTCCGGCAGCACGTCCAGGCCGCGGTCCAGCCCGGTGCGGGACTCCAGGTCGACCACCAGGCGCTCCTGCACGCTGATCATGCCGCTGGCGTGCGCCCGGGCCACCCCGAGCATCGCGTTCTGGCTGAAGTTGTCCGCGAGGACCAGCCGGGAGACGTCCTCGGTCATCTCCTCCAACAGCGCGATGCGGGACGGCTCGTCCAACTCGCCGGCCGCCACCACCTGGGCCAGCGGGATCTTGATGTTGACCTCGTGGTCGCTGCAGTCCACGCCGGCCGAGTTGTCCAGCGCGTCGGTGTTCACCTTGCCGCCGGCGCGGGCGAACTCGATCCGGCCGAGCTGGGTGAGCCCCAGGTTGCCGCCCTCCCCGACCACCTTCACCCGCAGTTCGCCGCCGTTCACCCGGACCGCGTCGTTGGCCTTGTCGCCGACCTCGCTGTTCGCCTCGGTCGCCGCCTTCACGTAGGTGCCGACGCCGCCGTTCCACAACAGGTCCGCCGGGGCCAGCAGGATCGACTTGATCAGCTCCGGCGGGGTCACCGTGCGGACCTCGGGGCCGAGGCCCAGCGCGGCGCGCATCGGCTCGGTCACCGGGATCGCCTTGGTGGTGCGCGACCACACCCCGCCGCCCTCGCTGATCAGCGAGCCGTCGTAGTCCTCCCAGGAGGACCGGGGCAGCCCGAACAGCCGCCGGCGCTCGGCGTAGGAGCTGGCCGCGTCCGGGTTCGGGTCGACGAAGACGTGCCGGTGGTCGAACGCGGCGACCAGCCGGATGTGCTCGGACAGCAGCATCCCGTTCCCGAACACGTCACCCGACATGTCGCCGATGCCGACCACGGTGAACTCCTGGCTCTGGGTGTCCGTGCCCAGCTCCCGGAAGTGCCGCTTCACGCTCTCCCACGCGCCCTTGGCGGTGATGCCCATGGCCTTGTGGTCGTAGCCGGCGCTGCCGCCCGAGGCGAACGCGTCACCCATCCAGAAGCCGCGCTCCACGGCCAGGGCGTTGGCTATGTCGGAGAAGGTCGCGGTGCCCTTGTCGGCGGCCACCACCAGGTAGCTGTCGTCGCCGTCGTGGCGGACCACGCCCTCCGGGGGCACGTTCTCGCCGCCGACCAGGTTGTCGGTCAGGTCGAGCAGGCCGGTGATGAACATCCGGTAGCAGGCGATGCCCTCGGCCAGGTTGGCCTCGCGGTCGGCGGCCGGGTCACCGGTCGGCTCGGGCGGCTGCTTCACCACGAAGCCGCCCTTGGCGCCCACCGGCACGATCACCGCGTTCTTCACCGCCTGGGCCTTGACCAGGCCGAGGATCTCGGTGCGGAAGTCCGCCGGCCGGTCCGACCAGCGCAGCCCGCCCCGGGCCACCGGGCCGAACCGCAGGTGCACACCCTCCACCCTCGGCGAGTACACGAAGATCTCGAACCGGGGCTTGGGCGCGGGCAGCTCGCGGACCTGCCCCGGGTCCAGCTTGATGGCGAAGTACGGCCGGCGGGCGAAGTAGTTGGTACGCAGCGTGGCGCTGATCAGGTTCAGGTATCCGCGCAGGATGCGGTCGGCGTCCAGCCCGGCCACCTGGTTGATCATCTCGGTGACCTCGGCCTGCCGGCGCTCGATCAGCTCCTTGCGCTCCGTGCTGTCCGGCTCGTTCAGCGCCGGGTCGAACCGCGCCTCGAACAGCCGGACCAGCGCGGTGGCCACCGGGGCGTGGGCGATCAGCGTGTCGGCCAGGTACAGCTGGCCGTACGGGGTGCCGATCTGGCGCAGGTAGCGGGCGTAGGCCCGCAGCAGCCCGGCCTCCCGCCAGTCCAGGCCGGCGCGCAGCACCAGGCCGTTGAACCGGTCCACCTCGGTGTCCCCACGCCACGCGGCGGCGAACGTGGCGCAGAACTTGGCCCGGTCACCGGGCACGTCCCCGCGTTCCTCGATGGCGGTGGCCACCGCCTCGTCCAGCCGGAGGCCGAAGTCGTAGATCCAGCAGCGCCGGCCGTCCGGGCGGGTGATCCGGTACGGGCGCTCCTCGATGACCTGCACGCCCATCTGCTGCAGCACCGGCAGCATCTCGCTGAGCGCGACCTCGTCGCCGGCCAGGAACAGCTTGAACCGGCGGTCCCGCCGGCCGGCGCCGTCCGGCTGGTAGAGCACCATGTCCGGCTCGTCGACCAGCCCCTCCAGCTTGGCCAGGTCGGCGACCGCCTGGGAGGTGTCGAAGTCCTCCTTGTAGGCGGCCGGGATCAGGGGCAGGTAGCGGGCGACCGCGTCGGCGGTGCCCGGCTGGCCCTCGACCAGCGCGAGCACCCGGTCGTCCCAGGTCTGCACGCATTCGGAGAGCAGCGCCTGCAGCCGCTCCAGGTCCGGCTCGATGGCGGCGGCCGGATCGGTGTGCACGGTGACGTGCAGCTGGGCCACGCTGGACTCGCTCACCCGGGCGGTGTAGTTCACCGAGGTGCCGCCCAGCTCGCGGCGCAGCGTCTCCTGCATGGCCAGCCGGGCCGAGGTGGTGTACCGGTCCCGGGGCACGTAGACCAGGCAGGAGAAGAAGCGCCGGTAGGGGTCACGCCGGACGAACACCCGCAGCCGGCGCCGCTCGGCCAGGTCGAGCACGCCGACGGCGGTCTCGTGCAGCTCGTCCGCCGAGGCGCGGAACAGCTCCTCCCGCGGGTAGCCGGAGATCACCTCCAGCATGCGCTGGCCGGAGTAGGACTCCAACGGGTAGCCGGCGCGGTGGATGGCGTCGCGCACCCGGCGGGCCACCACCGGGATGTCCAGCACGCTCTCGTACAGCGCGTTCACCGTGAGCAGCCCGATGAACCGGTGCTCCCCGGTGACGTTGCCGTCCGCGTCGAAGGTCTTCACGCTCAGGTAGTCCGGGTAGCCCGGGCGGGAAACCCGGCTGGGCGAGCTGGCCTGGCTGATCAGCAACAGCTCGCGCGAGGTGGCCCGCTCGTTGGCGTCCGAGCCGGGCACGAAGGACCGGGCGGACAGGTTGTCCCCGCGCAGCACGCCCAGCCCGGACGCGAGCACGGCGGTCAGCTTGGGTTCCCCGGCGCTGGTGTCCAGGTCGTAGCGGCGGTAGCCGAGGAAGGTGAAGTGGTCGTCGACCAGCCAGCCGAGCAGCCGGGCGCCCTCCTCGACCTCGGTGCGGTCCAGCGGCGGCGGCTGGTCGCGCAGCCGCGCGGCCAGGTCGAGCGCGGTGTGGATCATGCGCTCGCTGTCCTCGACCACCTCCCGCACGTCGCCGAGCACCTTGGCCAGCTCGTCGGCCAGTTCGTTGCGAGCGTCCTCGGCGAGCGGGTCGGTCTCCAGGTGCATCCAGGACTCGAGCTGGGTGCCCGACGGCGGGTCGTTCGGGTTGGCGTCCGGCAGGACGTCGCTCAGCTCCCCGGACAACGACCGGCGCACCGCGACGATCGGGTGCATCACCCGCTGCACGAAGGCCCCGGACCGGCCGACGGCCGCCACCACGGACTCCACCAGGAAGGGCATGTCGTCCGTGACGATCTCCACGACCGTGCACGCCCGCCCGAGCTGTTCGGCGCCGTCGCGCACCCGCAGCACCGGCCGGCCGTGGCTGCGCTGGGTGGCCAGCTCGCGGTGCGCCCGCACCGCCGCGACCACCTGCCGAGGTTCGGCGGCGGCCAGATCCTCCGGCGGGGTGTGCCGGAAGTACAGCTCGGTGAGCTCGGCGATGCTCGGATCGGCGTCGCGCGCCTGGGCCAGAACCCGGCGCGCGTCGGCGGTCACCGGGTCGTCACCGGCGAGCCCTCCATCGTTGTGCTGGACGTCCCCTTGGCGTGACTGGGTGTCCGTGCCCATCAGCGTTTCCCCTCCGGCGCGACCGTGGACGTAGCCGTCGCAGGCAAGCCTAGCCAACGCGCGCCGGACGACCCGTTACTTCGTTTCAGGCCTCGCGATAGGCGGCGAGCGCGCCGGCGAGCAGCTCAGCGAAGCTCAGCTCGGACACCGGCCGGGAACTCTGCTCGGGCACCTGGTGCGTCGGCTGGGTGGACGCCGAGGACGGATCGCCGGACGGCTCCTCCTGATCCGCCGACCGGTCCGTCTCATCCGCACCATCCGCTCGGCCCACACGGTCGGCGTGGTCCGCCGGTTGGCCGGGCGGCGCCGGGTCCACCCCCACGGTCCGATCCAGCGCCGAGTCCTCGGCGGTGGCTTCCGGCTGCGCCTGAACGCCCTCCGCCGGCACCTGCGCGGTGGTGCTCTCCAGGACCCGATCCGGGAACGGCCTCGGCCTCGGCCCGTCACCGTCGCCGACGTCGGAGTCGGAGTCTGTGTCGCCGGAGTCGCCGACCTGGGCGGTTGCCTCGACGCCCCCCTCGGGTCCGGTGGGCGCGCTGCTCCAGGGGAATGCACTCACCCCGTTGGTGTGCCGGCCGTGCGTGGTCGCGCCGTTGCGCGGCCGGCCGTTGACCGGCGAGCCGTTCGGCGCCTCCGCGCCGTTCGGTTCGGCCCCCTCCGGCCGACCACGCCGGATGTGTTCCTCATGGATGAACCTGGCCGCGTCGAGGATGTGTTCGTCGGCATCCCTCCGACGCCGCCGCCCGCCCGCTACGCCGTTCACCGACGCGCCGGAATCCCGGTCATCCGTGCCCTCACGTCGCCACCGGCCACCCGCCGAATGCCCGTCATCCACACGACGCCACTGGCCGCTCGCCGAAGTACCGAACGAGTTGTCGTCGCCGTCCCGGCGATCGCGATGCCGCCGGCCGTTCACCGACCCGTCCTCGACCGCGCCGGCATGCCGCTCGTCGGCATCCTCCCGACGCCGACGGCCACCCCCCGGCCGCACGTCACCGGGTCCCTCTTCTTCGGCCTCCCGACGCCGACGGCCACCCTCCGGCCGCACGTCCTCCGGGCGGTCCTCTTCGGTCTCCTTACGGCGGCGGCCGCTACCGGTCAAGGCGTCGCCCGACCGGAACTCCGCCGGCGCGCGGTTCTCGTCCGCATGGTCCACATCGTCCGCCTCGGGACGCCGACGGCGGCCGCTCTCGGCCCCGTTCAGTGACCAGGCCCCGACCGCGCCCGCTTCTTCGCCGTCGGGGCGCCCTCGCCGACCGCCCTCGCCCGACAGCAGCCCACGGAGCAACGGCGCCGACTCGTCCTCGTCCGGCTTCCGGCGCCGACCGCCGACGCCAGGTTCGTCCGATGCCGAGCCACCGGCCTCATCGGTTTCCGGACTCCGACGCCGGCCGCCGACAGCGGACCCGTTCACCGGCCGGCCGCCCCCCGCGCCCGAGCCGAACTCGTCGTCATCGGGGCGCCGCCGCCGACCGCCCTCACCCGACAACAGCCCACGGAGCAACGGCGCCGACTCGTCCTCGTCCGGCTTCCGGCGCCGGCCACCGGCACTCGGCTCCTCGTCGTCCGGACGCCGCCGCCGGCCGCCTTCGCCGATCGGCTCCACGCCCCGCGCATCCGAGACCCGCGCATCCGAGGCCGCGGCCGACCACGGGGGCAGACCCGGCTCGTCCGCGTCGGACCACGGACGACGACCGTCCCGGTCCCCGAGGAGATCTTCGTCGTCCCCGGATGAAGCCGGTGGCCTCCGGCCGAACAGCGGGTCATCGGCCATCTCGTCCCGGTCGATCTCCGGCTTGCGCCGCCGCCCGGGCCGGTCCTCAACCTCCGGCTCGACCGACGCCGACCCGGCCGCCCCCGAGGCCGTCCGCCCAGCGTCCAACGACGCCCAGGACCCGGCACCCCGCGTCGGCCGGGAGTCGTCGTCCCGCTCCCCGCGAAGCCCGCCCTCCCGCGACAACCGGGACTCGTCATCCCGCTGCCCGCCCGGCTCCGCGTGCCGCGACACCCGGGGCACGTCATCCCGCCGACCGCGAAGCCCGCCCACCGGCGACAACCGGGACTCGTCATCCCGCTGCCCGCCCGGCTCGGCATGCCGCGGCAACCGGGGCTCGGGGTCGCGCGTCACCCGGGGCTCGGAGTGCCGGGACGCGCGAGGCTCGGCCTCCTGGTGCGCGCGGTGCCCGGGGTCGCGCGCCGGGGGTTGGGCGTCCCGCGCCGCCAGGAGCTCGGTGCGCTCCGTGTTCCGAGGCCCGGTGTTCCGCGCGGCGGCGTATCCGGCGTCCTGCGCTCCTCGGAAGCCAGTCTGCTTTGGTACCCAGGGCTGGCTCGGTGAGGCCGTGGTTCGGTCGTTCAGTGATGTCCGGGCGGCGTTCCGATCCGGCGGGAGCCGCGACTCCGGTTCGGCGGAGGGGAGGGCGGCTTCCTTCTGTGCCAGCTCCCGAGCGGCGAGCTCGCGTTCCTTCTCCCGCAGCTTGCGTTCGCGTTCGGCGAGGTCCCGTTCGCGATCGGTCAGTTGGTGGTCTCGGGCGGAGCCGTCCGGCTCCGGCGCCTTGGCCCGGTCGAACGCGCCGGGGTGACCCAGCGGGGTGGCGGGACCCGCGCCCGGTGTCCGGCGAGCCGGTCCAGGTTCGCTCCAATCAGGTCGGGCGAGGCCCGCGCCCGAGGGGTTCACCGCCGGGCCAACCGGCTGCCGGTTCTCCCTCGAGCCGGTCTCCGGAGGAGCCGGGGACCACGCCCACGGGTTCTGTGCCCGTTCACGGTTGACCCCGCCGGCCGGCGGACCGGCCCGGCGGGGGGCCGGCTCGTTCCTGGGCCGGTCCCGACCGGATCGCTCGCCGCCTGTCCCACCGGTCCGGGCCGGCCCGGCGGGCGGCGTGAACGGCGCGGGCCGGTGACCGGCCAGTGCGCTCTGCCCGAGGTCACGCAGGTGCTCTTCGACGCTCAGGCCGCCACCGAGCCGTCGCACGCCGACGTGGAAGGTGATGCCCGGCATGCCGAGGGACAGTTCCGCCCACCGACGGTCGAGGTCGTCCGAGACCGAGCGCACCCATCCGGCCACCGCACCCGGATCAGACTCCGGCAGACCGACCGCGACCGCGTCATCGCCCAGCCGGTACACCCGGCCACCCCACGGCAGCCGGCCCCGGGCCTGCTCGGTGATGTGCGTCAGCAACGCGCCCGCGACGGCCGGGTCCCACCGGCCGCCAGGCCGGGTGAGATCGATCAACACCAGATGTGGCGGCTGCCCCGAGGGCGTGGACAGGTTCACCAGCTCGGCCGCCAGCTCGCCGGGCGTGAGCCGCAGCACGGCGTCCACGGAGGGTTCGCCGGGTCCGCCGCGCGACCCCGAGGCGGACCGGGGCGGCGGGCCGAACAACGGGTCGGGCCGCCGAGGTGGCTCCGCTCCGCGAAGCGGGGGTCCAGCAGGTGACGAGTCGAACCGACCGGCGGCTCCCGCCGACGGGCGCTCGCCGAGGGCCGGCGCACCCGTAGGCCTCGGCCACGCCCCGGACGGGCCGTTCTTGACCGGCCCGATATCGCCTGGTCGCTCGGGGCGTTGCGGCGCCGGCGGGACGCCGTGCGTCCCCGAGGAGATCCACCGGTTGGGCGCCGCGGAGCCGACCGGCCCGCGGGCCCGGCCCGGCTCGCGGGTGTCGATGCCCGGAGGCGGACGACCCGGTGCGTCCGGAGCGCCACCACTGGCCGCGCGGGTGAGCAGCACCAACGCCTGCTCGACCCGGGCGGCGTGCCGCCGCTCCGCCGAGTGCGCCCGCCGGGTGGCGGCCAGCGCGTCGGCCAGGTTGCCGCGCCGCTCACGTATCTCGGCGAGCAGCATGTGGCACTCGACCTCGACCTCCGGCTGGTCGTAAGGCTCGATCACCTCGGCAACCCACTCCGACGCCACGGCCGCCGAGTCGAGATCACCGGCCGGCAGGTACACCCGCCTGGCCAGGGAGAGCCGCAACCAGGCGACCGCCACCACCGAGCCCGGCCGGGCGCCCCAGCTCATCACCGCCTGGGCCGCGTCCCGGACCGTCTCGGGATGGCCGCCGTCGAGCATGGCCAGGGTGAGCTCCAGGCTCAGCAGCGCGGCCAAGTGCGGTGAAACGGGGTCGAGCGCTCCGCCCGGCCCCTCGCCGAGTACCCGGCGCAGACCCTCCTTCGCCCGCCGCGCGGCCTCTTCGCAACGCCTCCGGGTGCGCAGCTGCCTGGCCAGCACTATGTCGACGGCGGCGAGCCCGAGCTCGCTGTACTCACCGCCTATGCGGCGCAGCGCGTGCACCGCCGCGTCGATCGGGTCGTTCTCCGACACGCCCGGGCGCTGCGCGGCGGCCAGATGCGCATCCGCGCGGAGTACCTCGGGCAGATCCGCCCGGTCGAGCACCGGGTTCAGCAGCGTGCGCGACAGATCGGCGTCGCTGAGACTGGCCGCGACCAGGCTCAGCTCGACCCGCAGCCGGTCCACCGCGTCCGCGGGACCCGCCCGCTCCGCCTCGGCCAACGCCTGCACGGCGCGCGGAACGGCGGCCACTCCGCGGCCAATTGCCACCAGACCGTGTGCCAACCAGCCTTCCGCGCGCATCGCCGTGGCATGATCACCGCTCGAGCGGGCAAGCTGCACCGCCTGCTCGGCCAGTGCGGCGGTGGTTTCCGGCGCACGCCAACGGGAGGACTCCGCCAGCTCAAGCACCGCTGGGGCCGTGGCAAGCGCGCGCGCGGCGGAGGAACCTAACTCCGTCGGCTGCACGGCCCCTCCCGGTGCTTCTCGATGACCACGTGGTGGTGACGAGTGACCTTCCCCGCACGACCGCATGCGGGGTGGTTTCACAACGGTCAGTCGCGCGTCAGCTTACGGTGTGTCACCCGGTGCGGCCTTGCTGCCTCCGCCCCCAGCCGTTCGATCTTGTTCTTCTCGTACGCCTCGAAGTTGCCCTCGAACCAGAACCACGAGGCCGGGTTCTCGTCGGCGCCCTCCCAGGCGAGGATGTGCGTGACCACCCGGTCGAGGAACCACCGGTCGTGGGAGATCACCACCGCGCAGCCGGGGAACTGCTCCAGCGCGTTCTCCAGCGACGAGAGCGTCTCCACGTCCAGGTCGTTGGTCGGCTCGTCCAGCAGGATCAGGTTGCCGCCCTGCTTCAGGGTGAGCGCCAGGTTGAGCCGGTTGCGCTCGCCCCCGGACAGCACGCCGGCCGGCTTCTGCTGGTCCGGCCCCTTGAAGCCGAACGCCGCCACGTAGGCCCGCGACGGCATCTCCACCTGGCCGACGTGGATGTAGTCCAGCTCGTCGGAGACCACCTGCCACACGGTCTTCTTCGGGTCAATGCCGGCCCGGTTCTGGTCCACGTAGGAGAGCTTCACCGTCTCACCGACCCGCACCGTCCCGGAATCGGCCGACTCCAGACCCACGATCGTCTTGAACAGGGTCGTCTTGCCCACCCCATTAGGCCCGATCACCCCGACGATGCCGTTGCGCGGCAGGGAGAACGACAGGTCCTTGATCAGCAACCGGTCGTCGAACCCCTTGTCGAGATGGTCGACCTCGACAACCACGTTGCCCAGGCGGGGACCCGGCGGGATCTGGATCTCCTCGAAGTCCAGCTTGCGGGTCTTCTCAGCCTCGGCCGCCATCTCCTCGTAACGCTGCAGCCGGGAGCGGCTCTTCGCCTGCCGCGCCTTCGGGTTGGACCGCACCCAGGCCAGCTCCTCGACCAGGCGCTTCTGCAGCTTCACATCCTTCTTGCCCTGGACCGCGAGCCGCTCGGCCTTCTTCTCCAGGTAGGTGGAGTAGTTGCCCTCGTACGGGAAGGCCCGGCCCCGGTCCAGCTCGAGGATCCAACCGGCCACGTTGTCCAGGAAGTACCGGTCGTGCGTCACGGCCAGCACGGCGCCGGCGTAGTCGGCCAGGAACTGCTCCAGCCAGAGCACGCTCTCCGCGTCCAGGTGGTTGGTCGGCTCGTCCAGCAGCAACAGGTCCGGCTTGCTGAGCAGCAGCTTGCACAGCGCCACCCGGCGGCGCTCACCACCGGACAGCTGGCGCACGTCGGCGTCCGGTGGCGGACAGCGCAGCGCGTCCATCGCCTGGTCCAGCTGGGAGTCCAGGTCCCACGCGTCGGCGTGGTCCAGCTCCTCCTGGAGCTGGCCCATCTCCTCCATCAGCTCATCCGAGTAGTCGGTGGCCATCTTCTCGGCGACCTCGTTGTACCGCTTGAGCTTCTCCATGATGGGGCCGACGCCCTCTTCGACGTTGCCGAGCACCGTCTTGTCCTCGGTCAACGGTGGCTCTTGTTGCAGGATGCCCACGCTCGCGCCCGGGGAGAGGAAGGCATCGCCGTTGTTGGCGTGCTCCAGGCCGGCCATGATCTTCAGCACGGTCGACTTTCCGGCACCGTTCGGGCCGACAACCCCGATCTTCGCCCCGGGCAGGAACGACAGCGTCACGTCATCGAGGATGACCTTGTCGCCGTGTGCCTTCCGGACTTTTCGCATGGTGTAGATGAACTCAGCCACACCCTCGATCGTAGTTGCGCGTGTCCGGGCACCGTGCCTCGGCCGGCACTCGTATCTCCCGTGCGCGCCGACCCGCGCGACCGCTCGGCAAGCGCGGTCCGCGCGGTGTCACCCGCGTGCGCCGAACTGGGCGCACGCTCGGCAAGCGCGTTCCGCGCTAGTTGGCCGCCGTGGTCACCACCTTCAGCTCACGCTCGGCAGTGGCGGCTTGCGGGTCCGTGAGCCCCTCGGCCTCGGGGGAGCACGACCCCTCCGACTGCCCGGTCGCCGAACGCTGCTCGGGAATCCCCGCGAGCGCCACGTCCTCGGCCGCCACGTCCTCCAGGGCCTCACGGCGCGGGCGGTTCGGCCGGGCCGAACACCGGCTGAGATCCGGGCCGACCGCGTAGGCCTCCAGCGAGGTAACCGAGCGCGGCTTGCCCTCCGCCTCGAAGCTGGAGGTGTACAGCCGTCCCTTCACGATCACCGGGTCACCCTTCTCCAGGGAGAGCTGCACGCCGTCCGCCAGCCTTCGCCAGCAGGTGACCGTGACGAAGAAGCGGTCCCCGTCGACCCAATTCCCCGACTCCCGGTCGAAACGGCGCTCGTTGGACGCCATCCGGAAGTACACCGGTCCCTCGCCTTCGGTGACCCGCCGCCGGCTGACCTCGCTGATGACGTTGCCCACCAGGGTGACCAGAGTCTCATTCATCGCCGTCCCCATCCCATGTCGTGTCGCGTGCCTCTACCGGCTCATCCGGCGGCAAGCACCAGGGTTGACGAACGACGAGAAGAGATCGACCCGATGGGAACGATCTGTGGATACCCGGAGTCAATGTGGACAACCCTCGCCGATTAGCCGGGCAGCGAGCACTTCTGTCGGACTCGCGTGGATAATGCCGCGGCCAGGGAAGCGCGCACAAAAAAACGGGCCGAGAACCTCTTCTCAGAGACTCTCGGCCCGCTTATTGGGTTTGTATGCCGGCGGTGACCTACTCTCCCACACCCTGGCGAGTGCAGTACCATCGGCGCAGTAGGGCTTAGCTTCCGGGTTCGGAATGGGACCGGGCGTTTCCCCCACGCTATAACCACCGGCAACAATATCAAATTATCAACCCTCAAACCCCGCCCCCACCACACACATGATGTGGTGTGGGGGTGGTTGTTTGTTCAGGGTCACACAGTGGATGCAAACACCTCGTTGCGGTGAAGCCGCTCGGCCTATTAGTACCAGTCAACTCCACACCTCACGGCGCTTCCATTTCTGGCCTATCAACCCAGTGGTCTGCTGGGGGCCTTACCCCACCACAAGGGTGGGAGGGAGACCTCATCTTGGAACGGGTTTCCCGCTTAGATGCCTTCAGCGGTTATCCCTTCCGAACGTAGCCAACCAGCCGTGCCCCTGGCGGGACAACTGGCACACCAGAGGTTCGTCCGTCCCGGTCCTCTCGTACTAGGGACAGCCTTCCTCAAGTCTCCAACGCGCGCGGCGGATAGGGACCGAACTGTCTCACGACGTTCTAAACCCAGCTCGCGTGCCGCTTTAATGGGCGAACAGCCCAACCCTTGGGACCTACTCCGGCCCCAGGATGCGACGAGCCGACATCGAGGTGCCAAACCATGCCGTCGATATGGACTCTTGGGCAAGATCAGCCTGTTATCCCCGGGGTACCTTTTATCCGTTGAGCGACACCCCTTCCACAAGGAGGTGCCGGATCACTAGTCCCGACTTTCGTCCCTGCTCGACTTGTCAGTCTCACAGTCAAGCTCCCTTGTGCACTTACACTCGACACCTGATTGCCAACCAGGCTGAGGGAACCTTTGGGCGCCTCCGTTACATTTTGGGAGGCAACCGCCCCAGTTAAACTACCCACCAGGCACTGTCCCTGAACCGGATCACGGTCCGAGGTTAGACACCCAATTCGAACAGAGTGGTATTTCAACGTCAACTCCACCACAACTGGCGTTGCGGCTTCACAGTTTCCCACCTATCCTACACAATCCGAACCGAGCACCAATACCAAGCTATAGTAAAGGTCCCGGGGTCTTTCCGTCCTGCCGCGCGTAACGAGCATCTTTACTCGTAGTGCAATTTCGCCGAGTCTGTGGTTGAGACAGCGCCCAAGTCGTTACGCCATTCGTGCAGGTCGGAACTTACCCGACAAGGAATTTCGCTACCTTAGGATGGTTATAGTTACCACCGCCGTTTACTGGCGCTTAAATTCTCCGCTTCGCCTTACGACTAACGGGTCCTCTTAACGTTCCAGCACCGGGCAGGCGTCAGTCCGTATACATCGTCTTGCGACTTCGCACGGACCTGTGTTTTTAGTAAACAGTCGCTTGGGCCTGGTCTCTGCGACCGGCCACCCCTAGCCCGCGAAGGGCTTCAAGGCAACCGGTCCTCCTTCTCCCGAAGTTACGGAGGTATTTTGCCGAGTTCCTTAACCACAGTTCGCTCGATCGCCTCGGTATTCTCTACCTGACCACCTGTGTCGGTTTAGGGTACGGGCCGCTCAAGAACTCGCTAGAGGCTTTTCTCGACAGCATGGGATCGCCCTACTTCGCCTCAATCGGCTACGCATCACCTCTCACCCTTCACGACACCCGGATTTACCTAGATGTCGGGCTACAGGCTTACACCAGGACAACCAACGCCTGGCGGGACTACCCTCCTGCGTCACCCCATCGCTTGGCTACTACCACCTCAGGTCCCAGCCTCACACCACCCCCAACCCGAAGGCCGGTAAGCAATGATCAGGTGGTTAGTATCAGTAGGTTCACCACTGGTCGCGCTTGCGCGGGCACGGGAATATCAACCCGTTATCCATCGACTACGCCTGTCGGCCTCGCCTTAGGTCCCGGCTCACCCTGGGCGGAATAACCTGGCCCAGGAACCCTTGGTCAATCGGCGGCGGAGTTTCTCACTCCGCTTTCGCTACTCATGCCTGCATTCTCACTCACACACCCTCCACAACTCGCTCACGCGGCTGCTTCGACGGATGCACGACGCTCCCCTACCCACACACACAACTACACACACCCCCCGAAAGAGGCGCGCGGATTACACGTGCATGTGCCACGGCTTCGGCGGTGCGCTTGAGCCCCGCTACATTGTCGGCGCGGATCCACTTGACCAGTGAGCTATTACGCACTCTTTCAAGGGTGGCTGCTTCTAAGCCAACCTCCTGGTTGTCTGGGCGAACCCACATCCTTTCCCACTTAGCGCACGCTTAGGGGCCTTAGCCGGTGATCTGGGCTGTTTCCCTCTCGACTACGAAGCTTATCCCCCGCAGTCTCACTGCCACGCTTCACTTCACTGGCATTCGGAGTTTGGTTGAGTTCGGTAAGCTTGTCGGCCCCCTAGCCCATCCAGTGCTCTACCTCCAGGAAGAAACACGCAACGCTGCACCTAAATGCATTTCGGGGAGAACCAGCTATCACGGAGTTTGATTGGCCTTTCACCCCTACCCACAGCTCATCCCCCAGGTTTTCAACCCTGGTGGGTTCGGGCCTCCACACCGTCTTACCGGCGCTTCACCCTGGCCATGGGTAGATCACTCCGCTTCGGGTCTGCAACACACGACTCAACCGCCCTATTCGGACTCGCTTTCGCTACGGCTACCCCACACGGGTTAACCTCGCCACATGCCACAACTCGCAGGCTCATTCTTCAAAAGGCACGCCATCACCCCCACACGGAAGGCTCTGACGGCTTGTAGGCACACGGTTTCAGGTACTCTTTCACTCCCCTCCCGGGGTACTTTTCACCTTTCCCTCACGGTACTAGTCCGCTATCGGTCATCAGGTAGTATTTAGGCTTAACGGGTGGTCCCGCCAGATTCACAGCAAATTCCACGAGCTCGCTGCTACTCGGGAACACCAACCAACCCACCAAGGCATGTTTTCGTGTACGGGACTCTCACCCTCTACGGCAACCCTTTCCAGAGGCCTTCCACTAACACACCAAGACAAGTTCGAACCCCAGGCGGGAGGTTCACGTCGACGTCCCACAACACCCATACCGCAACGCCCGCCAGCTTGAACACGATACAGGTTTAGCCTAATCCGCTTTCGCTCGCCACTACTCACGGAATCACAATTGTTTTCTCTTCCTACGGGTACTGAGATGTTTCACTTCCCCGCGTTCCCTCCACACACCCTATACATTCAGGTGCGGGTGACACCCCTTTCAAATCCGGGTGCCGGGTTACCCCATTCGGAAATCCTCGGATCACAGCTAGGTTGACAACTCCCCGAGGCCTATCGCGGTCTCCCACGTCCTTCATCGGCTCCTGATGCCCAGGCATCCACCATGTGCCCATAAACACTTCACCACAACAAGATGCTCGCATCCACTATGCAACACTCAACAAACAACCACACCCCACCACAACACCAGCCACCACCCACACACAACAAGCGAGCGTTAGACCGGCAGTAGCCGGAGCGGCCACCAAGAACACACCCAAACGGATGTCTCCTCAGGACCCAACAGTGCGCCAAACCCCATCAACATCAGCATGAAATGGTTCGCCATATGTTCCACCCAGCCACCCCCAACACCCACCCACCCACAAGCGGGAACACAGGATGCCGTGAAACAGGGATGAACTCATAGTGAAAGGAGAATGAACTCCCCACAACACGTGGGAACTCCTTAGAAAGGAGGTGATCCAGCCGCACCTTCCGGTACGGCTACCTTGTTACGACTTCGTCCTAATCGCCAGTCCCACCTTCGACAACTCCCTCCCTTACGGGTTGGGCCGTCGGCTTCGGGTGTTACCAACTTTCATGACGTGACGGGCGGTGTGTACAAGGCCCGGGAACGTATTCACCGCAGCGTTGCTGATCTGCGATTACTAGCGACTCCGACTTCACGGGGTCGAGTTGCAGACCCCGATCCGAACTGAGACTCACTTTAAGGGATTCGCTCCACCTCACGGTCTCGCAGCCCTCTGTATGAGCCATTGTAGCATGTGTGAAGCCCTGGACATAAGGGGCATGATGACTTGACGTCATCCCCACCTTCCTCCGAGTTGACCCCGGCAGTCTCCCATGAGTCCCCGCCACTACGCGCTGGCAACATGGAACAGGGGTTGCGCTCGTTGCGGGACTTAACCCAACATCTCACGACACGAGCTGACGACAGCCATGCACCACCTGCACACCAACCACAAGGGAAGCCCTATCTCTAGGGATGTCTGGTGCATGTCAAACCCAGGTAAGGTTCTTCGCGTTGCATCGAATTAATCCACATGCTCCGCCGCTTGTGCGGGCCCCCGTCAATTCCTTTGAGTTTTAGCCTTGCGGCCGTACTCCCCAGGCGGGGCGCTTAATGCGTTAGCTGCGGCACAGAGACCGTGGAATGATCCCCACACCTAGCGCCCAACGTTTACGGCGTGGACTACCAGGGTATCTAATCCTGTTCGCTCCCCACGCTTTCGCTCCTCAGCGTCAGTATCGGCCCAGAGACCCGCCTTCGCCACCGGTGTTCCTCCTGATATCTGCGCATTTCACCGCTACACCAGGAATTCCAGTCTCCCCTGCCGAACTCCAGTGATGCCCGTATCGACCGCAAGCTAAAAGTTAAGCTTCTAGTTTTCACGGCCGACGCGACACACCGCCTACGAGCTCTTTACGCCCAATAATTCCGGACAACGCTCGCACCCTACGTGTTACCGCGGCTGCTGGCACGTAGTTGGCCGGTGCTTCTTATCCAGGTACCGTCACTTACGCTTCGTCCCTGGCGAAAGAGGTTTACAACCCGAAGGCCGTCATCCCCCACGCGGCGTCGCTGCGTCAGGCTTCCGCCCATTGCGCAATATTCCCCACTGCTGCCTCCCGTAGGAGTCTGGGCCGTATCTCAGTCCCAGTGTGGCCGGTCGCCCTCTCAGGCCGGCTACCCGTCGTCGCCTTGGTAGGCCATCACCCCACCAACAAGCTGATAGGCCGCGGGCCCATCCCACACCGAAAAAACTTTCCACACAACCCCATGCAGGACCATGTGAATATCCGGTATTAGACCCAGTTTCCCAGGCTTATCCCAGAGTGCAGGGCAGGTCACCCACGTGTTACTCACCCGTTCGCCGCTCGTGTACCCCCGAAAGGGCCTTACCGCTCGACTTGCATGTGTTAAGCACGCCGCCAGCGTTCGTCCTGAGCCAGGATCAAACTCTCCACAGAAAAACCCTGACAAACAAAAACACAAACTGGCACAAACAAACCAAAACACACCACAAAAGATGCGTCAAAAAGTTCAGCACACTGTTGAGTTCTCAAAAGACATCCACACACCTTCACGCCCCGCTGATTAGGCGGAACGTTCCGGGGTTGTTCCCCACTATACACCCCCTGGATCCTGCCGGACCCGGGGGGTCTTGCGGGGGCGTCCAACGGGCCGGCCACATCGAGGGGCTCCTTAGGAACTCCGTCTGTTTGTCCGGCGCCCCGTTGGCAAGGAGAAAGTTACGCGACGGCGAATTGGGCCTTGAAACCACCCCCCCTATTAGCGCGCTGACCAGCGCAAACAGGATGATTCGGGCTCGAGGGGCGGTTGTACCGTCAACCGCCCGCGGTGCCCGAACCGCGCTGTTCCACCCCGCCGGGTCGCACCGGGTCGGCATCGCCCGGCTTCGACCCACTCCCTTCGCCCCCCGCGGCGGGCGGTTCGGAGGGGTCCGCCCCGCCCGCCATCCGGCGCAGCATCGCGTTGTAGGCCACCAGGTCGGCATCCCCGTCCAGCTCCGCGCGACGATCGGCGCGCCGCGCGGACCGTTCGTCGATACGCGACCACTGCACGACCAGCGCCACCACCACGATCAACAGCGGCAACTCGCCGCTGGCCCAGGCCAGACCGCCGCCGAGCTTCTGGTCGGCCAGCAGGTTCGGCACCCAGGGCAAGGCCAGGCCGCCGTAGTACTCCCGCCCGATCACGTCCTTGGAGCTCATCAGCACCACGCCGAAGAAGGCGTGGAACGGCACCGAGGCGAACACCAGGCCCAGCCGGGCCACCGGCGGCAACCGTCGCGGCACCGGATCCACCCCGATGACCAGCCAGAAGAACAGCATCCCGGTGAGCGTGAAGTGCAGCAGCATCAGCAGATGCGCGGGATGCGAGGGCAGCGCGTACTCGAACAGCCCGGAGAAGTACAGCGCGTAGTACGTCCCGACGAACAGCGCCAGCGCGAGCAGCGGATGGCTCACCCAGCGGGCCAGGGGCGAGTGCAGGGCGCTCTGCAGCCACTCGCGCGCACCCGGGTCGCCGTCCCGCCCCGCCGGCGGCAGCGCGCGCAGCGCCAGGGTCACCGGACCGCCCAGGACCAGCAGGATCGGCGCCAGCATGGCCATGATCATGTGCTGCGCCATGTGCATGCTGAACATCGCCGGCGCGTACCGCCCGATCCCGGACGACGTGGCGAACACCACCATCGCGCAGCCGACCAGCCAGCTGGCCGTCCGCCCCGCCGGCCAGCGGTCCCCGCGCGCGGCGAGTCGGAGCACCCAGCGCAGGTAGAGGCCGGCGGCAACCAGTGCGGCGGTGCCGAACAGCAGGTCGAATCGCCAGTCGAAGAGGATCCGTAGGAGCGTGGGCGGCCCCGCCAGGTCGTAGCCGATCACCACCTCGGCCCGGCTCGGCGATGCCACTCCCCGGACCGGCGGGGCGCTGCGGCCCAGCGCCACGGCCAGCCCCATCGTGGCGAACATCACCAGCACTTCCACCGAGCCGAGTCGCAGCAGCGGTCGCCCGCGCCCCGCCGCCGCTTCCGCCACCGCGCGCCGGCGCTGCTGGTAGCCGATCGCGCCGAGCACGAGCAGCGCGACCGTCTTGGCCAGGATGAGGGCGCCGTAATAGGTGCCGACCAGGTCGGCCAGCGGGATCCGGACCAGCGCGTTCAGCAGTCCGGACCCGGCCATCACCAACCAGCAGACCAGTGCGAGCCCGGAGAACCGGGTGATCGCGGTGGGCAGCCGCTCCGCCGCCTCGGCCCGGCGGGCGGCGAGGCCGAGCACGCCGGCCAACCCGCCCACCCACAACGCGGCCGCCACCACGTGCAACATCAGGCTGTTGGTGGCCACATCGTGCGAGCCGCCCGCCGCCGAGTGGCCGGTCGCGGCGACCGGCAGCAGCCCGGCCACCGCGATCGCCAGCAGCACCACCGAAGCGCCCCAGGACAGCGCCATCCGGCAGCCGGCGAACACGGCCAGGGCGAAACCGGCGGTGACCAGCCACGACGTGGCGACGTCCAACCTGGGCACGATGGCCACCAGCCGGCTGAACCCGAGCACGTCGGTCACCGGGCGTCCCAGCCCGTCGGACACGGTGAGCGGCACCATCAACAGCGCGCCGAGCGTCCAGCAACCGGCGGCGTGTGCGGCGCCGCGCAGCGCGCGGTAACCGGTGACGTCCAGGTAACCGTTGCGCTCCGGGGCAACCAGGAACGCGGCGACCAGCAACCCGCCGACGGTCAGCACCGCGGCGATCTCGGTGAGGGTGCGGACCACCGGTAACCCGTAGGTGGTCAGCGCGCCGGGGTCGGGCAGGCCCAGGGCCTGCGCGATCGGCGTGCCGGAAAAGGCGGTCAGCCCGGCGGCCACGAATGCGGCCAGCCCCACCCCGATTGCCACCAGTGCCGGCTGCCCGGACCGGGTCGATCCGACCGCCTTCTGTTCCGAGTGCACCACCGGACCAGCCTAGAGCGCGTCTCGCGGACCTGTGCCGAGCGAGCACCGCGGCCGGCTGGATGGCCGGCGAGACGCACTCTTGGACGACGGGGCTGCCAGACTGCCCGGGTGTCCCTGCTGGAACGGGCTCGCGATCGCCACGGGCTGACCCCGGCCGAGTGGCTGGCCGGGGCAGTGCCGCGGGACCCGCCCGGCCCGGTCACCCGTATCGACCCGCTGTCGGTACCCATCCCCCACGGCAACAAGTCGCTGGGGAGTGCGCTGTTGGAGATGTGGCCGCCGTCGGCGGACGATCTGGACGGGCTGTTCGGCGAGCTGCGCCGGGTGCTGCGGCCGACCGGCACGCTGGTCGCGCTGGTGCCGTCGCGGCCCCGGTTCTCCCCGCGCTGGTGGTCGGTGCACCGGGCGGCGGGCGGGCGGCCCCGGTTCCGGAACGAGTCGGCGACCGACCGGCTCGGCTGGCTGTTCACCGCCGCCGACTTCGCCGTGTTGCTCGACCAGCGACGGGTGTTCCGGCTGGCGCTGGCCGACGCTTCGGGTGTGGTCGACGACCTCGTCGCCTCGGGATTCTGGCCGTCGGACGTCGCGGCGGAGCGGTTGGCGGGTGCGGCCGGGGCGTTCGCCCGGCTGGCCGGGGCGGACCGTTCGCTGGGCGTGCCGTTGCGGTTGGTGGTCGGGCGGCGGTAGCGCGGATCGCCCCGGGCCGCGCTGAGCCGCCCGGATCCGCGACATGGGCTGCCAGCACCCGCGATACACGCCCGCAGGACCCGCGATATGTGCATGCGGAATCCGCGACACGGCCCGGCGGAATCCGCGATATGGGGGTGGGGGTGGGGGTACGGGGTGGGTTAGGGGAGGAGGCGGGTGGTGAAGCGGGCTTGGGGGGAGAGGGTGCGGAGGTCGACCATGAGTTCGTTGGCGGCGGCTCGGAGGGCGGTGTCGGTCATGGGGGACAGGGCGTCCAGCAGGAAGACCGCCTTGGTGGTTTGTTCGGTCAGGCGGGTGCGGGTGCACTGGCGCCAGTTCCAGCGGCGGCAGGTCACGCCGTCGTTGTCCCGCCAGACCACCTCGCCGGGTTCCGGGTTCTCGAGCGCCGGCTCGCCGCCGGCCACCGTGTCGAACGTCTCACCGCCGGTCGCCCGGACCAGCCTCAGCGGCCCCCGGTACGCGGACACGTCCTCCCCGCCGATGGGCACCACGTGGGCGATGGAGATCGCGTTGTAGGCGTCGGCCAGCCGGTTGATCCGGGGCAGGCCCTCGTCCAGGCGGCGCAGCAGCGCCTCCATGCTGGGGCGGGTGCGCCGCGGCTTCGCGCCGAAGTCCCGGAACGCCTCCCGCCAGGCCAGCACGTGCGGGTGTTCCAGGACCGGGGCCTGCCGGAACAGCTCCCGCGCGCGTTCCTCGGCCGCCGCGAGCATGCGTTCACTCACCGCGTCGCTGGGGCCGGGTTCGAGGTCGTCGGCCAGGACCAGCAGCGCACGGTAGTCCGGGCGCAGCGCGCGGACGCCCCCGTCGATGGACGCGGCGGACAACCAGCTCTGCAGCTCAACGGTCACATGGTTCATCCTACTGATCCATCAAGTGCATTACGCCGACCGGACTCGCGGCGTTCCGGCCCGACCTTCATGATCATCATGACACCAGGGTCGTCCGGTGGCCCCGAAAGCGACCGCCGTGCCATGGTGATCACGGTCTACAGCACCCCAACGAGGCCGCCGTCGCAGCGCAGGGCGGTGCCAGTGACGTAGGACGCGGGGGCGCCGCAGAGGAACGCGGCGACCGCGCCGAACTCCGCGGGACTGCCGTAGCGGCCGGCCGGGATGCCCTTGGCGGACGCCGCGCGGGCCTGCTCGAGGGTCACGCCGGTGCGCTCGGCGGCGGCCGAGTCGATCACGTCGGTGCGGTCGGTGTGGATGCGGCCCGGCAGCACCAGGTTCACCGTGACGCCGTCGCCGGCCACGTCCACCGACAGGCTCTTCAGGTAGGCGGCCAGCGCCGAACGGCCGATGTTGGACAGCGCCAGGCCGGGCAGGGGCTGCACCACCCCGCTGGAACCGATCGCCACGATCCGGCCCCAGCCCCGCTCGCGCATGCCCGGCAACACGGCGTTGATCAGCTTCTGGTGCACCAGCAGCAGGTCGTGGACGGCGCGCGCGGAATCGTCGGCGGTCATCCCGGAGGCCGTGCCGGGACGCGGGCCGGGGCCGTTCAGCACCAGGATGTCGATCCGGTCGGCGAACGCGTCGCGGGCGGCGGCGAGCAGCGTCTCCGGGCCGTTCGGTGCGGTGAGGTCCACGGCGACCGGCACCGCCCCGGGCAGCTCGGCGGCGATGGCCCTGGCCCGCTCCTCCCGCCGGCCGCTGACCACCACGCTGGCCCCCTCGGCGGCCAGCGCTCGGGCGGTTGCCTCGCCGAGGCCGGCCGTCGACGCGCACACCACCGCGTTCCGCCCGGCAATTCCCAGATCCATCAGGTTCCCTTCGGGGTCGCGGCCAGATGCGCGTCGAGCTGTTCGCCCAGCGTGCCAGGCATCACAGCGGCCGGCGGACGTACCCCGGACTCGGCGATCAGGCCCAGCCGGCGCAGCGCCTCCTTCCGGATGGCCAGCCCGATCCGGGCCTGCGCCTCGAAGTTCACCAGCGGGAGGTAGGGCAGGTAGGCGGCGCGGGCGGCCGGATATCCGCCGTCCCGCCAGCCGCGAACGCAGGCCAGCAGGCCCTCCGGCACGGAGAAGCCGGTCATCGCACCGGACGCGCCGGCGGCCAGCTCGTCCAGCAGGCCGAGGCCGCCGAGGCCGCCGAACACCGGCACCCCGGGCGCTTCCTCGACCAAGGTGGCGATCGCCGCCGGGGTGGGCGGCGACTCCGCCTTCACCGCGACCACGCCCGGGGTGTCCCGAACCGCTTGCGCCAATGCCGACGCGGTGATGGTCACGCCGGTGACCAGCGGGTAGTCCTGTGGCACCAGGCCGAGACCGGTGGCCGCGCGGACCGCTCGCAGGTGCGCGGCGAGGGCGCCCGGGTTCGCCGAGTTGACCTGGACCATGGCGCCGGCCAGCCGGTCCGGCCCGACCACCTCGCGGGCCAGCCGGGCCTCCTCGATCACCGGGGCGGTCGCCGTCCCGGTGATGCCCACCACCAGCGGCAACCGGGTAGCGTCACACACCGACCGCAACACCGCCCGGCGTTCTGCGGAAGCCAGCTTGGCCGCCTCCCCGAACACACCGAGCACGGTCAGCCCGGTGGCGCCGATCTCCTCGTAGTGCCGGGCCAGCCGGGCCACGCTGTCGGTGTCCACGTCCAGCCCCGGGCCGGTGAACGGGGTGGCCAGCACTCCCCACACGCCCGGCTCCAGTGCGCTCATCGGCCGGGCCAGACCGGGGCGCGCTTCTCCTGGAACGCGCGCACCCCTTCGACGGCGTCCTCGCTGTTCAATGCGGCCATCACGGCGGGCAGGCGTGACGACTGCGCGTCCTTGGGGGACATCCCGCCGGTGCGCTGGACCAGCTGCTTGATCGCGCGCAACGAGGTCGGCGCGCAGGCCAGCACGTCGGCCACCCAGCGGTCCACGCACGCGTCCAGCTCGGCGGCCGGGACCACCTCGTTGACCAGGCCCATCCGGTACAGCTCGGCGGCCGGCGCGCGCCGGCCGGTGAGCAGCAGGCCCATCGCCTGGGTGTGCGGCACCCGGCGGACCAGCCGGGCGATCCCGCCGTCCAGTGGCAGCCGGCCGACGCGGGGCTCGGTCAGCCCGAACCGGGCGTGCTCGGCGGCCAGCACGATGTCGCAGCCCAGCACCATCTCCATGCCGCCGCCCAGCGCGTAGCCGTTCACCCTGGCGATCACCGGCACGTCCAGCGTGTCCCGCAGGGAAAGCCCGCCGAAGCCGTTCGGGTCCAGCTCGGACCAGTACTCCAGCCCGGTCTTCTCGATCGCCGACGCGGACATGTCGGCGCCCACGCAGAACGCCTTCTCCCCCGCCCCGGTGAGCACCACCACCCGCACCTCCGGGTCGGCCTCGATGCTCGCCCAGATCTCGTTCAGCCGTTGTGCCGTGGCCGGGTCGACCGCGTTCAGCACCGACGGCCGGTCGATGGTCACCCGCGCGACGTGGTCCGCCACTTCGCAGCGGACCCGTGAGTGCGGAGTGTGGCTATAGCCATACAAATCACTCACGGGGGTGGTCATCCGACCACGCCCTCGGCGCGCAGCTCGGCCACCCGGGCTTCGTCGTAGCCGTGCTCGGCGAGTACCTCGGCACCGTGTTCGCCCAGCCGGGGCGGCACCCGGCGAACGTCAGCCGGGGTGTCCGAGAGGTGTACCGGGGCGGCCAGGGCGCGGACCCGGCCGGCGACCGGGTGGGCCATGTCCAGCAGCATCCGGTTCACCTCGGTCTGCTCGTCGGCGAGTGCCTCGGTGAGCGTGCGCACCGGGGCGCACAGCAGGTCCTGCTCCTCCAGCCGCTTCACCCAGTGCTCGGTGCCCGCCGTGGCGAACCGCTCGCGGAAGATCCGCTGGAGCTCGGGGCGCGCGGCGATCTGCGCCTCCAGCGTGGGGAGCTCCACGGACAGGTCGTCGGTGTCCAACGCCGCGCAGATGTCCCGCAGCGGGTTCGCCTTGAACGCGCCGACCAGGCAGACCGCGCCGTCCGTGGTCTCGAACACCCCGGTCAGCGGCATGGCCGCCCAGTTCACCTCGCGGCCCCGGTTGAGCTGCATGCCGGCCTCCTGCATCTGCATGTGCAGCATGGAGTCGTACATGGCCACCTCCACCTTCTGCCCCTCACCGGTGCGCTCGCGGCCGAGCAGGGCCAGCAGGATGCCCTGCATCAGGTGCATGCCGGTGGTGTAGTCGCAGAGCGTGGTCGGGTAGACGGTCAGCGGCGTGTCCTCCGACGCGCGCCGCCACATCACCCCCGAGTACGCCTGCGCGAGGACGTCCTGCCCGCCCTTGTGCCGGTAGGGGCCGTCGGTGCCGAACCCGGTTCCGGAGGCCCAGATCAGCCTCGGATTCAGTGCGCTCAGCTCTTCATAGGAGAAGCCCAGCCGTTCCATCACCCCGGAGCGGAAGTTGCTGACCACCACGTCCGCGTCCCGGACCAGGTCGTAGATCACCTGCTTGCCGGCGTCCGACCGGGTGTCCACGGTGATGGAGCGCTTGTTCCGGTTGATGCTCAGGAACACCGGGTTGTCCAGCCCGTCCGGGTCGGGGATGGAGGAGCGGGAGAGGTCACCGCTGCCCGGGCGCTCCACCTTGATCACGTCGGCGCCGAAGTCGCCGAGCAGCTGGGTGCAGCACGGCCCCAGGTAGACCTGGGTGAAGTCGAGCACGGTGATTCCGTCCAGTGGCTGGGTCATGTCAGCACCTCCGAAGGCGTCGCGTTGGCCGACGGCACGTCACCGGGGTCCGCGCCCTGCTCCCGCATGCCGCGCTGGATATCCGCCGCCGGCACGTCGCGGACGGTGACACCGGCATCCACCGCCAGCGCGGCGGCGATCCCGGCGGCCTGCCCCATGGCCATGCACGGTGGGATCTCCCGGGACATCCGCTGCGCGTCCGGCGTGGCCGAGTAGTGCCGGCCGGCCACCAGCAGCTGGTCCACGCCGCGCGGCAGCAGCGCCCGGTACGGCGTGTAGTAGTCGCGGCCCCGGCAGACCGAGTCGATGAAGTGCCGGCGGGTGGTCAGATCCTCCTTGGTCACCACGTACTCGCCCCGCAGCAGCCGGGTCTGCCGCACCCCGATCTGCTCCGCCACGTCGATCACGAAGCACCGCTCGAAGCCGGGCAGCACCTCGCGCACGTAGTCCACCACGGCCGCGATGCGGGAACGGGCGTCGAACTCGGCCTCGGTGAGCGACTCCGGGTCGGCGCCGTCGTACCCGGTCAGGTGCGGGCAGTTGCACCAGACGACGCCGGGCAGCGGGGTCTTCAGCCACCACAGCTCCCAGGCGCCGCCGAGCATCCGCTTCACCTTGCGGTTGATCCCGCGCGCCTCCTTCGGCTGCTCGCGCTCGAACCGTTCGGCGGCGTCGGTGTCCACGCCGGCCAGCCGGAACACCAGGGTGACCAGGTAGCGGTCGTGCTGGAAGTCGGCCCCGGCGCGGGAGGCCACGTCGATGTCACCGGTGGTGTCGATCACCACGTCGCCCATGACCGCCTGCGGGCCGGCCTTGGTCTCGCACACCACACCTCGGATGACCCCGTCCTCCACGACCGGCCGGGAGAACCAGCTGTGCAGCCGCGGGTGGATGCCGTTCTCCCGGACCAGGTCGTTGGACACCCGCTTCCAGCCGTCCGGGTCGAACGCCACCGCGTAGCAGATCGGCTTGGGATGCCCCTGGGTGTGGAAGTCGTAGGCGCCCCAACGCGCCCAGCGGGCCCAGGTCTCCGGCGAGGCGTACCGGTCGGCCTCCGGCGGGTACACGGCCAGGCCGATCTTCTCCAGCCGCTCGACGTACTCGGAGACCACGCCGGTGACGGTGGTTTCGGCGCCGTTGCACATGTCGTCCAGCACCAGCACCATCCCGCCCGACGCCAGCCCGCCGAGCGCCGCGTAGCGCTCCAGCAGGGTCACCGACGCGCCCCGGCGAGCGGCCGCGACCGCCGCGCTCACCCCGGCCGGCCCACCACCCACCACGACCACATCGGAACGTCTCACCACGGGTGCTTCACTCACCGACGTACACCTCCCCCTTCCGACGGGCGAACACGTAGAGCGCGACGCTGATCACGCACAGCACGGCCAGGTACACCGGGAACACCCAGCCCAGGCCGCCGCGCTGCAACCAGACCAGCAGGTAGGACGCGGTGCCGCCGAACAGCGCCACGCCGATGCCGTAACCGATGCCGCAGCCGGACGCCCGGCAGGTACGCGGCATGAGCGACACGCTGACCACGTTGTAGAGCGTCATGTTCAGGGTCAGCACCACGCCGCCGACCAGCAGCACGGTGGCCAGCGTGCCGATCCCCGGCGCGGCGTAGGCCAGCATCAGGAACACGGTGGGCACCGCCAGTACCCGGGCGGCCAGGTAGGCCCGGGACAGCCTCACCCGGTCCGCCCAGCGCCCGACCAGCGGCGCACCGATGATCATGATCAGGCCGACCAGGGTGGTCAGCCCGTAGACCGTGGTCGGGTCCTCCCGGAAGGTGCCCCGGGCCAGGTTGGGCAGGCCGACGTTCCACGCGTAGCTGTACGCCTGCACCGCGCCGACCACGAACACGATGGCCAGCAGCCCGGCCCAGTGCCGGCCGACCTCCCGCCACACCTCGCCGGCGGACTCCTTGGGCGCCTCTTCACCTTCGTGAAGCGTTTCCGGGAGCGCCCGGCGCAGGTAGATCACCACCACGCCGAGCAGCGCGCCGACCACGAACGGCACCCGCCAGCCCCACTCGGCCATCGCCGCGTCACCCAGCACCGAGCTGGCCAGGAACGCGACCAGCGGGGCGCCGACCACGCCGAAGTTGACGAACATGCTGATCATGCCGCCGGCGTAGCGCCCTTCCTGGCCGGGAGCCAGCTCGGCGGCGTAGGCGGTGCCCAGCGGCGCCTCCACGCCGGTGGACAGCCCCTGCGCCAGCCGGCAGGCGACCAGGATGATGCCGGCCCACGGGCCGATCTGCTGGTAGGTGGGCAGCACCGCGATGACCACGGTGGACACCGCCATGATGCCCACCGAGACCAGCATGACGGTGCGCCGGCCGACGCGATCGGCCACGGTTCCCAACAGCATCCCGCCGAACGGCCGGGCGGCGAACCCGACGGCGAACACGGCCAGCGCGTTCAACGTGGCGGACACGGGATCGGCGGCGGGGAAGAAGTGCGGCCCGATCAGGGCGGCGAGCAGGCCGTAGACCTGCCAGTCGTACCACTCGACGGTGTTGCCGAGGCCGAGGCCGAGCAGTGCCCGGCGGTTGACGGACTTTCCGGGTGCCACGGATGTGGTCATGGCGGGGACACCTTCGGTTTCTGGGCGCGCGACAGTGCGCGCCGGGCCGGTGCGGTGTTGCCGGTGCGGCGAAAGTCGGTTCGAGTTACCAGGTAGGTGGAGTGATCACCCAGACCGAGGTGCAGACCTCGTCGCCCGGGTTCACGTACCAGTGCGGAATCGTGGATGCGTAGCGGATCGAGTCACCCGCGTACAGCCGGTGCGGGACGCCGTCCAGATAGACGTCCTTGACCCCGGACAGCACCAGACCGAACTCCTCGCCGTTGTGCCGGAACGGCGTGGCGCTGGTGTCCGAGCCGGGCGAGGTCTCCACCCAGGTCGCTTCCAGCGCGCCGTTCAGGTCCGGCGTGAGCAGCTCGTAGACGTCGTCGGACTTGAGACCGTGGTGGTCCAGCCGGCGGCGCTCCCCCTTGCGCACCACCGGCGAACTGCGCTCCTCGACGTGGAACAGCCGGCCGACCGGGATGTTCAGCCCGTGGGCCAGCTGGGCGAGCGAGGTGAACGCCGGATTGGCCTTCCCCCGCTCGATCTGGCTGATGATCCCGGTGCTCAGACCGGTCGACTCGGCCAGTTGTTCCAGGGTCAGCCCGCGCTCCTTGCGCAGCTCGCGGACCTTCGCCCCCACGGCGGTGAGCAGGCGCCCGGCGTCGACGGAAGTCTCCGGATCGGCCGCGCGCGTCATGAACTTCAGCATATTGAAGTTCTTCACTATGTCAACGGTTGAGCGAGCGGAACTCAGGACCGGCCGGGGCGATACCCTCATCCCGTACCGGACCCGCGTGCCGGTGCGGGCCCTCGTAGCTCAGCTGGACAGAGCATCGGACTTCTAATCCGGCGGTCGCAGGTTCGAGTCCTGCCGGGGGCGCCCAGCCTCACCCTCGACGGGGATAACGCCTACTTGTCGACCGGGTGCGGCAGCGGCATCGGCGGCACGGTGGGCTTCGGCAGCTGCACCGGCGGAATCCGCGACGGCACGGACGAGCCGACGATTCCCCTCACCCACTTCATGATCTGCTGGACGAAGTCGTTGATGGTCTTGTCCAGGCCGCCACCACCCGAGGGGTTCGGCTCACCCGGCGCGATCTGGGAGCCCCGCGAACCGCTCGACTGCTGCTGCTTGCCAGCCTGCTCCCGCAGGCACCGCAGCGTGTCGCAGTCGCTCAACTCCGAGACGCCCTGCTGCCCGCCCGAGCGCTGGCCGCCGCCTCCACCACCGAGCGGGTTGGTGGTCCAGTCGTTGTCCGGCCCGTCGTCGCTGCCGTCACCCTGCTGGGTGGCCTGATAGGCGGCGGGGGCGACCGCCGGCTGGGCCATCGCCACGCCCGGCGCGACGCCGGCGAAGACGGCGCACAGCACGCCACCGGCGACCGTGATCTTTCCGAGCGACCCTGCGCTGGTCATGGCGATCTACTCCAAAAGGTGGTTGTCCCGGCGGCGGCCAAGCCAAGTTGTTGATCACGGTATCCAGCGAGGATCACCGCGTCTACGCCTTTGACCAGGCACTCCATTAAGTCTTTGCAAAATCAACTTGCCACGGGCCGCTCGGGACCCGTCCCGGGCGCCACCCCCGCACGAGTGTCGGTGGTGGTCATTAGGGTCCGGTGCCGTGACCGCTTCCCAGATCGAACAACCGGCCGACCTCGACGACGTGCGGGCCTCCTACGACCGCGTCGCCGACAACTACGTCGAGATGAACCTCGGCGACATCAGGACCCACCCGTGGCTGCAGGCGGCGATGGACGGCTTCGTTGCCTCGGTGCGCGGCCTCGGCCCGGTCCTGGACGTCGGCTGTGGCCCGGGAAGCGTGACCAGGTACCTGGCCGGGCACGGCCTCGACGTCACCGGGGTCGACCTCTCGGCGCGGATGATCGAGCACGCCCGGCGCCTGCACCCCGAGCAGCGGTTCGCGGTCGCCTCGGCGACCGAGCTCGAGCTGGAACACTCCTCGTTCGGCGGGATCCTCGGCTGGTGGTCGCTGTTCAACCTGCCGCGTCACGTGCTCCCGGGGGTCCTCGAGTCCTTCGCCCGAGCGCTGGTTCCGGGCGGGCACCTCATCGTGGCGACCCACATGGGCGACGGCGACATCGAACGCACCGAGGCCTACGGCGCCGTGCCGGTGTCCTGGACCACTCATCTTTGGCAGCCCGAGCAGCTCTCGGCCCTGCTGGCCTCCGCCGGCCTCGAGCCGGTGGCGGAGCTGCGGCTGCCGGACGGCGGGGCCGGCGTTCGCGGGCTGGTGCTGGTCGCGCGGCGTCCCGCCGGTGCCTGACCGCTATTGCGGGTTCGGGCGGCGCGCGGTGCTGAACCGGCGTTGGTACGCGGCGGGGCTGATCGACAGCTCCCGCGCGAACACCCGTCGCAGGCTCTCGTAGCTGGGGAATCCGGCCGCGGTCGCGGCGTGCGTGGCGGTGTGTCCCTGGTCGAGCAGCGCGCGGGCCATGTCGAACCGGATGCTCTCCACGTACCGGGCCGGCGTGGTGGACAGTTCGTCGTGGAAGAGCCGGGTGAGTTGCCGGGGGCTCACGCTGAGCTGCTTGGCCAGCTCACCGGGCGAGTGGTCACGTTCGGGGTTCGCCGTCACCAGGTCGGTGATCTTCCGCAGGGCGGGCGAGCGGGGCGGCGGCCCCTGCAACGGTGCTGAGAACTGGGACTGCCCACCCGAACGCTGCATGTAGACCACCAGGGCGCGGGCGACGTCGCGGGCCAGGTCGGCGCCGTGGTCCTCCTCGAGGAGCGCGAGAGCCAGGTCGATTCCCGCGGTCACCCCGGCCGAGGTGTACGTGGTGCCGTCGCGGACGTAGATCGCGTCGGGCTCGACCCGGCACGTCGGGTACTGGGCGGCCAGCTTGCGCGTGACCTTCCAGTGCGTGGTTGCGCGCTTGCCGTCGAGGAGGCCCGCGGCGGCGAGGACGAATGCGCCGGTGCAGATCGACGCGACCCGGCCGGCCCGGGCGGCCGGCCCCCGCGCGGCCTCCGCCAGGTCTCGCGGCACGGCTGTACGCGGGTAGAGGCTCGAGCCGGCCACCAGGAATAGGTGCGGCGCCGGCTCGGAGGCGACGGAACCGGCGACCGCAACCCTGATGCCGAGGTTCGACGTGACGTCGTCACCGGTCGGCGACAAGAGCGCGATCTCGTAGTCGGCCCCGAACCGGTTCGCCTCCTGGAACACCTCGGCCGGCCCGGCGACGTCCAACAGCGTTACCCCGTCGTAGACGAGGACGGCGACGCGGCGGGGCACGGCGCATTGGTAGCACACCGTTTTCGCCCGTCCGGATTTAAGGGATTCCTGGCCGGATGGAGGCGGCGTCGGCCGGGGCGCGATCGGCAGCATGGCTAACATGTCCGAGGTCATCGCGGGGATACGGATTCCGGAGACGGCGGCGGCCGCCGAAGCGACTCGCCTCATCCGGGAGACGACCAGCCCCCTCATCTACCACCATTCCCTCCGCGTCTTCTTCTTCGGCGAAATCCACGCGCGCCGGCTCGGGGTGAAACCCGATCCCGAGCTGCTCTACCTCGCCGCGCTGTTCCACGACACCGGCCTGCTGACGCCGTTCTCCGACGTCCAGCGGCGTTTCGAGGTGGACGGGGCCGACCACGCGCGCCGGTTCCTGGTGGAGCACGGTTTCTCACCGGCTGCCTCGGACACCGTGTGGACAGCGATCGCCCTGCACACGACGCCGGGGATTCCCGACCGGATGGGTCCGGAGATCGCCTCCCTGTACCTCGGCGTGCTGACCGACGTGCTCGGTTTCGGCCTGGACGGGCTCGACGCCGACCGGGTCGGGGAAATTCTCGCCGCCCATCCCCGGGGCGACTTCAAGAAGGAGTTCCTCCGGGCCTACTTCGACGGGCAGAAAGACCGCCCGGAGACCACCAACGGGACCGTGAACTCCGACGTCCTCGAGCATTTCATCCCCGATTACCGGCGCACGACCACCGTCGAGCGCATCATCGGCTCGGCCTGGCCGAGCTGAAAGGACCGACATGAAAGCCATCACCGTGCACGACCGCGACGCCGGCATCGACGGGCTCGAGCTGACCGACATGCCGTACCCCAACGCCGCCGAGAACGACGTCATCGTGCAGGTCCACGCCGCCGGCTTCACGCCCGGGGAGCTCAACTGGCCCGGAACCCCGGGCACGAAGCACGCCCCGACAGTTCGCCGGCTCGGAGAACCGCCGTCACGTTCATGATCAGCAGGCAGCCAGCGTGGTTTCCGGCCGCCACAACCGCCCTGGTTGCCTGATGATCACCGTTTGCATGGTCATCAGGACATGAGAGTCGCCTCGACGCCCGGAAACGGCCACCATGCCCTGCTGATCATGTATCGAGCGCCCAGCAGGCCAGGAGGCGGCGGTCACCGCGGACTGGCCCGCTGGTCCGGCGGTTCGAGGTCGAAGTACCGGCGCGCGTCCTGGTAAGCCCGGGACCACCGGTTCCAGAATCCGTCCGATAGCGAACAGGCCATCTTTTATATCGTGATCATCAACCGGTAGCCCCAACCTTTCGGCACCGGGTCGGGTCCCAATGCACGTAGACCACGGGCGATGGGAGCGACCGATGAACGAGAGCCTGCCGATCCGTTACGCCGGCTGGCACGACGGGCGGGTCCGGACCCTCACGGTGACCCTGTGGGGCAGCCGGTGGTGGAGCGGCCCGACGGTGCACGTCAACATCGACGGCTTCAACCACGTGCTGCCGTGGGGCACGGCGGTGTTCGAGATTCCCGCCGGCCGCGCGGTGAGCGTGAGCGTGTACCAGGTGGTGAACGCCCCCGTGGGGCTGGCCTCGACCACCCTGGCGCCGCACGACCCGCCGGTGCTGGAGTACCGGTCGCCCGGCAACGCCCTGCGCGCCGCCGAGCTCGGGCCGCCCGGGAACACCCGGCCCCGGGGAAGCCGGTCACCGGCGGCGGAGCGGGTCACCGCCGTCCGGATCTTGACCCTCCTGCTGATGGCGCCGGCGGTGATCGTGCTGGTCCTGGTGCTGGTCGCGGTCGTGCTCTGAGACGCACGCCACCCGGCGCATATCGGGGCGCGCGGCGGGTATGCCCCTGGTCGTCCGAGCAGTCGAGGACAAAGAGGAGGACTCCAATGGGGCTTTTCGGAAAGGCGAAGGGCAAGGCCAAGGAGGCCGCCGGCAGCGTCACCGGCAGCGACGACCTGCGCCGCGAGGGCCAGGCCCAGCAGCGCAAGTCCGAGGAGGAGCTGAAGGCCGAGCGCGCCCGTCTCGAGGCGGAACGCCACGAGCAGCGGGCCGAGCGGCACGAGCGCTTCGAACAGGGCCACCAGGGCACCTGACCCGGGCTCGGGCGCGGCGGTCCCCCATGACCGCCGCGCCCTTTCACCGCGCGCAACAACCAATTCCGGAAATGACAACTGCACGGCGGGAAATCCTCGTATTCCGACAAAGGCCGTAGTCGGGCGGCCAATTGCTCGGTACCAATTCGTCATGACCAATTACCTGGCCACCTGCAACCAGCTGGGCCACACCGTGATCGCCCTGGACGCCGACGACTACACCGAGGTCGCCCGCATCGAGACGCCGCCCGAGCCGCACATGCTGGTGTTCGACCAGCGCCGCAACCGGCTCTACGTGGCGATCACCTACCGGGACGGCTTCTACGACCAGCACGGCCCGCACGGCGCCGAGATCGTGGTGATCGACGTGGCCGAGTGGCGGATCACCGAGATCGTCGACATCTCGCCGTACGCCGGCCCACACGACATGTACCTGGACCCGGTGCGCGACCGGCTCTACCTGGCCTGCGAGTCGCACGGCGGCTGCGTGGCCGGGCTGGACCTGGCCACCCTCGCCGTCACCGGGCACATCCCCACCGAAGCACCGGGCCCGCACTGGCTGGCCGCGCTGCCCGACCGGAGCAAGGCCTACACCGGCAACAAGGAGGCCAGCTTCGTATCCGTGCTGGACCTGACGGCCGACCGGCTGCTCGGCAAGATCCCGATGCCGAACGGCTCGGAGGACCTGGAGGTGTCACGGGACGGGCGGCTGCTCTACGCCTGCGACCGGGGCCGGCCGTTGCTGCACGTCATCGACACCGCCACGGACACCGAGCGGCACAGCGTGCAACTCCCGGACAACCCGCACCGCATGCACCTGACCGAGACCGGCCTGGTGGTCATCTCGCACTTCCACCTGAGCCGGTGGAGCTTCCAGCGGCCGGTTCCCGGGTCGGTCAGCGTGTACGACCCGGCCGCGCGGAAGATCGTGGCTCAGGTGGAGGTCGGCGCGGGGCCGCTCGGCATCACCTCCAGCCCGGACGGCCGCCGGGTCTTCGTGGACAACGCCAACGACGCCAACATGACAGTCATCGACACCGCGAGCTGGACGGTCGAGCGCACGGTCCCCCTGGACCGGGGTGCGCACGAGGTCATCCACTTCCGCTCGTAGCCAGCGCGGCGACCCCCGGCCCGGCGAGCTCGTCCGGCGCCACCGGTCGCCCGGAGACGGCCAGCAGCAGGGACAGCGCGGTCCCGCTGACCTCCGGCCCCTCCCCGATGGAGAGGTCGGCGTCGGTCGCGGTCAGCCGGACCCCGGCCACCAGCTCCTTGGCCCCGCCGAAGGACGCGGACGTGCGGGCCTGCAGTCGCAGCGACCGCGCCACCGCCTCCAGCGGGTAGGACCGGGTCAGGCCCAGCGGCCGGCGGATGTCCTCGCCGTGCACGACCTCCTCGACCAGCCGGGTGTCCAGCGGCGCCGGCGGGGTCGACGTCCGCGACGCCACCTCGCGCAACCGCTCCAGCGTCTCCGCCGGGGAGGCGCCCCGTTCCCGCGCCACCCCGCGCTGGTTCTGCCGGTGGAAGTCGAAGCCCGCCGCGGCCAGGCCGACCACGAAGCCCAGCCTGGTGGTCCGGGCGACGTCGACCATGTGCGCCACCACGTCGTGCACGGTCCACCCGGGGCAGAGCGAAGGCTCTTCCCACCGCTCCGGTGCGACCCGGGCGAGGTCGTCGATCAGCGCCGCGCGCTCCGCGTGCACCATCGGCCAGATGTCGTCCTTCACGGCTTCTCCCTTAGCTCCGCCACGGGGGTTCGCCAAGTGAGACTCGCGGCCGGGGGCGAACTCATCGCCCGGCGGCGCCGGGCCAGGAGGTTTCACTTCGCCTGCCGACCGTCTCTGGATTGGCCCCGGTCGCCGAGGGCGGGCGCAATTCGGCGGGAGCGGCCCCGGGCGGTCCATAAGATCATCTTGTGGCTGTCCATCTCCGCCGGTCGAACGGCGATACCGCTGATGAGCGGATCCGGCGGGGTACCCGGCTGCGCCAGGAGCTGATCGAGGCCACCGTGCGGATCATCGCCCGGGAGGGCACCGCCGGCGTCACCCACCGGGCGGTGACCGCCGAGGTCAACGCCGAGCCGGGCGCGGTGGTGCACCACTTCGGCTCCCGCGACGTGCTGCTCCAGCAGACCCTGGAGTACCTGATGCGGCGGCAGGCCGCACTGCTGCAGCCGTACTGGTCGCAGCTGGAACGGCACGCGCGCAACCCGGAGGCGTTCACCGACCGGCTGTGCGTGCTGGCGTCGGTGATGGTGCAGGGCGACCGGGACGTCGGCATCGCCACGTTCGAGCTGCAGCTCGCCGCCTCGCGCACCCCGGAGCTGCGTGAGGTGCTCGCCGAACGCGGGCGCGCCTTCGCCCGGCTGGCCGAGAAGGCGCTCACCGAGCTGGGCTCCACCGACCCGCGCGCGGACTCCGCGCGGCTGATCAACGCGATCGGCGGGCTGCTGGCCGGTCAGCTCGCGCTGCCCCGCCGCGACTTCGAGGAACGGATCCTGCGCCCGGTGGTGCACCGGCTGGTCACCGCGATCGCCCGGCCGGCCGCCTAGGCGCATCTTCGCATTCTGGGGCCGGTGCGGACGGCCGGTGCCAGTTTCTCAAGATCGCCTGGACGGCGCGGTCGGATGCGCTGCCCGAGGATGCCCGCTAAGCCGGACCCAGCAGGTCCCAGCGGTTGCCGGCGATGTCGCGGAACACGACCACCCGGCCGTACGGCTCGTCGCGCGGCTCGCCGAGGAACTCCACGCCGGCGCCGGTCATCCGCCGGTAGGTCTCGTCGAAGTCGTCGACCTCGAGGAAGAACCCGACCCGCCCGGCGACCTGGTTGCCGACCGCCTCGGCCTGCACCGGGCCGTCCGCGCGAGCCAGCAGGATGGACGTCTCACCGCCCTTGGGCCGCACCACCACCCAGCGCTTCGGGCGGCCGTCGTTGGTCGTCGCCGGGGAGTCCTCGACGAGCTCGAAGCCGAGCACGTCCACGAAGAACCGGATCGCCGGGTCGTAGTCGTCAACAATGATCGCGAACTGCCGGAGGAAGGCCACCGGGCGATCATGCCGGGGGCGCCGCCGGCCGGGCGAACAGGGTGATCCGCGCCACGCCTCCTCAGCGTTTCTCAGCCTGGTTTTCAGGTCGCGTGCGGCCGGGTTCGGGGTTGCCTGCAGGGACGCCGCCGAGACTCGGCTACGTGATCTTGCAAGACATTCTGGTGATCGCCCTGCGCGGGCTGCGCTCGCACAAGCTGCGCTCCGGGTTGACCATGCCGCTCACCGACACCGACATGAAGGCGATCGCCAAGATTCCCCAGGTCGCGGAGCTGGTGCCGCTGGTCACCGGGGCGACTACCGGCGCCGCCGGCCAGGTGGCCCGCGGTCACCGCCTCCACCGCCGACGCCCACTACCTGTCGGCCACGGTCACCGGGACCAGCCACAACTACCTGTCCACCCAGCGCAAGACGCTGGCCGCCGGCCGGTTCTTCGGCCCGGCCGAGGACCGCGCCGACCGCCACATGGTGGTGCTGGGACCGCTGGTCGCGGAGGCCCTCTACGGACCCGACCCGCACGCCGCGCTGGGCCGGAAGCTGCGCATCGACCACGCGTTGTTCGAGGTCATCGGCGTGCTGCGGTCCTACGGCGCGGCCGGCGACAACACCGTCGTCATGCCCATCGGGGTCGCCCGGTCCCAGCGTGTTCGGCAACGGCATCGGCGGCAACGAGCTCAGCCAGCTGATCGCCAACTTCGTGCCGGCCATCGCGGCGGTGTCGCTGCTGGTCGGCGCGATCGGCGTGCTGAACATCATGCTGGTCTCGGTGACCGACCGGACCCGGGAGATCGGCACGCGCAAGGCGGTCGGCGCCAGCGGGTTCGCCATCATGGGCCAGTTCGTGCTGGAGGCCGTCACGATGGCCGGGCTGGGCGGGCTGCTCGGGGTCGGGCTGGGCGTCGGGATGATCCTTCTGACCGAGCGGCTGGTGCCGCTGCTGGGAACTCAAGGCTTCCTCAGCTCGTTCGATCCGGTGTTGTCAGCGACACCCGTCGTGTTCGCGTTCGGCATTAGCCTGGTGATCGGGTTGCTTGCCGGCAGCTACCCGGCCTGGCGTGCCGCACGACTGGAGCCCATCGACGCGCTCCGCTTCGAGTGATCGTGCAAGACGCAACGACAAGGAGTGGAATGATCCGCCTCGAGGGCATTACCCGGTCCTTCCCGATGGCCGATGGCCAGGTGACCATCCTGCACGGCATCGACCTGCACGTCGGCCCGGGCGAGATGGTGGCCATCATGGGTCCCTCCGGCTCCGGCAAGAGCACGCTGATGAACATCCTGGGCTGCCTGGACGCCCCCTCCGAAGGCCGCTACCTGCTGGACGGCACCGACGTGACCAAGCTGTCCAAGCGCCAGCTGGCCAAGGCGCGCGGACAGAAGATCGGCTTCGTGTTCCAGTCGTTCAACCTGATCCCGCGCACCAACGCCATGCGCAACGTGGAGCTGCCGCTGGTCTACAACGGCATCCGCCGGCGCACGGCGAAGACCAGGGAGGCGCTGGAGCGGGTGGGCCTGGGCAGCCGGCTCAAACACCTGCCCAGCGAGCTGTCCGGTGGCCAGAAGCAGCGGGTGGCGATCGCCCGCGCGCTGATCAACGACCCGGCGATCATCCTGGCCGACGAGCCCACCGGCGCACTGGACGCGAAGTCCACCAAAGAGATCATGGAGCTGTTCACCGAGCTCAACGCGGCCGGCGCGACGATCGTGATCATCACCCACGAGGACGACGTCGCCGAGTACTGCACCCGCCGGATCTGGCTGCGCGACGGGCAGATCCGCGGCGACGACAAGATCACCGACCGCCGGGGCGGTGCCGAACGGATCAGCGCCTAGTGTTTACGGGGCACTAGAGCGGCTGGAAAGGATCACAGATGATCCAGCTGGAACACGTCGGCCGGACCTACCGGAACACCGACCGGGAAGCGGTGCACGCACTGCAGGACATCGAGCTGCGCATCGAGGCCGGCGAGATGGTGGCCATCACCGGCCCCTCCGGTTCCGGGCTGAGCACCCTGATGAACGTGCTGGCCTGCCTGGACCCGCCGCACGAGGGCCGCTACCTGCTGGACGGCACCGACATCACCCGGCTGTCCAAGCGCCAGCTGGCCAGGGCGCGCGGGCAGAAGATCGGCTTCGTGTTCCAGACGTTCAGCCTGATCGCCAACTCCACCGTTCAGCAGAACGTGGAGCTGCCGCTGATCTACCGCCGGACCCGCCGGGTGCGCCGTCGCCGAGCCCGCGAGGCGCTGGACCGGGTGGGCCTGCGCGGGCACTACGACGACATGCCGATCGAGCTGTTCGCCGCCCAGCAGCAGAAGGCGCTGATCGCCCGGGCGCTGATCAACGACCCGCCCGTGCTGCTGGACGACGAGCCCACCAGCGACCTGGACGCCGAGTCGGCCGCCGAGGTGATGGCGCTGTTCATCGAGCTGAACCAGGCCGGCCGGACGGTCATCTACGCCACCCACGACGAGGACGCCGCCGCCTGCGCGCGGCGCATCGTGCGGCTGCGCGGCGGCCGGATCGTCAGCGACCGCAAGAACGTCCCCCAACACCCCAAGCGCCAACCCCCCAAACTGCGCGCCGTCTGACCAGCACGGCGCCGAGGGGGTTCAAGGCGCGAGGACAGGAAGGCCTGACGCGGCACACGCGTCGGCCTGACGCTGGTCAGACGTCACCATGACGTCGGCACCCACCCTCAACGCGGCCGCGAGATGCAGCGCGTCAAGGCTGCGCAGGTGCAACCCAGGAAGCAGACCGGCTTCTCGGTACAAAGCGCGGTCGATCTCTATCAGGTCGAACCGGTCGAGCAACCCGGTGACGTTGCCTTGACTGAGCCCGAGCCGGACAGCGATTCTGCGCAGCTCGGTCTCCAAGAGCATGCTGGATATCAGCTCGTCGTCCTGGTCCACAGCGGAATCCATGCGGGCGGCCATGCGCCCGGATTCCCGCTCCTCGACCAGTAGCTTCGCGGCGGCTGAGGTCTCCACGTAAAGAATCAACGATCGCCGCGCAATTCGTCCAGGACAGCCTGCAACGGTTCCTCGATCCGCTCCCGGGGAAGCGCGGCGAACCCGCCGCGCACCCTGGCGCGGCGGACCCGGGGAGGCGCACCAGCCGCCCGAGGAGGCGGCACCAGGACGGCTACAACCTCTCCACGGTTGGTGACGTACACGGTCTCACCGGCCTGGACCTCCCGGAGCACCTCGCTGCTGTTGTTACGCAACTCTCGGTGCGGGATCGTTTTCGACATCGGCGACCTCCGTAGCAATCGTAGCAACACTGCTCGGTGCGCCGACGCAGCCGCTCAGTTGGCGGCTTCGTGGAAGCGGATGCGCAGGTAGCAGCGCTGCTGGTCCTTGAAGGCGGTGCGCCCGTGCAGGGCCAGGTGGTTGTCGATGACCAGCAGGCCGTCGGTGGCCACGGGGAGGCGAATCTCGTCGGTGCCGTTCTTCAGCACCTTGGACACGGTCTCCAGTGCGGCGATGATCTTGTCGGCCGAGTAGTCCGGGTCGCGGGCGACCAGCTCATCGCTCGGGCGCGCCTCGCCCCAGCGCTTGGAGCCCGGACGGGTCCGGCCCGGGGTCCACCGCCACATCGGCTTCTCGCCGATCACCGGGGTGTACTGAAAACCGTCCGGCTCGGCGTAGGACACGTCGCCGTACTTGGACGGGATCCACCTCGGCACATTGCGGCTGAGCACGGCGACGGCCTCGCGGCCCTCCTCGGTCTCTAGCAGCTGGCGCTTCAGCGTGCGGCCGTCGCGCAGCAGCGAGATGCCGCCGCCGCAGGTGGCCGCGTGCGCGGCGTAGAGCAGGAAGTACTTCGGCGGGACGCGCAGGTAGCCGGCGTCGGTGTGGTAGCCGGCGGCGCGGTCGCTGTCCGAGGCCTTGGGCCGGTTGGCCATCTCCAGCGCCCGGTTCCGCACGTCCCAGACAACGCTCTCGTCCGGATGGTTGGCCATCACGTCACCGAGCATCGCGGCCACGGTGTACAGGGCGGTGCGCTGGTCCTCCGGGTCCGCCCCGGCCACGCCGAGCGAGGGCACCAGCACCGAGGCGGCACCGTCGGCGAAGGCGGCCGACACCCGGTCCATGATCGCGGTCAGCCGGGGTGCGGCGGCCCGGAGCTGAGCCCGCATCGCGGCCGGGTCGGGCGACTCCGGGAGCTCTCCACCGGGGATCTCGGCACCGAAATGCTCGTTCAGCGCGGCCCGGACGGCCGTTCCTTCACTTTCCCACCAGATGATCTCATCGCCGGCTTCAACCTCGACGAGTGACTGTTCAACCACTTCCGCTGCCGTCAAGGCAGACACCTCCGAGCCCAACGCACCCACAGACGACACGCGATCAACGAATGGGTGCACCATTTGGATTCGGTCCGCCGAACAGCGCCTGAACGCCCTGCTCCGAGGCGAACATGTCGGCCCGGTCGTGGCCGATGCCCGGCACCACCGCCCGGTTGTGCGGGGCCGAGGGGAAGAACGTCTTCATGTAGTTGAGGTACAGCTCGCTGCGCACGAACCGGTTCGCCCCCTGCAGCATCGCCTGGCAGTCGGTGTCCAACTCCTCCGACTCGACGTCCTGCTCGCCCGACAGGTAGGTGACCCGCGCGGTGGTGTACCGCCGGATGATCTGCGCGGGGTCCTCGCCGCCGGCGTAGCGGTCCCGGTCGCGCAGGCCGTACTTGTAGGCGTCGTAGTCGGTGCACGAGGTCTTCGGCACGGCGAACCGCTTGCCGGCCGCGTCGGTCAGGTCCGGCCGTTCCGGGTTGAGGTAGAGGTAGGTCGAGGGGTTGGCCACCACGTAGTTCACCGCGACGCCGTTCAGCCGGTCCGGGGCCTGGCCGACCGCCGCGTAGCGCTGGGCGAACTGCCCACCGGCCGAGTGCCCGGCCAGGGTGATCCGGTTGAGCTTGGGGAACCTGGACTTGTCGGCCAGCTGGTCGAAGATCTTGTCCATCGCGTCGAACGAGCTGACCCCGGCCGGCTTGGTCGCGTCCCCGCCCTCCTTCCAGGCCTCGTCGGTCCACCGGGCCTCGTTGCCGGCCGGATCGTCCTCCTTGGTCTGGAAGGACGGCGCGAGCACCAGGGTCCGGTCGCTCGCCCGCTGCCCGGCTACCTCCTGGGTCATGCCGGTGAAGCTGGACCGGGCGTTGCGGCCGGCGCCGTGCACCACCACGATCGCCTGCGTGACCTCGGGGTTCCCGCTCAGCGGGTAGCTGCTGTAGTAGCGCAGGCTGCGCTTGGCCCCGAGCGGTAGCTCACCGATGCAGCGGCGCTCGGCGGACTCGGACCGGCGGTCGTCGTCGGAGTCCTCGGAGTCCTCGTCGTCGTTCTCCTCCGGCACCGTGCACTCGGCCGTCGCCCTCGGCCCGGGGTGCGGCGCGGCCGGCTCGGCGGCCGGCGCCAGATCCGGCGGCCTGGGGGCGGCGGCGTGCTCGGAGAGCCGGGGAACCACCAGCGCGGCGCCCATACCCACCAACACCGCCGCGACCAGGGCGAACGCCACAACCAACAATCGACGCACCCAACGACGGCCCACCCGGGACGCCGGATCATTCCGCATGTCTCCATCGTGTCCAGGCGGGTCCGGCACCGCCACAAGATATTCCCGAACAGGGAAGTTGACTCTTGTCGGATTGTTGAACGATCTCTATAGTCTACGCAACGGCCCGGCCGAGAGGGGCAGCCATGACACAGCCGGCGACCATCGAGCGACGTAGCCCACGCAAGGTCATCGTGGCCAGCCTGATCGGCACATCGCTCGAGTGGTACGACTTCTTCCTCTACTCGGCGGCCGCCGCCGTGGTGTTCAACAAGCTGTTCTTCCCGCAGTTCGACCCGCTGGTGGGCACGCTGCTCGCGTTCATCACCAACGCGGTGGCGTTCATCGCCCGGCCGCTGGGCGGAATCGTCTTCGGGCACTTCGGCGACCGGGTCGGGCGCAAGATGGTGCTGGTCCTGACGCTGGTGCTGATGGGCGGCGCCACGTTCCTCATCGGCGCGCTGCCCACCTACGCCACCATCGGCGTCTGGGCGCCGATCCTGCTCGGCCTGCTGCGCTTCCTGCAGGGCCTCGGCCTGGGCGGCGAGTGGGGCGGCGCGGTGCTGATGACCATGGAGCACGGCGACCCCGAGCGGCGTGGGTTCAACGCCAGCTGGCCGCAGGTCGGCGTGCCGATGGGCAACCTGCTGGCGGCCGGGGTGCTCGGCGTGCTCGGCGCGGTGCTCCCCGAGCAGGAGTTCCTGTCCTGGGGCTGGCGGGTCGGCTTCCTGCTGTCCGGGGCGCTGGTGCTGGTCGGGCTGTGGATCCGCACCACCGTCGCGGAGAGCCCGGCGTTCACCGAGCTGGCGAAGAGCGGGCAGAAGGCGGAGAAGCCGCTGGTCGAGGTGCTGCGCCGGCACCCGCGCGAGCTGCTGGTCGCGATGGCCGCCCGGGTCGGCACCGACGTGGCCTTCTACACCTTCACGCTCTACATCCTGACCTACGTGGTGACCAACCTGGGGCTGCCGAGGTCGGTCGGGTTCAACGCGGTGCTGATCGGTTCGGCCTGCCAGCTGGCGCTGATACCGCTGTTCGGCGCGCTGTCCGACCGGTACGGCCGCCGTCCGGTGTACGCGGCGGGCGCGATCGGCGCGGCGGTGTGGGCCTTCGCCTTCTTCCCGCTGCTGAACACCAAATCCTCCGTGGTGATCATCCTGGCCACGGTGGTAGCGCTGGTCACGCACGCCGCGATGTACGGCCCGCAGGCCGCGTTCGTCTCCGAGCTGTTCAGCACCAGGCTGCGCTACAGCGGCGCCTCCATGGGCTACCAGCTCGCCGGCATCCTGGGCGGCGCGATCGCCCCGATCGTGTCGATCGCGCTCGTCCGGGAGTTCCACACCGCCTACGCGGTCTCGGTCTACGTGCTGGCCATGCTGCTGCTCACCCTGGTCGCGCTGAAACTGGCCCCCGAGACCAGCCGGTCCGACCTGGTGGACGAATAGCGCTCAGGACGCCAGGAGCTCCTTCACGGCGGCGTCGATGAACGCGGTGTCCACCGGGTTGGCGCCGCCGCCGGCGAAGTGCCCCCACACCCCGGGAATCACCCGAAGCTCGGCGTTCGACATGTGGCCGACCGCCCACTGCTCGTCCTCCGGCGGGAAGTAGAGGTCCTTCTCCGCCGGCATGACGATCGCCTTGGCCTTGATGGAGGCCAGCGCGTCCTCCGTGGAGTCGTGCCCCGGCGTCCTGCCCACGTCCCCGGTCCACCAGGTGTCCAACATCGTGAGCAGGTTGTTCGGGTCCCGGTTGTCCAGGAAGAAGCCTTCCCAGAAGCCGACCGCGAAGTCCTCCAGCGAGGTGAAGCCCAGTTCGCGCCACACCTCGTCCCAGTAGAACGCCTGGGAGAAGCCCCAGCCGGCGTAGATCCGGGCGAACGCCCGGAGCCCGCGCACGGGCAGCGCCTCCGGCTCGTACCAGCCGCCCTGGAACGTCGCGTCCGCCTGTAGCGCGGTGCGCAGCGAGTCCAGGAAGACCTGGTTGTGCGGCGCGGTGCGGGAGGAGCCGCAGAACGGCAGCATCCGCCGCACCATCTCCGGGTGGCTGACCGCCCACTGGTAGGTCTGGCCCGCGCCCATCGACCAGCCCAGCACCAACTGCAGCGTCTCGATGCCGAACACCTCAGTCACCAGGCGGTGCTGCAGCGCCACGTTGTCCCGCACGTTCACCTTCGGGAACCGGGCGCGGTCCCACGGCGGCGGGGTGTTGGACGGCGAGCTGGACAACCCGTTGCCCAGCATGTTCGGCACGATGATGAACCAGTTCTCGGGGTCCAGCCCCATCCCGGAGCCGATCAGCCACTCGTTGTCCCAGTGCCGGCCGGAGTACCAGGTCGGGTAGACGATGGCGTTGCTCTTGTCGGCGTTCAGCTCGCCGTAGGTCTGGTAGGCGATCTTGGCCGGGCGCAGCGTGGCCCCGCACTCCAGGGTGAAGTCGGGTACCTCGTGCACCTGGTACGGCGCGTCCGGGCCCATCAGGAGCTCACCGCGCAGCTGCCCCGGTCGGCCTTCACCGGCCCGGCGGCGGACGGCCTGATGTCGAAGTCGAAGATCGCCGTGGGCAGGTAGAGCGAACAGCAGGCGTTCGGGATGTCCACCACGCCGCTGACCCGGCCCTCGATCGGCGCCGCGCCGAGCAGCAGGTAGGCCTGCGCGCCGCTGTAGCCGAACTTCGTCAGGTAGTCCACCGCGTTCAGGCAGGCATTCCGGTAGGCGACGGTGGCGTCGTTGTAGAGCTGGGTGTCCGTGGTGTGGTCCACCCCGATGCCGATGAAGGTGACGAACTCCGAGTAGCGCGGCTCCACGTTGCCCGGCATCAGGATCGGGTTGGTGGTGACGCCGTAGGTCTCCATCCCGCCCTTGATCAGGTCGACGTGGAAGTCGATGAAGCCGCCCATCTCGATCGCGCCGCAGAAGGTGATCTCCCCGTCACCCTGACTGAAGTGCAGGTCGCCGCCGGAGAACAGTGCGCCCGGCACGTGCACCGGGTAGAACACGCGGCTGCCCCGGGTGAAGTTCTTGATGTCGTGGTTGCCGCCGTTCTCCCGGGCCGGGACGGTGCGGGCGCCCTCACGGGCGATCTTGGCGGCGATTTCGCCGGTGGCCGAGCCGGGGAGGGTCTGCTCCTCCAGCGGCGGCAGCGCGAGCGGCGGCACGCGGTCCGGTTCGGTGGCGATCAGTGCGCGTTCCCGGGCGTTCCAGCGGGCCAGCAGCTCGGGCGAGGGCGCGGTGCCGAAAAGGCCGGGGTGGGTGATGCCGGTGAACTTGACCCCGGGGATGTGCCGGGACGTGCAGGCCTGGCCGGAGAAGTCCCAGATCGCCTTGTAGGCGTCCGGGAACCGGTCGGTGAGGAAGCCGCCGCCGTTGGCCTTGCTGAAGATCCCGGTGTAGCCCCAGCCCTGGCCGGGCGCGTCGCCGATCTGCTGCGGCACCGGGCCGAGGTCCAGGATGTCCACCACGAGCAGGTCGCCCGGCTCGGCGCCCTCCACGTAGATCGGGCCGGACAGCATGTGCGCGCGGGTCAGGTCCACGTCGCGCACGTCGTTGGCGGAGTCGTTGTTGCCGATCTGGTTGTCGGTCCACTCCCGGCACTCCACCCGGATGTCCTGGCCGGGGCGGACCCGCACCGCCGGCGGGATATCCGGGTGCCAGCGGTTGTGGCCGGGCGCGGCTTGCTGGGCCATCGAACGGGCCTGGTCCACGCTGAAGACGACGTCGGGCATCTGACGCTCCCTACGGACTTGGTGCCTACGGGCGGGGCAACCTGAGGTGGCGAGGGTCTCTGGTGATCCGGGTCTTGGACGTCTTTTGCGGAATCGAGGTGACGACGTCCGGCCGGTCGGCGGTGCGTTCCTGGGCGTCCAGCGCCCGGCGCATGCCGGGGGCGAGCGTGCGCAGGCCCGGTGCGCCGAACCGCCGGCGGGCCGGGCCTGCGCACCGGGGGCAACGGCGGGGGTCGTCCGACTCGGCCATCGCGCACCGCACCTCGAACGGCCCGCAGCCGGTGCAGCTGAACCCGTAGGTCGGCATGTGCGCCACCCCAATGCTGTCACCTGAAATAATGTCATTAGAAACTATTTATGGATGCCGGACGCGTCAACCCCGGCAACCCGAACGACCCACCCCCGTTACCCGCCGCTCACACTCACACCGGCCCCCGGCCGCACGCCCACCCGACAGGGCGCAACCGCACCCCCACTCCCGAGGCCGCGCTCCGACTTCCGAGGACGCACTCCGACTCCCGAGGCCGCGCTCCGACTCCCAAGGCCGCACCTCGACTCCCGAGGCCGAGCTTGATCTTTGTCGGGCTGAAGCCGGCGCCGTTCCCATTCCGGCTTGGACGGCGCGGGGAGGCCCGTCATCCGGGAGCCTCGAACGGCCCTTTCCATCGCGCTCGGCGGGTTCGCGTTGTGGTTACGCCACGTGGTCAGATCGCGGGTCGGCCACGTGACCGTATTCATCGAGCGCTGGTCCAGTCCGATTTTTTTCGCTGCCGGACCCGACTGAGCCAGCACTCGACCAGCAAACAGGCGCGGATTTCATCGGAAGCCGTTTCGGTTGTCACGGTGCGTAGCAAATGTCCCCGGGGCGGACGGGCACCGGTCGGAGGCCGGTCAGGTGAGGTCGAGGACGCCCTTTCCGAGGATCTGGCGGGACAGCAGGGCGTCGGCCGCCTCGGTGACGCGCTCCCACGGACCGCGCCAGCCGATCTGCGGATCCAGCCGGCCGTCCGCGAGCAGCCGGACCAGGTAGGCCAGGTCGGCGCCGAACGGCGCGGTGACCGTGAACGGCTCCAGCCGGCGTCGCCCGCCGCGCAGCCGCTCCGCCTCGAAGTCGATGGTGGTGGCCTCGCCGGAGGCCTTGCCGATGCTCTGCGCCGAACCGCCCGCCTCGAGCAGCCCGAACGCGCGGGCCAGCTGCCCGCCGCCCACGTTGTCCAGCACGCCGAACAACGGCCGGTCGACCTGGTCCAGATCGGTGACGATCTCCGCCGCGCCCAGCTCGCGCAACCCTTCGCCGCGGGCCGCGCTGCCCACCGAGGCAACCACCTCCGCTCCGGCCCGCGCGGCCAGCTGCACCGCGAACCGGCCTACCCCGCCGGACGCCCCGGTGACCAGCACCCGCCGGCCGATCACCGCGCCCAGCGCGCGCAGCGCCTGCAGCGCGGTGACCCCGGCGACCGGCAGCGCACTGGCCGCGCCGAGGTCCAACCCCTCCGGCAACACGGCCAGGTTGGCGGTATCCACCGCGCGCCGCCGCGCCCACGCGCCCAGCCAGTCGAAGGTGACCACGCCGGCGCCGACCGGCGGCCCGGAGCCGTCGCCGGCCGCCTTGACGACCACGCCCGCGGCGTCCCAGCCGGGGATCTCGCCGGGCCGGCGGTTGCGCGGCAGATACTTCAGCTCGCCGAAGTTGAGCGAGACGGCCCGGATCTCCACCAGTGCCTGCCCCGGAACCGGGTCCGGCTCCGCAACCTCGGCGAAGCGCAGCCCACCGGCCGCCTCGGGGTCATGTACCAGGGCTCGCATCGCGATCCTCTCCAATCAAGTGCCTGAACGTTGCATATCTCCACGCAGAGCCAAAGCGTGCTCAAGCGTCAGCGCGGGAGGGCGGCGTGGTGTTCCAGGAAGCGCTCGACGTCGCCCGGGTCGGCCAGGGGCAGCGGGTAGACGACTAGGCGGTCCACTCCGAGGTCGGCGTAGCGGCGGGTGGCGCCGGCGTCCAGGTCCACCGGATCGACCTGCATCCAGATGATCTCCAGCGGGCCGAGGCGCGCGGGCCGGTCCACCTCGCCGGCGGCCCGGCGCAGGCCCTCCAGGTGCCGGGGCAGGTCGTCGGGGCCACCGTTGCCGAACCAGGCGTGACCCCGGGACACCGCGCGGCGGAAGGCGGCCGGGCTGTGGCCGCCGACCACGATCCGGGGGCCGCCCGGCCGAGCCGGCCGGGGATGGGCGTCCACGTTCTCGAACGAGACGTACCGACCCCGGTAGGCCGGCGCCGCCGACGTCCACAGCTCGGTCATCGCGTCCAGGTACTCATCGGTTCGACGGCCCCGGTCGGCCATCGGAACGCCGAGCGCGGTCATTTCCGGCTCCAGGTAACCGGCGCCGACGCCGAGCAACAGCCGGCCGCCGGACAGCACGTCCAGGCTGGCCGCCTGTTTGGCCAGCACCAACGGGTTGCGCTGCGGCAGGATGACGATCGCGGTGCCCAGCTCGATCCGCCTGGTCAAAGCGGCGACGTAGCTCAGGTGCACCAGCGGGTCCAGGATCGGGTCGGTGGGCTCCATCGGCGCGTCCGGCGTTCGCGGGCTGGGCAACACCACGTGTTCGCCGGCCCACCAGGACGAGTAGCCCAGCTCTTCGGCCCGCCCGGCCAGCCGCGCCGTCTCGGCCGGCCCCAGTACCGCTTTCGCGCTCAACCCCGCGACACCCAGCTCCATGATCTCCATGGTGGCCACGCCGACCCGCCGCCAGCCAGCACTTCTGTAATAGCCTGTGGTTATGGATGCCCACCTGCGCGACCTGCGGTACTTCGTCGCGCTGGCCGAGGAGCTGAACTTCACCCGGGCCGCCACCGAGCGGCTGTTCATCTCCCAACCCGCGCTGAGCAAGCAGATCCGGCAGCTGGAGGCGGCGCTGCGGGTCAAGCTGTTCGACCGGGACCGGCGCGCGGTGGCCCTGACCAGCGCGGGCGAGGCACTGTTGCCCCGCGCCCGGCAGTTGCTCGCCCAGTGGGAACAGACCCGTCGCGCCGTGGCCGAGACCGCCGCCGAGCGCGCGCTCACCGTCGGCTTCCACACCCGGATCGGGCGCGGCCTGATCCCCGACGTCACCGAGCGGATGGCCCGGCTGGCCCCGGAGTGGCGCCTGCGCTTCCGGCAGATCTCCTGGCGGGACCCGACCGCGGGGCTGGCCGACGGCGAGGCGGACGTGGCGATCGCCTGGCTGCCGGTGCCGGACTCCGGGCAGCTGGCCTGGCGGGTGGTGGCCACCGAGACCCGCTGGGTGGCGCTCCCGGCGGACCACCCACTGGCCGGGCGGCCGGCGGTGGCCCTGGCCGAGCTGGCCGACCAGCCGTTCATCGCGCTGCCCTCGGCGGCCGGCCCGGCCCGGCGGTTCTGGCTGGCCGCCGACCAGCGGGCCACCCCGCCGACCGTGGTCACCGAGGCGCAGACCGCCGAGGAGACGTTCGAGGCGGTGGCCTCCGGGCTCGGCGTGGCGCTGCTCGCCGAGGGCAACACGGAGATCTACCGGCGCCCGGACGTGGTCTACCGCCCGGTGCCCGACCTCTCCCCCGCCGAGCTCGCGGTAATCTGGCGCGCGGACGACGACCGGCACCCCGTCCGGGTCTTCGCCGAGACCTGCTTCCGCTGCCTCTGCGCGCATGCCAGCGCCTAGACGGTCACCTCGGCGTTGTCCAGCTCGCCGGTGAGGGCGCGGGCCAGCGTCTCGGCGTCGTCCCGGGCGAACCAGGCGCGGTCGCCGGCGGGAGTGAGCGCGGCGATCATCGCGCCGGTGGGGCGGCCGTCGCGGTCGTGCGCCACCGTGTAGCCCTCCACCACGGCGCGGCCCCGGTAGTCCTCGGGGGCGGAGCGGCGGGTCGGTTCGGCGGCCACCAGGGGCTGGGCGTCCTCCACCCGGTAGCCGGCGGCGTTCGGCCGGCCGGCGTAGACGCCGATCGCGTGCTTGGTGAGCATCCCGCCGTTCCCGGTGACCAACGCGTACGACTCGGGGCGCTCCCGCACCAGCCCGGCCATGGTGGCGATGGCATGTGCGGGGTAGTTGCACCACGGGCCGCCGGCAAAGGTCAACCCGCCGGTGATCGTCAGGGGCCGGCCGGGCGGCAGCCCCAGCTCGGCCGCCGAGACCTGCACCGCCGAGGGGAAGCAGGAGTAGAGGTCGACGATGTCGAGCTGGTCCGGGGTGATCCCGGCCAGGCGCAGCGCCGCCGCACCGGCGTGCCGGATGGCCGGTGACGCGGCCAGCTCGTGACGCGCGCCGGGGGTGTCGGTGTCGTTCGCGCCGGCACCGCTGACCGGGAAGACCCAGCGCTCCTCGGGCAGGCCGAGCGCCCGCGCCCGCTCGACCGAGCAGAGCAGCAGCACGGCGGCCTGGTCCACCGAGCTGTTGGAGTTCATCAGCTTGGGGTAGGGATAGTTGATCATTCGGTTGTCCGGGCCGGGGGTGCCGATCCGCGCGGCGGTGTAACCCTCACGGAGCACCGCGTACGGGTTGTCCACAGCCACCCGGGCGAACTCCGCCCACAGCTCGGTGACCCGCTTGTGGTGCTCGGCGGAGGACCGGCCCAGCTTGCTCCGCAGCGCGGTCTCGAAGATCGGGTAGATGTCGGTCGGCCGGCTCACCCCGGCGGCCACCTCGGCCGGGCCGAAGAACGGCTTGTCCTCGCCGAACCGTTCGGTCGGCCGAGCGGAATCGTCCTGAGTCGACCATTGCGGCCGCTCGCCGGCGCGTTTGTACGCGTTGCGGGTGCGCCAGGCCTCCGCGCCGCCGATCAGCGCCGCGTCCAGCTCGCCGCGCGCGATCTGCGCGGAGGTCAGGTTGACCAGCGCCTGCGGCTGGTGACCACTCACCGAGGTGATGCCCCGATGCCTCGGGTCGGCGCCGATCCGTTCGGCCAGCAGCGCCGCCGGATCCGGGTAGTGGCGGGTCAACGACGGCACCAGCCGGATCGCGTCCAACCCCGCCAGCAGTCGCTCGCCGTTGGTGGCTCCGCCCGCGTCGGCGGCGGCCGACCGGGCCGCCGAGACGAGCAGCTCCAGCGGCTCGGGCGCCGGAGGTTCGGCGACGTTGACCTGCCCCACGCCCACGATCACGGGCGTCCTCGGATCCAGCCCCACCTCGGCAGTCTCACACAGACCCGGCACCCGCGCGCGCTGCCAAAGCGGCTGAACCGGCCTGCCGAACCGACTGAATCAGCGTGCTGAAGACACTGAATCGGCTGTGGGGCGGCGAGTTGGGCTATTGCTCAGGGGTGCGAGGTCTTTGGCCGGTTGCGCATTCGGGTGACATGATCGCCGGGTGAAGATCCTTACCCTGATTTCCGCCGTTCTGCTCGCCCCGGCGCCGGCGCCCGCGCCGGCCGTCGACGCCCACGGGTTCGGCCCGCTCAAACTGGGCATGACCCAGCAACAGGCGCTGGCCACCGGCCTGATCGGCCCGTTCGAACCGTTCCAGGGCGAGGCCGGCTGCGTGACCGCCCGGTTCAAGGACAACCGGGGCGACGACGAGACCTACGCAATGTTCTCCCGGAAGCTGGGCATCGCGGCGATCCAGGGTCCGCTGGGCACCCGCACGCCGGAGGGCATCGGCGCCGGCTCCACCTCGGCCGACCTGATCCGCACCTACCCGGGCAACAAACAGGAGGACCTGGACAACTACGGCCGCGCCGAGGTGACCCCGGCCGGCAACCCCAAGGCGCGGTACCGGATCGAGATCGGCCAGGACAAGAAGGTCGCCCACGTGGCCGTCCAGTTCGCGGACCAGGACTGCTACGAGTAACCTGTAAACGACACAATGTCGGTTACTAGGCGGTGCAGTGATGGACGTGAAGGAGCTGACTGAGGACACCTGGGGCGACTTCGAGGCGGTGATGGGGGCCAACGGCGGTGCCAGCGGCTGCTGGTGCATGCACTGGCGGCTGTCCATCGCCGAGTTCATGGAACGCAAGGGCGACGGCAACCGGCGGGCGATGCGGGAGCTCGCCAAGCGCGAACCGGCGCCCGGCGTGGTCGTCTACCAGGAGGACGAACCGGTCGCCTGGTGCTCGATCGGGCCACGCGCCGCCTTCGCCCGGCTGGGGCGATCGCCGCTGCTGGCCAGCATCGATGACCAACCCGTCTGCGCGATCACCTGCATCTACGTGCACCGCCGGCATCGCGGCGCGGGGCTGCTGCCGGCCATCCTGGACACGGTCTGCGAGCACGCCGCCGGCCAGGGCTACCCGGTCGCCGAGGGCTACCCGATCGAACCCCGCGAGGGGCGGCGCGCCGGGGCGGACACCGCGATGACCGGCATCGCCAGCGCCTTCCTGGACGCGGGGTTCCACGAGGTCGCCCGGCGCAAGAGCGATCGCCCGATCATGCGCCGGAAGCTCCGGACGCGCTGACCCGGCGGTGGCGGGTCGCCTTCTCGCGGTTCCCGCAGGTGCTCATGCTGCACCAGCGGCGGCGCCCGCCCCGCGAGGAGTCCAGGAACAGCCAGCCACATCTTCCGCAGGACCGGACCCGCTCGGGCGGAAGCGTGAACCGGGCCTGGACCGCCAGCAACGCCAGATACGCGGGGATCGACCCCTCGGGTGAGGCCTGACCCGCGCGCACGCCGGTTCCGGCCCGTTCCAGCAGCGCGCCGAACGGCTCCGCCGGCACCGGCTCGCCGTGCGCCATCGCGTTGAACACCGCCCAGACCTGTTCGCGCACGGCCCGGACCTCCTCGACCGAAGGCGGCCGCGCCGAGCCAATCCCCACCGAGCCAATCCCCACCGAGCCAATCCCCACCGAGCCGATGCCCGCCGAGCCGATGCCCGCCGACGCGCACCAGGCGAGCACGTCGGACGGCGTCTTCAGCAGCTCGTTGTCCTCCGCCGGGTGCGCCCGGTCGAAGACGGTGTTCGTGAGATCCAGGACCGGGTGGCCGCCGATGAGCCGCTCTTCGTCCCAGGGCGTAACCATTGAACTCAGTATATGTGGTTTCGGGTCATGGCCTCGGCGGCCGCCGAGTACTCGCGGTGCGTCCGCTCGATCAGCTCGGCGACGCCCAGCACCGCGTCCACCCCGCACACACTGTGGCCGGCCGCCCACACCTCCGTGGCCCCGGCGATCACGTCGAACCGGAAGCCGGTGGACTGCCCGGCGCCGGCGTCCGGGTCCACCTTGCCGGCCAGCAGGTTCGCCGGCAGGCCGGTCGGCCCGGAGGTCTGCGTGATGTCGTCCAGGGTGGCCGCAACCAGGGCGGCCCGGTACTCCGCGCCGGCCATGCTCTCCTCGGTGGCGATGAACTTGGTGCCCATGTAGGCCAGGTCGGCGCCGGCCACCTGGGCGGCCAGCAGCGCGGCGCCGTCCGCGATCCCGCCGGCCAGCACCAGCGGCCCGTCGTACCGGCGGCGGACCGCGCGCAGGAAGGCCAGCGGGTTGTGCCAGCCGGTCTGGCCGCCGGCGCCGGCGGTCAGCAGCACCAGCCCGTCCACTCCCAGCGCCAGCGCCCGGTCCACGTGCCGCATGCTGGCCACGTCGGCGAAGACCAGGCAGCCGGCGTCCCGCAGCGGGCCGAGCACCGCCGCCGGGGAGCCCACGCTGGTGATCACCAGCGGCACCCGGTGCCGGGCCAGGCAAGCCACGTCGTCGGCCAGCCGGGGGTTGCTCCGGTGCACCACCAGGTTGGGCGCGACCGGGGCGCCGTCCGTGTCCAGGGCGGCGGCGATCCGGGTGAGCCAGGCGTCCAGCTCTTCGGTGGTGCGCGCGTTGTGGGCGGGGAAGGACCCGATCACCCCGCCCCGGCAGGCCGCGATCACCAGTTCCGGCCCGGACACCGCCGTCATCGGCGCCGCGATCAACGGCAGGCGCAGCCGGTCGCGCAGTACGGGGGTCAACACGGTTCGGTCACCTCAATCGTCGGTGTGTCGGAATCCGCGACACGGGGTGGCAGGAGGCGCGATATGGCCCGGGAGGACGAGCGATATGGGCTGGCAGAATCCGCGACACGGACGGGAGGGGGCTCGGGTGCCGGAGTGGCGGGTGGTTGGGGCGGCGTTCGTGGGGGGGAGTCTGGGGACGGTGGGGCGGGCGGCGCTGGTGCTGGGGGTGCCGGCGGGGGCGGGGCACTGGCCGTGGGCCACGTTCATCGCCAACATCGTCGGCTCCGGGCTGCTCGGCTGGTGGGCGACCTGGCTGGAGCACCGGCCGGCGCCCGTGTACGTGCGCCCGCTGCTGTGCACCGGCGTGTGCGGCGGGCTGACCACGTTCTCCACGCTTCAGGTAGAGCTGCTCGGGATGCTGGACGACGGCGCGTACCGGCTGCTCGCCGGCTACCTGGCGGCCAGCCTGGCCGGCGGGCTGCTGGTCGCGCACGCGGCGAGCGTCCTGGTGCGGCGGGCGGTTCGCGCATGATCAGCCCCGTGGTGTGGATCGGCGTGGTGCTGCTGGGAGGGCTCGGCTCGGTGCTGCGGCTGCCGCTGGACGGGCGGGTCTCCGCGTGGCTGGGCCGGCGATTCCCGTACGGCATCCTGGTGGTCAACGTGTCCGGGGCGCTGCTGCTCGGCGCGGTCAACGCGGCCGGTTGGGGCCGCACGGCGACCCTGCTGGTCGGCACGGCCACACTCGGCGCGTACACCACCTTCTCCACCTGGATGCTGGACTCGCAGCGGCTGGCCGAGCAGCGCCGCCCCATCGCGGCGACGGCCAACCTGCTGGTCAGCCTGCTGCTCGGCCTGGCGGCGGCCGCGCTCGGCCGGTACCTGGCGCGATAGGTCACCGTTCCGGCGCGCCGTCCAGGAACTCGGTGAACCCGCTGGGCGCGTGCGGGCCGATCACGATCTGCTCCAGCACGCCCATGCCGGTGCGCCCGCCCCAGCGCGCCCGCACCACCTGCTGGATGTGCACGTGGTCCGGGGCCAGCTTGTCCAGCTCCTCCACCCGGTGCCGCTCGGCGCCGGTGACCGCCTCGCCGTGCCACAGCCCGTGCCCCCAGGTGGGGTGGAAGTAGCCGGCGCCGCGCATCCGGAAGGTGAGCAGCGGCTCCAGCTGCACCGGGTCGTCGTCGCCGGCCAGCCGCAGCGCGGCGCTCGCGGCCCTCCGGGTGCCGGGCGCCCAGCGGATCGCGTGCCGGGCGGCCAGCTCCCGCACGCCCGAGGCGTCGGTCACCGGGTCGTCCGGGCCGATCAGCGGCAACCGCGCGCCGGTCTCCGCCCACGGCACCCCCTCGGCGTCCTCGAACACCATGTAGTGCAGCGCGCAGTCGTCGAAGTTGAGCGGCGCCCAGAGGAAGAAGAACTGCGCCGCCGAGGGCTCCGGCGCGGCCGGCGCCGGCAGCCCGACCGGGCGAACCCCCCAGGACCGGTCCTTGGTGCCGAACCAGGTGTCCGGCAACGCCACCGGTTCGCCGTCCACCTTGATCTCGCCGGTCCAACTGCCCAGCGAGGTGGCCCGGGTGACGTCCATGTTCAGCCGGGCCCCGGCGTAGCGGGTCTGCCGGGGCTCCTCGTGCGCCGGGGTTCGGGAGCGGAAGGTCAGGTCGGCCTCCAGGCCGTGCTCCGGGGCGCTCACCCGCACCCGGTTCACCCGCATCGGCTCCACGATCTCGATCCGGATCGGCCCCACCTCGGTGCGGGCCCGGTCCACCGGCGCCCGGCCGGAGGCGAACACGGAACGCTGTTCGCCCCGGTGCACCACGGCGAACGCGCCGTCGATCACGCCCCGGTTCGGGTAGCTGCCCAGCGCCACCGCGAAGTAGAAGTCCTCGGTGTAGCCGTTGAACCAGAACCGGTCGTAGTGGTCGGGGTTGCCGCCGCCGGACTGGGCCAGCGGCAGCGCGGTCTGGTGCACCGGGTAGTCGTCGAAGGGGATCAGCACGAACTCTCCAGAAGTTGTTCGGACTCCAGGTCGGTGATCTGGGCGCAGGCCCGGTCCAGCGCGGCCAGGAACATCGCGTCCCCCCGGTCGGTGCGCTGCACCAGCATGGCGGCCGGGGCCAGGAAGGTGACCGCGTAGCAGGCGTGGCGGCGGTAGTCGGCCCAGCACTCGTCCCAGCCGTAGCCGGTTACCCCGGCGGCGCACAGCCCGGCGTGGTAGTCCCGCAGCAGGTCGCGCTCGTGGGTCCGGCGGGCCTCCACGCCCAGGCTGGTGCCGAGCAGGAACGCGATGTCCACCAGCGCCGGCCCCCAGGCCACGGTCTGCCAGTCGACCACGGTCAGCGGCACCTCCCCGCCCCGCCCGGCGAACAGCATGTTGTCCGGCCGGTAGTCACCGTGCTGCACGGTGCGCGGCCCCGGTCTCGGCCGGGTGACGTCGAGAACCCGCGCGCCGAGTCGCTCGATCACCCGCCGGGTGTCCGGTTTCAGCGCGTCGGCGTAGCGCTCCAGGAAACCCTGGACCAGCTGGACCAGCGGCAGCGTGGCGTGCTCCGGGCCGGCGTGCTCACCGGGGCCGCCGCCGGTGCCGCCCAGCCAGGGGCGGGCGGCCGCCCAGTCGTCGCCCCACAGCGGGGCGTGCATGCCCACCGCCTGCGCGCAGGCCAGCGCGGCGTGGTCCGGGCCGAACCCGGTCAGCTGGTCCACCGCCTCGATCGGCGTCAGGTCCTCCATGAGCAGCACGAACCCGTGCGTCTCCGCGTCCGACTCGGCGTGGAAGCAACGCGGGGTGCGGATGCCCAGCTTGGGCGCCAGTTCCTGGTAGAAGCTCACCTCGCGCAGGTAGAGGCCCATCTGGGTGGCCACCGCCCGGCTGGTCGGGTCGGGCGAGGCCGACTTGACGACCACCGAGCGCGGCCCCTCGCCGCCGGCGTACTCCAGCTGGTAGCGCACGTTCCGCGCCACCTGCCCCGTTCCTATCCGGTCGCCGCTCGCGGCCACCACCCGCGCACCCTCGCCGAGCACCCCCGCCCGGCCGAGCGCCCCGGTCAACCACTCCGTTGTGATCTCCTCCGGCACCGTCACCAGCCGACCGTAGCCAGGCCCGCCGGCTACGGCCAGTCGTCCTACGGGCTATCCCGTTGAGACGCGGGCCGGATCAGTTGGCGCCGGCGGCGTAGCCGGCTGAGGGCTCCTCGGTGGCGAGCCAGCCCCGGGCGGCGGCGGTGGTCAGCGCGGCGGAGATCAGTGCGCACAGCGCCGGGCTGCGCATGCCGGCGCGGAAGAACAGGTGCACGCCGATCGTCGCGCTCGGGCTCAGCGGGCGCCACACCCAGCCCGGCGGCAACCAGTCGTGCTGCGTCTCGAAGGCGGGCTGGAAGGCGCGGCCGGAGGCGATCTCCATCCGGGCGTGCACGTCCGAGCCGAAGTTCTCCATCTCGCGCACCCGGCCGGCGGCCAGGTTGGTGGGGAACAGCGCGGCCACCGCATCGTAGAAGCCGGGCGACATGTCCCGGGGCCAGATCGCCAGCACGCTGTCGGCCAGCGCGCGCACCGGGACCCGGTCCAGCGCGGCCAGCCGGTGCCCGCCGCCGAGCAGCACACCGAGCGGCTCGGCCCGCACCACCCGGCAGTCCAGCCCTTCGGGCAGTGCCGGGTGGCGGGCCATGCCGGCGTCGTAGAGCCCCTCGGCCACGCCCCGGGTCGCCTCCTGCTGCCACATCTCGCAGGTGCTCAGCCGGATGCCCGGCGAGCCGGCGCGGAAGGCGGCGGCCACGTGCGGCAGGGTCTCCGGGGCCAGGCTCGGCGTGTAGGCCAGCCGCAGCTCGCCCGGCTGGGCCCGGCCGGCCCGCCGGGTCTGGCGGCAGGCGCTGTCCACCGAGGCGAGGATCATCCGCGCGTGGCCGAGCAGCTCGCGGCCGGCCTCGGACAGCTCCACGGTGCCGACGATGCGGTGGAGCAGCCGCACGCCCAGCTCCTCCTCGAGCTCGCGGAGCCGGGCGCCGAGCGCCTGCTGGGTGATGTGCAGCCGGCGCGCCGCACGGCCGAGGTGCAACTCGTCCCCGATGGCGACCAAGGCCCGCATGTGCCTCAGCTCGACGTTGTCGGTCATGCGGCTCCCTCACCGGACGCGCCCATTGTTTAACGGGCAAGCAGCGCCCCGCTAGGGCTTGCGCGCATTTTTCGCGACAAATCTGTCACCGGTATCACGCCCACCGACGAACCGCCAGATCAACCTCTACATGCCGCCGCGCAGCACGTCAACCAGGCATCACGGCATGTTCGGCGACACGCTTGCAGATTTAAAGCACTCTATCTACAACTTTTAGTTTATGCCTCGCGGGTCGCGTGTGAATTTCAATTCACTGTCCGTCGCCGGAGGTCTGCGCGATGACCTGGCGAACACCGTTCGCAAATCCCTCGGTGGTGAAGCACAGCGGCTCGGCGAACTCCTCCATGGTCAGCGCGTGCTCCCAGGACAGCTCGGCGGCCGAACGCAGCAGCGGCTTGGCCATGGCCAGCGCGTGCGGCGGCAGCGCGGCCACCTTGGCGCACCAGTCCAGCGCGGCCGCCAACAGCTCCTCCGCCGGCACGACCTCGTTCACCAGGCCCAGCTCCAGCGCGCGCTCCGCGTCGATGTGCTCCCCGCCGACGTAGTACGCGAACGCCCGCCGGTAGCCCAGCGCCCGGGTCAGCGCCCAGCTGGTGCCCACCTCGGGCAGCAGGCCGAGCTTGCCGAACGCCGGCACCAGCACCGCGCCCCGGGCGGCCAGCGTGAGGTCGCAGGCCAGCGCGAACGCCAGTCCCACCCCGGCGGCCGGCCCGTTCAGCGCCGCCACGAACGCCTTGTCCGACCGGGCGATCAGGCGCGCGATGCCGCCGAACTGGTAGCGGATCCACTGCCAGGGCAGGCTGGCCCCCTCGACGTCCGCCGGGTCGCGCAGCCGCTCGGTGGCCTCCGACATCATCCGCAGGTCCCCGCCGGCACTGAACGCGCGGCCCGCCCCGGTGATCACCACCGAACGCACATCGCGGTCGATGACCAGCCGCTCCAGCGCGGCCCGCAGCTGCACGGTGAGCGGGGCGGACAGCACGTTCAGCTTGTCCGGGTCGGCCAGCCGGACGATCGCGTGGTCACCCCGGTGCTCGGTGGCCACCAGCTCCACGCCCGACTGCTCGGCCGCCGCCAGCACCTCCGCATAGGTCCGCTCCATCATGGTCTCCTCTCGGTGGGATCAGTCGGCCCGGTCGGATCGGCCGGATCGGTCGGATCGGCCGGATCGGTCGGATCGGTCGGCCTGGCCGGATCGGTCGGCCCGGTCGGGAACAGCGCGCGCACCGCGCCGTCGGCCAGCACCTCGGCCGCCCGGGCCGGGTCGCTGGTGGTGCGGCCGGTCAGCCGCAGCCGGCAGTACTCCTGGGCCGGACCCAGCCACAGCGCGTAGGCCAGGTCCAGGTCCGGGTGGTGCTCGACGTGCCGGCGCAGCCAGGCCAGCGCCTCGGCGAAGAACTCCCGGTTCTGCTCCACCGCGGCGTCTCCGTCGCCGCGCGCGGCGTCGCCGTGCAGCAGCAGGAACCGGGCCCGCTCCGGCGCCTCGGCGAGGCACCAGCGCAGGTGTTCGCGCACCACCGCGCGGATGCCGCCGGCCGCGTCGTCCGGGTACGCGCGCAACGCGGCGAGGAAGACCCGCTGGTAGTCGCCGAGCGCGGCCCGGAACACCGCGCCGGCCAGCCCCTCCTTGCCGCCGAAGTGGTGGTAGACGCTGCCCACGCTGGCCCCGGAGCGGGCACACACGTCCTCGATCGAGGCGCCCGCGATGCCGTGCTCGAGGAACGAGTCCAGCGCGGCGGCCAGGATCACGGCCCGGCGCGCCTGGCCGGGGCGGGTGGTCGGCGACACGACTAGAATCTTATTCTAGTTCTCCGAACGCGGCGAACCGATTACCCTGGCTAACGTGATTGCCCCCTCCACCGCCGCACTGTTCCTACTGGTCGTGCTGGCCGGCGCGATGACGCCGGGCCCCGACTTCGTGATGGTCACCCGCAGCGCCCTGCTCGGCGGGCGCCGCGCGGGCATGGCGTGCGCGCTCGGCATCACCTGCGGGGTGTTCCTCTGGGTGGTGGCCATCGCGCTGGGAGTGGCCGCGCTGCTGGCCGCTTCGGCGGTGGCGTTCACGGTGGTGAAGCTGGCCGGCGCGGCCTATCTGGTGGTACTGGGCGTGCGCGCCTGGTTGGCGGTGCGCCGCAACGGCTACGCCGAACTGGACACCCTGGCGCCGCCGGAGGTGTCCGCCACGCGCGCCTTCCGGAACGGGTTGCTGTGCAACCTGCTCAACCCCAAGGTGGCGATGTTCTTCCTGGCCCTGCTGCCGCAGTTCCTGCCGCACTCGGCGAGCACCCTGGCCACGCTCTCACTGGCCGCGGTCGGCGCGGTGGCCAGCGTGGTGTGGTGGATGACGGTCGCCGTGGTGGTCGGCTCACTGCGCCGCTTCTTCGCCGCGCCCCGAGTGCGCCGCGCACTGGACGGCATCATGGGCACCCTCCTCCTCACCCTGGGCCTGCGCGTCGCGATCAGCTAACGGACGCCGCGTTTGAACAGGGTTACCGGGCCGGTGATGCGCAGCTGGCAGGCCAGCCGGGCGGTGTCGTCCTTGCCCTTGCCGACGAAGTCCAGGCGGAACCGCTCCTCGCGCTTCATCTCGCTGGTGTGCTCGGCACCCTCCAGCACCCGCACGAAGCAGACACCGCACATCGCCTCGCCGCCGCACACGTTCGGCCAGCGCAGGTTCAGCCGCTGCGCGGCGCGCATCACCGGCTCGCCCTCGGGCACGGTGAACTCCACGCCGGCGGGCTGCACCTGTACCAGGTGCTCCGCTGCCGTCATGCCGGACAACGTACGCGACCGTTCGGGGACCGCTCAGGGCACATGACCATACATTTACCTTAAACTGTTAGGTCAGTCTGGCCGGGGCGCCTCGGACCACACCCGGGCAAGCAAGCGCCGGTAGCTAGTCAAATGCGCTTAACGCAATTCGGTATTAAGATTTGTCCGGCGCGGGCGTTGCTGCATACTTCTGGCATGCCGCGTACCACACCCGCGACGTTGAGCCGTCGGATGATCGTCGACACCGCACTCCAGCTGATGGATACCGACGGGTACGCGGCTTTCAGCATGCCCAAGCTCGGCGACGTGCTCGGCATTCGCACGCCCTCGCTCTACCACCACTTTCGGGACCGCGCGGAGATCATGGCGGAGGTCGCGCGCCGGGTCGTACGGGAAACCCAACTACCCGAACGGCGGTCCGGTGACCACTGGACCGAGTACTTTGTAGAACTCTCTACCAACTTCCGGGCCACCATTCTCCGGCACCGAAATGCCGCGCCCGTACTGGTGCAGTTCCTGCCCCGGGACATCATGACGTCGCTGTACGAGACGGCCGCCGTACTGCTCAACGAAGTCGCCGAGCTGCCGAAATCGCAGCACGTACTCATCATCGACGGCTTGGAACGGCTCACCATCGGCTCGGCCCTTGTTGAATCGAGCCTAGAATCGGGCGCCGCGCCCGGGTCGGCCCGCTCCGCATTCCCGAACGTGGACGCCGAGCGGCAGCCCCATCTGGCCGAGGCGGTGCGCTCCAACGAGCGGGACGCCGAGCAGCTGTTCATCGCCTCGGTACGGGCCTTCCTGGCCGGCGCCACGAACGGCACCCCGGCGCTGCGCGCCCCGTGAGTGGCGAGTGTCGCTATCGCGTTACTCGCCACTCACGGGCGGCGTAGCCGCAGGAACGCCCGCACCAGCTCGGCGAACTCCGCCGGCTGGTCCTCCGGGATGAACGTCCGGCAGTCCGGCACGATGCGCAGCTCGCCGTTCGGCACCTCCCGGGCCAGCCGGCGGCCGTTTCGGCGGGCGAACCACAGGTCACCCTCCGCCCAGAGGATCAGCACCGGCGGGGGAAGGTGGCCAGCCCGCGCGCGGCCGCCCGGGTGTGCCGGGGCGCGCAGCCCCGGAAGAACTTGATCAAGTCTCGGCGGATGCCGGCGTCCCGCAGCGGTTCCTGGTAGGAGCGCAGCACCTCGGGCGGGGTGCCGTGCTTGACGATCGAGGCAAAGAACGGGCGGTGTACCAGCGGGGAAAGCCAGGCGCGGCTCATCAGCTCGCCCGCCCCGGGCAGGAAGCACAGCAGGCGCAGCGGCTTGAGGTAGCGCGGCGGCAGCTGGCCGTAGGTGTCGCAGGCGCTCAGCACCAGCCGGTCCACCCGGTCCGGGTGGGCCGCCGCGACCATCTGGCCGACCGCGCCGCCGGAGTCGTTGGTCACCAGGGTGACCCGGTCCAGCCCGAGCGCGTCCAGGAAGTCCACCACCAGCCGGGCCATTCCGGGCGGGGCGAGGTCGGCATCCGGGCGCATCGGCAGCCGGTGCGAGCCCTTGGGCAGGTCCGGCACGATGCACCGGTAGTCGGCGGCCAGCCGGGGCACCACGCCGCGCCACAGGTCCCCGTTGGCCAGCCCGCCGTGCAGGAACACCAGCGGCCGCCCGCTCCCCCGCTCCCGGTAGCGCAGCGGGCCGGCCGGCAGCTCCACCTCCCGGTACTCGCCGAGGCCGGCGATCAGCTCGGCGACCTCGGTCACCGGGACCAGACCCCGAACCGCCGCTGGGCACGCAGCATGTCCAGCGCGGTGCGCGGGTAGGCCAGGGCCAGCCGCAGCCGGGCCACCAGTGAGCTCGAGGGGTGCACGGACAGGTAGTTGTACAGCTGGTGGTCGTGCACCAGGCCGTCCGCGTCGAACCGCCAGACCTCGATGCCCCGCGAGTCTCCCCGGCCGTTCAACCGGGCGGTCCAGGTGTTCACGATCACCCCGTCGCCGGCCGCCACCACCTTCTTCGCCACGAACAGCCGGTGCGCGTCCATTCCGGCGAAGATCGCCTGCCAGGCGCGACGGATCTGCTCCCGGCCCTGGTACACCTCCACCGCGCCGTCATTGATCACCTCGGACCGGGCGCGCTCGGCGAACACCGTGGCCACGGCGTCGGCGTCGCGCTCGTTGGTGATCCGCTCGGCGTCCGCGACGAACGTGGCCGCGTCGGGCATGACCGATGATTTCCGCGCTCTGGTCGCCATAGCCTGTGAACATACATGCAGTATGTATGTGAGAGCAAGAGTGGGTGGAGGTTAGAGTGCGCGCCGTGGACAGCAGCGAGGGCCAGGCCGGACAGCAGCGCCGCACCCAGGCGGAGCGGTCCGAGGCGACCCGTCTGCTACTGGTCAACACCGGCCGCCGGCTGTTCACCGAGCAGGGTTTCGCCGGCACCTCCACCGAGGCCCTGGTGCGGGAGGCCGGGGTGACCCGGGGCGCCCTCTACCACCACTACAACGGCAAGCGTGAGCTGTTCCAGGCCGTGTTCGAGCAGGTGGAACGGGAGATCGTCGAGCAGGTGGTGGCCGCCGTCGCCGGTGCCGCCGACGACTTCGAGCGGGCCTGGCGGATCGGCATCGAGGCCTTCCTGGACGGCTGCATGGACCCGGCCGCGCAGCGCATCGTGCTGCTGGACGCGCCATCCGTGCTCGGCTGGGACAAGTGGCGGGAGATCGACAGCGCCTACTTCCTGGGCCTGATCGTGGCGCTGTTCGAGCAGGGCATGGCGGCCGGCGTGTTCGCCCGGCGACCCGCCCAGCCGATCGCCCAGATGGCGATGGGCGCGCTCACCGAGGCGGCGCTGTCCATCGCGCGCGCCCCCGACGTGGCCGCCGCCCGCGCCGAGTTCGGCGCGGCCGCCATGCACCTGATCGAGGGCCTGAAGAGCTAGTCAGCGCGGAACGCGCTCATCGAGCGGGCGCCCAGTTAGGCGCACGCGGGAGACACCAGCGGAACGCGCTTGCCGAGCGGGCTAGCGCCGGCGGAGGCCGGCCATCAGCAGGTCCAGCAGCCGGCCGGCCTGTTCGCGCTGCTCCGGTTCGCCGGCGGCCAGGGTCACCCCGCTCAGCCCGGTGAGCACGTCGCCCGGCGGCACGTCGGAGCGCATCGTGCCGGCGGCCGTCCCCGCGTCCATCAGCTCGGTGACCGCCGCGACCAGCCGCTGCCGGCTCTCGGCGAACGGGTTCCCGCCGGACGCGATCACCGCGCGCAGCGCGTCGGCCATGCCGCGCTTGGTGGACATGTACGCCACGAACCGGTCCATCCAGGCCCGCATCGCCTCGTCCGGCGGCAGCTCCCGCCGCAGTTCCTGGGCCGCGTCACAGAGCCGGATCAGCTCGCTCCGGTAGGCCGCCTCGACCAGCGCCTCCCGGGTCGGGAAGTGCCGGTACAGCGTGCCGATGCCGACGCCCGCCTCCCGGGCGATCGCCTCGAGGGTGGCCTCCGGCCCGTCCTGGGAGAACGCGCGCACGGCGACCTCCAGCAGCCGGTCACGGTTGCGCCGCGCGTCCGCGCGCAGCGGCCGCTCGCCTGTGGCGGACAAGACACCTCCCCGGTCGGACGACGGTGTAGCAATCGGAGGCTCCTCCGGTTATCTTCGGAAGAAGAACCGGAGGCACCTCCGATTCATTATCCCTCACCAAGCGGAGAAATCATGACTCGCATCCTTACCCCGTTCGGCGCGGCGTCCACCGCGGCCGAGGTGGTGGCCGGAGTCGACCTCACCGGCCGGCGCATCGTGGTGACCGGCGGCGCGTCCGGCATCGGGGTGGAGACCGCGCGCGCCCTGGCCGGGGCCGGCGCCGAGGTGACCCTGGCCGTGCGGGACCTGGCCGCCGGCGAGCGCACCGCGGCCGAGATCGCCGGCGCCGGGCCGGTCCGGGTGGCCCACCTGGACCTGGCCGACCAGGCCTCGGTGGCCGCGTTCGTCGCCGGCTGGACCGGCCCGCTGCACGTACTGGTGAACAACGCCGGCGTGATGGCCGCCCCCGAGACCCGCACCCCGGAGGGTTGGGAGCTGCAGTTCGCCACCAACCACCTCGGCCACTTCGCACTGACCACCGGGCTGTACCCGGCGCTGCGCGAGGCGGCCGCCGCCACCGGTGGCGCCCGGATCGTGTCGGTCAGCTCCAGCGGGCACCTGCGCTCGCCGGTGGTGTTCGAGGACATCCACTTCGAACGGCGCGCCTACGAGCCGTGGTCGGCCTACGGCCAGTCCAAGACCGCGAACGCGCTGCTCGCCGTCGAGGCCACCCGGCGCTGGGCCGACGACGGCATCACGGCCAACGCGCTGATGCCCGGCGGCATCCGCACCCGGCTGCAGCGGCACGTCTCCGAGGAGGAGCTCGAGGCCATGCGCGCCCGGCTGGCCAACCGGCTCACCTGGAAGAACCCGGAGCAGGGCGCGGCCACCTCGGTGCTGCTGGCCGTCTCACCGCTGCTGGACGGCATCGGCGGGCGCTACTTCGAGGACTGCAACGAGGCGGAGCCCACCGAGTCGAACAGCGCGCGCGGCGTGGCCGCCTATGCGCTGGACCCGGAGGCCGCCGAGCGCCTGTGGCAGGTCTCCGAGGAAACCCTCGCCGTGCTCAGGTAGCGCGGAACGCGCTTGCCGAGCGTGCGCCCAGTTCGGCGCACGCGGGAGATACAGGGGCGTGCGTCACACCCCCTCACAAGCGGAGGCGGTAACTCGTCATAGGTGACATGGACGAGGAGCGGCGGCTGCTTAGCGGTGTGGCGTACCGGATGCTCGGTTCGATGGCGGACGCGGAGGACGCGGTCCAGGAGACCTACCTGCGCTGGCACCGGCTGGAGGCGGCCGAACGGGCGGCCATCCGCTCGCCGAGGGCCTGGAAGGTGCGGGTGACCAGCCGGATCTGCCTGGACCACCTGGGCTCCGCGCGGGCCCGGCGGGAGCGGTACTCCGGCGTCTGGCTGCCCGAACCGGTGCCCGGAACCCCGGGTCCGGACGGGCTGGACCTCGGCGGACCACTCGGCGGGGCAGTCGGCGGATCACTCGGTGGGGGGCTGGCCGGGTCCGAGCAGGCCGACCCGGCGGACCGGGTGAGCATGGACGAGTCGGTGAGCATGGCGCTGCTGGTGCTGCTGGAGACCATCACGCCGGCCGAACGGGTCGCGTTCGTGCTGCACGACGTGTTCGGCCTGCCGTTCGCCGAGATCGCGGAGACGGTCGGCCGCACCCCGGAGGCCTGCCGGGCGCTGGCCAGTTCGGCGCGCCGGCGGATCCGGGGCGGGGCCGCGCCGGCGCACCGGGCGGCCGCCGCGAAGGGCGAGCACGCGCGGGTGGTCGAGGCGTTCCTGCGCGCCTGCGCCGGCGGGGACCTGGCCACGCTGACCGCCGTGCTGGCCCCGGACGTGGTGGTCACCTCGGACGGCGGCGGCAAGGGGCGCGCGGCGCTGCGCCCGATCACCGGTGTCGACCACGTGGCCCGGTTCATGCTCGGCCTGGCCGACATCTACGCCGGCTCGCGGATCACCGTGGCCGACGTCAACGGCCGGCCCGGCATCGTGATGTGGCGCGACGACCAGGTCACCGCGGTGACCGGGGTGGACGTCGAGGACGGCCGGATCAGCCACATGTGGATCGTCACCAACCCGGACAAGCTCAGCCACTGGCAGCAGGGAGGCCGCGATGAATAGCACCGAAATCACCGTGATCGGGGGCGGGGTGGCCGGGCTGACCGCCGCGATCACCTGCGCGGAGGCCGGCGCCAAGGTGACGCTGCACGAGGCACACGCCACCCTGGGCGGGCGCGGCCGGGCCACCCCCGCGCCGTACGTGGCGCACGAGGGCGCACACGTCTTCTACGCCGACGGGCCGCACTGGTCCTGGCTGACCGAGCGCAAACTGGTCGGCAAGCTGGGCTACCCCGGACCGCGCGGGCCGCGCCGGTTCGGCTTCCGCCGGGACGGCGAGCTCCGCCTCGGCGTACCCGCCGGCATGCTGAAAATGATCATGCACGGGCGCCGCCCGGCGCCGGTGGACCGGGACTTCGGCTCCTGGGCGACCGAGCACTACGGCGAGGTCGCGGCGCGGGCGGCGGCCAATGCGATCAGCGTGGCCACCTACGCCGCCGACACGCACCGGCTGTCCGCCGCGTTCGTCTGGGGCCTGTTCCACCGGGTGTTCGCGCCCAAGCCGCCGGCGGTGCGCTGGGTGGTCGGCGGCTGGGCGGCGGTGCTGGCCAACATGGCCGCGCGGGCCCGCGAGCTGGGCGTGCGGATCGAGCTCGGTTCCCGGGTCACCGAGCTGCCCACCGGCGGCCCGGTGGTTGTGGCCACCGAGCTGGCCTCGGCCCGGGCGCTGCTGCGCGACGACTCCCTGCGCTGGCGCAGCGGGCACTGCGTGCTGCTCGACCTGGCCGTGCGCCACTCGCACAAGGACGCGTTCATCGTGTTCGACCTGGACGAGGGCGGGTTCCACGAGTGCTACAGCGCGCAGGACCGGACGGTCGCGCCGGCCGGCGAGTCGCTGTTCCAGCTGGACCTGCCGGTCACCGAGGGCGAGTCCAACGCGGCGGCGCACGCCCGCCTGGAACGCTTCGCCGACCTCGCCGTCCCCGGCTGGCGCGACCGCCTCACCTGGCACCGCACCGCCACCGCCCGCGGCCGCACCGGCGCGCTCGACCTACCCGGCCAGACCTGGCGCGACCGCCCCGCCATCGCCCGGGGCGACGGCATCTTCCTGGCCGGCGACATGGTCGCCGCCCCCGGCATGCGCGGCGAAATAGCCATGAACAGCGCCCTACTAGCCGCCCAAGCCGCGATTCAGTCACTCCAGCACGGTGATTCAGTGACTTCAGCACAGTGATTCAGTGACTTCAGCACGGTGGTTCAGTGACTTCAGCACGGTGATTCAGTGACGCCTGGCGGCCGGGGGTCCACGGGTGGTGCTGTTCAGAGATCGTTTGGGCGGCACCGGTTGCCGGCGCGCCGGCTCGGGCACGGCCCGTTGCGCCGGAGTGTTGTCGCCCCCGAACGGCTACCGTCTGTAGCGCTTTAAAGGTTGCCGGCCGTGATCACGCTTGTCCGGCCGCCGATCGCCAGATGCGACCGAACCACCGTGCTGAAGTCACCGAACCACTGTGCTGAAGTCACCGAACCACCGTGCTGGAGTGACTGAACCACCGTGCTCGAGTGACTGAACCATCCTGATGACGTGAACGAATCAGAATCAGTTGACGCTGGACGTTATGTGTCTCATTGATATGATCAGCGAATGGTCAGCCAGCCCCAAGAGGTCAACTTCACCGGCGCCGGAGTGCGCATCGCGGCGCACCGCTGGGACCCGGCACCGGACGGACCGCGGCACGGCGTGGCGCTGCTGCTGCACGGCGGCGGGCAGACCCGGCACTCCTGGCAGCGCACCGGCCAGCGGCTGGCCGAGCACGGCTGGGTGGCCGTCGCGCCGGACTGCCGAGGCCACGGGGACACCGACTGGTCCCCGGACGGCGACTACTCGCTGCACCTGATGGTGGACGACCTGCGCGCGGTGACCACCGCGATGGGTGAGCGGCCGGTCCTGGTCGGCGCGTCCATGGGCGGCATCACCGCACTGCTCGCACAGGGCGCTGACCCGCTGTTCGCCCGGGCGCTGGTACTGGTGGACGTCACGCCGACCATGGAGCCGGACGGCACCGAGGAGATCGCCCGGTTCATGCTCTCCGGGATGGACGGGTTCGCCTCGCTGGAGGAGGCGGCCGAGGCGGTCGTCGCGTACAACCCGCACCGGCAGCGCCCACCCCACCCGGACGGGCTGCGCAAGAACCTGCGTCACCGGGACGGCCGCTGGTACTGGCACTGGGACCCCCGGTTCCTCACCTCGCACGGACTGGACGACGACCGGCACGAGATGCTCACCGAGACGCTGGCCCAGACCGCGCGGGCGGCCGCGCGGTCGGTGGACATCCCCACCCTGCTGGTGCGCGGCGCGCAGTCCCGGGTGGTCAGCCCGGAAGGCGCGCGGGAGCTGCGGGAGCTGATCCCCAGCGCGCAGCGCTACGACGTCTCCGACGCCGGGCACATGGTGGCCGGGGACGACAACGACGTGTTCTGCGCCGGAGTGCTGGACTTCCTGCGCACCGACGTGCTCCGGGAGAACTGACATGCCGGCCAGGCGCGGCGCACGCCCGCTGCCGGCGGACGCCGCCGAGGCCCGCGCCCACTTGCGCAAGGTCGCCGAGCAGATTTTCGAACGCTACGGCGTGCACCGGGTCACGATGGACGAGATCGCGGCGGCGGCGGGGATCTCCCGCCCCACCCTGTACCGGTACTTCGGCGACCGGGACTCGCTGATCAAGAGCATCGTGGAGCATCGCTCGGACAAGCTGGTCGGCCGGGTGCACCAGATGCTGGAACAGCACGACGAGCTGGCCGAGAAGCTGGTCGCGGGGTTGCTGTACATCGCCGACGCCGGCCACTCCGACCAGTTCATCCTGGACCTGTTGCACACGGCCAGCGAACAGTTCACCAACACGCTGATGCGGCCGGAGGGCACCGCGACCGCGTTCGCCGAGACGGTCTGGGCACCGGTGTTCAAGCGGGCCGCCGACGCCGGCACGCTGCCCGCCGACTTCGACGAGCGCAAGGCCTACCGCTGGCTGATCTCGATGAACTTCGTACTGCTCGGCTGGCCGGACTACGCCGAGCTGTCCGAGGAGTACAAGCGGGACATGCTGCGCCGGTTCGTGGTACCCGCCTTCGTGCGCGGGTGAGCTCGCGCGTTGCGTTAAGTATGTATCGATCCTTACAATTCAGTCGTGACCACCAGCCGGAAGCAGGCGCGGGGCGACCGCTCCCGCGAGCTGATCCTGGACACCGCCGAGCGACTGATGGCCGGCCGCGGCTACTCCGGCACGGCGATGTCCGCGATCTGCCGGGAGACCGGGCTGCCCGCCACCTCCATCTACTGGCACTTCGGCAGCAAACAGGGGCTGCTCGCGGCGGTGATGGAACGCGGCGCGCGGCGCTGGTTCGCCGCCCTGCCGGACTGGGACGACACCTCGGATGAGACCGCGGAGGAGCAGGCCGCACGGCTGACCGAGCGGGGCGCGGACGCGTTGACCGAGCAGCCGGCCTTCCTGCGGCTGTTCTACCTGCTGGCCCTGGACAGCGCGGACGACCTGGACGCCGCCGCGCTGGTCCGCCGGGTCCGGGACACCGCCAACCAGCGGTTTCGCCGGGTGATCGAGGAGATGCTGGCCGCGGAGCACCCGCCGGAGGTGGCCGGGCCGGCCGCCGAGGAGCTGGCCCGGTTCGCCGTGGCCTGTTCGGACGGCTGCTTCTTCGCCGTGGCGCTGGAGCCGGGAGAGACCGACGCCCGGCGGATGTTCGCCGACCTCTTCCTCGCGGTGCGGGCGCTCGCGCCGGCCGCGATCCACCGAGCCCGACGGGAGACGTGATGAGCCAGACCGTCCTGATCACCGGCGCGACCGGGGGCCTCGGCCTCCGGGCCGCGCTGGCCGTGGCGGCCGCCGAGCAGGGTTGGCACCTGGTGGTCACCGGGCGCGGCCCGGGCCTGGCCGAAACGCGGGAGCGGCTGGCCGAGCGGGCGCCGTGCACGGCGCTGCCGCTGGACCTGGCCGAGCTGGCCGGGGTGCGGCGGTTCGCCGACGACCTCACCCGGCGGCTGGCCGACGGCGAGCTGCCCCCGCTGCGCGCGGTGGTGGCCAACGCGGGGGTGCAGGAGCTCGGCCTGTGCTTCACCCCGGATGGCCTGGAAACCACCTTCGCGGTGAACCACCTGGCGCACTTCCTGCTGGTCAACCACCTGCTGCCGAGCCTGGTCGAGCCGGCGCGGATCGTACTGGTGGCCAGCGACACCCACGACCCGAAGCGGATGACCGGCATGCCGGCGCCCCGGTTCACCGACCCGGAGACGCTGGCCCGGCCGGCGGACACCGACGAGGAGCGCACGCCCTCGGCCGGCCGCCGCCGCTACACGACGTCGAAGCTGTGCAACGTGCTGACCGCCTACGAGCTGGCCCGCCGGCTCGAGGACACGCGGGTCACGGTGAACGCGTTCGACCCGGGGCTGATGCCGGGCACCGGGCTGGCCCGGCGGTACCGGGGCGTGCGGGCCTTCGCGTGGCGCTACCTGATGCCGGCGCTCATCGCGGTGCCGGGGCTGAACACGCACACCCCCGCGCGGTCCGGCGCCGCCCTGGCCCGGCTGGTCACCGACCCGGAACTGGCCGGGGTGACCGGCGCGTACTTCTCCAACGGCCGGCGGACCCGTTCCTCGGAGGAGTCCTACGACACCGGGAAGGCGGCCGAGCTGTGGGAGGGCAGCGAGCGGCTGCTCACTCCCGGGGGTCGATGCCCTGGAGACGAAGCGCGTCGTCGGTGAAGAACTCGCAGCCGCTCTTGATCCGGCCCTGCTCGCAGTTGGTCTTGTAGGTCTTCTCGGACTCGGTCAGGGAACGCATGCCGGGCGAGGGCGGGCGGGTCACGCTAGGGGTCACCGGCGGGATGAACGGCGCGGTGGACGGCGCCGCCGACGGCGTGGCGCTGCCGGTGGACTGGCTGGACCCGGGCGTGGAGCCGCTGCCGCGGCCGCAGGCGGCCAAGCCGAAGACCCCGACCACCCCGATCACGCCGGTGAGCAGGCACATCGAGCCGGCACGCAGAATCCGCACGGCCGCCACCCTAACCGTTGGACGGCGAGGGACTCTCAGCTGGCCGGCCGGGGCTGGACGATCGGGAGCAACACCTCGTCGACCAGCTCCTCGATCTCCTGGTGCGTCATCACCGCGCCGTTGAGCAGCATGTGCTGGCGCAGCAGCACCGGGCCGACCCCGGCAATCATCGGGGTGAGCGCCTCCGGCCGCACGTCGCCGCGCACCGCGCCGAGCCGCAGGATCTCGGCCATCGCCTCGCGCGGGGTGTCGTGCTGCTGCTTGTGGAAGGCCGCGAGCAGCTCGGGGTTCCGGATGACCTCCAGGAACATGCCGCGCACCGCCTCGGCCTGCGGCCCGGCCATCGCCTCGGCGAACCGGTCCAGCTGGGCGATCAGGTCGGCCCGCAGGTCACCGCTGTCGGGCACCGGGGTGATCTCCGGCGCGACGTGCCGGACCGCCTCGACGACCAGCTCCACCCGGCTGGGCCAGCGCCGGTACAGCGAGCCCTTGCTGGCCTTGGCCCGCGCGGCCACCCGGTCCATGGTGAGCTCGGCGTAGCCCACCTCGGTCAGCTCGTCCAGGGTGGCCTGGTAGATCGCCTCGTGCAGCGCCTGGCCCCGCCGCCGAGGGCGGCGGCGGAAGTCGCCGGCCGAGCGAGCCTCGGGATTCGCCGAAACTCGCTTGACAGCCTTCTGCTGTTCGAGCGCCACGCCGTCGATTCTAGGCCACATGGCGCTCGCTTTGGTCACGGAACGCCACTTTGAGAACCAGAAGACTCGTAAATGTGACGAGTTGTACTTTAACGAGACCGAGTCCACCGCACCGTGGAGGAGCAGGCCCTGCCGGCGGCCGTGCCGTCCGGCCGGCAGCGGCCGGCGGCTGGGTGGTCTGCCGCCGCGCGACCGCACTTCATGGTCAAGTCGCAGGCAGAGACGTTTCCGACCGGCAAAAGGTCTCTCACCGCTACCTGACCATGAAAACCCCGCCGACGGAAACCCGACGGGGCCGCACCCAAGCGGCGGCAGACCACCCAGCCGCGCCCTCCAAGCCGATCTTTAAACCGCCTCGTCCGGTCGGTCGGACGGGCAGCCGCCCCCGCTCTCCGGATAGGTCGGGACGGAACCTCTAAGCTGCCCCAATGTCCCGGCTGCTGGTGGTGGAGGACGACGAGACGATCGGCAGCGTGCTGGAGTCCAGCCTGGTCGCGCACGGCCACGAGGTCGTCTGGCGACGCACCGGCAAGGGCGCACTGGCCGAGGCGGCGGCCTCGGAGTTCAACCTGGTGCTGCTGGACCTCGGGCTGCCCGACCTGGACGGCGTGGAGGTGTGCCGCCAGCTTCGCACCCGGCAGCCGTCGACCGTGCTGGTCATCCTGACCGCGCGCACCGACGAGATGGACGTGGTGATCGGCCTGGAGGCCGGCGCCGACGACTACCTGACCAAGCCGCCCCGGCTGGGCGAGCTGCTCGCCCGGATCCGCGCGCACCTGCGCCGGGCCGGCCCGGGCGTCCCGGACGCGGAACCGTCGCGGATCGGCGACCTGCTGGTGGACACGGCCAGCCGGCGGGTCACCGTGGCCGGGCGGGAGCTGTCGCTGCGGGCCAAGGAGTTCGACCTGCTGGCCCGGCTGGCCGCCACACCGGGGGTCGCGGTCAGCCGGCAGACGCTGATGTCCGAGGTGTGGGACGAGCACTGGTACGGCCCGACCAAGACGCTGGACGTGCACGTCGCGGCGCTGCGCCGGCGGCTGGGCGAGATGGCCGGGTTCGGCGAGCTGCCGGCCATAGTGACCCTGCGCGGGCACGGCTACCGGCTCGAACCCCCGAGCTGACCCCCGTGCGCACCAGGATCATCGGGCTGGCGGCGCTGGTCTCGGCGCTGGCCATCGGGCTGTTCGGGCTGCCCCTGGCGCTGGGCATCGCCCAGTACGCCCAACTGGACGAGGAGTCCAAGCTGCTGCGGGTGGCGGACGCCACCGCGATCGCGGTGTCCGGCGAGCTGAACGACGGCGACGTGCCCTCGGACATCCCGGAAGCCAGGGACAACACCTCGCTGACCGTCTACGACACGCACGGCAACCGCGTCACCGGGGACGGGCCGCGCGGCGACCCGCTGGTCCGCGAGGCCCTGAGCGGCTCGCCGGCCACCGGCACCAACGGCACCGACCTGGTGGTCGCGGTGGCGGTCACCCACGAGACGGACGTGATCGGCGCGGTGCGCGCGGCCAGCCCGCGAGCCGTCGTCTACCGGCAGGTCGCGGTGGCCTGGCTGGCCATCGCCACGCTGGCGCTGATCGCGCTGGCCGTGGCGTACCTGCTGGCCCGGCGGGCGGCCCGGCGGCTGGCCAGCCCGCTGGAGGAGCTGTCCGGCACGGCGCGCCGGCTGGGCGAGGGCGACTTCAGCGTGCGGATCGACCCGGTCGGCATCGCGGAGATCGACGCGGTCGGCCAGGCGCTGAACCGCACCGCCAGCCGGCTGGACGGCATGCTGGCCCGCGAGCGGGCCTTCTCGGCCGACGCCTCGCACCAGCTGCGCACCCCGCTCACCGGGCTGCGGCTGCGCCTGGAGGCCGCGTTGGACCGGCCGGACCAGGACCTGGCCGGCGCCCGGGACACCATCGGCTCGGCGATCAACGACGTGGACCGGCTGGAGCAGACGATCACCGAGCTGCTCGCCCTGGCCCGCGACACCCGCAACACCAGCACCAGTCCGCTGGACCTGGCGACCGTGCTGGACGAGCTGCGGCGGGGCTGGACCGATCGCCTGGCCGTGCGGGGGCGCGCGTTCCAGGTGCGGGTGGAGCCGTCGCTGCCGGACGCCATGGCGTCCACGTCGGCGGTCCGCCAGGTGCTCACCGTGCTGCTGGACAACGCGGCCACGCACGGTGCGGGCGCGGTCACGGTGACCGTCCGGGACGCGGCCGAGGCGCTGGCCATCGACGTGTCCGACGAGGGGGCCGGGGTCACGCTGCCGGAGTCCGAGCTGTTCACCCGCCGGTCCGAGCGGGCCACCGGGCACGGCATCGGCCTGGCGCTGGCCCGCAGCCTGGCCGAGGCGGAGGGCGGCCGGCTCACCCTCAGCCGCGCCACCCCGCCCAGCTTCACCCTGCTGGTCCCCCTCAGGCGCTGAGCCGATTTTGCCGTCGGCTTACCCGCGGCGGGACGTCAGCTAATTCCTGGGTACGTAGCGTCGGCCGGGTCCGAGATCGAGGGTGGCGCGGGGACACCCCACGAGTCCGCGAGGAGTCGACTTGGTTGGTCCGCCGCGCGCATTTCCCCTGGCCGTGCTCGCCGTCGCCGTTCTCGGCACGGGCAACGCGCACGCCCAACCGGCGCCGCCCACCCCCGCACTGATCGCCGGCACGCCGTGCGCCACCGGCTACAAGGCCTGCGTGAGCCTGGGTGACCAGCGCGCCTGGCTGACCGACGGCGCCAAGGTGGTCAGCGGGCCGATCGACGTCATCAGTGGCGGCCCCGGCCAGGAGACGCCGTCGGGAAACTTCGCCGTGGAGTGGAAGAACAAGGACCACAAGAGCGGCGAGCACAAGACCCCGGAGGGGCTGCCCTCGCCGATGCCGTTCGCGGTGTTCTTCGCCGCCGGCGGGATCGCCTTCCACGAGGGCACCATGGACCGCCCCTCGGCCGGCTGTGTGCGGCTGCCGAGGGCCGAGGCGGAGAAGTACTTCAACATCCTGCAGGTCGGCGACAAGGTCCAGGTCATCGGCGGCTGACCACGGAAGTGCACTCCCCCATGGTTGGGCGTCCCACTAATGTCACCCGCATGGGACGAGTAGAGGGCAAAGTCGCCCTGATCACCGGGGCGGCACGTGGCCAGGGGCGGGCGCACGCGATACGCCTCGCCGAGGAGGGCGCGGACATCGTCGCGGTGGACGCGTGCACCGACTTCGCCACCTCGCCGGTCGGCGGCGCCACCGAGGAGGACCTGGCGCAGACCGCCAAGGCGGTCGAGGACCAGGACCGGCGGATCCTCACCCGGCGGGCCGACGTGCGGGACTCCGCCGCGCTGGACCGGGTCGTGGCGGACGCGGTCGCCGAGTTCGGCGGGATCGACATCGTGTGCGCGAACGCCGGCATCGCCAGCTTCGGCCCGGCCTGGGAGCTGTCCGAGGACACCTGGCAGGAAATGATCGACATCAACCTGACCGGCGTGTGGAAGACCGCGAAGGCGGTCATCCCGCACCTGATCGAGCGCGGCCGGGGCGGTTCGATCATCATCACCAGCTCGATGGCCGGCCTGGTCGCCTACCCCAACCTGGCCCATTACGTCTCGGCGAAGCACGGCCTGGTCGGCCTGATGCGCGGCCTGGCCGTTGAACTGGCATCCCACCGGATCAGGGTGAACAGCATCCACCCCACCACGGTGGACACCCCGATGATCGACAACGCGCCGATCCGCGAGCTGTTCCTGCCCGGGGTGGAGAACCCCACCAAGGAAGCCGCCAGCGAGCTGATGAAGGCGATGAACGCGCTGCCGGTGCCGTGGGTGGAGTCGGTGGACATCAGCAACGCGGTGCTCTACCTGGCCTCCGACGAGGCCCGCTACATCACCGGCGTCACGCTGCCGGTGGACGCCGGCGCCGCGGCGCCCTACAAGATTCCGCACGCATGACGGAGCTCGCGACGCGGCGGGGCGAGCTGGCCGGGCTCGTGGTCGGCCGGGAGCGCGAGCTGGATCTCATCCTGGCGGCCGTGGTGGCCGGCCGGGACCTGCTCCTGGAGGGGCCGCCGGGCACTTCCAAGAGCACCATCCTGCGCGCGATCACCGGCTGCTGGGGCGTTCCGCTGCACTTCGTGGAGGGCAACGCGGAGCTCACCCCGGCCAAGCTGGTCGGCCACCACAACCCGGCGCGGGTACTGCGCGAGGACTACAGCGCGGACAACTTCGTGCCCGGCCCGCTGGTCGCGGCCATGCGCGAGGGCGGGTTCCTGTACGTCGAGGAGTTCAACCGGGCACCCGAGGACACGCTGAACACGCTGCTCACCGCGATGGCCGAGCGCGAGGTCAACGTGCCCAGGGTGGGCCGGATCCACGCGTCCGACAGCTTCCGGCTGGTCGCCTCGATGAACCCGTTCGACGCGATCGGCACCACCCGGATCAGCCAGGCGGTCTACGACCGGATGTGCCGGCTGGCGGTGGGTTACCAGTCGGTGGAGGAGGACCGCAGCATCGTCACGCTGCGCACCTCGTGCGAGAACGAGCGGCTGGTCGCCGATGCCGTGGCGATCACCCGCTCCACCCGGGAGCACCCGGACGTGCGGCACGGGTCCAGCGTGCGCGGCGCGATCGACCTGGTCGCGGTGGCCGCGCCCCTGACCGAGATCCGCGCCGGCCGCAACGGTCTGAGTCCCGAGGACGCCTACCGGGCGGTGGTGCTGGACGCGGCGCTGCTCTCCCTGTCCGGCCGGATCACCGTGGACGAGGCCGTCGAGGCGACTCCCGAGCAGGTCATCCGCGAGCTGTGGGAGCAGCACTTCGTGCTCGCGCCCCGGCGGGCGGCGCCCGGCGCGCACACCATCCAGGTGCCCGAACCGACTTGACTGGCCGGGCGCCCTTCGGAGCATCGGAAACCCGCCCGCGCCCCGCTGCGCCGCAAGCCCAAGACCCTCGACGAGTCGCCGCTGGTGTTCCGCCCCGGCGCGGGCGGTCCGGTGATGGAGAGCACCGGCTCGGACCGGGGCGCGGCGGGGCCGGGTGAGAAGACGCCCGGGCAGGCCTGGGTGGCCACGTCGGAGCAGGGCGAGCGGCACACCCTGGACGAGGTGCGCGAGGACGGCGTGGCCAGCGCCGAGGTGCGCGCGCTGGCCCGGCGGATCGCCGCCCGGCTGGCCACTCCGAGCCGGGCCCGGGACCGGGCGGACGCGGTCACCGGCGGCACCGGCCAGCTGACCACGGTGCCCTACCGGTACAACTCCGACGACATCGACCTGGACCGCACGCTGGAGATGCTCACCGAGCGGCCCATCCCCGAGGACACCGACATCCTGGTACGGGAGCGCGTACGGCAGCCCCGCGCGGTGCTCCTGATGATCGACGTCTCCGGCTCCATGCGCGGCGAGAAGACCCGGATCGCGGCGGCCACGGTCGGCGCGCTGGCCGGTGCGCTGGCCACCTCGTCCGGGCAGGACGAGCTGGCCGTGGTCGCGTTCTGGAAGAACGCGGCCGTGGTGCGCGCGATGGGCCCGGCCACCGGCGGAGCCCGGCTGCTGGACGATCTGCTGAGCATCCCGGCCAAGGGCCTGACCAACGTCGAGTTCGCGCTGCGCACCGGGCTGGTCCAGTTGGGCGCCGCGCGAGCCCGCCGCCGACACGCCATCCTGCTCTCCGACGCGGTACACAACGCCGGCCCCGACCCTCGCGATGCCGCCGCACGTTTTCCCGACCTCGCACCGCTGCACGTGCTGCTGGAGACCGACGGGGAGCACGATGCTGATCTCGGTGCCCAGTTGGCCCGGCTGGGCGGGGGTCGGTTGGCCCGCATCCGCAACCACCGGGATGTGCCGCCCGCGTTGAACCGGGCATTGAACGGTTAGCACCCGCCGGTTTGCGGCGGTGCCGGTTTTAAAGACGGCTTGGACAGCCGCGGTTGGGTTGGTCTGCCGTGGCTTGGGTGCCGGCCGTTGCGTTTTGCTTGGGCGGGCCGGCGACGTCCCTTGCGCCACTTCTGTTTCACGACCGGTACGCCTTGGGGGTTGCTCCAAGATCAAACCCCTATGCGGTTCCCCTCGTGCAACCAGAGTTACGGATGGTACGGCACCGGTGGTCAGTTCATGGTCATCAGGACATGGCGGCTGCTTTTGGCGTGGCCGGGCGACCCTGGTGTCCTGTTGATCATGTAGTCCATGATCATCATGCAACCAGCGCGATTCCGGCGGCCGAAAACAACCGTGAGTGCCTGTTGATCACGAAACGCACCGGCCGGCACCCAAGCCGCGGCAGACCAACCCAACCGCGGCCGTCCAAGCCGTCTTTAGAACCGGCACCGACGCAAACCGTCACCCCTTCGGCTTCGGGTTGGCCTCGTTCGGCGGGAACCGCAGCGCCGGCAGGTCCGAAAGCGGCGCCTGCGGCGCGTTCCCCGACTCCGCCGGCAGCGGGCCGCCCTTGGGCGGGGCCACCCCGGACAGCGGGTCGATCGGGTCGTACGGAGCACCAGCCGGGCCGGAACCGTCGAAGTGCTCCGTGCGGTCGCAGCCGCGCAAGGTCACCGCGAGCGGGCCGTTGGTTTTCGCGTGCAACCGTGCGGAGCAGCTCACGCCGGCTCGGTCCGGGTCGATGGTCACCGCGTCGATGTCGGTGGCCTTGATCTCCAGCTCGTCCCGCTCCTCGGCGTGCACCGGATCAGCCAGGTGGCGGTATTCGCGCACATAGGGGTTGACCGGCATGATCGAGCCGTCGGCCAGGCCGGGCTCGGTGCGCTTGGCCGGAACCGGGGCGTCGGCCAGGCCGCGGCCGTGGGAGACCACGTCGATGGTGCCGGTCCGGCGGCCCCGGCTGGAGATCTCGGACAGCCAGTAGGCGTGGTCGCCGACCAGGCCGGAGGCCGGGTCGTCCATCAGCGGGTTGCGCACGTAGGTGACGTGGTGCGGGTTGAGCGTGCGCTTGCCGTCGCCCATCCACTTCGTGGCCAGGCCCCACATGCCGTTCTTGCACATGGCCAGGTGCTCGGCGGAGTAGCCGGCCCAGCTGAGGAACTCGTAGTCGTAGCCACCGGCCGCGTAGGCCCGGCCGCGCTCGCTGGTGATGTTGTACGGGATGAAGTCGTCGTTCAGCCCGGACCACTCCATCACCGGTTGGTTGCGCCGGCTGGGCAGCAGCGGGGTCAGCTTGGAACCCGGCTCGTGCTTGGTCAGCGTGTCCACCGCCAGCTTGCCCACCACCAGGGTGTCGGCCAGGCCGTTCAGCCCGGGGAAGGACGGCGCGACGTCCAGGCCGTCGCAGATGAACGCCCGCCCGAACACGTCCGGGAAGGTCAGCGAGATCTTGTTGGCCATGTAGGCGCCGCTGGAGAAGCCGCCCATCGCGGTGCGGTCCGGGTCCAGGTCGTAGTGCCGGCGGGCGTCGGCCAGGGCCTCGAAGATGGCCGCGCCGGCCTGCCCGTAGCCCCACTCGTCGTTGCCCCGGGCGTCCACGTCGATCACCATCGTCGGGTTCCCCGGCCGGTGCGCGAACTGCTGGTACAGGTCCTTCGGCCCGGCCACGTCGTCGCCCGGGCGCAGCGCGTAGCCGTTGGTCCACACCAGCGAGGCGTAACCGTGCTCGGGAGCCGGCGCCTCCGGCACGTAGACCTGGTAGCGCTGCAGCCGGCCGGGGAGGTCCGGCACGCAGTCGTCCCGGCAGGGCCAGCCGAACTGCAGGCTGAACCGGCCCTTCTGCCCGGAACCCGAGCCCATCTGCATGCCGCCCTGCTGGGTGCCCGAACCGGGCGGCGGGCCGCCGGGGTCGCTGGGCAGCCGCCGGCCCTGGGCCTTCTCGAACCGGCTGGCGAACAGCCGGGTGACGTAGCCCTTGTCGGGGATGGCGCTGTCGTCGCGCTCGCCCCGGTCCAGCTTGCCGAAGTCCACGTCGGCGGAGAACGGGCTGAGGTCCCCGTGCGCGATCGCCTTGCGCTGGTCGTTGTTGCGGTACGGCGCCTCGAACGGTTCGTGGAAGCGGAACGCCGCGTCGAAGAACGCCGACGGCTGCGCGTCACCGAGCACCGCGCCGCCCGGGTGGGTGCGGTCGGCGTTGGTGCGGGGCACCAGGTAGTGGTCGGTACCCCGGTCCCACAGCCCGGCGGCCGCCGCGATCCGCTCGTGGCCGCCCGGCTTCCAGGCCGAGTGCGGCACCCGGATCTCCACCTGCCGGCGGTTTCGGTCCACGTCGACCTCGGGCCGCTCGGGGCGTTTCGCGCCGTCGTTCACGTCCACGATGTCGCCCGTGGTGCCGTGCACGGTGACGAACCGGGCGGCCGGCATCACGGTGTTGGCCCCGTGCGGCACGGCTTGCGGCTTCTCGCTGTCGCCCAGCGCGAGGGTCAGCCCGTACAGCTCCGGGTCGGTCATCGTGTTCAGGGTGACCCGGAACGCGGTGGCGTCGGCCAGCGGGCGCACCCGCACCTCCACGATGTCCGCCGCGTTGCGCCGGTAGGCCGGGTCCTCCGGGTAGGTGTAGTTGCGCAGCAGCGTGTCCAGCGGCCAGCGGTACTGGTTGCCGCCGCCCTCGTCGTCGTACACGCAGCCCTGGTGCACGTACTCGCCGTCGCGGTAGGCGCTGGAGTGGCAGACGCCGATCGGCCGGGCCTTCCACACGCCGGTGTTCTCCAGCTGCGGCGCGCTCGCCGGGTCGGCGTACAGCAGCGCGGGTCCCGCCTTGGGCCCGCCGTGTTCCGCCGACTCCGCCATCGCCGGCCCCAACGTCGCGCACACCGTCGCGGCCACCGTTCCGGACAGCGCGAGTATGCCGAGCCTGCTCCACCAGTTCACGCGAAACCTCGCCCTCGAGATTTATAGCGATTTCAGGCCGTTCGCCTGTTTTTCGTTGTAACGAGGGCTGGCCAGGGAAGGAATCGAACCTTCCGCCGAACGGGTGATTACGCAGGTGAAGGAGCTACTTCACGGGCCCGACAAATGACATACGTGTCCGGCCAAAAGTGATGATCGAAATACGTCAGACGGCGGCGAGCCGCGCCGCGACGTCCGCGCGCAGGGCCTTCTTGTCGATCTTGCCGACCTTGGTGACCGGCAGCTCGTCGCGCAGCTCCAGCCGCTCCGGCAGCTTGAACGCCGCCACCCCGGCCGCCAGCATGCCCGCGCGCACCTGTTCCAGGGTCACCGTGTCGCCGGGTCTCGGCACCACGAACACGCACACCCGCTCGCCCAGCACCGCGTCCGGCATGGCCACCGCCGCCACCTGGCGCACCGAGGGCAACCGGTAGACCAGGTTCTCCACCTCTTCGGCGGAGATCTTCTCGCCACCCCGGTTGATCATGTCCTTGTCCCGGCCGGCGACCACCAGGTTTCCGTCCGGAGTACGCCGGCAGATGTCGCCGGAGCGGTACCAGCCGTCCGGGGTGAACGCCTTGGCGTTCTGCTCGGCGGCGCGGTAGTAGCCCCTCGGGGTGTACGGCCCCCGGGTGAGCAGCGAACCCGGTTCGCCGTCCGGCACGTCCCGGTCCAGCTCGTCCACCAGCCGCACCTCGTCGTCGGCGCAGATCGGCCGGCCCTGGGTGGTGTTGACGGTGTCGTCCGGGTCGTCCAGCCGGGTCACGTTGAGCAGGCCCTCCGCCATGCCGAACACCTGCTGGAGGCTCGCGCCCAGGACCGGCCGGATCCGGGCGGCCAGCTCGTCCGCCAGCCGCGCCCCGCCCACCTGGAGCACCCGCAGGCTGGCCAGCTGGGCCGCGCCGTGGTCGGTCGCGTGCTCCAGCCAGCGGGCGGCCACCGCCGGCACCACCGCGCTGTGGGTCACCCGCTCGGCGGCGATCGCGGCGAACGCCCTGACCGGCTCCGGCGAGGGAAGCATGACCACCTTGCCGCCGGCCAGCAGGGTGCCCAGGATGCCCGGGCAGGCCAGCGGGAAGTTGTGCCCGGCCGGCAGGCTGACCAGGTAGCCCGTCGCCGCGTCCATCCCGGCCAGCTCGGCCGTGCGGCGGGCGTTGTAGACGTAGTCGTCGTGGGTGCGGGCGATCAGCTTGGGCAGCCCGGTGGTGCCGCCGGAGAGCAGGAACACCGCAACGTCCCTGGCCGACGGCCCGGTTCCGCTCCAGCGGGCGCCGGGCGCGGCGAGCGCGCGCAGGTCGTGGTGGGTGTCCGCCGGGTCGCCGGCGACCAGGACGTGGCGCAGCGACGGCACCCCGGCGACCAGTTCGGCGGCCAGCGCCTGGTGGTCGAAGTCGCGCAGCCGGTCCGGCACGGCGATGGCCGAGGCCTCGGCCTGCTCGGCAAGGTGGGTCAGCTCGGCACGGCGGTGCGCGGGCAACGCCATCACCGGCACCAACCCGGCGCGCAGGCAGGCCAGCGTGAGCACCACGAACTCCCAGCCGTTGGGCAGCTGCACCAGTACCCGGTCCCCGGCCACCAGCCCGAGGCCGGCCAGTCGTTCGGCCAGCGCATCGGAACGCTCGGCCAGCTCCCGGTGGGTCAGCCGCACCTCGCCGTCCACCAGTGCGGGGGCGTCCGGCGTGCGGTCGGCCACCTCGCGCAGCAGCTCGCCGAGCGTGCGGCCGCTCCAGTAGCCGGCCTCGGTGTAGCGCCGGACGAACTCCTCCGGCCAGGGCACCAGCCCCTCAGCGATCGGCGTGATCATCCCGACTCCTCAGCACCGCGTCCAGCGCGACCAGCCCGTGCTCGGTCAGCCGCAGCGGGTTGACCTCGATCTCGTCCAGCCCGGGGTTCTCCATCAGAAGCTCACCGAGCGCGGCGACCACCCGGCCGAGCTCATCGCGGTCCAGCACCGGGCCGCCGCGCCAGCCCTCGAGGAGCCGGCGCCCGGCCAGCTCGCCGACCATCCCGGCGGCCTCCTCCGGACCGACCGGGGCAACCCGTACCGCCACGTCGGCCAGCGCCTCGGCCTGGGTGCCGCCCAGCCCGACCAGCAGCACCGGGCCGAACACCGGGTCCCGCCGGGCGCCCACCAGCAGGTCCACGCCGGCCGGCGCCATCGCCTCCACCAGCACCCTCGGTGCGCCGATCGCCCGCAGCGCGTCGTCCAGCTCGCCCGGCGTCCGCACGCCCAGCCGCACCCCGCCGACCTCGGTCTTGTGCCGAACACTCGCGTCGAGCACCTTCACCGCGACCGCCCCACCCAACTCCGCCAACGCCCGCTGCGCACTCTCCCGCCCATCACAAACCCGCCGCCCCGGCGTCCGGACACCCAGCCCGCCCAACACCCCCTTAGCGACGTCCTCGTCCCAAGGCCCGCCCCCCACCCAATTCCCATGTCGCGCGTCCCCCCAGCCCATATCGCGCCCCCCACCCGCGAATGTCGCGGGTTCCACCAGGTCATATCGCTGATCGCCGCAGCCCATGTCGCGGATCTCGCGGCCCCTGTCGCGGATCTCGCGGCTCCTGTCGCGGGCTTCGCCGTCCCGAGGGGCGCCGGGAAACCTCGACTCCGTGTGCTGAGAGCACCGACGCGGCGTGCTGAGAGCACCGGCTCGCGGGGCCATGGCGTCAGCCAGGAGTGCGGAGACCGCGGCGGCGACGCCGGCGGGGTCGGGGGCGGCGGGGATGCCTTGGGTTATCAGTGCGCTCCTGATGGCGGCCGCGGCTGGGCCGAGGCCGCCGACGCCCAGCACCACGGGTACCTCCGCCCCCGCCGCTGTGACCGCGTCTACCAGGTCGAACGCGTCGGGTTCGGCCAGGGCGTAGCCGGCGACCAGGCCCACCCCGGGGTCACGGGACAGCGCGCGCAACACCGGGCCGAAGGACGGCCCGGGCCGGCCGGTGTCCACCGGGTTGCCCTGGAAGGTCAGTGGGGGCAGTAGCTCGCCGATGGCCGACCGGGTCTCCCCGGTGAGCGCGGGCACCACCACGTCTCGGCCGTGCAGCTCGTCCAGGAGCAGCAACCCGGGGCCGGCCTGCGCGGTGAGCACCCCTACCCCGGGCCGGCCGGCCGGCAACCGGACCAGCGACAAGGCGCCGACCGCGTCCACCAGCTCCCGTTCGGAGGCCACGCACACCGCGCCGGCCTGGCGCAGCGCGGCCACCGTGGTGCGCCAGGAGGTGGCCAGTGCGCCGGTGTGCGAGCGGGCGAACTCGGCCAGCTGCTCCGCGGTGCCGGTGTGCCGGCCGGCCACCAGCGCGACCACCGGTTTGCGCGCGGCCAGCCGGGAGACCGACGCGAGCAGCGCCGGCCCGTCGGCCACCGACTCCACGTGCAGCGCCACGGCGTGGGTGCGCGGGTCCTCGGCCAGGTGGTCGAGCACCGGCGGCGCGGTCAACCCGGCGGCGTTGCCCAGCCCCACCCCGAGGCTCACCCCGTGCCCGGCCTCGGCCAGCAGGAAGGCCAGCGCGTGGTTCACCCCGCCGCTGGCCGCGACCACCGCGACCCGCCCGGCCGGCACGTCCGCCGCCCCGGGCACGAAGCTGGCGCACAGGCCGTGGTGCGGCACGAAGAACCCGGATGTGTTCGGCCCGAGCAGCGCGATCCCCGCCTCGGCCGCCACCGAGGCCAGAGCGTCCTGGTGTGCCGCACCGGCCGGCCCGATCTCGGCGAACCCGCCGGCGCACACCACCGCCGCACCGACCCCGGCCGGCGCCAGCTCGGCCAGCGCGCCGGCGCAGGCCGGCGCGGGCAGGCACAGCACGGCCAGGTCGATCGGCCCCTCGCCGGCCACCGTGGCCGCCGAGGTCGCCGTGGCCACCGAGGTCGCGGCGGCCACGGAGTCGAACATCGCCGGGTCACGCGGGTTCACCAGCGCCACCCGGCCGGGGAACCCGCGCAGCGAACGGGCCATGGCCGCGCCCAGCTTGGCCGGATCACGCGACGCGCCGACCACCGCGATGCCGCGCGGGGCGAACAGCGCGTCCAACCGGGCCCTGGCCGGGGCGACCGCGGTCATCCGGCCACCACCAGGTCGGCTCGGCCGGACAGCACCGCGGTGACCGCGCCGTCCGCGTCCGACGCCGGATCCACCAGCACGGCCGCCCGCCCGTGGGCCAGGCGCACCTGCTCGCAGAGCAGGGTGCGGGTGTGGGCGGCGCCGCCGTGCACCGCGACCAGTTCGGCGCCGCCGGCCACCAGCCCGGCCACCCGGTCCAGCGCGGCCGGCAGGCCGGCGTCGTCGTCCGGCGCGGTGACCAGCGGCGCACTCTCCGGCAGCCGGGTCAACAGCCGCCCGGGGAACCGCAGCCCGCCGACCGCCAACGGCGTCTCCAGCGGTTCCGTGCCGTGCTCACCGACCCACTCCGCGTGCACGCGCCGCACGAACGCCGGGTCCCGCCGGGCCAGCCGGGCGTCGGAGATGCTGCGGCTCAGGAAGTGGTACGCGAACCGCCACGGCGGGAACGCGTCGTGGTAGCGCCCGAAGTGTTCCCACCAGGACAGGCTGGGCCGAGCCGAATCCTGGATCTTGTCCACCGAGGGCCGGGCCGCCGCCTCGTAGCCGGCCAGTGCGGCGGGCAGGTCCCCCGGCCGCGCGGTCAGCGCGCGGGCCAGCTCGATCGCGTCCTCCATGGCCATCTTGGTGCCCGAGCCGACGGAGAAGTGCGCGGTGTGCGCGGCATCCCCGAGCAACACCACCGGGCGCGGTTCCAGCGTCACCCAACGCGAGGTCCGCCGGGTGCGGAAGTTGCCCCAGCGGGAGTTGTTGACCAGCAGCTTGTGTCCGTCCAGCTGGTCGGCGAACAGTTCTTCCAGGTAGGCCTGGCTCTGGGTGTCGCTGGGTCCGGGCGGCGCGGTCACGTCGAACTCGTCCAGCCCGGCCGCCCGCCAGGACGCTTGGTCGGTCTCCACGATGAACGTGGACGTGTCGTGGCTGATCGGGTAACCGTGCACGGCGAACACCCCGTGCGGGCCCCGCTGGTGCACGAAGGTCAGCCCGTCGAACCGGTAGTCGGTGCCGAACCAGGCGAACTTCGCGCTGGCCGTGTCCACCCGGGAACCGAACGCGGGTTCCAGCTCGTCGCGGATCCGCGAGCCGGTGCCGTCGGCCGCCACCACCAGGTCGTAGTCCTCGAGGTCGGCCAGGCCCACCTCGGCGCCGAACCGCAGTTCGGCGCCGAACCGCCGGGCGCGATCCTGCAGCAGGCGCAGCAGCGTGCGGCGCACGATCGCGGCCATGCCGTTGCCGGCGCAACGCAGACGCTCGCCCTTCAGCCGCACCTCGATGGCGTCCCAGTGCCGGCCGTGGGCGTCCAGTGCCTCGCGCAGCACCGGGTCGGCCCGGTGGATGGCGGCCAGGGTGCGGTCGGAGAAGACCACGCCGAAGCCGAACGTGTCGTCCGCCCGGTTCCGCTCGAACACCGTCACCTCGATCGACGGGTCGGCCTTGCGCACCAGCGCGGCGAGGAACAGCCCGCCCGGGCCTCCGCCGACCACCGCGATCCGCATCAGCGCCGCCCCCCGACCTCGACGGCCTCGGGAGCCGGTTCCCGCCGCACCCTCGGCACCCGGGGGCAGAACGCGACCAGCAGTGCCCCGGCCAACGCCGGCACCGCGAACCCGTAGAAGTTCCAGGCGAAACCGAGCTGGGCGGCCAGCACCCAACCACCGAGCAGCGGCCCGACGATCGCCCCGGCCCGCCCGACCCCGAGCGCCCAGCCGAGCGCCGAGGCGCGCGCGGTGGCCGGGTAGTGCGCGGCGATGTAGCCGTTGAGCAGGATCTGGGTGCCCACGCTGCCCAGGCCGGCCACCGCGACCGCCCCCATCAACAGGGCGGTCGCCGGGCGCTGGGTGAGCAGCAGCAGGCACCCGGCGGCGGCCAGGAAGGCGGCGGCGGTGACCGGTTTCGGGCCGAACCGGTCGGCCAGCGCCGAGGCCCCGACCGCGCCGACGATCGCACCGACGTTGAGCACCAGCAGGAACTGCAGCGCCGAGCCGAGCGGGTAGCCGGCCGCCCGCATGATCTGCGGCAGCCAGGTGTTCAACCCGTACACCAGCAACAACCCGCAGAAGCTGGCCGCGCCGAACAGCAGCGTCGGTCCCAGCTGGGCGCCGCTGAACAGCCCGCGCAGGCCCACCCGCTCGGCCGGCCGGTCCTTGGCCGCCAGGTAGCTGGCCGACTCGGGCAGGAAGGCGACGGCCAGCGGCAGCACCAGGACCAGCGGGCTGGCGCCGATCCAGAACATCACCCGCCAGCCGTGCTCCGCCACCAGGGCCAGCGCTAGCGCCGCCGCGAGCACGCCGCCGACCGAGTAACCGGCGAACATCAGCGCGTTGTAGAGCTGCCGGCGGCCGGGTGGCGCGTACTCCACGGTGAGCGCGATCGCGCTGGGCAGCACCCCGCCCAGGCCGAGGCCGGCGACGAACCGGAACAGCCCGAGCAGCTCGGGCGTCGGCGCCAGCGCGCAGAGCGCCATGGCCACGGAGAACCAGGCGATGCCGGCCAGCATGATCACCCGCCGGCCGACCAGGTCGGTCACCGCGCCGGCGGCCAGCGCGCCGATCAGCATCCCGGCCAGGGCATAACTGCCGATGGCACCGGCACCGGCCGGCCCGAGATGCCAGTCCGGCTCAGCCAGCAGGCTCGGCACCACCGAGCCGTAGACGATCAGGTCGTAGCCGTCACAGACGATGGTCAGGAAACAGATGGCGACCACGGTCGGTCCGGTACGTGCGGCCATGGTGGGACTCCTTGCGTCAGCGAGTCCAACCGTACAACGAAATCAGAACGAACGGATAGATTTCGCTATAAATTCCGCACTGCGGAACCTAGGAGGCCTTGGCGCAGCCGTCCAGCAGCTCGTCCACGAACGCCTCGGCCGGCCGGCGCAGCAGGCCGTGCACCTCCAGGAACAGCTCGTGCGCCGCCCGGCCCGACCAGCCCTCCGGCAGCAGCTCCGGCGGCAGGTCGGGGTCCCGGAACGGGAACAGCCGGTAGTCGTGGATCAACCGCATGCGCGCCACCAGCGCGCCCCGGCCGGTCGGCGGGTTCCGCCGGTACTCGGCCAGCCTCGGCCGGTACTCGGTGAGCAGCTTCGCGTAGTCCCGGTTCAGCGCGGGCAGGTCCCAGGCCCGGTCGGCCATGTCCCGGTCCGCCGCCAACCCGTCCGAGCGGGACTGGAAGATGTCCAGCCGCACCGCCGGCTGGTCGGCGAACTCCTCGCGGACCCGGTCGCCCAGCTGATGCGGACTGATCCACACCGACGTGGAGAGCGCACCGAAGCCCAGCCAGGACAACCGCTTGCGCAGCTGCTCGCGCAGCGCCCGCTCGCTCTCCGGGACCTGGTAGATGACCATGTTCCACATGCCGTCCCACGGCCCGTCGGCGCGCGCGAAGATGCGCGAACGCCCGTCGTCGAGCAGCCGCCAGGCCGCGTCGGTGAGCACGTAGCTGGTCTCCCGGCCGTCGCGGCGGCTCTCCAGCCAGCCCTCCTTGCGCATCCGGGCGGCCACCACCCGCGCCGTCGGCTCCGGCACGTCGAAGCACTCCATCAACGCCACCAGCGAGCGCAGCGGCACGGCGCCACCCCGGTAACGCAGGTAGTCACCGAACAGGTCGAACACAACCGAACGCGCCTTCACGCGGTCAGCATAATCTGTACCGTTATTTCGCCGCTCGTTAGTTGTTCGCGATAGATTTCCGGCATGGGGCGCGCTACATCACCGGGGTGACGCTGCCGGTGGACGCCGGAGCGGGACGCCCTACAAAGTGCCTTGAGTGGCCGGCCGGCCGGAGAACGCGGCGGCCACGCCGAGGGCCAGGTAGGTGGTCCCGGTGGCGATCCGCTGGCCCCTGGCGAAACCGGGCCGCCGGCCCAGCCAGCCGCCCAGCTGCCCGGCGGCCAGCGCGTACACCACGTCACTGGTCAGCCCGATCGCCGTGATGATCAGCCCGAGCACCACGATCTGCGCCGCCACCGGCCCGCGCGCCGGGTCGATGAACTGCGGCAGGAAGGCCACGAAGAACAGCGCCACCTTGGGGTTGAGCAGGTTCACCGCCGCCGCCTCCAGGTACACCCGGCGCAGCGACAGCCGGGCCAGCTCGGTCAGCTCCACCGGCTGCTGGCGCAGCAGCACCCGCAGCCCCAGGTAGATCAGGTACGCCGCGCCGACGAACCGGACCGTGTCGAAGGCCAGCGCCGAGGACGCGATGACAGCCGCCAGCCCGACCGATGCGGCGACCATGTACACCAACGTCGCGGACTCCACGCCCAGCGCCGAAACCAGCCCGGCCGCCCGTCCCTGGCTCAGGCTGCGGGTCACGATGTAGATGTGGTTCGGCCCCGGGATAGCCACCAGCGCGGACGCCGCCAACACATAAAGCAACAAGGTCGACGCACTAGGCACCCCACCATCCTCCCCCACCCCGCCCGATCCAGTCACTCCAGCAGGCCGATTCGGTCGGTTCCGCCCCCGCCACGGCCGGGTCCACGACCCGAACGATCCCCTACACGCCGCCCGCGCCGCCGAGACCGTCTCCCTCCGGCGCCTGGCCGCACGCTGACCAGCCGGTCCGCGCACCGCTCTCCCCGCCGCCCCACCCGCAAACGCTATGGCTCTGCGTGGAGATATGCGACATTCGCCTGCACCTGGCAGGTGACCTGGCCGGAGTCACCCGACGGTGCGGCGAGCCGCTGCACCGAAAGCCGCGTATTTCCACGCAGAGCCATAGCGTCGTCGAGAGCACCCGGGACAGAGAGCCACGCCTCGGTGATCAGTGCCCAACCAGAACCAACAGTTGCAGCTCACCGACTATCGCGCCGAGGATGCCGCCGACCAGGATCAGTTTCCACTCATCTTGGCGAAACGCCGGGCGCAGCACCGACTCGAACTCCAGCGGGGTGAGCGCGCGCATCGCGGACACCACCGTCCGTTCCACGCCCAGCGCCTCCTTGGCGTAAGCCATCGCCGGCTCCAGGTCCGGTCCCCGGCCGGGCGGGGCGTTCAGCAGGTCCAGCGCCCGCTTCGCCGCGTCGGCCTTGAACGCCCGGTACCGCTCGGAACCGATGCTCAGCACCACCAGCGGACGGGCCACGCCCAGCTGCCGGTCCACCACCCGGGACACGTGCCGCTGCACCAGCGCGAGCAGGCGGTCCGACCGGGGACCGGTGAGCAGCGCGTTCACGATCTTCGGCACGGTGAGCACCTCGTCCGCGATCACTTTGCCGTAGTCACCCGCCACCTGCATCCGACGCTTCTGGAACAGTCCCTGGTAGCGGACCAACCCGAACAGGAACCGGCGCTCCTCACGCGGGTAGAAGATCATCTTGAGCGCCAGCCAGTCGGTGCTCAGCCCGACAAGAGCACCGAAGACCGGCATCACCAGCGGTTCGTGGGTGAGCCCCCACACCAACGCCTGCAGCAGACCGATGATCAGCCCGAAGTACAGCCCGCTGCGCGCGATGAAGCGCAGCTCGGGGCCGCCGACGTCGCGGATCAGCCGGTTCAGCACGCCCCGGTCGTCGGCCAGGTTGCTCAGCGCCATGTCCCGCGTGTCCAGGTAGGAATCCGGGTTGCGGGCGAAGTCGGCCATCAGCTCGGCGACCGCCTTCGGCGCCTGCGCCGCGACCTGCCGCAGCAGCAGTGAACGCGCCTGATCGGGCAGCATCTCCCACAGCTGCGGCTGGTACTTGGCCAGCAGGTCGGTGCCGATGTCGGTGACCGCCTGTTGCAACGGCTCACGCAGCTGCTCGGTGAACTCGGCCGGGTCCATGCGTGACAGCAGCTGGTTCGGGTTGATCAGCCGCCCCAGCAGCAGGTTCACCGAGACGCTGCCGATCCGGCCCACGTTGCGCGGGACGATGCCCTGCCAGCCCAGCAGCGGCGGTCGGCCCAGGAACTCCACCGGCCGGAACATCATCTCGATGGCCACCAGCTTGGTCACGTACCCGATGAACGCCGCCAGGACCGGCATGGAAGCGAAGGTCAGCCAGTTCACCCGGTGAGCCCTTCCGTCAGGGAAGAACGGCGGGCCTCGTAGAGCAGCACACCGGCGGCCACCGCCAGGTTCAGCGACTCGGCCGTGCCGACCATCGGGATGCGCACCCTCCGGTCAGCGGCGGCCAACAGCGAGTCCGGCAGCCCTTCCCCCTCGCTGCCCAGCAACAGGGCCAGCGGCGGCCGGAAGTCCACCGTCCAGTGCGCCTCCGCGGCGTACCCCGAGGCGGCCAGCACCGCCACCCCGTGCGTGCGCGCCCAGCCGAGAAAGTCCTCCGGCGAAGGCACCGCCACCACCGGCAGGCCGAACAGCGAGCCCATGCTGGCCTTCACGGCGGCCGGCGCGTAGGGGTCGGCGGTGTCCCCGAGCAGCAGGACGCCGGCCGCGCCGACCGCGTCGGCGGTGCGCACGACGGTGCCGAGGTTGCCCGGGTTGCCGGCCTGGTGCAGGGCCACGAACACCGCGTCCGGCGGGACCGGCAGCTCGGCCAGCCCGGTGGTCCGGGCGCGGACCACGGCGAACAGGCCGGGCGGGCGGTCGCGGTCGGTCAGCCGGCCGGCCAGCTCGGCGCTGACCTCGGCCACCCGGTCCCCGGCGGCACGCCGCTGCGCGACCATGCCGAGCGCGGAATCCGGCAGAAGCCCGGGCACCACGATCAGCGTGTCGATCACCCAACCGGCTTCGACCGCTCGCCATACCGGCTGCACACCCTCGACCAGGAACGCGCCCTCGCGTCGCCGGCGTTTTCGGTCTGCCAGGCCGCGAACCCGCTTGACCAGCGGGTTGGCTGCGCTAGTGATCAACTCTGTGGTGGCCATATCCCGCATAATGTAATTCAATGCAGGGATGACCGAACCGAAGAGCAAGCCGGCGACCAAGACGCGTACCAAACCGGCGACGAGAAAGGCGGCCCCGAAGCAACCCGACTCGGTGGCCGTCGTGACGGAGTTCCTGGCCGCGATGGAGCGCCTGGACATCGACGCGGCGCTCGACCTGCTGGCCGACGACGTGCTCTACCAGAACGTGTCGCTGCCCGCCGCGCGCGGCCGCTCGGCGGTGGCCAGGCAGCTGGGCACGTTCGGCAAGTACTTCACCGGCTTCCGGGCGATCAACCACCGGATCGTCGGCGAGGGCGACACGGTACTCACCGAGCGCACCGACATCATCGAGATCGGCCGCTTCCGGTCCGAGTTCTGGGTGTGCGGCACCTTTCAGGTGCGCGACGGCAAGATCGTCCTGTGGCGGGACTACTTCGACTGGGCGAACTTCATCGCCGGTTCGGCGGCCGGCGCCGGACGCGCGCTGGTGAGCTTCGCCAAGGGCCTGCGCCAGCGTCGCGGCGCCTAGTCCGGTAGCCGCTCGCCGGTCTCCGGGTGGAAGGCGTGCACCCGGCCGCCGGGGCGCAGGCCGACCCGGACCCGCTCGCCGAACGCCGGGATCTCCGCGCCGGGGGTGCGCACGATCAGCCGCGTCGGTTCGCCACCGATCAGCGCCTCGCCGTAGACGAAGGCGTCCGCGCCGAGCTCCTCGACCAGCCGGACGGTCAGCTCCACGCCCGGATCGGACGCGCCGACCAGGCACAGCGCCTCCGGCCGGATGCCCACGCGCACCTCACCGAGGGCGTCCAGCGTGGTGCGGGGCAACGGCACGCGCAGGCCGTCCAGCGCGACCCCGCCGTCGGTCACCGGCGCATCCACCAGGTTCATCGAGGGCGAGCCGATGAACCCCGCGACGAAGGTGTTCACCGGCCGGTCGTACAGCTCGCGTGGTGACGCGCACTGTTGCAGCAGGCCGTCCTTGAGCACCGCCACCCGGTGCCCCATGGTCATCGCCTCGACCTGGTCGTGCGTGACGTAGATCGTGGTGGTGCGCAGCCGGGTCTGCAGCGCGGTGATGTTGGCGCGGGTCTCCACGCGCAGCTTGGCGTCCAGGTTGGACAGCGGCTCGTCCATCAGGAAGACCGACGGCTCGCGCACGATGGCCCGGCCCATGGCCACCCGCTGCCGCTGCCCGCCGGAGAGTGCCTTGGGCCGGCGGTCCAGGTACGGGGTGAGGTCGAGCATCGCGGCCGCGTCCTTCACCTTCTGGGTGATGACGGCCTTCGGGGTGCGCTTGAGCTTGAGCGCGAACGCCATATTCTCCGCGACGGTCATGTGCGGGTAGAGCGCGTAGGACTGGAACACCATGGCGATGTCCCGGTCCTTCGGCGCGACGGTGGTGACGTCCTTGCCGCCGATGCTGATGGCGCCCTCGTCGACTTCCTCCAGCCCGGCCAGCATGCGCAGCGCTGTGGACTTGCCGGATCCGGACGGCCCCACCAGGACGAGGAACTCGCCGTCGGCCACGTCCAGGTTCAGCTTGTCCACAGCGCGCACCGGCGGCGCCCCCGGGTAGAGCCTGGATGCATTCAGGTAGGTGACCTCCGCCATAAGGTCATCTTTGCATCAACGGAACAGTCTGCGCACCAACAGCAGCACCACCAGTACGCCCACGCCGATCAGCGGGTACTTGACCCGAGGGTCAGACAACCGGGACTGCACGACGTCCATGCCGTCCTCGGCCATGCGCCTCGGCCCGGCCCGCTCGGCCAGCGTGTCCAACGTGGCGGCGAGGGCGTCGCGAGCCTCCTGGATGTCGCGCTCGATGGTGTCCGGATCGCTTGCCACGGCTCCTCCTGTGTTCTACGGCGCCTCTGCGTCGATCCAACCGTAGATCAGGGGTCCGACACCCCAGTATTCACCCGCCGGTTCTAAGGCGTGTCCCGCGGATCATTCAGCCGGCTGCGCGGCGCCCAGATGGCGCCTCGCGGAGTTGTCGTCGTCGCCCATAGCTCCGCTATGAGCTCCTCCTCCGCCTTGCGACGCGTCATCTGGATCACCGCTCGCTCGGCATAGATCCACGGGACACGCCTAAGCTCTCCCCGTGAACGCCGACGACATCATCAAGCAGGGCCGGGAGATCGCCGGCCAGCTGCGCCGGGAGGCCGGCGAGCAGGTCGCGCAACACGAGCAGACGATCAAGGACACGATCGGCAAGGCGGTCGCGTTCGTCAACGAGAAGACCGAGGGCCGGTACACCGAGCAGGTGGGCAAGGTGGCCGGCTACGTCGAGCAGGGCGTGGACTGGGTCGCCTCGGAGCGGCGCGACCCGGAGCCCAAACCCGACAACGATCCTGACCAGCCGTCCTCCGGAACGGGAGTGTCGGGGTGACCCGGTAACGTCCCGCGCATGACCTCTCGACTCAAGCCCGGCGACCCCGCACCCGCGTTCACGCTGCCCGACGCGGACGGCAACCCGGTCTCGCTGGCCGACTTCCGGGGCCGGCGGGTGATCCTCTACGCCTACCCGGCGGCCAGCACCCCGGGCTGCACCAAGCAGGCCTGCGACTTCCGGGACAGCCTGGCCGAGCTGAACGACGCCGGCATGGACGTCATCGGCATCTCCCCCGACCAGCCGGCCAAGCTGGCCAAGTTCCGCGACGCCGAGGGCCTGACCTTCCCGCTGGTGTCCGACCCGGACAAGGCCGTGCTCACCGAGTACGGCGCGTTCGGCGAGAAGCAGATGTACGGCAAGACGGTCACCGGCGTGATCCGGTCCACCTTCGTGATCGACCCGGAGGGCAAGATCGAGCACGCGCTGTACAACGTGCGCGCCACCGGGCACGTGGCCAAGCTGCGCAAGGACATCAACGTCTGACCGCGTGGGCCTCGGCCACCGGGTCACCGGTCAGCACCGTCGAGTTCCGCCAGTCCGGGTCGGGCCGGCATCCCCTGATGAACCGCGACCTATGCACTTTGGTCGAACTTATGTTCTGCTATATTGACGTACGTGCCGCGTTCGCCCAGATGGACCGACGATGAGCTGCGTGCCGCCGTTGCGGCAAGCACGTCGCTGAACCAGGTCTGCCGCCGCCTCGGCCTCGTCCCGGGCCGCTACGACACCCTCCGTCGCCACATCACCCGTCTCAACCTGGAGACCACCCACCTACCCTCGGCGAGCCTCTCGGGCCGGCGGCGGTGGGCGGTGACGGACGAGCAACTTCGCCGCGCGGTGCACGAATCAAAGACGATTTCGGAGGTACTCAGGCGGCTGGGCTACCAGCCGAACGGCGGCATGCACCGCATGATCGTCGGCAAAATCAAGCAAGCGGGCCTGGACACCAGCCACTTTGCGGGGCAGGGATGGGCACGGGGACTCAAACGACCGAATCGGGCGGCGAAACCGCTCGAGGAAATCTTGGTTGAAAACTCCACGTACCTGAATACCGGCCACTTACGGCGCCGGCTGATCGCGGCAGGTCTGAAGAAGCCCGAATGCGAAGAGTGCGGACTGCGCGAGTGGCGTGGCAAACCGCTGCCGTTGGCCCTCGATCACGTCAATGGGGACCACACAGACAACCGGCTGGAGAACCTGCGTATCCTGTGTCCGAATTGCCATGCACTCACCGAGACCTGGTGTGTGCGCAAGCCGGCGTAGCCCAAAGGCAGAGGCCCGGTCTTTAGGTGGCCGTCAGTGCGGGTTCGAATCCCGCCGCCGGCACAGAACGAGATGCGAAGTCGACGGAACCAACCCACGCGCGCCTACGTCCAAACAAGCAACCGGAACCGCCGCCACCAGCGGCGCCATCCGGAGCGCGACTTCGCCGGTGGGCATGACACCGTCGGAGGGACATAGCGCGCGACCCCGTGCCCCCAGGGCAAGGGCCGGGGTCGCGCGCCGTCCACCCACGCTCATCCTTGGGGGAGGGCCCTCACCCAACCCCCAACTCAGCCGTCGCCGAGCGAGAGCAGTGCGGGCAGCAGGGCCCGGAACGCCCGGCCCCGGTGTGACGCCGCGTCCTTCTCCTCCGGGGCGAGTTCGGCCGATGTCCGTTCCTCACCGTCCGGCACGAAGATCGGGTCGTAGCCGAAGCCGCCGTCGCCCCGGGGGGCGCGCACCAGTTGACCACGCCACTCGCCGTGCTCCACGACCTCCAGGCCGGCCGGTGTGACCAGTGCGGCGGCGCACACGAAGGCGGCGCCGCGCCGCTCGTCGGGCACGTCGGCCAGCTGACCGAGCAGCAGCTCGAGGTTGCCGAGGTCGTCGCCGTGCCGACCGATCCAGCGCGCGGACAGCACCCCGGGCATGCCGTTCAGCGCGTCCACGGCCAGCCCGGAGTCGTCGGCCACCGCCGGCAGACCGGTCGCCTCGACCGCGTCCCGCGCCTTGGCCAGCGCGTTCTCCGCGAAGGTCGCCCCGGTCTCCGGGGCCTCGGGGAACGGCGCGACATCGGCCAGGCCGAGCACCTCGAACGACCCGCCGGCGCCTCCCACGATCCGGCGCAGCTCGGCCAGCTTGCCGGTGTTGCGGGTGGCCAGCAGCAGCTTCACGCCCGGCCCCCGGGAGAACCGCTCACGCCTGGTCACCGGCTTCGGCCGGCGACGAGCCGGGCAGGTCGTACGGGTACGGCTCGGCCAGCGCGGTCGCCTGCGCGGTCGCCAGCTGGGCGCATCCGGCGAGCGCCACGTCCAGCATCGCGTCCAGGGTGGACCGGGTGTACGTGGCGCCCTCGGCCGTGCCCTGCACCTCCACCAGCGTGCCGGTGTCGGTGGCCACCACGTTCATGTCCACCTCGGCGCGCGAGTCCTCGTCGTAGGGCAGGTCCAGCCGCACCCGGCCGTCCACCACGCCGACGCTCACCGCCGCGATCTGGCAGGACAGTGGCTTCGGGTCGTTGAGCAGCTTGGATGCGCCCAGCCAGGTCACCGCGTCGGCCAGCGCGACGTATGCGCCGGTGATCGCGGCGGTGCGCGTGCCACCGTCCGCCTGCAGCACGTCGCAGTCGATCGCGATGGTGTTCTCGCCGATGGCGGCCAGGTCGATGCAGGCCCGCAGGGACCGCCCGATCAGCCGGCTGATCTCGTGCGTGCGCCCGCCGACCCGGCCCTTCACCGACTCCCGGTCACTGCGGGTGTGCGTGGCCGAGGGCAGCATCGCGTACTCGGCGGTCACCCAGCCCAGCCCGGAACCCTTCCGCCAGCGCGGCACGCCGGGGGTCACGCTGGCCGCGCACAGCACCTTGGTCTGGCCGAAGGAGATCAGCACCGAACCGGCCGGGTGCCTCTGGAATCCTCGTTCTATCGTCACCGGGCGGAGCTCGTCGTCCGCCCTCCCGTCTTCTCGCGTCACCCCGACAACCCTACGGGTGTCCCCCGATCCGACGATCACGGGTGAACCGGCGGCCCGGTTAACTTCTTCGGCGTCCCGAACGTTGACACCCGTATGACGCTGATCGGCGGGCTACCCGCGCACCCCTTGATCATTCATGCGGTGGTGGTGCTGCTGCCGCTGGCCGCCCTCGGCACGCTGGCCGTCGCGGCGCGCCCGGTCTGGCGGCGCAACCTCGGCGGGGCGGTCTTCCTGGTCGCCCTGGCCGGCGTGGTGGCCGTGCCGCTGGCCACCACCACCGGCGAGCAGCTGGAGGCGGTGCTCGGCGGGCAGAACCCGCTGGTGGAGATCCACGAGCAGCGGGCCGACACGCTGCTGCCGTTCGCCCTGCTGTTCCTGGCGCTGCTCGCGGCGACCCTGCTGCTCGGCCGGCGCGCGGACCGCACGGAGGCAAACGGCGCGGCAACCCGCGGCGGGGTGCTGGTGACGACGGCATCGGTTCTGGCCGCACTGGCCGGCCTGGTGGTCACCGGGCTGGTGGTGTGGATCGGCGACGCGGGCGCGACGGCGGTCTGGCAGGGCGTGGTCAACCGGTGAGGCAGGTCAGATCTGGTACGTGGCCCCCGCGCTGACCAGCTCGACCGGCCCGTCGAAGGCCGCCTTGGCCTCGGCGAGCAGGTCGGCGCCGTCGTACCACATGGGCACGTGGGTGATCAGCAACCGGCCGACGCCGGCCGCCGCCGCGTGCTCCCCGGCCTCCCGGCCGGACAGGTGGATCCCCACCGGCGGCCGCTCCCCGTTCGGCCCGACGTGCGGCCAGCTGGCCTCGCAGAGCATCACGTCCGCGCCCCGGGAGATCTCCACCAGCGCCTCGCACGCCCCGGTGTCACCGCTGTACACCAGGCTGCGGCCGCCGTACTCCAGCCGCGTCGCGTACGACTCGCACGGGTGTACCGTCCGCCGGGCGCGCACCACGCAACCGGCGATCTCGGCGCGCATCTCGTCGTGCACCCCGCGGAACTCGAAGACGTCGCCGAGGTCCTCGTGCTCCCGCTCCAGCGCCGACGCCGCGCACTGCGCGCGCAGCCGGTCGCAGGACTCGCTCGGGCCGTAGACCGGCAGCTTCCGCGAACCCACCGGATACGGCGGGAACGGGTGGTAGCGCAGGTACACGACCAGCGAGGGAACGTCCGCGCAGTGGTCCGGATGCAGGTGGGAGAGCAGCAACGCGTCCAGCCCGAACGGGTCCAGGTGGCGGTGCAGCGCGCCGAGCGTCCCATTGCCCAGATCGAGCACGATCGAGCGGCCGCCCGCCCGTACCAGGTAGCCCGAGGACGGCGACTCCGGCCCCGGACCGCTTCCCGAGCAACCCAGCACGGTGAGGTCCATCCGGCTATCTTGCCTCGTCCGAGACGCTTTGGCTGTACGAGATATCGCAGTTCCCCGGGTCGGCCGAGTGTTCAGGCCCGTCGGCCGGTGCGCCACAACCACCAAAGGCCGAGGAAGGGCAGCACCAGCGGTACCCAGCCGTACCCGGCCCCGAAGCCGGACCACACGGTTGCCCTCGGGAACGCCTGCGCGTCGAACACGCTCAGCGAGCCGACCACCAACACCCCGACCAGCTCGATCAGCACCGCCGTCCAGGCCAGCCTCCGCGCGGCCGGACCGGTCCGGCTGAGGCCGATCGTGGCCAGGATGTACACCACCCCGGAGAACGCGGACAGCGCGTACGCCAGCGGCGCCTCGTGGAACCGGGTGGCCAGCTGCACGCCGGCCCGCGCGGTCGCGGCCAGCGCGAAGACCCCGTAGACCGCGATCAGCACCCGGCCCGGCCCGGTCGCCGTGGCCCGCTGGTCAGCCAACGGTCTGGCCCCACAGCGAGAGCAGGCGCAACACGGCAACCCCGGTGGCCACCGAGGCGACCGCGATGACCGTTCCGCCCCACCGGGTCGGCTCGGCGCGGGCGAACTGCAGCCCCAGCGGCAGCACCGCCACCGAGACCAGCAGGTAGATCATGAACGTCTGGGTCTCGGCCAGCCTGACCCCGCCGAACACCCGCGCCGCGCCGAGCACGGCCTGCAACACCAGCAGCGCCTCGACCGCGCCGACCGCGAGCACGTCGACCCGCCCCGGCGCGCGGCCCATGACGGTGCCGGCCACCCCGAACAGCGCCAACGCGCCGGTCAGCACCACTATCGCGACGGCCAGGGAGTGGATCACGACCCGGACGATACCCGCGTGGGCGCCGGCAACGGGGCGACCACCCCGATCTCCGGGCCCAGGAAACGCCGGCCCAGCCGGCGGAACGGCTCCGGGTCCCCGGTGGCCAGGAACTCGTGCGCCGGGGGCGGCGCGTCGCCCGGCGCACGCAGCAGGTTCAGCTCGGACAGCACCCGCAGCACGTCCTTGGCCGTCTCCTCGGCGGACGACACCAGGGTGACCTCCGGGCCGAGGGCCAGCTGCAGCACCCCGGAGAGCAGCGGGTAGTGCGTGCAGCCGAGGATCACCGTGTCCACCTGCGCGCGCTGCAGCGGCTCCAGGTAACCCTGGGCCAACCCGAGCACCTGCCGGCCGCTGGTCATGCCGCGCTCCACGAAGTCCACGAACCGGGGGCAGGCCACCGGCACCAGGATCGCGTCGCGCGCGGCGGCGAAGGTGTCGGTGTAGGCGCCGGAGCGGATGGTCACCTCGGTGGCGATCACCCCGATCCGGCCGTTCCGGGTGGCCGCCACCGCGCGCCGGACCGCCGGCCGGATCACCTCGACCACCGGCACCGGATAGCGCTCGCGGGCATCCGCCAGGCAGGCACTCGACGCCGAGTTACAGGCGATGACCAGCATCTTCACCCCGCGCTCGACCAGCTCGTCACCCAGCTGCAGGGTCAGCCGGCGCACGTCCGCGACCGAGCGCGGGCCGTACGGGCTGTGCGCGGTGTCGCCGATGTACACCAGGCGTTCGGCGGGCAACTGGTCGATCACCGCGCGAGCCACGGTCAACCCGCCGACCCCGGAGTCGATCATCCCGATCGGCGCGTCCACCGGCAGCTGACCGAACCGCGATCCCACCGGGACACCCACCTGGCCAGTATGCCCCGGCGGCGTGTGGGTCAGGATCGAGGGTGGTCGGGCCTAAGGGATTGCGTGGACGGCGCGGCTCGGGTTGGTCTACCGCGGCTCAGCCGCCGCCGTTGCCTGCCGCGCCGGGCCCGACGGCCAGTTCATGATCACCAGGCAACCAGCGCGCTAGCCGCCCGAGCTCGGGTAACCGCCACCCGGTCCGTAGTGCCCGCCCTGGCCCGGGTAACCACTCTGACCCGGGTAGCCGCCCTGGCTGGGGTAGCCACTCGAGCCCGGGTAACCGCCCTGGGCCGGATAACCCGGGTAGGCCTGACCGGGGTAGGGGTCCGGGGTGGCCGGGCGCATCTGGGCCAGGCGGCGGCGTTGCGCCCGGCCGACGATGCGGGCGGCGAAGAAGCCGGCCAGCGCGCCGCACAGGTGCGCCTGCCAGGAGATGTCCGGGTTGCCCGGCAACACCCCGAGCAGCGCGCCGCCCCAGAAGAAGAACAGCACCGCGGCCAGCAGGATCTGCTTGCCACTGCGCGCGTAGAACCCCCGCGTCAGCAGGAAAACCAGCCAGCCGAAGATCACGCCCGAGGCGCCGACGGTGAGCGCGTCGTCCGGGCTGAGCAGCCAGGTGCCCAGCCCGCCGAGCAGCCAGATCATCGCGGTGACCGAGAGGAACTCGGCCACCCCGCCGGCCAGCACCAGGAACCCCAGCACCAGGAAGAACAGCGAGTTGCCTTCCAGGTGCGCCCAGCCGGCATGCAGCAGCGGGGAGAACAGCACCCCTTCCAGGTGCTCCGGGTCGCGCCCGACGATGCCGCCCTCGCGGTCCAGCGCCCCGCCGCTCACCATGTCGAACGCCTCGATCACCCACAGCGAGCCGGTGAACAGCAGCATGAACAGCGCGGCGGCGATCGGGTGCGCCGGGAAGATCCGCCCCTCGGACAAGCGGACCGGGCCCGCTGGGTTCGCCATACCTCCGAGGTTACGCGTCACGGCGCGCGCAATCCCGGGAAAACCGCGGCGACCACCGCCTTCGCGTAGGCCGCGTCCAGCGGCTGGTGGCTGACCAGCAGGCGGTAGTAGATCGCGCCGTACAGCGCGTCGATGGCCACCCCGACGTCCAGGTCGGCGCGCAGCTCACCCCGGTCCACGCCCCGGCGCAGCACCTCGCCGGCGCCGGCCCGCCGGGAGGTGATCAGCCAGTCGTGCAGCGCCTCGGCCAGCGCCGGGTCGTGCTGGCTCTCGGCCAGCAGACCGACGAACGGCCGGGCGAACGACGGCTCGGTGAACAGCTCGGTCAACCGGGCCATCTGCAGCCGCAGGTCCTCCTCGGCCGAGCCGGTGTCCGGGAAGGACAGCCGAGGGTCGGAGGTGACCAGCACGGCGTCCATCACCACGGCCGCCTTGCCCGGCCAGGAGCGGTAGATGGTCGTCTTGGCCACGCCGGCCCTCGCGGCGATGCCCTCGATGGTGACCGCGGCGTAGCCGACCTCTCTGACCAGCGACAACGCCGCATCCAGGACCGCCTGGCGGGCCTTGGCCGACTTCGGTCTCCCCGGTGGTCCCATCGCGCGATCGTACCAGATTTAGAAACGCAACGTAGCGTTGCAAAACTGGCCGGACGGAACTACCGTCGTCACCATGAAGGAAACGAACCTCGGCCAGGCCGGACCGACCGTCTCGGCGCTCGGCCTCGGCTGCATGGGCATGAGCTACGCCTACGGACCGGTGAACGACGCCGAGTCCACCCAACTGCTGCGCCGCGCCGTGGACCTCGGCGTGACGTTCTTCGACACCGCCGACCTGTACGGCTTCGGCCACAACGAGCGCCTGGTCGGCGCCGGTCTCGCGCCGGTGCGGGACCGGGTGGTGGTCGCCACCAAGTTCGGCATCACCCGGGGGCCGGACAGCGACTGGAACAAGCCCAGCCCGGCCGACGGCCGCCCGGAGTACGTGCGCGCCTGCATCGACGCCTCGCTGGACCGGCTGGGCTTCGACCACGTGGACCTCTACTACCAGCACCGGGCCGACCCGAACGTGCCGATCGAGGAGACGGTCGGCGCGATGGCCGACCTCGTCCGCGCGGGCAAGGTCCGCCACCTGGGACTGTCCGAGGCGGCGCCGGAGACCATCCGGCGGGCGCACGCGGTGCACCCGATCACCGCCGTGCAGACCGAGTGGTCGCTGTTCGCCCGGGACATCGAAGAGGGCGTCGTGGACACCTGCCGGGAGCTGGGCATCGGGATCGTGCCGTACAGCCCGCTCGGGCGGGGCATGCTCACCGGCACGGTGAACAACCTGGACGACCTGGCGGAGAACGACTACCGCCGGCTGCTGCACTGGTGGCGCCCGGAGAACCTGGCCACCAACCAGCGCCTGGTGGACGTGGTGCGCGCCGCCGCCACCAACCACGGCGCCACGCCGGGCCAGGTCGCGCTGGCCTGGGTACTGACCAAGCGCCGGGACCTGCCGGCCGGCGTGGTGCCCATCCCCGGCACCAAGCGCGAGCGCTACCTGGTGGAGAACCTGCGGGCGCTGTCCGTCGAGCTCACCGACGCCGAGCTCGCCGAGCTGGACGCGCTGCGCCCGGCCGGCGCCCGCACCGTCAACGAGGGCGAGACCAACCGGCACACCGCCGCGCCGCGCTGACTCATCGGTGGACCCGGACCTCGACGTTCATACCCGGCACCAGGGTGAGGTCCCGGCCACCGATGATGGAGATCTTCACCGGGATCACCTGGGTCTCCTTCTCGAAGCTGGCGCTGATGTTGTCGATCGGCCGGCTGGAGAACACGTCGGAGGTGCCGCCCTGGACCTCCCGCACGTAGCCGACGAAGGTCAGGCCCGGGTAGCCGTCCACGTAGATGTCCACCGCGCCGCCGGGCTTGACGTCGGCGATGTCGGTCTCGTCCACCCGGGCGGTCACGTAGATCTCGGAAAGGTCGTAGGCCACGGCCAGCTCGGTGCCGGCGGTCACGTACGCGCCGTCCACCACCTTCTCCTGCGCGACGGTGCCGTCGGCGGGCGCGCGCAGCACCCGCTGCGGGGCGGCGAACCCGCCGGTCTGCTCGATCCGCCCGATGGGCTGGTCCTTGCGCAGGTGGGCGCCCTTCGCCGCCGACCAGCCGACCAGCCGCCCGCTGGCCGTGGCGGTGACCGCGATGCGGTCGCCGTCGATGCGCGCGTCGTCGGTGCGCACGTACCGGCCGGCATCCACGAAGTAGGCCACGGTCAGCGTCACGCTCAGCGCGAGCAGCACGAACGGCACCGCGCGCAGCGCCGCCACGGCGGCCTTCGGCATCTCCCCCGCCCGCCGCCGCAGCGTGGCCGCGCCCAGCGCCAGCGCGACGATCGCCGAGCCGATCACGCCGCAGGTGTAGCCGACCAGCTCGCTGGTCAGCAGCGAGGTCTTGCCCACCTCCTCCAGCGCCTCGATGACGAAGGTGAGCGGCAGGCCGTCGCTGATGTGCTCCAGCCAGTCGGCCATCTGCTCCCGGGGCTGGAACAGCCCGCCGAGCAGGATCTGCGGCATCACGATGGCGGGCATGAACTGCACCGCCTGGAACTCGCTGGTGGCGAACGCGCTGACCAGCAGGCCGATCGCCATGCCGAGCACCGCGCCGGTGATCGCCACCAGGATCACCATCACCGGGCTGCCCGGGGTGTACAGGTCCAGCAGGACGTAGGCGGTGAACGAGGTCGCGGTGGCCTGCACGGCCGCCGCGCCGGCGAACGCGATGCCGTAGCCGAGCAGCAGGTCCAGCTTGGACATCGGCGTGGTGAGCAGCCGCTCCAGCGTCCCGCTGGTCCGCTCGCGCAGCATGGCCACGCTGGTGATCAGGAACATCAGGGTGAACGGGAAGATGCCGAGCAGCTGCAGCCCGGTGCGGTCGAACGCCCGCTTGTCGTCCAGCATCTCGTGGATCAGCGCCAGCAGCACGCTGGGCACCACGACCAGCATCGCCACCGTGCGGTGGTCGCCGCGCAGCTGGGTGAGCACCCGGCGCGCGGTGGCCGCGACGATCCGGGGGTTGACCCAGCGCGACCTCGGCCGGGCTAGCGCGGGGCGGGTGTCGGGTTCTGGGGCAGCGGTTCGCCGAGTTCGGAGCGCCGAATCAAGCACAGGAATGCCTCCTCCAGGTCTTCGGTGCCGGTGGCGGCCCGCAGCGCGCCCGGTGTCTCGTCGGCGATCAGGTGGCCGTCGCGCATCATCAGCAGCCGGTCACAGCGGCCGGCCTCGTCCATCACGTGGCTGGACACGAACAGCGTCGTACCCGCCTCGGCGAGCGCGTGGAAGCGCACCCACAGGTCCTGGCGCAGCACCGGGTCGAGGCCGACCGTCGGCTCGTCCAGCACCAGCAGCTCGGGCGCGGACAGCAGCGCGCAGGCCAGCGAGGCGCGCGCCCGTTGCCCGCCGGAGAGCGTGCGCACCATCTGGTCGGCCCGGTCGGCCAGCGCCACGTCGGCCAGCGCCCGGTCGGCGGCGGCCGGCGAGGTGCCGTGCACGGCGGCGAAGTACCGCACGTTGTCCCGCACGGTGAGGTCGGAGTAGATCGACGGGTTCTGCGTGACGTACCCGACCAGGTGCCGCAGCACCGGCGACCCCGCCGGCTGGCCGAGCACGTCCATGCCGCCGGAGCTGATCTGCTGCACCCCGACCACGCAGCGCATCAGCGTGGTCTTGCCGCAGCCGCTGGGGCCCAGCAGCCCGGTCACCTTGCCGACCGGGGCCTCGAAGGTGATCCCGTGCAGGATCTCCCGCCCGCCCAGGACGACCTTCAGGTCGCGGGCTTCGATGGCGAGCGCCATGACCGGTTCCTCCTCGGCGGCTTCGCTGAAATTCAACCTCAGCAGAATTTACACCCCGAGGGCCGTCCTGCGAAGGGGGGTGTGCGATCGCACAGGAGTTGACCCGACCGCAACCACCCGAGTGGGGGCGTCGGGCACGGTTGCCGGATGGGACCGGACGCGCTGGCCGCCGCCGAACCGGTGCTGGCCGCGTTGCGCCGGTGGCGCCCGGTCTACGCGCGCTGGGCGTACCACCCGTGCGCGGCGCCCGGCTGCCCGCCACCGCCGTGGTCGCCCGGCGACGAGGAACGGCTGGCCGCGCTGCGCGCGCTGGCCCCGGACGTGCTGGCCCGGGCCGCCACCGGTTGGCGCCGGCTGGCCGCGGCGCTCGGCCACTCCGGGAAGCTGCTCGTTTCGCTCACCCGCACCGAGGCCGACCGGCACGGCCGCGAGCTGGCCGCCCGGACGGCCGCACGGGCCGACCGGGCCGGCGCCCGCGCGGACACTCTGGACCAGCTCGCGGAACGACTCGACGCGTCGCTGGCCGAGTTCACCGCCCGGCTGGCTCGGCTGGCCGCCCCGCTGGCCACCGGCGGATACGCCAACCCGAGGACCGCACTGGAGGACATCGATGCGGCCGACCGGGCGCGGGTGGCCGAAGCGCACTGGCCGGACCTGGACGAACTGGTGGCCAGGCACGCCACCGCACTGGTCACGCTGCGCGCCGGCCTCGACGAGCTGCTCGAACTCACCCGCTCGGCGGCTCCCCGCGAGGAGGTGTGGTCCATCCCGAGCCCCGAGCCGGGGGCGGACTCGGCCGGGCCGCCCGGCTGGTGCACGGTCAGCTCCGGCTGCGCACCAGCCGCGTCGACGACACCCCCGGCGTCCGCGCCGGGGCGCGCCGAGGACCCGCTCCGGGAGTGGCAGGCCCTGCCGCCCCGGGCCGCCGCCGAGAGCGGTCCGGCGCTTCCCGGCACCGAGTCACGCCGGGTCGGCCCGGACGTCGGCGTCTACCTGCCGCTCATGCCGGAGTGATCGTCGTCCGAGGCGCCACGCCCAGGAGGCTTCATGGTCAAGTAGCAGCGAGAGACGTTCTACCGGCCGGTAGGGTCTCTGGTCGCGACCTGGCCATGAACCCCGAACGGCGCGACCGGATCACGCCCAGAGCTGGCCGTCCAGCGCGGTGGCGCTCTCCTCCAGGTCACCGGCGTAGGCACCGGTGGACAGGTACTTCCAGCCGGCGTCGGCGACCACCAGCACGATGTCCGCCGGGTCCGCCCCGCCGGCCGCCTTCTCCGCGATGGCCAGGGCGGCGTGCAGCACCCCACCGGTGGAGATGCCGGCGAAGATGCCCTCCCGCTGCACCAGCTCCCGGGTCCGGCGCAGCGCGTCGAAGCTGCCCACCGAGTAGCGCCCGGTCAGCACCTCCGGGTCGTACAGCTCCGGCACGAAACCCTCGTCCAGGTTGCGCAGCCCGTAGACCAGCTCCCCGTAGCGGGGCTCGGCGGCCACGATGTGCACGTCCGGCTTGTGTTCGCGCAGGTAGCGGCCGGTGCCGACCAAGGTCCCCGTGGTGCCCAGGCCGGCCACGAAGTGGGTCACGGTCGGCAGGTCACGCAGGATCTCCGGGCCGGTGGTGCGGTAGTGCGCCCGGGCGTTCTCCGGGTTGCCGTACTGGTACAGCATGACCCAGTCCGGGTTCTCCGCCGCCAGCTTCTTGGCCACCGCGACCGCCTGGTTGGAACCGCCGGCCGCCGGCGAGGAGATGATCTCCGCGCCGTACATGCGCAGCAGCTGGCGGCGTTCCTCGGAGGTGTTCTCCGGCATCACGCAGACCAGCTTGTAGCCCTTGAGGGTGGCCGCCATGGCCAGCGAGATCCCGGTGTTGCCCGAGGTCGGCTCGAGAATGGTGCAGCCGGGCCGCAGCCGCCCGTCCCGCTCGGCGGCCTCGACCATGGCCAGCGCCGGGCGGTCCTTGATGGAACCGGTCGGGTTGCGGTCCTCCAGCTTCGCCCACAGCCGCACGTGCTCGGCCGGGGAGAACGACGGCAACCCGACCAGCGGGGTGTCCCCGACGGCCTGCAACAGCGAGTCGTAGCGCGCCATGCGGCTTACCCCTCAGCCTCCGGCGACGGCGGGCAGGATCGTGACCGAGTCGCCGTCGGCGATGGGGGCCTCGAGGCCACCCGAGAACCGCACGTCCTCGTCGTTCACGTAGATGTTCACGAACCGGTGCAGCGACCCGTCCTTGACCAGCCGGGCCGCGAGGCCGGAGTGCCGCGAGTCCAGGTCCGTGATCACCTCGGACACGGTCGCGCCCTTGGCCTCGACGGACTTCTCGCCGCCGGTGTGCGTGCGCAGGATGGTGGGAATCGAAACGGTGACGGCCATGAGTCCTCCTCGTGATGCGGCCGACTTCTGAGATTGGCGACTAACGCGGGAACTCAACGACAGTCGGGCACGTCATCGGCGCCGGTGTGGGAGAACATGTAGCTCTCCACCACTTCGACCGGCTCCTCGGTGACCACGCCGTCCACGATGCGGTACGACCGGAACTCGGGATCCCCGGGTTGCCCGTCCCTGGTCGAGACCAGCACGTAGTGGGCGTCCGGCTCGGACGCGTAGGAGATGTCCGTGCGCGAAGGGTAGGCCTCGGTCGCGGTGTGCGAGTGGTAGATCACCACGGGCACCTCGTCCCGGCCGTCCATGTCCCGGTACAGGCGCAACAGGTCGCCCGACTCGAACTCGTAGAAGGTCTCCGAGCCGGCGGCGTTGAGCATCGGGATGAACCGCTCCGCCCGATCCGAACCCTCCGGGCCGGCAATCACCCCGCACGCCTCGAGCGGGTGGTCCCGCTGGGCGTGCGCCACGATCTCGTCGACGAGATCCTTCCTGATCACCAGCACCCCAACAGGGTACGGGGCGGCATTGCCGGTGCGCATGTCCACTCTCGTCACACCGCCGCGCGGTCGTAGTCGGCGCGGGCGTTGTCGATCTCGTCGATGTGCGCCTCGGCCCAGCCCTTGATCGCGTGCACCACGGGCAGCAGTGACTCCCCCAGCGGCGTCAGCCGGTACTCCACGCGCACCGGGACCGCCGGCGTGACCACCCGGGCCACCAGGCCGTCCCGCTCCAGCGCGCGCAGCGTCTGGGTGAGCATCTTCTGGCTCGCCCCGGCCAGGTCCCGGCCCAGCTCGCCGTACCGGCGGGGGCCGTCCCGCAGCGCGGCGATCGCCAGGGTCACCCACTTGTCGCCGATCCGGTCGAGCAGCCGCTGGGTGGGGCAGGTGCGGACGAACTCGCGGTGCGCCACGGCCCTGGCCTGGCGCCGCTCGGCGGCCGTCTGGGTCGCCATCCGCTCTCCTCCCCGTGCGCTACGCACTTCCCGGTGCGTTCTTACCAAGGCCCCCGGGGCGTCCATATGTTCCCGATCCGAGGAGAAAATCCGACGGTAGGAGGAAAAATGCGCGCGGTCGTGGTCCGGTCCTTCGGTGGTCCGGAGGCCCTCGAGCTGGTCGAACTGCCCATCCCGGCCCCCGGCCCCGGCCAGGTGCGCATCCGGGTGCGGGCGGCGGCGGTGAACCCGGTGGACGCCTTCGTGCGGTCCGGCGCGGCGACCGAGGTGGGGTTGGTGCCGGCCCGGGATCAGTACGGCCTGGGCTGGGACGTGGCCGGCGAGGTGGACGCGGTCGGCGCCGGCGAAGCCGGCGCGCCGGGTCGGGCGCCCGACGGGAACACCGCCGGCACCAAGGGGTTCGCCGTCGGCGACCCGGTGATCGGGCTGTCCGACCGGTTGGACCTGCCGTCCGCCGGCTACGCGGAGTACCTGGTGCTGGACGCCTCATCGGTGGCTCCGGCGCCGCGCGGGGTGCCCTTCGAGGCGGCGGCCAGCCTTCCGCTGAACGCGCTCACCGCCGCGCAGGCCCTGGACCGGCTCGGCCTGTCCGCCGGGCAGACCGTGCTGGTCACCGGGGCGGCCGGCGCGGTCGGCGGGTACGCGGTCGAGCTGGCGCGCGAGGCCGGGCTGCGGGTGGTCGGCTCCGCGTCGGCGGCGGACGAGGAGCTGGTGCGCGGGTTCGGCGCGAGCGGGTTCGTCCCCCGGGAGGCCGAGCTGGGCGCGGCCGCCCGGGCGCTGGTCCCCGGCGGGGTGGACGGGGTGCTGGACGCCGCCGTGGTCGGCGTCCGGGCACTGGACGCGGTGCGCGGCGGGGGCGCGTTCGTCTCGGTGGTCCTCGGCGGCGCGCCGCCCGCGCTGCGCGGCATCCGGGTGAGCACCGTGTACGTCCGGGCCGACGGCGAACGCCTGGCCGAGCTGGCCAAGCTGGTCGAGGCCGGCCGCCTCACCCCCAGGGTGGCCGACACCTTCCCGCTGGACAAGGCGCCCGCCGCGCACCAACGCCTGTCCGAAGGCCCCCTCCGAGGCCGCCTGATCCTGCTGCCCTAGTCAGAGGGCGGTGGCGCGGGTTTGGACCAGGGCGTCCTGGACGAAGGTGAGCCAGTGGTAGACGGTCATGTGGGCGGCCAGGGTCTCGTCCGAGTCGGTCAGGTCCTCGGGCATGTCCTCGCTCACCCCGAGGGTGGTGCCCAGGGCCAGGCGCAGGTCGTTGAGCGCGGCCAGCCAGGCATCCGCCTGGTCCACGGTCAGCTCGGCCCGGCCGCCGTCCGGCGGGCAGGTGGCCAGCACCACGTCGGCCGCCTCGGTCTTGGCCGCGATCAGCTCCGGCTCCCGCGCGGCGCGCAACATGCTGGCCAGCTCGGCGTCCTCGCGGTGGAAGTCCGGCAGCAGCCGGGCCAGCACGGAGTCCTCCGGCGGGCGGGTGTGCCCGGCCTGGATGCCGGTCAGCTCGGCCAGCTCGTCCTCCGGGGCGCTGTCCGTCCGCTCGGCCAGCATCACCTGGATCTGCCCGACCAGCCCGCGCAGCAGCGCCGCCTCCGGCTGGTCGAGCACCCCGACCAGCCGGAGCTTCGCGCCGCGCCCGGTCCTCCGCCAGCCGTTCACGCTTTCTGCATGGTGGCCCAGAGGCCGGCCGCGTGCAGCTTCGCCACGTCGCCCTCGACCTTCTCCTTGGAGCCGGACGAGACGGTGGCGCGACCTTTGTGGTGAACGTCCAGCATGAGCTTGGTGGCCTTCTCCCGGTCGTAGCCGAACAGCTTCTGGAACACGAAGGTGACGTACGACATCAGGTTGACCGGATCGTTCCACACGATGGTCTGCCAGGGCGTCTCCAGCTCGCCGGTCTCCTCCACCTCGTGGGTGGGCAGCGGAAGTGGTGCGGCCATGCATCTATGGTGACAGCTCCGGCAAGACCGATGCATCTTCGGGCGTTGATGAGAGCGTGTCTTGCGGATCATCCAGCCGGCTGCGCGGCATAGATCCACAAGACACGCTCTACGATTTCGCCATGACGTCGTCCAGCTTGCTCACCGACCGGTACGAGCTGACCATGCTGGCCGCCGCGCTGGCGGACGGCACGGCCGGCCGGCGTTGCGTGTTCGAGGTGTTCGCCCGGCGGCTGCCGGACGGCCGCCGCTACGGGGTGGTGGCCGGACTGGGCCGGCTGCTGGACGAGCTGGCCAGGTTCCGGTTCGGCGACGCCGAGCTGACCCAGCTGGCCGAGACCGGGGTGGTTGACGCCACCACGCTGGACTGGCTGGCCGACTACCGGTTCGCCGGCGACATCGACGGCTACCCCGAGGGCGAGCTGTACTTCCCCGGCTCCCCGGTGCTCACCGTGACCGGCAGCTTCGCCGAGGCCGTGGTGCTGGAGACCCTGGCGCTGTCCGTGCTGAACCACGACTGCGCGATCGCCTCGGCCGCCGCGCGCATGGTGGCCGCCGCCGGCGGCCGGCCGTTGATCGAGATGGGTTCCCGGCGCACCCACGAGCGGGCCGCGGTCGCCTGCGCGCGGGCCGCCTACCTGGCCGGATTCGCCTCCACGTCCAACCTGGAGGCCAGCCGGCAGTTCGGCATCCCGACCGCCGGGACGGCCGCGCACGCGTTCATCCTGCTGCACGACGACGAGCAGGTGGCGTTCGCCAGCCAGGTCGCCACGCTCGGCACCAAGACTACGCTGCTGGTGGACACCTACGACATCCGCCGGGGCATCGAGCGCGCGGTGGCCGCCGCCGGCACCGAGCTGGGCGCGATACGGATCGACTCCGGCGACCTCGGCGAGCTGGCCCGCCAGGCCCGCGACCAGCTGGACGCGCTGGGGGCGCGGGCCACCCGGATCGTGCTCTCCGGCGACCTGGACGAGTACGCCATCGCCGCACTGCGGGCCGAGCCGGTGGACGCGTACGGCGTGGGCACGTCGGTGGTCACCGGCTCCGGGGCGCCCACCGCCGGCATGGTCTACAAGCTGGTCGAGGTGGACGGTCGGCCGGTGGCCAAGCGCAGCTCGGCCAAGGAGTCCCGGGGTGGCCGCAAGTCCGCGATGCGCCGGTACAAGCCGACCGGCACGGCGCTGGAGGAAGTGGTCCACCGGGCCGACTCCCCCCTTCCCGCCGGCCCGCACGACCGGGTGCTGCCGGTGCCGCTGATGCGCGGCGGACAACGGGTGGCCGACCTGGAGACGCTGGAGCAGTCCCGGGAACGGCTGCGGGCGGCGCTGGTCTCGGTACCCTGGGAAGGCCTCAAGCTGTCCAAGGGCGACCCCGCGATTCCCACTGTTTTCCAGTAGGAGACCCGAAATGGCCCGCGCGCTGATCATCGTCGACGTCCAGCTCGACTTCTGCGAGGGCGGATCGCTCGCGGTGGCCGGCGGCGCCTCGGTCGCCGGCCGGATCAACACGGTGACCGGCGACTACGACCACGTCGTGGCCACCCGGGACTACCACGTCGACCCGGGTTCACACTTCTCCGAGACCCCGGACTTCGTGGACTCCTGGCCGGTGCACTGCGTGGCCGGCACGGCCGGTGCGGCGTTCCACCCGGCGCTGGACGTGGCGCCCATCCAGGCGGTGTTCGGCAAGGGCGAGTACGCCGCCGCCTACTCCGGCTTCGAGGGCGCCGCGCCGGACGGCACGGGCCTGGCCGACTGGTTGCGCGCGCACGAGGTCACCCGGGTCGACGTGGTCGGCATCGCCACCGACCACTGTGTGCGGGCCACTGCGCTGGACGCGGTGCGGGAGGGCTTCACCACCCGGGTGCTCACCGACCTGACCGCCGGCGTGGCCCCGGAAAGTACCGAAGCCGCGCTGGCCGAGCTCCGCACCGCCGGCGCCACCGTCCGGTGACCAGGCGAATCGCGACGATCGGGGTCTATGACTTCACGGTCGGGGCCTTCGTCGAGAAGCTCACCGCCGGCGGCGTGGGGCTGCTGCTCGACCTCCGCCAGCGCCGCGGCGTACGGGGTTCCGAGTACGCCTGGGCGAACTCGGCCCGGCTCCAGCGGACGCTCGCCGAGGCGGGCATCGGCTACCGGCACGTGAAGGACCTGGCGCCGACGACCGAGATGCGCCAGATCCAGTACCGCGAGGACGACCGCGAGGGCGTGGGCAAGCGCAACCGCGTCGCCCTGGCGCCCGAGTACGCCGAGCGCTACACCCGCGAGATCCTCGACCCGTTCGACCTCGGCGCACTCGTGGCGGAGCTCCCGGCCGGCTCGGTGACCGCCCTGCTCTGCGTCGAGCGCGATCCGGAGGCCTGCCACCGCTCGCTGGTGGCCGAGCGCCTGCACACCGAGCACGGCCTGTCGGTCACCGACCTCCGCCCGAGTTGACGTGGTGAGGCTGTAGCGTCGTCGGCTGTGCCGAGCCAGCTTGATGCCCACCCGACAACGGAGCTCCCCGGTGTGGAGGAGCTGCTGAACGTGGCCGTCGAGGCGGTCGGCGGGCAGCCCCGCGAGGGTCAGCAGGAGATGGTGCGCGCGGTTCAGAAGTCGCTGCGCGGCGGCGAGCACCTGGCCGTGCAGGCCGGCACGGGCACCGGGAAGTCGCTGGCCTACCTGGTTCCGGCGATCCGCCACGCGGTGGACCGGGACACCACGGTGGTGGTGTCCACCGCGACCATCGCGCTGCAGCGCCAGCTGGTGGACCGCGACCTTCCCCGGCTGGCCGACGCGCTGGAACGGGTGCTGGGCCGCAAGCCCACCTTCGCCATCCTCAAGGGCCGGCGCAACTACCTCTGCCTGCACAAACTCAACGGCGACGTGCCCGAGGAGCGGGACGACCAGCTGTTCGACCCGTTCGCCGTGTCCGCGATGGGCCGCAACGTCAAGCGGCTGCACGAGTGGGCACAGAAGACCGACTCCGGGGACCGGGACGAGCTGGTGCCCGGCGTGCCGGACGCCGCATGGCGCCAGGTATCGGTGACCGCCCGGGAGTGCCTGGGCCTGTCCCGCTGCCCGGTCGGCACCGACTGCTTCGCCGAGCGGGCCCGCGCCGAGGCCGGCCGGGCCGACGTGGTGGTCACCAACCACGCGCTGCTGGCCATCGACGCGCTGGACGGCCGCGCGGTGCTGCCCGAGCACGACGTGGTGGTCGTGGACGAGGCCCACGACCTGGTGGACCGGGTCACGGGGGTGGCCACCGCCGAGCTCACCGGCGGCTCGGTGAAGGCCGCCGCCCGCCGCTGCGGCCGGCTGGTCGACCAGGCCATCGCCGACCGCTTGGACGAGGCCGGCGACGGCCTGGCGATGGTCCTGGCGGACGCCCCGATGGGCCGCTGGGAGCGCGGCCTGCCCCAGCCGGTGGCCGGTGCGCTCACCGCGGTCCACGACGCCTGCTCGGCCTGCCGCACCGCCATCGGCTCGGAGCGCCGGGAGGACCCCGAGCAGGCCACCGCGCGGAAGCTGGCGCTGGCCCTGCTGGACGAGGTGCAGGAGACCGCCACCCGGCTGCTCGCCGCGTTCGCCGAGGAGGACCTGGCCAAGCGGTACGACGTGGTGTGGTTGAGCGATCTAGGCGCCGACGGCACGAAGGTGCTTCGGGTGGCGCCGCTGACCGTGGCCGGTCTGCTGCGCGAGCGGCTGTTCGGCCCGCGCACGGTGGTGCTCACCTCGGCCACGCTGACCCTGGGCGGGTCGTTCGACGCGCTGGCCCGGCAGTGGGGTCTGCCGTCCAACAAACCCGACGGTGCCGAGGAACCCGCCGACCCGGTGCCCGACCCGGAGAAGCCCCGGTGGACCGGCCTGGACGTCGGCTCTCCGTTCCAGCACTCGCGGGCCGGGATCCTCTACGTGGCCAAGCGGCTGCCCCCGCCCGGCCGGGACGGCCTGCCGCCGGCCTACCTGGACGAGATCGCCGAGCTGGTCACCGCCTCGGGCGGCGGCACGCTCGGGCTGTTCTCCTCCATGCGGGCGGCCAAGCAGGCCACCGAGGCGCTGCGCCCCCGGCTGGAGCAGCCGATTCTGTGCCAGGGCGACGACGCCACCGGGCTTCTGGTGCGCCGGTTCGCCGAGGACGACGCCACCTGCCTGTTCGGCACGCTGTCGCTGTGGCAGGGGGTGGACGTGCCGGGCCGGTCGCTGCGCCTGGTGCTGATCGACCGCATCCCGTTCCCCCGCCCGGACGACCCGCTCACCTCGGCCCGGCAGCAGGCGGTGGACGCGCGGGGCGGCAACGGCTTCCTCAGCGTCTCGGCGACCCACGCCGCGCTGCTGCTCGCGCAGGGCGCCGGCCGGCTGCTGCGCGGCATGGACGACCGGGGCGTGGTGGCCATCCTGGACCCGCGCCTGGCCACCGCCCGCTACGGCGGCTTCCTGCGCGCGTCACTGCCCCCGTTCTGGCCGACCACCGACCCGGAAGTCGTCCGGGCCGCCCTCCGCCGCCTGGCCACCCGCAACCCCGACGAGTAACGGGGCCTACCCCAAATTCATGGTCAGGTAGCGCCCGGAGACGTTTGCCGCCGACAAATGGTCTTTCGCTGCTACTTGACCATGCCGCCCGCCGGCGTTCGGGACCAGTGCGCGGCGCAGGTCACGGTGCCGGGGTCGACCTCGGTGAAGCCGGCGTCCCGGACCAGCACCGCACCGCCGGCCGCGCCGCTGGAGGCCAGCACCTCGCGCCACCGGTCCGGGCTGGCGGGGCGCACCGCGCAGCGCCAGCCGAGGGAACGCCACGCGGCCAGCCGGTCCGCCTCCAGCGACGCCGCCAGGATCATGCTGGCGTGGCCGACCTGGGCGGCGGCCTTGCCCACGGTCAGCTCCACCGCCGGGTTCAGCCAGATCACCGGTACGCCGCCCGGCGGCGGGCCGGGGTCGTCGGCGGGCAGGTCGGTGCCGGCGATCTGCAGGCGGGTCAGCGTGCGCGGCGCCTCGACCACCAGCCCGGGCAGCAACGCCCGGACCTGCGCGGAACCCACCGTGACGGTCACCCCGGGAAGTTCCTGTACCGCCGACCAGTGGGCGCCGCGAGCCCGGCGGGTCACCTTGCGGATGCGGCCGGCCACCCAGGCGCTCACCGCGTCGTGCCACTCCCCGCCCGGGGCGGTGCGTTCGTCCAGGCACACCGCGACGGCCGCGCCGGCCGCCGCCTCCAGCAGCCCGGTCCGAGGCGGGGGTTCGGCCTTCTCCACGCGCAGCACCACCGGCATGGCCCGGATCAGCGCCGGGTCCTCGTCGGTGTCTCCACCGCGCGCCAAACTGGGCGCGCGGCCAGCGCCGCCTTCGGCGGCGGTGTCCCCGGTGGCCTCGTCGGGCAGCGCCAACCAGTGTAGGTAGCGGGCGGCCAGCGGGGCGAGAACCGAAGCGGTCACGGCAGGGGCACGCGGCGCAGCACGCCCTCGGCCTCGTCCGCCGCCTCCACCTCGTCCCGGGTGATGCCCAGCACGAACAGCACCACGTCCAGGTACGGCACGGACAGCGCGGTGTCCGCCACCTCGCGCAGCGCCGGCTTGGCGTTGAACGCGACGCCGAGGCCGGCGGTGGACAACATGTCGATGTCGTTGGCCCCGTCACCCACCGCGACGCACTGTTCCAGCGGGATGTCGTACTCCTCGGCGAACCGGCGCAGCGCGACCGCCTTGCCCGCCCGGTCCACCACCTCGCCGACCACCCGGCCGGTGAGCCGCCCGTCCACCACCTCCAGCGAGTTGGCCGCGCAGAAGTCCAGGCCCAGCTCGCTCACCAGCCGCTCGATCACCGGGGCGAACCCGCCGGAGACCACCCCGCACCGGTAGCCCAGCCGCTTCAGGGTGCGGATGGTGGTGCGGGCGCCGGGGGTCAGCTCCAGCTCGCCGGCCACGTCGTCCAGCACCGAGGCGGGCAGCCCCTCCAGCACGGCGACCCGGCGGCGCAGCGACTCGGTGAAGTCCAGCTCGCCGCGCATCGCGGCCTCGGTGACCGCGCACACCCCGGCCTCCGCCTCGGCGCCGGCCCGCGCCGCGAGCATCTCGATGACCTCGCCCTGGATCAGCGTGGAGTCCACGTCGAACACGATCAGCCGCTTGCCCCGGCGGGCCAGGCCGGCCCGCTCCACCGCCACGTCCACGCCGACCTTGGCCGCCACCTCCACCAGGGTGGAGCGCAGCGTGCCGTGCGGGTACGGGGCCTCCTCGGTCTCCTCCCAGGTGGGCGAGACCAACAGCTCCAGCCCGGTGACCGGGTAGTCCGCCACCCGGCGGATCGCGTCGATGTTCGCGCCCACCCCGGCCAGCGCCCTGGCCACCTCGCCGAAGGCGCGCGCGGTGACCGGCCGGCCCATCACCAGCACCACGTGGCTGGACCGGCGGTGGCGCAGCGAGGACGCCGCGTCCGGGGTGTCCGGCTCGATCGAGGTGCGCACGGTCATCGCGATGCTGGCCATGGCCTGCTCGACCGACTCCTGCAGCGCCTCGGGGTCGGTCTCGATGGCCACCAGGGCACCCAGGGTGAGCTGCCCCCGGATGACCACCTGCTCCACGTCCAGCAGCTCCACGCCGTGCCGGATCAGCGCGGCGAACAGCACCGAAGTCACCCCAGGCCGGTCCGGCCCGGTCACCGTGATGAGAACCGCGACCCTGGCAGGCATCAAGGATTCTGTGACTCAGTGGGCCTTCGGGTCACCGTCGGGCAGCGCGTCGGGCGCGGCCTTCGCCGTGACCTTCTCGGACGGAGCCGGGTGGCCCTTGCCGGCGTGCGCCTCGGCCCGCAGCCTCGGCACCAGGTGCGGGTAGTGCAGCTCGAACGCCGGGCGCTCGGAACGGATCCGGGGCAGCTCGGTGAAGTTGTGCCGGGGCGGCGGGCAGGAGGTCGCCCACTCCAGCGAGTTGCCGTGGCCCCACGGGTCGTCCACGGTGACCACCTGGCCGAACCGGTAGCTGCGGAACACGTTCCAGATGAACGGCAGCGTGGAGGCGCCCAGGATGAACGCGCCGATGGAGGAGAACGTGTTCAGCGCGGTGAACCCGTCGCTGGGCAGGTAGTCGATGTACCGGCGCGGCATGCCCTCGTTGCCCACCCAGTGCTGCACCAGGAAGGTGGCGTGGAAGCCGAGGAAGGTGAGCCAGAAGTGGACCTTGCCCAGCGTCTCGTCCATCATCCGGCCGGTCATCTTGGGGAACCAGAAGTAGATGCCGGAGTAGGTGGCGAACACGATCGTGCCGAACAACACGTAGTGGAAGTGCGCCACCACGAAGTAGGTGTCCGAGACGTGGAAGTCCACCGGCGGCGAGGCCAGCAGGATGCCGGTCAGGCCACCGAACAGGAAGGTCACCAGGAAGCCCACCGCGAACAGCATCGGCGTCTCGAACGTCAGCTGGCCGCGCCACATGGTGCCGATCCAGTTGAAGAACTTGATGCCGGTCGGGATGGCGATGAGGAACGTGGTGAACGAGAAGAAGGCCAGCAGCACCGCGCCGGTGGCGTACATGTGGTGCGCCCAAACGGCCACGGACAGCGCCGCGATGGCGATCGTGGCGTAGACCAGCGCCTTGTAGCCGAACAGCGGCTTGCGGCTGAACACCGGGAAGACCTCGGTCACGATGCCGAAGAAGGGCAGCGCGACGATGTACACCTCGGGGTGGCCGAAGAACCAGAACAGGTGCTGCCAGAGGATCACGCCGCCGTTGGCCGGGTCGAACACGTGCGCGCCGAGGTGGCGGTCCGCCTCCAGGCCGAGCAGCGCGGCGGTGAGCACCGGGAAGGCGATCAGGATCAGGATCGCGGTGACGAAGATGTTCCAGGTGAACACCGGCATCCGGAACATGGTCATGCCGGGCGCGCGCAGACAGATCACCGTGGTGAGGAAGTTGACACCGCCGAGGATGGTGCCGAGGCCGGCGATGACCAGGCCCATGATCCACAGGTCGGCGCCGACACCGGGAGAGTGCGTCGCGTTGGACAGCGGGGTGTAGGCGAACCAGCCGAAGTCGGCCGCGCCGCCCGGGGTGAGGAAGCCGGCCATCACGGTCAGCCCGCCGAACAGGAACAGCCAGTACGAGAAGGCGTTCAGCCGGGGGAAGGCGACGTCCGGGGCGCCGATCTGCAGCGGCACGATGTAGTTGGCGAAGCCGAACAGGATCGGCGTCGCGTAGAGCAGCAGCATGATCGTGCCGTGCATGGTGAACAGCTGGTTGAACTGCTCCTCGGACAGGAACTGCTTGCCCGGCCGGGCCAGCTCGGTCCGCATCAGCAGCGCCATCGCGCCGCCCGCCATGAAGAAGGCGAAGGACGTCACCAGGTAAAGGATGGCGATGTCCTTGGGGTCCGTTGTGTGCAGGAAACGCAGCAGGGACGTTCCCTTGACAGCCTTGCGCGCCGGATACGGGCGCGACGAGATCGGCTGCGGGGCGACGGCGGTCACCACTACCTCCTGCTGGCCTAGTCGGACTGACTTCGCCCCGAATCCTAATCCCCCATTCGCCGCCCCCGCCCGAGGGGCGCTCGCCGCACCCCGTCACCCCGCCCAAGGGGGTGATCGTCATAGGCCGGGGTGGGGAGACCGGTTCCAGCCGGGGGAGGACCGTCCGGGTTGCGGGGTGCGACCGACGGCTGGGGCGCTGGTCAGGTTTGACAGATGGCTTGGACGGCGACAGGCGCGTCTTGTGGGGCTTTCGGGGCGCCTGTTTCGTCTGGTGCGTGTGCCGCGGCGCGGCTTTCGACCCGCCGCGCCGTCCAGGCCGCTTCGAACCCCGGGTGGCGCACAACACAACCCCGGCGCCGTCAAGATCGCCGCTTCTGGCGGCGCAACAGCGCAAACGAGGCTGTCGCCCCAATTCGCTCGTGGGCGGGCTGACGCGGCCGTTCCGGGTCACCAGATGATCGACATCAACCACAGTGCCCTTCTGTCGCTCCTGGAGGGCCGTGAGGTTGATGTGGATCTTCAGGTGGGTGGGTGGCAGTTGAAAGACCGGCTTGGACGGCGCGGCTGGGTGGCCTCCCGTGGCTTGGGTGCGGCCTGTTGCGTTGCGCCCCGGGCTCGCGCCACTTGGGTGCGGCCTGTTGCGTTGCGCCCCGGGCTCGCGCCGCTTGGGTGCGGTCCTTGTGTTGACGCCCGGGCCTGTGTTGACACCCGGGCCTTTCGCCGGTTCGGTGCGTTGCGCGCTGGCGTTCCGCGCCCGGTTACGGACCGTGGCCGGTTCGCGGGCGCGGCGGAGGCCCGTTTTCGTCGAGCGCAAGCTCAGTCCGGTCTACCCCATGATCGAACCGGACTGAGCTTGCGCTCGGCGAACGGGGGCGGCGAGGGTTCATTCGGAAGCCAAGCCGGCCGTCACAGTCCGTAGCGGAAGCGCCCGCCCGCCGAACCAACGCAACGGGCCGCACCCAAGCCACGGGAGGCCACCCAGCCGCGCCGTCCAAGCCGGTCTTTCAACCGCCACCCACCCACCTGAAGATCCACATCAACCTCACGGCCCTTCCGAGACCGAGAAAGGGCACTGAGGTTGATGTCGATCAAGTAGCGATGCGCTGACCCGCCGAGATCATGGTCATGCCCTCGCCACGGCATTCGGCAACGGCCTCATTTCGCGGTTCAACCGCCGCGGTTGGCGATCATGGTCGCGGCCACGCGCGGTGAGCTTCGTCTCGCGGGCACCCGGCGAGCCCGTTTGCTGAGAGCGATTCTGAGAGGGCGCAGAGGGGGGCGGGCGTCGCGATCTCGCGCGCGGGTACCGTCAGTTGACACACCGAACCCCTGCCCAACGGATTGCTGAGTGTTTTTGTGACCGCGCTCAAGAGGTGGCCATTCATTTTGACGTTGCCGCCCGTCCCCCCGAGGATGGGCCGGGTAACGGCTGGCTGGTGCTCCTCGACCTTTCAGGGCGGACACTCGGTCTGGGGACAGACAAGATCTGAAGCAACGGAGGTCAATTGATGGGTCGCACACCCACGCGCGTAGGGGTGGTCGGTTACGGATACTGGGGCTCCAAGCACGTGCGCGTGCTCAACAGCTTGCCCGACGTCGAGGTCACCGTGATCGACCGCGACGAGCAGCGGCTGCGTGAGGCGATGTCCAACTTCCCCAACGTGCGGATCGCCACCGACATCGCCGACGAGCTCGAGGCGCTTGACGCGGTGGTCGTCGCCACCCCGCCGGCCCTGCACGCCTCGGTATCCCTGCAGGCGATGAACGCCGGCCTGCACACGCTGGTGGAGAAGCCGCTGGCCACCTCGGTGGAGGACGCCGAGGCACTGGTCACCGCCGCCGAGACGAACAACGTCCGGCTGATGGTCGGCCACACCTTCGAGTACAACCCCGCCGTGTGGAAGCTGAAGGAGATCATCAGCTCCGGGGAGCTCGGGCGAATCCTCTACATCGACGCCGCCCGGCTGGCGCTCGGCCGCTACCAGTACGACTGCAACGTGATCTGGGACCTGGCCCCGCACGACATCTCGATCGTCTCCTACCTGTTGGACGAGGTGCCGCACCGAGCCTCGGTGTGGGCCCAGCACAACATCGGGAACGTGCACGCGGACATGGCCTACCTGCGGCTGGAGTTCCAGAACTCCGGCGCCCCGGCCTTCGTGCAGGTGTCCTGGCTGCACCCGGAGAAGATCCGGCGGGTCACCGTGGTCGGCGAGAAGAAGATGGCCATCTACAACGACGTGTCGGACAACGAGCGAATCCGCATCTACGACGTCGGCGTGGACCCGGCGCAGGTGGACGAGGGCTCCTCCCACGACTACCCGGTGAGCTACCGGTTCGGTGACATCGTCTCGCCGTACGTGCAGTTCCGCGAGCCGCTGATGCTGCAGGACAGCCACTTCATCGAGTGCGTGCGCACCGGCAAGGAGCCGCAGACCCCCGGTCAGCGCGGCCTGGACATCGTGAAGGTGCTGGCCGCGACCGACGTGGCCAACTCCACCGGCGCGCCGGCCGAGACCGGTGCCTCCCTGGTGTCCGCGAGCGGTGCCGGCAACGGGCGGGTGCGTCCGTGAGCGAGGCACCGGTTCCCTTCCTGGACCTGCCGGCCCTGCACGGGCCGCTGTACCCCGAGTTCGAAGCCGCGTACGCCACCGTGCTGCGGCACGGCAAGTTCATCAACGGCCCCGAGGTCACCGCGTTCGAGTCGGAGTTCGCCGCCTACTGCGAGAACGTCCACGCCGTGGGTGTGGGCAACGGCACCGACGCGCTGGAGCTGATCCTGCTCGGCCTGGGCATCGGCCCCGGTGACGAGGTGATCATCCCGGCCAACACGTTCATCGCCACCGCCGAAGCGGCGCTGTACGTGGGCGCCCGTCCCCGGTTCGTGGACGTGCTGCCGGACACCCTGCTGATCGACCCGGCCGCCGTCGAGGCGGCGGTGAACGAGAAGACGGCCGCGGTCGTCGGCGTGCACCTGTTCGGCCAGATGTGCGACACCGAGGCGCTGGCCGCGATCGCCGCGAAACACGGCATCGCGCTGGTCGAGGACGCCGCGCAGGCCCACGGCGCCCGGTTCGCCGGCAAGCGGGCCGGCAGCGTGGGTGTGGCCAGCGGGTTCAGCTTCTACCCGGGCAAGAACCTGGGCGCGCTGGGCGACGCCGGCGGCGTGGTCACCGGGGACGCCGACCTGGCCGACCGGATCCGCCGCACCGGCGACCACGGCCGCTCGGCCGACAGCCGGTTCCACCACAACCTGGTCGGCCGCAACAGCCGGATGGACTCCGTGCAGGCCGCCGCGCTGTCGATCAAGCTGCGCGGGCTGGACACGGCCAACGCCGGCCGGGTGCGCGCGTGGGAGCAGTACAAGGTGGAGCTGCCGGACACCGTCCGCCTGGTGGCCCGGGACCCCAGGGCCGAGGCCGTGTACCACCTGTGCGTGGTCGAGGTGGAGAACCGGGACAAGGTCTGCCAGGCGCTCACCGAGGCCGGCGTCGGCTGGGGTCTGCACTACAAGACCCCGTGCCACGTGGACGAGGCGTACACCGAGTACCGGGAGTCGCTGCCCGTGGTGGAGGCCGCGGCGGACCGCATCCTGTCCCTGCCGATGTCCCCCACGATCAGCGAGTCCCAGGTCAGCCGGGTCTGCGAGGTGCTGCGAGACGTCACCGGGGGTAGCAGCGGATGACCCGTCCGTCCGACGCGGCTTCGGTGTCGGACCGACCGGGTTGGTCGGGGCCGCCGCCGGGAGGGCCGGGTGGGCCTTACAACCAGCCCGGCCCCCGGCTGCCCCCTCCTCCGCCGCCCGCGCGCCGGCTCACCCCGGCGCAGGGCTCCCGCCTGGCGATGATCGCCGGCGTGATCGTCGTGCTCGGCGCGCTGGTCGGCCTGCTGGCGACAATGGCGTTGCCGACCAAGTACGCCGCTCGGACGTTGATCGAGTATCACGTGTCGCTGGAGAACGCCAGCGAGTTCCTCCGCACCGACCGCAACATGACCACCCAGACGGTGCTGCTGACCAGCCGCAGCGTCCTGGGCCCGGTCGCCGAGCAGAACGGTGTCTCCGCCGACGTGCTGGCGGACAACGTGAACGCCACCCTGATCAAGGGCTCGAACGCGGTGGAGAGCGAGATCATCCAGGTCGACGTGCTCAGCTCCAGCCGGGACAGCGGCGTCACCCTGGCCAACGCGATCGCCAAGCAGTACCTGCAGGTGGTCGAGGCGAACAGCCCCAAGGCCTACATCCAGCAGCAGCTGGACGACGCCAAGAAGCAGCTGAGCTCGTCGGTCGGCGCCTCGGCGGCGAACGCGCAGACCAGGATCAACACCTTGCAAGGTCAGCTGGACATCGAGAACATGACCGGGAACAGCGCAAAGGTCGTCGTGCCCGCCTACTCGGTCGCCGCCCCGGCGGAGCCGAACCGGCCGGTCGCGATCGCCACCGGCGCGCTGCTCGGAATCCTGGTCGCCGGGCTGGCCGCGATCTTCCTTTCCCGACGTTGGACGCGGAGTTGATGAACTAGATGACGCGCGCCTCGGAGGATCGCTGGCCGATCGCCAACACCCCTCGCCCGCCCCGGCCCGGCCCGCCGGGCCCGGCGCGGCCGGACCAAGGCGGCTCGAACGGCGAGCCGAACCGGCCGGACGGCAAGAAGCCGCCGTCCCCGGGGGCGCCGCCGGCACCCCGGCCGGACCCCGGCCCCGCCGTCCGGCCCGACCCCAGCAAGTCGGCGGGACGGCCCGACCACGGCCCGGCCGTACGGCCCGACCCGACCAAGGCCCGTCCGGAATCCGGCCCGCCGGCTGTGCGGCCCGATCCGAGCAAGCCCCAGCCGAGCAAGCCCCGGCCGGAGCCGAGCAAGCCCCAGTCGAGCAAGCCGTCGCCTTCGCCCCGGCCCGAGCCCTCCGGCGGCTCGTCCAGCCCGGCCCCGTCCTCCGGTGCGCCGGGCGGCTCGGTGGCCAGGGGGAACGCCCCGACCGCGCCGCCGCGCGGCCGCCCGCCGTTGCCCGGCCCGCCGCCCGGCAGTGGGGCTCCCCGGTTGCCCGGGCCGCCGATGATGGCCGGCCCGCCGCCCCGGTACACCCCGCCCCGCCCCCGCCGCGAGCTCACCGCCGCGCAGCGCAGCAAGCTGACCATGCTGGCCGTCGTGCTGATGGCGGTCGGCGCGGTGGTGGGTTTCCTGGCCGCCGCGGTGATCCCGACGCAGTACGCCGCCCGCACCACCATCCAGTACAACATCGCCGCCGAGAACAGCGGTGACTTCCTGAAGACCGACCGCAACCTCACCACCCAGACGGTGCTGATCACCAGCCGGAACGTGCTGCAGCCGGTAGCCGACGCCAACGGCATCAGCGTGGACGACCTGACCAAGAAGGTCGTCGCCACCGTGTTGCAGAGCAGCAACATCATCCAGGTGGAGGTCAAGGACCCGAGCCGGGACATGGGCATCACGCTGGCCAACGCGGTCGCCAAGCAGTACCTCACGGTGGCCAACAACAGCGGCCCCAAGGGCTACCTGCAGAACCAGCTGAACCAGGTGAAGCAGCTGCAGGCGGCGCCGAGGCCGGGCACCACCCCGGCGGACGCGGCCGCACTGGCCGCCCGGGTCACCACGCTGCAGTCCCAGCTGGACGAGCTGAACCTGACCGCCAACCAGTCCACCGTGCTCGCGCCGGCCTACTCGGTCACCGATCCGGTGACCCCGGGCAAGGGCGCGGCCGGTATCACGGGTGGCATCTGTGGCCTGCTTATCGGTCTGATGACGGTCGCTACGCTGTCCCGGCGGTGGACCCGAAGCTGACACTCGAGTAGGGCTGATATGGCGCGCAGCAACCCCGGAACGAACACGGTCAACCCCGACAAGCCCCGGATGTCCTGGCGGATGCCCCGGGTGCTGATGTACCACAACTTCGGCGACCCGCCGGCCGCCGGCGATCCCGAGCACCTGTTCATCCCGGTGGAGAGGTTCAAGGAGCAGCTGGCCTGGCTGGACGCCAACGGCTGGCGCGCGCTGTCCCTCGGCGAGTTCCTCGCGGTGCTGGACGGCGCGCGGCCGCCGCGCAAGTCCTACCTGGTGACCATCGACGACGGGCACGAGTCGGTGCTGTCCACCGGTGCGCCGATCCTGGCCGAGGCGGGCATCCCCTCGGTGCTGTTCGTGCCGCCCGGCGTGCTCGGCGGGCCGATCACCTGGAACCCGGTGTACGCGGGCGAGCGGCTGTCCAGCAAGGCGGAGATCGCCACCCTGGCCAACACCGGCATGGAGATCGGCGTCCACAGCTGGGACCACACCCGGATGTTCGGCATGGACGACGCCGAGCTGGAGCTGAACATCGTCCGGGCGAAGGGCGACGTGGCCGAGATGATGGGCTACGAGCCGCGCTCCTTCGCCTACCCGTTCGGCACCCACGACGGGGCCGCTCGGCGCAAGATGGCCGACGCCGGATACGCGGTGAGCTTCGCCGTGGCCCGCGAGAACGGCCGGTTCGCGGTGGACCGGATCTTCGTCAAGGGCGAGGACTCGCTGGGCATGTTCCGGTTCAAACTGTCCCTGGCCTACCGGTTTGCCTCCCGGGTGGGCGGCCGGACCCCGTGGCTGCGGCACAAGGTGCGCGCTCTGCTGGGGCTGCTGAAGGGCCGCGGTGGGGCCGAACAGGCGACCCAGCGGACCGGGTAGTCTCTGGCGCCACGAATTGGGTGTAACCGTAAGCCACACGAGGGGTAGCGCAGCGTGAAGGTGGGAGCTCCCCAGATGAGCACGGTGGACAACTCCGGGCGGGAGGACACGGCCCGGAACTCCGCCATTGTGCTGGTCTTCACCCTGACCAGCCGGGCGACCGGGCTGGTCAGGGTGCTGGTGATCGGCGCCCTGATGGGTGACACCTTCTTCGCCAACATCTTCCAGGCCGGCTACGTACTGCCGAACACGATCCACTCCACCATCTCGGGGCCGATCCTGGCCATGGTGCTGATCCCCAGCATCGTGCGCGCGCTGGACAACCACGGGATAACTCGGTCGCGGGAGCTGTTCGCCCGGGTGGGCGGCCGGATCGTGGCGATGACCGCCGCGGCGGCCGCGCTGCTCATGCTGGCCTCCCCGCTGGTGGCCTGGTCGTTCACCGCCGGCATCCCGGCCGACCAGCGCGACCGGGCCTTCCACCTGACCCTGGTGCTCATCCTGTTCGTGGCCCCCCAGGTGCCGCTGTACGCGCTGTCGGCGCTCGGTGTGGCGGCGCAGCAGTCGCGCGGCAAGTTCGCGCTGGCCGCCGCCGCGCCGGGGATCGAGAACATCGGCACCATCGTCACGGTGCTGGCCGCCACCTGGATCTACGGCCAGGGCCTGCAGGTCAACGAGGCCAGCGACGCGAACATGATCTTCCTGGGCGTCGGCACCACCGCGTCGGTGATCCTGCACGCCGGCCTGCAGATGTACGGCACCTGGCGGGTCGGCCTGCTCGGCGGGTCGGTGCGCGGCTACTCCGGCGACGCCGACGCGAAGGACGCGGTGCGCCGGGTCGTCCGGTCCATCCCGATCGCGGTCTGCCCGGCCATCACCAACTACGTGCTCACCGTGCTGGCCGCCCCGGTGGCCGGCGGCGTTCTGGTGGTGCAGCTGGCCTACCAGGTCTACTACGCGCTGTCCTACCTGGGCTCCCGCGCGGTGTCCATGGCCGCCCTGCCCAAGCTGGCCCAGGAGGCCGGCACCGAGAACCCGCGCCGGTTCGGCATCGCCTGGCGACAGGCGCTGTACTACGCCACGCTGGCCGGTCTGCCGGCCACCTGCCTGCTCGCCTCCTTCTACCCGCAGACCGCCGACCTGCTGGCCAACGGCGAGATGCGCGAGGCCAACCTGATCACCAACCTGGGCCTGTGCCTGCTGGTGGCCGCGTTCGCGCAGATGGCCGGCGGCATGCACGACTTCGGTAGGCAGGCGCTGTTCTCCCGCCTGGACGACCGCGGCCCCCGGATCGCCAGCTACGTGGGCTTCTTCGTGGGCATCGCGGTGGCCGCCGGCACGCTGCTGCTGCCGGCGGACGGCACCCGGCTGGTCGGCCTGCTGGTCTGCGTGCTGGCCGGCGAGGCCGCCTCGGCGATCACCGTGCTGAGCCGGATGCGGCTGCGGCTGCGGCCCGAGTCGTTCATCAACCACACGCACGTGGTCGCCATCGGGCTGGCCACGCTGGCCATGGCACCGGTGATCGTGGGCGGCCGGTGGCTGTTGGGTACCCTCGCACCCGAGCGGTACCTGGTCCTGCTCGTGCTGCTGGCTTGCGGCGCGATCGCGCTGGCCGCGTTCCTCGCGGTGGTGCGGTACGTGGGGGACCGAATCACGGCGGAGGCGTTATGACCCGACCCGCGTATCCGCAGGCCCGCGCGGCCGCGGGGCCGGCGCCGGCCGTAACCGACCCCAACGAGGGCTTCGGCAAGTTCGCCGGCCTGGCCATGCTGGCCACCGCGGTAGCCGCGGTGCTCGGCGCCACGGTCGGCGCGGGAGCCGCGTTCGGTGTGGTCGGCGGCATCTTGGGCCTGATCATCTTCGTCGCGGCCGCGAAGACCCCGATCTTCGCCACGTACGCCTACATCGGCACGATGCCGATCATCTCGGGCATCGACCGGGACGAGCTGATCCCGCTGGTCCGCCCGAACGAGGCGCTGCTGGCTCTGGTCATGGCTGGCGCCATCACCGGCGCCTACCTGCGCATGCTGCGCGGAGACTCGATCCGGCCCCGGTTCTACGGCCCGGTGGACGCCCCGCTGGGCATCTTCCTGCTGATGGCCACGGTGTGGCCGGTCGCCACCATGCTGCTGCGCGACCTGCCACCGGCCGGCGAGGACTACGCGTCCACGCTGCCGATGGTGAAGCTGGTCGGCATCTACTTCCTGGTGCGCTACACGGTGCACACCGAGCAGGAGACCGTGCGGCTGATCCGGTTCATAGTGTGGCCGGGCGCCACCGTGGCGCTGGTCGCGGTGCTGCAGACGCTCAAGTTCGGGCCCATGCTGGCCCTGCTGAACACCTTCTGGGCCTCGGCCGAAGGCGCCTCCGAGCTGGAGGGCCTCGGGGACCGGGGCAGCGCCACCCTGGGCTCCCCCATCGCCGCCGGCGACGTCATCATCATCAGCCTGATCATCGTGCTGTGCTGCGGCGCGCGCGGCCTGCTCGGCCGGCGGGAACGGCTGGTGCTGGCCCTGCTGCTGGGTACCGGGGTGTTCGCCGCCGGGCAGTTCTCCACCTGGATCGCCGCGCTGGTCGGGTTCGCCCTGATCGCCTGGCGATTCCCGGAGATGCGCCGGCAGGCCACCCGGTTCGCCCCGCTCGGCCTGGTCGCCCTGGTCATCGGCTTCCCCGCCTTCGTAGGCCGGCTGGAGGGCATCGGCGAGTACGGCGGATGGGTGCCGGAGAGCTGGCTGGGCCGCTACGACAACCTGGCCCACCTGTTCATCCCGCACTTCAACTGGGTGACCATCTGGACCGGGGTCCGGGTGAACCCGGTGCTGCACGCGCCGGAGCGCTGGCGCGACCTGACCTACCTCGAGTCGGGCATCCTCTGGTTCGTCTGGATCGGCGGCATCCCGCTGCTGCTGGCGTTCCTCTGGCTGTCCTACCGAGTGTTACGCACTGTGCGGCCGGCTATCCGCCATCCGGGCGCATTCGGCGCTTGCGCGTCAAGTTTGGAAATCGTTTGGCTGTTCTTGCTCGTTCTTACACTTATTGACCCACATCTTCAGCTGCGCGGCACCGGAGACTTGCTCTTCACCTTGCTAGCGATCACCGTTGGAGGGATCGATGCCCGACGTCGGACTTGACACCGCATTGCCGGAGGCGGCGACGTGGGAGTCAGTGGCGCGGCGCGCGGTCGACGTCACGGCGGCCGGTTTAGCCCTCCTGATCCTGGGCATCCCGATGATCATCATCGGGCTGACCATCCGGTGGACCAGCGTCGGTCCTTCCCTGTTCCAGCAGCATCGGGTCGGCCTCGGCGGGCGCACGTTCACGATGTACAAGTTCCGCACCATGCGCACCGGCGTCGGCGACGAGATGCTGCGCGAGCTGATCGCCGCCGAGCTGCGCGGCGAGGACACCTCGGTCGAGGGCAGCTACAAGCTGAACGCCGACCCCCGGGTCACCTCGATCGGCGCCTTCCTGCGCAAGACCAGCATGGACGAGCTGCCGCAGCTGATCAACGTGCTCTTCGGCGACATGTCGCTGGTGGGGCCGAGGCCGTGCCTGGAGTGGGAAGCCCGGATGTTCCCTTCGGAGTTCCAGCCCCGGTTCTCCGTGCGGCCCGGGCTGACCGGCCTGTGGCAGGTGTCCGGCCGGTCCACCATGGGCACGCTGGAGATGCTGCACCTGGACCTGGCCTACGTGCGCACCCGCAACCTGGTCGGCGACATGTCGATCTTGTTCCGTACCATTCCGAGCATGCTGCGAGAAAGCGGAGCCCGGTAGTTTCATGACCACCCTGTTCGTCGCCACCACTGGTGGTCACCTTGCCCAGCTGGACGGCCTCTCCCGACGGATCCCCCAGGACGACGACTCGGTGTGGGTGACCCACGCCAACGAGCAGTCCACCTCCCTGCTGGCCGGCCGGGACGTGGTCTACGTGCCCTACATCGGCTTCCACTCGGTGCCCGGGGTGCTCAAGGCGATGCCCCAGGCCCACCAGCTGCTCCAGCAGCGGAAGATCACGCGCGCGGTGTCCACCGGCTCGGCGATCGCGCTCGGCTACCTGCCTTACCTGGCCGCGCGCGGCGTCGAGTGCCACTACATCGAGAGCGCGGCCCGGGTGACCCACCCCTCGGCCACCGGGAAGGTGCTGCGCCGGGTGCCCGGCGTGCACTGCCACACCCAGTACCCGCACTGGACCGACCAGGGCTGGCACTACGGCGGCAGCAGCTTCGACGTGTACCGGCCGGAGGCCGGTGCCGGCCTGGCCGCGCTGACCGGCTCGGACGAGGTGCGCGTGGTGGTCACCGTGGGCACGGCGGGCGAGTTCCCGTTCCGCCGCCTCATCGAGCCGCTGGCCGCCCTGCTGGCCGAGGACGGACCGCTGAGCAAGGCGGTGGAGCGCCCGGTGCGGGTGCTCTGGCAGACCGGCTGCACGCCCGTCGACGGGCTGGGCATCGAGGCCCGTCCGTTCCTGCCGGCCGCCGAGCTGAACGACGCGCTGCGGGACGCCCACATCGTGGTCTCGCACTCCGGCGCCGGTTCGGCGCTGGCCGTGCTGGACAGCGGCCACCTCCCGCTGCTGGCCAACCGGCTGTCCGGGTTCGGCGAGGCCGGCGACGACCACCAGCTGGACCTGTCCAAGGAACTGGCCCGGCGCGGACTGGGCCGGCCCATCGAGGACCTGGCCACGCTGAACGTGGACGACCTGCTGGGCACCCTCGAGCACGCCGTGGTGAAGACGGACAACCCGCCACCGTTCCGGCTGGACAACGTCCCGGCCCAGGCGCTGTCGAGTTAGTCGAACGCTCGACTACTTCGTGGCTCGTTTGGGTATCCCCCAATCGGGTTGAAACGCTAGGCTGGCCCGGTTGCGATAACAAGGGTGACCCTGCCTCACATCGAAGGCGATTCCACTCATGTCACAGCAGACCTCCCGGCCTTCAGCCCTCAGCGAGCTGCGCCTCGACACGTGGGTTCCCCGGCGTCAGGACAGCCGCCTGCTCGGCTCCCTCGCGGACGTGCTGAGCGAGTTCGCCGGCACCCGGCGTCCCACCGTCCCCGCACAGCGCACCGCCCCCGAATCGCGCCCCGACGCCTGAGCCCCGCTCGGCGCGGCTCAGGCTCCAAAGGCGGCTCCGACGACGGCGGGACCCGCGGTTCCGACCGGTGCCGATTCTGAGGATGGCTTGGACCTCCGCGGCTGGGGCTGGTCCGCCGCGGCTCCGGCTCGGCCCGTTGCGTCCGGTCGCATCTCCCGTCTCGCCTCGGCTTGGACGGCCGCAGACCTTGCGTTCTCCCGCTTCGCGCGGCCACGCGTGTCTCAACTGCCTCTTCCGCCCCTCACATCCCATTGACCGCAGCTTCGCTCCGGCGAGAGTTACCTGGTTCAGGTTTTCGCAAGATCGAACCTGAACGGCGTGACGTTCGGCAGCAATAATCGGAATGGATCAAGATCAACTCATCATCAGAGACGTCCTACCAACAAGTAACGTCTGCGAAGATGAGTTGACCACCTCCCCGGCGCCGGCCGGGCGTACCTCGTTCCTGGCGCAACAGGCCGAGCCAAAGCCGCGGCGGACCAGCCACAGCCGCGCCGTCCGGCCGTTGTTGGAACCGGCACCGGAACCCACCGCTCGGTTCCCAGGGACCGGCGCCGAGCCTCAGCGTTCGGTGCGGTTGTTGTCGTTTCTCGCCGGCGCGGAGTCCGGGTCCGCCTCCAACACGGGTCGGTCGCCTTTCAGGACGTTGTCCGCGACCACGGCGTCCGAGGCGCCCTTGGTCAGCGCGATGCCCCGGTAGAGCTTCGGGCCGGCCAGGGTGTTGCCGCGCAGCTCGACGTGGGGATAGCCGGCGAGGCTGATCGCCTGGGCGCCGCCGACATCGCAGTAGTTGGCCACGAAGGTGATCGACCGCATGCCGGCCGGCACTCCGGGGTTGCCCTTCTTGCCCGTGCCGATCAGGCACTGCTCGGCGACCCGCTCGCAGCGGTTGCCGGATATCTCCACGTCGAACGTCGGCGGGGAGTCCGTGTCGAAGGTCTGGAAGCAGTCCGGGTGCGGCCCCTCGCCGGGCGGGTAACCGGCCATGGAGATGTCCCGAACCACGTTTTCGCTGATCCGCAGCCCGCTGCCGAAGAAGCGCACGCCGTCCGCGTCGTCGCTGCCGTCCGCGGCACCCTGCTCCCTACCGGGCGCCTCGGCGCGCAGCGAGCCGCTCACCGTGTTGCGCCGCACCGAGACCCGCTCGCCCTCCACCCGGATGCCGGTGCCCTCGGTGCCGTAGACCTCGTTGCCCTCCACCCGCGAGTCCACGCAGGTGCAGCTGATCCCGTTGCGCCGGGCACCCCAGACGTTGTTGTCGTGCGCGTCCAGCCCGGTGCCGCGCAGGTTCAGCCCGCCGCCCTCGCGCATGGTGAACCCGGCCACCTCGACGTAGTCCGCGCGCACGTCCACGCCCCGCACCTCGGCGCCGTCGGAGAGTATCCGCACGGGCACCCCGGGCAGCCCGGACCGGATCACCTTCAGCGAGACCGACAGCAGTCCGGGGCCGGTCAGGCAGACCGTGTCACCCGGGCGCGCGCCGTTCAGCGCCCGTTGCGCCTGGTCGGGGTCCGAGACGGCGTTGGGGCAGCCACCGGGCGGCAACGCGTTGCGGGCCGGCGGCGGCGGGGCGTTCTCCATACGTTCATCGGGTGACGGCGAACCGCACCCGGCCAACGCGGCCACCCCGAGGAGCACCCCGACCAGGAGTAGCACGCGCCAGTCCTGAGGCCTGGTCAGCACCGTCAAACCCCCACTCCGCACCGGCAGGTATCGTGACGGACGGGCCCGGGCCGGACAACATCCGCCCGGCGACGTACAGCACCATCCGAGGAGCACACCGTCAACGCGATTCACCGGGTTGATCCACGCTTGGACCCAAGGTGGGCACAGCTGGCCAGCGGGCCGGCGGGCAGCCTGTTCACCTCTCCGCCCTGGATCAGCGCAGTCTGCCACAGCTACGACTTCACCCCGAGCGCGCGGGTGGCAGTCGCCGAGAACGACCAGCCGGTCGGGGGCCTGGCCTGGGTGACCGTCGAGGACATCCGGGGCGCCCGCATCTCCGCCCTGCCGTTCTGCGACCGGGCGGACCCGCCGCTGCGTGACGGCGACCCGGCCGGCTGGCCCGGCCTGCTGGACGACGCGCTGGCCGAGGGCCACCCGTTCACCCTGCGCTGCTTCTCCGACCACCCGGCGGCCGCGGACGAGCGGCTGCGCCAGGTCGGCGAGGCGGCCTGGCACGGCACGCCGACCGACCTCACCGAGGACGAGCTGCACAAGAAGATCAGCTCGGTGTCCCGGCGGAACCTGAAGGCGGCCGACCGCAACGGCGTGAAGGTGCTCAGCGGCACCGACATCGACGCGGTGCGGGAGTTCCACAAGCTGCACGTGGGCCTGCGCAAGCGCAAGTACCGGCTGCTGGCGCAGCCGCTGAGCTTCTTCGAGAACATCTGGCGCGAGTTCACCGCCGCCGACGGGGTCGTCACGCTGCTCGCGGAGATCGACGGGGAGATCGCGGCCGGCGCGATGTACCTGGTCTGGGGCGACACGCTGTACTACAAGTTCGGCGCCTCCCGCTCCGAGTTCCTGCCCAAGCGCCCGAACGACGCGCTCTACTGGGCGGCCTGCAAGCTGGCCATATCCCGGGGCCTGCGGGGCATCGACTGGGGCATCTCCGACCTGGACCAGCCGGGGCTGGTGTCCTACAAGCGCAAGTGGGCCAGCGACGAGCGCCGGGTGGTCACCCTGCGCGGTGGCCCCGATCCAGTACCCAATCCTCAGGTCGGCGGCATGCTCGGCGAGCTGACCAGGTTGTTCACCGAGGACTCCGTCCCGGACGAGATCAGCACGGCCGCCGGCGCGCTGCTCTACCGACACTTCTGCTAGAGGGGTTTTCAGACATGACAGCGAGAGTGGTCATCCTCGGCCAGGGCTACGTGGGCCTGCCGGTGTCCATGCGGGCGGTCCAGGTCGGCTTCGACGTGGTCGGCTTCGACGTGGCCAAGGAGAAGGTCGACCGGCTGCGCGGCGGGCAGACCTACATCGACGACATCACCGACGCGGAGGTCGCCGAGGCGCTGGCCACCGGCCGGTTCACGCCGACCGCCGACCCGGACGACCTGGCCGGTTTCGACATCGCGGTCATCTCGGTGCCCACCCCGCTGCGGGACGGCGCACCCGACCTGTCCTACATCGAGTCGGCCACGGCCACCGTCGCCCCGCACGTGCGGCCCGGCTGCTGCGTGATCCTGGAGTCCACCACCTACCCGGGCACCACCGAGGAGATCGTGGTGCCGAAGCTGGAGTCGGTGAGCGGGCTGCGCGCCGGCCCGGACTTCCACGTCGGCTTCTCCCCGGAGCGGATCAACCCCGGCGACAAGGTCTACCGCCTGGAGAACACCCCGAAGATCGTCTCCGGCGTCGACGAGGCGTCCTTGAACGCGGTGGCCGAATTCTTCGGCGCGCTGGTGGAGAAGGTCGTCCCGGTGTCCGGCACCCGCGAGGCCGAGCTGGCCAAGCTGCTGGAGAACACCTTCCGGCACGTGAACATCGCGCTGGTCAACGAGCTGGCGGTGTACTGCCACGACCTGGGCATCGACGTGTGGTCGGTGATCGACGCGGCGGCCAGCAAACCGTTCGGGTTCATGAAGTTCACCCCCGGCCCCGGCGTCGGCGGGCACTGCCTGCCGATCGACCCCTCGTACCTGTCCTGGCAGGTGCGCCGCACCCTGGGCCGCAACTTCCGGTTCGTGGACATCGCCAACGACGTGAACGACCACATGCCGGACTACGTGGCCGACCGGACCACCGCGCACCTGAACGGCAAGCGCAAGTCGGTCAACGGCTCCAACATCCTGCTGATCGGGCTGGCCTACAAGCCCAACTCCGGCGACGCCCGGGAGTCGCCGGCGATCGCCGTGGCCAACCGGCTGGCCGACCTGGGCGCGCGGCTGCGCGCGGTCGACCCGCTCATCCCGGCCGACCACGTGCCGGCCGGCATCACCCTGGTGGCGGGCACCGAGGCGGACGTGGCGGCGGCCGACCTGGTGGTCGTCCTGACCGACCACGACGACATCGACTGGCCGCTGCTGGAGGCCCACGCGGAGAAGGTGCTGGACACCCGCAACCGCCTGCGCTCCCCCGCCGTGGACCGGCTGTAGGGCTCAGCGGAACCGACGGGGGCCTGCTGCACCTGTCCGGTAGGGCCGGCAGGCACCCGAGGTTGATGTCGATCTTCACTTGAGCCGGGTGCCGCTCTCAGGGCCGCTCGGACGGCGCGGCTGGGCGTTCTCCCGCCGTTCGGGTGCCACCCGTTGCATTGCGCCCGCTCCCGCGCGTCTTGGTTCCACGCCTTGGTTACGGACCGTGGTCAGGCCGCGGGCAGCCGCGCGGACGGCTTCATCGAGCGCAAGCTGAGTCCGGCGGATTCCATGATCGAACCGGACTGAGCCCGCGCTCGATGAATGACGAGCGTCCGGAGCCGTTCAAAAGCCGTGCCGGCCATCACGGTGCGCAACGAACGAGGCGCCAGGGGCCTGAATGAAGCGCAACGGGCCGTGCCCAAGCTCCGGGAGATCGCCGGCCCTCAGTGTGAGTTGGTGAGGTTGTTCGCCGGGGACTTCGCGCCGGACGCGGCCTTGCCGCGCAGCAGCAGGAACAGCTCCCGCACGGTGTCCCACAGCCGCATCCGGGCCGGGCCGGTGTCGTTCCGGTCCCATACCGCACCGGTGTGCGGGGCCAGATACGGAGCCACGAAGCGGCGCAGGCTGTAGTCGCCCCGACGCAGGTAGGTCAGCAGCTCGCGGACGTCCCGGGTGCCGTCGATCCAGTACAGGCCCTGCCGGAAGCTGTCCTGCCAGGCCGGCGTCTCGCCGTAGGCCACGTGCCGGTACTGGGCCAGCGGGAAGTTGACCCCGCACCGCAGCGCGAGCATCCCGGACAGGTTGTGCCGGGCGTTCACCTCGATGACCTTGTACAGGCCGTCGACCGGGTCCCGCTTGAACTCGATGTTGGCGAAGCCCTGGTAGCCCATGGCGGCCAGCAGCTCGCGGCCGACCTTGCGCACCTCCGGCAGGTCCCGGCTCACCGCCACGCACGGCGAACCGGTCTCCATCGGCGAGTTGCGGATCTTCTCGGCGGTCATCTCCAGCAACGGCTGGCCGTCCCAGAAGTAGGCGTTGTAGTTCGCGCCGCACAGCTCGTCGCCGGTGATCAGCTCCTGCAGCATGACCTCCAGCCCGGCTGCCCGCGCCTCCTGGAAGCCGGCCATCGCCTCGGCCACCGAGTTGACCGGCTTCCACTTGCGGCCGAACACCGCGTAGTACTGGTGGGAGATCATCGGCTTCAGCACGGCCGGGAACTTCGCGCGCGCGGCGAACCGGTCGATGTCCGCCGGCTCGCCCAGGTTCACCGAGACCGGCGCCGGTACCCCGGCCGCGTCGGCGACGGCATAGGTGGCCGACTTGTCCAGGCAGGCCTTGGCCACCGACTCGCTCGGCGCGGCCACCGCGAACCCGGCGGCCTCCAGGGTGGCGGCGTGCCGCACGACGGCCTGGAGCGCACGGTCCGAGCTGGGCATCAGCACCGCGTCCGGGTACCGGTCGGCCAGGCCGACCAGGAACGAGATGAACTCGCCCTCCCGCAGCTCGGGGTTGGGACAGACCAACGCCTCGCGCACCCAGCGGGAGGCGATGCCCATGTCACGTTTGTTGTACGTGACCACAGACACTGGTACGCCAGCCTGACCGAGCGCGCGCACCATCGCCACCCCTGGCGTGTACGCACCCAAAACAATGACTGGCCGCATCAGCCTGGCAACCCCTCCCAATAGAACAGGTCGACCAGCGTCACCGGAGCGGGACCCCCGCCACGCTGCCACCGGACTCATCCCACCGTACTCTCCCCCTCTCAGCAAGCTTTGACCGGCTTGACCTGCGAAAACCGGCGCAAAACTAAGGATGTTCAGGCCGTTGACAGCGTATTACTACGCAACGTAGTTTCCGCTCCGGAACATTAGCTACATCTAGTTGAGCTTCGCATTCACGCAGCGTGGCGATGCATTTCCCACTGGGCTCACAGTCACCAGTCGAAACGCCGTACAGCCAATCGGGCGACGCCGACGATCTTCACTATCAAGATCAAATATAGATCGCCCGATGATCGGGTGACGCCCGCCGGCCGATCGAAACATGTTCCCCACCTAGCTCATTGCCAACAGGCGGCTCAGCGCGGGAGCGATGTCGACCAGGCGCCGGACCGGTTGGTACTGGCCACCGCCCCGGCCGGCCAGCGCGGTGGCCGCCGTGGTGGCCTCCTCGGTGGGCAGCGGGCAGAGCACGTGCAGCCGGTCGATGCCACCCAGCGCGGTGCCCGGGTCCGCCCCGGTGGTGTGCAGGCAGTCGGAGAGCAGCACCACGATCCGCTCGTCGGCGGCCACCGTGGATAGCTGCCGGCTGGCCTCGCGCAGCGCGCCGGCCAAGTCGGTGAGGCCGTGCCCGCGCAACCCGACCAGCTCGCCGATCAGCTCCTCCGGCGGCCGGCGCACGCCCGCCGCGCCGAGCACGGTGACCTCCTCGCCGAAGGCGACCACGCTGGTGTCCAGCCGGCGCGACCCGCCGGAGGACGCGCTGCCGCTCGCCCCCGCCAGCACCACGCCGGCGGCGGCCACGGCGGCCAGCGCCACGGCCAGCCCGTGCATCGAGCCGCTGGAGTCCACCAGCAGGCAGATCGCCCGCCGGTGCGCGGTCCAGGTGGAGATGACCAGCTCGTCGGCGGTCGGTGGCCAGCGGCCGGACCAGCCGTCCAAGGTGCGATCCAGGTCCAGGTCGCCGTCCAGTTCCGCGCGCCCGCGCCGAGGGCCGATCTTGCGGGTCCCCCGGGACCGGGCCGGACCGGTCCGGCCGAGCTGGATGAACACCCGGCCGGCCAGCTTCCGGGCGGCCGCGCGCAGCTCCCGGTCGGTGGCCATGGCCAGGTCGGCCAGCATCGCGGCGGCCGCGTCCGGGTCCTCCCGCAGCAGGTCGGAGAAGGCCTCCTCGTCCAGCTCGCCGGCCTTCGGGGAAACCTTCTCGAAGTTCTCGTGCCGGTGGGCCAGCTCGGCGCGCCCATTGGTCCGGGCCGAGGGGTCCCGGCGGCGCCGGCTGGGTCGCTGCGCGCCTGCCTCGTCGGGCAGGCCGTTACCTTTTCCCTGGCCGCCCGATTGTTGCTCGCCGAGCTGTTGGCCCTGGTCCTCCGGTGACCCGTTCCGGTCCGGCGGTTGTTCCTCTTCCTCGGGCCAGAGCTGCTCGAGCAGCTCGTCGATCACCGACTCGGCGGTGCGGTCCACGCCCTCGGCCACCCGGATCCGCCCGGACAGCGCCGCGTAGGCCGCGTCCCGGGCGGTGTCCCGGACCAGCGCCGGCTCGCCGCGCAGCCGGCCCAGGCCGGTGAGCAGGTGCACCAGGTCGATCGCGCCGCGCACCGATGACCCCATCCGCACGTCCCGGTGCTCCCGGGTGGCCCGGGTGAGCGCCACGGACAGCTCCACGACCTTGCCGTTCACCCCGGTCATCCCGGTGGTGATGGCCCGCTCCGCCGGTTCGTCCTGGTAGCCGAGGACGATCCGGCACATCCGGTCGGCGATGGCCTGGCTGACCCGTGCGGTGCCCACCGCGTCGAACGGGTTCATCGCGGCGATCATCCGGAAGTTCTTGCCCGCGTGCACCGTGCCCAGCCGGGGGACCGCGATCTCCCCCTCGGTGAGCACGGTGATCAGCACGTTCAGCGTCTCCTCCGGCACCCGGTTCAGCTCTTCCAGGTAGAGCAGCCCGCCGCCGCGCATCGCGGTGAGCAGCGGGCCGTCCAGGAAGCTGTCCGCCCGGTAACCCTCGGAGAGCACCTGCGAGGGGTCGTAGCTGCCGATCAACCGGGCCGGGGTGAGCTCCGCGTTGCCCTCCACGAACACCACCTGCTGCCCGGCCTCGCCGGCGATCGCGCGCAGCAGGGTGGACTTGCCGGTGCCCGGCGGTCCCTCGATGACGACGTGCCGTCCGGTGTCCAGCGCGACGGTCAGGACCTCGCGCTCCCGACGCAAGCCGATGATCAAGTGCACCTCCGGGTGTGCGGGTCGCCGTTCCGCCGAACGTTTTCTATCGAGCGTTCAGCGGAACGGTAACCCGAACCGGCGCGTTCCGCGCCCTGTCTCCCCGCACGCCTGACTGGGCGCGCGCTCGGCCGGCGCGTTCCGCGCCTAATACACGATTACGCCGCGCACGTTCTTCCCCTCGACCAGGTCCTTGTAGCCCTGGTTGATCTCGTCGAGGGTGTACGTGGTCGTGATCAGCTCGTCCAGCTTGAGCTGGCCGGTCTGGTACATGTTGACCAGCCTCGGGATGTCCTTGAACGGGTCGCCCGAGCCGAACAGCGAGCCCTGGATGCGCTTCTCGAACAGGGTGAGCAGCGCGCCGGGGAACTCGATGGTGTTCTTGGTCGGGTCGGCCAGGCCGGTGATCACCACGGTGCCGCCCTTGCGGATGCAGTGGATGGCGGACGTGGTCACCTCGGTGGTCACCACGTCGACCGTGATGATCGCCTTGTCCGCGCCGACCCCGTGGGTCAGCTGCTGGATCAGCTCGTGCGCCGCCTCGGCGTCGGCCACGCTGTGGGTGGCGCCCATCTTCTCCGCCATCTCCCGCTTGTTCGGCAGCGGGTCGATGGCCACCACGTTGGCCGCGCCGGCCAGCGCGGCGCCCTGAACCGCGTTGATGCCGATGCCGCCGATGCCGTAGATGGCGATGGTGTCCCCCGGCTCCGTGGCCGCCGCGTTCACCGCCGAACCGAACCCGGTCGGCACACCACAGCCGATCAGCACCGCCTTGTCCAGCGGCACGTCGTCGGCGACCTTGATGGCGGAGTTCTCGGAGATCACCGCGCGCTCGGAGAACGTGCCGAGCATGCACATTCCGCCGATGTCCTCGCCGTCCGACCCGTGGAACCGGAAGGTGCCGTCGGGCAGGTAGCCCTCCAGGATGCCGGCCCCGAGGTCACACAGGTTGGTCATTCCGCTGGCGCAGAACCGGCAGTGCCCGCACACCGGCAGGAACGAGCAGATCACGTGGTCACCGGGCTTGAGCCGGGTGACCCCCTCGCCGACCTCCTCGATGATCCCGGCGCCCTCGTGCCCGCCGACCAGCGGGAACCGGGGGACGATGTCGCCATGCCGCAGGTGCTCGTCGGAGTGGCACAGCCCGGCCGCGACGTACTTGATCAGCACCTCGCCGGACTTCGGCGGGTCCAGATCCAGCTCGGTGACCTCGAACTCCTGCCCCGTTCCGCGCAGCACCGCTGCCCTGGTCTTCATTGACCCTCCTGTCAACGTTGGCTGGTTCGTTCCTAGCACCGCGCCTTCGGGTTGGACAGGTTCTCCAACGGCGTACCCCGCTGGGGGTGGGGTCACCCTCGGCGTCACCCTTGACGCGATCGGTCCGGCGCCCAGAGCCGGTCCGCGTCACCGGCGGCCAGTCGGCCCCGGTACACGTCGATCTTGTGGTTGATGGTCTCCAAACTCTCCCGCACCTCGGCCAGCTTGGCGACCACCTCTTCGCGGTGTTCCTCCAACAGGGCCAGCCGCTCCCGCTCGTTGCCCGGCCCCTCGGCGACCAGTTCGGCGTAGCGCCGGATGGTCCTGATCGGCATTCCGGTGGCCCGCAGCTTGGTGCAGACCGTGATCCACGCCAGGTCCAGCTGCTGGTAGCGCCGCCGGCCGCTGGCCGTGCGGTCCACCTCGGTGACCACCAGGCCGGCTCGTTCGTAGTAGCGCAGGGTGTGCACGCTGACCCCGGTGCGGCGGGCCGCCTCGGCGATGCTCACGCCTCCTGGCGTCTCGACTTCGAGCACACTCCAAACCCTAACCGCTCGCCCTGGGGGCCGCCGGGTGCAAGGCTGAGGAGCATGGCTAACACGATTGGCGTGGTGGTCTTCCCGGACGCCGAGGAGCTGGACTTCGTCGGCCCGTGGGAGGTGTTCACCGCTTCGGCGATGCTCCGAGGGCAGGCCGGCTCGGACCCGGACCGGGTGGTGTTGATCGGTCCCGGCCTGGAGCCGGTGCGCTGCGCGAAGGGTCTGCGCGTGGTGCCCGACGCGACGTTCGACGACCACCCGCCGCTGGACGTCATCCTGGTCCCCGGCGGGCAGGGAACCCGCCGGGAGGTGAAGAACGAGAAGTTGTTGCGCTGGCTGGCCGGGGTTTCCTCGGCGGCCCAATGGACCACCAGCGTGTGCACCGGATCGCTGCTGCTGCACGGCGCCGGCCTTGCCGCGGGCAAGCGAGTGGCCACCCACTGGGGTTTCGAGGACGAGCTGGAGAAGCTCGGCGCCAACGTGGTGCGGGACGCGCGCTGGGTCCGGGACGGTCAGATCGTGTCCAGCCAGGGCGTGTCCGCCGGGATCGACATGGCCCTGTGGCTGGTCGGCCAGCTGTACGGCCCCGCCCACGCGCGCGCCACCCAGCGCTACATCCAGTACGACCCCGCCCCGCCCTACCAGGCCGACGTCTAACCCATGATCAGCATGAAATGGCGGTCACTCTCGGGACGGCGGGGCGACCCTCAGGTCATGGTGATCACGGAATCCGCCGGTTTGGGGCGGCTTGGGCGGCGCGGCTCGGTTGGTCTGCCGCGGCTCGGGCAAGGCCGGTTGCGGTTCGCCGGGTGGGCCGTCAGTCCGGGGTGATCGTCATCCGTGGCGGTTTAGCCTCGAAAATCGAGGCTGAAGCGCCAGCGACAGCGATCATGCTCGGCGGAACGGGCGGCACCGCCACGGACGACGATCACCCCGTCCGAATAGCCGCAACCGGCCGCTCCTGAGCCGCGGCAGACCAACCAAGCCGCGCCGCCCAAGCCGCCCTTAAACCCACACCGCGCCAAACCGCCAGCTTCCATGATCATCAAGGCATCCGGGCGCGCCGGCCACCGTGCCCCGATGATCTAGCTGGAGATGGAGTCGGCGCGGTCGGCGGCGACCAGGGCGTCGAGCATGTCGTCCAGGTCGCCGTCCAGGACGCCGTCCAGGTTGTGCGCCTTGTAGTTGACCCGGTGATCGGAGATCCGGTTCTCCGGGAAGTTGTAGGTGCGGATGCGTTCCGAGCGGTCCACGGTGCGCACCTGGGAGCGGCGGTCGGCGGACGCGGCGGCGGCGCGCTGCTCGTCGGCCAGCGCCTGCAGCCGGGAGCGCAGCACCTCCATGGCGCGCGCCCGGTTCTGCAGCTGGGAGCGCTCGTTCTGGCAGGTTACGACGATGCCGGTGGGGATGTGGGTGAGCCGCACCGCGGAGTCGGTGGTGTTCACGCTCTGCCCGCCGTGGCCGGACGAGCGGTAGACGTCCACCCGCAGGTCCTTCTCGTCGATCTCGATGTCGCCGGCCTCTTCGACCTCCGGGTAGACCAGCACGCCGGCCGCCGAAGTGTGGATGCGGCCCTGTGACTCGGTCACCGGCACCCGCTGCACGCGGTGCACGCCGCCCTCGTACTTCAGCCGCGACCACACGCCGTCCACGCCGTCACTGGGCCGGCCCCGGATGGACAGCGTGACGTCCTTGAACCCGCCCAGGTCGGAGTCGGTGCCGCCGAGCATCTCGGTCTTCCAGCCGCGACGCTCGGCGTAGCGCTGGTACATGCGCAGCAGGTCGCCGGCGAACAGCGCGGACTCCTCGCCACCGGCGCCGGCCTTCACCTCGAGCACCACGTCGTCGCCGTCGTGCGGGTCGCGCGGCACCAGCAATTCGGCCAGCTTGCGCTCCAGTTCGTCCGCCCGGCCGCTCAGTTCCTCGGCCTCGGCGGCGAACGCGGCGTCCTCGGCGGACAGCTCGCGGGCGGTGGCCAGGTCGTCCCGGACGGTGTTCAGCTCGCGCGCGGTGCGCACGATCGGGCCGATCTGCGCGTAGCGCCGGCCCAGCGAGCGGGCGGTTGCGGCGTCGGCGTGCACCGCCGGGTCGGCCAGCCGGGTCTCCAGGTCGGTGTACTCGGTGAGCAGCGCGTTCAGCCCGGGAGCGCCCTGCTCCGAAGACGTCACGGCCATCGACTACCTCCCTGGTCAAGAAAAACGCCCGTCCAACACCCGGGCGAGCGGGCGTGGACGGGCGTTGATCGAAGCTACTTGGCGCGCTTTCCGTAGCGCTTCTCGAAGCGGGCAACCCGGCCACCGCTGTCCAGGATCTTCTGCTTCCCGGTGTAGAACGGGTGGCAGTTGGAGCAGACCTCGACGTGGATCGAGCCGCTCTTCTTGGTGCTGTGGGTGGTGAACGTGTTGCCGCAGCTACAGGTCACCTCGGTGGTGACGTAGTCCGGGTGGATACCAGTCTTCACGTGCGGTCCTCTCATCATGGCCGCCGGGTCCCCCGCGCACGGGGGTGAACCGGAGCCGAATCAGCCGACATCCAGTATCTCACTGGACGAAACTCGGCCGGACACCGCCTATAACAAGCGGTGCCCGGCTCGTGTTCCGCAGACCTAGTCCCGGTCGTCGACGTTCGGGGTGTTCTTGGAGACCTGCATCAGGAACTCCGCGTTGGTACGGGTCTTGCGCAGCTGGGTGAGCACCAGGTCCAGGGCCTGCTGGTCGTCCAGTGCGGACAACACCCGGCGCAGCTTGACGGTGATCGCCATCTCGTCCGGCGCGAGCAGCAGTTCCTCCTTGCGGGTGCCGGAGGCGTCGATGTCGATGGCCGGGAACACCCGCTTGTCGGCGATTCGCCGGTCCAGCTTGAGCTCCGCGTTGCCGGTGCCCTTGAACTCCTCGAAGATGACCGTGTCCATGGTGGACCCGGTCTCCACCAGCGCGGTGGCGAAGATGGTCAGGGAGCCGCCGTTCTCGATGTTCCGCGCCGCGCCGAGGAACCGCTTCGGCGGGTACAGCGCCGTGGAGTCGACACCACCGGACAGGATCCGACCGGAGGCCGGTGCCGCCAGGTTGTAGGCCCGGCCCAGGCGGGTGATCGAGTCGAGCAGCACCACCACGTCCTGGCCCTCCTCGACCAGGCGCTTGGCCCGCTCGATGGACAGCTCGGCGACCGTGGTGTGGTCCGACGGCGGGCGGTCGAAGGTGGAGGCGATGACCTCACCCTTCACCGACCGCTGCATGTCGGTGACCTCTTCCGGCCGCTCGTCCACCAGCACCACCATCAGGTGGCACTCCGGGTTGTTGGTGGTGATCGCGTTGGCGATGGCCTGCAGGATCATCGTCTTGCCGGCCTTGGGCGGCGAGACGATGAGCGCACGCTGGCCCTTGCCGATCGGCATCACCAGGTCGATCACCCGGGTGGTGAGCTTGTGCGACTCGGTCTCGAGGCGCAGCCGCTCGTTCGGGTAGAGCGGGGTCAGCTTGGTGAACTCGGGGCGCTTCTTGGCGACCTCCGGGTCCTTCCAGTTGATCGAGTCGACCCGGACCAGCGGGTTGAACTTCTGCCGCTGCTGCTCGCCCTCGCGCGGCTGGCGCACCACGCCGGCCACGTGGTCGCCCCGGCGCAGCCCGTGCCGGCGCACCATGGACAGCGACACGTAGACGTCGTCCGGCCCGGACAGGTACCCGGTGGTGCGCACGAACGCGTAGTTGTCCAGCACGTCCAGGATGCCCGCGACCGGGGTGAGCACGTCGTCGTCGCGCAGCTCCGGCTCGGTGTTGCCACCGCCGCCGCCACCGCCGCCCTCACGGCGGTCCCGGCTGCCCCGGCGGTTGCGGTCGCGGAACCGGCGACCGCGCCGGCGGCCGCCGCCATCCTCGTCGTCGTCGCCCCGGTCCCGGTTGTCGCCCCGGTCCCGGTCGCGGTTGTTGTCGCGGTCCCGGTTGTCGCGGTCGCGGTTGTTGTCGCGGTCGCGGTCCCGGTTGCCGCCTTCGCGGTCGCGGTTGCCCCGGCCGCCGTCGCGCCCGCCCCGGCCCTCGCCGTCCTGGTCGCCATCGGCGCGGCCGGCGTCCGGCTTGTCGGCCTCGGCCGGCTTGCCGTTCTCCGCCTTCGGCGCATCGGACCGGCCGGTGTCCGGCTTGGCCGTCTCCCCGTCGGCGTTGGCGTTCGGCGCACCGGCCGCCCTGGTCGCCGCGCGGCGGCGGCGGCTGGGCCGGGCCGGCGCCTCGGCACCGTCGGCGGGGGCGTCCGCGCTGGTCACGGCGTCGGCGGACGGCGCGGACTCGGTCTTCACGGCCTCGGTCGAGGACTCCGTCTTCACGGGCTCGCTCGGGGACTCGGCCTTCGCGGCCTCGCTCGAGGGCGCGGACTCGGTCTTCGCCGGATCTCCGGACGGCGCGGCTTCGGTCTTCGGGGCCTCGGCCTTCGCGGCGCCGGCGTCCGACCGCGCGGTCTCGCTCGGCGCGGACCCGGTCTCGGCGGCGGACGAGTGACCGGCGCCGTTGCTCTCGGGGGCGCCACCCGCCGGCTTCCCGGCGGATTCCTGCTTCGCGTCCTCGGCCAGCGCGAGCTGGCCCTGGGACACGCCCGACTTGCCGCCGGCCTGGCGCTCCTTGATCGCCGCGATCAGGTCGTTGCGGCGCATCCCGGAGGTGTCCGGGATGTTCAGCTCACCGGCCAGCTGGCGCAGTTCGGCGAGGACCATGCCGGTCAACCCGCCACGACGGCGCGTGGTGTTTCCGTTCGCCGCTGCCCCGTCGGGCGCGTCCTTCGGGGCATCGGCGGGGGCACCGGCCGAATCGGCGGCTTCGGCCGCCGTCTGCTCGGTGCCGATGGTGTCGGTGTCGCTCACAAAGTTCCTTCCTAACCGACCAGCACCGGCGTGCTGCTCAGCGGATTTGTCGCCGGCGCCGTCTGCACGGCGACGTGGTCGAAACGCGGAGGCAATGGCTCGGGTAAATCCACCTTGGCGGCTCACCAGACCCACCGCGCGCGTCGACGAATACAACGGACAACAACCAGCTCCATAACCAATTACCGACGCCCTCCGCGCTTCAACGCAGCACGACTCGAGATAGAGATCAATACCCGGGTTTCAGCTCGGGAGAGTACCGGCGTGGATCACGCGCGGTCGTTGTACGGGCCCGAGCGTAGAGGACGGGCGCCGACCGGGCAACAACGATCCCCGGTGTGCCACCCGCGCGGGGCAGTTCAACGTGCCTTTCCACCCCACACCGATCACCCGGTCGCCAGCTGCGCACCCTGTCGGTCCACCCCCATCGGGGTGAGGATAAACCCCGGTGGTGCCGGGTCCGGGGAGGACTCGCCGGCCACCGGCAGGGCGAGCACGGTCGGGCCGGCACCGGAGATCACCGCCGGGACGCCCCGCTCGCGCAGCGCCTCCACCAGCGCCAGCGACGCGGGATAGGCCGGTCGGCGGTACGGCTGGTGCAGCCGGTCCTCGGTGGCCAGCATGAGCAGTTCCGGGCGCGTGGTGAACGCGCAGACGCCGAGCGCGGTGCGACTGGCGGTGAACGCCGCATCGGCCAGCGGCACCCGTTCCGGCAGTAGTCCCCGGGTGACCGAGGTGGCGGACTCCTCGCCGGCGATGAACGCCACCGGCGCCAGCTCGGCGTGCGGTTCCAGGCGCGCCGCGCCGTATGTCTCCCCGGCCTGCCAAGCCACCACGAAACCGCCGAGCAGCGCCGCGGCCGCGTTGTCCGCGTGCCCCTCCATCCGGGACGTGACCTGCAACAACGCGTCCGGCACCTCGGCCGGCTCCAACCCCAGCAGGCCGGCGGCGGCGACCGCGCCGGCCACCGAAGCGGCCGCCGAGGAGCCGAGTCCCCGGCCGTGCGGGATGCGGTTGTGGCAGCGCAGCCGGATCCCGGGCGGCGGCTTCCCGTAGTCCTCCAGCGCCTCGAACGCGGCCCGCATGGCGCGCACCACCAGGTGCCGCTCGTCGCGGGGCACCGCCTCGGCGCCCTCGCCGAACACCTCGACCACCAGGCCGTCGTCGGCCGGCGAGGCGTACACCTCGTCGTGAAACGCCAGCGCGAGGCCCAGCGTGTCGAAGCCGGGCCCCAGGTTGGCCGAGGAGGCCGGCACCGTGACCTTGATCTCCCGGCTGGCCATGGATCAGGCCAGGCCGAGTGCGGAAGCCACCGCGTTCGGGTCCGCCTCGAGCACCACCGGGTCGGCGGCCGCGAGCAGCGCGGTGTCCGGGTCCTTCAGGCCGTGCCCGGTCACCGTGCACACCACCCGCGACCCGGCCGGCAGCGTGCCCGCCCGCCCGACCTGCAACAACCCGGCCACGCTGGCCGCCGAGGCCGGCTCCACGAACACCGCCTCCCGGGAGGAGAGCAGCCGGTAGGCGGTCAGGATCTCCTCGTCGGTCACCGCGGCGAACAGCCCGTCCGACTCGTCCCGCGCCGCCACCGCGCCGCCCCAGGAGGCGGGCGCACCGATCCGGATCGCGGTGGCGATGGTCTCCGGCTCGCGCACCGGCTCGCCGTGCACCAGCGGCGCGGCGCCGGCCGCCTGGAACCCGAACATGCGAGGCAACGAGGTGATCAGGCCCTCGCTGTGATAGGCGCGGTAACCGGCCCAGTAGGCGGTGATGTTGCCCGCGTTGCCCACCGGGAGGCAGTGCACGTCCGGCGGCCCGCCCAGCTCGTCGCAGATCTCGTAGGCCGCGCTGGCCTGGCCGGCGATCCGGGCCGGGTTGACCGAGTTCACCAGGGTGGCCACCGGGTACTCGGCGGCGGTCTTGCGGGCCAGTTCCAGGCAGGCGTCGAAGTTACCCTCGATCTGCAGGATCTTCGCGCCGTGGGCCACCGCCTGGGCCAGCTTGCCCAGCGCGATCTTGCCCTGCGGCACCAGGACCGCGCAGGTCAGCCCGGCGCGCGCGGCGTAGGCGGCGGCCGAGGCCGAGGTGTTGCCGGTGGACGCGCAGAGCACGCCCTGCGCGCCCTTGGCCAGGGCGGCGGTGACCGCGACGGTCATGCCGCGGTCCTTGAACGAGCCGGTCGGGTTGGCCCCGTCCACCTTGAGGTAGACCTCACAGCCCACCCGGTCGGACAGGTGCGGCGCGGGCAGCAGCGGGGTACCGCCCTCGCCGAGGGTCACCACCCGCCAGTCCGGCTCGACCGGCATCCGGTCCCGGTACGCCTCGATCACCCCGGGCCAGCGCACCCGGTTGCGTTGCCGCGCCACCTCGGCGACCACTGCTTCTGCCCCTTGCATCACGTCACTCCCAATGCGGTCACCGGACGGCCGAGGTTCTCCACCCGCAGCACCCGGTCCACGCCGAACACCTCGTCCAGCTCGCCGAGCGCGGCAACGGTAGCCGCGAGCGCGGCATCCGGCGCCAGGTGGGTGACGATGACCAGGCGCGCGCCGCGCGCACCGGCGTCCCTCGGCGTGACGTCCTGGCGGACGGTGGCGATGCTGACGCCCTGCTGGGCGAACAGCCCGGCGATGGTGGCCAGCACGCCCGCGCGGTCGTCCACCTCGAGGCTGATGTGGTAGCGGGTCGGGGTGGCGCCCATCGGCCGGATGGGCAGGCCGGCGGCCGCCGACTCGCGCGGGCCCCGCCCGCCGGCGACCCGGTTGCGGGCCACCGCCACCAGGTCGCCCATGATCGCGCTGGCGGTCGGCGCACCGCCCGCGCCCTGGCCGTAGAACATCAGCTGGCCGGCCGCCTCGGCCTCCACGAACACCGCGTTGTACGCGCCGTCCACCGAGGCCAGCGGGTGCCCGAGCGGCACCATCGCCGGGTAGACCCGGGCGGACACGGACTCGGGCTCACCCGGTACCCGCTCGCAGATGGCCAGCAGCTTCACCGTGCACCCGACCGCCTCGGCCGCCGCGATGTCGGCCGAGGTCACCGCGCTGATCCCCTCGCAGTACACGTCGGCGGCGGAGACCCGGGTGTGGAAGGCCAGGGTGGCCAGGATGGCCGCCTTGGCCTGTGCGTCGAACCCGTCCACGTCGGCGCTCGGGTCGGCCTCCGCGTAGCCCAGCTCGGTGGCCTCGTCCAGCGCCTCGTGGTAGCCGGTGCCGGAGGAGGCCATCGCGGAGAGGATGAAGTTGGTGGTGCCGTTGACGATCCCGGCCACCCGGTTGATCTTGTCGCCGGCCAGCGACTCGCGCAGCGGGCGCAGCAGCGGGATCGCGCCGGCCACCGAGGCCTCGTAGTAGAGGTCGGCGCCGGACGCGTCGGCGGCCTCGGCCAGCGTCACGCCGTCCTCGGCCAGCAGCGCCTTGTTCGCGGTGACCACCCCCCGGCCCGCCTTGAGCGCGTCCAGCAGCAGGCCGCGCGCCGGGTCGATGCCGCCGATCACCTCGACCACGACGTCCACGTCCGGCCGGTTGACCAGGCCGGACGCATCGGCGGTGAGCAGCTCGGCCGGCACCTCGGGGTGCTTGTGCGGGCGGCGCACGGCCACTCCGACCAGCTCCACCGGCGCGCCGACCCGGGCGGCCAGCTCGACGGACTGCTCGCCGAGCAGCCGCACCACCTCGCCGCCGACCGTGCCGCACCCCAACAGCGCCACCCGTATCGGGTCGCTCACCGTGCCTCCCCCGAGTCGGTGACTTCCAGCCGGAACAGGTCCTCGTCGGTCTCCCGGCGCAGCAGCACCCGGTGCTCGCCGTCGGCCACCGCGACCACGGCCGGGCGGGGCAGCCGGTTGTACGCGCTGGCCATGGCGTAGCAGTACGCCCCGGTGGCGCCGATCGCGATGAGGTCGCCGGGGGCCAGGTCGGAGGGCAGCCAGCAGTCCCAGACCAGCACGTCACCCGACTCGCAGTGCTTGCCGACCACGCGGGACAGGGTGGCCCCGGAGGCGGCGGTCGTCCGGGAGACCAGCCGGCAGTCGTAGCGCGCGTCGTACAGCGCCGGCCGGATGTTGTCGCTCATTCCGCCGTCCACGCTGACGTAGCGCCGCGAGCTGCCGTGCCCCAGCGGCACATCCTTCAGCGTGCCCACCTCGTACAGCGTGACCGTGCCGGGGCCGACGATCGCCCGGCCCGGCTCCACCATCACCTTCGGCATGGCCAGGCCGGCGTCCGCGCACTCCTTGCCCACGATGTCCAGCAGCTGCCCGGCCAGCGCGTCCACCGGCGGCGGGTCGTCGTCGGGCAGGTAGGCGATGCCGAGGCCGCCGCCGAGGTCCAGGGAGGTGATCGACTCGGTCCGGGCGGGGCCGTGCTCGGTCAGCAGATCGGCAAGCAGACCGACCACGCGACGGGCGGCCACCTCGAAGCCGTTCGCGTCGAAGATCTGCGAGCCGATGTGGCTGTGCAGCCCGATCAGCTCCAGCCCGTCGCACTTGAGCACCCTGCGCACCGCCTCGGCGGCGTCCGAGTCACCCTCCGGCCCGTGCGCGGCCAGCGAGAACCCGAACTTCTGGTCCTCGTGCGCGGTGGCGATGAACTCGTGGGTGTGCGCCTCCACGCCGACCGTCACCCGGATCATCACCGGCTGCCGGACACCCCGGTCGCGGGCCACCTGGTCCAGCCGGGCGATCTCGAAGAACGAGTCCAGCACGACGGTGCCGACCCCGGCCGCCACGCCCTGTTCGAGTTCCGCCACGGACTTGTTGTTGCCGTGCATGGCGATGCGCTCGGGCGGGAACCCGGCCCGCAGCGCGATGGCCAGCTCGCCGCCGCTGCACACGTCCAGGGAGAGCCCCTCGGCGGCGATCCACCGGGCCACCTCGGTGCACAGGAACGCCTTCGCCGCGTAGTGCACCGCGCTCGGCTCGCCGTAGGCCTGGGCGAACTCCCGGCAGCGGGAACGGAAGTCGGCCTCGTCCAGCACGAACAGCGGCGTGCCGTAGCGCGCGGCCAGCTCCCGGACGTCCACGCCGGCGATCTCCACCGCGCCGTCTGTCGTACGCCGGCCGGCGTTGCGCGGCCACACGTTCGGCGCCAGCGTGTCCAGTTCTTCCGGGGTTGCCGGCGGGATGCCGGCGGCGTGGGCCGGGATGTTCAGGTCGGCGTGCCGGGGTCCGGCGGGGTGCGCTCTCACATTCGCTCCGGGGCGCTCACGCCGAGCAGGCCCAGGCCGTCGGCCATGACCCGGCGGGCGGCCGCGCCCAGCGCCACCCTCGCTCGGTGTTGTTCGGATGTCGGTTCGTCGCCCTTGGGCAGGGCGGGGCAGTGCCGTTCGAACTCCGCCACCAGGCCGGCCAGCCGTTCCAGGTAGCGGGTGATCTTCGGCCCGGTTCTCGCCAGGACGGGGAACTCGGCGAGGGCGGCGGTCAGCGCGTCCTCGGCCGGGTGCCCGAGCAGCTCGAACCGGTCGCCGGGTGTGATCTTCAACGCTTGCGCGTGCCGGGCCAGCGCGGCCAGCCTGGCGTGCGTGTAGCGGACCCGGTAAACCGGGTTCTCCTCGGTGTACCGGGCCAGCAGCCGGGTGTCGGTGATCACCGGTGACCGGTGCAGCGCGTACCGCGCGGCGTCCACACCGACCGCGTCGGCCAGCCCCTGGTCGACCGGCTCCTGGCCGACCGGATCCGGGTCGACCGGCTCCGGGGGGTCTCCGGCGCCGTCCAGCAGCTTTCCGATCACTGCCGCCCTGGGCGCCGGACCCAGCCGGAAGTTCACGAACCCGGCCCCGGCCGCTTCCGCCCCGACCACGTCCGGGTGCTCCCCCAACCGCGCCGCCACCCGTTCGGCCAGCTCAGCGGCCGGCACGCGGCAAACCCCGGCGACTTTCAGGGCCACCGCGCTGGCGTAACAACCGCGTTCCGCCGCCGGCTCACGGGTGATCACCCGGGGCGCCGCGGCCGCCGCCCAGTCGATCCCGGGCAGCACGACGTCGGCGTCGATCCCCCGATCGGCGAGGGCGCCCGTGGTCGCTGCCCGGAGCAGCGCGGTGAGCTCGGCGGAAGTCACCCGGGAAGTCTAGAGCGTGTCCCACGCCTCATCACCGGCCGCGACTGCTCCGAGCGCCCCGCCGAACCCGTGCGCACGCGTGCGCTAGGCTTAGCGAGCGGCAACCGCAAGTTGCCCCCGTAGCTCAGGGGATAGAGCACCGCCCTCCGGAGGCGGGAGCGCAGGTTCGAATCCTGCCGGGGGCACGTACAGCATCCACACGGAACCCGTTGTTGGCCGTTTGGCCCGGGTTGTCGTCGTGTGGGGGCATGATTTCGGTGATCCTTTCGGCTGTGTCAGCGATGGCGGGTAGGTCGTCGGCGGGCAGCGTAATGGTGATGGTCACGTTGTCGCTGTCGTGTTCGTGGACCGTGAGCTTGGTGATCTCGAACAACCGGCGCAGCAGCTCCTCAGGTGCGCGGTGCAGGCTGATGACCAGGTGAGGCAGCGCATCCAGTAGCGCCGCGTCGTTGGCTGTTGGCCGGTGCGGCTCGGCCTGGTCGGTCGTGTCCAGATCGGCGAGGATCGTGTGGATCGTGGATTTCTCGGCTTCGAGTTGGTTGTATGTGCCGCGTAGGGCTTGGGTGAACGGGTCGTTGGGGTCGCCGTCCTGGGCTTGCTGCATGAGGTTGTGCTGCCGTTGCGCGATCTTCGCCAGCTGCGCTTGCCAGCGTTTCCGCTCGTTGTCCCGCGCTTCGGTCTGTTGGTCGTCGACGCCGGCGAGGTCGGCGGCGAGGAGTTCTTGGCGGTGTGGGCCGAAGACGCGATCGGCGTAGAACCGGGAGATCGCGTCCATCAGGGCGTCTTCGCGTAGGTACACGGTTTTGGGGTGGCCGGCGTAGGTGTCGGGGCGGCCGCGGTTGTTGTTGCGCGGCCAGCACAGGTAGTAGGTGCGGCCGTGACGTTGGTTGCCGGTCATCCGCCGCCCGCACCGACAGAAGATCATGCCGCGCAGCACATAGGTCCGCCTGGTCCCGGTGTGGTTGTTGGGCTCGTTGCCGTCTCGGGAGCCGCGTCTCGCGCCCCGGCGGGCGGCCAGCTCGTCATACATCCACTTGGGGATGAGCGGCTCGTGCACGGGTTCGGGTGACCACACCCACTTCATCGGGTCGTTCACCTTCCCGTGCCGCGACCGGGACGCGCGCCGGTTGAACACCTGGTAGCCGGTGTATTTCGGGTTCCGCAGAATCTCCATGACGCTGGTCTTCCCCCACGCCCCGCGTGCGCGGGCTTTGCTGGTCGGCTCCGGTGGCGGGTATCTGTCCAGGTCGGCGTTGAGCCGGTCAGCGATGGTGTCGTAGCCGAGCCGCTCGTGGTAGCGCCACAACGCGATCTGCGTGACGGTCTCCGCGCGTGCGGCGTCGGGTTCGAGGCGGGTTTTGGTGTGGCCGCGCTCGGCCTTGACCGGGTTGGGGTGGCGGTAGGTTTTCGCCTTGTACCCGTAGCAGGGTTTGCCGATGTTCCAGCCATCCCGCACATGGGTGCACAGCCCACCCCAGGATTGTTCGAGGGTGTTCGCGACTTCCCACTCGGCGACGCTTTGGTTGATCCGCCGCTGCAGCAGACGCTGCGCCCAGCTGCCGTCCAGGGTGATCGGCTCGTTCGACGCGAACAGCGGCACCTCAGCCCGCTCCAACTCACGCTCGATCTCCAAGCTCTCGAACGTGCGCCGCGCGATGCGCGACACGCTCTCACAAATCACCACGTCGAACCGCCGCCCCGGATGCTTGGCCTCGGCCAACAGGTCCGCGATCCCGCCGTCGCGGGAGATCGGGATATCGAACCGCTCGTAGTCGACGCCCTGTCCGCGCTGCTCCAGCTCCATCCGGCCCGACTCGACATCGAAGAAATGGGCCACGATCACCCACGCCTCCGGCAACGCCCGCCGACTGTTCTCCAGCTGCCGGATCATCGACTGGCGCGGGTCTTGCTGGTCCTCGGTCGAGCAGCGCCCCACGAACGCCACCCGCACCTCACCACCCAACAACCGGGTCGGCGCACCCATCGGCGAGACCGCGTAGTCCGACAACCCGGACGGCCCCGACACCGGCACCCGCGCGGACACCACACCCGCCGGGCGGCGAGACCCGCTCGGCAACCCTGGCCGGTCCCGATTTCTCGGTCTCGGCGGGTTGACTGGCTGGTTAGCCACGTGAATTCCTTTCGTCCTTGGCGCGCGCCCCGACGGTCACGTCAAGCGTTCGATTGACCATTTCGAGGCATCTTGCAGCCACAAAACACAGCATCCCGAACCGCGCGCCATCTAAATAGTTCTGACCGTGGTCAGCGGCTCGCATCCAGCAATCAATTCTAACACTATTTCTACTGGTCAACAGCACTACGCCACGGCTCCAGTCACCGTCGACACGGAGTTTCTAGCAGGTCCTGCACCCTTCGTTCAGATTTGTCCCGGGCCAGTTGCGAGGGAGACGAGATAGGCTCGCGAGAGACAATCTCGCGAGATTGAGTTTCTCGAACGTCTCGGGAGAATCGAGACACTTGGTCTCGCCACTCATCTCCCCCGTGATCGATCGCGAGATCGGTCTCGCGACTAGTCACGTTTGGAAATTCGGAAGTCTCGTGGCGGTCCCGCATCACAAGCCGCCCCGTGCGTGAGCGCCGCCGGTACGTGCAACTGGTGCACGTCGCGGGCCAGGCGGCGGCATCGGCGAACTCCTCACGCGACCACGGGGGCATAGAGCGGCATCGGTTCCGCGCACTTCCCCGCCACGATCGGCGCCGCCGGCTTGCACCTCGGTCACCGCCGGGGCGGCCGCGGTGGTGCCCACGCGCTGGTGGCCGCGACCACTACGAGCCAACGGCGCCGCGCACAAGGGCACCCGAACGGACAACGTGCCTCTGGCACGACGCCCGAGTGGGATATGCCGGCGGTGACGCCGTGGAGGCCACGTGGGGGCCGCTGAGCCGGCTGCAGCGACCACCGGGCACAACGCCGGTCCGGGCGGAAGGCCCGTCGCCTTCCTGAGCTACCGCATCTCCTGAGACCCCTTCCCGACCGGTGTCTCACGCCGCGGCCCGCTCATCGCCGCCGGTGCCGCGCGGGTCCACCACGCGATCCCGCTGAGCCTCACCGCGCCCATCCGCCAGGCGGTCCTCCCGGTCCTCGGCGGCCCAGACCAGCAGCTCACGCACCACCGCTGCAAGCTCAGCTTGGAGCCGCCGCCCCTCCGAACCGCCCACTCGCTGGATCTGACCGGAGTACTCCACGACGCGCCGCCGTGGACGCCGCTTGTTCATGCTTGTTCTCCGACTGGCCCGGCCCACGAGCCGGGCCATCGCAGGAAACAGCAGCGATTCCCGATCGACAGCCCCGCGGGCCGTCCAGCCCCTAACTCCGGTTTTCCGCCGGTTTGGGGACACCCCACCCGAGACGTCCACTCCAACGGACCAGCCGTTTGCGCCGTCCTGCCGCTCATCGCCCTCCCACACCCGGATCCGGCCGTGCAATGCCCTTCACGGGTAAGAGACGGGTCGACACCGCCGAAACCGGACAACCCAATTTCGAACGACCCGGCCAAGGGCCGGCCGTCCCCGGCGCGCGAGCGACGCGGGTACCTGGCAGTCGATCGAGTGCTTGCTGTGCTCCACACCTGGTACAAGGCGCGCCGCGCTGGCGGAATCTGGACAGCACGGACGGTCGGAGCCCGGACGGAGCAGCCCCGCCAGCTCGGCCGGAGCGGATACACAGCAGGCCGCACAACGCGACCTGCCCGCCCACCCCTCCGGGGTGGGCCAACGCGGGCCATGCGTCGCCGACGCGTCTTGTGACCCTTGAAGGGTCAGTCGGGGCCCGCCGAAGCTACATCACGTAGCTGTGAGCAGCGACTTTGACGCCGCGAGGGTCCGCCACTCTAGGTGGCTGGGTGACTGGCGCACTCGCTGGCGGAACCTCTGGCGGAACCTCTGGCGGGGTCGCTGGCACCGTCCCCTGCCCTATCCACCGCACCGGATGAACAAGTCAACATCTACGCGCACCGCCCCCACACCCCCAACCATCTTTGTCGGGCCTGACCAAACGGGCGGCACTACCCACGCTGACCTGGCTAAACACCCTTAGGACGCCCGTGTGGGCAACGTCGCGAAACGAGCACCGAAACGACCTGGGAAACGACCACGGATCAGAGCAGGGAAACGAACCCTGGAAATTCGCCGGCCATGACTATGAATCTTCCCGGACGGCCTGAACATGCACCGATTCTACCATTTGCGCTGGTCAAGAGCCGCAAAGTGGCAACAGCGCGAGCGCCGCGCCGGGCCAACGTCAGCGTCGCGTCAGTAGCGCCGAGCCGCGTCGCCTCCGCTAAGCAACCACTACGCCGACATCAGCCAGCGCTTCCACTTCGACCTTGACCAGCATAAACACACTAAGCTTAGTCACTAAGCTTAGTGGAGCCCACTGAGCACAGCGGCCCAGCAGCAACGGCAACGTGTCAGGCCTACCCACCCAGGACATGGCGACCCGCGGAAGTAACCATTTGTCGGGGCCACCACGCGAAGCTTCCGGGTGACCGCTGACCAGGACGACCGCACTGGCGTAGGGGTTCGCCCTAAACGCGAAGCCCTGTCCGAAACCACAGGCGCATCCCGAGGCGAAACCAGGAACGTGCCCGGTCACGGCGTCTCGCTGCCATCTACCGCGCGCAACGCCGCAGCACCGGGTAAGGGCAGACGCCGGGCACGGCCCCGGACATGGGCTCGGCCGACCATGTTCGCGGTGCCGTTTCCGATCACCTGGGTCACGGTGCCGGTCACCTCGGCTCGTGCGCCAGTGTCGGTGTCCTCGATGACGAGCTCGATCCCCTGGCCGCGCACCAAGCTGTGCACCATTCGAAGATCAGCCCATCCCATCTGAGTCCTCCATCCAGGACGGCACCGGCGGTTGCCAGCCGTCCTTCAACAACGCTTCGACGATGCGGGTGCCGCTGCCGTCCACCCAGTCGCCGAACCGTGAATGGGTGTCGTCGGGCGCGTGCCGTTCCAGTGCGACGTGAAACGCCAGAAGCGCCTGTTCGAGGGCCGGGTGGCTGATCAAGTTCACGGTTTCCAGTTCCTTCCTCGCCGACCGCCACGGACGTGCGCAACGACCAGACGAGTCCTCAGCGTGCCCACCGGCCACTGGCGCGATGCCACGGCCCGCCCAACTGGCTTAGACGCCACAACGGCGACACAGGCCATGCAAGGCTGGCCGGGCGGGCTGAACAACGAGCCCGGGCACACCCACGCGCCGCACAATGCCCGATAGCGGCCGTGTGTCCGGCGCTCGAACCCCAGCTCGGTGACCGCATGCTCCCGGCCATCCAGCATGCAGGTCATCGGAACCACCAGCTGCGGCCCCTCACACCCGTCCAGGCCGGACCGGATCTCCGCGCGGATGCGATCGATGCGGATCGTGTTCACGCGGGCTCCTTCGCGGGCGCGAAGAAGGTCATGAGGTGATCGAGGATGTGCGCTGCGACCTGGTGCGCGGCCTGGCGGTTGCAGTCCACGCGCAGCACGTCGAACCCCGCCTGGATCAGTCGCTCGGTGGCCTGCTCGTAAAAGTAGATCTCGGCGTGGCTACTGCCAGGTTGGAGCTGGTACCGGTTGTGGGGTCCGCGTTCGTCGAGCCGTTGCGCGATCACGGTCGGGTCTGCTTCCAGGATCACCGCGAGGTCGGTCCGCCGGGCGTCGGAGTTGAGCTTCCACAGGAACGCCGGGTCGACGCCATCGAAGCGCTGGATCACCAGCCCAGAGGGGACGTAGCGGTCGACGATCACCGTGTCACCGCGTTCGAGGTACGGCCAGATCTCGGTGTCGATGTGGTGGTAGCGGTCGGCCGCGTACAGGCAGGCCAGCGCGGGCCCGGTGACCGTTTCAGTCAGTTCCCGGGCCAACGTGCCGATCGGGCCGGTGGAGGGCTCGGCGGTGACGTGGACGGTTTCGCCGGCGGTCACCAGCATTTGCGCGAGGTGCCCGACGATGGTCGATTTCCCGGCGCCACTCGGCCCATCGACGGACAAAAACAGGCCGCGTTGCTGGTCAGAAAAGGGCCTCAGTACCACCATCGCCTCCTCTCCCCGATCTGTCGCGGAGCTGGTCCAACGACCGCGCCCACGCGTCCGGCGGCGTGGCGAGGTGGACGAACAGCCGCGCGGTGACCAGGGCGTCATACGTGGCACGGTGCGGCGCAAGCCCATCCGGAAGCCCCTCCGCTAACCGCAGCCGGTCAACGAGCGCACCGAGCTTGTAGCTGTCGGCACCAGACAGCAGGCGGCGAGCGAGTTGCAGGGTGTCGAAGATTTCCGGGCAGTCCCACCCGCAGAGCTTGCGCCGCAGGACTCCGAGATCCACGTGGGCGTTATGAGCCACAACCGCGTCCGCAGAGAGCGTTTCTCGCACCTCGGCCTCGATGTCGGCGAACGTGGGCGCGGTGGCGACCGCGCCGTTGGTGATGCCGTGGATGCGGCGGGCGATCGGCGAGATCGGCGTCTCGGGCTTCACCAACCAGCACGCCGGCTCACCGATGACCCCGCCCACGATGGGCACGGCGGCCAGTTCCACGAGGTCGGGTGGCTGCTGGCCGTTGCCTTCCACGTCGACGACCACGTAGGTCAGGCTCGTCCAGTCAGTCATCGTCGGTGGTGTCCTTCCAGCCGATGTCCGCGCGCCCATGCCGCCGCGTCCGGTGTGGGTGTGCGACATCGTGGACCTGGAACCCGAGCGCGTGCTGCAAGTAGTAGCGCGGCTGCTCCGTGTCCAACCCGGACACCACCGCCGCCCGCTCATCGATCTCTACGACCTCCATCTGATGGCCCTCTGGTAGCACCGCCGCCACCTGCTCCAGGCACTTACGCGTCGGGGCGCGGTGCGCGCCGGCGCAGCGCGCGAGTTGGCTCAGTGGGCAGATGTCACACATCTCCCGGATGCCGTAGTGGCCGTTGTAGTCCGGCATCCCGTGTACGTAGGACACCGCGCACGAGGTCTTGCGGAACAACGGCACCGACATGCCGAACACCGCGAGCACCCGCTGCTCCAACGTTTCCGGGACGATCTTGCGGCGCGCGGTCTCGTCATACGGCTCAGGCAGGTGGTTCGCCCGGTAATAGGCGGCGATCTCGTCCCGATAGAACAGCCCGGTGAACACGGTCGCGTCCGCGTACCGGGCCAGTTCACAGGCTCGGTGAAGGTGCTCGTCGGAGTCGTTGAGCCCAGGCACCAGGGGACGCCAGTACAGCACCGTGCGATACCGGCGCCGGCTCGGCGCGCTCATCAGCTTCAACGACCCGGCCGCGACCCGCGACGGGTACGGCTCGATCCGGGTGTTCTCGATACCCGAGTACGTGAACAACAGCGTCACCTTGAGATGCAGGAGCTGGTTCAGCCGCTCGACGTCGGCCGGGATCATCTGATAGCGGGTGATGACCAAGAGGTGATTGGTGAGGCCGCGCCGATCGAGATCCTCCAACACCGCGAAGGTGTGCGCCCGGACAGCCGGCAGAAACGGGTCCGTGGCGCGGTTGAACACCTGCACCGGCGTCACGTGCGGCTGGAAGTACCGGTGCTGCACCAGCTGGCGCACCGCCTCGGCATCCGGCATCAGCGCGCGCGGCTGCCGCTGATCCCACAACCCGTAGGTATGCCGGATGCAGTACGCACAATCCAGCGGACACCCCTGAATGTGGTTCAGGCTCAACCCGCTCTTGCGATACTCCACCACCTCACGCGCGCGCTCGGGTAGCCGTTCGACCTGCTCTTTCGCCAGCAATGGCACGGATGGTGTCACCAGATCTCCCCGGACGATGCCGCCAATCGCGACGTGCCCGGGCAGCGTAAACACGTGCCAACTCACGAATCTAGAAACGTTCCCAAAGTTTCTCGAAACAAGCTGTCCGCACGGCCCGGCGCGAAATTAATCGCTACCGTCCGCCACCTCAGGCTCAAGGTCGTCGATGGCGCGGTTGATGATGGCGCGCGCGGAGCGGCCGTAGCTGGCCACGGCGGCGAGCTGCTCGAAGGCCCCGCTGTAGAGCTCGATCTCGGCTGGCTGGCGCAGGTCGAGCGCGGCGGACATGGTTTCGACGAGCACCCTGTCGTTGTCGTAGATCCAGAAACCGTGCCACGGGGACGTGACGTACTGGGTGTCGAAGCCGATGACGCCGAGCCGGACGTTCGGCAAGGCGGTGAGCGAGATCAGGTGGCCGAGCTGACTGAGCGTCACGTCCGGCGGGCACAGCCGGTAACGCAACGCCGCCTCGGTCAGCACGAAATGGAATCGTTTGTCCGGCCGATGCAGGATCTCCTGTCGAGCGATGCGGCCCTGCACGGCCTCGTCGATGTCGTTCGGGACCTTGAGCCAGCGGATGCTTTCGGCGAACCGGGCGCGTGCGTACCCCGGCGTCTGGAGCAGGCCGGGGATGACGGTCACCTCGAAGGCGCGGAACAGCTTCGTCTGCTGGTCCAACTCGGCCAGCTTGTTCTGCCGAGGCCGGATCCCCGTGCGCAGGATCCGCTGCCAGTCGGCGTGCTGCACTTCCAGGGTGTGCAACGAGACCAGCAGAGACTCTGCCTCGTTGCCGCTGCCCGTCGCCCCGGTCCAGGCTCTGATGTCGTTGTCGGTGGGGGTCTGCTGTCCGTTCTCCAGCTTGGACACCTTGGACCGCGCCCACGACAACGACTCCGCCAGCTCCCTACCGCTCAGACCAGCGCGGAGGCGCAGCTCGCGGAGTCGTTTGCCGAGCGTGTTGCGTGCTTCAAGGACGTTCGAGACGTCCGACGCCCTGTTCGTTGGCAAAATCGTCCCGTCGAACTGCGTGATGCCAGGCGGCATCACGCCAATAGTTGTGCTGCACGATCACCGTCGGATCCTCGATGATCTCCCCGCCCAGGAAGGCATCCTGGTCATCGAAGTGCATCCGCACCAACTTGCGTGAATCGAACAGCCAGTAGTCATGCTCCGGAACCTGCGCGGCGCGCGCCCGTTCCCGTTCCAGGTAGCGGATGTCCTCCCCCGCGCCGTTAGTGAACTGCGCGCACCACGCCCCGAACCGGCTGTAGTCAGTCAGCGGCACCGTCACCACCCGGACACGGGCGAAACGACGGCCCTCGGACGCCGCCTCACGGATCATGTCCAGCCAGGTCTGCAACCACGGCAGATCGTCCGGCTCACCGGCAAGGAACTTCCGCAACGACTCGTTCTCATATGACGCGTCGTAGGTATCGCGCGCCTCCAACCGGAACGCCGTGTGCTCGAAAGTGTGGAACAGCTTCCTGAACTCAGGACCAGGCTCGATGAACCGACTCAGCGCTCCCCCTCCTCCCGGTATCTGCGCACATAAAACTTCAGGACCTCTTCCGGGATCTCGATCAATGTCTCGTGATCGGGTACCGGCCCGACGTCCGCCAACACCTGCGGGTCCGTCACCTTCCAACCCTGCGCGATGTAGGTCGTCCGGTCTGTTCGGTCGGTGGCGAACAGCGTAGGTGAGTTGTCCACTTGCGATTCGGGGTCCTTGCCGAGGAACCGAGCGCGCATACCCTGCCTCCGAAATGAGAAACATTGAGAACCGTTCTAGCAATACTGGGCCCACCGCGTCCAGCACGTCAACCGCCTCGAACAGCCCGGCACCCGCTGAGCCGGCAAGCGTCTGCCTCCGTTGGTGACCCATTCCGTCGTCGACTAGATCCAGTCTGGACTTCTCCTGGCCCGACGTAACACATAGTTACGAAAGATTCATGCGACGAGCGGCCTGCGCCCTCCCCTTGCCGCCACAGGCGTGCAGTGAGCACAGATCGTCACCTAGCCCGCAGCTCCGACAGCCCCCGAGAATCCCACAGGGCAGTAATCACACGATCGAGTGACGCCGTCGTAGGATGCAGACTTGTACATGCCAAACCTCGGAACATAGCACTCTGGAGATCGCGGTCGATCAGGGGGTCGACACATACTGCGTCGGTCAGGTGGCCTGGAGGCACAGTGGATGCGTTCGGTGTGCTCGGGGAAGTGCTCGACGACTACGAGTCGTTCGTGCGTGGGTTCCTGAACATCCGCGACCCAGACGTCTTCAAAACGGTCGAGCGTGAAATCGAGAACGGGCTGCTGTGGCCCGAGCCTTGGCTAGCGCTCAATCCGGCCTTCGAGTCCGGCGGTTCGGTCGGCGACCTGGTTGATGCTGGTCTGCTCCACCCGGCATGTTCTGAGATCTTCCGACAGCGGACGGACACCGATCCGGTCGGTAGCGAGCTCAGATTCCATAAGCATCAGGCTGACGCAATCCGTGTTGCCACACGCCGAGAGTCGTACGTGCTCACCACAGGCACTGGCTCGGGCAAGTCACTGTCCTACATCGTGCCGATCGTGGATCGCGTGCTCCATGACGGCCCAGGACGCGGAGTACGCGCGATCATCGTCTACCCGATGAATGCGCTGGCCAACAGCCAGCGCGGCGAGTTGGAAAAGTTCCTCAGCAAGGACAGGCCGAGGGTCAGTTTCAAGCGGTACACCGGTCAGGAGAGCCGCGCAGAGCGAGACGTGATCCTCGATAGCCCGCCGGACATCTTGCTGACTAACTACATGATGTTGGAACTCATGCTCACCCGTCCCAGGGAGCGCCAACGACTGATCACGAGCGCGGAGAACCTCTCGTTCCTCGTGCTCGATGAGTTGCACACATATCGAGGCCGTCAAGGTGCCGATGTCGCCATGCTGGTGCGCCGGCTACGCGCAGCCGTGCGGGGTGATCAGCTCCAGTGCATCGGAACCAGCGCCACGCTTGCCGGGCCAGGAAGCCCGGCCGAGCAACGCACGGAGGTAGCCGCTCTGGCCACTCGACTGTTCGGGACGCCGATTGCGGCCGCCAGCGTCATCGGCGAGTCGCTCCGGCGCGCCACCGTTGGTGAGGCCGATCTCACCCGACTCGCCAGACGGGTAACGAGCGTGCCTCCGGCAGCTCACGCAGCCTTGCGGCACGACGATCTCGCCATCTGGATCGAGCGGGTTTTCGGGCTGCGTGAGGATGGCGAAGGCCACCTTGCTCGCCAATCACCTACACGGCTACGGGACGCAGCAGTCACGCTCGCGACAGACACCGGCTTAGACCACGCGGTGTGTGAGAAGGCGTTGCGAGACACACTGCTGGCTGGGTCGCGGGCACGCGGTGCCGATGGTCGTGCGCTGTTCGCATTCAAGCTCCATCAGTTCATCGGTAAGGGGGACACCGCCTATGTGACCCTTGATCGACCGGACCGGCGCTACCTGACGACCCGCTATCAGCGCAGCGCCCCGGTCGAGCCGCCCGGACAGCCCCTGTTTCCGCTCGCGTTCTGCCGCGAGTGTGGACAGGACTTCCTGGTGGTGAATCGGGAGCAGGGCGGTGAGCTGTTCACTCCGCGGCTGCTGAGCGGTGGCGCGGGCGACCCGGCGCATGCCACAGGCTTATTGCTGATCCTCAGCTCGGATTGGCCTGACACATCCTCGGTTGAGCTTCTGGATCTCGTGCCGGACGACTGGGTGGTTGAGTTCGGTGGCAGCCGGGAACTCGATAAGCCTCGTCGATCGCGGCTGCCGGAGGGGATGCGGGTCAACAACTCCGGGGCACGCACCGCCGAGGGGATTCCGGTCGCGTTCTTTGAGACTCTGCATTTCTGCCCGTGCTGCAAGACTAGCTATGAGAGCACGGGGCAATCGGAATTCTCTCGCGTGGCGAGTCTGGGTACCGAGGGCAGGGCGAGCGCAGTCTCAGTGTTGTCCCAGGCCGTGATGCGGACATTACGCGGCGCCACTGACCTCGATGAGGACGCCCGCAAGTTCCTGGCTTTCTCCGACAACCGCCAGGACGCCAGCCTGCAGGCCGGCCATTTCAACGACTTCGTATTGGTCGGCCTGATTCGCTCGGCCGTCTATCGGGCCGTGGCCCGACAGCAGGAGCGATTCCCGGACGAACCGCTAACCGACGACGAACTCGGCCGGCGGGTGATCGAATGCCTCAACGTCTCGCTCGCTGATTACGCCCGCAACCCGGATGTGGAGTACGCAGCTGAACAAAGAGTAGCAAAGGCGCTACGGGAATCGGTGGCCTACCGGGTGTGGGCGGACCTGCGGCGGGGCTGGCGGATCACGATGCCCAACCTGGAGCAGACGGGCCAGCTGAAGCTTGCCTACGCGAGCCTCAACCGGCTCGCCGTTGACGAAGATAAATGGGCAAGCGCGGGGCAGCCATTGGCGGGAGCCGACCCAGAGACTCGTCAGCTCATCATGCAGACGCTACTCGACGAAATGCGCCGGCATATTTGCATCGAGTCTGAGTACCTCACCGAGGAGCGGTACGAGGCCATCAGGCGAGCAAGTCAAGAGTGGCTACGCGCACCATGGACGTTGACCGACGAGCAAGGCGTCTACGCGGCGACCTGCTACCCAGGCACCCGGCCCAAAGGGCTTCCCGGGATAGGCCGCGACCTCTACCTCTCCGGCCTCGGTCTATACGGACGTTGGCTGCGCCGGCCTGACCGTTTCCCCTTGCACCCGCACCCTGTGGCAGTGGCGGACGCGGACACCATCATCGGCTCCTTGCTCACCACGATGGCCAAGGTCGGGCTGCTCGCCAGGGTTGAGGAGCGGCATCGGCGTGTGGGCTACCGCATCCAGGCCGGGATGATCGAATGGTGGGCTGGCGAGGGGCAACACCGTGCCCCTGACCTGATGCGTGGCAACAACACCGAGGGCCGGGTCAACCCCTACTTCCGTCGGTTCTACGCCGAGACCGCGGGTGGGCTGGCTGGCCTCGAAGCACACGAACACACCGCTCAGGTCGCCCCTGAGGTACGCCAGGAGCGTGAGCGACGGTTCAGCACAGCTGACCTGCCCGTCCTGTATTGCTCGCCGACGATGGAGCTCGGCGTCGACATCAGAAGCCTCAACGTAGTCGGAATGCGCAACGTCCCGCCAACCCCAGCGAACTATGCGCAGCGCTCCGGCCGAGCCGGCCGCTCGGGGCAGCCGGCTGTGGTACTGACGTACTGCGCTACAGGCAGCGCCCACGACAATTACTACTTCGGACGCAGCCAGGACATGGTCGCCGGCGCGGTCGCACCACCTCGGCTCGAACTGGGCAATCAGGACCTCGTGCGCGCTCATGCCCACGCGATCTGGCTGGTGCAGACGGGACTGGACCTCAAATCGAGCATGGTCGAGCTAATCGATGTGGAGCTGCCCGGTCAGCCGTTACATGACGAGGTGACCTCGAAGATCTTCAACCAGGCGGCCACAACGCGGGCCACCTCGGCTGTTCGAACGGTACTGCGTGCCACGCCCGAGGTGGTAGCCGCGCCGTGGTGGCGCGACCGCTGGATCGAGGAGACGATCAGCCAGGCGCCAAGCCGGTTCCAACAGGCGCTTGATCGTTGGCGCGGCCTGTACCAGGAGGCACGCAACGAGCTCGACTCCGCCAACGAAGTACTGAAGACCATTGGGGCATCCGAGCCCGCCAAGCGGCGTGCACGGGGACAGATATCCGAGGCCCGGGCCGCCCTGGACCTCTTGCGCGGCGAGATCGATGACGTCAACCAAGGCGACTTCTATCCCTACCGGTACTTCGCCTCCGAAGGATTTCTGCCCGGGTACTCCTTCCCCCGGCTGCCCCTCGCGGCATTCATCCCAGCCGAACGCCGGACAGCACACGGGCAGGGCGACTACGTGCAGCGCCCGCGCTTCCTGGCGATCAGCGAATTCGGCCCAGGCGCCTTCATCTACCACGAGGGCGCACGTTACGAAGTAAATCGGGTCAGTTTGCCAGCCCGCGAAGACGGCACCGGAGTCAACCTGACTGAGATAGACCGCTGCGAGGCCTGCGGATATCTCAACGAGGGTAACGGGCCGACCGGGTATGGCGAGTGTGAGCACTGCGGATCGACCGAACTGGCGAAGATGACCGCAATGATGCGCTTGTTGGCCGTCAAGACCCGCCGCCGGGACCGGATCAGCGCGGACGAGGAAGAACGCCAACGCGCCGGACACGAGATCACCACCGCGATCCGCTTCGAACCGCACGGCGAACGCAGCAGCAAGCTCACCAGCACACTCGTCGATGCCGACGGTCGCACACTCGCCGAGCTGAACTACGGCGACACCGCGCTCATCCGCCGCATGAACGTGGGCCTGCGCCGCCGCAAAGACAAAGCCGAACACGGCTACCTGCTCGACACGGTCGAGGGCAAATGGGCTCGCGCCGTCGACCAGAACACCGCAAGCGATAGCGATGGACGCATCCAGCGGGTCGTTCCCTACGTCCAGGACCACCGCAACGCGCTGCTGATCAAGCTGGCCGCACGCGTTCCCGTTGAGCAGCGAATGGCCGCGATGTACGCGCTCAAGCGCGCCGTCGAAGCCGAGTTCCAGCTGGAGAGCAACGAGCTCGCGGTCGAGCCAATGCCCGGGCGCATCCGTCCGCACGCCTGGTCGGTGCTGTTGATGTATGAGGCCGCCGAAGGCGGCGCGGGCGTCCTGCGTCGACTCGCCACCGAGGACGGCCCGATGCGCCGCGTGGCCCGGCGCGCCATCAGGCTGCTGCACTACGACGCGGACACCGGCAACGACCTCGGAAAGGCCGAGCACGCAACTGAGCTGTGCGCCCAAGCCTGCTACGACTGCCTGTTGTCCTACAGCAACCAGTGGGACCACCAGGCGCTCGACCGCCACTGCGTCATCGGTCTGCTTCAGGAGCTGTCCACCGCCAGTGTGAAGCTGGGAGGTGTTCGAGGAGAGGACCGCGCCGAGCTGCTGGCCCGGTTGGAGAAGGGCTGCACGTGGTTGGAGCAGCGTTTCCTGCACTACCTCAACGAAGGTGGCTACCGACTGCCAGACGAGTCACAAGAACTCATCGACGGCTTCTATGTCCGGCCCGATTTCGCCTACCGCACCTCAGCGCGTGACGTCGCGATCTTCGTCGACGGCCCGGTGCACGATTACAACCACCAGACCGAGAAGGATCGGGCGGCGCAGTCTCGCCTTGAAGACGAGGCCGGCTGGTTGGTGCTCAGGTTCCACCACGAAGACGACCGTAGCCCAGCCTGCGGTGAGCAGCCGAGCTGGCGTGAACTCGTGACAGCCAATCCCAGTGTCTTTGGCCCCGGCAGGGAGCACGTGTGACGACCACCGACTTCCGCCCTGGCACCTTGGTGACCGCGCGCGGCCGCGAGTGGCTGGTGCTGCCCGCCTCCCCCGCTGGCACGGTGCTGGTGCGGCCACTCGGCGGCCGCGACGACGAGACCACGCTCCTGCTGCCGGGTATCGACCACCCGGCAGTGGCAACGTTTGACGCTCCCAGCGTGGACGATCGCGGCGACGCCGCCCGCGCCCGGCTGCTACGCGACGCGCTGCGCCTCTCCTTCCGGGACACCACCGGACCGTTCCGATCGTTCGCGCAGCTAGCGGTCACACCGCGCAACTACCAGCTCGTGCCGCTCATGATGGCCACCGCCCAGGACACCACCCGCCTGCTCATCGCGGACGGCGTAGGCGTCGGCAAAACCATCGAAGCCGGTCTCATCGCCGCCGAACTGCTAGCCAGCGGAGACGCCCAACGCCTGGCAGTGCTCTGCTCACCCCAGCTTGCCCCGCAGTGGCAATCCGAGCTGCGCACCAAGTTCGGAATCAACGCCGAGCTGCTGCTGCCATCGACGGCGAACCGGTTGGCCCGCTTGGTGCCCTTCGGGTCGAACGTCTACCAGCACTACCCGCACCTCATCGTCTCCACCGACTACATCAAGCAACGCAGCCGCCGCGACGAGTTCGCCCTGCTGTGCCCAGAACTGGTCATCGTCGACGAAGCGCACACCTGCATCGCACCGTCCACCACCGCCTCATCACAGGCTCACCAGCGCTACACCCTGCTGCGCAGACTCGCAGACGACCCTGCCCGGCATCTGCTGCTGCTCACCGCCACCCCGCACAACGGCGACGATGGCGCGTGGCAAGCCCTGGTCGGGCTACTGGATAACCGCCTCGGCGAACTGCCGGCGGATCTGTCCGGACCGGCACGCGAGAACGATCGGAAGCTACTCGCTAGCTACCTTATCCAGCGACAGCGCGCGGACATTCGCGAATACCTTGCCGAGGACACCCCCTTTCCGAACAGGGAGTGCGCCGAGGAGAGCTACCGACTCCGACCCGAATACCAGAAGCTGTTCGATCGAATCCTCGCATTCGCACGGCAGCGGGTCACCGACCCCTCGCTCAGCCATGTGCACCAGCGAGTCCGGTGGTGGTCGGCGATCGCGCTGCTGCGTTCGCTCGCGTCCAGCCCCGCCGCAGCGGTGCAAACGCTACGCAACCGCTCGGAGCTCACCAGCGCCGAGACCGTCGAGACCGCCGACGCACTCGCCTCCCCACAAGTTCTCGACGTGGACATCGACGAGCTCGCGGAGGGCGACGACACCGGACTCGGCGCGGACACCTCCGCCAACGATCATCCTGACGCAACCACCCGGCGCAGACTGCGCGGATTCGCCGCCGAGGCCGAAGCACTGTGCGGGCCCAAAGGCGATGCCAAGCTCGCACGCCTGGCGACCATCCTCAACTCGCTCATCACCGACGGCTTCCACCCCATTGTGTTCTGCCGCTACATCGCAACCGCAGAGTACGTGGCCGAACACCTGCACGCTGCCTTGGCGAAGACCCATTCCGCTGCCCGGGTGGAAGCCGTCACCGGGACGTTGCCGCCGGAGGAACGCGAGTCCAGGGTCAACGAGCTAATCGCCCACGATGGCGTGCGAGTGCTGGTCGCGACCGACTGCCTGTCCGAGGGGGTCAACCTGCAGGACGGCTTCACCGCGGTGGTGCATTACGACCTCGCCTGGAACCCCACCCGCCACGAACAGCGCGAAGGCCGGGTAGACCGATTCGGACAACTCGCCCCCACCGTGCGAACGGTCACCTACTACGGCGCCGATAACAAGATCGACGGCGTGGTCCTCGACGTGCTCATCCGCCGCCACGAGGCGATCAAACGCAGCACCGGAGTCTCGGTTGCCGTGCCGGCCGACTCGACCACCGTAATGAAGGCTATCTGGGAGTCCCTGCTGCTGCGCGGTACTCAACCCGAGCAGCTCATGCTCGACCTCGGTTCGGTGACCTCCAGCGAGACCGCCGACGCGGTGCTCACACGGTGGGTCGATGCGGCCGAACGGGAGAAGGCCTCCCGGTCACGGTTCCGGCAGGCCACCCTGCGCCCAGACGACGTCGCCGAGACGCTCGCCGAAGTCCGTCGCGGTCTCGGCGGCCCAGCCGATGCCGAACGGTTCACCCGCGACGCACTCGCCCTGCTGTCTGGCCAGATCAGCAACACCGCCGACGGTTTCACCGTACGCACCGACACGCTTCCACACGCGCTCCTGGATCAACTTCCACCCGCCAAGACCCCGTCGATGCGGTTCCATCGGTCGCTGCCGGCTCCACCCGGGGAGCCATTGCTCAACCGGACCGATCACACCGTCGAGGCGATCGCCCGCTATGTCCTGGATGGCGCACTCGACCCGTTGCTACCCGAGGCCGCGCGTCCGGCGCGACGAGCGGCGGTCATTCGCACCAGAGCGGTCGGCACGGTGACGACGCTGGTGGTAGCGCGGTTTCGGGTCGAGCTCGTCGTGCCCGGCTCACGGCGCACCGTCACCCAGGTCGCCGAGGACGCCCAGTTCCTCGGCTTCACGGTGGTCGGCGGCGAGACCTGCTGGCTGGACACCGACAGCACCGGCCATTTGCTGGACGCCACCCCGAGCGGCAACGTCCACGACGACCTCGCCCGTTACCAGCTTCAGCGCGCGCTGGACCGCCTTCCCCACCTGCAAGGGCACCTGACGCGACTCGGGGAGCAGGTGGCCGCCGACGCGGTGCACGCACACCGGGCAGTGCGCCGTGGCAGCCGGGTATCACGACGGGGACTGCAGGCTCGGCTGCTGCCTCCGCCCGACATCCTCGGCGTCTACGTGTACCTGCCCGATCGGAGCGGGCCGTGACCACGCTGACCGCATTCCGCTCCGTCCGCGCGGTCGGCACAGTCCTACCGAGTGACGCGCTGGCCAGGGCGGTAGACCTGCGGATGCCGGGCCAGCGCGCCGAGGACTACCAACTCACCCCAGGCATGACGATCAACGCGGCAGCCGCCCGGGCGTGGGAGGCATGCCTCGGCGCACACCGCGCGTGGCACGCCGCGCTTGAGCGACTTCCCCCGGGCGACCCCGCAGTCGGCCTGACACGCGACAAGTGGCTGCTCCCGCTGCTTTACGAGCTGGGCTTCGGCCGGCCGGAGCGGCTCACCGCCGGAATCGACCTCCCGCCAACCCTCGGCGAGACCGAGCCCGTCCACTTCCCGATCTCACATCGCCTTGCGTGGCCGGCCGGGGCCACCGATCCGGCGGTGGGAGTGCTCCTGCACCTCGTCGGCGGCGGAGTGGGCCTCGATGCCCCCACCCACGGCGTCACAGCCCGCGCCCCGCAGTCGCTGGTGCAGGACGCGCTCAACCGCAGCCCGCACTACCTGTGGGCGGTTGTCTCGAACGGGCACATCTTGCGGGTGCTGCGTGACGCGTCCAGCCTGACCCGGCAGTCCTACGTCGAGTTCGACCTCGACGATGTCTTCGGCAACCAGCGCTACGCCGAGTTCCGGCTGTTCTTCCTGGCCGTGCATGCAAGCCGATTCGCACCGTTGGCTGCCGAGACCGAACCCGAAGCCGACGACACCGAAACCCCAGCCTTCTCCGCAGCGGATTGCTGGCTCGAGCGATGGCGCAACGTGGCGATCGCCGACGGAACCCGCGCACTCATGACACTGCGCGAGGGAGTGGCCCGAGCGCTCAAGCACCTCGGCACGGGCTTTGTGTCGCATCCGACCAACGTCGAACTCCGAGCGGAGCTTGCCGTTGTGCCGGATGCGTGCGCGCTGCTGCACCGAGCACTGCTGCGGGTCGCCTACCGGCTCATCGTGCTCTTCGTCGCCGAGGACCGCGAACTGCTGCACATCGCCAGCACCAACACAGACGGCCAGGCCCACTACGCCGCCTACTTCTCCACCGCTCGGCTGCGGCGCCTGGCCGCCACCCGCACCGGTACCCGACACACCGACCTGTGGGACGCCCACCTCATCGTCACCGACGCCCTCGCCGACGACGGACTGGACGCCCTCGCGCTACCCGGGCTCGCCGCATCCCTGTTCTCCCGTGACAGCCTCGGAGTGCTCGACGGTGCACAGCTGCCCAACCGAAACCTGCTCGCCGCAGTCAAGGAGCTGGCCGAGATCACCGACCCCGTCACCGGAGCCCGCCGCCCGGTCGACTACCGCAACCTGGACAGCGAGGAACTCGGCGGCGTGTACGAAGGTCTGCTCGCCTATGTCCCCCGCTACGACGCCGCCGCCCGGACCTTCACCCTGGAGCAAGCCAACGGCAACACCCGCAAGAAGTCCGGCTCCTACTACACCCCATCCGAGCTCATCGCGCTCATGCTCGACGAGGCGCTCGACCCCCTCATCGCCGACGCCCGGCGCGCCGCAGACCCAGAAACCGCGCTGCTCACTCTCACCATCGTCGACCCGGCTGTCGGCAGCGGCCACTTCGTGGTCGCCGCAGCCCGACGCATCGCCGCCGCACTCGCGGCGGTCCGTACAAGCGATGCCGAGCCGACACCACAGGCGATGCGGGCGGCGATGGCCGATGTCGTGGCCCGCTGCGTCTACGGCGTCGACTTGAACGACTTGGCTATCGAGATCACCAAGGTCGCATTGTGGCTGGAATCCTTTGACGGCTCCCGCCCACTGCCATTCCTGGACACCCACTTCAAGGTCGGCAACTCGCTGCTTGGCGCCACGCCGAAACTGCTTGCCGGAAACATCCCGGACGCCGCCTTTGTCGCCCTCAACGGGGACGACACGACCCGGACCAGTAAGCTCAAGGCCCGTAATAAGGCCGAACGCAAACGCGCCGCCGGGCAGCACACCGTCTTCGACAGCGTCGCCCGGCGCCTGCCGATCTCCGACAGCGATGTCCTCGACGTCGAGACAACCTCGCTCGCGAAGAAGGCCCGCGAGCTCGAACGACAGCCAACCGGCACCCCGGCTGATATACGGGAGCAAGCGGAGGCATGGCAACGGTTCGAGCGCGATCCCGACCTCGAAGCCCGCAAGCTGGCTGCCGACGCTTGGTGTGCCGCGTTTGTCCAATCCAATACCCCAGCCCGTGGCTTCGGCATCACCCACGACACGCTGCGCAGGATCGTCGACAACCCGACCGATGTGCCCTCCGACCTGATCACGACTGTGCGCGATCTTGCGCGCCAATACCGTTTCTTCCACTGGCACCTGGAGTTCCCGACCATCTTCACCGTGCCCGAGCCCGGCACCGCCGACGTCAACCCGGAAACCTGGTGGCAAGGTGGCTTCTCCTGCGTGATCGGCAACCCGCCCTGGGACCGAGTCAAGATCCAAGACAAGGAGTTCTTCGCCGCTGTCGGCCGTAATGACATCGTCGACGCCAAGACCGCCGCTATCCGTGGCGCAATGATCGACCAGCTACGCGAGGAGGACCCTGCGCTACATGATGCCTACTGCTCCGCGCTGCGCAGGTCAGCCGGCATCGCCCACCTGCTACGGGACAGCGGCCGATACCCGTTCACCGGCCAGGGCGACGTGAACACGTACAGCGTGTTCGCCGAGACGTTCCGCGCGCTCCTGGAGCCAACCGGCACGGCCGGAATTGTCACCCCAACTGGGCTGGCGACCGACAAGACCACCTCCCAGTTCTTTGCGGACCTAGTCGCCAGGAATAATCTGTCTGCACTACATGACTTCGTGACCAACCCACGAATATGGACAGATGTTGGTAATCGAAAGTTTCGTTTCGCAGTTACCACAATCCGAGGTCGAGACTCTCGAGTCGAGAAGATCCGGATGTCCTTTTTCAGTAAGCATCCATCGGAGATTACACACGACCGAGTCTTCACGGTCTCGCCGCAGGAGATCTCCATCGTTAATCCGAATACAAGTAACTGTCCAACATTCCTCACGAGGAGAGACGCCGAGATCACACTCGGCATCTACCACCGCCACCCAGTACTCATCCGCGACGGTACAGCAGACGGCAACCCGTGGGGGCTCTCGTTCGGAACACTGTTCCACATGGCCAACGACTCGGGACTCTTCCGGACGGCAGAAGACCTTGCTGGCGCTCGCTTCAATGGTTGGTCCTATCGGGATGACGCTCGTGAGTACCTCCCACTGTACGAAGCAAAGTTGTTATGGCATTTCGATCACCGACTAAGCTCGTACGCGCTACGTGCCCCGGGAAGTCGCGATACCGAGCTGCCGCGCCTGACCGACGAGATGCACAACGACCCGCACACGGAAGCCGGCCCGCGCTACTGGGTACAGGAATCCGAGGTTAAGAAGCGCCTCCTTGGAAAGTGGGAGCACGGGTGGATGCTCGGATGGCGAGACATCACGGGCGGCGCCCTCCTACGAACGTTCGTGCCGTCGGTACTCCCGACCAGCGCCATCGGAGACAAGTTCCTGCTCGCGTTTCCCGGTGCACCCGCGCACGGGCCACTACTGCATGCCATGTGGTCGACGCTGGCTTTCGATTATATCGCCCGGCAAAAGATCAGCGGCACCGGCATGAAGTACTTCCTGACCAAGCAGCTCGCGTGCCCCACCCCAGCCATCTTCGCCGGGCCGGCGCCATGGGAGCCCGACCGTACCCTGGCCGAGTGGGTAACCCCCTACGTGCTGGAGCTGTCTTACACCTCGTGGCGGATCCGGCCCTATGCCCGCGAGATGAGCCTGGACGGGCCACCGTTCCGGTGGGACCCGGAGCGCAGAGCGCTGCTGCGCGCCGACCTCGACGCCGCGTTCCTACATGTATTTGGCCTGACCCGGCCCGAGGCCGAGCATGTGCTCGACTCGTTCTTAGTGCTCCGCAAGTACGAAGAACGTGACCACGGCGACTACCGCACCCGCCGGCTTGTGCTCGACGCCTACGACCGGATGGCCGCCGCTTCGGCCCGAGGCGGCACCGGCTGGTCACCGCTAGCCGACCTCCCCGCAGGCCACGGCCCGCGCCACCCAGCCCAAGCCTGACCAACAGCGAGGACGCCATGGCTATCACGCTGTTCAAGGACACCACCTACTCGGTTCGCTGCTCATGGAGTCCATCGGGCGCGGCGAAGTTGCCTTGCCCGACATCCAGCGGCCCTTCGTCTGCCAGGCCAGCAAGGTGCGTGACCTATTGGACTCGATGTACAAGGGCTTTCCGGTCGGGTACCTGTTGTTCTGGGAGACCGGGGCCGAACCGGGAGCGCGCCAGATCGGCGGCGGGAACAGAGACGCGGTTCCCCGCCTGCTCATCGTTGACGGTCAGCAGCGTCTGACCAGCCTCTTCGCGGTAATGACCGGCCGCGAGGTGATGAAGTCGGACTATTCACTCACCCGCATCAGGATCGCCTTCCGTCCGACCGATGCCACCTTCGCTGTCGCTGACGCGGCCGTCGAGCGGGACTCCGAGTTTATCCCGGACATCTCCGAGCTGTGGGCGCCCGGCGGCGGGCGCAAGCGCGTGGAAAGGCGGTACCTCAAGGCCGTCGCCGAGAAGCGCAGTGAGCTGAGCCAGGACGAGGAGGACCGGCTCGAAGAGGCCATTGACCGGCTCTACGACCTTCGTAACTACCCATTCAAGATCGTCGAACTGTCCCCGGGAGTCGATGAGGAGCAGGTCGCCGAGGTCTTCGTCCGGATCAACTCCGAAGGCGTCACGCTCAACCAGGCAGACTTCATCTTGACCCTGATGAGCGTCTTCTGGGAGAAGGGCCGCGAGCAACTCGAAGAGTTCTCCCGGGCCTGCAAGATCCCGTCGCTGTCCGGAGCATCACCCTTCAACTGGTACATCCAGCCATCCCTGCCCAGCTGCTGCGGGTTTCGGTCGCTGTCGCGTTCCGACGGGCAGTGCTGCGCCTGGCGTATTCACTCCTGCGCGGCAAGGACTTGGAGACCGGCCGAATCGACCCCGCCCGGCGCCAAGCACAGTTCGCGCGCCTACAGGCAGCTCAGGAACGCGTACTCGACTTGACCAACTGGCATGAATACCTGCAATGCCTAGAACGCGCCGGCTTCCGCGGCGCCAAGATGATCACGAGTGAGAACACGGTGATCTTCTCCTATGCACTGTGGCTGATCGGCCGCACCGACTACGCCGTGCCGCTCGACCGGCTCCGGGAAGTGCTCGCCCGCTAGTTCTTCATGGCTCATACCACCAGCCGCTATACCGGCTCGCTCGAATCCCAGTTCGAGCAGGACGCATCCAAGATCACCGAAGTCAAGGCTGGCGACGCCGACGGCTTTTGCCGGACGTTGGATCGCATCGTCACCGACACCCTCGGCGACGACTACTGGACCACCACGCTGCCCAACGAGCTGGCCACCTCCGCAGCCAAATCGCCGGTGCTGATGGCGACTTCGCCGCGTTGAACATTCTCGACGCCGAGCCGCTGCTCTCCACCGGCAGGGTCCGTGCCCGGCTCGACCCCGCCGTCACCGCGCGCAAAGGGATCGAGCGCCACCACCTGTTCCCTCGGGCATTCCTCAAGAGTCGGGGCATCAGCGAGACCAAGCGGATCAACCAGATCGCCAACATGGCCTTGGTCGACTGGAGCGACAACATCGATATCTCTGACAAGGCACCCATGGCGTACTGGCCTGCCCAGGTCACGCAAAAGGGCATTAGCAACCGCCGCCTGGCCCGGCAGCGGTACTGGCACGCCCTCCCGGACGGCTGGGAGAGGCTCGGCTACGAAGAGTTCCTCGACGCCCGCAGGCGCCTTTGGGAACCGTCGTGCGGGACGCATTCGCCAAGCTCGCGGACGAGGCGTATCAGCCGACCTACCCCGCCGTATCGCCAGCCCCGGGCCTGTCGAGCTGGACAACCCACGATGTTGCGGTGGCGGACCTCGTTGACGCCGATCTCCTCCCGGCAGGCTCCACGCTCTTGGCCGCAGTGGACGCAGAGAGCACGGCCACCGTGCTCAACGACGGGCGGATCTTGTTTGGTTCTGAGACTTATGGCAGTCCGTCTGCGGCCGCCCTCAGCGCCAGCGGTGGTGCGCGCAACGGGTGGACCTACTGGGTTGCCGATCTCGCGGATGGATACTTCAGCCTGTCCAGCCTCCGAGATCAGTTCCTTAGCTCCCGTAGTGCGACGTCCGGCTAATCGTCAACGCCGATGGATACGATGGCCGAGCCCAGAAGCGGACGGCGCCGAGTCGGAACCGGAACTGGCCGGCGCTGCCTGCTCGCCAAGGCTGGCGCCGGACTGTTGTGTGCGGCCGAACAGCCCATCGGCCGTGTGCGTGAGGTTGTCCGCGCTTCAGCTACGTTCAGCTACCTGCGGCCGGACCACCATGATCGTCCGCACAGGCTGGCCGAGCGCCTCTTCCTAAGTGCGTAACTCGAGGTGGACTGCGTTGGTCATTGTGCAGGCGCCCTTCGGTACGCCAGCGCCGAAGGACTCGGCGGCCGTAGTTATTGGTCTTGGCCATCCGATCGAGTTCAGCGCCGGTCGGGGTTCGGCCCTGAGCGAGTTGAGCCTGGTAGTAGTCCCACATCCGCCGCTCGGCGGTCATTGCCCGCCGGCCGAGACCAGCCGAGAGAGCCACGAGAGGCACCACTCGTCCCGTCTCGTTTCCGGTCCCGGCAGCCTCGGGTTCGGTCTTGGCCTCCGGTTCGGCCGTCTCGTGCCGGTCAGTCTTGGTCTCGGTGGCGATGGTCTCGGCGCCGTGGCGCTTGAGTGCGCGGTTCAGCAACTCGACAGCAAGCAGCAGCGCCAGCGGTGGACAAGCCGCTACCGCGATGGCGAACGCGCTCAGCTCGGGCGCTGAGGCGATGTTCGCGCACATCGACAGCGCCACCCCGAACAAGAAGGCCAGCCACGCCCGCCACTTCCCGGCCCGGCCCGGCTTCCACAGTTCAACAGTCGCCGTCGTCAGCAAACCGTCCACGATCAGTGGCCAGATGGCGGCCGTCGTCGCATCCGCGCCGAACCGCAGCGCGAACGCCTGGCCATGCCGATAGGACGCGTACGCGGCCCCGGCCGCGACGAGCAGGGTGCACGCACACTGCACCCACAATCCGCAGCCGCGGCTTGCCCGGCCGGCGTTGGCGCTCATCGTGCACCGCCAGCGTCCGGCCGGCGGCGCCGCTCGATCGTCAGCGTTGCGGAAACCCGCAGCTCAGGACGCTGGTGACACTGTGTGGATGCTGTACGAATCGCCCCGGGGGCACAAAATCCTTACTCGTCGAATCGGCCGTTGAACTCCGACGAATAACGTCGCCTCAGCCGTTGTTTTCGGGGAGTGTGGGTTGCGGCGTTGCGCAGGGGGACGGTCTCGCGGCTACGGTCTCGCGCGGGGGACCCTGGCGAGGGGTGAGCCGGGGATCCGGGACCGTGTCCCGGTAGCAGCCGGTGTCCAGCGGGATCGGGATGTCGCTCGCGGGCGGCGCCACGTAGGTTCCCCTTGGTGTGCTCCCGGGGTGCCCGGTGATCGAGCTGTCGCAGCCGGTGAGAACGGCGAGGAGACTCACCGCGAGGACGATGTGCCGTCGCACGGGGGCCTCCTCTGCCGGCACGCGTCTCAAGCCGGCCAGGGCGAGTTGAAGCCGTTGTCGACGGCGAGGAGCCATCGCCCGTCGGGCTGCCGCCGCAGGATGTCGGCGAAACGTGACCCGACCTCGAACGGGGTGCCGTCGCGGCGGCGGCCGGAGAGCGTGTAGCCGCCGAGCGCGAGGATGACGTCGTCCGAGCGGACGAACGAGTCCGGGTGCACCGCAAGGTGGCCGCGGATCCCGACCAGGCGCCGCAACGCCTCACGCAGTTCCGAGGGGCCGTCGGTGACGTGGCCCGGTTTGACCACGAAGGCGGCCCTGGGGTCGTAGAGCGCCAGCATGCCGTCGAGGTCGCCGGCGTTGTACGCGGCGGCGAGCGCGGGATGCAGCTCCTCGGGCCGGCTCGGCACGGTCGGGAACCTAGCACGGGCCTACACCCGGGAAAACCCGTTCGCCCGTGCGGCCGTCGGGGGCCGAGAATTCCCGCATGACCTGGGCCGTCGCGCGGGGGGACGTGCGCTGTGAGGAAGCGAAGGCGCTGCTGCGCGAGTACTTCACCGAGGTGGCGAACCGTTACTGCCGGCTCCACCACCAGCGGGACGTCACCCGCGAGGAGGTCGAAACCATCCTGGCCGAGTGGCCGAGCGACGACCTCGCCGAACCCAACGGCCTGTTCCTGGTCGGCCACTACCTCGGCGAGCCGCGGTCCTGCGCCGGTCTGCGGGTACGGGACGCCGAGACCCTGGAGCTCACCCGGGTGTACGTGTGGCCCGGCCGGCGTGGCACGGGCGGCGGCGCGCGGCTGCTGGCCGAGGCCGAGTCCGAGGCGCGCTCGCTCGGCGTCCGGCGGATCGTGCTGGACACCCGCCTCGACCTGGTCGAGGCGCGCGCCCTGTACGCCCGACACGGGTACCGGGAGATTCCGGCGTTCAGCGGCGGGCCGTACGCGGAGGCCTGGTACGGCAAGGAACTGGCATGATCTTTCAGTCGTCCTCGGCCAGCCAGGCGCGGAGCAGCTTCTCCCACTTCAGGTCGTCGGTGGTCTCCATGACCTCCTTGCGGTTGACCAGCAGGTAGAACTCACCCGCCGGCACGGTGTCGACGACCAGCGGCTTGCCCGCATTGAGCAGCCCGCCGATGAACCGGCCGTACAGCTCGGTGAACCGGGCCTCGACCGACCTGATGTCCTCCCGGCGCAACACCAGGTCGCCCGATTCGCCCCAGCCGCCGAGCACCAACCGATCCGGGAACAGCAGCACCTCGCCGCGCCGCTGGAACAGCACCTTCTGGCTCACGCCGGCGGCCGCCTTGTCGGCACCGGTCTTGCCGGCCAGTTCCCGGGTGGTCGCGCCGATGTACTTGCCCGCCGCGGTGGGCTGGTTGTGATCGCTCATGCGGAAGATCGTCGCCGCCGGGCGGCGGCCGGCGCGTCCTTCGCGGGGTTGGCGTGTGCGCGGCTTTGGTCGCACCGGGACGACCCGGCGAGCTGCTTAAGTTGCCTCGGTGTCATCCCGGGGCGGCGCGCTCGGCCATCCACCGGCGGGACTCCTCGGTGACGTAGCGCAGCCCGTCCGGGCGCACCTCGATCCAGTCGGCGCGCACCCAGCCGCCGGCCGCCTGCGGCGCGAGGCCGTGCTTGCGGAACAGCGCGCTGGCCTCGGCGCGGGTGAGCCCCCGGCCGGACCACTCGCGCAGCACCGCGTACTCCCGCTCGCCCTCCGGCGGCGTCTCGCCGGCGACCGCGTCGGCCAACGCTTCGAAGCCGCGAGCGATCTGGCGCAGCGCGGCGGCCACCTCGGTCCGGTTCTCCACGGTCGAAACGTACTGCAAACGCTACCGTTTACCGGCTCTACAGGCCCAGCAGCTCGGGCGTGGCGGCCAGCTCCCGCCAGTGCTCGCCGGGTCGCTCGACCAGCCGGCGCCGCGAGAGGTCGAGCAGCCCTCCCACGTTGGTGATCTCCGCGAGCAGCGTGCCGTCGTCGCGGCACAATCGCTGCTCCACGGTGAACGTCTTGCCTTCGCCCCAGTGGAACTCGCAGGTCACGTCCAATTCGTCGCCCGCGAAGACCTCCCGGTGGAAGCGGATGCGCTCCTCCAGGCTGACCGGCCCGAGGCCGCGTCCGGCCAGCGCGACGTGGTCGAACCCGGCGGCGCGCAGGCAGGACCAGCGCGCGTGGTGCCCGTACCGCAGCAGCACGGCCGACGACACGTGTCCGTTCGTGTCCACCTCGTAGTCCCGTGCGGCGATCCGAACGGTGAACTCTTCTGCCATGCCGAAATCGTAACGCAATCGCATGCGATTGACTACCGAGTTAGGTGCGGGCGGCCCGGGGAGACTCGGTGGCGCGCCGGCCGGCCAGCTCGACCAGCCCGGCGTTGCCCTCCTGGTAGAACACCTGCAGGGTCAGGTCGGCGATGCGCCCGGCGCCGTCCAGCCGGGCCCGGTAGTGGCCGTGTACCGCCCAGATCGGTCCGTCCGGGGCGTCGGCGATCCGGTGGTAGCCGCGCACGTGCGTGTCCAGCCAGGGGCCCGCGCCGTCCCCGGTGACCAGCACCGGCCCGGTCACGTGCTGGGTGGCGTCGAACCCGGGCAGCAGCCCCCGCCAGTTGGTGACCAGCTGGTCACCGCTGAGCTCCTCGGCCTCGCCGCCGAACAGTTCGGTGTAGTCCACCCGCAGCCGGTCGGCCAGGCAGTCGCGCACCACCGGCCAGTCGAGCACGTCGATCGCGTGCAGCAGCCGGGTGAGGACTTCGCCGCCGCTCATCGGGCCAGGGTGGCGCGAAAGTGCCGGTCCACCGCATCAATTGCCATGGTCACCTGTTTCTCCTGGTCGTAGAAGTCGGTCTGGCCGCCTTCCGCCCACACCAGCTCGCACTGCCCGCCCATCCGCCGGGCCACCTCGCGCGCGTTGTCCGGCAGCACGCAGTCGTCGGCGTGCACCAGCAGCGTCGGCACGGAGACCCCGGCCGCCGGGGTCAGCCCGTCGAAGGTCAACCAGTGCAGCCAGCTTAGTTCGGCCATCTGGTTGGTCCAGGTCGCAACCGCGCCCCGGGACGGGTTGGCGTAGTAGTCCATCTCGAGGAACATCCCGGCCCGGTCGTTGCCGGCCTGGTACGCCGGCACGGTGACCACCTCGCCGGTGCGCTGGTAGGTCTCGAGCGCCTCCCCGGCCCGCCGCAACCGCTCCCCCACCCCGGCCCCGCCGCCGTAGAACGGAGCGACGGTGGCCGCATCGTGGAACCAGCCGGCCACGGCGGCGAACGAGTCGATCGGCGCGCCCTCGGCGATGGCGCGCAGGGCGTACTGGGCGCTGGCACAGACCGCCAGGTGACCGACCGCCCCCGGCCGCACGAACGAGAGGCCGCGCACCGCGCGGGCCGCCGCCGCGATGTCCGCCACCTTGCGCGCGCACACCTCCGCCTGGCGCGGCGAGCCGCCGGAGCCGCCGAACCCGGCGAAGTCGAAGGTGATCGCGGTGTACCCGCGCTCGGCCAGCGCGGCGGCGTACCGGTCCGGCATCTGCTCCCTGACCGTCAGCCAGGACCCGGTGACGAGCACGGTGGGTCCCGGCTCCATCAGTTGCTCAGCCGCCCGGTGGACGGTGACGGCCAGCGGGGTGTCCCCGCTGAAGAACTGGAACGGGCGCGGCGTCATGCGGCGATCCTGACAGCCCGGGGCGGCCCGGGGAGGGTCCGTTGTTGCGGTCCCGCCGCAGCTGCCCGGGCAGCACGCCCAGCTCGCGGCGGAACAGCCGGCGGAAGTGGCTGACGTTGATGAACCCGACCGCGTAGGCCACCTCGGCCACGGTCGCCGGCGAGTGCAGCAGCGCGTTCTTGGCCCGCTCCAGCCGGCAGGTGTTGACGAACCGGTGCGGCGGCAGGCCGGTGGTGGCCTTGAACGCCCGGGCGAAGTGGTACGGGCTCAGAGAGGCCTGCGCGGCCAGCCCGGACAGGGTGATCGGCCCGGCCAGGTGCGCGTCCACGTACCGCCCGACCCGGTCGACCGCCCGGGGCGCGAGCCGGCCGGCCCGCTCCGGTTCGGTGGTCCCGTAGTACCGGTCACCGAGGTGCTCGACCAGCCGGTGGACCAGCGTGCTGGCCTCGATATCGGTCAGCGGGCGGTCCGCGACGTGCACCCGCTTGATGATCGAGGCCAGGCCGAAGGTCACCCAGTCCCGGCCGCCGGCGGCCGGGTCCACCCTGGGCTCGCGGTCCGCCAGGCCGGCCAGCAACGACGGGCCGGGGTAGATCTCCAGCGCCTCGGTCGGTTCGGCCACGTCCGTCCAGTAGATCGGCTCCGGCCCGGTGACGAAGGTGGTGCCGGCGCGGATGGCCCCTCGGGTGGTCCGGCGGCCGACCTGCCGGACCACCGACCCGTGCGCGGAGAAGGACACCCCGATCTGGTGCGCGCCGGTCGCCGTGGTGCCCCGGTGCGGGGGCAGCCAGGCGTACCGGGTGCGCATCTCCGGCCAGTCCATGGCCGAGCGCACCGGCGGGCCGTCCCAGCCGCCCCCACGCCTCATGCCGCCAGGGTATGCGCGGACGCGTTCAGGCGGTGCGGGCGGCGGTGAAGTCGATCAGCGCGTCCAGCCGGGCCCGCGCGGCCGGCCGCGGGGCGGCCCGGTCCAGCATCCGGCGGGCCTGGTCCAGCTGCGCGGCCGCCTCATCGCGGGCCGCCGCGTGGCCGCCGGCGTCGGCCAGGGCGCGGGCCAGCTCGGGCAGGCCGGCCGGCTGGAACCGCTCGATGGCCTCGGCCAGCTCGGGCCGGCTCCCCACGGCGGCCAGCACCGGAATGGTCTTCTTCCGCCGGGCCAGGTCGGAGTCCACCGGCTTGCCGGTCACCGACGGCTCGCCCCAGATGCCCAACTGGTCGTCCACCGCCTGGAACGCGACGCCCAGGTGCCGCCCGGCCTGCCACAGCGCGTCGGTCTGCTCGGCGCCCGCACCGCCGAGCGCACCGCCGATGGCCAGCGCCGCCCCGATCACCGAGCCGGTCTTGTTCGCGGTCATCTCCCGGTACTCATCCACCGAGACGGCCTCCGGGCCGAGGAACGGGCGGGGCTCCATGGCCAGGTCCTGGGCCTGGCCGTAGGTCACGTCCACCGCCGCCCGGCTCAGGTAGCGGGCCGCCGCCGCGCCGCCGGCCGCGTCGCGCCGGGCCAGGGTGTGCTGGGCCAGGGTGTGCTGGGCCAGGGCGTAGAGGACATCACCGGTCAGGATCGCCACGTTGAGCCCGTGCGCCGCCCAGACCGACGGCTGCCCCCGGCGCCACCGGTCGCCGTCCATCACGTCGTCGTGGGTCAGCGTGTACGCGTGCAGCAGCTCCACCGCGACCGCGCCGGCCACCCCCGGCCGGGGGTCGTCGCGATAACCCAGCGCGGCGGCCAGGGCCAGCGCGGCGCGGAACATCTTGCCGCCGCCGTCCACCGGGTTGCCGTCGCCGTCCAGCAGGCCCACCGCCAGGCCGACCGGCCGCGCGCAGCTCTCCGGGCAGTCCGCCACCGCCTGGCGCAACGCCGGCCTGGTCAGCTCCCGCGTCTCGGCGAGGATGCGCTCCGCCGGCACCCCGGCCCCGGGTACGGCACGGGGTGTCGGGACTACCGCTTCGGCCAGCGCATTTTCCGCACCATTCATCGGCACCATCTACAGCTCTCCTCGCGAGATGTCCATTTCTCGGCCAAGAACGCATTCGCTCGATATCCGATCGAACAGCATTGTCCATGTTCGAGGACGAACTCGCTGGCCAAGCGGCCTACGGCCACCGTCACCCGGTCACTCCAGCATCATCCATAACATCGGGTATGGTTGTCGCTATTAAGATCCACGTCATCCGTACAAACGAGTGAAACCAAGTACGCCCGAACGGACGACACAACTGAGAGTATCCTTTGCGCAATACCCGATAACGGAAAATCAAATTTCCGTCGGCGCCATAAGCACGTCCCGGGGCAACGGGGTCAACCGGTCGTGTTCGGCCAGTGGGGCGGGCAGTTCACCCCGGTCGGCGCGCGCCCGGTTGTGCCACCAGACCGGCATGCCGACGCCCGCCGCGCCGGGCAGGTCGAAGCGCAGGTCGAACAGCACCGCGTCCCAGCGCGCGGGCGTGATCATCAGTTGCCCTCCGGCCGGGTCATGGTGCGTCGGATGTGCGCGCGCATCGCCGCCTCGGCGGCGTCCGGGTCGCCGGCGCGCACGGCGGCGAGCACCTCGGCCAGCTCCGCGCACCCGCGCTCCCGGTGCTCCTCGCTGTCGTGCGCCAGCCGGTGCAGCGCCAGTGCCATCTGGCGGCGCAGCCGCTCGACCAGCGCGGCCAGCATGGGGTTGCCGCCGGCCTCGGCCAGCCGGGCGTGGAACCGCTCATCGGCGTGCGCGTAGCCGGGGCCGTCCCCGGCGGCGATGGCCCGGCGCTGGTGCGCCAGCAGCTCGGCCAGCTCGGCCAGCGCCTCCGGGGTGGCCGACGCCGCGCCCAGCCGGGCCGCCTGCCCCTCCAGCGCCTCCCGGATCTGGTGGATCTGCCGCAGCTCGGCCGGGCCGATGGTGGCCACGACCACGCCCCGGCGCGGGCGTTCCTCGGCCAGCCCGTCCGCGACCAGCCCGAGCACCGCTTCCCGCACCGACCCCCGGGACACCCCCAGCCGGCGGGCCAGCTCGGGCACGGACAGCTGCTGCCCCGGCGCCGGGTCACCGCTCAGCACGGCGGCGCGCAGCTCGCGGTGCACCGCGTCGGTCAGCCGGCCCGGCCGGTCGGACAACGTGTCCAGTGGCATCGGCCCTCCCGCAAACCTACCGGTTACCGGTAAATGGTAACCCGATCGAGGCGGGCGCCCGGGGCCTTTAGGGTGAATTCCCCCGGTCGCCGCGGGACCGCTGTCGCGGCACCGGCGCCGGGGACCGGCCGCGATCGCGTCCGCGGACGCCGCCGGAACCCGAAGCACCGGGTTTGCCGACGCGGCGGCGCCCGCGCGCGGCGCAATAGCCTGCCGCCGTGAGCGTGACAGAAGATCGGGCGGCCCTGGAATCGCTGCTGATGAGCCGGTCCTACACGGACGCCGAGCTGGCCGAGGCCACCGAGCGGGTACCGGACTACCGGGTGCTGCCGGACGCGGCGGTGCTCAAGATCGGCGGGCAGAGCCTGATGGACCGGGGCCGCGCGGCCGTGCTTCCGGTGGTGGACGAGCTGGTGCAGGCCAAGCGCGAGCACCAGCTGCTGATCGGCACCGGCGGTGGCACCCGGGCCCGGCACGTCTACTCGGTGGCCGCCGAGCTGGGGCTGCCCACCGGTGTGCTCACCGACGTCGGCGCCGCCGTGGCCGGCCAGAACGCCACCATGCTCGGCTACCTGATGGCCCGGCACGGGGTGCCGGTGGCCGGGCACGACGCGTTCGGCGCGCTGCCGCTGTACCTGGCCGAGGCGCACGCGGTGATCTTCGCCGGCATGCCGCCCTACGACCTGTGGCAGCGGGTGCCGGCCGAGGGCGTGATCCCGCCCTACCGCACGGACGCGGGCTGCTACCTGGTCGCCGAGGTCTACGGCTGCCGGGACATGATCTTCGTCAAGGACGAGGACGGCCTGTACACGGCCAACCCGAAGACCGACCGGTCCGCCACGCTCATCCCGCGCATCACCGTGGACGAGCTGATCGAGCTGGACCTGCCGGACGTGGTGCTGGAGCGGCCGCTGTTCGAGCTGATGCGGCACGCCCGGCACGCCCGCTCGGTGCAGGTGATCAACGGCCTGAAGCCCGGCCTGATCACCAGGGCGCTGAACGGCGAACACGTCGGCACCATCATCACCGCGAACTGAGGTCGAGAGATGCTGAAAGACGTTCCGTCCGCGCTGATGCGCCAGACGCTGCTGGACCGCGAGCTGGTTCGCCCCATCGACCGCCCGGTCATCCGCATGCTGCCCTGGCTGAACGTGGTGGCCCTGGGCGGCCGGTCGATCATCGACCGGGGCGCCGAGGCACTCGGCCCACTGGTCGAGGAGCTGCGCACGCTGGTCACCGCCGGCGAACACAAGATGCTGATCCTGACCGGCCCCGGGGTGCGCGCCCGGCACGTGCTCGGTGTCGGCCTGGACCTCGGGCTGCCCACCGGCGCGCTCGCCGCGCTGGCCAGCACCGAGGCGGAGCAGAACGGTCACCTGGTGGCCGCGCTGCTGGCCGAGCACGGGGTTTCCTACCTGCCGCACAGTATGGTCGCCCGGCAGCTCGCCGTGCACCTGGCGGCCAGCCCCGCCGTGGTCTCCAACGGCTACCCGCCGTACGGGCTCTACGAGTTCCCGCCCCAGCTGGGGAAGATCCCGCCGCACCAGGCCGACGTCGGCGCCTTCCTGCTGGCCGACGCGTTCGGCGCGGCCCGGACGATCTTCGTCAAGGACGTGGACGGGGTGCTGGTGGACGGCCGGCCGGTGGATCGGGCGAGCACCGCCGAACTGGCCGGCCGGGAGCTCCCGATCGACCCGCTGGTGCTGCCGCTGATGTCACGGGCCAAGCACGTCAAGCGGGTCCAGGTGATCAACGGCCGGAAACCGGGCAACCTGACCAAGGCGCTGAACGACGAGCCGGTGGGAACCGTCGTCGAGGCTTCCTGAGCGGCGTATCAGCAGCGGCCGGCCGGCTGTGCCAAGCTCGGCGGCGACGGACCGAACACGCCCGCCGGGAGCCGCAATGTCGCTGATCAACAACGCGATCTACATCGACGGCAAGAAAGCGGTCAAACCCGCCTCGCTGGACCACACCTTCGAGGAGCTGCGCCGCTGCCCGGACGCGGGGAAGAGCTTCTGCTGGATCGGCCTGCTGCGGCCGACCGAGGAGGAGCTGCGCTCGGTCGCCTCCGAGTTCGACCTGCACCCGTTGGCGGTCGAGGACGCGATCGACGCCCACCAGCGGCCCAAGCTGGAGCGCTACGGGAACCTCTTCTTCGCGGTGCTCCGCCCGGCGCGGTACGTGGACCCGGTCGAGGTCGTGGAGCTGGGCGAGGTGCACCTGTTCCTCGGCCCGGACTTCGTGGTGGTGCTGCGGCACGCCGAGGAGCCCCGGCTGGTCGAGGTGCGCGAACGCCTGGAGGCGGCCCCCGAGCTGCTGAAACTCGGCCCGTTCGCGGTGTTCTACGCCATCCTGGACAAGGTGGTCGACGACTACCTGCCGGTGCTGGCCGGGCTGCAGAACGACATCGACGAGATCGAGGTGCAGGTCTACGACGGTGACCCTCAGGCCTCCCGGCGGATCTACCAGCTGTCCCGCGAGGTGATCGAGTTCCAGCGCGCGGTCGGCCCGCTCACCGAGCTGCTGAACCAGCTGCGCGACCTGCTCAAGGACCGGGCCGGCGAGGCCGACCTGGAGCTGCGCCGGATGCTGCGCGACGTGGCCGACCACCAGGCCAACGTGGTGGAGCGCACCGAAGGCTTCCGCCAGCTGCTGGCCAACATCCTCCAGGTGAACGCCGCGCTGGTGGCCCAGCGGCAGAACGACGAGATGACCCGGCTGACCGAGGCCAGCTTCCAGCAGAACCAGCAGATGAAGCGGGTCTCCTCGGTCGCCGCCATCCTCTTCGCGCCTACCCTGATCGCCGGCATCTACGGCATGAACTTCACCCACATGCCGGAGCTGAACTGGATGCTCGGCTACCCGTTCGCCATCGGCCTGATGCTGGCGCTCGCGCTGGTGCTCTACCTGGTGTTCAGGTACCACGACTGGATGTAGTCGCGGCGCTCAGCCGGGCGCGATGCCGCGCAGCGCCAGGCGCAGGCTGTCCCTCAGGTGCTCGCGCATCGCCGCGCGGACCCCGGCCGCGTCCTCCGCGCGGAACGGTTCGAGCAGCGCCCGGTGCTGCTCGGCCAGCTCGCACTCCAGCCGGTCCCGGTCGGCGTCGGAAAGGCCCACCCGCATGCACCGCTCGGTGACCCGCCACGCGGTGCGCAGCACCCGCCGGTCGGCCGGGGTGCTGGCCGGGCGGAGCAGGACGGCGTGGAAACGGTGGTGCGCGGCGTGCCGTTCGTCCGGGGAGCGCGCCGGGTCGGCCAGCCCGGCCAGCAGTTCCTCGGCTTGGCTCAGGTCGGCGGGTTGGCACAGCTCGGCGGCCTGCGCGGCCAGTTCCGGCTCGATCAGCCGGCGCAGCCGGTGCACGCCGAACAGCTCGTCGGTGTCCAGCGGCGCCACGGCGGGCCGGCGGCCGACCCGGTGCACGATCAGTCCCTCCGCGCGCAGGTCCCGCAGCGCCTCGCGGACCGGGATGAAGCTCACCCCCAGCCACTCCCCGACCGCGCGGGTGGAGAACCCGGAGCCCGGTGCCAGCTGGCCGGACACGATCGCGTCGCGGATCCGGTCCGCGACCACGTCCGCCACCGACTCGTCGCCGCCCCTGCCCATCCCCCCACCCAAGACGCCCGACCCACCCGCGGTCTTGTCCCTCCCCGCACACCCCTTGCCCGCCCCCCACCCCACCTGATTCAGTCACTTCCGGCGCCTGATTCAGTGAGTTCTGGCGACTGATTCAGTCACTTCTGGCCGCCGAAGTGACTGAATCACTGTGCTGAAGGCACTGAATCGGCTTCAGGGGGCCCTACTTGAGGGCGCCGAAGCGGGGTTGGCCGCCGGGTACGTTGGAGCCGGAGAAGGCCGCGCAGTCGCGTTTGTAGTTTTCCAGGTTGTCGCCGTCGGGGCCTAGGACCTGGTCGGCGAAGGTGCGCATGGTTTCGTAGGCGAACGGGGCGTTGCGCTGAAGGTTCAGGTTGTGGCCGGCGTTCGGGATGACCGCCGCCCGGAAGCAGGCCGCTTCGGAGAAGTACTTGGACTCCTGCTTCTGCAGCTCCTGGCTGCTCGTGCAGTGCTGCTGGTCGATGCCGCAGAAGAACAGCTCGCCGGTGCCGTTGACCAGGAACGTGGGCACCTTGATCGACTTCGTCTGGTTCGACAGCGGCAGGGTGATCTCCTTGCCGGACGGCGCGTTGGCCAGCGGGATGCCGCCGTAACGCGGGTAGAAGCTGGCGATCTCGCCGGCCGTGATGGTGTCCTGCAGCACCTCGTTGGAGTACTTGATGATCTCCGGGTCGACGTTGCTCAGGTCGTAGAAGTAGTTCTGGTTGCGCCCCTCCGGGCTGTACAGGTAGCCGGCCGGACGGTCGCGGAACCTCGGGTCGAGCTGCGCCGGCCGGAACGAGGTGAACACCCGCAGCAACGGGATGTTCTGGAAGGTGCTGCCCCACGCCGTGGTCAGGATGGCGTCCGCGTCGTTGTACTTCGAGGTCTCCCGCCAGGACGTGGCGGTGCCGTACGAGTAGCCGACCAGCATCACCCGCTGGAACTTCTGCCCACCGATCTCACCCCGGCGCAGCTTGCCGATGATCTCGTGCACCACCTCGGCCTGCGCGTCCAGCGTGACCAGTGCGGCCGGCGGCTTGGAGCTTCCGCCGTAGCCCAGCCGGTCGATGGCGAAAACCGCGTAGCCGGCCTCGTTCATGTACTGGGAGAAGTTGTACGTGTCGGGCTTGTACTCGACGTTCCAGTAGCCGTTGGTGTAGAGGATGCCGTGCATCGCCAGCATGACCGTCTTCGGCGCGCCACCCTCGGGCAGGCAGAGCTTGCCGTGGATGGTGAAGCCCGGCTTGGCCGAACCGCTCAGCAGCGCCGCGGCGGTACCCGCACCGGGCGCCGGCACGATCTGCTTCTCCACCACCGAACCGGGCACCTGGACATCCAGCGACTCACAGTCCGAGCCCTTACCGGTCGCGGTGGCCGAACCGGGGACGACCACCGCGACCGCAATTGCGACCGCCACGGCGGCGACCACGCCTACAATTTTCACCACTCAACTCCATTCCTCCGCTTTACCGGTACAACGAATGGAGTGCGCCTATTTCAGTGGCTTCTGGGTAACGATGGGCCGTTATTGCTATAGCCGGTCACGTTATGTGACCGTTATAGCCGCTCGCGCCGGTCGATCACGCGCTGGATCTTGCCCGCCGACCGCTCCAGAGCGGCCGGATCGAGGATTTCGCAGGTCACCGACACGCCGACGGTCTCCTTCACGGCATGCACCAGCGCCGCGCCGGCCGCCGAGCGCGCCTCCGGGGACAGTCCCGCACGCGCCTCCACCCGCACCGCCATAGCGTCCAGCCGGCCCGTAGTGGTGAGCACGAGTTCGAAGTGCGGGGCCAGACCGGCGGTCCGCAGCACAATTTCCTCGAGCTGCGTCGGGAACACGTTCACGCCGCGCAGAATAATCATGTCATCGCTACGCCCGGTAATTCTTTCCATCCGCCGCATACCCGGCCGGGCGGTTCCCGGGCGCAATGTGGTGAGGTCCCGCGTGCGATACCGGATGATCGGGAAAGCCTCCTTGGTGAGCGAGGTGAAAACCAGCTCACCGGATTCCCCGTCCGGCCGGGGGGCGCCGGAGGAAGGATCGATGACCTCCGGGTAGAAGTGGTCCTCCCAGATGTGCGGGCCGTCCTTGGTGGCCACGGACTCGCAGGCCACGCCCGGCCCCATCACCTCGGACAGCCCGTAGATGTCCACCGCGTCGATGCCCAGCCGTTCCTCGATCTCCGCGCGCATCCGCTCGGTCCACGGCTCGGCGCCCAGCACACCCACGCGCAGCGAACACCCGCGCGGGTCGAGGCCGGAGCGCTCGAACTCGTCGATGATGGTCAACAGGTAGGACGGCGTGGCCAGCACCGCGTCCGGGCGGAAGTCCTGGATCAGCCGCACCTGGCGCGGGGTCATCCCGCCGGAGATCGGCACCACCGTCGCGCCCAGCGCCTCGGCGCCGGCGTGCGCGCCCAACCCGCCGGTGAACAGCCCGTACCCGTACGCGTTGTGCACCAGGTCGCCGGGCCGCACCCCGGCCGCGCGCAGCGACCGGGCGACCAGGCGAGCCCAGTCGGCCAGGTCCTTCTCCGTGTAGCCGACCACGGTCGGCGCACCGGTGGTGCCGGAGGACGCGTGGATCCGGCGCACCCGCGCCCGGGGCACGGCGAACATGCCGAACGGGTAGTTGGCCCGCAGGTCCGCCTTGCCGGTGGTGGGGAAATGCGCCAGGTCGGCCAGCGAGCGACAGTCCTCCGGGCGCACCCCGGCGGCGTCGAAGGAGGCGCGGTAGAACGGCACGTTCCGGTACGCGTGGGCCAGCGACCAGCGCAACCGGGTCAGCTGCAGCTCGCGCAGCTCGTCGATCGACATCCGCTCCGACACGTCCAGCAGTTCGGTCAGCTCAGCCATCACACGGTCCCGGCACGTCCAGCGTGGGGTTGCGGTCGAAGAAGCCGACCGGCTTCAGGGTGAACCCGCAGTAGTCCACCGGCATGATCGGCCAGTCCTCCGGGCGCGGCGCGTGGGTGAGCCCGAAGGTGTGCCAGAGGACGAGGTCCTCGCCGTCGATCTCCCGGTCCGCCGCCACATACGCCGGCAGGCCGGCCCCGCCCGGGTGCTGGTTCACGAAGTCACCGGCCGAGTACCGCTCCGCCGGGTCGTACCGGGTGACCCACAGGTGCCGGGTGGCGAACGCGGCCCGCTTGGCGATGGACGACGCCGGGTCGGCGAGCAGCGTGGGCAGTCCCTGCGGCAGCAGCGCGTAGCCGACCGGCTGGCCGACGTGGTTGCGCCGGTCCGGGTTGACCACGTGCCAGGTCCGGTTGCGCGCCTGGTCGGCGTCCCGGGAGGACTCGCGCCGCAGCGGGGTGCGGGTGAAGGTGAACGCGTTGCCCCTGGGGTTGTCCGGCCCCATGGGTACCCGTGCGACGTCCACCTCCTCGACGCGGTTGCCCACGCCGTCCACGGTCATGTCCAGCCGGGCGGAGAACAGGTGCTGGTGCAGCGGCGCGCCCAGGCCGGGCGCCACCGGCGCGGCGTACGGGTAGTCCGAGCCTTGCTCTGTGCTGCGCCCGGAGGTGAACACCACGCCGGTGGCCTTGGCCTCGAAACCGATGGTGCCGTCCAGGTAGAGGTACCAGTAGAAGCCGTAGTCGTAGTTCCCCACCGTGGTGAAGAAGGAGATCACCAGCCGGCGCTGGCGGCGGGTCTGCGACGAACCGGTCCACAGGTCGGTGTGCTTCCACAGGATGCCGAAGTCCTCCTCGTGGATGCACACCGCGTTGCGCAGCGTGCGGGGTTGCCCGCCTCGTCGGCGATCACCGCCTCCAGATAGGTGATCTCGCCCAGGCAGTCGCATCCTCGTTCGAGCGAGTTGGCGTACCGGCCGACCAGGTACTCGCCGGTGTCGAAGTAGTTCTGCCAGGACCGCACCGGCGACGGGTCGGCGTAGGGCACCACCATCTCAGCGATGGACGCCCGGTAGATGATCGGCCGGCCGGCGAACCCCAGCTGGTGCAACAGCAGCCCCTCGCGGGCGTCGAAGCCCACCCGCACCGACCAGTTCTCCCAGGTCAGCAGGTTCCCGTCCAGCTGGAAGCTGACGCCCTCGGGCTGGCTGATCTCGATCGGCCTCAAGGTCCTGCGGGGCGGGCCGGACACCTCGGGGTCCTCGTAGTTGCCGGACGCCGCCGGGATCGGCACCGGGCCGGTGTCGATCACCCGGTCCACCGCCCGGTTGATGGTGTCCACGTAGGCGACCAGCCCGTCGATCGGGTGCGCCCAGGCCGGGTCGGCCGGGTGGTCCTGGCGGAAGGCCAGCCCGCGCAGCAGCCGCCGGCCGGCCTCGTCCGGGTACTCGTCGGCATAGACCCCGGCGGACAGCGGGGCCACCCGCACGTCGGCCACGTCCAGGCCCCGCTCGGCCAGTGCCGCCAACCAGCGCTCATCCTTGGCCAGCAGCTGCTCGACCAGCTCGAACTCCTCGTCCAGCACCGGCAGCTGGCCGCCGGTGACGGTGTCCAGCACGTCGTTGCGGGCCACCTCGCCGCCGGCCAGGTCGACCAGCACGTCCCGGGAGACCTGGGTGGCCAGATCCAGCAGCAGCACCCGGAAACGGCGCGCGTCCGTTCCGCCGAGGACCTCCTGCTTGGACGGTTCGTCCAGCCCGACGTAGACGAACCGGGTGTGCTCGGTGACCAGCCCGGCGCGGTCCACGATCCGCCGCACCTCGGCGATCTCCCGCGCGGTCACCGGATCCAACGGGTGGTTCATCAGCTGACGCGGTAGCTCGGTCATCCGCCCACCCTCCTTCGCGCGCGACCCCGGGTCTTGTCCCTCCCCGCTCGCCCCTTGTCCCCCAGCGCCCCCTGCGCCAGCCACTTCCGCAGGCTGGTTCAGTGCCTTCAGCAGCGTGATTCAGTCGGTCTAGCAGGCTGGTTCAGTGCATTTAGCAGAATGGTTCAGTCGCTTCCGGCACTCGGCCCGTCTCACGGCTCCCGCAACGCGCCAACCGCGGCTTGCCATCTGGGCTGTGCCTGCAGAAATGACTGAACCAGCATGCTGAAGGCACTGAACCAGCGTGCTGAACCGACTGAACCAGCATGCTGAAGGCACTGAATCGGGCTGGTGGGGCGAGTGGGTCAGGTGGGGTGGAGGTGGCGGCGGTAGTCGCGGGGTGGGAGGCCGTAGGCGGCGCGGAAAGCCTTGCTGAAGTGGGCGGCGTCGGGCAGGCCCCAACTGGCCGCGATGGCGCTCACCGGGCGGTCCAGGGGTTGCGCGGCCAGGTCCCGGCGGCAGTGCTCGAGGCGCCGGGCGCGGATCCAGCCGGCCACCGTCTCCCCGTCCCTCTCGAAGAGTTTGTGCAGGTAGCGCGTGGAGATGTGGTGCGCGCGGGCGATCGACTCCGGGTTCAGGCCCACGTCCGGGAGATGGCTGTCGATGTAGCGCCGGACCTGGTCCGCGAGCAGCTCGGCGCCGGTCGCCGGGTCGGGCTCGTCGGCGGTGACGGCGGCCGCGAGCATGTCCAGCACCGCGTTGCCGAGATGGCTGGCGGCGGACGGGGAGAGCGCCGGCGAGGCGAGGCCCGGCCCGGCGGCCAGGTGCCCGGCCAGCCCGGCCAGGAACGGGGCGACCAGTGCGCCGACGCCGTCCCGGCCGCTCACCGTCACCGCCGTCATCCGGGTCAGCACCCGCTCCGGCACCGGCAGCGAGGCGCGCGGACACATCAGCACCAGCATCTGGAAGTCCTCGGCGAACGCCAGCCGGTACGGCCGCGAGGTGTGGTAAACGGTGAGGTCGCCGGGGTGCAGCACCGCCTCCCGGTCGTCCTGCACCACCAGGCCCCGGCCGCGCAGCTGCAGGCCGATCTTGCAGTACTCCGGGTCGGCCCGGCGGATCATCGCCCGGTTCCGCTGCACCCGCTGCGCGCTGCCGGTCACCTCGGCGAGCTGCACCCCGCCCAGGTCGGCGGCGCGCAGGCGGCCGCGCAGCGGCCCTTCACCCGGGGTGGGTTCCAGGGGCACGAACGTCTGGGACAACGCCCCGCGCCAGAATTCCACGCGGTCGGCGGGAGGCTGGTCGGCGGCGTTGACCAGCAGAGACATCTCAGAACTTCATCATCGGCATCGGACGCAGCGGCGACTCGCGCAGCCCGGCGCGGAACGCGCGCATCAGCATCGGCCGGAACCCCTGGGCCGGGTACCGCTCGGCCAGCTCGCGGTACTGCGCCCGGCTCACTCCCGGCGAGCCGACCAGCCCGGCCGACACGTCGGTCAGGTCCGCCCGGCGCAACGCCTCCACCAGCGGGTGGGCGTGCCGCGCGGGGCGCAGCCGGTGGTGTTCGTCGATCAGCGCGGTGACCAGGTCGGCGTGCTCGGCCTGGTCGGCCGGCAACGCGGCAACCGCCCGGCGGGCGGACGGCTCCAGGTAGTCCCAGGTGCCGTCCAGCCAGATGGCCGAGTCGTGGAAGAAGGCGGCGAGGCCGAGCGGTCCGGCGAGCTCCTCGGGGACGTCCACCTGCAGCCCGACCAGGCCGATCACCCGGTGCACGTGTCCGGAGTAGACGGGCAGGTCGGTGCCGAAGGCCTGGGCGTGGTGGGAGAGCAGCTCGTCGGCCACCTGGTGGGCGTGGGTGACGGGGGCGGTCAGCATGGCTGCATGATTCTCCTCCCGCCCGGCGCCCACCAGTGACGTAAACGCCTACTATCGACCGCTATGCGTCAGAAGGTGGTCGTCGCGGTGCCGGACGGGGGCAGCCTGTTCGAGATCGCCACCCCGCTGCGGGTGTGGGGCCGGGATCCGGGCGAGCCGGACTGGCCGGTCTCCGAGCTGGTCGCGTGCGCGGCCGACACCGCTTCGACGGCCGGGACCGCGCTCCCCCCGCTGTCCCTGGCCGGCCTCGCGGACCTCACCGCGCACGCCCGCGACGCCGACATGATCATCGTGCCGACCTGGCCGGTGGACCACACCCCGGTGCCGGATGAACTGGTCGGCGACCTGCGCGCGGCGCACGACCGGGGCGCACGGATCGTCGGGCTGTGCCTGGGCGCCTTCGTGCTGGCCGCCGCCGGCCTGCTGGACGGGCGGCGCGCGGTGACCCACTGGCGCTACGCCGAGGACTTCACCCGGCGCTTCCCCTCGGTGCTGTGGGACCGGGACCCGCTGTACGTGGACCTCGGCTCGGTGGTCACCTCGGCCGGCAGCGCCGCCGCGCTGGACTGCTGCCTGCACCTGGTGCGCACCGACCACGGCGCCGAGGCGGCCGCACTGGTGGCCCGTTCACTGGTGACCGCGCCGCACCGGTCCGGCGGGCAGTCCCAGTTCGCCGCCGTCGCGCCTCTCGGGACCGCCGACGACTGGCTGGGCGGTCTGCTGTGCGATGCACTGGCCGACCTGCGCGCGGTCCGGTCGGTGGGCGACCTGGTCACCCGGTCCGCGATGAGCCGCCGCTCGCTGGAGCGGCTGTTCCGCGACCGTCTCGGCTGCTCGCCCCGGTCCTGGCTGATCGACCAGCGGATACAGCTGGCCCGCAACCTGCTGGAGACCACCGACCTGGGCATCGAGGAGGTCGCGGACAGCGTCGGCTTCGGCTCGCCGCAGGCACTGCGCCGGGAGTTCCAGCTGGCCCTGCGGGTGTCCCCGACCAGCTACCGGCGCAGCTTCCGCCGCCCTTGACGCAACTCAATGGTTGCCATAATGTCGCAACCATTAAGTTGCCGAAAGGAGCACGAGATGCAGACCCCAACGATCGTCTCGGCCGAGGAGTGGGAAGCCGCGCGCAAGCGCCTGCTGGTCAAGGAGAAGGAGCTCACCAAGTCGCGGGACGCGCTTTCCGCCGAGCGCCGCCGGATGCCCTGGCGGCCGGTGGAGAAGCGGTACGAGTTCGAAGGCCCGGAGGGGCGGGTCAGCCTGCTGGACCTGTTCGAGGGCCGCCGGCAGCTGATCCTCTACCGGGCCTTCTACGAGCCCGGCGTGTTCGGCTGGCCGGACCACGCCTGCCGGGGCTGCTCCATGGTGGCCGACCAGGTCGCCCACCCGGCCCACCTGCACGCGCGCGACACCTCGCTGGCCTTCGCCTCGCGCGCACCGCAACCGGAGATCGCGCGGCTGAAGGAGCGGATGGGCTGGACCATGCCCTGGTTCACCATCACCGACGACTTCGACCGCGACTTCGACGCGCACGAGTGGCACCACACGTTCTCGTTCATCCGGGAGGGCGAGCAGATCTTCCTCACCTACTTCATCGACGGGCGGGGCGTCGAGGCCCTCGGCGGCACCTGGGGCTACCTGGACATGACCGCCCTGGGCCGCCAGGAGGAATGGGAGGACTCCCCCGAGGGCTACCCCCAGACCCCGCCCTACGCCTGGTGGAACTGGCACGACGAGTACACCGACACCCCGCCCCCCGCCGGCTGGACCGAAACCGTCACCCGAGGCATAACCGCCGCCCAGGCCCGCACCTGACCCCTTGCCCGGTCGCCCGCCTGCTTGAATGGCCGGCTTCGGCCCCGACCGCTGGCGCAACCCGATCTTCACCCCGCTCCGGCTGGAGCCCTTGGCGGGTGCAGGTGATGGACGGCGCGCAGTACCCCACCGGCGAACTGACCGGCCGGGTCTGGAGGTCACCCGCCCGTGGGGAATGAGGGCGGCGCGACCCGCGTTGGTCCCCCACGTGGCAGACGACACAGTTGAGCTGAGCCCCACCGAGTGGGTGCAGAACCAGACCAAGCAGATCATGGAAACCGGGACCACCGAGGGGATCGAGATCCTCGGGTCGCCGATCGTGCTGCTCACCCTGCGCGGCGCGAAGTCCGGCAAGCTGCGCTACACCCCGGTGATGCGGGTGGAGCACAACGGCAGCTACGCGGTCGTGGCCTCCAAGGGCGGTGCCCCGGAGCACCCCACCTGGTACCACAACATCAAGGCGCACCCGGAGTTCCCGCTCCAGGACAAGGACGTGAAGAAGGACTACGTGGCGCGCGAGGTCGAGGGCGCCGAGCGGGCCGAGTGGTGGGAGCGGGCCGTCGCGGCCTTCCCCTCCTACGCCGAGTACCAGACCAAGACCGACCGGCAGATCCCGGTCTTCGTGCTCGACCCTAAGTAACCTGCGCGAACGCCTCGACCGCGGCCACCAGGTGGGCGCGCATGGTGCGGCGGGCGCGTTCCGGGTCGCCGGAGTTGACCGCGTCCAGCAGTACCCGGTGCTCGGCGGCCAGCGCCGCCGGGTCCGGGTACGCCGGCTGCAGCTGCGCCAGGCAGAGCTGCATCTCGTCCTGCAGCGGCGGGTACATCCGGGTCAGCCGGGGACTGCCCGCCGCGTCGACCAGCGCCTGGTGGAAGCGGGTGTGCGCGCTCACCCGCTCGGCCCAGCTCGCACCGGCGGGCAACGCGGCCAGCTCGTCCAGCCGCCGTGCGGCCTCCGGGGTGGGCAGGCGCCGGGTGACAATCTCGGTGACCGCCGCCAGCTCCAGTGGTTCCCGCACGAACAGCAGGTCGCGGGCGTCCGCCTCGGTCAGCGCGGGCACGGTCGGTGAGCGCGCCTCGCCGTAGCGGACCAGCCGCAGCCCGGACAGGTCCTGCAACGCCGAGCGGACCGTCGGCCGCGCCACGCCGTACTCGTCGGCCAGCCCGACCTCGGTGAGCGCGGTGCCCGGTGCCAGCTCGGCGGACAGGATCCGCCGGCGCAGCTCGGTGACCAGCGCGTCCCGGGTGGAGGTGGTCTGCAGCCGGGTCATTCCAGGCCGCTGACCAGGCGCACCGTGGCGAGCAGGTCCCGCAGGTCCGGCCGGACCGCGTGCGCGATGCCGTCGTCCGGCTCGCCCGTCCGGTTGATCCACACCCGGGTGAGGCCCAACTCCCGCGCGGGCACCATGTCGTGCCGGTGGCTCTGGGCCACGTGCACCCAGTGCTCCGGGGCGAAGCTGTCCCGGAACCTGTGGAAGTGTTCGAGCGCCGGTTTGTAGGCGCCGACGTCCTCGGCGGTGACGATCGCGTCCACCGGCACCTCGAGGCGCCGCTGGGTGTGCCCGATGATGTCCCGGTCGCAGTTGGTCAGCAGCGCCAGCCGCCAACCGGCCGCCCGCAGCTCGGCCAGCGCGGCGCGGGTGTCCGGGAAGGTCGGCCAGTACGGGATGCCGGCCGCGAGCACCGAGGCATCGTCGTCCCGCACGGTCAGCCCGAGATCGGCCGCCGCCCGGCGCAGCGCCTCGGCCATCACGTACCGGTAGCGCAGCGTCGGCGACTGCTCCTGCACGGCGCCCTCATGCTGGTTGTACCGCTCCAGCAGATCGGCCCCGCGCCCGGGAAACAACAGGTCAGCCCCGTTGGCGATGCCATGTCGCCAGTCCACCAGTGTGCCGAAACAATCAAACGTAACCCAGCGCATATCAGTAACTCTGTCAGACAGACATACAGTTGCGAACCGCCAACCGGCTGACTCGGCGTGGGTTGGTTAGGTTGGCGGCGTGGCCAGGGCGATCAGGTTTCACCAGTTGGGTGGTCCGGAAGTGCTGCGCATCGAGGAGCTGCCGGTGCGCGCGCCGGGGGCCGGCGAGGTGCGGCTGCGGGTGGACGCGATCGGGCTGAACCGGGCGGAGGTGAACTTCCGCCGGGGCACCTACCTGGAAGCGCCCCGGCTGCCCGCCGGCCTGGGCAGCGAGGCCGCCGGGGAGGTGCTGGAGACCGGCGACGGGGTGACCGCCTGGCGCCCGGGCGACCAGGTGAGCGTGGTCCCGGTGTTCTCCCAGAACGACTACCCGGTGTACGCCGAGGAAGCCGTGGTGCCGGCCGCCGCGCTGCTGGCCCGGCCGGCCGGGATGGACGCGGTCACCGGCGCGGCCACCTGGATGCCGTACCTCACCGTGTACGGCATGGTTCAGGAGGTCGCCCGGGTCCGCCCCGGCGACCACGTGCTGCTCACCGGGGCCAGCAACAGCATCGGCATGGCCGCGATCCAGGTGGTCCGCCACCTCGGCGCGATCCCGCTGGTCACCGCGCCGGGCGCGGCGCAGTGCCGGGCGCTGCTGGACGCCGGCGCCGCGGTCGCGCTGGCCGACGAGACCGCCGGCGACGACCTGGTCTCCTCGGTGCGTGACGCCACCGGCGGCCGCGGCGCCGATCTGGTACTCGACGCGATCGGCGGACCGAACGTGGAAGCGCTGGTCCGGGCCACCGCGCCCGGCGGGGCGGTGATCGTGCACGGCGGGCTCTCCGGCCAGCCGACGCCGCTGCCGGCCGGCCGGTACGCCCCGGTGTGGATGCGCCGCTACACGGTCTTCGAGATCACCGGCAACCGGGAGGCGCTGCGGCGTGGTGAGTGCTTCGTGCGGGCCGGCCTGGCCAGCGGGGCGTTCGCGCCACACATCGACCGGGTCTTCGAGTTCGACGACGTGGCGGAGGCGCACGTTTACCTGGACTCGCCGGATCGGGCTCCGGGGAAGCCCGTGCTCCGGGTCCGGTAGGTGAGCCAGCGGCGGTCTAGAGATCGGCTCGGACAGCCGCGGCTCAGGCGCGGTGCCGGTTCTCGAAACCGGCCCGGACAACCGCAGCTCAGGCAAAATGCCAGCTCTCGAAACCGGCCCGGACAACCGCAGCTCAGGCAAAATGCCAGCTCTCGAAACCGGCCCGGACAGCCACAGCTCAGACGCAATGCCGGCTCCCGAGACCGGCTCGGACAGCCGCAGCTCAGGTGCGGTGCCGGCTCTCGAAACCGGCTCGGACAGCCACAGCTCAGGCGGAATGCCGGTTCTCGAGGCCGGCTCGGACAGCCGCAGCTCAGGTGCGGTGCCGGTTAAAGATCGGCCCGGACGGCCGCGGCTGGGGAGGTCTGCCGCGGCTTTGGTCTGGGCCGTTGCGTTAGGTGCGGGGCTGGGCGGTCGGGGGCGGCCGTTCCTTGGGCGGTCCGAGCCCGCTTCGGGGGCGGTGATCGGGGGTGATCGCCAGCTGTGGCGATTCAGCGTCGAAAATCGACGCTCAGCCGCCAGAAACGGCGATCACCTCTTCGGCGACCAGGTGAGCGTGGGCCGGACGGAGCCATTTCAACCATCGCCAGCATCGCACCGCCGCATACCCATTGGCCGCCGCATCGCCGCTGCCGGCTACGCATCGTGACGACCTGGAGGCATTCATTCGGCCGCGCGGGCCAGCTCAGTTCACGAGATCCACCTGACCGGGGTGAAACCGAAGATCAAACCCCGCTGACGTGGATCTCGTGAACGAATGCCCGCCGAACCCGGCCGGGCAAGGCTACGTTCCGTAGCCGACAGACCGAGCCCGGCGCAACGGCCGCGCCGAAGCCGCGGCAGACCAACGCAGCCGCGGCCGTCCAAGCCGATCTTTAGAACCGGCACCGCACCCGAACCGGCACCGGCACCGGCACCAGCACCAGCACCAGCACCAGCACCAGCACCAGCACGCTAACCGGCACCGCGAAACCCGCTCGCTACCCAACCCGGCGAGCCCTAGGTTTCCGATCATGCCCGGCTGGTTGCTCGTCCTCACGTTCGCGGTGTTCACGTTCTACACCGACGACTACGTGGTGGCCGGCGTGCTGCCCGAGATTGCCCGGGACCTGGCGGTGAGCGAGGCGGCGGCCGGCCAGCTGGTGACCGTGTTCTCCCTGGTCGTGGCGCTGGCCGCGCCGCTCGCCGCGGTCGGCACCGCGCCGTGGCGGCGACGCCGGCTGCTCACCACCGCGCTGGTGCTGTTCGTCGGGGCCAACGCGGCGGCCGCGGTGACCCCGGGGTTCGAGGTACTGATGGGGCTGCGGGTGCTCGCCGCGCTGGCGGCGGCGATGGCCACGCCGGCGATGTTCGCGCTGGCCGCCACGCTCGCCCCGCCGGAGAAGCTGGGCCGCTACCTGGGCCTCGTCTCGGTCGGGGTGACCGGGTCGATCGCCGCCGGGGTGCCGCTGGGCACCTGGATCGGCGGGGTGTTCGGCTGGCGGGCCACGTTCGCGGCGGTCGCCGTGGGCGGCGCCACAGCGTTGGTCGCCGTGCTGGCCAGCGTGCCGGAGCAGCGCCCGCCGGCCCCGCCGCCCCTGCGCGAGCAGCTGCGCACGCTGAGCCGCCGGCCGGTCAGCCTCGGCCTGGTGGCCAACGCGGTCACCATCACCGGCAGCATGATGATGCTGACCTACTTCGGCCCGTTCACCCGGGAGGTGGCCGGTGCGGGCCAGAGCGCCCGCGCGCTGCTGTTCGCGCTGGCCGGCATCGCCGGCGTGGTGTGCATCTGGGCCGGCGGCCGGGCCACCGACCGGTGGGGGCCGGACCGCGCGCTGTCCGTCGGGATGGCCACGCTGGTCGGGTCGATCGCCGTGCTGGGGCTGTTCTGGCTGGCCCGGCCGGTGCCGCTGTGGCTGCTCGGGCCGGTCTCGCTGGTCTGGGGCGGGGCGGCCTTCTTCAACGCCCCGGCCATCCAGGCGCGGCTGCTGCGGCTGGCCGGCCCGGTGGGCACCCAGGCGCTCGTGCTCAACACCACGTCCACCTACCTGGGCGTTGCCCTGGCCGGCGGGCTGGGCGGGGTGGTGCTGGCCGGCTCCGGGGTCGGCGGGCTGGCCCCGGCGTCCGCGCTGCTCGGGCTGCTCGCGCTGGCGGTCTTCCGGTTGGCCACCGCGGCCAGCCGCGATCCCGTGGCCTAGTGCCTCAGATTCTGGGCACCTCGACCCGGGGGCGCCCGTCCGACTCCAGCGGGTCGGCCGGCGCCGGCAGGCCGACGGCGGTCATGGTGCGCAACAGCAGCTCACGCAGCTGCTCACGCTCCTTGTCGTCGAGCAGCGCCAGCGCGCGCGCGTCCACCGGCCGGGTCAGCTGCTGCGCCCGCTCGAGCAGCCGGCTGCCGTCCTCGGTGATCTGCACCTGGATCACCCGGCCGTGGGTCGGGTGCGGGGCGCGCAGCACCAGCCCCCGCCGCTCCAGCCCGGCCAGCGAGGTGGACATGGACTGGGCGGTGACGCCGGCCCGCCGTCCGAGCTCGGCGCCGGAGAGGCCCTCCTCCGGACCGATCTCCAGCTGGGCCAGAGCGGCCAGTTGGGCCTGGGTCAGGGCCAGAGGGCGCAACGCCCGTTCGACCTGCTGGCTGAGGCTGTTGGACAGCATGCGCACCAGATACGCGATCCGGGTAGTGGGCTCCGTCATGTGCGCTCTCCAGTGCGATCCGTAGCATCCACGGAATAGGGTGCACGAAACCGGCGAGTAACGAGAAATCCGTTACCCGACGGGTCAACCAGCAGCCTATGTGTCAGCTGTGGGAGCGGTCCCGAAAAGCGGCTGCGCCCGGACCGGCGGTGCGCCATGATCGCCCGATGAAGCTTGCCAAGGCGTTGGCGCTGCGCGCGGACTCGCGGCGCCGGGTGGAGCAGCTGCGCGCCCGGATCGCCGCGAACGCGCAGTACCAGGAGGGCACCGAGCCGGCCGAGGACGCCGGAGCCCTGCTCACCGAGGCGGACGGCCTGATCGACCAGCTGGAGGTGCTGATCAGGCGGATCAACCGCACCAACTCGGCGACCGACCTCGGCGGGGACGGCACCATGACCGACGCTCTGGCCCGCCGGGACGCGCTGCGGCTGCGGCACGCGGTGCTGATCAACTCCGCCGACGCGGCGGCGGTGCAGGGTGGCGGGTACCGGCAGCTGCGCTCCGAGCTGCGCCAGCTGACCGCGCTGCCGGTGACCGAGCTGCGCCAGCGGGCCGACCAGGTGGCCAGGGAGATCCGCGAGCTGGACGGACGGATCCAGCAGGCGAACTGGACGGTGGAGCTGCTGGACTGAGGCCGAGGCGCGGGAGCAGGTAGCCGAACGGGAAGCGGACGCAAACCCCACCGCCGGCGGGGCAAGGCCGGCGACTTGCTGGAGTGCGGCGGGCAGCACCGGGGGTTCAACTCCCCCAGCTACAGCGCAGGCCCGGAACAGCGCACACGTGACCGGGTACCGGGCACGGAGCACAACCACGCGTCGGTTCCGTTCGGTGAGGGTGGGAACGGGGTCCCCGCGCCCCCGGAAAGGACGCGGCGCCGTGCGTGGGGGATGCACGGCGCCGCGTCCTCCTCGATCAGGAAGTCAGTTGTTCCAGATCTCCCACGGGTTGTTGCGGTCCGGTCCCTGGCGGCACTCCCAGCGGTCCCGGTGGCCGGGGAAGTCATGGCCACCGCGCCGCTCGCAGTCCTCCCTCGACTTGAACTTGGCCCGGAACTTGCGCGGCGGGGGCGGCCCGGGGTGCGGGGGGTTCGCGGGGGAGAGCACGGCGCCGGACATCGCCGGGGTCGCGGCCTGCGCGACACCCACCGACCCGAACGCGCCGATTCCCGCAACCACCAGGCCCACAATTGCGCCTCTGACAAATCGCGTCACGTTTTACTCCCGGTTCCGTCGGACTATTGAATGGTCCGAACGAGCCGCGACAGTAGCTTAGATCATCGCCGAGATCCGCCCTCTTCATCGACTTCCTAACGACCTTTCAGCTCATTTTCAGATTGCTCGACCGGGTGGACTTTCAGCTTATTTTCAGCCAATTTGTGGCTGGACTATAGGTGCGCAGGTCATAGTGTCGGCAATGAGTGAGAGACCCGCGGACGCGGAGGGTGTCCGGCTGCTGGTGGTGGACGACGACGCCAACATCGTCGAGCTGCTGAGTGCGGCGCTGCGGTTCGTCGGCTACCAGGTGCGCACCGCGAGCTCCGGCAGCGAGGCCCTGCGCGCGGCCCGGCAGTGGGCGCCGCACCTGGTGGTGTTGGACGTGATGCTGCCCGACCTGGACGGCTTCGAGGTCACCAAGCAGCTGCGCGGCGGTGGCGCGGCCGTGCCGGTGATCTTCCTCACCGCCCGGGACCAGATGCCGGACAAGCTGACCGGCCTGACCATCGGCGGCGACGACTACATCACCAAGCCGTTCAGCCTGGAGGAGCTGATCGCCCGCATCCGCACCGTGCTGCGCCGCACCCGGTCCGACCCCGGCGGCCAGCCGGCCGACGGCGTCCTGCGCTTCGCTGACCTGGAGCTGGCCGAGGACACCCACGACGTGCGCCGGGCCGGCGCGCTCATCCAGCTCTCCCCCACCGAGTTCAAGCTGCTGCGCTACCTGATGCACAACGCGGACAAGGTGCTCTCCAAGGCGCAGATCCTGGACCACGTGTGGCGCTACGACTTCGCCGGCGACGGCCGGATCGTGGAGTCGTACATCAGCATGCTGCGCCGGAAGGTCGACCGGGTGGACCCGCCGCTCATCCACACCCTGCGCGGGGTCGGCTACAGCCTGCGGCTGCCCCGCACGTGATCGGGTGGATCCGGGGCGCCTCGCTGCGCACCCGGCTGGTCGTCGGCGTGCTCCTGCTGGCCGCGGTGGGGCTGGTGGCCACCGACCTGGCCACCGTGGTGCTGCTCTCCCGCTACCTGGACACCCGCACGGACGCCCAGCTGACCCTGATCCAGAGCCGGATCCGGTACATCGAGGCCCGCCGGGGCCCGCCGCCCGGGCCGCCGCCGGAAGGGCCGCCCCGGCCACCGCCGCCGGGGGTGCTGGCCGGCGTCGGCGGGGACGTGGTGGTCGAGACCAGGGACGGCGGCGGCCACGTGCTGGTCCGCTCGCCGGATGAGCAGGCGCTGCTGCCGCCCATCCCGCCGCTGGAGGACCTGCGCGCGCGGGGTGAGGTGGGGCGGCCGTTCGACCTGGTGGTGCCGGACGCGGACGGCTCACGGCGCTTCCGGGTACTGGTCTGGGAACGGCCGGGCGCGGGCAGCACGGCGGTGGCGATGGACACGGCCGGCATGGCCGAGACCCGGCGACGGCTGCAGCTGATCGCGCTGGTGGTCACCGTGGTGGTGCTGACGCTGATCGGGGTGCTCGGTCGGGTGGTGGTGCGGCTCGGGCTGCGCCCGCTGAACGACGTGGAGTCCACCGCCGAGGCCATCGTGGCCTCCGGTGACCTCTCCCGGCGGGTGCCCGAGCAGGCCGATGCGCGCACCGAGATCGGCCGGCTGGCGGTCACCCTGAACGGCATGCTGGAACGGCTGGAGGCGGCGTTTGCGCAGCGCACCGAGTCGGAGAACCGGCTGCGCCAGTTCGTCGCGGACGCCAGCCACGAGCTGCGCACCCCCACCGCCAGCATCCGGGGGTTCGCCGAGCTGTACCGGCACGGGGTGACCAGGGACCCGGACGAGGTCGCCCGGCTGTTCGCCCGCATCGAGGCCGAGGCCACCCGGATGGGCCTGCTGGTGGAGGACCTGCTCCTGCTGGCCCGGCTGGACCAGCGGCGGCCGCTGGAGGCCGAGCCGGTGGACCTGATCCCGCTCGCGGCGGACGCGGTGGAGGCGGCTCGCGCGATCGCCCCGGACCGGCCGGTGAAGCTGGAGTTCGTGCCCGAGCGCGAGGAGCCCGAGGGCCCGGCGCCGATCGTGCTCGGCGATGAGGTGGCGCTCCGCCAGGTGATCACCAACCTGATCGGCAACGCGCTGCGCTACACGCCGGCGGACAGCCCGGTCGAGGTCCGGGTCGGGGTCTCGGGCGAAGAACGGGCGCTGTTCGAGGTGGTCGACCACGGCCCGGGCCTGGCGGCGGCGGACGCGGAGCGGGTGTTCGAGCGGTTCTACCGGGTGGACCCGGCGCGGTCGCGGGTGGGCGGCGAGACGGGGGTCGGGCTGGGCCTTTCCATCGTCGCCGGGGTGGTCGGGGCGCACCAGGGCACGGTTCGCCACCACCCGACACCGGGCGGCGGGGCGACATTCCGGGTACTACTGCCGCTGGCGTCCGAATAGCCCCCTCAGAGCGCATTTTCAGCTGGCCTTCAGGAATGGCTGGGAACGTGGTCACCGACGGCATGAACGGCTGAGTGAAACGATTTGGCGGCCCCGAATGAACTTCCGTGAAGCAATCGTTATCGCCTCCCGAGGACTCGAGGCGAACAAACTGCGCGCGGTGCTCACCACGCTCGGCATCATCATCGGCGTTGCCGCGGTGATCATGCTGGTCGGACTGGGCAACGGCATCAAGGCCGGGTTCAACGACTCGTTCGGCAAGCTGGCCAACCAGCTCACCGTCTCCAAGGTCACCGGCAGTACGCTCGGCGGCCAGATCCAGAACCTCACCGACCGGGACGTCACCGCGCTGCGGGACCGTTCGAAGGCCCCGGCGGTAGCCAGCGTCACGCCCACGGTCACCGGCTCCGCCGTGGCCACCTACAACCAGCTCAAGTTCCAGGCCTCGGTGCTCGGCTCCACGCCGGACTACCTGGAGATCACCGACCGGGACCTGGCGGTGGGCAACATGTTCACCGCCGCCCAGGCGCGCAGCAACGCGAAGGTGGTGGTGCTCGGGGCGAACTCGGTGGTCAGCCTGTTCGGCGGAAACGCCGGGGACGCCATGGGCAAGGAGGTGCGGCTGGGCAACTCCACCTTCACGGTGATCGGGGTGCTGGCCACCAACGGGCAGAACGACGACGCGGTCGTGGTGCCGCTGGGTACCGCGCGCGCCTACCTGACCGGCGGCACGGACGAGGTGAACCAGATCATCGTGAAGGCGACCAGCCCACAGGCGGTGCGCGCGGCCCAGGACCAGATCACCAGCGTGCTGGACGCCCGGCACAGCATCCACGATCCGGAGAAGCGCGACTTCAAGGTCAACGTCATGCAGAACCAGCTGGACCGGATGACCGAGACGCTGGGCTTCCTGACCATCTTCACCGTGGCGATCGCGTGCATCTCGCTGATCGTCGGCGGCATCGGGGTCGCCAACATCATGCTGGTCTCGGTGACCGAACGAACCCGGGAAATCGGTATCCGCAAGGCCATCGGCGCCCGGCGCAGCGCGATCATGAAGCAGTTCCTGATCGAGTCGACCGTGCTTTCCGGGCTGGGCGGAATGGTGGGCATGGCGGTGGGGGTCGGCATGACACTGGTGGCCGCGCAGATCATTCCCCAGCTGTCCCCGCGGTTCGGCACGCCGACCGTCTCCTGGACGGCCGTCGGCATCTCGTTCCTGTTCAGCCTGGTGATCGGGGTGGTCGCCGGCGGATACCCGGCCCTGCGGGCCTCGACGCTGCGCCCGATCGAGGCACTACGCTTCCAGTAGGCCTGCCCGGAAGGGGCCAACCCGTGGTCATCCGCTCACACTGAGCGAACTAAGGCCTCCTTTCGTGTGGTTTTACGCTTAATCCACGTACGGGAGGGCCCACACACTCAACAATGGGGGCAAGAGGTTTCGGCCCGCACGGTTCCACACAGCACAGTGGGAAAGTGAAGCTAGCCATCCGCCACTGGGGAGCGGACGGATGGTTGCCCGGCCGGAGTCGCCGTCTCGGGGGATGGTGACTCCGGCCGCTTTCTTTTCTCCCGCCCTGGCGGGAAGTTCGCGCCAGCTGGGGAGCGGACGGATCTTTAGTTTCACCGCCCCCGACGCCTGATCGCCACGTGTAGCCCGGTCGACTCGGGCCAACGGACCACCCACCGCGCCGGGCGGTTAGGTTCGTTCGTCGCCGAATCGTTACCGGTTACTCAGCGCTTGCTCACGGAAGCGCCCCAACCGCAGCTATACAAACCAGGCCGCGCTGTGCTAGCTCCCGCACGCACAACGCCTCTGTGTTCCCGCGTACCCCACCGACCCCACAATCACACCCCCCATTCGTGATCAACAAGCACTGATGGTCACGGCGGCCGCGGCGCCCGGGCCACTTCGGCGACCACCTCGGTCGGCCGGCGGTACACATCGGCGGCGGCGTAGCGGAAGACCCGCCAGCCCAGGTCGGTCCGGCGCGGGTAGCGGTAGACGTCCCGCGAGCCGCGGTCCGGGGTGAAGTGCTCGCCGCCCTCGTACTCGACGGCGATGCGCTCGGCCGGATAGGCCTGGTCAACGGTCGCCACCACCCGCCCGGACCGGTCGCGCACCGGGTACTGCACGCACGGGTGCGGCAACCCCGCCAGCACCAGCAACAGGCGCGGCCGCGTCTCCATCGGCGACTCGGCCCTCGGATCGGCGAGCGCGACCACCTCCGGCAGCCGACGGACGCCCCTTGCCCCCGGGTAGCGGCGGGCGAACTCGAGCAACTCGGCCGGCGGGAACCCGAACCGGGCGCACAGCGCATCCACCGCCACCACCGCCTCGGTGAGTGGCTCTCGGCGAGCCAGGTCGTAAGCGGTGCGCTCGCCCGTTGTCACTTCCATCCCGCGCACCAACCGCACCTCATCGGCGGCCAACTCGTCCTGGCGCGGCAACAGACCGGCGGCCGCTCAGCACCTCGCTCCCCCGAAACGGCCCCGTCAGCACCCTTAGCAGGATGCCGCCCACCCCGCCCACGCGGGCGGGAACGGCGAAATCGGTGATCATCAGGCACTCAGGGCTGTTCTTGGCGGCCCGAAAGAGCCCTGAGTACCTGATGATCTTCGAGGCAGCGCGCGGCTGCCGGGAGGCGAGCGCCGAACGCGGGAAGGTGCGGCGCGAGACGGAAAAGGGGGCGCGACCAAAGCCGGGTAGGACGGGACCAAGCGGACCGGACCGGGAGAAGCGGGCAGCGCAACAGAAGCGGGCAGCGCGGGTCAGCGGAGCACCGCGAAGCGGGCGGTGAGGTGGGGAGCGCGGGGGTGGTCGAGACGGGGCGCGGGTGGGTCGGGTCAGCGGGGTGAGAGGGCGCGTAAGGCTTCGGCGATGGTGGCTACGCCTTCGGCGATCTCGGTGGGGGTGCGGGCGGCGTAGCCGAGGACCAGGCCCGGCGCGTGGGGCAGCTGGCTGTGCCAGCTCAGCGGCTGCGTCTTCACGCCGAGCCGCAGCGCCGCCCCCGCCAGGTCGGCGTCCGAGAACTCGTCGGAGAAGCTGATCATCAGGTGCAGGCCGGCGGCGGCGCCGTGCACGACCGCACCGGGCAGGTTGGCCCGGATCGCGCTGATCATCGCGTCCCGCCGCCGGCGGTGCCGGCGGCGAACCATGCGCAGCTGGCGCTCCATCTCCCCCGACTCCATCAGCTCGGCCAGCACCAGCTGGGTGAGCACCGGGTTGCCCAGGTCGGCGTGCCGTTTGGCCGCCACCACGTCGGCGTGCATCCGGCGGGGCACCATCAACCAGCCCACCCGCAGCGCGGGCGCCAGCCACTTGGAGGAGCTGCCCGCGTAGCAGACCTGCTCGGCCAGCATGGAGCGCAGCGCGGGCACCGGTGGGCGGTCGTAGCGGTGTTCCGCGTCGTAGTCGTCCTCGATCACCAGGCCGCCCTCGCCGGCCCAGCCGATCAGCTCGCGGCGCCGCTCCCCCTCCAGCACGACCCCGGTGGGGAACTGGTGCGCCGGGGTCAGCATGGCCACCCGGGCACCGCACTCACGCAGCGCGTCCACCCGCAACCCCTGCTCGTCCACCGGCACCGGCGGCGTGCTCATGCCCGAGTTGTGCAGGTGCTGGCGGATGCCCAGCGAGGACGGGTCCTCCATGGCGACCTCGGTGATGCCCTCCTCCCGCAGCACCTTGGCCACCAGCCCGATCGCCTGGGCCACCCCGGCCACGATGATCACCTCGGCCGGGTCGGCCCGGATGCCCCGGTTGCGGGCCAGCCAGTTGACCACCGCGCGGCGCAGCACCGGGGTGCCGGCCGGGTCGCCGTAGCCGAAGTCCGCCGCCGCCAGCCGGGTCAGCACCTGCCGCTCCGCGCGCAACCATGCGGTGCGCGGGAACGCCGCCAGATCCGGCAGCCCCGGCGAGAGGTCGATGCGCGCGGGGATGCCGCGCAGCGCGTCGAAGACCCCCATTTCGGGCTCCCCGGCGAACACCCCGGCGAGACCGGGGCCGGACGCACCCTCGGCGGCGGAATCAGTCCCGGGAGAGACCGCGAGCGGAGCCGCGACCACCACGGTGCCCGCCCGGCCCCGGCCGGCCACGTGCCCGTCCTCCACCAGCCTGCGGTACGCCTCGGTCACCACGCCCCGGGAAACCCGCAGGTCACTGGCCAGCAGCCGGGTCGCGGGCAGCCGGCTGCCCACCGGCAGCCGGCCGTCGGAAATGGCCTCGCGCAGCCGTTCGGCCAGCCAGTCGGACAGCCCGCCGACCGGCGCGTCCTCGGCGTTCAGCTGGAGGAAGTCGGCGCCGGTCGTGCCGTCCTCGCTCCCCACGACGCTCACCGGCCTAAGGCGTGTGTCGTGGATCTATGCCGAGCGAGCGGCGATCCAGACGGATGCATCGCAAGGCGGACGACGAATCGATAGTGGAACTATCGATGAGGAGGACAACGCGGCGAGGCGCCGTCTGGGCGCCGCGCAGCCGGCTGGATGATCCGCGAGACATGCCTTGAGTTTCCCAGGCCGAAGCGATCAGGGCGTGACCGCCGCCTCCGCGTCGACCAGTGCGCGCAGCAGGTCGCGCAGCGCCAGGTTGGAGGTCGCGCCGGTGACCCGGACGTCGGCGTCCCCGCCCACGCCGTCCAGCAGCTCGCCGAAGATCTGCAACAGCAGCCGCAGCGTGGACCGGCTGCGCCACATCACCCAGCCGACGAACAGGTCGTCGCCCAGCGCGCGGATGGTCAGGGTCGCCTGTGCGCTGCCGGCGGACACGGTCACCGCGTGACCGTCGGCCAGCCGGTGCTCCTCGGCGGGGAACCGCTGCCAGCGATCCACCGTGCCGGCCAGCACCCGCTGCCGCGCCGCATCGGCCCGGCCGGCCTGCCCGGGGAGCAGCGCCCCGCCCTCGGCCAGGTACTCGCGCACCGGCAGGAACAGGGTGAACAGCCAGACGAACACCACCACCAGCATGCCGGCGAGGCCGACCACGGACAGTAGCGGACCGGTCTGCGGGTTCACCCCGAGCGAGCTGGCGCTGAGCACCGGCGAGCTGCTCAGCACGGTGAAGCTGAGCCCGGCCGCCCACAGCGCGGCGAAGAACAGCAGCACCAGCAGGAAGATGCCGGACCTGATCAGGTGCGGCAGCACCGACCGACCGCCCACCGGGTCGGTCAGCAGGTCGGGCGCCTTCACGTGAGCCACGCGACCGATTCTAATGCCGTTTAGTCCGGATGGAGCATCAGCAGCACCGCCCGGCCGGTACCCGACTCGGCCGAATAGACGTGCGGCACGGAGGCGTCGAACCGGATCGAGTCGCCTCCGGCCAGCGAGACCGGCGCGTCCTCCGGCCCGGCGCTGACCCGGCCCCCGGTGAGCACCAGGCACTCCTGCACTCCGGGCAGGTGCGCCGTCGAACGCTGCGGGCCACCGGCCACCTCGATGTCGTACACCTCGACGGTGCCGCGCAGCCGGATGCGGTGCAGCAGCCGGGCGGTGACCGCGTCCCCGGCCACGACCGGCCGTTCATCGGCACCGCGCACCACCTCGACCGACGGCTCCCCCGCATCCAGCAGCTCGCCCAGCGGCACGGCCAGCGCGGTGGCCAGCGCCCACAGCGTGCTCAGCGTGGGGTTGGCCTGGCCGAGCTCGATCCCGTGCAGCGTGGTCTTGCTGATGTCGCCGGCCTCGGCCAGGTCGGCCAGCGAGATTCCGGCGGCCGCCCGCAACCGCCGCACGTTCCGGCCGACCACTTGCGCGAGTTCCATGCGTATCAGCATAGTGGTATTCACGTATCAGAAAACTGGAGGCGAGCATGACGGTGACGCGGCTGCGGCAGATCCCGGGCATCGGCGTGGACCGGGTGGGCGACGCGGCGGACGCGGCGGACGACCCGGAGTTCCTGCGCCTGGAGAACCTGGACACCGACCTGCGCCCGCCGGCCGCCGCGCTGGCCGCCACCCGCGCCGCCGTGGACGACGACGCGGCCAACAGCTACCTGCCGTTCCAGGGCCACCCCGAGCTGCGCGCGGCCGCCGCCGCGCACGTCGGCCGGCTGGCCGGCCGGGAGTACCACCCGGACACCGAGTGCGTGAGCGTGGCCGGCGGGCTGAACGGCGTGCTGAACACGCTGCTCGCCACGGTGGAGCCGGGCGACGAGGTGGTGCTCTGCGACCCGGTCTACGCCGGCCTGGTGAACCGGGTACTGCTGGCCGGCGGCGTGCCCCGCTACGTGCCGGCCGAGGTGGTGGACGGCGGATGGGCGGTGGACCCGGAGCGGCTGGCCGGCGCGGTCGGGCCGCGCACGGCGGCGGTGCTGGCGATGAGCCCGTTGATGCCCACCGGGCTGGTGCTCGACGGTTCCCACTGGTCGGCCCTGGCCCCCGCCTGCCGGCGGCACAACGCCTGGCTGATCTACGACGCGGCGATGGAGCGGATCCGGTTCGACGACGCACCGCCGCATCACCCGGCCGCTCACCCCGAGCTGGCCGAGCGAGTGATCACCGTCGGTTCGGCCAGCAAGGAGCTGCGGATGATCGGCTGGCGGGTGGGCTGGGTGGTCGGCCCGGCGGGCATCCTGAACGACATCCGGCTGGTCGGGCTGACCAACGTGGTCTGTCCGGTGGGCATCGCGCAGCGGGCCGTGGCCGCCGCGCTGGCCGCCCCGGACGCCGACGCCGACGTGGCGGCCGCGACCGCCGAGTGGCGCCGCCGCCGGGACACCGTGCTGGACCAACTGGCCGGCTACCCGGTGGTCCGGCCGGACGGCGGGTGGTCGCTGCTGCTGGACACCCGCCCGCTCGGCCTCACCCCGGACGAGCTGAGCTCGCGCCTGTTTCGGCGGGCGAAGGTGGCCGCCACGCCGATGTCCGGCTGGGGTCCGGCGGGCGAGCAATACCTGCGGTTCGTGTTCGCCAACGAGCCGGCGCACCGACTGGCCACCCTGCGCGACCGCTTCGCCGCCGCCCTGCGGTAACCCCCCTTGGCTCTGCGCACAAATACGCAACAGCCTTCGGACTGCCCGCGGAGAGGCGGCTCACGCCGAGGTCGCGACGGGAGACGTTCGATCATGGAGAAACGTCTCTAACCGCTACCTCGATGCGGGGGCGGGGGCACAAGGAGGCGCGGGGAGGCGCGTTCTCCGGGCGGCCCAATGGGCGTGATCGCCAACCGCCAGAGATGACGATCACCCCGGGCTGGGCCTTACAACGAGTCGGGTTCGCCCAGGGGAAGGGTGCAGAAACCGCCGCCGACCAGGGCCATCACGGCGGGGTCGGGTTCACCGGCGGCCAGGATCTCGGCGGCGAACCGCTCCGCGTCGTCCTTCGGCGCATAACCCAGCGCGCGGGCCTCGGTGAGCGAGTACACCCGGCGGGTGTTGTCCGAGACGCCCCAGATCAGCCGGTACCCGGGGGACGGCGCACTCAGGCAAGCCTCGAACAGCCGGGCGCAGTCGTCGGGGGAGAGCCAGGTGACCAGGCCGCGCGGACCCAGCACGTGCGGCGTCTCGAAGCAGGAGCCGATCCGGATGGCGATGACGTCCATGCCGAACCGGGAGTGGTAGAGGCTGCCCAGCGCCTCCATCGCCACCTTGCTCACCCCGTAGTACGTGTCCGGACGCGGCGACGAGTCGGCGGGCAGCCCATCGAGCCCGTCCCGTTCGCCGAGCGCCGCCTCGGACACCGGCCGGAAGCCCACCGCGTGGTTGCTGGACGCGAGCAGCACCCGGCTCACCCCGGCGGCCTGTGCGGCCGCCAGCACCGTCCGCGTGCCGTTGATGTTCACCTCGAGCGTCTCCGCCCAGGTGTGCTCGCGGCTGTGCCCGCCGAGGTGGATCACCGCGTCCGCCCCCGCGCAGGCCTTTGCCATGGCTTCCGGGTCGGTGACCGAACCGGTCAGCACCTCCTCCCCCGCACCGACGGCCGGCGGGGTGACCACGTCCAGCAGCCGCAGTACCCGCCCTTCGCGCCGCAGTCGGGGCCGCATCAGCGTGCCGACGCCGCCGGCCGCCCCGGTGATCAGGATCGTCTCGCTCATCGCACTCCCGCCCCTCGCAACCGCCGGCCCAGTTCGGCGGTCGTCTCCAGCAACAGCTCCGACACCCGGGCGACGCCGGCCTCGTCCACCCGGTCCACGGGCATCGAGCAACTAATCGCGTCGGTCGCCGGAATACGGTAGGGGACCACCGCGGCCACGCAGCGGATGCCCGGTGTGCCCTCGCCCACCTCGGCGGCGAACCCCGACTCCCGGATCAGCGCACACTCCGCGACCAGCACCGACCTGGTCGGCAGGGTGTGCTCGGTCAGCGGCGGCAGCTTCTCCGGGACCAGCCGGGCCACCTCGTCGGCGGTCAGCTCGGCCAGCAGCGCCTTGCCCAGCGCGGTGGCGTACGCCGGCAGAGTGCGGCCCACCCGCGACACCAGGTGCACCGAGTGCCGGGACTCGCGGGTCTCCAGGTAGACCACCTGCGCGCCGTTGCGGCGGGCGAAATGCGTGGTGAACCCGCTCGCCGAACGCAGCCGTTCCAGCGCCTCGGTGGCGAACGGGATCACCGGGTCCCGGTCCAGGTACGCGGTACCGCAGATCAGCGCGCGCACCCCCAGCCGGTACCGGGTGCCGGCCTCGTCGATCTCCAGCCAGCCCGCCTCGAGCAGCGTGCGCACCAGGCCGTGCAGGCTGGACCGGGGAAAACCGGTGCGCTCGTGCAGCTCGGCCAACGACAGCCAGGCGCCGGTCTCGGCGAAGGCCTCGACCAGCTCAACGGCCCGCCGAGCGCTCTTGACCCCGCCCACCTCGGACGACACCCCGACCATCTGACTCCCTAAGCTCCCTTGCCTTGTGACCGGCACCATATTACCGTGACGTGAACGTTTTCGCGTGGGGGAACACAGTCACATATGTGAACGGTAGGGGAACGCGATGCACGCACTCGACTGGGGCATGGTCTGCGCCTATTTCGCCCTGATGCTGGTCATCGGCTGGTGGTCGCACAACCGGATCAGCAACGTCACCGACTTCTTCACCGCCGGCGGCCGAATGCCCTGGTGGCTGGCCGGCATCTCGCACCACATGTCCGGCTACAGCGCGGTGCTGTTCGTGGCCTACGCCGGCGTGGCGTACACCGACGGCGTCACCGTCTACTTCTGGGGCTTCGCCAGCATCGGCATCGGCGTGGGCATCGGCTCCTGGCTGTTCGCCGCCCGGTGGAACCGGCTGCGCTCGCACCTCGGCGTGGCCTCCCCGCTGGAGTACCTGGCACGGCGCTACAACGTGCCCACCCAGCAGGCGCTGGCCTGGAGCGGCAGCCTGCTGAAGGTCTTCGACATCGCGGCCAAGTGGTACGCGGTGGCCACCCTGCTGAACGTGTTCACCGGCATGGCCTACGTCTGGGGCATCGTGATCACCGGCACGGTCACCCTCATCTACTGCACCGTCGGCGGCCTGTGGGCCGACGCCCTCACCGACTTCGGCCAGTTCGTCATCCAGGCGGTGGCCGCGATCGTCATGCTGTGGGTGGTGCTGGACAAGCTGGGCGGCATCTCCGGGCTGTGGACGCTGTGGGGCCAGCTGCCGCCCAGCCACCTGAGCCCGACCACGCCGAAGTTCACCACCGTGCTGCTGCTGGTCTACGTGTTGGTGAAGACACTGGAGTACAACGGCGGCATGTGGAACCTGGCGCAGCGCTACATGGCCGCGCCGAACACCCACGCCGCCGTGCGCGGGGCCCGGCTGTCCGCGGCGCTGTACCTGCTCTGGCCGCTGGTGATGATGTTCCCGATGTTCGCCGCGCCGCTGCTCATCCCGGGCATCGAGGACGAGACCAAGTCCTATGCAGTGATGACGCTGACCTTCCTGCCGGCCGGGCTGATCGGCCTGGTGCTGGCCGGGATCTTCTCCCACACCATGGCCATGGTGTCGTCCGACGCCAACGCCATCTCGGCGGTGATCACCCGGGACATGCTGCCGGTGCTGTGGCGGAAGGCCCGCTCGTTCACCACCGTCGAGGGGCTGCGGACGGCGCGCATCTCCACCTTCCTGTTCATCGTGCTCACCATGGCGGTCGCCACCCAGGTGCCCAAGCTGGGCAACGTGCTGGGCATCGTGGTGTCCTGGGTGGCCGCGCTGATGGGTCCGATCTCGGTGCCGCTGCTGCTGGGCATGCTGCCCGCGTTCCGCCGGTGCGGCCCGCGCGCCGCGTTGGTCTCCTGGGCCGGTGGACTGATCGCCTACGCCATCGTGTACTACGGGTTGCACGCCAGCCAGGCGACCACGGTGGCCACCCCGATCCTGGTGTCCCTCGCGCTCTACGTCGGGCTCGGCCTGCTCGCCCCGGAGCCCAACGAGGACACCGACCAGATGATCGAAGAGATCGGCCGCGAAGAGTCTGAACCGGCCAAGACCCCGGCCCTGTCCTGAAAGCGAGTTTTCCTTGGTGGCAGAACTGAACGGCCTGCTGGCGTTCCCGCTCACCCCGTTCACCGAGGACCTCGAGGTGAACCTGGACGCGTTCGCCGACCAGGTCGAGGAGCACCTGGCCGCCGGGGCCGGGGCGCTGTTCGTGGCCTGCGGCACCGGCGAGTTCAGTGCGCTGGCCCCGGCCGAGGTGGCTTCGCTGCTGCGCACCGCCCGCGAGGTGGCCGGCGGCCGGGTGCCGGTGTGGATCGGCGCCGGCGGCGGGGCGGCCTCCGCCCGGGCGGGCATCGCGGCCGCCGCCTCCGGGGGCGCCGACGGCGCGCTGCTGCTGCCGCCCTACCTGGTGAACGGCCCGCAGCACGGGCTGCTCGAGCACGTCCGGTACTCGGTGGGCGGCGGCGACCTGCCGGTCATCGTCTACCAGCGGGGCGCGGCGGTGTTCCGGCCGGAGACCGCCGCCGCCCTGCTGGACGTCCCGAACGTGGTCGGCTTCAAGGACGGCCTCGGCGACATCGAGCTGCTCAGCAAGATCGTCGCCACGGTGCGGGCCCGCTCGTCCGAGTTCCTGTTCTTCAACGGGCTGCCCACCGCCGAGGTGTCCGCGCGGGCGTACTCGGCGATCGGTGTGGCGCGCTACTCCTCGGCGGTACACTGCTTTGCCCCTGAGATCGCCCACCGTTTTTTCCGCGCGCTCGCCGACCGCGAGGACGCGGTGCTGGACGCGCTGCTCACCGGGTTCTACCTGCCTCTGGTGGCGCTGCGCGACGAGACGCCGGGTTTCGCCGTCGCCCTGGTCAAGGCGGCCGCCCGGCTACGCGGCCGCAAGGCCGGCGGGGTACGCCCGCCGCTGGCCGACCCGACCGCCGAGCAGCTCGACCGACTGGAGCGGGTGATCGACGAAGGGTTGCGCACCCTGCGCAACCTGACCTGAACCGCGGGTCGCGCAACCCCGTGCGGCCCGGACAACCGAGGACATTTCCGTGAGGTTCACCGGATACAGCTATCCCTGGGACGTCGTCGACTCGCCCGGGTTCACCGACCGGGCCGCCGAGCTGGGCGTCGACGAGGTGGCGGTGGCGCTCAGCTACCACTCCGCCCGGGCGGCAACGCCGTGGTCGCTCGGCCGCACCGCACTGCACGCCCGGTACGCCGCGCTGTACCGCCCGATCCGGGAGGACGCCTGGCTGGGCGCGCGGCTTCGCCCCTCGGCCCCGGACTGGCTGGTCTGGACGGACGCCGGCGGCGAGGCGGTCCGCATGCTGGCCAAGGCCGGGGTGCCGGCGGCCGGGTGGGTGGTGCTCACGCACAACTCCCGGCTGGGCATCGCCTACCCGGAGCTGGCCGTGCAGAACTGTTTCGGCGAGCCGTACCAGTGGGCGCTGTGCCCCTCGTCCGCCGAGGTGCGCGAGTTTGCCGCCACCCTGGCCGCCGAGGCGGTGCGCGACCTGGAGCTCACCTCGGTGGTGCTGGAGGCCTGCGGTCAGCTGGGCGCGCTGCACCAGTGCCACCACGAGAAGACCGACGCGGTGTGGAGCCCGGCGACCGCCCGGCTGCTCTCCGTGTGCTGCTGCGCGGCCTGCGCGCAGCGCTGGACGGCGGCCGGCGCCAACCCGGCCGAGGTCCGCTCGCGGCTGCGCAACGGCGTGCACCGGCTGATCCGCGACGGCGACCTGAGCGCCGCCGGAACGCCCGCCGATCCCCCCGCCGACCTGCCCGAACAGCTCGCCTCGCTGCTGCTGGCCTGCCGTCAGGCGGGCACCGACCAGCTGCGCGCGGACGTGGTCGCCGCCTGCCGCCGCGAGCTGGGCGACGGGGTGCGCATCGTGCTGCACGGGTCGGTGGACCCGTGGGCCACCGGCGCGCTGCCCGCGCTCACCCCGGCGGCGGCGCGCAACGTGGACGGCCTGGACTCGGTCGTGCTCCCGTGCTGGCAGCCGGGCCCGGCCACGGTTTCCTCGGTGCGCGAGGCGCGTGCGCTGCTGCCTTCGCGGGTAGGCGTGGGGGCGTACGTGACGGCGGTGGGCGCCAGCTCACTGCCCGACCCGGCCGGTTACGTGACCGAGTTAGCGCGGGCCGGCGCGGACCGGCTGCACCTGTACCACCTCGGCCTGGCCGGGCCGGCGCGCTGGGGCGACATGCTTGCCACTGCGGCCGGCGCCCGAACGATGCACCCTGGGGGGCACCATGACAAAGGACACGCACTCTGACGCTCTTCCGGAAGACACCCCCTACTCCGACCTGGACGCGCTGCTGGACGCCGCCGCCTCGGCCGCCGGGCCCGCTGCCGCCGCCACCCCCGCCGAGCGCGCCCGCTGGCTGAGCGCCGCCGCCGACGCGCTGGACGGCGCCGCCGACGAGCTGGTCGAGCTGGCCGCCGCCGAAACCCACCTGCCCGCCGCTCCCCGGCTGCGCGGCGAACTGGCCCGCACCACCTTCCAGCTGCGCCTGTTCGGCGAGGTACTGGCCGACGGGGCCTACCTCGGCGCCCGGGTGGACCACGCCGACCCGCAGTGGCCGATGGGCGCCCGGCCCGACCTGCGCCGGGTGAACGTCCCGCTCGGGCCGGTGCTGGTGTTCGCGGCCAGCAACTTCCCCTTCGCGTTCAGCGTGGCCGGCGGGGACACCGCGTCCGCACTGGCCGCCGGCTGCCCGGTCATTCTGAAGGCCCACCCCGGACACCCCCGGCTGTCCGCGCTCACCGGGTCGGTGGTGCGCGAGGCGCTGCTCGGCGCGGGCGCGCCGGCCGGGATCTTCGAGGTCATCCACGGGGTGGACACCGGCGTGGTGGCACTGCGCGACGCGCGGATCGCGGCGGCCGCGTTCACCGGCTCGGTGGCCGGCGGGCGGGCGCTGTTCGACATCGCCTGCGGGCGGCCGTCCCCCATCCCGTTCTACGGCGAGCTGGGCAGTGTGAACCCGGTGGTGGTCACGCCGGGCGCCGTGGCCGCGCGCGGTGCCGAGATCGCTGCCGGCTTCGCCGGCTCGTTCACCCTGGGCACCGGCCAGTTCTGCACCAAGCCCGGCCTGTTGCTGCTGCCCGCGTCGCACGGGCTGGACGACGCGCTGCGCGAGGCCGTCCGGGCCACCGCCGCGCACCCCATGCTGAACGAGCGGATCGCCGAGGGCTTCGCCGCCCGGCTGACCGAGTTGCGCGCCGCCGAAGGGGTCACCGAGCTGGCCACCGGCCAGCCCGCCGCCCTGGACGGGCCGGACGGGGCCGAACCGGTACCGGCCGCCCTGCTCCAGGTCACCGCGACCGACTTCCTGCGCGCCGGCGACATCACCCGGCACGAGTGCTTCGGCCCGTCCTCGCTGGTCGTCACCTACGCCGACGCCGCCGAGTTGCGGGCGCTGCTGGACGCCCTCGAGCCCGGCCTGACCGCTACCCTGCACGCGGAGGAGTCCGAGGCCGACCAGGTGCGCGCGGTGCTGCCCGCCCTCACCCGGATCGCCGGCCGCGTCCTGTGGAACGAATGGCCGACCGGCGTCTCGGTGACCTGGGCGCAACAACACGGCGGCCCCTACCCCGCCACCACCGCACCGACCACAACGTCGGTCGGCACCGAAGCCATAACCCGCTTCCTCCGCCCCGTCGCCTACCAGAACTTCCCCGACACCCTCCTGCCCGACCCCCTACGCGAAGCGAACCCCTGGCACCTCCCCCGCCGCACCGACGGCAAACCCACCTAACCCCCACCCCACCCCCGGCGAGTCGGGGATCTGGGTACAGCGAGTCGGGGTTTGAGGTACAGCGAGTCGGGGATCCAGGTACGGCGAGTCGGGGATTGAGGTACAGCGAGTCGGGGATCTGGGTACGGCGTCGGCGATGCCATGCCCTAAATCTCGATGCCGACCGCCACAAGACGTAACGGGCGCCCGCGAGATACGCACAAGGCGACCAACGAGCCAGACCGCCGGCCAATCGCGCCGTCCACGTGCCTCCGAACCCGCGCTCGCACCAATGCCCGGCCCCGAACCCAAACTCGCGCCGTACCTCAAACCCCGACTCGCCGTACCCAGATCCCCGACTCGCGGTGTCAGCCGGCGTGGACGGCTACGGGGGTGTCGCCGGGCGACGCCGCCGGGGGACGGCGGAGGAGGAAGCTCAGGATGACGGCGGCGACGCAGAGGCCGGCGATGACCAGGAAGACGTTGCTGTAGCTGGCCCCGAGCACGTGCAACCGGGTCTGCTGGTAGAGCCCGTACATCGCCAGCGTGCGGTCACCGCCGGCGCCCATCATGTCCGGGGTGAGCCCCATCCCGGGAGGCATCGGGATGACCGGCAGCTCGGCCGCCCGGTTCTGGGTCATCAGTGCGGCTCGGTCGGCGGCCATCTGCGCCTGCTGCCCGACGGCCATCGTGGTGAAGATGCCCAGGCCGATCGCCGCCGACGCCTGCTGGGTGAGGTTGTTGATCGCGCTGCCCTGGTCCACCCGGCTGGCCGGCAACGCGGAGATGCCGGCGGTCATCAGCGGCATCATGGACAGGCCCATGCCGCAGGCCCGCACGCAGGTCCAGAGGATCACGTCGGCCTCGGTCATGTCCGGGTTGATCCCGGACAGCAGATAGCTGCCCCAACCGGTGAGCAGCATGCCGATCACGACCAGCCAGCGTGGCCCGATCTTGTCGTACAGCTGCCCGGCGATGGGCATGAGGAAGCCGACCACGAACGCCTGCGGCATCAGCCGCAGCCCGGCCTCCAGCGCGGTCAGTCCCTGCCCCTGCTGCAGGAAGGTCGGGACGTAGAACATCATCGCGAACAGGCTGATGCTCAACACCGGCAAGATCAGTAGTGAGTTGGTGAACTGCCAGGTGAGGAATACTCGCACGTCGACCAGCGGATGCTCGCGCTCCAGCTCGATCACCACGAACAGCGCCAGGCTGAGCGCACCGGAAACCAGCAGGATCAGCGTCGGGTAGGAGACCCAGTCCCAGTCCTCCGCCTTGGACACCGCGAGCAGGATGGCGAACAGCCCGTACGCGGCGGTGACGAAGCCGTAGGCGTCGAACGGGCGCCGCGCCCCGCCGGGGAACCGGGGCAGCACCAGGACGGCCGCGATCAGCCCGAGAACCGCGATCGGCACGTTGACGTAGAAGATCAGCCGCCAGTTGGTGTGTTCGATCAGGTAGCCGCCCAGCACCGGGCCGGTGGCCGGGGCGAACACGATGCCCAGGCCGTACATCCCCATCGCGGCGCCGATCTTCTCCGGCGGCACGATCTTGTAGAGCAGCGTCATGGTCATCACCGGCAGGATCCCGCCGGACACCGCCTGGACCACCCGGAACGCGATCAGGCTCTCCAGGTTCCACGCCATGCCACACAGCGCGGAACCAATCGCGAACCCGAACAGCGAGGCCAGGTACACGTTGGTCAGCCCGAACCGGTTGCCCAGCCAGCTGCTCAGCGGCACCACCACGCCCAGGGTGAGGGTGTACGCGGTGGCGATCCAGAGCACGTCCTCCAGGCTTGCGCCCAGGTCCTTCTGGACCGCGGGCACGGCGACGTTGACGATCGTCACGTCCAGCACGGCCATGAACATGCCGGCCACCAGCACCGCGAGGGACAGTCCCCACGGCGGGTCCTTCTTCTTGGCGACCGCCGTGGTCGAGCCGTCCGTCCGTTCGTCCACCGGGCGCTCGGACGTGGTGAGCGTCATGAATCCATGCTTACATAGAGGCCTTGTGGTTCTCTAGTAGAGAATCCCGGGATTTTCAACAGGGAACCCCGGGTCTCGCCGAACAGAGAACGGAGGACGCGGCGCGGTGACCATCCAGCGCGAGCAGGACGAGCGGGCGCTCGGCGCCTGCGCGATCTTCCAGGACCACCGGAAGGGACCGAGGCGCCGGGGCGAGGCGCTCAACTCGGCGATCTTCGAGGCCACCAGGGCCGAGCTCACCGAGGTCGGCTACGCCGAGCTGACCATGAAGGGCGTCGCCCGCCGGGCCAGGGCCAGCAAGGGTTCGCTCTACCGGCGCTGGCCGAGCCGGGCCGAGCTGGTGGTGGACGCGATCGCGGACGGCGAGCCGGACCTGCCGGAGATGCCGGACACCGGCTTCGTGCGCGAGGACATCCACGGGTTCCTGTGTGGCTCGGCGACCAAGCTGGCCGGACCGCGCGGCGAGGCGATCCGGGGCCTGATGGCGGACACCATCCGCGACGAGGAGCTGTCGCGAGTGGTCCGGCACCGCTTCGTCGAGCCGTCCACCCAGCACATGCTGGAGATGATGCGCCGGGGCGTGGTGCGCGGCGAGGTGCGCCCGGGGGCGCTCACCCCGATGGTGGCCAGCGTCGGACCGCAGATGCTCCACATGCACTTCATGCTGCACGGCGCGGTGGACCAGACGCTGGTCACCGAGCTGGTCGACTCGGTCGTCATGCCACTCATCCGCGCCGAGCCGCAGTAATTCAACTACAGATGAACTAGACTAGCGTCACACTCGACAGGCCAGCGGAATATAAATAGAATACGAGGCGTACTCTACGGAGGCACGACCTAAACCCCCAAGACCAACCCGCACCAGCTTTGGAGCCCAGCATGGAAGGCCCAGACAGCCCGGCGAACTCCGTCACGCAGGAGAGGCCCGCCGACACGAACGGGGCCTCGCCGTCGACCCAGTCCGCCCCCGCCCCGGCGCCCGCCGGCGGCAAGAAGGAAATGAAGCGCTCCACCCGGGTCGCGCTGAGCATCATCGGTGTGTTGGCCCTGCTGGCCGCCCTCGGCTTCGGTGGCGCCTACTTCCTGTACTCGCGCAACTTCGTCACCACGGACAACGCCCAGATCGACGGCGACAAGATCCAGGTCAACGCGCCGACCACCGGCACGCTGGTCAACTGGCGGGTCACCCAGGGCACCCAGGTGAAGAAGGACGAGGTGCTCGGGCGCATCGAGTCCTCCGGCAGCGGCGCGCAGCCGCAGCGGGTGATCAAGTCTCCGGGCAACGGCACCGTCGCCATCAACAACGGCATCGAGGGCTCGTTCGTCAACGGCGGCACCCAGCTGGCCACCGCCTACGACTTCAGCAAGATCTTCGCCACCGCCCGGATCGACGAGACCGACGTGGGCGACGTGCGGGTCGGTGCGCTGGTCGACATCGACGTGGACGCCTTTCCCGACGCCAAGGTCCTCGGCGTGGTGCAGGAAATCCAGGGCGCGGCGGCCGACCAGTTCTCGCTGTTCCCCGAGTCCAACAGCACCGGCAACTTCCAGAAGGTCACCCAGGTCATCCCGGTCAAGATCGCACTGCTGAACACCGACGGCGCCGCGGTCTCCCCCGGCATGAACATCACCGTCCACATCCACAAGCAGCAGTAACCCACCCCGCCCTGACCCGTGTGGCCCGCCCCCGACACCCGGGGACGGGCCACACGCACGTCCACCCCGACCCACCACCCCGGCGAGTCGGCGATCTCAGCACGCCGAGTCGGCGTTTTCAGCACACCGAGTCGACGTCCTGAGCACCGTGCGTCGACGCTCCCAGCACACCGAAGCCGGCCGGATCAGTCCTCGACGCCCAGTGCGGCGCCGATCGTGTCCACCACGCTCTCCGAGGTCGCGGCGACCGTCCCGTCGACCACCTCGGCCACCGGCGCCAGCTCCGCCGCATGCGCCTGCGCGACGCCGACGGCCAACAGGGGCGCCGCGACTACGCCCAGCACCGCGCCCCGGACGACCCAGCGCCGGCGGTTCTTCTCTGCCATACGGATGCTCTCCTCAAATCGACTGCGTGGCTTCGAATCGCCTGAGGTTCCCCTCAGGTCCGCCGAGCCTCCGCTGCTCCGAACGGATGAACAAGGCCGGACGGGGAGCGTTTCCCGGCCCGAAACACGCTTCGCCCCGCCGGGTGAGGCCCGTTAACCGCCAAGTGATCATGCGGTCACAAATGAGTAAGCCGTATCGCGCCGCGCGGATAGGGTGGGTGTCCGTGATCGTCGACGTTGCGAAGTTCGCCGCCGCGCTGCCGAAGGTCGAGCTACACCTGCACCTGGTCGGCTCCGCATCCCTGGAAACCGTGCTCACCCTGGCCCGCCGGCACCCCGATGGCGGCGTGCCCACCGATCGGGAGGAGCTGCGCCGCTTCTACGCGTTCCGCGACTTCCCGCACTTCCTGCGCGTTTACCACGACGTCAACCTGCTGGTGAACACCGGCGCGGACGTGGTCACGTTGCTCGCCGGACTCGCGGAGGACCTGGCCGGACACAACGTCCGCTACGCCGAGGTACAGGTCACCCCGGTTCGCAACCGGATGGCCGGCATCGACCACGACGACCTGGCGCAGGCGTTGGTGGACGGCCGCGAGCTGGCCCGGACCGAGCACGGGGTGGAGCTGGGCTGGATCTTCGACTCGGACTCGCTGCTCGGCCCGGCCGGCGCCGAGGAGACCGTCGACTTCGCGTTGCGCCAGCGGCCGGCCGGCACCGTGGGCATCGGCTTGGGCGGCCCGGAGCTGAACGTCCGGCGCGCCGACTTCGCCCCCGCGTTCCGCCGCGCCACCGAGGGTGGGCTGCGCAGCCTGCCGCACGCCGGCGAAACGGTCGGGCCGGACGAGGTATGGGCGGCGGTCACCGAGCTGGGCGCGGAACGCATCGGGCACGGCATCGGCGCGGCCACCGACCCGCGCCTGCTCGAGCACCTGGCCACGCACCGCATCCCGCTGGAGGTGTGCCCGAGCTCGAACGTGGCCACCGCCGCCGTGCCGTCGCTGGCCGAGCACCCGCTGCCCACGCTGGTCGCGGCCGGTGTGCCGGTCACCCTGGCCACCGACGACCCCGGCATGTTCCACTGCGACCTCACCGGGGAGTACCGGCTCTGCCACGAGGTGTTCGGCTTCGGGGTCGACGAGCTGGCCACCATCGCCCGCACCGGCGCCGAGGCCGCCTACTGCACCCCCGAGCTCCGCACCCAGATCCTCACCGAGATCAACGCCCTCCTCCCCCACTGATTCAGTCACCCCCAGCAGCCTGATTCAGTCACTTCAGCAGCCTGATTCAGTCACTCCAGCAGCTTGATTCAGTCACTTCAGGTGTGCTGAAAACCCCGACTCGCGGTGCTGAAAACGCCGACTCGCGGGAGGAGCGGGGGTCAGGCGGGGGCGGGTTCAGCCAGGAGGGTGGTGGCGGAGGCGCGGAGTTCGACGCGGCGGATCTTGCCGGTGGCCGTGGTCGGGTAGCTGGTCACGAACACGATCTTGCGTGGGCGCTTGAACGAGGGCAGGCCGGCGCGGCAGAACTCGATCAGCTCGGTCTCCGAGACCGACACAGCCGACACGTCCGGCGCGAGCACCACGTAGGCGACCGGCTTCTCCAGGCCGTCGGTGTCCGGCGCGGACACCACCACCGCCTGCGCCACCGCCGGGTGCGCCAGCAACCGGTCCTCCACCTCGGCCGGGGACACCCAGATCCCGCTGGCCTTGAGCATGTCGCCGGTGCGGCCGAGGCAGACGTAGTAGCCGTCCGGGTCACGCACGTAGGTGTCACCGGTGCGCAGCCATTCGCCCTGGAACACCTGCCGGGAGGCGGCGTAGCGGGACCAGTAACCGGTCGCGGTGGACCCGCCGCGCACGAACAGCGTCCCCGGGGTCCCGTCCGGCACTTCGACGCCCGAGTCGTCCAAGATGCGCAGGTCGTAGCCGGGCACGGCGAACCCGGTGGTACCCGGCCGCACCTGGCCGCGCCGGTTGGACAGGAAGATGTGCAGCATCTCGGTCATCCCGATGCCGTCCAGGATGTCCACCCCGAAGTGCGCGGTCCACCGCTCGTAGAGCGCCGAAGGCAACGCCTCGCCGGCCGAGGCGGCCAGCCGCACCCCGGCCAGGGCGTTGGCCGGCAGCCCGGCACGCAGCATGTTGGCGAAGAACGTCGGCCCGGCGAAGAACAAGGTGGCACCGTACGAAGCCGCCCGCGCGGCCACGGTCTCCGGCTTGGAGGCGGCCGGTTCCAGGATCGCCGAGGCGCCGACGGACATCGGGAACAGGATCGAGTTGCCCAGCCCGTAGGCGAAGAACGCCTTGGCCGCCGAGAGGCACCGGTCGTCGCGGCGGATGCCGAGCACCTGCGTCCCGTACGTCTCGCAGACCACCCGGATGGAACCGTGCCGGTGCATGGCGCCCTTCGGGTCGCCGGTGGTGCCGGAGGTGTAGAGCCAGAACGCCGGCGAGTCCTCACCGGTCGGGTATACGGCCTCGTCGGGCGCGGCGCCCGCCACGGCGGACAGCGCGTGCGTCGGCACCGGGACGTCCAGCTCGGCGCCGTCACCGAGCAGAACGCCGGCCAGGTCCGGCGGCGGCACCGGGGCGAGCGCCCCGGCGGCCAGCTCGGCGAACTCGTGACTCACCACGCACAGCCGGGCGCGCGAGTCGTGCAACAGCCCGGCCAGCTCGTACGGGCGCACCATGGTGGACACCGGCACCGGGATCGCCCCGATCCGCATCGCGGCCAGGTAGACGGCGACGAAGTCCGGGGAGTCGGCCATGAGCATGATCAGCCGCTGTTCCGGGGCCAGCCCGGCGGCGCGCAGCCCACCGGCCAGCCGAAGCACCCGTTGATGCAGGTCTCCATAGGTGTGCTCACCGGCGACGCCGGTGAGCGCGACGCGATCCGCACCCCCGTTCTCCAGTTGCCGGTCCAGCAGGTACGTACTCGCGTTGAACAGCTGCGTCATCGTCGACCACCTCGCGCGGCAATACTCCACAATTCTGCCACGCCCCGTCAAGCGGCCGTAGCACATTTGCGATCCGGAAGCGGCGGGTGACCGGACGTTAGGGCGGCTCAACAACGGGTACCAGAAACCCATGGGTAACTCTGGTTATCTGCTGATACTGCTGATCGGCGCGGTGATCGTGATCGTGGACGGGCAGCTCATCTTCCGGAAGAGCCCGGCGTACCTGGACGAGGTGTACCAGAATCCGGGACGCTCGCGGCAGGTGTCCGGCCTGGTCGCGGTGCTGTTCCACCTGGTGATGCTCGGCCTGGTGGCGCTGGTCGCCTCGATCGGCCTGGACGAGAACCCGTCGGCGCGCTCGGTGATCTCCCGGGTCGGCGTGCTGCTCCTGCTCACCGCGCTGGGCCACGCGGGCACCATGTCGGTGCTCTCCCGGCTGCGCGACCAGCAGCAGAGCACCAAGATCGCCGAGGCCACGGTGGGGGCGCACATCGAGCGGGACGGCGAGCCGCCCAAACCCCCCGCGCCCCGGGTCGGCACGGTGGGCGACACCACCGGCGACGGCCACGTGGTCAAAGCCCCGGCCGACCAAGAACCCACCTGACCCGAGGTAGCCGGTAGCGTCCCAGCGTGACCTCGATGCGGGTGACCTCGGTGACGATCAGCGCGCCCGACCCGCGCGCCCTCGCCGCGTTCTACCGGGGACTGCTGGGCTGGCGGCTGACCGCCGAGGAACCTCCGCGCCCGGGGAACCCGCCGGAGGACGGCTGGGCGCAGCTGCGCCCGCCACCGGGCGAGACCGGCCCGACGCTGAACTTCGAGTACGAACGGGACCACGTCCCACCGGTCTGGCCGAGCCGCCCCGGCCAGCAGCAGACCCAGGCGCACCTGGACATCGCGGTGTCCGACCTGGAGACCACCACCGCCTGGGCGCTACGGGCCGGCGCCACGCTCGCGGACCACCAGCCGCAAGAGGGCGTCCGCGTCTTCCTGGACCCGGCCGGACACCCGTTCTGCCTGTTCCTCGACACCTGATGAGAACGGCCCCCTCCCCAGCTCAGACACTGGTGAGGGGGCCGTATCGCCCTGGTGGCGGGTGAAGGATTCGAACCTTCGAAGGCAAAGCCGACGGATTTACAGTCCGCTCCCATTGGCCGCTCGGGCAACCCGCCTGGGGTGCGGATCACTTGCGTGACCACGCATCAGAGAGGATACGTGAGCGGCGACGGCCATTCACACTGGGTTCGAGATTGAGGAGGAGACGGTGGCGGATCCATCGTTCGACGTGGTCAGCAAGGTCGACCGGCAGGAGGTGGACAACGCGCTGAACCAGGCGGCGAAGGAGCTATCGCAACGCTTCGACTTCCGGGGCACCGGTGCCGGGGTCAGCTGGGCCGGCGAGGAGGCGATCACGATCGAGGCGGAGACCGAGGAGCGCTGCCGGGCCGCGATCGAGGTGTTCAAGGAGAAGCTGATCAAGCGGAACATCTCGCTGAAGGCCTTCGAGGTCGACGACCCGAAGCCGTCCGGGCGCATTCACAAGGCCAGCGGCACCATCCTGCAGGGCATCGCCTCGGACAAGGCCAAGGTCATCGCCAAGGCGATCCGGGACGAGGCACCCAAGGGCGTACAGGCGCAGATCCAGGGCGACCAGCTGCGGGTTTCCGGCAAGAAGAAGGACCACCTGCAGGAGGTCATCGCCATGCTCAAGCAGAAGGACTTCGGCATCGCGCTGCAGTTCACCAACTACCGGTAGGTCAGCGCAGGCGCGCGGTGAGCTCGTCCAGCTGGCGGCGCAGGTGGTGCATGCGGACCAGGGCGAACGGGGCGAGCGCGCCGGCGCCGGCGGCCAGTGCGGCGTGCAGCCAGTCGCCGGTGAAGGCCCGGTACACGGCGTCGACCAGGAACAGCGCGCCGAACACCAGGATCCAGTGGCCCTCGAGCTTGTACTGCTCGCGGCGCCGCGCGGCCAGCCGGAACAACGCACCGACCAGCACGGGGTCGGTCGGCGGGTCGGCGTGCAGCGCGCGGTCCAGGTCGGCCTCGCCGCGGCGCGGCAGTGACCGGTAACAGGCGCACGCCCCGATCAGCACCAGCGCCAGCAGCACGCCGACCTCGACGCCGAACACCAGGCCGAACGGCGGCTGGTCCGGCCCCGGGGACAGCTGCCCGGCCAACGCGCCGACGAACAGCGAACCGAGCAACAGAGCCCTCCAGAGCACTCTGTCGGGATCGTCTTCCTTCTCGCCCATCACTCCACCTCGCGCCGGACCCCACCCCAGTGTCGGACATTCTCGCCGGGAGCGGTCCCGTTCCGCGACTACGGTTTGGGATTTACGGTTTGCGCGCCTCGACCAGCATCCGGCTGGAATGCGCAACGAACGGACCCTCGGCCTGGATCTGGTCGTGCAGCCGGCGCAGCGGGCCCCGGTACTCCTCGACGGTGAACCCCGGCACCATCCAGATCACCTTGCGCAGGAACCACACCACCGCACCGATGTCGAAGAACTCGATGCGCCGCCGCTCACATCGCAGGTCCACCACCTCCAGGCCGGCGGCGCGCAGCCCGTCGCGCGCCTGGTCGGGGTGCCGGGCGTTCCGGTTCTCCGATGGCTGCTCGCCGAGGAAGTACTCCACCAACTCGTAAACGCTGGCCGGGCCGACCTGCTGGGAGAAGTAGGTGCCACCGGGGGCCAGCACCCGCGCGATGTCCGCCCACCACGCCGTGACCGGGTGGCGACTGGTGACCAGGTCGAACGTGCCGTCGGCGAACGGCAGCGGCGGCTCGTCCGGGTCGTGCACCACGGCCACCCCGTGCGGTTTCAACAGCCGCGTCGCGCGAGCCAGGTTGGGCGGCCAGGACTCGGTCGCCACGGCGAGGGTGGGCCGCGCCGGCGCGGCGGCGAGCGCCTCGGCGAACACCTCGCCGCCGCCGGTCTGCACCTCCAGCACGGCGCGCGCCCGACCCAGCCGGCCGGCCAGCGACCGGGCGTAACCCCAGGACGGCCGCTGCTCGGTGGCCCGCCCGTCCAGCCAGCCGAAGTCCCAGCCGTCCACCGACGCCGCGTCCGCCTCCGCGACCAGTTCGTCGAAATGATCAGCCATGCGCCGATGGTGGCATCGGCACGCGGGCGCGGTCAGCCGAGTTTCGGCCGCCCGCTACGTTGGTCGGTAATGAAGGGCATCATCCTGGCCGGCGGCGCCGGCAGCCGACTCCATCCGGTCACCCGGGCGGTCTCCAAGCAACTGCTGCCGGTCTACGACAAGCCGATGATCTACTACCCGCTGTCCATACTGATGATCGGCGGCATCCGGGACATCCTGATCATCTCCACGCCGTCCGACCTGCCACAGTTCCGCCGGCTGCTCGGCGACGGCAGCGAGCTGGGCATCCGCCTCTCCTACGCCGCCCAGCCGCAGCCGAACGGGATCGCCGAGGCGTTCCTGATCGGCGCGGACCACGTCGGCACCGACAACGTGGCGCTGGTGCTCGGCGACAACATATTCCACGGCCCCGGCTTCCCCGCCCAGCTGCGCCGCAGCATCGCCGAGCTGGACGGCTGCGTGCTGTTCGGGTACCCGGTGCGCGACCCCAGCCGGTACGGCGTCGGCGAGGCCGACGAGAAGGGGCGACTGATCTCCATCGAGGAGAAACCGGCGCAGCCCCGGTCCAACCGCGCCATCACCGGGCTGTACCTGTACGACAACGAGGTGCTGAACATCGCCCGGCGGATCCGCCCGTCCGCGCGCGGCGAGCTGGAGATCACCGACGTGAACCGCGCCTACCTGGAGCGCGGCACCGCGACGCTGATCGACCTGGGCCGCGGTTTCGCCTGGCTGGACACCGGCACCCACGACTCGCTGATCGAGGCCGGGCAGTACGTGCAGGTGCTGGAGCACCGGCAGGGCATCCGGATCGCCTGTGTGGAGGAGGTCGCGCTGTCCATGGGCTACATCTCGGCCGACGACTGCTACACGCTCGGCGCCAAGCTGGGCAATTCCCGCTACGGCGAGTACGTGATGACCATCGCCCGCGCCGCCGGCGCCACCGCCTGACCCCTCCTCCCCCTGATTCAGTGCGTTCAGCACTCTGGTTCAGTCACTTCAGCAGTCGCCTCGGCGCCAAAAGTGACTGAATCACGCTGCTGAACTCACTGAATCAGGTGGGCTAGGCGCCGCGGGCGCTGGGGCGTTCCAAGTACATGTGGCCGCCGGGGGCGAAGCCGAACTGCCGGTACAGCCCGTGCGCGTCCTCGGTGTGCAGCATCCAGCGGAACTTCGCGCCCGGTCCGTCGTCGATCATCTTGCGCACCAGCGCCTTGCCCAGTCCGTGGCCCCGGTGCTCGTCCAGCACGTAGACGTCGGCCAGGTAGGCCGAGGCGTGGCCGTCGGACCAAGCCCGGGCGAATCCGACCTGCGCACCGTCCGGGGCATACGCGCCGACCACGCGCCAGGCGTCCCGGATCTGGGCCCGGATCACGTCGTCGGTGCGCCACCGGGCCCAGTAGACCTCGGCGCGCAGGTAGGCGGTCACCGCGTCCACGTCGATCCGGCCCGGGTCGTCGTCCACCTCGTAACGATCGTCCATCGGGCCTACTTTGGCGGGCTACCGGGCAGCCGTCGACCGGATTTACCTGTATAACCGGGCCATGCCGAACTCGATCGCCACCGTGCACGCCATCGGCGCGGTCGCCGAGGCCCGGCGGTACGTCGACCGGTTGGCCGGCGGAATCCGGGCCGGCACGGTAGGGCCGGGCACCCGGATCTCACTGGACCTGGAGGCCGACCGGCTGGGCGTCCGCCCCACCGGGCTGCGCCGGCTGCTGGAACCGGTGCTGGCCGAGGGCCTGCTGGTCACCGACCGGTCATCGGTGCTCAGGGTCGCCCCGCTCAACCCGGCCGAGGCGGCGGACATCACCCGGCTGATGCACCTGTTGCTGCCCGGCCTCTACGCGCACGCCAGCTCGCGGGCCGACGACCTCGCGCTGGTCCGGCCGCTCGCCGCGCGCCCCCGGCAGATCCACCGGCAGCCGCTGCACACCCGCTACCCGTCGACGATCGACTTCCTGCTCCGGCTGCTGCGGCCGGCGGCCGGGGGCGAGCCGGCGGAGGCGCGAATTCTGTTGACCGCCGTCGAGCGGTACTTCTTCATCGGCATGGTGGACGCGCTGGCCCGCCACCCGGACACCGTGGAGCACCTGCTTCAGACGCTGGAGAACCTGGTGCACGCGTACCGCCGGGGTCCCGCCGAGGCCCGCGCCACGGCCGCCGAGCTGTCCGGCCTGTTCCACGACATCTCGCGGCTGAGCCTGCGCGCCGCCCCCACGGACGCCGACGCCCCCCGGAGCGCCCGGATTCTCCGCCTGAGCCGGTAGCCACCCGGCGCCGGCTTCAGCCGTGAGCGGTGCCGGTTCTAAAGATCGTCTTGGACGGCGCGGCCTGGCGATCTACCGCGGTGCGGGTGCCGCCCGTCCGGTCGGGCGGGCCTGGTCAGGGCTTGATCGTTACGCACCGTAACGATTCCGGGCGCCGAGACCGGCCAGCTCGAGGGCTCCCCCATCGACATCGACAGCAGTCTGGTCAGCTCCGAGATCAAGCAGACTCACGTCGATCTCGACGAACCGAATCCGGCCGAACCCCCACCCAACCGTCACAAACCGTAGCCGACCGGCAAGCCAAGCCGGACGAAACGCAACGGGCGCCACCCAAGCCGCGACAGACCACTCAGGCCGCGCCGTCCAAGCCGGTCTTCGAACCGGCACCGCGCACCGAGCCGGGCCGGTTCGGGTCAGTAGCCGCGGGCCATCTGCTCGAGCCGGCGGATGCGGTCCTCCAGCGGCGGGTGGGTGGAGAACATCTTGGTCATCGCCTCGCCGGGGCGGAACGGGCTGGCGATCATCAGGTGGGACTGGGAGACCAGCTTCGGGTCCGGCGGCAGAGGCGCGGCCTGGGTGCCGTACTGGAGCTTGCGCAGCGCGGAGGCCAGGGCCAGCGGGTCACGGGTCAGCTCGGCGCCGCTGGCGTCGGCCTGGTACTCGCGGGAGCGGCTGACCGCCATCTGCACCACCGCGGCGGCGATCGGCCCGAGCAGCGCGACCAGCATCATGGCGATCGGGTTCGGGCGGTCCTCGTCGCCCCCGCCGAAGATCGACGCGAACATGGCGAAGTTGGCCATGAAGCTGACCATGGAGGCCAGCGCGCCGGCCACGCAGGAGATGAGAATGTCCCGGTTGTAGACGTGGGACAGCTCGTGCCCGAGCACGCCGCGCAGCTCCCGCTCGTCCAGCAGGCGCAGGATGCCGGTGGTCGCGCAGACCGCCGCGTTGCGCGGGTTGCGCCCGGTGGCGAACGCGTTCGGCGCCTCGGTGGGGCTCACGTACAGCCGGGGCATGGGCTGGCGGGCGGTGCTGGCCAGCTCGCGCACGATGCGGTACATCGCCGGTTGCTCGGCCTCGGTGACCGGCCGGGCGTGCATCGCGCGCAGCGCCAGCTTGTCCGAGTTGAAGTAGGCGTAGGCGTTCATGCCCAGCGCGGCGACCACCGCGATGACCAGTCCGGTACGGCCGAACAGCCCGCCGACCAGCAGTACCAGGGCGCTCATGCCGCCCAGCAGGACGGCGGTCTTGAGACCGTTCACGTGGTGGTTGTGCATCGTGCGTCACTTCCTTCCACGCGGTGAACGATCGGCCAACCGGCCCGGTTCCGCCACTCCGGGCCGGCCGCAAGTGATTTTCCCGACCCGAACGGCAGAGATCATCGGCCTGAGAGAAGATGCCAGGCATGGCTGAGAACGGGACACCCGAACGGGGCGTATTCACCGAGCTGCGCGACCGCGTGGCGGTGATCACGGTCTCCGATCCGGCCCGGCGCAACGCCATGGCACTGGACCTGGCCGAGGGCCTGGTGAGCGCGGTACACGCGGCGGAGGCGAACGAGGAGGTCGGCGCGGTGGTCATCACCGGGCAGGCCCCCGGGTTCTGCGCCGGCGCCGACCTGAGCCAGCTGGGTGCCTCCAAGGAGGCCGGCCTGCGCGCCATCTACCAGGGCTTCCTGGCCGTCGCGGACTGCACGCTGCCCACCGTGGCGGCGGTCAATGGCGCGGCGGTCGGCGCCGGGATGAACCTCGCGCTGGCCTGTGACGTGCGCATCGCCGGGCCGAGGGCGCGCTTCATCTCCCGCTTCATGGACCTCGGCCTGCACCCCGGGGGCGGCTACACCTGGATGATCCAGCGGATCCTGGGCCCGCAGGGCGCCGCCGCCGTGACCCTGTTCGGCGACAACCTGGACGCCGAAGAGGCTCAGCGGGCCGGCCTGGTCTGGCGCTCCGTCGCCGAGCCGGAGGACGCGCTGGAGGTGGCGGTCGAGCTGGCCGCGCGGGCCGCCGGCGCCCCCCGCGACCTGGCGGTCACCACCAAGCGGAACATGCGGGTGACGGCCGGCCTCGGCGCGCAGCGCGACGCGGTGGAGGTGGAGCTGCGGGCGCAGATCGCCTCGCTCGAGTCACCCGCCTTCGCCGAGCGGCTGGCCGCCCTGCAGGGCAAGGTTTCGAAGAAGTGACGGCCGGCATCCGTTCACTCGGCGTTCCGGAACATGGAACATCGATGTGATGTGTACCTAGTCGATACCGACACCCAAGTTAGCGAGGACTACCCTCGAAAGTAGGCGTCCTCGTTACAACCGATTACTGGAAGACGACACCATGAGCATCCCGGACAGCACCGTCGAGGCCGACGCAGAGTCTGATACCGGTGGCCCCGCGTCCAACGGGAACTCCCGCCCTGCCGATGTCGCTGGAAGCACCAACGGCCACCGCCGGGAGGTGCAGAAGCGCCAGCGGGTGGTGATCAGGTTCGCCGGTGACTCCGGTGACGGCATGCAGCTGACCGGCGACCGGTTCACCTCGGAGGCGGCCGCATTCGGGAACGACCTGGCCACACTGCCCAACTTCCCGGCCGAGATCCGCGCCCCACAGGGCACCCTGCCCGGCGTGTCGTCGTTCCAGCTGCACTTCGCCGACTACGACATCCTGACCCCGGGCGACCGGCCGGACGTGCTGGTGGCGATGAACCCGGCGGCGTTGAAGGCGAACATCGACGACCTGCCGCACGGCGGGATCCTGATCGCCAACTCCGACGACTTCATCAAGCGGAACCTGACCAAGGTCGGCTACGACGCCAACCCGCTCGAGGACGACTCGCTGTCCGCCTACACCGTGTACAGCGTGGCGATGGCCACCCTGGCCCGGGGCGCACTGGCCGACACCGAGCTGTCCAAGAAGGACGCCGAGCGGTCCAAGAACATGTTCGCGCTGGGCCTGCTGTGCTGGATGTACCACCGGCCGACCGAGGGCACCGAGCGCTTCCTGCGGGAGAAGTTCGCCCGCCGCCCCGACCTGGCCGAGGCGAACATCCTGGCCTTCCGGGCCGGCTGGAACTACGGCGAGACCACCGAGGCCTTCGCGGTCACCTACGAGGTGGCGCCGGCCCGGCTGGACACCGGCACCTACCGGCAGATCACTGGCAACACCGCGCTCGCGTACGGCATCGTGGCGGCCGGCCAGCAGTCCGGGCTGCCGGTGTTCCTCGGCTCGTACCCGATCACCCCGGCCTCGGACATCCTGCACGAGCTGTCCAAGCACAAGGCCTTCGGCGTGACCACGTTCCAGGCCGAGGACGAGATCTCCGGCATCGGTTCGGCGATCGGCGCCTCGTTCGGCGGCGCGCTGGGCGTGACCACCACCTCGGGCCCGGGCATCTCGCTGAAGTCCGAGGCAGCCGGCCTGGCCGTGGCGCTGGAGCTGCCGCTGCTGATCGTGGACGTGCAGCGCGGCGGCCCGTCCACCGGGCTGCCCACCAAGACCGAGCAGTCCGACCTGCTGCAGGCCATGTACGGCCGCAACGGCGAGTCGCCGCTGCCGATCATCGCGCCCCGCTCGCCCGGCGACTGCTTCGACGCGGCGCTGGAGGCCACCCGGATCGCGGTCACCTACCGCACCCCGGTGATGATCCTTTCCGACGGCTCGCTGGCCAACGGCTCCGAGCCGTGGCGGGTGCCGGACGTGGAGGCGCTGCCGCGCATCGACCCGGGCTTCGCCACCGAGCCGAACGCACCCGACGACTCCGGTGAGTTCTGGCCGTACAAGCGGGACGACGACACCCTGGCCCGGCCGTGGGCGATCCCCGGCACGCCGGGCCTGGAGCACCGCATCGGCGGCCTGGAGAAGGCCGACGGCAAGGGCTCCATCTCCTACGATCCGGACAACCACGACCGGATGACCCGGCTGCGCCAGGCCAAGATCGACCATATCCCGGTGCCCGACCTGACCGTGGACGACCCGGACGGCGACGCCGAACTGCTGGTGCTCGGCTGGGGCTCCACCTACGGCCCGATCGGCGCCGGCTGCCGGCGGGTGCGCGGCCTGGGCCACTCCATTGCGCAGGCCCACCTGCGCCACCTCAACCCGATGCCGGCCAACCTGGCCGAGGTGCTGCGCGCCTACAAGACCGTGCTGGTCCCGGAGATGAACCTGGGCCAGATGGCGCTGCTCCTGCGCGGCCGCTACCTGGTCGACATCAAGTCCTACACCAAGGTGTCCGGGCTGCCGTTCAAGGCCGAGGAACTGCAGGACCTGTTCCTGGACGCACTCAAGGGGGACCTCCTGTGACCGCTGTGGAGCTGGGCCTGCCGTCGATCGGCGGCCTGCAAGGAATCCCGACCACCGACGAGAAACAGACCGCCAAGGACTTCACGTCCGACCAGGAGGTGCGCTGGTGCCCCGGCTGCGGCGACTACGCCGTGCTGGCCGCCGTGCGCTCCTTCCTGCCCTCGCTGGGGCTGCGCCGGGAGAACATGGTGTTCGTCTCCGGCATCGGCTGCTCGTCGCGGTTCCCGTACTACCTGGACACCTACGGCATGCACTCCATCCACGGGCGCGCGCCGACGATCGCCACCGGGCTGGCGGTGACCCGGCCGGACCTGTCGGTGTTCGTGGTCACCGGTGACGGGGACGCGCTGTCCATCGGCGGCAACCACATCATCCACGCCGTGCGGCGCAACGTGAACATGACCGTGCTGCTGTTCAACAACCGGATCTACGGGCTGACCAAGGGCCAGTACTCGCCGACCTCGGAGGTCGGCAAGGTCACCAAGTCCACCCCCATGGGTTCGCTGGACCAGCCGTTCAACCCGTTGTCGCTGATCCTCGGCGCGGAGGCCTCGTTCGCCGCGCGGGCCATCGACGCCAACCGGGCCGAGCTGACCGAGATCCTGCGCGCCGCCGCGCAGCACCGGGGCACCTCGTTCGTGGAGATCTACCAGGACTGCCCGATCTTCAACGACGGCGCGTTCGACGTGATCCGCCGGGGCGGCGAGGAGTCCAAGCAGCGGCTCATCCCGCTGCGGCACGGCGAGCCCATCCGGTTCGGCGCGGACGGCGAGTTCGGCGTGGTCCGGTCCGAGGACGGCTACGGATTGCGCGTGGCCCCGGTGGCCGAGGTCGGCGAGGACGCCATCGTCGTGCACGACGCCACCCGGGAGGACCCGAGCTTCGCGTTCGCCCTGTCGCGCCTGTCCGACCAGGACCTCACCCACACCGTCACCGGCGTGTTCCGCTCCGTGCAGCGGCCCGCCTACGACGACGGAGCCCGCGCTCAGGTCGCCGAGGCCAAGGCCACCAAGCCGGCCGACCTGTCCGCGCTGCTGCGCGGCAAGGACACCTGGACCGTCGACTAGCCCCTAGGCTTCCACGGCGGCCGGTTCGGCGCGGGTCTCCGGGGCACCCGCCGGGCCGGTCGGCTGGGCGGTTGTCCTGCGCGCCGGGCCGGAGCGCAGGGTCAGGGCGAGCAGGATGCCGGCGGTGCTCATCAGTGCGGCGATGTAGAAGCCGTTGTTGTAGGTCTCGGTCTGCACGCCCCGGTGCAGCATCTGGTAGAGCCCCATCAGGCCCTCGGGGCCGCGCTCGGTGGCGGCGGCGACCTCGGGCAACGCCTGCGCCCCGGTGTCCAGCAGCGCGCTCCGGTCGCTCATCAGCTGGGCGGACGCGGCCACGCCCAGGCTGCTGAACACCGCCACCGCCACGCTGGACGAGACCCGCTGCATGATGTTGTTCATGCCGCTGGCCGAGGCGGTCAGCGCCGGAGCCAGCGAGGCCAGCCCCGAGGTGATCACCGACATCATGGCCAGGCCGGTGCCGAAGTTGCGGATGCAGGTCCACATGATCACGTCGAACCGGGGCGTGCCCGGGGTCAGCCCGGCCAGCAGGAACGAGGCGTAGGCGGCCACGGACACCCCGATCACTACCGGCCAGCGCGGCCCGAACCGGTCGTACAACCGCCCGGCGACCGGCATCATCACCAGCAGCACCAGCGCCGACGGCACCATGGTCAGCCCGGCGTCCAGCGCCTGCAGTCCCTGCACGTTCTGCAGGAACTGCGGGATGAAGTACATCGCCGTGAAGCTGCCCACCATCATGATGCTCATCAGCAGGATCGAGTTCAGGTACGGCCAGCGGCGGAAGACCCGCAGGTCGATCAGCGGGTTGTCCACCTCCAGCTCGATCACCACGAAGGTGGCCAGGCTGAGCACGCCGCTGATCAGCAGCATGCGGATGCGGTAGCCGTCCCAGCCCCAGCTCTGCCCCTCCGAGGTCACCAGGAGCAGCGCGAACAGCCCGTAGGCGATGGTGACGAAGCCCCACAGGTCGAACCGGGGCCATTGGGTGGGCCGGCTCCGGGGCAACACGGCGAGCGCGGCGGCGGTGCCGAGCAGCCCGACCGGCGCGTTGATGTAGAAGATCAGCCGCCAATCCACGTACTGCACCAGATAACCACCGAGCACCGGCCCGACCGACGGCGCGACCACCACGCCGAGCCCGTACATGCCCATCGCCGAACCTATCCGGGCCGGCGGCACGATCTGGTAGAGCAGGGTCATCGACACCACCGGCAGCAGGCCGCCGGGGATCGCCTGCAGGATGCGGAAAGCGATCATGCTGGGCAGGTCCCAGGCCAGCCCGCAGAGCACCGACGTGGCGGCGAACCCGACCATCGCCCAGATGTACAGGTTGGTCTTGCCGATGCGGTCGCCCAGCCAGCCGGTGAGCGGCACGACCACGCCGAGGGCCAGCGTGTAGCCGGTGGCCACCCACTCGATGTCGTCCGGCGGGGCGCCAAGCCCGGTCTGCATCTTCGGGATGGCGACGTTCACGATCGTGGTGTCCAGCACCGACATGAACGTGCCGATGATGAGCACCGACAGCGGGAGCGCCCAGCCTTGGGCAGTTCCCTTAGTTGTGCTCACCACATAAGCGTATAAGACTACTCAAGGGTTCGATATATCAGTGCGCACCGAGCGGCGCTGCCGGTCCATCCGCTGCCGCGCGGTGTGCCGCGTGGCGTCGACCGCCACGGACCGGGCCGCCCCGCCGAGGCCGAACCGGGGCATGTTGACGTACATCGCTTCGGACTGCCCGGGCACGATCCGGTAGGTCTCGTGGAAGATGCCGACCGTACCGTCACCGGCGACGCGCCGGTTGAAGTCGCGCCACGTCCTGGCATGCGGCGCGTGCGGGTCGGCGGCGAAGGCGTTCAGCTCGTCGAGGCTGCGCCAGTACTGCACGAGCAACGGGGTGCGGCCGACCCACACGTGGGTGTTGAGGAGGCCGTCGTCGGCCTGACGCAGGTACTGGACCATGCGGTACATGCCGGCGACGACGAACCACCATTTGTCCATTCGCCACCAGCGGTTGAATCGCATGCCGATCAGGAGAACGACGATGCCCTCGTCGTCCAGTTCGGCGGTGTAGCGACCATTGCGCACGGCGTTTTCCGACACGGGTCTCCCTCAGTTGGAGATGGGTGCGTTGGGGTCGGCGCCCCAGAACAGCTGGGTTCCGAGAACACCGACGATGTGAATGAGCACCATGTTGACCATCATTGACTTGGCGGTGTTCCCGCCGACCCCGTTGGGGCCGCCGCTGGCGGTGAACCCGTAGTAGCAGCCGACCAGCACGATGACGGTGCCCATGACCAGGGCTTTGGCCTGGGAGTACAGGAAGTCGGCGGGATTCTGGAACAGCCAGAAGTTGTACAGGTAACCGCCCGGCGAAACATCTCCCAGGATGGCCACCGTGACCAGGTACTCGGCGACGAACATGACGCCTATGCCGACGGTGAACAGGAACGGGATCGCCAGCCAGGACGCCAGGACACGAGTGCCCACGAGGTAGACCCGGGCGTTGATGCCCATGACCTCCATCGCGTCGATCTCGTCGGCGATCCGCATCGAGCCCAGTTCGGCGACCAGTCCGCAGCCGACCTTCGCGGCAAATATGTAGCCCCACATGTACGGGGCGAGCTCGCGCAGGCCGCACCAGGCGTTGAACACCCCGGAATAGAGCGGCGCACCGATCTGCTTGAGCGTGTAGCTGGCCTCGGTGCCGCACATCGTGCCGATGATGAACTCCATCGCCCAGATGATCAGTCCGCTGGACAGCACCAACACCGCCGCCTGTTGCAGCACCTCGGCGCCGAACCCGCGCACCTTCGGCAGATCACGCAGCACCGTCCCGGCGAAACGGATGACCTCGCCGGTTGACGCGACCACCTCACGCGCGGCCGACGCCGGGCGGGACGCGTCGTCGATTCTGGTCACGGTCGCCACCCCTATCGGTAGACCTGGATGTACGGGTTGAGTCCGAGCAGCAGGGCGGTGAACACGTAGTTGGTCGCGTAGATCGCGGCGAACGCGATGACCACCGCCTGGTTGACCGCACGGCCGACCCCGGCCGGCCCGCCCACGGCGCGATAGCCCTTGTAGCAACACACCACGGCGATGATGAGGCCGAAGAGGAACGTCTTCACCACGCCGCCCCAGAGGTCGGTGGGCGTGGAGTTGGCCCAGAAGTTCGCGTAGAAGGCGGCCGAGCTGGCTCCCATCCAGATGGCGGCCAACCACCCGCCGAGTACGCCGAACACCAGCGCGACGATGTCCATCAGGCCGGTCATCAAGGTGACCGCGACGACCCTGGGGACGATCACCGAGCGGATCGGGTCGACCCCGAGCACCTCCATCGCGTCGAATTCCTCGCGAATCCGCCGGGCGCCCAGGTCGGCGGTGATCGCGGTACCCACCACCCCGGCCACCACCATGGCATTGATCCACGGAGCGAACTCCCGCACGCTGGCCATGATGAAGAAGGCGCCGAGCCGCTCCGGTATCCCGAACAGCGTGAAGAAGTTCGCGGCCTGCAGGCCCGGGGCGCCGAACCCGAACGCCGTCGTCGATATCACCATCGGCAGCCAGCACCGCCGCAGGATCTGGATCATCAGGTCGAGCACCTCGCCCCAGAACCCCACCGGCCGTACCGCGATGCTGCGCGCCACCGACCCGAACAACAGCGTCATCTCGCCGGCCTGCGCAAGCGCCCGCGACAGCACGTCCAACGGGCCCAGTGCCCGCGTCTGATCGACTTTGACCTGGTCGAGCATGCTCCGCTCCGTTCACTCCGTCGGGACGCGCGTGAGCCATCGATAACTTCACAGCTGTGAATACACGCACGTACAGTAGAGGACAACTTCACGGGTGTAAAGTCACGGGCGTGAAGTCATCCACCCCCAGGCGGCAGCGCAACCGCCGAGGGGAAGGCGCACAGTTGCGCGAGGACATCCTCACCGGGGCTTCCGAGTTGCTGGAGCGGAGCGGATCGGAGGACGCGATCACGCTGCGGGCCGTGGCGCGCGAGGTCGGAATCTCCGCGAACGCCATCTACGCCCACTTCCCGCACCGCGAGGCGATCCTGGAAGCCGTGGTCGAGGAGGCGTTCGTGGACCTCTACACGGCGGTCAGCGGGGCCGGGGTGGGCGTGACCGACCCGACGGCCCGGCTGCGGGCCCACTGCGCCGGCTACCTCGCCTTCGCGGAGCAGCGACCCGGCCGCTACCAGGTGCTTTTCGGCCGCAACCGCAGCGCCGACGGCATCCCGAAAGCCGACTCCGTGCGCACCATGATCGGCGGCAAGGCGTTCGGCATCCTGGTCGAAGGCATCGAGGACTGCGCCGCGGCGGGGCAGTCCGCCAGCCATGACCCGGTCGCCGACGCCACCGCGCTGTGGGTCGGCCTGCACGGCTACGCCACCCTGCGGCTCACCGTCCCATACTTCCCCTGGCCGGCCGACGACTCGATGCTGGACACCCTGCTCACCCGGATGGCCCGAACCACCGGCACCGCCGGGCGAGCGGCGGAAGGCTAGTCGGTCTCCCCGGCCGGCGGCAGGTCCTTGCTGGCCTGGTCGGTCCACAGCGGGTTGTGCCGGATCTCCGGCGAGGAGCCGACGAAGGCGCGCGCCGCGTCCGGGTCGTCGGCGAGCTGGTAGCGCAGCCAGGCGGTGACGTAGCCGACCGTGGTCTGCACCAGCAGGATGTGCTCGGCCTCGCGCCGGGTGGCCACCGCCGCCGGGCCGTCGGTGTCCCGGTACGCGGCGAGGATGCCGGACGGCGGGCAGATCAACAGGTCCAGGCCGCCGGCGATGAAGAACGTCGGCCCGGTCAGGTCATGGACGTTCGCCGGCAGCGGGACCAGGCCGGCGCCGCTGGCCGCGGTCGGCAGCCCGATCGGCACGGTGGTGATGATGGCGCCGTCGGCCAACCGGTTGGCGTTCAGGACGCCAGTCGCGCCCTGGGAGTGGCCGACCGCCGCGACCCGGTCCGGGTCCAGGCGGTCGTGCAGCGGGTCATCGCCGTCGTCGTTGCGCCGCAGCAGGTACTTCGCGCCGGCCAGGATCTCGGTGCCCGAGCCGGTCTGCGAGCTGTACGAGTCGATCGCCGCGAAACCCCACGAGGCCAGGTGCCGCAGCACCGACTCGTAGTTGTCCGGTCGCGCGCCGGTGCCGTTGCCCCAGGTGACGATCGGGTACTTGTGGTCACCGCCCTCGGGCAGGAACAGCGCGAACCGGCCGCCGCTGGCCGGGTCGGTGACGTCCTCGCGGGTCACCTCGTACGGGCCGGGCTCGGTGTAGCGCTGCTCGATCTCGCCGCCCGCCGGGGGGTGGCCGAGCGGCGGCGCGGCGGCGGCCTGCCCCGGGGCGGCCAGCAGCACGAAAATCACCGCCAGGGCGAACACCGTCCAACGACGCACCATCGCCACCGCCCTCACCCAGGGTGATCCGCTCGCTACGGGCGGTACCTTAGCCGCACGAATCACGGCGACAACGCCCGGCCCGGCGTGTTCCGATGGAGACCGTGGCCAGTTCTTCGCGCACGGACCTCCAACCCGTCACCCGATCCGCCGGCGGAGTAGACGCCCGAGGCGTCGGACTCGGGGCCGCCGCCTACGCGATGTGGGGCCTGTTCCCCGCGTTCTGGGCGCTTATGGCGCCGGCCGGGCCGTGGGAGATCCTGGCGCATCGGATCGCCTGGACCATGATCCTCATGGCCGGGGTGCTGGCGCTGCTGCGCGGCTGGCCCCAGGTGCGGCGGCTGTCCGCGCGGGGCTGGCTGGTGGTGACCGCGTCGGCGCTGGCCATCGCGGTGAACTGGGGCGTGTTCATCTACGGCGTGCAGATCAACCACGTCGTGGAGGTCGCCCTGGGCTACTACATGAACCCGCTGGTCAGCGTCCTGCTCGGGTTGCTGGTGCTGCGGGAGCGGCTGCGCGCGGGCCAGTGGGTGGCATTGGGGCTGGCGTTCGTGGCGGTGGTCGTGCTGACCGTGCAGAACGGGCGGGTGCCCTGGCTCGGGCTCGCGCTGGCCACGTCGTTCGGCGTCTACGGGCTGCTGAAGAAGACCGTGCCGCTGCCGTCCACGGCCAGCCTGACCGCCGAGGGCCTGGTGCTCGGCCCGGTCGCCTTCGGTTACCTGGCCTGGCTCGGCACGGCCGGACACTCGACCTTCGGGGAGGGCGCCTGGCACACCGCGCTGCTGATCGCCGGCGGGCCGGTCACGGCGGTTCCCCTGCTGCTGTTCGGCGCGGCGGCCCGGCGGATCCCCCTGGCCACCCTGGGCACGCTGATGTACCTGACCCCGACCATGCAGTTCCTCTGGGGCTGGCTGGTCAACCACGAGCCGGTGCCGGCGCTCAAGTGGGCCGGCTTCGCCCTGGTCTGGACGGCCCTGGTCATCTTCACCATCGACCTCTGGCTGGGCCGCGCCCGCGCAACCCCACCACCCCAGGTCTAGCCCAATCCCCGACCCAGACCCGCGAGTCGGGGATTCAGGTACAGCGAGTCGGGGATTGGGGTACAGCGAGTCGGGGATTCAGGTACGGGGCCGCATGGGTGCGGTGCGCCTTCATCGAGAACCTGGGGAAGCGTGCTCGGCTCGGTTCAGCTTGGAACGGGCCTGCTCGCCGAGATAGACACGATGGACGCGGTCACCATGATCGGACAGCCACAGCGTTCGCCTCAACAACCCGCGCCAGGCGTACCTGAATCCCCGACTCGCCGTACCCCAATCCCCGACTCGCGGGGTGGGGAGAGCCGGGCCGGTTCAGCCCGTGCGGTCGACCACGTAGTGGGTGAGCGAGGCCAGTGCGTCGCGGGCGGGGCAGGCGGGAAGGGTTTCCAGCTCGGTACGGGCGGCGGCGGCCTGCTCGGCCAGGGTCTCGCGGGCCTGGTCCAGGCCCTTGCCGGTGCGCAGCAGGTCGAGCGCCTCGTCCACCAGCGCGTCCTCGGTGATCGGGGCGGCGAGCAGCTCGCGCAGCCGGTCCGCTCCGGGCTCGCGCAGCGCGTACAGCATGGGCAGCGTGGCCACGCCCTCGCGCAGGTCGGTGCCCGGGGTCTTGCCCGAGCTCTCCTCCGGCGAGGCGATGTCGATCACGTCGTCGGACACCTGGAACGCGGTGCCGATGATCTCGCCGAACCGGTGCAGCGCGGCGACCTGCTCCGGCGGGCAGCCGGAGAACGTGCCGCCGTACCGGCCGGCGGTGGCGATCAGCGAACCGGTCTTCTCCGCGACCACGGCCAGGTAGTGCTCCACCGCGTCGTCCCCGGAGCCGGGTCCGCGAGTTTCCCGCATCTGCCCGGTGACCAGTGCGGCGAACGTCTCCGCGATGACCCGCACCGCGTCCGGCCCCAGGTCGGCGACCAGCCGGGAGGCATGGGCGAACAGGTAGTCCCCGGTGAGGATGGCCACCGAGTTGTCCCAGCGCACGTTGGCGCTCTGCGCGCCCCGGCGCATGGTGGCCGAGTCCATCACGTCGTCGTGGTACAGCGTGGCCAGGTGCACCAGCTCGACGGCGGCGGCCGCCGTGACCACGTCGGGCGAGTCGCCACGCGGCCCGATCTGCGCCGAGAGCAGCGTGAACAGCGGCCGGAACCGCTTGCCCCCGGCCGAGATCAGGTGCAGAGAGGTTTCGGTGACGAACTCGAACCCGCTCTGCACCTCCGCGTGCAGCAGATCCTCGACCCGCTTCAATCCGCTGTCGATCGCCTCGGCCAACCCCGGGTCGACGAAGTCGATCCCGGAAACGCGGTAGATCCCGTTGGAAGCCTGCACGCCGTTCAGCTTACGAACTGGCCGCCGCCGGCCCACGTTAAGGCCAGCGTCGGCGCGACGCCGAGGACCAAGGTGATCAGTACGCCGAGGGTGATCGCGGCGGTGGTGAACGCGCCGGGCACGGTCACCGTGGGGCCGTCGGCCGCCGGCTCGGAGAAGTACATCAGCACGATCACCCGCAGATAGAAGAACGCGGCCACCGCGCTGGCGATCAGTGCGACGATCACCAGCGGCACCATGCCGTCGGCCAGCGCCGCCGAGAACACCGCGAACTTGCCGGTGAACCCGCTGGTCAGCGGGATGCCGGCCAGAGCGAGCAACAGGAACGACATGACCGCCGCCGTCACCGGCGAGCGCTTGGCCAGCCCGGCCCACTGGGACAGGTGGGTGGCCTCGCCGTTGCCGTCCCGCACCAACGAGATCACGCCGAACACGGCCAGCGAGGTGAACCCGTAGGTGAGCAGGTAGAACAGCGTCCCCGACAGCCCCTTCTCGGTGATCGCGATCGCGCCGATCAGGATGAACCCGGCGTGCGCGATGGACGAGTAGGCGACCATCCGCTTCACGTCGGTCTGGGTGAGACCGATCACCGCGCCGATCACCATCGAGATGATCGCCACCGCCCACAGCACACCGCGCCACTCCCACCGGGTGGCCGCGAAGCCGACCGACAGCACCCGCAGGATCGCGCCGAACGCGGCCACCTTGGTCGCCGCCGACATGAACGCCGTCACCGGCGTGGGCGCGCCCTGGTAGACGTCCGGGGTCCAGGTGTGGAACGGCCCCACCGCCGCCTTGAACAGCAGCCCGATCAGCAGCAGCGCCAGCCCGCCGAACAACAGCGTGTCCGAACGGTCGGTGGCGGCGGACGCGGTGGCGATGTCGGACAGCTTCACCGAGTCGGCGTAGCCGTACAGCAGCGCCAGCCCGTACAGGAAGAACGCCGAGGCGAACGCCCCGAGCAGGAAGTACTTGACCGCCGCCTCCTGGGACAGCAGCCGGCGCCGCCGGGCCAGGCCGCACATCAGGTACAGCGGCAGGCTCAGCACCTCGAGGGCGACGAACATGGTGAGCAGGTCGTTGGCGGCGCAGAAGGTCATCATGCCGCCGATGGCGAACAGGGTCAGCGGCAGCACCTCGGTCTGCATGCCGAACCGGCCGGCGGTGATCCGGTCCTGGGGCGCACCGGCCGGCGGCGCACCGGCCGCGTCGGTGATGAACGCCCCGCCCGGCTCCACCGAGCGGTCGGCGATGAGCAGCACCCCACCCAGCGACAACGCCAGCAGGGTTCCCCACATGAACAGCGTGGGCGGGTCGATGGCCAGCGCGTCGGACAGCGTCTTCACCGGCGGGCCGCCCTGCGAGGCGTACGCGCCGAGCAGCACACCCGCCGCGACCAGCGCGGACAGGGTCAGCGTGACCTGCACCGCCCACCGCTGCGGGCGCGGCAGGAAGGCCTCCACCAGCACGCCCAGGCACGCCGCGCCGAGCACCACCAGCACCGGTGACAGCGCGAAGTACGCGACCGAAGGAATGGTCAGGTTCACCGGTTTCCCCCATTGAGGATGTGTCCCGCGCTGGCGAGCACCGGATCGGCCAGGCCGACCTCGTGCATCGTGGCGGTAACCGAAGGATTGATCACGTCCAGCACCGGGCCGGGGAAGAAGCCGAGCAGCAGCACCAGCAATACCAGCGGGGTGAGCACTCCCAGCTCGCGCTTGTCCAGGTCGGTGAAGGTGCTCCTCGTCGCCGGCGCGGCCGGGTCGGTCATCGTGCCGGGGCCCGGCACCGAGGCCAGCACCGCGTCACCCCGCACCGGCCCCTGGAACACCCGCTGGTAGACCCACAGCACGTACAGCGCGGCGAAGATGATGCCGACCGTGGCGATGATCGTGTACACCGGCTCGCGGGGGAAGGACCCGATCAACACCAGGAACTCGCTGACGAACGAGTTGGTGCCCGGCAGCGCCAGCGAGGCCAGCCCGGCGACCAGGAACGCGCCGGCCAGCGCCGGGGTCAGCTTCACCACGCCGCCGTAGTCGGAGATCAGGCGGGAGCCGCCCCGGGCGATCAGCATGCCCACCGTGATGAACAGCATGCCGGTGGTGATGCCGTGGTTGACCATGTACAGCACCGCGCCGGCGAACGCCTGGGTGGAGAACGCGAAGATCCCCATGGCGATGAACCCGAAGTGGGCGATCGAGGTGTACGACACGAACCGCTTCAGGTCGTTCTGCCCCGTAGCCAGCAGCGCCGCGTAGATGATGCCGATCACCGAGAGGGTGAGCACCAGCGGCGCCAGCGTCTTGGACGCGGCCGGGAACAGCGGCAGGCAGTAGCGCAGGAAGCCGAAGGTGGCGACCTTGTCCAGCACGCCGACCAGCAGCACGCCGGCCCCGATCGGCGCCTCGGCACCGGCGTCCGGCAGCCAGGTGTGCAGCGGCACCAGCGGCGCCTTGATGGCGAACGCCACGAAGAAGCCGATGAACAGCCAGATCTGCACCGACTCCGGCACCGAAGCGGCCAGCCGCTGCAGCTCGCTCCAGCTGAACGTGCCGCCGTCCGGCAGCCGGCTGCCGGAGACCACGTACAGCCCGATCACCGAGGCCAGCATGATCAACCCGCCGAGCAGCGAGTACAGGAAGAACTTGACCGCCGCGTACTGCCGCTTCGGGCCGCCGAACCGCCCGATCAGGAAGTACATCGGGATCAGCATGGCCTCGAAGAACACGTAGAACAGGAACACGTCGGTGGCCGCGAAGACGCCGACCAGGGTGGCCTGGGTGGCCAGCAGTAGCGAGTAGAAGCCGGCCGGGGTGCGGCCCTCGGGCAGCTTGTCCGCCCAGGAGGAGCCCATCACGATCGGCACCAGCACCGCGATCAGCGCCAGCATGACCAGCGCGATGCCGTCGATGCCCAGGGTGATCCGGGTGCCGAAGGCCGGGATCCACGGGATGTCGAACACCAGCTGGAAGCGGGTGCCGGCGGTCGCAGCGCTCACCGAGTAGGAGAACCAGGCCAGCGCGGTGAGCGCCAGCTCGCCCAGGGCGATGGTCAGCGCGACCGCCTTGGCGGCGCCCGGCCGGTCCCGCATCGGGGCCACCACCACCGAGCCGACCAGCGGCAGCAGCAGGAGGACCAGCAACAGGTAGTTCTGCGTTTGAGTCACCAATGCCTCACTGGATCCCGAAGCGGACGGCCATCAGCGCCGCGATGAGCAGCACCCCGCCGCCGAGCATGGTCATCGCGTAGGAGCGCACGAATCCGGTCTGGAAGCGTCTCATCCGGCCGGAGGTGCCGCCGAGCAGCGCGGCGATCCCGTTCACCAGCCCGTCGACGCCCTTGTTGTCCACGAACACCAGCGCCCGGGTCAGCCAGGTGCCGGGGCGGGCGATGAGCGCCTCGTTGATCGCGTTGGCGTACAGGTCCTTGCGGGCGGCGCGCACCGGCAGGGACACCGGCTCCGGCCGTTCCACCGGAACGGCCCGCCGGCCGATCAGCAGGTAGGCGACCACCACGCCCAGCGCGGACAGCACCAGCGTGCCGTTGGCCACCGTGCTGTGCGAGAGCACCGCGTGGCCGTGCTGTTCCTGCAGCTCGCCGACGGTCGGGGCCAGCCAGGTGGCCAGCCGCTCGTCGAAGAAGAAGAACGCGCCGGCGCCGACCGAGCCGAAGGCCAGCAGCACCATCGGCAGGGTCATCACGGCCGGAGACTCGTGCGGGTGGTACTCCTTGCCGTCCGGCGACTTCAGGTCCTTCCAGCGCTTTTCGCCGAAGAAGGTCATGCACACCAGGCGGGTCATGTAGAACGCGGTGAGCCCGGCGGCCAGCATGGCCAGCCCGCCCATCAGCACGCCGCGCCAGCCGGGCTGGGCGGCGGCCGCCTCGATGATCGCGTCCTTGGAGTAGTACCCGGACAGGAACGGGAACCCGATCAGCGCCAGGTAGCCCAGCCCGAAGGTGACCGCGGTGACCGGCATGTGGCGCCACAGCCCGCCGTAGTGGCGCATGTCCACGTTGTCGTTCATGCCGTGCATCACCGAGCCGGCGCCGAGGAACAGTCCGGCCTTGAAGAAGCCGTGGGTGAGCAGGTGCATCAGGCCCAGCGCGTAGCCGGCCGGGCCGAGGCCCACGCCGAGCATCATGTAGCCGATCTGGCTGACCGTGGAGTACGCCAGCACCTTCTTGATGTCGTCATAGGCGCACCCGATGATCGCCCCGATCACCAGGGTGATCGTGCCGATCAGGGCCACGATCAACCGCCCGTCGGCCGACACGTTGTAGATCGGGTTGCACCGGGCGACCAGGTAGACGCCGGCGGTGACCATGGTTGCCGCGTGGATCAGCGCGGAGACCGGCGTCGGGCCCTCCATGGCGTCCGGCAACCACGCCTGCAGCGGGAACTGGCCGGACTTGCCGCAGGCGCCGAGCAGCAGCAGCACGCAGATGGCCAGCGTGGTGCCGGAGCCCAGCTCGCCGACCCGGGCGAACACCTCGGTGTACTGCACGGTGCCCAGGTGCTGCCAGATCAGGAAGATGGCCAGCGCCAGGCCGACGTCGCCGACCCGGTTCATCAGGAAGGCCTTCTTCGCCGCCGTGGCCGCCGAGGGCCGGTTCTGGTAGAAGCCGATGAGCAGGTAGGACGCCAGGCCCACGCCCTCCCAGCCCAGGTACAGCATCACGAAGTTGTTGCCCAGGACCAGCAGCAACATGGCCGCGACGAACAGGTTCAGCTGGGCGAAGAACCGCCGCCGCCCCTCGTCGTGGCTCATGTAGCCGATCGAGTAGATGTGGATCAGCGAGCCGACCCCGGTGATGAGCAGCACGAAGGTCAGCGACAGCGGGTCCAGGCGCAGCCCGAAGTCCACGTGCAGCGAGCTGACCGCGATCCAGGAGAACAGCTTCAGCTCGGTGGACCGCTGCTCCGGGGCCGCGCCCAGCGACTGCAGGAACAGCGCGACGCCCACCGCGAACGCGCCGAGCACGGACAGGCAGCCGAGCAGGTGCCCCCAGGCGTTGGCCCGGCGCCCGACCAGGAACAGGATGGCGGCGCTCGCCCCGGGCAGCACGAACAGCAGCCAGGCGAGCGAGCCGACCCCGTGTGCCGGCGCGACCTCGGCGGCCGCCAGGAGTGTTGGGGAGCTGATCACGCGTTGACTCCTCGAGTGTCTACAAACTCGCCATATCGCGGGTTTCGCCGGCCCATGTCGCGGATTTTCACCGCTGCCGGTTGAGTGCCGCGGCGGGCGTTGAGCGCGGGGTCGGGTTCAAAGATCGGCCTGGACGGCGAGCCCGGCCCGACGCCGAAGGCACGACGCGCTACCCGGCCCGAGGCCGCGGAAATCCGCGACATGGACTGGCGGAACCCGCGACATGGGGTGTGGGAACCCGCGATATGGGATGGGGGCATGTCAGTACTTGAGCAGGTTCGAGTCGTCCACCGAGGACGAGCGGCGGGTGCGGAAGATGGACATGATGATGGCCAGGCCGACCACCACCTCCGCCGCGGCCACCACCATCACGAAGAACGCCATGACCTGGCCGTCCAGGTTGCCGTTGATCCGCGCGAAGGTGACCAGGGTGAGGTTCACCGCGTTCAGCATCAGCTCGATGCACATGAACACCACGATGGCGTTGCGGCGCACCAGCACGCCCACCGCGCCGATGGCGAACAGCAGCGCGGAGAGCAGCAGGTAATAGGTGGGGGTCATGCCTTGTCCCGTCCGGTGAGCGCGTGCGCGTCGGGCGCCTCGGGGATCGCTGGAATCTCCGCGGGAGTGGTCTCGATGATCTCGGAGAGCGACTCCGGGGCGATCGAGCCGTCCGGCAGCAGCGCCGGGGTGGCCACCGAGTTGGCGGTGGCGAACACGCCGGGGCCGGGCAGCGGGGACACCCGCGCGTGCTCGCCGCGCAGCCGGGCGGTGACCATGGCCCGCTGGTCGCGCTTGGCCTCGTGCCGGGCCTGGGAGAAGGCCAGCACCATGGCGCCCAGCGCGGCGGTGATCAGCAGCGCGGAGGTCAGCTCGAAGGCGAACAGGTACTTGGTGAACACCAGCTGCCCGATGCTGCCCACGTTGCCGGCGGTGCTGCCGTTGGGGCCGGCCAGCCCGCGCGGGGTGACCGAGACCAGCGACCCGGCCAGCCCGCCGACCAGCAGCGCGATCAGCCCGATGCCGAACACGGCGGCGGCCAGCCGCTGCCCGCGCAGCACCTCCACCACCGAGTCCGAGCTGTCCCGGCCGACCAGCATCAGCACGAACAGGAACAGCATCATCACGGCGCCGGTGTAGACGATGATCTGCACCATGCCCAGGAACGGCGCCTGCTGGACCAGGTAGAGCATGCCCAGCGAGAGCATGGTCAGCACCAGGAAGAGGGCGGAGTGCACCGCGTTGCGGGCGAACACCATGCCCAGCGCGCCGAGCAGGGCCACCGGGCCGAGCACCCAGAAGGCGATGGCCTCGCCCAGGCCGACCGGGCCGCCGGTGTCCACCGCGGCGGCCTGGGCAAGCAGCGTGGTGATCACTTGACCTGCTCCCCTACCTGGTCTTCGACGTTCGGGTCCGCTGCCTGGGCCGGGGCCTGCACGTAGTACGCCTGCTCGTCGTCACCCAGGCGCATCGGGTGCGGCGGCTGCTCCATCCCGGGCAACAGCGGGGCCATCAGGTCTTCCTTGGTGTAGATCAACCGCTGCCGGTCGTCGTCGGCCAGCTCGTAGAAGTTGATCATCGTCAGGGATCGGGTCGGGCAGGCCTCCACGCACAGCCCGCAGCCGATGCAGCGCAGGTAGTTGATCTGGTAGTCCTTGCCGTACCGCTCACCCGGGGAGAAGCGCTCCTCCTCGGTGTTGTCCCCGCCCTCCACGAAGATCGCGTCGGCCGGACAGGCCCAGGCGCACAGCTCGCAGCCCACGCATTTCTCCAGCCCGTCCGGATGCCGGTTCAGCTGGTGACGGCCGTGGTAGCGGGGCGCCGTGGGGTAGAACTCCTCCGGGTATTCCTCGGTGACCACCTTCTTGAACATGGTGCTGAAGGTGACGCCGAAGCCCTTGATCGAATCAAACATCGTCTTTTCCTCCCGAACTGGCGGCGAGCGCCTCGGGCGTACCGGCCTCGGTGGCCTCGGCGGCGCGCAGCCGGTGCCGGGGCCGGGTGGTCGGCACCTTGAGATCCAGCGGCGGCACCGGGTAGTCGGACACCGGCTCCACCTCGGGCGACCCGGCCTTGCGCTGCTCGGGAATGATCGACACGAAGACCAGCAGCGCGACCAGCAGGATGCCGGCGGCGACCAGCGCGATCGGCCCGCTGAACGGCCGGTCGGCCGAGTTCCACACCCGCACCGCGAAGATCATCAGGATCCACAGCAGGCTCATCGGCACCAGGCCGCGCCAGCCCAGCCGCATGAACTGGTCGTAGCGCAGCCGGGGCAGCGTGCCGCGCAGCCAGATGAACACGAACAGGAAGGCCAGCACCTTCCCCATGAACCAGATGATCGGCCACCAGCCGGTGTTCGCCCCGGCCCAGATCGCACTGATCGGCCACGGGGCGTGCCAGCCGCCGAGGAACAGCGTGGTGGCCATCGCCGAGACGGTCACCATATTCACGTACTCGGCCAGGTAGAACATGGCGAACTTGAGCGAGGCGGAGTACTCGGTGTGGAACCCGCCGACCAGCTCGGACTCCGCCTCCGGCAGGTCGAACGGGGCGCGGTTGGTCTCGCCGACCATGGAGATGCAGAAGACCGCGAAGCTGGGGATCAGCAGGAAGCAGTACCAGCCGCCCTGCTGGGCGTCCACGATCCCGGCGGTGGACAGCGTGCCCGCGTAGAGGATCACCGCCACGATGGACAGCCCCATGGCGATCTCGTAGGAGATCACCTGCGCCGCCGAGCGCAGCGCGCCGAGCAGCGGGTACGGCGAGCCGGACGACCAGCCGGACAGCACGATGCCGTACACCCCGATGGAGGAGCAGGCCAGCACCAGCAGCACGCCCACCGGCAGGTCCACCAGCTGCAGCACGGTGTGCTCGCCGAAGATGGACACCTCGGGGCCGAACGGCAGCACGGACAGCGCCAGGAAGGCCGGGATGGCCGCGATCACCGGCGCCAGGAAGAACACCACCTTGTCGGCCTTGGCCGGCATGATGTCTTCCTTGAACGCCATCTTCAGCGCGTCGGCCAGGGCCTGCAGCCAGCCGTTCGGGCCGACCCGGTTGGGGCCGGGCCGGTGCTGCATCCGGCCGACCACCTTGCGCTCCCAGGCGACCAAGAACGTCGGCATGATCAGCGCGAACAGGAACAGCGCCACGATCTTGATCAGGATGAGCCAGATCGGGTCGTCCGCGAGCAGCTCTTCGGCGCGCTGCTGGGTGACGGCGAGCAGCGGGGTCGTGATCATTTCAGTTAGCTCCCCCGGTGACGGTGACCAGGTCGCCGTGCGCGGCGCCCAGCGTGACGCCCACCCGGCAGTCCGGTGAGTTGGCCGGCAGCCAGACCACGCCGTCCGGCAGGTCGGCCAGCCGGACCGGCACGGTGATCGCGCCTCGTTCGGTGCCCACCACGGCCGGCGCGCCCTCGGTCAGGCCCAGCGCCTCGGCGGTGGCCGCGTTCACCCTGGCCTCCGGGGCCCGCGCGGTGCCGGCCAGGTGCGGCTCGTCGACCCCCAGACTGAACACGTCCAGCGCCTGGCGCCAGGTGGCCAGCACGGCCTGCCCCGCAGGCGGCTCGGCCTGGCCTCGTGAGTGCGGAGTGACGCTATAGCGGTACTCGCCACTCACGGGCTGCGCCTCCAGGCGCAGCAGCTCGGCTCGAGACGCTGCTGGTGTCTGGGTGAACAGGTCGACGTCCATCTCCACGGCCAGGGTGTCCAGCACCCGGCAGTCCGGCAGCATGCCCGGCTCGGCCAGGCTCACCCCGAACTCGCGGATGCGGCCCTCCCAGTTCAGGTAGGCGCCGTCCCGGTTCGCGTCCGGCGCGACCGGCAGCACCACGTCGGCCAGCTCGGTCACCGCCGACTCGTGCAGTTCCAGGCTGACCACGAAGCCCGCGCCGCGCAGTCCCTCGAGCGCGGCCTCCGGGTCGGGCAGGTCGTAGGGGTCCAGCCCGCCGACCACCAGGCCGGCCAGCTGACCGCTCGCGGCGGCGGCCAGGATCTCCGAGGTGCTCCGGCCCGGCTCGGCGGGCAACTCGTCCGCGCCGGCCAAGCCCCAGGCCTCGGCCACCGCCGCACGGGCGGAGGCGTCGGCGACCGGGCGGCCGCCGGGCAGCAGGTTGGGCACCGCGCCCGCGTCCAGGGCACCGCGCTCACCGGCCCGCCCGGGGACCCAGGCGATCTTGGCGCCGGTCCGCCCGGCCAGCGCGGAGACCGCACCGAACAGGCCGGGCACCTCGGCGGCCCGCTGGCCGACCAGGATCACCCCGCCGTCCTGGCCGAGCAGGTCCAGCACGGCTGAATTGTTCTCGCCCAGTCGCTCAAGCACCGACGCCTCCTCGCCCGGCACCGCCGGGATGAGGGTCGCGTTGGTCTTGCTGACGCTGGGGGTGGTCCACTGGCCGAGGTGGAAGACCCGCAGGCCGTGCTTGCGGGCGCCCTTGCGCAGCCGCAGGAACACGATCCCGGCTTCCTCCTCCGGGTCCAGCGCCACACAGAGCACGGCCGGCGCGGTCTCCAGTGCGCCGAAGGTCACCCCGCCGCGCTCCGGGCTGGTACCCACCACGTGCGCGGCCAGGAACTCCAGCTCCTCCTCGGAGTGCGCCCGCGCCCGGAAGTCCACGTCATTGGTGCGCGCCGCCACCCGGGCAAACTTCCCGTACGCGTAGGCGTCCTCATAGGTCAGCCGGCCGCCGGCCAACACCCCCACGCCCTTCGCCGCCGGAGCGTCCGCCTCGTCCTCGGCGGCCGTCTCGGGCTTCGGCAGGGTGCCTTCACGGGCGGCCAGGAGGCCTTCGGCGGCGGCGCGGAGGGCGTCGGTCCAGGAGGCTTCCTCGAGGGCGCCCTGGGCGTTGCGGACCAGGGGGCGGGTGATGCGGTTCTTGCTGGTCAGGTAGCGGAAGGCGAAACGGCCCTTGTCGCAGTTCCACTCCTCGTTGACGTCCGGGTCGTTGCCGGCCAGGCGGCGCATGACCTGGCCGCGGCGGGTGTCGTTGCGCTGCGCGCAACCGGACGAGCAGTGCTCACACACCGACGGGGTGGACACCAGGTCGAACGGGCGGGAGCGGAACCGGTAGGCGGCGCTGGTCAGCGCACCGACCGGGCAGATCTGGATCGTGTTGCCGGAGAAGTAGGACTGGAACGGCTTGTCCTCCGCCACCCCGATCTGCTGCTGCGCGCCACGCTCCAGCAGCTCGATGAACGGGTCGCCGGCGATCTGCTCGGAGAACCGGGTACACCGCTGGCACAGCACACACCGCTCGCGGTCCAGCAGCACCTGGGTGGAGATCGGCAGCGGCTTGGGGAAGGTGCGCTTGCGGTCGATGAACCGCGAGTCCTCCCGGCCGTTGGAGATCGCCTGGTTCTGCAGCGGGCATTCGCCGCCCTTGTCGCAGATCGGGCAGTCCAGCGGGTGGTTGATCAGCAGCAGCTCCATCACGCCCTGCTGCGCCTTGTCCGCCACCTTGGAGGTGTGCTGGGTGCGCACCACCATGCCGTCGGCCACGGTCATCGTGCAGGAGGCCTGCGGCTTGGGCATCGGGCGGCCGCCCAGCTCCACCTCGACCAGGCACTGGCGGCAGGCGCCGGCCGGGTCCAGCAGCGGGTGGTCGCAGAACCTGGGCACGATGATGCCGAGGCGCTCGCAGGTGCGTATGAGGATCTCGCCCTTGGGGGCGTCCACCTCGATGTCGTCGATGGTCAGCCGGACGTGACCCTCGGGTACCGGCCGGGAGCCGGTGCCGGTGACGTTCTCGGTGAGCGTCATGCCTTTGCCCCAACTAGATCGCCGAGTTGCTCCGGCCGCTGCACGGCCGGTTGCGCCTTACACAGGTCCAGGAACTCCTGGCGGAAGTACTTGATCCCGCTGGTGATCGGGCTGGTGGCGCCGTCACCCAGGGCGCAGAACGACCGGCCGAGGATGTTGTCGCAGATGTCGAGCATGGTCTCGATGTCGGCCTCGGTGCCCTCGCCGGCCACCATCCGCTGCAGGATCTGCAGCAGCCAGTAGCAGCCCTCGCGGCACGGCGTGCACTTGCCGCAGGACTCGTGCTTGTAGAACTCGGTCCACTTCATCACGGCCCAGGGCACCGAGACGGTCTCGTTGAAGATCATCACAGCGGTGGTTCCCAGCATGGACCCGGCCTGCGCCGCGCCCTCGAAGTCCAGGGGAACGTCCAGGTGCTCCGCGGTGAACAACGGGGTCGACGAGCCGCCCGGGGTCCAGAACTTGAGCGGGATGCCGTCCTTCATGCCGCCGGCCAGCTCGAGCAGCTGGCGCAGGGTGGTGCCCAGCGGCGCCTCGTACTGGCCCGGCCGCTCCACGTGCCCGGACAGCGAGTAGATCTTCGGGCCGGGGCTGCGCTCGGTGCCCATGGCCCGGAACCATTCGCTGCCGCCGAGCACGATGTCGGGAACGCTGGCGATGGTCTCCACGTTGTTCACCACGGTGGGCGCGGCGTACAGGCCGGCGGTGGCCGGGAAGGGAGGCTTCAGGCGGGGTTGACCACGGCGACCTTCCAGCGAGTCGAGCAGCGCGGTCTCCTCGCCGCAGATGTACGCGCCGGCGCCGGCGTGGATCACGATGTCCAGGTCGAAGCCGCTGCCCAGGATGTCCGTGCCCAGGTAGCCGGCCTCGTAGGCCTCGCGCACCGCGTGCTGCATCCGGCGGATGCAGTGCAGCGCCTCGCCGCGCACGTAGATGGCGCAGAAGTTGGCCCGGATCGCGTAGCTGGTGATGATGCAGCCCTCGACCAGCGAGTGCGGGTCGGCCATCATCAGCGGGATGTCCTTGCAGGTCCCCGGCTCGCCCTCGTCGGCGTTGATCACCAGGTAGTGCGGCTTGCCGTCGCCCTGCGGGATGAAGCCCCACTTCATTCCGGTGGGGAACCCGGCGCCGCCGCGCCCGCGCAGGCCGGAGTCCTTGACCAGCTGGATCAGCTGGTCGGGGTGGGCGGCCAGGGCCTTGCGCAGCGCCTGGTAACCGTCCTGGCGCTCGTAGACCTCCCTGGCCCAGGACCGGTCGGCGGTCCACCGCTTGGTGAGAACAGGCGTCAGCTGGTCAACCATCACTTCTTCTCCGGAACCGGGGGGAACTCGGGGTTGTCCGGCCTGGTCGGCTGGGTCCAGCCGTTCCGCTCGGCCAGGTGCGCGCCCATCAGCGTCTCCGCGCAGGCCGATGCGCCCTCCGCCGAGGTGGGCAGGTCGTCGAAGAACCCGGCCAGCTCGCGCTCCACGGTGCGCCAGTCGGTGAGCGGGGCGCCCCGCGTGGGGTGCGGCTTCTCGCCCCGGCGCAGCGACTCCACCAGCTCGGTCGCCGACTCGGGAGTCTGCTTGTCGAAGTACTCGTAGTTCACCTGGATGACCGGGGCCAGGTCGCAGGCGGCCAGGCACTCGGCGTGCTCCAGGGTGATCGAGCCGGTGCTGCCCGGCTCGCCGCAAGTCTGCTCGTGGCCCAGGGCCTTGCCGTCGGAGCCCAGCTTCTGGCCCAGCCGCTTGTAGATGGCGTCCCCGCCCAGCGCCGCGCACAGCGTGTTGGTGCACACGCTGACCAGGTGCTCACCCCCGGGCCGGCGCTTGTACATGGTGTAGAACGTGGCCACCGCGCTGACCTCGGCGGTGGCCAGCTCCAGCTGCTCGGCGCAGAACTGGATGCCGGCCTGGCTCACGTAGCCCTGCACCGACTGCACCAGGTGCAGCATCGGCAGCAGCGCCGAGCGCGACTCCGGGTAGCGGGCGACGATCAGCTTCGCCCGCTGGCGGGTGACCTCGTCGAACGGGTCGGCGAGCTCCTGCTCGGCCTGTGGTTGCGCGCTCTCCGGAACCGCGCGCGGTACTTCGGCACTCACCGGTCACATCCCCCCATCACCGGATCGATGCTCGCCACGGCCGCGATGACGTCGGCGATCATGCCGCCCTCGGACATCGCGGGCATGGTCTGCAGGTTGATGAAGCTGGGCTCGCGCAGGTGCACCCGCATCGGCCGGGTGCCGCCGTCGGAGACCAGGTGCGCGCCGAGCTCGCCGCGCGGCGACTCGACCGCCGTGTAGCTCTGCCCCGCCGGCACCTTGAAGCCCTCGGTGACCAGCTTGAAGTGGTGGATCAGCGACTCCATCGACTGACCCATGATCTTGCGCACGTGCTCCAGCGAGTTGCCCAGGCCGTCCGCGCCCAGGGACAGCTGCGCCGGCCAGGCGACCTTCTTGTCCTCCACCATCACCGGGCCGGGCTCCAGCTTGTCCAGGCACTGCCGGATGATCTTGAGGGACTCGTGCATCTCGGCCACCCGCAGCTTGTAGCGGGCGAAGCAGTCCGCGTCGGTCTCGACCGGCACCTCGAAGTCGAACTCGTCGTAGCAGCTGTACGGCTCGGTCTTGCGCATGTCCCAGGGCAGCCCGGCGGCGCGCAGGATGATCCCGGTCGCGCCCAGCGCCAGACACCCATCGACCGGCAGGTAGCCGACGCCGGCCAGCCGGTTGCGCCAGATGGGCTGGCCGGTGAGCAGTTTGTCGTAGGACGGCAGGTACTCGTCCATCCAGTCGACGAACTCCATGACCTTTTCCCGGTAGTCCTCCGGGAAGTCCTGGGCCATGCCGCCGGGGCGGATGTAGGCGTGGTTCATCCGCAGGCCGGTGAGGTGCTCCAGCAGGTGCAGCGCCACCTCCCGCTCGCGGAAGCCGGAGGTCATGCCGGTCAGCGCGCCCAGCTCCATGCCGCCGGTGGCCAGCGCGACCAGGTGCGAGGAGATCCGGTTGATCTCCATCAGCAGCACCCGGCCCAGCTGGGCGCGGCGGGGCGCCTCGATGCCGAGCAGCTTCTCCACGCCCAGGCAGTAGGCGGTCTCGGTGAACAGCGGGGACAGGTAGTCACACCGGGTGACGAAGGTGACGCCCTGGGTCCAGGTGCGGTACTCGCAGTTCTTCTCGATGCCGGTGTGGAGGTAGCCGATCACCGAGCGGGCCTGGGTGACCGTCTCGCCCTCCAGCTCCAGCACCAGGCGGAGCACGCCGTGGGTGGAGGGGTGCTGCGGGCCGAGGTTGATCACGATCCGCTCGTCGTGGTCGCTCTGCACGGCGTCCACGATCTGGTCCCAGTCGCCACCGGTGACCGTGTAGACCGGGCCCTCGGTGGTCTGCCGGGCTTCGGCGGCGTAGGGGTCGGCGCTCATGAGTAACTCCTCCGCTGGTCGGGCGGGGGAATCTCGGCGCCGCCCTTGTACTCCACCGCGATCCCGCCGAGCGGGTAGTCCTTGCGCTGCGGGTGGCCGTCCCAGTCGTCCGGCATGAGGATCCGGGTCAGCGCGGGGTGCCCGTCGAAGATCACCCCGAACATGTCCCAGGTCTCCCGCTCCTGCCAGTCGGCGGTCGGGTAGACCTCCACCACGCTGGGCACGTGCGGGTCCGCCACGCTCACCGCGACCTCCAGCCGGATGCGCCGGCGGAAGGTCATGGAGGTCAGGTGGTAGACCACGTGCAGGCGCTCTTCCACGTTCTCGCCGTAGTCCACCCCGGACAGGCTGGACAGCAGCTCGAACCGCAGCCCCTCGCCGTCGCGCAGCGTCCGGCACAGCTCCAGGATCCGGTCCCGGTGCACGTAAATGGTGATCTCGCCCCGGTCCACGGTGACCTGGCGGACGGCGTTGGACGGGATGTCCCGCTCGGCCAGGGTGGCGCCCAGCTCGTCGGCGAACTCGTCGAACCAGCCGCCGTACGGCCGCTCCGCCGGGGCCGGCGCGTACGCCGGCAGCCGCAGCCCGCCGAAACCGGAGGTGTCGCCACTGTCGTTCACGCCGAACATGCCGAGGCGCTCGTGCCCGGCGACCACCGGGGGCTCGCCGCTCGGCTCGTGCGCGGTGAGGCCGTTCTCGGTGGGGCGCTCGGCCGAGGACTGCTCCTCGCCCGGGCCGGGGGTGGTCTCGTCGCTCATGTTCACTTCTTCGCGTACTTGATGGAGGACGGGATCAGTTCGGTGCGGTGGCCGCTGGCCGCCAGCTCGGCGGCGCGCTTCGGGCCGAGCGGCTCGTCGGCGATCTTGGCGTGGATCTTCAGGATCGCGTCGATGAGCATCTCCGGCCGGGGCGGGCAGCCGGGCAGGTACATGTCGACCGGCACGATGTGGTCCACGCCCTGCACGATCGCGTAGTTGTTGAACATGCCGCCGGAGGAGGCGCACACGCCCATCGCCAGCACCCAGCGCGGTTCGGGCATCTGGTCGTAGATCTGCCGGAGCACCGGGGCCATCTTCTGGCTGACCCGGCCGGCCACGATCATCAGGTCGGCCTGGCGGGGGGAGGCGCGGAACACCTCCATGCCGAACCGGGCCAGGTCGTAGCGCGGCGCGCCGGTGGTCATCATCTCGATCGCGCAGCAGGCCAGCCCGAAGGTGGCCGGCCACAGCGATGACCGGCGGGTCCAGTTGACCAGCTTCTCAACGTTGGCCAACAGGACGCCGTTGGGCAGTTTCTCTTCGAGTCCCATGTCGAGCGTGAGCCCCCTTCAGTTCCAGTCCAGGCCGCCGCGCCGCCACACGTAGATGTAGGCGAAACCGACGGTGGCGATGAACAGCACGATCTCGACCAGCCCGAAAAGGCCGAGCGAGTCGGCGGTGACCGCGAACGGGTAGAGGAACACCATTTCGATGTCGAACAGGATGAACAGCATCGCGGTGAGGTAATAGGCCACCGGCATCCGGCCGCCGCCGACGACCGGCTGCGGGGAAGGCTCGATGCCGCACTCGTAGGCGTCCAGCTTGGCCTTGTTGTACCGGCGCGGGCCGACCATCGGCGCCATCGTCACGGAGAACAGCGCGAACGCTCCGGCCAGCGCGAACAACAACACCAGCGGGAGGTAGGGCTGGAGCATTTTCTCCTCCGGTAGGCGGTCTGTTATCCAGGGTCAGCACTCGTTGCTGACCCTAATCAGCCGTTCGGCCCAGTCCCCAGGTGAGGCGACCCTTACTCGCTTACCTGAGTCCCGGGGTGATTTTCGTCATTGCATTGATCAGTCGATCCGTGGCGTCGCCGCCCTTGGGGTCGTACAGGTTGGCCAGCAGCTTGAGTAGGAACGCCATCAGCGTGCGGCGGGGCAGCCCGTGCCTGGTGGCCAGGCGCATGACGGTCGGGTTCCCGATGGCCTTGGAGAACAGGTTGCCCATCCGGTAGTAGCTGCCCAGCGCCTGGCGCATGGCCAGCGGGTAGCCGCGCAGCGCGGCCTCGGCCGAGCTGCCCGAGCGGGCCAGCGCCTGGATCGCGGAGGCCGAGGCGATGGACGCGGACTGCATGGCGTACGCGATGCCCTCCCCGTTGAACGGGTTCACCATGCCGCCGGAGTCACCCACCAGCAGCAGGCCCGGCCGGTAGTGCGGGGTGCGGTTGAAGCCCATGGGCAGCGCCGCGCCGCCCACCGTGCCGACGGCGTTCTCGTCCCGGTAGCCCCATTCCTCCGGGGTGCCGTCCAGCCAGGACTTCAGCAGCGCGCGGTAGTCGGTGGAGCCGAACGCGCGGCTGGTGGACAGGATGCCCAGGCCCACGTTGCTGGTGCCGTCGCCCATGCCGAAGATCCAGCCGTAGCCGGGCAGCAGCTTCGGGTCGCGCGGGTCGGACCGGTCCCACAGCTCCAGGTGCGACTCGAGGTAGTCGTCGTGGGTGCGCGGGCTGGTGTAGTAGCGGCGCACCGCGACGCCCATCGGCCGGTCGTCCCGGCTGTCCAGGCCCAGGCTGCGCGCGACCTTGGCGGTGACGCCATCGCAGGCCAGCGTGAGCGGCGCGGTGAAGGTGCGCTCCTGCTTGTCCTTGCCCTTCCCCACGGTGGCGGTGACGCCGGTGACCCTTCCGGTCCTCGCGTCGGTGATCGCCCCGGTGACGCTGTGTTCCTCGTAGAGCCGGGCGCCGGCCTTCTCGGCGTTGCGCACCAGCAGCTCGTCGAAGTCCTGCCGGGGGCGGACCGCCCCGTAGTTGGGGAAGGTGGCCAGGTCCGGCCAGTCCAGCTCCAGGCTGACCCCGCCGCCGAGCACCCGCAGGCCCCTGTTGTGCAGCCAGCCGTTCTGCTCCGAGCAGTCGATGCCCAGGTCGATGATCTGCTTCATGCCGCGCGGGGTGAACCCGTCGCCGCACACCTTGGGCCGGGGGAAACTGGACTTCTCCAGCAGCAGCACGTCCAGTCCGGCCCGGGCCAGATAGGTCGCCGCGGTGGAACCGGCCGGGCCTGCGCCGACGACGATCACATCCGCTGAGTGGTCGCTCGACGTGGCTCGGGATGCGGGCGACTGCGCCATGCGGGCTCTCCGGTGCGTGTGGTGGTACGCGTACTCAGTTGCTTGTGAACGGATTCACGAAGTCCGCTCGCGAGTGTAAGCCGCACCCCCCGGGTTCGCCCAACAGGCTCGGCGGAATCGGTTTCCGGGGCGGGTGTCGCGGGTCTGCGCCGCCGCGGTTGGGTGCCGCCGAGGGTGATCGCCGGTTCTGGCGGTTCAGCGTCGATTTTCGAGGCTAAACCACCAGCAACCGCGATCACCCCTTCACACCCCCCGATTTCATGGTCATCAGGACATGGCGGCTGCTTCGGGTCGCTCCGGGCGGCCCTGGTGTCCTGATGACCATGGAAACCGCCGGCACCGCCGCTCGACCGGAACGCAACAGGCCGAACCGGAGCCGCGGCAGACCACCCACACCGCGCCGTCCAAACCGCCTTTGACCCGGCCCGACGCCGAACCCACGACGCGGCACCCAGCCCCCGGCGGTGGGAGCCGCGACGACGGGCTATTTGGCCGGGCGGACGGCGATGACGGTGTACGCGGTGGCCGGGGTGGTAGGGGCGTCGAAGCGGGCCTGGGGGAGGTAGATGCGGTCGCCGACGGCGGCCAGAGTGGTCGGCTTGTCGAAGCGGGGGTCGGTGATTCGCCTGGTCAGGCGGCCCTTGCCGGCGGTGGCGTCCAGTTGGATGGCGGCCACCGCGTTGCCGTCGTTCAGTGCGACGTAGAGGGTCTGCCCTTCCAGCAGCAGGCCGTCGCCGTCCGGCAGGGTCGCGCCGCCGAGGTCCACGCCGGTGGCCCGGCCGGTGTCCGGGTCCACCCGCAGCAACCGGCCGGTGTTCGACTGCATGACCAACAGCCCCTTGCCGTCCGGGGTGGGGGCGATGCCGTTCGCGTTGGTCCCGGGGCGGGGGTGGAAGTCGCCGGTCAGCGGCACGGCGCGGACGTCCCGCTGGGTGGGCAGGGCGCCATCCGGAGGCAGCCCGACCCGGTACAGCACGTTGCCGTGCGACTCGGTCAGCCACCAGGCGTCCTCGGTCAGCAGCACGTCGTTGACCATCGTGTCCTTGTTCGGCTGCTTGACCAGCGGGAGGCTCACCAGGAGCCGGCCGGTACCGAGGTCGTACACCCGGGCGTCCCCGGTGTCGGCGCCGGCGGCGTAGAGCCGGTCCCGGTTCAGCTTCAGGCCCTGCACACCCCGCCCGGTCGGCGGGCTGAGCACCATGCCCCGGCCGGTGGCCAGGTCGACCCGGTAGATCGCGCCGTTCGCCCGGTCGCCGAGGTAGCCGGTCGGCCCGGGACCGATGGCCAGGCCCTCCGGGGCGAACCCGTTGGGCAGCTTGACCAGGTCGGGGGCGTTGGCCGGCAGGTCGGCCAGGCGGGTGGGCGGGGAGGCCGGCGGCGCGGGCAGCGGCTCGGCCGGCATCTCGGACGGCTCGGGCACGATCGTGCACCCCGTCACGGTGAGCACCAGCCCGACCAACAGCGTGACCAACACCGCGCGCCTGTCCACGGATGGTGACCCTAACGGGTGTCAGACGGCCAGCGTCTCGCGGTAGGTTTCCAGGCGTTCTACCAGGTCATCGGGGTGCGCCAGGGCCGGCAGGTGGCCGCCGTCCATCTCGTCCGGAGTGATCCCCAGCCGCTCGCGGACCACCCGCCGCTGGAACTCGGCCGGGAACAGCCGGTCGTGCCGGCAGAGCAGGAACCGGGTGGGCACCTCCGGCCACTTCTCCAGCGGCCAGGGCGTGCCGAACGGCGCGTCCGACTGGTCCCGCTCGCCCCGCTCGACGGCCCGCGCGCGGACCTCGTCCGGCACGTCGTGGAAGAACACGTCCAGGTCGAACTCGCCGTTCTCGCCGCCGGGGTACCGGTAGCCGCCCTCCTCGGCGGCGGCCGCGGCGGCTTCCGGCTGGCCGGTGTCGGCCCACCAGGCTCCGCCGGTCTCCCCGGGCGCGGGCACCATCGCGGCCAGCATGACCAGCAGGTCCACCCTGGTCCGGGTGGCCACCAGCGGGCCGGTGAACCCGCCCATGGACTGCGCGACCACGATCAGCTCGTCGCCCTCTTCATGCCCGCTCGATTCGAGGGCGGCCAGGGCGGTTTCGGTGTACTCGGCCAGGCCGGCGCCCGGGTCGTCGGCCGGCAGGTCCACCGGGATGGCTCGATGTCCGCGCTCGGCCAGCAGCGGGGCGACCCGGTGCCAGTACCAGGCCTCGCCGCCCGCGCCGGGGATGAGCAGGTAGCTCGTGGTCACGGCTTGACCGCGCGGTGCAGCGCGACGACGCCGCCGGTCAGGTTCCGCCACGCCACTTCGCCCCAGCCAGCCTCGGCGATCTTGGCGGCCAGCCCCGGCTGGTCCGGCCAGGCGCGGATGGACTCGGCCAGGTACACGTACGCCTCCGGGTTGCTGCTCACCCGGGTGGCGATCGCCGGCAGCGCGCGCATCAGATAGTTGTGGTAGACCGCCGCGAACGGGGCGAACGTCGGCGTGGAGAACTCGCACACCACCAGCCGCCCGCCGGGCCGGGTGACCCGGGCCATCTCGGCCAGCCCGGCCACCGGGTCGACCAGGTTGCGCAGGCCGAACGAGATGGTCACCGCGTCGAAGCTGGCGTCGGCGAACGGCAGGTGCAGCGCGTCGGCGGCGGCCATCGGCACGTCCCGGCCGGCGTGGCGGCCGGACCGGAGCATGCCCAGGGAGAAGTCGGCGGCCAGGCACCAGGCGCCGTCCCGGGCCAGCTCCACGGTGGACACGCCGGTCCCGGCGGCCAGGTCGAGGATTTTTTCCCCGGCGCGGGGCGCCAGCGCCCGCCGGGTGGCCATCCGCCACAGCTTGTCCTGGCCGCCGGAGAGCAGCGTGTTGGTCAGGTCGTAGCGGCGGGCGACCGCGTCGAACATGCGCGCGACGTCGCGCGGGTCCTTGTCCAGGCTGGCTCGCGACACGTCCGGAAGGCTACGCGGTCGTGTTTCGGCACGGACAGTGTGTAGCCTGTGTGTATGACGATGGAGCGGCTGCAGATCCTGCTCCGCCCGGAGCAGGCGGCACGGTTGCGCGATGCCGCTCGCGCCAAAGGCGTTCCGGTCACCGAGCTAGTGCGCGACGCGATAGACCAAGCCATCCCCTATCCACGCGCGCCAGAGCGCCTCGCCGCGCTCGAGGAGTTCAAAGCATTGCCGAAGGTGAGCCCCGCACCGACCCCGGAGGAACTCGAGGCGATACTCGACGAGCGGACCGACAAGTTTCTCCCGCCTCCGTCGGGCTGAAGCGGATGCTGTCGTTCATCGACACCGCCGTTATCGCCTACTCGCGGTACCAGGCGCCACAGCAGCCCGCCTGCGAACAGATCATGACCTGGGTGGCACAGGGCCGGCTGCCGGCGGCGACGTCGGTCCTCGTACTGGAGGAGACCTGGCACCTGGAGCATCGCGGGCGCCCACCGCTGCCTGCTGGCACCGCGATGCGGGCGGCAGAGCTGTTTCCGCTGGTGATCGACCTCCGGCGCGATCATCTTCGGGCGGCAATGGCGATGGAACCATCCGGTCTGGGCCCGGCGGACCGTCTGCATGTGGCGGTAGCGACCGAGGTCGGCTGTGAAGCGATCATCACTACGGACCGGGCCTTTGACGAGTGTGACCGACTACGCCGAATCGACCCGCTCGACGAGGACTTGGTGCGTGCCCTGCTCAAACACTGAGCGCTCCGCTACCGGGCGAGCGCGGTGAGCATGCCGCGCACGGCCGACGGCCAGGTGAACTCCTCGGCGCGGGCTCGCGCCCGGGCCCGGCGCAGGGCCTCCTCGTCGGCGAGCAGCTCGCGCACCGCGCCGGCGAAGGCGGTCGGGTCGTCCGCCACGGCGGCGCCACAACCCGGGCGGACGATCTCCACCAGCGCGGACGAGCGCGACACCACCACCGGCGTGCCGCTGGCCAACGCCTCCAAGGCGGCCAGCCCGAAGGTCTCGTGCGGGCCGGGGGCCAGCGCCACGTCGGCGGTGGCGAGCAGCGTGGCCACGGCGGACCGTTCGGCCACGAAGCCCAGGAAGGTCACCGGCAGCGACCGCGCGCGCCGTTCCAGGGCCGCCCGGCGCGGCCCGTCGCCGGCCACCACCAGGCGGATCCGCTGGCCGGCCTCGTGCAACGCGGCGACCGTGTCCACGCTGCGCTCCACGTGCTTCTCCACGGACAGCCGCCCGCAGTGCACCAGCAGGTGCTCGGCCCCGCCGACCAGCTGGCCGCGTAGCGCCACGTCCCGGCGCGACGGGGTGAACGCGGCCAGGTCCACGCCCAGCGGCACGCGGAACACGTTGTCCGCGCCGATCCGGTCGAACTCCGCGCGGGCGAACCCGGTGGTGCACACCACGGTGTCGTAGCTGGCCGCCATCCGCCGGTTGGCCCAGTCCGCCCAGCGTCGCGCCGCCGGCCCGGGCAGCAGGAACTGCTCGAGCAGCCGGTCCAGCCGCTCGTGCGAGATGACCACGCTGGGGATGTCCCGCCTGGCCGCCCAGGCACCCAGTCCGCGCAGGGTGAGCCGGTCGGACACCTCGATCGCGTCCGGCCGCAGCGCCTCCAGCAGCCGGCACACCCGCCAGGGGTCGACCGCGCGGTAACCCCCGGTGCCGGGCAGCTTCGGCGCGGGAAGGGTGACGCGGCGGATCCCGGTGGCCAGCCGCTCGTCGGTGTGCCGTCCACCCGGTACCACCAGCGTCACCCGGTGACCCCGGTCCACGTAGCCGGCGCCCAGGTGGTGCAGCGCGGTGCGCAGCCCACCGGAGCGCGGCCCGTAGAAGTTGGCCAGTTGGACGATGTGCATGCCTTGACGCGTCAGGCCGCTTGGCGATGCCCGGGTTGCGCGTCCACCACGTCGGCATAGTGGCACATCAGCTCGTCGCACACGGTCGTCCAGTCCCGGCGCAGCACCGAGCGGCGGGCGGCCAGCCCGGCCTTCCTCCGCGTCTCGGGGTCGGCCAGTGCGCGTACCGCCTCGCGCAGCGCGCGCGCCGCTTCGGGGTCGTGCGGGTGTGAGCCGGTGGGTACCAGGTAACCGGTGCGCCCGGGGATCACCAGGTCACGCGGTCCGCCGGCGTCCGGCGCGATCACCGGCACGCCGCTGGCCAGCGCTTCCTGCACGGCCTGGCAGAACGTCTCGGACGGGCCGGTGTGCACGAACACGTCCAGCGAGGCGTAGATCTCGGCCAGCTCGGTGCCGTCCCGGAAACCCAGGAACTCGGCGTCCGGGAGCATCTCGCGCAGCTTGGGCGCGCTCGGGCCGTCGCCCACCACGACCAGCTTCACCCCGGGCACGTCGCGCAGCGCGGCCAGCCGTTCGACCTGCTTCTCCGGGGCCAGCCGGCCGACGTAGCCGACCAGCATGTCGCCGTTGGCGGCGCGCTTGCGCCAGCGCGGGTTGCGCCGGGACGGGCGGAAACGGGAGATGTCCACGCCCCGGGCCCACGCGTGGACCCTGGGCACGCCCCGCGAGCGCAGCGCCTCGGCCGCCCAGGTCGACGGGGCCAGGGTGCGGTCGGCGAGGGAGTGCAGCCGGCAGGTCCAGCGCCACGCCGCGCGCGCGGTGAGCGCCAGGCCGTAGGAGGTGGCGAAGCCGGCGATGTCGGTCTGGTAGACGGCCACGGTGGGGATGTGCAGCCGGCGCGCGGCGGCCAGTCCCCTGGCCCCGACCACGAACGGCGAGGCGAGGTGCACCACGTCCGGGGCGAACTCGCGCAGCGCGGTGAGCACCCGGCGGGTGGGCAGGCCCACCGGCATCGAGTTCACCACGGGAAGCTCCATCGCCGGCACCCGCACCACCGGGGTGCCCAGGTACTCCTCGCGCTCGGTACCCGGCGCGATGATCAGCGCCCGGTGCCCGGCCCGGCGCAGGTGCTCGACCACCCGGAGCACCGAGTTGGTCACGCCGTTGACCGTGGGCAGGAAACACTCCGTCACAATCGCCACTCGCACGTTTACGAACCATGCCCTGGTGATCGGCCGGCGAGCCGACAGGGGCGTGGCCAGCGGCCGAACACCGCGACAACATCCCGACTCGCCGTACCCGGATCCCCAACTCGCCGTACCCGGATCCCCGACTCGCCGTACCCGGATCCCCGACTCGCCGGGCCTGGATCGCCGACTCACCGTGCACGAAAGCCCGACTCGCCGGGTCTGGGTTGCCGACTCACCGAGCGTGAATTCTTTCGCGCGCGGGCGACGCGTCACCCGCCGGACGCGCCCGGGTCACCGGGCAGGGACACGCTAGGGCGGTATGACGGTGTTGCACCCTCCACCCGCCGATCCGGTCGACCCGGGGCTGCTGTCCCGCGCGTTGGAGGTCGGCGGGCGGTTGGCCAACGATGCCGCCGAGGTGCTCGCCGCGACCACGGACCGTGCCGGCCGGACGGGCAGCCGCACGGAACGTCACCTGTTCGACTGGGTCACCCACACCGACCACACGCTGGAGCGACACACCCGCCGCGTGCTCGCCGCCGAGTTCCCGGACATCCCGGTCCTCGGCCCCGTGATCGGCACCGACTACCCCGGCGACGAGAGCGCCACCTCCCGCTACCGCTGGCTGGTCGCGCCGGTGGACGGCGCGCTCAACTACCTGGCCGGGCTGCCCTGGTACGCGTACAGCCTGGCCCTGCTGGACGCGACCGGGCCCGTGGTCGGAGTGATCTCCGACCCGACCCGCGCGGAGATCTACGCGGCCGCCCGGGGCCGGGGCACCCGGGTGAACGGCGTGCCGGTGCGGGTGGCCCGGCAACCCGGCCGGCCCGACCCCGGGTCGGGCTACCCGGTCTGTGTGGACCCCGGCACGCTGGCCAGCGCGTGCGCCGCCCGCCGCGAGGTGCGGGTGCTCGGTTCGGCGGCGCTGGCCATCACCCAGGTCGCGCTGGGCAACGCGGCGGCGGCGGTGCTGGAGGAGTACCGGGCCTGGGACGTGGCCGCCGGGCTGGCCCTGGCTCTGGAGGCCGGCGCGGTGGTGCTGGACCGGCACGGCCGCCCGAACCCGTTCGCCACCGACGGCCTGCTGGTGGCCGTCCCCTCCGCCGTCACCGAGGTACTCGGCTGGTGGCGGCCCGGCTGACCGGTGTTACTTCTGCTGGTCCGCCTCGGCGCGCATCTGGTCGCGCTTCTGCGCCGCTTCTTCCTCGACCAGCTGCTCGGCCTTCTCCTTGGCCATCCGCTCGGCCGTCTCGCGCACCTCTTCCAGCCGGCGCAGCTGGCGTCCGCGCAGGTGGAACGCGATGGGCAGGGTGACCGCGCAGAAGATGGCGATCATCAGCCCGATCGGCCAGTAGCCGATGGACACGTCCCGGCCGAGCACCCGGACCCGGTCGGGGTGCGTGCTGTCGTACTCCACCTTGACCAGTTGGCCGGGCTCCAGCCCGCGCGGGTAGAACACGCCCCGCTCGGGGATCACCGTCTGGCCGTCGTCGGTGGTGAACCTGATCAACGTGCGGCTCATGTCCGACCCGGGCAGCACCTCGGCGGTGGCCACGGCGGAGTTGGCCGCGATCAGTGCGTCGTCCTTGGCCGCGCCGACCAGCACCAACGCCCCGACCAGGGTGACCAGGCCGGCGGTGCTGAGGATGATCGCCGGGAGCCGCCGGACCACCGGCATGACCACCGGCAGCAGCAGCCCGCGCGCCTCGTCGAGCAGGCGGCCCCCGGCACCCTGGTTGGCCGGTGCCGCGGCGGGAACGGCGGCGGGCGCGGTTCCCGGAGCACTGCCTGATGGTGTGGTGGACGGGCTGCTCACCGGGTGAATTCTACGGATCCGGATCCGGACGTCACGCGAGGGTGGCATTGACGGCGGCGCGCAGCGCCGCATGGCCGGAACGCAGGTCCGCCCGCTCGGCGGGGACCTCGATCAGGCGCGGCCCGGACGCCGGAGCGCACGCCTCGACCAGCTGGGCCAGGTCCGGCGCTATTCGATGGTGCGTCACCCCGAACGCGGTGCACAGCGCGTCCAGGCGCACCCGGTGCGGCGTGCCGAACACCCGCTCGAAGCCGGACGCGTACTCCGGCGCGCCCTGTTCCAGCAGGGAGAAGATGCCGCCGCCGCCGTCGTTGAGCACCACCAGGGTCAGGTCCGGGCGCGGTTCGTCGGGGCCGAGCACCAGCGCGGTCAGGTCGTGCAGCGCGGTCAGGTCGCCGAGCAGGGCGTACCCAGGCCCGCCGTGTCCGAGCGCCGCACCCATTGACGTGGACAGGGTGCCGTCGATGCCGGCCACCCCCCGGTTGGCTCGCACGGTCAGCCCGGCGCGCGGCACCGCGGCCAGCGAGACGTCCCGCACCGGGTTGGACGAGCCGAGCTGCAGCAGCGCCCCGGCCGGCAGCGCGCCGACCAGCGCGGCGGCCAGTCGCAAGCCGGTCGGCGCGGCCGGCTCGGCGAGCGCCTTGTCCAGCGCGATCGAGGCACTGTGGTCCGCCCGCCACCAACCGGCGCTCCACTCGGGCGGCGGGCGCAACGGCGGCGGTATCCCGACCGCACGAACCGAGTCGGGCAGCTCCCCGGCGACCGGGCCGGTCACGCCGGCCGTCCCGGCCACCGCGTACACCGCCACCTCCGGGTCGGCGAGCAGGCGGCTCACCGAGCGGTGCAGCGTGGGCCGGCCGTGCAGCAGAACCTGGCGGGGCCGCATCCCGTCCGGCAGCGGGCCGCCGAGCAACCACGCCCCGGTGCGCATCGCGGCCGGCCACAGCGGCGAGTTCGGCTCGGCCACCACCGGGGGCGGCGGGCCGTCCGCCGTCTCCACCCCGGGCACCGGGCCACACGGCACCGAGCCGCCCACCACGAGGGTCGGCGCGGCCGGGTCCATCGCCAACGGGTCGGCGTCCACGCCGGCGAACGCCGACTCGGTGTGCATGCCGGCAAACGCCGACTCGGTGTGCTCAGAACGCCGACTCGGTGTGCTGGGAACGCCAACTCGCGGGGTTTGGGGCACCAGGGGTTCGGCGAAGGGGAGGTTCAGGTGAACCGGGCCGATCCGGCCGTCGCCCGCCCGGCCTTCCGCGACCGCTACCGCGCGGGAGGTCCACGCGCGCCAGGCGGGCGGGCCTTCGGCCGCGTCCAGGGTGTGGGCGAGCCGGGGGGCCGGGCCGTACAACCCGGTCTGCACGATGGTCTGGTTGGCGCCGGTACCGAGCATCTCCGGCGGCCGGTCGGCGGTCAGCGCGAGCAGCGGGACCCCGGCATAGCTGGCCTCCAGCACCGCCGGGTGCAGGTTCGCCGCCGCCGTGCCGGAGGTGCAGGCCACCGGCACCGCGCGCCCGGAACCCAGCGCGAGGCCCAGCGCGAGGAACCCGGCGCCCCGCTCGTCGATCCGCACGTGCAGGCGCAGCCGGCCGGCCCGGTCGGCCCGGTGCAGGGCGAAGGACAGCGGCGCGTTGCGCGAGCCCGGGCAGAGCACGGCGTCCGTGACGCCGCACCCCACCAGCTCGTCGACCAGCGCCTCCGCCAGCGCCTGGGAGTCGTTCACGACGCTCTACGGTGCCACCGGCACGGCGAGCTCGTCGACCACGGTGACCGTGGGCAGTCCGACCAGCGTCGCGCCGGAGATCACCAGTTTGCTGCGCCGGACCCCCGAACCGATCACCACGCGGGGCGCCGCCGCCACGGCGGCGTCCAGGTAGACCGGCCACTCGGCGGGCAGCCCGAGCGGGGTGATGCCGCCGTACTCCATGCCGGTCCCGCCGGTGGCCGCGTCCCGGCTGGCGAATGAGGCCTTGCGCACGTCCAGCAGCCGCCGGACCGCGCCGTTCACGTCCGCCCGGGTGGTGGCCAGCACCAGCGCGGCGGCCATGCGGCTCTCGCCGGCCCGCTTGCCGGCGATCAGCACGCAGTTCGCCGACTCGTCCAGCGGCACCTGGTAGCGCTCGCAGAACGCGGCCGTGTCGGCCAGCTCGGGGTCGATCTCGGCCACCTGGATCCCGGCAGCCGCCGGACCGAGCCCGGCGATGACGTCGGCCACCGGCGGGGCCAGCAGGTCCGGTCGGTCCAGCGCGGGTACCAGGGTCAGTGCGTAGCTCACGGTGTCACATGATTCCCCAGACCGGTTTCAGCGGCCGAAGGTGTCCGGGTGCGGACCGGTGCGGTAGTCCTCGTTCAGCGCCTCGATCTCGGCCAGGTCGTCGTCGGCCAGCTCGAAGCCGAAGACGTCGAAGTTCTCCCGCATCCGGGTCGGGTTGGCCGACTTGGGGATGACCACGTTGCCGATCTGCAGGTGCCAGCGCAGCACGATCTGCGCCGGGGTGCGGTCGTACTTCTGGGCCAACGCCTCCACGGTCGGGTGATCCAGCACCTCGCCCTTGGCGATCGGGCTCCACGCCTCGGTGGCGATGCCGTGCGCGGAGTGGTATTTGCGCAGCTCGTCCTGGGTGAGCCGGGGGTGCAGCTCGATCTGGTTCACGCTCGGCACGGTGTCCGTCCCGGCGGCCAGCCGGTCCAGGTGCGCGGGCTGGAAGTTGGACACCCCGATGGCCCGGGTCTTGCCGTCCGCCAGCAGCTTCTCGAAGCCCTTCCAGGTGTCCACGTAGCGGTCCTGGTGCGGCAGCGGCCAGTGGATCAGGAACAGGTCCACGTGGTCCAGTCGCAGCTTGGTCAGGCTGTCCTCCAGTGCGGCGATGGCCTCGTCGTAGCCGTGCGCGCCGTTGTTCAGCTTGGTGGTGACGAACACCTCGTCGCGGGCCAGGCCGGAGTCGGCGATGGCCCGTCCGACGCCCTCCTCGTTGCGGTACATCTGGGCGGTGTCGATGTGCCGGTAACCAGCGGCGAAGGCCTCCCCGACGATCCGCGCCGTCTCGTCCGGCGGGACCTGGAACACACCGAAGCCGAGCTGAGGGATCTCCACACCATTGTTCAGCCGAAAACCGGGTACCTGTGTCATGTCGACCAGCCTACCCGGCCACACGCCTGTTACCCGCGCAAGCAATCTTTTCCCCCAATCCGGGGTGGTCGACTAGCTTGGGCGCGGTGAGTGCCACTCTGCAGGCAGTGGAGCTGGCCGCCGGGCACGGCGACCGCACCCTGTTCAGCGATCTCAACCTGATCGTCGCCCCGGGCGACGTCGTGGGCCTGGTCGGCGCCAACGGCGCCGGGAAGTCGACGTTGTTGCGCCTGCTCGCCGGCGCCGACCGGCCGGAGCACGGCCGGGTCACCCTGGCCCCGCCGGAGGCCACCGTCGGCCTGCTGCACCAGGAGCCCGAGCGCATCCCGGGCGAGACCGTGCGCGCCTACCTGGCCCGCCGCACCGGGGTGACCGAGTCCGCCGCCGTGTTGGAGGCGACCACGGCCGCGCTCACCGAGGGCAGCCCGGGCGCCGACGAGGCCTACGCCACCGCGCTGGAGCGCTGGCTGGCCCTCGGCGGGGCGGACCTGGACGACCGGGTGGACGGGGTGCTCGCCGAGGTCGGCCTTTCCGCCGGCGCGGACGCCGCGATGACCGACCTCTCCGGTGGCCAGGCGGCCCGCGCCGGGCTGGCCGCACTGCTCGCGTCCCGTTACGACGTGCTACTGCTGGACGAGCCGACCAACGACCTGGACCTGGCCGGGCTGGCCCTGCTGGAGGGCTTCGTCACCGGGCTGCGCGCGCCGACCGTGCTGGTCAGCCACGACCGGGAGTTCCTCGCGCGCACCGTCAACCGGGTGGTGGAGCTGGACCTGGCGCAGCAGCGGGTGGGCGTCTACCAGGGCGGATACCAGGCCTACCTGGACGAGCGGGAGGTCGCGCGGCGGCACGCCCGGGAGGCGTACGAGGAGTACTCGGACACCCTGCACTCGCTGAAGGCGCGCTCCCGGATGCAGCGCAACTGGGCCAGCGTGGGCGTCCGCAATGCCCGCCGCAAGATCGCCGACGGCTCCGAACGGGACAAGTTCATCCGTCACCACGCGGGCGCCACCGCGGAGAAGCAGGCGGCCAAGGCCCGGCAGACCGACCGCATGATCGAACGCCTGGAAGAGGTCGAGGAACCGCGCAAGGAATGGCAGCTGCGGATGAGCATCGCGGTGGCCCCCCGGGCCGGGGCGGTGGTGGCCGGGCTGCGCGGCGCGGTGGTGCGGCGGGGTGAGTTCCAGCTCGGGCCGGTCGACGCGCAGGTGGACTGGGCCGACCGGATCGCCATCACCGGGGCCAACGGCTCCGGCAAGTCCACCCTGCTCGGCGCGCTGCTCGGCCGGCTGCCGCTGACCTCGGGGACCGCGACGCTGGGTCCGTCGGTGCGGGTCGGCGAGGTGGACCAGGCCCGGGGCCTGTTCCTCGGCGGCGAGCCGCTCACCGACGCGTTCCGCGCCCAGGTGCCGGACTGGCCGGAGTCGGACGTGCGCACCCTGCTGGCCAAGTTCGGCCTCACCGCCGCGCACGCCCCGCGCCCCGCCGACTCCCTCTCCCCCGGCGAGCGCACCCGCGCCGCGCTGGCCCTGCTCCAGGCCCGCGAGGTGAACCTCCTGGTCCTGGACGAGCCCACCAACCACCTGGACCTCCCCGCCATCGAGCAGCTGGAGTCCGCCCTGGACTCCTACCCCGGCACGGTGCTCCTGGTCACCCACGACCGCCGCATGCTCGACACCGTCCGCACCACCCGCCACTGGCACCTAACCGCCGGCCACCTGACCGAGTCCTGACCGCTCAGCGCAACCCGAGGGCGTCGGCGGCCAGCTGGGCTAGGTGGACGGGCTCCCGGGTTCCCGCTTGGCGGAGTTGGGTGCGGCAGGAGAAGCCGTCGGCCAGGACGGCGACGTCCGGGTCGGCGGCGCGGACGGCGGGGAGGAGCACCCGTTCGGCGCAGGCCATGGACACCTCGTAGTGCCCCTTCTCGAAGCCGAAGTTGCCGGCCAGGCCGCAGCAGCCGGAGTCGAGCACCTCGGCGTCCACCCGCAGTGCGCCCAGGACCGTCCGGTCGGCCTCGTTGCCCAGGTCGGCGTGCTGGTGGCAGTGGGTCTGCACCAGCGCCCGGCGGCCGGTGGCGGGCGGGCCGGCCCGGTCGGCCAGCTCGGTGAGCTCGGCGGCGTGCGGCGCGAGCACCTCGGCGAAGGTGCGCACGGCGCCGGCCAGGGCCTTCGCGTCGGGCTCGTCCGGCAGCAGTTCGGGCAGGTCGGCGCGCAGCGCGGCGGCACAGCTGGGCTCCAGGGCGACCACCGGCACCGATTCCCGCAGCCACGGCCGCAGGGTGTCCAGCGTGCGGCGCAGCACCCGCCGGGCGGCGCCCAGCTGCCCGGTGGAGAACCAGGTCAGCCCGCAGCACACCTCGCCCGCCGGCAGCTCCACCCGGTACCCCAGCGCGGTCAGCACGGCCACCGCGTCGCCGGCGATCACCGGGTCGAAGTGCCCGGTGAACGTGTCCAGCCAGAGCACCACCCGACCCCGGGTACCGGTCTCGCCGAAGGAACGCCGGGATGCCCGCAGGGGCCGCTCGGCCAGGGGCGGGATGGCGCGTTCGGGGGCTATGCCGCCCAGGCGCTTGGCTACCGCGGCGAGGCGGGGGCGGCGGGCCGCCGCGTTCAGGGCGCGCGGCAACCCGGGTACCCGGGCCACCAGGCGGAGCCAGCGGGGCAGCGCGCCCATGGAGTAGTGGGTCAGGGGGCGGGGGCGGTTCTTGTAGCGCTGGGCCAGGAACTCGGTCTTGTAGGCGGCCATGTCCACGCCGACCGGGCAGTCCCGCTTGCAGCCCTTGCAGGACAGGCACAGGTCGAGCGCCTCGGCCACCTCGGGGGACTTCCAGCCGTCGGTGATCACCTCGCCGTTGGCCATCTCGAACAGCAGCCGGGCCCGGCCCCGGGTGGAGTGCATCTCCTCCCCGGTCGCCCGGTAGCTGGGGCACATCACGCCGCCGGAACCGGTCACGCAGCGGCCCACCCCGAGGCAGCGCCGGGCGGCCCGGCCGAAGTCCCCCCGGTCGTGCGCGAAGGCCAGCTCCGGCTTGCCGGAAAGCCGGGGCATGCCGACGAAGATGCGCAGGTCCTCGTCCATCCGCTTGGGCCGAACCAGGCAGCCCGGGTTCATCGCGTCGTCCGGGTCCCAGATCGCCTTGAACTCCTCGAACCCGGAGATGATCTCCTTCGGGTACATCCGGGGCAGCAGCTCGGCCCGGGCCTGCCCGTCGCCGTGCTCGCCGGACAGCGACCCGCCGTATTTGACGACCGCGTCCGCCGCGTCTTCCATGAAGGAACGGAAGTTGGCGATGCCTTCCCGCGTCAACAGGTCGAAGTCGATCCGCACGTGCAGGCAGCCGTCCCCGAAGTGCCCGTAGTACACGCCCCGCCGGCCGTGCCGGGCCAGCACCTGGTCGAACTCCCGCAGGTAGGCGCCGAACCGCTCCGGCGGCACGGCCGCGTCCTCCCAGCCGGGCCACGCCTCGCCGCCGTCCGGGGACCGGGTCAGGATGCCGGCGCCGTCCTCCCGCACCCGCCACAGCGCGCGCATCCGGACCGGGTCGGAAACCACCACGCTGCCGGTCTGCCCGTACGGCTTCATCGCCTTCACCACGGCGTGCGCGGCCGCTTCCGCCTCCTCGCGGGTGGCGCCGCCGGTCTCCACGTACAGCCAGCCGCCGCCCTCGGGCAGCGCACGGCTGGTCGTCTCGTTGGGGTTGTGCGCCCGCAGCGCGGCGATCAGGCCGGCGTCCATGCCCTCGATGGTCAGCGGGTTGTGCTCGCGCACCACCATCACGTTGTCGGCGGCGGTGTAAGCGTCCGGGAAGCCGAGCACGGCCAGCGCGCGAGCGGGCGGCGACTCGACCAGGCGCATGGTGGCGCCGAGCACCGTGACGCAGGTGCCCTCGGTGCCGACCAGCGCCTTGGCCAGGTCGAACCCGTTCTCCGGGAGCAGCTGGTCCAGGTTGTAACCGGACACCCGGCGGGTCAGCTCGGGGAACGCGGCACGCACGTCGTCGCCCAGCCGTTCACCCAACTGACGCAATGCATCGGGGATGCTCTCGGCGTCGCTATGGCTCTGCGTGGAAATATGCAACGGGTCGGCGCCGCGGGGCAGGGTGCCGCCGGGGCCGAGAAGCAGGCGCTCCCCCCGGTAGGTGAGCACGTCCAGCGCGTGCACGTTGTCCACCGTCTTGCCCCAGGCCACCGAGTGCGAGCCGCAGGCGTTGTTGCCGATCATCCCGCCGAGGGTGCAGCGGTTGTGCGTGGACGGGTCCGGCCCGAAGGTCAGCCCGTAGGGGCGGGCCGCGTCGCGCAGCTGGTCACACACCACGCCCGGCTCCACCCGCGCGGTGCGGGCGTCCGGGTCGATCTCCAGGATTCGGTTGCAGTGCTTGGCGTAGTCGAGCACCACCGCCGTGTTCACCGCCTGGCCGGCGATGGACGTGCCGGCCCCCCGGGGCAGCACCGGCACGCCGTGCTCCCGGCAGACCGCGATCGCGGCCTCCGCGTCGGCGGTGTCGCGCGGGCGCACCACGCCGATGGGAATCCGGCGGTAGTTAGACGCGTCGGCCGACCACATGGCCCGGCTGGCGGTGTCGAACCGCACCTCCCCGGCCACCCGGGCGGCGAGATCCGCCCGGAGGGCGCGGGCATCCTGGTCTGAAACGGGGGTACTCACCTGCTCAGTGTGCGTCCCCGGTCGATCGCGGCTTCACCGACCCCTCCGAGGAATTTCCGGTCTTTCCCTGGTCAGGGGCCGAATGTCCCTGACCGTTCCCGGCGCCGGGTCCGTGACCATGGCCGTGTCCGTGTCCGTGTCCATGCCCGTGCCCGGTGGCGGGCGGCTGCTCCGAGGCGCCGAGCACCGGGTCACCGGCGCGCAGCGGGACGTCGTGGTAGCGGCCCTCGTGGGCCAGGATCGGCCGCTGGTCGCCGGCGATCTCCGGGTACTTGGCCTCCAGCCGCTGCCGGCGGTCCCATTGCCGGCGCAACCCGGTCACGTACTCCCGGTTGCCGTTGAAAGTGCCGCGCCAGGTCTGCGGCATCTGGTCCCGGCTCAGCCCGCCGGCGCCGGACCGCTCGGCCTGCCCGCCGAGGCTGAATCCGGCCGGCACCTTCCGGGTGTCGCCGCCGCAGGACGGGCAGCCGGGCGCGTCCGCGTCGAACGTGGCCAGCCGCTCGAAGCGCAGCTCACACGGCGCGCACCGGTAGACGTAGATCGGCATGCGAGCCCCTTCGACGCTGCTGGAGTGACTGAGTCACCCTGCTGAACGCACTGAATCACTGTGCTGAAGTGACTGAATCACCCTGCTGAAGGCACTGAATCACCAGTTTTGGACGGACTTGGTGAGGATGGCGGCGATGTCCTCCTCCGTCGGTGTGCGCGGACAGGTGGCCAGGAGGCGCTGTTGTTTCATGGTGCCAGGGACCAGGTCGGGCACGTCGGACTCGGTGTAGCCGACGCCGCCGATGCCGTTCGGGATGTCGATGTCCCGCATCAGGCTGATCAGCACGGAGGGCAGCTGCTCGCGCGGGTCGTTGTGCTTCTCCGCGTCCGGGTCCATCAGCGCGGCGGCCTTCAGGTGCCGCTCCGGCGCGCTCTCGAAGGAGAACCGGAAGGCCTCCGGCGCGGTCAGCGACACCGACTGGCCGTGCGGCACCATCGGCTCGTCCGGCGGGTAGCCCTCCGGGATGTAGTCCTTCACCATGCCGGCGATCGGGTAGGCGTTGGCGTGCGGGATGTGCACCCCGGAGTTGCCGAACCCCATGCCGGCGAAGGTGGCCGCCATCATCATGTCCGAGCGGGCCTCGAGGTTCTCCGCGCCCTCGTGCACCGCCCGCCGGAAGGAACGCGCCAGCAGCTGCATGGCCCGCTCGCACCACAGGTCGGACACCGGGTTGGAGCCGCAGTAGGTGACCCGCTGCTCCGGCTGCTTCCGGTCGAACGTGGTGTACCAGCGCGCGGTGTAGGACTCCACCGCGTGGCACACGATGTCCATCCCGGAGGCCGCCGTGACCTGCGGCGGCAGTGACAGGGTGAGCAGCGGGTCGATCACCGCCAGGGTGGGCCGCAGCCGCCAGCTGCTGATCCCGGTCTTCACCTTCATCGACAGGATGTCCAGCACGCACATCGCGGTGGACTCCGAGCCGGTGCCGGCCGTGGTGGGGATGGCGATCAGCGGCTTGAGCGCCCCGTCCGGCACCCGTCCGCTGCCGATCGGCGGGTTGATGTAGTCCATCAGCTCGCCGGAACAGGTGGTCAGCAGGTTGATCGCCTTGGCGGTGTCGATCGCCGAGCCGCCGCCCACCGCGACGAACCCGTCCCAGTCACCCTGCGCGCGGGCGTACTCCACCGCCTTGTTCATCGAGTCGTCGGTCGGCTCGACGTGCACGCCGTCGAAGATCTCCGCCTCGATCTTGTACCGGCGCAGGTTGTCGGCGATGCGCTGCGGGATGCCCAGCCCGTGCACCCCGGAGTCGGTCACGATCAGCACCCGGTGTGCCCCGTAGGCGGACATCTCGAAGCCCACCTCGTCCACCGCACCGGCGCCGAACTTCAGCGGCGGGGCACCCCAGGTGAAGATCGTCTCTTCGGTCAGCTCGGGGGCGCTCACGTGTACGAGCCCTCCGGCGCGGTGCGCAGCTTGTGGATCTGCTCGGCGTCGTGGCCGAACACCATGGTCGCGTTGGTGCGCTCCTGGATGCCGCGCAGCTTCTCCACCGAGGCGTAGAACTGCTCCAGGTTGTTCACGATCGCCGCCGGGGTGGCCGGCGGGCCGTAGCTCTCGCCCATGTACACCGCGTCCGACGTGAAGATCATCGTGCCGCTGTTGGGCAGGTCGACCTGCATGGACATGCAGCCGACGGTGTGCCCCGGCGACTCGATCAGGGTGACCCCGGGCAGGAGCTCGGTGTCCCCGTTGACGGTCTGGAAGTTCAGCTGCTCGTAGTCGGTCTTCAGGTGCGCGCCGGTGAACAGCCCGTCGAAGCCGAAGGCGAACTCCTTCTCCCGCTCGTGGCAGACCAGCTTGGCGTTGGTCTCCTTGAACATGTTGGCGTTGCCGGCGTGGTCGAAGTGCAGGTGGGAGAGCACCACGTAGTCGATCTCGTCCAGGCCCACGCCCATCTGGTTCAGCCGGGAGTCCAGGTACTCCTCGTCGCTCACCCGGTCGTAGGGGAAGAACTCCTGCAGCCCGGTCGGGCCCCAGCGCTCCTCCCAGTCCCTCGGGCAGCTGGTGTCCCACAGCAGCTTGCCCTCGTCGGTCTCCACCAGCACGCAGTGCGTGGGCACGTCCACCCACGGCGCCGGGTCGTTCTTGTGGCTCCGGTCGGTGATGGAACGACCCGGCTTGAGCAGCAGCCAGGTCAGGTCGGCGGACATCGCCCCGCACGGGATGATGCTGACCTTGTTCGCGGTGGCCATGTGGCGGGTCCCTTCGGCGCTGAAAGGGTGTGAGCGGCAACACCCGACGGTGGCATGCCACATGCCACCCGTCAATGGTTGCGGGATGGTTGCGTCAGGGGCGGGTCCAGCCGAGATCCAGGTCGACGGCGCCGGGCGCCTCACCGGCCTCCTGGGCGACCAGCAGCTCGGCGGTGTGCAGGATGTGCGCCCGCATGGCGTCGGCCGCGCCGTCCGCGTCGCCCGCCTCCACCCGGTGGAGGACCGCGCGGTGCTCCTCCACGATGTCGTCCAGCGAGCGGGACCGGTGCGCGGTGGACGCGCCCCGGCGCAGCACCATGTCCCGCAGGCTGTCCACGTACTCGGCCAGCCGGCCGTTGCCCGAGGCCTCCAGCAGCACCCGGTGGAAGTGCCGGTCGTGCTGCCACATCTCGTACTCTTCGTCGGCCACTGCCGCGCCGCGCATCGCCTCGAACACCGCGCGCAGCTCGCGCCGGCCGTCCGAGCCGAGCAGCCGCACCGCGCGCCGGGTGGCCGGCACCTCGAGCAGCAGGCGCAGCGCGAAGACCTCCTCGAGGTCGTGCAGCGAGGTCTGCAGGATGCGCACGCCCCGGTTCCGCTCGAACCGGACCATGCCCAGCTGGGCCAGCTTGATCAGCGCCTCGCGCACCGGGGTGCGGGACACGCCGAGCTGCTCGGCCAGCGTGTGCACCGAGTGAAGCGTGCCCGGCGGGAGCTCACCGGTGATCACGGCCGCGCGAAGGGCGTCCAACACCTGCTCGTTGACTGTTGCGGTGGGCTCTACCTGCTTCATCAGGGTCAGAATCGTGCCATGGGCCATGCCACCGGCCAAGGTTGCGCGCCGGCATGGTCACTCAGCGTGGCGCGTGCTCCGGCGGGCCGCCGGGCCGTTGATGCTCCAACTGTGGGCTGCGCAACACGACACGCTAGTCCTTTCGGGTGATGTGCTGGCTTCGAAAGCCTCGGCACGCTAGCGACACACCCCCGAATCGAGACTTGCGTGCGCGAATGATGTGCGATCGCGGTCACATCCAGCCATAAAGATCGCGGGCAAAACCCCTGCTCAGCTGTTAAATTACATCGGTGAAATTCGATCCGTTAATTCAAATGGCCTAACGGCACGGATGGCGGAGTTCACGTTCCGCGACTTTCCGATGACGCTCGGGAAAGGATTGTCGCCAGTATCGAGGCCCGCAATTGGTCGTTACTCCATATGAAGTCGAGCCGCAAGCAAGACGCGGCCGACCCGAGCAATGCGATTGGGGGAAGTCGCCATGGAGCTCAGGTCCGACATTGCGACCGCTGCTGTGCGCATGACTTCCGGGCACGACGTGAGCCGGGAGATCAGGCGGCTAGACGCCTACCTTAGGGATGGCGAGACCGTTGCACGGATGACGTCCGGAGTCTATGGGACAGGCACCGGACTGTTGGCCGTGACGAACCACCGTGTCCTGCTGCTGCGGGACGGGCGGAGCGGGCAGGCCAGCGAGGGCTACCCGGTGGAGCGGCTCTCCGGAGCCGACTGGACGGTCGACGGGATCACCGGGACGATCACCATCAGAGACTCGAACAGCGTCGCCGAACTGCGAGACGTGCCGCTGGCGGACGGGGCCGACGTGGTCGCCGTGCTGCGTGGCTTCATCGCCCGCAATGCACCGAGGCAGCTGTTCGGCGAGGAGCACTCCGGGCTGGAGTCCGGTGGCTTCCCGGTGCAGGCGGGTGGGGACCCTGCCGGCATCCCGGGACAGACCCGCTTCCCGGTACACGTCACCGCGGGTACGGCGCAGCAGCTCAGCGGCCTGGCGTCGCAGGGCGGCTACCCGGCGCAGCCGGCGAGCGGGAGCTTCCCCGCGCAGCAGCCGGCCTCCGGAGGTCTTCCGGGCCAGCCGCACGGTGGCTTCCCGGCCCAGCAGGGGCAGCCCGGTGGTGAGCAGCCGTGGAGCGGCGCCTGGGCGGCGCAGCAACCCGGCGGCTTCTCCGGCCAGTCGAACAGCGACGGCTTCCTGGCGCAGCCGAGGAGCGACGCCTTCGCGGCCCAGCCGCAGGGTGACCCGTTCGGTGCCCAGCCGCCGGGCGATCCGTTCGCGGCCCAGCAGAACGACCCGTTCGCGGCCCAGCCGCAGGGCGACCCGTTCGCGGCCCAGCCGCAGAGCGACCCGTTCGGAGCGCAGGCGCCGAGCGGCGAGTTCCCGGCGCAACAGCCGGCCAGCGGAAACTTCCCGGCCCAGCAGCCCACCAGCGGCGGCTTCCCGGCCCAGCAGCCGGCCGGCGGGAACTACCCCGCCCAGCAGCCGGCCAGTGGATCCTACGCGGCGCAGCAGCCGGCCAGCGGATCCTTCCCGGCCCAGCAGCCGGCCAGCGGATCCTTCCCCGCGCAGCAGCCGACCAGTGGATCCTTCCCGGCCCAGCAGCCGGCCAGCGGGAACTTCCCGGCCCAGCAGCCGGCCAGCGGATCGTTCCCCACGCAGCAGCCGGTCAGCGGGGGTTTCCCCGCGCAGCAGCCGGCCAGCGGGAACTTCCCCGCGCAGCAGCCGGCCAGCGGGAACTTCCCCGTTCAGCAGCCGGCCAGCGGGGGCTTCCCGGCGCAGCCGCAGGGCGGCACCCAGCAGCCACAGAGCGGCGGGTTCCCGGCCCAGCAGCCCACCAGCGGGAACTTCCCGGCGCAGCAGCCGAGATTCCCCGGCCAGCAGGGACAGCCCGGCGGCGGGCAGCCGCGCGGCGGCTTCCCGGCCCAGCAGGCGGGTTTCCCGACCCAGGCGAGCACAGTGGGCATCCCGCAGGCCCAGGGCAGCGCCGTCTTCCCGGTGCCGACCCAGGCCGGCGGTGTGGAGGGGCTGGAGCAGCGCGTGGCCGCGTTCGGTTCGGCGGAGGCGCTGACCGCCGCCGCCGTGCCGGTCACCATGCTGGCCGACAGCGGCACCAACCAGCCGCAGCCGGTGGTGCTCGCGCCGTCGGCCGCACCGGTGCCGGGGGCTCCGCTGCCGCCGAGCGCGGTTTCCGCCGACGCCATCGGCAGCCCCACCGCGATCGCCGGTGAGGTGCCGGTCAGCCAGCTGGTCACCCAGCGCACCGACGAGCCGGAGCTCAAGGACGACGCGGACGCCGCCGACCGGCCCAAGCCGATCACCTGGCGGATGCCGCCGGCCGAAGCGGCCGGCAAGGGCGCCGCCAAGGAGGGCAAGGCCACCGAGTCGAGCACCGCGCTGCTGGCCGCCACCGACAAGGCCGACAAGAAGGACGGGGACAAGGCGGGCAACGTCACGCCGCTGCGACCCGCGTCCAAGCCGTCCGGCCGCAACACCAAGAAGTGGATCTGGCTGGGCGCCGGCGCGGCCGGGCTGATCGGGCTGGCCGCGATCGGCAGCGCCAAGCTGATCTCCACCAACTCGCAGCCGGTGGCCGCACCGGTGAGCCCGGCCCCGGCGGCCTCGATCGACCAGCCGGTCGGCACGGCGGCCACGGTGACCAAGGTGATCGACGGCGAGACCGTGGAGGTGGCCGGCCCCGGGGTGACCGGTCCGGTGGTGGTGCTCGGCATCGTCGCCCCGCGCGCCGACAAGAACCAGTGCGGCGCCACGGCGGCCAAGGCCTACGCGGTGAAGACCCTGCACAACGCGCAGGTCACGCTGGTTACCGACGCCTCCCAGGCGGCAACCGACAAGTCCGGCCGCAAGCAGGCGTTCGTGCGGCTGGCCGACGGCGGCGACTACTCGGAGATGGCGGTGCGCGCCGGCATGGCCCGCTACTACGAGAGCCCGCAGCCGGTGGCCAGGGCGGCGGAGATCAAGGCCGCCGAGGAAGAGGCCAAGAGCAACAAGGCCGGCTTCTGGGGCACGCCGTGCAACGGCAAGCTGGGCGGCACGGGTACCGGCAGCAACTCCCGCGCCTCGACCGGCGGCACCCAGCCGCCGGCCCGCACGGTCTCCAACGTGCAGGAGAGCCCCCGCTAGTCAACCCTCCCCCAGAGGGCACCCCCAATCTGCTGCCCGAACCCGGCCAGGCCCCGCCGGGTTCGGGCAGCACCATATGGTGATCCTTCGTGACCGCCAACGACTCCGTCTCGGAGACCTTCGACCCGGCCGCCTGGCGCGAGCTTCCCGGGTTCGACTTCACCGACATCACCTACCACCGGCACGTCGAGCACGGCACCGTGCGCATCGCGTTCAACCGGCCGGAGGTGCGCAACGCGTTCCGCCCCGGCACGGTGGACGAGCTGTACCGGGCCCTGGACCACGCCCGGATGAGCTCCGACGTCGGCTGCGTGCTGCTCACCGGCAACGGGCCGGCTCCCAAGGACGGCGTCTGGTCCTTCTGCTCCGGCGGGGACCAGCGCATCCGCGGCCGTACGGGTTACCAGTACGCCAGCGGCGAGACCGCGGACACCATCGACCCCGCCCGCGCCGGCCGGCTGCACATCCTGGAGTGCCAGCGGCTGATCCGGTTCATGCCCAAGGTGGTCATCGCCGTGGTGAACGGCTGGGCGGCCGGCGGCGGGCACAGCCTGCACTCGGTGTGCGACCTGACCCTGGCCTCGGCCGAACACGCCCGGTTCAAGCAGACCGACGCGGACGTCGGTTCGTTCGATGGCGGCTACGGCTCGGCCTACCTGGCCCGCGCGGTGGGCCAGAAGTTCGCCCGGGAGATCTTCTTCCTGGGCCGCACCTACTCGGCCGAGCAGATGCACCGGATGGGCGCGGTGAACGAGGTGTTCCCGCACGCCGAGCTGGAGGCCGGGGCCATCCAGTGGGCCAAGGAGATCAACGGCAAGTCCCCGACCGCCCAGCGGATGCTCAAGTACTCGTTCAACCTGATCGACGACGGCCTGGTCGGCCAGCAGCTGTTCGCCGGCGAGACCACCCGGCTGGCCTACATGACCGACGAGGCGGTCGAGGGCCGCGACTCGTTCCTGGAGAAGCGCGCACCCGACTGGTCCCGTTTCCCCTGGTACTACTGAGGTTCAGATGGGCAATCCTGCCCATTGAGGGCCGGCGCGCGGGACGGTTCGCTAACCGCATGCGGGACCGAGAGCTCGAGGTGTACCAGCTGTTCGACGCGGGAGCGCGGGCCAGGACGGCCGCACTGGTCACCGAGGAGGTGATCGCGGAGCACGCGGCCAACCCGACCGGGCCGCACGGTGACGTGCTGCAACGGGTGCTGCGCCACCTGCGCCGGGCCCCGCTGCCGGGCAAGTACGTCGTGGTGGCCACCCGCCCCTGGCGGGAGTACCGAATCGGCGTGTTCAGCGGGGTGCGCGGCGAGGCGCCGGCCGTGCTGGACGACGGGCCGTACGGCACCGAGGCCGAGGCGATGCACGCGGTGTTCCTGCGCCGGGTGGCCGAGCTGCGGTCCGAGTCCGGGCCGGTCGCGCGATGACCGTCGAAGTGGTCGGTTACGCCGACCGGTTCTCCGTGGCCCCCGGCGAACCGATCGAGTTCAGGATCAGCTGTTCCGGCGGCGGCGAGTTCCGGGCCGAGGTGGTGCGGCTGCGCAACGGCGACACCAACCCCGCCGGCCCCGGCTTCCTCGAGGAGGTCGTGCCCACCCCGGCGACCGGCGACTATCCGGCGCGTACCCAGGTCATCCGGCCGGGCGCGGCGGTCGTCGTGGCCGACGGCGGCGGCGCGCTGGCGCTGGAGGGCGCCGGCGAGGTGCGGGGGTACGCCCAACCGACCCTGCCCGGCGCGGGCGAGCAGGCGCTTCTCTCCCGGTGGGACGAGGCGTCGCGGCGCGGCTGGTGGGTCGGCCTGGTGGACGGCGGCCGGCTGGCGCTGCGGCTGGGCGACGGGGAGACCGTGCACCAGACCGTCTCGGACGAGCCGCTGCACGCCTGGGTCTGGTACGCGATCACCGCGAGCTGGGCCGACGGCACCGCACGGGTCCGCGCCGAACCCACGTTGACCTCGACCAACAGCATCTGGAGCCCGGCCGTCGGGCTGGCCGCCGCGACCTCCGGGGAAGGCACCGGGTCGGCCACGGCGGCCGATGCGCCGGCCGTGCTCGGCGCGGCCTGGGACTCCCGGATCGACGGTCCGGTCGGTTACTACAACGGCAAGCTGGACTCCCCCGCCGTTTCCGGCCCCGGCGGCGTGATCGCGGCCTGGGACTTCGGCGCCGACATCACTTCCGAAGGCGTCACCACCGACCGGTGCACGGACACCGGCCCGCACGGGCTGCACGGCCGGTGCCACAACTCCCCCTACCGGGGCATGACCGGCCACAACTGGACCGGCCGGGAGGAGAACTACCGGCACGCGCCCGACCAGTACGGGGCGCTGCACTTCCACGCCGACGCGCTGGAGGACGCCGGCTGGGAGACCGACGTGACGCTGGTGGTCCCGGACGGGCTGCCCAGCGGCGTGTACGCGCTGCGGGTGCGCTACGCGGACACCACCGACCACATTCCGTTCTGGGTGCTGCCGCCCCGGGGCACCGCCACCGCGCGGGTGCTGCTGCTGTTTCCCACGCACAGCTACCTGGCCTACGCCAACGACCACATCGTGCCGGAGGTGCCGGTCGCGCAGTCGATCCTCGGACACACCTCGGTGCTCGCCGCCCCGGACCTGCACCTGCTGGCCCACCCGGAGTACGGGCTGTCCACCTACGACCACCACGCGGACGGCAGCGGGGTGGCGCACACCAGCCGCCTGCGCCCGGTGCCGAACATGCGGCCCGGCTACCGCAGCGCCACCGGTTCACTCTGGCAGCTGCCCGCCGACCTGCACATCGTGGACTGGCTGACCGGTACCGGCGTGGAGTTCGACGTGGCCACCGACGAGGACCTGGAGGCCGAGGGCGCCGACCTGCTGGGCCGGTACAACGTGGTGCTCACCGGCAGCCACCCGGAGTACTACTCGGCGCGCATGCTGGACGCCTGGGAGGCCTACCTGGGCGGCGGCGGGCGGGCCATGTACCTGGGCGGCAACGGCTTCTACTGGGTCACCGCCCAGCACCCGGACAAGCCGCACCTGCTGGAGGTGCGCAAGGGCGAGGCCGGCTGCCGGGCCTGGCAGGCGCGGCCGGGCGAGCTGCACATGGCGTTCACCGGGGAGCGCGGCGGGATCTGGCGCAACCGGGGGCGCGCCCCGCAGAAGCTGTTCGGGGTGGGTTTCACCACCGAGGGCATGGACCACTCCGTGCCGTACAGCACGCTGTCCGACTTCGCCGACCCCCGGGTTTCCTGGCTGATCTCCGGGCTGGAGGGGGCGACCGAGATCGGCGCGCACGGGCTGGTCGGCGGCGGTGCGGCCGGCCACGAGTGCGACCGCTACGACCTGGCCCTGGGCACCCCGGCGCACACCCTGCTGCTGGCCACCAGTGCCGGCCGGCACTCGGACAACTATCCGCTGGTGGCCGAGGACATCTACTTCCCGTTCGACGGGATGGGCGGCACGGACAGCTTCCAGGTGCGCGCGGACGTCGTGTACTTCACCACGGCGGGCGGCGGCGGGGTGTTCTCCACCGGTTCCATCGCGTGGTCGGGAAGCCTGGCGCACAACGGGTACGACAACGACATCTCCCGTCTCACCGGCAACGTCCTGCGCCGCTTCGCCGATCCGGAGCCCCTCGAACCGCTCTAGGCTTAGCGGCACCTTCACCCCTCGGAGGTGCCGCCTATGGCAGCCGGCCCGTTTTCCGCCCTGGACCTCTCGCTGCGGTTGGCCACCGCCGCGCACGCCCGCGACGATCCGGAACTGGCCGCCCAGGACGTGCTGGGCGAGCTGTGCGCGGCGGAGCCGGTGGTGGCGGCCGCGCTGGTCCGGTACGACCCGTTCACCGGGCGGCACCGCGCGCTCTGCTCCAGCTACCCGCGCCCGGTCCTGGACTTCCTGCGCTCGCCGGCGTTCCTGGTGGACGACGTCGGCTACCGGCTGCTGCGCCGGGAGCCGGAGCGCCGGGCGCGCGGCTGGCGGGACGCGGCGGTGGACTACCCCTCCTCCCGCTCGGCCACCCGGGTGCTGCGGCCGGCCGGCTACGGCGGCGGGGCCACCGCGCGGCTGGTCACCAGCTCCGGCCGCTACGTGGGTGATCTGCACGTGAGCACCGAGGCGGTGGAGCTGCCCACCGACGAGCTGCTGCGCGCGCTGCACCACGCGGCGCCGCTGCTGGCCGCCTCGGTGGACGTCACCCGGCGGCTGCGGCTGGGCCTGGGCGAGCTGCCCCCCGGTGGGCGGGCGGCGGTGGTCTCCCCGGCCGGCGAGGTCGTCCCGCTGTCCGACTCCGGCGACTGGGACGAAGCGCTGGTCGGGCGGGTGCTGCGCCGGCGTTCGGCCGGTGCGGGCGAGGGCCGGTTCCGGCACCTCGGCGCGGGCGGCTGGCTGCGGGTCAAAGTGGCCGGGTTGGACTCGGGAACGCTGCTGGTGGTGGAACCGGACGAACCGGCGCACCCGCTCACCGCACGCGAGCTGCAGGTGCTCACACTGATCACCGAGGGCCTGCCCAACGCGGCCGTGGCCCGGCGGCTGGACATCAGCGCGCGCACCGTCGCCCACCACGTGGAGCACATCCTGCACAAGCTCGCCGCCGACTGCCGCACCTCCGCCGCCCGCCTGGCCGTGGAACAAGGCCTCCGCCTCCTCCCCGACTGACCACGGCCAAACCGACACACACCGTTTGGCGCTGGCACATGCTCTGCAGCACGTGTGCCAGCGCCAAAGCGCGTGTGCGGCCGGGTGGCTCCTGCGCCGGCCGGGTGGCTCGTGCGCCGGCCTGGTGGCGCTTGTGCCGGGCGGGTGGGTGGTGCGCCGTAGGGTAGGCGGGTGAGGTTGGTGGGGTGCGACGGTTCGCCGGCGTCGGCCGGTGCGCTGGCGGATGCGCTGGAGGCGGCGCTGGAGGGCGGGGCGGCGGTGGTGCCTTACGCCGGGGCGGCGCCCGCTCTGCCCGACGCGGATCCGTTGGGCGCGGCGTTGCTCATCGAGACCTCCGGCAGCACCGGCGCGGCCAAACGGGTCTGCCTGCCCGCTTCCGCGCTGCGCGCGTCCGCCGAGGCCACGCACGCCCGGCTGGGCGGCCCCGGGTGCTGGCTGCTCGCGCTGCCCGCACACCACGTCGCCGGGGCGCAGGTGATCGTGCGCGGGTTGCTGGCCGGCCACCGGCCGGTGGTGCTGGACAGCCGGGACGGGTTCCGCGCGGAGCGGTTCGCGGCCGCCGTCGACCGCCTGCCCGACGGGCGCCGGTACACCTCGCTGGTGCCCACCCAGCTGCACCGGGTGCTGACCGCCGGCGGCGCGGCGCTGGACGCGCTGCGCACCTTCCACGGGGTGCTGATCGGCGGCGCCGCAACGCCCCCGGTTCTGCTGGCCGCCGCCCGCTCGGCCGGGGTCAACGCGGTCACCACCTACGGCATGAGCGAGACCTCGGGCGGCTGCGTCTACGACGGGCGCCCGCTGGACGGCGTCGTGGTCTCCCTGGACGAGACCGGCCGGATCTCCCTGGCCGGCCCGGTGCTGGCCAGCGGCTACCTGGGACTGCCGGAAATGACCGCCGACGCGTTCGCCGAAGACCGCTTCCGCACCTCTGACCTGGGCCAATGGACCCCGGACGGCCGGCTGCGGGTGCTCGGCCGGGCCGACGACGTGATCACCACCGGCGGCGAGAAGGTGCACCCGGCGGCCGTGGAGCGGGTGCTGGCCGCGCAACCCGGGGTACGGGCCGCGTGCGTCGTCGGCGTGGCGGACCCGGAATGGGGCCAGCTGGTGGCGGCCGCACTGGTAGCCGAGGGCTCGCCGGACCTCGCCGCGCTGGCCGACGCGGTGCGCACCGAGCTCGGGGCGCCCGCCGTGCCCCGCCTGCTGCGCACGCTGGACGAACTGCCGCTGCGCGGCGTCGGCAAGCCGGACCGCGCCGCCGTCACCCGGCTACTGGACGAAACAGCGACCTGATTCACCCATGTGGTGATTAATGGTCGCGGTGAGTCGCTTTGACCTTGATCCGTTGGTGATATGTGCTGGCCCGCGTGCTGGGTCGATTGCTCTCCGTATTGGTCTCCCTGACCAGTGCGATCGCGACCGGTCCCGCCGACGCGCCGGACTGGACGGTGGACCTGACCCACGGGCAGGCGGTCGGCGTGGCGTTCACCGGCGGGGCGCTGCGGCTCACCGAACCGACCGGCATGCTGCTCACCCCGGCCTACCCGGCGCCCCAGCCCGTCGGCCTGGTGACCACCCGCCTGGACGCCACCGTGCCGCCCGGCGCGTCGGTGCGCGTGGACGTGCGCGGCCAGCTCGCCGACGGCCGGTGGACGGAGTGGCTGGCCAACCAGCCCGACGGGCCGGGCACCGCGATCCGGCCGAGCGTCCGACTGCAGCTGCGGGTGGTGCTCACCGGCGGGCGCCAGACTGGACGCCCGCCCCAGGGCGCCGGTTACGCCGGCGCCGACACCGAACTGCGCGGGCTGTCGGTGCACACCGAACCGGCCAGCGGGCCGGGCACCGACGGTGACGGCGGCCCGGTCGGCTACTCGGTGTTCGCCACCCGGGAGGGCCTGGTGAACGGCCGCACCGCGAACGGCCACCGGATCGCCCGCGACGACTACTTCGTAGCCCTGCCTTCCAAGCGCGCGCTCTCCGGGCGGGACAGCGGCGAGTACTCGGTGAAGGTGTGCGCGACCGGCGGCTTCTGCGCCTGGGCGCCGGTGTGGGACGTCGGCCCGTGGAACATCGACGACGACTACTGGAACGCGGACCGTGAACGCTTCAAGGACCTCCCGCGCGGGATGCCGCAGGCCCAGGCGGCGTTCGAGGACGACCACAACGACGGCGAGGACGGCGGCGGCCGCGAGGTGCTCAACCCTGCCGGAATCGATCTTTCCGACGCGCTCTACGCCGCGCTCAAACTGCGCGGCACGGTAAAGGTGCAGGTCACCTACCTGTGGACCGGCGGCCCGCTGAGCACCGTGGACGCCAAGGGCACCGCCCCCACTACCGACCTGGCCGCCCTCACCACCCCACCCACCGACACTCCCCTCCCCGCCGACACCCCCGTCCCCGTCGACACCCCCGTCCCGGTCGACACCGGAGTACCGGCCGCCACCGGCCAACCCGCCCTCCCCAGCCCATCCGGCGCACCCAACGTTTCCAGCCCACCCGACGCGCTCACCCCACCCAGCGCATCCAGCCCACCCGGCGCATCCAGCCCACCCGGCACATCCAGCCCACCCGGCGCAACCAGCCCACCCGGCGCAACCAGCCCACCCGGCGCAACCAGCCCACCCAACGCAACCAGCCCACCCAACGCAACCAGCCCACCCAACGCATCCAGCCCACTCGACGCATCCGATCGGCCCAGTACCTCCACTCAGCCCAGTGCCTCCGCGCGCCCCAGCACCTCCGCACAGCCCAGTGCCTCCGCGCGCCCCAGCACCTCCGCACAGCCCAGCACCTCCGCGCGCCCCAGTGCATCGGCGCGCCCCAGTGCGTCGGCGCGGCCCGGTGCGTCGGCGCGGCCGGGCAAGCCCCACCATCGGTCGGGAGACGACGACGACATGTTCGGCGGCGCGCTGGACGACCCGCTCGCCAACGACGACGACGGGGACTCCGGCGAGGACCGAGACGACAGCAAGCACCGGAACCGCGACGGCGAGGGCGAGGGCGAGGGCGAGGACCGCGACGGCGAGGGCGACCGCAAGGCCGAGCCGACCGCCCGCCACGCCGTGGTGCGCCGCGCCCCCGCCCCGGACGCCGAACCGGTGGGCGCCGCCGCCGATCGCGCCGGAGTGCTCGTGGAGTGCGCCACGCCGAACAACTGGGTACGCATCGGCCCCGACCAGTACCTGCCCGCGAACGCGGTTCGCATCAGCACCGAGGCCGACCTCCGGCCCTGCTGACCCCGGTCAAGATCTACATCTCCTCGGTTGCTCTCTCTCGACCCAAGAGGTGCGTGGGCGTGGTGCATGGTCCAGACGGCTTGGACGGCGCGACCTGGGTGGTCGGCGGCGGCCCGGGTGCCGCCCGTTGCGTTGCGCCCCGCTTCCGGGCCTCGGCTACGGACCGTGGTCAGACGGTGGGCGGCCAGGACGGGTGGCTTGGCCGAGCGCTGGCTCAGTCCGGTAAACGCCCATGATCGAGCGGATTGAGCCAGCACTCGGTGAGCGACGCTGCTCGGGAAGCGGTTCCGGCAATCACGGTACGTAGTGAAGCAGTGCGCCGGGTGCCCAGGACAACGCAAGGGGCCGCGCTGAGCGACGGGAGACCGCCCGGCCGCGCCGTCCAAGCCGTCTTGAACCGGCCTCCCGGCGCCGCCTTCCCGGGAAGCCCCCGGCGAGTCGGGACGAGCCAGAAGGCGGAGGGGTAACAACCGGGGCGGGGTTGCGTTGTGCGGCGGCACGAAGCTGTGCGTCCGAACAGGCGAGAGGGCCGTTCGGCGCCGTTCGACGGTTTTAGCCTTCGCTCACCTGCCGGTCGGGCAGGCATCCGACGACCTGGAGACCGTCTATGAGCGCGATGCAAACGTCCGCGCCCCGTGGGCCGGGGCGGACGAAGGCAGCTTCCCTGCCGAAGTTCGGCCGGGGGCTGCGCCGAGCACCCGGTGTTGCCGCACGGCCGTTGCAGCAGGCCGGCGAGATGTTCGACCTCTTCCTCGAGGTCGCGAAGAGCGCCATCACCAAACCGGTCGGGTACTGGGGTGACGTGCGTGAGCAGATGTTCGAGACGCTCAAGCTCTGCTGGCTGCCCATGATCGTCTCGTGTACCGCGTTCGGCATGGGCGCACCCGGCCTGCAGGGCAGGCAACATCTTCCTGCTGTTCGGCATTCCCGAGCGGCTGGGCTCGTTCTTCCTGATGGCCAGCGTGCGCGAGTTCGCCCCGTGGATCAACGCCATGGTCGTCGCCGGCGTCATGGGCACCGCCATCACCGCCGACCTCGGCGCCCGGCGCATCCGCGAGGAGTTCGACGCCATGGAGGTCCTCGGCGTCGACCCGGTCCGCACCATCATCCTGCCCCGCGTCATCGCCCTGACCATCATGACCGGGCTGATGGATGTGGTGGCGCTGTGCTTCGGCGTGTTCGGCGGCCTGATCGCCGCCTGGGAGCTGAATGCCAACCCGAGCGCGTACTTCGCCAACTTCTGGAACAACGCGACCACCACCGACATGTGGTGCAGCGTGGTCAAAACCTCCCTGTTCGGTCTGATCATCGGGATTGTGTGCTGCTACAAGGGCTACCGGGCCGAGGGTGGTCCGATCGGTGTGGGCCGGGCGGTGAACCAGGCGGTGGTGATCGCGTTCGCCGGGATCTGGATGTTCAACTTCGCGTTCACCACGTTGATGTTGGGGCTCAACCCCGACATGCAGGTCTACCGGTAACCGGGAGGAGGAGCCGAAATGACCATCACCGACACCCGCGAAAGCGGAGTGAAGAACGTGCTGGGCTCGGTCGGCGAGATCGCCCGGTTCGCCGGGACGGTGCTCCGGTCGATACCCGATGTGCGCAAGTACGGCAGTGAGGTGCTGCACCAGGCCGGGATCCTGATCCTGTCCAGCGGCCTGATCATCTGGGTGATGCAGGCGGTCATCGGGTACCAGTGCGGACTCGAGGCGGCGTACACCCTCAAGCAGATCGGCGCCCCGATCTACTCGGGGGTGTTCAACGCCTGGTGCGGAATCCGGGAGATGGCCCCCTACATGTGGGGTTACATCTTCGCCGCGAAGGTCGGCTGCGGCCTGGTGGCCGAGCTGGGCTCGATGCGGATCGCCGACGAGATCGACGCCATGGAGGCGATGGGGGTCAAGTCCCGCAGCTACCTGTTGGCCAGCCGCGTGCTGGCGGTGTGGATCGCCATGCCGTTCCTGTACACCGTGGGCCTGGGAGTCATGTACGTCTCCGAGTACCTGATCACCGTGGTCAACCTCGGTGGGGTCTCGTCGGGTGGTTACCTGTACATCTTCTGGCTGTTCCAGAACCCGGCCGACTTCCTCTACTCCATGATCAAAATCATGACCATGGGCACGGTCATCACCTTCGTGAGCTGCTACTACGGCTTCACCGCACGCGGCGGGTCCGTCGGGGTGGGGCGGAACACCGCGAAGTCGATGATGCTGAACATGGTCCTGATCCACATCATCGGCGTGCTCGGCACCCAGCTGTTCTGGGGCCTTTCGCCGAACGCACCGATCGCCAACTGACCGGTCGGGGGACGTCCCGCCGGCCGGGCCACACGCCTCGGCCGGCGGGGCGCGGCGATCAAGTAGGTTGATTGCGTGGTCACGGTGGGGGAATGGGTTCAGGGGGCACGGCCCCGCACGCTGCCGAACGCGGTCGCCCCGGTGCTGGCCGGCACCGGCGCGGCGATCGGCGCGGGTGGGTTCCAGCCGGTGGGAGCGGTGCTGGCGCTGGTGGTCGCGCTCGGGATGATCATCGGCGTCAACTACTCGAACGACTACTCCGACGGGGTCAGGGGCACCGACGACAACCGGGTCGGACCGCTCCGGTTGGTCGGTTCCGGCACTGCCGAGCCGGCGACCGTGCGCACGGCGGCGTTCGTCTCGTTCGGCATCGCCTGCCTGGCCGGCCTGGTGCTGGTGGCGCTGACCGGGCACTGGTGGCTGATCGCGCTCGGCGCGGCCTGCGTGCTGGGCGCCTGGTTCTACACCGGCGGCTCCCGGCCGTACGGCTACCGGGGTCTCGGCGAGGTCGCGGTGTTCGTGTTCTTCGGGCCGGTCGCGGTGCTGGGCACCGTGTACGTACAGAGCGGTCCGCCCGGCGCGCCGGCGGTTCTGGCCGCGGTCGGCGTCGGCATGCTGTCCTGCTCGGTGCTGGTGGCCAACAACCTGCGGGACATCCCCACCGACACCCAGTCCGGCAAGCGCACCCTGGCGGTGGCGCTCGGCGACCGCCGCACCCGCCTGCTCTACGCCACGCTGGTGGCGATCCCGTTCCTGTTCTCGCTGCTCGCCGGGGTGTTGTTCAGCCCGTGGCTGCTGCTGGGCCTGCTGGCCGCGCCGCTCGCGGTGGTTCCGGTGCGTACGGTGCTGGGCGGTGCGACCGGGCCGAAGCTAATCCCGGTGCTCGGCGCGTCCGGAATAGTCATGCTGGCCTGGGCCATCGGCACCGGCGTCGGCCTCGCCCTGAGCTGAAGGCCCGGCCGACGGCTCGGTCGGTGGGAGCGCGTCCACGGCCTCACCGCGCAGCTGCGCGCGCAACCGGGCCCGCTGCTCGCCGCGCCGCCGCCCGGACCAGGCCAACGCGGCGTCCAGATCCGCGCGCGGGCCGCCGAGCAGCAGCATGGACAACGGCACCGAGGCGACCAGCCCGACCAGCAGGGCCACCAGGAATGGCACGCCCAACCAGGTCAGCGGCGCGGTGACCAGCGCTACCAGGGCTACCCTGGCCAGGCCGTAGCGGGCGACTGCCGCACCCAGCGGGCGCGGGGTGGCTTCCGGACTCACGACAGCGAGGGTACTGACTCGTGCCGGCCGTGCCGACACTGACACGATCGGTCACTTCGCTGAGATCACGTGGGTGATGTTCACCCGAAGGCGCCGTCGCGCCGGCCGTCTCTGGGTTAGCCTCGTAACAGGAGGTGGTCACCGTGTTGTTGGTCATTGCCTTGGTCGCGGTATCGATGGCCGGAATGATCGTCTGGTACACCATGCTTAGGCAGTCCGGTGCGCCGACCGCCCAGGCTCCCGCGCCACGCCGGGCCGTCGCGCCCGACGATGACCCGGAGTTTCTGCGCCAGCTGGATCAGCGCCTGCGTCACCAGGGGGACGACCCGCCCCGTTAGCGGTGATCCGTAGCTCTGCGTGGCTGCCGTCGATGCCTCCCCGGTGAGGCTCGGCGGCAGCCTCATATCTTCCTCAACGCCAGCTCAAGCCTTCCTTAAACCACCGAAGCCACCGGCCATCCGGGCTTACTCTCAGCGGACCGCACCACCCGCTCGTGTCGCCCGACCAGCTCTTCCGGGCGTACGACGGCCGACGTTCGCCGGCTCGGAAGGGGGGAGCCGGCGGATGTCGGCTCCGAAGATCGGTCACCGAGTGGGTGCGCGGCCCGGGATCAGGTCTCGTCCGGGCTGGGGAACGCCTCGGCGACGGTCGCGGCCAGTTCCAGCAGCGCGGCGCGGGTCGGCCGGGAGAGCCGGTTCAGGTCCAGCTCCGCCCCCTCCTCCAGGTGGCTGTCGTAGGGAATGCGCAGCACGGCCCGGCAACGCTTGGCGAAGTGCTCCGCCACCTGGTCCAGGTCCACCTGCCCGGACGAACGCCGGACCGAGTTGATCACAGCGACCGAGTTCGCCACCAGCTCGCCGTGCCCGTGCGCGTCCAGCCAGTCCATGGTGGCGGACGCGCTGCGCGCCCCGTCGATGGACCCGGACGACACGATCACCAGCGCGTCCGCCAGCCCCAGCACGCCGTACATGGCCGAGTGCATCAGGCCGGTGCCGCAGTCGGTCAGCACGATGTTGTAGAAGTGCTCGAGCAGCGTCACGGTGCGCCGGTAGTCGGCCTCGCTGAACGCCTCCGACACCGCCGGGTCCTGCTCGCTGGCCAGCACCTCCAGCCGGGACGGCCCCTGCGAGGTGTACGCCCGCACGTCCGAGTACCGGCGGATACGCTGACCGTCCCGCAACAGGTGCCGCACGGTCGCACTGGTCTCCAGCGGGATCTTCTGGCTGAGCGTGCCCCGGTCCGGGTTCGCGTCCACCGCGATCACCCGGTCGCCGCGCAGGGAGGCGAAGGTGGCGCCCAGCGTGGCGGTCACGGTGGTCTTGCCGACGCCGCCCTTGAGGCTCAGCATGGCGATCTTGTAGCAGCCGTGCAGCGGCTGGTTGACCCGCACGGTGAGCTGCCGTTCCCGCACGTCGGCGGGGCTTTCGCCGAGGTTCAGCCAGCCGTTGGTGAGCTGGTAGAGCACCCGCCGCCAACCGGACCTCGGCGGGCGCCGGCCCTTGGCGAACTTGGCGATCTCGGTGCCGATGCCGCCCAGCCGGGCCCGTTGCGCCCGCTCGGCGGCCAGCGCGCCCGGTTCCACCCAGCGCGACGGGGCCTTGGTCAGCGGGCCGGTCGGCGGCGCGGTCAGGCTGGCCGTCGGTACCGGAACGGTCTTCAACGGGTCGTCGGGTGCTTCCGCGTCCTCGTCGGCCGCTTCCGCGTCGTCCGGCTCCTGGTCCGACTCGGGCTCGGTGGTTTCCGAGGTGGACTCGGCCTCGACGACCTCGTCCTGGTCCGTATGGTCGCCGCCGTCGTTCCGCCCGTTGGTCGGCTCGGGTGCCTGGTCCGACCCGTCGGCGTCCTCGGTGTCGGGCCTGGCGTTGCGCCCCCAGCGTCCCTGAGCGAGATAACCCACTGTCCCCGGCGGGTAGTCACGCTGCCCCTGCTCCACGGCTCTCCTCACACCGCATGTCCCCGAGTGCAGGACAGTAGTCGGGCCGGCCGTGCCGCGCGAGTCACGCGCCGTACTCGATTGTGTGCGCAACGTTTTCACCGCGACCGGCGCGACGTGCGTTTTCCTTGATCTAGTGCCGTGGAAATGAGGTCCCTTGCCCGGATTCGGTGATCCAGGCGGATGCCTCGCAAGGCGGAGGAGGAGCGCGTAGCGGAGCTACGTGCGACGACGACAACGCCGCGAGGCGCCGGCTGGGCGCCGAAGGCGGGTGAGACGACCTTGTTTCCGCGGCACTACAAGCCCGCGTAGGAGTGCAGGCCGGCGGTGACCAGGTTCACGAAGAAGAGGTTGAACAGGATCGCGGCGAAGCCGACGACGTTGATCCAGGCCGCTCCCCCGGTGCGCCAACCGGCGGTGGAGCGGGCGTGCAGGTAACAGGCGTAGGCCACCCAGACCACCAGGGCGACGGTCTCCTTGGGGTCCCAGCCCCAGAACCGCCCCCACGCCGACTCGGCCCAGATCGCTCCGGCGATGATGGCGAAGGTGTAGAGCGGGAAGGCGAAGACGGTGATCCGGTAGGCCAGCCGGTCCAGCGCGTCCGACGTGGGCAGCAACGCCAGCACCCCGGCGAAGCCGGCTTCGGTCGGGCGCCCAGTTTGGCGCCCGACGGGGACACCGCCGGGGGCCGAGACCCGCTTGCGCAGCAGGAACAGGATGCTGGCGACACCGGTGACCATCAGCAGGCCGGACGAGATGGCGACCGTGGAGACGTGGATGGCCAGCCAGTACGACTGCAGCGCGGGCATCACCGGCGCCGCCTTCACGTACAGCGAGCTACCCGCGAGGAACAGCAGGATCTCCACCGGCAGCAGCACGAACGCGCCGATCACCCGCAGCCCCGGCGAGCGCCGCAGCATGACCAGCCAGGTCACCACCGCCGCCAGGCAGATCGCCGAGATGAACTCGTACATGTTGCCCCAGGGCCAGCGCACCACCGCCAGCCCGCGCAACACCAGCGACGCGGCGTGCACCGCCGCGCCCAGGATGGTCAGCGCGACGGCCATCCGGCCCAGGCGCGCCGGCCACTCGCGGGGGGTGGCCGCGTCCGGCCGGTCGGTGACCGTGGCACCGCCCTCGCCGGCGCCGACCGCGACGGCCTCCTGTGGTTCCCGGACCCGGCTCAGCTTCCGGGTGCCCGCGTACTCCGCCAGGTGCAGCACCATGACCGCCAGGTAGAGCACGACGGCGGTGCGGAAGGCGTAGTCGCTGTACAGGGCGAGCACCACGTTGGTCTGCATCACACAGTGCCTCTCCACGGACCACAACGCATCATCCGACACGCTACGTCCTGCCCGTTGTCACTCAGCGAGTGACCCTTGTGCTGCCTGTCCCCCACTTCCGTGGTCATCAGGGCACCATGGCCGCTTCGGCGCCCTCGAGACGGCCATCCTGCCCTGTTGATCACTGAATGGAGGTTCAGATGATCGCCTGGCCGCTGCTCGGGCAGTGCCCGTTGCCGGGCTGCCGGGGCTTTGGTGCGACTGTTACGTGCTGTAGCCGTTTCTTTGGCGAGTCTGTGGTCGTTCGTTCACGACATCCACGCGAGAGGGGTTTGATCTCGAGGTTCACCCCGCTGAGGTGGATGTCGTCGCGCTGAACCGGCCTGCCACTCGCCGGAGCGCGCCGACCCGTCACGCCGCGTAGCCAAGACCCGTGCCCAACCCCAACGCAACCCGCCGAACCAAAGCCGCGGCAGACCAGCCCGGCCGCTGCCGTCCAAGCCCGTCCTTTAAGCCGGCACCGCGACCGAACCGAGGATTCCCCATGGTCAGCATGACATGAGGGCCGCTCCAGCCCCGGAAACCGGCCACCATGCCATGCTGATCACGAAAGTGCCGGGCGCTCCGGCAGCAGTTCGTCGCGGAGGCGGTGGAACTCCTCGCCGTAGCCGGCCTGGTCGGTGCGCGCCAACCCACCCAGCTCCAGCTCCGTCCGCCCGGAGGCGCCCGGGGTGATCCGCGCCCAGAACCGGCGGCGTTTGATGGTCAGGGAGGTGGCCAGTCCGCCGAGCATCAGCACCGCGAACAGCAGCACCGCCTCCTGCGCCGGGTCGTGGGACACCTGCAGGGACACCCACTGCGCCACGTCGTCGAACCGTACCCGGGTGCCGTCGTCGAGGGTGATCTCCGCGCCCGGGGTCAGGTTCGACCGGGCCACGCGCTTGAGGACGCCGGCGTCCACCTGTCGCTGGTCGATCTCGAAGATCGACTGACCCCGGCCGTCGTCCCGCCCGAGGTCGCCGCGCATCACGTCCACGGCCACCTCGGGGCGGAGCAGCGCGGGGAACACCGAGGTGACCACCTTGCCGCCGGACGAGGTGGGGGCGAACAGCCCGGTCACCGCGATCTGGTTGTTCCGCCACTGCTGGGGGTCGGCGGCGTTCGGCGGGTCGAACTTGGTGGCGCCCTCGGCGAGCAGCGTGGTCGGGTCCACGGTGCGCCACTGGATGACCTGGGTGCGCCGGGTGCCGTCCGGATAGGTGACGGTGAACCGGGGCGCGTAGCCGTTGCCCAGCAGGTAGACCCGGTCCCCGGCCACCCGCAGCGGGTGGTTGACCTCCAGGCCGTAGGGCCGCCAGGGGCCGGTCGGGCCGGCGGTCAGGTCGTCGCCGGCCTGGTAGGCGATGTCCGCGTGGAACGACGTGGCCTGGCCGTCCGGCTGGTAGGTGGCGCGGAAGTCGTCCGCGCGCACGCAGAACGGGCTCAGCGAGGTGCCGTCCACCAGGGTGCCGGCGCGGAACGAGTCGTAGTTCAGGATGCCGGAGTTGCAGAACTGCCCGCCCTGGGTGAGCACGATGACCTGGCCCTCGTACCCGAACAGCTTGCCGGCGGCGAACCCGATCAGCAGCCCGACCAGGGCCAGGTGGAACACCAGGTTGCCGGCCTCACGCAGGTAGCCCTTCTCCGCCGACACGGTGTGCCCCCGGATTTCCAGCCGCCAGCCCTTCAACCGGGCGCGCACGGCCGCCAGCACCTCGTCGGGCGAACCCGCCACCTCGCCGCGCGCGTGGTGCGGCAGCCGGTTCAGGTTGCGCGGCACCGACACCGGGCGGGCCCGGCAGGCCCGCGCGTACTCCAGCCCGCGCGGGGTCAGGCAGCCGATCAGCGAGACGAACAGCAGCAGGTAGATCGCCGCGAACCACGGGCTGGCGAAGACCTCGAAGAACCCCATCCGGTCCAGCCACGGCCCGATGGTCGGGTGCTGGGCCAGGTATTCGTCGGTGCGCGAGGCGTTCAGCGATCGCTGCGGCAGCAACGCCCCCGGCAACGCCGCCACCCCGAGCAACGACAGCAACACCAACGCCGTCCGCATCGAGGTGAGCCCCCGCCACGTGTTCCGCACAAACGCGAAATACGCCCGCGAGTCGGCGTCCTGGGCACCCTGAGTCGGCGTTTCCGGCACATCGGGTGGCGCCGTGTCGGTCTCGGAACGGGTCATCAGATCGGCGGGGTGAAGCCGGCGATGGTCACCTGCAGGCCGGCCACCAACGTCCCCCACAGGCCGCTCACCAACAGCACCCCCACCAGCACCAGCAGCGCGCCGCCGGCGATCTGCACCGCCCTGGTGTGCCGGCGCAACCAGGCCAGCGCGCGCACCGCCCGCGCCGCACCCACCGCGATCAGCACGAACGGCAGGCCCAACCCGGCGCAGTAGGCCAGCACCAGCGCCACCCCGCGCACCGAACCGCCGCCGGTGCCGGCGGCCACCGCGACCACGCCGGCCAGGGTCGGCCCGATGCACGGCACCCAGCCCAGCCCGAACACCGCGCCCAGCAGCGGCGCGCCGAGCAACCCGGCGCGCGGCACCACGTGCAGCCGCCGCTCCCGCGACAGCGCGGGCACCAGGCCGACGAAGGCCAGGCCCATCAGGATGGTGAACACCCCGCCGACCCGCTGCAGCAGCTCCTCGTTGCGGGTCAGCGCGTCGGCCAGCCGCACGACGCCGACCATGATCGCGCCGAACACCACGGTGAACCCGGCGACGAACAACACCGCCGCCCCGGCCACCCGCCAGCGCCCGCCGCGACCCCGGCGGGCCTCGTCCGGGGTGACCGGCGGCGCGTCCGCGCCGACCAGCCCGGCCAGGTAGGCCAGGTAACCGGGCACCAGCGGCACCACGCACGGCGAGGCGAAGCTGACCGCGCCGGCCGCGATCGCGACCAGCACCGCGAGCAGCGGCGGCCCGGAGATGGCGAGGCTGGTGGACGGGTCCATGTCCCCCCGAGGGTAAACAGCCCGGTCACGCCCCCGTTCGCCGGGTGGAGAACGCTAGCCCGGGGCGGGCTCGGCGGCCAGGCGGCGGACGGCCTCGGTGAGCTCGCCGGGGCGGACCCGGCGCAGGATCACCTCGGCGACCCGGTGCTCGCGGTCCAGCAGGATGGTGGACGGCACCACGTTGCGCGGGTACCCGGACAGCACGAACAGCGCGCGGCCGGGCGGGTCGTAGATCGACGGGTAGGTGGCCCCGGTGTTGCGGGCGAAGTCGGCGGCCGCCTCCCGGGAGTCCCGCTGGTTCAGCCCGAGCACCACAACGCCGTCCGCCGCCTGCTGCTGGGACACCAGTTGCAGGTCGGCCATCTCCGCGCGGCACGGCCCGCACCAGGAACCCCAGATGTTGATCACGACGACCTTGCCCGGGTAGTCCTGGATGCCGATCTGCCGGCCGGGCTCGGTGAGGCTCTCCCCGCCGAAGGTGCGCAGCACCCCGCGCGCCGAAGGCGGGTCATAAGTGATCACGTCCTTGCCGCCCGGCGCGACGAACTGGAAGTCGCCGCCGCGGGCCACCGCGTCCTTCCCGGTGGCGCAGCCGGTCAGCGCGAACGCCGCCAGGAGCACGCAGAGCAGAACCTTCACGCGCCGGTGACCTTCGGGTCGCTGGCCCCGGCCGGTTCCCGGTAGCGGATCTCCACCAGCTTCTCGCCCTCGAAGACCAGGCTGGTCAGCGAGGCCAGGCCACACTGGCGCTGCCTCGGGTCGTGCCACATCCGCTTGCCCTCCAGGTTGCGGCGCAGCGTCCAGATGGGCAGCTGGTGGGAGACGCACACGGCCACCCCTCCGGGTGCCAGGTCGCGGGCGCGGTGGGCGGCCGCGCGCATCCGGGCGGCGATCACCGCGTACGGCTCGCCCCAGGACGGCCGGAACGGGTTGCGCAGCTTCACCCACGACTCGGGGTGGCGCAGCACGCCGTCCCCGACGCCGAACTTGCGGCCCTCGAAGTCGTTGGCCGCCTCGATCAGGCCCGGCTCGGTGATCACTTCGAGGTCCCGCCCGGCCACCAGCGGCGCGGCCGTCTGCTGGGCCCGTTCCAACGGGGACGCCAGCACGGCGGCGATCGGCTCGTCGGCCAGCGCCTCGGCCACCGTCTTGGCCTGCCACTGGCCGCGCTCGGACAGCCGGTACCCGGGCAGCCGGCCGTAGAGCACGCCCTCCGGGTTGTGCACCTCGCCGTGGCGGAGCATGTGGACCACCGTGCGGGTCACGCCGGCACCCGCGCCCCGGCCGCCGCGCGGGCGGCCGCCGGGAGTGCGCGTTGCACCGTCTCGAACGCGTCGTCGTCCAGCGCGGAGGAGACGAACCAGGTCTCGAACGCGCTCGGCGGGCCGTACACCCCCTGTTCCAGCAGCGACTGGAAGAACGGGGCGAACCGCCAGGTCTGCGCCGCGCGCGCCGAGGCGAAGTCGGTCACCGGCTCCTCGGCGAAGAACACCGACAGCAGGTTGCCGGCGTACTGCACCCGGTGCGGCACCCCCTCGGCGGCCAGCGCGGCGGTGATCAGCCCGCCCAGGCGCTCCGCGTTGGCGTCCAGCGTGGCGTACACCTCGTCGGTGGCGGCGCGCAGCGTGGCCAGCCCGGCGGCCACGGCGAGGGGGTTACCCGACAGCGTGCCGGCCTGGTACACCGGGCCGGCCGGGGCCAGGTGCTTCATCAGCTCGGCCGGGCCGCCGAACGCGGCGGCCGGCAGCCCGCCGGCCATCACCTTGCCGAAGGTGTACAGGTCACCGGCCACGCCCTCGCAGCCGTACCAGCCGGCGCGGGCGGCCCGGAAACCGGTCATCACCTCGTCCATCACCAGCAGCGCGCCGTGCGCGTGGGTGAGCGCGCGCAGGCCGGCGTTGAACCCTTCGGCCGGCGGCACCACGCCCATGTTCCCGGCGGCCGCCTCGGTGATCACGCAGGCGATCTCCGGCCCGCGCTCGGCGAACACCGCCGCCACCGCGTCCAGGTCGTTGTAGGGCAGCACGATGGTGTCGGCGGCCTGTGCCCCGGTGACCCCGGGGCTGGTGGGCAGGCCGAAGGTGGCCACCCCGGAGCCCGCCTCGGCGAGCAGCGCGTCCACGTGCCCGTGGTAGCAACCGGCGAACTTGACGATCGCCGGCCGGCCGGTGATCCCCCGGGCCAGCCGGATCGCGCTCATCGTGGCCTCGGTGCCGGAGTTGACCAGTCGCACCTGGTCGACCGGCTCGACCCGGGCGATGATCTCCTCGGCGAGCTCGATCTCGCCCTCGGTCGGCGCGCCGAAGGACAGCCCGCCACCGGCGGCCGAACGCACCGCGTCCAGCACCGCGGGATGGGCGTGGCCGAGGATCATCGGCCCCCAGGAACAGACCAGGTCGACATACCGGTTGCCGTCCGCGTCGGTCAGCCGGCAACCCTGCCCGGCGGTCATGAAACGGGGGGTGCCGCCGACCGCGCCGAACGCGCGCACCGGGGAGTTCACCCCACCCGGAATGGCCCGCTCGGCCCGGTCGAACAGCTCGGAAGATCGGCGACAGGACACGGATGTCGGTGCGTCAGTCACGGCCGCCAGTCTCGCAGAGTCGCCTCCCGGCCGCTGGCGCCGGCCGGGAGTCCTCGGCGGATCAGCTGGTGGCGTTCTCCGGCTCCGGCTCCGGCTCGCGGGCCTTGGCCGGGGCGGACTGCCCGAAGAACTCCTCCGAGCGCGGCAGGTACAGCAGCAGCGCGCCGGCCACGGCGAGCAACAGCAACCCGAGGCTCACCGGGTCGGTCCCGGACACCACCATGGCGAACACCAGCAGCGCAACCTCAACGGCCGCCATGATGGTGACGATGGTGCGCGCGCCCCGGTTGGGCTTGGTGGCGATCCAGGCCAGCACGATGTAGATCGCGCCGAGCACCAGCAGCAACAGGCCGGCCACCCGGAACAGGGCGAGCAGCGTGCCGAGGTCCATGGAGGCACGGGCGCCGGTGAGCGTGTCCTGCAGGTTGGAGCCGGTGCGGCCGGGTTGCACGGCGAGCAGCACGCCGAGGAACAGCGCCGGCACCGCCGCGAGGGTGAGGAACACCGCACCGGCCCACACCTCGGGCGGGCGGCGGGCGGGCAGCCGGTTGGACGGCGCCTTCTCCTCCGGGGAAGCGGTTGTCTGTTCGGCCTCGGTGGCGGCTGAGGTCTCGGCGGCGGGGCTGTCCTGGGATGGGGACTCAGCCTCGCCGGCCGCGTCGCCCTGGCCTTGCTGAGCGGGGTCTGACGGCGTGGTCACGCACGCACCCTAGTCCGCTTGATCCAGAATTGATACACCGTATCGGACGGGCGGCGCCGCGGCGGCGGTCAGCGGAAGTACGACCGTACGGCGGGGCGGTACATCAGCACGGTGGCCGCGATGATCAGGAGCAGCTTGCCGACCACGTACACCACGGTGAACGCGGCGACGCCGGGCAGCCGGCGCAGGTCCTCCAGCTGGTAGAGCGCGAACAGGGCGAGCAGGCTGACCGCCACGAACACCCACGCCACGCTCAGCAGCGCCATCCGCGCCCACAGCTTGCCGTCCCGCATGTGCTTGCCCAGCAACAGCAGCAGCACCGCCTCGATCACCGCGCCGACCGGCACGGCCACGCCGCTGATCTGGTAGGCGACCTGGATGACGGCGTTCAGCGTGGAAAACACCACGACGCCGAATAACAGCGCGTAGGAGGCCCGCACCTGGGCCGGCGGAATGGCCCCGGTCTGGTCGGCCGGTGGCGCATATGCAATGTTCACGCGTTATATCAAATCATCAACTTGTATTGCCGCAGCAGTGCAACACGTTTGTCCTGTCCAGGTTCACCCCGGTGGGTGTGAGCTGATCAACCCTAGCTCAGTCCAGCCAGCCGGCGGCCTCCACCGCCCAGTAGGTCAGCACCAGGTCCGCGCCGGCCCGGCGGATACCGGTGAGGGTCTCCAGGACGGTGCGCTCCCGATCCAGCCAGCCGTTCGCGGCGGCCGCCTCGATCATCGCGTACTCGCCGGAGATCTGGTACGCGGCGACCGGCACGTCCGAGTTGTCCGCCACCAGGCGCAGGATGTCCAGGTAGGCCATGGCCGGCTTGACCATGACCAGGTCGGCGCCCTCCTGCAGGTCCAGTGCCAGCTCGCGCAACGCCTCGCGGGCGTTGGCCGGATCCTGCTGGTAGGTCTTGCGGTCGCCCTTGAGCTGGGAGTTCACCGCCTCCCGGAACGGCCCGTAGAACGCCGAGGAGTACTTCGCGGTGTAGGCCAGGATGCCGGTGTCGGCGTACCCGGCCGCGTCCAGCGCCTCCCGGATCACGCCGACCTGGCCGTCCATCATGCCGCTGGGGCCGATCAGGTGCGCCCCGGCATCGGCCTGCGCGACGGCCATCTCGGCGTACACGGCCAGCGTGGCGTCGTTGTCCACCCGGCCCTGCTCGTCCAGCACGCCGCAGTGCCCGTGGTCGGTGAACTCGTCCAGGCAGCAGTCCGACATGATCACCGTGTCGTCGCCCACCTCGGCCCGGACGTCGCGCAGCGCGGCGTTCAGGATGCCGTCCGGGTCGACCGCGCCGGACCCGGTCGCGTCATGTTCGGCCGGCACGCCGAACAGCATCAACCCGCCGACCCCGGCCCGCACCGCCTCCGCCGCCGCCTTGCGCAGCGAGTCCCTGGAGTGCTGCACCACGCCCGGCATGGACGCGATCGGCACCGGCTCCGTGGCACCCTCCCGCACGAACATGGGCAGAACCATGTGCCGAGGCCGCAACTCCGTCTCCGCGACCAACCGCCGCATCGCCGGAGTCACCCGCAGCCGCCGAGGCCGTTGCACCGGATACATACCCCAACCCTACGACTCCCACCCCCGCCATATCGCGGTTCCCCCCACCCCATATCGCGGTCCCCCGCAGCCCATGTCGCGCTCCCTCACACCCCATGTCGCGGATTTCGACACGGCATGTCGCGGATTCGGGCACGGCGCCACCGAGCCGGCGAGCCGGGGCGTGACCGGCCCGGAACAGAGCGCATGAAACCGCGACACAATGCGTCGAAATCCGCGACACGGGATGTTGAGATCCGCGACACGGGATGTGGAGACCCGCGACACGAGGTGTTGAGACCCGCGATATGGCGGGGTGGGGTTAGCGGCGGCGGGCCTTCGCCTTTCGCGGGGGAGGGAGGGCGCCTTCGGCGCGGAGGCGGGCGGCGTGGGCGGCCAGGGCGTCCACCAGGCTGGGGACCTGGGAGATGTCGGGCTGGACGTCCACCCGGAGGCCGAACTCCCTCGCGGTCTCCGCCGTCTTCGGGCCGATGCAGGCGACCAGGGTGCGCGCGTGCGGCTTGCCGGCGATGCCGACCAGGTTGCGCACCGTGGAGGACGAGGTGAAGCACACCGCGTCGAACCCACCGGTCTTGATCGCCTCACGGATCGGGGCGGGCGGCGGCGCGGCGCGCACCGTGCGGTACGCGGTGACGTCATCGATCTCCCAGCCCCGGTCACGCAGGCCGGCGGCCAGCGTCTCGGTGGCGATGTCGGCGCGCGGCAGCAGCACCCGGTCCACCGGGTCCAGGATGTCGTCGTGCGGCGGGAAGATCTGCAGCAGGCCCTCCGAGGAGATCTCGGTGAGCTCGCTGGCCTCGGGCACCAGCTCGGGGTTGATGCCGAACGAGCGGACCTTCTCGGCCGTGGCCGGGCCGACACAGGCGATCTTCACGCCGGAGAACGCCCGGGCGTCCAGGCCGAACTCGGCGAACTTCTCCCAGATCGCCCGCACCGCGTTGGTGGAGGTGAACACCACCCACTGGTAGCGCCCGTCCACCAGGCCCTTGACCGCGCGCTCCATCTGCGCCGGGGACCGGGGCGGCTCCACCGCGATGGTGGGCACCTCCTCCGGGATGGCGCCGTGCACCCGCAGCCGCTCGCTCATCACGCCGGCCTGGTCCTTGGTGCGGGGCACCAGAACCCGCCAGCCGTACAGCGCGCGGGACTCCCACCAGGACAGCGTCTCCCGGCGGCGCACCGCCTCGCCCACGGTGAGCACCAGCGGGCCGCCCAGCGCGGCCGAGTCGGTGACCAGCGTGGCCAGCGAGCTGACCACGGTCTTCTGCACCGAGCAGGTGCCCTCGGCGGTCACGGTCACCGGGGTGTGCTCCGGCACGCCCTGGGAAGCCAGCCCGGTGATGATCTCCGGCAGGTGCGCGCCGGTGGCGTGCAGCACCACCGGCTCCGGACCGGCGGCCAGCCTCGCCCAGTCCACCCGGCCGCGCGCGTCGGCCACCGAGTAGTTGGAGCCCAGCGCCACGCCGGCGTAGGCCGGAACGGCGGTGGCGGCGGGTACGCCGGGGATCACGTCGAACGGCACCTCGCCCCGGGCCACCTCGGCGGCCTCGGCGACCACCGAGTCGGCGGTCAGCGGGTCACCGGCGACCAGGCGGACCACCGGGCGGCCGCCGACGGCCTCCGCGATCAGGTCCTTGGCCACCTCGGCCGGGTCGCCGACCGCCGGCCGGACCTCGGCGCCGTCGGCGGCCAGCGCCAGGATCGCCTCGGGTACGTCCGGGTCGGTGACAATCAGCGGCGCGGCGCCGAGGGTTTCCCGGGCGCGCACCGTGAGCAGGCCGGGGTCCCCCGGGCCGCTGCCCACGAAGGCGATCCGGCTTGTGCTGTGCGTACGGTTCATTTCTCGGATCTCCCCGATCTAACGGTGCGCGGGGCCACCGGCCGCGGGTAGCGATTCGGCGCCCAAGTCGAGCAATTCGGCCGCCAGGGCAATCCCCAGCGACGCGGCTTCGGATATCGGTCCAATGGTCGAGGCACGCAGCAGGGCGCCCTCGGGCGTCGCCGCGACGGCGCGCAGCGACAGAATTTCCACAACCCGGCCTTCGTCGTCGAGATCCTCGACAACCTCGGCCAATGCCCCGAACGGCGCGCTACAGCCCGCCTCCAGGGCGCGCAGGGTGGCGCGCTCCGCGATCACCGAGGCCCGGGTGGCCGGGTCCTCCAGTGCGGCCAACCGGTGCTCGGTCTCCAGGTCCTCGACCCGGCATTCCAGGGCGAGCGCACCCTGTGCGGGCGCGGGGAGCATCTGCAAGGGGTCGAGCGTCTCGGTGATCTCGGCCTGCCGCCCCAGCCGGGCGAGCCCGGCGCGGGCGACGACCACGGCATCCAGCTTGCCGTCCCGCACCTGCCGGATGCGGGAGTCCACGTTGCCCCGGATGGGCCGCACGTCCAGGCCCAGCCCGAGCGCGTTCAGCTGAACGGTCCGCCGGGGCGAGCCGGTACCGATCAACGAGCCGGCCGGCAGCTCGCCCAGCACCAGGCCGTCCCGCGCCACCAGGGCATCCCGGGGGTCCTCCCGCACCGGCACGGCGGCCAGGGTGAGCCGGGGGTCCGGTTCGGTGGGCAGGTCCTTCATGGAGTGCACCGCGAAATCCACCTCGCCGCGGGCCAGGGCCTCGCGCAGCGCGTTGGTGAAGATGCCGGTGCCACTCTTCGCGGAGAGCTCGGGGATCGGCGCGGCCGACTCGTCGCCGGTGGTGCGCACCACCTTCAGCTCGACCGGGCAACCGGCGGCCCGGATCGCCCCGGCCACCCAGTTGGCCTGGGCGACCGCCAGCGCGCTGCCCCGGGTGCCGATCCGCAAAACCCGTTGGCTTGGTGAGCTCATGACGCTCCGTCTCTGGGGATCTGGTCGTGCGGCGCCGAGGCTCTCTCCGCTGAAGCCACGGTCGGCGCCGAGGCTCTCTCTGCCGACGCTACGGTCGGGACGCCGGCGATCATGCCGTCCACCTGGACGGATCCGCCTTCGCCCGGCCCGTTCGCGCGCATGGCGGCCACGGCGGCCGGCGCCTGCGGGTCGAGCCCGAACAGCTCGCGCAGCGCCTCCGCGTAGGTGTCGCCGCCCGGCGCCTCGGCCAGTTGTTTCACCCGCACGGTCGGGGTGTGCAGCAGTTTGTCCACCACGCGGCGGACGGTCCGGGCCAGCTCGTCGCGGACCTGGGGGTCCAGGTCGGGCAGCCGGCCGGACATGCGCAGCAGCTCGGCGTCCACCACCTCGGCGGCGCGCCGGCGCAGCGCGGTGACCGTGGGGGTGACCTCGGCGGAGCGCTGCGCGGACAGGTAGGTGGCCACCTCGGCGGAGACGATCTCGCGCACCGCGCGGACCGTGGCGCCCTCGGCGCGGTTGCCGAGCCGCTCGTTCAGCGTGGCCAGGTCGATCACGGTGACCCCGGTCAGGTCGGCCACCGCCGGGTCCACGTCCCGGGGGAGCCCGAGGTCGCAGATCACCAGTGGCCGGGCGGCCCGGCCGGCGGCCGCCGTGGCCACGGTGGCCGAGGTGAGCACGGTGCCCACCGCACCGGTGCAGGTGACCAGCAGGTCGGCCTCGGCCAGCTCGGCGGGCAGCTTGTCCAGCGTGGTGGCCCGGGCGGCCAGTCCGTTCTCGGCGGCCGTGGCGGCCAGCCGGCGCGCCCGTTCCTCGGTGCGGTTGGCGATGACCAGCCCGGCCACCTCGGCGCGGCGCAGCGCGGCGGCGGCCAGCCCACCCATCGAACCGGCGCCGACCAGCAGTGCTTGTACGCCGTTGAGATCGCCCAGCGCCTCGCCGGCCAGCGCCAACCCCTCGGAGACCACCGAGGCGCCGGCCTTGTCGATCCCGGTCTCCGCGTGCGACCGCTTGCCGACCCGCAGCGCCTGCTGGGCCAGTTCGTGCAGCACCCGGCCGACGGTGTCCGCCTCGGTCGCCGCCTGGTAGGCGGTGCGCAGCTGGCCGAGGATCTGCGCCTCGCCGATGACCATCGAGTCCAGCCCGGCGGCCACCGCGAAGAGGTGCTCGACCGCCGACGCGGCGTAGTGCACGTAAAGGTGCGCGGACAGCTCGCCGACCGCCACCCCGGCGTGCCGGGCGAGCACGCCGGACACGTCGGCCAGCCCGCCGTGGAAGGCCTCCACCACGGCGTAGACCTCGACCCGGTTGCAGGTGGAGAGCACCATGACCTCACCGACCCGGCCACCCCGGGTCAGCTCGTCCAGCAGCTTCGGCACGTCCTCACCGGAGACCGCCACCCGCTCCAGCACGTCGACCGGAGCGCTGCGGTGGGAGAGTCCGACCACCAGCAGGCTCATTGCGGAACCACCACCGGCCGTTCCGCGCCGGCCTCGCCGTTCACGCCGCCGCTCCCGCCCTGCCCACCCTCGCCGTGCCGGCGGGCCACGTGGAAGGAGAGGATCTGCATCTCCACGGCCAGGTCCACCTTGCGCACCTCGACCTCCTCGGGCACCTGGAGCACCTGCGGCGCAAAGTTCAGGATCGACCGCACGCCGGCCGCGACCAGCCGGTCGCACACCGCCTGCGCGGCCGGCCCCGGGGTGGCGATCACCCCGATGGTCACGCCTCGCTCCGCGCACACCTCCGGGATCCGGTCCGCGTGCTCCACCAGGATGCCGTTGATGTGGATGCCCAGCAGGTCGGAGTCCACGTCGAACAGCGCGCGCAGCGGGAAGCCCCGGCTGGCGAAGCCGCTGTACCCGGCCAGCGCGTGACCCAGGTTCCCGACGCCGACCAGCGCGACCCCGTGCCGCTGGGTCAGCCCGAGGATGTGCTCGATCTGGCGCACCAGCCGGGCGACCTCGTAGCCGACCCCCCGGGTGCCGTTGGACCCGATGTAGGAGAGGTCCTTGCGCAGCTTGGCCGAGTTGACCCCGGCGGCCGCCGCGAGGTCCTCGCTGGACACGGTCTCCGAGCCGGTCGCCGCCAGGTCGCCGAGTACCCGCAGGTACACCGCGAGCCGGGCGACGGTGGCTTCCGGAATTGCCCGGTCCAGCTTCGCGCCGTTGCTCTGGGCCGTACCGCTCCCCGTACCGTTTCCGGGGAGGGCGGCCCGCGGCTGCAACGTCACGCTGGCGTCTCCTCGGTCACTGAGCTGGTCGTATGGGTCGGCGCCGACACCACACCGCTCATCAGCGAGGTCTTCGCGGGGGCCGGTGTGTATAGCGAATTTCAGCCGGTGTTACGGCGCCGCGAACTACGGTAGCCGCTTGTGAACGCAGGCACAAAGTAGCGATCTTGGTCCGCGTCTGCTAGTGCGACTTCCGAAGCTGTGACCAGCTCTAACGCCTGAGGTTACGGCTGCCGGGGCTGCAGCACGTTGTCGATCAGGAACAGCGTGCCGTTGCGGGTCGGGATGTTTCCGCACAGCACGTGCGCGGTGGTCCCGGCGTTGTCGGTGATGTTCATCGTGTCACCCGCATCGGTGATCTTCAGGCTGCCGCCCTGCAGGGTGGTCACGTTCTTCGCCCCGGCCAGCCCGGCCCGGTCGTAGCGCTTCACCACCACCAGGTACTTCACCGCGTCGGTGAGCTTGGCCTTGTCCGCGAACAGGGCGTCGTAGCGCGGCTGGCCCAGGTTCTGCTGGAGGTTGGTGAAGCCGCGGTCGTACGGCGCGAACACGGTGACGCCCGGCTCGCTGTTCACCTGGCCGGCCAGTCCGGACTGGTTCAGCGCATTGGTCATGGTGCGCAGCAGCGGTGAGGCGGTGATCGCGTCGGCCGTGCCCAGCCCGGCGGCGCGGACCGCGGAACCCGGCGTGCCGCCCTGGGGCAGCTGGGCGCAGGCCGGACCGAACATCTGCGCGACGTTGGTCACACCGTCCGGGTTCCCCGGCGCGGCGGGGGCCGGCGCGGGCGAGGTCGGACCCTGCTCGCCGATCACATCCCCGCCGCAGGCGCTGATACCGACCGCGAGCAGGGCGGCCATGCCGGCCATCAACAGCCGCTGGGTCTTCATGGTCCTCTTCACGGGCCAGGTCCTCCTTGCCGGGAACGAACACGACGGGTCACGACTCAAACACGCACCGGAATCGTGCGCGGACCCTAATCCCCTAACGAGCCGCCGCTCCCGGCGGGAGAGCAACCTCCCCCCAACGAGCTACCTCATCGCGCGAGGAAGGAGACCTCCGGATAACCGCTGGCCCCGTCCGGCACCGGCGACGCGCGGATCTCGGTCTGCCACACCCCGGTGGCGTCGGCCGCGCGCGCCTGCAGCAGGTGGGGGCCGGGCGGCACGTCCAGCGTGGCCCGCCACATCCGCCAGGTGTCCCGGCTCACGTCGGTGGCCAGCTCGGCCGGCTGCCAGGGTCCCCGGTCCACCCGCACCTCCACCCGTTCCACGCCCCGGTGCTGGGCCCAGGCGATGCCGGCGGCGACCACCCGGCCCGCCGGCATCGGCTCGCCGGCGCGCGGCCGGTCGATCCGGGCCTGCGTCTTGATCGGCGCGCGCTCCGCCCAGCCGCGTTCCAACCAGTACGCCTGTTTCTCCGCGAAGGTGGTCAGCTCCAGGTCCACCACCCACTTGGTGGCCGAGACGTAGCCGTAGAGCCCCGGCACCACCATGCGCACCGGATACCCGTGCTCCAGCGGCAGCGGCTGGCCGTTCATGCCCACCGCGAGCAGCGCGCCCCGGTCGGGTTCCAGGAGCACGTCCAGCGGGGTGCCACAGGTCCAGCCGTCCTCGCTGGTGGAGAGCACCTGGTCGGCACCGGCCTTCGGGCCGGCGGCCAGCAGCACCTCCCGCAGGTCCACCCCGGTGAACTGGGAGGTGGAGATCAGGTCGCCGCCGACCTCGTTGGACACGCAGGCGAGCGTGACCGGCCGCGTCACCATCGGCCGCGCGACCAGGTCGGCGTAGCTCAGGGTCAGCTCCCGGTCGACCAGGCCGTGGATGCGCAGCGACCAGTCCGCCGGCGAGATCGCCGGCACCCGCAGGGCGGTGTCGATCCGGTAGAAGTCCTCGTTGCGGGTGACGAAGGTGGGCGTGCCCTGGGCCACGAAGTCCGCGCCCGGCGGCACCGGCGGCGCGGCTGGGAACGCGACACCACCCGGCGCCACCCCGACCGAACCCCGCCCACCACCGGCCAGCGTGCCGAGCAGGCCCGCCCCCACCGCCGCCCCGGCGGTGAGAACCGCCCGCCGCCCCCACCCCGCCCGGTCACCGGACGGCCCGGTCCGGGCCCCGGATCCCCCTGGCCCCCCGGTCCGCCCCGCCGCCGACGCCTGGGTCCGCTCGGCCGCCGGCGCCTCGGTCCGGCACGCCGCCGACGCCTCGGTGTGCCCGACCGCAGGTCCCTCGGTCCACTCGGCCGCCGGTGCCTGGGTCCGCTCGGCCGCCAGCCCCTCGGTCCGCCCTGCCGCCGGCGCCTCGGTGCGCCCGGCCGCACGCCCCTCGGTGCACCCCGCCGCCGGCCGCTCGGCCTCGACCGCCCGCTCCGTCTCCGCGGCCAGTGCCCAGGAGTGCAACCAGCCCAGGCAGTGCCAGCCGGCGGTCAGCGCGGCCAGCGGCGCGAACACGTCCAGCAGGGCGAAGGTGGGCGAGGTGGCCACGGCCGCCAGCCCGACCACGCCGACCGCCAGCAGCACCCGCCGCGCCGGTTGCACCCGCCGCCGGGCGGCCAGCCCGGCCAGCACCGCCACCAGCAGCACCACCACCCCGACGCCGACCAGCAGCGTCGCCTTGTCCGCCACGCCGGCCGGCAGCCCGGGGTAGGCCAGCGACTTGCCGAACTCCACCAACCAGGCCGGCGCCAACCGCACCACCGCCGCCGCCACCGCCTGGTACGGCGCGGACAGCGGCGCGAGCAGTCCGGCCACCAGCTGCCCGACGCCGAGCGCGAGGCCGAACGAGAGCACCGAGACACCCACCGAGGTGCCCCGGCCCAACCGGGCATCCACCATGCCCCCGGTCCTACCAGCTCAGCGGCCCCGGGAGGGGAAACCGTCAGGCTTCGGTAATGGTTGCGGGCGGCGGTTTTAAAGATCGGCTTGGACGGCCGCGCGTGGGTGGTCTACCGCGGCTCGGGCGCGGCCTCTCACGTTTCATGATCATCAGGCGCCGATGGTCACCGTTCCATGGTCATCAGGGCACCAGGGCCGCTTCACACGCCCGAAAAGGGCCGCCATGCCCTGATGATCACCGTTTCAAGGTCACCATGACATGGCGGCCGCCTCAAGCGAACGAAGGCGACCACCATGTCATGCTGATCATGCGCCGAGGCGGGGCCGACCCGGCCGAGCTGAGCCGCCAGGGCCCAGCCGAGCCGAGCCGCCCAAAGCCCGGCAAGCTGAGCTGCCCAAGGCCCGCCGAGCCGAGCCGCCCAAGGCTCAGCCGAGCCGAGCCGAAACAGGCTCGGCCGCCAACGCAATGGGCCGCCGCCAACGCAACAGGCCGCTGCCAAGCCGCGGCAGCCCACCCACCGTGGCCGTCCAAGCCGATCTTTAAAACCGGCACCGAACCCCTACCGCCACGCGAGACCGTCCAAGCCGATCTTTAAACCGGACCACTACCGCCGCGCGAGAGCCGCCCGGAACCGTTTCTCCTCGACCCGCCAGAACCCATGCTCCGCACCGTCGATCAGGATCACCGGCACCCGGTCGCCGAACTCCGCGCGCAGTTCCGGGTCGGTGTCCACGTCCACCGGTACCCAGCGCACGCCGAGCGGCTCACATATCCGGGAAACCTCACCGACCGCCTTCTCACACAGCGAGCACTCCCGCCGGGTGAGCACGGTCACCGGGTTCCCGGCGAACTCCGGGAAACCGCTCACGAGGCCGCCACCCGCAACACCGCCCGGTTGATCTTGCCGGTGGCCGAGCGGGGCAGCGAGTCCACGAACTCGACCACGGCCGGCACCTTGAACCGGGCCAGCCGGGCCAGGCAGTGCTCGCGCACGGCATCCGGGTCCAGCTCCGCGCCGGGGGCCAACACGAGCAGCGCCTTCACCGCCTGGCCGGAGTTCGGGTCGGGCACCCCGACCACGGCCGCCTCGGTCACCCCGGCCAGCTCGTCCAGCACCAGCTCCACCTCGCGCGGGTACACGTTGAACCCGTTCACGATCACCAGGTCGCTGGCCCGGTTCACCAGGTGCAGGTCGCCGTCCGCGTCGACGTAGCCGACGTCGTTGGTGCGGAACCAGCCGTCCTCGTCCGGCCCGCCGGCACCGTCCGGCCAGTACCCGGAGAACAGGTTCGGGCCGCGCACCGCGACCAGCCCGGTGTCCGGCTCGTCGTCCTCGTCCTCGTCGTCGGCGGCGGCGTGGATGTCCGCACCGTGGCTGTCCACCAGGCGCAGTTCCACCCCGGCGACCTCGATGTCGCCCACCAGAGCACCGGGCAGCGGGCGGCCGACCGAGCCGGCCTTCGCCAGCCCGCCGACCAGCGTGCTGGTCAGCACCGGCCCGGTCTCGGTCAGCCCGTAGCCCTCGAACAGCTGCAACCCGCAGGCCTGGGAGAACTCGGCGGCCAGCTCGGAGGCCAGCGGCGCCCCGCCGGCCATGGCCAGCCGCAGGGTGACCAGCGACTCGCGCAGCCCGGCCTGCGGCAGCTCCACCATGGCCCGGTACAGCGCGGGCACCCCGGCCAGCACGGTGACCCGTTCCCGGCGGATGCCCTCCACCACCTCGCGCACGTCGAACCGGTCGGTCAGCACCGTGGTCGCCCCGGCCCAGCAGACCTGTAGCAGCCCGGCGCCCAGCCCGTAGGCGTGCGACATCGGCCACTGCAGCAGCACCCGGTCCGCCGGGCTCACCGGCACCGGGCGCAATGCCGCCACCTGTGCGCGGTTGGCCAGCAGCGCGCGGTGCGAGATGCGCACGCCCCGGGGCACCCCGGTCACGCCGGAGGTGTAGCCGAGCACCGCGATGTCCTCGCCGCCCCCGACCGGAGTCGCGCCGGCGACCGCGCCCACCTCGGTCTCCGGCGGGTCCAGCCGCCGGGCCGAGTTGGCCGAGGCGAGCACGTCCACGATCTCGTCGCCGGGCTCGGCCACCATCACGCCGGGCGTGCAGTCGCCGGCGATCACGTCCAGCTCGCGGGCGCTGGCCTCCGGCCCGACCGGCACGGCGATCGCACCAACCCGCAGTGCGCCGAACAGCGCAAGACAGTAAGGAGCGCCGTGGCCCAGCCGGATCAGCACCCGATCCCCCGGTTGCACGCCGGCGGCGCGTAACCGGGCCGCCTCGGCGTTCGCCCCCGCGTCCACCTCCGCCCAGCTGAGAGTGCGGCCCAACCCCGGCTCGACCAGCGCGGGATGGTCCGCGCCTCGGCGGCTCGCGGCGGCCACCAGGTCGGCCACATTGCCTTGCGGGGTCACTGGGCTCACGTCGGCGGTCGGCTCCGGGTTCGGCACTGGCTCCGGTCGGCTGGTCACCGCGAAAGTCTGGCACGCGCGGCCGAGCGGTGTGGAACGTGTCAGCGCCCATCTGACGGCGCCACACACGCACCGTCACCCATTCGTCGAGCCGGAGCACCCGTTCGTCCCGCGAGCGACACGCCCGTCGACCGCCGAACGACCCAAAGACTGCGCCGACCGCGCGTCACAGGCCGTTCACCGGCTGCCTGCCGAGAACGTGGGGTGGTGGTGAAAGGGTCAACCCGGTCGGCCCTATGCTCCCCTGCACGGCCGGCATGGGCAGGCGGGGACGGCCGCCTGGCACCGTCGATCCCGAGGGAGCGCCATATGAAGACTGGCTCGAGCCACTTTCGTTCTCGAGGAACTGATTCGGTTCCAGCACGGCGTCCCCTCCGGGAATCGTGACCCGGCCATATCGACCAACGAGGCTTCTGCGCTCCGGGCAACGCCCGGATTCGGAAGTCGCTGGTCACATTTCCCCGACGAGGAACATGGACCCCGCCACACAGCGCATGGACCAGCGCGGCACCCGCGCCCCCGGCCCCAACGGCGGCCGGCCGGGTTACCAGGTGCCGGTGCTCCCCCGACCTCGCCCCGACGAGGTCCCTCCGCCCCCCATCGGGAACGCGCCGGCCAACCCACCGGCGCGGCCCCCGGCAACCGGCGACCACCCCCGGGTCGCCGAGCCACGCAGCGCACCGGTGCAGTCGCAGGCCACCCCGGTGGTCCCGCCGCTGTCGCCGGAGGACCCGGCCGCCAAGGACCGCGAGGACGACGATTACGAGTCGGACATGCTGGAAGCCGGTGAGGCGGCCGGCGGGTCCGGTGCCGACTCGAACGGGCTGGCCGGCTGGGACCTGGTCCGGGCCACCCAGGCCGGCGACCAGCAGGCCTTCGGCCAGCTGTACGACCGCTACCACGAGATGGTGTTCCGCTACGTGCTGTTCCGGGTGAGTGACCGGCAGCTGGCCGAGGACCTGACCGCCGAGACCTTCCTGCGCGCCCTGCGCCGGATCAACTCGGTCAGCTACCAGGGCCGGGACATCGGCGCCTGGTTCGTCACGATCGCCCGCAACTTGGTGCTCGACCACGTGAAGTCCAGCCGCTACCGGCTGGAGCAGACCACCTCCGAGATCGCCGACCTCTCCCCCAGCACCAGCGGCCCCGAGCAGCAGGTACTGAACGGCGCCACCTATGAGGAGTTGCTCCGCTGCGTGGCCAAGCTCAACTCCGACCAGAAGGAGTGCATCGCGCTGCGCTTCCTCCAGGGGCTCTCGGTCGCGGAGACCGCTCGCCTGATGGGGCGGAACGAGGGCGCGGTGAAGGCCCTGCAACACCGAGCGGTACGACGTCTGGCCCAACTACTGCCCGAAGGACTCCGGTGAGTGGCGGGAACCCGCGCGCGGGGTTACACAGCGCGATCACGTGGCGCACAGGCTTTGTAATTCAGTCACCCGATATGATGAACAGCCTCACCCCCGTAACCACTGGGGTCCTGACTCGTTGTGAAGGTCAGGGTCGGGGGAGCGTGGTGACGCAGTGAGGACCAGAGACATGTCAGCGGGCGAAGGCCAGAGGCGCGAACGGTTCGCCGCCGCGGTGGAGCAAGGGCTCGACACCGCGAGCATCGGCGACGAGGAACTCCGTCGTGAGCTGGAGCTGGTCGCGTTGCTGCAGCGCAGCGGCGAGACACTGGCACCCAGCGCGGATGCGTCCGCCAGGATGCGCGCCCGGGTGATGGCCGAGGCGGCCGAAATCATGTCGGCGCCCGCCACTCCATCGAGTGTTGACTCGAATGACACCAGTGTCATTCCGCAGGTTGACGAGTCGGTGAACCCCGAGACCCTGACCGATGTCCCGCTCCCGGCCACCGAGCTGATCGCCAAGGCCAACGACGAGGACGTCGAATCCGTCCGCCCGAACAACGTGGTCTCGCTGTTCCGCCGAGGCCGGCACCGCACTCCCACCCAGGCCCCGAGCCCGGCCAAGCGCAGCCTGATCAGCGCCAGCGCCGCCGCCGGCCTGATGGTGATCGCGGTGACCGGTGGCGGGGCGATGTTCAGCCAGGGCGCGCTGCCCGGCGACAGTCTCTACGGCGTCAAGCAGGCCACCGAGTCGGCCATCGTCGGGGTCACGCCGGGCCAGGGCAACAAGGCCCAGCGGCAGCTGGACGTCGCGGCCACCCGCATCGACGAGGTGCGCGAGCTGAACCAGCAGCAGTCCGCGCCGGCGGCCACCAAGGGCCAGGACATCAGCCAGGCGCTGAAGGGCTTCGACGAGCAGACCGCCGCCGGCTCCCGGATGGCGCTCTCCTCCGGCGCGAACAACAAGGCGCAGATGGGCTCGCTGGCCAACTGGGCGGAGGGCCAGCACGACAAGCTGTCCTCGATGCGCACCTCGCTGCCGGCCGAGTCCCAGGCGGACGCGGACCACTCGCTGCGCCAGCTGGAGGACGTGCGCACCCGCGCCCAGTCGGTGAGCAACCGGCAGGGTTGTGACCGGGTGCTGTCCTCCGAGTCGGACCAGCTCGGCCCGTTGCCGGCCAAGGGCGCGTGCAGCGTGAAGGACGCGCCGGCGCCGACCAAGTCGCTGGTGCCCAGCGAATCGGTGAAGTCGGTCAAGCCGTCCTCGCCGTCGAGCAGTGACTCGGACTCCGACGGGTCCTCCAGCGCGAACAAGAGCGACAAGTCGGACAAGAAGAGCGAGGAGTCCGGGCTGTTCGGCAACAACCGGGACGGCCTCGGCGGGCTGCACGACCGGCAGCAGGTGCGCGGCAACAACGACCTGCTACCGGAGAAGAGCCCGGCCGAGCAGCCCAAGCCGCCGAACCTGCTCGAGCCGCTGCTGCCCGGTCTGCAGCCGCCGAGCAACTAAGGCGCGGCACGACCTGCGCCAGGCGCTCATCGCAGTACCCTGGACAGGTACGCACACACCCCGCTGATCGGAGGCGTTGGGTGGCTGTCCCACCTGATCCTGGCGCGGCGGTCTCCCCAGGTTCGGCCGAACCGGTCGGGCCCTCGGAGGCCGCCGGGCAGACCGTGTCTGCTTCGACGGATACCCGCCGCACCACCACGCCGGCCGAGATCGCCGGCGAGGCCTCCGCCGCTGCGGCGCTGGCCAACCCGTTACCCGAACAGCAGGCGCGGGACGCGTCCGGTGAGGCCATTCCGCTGGACCTCACCGCCGCCGCGTTCTTCGACGTGGACAACACGTTGATGATGGGCGCGTCGATCTTCCACTTCGCCCGTGGCCTCGCCTCGCGCAAGTTCTTCGAGACCTCCGACCTGGCCGGGTTCGCCTGGCAGCAGCTCAAGTTCCGGGCTCTGGGCAAGGAGAGCCGGCAGGGCATGCACGACAGCCGGGACAGCGCGCTCTCCTTCGTCGCCGGCCGTTCGGTGGCGGAGATCGTGGAGCTCGGCGAGGAGATCTACGACGAGATGATGGCCGACCGCATCTGGCCGGGCACCCGCGCGCTGGCCAACATGCACCTGGACGCCGGCCAGCGGGTCTGGCTGGTCACCGCCACCCCGGTGGAGCTGGCGAACATCATCGCCCGCCGGCTGGGCCTGACCGGTGCGCTGGGCACCGTGGCCGAGAGCGAGAACGGCCTCTACACCGGCCGCCTGGTCGGCGAGGTGCTGCACGGACCGGCCAAGGCGCACGCGGTCCGCGCGCTGGCCGCCCGGGAAGGCCTCAACCTGCGCCGCTGCACCGCGTACTCGGACTCGGTGAACGACGTGCCGATGCTGTCCGTGGTCGGCACGGCGGTGGCGGTCAACCCGGACTCCGACCTGCGCGACGTGGCCCGTCGCCGGGGCTGGGAGATCCGCGACTTCCGCACCGGCCGCAAAGCCGCCAAAATCGGCGTCCCCAGCGTAATCGGCGCCGGCGCCGTAGCCGGCGCGGTAGCCGCCGCCCTCTCCTACCGCCGCCGCACCACCTAACCCGCCATATCGCGGGTCCCACCAGTCCATATCGCGGGTCCCACCTGCCCATGTCGCGGGTTCCCCCAGTCCATATCGCGGGTTCCGCCTGCCCATGTCGCGGATTCGGCCCTGGCGGAATCCGCGACATGAACGGGTCAAACCCGCGATATGGGTGTCTTCTAGCCGGTGAAGGCGTTGCGGCGTTGGGAGAGCAGGCGGTAGAGGGTCTGCTGGATGTTTTCCCGGACCTGGTCGGTGACGTTGAACACCAGCATCGGGTCGTCGGCGTCGGACGGCGAGTACTTGTCGGTCCTGATCGGCTCGCCGAACTCGATGTACCACTTGGACGGCAGCGGGATCGCCCCCAGCGGCCCCAGCAGCGGGAACAGTGGAGTGATCGGGAAGTACGGCAGGCCGAACAACCGGGCCAGCGGCCGCAGGTCACCGATCAGCGGATAGATCTCCTCCGCGCCGACGATGGAGCACGGGATGATCGGCACGCCGCAGCGCATGGCGGTGGACACGAACCCGCCCCGCCCGAACCGCTGCAGCTTGTACCGGTCCTTGAACGGCTTGCCGACGCCCTTGTAGCCCTCCGGCCACACACCGACCAGCTCGCCGGCGTTGAGCAGCCGCTCCGCGTCCGGGTTGCACGCCAGGGTGTGGCCGGCCTTGCGGGCCAGCGAGCCCAGCATCGGCGTGCGGAACAGCAGGTCGGCGCCGAGCATCCGCAGGTGCCGGCCGGCCGGGTGGTGGTCGCGCAGCGACACGGTGGTCATCAGCGCGTCGAACGGCAGCGTGCCCGAGTGGTTGGCCACCACCAGCGCGCCGCCGGCGTCCGGCACGTTGGTCGCGCCGATGGTCTCCACCCGGAACCAGCGCTCGTACAGCGGGCGCAGCACCGGCATCACCAGGTGGTCGGTGAACTCGGAGTCGAACCCGAACTCGTCGACCCGGTAGTCCCCGGCCGCGCGGCGGCGCAGGAAGTCGAACAGCTCGCCGAACCGGTCGTCGGTCGGCTCGGTCGCGCGATCGGCCGGAGCCGGCAGCGGCACGGCCGCGGGCGGTTCGTCGCGCACCGGGACCGGTCGGCGCACCACCCGCACCGGGGCGAGCTCCTCCGGCCGGAAGTCGGCGCGGTCGTCGGTGTCTGTGTGTAGTGGGATCACTCGTGCTTCGGCCACCCCTTGGTTCCCCTTTAAATTAGCGATCGCGCCGTGGCCACCAGGCGCTCCTGCACCGCGTCCAGCCGGTCGGCCGAGATCACGGGGCGCAGCTGGCGGCCCTGCACGAAGTCGTCAAAAGCTTCAACGGTGGTCCACTTCGGCGTGAACCCGAAGGTCTCCCGCAACAGCGAGGTGTCCACCACCCGGCCGAAGTTCAGGAACCTCATCTGCTCGGGTGTGAAGTCCACCAGCCGGGCTCCCCGAAAGAACCGGCTGATCGGACCGACAACCGAGCTGGGCATCGACATCTGCACCCGCCCGGCGCGCCGGATCGCCTGGGACAGCAACAGCACGCCCGGCGCGCCGACGTTGAACACACCGGGGTGGTCCTGCCGCGTCGCCTTCTCCAGCACGGCCAGCGCGTCATCCGAGTGCAACAGCTGCATGCGGGCGTCGTAGCCCAGCACCGTCGGCACGACCGGCATCGAAAAATACCTGGTCAGCGACGTGTCAATGCGCGGCCCAATGAAATTGGCAAAGCGCAGGACGGTGACCGAGACGTCGGGCCGGCGGCGAGCGAAACCGCGCACATAGCCCTCGATCTCGGAGGCATCCTTGGCGTAACCGCCGTACGGCAGGTCCTTCGGCCCCATTGCCTCGGTGAAAATGGCCGGGTCGCGTGGGCTGGACCCATAGACCGCGGTCGTCGACTTGACCACCAGGCGTCGCAGGCCGGGCCAGCGCTGGCACGCGGCGAGCAACTGCATGGTGCCGATGACGTTCATCTCTTTCATGGTCGCCCGCCCACCGGAAGAGTCCGGGTTGGACGACAGCGAGGTGTGCACAACGGTGTCCACCTCGGCGGACGCGATCACCTTGGCGATCAGCGGGTTGCGGATGTCCGCCCGGATGAACTCGGCCCGGCCCATGCCGCGCAGCAACGACGCCGGCGGCGGCACGGTGTCCACGCCGAGCACCCGGTCGATCCGAGGATCCTCGGCGAGCCGTGCCGCCAACCGTGCACCGATGAACCGGCCCACGCCGGTGACGAGGACGACAGAAGACCCCACCGAAACTCCCTGACCATTGACTGCTCGCGACCGCGACGGCCGATGCTAGTCGTGGTTTCCGCTACACAACAGGAACGGCGACGGAGTTCACGCATCTCTTACGCCCCGCTACCGGGCCGACACCTGCGAGAGACTCGGTGGCGACCGGCGCGGGTCACGCCAGGGAAGGGGTCACTTACCGAGCTTGCGCCGCTGCACCCGGGTCTTGCGAAGCAGCTTGCGGTGCTTCTTCTTCGACATACGCTTGCGACGCTTCTTGATGACCGAGCCCACCCGGGGACACCCTTCATTGAACCGAACACGACCTGAACGAACAGTCTAACCGGCGAGGTCGCCGGGTCCGCGCCGGTACCGGCCCCGGCATCGGGCCGGGGGCCCTCGTGCACCCCCGTCTTCCGCACCGGGACCGATCGCCGGTTCGGGTTTCGGATACCGGAACGCGGGCCGCGTATCGGCCGCGTCGACGGCGTCCGGGACGGCCTACGTCACCCGGCGTCGTGGTACGCGCCGCGCAGGTACTCCTCGACCGCCTCCCGGAGCACCCGGAAGGAACGTCCGACCCGGGCCGCCGGCAGCTCGCCCGAATGGACCAGCCGGTACACCGTCATCTTGGACACCCTCATCATGGCCGCCACTTCGGCGACGGTCAGAAATTGCAGCTGACCGATGTCTGGCCGTTCCACTTGCTCCTTCGCCACTTGGGCCACCTCGCATGTGTTGCGTTACTGAGCGTGCACCGCCGCTCACTGGTCCCCCCGCGTCCTACTGAGGCTAACGTGGCAGCGGTTACTGGAGCGAATGTTATAGCAATCCCTTTGAGTTAATACCACCCGAGTGGAGTAATTCGTTACCCTCTTCTACTACGCAACGTCATACGAGTGTCGAATGTGGCGACATTGGCACCAGACGGTGGGCCGTTCAGGAACCCGAATACCCGTATCAGGCGATGCGTGCTAACAGCATGCTACTTCGGTCGCCGAACTCGACCGGGTTACGACGCGCCGAGCTCCGAGGAACGGCGGCAGGCGGCCTCGATGGCCGCGGTCAGCGCGGTCCGGGTGCCGTGCCGGTCCAGCTCGCGCAGCGCCGCCGAGGTGGTGCCGGCGGGCGAGGTGACCGCCTCCCGCAGCACCGCCGGGTGCTCGCCGGTCTCCCGGAGCATCCGCGCCGCGCCGAGCGCGGACTGCACCACCAGCTCGGTGGCCAGCGGGCGGGCCATGCCGAGCAGCACTCCGGCCTCGATCATCGACTCGACCAGGTAGAAGAAGTAGGCCGGTCCGGAACCGGACAGCGCGGTCACCGCGTCCTGCTGGCGCTCCGGCACCCGCACCACGCGGCCGACCGAGGCGAGCATGCCCTCCACCTCGACCAGGTGCTCCTCGGTGGCGTGCCGGCCGGGAGAGATCGCGCTCATCGCCTCGCCGACCAGCATCGGCGTGTTCGGCATCACCCGGATCACCGGAGTGTTCTCGGGCAGCGACCGCTCGAACAGCGCGGTGGTCAGGCCGGCGCACAGCGACACCACCAGGGTGCCGGGGCGGAGCAGCTTGTCCAGCTCGGCGAGCAGCGGCTCGATGTCCTGCGGCTTGACCGCGACCACCAGGGTGTCCGCGCCCGGCACGGCGACGGCCAGGTCACGCGCCGCGACGCCGTGCCGTTCGGTCACCTCGCGGGCGCGTTCCGGGTGCCGCTCGGTGAAGCACAGTTGGTCGATCGGATGGCCGGACTTGACCAGGCCGGCCAGCAGTGCCTCGCCCATCTTGCCGCCGCCCAGCAACGCAATGCTCGTCATGACCGGTCACGGTAGCTCGCACCCTCGACGGTGCCGAAATCGCCAACTCGGTGTGCTGGGAACGCCAACTCGCCGTACCCAGATCCCCGACTCGCCGTACCCGGATCCCCGACTCGCGGGGCGGGTGGGGGCGGCGGGGCGGGGGGTTACTTGTTTAGGGGGGCTAGGGCTAGTTGGCGGGACTGGCAGATGAGGGTGCCGGTGGCGTCCAGGATGACGCAGTCCTCGTCGAACCAGCCGGCGGCCACCTGGCGGCTGCTGGTGATCACGCGCAGCCAGCCGGGGGCGGGGCGGGCGCGCATCAGGGCGGTGAGCTGGACGGTCGGGGACCAGCCGGGGCGGGAGACGTTGAACAGCACCGGGGGCAGGATGTCGCTGGCCATCACCGCGAACAGCACGTCCGGCTGCTCGCCGTGCGGGCGCGCCCAGCCCCTGATCACCGGCGGGCCGGTCTCCCGGCGCAGGTAGCCCACCGTGGGCCGGTCCAGCCGCACCTCGCACGCGCCGGCCAGCGGGACCGTGCGGTCCAGGTCGGTGGTGGCGATCGCGTCGGCGGGCGGTTCGGCGGGCTGCTCGGGCAGCTCCGCCCACACCGGAGCGGGCGCCTCGGCGCCGGTCAGCAGCTTGCCGGCGGTGACCGTGCTGTGCAGCATCAGCCGGTCGCCCTGGTAGAGCTCGGCGCGCGTCACCGACACCGTGCGGCCCCGCTTGAGCACCTGGGTGCGCACCCGCGCCGGACCGGGGTCCGGCGCCGCCAGGAACTCCGCGCTCACCGCGACCGGGTCGAGCGACTCGTCGGTGTCCGCGGCCAGACCGGTGACGGCGGCCTTGGCCACCAGTGCCAGCAGGTAACCGCCGTGCAGCTTGCCCGAGCCGACGTCCCACTGCCCGTCCAGGTCCGCCTGATACTCACCGAGCGCAGCGTCAGCGGAACGAGCGTGGGCACCGACACCGAGCGGCGTGAGTCCGAGACTCCCCGAGAACGGGGCGGACGTGACCGATACTGGCTGCATGTAGTAGCTCTACCACCGAGTAGCCCGGCCGGCGCGGTCAACGGCCCCGATCTGTGCCGGGTATCACCACCGGCTCCGGCGGCGCCAGGACCGGGCCGGAAAGCTGTGCCGGCGCCGGCTGCAGGTTCAGCCGGGCGAACAGCAGGGACTCGGCGAGCAGCGCGGTCCGGTCGTGCCTGGTGCGGGCGCGGCGGGTGCTGATCTCGATCACCACTACACCCCGGAAACCGTCGGTGACCAGCCGTTCGCACACCTCGGCGCACGGCTGGCTGCCCCGGCCCGGCACCAGGTGCTCGTCCTTGGACGCGCCGCTGCCGTCGGTCAGGTGGATGTGCGCCAGCCCGTCGCCCATCTTCTCCATGAGCGCCAGCGCGTCCACGCCGGCGGCGGCGGTGTGCGAGAGGTCCAGGGTGTAGTAGCGGTGGCCGACGTCGGTGGGGTCGTCACTGGGCGCGTAGGGCACCGCCTGCAGGCCGGCCCGGCGGATGGGGAACATGTTCTCCACCGCCAGCGCCACCCGGTAGTCGGAGGCCACCTGCTCCACGGTGTCGGCGAACGCCCGCACGTAGTCGCGCTGCCAGCGGAACGGCGGGTGCACCACCACGCTGCCCGCGCCGAGCACGGCGGCCGCCTCGCCGCTGCGCCGCAGCCGCTCGATGGGGTCCGTGCCCCACACCCGCTGGGTCAGCGCCAGGCACGGCGCGTGCACCGCCAGCACCGGCACCCGGTAGCGCCGGCACAGCCGTTCCACCGCCGGGATGTCCTGGGAGACCGGGTCGTTCCACACCATCAGCTCGACGCCGTCGTAGCCCAGCTCGGCGGCCAGCCGGAAGCCCACCTCCACCGACTCCGGGTAGACGGACCCGGTGGAGAGCGCGACCGGGATCGCTGGCTGCCGCACCCGCCTCACCCGTTGGCGGTGAGCAGCAGCACGGCCGGCGAGATGGTGACGATCAGGCCAACCAGCACGGCCAACATGGTGGTGCGGATGTCGTCACTGCCCCGGATGGTGCGCACCACCAGCACCAGTCCGGCGGTGGCCAGCACGGCGCCGGCCAGCGCGATCACCGGGAAGTTCAGCCACAGGTAGCGGAACCCGACCCACAGCGCGCCGCCGAGCACCGCGCCCGCGATGCCCTGGCCGACCAGGATGAGCCAGGCGACCAGTGGGCTCCGGCCGTCGTCCGGGTCGTCCAGGTCGTCCTCGTCGGTCAGCCCGGCCGGCGCCTCGGCCTCGACGGCCCTGGCACGCCGCGACCGGCGGCTCGGCGGCGCTTCGTCGGGCTCGTCGTCGGCCTCCGGGTCATCGGCGTCCGAGTCGTCCAGGTCGTCGTCCCGGTCCTCGCGGACCCGGCGCAGACCCTGGCCGGTGTCCTCCGGCCCCAGCTGGACCCGGAACGACTCCACCTCGTCGTCATCGTCGTCCAGCCGGCCGTCGCCCTGGGTGTCCTCGAGCTCGTCCTCGTCGAGCAGCGCGGCCCGGGAGGCCACCTCGGTGCTCGGCCCCTCCTCCTCGGCGGAGCGGTACCGGGGCAGCCGGTCGGTCGGCCGCTCCGGGCGGAGCGGCGGCGCGAGCGGGTCGGCACGGTAGGCCTGCGTGGTTTCGGCCGGCTTGACCTCGGGTTGGTAGGCCTCGGGTTGGTACGGCTCGGGCTGGTACGGCTCGGCCCGGAAGGCACCGCTCTGCCGCGAGTCGCCCTGGTAGATGCCCCGGTAGTTCTGGGTGGGAAAGCCACCGGTGCCGCCGGTGCCGCCGGACGGCGGGGCCTCCCGGCCGCCCAACGGGTCGGGCGGGGCGTCGCGCTCGGACAACCGGTCCCACTCGAACGAGTCCTCGCCGGCCGAACCGGGACGCTCCGGCGTCAGGTACGAGTCGCTCACCCGCCCGGTGCGGTCCAGCGCCGAGTAGGAGTCCTCCACCCCCGAAGGGCGGTCCCACTCGGAGCGCCCGCCGCTCAGCCAGTCCAGCCCGCCGTCACCGGCCCCGGACAGACCCGGCTGCCCGAAGGACGGGTACTGGGACAGCGTCTCGGACGCGTGTGGACTAGCCGGCGACGGCGGGTCGGCCGGCAGTCCGGAGCCGGTCGACTCGACGGCCGCATCGTCCTCGTCGGCGCTGCGCCGACGGCGGCGACCGCCACCGCCGGAACGGCCGTCGCCCCCGTACTGCTGCAACAGTTCGGCGACGGTGCGTTGGCGCCCCGGGTCGGAACTACGCTCCGCTGTCATCCGATATACCGCGCCTCCTCCGGCGGCCCCAGTCCAGACAGGCCCGGCGCTGGGGCCATCCGGCCCGTGTCTCGCCCGGCACCATCAAGCCAGTCTAAACGCCGCAGGATAACGCCTTCGCGCAACGCCCAGGGACATATCTCCAAACTGGTTACCCCTAATGCACGCATCGCGGCCCCCGCCACCAGCGATCCGGCCACCAGCTGGTGCGCCCGACTGGGGCTCACCCCTTCGAGTTCGGCCAGGTCGGCGGCGGACATCCGGCTGATGAAGGCGCTCACCTGGCGCAGCCCGGTCTCGGTGAGCACCCGGCGGGCGCGCGGTCCTTCGGCGGACGGCGCGGCGCCCGTCAAGCGGGCCAGCGAGCGGAACGTCTTGGAGGTGCCGACGATCCGCTCCGGCCGGCCGTCGCGGCGCAGCTTGCGGGCCACCGGGGCCAGCATGACCTCGGCGTGTTCGCGCAGCGCGTCGATCTCCTTGCGGGTGGGCGGGTCGGTGGAGAACCACTCCCGGGTCAGCCGGCCGGCGCCGAGCGGCAGGGACTCGGCGACCGACGGCAGCTCGTCCATCCCGCTGGCCAGCTCCAGCGAGCCGCCCCCGATGTCCAGCACCAACAGCCGCCCGGCCGACCAACCGAACCAGCGGCGCACCGCGAGGAACGTGTAGCGCGCCTCGTCCTCACCCGGCAGCACCTGCAGCGCCACCCCGGTCTCCGCGCGCACCCGGGCCAGCACCTCGGCCGAGTTGGGCGCGTCGCGCAGCGCCGAGGTGGCGAACGCGAGCAGGTCGGCGCAGTCGGCGGCGGCCGCCGAGTCGCGCGCGTCGCTCACCGCCCGGATCAGCGCGTCCGCCCCCGGCCGGCTCAGCCGGCCGTGCTCGTCCAGCGACTCGGCCAGGCGCAGCGCGGTCTTCTCCGAGGTCATCGGGGTGGGGTGGCCGCCGCGATAGGCGTCCACGATCAACAGATGGACCGTGTTGGAACCGACGTCAAGCACTCCGAGGCGCACGGGCAACCACCGTATCCCGATCTTCGGTTGGGCTGGCTGTGACGTGGCTCAGGTCTCGAACTTGTACCCCAGGCCGCGCACGGTGACCAGGTGTTTCGGCGCGGACGGGTCCGCCTCGATCTTCGAGCGCAGCCGCTTCACGTGCACGTCCAGCGTCTTGGTGTCGCCCACGTAGTCGGCACCCCAGACCCGGTCGATGAGCTGGCCCCGGGTGAGCACCCGGCCGACGTTGCGCAGCAGGTACTCCAGCAGGTCGAACTCCTTCAGCGGCAGCGGCACCTCGCCGCCCGCCACCGTGACCACGTGCCGTTCCACGTCCATCCGCACCGGACCGGCCTCGAGCACCGAGGGCGGGGAGTCGGTGTCGGTTCCGCCCTCGCCGCCCCGGCGCAGCACCGCGCGCACCCGGGCGATCAGCTCGCGCGCCGAGTAGGGCTTGGTGACGTAGTCGTCGGCGCCCAGCTCGAGGCCGACCACCTTGTCGATCTCGCTGTCCCGCGCGGTGACCATGATGATCGGCACGCCGGCCCGCTGGCGCAGCGCCTTGCACACCTCGGTGCCGCTCATTCCCGGCAGCATCAGGTCGAGCAGCACGATGTCGGCGCCGTTCCGGTCGAACTCGTCGAGCGCGTCCTGGCCGGTGCCGGCCACGGCGGCGGTGAAGCCCTCCTTGCGCAGCAGGAACGCTAACGGGTCGGCGAACGACTCCTCGTCCTCGACGATCAAAACCCTGGTCACAGCACTCCTCCTGGTTCGCGCGTGCGGTCGGCCGGGTTTGGCTTGACCCCATTGGTCGTGTGCTCGGGCGGGGCGGGTTGGCCAGTCTGGGCGGTTTGAGCCGTTTGGGCGGGCGGGTTGGCACGAGAGGCAGGGACGACGCCGTGCGCGGGCAGCCGGAGGGTGAACGTGGAACCGGTGCCCGGGTGGCTCCACAGCCGCACCTCGCCGCCGTGGTTGGCGGCCACGTGCTTGACGATGGCCAGCCCGAGGCCGGTGCCGCCGGTGGCCCGCGACCGGGCCGGGTCCACCCGGAAGAACCGCTCGAACACCCGTTGCTGGTGCTCGGGGGCGATGCCGATGCCCCGGTCGGTCACCGCGACCTCCACCATGTCGCCCACCCGGCGGCGGCTCACCGAGACGGTGGCCCGGGGCGGCGAGTAGGCGATCGCGTTGTCCAGCAGGTTGGACAGCGCGGTGACCAGCAGGGTGCGGTCCCCGTCCACGCGCAGGCCGCTGGCCTCGTCGGTGTGGATGCCGATGCCGGTCGACTCCATCACCAGCCGGCAGCGGGCCAACGCCTCGGTGAGCACCTCGTCCAGGTCGACCACGGCCAGTTCGGGCAGCCGCTCGGCGCCGGTGAGCCGGGACAGCGCGATCAGCTCGGTGACCATGGAGCCCAGCCGGTTCGCCTCGTTGAGGATCTTGGTGACGAACCGGTGCACCTCCTCCGGGTCGTCCGCCGCGTCCAGCACCGCCTCGGCGAGCAACCCGATCGCGCCCACCGGGGTCTTCAGCTCGTGGCTCACGTTGGCCACGAAGTCCCGCCGGGTGGCCTCCAGCCGGACCGCCTCCGAGGTGTCCTCGGCGTCCACCACCGCGAACCCGTCGCCCAGCGGGCGCACGTGGCCGAGCACCGCCTCCGGGTGCCGGCCGCCCCTCGGGTCGGTCGGCGAGAGGTCCACGTCCAGGATCTCGCCCCCGGCGATGGCCCGCTCGGCCGCCTTCAGCGCACGGGCGTCGGCGCGCGAGGAGCGCACCACGCCCAGCTCGGCCGCCCTCGGGTTGTGCAGCACCACGTCGCCGTAGCGGTTGATCACCGCGAGGCCGTTGTTGGACGACTGGGTCACCCGGTGCAGCAGGTCGGCGAACGTGGGGCCCACCGAACGCGGCGTTCGCGGGACCCTTCGGCGAAAGAGGAACCACCCGACGGACAGACCCAACAAGAGGGCCCCGCCGGCCAGGCCGACACACGCCAGGGCGGTCACGGCTGCATCGTATGTCCCGCATGGGGGCTCATGACCAGCCGGAGCCCCCGCATCGTGACGAGTCCGACCCCGATGGAGCCAGAGTTCCGCGACCGTTTACCACGCGTTCACTCAGTTGAGTGATTTGGCGGATTTTCCAGAACCGGCCACGCGGCGGTTCCCGGCTGGCTATCGTCCGTGTGCATGGACCCAGTCCCGGGCACGCCGGCCGCCGAGGTGCGCGCCAACCTGGCCGGCCTGCGGATCACCCCGGCCAACGTGATGCAGGTCCGCAACGCCCTGCTGGCCGAGTCACAGCTGATGCGGGACCAGGTCGCGATGATGAAGATGGGCACCGGCGTCGGCAAACCCGGCCTGGACCGCGTGTCGGAACGGGCCGAGCCCGAGTTCAACGCCAAGATCGGGGCGCTGCTGGAGCAGTGGGCGGCCTACGTCGACGCGCTGAAGGCCGGCGCGGAGGAGTTGGGCCAGATGGCCAGGCGGTACGGGCACACCGAGGACCAGCTCGCCGCTTCGTTCCGGCAGTTCCAACGGGACAACCCGCCGCCGATCACGCCCGGGGCACCCCGATGAGCCGGCCGATGATCGTGCCGTTGCTGGCGCTGCTGTTCGCCCTGGCCGGCTGCGCCGCCGACCGGGCACCCACAGCCGCCCCGACCTCTCCCGCCGAGGCGTCCCCGGCGCCGGCCGACCCGGCGCTTCCGCCCCGACCGGCGACCCTTCCGCTGAACGACGTCGAACCCTGCGAGCTGCTCACCCCCGGGCAGGTCACCGCCCTCGGCGCGGACGGCCCCGGCCGGCGCCGGCCGCTCGGCGACGACCCCAACGGCGGCTACGGCTGTGTCTGGTCGAACCCGCCCGACGCCCGGTTCGACGACGGCTGGTCGGCGGGCAAGACGCTCGAGCACGGCGTGGGCTACTACCTGGGCCGGGGCGCCCGGCTCACCCAGGTCGCCGGGTTCGCCGCGGCCACCGGCCCGGCCGCGGCCGGGAGCCCTGAAGGGAACTGCCTGCTCTACCTGGACGTCGCGCCCGGGCAGAGCCTTGTGGTCCAGTACAACACGCTGAGCAGCGACTACCCGGGGATGAACCACGGGAAGGCCTGCCAGCTGGCCACCAGGGCGGCCGAGATGATGATCACCAGTCTGCAAGCCCGGGCCGGCAACCGGTAGGCGCCATGACCGAGGACCTGTGTTACGACGACGGCTCCGACCTCCGCCGGCTCTACGAGCAGGTGCACGGCGGGCCGGGCGTCCGCGTGGTGGATCCCTCGGTCGCGGGGCTGCGCTCGCTGCACAGGTGGGCGTCCGGGTCGGCGGAACGGGTGAGCCGGGCGCTGCGCGCGGCGGGCGCCGACTGGCAGGGCGCGGCGGCGGACGCCAGCGCGTCGGCGATGCACCGGGTCATCCGGTGGGCGGAGCGGGGCGCGCCGGCCGCCGGCAACGGCGGGGAGCGGGTGCAGGACTACGCGAGCTCGTTCGCCGAGATGAAGCCCAAGATCGTCCCGCCGAAGCCGGTGCCGCCGCCGACCATCTGGGACGACATGTTCCCGACCAGGTACTTCGGCGTGACCGACCACGCGGCCGCCGTGGCGGACAACGCGGCGGCCACCAAGGCCGCGTTCGCCGCCTACTCGGCGCACGACGCGAACACCCGCGCCGCGGTCGACGCGTTCCCCACCCTGGACCCGGTTCTCCCGCCGACCCGCCCGGGGGATGGCCGATCCGGGAACGTGCCCGGCCCCCGGCATCTCGGCCCGCCCGGTGCTCATCCCGGTCCCGCGCCGACCGACCTGGCGGACCTGTCGCCGTCGGCGCCGCCGGCCGCCCCTCCGGGCGCCTGGCCCGGCCACTCGCCCGCGCCGGGGCAACCCGGCCCCTCCGGCCTGCCGGTCCCGGGCTTCCCGGGCCTGCGGCCGCCGTCCGGCCACTCCGCCCGTCCGCCCGCACCGGGCCGGGCGCCGGGGACACCGCCCTTCGGCGAACCGGGCCGTCCGGGCCAGCCGCCGCTCCCGCCGGGCCGGTCGGGCCTACCCAACCAGTCCGGCCCGCCCGGTGCGCCCAACCAGACCGGCCTTCCCGGCGGGACCAACCAACCGAACCAGACCGGCCTCCCCGGCGGGACCAACCAGCCGGGTCAAACCGGCGGACCCAACCAGCCCGGCCAGACCGGCGGACCCAACCAGGCCGGCCAGGCCGGCGGGCCGAACCAGCCGGGCCAGTCGGGCGTGCCGCGCGGGCTCGGTCCGCCGGAACGGCCGTACGGGCCCGGGCTGGCCGGTGAACCGGCACCCGGCGGCACCGGCCCGGGCGGCCGCCCGGGCATCGGTCCGGGGGTCCCCGGCATCGGACCGGGCATCGGACCGGGTGGTATGCCGCTGGCCGGCGGAATGCTGTCCGGGGATCGACAGCACCGCAACAACGTCTTCCTGCCCAGCGACGAGCCGTTCAGCGCCGGTATCGGGGACGACGCGGTGCCGCCGGTGCTCGGGCCGGACCAGGAACCGTGGTGAACCGCCACCCGGCGGCCATCCAACTCACCCCGACCGAGCTGCTGGCCTGCTGGGAGGCGCTCCGGTTGGGCGAGACCCCCGTGCTGTTCCGGCTGCGCCGCCCCGGCTGGACCCCGGCCGAGCGGGCCGGGGCCGACGGGTTGCTGCGGGAGGCGATGGCCGGGCTGTCCCGACGGGGCCTTTCCGACGGCTCGCGCCCGGCGCCGGTGCTGGTCGGTCTGCTGCGGGTGATCGCGCAGGCCGACTACCACCTGGACATCCGGTACGCGAACCCCTCCGGCGCCGGCCGGCCGGTGCTCGGCGTCGGCGCGGTGGCCGGCGCCCAGGGCGCGATCGTGCTCAGTCACGACGGGGCCGGGCCGATCCGGCTGCGCCCGCTGGACGGCTCCAGGGTGGCCGGCGCGCTGCTCGACCTGCTCGGGCCGATCACCCCCGGCGAGGGCACCCCGGTGAACATCCCCGCCGACACGCTGGACACCGCCGCGTCCCGGTTGGCCAAGGGGGACGGCTTCGCGGCGCTCACCGACGAGCTGCGGGCCCTGGGCGTGGACCGGCAGGCGGCGAACTCACTGGCCCGGATGTGCTCGGGCATCCTCGGCGGCGGGCAACTCGGCGCCACCGCCCGCTACGGCGGCCCGGAACGCCGGGCGCCGTGGGTGATCGGCTTCCACCGCACCGGCAGCGGCCACTTCATGCTCCTGCGCAAGGCCGGCACGGTCACGGTCGCCCCCACCGACCCCCAGCGCCTGGCCCACCAGTGGCGAGAGCTCACCGACGCCCTACACACCGCCCCCGACCTACGCGTCCTCGCCTAACCCCATATCGCTACCCCACGCCCGTCATGTCGCGGATTTCGCCGGCACATGTCGCGGGTTTCGCCATGCTGAAACCCGCGACATGCCACGCTGAAACCCGCGACATGAGGTGGGCAGACCCGCGATATGGGCTGGGGAAACCAGCGATATGGGGGGTTAGCGGCCTTGGTTGGCTACGGCGGCGGCGGCGATCTTGGCGGCTTCCGGGTCCAGGTACTCGCCGCCGTGGGTCAGCGGGCGCAGGTCGGCGTCGAGTTGGTAGCGCAGGGGGATGCCGGTGGGGATGTCCAGGCCGGCGATCTCGGCGTCGGAGATCCCGTCCAGGTGCTTGACCAGCGCGCGCAGCGAGTTGCCGTGCGCGGCGACCAGCACGGTCCGCCCGGCGCGCAGGTCCGGCACGATGGCCGACTCCCAGTACGGCAGCATCCGGGCCACCACGTCCTTGAGGCATTCCGTGCGCGGGGCGTTCAGGCCGGCGTAGCGCGGGTCGTCGGTCTGGGCGAACTCGCTGCCCGGCTCGATCGGCGGCGGCGGGGTGTCGTAGGAGCGCCGCCAGAGCATGAACTGCTCGTCCCCGAACTCCTCGCGGGTCTGCTTCTTGTTCTTGCCCTGCAGCGCGCCGTAGTGCCGCTCGTTCAGCCGCCAGTCCCGGCGCACCTCGATCCAGTGCCGGTCGCAGGCGTCCAGGGCCAGGTTGGCGGTGGAGATTGCGCGGCGCAGCAGCGAGGTGTGCAGCACGTCGGGCAGGGTTCCCGACTCGGCGAGCAGCTCGCCGCCCCGGCGCGCCTCGCCCTCGCCCTTGGCCGACAGCGGCACGTCCACCCAGCCGGTGAACAGCCCCTTGGCGTTCCACTCGCTCTCGCCGTGCCGCAACAGGATCAGCTGATACGCGTCGCTCACGGTTCCCCAGGCTAATGCAGATGTTCGGCGAGGAAGGCGAGGGTGTGTTCCCAGGCCAGGTCGGCGGCGGCCTTGTCCCACAGGGACGGCGCGTCCCAGTTGGAGAACGCGTGGCCGGCGTCGTAGCGGTGCACGATCGCGTCCGGGCGGTCGGCGAACGCGGCCGCCACCTGGGCCACCGCCTCCACCGGGATGTACGGGTCGGCGACGCCGTAGTGGAACATGATCGGGCAGGTGATCCGGTCCGCCCAGTCGAGCATCTCGTGGATGCCCGAGCCGTAGTACGGCACGGCGGCGTCCAACCCACGCCCGTCCACCCGGGCCAGCGCCGCGCAGGTGTAAGTGAGCACCCCGCCGAGACAGAAACCGACCGCGCCCACCTTGCCGGTGCAGCCGGGCATGCCGAGCAGGTGGGCGAAGGTGGAGGTCATGTCGGCCGCGGCCAGCTCGCGGTCCAGCCGCTGGACCATCTCGACGCCGTCCGCGATCCCCGACTCGTCACGCCGCTCGAAGCCCGGCTCGATCCGCCAGAACATGTCCGGCACCAGCGTGAGGTAGCCGGCGTCGGCCATCCGCTCGGCCAGCCCGCGCATGTTCTCGTTGACGCCGAAGATCTCCTGGAACAACAGCACACCGGGTGCCCGACCGCCGTCCGGAACCGCGCAGAACGCGTCGAACGTGCCGCCGTCGTGGGCCGTGATCCGCTCGGTGTGCGTGCTCGTCACCTTGGTCGCCACCGTTCCTCGGGCTGGAGAATTCGCGATTGACTCCGCAACGGTGCCATGCCCGACCGTTCGGCGCGCGACCGGGACACCGCGCCCGCGCACTCTCTTCACACGACCGCTCACCGACAGCAACCGGCCATCCGCGGAAAAGCCCGCTGAGACCGGTCAGAGAAGGCGAACCGGGGGCATCCAGGAGTTTCGGTGCACCAACTGAGACGGTCGGCAATCCGATCGTTCGAAACTCCAAACAGATCTCGCCCGAATGAGTGATTCTAGGCTACTCTTTTTGCGGCGGTTATTTATGCCTCGCTATCAACTATCGACACGGTTATATAGTTAATACCGCTGCTACCCCTACTGTAGCCAGGTTGTTTTTGCCCTCGTAGAACCCACTTTGGACGGTTGTTGCACCTAGGCGCGGTGCGGCTGGAAGTAGGCACGCGACACCGATTGTTAACGGTGAGCGGTAGTTAGGACCACCTGAATTGGTCAACCGCGCCCCCTTGCATCGTGACAGCGTCGCTGCCAGGGTTACTTTTCTCTCGGGGATGCGACTTCAGTCCTGACGCATCACCGGGCATCACGGCCCGTCCCCCGTGGGCCGTGAGCAGGCGTCCCGGCATCTCCTGTCCCCCTTTTTGCGAGATGCCGGGGCGGTGTAAGCGGAGTGGCCCAAGGACATGACTCCCCCTCATCGACTTGGGCCACTCCGTCCGTAATCGGGCTCCCTAACCGCCGCTACCGGTAGCGGCCGACTCCCCAGAAGCCGCCCGGCGGCCCCGGCGCAGCGTCCCCCGCGCGCCGAGAAGGAGCCCGACAATCACCGCCAGCGCCGCCAGGAACGGCGCCAGCACACCGAGCACGGTCAACACCGCCGTACCGGTGGCCAGGAATGCCCGCCAGCCGGCCGCCAGGCCGGCCAGGAATCCGCCGGGGGCCTCGGCCAGAGGCGGCGGAGCTTCGGGGTTCAGGGTGACCGTGAGGGTGGCCAACGCCACCCGGCCGGAAACCGCGGCCATCCGCTTCTCCAGCGACTCCAGCTCCCCCTGGCGCTGGGTCAGCTCGGACTCGATGGCCACCACGTCCCCGACGGTGACCGCCCGCTCCAGCAGCGCCCTGATCCGCGCCACGCTGGCCCGCTGGTTGTTCAGCCGGCCCTCCAGGTCGGCCATCTGGTCCGTGACGTCCTCGGCCTGCTCGGCCCGGTCGGTCACCCTGCCCACCCCGCCCGGGCCGGTCAGCTGGCCGATCAGCTCGTCCAACCGGGTCGCCGGCACGCGCAGGGTCAGGTTGGCGGCGCGGTCCCGGGTCTGTTCGTTGGCCACGAAGCCGCAGGCGGCGGCCCGCACCCGGGCCGAGGCGGCCGGCGGGTCGGCGACGTCGAGGGTCAGCCGCGCGGTGCGCACCACCGCGCGCTCCTGGCCGATCAGGTCGGGGTTGACCGGTGCCGGCGCCCCCGGGGCCGGGGCGGGCATCGGCGCGGCCCGCTGGTCCAGCTTGGCCGCCGGCGCGTCCGCCTCGGCCGGACCGGCCGCGATGCCGGGTCGAGCGGCCCCCGACGAGCCTCCACTCGATACGGCATCGCGGCCGGCCGGTGCACCGGAGCCGGGCGCGGTCAGTGCGGCGGCCGCGAGCCAGGTCACCACGACCAGCGCGACCCCGGCGGCCAGCAGCCGGACGGGCAGCCGACGAGTCGCCCGTTGCCACCTGTTCATGACCGCCCCCATCTCCCCGGTTACGGGTGAGACGGCGCGACGAACCAGTCGGGTTGTCCCGTCTACATCACGAATGCATAACGCTCAGTCGGGCGTCTCAGTCGGTGTCGACCAGATCTTCGAAGGCGCGCAGGTTGGCCAGCGACTCGCCCCGGTCCACCCGCCAGGCCCACTCCCGGCGGATGGAGGTGGCGAAGCCCAGCCGCAGCAGCTGGTTGAAGTCCCGGTCGGCGGCCTCCAGCACCTGGCCGAGCAGCCGGTCGATCTCCTCGGCGGTCACCGCGTGCCGCCCGATCCGGCCGACCAGGTGGATGTCCCCGACCTTGTCCAGCGAGTAGTGCACGCCGTACAGCTTGGCGTTGCGCCGCAGCAGGAACCGGTAGACGTCCTCGTGGCCCTCGTCCGGCCGCCGGCAGACGAACGCGCCGACCAGCAGCGCGTGGTCGGCCACGATCAGCCAGGTCGGCGTCTGCAGCCGCGCGGTGCCGGGCAGCGTGGCCAGGAACCGGCCCACGCCGTGCCGCTGGTAGGACACCTCGGCGTCGTCCAGCGCCGCCGCGATCAGCGCGTCCAGCCGCTCGATCTCCGCGTCATCAGCCATGATCACGCAGGATAGCCGGCCGGGTGGTGGCCGACGCGCTTCATGGTCATCAGGACGTCACGGTCGCCCGAACTCCCCGGCAACGACCACCATGTCCTGATGACCATGAATTTGACCACCGGCGCTCCACCAACCGAGACTGTTGCCCAACGGCGCGGCGGCAAGGCCGCAACGGGATGTCCTTGATCGCTGTCTGTGGTGGATGAGCAGCGAAAATGAGGCTGTTGCCGGATCCCTCTCACAGCGGAGGGGGAGCAGATCCGGCGGTTTTCGGGCGCGCAGGATTCGGAGCGGCTTGGACGGCGCGGGTGGGTTGGTCTGCCGGGGCTCGCCCGACTGTCTCATGGGAGGTACGTGGTGGGGGTTGCGGCAAGGTCAAACCCCACGGCGTTCCTTTCGTGCAACCAGAGTGACCGTTGAGGCGGCGGGGATCGTCGTTTCTGGCGGTTCAGCGTCGAAAATCGAGGCTGAACCGCCACGAATGGCGATCACCCACTCGGCCACCGCAGAGCCGCCACAGATGGCGATCAAGGCTAGAAGGACACGCAGGACGGCTCGGGGTCGTCGGCGCGCAGCACCGACTCCTGGTTGAACTTCCGCTTGTAGAGCTCGCGGATCTGGTCGATCTTGGTGCCGCTGTCCGGCGCCGTGTTGACCGGGTAGAGCAGCACCAGGACCTGGCTGCGCTCCCGGGCCAGCTTGCCGTCCGCGCCCCGGAACTGGCCGAACCCGGTCAGCATGGTCAGCCCGTCCGGGAACCTCGGCGTGATCTCGGCGTCCAGAAAGGCGCGGAACTCCGCGTCGCTGATCTCCGGGCCACCCTGGCGGGTGGTGCCGAAGAACAGCTCGGTGCGCACGTACCCGGAGCACCCCGGCGGCGGCGCCGCCGCGGCGGGCTGCACCTCCGCACAGCCCGCGAGCGCCGCCGCGAGCACCACGAACATGATCAACCGACGCATGCCACCACTCCCGTCACGATCCCGTCCGTGATCATGACATTCTCCTGGCCCGGCGCAGCGCGAGCAGGGAGCGCAGCAGGTGCGGCGGCGAGGGCGGCAGCCAGCCCAGCGCCAGCGCCATGCCCATGTCGTCCCGGTTCGCCCAGTGCTCGATGACCTTCCCGTCGGCGACGCGGAACCAGTGCGTGTGCCGCACCGCGAACCGCCGGCCGGTCGGCGCGAACGCCCTCGCCGGCCGGCCGTTCTCGTCGTACGGCACGAACGGGCCGGTCTGCCGCCCGTACATGGTGGTGTGCAGCGCCACCAGGTCGCCGTCCTGGGCCGCCTCGTGCACCTCCCAGCGCATGTCCGAGAAGGTCGCGCGCAGCCACAACGCTGTGGCGTAGAACGCGTCCGGCCCGCGCCCGCGCGACGCCGGCGGCTCGTCCACCGACTCCCGGTTGTACGCGTCCGGGTGGATCACCTCGGCGAAGTCGGCCGGCGTGCCGTTCGCCATGATCTCCATCGAGCGCGCGCACACCGCCTTGGCATCCGTCACGTCGGTCCTCCAATGATCTCCCGCGCGGCCCGCTCGCCGGACTCCAGCGCCCCGTCCATCCACGCGACGGAAACCGAAGTGTGCTCCCCGGCGAAGTGCGGCCGGCCCTCCGGCGCCCGCGCCGCCGGCAGGACCCAACGCAGCTGCCCCGGCCGGGCGGACGCCCAGGCTCCGCCGGCGAACTCGTCCTCCGACCACACCTTGACGTAACTGGCCAGCACCCGCCCGGGCAGTTCGGGCAAGAACTTGGCCACCTCGGCCTGGATCACCCCCGCCCGCTCGGCCGCCGGCACCCGGGCCAGCGCGTCCGCGTTGGCGCCGAACAGGTAGGCCTGGAGCGTGCCCTCCGGGCCACGCCTGGCCGGGTTGCGGCGTGACGAACCGCCGCCCGCCCACGTGCCAGAGCCGCGAGCCGGTGTCCTGGCCGTGGTCGAACAGCTGGTCCGCCAGGCCGAACTCGGCGATGAGGCCGCGGGTGTGCACGTGCACGTCCGGGATGCGCACCGCGCCCGCCTCGGCGTAGCCGCCACCGGTGAACGGCTCCCGCACTGTCAGCACCCGCCCGCCGGGCCGGTCCCGCGCCTCCAGCACGGTGACCTGGTAACCGGCGTTCGCCAGGCGAACCGCGGCCGCCAGGCCGGCGAGCCCGGCCCCGAGCACCACCGCCCGCCGCCCCCTGGACCCGGCACAGGCAGCCACCCCGGCGGCGGCCAGGGCCACCCCGGCGACGCGCAGCACGGCGCGGCGGCTCAGCCTCGGCGTGGTCGTCGGGCTGATCGTCGGCAAGGTCACCGCCTCACCGAATCAGCACAAGTAACGACCCGGAATACGCACAAGTACGTACCGGTGAGTAGATCGGTCCGCCATTATGTCGATGTGCGGCCTTTGTCAAACGCTGACTTGCTCGCCGTGCTCGACCTCGTCCACCAGCTGAACGCCGAGGGAGGGTGCGGCCCCAACGGACAGCCGTCCGCCTCGGTGCTGGCCGGGATCGGCCGGCTGATCGGCGCGGACGTCACCTCGTACACCAAGGTGGACCACCGGACGAACAAGCTGGTCGGCGCGGCGGTGGAGCCCGCCGAGCAGAACATCTCCGGCTCGGACGAGTTCCAGGCGGTGTTTGCCCAGCACCCCGGGCTCGCCGGCTACCGGTCCGGCCAGCTGAAGCTGGGCGAGTCGGTGGCCATGACCGACCTGGCCGAGCTCCGCCAGCTCCGCCGGCTGCCCCTCTACGTGGACTTCTACCAGTCCCGGGGCACCCTCGACCAGCTGCTCTGCATGGCCACCCTGGACCAGCGGCACGGCACCACGCTGGCCCTGAACCGGTCATCCCGGGGCTTCTCCGAGCGGGACCGGGCGGTGCTGGACCTGCTCACCCCGCACCTGGTCCAGGCCTCCGCCCGGGCCGTCCGGATGGCCGAGCTGACCACCGCCGTCCACCACCTGAGCCGGCAGGCCGACCGGCTGGACCTGGCGCTGGACGCGCTGCCCGGCCTCACCCGGACCGAACGCGCGGTGGTGGAACACGTGGCCGGCGGCCTCACCGACCGCGAGACGGCCCGCGTCCTGGCGGTCAGCCCGCGCACCGTGCAGAAGCACCTGGAGAACATCTACCGCAAGCTCGGTGTCTCCAACCGGACCAGCCTGGCCGCGCTGCTGGACAAGGAACGCTTCTAGCGTCTCCCGCGCGCGCCTGGGCGCGCGCTCGGCAAGCGCGATCCGCGCTAGCGTCTCCCGCGCGCGCCTAACTGGGCGCGCGCTCGGCAAGCGCGATCCGCGCTAGCGTCTCCCGCGCGCGCCTAACTGGGCGCGCGCTCGGCAAGCGCGTTCCGCGCTAGCCCGCCCGGGCGCCGCGGCCCCGGAACTCCAGGCCGGCGTCGGCGTAGGTGGCCAGCAGGGCGTCCGTGGTGCGCTCCCAGGAGAACCGCTGGGCGTGCTCGACCGCGCCGGCGGACAGCTTCTCCCGGTACTCCGGCCGCAGCGCCACCGAGGCCAGCGCGCCGGCCCAGTCGGCCGCCGCGTGCCCGTGCACCAGCAACCCGGACCGGCCGTCCGCCACCGCCACCGGCAACCCGCCGACCGAGGCCGCCACCACCGGCGTGCCGCAGGCCTGCGCCTCCAGCGCGACCAGGCCGAACGACTCGTTGTGGCTGGGCACCGCGACCAGGTCGGCGGCCCGGTAGACGTCGACCAGCCCCTCGCGCCGCATCGGCGGCAGGAACCGGGCGACGCCGGTCAGCCCCAGCGACACGGCCAGCTCGCGCAGCGCCGTCGGCTCGGCCAGCCCGGACCCGGAGGGGCCGCCCACCACCAGCACCACCAGCCGCTCGCGCAGCGCGCGGGCGGCCGCCGCGCCTTCCCCGGCCGCCGTGGCGGCGAGCAGCTCGGCCGCCGCGTGCAGCAGCACGTCCGGCGCCTTGAGCGGCTGGATGCGGCCGATGAACGCCAGCACCACGGCGTCTTCCGGCAGGTCCAGTGACCGGCGGGCCGCCGCGCGGTCGCCCGGGGTGTACAGGTGCAGGTCCACGCCGGGCGGGATGGTCACCGTGCGCGCCTGGTCGGCGTCGTACAACGTGATCAGCTGCTCGGCCTCGGTGTCGGTGTTGCTGACCAGCCGGTCGGCCTCGGCGACCACCTGCTCCTCGCCGATCACCCGCGAGCGGGGTTCCGGCTGGTCCCCGTCGGCGAGCGCCGCGTTCTTCACCTTGGCCAGGGTGTGCGCGCTGTGCACCAGCGGAACCCGCCAGCGGTCCCGGGCCAGCCAGCCGGCCTGCCCGGACAGCCAGTAGTGCGAGTGGATGACGTCGTAGTGGTCCGGTTCGTGGCGGGCCTCGGTGCGCAGCACCCCGGCGGTGAACGCGCACATCTGGCTGGGCAGCTCGGTCTTGCCCAGATCCTCGTACGGGCCGGCGGCCACGTGGCGCACCTGCACGCCGGGGGCCAGCTCGACCGTCGGCGGCTGGTCCGACGAGGTGGCCCGGGTGAAGATCTCCACGGCCACCCCGCGCCGGGCCATCCGCACGGCGGTCTGCTCGATGTAGACGTTCATCCCGCCCGCGTCGCCGGTGCCCGGCTGCTCCAGCGGCGAGGTGTGCACGGACAACACACACACCCGCCTGGGCGACCCGATAGCACGCACCACGCCTTCCTAGCACGCGAGCGGGGTCCGCACCCATCGATAGGCTGGGGCCTCGTGAGTACGAACAGCGAACGTCCCGTCGCCGTGGTCACCGGAGCCAGCTCCGGAATCGGCGCCGCCACCGCCCGCCAACTGGCCGGTCAGGGCTTCCACGTGATCGTCGGCGCGCGCCGGCTGGACCCGCTCGAGAAGCTCGCCGCCGAGCTGGACGGCACCGCCCTGGCCCTGGATGTGACCGACGCCGCATCCGTCGCCGAGTTCGCCGCCGCCGTCCCGGCCGCCCGGGTGCTGGTGAACAACGCCGGCGGCGCGTTCGGCCTGGAGACGGTGGAGAACGCCGACGAGGACCATTGGCGGTCCATGTGGGAGACCAACGTGCTCGGCACCCTGCGGGTGACCAAGGCGCTGCTGCCCGCGCTGATCGCCTCCGGGGACGGGCACGTGGTCACGGTGACCTCGGTGGCCGCCTACGAGCTGTACGACAACGGCGCCGGCTACACCTCGGCCAAGCACGCCCAGTCGGCGCTGCACCGGACGCTGCGCGGCGAGCTGCTCGGCCGGCCGGTGCGGGTCACCGAGATCGTGCCGGGGATGGTGCGGACCGAGTTCTCCCTGGTCCGGTTCGACGGCGACGCCTCGCGGGCCGACCAGGTCTACGCCGGGCTCACCCCGCTGGTCGCCGAGGACGTGGCCGAGGTGATCGGTTTCGCGGTCAGCCGGCCCCCGCACGTGAACCTGGACCTGATCGAGCTCAAGCCGAGGGCGCAGGCCTCGGCCACCCGCGCGCACCGGGACTGAGACCCGTGAGTGATTTGTGTGGCTATAGCCACACAAATCACTCACGGGTCCGGTTACCGGGGTGGCCGCAGCAGCAGCTGGGCCAGGGCGCCGATGGCGATCCGGTGCGAGCGCTCGCACGCGGTGTCCGGGCTCACCTCCGGCGCGGCCGGATCGGGTATCACCTGGTAGCTGGCCCACAGCGTGGTGTCGTCGGCTACCTCGACCCGGGTCACGCAGCCGGGCTCGTGGGGTGCCCCGGGGACGTCCACCGCGCCGAACCCGGCCACGTTGGCCACCCGGGCGCCGGGCAGCTCGAGGAACTCCCGGACCGGCCGGCGCACCAGCCGAAGGCCCATGCTGAACCCCCGGGTGCCCGGCCGCCCGGTCCACGCGCACCCCAGCCCGTCCGGCGCCTCGTCCCGCAGCCCCGCGTCGACCGCGCTGAACTGCTCGCGCAGCTTCCCGGACACCAGCGAGCACGGGTCCACGCCTTGCACCGAGAGGGTGGCCGGGCGCACCGGCAGCTCCAGCCGGGAGGACACCACGGGGGGCGGCGGCGCCGGCTCCTCCGCCACGCCGCCGCACCCGGCCAGCAGCAGCCCGACCAGCGCGATCCCGCTCCCGCGCAGCAGCCCCACTCACACCATTTAACCGAGGAAAACGGTTTCGCGCCTTAGGGTTTGCCCCAAATATCGCAACCCCCGGTACCCCAGAAGCACCAATTACCCCATACGTCCCCGAGAGTGGTAGCACTTGCCGGGGGTGGGATCGGCGGGGTCTGGGTGCGCCGGCTCGGGCCACCTTTCCATGATCAACATGACATGGTGGTCACTTCGGGGCGGGTTCGGGTGGTCGTCATGTCATGGTGGCCATGTAATCGGTGATCATCAGGGCATGGTGGTCACTTCAGGCACGCCGGCGCAGCCACTGTGCCCTGATGACCATGCCATCCGTGATCATCAGGCAATCACCGGAGTTTTCGGGCCGCGAACCAACCGTGAGTGCCTGATGATCTCCGTCGGGGGCGGGAGCGCTCAGCCGGAGGAGCGGGTCAGGGCTTCGGCCAGGCGGGAGAGGGCCTCGGTGAAGTCGGCCTCCTCCAGGTGGCCGAAGCCGAGGCGGAACACCCGGTCCGGCTCGCCGAACCAGTGGCCCGGCGCGACCCGGGTGTCCAGCTCGGCCAGCCGGGCGTAGAACGCGGGCACGGCGTCGTCCGGGAAACGGTCGGCGCGCAGCCGCAGGCAGCACAGCGCCCCGCCGTCCGGGCGGACCAGGTCCACGGGCCGGCCGGAGCACCAGGCGACCAGCTCGTCCAGCGCCCGGGCCAACCGCTCCGCCCGCGCGGCCAGGATCGGGCGGCGGGAGCGCAGCACCCGGGTGCCGAGCAGCTCGTCCACCACCGAGCAGGTGACCGTGCTGAGGAACTTGGCGTTGCGCAGGCGCTCGTAGAGCGCCGCGTCCGCGGTGACCAGCCAGCCGATCCGCAGCCCGGGGGCGCCGTGCGCCTTGGACAGCGACGAGCAGGTGACCACCCGGGGCGAGAGCCCGATGGCCGAGCCGGGCACCGGCGCCGACCCGTAGGTCGACGCCCGGTAGGTCTCGTCGACCAGCACCACGGCCTCCGGCGCGCGCCGCTCCACCCGGGCCAGCAGCGACCGCAGCTCGTCGTCGGTGAACCGCACGCCGGACGGGTTCTGCGGGGAGGCGCAGGACACCAGCGTGACGTCCGGACCCAGCGCCGCCTCGATGGCGTCCAGCGGCAGCCGGTAGCCGTCGTCGAACCGCAGCGGCACCGTGTCCACCCGGGCGCCGAGGCCCTCGGGCACCTCGCGGGCCGGCGGGAAGCTCGGGCCGACCACCAGCATCCGCCCGTGCCGGCGGTCCTGCGCGAGCAGGAACATCGCCTCGATGGCGCCCACCGTGACCAGCACCTGGCCCGGGTCGGCGCCCGCCTCGGCGGCGATCAGCTCCCGCAGCTCGGAGTCCCCCCGGGAGGTGCCGTAGCCCAGCGGCAATCCGGCCAGCTCGGTGAGGTCGCCCAGCTCGCCCAGGCGCAGCGGCGGGCAGGTGCTCTCCGCGAGGTCGTAGCGCACCGGCCGGTCCACCAGGCCGGACATGGCACTGGTCGGGAAACGCAGCGGCGGCAAATACTGATCGAGCATTTCCCCAGGGTGGTTCAATTCCGCCGGAAACGGCAGCGCCAATTCCGAGAAATTGGCTTACCCCTTCAACGCGGACAATCGCTGCCAGTCCGCCCAGGAAAGCGTCCAGTCCCAGATGTCGCCGTCCTTCGCCGACAGCTGCACCCCGGAACCGGTGACCTCCACCGGGTCGCCGTAGACCGCGCCGTCGTAGTACTGCCGGGCATCGTCCAGGGAGAGGTTCACGCAGCCGTGGCTGACGTTCGAGGAACCCTGCACGCCGACGGTCTGCGGGTTGGCGTGGATGAACTCGCCGTTGTTGCTCATCCGGACCGCCCATTTCTCCATCACGTCGTAGCCGTACTGCTGGCTCACCATCCGCTTGTCAGTGAACTTCTCGGTGACCACGTGGATGCCGGAGCGGGTGTTCCGGTTGGGGTCGGAGTCCAGCCCGTAGCTGGCCGGGTAGCGCGCCACCTCCCGGCCGTCCCGCAGCACCACCAGCTCATGGCTGCGCACGTCCGCCCGGGTGAGCTGGGCCCGGCCGATGGTGAACGTGGTGCTGACGTCCGAGGCGCCGAACGCGCCGGCGCCGTAGTCCGCGCCGAACAGGTTGGCGGTCACCGTGACCTTGGTGCCGGACTGCCAGTACTCCCGGGGCCGCCAGTCCACCCGGGAACCGCCGCCCTCGTCCGGCAGCCAGCCCCAGGACCCCTCGGTGGGCACCGAGGTGTGCACGGTGAGCGTCTTCTCCGCCGCCGCCCGGTCGGTCACGTGCCCGTTGAACTGGATGCGGATCGGCGCGGCAACGCCCACCACCCGCCCGTCGCCGATGTTCAGCGTGCCGCGCACGATCTTCGCCGGGGTCACCGTGGTGACCGAGCCGCCCAGCGGGACCGTCTTGCCGTCCGGGTCCACGGCGGTGCCGGTCCAGGTGTACGACTTGCCGTAGGCCAGCGGCTCGCCCGCCGTCCAGGTGCGCCGGTCGTCGGACAGCGCGCCCTTCACCGGCTTGCCCCCGCCCTGGGTGAGCGCCACCTCGCGCAGCTGGCCACCGGTGGCGGTGACCGCGATCGTGGCCCTCGGGTTCACCGGCGGGCCGCCCGCGCCGGGCTGGTAACTGACGCTGACCTTGGGCGGCGACGGCGCCAGCAGCGACCCCACGCCCTCCTCGTCGCCGTCCCCGAGCGCGGTGACCAGGCCGGCCCCGCCGACCACCGTCACGGCCACGCTCAGCAGCAGCCGGCGCACGTCCCTCACAGCGCACACCCGACCAGCACCGGCTCCGGGTGCAGCTCGACGCCGAACGCCCCGCGCACCCCGTCCCGCACCTCACGGGCCAGCGTCAGCAGGTCCTCGGTGCGCCCGCCGCCCCGGTTGGTCAGCGCCAGGCTGTGCCGGCCGGACAGGGCGACCCTTCCGCCCGGGCCGGGGTGTCCCCGGCGGAAGCCGGCGTTGGTGATCAGCCAGGCGGCGGACAGCTTCACCAGCCCGTCCGGGGCCGGGTAGCGGGGGCCGTCCACGATCCGCTCCGCGACCGGAGCGGGCACGATCGGGTTGGTGAAGAACGAGCCGGCGCTCCACGTGTCGTGCTCGGCCGGGTCCAGCACCATGCCCTTGGACCGGCGCAGCGCGAGCACCGCCGCGCGCACCCGTTCCGGCGGCGCGGTCGCGTTCAGTGGAACGCCCAGCGCGTCGGCCAACTCCGGGTAGCGGATCGGCCCCGAAGCCTCCGCATCGGAGCGCAGGGCCAGCCGGATGCGCAGCACCACCGCGTCGTCCCGGCCCTTCAGGTGGCTGCCCCGGTAGCGCAGGCCCAGCCCGGCGGCCGGCACATGCTCGCGGACCACGCCCCGCCGCCGGTCGTAGAGGTCCACGTCGACCAGCAGTTCGGCGATCTCCACGCCGTAGGCGCCGACGTTCTGCACCGGCACGGCGCCCGCCGACCCGGGGATGCCGGACAGGCACTCCAGGCCGGCCAGACCGGCCGACAGCGCGCCGCGCACCACCGAGTCCCAGTCCTCGCCGGCCTCGGCGGTGAGCAGCACCCGGCCGTCCCCGAGGCGCTCCCGCGCGGTGCCCCCGGTGGCCACCCGGACCGTGGTGCCCGGCACGCCGGCATCGGCCACCACCAGGTTCGACCCGCCGCCCAGCACGAGCACCGGAGCACCGGTGGCGTCGGCCGCGCGCACCTCGGCGACCAGTTCCTCGGCGGTGCCGGCGTGCACCAGCCGCTCGGCCGGCCCGCCGAGCCGCAGGGTGGTGTGCTCGGCGAGCGACACCCGGGCCGTCGCCGTGCTGTACTCAGTCACGTGTCCCAACGGTAGCGGTAGCGTCTCCCGCATGCGCCTAACTGGGCGCATGCTCGGCCCAGCGCGTTCCGCGCTGAGTTACGCTGCGCGCCATGTCGCGCCCGATCCGGTGTTCGTTCCGTTACTCGTCGGCACCCGAGGCGGTGTTCGGCGTGCTCACCGACCGCGAGTTCCTGGAGGCCAGGCTGGCCCGGATCGGCGGCCCGGGTGCCGGGCTGGTCGACCACAGCGCCACGCCGGACGCCGCGCGCATCGTCTTCCTCCAGGGCGTCAGCCGCGACCACCTGCCCGGCCCGGTGCGCAAGCTGCTGCCCGGCGACCTGCGCATCGAGCGCACCGAGACCTGGCGGCTGGTCGCGCCCGGGCGGTACGCCGGCGAGATCGGCGGGCGGGTGAAGGACGCCCCCGGCCAGGTCAGCGGCACGCTGGCGCTCACCGGGGCCGGAGGGTCCTGCGACTACGTCCTGGACGGCACCGCGAAGGTTAACGTCCCGCTGGTCGGAGGCAAGGTGGAGGAGCTCATCGCCGAGCACCTGAACAAGCTCATCGACCGGGAATCCCGGTTTGCGCAGGAGTGGCTCAGTCTCCGTTAGGGCAACTGGCACGATAAGTGCCCGTGAGCACACCTGACCGCCGCTACGTCATCACGTTCAGCTGCCCGGACCGCACCGGGATCGTGGCCCGCATCTCCGGGTTCCTGGCCGACGCGGGAGGCTGGATCACCGAGGCCGCCTACCACACGGACAGCGACACCGAGTGGTTCTTCACGCGTCAGGTGGTGCGGGCATCGTCGCTGCCGTTCGACGCGGCGGAGCTGCGCGAGCGGTTCGCCGACGTGGCCAGGGAGCTGTCCGACCAGGCCACCTGGCGGGTCACCGACACCGGCGACACCAAGCGCATCGTGCTGCTGGTGACCAAGGAGGGCCACTGCCTGCACGACCTGCTCGGCCGGGTGGCCAGCGGGGAGCTGCCCTGCGAGGTGTCGGCGGTGATCGGCAACAACGAGGCCCTGCGCGGCATGGTGGAGGCGCACGGGCTGCCGTTCTCCTACGTCCCGTTCCCGCCGCCCGGGGTCAACGGGGACGCCCGCTCCGCTGCGTTCGACGAGGTCGCCGCCCAGGTCGAGGCGCACGACCCGCACGCCGTGGTGCTCGCCCGGTTCATGCAGATCCTGCCGGCCAAGCTGTGCGAGGCGTGGGCCGGCCGGGCGATCAACATCCACCACAGCTTCCTGCCGTCCTTCGTCGGCGCGCGGCCCTACCACCAGGCGCACGCCCGGGGCGTCAAGCTGATCGGCGCCACCTGCCACTACGTCACGGCCGACCTGGACGCCGGCCCGATCCTCGAGCAGGACGTCATCCGCATCGACCACGGCGACACCGTCGCCGACATGGTCCGCCTGGGCCGCGACGCCGAGAAACTGGTCCTCGCCCGAGGCCTCCGCTGGCACCTGGAGGACCGAGTCCTGGTCCAGGGCAACAAAACAATCACCTTCACCTAACCCCGCCATATCGCGGGTTCCACCAGCACATATCGCGGGTTCCACCCGGTCATGTCGCGGATTCCACCGCGCCGAACGGCGAGCGAATCCGCGACATGAGCCGGCAAAGTCCGCGACACACGCTGGTGGAACCCGCGATATGCGCTGGTGGAACCCGCGATATGGCTGGGCGGTGGTTAGGCCGCCATCTCCCGGACGGGCTCGAGGGCCAGGTCGAGGACCTCGGCGACGTCGGCGACCGGGTGAACCTTCAGCTGCGCGAGCACGGACTTGGGCAGGTCGTCCAGGTCGGGCTCGTTTCGCTTCGGGATGATCACGTCGGTCAGGCCGGCGCGGTGGGCGGCCAGCAGCTTCTGCTTGACCCCGCCGATCGGCAGCACCCGTCCCTGCAGGGTGACCTCGCCGGTCATGCCCACGTTCGACCGCACCGGGCGGCCGGACGCCAGCGAGGCCAGCGCCGTGGTCATGGTGATGCCCGCCGACGGACCGTCCTTGGGCACCGCCCCGGCCGGCACGTGCACGTGCACCTTGCGCTCGGCCAGTGACCCGGCCAGGCCGCGGGAGCGCAGGTAGGACAGCGCGATGGAGACGGACTCCTTCATCACGTCGCCCAGCTGCCCGGTCACGGTCAGCCCCGCGTCACCGTCCATCGAGGTGGCCTCGATGAACAGCACGTCCCCGCCGGTGCCGGTGACCGCCAGCCCGGTGGCCACGCCCGGCACCGAGGTGCGCTCGGCCGACTCGGGGGTGAACCGGGGCCGGCCCAGGTAGCCGACCAACGCGTCGGCGTCCACCCGAACCGGCCGGGTAGCTGCCGAAGTGACCGAACCACCCTGCTGAAGTGACTGAATCGCCGGGGTGGGGGCGCTGGAATCGAGCTCCACGGCGACCTTGCGCAGGACCTTCGCCAGTGCCCGTTCCAGCTGGCGGACACCGGCCTCGCGGGTGTACTCGGCGGCGATCATGCCCAGTGCGACCTCGGAGAACTCCACGTCGGCCGGCTCCAGCCCGGCCCGCTCGACCTGCCGGGGCAGCAGGTGGTCGCGCGCGATGGCGACCTTCTCCGCCTCGGTGTAGCCGTCCAGCGTGACGATCTCCATCCGGTCGGCCAGCGGGCCGGGGATGGCCTCGAGCACGTTCGCGGTGGCCAGGAAGAGCACATCGGACAGGTCCAGGTCGACCTCCAGGTAGTGGTCCCGGAAGGTGTGGTTCTGGGCCGGGTCCAGCACCTCGAGCAGCGCCGCCGTGGGGTCGCCCCGGAAGTCGCTGCCGACCTTGTCGATCTCGTCCAGCAGCACGACCGGGTTCATGGCGCCGGCCTCCCGGATGGCCCGGACGATGCGCCCGGGCAGTGCGCCCACGTAGGTGCGCCGGTGACCTCGGATCTCCGCCTCGTCCCGCACGCCGCCCAGGGCGACCCGGACGAACTTGCGGCCCAGCGCCCGCGCGACCGACTCACCCAGTGAGGTCTTGCCCACACCGGGCGGACCGACCAGCGACAGCACCGCGCCGGAACCGCGCCCGCCCAGCCGTTCCATTCCGCGCCGCTCCCGCCGGGCCCGCACCGCGAGGAACTCCACCAGGCGTTCCTTCACGTCGTCCAGGCCGGCGTGGTCGGCGTCCAGCACGGCCCGCGCGCCGGTCAGGTCGTCGCTGTCGGAAGTGCGGACCGACCACGGCATGTCCAGCACGGTGTCCAGCCAGGTGCGGATCCAGCCCGACTCGGGCGACTGGTCGGAGGCCCGCTCCAGCTTGCCGACCTCGGTCAGCGCCGCCTTGCGCACGTGTTCCGGCAGGTCGGCGGCCTCCACCCGAGCCCGGTAGTCGTCGGAACCGTCCGGCTCCGACTCGCCGAGCTCCTTGCGGATCGCCGCCAGCTGCTGGCGGAGCAGGAACTCCCGCTGGGTCTTCTCCACGCCCTCCCGGACGTCGTCCGCGATCTTCTCCGACACGTCCTGCTCGGCGGTGTGCTCACGGGTCCAGGCGATCAGCCGCTCCAGCCGGGTGATCACGTTCACCTCGGCGAGCAGCTCGAGCTTGCGCTCGGTGGACAGCCAGCTGGACCAACCGGCGGTGTCGGCGAGCTGGCCGGGGTCGGTGATGGACTCCACCGAGTCGATCACCTGCCAGGCGTTGCGCCGCTGCAGCAGCGACACGATCAGGGACTTGTACTCGCGGGCCAGCTCGTCGGCGCGGCCGGGCGGGGCGACCACGTCGTCCAGCGGGGTGGCCTCCACCCACAGCGCCGCGCCCGGCCCGGGCACCCCGGAGCCGATCCTGGCCCGCCGCTCGCCGCGAACCACGGCGGCCGGTTCGCCGGTGGGCATCCGGCCGACCTGTTCGAGCACCGCGACGGTGCCCACCGCCGCGTAGTTTCCGTCCGGGCGCGGCACCAACAGCACCCGGCGTTCGGTGTTGGACTCCGCCTGCGCCGCATCGACCGCGGCCCGCGGCTCGGGCTGGTCGAGCCGGATCGGCACCACCATGCCGGGCAGCACGACCGAGTCGGTCAGTGGCAGTACCGGCAGCTTCAGCGTCTCAGTCATGCCGCTTGCAACGCTTACACCGTTGCAGTCATTCCGACGGGGCGCAGTTAAGTTGAGCCAGGTTCGCTCAGGGCGGAATCCGCCCTCAACCTGACAAACTCCTGCCGGTGAGCGACGCATTCCCGGCGGACCCGCAGCCGGCCCTGTGGCCGGCGTCCTGGCGCGCGGAGAACCGGGCCAACAAGATCGGCGTCACGCTCGCCTGCCTGGCGCTGGGGCTGGTCAGCGGCTACTTCGCGGTCGACGGCTACTACACGGGAGGAGCGGGCCTCGTGTATCCGGCGTGCGGGGCCGGCCTGTTCCTCTCCCTGGCCCTGCTGAGCTACGCGACCCAGGTGCGGGTGCGGACGCGCCGGGGGCGGTTCGCCCGGCTGGAGACCGACGAGGACGGCGACGGGCAACTGGTCATCCCGAACTCCCGGCTGGCGTTCCTCGCGGAGGTGAGCTGCTTCGCTACCCTCGGCCTGTTCGTCGGCACGCTCGTTTACGCGGCCGTTGCCCACCTGTCCGAAGAACCGACCATCCTGACCGGTATCGGGGCGCTGCTGATGCTGCTCGCCCTCAGCTGGGCCGTCGTCTGGTGGGTCCGCGGCCTGGTGGCGCTGGTGCTCGGCCGGTGGCGTCCGGGGTTCGTCCGGCTCTCGCCGGAGGTCGTGTACCTGTCCGGCGCCGGCTTCGAGGCGGCGTGCGCCTGGTCGGCGGTCCACGTGGTGAGCGCCGTCCAGCCCGAGCGCTCCCCGCTGATCGTCCTGGGCACCGACCCCGACGCCCGGGGAGAGGCGTGGTTCCACCGGATGCCCGTGGTGTTCTTCCCCCGGGTGTCCGACGAGCACCTGCTGCTGATCGACGGGAGCCGGCTGGCCGTGGACCCGGCGCGGCTGCTCCGGCTCATGCGGCGCTGCCACGACGACCCCTCGGCTCGCGAACAGTTGATCACCGAAGCCGCGCTGAACGAGCTACGGCGCTGAATCCTTACCTCCGGCCGCCCTGGACCTCGATCAGGCTGGGCCGCACGTCCACCAGGTAGACCAGCTCGGCGCACAGCGCGGCGATCCAGAAGAACGCGCCCTCGGCGTAAGGCCCTCGGCAGATGACCAGCAGGGCCAGCCCGATGCCGGTAATGGCCAGCCAGGCCGGCTTGGTGAGCTTCTCGGCGGCGGTGAAGGCATCCGGGCGGCAGGTCAAGGCGTGCACGAACGCCCAGCCCCCGACCGGGATGGCCAGCACCCAGATGGCGGTCAGGATGTAGGTGTCCAGCACACTCAGCAGCGCCACCGCACCAGAGTACGGGTTGCCGGACACACAGACGAACCGCGCCCCGGGGCGGGAGGTCCCGGGGCGCGGTTACGTTGGGTGACGCGGATTACTTGGCGGTACCGCCGTTGGTGGTCCGCTTGGCGGCGGCGCCGTTGCCACGCCGCGGCGCGGCCTTGGTGGCGGCCTTGGTCGCGGTGGTCTTGGTGGTCTCGGCGGCGGTCGCGCCGGCCTCCTCAACCTTCGCGGCGGCGGTCGAGCCGGCCTCCTCCACCTTGTCGGCGGCGTCGGCGCGAACCGCGGTCACCTTGGCGTCGGCGGTGGTGAACCGGTCGTGCACGTCGTCGACGACCTTGTCCACCTGCTTCTCGAACCGCTCGTTGACGTCGCTGATGCTGTCCAGCGTCTTGGCAACGCGGGGCTGCTTGCGGATGCGGTCCAGGGCGCCCTCGCCGCGCTCGGCCAGCTCGTCGTAGCGCTTGCGCAGCTCGTCGGCGTTGTAACGGGCGCGCTCGGCCTCGAACCGCTCGCGCAGCTCGGTGGGCAGGTCGGAAAGCTGCGACTGCAGCTTCTCCACCCGCTCGGTCACCACGCCGCGGCGCTCCTCGGCGTTCTTGCGGGCCTTGGACAGCGCGTCGTTGACCTTGTTGACACCCAGGTCGCCGGCGCCCAGCACGGCCAGCAGCGGGGTGCGGACCAGGTCGAAGCGCTCGGAGACGGCCTTGTTGGCCTGGGTACGGGCCTTGCGAACGTCGGCGGAGGTCGGAAGGGTCGGAGCCATCGTGATCACCTCTCTGGTGAGATCGTGGAGTTGTTCTGGTTTGAGTTGTCGGTCACGCGGTCGGCTTGCTGGTCGGCGACGCTGCCGAAGGTCTGGCCGGCGGTCGTGCTCGGCGCCTTGCCGGCGGAGTGCTCGTTCTCCAGCCGGAAGGACTGGTAGATGTCGAGCAGTACCTGCTTCTGCCGTTCGGACAGTTCGAGATCCGCGAGCACCGCGTCGGTCACCGCACTGGCCGGCCGTTGCTCGAGAATCCCCGCGCGGACGTAGAGCGCCTCGGCCGAGATGCGCAGCCCCCGGGCGATCTGCTGCAAAATCTCCGCCGAGGGCTTGCGAAGCCCCCGCTCGATCTGACTCAGGTACGGGTTGCTCACGCCGGCCAGCTTGGCCAGCTGTCGCAACGAGACCTGAGCACCTACCCGCTGCTGGCGGATGTACTCACCGATGTCCTCGACCGCTTGCCCGACGGCGTGGCCGACGTGCTCGACGGGGTTGGAATCGGACTTGCTCATTTACGCCCCCAGTGGGTTTCGATCTGGTGCTACCGACGGTAGACCATTGCGCTAGCTGTAGCAAGCACTCTGCTTGCGCAGGTTACGTGGCCCTCGCCACGTTTCCCCACGCCCCGCGAGTGCCGTGGGTACCGCCTCGCGGGGTGGTGGTGCGGGTCAGCCGAGGAGTTGGGAGAGGGTGTAGATGGCCAGGCCGGCCAGGGCGCCGACCACGGTGCCGTTGATCCGGATGTACTGGAGGTCGCGGCCCACCTGGAGCTCCACCTTGCGAGCGGTCTCCGGGCCGTCCCAGCGGTCCACCGTGTCGGTGATCAGTGTGGTGATCTCCGCCCGGTAGTGGCGCACCACATAGCCGGCCGCGTCCAGCAGCCAGCCGTCGAACTTGGCGCGGAACTCCGCGTCGGTGGCCAACCGCTCGCCCAGCGAGGCCAACCCCTGGGCGACCCGCCGGCGCAGCGCACTGGACGGGTCGGCGGCCGCGTCCAGCAACATGGTCTTGGCGGTGCCCCAGGCCTTGCCGATGAACCGCTGCACATCCGGGTGCTCGACCAACTGGTGCTTGATCGCCTCGGTGCGCTCGATGGTCGGCCGGTCGTGCTGCATGTCGTCGGCGAACTCGACCAGGAACTTGTCCACCGCCTTGCGCAGCGGGTGGTCGGGGTCGGTCTTCACCGCCCAGGAGAACTCCAGCACCTCGCGGAACACCTTGTCGGCCACCAGCTCGTCCACGAACCGGGGCGACCAGTTCGGCGCCTGGTCCGAGACCACCCGCATGACCAGGTCGTAGTTGCCCCGCACCCACTCGTAGGCCCGGTCGCAGACCAGGTCGACCATCCGGTGGTGGGCGCCGTCGGCCAGCACCCCGGACAGCACCTTGCCCAGCGGCGGCCCCCACTCGCGGTCCATCAGCTGCTTCACCAGCACCTGTTCGAGCACGTCCTGCACGTACTCGTCGCGCAGCACGGTGACCGCGCCCCGCACGGCGGTGGCCAGCTCGGCGGTGACCCGCTCGGCGTTCTCCGGCTCGGCCACCCAGGTGCCCAGCCGCCGGGGCAGCTCGGCGCGGCTCAGCTTGTCCCGCACCACGTCCTCGGCCAGGAAGTTGGCCCCGACGAAGTCACCGAGGCTGTCGCCGAGCAGGTCCTTCTTGGTCGGGATGATCGCGGTGTGCGGGATGGGCAGGCCCAGCGGGCGCCGGAACAGCGCGGTGACGGCGAACCAGTCGGCCAGCGCACCGACCATGCCGGCCTCGGCGGCGGCCTTGACGTAGCCCAGCCAACCCGGCCCGCCGGCGGACAGCCACAGGTGGGCCGCGATGAACAGCACCGTGGCGCCGGCCAGGAAACCGGCCGCCACGAGCTTCATCCGGCGCAGGCCCCGGCGCTTGATCTCGGCGTTGCGCGGGTCCAGACCGATCGGTGTGAACGCGGTTGTCACATTCACAGTGTGCCCGGTCTCCTTGGAACCACTCGCGAACCGGGCCGGGGTGGTGGCGGGCGGACCACCTACCCCGGCCCGGTCTTTCGGGCTGCTCCGGCGCGCCCCGACGGTTCGCCGCAGCGGAGCAATCAGCCCCTTGCGTGGCTCGCGGTCCTTGGGCTAGGACCGCATGCCAGAGGCGACGCCGGCTGGCCGCTGGGCTACCAGCCGGTCGTCCGCCCCTTCGGGCGCTGCCGCCGCCGCGGGAGTCGTAGCGGCGCGCCAACGCGCGGCCTCGGCGGCCGCGCTGTGCACGAGTTCGGCGTCCGGCAGGCGCCAGCCGCACACCGAAGGGTGCACTCGCCAGTGCACCAGCCCGTCCGCACACTCGGACGGCGGTGCGATGACCCAGGAGCCCTTCCCGTGCCACTTGGCATCGGCGGCGGCCACCTGTTCGGTCAGCTGGCCGCCGCCGGGGCTCACGGGGAAACACCAACGCCCGGTGGGCGTGGCGACAAGTGGGGCGACCAGTCCGACCTCTCGCAGCGTGCTGGCCATCCGGCGGCCCATCCAGGCCGGCACCTCGATGACGTCCAACGCGTCACCGGTGGCCAACAACACCGAGTACGGCGCCTCGGACCACCACTGGCCCACCCGCGCCGGGTCACAACTGGCCGCCGCCACCCCCTCTTCAAACGCCGGGACCGAATCCAGGCAGGAACCCGGTACGACCGGCCAACCGTGGTCGACCAGGCAGAGCGCGCCGGCTCGCAGTTCCGCGCCGTAAATGGCCCGCGAACTGTTCCACCACGACGACATCTCCCGGCCTCCATCTGTTTCTCGGGCTAAACGTGCCTGTGAATAACAACACAGATGTCGCTCTCAGGATGTGCTCTACGGCACCGGCAGCGCTCACTGGGCGTGACCCCGAGACGAGTGGCCCGCGGCGCCAATAGCCCATCCGTGCCCCATTGGGAACACCTGGATAACCGGCTGCTGTTTCAAGATCGGCGGCTACTCCATTCGATTAGCGACCGCCTACCGACCGCCGGTCGCGCCCAAGTGCCCCACGGGCAGGATGGGGGCATGCTGCTCGTCACCGGTGCGACCGGTTATCTGGGTTCCGCGCTGGTCAAGGCGCTGCTGGCAGCCGGCGAACCGGTGCGCGCGGTGGTCCGCACCGAGGCCAGGGCAGCCGCGTTGCCGGCCGGAGTGCCGTACGCGGTGGCCGAGCTGGGCGATCCGGACGCCTTGTACGCCGCCGCGACCGGCTGCACGGCAGTGTTCCATCTGGCCGCCTCGATCGGCAGCTCACTGGCCGAGACCAGGGAGCTGAACGTCGCCGGCACCCGCAACGTGCTGGACGCCGCCGCCCGGGCCGGGGTGGGCCGGTTCGTCCACACCAGCACCGGCGCGGCGATCATCGACCGGACCGGCCTGGTGTCCGAGGATGCGCCGCCCGGGGTGACCGCGTTCACCGACCCGTACTCGGTGACCAAGGCGGAGGCCGAGGCCCTGGTGCTGGGCTCCGGGCTGCCCGCCGTGGTGGTCAGCCCGGTCGCCATCTACGGCCCCAGCCCGGCCGGGGCGGGCAGCTACAACGCGCTGTTCGCGGCGGCCGCCGCCGGCCGGGTCACCGAGGTGGTGGACGCCCGGGTGGGTTGGGTGCTTGCTGAGGACGTGGCCCGGGGGATGCTGCTCGCCCACCGGCACGGCTCGCCCGGGCGGCGTTATGTGCTGTGCGGGGAGGTGGCCGGGTTCGGAGAGGTGTTGCACCGGTACGCGTCGCTGGTCAACAGCCCGCACCGGGTGCGCGCGCTGCCACCGGGCAGCTCACTCGGCCCGGACGCCGGAACGTTCGCCCGGCGATCAGAGGTGTACGGCAAGCTAGCCCCGGTCCAGGTCAAGGACACCGCCACCCACGCCCTGGGCCTAACCCCCCGCCCCCTCTCGGCCGGCCTCCCCGAAACCGCCACCTGGATGCCCACCCTCCCCTCCTGATTCAGTCACTCCAGCAGCGTGGTTCAGTCACTTCAGCAGCGTGGTTCAGTCACTCTCAGCCGGGACGGCGCTGGCCGGGTGCCCGCGTTGGGTGGCTGCGGCGGGGCATGATCTCCAACCGTGGCGGTTAGGCGTCGAAAATCGACGCCTAACCGCCAGGGACGGCGATCACCCTCCTCGGGCGTCCCGGACAGGGCCGGCGGTGCCGGCATCGAGATCGGCGTCAGTCTGGCGCAGGTCGTGATCGAACAAGACTGCTGTCGAGGTCGATCGAGCCAGCGCGCGCCGGGCAGCCGGACCGCGGTTTCGCGCCGGCGGCTCAGCCGAGGGCGGCGCGGGCGATCACGCCGGCCAGACGGGCGCCCGCCGCTCCGGACACCGGCCGCGCCCGCACGCTGATCACCGTGTCGCCGTCCACGGCGGAAACCGAGGCGGCCGCGTCGAACCGCACGCCCCGGTAGCGCCCGATCTCCCGGGACAGCTCGACGACGCTGCCCGCGCCCGGCCATACCAGCAGTCGCCGCAACTCGGCGGCGGACCGCCGGTCCCGCATGCGCACCCAGGACACCGCGACCAGCACCTCGGTCCCCTCCACCGGCACCACGATCAGCGCGCGCCGCAGGCCCCGGCACCGGTGGGCCTGGTGGTTCGCCAGGCAGGCCCGCAGCTCGCCTTCGGCGTGCGCGGCGCAGTCCGGGTCGTCCCGGTGGGCCTCCAGCCGGGCCTGGTGGCCCTGGCGCCGCAGTCGGTCCACCACCCGCGCGGCACGCACCACGGCCCTCACCTCGGCCGCCGCCGAACGCGCCGACCTCCCCGACCGCCCGGACCTTCCCGACCACGCGGACTGCGCCGAGCGGGCCGCCTGGGCCGACTGCCCGGCTCTCGCCCCTGGGGCGGCAGCCGAAGTACTCGTGCCCACGGCTCCGCCGCCGAGCACCAGTCCGGCCACGAGCGCCACCCCGACCCAGCCGTTCTTGGGCTTCGTCGGCGTGAGCGGATACTTCGTCCCGTCCGGTCGCGTTCGGAATTCTTGCTGGCTCAACGTGCCTCCGCCCCGGTCAGGCGGTCGACTCCCGACCGCGGGAGGCGGAGGTTATAACGAGATCATCGAGTGATCGAAGTGCTTGGAAAGTTCACCGCTCGAACGGCGCAGCGAAGCCACCCACAAAACTCGCGTGTGCCACTTGAGCACCGGTTATGGGTGTTCACCCAACGCCGTCAGCAGGGCGCGATAGGTCCCGTCCACGTCGCCGGGCACACTGCGCAGTACGACCACCCCCGGACGGTCGCGCAGCAGCTCGGCCAGCCGGTCGTACATCCGGCCGAGCATGACCGCTCCCCCGCCGAGGGCCACGTCCCGCCGGGCGGCGCGCTGCTCGGGCGTCACCGCCTCGCGCCGCTCGAACCGTTCCAGCGCACCGGCCCTCTCGTCCATTAGGGCAAGTCCCCGGAACTCCGCGCCGGCCTCCTCGGCCGTCCGCTCGAGACGCGCCAGCTCGCTCGCCCGGCCGATGTACTGCGGCACCAGCACGTCATGACCCGCGCGCAGGTGGGTGACAGCCATGGTGAGCGCCGCGGTCCGGGCCAGCGCACCACTCTCCGCGTAGCGATCCCGCCAGCCGCCGATCATCGAGCGCAGCCGGTCGATGTCCAGGTCGAGCACGCCCGGGTGGTCGTCCACGTAGCGCCGGGCCAGCGTGGACTTGCCGATGCCCGGCGGACCGTTCAACAGGATGAGGCGCGGCACCGGGTGACCCTAGGCCGCCCGACTCGCGGGCACCCCGGCTGAGTGGCAGGCTCGCACCCAGCAGACCCAGCAGCATGCCGGCGATCACGGGAGCCCAAGGTGAGCACATCCGTCAACCACCAGGTCCGACTGGCCGCGCGGCCGGTGGGCGAGCCGAAGCCGAGTGACTGGGCGCTCGTGGAGGAGCCGGTGCCCACCCCGGCCGACGGCCAACTGGTGATCAAGGTGTCGCACATCTCGGTGGACCCCGCGATGCGCGGGTGGATGGACGACCGGCCCTCCTACCTGCCGCCGGTGGGCCTGAACGACGTGATGCGGGCGCTCGGCGCCGGCGAGGTCGTGGCCTCGAACCACCCGAAGTTTCCGGTCGGCCAGCACGTCACCGGGATGTTCGGCGTGCAGGAGTACGTGGTGTCGGACGGCACCGCGCTGATCGCCGTCGACCCGGGCGCCGTGCCCATGCCCACCTACCTGGCCGCGCTGGGCATGACCGGCATGACCGCCTACTTCGGCTTCTTCGACGTCGGCGTGCCGAAGCCCGGCGACACGGTGCTGGTCAGCGGCGCGGCCGGCGCGGTGGGCAGCCTGGTCGGCCAGCTGGCCAAGATCCACGGCTGCCGGGCGGTGGGCATCGCGGGCGGCGCGGAGAAGTGTGAATGGGTGCGTGAGCTGGGCTTCGACGCCGCGCTGGACTACCGCGAGCCGAACCTGGCCGGGCGCATCCGCGAGGCCACCCCGGACGGCGTGCAGGTGTACTTCGACAACGTCGGCGGGGAGATCCTGGACCTGGCGCTGGCCCGGCTCACCGTGGGCGCGCGGGTGGTGCTGTGCGGGGCGATCAGCCAGTACAACGCCCGCGAGCAGATCGCCGGGCCGAAGAACTACCTGAGCCTACTGATCAACCGCGCGCGCATGGAGGGCTTCATCGTCACCGACTTCTACGACCGCTACCCGGAGGGCGCCGCCGCGATGGCCGGCTGGCTGCGCGAGGGCAAGCTGCAGTCCAGGGAGGACGTGGTGGGCGGTTCGGTCGCCGATTTCCCGGAAACCTTGCTCAAGCTGTTCCGCGGAGAGAACATCGGAAAGTTGGTGCTGAAACTAACTTAGGAGCCGCCGTGCCGCCCTCCAGCCGCGAACCGCTCACCCGCGAGGACCTGTCACCGATCCCCGCCGAGGAACTGATCACGCGCCGGCCACCGGTGTTCGACGACGTCGCGGCGGAGCGCCGGCACCGCAAGGAACGGCTCACCGCCGCGCTCCGCCTGTTCGGCCGGTTCGGCTTCGAGGAGGGCGTGGCCGGGCACATCACCGCCCGCGACCCGGAGTTCACCGACCACTTCTGGGTCAACCCGTTCGCCGTATCGTTCAAGCACATCCGGGTCAGCGACCTGCTGCTGGTCAACACGGACGGCCAGGTGGTGCGGGGGCGGCACCCGGTCAACGAGGCCGCTTTCGCCATCCACTCGGCGATCCACCACGCCCGGCCGGACGTGGTCGCGGCGGCGCACAGCCACTCGCTGTACGGCAAGACGCTGGCCGCGACCGGCCAGTTCCTGGAGCCGCTCACCCAGGACTCCTGCGCCTTCTACCAGGACCACACCCGGTTCGAGGAGTTCTCCGGGGTGGTCTACGACACCGACTACGGCAAGCGGATCGCGGCCACCCTGGGCGCGAACAAGGCGATCATCCTGGCCAACCACGGCCTGCTCACCGCCGGCACCAGCGTCGACTCGGCCGCCTGGTGGTTCATCACCATGGAGCGCTCGGCGCAGGCCCAGCTGATCGGCAAGGCCACCGGCGACACCCGGCCGATCGACCACGAGAACGCCAAGCTCACCCACGACCAGATCGGCACCGAGTCGCTCGGCTGGCTGATGTTCCAGCCGCTGTGGGACCAGATCACCCGCTCGGAGCCCGACCTGTTCGACTAGCTAACACCCTTTACAGATGTTACGTTTTTACGAGCGGTGTTAACTTTCACGATGGGGTGAGGGCGGATGGTCGGAAGGCTGACCCGTCCGGAGCTGGTGGTCGTCACCGGCGCCGGATCGGGCATCGGGCGGGCCACGGCGGAGGCGTTCGCCAAGGACGGGGCCACCGCCATCTGCGCGGACATCGACCTGGCCGCCGCCACCGAGACCGTGCTGCGCATCAGCCAGCACGGCGGCTCCGCCGAGGCGTACCAGCTGGACGTGGCCGACCCGGAGGCCTTCGAACGGTTCGCCGGGTCGGTCGCCGAGGCGCACGGCGTGCCGGACGTGGTGGTGAACAACGCCGGCATCGGCATGGGCGGGCCGTTCCTCGAGCACTCGGTGGAGGACCTGCGCCGGATCGTGGACGTCAACCTGCTCGGCGTCGCCTACGGCTGCCGGCTGTTCGGCCGCCAGCTGGCCGAGCGGCACAAAACAGAACCAAAGAGGCGCGGGCACATCGTGAACATCGCCAGCGCCGCCGCGTACACGCCCAGCCGGGCGCTGCCGGCGTACGTGATGACCAAGGCCGCCGTGCTGATGCTCTCCGAGGCGCTGCGCGCCGAGCTGCGCGACCACAACGTGGGCGTGAGCGCCATCTGCCCCGGCTTCATCGCCACCAACATCTACGCGGCCACCAAGTTCGCCGGGCCGGGCGATTCGGCGGAGAAAGGCGGGCTGATCCAGGACGTGTTCGGGCGGCTCGCCCCCGGTCCGGAACTGGTCGCCCAGCGGATCCGGTTCGCCGTGCGGTTCGACATCCCGGTGCTGCCGGTCACCGTCGGCTCCTGGCTGGCCTACGGCACCTTCCACTACGCGATGCCGCTGATGCGCCGGCTGGCCACGCTGGACCTGGACTCCCAACTGCCCCGGCTGGACCGGCTCACCCGCCGGCTGCGACCGGCCCCGGCGGAGCCGAAGCCCGCCCCCGACGACGACCCGGCGCGCAGCCCCCGAGCCTGAGCAGGTGATGTCATGAAGGTCAACTTTGAACGGCGCGGCAACGGCTCGCCGCTGGTGCTGCTGCACGGCATCGGCCACCGCTGGCAGGCCTGGGAGCCGGTGCTGGACCTGCTCGCCGAACACCACGACGTGATCGCGGTGGACCTGCCCGGGTTCGGGCTGTCCCCGCCGCTGCCCGCCGACCACCCGCACGACCTGGGCTCCAGCATGGACACGCTGGCCGAGACGTTCCGCGCGCTGGGCGTGCACCGCCCGCACCTGGCCGGCAACTCGCTCGGCGGGCTGATGACGGTGGAGGCGGCCTCCCGCGACCTGGTGGCCTCGGGGACCGCGCTGTCCCCGGCCGGCTTCTGGACCGCCCGCGACCGGGTGCGGGCCTTCGCCACGCTGCGGATGATCCGGGCCGGCGCGCTGGCCCCCGGGTTCGCCAGCAACGCCCTGCTGAACAACCCCGGCCTGCGCGCGGCCTCGCTGCGCATCCTGCACGAGCACCCGGAACGGATCGACCTGGTCACCGCGCAGGGCGACGCGGCCGCGCTGCGCGAGTCCGCCGCGTTCGCCCGCACGCTGCGCGCCGGGCGGGGTTTCGCCTGGCACAGCCGCCCGCCCCGGGTGCCGCTGACCATCGCCTGGGCCGAACACGACCGGATCCTGCCGCTGCGCCAGGCGCAGCGGGCCGCCCGGCTGCTGCCCAACGCCCGGCACGTCACGCTGCCCGGCTGCGGCCACGTGCCCATGGTGGACGACCCCGAACTGGTCGCCCGCACCATCCTGGACACCTGCACCCAGGCGGACCGGGCGGCCGCCTAACCCGCCCATATCGCGGGTGTCACCGGCCCATATCGCGGATTCCGTCAGCGACCGGGCGTGGGGGAAACCGCGACACAGGCTGGCGAAACCCGCGATATGGGGTTGGTTCGGGCTACTCGAACTGGGTGCGGTGGCGCTCGTCCACCAGCGAGACGTACTCCGGGTGCTTGCGGATGTAGCCGGCCACGTACGGGCACAGCGGGGTGATCTGCTCGCCCCGCCGCTTGACCTGCTCCAGCGCGGCCCGCACCAGCTTGCCGGCCAGGCCCTGGCCCTGGAACTCGTCCCCGATCTCGGTGTGCGTGATCACGACGCGGCCGGGCCGGGTGTGGTACTCGGAGAAGCCGGCCAGCGCGCCGTCCACGGCGATCTCGAACCGGGACCGCTCGGTGGCGTCCCGCACCAGCACCTCACCACTCTGTTTCGCTTGGTTCATCCGTGCCTCCAGCCCCCGAGATGCCGGCCAGCGTAGATCAGCGAACGCGGCCACGCGGGATGAGCGGGGTGGGCGGCAGCTCGGGGGCGTCCAGTGGTTGGCCTCCGGCCACCTGGCCGAACCGCCGTCCGGCGGCCCAGTCGGTGCGCGCCTCGGCCACCTCGGCACCGTCCCGGGCCACGAAGTTCCACCACATCACGATGCGTTCGGAGAACGGCTCGCCGCCGAGCAGCAGCAGCCGGGCGTCCGCCCCGGCCCGCACCCGGACCTCCCGCCGCCCGGTGCCCAGGTACAGCAGCGATCCGGGTTGCAGGTCCACCCCGTCCACCGTGGCGCCGCCGGTCGGGGTGAGCACCGCGTGCTCGAAATCCGGCTCCAGCGGGAGCAGGGCGTCCGCGCTCCTGTCCAGGGCGAGGTCCACGCCGACCAGCGGGGTGTGCACGGTGCCGGGTGACCGCGCCCCGGCCATCTCACCCAGGAGCACGGTGGCGCGCACCCCGTTCCCGGTGAACGTCGGCAGCGCCTGGTGGTACTCGAACGCCGGCGGGATCGCCCGCGCGGAGTCCGGCAGCGCCACCCACAGCTGCGTGCCGTGCAGCAGCGCGGGATGCACCGGCGGCGAGTTCTCCGAGTGCGAGATGCCCCGGCCGGCGGTCATCAGGGCCAGATGACCGGGCCGGATGACCACGTCGCTGCCCAGGCTGTCCCGGTGGTGCACCTCGCCGTCCAGCAGCCAGCTCACCGTCTGCAGCCCGATGTGCGGATGCGGCGGCACCCGCATGCCCGGTTCCTCGGCGATGTCGTCCGGCCCGTAGTGGTCCAGGAAGCACCAGGCCCCGACCAGCCGCCGGCCCAGCGTGGGCAGCAGGCGGCGCACCTCGGTGTGCTCGCCGAGCAGTACCGCCCGTCCGGCCAGCAGCTCGTGCACCGGGCCGCCGGGGGTGCCCGCCCGTCCGCCGCACTCCACCAGGCTCGGCCGCGTCTCCAGGTTGCTCACCCCGCCATTCTGCCGCTGCGCGGCCCGTGAGTGATTTGTATGGCTATAGCCATACAAATCACTCACGGGCGCGCGTCAGCGCGCGTTGTGGAAGATGACCCCCAACACGTGGCGCCGGCCCTCGTGCACCTCGCTGACCCCGTGCCGCAGGTTCACCCGCCGGAAGCCGCGCGAGCCGCGCACCGGCCGGTGGTGCACCGCGAACACCACCGCCTGCCCCAGCCCCGGCCGCACCACCACCGGGCGCGACTGCTGGCGGGGCCGCTGCTCCACGAACACGCTCTCCCCGCCGGTGAAGTCCCGGTCCGGCGTGTTCAGCATGAACAGCACCTGCAGCGGGAAGGTCAGCTCCCCGTAGAGATCCTGGTGCAGGCAGTTGTAGCCGCCCGGGCCGTAGCGCAGGATCAGCGGCGTCGGCCGGTCCTGGCCGGCGGCGGCGCACCGCCGGTGCAGCTCGGTGAGCTCGTCCGGCCACGTCGGCTCGCCCAGCTGGGCGGCCCAGCGGTTGGCGATCGCGGCCAGCGGCGGGTACAGCTCTGCCCGCAGTTTGGCCACCAGGGGCGGCAGCGGGTCGGCGAAGTACCGGTAGCTGCCCTCGCCGAAGGCGTGCCGGGCCATCACGATCGTGCTCCGGAACAGCTCGTCGGCGTCGAACAGCTCGCGCAGCTCCGTGCACTCGTCCGGGGTGAGCACCGGCGGGGTGACCGCGACCCCGCCGGCGTCCAGCCTCTCGCCTATCTCGGCCCAGTCCAGTCGCGTGGTCATACCCCATCGAACCCCGCTCGAGCGGCCTCGGTTGCGGTTCCGGAATAACCGGTCACCCTGTCCGGTTGAGGCGAGACGTAACGGACAGAGTGACCACTTAGGAGTTGTCGTGACCCACCTGCTGCACCTGGACACCAGCGCCCGCCGCCGTTCGTTCTCTCGCGAGCTGGGCGCCGAGTACGCCTCGCGCTGGCGCGCCGCCCACCCCTCCGGCGTCTACACCTACCGTGACCTGGCCGCCGATCCGGTCCCGGTGATCACCGAGGGATGGACCGAGCTGTGCGACGAGCTGCTGCGCGCGGGCATCACCGACCCGGCCCGCTACGCCGAGGCGGTGCGCACGGACGCACAGAAGACGGCCTGGGAGGTCTGCCGCCCGCTGCTGGACGAACTGCTGGCGGCCGACACCGTGCTGATCACCACGCCGATGTACAACTTCACCATCCCGGCGGCGCTGAAGCTGTGGATCGACCAGGTCACCTTCCCGCGAATGTCCCTGACCGGGAAGCGTTTCGTGATCGCCTCCGCCCGGGGCGGCTCCTACCGACCCGGCACCCCCCGGGCCTCGGTGGAACACCAGGAGACCTACCTCCGCGCGTTCCTGAGCGGCCACTACGGCGTAACCGACCCGGTGTTCATCACCACCGAACTGACCAACACCCAGGTCGACCACACCCTCACCCACCTGGCCCAGGCCCACGCGGCCTCCCACCGGGAGGCCCTCACCGCGGTGGGCCGCGAGTACACCGAGGTGGCGAAATGAGCGCCGGCTGGACCTACCTGTTACTGGCCGGCGTGGTGGAGATCGCCTGGGTGCAGAGCATCCCGCCCACCCAGGGCCTCAGCCGGCCGTGGCCGACCCTGCTCTGCCTGGTGCTCTGCCTGGGGGTGATCTACCTGCTCGCGCTGGCCGCGCGGGCCATGCCGATCAGCACCGCTTACCTGGTGTTCGTCGGCATGGGGGCCGCCGGGGCGGTCCTGCTCGGCCTGCTGGTGCACCACGACCGGCTCACCCTGTCGAGGATGACCGCACTGGCACTGATCACCGCCGGCGTGCTGCTCGCCCATGCGACCACGGAGCACGCCTGAGTCGCGTCCCCCGGCCCCGGGTTCCGCCACCCGCCGGGGGACGCGCCCTACCATCGCGCCCGTGCCCCCAACCGAGCGCGCCGACGCCGCGCGCAACCGCGCGCGGGTGCTGGCCGCCGCCACGGAGCTCTTCCGCACCCGCGACCCACGCGCGGTGACCATGGACGAGATCGCCCGGACCGCCGGCGTCGGACGGGCGACGCTGTACCGCCGCTACCCGGACGTCAGCTCGGTGGCCGAGGCAATCCTCGACGCGCACGAGCGTGACCTGCAGGAACAGCTCCTGCGCGGCCAGCCGCCGCTCGGCCCGGGCGCCCCGCCGGCCGACCGGCTGGCCGCGTTCTACGCGGCGATGGTCGCCCTGCTGGAGGCGCAGCTGCCCGTACTGCTCGGCGCGGATGCCGGGGCGGCCCGGATGTCGCACGGCGCCTACGGGTTCTGGCGCGCGCACGTGAAAGCGCTGGTGGTGGCCTCGGGACGGACCTCCGACCCGGAGGCTCTGGTCGATGCCCTGTTGGCGCCGCTGGCGGCGGAGGTCTACCAATACCAGCGGGACCGGGTCGGGCTGTCGGTCGAACGCATCACCAGCGGGCTGGCCGAGCTGGCCCATCGCCTGCTCTAAGACCGCGACCCGAAGGTCCGGACCAGGTCGGCGGTCCACAGTTCCCCCCGGGAGTCCTGAACTGCCGCTCGGCGGACACGACGCCCTGGACCACCGCCACACAGCACCCGGCACTCACCCTGGGCGACCACCGCGTGGCGGGATGAGGCAACTGGGACGGCGAGCTGACTGTGCTGGGCGACCGCTCCGCCGAGCGCGGGATGGATCCGGTTTTGATCAAGGAATGACCGGGCTGAGCTTGCCTTCGACGACGAGCAGCGATCACAACCGGCGCTTGCGCACGATCACCTGCCGGGTGGCCGCATTTTTCCACGCAGAGCCAAGGCGTGCCGCGCCGCGAGTTTCGCCGCTCCGGGCTCCGGGCTCCGGCGTCGTCGAGCCGGCCTCAACGCCCGACCACGGTCAGCTGGCTTCGATGTCGCGGATGTGGTGGACGCCCTCGTGGGCGGCGTGCCGGACGAACCACAGCGCGGTCCGCTCCTCGCCGGGCAGGCGGGTCGCGGTGCGGGTCCAACCGTCCGGGCGTACCCGGTCCACCTCGTCCAGGAAGCCGAGCACGGTCAGGCCGAGTTCGTCCAGCACGGCGGGCAGGGACATTTCGTTGTGCCGGAACCGGGCGGTGCGCAGGTCGTTCAGCATCGGTTCCAGGGACGGGCGGTCCTCGGTGCGCACCCGGTACAGGCGGATCGTCGAGCTGATGTACACGTCCCGCAGGTGGCAGACGTACTCCAGCGCGGACCAACGCGACGGCGCGAGCCGCCGGCGCGGGTCGGGCACCGCCAGCGCGGCCGCTCGGGTCCGGTCCGGCACCGCCGTGATCACCGCACGGGCCTCGCCCACGTCCAGCGCCAGGTAGGAGAACCCGCACTCGGAGCACGAGTGATCTTCGCCCGGCAGCGGCGGCACCTCCACCCGGTTCATCCCCGGGCGGCGACTTCGTCCAGGAAGCCGAGCAGGTGCTCGGTGAACACGTCGTTGTCGTCGCCGGCGACCATGTGGCCGGCTCCGGTGACGTCGGTGTAGCGGGTGTGCGGGATGAGTTCCAGCAGGTCCCGCACACCCTCGTCGCTGAGCAGGTCGGACTGCTTGCCCCGGACCAGCATGGTCGGCACCCGGACGGCGGCCGCGGCGGCGCGCATGCGCTCCTCGCGGACCTGGCGGCGCGGCTCGTCGTCGATGTTCAGCATGAACTCGGGGTCCCAGTGCCAGTACCAGCGGCCGTCGGCCCGCAGGCGCAGGTTCTTCTTCAGGCCGTCCGGGGTGGGCGGGCGCTTGCGGTGCGGGTTGTACGCGGAGACCACCTTGGCCGCATCCTCGACGGTGGCGAACCCGTCCAGGTTGGCGGTGAGGAACGCCTGGATCTTGTCCACGCCGGCCATCTCCAGCTTGGGCACGATGTCCACCAGCACCAGGCCCCGGCCGAGCGCCCGCTCGCCCTGCGCGACCAATGCCGTGGAGCCACCCATCGAGGCGCCGACGAACACCGGCGGCTCACCGAGCGTGGCCACCACCGTGGCCAGGTCGGACTGCAGCGCGTCGATCGAGTAGTCGCCGTCGTTCGCCCAGCTGGACTCGCCGTGCCCGCGCGCGTCCATGTTCAGCGCGTTCCACCGGTTGGCGGCCAGCCGCTCGGCAGTGCGGTACCAGGAGTGCCTGGTCTGCCCGCCGCCGTGCAGCAGCAGCACGGTGCCCACCGGGTCCTCGGCCCGCCAGTAGTCGCCGACCAGGGTCAGCCCTTCGACCGGAAACTCGCGCCGCTCGGGCTTCATCGGGCCGCCTCCTGGGAGGGAATCATCTAATGATCGTAGGCCCGCGAGGCGCTGGCTTCGGCACCGGAGGGGGCGGGCCGGCCGTTCAGCGTGGCGCGCATCCGCTCCGCATCCAGCTGCCCCTCCCAGTTGGCGACCACGAACGTGGCCACGCAGTTCCCGAGCAGGTTGACCACCACCCGCATGGAATCCATGATCCGGTCCGCGCCGAGCAGCAGGGCGACGCCGGCGACCGGGTAGGCGCCCAGTGCGGCGGCGGTCGCGGACAGCGCCAGGAAGGACGAGCCGGGCACGCCGGCCATGCCCTTCGAGGTCAGCATCAGCACGCCGACCATGGCCAGCTGCTGGCCCAGGGTGAGATCCACCCCGAACACCTGGGCCAGGAAGGTCGACGCGATGGCCAGGTACACCGTGGCCCCGTCCAGGTTGAACGAGTAGCCGGTCGGGATGACCAGCCCGGTGGCCGCCGGCGAGTTCCCCGCGTCGCGCAGCTTCTGCATGATCCGGGGCAGCACCGACTCGGTGGACGCGGTGCCCAGCGCCAGCGCGAACTCCTCCCGGGTGTACCGGATGAACTTCCACAGGTTCACCCCGGCGAACACCCGCGCGATCACCGCGAGGATGAGCACGAACAGCACCCCGGCGCCGTAACAGGCCAGAATCAGCTTGCCGAAGGTGGCCAGCGACGCGATGCCGTACTGGCCGATGATGAACGCCATCGCGCCGAACGCACCGATCGGCGCCACCTTCATGATGTAGCCGACGATCCGGAAGATCACCTCGTTCAGCTCCTCGATCAGCTCGAGCAGCCGGGTGGCCCGCCCGCCGCCGAACTGGGCCAGCGCCACGCCGAACAGGCAGGCGAACAGCAGCACCGCCAGCAGCGTGTTCTGCGCGAACGCGCCGACCACGCTCTCCGGGATGATGCCGAGCAGGAACTCCTTGGTGCTGGGCAGGTGGCCGCCGCCGGTCTTGGCGTCGATGGCCGCCGGGTCGAGGGTGGCCGGGTTGACGGTGAACCCCGCGCCCGGCCGGGTCAGGTTGGCCACCAGCAAGCCGAGGACCAGGGCAAACGTGGTGACCACCTCGAAGTAGACGATCGCCTTGAGCCCGATCCGGCCGACCGAGGACAGGTCGCCGACCTTGGCGATGCCGGTCACCACCACGCAGAAGATCAACGGCGCGATGATCATCTTGATCAGCTTGATGAAGCCGTCGCCCAGCGGCTTCAGGTCCGCGCCGAGGGTGGGGAAGAAGTGCCCGACCGCGATGCCGGCCACCACCGCCACCAGTACCTGCAGGAACAGCGACCGGTACCAGGGCTTTCGCGGCTTGGGGTCGACGCATTCCGGCTCGGTCTCCTCGGTTGCCGTCAAGCCGACCTCCCGGTTATGTTAATTCCGTATTACGGAATACGATTTCCGCGAGGTCAGTGTGCGTGGGCGGTCCTCCGGCGTCAAGAGCGTCAGGGGCGAGCGTCGGCGACTCTCAGGCGGCTCCACAGGTAACCGGTGATCAGCGCGGTCAGCTCGTCCACCACCGCGTCCCGGGCGATCGGCGGCCGCTCGAGCACGTAGCTGGTGGTGGCGTGCTCCACGGTTCGCACCAGCACCCAGGCGATCGCGTCCAGCGGCCGGTCGTCCGGCACGCCGGGCAGCGAGCTGAGCGCGGCCACCACCAGGTCGTCGACCTGGTGCCGGAACGCCAGGTGCCGGTTGTCCGCGCTGAGCGGCATCTGCCGGACCAGGACCCGCAGCAGGTCCGCGCGCTCGGAGAACGCGTCCAGCAACGCGTTCAGGTTGTCCCGCACCGAGTCGGCCACCGACGGCCGGGTGAGCGTGCCGAGAAACGCGCGTGAAATGCGAGCACGAAGGCCCTCCGTGTACCGCTCGAGCACCTCGGTGAGGATGGCCTCCTTGTCCGGGAAGTACTGGTACAGCGATCCCGGACTGATCCCGGCGGCCGCCGCGATGTGGTTGGTGGTGACCCCGTCGTAGCCCTTGTCCAGCAGAACCGCCTGGCCGGCCGCGACGATCCGCTCCACCATCTCCCGGGAACGGGCCTGCTTGGGCTCCCGCCGGCTCTGCCGGCGCCGCACGGCCATCCGGACTCCTTCTAAACACGAATTGAAAGCGAGCAAATATTCGTGTCAGCATAGTTGCATGGTGGCGGAAGTGGCACACGAGAACACCGGGAGCGCGGCCTACCCCGGCCGGTTCCGGGCGGCGCCGAAGCGCAACGCGCGACTGGCCTTCCCGCTGAAGGTGCTCGGCCGGGTGCGCGAGCCGGATCCCGCGCTGATGGACCGGCTGGGCCGGCGCATGTTCGCCCGCGACGAGCTGGGGGCCGAGCTGGCCCGGGCGATGGGCCGGCGCAAGGGCGACCCGGAGCGGGTCACCATGGCCCAGTTCCACCGCGCGCTGGAACACGGCATCGACGGCGTGCCGGACGCGCCGGCCGCGCTGCGCCGGTTCTTCGCCGTGGTCGACGAGGTGCCCGAGTGGGTGGACTTCGAGCTGCTCGAGCACGGCGCCCGCGCACTGCGCCGGATGAACCGGGTGGCCAGCGACGTGCTGCTCCAGCTGTCCCTGATCGGCGGCTACCGCTTCGGCGGGCCGGCCGACCTGCTGGTGGAGACCGGCGGCCTGACCGGCTCCACCGCGATGCGCCGGCTCGGCGAGACCCAGAAGTGGGCGCTGGCGACCCATCAGCCGGGCGCGATGCGCCGCGACGGCGAGGGCTTCAAGCTCACCGTGCACGTGCGCGCGATGCACGCGCTGATGAACGACCGGTTCGAGCGCAACGGCCGCTGGGATACCGGGCGGTGGGGCCTGCCGATCAACCAGAGCGACCAGGCCGCCACCCTCGCGCTGTTCTTCTGCATCCTGCTCATCGGTGCCCGGCTGCTCGGCTGGATCGTGCCGCCCAAGGAAGCGCACGCGATCATGCACCTGGGCCGCTACGTGGGCTGGCTGATGGGCGTCGACGAGGACTGGCTGTTCGACACCGAACGCGAGCAGACCGCGTTCATGTACCACGTGATCCTGGCGCAGGGCGACGTCACGCCGGCCGGCGCGGCGCTCAGCGGGTCACTGGTCGAGGGCATGCGCACGCTGCGGTACGGCCGGTTCAACAAGGCGCGCTCCACCTACACGCGGTTGCGCCTGCTCAGCATGCTGCGCTACTTCCTGCGCAAGGAGGGCATGCGCGACCTGGAGCTGCCGATCACGCCGGTCTGGGCCATCCCGGGGGTTGTCGCCCGGAACCTGCTGGAGTCCGGCCTGGTCGCCCGCATCCGGGCCGGCCGCCGCCTGCTGGAACGGGTCAACGGCCGGTTCGCCGAACGCGAGATGAACCGCCGCTTCGGCGCCGCCAAACCCGCCATCGGCGCCCTGCCCAACTGAGCCCTCCCGACGCCGCCAGTTCCCGCCCGGGATCAAGATCCACATCAACCTCACGGCCCTTTTTGGGCTTCGAAAGGTGCGTGAGGTTGATGTCGATCTTCAGTTGAGCCGGGTGCCGGCTCGGAGATCGGCCTGGACGGCGCGGCGGGGCGATCTCCCGTGCCATGGTGTCGGGCCGACCGGTTTCGGGCGGCCGCCGGCCCGCGCCTCGGTCACGGACCGTGGTCGGACGGAGCGCGAACGGAGGGCGCGGCGGTGGGCAGCCAGGCGGGCGGCTTCACCGAGCGCAAGCTCAGTCCGGCGGATTCCATGATCCAACCGGACTGAACCAGCGCTCGGCGAGTGATGGCGGCCCGAACCCGCGCGAGGGCCGGCCCGGCCGTCACGGTGCGTAGCGAACGAGCCGCCAGGTGCGCACCCAACAGCGGCGCAACGGGCCGTACCCGAGCCGCGGGAGACCGCCCCGCCGCGCCGCCCAAGCCGCCCTGGACCGGCACCGCGCCAGACCGAAACCTCACCAAACCGCCACCGCCGTCACGGAACGAATCCACGCAGCGACGCCCCGCAGCGCAACACCACAGGGGAATTGCCAAAAGAAAAATACAAACAGTCTGTATCTAGACAGAGCGGGGCCGCCGCGCTTAGGGTTTTTGCATGAGCACGATTGAGGAGAAAGCCCGCATCGAGGACCCGCACGGCGAGGCCGAGGCGGTCGACTTCGTCCGGCGGTTCGGCGAGTTCTGGGCCGAGCCCACCCCGGAACGGCTGAACGAGCTGGTGCACCCGGACGTCGAGTTCATCCAGCCGGTGGAGGCGCCCGTGCACGGCCACGCCGAGGCCGCCGCGTTCTGGCGCCGGTTGTTCTCGCTGATGCCCGACCTGACCGGGGAGATCGTCAGCTGGGGCCACCGGGACGGCGTGGTGTACATCGAGCTGCGCCTGTCCGGCACGCTCGGCGGCCGACCGTTCAGCTGGATCAGCCTGGACCGGATCCGGCTGGAGCACGGCAAGGTCCGCCAGCGGATCGCCTACTTCGACCCGTTGCCGCTGGTCAAGGGGATCGTCACCCGCCCGTCGGCGCTGTTCACCTTCGTCCGCAACAGGCTGCGCCGTTAGAGGTCCCGCAATGCCCGGCGCATGATCTTGCCGGTGGTGGTCTTCGGCAGGTCGTCCAGGAACACGATCTGCCGGGGCACCTCGTGCGGCGCCAGCCGCTCGCGCACGTGGGTACGCAGCTGGTCGGCCAGCGCGTCGTCCCCGGCGTAGCCGTCGCGGGGCACCACGAAGGCCTTCGGGACCTGGCCGCGCCGTTCGTCCGGCACGCCGATCACCGCCGCCATGGCCACCGCCGGATGCGCGCCGAGGCTGCTCTCGATCTCGCCGGGGCCGATCCGGTAGCCGGCCGAGTTGATCACGTCGTCCTTGCGCGCCTCGAACCAGATGTAACCGTCGGTGTCCTGTTTGCCCAAGTCACCGGTGAGTAGCCAGTTTCCGTGAAACTTCTCGGCGGTCGCCGACGGGTTGCGCCAGTACTCCAGCATGGTGCTCGGGTGCCGCCGGTCGACGGCGATCTCGCCCAGCTGGTCCAGCACCGGGTTGCCGTCCGCGTCCAGCACCACGGCGACCGCTCCGGGCAGCGACCGGCCCAGCGAGCCCGGCTTCACCGGGTACACCGTCGCGCAGTTGCCGATGCACGCGTTCAGCTCGGTCTGCCCGTAGCCCTCGTTCACCGTGCAGCCGAAGAACTCCTCGCTCCACCGCAGCAGCTCCGCGCCCAACGCCTCCCCGCCGGAGCACACCGAGCGGTAGGCGAAGTCGCCGCCGGGCAACCCGGAGGCCCGGATCACCCGGAGCGCGGTGGCCGGCAGCAGCGTCAACGTCACCCGGAACTCGCGCATCAGCCACACCGCGCGCTCCGCGTTGAACGCGCCGTCCAGGTCCACCACCACGGGCAGGCCGTAGAACCAGGCGGGCACCAGGATGTCCATGATCCCGGCGATCCACGCCCAGTCCGCCGGCGACCACAGCACATCGTTCGCCTGGGGGTAGAACTCGAAGATCGTCTCGAACGCCGGGATGTGCCCGAACACGATCCGGTGGGCGTGCAGCGCCCCCTTGGGGTCGCCGGTGGTGCCCGAGGTGTAGATCAGGAACGCCGGGTCCTCCGCCGCCGTCTCCACCGGCGTGAACGCGGGCGACGCCGCCGCCAGGGCCCGCCGGTAGTCGTGCTCCCCCTCCCCCGCGCCGTCGATCACCAGCAGCGGCACGTCCGGCGCGCCGGCCAGCGCCTCGCGCACCTTGGGCGCGTTCGCCGCCGAGGTGATCACCGCGCGAGCGCCCGCGTTGTCCAGCCGGTAGCGCAGCGCGTCCGGGCCGAACAGCGAGGACAGCGGCAGCGCGACCGCGCCCATCCGGAGCAGCCCCATGTAGGCGCTGCCGGTCTCGAACGAGGCCGGGTTCACCACGCCGACCACGTCGCCGCGCCCGATGCCCAGCGCGATCAGCGCGTTGGCCAGCCGGTTCGCCTGCTCGGTGACCTCACCGAAGGTGTAGTCCCGGCTGGTCCGGTCGCGGTTGACCACGGTGAGCGCCCGGGCCGAGGGATCGTTGACGTCGGTGCAGGCCACCCCCATGTTGAACCGCTCCGGGATGTCCAGCGTGGCGAAGTCGATCTGGTGCCACAGTTCCTGGTAGTCGGCGGCGCGGCGCAGCATTGGGCTCGGCATCACCTCACGCTAAGTGAGATATCAGACCGCGGCGACCTCCGGTTGCTTCGCCTGCTCGGCGGCCAATGCGTCGCGCTTCTGCTTCGCCAGGTTGGTCAGCAGCAGGTACGACATGACCAGGATCCACAGCCCGAAGAGGGTCAGCGGGAACCAGAAGACCAGCAGGCCCTTCCAGGAGAACGGGCCGGTGCGGGCGTTGAACGCGATGGCGCCGGCCTCGAACATGAACCCGATCCATGCGCTGAAGTAGCCGAACCAGCGCGGGAACGGCGAATGGGGCGCCCGCTGGGGCAGGAAGCAGATCGCCACCACCGCGACCCAGTTGAAGATGTAGTACTGGTCGGTGGTGACCAGCGTCAACAGGCCCAGCTCGTGCATCGTCGCGGTGATCTCGGGCGCCCGGGTCGGGGTGAACGCGGCGACGCCGAAGAACAGCGGCGGCAGAACCAGGAAGATGGACATCATCGCCCCGCCGGCGACGGCCATCACCGACCAGATCGGCAGGCCCTTCTCCTGGCGGTAGATCTGCACGCCGATCACCGCCCAGAGCGGCAGCATGAACGCGCCGGTCCAGGCGCCCAGGGTGGCACCCAGCTTGATCTGCCCGGCCCGCTCCGTGTACCACTGCGCGATTTGCGCGGCGTTCATGGTCGCGTCGGGCGGCGGGATCATGTCCAGCAGCACCCCAAGGACAACCCCGAAGATCGTGGTGAAAGCAAGCGCCCACCACACAATGGCGATCTGACTGCGCTCGGACATGGTCCCTCACAACGCTGTGGCGGATAGAAGTAAGCACTATCATCACTCACTCCGGCGCGAGGCGCCATCCCACGAGCGTGCTATCGCCAGGACCGAAACGGGAGAAGATCGTCATGGGCGTGCTTGACGGCAAGGTCGCGTTCATCAGCGGCGGCGCCCGCGGACAGGGGCGTTCGCACGCGGTCCGGCTGGCCCAGGAGGGCGCCGACATCATCACCTTCGACATCTGCGAGCAGATCGACTCGGTGCCCTCGCGGGAGCGACGGAGGACGACCTCGCCGACACGGTGAAGCAGGTCGAGGCCCTCGACCGGCGGATCGTGGCGAAGCGGGCCGACGTCCGCGACCAGCGGGCCGTCCAGGCGGTGTTCGACGAAGGCCTGGCCGAGCTCGGCCACGTCGACATCGTTCTCGCCAACGCCGGCATCCTGGCCATCATCGGCGAGAAGGCCAAGCCGATCCAGGCCTGGCACGAGTCGATCGACATCATGCTGACCGGCGTGCTGCACACCTGCGAAGCCGCGATCCCCACCCTGATCGACCAGGGCCAGGGCGGATCGATCGTGATCACCAGCTCGATGGCCGGGCTCAAGAGCCTGCTGCGGGGCATGGACCTGAAGAGCCACGGGACGCTCGGCTATCACGCCGCCAAACACGGCGTCGTGGGGCTCATGCGCTGCTACGCCAACGCCCTCGGCCCGTTCGGCATCCGGTGCAACACCATCCACCCCACCGGCGTGAACACCCCGATGGTGGCCAACCCGGAGTTCCAGGCGCTGACCGAGGAGTACCCCTCGGCCGTGGAGTCGCTGCGCAACACGCTGCCCGTGCCGCTGATCGAACCGGTGGACATCTCCAACGCGATCGTCTACCTGGCCTCGGACGCCGGCCGGTACGTCACCGGGACCACCATGCCGGTGGACGCCGGCGCCTCCACGTACTGAAGCAGACTTGTGTCGCCTATCGGACAACGCAAAGATCTTTGCATTGGAGCGCCGGGTCGGTAGCTTCTCCGATCGTGACCAACCGTGCGATCCGCGCCGCCGAGGGCCTCCTGCTGGCCGGCGTCGCCGCGTTCTCCCTGGCCGCGTGCGGCGGCCCCCAGGTTCCGGCCGCCCCGCCGTCCGCCGCCCCGCCGTCCGCGTCCCAGTTGCGATTCCCGAACACCGACGTCACCGCCCAACTGGTCGGCTTCGACGCGGCCGCCGGGATGGTCCGCTTCCAGGTGGTGCACCGGGTCGCCGGCGGCGCCGACAACGGGCACTACGAACCCGACCCCTCGGACTCCGCCACGCACCGGCTCCCGCTGGCCGCCCGGCCGACCGTGCTCAGCGCGCTCACCCTGTGCTCGACCGAGATCACCGTGGACGACCGGGGCGACGGCAACCGCCCGTGCACCCGCGAGCAGCTGGTCGCCGTGCTGTCCCGGGGCACCTCGGTGCTGGCCCGGCTGCACGTCGACGGCACCGATCACATCGACCGGGTGTCCGAGCTCTACCAACCCTGAAACCGGCCCCGGGATTCACCCGGTGGGGGCGACGCGGACGGCCGTCGTGACTCATAAACTTCCGGCCGTGGATCTTGGCAAACTGTTCACCGACCTCAACATCGACGAGGTCAAGCGGGCGGTCAACTTCTTCCTCGAGAACCAGGACGACTTCGGTCGCCTGCTCCAGCTGCTGCGCGACCTGCCGGACGGCGCGGCCGGCCTGCTGCACCAGCTGCCGGAGCTGCTGAACACGGTCGGCACCGGGCTGGCCGAGGCCGGCGAGCAGGCCGCCAACGCCGCCCGCGCGCTGATCGGGCCGGACGGCGGCGGCGGTGCCCGGGGCGCGCTCACCGGCGGCGCCGACGTGATGGCCTCCACCAAGGACCAGTTGGGCGCGGCCGCCGCCATGCTCACCGGCGTGGCCACCCAGCTCAACGAGATCGACATCCCGAGCTTCGAGCCGAAGTTCACCATGGTCGCCGGGTTCGACGTGATCTCCGGCCTGGACGTCGGCAGCACCAAGCCGCTGGAAGGCCCGGCGCGGACGCTGAACGACGGCGCGGCCACGGTCACCGGCGTCGCCGGCAACCTCGACCTGCTCTCCGCCTCGCTACGCGAGATCTCCGACATCCTGGGCGCCGTCGGCGACGCACTGAACGGCCTCGGCGACAAACTGCACAGCTCCGGCCGCACCGTGGCCGAGCTGCTCCCGCCGCCCCAACCCGCCGGCTGACCCCGGTAGACCGAACGAGCAACCGCCACTGTCCTGGGCACTAACCTCGGATGGCATGGCACAGGTTTGGCAGGTCCAAGTAGCAGCGCCGAGCAAGGAGGTCGCGACCGAATTGGCACGCGGCGCGGTCGAGGCGCGGCTGGCCGCCGGCGGCCAGGTGGTTGGTCCCGTCACGAGCACGTTCTGGCATCTGGGCGAGTTCGGCACCGGTGAGGAGTGGCAGGTCATCCTCAAGACCACCGAGGACCGATACGCCGAGCTTGAGAAGCACCTCGTAGAGCAGCACGAGTGGACGAACCCGGAGATCACGGCGATTCCGCTCGCCGCTGGTCTAGCTCCCTACCTGGACTGGGTCGAGCGGACTACGCACGAATAGCTCGCCAACCTCCGCCACGGTTTTGTGCGGCTCAAGCCGGCCGAGCAGCGCCGCAAACCGCTCACGTGGACGGGTCGACGCGACGTTCGTCGCAAGGTCGAGCGCGCGGCCCGCTACCACCGCCGCGTGCTCGACCTCGCCCGCGTCCAGGTAGGCATCGGCGAGCCAGGAAAGGTACAGCGCCTTATCGCGGGCGTGGCTGTCGTCGTACTGTCCCATGGCCGCTTCTAGCGCCGTGATCGCTCGGATCGGCCTGTGCAGAACCGACCAGCACCGGCCGGTCATGATTTGCAGTTCCAGCGGATTGTGCGCCCACGCAGCCCAATCGGGCGCCGGCCCGGCCGCCGCTGAGTCGGCAAGTGCCTCGCTGGCGCGGCCGAGGGCCTCGGCAGTTTGCCCGACTCGGCCGGCGACGGCATAGGTCCAAGCACCACGCTGGTAGAGCAGCGACTTCACCGCCGGGTGGACCGTGTCCGCGGCGATCATGAGCGATTTGTCGGTGAGTTCGGGAGCGAGAGTCCCGTTCGACAGAAGCTGATACGAGCGGAGCGCCAGGGCGTTGCCTGCCAGCTCGGCAGAGTTCGCCTCCTTGGCCGCCTCAAAACTCCGCTCGAACAAGCTCGTCGCCTTTTGCTGCCACCCTGCGTCAAACGCGGCCCACCCGGCTTGCTGAGTCTGTTCCGCGAACAGAATTTGCAGCTCCCGCTGCACCGGCGTAGCGAACCCACCGCGCTTAAGGAGGGCCGCCAGGTTCTCCACTTCCGATAGATACACCCGGAACGTGTCGCCGCCGCCGAGCTGGTCATCGAGCAGGCGCAGTCGAGCGAAGCTGGCTCGAAGCTCGTCCACCGACGTCGCGCCGATCTTGTCACCGCTAACTCCGGAGGGCAGTCCCGCCACCACGCTTGTAGCGGCAAGCTCGGCACTGAGTTTCATGAATTCGCGCGCAGCACGGATAGTTCTCCGTCCTCCGTCGAGGGTTCACTCCGTGTGGCTTCCACGACGTGAGAATCTTGGCTGTCCCGCTCCCAGGGGCGTGCAGCTAGATCGAACATCGCGCCCGGGATGCGCAGACCATCCGCAACGCGCTCGAAGATCTCAACCCGCTTCGCTTGGATTCGCCCGTTGGCGTAGTCCTGAACCCTGGACACGGTCATCTCACACCGCCGCGCGAGGTGCGAGGCCGAGAACCCGAGCCCACCCCACTGCTTCGCCAGCCTCAACACAGCACCGAGATCTCGCGCAGCACACGCCTCGACGAAGTCCGGCCGAGCCAGCACACATGCTGGCAGAAAGTCCGCCGGCCGTTGCCTTGCCACGGGTTCGATCCTTCCTCAGCCGGTGCGCTCTTGACTTAAGTTACCGGCGCGTTTACCCAGATCGGGTACTCGCTGTGCCCTTATCTCAGGGCAGCGACCAGCGGTTTCGTGGCGACATGAGCACACTCGGCGGGCCAGAGCGGCCTTCCCAGCCAACAGGCCGGTACCCGCTTGGCCGCATCAAGCAAGACGCCGAACTCGCGGTCCGGTACGTCAATGTCCGGGGAAGCATCCTCACTCATGCCCAACTCATGGTCGACCAGGCAAACGGCCGGACGGTGTGTGGGCTTCCAGCAGGCAGCCGGGCAGCAGAACCCAGGCCGTCTAAACGGTGCGGAGGCTGTTGGGCGGACTGGCGCGTCCGCGAGGAGCTTCCACGGTACGTCGACGCTCGCCATGGTTCGCCCTGGATTCCACATGAGTGAGGCCAAAGGCGGTAGGTTAAGTCAAGATCCTTCACCAGGGACGATCCACTCTCTGTGGCATCTTCCCTGGTGAGGCTACATGTGGTGGCCAGGGGCGGGGTCGAACCGCCGACCTACCGCTTTTCAGGCGGTCGCTCGTACCAACTGAGCTACCTGGCCCCGGCGCGCCTGGCCAGAAGCCAGACATCGAACCGAGCGACCCAGACGGGACTCGAACCCGCGACCTTCGCCGTGACAGGGCGACGCGCTAACCAACTGCGCCACTGGGCCTTGCTCACTTACGTGCCCCCAACGGGATTCGAACCCGCGCTGCCGCCTTGAAAGGGCGGAGTCCTAGGCCGCTAGACGATGGGGACCCAGGCCCGTTTGGACCGTGACCTCCAACGGCTGACCGCTGGGAGCGATGAAAGCATATGTCAGACCCCGGGCAGCACTCAAATCGACCCCCCGACAACCGCCCGACAGGGCTCTGACCGGCCTCGATCAGCGCCGCACGGGCGGAAGTTGATCCGGCGACGAAGCGATCAGCCCGAGCATGTCCAGCAGCCGCCGGCAATCCTCGGAGTCCTCCGCGTTGCGCGCGACCACGATGCGCGCCCGGTGAACCTGATCTTCCGTCACCCGATAGGCGTCGGCGGCGTTCCGTTGTGTCGGAATGGCCGCCGCCGGTACGTCCCTGCCAAATCGCTGGTCAGCAGACTTTGCGGTCTGCGCGGGCACGCTGCCCGAACCACTCATTGCGCCTCCCCGTCGGCATTCGGCGCGAACGCCACCGATCACAAATCGGTCACCCCCGTCACCGCGACGTGCACGTTACCTATCGCGCAGGCCCCGTGCACCCCCCTGCCCGGGTGACCTCATACACCCTCAGTGACATAACGGCTACCCGAAAGCCTGTCTCCGCACGAGGTACCCCCGAGAGGTATGCTCGTGGGGTGACGCACGATGGGGAGAGCCCAGGGATGCCGGGCTACGCCCACCAGAAGGAAGCGCACCTGCGCCGCCTGCGCCGGGTCGAGGGCCAGGTGCGCGGGCTGCAGCGCATGGTCGCCGAGGACACCTACTGCATCGACGTGCTGACCCAGGTCTCCGCCGCCACCCGCGCGCTGCAGTCGTTCGCGCTCGAGCTGCTCACCGAGCACATGTCCAGCTGCGTGGTGGACGCCGCGCGCGCGGGCGACGAAGAGGCCGACGCGAAGGTCAAGGAAGCGGCGGACGCGATCGCCCGGCTGGTCCGCTCCTGAACGGCACCCCCCTGCGCCGGCCGAACGGACCCGGCGGCACGATGGACATCACCCGCTTGAGTTACCCCCACACGGACCTCAACAACCCCGGAAGAACCAGCGCACCCCAGGAGGCTCAGATGGCCGTACAGGCTCCGTTCCGCATTACCGTCACCGTCACCGGAATGAGTTGCGACCACTGCGTCGGTGCGGTCACCGAGGAGCTGCGCGCGCTGAGCGGCGTGCGATCGGTCGATGTGACTCTGGGTACCGGCGCCGTCACTATCACGAGTGATCGAGAGCTGAACGGCGCGGAAATTACGGGCGCCGTCGCCGAAGCCGGTTACGCGCTGGCCGACTGACGCAGCCAGCCGTCGCCTCATCGCATGATATTTGGATAACGCGAACGATATGCCCGCTCCCGCCCTAATGGACCCCTAAGGTTCTTCGCCATGGTGTTCCGCGATCGCCGTCCGTCCAGACACCGTGCCGACTCACGAACTGAGCCGGGCACCGACTCGCGCACCGGTTCCACCCCGCCGCCGACCGACGAGCTCGAGTCGTACCTCGCCGCGATCTCTCCCGAGGCGGACGCGCCGTCCGACCTCGCCGGCCGTTTCGGCTCGGCCCAGGTGTTCCAGGTACGGCTGCCCTCGGCCCGCATCGAACAACTGCGCCGGCTGGCCGAGGCCCGAGGGGTCCCGCCGACCTCGCTGCTGGTGGACTGGGTGCTCGAGCGCCTGGACAAGGAGACGAACGGCGAAACCCCGGCCAACGGCGCCCGGTCCGGCCCCGGTTCACCCGCCCCCGGTCCACTTGTCCCCGGTCCACTTGACCCCGGCGCGGCCCCGGATGGCCACGGAAGACGCCCGTCCGGACCCGGTGCGGGCGGCTCCCGGGCCACCGGCGGACTCCGCGCGGATGGCGCACGGACCGGCGGTTCGCCGACCACCGGCAGCGGAGGGTTCCGCGCCGCCGCCCCCGGCGGCACCGGCTCGCCCAACACCGGCACCGGCGGATTCCGGGCAACCGACCCCGGCAACACCGGCTCACCCAACACCGGCACCGGCGGATTCCGGGCAACCGACCCCGGCAACACCGGCTCACCCAACACCGGCACCGGCGGATTCCGCGCCGCCGCCCCCGGCGGCACCGGCTCACCCAACACCGGCACCGGCGGATTCCGGGCAGCCGACCCCGGCGCCGGCCGGTCACCGGCGAGCGGCACCGGGGGATTTCGCGCCGCCGAACCCGGCTCCAACGGCTCGCCCAACACCGGTACCGGCGGCTCACCGGTCACCGGCAGCGGCGGATTCCGGACCGCGAACGCCGGTTCCCCGCCCGGCGGCCGCCGCGGCGGTGCTACCGACCTGGGCACCGAGGACCCGGCCGCGCCCCGAGCCCGAGGCACCCGCCGCCGGGAGGCCGGCGCCCGCGACACCGGGCAGCGCGACACCGGGGCACGCGGTTCCCGGCACCGCGAGGCCGGAGCGCGCGGCACCGAGCGGACCGACAGCCGGGAGGCCGGCACGCCGGAGGCACCGCGACGCCGGTCCCGGCGCGCCCCGGAGCCCGAAGCGACGCCGACACCCTCCCCGCTGGACCACCTCAAGCCGTTCCACGAGTTCGACCCGCTCGACGTGCGGGAACCGCTCCCCCCGGCCCAGCGGCACGGACCGGCCGACGCGGACCCCCACGCGGAGGACTTCGAGTCCGAGGGCGGGCCGGCCTCACCGGTGACCCCGCTGTTCGGCTCGCACGCCGCGCGGCCGGCCGACCGCCCGGGTGCGCGGCATCGCGCTCCGGAGCCGGTGGCCCACCTGCTGCCCCGGCGGAGGCCCTGAGGCACCGGGGACGGCCGGTCAGTCGGGGAGGTCCGCGCCGCACTCCGCGCAGCGGTCACCCGGCTCGGCGGCGAACCGGCCGCATTCCATGCAGACCCGGTTCAACCAGCAGACCGGGTCACCGCCCAGGTCCGCTTCGTCCGTCCGACGTTCCTCGTCCACCGATTCCGATCCGTCGTGCCGTGCCAGCCGAGCCCATCTAGTGTCACCTCTATCACAAACGGCAGCCAATCGGAGAGACGCATGACCGGCTATCAGGACACCTTCCGCGCCAGCCTGGACGACCCCGCGCGGTTCTGGGGAGCGGCGGCCGAGGCGATCGACTGGTACCAGAAGCCGACCCAGGTGCTCGACTCGTCGAACCCGCCCTTCTACCGCTGGTTCCCGGACGGCACGCTCAACACCTGCCACAACGCGCTGGACCGGCACATCGACGCCGGCCACGGCGACCGCGCCGCGCTGATCTACGACAGCCCGGTGACCGGGACGACGCGCACCTACAGCTACGGCGAGCTGCGCGACGAGGTGGCACGGTTCGCCGGGGTGCTCGCCGAACTGGGGGTCACGGCCGGCGACCGCGTGGTGATCTACATGCCGATGGTGCCCGAGGCGGTCATCGCCATGCTGGCCTGCGCGCGGATCGGCGCGGTGCACTCGGTGGTGTTCGGCGGCTTCGCGGCCAAGGAGCTGGCCGTGCGGATCGACGACGCGGCGCCCAAGGTGATCGTGTCGGCGTCCTGCGGAATCGAGGTTGCCCGGGTCGTCGAGTACAAGCCGCTGCTGGACCGCGCCATCGAGCTGGCCACGCACAAGCCCGACCACTGCGTGATCCTGCAGCGCCCGCAGGCCACCGCCGAACTGGGCGCGCGGGACGTGGACTGGGCCACCGCGCTCACCGCGGCGACCCCTCGGGACTGCGTTCCGGTGGCCGCCACCGACCCGTTGTACATCCTGTATACATCGGGTACAACGGGCAAGCCGAAGGGCGTGGTCCGCGACAACGGCGGGCACGCGGTGGCTTTGCGCTGGTCAATGGCCAACATCTACGACATCGGGCCGGGCGAGGTGTTCTTCACCGCGTCGGACGTGGGTTGGGTCGTCGGCCACTCGTACATCGTTTATGCACCCCTGCTGACCGGGGCGACCACGGTGCTCTACGAGGGCAAGCCGGTGGGCACCCCGGACGCCGGCCAGTTCTGGCGGGTGATCGCGGAGCACGGCGCGAAGGCCATGTTCACCGCGCCGACCGCGTTCCGCGCGATCAAGAAGGAGGACCCGAAGGGCGCCCTGCTCGCCGACTACGACCTGTCACGATTCGGGTGCCTGTTCCTGGCCGGCGAGCGGCTCGACCCCGAGACGCTGCGCTGGGCGCAGGACCTGCTGCGTGTGCCGGTGATCGACCACTGGTGGCAGACCGAGACCGGCTGGCCGATCGCCGCGAACCTGATGGGCCTCGAGCCGCTGCCGGTGAAGCCCGGTTCCCCGACCGTGGCGGTGCCGGGCTGGGACGTCCAGGTGCTCGACCCTTCAGGCTCACCGGCGCCGGCGGACACCGACGGGGCGATCGTGCTCAAGCTGCCCCTGCCACCCGGTGCGCTGCCCACGCTGTGGAACGACGACGAGCGCTACGTGGCCTCCTACCTGTCCGCGTTCGACGGTTACTACCTCACCGGCGACGGCGGCCACCTGGACGCGGACGGCTACGTGTTCGTCATGGGCCGCACCGACGACGTGATCAACGTGGCCGGTCACCGGCTGTCCACCGGCACCATGGAGGAGGTGCTCGCCGCGCACCCCGACGTGGCCGAGTGCGCGGTGATCGGCGTCGCGGACACGATGAAAGGCCAGATCCCGCGAGGATTCGTGGTGCTCAAGGCGGGCGTGGAAGCCGACGAGGCCGAGCTGGCCGCCGAACTGATCGCCATGGTCCGCGACCAGGTCGGCGCGGTCGCCTCGTTCAAGGAGGTCGCCGTCGTCCCCGCACTCCCCAAGACGCGCTCAGGCAAAATCCTGCGCAAAACGATGCGCGGCATCGCCGACGGCGCCGACGAGCCCATCCCGTCCACCATCGACGACCCCGGCGTCCTCGACAAGCTCCGCCCCATCCTCCGCCGCTAACCCCACCACCCCCGGCCGCCGGCCACCCCGGCGAGTCGGGGATCCAGGTACGGCGAGTCGGGATTTCGGGTACGGCGAGTCGGGGATCTGGGTACGGAGTGTCGGGATTTCGGGTATACCGACCAGGAGGCAGGCGACAGACCCGAAGGGCCAGGTCAGGTTAGGCTTGGCTAGCTGTCGCGACGGAACGATCCGAGGCAGGATGAGCGCCATGAAGGTCGTAGTTGACTTTGATCAGTGCGAGAGCAACGCGCTGTGCATGGGTGTGGCGCCGGACGTGTTCGAGGTCCGGGATGACGACTTCCTGTACATCCTGGACGAGAACCCGGACGAGTCGAAGCGCGCCGAGGTCGAGCAGGCGGTGCAGATGTGCCCGAAGGCGGCCATCCGCATCGAGGACTGACCGGTCCGCGTACCCGAAAGCCCGACTCGCCGTACCCAGATCCCCGACTCGCCGTGCCCGAAAGCCCGACTCGCCGTGCCTGGATCCCCGACTCGCCGGGGGCGGCGGTGGGGGTTAGGGGAGGCGGAAGTTGGCGAAGACTCGGTACATCAGGGTGGTGGCCTGGTGCAGGGCGTCGATGCGGATTCGTTCGTCGTTGCCGTGCATGCGGGTGAGGGTGTCGTTGTCGACCGGGTAGGGGTAGAGGCCGTACACGGGGATTCCCCGGTCGCGCCACGGGCCGGCGCTGGTGCCCGCCTCGAACGGGCTGGATGTGACCGGTACGCCGGCGAAGGTCTCCTTGAGGCCCTTCTCCAGTGCGCGGAAAACGTCCGTGTCGGTCGGTGCGGGCGCCACGACCAGGCGTTTCTCGGCGGCGGCCACCAGCTGCTCGGGGGTCTGGGTGCCGGCGCCCCGGGAGCTCACCCGCAGGGTCAGCTGGTTGTCCCCGCCGAGCACCCCGCGCATCTCGTCCATCACCGCGCCGATCGGCTGGCCGCCGGGCATCAGCCGCAGGTTCATGATCGCCGTGGCCGACCCGGGCATCACGTTGGTGCGGTAGCCGGCCTGCTGGATCACCTGGGTGATCACGTGCCGCATCAGCGCGTTGTGCAGCCACGGGTATGAGCTGAGCTGCACCGCCAGGTCGCCGGCGCGGTTGCGTTCGCCCTGGTCAGTGGCCCCCAACATGACCCGCAGGGCCGAGGCCAGTGACGGGTTGTCGGTTGCCGAGGCCAGCGCCTCGAAGTACGGGCGGGCCAGCGGGGTGATGTTCACCCCGGGCTGGTAGTCGGACAGCCGGGCGATGGCCCGGTCCAGTCGGATGATCGCCGCGTCCGGCATCGGATGGGAGGAGTGGGTGGTGGTCCCCTGGGCGACCAGCTCCAGGTTCACCGAAGACTTGTCCTGCACGGTGACCGCCGCCAGCATCGGCGTCACCCCGTCGGCGCGAGTCAGGATCCAGCCGCCCTCGGTGATCACCGAGCCGGCGTCGATCTTGTCCCAGTGCCCCTCGGCCAACCAGCGGGTGCCGTGCGTGCCGGCCTCCTCGTCGCAGTCGGACAGGAAGATGATGTCCCTGTCGAACCGGGCACCCTCGTTGACGTGCCGGAACAGTGCGGCGAGGAAGGCCGCGTTGGTGCCCTTCATGTCCAGCGTGCCCCGGCCGTACACCCAGCCGTCGCGCACCTCGGCGGCGTACGGGTCGACGCTCCACCGCTCCCGCTCCACGGTCACCACGTCGGAGTGGCAGAGCAGCAGCAGCGGCTTCGGCCCGCCGGGCGCGCCGGCACCCTTGATGCGGGCGATGAAGTGCGCGTTGTCCGGCTTGGGGGTGGGGATGATCTCCGTCTCGGCCCCGATCGCGGCGAACTTGGCCCGCAGCATCTCGGCGTGCGGCACGGTGACCCCGCCCTCGCCGTTGTGCGAGGTGTCGAAGCGGACCATGGCCCGGGTCAGCTCCAGCGGGTCCAGATCGGCCGGCGCGGGCTTCCCGGAAGCGGCGCCACCCGGACCGGAAGCCGGCGCGCATCCGGCGGTCGTCCCACCCACCAGGCCGCCCAGTGCGGCCAGCCCCACCGTCTGGCCGCCGATGCGAATCGCCTTGCGCCGTGAGATGCCCTCCATCAAGACCCCCTCCAAGTCTCTGACTTGTCAAGGAACGTACCCCGATGCGATCTATCCCACGAGCGGTTGCGGCTGATCTTCCGGGCGGCGCACGCTGCTTGTGTGGTCAGTGGCGACGCGGCGGGTGGCGGAGCCGTCAAAGCTGCGATCGGCGCGGTTGCCACCACTACCGCGTCGGTGGTTCCGGTATTCCTGGTCGGCGGCCTGGCCGTGCAGATCGGTGACGAGCTCGGGTTCTCCCCGGCGGGGCTGGGCGTCGTGGTCGCGCTGTACTTCGCCGCCGGCGCGTTGTGCTCGATCCCGGCCGGCGCACTGGTCGAGCGCTACGGCGACCGCCTGACCAGCCGGGCCGGCGTGCTGCTGGCCTCGCTGACCATGTTCGGCATCGGCGGCCTGGCCCGGTCGTACACCACCCTGGTGATCATCATGATGGTCGGCGCGGCGGCCAACTCGCTCGGCCAGCTGTCCTCCAACCTCTCCCTGGCCCGCCAGGTGCCGAAGCACCGGCAGGGACTTTCCTTCGGGGTGAAACAGTCCGCCATCCCGATCGCCACCCTGCTGACCGGCGCGGCCATCCCCACTGTGGCGCTGACCGTCGGCTGGCGCTGGGCGTTCCTGGTGGTCGGCGCGCTGGCCCTGGGCGCACTGCCGCTGGCGCCGCGCGGCCCGCGCCCACCGGCCCGGCCGAAATCAACCAAGGACACCAAAGACACCCCGGAACGCGCCACCGGGCCGCTGATCGTGCTCGCGCTGGGCGCCACGCTGGCCGCCGGGTCGGCCAGCGCGCTGGGCATCTTCCTGGTCGACTCGGCCGTGGCGCAGGGCATCGGCCCCGGAATGGCCGGTGCGGTGCTGACCATGGGCAGCGTGGTCGGCGTGATCTCCCGGATCGGCGGCGGTTGGCTGGCCGACCGCCGCCAGGGCAACCATCTGCTGATCGTCGCCGGGACGCTACTCACCGGTGCGGCCGGGCTGGCCCTGCTCGCGCTGCCCGGCATCTGGCCGCTGCTGCTGGGCACCGTGCTCGGCTACGGCCTCGGCTGGTCGTGGCCGGGCGTGCTCAACTTCGCCGTGGTCCGGCTGAACCCGCTGGCCCCCGCGTCGGCCACGTCGATCACTCAGGCCGGCGTCTACCTGGGCGGTTGCCTGGGACCACTGGTCTTCGGGTTCCTCGCCTCGCACTCCTACCCGCTGGCCTGGCTGGTCGGCGCGGGCGCGATGGTCAGCGCGTCGGTGGTGCTGGTGCTCGGGCGGCGGTTGATGCTGGCGCACCCGTCGGTGCGCGCGGTCCGGGCGACGCTCATCCAGCCAACCGCCGGGTGAGCGCCATCGCATCCGCCGGCGCGCGCACCTTCACGTCGTTGTCGAAGTAGCAGAACACGTCGTGCGCCGCCCGCCACGACCGGATCTTGGACGCCCAGCGGTCCAGCGCCTCGTCGGTGTAACCGCTGGTGTAGAGCTCGGCGTCGCCGTGCAGCCGCAGGTAGACCAGGTCGGCGGTGGGCTGCTCGAAGTACGGCCAGTGGCCGGCCGAGTCGGCGGTGACCAGGGCGATATGGTGCTCGCGCAACAGCGCCGGGAACTCGTCGGTCTGAAAGCTGGCGTGCCGGACCTCCAGCGCGTACCGCAGCGGGCGGCGGGCGTCCGTGACCAGGTGCGCGCGGCCCTCCAGGCGTTCGTCGTGCCGGGTGGCCAGCGCGGCGGCCTCCTCGGTGTCCCGGGGCAGCTCGCGGAAGAACGCGGCCAGCCGGTCCGGCTCGTAGCGGAAGTTGGGCGGCAGCTGCCAGAGCACCGGCCCCAACTTCGGCCCCAGCGCGAGCACCCCGGAGGCGAAGAAGTTGGCCAGCAGCGTCTCCGGCTCGAGCAGGCGCTTCATGTGCGTGATGAACCGCGGTCCCTTGACCGAGAACACGAAGTCGTCCGGCGTCTGCGCGGACCAGGCCTGGTAGCTGGCCGGGCGCTGCAGCGCGTAGAACGAGCCGTTGATCTCCACGCTGCGCAGCCGACCGGCCAGGTACTCCAGCTCGCGCCGGTGGGCCAGGCCCTTGGGGTAGAACTCGCCGCGCCACGGCGGATACACCCACCCCGACGTCCCGATGCGCACGTCATGTCTCTCGATACGGCGACCCTAACGGCCTAGTCTTGTCGCGCGCGGGATGAGGCGATGGCTTCGGCCAGGGTGGCGTGGCCGGACTCCCGGGCCAGGCGGAGCAGGCCCCGGTTGATCTTGCGGGGCCAGAACGGGCCTCCGTAGATGAACCCGGTGTAGGCCTGCACCAGCGTCGCGCCGGCCTGGATGCGCTCCCAGGCGTCCTCGGCGGTCTCGATGCCACCGACGCCGACCAGCACCAGCCGGTCGCCCACCCGGGCCCGCAGCCGGCGCAGCACCTCCAGCGAGCGGTCGGCCAGCGGCGACCCGGACAGCCCCCCGGCCCCCAGCGCGGCCACCTCGGCCTCCGGTGAGCGCAGCCCGTCACGGCGGATGGTCGTGTTGGTCGCGATGATCCCGTCCAGGCCGAGCTCGAGGGCCAGGTCGGCGACCGCGTCCACGTCCGGGTCGGCCAGGTCGGGGGCGATCTTGACCAGCAGCGGGACCCGGCGCTGCCCGGGCCGGTGCAGCGCGCCGCGCACGGCGGTGAGCAGCGGGCGCAGGTGTTCCACCGCCTGCAGGTTGCGCAGCCCCGGCGTGTTCGGCGAGCTGACGTTCACCACCAGGTACCCGGCCACGTCGGCCAGCTGACGGGCGCTGGCCACATAGTCGGAGACCGCCTCCCGCTCGGGCACCACCTTGGTCTTGCCGATGTTCACCCCCACCGGGGCGGCGCCCGCCGGCCGCGCGCGCAGCCGTTGCGAGGCCGCCGCCGCGCCGGCGTTGTTGAACCCCATGCGGTTGACCAGCGCCCGGTCCGCCGGAAGCCGGAACAGCCGGGGCCGCTGGTTGCCCGGCTGCGGGTCGGCGGTCACCGTGCCGACCTCCACGAAGCCGAAGCCCAGTGCGGTCAGCGCGTCCGGACCGAGCGCGTCCTTGTCGAACCCGGCGGCCAGGCCCAGCGGCCCCGGCAGGTCCAGGCCGAGGGCGTGCACCCGCAGCGCCGGGTCGGTCGGCGCCAGCCGGCTACGCAGCAGCCGCCCGATCCCGGGCAGAGCGGCGACCAGCCGGATCAGGCCGAACCCCAGATGGTGCGCCAGCTCCGGATCGATCCGCCGGAACACCTGGGTCATGAGCAAGCGGTACACGGTCGCTCATATTCGCCCAAGTCGGCGGTCCGGGCCAAACCCGGGCCGAACGGGTACCTTGCCGGCGTGGACAGCCTGCGCAAGGTGGACGAGTGGCCGGCCGAGCACGTCGCGGTCGCGGTGGTCGCGCCGGACGGCACCCGGCTGGGCTCGCACGGCCCCCAGGGCCGGCCGTTCCAGCTGGCCTCGGTGACCAAGCTGCTCTCCGCGTACGCGGTGCTGATCGCGGTGGAGGAGGGTGCGGTCGAGTGGGACCAGCCCGCCGGGCCCCCGGGGTCCACGGTGCGGCACCTGATCGCGCACGCCTCGGGGCTGGCGTTCGACTCCGATGCCGTGCAGGCCGAGCCGGGCACCCGCCGGATCTACTCCAACTCCGGGTTCGCCGTGCTGGCCGACACGGTGGCCAAGGCCACCGAGATGACCTTTGCCGACTACCTGCACGAGGCGGTGTGCGAACCGCTGGACATGCCGGACACCCAGCTGCTCGGGCACCCGGGCGCGGGCGCGGTCTCCACGGCCGACGACCTCGCCCGGTTCGCCCGTGAGCTGCAGCAACCCCGGCTGCTCGACCCGAGCACGGTGCACGAGGCAACCCGGCGTACGGCGTTCCCCGGCCTGGACGGCGTGCTGCCCGGCTACGGCCGCCAGAAGCCGAACGACTGGGGCCTGGGTTTCGAGCGCAGGGTCGGCAAGGACCCGCACTGGACCGGCCGCAACAGCTCGACCGAGACGTTCGGGCACTTCGGCCAGTCGGGCACGTTCCTGTGGGTCGACCCGGTCGCGGGGACGGCGTGCGTGACGCTGACCGACCTGGCGTTCGGCGAATGGGCGATCGCCGAATGGCCGCCGTTCACCGATGCGGTGCTGGCGGAACTAGATGGCGCGCAGTAGGACGTCCAGCTCGGTGCGCAGGTGGTCGACGAGCGTCTGCACGTCCGGCATCTGGTCCCGGTCGGCGACGATGCCGAAGTCCAGCGAGCCGCAGTAGCTCATCACCGTGATGTTCAGCCCCATCCCGTCGGTGATCACCGAGACCGGGTAGGTCGCGGTCACCTTGGCCCCGGCCAGGTACAGCGGGAACTGCGGCCCCGGCACGTTGGAAACCACCAGGTTCCACATCGGCCGCCCGCCCCACCCGGTGGACAGCCCGAAGGACAGCTGCGCGGCCCGGGTGAACATGGCCGGCGGGATGAAGTGGTTCACGTCGGTGAGCAGCGCGGCCGGCATGCCCTGCTGCATTTCCTTCATCTCCGCCAGCGCGTCGTGCGTGGCGCGCAGCCGGCGGATCGGGTCGGCCTCGGTGGTGAGCAGCGGCACGCTCATCAGCATGATCCGGTTGCCGTAGCTGCCGATCTGCTCCGGGGTGCGCACGGAGATCGGGATCTGCGCGACCAGCGGCTGGTCCGGCAACGCATCGCGCGCCACCAGCCAACGACGCAGCGAGCCGGCGCACAGCGAGACCACCACGTCGTTCACGGTCACCCCGTGCGCGGCCTTCACCTTCTTGACCTCGTCCAGGGACAACCCCCCGAACCCGAACCGGCGGTGCGCCGACACCGGCGCGCTGAACGGCGTGTGCGGCGCCGTCAGCCCACCGAACCCGCGCGGCATCGAGTCCCCGCCGAAGCCCCGGCGCACCCGGGACGCCAGCCGACCCAGCGCCCGCACCCCGGGCACCGGGCCGAGCGCGCGCACCTCCTCCAGGTGCGGCAGCGCGCCGGGCACCGCGCGGGCCACCCGCAGCGGGTAGCCGGCCAGGCCGATCAAGCCTCGGAGGAGCATCTCCGCGTTGCCCGGCACCCGGTCGGCCTTGGGCGGCTCGACCTCGTCGACCTGGCGGATCTCGGGGCTCAGGTCGAGCAGCGCGCCGAGGATCTCCGCCCCGGACAACCCGTCGATCAGTGCGTGATGGATCTTGGAAAGCACGGCGAGGCCCTCCCCGCGCACCCCGTGCAGCAGGTAGATCTCCCACAGCGGGCGGGACCGGTCCAGCGGGCGGGCCACGATCCGGGCGACCTGTTCGGCCAGCATGTCGTCGGTGCCCGGGGCCGGCAGGGCCAGCTCGCGCACGTGGAAGTCCAGGTCGAAGTCCGGGTCGTCCAGCCAGTAGCCGTAGTCCATGCCCAGCGGCACCTCGGCCAGCCGCCACCGCAGCGGCGGCACCAACGCGAGCCGCCGCGCGATCAGGCTCTGGAACGCCTCGAGCGTCACCACCCCACCCGGCGCGGTGGTCGGGTCGAGCATCATCAACATGCCCACGTGCCCGTACTGCCTCGGGCTTTCCATGGCGAGAAACTGGGCATCAACGCTTGTGAGCTGCCGCACACGCAGACCCTAACTCGTGCGCTCCCACCCGGCCCACAGATTGCCGCCCGACCGCGCGCTCTCCGTCCCGAGGTCCTCCGAACGCGCTATGGCTCTGCGTGGAAATACGCGACATTCGCCGCATGCGTCGGCCGCTTGAGCATGGGACCGTGGATGCATCGCGTGCCGCTCGTGAACGGTTGTGAGCCACTGCGACTTCTGAGACGCGCTGCGACGGTAGGTCCATGATCAGCAGGACATGGTGGTCGCCTCGGGACGTTCGGAGCAACCACCATGTCCTGATGACCATTGACCCCGTGATCATCAGGTAATCGGCACGATCCTGAGTGCCGCGGTGCGCCTGTCGATCACGAATGCCACCGGCGAATGCGCCGAATGTCGCATATTTCCACGCAGAGCCATAGCGCGTTCGGAGGACCTCGGAAGTGAGGCACCCCACCACGGCCCACACGTCACCGGCACGTGAGTGAAACGGGATGGCAGCGCCCGTGGCCGGGCTGGGATCATTGGGTGGTCATGCGCATCAGTTATCCACCCGAACTGCCCATCAGCGCCCGGCGCGACGACCTGGCCGCCGCGATCCGGGACAACCAGGTTGTCATCGTGGCCGGGGAGACCGGCTCCGGAAAGACCACCCAGCTCCCGAAGATCTGCCTGGAGCTCGGCCGGGGCACCGGCGGCAAGCTGATCGGGCACACCCAGCCGCGCCGGATAGCCGCGCGCACGGTGGCCACCCGGATCGCCGAGGAGCTCGGTACGGAACTGGGCGGGACGGTCGGCTGGAAGGTCCGGTTCACCGACGAGGTCTCGGAGAAGACCCAGGTCAAGCTGATGACCGACGGCATCCTGCTGGCCGAGCTGGGCGCCGACCGCATGCTCAACCGGTACGACACGCTGATCATCGACGAGGCGCACGAACGCAGCCTCAACATCGACTTCATCCTCGGCTACCTGAAGCGGCTGCTGTCCAGGCGCCCGGACCTGAAGCTGATCATCACGTCGGCGACCATCGACCCGGAGCGGTTCGCCGAACACTTCGGCACCCCGGGCAAACCGGCGCCGATCATCGAGGTGTCCGGGCGCACCTACCCGGTGGAGGTCCGCTACCGCCCGCTGGTCGACCCCGACGACCCCCGCAAGGAGGAGCGCGACCAGCAGGAGGCGATCGTCGAGGCCTGCCGGGAGCTGGCCGCCGAGGGACCCGGCGACATCCTGGTCTTCCTGCCCGGCGAACGGGACATCCGGGACGCCGCCGAGACGCTGGCCGGGGCGATCACCGGGGACGGCGCGCGCGGCGTGCTGCGGAACACCGAGATCCTGCCGCTGTTCGCCCGGCTGTCCACCGCCGAGCAGCAGCGGGTGTGGGCGCGCAGCCCCAACCGGCGGATCGTGCTGGCCACCAACGTGGCGGAGACCAGCCTCACCGTGCCCGGCATCAAGTACGTGGTGGACACCGGCGTGGCCCGGATCTCCCGGTACAGCCACCGCACCAAGGTGCAGCGCCTGCCCATCGAGAAGATCTCCCAGGCGTCCGCCGACCAGCGCAAAGGGCGGTGCGGGCGGACCAGCGACGGCATTTGCATCCGGCTGTTCACCGAGGACGACTTCGATGCGAGGCCGGAGTTCACCGACCCGGAGATCCTGCGCACCAACCTGGCCTCGGTGGTGCTGCGGATGATCTCGCTCGGGTTGGGCGAGCTGACCAAGTTCCCGTTCGTGGATCCGCCGGACCGGCGCGCGGTGGCCGACGGCATCAACCTGCTGCACGAGCTGAACGCGGTCACCACCGCCAACAAGATCACCGAGATCGGCCGGGCGCTGGACCGGCTGCCCATCGACCCCCGGTTCGCCCGGATGCTGCTGGCCGCCGACCGGAACGGGGTGGCCGCCGAGGTACTGGTGATCGTGGCCGCGCTGTCCATCCAGGACCCGCGCGATCGGCCCACCGAGCACCAGGAAGCCGCCGATCAGCGGCACGCCCGGTTCGCCGACCCCCGCTCGGACTTCGCCAGCTACCTGAACCTGTGGCGTTACCTGCGGGAACGCCGGGGCGAGCTGTCCGGCAACCAGTTCCGCCGGATGTGCCGACAGGAGTACCTGCACTTCCTGCGCATCCTGGAGTGGCAGGACCTGCACGGGCAGCTCCGCCGGGTGCTGCGCGAGCTGGACATCAACGTGCCCCGCGAACTGCCCGAGCAGCTCGGCGACCCGAAGGCCGTCCACCAGTCGCTGCTGGCCGGGCTGCTGTCGCATATCGGGCTCCAGACAGAGAACACCAGCGCCCCCGCGCGGAACAACAACCGCCGCCGGGGCGCGAACAACGCCTACGCCGGCGCCCGGAACGCCTCGTTCGCGATCTTCCCGGGGTCCGCCCTGTTCCGAAGGCCGCCGCGCTGGGTGATGGCCGCCGAGCTGGTGGAGACCTCCCGGCTGTGGGCACGCACGGTGGCCCGCATCGAGCCGGAGTGGATCGAGCCGCTGGCCACCCACCTGGTGAAGAGCACGTTCAGCGAGCCGGCCTGGTCGGCCAAGCGGGGCGCGGTGATGGCCCGCGAGCGGGTCACCCTGTACGGGGTGCCGATCGTGGTGGACCGGCTGACCAGCTACACCTCGGTGGACCCCGAGCTGTGCCGCGAGCTGTTCATCCGGCACGCCCTGGTGCAGGGCGAGTGGCACACCCAGCACCGGTTCTTCCACCGCAACCGGGAGCTGCTGGACCAGGTCGGAGAGTGGGAACATCGGGCGCGCCGCCGCGACATCATGGTCGACGAGGAGACGCTCTACGAGTTCTACGAGAAGCGGGTCCCGGCCAACGTGGCGTCCGTGCGGCACTTCGACCGCTGGTGGAAGACGGCCCAGCGGGAAAGCCCGGAGCTGCTGGACCTCACCCTGGACGACCTGACGCACGGCGCGGCGGACATCAGCGAGGACGAGTTCCCCACCGTGTGGAGCACCTCCACCCCGGGCGCCGACGAATCCGCGCGGCTGAACCTGAGCTACCGGTTCGAGCCGGGGGCGGCGGCGGACGGGGTGAGCGTGGACCTCCCGGTCGGCACGCTGAACCGGGTGGACCCGGACACCTTCAGCTGGCACGTGCCGGGGCATCGGGAGGAACTGGTCACCGCGCTGATCCGGTCGCTGCGCAAGGACCTCCGGCGCAACTTCGTGCCGGTGCCGGACACCGTGCGCGCGGCGCTGACCCGGGTGGACCCGGCCCGGGGCGGCCTGACCGAGGAGCTGTCCCGGGTGTTGCGCGAGCTGGCCGGGGTGACCGTGCCCCGGGACTCCTGGCGGCTGGACAAGATCCCGGACCACCTGCGGATCAACTTCCGGATCATCGGTGACGACGGCGCGGTGCTGGCCACCGGGAAGGATCTGCCGGCCCTGCGCGAGCGGTTCACCAAACGCACCCGGGCCGCGCTGGCCTCGGCCGCCGGCGCCTCGGTCGAGCGGGCCGGGCTCACCGGCTGGCCGGGCGACCTGGCCGAACTGCCCCGCGAGGTGCGCCGGTCCCGGGACGGCTACGAGCTGGTCGGCTACCCCGCGCTGGTGGATGCCGGTGAAACCGTGGCGATCAAGGTGCTGGCCTCGGCGGCCGAGCAGACGACCGCGATGTGGCGCGGCACCCGTCGGTTGCTGCTGCTGTCCGTGCCTTCCCCCGCCCGCCAGGTGCGGCGCACGCTGAGCAATGCGCAGTCGCTCGCGCTCGGCCGGGGTCCGCACGGTTCGCTGGACGCACTGTTCGCGGACGCCACCGACGCCGCCGCCGACACGGTGCTCACGGCGGCCGGCGGGCCGGCGTGGACCGCCGACGGGTTCGCCAAGCTGGCCGACGCGATGCGCACCGCGCTGACCGCCGCACTGCTGCGCGTGGTGGGCGACACCGCCGACGCACTGGCCGCTGTGACCGAGACCCAGTCCAGGCTGGCCGACGTGCGCGCCCCCGGGGTGGAGCCGTCGCTGGCCGACGTGCGCGCCCAACTGGGCGCGCTCGTCTTTCCCGGGTTCATCACCGCCACCGGCGCCGCCCGCCTCCCCGACCTGGTCCGCTATGCCCGCGCGGTGACCCGCCGCCTGGAGACCCTGCCGCGGTCTCCCGCCCGCGACCGGGAGTGGATGGACCAGGTGCACGAGGTGCAGGCCGCCCTCGACGACGCCCGCGCCGAGCTCGGCGACTCGCCCGGGCTCACCGAAATCCGCTGGATGATCGAGGAACTGCGGGTCAGCTTCTGGGCGCAGTCACTAGGCACCAAGTACCCCATCTCCCCCAAACGCATCCACCGCGCCATCGACAATCTGCTCCCCTAGTTGGTAGCTAGCTAGGATGCTAGCATCGACGCCGTGGGCGACGAGGACGTCAAGCAGTTCAACGTGTACCTGCCGATCGGGCTGATCAAGCAGGTCAAGTTCCGGGCCATCGAGACGGAGATGTCCCTGTCGGCGTTGGTGGCCGACGCGCTGCGTGCGTACCTCGACGAACCCCCGTCATCCGAGCGGAAGGGGAGCTGACCAATGGCCACCGAGGGCATCGAAGCGGTGTTCCTGGAGACGCACAACTGGGGCAAGGCGGCGAAGTTCTTCCAGGGGCTGGGCTTCGAGCTGGAGTTCGCCACCGACCACAACTCCGGGCAGCTGCGCAACGGCACGGGGCCGTACCTGTTCATCGCGGAGATCCCGGCGGACCGGGAGCCGGGGATGCAGGTCCTGTTGAAGGTCGCCGACGCGGACGCGTTCCGCGCCGACCCGGCCGTCGAGGTCGTCACCCCGTTCGAGGACACCCACTACGGGACCAGGGAGATGACCGTGCGCGATCCCGACGGGCGGCTGTGGAGCCTGCAGGCGCCGGCCGAGAAGGACTGATGGCTCCGGACAGCTCGGCCGTGCGGGTAGCCCTGTGGCGGGCGTTGCACGTCCGGGTCGACCAGGCGCCGCACGTGCTGACCGACGAGATCGGGCTGCGGCTGGCCGCGCCGGACGCGGACTGGCGCGAGCGCGGGGACATGCACCCGGAGGGCACCAGCCGGTACCGGGCCGGCATCGTGGCCCGCGCGCGGTTCGTCGAGGACCTGGTCGCCGAGCAGGCCGAACGGGGGGTCGCCCAGTACGTCATCCTCGGCGCGGGCCTGGACACGTTCGTCCAGCGCCGGCCGGAGCTGGCGTCCCGGTTGCGGGTGTTCGAGATCGACCAGCCCGGTCCGCAGGCCTGGAAGCGGCGGCGACTCGACGAGCTGGGCCTGGCCTCGGACCGCCTACGGCTGGTGCCGGTGGACTTCGAGGCCGGCGAGTCGTGGTGGGAACGCCTGGCGGCCGCCGGTTTCGACCCCGGGCGACCGGCCGTGGTGGCCTCCACCGGCGTGAGCATGTACCTCACCAGGGAGACGAACGCGGCCACGCTGCGCCGGCTCGCCGCGCTGGCCCCCGGCTCCACGCTGGCCATGACGTTCATCCTGCCCACCGAACTGCTCGAGGCCGAGGAGCGCGCGGCGTACCAGGCGGTGCAGGTGGCCGCGCGAGCCGCCGGGACGCCGTTCCTCAGCTTCTTCAGCCCGGCGCAAATGCTGGCGCTGGCCGGCGACGCCGGCTTCCGCGACGCCCGGCACGTGTCGGCGGCGACGCTCAACGACCGGTACTTCGCCGGCCGCGCCGATGGCTTGCGCACGACCAGCGGCGAGGAGCTCCTGGTCGCGACCACCTAATAATCTGGTCGGCGTGGGCGTGGCGAGCAGCGAGTTCTTCCGGATCGTGGACGGGTTGGCCGAGGTGGAGCAGGCCAAGCACGGCCACTACACGTCGTTCGGCGTCGGGGGCAAGAAGTTCGGCTACTACTGGCCGAGGACCGAGACGGTGGGGCTGAAGCAGACCCTTTCCGAGCAGTTGGCGCTGGTCGCGGAGCGGCCGGAGGTGTTCGAGGTGCAGTTCACCACCGGCGCGTTCGGCTGGGTGGTGGTGTACCTGGCCGGGATCGAGGCGGACGAGCTGGGCGAGCTGGTTTACGAGGCGTGGCGGCTGACCGCGCCGGAAGCCCTCGTGGAAGCGCACCCGATCGACTAGTTTCAAGGTTGTGGGGGGCGTCACAACCTTGCTGCCGGTGGAACGACTGCGCGCGTTGCCGGTGGCCGAGCAGAACACGCCGGGCCGGCTGCTGCGGCTGGGCGCGCTGCTGGTGGCCGGCTGCCTGGTGACCGCGGTGGTGAGCCTGTTCGGCGGGTTGTCCCGGCAGGCCGCCGTGGACGAGGCCACCGGGCGGGTGGCCGCGCTGAGCTCGGACGCGGCGGTGGTCTACCGCTCGCTCGCCGCCGCCGACGCCATGGCGACCAGCGGCTTCGTCTCCGGGGGCGCGGAACCGGTCGCGGTGCGGCAACGCTCCGACGACGAGCTGGCCCGGGCGTCCGCCGCGCTGGCCCACGCCGGAGGGGAGCTGGCCGAGGACGACCCGGCCCGCGCGCTGGTCGCCGACGTCGCCACCCGGCTGCCGGTGTACAGCGGGCTGATCGAGACCGCCCGGGTCTACAACCGGCAGGGGTTGCCGCTCGGCCAGACCTACCTGACCGGCGCCTCCGCCCTGCTGCGCCAGGACATGTTGCCGGCCGTGCAGCGGCTGCGCGACGACCAGTCGGCCCAGCTGGCCGAGGACTACGGCTGGGGACGGGCCGTCCCGCTGGCCGTGCTGCTGCTCGGCGTGGCCACCCTGGCCGCCCTGGGCGACGCCTGGCGCCGGGAGGCCAGGCGCACCAACCGCACGGTCAACCCGGGCCTGGCCGCGTCGGCCGGTCTGGTCTCGCTGGCCCTGCTGTGGTGGCTGGTGGCCGGCACGGTGTCGTTCCTCGCGCTGGGCAGCGCCGGTGCCCACGGGCGGGCGGAGGCGGCGCTGGGCAGCGCCCGGGTCGCGGTGCTGCAGGCGCGCAGCAACGAGAGCCTGGTGTTGGTGGCCCGCTCCGGCAGCGGGGCCTCGGACTCCGGCTTCACCGACCGGCTGAACCTCCTGCTGAGCGAAACGGGCCTGCTGCGGAAGGCCCAGGACGCGGTTGGCCCGGAGGCGGATGCCCAGCTCGCCGGGGTGCGCGCCGACGCGACCGCCTGGCAGGCGGCGCACGCCCAGCTGCGCGCGCTGGACGACGGCGGCCGGTACGCGGAGGCGGCGCAGTCGGCGATCGGCACCGACCCGGCCGGCTCGCGGGCCGCGTTCGACCGGCTGGACGCCTCCCTCGGCGCGGCGCTGGACCGCCAGCGGGAGGCCCAGGTGGACGCGGCCGGGACCGCGCACGGCGCACTGTTCGGCCTGGCCGCCGGGCCGATGCTGCTGTTGCTGCTGGCCGGGGTGGCCGCCGGGTACGGCATCGAGCTGCGGGTGAAGGAGTACCGGTGAACCGGGTGGAGCTGCGCCGGCCGGCCCGCTACCTGGCGGTGGCCGGGGCGTTGGCCCTGTTGAGCCTGCTGATCCCGACCGGGGGGTCGGAACCCGCGGCACCGGCCGCCGCACAGTCCGCGCCCGCCCAGCCCGCCCCGCCCTCTCCGGCGTGCACCGAGATCCGGGACAGCCTGCGGCCGGCCGGCCCGACGCCCGCGCCGGGCGCCATGCCGGCCGGCTCCACCATGGCCGCGATCGTGGCGCGCGGCCGGCTGATCGCCGGCGTGGACCAGGGCAAGTATCTGATCGGATACCGCAACCCGACCACCGGCGACCTGGCCGGCTCGGACATCGACCTGGCCCGGCGCATCGCCGGCGCGCTGTTCGGCGACCCGAACAAGGTGCAGTTCGTGGTGCTGAACATCGCCGACCGGTCCGCCGCGATCCAGCGCGGCCAGGTGGACATGGTGGTGAACAGCTTCGCGGTGACCTGCCAGCGGCAGCGGGACGTGCTGTTCTCCGCCGACTACCTGGACGTCACCCAGCGCATCCTGGTGCCCCGCGCCTCGCCGGTGCGCGAGGTGGAGGACCTGGCCGGGCAGCGGATCTGCACCTCGAAGGGGTCCACCACCGAGGTGGTGCTGCGCGCGCTGCCGGCCAAGCCGGACGTGCTCGCCCTGCCCGGCCTGCCCGACTGCATGATCGAGCTGCATCGGGGCCGGGTGGCCGCTGTGTCCAGCGACGACGTGCTGCTCGCCGGGCTGGCCGCGCAGGACCCGCAGACCGCCGTGGTCGGCCGCGCACTGGACCACACCCGCTACGCGGTCGGCGTCAACCTGAACGCCGCCGACCTGGCCCGCTTCGTCAACGCCGTCCTGGACCGCGGCCGCAACGACGGCAGCCTGGCCGCCAACCACCGCCAGTGGTTCGCCGGCGTCCTCAACCCCGTCCCGGCCCTGCCCCCGGCACGGTACTCGGACTGATCACTCGTGGAAGTCGGGCTGCGGCTCGCGGGCGAAACCCGCGCGGTCCTTGGGCTCCTCCCACTGTTCCTGGCGGCCCAGGGCGGTCAGGTCCAGGAAGTAGTAGGAGCCGCCCAGCTGCTCGGCGCCCCGGCCGTAGGTGGAGTAGGTGTGGAACACCGTGTCCCCGTCGCGCAGGAAGCAGCTCATCCCGGGCTGCTCGGACGGCTGCGGGCCGGAGAAGTAGTAGTCGGTGCCGGCCGCTCGGTGCTCGTCCAGCGTCTTGTAGTTGTAGATCACCGGGGCCACGGAGTCGTCCATGGTGACCGCGTAGTCGTAGTTGAAATCACTGCCGTAGGACGAGTACCAGGGGAAGGTCCAGCCCCGCCGCCGCTGGTAGTCCAGGATCTTGTCCAGCGGCGCGCGCGACACGTGTACCAGCGTGGTGTCCCGCACGGCCAGGTGTGCGTAGAGCCCCGGCGACAGTTCCTCGGCCGCCGCCGAACAGCTCGAGCAGCCGTCCGTCCACGACGGGTCGAACATGAAGTGCCCGACCATCAGCTGCCGGCGCCCGGCGAACAGCTCCAGCAGGCTGACCGGGCCGTCCGGCCCCTCGAACCGGTACTCCTTGTCCACCCGGACCATGGGCAGCCGGCGCCGGTCCGCGTTCAACGCGTCCCGCGCCCTGGTCAGCTCCTTCTCCCGGGCCAGCAGCTCCTTGCGGGCCGTCAGCCAGTCCTCCCGGGACACCACCTGGGGCAGGTTCATCCGTTTCTCCCTCCGCTCGTCGTATCTGTACAGACCGCGACGGGCGGAGGAAGTCATCGGAAGTGACTGAATCAGCGTGCTGAAGTCACTGAATCAGGGTTGGGGGGTGATGTTCTTGTTGTGGCGGAACATGTTGTGGGGGTCCCATTCGGTCTTCGCGGTGACCAGGCGGGCGTACTTGGCCGGGCTGCCCCAGACGCCGCGGCGCCAGCCCGGGCCGTCGTCGGTGGTCAGGTTGACGTAGCCGTTGCTGCGCAGGTGCGGTTTCAGGTCGGCGCGCACGCCGTCCAGCCAGCCGGTGAACGTCGCGTCGTCGGCCGGGTCGTCCCACTCGGTGACGGTCTCCCACAGCCAGCGCGTGCCCTCCCGGGAGAAGGCGGTGGCGTCCTCGGCGTGGTCGTCGCTGATCGCGCCGCCCATCGCCCACAGGTTCTGCACCGTGCTGGGCAGCGGTGGGCTGGCCGGCGGCGGCGCGGCGGCGGTGTGCCGGACCACGATGTCGATCACCTCGTCGTCCAGGGTCGCCAGGTAGCCGCCCTTGCTGTAGTAGCGGCGGCCGGGCGGGGCGATCACGTCCAGCATCCGGTTCGCCGCCGGCCAGGGCACCGGGGCGACGGCCACGGCGGCGGGCCGGCCCAGCCCGGCCAGCGCACCGACCACACCGTCGGTACGGTTGGCCGCACCCGAGTAGACGACCACCAGCATGAGCACCGGCGCACCGTGCAGCTCCGGCGGCACCGGGGGCAGCGGCGGGCAGGCGGTGAGCGCACCGACCACGGCCAGCTCGCGGGGCAGCCCGGCCAGTCGGTCGCGCAGCCCGGCCAGCACCCCGGGCGCCTGGTCCAGCGGGAACGGGATGAACCCGGCGGCCACCTCCCGGGGCACCGGATGCGCCTCGAAGGTCAGCTCGGTGACCACGCCGAAGTTGCCGCCACCACCACGCAGCGCCCAGAACAGGTCGGGGTGCTCGGTCGGGCTGGCGGTCACCACGCGGCCGTCGGCGGTGATCACCTCGGCGGAAAGCAGGCTGTCCACCGTGGCTCCGTAGCGGCGCATCTGGTAGCCGATGCCGCCGCCCAGGGTGAGGCCCGCGATGCCGGTGGAGCTCACCGTGCCGGACGGCACGACCAGCCCGTGCTCGACCAGCGCCGCGTCCATCTGGCCGAGCAGCACCCCGGCCCCCAGCGTGGCCCGGCCGGTGGCCGGGTCCACCTCGATGCGGGTCAACCCGGTCAGGTCGGCGACCAGTGCGCCGTCCGGCATGGCGGTTCCGTCCACCCCGTGCCCGCCGGCCCGAACCGCCAGCGGGCTGCCCCGCTCGGCCGCGTGCCGGACCAGGGTGAGCACGTCGGCGGCGTCCTTGGCCCGGGCGATCAGTGCCGGGGTGGCTCCGGCGGTGCGCGTGTTGAAGATCTCCCGGGCGGCCGGGTATCCCGGGTCGCCGGGGCGGAACAGCTCGCCCCGGAAGTCGGTCAGGCTCACAGGAACGGCACCCCCGGGTCCAGGCCGCACAGCACCCGGCCGTACAGCTCCGCGTTCGTGCTCTGCAGCAGGAAGGAGTGGGAGGCCAGCGCCTCGACATCGGCGACGATCCGGGACAGCGGGTCGTCCAGCCGGATCACCCCGGCGCCCGCGCCGTCCCGCACCGCGCGGACCGCGTCCAGGCAGCGCCGGGTGGCCCAGGCCGCGTCGGCCCGGACCCGGACGCGCAGCGGCAGGTTGGTCGGGTCGGCGGTCACCTCGGCCACCGTGGCGACCGCCCGGTCGGCGTGGAACCGGGCCTGGTCCAGCGCCATCGCCGCGTCCGCCATGCGCAGCTGGGTGACCGGGGCGTGCGCGGCCACCTCGTACCGCGTGTAGCTGACCGGCCGCTCGTGCACCCTCGCCGCGAACAGTTCGAGGGCGGCCCTGGCCAACCCGAGCGGGGTGCCGATGCCGCCGGTCACGAACAGCGGGATGAACGGCATGCCGAAGTACGGGTCCGCGCCCAGCGCGGCCGACCGCGACTGCCGCATCCCCGGCGGGGCCAGCGGCAGCACCCGGTGCTCCGGCACGAACGCCTGGGCCACGGCCAGCGAGCTGGACCCGGTGCCGGACAGCCCGGTCACCCGCCACTCGTCCACCGCCCGGCACTCGTCGCGGGGCAGCAGGAACTGCGCCGGCACGCCCTTCGTGGTGACGGACGTGAGCAGCGCCCAGTCCGCGTGGTGCTGGCCGGAGCAGAAGCGCCAGATGCCGGACAGCCGGTACCCGCCCGCCACCTGGGCGGCCGCGCCGGAGGGCTGGAACGCGGCGAGCAGCTTGGGGTGCTCCGCCGAGCCGTACACCTGGTCCTGAGCGCGGTCGTCGAACGAGCTCAGCATGTAGCGTGCGGCGGCGTAGATGCCGGTGACCCAGGAGGTGGAGCCGCAGCCGGCGGCCAGTTCCTCGTTCACCCGCGCGAAGGTGGCCAGGGACGCCTCCGCGCCGCCCCGCCCGCGCGGGGTGAGCACGCCGAGCAGCCCGGCGTCCTCCAGCAGACCGACCACATCGTCGGTCAGCCGGCCGAGTGACCGCGCCTCCTCGGCCCGCGCGGCGACCTTCGGCGTGATCTCGATTGCGGCCTGGACCAGCTCGGTCATTTCCGCTCCTCCACGGTGACCGGCACCGAGTCCAGGCCGAGGGTCGGCGCCAGCACCGGGCGCGGCTCGGGGGTGCCGGGCACCGGGGTGAACTCGATCGACGCGGCCATGGTGGCCACCGCGATCAGCATCTCGGACCAGGCGATCTGCTCCCCCACGCAGATGTGCGGGCCGGCGCCGAACGGCATGAACGCGCCGCGGGGCAACGTGCCGGCCCGCTCCGGCAGCCACCGGTCCGGGTCGAACCGGTCCGGGTTCGGGTACAGCTCCGGCCGCCGGTGCAGTAGGTAGGGGCAGAAGAACATCGCGGCGCCGTCCGGGATCCGGTGCCCGCCGAGGTCCAGCACGGCGGCCGCGCGGCGGGACATCAGTGCGCCGGCCGGGTAGAGCCGGAGCAGCTCGGTGACCACCCGCCGGGTGAACGCCAGCCCGGCCAGCGCGTCCTCCCGGACTGGTGGGCCACCGACCACCTGGTCGGCCTCCGCGCGCAGCGCCTCGGTGGTCGCCGGGTCGCGGGCCAGCAGGTTGGCCGCGTGCGCAAGCACCCCGGCGACCGTCTCCGAGCCGGCGGAGAGCAGCACCATCGCCTCGTTGCGGATCTCGTCGTCGCTCAGCGGTGCCCCGCTGCGCGGGTCGCTGGCCTCCACCAGGGCGGCCAGAATGCCCTGCCCGCCGGTTCCCGAGCGACGGCACACGGCGATGGCCCGCTCGATGATCTCCTTCAACCGGGCCAGAGCGGCGTTGATCCGGCGGTTGTCGGCGGTGGGCAGCCGCTGCACCAGCCCGGTGGGGTCGGCCATGTACTTGGCCACGCCGACCAGGGCGATCGGCAGCAGGTCCACGAACTCCGCCTCGGCTTCCCGGGGTACCGCCCCGGCGAACAGCGTTCGCGCCTTCACCATGAACGAGTACCGGCGCATCTCCCGGGCCAGGTCGTACGCCTCGCCGGATCGCCACGAACCGACCACTTCGACGGCACAGTCGGCCATCAACGCCGGGTCGGGCCGGTAGACCGGGGCCACCATGCGCCGCCGGGCCCGGTGGTCGGCGCCGGTCAGGGTGCCGATGCTGACCCCGATCAGCCGGGCCAGGTTCTCGTAGAGCGGCCCCTTGTCCAGGTTGCGGTCCTCGGCGGTGAGCAGCTGGCGGACCAGGTCCGGGTGGCTGATCACGTAGGCCGGCTTCGGCCCCAGCCTCAGTACCGCGATGTCCAGTCCGCGCGCGGAGTCCATCACCCCGAACGCGTCCCGGCGCATGCGCAACGCGTGCCCGACCACCGGCCGGTTACCCGGGGGCGTGCCGAGCACCGCCCAGGCCGCCGTATCTCGCCGGATCGGGGCGCTGGTCATGCCGTGCCCCCTACCGCGTACGCGCACACCGGCCGGCGCGCACCCACCCGGCCCGCGCGCTCCAGCACGGTCACCCGGGCGCCCGCCCGGCTCAGCCGGAATGCGGCGCTCGGGCCGGCAACGCCCGCACCGGCGACAACGACCCGCCCAACACTCACCCGGTTCCCCTCCCCGCCCAGGCACAGCCTCGGAGCGGGAACGTGGACTGTCAATATCCACCATCGGGGTATTGAGTGTAATTGTCAGCGATATGTCATATTGCCGATAACGAATTGGTCAGAACTTCTCGGGGAGATCCCTTATCAGTTGAATAAAAGAGTGGGTATTACTAACCGATGTCGTAGACCACGTCAACCGAGACGGACAGCTCCTGGGTGCCCGGCTGCACCGGCACGGAAGCCCGGTCGTAGGCCCCGGCGACCTCGGCCTTGTACATCGGGGAGGGCGGCATGGCGATCGGGATCTCCGAGATGGCCCGCACCGCGCCCAGCTTCACCCCGGCCGCCTCGGCCATCTGCCGGGCCTGCGCCTGGGCCTGTTTGACCGCGTCCGCCCGGGCCCTGGCCCGCAGCCCGCTGTCGTCGTCGATGGCGAAGCTCAGCTGCTGCACCCGCATGGCGTCACCGGCGGCCTCGGCCGCCGCATCGATGATCTCCCCGGCGGACGCCATGTTGCGCACCTTGGCGGTGACCTGGTTGGTCACCTCGTAGCCGGTGATCCGCGAGTCGTTGCCGTAGGTGGGGTTGACCGAGAGCTGACTGGTCTGCAGGTCGGCGTCCGCGATGCCCTTGCCCTTGAGCATCGCGATCAGCGCGGTGGACTGCCGGTTGTTCGCCGCCAGCGCCTCCTTCGCGTTGCCCGCCCTGGTCTGCACGCCCAGCGCCACCGTCGCCACGTCCGGCGCACCGGTCACCTTGCCCACCCCGTGCGCGACGATGCGCGGCGACTGCCCGCCATCCGCCGGCGCACCCCCGCTGGCACACCCGCTCAACACCAGCGCCCCGAGGCCCAGCAAGGCCGACACCACGACACCACGCTTCATCCGAGGTCTCCGTTCCACAAGGGTTGTCAAACCCTAGGACGGAACGAGCACGCCGAACGGTTGGCCCGCCGGCTGCCGCCGAGGCGGGCAGGTGGGAACCGCTCAGCCGGTGGCGCCGATTTCGCGGGCGATCAGCATGCGCTGGACCTCGGAGGTGCCTTCGCCGATTTCCAGGATCTTGGCGTCGCGGTAGAAGCGGCCGACCGGGAACTCGTTCATGAACCCGTAGCCGCCGAAGATCTGCGTGGCGTCGCGCGCGTTGTCCATCGCCGCGTTGGAGGAGATCAGCTTGGCGATGGCGGCTTCCTTCTTGATCGGCTCGCCGTGCAGCAACTTGCTCGCCGCGTGGTAGTAGGCCAGGCGGGCGGTGTGCGCCCGGGCTTCCATGTCCGCCACCTTGAACTGGATGGCCTGGTAGGAGCCGATGGTCCGGCCGAACGCCTCACGCTCGCGGATGTAGCGCAGGCACTCGTCCACACAGCCCTGGGCCAGCCCCACGCCGAGTGCCGCGATGGCCACCCGGCCCTCGTCCAGGGTGCGCAGGAACTGCGAGTAGCCCCGTCCGCGCCCACCCAGCAGGTTCGCCTCCGGCACCCGGCAGTCGTCGAACGCCAGCTCGTGGGTGTCCGAGGCGTTCCAGCCCACCTTGGAGTACTTGGGCGCCACGGTGAAGCCCGGCGTGCCCGACGGCACGATGATCGACGAGATCTCCTTGCGACCGTCGCCGGCGGCACCGGAGGTGACGGCGGTGACCACCACTCCGGCGGTGATGTCGGTGCCCGAGTTGGTGATGAACGCCTTGCTGCCGTTGATCACCCATTCGCCGCCGTCCAGCCGGGCGGTGGTGCGGGTGGCGCCGGCGTCCGAGCCGCCGCCCGGTTCGGTCAGCCCGAAGCCGACCAGCTTCTCGCCGGCGCACAGCGCGGGAAGCCACTCCCGCTTCTGCTCCTCGGTGCCGTTGCGGTAGATCGGCATGATGCCCAGTCCGACCCCGGCCTCCAGGGTGATCGCCACCGACGAGTCGACCCGGGCCAGCTCCTCCAGGGCCAGGCAGAACGCGAAGTAGTCGCCGCCCATGCCGCCGTACTCCTCCGGGAACGGCAGCCCGAACAGCCCCATCCGCCCCATCTGCTCCACCAGCGGATAGGGGAACTCCTCCCGCTCGTAGTAGTCGCCGATCACCGGCGCGACCTGCTCGCGGGCGAACTCCTCGACGGTCTTGCGCAGGTCGGCGTATTCCTCGGACAGTCGGTGATCGATCATGTTGCCTCGCTTCGCTCGGCCCGTGAGTGATTTGTGTGGCTATGGCCACACAAATCACTCACGGGTCCTCGGGTGTGACGGTTGCCAGGAGTTCGTCGACGGCGACCTGTTGACCGGGGCGCACGGGCAGCTCGGAGACCGTGCCGTCACTCGGGGCGGCGATGGTGTGCTCCATCTTCATCGCCTCGATGACCAGCAGCGGCTGCCCCTCGGTGACCGCGTCGCCGGCCGCCACGTTGACCGTGAGCACCGTGCCGGGCATCGGGCTGCGCAGGGTTCCCTCGGCGCCGGCCCCGGTGTCGCTGCGGGCGGCGGCGAGCCGACCGGTTTCGGAGAACGCCCAGGCGCGGCCCCGGCGACCCAGCCAGCGCTGGTTTCCCTCGGCGGCCGCCGCCGTGTGGTAGCGCTGGGTGGCGCCGGCGTATTGCAGGACGAGCACTCGTCCTGCTCGTGAGTGCGGAGTGTCGCTATGGCGACCATCGCCACTCACGGGCGCCGCTTCGGAACGAAGCGCGCAGGCCACGGCGTCGCCGCCGCCGATGGCCACCTCGGCGGCGGTCGCCCGGCCGCGCACCCGCACGTCCACCGGGTCGTGCCCGGCCAGCGCGAACCGCCAGGTGGCCCACGCCGGGGCGCCCATCCGCCAGCCGCCGGGGATGTCCCACGGGTCGGTCACGCCGGGCGACGGCTCCAGCTCGAGCACCCGTTGCAACGCGGCGACCGCGTAGACCGGATCCGGGACGCCGTCGTCGACCAGCTCCGGCAGTGCCCGCTCGACCAGGCCGGTGTCCAGCTGGCCGGCGACCACGTCGGGGTGGCGCAGCAGCGCGCGCAGGAAGGCCACGTTGGTCGAGACGCCCAGGGTCACCGTGTCCACCAGTGCGGCGTCCAGGCAGCGCAGCGCGGTGGCCCGGTCCGGGCCGTGCGCGATCACCTTGGCCAGCATCGGGTCGTACGCCCCGCCGACGTCCAGGCCCGGCCGCAGCGCCGAGTCCACCCGGACGCCCGGTCCGGCCGGCTCGTGCAGCGCGAGCACGCTGCCGCCGGTGGGCAGGAAACCGCGCGCGGGATCCTCCGCGTAGATCCGCGCCTCCACCGCGTGGCCGTCCAGCCGGATGTCCTCCTGGGTCACCCCCAGCGGCTCCCCGGCGGCCACCCGCAGCTGCAGCTCGACCAGGTCCAGGCCGGTGACCAGCTCGGTCACCGGGTGCTCCACCTGCAGCCGGGTGTTCATCTCCATGAAAAAGTGGTCGTCGGCGTTGCCGCCGTCGACGATGAACTCGACCGTGCCCGCGCCGGTGTAGCCCACCGCCCGCGCCGCCTCCACCGCCGCCGCGCCCATGGCCTCCCGCTGGGCCGGGCTCAGCAACGGCGACGGCGCCTCCTCGATGATCTTCTGATGCCGGCGCTGGAGGCTGCACTCCCGCTCGCCGAGGTGCACCACGGTGCCGTGCCGGTCGCCCATCACCTGGATCTCGATGTGCCTGGGGTCGGTGATGAACCGCTCCACCAGCAGCGTGTCGTCGCCGAAGCTGGCGCTGGCCTCCCGCCGGGCGCCGGCGATGGCGTCCTTGAGCGCACGGCCGTCCGGCCCGGCCTCGGTGACCAGCCGCATGCCCTTGCCGCCACCACCGGCGGACGGCTTGAGCAGCACCGGGAACCCGGTCTCCTCGGCGATCTCCACCAGCTCGGCGTCGGACATGCCGGCCGCGCCGCCCCCGGGCACCACCGGCACGCCGGCCGCCGCGACGGTCCGCTTGGCACTGATCTTGTCGCCCATCGCCTCGATCGCCGCCACCGGCGGGCCGATGAACACCAGCCCGGCATCGGTGCAGGCGCGGGCGAAGGCCGCGTTCTCGGAGAGGAAGCCGTACCCGGGGTGAATGGCCTTGGCGCCGGTACGCACCGCGGCGTCGATCACCGCACGGATGTTCAGATAGCTCTGCCCGGCCGGGGTCGGGCCGATGTGCACCGCGACGTCCGCGTCGGCCACGTGCCGCGCCCCCGCGTCGGCGTCGGAGAACACCGCCACCGAACGGATTCCCAGCTCACGCAACGTACGGATGACGCGAACCGCGATCTCCCCCCGGTTCGCCACCAACACCGTGTCAAACACGGACTCGCTCCCTTCGCACGGTGATCACATCCGGAAGACGCCGTAGCGGACCGGCGGCAGCGGGGCGTTGGCCGCCGCCGACAACGCGAGCCCGAGCACCATCCGGGTGTCGGCGGGGTCGATCACACCGTCGTCCCAGAGGCGCGCGGTCGAGTAGTACGGGTTGCCCTGGCGTTCGTACTGCTCGCGGATGGCGTCCGGGTCGGTGCGCCCGACCATGGAGAGCACGGTGGCCGCCTGCTCCCCGCCCATCACCGAGATCCGGGCGTTCGGCCACATCCACAGGAACCGGGGTGAGTACGCCCGCCCGCACATCGCGTAGTTGCCGGCGCCGAACGAGCCGCCGATGATCACGGTGAACTTGGGCACCCGGGCGGTGGCGGTCGCGGTGACCAGCTTGGCGCCGTGCTTGGCGATACCGCCGGCCTCGTACTCGCGGCCGACCATGAACCCGGTGATGTTCTGGAGGTATACCAGCGGTATACAGCGCTGGTCGCAGAGCTCGATGAAGTGCGCACCCTTCATCGCCGACTCGCTGAACAGCACGCCGTTGTTCGCCACGATGCCCACCGGGTGCCCGTGGATGCGGGCGAACCCGGTGACCAGCGTCGGCCCGTACTCCTTCTTGAACTCGGCGAACCGGCTGCCGTCGACGACCCGGGAGATCACCTCGCGCACGTCGTAGCTGATCCGCGAGTCGGTGGGCACCGCGCCGTAGAGCTGTGACGGGTCGACGCGCGGATCCTCCGTGGGCGCCCTCTCCCACGGAGGTGTGGGCCGAGGGCCGAGGGTGGACACGATGGTCCGGACGATCTGCAGCGCGTGCGCGTCGTCCTCAGCCAGGTGGTCGGTGACCCCGGAGACCCGGCTGTGCACGTCCCCGCCGCCCAGCTCCTCGGCGGTGACCTCCTCGCCGGTGGCCGCCTTCACCAGCGGCGGGCCACCGAGGAAGATCGTGCCCTGGTTGCGCACGATGACCGCCTGGTCGCTCATTGCCGGCACGTACGCGCCGCCCGCCGTGCAGGAGCCGAGCACCGCCGCGATCTGCGGGATGCCCTGGGACGACATGGTCGCCTGGTTGTAGAAGATCCGACCGAAGTGCTCCCGGTCCGGGAAGACGTTGTCCTGCTCGGGCAGGAAGGCGCCGCCGGAGTCCACCAGGTAGATGCACGGCAGGTGGTTGTGCAGCGCCACCTCCTGCGCGCGCAGGTGCTTCTTCACCGTCATCGGGTAGTAGGTGCCGCCCTTGACCGTGGCGTCGTTGGCCACGATCACGCACTCGCGGCCGCTCACCCGGCCGATGCCGGTGATGATCCCGGCGCCCGGGGCGTCGCCGCCGTACATCCCGTTGGCGGCCAGCGCGGAGAGTTCCAGGAACGGCGACGACGGGTCGACCAGCGCGTCCACCCGCTCGCGGGGCAACAGCTTGCCCCGGTCGGTGTGCTTCTTGCGGGCCCGTTCCGGGCCGCCCAGCGCGGTACTGGCCAGCTGGTCGCGCAGCTCGGACACCAGCTTCTCGTGCGCGGCGGCGTTGCGCGCGTAGGCATCACCCGCCGGGTCGACGGCACTGGTCAGCGGGGGCGCGTCCATCGTCGGTCAGCTCCTGGCTCTCGCACGGCGCGTAGTTAACGATCGCTAACATGTTAGCGCTCATTAACCTGAAGGCGCAAGGGGTTAGCGTTCGTTAACTTGGCCGGGTAATCTGGGCCGGTGACCGTAGCGCCGGGCCGGACGTCGCCCCGACAGGAGCAGATCCTGCGCGTGGCCGCGCAGCTGTTCGCCCGGCACGGCTTCCACGGCGTGAGCATCACCGAGCTCGGTGCCGCCGTGGGCATCAGCGGCCCGGCGCTGTACCGGCATTTCCCCAGCAAGGAGGCGCTGCTGGCGCGGATGCTGGTGCGCATCAGCGAACGCCTGCTCACCGGCGCCACCGAGCTGGCCGAGCAGAAACCCGACCCGTCGGAGCTACTCGGCGCACTGATCGACTTCCAGCTCGACTTCTCCCTCCGCGAACCCGAGCTGATCACCGTGCAGGACCGGGACTTGGCCAACCTGCCGGCCGATGACCGGCGCACCGTCCGCCAGCTGCAACGCGCCTACGTGGAGATCTGGGTGGACACTCTCCGCCGGCTCAAGCCCGGCCTGTCGGCGCCGGCCGCCCGAGTGGCCGCGCACGGCGCGTTCGGCCTGCTCAACTCCACCCCGCACAGCGCCCCGCGCACGCAACCGGCGCTGGCCGCCCCACTCCTGCGCGCCATGGCCCTGGCCGCACTAACCACCCCGAGCGCCACCTGACGCTCGCCGCGGCGGATCATTCTCACCCGCCCCACCCCGTCGAGGTCGCGACCAGAGACCTTCTACCCACCGGTAGCGTCTCTCCTCGCGACCTCGGTGCTGGAACCGCCGATCCGGCGCCTGAATGTTGCATATTTCCACGCAGAGCCAAAGCGAGCAGAGCCAAAGCGAGCAGGGGCAAAGCGAGCGCGGGGGTCAGCGGACGCCGGTTTCGCCCCAGAGGTCGAGCAGGGCCTCGGCGCGTTCGGTGCGGGCGAGGCCGCGCAGGTCGACGTAGCCGCGCTCGTTGACCAGGATGTCCACGTCCTGCGACGGGGTGCTCACCGGGCGGGACAACGACCGGACCAGGGTCGACCGGCCCTTGTGCGCCGACGGCACGGCGATGATGCTCAGGCCGCCGACCGAGCGGGTGCCGGCGGCGGCGTAGTCGGAGTGCCCGCCGATGCCGCCGACCACCGCGTCCCGGGTGCCCTCCACGTTGACCTGGCCGTCCAGGTCGACCTCGATCGCGGTGTTGAACGCGATGAACGGCACGCCGTTGGACAGCCGGCCCAGGTCGTGCGTGACCTCCAGCGGGTGCAGGATCGGCCGGCCGTTCGCCCACTCGTACAGCCGAGAGCCCCCGACCAGGTAGGCCGCCGTCGGCTGGCCGATCAGCAGCCCACGCTCGTCCAGGTCGACCACCTGCTCGGGCAGCAGGCCGGAGTCCATCCGCACCGGGGTCTTCACCGCGCGCAGCATCGCCGCGCCCTGCTGACCCGGCCCCACCTGCAGGCGCGCGCCCTCGGGGATCAGCTCGGCGACGTGGGCGCAGATCCGCTCGTGCGCCGGGCTGGGCTCGTCGAAGCGGACCTCCACCGGCCCGTCCGAAGTCTCGCCGACCACGGTGACCAGGTCGGCCGGAAGCGGCGGGCCGGCATCGGCATGCGGCGCCGTCGAGGAGACCACCGCCGCGATCGGCACGCCCAGCTCCACCGCCGTGCGCAGCCAGCCCACCTCGGAGGAGAACCGCGGGCCGTCGGCCGAGCGCACCACGGTGGCCAGCACCAGGTCCGGGCGCAGCGGCCCGGCCAGCAACGAAGGCACCGCGGACAGCCGCACCGGGATCGACTTCACCGCCCCGGAGGCCACCGGTCCGCGCAGGCCCCAGCCGGACATCACGGTGCGCGCGTCGGCGAACAGCGAGTGGTCCAGGCCCAACCCGCTGGCCGGGGTCCAGCCCAGCAGCAACCGCAGGTTGCCGTGCCGGGCGGCCAACCGGTTCAGCTCGGGAAACAGTGAGCGCGGGGTGCCGGTGCCGTCCGCGACCGCGATTCGCATGCCCGGCCCGATGAGGTCTGCCAGCTCCACCGGGTCACCATAAGCCGCCGGACCCCGCCCCGGCCCGGTTTGTGACCAGGGCGTCTTCCGCGGAAGACGCCCTTGCGCATCAGCCCTCCTTGGCCCGGGCGTAGTGCCGGGCGGCCTTGGCCCGGTTGCCGCAGCCGGCCATGGAGCACCACCGACGGGCCCGTTTGGGGCTGGTGTCGTAGAAGTAGAGGACGCAGTCCGGGTGCGCGCAGCGGCGGATCCGGTCCGCGTCCCGCTCGCGCAGGCGCAGGTAGTCGACGGCGGCCAGCCAGCCGGCGCGCCGATCAGCTTCGACCAGCTCGGCGACCGCGCCGGGCGCGCCGGTGTCATCGAGCAGTGGTCGGTGCCGGCCCCAGGCGAGCACCTCGTTCAGCGTGGCACGGGTGGCCGGTGAGTCGGGGTCGGCGAGGTGCGCCCTGATCGCCTCGCGCGCGGTGACGGCGGCCAGGCGCGCGGGCTCGGACACCGGGGCGTCCAGTCCGGCCTGGGTCAGCCAGGCGCGCAGGCCGGCCTCGTCGGCCAGCAGGTCCCGGGCGCCACCCCGGCCCAGCCACACCGTGTTCAGCAGATCCAGGCCGAGCGGCTCCCCGACCAGCGGACGGTCGTACGACGACATGCCGCAGATTCTAACCCCTGAGAACAGCTTGACAGGTTCGCATCTAACTATTCATATTGGTAACAACGGTTAGAGAGCCAGCGGAGGCAACCATGGCGACCGCCCTGAACACCGGCCACATCGGTCTGAACGTCACCGACCTGGACGTTTCGGTCGCCTTCTACCAGCGACTATTCGGCTTCGAGGCGCGCACCGGGGGACGCGACGGGCAGGCCGAGTGGGCGTTCCTGAGCCGCGACGGACGGCTGGTACTCACCCTCTGGCGCCAGTCCGCCGGCGTGTTCGACACCGGCGCCCCCGGGCTGCACCACCTTTCCTTCCAGGTGGACACGCTGGACGAGGTGCGGGCGGTGGAGGCGAACCTGCGCGAGCTGGGCCTCACTCCGCGGCACGGTGGAGCGGTGCCGCACGGCGAAGGCGCGGATTCCGGCGGGGTGTTCTTCACCGACCCGGACGGCATCCGGCTCGAGGTGTACACCCCGGCCGGGTTGGCCGAGGACACCGCCGCGAAACCCGCCGGTGACGCCCCGACCTGCGGATTCTTCTAGTGCCCCGACACGGAGCATTAGTTTCCACGACACCAGGAAGGCGAAATGTTCCATACGGGAGAACTGGCCGCGCAGCGCAAGGCCGGCGTGCGCGAGCAGGCGGAACGCATCGGCGGCATGGTGCGCACCGAGATGCCCACGGCGGCGGCCGCTTTCCTGGCCGCCCAGCCGCTACTGGTGATCGGCGCCGCCGACCGGGACCAGCGGATGTGGAGCTCGGTGCTCACCGGCCGGCCCGGCTTCCTGCGCGCCGAGCCCGGCGGGGAGACCGTGGAGATCGACGCCCGGCCGCTGCCCACCGACCCGCTGGCCGAGGCGCTCACCCGGCCGACCCGGATCGGCGCGCTCGCCCTGGACCCGGGCACCCGGCGGCGGATGCGGATCAACGGGCTGGCCGTGCCGTGGCCGAACGGGCTGCATCTGGTGGCCGACCAGATCTACGGGAACTGCCCGCGATACATCCAGCGGCGCACCGCCAGCCCGCGCGCGGCCACCCCCGAGGTGCTCTCCGACTCGCTGGGCGAGCCCGAACGGGCACTGATAACCCGGGCCGACACGTTCTTCATCGCCACCAGCTCGGCCGAGGGCGACGCGGACACGTCACACCGGGGCGGCAACCCCGGCTTCGTCAAGGTCGAGGGGAACCGGCTGACCTGGCCGGACTACCCGGGAAACGCCCTGATGATGACCCTGGGCAACCTGGAGCAGAACCCGTCGGCCGGACTGCTCTTCCCGGACTGGGACACCGGGGCCACCCTGCAGCTCTCCGGCACCGCCCGGGTGGACTGGGCGCACCCGGACCACCTCGTGCACTTCGAGGTGGCCCGGGTGCTTCGGACGGGCGGCGCCCTGCCACTCAGCTGGACGCCACCCGAGTACTCGCCCCATAACCCCTAAGCAAGGCGCCGGCGGAGCTGGTCGTTCAGGGTGCCGTCGGTGCCGAACAGCTTGTCCCGCCACTCCTGCTCCAGCGCGGTGGTGTTCCGGCGGTTCGGGTGGAAGTCGCGGCGGCGGAACCGGGGCATGCCCATCAGCACCTTGGGCAGCGCCTTGCCCCGGCCGAGCAGCATGCGCGCCCCGCGCACCAGGTCACCCGGCCGGAACAGGGCGCCCTCGGTGAGCAGCAGCCACAGGAAGGCGACCGCACCGGCCGGGCCGACGACGGCCAGCACCAGCAGCTCGGCCAGGATCCGCTCGGACCGGCGGTTGCCGGCCAGTTCCAGCACCTCGTAGCTGACCGCCTTGTGCTCAAGCTCCTCCAGCGCGTGCCAGAGCCACAGCTCCTTGAGGTCCGGGTGGATGTCCCCGCCGTTGCCCTCGTAGATCAGGGTCTCCTCGGCGAGCAGCGCGGTGAAGTGCTCCATCAGCGCCGTGCAGGCCAGCTGCTGGCGGTGCGGCAGCCGGTAGAGCACGGCCAGCGCCGTGCGGATGGCCAGGTCCGGCACGCCCAGCTTGAAGCCGCGCTCGGTGAACACCTCGTTCAGCCGCTCGTGCTCCCGGCTGTGGATCACCTCCTGGCCGGTGAAGCCGGCCACCTCGGCGCGGAGCTTGGGGTCGGTGACCAGGTTCGCGTACCGGTTCACCGACTTGACGAAGAAGTCCTCCCCGGGAGGGAAGAACGCGGAAAGCAACGCCAGGTAGCACGTCGCGGTTCGGTTGTCCCCGTACACCCAGCGTGGCATCTCATCCGACAACCGGAAGTCGAGCTGGCGGGGCGGGATACCCACGTCGGCTCCACGCAGGCGCCGGGGCTTCTGCTGCGTCATCGCTGCGACCCTCCCTTTTACAGTTGCAGATCGAATGTAAATCGCGATCTCGCCCCGGTCAACCCATAGAATTCCTCCAGAGGGAGGGAGCAGCGGTGACACAGCCCCACCAGATTCGCGCGCGGGTGCTGGCGGCCGCCGAGGAGTGCCTGCTGGAAGGCGGTTTCGGCTCGGCCCGGCTGCACTCGACCATCGCCCGGCGGGCCGGGCTGTCCCGGCCGACCGTGTACAAGTACGTGGGTGACCAGGACGCGATCGTCTCCGCGCTGATCCTGCGCGAGGTGACCGCCCTGCTCCAGGAGCTGGAACCCCTGCTGGAGCGGAATCTGCCGTTCATCGAGGGCCTGGTCGACGTGATGGCCTTCGTGGTCCGGCACGGGCGCGAACACCGGCTGCTCCAGGCCGCGCTGCGGGACGCCCCCGAGCTGGTGCTGCCCTGGTTCACCACGCACGCCGACGTGCTGATGGAACGGGTGGCCAGCGTGGCGCTGGCCTACCTGAAGGAACACCCGAAGGACGACTGGCCGAACATCGAGCCGAGGTTCCTGGTCGACGCGTCCTGCCGCATGGCGCTGTCCCTGATCTTCACCAACGGCCTGGTCGACGTGTCCGACCCGGAGGTCCTGCGCCGCTACCTGAGCGACTTCCTGCGCCCGGTCATGCCGTCCCGGAGCCGAGGCTGAGGCGGCCGACCAGCTCCCGGCGGCTGCGCACGCCGACCTTTCCGAAGATCGACTTCAGGTGGTCCTGCACGGTGTGCGGGGAGATCACCAGGCGGGCGGCGATCCGGTCGGTGGAAAATCCGCGCAGCACCAGCCCGGCCAGCGCCCGTTCCCGCTCGGTCAGCCCGTAGGCGGCGGCCAGCAGGGGGGCGATGGAGTCCGCCGTGGGGTGCTCCAGGACCACCGCGACCTGCCCGGCCTCGTCGGTCGGCGAGGCGTGCGCGGCCACCCACCGGCCGGACCGCCCCAGCGTGCGCACCTCGGCGGCGACACCGTCCACCCGGGCCCGCTCGGCCACCGAACGCAGCTCGTGCGGCAGCGCCGCGCCGGCCGGTTCGCCGTCGAAGCCCAGCTCGGACAGCCAACTTCGGGCCGGCGCGGTCGCCCAGCGGATTCGCCGGCCCCCGTCGACCAGGAGCACCCCCGGCGGTCGGCGCCGGTCGTCGGCCACGGTGCCGAGCGTGGCGGCGGCCGCCGCCCGGAACGCCCGCGCCAGCACCGGCCCCAGCTCGTGCACCAGCTCGACCTCGTCCTCGGCGAACGGTGCCGTCCGGTACCAGGCGAACGCGCCCCAGCAGGCACCGTCCACGGTGAACACCGCGCGCAGCTCGTCGGCGATCCCGGCCGGGGCCAGCAGCTCCCGGTAGCGCGGGCTGCGCTCCGGCCGCTGACCGGTCGCCGCACTGAGCAGGCCGCAGCCGCGCGGGCCGCTGGCCAGCTCGGACAGCCGGTTCACGTCCTGGCGCTGGTACTCGTAGACCGCGATCTGCTCGCCGTCCGGGGGCTCGTCCAGCAGCCGGCAGCTGGACATGGTCACGGTCAGCGGGTCGACCGTGTGCACGCTGCCGCAGTCGTACGGCAGCGAACGCGCGAACAGCGCGGTGACCTCGTCGAGCAACACCGGCAGCGGCAGCCGGGCGCCGCCGAGCCGGTCGGCGGAGTCCCGGAGCCCCCGCTGGGTGGCCAGCTTCACCGGACCAGAATGACACGCACCCCAGATTTCTGGGATGGGTTAACGGCCGGGCGGCCCGTAGCGTGATCGCCCATGAGCTTGGTTCGACACGTGCCGGCCGGCACGGGCGCCTCGGTCTGGGCGGTCGGCGACACGTACACCATGAAGGCCGAGGCGGCCCAGACCGGCGGCCTCTTCGGCCTGATCGAGGCGTCGGTACCGCCCGGCGGCGGCCCGCCGCCGCACACCCACACGCGGGAGGACGAGGCGTTCTACCTGCTCGACGGGGTCCTCGAGTTCCACACCGAGGACCGGTTCATCCGGGCCGCGGCCGGCGACTTCGTCTACCTGCCGCGCGGCATCCAGCACTGGTTCGGCAACCCCGGTGAATCGGTGGCGCGCGCCCTCATGATCATCACGCCGGGCGGCATGGAGAGCTTCTTCACCGAGATCGGCACGCCGGTGCGGGCCGGGGAGCTGGCGCCCGCGATGGACCCCGAGGAGTTCGGCAAGATCGCCGCCGTGGCCGCCGCCTACGGCTCCATCGTCCCCCCTCCCGACCATGGCTGAGCCCGTGGTGGCCGCCGGGCCGAGCGTGGAGCGGGTCTTCCGGGCGGTGGACGCGATGGACGCCGAGGGGCTGGGCGCACTGCTGGCCGAGGACGCCCGGATGGTGTTCGGCAACGCCCCGCCGCTGGTCGGCCGGGCGGCCATCCTGTCGGACTGCCTGACCTTCGCCGCCGCGATCCAGCGGATGGAGCACCGGGTGCTGCGGCACTGGGTGGTCGGGGCGGACACCATCGCGGAGGCCCGGGCGACCTACACCCGGCTGGACGGCAGCGGCGTGACCATCCCGGTGGTATCCATCTGGACCGCCCGCGCGGACGGCCTGATCAGCCACTACCGGGTCTACTACGACCCCTCGCCGATCTTCGCGTAGACCGCGAGCAGGTAGTCGCCTTCCGGGTCGAACGGATCACCGTCCCAGGTGGCGAACCGGTCCTCGACCGCCAGGCCGGCCGAGACGCACCAGGAGTGGAAGTCGGCGGGCGTGGGCCAGTCGGGGCGCAGGGTGAACCCGGCGATCAGCCGCCCACCCGGCGCCACCGCCGCCGCGCAACGCGCGACCGCCTCGGCCCGCGCGTCGGCGGCGATGTACGGCACCACGTTCCCGGCCAGCACCACCACGTCGAACCGATCCGCCCCGGTGTCCAGTTCGGCCAGGTCGGAGTGCTGCCAGGCCAGCTCGGGGGCCTTGTCCCGGGCGGCGGCGACCATGTCCGGGTCGGTGTCCACGCCGAGCACCCGCACCCCGCGCGCGGCCAGCTCGATGGCCACCCGGCCGGTGCCGCAGCCGGCGTCCAGCACGGACGCCGGCCGGTACCGCATGACGAAGTCGGCCTCACCGTGCGGGTTCTGCCCCGACTCGGCCATCCGCCGCCAGCGACGGTCGTACTCGCCCAGGTCCACCTGGTCGCGCCAGGAGGACCAGTCGTCGGGCAGGTTGGTCACATGCGGTCCCGCCGGACGTTGGCCCGACGGCCCTTCAGCATGGTGGAGCCACGCAGCTCGCGCAGCACGTCCTCGGCGGCCGACTCGGGCACCTCGACCAGCGCGTGCCGCTCGTGGATCTGGATGGTGCCGATGTCCCGGCCGGACAGCCGGGACTCGTTGGCCAGCGCGCCCACGATGTCCTGCGGGCGCACCCCGGCGGCCCGGCCGGCGGCGACGAACAGCCTGGTGGTGCCCGCCTTCGGCCGGCCGCCACCGGCGGCCCGTCCCCGGCCCGGTCCGCGTTCCGGCCGGCCGAAGCCGGATCCGGCACCGCGGCGCTCGCCACGCCCGGAGGACCGGCCCTCCGGGCTGATGTGCGGGATGTCCTCTTCCTCGGCGGGGGCGCCGGCCAGGTCCTGGGCCAGCCGCACGGCCGCCGTGGCGACGTCCACCGGGTCGTGCTCCTCGGCCAGCGCGGCGATCATCGCGCGCACCGGGTCCTGGTCCGTTTCGGGGCGGGCGCCCAGTTCGGCGCCCGACGGGGACGCGGCGGACAGCTCGGTCAGCTTGGTGAGCAGCTCGGCGCGGGTGCGCTCCAGGCGGGCGGTACGCAGCGCGGCCACCGAGGGCACGGCGGCCAGCGCGATCGGCTGGCCGGTGAGCCGCTCGATGGCCTTCAGCGCGTGCCGCTTGGACGGCGGCACCAGGGTGATCGCGGTGCCCTCCCGGCCGGCCCGGCCGACGCGGCCGATCCGGTGCACGTAGGCCTCGGGGGTCTGCGGCACGTCGTGGTTCACCACGTGGGTGAGCAGGTCGATGTCCAGCCCCCGGGCGGCCACGTCGGTGGCCACCAGCAGCTCGGTCCGCCCGGAGCGCAGCCGCTCCACCACCCGGGCCCGCTGCTCCTGGTCCAGGCCGCCGTGCAGCGCCTCGGCGCGCAGCCCGCGCCCGGTGAGGGTCTCGGTGACCGCGTCCACGTCCGCGCGGGTGCGGCAGAAGACGATCGCCGAACGCGGCCGCTCCAGCTCCAGCACCCGGCCCAGCGCGGCCGTGGTGTGGGTGCGCGGCACCAGGTAGGCGGCCTGGCGGACCAGCGGCGACGCGCCTTCCGCGACCGCTTCCCGCTCGATCCGGATGGTCACCGGCTGGCGCAGGTAGGTACGGGCCAGCGACTCGATCCGGCGCGGCATGGTGGCGGAGAACAGCATGGTCTGCCGGGTGTCGGGCGTGGCGTCGAGGATCGTCTCGATGTCCTCGACGAAGCCCATGTCCAGCATCTCGTCGGCCTCGTCCAGCACGGCGACCTCGAGGGCGTCCAGCTTCAGGCCGCCCCGGTTGATCAGGTCGATGGCCCGGCCGGGAGTGGCCACCACGACGTCCACGCCCCGGCGCAGCGCGCCGAGCTGCGGGCCGATCGGCGCGCCGCCGTAGACGGCCAGGGTGCGCACGCCCAGCGTCTCGCCGTACCGCTGCGCGGCCGTGCGCACCTGCATGGCCAGTTCCCGGGTCGGCGCCAGGACCAGGCCGAACACGCCCTCGTCGGCCCGCCGGCCGGCCGCTCGGGCCTCGGCGAACCGCTGCAGCATGGGCAGCATGAACGCGGCGGTCTTGCCGGTGCCGGTGGCCGCCTGGCCCAGCAGGTCGTGCCCGTCGATCAGGGGGCCGATGGCCTGCGCCTGGATGGGCGTCGGCGCGGTGTAGCCGAGCACGGCCAGCTCGGCGAGCAGCGCCGGGTCCAGGCCCAGGTCGGCGAAGCTCAGTTCGAATTCGGGGAGGGAAGAGTCGATGGTCGGGTCAATCTGGAGATCGGTGCTCACAGCGGTGTCTGATGTCCTGTTCAGAAAGGCGACAGATCGGCGCCCAGTCCACTTGACACGGCACCCAACAAACCATTATTGCAGGTGATCGCCCGACCTCGACTGTCGGCCTGGTTACACCAGTTCGAGGATGGTGGCGTTGGCCTGTCCGCCGCCCTCGCACATGGTCTGCAGGCCGTACCGGATCCCGTTGTCCCGCATGTGGTGGACCAGCGTGGTCATCAGCCGCGCGCCGGAGCCGCCGAGCGGGTGGCCGAGCGCGATCGCGCCGCCGTTCGGGTTCAGCGCCTTGGCGTCGGCGCCCAGGTCGGCCAGCCAGGCCAGCGGCACCGGGGCGAACGCCTCGTTCACCTCGAACGCGCCGATCTGGTCGATCGAGAGGCCGCTACGGGCCAGCGCCTTCTGGGTGGCCGGGATGGGCGCGGTCAGCATGATCACCGGGTCGGCACCGGCCAGCACGGCGGTGTGCACCCGGGCGATCGGGGTCAGGCCGAGCTCGGCGGCCTTCTCCGAGGTGGTCATGAGCAGCGCGGCGGACCCGTCGGAGATCTGCGAGCTGTTCCCGGCGGTGATCACGCCGTCCTCCTTGAACACCGTCTTCAGGTTGCCCAGGGTCTCCACCGTGCCACCCCGGCGCACGCCCTCGTCGGTGTCCAGCACGGTGCCGTCCGGCAGGGTGACCGGGGCGATCTGCGCGGTGAACCGGCCTTCGTCCTGCGCCGCGGCCGCCTTCTCGTGCGAAGCGAGGCTGTACTCGTCCACCTGGGTGCGGGACAGGCCCCACCGCTCGGCGATCATCTCGGCGCCGGTGCCCTGGTTCGGCATGACCCCGCCGAAGCGCGCGAGCAGCTTCTCGCCGTACGGGTCCTTGCCCTGCGTCGCGGAGAACATCGGCACCCGGCTCATCGACTCGACGCCGCCGGCGACCACCACGTCGTACTGCCCGGAGATCAGCCCGGCGGCGGCGAAGTGCACGGACTGCTGGGACGACCCGCACTGGCGGTCCACGGTCACCCCGGTGACCGTCTCGGGCCAGCCGGCGGCCAGCACCGCGTTGCGGGCGATGTCGAAGGTCTGCTCGGCGGCCTGGCTGACGCAGCCCCAGACCACGTCGTCGATGGCCGCCGGGTCCACCCCGGTGCGCTCCGCGAGGGCGCCGAGCACGTGCGCGGACAGCTCCACCGGGTGGATCCCGGACAGGCCGCCGTTCCGCTTGCCTACCGGGGTACGTACCGCTTCCACAATGACCGCGTCGCGCATGGGTTTCTCCATCCCGCTGGCTTCTTCGCCGGGTGTTCTTTAACCCAAAATAAATCCAGCGGGGCGCGCCCACCAGTGCGGGCGAGCGGGGTCACACTCGAGGGAGTGGTGGCCGCAGTGTCTGCAGCGCGGCCGGCGGCGACGGGACGTCCGTGATCACCATCTCGCGCTTGCCCGAGCCCATCATCAGCATCGCCGGCACGCTGGCCGCCAGCACCGCGGCGGAGAGCGCGACCATCCGGCTGGTCCGGCCGGACAACCTGGGCGGGTCTCCGGGCCGGCGCCGGTTGCGACCCATCAGCTGCGCGCTGAACCGGGTGCGGTGCAGCACCGCGCACAGCGCCACCGTGCCCAGCACGGTCAGCAGGAACAGCGCGACCGAGGTGGTCGCCGCCGGGGGCACCGCGTTCAGCCGCCGGCCCACGGACAGCACCAGGTCCAGCACCAGCGGGTGGGCCAGGTACACGCCGAAGGACAGCTGTGCGCCGTAGGAGAACGCCGCGCGCACCGCCGGCGCACCGCTCCGCATCAGCCACACGGCGACCAGGTACAACACCGCCAGCGCGTACAGCGACCACACCACCATCAGCGGCTGCAGCGGGCTGCTCGCCCCCAGCGCGCCCCGCGACGGCAGCTGCGCCCAGTAGGTCCAGAGCAGCCCGGCGGTCATCACCGGGACCATCAGGATCACCAGCACCCGCCAGCGCATCAGCACGGCGTGCCAGCGGCTCAGGTGCAACGCCGCCACGCCGCCGAGGACCAGCCAGAACTGGTAGCACAGCAGGCTGGCGTCACCGAGCAGGCCGCGCCAGCCGTTGTCCGGCAGCAGCCACCAGTGGTAGGCGGCCAGCGTGGCCAGCTGGAGCAACCCCGAGCCGAGCAGCAGCCAGCCGTGCCGGCCGGCCGTGCGGCGCAGCAGCCACAGGAAGCCGGGGAACACCGCCGCGAACTGCAGCGTGACCAGCAGGAAGTACATGTGGTAGCTGCCGTTGCCGGTGACCACCAGGTACAGCCAACGCAGCGGCAGGTCGTCCAGCAGCGGGCCGAACGGTTCGGTGGCCCGGGTGTGGTAGATCGACACCGCGAAGTAGATCGTGGTCCACCACAGGTACGGCACGCCGACCAGCCGGAACCGGCGGCGGCGGAAGGCGCCCTCGTCGGGCAGCCGGCCGTCCGGGCCGATCCTCGGGAAGTAGGTGCGCACCAGCACCAGCGCCGAGACGAAGAAGAAGATCTCGCGGCTGTAGTGCAGCACCAGGCTGGCCTGGCCCAGCCCCACGCTGTCGATCGGGTACGGCGCGCCGATGGCGTGCACCGCGATCACCGAGAGGCAGGAGAGCACGCGCAGCGCGTCGATCTGGTCCATCCGCTGGGAGGCGGACCAGCTCGCACGGGCAATGCCAGGCGCCGGCACGCGCTCGAGCGTGTCGCCGGAGCGCTCGGGTAGACCCACCGACATCGCCGCGTGTTCCTCCTCTGATCGCTCGCCCAAGGGTTCAACGGCCGGTGACCAGGTTAGGGTGCGGGGCCAAACGGATGAAAAGAGAGGGGTGTGTGTTTCCTATGAAGGTCGATTTCGGGATGGGCGGCGAGTTCGGCGCCTGGGACCGGGCGGTCGAGGCCGAAACCGATGGCTACGACGGCTGTTGGGTCCCGGAGACGCAGCACGACCCGTTCCCCGCGCTGGCCGTCGCCGGCACCCGGACCTCGCGCATCCAGCTGGGCACCTCGATCGCGCTGGCCTTCGCCCGCAACCCCATGTCGATGGCCGTACTGGCCAACGACCTGCAGCTTTACACCGGCGGGCGGTTCATCCTGGGCGTCGGATCGCAGATCAAGCCGCACATCACCCGGCGGTTCTCCATGCCCTGGTCGGCGCCGGCCGCCCGGATGCGCGAGTACCTGCTGGCGGTGCGCGCGATCTGGAAGTGCTGGGAGACGGGCGAGTCGCTGCGCTTCCTGGGCGAGCACTACACGCACACCCTGATGACGCCGTTCTTCAACCCCGGGCCGAACCCGCACGGCAACCCGCCGGTCATCCTGGCCGGGGTGGGCCCGAAGATGACCGCGGTGGCCGGCGAGGTGGCCGACGGCTTCTTCGTGCACGGCTTCTCCACCGAGCGCTACCTGCGCGAGGTCACCGTTCCGGCGCTGCTTTCCGGGCGTTCGGCGGCCGGTTTGTCCGGGCTGGACGGCTTCGAGATCAGCGGCATCCCCTTCGTGGTGACCGGCGCCGACGCCGCGGCCACGGCGGCGGCCGACTCGGCGGTACGGAAGCAGATCGCGTTCTACGGCTCCACCCCCGCCTACTGGCCGGTCTTCGAGCTGCACGGCTGGCACGGGCTCGGCGAGGAGCTGAACACGCTGTCCAAGCGCGGCGAGTGGGACGAGATGGGCCGCCGGATCAACGACGAGATCCTGGATGCGTTCGCCGTGGTCGCGCCGCCCGAACGGGTCGCCTCGGAGATGCTGCGCCGGTACGGCGACGTGCTCACCCGCACCTCGTTCTACGCGCCGTTCTCCGCCCCGGAAGGCTTCTGGCAGCCGATCATGCGCGAACTCCAGGCGGCCGGCTGAGCCCACGCTCAGCCGCCCTCTCAGCGAACTCCCAGTCTCGCCCTCTCCGCCCCGAGGTCCTTTTCCCCGCTTCCCCGCTTTGGCTCTGCGTGGAAAAAAGCAACACCCGGTGTCCGGAGGCACCCGGAGGCACGTCGCGTGGGCTTCCGGATGGGTCCGAAGATCGCTCGGACCGCGCCGCCGCCGGCCGTCCGCTGCCCAGGGGCCGCCCCTCGCCCCTGGGCAGCGGATCGCGATCGTGCCTGTGGGTTCCCGGGGCTCGGCTTCATCGAGTGGTAGCACAGTCGCCCGAATTCATGATCAAAAGCCGACCGCGCTACCGCTCGACGCGCATCCCCGGTTTGATGCTCGCCCTGCGTGACAGTCGCGCAACGGACGGGCGGAAGTGACGGGCGGAGCCGCGTTGCCGGGTCACCCTGAGTCCGGCCTGATCAAGCGATCCACCGGTCTGAGCTTGCGCTCGATGACCCGCGGCAACCGCGCGCGGCGAGCCCCGAACGGGCGCAGCCCGGCAGCCGAACCGCAACGGGCGGCACCCGGGCCGCGAAAGAGCGAGAGCGGCGCCGTCCCGGCGATCTTGAAACCCCACCGAGGGCCCACGGCACATCGCCTCCGGACACCGGGTGTTGCTTTTTTCCACGCAGAGCCAAAGCGTGCTGGACGGGGTCGCCGAGACTCTCAGCTTGGTGCCGAAATCGAGCGGCCGTGTGCCGGGGCCACCAAGGGCAGGCGTACCTTCGTGACCATGGAGTATCGGGTGGCCGTCGAGATCAACGCCGCGCCGGACCGCGTGTGGGCGGTGCTGGAGGACGTGGCCCGCTGGCCGGCGTGGAGCCCGACCATGGACAGCGTCGAGCTGCTCACCGACGGGCCGTTCGGCCGCGGCAGCAAGGCGGAGGTTCGCCAGCCGAAGCTGGCCAAGGCAGTATGGACGGTGACCGCGTTCGAACCGGGTCGCCGGTTCGAGTGGTCGACCAGCAGTGTGGGCGTGACCACCCGCGCCGACCACGTGATCGTGCCGACCGCGGCGGGCTGCCAGGTCACCCTGGAGATCGCGCAGACCGGCGCGCTGGCCGGCCTGATCGGGCTGGCGTTCGGCTCACTGACCCGCCGGTACGTGGACCTGGAGGGGGCCAGCCTCAAGAAGCACTGTGAATCTTCCGGTGCAAGTTAGGATAGGCTTACTTTACTTAGACGATTGGAGCTCCGCATGGCGGACCGACCCCCTCGCAAAGGACGCCAGACCACTCGCATGGTGGTGCGTCAGGCCGACCGGATCACCCCGCACCTGATCCGCATCGTGGCCGCCCCCGCCGAGCCGGAGGATTTCCCCCGGTTCGAGACGCCGTACACCGACGCCTACCTCAAGGTGGTGTTCCCGCTCGCCGGGGTGACCTACCCGGAGCCGTTCGACATGGCCACCGCGCGGGAGGCGCTGCCCCGTGAGCAGTGGCCGGTGCTGCGCACCTACACCCTGCGCGAGGTGCGCCCGGAGACCGGTGACCTGGTGCTCGACTTCGTCTATCACGGCGACGTCGGGTTGGCCGGGCCATGGGCCGCCACCGTCGTGCCGGGCACCGAGTTCCACGTGGCCGGCCCGGGCGGCGCCTATGCCCCGGACCCGACGGCGGACTGGCACCTGCTGGTGGGCGACGAGTCCGCGCTGCCGGCCATCGCCGCCTCGCTGCGCCAGATCCCGGCCGGTGTGCCGGCGCACGTGTTCGCCGAGGTCGGCGGCGCCGAGGACGAGCTGCCCCTGGAAACCCCCGGCGAACTGCGGCTGCGCTGGCTGCACCGGCCGGACGGGGTGAGCCTGCAGGAGGCGGTGCGCACCGCGTTCAATTCGGACTTCCCCACCGGCCGGGTGCACGCGTTCGTGCACGGTGAGGCGAGCGCGATCAAGGAGCTGCGCCGCTACCTGGTCTACGAGCGCGGGGTGCCGCTGGGCGACCTGTCGATCTCCGGCTACTGGAAGCAGGGCGTCGACGACGAGGGCTACCGCGCCACCAAGAAGGACGCGCGCGCCGCCGAGGCCGTCGAGGACGCCCAGCACGGCCTGGTCGAGGCCCGCTAGCGCGGACCGCGCCAGCTGAGCGGGCGCCCGGTCAGGCGCCCGCGGGAGACGCGGCGCCGGAGAGCCACTTGGCCCGGATTGGCCCTGGCGCGGGCCGCGCGGCGGCACGTTGACTACGACGCATGGTGTCTATGGCGGCCGCCGCCGGAATCGGAGTTGTCGCGCTCGGCCTGGTACTCACTCCCGGGCCGAACATGATCTACCTGGTGTCCCGTTCCATCACCCAGGGACGGCGCGCCGGGCTGATCTCGCTGACCGGGGTCGCGGTCGGTTTCGCGGTGTACGTGTGCGCCGCGGCCGCCGGCCTGGCCACGGTGTTCGCGGCGGTGCCGGCGGCATACACCGCTCTCAAGATCGCCGGCGCGGCGTACCTGCTCTACCTGGCCTGGCAGGCCCTGCGGCCCAGCGGCACGTCGGTGTTCGCCCCCGAACCCCTGCCCGCCGAACCCAACCGCAAGCTGTTCGCCATGGGCCTGCTCACCAACCTGCTCAACCCCAAGATCGCGGTGCTCTACGTGGCCCTGCTGCCGCAGTTCATCGACCCGGCGCGCGGCTCGGTGGCGACGCAGAGCCTGGCGCTGGGCGGCATCCAGGTCGCCGTGGCCCTCACCGTCAACGCGCTGATCGTGCTGGCCGCCGCCACGCTGGCCCGGCTGCTCGCCCGCCGGCCCAGCTGGCTGCGCGTGCAGCGCTACGTCATGGGGACCGTCCTGGCCGGGCTGGCCGTGCGCCTGCTGCTCACCGACCGCACCCGCCCCGCCTAGGCCGTGTAAACACGGCCTAGAGCCCACCGGCCATCCGGCGCTTCACCCAGGGCGCCACGGCGAGCATCAGCAGGCCCAGCCCGATGGCGACCGCCCCGCTGATCCCGAAGTAGCCGAACTCGTGGCCCTCGACGTAGAAGTCCGAGACGACCCCGGACAGCGCGGTGGCCAGCGACAGCGACAGGAAGTAGAGCGCCATCATCTGCGCCTGGAACTGCGCCGGGGCCAGCCGGGTCGCGGCGGACAGCCCGATCGGCGAGAGCATCAGCTCGAACACCGCGAACAGGCCCAGGATGCCGAACACCGCCAGCGCCGGGGTGGTCTTGCCGGTCCCCGCCGCCATGGGCAGGAACAGCAGGAACGCGCCTCCCATGCCGATCACCGCGATGCCGAACTTGACCGGCGTGGACGGCCCCCGGTCACCCAGGCCGGTCCACAGCCGGGCGAACAGCGGGGCCAAGATGATCACCCACACCGGTTCGGAGCCGATCCACGACGCCGGGGCCTCCCAGCCGAGGATGTTCCAGTCGATTCGGGTGTCGGAGTACTGCGCCAGCACGGTGAAGGTCTGCTGGAACAGCGCGAAGAACGCCGTGGTGGCCAGGAACAGCGGGATGAACGCCCGCACCCGGACCCGTTCCTCGGTGGTCACCCGCTCGCTGGTCAGCAGCAGCGCGAAGTAGCCGGTGGCCACCACCACGACCACCAGCGCGATCACCTTGGCCAGGTTCGCCAGGGTCACCCAGCCGGAGACCAGCACCGCCACCACGACCAGCAGAACTCCGGCCCCGACCAGACCCGCCTTGGGCAGCTCGGCCGGCGGCAGCGGGTTGGCCGGGTCGCGGCCGGCGTCGCCGAAGTTGCGCCGGAACCGCACGTACTGGGTGAGACCGAGCGCCATGCCGAACGCGGCCAGCCCGAACCCCCAGTGGAACCCGTGCTCCTCCTGGACCAGCCCGGTCAGGATCGGCCCGATGAAGCTGCCGACGTTGATGCCCATGTAGAACAGCGTGAACCCGCCGTCCCGGCGCACGTCGCCCCGGCGGTAGAGCTGGCCGAGCAACGCCGAGGCGTTCGCCTTGAGCGCCCCGCTGCCCAGCCCGACCAGCACCAGCCCGACCCCGACGCCGGTCAGCCCGGGCAGGACGGCCAGCGCCAGGTGCCCGAGCATGACCACGAAGCCGCCGTAGAAGATCATGCGCTCCATGCCGAGCACCCGGTCGGCCAGCCAGCCGCCCAGCACGGTGCACAGGTACACGAACCCGCCGTACGCGCCGACGATGCTGTTCGCGGTGGCCTCCGGCAGGCCCAGCCCGCCCTTGGTCACCTCGTAGTAGAGGTAGAAGTTGAGGATGAGCAGCATCCCGTAGAAGGAGAAGCGCTCCCAGAGCTCGACACCGAACAGGTTGGCCAGCCCGATCGGGTGGCCGAACAGGGTGCGCTCCTCCGGTTTGTCCACTACCTCAGGCATGTTCCGTCCCCCTCGCCCGCACCAGCAGCGCCAGTTCGGTGCGCGATCGACACCCGACGGAAGCCAGCGCCCGGCTCACATACTTCTTCACCGTGTCCTCGGCCAGGCACAGCCTGCGCCCGATGGCCGCGTTGGTCAGCCCCTCGGCGACCAGTTCGGCCACCTCGCGCTGCCGGCGGGACAGCCCGCCGAGGCCGTTGCCTTCGGCGGCTCGGACGGGCTCGGCCGGCAGGCCCCGGCTGATCACGTTCAGCTGTCGGCCCATCCGGCGCAGCGCGAGCAGCTCGCGCTCGCCCAACCGGGTCGGGTCCGGGTCGAACAGGCCGATCAGCGCGTGCCGTTCGCCGGGCAGGCTCAGCCACATCCCGGTCGCCGAGTACAGCCCGTACTTGAACAGGAAGTCCTCGAAGTAGCCGCGCGCGCCGTGCGGCATCCGCTCCATCTCGCGCAGCGAGGCCACGTGCGTGCTGCGCAGCGCGCGGCGGGCCTCGGCGGTGTCGAACGCGTCCCGTTCGCACCAGTCGGCGTGGTACTCGTCGAACATGCCGGGGATCTGTCCGCGCAGCAGCGGCGTGACGTCGCCGAACGCCTGGTGGAACGTCGGGCCGGTGAAGAACGTGGTGTGCCGCAGGCCGAACTGGTCGCTCAGCGCGGTGAGCAGCCGGTCGGCGAAGTCGGGCACCGAGTCGGCCTGGTCGCAACGTTCCAGCACGGCGAAAACGCGCTCGTAGTCCAGCGCGTCCAGAACACCGGTGTCCAACCCCGCTCACCTGCCTCACCAGGGGCGTTGCCTGACTGGCAAATTAACACCGCCCCGCCGGCCGGGCCACTCAAGGCTCAGCCAGCAGCCTCACAAATGAGCGCCCACGGCTTGTCCCGGACCCTGGTCATCACCAGTACTCCGGCCCGCGACCCGTTCCCCCGCAGCCGGCGGGCCAGCGCGGGCACGTCGCCGGCCAGCCCCCGGCGGCGGATGTCCAGCGCGCCGATGTCCAGCGCGCGCAGCCGCCCGGCCAGCTCGCGCTCCTTCCACGGGCCGTCGTCGAGCACGCGCAGCGGGCGGCCGAACGGGGTATGGATCGGCCGGTCGCTGGCCAGGAACGCGATCCGTTCGTCGATCTTCCAGGCGTCACCGACCCGGCGCGCCAGGTCCTCCACCAGCCCGGCCCGGGTGACCGCCGGGTTCGGGTCCAGCAGGTATCCGCCGGGGTCCCGGCAGTCCACCGCGTCCCCGGGCTCCGGCAGGAGCTGCCAGGTCCGGCCGTCGCCCAGCACCGTGGCCCGGCGGGGCGCGCCGGCCAGCGCGGGCGACCACAGCACGGCTTCCTTCAGCTCCCGGCCGTCCGCGACGAACTCGACCTCCCAGCCCGCCGGCACCGGCTCGCGGTCCAGGCCGGGCGCGGCCTTGATCGCCACCGCCTCGACCGCCGGCGCCAGGGTGAGGCACCAGTCCAGCGGCGGCTCGCTGTCCCCGGTGCGCATCCGGCGACCGGCGGAACGCCGCGCCGGGTCGACGAACACCGCGTCCACCCCGGCCAGGTCCACCTCGCGCACGTCGGCGCGGAGCGTGCGGACCCGGTCGGCGACCCCGTACGCGGCCGCGTTCCGCCGCGCCATGCGCAGGTGCAGCTCGTCGCGGTCCACCGCGAGCACCCGTGCCGCCGCGCCGGCCAGCGCAAACAGATCGCCGCCGATGCCGCAGCAGAGATCGGCCAGCGCGTTCGGGGAAGCCGTGGCCAACCGCGCCGCGCGGTGCCGGGCGACCGGCTCGGGGGACGCCTGCTCCAGCCCGTCGCGGGTGAAGAACATCCGGTCGGCGCGGGCGAACTTGCCGGCCGCGCGGCGGCGCAGCCCGTGCTGGGCGAGGGCGGCGGTGACCAGTTCGGCGGGGTGTTCCCGGCGCAGGGCGGTGGCCAGGCGCAACTCGTCGGCGGCGGGGTCGCTCGAGGCCAGCCGGTCCAGCACCGCCCGGCCGGCCGGGGTGGCCAGCAGGTCCAGGTTGGCCAGCCCGCGCGCGGTTTCGTCCATCGGCGCCATTGTTGCGTATCGGCCGAGTTCTTGACTGATCGATACAAAACTGCCTAGAGTGGGACCGTGCCCAGGCCCCGCGAGTTCGACGAGTCCGCCGCCGTCGCGGCGGCCATGGAGACGTTCTGGAGCCGGGGCTACGAGGCGACCAGCACCGCCGACCTGTGCGCGGCCACCGGCCTGGGCCGGGGCAGCCTGTACAACGCGTTCGGCAGCAAGCACGCACTGTACGAGGTCGCCCTGCGGCACTACGTGGACCAGGGGCTCGCCGCGCAGGTGGAGATCCTGCGCGCGCCCGGCACCCCCACCGAACGCCTGCGCGCGCTGATGATCTGGGTGATCGACACCGACCTGGCCGACCCGAACAAGCGCGGCTGCCTGGCGATCAACGCCTCGGTGGAGACGGCCGGCCGCACCGGTGCGGTGCCGGACACCACCCGGGGGCACTTCCGACGCCTGGAGAACCTGCTCACCGAGGTGATCACCGAGGGCCGGCGGTCCGGCGAGTTCGACGCGGCCGGCGAGCCGGCCGCACTGGCCCGCACGTTCATGAGCACCTACTACGGCCTGCGGGTGCTCACCAAGGTGATCGACGACCGGGCGGCGCTGCTCGAGGTCGTCTCCGGCGCGGTGGCCGCGCTGCGCTGATTTTTTTGCCCAAGTTTTGTACACATCGATCAAAAACTGTGTCGAGGGGAGACCGACGTGCCGAGGATTGTCTACGCACTGGCCATGGGCGTGTTCGCCATGACGACCAGCGAGTTCATGGTGGCCGGCATGCTGCCGCAGCTGGCCGGTGGCCTGGGGGTGTCCATCTCCGCGATCGGCTACCTGGTCTCCGCGTACGCGGTGGCCATGGCACTGGGCGGCCCGGTGATCTCGGCCGCGATGGCCCGGATGTCCCACACCCGCGCGCTGGCCGTCCTGCTCGCCGCGTTCCTGGCCGGGCAGGTGCTCGGGGCGGTGAGCACCGGATACCCGGTGATGGTGGTGTCCCGGCTGATCACCGGCGGCGCGGAGGCGGCGTTCTTCGGCGTCGGGATGACCGTCGCGCTGGAGGCGGTGCCCCGGCAGCGGGCGGCTCGAGCATCTTCGGTGGTGTTCGGCGGCCTGATGGTGAGCAGCGTGCTCGGCGTCCCGCTGTCCACCTACCTGGCCCAGTGGGCCGGCTGGCGCGGCGCGTTCTGGGCGGTGGCCGGCCTGGTGCTGCTGGCCGGGGCGGCCATCCTGCTGAACATGCCGGGCCGGGGTGCCGCCGAGGCCGGAACACCGGAGCCGCTGCGCACCCAGCTCGACCAGTTCCGCAACCGCCCGCTGTGGGCGGTCTATCTGACCAGCCTCTGCTACATCGGCGCGCTGTTTGCCGCGACCAGCTACTTCGCCCCGCTGTTCACGCAGCTCAGCGGCTTCTCGCTGGCCATGGTTCCGGTGCTGCTCACCGGCTACGGCCTGGCCGCCGTGATCGGCAACGCGATCATCGGCCGGCTGGCCGACCGGTTCCCGACCCGGGTCCTGGCCATCGGCATGGGACTGCTCGGCACGCTGCTGGCCGGGCTGGCACTGGGCGCGTCGAGCCAGGTCGTCACGCTGGTCTGCGCGCTGGGGATGGGCGCGGTCGGCATGCCGCTGAACTCGGCGACCATCGCGCGGCGGATGCGGGTGGCCCCGAACGGCCCACTGATCAACACGGTCGGCGCGTCCATGGTCAACGTGGGTATCGCGGTCGGCCCCGCGCTGGGCGGCATCGCCATCGACGCGGGACTCGGGCTGACCTCCCCGGTGTGGGTCGGTGTCGGATTCGCCACGCTCGGCCTGGCCAGCCTGCTTTACCGCGCGAACGCGCGGACCGAGCGTGCGCCCGGTTCGGCGCCCGCGGGAGACACCGCGAATGCGGTTGACCGCGCCCCGGTCCCGGCCCTGCAATCGACCGGTGGAACCTCGACTGATCGAACGCAACCCGTTGCCTGCCGGGATAACTGACCGGCTGGCCAGCCAGCTCGAGTTCATCCTGGAGGTGGACCGGCTGAAGACCGTGCTGCGCGCGTCCGCGCTGGCCGCCGCCGACCGGCGGGAGAACGACGCCGAGCACTCCTGGCACCTGGCGCTGATGGTGTTGCTGCTGGCCGAGTACGCCGACGAACCGGTGGACGTCGGGCACACCATCGCGCTGGTGCTGGTGCACGACCTGGTGGAGATCTACGCCGGCGACACCCCGCTGAACGACACCGTGGCCGCGCGCACCCAGCAGGCGCGCGAGGAGGCGGCCGCGTCGCGCCTGTTCGCCCAGCTACCCGCCGACCAGGGGGAACGGCTGAACGCGCTGTGGGAGGAGTTCGAGGCCCGGCAGACCCCCGAGGCGCGGTTCGCCAAGGCGATGGACCGGCTCCAGCCGATGCTGCTGAACTGGCTGAACGAGGGCGGCACCTGGCGGGAGCCCGGGGTCACCGTGGACGTGGTCCGCGGGCGGGCCGAGCTGGTCACCGACGGGTCCCGCCGGCTCGGTGCCGCGCTCGAGAAACTCATCGAAGAGTCCCACCGAAGGGGTTGGACCGCGTAAGATCACCACTTGCTTGACGCCGCGACCGAGGGGGTTCGGGCATGCAGTGGTATCTCAAGGTGCTCCGCCAGTACGCGGACTTCGCCACCCGGGCCCAGCGCACGGAGTTCTGGATGTTCACCCTGATCAGCACTCTGATCACGTTCGGACTGGGCATCATCGACTATCTCGGCGGCTTCAAGTTCGGCGCCATCGAGGAGATCCCGAACTCGGGTTTCGGCGTGCTGCAGACGTTGTACGGCCTGGCCGTCATGGTGCCGACGCTCGCGGTCAGCGCCCGCCGGCTGCACGACATCGGGCGCGGCGGTTGGTGGCTGCTGCTCGGCGTCGGCGCCTTCCTGATCTATGGGGTGAGCGCCGGCGCCGCCTTCGCCGGCGCCGGGATGGGCATCGTGGTGCTCGCCGCCCTGATCATGATCGCGGTGACCATCCTGTTCGTCGTCTGGTTCTGCTTCGACAGCCAGCCCCAGGCCAACCACTGGGGCCCCAACCCCAAGCGCTACAACCGCGCCCGCATGCGCTGAGCCCGGCGGCTCGCGGGCGAACTACTGGGAGGCGCGGTCCCGGTCGGCTATCCGGTTGATCGCCCGGCCCACCTCGGCGAGCTCGTCGGCGAACGCGCGGCGGCGCTTGGCCAGGTGGGGGGCGTCGGAGTTGACCAGGTCGCGGTGCCGGGCCAGGTTCAGCGCAGTGCGGAACATCTCGCCGGTGACCGACTCCTCACTGGCCAGGATGCGCTGCAGCGCCCACTGGTGACCGACCCGCAGGCAGGCGTCCACCAACGCCTCCTCGTCGACGGCCTCGTCCTCGTCCATGCCGGCCAGCTGCTCACCCACCACGCGGTACGCGTCCAGGAACGGGCGCAGCGCCAGGTGCGCGACCAGTGGCCGCGCCCGGGCCAGCCACTCGCGCGCCTGGTTGGGCGTGACGTCCAGGCCGGCCGTGGCGTCCGGGGCGGCCAGGATGGCGATCTCGGCGGCCAGCTCGTCGGCGAACTGCTCGCGCTGGGCGAAGAAGAAGTCGAACTTGAGCAGCTCGCGCAGCCGCAGCGCCTCGTCCCACGCGGTCCGGGGCTCCCGCTCGGCCGGTACAACGGAGCTTTCCGCCACGGCGAGCAGCGCCAGCTCGGCGATGGCCCGGCCGAGCAGCACGTGGATGGCGCTGTTGCGGTAGGTGGCGGCGATCAGGTGCTGCTCCGGGCCGATCCCCCACACCGTCTCGGTGCCGCCGCTGTACGCGGTGAGCACGCCCGAGCGGACCAGCTCGCGCAGCGCCCAGCGAATCGTCGACCGGTCGGTCAGGTTGGCCGCGCCGGCCACCGGCCAGCCCCGGCCGATGACGTACTCGGCCAGCGGGCGCACCGTGGCCAGCACCTGGTCCAGGGTGAGCGCCCGGTTGGCGCCCAGGAGCGCGATGCACACGGCGGCGGTCGGGGTGACCGGGGTGGCCTCGTTGATCCGGTGGCAGACGTCCAGCGCGACCCGCTCCACCTGGTTCGAGACCTCTTGCTCGCGCAGCTCGGTCAGCCGGGCGCGCAGGGGCAGCGGGCGGCCGAAGTCGAGGTAGACCCGGCCCAGCCGCTCACGTAGCCCGCGCGCGTAGTTGACCAGCCAGCGGACGTCCTCCGGCTCCTTGCCCGCGCCGCGCGCCTCGGAGGCCATCTTGCCGATCTCGTGCACCGGCAGCTGGTCGTACATGATCGACACGGGCACCAGCAACGGGTCCGCGTCCGGCCGGCCGTCCAGCGCGTCGGTGACGTAGCGGAGCAGGCCGTGGCGGGGCGGGCGGAGCTTGCCGGTGCGGGTCCGGCCGCCCTCGATGGACCAGCCCAGGTTGGCCTTGTTGGCCACCAGCTGACCGACGAACGAGCGCAGCGCCAGCCGGTAGATCGGCTGGTCCCGGGTGGCCCGCCGGACGTGCACCATGCCGTTGCGCCGGGCCACCGTGCCCAGCGGGAAGAAGTTCAGGTTGGCCCCGGCCATGCCGTACATCGGGGACAGCCCGCCGGCCGCGATCATCGGTGGCATGAGGAACTCGTCCAGGTAGGACCGGTGCGAGATGAGGAAGACCAGCGCGTGCTTGCGGTCCAGGCGGCGCAGCTCGGCCAGGCCGTCCTCGTCGACCAGCTCGTCCAGCCCCCGGGTCAGCCAGCCGCCCACCCGGTCGAACAGCCCGGTCACCCGGGGCACGTGGGTCGCGGACATCTCCCGCAGGAAGTCCCCCGCCTCGTCCAGCGCGGCCTCCGCCGGCCGGCCGAGCGAGTCGGCCAGCTCGCCGACCGCGCTCCGGAACGACTCCGACTCCAGCAGCTGGCACACCTCACGCGTGTCGCCGGGCATCGGCCGGCTGGGCCGGGGCAGCAGGCCGGCGCCGCGCAGCGGACCCCGCGCCCCGGTCCGCCCCAGCACGGTCACCACCTGGTCCCGAACGACCGTTGGCTTAACCACGCGCATGCCCGCACCCCCGGTGTATATCGATGTGTCGTAGGCCACTCTAGAGCGTGTGGCGGCCACCGCCAGACGAACGGCTCGAGGGTCCCATTTCGCGGGCAGCTGACCGCAATAGCACCGGGTAATGTGCTCGGAATGCAGCGCAGACAACCGAAGGTAGCGGTGTTGGGCGGCGGCTCGTGGGGCACGGCGGTGGCGTCCATCGTGGCGGCCAGCGCCCCGACTACGCTGTGGGCCCGCTCGCCCGAGGTCGCCCGGGAGATCGACGAGCAGGGCCGCAACAGCCGCTACCTCGGCGACGTCGCGCTCACCGAGGGTCTGCGCGCCACCAGCGACATGGAGCGCGCGGTGCACGACGCGGACGTCCTGATCATGGGCGTGCCGTCGCACGGGTTCCGCGAGGCACTCACCCAGGCGGCGCCGTTCGCCCGGCCGTGGATTCCGGTGGTCAGCCTGGTCAAGGGGCTCGAACAGGGCACCGACGACCGGATGACCGAGATCGTCGCCGAGGTGCTGCCCGGCCACCCGGCCGGCGTGTTGTCCGGGCCGAACATCGCGGCCGAGGTGATCGCCGGCTATGCGGCGGCGGCCACCATCGCGATGCCCGACCAGAGCTCGGCCACCCAGCTGGCCGAGCTGTTCCGCACGCCGAGGTTCCGCATCTACTCCACCACCGACGTGGTCGGGGTCGAGGTGGCCGGCGCGCTGAAGAACGTGTTCGCCATCGCGGTCGGCATGGGCGACGGCACCGGCGCCGGCTTCAACACCCGGGCCATGGTGATCACCCGTTCGTTGCGCGAGATGAGCCGCTTCGGCTGCGCGCTGGGCGGCGACCCGCGCACCTTCGCCGGCCTGGCCGGCACCGGCGACCTGATCGTCACCTGCACCAGCCCGGCCAGCCGCAACCGCCGCGTCGGCGAGCAACTGGGCAAGGGCAAGCGGATCGACGAGGTCCTGGCCGGGATGAACCAGGTCGCGGAGGGGGTCAAGACGGTCAGCGTGGTGTTGAAGCGAGCCTCCGAGCTGGGCATCGACATGCCCATCGCCGCCGAGGTGGACGGCGTGGTCAACAAGGGCGGCACCGCCGAGGAGGCCTACCGCGGCCTGTTGAAGGCCACCCCCGGGCACGAGCACCACGGGGAGGGCTGGTGAACCGCGCTCTGCTCGCGGCCGGGCTGCTCGGCGCGGCCGGTGCGGCGGGGATCGCGGTGGCGGCCACCCGCCCGCGCGCCGCCTCCGGCGAGGCCACGGACACCCCGTTCTACCGGGGTGGTTCGGGCTCGCCGATCCTGCTGCTGCACGGGATCAGCGTCACCTGGCGCTGCTGGAAGCCGGTGCTGCCACTGCTGGAGCAGGCCGGTCACGAGGTGGTCGCACCCACCCTGCTCGGGCACAGCGGCGCGGCCGACTTCGCCCCCGGGACGGCGCCCTCGGTGGACGCGCTGGCCGACGGCGTCGAACAGTTCCTCGACGAGCAGGGCCTGGGCCGGGTGCACGTGGTCGGCAACTCGCTGGGCGGCTGGCTGTCCCTGGAGCTGGCGCGGCGCGGGCGGGCGCGCTCCGTGGTGGCCTTCTCCCCGGCCGGGGCGTGGAGCTCGGCGGCCGCGATCCGCGGCGTGATGGCCGTGATGCACTACGGGCTCAACCTGGTCACCCACCTCGGCCCTTCGGCCGACCGGCTGGCCGCGTCGCCGCTGGCCCGCCGGCTGCTCTGCTACGCCCAGGTGGAGCACCCGGAGCGCCTGGACCCGGCCGAGGTGGCCGCCGACATACGGGGGCTCGCGTGGGCACCGGGCGTGCAACCGCTGCTGAAAGTGCTGGGAGACGCCCCGATGCAGCCGCTCCCCGACCCGGGCTGCCCGATCCGGGTCGTGTGGGCCCGCCGGGACCGGCTGATCCCCTACCGCTCCTTCGGCGCCCCGCTGCTGGACCGATTGCCCACCGCCGAGCTGATCTTCCTGGAGAACGTCGGCCACGTCCCGATGAGCGACGACCCCCGGTCCGTCGCCCGCCTGATCCTGGAAATGGCCAACTCCGTCGACCGGATCACCCAGGCCGGCGCCTAACCCCCCAATCCCTGATTCAGTGACTTCAGCACACTGATTCAGTGACTTCAGCAGGAGCGAAGCGCAAGGATCGCCTGGTTCGGATCAGCGGCGGGCGAGGCTGGGCGGGCGGCCGTGCCAGCGGGTGTAGGCGTGGGTGAACGAGGCGGTTTCCGCGTAGCCGAGCCGGGCCGCCACCTGGGACACGGCCAGGCCACCGGTGAGCATCTCGCCGGCCAGGGTGTCCCGGACCTCGTCCAGCAGCGCGCGGAACGAGGTGCCCTCGCGGGCGAGCCGGCGGCCGAGGGTTCGGGTGGCCACGTTCAGCTCGCCGGCCACCTCCTCCATGGACGGCATGCGGGTCGGGTCGCGCAGGATCCGGGTGCGCACCAGCGCGGACACGCCGTGCCGGCGGCGGCGCTGGTTGAGCAGGTCCTCGCACTGCCGGCGGCACATCAGCGCGGTCAGCTCGTCGCCCGAGGGCAGCGGCATGTCGTGCAGCCATCGCGGGTAGCGCAGCACGTTGCGCGGCGCGCCGTAGCGGACCGAGGACGGCCGGCCGAACTGGTCCAGCAGGCCGGGGCGTTCGACCGGGTAGCGCAGCTCCACCTCGAACAGCTCGCCGCTGGCCGAGGCGCCGAACAGCGCCGCGCGCACGTTCCCGACGGCGGAGAGGTCGCGGTCGAAGAAGAACTCGCGCACGTCCGCCGGGACCAGGCTGTCGTCCACCACGATGGCCACCCGTTCCCCGGCGTCCTCCAGCCGCATGCTGACGAACATCGAGGTCAGGGGCAGGTAGCGCAGCGCGAGGTGCACCGCCTCACCGACCGTCCGGCTGGCCTGCATGGCGAAGCCGAGAATGCCGGCAGTGGATACCTGGTACCGCACACCGGTCTGCACGCCCAACCCCGCACGGCCCGGCAGGGCGGCGAGCAGGTTGCGCGCCACGGCGAGCTCCTGGGTGGCCTGCACCAGCGCGCCGGGGTCGTCCAGCTCTCCGGTGGTGAGCCCGGTGCGGGCGAGGCAGCGCGCGGCGTCGATCCCGTGCGCCGCGCCGGTCTGCAGGATCTGCCGGACCGCGGCGGTGGATCGGGGGAAGTCCCACGGCAGACCGCTGTTCATGACTGTCCGAAACTATCAAGTCACGGTCGGTTCCGGACATTCCACCCCAGTCGTCCCACCCCTAACTTCGACGCATGAGCCAGCGGGTGCCCTCGGTCGCGATCATCGGCGCCGGCATGTCCGGCCTGTGCATGGCGATCAAGCTGCGCGAGGCCGGCATCACCGACGTCACGGTGTACGAGAAGGCCGACGAGGTCGGCGGCACCTGGCGGGACAACACCTACCCGGGCCTCTCGTGTGACGTGGCGTCGCGCTTCTACCAGTTCACCTTCGCCCGCAACCCGGGTTGGACGCACCGGTACTCGCCGGGCTCGGAGATCCAGGCGTACTTCCGCGCGGTGACCGAGAAGTACCGGCTGCGCGAGATCATCCGGTTCGGCACCGAGGTCACCGAGGCCCGCCTGGAGCCGGACGGCCGCTGGTGGCTGCGCACCGGCGACGGCATCGAGCGAACCGTCGACTTCCTGATCGGCGCGACCGGCATCCTGCACCACCCGCGCTACCCGGACATCAAGGGCCTGGACACGTTCGGCGGCCCGGTGTTCCACTCCGCCCGCTGGGACCACGGCGTCCCGCTGGCCGGCAAGCGGGTGGCGGTGATCGGCACCGGGTCCACCGGCCTACAGATCGTCGGCGCGCTGGCCGCGGAGGTTGGCCGGCTGGTGCTGTTCCAGCGCACGGCGCAGTGGATCGTACGGCTGGACAACCCACGCTACGGCCGGCTGACCCGCGCGCTGCACCGGCGGTTCCCCGCGCTGGACCTGCTCACCTACCACTTCCACCGCAAGCGGCTGGACTTCCTCATCTCCGGCGCGCTGACCCACCCGGGCTGGCGGCGCACCCTGCTGGAATGGCTGTGCCGGCGCAACCTCAACACCGTGCGCGACCCGGAGCTGCGCCGCAAGCTGACCCCCGACTACCGGGCCGGCTGCAAGCGGCTGGTCGGCTCGAGCGAGTTCTACCCGGCGATCCAGCGGCCGAACGCGGAGCTGGTCACCGAGCGGATCTCCCACGTCGAGCCGGGCGCGGTGGTCACCGAGGACGGCCGCCGGCACGAGCTGGACGTGCTCGCCCTGGCCACCGGTTTCGACGCGCACGCATTCGTCCGGCCGATCCGGATGACCGGGCGGGACGGCATCACCCTGGAGCAGGCCTGGGCGGACGGCCCACGGGCGCACCAGACGGTGGCCATGCCCGGCTTCCCCAACTTCTTCATGCTGATGGGTCCGCACAGCCCGGTCGGCAACTACTCACTGACCGCGCTGGCCGAGGCGCAGGCCCTGCACATCCTGGGCTGGATCCGGCGCTGGCAGGCCGGCGAGCTGGAGTCGGTCGAACCCCTCCAGCGGGCCACCGACGCCTTCAACGCCTCCATGCGCGAGGCCCTGCCGGACACCGTCTGGAGCACCGGCTGCAACAGCTGGTACCTGGGCCGGGACGGCGTCCCCGAGCTCTGGCCCTGGTCCGCCGAGCGCTACCGCGCCCTGCTGAAGGAAGCCCCCAACCCCGCCGACTACCAACTCACCCGCTGACATCTACCTGAGCGAGGTTTGATCATGCCGGCGACCCCGCTCAGGTAGATCTCGGCGAACTGTCGGACCCGTCCCGCACACTGCTGGGCATGTCGGGGGACGTTTTTCGGGGCAGCGAGGCGGTGGCGAGCGGGCTGGTGACGCCGGACCAGCTGCGCGGGCCCCGGTTCCGGCGGGTGTTTCCGGACGTGTACACGCCCGCCTCGCTCACGGTCGATCTCGCGGCCCGCTCGCGCGCGGCATTCCTGCTGGTTCGCGATCGAGGTGGGGCACTCGGTGGGTACTCCGCCGCCCAGCTGCAGGGCGCGGACTGCGCCCCGCTGAACGCTCCCGCCGAGGTCATCCTGCCCGGGTCGGCCAAGCCACACGCGGGCCTTCGGGTCCGCCGCGAGACTATGGCCGTGTCCGACCTTGCTGTGGTGCGCGGCCTGCTGATGACGACGCCGCAACGCACCGCCTGGGACCTGGCCCGACGGCTCTCCCTGGTCGACGCGGTGGTCGCGGTGGACGCCCTCGCCCGGGCCGGCGGGTTCCGACCGGCCGACCTGTTGGCTCGCCGCCTGCTGGAACCGGGTGCGCGGGGCAGCCGCCGGCTCGACCGAGTGGTCGCGCTGGCGAATCCACGTGCGGAGTCACCGCAGGAAACGCGGTTGAGGGTGGGGTTGGTGCTCGCCGGCCTGCCACCGCCCCAGGTGCAGTACAAGGTGCTCGACGAGTACGGCTTCCACCTCGCCCGGGCCGACCTCGCCTACGAGGAAGCGCAGCTGGCAATCGAGTACGACGGTGTCGGCCACTTCAGCCGGATCCGACACGAGCACGACCGGGAACGAGATTCCCTGCTGGCCAGCCACGGCTGGCTGACCGTGCGCCTGTTCCAGGAGAACCTCAAGGGCATGCCGCAGACCGTCGGCAAGATCCGTTCCATCCTGGCCGGCCGGCTACCCGCGCGCCCACATCTACCTGAGCGGGGTTCGATCACGCCGGCGACCCCGCTCAGGTAGATCTCGGCGTCTCACAGTCCGATGCGGGTGGCCACTTCGGCGTAGTGGGTGTCGGTGGGGCCGAGGAGTTGCTGGGAGGACCAGGCGCGGCGGTAGTACAGGTGGGTGTCGTGTTCCCAGGTGAAGCCGATGCCGCCGTGCAGCTGCACGGTCTCCGCCACCACCTCGCGGAACGCGTCCCCGCAGTAGGCGGCGGCCACACGGACGGCGACCGGGAACTCGGGGTCGTCCTCGGCCAGCGCGGCGGCCGCGTAGCGCGCGGCGGAGCGGGAGAACTCCACCCGACGCAGCATGTCCACCGCCTTGTGCGCCACCGCCTGGAACGAGCCGATCACCCGGTCGAACTGGCGGCGGGTCTTGGTGTACTCGACCACCATCTCCAGGCAGGCGGAAGCGCCTCCGGCCTGCTCCATCGCCAGCCCGACCAGCGCGGTGTCCAGCGCCCGCGCGACCACCGGCGGGGCCGCCCCGGCGGTGCCGATCAGCCGCGCCGGCGCGCGATCCAGGGTCACCGCGGCCACCGCGCGGGCCAGGTCCAGCGACTCGGCCGGTGTCCGGGTCGCCCCGGGCGCGTCCGCGCGCACCGCGTAGAGGCTGCGCCCTTCGAGCGCTCGTGAGTGGCGAGTGACGCTATGGCGGTCATCGCCACTCACGGGGTCGCCGCCGGACACGGCGGTGACCAAGATCAGGTCCGCGTCCGCACCGTCCAGCACGAACGGCTCGGTGCCGGTGAGCAGCCATCCGCCGTCCTCCGCCACGGCCCGGGTCTCGGCATTCCGGGCGCCTTCCCGGCCGGCGGAAACCGCGAGTGTCGCCACACAGTCCCCGGCCACGATCGCCGGCAGCAGCTCGGCACACGCGGCGTCGTCGCCGGACGACAACAACGCCGGGACGGCCAACCCCACGCAGGACAGGTAAGGCCCCCGGTACAGCGCGCGGCCCATCTCCTCGAACACCACGCCGGTCTCGGCGGCGGTCTGCCCGAGCCCGCCGTACTTCTCCGGCACGGCCAGCCCGACCAGGCCCAGCTCGGCCAGCCGCCGCCACAGGCCCCGGTCGAACGCCGGGTCGTCCCGCAGCGCGACCAGCGGCGCCTTGTCCCGCAACAGCCGACGAACCGAGGAGCGCAGCTCGCCGCGTTCGTCGCCGTCCACCAACAGATCCGGGTTCACGATTCTCCGCTCTCAGGACGGGCGGGGCAGGCCGAGCACCCGCTGCGCGATCGAGTTCTTCAGCACCTCGTCGGTGCCGCCGCCGATGCGGTAGCCGGGCGCGCCGAGCACCAGCGAGGTCCACGCGTAGGTGCCCCACTCGCCGGTGTCCACCACCGCGCGCGGGCCGAGCACGTCGGTGACGAACCGGCCCAGGTGCGCCATGTTGTCGGACAACGCCATCTTGTTCAGCCCGGCCTCCGGCCCCGGCGCCTCGCCGGCGCGCGCCCGCGCGGCCAGCACCTGCTGGTTGTACCGGGCCACCCGCAGGGCCACCATCAGCTCGCCGAACGCCCGGCGCACCACCGGGTCCCCGGCCAGGTCACAGTGCCGGACCAGCGCGGCGATCCGGTCGGTGGACAGCAGCCCCGTGCCGCCGAACCCAGTGGCGCCGATCGCGTTCCGCTCGTTGGCCAGCGTCGTGATGGCCACCCGCCAGCCCTCGCCGACCTCGCCCAGCCGGTCGGTGTCCGGCACCACCACGTCGTCCAGGAACACCTCGTTGAACGCCGCGCCGCCGGTCATCTGGCGCAGCGGCCGCACGGTGACACCCGGGGCGTGCATGTCGAGTACGAAAGCGGTCAGGTTGCGGTGCCGGGGGCCGTCCGACGTCCGGCAGATGATCTCCCCGATGTCCGCCAGATGCGCGCCGGAGGTCCACACCTTCTGCCCGGACAGCCGCCAGTTCCCGTCCTCACCCCGCACCGCCTTGGTGGACAGCGAGGCCAGGTCGGATCCCGCGCCGGGCTCGGAGAACAGCTGGCAGCCGATGTACTCCCCGGAGTACAGGCCGGTCAGGTAGCGCTCGCGCTGGGCGTCGGTGCCGTGGGCCAGGATGGTCGGCGCCACCATGCCCAGCCCGATGGTGAGCATCGCGTCACCCGGGACCTGGTAGCCCCGGGCCACCCGCTCGAAGGCCCGCTGATGCGCGCCGGAAAGGCCGCGCCCGCCGTGCTCGGCCGGCCCGGTGATCCAGCCCAGCCCGGCCTCCCACAGGCCCCGCCGCCAGGCCCGGATGGCCGGCAACGCGTCGGCCTCGGTCTCCGGGTCCGGCTCCTGGAAAAGCCGCACCTCGTCGCTGCCCTCGCCCCAGGCGAACGCCTTGCGCTCGGCGCGAGCCGCCCGAGGATAGTGCGCGGACAGGTACGCCTCCACCTCCTCGGCGAAGGCCTCGAGCGTGATCAACGGGCTCTCCCGGCGGCCGGCGAACCGGCCTCGCCGCGCACCGGCAGCGCAACCACGGCGGAGCCCGGCATCACGGTCTCGCCGCGCTGGTTCACCGCCTTGGTGGCCACCTCGACGACGTGCTCGCCGTCGTCGTCGACCCGCTTACCGGTGATCTCCCCGCGCAGTTCGACCACGTCGGACAGGTAGACGAACTTGCGGTACTCCGCCCGGCACTCCTTGATCCAGGCGTGGTCACCGGCCCAGTGCGTGAGCTGGTGGATCTGCCAGCACTGCCGCTGGAAACCGACGTCGTACTGGAACGCCACGCCCATCGCCTGGGCGGCCTGGTAGTTGTAGTGCACCGAGTAGATCGGCTCCTGGGCACCGGTGATCGGGTCCCGGAACGCCCAGGCCGGGTGGGCCCGGTAGTCGTGCAGCGAGGCCGCGTGCGCCTTCAGCCGGGGAATCGGCGTGCCGCCGCCGGCCACGAAAGCGATCTCGTCGGTCAGCCCGATCGGCCCCTTGGTGACCACGTCCAGCTCCTCGCCCTCCCGCACGTCCTCCCAGTACCGAGGCTCGGCGCCCCGGGGGCGCTCGGCCAGGATCCGGGCCTCGATCTCGGCCACCTCGGCCGGATCCCAGCGGTGCGGCAGCTCCGGGCCCGGCTGCGCCCCGTTCTCGGCGCCGCGCCGGGCCAGCCGCCGGCCGCGCTCGTAGTTGATCACGTTCCACCGGATGGTGGCGATCCGCTCGCCACGCTGGTTGTGGTAGCTGTTGAGGAACCTGTCGGTGACCGAACGACCGGCGAACTTGCTCGGCGAAGGCCCGTCGAACCCCTCATACACACACGACGAGTCGACCGTGTCCCCCCAGTACACCGGCCGCTCGAACATCAGGTGCGACATCGAGTGGAACGACCCCAACCCCGGCCAGCCGAACTGGATACCCGAGAAGCACCCGATCACGAACGACGGCGGCGCCACCGGCGCCCCGAACGGCGACCCAGCCGCATACTCAGCGTCCGTCCACAGCGGGTTGATGTCCCCGATCCCGCCGGCGAACTTGGTCACCGCGATCCGCGAGGCCAGCTCGTTGTTCACCGAATGGTCGATGCGCAGCCGGGCACCCACCTTGGCCCGCATGTTCTCGATCATCTGCTCGTCGATCACAGCCTGCGGCATCACCGCGGCCCGCTCCTGCACCGGCATGCGGGGAGCTTAGCCGGTAAGTGCTCGCTCCACAAAAACTTGAGGACTAGAGTAATTTTCGATCCGGGTTTAGGGTTGCCGCGTGGACTTCACCGAGAACGAGGACCATCGGGCGATCAGGCAGGCGGTGCGCGACGTCTGCAAGCAGTTCGACGATGACTACTGGATGCGCCTCGAGGCCGAGCACGAGTTTCCCTGGGACTTCTACCGGGAGATGGCCAAGGGCGGCTGGATCGGCATCGCCATCCCGGAGGAGTACGGCGGCGGCGGGCAGGGCATCGCCGAGGCGTCGATCGTGCTGGAGGAGGTCGCCGCGTCCGGGGCCTGCATGAACGGCTGCAGCGCCATCCACCTGTCCATCTTCGGCATGCACCCGGTGGTCCTGCACGGCGACGAGCAGATCCGACAGCGCTACCTGCCCCGGGTCGCGGCCGGCGACCTGCACGTGGCGTTCGGCGTGACCGAGCCCGACGCCGGCCTGGACACCACCTCCATCACCACCCGGGCGGTCCGCGACGGGGACGGCTACCGCATCCACGGCCGCAAGGTGTGGACCTCCAAGGCCACCTACTCGGAGAAGGTGCTGCTGCTCACCCGCACCACGCCCAAGGCGGAGGGCAAGAAGTCCACCGAGGGCATGACCCTGTTCGTGGCCAACCTCCAGGACCCGGCGGTGGAGATCACCCCGATCCCCAAGCTGGGGCGCAACGCGGTGGTCTCCTGCGAGGTGGTCTACGACGGCCTGTACGTGTCCGAGGAGGACCGGGTCGGCGAGGAGGGCAAGGGCTTCTACTACCTGCTGGACGGCCTGAACGCCGAGCGGGTGCTGATCGCCGCCGAGGCGCTCGGCGTCGGGCGGGCGTCGCTGCGCCGGGCGGTCAAGTACGCCAACGAGCGGGTGGTCTTCGGCCGGCCGATCGGCAAGAACCAGGCGGTGGCCCACCCGCTGGCCGAGGCGCACGCCCGGCTGCACGCGGCCGAGCTGGTGATCCGGGAGGCGGCCTGGCGGGTGGACACCCGGCAGCCGTCCGGCGAGGCGGCCAACTCGGCCAAGTACCTGGCCGCCGAGGCGGCCTTCCAGGCAGCGGACGCGGCGGTGCAGACCCACGGCGGGTTCGGCTACGCGTCGGAGTACCACGTGGAGCGCTACTTCCGCGAAGCCCGGCTGCAGCGGCTGGCCCCCATCCCCCAGGGCATGATCCTCAACTACCTGGCCGAGCACGTGCTCGGGCTGCCGAGGTCCTACTGATGTTTCCCCTGGAAGGCATCCGGGTGCTCGACCTGTCCCGGGCGATCTCCGGGCCGTACGTCGGGCGGATGCTCGCCGACCTGGGCGCCGAGGTGGTCAAGGTGGAGGTACCCGGCACCGACATCACCCAGGCCTTCGGGCCGCGCAGCCACGGTCACACCGGGCTCTACCTGCAGCAGAACGCCGGCAAGCGGAACGTCTCACTGGACCTCGGCGCGGACGGCGGGGCCGAGCTGCTGTGCCGGCTGGCCGAACGGGCCGACGTGGTGATCGAGAACTTCCGCCCCGGCACGCTGGACCGCCTCGGCGTCGGCTGGTCGGTGCTCTCGAAGCGAAACCCGAGGCTGGTGATGCTGTCGGTCTCCGGTTTCGGGCAGTGGGGACCCGAGTCCGGCCGGCAGGCCTATGCGCCGGTGCTGCACGCGGAGACCGGGCTGCTCGGCCGGCAGGCCCAGGTGGACGGGGCCGAGCCGAACGACGTGGTCATGGCGCTGGCCGACTCGGTGACCTCGCTGCACGGCATGGTCGCGGTGCTCTCCGCGCTGCGCCTGCGGGACAACACCGGGACCGGGCAGTACCTGGACATGAGCATGTTCGAGGCGATGCTGGCCACCGACGACTACACGCCGTACGCGCTGGAGGGCACCGAGGTGTTCGCCGCGCGGGGCAGTGTGTACGCCGACGCGCCGGGCGGGCCGCTGCTGGTCTCCGGCGACCCGAAGTTCCTCTGGCACCGGCTGTCCGGGCGGCACGGGTTGACCGATCCCGACCCGGAGGTGTCCGGCCCGGAGCGGTTCACCGCGCGCGCCCGGGTGATCCGCGAGTGGGTCGCGTCCTTCGGGTCCCGCCCGGAGCTGATCGCGGCGCTGGAGGCGGCCGGGGTGGCCTGGGCGGAGATCCGCACGCCGGCCACCGTGATGGAGTCGCCGACCGCCCAGGCCCGCGAGGTGACGGCCCAGGTGGACGACCGGGCCGGCGGCACCCGCCCGGTGATCCGGATGCCGTACCGGTTCTCCGCCGGTTCCTGTGAGCCCCGGGGTGGGGCGGCCTTCGTCGGCGAGCACAACGCCGACGTGCTGGGCCGCTGGCTGGGCCTGGACGCCGCCCGGGTGCGGGAACTGGAGGCCGGCGGCACACTGATCCCGGCGGATCTTCCGGTGAGTGAGGCGAAATGACCAAGCGTGCGGTACGGATCGGGAACTGCTCCGGGTTCTACGGGGACCGGGTGGCGGCGGCCCGGGAGATGGTCGAGGGCGGCCCGATCGACGTGCTGACCGGTGACTACCTGGCCGAGCTGACCATGCTCATCCTGTGGAAGGCGCAGCAGAAGGACCCCTCGGCCGGCTACGCGCGCACCTTCCTCACCCAGGTGGAACAGGTGCTGGGCAGCTGCCTGGACCGGGGCATCAAGATCGTCACCAACGCCGGCGGGCTGAACCCGGCCGGGCTGGCCGAAAAGATCACCGAGCTGGCCGGCAAGCTCGGCCTCGAGCCGAAGATCGCGTACGTCACCGGGGACAACATCGTCGACCGGCTGCCCGAACTCCAGTCCCAAGGCGTGGACTTCGCCAACCTGGACACCGGCCGGCCGCTGGCCGAGACCGACCGCACGGCGATCTCCGCCAACGCCTACCTGGGTGCTTGGGGCATCGCCGAGGCACTCGCGGCACAAGCGGACATCGTGGTGTGCCCCCGGGTGACCGACGCGTCGCTGGTGGTCGGGCCGGCCGCCTGGTGGCACGGCTGGGCTCGCGACGACTACGACGCGCTGGCCGGAGCGGTCGCCGCCGGGCACGTGATCGAATGCGGCCCCCAGGCCACCGGCGGCAACTACTCGTTCCTGGACGAGATCACCGACCGCCGCTACCCCGGCTTCCCCATCGCCGAGGTGGCCGCCGACGGCTCGAGCGTGATCACCAAGCACGACGGCACCGGCGGCCTGGTCTCCCCCGGCACGGTCACCGCGCAGCTGCTGTACGAGATCGGCGCCCCGGAGTACCTGAACCCGGACGTGACCGCCCACTTCGACACCCTGAACCTGACCCAGGACGGCGAGCACCGGGTGCTGATCTCCGGCACCCGCGGATCGGCACCGCCCCCCACCTTGAAGGTGGCGCTGAACCAGCTGGGCGGCTACCGGAACACCATGACCCTGGTGCTCACCGGCCTGGACGTCGAGGCCAAGGCGGCCTACGCGGAGCAGCTGCTGTTCGAGGTGCTCGGCGGCCGGGAGAAGTTCGCCGAGGTGGACGTGAACCTGCTCCGCTTCGAGCACGCCGACGCGCCCCGCAACGTGGAGGCCACCGCACACCTGCGCATCACCGTGAAGGACCCCGACCCGCGCAAGGTCGGCCGCGCCTTCTCCAACGCCACCATGGAGCTGGCCCTCGGCGGCTACGCCGGCTTCCACACCACCACCCCGCCCACCCCGGAAACCGCCTACGGCGTCTACTGGCCCGCCCTGATCCCCGCCGAACACGTAACCCACACCGTGGTCCTCCCCAACAGCGAACGCCGCGTCATCCCCCACCCGCACCCCACCTCCCCGATTCAGTCACTTCAGCACGCTGATTCAGTCACTTCGGCAGGCCGGGAGGAACCCGCGAGGGACTTCGGCGAGACCCGGCGCGAGCCGCTGGGCCGGGTGTGCGCGGCGCGGTCCGGGGACAAGGGCGGCAACGCCAACGTGGGCCTGTGGACCCGCACGCCGGCCGAGTTCGCGTGGTTGCGCGCGCACCTGACCGAGGCGAAGTTCCGCGAGCTGTTGCCCGAGGCGGACGGCCTGGCCGTGCACCGCTACGAGCTGCCCAACCTGAACGCGCTGAACTTCGTGGTGGTTGGCCTGCTCGGCGAGGGTGTGGCCTCGTCCACCCGGCCGGACCCGCAGGCCAAGGGCCTCGGCGAGTACCTGCGCGCGCGGACCACCGACATCCCGGTCGCATTGCTGGGGTGAGTGACCACTAGCGGGTGAAACCGGAGCGTTTTCGCTGGCCGGGCCACACCTCGGGGCATGGCCCGCTCGTTATTTCAGCACGGAGGCCGAAGACTGCCCTCCGCCCGCTCCGGAGAGGATCGAGACGATGATCAGCACGGTCCGACGCACGCTGCGCACCACGGCGACCGCGGTCGGTGTCGCCGTACTGATCTTCCCACTGGCCGGCACCGCCGCCGCGGACACCCCGGACCTCGGCCTGGACGAGGGCACGCAGCGGGAGTCGAGCGCGACCGACCAGCTGCCGAACACCTCCACCACGCTGCCCAACCGCACCGGTGACACCGGCCTGAGCGGCGTCGATCTGCCCGGCACCGCGCCCGGCGCCCTGCCGATCTCCTACCGGACCAGCTCGGACTCCGACGACTGCAAGTCCTTCAAGGACCACACCTACAACACCACCCCCGGGTACAACGGCTACCGCAAGGACGACCGCAAGTACGACAGCGGTGACTACGACCCGGACTGCACCGGCCACAAGGGGCCGAAGGAGTTCCCGTACAACGGGTACAACGGCACCGACTCCAAGAAGCAGGCGGAGAACGACTACCTGCTCGGGCTCTAGCGACGCTAACTGAGAGATCTCTTAGACTCCGGGCATGCGCTCCCTGCCGCCTTCCGCCCGTTCGTTCGCCGCTCTCCTGCTCGGTTCGGTCCTCGCGCTCGGCGCGCTGACCGGGTGCGGCGGGGGCAGCGAGGGCACGGACACCAGCTGCGACCTGACCGGTTGCACGATCACCTTCCCCCGGGACGGCACGCCGTCGGTCTCCGTGCTGGGTATCACCGCGAAGATGGTCAGCTTCGAGAACAACCAGGCCAACATCGAGGTGGCCGGCCAGACGATCACCGTGCCGGTCGGCGGGGAAACCCAGTCCGAGGGTTGGAACGTGCGCGTGGAGCGGGCCACCGACACCGAGATCGTGGTGCGCGTTTCGCACTGAGCCCACTACTCCAGAGTTGGATAGTCGGGGCCTCAATCTTTAGTCTGGGCACGTGACGGAACAGGACGCGGTCGAGTACATCCGCAACGAGTGGACGGCCCGGGAACAGCCGGGCGCGGACCACTTCGCGGCTATGGCCGCGCTCATGCGCACCCACCAGCTGATGATCGCCGAGCTGGACCGCCTGCTGAAGGGGTACAACCTCAGCCGCACGGCGTTCCTGCTGATGGCCACGCTGCTCATCTCCCGTGACCACACCCGGCCGCTCGGGCAGCTGTCCAAGCACCTGCTGGTCCACCCGACCACGGTCACCCTGGTGATCGACCAACTGGAGGCCCGCGAGCTGGTCGTCCGCCGGCCGCACCCCAGCGACCGGCGTACCGTGCTCGCCGCGCTCACCGAGGAAGGGCTGCGGGTGGTGACCAAGGCGGCCCAGGAACTGGGCGCGGCCAACTTCGGCCTGCCCGGCGTGACCGATTCGATGGCCCAACGGCTCACCGGGGTGCTCGGGCAGGTCCGGGGCAAGCTGGGCGACACCTAGCGCGGAACGCGCTTGCCGAGCGTGCGCCCAGTTCGGCGCACGCGGGAAACACTAGTCCTGGCTGAGCAGGTGGCGCAGGTAGCGGTCGGGGGCGTTCAGGAACTCCCTGGTCAGCCGCACCGGTAGCGCCTGGTCGTAGTCGACGGCGGCGATTCCGCCGTCCTCGTCGATCTGGTAGATCGTCGCGCCGGGCAGCGCGAGCAGCACCGGCGAGTGGGTGGCCACCACGAACTGGCTACCCCCGCCGGCCAGCTCCACCATCCGGGCCAGCACGGCCAGGCACCCACGCACGGACAGCGCCGCCTCCGGCTCGTCCAGCAGGTACAGCCCGCCCGGGCGGAACCGGTGGGTGACCAGGTCCAGGAACGACTCGCCGTGCGAGCGCTCGTGCGGGGAGATCCCGCCGTAGGCGTCGAGCAACGAACCCCCGGGCTCCCGATCCAGCCGCTCGATCTCGGTCGCCACGTTGTAGTACGACTCCGCCCGCAGGAAGAACCCGCCGCGCGGCTTGCGCACGCCCCAGGTCAGCCGGAGATGATCGCCCAGCGAGGACTCGCTGGCCCTGGTGGCGAACCGGAAGCTCTGGCTGCCCCCCTCGGCGTTGAACCCGCAGGCCACGGCCATGGCCTCGACCAGCGTGGACTTGCCGGAGCCGTTCTCCCCGACCAGGAAGGTCACCCCGGGCGGCAGCGGCAGCCCCGACGGCCACGCGGCCAGCCCGGCGACCACCGGCAGCGTGAACGGGTACCGGCCGGTAGCCACCTCGGCCAGCGGCAGCTGCACCCGCCTGACGAACTGGCCACCCTCGCCCGCCGGCGCACTCACCACCACCGGTCGCCGCCCCACCCCCGCACGGTAACCACAACCCCCGACAATCGCCCTCCGACCCGGTGTAACCGCGACGCCGCACAGCTCGGACCGCGTGCGGCGGTAAGGCTCAAGGGGCTTTCCGGATCGGCAATCTGTTACGAGCCAGCCCAGCCCGATCCGTCGGCGCCTCACGCGCGCCGCCAAGATCCACATCAACCTCAGGCACCTTCCTCGGCGCCCGAAGGTGCGTCAGGTTGATGTCGATCTCCAGTTGGGCCGAGTGCCGGCTCTAGAGGGCTTGGACGGCACGGCCGCGCCGTCTGCCGCGACGCGGGTGCGGCCCCGATGCATTAGCTACGGACTGTGGTCGGATTGCCGCCCAGCGGTGGGCGGCTGGGGCGGGTGGCTTCATCGAGCGTTAGCTCAGTCCGGCGAATTCCATGATCGAAGCGGACTGCCCCAGCGCTCGGCGAGTAACGGTAGCTCGGAACCGGGCGGCAACGGTCCCGGCGATTACGGCGCGTGGCGGATGCCCAGAGGCAGCGCAACAGGCGGCTTCGGAGGTGAGCCAGTGCTACGACCGGCGGGCGAGCAGGGTGGCGGCCAGGCCGCCGACGATCAGGGCGGCGACGGCGGTGCCGACCGTGGTCGGCACATCGATCATCCGCTGCGCCATGTAGAACAGCGGAATGATCAAGGTGTAGCCGAGGAACGCGGCCACCGCACCGGTCAGCCCGGGCGAGTCCGCCTCCGCGCACCGCCAGCCGGCCACCACGAACGCGGCACCGGCACCGACGATGAGATACACCAGCGCGGCCTTCGGGTGGATCGTTGCCACCAGCGGTCCGGTCAGCCAGACCAGCACCAGCACGAAGAACGCGCTCCAGGTCCCCTTCGCCACCAACGGCCAGTCGATCCGGTCGATCCAGGAACCGCCCGGTTCCGGTCGGCGCCCGGCCGCGCCCGGACGCCCGCCCCGCTGGCTCACTTCGGTCCCTCAGCACCCGGCGCGGGAACAGCGCCCGGACCAGGAGCCCCTGGAGCGGAGGCCGCACCCGGCGCGGGAGCCGGGGCGGCGGCCGCGCCGGGAGCCGGCACACCTGGGACAGGAGCCCCGCCCGGCGCAGTAACACCGCCCGGAGCCGGCGCCCCACCCGGGACGGGCACGCCACCTGGAGCCGCGGCCGAGCCTCCAGGCCCCGGAGCTGTGCCCGGAGCCGGAACCGGGACACCCCCCGGCACGGGAGCGCCCGGTGCCGGAGCGGAAGCGCCCGGTGCCGGAGCGGGCGCCACCCCCGGGGCCGGAGCCGGAGCGGAAGCGCCCGGGGCCGGAGCCGCGCCGGGAGCCCCCGGTGCCGGAGCCCGGACCGCGCCGGGAGCCGGGGCTGAGCCGGGAGCAGGACCTCCACCCGGTGCCGGAGCCCCGCCCGGATCCGGAGCAGGACCGCCCGGAGCGGGAGCCCCGCCCGGAGCGCCTCCTGGCGCCTGGGCGCCTTGGGGCTGCTGGGGCCGGCCGGCTTCGGGGTCGGGCACCGCGTCGGGGTTGGCGGGGCGGTACTTGTCGGCGTACCGGACGTTGGCGTTCTTGAGCTCGTCGATCAGGAAGGCCTGCCACTTGTCGGCGGCCTTCTCCTCGATCAGCATCTGCTTGAGCGGCCCGGCGACCTTCTCCCACTCGGCGGGCGCGCCGGGCTGCACGGAGACCACCTTGCCGATGTTGAACCCGTACGGCGTGGCCACCGGGCCGTAAACCGAGCCGACCTGGGCGCCGAACGCGATGTTGGCGTACGGCTGCTCCAGCTGGCCGGCCGCCACGACGCCCAGGTTGCCGCCCTGTTCCCGGGTCGCCCCGTCGATGCTGCGCTGCTGGGCGAGCTGCTCGAAGTTGGCGCCGGCGTGCAGCGCGGCCACCACGTCGTCGGCCTCGGTCTTCTCCCGGACCACGATGTTGTGCAGCTCACGCCGCTCCGGGATGGCCAGCTCGGCGCGGCGCTCGTCGAAGGTCCGGCGCACCTCGTCGTCGGAGACGGTGATGCCGGCGGTGACCTGGTCGCGCAGCAGCCCGAGCAGCATCCGCCGCTTGAGCTCGGCCAGCACCTTCTTCTCCGAGGTGCCCTGGTTGAGCAGGTCCTGCACGTAGCGGTCCCGCCCCTCCGGCCCCTCGCCGTAGTACTGCGTGATGTAGCGGGCCAGCACGTCGGACACCTGGCGGTCGGCCACGGCCAGCTGCCGCTCACTGGCCAGCCGGTCGAGCAGCAGCGCGAACGCGGTGGACTTGGCCATGTCCCGGCGGAAGGTGTCCAGCCGGGCCGGCTCGGTGGGCGGCTGCACGCCGTACAGCGCGCGGTTGACCTGGACCTGTTCCTCGAGCTGTTCCTCGGTGACGTCCACGCCGTCCACCCGCAGGGCCACGCCGTTCGGGAGGTGGGTCGCCTGGTACCAGTAGATCCCGCCGCCCAGCAGCGCGACCAGCAGCACGGCCAGCGCTCCGGCCAACCACCAGCGGGTCTTTCCCTGGGTCAGTACCTCGGGCAGCTTCATTCTCGAGCTCCTTGCGAAGACGCCTCGCCGGCGCGCGCGGTCAGCCGCACCACGCACAGCGAGGACAGCAGCGCCAGCAGCACCGCTCCGGCCAGCAGCACACCGAACTCCCGCACCACGGCGATCCCGGAACACATCAGCACCGCGTAACCGAGGGCCGACGTGGTCGTCACCAGGAGCACCGCCCGGCGCAGCGCCGGATTGCTCCGGCGGTGTGCCTCGGCGAGGAGCACGGTGAACTCGCATCCTACGGCGGCGGTCAGCGAGCCCAGCGCGACGGTGATGGGGGACAGCGGGGTGCCGGTGGCCCAGAGCAGGAACAGCCCGCCGCCGGTGGCCAGCACGGCGGCCAGCACGGCCCGTCCGGCGTCCCAGCGCCGGCGCAGGCCCAGGGCCAGCACCAGGCCGGCCGCCAGCACACCGAGCAGGTTGGACCACACCCGGTCCTCGGAGACCAGTTCCTGGCCACGCACCGCCACGATGGGCAGGCCGGCCAGCTTCACCTCGTAGCCGGTGGGCGGCGGCGGCAGCTCGGTGCTCAGCGCCTCGCGCAACCGCTGGATGCCGCCCAGGTCGTCGATCCGCACGCCGTAGATCATCACCGCGGTGCCCCGCTCCAGGCTGACCACGGCACCGGTCAGGTACTGCGGCATCAGCCGCAGCGCGGACGCGATCTCGTCCGGGGACGGGCTGCTGCCCAGGAAGGTGAGCAGCATCGGCAGCGAGATCACCCGGCGGGCCTGGTCCCCGTAGCGGGTGCCGATGATCGCCTCGGCCCGGCTCATCCAGGCGACCGCCTCCGGAGAGGTGACGTCGGCGCCGGTCAGCACCACGTCCAGCTCGCCCGAGCTGCCCAGCACGTTCTCCGCGTGCTCGGCGTCCTTGATCGCGGGCAGCTGGGCGGCGAACTGCTGCACGTTGGTCTCCAGCGGCAGCCGGGGCAGCATCGCCCAGCCGACACCGGCGATCAGCAGCGCCACCACGAAAGCGGCGATCACCACGACCCGCGACCGCCCGGAAGGCGTACCCGGATCCCCGACTCGCCGTACCTCAACTCCCGACTCGCCGGGGTCGTGGTGGTGGCGGAAGCGCTCGAACCAGGGCGTGCGGGTGAGGGCGTAGCCGAGTAGGGCGGAGAGGAGGATGCCTACGGCGAGGGTCACGCCCAGGTCCCGGGCCAGGGGCAGCGGGGAGAAGGCCAGGGTGGCCAGGCTGGCCGCCGTGGCCAGCGCGACGGTCAGCACCGTGCGCGGGCGGGCGGACATGGCGAAGTACGTCGGGTAGTACGTGCCGATGCCCAGCACCACGGAGAGGAACGCCACCACGCCGATGGACAGCGGCCGGCCCAGCCACCCGTAGGCGGAAAGCGTCAGCCCGATCGCCGTCAGCGTGGTGATCAGCGGCAGCAGCCGCATCCACCGTCGCCGGGGCGAGAACCACGGCATGAGCAGGAAGCACAGCCCGACCGCCAACAGCGCCAGGCCGCCCAGCAGCGGCGCCTCCTGCTTCACCTTGGCGCTCAGCGCGGCCACCACGGTCGGCACGCCGGAGACGGTGACCCTGGTGGTGGGCAGCTTGGACTCGCCCACGGTGGCCAGTACCGCACCGACCAGGCGGTGCACGGCGGCCGCGTCGGCACCTTCGCGCGGCCGGATGAGGACCGCCACCGAGGTTTCCGAGGGCACCACGAACCGCCACTGCGGGCGCGGCCCGGTGGGACTGAACACCACGTGGTCGGCGAACGCCTTGTTGTGCAGCGAGGGCAGCCCCACCGGAAGGCCCTGCGCCAGCAGCGGGAAGTAGCGCTGGTCGAACCGCAGCTTCGCCGCCGCCCCTTCCGCCTTGGCCTCGGCGTCCGACTTGCCGGCCTGCCGCGCCTCGACCTCGACGCGCGCGGCGTCCCCGTCGCGGCGGCCGAGCAGCTCGGTGATCAGTGCGCGGGTCTGCCCGGCGATCTGGTTGAGCAGCGTGCCCGGCCCGTAGACGGCGGCCACGTCGGGCAGCCCGGCCAGCCGGCCCTCCAGCCCGCCGAGCGCCATGATCTGGTCACCCTCGAACAGCTGGCGGGGCTGGGCCGTCTCCAGCAGGACCACGATCGGGTCACCGCCGAACAGCTCGCCGACCCGGTTCAGATCGGTGACCGAGGGGTCCGAGGCCGGCAGGAACGACTCTATGCCGGTCTCCACCTTGGCCCGGACCAGGCCGCCGACCACACCGGCGGCGAGCAACAGAACGACTACAAGGGCCACCGCCCGGCGCGGGGTGACCCAGGCACGAAACCTGGTCCACCCGCGCCGGGCGGCGGTGAGTAAGAACGTCAAACCTGCACCATCCGGGGGATCAGTTCGGCCCTTCCTTCTCCACCTTGGTGAACGGCCGCCCCGGGGTACCCGGGGTGTAGCCCTGACCCGGCTTCGGGTACGGGTTGAACTTGGCCAGCGGGCCGACGTGCGTGTTGATCGGCAGGCCCTTGAGGGTCTGCTCGTTCGGCATCAGGTAGGCCCGGAAGTAGTGCCCGTTGTTGTCGCTGTGCGCGAACGTCTGGCTGAACCCGGGCAGCACGTTGGCCAGCTCGGGCGCGTACGGCTTGAGGTAGCCGAGCATCGGGTTCAGGTCTTCCAGGTCGTCGATCGCGGGCGACACGATGTCGCTGGTCGCCTTGGAGAAGTCCGGCACCTTGTGCAGGGTCCTCGGCGCGTTGTCCAGGGCGTCGTCCAACGCCGGCAGCAGGTGGCGCAGGCCCCGCGAGACGTCGGGCAGCTGCTCCAGCGCCTCGGAGAGGTCCGGCCCGGCCGCCTTCAGGTTGCGGGCCACCGGCCACAGCGCGTCGCCGATGTCGTCCACCGCGTGGCTGGCGTCCCGGGCGCTGTGCAGCGTGGGCGGAAGCTCACGCATCACGTTCTCCAGGTCGGCCTTGCCGTCGGCGGTGGCGGTGGTCAGCTTGTTCGCGCTCTCCACCAGGCGGGCGATCTCGCCCCGCTGGGTGTTCAGCGCGTTCATCACCGTGGCCGCGTTGCCGGTGAGCTGCTTGAGGTCCTCGCCCTGGTCGGCGAGGGCATCCAGCGCGGTACGCCCGTTGCGCCCCAGCGCACCGAGCCCGCCGACGCCTTCGGACAGCGAGTCCTTGGTGCCCTCGGTGGCCGCGCCCAGCGACCGCATGCTCTCGGCCAGAGCGCCCCTGGTCTTGCCGTCCAGGGCGACCAGCACGTCGTTCAGCTGGGTCGGCCCCTTGGCGGCGGACGCCGGGAGCTCGGTGCCGGAGGGCAGCTCCGACCCGGTGCCGTCGACGATCTCCACGAAGCTCTCCTCGACCAGGGACTTGGCCCTGATCTCGGCGGTGGCACCGTCGTGCAGCGGCGGGTAGTTGTCCAGGTCCATGACCACCTTGGCGCCCCCACCGGGGGCCGGGGTCACCTCCTGCACCTTGCCGACCTTCACGCCGGCCACCATCACGTCACCGAAGTACACCAGGTTGGCGACCCTGGGGAAGACGGCGGAGACCCGGTAGGTGCTGCCGGTGATGCCCGGCAGCTTGCCGCCGGAGTTCACCCACAGGTAGCCGAACACCACGGCACACAGTGCGGTGAACAGCACCAGGGTGGTCAGCTGAACGACTCTCGGGGAAAGCTTCATCGCTCAGTTCCCCCCGCCAAGCAGGCCGCCCGGCAACAGCTTCCGGGAGTTGTCCGGTGTGGGCACCTCGTTCGGTTCCTTCCTCGGCGTCTTCGAGCCGTCCTGGTGGGGCGGGTTCTGCCCCTCCGGGCCGACCGGCGTCGCCTTCTGCAGCGCGGTGGTGCCCCCGTCGACCGGCTTCGCCGGGATCGGCTTGATCCCGTTGTTCGCACCGAAGACCGGCGGGACGAAGTGGCTGCTGATCTGGGCCTGGCCGCGCAGGATGCCGGAGTTGGCGTCCTGCAGGCTGACCACCGAGCGGGTCTGCACGGTGAACGCGGCCACGTCGGGCAGGTACGGCACCAGCGCGTCGGTCACCGGGTCCAGCCCCTTGACCGCCTTGCGCAGCTCGGGCAGCGCCTCCTGCAGGTCGTCCGCGAACGGCCGCAGGTCCGAGATCACCGGGCGCAGCGCCCGCAGGAACGGCTTGGCCTCGTCCACCACGTCGTCCAGCTTGTCCGAGGTCTTGCGCAGCTTGCGCATCGCCTCGGGGAACGCCTCGGAGGCGTCCTCCAGGTCCCGCAGCGTCGGGTCCAGCTCGTCGGCCAGGTCCTTCACCTCGTCGGTGGACCGGTGCAGGTTGTGCACCAGGCCGGGCAGCACCTTCAGCGTCTCGTCCACCTGCGGTGCGTTCTTGGCGAAGCTGTGCAGCGTGGTCTGCAGGCTGGAGGCCAGCGTGGCCAGCCGCTTGTCGTCCCCGCCGACCGCGTTGGAGATCTGCCCCAACGAGGTGACCAGCGTGGCGATCTTCTCCTTGCGCTTGGCCAGCTCCTCCGCCACCGGGCGCAGGTCGTTGGTGGTGGTGCGCACGCTGTCCAGGCCCCCGGGCAGCTTGGCCTGGGCGTTGGTCAGCGCCACGTCCGACTCGGCCAGCAGCGCGGTGAGCGCCCGCTGCGCGTTGTCGTCCAGGTGGTCCAGCACCTCGTCGACCTGGATCGGCCGCTGGGTACTGGTCCGGGGGAAGACGTAGTCCTCGCCGATCTCCTTGGCCGGCGCGCCGCCCGGGGAGATCTCCACGTACATCTCGTTCAGCGGGCTCTTCGGCCGCAGGACGAGGGTGGCGTTCTCGTAGACGTGGTGGCCGCGCTCCAGGGACAGCTTGAGCCGTGCCTGGCCGTCCTCGTCGATGTCGGCGCCGACGATGTCACCGACGTTCACACCGGCGATACGGACCTCCTGGCCGTTTCCGGGGCTGACGCCCGGGCTGGCCTCGAAGTTCGCGTAGAACTCCATCCGGTCCGCCCACGGGGTGATGAACCGCTGGTTGGCCAGCACGATCCCGCCCACCACGCCGGCGATGGCGATCAGTGCCACCACGACGATGGTGTTGCGAGCCAGGCCCGGCTCGGTCTTGATCCGCTCGAAGGTGCGCGCCGCGCGCTCCCGGCGGCTAGGCCTGCTTGGCAGGGTCACTTCTCCCCCTTAACCGGCGTGCCGCCGAGGAACGGGAACAGGCCGGGGTTGGGACTCGGCGGCTCACCCGGTGACTGGATCGGCGGGTTGATCCGGAACGGGTCGGTGAGCGTGCTCATCGTCGCCTCGCTCCTCGGCCGGCCGTCGTTGGCCACCAGGCCCTCCTGGAACTCGGGCACCACGGCCGCCTGGAAGGGCAGCGCCGAGCCGTTCTTGTTCTGCATGGTGGCGCGGTCCAGGGTGGCCACCGCGTAGCCCAGTTCCTTGTAGATCGGCTTGTCGGTGGCGGTCTGGTAGTACGGCCCCTTGCCCTTGTACGGGTTCAGGATCAGATCGGCGATCGGGCCGTTCACCCGGGCCAGCGTCGGGTTCAGCTCGTGCAGGAGATCCGTGGCCTCACGGACGTCCGGCACCAGCTTGTGCACCAGCGGACGGGCATCCTTCAGCGCGTCGCGCAGGTCGTCGACCACCGGCTGCGCCCGGTCGAGCACCGGGTCCAACCGGTCCAGCGTCTTGTCCAGCTCCTGGACGCTCGGCCGCACGTCGTCGGCGGTGTCCTCCAGGGTGTCCAGCGTGGTGTTCAGCCGGCGCAGGCCGCGGTCCGCGCTGTCCAGGGACGCCGGGAGCTCGTCCAGGGTGGCGGTGAAGTTGCCGCCGTTACGCCCGAGCACGGTGGACAGGGTGGCCAGGTCCGTGGTGATGGCGTCCAGCCGGCCCTTCGGCTCGGCCAGCTCACGGGCCATCGCCTCGAACCCGTCGACCACCTTGGTCAGGTCGTCCGGGTTGCGGCCCTGCAGCGCGGTCAGCACCTGGCCACTGGGCTTCAGCGCGCCGGGGGCGTCGTTGAACAACCGCTGCAGTGCATCCCGGCCGCCGCCGCCCAGGGTCTGGTCGAACTTGGACAGCGTGCCGCGCATGCCCTGCAGCGCGTCGGGCTGGAAGGTGCCGATGATCTTGTCCAGCTCGACCGGCAGCTTCGCCCGCTCCTTGGGGATCATGTCCCCCTCGAACCGGCCCTTGTCGCCGCCGGGCTCCAGGTCGAGCATGTAGTTGCCGCCCAGCATTGTGGTCGGCCGGATGACCGCGGCGGGCTCGCTGCCCAGCCGGTCCCGGGCGTCCCCGAACAGCTTCACCGTGACGATGGAGGAGCCGTCGTCGGCCTTGTCCACGCCGGTGACCATGCCGACCGGCACGAACGCGATCTTCGCCTTGCTGAAGTACGGCCGCAGCCGGTAGTCCGAGGCGAAGTTCACCTGGATCGACTCACCGGGGGTGAGCCAGGTGGTGATCTGCGCCTTGCTGAACACCGCCCAGCCGAGGATCAGCACCCCGACCAGGAAGCCGACACCCAGCTTCCATGCGGAAACCGTCTGGTGACCGTGGACAACCGGGCCACCGAACAGCTTCATGAAGAACTTCTTCATCGACCGGGCACTCCGTTCGTGTTCAGACCAGGCACGCCCGTGCGCTGCTTGCCCGCCTCACCCGGCGCGGGGTACGGGTCCTTGTTCGACGTCGGGTCGCCGACCACACCGATCAGGTCGGTCGCCTGGTTCTGCGGCGTCTGCGGGGTCAGGATGAAGGTCAGCCAGCGGTAGTTGTTGTTGCCGTTGGTCAGGGTCTGCGAGATGTTCGTGAAGAACCCCGCGACCTCGGGCATGTACGGGCTGATCTTGTCCGCGGTCGGCGCGCCCCGGGCGAATCCCTTGGTCAACATCGGGGCCAGCGGCTGCAGGTCGTCGAACGTCTCCCGCAGGTCGCCGAGCGCCGGCCGGGCATCGTCCGCCACACCGGGCACCTTGTCCAGCGGTTCCGGGCTCTCCTGCAGGAAGCCGCGGAAGTCCGGCGTGGCCTCGCCCAGCGCCTTGCCGCCGGGCCGCAGCTCCTTCACCGCCGACGAGGTGTCGATCAGCGCCGGGTCCAGCTTGAGCAGGGCGGCCTTGGTGGTGCGCAGCGAGTCCGGGGCGGTCTTCAGCAGCGCCTCCAGGGCTTGGCCCCGGTCGGCGTTGAAGCCGGCGAACGTCTTGTCCATCTTGCCCAGCAGCTGGCCGATCTGCTCCTGCCGGCCGGCGAAGGAGACCGAGAGGTCGTTGGTGCTGCGCAGCAGCGAGGCGGTGTCCCGCCCGCCGTTGTTGGCGAACGCCAGCGACACCGTGCCCAGGTCGGGCAGCGCGTCCGGGAAGGCGTCGGAGGCCAGGTTGAAGTCGTGCCCGTGGCCGGCGAGGCCACCACCCACGTTGCGGACCACCGAGCCGATGGCCTGCCGGGTCGGCACGTCCAGAACCGCCAGCACGTCGGAGAGCTCCTGCGCGCCGACCGTCTTGGCCGCCGGGATCACCGCGTCCGGCGCGAGCAGGCCGGCCGACGGGTCGCCCGGGTTCAGCTCGACGAACTTCTGGCCCAGTGCGGAACGGGCGCCGACCGAGGCGGTGAGCGCCTTGGCGTTCTGGTAGACCGGCCGCTCGTTGTCCAGCCTCAGGATCGCCACCGGCTCCTTGGCCTGGCCGGCGTTGGGGTCCGTGGTGTCCCGCAGGTGGACGCTCTCCACGTAGCCCACCCGCACGTTGGCGATCCGCACGTCGTCACCGGTGCGCAGCGAACCGATGTCCTGGAACGCCGCCTGCACCGTGGTGCGCGGGGCGAACGGGAGACCCTGGGTGGACACCAGGGACAGCCCGGTCAGCGCGATGAAGAAGACGAAGACGAAGAAGCCGAAGAAGATGGCCCTGCGCCGGCGTGCCGCGGCTCTGCGCACCATTACTTGTCACCGCCCAACAGGAATCCGAGCGCGCCGCTCTCCTGCTTCTCGTTCAGTCCGGTCACGCCGCCGTCCTTGGAGGGTTGCTTCTGGAGCAGGCCGGTCGGCAGCTCCGGGCGCTTCGGCTGGCCGGAGTCGGGCGCCCGGTCCTTGCCGCCGACGCCCAGGTCACCCAGGCCGCCGGGGACGTAACCGGTCACCGTGCTCGGCTCGAAGATCAGGTGGGCCCGGAAGTAGTGCGAGAGGCCGTCCTTGCCGTTGGTGGTCAGCGCCCAGAACCGGATGAAGTTCATGACGTTGTCCACGTTGTGGGCCAGCTCGTTGACGATCGGGTTCAGCGCCTTGGACAGCTTCACGAGGTCCGGCCCGGCCTGGCGCAGCTGCTCCGCGACCGGCTTGGCCGAGCGCAGGAAGTCGGTGCCCTTGTCCAGCACCGGGGCCAGCTTGTCGAACGCCGGGTTGGCCGACTCGGAGAAGTAGATCAGCTCGTCGCTGATCTCCTTCAGGTCGTCGGTGACCGGCCGGATGTCCTTGAGCAGCGGGGTGGTGTCGTCGGCGGTGTCCGCCAGGTGGCCCAGCGTGCCCCGGGCCGCCGCCAGCGAACCGGGCAGCTCGGCCAGCGTGGCGTCCAACGCCTGCACGTTGGTCGACGTGGTCTGCAGCAGCGAAGTGGTCGACGCCACCAGGCTGTCCAGCGTCTTGCCGTCGTCCTGGGCCAGCGACTTGGCCACCGGGTCCAGGTTCTCCACCAGCGAGTTCAGCGTGGCGTTCTGCTGCTGCAGGACCTTCACGAACTGGTCGGTCTGGGTCATCGCCGGGGCCAGTGCCTTCATCGCGGCGTCGACGTCGGCGCCGTTGCCCCGCATGCCCTCGCCGAGCACCGCGACGAACGCGGCCAATGACTGGCCGGTCTTGTCGTCGAAGACGTTCAGCACCTCGTCGAGGTCGGTGTTCTGCCCGGTCTGGCTGACCGGGATGATCCCGCCGGTCCGCAGCAGCGGCGCGCTCGGGGTGCCGGTGTCCAGCTCCATGTACCGCTCACCGAGGAGGCTGACCGGACGGACCGTGGCGCGCGCGTCGCTGTGGATCGGCAGCGCCTCGGGCCCGAGGTCCAGGGCCACCTTGGCGATGCCGTTCTCCTCGGACATCGCGGCGACCTCGCCGACCTTCACGCCGTGCAGCTTCACGTCGTTGCCGGTCAGCATCGGGGAGGCGTCCCGGAACTCGGCGATCACGATGGTGCGCTGCTGGGTCGCCTCCACGGCGAGGCTGCCGCCGGCGGCGGTGCACGCCACCACGGCGACTCCCACAGTCGCCAGCACCCGGGCCTTGGAGAAGCGCTGGGCCGGCCCGGCGAGGGGTTGTCTTCTCACTTCACACCGCTCCCAAACGCGTCTTTCCAGGGGGTGCCGCCGTTCTCACCGGGCAGCGGGTACGGGTTCGACCGGATGCCCGGCGGCATGACGCCCGGGTTGGCGTTCAGCATGGACAGGCCGGCCTGGTACCAGATCCGGGCGTACTTGCCGTTGCCGTCGTACGGTGCCCAGTTGGAGTTCCAGTTGGACAGCCAGCCGGCCGCCTCCGGGGTGTACGGGCGGAGGAAGTCCAGCGGGTCGCTCAGCACCCGCAGGGTCCGGTTCAGCTGGGGGAACGTGTTGTACACGGCCTCCAGGAAGTCCGGCGCGTCGTCGAAGAGGTCATCCAGGTCCTCGAGCGTCGGGCCGAGGTCCCGGACGGCCGGGCGCAGGTCCTTCAGCAGCGGGTTCAGGTTCTTCGACACCGATTCCAGCTTGTCCGTGGCCGGCTCCAGGTCGTGCAGCAGCGGCACCACCTCGTCGGCCACCGGGGGAAGCTTGTCCAGCGTGGTGCGCGCGGTGCGCAGCGTGCCGGGGAGCTTCCGCAGGCCGTCCCGCAGCTGCTGCTGGCGGGTGGCGGCCTGGGTGGTCAGCCGGGAGAGCTGGGCGACGATCGCCCGCACGTCGGTCTGGTGCGTGGCCAGGGTGCCGGTCAGGTTGTTCAGCCGGACGACCAGTGCCTTGATCGCCGGGCCGTCGGTGCCGACGGCGTCCAGCACGCCACCGAGTCCCTTGAGCGTGGGGCCCAGCGCCTGGAGGGTGGCATTGATGTCGCCCTCGTGGCCCTTGCTGGTCGCGTCCAGCTCGTTGATCAGCGACTTCAGGTGGTCCAGCGTCTTCGGGTCGAGGGCGTTGAGCACCTGGTCGACCTCGGTCGGCTTCGGCATCTGCCCCTTGAGGAGGCCGGAGCTCGGGATCTCCGCGTTCGACGACGGACCGTCGGTCACGTCGACCAGGCGCTCACCGAGCACGGCCTTCCAGGGCACCTTGACGACCGCGCCCTCGTGCAGCGGCGCGTAGGCGCGGTCCAGCTCGATCTCCAGGATCGCCTGGTTGTCCACCGCCTTGATGCTCTTCACCGTGCCGGCCGCGAAGCCGTTCACCTGCACGGTTCCACCCGCGATGATGTTGGTGGCCGCCGGTAGGGCCACCTTGACCGTGTAGCCGCCGGTGAACACCCAGACGGCGGCCGCGATGACCACCGCCAGTACTCCCCCGAGGATCAGAAACTTGCGAGGCATGCGTGCTTAATCCATTCCCAGCGGGCCGGCGGATTCGCCGGAGAGGAACTGGCGAACAAACGGGTCCTTGGAAGCGAACGCCTCCTCGGCCTCCCCGTAGTGGACGACCTTGCCCTTCCAGATCAGCCCCACATAGTCACTGACCTTGCGCGCGGTCCGAATATCGTGGGTCACCAACATGTAGGTGCCCCGATGCTCCGCGTGCATATCCAAAATCAAGTCGTTCAACAAGCTGGTCCGCACCGGGTCCAGACCCGAGTCCGGCTCATCGAAGAACACGATCGACGGATCCATCACCAACGCCCGCGCGAAACCCGCCCGCTTGCGCATACCACCGGACACCTCGTTCGGCAGCTTCGACCACGACCGCTCCAGGCCCACCTCGGTGAGCCGCTTCATCACGATCTCCCGGATCTCGTCCTCGGACTTGTCCGTGTGCTTGCGCAACGGGAACGCCGTGTTGTCATAAATGTTCATCGACCCGAACAACGCGCCGTCCTGGAACAACACACCCATCCGGGTCCGCAGCTCGTAGCGCTCCTTCTCGGAGATCTTCCACAGATCCTCCCCGAAAATCAGCACCTCACCGTCGTCCGGCTCCAGCAACCCCACCAAGTGCTTGATCAACACCGACTTACCGGTACCCGAAGGCCCCAGAATCGTGGTGATCGCATCATCCTGGAACTGCAGATCCAGACCGGCCAGCACGTGGAAGTTGCCGAACGACTTGTAGACGTTCCGCACCTCCATGCTGTGCGTGGCATCGCCGTTTCCGTTGCCCCCGGCGGATTGCCGGGACTGCTCCCGGCCGCCAACCTCTGCGTTGAACGACATCTCGCTCCTGTGTGTTTTCCGGCGGCTTCTACTAGTTAGCGATCGGGGCGTTGGGCGACAGTCCCCAGAACAGCTGGGTACCGAGCACACCCACGATGTGGATCAAGACCATGTTCAGCATCATGGACTTGGCGGTGTTGCGTCCCACTCCGACCGAACCACCGCGTGCGGTGAAGCCGTAGTAGCAGCCGACGAAGGTGATACATGTCCCCATCGTCATGATCTTTGCCATTGAATAGACGAAGTCGGCCGGGTTCTGGTACAGCCAGAAGATGTAGAGATAACCACCCGGGGAAACCCCGCCGAGGTTGACCACGGTGATGATGTACTCGGTGACGTACATGACGCCCAGGCCGACGGTGTAGAGGAACGGCATGGCGATCCAGACCGCGATCACCCGGGTGCCCACCAGGTAACTGCGGGACTTGACCCCCATGACCTCCATGGCGTCGATCTCGTCGGCGATCCGCATCGAGCCCAGCTCGGCCACCAGGCCACAACCGACCTTCGCGGCGAAGATGTAGCCCCACATGTACGGGGCCATCTCCCGGATCGCGCACCAGGCGTTGAACACCCCCGAGTAGATCGGGGCGCCGATCTGCTTCAGCGTGTACGCCGCCTCCAGGCCGCAGACCGTGCCCATCACGCCCTGCATCACCCAGATGATCAGGCCGCTGGACAGGATCAGGATGCCCGCCTGGTGCAGCGTTTCGCTGCTGTACTTGCGTACGTCGGGGAACGAGCGGATCACGCTGCCGGAGAACCGGGCGATCTCCCCGACCGAGGCCAGCACGTTCTTGAGGCCGTTCTCCTTCGGCAGCTTGTTCCCGGAGATCGAACCGGGAGCGCCGCCGGGCTGCTCGGTTTCAGTCACAGTCATTTCGGCTCCTCCTCCCGGTTACCGGTAGACCTGCATGTCGGGGTTGAGCCCCAACATCAACGTGGTGAACGCGAAGTTGAACATCCAGATCCCGGCGAACGCGATCACCACCGCCTGGTTCACCGCCCGGCCCACACCGATCGGACCGCCCTCGGCCCGGTAGCCCTTGTAGCAGCACACAATCCCGATGATCAGACCGAACAGGGAGGTCTTGACCACGCTGCACCACATGTCGGTGGTGGTCGCGTTGTTCCAGAAGTTGGCGAAGTACGCGCTCGGGTTCGCGTTCAGCTCCCAGGCGGCGATCAGGCCGCCGAACACGCCGAAGCACAGCGCCACCACATCCATCAGCCCGGTCATGATGAACAGGGCGATGACGCGGGGCAGGATGATCGTGCGGACCGGGTCGACGCCGAGAACCTCCATCGCGTCGAACTCCTCCCGAATGCGCCGGGCACCCAGATCAGCCGTGATCGCGGTGCCCATCACACCGGCGACCACCATGGCGTTGATCCACGGGGCGAACTCACGCACGCTCGCCATCAGGAAGAACGAGCCCAGCCGTTCCGGGATACCGAACAGCAGGAAGATGTTGCCGCCCTGCAACCCGGGAGCGCCCATACCGAACGCGGTGCAGGACACGATCATGGGCAGCCAGCAGAGCTTGAGCGTCTCGAACATCTGCTCACGCACATCGCCCCAGTACCCGACCGGCTTTGTAACGGCGCTCTTGACTACCTCGATAAACAGCTCGAACATCTCGCCGGCCTGCTGCAACGGGCGCGCAGCCATGCCGGGCGCGTTGCGCAGCCCTCGGCCGACACTCGGCCGGCGGGCCGTCTTGAGCTGCCCGAGCGTCCCGGTGCTTTGCACTGGGTCCGTCATCCCACACTCCTATTCCTGTGCTGTGCCGAACCCGATCGACCACCGGGTACGGCAACAGGGACAGCGGCTCCGCGCTGTCCCCGGCCCGCGGGAGGCGGGTAACCCGGTCGCCGCTATCGGGGTTGGCGGCACCTATGCGGCGAGGGGGCGCTGGGGATCGCCCACCGCCGCAACGTGGAAATCATCATCCCGTTTCGCGTCGGCCATTACATCTGCAGTAGGAGGCATCTCCACCCCCCAATCGGGAGGGAGAGCAAGGACCACCCCTTTGGAGGAATAACCCCAACCCTCAAGATAACCCCGTTATACCTGGTCGCCGCTGGTGAGACGCCAGGTCTAACACTCTCCTAACGCATGAGGTCGACCCTGGATACGCATGCGCGGCACACTCTTGGCCTTACCCCTCGATGAGTGAAGAGGACACCACTCAAGTGTTATTAAGCAACACTCGCACCAGTTAGGACGACCAATTCTCACCCTTTGTAGCGGATCATGCTTCGCGATACGGGCAATCGGGGGTCGACCGCTGACTCCCTCCGAGTGGTTCGGTTACTCACCCCGGAGATATCGGTACACCGATGGAGGGAGAAGCAGCACGGTGCCGAGCACCAGCGCCAGGAACGCGAAGCCGGTCTCCACCACGCGGCCGCTGGCGGCCAGTGCCACCACCGCGCCCAGGGCGAGGACCGCGAGCACGTGCCTCGCCCAGCCCTGCCCGATCAGCAGCAACAGCGCCATCATCAGCGTGGCGAAGCCGAGCAGCATCCAGATGGTGGTGTGCTGCGCGGTGTTGCCCGCCGTGTTGGTGGTGATGTTCAGCTCCTTGAGCTGACCCAGCGAGGCGTCGTCGCTGGCGCTGTTCGAGGAGTCACCGAACGCGGACACGATCAGCATCAGCGCCAGCAGGATCCAGATGGCCACCGAGACACCCAGCTGCCAGGGGAACTGGCGCGCCTCCTTGATCTTCGGAGTCTGTTCGGGCTGACCCGGCTCACTCATGATCCACCTCGCGATCTTGTCGCGCGCAGTGTAGGAGTCCCGGCGGGCGATCACCACCGCACAACGGAGGGTCACGCGGTAGCGTGCCGGGGGAGATCGTCCTTTCGTTTCGTCTCGTTTCGTCTCGTTTCGTCGAGGAGCCGCCGGATGAGTCCCACCACCATTCAGTACGACTCGGCCGGCGGCGTGCGGATCACCGCCTACCGCTGGGACCCGAACGGCCCGGCGCGCGGGATCGTCCAGCTCACCCATGGCATGGGCGAGCACGTGCTGCGCTACGACGCGCTGGCCGGCGTGCTGAACGAGGCCGGCCTGGTGGTGTACGGCCAGGACCACCGGGGCCACGGCGCCACGGCGGGCTCCCCCGAGCGCCACGGGGTGCTCGGCGAGAACGGCTGGGTGGAGCTGGTCCGGGACATCGGCCGGCTCACCGACGTGGTGCGCACCGACCAGCCGCTGCTGCCGTTGGCGCTGATCGGGCACAGCATGGGTTCCTTCGCGGTGCAGCAGTACCTGCTGGACCACAGCACCAGGGTGGACGCGGCGGTGCTGTCCGGCACGGCGGCGATCGACCTGCTCGCGCCGGGACTGAACTTGGAAGAGCCCATCGACCTGTCCGCGTTCAACGCCCCGTTCGCCCCGGCGCGCACCGACTTCGACTGGCTGTCGCGGGACGAGGCACAGGTGGACCTGTACGTGGCCGACCCCGACTGCGGGTTCGGCCTGGACACGCCGTCCGGCAAATCGATGTTCGCCGAGGCTTCCCGGCCCGCCGATCCCGCTGCCGCCGCGGCGGTGCGGTCCGACCTGCCGGTGTACGTGGTGGTCGGCGACGCCGACCCGCTCGGCGGCGGCATGGCGCTGGTCGACCCGGTGGTCGCGCGCTACCGGGAGGCGGGCCTGACCGACGTCACCCTGCGCGCCTACCCCGGCGGCCGCCACGAGATCTTCAACGAAACCAACCGCGACGAAGTCTTCGCCGACCTCCTAACCTGGCTCCGCCGAGTCCTCTCCCTCTAACCCCCACCGCGCTCGCACTCCCCGGCCGGCCCGCCGGTGCGGGGTCAGTCGAGGCTGGCGAGGGGGTCGGCGCGGGTGAGTGCCGGGTCGTCGACCGCCAGGGTGCGGGCCTGGCCCGGGCCGGTGTTCCGGGTCTCGAACCGGACGGTCACCCGGCCGTGCCCGCTGCCCTGCACCCAGCCGTGTCCGTGTTCGGTGTGCCGCACGTCGTCCCCGGCGCGCCAGGCCCGCTCGGGGACCTGGTGGTCCACCGGTCCCGGCGGCTCAGCGGGTTCGGCGCTTCTTGCGTTCGCCTCGTCCGCTTCCTCCGTCCCGTCCTCGAACAGGGGTGGCTGCACGAAGTCGGTGAGCCCGGACAGCGAGACACCGATCAGCCGAACCCCCGAGTCCGGCAGCGCGCCATCGGTCAGCCGGCGCGCGGTGGCGGCCAGCGTGGCCAGGTTGGTGCTGGCCGTGGGGGTGGTCGCGGACCGGCTCTTGGTGGCGAAGTCGGCGCCCCGGATCTTCACCGTGACCGTGCGCGCGGCCCGCCCCGAGGCGACCAGGCGCCGGTGCGCGTGCGCGGCCATCTCGGCCACCGCGCGGCGCACCGCCTCCACGTCGGAGAGGTCCGCGTCGAAAGTGGTCTCCGCGCTCACCTGTTTCGCCTCGCCCCGCTGCGCCACCGGGCGGTGGTCCACGCCCTGCGCGAGGCCGTGCAGTTCGGTGCCGATGGCGTTGCCGATCAGCGCGGTCACCTCGGGCAGGGTGAGTGCGGCGAACTTGCCGATGGTGTCCACGCCGGCCCGGCGCAGGGTCGTCTCGGCGACCGGCCCCACGCCCCAGAGCTTGCGCACCGGCAGCGGCGCGAGCAGGTCTTTCTCCGTGCCCTGCGGCACCACTTTGATCCCGTCCGGCTTGGCCATGGTCGACGCGATCTTGGCCAGCTGCTTGCCCGAGCCGGCGCCGACCGAGGCGGTCAGCCCGGTGCTCGCGCGGATGTCCGCGCGCAGCCGTTCGGCGGACTCCAACACCTCGTCGGGGCCGGCGCCGAACAGGCCCGACGGCTCCACGAATGCCTCGTCGATGGAGATCTGCTCCATCGCGCCGTCGATCCGCCGCACGACGTCGAACACCCGCTCGGACAGCACCCGGTAAACCGCCAGCCGCGGCGGCAACACCACGGCGGCCGGCACCAACCGCCGCGCCCGCGACATCGGCATCGCGGAATGCGCGCCGTGCACCCTGGCCTGGTAGCTCGCGCCGGCCACCACCGACCTCGGCCCCAGCCCTCCGACCAGGACCGCCCGCCCGGCCAGCGTCGGCCGGGTCAGCTGCTCCACCGACGCGAAAAACGCATCCAGGTCCAGGTGGAGCACCCAGCGACCCGCCACGACCTCACGCTACCCGCACCCCCCGACAACCCCACCCCCCTTCCCCACCCCGCGAGTCGGGGATTCGGGCACGGTGAGTCGGGGATTCAGGTACGGCCGGAGCGGGTGTGGCGAAACCGCCGACTCGCGGGGATGAGAGTGCCGACTCGCGGGAGAGGGGGTTAGTGGCGGCGGCGGGAGCCGCCGGTGCGGTTGAGTTCGGTGCGGACGGCTTCGGCCACGGCGGGGTCGGTGCGCATCAGGGAGAGCAGCGCGCGGAACACCTCAGCGCCGGCGACCAGGGGCAGGTCAAGGTCGGCGGATGTCTGCGCGCACCACTGGCGCAGGGCCTTGTGCTCCATCGGGGAGAGCTCCACGGTCACCCGGACCGGCCTGGTCCGGGGGGCGCGGGCGGCGGCCTCCGGGTCGGCCGGCGCCGTGCCGCCGGCCACGGCGGCGGCCCGGGCGGCCAGGTCGGCGCGGCGGTCGGGGGCCATCAGGTCCAGCCCCGCAGAAGCTCGTCGGCGGCGGTGCCGTACGGCACGTCGTGGTCCGGGATGCCCGCGCCGAACGCCTGCGCGTACCGCTCCAGGCGGGGCACGGTGGCGTAGAGCACCCGGCGTCCCTGCCCCTCGAGGATCTCGCGCACGGTCTCGGTGCTGGTCGCGTGGGCCACGGTCCGGGTGAGCAGCACGGCCACGGTGGGATCCTCCTCCCGGTGACCGGCGGCATCCTCGAGGGCCTTGAACACCGGCCCGACCCGGTCCAGCTCCATCATCGTGGGCGCGATCGGAACCAGCACGTCGGTGGCCACGCGGAGGGTGGCGGACACGATGCCGTCCCGCTCCTCCAGCGGCGGCGTATCGATCACCACGGTGTCCCAGCGCTCCGGGTCGACCACGCCCCAGAGCTGCCGGTGCAGCGCCGTGGAGGCCAGGCCCATCGCCGGGACCGGCCATCCGGCGAGCCCGTGCCAGCGCAGCGCCGACCCCTGCGGATCGGCATCCACCAGCACCACCTTCCGCCCGCGCTCGTGGAACGCGTGCGCCAGGAAGGCCGCCGAGGTGGTCTTGGCGCTACCGCCCTTCAGGTTGGCGATCGTCACCACTCGGATGCCGGGGGTCATGATCAGAGGCTATCTCCTGGGACGGCTCGCGGCGCTGGTCCATCCGGGCGCCGAAACACCCGGACCGGTAACCCGTTTCCCGCGTGTTGCGCCGAATGCCCTGTTCGAGCGGCCGCCGTTGCTAGCCTTGCGCCCGATTCCAGCGGGGGTGTCATGGAGACTGGGACCGATCGGGCGGCGAACGGCCGGAAGAGGCCGGACGGTGTCGCGACAACCCAGGTCACGGTGAGCGCGCACATCGGCACCAACGCCGATGTCTTCCCGTTGATCCTGGACCTGCACGTCCCCCCGGGTTCCCGGGTGGCCGACGTGACCTGGGGCAAGGGTGCGTTCTGGCGCAAGGTCCGCCAGGACGGCTACCGCGTGCTCGGCACCGACCTGCAGACCGGCGTGGACTGCCGCGACCTGCCCTACCCGGACGGCGGGCTGGACTGCGTGGTGCTCGACCCGCCGTACATGGAGGGCCTGTTCCGCCGGTCCGAGACGCACCTGGCCGGGGCGGGCTCGCACGCGCCGTTCCGGGCCAGCTACTCCGCGGGCCAGGCGACCGCTCCGGTGGACGGGGCGCCCCGCTACCACGAAGCGGTGATCGACCTGTACCTGCGCGCCGGCGCCGAGGCCCGGCGGGTGCTGCGCAACCACGGCGTGTTCATCGTCAAGTGCCAGGACGAGGTGAGCGCCAACCGGCAGCGGCTCACCCACGTCGAGCTGATCAACGCCTACACGGCGGACGGCTTCTACTGCAAGGACCTGTTCGTGGTGGTGCGGCCGAACCGGCCGGTGGTGGCCCGGCTGCTCCGCCAGGAGCACGCGCGCAAGAACCACTCGTACTTCCTGGTGTTCATCAAGCTGGACCCCGAGCACCCGAACCGCCTGCGCGCGCCGGCCTCCCGGTCCTGAGGCCCGAGTCCGCGAGGCGAGGGGACGGCCGGCGACATCGTCGGCACCGGCCGTCCTTTATTCGCCGCGCGGATCAACCGGCGGCAGCCCGGTCGCGCAACTCCCGGCGCAGGATCTTCCCGGTGGTGGTCTTGGGCAGCTCATCCAGGAACTCGATGGAACGCGGGTACTTGTAGGCGGCCATCTGGCCCTTGCAGTACTCGATCAGCTCGGCCGCGGTCACCTCGGCGTCCGGGCGCAGCGAGACGTAGGCCCGCACGCTCTCGCCCCGGTATGCATCGGGTATACCGACCACGGCGGCCTCCAGCACGTCCGGGTGGCCGTAGAGCACGTCCTCCACCTCGCGCGGCCACACCTTGTAACCCGCCGCGTTGATCATGTCCTTCTTGCGGTCGACCAGATAGAACCAGCCGTCCGCGTCCATGAATCCGACGTCGCCGGTGCGCAGTTCGCCACCGGGCAGCGAGGTGGCCGTCGCGTCCGGCTTGTTCCAGTAGCCGGGCACCACCTGTGGCCCGCAGGTGGCGATTTCCCCGATCTCGCCGACCGGGACCTCCTCCCCCGTGTCGGAGAGGATCCGCACCACGGTGTTGAACACCGGCACGCCGACGGACAGCGCGCCGGACGCCGGGTCCACCGGGGCGTGCACCCCGGCCGGTACGGCGTGCGACGGCGAGTTGGTCTCGGTCAGCCCGTAGCAGTTGTGGATGTAGTGCCCGGTCAGGGCCTCGAACCGGTCGGTCACCGAGGGCGCGATCGGCGCGCCGCCCGAGTAGACGAGGCGGAAGGACTCGAAGTCCGACTTGGTCACCCCGGGCACCTGGGTCAGCGCGATGAACACGGTGATCGCGCCGACGGTGAACGTGGGCCGGTGCTCGCGGACGGTGTCCAGCACTACCCCCGGCTCGAACCGGTGCGCCAGCACCAGCGGGCTGGGCACCAGCAGGGCCACGCCGATGTGCCCGATCAGCCCGGTGATGTGGAACAGCGGCGCCACGCCGAGCACCGAGTCGGCCGGGGTCATGCGCATCCACTCGCGGTAGGTCTGCGAGTTGAACGACATGTTCCGGTGCGTGTTCATCGCGCCCTTGGGCACGCCCGTGGTGCCCGAGGTGTAGGTGAGCACGGCGACGTCGTCCGGGCCGGGCGGGGGCGCCGCCGGCGGCGCCCCGTCGGCGTGCTGGTCGAGCAGCTCCAGCAGGTCCAGGGTTTTGTCGGGGTGCGTCTTTACGGTTTGCGCGAACAGGCGTGGGTCGTTGCGCGTCTGCCAGTCCAGCGGAGAGCAGGTGATCACCGTGTGAACCCGGACGCCGTCGGCGTGCGCGATCACGTCCCGGGCCACCGACTCGTACAGCTCGTCCAGACAGAGCAGTGCGGTCGCCCCGGAGTCGGCGAGCAGGTAGGTCAGCTCGCGCGCCTTGTTCATCGGGTTGATCGCCACCGCCGCGCCGCCGGCCTTCCAGGCGCCGAGCAGCCCGATCACGAATGCCGGGTTGTTCTGCGTGTACACCGCGAGCCGGTCACCGGGCGCGAAGCCGTGCGCGGCCAGGCCGGCGGCCAGGGCGCCCGAAGCCCGGTCCAGGTCGGCCAGGGTGAGCACACCGTCGAAGTAGCGGATGGCCGCCGTCTGCGGTGCGCGGGCCACCGAGGCGGCGAACAGCTCCAGCATCGTCGGGTAGTCGGTGTGGATGTCCGCCGGGAGGCCGTCGTTGTAGCGGCCCAGCCATGGCCGGGCGGTATAGCTGCTCATCGGCCGGCCGTCCGCTACTTGATGGCGAGGGGGTTGACCGGTGAGCCGGTGGCTCGGTGCACCTTGAGCGGCGCGGCGGCGTAGAGGAAGGTGTAGCGGCCGTCCTCCGCGCAGCTGGCGGCGAGCTCCTCCAGGTCGCAGATCTCGGTGAGCGCGATGCCGAGGTTGCGCATCAACGCGCAGTGCAACGGCAGCGCGATGCCGGTCTCCGGCTCGTAGGTGGTCTCGTTGGCGATCGTGTCGGTCACCAGGTTCGGGATTTCCCGGTCCGCGAACCACTGGACCAGCTCGGGGCTGTAGGTGAGGCCGGGCTCGGAGAAGTTCTCGTAGAACCTCTCGCCCTCGGCGAAGAACAGCCGCAGGAAGTTGGTCCTGATCAACAGGATGTCGTGCGGCTCGATGGTGTGCCCCTGGGCGGCCGCGCACTCCTCGAGGTCGGTGTGGGAGAACGTCTCGCCCTTGTCGAGGTTCTCCTTGCCCCGGAACCGGGCCATGTCCAGCAGGACGCCCCGGCCGACCACGCCGCGCTGCGCGATGGGTTCCACGCTGGCCTTGTCCATGCCGCCGATCGTGGTGCGCGCGTCGTACCCGTTCCAGATCTTGCCGTCGTACCAGACGTGGCCGAGGGCGTCGTACTGCGTGGAACCCTGCAGGAACGCGTGGATCTTGTCGTCCGCGTAGTGCAGGCCGCCGGGGAAGTTCGGCGCATCCGCGCCGTCCCAGGCCGACTCATCGATGATCATTGTGCGCTGGGCCGGCTCACGGCCCGGCCAGACCGGGTCCCCGTTGGGATCACCGATCAGCCGCTGCAAGGTGAACACCTCGCCGGTGCGTACGTGCGACACCCCGCGCAGCACCTCGGCGGGGGTCAGGAAGTTGAGGGAACCGAGCTCGTCCTGCTCACCCCAGCGCCCCCAGTTCTTCGGCGCGTCGGCGAGCAGTTCACCCATGCTCAGCTGTTCACTCATTCGAGGAAGCCTCCCCAGACCGCGTTGTCCTTAGACCGCCTTATGACCTACTTAACTCTTTCACTAGGCGGCCGACCGCGCAGCCCGAGTGGATGCTCCAGACGGGTGGGTACGTTCTTTCCTGAGAACGCGCAAGGGGCGCCGAACCCCAGTGCAAAAGATCCGGCGCCCCCCTCACTCAGCGCGTACTCAGTTCTTCGCGCTGTTGTCCTGGTCGCACTTGCCGTTGTGCTCGTCCTCGTTGGACAGGTCCTTGGCCAGGTAGCCGACGGTGCCCTCGTAGGTCGAGTTGTTGCAGGCCTGGATCGGGATCTGCACGGCCGTGCCGTTCTGGTTGTAGTGGCCGTCCTGCTCGTTGTCGCTGGCGAACGCGAACGGGCTCAGCGCGAGCAGGCTGACGCCAGCTGCCGCCGCGACGATTGCTGCCTTCTTGTACAAAATTCCCCTCCAGTTGAAAAAGGGTGCCCAGCGTTGGGGAACGCTGCCCTCCGGAACACGGACCTTCATGATCATCGGCGATACATGCGGGGAGCCCACGCCGACGAGCACAAGGTAACTGTTATGTCACAACTCGTACACTTTTCTGGCACAAATGGGACTCAAGTGAAAGATCAAAAAGTTACTCACTCTTTCGAGTGGATCTTGATCACCGACAACTTCAGACAGTTATCAGCACTCGGCCGCCACACCATTCTGCGCGCCGTCGCGAAACCTCGCAACACTTTTCTCCGGATGTTTTTCCGGCACTTTCCCGCGGCATTGTCAATAAGCGTCCGGACGGGCGCCCGCGGGCCGTTCCTGGAGCTTTGAAAGGGTTCGGCGGACAGCCCGAGTTAATCCGGAATTCGTGCCGTCGCGGCCGTCGATGACGCCGCTGCCGGCAACGCTCGGTCAGCGGGTGACGGTATAACTCGATCAAGTGATGAGCAAGTATCGGTGCGCGACGGCGTGGCGTGGCCGCCGGCCCGCCGCTCGCCTACCATTGCGGAATGCCGCGCTACGAATTCCGCTGCCGGGAATGTGTCGGACTCGGCGAGCCGGGCGTGTTCGAGGTGAACCGCCCGATGAGCGCCGCCGGCGACCCCGCGACCTGCCCAGTCGGCCACGGCGACACGGTCAAGCTGCTGTCCGCGATCGCGCTAACCGGGAGCGGCGGCGGGTTCGGCGGAGCACCGGCGCCGGCGGCCGGGGGCGGCTGCTGCGGGGGCGCGTGCGGCTGCGGCTGATGGGGTGACGCCGGCCACGGCGGGTGGTACGCCGATCGGGCTGCCTAGCTGGTCAATCGCCCAGCGTAACCACGCGACACGCCGACCTCACCTGTTCGAGTAGGAAAACTCTGGACTGCAGGTTGAGACACGCTACTGTGTGTCCTCGATGTCTCCCTTTCTTCGCGGCAGCTGGATGCGCCTGTTGACGACCCCGCCCGTGGTGGCGGCGGTCGTTGTCGCGACGACCGCGGCCAGCACCGTGACAATTCAACCGATTATTGCCAGGGATTTCCCCGACCCGGCCCTGTTGGCCGTCGGGAATACCTATTACGCCTATTCAACGGCGAGCAATTACAATGGCAAGGTCTGGCATGTGCCGGTGCAGCGGTCGACCAAGTTGAACGGCCGCTGGACGGTGGTCAACGACGCCATGCCAGACCTGCCGAGCTGGGTCGGCAAGGACGGCGCCGGCAACGGCAACGTGTGGGCGCCCGAGGTCGCGGCGCGCAGCGACGGCACCTACATCCTGTACTTCACCGCGCGGGCGACTCCGCAGAACGTGCAGTGCATCGGGGTGGCGCTGGCCGACTCGCCGACCGGGCCGTTCCAGCAGGTGGGCGACAAGCCGCTGGTGTGCCGGCCCGAGGACATCGACTCGATCGACCCGAAGGCGTTCACCGACAGCAACGGCAAGCAGTACCTGCTCTACACCAGCGGCCGGGGCAAGGCGACCATCTGGCTGCAGCAGGTCTCCATCGACGGCATGACCCCGATCGGCTCCCGCCGGGCGCTCATCCAGTCCGACCGGCCCGAGGAAGGCAACATCGTGGAGGCGCCGACGCTGGTGCGGCAGGGCGACAACTACGTGCTCTTCTACTCGGGCAACGCGTTCAACAGCGGCAAGTACTTCGTGAACTACGCGACGTCGTCGTCGCTGGCCAGCGCGTTCGAGAAGGCACCCGGGCAGTTCCTGAGCAAGGAAACCCTGGGCGGGGCGATCACCAACCCGGGCGGGCAGGACGTGGTGCCCGGTTCCAAGAACGACTACCTGATCTTCCACGGGTACACCGCGCCCGGCCAGCGGGCAATGTTCGTCGCCCCGCTCACCTGGGACGAGAACGGCAAGCCGGTGCTGCACGTGAAGTCGGTCGTCAAGACGCCGTAGGCAGGCGCACGGGCTCGCCCGGCCGGCGCGGGCTCACGCCGCTGTACCTGAATCCCCGACTCACCGTACCCAGATCCCCGACTCGCCGGAGGGCTGTGCCGTTTAGGGGGCGCCGCCGGAGGCCGGGCCCTGGTAACCCGGCTGCGAGCTGTCGTCCATGCCGACCTCGAAGTGGACCGATCCGGCCCGGTTGTCCTTGATGACCGCGTCGGTGCTCTTGTTCTGCAGCGCCCAGGCGTGGCTGATCTTGGAGACCACCTCGTTGCCGGTGATCGTGGCGTGCCGCACGTCGTCCAGCAGCACCGCCTGGGCCGCCTTGTTCTGGCAGTAGTTGTTGCTGAACGTGATGCCGGTGGTCTCGCCCTCGCCGCTGCCGTCGCCGGCGCTGCTGTTCGGGCCCTCCACAATCAGGCAGTTGTTGTCGATCTCGGTGCAGCGGTTGCCGTCGATCAGCACGTTGTGGCTGGCCGGGCTGTCCGAGTCGGTGGCGAAGCTCTGCATACAGTCGGCATGCGAGCCGCGCTCGTTGCGGGTGTCGGTGACCGTGTTGTGCAGGATCTTGATGTTGTCGCCCCAGAACCGGATGCCGTCGCCGTCGCCCTTCTCGGGGCTGTTGATCGTGGTGTTGGTCAGGGTGATGTTGTTGCCCTTGAGCGAGGCGCCGGGCGCCTTGGGCTGGTCGGCGGTGAAGCCGTCGACCACCACGTTGTCGGCCTCCACGTCGATTCCCTTGACCGCCGTGCGGCCGTCCCCGACCACCTGGACCGGCTTGTCCGCCGAGCCACCTTTCTTGATCTTCAACCGGGAGTCGCTCAGGTCCCCGGTCACGCAGATGACGTCCCCGGCGGACGCGGAGTTCAGCGCGGACGACAGGCCGTCGGAGTCGCTGACCTGCTTGGCGCAGTCGGCCCGGGGCGGCGCGGTGGCTCCCGGAGGGCCGCTCGCCGCCGGCGGCGGCTGGTTGCCCCCGCCGCCCCGCCCGCAGCCGGCGACCACCATCACCGCGACGGCTCCGAGGCCGATACAGACGGCGGCGCGACGTTTCCACCTGCGGTTTTGTCGGTTCACCTCACCGATGCTAATCACGCCGGGACCGGCGGCGCCGGTCGTTTGAGGCGGTTCTGAGTGAACCGACAGGAGCGCCACAGCGGACACACAGTTTGCCGGCGTGACAAGCTGGTCCGGTGGATCTCGACGAGGTGGCCGACGCGCTGTACGCGCTGCCTCGCGAGGAGTTCACCCCGGCCCGTGACGCGCGGGCCAAGGAGGCCAAGGCCGGCGGGGACCGCGAGCTGGCCGGCGCGATCGGTCGGCTCCGGCGGCCGACGGTGGCCGCGTGGCTGGTCAACCGGCTCGCCCGGGACGACCCGGACCGGTTGGCCGAGCTGGCCGAGCTGGGCGGGTCCATGCGCGCGGCCCACGACCGCCTGGACGGCGCCGCGTTGCGCGAGCTCTCCGCCCAGCGCCGCACCGTGCTGACCACCCTGACCGAAGCGTCCCGCACCGCGGGCGAACGCGCCGGCGTCCCGGTCAGCGAAACGGTCACCCGCGAACTGGAGGAGATGTTCACCGCCGCCCTGGCCTCCCCCGACGCCGCCCGAGCCCTAACCCTGGGCCGCCTGACCACCCCCAAAGAACTAGCCGATGCCGCCAACCACTGGCCCAACGCTCTCCCCGTTTCCCGGCGAGTCGGCGCTCCCGGCACACCGAGTCGGCAGTCTGAGCACGCCGAGTCGACGTTCTCGGCACACCGAGTCGACGCTCCCGGCACAACGGCCACCACCGACCCGGCATCCGATGACCGTTCTCCTGCCGACGGCGTAGCGGGAGGCGACGACGTTGCGGGAGGCGACGATCTTGCGGGAGGCGACGAGGTTGCGGGAGGCGACGGCTTAGCGAAAGCCGACGGTGTTGCGAAAGCCGACGACGTTGCGGGAGCCGACGGCGTTGCGAAGGGCGGGGACGGCGCCGGACGTCGGGGCGCGGCTGCGGGCACGGCGGTCACGGAGGAACCGGCGCGACCCAGCGGGGAACCGGCGCGGCCGAGCGCGGCGGTGTTGCGCGCCCGCCGGGAGCTGGCCGAGCTGGAGACGCGCCTGGCCGACACCGAACGGCGGCACACCGAAGCCGAGGCCGACCGCGAACGGGCCGCCGGCGAGGAAGCCCAGGCCCACCGGGCGGTCGCCGACCGGCGCGCCGAGCTGATCGCGGCCGAGCAGGCCGAACGGGACGCCAGGCAACGCGCCCGCACCGCCCGCCGCACCCACGAGGACGCCGAGCGGGCGCTGCGGGACACCCGGCGCCGGGTCGCCGTCGCGCGGGAGCGGCTCACCGCACTGGACAAGGGATAGGAGAGGCGCATGCCCCGTGCGATCTGGACCGGCTCGATCTCGTTCGGGCTGGTCACCGTGCCGGTCGGACTGTACAGCGCGACCGAAGACCACACCGTGCACTTCCACCAGTACCAACGCGGCACCACGGACCGCATCCGCTACCAGCGGATCAACGAGCGCACCGGTGAGGAGGTCGCCTTCCGGGACATCGTGCGCGGGCACGAGGAGGACGGCCAGACCGTGATCATCGAGCCGGCCGAGCTGGACGAGATCGCGCCGGGGCGGTCACGGTCCATCGAGGTGATCGCGTTCGTGGACCTGGACGAGATCGACCCGATCCACTACCAGAAGACGTACTGGCTGGCTCCGGCCAAGGAGGAGAACGGCAAGGTGTACGCGCTGCTCTCGGCGGCCATGGAGTCCACCGGCCGGGTGGCCATCGCCAACTTCGTGTTGCGCGGCAAGCAGTACCTGGCGGCGGTGCGCGCCTCCGACGGCGTGCTCTCGCTGGAGACACTCTTCTACGCCGACGAGATCCGCTCGCCGCGTGAGCAGTTGGACTTCCTGCCCGAGGCCGAGCACGACGCCGACAGCCGCGAGCTGGACATGGCCCGCACGCTGATCGAGTCGATGAGCGCGCCGTGGCGGCCCGACGACTACCGGGACACCTACACCGACCGGGTCCGCCAGCTGATCGAGGACAAGCGCGCGGGCAACGAGGTGCAGGCCGCCCCGGAGGCGCCGGAGGCCACCGAGGTCACCGACCTGCTCGAGGCCCTGCGCCGCAGCGTCGAGGCCCGCCGGGCGGACACCGGAGCGGCGTAACTCAAAGCCGTTCAGCCAGCTGAAGCGATCACGTTCCGCTGAACGCGCGCACCAGCCGGCGCAACCACGAAATCCATGTCCGCCAAACTGGCGCGCGGGTTTTGACTCGATCACCACCCCGCCACCATCGGCTCACCAACGGTGAGCGCCTTTCAAGCCCCGGGGCAGCCTGGGACGGCGCGGACTCATCGAGGGGTAGCTCAGTCGCCTTTTGATCATGAATCGGGGCGACTGAGCTACCACTCGACGCGGCCTGGCCCTCAGCCATCCTCACCTGGAGTAATCAGCAGGGCGGGTGCATCGAGTGCTCGCTGAGTCCGCTCGCTTCATGCCCTCCCCCGGGTCAAGGGCTCGCCGGAGCTGGCTTAGCGGTCCGCCTCGGCGGCCAGCCGGGCGACGATCTCGGCCGCCGGGCGGATGTCGTTGACCAGCGTGCAGGACTCGCCGGCGTAGAGCGCGGTGAGCTCCAGGTCTCCGGTGAAACCACGGAGCGGCGGGAACACCGCGTACCGGGGCAGCTCCACCGACTCGCCGGCCACCGGCATGCTGCCCACCGGCTCGCCCTCACCGGGGCGCTGCCCGGACGCGGGCATACCGGCTGTCTCCCACTCGTATACAGCGCGGTTGCGCAGCACCCGGTGCGTGGCGTCCGGCCAGCCGATGTCGAACAGCTTGGTCAGGTAGGTGTCCTCGGCGGTCGCCGCGGCCACCCGTTCCCGGTAGCCGGCCTGTGACTCGTCGCTGCACAGGAACCGGGTGCCCAGGGACACCGAGGAGGCGCCCAGGGCCAGCGCGGCGGCCAGGCCCCGCCCGTCCGCCACTCCGCCGGCCGCGATCACCGGCAGCGGCGCGACCGCGTCCACCACCGCCGGGAGCAGCACGGACAGGGACGTCCGCGCGCACACGTGGCCGCCGGCCTCGACGCCCTGGATCATCACCGCGTCCACGCCGGCGGCGGCCACCCGCTGGGCGTCCTCCACCGAGCCGACCTGGGCGACCAACTTGGTCCCGGCCTCCCGCGCGCGGTCCACGTACGGCGCCGGGTCGCCCCAGAACAGCACCAGCACCGGCACCCGTTCGTCCAGGCAGCACAGGATCTGCGCCTCGTCCGCGACCATCGGCATGATGATGTTGACCCCGAACGGTGCCGCGCCGACCAGTTCCCGCGTGCGGGCGATCTCCGCGCGGATCACCGGCTCGGGCAGCCCACCCATGCCGAGCACGCCCAGGCCACCGGCACCGGTCACGGCGGCGGCCAGTTCCGAGCCGGCGATCCCGCCGCCCATCCCGGCGTTCCAGATGGGCAGCCGGTAACCCCAGGTCCGACACAGTTCGGTAGTCAGCATGAGCGTAGATAGTGGCTGCTATTACAACCGATGTCCGGTCCGCAATCCCCCATTCGGTACCTTGCTCGTTGGCTCGATTGGCAGGAGTCCCGCCCCGGAAAGGTGAGCGCGTGTCGTACGACGAGATGTTCACCGTCGCCAACTCGGCCGAACGCACCACCAAGATCGACCCGGAACCGCCGCGCAGGGACCCCCCTTACGGGCTGATCCTGCTCGGCCTGGCCGTCGTCTGTGTACTGCTTGTATGCATCCCGGTGACCCGGCTGGCCGGGCTGGTGCTTGCGCTCCTGCTCGCCATTCCGGGCGTCTACCTGTGGCTGCGCGAGCGGGACGCGGCGAAGGCCCGGGACGCCATGGCCGGCTGGGGGCCGCCGCACCAGCAACCGCACCAGCAGCCGCAGCAACAGCGCGACCCGCGCTGGGCGATCACCTCGGCGCTGGCCGTGCTGGCCGTGGCGGTGGCCGCCGGCCTGGCCGTCGGCCTGATCACCGGCGAGGGCCTGCAGCTGAGCAACGACGACGGGTCGCCGGGCTCGGGCAGCGACTTCGTCGGCCCGATCGGCGGCCCCGGCCAGCCGAGCCCGTCGCCCTCGCCGGAACCCCCGCCGTCCGCGCGGGCCACCCCCACCACCTCCGCCAAGCCGAAGCCGCCCGCCGCGAACACCAAGGCCACGCACGCGCCGAGCCGGTCGGCGTCCGTGTCCGACGAGGACCGGGACGACCAGCCGCGCCGTTCGGAGAAGCCGAAGGTGCCGGCTTGCAGCTACGGGGCGACCCGGATCGGCGGCTCCAGCGGGGTGGAGATCTGCGACAAACCCACCGAGGACGGCTACACCTGGCGGCCCGGCAACCAGGGCGACATCCCCTCGGACGACGACGACAGCTGACCGCCGCATAAACGGTATGCCCACTGTATGCAGGCCTGCCAGGCTGGACGGATGCCCGAGCGAATTGAGCCGTACACCGCCGTAGGACTCATCCCGACCGTGCGGGGCATCCGCACCCGGGCCGACATCGGCCGCAACCTGGAGCACATCGCGCACCTGTTCAAGGCCGCGTTCTGGCTGTCCAGCCTGGACCTGCCGGTGCGGCTGGTGGCCATCCCCGAGGGCGGGCTGCAGGCATTCAACGACGAGGTGCTGGACCTCGACCACGCCACGTTCGCCAACGAGTGCGCGATCGACATCCCCGGGCCGGAGACCCGCTTCCTCGGTGACCTGGCCCGGGAGTACGACACCTACGTGATGGCGCAGGCCAAGGCCCGGCACCCGGAGTTCCCGGACCGGTTCTTCAACGTCGGGTTCGCGCTAGACCCGACCGGCGAGATCGTGCTGAAGCACTACAAACTGAGCACGCTCTACCCGGTGGAGCACTCGGTCACCCCGCACGATGTGTGGGACCGCTGGGTGGAGCTGTACGGCTGCACGCTCGACGCGTTCTTCCCGGTCGCGGACACCGCCATCGGCCGGCTGGGCGTGCTGATGGCCAACGAGGGCTCCTACCCGGAGAACGCCCGCGGCCTGGCGCTGAACGGCGCCGAGGTGCTGTACCGGGCGTCCTACCCGCACCCGCACACCGGCAACGAGTTCTTCGAGATCCAGAGCCGGGCGCGGGCGCTGGACAACAACCTCTACGTGATCGCGCCGAACCTGGCCACCTACTACCTGACGCCCGAGTCCGCCGACCCGATCGACACGTTCGGCGGGCGATCCATGGTGATCGACTACAAGGGCCGGGTGGTGGGCCAGCACCTGTACGGCGCGGGCTCCTCGTACGTGGCCGGCACGGTGGACATCGGCGCGCTGCGCCACTTCCGCACCCACGCGCAGTGGGACAACTGGGCCAAGGACCTGCGCACCGAGCTCTACCAGCTGGTTTACGCCGACCCGATCTACCCGAAGAACCTGTATACATCTCGTGCACCGTTCACCCACGCCGAGTTCCGCGAGCAGGTGATCCGGCCGCAGATCCAGAAGATGATCGATCGAGGCGCCTACCGCGAGTCGTAACGGCGTTATAGACTCAACCGGACTCGCTCTAGCTCGCCGCCGAGCCGAGGAGGCCGCGATGTTCGGACCGAAGGTGCTGCCCGGGCGCTACACCGCCGATCTGGGCGAAGAGGGCGTCGTCCTGGTCCTGATCGGCATGCGGTTCAACCACTGGTGGCGGGTGGACAAGTGGTGGTTCGTCTTCCGCGCGATGTTCGCCAGCCTGCGTCACCTGGCCACGCACGAGGAGGGCCTGCTGGCCAATCACACCTGGTTCGGCCGGACCACGCTGATGGTGCAGTACTGGCGCAGCATGGAGGAACTGCAGGCGTTCGCCGCCAACCCGGACGCCCCGCACCTGGCCGCGTGGCGCCGCTATGCGCGCAAGATCGGCGACGACGGAACCGTCGGCGCCTACCACGAGGCGTACCGCGTCCGCCCCGGCGGCACCGACGTCGTCTACGTGAACATGCCCGCGTTCGGCCTGGGCGGGGTCAACGAGCCGGTGAAGGTGGACGCCGGCCGCAACACCGCCCGCCAACGCGTCGCCTACCGCTCGTCTCCCACCTCAGACGATTCGGTCACTTCCGCGGGCTGAGTCAGGTGGTGAGGGTGAGTTCGAAGGAGTAGCGGCCGGCGCGGTAGAGGTGCGAGCCGTACTCGACCGCGCGGCCTTCGGCGTCCCAGGCCGTGCGGGTCATGGTGAGCATGGGGGCGCCGCGGCGCTCGCCGAGCAGCTTGGCCTCCTGGGCGGTCGCGGCCTTCGCGCCGACCGTCTGGTTGGCCATTCTCGGGTGGTGGCCGGCGGCCCGCAGCAGCTGGTAGAGGCCGCGTTCGGCCAGGTCGGCGCGGGTGAGCCGGAGCACGTCGACCGGAACCGCGTTGTGCATCAGGGCCAGCGGTTCGCCGTCCGAGTAGCGCAGCCGCTCCATCCAGGTGATCTCCGTGCCGAACGGGATGCCGAGCGCCTCCGCGATGGCGTCCGGGGCCGGGCGGATCTCCAGCACGGTGATCTCGGTGTGCGGCCGCTGGCCGGACTTCACCAGGTCGTCGTACAGGCTGGAGAGCTCCACCGGGCGGCGCAGCTTCGGTTGCACAATCTGTGTACCGACGCCGCGCTTGCGCACCAGCATGCCCCGGTCCACCAGGTAGCCGATCGCCCGGCGCATGGTCGGTCGGGAGACGCCCAGCCGGTCGGCCAGCTCGACCTCGTTCTCCAGCCGGCCGCCCACCGGCAGCTCGCCCTCCTCGATCAGCTGCTGGATCCGACTGGCCACCTGGAAGTACAGCGGCACCGGGCTGTTGCGGTCCAGCTGCACGTCGGGGACCAGGCCCCACCGGCTCATGTTTCCGGCCAACATGCCGCTCCCCGGTTCGGTGAGTTTGTCCGAACAAAGTATGTCAGGACAAACTGTTGACTTACTGTCACCCGGAAGGGTACACATGGACGGGCCAAGCCCGCTACCAGTCAAAACGCGCGAGGACGGCGACATGTTCGAGGTGCTGACCATGGGTCGGCTCGGGGTGGACATCTACCCGCTACAGACCGGGGTGTCACTGCGCGAGGTGCGGAGCTTCGGCAAATACCTGGGCGGCACGGCCGCCAATGTGGCCGTGGCGGCGGCCCGCTACGGCCGGCGCGCCGCGCTGATCTCCCGCACCGGCGCCGACCCGTTCGGCGAGTACCTGCACGACGCGCTGCGCGGGTTCGGCGTGGACGACCGGTTCGTCACCCCGGTGTCCGCGTACCCGACGCCGGTGACGTTCTGCGAGATCTTCCCGCCGGACGACTTCCCGCTCTACTTCTACCGGCTGCCCAAGGCCCCGGACCTGGAGATCCACCCCGAGGAGCTGGACCCGGAGGCGGTCCGGGGCGCGGACATCTTCTGGGTCACCGGCACCGGGCTGTCCGCCGAACCCAGCCGGGCGGCCACGCTGTATGCACTCGGTATACGGGCCAAGCACGGCATCACCGTGCTGGACCTGGACTACCGGCCGATGTTCTGGGACTCGCGGGAGGCCGCGCGGGCCGAGTACGCGAAGGCGCTGCCGCACGTCACGGTGGCGGTGGGCAACCAGGACGAGTGCGAGACGGCGGTCGGCGTACGGGAACCACGCGCCGCGGCGGCCGCCCTGCACGAGGCCGGCGTGGAACTGGCCGTGGTCAAGCAGGGTCCGAAGGGCGTGCTGGCCTCACGGGACGGCGAGATCGTCGAGGTGCCGCCGGTGCCGGTGAACGTGGTGAACGGGCTCGGCGCGGGCGACGCCTTCGGCGGCGCGCTGTGTCACGGACTGCTCGCCGGGTGGCCGTTGGAGCGCATCATGCGGTTCGCCAACACCGCCGGCGCGATCGTGGCCGGCCGGCTGGCCTGCGCGGACGCCATGCCCGGCTACGACGAGGTGGCCGAGGCACTGAGCAGGGCAGCCGTCGATGCATGACGACCGGTGGCTGTCCGCGCTGGTGGGGACCCGGGTGCACCGGCCGGACGCGATCGCCGAGGCCGCCGCCAGGCGGCCCCGTCCCACCTCACTGCTCGGCCCGCACGGCAAGCTGATGATGATCGCCGCCGACCACCCGGCCCGGGGCGCGCTGCGCGCCGGCGACCGGGCGATGGCCATGGGCGACCGCATCGAGCTGCTGGACCGCGTCTGCGAGGCACTCTCCCGGCCCGGGGTGAACGGCGTGCTCGGCACCCCGGACATCCTGGAGGACCTGCTGCTGCTCGGCGCGCTGGACGAGAAGGTGGTCATCGGCACGATGAACCGGGGCGGCCTGGCCGGCACGTCCTTCGAGCTGGACGACCGGTTCACCGCCTACGACGCCGCCGCGCTGGCCGCCGCCCGGTTCGAGGGCGGCAAGATGCTCACCCGGATCGACCCGGCCGACCCGGCCACCGTGGCCACCCTGGCCGCCTCGGCAGAAGCGGTGAGCGAGCTCGCGGCGAATCAACTGATGGCCATGGTCGAGCCGTTCATCTCGCACCGGGTGGACGGCCGGGTGCGCAACGAGCTGACCGCCGAGGCGATGATCCGCGCCATGTCGGTGGCCGCCGGGCTGGGCACAACCTCGGCCTACACATGGCTGAAGGTGCCGATCGTGCCGGACATGGAGCGGGCGATGGCGGCGACCACGCTGCCCGCCCTGGTGCTCGGCGGCGAGGCGGCCAACGACCCCGCCGCGCACGACGCGGCGCTGGCCAACTGGGACAAGGCGCTGGCGCTGCCCACCGTGCAGGGCCTGGTGATCGGGCGCAGCCTGCTCTTTCCCCCGGGTGACGATGTTTCGGCGGCAGTGGATGCGGCGGTGAGTTTGCTGTGAGTAAGCACGTGGTCCGGCGGGGCGAGGCGGCCGAGGGGCCGTTCGAGCTGGTGATCACTCCGGAGTCGGCCGGTTGGGGGTACTCCAGCCTGCGGGTACTGGCGCTGGGAACCGACGAAACGGTCGAGTTCGAGACCGGGCCGGAGGAGATGGTGGTGCTGCCGCTGTCCGGCTCGTGCGTGATGACCTGCGACGGCGCCGAGTTCTCGCTGGCCGGCCGCCGCTCGGTGTTCTCCCGGGTGACCGACTTCGCGTACCTGCCGAGGGACGCCCGCGCGCGGGTCACCTCGGTGGGCGGGGGCCGGTTCGCGCTGCCCGGCGCGCGGTGTTCGCGCCGGCTGACGGCCCGCTACGGCCCGGCGTCCGGGGTTTCCGTGGAGCTGCGGGGCGCCGGCCAGGCCAGTCGCCAGGTGAACAACTTCTGCAATCCCGACACCTTCGACGCGGACAAGCTGATCGCGGTGGAGGTGCTCACCCCGGCCGGCAACTGGTCCTCCTTCCCTCCGCACAAGCACGACGAGCAGCGCCCCGGCGAGTCGGTGCTGGAGGAGATCTACTACTTCGAGGTCGGTGGCCCGACCGACCAAGGCGTCGGTTACCAACGGGTCTACGGCTCCGGGCCGGGCCGGGAGATCGACGTGTGCGCCGAGGTGCGGTCCGGTGACACCGTGCTCATCCCGCACGGCTGGCACGGCCCGTCCATGGCGCCGCCGGGATACCCGCTGTACTACCTGAACGTGATGGCCGGCCCCGATCCCGAGCGGGCCTGGCTGATCTGCGACGACCCGGCGCACGCCTGGGTCCGCTCCACCTGGCCGGACCAGGCCCTCGACCCCCGCCTGCCGTTGACCGGGACCGAGGAGCGGGAGTCATGAAACTCACCGTCGCCCAGGCCGCGGTCCGCTTCCTGGCCGCCCAGTACTCGGAACGGGACGGCCTGGAACACCGCCTGATCCCCGCCATGTTCGGCATCTTCGGCCACGGCAACGTCGCCGGCCTGGCCCAAGCCCTACTCGAATCCTCCGCCAGTCGGCACCCTGAGCACACCGCCGCCGGTTCCGGCGACCTGCCCTACTACCTGGCCCGCAACGAGCAGGGCATGGTGCACACCGCAGTCGGCTACGCCAAGACGCGCAACCGGCTGGCCACCCTGGCCTGCACCGCGTCCATCGGTCCCGGCTCCACCAACATGGTCACCGGGGCCGCGCTGGCCACCATCAACCGCATCCCGGTGCTGCTGCTGCCGAGTGATTTCTTCGCCACCCGGGTGGCGAACCCGGTGTTGCAGGAGCTGGAGGACCCACGCGGTTACGACGTCTCGGTGAACGACGCGTTCCGCCCGGTGTCCCGGTTCTTCGACCGGGTCAACCGGCCGGAACAGCTGCCGGCCGCGCTGCTCGGCGCCATGCGGGTGCTCACCGATCCGGCCGACACCGGCGCGGTCACCCTGGCACTGCCGCAGGACGTGCAGGCGGAGGCGTTCGACTGGCCGGAGGAGCTGTTCGCCCGCCGGGTGTGGCACATCCCGCGCCCGGTGCCCGAACCGGCCGCGCTGGCCCGCGCCGTCGCGCTGCTCCGCTCGGCGCGCCGGCCGCTGGTGATCGCCGGCGGCGGGGTGGTCTACAGCGAGGCGGGGTCCGCGTTGCGCCGGTTCACCGAGGCCACCGGCATCCCGGTGGCCGACACGCAGGCCGGTAAGGGCGCCATTCCGTGGGACCACTCGCTGTCGGTCGGCGGCATCGGCGCCACCGGTTCGCCGCTGGCCAACGAGCTGGCCCGGGAGGCCGACGTGGTGCTCGGCATCGGTACCCGGTACAGCGACTTCACCACGGCGTCGCGAACCGTGTTCGCGAACCCGGGGGTGCGGTTCGTGAACCTGAACGTGGCGCGGTTCGACGCGGCCAAGCACGCCGGAGAAATACTGGTCGCGGACGCGCGCGAGGGCCTGACCGCGCTCACAGAAACGCTGGCCGGGACGGCGCGGGCCGGGAGGGCGCCGGCCGGGAATGCGGCGGCGCTGGCCGGCAATGCGGCGACAGCGCAGGTCGGCACGGCGGCGGCGGTGCTGGCCGACAATGCGGCAGCAGCGCGGGCCGACAATGCAGCGGCGCTGGCCGACACGGCGGCGGCCGACCATGCGGCAGCGGCGCCGGCCGGCACGGCCGCGGCGGCGCTCCACACCGCGAACGCGCCGCTGGGCGTACCCGAAATCCCAACTCACCGTACCCAGATCCCCGACTCGCCGTACCCAGAATCCCGACTCGCCGGGCGACCGGGGGAGAAGCCGGGGCAGGCGGAGGTGTTGGGGGTGTTGAACGCGGCGTTGGAGCCCTCCGACGTGGTGGTGCAGGCGGCGGGGTCGATGCCGGGTGACCTGCAGCGGATGTGGCGGGCGTCGGATCCGAAGGCGTACCACGTGGAGTACGGCTACTCGTGCATGGGCTACGAGATCGCCGGCGCGCTGGGAGTGAAGCTGGCGGCGCCGGAGCGCGAGGTGTTCGCGCTGGTCGGCGACGGCTCGTACCTGATGATGGCGCAGGAGATCGTCACCGCCGTCGCGGAGAACATCAAGCTGAACATCGTGATCGTGCAGAACCACGGGTTCGCGTCGATCGGCGCGCTGTCCGAGTCGGTCGGCTCGCAGCGGTTCGGCACCGCCTACCGGTACCGGGACGCGAACACCGGTCGCCTGGACGGCGAGCGGCTGCCCGTGGACCTGGCCGCCAACGCGGCCAGCCTGGGCGCCGACGTGATCAGGGTGAGCACCATCGACGAGTTCCGGGCGGCCATCGCGCGCTCCCGGGCCGCCACCCGGACCACGGCGATCCACATCGAGACCGACCCGCTGGCCCCGTCACCCGGCTCCAACGCCTGGTGGGACGTGCCGGTGGCCGAGGTGTCCGACCTGGAGAGCACCCGGCAGGCCCGCAAGACCTACGAAGAGCAGAAGACCGCGCAGCGCCCGCTGTACTGACCGGGAGAGCCACGTTGAGAACGATCACCCACTGGATCGGCGGCAAGCCATACGCTGGGGATACCGAGCGCACCGGGCCTGTATACAACCCGTCCACAGGCGAGATACAGGCGAAGGTCGCGCTGGCCGGCGAGGCCGACGTGCACGAGGCGGTGCGGGTGGCCGCCGCCGCGTTCGAAACCTGGTCGCAGTCCTCGCTGTCCCAGCGGACGAAGGTGCTGTTCGCCTTCCGCGAGCTGGTGAACGCCCACGTCGACCAGCTCGCCGAGATCATCTCCGACGAGCACGGGAAGGTGCTCTCCGACGCACGCGGCGAGGTGCAGCGCGGTCTGGAGGTGATCGAGTTCGCCTGCGGGGTGCCGACGCTGCTCAAGGGCGACTACTCCGACCAGGTGTCCACCGGGGTGGACGTGTTCTCGTTCCGCGAGCCGCTGGGCGTGTGCGTGGGGATCACCCCGTTCAACTTCCCGGCCATGGTGCCGATGTGGATGTTCCCGGTGGCCATCGCCTGCGGGAACACCTTCGTGCTCAAGCCCAGCGAGCGGGACCCCGGAGCGGCCGACCTGATCGCCCGGCTGTGGGCCGAAGCCGGCCTGCCGGACGGCGTGTTCAACGTGGTGCACGGCGACAAACAGGCCGTGGACGCGCTGCTCGACCACCCCGAGGTGGCCGCCGTTTCGTTCGTCGGCTCCACCCCGATCGCCCGCTACATCCACCAGCGGGCCAGCGCGAACGGCAAGCGCGTGCAGGCGCTGGGCGGGGCGAAGAACCACGCCGTGGTGCTGCCCGACGCGTCGCCGGACTACGCGTCCGACCACCTGGTCGCGGCCGCGTTCGGGTCGGCCGGGGAGCGCTGCATGGCACTCTCGGCGGCGGTGGTGGTCGGCGGCCCCAGCCGCCCAGGCGGCCCAGGCGGCTCGGGCGGCTCGGGCGGCTCGGGCGGCTCGGGCGGCTCGGGCGGCTCGGGCGGCTCGGGCGGGGGGTACGCGGATGAGCTGGTCGCGGCGGTGTCCGAGAAGGCCCGCGCGGTGCGGGTCGGCCCGGGCCGCGACCCGCGGTCCGAAATGGGGCCGGTGATCACAGCCGAGGCCAGACAACGGATCACCGGCCTGATCGGCACCGGCGCCGAGCAGGGCGCCGACCTGGTGGTGGACGGCCGGGGGCTGACCGTGCCGGGCCACGAGAAGGGCTTCTTCGTCGGCCCGACCGTGCTGGACCGGGTGTCCACCGGGATGGACGTCTACCGCGAGGAGATCTTCGGCCCGGTGCTCTCCGTGCTGCGGGTGGACGACGTCGACCAGGCGATCGCCCTGGTCAACGCCAACCCGTACGGCAACGGGACCGCCGTGTTCACCAGTTCCGGCGAAGCGGCCAGGCGCTTCCAGCGCGGCGTTCGAGTGGGCATGATCGGCATAAACGTGCCGATCCCGGTGCCCATGGCGTACTACTCGTTCGGGGGATGGAAGGACTCGCTGTTCGGTGACCAGCACGTCCACGGACCGGAAGGGGTCTCGTTCTACACCCGGGCGAAGGTGATCACCGCCCGGTGGCCACACGTGGCAGCGCCCACCGGCGCCTCATACCACTTCCCCACCTCGCACTAATACACGCTGTATACAAGGAGCACTCAATGAGGAGTACCCACAAGCTGGGACGCGCGCTCGCCGTCGTGGGCATCGCGGCGGCGCTGGCGATCACCACCGCGTGCAGCAGCAAGGGCGGGGCCCGCAACGAGGGCGGCGGGGCCGCCACCGGCGAGCGCTTCACCATCGCCATGATCACGCACGAGAAGCTGGGCGACACCTTCTGGGACAAGATCCGGTCCGGCGCCGAGGCGGCGGCCAAGCAGCTCAACGTGGACCTGAAGTACTCCTCCGACCCGGAGGCCGGCAAGCAGGCCACCCTGGTGCAGAACGCGATCGACTCCAAGGTCAACGGCATCGCGGTGACCCTGGCCAAGCCGGACGCGGTCGGCCCGGTGGCCCAGGCCGCGCGCAAGGCCGGCATCCCGGTGGTGGCGTTCAACTCGGGCTACCAGGACTGGCAGAAATACGACGCGCAGATGTACTTCGGCTCGGACGAGGACGTCGCCGGGCAGGCCGTGGGCAGCCGGATCGCCTCCGGCGGCGGTGGGAAGGCGGTTTGCGTGATCCAGGAACAGGGTCACGTGGCGCTGGAGGCCCGGTGCGCCGGCGTCAAGAAGACCTTCCCGAACACCGAGATCCTGTACGTGGACTCGGAGAACATGCCCGCCGTGCAGTCGACCATCGTGGCCAAGCTGCAGCAGGACCCGTCCATCACCTGGGTGGTCACCCTGGGCGCCCCGATCGCACTGGCCGCGCAGGGGGCCAAGCAGGGCGCCGGGTCGTCGGCCAAGATCGCCACGTTCGACCTGAACACCGACGTGGCCAAGCAGATCGAGTCGGGCGCGATCGAGTTCTCCGTGGACCAGCAGCCGTACGTGCAGGGCTACATGGCGGTCACCTCGCTGTGGCTGAACCTCACCAACGGCAACGACATCGGCGGCGGCCGCTCGGTGCTCACCGGCCCGTCCTACGTGGACAAGACCAACATCACCAAGATCGCCCAGTACGCCGCGCGGAACACCAGGTAGGCCGGCATGACGACGGACGTGGCAAAACCACCCTCACCGGCCGTGGAGCCGGTGAGGGTGCAGCGATCGATGATCTCCCGGGTGCTGGGCCGCCCGGAGGTCGGCGCGCTGGTCGCGGCGGTGGCGATCTTCGTGTTCTTCTTCGTCATCGCCGAGCCGTTCCGCACCACGGCCGCGCTGGCCACCGTGCTCTACCAGAGCTCCACGATCGGCATCGTCGCCGTCGGGGTGGCGCTGCTGATGATCGGCGGCGAGTTCGACCTTTCCACCGGCGTCGCGGTGACCACCACCGCGCTGGCCTCGTCGATGATCAGCTACCAGCTCAGCCTGAACGCCTGGGTCGGCGTGGTGCTCAGCCTGGCGGTCAGCCTGGGCATCGGGTTCGTCAACGGGTACCTGCGGATGCGCACCGGGATACCCAGCTTCCTGGTCACGCTGAGCACGTTCTTCGTGCTGGCCGGCCTCAACCTCGGGGTGACCAAGCTGATCACCGGCACGGTCGCCACGTCCAACCCGTCCGAGCTGGACGGGTTCGCCTCGGCCAAGGCGGTGTTCGCCTCGGAGATCCCGCTGGGCTTCATGACGGTCAACATCAGCGTGCTGTGGTGGCTGGTATTCACGTTGGTTGCCACCTGGATACTGCTGCGCACCCGGACCGGTAACTGGATCTTCGCGGTGGGCGGCAACGCGGACAGCGCGCGGGCGGTCGGCGTTCCGGTGCGCGCGACCAAGATCGGCCTGTTCATGGGCGTCGGGTTCACCACCTGGTTCTTCGGCCAGCACCAGCTGTTCCAGCTCAGCGTGGTGCAGTCCGGCACCGGGGTGGGCAACGAGTTCATCTACATCATCGCGGCGGTGGTGGGTGGCTGCCTGCTCACCGGCGGGTACGGCTCGGCGATCGGGTCCGCACTGGGCGCGTTCATCTTCGGCATGACCACGCAGGGCATCGTGTACGCCGGCTGGGACCCGAACTGGTTCCGGGCCTTCCTCGGCGCGATGCTGCTGCTCGCCGTGCTGGTCAACCTGTACGTCAAGAACTACGCGTCGACCAGGAAATGAGGACGCCGGTATGACCGACACGATCGCGGCCCATGCGGCGAAGGACCTGAAGCGCGGTGAACCTCTGGTGCGGATGGAGGGCGTCGGCAAGGCGTACGGGGCGATCCGCGCGCTGGAGGGCGTGGACCTGACCGTGCGCGCCGGCGAGGTGGCGTGCGTGCTCGGCGACAACGGTGCCGGCAAGTCCACGCTGATCAAGATCATTGCCGGCCTGCACCCGCATACCGAGGGTGTACTTCGTGTGGACGGGGTGGATACCCGGTTCTCCTCGCCGCGCGAGGCGCTGGACCGGGGCATCGCCACCGTGTACCAGGACCTGGCGGTGGTCTCCCTGATGGAGGTCTGGCGGAACTTCTTCCTGGGCTCGGAGCTCCGCCGAGGCAACTACCCGCTCGCCCCGATGGACATCAACGGGATGCGGGAGATCGCGGACACCGAGCTGAAGAAGATGGGCATCCACGTCAAGGACATCAACCAGCCGATCGGCACGCTGTCCGGAGGGCAGCGGCAGTGCGTGGCGATCGCGCGGGCGGTGTACTTCGGCGCGCGGGTGCTGATCCTGGACGAGCCGACCGCCGCGCTCGGCGTGAAGCAGTCCGGCGTGGTGCTCAAGTACACCGCCGCCGCCCGCGACCAGGGGCTCGGCGTCGTCTTCATCACCCACAACCCGCACCACGCCTACCTGGTCGGGGACCATTTCGTGATCCTGAAACTGGGCCGCTGCGTACTGGACAAACGCCGCGACGAGGTGAGCCTGCAGGAGCTCACCACCGAGATGGCCGGCGGCCAGGAGCTCGCGGAACTCACCCACGAGCTGCGCGGCTCGTGACCAACACCGGCGTGACCAACACCGGCGTAACCGACACCGGCGTGACCAACATCGGCGTGATCGGCACCGGCGTGATCGGCGCGGAGCACATCCGGCGGCTGACCACGGCGGTGCCCGGCGCACGGATCACCTCGGTCACCGACGTGGACCTGGACCGGGCGCGCGCGGTGGCCGACTCGCTGGCCCCGGGCGCCTCGGTGCCGGCGACCGGCGCCGAGCTGATCGAGTCGCCGGAAGTGGACGCGGTGGTGGTCACCTCGTGGGGCAGCACGCACCGGGACTACGTGCTCGGCTGCATCGCCGCCGGCAAGCCGGTGTTCTGCGAGAAACCGCTGGCCAGCTCGTCCACAGATTGTATAACGATCTTGGAAGCGGAGGTGGCGGCCGGGCGCCGCTACGTCCAGGTCGGGTTCATGCGCCGCTACGACCCCGCCTACCTGGCGCTGCGCGCCGCCGTGCACGGGGGCTCGCTGGGCGCGCCGCTGCTGATGCACGCGGCGCACCGCAACCCGGCGCTGCCCGCGCACTTCACCGGCGACATGGTGGTCACCGACAGCGCGGTGCACGAGTTCGACCTCATCCGCTGGATGTTCGCCGACGAGATCGCGGCGATCACCGCGTACACCCCGAGGCGCAACTCGCGCGCCAAGGACGGCTTCCCCGACCCGCTGGTGCTGGTGCTGGAGCTGGCGAACGGGGTACTGGTGGACGTGGAGGTGCTGGCCAACGCGCGGTACGGCTACGACATCCGGGGCGAGGTGGTCTGCGAGGACGGCGTGGCCGCGCTGTCCGAGTCGGCCGGCGTGGTGGTCCGCTCGGCCGGGACGGTGGCCCTGGGGGTGCCGACCGACTGGCCGGAGCGGTTCGCCGCCGCGTTCGACATCGAGTTCCGGTCCTGGCTGGCCTCGGTGGCCGGGGGCGAGGAGCCCACCGGCCCGGATGCCTGGGACGGCTACGCGGCCGCCGCGTGCATCGACGCCGCCCTGGTCTCCCTGCACGACGGCGGGCGGGTCCCGGTCACGCTGGTCGACCGGCCTTCGCTCTATCGACCCTGATGGCGTGGTTGCGCGCGCCCACTCCCCCGAATGACGCGCGCAACCACGCTTCATCAGGCCGACTCGGGGCCGGCAAGTCCTTCGTCCGGGGCAGGCCCGCCACGTTAGCCCTGGTGGTCGCCGCAAGCTGAGAAGAGCGTCCGACTGGCTGTCACCCAACCGGCTTACCGGCGGATCGTGGCGGCCCGGTGGTGGCACGGACCGCCAGGTAGGGCGGGAGCACGACCTCGCGGTGCGTGGTCCGGCCGCCGTCCAGCCGCTCCACCACGGCGGCCACCGCGTGTTCGGTCAACCGGCGGGTGTCCTGGCCGACCGAGGTCAGCCCGACGTGCGCGAGCCGGGCCAGCTGGTCGTCGTCGTAGCCCACCACGGACACCCGCCCGGGCACGTCCACCCCGGAACGGCTGAACACATCGAGCAGGCCCACCGCCGAGCGGTCGTTGAACGCGACGATCGCGGTGGGCAGCTCGTCGCCCGATTCGAGCAGCTCGCGGGCGGCCCGCATGCCGGTCGACTCGTCGTAGCCGCCGCGCAACAGGCGCTCCCGGTCGGCCAGGCCGGCGGCCCGCATGGCCCGCTGATAACCTCGCCGGCGCTCGCTGGGGATCGCGCCGGGACCGGCGTCCAGGTACGCGATGTCCCGGTGGCCCAGCCCGGTGAGGTGGGCGACCGCCTCGCCCACACCGGCGTCGTCGGCCACCCGCACCACGTCCAGCCCCGGCGGGTCCGTGCCGACGCGCCGGCTCACCGCGACCACCGGCAGCTGCCGGTCCAGTGCGGCCAGCTCCTCGTCCCGCGCGTCCGGGCCGAGCAGCACCAGCGCCTCACAGCGGGAGTCGAGCAGCGTCTCCACCGCGCGCCGTTCGCCCCGGCTGCGGGTGATCGTGGCCAGCACCAGGTCGTATCCATGCTTTTCCACGGTGTCGTGCAGGTCCTCGACCAGCTGCGCGTGGAAGGTGCTGCGCACGTCCATCAATACGCCGATCAGCCGGCTGCGCCGCCGGGCCAGCAGGCTGGCCGTCCGGTCCGGCCGGTATCCCAGCCGGGTCGCGGCCTCGAGCACCTTCTCCCTGGTCGCGGCGCTCGGCCCGGGAGCCCCGCGCAGCACCAGGGAGACCGAGGCGGGGGACAGCCCGACCGCCTCGGCCACGTCTTCCAGGCGCACCCGCCTGCCGTTCCCCACTGGCACCCCGTTCGGCCCATTGACACGTACCGCTGGTTCTCGGGATAGTACTAGCAGTCTTAAAGCGCTTTAAAGCAGCTCTGAAGGGACGACCAACGGAGGTCAGGCGGATGGCATCGGCGGGGGAACCACTGCGGATCGGCCTGCTCGGCGCGGCCCGGATCAGCGCGGCGGCCGTGGTCGCCCCGGCGCGGATCACCGGTGACCGGCTGGTCGCGGTGGCCGCCCGGTCCCGGGCCAGGGCGGCGGAGTTCGCCGGTCAGCACGGGGTCGAGCGGGTGCTGGACGATTACGCGGCGGTGTGCGCCGACCCCGAAGTACAGGCTGTATACAACCCCTTGGCAAACGGTATGCACGGCCCGTGGAACCTGGCCGCCATCCGGGCCGGCAAGCACGTGCTCTCGGAGAAGCCGTTCGCCAGCAACGCCGCCGAGGCGCACGTCGTCGCCGACGCCGCCCGCGCTGAGGGCGTGGTGGTGGTCGAGGCGTTCCACTACCGGCACCACCCGGTGATGCGGCGCATGGTGGAGCTGGCCCGCACCGAGCTCGGCCCGGTCCGGCACGTCGAGGCGCACTTCACCATGCCGCCGCCCAAGCCCGTCGACCCGCGCTGGTCGTTCCAGCTGGCCGGCGGCGCGCTCATGGACCTCGGCTGCTACGGACTGCATGCCAGCCGGGTACTGGGGCGCGAGGTGGCCGGCGGCGAGCCGGCCCTCATCCGCGCGGTCGGGGTCGAGCACGCCGACAACCCCGGCGTCGACGAGACGATGACCGTCGAGCTGGCCTTTCCGAGCGGCGCCACCGGCCTGGTCCACTGCTCCATGAACAACGGCCGGCGCACCACCCTGCGGGTGATCGGCGAGCGGGGCGAGGCCGAGGCCCGCCACTTCGTCTCGCCGCAGCGCGACGACACGATCGCGGTCACCACCGGCGGCGCCGAGCGCATTGAACGGCTGGGCACCCGCGCCTCCTACACCTACCAGCTGGAGGCGTTCGCCGAGCTGCTCCGCCACCCGGCGGGCGACGCCATCGCCGACGCGCTGGACGACGCGGTCGCCAACGCGGAACTGATCGACACCGTCTACCGGGCCGCCGGCTTCCCCCTCCGGCCCAGCACGCGGAGCGAACCCACACACAGCGAAGAGGAGCCCTCATGCGGCTAGGTCTGATCGGCTTGGGCCGGATCGGCGCGTTCCACGCGCGCACGCTGGCCGGGCTGGACGAGGTCGAATCGCTGGTGGTCACCGACGCGGTGGCCGATACCACCGCGCGGATCGCCGCCGAGGTGGGCGCGGAGGCGGCCGAGTCGCCGGCGAAGCTGCTCGCCTCCGGGGTGGACGGCGTGCTGATCGCCGCCGCCACCAACGCCCACCCGGAGCTGCTGCTGGCCGCCGTGGACGCCGGGCTGCCGGTGTTCTGCGAGAAGCCGATCGCCGGCGACATCGCCGACGCGGTCCGGCTGGCCGAGCGCATCGCGGGCCGGGACGAGCGGGTGCAGATCGGCTACCCACGCCGGTTCGACGCCGGGTACACCGCCGCGAGACAAGCTGTATACAGCGGCGAGCTGGGGTGGCTGCACACCGTCCGGGCGACCACCCTGGACCCCGCCCCGCCGCCGCCGGACTATCTCCGGGTCTCCGGCGGGATCTTCCGGGACTGCTCGGTGCACGACTTCGACGCGATCCGCTGGGTCACCGGGCGCGAGGTGGTCGAGGTCTACGCCACCGGGGGCAACCGGGCCGACGCGGAGGCCGGCTCGGCGGCCGACCCGGAAGCCGGCTCGAGGGAGGCAGTGAACTTCGGCCGGTACGGCGACGTGGACACCGCCGCGACCACGCTCACCCTGGACGACGGCACGCTGGCGCTGGTCTCCAACAGCCGGTTCAACCCGCGCGGCTACGACGTGCGCCTCGAGCTGCACGGCTCGCGGGACAGCATCGCCGTCGGCCTGGACGCCGGCCTGCCGCTGCGTTCGGTCGAGCCCGGCGTGACCTTCCCCGGCGGCACCCCGCACCGCTTCTTCATGGACCGCCTGGCCGGCGCGTTCCGCGCCGAGCTGGCCGCGTTCACCGAGCTGGTGGCCGGCCGGCGCCCGTCGCCGTGCACGGTGGCCGACGCGCTGGCCGCCGGCTGGATCGCCGAGGCCGCCGCCCGCTCCGCCGCCGAACACCGACCTGTACGGATCACGGAGGTGACTCGATGACCCACCCACCCGAAGCCGCCGCAAAGATCGCCGGCGCACCGATCTCCTGGGGCGTGTGCGAGGTCCCGGGCTGGGGCTACCAGATGCGCCCGGACCGGGTGCTCGCCGAGATGGGCGAGGTCGGCCTGGCCGCCACCGAGTTCGGGCCGGCCGGCTTCCTGCCCGACGCACCGGACCGCATGGCGGCCGTGCTGGCACGCCACCACCTGACGGCGGTCGGCGGGTTCACCCCGCTGCTGCTGCACCGGCCCGAGCACGACCCGCTGCCGGAGGTGGAGCGGCTCCTGGCCGGTTACGCGGCCGCGCACGCCGGCACCCTGGTGCTGTCCGCCGTGACCGGCCAGCACGGTTACGACTCGCGGCCCGAGCTGGACGAGTCCGGCTGGCGCACGCTGCTCACCAACCTCGACCGGATCACCGACCTGGCCGCCCGCCACGGCGTCGCGGCGGTGCTGCATCCGCACGTGGGCACCATGGTGGAGACCGGCGCCGACGTGCGGCGCGTGCTCGACGGGTCGGCCGTGCGCCTCTGCCTGGACACCGGCCACCTGTTGATCGGCGGCACCGACCCGGCCGAGCTGACCCGGCAGGCCCCGGAGCGCATCGCACACACCCACCTCAAGGACGTCGACCTCGGCCTCGCCCGGCAGGTGCGGGACGGCCGGCGCGGCTACACCGAAGCGGTGCGGGCCGGCATGTACCGGCCGCTGGGCACCGGCGACGTGGACACCCCGGCGATCGTCGGGCACCTGCGCGCGCACGGCTACGCCGGCTGGTACGTGCTCGAGCAGGACACCATCCTCACCGAGGAACCGACCGGTATCGGCCCGGTATGCGACGTGCATACCAGCGTCGAGTTCCTGCGCAAGGTGCTGAGCGGGGGCGGCGATGGCTAGCCCGGAACGCGCTCGCCGAGCCCGCGCCCAGTTAGGCGCGGGCGGAGGACAAAGCGCGGAACGCGCACGGCGAGCCCGCGCCCAGCCCGGCGCGGGCGGAGGACACAGCGCGGAACGCGGGGGACACGGCCCGCAGGCCCGGTACGACCTGACCGGCCCGAAGGGCGCCCGCGCCCAGAGCGCCGGCCTGACCGGCGGGCAGTGGTACCGCAGCCCGATCGACCGCCGGCGGATGAAGGAGCTCATGCGCCGCTCCGACGGGCCGGCGCTGCGCGACACGGCGATCTGGCTGGGCCTGCTGGCCGTATCCGGCACGGCGGGCGGGCTGCTCTGGGGAACCTGGTGGGCGGTGCCGTTCTTCCTGGTCTACGGCGTGCTCTACGGGTCGGCCGGCGACTCGCGCTGGCATGAGGCCGGGCACGGCACCGTGTTCCGCACCCGCTGGATGGCCGACGTGGTCTACCAGGTCGCCTCGTTCATGATGATGCGCGACCCGGCGGTCTGGCGGTGGAGCCACACCCGGCACCACACCGACACCCTGATCGTCGGCCGGGACCCGGAGATCGCCGCCATGCGCCCGGCCAAGCTGGCCCGGATCCTGGCCAACTTCTTCGGCCTGGTCGACGTACCGCTGGCGCTGCGGGACATGGTTCGGCACGCACTGGGCCGGCTGGGCGCCGAGGAGGCCACCTTCATCCCGGAGTCCGAGCGGTCCCGGGTGTACCGGACCGCGCGGATCTGGCTGGCCATCTACGCCGCCACGGTGAGTTTGTGCGTGCTGACCGGGTCCGTTATGCCGCTTGTATACATCGGCGGGCCGCGCGTGTACGGCACGTTCATGCACCTGGTCTACGGGCTCACGCAGCACGCCGGGCTGGGCGAGAACGTGCTGGACCACCGGCTGAACACCCGCACCGTCCGGATGTGCCGAATCAACCGGTTCCTCTACTGGAACATGAACTACCACGTGGAACACCACATGTTCCCGATGATCCCCAACCACCGGCTGCCCGAGCTCCACGAGGAGATCAAGCACGACCTGGCCCCGGTGTACCCGTCAATCTGGGCCGCGTACCGCGAGCTGGTGCCGGCCGTACTGCGTCAGCTGCGCGACCAGACCCATTACGTGCGCCGCACGCTGCCGGCGACCGCGCGCCCGTTCCAGGAGGTGTGACCAGGATGTGGATCGAGGCCTGCAAGACCGGTGACATCGAGCCGGACGACGTCATCGGCATCCGGCACGACGGCGTCGACTACGCGATCTTCCGTTCGCCGGAGGACCGCTTCTACGCCACCGCCGGCCACTGCACCCACGAGCGGGAGCTGCTCTGCGACGGCCTGGTGATGGACGGCGAGATCGAGTGTCCCCGGCACATGGGCCGGTTCAACTACGCCACCGGGGAGGCCCAGGGCGCCCCCGTGCTCGTCGACCTGCGCACCTTCCCGGTGAAGGTCACTGACGGCGCCGTCTACCTCGAGGTGTCCGGGTGACCGGGTTCAGGGAGCGCAGGCGCGGAAGCGCCGGAGCGGGGTGGGCGGGATGACGTTGAGAACAGAATCCTGCCGGTTGGCCGAGCTGAAAGCACTCGTGGTCCGGGACGTGCCGGTCTACCAGGCGAAACTGCTGCGCGAGGCTGACCGCACCGCCGTCTGTGAACAGCTTGTATACACGTTGTCCGACGGCCCCGGTATCGTGATCATCCGAGGCGCGTTCGCGGCGGAGACCGTGCACCGGGCCACCGAGGAGTTCGCCGCGATCATCGCCGAGCAGCACGCGACCGGCGCCGCGCAGGGCGACCACTTCGCCAGGCCGGGCGCGAACGACCGCATCTGGAACGCGCTGGAGAAGCTGGCCGTGCGGGCGCCCGAGGTGTTCGTCGACTACTACGCCAACGACATCCTGGCCCTGGTCAGCGAGGCCTGGCTCGGGCCGGGCTACCAGGTGACCTCGCAGGTCAACGTAGTCAAACCGGGCGGCGCCGGGCAGGTCGGGCACCGCGACTACCACCTGGGCTTCCTGGCGCCGGAGCGGATCGAGCGGTTCCCCGAGCACGTGCACCGGCTGTCCCCGGTGCTCACCCTGCAGGGCGCGGTGGCGCACAGCGACATGCCGGTGGAGTCCGGGCCGACCTGCTACCTGCCCGGTTCGCAGCGCTACCTGCCCGGCTACCTGGCCACCGAGCTGCCGGAGTTCCGCGAGTACTTCGACGAGCGCCACGTGCAGCTGCCGCTCGAGCTGGGCGACGCGGTGTTCTTCAATCCGGCGGTGATCCACGGTGCCGGGGCGAACCGGACCGCCAATGTGCAGCGGATGGCCAACCTGCTGCAGGTGTCCTCGCCGTTCGGCCGCGCGATGGAGACGGTGCACCGCGAGCGGATGTGCAACGCGATATACCCCGCTCTGGTCGCGCGCTCGGCCACCGACCCCGGCGGCGCCGGACACGCCCTCACCGCCGCCGCCGAGGGCTACCCGTTCCCGACCGACCTGGACGCCGACCCGCCGGTGGACGGCCTCGCCCCGCCCAGCCAGGCCGACCTGGTCCGCCAGGCGCTGGAGGAGTCCTGGCCGGAGGGCCGCCTGCGCGACCAGCTGGCCGAGCAGGCAAGGCGACGGGGCGGCGGTCGGTGACCAGGACGCGGACGGCGACCGGGCGGCGGCCGGTGACCAGGACGCGGACGGTGAGGGGACGCGGACGGTGAGCGGGATGCGGACGGTCGGGGTCGGGCTGGTGAGCGTGGGCTGGATGGGCAAACTGCACAGCCGCGCCTACCTGGGTATACCGGTTGTGTACCCGGACCTGGGGCTGCGGCCGAAGCTTGTGTGCGCGGCGGACACCTCGCCCGAACGCCAGGTGTATGCAACCGATGTACTGGGCTACGCCCGGGCCACCGGCGACTACCGCGAGGTGGTGGACGACCCGGCGGTCGACGTGGTGTCCATCTGCGCACCCAATGCCCTGCACCGGGAGGTCGCATTGGCCGCCGCGGCGGCCGGCAAGCCGTTCTGGATCGAGAAGCCGGTCGGGCGGGACGCCGAGGATGCGGCCGCGGTGTCGGAGGCGGCGGCCGCCTCCGGGGTGGTGACGGCGGTCGGGTTCAACTACCGGCAGGCGCCGGCCGTGGCGCATATCCGGCGGCTGGTCGCGGACGGCGAGCTGGGCCGGGTGACCAGCGTGCGCTGCGTGTTCCTGAACGGCCAAGCGGCCGACCCGAGGGTGGCGCTGTCCTGGCGGTTCCAGCGCGAGCACGCCGGGACCGGGGTGCTCGGCGACCTGCTCTCGCACGTGGCCGACCTGGTGCGGTTCGTGCTGGACGACCGGATCACCGAGGTCAGCGCGGCTTCCGCGATCGTGCACCGGCAGCGGCCGGTCGCCGACGCGGAGAGCCACTTCGCCGTGGTCGACGGCTCGGCCGGCGACGTGGAACTCGGCGAGGTGGACAACGACGACTACGCCGCCCTGCTGGCCCGGTTCGCCGGCGGGGCGATCGGCACGCTCGAGGTGTCCCGGGTGGTGGTCGGACCCCGGTGCGGCCTGGTGCTCGAGGTCTACGGCACGCGCGGCTCGGCCGGCTGGGACTTCGAGCGGATGAACGAGCTGCGGGTGACCCGGCTGGGCACCGACGGCTACACCACCGTGCTCGGGCACGCCGGGCTCGGCGAGTACGCCCGCTTCCAGCCGGGGCCGGGCAACGCGATGGGCTACGACGACCTGAAGGTGATCGAGGCCGCGCACTTCCTGGACGCCGCTCGCGGCGACGGGATGCTGGAGCCGGCGGCGAGAGCGACCGTGGCGGACGCGCTCGCGGCGGCGCGGGTGGTCGAGGCCGCCGTCGCCGCGTCAGCGGACGAGCGCTGGGTCCGGGTCCAGGGCGGGCGGGTTCGGGTGGAAAGAGCTGGAGGAGCGCGGCGATGAGCTTGCTGAACGACAAGGTGGTACTGGTCAGCGGCGGCACCCAGGGCATCGGGGCGGCGGTGGCGCGCGCGGCGGCGGCCGAGAGCGCGGCCGGCGTCGCGGTCACCGGGCGCCGTCCGGAGCCGGGTCAGGCCCTGGTGGACCAGCTGCATACAGCGGGTACACCGGCGGTATTCGTGGCCGCCGACGTGGCCGACGTGGCCGCCAGCCAGGCGGCGGTGCGCACGGTGATCAACAAGTTCGGCCGGGTGGACTGCCTGGTCAACGCGGCCGGCCTGACCACAAGGGGGAGCCTCACCGACACCACCCCCGAGCTGTTCGACCAGCATGTCGCGGTGAACCTGCGCGGCCCGTTCTTCCTCATGCAGGCGGTGGTCAACCACCTGCGCGAGCACAACCGCCCGGGCAGCATCGTCAACATCATCACTTCCTCCGAGCTGGGCGGGCAGCCCTACCTGGCGCCGTACGTGGCGACCAAGGCCGGCCTGGCCGGCCTGACCCGCAACGCCGCCCACGCCCACCGCTGGGACCGCATCCGGATCAACGGCCTGGACATCGGCTGGACCGACACCGAGGGCGAGGACGAGATCCAGCGCCGGTTCCACGCCGCCGACGACGGCTGGCGGGAACGCGCGGCGAAGTCACTGCCGATGGGCAAGCTCGGTCAGCCGGACGAGATCGCCGCGATGGTGGTGTTCCTGCTGTCCGAACGGTCCGGCGTGGTCACGGGTTCCGTGCTGGACTGGGACCAGAACGTCTTCGGCGCCTTCGACTGAGGCGTGTCCCGCCTCAGAGCGTGATCTCCTCGCCTACGGGCAGGACCCAGGCGGCCTGCACCCTGCTGAGGTCCATGGTCGGGGACACCGATGTCTCGCCGGCGGCCAGGCCGGCCTGGAGCTTGTCGGCGACCGCGCGGATCTGCTCCACGGTGTCCGCCTCCACCGGATAGACCGCCGCGTAGCGGCCGGGTTCCGGCAAGCCGGGCAGCAGCGGCACCCCGGAGGACCGGTAGCGGCGGCCGCTGCGCAGGCCGCCGAGACGCAGCACGTCCGGGATGTGTTCCTCGGTGTACCAGCGGTTGAACTCCTCCTCCTCGGCGTCCGAGGACGGGTTGGAGAACACGATCAGCAGCGCGCGGGTGTGAGCGGCCTGGACCATCAGGTGACTATGTGACAAAATCTGATGACTGTCAAGGAGAGGCGCCCGCTCATGACCGCCGCCCGGAGACGACTCCACCTGATCTGAGCCCACTCCTGGGTGCCCTTCGTCGTGCTGACCGGGATCGGCTTCTGGGGGCTCGCGGGATTCATCCCCCCGCCGGACCCGAGCGCCGGAGCCGTCGAGATCTTCGACCGGTTCCGGGAGAACGCCACCGGCATCAGGGTCGGCATGGCGATCTGCATCTTCGCGGCGGCCTTCCTCCTCCCCTGGGGGGCCGCGATCTCGGCCCAGATCCACCGGCTCGAGGGGCGCGACCCCCTGCTGCTGTGGGCCTTCGTCGCCGCCACCGGGTGCATCGTGCTCGAGTTCGCCTTCCCGAGCGCGTTCTGGGTGGCGGCCGCCTACCGGCTCGACGTCCCGCAGACCGTGCGCGCGCTCAACGACCTGGCCTGGCTGCCGTGGATGATCGTGTGCACCGGCATGTTCCAGATGCTGATCCTGGCCGCGGTCACCCTGGCCGACGAACGGGCCGATCCGGTCTACCCGCGCTGGTTCGGCTACTACAACCTGTGGAGCGCGTTCGGCGTGGCGCCCGCCGGCCTGCTCTATGTCTTCCAGACCGGCCCGTTCGCCTGGAACGGCATCTTCGGCTTCTACGTCCCCGCCGTGACCGCGTTCTCCTGGATCGTCCTCAGCGGCGTGATGACCGCCCGCGCCGTCCGAAGACAACCCGGCCAACCCGGCCAACCCGAGCACCCGGACGACCGGATCGAGGAACGGTTGCGTGCGTTGGAACGGCGGGCAGACTCAGGTGCGCGAGGCGACCAGGGTGATCGCGCCGAGATGGTGCCGGTAGCGGTGGAAGACGCGGTAGAACGCGGCTAACCGGGGCAGCACTTGAGGGTGCGCCAGCGCCCGGCCGAGGATAGCGGCGGTTCCGCCGGCGCCTTCGTCGGCGAGCACGGTGCGCGGCTCCAGCAACAGCAACGGCGTGGTGCGCTCCTCCCGGACGGCGAACCCGGAGCCGGCGAGCAGCTCGTGCCATTCCGTGCGGGTGAGCGGTCGCGCGCCGATGCGGAGCACCCGGGTGAGCACGGCCTGGATCTCGGTCTTGGTCTCCTCGGGCAGGTCATCGGGGGTGAGAAGGAGCTCGTGGACGCCGTAGCGGCCGTCCGGGCGTAGCAGCCGGGCGGCCTCCGCGACGATCTCGACCTTGCGGCCGGCCGGTTCCAGCGTCAGCAGTGCCTCGCCGTAGAGCGCGGAGGCACACCGGTCGGGAAGGCCGCTGCGGTGCACGGGCGCGACGATGCACCGCTGGTCGGGGCCGCCGAACGCGCGGCGGGCACGGGCGGCTTCGGCCTCACCGCGTTCGATCCCGACGTAGGAGCGCGGCTTCCGGGTGAGCGCGAGCGCGGTGGTCCGGCCCAGGCCGGGCCACATCTCCACCACATCGTCGTCCGGCCCGATGCCCAACCGGTCGATCAACCACTGGGAGGAGCCGAGACCACCCGGGCGCATCACCCGTTTACCCAGCCGGCCGAGCATCCAGTGCGCCGGCATGCGCCGCAGCGACAGTCCCTCACCCAGACGCGGCGCCTCGCTCGTCATCGGGTCAGCGTAGCCATACCTAACGCATCCGGTCGGACGGCGGCGGAGACGCGTCTCACAGTGCGGATCGTGTCGATCCGATGAGTTCCGGTTCGACGTCTGGTCAGAACCATCGGACACGGACGAGAGGAACCCGGCGATGAGCACCCTGGAAACCCCCACCGCGCCGAGGAGGGCGGGCCGGCGCGAATGGGTCGGCCTGGCTGTGCTCGCGCTGGCCTGCCTGCTGTACGTGATGGACCTGACCGTGTTGCACCTGGCCATCCCCGCGCTCACCGAGCAGCTGCGCCCGACCAGCAGCCAGCTGCTGTGGATCATCGACGGGTACGGATTCATGGTGGCCGGCGCGCTGGTGACCATGGGCACCCTGGGCGACCGGATCGGCCGGCGGCGGCTGCTGCTGATCGGGGCGGCGGCGTTCGGCGCGCTGTCCGTGCTGGCCGCGTTCTCCACCTCGCCGGAGATGCTGATCGTCACCCGCGCGTTGCTGGGCATCGCCGGCGCCACGGTCGCGCCGTCCACCCTGTCGCTGATCTTTCACATGTTCCCCGACCCGAAGCAGCGCTCGCTCGCGGTGGGCATCTGGATCGGCGCGTTCTCCGCCGGCAGCGCGATCGGGCCGGTGCTCGGCGGACTGCTGCTGCAGTGGTTCTGGTGGGGTTCGGTGTTCCTGCTGGCGCTGCCGGTGATGAGCGCGCTGCTGGTGCTCGGGCCGAGGGTGCTGCCGGAGTACCGGGACCCCGACGCCGGCCGGCTGGACCTGGTCAGCGCCGGGATGTCGGTGGTCGCGCTGCTCGCCGTGGTGTACGGGATCAAGCAGATCGCGCAGGACGGCCTGCACACCGGCGCGGTGCTGGCCATCGCGGGCGGTATCGCCGTCGGGGTGGCCTGGGTGCACCGGCAGCGGCGGCTGGCCGAGCCGATGATCGACGTCGGCCTGTTCCGCATCCGCGCGTTCAACTCCGCGCTGGTGGTGAACTTCCTGTCGATCTTCGTGATGGTCGGCTACTTCCTGTTCATCGCGCAGTACCTGCAGCTGGTGCTGGAGCAGTCGCCACTGGAGGCCGGGCTGTGGTCGCTGCCGTCGGCGATCGCGTTCGTGATCAGCTCGCAGCTGGCGCCCCGGCTGCTGGCGCGGGCGCGGCCGGGTTACGTGGTGGCCGGCGGGCTCGGCTCGTCGGCGATCGGGTTGCTGCTGCTCACCCAGGTCGGCGTGACCGGCGGGCTGCCCGCGCTGATCGCCGCCTCGGTGGTCATCTCCCTCGGCATGGGGCCGGTGTTCGGGCTGACCACGGAGATGGTGGTCGGGTCCGCGCCGCCGGAGAAGGCCGGCGCCGCCTCCGGCATCTCGGAGACCGCCGCCGAGCTGGGCGGCGCGCTGGGCATCGCGGCGCTGGGCAGCATCGCGGTGACCATCTACCGGAGCGGGGTGGCCTCCGCGCTGCCCGCCGGAGTGCCGGCCGACGCGGTGGACGCCGCGCGGGACACCCTGGGCGGGGCGGTCGTGGCCGCCTCACAGCTGCCCGAGGCGCTCGGCTCCGCGCTGCTCGGCGCGGCCCGCGAGGCCTTCGTCTCCGGCCTGGTACTCACCTCGGCGGTGGCGGCGGTGATCGCCGCCGTGCTGGCCGTGGTCGCCGCCGTGGCCCTGCGCACCCCGGCTCCGGCCGACAACCCGGCCGCGGCCGAGGCGCTGGAGCAGGACGAGGCCCTGGTTTAGCTCAGGCGGACCGGAACGTGGGTGGGACCGGAGATGAAGTTGGATGCCAACCAGGTGGGTTCCCCGGCCAGGGCCAGGCCGGGGAACCGGCCGAGCAGCTGGCCGAGCATCTCCACCGCCTCGATCCGGCCGAAGTGCGCGCCGAGGCAGAAGTGCGGCCCGCCGCCGCCGAACGCGATGTGCTCGTTCGGCGTGCGGTCCAGCACCAGCTCCTCCGGGCGGTCGAACACCGCCGGATCACGGTTCGCCGCACCGTAATAGAGGACAACCTTGTCGCCGGCCGCGATCGGGACGTCACCCAACGCGGTGTCGGCGACCGCGGTGCGCCGCATGTAGATCACCGGGGCCTGGAAGCGCAGCAGCTCCTCGGCGGCGGCCGGTATGCGCGCCGGCAGGTCGGAGCGCAGCCAGGCCAGCTGCGCGGGCCGGTCCAGCAGCGCCGCCACGGCCCCGCCGATCAGGTTGCGCGTGGTGTCGCCGCCGGCGTTGAGCAGCAGCATGAAGAAGGAGATGAACTCCTCCTCGGTCAGCCGCTGGCCGTCCACCTCGGCGGTCACCAGCCGGGTGGCCATGTCCGGGGCCGGGTTGGCCAGCTTGTCGGCGCGCACCCCGGCCGCGTACTGCATGATCTCGACCATCGCGGCCGACCGCCGCTCCACGATCACCGCGTCCGGCGCCGAGTGCATGATCTCGGTCTGTTCGTAGAGCCGCTCACCGTCCGCCCTCGGAATGCCGAGCAGTTCGGCGATCACGTAGGACGGCAGCTTGCCGGCCACCTCGGTGACCAGGTCACATGAGCCGGCCGCGCGCTCCGCCTCGGCCGCCTCGTCCAGGATCGCGGTCACCGTGGCGGCGATCCGCTCGCGCCACTGCGCCGCCCGCTTCGGGGTGAACAGCCCGCCGACCAGCCGCCGGTAGAACGAGTGCCGGGGCGGGTCCATGGCCAGCATCATCGTGCGGAAAAACTCTAGCTCCTGCGGCGGCAGGTCGGGGATCAGGATGCCGCCCAGCGCGCTGGAGAACCGCTCCGGATGCATGCTCACCTCGCGCACCAGCGCGTGCGAGGTGACCGCCCAGAAACCCGGCCCATCCGGCTCTTCGTGCCGGTACACCGGGGCGTTCTCCCGCAGACACCGGTACTGCTCGACCGGATGCCCCTCGGCGAACGAGGCCGAGCTCCACAGATCGATTCGAGCGGTCAACTCGGCCGGAGCGGACATCGCGTTCCCCCGTCTGGGCGCCTGGTTGCACGGCACTGTGCCTAACGAGAATAGGCGCGGCCGGGTCACCCCGCCGTCAGGGAACAGCGGGCCTCTCCCGCCGCTGACCGGCCTCACGGGCGCATTTCGGGAGTTCGAAGCGGACCCCCGGCCGCGACACGCCGACACCATTGGAGTATTCGCTGGTCCGGCCGGGTTACCCTGACCGCACTCCCCGACCCGAATCCCGCTCCCCTAGCATGGGCCGCTGCCGTACGGACCACCGTGCGACTGACGATCTGAGGAGGATTGCAATATGCAGCGACGCCTGCGCATCAGCTTGGCAATCGCGGCCGCCAGCGGGGCACTCCTGCTCGGCGCCGGCAGCGCGTATGCCGACGGACTCGGTGGCCTCGGGGGCATCCTCGGCGGTGACGACTCGAGCGCGAGCAGCCCGGGCGACGAGGAGCTCCGGAGCGACAGCAGCGACAGCCTTTCGGACTCGGAGGACGGCGACACCGGCTCGGCGACGGACTCCGCCTCGGACAGCAGCAAGCCGTCCACCAAGAAGTCTTCGTCCTCGTCCGGTGACGACTCGGACGACAGCGGCAGCGGTTCGTCCAGCTCTGGCTCTTCCGGTTCCTCCGGCTCGGACGACGACAGCTGACTCCCCGCATGACTTAGTCCGCTCCCCAGCGGTATGACCGGACGCCGGTCGGTGCATCCTCGAGTGCGCCGACCGGCGTTTCGTATTTCCGGAGCCGGCCGGCCGCGCCGACCGGCGTTTCGCATTCCCGGCCCCGGGCCGGGGTCAACCCAGGCACCGGCGGATGGCGCTGAGGCGCTCGGTGACCGCGGTGTCGGCGCCGGCCAGCGCGGCGGCCCGGCGGTGCAGCGCGGCGGCCAGGCCGGCCAGCTCGGCGACGTCGGCGGCCGTGCCGGCCAGCACCTGATCCGCGTACTCGGACCACCCGCCGCCGGGCACATCCTGGATGCCCGCCACGCGCGCCGCCTCGGCCGCGGCGGCCAACTCGTGCGCCAGAGCCGAGATCCGGGCCGCGCGCGACCACAGGGCCGAGGGGTCAGCGTCGATGTCCGCCACGACCGGGATCCTGCCGGCAGGCCGCTCGGCGCTGTGGCCGTTCCCGATCACCCATTCGCGATCGCGATCCAATACCACCAATGGACCTAGATAGGACCGAACGACTTACCCCAGATAGCGTAGTGATCAATAACGACTTGGTAACTGCTCCGCTGAACGTGCATAGGGTACCGCCCGGCGCACGCGCACGGTGAGCACGCGAGTACGGGTTGCAATCACCCACATGGATCCGTCTACAGTGGCGGCCGCTGTCCGGCCATACGTGCTAACAGTTCAAACCCCGAGAGGACAGACATGCGTCTGCGCTACACCCTGGCCCTCGCCGCCGCCGGAGGAGCCCTGCTCCTCGGCGTTGGCACCGCGGCCGCCGACGACCTCGACACCGACTCGCTGAGCACCGACAGCGTTTCGTCCAGCGACCCCACCGACTCGGTCAACACCGACTCGGAGGACACCGACTCCGACAGCCCGAAGTCTGACGACACGGGCAAGAGCCCGTTGGGCAGCGTGGCCGACGTGAAGCCGCCGACCGATCTGGGCGGCTTGGGCGGTCTGGGCGGCCTGTAACCACCCACGCTCGATCTCCGGAACGGCCGATCTGATCCCCCGAGGTCAGGCCGGCCGTTCTGGTGTTTCCGGACCGCTTTTGAGCAGGCGTAACGTGCGCGCGCTGAGCGGCGCGGTGAGCAGCCCGGTGACCAGGTCGGTGAGCTGGCTGGCGAACAGCCGGTCGTCCCGCCTGGGCTGTGGCTGGAGCGCGCGCCGGCCCAGCTCCACGTAGACGAACCGCATCGCGGCGAACCGCCGGTGCAGCCGCCCGGTCGCGGCGTCGTCACTGCCCGGCATCAACGGTTCGACCAGGTCACCCCAGCCGTGCTGGTGGGTGATCAGCTCGGAGATCGGCGTGCCCGGCGCGACCACCCAGTCGCTGCGGTTGACCACCTCGGCGGCGATGCGCAGGAAGTCCGGGCCGCCGTCCGCGCACTCCAGCTCCGCGCAGGCCGGCATGACCAGTGCGTCGGCCAGCTCCCGCAGCCGATCCCGCGCGGAGGCCGGCGGGTTCTCCAGGTACCGGTCCACCAGCGTGCGGTGGCGGATGCGCAGCTCGGCCAGGTGGTGCTCCAGCACGGCCCGCAGCAGGCCGTCGCGGGAGCCGAAGTGGTAGTTCACGGCGGTGACGTTGCGCTGCCCGGCCTCCTTGGTGATCTGCCGCAGCGACGCCCCGTCCACGCCGTGCTCGGCGAACAGCCGCTCGGCCGACCGGCGCAGCCGGGAGGCGGTGTCGCCCCCGGCCGCGCTGGTTTCGGCTGGCGCGGAGGTCACGCGTTCGCGGTGGCCAGGTCGAGCTGCTCGGCGAACTTCTTGCGGGCCGCCTCCCGGCGGGTCGGAATGTGCTCGGTGGGCACCTCGGTCGCCTGGTAGCCGCGCAGGATGCGCCGCGCCACCGACTCCTTGTGCACCTCGTCCGGGCCGTCGTAGATGCGCGCGGCGCGGGCCGCCCGGTACATCTGCTCGAGCGGGAGGTCGCCGGAGAAGCCCAGCGAGCCGTGTACCTGGATGGCCTGGTCGATCACGTCGTGCAGCACCCGGGCGCCCCAGTACTTGATCATGGCGATCTCGTTGCGGGCGTTGGACGCGCCGACCTGGTCCATGGTCCACGCCGCGTGCAGGGTGAGCAGGCGGGCGGCCTGCATGTCGGCGGCCGAGGTGGCCACCCAGTCCTGCACCATCTGCTTGTCGGCCAGGCGCGAACCGTGGGCGATCCGGCTGACCGCCCGCTCGCACAGCATGTCGAACGCCCGCTTGGACTGGCCCAGCCAGCGCATCGCGTGGTGGATCCGGCCCGGCCCCAGCCGCTGCTGGGCCAGCTTGAACCCGTCACCGGGGTTGCCCACCAGGTTCTCCCTGGGCACCCGCACGTCGGTGTAGATGATCTCGGCGTGGCCGCCGTCCAGGCCGCCGGACCACGGATGGTCCATCACCGGGATGTCCCGCAGGATGTTCACCCCCGGCGTGTCCACCGGCACGACGATCATGGACGAGCCCTGGTAGGGGGACACGTCCGGGTCGGTCACCGCCATCACGATGAGGAAGTCGGCCACGCTCGCGTTGGACGAGAACCACTTGTGACCGTTGATCACGTAGTCGTCGCCGTCCAGCACCGCACGGGTGCTCAGCATGGTCGGGTCCGCGCCGGCGCCCGGCTCGGTCATGGAGAAGCAGCTGCGCAGCTCGCCGCGCAGCAGCGGGTGCATCCAGCGCTCCTTCTGCTCCTCGTTGCCGCCGACGGACAGTAGCTCGGCGTTGCCGGAGTCCGGCGCCTGGTTCCCGAAGATGCCGGGCGCATACTTGCACTGCCCCAGGATCTCGTGCATCAGACCCAGCTTGACCTGCCCGAACCCGCCGCCGCCCAGCTCCGGCGGCAGGTGCGAGGCCCACAGCCCCTGCTCCTTGACCCGGTCCTTGAGCGGTTGGGTGATCCGGTCGTAGGTCGCCCAGTCCAGGTCCAGCGTCTCCAGCGGGATGATCTCTTCACGCACGAACTCGCGCATCCATGCGAGCTTGGCTTCGAACTCCGGCTCGGTGGAGAAGTCCCACGCCATCGTCGGCTACCGCCCTCCGTCTAGTTCATGTGCCAGAGACTGTAATGCACATGCATTAACGGGCCAAGGCGTCACCGTGAACTCGAAGCGCACGTCACACCGGCGGCGTACCCAAATCCCCGACTCGCCGTACCCAAATCCCCGACTCGCGGACGCGGGCACGACACCTCGGGTGAGGTGTCGTGCCCGGCCCTCGTTCGCGTTCTAGGCCGTGCGAGAGAGGAGGGAGGCGACGCACTCCTCGGCCGGCTCCCGGAGCAGCTCGTGGGCCTGCCGGAAGACCTTGTGGGCCGTCCAACCGGCCCAGTCCTCCGGCAGCAGCTGCACGGGCAGCTCCGGGTCCCGGTAGAGCGACTCCCGGTACCGGCCGACCAGCCGGGTCCGCTCCACCAGCGCGTCCTGTCCGGCCAGGTCACCGGAGCTGTAGTGCTCCAGCCTCGGCTCGAACTCGGCGACCAGTTCGGCATAGTCCCGGTTCAGCTCGTCCAGGTCCCAGGACCGGGCCGCCATCGCCCGGTCCACCTGCGGTCCCTCGGACGCGGCGCTGAACAGGTCCATCCGCACCGAGGACCACTGGGCGACCGCCAGCTTCACCTCGTCCACCCGGTCGTGCGGACTCAGCCACACCGAAGGCGAAAGCGGGCCGTACCCGAGCCAGCTGAGCTTCTTGCGCAGCTGTTCGCGCACCGCCCGCTCGGTCTCCGGGACCGAGTAGATGACCAGGTGCCACCGCCCGTCCCAGGCCTGCTCACTGCGCCGGAAGACGCGCTCCTGCCCCTCCTCCAGCATGTGCCCGGCGGCGTCGGTGAGCAGGTAGGTGGTTTCCCGGCCGTCACGACGGCTGGCCAACCAACCCTCCTTGCGCAGCCGGGTGACCACCACGCGGACTGTCGCCTCCGGAACCCCGAAGCAGCCCATCAGGGCTATGAGCCCTCTTAGTCGGACCTCTCCACCGCCCGTACACAAGTAGTCGCCGAAGAGGTCGAAAACCAACGATCGAGCCTTCACCGTTTCCCCCTTCTGATCGACCGCTCGTCCCCACAAGCGGTCGTCCAGTCCTGGTAGCGAAAACCCCGGGCGGATCGGGTCCGGTGAACGCCCCCGACGCACCCAAGGTGGCTGTGATAGTCGCACAGAGTAAACCTGATTACTTCGCGTCGCGGCCGTTGGACTCCCCGCAACCCCACCATCGGGTCAGTTAAGCCCGGGCCCGAATCCCCTGGCCCCAGGTCTGCATACCGCTAAGTATTGAAAGTTATACCATTGCAACTGCGACATAACGTCGTTCTCCTGCTGTGTCGCGTGGTGCCAGTGGGCAACGACGATCACCCAGCGCATCCGACCGAACACACCTCTAAACTTTCAGCGGCAACAACAGGAGGAGGCGCGGATGAGTGGCGGCCACAACCCCCCGACGGACCTCGGCTCGTGGATGGCCCGGCGGGCGGCCAGCTCGCCGGAGCGCCCGGCGCTCACCTTCGGCGGCGAGACGGACAGCTACGCCCAGCTGCTCGACAAGATCGACCGGCTGGCCGCCGAGCTGCGGGCCGGCGGGGTGTCCGCCGGCGACCGGGTGGGCTACCTCGGGCTGAACCACCCGCTGTTCCTGCACACCATGTTCGCCGCCGCGCGGCTGGGCGCCATCTTCGTTCCGCTCAACTTCCGGCTCAGCGCCGCCGAGCTCGCGTTCATCGTGGGCGACGCGGAGATCCACACCCTGATCGCCGACGCGGACCGCGCGCGGGTGATCGACCCGGTGCGGGGGGAGACGCCGCTGCGCCGGGTCATCACGCACACCGACGACGTGCCGGGCTGGGAGGCACTGGACGCGCTGCTGACCTCGCGCGAGCCGCTGGCCGAGGCCGACGCGGTCGGCGCCGGCACCGAGGACGTCGCGGTGATCATGTACACCTCGGGCACCACCGGCCGGCCCAAGGGCGCCATGCTCACCCACGGCAACCTGTTCTGGAACAACGTCAACGCGCTGCTGTCCTTCGACATCCTGTCCGACGACACCACGCTGGTCTGCGCTCCGCTGTTCCACATCGGCGGGCTGAACGTGACCACGCTGCTCACCCTGCAGAAGGGCGGCCGGGTGGTGCTGATGCCGGGGTTCGACCCCGGCGCCGCGCTGGCCCTGATCGCCGAGCACCGGGTGACCACGATGTTCGGCGTGCCGGCGATGTTCCTGTTCATGAGCCAGCACCCGTCGTTCGGCGAGGCCGACCTGTCCAGCGTGCGGCTGCTCATGTGCGGCGGCGCGCCGGTTCCGGAGCGGCTGATGAAGCTGTACAACGGCCTGGGCGTGCCGTTCGCGCAGGGCTACGGGCTGACCGAGACCGCGCCGTTGGCGCTGGTCACCCGGCCGGAGGAGACCGTACGCAAGACCGGTTCCGCCGGGCGGACCACGACCATGCTCTCCGACGTGCGGCTGCTCGCCCCGGACGGCACGCCGGTGCCGGTGGGCGAGCGCGGGGAGATCTGCGTGCGCGGCCCGCAGGTGATGGCCGGCTACTGGCGCAACCCTTCCGCCACGGACAACGTGATCGACGCGGACGGCTGGTTCCACACCGGCGACGTGGGGGTGTGCGACCCGGACGGCTACGTGTACGTGGTCGACCGGGTGAAGGACATGGTGATCAGCGGCGGGGAGAACGTGTACCCGGCCGAGGTGGAGAGCGTGCTCTACGACCACCCGTCGGTGGCCGAGGTGGCCATCATCGGCACGCCGGACACCCGGTGGGGCGAGGCGGTCACCGCGGTGGTGGTGCTGGCCTCCGGCGCGTCCCTGACGCTGGACGAGCTGCGCGAGTTCGCCCGCGAGCGGCTGGCCGGGTACAAGCTGCCGCTGCGGCTGGAGATCGTCGACGTGCTGCCACGCAACCCGGCCGGCAAGGTGCTCAAGTACGAGCTCCGCGAACGCTTCGCGCCGGAGTGATCAGGCGTCGAAGTCGATGGTCAGGGTGTCGGTGGTGGGCAGGGCCTGGCAGGTGAGGGCGTAGCCGGCGGCCAGCTCGGCCGGCTCCAGGGCGAAGTTGCGCCGCATCCGCACCTCGCCGTCGGTGACCAGCGCGCGACAGGTCCCGCAGACCCCGCCCTTGCAGGCGAACGGGAGGTCGGCGCGCACCCGCTGCGCGGCGTCCAGCACCGGTTCCGTCCGGGGCAGGGTGAGCACGGTGGACCGGCCGTTGAGTACCACGGTGACCTCGGCGGTCTCGCCGTCCAGCGGGGCCGGGTCGTCCGGGTGGTGCAGCTCGGGGGGCGGTTCGTCGACGTAGAACAGCTCGCGGTGCACCCGTTTCGCGTCGACGTCGAGCGACTCCAGCACGCCGCGCGCGGCCTCGGTCACACCCAGCGGGCCGCACAGCCACCAGTGGTCCACGCCGTCGGTGTCCACGAGCAGCGTGAGCAGCTCGCGCAGCTTCGGCTCGTCCAACCGGCCGGACCCGATGTCCGCCTCCTGCGGTTCCCGGGACAACACGTGCACCAGGTGCAGGCGGGGGCCGTAGCGGTTCTTCAGGTCGGCCAGCTCCTCGGCGAACATCACCGTGTCGGTGCGCCGGTTGCCGTAGAGCAGGGTGACGTGGGTGTCCTCGTGGGCGGCCAGCACGGACGCGGCGATGGACAGCACCGGGGTGATGCCCGAGCCGGCCGCGATCAGCCCGTGGTGCTCGCCCCGCGCGATCCGGGCCGGGCTGAACGTGCCGGACGGCGGGGCCACCTCCACCCGGTCGCCGGCGCGTACCCGGTCGACCAGCCAGCTGGAGAACAGCCCGCCGTCGATGCGCCGCACACCGACCCGGGGCGGCGCGCCGGCCGGCGCGCAGATCGAGTAGGAGCGGCGCTCCTCCCGGCCGTCCACGTTTTGGCGGAGGGTCAGGTACTGGCCCGGGCGGAAGGCGTACTCGGCGCGCAGCTCGTCCGGGATCTCGAAGGTCACGGCGGCCGCGTCGTCGCACAGCCGTTCCACCTCGGCCACTCGTAGTGCGTTGAAACCGGTCACAGCGGCCTCACGTGCTCGAAGGGTTCCCGGCAGGCCGGGCAGCGGCGCAGCGCGGTACATGCCGTCGGCCCGAACCGGGACAGCTCCTCGGTCGAAGGCGCGCCACAATGCGGGCAGGGCACCCGGGCGCTGAGCGGCTCCAGGTTCAGCGGCACCGGCCCGGCCGGCCGCTCGCCGACCCGGTCCGGTGGCGCGACGCCGGCCTCGGCCAGTTTGCGCCGGCCGCGCTCACTGATCCAGTCGGTGCTCCACGGCGGGGAGAGCACGGTGCGCACCTCGACCTCGCGGTAACCGGCGCCGTGCAGGGCTTCCCGCAGGTCGTCGCGCATCTCGGCCAACGCCGGGCAGCCGCTGTAGGTGGGCGTGATGGTCACCGTGACCGCGTCCCCGGACACCTCGACACCGCGCAGCACGCCGAGGTCGGCGAGGGTGAGCATGGGCATCTCCGGGTCCACCACCTCGCCGGCGACCCGGCGCGCGTCCCGGCTCTCGGTACTCAGCACCGACGCCTCCTCACTCGTACTGACCGAATGTTCGGTCGTCTAGTAACAGGATGCCGCCTCAGCACCGCTGGCGCAAGCCCCGCGTGAGCGTCCCGCACGTCCGGCGCAAGCCCCGCGTGAGCGTCCCGCACGTCCGGCGCAAGCCCCGCATGGGCGAGCCGCCGGCGACGCGCCGCGCAGACCGGGCCCAGGCGGCTCGCCGATCGGGGCGCGAACGTCTCGCTCGAGGAGTGATCACCGTCCGCGGCGGTTCAGCGTCGAAAATCGACGCCAGAGCGCCAGAGACGGCGATCACCCCCTCGGGCCGGGGCTCGCTGCCCTGGGCAAGGAGCGGCAGCGCCGCCATCACCCCGTTCACCGTGCGGGCGGTGAACGGGGCGTCCAGAGGTTCACGGGACAGCAGCCGCCGGTAGAAGATCGGCCCCAGGAACAGCTCGGCCACCGCTTCGGCGTCGATCCGCGGGTCGATCTCCCCACGCCCGGCCGCGCGCGCCACCGCCTCCCGGATCGGCGCCCGACGCCCGGCGGTGAACCCGGCGAGCGGCTTCGCCGGCGCCGTGTCCCGCTCGGCCGAGTCGACCAGCGCGGGAACCAACGCCGAGGTCGGCGGCGCGGACAGCACCCCGGCCAACTCCTCGGCGAACCGCGCCAGGTCGCCGCGCAGGCTGCCGCTGTCCGGCGCGGTGGCCATCGGGATGATCGACTCGATGGTGCCGCCCAGCACGGCCCCCTTGTCCGGCCAGTGCCGGTAGGTGGTGGTCTTCGCGGCGCCGGAGCGCTCGGCGATCGCCTCCACCGTGGTGGCCGCGAAACCCGTTCCACCAGCAGATCTACCGTGGCTTTGATGATCATTTGACGGGACCTGACCACCCAGGGCTGGCTGCCGGCCAAGCTCGGCCCGGAGGGGATCCAGGCCGGGCGGACCAAGCTGGACTCCTACGCCCGGGAAGCCGGCCGAGATCCCGCCGAGATCACCACCGCGCCGCGGTCCGTGGTCTGCCTCGGCGACACCCCCGGGCAGGCCAGGAACTCCTCGTTCGACCCGCCCGGCGTGGGATTCCGGTGCGCGACGACATGCTCGGCGACGACCGGCCGGCTGAGGTGGCGCGGTTCCACCGGGAGGCGTTCGCCTGGGCGGGGCTGCCCGAGGCCTGCTGAACCGACTGAATCACCGTGCCCAAACCACTGAATCACCGTGCTCAAAGCACTGAATCAGAGTGCTGGGGGCACTGAATCAGGGTTGGGGGGAGAAGGCGGTGTCGAAGGCCGCTTCTGGTGGGGGGAATACGTTGGCGCGGATGTAGGCGAGGGCTTCGGGGGCGCCTTGTAGGCGGTCCATGCCGGCGTCTTCCCATTCGATCGAGATGGGGCCGGTGTAGTTGATCGCGTTGAGCATGCGGAAGGACGCTTCCCAGGGGACGTCGCCCCGGCCGACCGAGACGAAGTCCCAGCCCCGGCGGGGGTCGGCCCAGGGGAGGTGCGAGCCGAGGCGGCCGTTGCGGCCGTTTCCGGTGCGCAACGCCGTGTCCTTGCAGTCCACGTGGTAGATCCGGTCCCGGAAGTCCCAGAGGAAGCCGACCGGGTCGATGTCCTGCCAGACCATGTGGCTGGGGTCCCAGTTCAGGCCGAAGGCCGGCCTGCGCCCGAGCGCGTCCAGCGCGGCGACCGTGGTCCAGTAGTCGTAGGCGATCTCGCTCGGGTGCACCTCGTGGGCGAAGCGCACGCCGACCTCGTCGAACACGTCCAGGATCGGGTTCCACCGGTCGGCGAAGTCCCGGTACCCGTCCTCCACCATCGACGCGGGGACCGGCGGGAACATGGCCACCGTCTTCCAGATCTTCGAGCCGGTGAACCCCACGACCGTGTCCACGCCGAGCGCGGCGGCCGCCCGGGCGGTCACCTTCATCGCCTCGGCGGCCCGTTCCCGTACCCCCTCCGGCGAGCCGTCGCCCCAGACCCGGGAGGGCAGCAGTGCCCGGTGGCGCTCGTCGATCGGGTCGTCGCACACCGCCTGCCCGGTGAGGTGGTTGGAGATGGCGTACACGGACAGGCCGTGCTTCTCCAGGATGTCCCGGCGGCCGCGCAGATAGCGATCATCGGAAACCGCCGCCCAGGGGTCGAAGTGGTCGCCCCAGCAGGCGATCTCCAGCCCGTCATAGCCCCACTCGCCGGCCAGCCGGGCCACCTCCTCGAACGGCAGGTCCGCCCACTGGCCGGTGAACAGCGTGATCGGTCGGGCCAAGTCACTCACTCCCAATCGGCTGCCAGGCGCCGCCGCCGTCCGCCGAGCGGGCGACCGCGTCCAGCACCAGTTGCACGTTCAGGCCGTCGGCAAAGGACGGGGTCGGGTCACGGTCGGCGGCGATGTCGGAAACCAGGTCGGCCACCTGGTGGGTGAAGGTGTGCTCGTAGCCGAGCAGGTGCCCGGGCGGCCACCAGGCGTGCACGTAGGGATGGGTCGGCTCGGTGGCCAGGATGCGCCGGAAGCCGGCGGTCTCCGGGTCCTCGGTGTTGTCGTAGTAGGCCAGCTCGTTCATCGACTCCAGGTCGAAGGCCAGCGCGCCGAGGCTGCCGGACAGCTCGATGCGCAGCGCGTTCTTCCGGCCGGTGGCGAACCGGGTGGCCTCGAAGGAGGCCAGTGCGCCGCCGGCGAACCGGCCCAGGAACAGCGCCGCGTCGTCCACGGTCACCGCACCGCGTTCCGCGCTGACCCCGCCGGCCGCCAGACCGCCGGCCGCGGCACCCACCGGCAGCGGGCGTTCCTTCACGAACGTCTCGGTGAGCGCGCACACCCCGGTCAGCCGGTCGCCGGTGAGGTACTGGGCCATGTCCACGATGTGCGCGCCGATGTCACCCAGCGCGCCCGACCCGGCCGCCTCCCTGCGCAGCCGCCAGACCAGCGGCGCCTCCGGGTCGACCAGCCAGTCCTGCTGGTAGGACGCCCGCACGTGCCGCACCTCGCCGATCCGGCCCCGCGCCACCAGCCGCCGGGCCAGCGCCAGCGCGGGCACCCGGCGGTAGGAGAAGCCGACCATGCTGCGCACCCCGCGTTCCGCCGCGTGGGCGGCCGCGGCGGCCATCTCCCGCGCCTCGGCGACGCTGTTGGCCAGGGGTTTCTCACACAGCACGTGTTTGCCGGCGGCCAGTGCGGCGATGGCGATCTCCGCGTGGGTGTCGCCGGGGGTGCACACGTCGACCAGCGCGATGTCATCCCGGCGCAGCAGCGCCCGCCAGTCCGTCTCCACCGACGCCCAGCCCATCCGGTCCGCCGCCGCGTCCACCGCCGCCCGGTTGCGCCCGCACAGCGCGGTCAGCTCCGGGGTCAGGGGCAGGTCGAAGAACCGGGCGGCCGACCGCCAGGCGTGCGAGTGCGCCGCCCCCATGAACGCGTAGCCGACCATGCCCACGCCGAGTACCGAAGCGCCCATCAGGACTCGAAGCCCAACGGCAGGTACTCACCGACGTTGTCCTTGGTCACCGTGGCCGAGGCCAGGGTGATCGACGCCGGCACCTCGTGCTCGACCAGGTCGCCCAGCCCCCTTCGCTGGGCGACCAGGCGAGCCAGGGAAATCGCCGAGGAAGCCATGGTCGGGCTGTAGGTGACCGTCGCCTTCAGCACCGTGTTGTCCGCCTGGATGGCCTGCATCGCGTTCGACGAGCCGGCCCCGCCGACCATGAAGAACTCGGAGCGCCCGGCCTGCTGGATGGCGGCGAGCACGCCGATGCCCTGGTCGTCGTCGTGGTTCCACAGCGCGTCCAGCCGGGGCGCGGCCTGCAGCAGGTTGGCCGCGACCCGCTGGCCGCCCTGCGCGGTGAAGTCGGCCGCCTGGCGCGGCCCCACGGAGAAGCCGAAGCTGGCCAGCGCGTCCTTGAAGCCCTGGCTGCGCTGCTGGGTGAGCGGCAGGTTGTCGATGCCGGCGATCTCCCCGATCACCGGCTGGGCGACGTTCCGCTCGCGAAGCCGGTTGGCGATGTAGTTGCCCGCGCTCACGCCCATGCCGTAGTTGTCCCCGCCGATCCAGCAGCGGTAGGCCAGCGGGGTGTCGAAGATGCGGTCCAGGTTGACCACCGGGATGCCCGCCTGCATGGCGCGCCGGCCCAGCGAGGTGAGCTGGCTGCCGTCGTTGGGCAGGATGACCAGCGCGTCCACCTTCTTGTTGATCAGTGTCTCCACGGCGGCGATCTGCTGGGTGATGTCGTTGGTCGGGTTCACCGGCTGGTAGGTGACGTCCGGGTACTGCCCGGCCTGCGCCTGGGCGTTCTTGGCGATGGCCGCGATCCAGCCGTGGTCGGCGGCCGGCGCGGAGAACCCGATGGTCACCGGGCGGCCCGGAGCCGCATTGTTTCCGGCCGGTGCGGCGGCACCCGGGGCGGGCGCGGCGTTGTTGCCGGCCGGTGTGTTGCTCGTACAAGCGGTGAGTGCCACCCCGGCTCCCACCCCGACCGCACCGGCCAGGAATCCCCTACGTAGCACGTGTCCTCCTCTGCACCAGCACGGCGGCGACGATGATCGCGCCCTTGGCGATGTTCTGGACCTCGGTCTCCAGGTTGTTCAGCACGAACAGGTTGGTGATCGTGGTGAACACCAGTACGCCGAGGATGGAGCCGATCAGGGTGCCCCGGCCGCCGGAGAGCAGCGTGCCGCCGATGATCACCGCCGCGATCGCGTCCAGCTCGTAGAGCGTGCCGTGGGTGCTGGACCCGGTGGTGGTCAGCGAGGCGATCATGATCGCGGCGATGCCGCAGCACAGCCCGGACACCGCGTACAGCGCGGCGGTGTGCCGGCGCACGTCGATGCCGGCCAGCCGGGCCGCCTCGGGGTTGCCGCCGATGGCGAAGGTGCGCCGGCCGAACGTGGTGCGGTTCAGCAGCACCCAGCCCAGCGCCACCACCACGGCGAAGATGTAGACCAGCAGCGGGATGCCCAGCAGCCGGGTGCTGGCGATGCCGGCGATCACCGGGTCGGTGACGATCTGGCTGCGCTTCCCGGAGATCCGCTCGGCCAGGCCCTGCGCGGAGATGAGCATGGCCAGCGTGACGATGAACGGCACGATCCGCCCGTAGGAGATGAGCAGCCCGTTGACCAGCCCGGCACCCACGCCGACGACCAGCGCGCAGAACACCATCACCACCGGCCCGTAGGACTGCGTGGCCACCGTGGTCGCCCACACCGAGGCCAGCGCCATCACCTTGCCGACCGAAAGGTCGATTCCCCCGCCGATGATCACGAAGGTGGCCCCGACGGTGAGCACGCCGATGATCGACGCCGAGGTCAGGATGGTCAGCAGGTTGCCGGCGCTGAGGAAGGTCGGCGCGGTGAGCACGCCGATCACGCCCAGCGCGGCGAGCACCCCGACCAGGCCCAGGTTGTGCCGGGGCAGCCGGGACACGGAGAACCGCCCGGGCCGGGTCGGGCCGGCCACGTCGTCGGGGTCGGCTGGATGGCCGGCCCGGGCGGTCTCCTTCGCGGGAGGTACGTTCGCGCGCGTCATGCCCGCTCCCCCTGCATCACCAGGTCGAGCACGCTTTGTTCGTCCAGCTCGGCGGCCGGCGCGCGGTGCACCACCCGGCCGTCCGCGACCACCAGCACCTGGTCGGCCAGCCCGAGCACCTCGGGGATGTCGCTGGACACCAGCACCACGGCCACACCCCGCCCCACCGCGTCCCGGATCAGCGAGTAGATCTCCGCGCGGGCACCGACGTCCACGCCCCGGGTCGGCTCGTCCAGCAACAACACCCGCGAGCCGGCCAGCAGCCAGCGGGCCAGCACCACCTTCTGCTGGTTGCCGCCGGAAAGGGTGCGCACCGGCGCGGTCGGGTCGGCCGGCCGCACGTCCAGCCGTTCCGTGGTGCGCGCGGCCTCGGCCAGGTCGGCGTCCTCGGCCAGGAAGCCGGCGCGGGCGAACCGGTCCAGCACCGGCAGCGAGACGTTCCGGTACACCGACTCGTGCAGGATCAGGGCCTGGCCCTTGCGCTCCTCCGGGCACAGCCCGACGCCGGCTTCGACGGCGGCCGGCACGGAGCCGGGGGCGAGTGGGTTGCCGCGCACCCGGACCGTTCCGGCGCCGGCACGGCGGGCGCCGTAGACCGTCTCCAGGATCTCCGAGCGCCCGGATCCGACCAGCCCGGCCAGCCCGACGATCTCCCCGGCCCGCACCTGGAAGCTGACGTCAGCGAACTCGCCGTCGCGGCCCAGCCCGTCGACCTCCAGCGCGAACCCGCCGGGCGGTCGGGCGCCGCCCGGCGCGGACCGGGCCGGCTGGTCCAGCGCCCGGCCGGTCATCAGCCGGATGACCTGCTCGGTGGAGGTGTCGGCGGCGGGCAGGTTGCGGGCCACCGTGCGCCCGTCCTTGAGCACGGTGAGGCGGTCGCCGATGGCCCGGATCTCGTCCAGCCGGTGCGATATGTAGACCACGGCGACCCCAGCGTGGGTCAGCTCGCGGATCACCCGGAACAGGTTGGTCACCTCGGCCGGGTCCAGCACGGCCGACGGCTCGTCCATCACGATCAGCTCGGCGTTGCGGGAAAGCGCGCGGGCCACGCTGACGATCTGCTGTCCGGCCGCCGGAAGGTCACCGACCTCGCGGTGGGTGGGGATCTCCGGGTGACCCAGCCGGGTGAGCAGCTCGCGGGCCTTCCGGTGCGCCTCCCGCCGCCGGACCCAACCCAGCCGGGCCGGCTCGTGGCCGAGGAAGATGTTCTCCGCCACGCTCAGCCCGGGCACCAGGTCCAGCTCCTGGTGGATGGCGGCGACGCCCGCGGCGTCGGCGGCGTGCGGGTTGTCGAAGTTGACCAGCTCGCCGGACCAGTACAGCTCGCCGCCGTCCGGCTTGTGTGCGCCGGCCAGCACCTTGATCAGGGTGGACTTGCCGGCGCCGTTCTGGCCGAGCAGGCAGTGCACCTCGCCGGCGGCCACGTCCAGGTCCACGCCGTCCAGCGCGCGCACACCGGGGAAGTGCTTGCATACACCGCGCATACGCAGAAGTTCCACCGGTGGCTCCTTCGACACGCATGCAGTTTCGGCGGTTGACCAATGCCGCACAACGACGGAATAATGTTTCACCTGGTTATTAATCCGGCGAAAAGAGGAAGACGATTCTCGAGTTGCCGGTGTTGCCCCTGTTACGCCTGAACCCGCCGACGGACGCCGCGCGGAACGGTTCGGCCGTTCTCCTGAGCACCCTCGCCCGGCTGCTCGCCTCGGGCGCGGCGGCCAGCAAGGCCGACCTGGTGATCGCCACCGGGTTGGCGCGCACCACGGTGAGCAACGCGGTGGACCAGCTGCTCGCCGGGCATCTGCTGGAGCTCGACGCGAACCCGCCTCCGCCGGTCGGCCGCGGCCGGCCGGCCGAGCGGTTGCGCCTGTCCCCCGGTGGCGGCCACGTACTGGTCGCCGACCTGGGAGCACACGGTGCCCACCTGGCCGTGGTCGACCTCGGCCAGCGCCTGCTCGCGCACACCCACGTGGACTGCGAGATCGCGGACGGGCCGGACCCGGTGCTGGACGTGGTCGAGGCGTCGCTGCGCAAGCTCCGCGCCCGGCTGCCCGGGCCGGCACGAGCGATGGTGATCGGGGTCCCCGGGCCGGTGGACACCCGCCAAGGCATGCCGGTCCGCCCGCCGATCATGCCCGGCTGGCACGCCTACCCGGTGTCCGGCCGGCTGCGCCGGGAGTTCGAATGCCCGGTGATGCTGGAGAACGACGTCAACCTGCGCGCCCTCGGCGAGGCGCGTTCGTTGCCGGCGGACCAGGCGCCGCTGCTGTTCGTCAAGGTGGGCACCGGCATCGGCGGCGGGCTGATCACCCGGGCCGGCGAGCTGCACCACGGCGCGGACGGCTCGGCCGGCGACATCGGGCACATCCGGGTGCGCGGCGGCCCGGACATCCGGTGCGTGTGCGGCAACGTGGGCTGCATCGAGGCGGTCGCCTCCGCGTCGGCCATCGCCGGCCGGTTACCGGCGCAGCCCGCCACCATCGCCGACGTCCGCGCGCTGGCCGCGCACGGCGACCCGGTCGCGGTGCGCCTGGTCCGGGAGGCCGCCGAGCTGATCGGCGAAGTGGTGGCCACCCTGGTCCACTTCTACAACCCGGCCCGGGTGACCATCGGCGGCTCGCTCACCGCCGCGAGCGACGAGCTCCTGGCCGGCATCCGCGCCGTCGTCTACGAACGCGCCCTCCCCCTGGCCACCCGCAACCTGGTCCTCACCACGTCCACGCTGGGCGAGTACGCCGGCCTGGCCGGCGCCACAGTCCTGGGCATAGAACGAGCGTTGTCACCAAGCCGCATCAAACGCACCCTCACCTAACCCCATATCGCGGGTCTCCCCAGCCCATATCGCGGGTTTCCCCAGCCCATATCGCGGGTTTTCACAGCCCATGTCGCGGATTCGTCCGCACTGTGTCGCGGATTTTGCGCTCCGGCCCGCCGGTTCGGAACGGGCAGGTTCGGCAGCAGCTTGGACGGCGCGGAGCGGCGGTCTGCCGTGGCTTGCGAGCCGCCTGCCGCGGCTGGCGGGCACTGCGGGTCGGATCGGCCGGCGCGTCGTGTCGAGGTCCACGTCAGTCTGATTGCTCAAAAATCGAACCAGGCTGGTGTCGAACTCGATGATGACGAATTAGTTGCTGTCCGTAGTTGGCGCTCGGTGGCCCGGCGCCGAACCGGGGCAGGGCACCCTGCCCCACCGTCCAAGTCGTCGGCCAAACCTGCCCCACCCGAACCGGCGGGCCGGAGCACAAATCCGCGACACAGTGCGGACAAACCCGCGACATGGGCTGGGGAAACCCGCGATATGGGTTTAGGGGGTGAGGACTACTTTGCTGACGCCGGCTGAGCGGGTGGACATTAGGCGGTAGCCTTCGGCGGCCTCGGATAGGGGTAAGCGGTGCGTCACCACTTCGGCGGGGCGGAGGCGGCCGGCGGCGGTCAGGGCGAGCAGGGTGGGCAGCTCGTACTGCACCGAGCACAGGCCGATGGCGAACTCCAGCTCGCGGACCTGCGCCGCCGGCATGTGCAGCGGGAACGCCTTGTTCTGGCTGACCCCGACCACACTCACCCGGCCGCCGGTGCGGACCGCGCCGATGGCCAGGTCGATGCTGGCGTCGGCGCCGACCGCCTCCAAGGCCACGTCCGCGCCGCCGCCGGTGGCCGCCCGGATTGCCGCCTTCGCCTCCTTGCCCGCTTTGGCCGCGCTGCCCCGGTCCGGGTCGGGGCCCTCCGGCGGCGCGACCGGTTCGGCGCCCATCGCGGCCGCCCGGTCGCGCCGGTCCGGCACCTTGTCCATGCCGAACACCCTGGCCGCACCCAGCGCGTATGCCGCCTGTATACACATCAAGCCTACCGGCCCCAGCCCGACCACGACCACCGAGTCGCCCGGCTGGATGCGCGCCCGGCGGGCGCCGTACCAGGCGGTCGGCGCGTTGTCGGTGAGCACCACCGCGTCCTCGTCGGACAGCCCGTCGGGGACGGGGATCAGGTTGGTCGCCGCGTGCGGCACCGCGACCGCCTCGGCCTGGCTGCCGGGCAGCGCGTGGCTCAGCCCGTAGCAGGCCACCGTGCCGGCGGCCACCGGCGGCGCCGCGCACCTGGACACCCGGCCCCGCCGGCACTCCGCACAGAACGCGCAGCCGACCGAGGCCGCCACCAGCACCCGGTCGCCCACCGCCAGCCCGGTGACCGCGCGGCCCAGCTCGACCACCCGGCCGACCGCTTCGTGCCCCAGGCAGTAGCCGGTGTCGGGGCTGAACCCGTGCCCGGCGTAGATGTGCAGGTCGCTGCCGCAGATGCCGGCCAGGTCGACCGCGACCACGGCGCCATGCTCGTCCGGCAGCGCCGCGTCGGGCACCGAACGGACCTCGACCGAGGACGGCCCCCGGTAGGTGACCCCCCTCACGGCGCGCCGCCGTCCAGCCGCAGCACCGCGCCGGTGCAGTAGGAGGACGCGTCCGAGGCGAAGTACAGCGCCGCCCCGACCAGTTCTTCCGGCTCGCCGACCCGGCCGAGCGCGAAGGTCCGCTCGATCCGCTCGAACGCCTCCGGCGGCCACGCATTGGAGATGTCGGTGCGGAACGGGCCGGCCTGGATGCAGTTGACCCGCACCTTCGGGCCGAACGCCCGCGCCATGCTCTCGGTGATCACGTTCAGGCCGGCCTTGGCGGTGGCGTAGGGCAGCTCGTGCGGGCCGGGCCGGATGGCGGCGATGGAGCTGACGTTGATGATCACGCCGCCGTCCCCTTCGGCCATCCGGGTACCGATCACCGAGGACAGCCGGAACGGCCCCTTCAGGTTCACCCCGATGACCTTGTCGAACAGCGCCTCGGAGACCTGGTCCAGGCTCGGGTAGAGCGGGGACAGCCCGGCGTTGTTGATCAGCACGTCGACCCGGCCATACTCGTTGTATACAGCGTCGATCAGCGCGTCGCAGTCCGGCCAGCTGGACACGTTCGCGGCCACCGGCAACGCGCGCACGCCGTGTTCCGCGCGCACCGACTCGGCCAGCTCGACGCAGGCGTCCAGCTTCCGGCTGGCGATCACCACGTGCGCGCCGCGCTCGGCGAACGCCTCGACCATCCGCCGGCCCATGCCCCGGCTGCCGCCGGTGACCAGCACAACCTTGTCCTGGAACTCCATTCGTTCTCCCTCAGATGGTGATCCCGTGCGCGGCCAGCGCGAAGAACCGTTCGGCGATCTCCTCCGGCTCGAGCGGGCCGCTCGGCCGGTACCAGTAGAAGACGGAGTTGGCCAACCCCAGCAGGCCGTTCACCTCGACCCGCTCCACCGGCCGGAAAACCCCGGCGGCCATGCCCTCCCGGAGCACCCGCCACCACACCGACTCCACCTCTTCGCGCAGCCGCTGCAGCTCATCGGCCCGCTCGCCGGTCAGCTTGTCCTGCTCCCGCAGGTAGATCACCACGTCGTCGCGGCGATCGGCGATCGTGGCCACGTGATGGGTGATCAGCAGGCGCAGCTTCTCCGCCGGCGGCCGGTCGCCGTCCGCGATGGCCGACTCGCCGCGCAGCGACTCCGCCACGTGCCGCTTGAGCACCTCGAACAGCAGCTCCTCCTTGGAGCCGATGTGGTAGTAGAGCGCGCCCTGGCGTACCCCGGCGGCCCGGCCGATCTCGGCCACCCCGGTGCCGTGGTAGCCCCGCTCGGCGAACAGCCGGACGGCCACCTGGTGGATCCGCTTCCGGGTGGCCTCCCCCTGCGGCACCTCCTTGGGTGGCCGTCCGACCGATCGCACCGTTGCCTTCGCCCCCAATATATTGAGTAATCAGTACATTAAGGGCAGCGGAAAACCCCCGCAACCGGACGGAGGCCTTCCCGAACTACCAGGTGGCTTGCGGGTGCTGGCGGGCCAGGCTCTGCATCTCGGCCAGCACCCGGCCGAGGTGCTCGGTGTGCACGCCCTGGCGGCCGCCGCGCCCGCCGATGGTGCCGATCGGCGTCCGCTCCGGCACCTCCAGGGTGGCGCGGGTGATCACCCGCCCCAGCACCTCGCGCACCTCGGCCTCGACCTCCGCCGGGTCCACCGCGACGCCCTGGGCGGCCAGCCGGCGCTCGGGCTCACTGACCCGGAACAGCTCGGCCAGATAGGGCCAGGCGTAGTCCAGCGCGGCCCGCATCCGGTCGTGGGACTCGGGCGTGCCGTCACCGAGGCGCAACGTCCAGCGCGCCGCGTAGTCCCGGTGATAGGCCAGCTCCTTGACCCCCTTGGCGGCCACCGCGGCCAGCACCGGATCGCGCGAGTCACGCAGCCGGTGCAGCACCGCCAGCCGCCAGCTGGCGAAGATCAGCAGCCGGGCGACCGCGACGCCGAAGTCGTCCCCGTCGCCCAGCTCGGCCAGGTTGACGTGCCGGAACTCGGCGTCGGACCGCCAGTACGCCAGCTCGTCCTCGGTCCGGCCGAGCAGGTGGCCGGCCCGTGACAACAGCAACCGCGCCTGGCCGAGCAGGTCCAGCGCGGTGTTGGCCAGCGCGACCTCCTCCTCCAGCTCCGGCGCGTTGGCCACCCACTCGGACAGCCGCTGAGCGTAGATCAGCGCGTCGTCTCCGAGCATCAGGCAGTACTCGGCCAGCTCCGCCGGGCCCGCCCCGTCCGGCACCGGCGCGTCGATCTGCACGCCCGCGTCGGTGAACCCGGTACCGAAGGCCCAGTGCTCGTCCCCGCCGTGCGCCTCGGCCAGCTCGTCGTAAACCTTCTCCGCGCTCACAGGTGCGGCACCTCCTCCGGGATGTCGTAGAAGGTGGGGTGCCGGTAGACCTTGTCCGCCGAGGGCGCGAAGAACGGGTCCTTCTCCGCCGGGCTGGACGCGGTGATGTCGGCCGCCCTGACCACCCAGATGCTCACGCCCTCGTTGCGCCGGGTGTACACGTCCCGCGCGTTGTGCAGCGCCATCTCCGCGTCGGCCGCGTGCAGCGAACCCACGTGCACGTGGTTCAGCCCGCGCTTGCCCCGCACGAAGACCTCCCACAACGGCCAGTTGCGCTGGCCCCGTGAGTGGCGAGTGTGGCTATGGGCAGACTTCTCACTCACGGGTGCACCTCCTGCTTGGCCGCGTAGGCGGCGGCCGCCTCGCGGACCCAGGCGCCGCTCTCGTGCGCCCGGCGGCGGCGGGCCAGGCGCTGGGTGTTGCACGGGCCGCCGCCGGAGATCACCGACTTGAACTCCACCCAGTCCGGCTCGCCATAGTCATGGGCGTCGCGCTCGGCGTTCCAGCGCAGCTCCGGGTCGGGCAGCGTGACGCCCAGCGCCTCGGCCTGCGGCACGGTCATGTCCACGAACCGCTGGCGCAGCTCGTCGTTGGTGTGCCGCTTGATCCCCCAGGCCATGCTCTGCCGGGTGTTCGGCGAGTCGGCGTCGGGCGGGCCGAACATCATCAGCGACGGCCACCACCAGCGGTTCGTCGCCTCCTGGACCATGGCCTTCTGCGCGTCGGTGCCGCGCATCATGGTCATCAGCAGCTCGTAGCCCTGCCGCTGGTGGAAGGACTCCTCCTTGCAGATCCGGATCATCGCGCGGGCGTAGGGGCCGTAGGAGCAGCGGCACAGCGGCACCTGGTTGCAGATCGCCGCGCCGTCCACCAGCCAGCCGATCACGCCGATGTCCGCGTAGGTCAGCGTCGGATAGTTGAAGATCGAGGAGTACTTCTGGCGGGACTCGATGAGCTTCTCGGTGAGCTCCTCGCGGTCCACGCCGAGGGTCTCCGCCGCCGCGTAGAGGTAGAGCCCGTGGCCGGCCTCGTCCTGCACCTTGGCCAGCAGGATCGCCTTGCGCCGCAGGCTGGGCGCGCGCAGGATCCAGTTCCCCTCCGGTTGCATCCCGATGATCTCGGAGTGCGCGTGCTGGGCGATCTGCCGGACCAGCGTGGCGCGGTACGCGTCCGGCATCCAGTCCCTCGGCTCGACCCGTTGGTCGGCGGCGACGATCTCTTCGAACCCGGCGGACAGCTCGGTCTCGCCACGCCGTTCGGTGGTGGTCACGGCGCCTCCTCGTTGTGAACCGAATGTTCGGTTGGTTGGTATTCTGCCTCGGAACGACGCACGTTTCAACCCCGGGAAGCCGCCGCCCGCGCTACCTTCGGCGAGCTGTTGATCAGGTTGGAGGGGTGGGGACGGCGCGCGCAAGAAGGCGGGACCACCCGGTGGATGGCCCGCCGCGAGGACTGGGACGCCCTCACGGCACAGTTCAGGCCAGCACCAGGATGACGATGGCGATCAGGATGGCCGCCGTGAGCAGGGCCAGGTAGAAGCCCATCATCCCGCCGGACCGCCGCCGGCGCGCCGGCTGGTTGAAGTCCGGCGTGGCGAAGACGTCGGTGGGGAACCGCTCGACGTGATAGGCCTCCGGCCGGTACCGCTCGCGCTGGAACGCCGCGTCCGCGAAGGACTCCGCCGGCGGGTAGGCCACCGGCCGGTGCTCCGGGGTGGAGGGCTGGAACGGCGTCTCGGCGGGTTCCGTGCCGCGTTGCCTCGGCAGCACCGGCCCGCCGCCGAGCGGCTCCGGCGGGGACGGCCTCGGCACGGGCGACCAGGGCTTAGGGGTGGCCCGCACCGGGGGCTCCGGCTCGGCGACCGGCGCCGGTTCCGCAACCGGCTCCGGTTCCGCGGCGGAATGCGGCTGCGCGGCCGTATTCGGCTCCCCCGCCGAATTCGGTTCCCCGCCGGAATTCGGTCCCGCAGCGGAATTCGGTCCCGCGGCGGGTTCCTCGGTCACCTCCGGGTCCGAGGAGGGTTGCGGGGAATCCGCGCCGGCCTCCGGTGCGACGGGGTGCTGTTCGGCCGCCCCGGCGAGCGCCTCATCCAGCACCGATGCGCCGACCTCCCAGCGCCGGGCGTGCGCGACCAGCCGCTCGGGCTCGTCGGATCCGGCGGCCAGCACGGCCAGCGGCATCACCAGTGCGCGCGGCAACTCGGCGTGCAGCGCGGCGAGCACGGTCTGGTCCAGGCCGTCGTCCTCCAGGTCGGCGACCCGGTACCGCAGGTGCTCCCAGAACTCGGCGCGCCGGAGCAGCTCGCTCCACAGCTTCGCGGCGGCCAGCCAGAGCGCGTCCGCGACCTCCCGTTCCTCGGGCTCGGCCTCCAGGTCGAGCGCCAGGGCGTGCGCCCGGACCGCCTCGTCGTGCTCGGCGTGGAACTCTCCGGTGCACCCGCACCGGGGCTTGTCCGTGCCCCACAGCCAGAAGACCTCGCCGACGATGCGCCGACCCGGATCGCCGAGCTCCTCCAGCGCGGCGACCAGCTCGGCCTCGGTCGCCGGCACCGCCAACTCGCCGGACGCCGGCGCGGGCACGCCGCCGGACTCCACCCGCTGCCGCGCCGCGCGCACCACGCGGCGGTTGACGTCCGTCGGCAGGCCGGTCAACCGGAAGGGGTTGCGCAGGTAGAGCCGGGGACCGGCCAGCTCGCGGAGATGGTCGACGGCCGTGACGACTCCGGCCGACATCCCGGTCCGATCCACCGCGCCCCCCAAGCACGCCCCAAAGCGGGCACCAGGCAAGCACGATCGGGGCGCCCTATCAACCGTATAAGTTATGCCGTGTCGCCGACGAGGCGTCAGGTCTGTCCGAGTATCCCCTCCGAGACGACCCGGACCACGTCGTCGGGCAGGTCCGGCAGGCCACCGCGCTCCGGCCGGTACCACTCGATGATCGAGTTGACCGTGCCGGAGAGCAACCGGGCAACCATGCCGGGCGAGATGTCCGCGCGCACCTGGCCGGCCGCCGCCGCCTCGGTGACCAGTGCGGCGATGGCCGCGTCGAAGGCCCGCCGGCGGTCCAGCGCCCAGCGTTCGGTCTCGGTGTTGCCGCGCACTCGCAGCAGCAGCGTGACGTAGGGCAGGTCGCCGGTGAGCACCTGCACCTGCCGGCGCACGATGTACCGCAGCCGGTCCAGCGGCGTACCCCGCCCGGCGTCCGGTTCGTCCAGGATGCCGAACAGCCCGTCCAATGCCCGGGCCAGCGCGGCGCGCAGCAGCTCCTCCTTGCCGCTCACGTGGTGGTAGAAGGAGGACTTGGTGATGCCGGCGGCCTTGGACAGGTGCTCCATGCTGGTCGCGTCGTAGCCCCGGGTGTTGAACTCGGCGACGGCGACCGCGAGCAGCGACTCCGCGTCGTAGACCGCCCGCCGGGCGCCGTCCCGCGCGCGCCGGGTGCGGGTGGCGGGCTCGCTCACTTGCCCTCGAAGACCGGGCGCCGCTTGGCCAGGAAGGCCTCGACGGCGCCGGCGTGGTCGCCGGTGAGGCCCAGCCGGGCCTGCGCGGCACCCTCGGCGGCCAGCGTCTCGTCCAGCCCGGCGACCGCGCCGAGCGCGATGCCCCGTTTGATCTCCGCGTAGGCGGCGGTGGGCCCGGCGGCCAGGCGGCGGGCCAGGTCCAGCGCGGCCGGCAACAGCTCCGCCGGGGGTACCACCGCGCGTACCAGGCCCAGCCGCAGTGCCTTCTCCGCGTCGAACGGTTCGGCCAGCAGCAGGAGCTCGGCGGCCCGGGACGCGCCCACGGCGTGCACCAGGCTCGCGGACAGCCCGGAGTCGGCGGTCAGCCCGATCGCCGCGAACGCGGTGCCGAACGAGGCGCCCTCGGCGGCGATCCGCAGGTCGGCGGCCAGCGCGAAGCCCAGACCCGCGCCGACCGCCCCGCCGTTGATCGCCGCGACCACCGGTTTCGGCATGCCGGCCAGCGCGCGGACGATCGGGTTGTAGTGCCGGTCGACGGTGTCGAACGCGGTGGCCGGGTCGGCGCGCAGCGCCTCGGCGTGTTCCCCGAGGTCCTGGCCCACGCAGAACGACTTGCCGGCGCCGGTCAGCACCACGGCCCGCACACCCGGGTCGTCGGCGACCTCGCTCAGCGCGCCGGCCAGGGCTTCCTTCAGCTCCACGGTGAGCGAGTTGCGCCGGTCCGGGCGGTTCAGCGTGACCACGGCGACGGCTGCGTTCTGCTGGTCCCGCTCGAGCCGGACGGGCGCGTTCTCCGGGCTGCTCATCCGCCCATGCTAGCGCGTCAAACGACCGAACGATCGGTCAGATCGTGTGGACGGCACTAGGCCGGCGGGGCCGGCGGGCGGGTGTTCGCGTACAGCCAGGTCTGGGCGACGTCGCCGACCGGTTTGCCGGACACCCGCTCCAGGGTGGCCAGGAAGTCCGCCACCGTGCCGTTGCCGTTTCGCCGTTCGGCCAGCCAGGTGCGCAGCGTGGTGAAGAATGCCTGGTCACCGACCCGCGCGCGGAACGCGGCCAGCGCCATCGCGCCCCGGCCGTACACGGCGGCGTGGAAGATGTTGTCCTTGCCGGGCGCGCCCGGCGGCACCTGCCAGAACCGCGCGTTGCCGAACTGGCAGTCGTAGGTCCGGTTGGCGATGTCCCGCGCCGACGGGCCGCCGGTGCGCTCCCGGTACAGCCATTCGGCGTAGCTGGCGAAGCCCTCGTTCAGCCAGATGTCCGCCCAGGTGCGCACCGAGACGCTGTCTCCGAACCACTGGTGGGCCAGCTCGTGCACGATGATGCTGACGTCGACGTCCACCCGGAAGCTGGTCGGCCCGTAGACCGGCCGGCCCTGGTTCTCCAGCGCTCCGGTGAAGTCGCAGACGTTCGGCACCACGCCGCCGATGCCGTCGAACGGGTACGGCCCGAACACGTCGGAGAGCACGCCCACGACCTGCGCGGAACGGTCCACCGAGGCCCGCGCGACCTGGGCGACGCGCGGGTCCAGGTTCGCCGCATAGGCCGCGAGGAACGGGCCGAACGGGGTGTCCCGGCGCACGATGTCGTACTTGCCCACGGTGAGAAAGGCCAGGTAGGAGGCCATCGGGGTAGTGGAACGCCAGTGCCAGCGCCGCCACCCCGGCTCGACCGGTTCGGGATCTCCGAGCAGCGTGCCGTTGGAGATCGCCTGCACCGCCTCGGGCACCGTGATGGCGACCGACATGGTCGCCTTGTCCGTGGGGTGGTCGTTGGACGGGAACCACCAGGCGGCGGCCTCCGGCTCGCCGGCCACCAGCGCGCCGTCCGGCGAGCGCACCCACGGCGGGCCGTCGCCGTCCTTGATCGTCGACGGCACGCCGGCGTAGGTGACCACGGCGGTGAACGGCCGGCCGGAGGTCAGCGGGCGTTCCGGGGTGACCCGCAGTTCGCCGGCCTCCTGCTTGATCGCGGCGGGCCGGTCGTCCACGGTGACCGCGCTGGCCGGCACCCGCAGGTCCAGGTTGAACCACTCGCGGTTCTCGGTGGCCGTCGCGGTGATCGTGGCCCGACCGTCCAGCTGGTCGGTGGCCGGGTCGTAGCGCAGCTGGAGGTCGTAGCCGCCGACGTCGTAGCCCCGGTTCCCGGCGTCCGGGTAGTACGGATCGCCGACGCCCTCGGCGAGCGAACCCCGGGCCGGCGGTTCCTCGCCCCCCTGCGTGCCGCGAAAGGCGTAACCGCCGGCTGCCCCGACGACCAGGAGCAGCACCGCACCCAAACCGAGCAGCACCCGCGTCCGCACGAAACCTCCCGGATTGCCGACCTCACCGACGATCTTCGCGCATCACCCCCGGACCCTCCCTCGCGCCACGCCCACCAGGCTCGCCCGGACGTGATGGCCGAAGCACGGTTGCCGCTTCCGACATAGGTAACGGTGTTTTGATGCCGGAAGCGGCAACCGTTCGCCAGCACCAGCCCGAGGTCACCGATACCTCCGACACTTCGGGCCGACCGGACGCGACTGATCGCCATCTCTGCCGGTTCCAGGTCGCTGAGCGAGGCCCCAGCGCCCCGGACCGCTGTCACCGGCGGGGAGCCGTGCCCCGCGAGCCGGCGACGCCTTCCGTGCGCCGCTCGGACAGGCGCAACGCCAGCCACAGCTCGGCCCGGAGGTCGGCGGAGTCCAGCTCCCGGCCGAGCAGCCGCTCCACCTTGCGGATCCGGTTGCGCAGGGTGTGCCGGTGCACGCCGAGCTCGGCGGCGGCCGGGTCCCACTGCCCGTGGTGGGCCAGCCAGGCCCGCAGCGAGCGGGTCAGGTCGCCCGGCTCGTCCAGCAGCGGGCGCAGCACCGCCGCGCTGAACTCGGCGGCCGGCCGCGCCGGGAGCAGGTCCAGCAGGTCGCGGGGCAGCTCAGCGAACCGGCTCACCACGGTCCCGCCCCGGTACTCCGCCGCCCGGCGCGCCTCGTCCCGGGCCCGGCCCAGCTCCGGGTAGCCGGCCGGGCTGGAAACCCCCAGCCGCAGGCCGTCGACCTGGGCCAACACCCGCAGCAGCGAGTCGGTCGGCGGCCCCTCGGAGGCGATCACCACCAGGATCCCGTCCAGCTCGGCGAACAACACGCGGGCCGAGGCGACCCGGCGGTCGGCGGTCAACCGGTCCCGCACGGCCGCCATGGCGAGCCGGCCACCCCGGCCGACCAGCACGTTCAGTGGTTCCGCCGGCATGCCGTGCCAGAGCTCGCCGGCCGCCTCCGCGACCAGGCCGAGCGCGTCGGGTGCGCCGGCCAGCAGCAGCCGCAGCATTCCCGCGCGCAACCGCCATCCCGCGCGGCCCACCGTGCGCGAGCGGTCCAGCAGCAGCGTGCACAGCGGCACGGCGGCGTTCACCACCTGACGGGCGGAGTGCCCCGGCGCCCGCTCGTGGGTGACCACCAGGAAGCCGAGCGGCTCACCCCCGCCGGAGCCGCGGCGGCCGCCCGCGCCGCCGACCAGCGACTGCGCCCACACCTCGGCGGCGCCGTACCGGGCAACCAGGCTGGCCGGCCCGGGCGCCTCGCGCAGCCGGTCCAGGTCAGCGGCCGACACCGGCACGTCCACCCCCGAGCCGTCGGCCGGCCCGGACACGTCCACCCCGGAACCGTCCGGCGGAACGGACACGTCCACCCCGGAACCGTCGGGAGGAACGGGCGCGGCGGCCAGCACCGCGCCCGACCCGTCCAGCAGCACGGCGGTGCCGCCGGCCAGCTTGACCAGCTCGGTGAGCAGGCCGGCGAGCACCACCGGCGGAGCGCCGGGACCCACGGCCGCCGAGGTGAGCGCCCGCTGCGCGGCCACCAGGGCGTCCTTGGCCGCCAGCTCGCGGCCGTGGATGGCCTGAGCCACGGCGCGCGTGATGGCCAGGAACGGCGTGGGCCGGGGCACCTCGAGCAGCGGCAGCCCCAGTTCCTCGGCGGCCACGACCATCGCGGGTGGCACCTCCGGCCAGACCATCCGCACCCCGAACGCCACCGCCGCCACCCCGGCTCCGGCCAGCCGCCGCAGGTACTCGCGCTGCGCCTCGGGGCCGGCCGGCAGGTTCAGCCCGGTGAGCAGCAGCAGCTCGCCGCCCCGCAGGAACTCGGTCGGGTCGGCCATCTCGCTGGCGTGCGCCCAGGCGATCTCCCTGGCCAGCGCGTCGGCGCCGGCCAGCACCCGCAGCCCCAACCCGGACACGGCGACCAGCTCGCGCACCGTCATGGTGGACAAAGTGGAGTCCGGCACGATCGACATGCTCCATATTGTCCATATCTGCACGCCTGGCGCGGGGCGCAGACTGGTTCACATGCCGGTAGCGAGCACCCCGTTCTGGCTCGCGGGCAAGCCCGCGACCAGTTCCGAATCCGTGACCATCAACAACCCCTACGACGGCGCCGAGGCCGGGCGGCACGACGTGCCCACCGCCGAGGACGTGGAGAGCGCCGTGCAGGCGGCGCGGGACGTCAGCGCGGAGACCGCCGCGCTTCCCGCGCACGTGCGGGCCGACGCGCTCGACCACGTCTCCCGCACCATCGCCGCCCGCCGCGACGAGTTCGCCGAGCTGATCACCGCCGAGTCCGGCAAGCCGCTCAAGTGGGCGCTGATCGAGGCCAACCGCGCGGTGTCCACCTTCCGCTGGGCGGCCGAGGAGGCCCGCCGGTTCTCCGGCCGGCTGCAGCGGCTGGACACTGACCCGGGGGGCGTCGGGCGCACCGCGCTGATCCGCCGGGTGCCCCGGGGCCCGGTGCTGGGCATCACCCCGTTCAACTTCCCGCTCAACCTGGTCGCGCACAAGGTGGCCCCGGCGATCGCGGCCGGCGCCCCGATCGTGGTCAAGCCGGCGCCCAAGACCCCGCTGACCGCGCTCGCGCTGGGCGAGGTGCTGAGCGCCACCGACCTGCCCGCCGGGTCCTGGTCGATCCTGCCGGTGCCGAACTCGGCCGCGCCCGGGCTGGTCGCCGACCCCCGGCTGCCGGTGGTGTCGTTCACCGGCTCCGGCCCGGTCGGCTGGTCGATCAAGGAGAGCGTGCCGCGCAAGCACGTGGCGCTGGAGCTGGGCGGCAACGGCGGCGTGCTGGTCTGCGACGACTGGACCGACCTGGACTTCGCCGCCAAGCGCATCGCCACCTTCGCCATGTACCAGGCCGGGCAGTCCTGCATCTCGGTGCAGCGGGTGTACGCGCACGCATCGGTCTACGACGAGCTGCGCGAGAAGCTGCGCACCGAGGTGGCCGCGCTGGTCACCGGTGACCCCCGGGACGCGGCGACCGACGTCGGCCCGATGATCAACGAGGACGCGGCGCGGCGCGCCGAGTCCTGGATCTCGGCGGCGGTCGACGCCGGTGCGCGCCGGGAGCTGGGCGGCGAGCGGGACGGGGCGACGCTGGCCCCGACCATGCTCTCCGAGGTGCCCGAGAACACCGACATCATGGCCGACGAGGCGTTCGCCCCGGTGCTCTGCCTGAACCGGGTGGAGTCGGTGGAGGAGGGCTTCGACCGGATCAACGCGGCCAAGTTCGGCCTGCAGGCCGGCGTGTTCACCCGCGACCTGCAGACCGCGTTCCGGGCGTCCGCCGCGCTGGACGTGGGCGGGCTGCTGATCGGTGACGTGCCCAGCTTCCGGGCCGACCAGATGCCGTACGGCGGGGTCAAGGACTCCGGCGTGGGCCGCGAGGGCCCGGCCTCGGCGATGCTGGACTTCACCGAGGAGCGGGTCACCGTCCTCACCGGCCTGCCGATCGCGCTGTAGACCGGGCCTCCGGCGGGGGCGTGGTTGCCGCGGCCCCCGCCGGGGATACCCCCTAGGGCATAGGCCCGAATCCTGGTAGCATGCCGCTCAGATACCCCCCTCGGTATCAGTCAGGGAGGCGGCGATGACCAGTACCCAGCACTCCCCCATCGACCCGGCCGAGCTGCGGGAGCGGCTGGGCACCGAGCACCCGCCGAGGCTGCTCGACGTGCGCACCCCGGCCGAGTTCGCCGCCGCGCACATCCCCGGCTCGCACAACGTGCCGCTGGACGACGTGCGGGCGCACCGGACCCGGCTGGCCGGCGAGTTGGCCGGTGGACCGCCGACCGTGCTGATCTGCCGCTCCGGGCAGCGCGCGGGGCAGGCCGAGCGGGAGCTGGCCGGGGCGGGCCTCACCGGCCTGCGGGTGCTCACCGGCGGCCTGGCCGGCTGGGAGTCGGCCGGCGCGCCGGTCAGCCGGGGGCACAACCGCTGGGACATGGACCGCCAGGTGCGGTTCGCCGCGGGCTGTCTGGTGCTGCTCGGCGTGCTGGGCAGCCTGGTGGTACCGGGGCTGCAGTGGTTCGCCGGGTTGATCGGGTTCGCCCTGGCGTTCACCGCCCTGTTGGGCATCTGCCCGATGGCGTTGATGCTCGGCAGGATGCCGTGGAACCGGTCCGCCGACTACGACCTGGACACCGCGCTCCGCGGGCTCACCGCCCCGGCGCACTGACCGGGGCAGATATCCCGCACCCAGACCCACTCCGCGACGTTAAGCTTGGCCTACCGGTCGATCGCACACGAAGGAGTGCCGGATGCGGCTTGATGAGGACGTCGTCGGTGACGTGATCAACCGACTGCGTCGGGCCGAGGGCCAGCTCTCCGGCGTGATCCGGATGATGCGCGAGGGCCGCGACTGCGAGGAAGTGATCACCCAGCTGGCCGCCGTCTCCCGCGCACTGGACAAGGCCGGCTTCGCCCTGATCGCCTCCGGCCTGCAGAAATGCATCTCCGAGGGCGAGCGCGGCCAGGTGGACGTGGCCAAGCTGGAGAAGCTGTTCCTCTCCCTGGCCTGACTCGGTAGTAGCGGACCGCGGAGAAGGTGGCCGGCCGCGACGCTACCGGATCAGCCGAGGGCGAGGGTGCGCAGCAGCAGCCGGGCCGCCTCCCCGCCGGACTCCTCGGCGATGTCCAGTGCGCGGCGGGTGTCCAGCTCGGTGCACAGCGCGTCGACCAGCGCCTCCGCCGCCTTGGCCGACGAGGTGGAGGGGCGGCCGGCGGCGGCGTACAGCCGTTCCAACCGGTCGGCGGCCCGGGTCAGCTCGATCGCCCGGTAGTCCCAATCCTCGCGCCAGTCGCGGTCCAGCAGCATCAGCCGGATGGCCGCCGGTTCGTGCTTCTTCAGCAGGTCACCGACCAGCACCAGGTTGCCGGTGGACTTGGCCATCTTGGCCCCGTCGATGTTGACCGTGCCCACGGACAGCCTGGCCCGGGCGAAGGGCCGCACACCGGTGGCCGCGCTGGCCAGTGCCGCCTGGTACGCGTGGTGCGGGAACGCCAGGTCCGCGCCGCCGGCCACCAGGTCCACCGCCGGGCCGAGCACGCTCACCGCGATCGCCGCGCACTCCGCGTGCCAGCCCGGCCGGCCGGGTCCCCACGGGCTGGGCCAGGCCGGGTTCCCGTCACCGGGGTCGGAACGCCGCCACACCGCCACGTCGTACGGCTCCGCCTGCTCACCGCGCTGGGTCAGCTCACCGTGCTGCTCCGGCACCGCCGGCGAGCCGCCGGGCACCGAGGGATAGCCGCGGAAGAACACCTGGCCGTCCCGCACGTAGGCGTGCCCGGTGTCCAGCAGCGCGGCGGCCAGCTCGATCACCCGGTGCACGTGCCGGCGGGCCCGCGGGGTGAACTGGGGCGGGCGCACCCGCAGCGCCGCCATGTCCCGCTCGAACAGGTACTCCTGGGTGACCGCCAGCTCGTCGTAGCTGCTTCCCCCCTCGGCGGCGGCCCGGGTGAGGACGTCGTCCACGTCCGTCACGTTCCGGCAGACCTGCACCTCGACGCCGGCCAGCCGCATGACCGAGGTGGCCGCGTCGGCCCACACGAAGGTCGCCGCGTGGCCGAGGTGCGTCACGTCGTAGGGCGTGATTCCGCACAGGTACACCCGCGCCGGACTGACCAACGGCAACGCGTGCCCGCCGATCGTCACCGCAACCACAACCGCCTCCTCAAGCTGTTCGGCTTTGCGGTCGCAGTATCTCAGTTCGTGGAAATGCGGGCCGTCCAGTACATCGTGCGGTAGCCGCCCACCCCGGCCGCCGGGTTCCCCGAGGTGGCGGGGAAGCTCTGGTCCGTGAAGGGCGTGGAGCGGAACGGGATGGTCTGCACCAGGTCGCCGTTCATCCGCACCTCGATCGTGCCGCTGGCCGGCAGGTCCCCGGTGTTGGACAGCTTGACGGTCGCGGTACAGGTCGGCGTGGTGCACAGCTTCGGCGGCTCGATGCTCAGCGTCAGCTTGGGCTGCTCGTAGAGCCGGACGCTGAAGCTCTTCGCGCCGGCCGCCGTGCTCTGCGCCGTACGCAGGCCGGCCAGCTGCGCCGGGTCCGCCGGGCTGATCTTCAGCGGCGCCTTGGTGTAGAGGGAGATCGACGGCAGGTAGCTGAGCAGCTGGGGCGGCGAGTCGTCGGATATCACCACGGTGCCGATCAGCGGGGACTTGAACGTGCGGCCGTCGACGCCGTCGATGGTCTGCTCCGGTTCCTCGGTCCAGAACGTCGCGCCGCCCCGGAACTGTTGGGCGAGCTCGGAAGGGGACTTCAGGACGGAGTTCAGGGTGGGCACGTCCTGCGGGTTCTTCAGCCAGATGTCGGCCAGCCGGTCGGCCTTGGCCGAGTTCGTGCCGGACTTCCACCAGTTGACGTCCGCCTTGATCAGCGTGTCGTTGCCGACCACGGCGAACTCCGCGCGGTTGCCCTCCTTGCTGATCGTGCCGTAGGCGTCGCCGTTCTTGGCCACGGTCATGTCGATATCGAACTCGCCGGCCGTGTACGCCGACACCTTGCCCTGGTAACGCATCCCGTCGGCCTTGTCCAGCTGGTCGGCGACCTCCGCCGCGACCTGCTGGGGCGGCGGGTCGGACACCGCGAACCAGATCAGCACCGAGCCCACCAGCAGCGCGAACACCACGCCCAGGGCAATCCACAGGCCGATCGGCCCGCCCTTCTTCGGGCCACCGGGGCGGCCGGGCGCCGCCGGCGGCTGCCACGGCGGGGGTTGCTGCCCCCCGTACGGCGGCACGCCCGGGGGCTGTGGCCCCCCGTAAGGCGGCGCGCCCGGCGGCTGCGCACCCGCGTACGGCGGCGTACCCGGTGGCTGCGCGCCCCCGTAAGGCGGCGCGCCCGGTGACTGTGCGCCCCCGTAAGGCGGCGCGCCCGGTGACTGCGCGCCGGGCGGCGGTGTACCTGGCAGCTGAGCCTGACCCCAGCCCGGCGGCATCCAAGCCTGGTGCGGATGCTGCCCGGGCGCCGGGTACTGGCCCTGACCGGGGTACTCGCCCTGCCCCGGGTACTGGCCGAGCCCGGGATACTGGCCCGGTTGTGCCCAGGCGGGCGGCGGCTGCTGGGGCGTCTGCGTTGGAGTCTGCGGTGGGGCCGCGCTCGCCGGCCGCGGTGCGCTCAACCAGTCCGGCAGCGCGGGCGCCGGGGTGTCCGACACCGGAGTCCCCGCCGACGGAGTGTCCGATACCGCTGGACCGGCCGGCGCGGGGATCGCCGTGGTCCGGCCCTCCGGGTCGGAATCTTCGGAACCACCCCGGGAGAGGATCGTCGTCTTCTCATCATCGTCCGGCGCCTTGCCGCGGCTCACCCGGACCACCCCGCCGGCCGGCAGGATCACCGTGTGCTCGTCCGCCTCGGCCGGCACATACCCCTGCTCGGCCTCGCCCGCGTGGTCTCGACGTCGCACAGCTTCCTGTGACGCCGCATACGGTGCGGCGTCACGGTTTGTTGTGCGGCGTGCTGAGGAGAGCACGTCCGAGTCGGCGTCCGCGTCCCTGGCTTCGTCCGCCGACGCGTGCGCGTCCCCGCGGTAGCCCGGTTCGTCCGAACCAACTCCGTCCGGATCCACCGCGTCCGAGCCCCCAACATCCGAGCCCCCGACATCCGAGCCCCCGACATCCGAGCCCGTCACGTCCGTGACCTGGCCGTCTAAGACAGCATCGTCCTTGCTGGCATCGTCCTTGCTGGCGTCGTCCGAGCCCCGACCGTCCGGGGCGGCTTCGTCCCTGGTCGCTTCGTCCGAGGGCTGGCCGTCCGAGACGGCGTCGCCCCGGGTTGCTTCCTGCGAGCCCCGGCCGTCCGGGACGGCGCCGTCCCCGGTGGCTTCTTCCGTGACGGCTTCGCCCGGGGTAGCGGTCTCGGGTGCGGCCTCCGGACCGGGGCGCTCAATGGTGGACGCGGGATCCGGGGTGCGATCCTCCGGCGCCGTTTCAGCGGCGTTCCCTTCGGGCGTCCCCAGCTCGGGCGCGGCGCCCTCGGAGTCCGGCCGCTGGTCCCGCGCGTCAGCGCGAGCGGTACTCGCCGGCTCCGGCCGACCCTCGTTCATTGCACGGTCCCCCCTGGTAGGACGGTTCTTTGTACCCATTGCGACCGCATCCGGGCGCCCCGGGTTGGCACTGTGACCGGATCGTGACCTCACGTAATCAAACCGGCTGGCGGGCCGGTTCGCCCGCCGACACGACAGGACATGCGCAGGCGCGCGCTTTGGGGCACGGTCGAGTCGGGGAACGGCAACCGAGGGGAGCACCCATGATCGACGAGGTGCCAGTAACGATCTTCACCGCCCGGACGGTCCACGCCCAGGCCGGGCGGCCGGTGGAAGCATTCGCGGTGACCGGCGAACGGATCGGCGCGGTCGGCGAGCTGGCCGGGCTGCGCGAGCGATACCCGGCGGCGGCGGTGCGAGACTTCGGCCCGGCGACCGTCGTGCCCGGGTTCCACGACGCGCACATGCACATCGGCCTCACCGCCGAGGACCTGCTCCACCTGGACCTGTCGCACGCGGCGGTGGGCAGTATGGACAACCTGCTCGCCACGGTCCGCGAGGGCGCGCGGGCCAAAGGTCCCGGCGAGTGGCTGCGCGGCGCCCGCTTCGACGACGCGAAGACCGGCCGGCTCACCCGCCACGAGCTGGACGCGGCGGCCGGGGACGTGCCGACCATCGTCACCCACGTCGCCGCCCACTGGGGCGTGGCGAACAGCGCGGCGCTGCGCGAGCTGGGCTACCACGAGGACAGCGAGCCACCGGCCGGCGGCGAGTTCGGCCGGGACGCGGACAACCGCCTGGATGGTCGGTTGGTCGAGCGCGCACTGCTGGACGTGCTGTACCCGGCGACCAGCAGGACGGAGTCACCGATCCGGCCCAGCTCGCCGGAGGAACGCCTGGTCGGGCTGCGCCGCGCCACCGAGATGTTCCACGCCGCCGGCCTCACCTCCATCTGCGACGCGCTCGCCTCGCCCGCCGACATCGCGCTGCTGCGCCGCGCGCAACGGGCCGGCGAGCTCACCCTGCGCACCAGCCTGCTGGTCGCCGTCGACCACTACGCGAAGGTCCGCGAGTTGGGGGTCGGCAGCGGTTTCGGCGACGACCGGCTGCGCATCATCGGGGTGAAGGGCTTCGTCGACGGGGCCATCGGCGGGCGCACCTGCCTGTTGTCCGAGCCGTTCTGTGACTCGGACTACCGGGGCATCCAGATCACCGACACCGAGGAGCTGCACCGGTCCATCGCGCAGGTGCACGCGGACGGCAACCAGATGGCCGTGCACGCCAACGGCGACCAGGCGATCAGGCTGCTCCTGGACGCCTACGAGGAGGCGGCGCACACCAACCCAAGGCCCGGCCTGCGGCACCGCATCGAACACTGCACCCTGATCGACGAGGAGATCCTCCGGCGGATGCGCGCACTGGACGCGATAGCGGTGCCGTTCGCCGGCTATCCCGCGTACCACGGCGGGGCGCTGGAGTCCTGGTACGGCCCGGAGCGCACCTCGCGGATGTTCGCGCACCGCTCGTTCCTGGACGCCGGCATCACGGTCGCCGGGTCCTCGGACTACCCGTGCGGGCCGTTCGAGCCGTTGCTGGGGCTGCAGAGCATGGTCACCCGGCGCGGGATGGACGACGGCATCACCGTCGGCGCGGCGCAACGGGTCACCGCCGCCGAGGCCCTGGAGATTTACACGGTGGGCTCGGCTGAGGCCTGCGGCGAAGCCGGGCGGAAGGGCCGGCTGGCCCCGGGCTACCTGGCCGACTTCGTGGTGCTGGACCGCGACCCGCTGGCCGCCGACCCGGAGGATCTGGCCGCCGTACCGGTCGCCCACACCTACGTCGGCGGCACCCCGGTCTGGTCCCGTCAGACCTGACCCGTCCCCGCTCACCACGCCGGCCCCCGCGTACCCGAATCCCCGACTCGCCGTACCTGAAGTCCCGACTCGCCGTACCTGAAAGCCCGACTCACCGCACCTGAAAGCCCGACTCGCCGTACCTAGATCCCCGACTCGCCGTACTTGAAAGCCCGACTCGCCGGGTGTGTCATCTTGGGTGGGTGGGAGACGATCACGACTGGGCCGGGTTCGGCGAGGCGGTCGACGCGTTGGTGGCGACCGATTTCACGGCGCGCGGCGTCTGTGCGCCGCTCTACGCGGCCGCCCGGGAGCGCACGGGCGAGCCGCTGGTGCTGGCCGCCGCGACCCGGCTGCGCGAGCGGGTGCGCCCGGGTGACCCGGTGCTCATCTGCACCGGGTGGCCGTGCGCCACCTGGCTGCTGTCCGACCTGACCGAGACCGACGGTCCGGTCGGTGCGGCGCACCTGGCCCGCGCGCTGGAGGAGTGTCTCGGCGCCGTGCCGGTACTGGTAACCGCGCCCGCCCTGGTACCGGTCGCCGCCGCCGCGCTGCGCGGGGCCGGGCTGGTCGTGGCCGACCTGGACGTCGCGGCGCGGTCCAAGTCCGGCCCCCGGCGCGCGGCGGTGGCCGGGGCGATCGGGTTCACCACCGACGCCGCGCGCGCCGGCGACGACGCCGCCGGCCTGCTCGACCGGCTGCGCCCGGCGGCGGTGATCGGCATCGAGGTCCCGGGCGCGAACCAGGCCGGCGACTACCACGACGCCACCGCCAGCCGGATCCCCTCCGAGCTGGTGGTGAAGGCCGACGCACTGGTGCGCGCCGCCGCCGAACGCGGCTCGTTGACCATCGGCATCGGTGACGGCGGCAACGAGCTGGGCATGGGCTCGATCGCCGAAGCGGTCCGCCGGCACCTGCCGGACGGGGAGATCGTTGCACCGGCCACCGAGGTGGACACGCTGATCGTCGGTTGCGTGTCCAACTGGGCGGCCGTGGCGCTCTCGGCCGCGATCAGCGCGCTGGCCGGACGGCCGGACTTCCTGGCGGGGGTGGACCTCCGGCGGATCATCGACCAGGCCTGCGACGCCGGGGCCATCGACGGCCCCACCTCCTACATCGACGCCAAGTCCGACGGCACGCCCCTAGCGGCCAACCTCGGCCTGGTCGCCCTGCTGGAGACGGCGGTGCGCGCGCACTCCACCGGCTGGCGGATGGCGTGACCCATCCGGCCGGCGGCGTGCTCTGGACCGGCACGACGCGATGGCCGACGACGTCGGGGCACGGGCGTGATCGGAAGTGGTCCTCGCTGGTCCGGCACCGAACCTGTCCGGGCTCGAGACGCTAGGCCGGCTTGGTGCCCGGCGGCCGCTGCGACGGCGTGGACGGCATCTCGGGCGAGGGACCGTAGGGCGAGGAGCCGTAGGGCGAGCCGCCGTACGGGCCGCGCGGGTAGCCGTAGCCGGGCAACCGGCTCATCACGCTCGGCGCGCTGTTCGCCTGGGGAACCAGCGCGCCGATCTCGGCCAGGGTGTCCGGGCTGGCCGGAGCGATCTTGGCGGTGAAGTTCGCGCCGCCGGCCGGGTTGTTCTCCACGGAGACCAACCGGGGACGTCGCCCGTCGGCCACCAGCACGGTGCCGAACGAGTCGGCGGCGAACACCCGCAGCCGCCGGCCGTCCACGGTCCGCTCGGGCTGCTCGGTCCAGCCGACCACCGTGGCCAGCCGGTCGGCGTACCGGGCCGGCGGGTCGTGCACCACCTGGTTGAGCCCGGGCGTGCCCGACACGGTCTGCCCGCGCAGCCAGCCGTTGCCCAGCGAGGCCGTCTTGACCAGCACCTGGTCACCGACCATGCCGATCTCCATGCGGGTGGCACCCACGGTGACGTCGCCCTTGCCGTTGCCGGCGCGGTCGATGGTCAGGTTGATGCCGAAGCTGCCCAGCGAGGAGCCGGTGCTGCTGCCCTGGATCGCCATGCCCTCCCAGCCGCGCATCTCGTCGGCGATCTGGGCGACCACCTCGGACGGCTCGGCCTTCGCGGTGGCCACGAACAGCCCGACCGCCCCGGCCACCAGCAGCGCCACCACGCCGAGCGAGACCCAGACCAGCGCCCGGACCCCGCCCGAACGCCTCGGCGGCGGCACCGGCCCGCCGGCCACCGGCCAGCCGGGGTGCGGCTGCCTCGGCTGGGGAATGAGCCCGGGCGGCACACCCTGTCCGTGCGGAAGCCCCGGCCCCTGGGATGCGCCCGGCGGGTACTGGCCACCCGCCCACCACGCACCCGGCTGGTGGGGCGTTCCGGGGGCGCCGGCCGGTCCTACCCGAGCGGGAGGCGGCGCCCAAGCGCCCGGCGGCGCGGCGCGTTGCGTGGGGACTACTGGCCGCGGCGCGGCGCCGGGCTCGGCGCCCGCCCTCGGGTCCGCCGAGGGCCGGTTGTGGTTCATGCCGTGGTCCTCACTGCTCGGCTCCAGCTCGCTTCCCCCACAGTGACCGGCCGAATGGCCGCCGGGTTGTGGTCAACAATTGTCGTTACCAAGTTGTGATCCTACGGCCAAATCCGCCGCTTAACGATCACCAGATCTAGGACTTGCGCTGGCCACGGGCGTGCGGCATGTGCGGCGGCGAGGGCTTCGCTGAGCGCCCGGCCAAGCCTCGGCATCGGGTTTATTACGACGGGTCTCGGCGACGTCACAGCCGTCCCGTTCGGTGGACACCCTCAGATCGGCGCGGGTACCTTGGTAGCACAGCTAATGACCAGGGGGAGCTGTTCCGTGCTCAAGCCACGTTCGTTCGGGAAGGTACTGGTCGGCACCGCGCTGCTGCTGCCGGCGGGCATGCTGACCCAGACCGCCGTCGCGCACGCCCAGCCGAGCGCGGGCACATCGGTGCTGGCCAGCTACTCGCAGGACGATGGCACCGACGATGGGGCCGATGGCTCCGAAGAGCTGCCGCGGAGTGCCCGCCCCGACAAGGGGTCTACGTCCGGAGCGCAGTACGAGGAGGTCGGCCCGGCCCGGTCCCTGGAGGACATTCGGAACGCCAACCAGTCCGGCGCCTCACAGGAGCCCGCGAAGGAGCCCGAGTACGACCCGCCCCTGTTCAACGGCGTGAGCCAGCTGGCCAAGAGCATCGTGGGCGGCGTGGTCGGCGCCGTCGCACGCGAGGGCGGCCCGTTCGACGACGACAAGGGCACCTGGTTCAACCTGTTCCTGCAGCAGTTCCTCTCGGCCGCGAGCCAGACCGCCGGCCAGGTGGGCCAGGCCACGCAGAACACCGTCAACACGCTCACCGGGAACCAGCCGGAGCCGGCCGCCTCCGCTCCGGCCCAGTCCGCGCCCGCGCCGCAGGCTCCCCCGGACCCCGCCGCCTCGATGCCCGCACCGCAGCCCAGCACGTCGATCACCGAATCTCAGCCGCAGTACAACGGGTCGCCGCCTGCCGGCCCCGGCCACGGCAGCGGCAAGCAACCGGGTGTCGGCGAAGCGGACGGCCCGGTGCCCGACGGCAGCAAGGGCAAGGGCGCCAAGCCCTGAGGGCTCAGCCTTCCAGGCCCTCCAGCCGGAAGTGCCAGATGAGCATGACCGGCGCGTAGTCGCCCACCAGGTGCCGGTACCCGGGCAACCGCCCCGGCCGGCCGTCCGGGTCGCGCACGGTGGGGATCGAACCGCGCAGGATGCGCTCCGGATGCAGGTCGGCGATGACCAGGTGGCCACCGGGCCGCAGCACCCGGGCGAACTCGGCGAGCACCGGGTCCAGCTCCGGCACATGGGTCAGGGCGAGCCCGCACACCACCAGGTCGACGTGGTCGTCCGGCACCGGCAGCCGGCGAAGGTCGCCCAGTCGGAAGTCGGCCTCGGGCAGCCGTCGCCGGGCGTGCTCGAGCATGTCCGGCGAGCCGTCCACCCCGATCACCCGGTGCCCGCGCCCGGCCAGTAGCGCCGCGTGGTGGCCGGTCCCGCAGGCCGCGTCCAGCGCGACGCCGGCCGGCAGCGGCTCGATGATCTCCCGCACGGCCGGTTCGTCGAAGGCGAAGGCGCCGTTGGGGGCGGAGTCGTAGGTCGCGGACCAGGCCCGGTATCCGGCCACCGGGTCGACCCAGGTGACCCTCACGGCGGCCTCGGCCAGTTCCGGGTCGTCCAGCAGCCGGCGCACCTCGGCGATCCGCGCCCGGACGAACTCCTCGTCGCGTTCCCCGATGAAACCGCGCAACAGCGCGAGCCCTTCGATGCCGAGCAGGTAGGCGAGCGGGTGCTCGTAGATCACCCGGCCGACGTTAGGGCGTCCCCCCGGGAGCGGCGAGCGACTTTTCCAGCCGGCGCCGCCAGGCCCTGATCTCGCCGGCGAAGTCGTAGCGCTCCGGGGTGAGCACGGACCGGAAGCACAGCCCGATCGCGTAGGACACGAACTCCTCCGCCTCGCGCGGGGGGTCCAGGTCGGGCCGGACCGAGCCGTCCCGCTGGCCGGTGGCCAGGTGCCCAGCCAGCTCGGACTGGTAGCCGACGATCAGGTCGGCGAACCAGGGGGCGAAGTTGCGCAGCCCGCCCGGGGTCTCGAACGTGAGCACGATCAGCGCGCGCATCACCTCGGGGTCGTGCTCGACGGCGTGCAGCAGGTCGTCCAGCTGGCCCAGCACGTGGTCGCGCCCGGTGCCGATCCGCTCGCCCCGCGCGGCCGGCAGCAGCCGCTGGCCGAACGTCTCGAACAGCGAGCCGAGCAGCGCCTCCTTGGACCCGTACCGGTCGCGCACCATGTTCCGGCTGAACCCGGCGCGCAACCCGATCTCGGCGGCGGTGGTCCGCTCGTAGCCCTGCTGGGCGAACAGCTCGACGGCCGCGTCCAGCAGCGCCAGCTCCGACTCCCGCACCCGCTCGGCGTTCGTCCTGGGCGAGCGCCTGGTCATCGTGGTCACCCGGGCAAGGCTACCCGTCTGCACCGAAACAGATATCTGTCTGTTGACAGACAGATAGGCTACGCTCCCCAACATGACGTCGACGGCGACGCGGGTCGAACCGGACCGGCTCGAGGGACAGCGGACGGCCGCGCGACTCTGGGTGCTGCACGGCCTGGCCTGGTTCGCGCTGATCGCCTACTGCTGGACGATGTGGGTGCTCTCCGGCGACTTCACCCCGAACACCCTCGGGCGCGGGCTGGAACCCACCTGGTACGTGGTGCTGGTCCGCTGCGTGGAGGTGTTCTTCGGCATCCTGATGTCCGGCTGGATCCTCTGGCGGTTCGTCCTGGGACCGAAGATCAGGACCGGCCGGTTCACCTTCGACGGGCTGTTCTTCCTGTCCGCCTGGCTGATGTTCTTCCAGGAGCCGTGGATCAACTGGACCGTCTACCAGTTCCAGTACGCCACGACGTTCGTCAACTTCGGCGGATGGATGGCGCACATACCCGGCTGGAGCTCGCCGAACGCGGACAAGATCCCGGTGCCGCTGGTGTACGGCATGGCCTACCTGTGGATGTGCGGCATGCTCGGCTACGCCAGCTCCCGGTACATGGCCCGCCAGCGCCGCCGCGACCCGGGCCGGAGCGTGTTCCGGCTGATCACGCAGACCTACGCGCTGATGATCGCCATCGACATCGTGATGGAGCTGACCATGACCCGGCTCGGGTTGATCAGCTATTCGATGACCATCCCTTCGCTGACCCTGTTCGCCGGCACCGACCACCAGTTCCCGCTGTACGAACCGTTCAGCTGGGCCGGCACCTTCGTGGTGCTCGGCTGCCTGCACTTCTTCCGCGACGACCGGGGGCGCTCGCTGCCCGAGCGGCACATCGACAAGCTGCGCCTGGGTGAGCGGGCGCGCACGTTCGCCCGGTTCCTGGCCGTTCTCGGGGTGTGCCAGCTGGCCATCCTGGGCACCTTCAACATCCCGTACTGGTTATACGCGTTGCATACAGGGCCGATACCGGCTGCACACATAGAGCGGGAATGGCGCAACGGCGGGGTGTGCGGCCCGCAAACCACGTGGAAGGAATGCCGCCTTGTCTATCGGTAGAGCCGCTGTGATCGGCGCCGGGATCGCCGGCACCACCGCCGCGTACCGGCTTCAGCAGGCCGGGTTCGAGACCACCCTGTTCGAGAGCCGCGACCGGGTCGGCGGGCGGATCTGGACCGTGCGCAAGGGCGAGTTCCTGATGGACCTGGGCACGGCGGTCTACCTGGGCACCTACCGGGACGCCATCGCACTGATCAAGGAAGTGGGCCTGGAGCCGGAGTTCGTGGTGCGCTCCGCGATGGGCGCGATCCCGCGCGACGGGGTGAACCACTACCTGGACTACACCACGCCCATCCGGACCGCACTGGGCACTCGGCTGCTGTCCCCCGGCGCCAAGCTGCGCGGGCTGCGGCTGGCCGCCGACGTGTTCGCCCATCGCCGCGGCCTGGGCTACGACAGCTACGACCAGCTGGCCGAGATCGACACGGAGACTGTCCGCGAGTACTGCCGGCGGCGGCTCAACGAGGAGCTGCTGCAGTGGTGCGGGCGCCCGCTGGTGTCCGGCACCTGGGTGGCCGACGACGCGGACACCTCGGTCGCGCTCATGCACTGGACCGTGCGCAACATGCTGGTGCCCAACGTGTACAACCTGATCTCCGGCGTGGTCGGCCTGCCGGCGAAGCTGGCCGAGTACGTGGACCTGCGCCTCGGGCACGCCGTGCGCAACGTGACCGACAACGGCTCCTCGGTGGAGATCACGTACGACGCCGGCGGGGAACGCACCGAGCGGTTCGACACCGGCGTCATCGCCACCACCGCCCGGCCGGCGCTGGAGATCTACCCGCAGGTGGACGAGGTCACCCGGGGCCTGTACTCCAGCACCCGGTATCGCCGGCTGGGCAGCATCTGCCTCGGGCTGTCCCGGCGGCCGCCCGACCCGGCGACCTACTTCCTCGTCCCGCCGGCCGAGGACCCGGACACCATCGCGGTGATCGCCGACCACAACAAGGCCCCCGGCCGGGCGCCGGAGGGCAAGGGCCTGCTCACCGTGCTGCTCTCGCACGAGTACCTGGAACGCACCGAACACCTGACCGACGAGCAGGTGCTCGACTACGCGCTGGACCGCGCGGCCCGCTACCACGGCTACGACGTGGCGGCCGACCTGGAGGAGCACGCCGTGGTGCGCTGGCCGGAGTCGGTGCCCACCCTGGACCGGGGCCGCTTCGCCCGGATCGCCGACTACCGGCGCCGGATCGACCGGTCGGCCCGCGTGCAGTTCGCCGGCGACCTGGACCGCATCCCCGGCCTGAACGGCGCCCTGGTCAGCGGCCAGGAAGCCGCTACCCGGGTACTCGACCGGTTCGCCGCCCGCCGGGTGGCCAGCCCGTCCTGAGGCTTCGCGCACACACCTTGGCTCTGCGTGGAAATACGCAACGGGGGCTAATCGAGGTTCACTTTATGTGACTGACGGGACATGTGGGACTGACCGAGGGCCGTGCGGCCGTTACTGACCGCGCACCGATGCCCGCCACCGGGCCGTACGCCCCACGATCCATGATCGATATCAACCTGAGTGCCCTTTGTCGCGACAAAACGGGCTCTGAGGTTGATGTCGATCAGTCGCGAGTTGTGAACGGCGATTAGCCCGCGTTGCGTATTTCCACGCAGAGCCAAGGGGAGGAACAGCCCGCGGCGCCGGGGAACTACGCAGCGCGATCGATCGTAATCGAACCGTTGCCACCCAGAACAAGTGCCACTTGCTAAATATGGTCGAGTCCGCGACCATATAACGAGTAATCGAGGACTAGACGAAGTCGCCGACGACTTGGCGACAACCCGTACAGGGGGTTCCCATGCCCACGTTCAACACCGTGGTCGCCGGGGTCCACGACTCGGAAACCGGTTTCCGCACCGTCGAGGTCGCCGCGCTACAGGCCGCGGAAGCCGGCAACCGGCTGATTCTGGTCACCGCGTTCCGGGGGATGGTGCGCGGCCGGAGCGGCGACGAAGAGACCACCTACCAGTCCGAGGACCGCGAGGCCGCCGAGCGGGTACTGGCCCGCGCCGCGGCGCGGTGCGCCGAGGTCGGCGCGTCCAACGTGGAGATCGAGGCAGTGCCGGGTGAGCCGGTGGCTGTGCTGGTCAACGCGGTGAAGCGGCATGGGGCGGACATGCTGCTGGTGGGCAACCACGGGCTGTCCAGCATCGCCGGCCGGCTGCTCGGCTCGGTTCCCTCGGGAGTGCGCAAGGAAGCCCGGTGCGACGTGCTGATCGCGCACACCACGACACACGAGTGGCGGAAGCTGCTGAGCCGCCGGCACCACCCGCGCACCAGCAACTACCAGCGCAAGATCGTGGTCGGCGTGCACAACTCGCCACTGTCCCACCGCGCGCAGGAGAAGGCCGCCGCGCTGTGCATCGAGGGCGGCGCCAAGCTGATCCTGGTCGGCGTGCGGCTGCCGGCCAACATGCGCGAGCTGGCCTACGCCACCGACATGCTCCGCGAGGACAGCTACCAGGCACACGACGCGACGTTCAACCGGGACGCCATCGCCGAGTCGCTCTACGAGGCCGAGGAACACGCGCGCGAGCTCGGCGTCGCCGACGTGGACAAGGTGATCGCGCACGGCGACCCCGGCCCCGGCGTGCTCCGGGTGACCGAGGAGCGCGAGGCGGACCTGCTGGTCGTGGGCAACCGGCACGACCACGGCCGGGCCGAGCGCGCCCTGGAGTGGGTCACCACCCGGGTCTCCAAGCACACCGCCACCCACCTGCTACTGGTGGATTAGATAGCGAGCGGCCAACACCGCTCCCACCTCGGCGGCGTGGTCGATGATCCCCTCGGCGGGGACGTCGACCACGCCGGCGCGCCACGCCTTGATCAGTTCGACGAACCCGCCGATGCCGATCAGCGTGCTCATCCGTAGCCCGTTCTCGTCCGCGCCGGGCCGGAAGAACGGCCGGCCAAACTGAATGAGCAGGTCGGTGACCTGCTGCAACGCGTCGATGTGCCGGCGCTCCAGCGCGTCGTTGCCGGTGTGCTCACCGAACAGGATGCGCGCCCTGGCCGGGTTCGCCGCCACGTCGTGCACCAGCGTGGCGATGGCCGCGCGCAGCTGCGCGATCGGGTTCTGCACCGCGCCGGTGATCACCGCGACCAGCTTGGCGATCAGCTCGTCGCCCATCTGGTCCCAGACCGCCACGAGCAGCGCCTCCCGCTCCGGGAAGCTCTCGTAGAAGTAGCGGTCGATCAGTCCGGCCTTCGCGCACACCCCGCGCATGGTGACCGCCGACCAGCCCTGCTCGCCCCAGATCTCGATCGCGGCGTCGATCAGCTGGCGGCGGCGTTCGGCCCGGCGCTGCTCGGTGCTGCGCCCGCCGTACACCCGCGAGTTGGTTTGCACGCCCTCCATCTTGACAAGCTACCGCCGGTAAGCACAATCTGATGGCATGCACCTTCAGAGAAGGCAGGTGCCATCAGAAGCGTCCTGGCGGGCCGTCGCCGCGCGCCGGTTCACCCGGGCGACGCTGCGGCCGCTGGGCACGTTCATCCCGGCCACCCCGGGCGGGGTGCGGTTCACCCGGCGCCTGGTCGCCGGCTCGCTGGCCGTGTTCGGGCCGCCGCTGCGCGGCACCTCGGTCCGGCGGGTCCAACTGGCCACCCAGGGCGCGCCGGCGGTGCGCGGGGAGTGGGTCCTCGGCCCCGGGGTGAGCGGTGCGGACGCCGCCGTGCTGTACATCCACGGCAGCGGTTACGCGATCTGCTCCGCCCGCACCCACCGGGGCCTGACCTCGCGGTTGTCCGCCGACACCGGCCTGCCGGTGTTCGCCTGCGACTACCGGCTCGCCCCTTCCCACCGCTTCCCGGCCGCCGCCGACGACGTGCGTTCCGCCTTCGAGTGGCTGCTCACCCAGGGCTTCCCGGCGCACCGGATCGCCCTGGCCGGCGACTCCGCCGGCGGCCACCTGGCTATGGACCTGATCGGCGAGCTGGGCCGCGCCGGGCTGCCCCTTCCGGCGGCGGTCGCGCTGTTCTCCCCGCTGGTCGACCCGACGTTCGCGCTGGCCGGGGAACGCGACCTGTTCCGGCCCGACCCGATGATCTCGGCCGGCCGGGCGCGCCGGCTGGTGGCCCACTACCTGCGGGACGCCGACGCCGAGCACCCCCGGCTGGCGCTGCCCTTCGACCCGTCGGTCGACTACCCGCCGACGCTGGTGCACGCCGGCGGCGCGGAGATGCTCGCCGCCGACGCCGAGTACCTGGCCCGGCGGCTGCGCGCCCTCGGTGCGCGCTGCGAGCTACGCGTCTGGCCGGGCCAGATGCACGTGTTCCAGGCGCTGCCGGCGCTGATCCCGGAGGCCCGGCCGGCCGTGCGCGAAGCGGCCGCCTTCCTGCGCGAAGAACTAGTGCCCCGACACGGAACGTCGGCATGTTTATTCGGTGGATCCAGAGGTCGGCTGGCAAGGCGGAGGAGGAGTGCGTAGCGGAGCTACGTGCGACGACGACAACGCCGCCAGGCGGCGTCTGGGCCGCCGAGAAACGTGCCGAACGTTTCGTGTCGGGGCACTAGCACGGATGTGAGGAGCAAACGATGACGTTCGACTTCGACAACATGCTGCAGACGATCAAGGACAAGCAGTGGGCGCTGGCCGACATCGACTGGGAGGCCCCCGGCGCCGAGCTGATCACCGACGAGCAGCGGCCCGCGCTGAAGGCGTTCATGGCCGACCTGGTGTGGATCGAGAACATCGGCGCGCGCGGTTTCGCCGCGCTGGCCCAGAAGGCGCCCACGCCGACGATCAAGGAGATCTACCAGTACTTCCACGCCGAGGAGCAGAAGCACGCCAACGCCGAGCTGGCGCTGATGCGCCGCTGGGGCATGCTGGAGAACGACGAGTGGCCCGAGCCGAACGTGAACGTGCGGATGGCCGCGCAGATGCTGGACCGCTTCGGCGACGACTCGCCGCTGTCCACCCTGGCCCCGCTGATCTCCATGCTGGAGTGCGCCCTGGACGGGGCGCTGGTCAAGTTCCTGCTGGAAGAGGTGCAGGATCCGCTGTGCCACGAGGTGTTCAAGCACATCAACTCCGACGAGTCGCGGCACATCGTGGTCGACTTCCAGGTGCTGGACGTGATCGGCGCGAGCTCGATGAGCAAGATCCTGATCCGCAGTGCCGGCGCGCTGAAACCGCAGCTGCTGTTCGGGCTGCTGGTGTACATCCCGCTGCTGAACAAGATGCGGGACAACATCGTGGCCATGGGCCTGTCGGAGAAGCGCCTGTTCAACGCGGCCAAGCGGTTCATCACCAACGGTGAACGCGGCCGGTATACAAAGCGTATACCCGAGTACCACGTGTTCAAGGCGCACGCCCAGATGACGATCAACCGGGCGCACCCCTACCACCGGCTGGTGGCCGACCCGCTGGTGCGCATCACCGACCGGCTGCCCAAGCGGCTGGTCGGCGACCGGCTGCCCACCTGGGCGCGCGAGCTCACCCACGAGCCGGTGGCCAAATGAGCGTGCTGATCATCGGTGCCGGGTTCGCCGGGCTGGGCACCGCGATCCGGCTCAAGCAGGCCGGCATCGAGGACTTCGTGGTGCTGGAACGCGCCGACCGGGTCGGCGGCACCTGGCGGGACAACACCTATCCCGGCGCCGCCTGCGACATCCCCTCGCTGCTCTACTCGTACTCGTTCGCACCGAACCCGGACTGGTCGCGGGCCTACTCGGGCAGCGCGGAGATCCAGGCCTACATCGAGGACGTGGTGCGCGAGCACAACCTTCAGACGCACCTGCGGTTCGGCGCCGACGTCACCGGGCTGGCCTTCGACGAGGACACCGCGCGCTGGACCGCCCACACCTCGGCCGGCGACACCTACACCGCCCGGCACGCCGTTCTCGCCGCCGGCGCGCTGGCCAACGCCTCGCTGCCGGACATCCGGGGCATGGCCGACTACACCGGCAAGATCATGCACAGCGCGCGCTGGGACCACGACTACGACTTCACCGGGAAGACCGTCGCGGTGGTCGGCACCGGGGCCAGCGCGGTGCAGATCATCCCCGAGCTGGTCAAGACGGCGGGCAAGGTGAAGGTGTTCCAGCGCACCCCGGGATGGGTGCTGCCCCGGCTGGACTTCGCGCACCCGTCCTGGGCGAAGTCCCTGTTCCGCGATCGGCCGGAAACCCAGGCCGCCGCCCGCGGGGCGTGGTTCTGGGGCCACGAGGCGGTCGCGCTCGGCCTGGTGTGGAACTCGCTGGCCACCGGCCTGGTGCAGACCGCCGCCAAACGCCACCTGCGCACCCAGGTCAAGGACCGATGGCTGCGCCGCCAGCTCACCCCGGACTTCCGGGCCGGCTGCAAGCGCATGCTGGTCTCCAGCGACTACTACCCCGCGCTGCAGGCCGACAACTGCAAACTGATCACCTGGCCGATCGCCCGCCTCTCGGCGGACGGTATCCGCACCGCCGAGGGCATCGAGCACCGGGCCGACGCCATCGTGTTCGCCACCGGGTTCCAGGTGAACAAGACCGGCACGCCGTTCCCGGTCACCGGCCCCGGCGGGCGGGATCTGGCGCGCGAGTGGGCGGGCGGGGCGCAGGCGTACAAGAGCGTCAGCGTGGCCGGCTACCCGAACCTGTTCCTCACCTTCGGCCCCAACTCCGGCCCCGGCCACAACTCCGCACTGTTCTACCTGGAGGCGCAGATCGACTACCTGGTGCGCGCCATCCGGCTGTGCCGGGAGCGGCGGATCCGCACGCTGGACGTGCGGCCCGCCGTACAACGTGTATACAACGAGTCCCTGCAGCGCCGGCTGGCCGGAACCACCTGGAACTCCGGCTGCCGCAGCTGGTACCTGACGGCGGACGGCTTCAACGCCACCATGTTCCCCGGGTTCGCCACCCAGTACCGCCGCCAACTGGCCGACCTGGACCTGGCCGACTACACCGCCACCCCCGTCACGGCTTCCGAGCCAGCGCTCCGTGGGCGGTCACCGGCCCGCTGACCGGGGCGGGCGGGTAGTCCGGGCGCCAGTCGGTGACCGGCACCAGCCCGGGCTCGACCAGGGCCAGGCCGGTCAGCCGGCCGGTCATCCACCGGGGGTCGGCACAGCACAGGGCCAGGTAGCTCCCGGACGGCACGGCGGCCATCACCCCGGCGATCACCGCCGCGACGCCCGATCCGTCGCACGCTCCGGTCGCCGGGTCGCGGGGTGGGGCGCCCAGCCACAGCACCGCGACCTGCCGGCCCGGGTCCAGGCGTTGGGCGATGATCCGTCGCGCATCGCGTTCCCCGTCCGGACGGGCCACCAGGGCCTCCGGGGCGATCCGCCGGATCACCTCGCCAGCTTCCAGCCCGCCAGTTTCCGGCCCGCCAGTTTCCGGCCCGCCGGCTTCCGGCCCGCCGGCTTTCGGTCCGCCGGCTTTCGGTCCGCCGGCTTTCGGTCCGCCGGCTTTCGGTCCGCCGGCTTTCGGTCCGCCGGCTTCCGGCCCGCCGGCGAGGGAAAGCTCCAGGAACTGCCGGACACCGGCCTCGGCGGCCAGATAGCGGAGCACCCGCACGGCGAACTGAGCGCTCGGTGTCCCTGCCGCCTCAACCACCGGGCGGTTATAACCCACTAGCCGAGCCACCCGCACCCTCCGTAACCACCGCCCACCCAGACGTCTCAACCCCTCACCCCATGGCTGCCCCGAACCGCCCCGCGCCGATGCGCCACCCGGCCCACCGCCCCCATCCGCCAAACGCGCCGCCCCGGCCGCCGCCCGCACAGCCGCGATTGGCGCACGGCCTCCGCATCACCGGCCCGGCGTCCGGGCCGGCTCGGACCGACGTCGCGGCTGGCATGATCGGGGGATGGAGTCCACCCGGGTAGATCGGTGGCTGTGGGCGGTGCGGCTGGTGAAGACCCGGCCGGACGCGGCGGCCGCCTGCCGGGGCGGGCACGTGCGGATCAACGACCGCCCGGCCAAGCCGGCCACCCCGGTGGTGCCGGGTGACGAGGTCCGGGTCCGGGTGCACCACGTGAACCGGATCGTGGAGGTCACCCGGGTGATCCAGAAACGGGTGGGCGCCGCCGAGGCGGCCGGCTGCTTCGTCGACCACACCCCGCCGCCCCCGGCAATGCCGCTGCTGCCGGTGGCCCGCCGCGAACGCGGCGCCGGCCGCCCCACCAAGAAGGAACGCCGCGTACTGGACGCCTGGCGCACCGGCCAGCCCTGATCCCCTCCCACCCCTTGCTCTGCGCACAAATACGCAACACCAGGTCTCCTTGACGCACCGCCGATCCCCATCGCCGCCCGCCCCATGGCGGTAGTGCGCACCGAGCGGCAGCGCAGTACCCCGTCGATCATGATCAACAGTGCCTGGGCTGCCACTCGGCGTCGTCGCGACCAGGACCTCGCGCCACACGGGCCTCGAGCGCCGACGGGGGGCGGACCGGGCGGGAGCCGGTCCGGCTTTTCGCGGGCCGTGGGGTCGCGGTGCGCGAAACCGGGAGCGCGATCAGTACCCGGATTGTTGCGTATTTGCACGCAGAGCAAAGCATTGCCGGTCGACCTCGAGACAGAGAAGCCGGTGGGGCGAACCCCTGCGCCCGACCTAGATTCGCGCGAGGCGGCCGCGCCGAGTGCCACGAGGCCGGGATCGACCAGGCATTAGGCCATATGAAGTAGGTACTCACCAGTAGGCGTGGGGGGCGCCACATTTCCGTTGACGCGGCTTTACGCGTTGCGTAACTTACGCAGTGCGTAAATGAGCGCAAAACAAAACCACCAAGGAGTTGAGAGCCATGGCCCGCCGCCGTCGCAGCAGCAGCAGCGTCACCGACTTCCTGCAGGACATCACCGACGACATCAAGGACTTCATCGACGACGAGGTCGTCGACCGGGGTCGGGACACCGAGCGAGACCTCCGCCGGGCCGGCCGCAACTGGTTCGACTCGGACGACGACGATGACCGCGGCGGCCGTCGCCGCGGCGGCCGTCGGGACGACGAGCTGGACGAGCTGCGCGAGGCCATCAAGGCCCTGAGCGAGAAGGTCAGCGAGCTGGGCGCCGGCTCGACCGCCGCCAAGAAGTGATCCGCTGAACCCCAGTCGGACGCGCCACAGCCCCCGGCGGCTCCGCACGGAGCAACCGGGGGTTTTTGCGCCACAGCGGTGATTGTTTTCCGTCGCCACGTTAGCTTTCCGTCATGAGCCTGGAGGCGAAGCCGTGAGTCGCCGGTCCCCGCGCAGCAAGCTGCCCGCTCGGCGACTCCGCCGGGAGAGCGACGGCTCGCTGTTCGACGTCGACGAGCGCCGCCGGCTCGAGCTCGCCGAACTCTGCGACGACGTGCGCGCCGGGCGATACTTCCGGGCGGTCCGGCACAGCAGCGGCGAGGACTGCACGCACGAGGTGCTCAGCGAGGTGCTCGCCGTCGGCCTGCCCCGCGCGATCCTGCCCGGCAGCGGTGGCGGCGGGTTCGAGTCGATGGTGTCCAGCCTGTTCAAGGGGCTGCTGCGGACCGGAGGGTCCGCCCGGTCACACGTCGAGGACCGGGATCGGGAGCACGCCAAGGACCGCGGCCGAGACCGGCGGCGCACCGGCAAGCACGACTGGTGGGAGGGCGGACCGGAATGACCGGACGCGCCGGGGGAGGCAGTCGTGGGTAGCGGCCGGGGTCGGGTGGTGGCCAAGGTGCTGGCCTCCCTGCTAGCGGGGGAAGCAGGGCGGAGCGTCGGGTTCGGCCGGAAGAAGCGGTCGGACTCGGACAACACGGCCGTCGAGCGGCAACGGGCCCGGGCGGTGCGCCGCGCGCTGGAGGACCTCGGCCCGTTCTACGTCAAGATCGGCCAGATGCTGTCCACCCGGCCGGACATCGTGCCGGAGATCATGATCGACGAGTTCAAGAACCTGCACGAGCAGGTGAAGGTGGCGCCGTTCGCCGACTTCGAGCCGGTGCTGGCCGCCGAGCTGGGCTCGAACTGGCAGAGCTACTTCAAGGAGATCGAGGTCGAGAAGCCGCTCGGCGCGGCCTCGCTGGCCCAGGTCTACCGGGTGCGGCTGGCCAACGGGCGGCCCGCCGTGGTGAAGATCCAACGCCCGGGCGTGCGCCCGGTGATGCTGGACGACATGGCGCTGCTGCGCAAGATGTCCAAGCAGGTGGCCAAGCGTGCGCCGGACTTCAACGCGGTCATCGACGTGGAGTCGATGCTGGGCGTCCTCTTCGACGCGATGGAACCCGAGCTGGATTTCACGCTCGAGGCCGAGAACATGCGAAACGCGCTGGACCAGGCGGACAACCACGAGTTCATCACGGTGCCCGAGGTCATTTTCGACACGCCCCGGGTAATGGTGCAGGAAATGGCGCCGGGAAAGTCGATCCGGCACGTCAACCGGGACGACTTCACCGCCGAGGAACGGGAGAACATCGGCAAGGACCTGCTTGCCTACATGTTTCAGGCGTTCTTCGTGGAGCGCGCCTTCCACGCCGACCCACACCCCGGGAACATCTTCGTCGCGCCTGGTCAGCCCGCCTACATCATCGACTGGGGAATGGTCGGGCGGGCCGACCGGCGAATGAGCATGACCATGCTCCTGATCATCATGGCGCTCGCCCAGAACGACGGCACGGCGCTGGCCAAGGCCTGGATAGAGCTGGGCCGGCCGACGCCGTGGGCGAACATTCCCGGATTCGTCTCCGACATGCAGCAGTTCGTGCCCAAGGTGGCCGGTGCCTCGATGGAACAGCTGGATTTCGGCGTTGCGCTTTCCTCGGTGCTGAAGTACTCGACGAGACGCGGCATTCAGACCGGGCCGGTGATGAGCCTGCTCGGCAAGTCGTTCGCCAACCTGGAGGGCTCGGTGCGCTACCTGGCCCCGGAGCTGGCGATCACCGACACGCTCGAGGACGAGCTGAAAACGATCATGATGGAGCTGGCCCGGGAGACCCTCTCCCAGGAGTCGGCGGCGAAGCTCGCGGTGGAGGCGATGCTCACCACCGCCGCCGCTCCGGAGCAGATGCGCGCGTTCATGCGTGACCTGTCGAACCGCGAGTTCACCTTCCAGAACAACACCGTGCAGGGACCGGCCGCGCGCAACGAGGACCGCGCCGACCGCCGCGCCGCCGCCATGCGCCGCACGATGCTCGCCATCGCCGGCGCGGCCGTCTACCTCGACCACCGCCGCCGCAAGTCCTGACCTACCCGGCGGCGCCCGCCGACCGCCGTTCCGCGCCGACAGCGAAGTTCGCCAACAGGCTCTAACGTTGTTTGGTATGCAGACCGCTGAGCTGGACCGGGTTTTCGTACCGCAACGGGACGTACCGAGGTGGAGTGAGACGGCGTGGCTGGGCAGCTGGAACCCCGATGCGGGCGTCGGCCTGTTCCTGCACATCGGGCGCTGCCAGCAGGATCTGGACATGTGGTGGGCCCAGACCATGGTCTACCTGCCCGATGGCCGGGTGGCGGTGGACCGCTCGCACGGCCGCCCGGGCGACCCCGACACCATGGGCTCGGGAAACCTGCGGCTGCGCATCGAGGAACCCGGCCGTCGCTGGTCCGCCGCGTTCGACGGCGCCGCCGAGCTCACCACCACCGAGGCGCTGGCCGAAGGGCTGGTCGGGTCCGGGCCGAGCCAACCCATGCGGTTCGAGCTGCGCGGCGAAGCGGTGGCGCCGATGTGGGACCTGTTCGCCGGCCGGGACGGCCATACCCAGGACTTCGCCGGCGGCACGCACACCCAGCAGGCGTTCGACGCGACCGGCCGGGTCACCATCGGCGACACGACCTACCCCTTGGACGGTTGCGCCTACCGCGATCACTCCAGCGGCACTCGTGACCTGCAACGGTTCGGCACCCACCACTTCGTGCTGATCGTCTTCCCGGACCGCGTGATCCACAACATCCAGGTGAAGATGCCGGACGGCACCACCATGATCGACGCGGGCGTGGTGCTGCACCGGGACGGCGGCCAAACCCCGGTCACCGGCACCGAGCTGCCCTTCGTGTCCGCCCTTCCGGCCGAGCCGACCGAGTGCGACCTGGTCGTGAGCACCCCGGAGGGCAGCGAGACCATCCACGTCGAGGCGCTGCACGCGGTGAACATGTGCATCACCGACTCCGGGGACAACCTGAACGGCGTCGGCTGGCAGCTGGACGAGGACATGCCGGTGCTGGTGGAGTGCGCGGCCCGGTACACGGCGGCCGACGGGACGGTCGGTTACGGCCACTTCGAACGCAGCGTCCGCCGCTCCATGCTGCCCGACGGCTAGCGCGCCGGGAGGATCCGGCCGCGCACCTCGCCCAGCTCCAACCGCCCGCCGCCGAACGCCGGCGCGTCGGCGGTGATCACCAGCTCGTCGCCGTCCCGCAGGTACCCGAGCTCTGATCCGTCGGCCAGCGTGAGCGGTTCCCGGCCGTGCTTGGTCAGCTCCAACAGGCTGCCCAGCTGGTCCGGGGCCGGGCCGGAGAGCGTGCCGGAGCCGAGCAGGTCCCCGGGGCGCAGCGTGGCGCCGCCGCTGGTCAGGTGGGCGATCATCTGCGGCGCGGTCCAGTACAGCGCGTCACCCGGCGGACTGCTGATGAGCTCGCCGTTCAGCCGCACCCGCAGCGCGAGGTTCAGGCCCAGGTCGGCCCCGCCGCGCAGGTACGGCAGCGGCTCCGGGTCGCGGGCCGGCGGCGGCACCCGCGCCGAGTTGAGCGCCTCCCACGGGGTCACCCAGCTGGAGATCGAGGTGGCGAAGGCCTTGCCCAGCAACGGCCCGAGCGGCCGGGTCTCCCAGAACTGGATGTCCCGGGCCGACCAGTCGTTGAGCAGCACCAGGCCGAACAGATGGTCGGCCGCGTGCTCCATGGTGACCGGCTCCCCGGGGGTGCTCGCGCCGCCGATCACGAAGCCCAGCTCGGCCTCGAAGTCCAGCGCGCGGGTCGGGCCGTAGTCCCCCGGACCGCGCTGCCCGTTCGGCCGGCGCACCGGCGAGCCGGAGCCGCGCACGGTGGCCGCCCGGCCGTGGTAGCCGACCGGCAGGTGCCGCCAGTTCGGCGCCAACGGCTCGTCGTTCGGCCGGAAGATGCGCGCGGCGTTCACCGCGTGCTGCTCGCAGGCGAAGAAATCCACGTAGTCGGCCACGGTGAACGGCAGCACGGGGGTGACCGAGGCCACCGGGTGCCGGTGCCGGGCCGAGCGGTCCGGGTCGGCGAGCGTGTCGGCCAGCCAGCCGTGCACCTCCCGCCACACCGGGCGCGCGGCGGCGAGCAGCCGGTCCAGGTTCGCCGCGACGAGCAACTCCGGCCACGGCACCGGTTCGGCGGCGTGCAGCGCGGCCAGGTCCAGCACGGTGTCGTCCTCGCAGAGCACGCCGACCCGTGACCCATCACCGCCCGACGGCACGAACGCTCCATAACGCATGCCCCCACCCTGCCATCCCGCCCCGACGGAAACCGGGCGTTCACCTCGTTCGGGCAAGGTCGAGAACGTGATCGACGGCTACTGCGAGCGGCTGACCGCGACGTTCTGGGCGGAGCCGGTGAACGCGTTGTCCAACCTGGCGTTCCTGGTCGCGGCCGCCCTCGCGGCGCTGCACCTGCGCCGGACCGGGCGGCGCCCACCCCCGGACCTGGTGTTGCTGGTCGCCATTTTGACCGCGATCGGCGTGGGCAGCTTCCTGTTCCACACGCTGGCCACCCGGTGGGCGGCGCTGGCCGACACGCTGCCCATCGGCGTGTTCATGCTGGTCTACCTGGTGGTGTTCACGCACCGGTTCGCCGGCGTGGGCCGGCGGCTGGCCTGGCTGGCCGCGCCGGCGTTCCTGGCCTTCGCCGCCGTGGTCGCACCAGCCGCCCGCGGCGGGCCCGTACCCGGCCTCTACCTGCCGGCACTGCTCGGCCTGGCCGGGCTCACCGCATTCCTCGCCGCCCGCCGCGATCCAGCCTGGCGCACGTTCGGGCTGGTCACGTCGCTGTTCGTGGTTTCCCTGACCTTCCGCCAGCTGGACGGCCCGCTGTGCCCGAGCTGGCCGCTGGGCACCCATTTCGCCTGGCACCTGTGCAACGCCACCGTGCTCTACCTGCTGCTGCGCGCGGCAATCCGCCGCTACGACTTGCGGGTGGCGGCGGCCAGGTAGTCGGCGGTCCAGCTGTCGCTGGTGCGGCGTTCCCAGATGCTGACCAGGCGTTGGTACTCGTACTCCTGGTAGCGGGCGATCCGGTCCAAAGTGTCCCGGCGCAGCTGCCACTTGGACATGGCGAAGGTGTCCGCGGGCGCGCGTTCGGCCAGCTCGGCGGCGAGCGCGATCGACCGCTCCAGCAGCGCCTCCGGGTCGACCACCTCGTCCACCAGACCCAGGGTCAGCGCCTCCTCCGGGGTCACCGCGTCCGCACCGTAGACCAGCCGCTGCGCCACCTTGGGGCCGACCGCGTGCACCAGCATCTCCAGCGGCACCCGGGGGAACGGCACGCCGACCTTGATCTCCGGGACGCCGATCCGCCCCCGCCCGGACGCCATCACCCGCAGGTCGGCGCAGCAGGCCAACACGCACCCGCCGGCGATCGCGTGCCCGTTCACCGCCGCCACCATCGGCTTGTCCAGGGTGAACAGGGCCAGGCAGGCCTCGTCCAGCGCCGGCAGGAACTCGGCCAGGTAGGGCGGTCCGCCGGCCAGCATGGCGCGCAGGTCGACGCCGGCGGAGAAGGCCCGCCCCGAGCCGGTGAACACCACGGCCGCCGGCCCTTCCGGGCCGTTCAGCGCGCTGAACTCGGCCGTGATCGCGCGCAGCGCGGCGGTGTCCGTGGCGTTCACCGGCCCGTGCTCCAAGGTGATCACCGCAACGCCGCCGTGCTCCTCTTTTTTAAGCATGGCAAGAATCTATCTGCCACGGATGCGGAGCGCCGGAGATCCATGGCACGCTGCGCACGGACACATTCACGCATGCACATAGGAGTGAGCCAAATGGCGCAGGAGGTCCGCGGGGTCGTCGCGCACGGGAAGGGCGAGCCGGTGTCGGTGGAGACGATCACGGTGCCGGATCCGGGTCCGGGTGAGGCGGTGGTCGCGGTGCGGGCCTGCGGGGTGTGTCACACGGATTTGCATTATCGGGAGGGCGGGATCAATGACGGGTTCCCGTTTCTTTTGGGGCATGAGGCGGCGGGGGTGGTGGAGTCGGTCGGTTCGGGGGTGGTTGGCCTGGAACCGGGGGATTTTGTGGTGTTGAACTGGCGGGCGGTGTGTGGCACGTGTCGGGCGTGTCGGCGGGGGCAGCCGTGGTACTGCTTCTCCACGTTCAACGCGGAACAACCGATGACCCTGTCCGATGGGCGGGCGTTGTCGCCGGCGTTGGGGATTGGCGCGTTCGCGGAGAAGACCCTGGTCGCGGCGGGGCAGTGTACGAAGGTGAACCCGGCGGCGGCGCCGGAGGTGGCGGGGTTGTTGGGTTGTGGGGTGATGGCCGGGTTGGGTGCGGCGATGTACACCGGTGGGGTGGGTCGGGGTGATTCGATCGCGGTGATCGGCTGTGGGGGTGTGGGGAACGCGGCGATCGCCGGGGCGCGGTTGGCGGGGGCGACGACGATCATCGCGGTGGATGTGGACCCCCGCAAACTCGAGTGGGCGAAAGAGTTTGGCGCGACGCACACGGTCAACTCCCAGGAGGTGGATGCGGTGGAGGCGATCCAGGAGTTGACCGACGGCAACGGGGCGAATGTGGTGGTGGATGCGGTGGGCCGGCCGGAGACGTTCAAGCAGGCGTTTTATGCCCGGGACCTGGCGGGGACCGCTGTGCTTGTCGGGGTGCCGACGCCGGAGATGACGGTTGAGTTGCCGTTGATCGATGTGTTCGGTCGGGGTGGGGCGACGAAGTCGTCGTGGTACGGGGACTGTCTACCCAGTCGGGATTTCCCGATGTTGGTGGATCTGCATTTGCAGGGGCGGTTGCCGTTGGAGAAGTTCGTGTCCGAGACCATCGGATTGGGCGAGGTCGAGCAGGCCTTCCACCGCATGGAACGCGGCGAGGTCCTGCGCTCGGTGGTGGTGCTGTGATCGAGCACCTGGTCACCTCGGGAACGTTCTCCCTGGACGGCGGCACCTGGGAGGTGGACAACAACGTGTGGCTGGTCGGCGACGAGCACGAGGTGCTGGTCATCGACGCCGCCCACTCCGCCGACGCCATCGCGGGGGCCATCGGCGACCGGCGCTTGGTCGCGGTGGTGTGCACGCACGCGCACGACGACCACGTCAACCAGGCGCCCGCGCTGGCCGACCGCTACCAGGCGCCGATCCTGGTCAACCCGGCCGAGGCCCCGCTGTGGGAGATGACCTGGCCGGACCGTGCGCCCGACGCCGAACTGACCGACGGGCAGGTGCTGAAAGCCGGCGGCGTCGAGCTGCGCGCGATCACCACGCCCGGCCACTCACCCGGCTCCACCTGCCTGTACGCGCCGGCGCTGAACGTGCTCTTCTCCGGCGACACGCTGTTCAACGGCGGGCCGGGCGCGACCGGGCGCTCCTACTCCAGCTTCGACACGATCGTCGCATCGATCCGCGACCGACTGCTCACGCTGCCACCGGAGACCGAGGTGCGCACCGGTCACGGCGACTCCACCCGCATCGGCGCGGAGTCCCCCCACCTGCAGGAATGGCTCGACCGAGGCCACTAAAGCAACGCCAGATGTAGCACACCAGGTGCTACAATGCACCTATGGTGCAGGTCGTACCCGAGCCAGAGAGCATCGGTATCCGAGAACTGCGACAGCACGCCTCGCGGTACGTCGCGCTGGCCGAAGCCGGCCAGCGCGTCCCGGTGACCGTTCGCGGCAGACTCGTCGCGTACCTCGTCCCAGCCGAGGAACCCACCTCCATGTTCGAGCGCCTGAAGGCAGCCGGCCAGGTCCGCGAAGCCAAAGCCAGCCTGTTAGACCTTCTCCCCCCGCCACCGGCCGAACCGGGCGAGAGATCGCTCTCCGATGGGCTACTCGAGATGCGCGACGAGGAAAGATATTGATCTATATTGACACCTCCGCGTTTCTCAAGCTGGTCAAGGACGAGAATGAGTCGCGGGCACTGAACGAGTACCTCGGTGAGCGTGGCACCCGGGACTTCGTCTCGAGCAAACTGCTGACCGTCGAGGCACGGCGCGGACTCCAGCGCTACGCGCCGCATCGGCTACCCCGGCTGGACCTGATGCTCGACGGCGTCACTCAGATCGAAATTTCCGACGCCGTGCTCGAGTCAGCAAGCCGATTCCCGGATCCGACGTTGCGATCGCTCGATGCCATCCACCTCGCCACCGCCCTGCTGATCAGGGACGACATCGAGCTGCTACTCAGCTACGACGATCGGCTGGTCGCGGCGACAGCCGCGCATGGGCTCAAAACCGCCGCCCCGGCCTGACATCCTCACTCCCGGCCCGCATGCGCTCACCCAGATGTTGATGGCCACTGGGGTAGTCCGCGATGCCGGGCCAGTTTGCGGGTCTCGGCGGGTTCCACACACAAGAAGCTACCGCTTCCCGTCCTAATTCAATCTCTGTTGACAAAGTCCGCCGAGCTCCGGTTAGACTGCGCTCGGCAATTAATTCAACAGAGAGGGAAATTATGTACGCGGTGGTTCGCCGGTATCGCACCGACTCCGTGGCCGACCTGTTCGGGCGGGTCACGCCGGAGCTCGCGGACAGCATCCCGGACCAGGTGGGCGCCCTGCTCTATGCGGCCGTGGACATCGGGGACGGCGACGCGATGACCGTGATGCTGTTCCCCGACGAGTCGACCGCGCTCGCCGCGGGCGCGGTGGCCGCCGGGATGGAGAAGCGGATGGGCAGCGCGATGCGCCTGGAGGTGGGCGAGGTCAACCGGGGGCCGGTGGTAGTGGGGCGGGCCAGGGTCGGGGTGCTGGAGCCGACCAAGGTCTGATCAGCACGGGCGGCGGCGCAGGGTGAAGGGGGTGGCGACCAGCACCAGCGCCGCCGCCACGCCGAACGCGCCGCCGAAGCCGAACGCCTGGGCGACGGCGCCCAGGCCGAGCGCCCCGACGCCGGTGCCGGCATCGTAGGCGATGTTCCACACCGCGCTGGCGTGGCCGTAGCGGGCCGGGCCGGCGGCGGCGAACAGCGCCACCAGCGAGTCGTTCTGCACCAGGCCGAAGCCGAGGCCCACCAGCAGCGCCCCGCCGGAGAACACCCCGACCTCGGCCAGCCCGGCGGGCGCCTCGGCGCTCACCGCGAAGACCTCGACCAACATGCCGACCAGCGTGAATGCGACCCCCGGGGCGAGCAGCCGGCCGCCCAGCGAGTACCGGTCCACCAGCTCGCCGGCCACCAGCCGCCCGGCCAGCGCACCGACCGCCGTGCCGAACAGCGCCACGGTCACCGCGCCCGCCTCGGCGACCAGCGGCAGGAAGGTGACCAGCCCGCCCTGCGCGGTGGCGCAAGCCAGCATCGCCACCACCGGCCCGGCCGTCACGGCCCACCCTCCCGGCCCTGCCCGCCCGAATCCGCCGGCCGCACTGGCCGCCCGCCCACCCTCGCCCCGCCCCGCCGAAGGGGCGGCCCGAGCGACGGCCCGCGCCGGCGGACCCAGGAACGGCACCAGGGGCAGGGCGAGCAGCGGCGACGCGCCGAGCGCCAGCACCACCGGGAAACCCAGCCGGTCCACGCCGGTGACGCCCAGCGGCAGCAGGGTCAGCTGGGGCAGCCCGATCGCCACACCCAGCCAGGCCGACGCCCGGCCGTGCTCCCCCGCCGGCGCCAGCTCCGCGACCAGCGCGGCGCCGCCGACGGTGAGCAGCCCGAACCCCACGCCGCGCACCGCGCTCAGCCCTAGCACCGGGGCCAGCGCGGCGGACAGCGCGAAGGCCGGTGCCGGGGCTCCGACCAGGGCCAGCCCGATGCCGAGTACCCAGCGGTGACCGATCCGGCGCAGCAACCACGGCACGCCGAACTGGCTCAGCACGGTGAACAACATGAACACGCCGGTGCTCGCACCCGCGCCGAAGGCGCCCGAGCCCCCGTGCGCGACCCACAGCGGCACGACCGGCAGAAGCAGCGCGTACCCGCCGAAACCGAGCACCGTGGTGCACAGCAACAGCCGGAACGCGCCCCCGCGAACGCTGCTCTGAGTCCCCATCCCGACCATTACCGTAGTGTCCGTGCGCGACAGATTTCCCGACGAGGACTACCCGGCCGACCCGTACCCGGGCGGGATGCCGGACGGCTCGTTCGTGCACCTGGACGGTCTCGGCCACCGGATCGTGGACGGCGGGGTGCGGGGCGAGCCGTTGGACGACTGGCTGGCCGGGCACGGCGCACCGCCCCTGACCGGCCGGTTCCCGGTGCTGGCCTACGGCTCCAACCGCTGCCCTTCCAAGATCACGTGGTTGCGCGCGGAGCTCGGCCTCACCGGCCCCGTGGTGGTGCTGGCCGTGGTCGCCGAGGGGTTGGCCGCCGTGTGGGCGACCGGGGTGCGCAAACGGGACGGGCAGCGCCCGGCCGTGCTCGCCGCCGCCCCCGGAGTCACCGAGCGGCACTCGCTCTGGCTGGCCACACCGGAGCAGCTGGCTGTGCTGGATGTCTGCGAAGGGCGGGGCGAGCGCTACCGGCTGGCCCGCCTCCGCACCGGTGAGGTGCGCACCGAAACCGGCACGGAGGTCGACCGCCCCTACTGCTACCTGGGACTTCCCCCTCACCGCCGGCCGCTGTTGATGAACGGCGACCCGGTCCGCTGCGAGGAGGTCGACCAGGTGAAGGCCCGTGAACTGATCGGCGCCCCGGCCCCCGACGACGGGCTGACCGCCGATGAGGTGTCCGGGGCGCCGACCAGGGTCAGCCTGGACCCGTCAGGATGGCTGCGGGGCGGATGACTCCCCGCGCGCCACGTTGGCCTTGGCCCCGGGCAGCGGGTGCCCGGCGCTCTCCTTCATCTTGATCACGACGAAGAAGGAGATCAGCGAGGCGACCGCGATGTAGATGCCGGGCAGCGTCGGGTCGTCCAGCTCCACGATCAGATAGGTCATGATCGCCGGCGCCGTGCCGCCGAAGAGCGAGGTGGACAGGTTGTACCCGATGGAGAACCCGCCGTAGCGGACGTCGGTGTCGAACAGCGCCGGCAGCGTGGCCGACATGGTGCCCAGCAGCAGCACCAGCAGCACGCCGAGGATGGCCAGCCCGGCGATCGTGCCGCCCACGGTGCCCCGGCCCAGCAACAGGTACGCCGGGTAGGACAGCACGATCAGGCCGACCGCCGAGGTGACGATCAGCGGCTTCCGGCCGACCCGGTCGGAGAGCGCGCCGATCGGGATGATCACGAACATGATCAGCAACATCATGGCCAGGATGTAGAGCAGTGCGGTGGTGGCCGGCAGCTTGAGCGTGGCCTCCAGGTAGGACGGCATGTGGAACAAGATCGCGTACACCGCGACGTTGTAGAACAGCACCAGGAAGAAGCAGCGCACGATCGGCTGCCAGTGGTGCGTGAGCACGTCCCGCAGCGGCGACTCCGAGACGCTGGCCGCCTCTTCCAGCTGCTGGAAGGCCGGCGTGTCCTCCAGCTTGCTCCGCAGGTAGAGCCCCACGATGCCGAGCGGTCCGGCGATCAGGAACGGGATCCGCCAACCCCACGCGTTCATGTTGTCCGGGCTCAGGCCGGCCTGCAGCGCGGTGACCAGGCCGGCGGCCAGCACGAACCCGCCGGTGGTGCCGAACTCCAGGAAGCTGCAGTAGAAGCCCCGCCGCTTGTCCGGTGCGTACTCCGCGATGAACGCGGCGGCACCGCCGTACTCGCCGCCGGTGGCGAAGCCCTGGACCAACCGGGCCACCACCAGCAGCAGCGGCGCGAACCAACCGACCATCTCGAAGGTTGGCATCAGGCCGATACAGAAGCTGGCCCCCGACATCACCACGATGGTCAGTGCCAGCACCCGCTTGCGGCCGATCCGGTCGCCCAGCGGGCCGAGAATCAGGCCGCCGAGCGGGCGGACCAGGTAGGCCACCGAGAACAGTGCGAAGGTGAGAGCCAGGTTGCTGGCCGAGTCACCGCCGGGGAAGAAATTGTGCGCGATGATCACCGCGACGTAGCTGTATATGCCGTAGTCGAACCACTCGACCAGATTTCCCATGGCCGCCGCGCCGACGGCCTTTCGTACGGTTTTTTCGTCGACCTCGACCGGCTGGCCCGCCTCGGACGTCGTCATTGCCAGCTCCTTATCCGTCATCGGGAACGCCGAGCGCACTCCGGAAAGCCGGTGAACCCACCGTTCCCGTTCCCCTCCATAAGGATTTCCACACCCGGAGTGACGTTCGACACACCGAGTTGTCGACAATCCTACATCCTACAAGCGGAATGGAAAGACCTTCAGCAACCGGATCATGGCCGGGAGGGTACGACGGGGTGAAGTGGGAGCGCGACTTCTGGCGCCGAGGCGGATCAGCCGACGAAGAGGTCCCAGAGCAGATAGGCGTTCAGCACGATGATCACGCCCGCGATGGCCGAGGCCACCAGGGTGGTGAGCCGGCGGTTCACCAGCTCGCCCATGACGTCGGCGCGCCGGGTCAGCATGATCATCGGGACCAGGGCGAACGGGATGCCGAAGGACAGCACCACCTGCGACACCACCAGGCTGTCCGTGGTCGGAAGCCCGAGCCCGAGCACCACCAGGGCCGGCAGCATGGTCAGCGCGCGGCGCAGGAACAGCGGGATGCGCATCCGGATGAAGCCCTGCATGACCACCTGGCCGGCATAGGTGCCCACCGAGGACGAGGACAGGCCGGAAGCCAGCAGCGCCACCGCGAACGCCAGCGCGGCGCCGCCGCCGACCAGCTGGCCCAGCCCGGCGTGCGCCGCCTCGATGGAGTCCACCTCCGATGCGCCCGCGCGCCCGGCGAACAGCGACGCGGCGATGAACAGCATGGACAGGTTGATCAATCCGGCGGCGCCGAGCCCGACGAAAACGTCCAGCCGGGCGAACCGGAGCACCTGCCGGCGCTCCTCGGCGGTCCGCGTCAGCACCCGGTTCTTGGTCAGCGCGGAGTGCAGGTAGACCACGTGCGGCATCACGGTGGCGCCGATGATGCCGGCCGCGAGCAGCACGCTCTCCGAGCCGGCGAAGCTCGGCACCAGCCCGGCGGCCGCCTCGCCGGCCGAGGCGCCCACCAGCAGCAGGTCGTAGGCGAAGCCGAGGAACACGATGCCCAGCAGGCCGGCGATGGCCAGCTCGAACCGCCGGTAGCCGCGCTGCTCCAGCGCCAGGATGCCGAACGCGACCACCGCGGTGATCAGCCCGGCGTGCAGCAACGGCACGCCGAACAGCAGGTTCAGCCCGACCGCCGCGCCGACGAACTCGGCCAGGTCGGTGGCCATGGCGATCAGTTCGGCCTGCACCCAGAGGCCGCGGGAGACCGGCTTCGGCAGGTGCTCGCGGCACAGTTCGGGCAGGTCCCGGCCGGTGGCGACGCCGGTCTTGGCCGAGAGGTACTGCACCAGCATGGCCATCAGGTTGGCCCCGACGATCACCCACACCAGGGTGTAGCCGAAGTGCGCGCCGGCGGTGAAGTTGGTGGCGAAGTTGCCCGGGTCGATGTAGGCCACCGCGGCCACGAAGGCCGGCCCCAGCAGCGCAACCGGCCCGCGCACCCGGCCCCGCGCGCGCAGCTCGGTGAGGGAGGCCGCCCCGGCGGGCGCACTTTCCGCAGAGGTCACCACACCAGAGTTCGGCATGCCTAACTTTAAGCTACGCCCTAGCGAAAACCCAAGTGTGCCCTACCACAACCCCCGCTCGGCGCAACCCCGTCAACCACCCCGGCCTGGCGGGTCGCGGCCTGAGTTTCGTGCCTGGCGGTGCGGTGGAACCGCGGTTCGAAAGACGGCTCGGACGGCCCGGGGGTCGGTCTGCCGCGGCTCGGAACTCGTCCCGCGCGGTTTCGCGGCACTCGGCGCCCGCGCTCGCGCCGATCGATTGGCGCGTGGCGGCCGTCGTGACGGAGTGTAGCGATGTACCGGACCCGTGCTGGCGATTCCGTCGGCAGGCCGCGTCGAGCTCGACACCAGTCTGCTTCGATCTTGAAAAAAGGAGACTGGTGTCGAGCTCGATGAACCGGACGGACCGAACCCGGCCCACAATGCTCACGCTCCGTAACAATGCTGGCGGCCGGGAGCCCAAACCGCGGCAGACCGACTCCCCCGGCCCGTCCAAGCCGTCTTTCGAAACCGCGCCCCACCGAACCGCCGGCCACGAAGCCCGGAACCCGGAACCCGGAACCCGGAACCCGGAACCCGGAACCCGGACAAGGCTCAGTCGACCCGCAACCACATCGCGTCGACCAACTCCGGACCCAGCTGGTGGGTGGCTCCGGAGGCGGCGCGCACCAGGTAGGAGCCGCCGTACGGCGCGCGTTCCAGCAGCTCCAGCCGCTGCCCCAGCTCGATCCCGGCCGCGCTCAGGTGCCGCAGCATTCCGGGGTCGCCGTCGTCCACCCGGACGAACTGCCCGCCCGCCCCGGTCGGCACGGCGGACAGCCGCCGGGCGTTCCACGGGACCAGCCGTCCGTCCCGGGTGGGGATCGGGTCGCCGTGCGGATCCACCGTCGGGTCGCCCAGCCGCTCGGCCATCCGCTCCAGCAGCCGGTCGGAGACCGCGTGCTCCAGCACCTCGGCCTCGTCGTGCACCTCGTCCCAGGCGTAACCCAGCTCGGTGGCCAGGTACAGCTCGATCAGGCGGTGCCGGCGGACCACGCCGAGCGCCACCCGCCGGCCGTTCTCGGTGAAGCTGATCGCGCCGTACCGCCGATGCTCCAGCAGGCCCAGCTCGCCCAGCTTGCGCACCATCCCGGAGACCGACGACGCGGACACACCGAGCCGCTCGGCCAGCCGCGAGGTGGTCACCGAAGCGTCCTCGCGCTCCTCGAACGCGAAGATCACCTTGAGGTAGTCCTCCACCGCCGCCGAGTACCGCTCGGAGTCCACACGGCTTAGCGTAGGCCAGTCTGGCCCGCACACACGGTTCGGCGCTGGCACACGGGCAATTGAGCGTGTGCCAGCACCAACCGGTGTGTGCCGGCCGGGCTCGCGGCCCTAACCGATGGCCGGCCCCAGGCCGAGGGACTGGGGGGTGCTGGCGTCCGGGGACGGCTGGCGCAGGCCCTCGTCCAACGGGCCGAACTCGGTCATCAGGGCGCGACTGCCGCCCCACGGGGTCTGCTCCTCGGCGATGAGCGAGTTGGTGGTGAGCAGCAGCCCGGCCACCGAGGCACCGTTGCGCAGCGCCGCCCTGGCCACCCGCAGCGGGTCCACGATGCCCAGTTCGATCATGTTCCCGTAGCGGCCCTCCAGCGCGTCGAAGCCCTCGTCCACGTCCATGGCCGACACCCGGGCGACCACCTCCTGGCCGGGGTAACCGGCGTTCGAGGCGATCAGGTAGGCCGGCTCGGTGAGTGCCCGGCGCACGATGTCCGCGCCCACCGCGTAGTCGCCGGCCAGATCCAGCCCGTCCAACGCTTGCTCTGCGTGCACCAATGCAGCACCGCCACCGGCCACGATGCCCTCGGCCATGGCCGCACGGGTGGCCGACAGCGCATCCTCCACCCGGTGTTGCAGCTCGTTCAGCTCGGCCGGGGTGGGCGCGCCGACCCGGATCACCGCGATCTTCCCGGTGAGCGCGCCGATCCGTTCGGACAGCACGTCCTCGTCGATGCCGTACTGCGCCCGGCCCATCTCCGACCGCAGCTGCGCCACCCGGAACGCCAGCTGCTCGGCCGAGCCGGCGCCGTCGATGATCGCGGTGACGTTGTCGGTCACCCGCACCTGCCGGGCCCGGCCCAGGTGCTCCACCTTCATCGTCTCCAGGGAGAACGACGAGTGCTTGGACAGCACCGCCCCACCGGTGATCGCCGCGATGTCCTCCAGCTTGTGCAGCCGCCGGTCGCCGAACCCGGGCGCGCGCACCGCGCAGGAGCGGAACGTGCCGTTCACGTGGTTGTGCACCAGCATGGACAGCGCGGTACCGGTGACGTCCTCGGCGATCACCAGCAGCGGCCGCCGGTCGGCCCGCATGATCTGGTCCAGCACCGGCATCAGCTGGCGCACCTCGGTGATCTTCTGGTCGGAGAGCAGCAGGTACGGGTCGTCCAGCACCGCCTCCAGCCGTCCCGGATCGGTGACCAGGTAGGGCGACAGGTACCCGTTGTCGAACTCGAAGCCCTCCACGAACTCGACGTCCATGCCGATCGCCGGCGCCTCCTCCACCGACACGATCCCGGTGTCGCCGACCGCGTGCAGGGCGCGCGCGATCACCTCACCCACGCTCGGGTCGTCGTTGGCCGAGATGGCCGCCACGTGCGCCAGGTCGGACTCACTGCGCACCGGGTGCGCAACCGACTCCAAGTGTGCAACCAGTTTACCGACGGCGACATCGATCCCCCGTTTGACCAGCACCGGGTTGCCCCCGGCGCCGATCGCCTTCATGCCCTCCCGGACGATCGCCTGGGCCAGCACGGTGGCCGTGGTCGTCCCGTCCCCGACCACGTCGTTGGTCTTGATCGCGGCCTCTTTGACCAGTTGCGCGCCCATGTTCTCGAACTGGTCGGGGAGGTGGATCTCGCGCGCGATGGTGACCCCGTCGTTGGTCACCACCGGGCTTCCGGTGATCTTCTCCAGGATGACGTTGCGACCCTTGGGCCCCAGGGTCGACTTGACCGCGTCGGCCAGCTTGTCCACGCCGGCCCGCAGCAGCGTGCGGGCCTCCTCGTCGAAACGCAGCTCCTTGGCCATTACGGCACCAGCACCGCGCGGCCGCGTACCCGGCCGTTGTCCAGGTCGTCCAGCGCCTCGACGGCGTTGTCCAGCGGGTACTGCCGGGTGTGCAGGGTGACCTTGCCGGCCTGGGCCAGCACCATCAGCTCGGCCAGGTCGTTGTAGGTGCCGACGATGTTGCCGATGACGTTCTTCTCGCCGGCCACGAAGTCCAGCGTGGGGGCCTTGAACTCGCCGCCGTAGCCGATGATGAACTGCGCGCCGGCCGGCGCGGTCATGGCCCAGGCGTCCAGCTCGGCGCCCTGCTCGGCGACGAAGTCGAACACCACGGTGGCGCCCCCGCCGGTGAGTTCTTGTACGGCGGCCACATGCGAGCCGTCGGCCAGGACCGTTTCATCGGCCCCGATCTCCCGCGCCAGCGCCAGTGCGTCCGGGTTCCGGTCCACTACGATGATCTTCGTCGCGGTGAGCGCGGCCAGGCACTGGATGCCGATGTGGCCCAGCCCGCCGGCGCCCTGCACCACCGCCGACGTGCCCGGATAGAGCATCGGCACCGACTTGCGCACCGCGTGGTAGGCGGTGATGCCGGCGTCGGCCAGCGCGGCCACGTCGGCGGGCCGGGTGTCCGGGTTCAGCTTCACGCACGCGCGCGCGGTGGTGCGCAGGTACTCGGCCATGCCGCCGTCGTTGTCGGAAAGCCCGGGGAAGAACGCGTTCTCGCACTGCATGTCCCGCCCGGACCGGCAGGCCAGGCACAGCCCGCAGGACGGCTGCGGGTGCAGGATCACCGTGTCGCCCACGGCCACGTTGGTGACACCCGCGCCGACCTCGGCGATCCAGCCGGCGTTCTCGTGGCCGATGGTGTACGGCAGCTCCGGGGCCATCGCCTCGGCCCACTGGCCCTCGATGATGTGCAGGTCGGTGCGGCAGACGCCGGCCCCGCCGATCTTCACGATCACGTCCAGCGGCCCCTGGATGGTCGGGTCCGGAACCTGCTCCACCACCGGCTGCTTGTGGTAGTCGTGCAACCGCACCGCTCTCATCGCGACTCCTTGACCATGTCTGGGTAGCGGGCGGCCAGCAAACTCAGGCACTGCCCGGTGTTGGCTTCGATGTTGACCCGGGTGCTGCGTACCCGGCGCAGATGCAGCGGAACCCCGTCCGGGGTGATCGGCGCGCCGTGCTCGTCGACCAGCAGCGCCGCCTGGTCGTCCGCTGGAATGCCCAGCTCACGGCGGCGTTCCCGGAGCCTTTCCCGGTCGTCGGTCGGCGGAACATCACCCAGCGTGGCGCGCGCCAGGTCGTCCGGGGTGAACCCGTCCGCGAGCAAGGGCCGGGCCACCCGGTCCTGGCCGGCCAGCATGGCCTTGCGGATGAAGAACGCCCGCAGCTCGTGCAGCTCGTCGACCGCCTCGCCGTCGAAGGTGCGCACGAAACCGGCCCGCGCGGCCACGCCCTCGTTGATCGTCGGCGCGGCGAAGTGGTCCTCCAGCACGATCTCCGTTTGCGTGACGCCGGGAACGGCGGACACCGCGTCGTAGGCGTCGGCGACCATCAGGAAGGCGAAGTTGGGCGCGCAGAAGAACGTGGGCAGGCGCAGCCGCACACGAGCCACGCCCGCGCCGGACACGGTGGCTTCCGAGACGAACTCCAGCTCGACGATGGAGGTGTCCAGCTCGGGGTCGCGCACCGTGTCCAGCGCGGCGATCACGTCGGCGTGCGTGGTCACGCCAGCTGCTCGGCCGGCGCTTCGGGCTGCTTCGGGATCTCGGGCGCGGGGAGCTGGCACTCCGCCGGCACCGGGATGTCGTACAGCTTGGCCGCGTTCAGCCCGAGGATCTTCTTCCGGCTGGCGGTGGTCAGCCTCGGGTAGTCGTCGAACGCCTCGTCGTCCGGCATCTGCCAGTCCACGAAGCCCTCCACCTGCCACTTCGGCGTCCAGATGTTGTAGTCGCCGCCGAAGGTCATCCGGTCCTCGCCGACCCAGAACAGCAGCTCACCCATCACCCGGGCGAAGAACTTGGGCCGGGCGTGCATCAGCGCGCCGATCACCACCGAACAACCGGCGTACACGTTCGGCTCCTGCACGGCCATGTAGCAGAAGTCGTCGATGCGCGGGATCCCCGCGTGCTCCACGATGAAGTTGAGCGCCGGGAAGTCGGTCGCCGCCTGGTCCACGTCGGCGGCGTCGAAGGCGTCCTTGTCCAGCGGCCAGATGGTCGGGCCCTTGTGGACGTGCTGGTTGCGGATGCCCAGCTCCTGGCAGCGCTCCAGGAACCGGTACGCCTCCGGGTCGGTCAGCTTCCAGCCGCGCGAGCCCTCCCGCCACTCGGCGCTGTAGAGCTTCACGCCCTTGAGGTTGTACCGCTTGTGGTCCTCCTCCAGCTGCTTCAGGCCGGCGTCCCCGTCCCTCGGGTCCCAGCGGCCGTTGGTGATGAGTTTGTCCGGGTACTTCTCGGTGAGGACGTGGTTGCGCGCGGCGGTGTTGAACCCGGTCCGGTACCACTCGGTCAGATAGGTGGACTGGAAGATGGCCACGTCCACATGGCCGTCCACGAACATGTCCTGCACGAACCGGTCCTCGGAGACCTGCACGAACTCGTCCCATTCCCAGTGGGTCTCCGGCGGGGCCAGCTGGTGGTAGCCGTAGAAACAGTCGATCCAGCCCTTGGCGTAATTCTCCGCGCCGGGCACCCAGTTGCCCCGGCTGGCGTCCCAGAAATGCGCGTGGGAATCGACCACGAAGTACTTCTCACCATCTTTTTCGTACATGACTCACGCCCCCTTGGCGGTGAGGTCGAAACCGATGTAGTCGGCCGCGTCCTCCGGATTGGCAAACATGATCGTCCGGTCGTCCTCGTGAATCATCCGGCCGTAGTGGGTGGACATGTTCTCCTCGAACTCGGCCGCGTCGAACCAGCCCTCTTCCTCGCCCGCGGCCTCGTCGATATCGGCGTAGACCACGTCGAACCGGCCCTTGCCGTCCACCCGGATCATGGAAGGGAGCGGGGTCACCGTGACGTTGTCCAGCTTTTGCATAACGCTGGCCACGACCGCCCCGACCTGGTTGTTCATCAATGTGAAGCCACACATGTTGGATGCGGTGTTGTCCGCCTTGAACGGGCTTTCCACCGTTTTGAACGTGGTCACTGTGACAGCTCCTTCGGTACGTCCAGGCCGAGTTCGGACAGAATTCCGGTGAACCGTTTCTTCGCCCGGTCCAAGGAGTCCTCGAATCGCGGTGGTTTGTTGTCGGGCAACGACCACAGCGGTTGCATCGCGCGGGCCGCTTCCAGGCATTGCGGCACCCAGTTGGCCAGCCAGCCGTTCATGATTTCCACGTTGTGCGCGGCGAACTCCTTGTCCACGACCCGCGGCTGGAACATCGCCACACTCATCCGCAGGTCGCGCTGCGAGTAGTCGTACTCGCCGACGCCCACGACGGTCGGGGTGACGAAGTCGCCGTTGCCGGCGGCGCACTGCTGCACCAGGCCGCTGCGGAACAGCTCGCCGACCAGCGGCTCGAACACCACATTCGCCGCGAAGATCGACTCACCCCAGTCGTCCTCCACCGCGGTGAGCGCCTCGGTCACCCGGCGGGCGCCCTGCCAGACCGGGTCCTCGTTCCAGGCCTTCAGGTGTGCCGCGCCGTCGAACCCGTCGATCTCCTCGGTCAGGGTCAGGTTGTACAGGGCCAGGTCCTGGGCGAACCGGATCTTGTGCATGCCGTTCACGGCTATGGCGGTGTTGTGCATGTTGGTCGGGCCGGAGCGGTTGGCGTGACTGAACACGTACAGGCCGAGGATGTGCTCGATGTGCATCCACGCGCCGACGTGGTTCTCCACGAAGTGCACCCAGTTCGGGTTCCACTGCTCGAACGCCTTCTCGCTCCGGGCGTTCTCGATGTTCTGGTTCACCTGCCGGACGACGTTCGCGCCGTACCGGTAGAGGGTCATCTCCCACTCTTCGTTGGGGTCGCGGAACTCGTGCCAACCGTGCGCCGGCCAGACCAGGTCCTTGCCCCCGCCGCCGGTGCCCACGCCCCGGTTGGGCTCGGGGTTGTCCACGCCCCAGGCCTTGAGCTTGGTCCAGTTCAGCGGGTAGCCCCGCGAGCCGTCGGCGAACCCGTAGATCCAGCCCTGGGACAGGTAGTGCCGGGGGTCCGGCTGCACCTCGACGGTGACGTCCTCGTAGTGCGACTGCTTGCGCTTGGCCGGCGTGAAGTAGTTGTACCTTCGCGCGTTCGAGTCGGGAAACTCCTTGGCCCCGGCCTCGGCGTCGGTGAACTGGACCTTCGGCACGGACCGTGGCTGCGTGGCGGTCATGGCTTGTCTCCGGCTTCTCCGGTGGTGGTGAACTTGTCGTAGTAGATGCGTGATTCGTCGACGCCCAGCCGGCTCAGCAGCGGCATGGCCGCCTCGACCATCGGCGGCGGGCCGCAGACGTAGGCGTCCCGCCCGGTGAGGTCGCCCTCCCGCTGCCTGACCACGTCGGTGATCAGGCCGGTCTCGCCGTCCCACTCGTCCTCGGAAAGCGCCGGGACGTACCGGAACCCCGGCAGGGTGCGCTCCAGCTCACGCAGCTCGCCCTCGAAACACAGGTCGGCCCGGGTGCGTGCGCCGTAGTAGAAGGTGGCCTTGCGGTCGATGCCCCGCTCGGACATGGACCGCAGCAGGGACAGGATCGGCGCCATGCCGGCCCCGCCGCCGAGGAAGACCAGCTCCGCCTGGTGGCTCTCCCGCAGCGTGAACACCCCGAACGGGCCGGCGAGCTCCAGCCGGTCACCGAGTTCGATCTCGGTGTCCAGCCGCTCGGAGAACAGCCCGCCCGGGTACACCTTGATCACGAACTCCAGCTCGCGGCCGCCCGGCGTGTTGGCCATGGAGAACGAACGGTGCTCGTCGGTGCCCGGGACCCGGATGTCCACGTACTGCCCGGGGAAGAACTTGATCTCTTCTGGTTGCTCGAGGCGCAGCACCAGCCGGCGCATGTCCCGGGTGACCGGCTCGTTGGCGACCACGGTCGCGGTGGCGCTCACGATCGGCAACCCGGACCTGATCATCTCCTCGTCGTAGTTGAGCAGCTCGATGGTGAGGTCCTCGTACGCGTGCGCCCGGCAGAGCAGGGTGTAGCCCTCTTCCCGCTCGTAGTCGGGCAGCGCGAACGTGGAGTACCGGTCCAGCTCCACGTCCTCGCCGTCGAGAATGAACGACTTACAAGCGGCGCACTGCCCTTCCTTGCACCCGTGCATGAGCATGACGCCCTGCTCGGCCGCCGCCCGCAAAATCGTCTGGTCCTCCCCGACAGTGATCTCCACCCCCACCGGCTCAAACCGCACCACATGCCGATCGCCCATCCCCAAACTCCCTATGTCGCTGATTTCCCCAGCTCATATCGCGGGTTCGACCAGTTCATGTCGCTGGTGAAATCAGCGACATGACGTGGTCAAACCCGCGATATGGGGCTGGGTTAGGGGGTGGGGTTGGCCGGGGCGGGGCGGCCGGCGGGGCCTTGGCGGCGGTAGTCGGCCACGAAGGCGTCCCGCTGCGCGTCCGTCATCTCGTTGAAGAGGACGTTCGGGCTCTGCAGGGGTGGGCACCGGCGCAGGTGGTCGAGCGTCCACATCTTGGACGGGTCCAGGTTCAGGTGCGGCTGGGCGGTCATGGTCTTGCCGTCGTCGCGCACGAAGCCCATGTCCGCGACCACGTCGGCCCAGTTCCAGCCGTGGTACAGGGTCTCCCACTCGCGGTGGCCGACCAGCCGGCCCATGTTCGGCGTGTTGCGGCCCTGGTAGGTGGGCCGGAACGCGGTGACGTCGGTCCACTTGCAGGTCTCGCTGCAGTAGGTGCGGTGCACGCCGTCCACCTCAGCCGTGCAAATGTCCTGCCGGATCAGGCAGGGCACCATGCAGGTCCAGCAGCGGTTCGGGTACACGTAGTCGACGTCCTCGAAGACGATCGGGTTGTGTCCGTTAGGCGTGGACAACCGGTTGTAGTTCTCCCACCACTTTCCGTATCGGTCGTACCAGCCCGGGTACTTGTACTCGAACCATTCGAAGTCTTCGTCGGTCATCGGGTCGATGCGCCAGTAGTTGGCCAGCCAGCCGGTGGCGAAGAACTGCGCCACCTCGTGCACGTAGCCCTTGTGCCAAATGCGGTTCCAGGACTCCTCGATGAGGTCGTGCGGAATTACCAGGCCGTACTTCTCCAGCGGCACAAGGTACGAGCGGTAGTAGTCGTCGTAGATCCACCGCCGCCACATTTCCGCGTACGATTCGCGGTCCTTGCGGCGGTCCTTGGTGCCGTACTCGATGAATGTGCCGATCGCGGCGTCAACCACCGCGTGATTGTTCCACCACGCATAGCGCAGGTCACGCTCGAGCAGTTGGTGGTTGGCCTCGTCGGAAAGCGCCATGAGCAGCGTGGCGTAACCGTTGGAAATGTGCCGCGACTCGTCGGACTGCACCGAGTGGAACACCGTCGGCAACAGGTAGTCGCCGTTCGCCGCCGCCTCCGCCGGCATGGCCACGAACAGTGTGTTGGTGAACGCCGTCTCGGCCACGATGGTGAGGTAGATGCTGGCCGCGGTGATGGCGTCACCGGTGATGAAACCCTCGGCGAACTGCCGGCCGATCGTCCCGCAGTAGTCGTTGTGGAAATTCCGCAGGCTCGAGTTGAAACCCGCCGGGTCGATGTAGTTGTTCATGTAGAGGCGCTTGAGGTTCTGCTGGATCGTGGAGTGCCGAACCTCGTCGATCATCTGAATGGCCTGGCCGTTGTGCAGCTCCGGGTTGGGCACCGTGTGGAACAGCATCGGCATCGACCGGGCGGCCGAGATCTCCGGCAGCGGAATGATGGACAGGAACAGCTTCTGCCATTCCAGCCAGCGTTCCTGCACCTGGCGGAACATGTTGCCCCGGATGGCGCCGTCCTGCGCGCCGTAAACCCGGTGGTCCTTCTCTTCCTGCATCGGGAAATAGGACCGCAGCACCTGCTTCAGCGGGTCCTTCTTCTGCGCCTTCTGGAAGGTGTAATCGGTGCCGTACTTCTGGTACGGCGTGTGGTACATCGGTTCCCAGGAGAGTTCCTGGATCTTCTGGTGAGCCCTTGCCACGCTCTGGCGACTCATGGCCACTCCTCTACCCGTACGCGGGTGGGTCCGGACGCTCGCCGGCCTCGTGCCTCAAATCACACCGGGCGTTCGCCTATCGAGCGGTCTCATCATGAGACGCTTATGCGTTCTCCCTCGCCCTACCGTTCTTGACGTGTTCCCGGTACCGTCGAGCGGGCGAGGAGGCCCTGTTTGCCCGGCGCACCCACACCACCACGCACCTCGCGGCCGTCCACCAGCCGCGAGCTGGCTCGTGCGCGAGAACAGTTCCTGACCGAGTCCGAGGCCGCCGTGCGGCCGGGCGTGGTCCGCGAGCCGATCCTGGCGTCCTGGATCCGCTCGCGGGACTACCGCGTGTCCGCCGAGCCGTTCGAGCTGCCCTACGAGGCCGCCCCGGCCCGCGCCGACCTGCTCACCGACAGCGCGAACAAGATCATGGCCGAGGTCGGCGAGCAGTTCTCCGGCGAGTCGGTGAGCCTGATCCTGACCGACGACGAAGGCGTCGTGCTGGAGCGCCGCACCGGTGACAGCAAGCTGCAGAGCCACCTGGACCGGGTCTCGCTGGCCCCCGGGTTCAGCTATGCGGAACGGTTCGCCGGCACCAACGGCATCGGCACCGCGCTGCAGGGCAAGGCACCGGCGCAGGTGTTCGGGCACGAGCACTATGTGGAACACCTGGAGGAACTGGCCTGCGCGGGCGCGCCGATCCACCACCCGACCAGCGGCAAGGTGCTCGGCGTTGTCGACCTGACCTGCTGGCGGGCGGACGCCAACCAGGTGATGGTCACCGCCGCGTCCAGCATCGCGCGCAGCATCGAGGAGGCGCTGCTGGACCGCACCGGCCGCCGCGAGCAGGCGCTGCTGCAGGACTACCTGCGCACCTGCCAGCGCAGTCGCGGCCCGGTGGTGGCACTCGGCCACGACCTGGTGATGCTGAACGACGCCGCCCGCGCACTGATCGACCCCCGGGACCAGCTGACCCTGCTCGGGCTGGCCACCGACGCACTGGCCACCGGCAAGGTCACCCAGTTCGACTGCCCGCTGCCCACCGGTGTCACGGCCCGGGTGCAGTGCCGGCCAAGCTGGAGCGACGCCTCGGTGATCGGCGGTGTGGTGCAGGTGCGGCTCTCCGCCGCCGAGACCCTGCCCGCCGGGCCGGCCGCGCCGCCCGCACTGCCCGCCCCGCGCGGCGTCCTGCCCGGGATGGTGGGCAGCGGAGCGCTGTGGACCAAGTGCCGCAACGAGGTCGGCCGGCACTTCCGGTCCGGCGAATGGCTGATGCTGGAGGGCGAGCCCGGAACCGGCAAGCTCACCGTGGCCAGGGCGACCCACCTGGCGAACACCCCGGGCGGACACCTGCGGGTGTTCGACGCTGACACCGCGCCCACCGATCCGACCTGGTTGGACAGCGTGCGCGAGGAGGTCCTGGAGGCCAGGGGCACGCTGATCCTGCGCCACGTGGACCGCCTGGCCGACGACACCCTGGACGCGCTTACCGACCTTTTGGTCGGCGCCGATCGGCCCTGGGTGGTGGCCACCCGGCAGGCCACCGGGCCGGCGTCGGCCCCGACCGGCCAGGGGTGGCCGGCGGCCCGCGAGGACAGTGCCGCGCTGGAGCGGTTCGCCGCCCGGTTCCCTCGCTCGGTGCGGGTGCCCCCGCTGCGCCACCACATCGACGACGTGCGCGAGCTGGTGCCGTTCCTGCTCGGCCGGCTGACCCGGCGGTCCGGCCTGCGCTGCTCGCCGGAGGCGATGCGGATCCTGCTGCGCAACCGCTGGCCGGGCAATGTGGAGCAGCTCTACCAGGTGCTGCGGAAGATCGTCGCGCAGCGGCGCACCGGGGTGATCACGCCCACCGACCTGCCCGCCGAGGTGCAGGCGACCAGCCGGCGGGTGCTCACCACGCTGGAGTCGCTGGAGTGCGACGCGATCATCGCCTGCCTGCGCGGGCTGGACGGCAACCGGGCCGAGGCGGCGCGGCACCTGGGCATGTCCCGCGCCACCATCTACCGCAAGATCCGCGACTACGGCATCGCGATTCCCGCTACGAAGGCTTAGAGCGCCCGGCAAATGAGGGGTTCGATCAGGGAGCGGGGTCCAGGTGGATGGATCGCAAGGCGGAGGAGGGAGGCATAGCGGAGCTATGTCGACCGACGACAACGCCGCGAGGCATTCACCTGGGCGCCGCGAGCCGGATCCCTCATTTGCCGGACGCTCTTAAGCCTCACCGAACATCGCGGCGCGGATCCGGGCCAGCTCGTCGCGGGTCTGCTCGGAGGCCTGCCGGTTGCCCTCCGGCGCCGGCTCGATCCCGAGCGCGCGCAGCAGGGCGGCGGCGTGCTCCCCGGGGTCGCCCGCGTCACCGAAGGTCGGGTGCAGGCCCTGGTCGGCCAGGTGGTGGAACACCAGGTTGACCACCGTCCAGGGGTTGTAGCTCTCCGGAGCCGCCATTCCCCCACCCTCGACCCGCCCGCTCGCACCGGCCGTCTCATCTTGCGACGCACCGGTCGGGAACCGGTGGCCCCGTACACTCGACTGAGTGACTCTCAGTGCGAGATCGGTTAGCTAGGTATCGATGTCACACTTGTTCGAGGCCGCGCACCAGCTGCGCTGGCTGGTCCCGATCTCCCGTTGGACCCCACTGGTCGCGCTGCTCGGCGTCGCCTTCGCGCTGCTCGGCTGGCGACCGCTGGCCAGGTGGGCCAGGTGGTACCGGCTGCCCACGCTCGGCGCCCTGCTCGCCCTGGCCGGGGTCGTTGCGCTGACCCTGTCGCCGAGGGGTTGGTACGGCAACCACCGCTCGCTGGCCGAATGTGTACCCACCGAGTGGTGGCAGCTGGCCAGCTCGGCGGCCGGGGTCGGCGGCAGCGCGGAGAGCATCCTCAACATCGTGCTGTTCGTCCCGCTCGGGTTCTGCCTGGTCATGGCGTCCAGGCGGGTGATGTGGCCGGCCGCGCTGATGGCGTCGATGCCCATCGCCATCGAGCTGCTCCAGGTGGTCGTGCCCGGCCGCCAGTGCTCCCCCCGTGACTGGCTGGCCAACGCCCTCGGCGGCCTGATCGGCGTCACCGCCGCCGCCCTCACCCGCCACATCCTCCGCCGCCGCGCCCGCCGCCACTCCCCGATTCAGTCACCCCAGCACCCTGATTCAGTCACTTCAGCACTCTGATTTAGTCACTTCAGCACTCTGATTCAGTCGGTTCAGCACTCTGATTCAGTCACTTCAGCACACCGATCGGCCAAGCACCCCCGCCAGAAGTGACTGAACACCCCGCCAGAAGGCACTGAATCAGCGGGAGGGGATCGGCGGGAGGGATCGGGGGACTGTTCCAAGATCGGTGTTTCCGGCCCGACGCGCCGGGCTGAGGTCCGGCGAGATGGGCACAGGCAGTGATGACATCTGATCTTGTGGGATCAGCGAAGCGTGAGTCGAAGCCGGCGCGGGAGCTGTCACCGGAGCAGGCCGCCGCGGCGGCCATGGTGGCCGAGGCCAAGGCCCGAGGGCTGGCGCTGACCGGCCCGGACGGTTTGTTGAAGGTGTTCACCAAGAGTGTGTTGGAAACCGCGCTTGGTGAAGAGATGACCGAGCATCTCGGGCATGAGAAAAATCGCGCCGAGCCGGATCGGGAATCAACAAACGTGCGGAACGGCACTCGGTCGAAGACCGTGATCTCGGATGCGGCCGGCGAGGTGCGGATCGATGTTCCGCGTGATCGGGACGCGACGTTCGAGCCGCAGATTGTGAAAAAGCGGCAGCGGCGAATCGGTGACGTCGACGAAATTGTGTTGTCGTTGTGCGCGAAAGGGTTGACCAGCGGGGAGGTTTCCGCGCATTTCTCCGAGATCTACGGGGTTTCCGTGTCGAAGGAAACGATCTCGCGGATCACTGACAAAGTTGTGGCGGAGATGAACGACTGAGCAAGCCGCCCCCTCGAGGACATTTACGCCGCGTTGTTCATCGATGCCATCCAGGTCAAGGTGCGCGACGGTCAGGTAGCCAACCGGCCCGTCTACGCCGCCATCGGGGTCACCCTGGACGGACACAAGGACGTGCTGGGACTGTGGATGGGCGCGGGCGGCGAAGGCGCCAAGTTCTGGATGAGCGTCCTGGTCGACCTGAAGAACCGTGGCCTGCGAGACGTGTTCTTCCTGGTGTGCGACGGCCTGAAAGGACTACCCGATGTGGTGGCCAACGTCTGGCCGCAAACAATCGTCCAAACATGCATCGTCCATCTCATTCGCAACACGTTCCGCCTGGTCTCCCGACAGGACTGGGATGCGCTCAAGCGCGACGTGAAAGCAATCTACACCGCGCCCAACCCCGACGCCGCGCTGGGCGCTCTCGACGAACTCGACACAAAATGGGGAAAGAAATACGCGGCGGTGATCCGACTCTGGCGAAACGCCTGGAACGAGTTCGTGCCGTTCCTCGACTACGACGTCGAAATACGGCGGGTCATTTGCTCAACGAACGCGATTGAATCGCTGAACGCACGCTACCGCAGAGCAGTCCGAGCCCGTGGACATTTTCCCACCGAACAGGCAGCAATGAAATGCCTGTACCTTGTGACCCGCAGCCTGGACCCCACCGGGACAGGCCGCGCCCGATGGACGATGCGCTGGAAGCCCGTGCTCAACGCCTTCGCCATCACCTTCAGCGACCGCTGGCCGGCAGCTGAGAGCTACTAACCGAACCGCCGGAAACACCGATCACGGGATAGACCCGGGATCGGCGGGAGGGATCAGTGGGTGGGGGATTGACCTGGTCGTAGCGGGCCAGGGAGTCGGCGCGTTCGGTGGCGTGGTCGACGATTGGGGGTGGGTAGCCGGCCGGGGGGCCGTCCGGCAGCTTCCAGGGGCGGTGGGCGGCCTTGCCGGGGACGCCGCGCAGCTCGGGCAGGTAGCGCCGCAGGTAGTCGCCGGGAGGGTCGAACCGCTCACCCTGCGCGGTCGGGTTGAAGATCCGGAAGTACGGGGCGGCGTCCGTGCCGCTGCCCGCCACCCACTGCCAGTTGTGCTGGTTGGAGGCCAGGTCGCCGTCCACCAGGTGGCGCATGAAGTGCCGCGCGCCGCGCCACCACGGCAGGTGCAGGTCCTTGGTGAAGAAGCTGGCGACGATCATGCGCACGCGGTTGTGCATCCAGCCCTCGGCGAGTAGCTGGCGCATGCCGGCGTCCACGATGGGGTAACCCGTGCGGCCGTCGCGCCAGGCCTCGAACCGGCGGTCCGCTTCCGCGCCGCTGTCCGTGGGCATGGCGTCGAACTTGCGGTCCACGTTCTCCCGCGCGGTTTCCGGGCGGTGCCAGAGCACGTCGGCGTAGAACTCCCGCCAGGCCAGCTCGGACCGGAACACCCGGGCCCCCTCGGAGGCGTCCAGCTCGGCCAGCGGGGTGCGCGGGTGCAGGCAGCCGAATGCAGGTAGGCCGACAGGGCAGAGGTGCCGGGCACCGCCGGGCGGTCCCGGTCCCGGGGGTAGTCGTGCAGCGCGTCGTCCCGGAACTTCGCCCACGCGGCCTCCGCCGCCGCCTCCCCCGGCGCGGGAAGCTGAGCGCCCGGCTCGGGCGGGTCGGGCAGCTCGGTGGCCAGGTCGGACGGCGGCGCCAGCCAGTCGAGCAGCTCCGGGCCGGATTCCGCCGGGGCGCGCCAGCCGTGGGCCAGCCAGGCCCGGGAGAACGGCGTGAACACCCGGTACGGCTCGCCGTCCGCCTTGCGCACCCGGCCGGGGGTGACCGCGTAGGGCGAGCCGGTACGCACCAGCCGGATATCGCCCAACGCGGCCGCCACCCGCTCGTCCCTGGCCCGCCCGTACGGCGCGTGGTCCGAGCTGACGTGCACGGACCGCGCGCCGAACCGCCGCGCGGTGTCCGGCACCACCTCCACCGGGTCGCCCCGCCGGACCAGCAGCCGGCCGCCCAGCGCCTCCCGCAACGCGCGCAGGCAACCGATCAGAAAGACCCGCCGCGGCGAGCCGGAGGGCAGCCACAACCGGTCGTCCAGCACGAACAGCGCCACCGCCGAAGGAGCCGCGTCCGCCGCCGCCAGCAGCGCCGGGTGGTCACCCAGCCGCAGGTCCCGGCGGAACCACAGCACCGTGGTTTCCTCGGCGGTCAACGACAGTCAGCCCTCTCGTCCGGAATCCGCGACATGGCGGGCAGGTACCCGCGACATGGGTGGCGAAATCCCGCGACATGGGGTGGTAGGTCCCGCGACAGGGCGGGCTGGTTTGGGTCAGGAGCGGTTGGTGATGGGCGCGTAGTCGCGCTCGGCGATGCCGGTGTAGAGCTGGCGCGGGCGGCCGATCTTGGTCTGCGGGTCCTCGATCATCTCGCGCCAGTGAGCGATCCAGCCGGGCAGCCGGCCGAGCGCGAACAGCACGGTGAAGAACTTGGTCGGGAAACCCATCGCCCGGTAGATCAGGCCGGTGTAGAAGTCCACGTTGGGGTACAGCTTGCGCTCGACGAAGTAGTCGTCGGCCAGCGCGCGCTCCTCCAGCGCCATGGCGATGTCCAGCAGCGGGTCGGATACGCCCAGCTTCTTCAGCACCTCGTCCGCCCGCAGCTTGATGATCTTGGCGCGCGGGTCGTAGTTCTTGTAGACGCGGTGCCCGAAGCCCATCAGGCGAGCGCCCGACTCCCGGTTCTTCACCCGGTTCACGAACGCCCCGACGTCACCGTTCTCCTCGGTCCGGATCCGCTCCAGCATCTCCAGCACGGCCTGGTTGGCCCCGCCGTGCAGCGGCCCGAACAGCGCGTTTATGCCGGCCGAGATGGACGCGAACAGGTTCGCCTGGGAGGAACCGACGATCCGGACGGTCGATGTGGAGCAGTTCTGCTCGTGGTCGGCGTGCAGGATGAACAGCACGTCCAGCGCGCGGGCCAGCTCCGGGTCCACCTCGTACGGCTCGGCCGGGAAGCCGAAGGTGAGGCGCAGGAAGTTCTCCACGCCGCCGAGCGAGTTGTCCGGGTAGAGGAACGGCTGGCCGATCGACTTCTTGTAGGCGTAGGCCGCGATCGTCGGCACCTTGGCCAGCAGCCGGATGGTGGACAGCTCCACCGCGTCGGCGTCGAACGGGTCGAGGCTGTCCTGGTAGAAGGTGGACAGCGCGGACACCGCACTGGACAGCACCGGCATCGGGTGCGCGTCCCGGGGGAAGCCGTCGAAGAACCGTTTCAGGTCCTCGTGCAGCAGGGTGTGCCGCGTGATCTTCTGACTGAAGGAGTCCAGCTGCTCCTGGGTGGGCAGCTCGCCGTAGATCAGCAGGTAGCTGGTCTCGGCGAAGGTGGAGTGCTCGGCCAGCTGCTCGATCGGGTAGCCGCGGTAGCGCAGAATGCCCGCGTCGCCGTCGATGTAGGTAATCGCGGAGGAACAGGCGGCGGTGTTGCCGAAGCCGTTGTCCAGCGTGACCAGCCCGGTGCTGGCGAGCAGCTTGCCCAGTTCGATCGCCGGTGCGCCCTCGGTCGGGTCGGTGATCGGCATCTCGTACTCGCCGCCGGGGTAGGTGAGCGCGGCGGTCTTGCTAGCAGACATGTGGAGGTTCCCTCTCACACTCGAAATGTCTTTAGGGTTCTTGCGCCTGAACCTAGTCCCTGAGCCGGCAAAATGCGGGTTCGCGCGGAGTGACCAGTGCCATTAGCTACCCAGGTGGGTGGCGCTTGTTATCAAAGGCCCAGCTCGGCGGCGGTGGGAGGTTCGGCACCCGGCCGGGCGCAGGTGCGGGCGGCCGCCTCGGCGGCGAACCCGAGCACGTCCCGCCATTCGTCGGCCTCGAGGCCGGACAGGCCGTCCCGGGTCAGCGCGCCGTGCGCGCGGAGCCGGGCGAGCAGCGCCGCGTGCACCGTGTCGCCGGCGCCGATGGTGTCCACGACCACGGTCGGCACGCCGGGCACCTCGATCGGGCCGGCCTTGGTGAACGCGATCAGCCCGTCGCCGCCCCTGGTCATCACCACGGCGGCCGGGCCGGCCTCCAGCCACGCGGCCGGTTCCGAACCGCCCAGCCACTCGGCGTCCTGGTCGGACAGCTTCAGCAGGCCGACGTCGGGCAGCCACGAGACGAACCGGCGCAGGTAACCGTCCCGGTCCGGGATCAGGTCGGCCCGGATGTTCGGGTCCAGGCTGATCAGCCGGCCGGCCGCGGCCTCCCGGTGCAGCACCGCCTCGTACGCGCTCGCCCCCGGCTCGAGCACCAGCGACAACGTGCCGAGGGCGACCGCCTCGGTGTCCGCCGGCAGCGGCCCCGGGTCGGCGAACAGCCGGTCGGCGGTCCCCTCGGTGTAGAAGCCGTAGCGGGCGGAGCCGTCCGGGTCCAGGCCGACCACGGCCAGGGTGGACGGCTCCGGGCCGCGCTGCACCAGCTCGGTGTGCACCGAGGCGTTCGCCAGGCGTTCCACCATGGCGTTGCCGAACGGGTCGGTGGACATCCGGGACAGGAACCGGGTCGGGGCGCCCAGCCGGCCGAGCGCCACCGCCACGTTGTACGGCGCCCCGCCCCACCGGGGCAGCATCGCCCCCGAAGCGTCCCGGGCGCTGGCGCCCGGGACCAGGTCGACCAGCGCCTCTCCGCCTACCACGATCACGTCGGCGAGAGTAATGGCGAGGCTGGCGCCTCGCCCCGTGAGTGGCGAGTGTGGCTATAGGCATACTCGCCACTCACGGGTGCGCTAGCGCACATCCGGTGAGTGCGGGTGCTCGCGGGAGTCGTCCAGGTGCGTGGGGTCCAGCCGCTGCTTGCCCACGAACAGGAAGTTGACCACCCAGAGCAGCACGCCGACGGCGAGCAGGACGCCGGCGATGACGAACTCGATGGTCGGCCGGCCGGTGAACGGGGTGGCCAGGTAGCCGCACAGGACGATGCCCAGCACCGGCGCCCAGGTCGGCGCCTTGAAGTGCTCGTGCTCGGCCGGGCGCCGGCGCAGCACCAGCACCGCCACATTGGTGAGCGTGAACACCGCGAGCAGCAGCAACGACGTGGTACCACCCAGGGTGCTCACGTCCACGCTGACCACCAGCAGGTAGGCGAGCAGGCTGGAGAACACGATGGACACCCACGGTGTGCGCCGGGTCGGGTGCACGGTGGCGAACACGCTCGGCAGCACCCGCTCGTTGGCCATGCCGTAGAGCAGCCGGCTGGCCATCAGCATGTTGATCAGCGCAGAGTTGATCACGGCGAGCAGGCCGATGACGGCGAAGATGATCAGCGGGAAGCCGGGGGCACCGACGCCGAGCACCTTGAGCAGCGCGCCGGACTTGGCCGCGGCCAGGTCGGCGGCGGGCACCAGCATCGAGCTGAGCGTCGCGATCACCACGTACAGCGTGCCGGCCACCGCCATACCGGTGAGCATGGCCTTGGGGAAGACCTTGACCGGGTCCTTGGTCTCCTCGGCCATGTTCACCGAGTCCTCGAACCCGACCATGGCGAAGAAGGCCAGCGACACCGCCGCGGTCACTGCCACCAGCGCGCCGCCGCTGCCGCCCGCGTGGATCTCAGTGAGCCGGCTGGCGTCACCCTTGCCCTGGGAGACGCCCCACACGCCGGCGCCGATGATGATCAGCAGGCCACTCAGCTCGATGCAGGTGAGCACCACGTTGGCCTTGACCGACTCGCCCACGCCCCGGAAGTTGATGATCCCCAGCCCGGCCACAAACAGCAGCGCGACCAGCGGCAACGACGGCACCCAGCCCAGGCCCTCGACCACCTGTTTCAGATAGGTGTCGCTGAACGCCTTGGCGGCCGAGGCGGCGGACGTCACCCCGGAGCTCATCACGGTGAAGGTCACCATGAAGGTCAGGAACTGGACGCCGAACGCCCGGTGCGTGTACAGCGCGGCACCCCCGGCGCCCGGGTACTTGCCGACCAGCTCCAGATAGCTGAACGCGGTCAGGAACGCCACGATGAACGCCCCGAGGAAGGGCAGCCACAGCGCCCCGCCGACCCGCCCGGCCACCGAACCGACCAGCGCGTAGATCCCCGTGCCGAGGATGTCCCCGACGACGAAGAAGAGCAGAAGTTTCGGCCCGATGGCCTTCTTGAGCTCAGGTTGGCCGTGGGAATGCGCCACAGTGGCGCCGGTCACATTGTCCGCCATCGTGAGAGTTTCTCAGGTCACCCCGCACCCGTCGAGGATGCTTGAGCATCATTTAACGTCCGCGTGTCATGCACACCCGATCACACGTCGGGCTACGGCAACAGCGCGAGCGTGCCCACGTGCCGGGGACGAACCACTGAGAAGTGACGCCGGTCGAGAGTCGCCACGGCCGGCAAGTTCAACCGTTCGGTCAAGGCGATGACGGACGCATCGACAGTTCCAAGCGGCAGGTCCCGGTACTTGTCGACCAGTTCGGCAATCCGCTCCAGATCCGCCGAAGCCGTGTCCAACAACGTGAACAGGCCGGCGCGCACATCCTTCAGAAACGCAAGCTCGGCCCGCGTCCCCCGACGGCGCTCGGCCAGGAGACACACCTCGGTGAAGACTGTGGTCGGAACGAGGAGCGGCCCGGGGTAGTTGGCCAGGAAGTCCCGGCAACGCTCGTGGTGGTCGTCCCGGTCATTGAGCAACGCCACGATCGGACCTGTGTCGACGACGATCACTCGGGCTGATCGGCTTCTTCCCGCAGGATGACCTCGGAGCGCTCCGCGAAGTCGCGTTCAGCGGTCAAGGTTCCCGCGCTGGCGAACCGGCGGGGTGCCGCGGGCACCGGACCATCGATGCTGGCGCGGAGCACGCGTTCGATTGCCGGTAACCGCGATTCGGGCACCGCATCGAGTAGCTCGTGCACCGCGTCCCGGCTGGCCATGGACCGAGTGTCCCACAATGTCCGCATTCAACCCGGGCAAACCGGACAAATGCGGACATCAGCCGTGGGCGCGGTAGCGCCAGAAGGCGGGGAGCAGGGCGACCGTGAGGACGGTGGCGATCACCACGGCGACGCCGCCGGCGGTGACCGCGGGGCCGGTGCCGATCGCGGCGGCGGCCCCGCCGTGCCAGATGTCGGCCACCCTCGGCCCGCCGGCCACGACCACCATGAACACGCCCTGCATCCGGCCCCGCATCTCCTCGGTGGCCACCACCTGCAGCATGGTCGACCGGTAGACCGCGCTGACCAGGTCGGCGGCGCCACCCACCGCCAGCAGCAGCACGGCCAGCCACAACGCGTGCACCATGCCGAACGCGGCCACCGCCAGGCCCCACACGCAGATCGCCACGGTCACCGCGACACCCTGCCGGCTCACCCGGTGCAGCCAGCCCGAGAACACCCCGCCGGCCACCGAGCCGACGGATATGCCGGCGAACAGCAGGCCCAGCGCGATGCCGCCCCCCGCCGGGTCGTGGAACGTGCGCTCGGCCATCTCCGGGAACACCGCGCGGGGCATGCCGAAGGCCATCGCGATGATGTCCACCAGGAACGAGACCAGCAGGATCTTCTGCGTGGCCACGTAGCGGAACCCGTCCAGCACGCCGCGCAGCCCGGCGCTCTGGCGGGACCCGTTCGTACCGGGCACCGGGGGCATCTTCGGCAGCTTCCAGGTGGCCCACAGCGTGGCGAGCAGCGCGATCGCGTCCACCAGGTACAGCGTGGACAGGCCGACCAGCGGCAGCAGCGCGCCGGCCAGCATCGGCCCGACGATGGCGCCGAACTGGAAGACCGTCATGTTCAGCGCGTTGGCCGCCGGCAGCTCGCGGGCCGGCAGCAGGCGGGGCAGCACGGCGGACCGGGTGGGTTGGTTCATCGCCAGCAGCGCCTGCTGCACCGCGAACAGGCTGAGGATCAGCCACACCGAGCTCGGGCCGGAGGCCCCAAAAGCACTAGTGAGCCACAGCGCCACGGACACCACGGAGATCCCCGCCCCGCTGAGCAGCAGCAGTTTCCGCCGGTCCATGGCGTCGGCGATCGCCCCGCCCCACAGCCCGAACACCACCAGCGGGACCAGTCCGAACGCCCCGGTCAGCCCGACGTACCCGGACGACTGGGTGAGGTCGTAGATCTGCTTGGGCACCGCAACCACGGTCAGCTGCGCGCCGATCACCGTGACCACCCCGGCCAGCCACAGCCGGCGGAACTCCGGCGTGCGCAGCGGCGTTGTGTCGGCGAAGGCGCCGCGCACCCGCCGGCCCAAGGAACGTCTAGCCGGTAACTCTTCCTCGGTGGGCTGCACGACTAATAGTTAGCACGCCAAGCTAGCGAGTTATTCCCCTACGGCGCGAGGCGCTGGACCTTGAAGCTCTGGTCCTGGTTGCGCACGAAGGCCAGCCGGTCGTGCATCCGGTCCGGCCGGCCCTGCCAGAACTCCACGCGCTCGGGGCGCAGCAGCCAGCCGCCCCAGTGCGGGGGCACCGGAACGGCCTCCAGGTCGGCGAACCGCCGCCGGGTGGCCTCGAAGGCGTCCTCCAGCGCGCGCCGGCCGCTCATCACCGCCGACTGCGGGGACGCCCAGGCGCCCAGCTGCGAGCCGCGCGGGCGGGTGGCCCAGTAGGCGGCGGTCTCCTCCCGGCTGACCGCGTCCACGGTGCCGCGCACGTTGACCTGCCGGTGCAGCGCGAACCAGGGGAAGGTGACCGAGGCGCGCCGGCTGGAGCGCAGGTCACGGCTCTTCGCCGAGGTGTAGTTGGTGAAGAAGACGATGCCCCTCGAATCGATGCCCTTGCACAGCACGCTGCGCGTGGACGGCTCCCCCTCGGTGTTCACGGTGGCCAGGACCATGCCGTTCGGCTCGGGCAACCCGGCCTCGGTGGCCTCGGACAACCACTCGGACAACTGAATATGCCAGCTCGTGGCCAGGTCAGCCACGTCGAGCGAGGCCTGGTGGGCCACCCGCTCGGCTCGGTCGAGCGACATTCGCTACCGCCTTCCACAACGGACCCTTGACCGTAGGCCGATCGGGCGGTGGAAAGCTACCCGTGTGATCCCTCCGGTGGTGGAGCCGACCGGCGTCGAACTGGTCGGCAAGGTGACCGGCCAGGACTCACCGAACCGCACCGGCAGCCGGTTCGGCTTCCTGGCCACCGACCTGGGCGTGCTCTGGGACGACGGCGCCGGCGGCGTGCTGGCCGCGTTCGGCGACACCTACGGCGAGGGCTGGACCGGCCCCGGCGCGGGCGCCCGCTCGGCCGACCACCGCCGCAACGTGGTGGCCCGCTGCGCCGGCGGACCGCTCACCGGGGGCCTCGAGCTGGCTTCGGTGGTGGAGGACCAACCCGGGCACGCGGCCGAAATCCTGCCCGGGCGGCGCTGGCTGGCCCGGTTGCGGATGGAGTCCACGGTGATCCCGACCGCCGGGATAGCGGTGGACGGCGTGCAGTACCTGCACTACATGTCGGTACGCCGGTGGGGCCGGCCGGGCAGCTGGCGGACCAACCACGGCGGCATCGCCTGGTCGGCCGACGGCGGCGCGACCTGGCGGACCGGTCGCGGCGCGCGCTGGCGCAACCCCTGGTGGACACGGGGGCGGCGGCCGTTCCAGCTCGGCGCGTTCGCCCGGTCACCGGACGGCTCGGTCGTGTACCTGTTCGGCACGCGCAACGGGCGGTTCGGGCCGGTTTACCTGGCAAGGGTGGACCCGGGCGCGGTGGCTTCACCGAGCCGGTACGAGTACTGGACGGGTCAGGGGTGGGTGAGCGGGGTGAAAGCGGCCCGGCCGGTCACGGACGGGCCGGCCGGTGAGCTTTCCGTGGCCTTCCACCACGGGTTGGGCGTGTGGCTGATGGTGCACCTGGACGACCCGGGCGGCCGCATCGCGCTGCGCGCGGCCGACCGGCCCACCGGGCCGTGGAGTGATGGCGTCACCCTGTTGTCCGGCGCCGAGCACCCCGGCCTCTACGGCGGCTATCTGCACCCCGGCGCGCTGCACGGCTCGGACATCTACTTCACCGTCTCCCGCTGGGATCCCTACAACGTGTACCTGGCCCGCGCCGGCTTGCTCTTGAAGGCGCATTAGTCGTTCACTATCCCAATCACCAGTGCCAGTGATCCTTAGCACCTCACGTTGCGAGTGCGCCCGACCAGGGGCAGGGTCTTCTCAACCCTGTGTGCCACCCCACAGCGCGCGCCTCATGAGGGCGCTCGAGCGTCTCAAGGAGGAGCCGTGTCCACCCCTGACCCTCAAATCCCGCCGCCCCCGCCCGGCTTCAAGTCCGGCCTCGAGGGACACGTGGCTTTCCGCACCGAGATCGCCGAGCCGGACAAGGACGGCGGCGCGCTCCGCTACCGGGGTGTGGACATCGAGGACCTGGTCGGCCACGTCACCTTCGGCAACGTGTGGGCGCTGCTGGTGGACGGCCGGTTCGGCCCCGGCCTGCCGCCGGCCGAGCCGTTCCCCATCCCGGTACACACCGGCGACGTACGGGTGGACGTGCAGGCCGCGCTGGCCATGCTCGCGCCGTACTGGGGCTACCGCCCCCTGCTGGACATCACCGACGAGGAGGCCCGCGACCAGCTGGCCCGCGCGTCGGTGATGGCGCTGTCCTACGTGGCCCAGTCCGCGCGCGGCATCGGCCAGCCCGCCGTGCCGCAGTCCCGGATCGACCAGTGCAAGACGGTCACCGAACGGTTCATGACCCGCTGGCGCGGCGAGCCGGACCCGTCGCACGTGCAGGCGATCGACGCCTACTGGGTATCCGCGTGTGAACACGGCATGAACGCCTCCACCTTCACCGCGCGGGTGATCGCGTCCACCGGGGCCGACGTGGCCGCCTCGCTGTCCGGCGCGATCGGCGCCATGTCCGGCCCGCTGCACGGCGGCGCCCCGGCCCGGGTGCTGCCGATGATCGCCGAGGTGGAGAAGACGGAGAACCCGCAAGCCCTGGTGCGCGGGATTCTCGAGCGCAAGGAGAAGCTGATGGGCTTCGGCCACCGGGTCTACCGGGCCGAGGACCCGCGCGCCCGGGTGCTGCGCCGCACCTGCAAGGAGCTGAAGGCCCCGCGCTACGAGATCGCCTGCGCGCTCGAGCAGGCCGCCCTCAAGGAGCTGCGGGAACGCCGCCCCGACCACCCCATCGAGACCAACGTGGAGTTCTGGGCGGCGGTGATCCTGGACTTCGCCGAGGTCCCGCCGCACATGATGCCGGCCATGTTCACCAGCGCCCGCACCGCCGGCTGGAGCGCGCACGTCATGGAGCAGAAGCGGGAGTCCAAGCTGGTCCGCCCGTCCGCCCAGTACATCGGCCCCGGCCCCCGTCGGCCCGAGGAAGTCGAAGGCTGGAACGAGATCGCCCACGACTGAGGCTCCGGCCTGGTCGGAACCACACGAATCCTTCACATTTTGTGCCGATGACGGGCACCTGACCGCTTTAGTGTCGGTCGGCATGAGACGGCTTGTGCTCGTGGTCGAGGACGAGGTGGCCATCGCGGACGCGGTCGCAGACCGGTTGCGCGCGGAGGGTTTCGACGTGCGACTGGCGCACGACGGCCCGGCCGCGGTGGCCGCCGCCGAGGCGGACGAGCCGGACCTGGTGGTGCTGGACGTGATGCTGCCCGGGTTCGACGGCATCGAGGTGTGCCGGCGGATCCAGGCGCACCGGCCGGTGCCGGTGCTGATGGTCACCGCGCGGGACGACGAGACCGACATCCTGGTCGGCCTGGGCGTCGGCGCCGACGACTACCTGACCAAGCCGTACTCGATCCGCGAGCTGGCCGCCCGGGTGCACGCGCTGCTGCGCCGGGTGGACCGCGCCGCCGAGCTCGCCCCGGACCGGGCACCCGGCGCCCGGCTGACCCTGGGCGAGGTGGAGATCGACCGGGGCCAGCGGACGGTCTACCGGGCCGGTGAAGAGGTACACCTGACGCCGATCGAGTTCGACCTGCTGGTCTACCTGGCCTCGCGGCCCCGGCTGGTGCAGCCGAGGGACCGGCTGCTCACCGAGATCTGGGGACTCGGGGACTTCGCCAACACCCGCACGCTGGACAGCCACGTCAAGGAGCTGCGCCGCAAACTGGGCTCCGAGCTGATCCGCACCGTGCACGGCGTCGGGTACGCAATCCGATGAACGACATGCTGCCCCGGCCGCTGGACCCGATCCGGTCGATCAAGCTGAAGCTGAGCATCCTGTTGCTCGGTTCCGGCGGCGTCGGCATCTGCTACCTGTGGCTGGCGTTCGGCTGGCTGCCCAGCTACACGACGACAGCGGTGGCGATCGCGCTGGTGCTGCTCACCGCGCAGGTGCTCAGCCACGGCATGACCAGCCCGTTGCGGGAGATGACCGCCGCCGCCCGGGCGATGGCCCGGGGCGACTACACCCGCCGGGTGCGCGCCACCGCGCGGGACGAGGTCGGCCAGCTGGCCACCGCGTTCAACCAGATGGCCGCCGACCTGGCCGCCGCCGACCGGCAGCGCCGCGAGCTGATCGCCAACGTCTCCCACGAGCTGCGCACCCCGGTCACCGCGCTGCGCGCCGTGCTGGAGAACGCGGTGGACGGCGTGGCCCCGGCCGAGCCCGCGCTGCGCACCGCGCTGGACCACACCGAACGGCTGGCCCAGCTGGTCGCCGACTTCCTGGACCTGTCCCGCCTGGACGCCGGCGCGCTCACCCTGCGCCGGGAGGACTTCGAGCTGGCGCCGCTGCTGGACGAGGCGGTGGCCGAGTCGCGCGCGGCGGCCGGGCGGGCGGTGCGCTTCGAGGTGGTCGTCGAGCCGGCCGGGCTGGCCGTGAACGCGGACCGCGCCCGGCTGCGCCAGGTGGTGCTGAACCTGCTGGACAACGCCGCGCGGCACGGGCCGGCCGAGGGCCGGGTGCTGGTCCTGGCCCGCACCGAGGAGGGCCGGCGGGTGCTGGAGGTCCGGGACGACGGCCCCGGCATCCCGGCCGACCAGCGCGACCGGGTGTTCCAGCGGTTCACCCGGGGGGAACGCGCCGCCGGCGGCGGCACCGGCCTGGGGCTGGCCATCGCCCGCTGGCTGGTCGACCTGCACGGCGGCGAGATCACCGTCACCGACCCCAACCCGGCCACCGCCGCCGGGGTCGGCCCCGAGGACCGCGCGGGTTGCGTGGTCCGCGTGACGCTGCCCGCGAGGAGCACCCCATGACCGAACCGACCACCCAGACCCCGCCGGCCCCGCCGAAGCCGGAGACGAAGCCGCGCACCCCGGTCTGGCGGAAACCGGCGGCGCCGGCCTCGGCGGTGGCGGTCGGCGCGGTCGTGCTGGTCGGCGTGGCCGCCGCGACGATCCGCCCGTGGCAGGGCCTCGGCCTCGGCTGGGCGCTGTTCGGCCTGGTGGTGGCCGTGCCGACGGCGGTACTGGCCTGGCGGGCGCCCGGCGGGCCGGAGCGGAGCCGGCTGGCCAGCGCGGGCTGGGCGGTGATCGCGCTGGGGCTGCTCGGCGTGCTGGCCCTGCGCGACCTGGAGGAGCTGGGCCTGCTGTGTGTGCCGGTGGCCGCGCTGGCCGGGTCGCTGGCGGTGGCCGGCGGGCGGTCCGCCCGGGGGCTGGCGCTGGGCGCGATCGCGGTGCCCAGCCTGGCGATCGGCGGGTTGGCCTGGTTCGGCCGGGGGGTCGGCGCGCTGAACCCGTTCCGGGACCGGGAGGACAACGCGCCGGTGCGAACGGCGGTCGCGGTGCTGGTGGCGCTGGCGCTGCTCGCCGTGTTCGGGCCGCTGCTGGCCGGCGCGGACGCCCGGTTCGGCAAGCTGCTCGAGGCCTTGCTGCCGGAGCTGGACCTGGCCTGGCTGGCCAGCCGGTTGGGCCAGGCCGTGCTGTTAGGCGCGGGCATGGTGGGCGCGGGTTACCTGCTCGCCGCGCCACCGCGCGCGGACGCGGCGGGCGCCGGCCCCGGCAAACGACTGCGCCGGGTCGAGTGGGCGCTGCCCGTCGGCGGGCTGGTGGTGCTGTTCACCGCGTTCGTGGCCCTCCAGCTGAGCACGCTGTTCGGCGGCGACGAGTTCGTGCTGCGCACCACCGGGCTGACCTACGCCGAGTACGCCCGGTCCGGCTTCTGGCAGCTGATCGTGGTCGCCGCGCTCACCCTGCTGGTGATCATGACGGCGGCCCGCTGGGCGCGGCTGGACACCCGGGCCGACCGGGCCTGGCTGCGCGGCCTGCTCGGCGGGCTGGCCGGGCTCACCCTGGTCATCCTGGCCTCCGCGCTGCACCGGATGTGGACCTACCAGCAGGCCTACGGGTTCACCGTGACCCGGCTGGTGGTGATCGCCATCGAGCTGTGGCTGGGCGTGGTGTACCTGATGGTGTTCGCCGCCGGGGTGCGGCCGCGCGCGTCCTGGCTGCCCCGGGCGGTGCTCGGCACCGGGGCGGCGGCGCTGCTCGCGTTGTTCCTGGCCGGCCCGGACGGGATCGTCGCCGAGCGCAACGTCGCCCGCTGGCAGCAGACCGGCAAGATCGACACTCACTACCTGTCCCGGCTGTCCGCCGACGCCGCCCCCGCGCTGGACCGGCTGCCGGACCCGCTGCGCGGCTGCGCCCTGGGCCATTACCAGCGCGGCCCGAGCGACGACTGGCGCGACTGGAACGCCGCTCGCGCACACGCCGCGAAGCTCCCGCCGGCCGGCTTGAGAGGCTGCTCACCCGGGGCTTCCGGTACCGGTGGGGATTGAGAGACTAGGCGCGTGACCACTGCGCTGGAGATTCCCGCTGACCTCAAACCCGTCGACGGCCGGTTCGGTTGCGGACCGTCTAAGGTGCGCCCGGAGCAGCTGGCCGCGCTGGCCGGCGAGGGCGCGGCCGTGATGGGGACCAGCCACCGCAAGGCGCCGGTGAAGAACCTGGTCGGGCGGGTGCGCGCGGGTCTGCGCGAGCTGTTCTCACTGCCGGACGACTACGCCGTGGTGCTCGGCAACGGCGGCACCACCGCGTTCTGGGACGTCGCCGCGTTCGGCCTGGTCCGGGAGCGCGCGCTGCACCTGAGCTACGGGGAGTTCTCCTCGAAGTTCGCCAAGGTCACCAACGGTGCGCCGTTCCTGGCCGACTCGGTGGTCATCGAGGCGGAACCCGGATCCGCGCCCTCGCCGGGCGCCGACCCGAGCGCCGACGTGCTGGCCTGGGCGCACAACGAGACCTCCACCGGCGTCTCGGTCCCGGTGACCCGGCCGGCCGGGGCGACCGCCGGCCAGTTGGTGCTGATCGACGCCACCTCCGGCGCCGGCGGCCTGCCGGTGGACATCACCCAGGCCGACGCCTACTACTTCGCCCCGCAGAAGTGCTTCGCCGCCGACGGCGGGCTGTGGATCGCGCTGCTCTCCCCGGCCGCGCTGGCCCGCAACTCCGAGATCGTGGGCGGCGGCCGCTGGGTGCCCAGCTTCCTTTCCCTGGCCGCCGCCGTGGACAACTCGTCGAAGGACCAGACCGACAACACTCCGGCCGTGGCCACGCTGTTCCTGCTGGCCAACCAGGTCGAGTGGATGCTCGGGCTGGGCGGCCTGGACGCCTGCGTGGCGCGCACCCGCGACTCGTCCACCCGGCTCTACCAGTGGGCGGAGAAGACCTCGTACACCACCCCGTTCGTGGTGGACCCGGCCCACCGCTCGCAGGTGGTCGGCACGATCGACTTCGACCAATCGGTGGACGCCAACGCCGTGGCGAACACGCTGCGTGCGAACGGCATCGTGGACACCGAGTCGTACCGCAAGCTGGGGCGCAACCAGCTGCGCATCGGCATGTTCCCGGCCATCGATCCCGATGACGTCAGCGCGCTCACCGCGTGCATCGACTACGTGGTCGAACGTCTACACTCCGACTGACATGCCTGCGCGGGTGGGCGGCGCGCCTCCCGGACGCGGGGTGCACCGGCCACTACCGTCACTCGGACGAGCGTAGGGGCGAGCGGAGGGTTGATGCGCGCGCTGCGGGTCGTGGGGTACGAGGAAGATGGTTCGGGGCAACCGGCCGTCATCCTCGAAGACCCGGACCGGCGCGAGCGGTTCACCGTTCCGGCGGACGAGCGGCTGCGCGCCGCTGCCCGAGGTGACGTCCAGCAGCTCAGCAAGATGACCGCTTCGTCCTCGGACCAGGAGAGCCAGTTGCGACCCCGTGAGATCCAGGCCCGCATTCGGGCGGGCGCGTCCGTGGAGCAGGTGGCGGCCGTGGCGGGGGTGCCCGCCGAGCGCATCGAGCGGTTCGCCTACCCGGTGTTGTTGGAGCGTTCGCGGATTGCCGAGATGGCCCGCGACGCGCACCCGGTACGCACCGACGGGCCGGACGTCCGCACCCTGCAGGAGGTCGTGACCAGCACGTTCAACGCGCGTGGCCAGGAGTACAGCCACGCCGAGTGGGACGCCTGGCGCGGCGACGACAACAAGTGGGTGGTGACGCTCAGCTGGGATGTCGGCCGCTCCGACATCACCGCCCGCTGGCAGTACCAGCCGGGCGCGCACGGCGGCACGGTCACCGCGCTGGACGAGCACTCCACCGACCTGATCGACGGGCAGAGCCGCCCGCCGCGCCGGGTCGGCCCGGTGATCGACTTCGGCAACAGCGCCGAGCCGGCCGCCAAGGCGGCGAACGCGGGCGACTCCTCGTCCGCCGGCCGCCGGGCCAACAAGACCACCACCGGGCGCGGTTCGGGATCCGGATCGTCCGGGTCCGGGTCCGCCAAGCCGGCGCCCAAGCCGGCCACCCGGGCCACCGGCAAGGCCGCCGCGCCGGCTCAGCCGGAACAGACCCAGCTCACCGAGCAGCCGGAACCGGAGACCGCAGAGACCACCGAGCGCCCGGCCGCCGCCGCTTCCGGCGGCGCGAAGCGCTCCGGCGCCCGCAAGGGCAAGCCGGTCATGCCGTCCTGGGAGGACGTGCTGCTCGGCGTGAAGTCGCAGCGCGGCTGAGTAGCAGCGGCTGAGTCGCGGCGCGGCTGATCAGCCGCGCGGACCGGCGAACGCCAGCCCGACCAGCAGCGCGAACCAGGCCACACCCAGCCCGGCCGCGACGCCGTACGCCACCCAACGCCAGGTGCGTTGATGGCGCAGCAGCAGGTACGAAGGCGTCAGCCCGGCGGTCATCAGCAGGTTGGCCGGTATCCATACCCAGCCGAACGACGCGGCCAGCGACCGGGCCAGCAGCAGGTCGATGACGAACACCAGACCGCCCATGATCGCCGCGACGGTGAGCCCGGTCGCCCACGGCGTTGGCTCCTCTCGCTCCCGTCCCGCCAGCGTCACGCTTCCACCCTATGCAGCGCGCACCCCACGCCGTCCCAAGGGGTGCACTCCCGCCTCTCTCCTCCGAGACCCGTTTTCGCCACTATGGCTCTGCGTGGAAATACGCGACACCTGGTCGGCCCGACGCCACTCGCCCTTTCGAGCGCTCCGCTTCCGCTGCCGCGCATCCGGCGAGTGGCGCGTATTTCCACGCAGAGCCATAGCGTCGTCGGAGGCACCTGAGAGAGAGCGGCGTCGTGGAAGAACGGTCAGGCGTCCAGGGCGGCGTAGAAGGCGACGGCGGCGGCCGTGGCCACGTTCAGCGAGTCGACGCCGGGCGCCATGGGCACCCGGACCCACTCGTCGGCGGCGGCCAGCGCCTCCTCGGAGAGACCTGGACCTTCGGCGCCGAGCAATACGGCGACCTTCGCCCCGGAAAGTCCCGCCGCGGCGAGCGGTTTCGCCTCGGCCCTGGGAGTCAGCGCGACCACCCGGAAGCCGGAGGCGCGCAGCTCGGCCAGCCCCTTGGCGAACGGTTCGGCGTCCAGCGGGGCGAACGGGACCCGCAACACGTGCCCCATCGAGACCCGCACCGAGCGGCGGTAGAGCGGGTCCGCGCAGCGCGGCCCGAGCAAGATCCCGGACACCCCGAGCGCGGCCGCGTTGCGGAACAGCGCGCCCAGGTTTTCGTGATCATTGACACCTTCCAGCACGGCCAGCACCCGGGAGCCGGCGAGCAGCGTCGGGAGCGCCACCGGAGTGGCCCGGTCGGCCACCGCGAGCACGCCCCGGTTGAGGTGGAACCCGACCACCTCGGCCATCGTCGAGGCGTCGCACTGGTAGGCCGGAATGTCGTGTCCGGCCAGGTCAGGAGCCAGTTCGGCGATCTTGGCCGGCACTCCGAGGAGTGCGCGCGGCGGGTACGGCGAGCCCAGTAGGCGGCGCACCACGACCACGCCCTCGGCGATCACCAGACCCCGGCCGCCGGGGCGATCCGGGCGGCGGTCCGCCGTCGTCAGATCACGGAAATCGTCCACCCGGGGATCGCCGGCGGATCTTAGTGGTATCACGTGCGCCATATGAGAATGTTGCCTGTTCGTCATCCGGTCAGGCGTAGATTCTCCCCGCCTGTTGTGCCACGGTGGTAGGCCGCGCCAAACGCTAGTGCGCATGTAGTCAGTTCGATGATCGAGGAGGGGTCGAGTGGGCCGTGAATTGGCCCGAAGCTCGTTCACCCGCGCGGAGCGTCAGCAGTATCGCGGCAAGGTGCACCGCTGCCTCAATGCATTGGCCAGCATGTTGCGCGACGGCCATTTCGCAGAGGACACCGAGTCGACCACCGGGCTGGAGGTCGAGCTCAATCTCGTGGATCAGCGGCTCGACCCGGCGATGCGCAACCTGGCCGTACTGGACGGCGTCGACTCCCCCGAGCTGACCTCCGAGCTGGGTCGCTGGAACGTCGAGCTGAACGTGCCGCCCCGGCCCCTGCGCGGCGAGCAGGGCCGCTACCTCGAACACCACGTGCTGGACCTGCTCGCCGAGATCGAGAAGCAGGCCGGGTCGGTGGGCGCCCAGGTGCTCACCATCGGCATCCTGCCCAGCCTCACCGAGCGGCACCTGGTGGCCGACCGGCTCTCCCCGGAAGCCCGCTACACCGCGCTGAACGAGCAGATGCTGGCCGCGCGGGGCGAGCCGTTCCTGCTGGACATCGACGGCACGACCAGCAACGGGCAGGCCCCCGAGCACCTGCACATGGACTTCGACTCGATCATCCCCGAGGCCGCCTGCACCTCGTTGCAGCTGCACCTGCAGGTCCCGCCGGACACCTTCGCGGCGCACTGGAACGCCGCGCAGTGCGTGTCCGGGGTCCAGGTCGCGGTGGGGGCGAACTCCCCGTTCCTGCTCGGCCGGCGGCTGTGGGCGGAGACCCGCGTGCCGTTGTTCCTGCAGGCCACCGACGTGCGCTCGCCGGAGCTGCGCAACCAGGGGGTGCGCCCGAGGGTCTGGTTCGGCGAGCGGTGGATCAACTCGATCTTCGAGCTGTTCGAGGAGAACGTGCGCTACTTCCCCGGCCTGCTGCCGGTGGCCGAGGACCAGGACCCGCAGGCCGAACTGGCCGCCGGCCGGATCCCCGCGCTGGAGGAGCTGCGGCTGCACAACGGCACGATCTGGCGGTGGAACCGGCCGATCTACGACATCGCGGACGGCCGGCCGCACCTGCGGGTGGAGAACCGGGTGCTGCCGGCCGGCCCGACCGTGGTCGACATGGTGGCCAACGCGATGTTCTTCTACGGGATGCTGCGCATGCTCACCCAGGACGAGCAGCCGATCTGGGCGCGGCTGCCGTTCGCCGCCGCCGAGCAGAACTTCTCGCTGGCCGCCAAGGACGGCCTCTACGCGTCGCTGTACTGGCCGGACGAGGGCTGGATCCGCCCGGCCGACCTGGTGCTGCGCCGGCTGCTGCCGTTGGCCGCCGACGGGCTGGCCGAGCTGGGCGTGGCCGACGCGGTCTCCGGCCGCTACCTGGACGCGATCGAGGCACGGTGCGCCAGCGGGCGAACCGGCAGCTGGTGGCAGCTGCGGGCGGTGGAGACCCTGGAACGCCGGGGCGCCGACCGGATCACCGCCATCCGCGGCATGCTTACCCGCTACCAGGACTGGATGCGCTCCAACGTCCCCGTCCACACCTGGGCTCTTCCTTAAAGATCACGCGTTGGCCGGGAGGTCGGTGCCGGCGCCCCGGCGGCGCAGCGCGACCAGGTCGTGGCGGGCGTCGGGGAGGGTCCGTTCCCCGGTTCCCTCGATGACGAAGCCGGCGTCGGCGATCAGCTGGCGGTCGTCCGCGCCGGGCTGGCCCTCGCTGGTCAGGTAGTCGCCGAGGAACATCGAGTTGGCCAGGTGCAGGGCCAACGCCTGCTGCCCGCGCAGGTGGATCTCCCGGCCGCCGGCCAGCCGCACCTCCACGTCCGGGAAGACGAACCGGAACAGCGCCAGGATGCGCAGGCAGCGCTCCGGAGTCAGCTCCCAGCGCCCGCCGAGCGGCGTGCCCTGGAACGGGATGAGGAAGTTCACCGGCACCGAGTCCGGGTCCAGCTCGCGCAGCGCGAACGCCAGGTCCACCACGTCGTCGCTGGTCTCGCCCATGCCGAAGATCGCGCCGGAGCAGGGGGAGAGGCCGGCGTGCGCGGCGCGCCGCAGGGTGTCCACCCGGTCGGCGAAGGTGTGCGTCGAGCAGATCTCCCGGTAGTGCGCCTCGCTGGTGTTCAGGTTGTGGCTGTACGCGTGTGCGCCGGCTTCCCGCAGCCGGTCGGCCTGGCCGTCCCCGAGCAGGCCCAGGCAGACGCAGATCTCCACGTCCGGGCTGTCGTCCTTGATCTTCTCGATGGTGTGCTCCACCCGGCGGATGTCCCGGTCGCCGGGGCCACGCCCGCTGGCCACCAGGCAGACCCGCTTGGCCCCGGCGGCCACGGCGGAGGCGGCGTGCTCGGCGGCCTGGTCCGGGTCGATCCACGAGTACTTGAGGATCTCCGAGACCGAGCCCAGCCGCTGCGAGCAGTAGCCGCAGTCCTCCGGGCACAGCCCGGACTTCATGTTGATGATCGTGTTGAGCTTCACCCGGCGGCCGAAGAAGTGCCGGCGAACCCGCGCGGCGGCGGCCACGACGTCGATCAGCTCGTCCTCGCCGTCCAGGACCCGGAGGGCGTCTTCCCTGGTCAGCGGTTCGCGGCGGAGGGATCGGGCGGCGAGCTCGGAGAGGAAATCGGTCACCCGGACAGCTTCAGTGATCGCCGCATCGGCGAGCCAGCGGCCAAGCCGACAAAACCGGGCGGGAAAGTTTGACGCGTGTTTCTTAGCACGTTCCCAGAAAAGTCCTGGCTTGCTATCAGCTACCGGTGGACAGACTGGATGGGTGATCGTGAGCGATATTCTGACCATCGCGCTGCGTGGTCTGCGGGCGCACAAGCTGCGCTCCATGCTGACCATGCTGGGCCTGATCATCGGGGTCGCCGCGGTCATCTTGCTGACCTCGCTGGGCCAGGGGCTGTCCGGGGCGGTGAACGCGGCCGTGGAACCCGTGGCGAACAGCATCACCGTGGTACCGAAGTTATCCCCGATCCCGGGCGGGCCGGCGGCCCGCCCGCTCACCGACGAGGACCTGGAGTCGATCTCCAAGCTGCCGCACGTGGCGGAGATCGTGCCGCAGGTCACCGGGTCCAGCACCAGCGCGGCCGGCCAGGTCGGCAAGGCGGTCACCGCGTCCACCCCGGGCGCGCAGTACCGGTCCGCCTCGGTGGTCGGCACCACCGCGAACTACCTGAGCGCCCGTCAGATGTCGCTGGCCGCCGGCGGCTTCTTCACCGACGCCCAGGATCAGTCCGGGGCGAAGGTGGCCATCCTCGGGCCGCTGGTCTCTTCCGCGCTGTACGGGCCGGACCCGCACCAGGCGGTCAACAAGACGCTGCGCATCAACAACATCCTGTTCAAGGTCATCGGCGTGCTGGACTCGTTCGGCGCGGCCAACGACAACGTGGTGATCATGCCGATGAAGGCGGCCCGGGCCGGGATCATCGGGTCCAACTTCGGCACCAGCGCCGACCAGATCAGCTCGCTGTCGGTGAAGGCCACATCCACCGCCGACGTGCCGGTGGCCAAGGCGGAGATCATCCAGACGCTGCGCAACAACCACCGGATCGAGGACCCGCAGTTCGACGACTTCCAGGCGCAGGACCTGGGCAGCCGGGTCAAGACGTTCACCGGGATCATCGACCTGGTGACGACCGCGGTGCCGGCGGTGGCGGCGATCTCCCTGCTGGTCGGGGGGATCGGCGTGCTGAACATCATGCTGGTCTCGGTCACCGACCGGACCCGGGAGATCGGCACGCGCAAGGCGGTCGGGGCCAGCGACGGGGCCATCATGGGCCAATTCGTGCTGGAGTCGATCACCCTGGCCGGGCTGGGCGGTCTCATCGGCATCGCCCTCAGCGTGGGGGGCGTGCTGGGCCTCACCGCATTGCTGGCCAACATGGGCGGGGCGGGTTCCCGGGGTCCGCTGGCCTCGTTCCACCCGGTGCTGTCCCCGGCGCCGATCGCGGCGGCCTTCGGCATCAGCCTGCTGATCGGCCTGGTCGCCGGCGGCTATCCGGCCTGGCGGGCGGCCCGCCTGGAGCCGATCGAAGCGCTGCGTTTCGAGTAAACCGCCTTGTCAAGGCTTTACGGCGAAACATTCGCGATCGCAAATGGTGCGTGCGAAACCACCTCGGGTGGGTGACTCGCGTTCCTAGTGTCGGCCCGACACAGCCGACCCGGCGACGCCATCTCCGGGCCGGCTGTCCATCGGGATGGATGAGGAGCCGGCGATGTTCCGACGCAGGCGTGAGGCCTCCCGGCCGCCGGCGTCCAGCGCCTGGTGGTCGGTCGAGCCGGAACCACAGCCAGGCGCATCCCGCCCGGCCGAACAGCTGCCGCCGCTGCCCGGGGGTGACCCGTTCGGCGGCTGGCCGGCCTTCGGCCCCGCCGGCTCCGACCCGCGCAGCGCGGTCCTCGGCCAGCCCGAACCGCTGCCGCCGTGGGCCACTCCGGCGGGTGCCAACGCCCCGCCCGCCGGTATGCCGGCACCCGGCACCCCGCCCGGGATGCCACCAGCCCTCGGCATGAACCCGTCACCGGGCTTGCCACCGGCACCGGTCATCGGTACCTCACCCGGTATGCCTGCCTCACCGGGCATGGGCACCTCACCCGGCATGCCGGCGCTGCCCGGCCCGGGAACCTCACCCGGCATGCCAGCACTGCCCGGCCCGGGAACCTCACCCGGCATGCCAGCACTGCCCGGACCGGGAACCTCGCCCGGCATGCCAGCGGTGCCGGGGATGGGCACGTCACCGGGGATGCCGGCGGCGCCCGGGGCGGGGATGCCGGGGGTGGGCGCCCCGGCCGGGATGGCAGCGGCCCCGACGACCGCTCCGGCGGACGCGGACGGTTGGCTGCCGCTGCTCACCCACGACCACCGCGACCAGCGCTTTCAGCCCAACGGCGAGCGCGCCTCCTCACCTTCCACCGACGACACCGGCCGGCGCACTCCGAAGATGGGCAAGTTGCTCGCCGCCGCCCGCCGGGTAACCCAGTCCCCGGAGCCGCCCGCGCCGGAACCGCCGGCCGAGCACGCCGCCGACGCGACCACCTGGCTGGACGCGCTCGGGCCGATCAACCCGATGGAGGCCGGCGCACTGGCCGGAGCGTTCGCCGCCGACTACCTGTCCTGGGACGAGGCCGCGCCCCGGCGCCGGGGCGACGTGCTGAAGCAGTACCTGCCTTCGGACGTGCTGGGGAGCGCCTCGCTGCTCGGCTGGTCGGGACGGGGCCGGCAGCGGGCCGAGTTCGCACTGCCCGGCGCGGTGCACCCGGACGGGGAGGGCCGGGTGATCGTCGACGTGCGGGTGCGGGTGACGCCGTACCGCAAGGTCGGCGAGCCGGCCGACCCGGCGCCGGCCGGCGAGCTCGAGGTGGCCGGGGTGCCCGCCGTGGCCCCGGCGCCGACCGCGCGCGGTTGGAAGAGCCTGGACTCCTACTGGGTGCGCCTCACCGTGCCCATCACCCGCGACCAGGGCCGGCTGGTCGTGGACACCTGGGACGAGCAGCTCGGTGACGAGGACCGCGAGCCGGACGAGGACGGCCCAGCGCCGTCCGGCGAGGACTCCCCCTCGGCCGCCGAGGAGCCGCCGCGCCCGGAGGCCGGCGCGGCCGACAGTGCCCACCTCGGGAAGGCCCACCTCGGGAAAGCCGACCTCGGGAAAGCCGACCTCGAAACAGAAGCGGCGGCGGAAGCTTCCATCGACGAGGGACCGGCGGCCGGCGACGAACCGGCAAACGCCGGCGCCACCCGCAAGCCGGCCCGGCGGCAGACCACCCGGCGATCGACCACCCGGCCGCCCGCCGGCGGCCGAGGGGCGCGATGAGCCAGCTGCGCGCGCCCCGCATCGCCGGTGTGGCGGGCGGCGTCGGGACAACGACGCTGGCCACGGCCCTGCGCGGCTACGACCGGGGAAGGGCGTTCGGGCACGGCTGCGAGCTGTTGGTGTGCCGGTGCACCGGTGAGTCGCTGCACCGGGCCGCCATGGTGACGTCGTGGTTCGCCCAGCACGACCTGCCGCGCCCGGTGCTGGCGGTGAACGCCGACGTGCCGGTGCCCATGCGGGGGCCGTTGCGCGCCCGGCTGCGGATGATCGAACCGCAGGTCAGCGGGCTGGTCCTGGTGCCGTACGTGATGCACTGGCGGGAGCTGACCGACCCGCTGGGCGAGGCCGCCCGGCTGTCCGAGACGCCGACCGAGGAGCTGCCGAGACCACTGCGCCCGTACTCCGACGCGCTGGTCCGGCTGGCCCAGGCGGTGCTCGGCGCGGGCCTGTTGCGCGGCGGCCCCGGCGCGCACGGCCCGGCCTCGACCACGCAGACCCTGCCCGGGATCACCGGGCCGCTGACCCAGACCGGACCGCAACCGCCCGTGCCCGCCTGCGCCGCCACCGGAGGTGCCCCATGATCAGCGTGCCGCGTCAGGCCCCGAACCCGCCACCACAGGCCCCGCCGGGGCTGGACGCACTGGCCGACCAGGTGATCGGCTGGTTGAAGTGGGGCGTGCTGGTGGCCGGGATGATGGGCCTGCTGGTGTGCGCCGGCATGATCATTGTCGGTCGGAGGCGGCGTGGCGGGCTGGCCCAGGAGGGCCTGATCGGGTCGCTCTGGGTGCTCGGCGGGCTGGCGTTGGCCTCGGCGGCGGCGCTGCTGGTCGGAGTGTTCGGTTCGGTCGGCGCGCGGTGACGGCGGTGCTCGCGGTGGCGCCGCTGCTGGCCGACGGACCGGGGGAAAGCCCGTTCCTGACCATCGTGGAGTCGGCCGCCCGGGCGGCGGCGATCCTGGTCGCCGACGCCGGCAGCTGGTGGCGGGTGCCCAGCACCTCGCTGTTGCAGCCGGCGGTGCTCGGCGCGCACACCGCGCTGCGCCCGCTGTTGCTGCTGGTGCTGATGGTTTCCGTGCTGGTGCAGGCAATCCGGCTGATCCTGATGCGGCGCAGCGAGCCGTTGTTGTCGGTGGCCGGCGGGTTGCTGCGGTTCGCCGTGGCGGCGGCGCTGGGCATCACCGTGCTCCAGGGTGCGCTGTGGGCGGGCGACCTGTTGGCCACCACGCTGCTCGGCAGCGGCGGCACCCCGGCCGAGGGCGGCGAGTTCGGCGGGTTGATGCGGGACGCGTTGACCAGTCGCCGGGGCGGCATGGCCGAGCCGTTCCTCCTGCTCCTGGTTTCCGTGGTGGTGCTGTTGCTGGCGGCGGCGCAGTGGATGGCCATGGCCCTGCGCCAGGTCGCGCTGCTCGTGGTGGCGGCCACGCTCCCGTTGGCCGCCGCCGGGTCGCTCACCGCCGCCACCCGGGGCTGGCTGTCTCGGATGCTGCCGTGGGCGCTAGCGCTGGTGCTGTACAAGCCGGCCGCCGCGCTGGTGCACGCGGTCGGGCTGCAGTACCTGAAGCAGTTGTCGGACGGCAATCCGGTGAGCACCGCGCTGGCCGGGGTGGTGGTGCTCGCGCTCGGCGTCGCCGCGCTGCCGGCGTTGTTGCGCCTGCTCTCCTTCACCTCGGTGCGCATCGCGGACGGCGGCTGGTCGGGACGCCCCACACCGGGTGCGCCGGCCGCGGTGGGCGCGGTGCGGCTCAGCTCACGCAGCTCGCTGTCCTCCTCGGTGCAGCTGGCCGGCTATATGGAGAACGCCGGCCCGGGCAGCGCCGGCCGGCTGGCCAACGGCGCGAGCCCGGTCATGTCCAGCAAGCCGTCACCGCTACCCGGTGAACCGGTGGAGCCCCGGTTCACCGGCCCGATCCCCCGGATCGGCGAGGACATGAGGGGGGCCGGATGAGTCTGGACGTCGGCGAGCGCCCGGAGCCCCGGCTGTACGGCCACTGGCGCGCGGAGCGGGGTTGGGGCATCGGCTCGCTGGGCGCGGCGCAGACCGTCGCGGTGTTCGTCGCCGTGCTCGCCCCGGTGCTGGCCGCCTCCCTGATGCCCCGGCTGGCGTTGCCGCTGGCGGTTGTGGCGCTGGTGGTGGTGCTGGCGGTGACCGTGCGGGTCGGCGGTTCGACGGCGACCGAGGCGATCACCCGGCGGCTGCGGTTCTCGTCGGCCAGGGCCAAGGGGTGGACGGAGCTGTCCGGCGGGCTGATCGTGGAGCACCCGCGCCGGCACGACCTGCCCGGGGTGCTCGCCCCGCTGGTCGCGCTGGACACCGACGACGGCCGGGGCGGCCGGCAGGCCCTGGTGCTGGACCGGCACACCGGCACGCTCTCCGCCGTACTGCGCTGCGCGCCGGCCGGGCTCGACCTCGCCGACCGGACCAGCGCCGACGAATGGGTGGCCAGCTGGGGCGCCTGGCTGGCCGACCTCGGGCACCGGCCGGTGATCCGGCACGTCGCGGTCACCATAGAAAGCACAGCAAGCACCCGGGACGAGACCGACTATCTGCGCACCAGGCTGGACCCCAAAGCCCCGGCCGCCGCGCAGGCCCTGATGCGCGAGCTGATCGAGCTCGCCCCGTACACCTCGGCGCGCACCGACAGCTGGGTCACGGTGACCCTGGACCCGGCGCGGTCCGCGCCGCGCCCTCGGGACCTGCTGGCCTCGGTCGCCGAGGTGACCCGCTGGCTGCCCGGCCTGGAGTCGGGCCTCTCCTCCTGCGGGGTGGCGGTGCTCGGCCGGGAGACCATGTCCAGCCTGACCGCCCGGGTGCGCGCGGCCTTCGACCCGATATCCCGGGACGAGATCGCCCGGCAGGGCGAGCAGCAGCTGCTCCGGCACTGGGTGCAGGCGGCCCCGGTGGCGGCCAGCGAGACCTGGGACCGCTACCAGCACGACTCCGGTTTCTCGGTGTCCTGGGCGCTGCGCGAGGCACCCCGGCAGGCGGTGAACTCGCGGGTACTGGTCCCGCTGCTGGCGCCCGGGCCGTACCCGAGGCGGGTCAGCCTGCTCTACCTGCCCTACCCGGCCGACCAGGCGGCGGCCCGGGTGGAGAGCGAGATCACCGCCGGGCAGCTGCGCCAGGCGTGGACCCAGCGCACCCGGGGCGAGGAGACGCAGCGCGAGCGGGACGACCGGGACCGCGCCATGCAGGCCGCCCGCGAGGAGGCGGAGGGTGCCGGGGTCGGCCGGCTCACCGTGTACGTGACCACCACGGTCACCGACCCGGCCGAGCTGCCCGGCGCCATCGCAGACGTGGAACAGCGCGCCGGGGCGGCCAAGCTGCGGCTGCGCCGCATGTGGGGCGCACAGGCCTGCGGCTTCGCCGCCAGCCTCGGCCTCGGCCTGAACCCGACCGAACTGGCCAGCCGGGGGCGCAACCGATGAACCAGTCCCTGGCATCGCGGCCGGTTCCCAGGGCGTGGGGCTGGCCGGTGGCCGGTGGCGGCCGGGCGCCGCACGTGGAGGGCGGCACCCTGTACGCCGGCACGTCCAGCCAGCTGTGCGGGCTGTTCCCGTTCGCGGTCGGTTCGGGTACCTCGGTGCGCGGGGTGCCGATCGGCCGACACCTGCTGACCGCCGAGCCGGTCGGCCTGGACCCGGCCGAGTGGCTGCGCCAGGGCCTGGTGTCCAACACCGGCGTGTGGGTGCAGGGCCAGCCGGGCATCGGGAAGTCGGCGGTGATCAAACGGATGATCACCGGCCTGGTCGCGTTCGGCGGGGTTGCCGTGGTGCCAGGGGACGTAAAGGGCGAGTACAGCGCGCTGTGCGAGGCGCTGGGCGGCGCGGTGTGGCGGGTGGGCCGAGGGCTGCACGCGCTGAACCCGCTGGACGCCGGGCCGCTGCGCGGCGAGCTGGCGGCCGCCGTCGGCACCGAGCGGGACCGGTTGGCCGAGACGATCCGCGCGCGCCGGCTGTCCCTGCTGGAGGCGCTGGTGTGCATCGTGCGGCGCGGCGAGGTGGAGGTGACCGAGCGACGCCTGCTCGGCGCCGCGCTGGACGCCTGCGTGGCCGTGGACGACGAGCCGCTGATCCCCGATGTGCTGGGCGCGCTCTCCACCGGTTCCCCGGAACTCCGGGAGATCGTCGCCGCGCGGGACGACGACGAGTACCGGCGCGGGGCGCGCGAGGTGGTGAACACGCTGGCCCTGCTGTGCGACGGCGGACTGCGCGGCATCTTCGACCGGCCGTCCACGGTGTCCGGTTCGCTGGACCGGTCCGCGCTGTCCCTGGACCTCTCCGCGCTGGACGACGATGACGACGACGTGCTGGCCGCCGCGATGCTCTGCTCCTGGGCCTGGTCGACGGCGGTGATCGAGGGTTCGACGGCGCACGGCCGCCCGGTGGCGGTGGTTCAGGACGAGCTGTGGCGGGCGTTGCGGGTGGCGCCCGGGCTGGTGGAGCGCTCGGACCGGATCACCCGGCTGAACCGGCACCGGGGCGTGATCTCCTTCCAGGTCACCCATTCCCTGGACGACCTGGAGGCCCTGGCCAGCGAGGCCGACCGGGCCAAGGCCCGCGGCATGGTGACCCGCAACGCCACCCTGGTCCTGGGCGGCATGGCCGAACGCGAGCTCGACGCCCTGCGCCGCATCACCCCTCTCTCCGAAGGCGAAGCCGCACTGGTCACCTCCTGGGCCGCCGCCCCCACCTGGGTGGGCGGCGCCCTCCACCCCGGCCGGGGCAAATACCTGATCAAGTCCGGCGAACGCATCGGCCTTCCGGTGTCGCTGCGCCTGACCCCCACCGAGCGCGCCCTCTACGACACCGACTCCCGGTTTGCGGCTGCGCCGCCCGTGAGTGATTTGTATGGCTATAGCAACACTTCTCACTCACGGGCCGCGACAGCGGCATTGGCGAGGTGAACGGCCGATGTGGTTCCGAGGGGTGGGCGTCATCGCCGTCGCGATGGTCGCGCTGCTCGGCCTGCTGGTCATCGTCGCCGCCGAGGACCGGGGCGCGGCGCTCACCGGGGTCGACCCGGCCAAGCTGCCCGAGCTGGCCAAGCAGATGCTGCCGGTGATCGACGAGGTGGTTCGGCGGGACTGCCCCGAACTGCCCCCGGTGTGGGTGGTCGCGGAGATCATGGCCGAGTCCGGCTGGAACGCGAAGGCGCGCAGCAGCGACAGCAACGGCGGCGCGTTCGGGCTCTACCAGATCAACAACCGGAACTGGGCGGCCGCCGGCGGCGAACCGGGCAGCGGCGACATCTTCATCCCGGAGACCCACCTGCGGCTGGGCATCCCGTGGGTGTGCGCCAACCTGCGGGCGGTCACCGGCCACCTGCGGGACACCGGCAAACCCACCGCGCCGCTGGACGCCATGCTGGTCTGCCACATCGCGGGCTGCGGCCGGGTCACCGGCAGCGCCACCGGGGTGCCGGCGCCCGGCGAGGCGGGTTGCGGGGACACCTGCGTCGGCCTGGTCAACCGGTACCTGCGCAACGTGCACCGCTACGTCGCCGAATTCGCCGCCCCACCGCCCGGTCCCGCTGGTCCGGCCACCCCACCGCCACCCGGCCCCGCACCGGATGTGCTCGCCGCCGGCGAAGCCGGCGGGACGGGTCGGACGCCCGGTTCGGCGCCCGATGGATACGGAGCTGGCCCCACTCCGGTCGCCCGGGCCGCTCCGCTGGGCCTCACCACGCTGGGCGGCGTCACGACAGCCGCGCTGCCGCCCGCCCCGGCCGGGTTCACCGGCCGGTCGACCGGCTGCGCCGAACCCGACCCGACCAGCTCCGGCTGCCTCACCGCCGCCGCCGTCCACGGCCTGCGCGCCCAGGCGGCCGCGTTCGGCCCGCTCGGCAAGATCAGCTGCTGGGACCGGCACGAGTGGAACCCGGGCAGTGACCACGCGCGCGGGCGGGCCTGCGACCTGTTCCCCGGCCCGCCGGGCGAGTTCGCCGAGGGCGACCGGCTCGAGCAGGGCTGGCGGGTGGCCAACTGGTTCCGCGCGAACGCCGCCGCGCTGCGGGTGAAGTACCTGATCTGGCAGGGCCGCTTCTGGGATCCGGGCGCCCCGGACGAAGGCGGCTGGGGCGAACGCTACGACGGGGGCGGGGTCTACGACGTGCGCAATCCGACCGGCGGTCACTACGACCACGTTCACGTGAGCTTCGCGGAATGAACGCCCGGACGCTGACCATCCTCGGCGTGGCCGCCGCCGCGCTGCTGGCCGCGCCGTGGCTGCCGCTGGCCGGGCCGGACCCGGCGTCGCCCGCCCCGGCGCTGAGCCAGGCCGACCGGGATGCGCTGGCCGCCCCACCGGTCGACGCGGGGCCGGCGCCCGCCGCCCCCGATCCCCAGGTGGACTTCGCCGACCCGGCCTCGGTGGCCCGCGCCTACCTGGTCGCCGCGTACAGCGTCGGCCCGGCGGACAACGGCCGCACCAACCGCCGGGCCACTCCCTACGCGACCAGCGCGGTAGGCGTCGTGGTGGTGGACGCGCCGCCGACCGGTCAGCGCGCGATCACGGTCACCGACGTGACCCAGATCGCCGGCGAACCGTCCGACACCCGCCGCGGCTACACGCTGGGATACCGCACCACCCCGGGTGACTCCCCCCGCCGCACCCGCTACCTGCTCCTGGTCCGCCAGCCGGACAACCGCTGGCTGGTCGCCGGCGACCGAGCCGACGCCCAGGTGGGCGAGCAATGACTCGAGAGGAACCCGCAATGCCCCAACCCCCCGCGAGTCGGCGGTCCCAGCACACCGAGTCGACGCTCTCCGCACCCCGAGTCGGCGGTCTGCGCACCACCGGCGAACACCCCGGCGCGGCGTCACCCGTTCCCGACTCCCCTCCGACGGACGAACACCCGCCCCAGCGCCCCCGGCCACCGCGCGCCGACCGCCGGCCGGTGAGCATCCTGCCCTGGGCCACCGCGGACCCCTTGGCCCCGGACGCCCCGCGCAACTACCCGGCCGGCGCCCGACCCGGGGAAGACCCCGGCGGCACGCGGCCCGGCGGGGATCCACACGGCGCCCGGCCCGGGGACGATCCCGGCCGCACCCGGTCGGGGCACGATCCCGGCGGCGCCCCGCGGCGACGCGGCCCGGCGCGACGCCCGGTCCCGCCGAGCGGGCTGGTCGCGCCGCCCGGGGTCGGTGACACTCTCGGCGGCCCGAACGACCCGCTGGCCGCGTTGCCGCCGTGGCTTCCCCCGGTGCGCCGCCCCATCCCGAACGGCCCCAACCGCTCGGCGCAATGGCCCCCGCCCATGCCCCGGCTGCCCAACCCGCCGCCCCCGCCTCGGCCACCGCTCGTCCCACCCACCGGCCAATTCCCCGCGGGCCCCCCACCCACCGGACAATTCCCAGCAAGCCCGCCACCTTCCGGCCCGTACCCCGCAGGCGCCCCGTCCACCGACGCGTTCCCAGCCGGCCCGCCACCCACCGGACAGTTCCCCCCGGGCGCCCCGCCGACCGACGCCTTCCCAACCGGAGCACCACCCACCGGGCAGTTCCCAGCCGAAGCACCACCCACCGGACCGTTCCCGACCACGACATCACCCACCGGGCAGTTCCCGACAAGCGCGCCGCCCACCGGCACCTTCCCCGCCAGCGCCTTCCCTGCCGGCGTACCGCCCACCGCGCCGGCCCCGCGGAGCGGGCCACCCACCGGTCAGTTCACCGCCGGTGGGCCACCCACCGGGCAGTTCCCCGCGGGTACGCCACCCACCGGGCAGTTCCATGCGGCCGCGCCTGCCACCGGCGCATTCCCGACCCACGCACCTCCCACCGGCGTCTTCTCGGCCGCCTCACCGCCCAGCGGACCGTTTCCGGCCGGAGCCCCGCCCGCTGGGCCGGCCCCCACGCAACCGACACCGAGCGGCCCACCGGCCGCCGGGGCGCCACCCACCGAGACACCTCCGGCAAGCACCACGCCGGGCGGCCCATCCGGGCAACAAACCCTCACCGAGCCGGCCCTCGCCGGACCCCAGGCCACCGAGACCGACCAGCCGGCCGCCGAGCCGACCACCGGCTCGGCCGAAACCGCGCCCACCCCGGCAACGGTGTTCGGCAAACGTCCCGCCGCCAAGGAAGATTCGCCCAAACCGACGCCTTACGTGGCGTCCACCGGCCTCCCGGGAGCGGTCGGCCCGGCGGCCTCGCCGGACCTCGTCCCGCCCCCGAAACCGCCGGAACGGCGCCGCCCGGAGCCAGAACAAGAACCGGCACGAGAGCCGGAGCCCGTCAAACCGCCGCGACTCACCGCCGACGCGATCAGGCACGAGGCCGTCGTCCGGGGCCGCCTCGAGGTGCCCAGGGTGGGCTGGCGCGCGGCACTGTACTCGATGACCGGTGGCCGGGTGAACGCGGGCCTCGGCGGCGCGGAGCGGGCGGCCGTGGCGATGCTCTCCCGGGTGCGCCGGCCGTTGGCCGGGACCAGGCACGTCGCGGTGACCTCGATCAAGGGCGGCGTGGGGAAGACCACCGTGGCCGCCTGCCTCGGCCTGACCCTGGCGGACTGCCGGGGCGACGGGGTGATCGCGCTGGACGCCGATCCGGACGCGGGCACGCTGGCCGACCGGCTGTCCGGGGAAACCGACGTCACCGTGCGGGAGCTGCTGGACAACCTGGACTCGTTGACCTCGCTCAGCGAGTTCGGCAAGTACACCAGCCTGGCCGGGCGGCTGCGGGTGCTGGCCGGCGAGCAGGACCCGGCGATGGGCGAGGCGTTCGCACGCGAGGAGTACCAGAAGGTGTGCGCGGCGCTGGTCCGGTTCTTCGACATCGTGATCACCGACTGCGGCACCGGGCTGGTGCACTCCGCGATGCAGGGCACGCTGGCCCTGGCCGACCGGCTGATCGTGGTCGGCGCGCCTACCGTGGACGGGGCGTCGCGGGCCAGCAAGACGCTGGACTGGTTGTTCGCGCACGGGCACGAGAAGCTGGCCGAGGAGGCGGTGCTGGTGCTGTGCCGGGACCGCACGAGCAACCGGGTGGACCGCGCCCAGCTGCGCGAACACTTCGCCAACCGCTGCCGGCACGTGGTCGACATCCCGGCCGACCCGCACCTGTTCTCCGGCGGCCAGATCCTCCAGGACCGGCTGGCCCCCACCACCCGGCGCGCCTTCCTGGAGCTGGCCGCGATCATCGCCGACGGGTTCGAATAAGCATCGAGGCCCCGCCCGACTGGTGCGGGCGAGGCCTCGATACGTTCCCGAACTGACGCGCCGCTCCCACCACGAAGCGACGTGACTTAAGTTAGCCTACCCTTCCTCTGGCCGCAAGAGCCGATCACCCGGTACGCCCGAATGCGTGACGCACGCCGCATCCCGGGGAGAACTCTGTCGCCCCGCTACTGACTTCCTGTCTATGATGACAACATGTCTCACAACGGCGCGGGCACCCGGCGGATCACCGCGAACGACGGCGTCTCGCTGGCGATCCAGGAACACGGCGACCGGGCCGCGCCCACGGTGCTGGCGGTGCACGGCTACCCGGACGACCACACGGTGTGGGACGGCGTGGTCGCCGAGCTGTCCGAGCGCTTCCACGTGGTCACCTACGACGTGCGCGGCGCGGGTGGGTCCACCGCGCCGACCAGCCGTGCCGGCTACCACCTGGACCGGCTGGCCGCCGACCTCGGCGCGGTGGCCGACGAGGTCAGCCCCGACCGGCCGGTGCACCTGCTGGCCCACGACTGGGGCTCCATCCAGGCCTGGCACGCGGTCACCGGCCCGGGCCCGCGCGCCCGCTACGCCTCGTTGACCTCGATCTCCGGTCCGAGCCTCGACTACGCCGGCGCGTGGTTCCGCTCCCGCCTGCGCCGGCCGACCGCGCGCGGGCTGCGCGAGCTGCTCGTCCAGCTCGCCTCGTCCGGCTACATCGGGTTCTTCCAGCTCCCCGCGCTGCCCGAGCTGGCCTGGCGCAGTGGTCTGCTCCCCGCCCTGATGACCCGGCTGAGCCGGGGCGACACCGGACTTCGCCGGCCGTCCACCCAGGACGGCATCCGAGGGCTGGAGCTGTACCGGGCCAACATGCTGACCCGGCTCACCCGCCCCGAGCCGGTGCCCACCGGCATACCCGCGCAGGTGCTGGCGCCGAGGCATGACCCGTTCGTGTCCGCGCCGCTGCAGTCCGACGTGGCCCGCTGGGTGCCCGAGCTGACCGTGCGCTCCGTGGCCGGCGGTCACTGGGTGCCGCGCGCGCACCCGAAGGTGATCGCCCGCTGCGTCACCGAGCTGGCCGAGCAGTGCGAGGGCGGCCCCAGCCGGCCCGCGCTGCGCCGGGCGCACAGCCGCGCCACCGGAATCGGCCGGCCGAGTCGTCCCCACCAGGGCTCCCTGGCCGTGATCACCGGTGCGGGCAGCGGCATCGGCCGGGCCACCGCGCTCGCCCTGGCCGAGCGGGGCGCCGACGTAGTGATCGCCGACCGCGACGAACCCGCCGCCGAGCAGACCTGCCGAGAGGCGTCCCGGCACGACGTCACGGCCACCGCCTACCAGGTGGACGTCGCCGACCCGGACGCGATGGCCAAGTTCGCCGACCGGGTGATCACCGAGCACGGCGTGCCGGACATCGTGATCAACAACGCCGGCATCGGCATGGCCGGCCCGTTCACCGAGACCTCGCTGGCCGACTGGCAGCGGATCATCGACGTCAACCTGTGGGGCGTCATCCACGGCTGCCGGCTGTTCGCCACGCCGATGATCGAGCGCGGCGAGGGCGGGCAGATCGTGAACCTCGCCTCGGCCGCCGCCTACCTGCCCTCCCGGGCCCTGCCCGCGTACTCGACCACCAAGGCGGCCGTGCTCATGTTGTCCGAGTGCCTGCGCGCGGAGCTGGCCGAGCACGACATCGGCGTCTCCGCGATCTGCCCCGGCATCGTGCACACCAACATCACCACGACCACGCGGTTCGTCGGCGCCGACACCGACGAGGAGACCCGGCGCCAACAGGCCAGCCACCTGGCCTACGGACGGCGCAACTACACCCCGGAGCGCGCGGCGAAGGAGATCCTGCGCGCGTTGGAGCGCAACCGCGCGCTCGCGCCGGTCACCCCCGAGGCCCACCTCGCGCTGGCCGCCTCCCGGCTCACCCCGGCGGTGCTGCGCGCCGCGGCGCGGCGCGAGGTCAAGTTCTGAGAGGAGGCGTGGGATGACGAACGAGCTGGAGGAGCCGGAGCGCGTCGCGCTGCGGCCGAGGGACGTCCGGTTCGACTGGTCCAAGCTGCCCATGCACTGGGTGCCCGGTGACCCCTACACCACCCACCTGCTCAACGTGCTGCACCTGCTCCTGCCGGAGGGTGAGCGCTGGTTCGTCAAGGTGTTCGGCGAGGCGCTGCCGCTGATCCGCGACGACCGGCTGCTCGAGGAGGTACGCGGGTTCATCGGGCAGGAGGCGGTGCACGCCGAGTCGCACCAGGGCGTGCTGGACCACTTCACGGCGCACGGGCTGGACCCGGAACCCTACGTCGGCCAGGTTCGTTGGCTGTTCCGCAAGGGCCTGGGCGACCGGGAGTTCCGCGGCCCGAAGGCGGCCAGGCGCCGCGAGGCCTGGCTGGTCGACCGGGTGGCCGGGGTGGCGGCCATCGAGCACTTCACCGCCTACCTCGGCGACGCCATCCTGAACTCCCCCGGCCTGGACCGGGCCGGTGTCGACCCGGTCATGCTCGACCTGCTGCGCTGGCACGGCGCGGAGGAGGTGGAGCACCGCGCGGTCGCCTTCGAGCTGTACCAGCACCTGGACGGCGGCTACCTCCGCCGGGCCAAGATGATGCTGATGGTGGCCCCGGCCATGATGCTGCTCTGGGTCAAGGGCGTGCGGTTCCTGATGGCCAACGACCCGACCGGCCGGCGCCGGCCAACCCTGCTCGACCCGATCCGGTCCAACCGCCGCTACCGCGTGCTCAGCGTCAGCGGCCTGCTCATGTCCTGGCTGCCTTACCTGCGGCCGGGCTACCACCCCAGCCAGCACGGGTCCACCAGCCAGGCGGTGGCCTACCTGGCCACCTCGCCGGCCGCCATGGCGGCCGACCGCCGGGCCGGCCGGTGAGCACCACGCAACCCGTGGACGCCGGCCAACCGGTGCCGCCCACCCCGCCCGACTCGATGCCGGTCTCGGCGCCGCGGCCACTGTTCCGCGCGGTGGGCGTGGCCGCGAACGTCATGGCGCGGCTCGGCCGGGCCCGGGCGACCGGCGCGCGGGTGGTTCCGGTAGACCGCGAGCTGGACATGGTCGTGCGCGAGGTCGGCAACGAGGCCCGCGACGTGGTGAGCCTCCGACTGACCAGGGCCGATGACACCGGGGAAGTGTTGCCCCGCTGGTGGCCGGGCGCGCACCTGGACCTGGTGCTGCCGTCCGGCCGGGTGCGGCAGTACTCGCTGTGCGGCGACCCGTCCGATCGGCACAGCTTCCGGGTCGCGGTGCGCCACATCTCCGACGGTGGCGGCGGCTCCCGTGAGGTGCATTCACTGCGCCCGGGTGACCGGGTGCGGGTGCGTGGGCCACGTGAGGCGTTCCCGCTGGTCCGCGCGCCCGGATACCTGTTCCTGGCCGGTGGCATCGGGATCACGCCGATCCTGCCGATGGTGCGGGCGGTGGCCGCCGCCGGCGCCGACTGGCGGTTCGTCTACGTCGGGCGCGACCGCGCCACGATGCCGTTCCTGGCCGAACTCGCGGAGATCCCCCACAGCCGCGACCGGGTGGTCATCCGCCCGGACGACGAGCACGGTGGCCCGGCCGCCGCGGCGAAGCTGCTCGAGCACGCCCCGCCCGGCCCGGCCACCGGCTACCTGTGCGGTCCGCCGCCGATGATCGCCGCCGTCCGGGCCGCCATGGACGACTCCGCGCACCGGCTCACCGCGCTGCACGTCGAGCGGTTCGCCGCGCCGCCGGTCGTCGGCGGGACGGCACTGACCGTCCATCTGGCCCGGACTCGTGCCACCCTTGACGTGCCGGCCGACCGGTCGGTGCTGGAGGTGGTCCGCGAGCGGTTGCCCCAGGTGCCCTACTCCTGCCAGCAGGGGTTCTGCGGTACCTGCCGGACCAAGGTGCTGGACGGCGAGGTCGAGCACCGGGACCGGGTGCTGACCGAGCCGGAGCGCCGGGACACGATGACCATCTGCGTGTCCCGAGGACGAGGAGATCGGCTGGTGCTCGACCTGTGACGACGGAGGGTTTCCCGGTACGCGCGGATGTGGCGTTCCCGGCCGCGCGGGCCGGTTCCGCGCGCCGGATGACCCCGGAGCGACGGCGCGAGCAGCTGATCCGCATCGCGCTCCAGCTGTTCGCCGAGCAGCCGCCGGACCTGGTGACGGCGGACGACGTCGCCCGCGCGGCCGACGTGTCCCGCGCACTGTTCTACCGCTACTTCGGCAACATGCACGACCTGCGCGAGGCGGCCCTGCGCACCGCCGTCGACGAGCTGATCGCGGTGATCACCCCGCCGGACGAGGGCACCCTGCTCGACCAGGTGCGCTACTCGCTGCACGCCTTCCTGTGCTCCGCGCAGGCCTACTCCGCCGCGTACATCGCGCTGATGCGCACCGGCTCGGTGATCGGCACCGAGGAGACCTACGCACTGGTGGAGCGCGTGCGCGACCACATCGTCCGGATGGTCGCCGAGCGGATGCGCCTGGCGGCCCCCGGCGAGACGGTCGGCGGGGCCGCGCCGATGTTCGAGCTGACCATGCGCAGCTGGTTCAGCGTGGTCGAGCTGGCCAGCGTGGCCTGGCTGCGCGAGGGCAAGCTGGCCCGCGAGCGCCTGGAGGAATGGCTGGTAGACCAGCTGGTGGCGATGCTGCAGACCACCGCCCGGCACGACCCCAGCACCGCCGCGCAACTCTCCGCCGCACTCGCGGCAACCTAGGAAATCGGGCGCGACGCGCCTTCATCAATCGATCGAGTGATGCGCGCAAAGCTACACAATCACCGTTGGTAGCTTTTCGCATCACGTTAATCAATCAATCGATTGTTGAGGGATGCCGTGCGCCAACGTCGTGCACTGGTCGTGATGGTGTGCTGCGCGATCGGCGCGCTCCTCGGCATGAGCAGCGCGGTGATCTCCGACGTGATCATGACAAGGTGTTCGTCCGGCGCCGCCCTGACCGCGGGAACCGGCTGTGAGGAGCGGCTGGGCGCCTCCGGTATGACCGACGGCACGACGCCGAGGGTGCCGATCACCTCGACCGCCACGAGGCACGTGCCCGGCCCCGGCGAACCGCCCAGGCGCGGCCCCAACCCGGCCACCGACCGCGCCATGGTGCTACTGATCGGGTGGGCCATGCTGGTCACCGTGGGTAGCGGCCTGTTCATGCGCACCCGGCCGCGCCGGGAGCCCGAGCCGCCCGGCCCCACCAACACCCCCAGCCGCACGCACGTCTCGGTGCCCACCCAGCGCGCCTACCGCCGGGTCGGCCCCCGCCAGCTCACCTCCCCGCTCCTGGACCGGCGCTAGCGCGGCACGCGCCAGCCGAGCGCGCGCCCAGTTAGGCGCGCGCGGGACATACAGCACCGCGCCCCTGGATCAGCGGCAGGCGGAGGCCACCCCGACCGGCTGGGTCGGGTCGAAGTAGGCGTCCTGTGCATCGCCCGGCTGGTACTGGGCGGCCGCGTCCTGGCCGCCCCCGGCCGGCCCGGTGAACCCGCGCGCGGCCAGCGCGCAGTCCATGCCGTGCCAGTACCCGGTGGTCCGGCCCAGGTACATGCCCCGCGAGGACGGCCGGATGTCGGCGCCCTTGGGGAACATCCAGTGCGTCTCGGCGTGCACCACGACGACGCCGCGCGGCTGGTCGAACGCGTAGGCGAACACGTAGTTGCTGGTCACGTCCAGCGCCGGCCGGCCGTTCCAGTCCACCTGCCGGTAGGTCAGCTTCCCGGACACCCTCGGCGTCCCGGCCAGCGAGGCATCCCGGCCGACCCGGATCAACGCGGTGCCGTATCCGCCCTCCTCCAACCGGGTGCGCACGGTCTCCACGCTGTCCGGGGCGAGCAGCCCGAGCACCGCCGCCGGGTCGTGCGACTTGAGCAGCTGGGGATCCAGGTACGACGCGGCCAGCGCTCGTTTGACCTTGTCCAGGGCGTCGGCCACCTCGCGCGTGCTCCAGCCGTCCACGGCGCGCGCCTCGGGCAACACGATTCCCTCCGCGCCGACGGCGAAGAACTCCGCCGGCGTGGCCTGGAACGGGTTGTCGGAAGCGACCAGGCCGAGCCAACGATCCCGCCCCACCCAGAGCCCGACGACCAGCGCCAACACCACCGACCACACCAGCAACACCAACACCCGGCGCCGCCCCTTGGCACTCGACGGGGCCTCGGCGGCAGCCCCGGAATCACCGCCCCCACCGGAACCGGCACCCGGGATGGACCCCGTGTCAGTGCCGGTCCGCGCGGCGGGACGGTCGGGAACGGAAGTGACGCGCGAGTCCGGCCTCCGCTCGGGGGGCAACGTGGCCCCCCGCTGCGGAGCGGCTTGCCGCACCCCGTCGCGGGGCTCGGCAACCGTCGGCGCATCGACACCACTCCGGTCAACCACCGGAGGCTCGACCGAGGTCGGCCGGCGGCGCGGACGGGCGAGCGGCTCGGTCCCGGGCGCCGCCCCACGGACCCGCTCGGTTCCAGCCGCCGCACCACGGACCCGCTCGGTTCCAGCCACCGCACCACGGACCCGCTCGGTTCCAGCCACCGCACCACGGACCCGCTCGGTTCCAGCCGCCGCCCCACGGGCACGCTCGGTTCCAGCCGCCGCCCCTCGGGCACGCTCAGTTCCAGGCGCAACCCCTCGGGCCTGCTCAGTTCCGGGCACCGCACCACGGACCCGCTCGGTCAGCGGACGGGTCACCTCGGCGGGGGGCAGGTCTGGCGGCGCGGCCGAGCCGAGCGCACGCACCTCGCCGGTCGGCTCCCCGAGCGAGACGGTGGGCGGATCCACCGACGGGTCCGGGGATTCGTCCACCGAGCGCGATGACGGCCGGAGTTCGGCGGTCCGGTCCGCCCAAGGACCCGCGACATCCGAGGGGTGCACCGTATCCGGCCCGGCCGTGCCCGGCCTCGACTCCGGCGAGGCCGACGCGTCCCGACCCTTCCGCGGCGCCGGCACGTCCGCATGCCGCCCGTTCCCCGGATCAGTCCCGTCCGGAAGTCGAACGGTCCGCGACACCGGCGATTCCGGGGTCCGCCCGTGCCGCGGACCCCCCGCACCGGAGGAAGTACCTGGCGCCGAAACCGGCCGCTGGTCGGCCGTCGTTTCCGACGCTCGCGGCGCCTCCGCCCACGCCCGCCCGTCCTCAGCGACCGGTTCCGACGCTCGCGGCACCTCCGCCCACGCCCGCCGCTCATCGGCGATCGGTTCCGGCGTCCTGGCGGCCGATGGCAAGGCCGCCGAACCGGTCGGTGCGCGGAGATCCTCGTCGGCACGGTCCATCGAGGAGCCGTCGGCTTGGTCGCTACGCGGGGCCGACGGACTGCCCAGCAGGTCGGCGAGCCGCACCGCTCGGTCAGCCGGCGCGGCGGATACGGATCCCGACCAGGCCTGCGTCCCGGTAGGTGCCGGCTCACGATCACCCGGTCCCGACGAATGGGGGGTCGCGGGAGGTGGCGGCACGGTCGGCGGCGCCACCAAACCACCCTCCGGCGGAGGCGGAACCGACGGCGGAACCACCAGACCACCCTCCGGCGGGGGCGGAACCGACGGCGGGACCGCCAGGCCGCCCTCGGGGGGAGGCGGCACGGTGGGCGGGACCGCGAGCGCCCCGGAGGTCGGTCCCGGGGCAAGGAAGGCGACCGGGATCCGCAGCGGCTCGGTGTGCGGCTCGGACCCCGACGTGGCGGGCACCGAGGGGCCGGGATCGGGGGGCTCGTCGCCCGGGTCGGCGTCCGCCGGCACCGGGGGCGTTCCCGGCGGTGGCGATGGCGGAACACCTCCGGTTCCGGGCGCGCCGAATTCAGGGTTCGGGGCGTCCGGCTCGGCGGCGTGCGCCGGGCCCGGCACACCATCTCGCGGTGCGCGTTGTTTCGGCACCGAGGCGTGGGGTACGCCCGTTCTGGGCGCACCGGGCTTCGGCGCCGGTGCCCCGGGCACCGGCGGCCGCACCGCCACCGTCACCGGTTTCGTCGATGACGGCGGAGCCGGGCGCCTGGGGGATCGGGGTCTGGGGCGCCCGGGTTCCTGCCCGGTTCTCGTCACTTGTTCCGGCAGGGGGAACTCGCAGGTTGTCATACGAGTACTGGCTGACCAATCACTGAGGAGCGAACCAACCCATCCTGACAGCGATCCGTAATCGGCAAGACCGCCATACGGCCTAGCCGGTTAACCGCAACGTTGCTCCAACGAGGCAACTACCGCTTACCAAGGTATACGCACGGTAATCGCACGATGACGCGCCCCGCGTCGGCCGAACAACGCGTAGCCTGGACTTGGTCCAGAAAAGGTGGGAGCCATGCCCGAGCCGAGGTCCCTTCCGGAAAGCGCGGAAAGCGACGCCCGCGCGCGGCTGCGCGAATCCGGCCTGCGGGTGACCGCGTCCCGGCTGGCCGTGCTCGACGTGCTGGGTGAACACCCGCACGCCACGGCGGACACGGTGGTCCGGCTGGTCACGGCTCGACTCGGCTCGGTGTCCAAGCAGGCCGTCTACGACGTGCTGGCGGCGTGCGCCCAGGCCGGGCTGGTCCGCCGGATCGAGCCGGCGGGATCCGCCGCCCGGTTCGAGACCCGGACCGGCGACAACCACCACCATCTGGTCTGCCGGCACTGTGGCCGGACCGAGGACGTCGACTGCACCGCCGGCGAGCGGCCGTGCCTGACCCCGAGCGACAACGCGGGGTTCGTGGTGGACGAGGCGGAGATCGTGTTCTGGGGCACCTGCCCGGACTGTCAGGAGCAACGAAACGACGCGAAGGAGTTGCACCTTGACCTCCACTCCACCCACCACCACTGATGCCGGAATCCCGGTCGCCAGCGACGAGCACTCGCTCACCGTCGGCCCGGACGGCCCGGTCCTCCTGCAGGACCACTACCTGATCGAGCAGATGGCGGCGTTCAACCGGGAGCGCATCCCGGAGCGCCAGCCCCACGCCAAGGGCGGAGGGGCGTTCGGCGAGTTCGTGGTCACCGGCGACCTCAGCCGGTACACCCGGGCCGCTGTCTTCCAGCCCGGCACCACGACCGACCTGCTGATCCGGTTCTCCAGCGTCGCCGGCGAGCGGGGCAGCCCGGACACCTGGCGCGACCCGCGCGGTTTCGCGGTGAAGTTCTACACCTCCGAGGGCAACCTGGACATCGTCGGCAACAACACCCCGGTGTTCTTCGTCCGGGACCCGATGAAGTTCCAGCACTTCATCCGCAGCCAGAAGCGGCTGGCCGCGAACAACCTGCGCGACCCGGACATGCAGTGGGACTTCTGGTCCCTGTCGCCGGAGTCCGCGCACCAGGTGACCTGGCTGTTCGGCGACCGGGGCATCCCGAAGACCTGGCGCAACATGAACGGCTACTCCAGCCACACCTACTCGTGGTCCAACGCGGCGGGCGAGCAGTTCTGGGTCAAGTACCACTTCCGGTGCGACCAGCCGGTCGACTTCCTGACCCAGGCGGACGCCGACCGGATCGCGGGCGAGGACGGCGACTACCACCAGCGCGACCTGTACAACTCGATCAAGGCCGGCGACTTCCCGTCCTGGACGCTGAACATGCAGATCATGCCGTACGAGGACGCCAAGACCTACCGGTTCAACCCGTTCGACCTCACCAAGGTCTGGCCGCACTCCGACTACCCGCTGATCGAGGTCGGCAAGCTGACCCTGAACCGCAACGTCACCGACTACCACACCGAGATGGAGCAGGCGGCCTTCCAGCCGAACAACCTGGTGCCCGGCACCGGCCTCTCGCCGGACAAGATGCTGCTGGCCCGCGGTTTCTCCTACGCGGACGCCCACCGCGCCCGGCTGGGGGTGAACTACCAGCAGATCCCGGTGAACCGGCCGAAGAGCCCGGTGCACAGCTACTCCAAGGACGGCGCGATGCGGGTGCACAACGTCTCCGACCCGGTGTACGCGCCGAACTCACTGGGCGGACCGAAGGCGGACCCGGTGCGCGGCGCCGAGACCGGCCTGTACGCGGCGGACGGCGAGATGGTCCGGCACGCCTACACCCTGCGCCCCGATGACGACGACTTCGGCCAACCCAACACCCTGATCAACCAGGTCATGGACGACGCCCAGCGGGAGCGGCTGGTGTCCAACGCGGCGGGCGCGATCGGCGGGGTGGTCTCCGACGAGATCCGCGAGCGGGCCTTCCAGTACTGGAAGAACATCGACAAGGAGATCGGCGACCGCATCGAACGAGCCGTCCGCAACGGCGGCTGATCAAACCCGGTAACCTCCCGGCCCCCGCTTCGCGCACGATGGGCGGCGGGGGCGGCGAGAGGGTTGACCGGGAAATGGCCGACGAAGTCGTTGACACGGTGGTCTGGCGGAACACCGGGGGCAGCGGTTGCCTGGGCTGCGCGACCGGCGGCCTGATGGTGGGCGCCCTCGGCATGGGCGCGGGTTACCACTTCTTCGGACTGTCTCCCAACTGGGCGTTCGGTGTGCTCGGCCTCGGCCTGGTGGGCGCGGTGCTCGGCCACCTGGATGACCGCCGGCAGCCACACACGGCATTCATCACGCGAAGCCAGGTGCGGCTGACCAGTAGGACCAGGAAGCGGACCCGGCTCACCGCCGAGCTGAGCGTGCGGGTGGAGCACACCGGGGACACCGACGAGGGCTACAACCGGACCACGCTGACCCTGCGTTGGCCGGACGACACCGTCATCATGTCCAACCAGCACAGCCCGGAGCTCGGCCGCCGGCTCGGCAAGCTGTTCGGCCCCGATGTCCGGGTCGACGAGGAATGGCGCGAGCTCGAGGAACCACACGGCGGCGCCTGAGCAGGCAACGGTCGGAAAACGATCCCTGGCTCTGCGCTGTGGCCTGTGTCATGGTTGCGCCGTGGCTACCTCTCCCGCGCTCGGTGCCGAGTCGACCGATCCCGGCCAGCTGCGCCGCGTGGCTCTGGCCAGCGCGGTTGGCACGACTATCGAGTGGTACGACTACTTCATCTACTCCACGGCGGCGGCGCTGATCTTCGGCTCGCAGTTCTTCTCCCCGCTGTCCACCTCGTCCGGCACGCTGGCCGCGTTCGCCACCCTCGGGGTCGGCTTCCTGGCCCGGCCGATCGGCGGGGTGCTGTGGGGCCACTTCGGCGACGTGCTGGGGCGCAAGGCGATGCTGATCGCGTCGCTGCTGCTGATGGGCGCGGCGACGGTCGGCGTCGGCCTGCTGCCCACCTACGGGCAGATCGGCCTGTGGGCGCCGATCCTGCTGCTGGCGCTGCGGCTGTTGCAGGGGTTGTCGGCCGGCGGCGAGTGGGGCGGCGCGGCGCTGATGGCGGTGGAACACGCGCCGGCCGGCCAGCGAGGCCGCTACGGCTCCTTCTCCCAGATCGGCGTGCCGGCCGGGTTGATCCTGGCCCAGTTGATGTTCTTCCTGATGAGCAACCTGACCAGCAAGGCGCAGTTCGAGGCCTGGGGCTGGCGGGTGCCGTTCCTGATCAGCATCCTGCTGGTCGCCGTCGGGCTGTTCATCCGGCTGCGCATCGAGGAGAGCCCGGTGTTTCGGGAGCTGTCCGAACGCTCCGCGCGCAGCCGCGCCCCGGTGGTCGAGGTGGCCAGGGAACGCCCCCGCGAGCTGGTGCTGGCCGCCGTCAGCTTCATCGCCAACACCGCGATCGGCTACGTGTTCCTCGCCTACCTGCTCTCCTACGGCACCCAGGTGCTCAAGGTGAGCCGCAACCTGATGCTCATCGTGGTGATCGTCGGCAGCGTGTCCTGGCTGGTCAGCATCGTGGCGGCGGCAATCTGGTCGGACCGGATCGGGCGCCGGCCGGTGTACCTGGTCGGCTCGGTGCTGCTGGTGGTCTGGTCGGTGCCGTTCTTCCTGCTGCTGGACACCAAGGCAACGGCGTGGATGCTGGTCGCGGTGATCCTGCTGACCATCGGCCTCGGCGCGTCCTACGGACCGCAGTCGGCACTGTTCGCGGGCATGTTCGAGCCCCGGTTCCGGTACAGCGGGGCGTCGATCAGCTATGCGGCCGGCGCGGTGCTCGGTGGCGGCTTCGCCCCGATGATCGCCACGGCGCTGTACGCCGGCACCGGCACCTCGCTGTCCATCTCCGCCTACATGGTGCTGGTCGGCGTGATCAGCCTGATCGCCGTGATCCTCATCCGCGAGCCCCGGGAGTCCTGACGCTTCGTTACCCGTGTGGCACGTTGGTGGGCTGGTGCGGGCTCTCAGGTACAGGCAGGATGTTGTCGCTGTACACCGCCGTGCGCATCCGAGGAGCCACCGTGAGCCCCGCCCTCCCGTCCTACGCCTCCGCGACCGCCGACCAGCCGCTGCTGGGCGACACCATCGGCGACAACCTGGACCGCACCGCGGCCCAGTTCCCGGACCGGGACGCCCTGGTCGAGGTGCAGACCGGACAGCGCTGGACGTACCGCGAGTTCGTCACCGACGTGGAAAGGCTGGCGCTCGGCCTGCTGGACGCCGGGCTGGCCAAGGGTGACCGGCTGGGCATCTGGTCCCCGAACCGGGCGGAGTGGACGCTGACCCAGTACGCCACGGCGAAGATCGGCGTCATCCTGGTCAACATCAACCCGGCGTACCGCACGCACGAGCTGGAGTTCGTGCTCAACCAGGCCGGCATCGGCACCCTGGTCGCCGCGCCCAGCTTCAAGACCTCCGACTACGCCGCCATGATCGAAGAGGTGCGGCCGCGCTGCGCGGCACTCAAGCAGGTGTTCCTGCTCGGCTCCCCGGAGTGGGAACGACTCGCGCGCGCGAGCGAACGCGACCGGGCCGACCTCGCCGCCGCGCAAAAAAACCTGAGCCCGGACGACCCGATCAACATCCAGTACACCAGCGGCACCACCGGGTTTCCCAAGGGTGCCACGCTGTCCCACCACAACATCCTGAACAACGGCTACTTCGTCGGCGAGCTGTGCGGGTACACCGAGCTGGACCGGGTGTGCATCCCGGTGCCGTTCTACCACTGCTTCGGCATGGTGATGGGCAACCTCGGCGCCACAACGCACGGCTCCGCCATGATCATCCCGGCGCCGTCCTTCGAGCCGAAGGCCACGCTGGCGGCGGTCGCCCAGGAGCGGTGCACCTCGCTGTACGGGGTGCCCACGATGTTCATCGCGGAACTGGCCGAGCCGGACTTCGAGTCCTACGACCTGTCCTCGCTGCGCACCGGGATCATGGCCGGCTCGCCGTGCCCGGTCGAGGTGATGAAGCAGGTCATCAACCGGATGGGCATGACCGAGGTCGGCATCTGCTACGGCATGACCGAGACCTCACCGGTGTCCACCCAGACCCGGGCGGACGACTCGCTGGAGCGCCGGGTCTCCACGGTCGGCCGGGTGCACCCGCACGTCGAGGTCAAGGTGATCGACCCGGTCACCGGGCTGACCCAGCCCCGGGGCGAGCCGGGCGAGCTGTGCACCCGCGGCTACTCGGTGATGCTCGGATACTGGAACGAGCCGGAGAAGACCGCCGAGGCGATCGACGCGGGCCGCTGGATGCACACCGGCGACCTGGCGGTGATGGACAGCGACGGCTACCTGAGCATCACCGGGCGGATCAAGGACATGGTCATCCGGGGCGGGGAGAACATCTACCCCCGGGAGATCGAGGAGTTCCTCTACACCCATCCCGACGTGCTGGACGCGCAGGTCATCGGCGTGCCGGACGCGCGCTACGGCGAGGAGCTGTGCGCCTGGGTGCGCATGCGCGAGGGCGCCGAGCCGCTCACCGCCGAGTCGCTGCGGGAGTACGCCACGGGCAAGCTCGCGCACTACAAGATCCCTCGCTACGTGCACCTGGTGGACGATTTCCCGATGACCGTGACCGGCAAGGTGCGCAAGGTGGAGATGCGGGAGCGTTCGGTGGAACTGCTGGGACTTTCCCCGGCCAATTAACCGCGGATAAGGCGCGCACGATAACGGGGATCAACGCTAGGCTGGACTTCGCGCGTCCCGGCTTGGCGACCAGCACGGCTCGGGGCGCGTTCGTCGTGATACCAGCAAGGGATGGGTGAGCAGGGTGCCGACCGGCCGGGTCAAATGGTACGACGCTGAGAAGGGCTTCGGCTTTCTCTCCCAAGACGGGGGGCAGGACGTTTACGTCCGCAAAGCCGCCCTTCCCGCTGGTGTGGACGGCCTGAAATCCGGCCAGCGCGTCGAGTTCGGCATGGCCGAGGGTCGGCGCGGGCCTCAGGCGCTGTCCGTCCGGCTGGTGGACGCCCCACCCTCGGTGGTGGAGGCGCGGCGGCGGCCCGCCGAGGAGCTGCACGGCCTGATCGAGGACATGATCAAGCTCCTGGACTCCAAGGTGCAGCCCGACCTGCGCCGGGGCCGCTACCCCGACCGGAAGACCTCGAAGCTGGCTGCGGAAGTGGTCCGTGCGGTGGCGCGCGACCTGGACGGCTAGGTTCATATGTCGCTATATGCTATTTAGGTACCCTGTGTAGCCCGTTCGGCGTAGTATCTGACCAGTGAGAGATCCCTCACACCGGCGAAGCTTTGGCCGCCGATCGGGCGCCGGACAGGGTCGACGGGGAAGGGTCGGCGCCCAGTCCGAGGGTGGGTCGCCGGGCGTCCGGCCAGGCGCATCACCACGACCTCGCAAGGTGCGGCTGACCTACCGCGACAGCGCTATTCACCTGCGCTTTCGTTGCACTCATTAGCCTCGATCGACGGGTCCGCGCCGACGTCCCCCCGGCGGCCGGGGACCAGATTGATGATCCCCCGGTCTACCGTTCGAGGCCCATTGGTGACAAAATCGTGACGCTCGGCATACTGAGTACTGAGTGCACTCTATGACTTCCAATGTTATAGCAAGAACGGCTAGGTTTACCTACGTGCCACACGTATTGGTTGTCGGGGAAGACCCCCTCCAACAGGCTGGCCTGGTTCGCGCGCTCACCGAGGCGGGCTACCTGGCCAGCTCGGCGGCCACCGGGGCCGCCGGGCTGCACGCACTGTCCGAGCGACCCGCGGACCTGGTGCTGATGGACGTGTCGCTGCCGGACGCCGACGGGGTCGCGCTGCTCCCCCGCATGCGCGCCACCATCGACCACCTGCCGGTGATCGCGATGAGCGCCCGCACCGACGAGAACCACATGATCGAGGCGCTGGACGCGGGCGCGGACGACTACCTGGTCATCCCGATCGGCGCGAGCGCACTGCTGGCCCGGGTGCGCGCGGTGCTGCGCCGGGCCGGGTGGGCCCGGTCCCGGCGGTCCAGCCTGGTGCTGGGCGGGCTGACGGTCGACCCGGTGGCCCGCACCGCGGAGCTGGAGGGCCGGTCGCTCTCGCTCTCCCCCAAGGAGTTCGACCTGCTCTGCTACCTGGCCCACCGCGCCGGCCAGGTGGTCACCCGGCGGGAGCTGCTCGCCGAGGTGTGGCAGATGCCGTACAACCACGCCGACCGGACCGTCGACGTGCACGTCTCCTGGCTGCGCCGCAAGCTCCGGGAGAGCGGCAAGGCACCGCGCTACCTGCACACCGTGCGCGGCGTCGGGCTGCGCCTGGACGTGCCCAGCGCCACGGTCTACCCGATGGGCGCGCACGCCTAGCGCGGAACGCGCTCGCCGAGCGGGCGCCCAGTTAGGCGCACGCGGGAGGAGACACTACGAGGTAACGAGTACCCAGCTGCCGCGGATCGGGAACGCCGGTTCGCCGTTCTGGTCCAGCACCGGTTGGCCGCCGCCGAACTGCTGCACCTGGGCGGTGAGCAGCTGGTCGGTCGGCGCGGGCAGCACCAGCTCGTAGTCGCGGCGCTGGTTGGGCAGGAACAGGGCGCTGCGCCCGCTCTGCTGCTCGCCGCCGGCGGCCGGCCGGTAGGCGAACGCCACGACCCACGGCCCGGCGGCCACCTCGTCCGGCACCTTGATGCGCAGCGACTGCCCCGGCGGCACCGGCAGCCTGATCACCGAGTCCGGGTGGTTCGCACAGTCCTTGACCGCGATGTCGCAGTACTGCGCCGGGCCGGTGCTCAACGTGCCGGCGGCCGAGCTGAACTCGACGGCCGGCGGGCCCCCGGACCCGCAGCCGACGGCCCCGGCCAGCAGGCCGGCCGCGAGCACCCCGCGCAGGGCGGCGCTCACATCGCCTCCCGGTGCCGCAGCCACGGCAGCAACGAGCCACCCCGGCTGATCAGCACCGCCTGCGCACCGACCAGCGCGACCAGCCCGGCGACCACCGTGAACCCGATCCAGTAGACCGGCGGCAGCAGCACCCCGGCCGCGCCGCCGGTAACCCAGGCCAGCTGCAGCACCGTCTCCGACCGGCCGAAGGCGGATGCCCTCGAGCGCTCCGGCAGGTCCCGCTGGATCACCGCGTCCAGGCACACCTTGGCCAACGCACTGCCGGTCGACGCGAGCAGCGCACACACCGTCGCGGCGGCGATCCCGGGGAACACCGCCGCGCCCACCGCGCCGAGCAGCCCGGCGCCCAGGCAACCGAACAGCAGCGCGTCGGTTCGCGCGGGCAGCTTGCGCGAACCGGCCGCGTTGCCGGCGAAACTGCCGATCCCGGCGGCCGCGCCGACCAGGCCGAGCAGCACCAACTGCCGGGTCGGGTCCCGTTCGGTCTCCGCCTTCACCGCGAACGCCACGAAAAGCATCAGGAAGCCGGTGAGCACCCGGATCGCCGAGTTGGCCCATAGCGCCACGACGACGGGGCGGCTGATCGGCTGCTTCGGCCGGGGCGCGCGGCCGGCGCCTCCGCGACCCGGACCGATCGCGCGCAGGGGCCGGGTCGGGTCGGCGTGGCGCAGTGCGGCCGGCACCTCGCCCTCGGTCACCTCCACCCAGCGCGGGATGCGCAGGCACAGGTAACCGCCGAGCACGCACAGCGCGGCGGTGTACACCAGTGCGCCCGGGGAACCGGTGAGCTTGGCGAACCCGGCGGCGAACGCGCCGAACACCCCGCCCGCGATCAGCCCGAACGCGGTCAGCCGCGAGTTGGTGGTGACCAGGGTGATCGCCCGGGGCAGCACCCGCGGGGTGACGGCGGCGCGCAGCACGGTGAACGACTTGGACAGCACCATGACGCCCAGCGCCGCCGGGTAGAGCCCCCAGTCGTTGAAGTGGAAGGCCATCACCACGCACAGCACCGCGCGCCCGGCGAACGAGGCGGCCAGGGCGACGCGGCGGCCCCGCTGGATGCGGTCCAGCAGCGGGCCGATCACCGGGGCGATGATGGCGAACGGCGCGACGGTGATCAGCAGGTACAGCGCCACCTTGGTCTTGGACTCGGCGGTGGCGGCGGAGAAGAACAGCGTGTTGGCCAGCGCCACCGCGATCGCGGCGTCGTTGGCGTAGTTCAGCATGGTGGCGTAGGTGAGCGCGCGGAGCCCGGAACGGTCCGCGCCGTCGGCGCCCGCCGCCCGCTGGAAAGCCCGGATGCCCTGCTCGGTGAGCTGCCGGCTGCGCCAGGCCGCGACCCGGGTGACGGTCAGCTTGCGGGGCGGCGGGGTGCTCCGGCGGTTGTCCCCCTCGGGTGGCGCCTCGCGCGGGGAGTCGCCGCGCCCGGTGTGGCCGGAGTGGCCGGCCCGTCCGGTGTGCTCGCCCGGGCCGGCGGGACCGCCTCCTCGATCGCGGGACTGGTCGGCGGGACCGTCGAACGGCCCGTACACGCGCGTGCCCCTAGGTCCGTGCCCACCGGCGCCCAACTCGTCCGAGGGCCGGGGAGCGGAACCCGCGCGCTGGTGGGGCGGGATCGAGTGTCCGGGCAGTGGAGGCTGCCGGGGCGGCGGCGGTTGGGCTATCGGCTGGCCGGGTGCCCGGTGGCCGGGTTGGGGCTGGCGCGGCCCGGGCGGGCGTTCCGGCTGGCGGGGCGGCGGCCGGCGCGCCGGCGCCGGTTCTTCCCGGTCCGGGTCCCGCTCCTGGTCGTACGGCTCGTCCCGGCGTTGCCACATCTTGCGGCGCCGGCCCCCGGAGGACCAGCCCGCGCGGCCGCCGAGGGGCGGCTCCGGCGACTCCGAACGGGACACGCGTTCATTGTTCCCCATCCGGAACCCGCACAGGCGAACCGTCCTCTTCTCGCGCGCGTCACACTAGCCCCAGTCGCAACACAGGCCTCATTCGCGACCTGATTGTGCGCCGAGGTCGCGATCACAGACGTTTCTGCATGATCGAACGTCTCTGGTCGCGACCTCGGCGCGATTCGAGGTGCCCCGGAGTTCACTGGGACGCGAGGCGGACCCGGAAGATGGTCGGCCAGAGTTTCCCGGTGAGCAGGAACTCGTCGGTGCCGGGCAGGGCGGCGATGCCGTTGAGCACGCTGGCGTCCACCCGCTGGGCCTCGGGGAGCAGCCCGGCGGCGTCGACCACGGCGGTGACGTTCCCACTGGCCAGATCGATGCGCACCAGCCAGTCGGTCTCGAAGACGTTCGCGTAGACCGAGTCGCCGACGCACTCCAGCTCGTTCAGCGCGGTCACCGCCCGGCCGCCGATGCGCACCGCCAGGGCACCCGTCGGCCGCAGGTCGGACCCGGCCAACAGGCGCAGCCGATCGGTGCCGTCGCTGGCCACCACCCGCCCGTCGGAGGTGTGGCACAGCCCCCACCCCTCGCCGGACCACGGCTGCCGGCCGGTCTGGCGCAGGCCGGGCCGGTCCCAGCCGAGCACCACGCCGTTCTTCCAGGTCAGCTGCCAGATCTGGTCGCCGAGCACGGTGATCCCCTCGCCGTACAGCTCGGGCGCCAGGGGCGAGTCGCGCAGCACCCGACCGGTGCGCGGGTCCAGCTCGCGCAGCTTCGAGCGGCCGTACAGGCCGGTGCCCTCGAAGAGGGTCTGGCCAGAGACCTCCAGGCCCTGGGTCCACGACGAGCGATCGTGCGGCAGGGTGCCGAGCACCACCGGGCGCAGCCGGGGCACGCCGTCCGCCAGGCCCTCCCGGATCGACTCGTTGGGGTTCACGTCGACCGGGGTCAGCGGCGGTCCTTCGAGGGCTGAAGCACCGTCCGGCGCGGGGCCGGCCGGGGCGGACGACTGGCACCCGGCCAGCATCACCACCGGCGGCAGCGCGAGCAGCAACAACAGCCTGGCCAGCTTCACGGGTACACGGCGCTCGGGCACGGTGAGCAGGGTGGCACAATCGTTACGTGGTTCCCGTGATGCCCGAAGCCGACACGGCCGCGAATTCCCACCCGGCGGCCAGCCCTGCCCTGCTCGAGGCGACCGAGCTGGCCCGTGCCACGGCCACCGAGCTGGCCGAGGAGATGTACGGCGGCGACGCGGTCGGCGAGCACGAGGAGGCGTTCGCCGAGGACCCGCACGCGGTCACCCACTTCTTCACCGCGCGCCAGCCCGGTTACCGGGGGTGGCGCTGGGCGGTCACCTTGGCCTGCGTCGAACCCGGCGCGGAGGTCACGGTCAGCGAGGCCGTGCTGCTGCCCGGGCCGGACGCGCTGGTCGCCCCCGGCTGGGTGCCGTGGCAGGAGCGCATCCGCGCCGGTGACCTCGGCGTCGGCGACCTGCTGCCCACCGAGCCGGACGACGCCCGGCTGGTGCCCGGGTACCTGGCCTCGGACGACCCCGCCGTCGAGGAGGTGGCGCGGGAGGTCGGCCTCGGCCGCCGCCGGGTGCTGAGTCGGCTCGGCCGGGAGGACGCCGCCGATCGTTGGCGGGACGGCGACCGGGGACCCCGTTCGGACATGGCCCGCGCCGCGCCCGGGACCTGCGGCGGCTGCGGCTTCTACCTGCCGCTGGCCGGCTCGATGCGGGCCGCCTTCGGGGTGTGCGCGAACGAGTTCGCCCCGGCGGACGGCGCCGCGGTGCACGCCGAGTACGGCTGCGGCGCGCACTCCGACGTCGAACCGGACAGCGGCCCGGTGGCCCCGGTCGCCGAGGTCGTCTACGACGACGGCGTCGAGCTGGAGGCCAAGGAGCCGAAGCAGTCGAAGCAACCCGAGGAGAACGTGTCGCCCGACACGCCTTGATCATTTTGCTCGCCGCGCGGCGAGCCCCGGTGGTAAAGCTGGCCACATGAGTGTTGATCAACATTGGGAACGCAACGCCCAGGCGTGGACCGCGTGGGCGCGCGAGCCCGGGCACGACGCGTTCTGGGCGTATCTGGCGGCGTTCCGCGATTTCCTCCCGCCGGCCGGCCGGGCCACGCTGGACCTCGGCTGCGGCGAGGGCCGGGTGTCCCGGGCGCTCACCGCGCTCGGTCACCGGGTGACCGCCAGCGACGTCTCCGCGACGCTGCTGGCGGCGGCCGAGCGGTCCGGTTCGGCGGAGCGCTACCGGCTGGCCGACGCGACCGCCCTGCCCTTCGCGGACGGCGAGTTCGACCGGGTGGTCGCCTACAACATGCTGATGGACGTGCCGGACATGCCGAAGGCGGTGACCGAGGCGGCCCGGGTGCTGGAACCCGGCGGGGTGCTGAGCCTGTCCGTGGTGCACCCGTTCACCGACCGGGGCCGGTTCGACGAGGACGGGGTGTTCACGGTGGTGGACGACTACTTCGCCACCAGCGAGTTCCTCGGCGAGGAGAGCCGCAACGGGCTCACCATGAGGTTCCACGGCTGGAGCCACCCGCTGCAGGCCTACACCTCGGCGCTGGCCGACGCCGGACTGGTGATCACCGACCTGCGCGAGCCGGTGCCGGCCGAGGCGCTCAGCGGCGACCAGCCGGGGCTGGAGCGGTGGCGGCGGATCCCGCTGTTCCTCTGGATCAACGCGGAGCGAAGTGACTGACCCCTTCCGGACCGGGTCGCTGCGCGCGGCCACGCTGCGCGCCTGGGCCGACTCGCCCACCCGGTTCCGGGAGGACGCGAACGCCGAGGAAGACCTGCTGCTCGGCGGCTACGCGGACCGCTGGCTGGTGGAGCTGGCCCAGAACGCGGCGGACGCCGCCCGCCGGTCCGGCGAGCCCGGCCGGCTGCTCGTCCGGGCGGTGGACGGCGAGCTCCGGGTGGCGAACACCGGGGCGCCCCTGGACGCCGACGGGGTCACCGCGCTGGCCTCGCTGCGGGCGTCCAGCAAGCGGGACGGCGAGTCGGTCGGCCGGTTCGGCGTCGGCTTCGCCGCCGTGCTGGGGGTGACCGACCAGCCGACCATCGTCTCCTCGCCCGGCGGGGTGAGCTTCTCCTCGGACCGCACCCGGGACGAGGTGCGCGCGCTGGGCGGCCCGGCCGCCGACGAGCTGAACCGGCGCGGCGGACGCCCGCCGGTGCTGCGGCTGTGCTGGCCGGCCGACCACGCCGAGCCGCCGCCCGACGGGTACCGGACGGAGGTGCGGATGCCCCCGCGCGCCGGCGTCCGGCCGGACGAGCTGTGCGCCGGCGCGGACGCCGCCGCGCCGGACCTGCTGCTGGCGTTGCCGTGGTTGGTGGAGATCACCGTGCACGGCTCGGACGGACGGACCGTGTCGCACCGGCGCAGCGACGACGGTGGTGGTGGTGGTGGTGTTTCCTTCGGGCGCCAAACTGGGCGCCCGACCCGGCCCGCCGGCTCCGCCGAGGTGACCCTGGAACCGGGCGGTCGGCGCTGGCTGCTGGCCCGCCGCGAGGGTCGCTACGCGGAACCGGCCGCTGCGGCCGAGGACCCGCTGGCCTGGTCGGTCTGCTGGGCGCTGCCGGTGGACGCGGACGGCCGGCCGCTGCCCCTGGGTGAGGACGTGCTGCACGCGCCGACGCCGAGCGACGAGCGGCTGTCGCTGCCCGCCCGGTTGCTGGCCAGCCTGCCCATGCAGCCGAGCCGGCGCCGGGTCCGCACCGGGCCGGCCACCGACGCGGTAATCGCGGAGGCGGCGCGCGCGTACCTGGACCTGGCCCGCGCGGTGTCACCGGCGCACCGGCTCGGGCTCGCGCCCGAGCCGGGTTTCCCCCTGTCCGAGCTGGACGCCGCTCTGCGCGACGCGGTGGGTGCGGAGCTGCGTGGGCAGCCTTGGCTGCCCACCGCTCCACCCGTGAGTGATTTGTGTGGCTATAGCCACACAAATCACTCACGGGGCGTCCGCCCCGCGGACGCCATCCTGGTCGAACCGCCCGCGCTGGCCGAGGCGTTGGCCGAGGTCGTCCCCGGCATTCTCGCGCCGGGCGACGGTAGCGGGTTCAGCACAGTCCCGAGGGCCGCCCTCACCGCGCTGGGCGTGCCCACGCTGGCGTTGGCCGAGCTGGCCGACCGGCTGGCCGGGCTGCGCCGACCGCCGTCCTGGTGGCGCGAGCTGTACGCGGCGCTGGCCACCGAGGTGGACCGGGTGCCGTCGGCGCGGGACGAGCTGGCCGCCCTGCCGGTGCCCCTGGTCGACGGCCGCACCGTCACCGGGCCGCGCACCGTCACCGCCCTGACCGGCGGTTCCGCCGCGCTCACCGGCGACCGGCCGCTGGACCTGCCCGGGCTGCGCATCCTGCACCCGGAGGCGGCGCACCCGTTGCTGATCCGGCTCGGCGTGACCGAGGCCGGTCCCGCCGAGCTGCTGGACCACCCGAGCATCCGGGATGCGGTGACCACCTCGGTCGCCGCCGCCGAGGAGGGCGACCGGGACCCCGAACCGCTGGCCGACCTGGTGCTCGCGCTGGTCGCCGAGCTCGCTGGGGACGTGCTCGCCACCCGCCCGTGGCTGGCCGCGCTGGCCCTGCCGGACGAACACGGCGAACCGGCCCGGGCCGACGAGCTGATGCTGCCGGACGCGGCGATCGCCCCGCTGCTGGTGCCGGACGCGCCGATCGGCGTGCTGGACGGCGAGCTGGTGGCCCGCCACCCGAGGCGGGTGCTTACCTCGGTGGGCGTGCTGGACTCGTTCGCCCTGCTCGCCGACGACGAGCCGGCCGGCCCCGAACACGACCTGGACGACGAGGACCGCTGGTGGGACGGGTTCGCGGCGACCGGCCGGCCGGAGCCGGAGCGGGTGGTCGCGGTGCGCGACCTGGACCTGGTGGCCGACGACGCCTGGCCGGCGGCGCTGGCCGAGCTGGCCCGGCTGGCCGGGGCCGACCCCGTCGCGCGCGCCGCCCTGCACGACCCGGACGGCTACACCGCATGGTGGCTCGCCGAGCACGCCCGCCTGGGTGGCCACCGCCCGGCGCACTGGCGACTGCCGGGGGCGACCGCACTGGCCGGCCTGTACGATCCGGTGCCGCTCACCGAGACCGCTCCGGAAAAGCTGCTCACCGCGATCGGCGTGCGCACGGACGTCTCGGTGCGCACCGGGACCGACGCCGAGGACCTGCTGCGCCGGCTGGCCGACCCGGCGCGCACCCCGGAGTCCGCACTGGTCTGGGCGGCGCACGCGGAGCTGGCCGACGCGGTGGTGGCCGGGCGCTGCGAGCCCGACGATCTGGACCCGCCGGACCGGTTGCGCGCGCTGGCCGGCACGGTCACCGACGCCGGCCCCGCCGTGCTGCTCGACCGGCCGTGGCTGGCCCCCGCGCTGGACCCGGCGCACGCCGTGCCCGGCCCGTTCCACCCGGAAGCGGCCCGCGCGCTGGCCGACCTGCTGGACCTCCCGCTGGCCTCCGAGGTGGTACGCGGGGAGGTCACGAACGACCAGCCGGGCAACGTGGTGAGCTGGTCGGCGCTGCCCGAGGTGGTCGCCGCCTGCGCGGCGCTGGGCGTGCCGGTGCCGGCCGGCGAGCTGGTCCGCCACGAGAAGTTGATCGTGGAGCTGACCCGGCCGGCGCGCGGCCGGGTCGAGGTGCCGGTGTGGCGCCAGGACGGCCGCTGGCACGTAGCGGATCTGCTGCGCGGGTTGGCGGCGGCGGCGAATTCGTCGATCTCACCCGGTTGATTTCGCGGAAATCACCTGTACGCCGATGGCGGGTACTCCATGATGACGGGCATGACGGCTTCTCGACGCCTTCCGCTGGTACTGACGGTGTGCGCGCTACTGGTGGGGGTGTTGGGGCTGGCACCGAGGACGCCGACCGCCGAAGCATCGGAAATCACCCGGCCGCTGCCGGCCACCATGGTGGACGACGAGCGCTCCGCGGTGAGCGTGGTCGACCGGTTCTGGCGGATGTACTTCGAGCAGGAGTTCCGCAAGCCGTACCGCTCGCCCCGGGTGATCGGCCCGTACAACGGCAACAACGGCCCGTCCTGCGGCGGCCAGGCGTCGGTGCCGTTCAACGCCGCCTACTGCCCGCCCGGTGACTTCCTGGCCTGGGACGAGAAGCTGATGGCCAGCGGTTACGACAAGATCGGCAACCCCTGGATCTACCTGATCATCGCGCACGAGTGGGGGCACGCGGTGCAGAACCGGCTCAGCCGCAAGCTGGTCTCCCGCGCGGAGGAGCTGCAGGCCGACTGCCTGGCCGGCGCCGCGCTGGCCGGGGCGGCCAAGCAGGGCTGGATCACCTGGGAGACCGGCGACTCGCAGAAGCTGGGCCAGGGCCTCACCGCGGTCGCGGACGACACTCCCTGGACCAACCCGAACGACCACGGCAACGCCAAGGAACGCATCGACTCGTACAACATCGGCGCCAAGGGCGGCCCGCAGGACTGCCTGGGCCGTGACTGGCGCTAGCCCGTCGCCAGATCCCGGACCGCTGAGATGATCTCCTGGCCGTCCAGCAGATCGTCATCGTTGTGGTCCGCACCGGGAACCCCGACCGCGCGCAGCAGGCCCGGCGCCGCCGAAGCCACCGCGCGGCTCTGTTCCGGCGGAACCACCCGGTCCGCGCCGCCGTAGACCACCACGGTCGGCGCGCGCACCGAGCGGATCCGGCCCAGCACGTCGAACCGGTCCCACAGCATCCCCCGCACCGGCAGGAACGGGTAGTGCCGAGCCGCCACCGAGGCCAGGTCGGTGAACGGCGAGCGCAGCAGCAACCCGGCCGGCGGGTGCGTCTCGGCCAACCCGGTGACCACGGCCGCACCCAGGCTCTCCCCGAAGTAGATCAGCCGACCCGGCCCGCCGGGTCCGCCGGCGTGTTCCAGCAGGTAGGAACGGGCGGCTCGGGCATCGGCGGCCAGGCCGGCTTCCGAGGGGCTGCCGGGATTGCCGCCGAAGCCGCGATAGTCCAGCAGCAGAACGGTGCAGCCGAGCGCGGCCAGCCGCCGGGCCAGGATCGCCCGGTGCCCCCGGTTCCCGGCGTTGCCCGGGGCGAACAGCACGTGCACCCCCAGGTCCGCACCGGTCGGGCCGACCGACCACGCGCGCAGGTTCAGGCCGTCCTCGGTGCGCAGGGTGACCTCGCGCGCGGTCGGCCCGGCGGCGGACACCGGCCCCGGCTCCCCGGCCGGCAGGTAGATCAGCTTCCGCTGGCCCAGCCACAGCGCACCGACCGCCAGCGCGAGCACCGCGAGCAGCACCAGGGCGGTCCGCAACATCAGTGCGCCAGCGGGTAGGTGTTGTCCGGGTAGAAGTCGCCGCGCCCGGAGGGGAGCAGGTCGAACACGTGCCACACCGGGGCGATCTGGTCCATGCCGCGCTCCCGGCCGTCCGGGAAGTTCGAGCTCTGCGTGTAGCTGTGCCGCACCACCCCGCCATCATCCCTGGTGAACACGCTGACCGCCGGCCACAGCCCGCCCCGCGAACCCTGGATACCCAGGTCGGTGGCGAACGCCCCGCCGTGCGCCGAGACCAGGCGCAACCCGTGCCAGCCCCGCCGGCGGGCCAACCCGCGCAGCTTCTCGACCGGCGCCACCGCCACCACGGCCAGGGCTGCCCGCCGGGTGATGTGCTTGCGCACCCCGTGCAGGCCGTCCACCCACAGCGAGCACTGCGCGCACGCGGCGTCGTCGTCGGGGTGGAACATCAGGTGGTAGACGACCAGCTCGCGGTGCTCGCCGAACAGCTCGGCCAGGGTGACGTCGTGGGGCGAGCCCTCGGTGAACCGGTACTCGGGCAACGCGGGGCCGGGCGGGAGCGCCCGGCGCAGCGCGGCGACCTGCTCCACGTGGTCACGCAGCGCCATCTCCGCCTCGCTCAGCGCCCGCCGCGCGGCCCGGTACTCCTCGCTGGCGCCCGGCGCGTACAGCGGCGGGGTGTCGTCGTCGGCGAGCAGGGTGATGCTCTTCAGCTCGTGCGTCCACGACATGTCGGTGTCGGTCATGATCCCTCGCCATAGAGTTTCCGCAGTTCGGCGTACCGGGCGTGGAAGTCCGGGTGCGGCCGGCCGGCCAGTTCGGCGGCCAGCAGGTCCAGTTCGGCGTGCCAGCCGGCCAGGTAGTCCAGTGGCAGGTCGGTGCGCTCGTGGCGCAGCCGCAGCAGGGTGCCGCCGGCGTCCGGCGCCAGCTCCACCCGCACCGTGGTCGGCGGCTCGCCGGTGTAGTGCCAGACCAGCTCGAGCAGCACCGGCGGGTCCCAGGCGGTGACCGTGCAGGTGGCGCTCGCCTCCGGTTCCATGCGCAGCACGAACTCCGCGCCCGGCCCCGGGGTGCCCTCCACGGGACCCAGCCAGGCGGCCATCCGCTCCGGGTCGGTCCAGTGCGCCCAGACCCGCTCGGGCGGCGCGTCGAACCGCCGGCTCAGCTCGACCAGGCCGTCCGCGCCGTCGCGCGGCGCGACCATCGTGCCCCTGTGTTTGATCACTGCGTGTTCGATCACCGCGGGTCTCCCGTCTCCCGTTCCAGCGCCGCACCCAGCGCGTCCAGCCGCGCGTCCCAGAACCGGGTCATCCGCTCGGCCCAATCCGCGAGCTCGCGCACCCGGGCCGGGCGCAGGCGGTAGACCCGCCGCTTGCCGTCCACCCGGCTGGCCACCACTCCGGCGTCGCGCAGCGCGCGCAGGTGCTTCGACGTGCCCGGCTGGGTCAGCCCGAACCGGTTCGCGGCGTGTTCGGCCAGCTCACCCGCGCTGCGCTCACCGCCGGCCAACACCTCGACCAGTTCCCGCCGCACCGGATCCGCCACCGCCTGGAACACATCCACGCATAACACTTAACCCTCTACTCATATGACTGTCAAGCTATACAAAAGGGCGCACGAGATCCGGCGTTCGCCTGGACGCCGGATCAGTCCAGGCCGCGTTGGGCGGTTCGATCGCCCCGGCGGGCGGCGGCGCGTTGGGCGCGGAAGACGGCGTAGCCGAGCAGGCCGAGCAGCCAGCCGACCAGCGTGGTGCCGAACCAGATGTCCAGCGGCCGACCGATGAAAAAATGCGCGCAGAGCAGCGCGAACCAGGCCAGGAACCACAGGCCGGTGCAGGCCCCGACCACCCAGGTCATCTCGGTGAGTCGGCGCGGCGGAGGCGGCGGATCCTGCACCCGCCCAGCCTACGACCCGACGCCGCCGAACTGAGAGAGTGCGGCGCAAGTCCGGAACCACTTGCCACTTCCGGCAGAGAAACGCCGTTACGTGTGCCGGAAGCGGCAACCGTGTGCGCCCAAACGGTTGGCGAAGCGCCTTTAACCTGATACCCATTACGGCGAGGGGGTGATGAAATGGCCGAGATAACGCTCGACGGGATATCGATTTCCTATCCGGCAACCAACGGCGGTGAGCCGTACACCGCGATCCGCGATGTGCGGATGAACGTGCCGGCGGGGCGGTTCGTCTCGGTGGTCGGCCCCACGGGCTGCGGCAAGTCCACGCTGCTCAACGCGGTCGCCGGGCTGATCGAGCCGTCCACCGGCCAGGTGCTCATCGACGGCCAACCGCTGCGCGGCCGCAACGCACGCGCCGGTTACCTGTTCCAGCAGGACGGCCTGCTGCCCTGGAAGACCGTCCTGGACAACGTCGCGCTCGGCCTGCAGCTGCGCGGGGTCCCCACCGAGGAACGCCACGAGCGTGCCCGCGACTGGATCAAGCGCGTCGGGCTGACCGGGTTCGAGCGGTCCTACCCGCACCAGCTCTCCGGCGGCATGCGGCGGCGCACCTCGGTCGCGCAGACCTGGATCGTGGACCCTGACATCCTGTTGATGGACGAGCCGTTCGGCGCGCTGGACGTGCAGACCCGGCAGATCATGGAGAACGAGCTGCTCCAGCTGTGGACCGGGTCCGGCAAGACGGTGCTGTTCGTGACCCACGACCTGGACGAGGCGATCGCGCTCTCCGACGAGGTGGTGGTGCTCGCCGCCGGCCCCGGCAGCCACCCGGTCGGCCGCTACGAGGTGACCCTGGACCGCCCCCGCGACCTGCTCAACATCCGCACCCAGCCGGCGTTCACCGAGATCTACGCCAGCATCTGGGCCGACCTGCGCTCGGAGGTGATGACCAGCTATGAGCGCGCCAACCCGCAAGCGCACCTCGACGACTAAGCGCCAGATCACTGTCCGGGCCGCGCAGGTGGCGGTCGGCGTGGTCGTGCTGGCCGGCTGGGAGCTGGGCGCCGCCAGCGGCGTGCTGGACCCGTTCTTCTTCAGCCGGCCGACCGCGATCGCCGGGCAGATCGTCACCTGGCTGACCGAGGGGGACATCTTCCGGCACCTCTGGATCACCCTGGAAGAGGCCATGCTGGCGCTGCTGATCGGCGCCGCCGCCGGGCTCGGCGTGGGCTTCCTGCTGGCCCGCGCGCCGCTGCTGGCGGAGATCCTGGATCCCTACATCAAGATGTTGAACGCGCTGCCCCGGGTGGTGCTGGCGCCGATCTTCCTGCTCTGGTTCGGGCTGGGCATCTGGTCGAAGGTGGCGTTCGGCTTCACGCTGGTGTTCTTCATCGTCTTCTTCAACACCTACTCCGGGATCCGCGAGGTGAACCGGGTGCTGGTGGACAATGCCCGGATGCTGGGCGCCAAGGAGGGACAACTGCTCCGGCACGTGTTCCTGCCCAGCGCCCTGAGCTGGATCTTCTCCAGCCTGCACGTGAGCGTCGGCTTTGCCATCGTGGGCGCGGTGGTCGGGGAGTACCTGGGCTCTTCGGAGGGCATCGGGTTCCTGATCTCGCAGGCGGAGGGCGTGTTCGACACCACGGCGGTGTTCGCCGGCATGGTCGTGCTCTCCGCGGTGGTGCTGTTGATCGACGTCGGGGTGCACCGGGTGGAACGGTATCTGCTGCGTTGGAGGGCGTGATGGGGCTCAGAAAACTGGCAATCGCCGGCGTGGCGGCCGCGCTCGCGCTGGCGGCCGGCTGCGCGGGTGGCGGCTCCGGCTCGGGCGGGGGCGAGGTCCGGCTGGGCATCGGCGGGCAGCCTCTGCTGGTGTTCATGCCCACCACGCTGGCCGACCGGCTCGGCTACTACCGCGAGGAGGGCCTGAACGTCCGGCTGGAGGACCTGGGCAGCGGCGCCAAGGCGCTGCAGGCGTTGCAGGGCGGAAGCGTGGACGTGGTGAGCGGCTACTACGACCACACCATCCAGATGCAGGCGAAGAACCGGCCGACCACCGCGTTCGTGGGCATGCTGCGCTACCCGTCGTTCGTGTTCGCGGTCTCGCCCAAGGCCAGCAAGCCGATCAACTCCTTCGCCGACCTCAAGGGCGCCAAGGTGGGCGTCACCTCACCCGGCTCGTCCACCGACTTCTTCCTGAAGAACATGCTGGTCCGGCACGGCCTCGCGGCCACCGACGCGGCACCGCAGGCGATCGGCGGGGACGCCAGCGCGGTGGCCGCGATGGAGAACGGCCAGGTGGACGCGGCGGTGATGCTGGATCCCGCCTACTCCACGCTGGTCAAGCGGATCGGCGGGCAGAACGTGAAGGTGCTGTCCGACACCCGCACCCTGGACGGCGTCCAACGCGACCTCGGCGTGACCAGCTACCCGGCGTCGGCGCTGTACTCCGGCTCGTCCTGGCTGACGGACAACCCGGAAACCGCGCGCAAGCTGGCCCGGGCGATCAAGCGCGCACTGGACTTCATCCACTCCCACTCCGGCGCCGAGGTGGCCGCGAAGATGCCGCCGGAGTACTCGGCCGGCGACGCGGCGATCTACGCCCAGGCGATCGAGGCGGCCAAGTCCGCGTTCTCCCCGGACGGCCGGATCTCCCCCGAGGGCGCCGAGGCGGTGTACGGCGTGCTGCGCCAGTTCACCCCGGAGATCGCCAACGCCAAGATCGACGTGTCCAAGACCTTCACCAACGACTACGTGCCGGCAAACTAACTGATCGACATCATCACCACTGACGTTCTACTCGCCGGTAAGGGCAGTAGCGATGATGTCGATCTTTACTTGAGCGGCGAATCCAACGATTCCGGCCACACCCGGCGGCCCGGGGCGGGAGGCTGGGCCGGTGTTGGACGGCCCGTTCCGAGGCAGCGAGGCGCTGGCCGCCGGCCTGCTCAGCCACCGCCAGATGTACGGCCGGCGCTACCGCCGGATCTTCCCCGACGTCTATCTCCCCGCCGACCTCGAACCCACCCTCAAGATCCGGTCCCGCGCGGCGTTCCTGCTGGTGAGGGACCGGGGCGGGATGCTCGCCGGCTACTCGGCCGCCGCACTGCTCGGCGCGGACTGCGCGCCCCGGGACGTCCCGGCCGAGGTGTTGGTGCCTCGGTTCCTGCGCGCCCATCCGGGTTTGTCGGTCGGTTACCAGCGGCCGGACGTGCTGGAAATCGTGACGGCGGACGGGTGTCGGGTCACCTCGCCCAGGCGCACCGGGTGGGATTTGGCGCGACGGCTGCCGCTGGTTGAGGCGGTGGTAGCGGTCGACGCGCTGACCTACCCAGACCGGTTCGATCCGCGCGGCTTCCGGCCGGCCGACCTGCTGACCCTGCGTGCGCAGCGGCCGGGCGCGGCTGGGTGCGGCCGGTTGGATGAGGTGGTTGCCCTGGCCAACCCGCTCGCCGAGTCACCGATGGAGACTCGCCTACGGCTGGCGCTGAGGCACGCGGGACTGCCGGCACCCGAGGTGCAGTACGAGATCCTGGACCGGAACTGGAACCCGATCGCCCGGGTGGACCTGGCCTACCCGGCGGCGAAACTGGCCATCGAATACGACGGCGAGGTGCACTTCGACGCCCGAGCCCGCGCCCGTGACCTGCGCCGCGACAACGAGCTCGCGCGTTACGGCTGGCACACGATGCGCCTGGACAAGCGCCAGGCGACCACCGGTCTGGCGCGCACCGTAGAGAACATCCGCATCGCACTGGCGCGCCGAGTGACGGTTGACCAAGATCGACATCATCACCACTGACGTTCTACTCGCCGGTAAGGGCAGTAGCGATGATGTCGATCGATGCCGCTGGGTTGATGCGGCTGATCACCTCGCCGTGTTCGGTCCCGGTGTTTGTCTACCGCTGGGTAATGTGGCGCCATTCGAGTGGCGAGGGGGACTGCCCATGTCTGCCGTGGACCGGTATTTCGGCATCTCCGAGCGCGGCTCCACGGTGGGTCGGGAGCTGCGCGGCGGGTTGGTCACCTTCGTCACGATGTCCTACATCGTGGTGCTGAACCCGCTGATCATCGGCAGCTTCTCCGCCGATGCGCCCAGCGCGCACCGGGACGCCCTCGGCGCCATCCTGCCGGTGCCCCAGGTCGCGGCGGTGACCGCGCTGGTGGCCGGCGTGATGACCCTGCTGTTCGGGGTGATCGCCAAGTACCCGTTCGCCATCGCCACCGGGCTGGGCATCAACACCCTGGTCGCGGTGACCATCGCCCCGCAGATGAGCTGGCCGGAGGCCATGGGCCTGGTGGTGATCGACGGCCTGATCATCGTGCTGCTGGTGGCCACCGGGTTCCGCACGGCGGTGTTCAACGCCGTGCCGGCGGCGTTGAAGGCGGCCATCGCGGTGGGCATCGGGCTGTTCATCGCGTTCATCGGCCTGGTGGACGCCGGGTTCGTGCGGCGGCTGCCGGACGCCGCCAACACCACCGTCCCGGTCGGCCTGGGCATCGGCGGGTCCATCGCGTCCTGGCCGACCCTGGTGTTCGTGGTCGGCCTGCTGTTCACCGGGCTGCTGGTGGCCCGGAACGTGCGGGCGGCGATCCTGATCGGCGTCGCGGGGTCCACCGTGCTGGCGATCGTCGTGGAGGCGATCGCCAAGGTCGGCCCGTCCCAGGGCACCAACCCGAAGGGCTGGAACCTGGGCTACCCGGCGCTGCCCGAGCAGATCATCGGGCTGCCCGACCTCTCCCTGGTCGGCGACGTCTCGCTGGGCGCGTTCACCCGGCTGCCCGCGCTGACCGTGACGCTGCTGGTGTTCACCCTGGTGCTGGCCAACTTCTTCGACGCCATGGGCACCATGACCGGCCTGGGCCAGCAGGGCAAGCTGCTGGACCAGGACGGGCAGCTGCCGCGCGTCGGGCGCGCGCTGTTCGTGGAGGGCGTCGGCGCGGTGGCCGGCGGCGCCGCGTCCAGCTCCTCCAACACGGTGTACATCGAGTCGGCGTCCGGCATCGCCGAGGGCGCGCGCACCGGGCTGGCCAACGTGGTCACCGGCCTGCTCTTCCTGGCCGCGATGTTCTTCACCCCGCTGTACGAGGTGGTGCCGGTAGAGGCGGCCGCGCCGGCCCTGGTGGTGGTGGGCGCGCTGATGATGCGGCAGATCACCGAGATCGACTTCACCGACTTCTCCCTTGCCCTGCCGGCATTTCTGACCATCGTGGTCATGCCGTTCACCTACTCCATCGCCAACGGCATCGGCGCCGGTTTCATCTCCTACGTGCTGCTGCGCGCGGTCACCGGGCGGGCGCGCGAGGTGCACCCGCTGATGTGGGTGGTCGCGGCCGCCTTCGTGGCCTACTTCGCGGTCGGCCCGATCCAGGCCCTGCTCGGCTGATCATGTAACGCCGGGCGGCGGCGTGACTCGGTACCTCCAACAGCTACCGCTTTGGAGGAACCATGCACACGTTCTTCGCCAATCGGGTCACCGGGCGCGCGGCCGCCGCAACGGCGGCGTTGCGGGTGTTCTCCGGGATCTTCTTCGTGTTCTTCGGGATCCTGAAGTTCACCATGCACGAGTTCGAACTGTCCGAGTTCATCCTCTACGGGTTCCCGGACTCCAGCCTGATCGTCTACCTGGTCGGGCTGCTGGAGGTGGTCGCCGGGCTCATGCTGATCGCCGGGGCGGGGACCCGGCTGGCCGCGCTCGGCCTGGCCGTCGTGATGGCCGGCGCCATCCTCACCGCCGGTGTGCGGGTGGGTGGCTGGTTCCACCTCGGCGTCGCGCCGACGATGCTGGTCGCCATGCTCTATCTGCTCTGGGCCGGCCCGGGGTCGCGCGCGCTGGATGCCCGGTTCGCGGTGTGACGGCTACGCTCACCCGCGTGTTGGCCGACGACGAGCTGGTCGCGCGGCTGCGCGAGCGGGACGAGTCGGCGTTCGTGCTGATACTGGACGAGTGGTCGGCCGGGATGCTCCGGCTGGCCCGCTCGTTGGTGTCCACCCGGGAGTCGGCCGCCGAGGTCGTACAGGACACCTGGCTGGCGGTGATCGAGAACATCGACCGGTTCGAGGGCCGGGCCGCCCTGAAGACCTGGGTCTACCGGATCCTGGTGAACACCGCGCGCCGCCGGGCTGCCCGGGAGGCGCGCGCCGTTCCGATGAGCGCACTGGCGCCATCGGACCCGGACGACGGCCCCACCGTCGACCCGGACCGTTTCCAGGGGCCGGACGAGCCCTACCCGGGCCACTGGCGGGCACTCCCGTCCACCTGGCCGGAGCACCGCGCGGTGGCCGGCGAACTGCGATCACGCCTGGAGCAGGCGTTGGCCGAGCTGCCCGAACGGCAACGGGTGGTGATCACCCTGCGGGACGTGGCCGGGTATCCGGCCGACGAGGTGTGCGCCATCCTGGACATCTCGGCGGCCAACCAGCGAGTGCTGCTGCACCGGGCACGCGGGTACGTTCGAGGGCGGCTGGAGGCGTACTTCGATGACCGAGCTTGACTGCAACCAGCTCGTGGAGCTGGTCACCGACTTCCTGGACGGCGCGCTGGACCCGCCGACCGAACGCCGGGTGGTCGACCACCTGGCCCTGTGCGACGGCTGCGGCGAGTACCTGGCCCAGATCCGCGCCACCGCCACCGCACTGGGCGACCTCCCCCCCGACCACCTCCCGGAAGACGCCCGCCAAACCCTCCTATCCGCCTTCCGCGCCCACCCCCCACCCTGATTCAGTCACTTCAGCACTCTGATTCAGTCACTTCAGCACCCTGATTCAGTCACTTCAGCACCCTCGGGCCGGTTGGCGCGAGCCCTCGGACGGGCCGGAACGCCGCGCCAGCCACGCACGCACCCGCGCCGCGGTGTGCGCCATGGTGTGCAGGACGTCCTGCCCGCGCAGGTGCACCACCCGCCAGCCGAGATCGCCCAGATCGTGGTCGCGCAGCCGGTCGCGCTCCCGCACTAGTGGATCGTCGTGCACCTCGCCGTCGTACTCCAGGGCCAGTTTGGCGGCGGGATAGGCAAGGTCGACCCGGGCGATCACGTGATCGTGCGCGTCACAGACTTGGTACTGGACGTGTGGTTTCGGCAACCCGGCGCGCACCAGGCCGAGGCGCGGCCGGGTCTCCATCGGCGACTCCGCTCGCGGGTCGGACAGTTCGATCACGATGCCGAGCCGGGCTGACCCCCGGGCGTTCGGTTGCGCCTTCTTCCGGGCGAGCAGATCGCTTGGGCGAAATGTTCGACCGTGCGCCAGGGCATCCATGGCGACAGCCGCCTCGATGAGCGGGAGACGCCGGGCCAGGTCCCACGCGGTGCGTTCCGGGCTGGTCACCCGGCAGTCCCTCCGGATCGTCACGTCGCGCTCGGGGAGGTTTCCGCGAGTGATGCGCAGACCGGGGTGTGGCCGCGCCGGCCTCGGAACGATCACTTCAGCGGGCGGGTCGAGCGGTGCGCAGTCCGCATTCAGCAGGGCCGCCGCGGAATATCCGGACAGTACGCCACCCATCCGCTCTACCAGCAGAAACGCCGCACGCGAGCGGGTCACCAAGTCGGGCTCGCGGTCCGCCGGCAGGTACAGGTCCGGGAACAGCCGACGGAAGCGCGGTCCGCGCAGCTCGTCGGCCGTCACCAACCCGCGCGCTCGCGCCTCGCTCCCCCGGAACGGTCCACCGATCACCCAGTACAGCGTGGGCTACCGGTGCCCACCCGGTGGCCCTTTCGGGAATTCCGTGACAGACGAGGCAAACGTGACACTCACGGGCGTCGCCAAGTCACATGCGTTTCATGAGGGATGCATGGTGGGGATTCCATCCAGATCAAATCCCCATGACGTAACCCTCACGCGACGTGTGTGCCGCAGGGGACGTGTGTGGCGGCCTGTCGGGCGTTGCATATCTCCACGCAGAGCCAAAGCGGGGCGCGGGAGAACCCGTGTAACGCCCGAGAGGGTTGGCGACTCGGTACCGGCATGTTGCTGGACAGTCGGAACGGTTTGCTGCGCCGTCGGTTGTGGCCGTTGTGGTTGGGCGGGTTCCTGCAGAGTGTGGGCTTCTGGGTGCCGGTGGAGAAGCTGTTCGAGACCGAGATCGGGTTCGACGCCGCCGACATCGGGTTCGTGTCCGCCGCGTACGCGGCCGTGGTGCCGCTGCTCGAGGTGCCGTCCGGGGTGCTGGCCGACCGTTGGAGCCGGCGCGGGGTGCTGCTGCTGGCCACCGGTGCGCTCACGGTCAGCGCGCTGCTCGGCGGGCTGGCCACCGACGTGCCGGGATACCTGTTGAGCGCGCTGGCACTCGGCGGGTTCTTCGCCATGTACTCGGGCACCACGGAGGCCGCCGTGTACGACGCGGTGCGCGAGGAGACCGGTTCGGGCGAGCGGTTCGAGCGGGAGATGGGCCGGATCCGGCTGGCCGAGAGCCTGGGCCTGGTGTCCAGTGCGCTGGCCGGCGGGTGGCTGGCCAGCGCACTGGACACACGCGCCACCTATTTCCTCACCATTCCGTTCGGGATCGCCGCCATGGTGGTCTACCTGCGTTTCCGGGAACCGCGGCTACACAAAACCGGGGCCGAGGTTCCACTGAGCGCCCACCTGGTGATCGGCTACCGGTCGCTACACCGGCGGTTGTTGCCGGTGGTCACGCTGGCCGTGCTCACCGCGCTGCTCGTGCAGGTGCTGCTGGAGTTCGGGCCGCTGTGGTTGGTGGCGCTGGCCGTGCCGGCGGTCTGGTACGGGCCGTACTGGGCCGGGTTGACCTCCACGCTCGGGCTGGGCGGGCTGCTCGCCGGCCGGTTGAGGCTGCACCGCCCGGTGGCCGCCGCCACCACCGCGGCGGCGATGGCCGGGGCGGGCGCGGTGCTCGCACTGCCGGTCGGGCCGGTGCCGGCGGTCGCCGCGCAGACCGCGTTGGCGCTCCTGGTGGTGGTCACCGGCATCCACGTGAACCGGCTGTTGCACGACGCGGTGCCGTCCCGGGTGCGCGCCGGGGTGGCTTCGGCGGTGAGCACCGTGTCCTGGCTGGTGTTCGTGCCGTTCGCGGTGGTGATCGGTCTGGTCGGCACCGGCGGCGGGGTGGTGGCCGCCGGCGGCCTGGTGGCCGGCTCGGCGGCGTTGGCCGGCGGGCTGCTGATTTGGCTCGCGGTATCCCGGCGGGGCGGTTGACAGGGCACAATCAACCACCGGTGGGGCATAGATCGGTCTGTACCGCTACAGTCCGCTGTTCCACTACGATCAGGCAAAGTGTCCTAAGGTAGGCTAACGACATGGCGCTCGAGCAGGATGTCGGCTCGGACCTGGCCAGTCGACTGCGGCTGTCGGTGGTCCGGCTGAATCGCCGCCTGCGCTCGCAGCGCGCCGACGACTCGGCCTCACTCACCCACCTCTCCGCGCTGTACGCGCTGAAAAGCTGCGGACCGCTCACGCCGAGCGAGCTGGCCGCCACCGAACGGGTCCGCCCGCCGTCCATGACCAGGGTGATCGCGGCGCTGGAGGACCAGGGCTGGGTGTCCCGCCGGGACCACCCGACGGACGGCCGGCAGTCCATCATCGAGATCACCAGGTCCGGCGCCGAGCTGCTCGCCGCCGAGGCCAGCCTCAAGGAGCGCTGGCTGAACAAACAGCTGGCCGAGCTCACCGAGGAAGAGCGAATCACCCTGGCCAAGGCCAGCGACATCTTCGACAGGATGGCGGGCTCCTAAGCACGTGGCAAAGACCGGGATGTTCGCCTCGCTGAGGGTTCGCAACTACCGGTTTTTCGCCGCCGGCCAGGTCGTGTCGCTGATCGGCACCTGGATGCAGCGGATCGCGCAGGACTGGCTGGTGCTCGACCTCTCCGGGTCCAGCCCGGTGGCCCTGGGCATCGCGGCGGCCCTGCAGTTCGGCCCGACGCTCGGCCTCTCGCTGTGGGGCGGCGTGCTGGCCGACCGCTACGACAAGCGCAAGCTGCTGGTGGCCGTGCAGTCCGGCATGGGGCTGTGCGCGCTGGTGCTCGGCACGCTCGACGTGACCCACCTGGTCCGGCTGTGGCAGGTGTACCTGCTGTGTTTCCTGCTCGGCTGCTTCTCCGCGCTGGACGTGCCGATCCGGCAGGCGTTCGTCTCCGAGCTGGTCGGGCCGGACCAGCTGACCAACGCGGTCGGGCTGAACTCGATGACCTTCAACCTGGCGCGCATCGTCGGACCCTCGGTGGCCGGCGTGATGATCGCCGGCGTGGGTACCGGCTGGGTGTTCCTGCTCAACGCGGCGTCCTTCGCCGCCGTGCTGACCGGGCTGCTGGTCATGGACCCGGCCCTGCTGTTCCGGTCGGAGCGGGTGGCCAGGGCGCGCGGGCAGCTGCGCGAGGGCCTGCGCTACGTGCGCGGGCAGCCCACGCTGATCTCGGTGTTGGCCCTGGTCTTCCTGGTATCCACGCTGGGCCTGAACTTCTACCTGACCCTGCCGCTCCTGGTGCGCAACGTCTTCGGCGGCGGGCCGAAGGACTACGGCGCGCTGACCACGGTGCTCGCCGTCGGCTCGCTGCTCGGCGCGGCGGTGGCCGCGCGCCGGACCGGTAAGCCCCGGCTGCGTGTGGTCTACGGCGCGGCGCTGGCGTTCGGCCTGCTCGAGATCGTCGTCGGGTTCATGCCCAACGCGCTGGCCACGGCGATCGTGCTGGCGCCCACCGGGTTGGCCGCACTGGTTTTCACCACCGCCGCCAACGCGAGCGTGCAGCTCTCCGTCTCCCCGACCATGCGCGGCCGGGTGATGGGGCTGTACATCCTGCTGTTCCTCGGCGGGACGCCGCTGGGCGCCCCGCTGCTCGGCGCGCTGGGCGAGCGGTTCGGCGGAAGGGCACCGACGATTGTCGGCGGAGTGGCTTCGGTGCTGTCGGTCCTGCTGGTGCTGTTGTTAAGGTATCTAACGACCTCGCCCCGGTCGTCACGTTCGGTTGTAGAAACCTCGTAGGGAACCGTATGGGATTCCTGGCGCCGAAACTGCCGCCCCGTTTCGACGTGCTGATGTGGTACCTCAACATGCGCGCGGAACGGCTGAAACCGCTGGTCAAGCACTGGGCGGAGTACGGCATCGGCATGCCTTGGGGCATGTATGTCCTCTACTGGGTCAAGCTCGCCGGCTATGTCGCGGGTGGTTTAGCTTTCATTCAATTGACCCCGGGAATCGGGTCGGTCACGGATATCGCCAACTGGTGGTGGCAGCCCGTAGTGCTGCAGAAGGCCGTGCTGTGGACGCTCGGGTTCGAGGTGCTCGGCCTCGGCTGCGGGTTCGGGCCGCTGACCGCGCGGTTCGTGCCGCCGGTCGGCGGGCCGCTGTACTTCGCCCGGCCCGGCACGATCCGCCAGCCCCCGTGGGGCGGCAAGCTGCCCCTGACCGGCGGCGACACGCGGACCTGGGTGGACGCACTGCTCTACGTGGGGTTGTTGTTCTCCATCGGCTACGCGCTGCTGTGCCCGGCCGACTATCAGTGCAATGGCCTGAACGGCCCGGTGCACATGCTGAACCCGCACCTGATGATCCCGATCGTAGTGCTCATCCCGCTGCTGGGGCTGCGCGACAAGACGGTCTTCCTGGCCGCCCGGCCGGAGCACTTCTGGTTCGCCACCGCGGCCATGCTGCTGCCGTTCCTGGACACCGTCGCGGTGATCAAGCTGCTCACCGTGTTCATCTGGCTGGGCGCGGCGACCTCCAAGCTGAACCGGATGTTCCCGTTCGTCATCCAGGTCATGCTGAGCAACAGCCCGGTGATGCCCCGGTTCCTCAAGCGCCGGCTGTACCGGGACTTCCCGGACGACGTACTGCCGTCCGGGTTCACCCGGCTGATCGCCTACGCCGCCGCCGCGGTCGAGTTCGGCGCGCCGCTGGTGCTGCTGCTGTCCAGCAGCTCGACCGTGACCACGATCGCCGCGCTGGTGATGATCGCCTTCCACCTGCAGATCCTGACCGCCATGCCGATCGGGGTTCCGCTGGAGTGGAACGTGTTCATGCTGTTCTCGGCGGCCTGGCTGTTCCTCGGCCACCCGGACCAGTACGTGATCACCGCCCAGCACCCGTGGTGCCTGGGCGTGTTCGGGCTGCCGGTGCTGCTCCTTATCGCCTGGGGGAACCTGCGCCCGGACCAGGTGTCGTTCCTGCTGTCGATGCGCTACTACGCCGGCAACTGGTCGACCTCGATGTGGCTGTTCGAGCGGTCCGGGATCGACAAGGTGAACCGGCACGCGACGCATTACGGCGGGTTCATCAAGAACCAGCTCAAGATCATCTATGGCGAACAGATCGCCGAGTGGCTGGCGCACAAGATCCAGACCTTCCGGCTCATGCACCACCACGGGCGAGCCCTGTTCGCGCTGCTGCCCCGGGCCAACCGGGGGCACGAGGACGCGGTGCTGGTGGAGGGCGAGGTGGTCGCCGGCTCGCTGCTCGGCTGGAACTTCGGCGACGGCCACCTGCACCGGGAGCAGCTGATCGAGTCGCTGCACCGGCGCTGCCGGTTCGAGCCGGGCGAGCTGCGGGTGGTGCTGCTGGAGGCGCGGCCGATCGACTCGGACCGCCAGTGGTACCGGCTGGTGGACGCGGCCACCGGGCAGTTCGAGCAGGGCTACGTGCTGGTCTCCGACCTGGTCAACCTGCAGCCGTGGGAGTACGCGGAGCTGCCCGTCCACGTGATCCGAGCGAGCGCCCGGCGCGCTGGCTAGTCTCTCCCCGTGTCTAACGCAAAGCTGCTCCCCGGAACACCCGTCGCGGAAAAGATCTTCGCCGATGTGACGGCGCGGGCCGCCGCGCTGCGCGCCCGGGGCATCGCGCCCAGCCTGGCCACCATCCTGGTCGGCGACGACGACGCCAGCGCGGGCTATATCCGGATCAAGCAGAAGCAGGCGACCGAACTGGGCTTCGACTCGCCGCACACCCACCTGCCGGCTTCCGCGACGCAAAGCGACCTGGAAGCCGTGGTGACCGGCTACAACGCCGACCCCGGGGTGCACGGCATGCTGGTGCAGTACCCGGTGCCGAAGCACCTGGACTACGACGCCGCGCTGCTCGCCATCGACCCGGCCAAGGACGTCGACGGCATGCACCCGCTCAACCTGGGCAAGCTGGCGGCCGGCGTGCCCGGCCCGCTGCCGTGCACCCCGGCCGGCATCGAGGAGCTGCTCGCCTTCCACGAGATCCCGGTGTCCGGGCGCGAGGTGGTCATCCTGGGCCGGGGCGCCACCCTGGGCCGCCCGCTGGCCATGCTGCTCGCCCAGAAGCGGCCCACCGCCAACGCCGCCGTCACCGTGGTGCACACCGGCGTGCCGGACTGGGACCGCTACACCCGCCGGGCGGACATCCTGGTGGCCGCCGCCGGCGTGCCCGGGATCATCCAGCCGGAGCACGTGCGGCCGGGTTCGGTGGTGGTCGGCGGCGGCGTGCGCTACTCCGGCCGCAAGCTGCTGCCGGACGTGGACGAGCGCTGCGAAGAGGTGGCCGGGGCGATCACGCCCCGGGTCGGCGGCGTCGGCCCGACCACGGTGGCGGTGCTGTTCCGCAACGCGGTCGCGGCCGCCGAGGCGGCCAACCCGGCCTGAGGGGCTATCCGGACAGCAATCGGCCCCCGCGCCATCGGGGCGACGCGGGGGCCGATTGAGTCGTGCAGGGGGTCTTCAGATTACCGGCCGAGCGAGTTCGTGAGCGAGCCCGCGCTGTCGGTCGACGGAAGCCCGTCGGTCTTCAGCTGGTCGGTCTTCGCGCCGTTGAGGACGCCGGTCAGCGGAACATCGGCCACTTCGGCCTTCTCGGTGCTGAGGCCACCCACGGGCGAGCCCGAGTCGTCGGAGTCGGCGTAGGCCACGCCGGCCACACCCAGCGAACCCAGCACGGCGACGGCCGCGCCGGCCACAAAAAGCTTGGTACGACTCATCAGAGTCATCCTTCCTCGGTTGCCCACACGTGTGCCTGCGCGCGGGAGGCGCGGGCACACATCCACGGCAGGACTAACGATCACGGATTGATGACGAAACGCGGTTGCGCTCCCATCGCCCGATTGAGTGACCCACGCCGATCAGCTACGGCATACGGGTGGTGCAGATGTGGCAAATGTGCCGCACGCTGCTCCATTCAGAGGGTGAGCCCACCGTCCACGGCGATCAGCTGACCGGTCAGGTAACCGCACTCGGGATCGGCCAGGAACTCGACGACCCGGGCCACCTCGGCCAGTTCCGCCGGCCGGCCGACCGGGATGTTGCGCATGGTCGCGGCCAGCGCCTCCTCCGGCAGGTCGGCGAGGATCTCGTCGGCCAGCAGGCCGGTGGCGACCTGGTTCACCGTCACCCCGGACCCGGCGACCTCCCGGGCCAGCTCGGCGGCCAGCGCGCCCAGCCCGCCGCGCACGGCGGCGAAGTGCCCTTGCAGGTCGTGCACCCCGGCATAGCCGAGCACGAAGACCACCCGGCCGAACCGGGCCGCCGTCATGTGCTCCAGGGCCGCCTGGGCCAGGTGGAACGCGCCGGAGAGGTGGCCGGTGATGGCCCGTTCCCACTCCCCGTCGGTGAGGCTGCGGGTGCCCCGGCGGATGGACAGCAGCCCGGCGTTGCGGAAGTTCACCTGGGCCACCAGCACGTCCAGCCGGCCCCGCTGCTCGACCAGCTCGGCGATCGTGCGCCGGCAGTCCGCCGGCTCGGTGAGCGAGCCGTGGTGCAGGGTGATCGGGTGGCCGGCCCGCTCGGCGAAGAACTCGTCCACGTCCGGGTCCGGCCGCCGGTACCCGACCCCGACCGCCGCGCCCCGGGACACCAGCCGGTCGGTGATCGCCGCGCCGAGCCCGTGCCAACCACCGGTGACGAACGCGACCCGACCGTCCAGCGTCCGCTCCATCAACCGCGCTCCTGGTTCCTCGAGTTGGCCAGCCGCCGTTCCGCCTCGGCGTGCTGGCGCGCCAGGATGGCGATCCGGTCGGTGGTGGTGTCCACGGTCTCCTCCAGCGCGCCGGTCAGCTGGCTGCGCATCCGGCGCACCAGCGGATGGGCGGACCGGATGGTGGCGGCGAAGGTCAGCTGGGTCTCCTCGGCGGCGGTGCCCTCCAGCTCGATCCGGCCGTCCACCACGATCTGCAGGCTGGGGATGTCGATGCGCGCGGCCAGCTCGCGGGGCGGCAGCGTGCGGCGCACCACCAGCGTGCCCTCCACCGGCCAGGAAACCGGGCCGAGGGTGAGCTCGGTGGCGATCCGGGCCTCGTCCGGGTTGTCGGTCACCCGGTACCGGGTGATCTGCGGCATGAACTTGAGCAGGCCGGCCGCCGTGCACATGTCGTCGTAGAGGGCGCGCAGCGGGGCCAGCACCCGCACCGTGCGGTTGTAGCTGCGTTCCAGTTCGGATGCCATGGCTCAGTCCACCTTGGTCGTGTCGTCACCCGGGGCGAGCAGGTCGTCCAGCACCTTGGACAGCGCGCGTACCTCGTCCCGCAGCTCGCGCAGCTCCTCGGCGTCCTTCCGGTCGGCGGACAGCACCCGGCTGAGCCGCTCCGGCGCGCGGATCAGCTCCTCCAGCATGTTCAGCGCCAGTCCGCCGTTGCCCCGCTCCCGGCCGAGCGCCTGGCCGAGGGTCTCGGCGGTGCGGTCCTCGCCGGTCGAATGGTCCACAACCACCACGTCGACGCCCTCGCGCACCAGGTCACGGATGTCGCCGATCGAGGTGAACCGCCGCTCGACGGTGTCGTAGAGCTTCCGGTTCGCGTAGCGCTTGATCAGTCGCGAAGCCGCTTTCGGCCCCGGACTCTCGGGTCCGTCCACTCGGCGACCCCTCCCTCTGTGGTCAGCCCCGGTCCGCCGGGCCGTTTCCGGTCGACTTGTTCCGATCGGTCAACGCGCTGACCTTCTTGCTCAGCTCCGCGATGGCGGCCCGCAACTCGTCCATCTCGGCCCGCCGGCCGGACTCCGCCTCCGCCGGCTTGTCCCGGTCGCCACGCAGGTCCCGCTCGACATTGCGGACCCGGTCGACCACCTCGTCGTCGAAGAAATCCTTGAGGTCGTCGCTGACGTTCTGCCAGAAACCGCTTACGCCGCCTCCCCGGCGACCCCGGTCAGCCACGATGCACCCCTCACGCCAGAGCTTACGCCTTGCGTAAAATTACGCCTCGCGTAACGCCGAAATCAACCAGCGAGTGACTCCGGTCACTACACTTCCGGTCAGAACAACCCGGAAAGCCAGCTGGTGAAATCGTCCCAGGCCTGCTTCATTTTATCGGTCATCCCGGACGGCACGTCTGGCTTGGGCAGGTCGGAGATGCTGGGCAGGTCCGGCAGGCTGGGCCGGCTGGCCTCGGCCGACGGGCTGGCGGTGCGCCGGCTGGTGGTGGCGCGGGTGGTCGGCGTGGCGGTGCGCGTCGCCGTGTGGGCCGCCGTCCTGGCGACGGTGGCGCTGGCCGAGGTAGACCCGGCCGACGAGTCGTCGTCGTCCCCGGTGAACAGCAGCACTCCGAGCAGGCCGAGCAGCACCAGCACCGGAAGCCCGATCGCGGCCATCTTGCCCATGCCCGGGCCGCTCGAGCCCTCCACCGGCGCGGCCGCGGCCGACGCGGCCGGCGCGCCGGACAGCATCGCGGCCGCCCGGGCGGCGCTCGGGCGGCCCCCGGGGTTCAGCTCGGTCATCGCCAGCAGGGCGTTGGCCAGCGGGGCGGCCAGGTCGTTGGGCACCACCGGAGGGTTGTGCAGCCGGGCGGCGGCGGCGGACCGTTCGTCGCCGGGGTAGGCCGGCTGGCCGGTCACCGCCTCGAGCAGCACCAGACCCAGCGCGAACACGTCCGCCGGCGGCCCGGCCGGTTCGCCGCGCACCTGCTCCGGTGCCCGGTAGGCCGACGCCGGCGGGTAACCACCCCGCCCCGCCTCGCCGGCCAGCGCGGGGACCCCGAGATCGGCCAGCCGGGGCTGCCCGTCGGTGGAGAGCACGATGTTCGTCGGCGTCACCTCGCGGTGCACCACGCCCTGTTCGTGCAGGTAGTCGAGGACCTCGGCGATCCGCGCGCCGATCCTCGAGAGCTCACCGTCGGACGGCCGGCGCTGGGTGATCACTCCGCGCAGGGTCGGCGCATCCAGGTGGTCCATGACCAGGTAGACGCGGCCGCGCTCCTGCCCGAACTGACGCACCGGCAGCAGGCCGGGGTGGCTCAGGCTGGCCAGCAGGCGGGCGCCCTCCAGGAAGTCCGCCTCGGCGCGCGGGTCGGTGGCCGGCCGGAACAGCTTGACCAGCACCGGCCGGTTGGTCTGGTAGTCCACCGCCCGGTAAAGCTCGGCCGCCTGGCCGGCACCGAGCAACTCACCGATCTGGTAGCGGCGGGCCAGCGTGACGCCGGTCAGCTCGGACACACCCCCGGCTTCGCCTCCGCCGTGGTGCGCGCCGATACCGCCGAGCCGCCTCGTCGCGTCTGGATCATCAAATCCGCCCCGCACGCGCGGAACCCTACTAACCCGCCGCTCGGCGCTCCGGCCGACCCGACGCACCCCGCCGAACGACCGACGTGTCGCTCGTCACAAAAGTCACATCAGAAACACTGGCCCCAGCGGAGTCCACGGCCAGCCGATCGCACATCGCCCCACTCGGAGCCAGGCCGTTCACCGATGGTGATGCCTCATTCGTCGGCTCACCCGTTCGAGAAAGCTTCCACGATGGATGCATCTGCTCGGTAAACGTTAATCGGCGACCGTTAACCGCATGGAGTGAACGAGCGAGTCTCGGATTAGTTACGGTCACTTTCGGCTGGTCGGCAGCAAGCCGACTGGTGCGCCTGGCCGGTCCCTTCCCGCCCACCGGCTTTCCCCCTGGCGCCCGACAGCACACCGGGGCGGGTGCGCACGGATCGTTCGCCGCCGCAGTGCCGCGCGTCGATCCCGCGTGGGCGCGGAGGTCTTTCGATGGGCGCACATCGCGCGCGGCGTGGTGTCCAAGCGACGACGCGGTTCGCCGCCTTTCCGGTTGCCGAGGTGCCGGCCAGGCCCGTTGGCGGCCCCGCGCACGCCCGGCCCGCCGAGCGGCAGCGCGCGCTGTCCGCCGTGGCCATGACCGCCGTCGGCGCCGGTGCGGCGGTCACCATGACCGGCACGCTCGCCGCCGTGCCCACCGTCCCGCCGCCTCCCACCCCCGCCGACACCGGCACCTTCGCCCAGCCGATCACCCTGGCCGCCGACCAGGCCGCGACCCCGCGAGCCGCGCAGACCGCCCCCGCACCCGCCGCGGTGGCGGCGCCGGTCGCGCCGGCCGGGCAGGCCACCCCGCTGGCCGCGCCCGCCTCGGTGATCATCGGCGATGCGCCGTCCGTGGTCCCGGCGCCGGACCTGGCCGCGCCGACCGCCGCCGTCGCCCCCACCGCGCTCCCGGTACCGGCCGCCGTGATCGCCGCCATCCCGGCCCAGGCCGCCGCGCCGGCCATCGAGGCCATCCCGGCCCCCGCGCTCGCGGCGCCGGCCGCACAACCGCTCGCCGCACCCACCGCACAACCGCTCGCCGTCCCGGCCGCTCAACCGCTCGCCGCACCCGCGCCGGCGGTACCGGTCGCCGCCGCACCGGCCCCGGTCGTGCAACCGGCCGCCCTCGCGCCGGCCGCCGCTCCCGCGGCCGCTCCCGCACCGGCTCCGGCGGCACCGGTCCAGCAGGCCAAGAACATCGCCGCGCCCGGTGCCCTCGGCGCACTGGCCACCCCCGCGCCGGCCGCTGCCGGCGGCACGGTCGCCGCCGTCGACCTGCACCAGACCGGCGCGAACGAGATCGCCGCGCTGTCCCGCTCGATCGACATCGGTCAACAGGCCGTCCAGACCGCGCAAGCCGCCGCCGCGCAGGCCGCGAAGCCGATCTTCCAGGGGAAACCGCTGCCGACGGCGGCGCTGGAGAAGGCCATGACCAAGATCGGCCGGCCGTACGTGTGGGGCGCCGTCGGGCCCGGGTCGTTCGACTGCTCCGGCCTGGTGCAGTGGGCGTACAAGCAGATCGGCAAGGACCTGCCGCGCACCTCCCGGCAGCAGTCGCAGGTCGGCACGCCGGTCTCCCGGGACCAGTTGCAGCCCGGCGACCTGGTGTTCTTCAACTCTCCGGTCAGCCACGTGGGCATCTACGTCGGCGACAACAAGATCCTGAACGCGGTGGAGACCGGCCGGCCGGTCCAGATCACCAGCATGGCCCGGCAGAAGTTCCACAACGCCCGCCGCATCTAACCCCGCACCAGATCCCCGTCCACATCCATCTGGACGGTCGAGCTTAACGGCGTTAGGTTTTTGGGTATGTCCAAGAACGCGCAGAGGATCTTGATGGCGGTCGGGTGGCTGGTCATCGCGGTGTTCACGGTGAACGCCATCGCGGTGGACGGCATCAGCCTGCTCTACCGGGGCTGGACGGACAGCGCGAGCAGCTTCCTGATCATCAATGACTTTCTGATCGAGCTGATCCTGATCGCCGTGTTCATCCACATCGACAGCCGCCGGCGGGGCCGGAACCCGTGGGGCTGGATCGTGCTGACCATGGCGCTCGGCGCGATCGGCTCGCTCGGCTACCTACTGGCCAGGAGCTTCGACGAGACCGCGCCGCCGATCTTCGGCGGCACCGCCTCGACGGCGGCCACACAAACAAAAACGCCGCCCGGAGCCTGACCAGCAGGCCCGAGCGGCGTCTCCGCTAATGCTCAGTTCACTTGCCGACGCCGCCGAGGCCCTTGGTCACGGAGCCGGCAGCGTCGGTGTTGGCGACCGAGTCGCTGCTCAGGCCGTCCAGGTTGTTGTCGGCGGTCGCGTCGGTCAGGGTGCTGACCGGGGCGTCGATGCCGGCAACGTCCACGCCCTTGTCGCTGCTGTCCGCCATGGCGACCCCGCCCAGGCCCAGCAGGCCAGCGGCCACGACCGCGGAAGAGGCGATGATCAGCTTGGTGCGGCTCATGATGCTCCGTTCGTTGTCATTTTGTTGCTTTGCCCTCCCAACGCGGAGACGGGCGTCGGAGATATGTCCGATCCGCCGAACCATCCCACCGAGTGACAAGATCCAGTAACGCCCGGCAGCTATAGCATGAAGGTAACCCTGTGTAACGAGCCGCGGGTCACACATATGACGGGTGGGTTACCTAAACCTCACGGATCTGACCTGATCAGAAGCCCTGTGCTCGTAGAATCGGTGCGGTGGACTCGACGGTGACCAACGTGGCCGACTTCCGGCGCGCGCGCAGCCCGGAACAAAAGGCGATGCGCCGCACCGCCATCCTGGCCGCCGCGCGCCGGCTGGCCCTGGCGAACGGCGTGCGCAACGTCAGCCTCGGCGACATCGCCAAGGACGTCGGGCTGACCAAGTCCAACGTGCTGCGCTACTTCGACACCCGCGAGGAGATCTACCTCCACCTGGCCACCACCGGGTACCGGGACTGGTGCGAGCGCGCGGCCGGCCGGGTGGAGCTGCCGGAGGAGGCGAGCACCGAGTGGGTGGCCGCTTCACTGGTCGACTGCCTCGCCGACGACCCGTTGTTCTGCGACCTGCTCGCCAACGCCCCGGCCAGCCTGGAGCACAACGTCTCCCGGGACAGCGCGATGCGGTTCAAGTACACGCTGCTGGAGGCGGTGGACGACCTCGCCACCTCGCTGGCCCAGCAGTGCCCCGGGCTGAGCTTCGAGCAGGGGCAACGGGTGGTCACCGGCACGATGGTGCTGGCCTCCGGGCTGTGGCCATGGGCCAACCCGCCCACCTTGTTGAAGGCGCTCTACCTGGAGGAGGAAGAGCTGGCCCGGCGCTGCCGGATCGACTTCCGCACCGAGCTGCGCCGGCTCACCGAGTCGCTGGTCGCCGGCATCCGCGCGGAAACTGTCGTACCTGGAAGTTAGCGTCCGGCGGGTGACCACCGAGCTGGACTTCCTGACCGCCACCCGCGACTCCTACGACGCCGTGGCCGGCGACTACGTCGCGTTCGCCGCCGACGAGCTCGGGCAGATGCCCCTGGAACGCGGCATGCTCGCGGCGTTCGCCGAGCTGGTCGGCGAGGCCGGGCCGGTGGCCGACATCGGCTGCGGCACCGGCCGGGTCACCGGGCACCTGCGCTCGCTCGGGTTGGACGTCTTCGGGGTCGACCTCTCCCCCGGCATGCTGGCCGAGGCCCGGCGGGCGCACCCCGAGGCGCGGTTCCAGGAGGGCTCGATGCTGGCCCTGGACATCCCGGACGGCTCGCTGGCCGGCCTGCTGGCCTGGTACTCCACCATCCACCTGCCGGACGAAGAACTGCCGAAGGCGTTCGCCGAGTTCGCCCGGGTGCTAGCCCCCGGCGGCTGGGCGCTGCTGGCGTTCCAGATAGGCGACGAACCACTGCGCCTGACCGAGGCGTTGGGGCATGCGGTGGTGCTGGACTTCCACCGCCGCCGGCCCGAAGCGGTGGCGAAGCTGCTCGGCGCGGCGGGCCTTCCGGTCCACGGGCGGCTGGTGCGGGAACCCAAGCTGGTGCGGTTGGGCGGCGAGGAGCGGATGGAGCGGACCCCGTCGGCGTACCTGCTGGCCACCCGGTCGGACGGGTCGGAGGAGAGGTGACAGGATCGCCCGCATGCTGACGCGGGTGGAAGCGCGACCGGGCTGGGTGGACGCACCCGGCGAGCTGGCCGAGGAGATCCGGCGGGCGTTCGAGGCGGGGGCCTGCGCGGTGTCCGTGCCCCGGCTCGGCCTGGCCGACGCCGACCTGGAGAAACGGCGCGCGGCGCTGCGCGACCTGGCCCAGCTGGTCGGTGCCGGCCCGTCCGAGACGGTCGAGGTGCGCGACGTCGGCAACCAGGCGGTCGGCACCGTCCCGGCGAAGCCGGCCGAAACCCCGGCACCGACCGAGGTCCCAGCACCGGCCGAGGGCACGCCGGCGGCCGGCGCGACCGGTGGTGACGGCCCGGATCTGGAGGCCGAGCACCACACCGACTCCGCGCTGGTGCCGATGCCCGAGCACTACTTCATGTTGTACGCGGTGCGCGCGCCGCGCTGCGGCGGCGGGGAACGGTTCCTGCGCGACGGCCGGGTCCTGCGGGACCGGCTGGCGGCGCTGCCCGGCGGGCCGGCCGCCGTGCGCGCGCTGACCGATACACCGCTGCCGATGCGAGTGCCCAAGTCGATGCGCGGGCCGGGCCACACCGACGCAAAGGGCTACTACCTCGCGCCGGTGCTCGGCGAGCGCCCGCTGTGGCGCTGGCGCCGGGACAAGATCGAGGCCGGCCTGGCCGCACGCCCCGAACACGAGAACGCCGAGGTGCGCGCGGCCATCGACCTGGTCGCCGGGCTGCTCGCCGACTCTTCGGACGACATCCGGCTACCCATCCCCGACGACGCCATGCTGCTCGTGGACAACCACGTCACGCTGCACGGCCGCACCGCATTCACCGACACCGAGCGCCTGCTGCTGCGCGCCCGATTCGGCTCCTGACCTCGTGTCTCCCGCGCACCTAACTGGGCGCGCGCTCGGCACGCGCGTTCCGCGCTGGTGTCCTGAGTCGTAAGTTCGCGGCGAGGATCCGGTGATCCAGATGGATGCATCGCAAGGCTGGTGTCCAACTCGGAGGAGCTGGTAGCGGCGCTACCAGCGACGACGACAACGCCGCAAGGCGCCATCTGGGCGCCGGAGGCCGCCGCATGACTTTCGACTCAGGACACTAGGGCTGGTCGGCGGTCTCCGGGCGGTAGGACCGCTGGTCCGGCATCTGGTGGTGATGGTGATGCCGGTCGTGCCGCCAGCCGGGGAGCGCGTGCAACGCGGCGACGGCGTCGCGCAGCTCACCTCGCAGCTGGTGGTCGGCCCCGGTGACCAGCAGGTTGCCCCCGGCCCCGTTCAGCTGGCTCTGCGCCCAGGCCAGTGTGCGGGCCAAGGTGGCGTCGTGGCCGGTGACGCCGGACAGATCCAACCGCACGTCCACCGCCCCGGCGGCTCGCCAGCCGGCCAACTCGGCCCGCAGCCGGGCAATCCCGAGCCGGTCGAGCCTCCCCGAGACACTCACCGTGGCGTAGGCCCGGATTCGTGACGACGCTACGACCCCCGGATCCGTGATGCCCATCGACATCGTTCCTTCCGCTTCAGGCTGAGAGCGTGCCCTGTGTCTACCCACCGCCCGCGCGGGAAAACCGGGCAGGCGCGTTCGGCGGAAGCGGCACCCTCGCCCCGTCGGCGTCGATACCCAGCGTCGCGGGCGAGGTTCGACGTTAGGCCGTTGCAGCGACAACCGTTACCGCCAAATGGACTACCGCGGCTGGGGTATGGGCTCGCTCTCAGCACATTGACCTCAACGTTACTCCAGGTTGCAGGCTTGACCTCAAGACCGAGTGACCAAGGAGCGAACGGATGCGAGCGATCCAGCAACGAGAGTTCGGTGGGCCGGAGGTGCTGCGCTACACCGAGGTCCCCGACCCACAGGCCGGACCGGGCCAGGTGCGGATCTGGGTTCGCGCGGCCGGCGTGCATCTGGTGGACACCACGATCCGCGCCGGCACCGGCGCCGGGCCGTTCGCGCCGCCCGAGTTGCCCATGGTCCCCGGCCGCGAGGTGGCCGGCGTGGTCGACCAGATCGGCGAGGGCGTGCCGGGCGGCTGGTTGGGGCAGCGCGTGGTGGCCCACCTCGGCCCGGCCAGCGGCGGATACGCCGAGCTCGCGGTGCGTGACGTCGCGGCGGTGCACAAGCTGCCCGAGGTGGAAGGCCCCAGCGACGCCGAAGCGGTGGCCATGATCGGCACCGGTCGGACCACGATGGGCATCCTGCACGCGGCGGGGATCAGCAAGGACGACGTCATGCTGGTCACCGCGGCGGCGGGCGGGATCGGCGGCCTGCTGGTGCAAGCCGGCCGGAACGCCGGGGCCACGGTGGTCGCGCTGGCCGGCGGGCCGGACAAGGTGGCGGTCGCGCGCGAGCTGGGCGCGGACATCGCGGTGGACTACTGGCAAGCCGGCTGGCCCGACCAGGTGCGCGAAGCGCTGGCCGGGCGGGAGGTGAGCCTGGTGCTGGACGGGGTGGCCGGCGAACCGGGAGCCGCCGCGTTGCGCCTGCTCGACACCGGCGGCCGCCTGGTCATGTTCGGCTGGTCCTCCGGGGCCGGGGCGCCGATTCCGGTCACCGTGGATGACATCGTCGCCCGGGGTCTCACCGTCACCTGGGCCATCGGCCCGGGAATGCTGCGCCGGCACAATCTGCGCGAGCTGGAGGAAGAGGCACTCACGGCGGTAACAACCGGTCGCCTGCGACCCAGAGTGCAATGCTTCCCGCTGGCCGACGCGGCCGACGCACATCGTGCGCTGGAAACGCGCGCGACCAGCGGGAAAGTAGTGCTGGAGCCCTAGTCCGAAATTTTCACCGGCGGGAGCCTAACTAATTTAAAGAACAGGGCAGTGCCCCGGTGGCGACTCCCCCAGCCACCGGGGCACCGAGCGTCAATCGACCTCAGAGGTTGTTGTTGTTGCCAACGCTCGGGCAGATGCCAGGAACCTTGTCGACCTGACCCTGGATCACACCGCCGGACAGGCGGTTGACGTCGACGTTCCCACCAACCAGCTGGTGGCCCTTGTTGGACTGCTTGTGCACCTCGGACGAGTTGCAGTGGGTGTTTGCCGTGTCGTCACTGTCGCTCGCGTAAGCGGCGCCGGCGAGACCGGCCATCGCAACGGCGGTGATGGAGCCGGCGATAATGGCCTTCTTCAGCATGCGTGTATTCCCTTTCGATTGACGCTCGACCGGCCCCCCTCGATGGCGCCGGAGTCCTTTCACTGTCAACCAACGCACATCACGATCACTCGTGACGTCGCGATTCGGGGATTAATCCGGGCGAGTGAGGCGGCAACTAGGCCGCCGAAGCTCCCCAAAAGTGATCGCTGTCTGTAACCAATACCATATAGAGAAAGCAATTAAGGCACCCACGGCGCGGCCGTCCAGGCATAACGACCCCGCGGTCGGCAATAGAGTGTTATCTTTACCGGCCGACGATCTCATTCGTCACACACGCCTCAATCGTTACAACGCGTCGCCGAGCCACTGCAAAGCGTGACCGAGCGCCCGTCCGATCACCCGGCGTCGACCGATCATCCGCCGGGTCCCACAGACGTGTGGCGCCGTCACCCGCCGGCGAACCTCGAATTGAGTGATACTTGCGACCTCAACGTCATGTCGCCCTGGCCACGGCGGCCGACACCTGGTAGGGGCCCGGCGGCCGATTCGCGGAGCTCGCGCGCCGGAGGCAGTCGCACCGAGCCCTGGGAACTGACCTATCCGCGGTACCTGGTCATGCTCACGCTGTGGGGGAGCACGAGACGCTCACCGTCGGCCAGCTGGCCCAGTTCCCGCGGCTCGACTCGGGGACGCTGTTCCCGCTGCTCAAGCGGTTACAGGCGCAAGGCTGGTACGCCGCACCCGGCGCGCGACCGACGAAGATCGCGAACACCATCTCCAGGGCTGACCCGTATTCCATCAGCGCGGGTCGATAGTCACCCAGATCGCCGTACTGGTCGACGTACAGCGCGCCGTCGGCAACAGCGAACGCGAAGTCCCGCACCGCACCGCGCGCGCTCTCCGAGAGGCGCATCACGAGGTCATCCGGCGTCGGATGCGGCCGGAGGCGCGAGCGCGGCGACGGCCTGAGCGTCCGGGGAGCACCCGCGCCTCTACGATGCGGCCCCAGGACATGCGCACGAAGGAAGTCCCCCTGTAGGCCAGCTTGTCGCCGTCCAGCACGCGGTAGCGGATCGCCGCACGCATCGCCCAGGGCGGGCCGTCGACCAACACGTCCAACGCCTCGAATCCCGCACGGACGTACCGGCGCATCAACCAGTGGTAAGGCACGCCGCAAGCATCCCGCCACAGCGTCGAATCGCCTAGCGAACGGTGGGCCCCCGGGGGATCGAACCCCGAACCCGCGGATTCGTCGTCCGCTGGTTTCGTAGGCTGCCCTTAGTTGTCGTTACCCGCCGTACGCTGCACGAACCGGGAACGACGATGGGTGTCGCTCGTGCTCATCTGGCGTCAGTTGGTGTTGTTTAGTGGGGGTAAGTGCGGGGTTTGATCTTGTTCCCACAAGTGCCGGCTGAGGTGCCATCCCGTCGACCTGGCATCGCCCGACCAGGCCGCGCAGCGGGGGCAACATTCCCTCGTACCGGCGGCCAATTATGCCAGGCTTGCCCCCGCTGCGCGGTCTGGTAGCCCTCTGGGAGGTCGACGGGATGGCACCGGACGCGCCCACCACGAGCCCGCCGGCCGCGCTTCCCTCCCCTGCCATCCCGGAGACCTGCCCGCCCGGCGAGGGCATCGGTGTAGTTTCTGGATCCTGCTGAGCGCGTGAGATCGCTGTACGCCCCACGCCACGCCGCTGGTACTCCCCCGTCTTGCGAGGTTCAATGTTGGCCCAACTCGCTGCCTTCCTCACCCCGACCGGCGTAGCCGGGATCCTCGGGGCCTTCACCGGCGCGATCGGCGGTGTTCTTGGCGCGTTGTTGACCGGCGCCATGACGAACAGTCGGGAACGGCGCAGTCGGCTGTTCGCCGAACAACGCGTGACGTACGTCGCCTACTTGGCCGCAGTCCGTGACCTCGAACAACGCGCGATCCACGAGAGCGGGTCAGACGATCTTGACAACACGCCGATCGGCCAGTTGGAGATCATTGCATCGGCGGAGGTCCGGAAACGCCACCGTGAGGTGCTCGCAGCTGTCCGAGCGCTGGTTACCGCGCGCGCACAACTCATTGAGCGGCTCACGGACGAAGATCGAGCAAGGGCCGAACAGGGCGAGTCGATCAGCGACGCGAACTTTACGCAGGTACACAACAAGTACAAGGCCGTGATAGCCAAGCTCGAGGCGGCGATGCGGAAGGACCTGGGCAACACGAGCTGAATGGGCGGCCCCGCTGAAGGCGGCCGCGCGCCGCGCGGGGACCGGCCGGCAGGCCGCACGCCCCGTGCGAGCGCTTGCGGCTGCATAGGCACAGTGCCGCAGCGGCGCCAACGGCGCCGCCTTGAAGAAGAAGAGAAACTCTGAACGCGCGGGTGCAGCGTTCGTCGCGTCGGACCTACGAGGGGTCGCCGGGGATGTTGGCGTCCGGCAGGATCGCGTCGGTCTTGCGTATCTGGGTGATGCGTCCTTTGCTCAGGCCAAGGGCGGTAGCGATCTCGGTGTAGCTCATCCCCCGGTCGCGGTGGGCCTCTTCGATGGCGAGCCGCCGGATGCGGGCAAGCTCGGTTGCCTGTTGCTGGTACTGCGCGAGCAGGATGGAGGCCCGTTGGCCCCTGCGGATCGGGTCGGGGTCCCGCCGCAGATCGTCAAAGTTGTCTAGGTGTTCCATTGGAGTGCGCGCTCAGTCGTTGAGCGGGGCGACGGCGGCAGTGGTCCAGCGGTAGAGCCAGTGGGGAGCGAGGAGTCGTTCCTGGCGGATAAGGCTCACTGCGTTCACGTGGGTGGTCGTAACGGGCTGTCGCACGGAATCGAGTGCCTGGGCGTAGGGCTCGGCGTCGTGGTCGGCGCTGCTGTAGGCGACGCTGACATGGGGTCGGAATCCGTTGGCCTGCTCGGGTCCGGTGTGCACCGCACCCTCTCCGGTCACCTCGGCGATGGCCTGGCGGATGGTTCGCCAAACTTCCTGCAACGGCTCGGCCGGCCGGGGAGCCATGGCGATGGCTTCGCCCCGTATGTCGGGCCGGCCGAAGCTGAGGTCAAAGGGCGGCACGCGTTGGAGAGCCTCCGCAACGGCAATGCCGCTTCGGTCCAGGAGATCGGCGCCCACTTCGTCGGTGTATCCGAGACCTTGGACCGTGAGGTGTAGCCAGCGGGGCGGGATGAGCTGTAGATCTGGGAGCGTGAGGGCGGCCTGGTAGGCGCGAACGTGCTCGTGCAGCTCGGTCGCGTGTTCGAACGTGATGTGCCAGGTGTACATGATCCGGCCGGGATGCCAGCCTGGGCGGGACCACCAGTGGTTCTTGAGGCGAGGCGCGTCGTTCGCCGTCATCAGACCTCCGAGGGGGCGCCGGGGACCTCGGCGTCCGGAGTGATCGGGTAGTCGTCGAGGATGACGATCCGGTCGGAGGGCCATACCGACTCGGAGACCTCCAGGACACGGCCGTCCGCACCTTCGGCTACGTGCAGGACGTGAATGACGGTGGCGCCGGGCACGAGGTCCAGCACATCGGCCTCGTACGCCGAGGGCATGCGCACTTCCCAGCGGTCGCGCGCGTACGCGTAGGTGGTGCCGCTGAGGTCTTCGACGCAGAGGAACAGCGCCTTGGGCACGACGGTGGGCTCTTCGAGGAACGTCCCGCCGGCGATGTCGGTCGGGATGTAGCTCGCGCCGACCTCTTCGGCCTGGCCGGATTCGGCGTCGCGGAGCACGCGGCGGCGGACAACCATCTCGGCGGGCGCGTCTGCGATGGCTTCGGCCACGTGGCTTGGAGTGGCTTCCCGTCCGGCTGCGGCGATCTCGTGTCGAAGATGAGACGTCAGGAGCTTGCCGTCAGCCCGTGCGCGTCCGTAGCGGTGGCGAGAGCGCCGCTGGAGCTTGCGGGTCTCCTTGACGAAGGTCCCCTTGCCCTGGCGCGACTCAATCAGCCCCTCGGCGCGCAGGACAGACAGTGCCTGGCGAATCGTCGGCAGGCTGACGCCGAAGCGTTCTACCAGGTCGGTTTCGGCCGGCATACGCTCGCCGGGCTTGTACTGACCAGCGGCGATCTCGCGCCGTAGCTGCTCGGCGATGCGCTGGTACTTCGGTGCGCGGGCACCGAGGTCGATGGTCATGGACTGCTTCCTGATCTCTCGTCTACTGCTGTCATCGCCTCCTCACCCTACTCCTCATGAGGACCTGTTGACAGGTCTCCGAGAGGCGTGTTACGTTGGTTGAGTCCTAATGAGGACCTGTTGACCAAAGGAGAGGAGGAGCGACCGATGCGAGACATCCCAGTGGCGCTGAACGGGTTCCGGCTGACTGTGGTGGAGGCGCCGGAGGTGAAGCAGAAGCGTGATGGTTCGGGTCCGGTGACGGATCGGAACGGGGCGACTCAGTTTGTGGTGTCGCTGTTTGTGAAGCAGCGGCCGGTGGCGGGGCAGCGGACTCCGAAGGGTGAGGAGATCCGGGTGACGCTGGCGTCGGACCCTGGTGAGGGTTTCGGCGAGGGTGAGTGGGTCGAGCTGATCGACGCGCGGGTGAATGCGTGGGAGATGCGCGATGAGGAGACCGGTCGGGTGTCGTCTGGTCTGGCGTTCAAGGCGCTGGGCATGAAGTTGACCGGTACCGAGCCGATGGCGGTTTCGGCGGCCTCGGAGAAGTAAGCGGCGATACGGGGCGCGGCTGAGCGTTTGGCCGGTCGTGTTCCGGAGTGGTTGATCGATAGTTCTTTGACAATTCCACAGTGGATACCCCCATGCCAAAAACCGGCGCAATTCGTGCGCGCCGGAATGACAGAAACGTGTCGAGAAACGAGTGGACGGGAGGTGCGCATGGAGTGCGGAACGTGCGCGGGGACGGGCGATTGCCTGGCCTGCGAGGAAGACGAGTTCTGTGACATCTGCCGTGACGGCGGGGAATGCCCGGAGTGCGGCGGTACCGGCGACGAATAGGAGGTTCACATATGAGCGCAACGAGTACGGCACGGCGGACGGAAACCAATACAAGTGGGAGCGGAAACGACATGAATAACGGTACGGAGGTCAGGGCGCCGAAGCAGCGGGGTGTGGGGCGGCTGGTGCGCCGGCTGGAGCGGGAGCGGCGGCAGTGGGCGCGGTCGGGGGAGCGGGAGGTCCCGACTGAGCAGGCGTGGCGGGCCGGGGTGGCTGAGGGCATCCGGCTGGCTCAGGTCGCGATCCGGAAGGGCGTGTGACCCATGACGACCAAGACGGGACAGACGCGGGTGCGTCCGGAGTGCACACCGGAACGGGTCGAGGCGGCGGTGGACGCGCTGTATCTGGAGGCCAAGAGCCGGCCTCAGCTTGGGAAGACTCCGAGCTGGGGGGAGCTGGTAGAGGCGGCGCGTTGGCGGATGGACTGGTATGAGCGGCTGCGGGTGCAGTGGGGCCGGCTCGGTGAGTGGGCGCTGCTGACGGGTCAGCCGCACGTGGTGTGGCGGGCCATCCTCGACGCCGAGTGGTTGGCGTCGAACAGGGTGCTGGAAGCCGAGGCCGATGTGGTCCAGCGGCAGCGCGCGGCGGCGGCGAAGGCTGCCAGGGCCGGGGCGGTGGCGTGATGGCGACCGCGTTGTCGACGGTGGCGGCGGCGAAGATGAATTTGCGGCCGGTGAACCAGCGCGCTTTGCGGAAGTATCAGGAGTTTTGGAAGTCGCTGGTGCTGCTGGATGTGGCGATGGGCGATATCGAGAAGCTCATCAACGAAGCCGCCGACCATAAGGCGACGGTGGCGAGTTACCGGATTCCGGATGCCGAAGAGTTGATGAAGGCGGCGAAGAAGGCCGGGCGGTCGCTGCAAATCATGGTGACCGCGTCGAAGAAGTGGGAGGCCGAACTGGTCTCCCGCGAATGGAAATAAAGGGGAGGCCGGTATGTCACGCAGGGTGGACGGCGCGCTGGAAGAACTCGACGTCGCCATGAAGCAACTCCGGAAAGCGGTACACGGCATCCCGTACCGGGCGGGTGGGTTCAAGAACACGCATCACAAGCTCGCGCTGGATATGGCGATGCTGACGGTGCTGATTGATTCGGCCCGACCCCGTTTCCCGAGAAGGTGAATGAGGGTGGGGTGGGTGCCCGCCGGTGATCTTGGCGGATACGACGGCGGGCACCCGCTCTACCTGCCTGAACCAAACCCGAAATTGCGACGAATTCTGATTGAGGTGGGTAGTGATGAGTAAGGGTAACGGATACAAGCCGGGGGGCCGGGCCACGCGCCCGACCGGCCGGGACATGAAGACCCTCGCGTGGCTGTGGCGCCACCCGCTGGTGTGGTCGGTGCCGGCCGTGCTGGTGGCCGGGTGGGCGCGCTACGGCTGGCTGCCGGTCGCCTACACCCTCGCCGGCGCGGTGGGCGTGCTGCTGGTGTGGTGGCGGGTTCATCCGCCCACGTTCGACCGGTGGGTGTTGCCGACGCTGCGGGCGTTCAAGCGGCGGTGGTGGGACTACCGGGGCGGTTTGTGGGGTGCGCTGTTGTTCGAGTGCGACCTGACCCGGGACAACCGGCTCACCGGGGAGATCCTGGTGCCTCGCCTGGAGCGGGTGCGGGCAGTCACCCCCTCGATTGATGTGCTGCGGGTCCGCATGGTCCGCGGTCAAGACCTGCGCGCCTGGACGGACCGGTCGGAGGCGCTCGCGGAGGCGTTGTGCGCGCACCGGGTCGCGGTGGCCAAAGCACGCCCGGGGCGGTTGACGGTGGTCGTCGAGCGGGAAAACCCGTTCGCCGTGCCGCTGCCGGCCCCGGAGATCCCGACTTCGGTGGATGAGGTGGACCTGTCCGCGCTGGACATCGGGGATGACGAGTTCGGCCAACCAGTCCTGGTCTCGGTCACCGGTACCTCGCACCTATTCGTGGCCGGGGCGACCGGGACGGGGAAGAGTTCCACGATCTGGGGGCCGTTGCGGCAGATGGGTCCGATGATCCGCGACGGCTTGGTGCGGGTGCGGGTGATCGACCCGAAGGGCGGCACCGAAACCGAGATCGGGAAGGAGCTGTTCTACCGGCGCGCGGTCACCACCGAGGACGCGCTGGAGTTGCTGCGGGAGGCGCGGGAGGACATGAAGGCCGCCCAGCAGCGGCTACGCGGGGACAAGATGCGCCGGGCGGTCCTCGGTCCGGATTCGCCGCAGGACCTGATCATGGTGGATGAGTTGGCGATGCTGACCGCGTTCGCCAGCCGCGGTGATCGGGGTGAGGCGATCGCGCTGCTCTCGGAGATCATGACTCAGGGTCGGAACACGCTGTTCAACGTGGCCGGCTACGTCCAGGAACCGTCCAAGGACGTTGTGGAGATCCGGGAGCTGTTCACGACCCGCATCTGCCTCGGCGTCACGGCCGCCAGCCACGTGGACATGGCCCTGGGTGATGGGGCGCGGGACCGGGGCGCGCTGGCCGATGAGATCCCGCTGGATGAGGAGCACGCCGGGATCGGGTTCCGCGTGGACAAGGGTTCTCGGCTGCCGCGTCGGCTGCGGCTGGGGCACACCACCGACGAGGACATCACCGAACTGGTCAAGCGGTGTGCACCCCTGCCGCCGGCTGGGCTCGCGGTGGTCCGCAACACGGGGGAGGTGGCGTGATGTTGTCCACCACGGGATGGGTGCTCAAGACCTGGTTCAAGACCACCCTGTGGCTCGCGCTCGGGGTCGGGGCGGTGTGGCTGTTCACCGAGGACACCGGGTATCTGACCGTCGCCATCATCGCCGCTGTCCTCGCCGAGGTGTGGACGATCCGGTCACTGTGCCGGGAGTGGCTCACCGAGGCCGAGGTCTGGTGCTGGTGGTGGCCCAAATGACCCGGTAGCGGTCCGGCGGTCGCGGTGCCCCTCAACCCCAGCAGACCACGTGTTGAGGGGTTGCCGGGTCCGTCCGGACCAAACCAGGTTGCGCCCGGCCGACGGCTCATCCGACCAAGAACGTTCCGTCGACCGGGCCACTCCCTCAGGAGCAGGCCCATGTTTACCAGAAAAGACCCGTTCAAAGACCTGCCCGTCGTCACCCGCGAGGAGATGTTCGAGCAGAAGAACAGCTCTCGCCGTACCGCCGCTGACGACCAGCGAGCACAGGAACGGCGCGAGCAGGAAGCCCGGGACGTCGGCTGGCGCCGATAACCCGAGGTAGGCACCACCTTCAAGGGGGGGCCAGCCGTCACACCGGGCGGCCGGCCTCCCTCTTTTTTGTCCACTTTCCGTTAGTGAAGCTAAGGACTTGATACCTATGACTGTTGATGTTGACCAGCCGATCCGGGACCGGATCACCGCGCTGGACTTCCAGCGCTGGCGCTCGAAGGTGTACGCCACCGGGGGATGCGCCAAGCCCGTCAAGCTCGCCGGCTACGGCGCGCTCATCGCCCCGGACGGGACGCTGTTGCAGGAACGCGCCGGGCAGATCTACACCCCGTGCGGCAACCGCCGGGAGACCGTCTGCCCGGCGTGTTCGCACCGGTACGCGGCGGACGCTTTTCACCTGCTGCGCGCGGGGTTGTCCGGCGGCCACAAGCAGGTCCCCACCACGGTGACCGGGCACCCGAGGGTGTTCCTCACGCTGACCGCGCCGTCGTTCGGGCCGGTGCACTCCCGCCGGGTCACCCGCACCGGCCGCGTCATCCCCTGCGGATGCCGGGAACGTCACCACGCGGATGACCCGCGTGTCGGGGCGGCGATCGACCCGGAGGGCTATGACTACGTGGGGGCGGTGCTGTGGCAGGCACATGCCGGGAAGCTCTGGCACCGGTTCGTCATCGCCCTGCGTCGCGCGCTCGCGGTCCGGCTCGGGGTGCCCGGCCGGCTGTTCGGCCACGTAGCGCGGCTGTCCTACGCCAAGGTGGCCGAGTACCAGCGGCGGGGCCTGGTCCACTTCCACGCGGCGATCCGGCTGGATGGGCCGGACGGTCCCACCGACCAGCCACCCGCTGGCCTGACTTCCGAGGTGTTGCGGGAGGCGCTCCTGGAAGCGGCCGGCACCACGCTGGGTGTCTGCCGGCCGGACGGGACCGAGATGGAGATCGGGTGGGGCGTCCAGCTCGACATCCGCGACATCACCACCACGGCGGCCGAGCAGATCCAGGACGCGGACGGGGAGATCAGCGAAGCACGCCTGGCGGGGTACATCGCCAAGTACGCCACCAAGGGCACCGGGAAGATGGAGGCGGCCGACCGGCCGATCCGGTCGGAGTACGACCTGGCGCACCTGGAGCTGACCCCGCACCACCGCAAGATCATCGAAACGGTGTGGGAACTCGGCGGCCTACCCGAGTACGCCGGGCTGAACCTGCGCAAGTGGGCGCACATGCTCGGCTTCCGAGGCCACTTCCTCACCAAATCCCAGCGCTACAGCACCACCTTCCGCGCCATCCGCGCCGAGCAGCACCGGTTCCAAATCGGGCACACCCTCACCGAGCTGGGCGCTGACCTGGACCCGGACCAGGTGATCGTGGTCAACGACTGGAACGTCGTGAGCATCGGCCACCGCAACCACGCTGAGTACGAACTCGCGCACGCTATCGGCGAACGCGCACGCCACCTACCCGGCGAGAAGACCAGGCGGGAGGGGCATCAATGAGCGCGGGGTTAGCGACTGGTGTGGCGCCGCTGTGGACGGTGGATGACGTCGCCATGTACCTGGGTATCCCGGTGCAGACGCTCTACCAGTGGCGGCGAAAGAACGTCGGGCCGCGCGGGCGTCGAGTGGGCAAGCACCTGCGTTACGACCCGGAGGACGTGCAGGCGTGGTTCCGGTCGCAGGAGAGTGCGTGATGGCGCGCCCACCACTCCCCCTCGGCACGCACGGGAAGATCAAGGTGTACGAGGTCGGGCCGAAGAACTACCGGGCGCGCTGCCGCTACCGAGACTTCGACGGGAAGGTCTACCCGGTCGAACGCTACGCACCGACCCAGACCAAGGCGGAACAGCGGCTCAAGGAAGCGATCCGCGATTGGGTGGCACCGGTCAAGGACACGGGCATCACCGGGGACTCGCGTTTTCGGGAAGCGGCGGCGCACTGGCTGCGGGAGCTGGAGAGCGACGCGGACCAGCAACATCGTTCCTGGGGCACAGTCGACACCTACCGTCACCGGTTGGAAACGATCATCCTGCCGGCGATGGGTGAGCTGCGGGTGCGCGAGGTGTCCACGCCGATCTGTGACGCGCTGTGCCGGCGGGTGCGCGATCGGTCCAGCGCAAGCTCAGCGAAGACCGTCCGGGCGATCCTCTCGGGGATCTGCCAGCTCGCCGTGCGGCACGGGGCACTGGAGACGAACCCGGTCCGCGAGGTCGGACGGCTGGAGAGCCGGAAAGCGCGGAACAAGCCGTCCGCGTCGCGCTCGCTCACCGCCGCCGAGGTGCTGGACCTGATGGGGAAGCTGGACCTCGACGAACGGGCCATGGCCGACGATCTGCCCGACCTGGCGCGGTTCTTCCTCGCCACCGGAGAGCGGACCGGCGAGGCACTAAACGCCGGCTGGTCCAACTTCGACCAGGACGCCAAGGTGATCCAGATGGCCGGGAACGTCATCCGTGCGCGCGGCAGGGGCAAGATCGTCAACTCGGGGAAGACGGAGAACTCGACACGGCCCATCCCGTTGGCGGACTGGTGCGTGGCCATGCTCGTGGAACGGCGAGGCTCGGCGGTCGACCCGAACGGGCTGATCTTCCCGAGTTCGGTCGGGACACCGCGCGAAGCGTCCAACGTACGGAACCGCGCGTGGCGGCCGTTCCTGCGTCGGGCCGGCTACGAGTGGGTGACCTTCCGCACGCTCCGGAAGACCGTGGCCACCCTGCTCGACGATGCCGGGCTCACCGCTCGGCAGATCGCGGATGTCCTCGGCCACTCCCGGCCGTCCATGACCCAGGACGTCTACATGGGCCGGCGGAATCCGAGCAGGGCAGGCGCTGAGGCGCTGGATCGCGCGATGAAGCCGGACGGGCAAAACGCGGGGTAAACGTGGGGCTTGATCAACCCGTATCGCCGCCCGGCCTTCTGACCAGGTAAAACAGTGGGCCCCCGGGGGATCGAACCCCGAACCCGCGGATTAAAAGTCCGCTGCTCTGCCGGTTGAGCTAGAGGCCCGGCACCCCGCAAGGTTACCTACTCCCCGGTCCCGGCCCGCGCCCAGTTCGCGATCGGATGGAACCGCCGGCCGGCGGGAGCCGTCCGTACTGGCGTGATGCGCTACGTGCTGCAGGACATGAGGCAGGTCGGGGCCGAGCTGAACCGCCGGGCCACCGAGGTCACCACGTGGCTGGACGCCCGCGCGGCGCGGCCGCCGACCCCGCCGCCGGGGGATCCGCCCGCCGCCGCGGTCGCCGCGCTCGTCGAGCTGGCGTGCTGCCGTGCGCTGTCCTCGGCGGCCACCCGGCTGACCGCCGCGGCCAGGGCGCTCGACGCGTGCGCCACCGAGCTGGGCACGACCGATACCGACGTGGCCGAGCGGATCCGGCGGTGCGCGGGATGAACGAACGCCACTGGGTCGAGGCGTCCTGGTTGCTCAACTCCGCCGGTCGCACGCCGACGGCGTTCCTCGGTTGGCTGGAGGTCGGCTGGCGGGGGCCGGCCGCGCTGCGCTACGAGGAGTGGGCGCTCGGCTTCGAGCGGGCCTGCCTGCGGATGGCCGAGGCGCTGCGGGTGGCCGGCGAGTCGGCGCGCCGGGGCGGGCCGGCGCTGGCGGAGCGGATCGTGGCCGATCTCGCGGCGGTGGAGTCCGGGTGCCGGGCGATCGACGCGGTCTCGGTGCCGCGCGGACATCCGCGACCCCGTCCGGCGCCACGACCACCGGGGCCGCCCGCCGCGCGGCCACCCATCCCGCCCGCCCGGCGGCAACCCGGCCAGCCCGGAAAACGGCCACCTGGCGAGCCGAACAAACGCCCGCCCGTCGAACGGCCGCCCGCCCGGCCGCGGGAACAACCGCCCGCCCGGCGGCCAGCACCCGATCCGGCGCCGGGCACGCCACCCGTACACCACCTGCCCCGGCGTCGTCATTCGCCGGCGGAGCGTTCCGAACCGGCTCCCCGGGTACCCGAGCCGAGGAAGTCACCGGAGCAGCATCGGGGAGGCAACGTGCGGGAGTGGATAGCGCAGGCGCGGGAGATCCTGCTGCAACACGGCTACCGCCCGGAGCAGATGGACCCGGACGCGATCGCCACGATCATCAAGCACGAGTCCAGCGGCAACCCGTCGGCGGTGAACAACTGGGACGCCAACGCCGCGCGGGGCACGCCGTCCATGGGACTGATGCAGACGATCGAGCCGACCTTCGAGCGCTTCCACCTGCCCGGCCACGACAAGATCCTGGATCCGGTGGACAACATCATCGCCGGCGTGCGGTACGCGGTGGCCCGGTACGGATCGGTCTCCGCTGTGCCCGGCGTGCGCGGTTTGGAGTCCGGGGGCGACTACCGTGGCTATTGATGAACGACAACCGTCTCACCGTCGCCCAGCGCGCGGCGGTGCCGCCCTTCCACGTGATGAACGTCTGGGCGGCGGCCGCCCAGCGACAGCGCACACACGGCGACCTGGTCAGCCTGTCCGCCGGCCAACCGTCCACCGGGGCGCCGGCACCGGTGCGCGCGGCGGCGGTCAAGGCGATCGAGTCGGAGGTGCTCGGCTACACGGTCACCACCGGGCTGCCCGAGCTGCGCGAGGCCATCGCCGGCCACTACTCCCGGGCCTACGGGGTGCCGGTGGACCTCGAGGACGTCGTGGTCACCACCGGGTCCTCGGGCGGTTTCCTGCTGGCCTTCCTGGCCGCGTTCGACGTCGGCGACCGGGTGGCGATGGCGCGGCCCGGTTACCCCTGCTACCGCAACATCCTGTCCGCGCTGGGCTGCCGGGTGGTGGAGCTGGACTGCGGGCCGGAGACCCGGTTCCAGCCGACCGTCGCGATGCTGGCCGAGCAGCACCGCGCCGAGCCGCTGCGCGGGGTGATCGTGGCCAGCCCGGCCAACCCGACCGGCACGGTGCTCGCCCCAGGAGAGCTCGCCGCGATCGCGCGCTGGTGCGAGTCGGAAGGCGTGCGGCTGGTCAGCGACGAGATCTACCACGGCATCGGCTACCCGGATACGCCCGCGACCAGCTGCGCCTGGCAGACCTCGCGCGAGTCGATCGTGGTCAACTCGTTCTCCAAGTACCTGTCCATGACCGGTTGGCGGCTCGGTTGGCTGCTGCTGCCGCCCGAGCTGCGCGCCGCGGCGGACCGGCTGACCGGCAACTTCACCGTCTGCCCGCCCGCGCTGTCGCAGTACGCCGCGCTGGCCGCGTTCGACCCGGCCAGCCTGGCCGAGGCGCAGTCGCACGTGGCGCGGTACGCGGTGAACCGCTCGCTGTTGCTGGACGGGCTGCCCCGGCTGGGCATCGACAGGCTGGCCCCGGCGGACGGCGCGTTCTACACCTATGCCGACGTCAGCCACCTGACCCATGACTCGATGGCCTTCTGCCGGACGCTGCTCAACGCCACCGGGGTGGCCGTCGCGCCCGGCATCGACTTCGACCCGGTGCGGGGCAACGAGTTCATCCGGCTCTCCTTCGCCGGTGCCACCGAGGACATCCGCGAGGCGTTGCGCCGCCTGGAGTCGTTCCTGGCCTGAGGGCTCGTCGCCTAGGGACTCTGGATGCGGTCGAGCACGGCGTCGATGTCGGCGTCGGTCAGGTCGCCGTGGGTCACCAGCCGGATCCGGCCGCCCATCGGGCCGGCCGCTATGCCGGCTTGCGCCCAGTTGGCCAGGACCTCGGGCAGCGCGGCCGGCGAAGGCGGGTCGACCAGGACGATGTTCGTGTCCGGCTTGTTGACCCGCCAACCGCGGTCGGCCAGGCCGGCCGCCAACCGGGCGGCGCGGGCGTGGTCGTCGGCCAGCCTCGGGATGTTGTCCAGCGCCACCAGGCCGGCCGCCGCGAGCACGCCGCCCTGCCGGACGCCGCCGCCAAGCATCTTGCGCAGCCGCCGCGCCTCCTCCACGAACTCCGCCGAGCCGGCCACCACCGAGCCGACCGGAGCGCCCAGGGCCTTGCTCAGGCACACCTGCACCGTGTCCACGCCCCGGGTGAGCTCCGCCGGCGGCACGCCCAGCGCCACCGAGGCGTGCCACAGACGGGCGCCGTCCAGGTGCACCCGCAGCCCGCGCGAGCGGGCGGCGGCGACCAGATCCGCGACCTCCGCGACGGTCAGGACCACGCCGCCCGCCGCCATGTGGGTGTTCTCCAGGCACAACAGGGTGTGGCGCAGCGTGTAGTACGGCCCGGGGGTGCCCGCCGCCGCGAGCACGGCCGCCGGGCTGACCTTGCCCGGGCCGGCGTCGTGCGCCAGCTCACGCGGCATGCCGCCGGCCAGCCAGGCCGGGGTGCCCAGCTCCGCGTCCAGCACGTGCGCGCCGGCCGGCGCGAGGAAGGCGTCACCCCGGTCGAGGTGGGCGAGCAGCGCGATCAGGTTGCCCATGGAACCGCTCGGCACCCACAGCGCGGCCGGCACGCCGAGCAACTCGGCGACGCGTTCACCCAGCTCGAGCAGGGTGGGGTCGCCGTCGAGCACGTCGTCACCCACGTCGGCGTCGGCCATTGCGCCGCGCATCTTGGCGTCCGGACGGGTCACCGTGTCGGAGCGCAGGTCAATCGTTCGAGATACCCCGGTTCTACTCATTTGTCGCACGCTGACATATTGAAACAGCCGCCGTGCAACCACACGGCCGGCCAGTTACGTCCAGTCTTTGCGTAGGAAGGTTCGGGGTGGACCCAGCCGCCGAGCAGGCGTTCGAGGAGTACTTCCGGTCGCGGCGTGATGCCGTGCGCCGGAGTGCCTTCTTGCTCTGCGGCGACTGGCACCGCGCCGACGATCTCGCGCAGACCGCCTTCGTGGCGCTGCACCGCAAGTGGGACAGCATCCGCGAGCCGGCCGCGCTGGATGCCTACGTGCGGCGAACGCTGGTGCGGGCCTCGATCGACGAGTCGCGCCGGCCGTGGCGCCGCGAGCGGATGGTGTCCGAGCTGCCGGAGCCACCGGCACGCGAGGACGGCACGGCGGACGGGGTCGCCACCCGGGAGGCCCTGGTCGACGGACTGCGCAAGCTGCCCCCCAGGCAGCGGGCGGTACTGGTGTTGCGTTACCTGGAGGGCCTGGACGTCGCGGCGACCGCCGCGGCCCTGGGTTGCCGCCAGGGCACGGTGAAGAGCCAGGCGGCCCACGGCCTGACCGCCCTGCGGTCGGTGCTGGGTTCCGCACTGGATGATCTACGGACCGCGTGATAGTGCACGTGGCAGCCCAGGTGAAGGGAGGAGGTGGCCAAGATGGATGATCGCGCGCTCGCCGAGCTGTTCCGGGACGCCGCCGACTCCGCCGCGCAGGGCGCCCCGCCGCCCACCTTCGACCACGCCGACGTGCTGGCCGGTTCCGAGCGCGCCCGGATCCGGAAGCGGCAGCGGGTGATCGGCGGCACCGCGCTGGCCGCCGCGGTGCTGGCCGCCGCCGGGTTGGGCGCGGTCGGGCTGGGCGGCGCCAGCCTGCTCGGCTCGACGCCTTCCTCCGACTCGACGCTGGCCGGCGCGGAGCCCGCGCCGAACGCCCGCTCGATCGTCCCCTACATGGACGCGCCGGAGGCCCGCTCCGACGCCATCCCCCAGCCGGCACCGTTCGGCGCCGCGCCACAGAAGCGCCTGGACAACTGCGCGCGCGTGGACGACGAGCTGTTCCGAATGCTCGGTGAGGCGTTGCCGGAGGTGCGCGGGCTGCACCCCCGCCCGCTGCCGGCCTCCGCGCAGTGCCCGCCGAACGGGCGCGGCTTCGAGGTGGACGTCAACGACAACGGCATCCAGGGCTCGTTGCAGGTAATCCTGTCGCCCCGGCCCACCAACCAGATCAACGTGCAGGTCCCGCCGGGCGGCGGAGTGGTCACCACCGGCACGCCCACCGACGACGGCGGCTGGCTGACCCTGAACAGCCTGTCCGTCAAGCCCGGCCGGGTGCCGTTCAAGGACCTGCTCCGCCAGATCGTCAGCGACATGGCGGACGAACTGTAAGCTGGCCCGACGTGATCCCGAACGTACTGGCCAACCGCTACGCGAGCGCCGAGATGGCGCGGCTGTTCTCCCCCGAGCACAAGATCCTGCTGGAGCGACGGCTATGGCTGGCCGTGCTGCGTGCACAGCGCGAGCTGGGCGTCGCGGTGCCGGCGGAGGCGATCACCGACTACGAGCGGGTGATCGACAAGATCGACCTGGCGTCCATCGCGGCGCGCGAGCGGGTCACCCGGCACGACGTGAAGGCGCGCATCGAGGAGTTCAACGCGCTCGCCGGCCACCAGCACGTGCACAAGGGCCTGACCAGCCGCGACCTCACCGAGAACGTGGAGCAGGCGCAGGTCCGGGATGCGCTGGCACTGTTGGCCGACCGCACCGTCGCGATGCTCGCCCGGCTGGCCCGGCGGGCCGGCGAGTACCGGGAGCTGGTGATCGCCGGGCGCAGCCACAACGTGGCCGCTCAGGCCACCACGCTGGGCAAGCGGTTCGCCAGTGCGGCCGACGAGCTGCTGGTGGCCCACCAGCGGCTGACCGAGCTGTTGGACCGCTACCCGCTGCGCGGCATCAAGGGCCCGGTGGGCACCGGTCAGGACATGCTGGACCTGCTCGGCGGCTCGTCCGACAGGCTGGCCGAGCTGGAGCAGCGGGTCGCCGCCCACCTCGGCTTCGCAAAAGTGCTCACCAGCGTCGGGCAGGTGTATCCGCGCTCGCTGGACTACGACGTGCTGACCACGCTGGTGCAGCTGGCCGCCGGGCCGTCCAGTCTGGCCACCACGATCCGGTTGATGGCCGGGCAGGAACTGGTCACCGAGGGCTTCCAGCCGGGTCAGGTGGGCTCCAGCGCGATGCCGCACAAGATGAACACCCGGTCCTGCGAGCGGGTGAACGGGCTGGCCGTCGTGCTGCGCGGCTACGCGTCGATGGTCGGCGAGCTGGCCGGCAACCAGTGGAACGAGGGCGACGTGTCCTGCTCGGTGGTGCGCCGGGTGGCCCTGCCGGACGCGTTCTTCGCGCTGGACGGGCTGATCGAGACCTTCCTGACCGTGCTGGACGAGTTCGGCGCCTACCCGGCGGTGGTGGCTCGCGAGCTGGACCGCTACCTGCCGTTCCTGGCCACCACCAGCGTGCTGATGGCGGCGGTGCGGGCCGGCGTCGGGCGGGAGACCGCGCACGAGGTGATCAAGGAGCACGCGGTCGCGGTGGCGCTGGCCATGCGCGAGCGCGGCCAGGCGGAGAACGACCTGCTGGCTCGCCTGGAACGCGACGAACGCCTCGGCCTGCCGCCGGGTTCGCTAGGGCTGGGCGACCCACTCACCTTCACCGGCGCGGCAACCTCCCAGGTAGACGCCGTCCTGACCCAGGTCGCCGACCTCACCAAGGCCCACCCCGAAGCCGCCACCTACACCCCCGCGCCGATTCTCTAGCCCGCCTCCTCCGGGCAGCGGAAGGTGCGGCGGTAGTCGCTCGGGGTGACGCCGACCAGGCGCTGGAAGTGGTGACGCAGCAGCGCGGGGGTGCCGAAACCGGCCTCGTCGGCCACCTCGTCGACGCTCATCGTGGTGCGTTCCAGCAGTTCACGGGCGCGCAGTACGCGCTGGGTGGACAACCAGCGGTTCGGCGTGGTGCCGGTTTCCGCGCCGAACCGGCGGGCGAAGGTGCGCTCGGACATGGCCGCGCGCCGGGCCAGCGAGGCCACGGTGTGTTCCGAACCCAGGTTCTCCAGCATGTGGCGCAGCACCGGCTCCAGGCTGTCCCCGGCGCACTCCGGCACGGGCAGCTCGATGAACTGGCGCTGGCCGCCGTCGCGCTGCGGCGGCACCACCATCCGGCGGGCGATCGCGGTGGCCGGCGCCGAGCCCAGCTCGCGGCGGACCAGGTGCAGGCAGGCGTCGATGCCGGCGGCGGTGCCGGCGCTGGTGATCACGTTGCCGTCGTCCACGAACAGCACGTCCGGGTCCATCTTGGCCGCCGGAAAGCGGGCGGTGAACGCGGCCGCGTGGTACCAGTGCGTGGTACAGGGGCGGCCGTCCAGCACCCCGGCCGCACCCAGCACGAACGCCCCGCTGCACACCGAGAGCAGCGTCGCCCCCGAGTCGGCGGCGGAACGCAACGCCGACAAGACCGCTTCCGGGTACTCGTCGCGGATCCGGCAGGCCGGCACGGCGACCAGGTCGGCGCCCCGGACCGCGTCCAGCCCGTGGTCGGGGAGCAGCCGCATGCCCATGGTGGTGCTCAGCGGACGGCCCGGGTGCTCGGCGCAGATGCGGTAGTCGAAGGGTGGCACGCCGTCCTCGGTCCGGTCGATCCCGAACACCTCGCAGATCACACCGAGCTCGAACGGCGCCACGTCCTCCACCAGCACGGCGGCCACGGTGCGCAACATGCCACCGAGCGTACTTTGGCAGGATATTGTTGTACAGGGTCAGTCATGCCACTGTTGGCAGGAAGTTGTTTACAGCAGAGTTACTGCCATGACTTCCATCGTGATCGTAATCGTGACGTTTGCCCTGGTCTACTGGGCGCTGGAGCGCAACCACGCCCGCCAGGCCCACCTGCACAGCCGGCTCTACGGCCACCTCTGGGGCAGCAGCGAGGTGGAGGACCGGGACCTGGTCCGGCTGCACGACGACCTGCGCGCGGCCGCCGACCACCAGCAGTGGCAGCGCACCCTGTTCCACTAGCTTGTAGCGAGTGAAGCTTCTGCACTCGGGCAAGGTGCGTGACGTGTACGCCGATGGCGAGGACATCGTCCTCGTCGCCTCGGACCGGATCTCGGTGTACGACGTGATCCTGCCGAACCCGATCCCGGACAAGGGGAAGCTGCTCAACCAGCTCGCGCTGTGGTGGTTCGAGCAGCTGGCCGACGTGGTGCCGAACCACGTCATCTCCAGCACCGACGTGCCGGCGGAGTTCGCCGGCCGCGCCGTCCGCTGCAAGCGCCTGGAGATCATCCAGGTGGAGTGCATCGCGCGGGGCTACCTGGCCGGCCTGGGCCTGCGGGAGTACCAGAAACAGGGCACCGTGTCCGGCGTAGCACTGCCGAAAGGCCTGGTGGAGGGGTCGAAGCTGCCCGAGCCGATCTTCACGCCGACCACCAAGGCGCCGATCGGCGAGCACGACGAGTTCATCACCTACGCCGACGTGGAGGACATGGTCGGCGCGGAAACCGCCGCCCGGCTGCGGGACACCACCCTGGAGGTCTACCGGCGGGGCGCCGAGCTGGCCGCCGGCCGGGGCGTGATCGTCGCGGACACCAAGTTCGAGTTCGGCTGGGACGCGCAAGGCCGGTTCACCCTGGGCGACGAGGCGCTGACCTCGGACTCCTCCCGGTACTGGCCGGCCGACGAGTGGCAGCCCGGCCACCCGCAGCGTTCCTTCGACAAGCAGATCGTCCGGGACTGGGCCTCCGGCACCGGCTGGGACCGCACGCCCCCCGCGCCGGAGATCCCCGAGGACGTGGTCGAACTGGCCCGGAATCGGTACATAGAGCTCTACCAGCGGCTCACCGGCCGGAGTTTCACAACGTCGTCATAGACACGACACGATGGGGTCAACCCTGAGACACGCTGATAAGGCCTCATGGAAGCGTGCCTGCCACGCTGATCGTGTCGATATCCGGAGTTTCCGAACCGACCCTGCCGGCGAGCATCGAGTTCACCGGCGAGCTGGACGCCCGGCTGGCGCCCGTGTCCTGGCTCCTTCCGCCGCGCCCCCGCGAAGGCCGGCATCGCGCCGACGCCCCGCTGATCCGGTGGCTGCGGTCCCGCCTGCCGGTGGGCGACGCGCTGGTCATGCACGGTTTCGACCACGCCGTGGTGCCGGCCGGCCGGAGCTGGCCGTACCGCCGCGCCGAGTTCGCCGCGCTGCCCAGCCACGAGGCCACCCTGCGCCTGATCGCCGCCACCCGCACATTGGACGACCTGGGCCTTTCCTCCGAGGTGTTCGCGCCGCCGCGCTGGCTGGCCTCCTCCGGGACGCTGACCGCGCTGCGCCGGCGGGGCTTCCGGGTGTGCGCGGACAGCGTCGGGATACGCCGGCTGAACGGTTCGGAGTCGCTGCTGCGCGGCCGGGTGCTCACCCCCGGTGGGCTGACCGCCGGGGTGCGCGCCGTGGACGGCCCGGCCCCCGAGTCCACCGAGGCCTGGCGGCACCGCGGCCTGTTGCTGCTGGCCAGCCGCACCGCGCGGCGCGGCGGCCTGGTGCGCATCGACGTGGACGCGACGGAGCTGCACCGCGCCAGCACCCGCCAGGTGCTGCTGGACGCGATCGACGCCGCACTGGACGCCGGCGCCACCCCGGCCACCTACCGGCTGCCGCTGCCCACCCCGCTGGCCGCCTGAGAACCGCCGGAATACCGCGCACGGCGGAGCGGTTCGCCGGGAGATGAGCATCACCTACCTGGGCGGCCCGACCGCCGTGCTGGAGCTGGCCGGGTTGCGCCTGCTCACCGATCCGACCTTCGACCCGCCGGGCGAGTACCCGGTGGGCAACCGCAAGCTGGTCAAGCTCACCGACCGGGTGGTCGACCCGGCCGAGCTGGGCCGGGTGGACGCGGTGCTGCTCTCCCACGACCAGCACGTCGACAACCTGGACCGCGCCGGCCGGGAGTACCTCGGCAAGGCGCCACGCGCATACTCCACGCCGGCCGCCGCCGAGCGCCTCGGCGAGCCGGTGCGCGGCCTGCGGCCGTGGGAGTCCACCACGCTGGGCAAGCTGCGGCTCACCGCCGTGCCCGCGCAGCACGGGCCGGACGGCACCGAGCACCTGGTCGGCCCGGTTACCGGGTTCGTGCTGGCCGGCGACGGCCTGCCCACGGTGTACGTGAGCGGGGACAACGCGTCGCTCCGGGTGGTCGAGGAGATCGCCGGGCGGGTGGGCGACGTGGACGTCGCGGTGCTGTTCGCCGGCGGCGCGCATACCCCGCTCATCCCGGACGGCGAGTACCTCACGCTGAACGGCGCGGGCGCCGCCGAGGCCGCCGAGATCCTGCGCGCGGGCCGGGTGGTGCCGCTGCACTTCGAGGGCTGGGCGCACTTCACCGAGGGCGCCGACGCGCTGCGCGAGGCGTTCGAGGCGCGCGGCCTGGCCGACCGGTTGCACCTGCCCAAGCCGGGCGAGACCGTCCGGCTTTAAGGTGTAAAGCATGGCCCGTGTGGTGGTGGACGTGATGCCCAAGCCGGAGATCCTCGACCCCCAGGGGCAGGCCGTCGCCGGGGCGCTGCCCCGGATGGGCTTCGCCGGGGTGCGCGAGGTGCGGCAGGGCAAGCACTTCGAGCTCGACATAGACGACTCGGTCGACGACGAAACCCTGCACCGGATCGCCGGCACCCTGCTGGCCAACCCGGTGATCGAGGACTGGCGCGTCACCCGGGTGTCCGAATGACCGCACGCATCGGGGTGATCACCTTCCCCGGCACGCTGGACGACGTGGACGCCGCGCGCGCGGTGCGCTACGCCGGTGCCGAGCCGGTCGACCTGTGGCACGCGGACGAGGACCTGCGGCACGTCGAAGCGGTGATCGTCCCCGGCGGTTTCTCCTACGGCGACTACCTGCGCGCCGGCGCGATCGCCCGGTTCGCCCCGGTGATGCGCCCGGTGATCGACTCGGCCCGGCGCGGCCTGCCGGTGCTGGGCATCTGCAACGGCTTCCAGATCCTCTGCGAGGCCGGCCTGCTGCCCGGCGCGATGACCCGCAACGAACGGCTGCGCTTCATCTGCCGTGACGTCGAGCTCCGCGTCGAGCAGACGGACACCGCCTGGACCAGCGGATACACCGCCGGACAGGAGATCCTCATCCCGCTCAAGTCGGGCGAGGGCCGGTACGTGGCCGACCCGAAGACGCTGGACGCGCTGGACGGCGAGGGACGGGTGGTGTTCCGCTACGCGCAGCCCGCGCCGAACGGCGCGATGCGCGACATCGCCGGGGTGACCTCGGCCGACCGGCGGGTGGTCGGCCTGATGCCGCACCCCGAGCACGCCATCGACCGGGCGACCGGTCCCTCCGCCGACGGCCTGGGCCTTTTCACCTCGGTGATGAGTGCACTGGTAGCCAACTAGCGTCCTTTATCTCGATCACTGCGGCCCACTCCAGCCAATGTGGTGAAGGACGCACCCCCCTTCGCGAAATAGACGTGCCTTCGCCGACGAAACCCCTGATGCTGGGCTCAGCTAGTTGAGGGATGGGGCGCGGATGTACTTCAAGGAAGCACTCACGATCGCGATGCGCGCACTGCGCGCGAATCGCCTGCGATCGATGCTGACCACCGTCGGCATCGTGATCGGCGTCACCGCCGTGATCGTGCTGGTCGGTCTCGGCGACGGGATGAAGACCGGCTTCAACAAGAGCTTCGGCGCCCTGGCCACCGCGATCACCGTCGACAAGGTGCAGGGCTCGATCCCCGGCGGCGGCCAGCCCAAGGACCTGAAAGAGGGCGACATGCGCGCCCTGCTGGACAAGAGCAAGGCGCCGGACATCGCCTCCGTCACCCCGGGACTTTCCGGCAAGGGCCTGCTCTACTCCGGCCCCGGCCTGCAGTTCTCGGGCCTGATCTTCGGTTCGACCACCGACTTCCTCTCGGTGAACAACCGTGAGGTCACCATGGGCGAGATGTTCACCGAGGCCGACGTCAAGGACCGCGCCCGGGTGGTGCTGATCGGCCCCGAGGTGGTGGAGAACCTCTACGGCGGCGACGCGGCCAAGGCGCTCGGCTCGGAGATCCGGATCACCCGGAACAACTTCAAGGTGATCGGCATCCTCAAGTCGGACGGGCACTTCGACAACATCGCGCTGACCCCGCTGACCACCGCCCGGGCCTACCTGCTCGGCGGCACGGACACGCTGACCAGCATGATCGCCAAGGCCACCAGCGTGGAGAAGGTGCCGGCGGCGCTGGACCAGGTCAACCGGATCCTCGACGAGCGGCACAACATCGCCGACCCGGGCAAACGCGACTACGAGACGCAGGCGCTGCAGTCCCAGCTGGACGAGATCAAGCAGTTCCTCGGCTTCCTGACGCTGTTCATCGTCGCGGTGGCCGGAATCTCGCTGGTGGTGGGCGGCATCGGCGTGGCCAACATCATGCTGGTGTCGGTGACCGAGCGGACCAGGGAGATCGGCATCCGCAAGGCCATCGGCGCCCGGCGCAGCGCGATCATGAAGCAGTTCCTGATCGAGTCGACGGTGTTGGCCGGAATGGGCGGCCTGGCGGGCATCCTGCTCGGCGTGGGCCTGGTGCTGGCCCTCGCGCAGATCATCCCGGCGCTGACCCCGGACTTCGGCGCGCCGGAGGTGTCCGGGCCGGCCATCGCGATCGCGTTCATGGTCAGCCTCCTGATCGGCCTGGTCGCCGGCGGCTACCCGGCCTACCGGGCCGCCCGCCTCCAACCCATCGAAGCCCTCCGCTTCCAGTAGGCCACACCCCCACCTGATTCAGTGCTTCCAGCACCCTGATTCAGTGCCTTGAGCACCCTGATTCAGTGACTTCTGTCGGCCCCCGGGTTCCGCGCCCGGGGGCTGACGCGTACCCCAAGTCCCGACTCGCCGTACCTCAGGTCCCGACTCACCGTGCACGAATCCCCGACTCGCGGGGGCGGTTAGGGTTGGGGGGTGAGCGACTCCGTCGATACCGTCCAGCTCGCCGCCCAGACTCCCGAGCAGGCGCAGCCGTACCGCGAGCTGGGGCTGCGGGACGACGAGTACCAACGGATCCGGGACATTCTCGGGCGCCGGCCGACCGACGCCGAGCTGGCCATGTACAGCGTGATGTGGAGCGAGCACTGCTCCTACAAGTCCTCCAAGGTCCACCTGCGCTACTTCGGCGAGACCACCACCGAGGAGATGCGGGCCAAGATGCTGGCCGGTATCGGGGAGAACGCCGGCGTGGTGGACATCGGCGAAGGCTGGGCGGTCACCTTCAAGGTGGAGAGCCACAACCACCCGTCCTACGTGGAGCCGCACCAGGGCGCGGCCACCGGCGTCGGCGGCATCGTGCGGGACATCATGGCCATGGGCGCGCGGCCGATCGCCGTCGCCGACCCGCTGCGGTTCGGCCCGGCCGACGCGGACGACACCAAGCGGGTGCTCCCCGGTGTGGTCTCCGGGATCAGCTTCTACGGCAACTGCCTGGGCCTGCCGAACATCGGCGGCGAGGTGGTCTTCGACCGGGTATATGCGGGCAACCCGCTGGTCAACGCCCTGTGCGTGGGCGTTCTCCGAACCGAGGACCTGCACCTCGCCCACGCCTCCGGCACCGGCAACAAGATCATCCTTTTTGGCGCGCGGACCGGGCTGGACGGCATCGGCGGCGTCTCGGTGCTGGCGTCGGAGACATTTGACGGGGACGAGACCGGAACCGGACGCAAGAAGCTTCCGTCAGTACAGGTGGGCGATCCGTTCACCGAGAAAGTGCTGATCGAATGTTGTCTGGAACTGTTCCGGGAAGACCTGGTGGTGGGCATCCAGGACCTGGGTGGGGCGGGGCTTTCCTGCGCCACCTCCGAGCTGGCCAGCGCCGGCGACGGCGGCATGCACATCGACCTGGACGCGGTCCCCCTCCGGGCCAGGCACATGACCGCCGCCGAGGTGCTCTCCAGCGAGTCGCAGGAGCGCATGTGCGCGGTGGTCACCCCGGCCAACGTGGACCGGTTCATGGCGGTCTGCGCCAAGTGGGACGTGCTGGCCACGGTGATCGGCGAGGTCACCGACGGCGACCGGCTGGTGATCGACTGGCACGACCAGCGGGTGGTGGACGTGCCGCCGCGCACGGTGGCCCACCAGGGGCCGGTCTACCAGCGGCCGATCGCCCGTCCGGAGAGCCAGGACGCGCTGGTGGCCAACGGCACCAAGGCGCTGCGCCGGCCGGCCACCGAACAAGAGCTGCGCGACACCGTGCTGACCATGGTGGCCAGCCCGAACCTGTGCAGCCGGGCCTGGGTGACCGACCAGTACGACCGCTACGTGCGGGGCAACACGCTGTCCGCGCAGCCGGCCGACGCCGGGATGATCCGGATCGAGGGCACCTCGCGCGCGATCGCGGTGGCGACCGACTGCAACGCGCGGTTCTGCGCGCTGGACCCCTACACCGGCGCGCAGCTGGCGCTGGCCGAGGCGTACCGGAACGTGGCGGTGTCCGGCGCGACGCCGGTCGCGGTGACCGACTGCCTCAACTTCGGCTCGCCCGAGGACCCGGGGGTGATGTGGCAGTTCGAGCAGGCGGTACGCGGCCTGGCGGACGGCTGCGCGCAGCTGGGCATCCCGGTGACCGGCGGCAACGTCAGCTTCTACAACCAGACCGGGGCCACCGCCATCCACCCCACGCCGGTGGTCGGCGTGCTGGGCGTGCTGGACGACGTGGACCGGCGCATCCCCAACGGCTTCACCGCCGAGGGGCACACCGTGCTGCTGCTCGGCGAGACGCTGGAGGAGCTGGACGGCAGCGAGTGGGCGCACGTCGTCCACGACCACCTGGGCGGACGCCCGCCGAGGGTGGACCTGGCCGCCGAGCGGGCGCTGGCCGTCCTGCTGGCCGAAGCCGCGACGGAAGGCCTGCTCGGCGGGGCGCACGACCTGTCCGACGGAGGCCTGGCCCAGGCGCTGGTGGAGGCCTGCCTGATCGGCGAGCTGGGCGCGGAAATCAACCTGCCCGAGAAGCTGGAGCCGTTCGTCACGCTGTTCGCCGAGTCGGCCGGGCGGGCGCTGGTGGCGGCCGAGCCGGCCAATGTGGCCCGGCTCACCGAGCTATGCCGGCGACACGGTGTGATATTCGCCGAGCTGGGCACCACCCGGCCGTCCGAGGCCGGCTTGATGATCACTGGATCGGGTCAATTCGCCCTAACTGACCTGCGAAAAGCCTGGGAAGGCACGCTGCCGGCGCTGTTTGGTCACTGAGCGATTACGGCGAGTACCCTTACCGGTGAAGATTCGTTCGCGCGGATAACTCACACCTACGAAGGTCGTTGTCCCACTCAGTCGTGAGTTGAGAAATACGGTCGGAATTGAGCTGCCAGTCCGACCTTTTTTCTTGGATGCTGGGAGGCGGCACTGGCCCGCACCCCGGGGGGATGATGATCGAGCTCGAGAAAGTCACCAAGATCTACCAGATGGGCGAGGTTGAACTCCGAGCCCTCAACAACGTCAGCCTCAAGATCGATGCTGGCGACATGGTTGCGATCATGGGTCCCTCCGGCTCCGGCAAGAGCACCATGATGAACATGCTGGGGTGCCTGGATATTCCCACCGAGGGCACCTACCGGCTGGACGGCGTGGACGTCGGCACGCTCCGGGACAACGAGCTGGCCGAGATCCGCAACCGCAAGATCGGTTTCGTGTTCCAGGCGTTCAACCTCATCCCCCGCACCAGCGCGGTTCGCAACGTCGAGCTGCCCATGGTCTACGCCGGCATCGGCAACCGCCGGGTGAGGGCCACCGACGCGCTGGAGAAGGTCGGCCTGGGCGACCGGGTCAAGCACCTGCCCAGCGAGCTCTCCGGTGGTCAGCAGCAACGTGTCGCGATCGCCAGGGCGATCGTCACCGACCCGGTGATGATCCTGGCCGACGAGCCGACCGGAAACCTGGACACCGCGTCCACCGTGGAGATCATGAAGTTGCTGGTCGAGCTCAACGACTCCGGCCGCACGGTAATCCTGATCACCCACGAGGACGAGGTGGCCGCATTTGCCAAGCGGGTCGTCATGCTTCGGGATGGCGAGATCGTGCGCGACGAGGTGCAGAAGCACCGGACCGGGGTCTCATAGATGAACCTGCGCGAGGCCTTCACCATCGCATTCCGCAGCATGCGGATCAACCGGCTGCGTAGTGCGTTGACCACGCTGGGCATCGTGATCGGTGTCTCGGCCGTGATCATCCTGGTGGGCCTCGGCAACGGTATGCAGGCCGGGTTCAACGAGAACTTCGGCAAGCTGGGCACGCAGATCGTGATCACCAAGACCGCCGGCAGCGTGCCCGGCGGCGGTGCCGCCAAGGACCTCAAGGACAGCGACGTCAAGGCGCTGGAGAACAAGAACAACGCGCCGGACATCTCCCAGGTTCTCCCGGTGGTCGGCGGCACCGCGCTGATGGCCTACAACCAGCACCAGTTCCGGGCCAACGTCGCCGGCAGCACCGACGACTACATGGAGATGGCCAACCGCGAGCTGGTCGCCGGCCGGATGTTCACCAAGCAGGAGGCGCAGCGCAAGGAGCGCCTGGTCATCCTCGGGCCGAACCCGGTGGCCGAGCTGTTCGCCGGCGACTCGAGCGGCGCGATCGGCAAGAACGTCCGGGTCGGCCGGGTGAACTTCGAGGTCATCGGGGTCGTCAAGAGCAACGGGCAGGACGACGACACGGCCATCATGCCGATCGGCGCGGCCCGTTCCTACCTGCTGGGCGGCCCGGACACGGTGCAGTCGATCATCGTGCGGGCGGGCAGCACCGCGCAGGTGCCGGCGGCGCTGGAGCAGGTTACCAACGTGCTCTCCGAACAGCACCTGATCCGCGACCCGTCCAAGCGCGACTTCGAGGCCAAGGCGTTGCAGAGCCTGCTGGACCAGGCCAACCAGTTCCTCTTCTACCTCCAGCTGTTCACGGTCGCGGTGGCCGGAATCTCGCTGGTGGTGGGCGGTATCGGCGTGGCCAACATCATGCTGGTGTCGGTGACCGAGCGGACCAGGGAGATCGGCATCCGCAAGGCCATCGGCGCCCGGCGCAGCGCGATCATGAAGCAGTTCCTCATCGAATCGACGGTGCTGGCCGGCATCGGCGGCCTGGTGGGCATCTTCATCGGGGTGTCCATCACCGTCGCCGGGGCGATTCTGATTCCCCAGGTGGCGCCCACCTTCGGCGCTCCCCAGATCGACTACACGGCGATCGCCGTTGCCTTCCTGGTCAGTCTGGCCATCGGCCTCATCGCCGGTGGCTACCCGGCCAACCGCGCATCCAAGCTTCGCCCGATCGAGGCACTGAGATATCAGTAACCGAGATACAGCTGTGACCGATAAGTAACCGAAGGTAGTTCTCAACCAGTGACCCCGAACCACCGGTTGAACCCAGGATCTGTGAAAGGCGGAAGACTCGATGTCTCAGACGATCCGCGGCCGCACGGGGGTGCGTATGGCCGCCGCGGCGTCGCTGGCGTTGCTCGTGGGAGCGACGACGGCTGCGTGTGGGGGTTCGACACCCGCGCCACCTACGGCGCAGGTTGAGCGTGGCAGTGTCGCCACCAAGGTTTCGGCATCCGGTGCGTTGGCGGCGGTGACCTCGCAGAACGTGGGGTTCACCAAGGGCGGCAAGCTGGTTGAGGTGCCGGTGAAGGTCGGCGACAAGGTGCAGCCCGGCCAGTTGCTGGCCAAGATCGACGACTTCCCGGCCAAGCAGGCGCTGCGGCAGGCCCAGGGTTCCCTGGACCAGGCGCAGGCCCAGCTGGACAAGATCGTGAACGGTAACCAGGCGGATGCCGCGGGTCGGGTGGAGAACCAGACCAAGGACATCTACGACGCGGTGAAGCGGCAGGCCGACGCGATCAACGACGGCAACGACAAGGCGGTCTTCCACGCCCGCAAGAAGCTGGACGCGGACAAGGCGGCCCTGCAGGCGGCGTACGCGGTGTACAAGCAGGCCTGCCCGATGGCCAAGGCCGGCGGCTCGGCCGAGGACGACGATTCGGCGTCGGATGCGGCCGGTGACCCGCAGAGCGGGCAGCCGGGGCAGAGCGGGCTGTTGTCCGGTCTGACCGGTGGCCAGGGCAGCCTGATGGACCAGCTGCCCAACTGCGACACCGCCCGGGCCAACTACATCACGGCCAAGAACACCTACAACTCCAGCAAGGCCAGCTACGACGCGGCGGTCGCCAAGCGCGATTCGGACAAGGCCACGCAGAAGGTGTCGGTGGAGAACGCCCAGCTGGCGCTGGTGCGGGCCCGCAACGACGATGAGCTGGCCGGTACCGACCGGGACGCCAACATCGACGCCGCCGAGGGTGCGGTCGAGTCCGCCCGCGCGCAGGTGGCCAACGCCCAGCGCGACGTGGAGAACACGGTGCTGTTCGCCCCGGTGGCCGGCACGATCTCGGCCGTGACCGGTGTGGTCGGCGAGTACGTGGGCAACGGTGCGCCGCAGTCGGCGCTGGCGCCGGGCAGCGGCGCGGTGATCCCCGGCGTGGGTGCGGCGGCGACCTCGGACTCCGCCGGTAACGCCGGTGGTGGCCTGTCGGCGACCCGTCCCGGTGGTGGCGCGTTCATCGTGCTGAACGACCTCAACACCTTCCAGGTGGTCGTTCCGTTCGAGGAGTCGGACGCGGCCAAGGTGTCGCCCGGCCAAAAGGTCGACGTGTCGTTCGACGCGGTGCCGGACCTGACCCGCGAGGGCACCGTGTTGTCGATCGCCCCCGGTGGTATCGCCATCTCCGGTGTGACGAACTACTACGCCACGGTCCTGCTCAACGAGTCCGACCCCCGGTTGAAGGCCGGTCAGACCGCCGAGGCGGGCGTGCGGACCAGCTCCAAGGACAACGTGCTGGTGGTGCCCAACGGCGCGGTGATCCGCCAGGGTGGCCGCACGCTGGTCAACGTGCCCGGTCCGGACGGCCAGCCCCAGCAGGTGCCGTTCCAGCCCGGCGTGGTCGGCGACGACAACACCGAGGTGCTGTCCGGCCTGCGCGAGGGCCAGCCGATCCTGCTCCCGCAGGCGCAGGTGGCCCCGGGCGGTCAGGCCCCCCGGTAATCCGGCGAAGCCGAAGTAACTCCGAAGTGGCCCGGGCCCGCATGGCGGGACCCGGGCCGCTTCGCGATCGGGCCGCGCTTGGCGGTCAGCCGGCGGCGGTGTGCCGGGCCTCGAGGTACGCGGCGGCGTAGCGGCGGTGCCCGGGGTCGCCCGGGTGCACCAGGTCGGCGCCCACCTCCCAGAACCGCATGGCCCTGGTGGCCCGCTCCAGCGGTACCGGGATCAACCGGGGAAACCCGGCCAGCACCTCGCGACAGCTGCTCGAGTAACGCCGCGCGGCGATGCGGTGCGGGCCGCGCGGGAAGTTCGGCACGTCGGCGACCAGTGCGCCGGCCGGCAGGCCCGCACACAGCTCGGCAAACCGCTCGCGGAACGCGCGCAGCGGGGTGTGCACCACGTCGTTGGTGCCCACGCACACGGCGACCAGTGTCTCCTGGCCAAGGTCGGTGGAGTCGGTGGTGAGGGGCAGCTGGCCGGCCAGCACGTCCGCCACGGTCGCACCGGTGACCGAGAGGTTCCGCACGCCGACGGTACGGCCCTCGCGGGCGGCCAACTCGTCGGCGAGCAACCCGACGAACCCGCGTTCCGGACGTCGCGCGGTCAGCCCCTGGGCCAGCGAGTCACCGAGCGCGACCAGTACGAGCTCGCCCGGACGCCGCGCCCGCCGGCGCCAGTACGCCGCGTAGTCCTCGGTTATCCCGGCCAGCGCTGTCCGCCGCCGCGCATACCCGGCCGCCCCGGCCATCGCCCCGGCAACCAACCCACCCCAAGCCCGCCAACTCACCCAACCCACCCTAAGCTCCCGCGCCCCGCGCCCCGCCCGCACGCGTCGGGGAGGGGTCGTAGGGTGGCCGGGTGGTGATCGATGCGGACACGCTGCGTGACGCGTTGCGGCCGGTCCGGGACTGGCTGGACGGGCCGGACACGCCGGAGACCAAGCCGGGGCGGACCACGCTCGCGGCGGCGGTGCGGACCTCGTTGCGGGCGTTTGCCCAGGCCTACCCGGGGAAGGCGGTGGAGGTGCGGGTGCCCCCGTTCGCGGCGGTGCAGTGCCTTCCCGGCGCGACGCACACCCGGGGGACGCCGCCGCACGTGGTGGAGACCGACCCCCGAAACTGGTTACTCATGGTGACCGGCCTCCTGGCGTGGGCCGATGCCGTGGCCACCGGGAAGGTGAACGCCTCGGGCCACCGGTCCGGGGAAATCGGTGCCCTGCTGCCGTGGCCGCCGACTTCTCAAGATTGCAACAAAGAGTAATCGCTTCGGACCCCAATCGAGTGATGCACACCCCGAACCGGTAGCGGATGCGCCGAACCGCATCGGAGGATTGTGAGCAACCGGTTGGGGACACCGGCCGAAAGGGGCGGGCCCAGTGCCAGAGGTCGGGGGGAGCCGGTCGTCCCTTGTGTCGAGTGCGCTCGCCGCGGCGCGGTTCACCGAAGAGTGGGTGGGCGTGCTGGGCGGACCGACCGACGCCGAAGGTCCCGCCGAGGGCCCGGACCGGGGCCGGCTGGCCGTGCTGGCCTCCGAGCTCACCGGCCTGATCCGCGCCGACTCGTGGCGGCCGGAGCAGGCGCAGCGCCTGGGCTCCGCGCTGGCCCGCGCCCAGCGGCACCGCCCGCAGGGCCTCGGCGCGCTCCCCCGGCTGGTCCGGTTGCACGCCGACACCCTGCTCGGCGAGTCCGCGCCGCCGGCCCTGCTCGACCAGCTGCTCGGCGCACTCGCCACCGGTTACGCCCGTGAGCTGCACGAACACTCACTCACGGAGCACCGATTACGCCTCCGCGAGGCGCGCCGCACGCACCGCAAGGTGCAGCGTGCGCTGCGCGCCAACGAACAGCGCTTCCGCACGGTGTTCACCGAGCTGGGCGTGGGCATCGCGCTGATCGGGCTGGACGGCACGGTGCTGGACGTGAACCCCACGCTGCGGGGGCTGCTCGGGCTCAACCCGCCAGAGTCCGAGCGGCCCCGGATCCCGCGACAGCGGGAGAACCACCGGCCCCGCCCGCTGACCGAGCATGTGCACCCGGCCGACGTGGACACGGTGCGCGAGGACTTCACCCGGTTGACCCTCGGCCAGCACACCCGGCTGCCGGCGGAGGTCCGGTTCTACCGGACGGACGGCACGCTGGTCTGGACCCACGTCACGGCGACCCTGGTGCGGGACGTCACGGGGCGGCCGGACTACGTGATTGCCGTTATAGAAGATATAACCGAACGGCATCACCTTCGCACCCGCCTGCGCCATCAGGCCTACCACGACCAGCTCACCCGGCTGCCCAACCGCGCGCTGCTGGACGCCCAGCTGCGCTGGGCCTTCTCCGAGCACTCCGACGTGCGCCGGGTCGGGGTGTGCCACCTGGACCTGGACGGCTTCCGCAAGATCAACGACTCGCTCGGCCACGAGGCGGCCGACCAGCTGCTGCTCGCCGTCGCCAGCCGGCTGCAGGCGCTGGCCGGGCAGCACCTGGTGGCCCGGATCGGCGGCGACGAGTTCGCCATCCTGGTCACCGACCCGCCCGGCGTGGACTACCTGTGCGGGCTGGCCAAGGACGTGCTGGCCGGGTTGCGCCCGCCGCTGCGCATCGGCACCCGGCAGCTGGAGGTCACCGCCAGCATGGGCATCGCCGAGGACTCCGTCGGCGAAACCTGGCCCGGCGAGCTGCAGCGCGCCGCCGAGTCCGCCCGGTCCTGGGCCAAGACCGCCGGCGGGGGCCGCTGGGTGGTGTTCGACCCGCACCGCGACGCCGGCGAGACCAGCCAGTTCGCCCTGGCCGCGAGCGTCTCCGGCGCGGTGGACCGGCACGAGTTCCACCTGCTCTACCAGCCGCTGGTGGAGCTGGCGGACGGCGCGCTGACCGGCGTCGAGGCGCTGGTCCGCTGGCGCCACCCCGAGCTCGGCCTGCTCGGGCCGGCACAGTTCATCGACCTGGCCGAGCGGAACGGGGCGATCGTGCCGCTGGGCCGCTGGGTGCTCACCGAGGCCTGCCGACAGGCCCGCCGGTGGGCGGACCAGTTCGGCAGCGGGGCACCGTACGTGAGCGTGAACGTGGCTCCCCGCCAGCTCGCCGAGCCGGGCTGGCTGGCCGAGGTTTCCGACGTCCTGGCCGAGACCGGGCTGCGCCCCGACCGGCTGCAACTGGAGATCACCGAGCGGGCCGTCCTGGTGGACGAGGCCTCCGCCACCGACACCCTGCACGCGCTGCGCGACATGGGCGTGCGCCTGACCATCGACGACTTCGGCACGGGCTACTCCAGCCTGTCCTACCTGCGCCGGCTGCCGGTGCACGGATTGAAGATCGACGGCGAGTTCATCCGCGGGCTGACCTGCGAGGACCACGCCGAGTCGCGGGACGGAAAGATCGTCGAGGCCCTGATCGGCATGGCGCACGCGCTGGGCCTGCAGGTCACCGCCGAGTGGGTGGAGACGGCCGCGCAGGCGCGCTGGCTGACCAACCTGGGCTGCGACATCGGCCAGGGCAACTGGTACGGCCCGCCCATCACCCCCTTCGAGCTAGACGAACTCCTCCGCCGCCCTCTAGCCGGCTAACCCCTCCCCCGCCCGGTTCAGTGAGTTCCGGCGCCCGGTTCAGTCACTTCCGGCGCCCGGTTCAGTCACTTCTGGCGGCTAAATGCACTGAACCACCCTGCTGAACCGACCGAACCACGCTGCTGAACGCACTGAATCAGGGTGGGGGTGGTGAGAGACAGGGCACGGAGGACACCCAGATCGGCTTTACGCCGTTAGACTCCTTGTTACGTGAGCGACGACCCGATTCGGCGATCGTGCGGGGAGCGTGCGTTGGAACCCTCCGTGACCGACGACAAGCCCAGGGAAGAGTGCGGCGTATTCGGTGTGTGGGCGCCGGGCGAAGAGGTTGCCAAGCTGACCTACTTCGGGCTGTTCGCACTTCAGCACCGAGGCCAGGAGGCCGCCGGCATCGCGGTTTCCGACGGCCGCCAGGTCGTGGTCTTCAAGGACCTGGGCCTGGTCAGCCAGGTGTTCGACGAGCAGACCCTCACGTCGCTGCGCGGCCATCTCGCCGTCGGGCACACCCGCTACTCCACCACGGGCGCCACGACCTGGGAAAACGCCCAGCCGACCTTCCGCACCACCGCCACCGGCAGCGGCCTGGCCCTGGGCCACAACGGCAACCTGGTGAACACCGCCGAGCTGCACGACGAGGTCCGCGAGCTCACCGCGCGCCACAACGGCACCGGGTTCACCGCGACCACCGACTCCGATCTGATCACCGAGCTGCTCGCCGCCACCTCCGCCGACATCGGCCTGGAGGAAGCCGCGACCCGGCTGCTGCCCCGGGTGCGCGGAGCGTTCTCGCTCACTTTCTGTGACGAGCAGACGCTGTACGCCGCGCGGGACCCGCACGGCGTGCGCCCGCTGGTGCTCGGCCGGCTGGAGCGCGGCTGGGTGGTGGCCAGCGAGACCGCCGCGCTGGACATCGTGGGCGCTTCGTTCGTGCGCGAGGTGGAGCCGGGCGAGCTGCTGGCCATCGACGAGAACGGGCTCCGCTCTTCCCGGTTCGCCGCGCCGGAGCCGAAGGGCTGCATCTTCGAGTACGTCTACCTGGCCCGGCCCGACACGCATATCGCCGGCCGTTCGGTGCACGCCACGCGGGTGGCCATCGGGCGGCAGCTGGCCGAGGAGTTCCCGGTGGAGGCCGACCTGGTCATCCCGGTGCCCGAGTCCGGCACACCGGCGGCGATCGGCTTCGCGCAGGGCTCCGGCATCCCGTACGGGCAGGGCCTGGTGAAGAACGCCTACGTCGGCCGCACCTTCATCCAGCCCAGCCAGACCATCCGCCAGCTGGGCATCCGGCTGAAGCTGAACCCGCTGCGGGACGTCATCCGGGGCAAGCGCCTGGTCGTCGTGGACGACTCCATCGTGCGCGGCAACACCCAGCGCGCACTGGTCCGGATGCTGCGCGAGGCCGGTGCGCTGGAGGTGCACGTGCGGATCGGCTCGCCGCCGGTGCGCTGGCCGTGCTTCTACGGCATCGACTTCGCCTCCCGCGCCGAACTGGTCGCGGGCGACCTGGACATGGACGGCGTGCGCCGGTCGATCGGGGCCGACTCACTCGGCTACGTCTCGCTCGACGGCCTGGTGCAGGCGTCCGAGCAGCCGGCCAGTCGGCTGTGCGCGGCCTGCTTCGACGGCAACTACCCGATTCCGCTGCCGGACGACGCGCAGCTGGGCAAGCATCTCCTCGAGGAGATCATTGCGAATGACGGGAAGCTGACCGCCGGGTATGGTGCCGCGGGCGCGCTCAACCAACCCTGACCCGCCCCACGGCCCGCTTAACCCGCCCAGCCCGCCCTGAACAAACCGGAGCCCCTCCGTCATGCCCTTAACGCCCCCCGCCAGCCAGAGCGACGACACCGGCAACGGCACCTCGACGCCGCAGCCGGCCAGCTACGCCGCCGCCGGAGTGGACATCGAGGCCGGGGAACGCGCGGTGGAGGCGTTCCGGCCGTGGACCGAGAAGGCCACCCGGCCCGAGGTGATCGGGGGCATCGGCGGGTTCGCCGGCCTGTTCAAGCTGAAGATCGGCAAGTACACCGAACCGGTGCTGGCCGCCTCCACCGACGGCGTGGGCACCAAGGTGGCCATCGCGCAGGCACTGGACCGGCACGACACCATCGGCCTCGACTTGGTCGCGATGGTGGTGGACGACCTGGTGGTGTGCGGCGCCGAGCCGCTGTTCCTGCAGGACTACATCGCCTGCGGCACCCTGGTGCCGCGCCAGGTGGCGGCGATCGTGAAGGGCATCGCGGAGGGTTGCCGGCGCTCCGGCTGCGCGCTGCTCGGCGGCGAGACCGCCGAGCACCCCGGCCTGATGCAGGCCGGCCACTACGACCTCTCCGCGTCCGGGGTGGGCGTGGTCGAGGCGGACGCCATGCTCGGCCCGGACCTGGTCCGGCCGGGCGACGTGGTGGTCGGATTGGGCTCCTCCGGGCTGCACTCCAACGGCTACTCGCTGGCCCGGCACGTGCTGCTGGACCTGGCCCGGCTGCCGCTGGACGGGCAGGTGGAGGAGTTCGGCCGCACCCTCGGCGAGGAGCTGCTCGAGCCCACCCGGATCTACGCACCGGACTGCCTCGCGCTGGCCGCTGAGACCGAGATCCGCACGTTCGCGCACATCACCGGCGGCGGGCTGGCCCGCAACCTGGGCCGGGTGCTGCCCAGGGGCCTGGTCGCGGTGTGCGACCGGGGCAGTTGGACGCCGGCGCCCGTGTTCAACCTGATCGCCGCGCGCGGCCGGGTGGAGCGGGCGGAGATGGAGCAGACGTTCAACATGGGCGTCGGCATGGTCGCCGTGCTGGCCCCGGACGACGTGGAGCGCGCACTGGCCGTACTCACCGCACGGCACGTGCCGGCCTGGGTGCTCGGTGACATCCACCGGGCCCGCGACGTGGCCTCCGACTCGGACGGCCCCCGCGTGCTGCTGCGCGGCGAGCACCCCAGGTTCTGACCTGGGTGGTCAGGTTCACGGGTAGCGCCTCTTTACGTTTCGCTCCCTGGTCATGATCGCGGTCTGTGGCGGATTAGCGTCGAATTTCGACGCTGAACCGCCACGAACAGCGATCACCACCCGCCCCACGCCGAACGCAGGAGGCGCCACCCGAGCGGCAGCGCACCACGCCGCGCCGTCCAAGCCGGTCTTTGAACCAGCACCGCTCGAACAGATACTGGGCCGCCACCCGCACACACGCGAGTGGCGGCCCCATGCCGATGACCACCGGGCTCGACCGAACGCGCGCACGACTGTCACACCGCTGGCGCGAGGTGGTGGAGGCCTGCTGGCCGACCGAAACGAACGGGCCTACCGCAACCGCTCAGCGGCGACGGTAGTCCTCGTACTCGTCCTCTTCTTCGTGGTCGCCGTTCTCCGACTCCGGGAAGGAGGAGTAACCGGCGAGCTCGCGTTGCAAGGCGTCCGCGTCGAGGCCTGGCGAGCTGTACTTGAGCTCTCGGGCCTTCTTCGTCTGCTTGGCCTTTGCACGGCCGCGCCCCATGGCTCGACCCCCCTCACAGCAGGGACGGGGCGGCCGGGGGAAATCGGCGGCCCCGTTCATCTCGTTAAGTGTCCTGCCTCCTACCGTACCCTGAGGGACCCGGTTCGTGCGACGTGGCACTCCCCTGTTGCGGGTGACTTTGGCAATCAGGCCATGCGCAGTGAACGGAGGCGCTGCTGGGCGGCCCGGCCGGCCGGCTCGACGTCCTCGCCGGGTGGCATCGAGTCCGGGTCGATCCGCACCGGCGTGGCGCGTTCCGCGTCCCCGGCGACCAGCTCCGCCTCCACCGGAATACTGCGCTTGACCAGCGCCAACGCCACTCCGCCCAGCTCGTGGTGCAGCACGGCGGTGCCCACCCGGCCGATCTCCTTGCCGTCGAGCAGAACCGGGTCGCCGGGGGCCAGCGGCTCGTCGTCCCCGGAGGAGGTGTGCAGCAGCACCAACCGGCGCGGCGGACGGCCCACGTTGGCCACCCGGGCCACCGTTTCCTGCCCCCGGTAGCAGCCCTTGGTCAGGTGCACGGCGGTGTCGATCCAGCCGACCTCGTGCGGGATCGTCCGCTCGTCGGTGTCCACGCCCAGCCGGGGGCTGCGGGCGGCCACCCGGAGCGCCTCGAAGGCCATCGCGCCGGCCTGGGCGGCGCCGGCGTCGCGCAGCTTCCGCCACCACTCGGCCAGCTCCGGACGGGGCACGAACAGGTCCACCCCGCCCCGGGTAGGCATGTGCCGGACGAAGCCGGTGCCGCCGGGCAGCGCGGCCACCGCGTACGCCCCTTCGGGCACCGGGACCCCGGATGTGGTGAGCACGCGGGCGGCGTCCGGGCCGACAACCGCCAGCTGGGCCAGCTCGCCGGTCGCGTCGCGCACCTCGACCTCGGACCAGAACTGCATCTTCACCAGGTAGTCGCGCAGGGCCTCGGCGGTCCCCGGCTCCACGTCCAGCCAGACCGTGTCGCCGACGTGCGCGAGCACCGCGTGGTGTTCCACCCGGCCGTTCATGTCCAGCACCAGCGCCTCGGTGCCGGCGCCCTCGGCCAGCTCGGTGACGTGCTGGGTGAGCAGCGAGTGCAGCCAGGAAAGCCGCTCGGGGCCGGTGACCGCGAGCAGCTGGCGGTTGGACCGGTCGACCACGGCGGCGGACCGGTCGGCCGCGCGCTGCTCGGCTAGCGGGTCCCCGTAGTGCGCGGCGACCCCCTCGTCGCGGCCCTCGTCGGCGACCGCGCCGGGCACAGTTAGCAATGGGTTCATGAATCTGCTTCCTCCAGGGTCCGACCCTCGGTGCGGCGCGCGGCGGCGCAGGCGGTACAGGCGCCGGAGAGCGCCACGTGCGTGGCGTCCAGCCGGAACCCGAACCGGTCACGCAAGCTGCCGGCCAGGTCGTCCAGCAGCTCGGTGGGCACCTCGGCGACGTCGCCGCAGTCGTGGCAGACCAGGTGTACGTGCTGGTGTTCGCGCACGGAGTAGTTCGGCGCGCCGTGGCCGAGGTGCGTGTGCCGGACCACGCCGAGCCGTTCCAGCAGGTCCAGCGTGCGGTACACCGTGGTGATGTTCACCGCCGGCGCCTGGACCTGCACCCGCGCGCAGATCTGTTCCGGCGTTGCGTGTTCCAGCTCGCGCACCGCGTCCAGCACCAGCTGTCGCTGCGGGGTCATCCGGAGCCCTCGCTCGTGCAGTGCGCGCCGCAGCGTCTCCTGCGTCTTCACCACTGCGATGGTAGTCCTGACCTGCGGGCAAGCGCGGTCACCTTGACGGGGCGAACGGCGGCCTCCGCTCCCCCGAACGTGGGCAAGCCGACTCACGCCGTAGAGTGAACGGTGGCCAGTACGCCACCTATCGGGGGTGACCGATGACCGCGGACCACGCAGACAGCCGGCGGCAGCCGGACGGAGAGGCGGCACCGCCGCATTTCGACGTCGTGGTGCGCGGGTACGACCGACGCCAGGTGGACGAGCACATCGCCGGGCTGGAGCGCACCATCGCCCGGCAGCGCAAGGAACTGGAAACGGCGCGCGGCGGGGCCACCACCAGCTTGTTCGAGCCGGCTTCCGGCGGCAACGAGCAGCCCGAGGAGCGGATCGGCGCCTTCACCGGCCGGCTGCAGTCGATCCTGCAAGTGGCCGAGGAGGAGGCGGAGGAGATCCGCGCCAAGGCGCGCAACTTCGCCCGCGCCGAGGAGGAGGCGGCCCGCGCCCGCCTTTCCGACCTGGTCCGCCGCCGGGAGAACGTGCTGGGCAACCTGACCAGGGTCCGCCACCAGTTGGACGGCCTGCTCATCCAGGCGCGTGACGACGAGGCCAGCGACACCCCGCCGGAGGGCATCCCGATGGGCGCCCGCCGTTCGGAGCAGTCCATCGGGCTGAAGCCGGTGGCCAGGGCGCAGCCCAGGGACGTGCATCCCCGCACCCCGGAGCGTCCCGACAGTCGGGGCGGAATCGGCGGCGGGCTCGGCACCGACCGGGGCGGGGCGAAACCGGCCGAGCGAGGCGGACCCAAGCCGGCCGAGCGGGGCGGACCCAAGCCGGCCGCCGCCCAGGTGCCCCCGCCGGCCCAGCGCGGCACCGACGCACCCACTACCCGCTCCGGCCCCATCCCGACCCCGGAAAGCGGCCGCAAGCCCACGCCGACCCCCAAGCCCCGGCCCGAGCCGCGCGCCGAGCCGGAGTCCACCCCGTCACCCCGCCCCCGGCCCAGCACGGGCACCGGCCCCACTCCGATTTCCCGGCCGACCAGCGGCCCGACGCCGATTGCGCGTTCCACCAGCGGCACCGGCCCCACCCCGGTTGCCCGTTCCGCCAGCAGCACCGGCCCCACCCCGGCGGTCCGGCCCAGCCCGACCCCTCGGCCCACATCGGGTGACGCCCCGGCGTCGGGCACCGAAGGCCGCTCCGGCGCCGACGGACGCTCCGGACCTGACGCACGTTCCGGCACCGATGGTCGTTCCGGCACCGACGGACGCTCCGGTGCCGACGGACGTTCCGGGCCTGACGCACGTTCCGGCACCGATGGTCGTTCCGGGTCGGACGCACGTTCCAGCGCGGACGGTCGGTCGGAGTCGGAGGGACGGTCCGGCACCGAGGGGCGCGCCGGAGGTGACGCGCGACCCAGCTCCGAATCCCGCCCGGCCGGCGAGGCCTCCGGCGGCGGGCAGGGCTCGGCCGGCGGGCAGGGATCCGGCGCGCCGTCGGCCCGGCCGAACGTGCCGAGCCCCAAGCCGCGCCCGACACCCACCCCGCGTCCCCGCCCCGGCGCCTCGGCCGGCGCGCCACCGGTGCAGGGCCCGCAGCCGCGCAACGGCCTCGCCAACCGGGACAACGGCTTCTGGTCGGAGGAGTCGGACGGCGGTCGCGGGTCATACGGTGGTGGCATGGCGTGACCGATCGGGTGTCGAAACCGACTAACGCCAGGTAGGCCACGTACGGTACGTAGCCATGAGGTTGCCGTTCACCCCGATGCAGACGGCCGTCGGCGCCGGGGCCCTCGTTGCGCTACTGCTGTTGATCCTGGTGATGGTGCTCGTCCGGCGCAGTAGGGCCAGAGCGCGCCGCCGCGCGCGCACCCAGGCGGCGCTGCGTGAACGCAATCCGGGTCCGCCGCCCACCGCTCCTCGGCCCCCGGTTCCGGCCAAGACGCCGAGCCCGGTGACCCCGCGACCCCGGTCCCGTGCCCAGCCCATGCACGCACCCACCGAGCCGATCCCGACCAGGTACCTGTCCCCCGCCGAACTGGCCGGGCAGGTGTCCGGTGCTCCTTCCGGCCCTTCCATCGGCCGTGTGGGCGGCGCGCCGGCGGGCAACGGCACCAAGGACCCCGAAAAGTCCTCCTGGGTACCGGCCGAGCAACCGGCCCAGACCGACGGAACCACCCCCTCCGACCTGGACGGCACAACCGTCCCGCAACGCGTCGCCGCGAAGGACCCGCCGCCCGCCGGCGCCCACCGGACCGACTCGGCCGACGACACCGGCGGACCCGCCAAGTACGCGGCAGCCGCCGGGATAGCCGGAGTCGCCGCCGCCGGACTCGCCAGGGCCGGCTCGAGCACAACCGGCGAAGCCGACGCGGCCGATGCAGGCGCAACCGATGAGGCCGACACGAACGCGGCCGGTGAGGCCTACGCGGACGCGGCCGGCGACGCCGAGGCGAACGCAACCGGTGAGGCCGAGGCGACAACGGCCGGCGAAGTCCAAACCAACGCGGCCGGCCAGCCCCAAGCCGCCAACACCGCGGCTACCGATGATGTCGATTCCGCGACCACCGAAGCGGCCGGGGTCGCCGCGCCTTTGGCCGCCGAAGCGGCCGGGGTCGCCGCGCCTTTGGCCGCCGAAGCGGCCGGGGAATCCGATCCGGCGGCTACCGGTTTTTCCGCGCCCACGGGCACTGAGGCCGCCGGGCTCACGTCCGCTGGAGCAACCGGTGACGCCACCACCGAGGCGCTAGACCTCGCCGCCGGTGGGAGCGCCGGTCGTGGGGCCGGCGAAGCCGGCACGCCCGCCGGCACGGACGGCACGGACGGCACGGACGGCACGGACGGCACGGACGGCACGGACGGCACGGACGGAGACACCAGCACATCTGGCGACACCGGGACATCGGGCGACGCCGAGGCGGCCGAGGAGTCCGACGGGAGCGGCCAGCGCCCCTTCTCCGCGCCGGTTGCCGTGGCGGGTGCGGCGGCGCTCGTCGGCGGCGCGGCGGCCGCCGCGCGCTTCGCCGGACGGTCATCCGAAGACGGGCAAGCCGCCCAGGACCCGGACGCGGACCCCGAAAGCCTGGCGCCCGCCCGACCCGGCCCGACCGCCGAAGCTACCGGTGCGGCCCCGGCCGGCGTCTCGGCGCCAGCCCCGGCCACACCGTTCCCGGACGTCGCCGCGATCCACCACCCGGACGCCCGCGACCGCCTGCTGCAGGTCCTGTTAGCCGACCCGGACCGCGCACTGCACGCGGTCGACGACCTGGACCTTGTGCAGCAGGAGCTGGACCGCCTGCACCGCACCGTGGTCGCGCAACGGCGCCAGCTGGCCGACGCGGCCCGCCGGCTGCGCAGCGCCGGCCTCACTCCGGCGCAGGTGGCTCGCCTGGTCGGCTTCGGCGAGGGAGAGCTGGTCAGCCTGCTGGCCGAACACGCCCCGAGCCCGTTCCCGCGTCAACCCCGCTGAGCGCGCCCGCCCTATGGGCGGTCAGAGCCGGGGGATCAGGGTCACCGGGGTGCCGGGCCGGGCCTGGGCCAGCGCGGGCAGGTCGCACGCGGCGAGCACGCCGATCACCGGGTAGCCGCCGGTGGTCGGGCCGTCGGCGAGGAAGATGACCGGCTCGCCGCTCGGCGGGACCTGCACCGAACCGGGCAGCATCGGCTCGCTGGGCAACTCGGCGCCCTCGCGCGCGGCGGTGCGGCGCAGTGGTTCGCCGGTCAGCCGCACGCCCACCCGGTTGCTCGCCGCGTCGACCGTCCAGGTGCGTGCGCGCAGCGCGTCGGCGGGTTCGTCGAACCAGTCGTCCCTCGGACCGAGCAGGATGGGCAGCGCCAGCCGCGCCGGGGGAACCGACACCGGCACCGGTTCGCCACACGCCGGCGTCGGCGAAGGCGTTCCCAGGGCCAACCGCTCGTCCGCCCGCACCGGCGGCGGCCCCAACCCGGACAGCAGGTCGCCGCTGCGGCTGCCCAGCACGGCGGGCAAATCGAGGCCACCCGAGCAGGCCAGGTAGTTGCGCAGGCCGGCGGCCGGCCGGTCGATCTCCAGCTCGTCACCGGGGCCGAGATAGACGGCCCGATGCGCGCCGACCGCGACCCGGTCACCCTCGCGGCGGGTCACGAACACCTCGACCGGCGCACCGGTCACCGCGATCGTGCAGCCCGCCTCGGCGCGCAGCCGCAGTCCGCCGAGCAAGACCTCCAGGCCGGCGTGCCCCTCCGGGTTGCCCACCAACCGGTTGGCCAGGCGCAACGCGGCCTGGTCCAACGCCCCGGACCGGGGGACGCCCAACTCGGCGTAGCCCGGCCGGCCGAGGTCGGTAACCAGGCACAGCGCCCCCGGCCGCAACACGGTCACCGCCCGGGCGCGCAAGAATTTGGGTCGCCGCACACCCGAACCTTATGCGCCGCGCGGCACCGAAGGATGGCGCGCCGGGCGGGGTGCCGGGGATGTGCCGGCCAAGGCGACTACGCTGCGTTGCCGTGACTTGGTTCTTCACCGGCGTGCTGCTGGCCGGCGCCGCCGCGATGCTCTGGGCGTGCTCGGTCGCGCTGTACCGGAGCCTGGGCTCATGAGCACCGAGCAGCCAAGGCTGTCCGACTCGGCCAGGCGCAACATCCCGAGCCTCACCGACCCGGCAATACCGGTCCCGCCGGACACCGCGAACCTGCGCGAGGGGCCGGACCTGCACCCGCTGTGCACGCCGTTGTTGCCGCTGATCGGGGTGTGGCAGGGCGCCGGCGAGGTCGTGTACCCGACGATCGACGGCCCGCTGCACTTCGGCCAGCGGATCATCTTCGCCCATGACGGCCGGCCGTTCCTGAGCTACTCCGCGCAGTCCTGGCTGCTCAGCGGGCCGCCCGGCCCGAACAGCACTGTGGTGCGCCCGGCCGCCCGCGAGACCGGCTGGTGGCGCCCGCAGGAGGACGACTCCATCGAGGTGCTGATCGCGCACCACACCGGGATCGTGGAGATCTACCACGGCAAGCCGCGTTCCCTGGTCTCCTGGGAGCTGGTCACCGACGTGGTGGCCCGCACCACCACGGCCAAGGAGGTGAACGCGGCGCAGCGGCTCTACGGCATCGTTCCCGGCGAGGGCAGCGCCAACGGCACCGACACCGGCGACACCCGCGACCTCGCCTACGTCGACGAACGCGCCATGGAAGGGCAACCCCTGCAGCCGCACCTCTCCGCCCGCCTCACCCGAATCGCCGGCTGACCCCGCCCCCCGTCGCTTATTTCCACGCAGAGCCATAGCGTGGTCGCCGGTTCCCGGGACGGCCCTTAACCTGACTGGATGACGGTCAGCGACGCCGCCGGCGCGACGGCGCGGATACACGATCCGGCCACCTACGTGCAGGGGCCGCCACTGGCCGAGCTGGCCCGGCTGCGCCGCGAGCGCGGGGTGGTCTGGGTGGACGAGCCGGACGGGCCGGGGTACTGGTTGGTGCTGCGGCATGCGGACGTGGAACGGGTGCTGAAGGACCCGGCGACGTTCTCCTCCGCGTTCGGCGGCACCCAGATCCGTGACCCGCTGACCGGTGAGGACCTCGAGTACGTGCGCCGGATGATGCTGAACATGGACCCGCCGGAGCACGCGCGGCTGCGGAGGCTGGTGGCCAAGTCGTTCACGCCGCGCGCGGTGGCCGCGCTGACCAGCCGGATCGAGGAGCACGCCCGGAACCTGGTGGACCGGATGATCAAAGGCGCCAACCCCTGCGACTTCGCCAAGGACGTGGCCGCCGACCTGCCGCTGTACACCCTGGCCGAGGTTCTCGGCGTGCCCGGGCAGGACCGCTGGCTGCTGTTCGACTGGTCGAACCGGGTCATCGGCTGGCAGGACGAGGACTACGCGACCAGCGCGGCCTTCGATCCGACGAAGGGCACCGAGCTCGCCAGGAGCGCCCTCGCGCTGCGCCCGGAACCGGACCCGAACGGAAGGATGCCCGACCCGCGCGGCCGCGCCGGCATGCCCGACCTGTACGCGTACGCGCACCTGCTGGCCGAGCACAAGCGCAGCCGGCCCGGCGGCGACATCATGTCCATCCTGCTGGCCGCCCGCGACGAGACGATCTCCACCGAGGAGTTCGAGAACCTGTTCTGGCTGTTCGCGGTGGCCGGCAACGAGACCCTGCGCAACGGCATCCCGGGCGGCATGATCGCGCTGCTGCGCCATCCCGACCAGCAACGCGCGCTGAGGGCGAACCCGGACGATCTGGTGGACCGCGCGGTGGAGGAGATGCTGCGCTGGTGGACGCCGGTGATGGTGTTCCGCCGCACCGCCACCGCAAGCACCGAGCTGGCCGGGGTGCGGATCGAGGCCGGCGACAAGGTGGTCGTCTCGTTCCTGTCCGCGAACCGGGACGAGACCGTGTTCGCAGACCCGGACCGGTTCGACATCCACCGGGAGCCGGGCCGGCACCTGGTGTTCGGGCACGGCCCGCACTTCTGCCTCGGCGCGATGGCCGCGCGCACCCAGCTGCGCGCTCTGTTCCGCGAGCTGGTCACCCGCACGTCATGGCTGGAGCCGGCCGGCGAGCCCGCGCTGCTGCGGTCCAACTTCCAGCGCGGCGTCAAGCGCCTGCCGGTGCGCTGGTCACGGTAGAGACGCGAATACGCGCGCCCTTGTGCGGGACCAGCGTGACGTGTTTGGTGACCTGCCGTTCGCCCGGCGCGGTGGTGGTGTCCAGGCGCACCCGGCGCAGGATCTCCCGGATCACCACCCGCATCTCGATCAGCGCGAACGTCGCACCCAGGCAACGCCGCCCCCCGCCGCCGAAGGGCAGCCAGGTGGTTGGCCCGGGCGTGCCGCCGAGCATCCGGTCCGGGTCGAACCGCTCCGGGTCGGTGTAGCGGCCCGGGTCCACGTGCGGCAGGCCGATGCTGGGCAGGACCACCGTGCCGGCGGGCAACCGGTATCCGCCCAGCTCCACCGGCTCGGTCAGCGTGCGGCCCACCTCGTAAACCACCGGGCGGACCCGCAGCGACTCCTTCACCACCGCGTCCAGGAACTCGTCCCCGGAGCCGTCGTCGGCCTGGGCGGCCTCCACCGCCCGGCGCAGCAGGTCGGGGTGCCGGATGAGGCGCTCGAAGGTCCAACTCAGGCCGGTGGCCGTGGTCTCGTGCCCGGCGCCGAGCAGGGTGATCAGCTGGTCGCGCAGCTCCCGGTCGGTCATCCCCCGGCCGTTCTCGTCAGCGGCGGCGACCAGCATGGCCAGCACGTCGGTGCGTTCCGCCAGCCGAGGGTCGGCCCGGCGATCGGCGATCTCCTGGTAGAGCAGCCGGTCGGCCTCGGCCCGGTCCCGGCGCACGCCGTGCCACGGCCGGTAGCGCTGCAGCTCCGGGTAGAGCATCGCGGTCACGCCGAGGAGGTTCATGTCCATCACCTTGGGCAGCGCGGCGCGCAGCGCCGCCAACCGCGTCGGGTCGTCGGCGCCGATCACCGTGCGCAGGATGACCTCGAGGGTGATCTCGGACATCAGCGGGGCCACCGGGAAGGGCCGGCCGACCGGCCAGCGCGCCACGTTCTCGGCGGTGATCTCCGCCATCACGTCCATCTGCCGGCGCACCGCGTCCCGGTGGAACGGCGGCATCATCAGCCGGCGCCGGTCGCGGTGGGTTTCCTCGTCCAGCAGCAGCACGGAGCTGTCCCCGAGCACGCCGCGCATGATCGAGTTGGCCTCGCCGGCGTGGTAGACCTTCGGGTCCCCGCCGAACACCTGCTTCAGGTGCTCCCGCTCGGTGATGAACACCATCCAGCCGGACGGCGCCGCGTAGAGCGTGAACATGCTGCCGTACCGGCGGTGAGCCCAGCGCTCGATGCGCTGCGGCGCGGTCCAGACCAGCGCCGAGGACAACAGCTTGGGCAGCTTCGGGCCGGGCGGCAGGCCGTCGACCACGCTCGGGCTGAGGACAGTCGCGCTACTCATGATCAACATCATACATCTGTTTAATACGCGCGTCTAGATTCATTCGGTAAGCTCCCGCCATGGGACACCGCGAAGACCTGCTCGCCGGCGCGCGCCGCTGCCTGGAGGAGCGGGGCTACGCGCGCACCACCGCGCGCGACCTGGTCGCCGCCTCGGGCACCAACCTGGCCTCCATCGGCTACCACTTCGGGTCCAAGGACGCGCTGCTGGTCGCCGCGATGACCGAACTGTTCGACGAATGGGCGGTGCAGGTGCGGGACGCCGCGCTCGACGCCGCGCCGGCCGGCAGCGACCCGCTGACCCTGCTGATCGCCTCCTGGGGCGCGATGGTCGAGGTGTGCACCCGGCACCGGGGCCTGTCCCTGGCCTACAGCGAGGCGGTGGCATTCGCCCGGCACCAGCCGGCACTGCAGGCCCAGCTGGCGACCATCTACCAGCGCAGTCGGGTCAAGGTGGCCGAAATGATCAAGAAGGAGCTGCCCACGCTGAGCGACCCGCACGCCGCCGCGCTGGCCTCGTTCGAGATCGCCGCGTGCGACGGGCTGGTGGTGCAGTGGCTGATGGACCCGGAAGGCATGCCGAGCGGCGACGAGCTGGTGGCAGCGTTCAACGCCGCCCTGCTGGCGCTGTCTCGCGCGTAGCGTCGTACTCCTCACGGGCGGCGAAGACGTCCCCGAGGTGCTCCTCGATCCAGAGCGTGATCTCCGCGATCCGGTGGGCGACCGGCTCACCGAGCGGGGTCAGCGAGTAGTCGACGTGCGGCGGGATCACCGGGTGCGCGACCCGGCGGACGAAGCCGTCCCGCTCCAGGCGCTGCAGAGTCTGCGCGAGCATCTTCTCGCTCACCCCGCCGACCCTGCGGCGCAGCTCGCTGAACCGGTAGGTGCCGCCGTCCCGCAGGATGGCCAGCACCAGCACACCCCACCGGCTGGTGACGTGCTCCAGCACGCCCCGGGACGGGCAGTTGGGTTCGCACACATCCACCACGTGCCCGTTGACCTCTACACTTACCCACATACCATTACCGTACTTCAAAGTGGGTACTTACGCAGAGTTAGTGTCGGCGCCTAACGTCAACCGCATGATCGTGATTGTTGGAGCGACCGGCAACCTCGGCCGGCAGGTAGTCCAGAAGCTGCTCGCGCGCGGCGTGCCCGCCGACCGGGTGGTCGCGGCGGTGCGCCGCCCGGAGGCGGCCCAGGAACTCGGCGTCCCCGTGCGGCGGGCCGACTACGACCACCCGGAAACCCTGCCCGCCGCGCTGGCCGGCGCCCGCCGGGTGCTGCTGATTTCCTCGCCCGGACCGTTCGGGCAGCGGCCGGCGCAGCACCGCGCGGTGCTGGAGGCGGCCGGGGACGTCGAGCTGTTCGCCTACACCAGCATCCTGGGCGGCGAGCGGTCCGGCGCCCGGCTGGCCGAGGACCACCAGGCCACCGAGGCCGCGATCAGGGCCTCGGGCCTGCCGCACGTGTTCCTGCGCAACGGCTGGTACCTGGAGAACTACCGCCCCTCACTGGCCCACGCCGCCACGAGCGGCGGTGTTTCCGTCGGGCGCCAAACTGGGCGCCCGACCCAGCCCGCCGGCTCCGCCGGCGAGATCGTCGGCTCGGCCGGGCCGGACGCCCGGGTGGCTTCGGCGCTGATCGAGGAGTACGCGGAGGCGACCGCCGCCGTCCTCACCGCCGAGGCGCCGAAGCCGGTGTACGAGCTGTCCGGGGACGTGGCGTGGAGCTTCGCCGAGCTGGCCGCCGAGGTGGCCAGGCAGGCCGGCCGCCCGGTCGGGTACCGCCGGCTCACCCCGGCCGAGCACCTGGGCGTGCTCACCGGCGCCGGCATCCCCGAACCGGTGGCCGACCTGCTGGTCGACGTGGACGCCGCCGTGGACCGGGGCGAGCTGGCCACCAAGACCGGTGACCTGGCCGCACTGATCGGCCGGCCCACCGCGCCCCTGGCCGAGGCGGTGAAGCGGGTACTCGCGAGCTGAGATCAGTGCGCCGGCTCGTAGTCCGGCAGCTCGATGCCCTTGACCAGCTCGCCGAGCGCGGCGCCGCCGTCCCCGCCGCCGAGCCGGGCCAGCCGGGGGAAGTGGTGCTCGGTCCACGCGGCCAGGTACTGCCGGAAGATCGCCCACTGGCTGTCCGGCGAGGCGGCGGCCGCGTGCGCCGCGCCCATCTTCTGGGTGGCGGTAACCCAGTCGCCCATCCGCCGCTGGTACTCGGCGAACGCGCCGGCGTGGTCACCCGACCGCTGGGCCAGCTCGCCGGCCAGCACATACGCGCCGACCACGGCCAGGCTGGTGCCCTGGCCGGACATCGGAGACGGGCAGAACGCGGCGTCGCCGAGCAGCGCCACCCGCCCGTTGGACCACTCAGGCAGGTGGATCTGCGCGATGGAGTCGAAGAAGAAGTCCGGCGCCTCGTCCATCCGGTCCAGCAGCCAGGGGGCCTCCCAGCCCAGCCCGGTGATCCGCTCCCGGACCAGCGCGCGCTGCGCGGCGGCGTCCCGGGGGTCGTAGTCCAGCTCCGGGGAACGGAAGGCGAAGTACGCCATGGCGTCCGCGTTGTCGTGGATGCTGCGTACCCCGCAGGACCGGCCGGGCGCGTCGTAGCCGAGCATCCAGCGGTCCAGCCGCGGGCGGTTGGGCACGGTGAAGAAGGCGAAGTACAGCCCGAGGTGACGCAGGTAGTCCGACTCCGGCCCGAAGGCCAGCGCGCGCACCCCGGAGTGCAGCCCGTCCGCCCCGATGACCAGGTCGAACCGCCGCCGGGCGCCGCCGGCGAAATCCACGGTGACGCCGTCCGCGTCCTGCTCCAGGGCCACGATCCGGTCGCCGAACAGGTACTCCACCCCGTCCGAGGTGGCGTCGTAGAGGACCCGCGCCAGGTCGCCGCGCAGAATCTCGATCTCCGCGACGAATCCGTCCCCGCCGTGCTCGTCGACGGTGGTGGAGGCGACCCGCCAGCCCCGCTTGGTCACGTAGGACAGGCCCAGGGTGTCCGTGCACGCCGCGCGCACCTCGGCGTCCAGCCCCATCCGGCGGACCACTTTCTTGGCCACCCCGCGCAGGTCCACCGCCTGCCCGCCCGGCCGCAACTCCGGGGACCGCTCCACCACGGTCACGCCGAAGCCGTACCGGCGCAGCCAGTAGGCCAGCGCCGGACCGGCGATGCTCGCACCGGAAATCAACACGTTCACCAGGAATCCCCTCCGACCGCGCCGGACTCTATGCCGCACCGAAAACCCCGACAACCGAGTTACTCGGGACCGGTCCCCACGGCGGCGGCGGAGAATTCGACGCACGGCGGCAGCGGAGGGGGACTCGGCATGGCGTGCCGTGAATAAGCCCGCCATCCCGCGGCGGACGGCCGGCGGGACGGTTTCGCTCGGTAGGCGAAACCGTCCGTCAGTCGTTACGAGAAGGACGGGGCGGTTCCACTCGGTAGGTGGAACCGCCCCGTCTCTCGTCTCTACGGGTGACTCAGCCGACCGCGACCTCGGCGCGGTGCAGGCCGGGGCCCTCGGCGGTCACGCTGGTCTCGCCGTTGCCCGACCGGGACAGCGCGCGCACGGTCCAGTTGCCCGGGCCGGCGAAGAACCGGAAGTCACCGGTGGCCGAGGACACCACCTCGGCGGTGAACTCACCGGTGCCGTCCAGCAGCCGGACGAACGCGCCGCCGACCGGCTCCGACCCGTTGACCACGCGACCGATCAGCACGGTCTCCTTGGACAGGTCGGTGCCCGGGGGCAGCTGGGCGGTCTGCTCGGGTGCTCCGCACATCAGTTACCACTCCCCAGCTCGATCGGCGCGCCCACCAGCGAGCCGTACTCGGTCCACGAACCGTCGTAGTTCTTCACGTCGCCGTGGCCCAACAGCTCGCGCAGCACGAACCAGGTGTGGCTGGACCGCTCGCCGATCCGGCAGTAGGCGATGGTCGGCTTCGAGCCGTCGAGGCCGGCCTCCGCGTACAGCTCGCGCAGGTCGTCGTCGGACTTGAAGGTGCCGTCCTCGTTGGCCGCCTTGCTCCACGGCACGTTGATCGCCGTGGGGATGTGGCCGGGGCGCTGCGACTGCTCCTGCGGCAGGTGCGCCGGGGCCAGGATCTTGCCGGAGAACTCGTCCGGGGACCGCACGTCGACCAGGTTCTTCACCCCGATCGCGTCGATCGCCTCCTGGCGGAACGCGCGGATGGTCAGGTCCGGCTCCTTGGCCGAGTAGCTGGTCTGCTGGCGGGCCGGCACGTCCTTGGTCAGGGTGCGGCCGTCCAGCTCCCACTTCTTCCGGCCGCCGTCCAGCAGCTGCACCTTGTCGTGCCCGTACAGCTTGAAGTACCAGTAGGCGTAGGCGGCGAACCAGTTGTTGTTGCCGCCGTACAGGACCACCTGGTCGTCGTTGCCGATGCCCTTCTCGGACAGCAGCTTCTCGAAGCCGGCCTTGTCCACGAAGTCCCGGACCACCGGGTCCTGCAGCTCGGTCTTCCAGTCCACCCGGACGGCGCCGGGAATGTGCCCGCCCTCGTAGGCGGAGGTGTCCTCGTCGACCTCGACGAAAACCACGCCGGCGGTTTCGAGGTTCTCTTCGGCCCAGTCCGCGGAGACTAGGACGTCCTGGCGGCTCATACGGTTTGCTCCCTGGTTACGGTCGGTTGCGGGCGTGACGATGGGCAGGATCAGTCCCGGTCGACGCCGGGAATGACGGCCGTAGGCGGAGCGGCGCTGGCTCGGAAACGAGCAGGCGGAAACCGTCCGCGCTCAGTGCGCCGGACACAGGCAGCTGCCCACGCGGCACAGATCAACTGCGCGGCGACGGGTCAGCGGCCAATACACGGCGACCAGGGTAGCTGAAATGCCCGCCTAGCGGCGGGCCCGTGAGTGAGAAGTGTGGCTATAGCAATACTTCTCACTCACGAGTCGCCGGTGCCGCCGCCGGCGGCAACGGTGACATTGTGCGCAACCCCGCTGACCTGAATGGCCGTGTCCACCGCGCGCAGCGTGGTGGGGGTGACGTCGAAGGGCAGCTCACCCGGGTCGATCTGCAACGTGAACATCCGGCGCAGCGAGGCCTGCACCGTGTCCGGGAGCCGGGTGGCGGCCGGCCCGCTGCCCAGCCGGATGTCCCGGGGGCTGATCTGGATCTGCCGGCCGGCCAGCTGCAGCACGGCGATCACCGAGACCTCCGTCTTCTGGCCCAGCACGTCGGTGGTGGCGACCAGGCGGACCGCCTGGTCCGGGGTGATCCCGGTGACCGAGGAACCGGGCATCGCGTCCTTGGAGTTGGCCAGCGCGGCATCCAGTGCGCCCGGGTCCACCGGCTGCACCTTCAGCTTGGTCACCCCGCGCAGCTGGCGGCGCAGGTCCTCGTCGGTGACCTGCACGGTGCCCTGCAGGTCGTCGATGTGGATGCTGCGCAGCGTGCCGGACAGCACCTCACCCAGCGGCAGCCGCACGTGGTAGAGCTGCGCGCGCACGCCGACGTTGTTCATCTGGCCGACGGTGAGCCGGTCGGCGGACACCTCGACCCGCTGGTAGTCGCCGCCCAGCGCCTGGGTCAGGAACGGGAAGCCGTTGATCTTGACGGCCGGGTCGTCCGGCAGCGCCAGCTGCTGGCGCAACCGGCTGGAAACCTGGTACTCGGCGGTCGCCGCCGCCGCGTAGTCCACCGCGACCAGCAGCACGATCGCCGCCACCAAGCCGATCACAAGCCTCTTCACAACCGCGCCTTCCCGCCGCCTTCTTGATCGCATCAGCCTCGACTACCAGCGTGAACTCTGTCGCTCAAGGGTTCCCGACCGCTTCCCGCCAGGTATCCTCCCGGTTAGCAAAATGTGACCGACCACCGGGTCGTCCCCTACGGGAGGAGCCAACCCATGGAGTTGCTGCTGCTCACCGCCGACCCGCGCCCTGACTCGGTGCTGCCGGCGTTGTCCCTGCTGCCGCACGGTGTGCGCACCGGCGCACCCGAGGTGGCCGCGCTGCTGGACGCCGGCCCGCACGACGCGGTGCTGGTGGACGCGCGCACCGACCTGGTCGCCGCGCGCGGGCTCTGCCGGCTGCTCGGCACCACCGGGCTGGACGTGCCGGTGGTCGCCGTGCTCACCGAGGGCGGACTGGTCGCGGTGTCCCCGGAGTGGGCGGTGGACGACATCCTGCTGCCCGGCGCCGGCCCGGCCGAGGTGGACGCCCGGCTGCGGCTGCTGCGCGCCCGGCCCGGCTCCGACGCCGCCGCCGGCGGCGGGGCACTGGTACTCGGCGAGCTGATGATCGACGAGGCGACCTACACCGCCCGCCTGAAGGGCCGCGCGCTGGAGCTCACGTACAAGGAGTTCGAGCTGCTCAAGTACCTCGCGCAGCACGCCGGCCGGGTGTTCACCCGGGCCCAGCTGCTCCAGGAGGTCTGGGGCTACGACTTCTTCGGCGGCACCCGCACGGTGGACGTGCACGTGCGACGCCTGCGCGCCAAACTCGGCCCGGAGCACGAGCAGCTCATCGGCACCGTGCGCAACGTCGGCTACAAGTTCGTCCGCCCCGGCCGCGCGTCCCTGGCCTCCTCCATGGAAGGCACCACCACCACCGGCACCACCACCGACACCCCCGCCGACGCCCTGACCTGACCCGACGCAGCTTCCACTCGGCGTAGCCCGGAGCCGCGCGACATGTGCGTACGCGGCACGGTCTCAAGGACGGCCGGGACGGCGCGGCTGCTGCCTCATGCGCGTCGGGAGCCGCCCGAACGTTTGGGGCGCACGGTGCGTCTTCCGCTGCGCGCGGCCCCGGAGCGGTCCCTCGCTACGCAACGTAAGCGGTCCGCCGCCTCCGGCGGCGACCCCTGCCGCCGAGCGCAAGCTCAGTCCGGTTCGATCACGCATTTCACCGGACTCAGCCAGCACTCGGCGTTTGCACGAACCCCGCTCCCCACCAAAACCTTCCCCCGACGACCACGCAGGGTAACCAAACGGCTGGACGACGGCGCGGCAAACGCAACGGCCGCCGCCCAACCCGACACGAATCCCGACCGCGGCCGTCCAAGCGATCTTGAAACCCCGACCCGGCCCCAAACGTTGGGTAGGGTCGACCCCGTGGCGAAGGTGACGGTGAGCGCACAAGTTGACGCAGAGCAGGTGCAAGAGCTGCTTGCCGCGGCGACCGCCGAGGACGGCACCGCACCGATCGGCGAGGGCGCACTGCTCGCCCCGGATGCCGTCCACCTGTTCACTATCGACGACGACCGTCTCACCGGTTATGCCACGCTGGACCTGGCCAACCCGGACGAAGCGGTCGGCGAGCTGGCTGTCCACCCCGGAGCCCGCCGGCAAGGTATCGGCAGGGTGCTGGTCAACGCCCTGATCGAGCAGGCGAAACCACGGGCGCTGCGGATCTGGGCCCATGGCGAGCACCCGGGCGCGAAGGCGTTGGCCCAGACACTGGGCTTCCAGCAGGTGCGCGAGCTGTGGCAGATGCGGCGGTCGCTGGCCACGCCGGAGCTGCCGGAGGTGCGCCTCACCGAGGGCGTCGCGCTGCGCACGTTCCGCCCCGGGCGGGACGAGTCGGAGTTCCTGCGGGTCAACAACGCCGCCTTCGACTGGCACCCCGAGCAGGGTGGCTGGTCCCTGGACCAGGTCAAACAGCGGGAGAACGAGCCCTGGTTCGACCCGGAGGGTTTCTTCCTCGCCGTCGAGGCCACCGACCCCGACCGGTTGCTCGGCTTCCACTGGACCAAGGTGCACACCGCCCCGGAACGGATCGGTGCCGATACTCGTTCCGCTGACGCTTCTCTCGGCGAGGTCTACGTGGTCGGCGTCGACCCGGCTCAGCAGGGCCGCAAGCTGGGCGCGGCCCTCACCCTCGCCGGGCTGCGCCACCTCCGGGACCGGGGGTTGTCGGACGTAATGCTCTACGTCGAGGCGGACAATGCCCCGGCCGTCCGCGTCTACCGGAACCTGGGCTTCGAGCATTACCACACGGACGCCGCGTTCCGCCACGAGCCGTAAACGGCCGACACCATAGATTTGATGATCCTTTAAGGTTAGTTACCTTATGTCACCTTTCGAGGTCACGGCCGGGTCTCGGGGATATCTCACGGGTGGTGTCGAGCGCCACCCTGGGCCGCCTGTTCACCCTGCGTTTACCCGTACGGGGGGCGACGTCCATCCAGTATCCCTAACGTCCGGGGGTGAGGCGGCCACCCCGAGCCGCACAAAGCACAACCTCGGAGGACTCCGTCGTGAATCTCAAGCGACGCAGTGCGGCGCCAGCCCTGCTCGCGCTCATCGCGGCCGGCTCGCTCGTGGTAGCCGGCTGCGGTAGTGATCCCAACGCGAAGCCGGGCGGCAACGGGGGCGGCAACGCCGCCGGGGGCCCGCCGGCCAACTGCGGCGGCAAAGCGAACCTGACCGCGGAGGGCTCGTCCGCCCAGAAGAACGCCATCGACGTCTTCATCCAGTCCTACCAGGCCCAGTGCTCCGGGCAGAACCTGGCCTACAACCCCACCGGCTCCGGCGCCGGCGTGAAGCAGTTCAACGCCGGCCTGGTCGACTTCGGCGGCTCGGACTCCGCGCTGAAGGACGCCGAGGTCGCCGCCGCGCAGCAGCGCTGCCAGGGCAACCCGGCGTGGAACCTCCCGCTGGTGTTCGGCCCGGTGGCCATCGGCTACAAGCTCGACGGCGTGACCAACCTGGTGCTGAACGGCGAGGTCGCCGCCAAGATCTTCAACGGCCAGATCAAGACCTGGAACGACCCGGCCATCGCCGCGCTGAACTCCGGCGCGCAGCTGCCCAGCACCCCGATCAACGTGGTGTTCCGCTCGGACGAGTCCGGGACCACGGACAACTTCCAGCAGTACCTGACCGCCTCCAGCAAGGGCGCGTGGACCCAGGGCGCCGGCAAGAAGTTCGCCGGCGGCGTCGGCTCCGGCGCGCAGGGTTCGGCCGGCGTCTCCCAGGCGGTCTCCGGCGCGGCCGGCTCGATCACCTACGTCGAGCTGTCCTACGCCCAGGACAACAACATCAGCATGGCGAAGCTCGACTCCGGCTCCGGCCCGGTGGAGCTGACTCCGGAGACCGTGGGCAAGGCCATCGAGTCGGCCAAGGTCAGCGGTTCGGGCAACGACCTCAAGCTGGACCTGAAGTCGGTGTACGGCGGCAACACGGCGGGCGCCTACCCGCTGCTGCTGGCCACCTACGAGATCGTCTGCTCAAAGGGCTACGACGCGCCGACCGCTCAGGCGGTCAAGGCGTTCCTCACCACGGCCGCCACCAATGGGCAGCAGCAGCTGCCGGAGGCCGGCTACGCACCGCTGCCGGAGTCGTTCAAGCAGAAGTTGCTGACCGCGATCCAGGCTATCGGTTAGTCCGGTGAGCGAGCTGGCGAGCGAACCATCAGCGGATTCGGTCACCCGAAGCAGCAGCCGGGAGGCAGGCATTACCAGCGAAGTGGAATCTCAGCCCAACCCCCAGGACCGGCCGCCGTCCGGCGGCGGCCGGACGGTGGTCCAGCGCGGTGACCGCGTGTTCGGCGGGCTGGCCACCGGTTCCGGCTGGTTCGTCGTGCTGCTCATCGGGGCAATTGGCTTATTCCTGCTGATCCAGGCGGTCCCTGCGTTGTTGGCCGACCACGCCAACTTCCTGACCAGCCGAGAGTTCGACGCCGGCGATCCGGCGAACCTGCGGTTCGGAATTCTGGACCTGCTGCTGGTCACCGTCGAGGTGTCCGTGTTCGCCCTCGTTCTGGCCATGCCGGTGGGGCTGGGTATTGCGTTGTTCCTGACGCAGTACGCGCCCCGCCGGCTGGCCAAGCCCTTCGGTTACCTGGTCGACCTGCTCGCGGCGGTGCCGTCGATCATCTTCGGCCTGTGGGGCCTGCTGGTGCTGGCCCCGGTGATCTACCCGGTGGCCGAGGGCCTGAACGGCGCGCTGGGCTGGTTCTTCCTGTTCAAGAGCTACCCGGACAACGTGCCGATCGTGCGGGGGGCCAACCTGTTCACCGCCGGGATCGTGCTGGCGGTGATGATCCTGCCGATCATCACCGCGATCACCCGCGAGGTGTTCGAGCGCACGCCCCGGATGCAGATCGAGGGCGCGCTGGCGCTCGGCGCCACCCGGTGGGAGGTCATCCGGACCACGGTGCTGCCGTTCGGCCGGGCCGGCTACGTGAGCGCGTCCATGCTCGGCCTCGGTCGCGCGCTGGGCGAGACCATCGCGCTGATGATCATCCTGGCGTCGGTCGCGGCGCCGTTCCGGGGCAGCCTGTTCGACGGCGGCGCCACGTTCGCCTCGAAGATCGCGCTGTCCTTCGCCGAGCTGAACAACGCGCTGTCCGCCGGCGCCTACATCGCGGCCGGCCTGGTGCTGTTCCTGCTCACCTTCGCGGTGAACGCGGCCGCGCGGGCGATCGTCAACCGAGGGGTGCCGAAGTCGTGACAACCGCGAGCCCACCGATCGACTCACCGGCCATCAAACCGGCGTTCACCGGGATCAGCACGCGCCGCAAGCTGACCGACAAGCTGGCCACCGGGCTGGTCGCCCTGGCCTTCCTGGTCGCCCTGGTGCCGCTGCTCTGGGTGGTGATCACCGTGCTGAGCAAGGGCCTGCACGTGGTGGTCAACCCCAACTGGTGGTTCCAGTCGCTGAACGGGCTGCTGGCCCGCCAGCAGGGCGGCGGCGTGTACCACGCGATCTACGGCTCGCTGGTGCAGAGCCTGATCGCCGCGCTGATCGCCACCCCGATCGGCATCATGGTCGCCGTCTACCTGGTGGAGTACGGCGGCACCGGCAAGGCGCAGACCAAGCTGTCCAAGGCCGCCACCTTCATGGTGGACATCCTCACCGGCGTGCCGTCCATCGTGGCCGCGCTGTTCGTCTACTCGGTGTGGATCTCCATCTTCGGCCTGGACCGCAGCGCGTTCGCCGTGGCCCTGGCCCTGGTGCTGCTCATGGTGCCGGTGGTGGTGCGGTCCACCGAGGAGATGCTCAAGATCGTGCCGGCCGACCTGCGCGAGGCCTCCTACGCGCTGGGCGTGCCGAAGTGGCGCACCATCCTGAAGGTGGTCATCCCGACCGCCCTGTCCGGCATGCTCACCGGCATCGTGCTGGCGCTGGCCCGGATCATGGGTGAGACCGCGCCGGTGCTGATCCTGGTGGCCTACGCCCCGTACATCAACTTCGACATCTTCGGCGGCAACATGGCGTCACTGCCGCTGGTCATGACCGTCGAGCGGAACAACCCGACCATGGCCGGCGGGGACCGCATCTGGGGCGCCGCGCTCACCCTGATCCTGATCATCACCATCTTCCAGCTGATCGCGGCCGCGTTGTCCAAGTGGACCGCGCCCAAGACGAAGTAGAGGGGCTCACGGAACCATGGCCAAGCGGCTGGATCTCAAGGACGTCGACATCTACTACGGCACGTTCCACGCGGTGGACAGCGTGAGCCTGACCGTGCCGCCGCGCAGCGTGACCGCCTTCATCGGGCCGTCCGGCTGTGGCAAGTCCACGGTGCTGCGCACGCTGAACCGCATGCACGAGGTCATCCCGGGCGCTCGCGTGGAGGGCCAGGTGCTGCTGGACGGCGAGGACATCTACGCCCGCACCGTGGACCCGGTGTCCGTGCGGCGCACCATCGGCATGGTGTTCCAGCGGCCCAACCCGTTCCCCACCATGTCCATCCGGGACAACGTGGTGGCCGGTATGAAGCTGCAGGGAGTGCGGGACCGGGGGCGCCTGGACGAGATCGCCGAGCGCTCGCTGCGCGGGGCGAACCTGTGGAACGAGGTCAAGGACCGGCTGGCCAAGCCCGGTGGCGGCCTGTCCGGCGGTCAGCAGCAACGGCTGTGCATCGCCCGCGCCATCGCGGTGCAGCCGGACGTGCTGCTGATGGACGAGCCGTGCTCCGCCCTGGACCCCATCTCCACGCTGGCCATCGAGGACCTGATCGGCGAGCTGAAGAAGGACTACACGATCGTCATCGTCACGCACAACATGCAGCAGGCCGCGCGGGTGAGTGACCAGACCGCGTTCTTCAACCTGCGGGCGACGGGTGAACCCGGCCGCCTGGTGGAGATCGACGACACCGACAAGATCTTCTCCAACCCGACCGAGCGCGCCACCGAGGACTACATCTCCGGCCGCTTCGGCTGATCCACCGGACGTTTCCGCCGGCCCCCGTACCGCCCGCCGGTACGGGGGCCGGCGTGTGTCCGGGGCCGGCTTTGCCGACATTTGATGTTTGTCGTCGGGCTAGCCCATTGCTTCCCGACCACTTCCGAGCTTCAATAACTGTGACTGGAGGCACACAGAGGGGACCCCGGCGGGGGCGACGGGCGGCGATTTCCGCATGCACTGAATGCGGTTTCGTGCGGGCCGTTGCAAATTGATCTACGAGCGCGGCGGGCCCCCTCGACACCGGAGGGGATGCCACCGTGCGTTTCAGGGAAGCGTTATCGGACGCGATTCAATGCATGAGCGCGGCGCGCTTGCGCACCGGACTGACCCTTCTCGGGATCATCGCCGGCGTGATGGGCGTCATCGTTCTCGCCGGCTTCAGCCACGGCACCTCGAACGCCTTCTACGAGCGTCTCGCGCCGATGAGCGGCGCACTCTCCATCGCCAAGAAGTCCACTCCCGGGCAGCAAGGCGGCGGTCCGGTGATGCCGCTGACCGAAGGCGACGCGGCCGCGCTCGCCGACCCCGAAGCGGCCAAGAACTACCACTCGGTCACCGCCTATCGCACCGGCTCGGCCGTTCTGCGGGACGGCGAGAAAGAATGGACCTTGGGCATCGTCGGGGTCAACGGCCCCTACCTGATGGCCGAGAATCGCACGATGCAGTCCGGACGGATGTTCACCGAACAAGAGGAACGGGACCGGGCAAAGGTCATCGCGGTGAGTACCGATGTCGTTGAATACTTCTTCAACAAAGACGACAACGCCGCGATCAACTCCTACATCCGAATCGGCCGGATCCCGATGAAGATCGTCGGCGTATTCAAGGAGAGCGGCGACGACGTGGTGATGCCACTGAGCACCGCCCGGCCGCTGATGGCCGGCAACGACATGCTCAACACCATCAAGATGATCGCCAGCAGCCCGGAGCAGTGGGACCAGGCGGAGACCGACATCAAGAAGGTGCTCGACGAGCGGCACGGCATCCCGAAGTCCAAGCAGCGCGACTACTCGATCAGCGACATGCCGACGCTGGTCGAACGGGTCAAGCACCTGATGAACGTGCTGGCCATCGCCATCACCGTGCTGGCCGGGATCTGCCTGCTGGTCGGCGCGGTCGGCATCGCCAACATGATGCTGATCACCGTCGCGCACCGCACCAACGAGATCGGGGTGCGGCGCGCGGTCGGCGCCCGCCGGGGCGCGATCCTCAAGCAGTTCATGCTCGAGTCGACGATCATCGCCGGGATCGGGGGAATCTTCGGCGCAATATTCGGGGTGGCCGCCGTGCTGATCTCCCAGCGCCTGCTGCCCCGGTACCTGCCGGACTTCCCCACCCCGGAGCTGTCCATCCCGGCGACGATCGTGGCGTTCGGCGTGAGCCTGCTCATCGGCCTGGTCGCGGGCAGCTACCCCGCCCTGCGCGCCTGCCGCCTAAAACCCATCGACGCCCTCCGCTACTGACGCCCACACCAACCCTGATTCAGTCACTTCGGCACACCGGTTCAGTCACTCCAGCAGTCAAGAGTGACTGAACCACCGTGCTGAAGTGACTGAATCAGGTTGTTTGGGGTGGGGTGGGGTCAGGCGTCGGTGGGGGCGGGCATTTCGCCGGTGACCACGTAGACCATGCGGCGGGCCACGGAGACGGCGTGGTCGCCGTAGCGCTCGTAGAAACGGGCGAGCAGCGTGACGTCCACGGCGGCGGCCACACCGTGCGTCCACTTGGGGCTCATCATCACGGTGAACATGTGCCGGTGCAGGTCGTCCATGGCGTCGTCGTCGGACTCCAGCTCGCGGGCGCGATCCACGTCCGGGTCCCGGATGATGCCGGCCGCCTTCTCGGCGAGCTCGACGGCGACCTTGCCCATCTCGGCGAAGTACGGCTTGATCTCCTCCGGCAGCACGCTCTCCGGGTGGCGCCGGCGTGCCGCCTTCGCCACGTGCAGCGCGAGGTCGCCCATCCGCTCGAGGTCGCCGGCGGCGTGGATGGCGGAGACCACCACGCGCAGGTCGGTGGCCACCGGGGCCTGCAGGGCGAGCAGCGCGAACGCGTCCTCCTCGGCCTGGTTGCGCAGCTGATCGATCCGGTCGTCCCCGGTGATGACCTCCTCGGCCAGCGGGAGATCCACTCCCAGCAGCGCGTCCGAAGCCTTCCGCATGGCCTGGGCCACGATGTCGCACATGTCCGCCAGCTCGCCGGCCAGCCCACCCAGTTTCGACTGATACGCCTCACGCATGCCATGAGCCTAGGCGTCCCCCATCACCCGACCGGCAGCAAAAGGTGAACACAAGATGAACGATCACCACGCCGGCCGCCGGGAAAGCCGTTTCACCTGCCGCGACGGCGGAACCGTTGATCAACGATGGCCGGCGGACACCGGTTCGGGCACCCGCTCCGACGGCACCTCGGGTCCCCCGGCCGAGGGCTCGGCGGGCGACGGCGGTTCGCCGGTCGACTCCTCGGCCGGGGAAGGCTCAGGGGCGGGCCGGGCGGGTTGCCCGGCCGCGTTCGGCGCGCCGTGCGGCAGCATGAACGCCAGCCCGACCGCCGCGCCGGTGAGCAGCGTGGCAATGAAGAAGACGTCCGCGTAGGTCTGGGCCAGCACGTCGACCTGCAGCTTCGCGTAGATGCCGTACAGGCCCTGGACGCCCTGGTCCAGCGCCTCGCGCAGGCCGGGCACCGAACCGGCGTCGGCCGGCGAGATCAGCGCCGACCGGTCGGCGATCATCTGCTGCTGCTGGGCATTCACGAACACGCCGAACCCGGCGAGGCCGAGCGCCGCCGACACCCGTTGGCCGACATTGTTCCAGCCGCTGCCGGCGCCGGTCATCTCCGGCGGCAGCGCGGAGAGGCCCGCCGTCATGATCGGCATCATGGCCATGGCCACCCCGACCGCCCGCAGCGCCGTCCACCACATGTACTGGAACTCGGTGGTGTTCGGGGACAGGTCCATCAGCAGGTAGGTGCCGTAGGTGGCGATGACCAGGCCGATCACCGCCGGGATGCGGGCGCCGAACATGTCGTACAGCCGCCCGGCGATCGGCATCATCACCACCAGCGCCATCGCCTCGGGCAGCAACACCAGGCCGGTGTGCAGCGCGGTGTAGCCCTGGCCCTCCTGCATGAACAGCGGCAGGTAGAAGAGCACCGCGTTCAGCCCGATCATCAGCACCACGACCAGCAGCACCGAGTTGGTGTAGACCCAGCTCTTGAACACCCGCAGGTCCAGGAGCGGGTTCTCGATCTCCAGCTCGATCACCACGAACAGCGCCAGGCTCAGGCCGCCGGTGGCGAACAGGATCAGCGTCGGGTAGGCGTCCCAGCCCCAGTTCTTGCCCTCCGAGCTGGCCAGCAGGATGGCGAACAGCCCGTAGGCCACGGTGACGAAGCCGATCAGGTCGAACTTCGGCCAGGTGGTCGGGCGGATGCGCGGGAACACCGCCAGCGTGGCGACCGCGCCGATCAGGCCGATCGGGCCGTTGATGAAGAAGATGGCCGGCCAGGTGGTGTGCTCCAGCAGCCAGCCGCCCAGCGTCGGGCCGATGGCCGGCGCGAACACCACGCCCAGGCCGTACATGCCCATCGCGGAACCGATCTTCTCCGGCGGCACGATCCGGTAGAGCATGGTCACCGAGATCACCGGGAGGATGCCGCCGGGCACCGCCTGCAGCACCCGGAAGACCACCAGGCTGGGCAGGTCCCAGGCCAGGCCGCAGAGCACCGAGGTGACCGCGAAGGCAACCAGGGAGAGCGCGTACAGGCGGCTCAGCCCGATCCGGTCACCCAGCCAGCCGGCCAGTGGCACCACCATGCCCAGCGCCAGGTTGTACGCGGTGGCGATCCACTCCACGTCCTTGGCGCTGGCGCCGATGTCCCGCTGGATGTGCGGGATCGCCACGTTCACGATCGTGGTGTCCAGCACCACCGCGAACATGCCGACGATCAGCACGATCAGCGGCAGCGCCCACTTCTCGCCCGCCGCCGGCGCGTTCGACGTCTGGGCCGGCCCGGCCGCGACGACCTCCATCGGCAGTCCCCTCAGAATCAAACGGGGATTAATCCCCACTTACCTCTGTGGGCCACACTACGCCTAACTGGGGACTACTCCACACTTATTTTGACTATGATGCTCGTCATGACACTGGGCGTGGACGCCCCATCCCGGCTGCGCAAAGACGCCGCGCGCAACCGGCAGTTACTGCTGGTCGCGGCCAGGCAGGTCTTCTCCGAGCAGGGCCTGGACGCCCCGCTGGACGAGATCGCCCGGCGCGCCGGGGTCGGCAACGCCACCCTCTACCGGCGGTTTCCCACCCGCGAGGATCTCTACGAGGCGGTGTTCGCCGACCTCGGGGAGGACATCGCGGAAGCCGGCCGGCGGGCGGTGCGCACCGAGGACAGCTGGACCGCGCTGACGGTGTACATCGAGGACCTGTGCGCGATGTTCGAGCGCGACCGGGGCCTGTCCGACCTGATCGAGTCGCGGATGACCCAGTCCCCCGCGCTGATCGCCATCGGGGAGGACTGCGACCACGTCCACCGGCTGGTGTTCCAGCGCGCCCAGGCCGACGGCCACGTGCGCCCGGACGTCAGCGAGGAGGACTTCGGCCTGGCGATGTACGCCATGCACCGCACGCTGCCCGACTCGGCGGCGGTGGCGCCCGGCGCCTGGCGCCGCCACCTGGCCATCCTGCTGGAGGCGTTCCGCGCCCGGCCGGACAACGCCGAGCTGCCGGGCCGCTCGCTCACCCGCGAGCAGATGAACGAGATCACCGAGCGGAAGCACCGGGCCCGCGCCGACTAGAGCGAGACCGGTCAGCCGCAGGTGGGGGCGGTGTGGGTGGCCGCGCGGAGGCTGGCCACGGAGGCGCCCGCGCTCGGCTCCGGCGCCGGCGCCACGCGGACCTGGCCGTCGAACCGGTCACCGAGCACCAGCTCGAGGACGCTCGGGCCGACGTACGGGGCGGGGGTGGGGGCCGCGCTCGGCTCGTCGATGCCCGTCGGGTCGAGCGGGTCGGCCGGGTCGGTCGTGCTGGAGCCCGGCGGGGGCGGCGCCGGCTCCACGATGGCCGACGGCACCGCGTCTCCCAGTACGGCGGCCTGCTTGGCCCGGTCCGGGGAGTACCGGATGATCGTCCGTCCGCCCGGCGACGCCGGCGCGTCACCGGTGCCGGCGACCACGAACCCCAGGGTGCGCAGCGAATCGGCGGCCTCGTTGGCCAGGCCGGCCCGCTTGGACGCGTTGCGCACCGTGACCCGGATCGAGCTGGGTATCAGGGTCGGCTCCGGCTTCGCCGTGCCGCTATCCAACTTGTCGGCAACGGTCTCGCCGGGCAGCGCCTTGTCCCCCCGGATGGCCGCGTACAGCGCCCCCGGGTCCACCTCACCCGGCCGGCCGGACGGGACCGAGGGCGGCGCGGTGACCACCAGCACCTTGGCCGGCTCGATCCGGTGCAGCGCCTTGGCCAGCGGGGTCAGCTCCCCGAGGTCGGCATTGTCCTCGTACGAGGCGCCACCGAACGCGCTGACCAGCGCGTCCAGTTCACCGGGCGAGTTCAGCACGCCGTCCGACGTGGCCTTGTTCAGCAGCGCGGCGAGGAACACCTGCTGGTGCCGGATGGCCAGCTGGTCATCCGCGTTCGTCGTCCTGGCGGGGGTGCCCGCGGCGGCGACCCGGTCGTCGGTCTGGTCGCCCGAGCCGCGGACGAAGGCGAGCGCCTTGTCGCCGGTGAGCACGGTGGGCCCGCTCTCCGGGGCGGGCCCCGGCGACGTGGACAGCGCCTGGCACAGCGGCACCCCGTGCACCGCGTCGACCATCGCGGGCAGCGCGGCGAGGTCCAGCCCGGTGTAGTGGTTGACGGATAGGCCGGTCAGCTTCTGCACCGTCTTGGTCAGGCAGCGCGGGCCGCCCTCGGCGTAGGCCTCGAACAGCCGGATGCCCTGTGCGGCCGGGGTCGTCCCGCCCGGATAGCTGTTCTGGGTGTTGTCCCACCGGTCGCAGCTCGGCCGGTCCACCACCAGTTCCTCGGGGAAACCCACGAGCACCAGGCGCTCCCGGGCGGCGTCCAGGTGGGCCAGGGTGACGGTTGCCGGGCGGGCCTCGCGCCCGCCCGGCGGCAACCCGACGAACAGGTAGTTGCGGTCACCCCGCTGGGCCGCCGCGTCCACCACGGTCTCCGCATCGGCGTCCAACGCGGTCACCGGGCGCAGCTTGGTGTTCAGCCAGATCTGCATGCCCCAGCCGGACGCGGCCACGACGAACAGCGCCGCCGCCGCGACCAGCGCGGCGATCCGGGCGACCCGGTTCAGCGTGGGGTGGCGCGGCGGCGGCGGGCCGTCGTCGGTCGGCTCGTCGGCCTCCGGGGCGGCGGGCTCCTCCTCGTCGTCCGCGCGCCGGCTCACCCGCTGGGAGAGCTCGGCGCCGAGGCCGGCGTGGATCGCGGTCAGCCGGGTGAGGCTGGCGTCGATCTGCCGGGTGCGTTGGTCCTGGGTGAGGGCGGGCGGGGCGTTCACCACGGCCGGCTTCTCGGAGTCACCGGCCCCGGCGCCGGGGTCGTACTCCTCGTGGGCGGGCATGGCGGGCTGGTCGACGGGTTCGGGCTGGTCGGCCGCCGGCCGTGCGCGATCCGCGGCGGGGTCGTCGGCGGGTGGCTGGGCAAGGCCCGGCCCGGCGCGGTTGGCGGTCGGCTCGTCGAAGCCGGGCCCGGCCCGGCCGGCGGGAGGTTCGGCGAAGGCCTGGTCCGCGTGGTCGGGAGGCGGCCCGGCGAAGCCCTGCTCGCCGCTCGCGGGCTCGTCGGTGCCGGGGTCGGCCGCGTCCGGGTCGGACACGTCCGGCCGGTAGTGCCGGCCGGGCCGGATCGCCGCGGTCCCGGCGACCGCGCCGAGCGCGACCGTCCCGGCCGCCGCACCGGCCGCACCAGCGCCGCCGAGGGCCGCACCGGCCGCACCACCCGCCGCGCCGGCAAGACCACCAGCCGCGCCAACGGCAGCGGCCGCACCGAGAACCGCACCACCCGCCGCCGCGACACCCCCCGCCGGGCCACCGGAGGCGCCATCAGCCGGGTCACCGGGCGCGCCGCGAGCGGGGCCACCGGGTGCGCGACCGACCGGGCCGCCCGGCACGCCGTTGCCCGGGCCGCCGGGAATGCCGTTGCCCGGGCCGCCGGGGACGCCGTTGCCCAGGCCACCGGGCAGGTCGTTGCCCGGCGCGGCGCCGTCGTCGACCCGGGGCACCACCTCGGTGGGCCGGTCGTCCGGTTCGGCGGAACCGAGCTGCGCGAAAAGGTTCGTCGACGGGTTCGGCGAGGACCACAGGGAGTCGTGGGAGGACGGCCGCGATTCGGTGATCGCTGACCTTCCCCGGTCGGTCGGGCGGAACGGGTGGTCCGCCCGGCCGGCGGCGCGTTCGTCGGGCTCCGCCGGCCAGCCGGCCGGCGCGGCGGGCGCGGGGCCGGACGACCAGATCGCCCCCGTGTCGCCCCTCGGCTCGTCCGGCGGCGGTTCGGCGTCGAACTCCGCGAACGAGGACGGCGGCTCGTCCGGAGGCAGGGGCACCGGGCTCGACGGGCCGCTCGCCGTCGGGCCGTAACCGTGCGGATCGGCGCTCGGTAGCCGGTCGACCAGCGGGTACCGCCCGGTCGGCCCGTCCATGGGATACTGGTCAGCCGATTTGTCCAGGGGATCCCGCTCGCGCTGATCGTTCGGAACGTACCGCTCGGCCGGAGCCTCCGGGGCATAACGCCCGATCGGGGCGTCCGGGACGTACCGCTCCCCCGAGTTGTACGGGATGTACCGCTCGCCCGAGGAATCCGGGGCATACCGACCGGCCGGGGCGTCGGGCTGGTATCCGCCGTAGGGACCGGCCGGGAGGTTCGGCGCGGTGATCGGGCCGATGGAGCCGCGCCGGCCACGCGGCCCGGCGGGGGTGTCGCTGCCGGCTGTGTCGCCGTCGGGCGCCAAACTGGGCGCCCGACCCGGCCCGCCGGAGGGATCCATCTCGTCGCCCGGATGCTGGTGGCGGTGGCCGGGAGTGGTCGCGTCCCGCCCGTGCCGAGCCAGCAGGTCCGCTACGGAGAGACCCTCGGACTCCCGGCGGTGCCGATGCGCGCGCGAGACGGCATCGTCCCCGACCCCGTCTGCCACGTCACCTCCCGAACCCCAAAATGCCTCAGCAGTCTACCGACGCCGGCTGCGGGATATCCCGGCGCGCACCGGCCGGGCCGGCCAGCGCGACGGTGCCGCAGGTCCGGCGGTAGGCCACCGCGTTGCGACCGGCGCCCTTGGCCGCGTAGAGAAGCACGTCGGCGCTCATCAGCAACTGCTCGACGTCCGGCGGCTGGGACACCGAATGCGCCACCCCGACGCTGACCGTCACCCGCAGCTCCGGCTCCAGCTCCGCCCACGGGTGCTGGTCGATGCGCAGGCGGGCGCGCTCGCACACCGCGACCGCCTCGTCCTGGTCACACCCGGGCAGCACCAGCGCGAACTCCTCGCCGCCGTAACGCGCGCAGAAGCAGCCCTCCGGCAGCACCGCATCCAGCTCGGACACCACCCGCTGCAGCACCCGGTCGCCGAACGGGTGGCCGTACCGGTCGTTCACCTTCTTGAAGTGGTCGATGTCGACCATGCCCAGCGCCATCCCGGCCCGAAGCACCGAGGGGTCGTCCAGCAACGTGGACAGCCGGTCGTCCAGGTACCGGCGGTTGTAGCTGGCGGTCAGGAAGTCGCGGCGGGCCTGCTCGTGCACCATGGCGTGCTCGCGGCGCAGGCGGTCCAGCTCGGCCCGCACCGGATGCGGCCGGTCGGGGCCGTGGAGCATCTCGACGGCGCTGCGGAGCCGGCCGTAGGCCTCTTCCCACAACCCCAGCCCGGCCAGCTCCTCGGCGGCGGAGATGTGCGCACCGGCCAGCTCGGAGTCCAACTGGGCATCCAGGTGCGCGTCCAGCGCACCATCTTCCAACGGGCCGGCCTGGCGCGGCGCGGGGCCGACCGAACCGGCCCGCGCGCTGTTCCGCCCCACGTCGGACGTCTTCCCGGCGTGCTCGGCACGCCGAGAAGATCGCTCGGCCGTGCGGCCGGGCCGTGCTGCGCTCACTGAACATCCACCTCCTGCTGCCCCATGGTCCCGTGTAGAACCCGTCCGCCCGGGGTGCGCACACCAGGCGTGCGGGGCATTTCGCCCATGTAGGCGATCAAGACTGTGAATTGGCCGAGGTCGACATGCCCCCCGTTCAACCCCCCGAATCGGGTAGTTCGGCACCACCGGGCACGGTGGCGTCCTCCGGGTCGTCCAGCCACCCCTCGGGCAGGGTGACCCGGGCAGGCGAACCCTGCCGACCGCGCGGGGCGTCCGCGTCGGTGGGCAGCGCCGCCGCGTCCAGCTGGCCGAGCAGCTCTTCGAGCTCGGCCAGCGTGGACACCATGGACAGCCGGCGCCGCTGCGCCGAGCCGACCGGAAAGCCCTTCAAGTACCAGGCCGTGTGTTTACGCAGGTCACGGATGGCTTTCTGCTCGCCGTGGTGCTCCGTGAGCAGCCGCGCGTGCCGAAGCAACGTGGCCGCCACCTGCCCGAGCCGGGGCGTCGGCGGCAACGGCCGGCCGCGGAACGCCGCCTCCAGCTCGCCGAACAGCCACGGCCGGCCGAGACACCCCCGGCCGACCACCACGCCGTCGCAACCGGTGCCGGCCATCATGCGCAGCGCGTCGCCCGCGCTGAAGATGTCGCCGTTGCCCAGCACCGGCAGCTCGGCCGGCATGGCGTCGCGCAGCGCGGCGATGGCCGACCAGTCCGCCTCGCCCGAGTACCGCTGCGCGGCGGTGCGGGCGTGCAGCGCGACCGCCGCCACCCCGGCGTCGGCGGCGATCCGGCCGGCACGCAGGAAGGTGTGGTGCTCCTCGTCGATGCCGACGCGCATCTTCACCGTGACCGGGACCCGGCCGGCGGCGGCGTGCACCGCACTGGACACGATCCGGTCGAACAGCCGGTGCTTGTACGGCAGCGCCGCACCCCCGCCGCGCCGGGTGACCTTGGGCACCGGGCAGCCGAAGTTGAGGTCCACGTGGTCGGCCAGGTCCTCCTCGACGACCATGCGCACGGCGGCCCCGACGGTGGCCGGGTCGACCCCGTAGAGCTGCAGCGAGCGCGGCCGTTCCTCGGGCGCGAACCTGATCATCCGGAAGGTCTCGGGGTGCCGTTCCACCAAGGCCCGCGAGGTGATCATCTCGCACACGTACAGGCCGGCGCCGTGTTCCCGGCAGAGCCGGCGGAACGCCACGTTGGTGATCCCGGCCATCGGGGCGAGCACCACCGGCGGATCCACCCGGAACGGGCCGATCCGCAGCTCCCCCTTGCCGCCGGGCCCCGTCGTGCCGGCCGGGCTCGGCGTGGGTATCGTCGGTGCTGACACCTGTGCGACCACCAGTGCTTTCGCCGTGTTTCGAGGCTCTCGACGGTACCTGCGGCGATCGGCGGGATGCGCACAATCCAGTGGTCACTCCACGGGAGGACAACGCCCTGCGGTGGGCGGCGACCTCGTCCTCGACCGTGTACAGCTCCCCATTCATCGCGGCCAGCCGTGCACTCGCCGCGACCACGGGCCACCCGCTCGGGGCCGTGCGGCTCTGGGGATTCGGCCCACCGGTGGTCCATACTGGGATGCGGCCGGGGGACAGCCGCCGGTCGTCCAGCGACCGGAGAAGCCCAGCGATGCCGCTCCACCCCAGTGCTCGTCCGTCCGACGCCGGGTTGCCCCTGGTGGTGCCCGGTGAAGTAGTCGAACCGAACGGCCCGTCGGTGGCCATCCTGACCCTGCGCGAGGTGCGGCCGATCGCCGACTACGGCGGCCTGCACGAGGCGGAGGACGTGCTCAGGGACACCCTGGCCGCCGGGATGTACCGGGTCATGCTGGCCTCGCCCCGGTTCGCCCGGCCGCCGTTCCACCTGCCGTGGATGCGCCGCGCCCTGGGGGCCACCCGGCTGGCCCACCCGTACCGCATCGAGCACCACCAGCGCTTTGGCGAGCCGGCAGACGTACTGATCGTGCTGGTCAGCGACCTGACCGACGCTTCGGTGCTGGTCGGGCTGCCCGAGTGGCACGAGCTGGGCCGCCAGGTGGTGATGCACATCGGCGTGGTCACCGAGCACGAGATCCGCCACTACCCGGAGCTCATCGCCATGCTGCGCCGCCGGGTGGACGCGCTGTTCGCCGGCAGCGAGTTCCCGCCGCTCGGCTTCATGCACTCGGAACGGCTGCACACCGTCGGGGTGGTCCCGCCGCTGCTGGACGTGCTCGCGTTCCCCACCAAGGACCCGGCCGAACGGTCCATCGACGTGTTCTCCCCGGGCGCCGAGCCACCCGGCCAGCACCAGCTGCTGCGCCAGTGGGCGGCGAACAACGACGGGCAGTACCAACAGGACGTCGGGCAGCTCGGCGCGGTCACCTCGGTGGAGCAGCACCGGCGGATCTTCACCAACATGGCGTCCCGGTCGCGGGTGTTCCTGACCAACTTCGACCAGTTCAACCGGCGCCGGCGGGACCGGCGGCACCGCGAGGTGGGCAGCCGGTTCTACGAGGCGATGGCCGCCGGGTGCGCACTGGCCGGCGATCTGCCGACGTCCTCGCGGCAGTTCGGCGAGTACGTCGCCGACGCGCATCCGTTGCAGTTCCCGCTGCACTCGGAGCGGCTTCCGGCCGAGGTGGCCGCGGCACTGGGCGACCCGGAGGAGAGCCAGCGCCTGGGCAACGCCGCCCGGGCCGCCGCGCTGCGGGGCAACGACGTGGCGCACCGCTGGCAGGCCATGGCCGAGGCCGCCGGGATCCCGGTCTCCGACGGCATAACCCAGCGGATCAGCGCGCTGGACGAGCTGGCCGACCAGCTCGTCGGCCCCAGCTCACCGGCGCCAGAACCCGAGCCGGCACCGAAACCCGAACCCGACTCCGCCGAAGCCTGATCCGCCACCGCCACCGTCACCGGCGGCGCCGGCCCCCGAGCGCCGGTCTCGAGCGCCGGCCCTCCGACCGGAAACCCACGCGTCTCACCAGCACCATATGCCTCGATGGCACCACCCGCACCTGAGAGGAACGGAGTCCGGAAAGCGCGCTTGCCGCTTCCGGCAATAAAACGCCGTTTACACATGCCGGAAGCGGCAACCTGGTTTTCCCAACCGCCGGCCAGAGAGCCCGGAAGGCCCGGCCCGGGCATCCAGCTCAGCCGGTCGGGACGGTGACCTTGCCGTCCGCCGCCCGCAGGCCGATGTCCGACCGGAAGTGGCCCCCGGGCAGCTTGATCTTGGCCATCCGCTCGTAGGCGTCCGCGCGCGCCGCCGCCAGGTCGCCGCCGGTGCCGACCACGGACAGCACCCGGCCGCCCGAGGAGAGCACCGCGCCGTCGTCGCGGCGCCGGGTGCCGGCGTGCAGCACGCCGTCCGCCTCCGCGCCGACGATCACGTCGCCGACCCGGGGGGTGCCCGGGTAGCCCTCGGCAGCCAGCACCACGGTCACCGCCGATCCCGGCGCCCACTCCAGCTCCGGGGCCGAGGCCAGCGCGCCGGTCGCCACCGCGTGCAGCAACCCGGCCAGCGGGCTGCGCAGCAGGGCCAGCACCGCCTGCGTCTCCGGATCGCCGAACCGGCAGTTGAACTCCACCACCGCGGCCCCGGCCGAGGTCAGCGCCAGCCCGGCGTAGAGCAGCCCGGAGAACGGGGTGCCCCGCCGGTCCAGCTCGGCGCACACCGGCGCCACCACGTCCGCCACGATTTGTTCGGCCAGGTCCGGCGCCGCCCAGGGCAGTGGCGCGTACGCGCCCATCCCGCCGGTGTTCGGCCCGGTGTCCTCGTCACCCACCCGCTTGAAGTCCTGCGCGGGCAGCAGCGGCCGCACGGTCTGGCCGTCCACCAGGCAGAACAGCGACACCTCCGGCCCGTCCAGGTACTCCTCCAGGAGCACCGGGTGGCCCGCGTCCAGCAGGGTCATCGCGTGCGCCCGGGCCTCTTCGCAGGACGGGCTCACCACCACGCCCTTGCCGGCGGCCAACCCGTCGTCCTTGACCACGTACATCGGGCCGAACCGGGCCAGCGCGGCATCCAGCCGGCCGGGGTTGTCGACGACCTCGGCGCGCGCGGTGAGCACCCCGGCCGCCGCCATCACGTCCTTGGCGAACGCCTTGGAACCCTCGATCGCCGCCGCCGCCTCGGAAGGGCCGAAGCAGGCGATGCCGGCCGCGCGGACCGCGTCCGCCACCCCGGCGACCAGAGGCACCTCCGGCCCGATCACCACCAGGTCGGCCTGCCAGCGCCGGGCCAGCGCGGCGACCTGCTCGCCGTCGTTGGGGTCGGGCAGGCCGAGCGGCTCGGCCAGGGAGTGGATGCCGGCGTTGCCCGGTGCGCAGGCTAACGCGGTGACCGCCGGATCCTGGCTCATGGCCAGGACCAGCGCATGCTCTCGGGCTCCGCCGCCTATCACCAGGACTCGCACAGTCGCGCAGCCTAATGCCCGTTCAGACGATCGACTCGTCCAGGTAACACCAGCGCCAGGACTCGCCCGGCTCGAAGGAGCGCATGACCGGGTGGCCGGTCTCCTTGGCGTGCAATGTGGCGTGCCGGAACGGGCTGGAGTCGCAGCAGGCGACATGTCCGCAGGTCAGGCACATGCGCAGGTGCGCCCAGACGCTCTCCCCGGCCGCCGCGCAGTCGTAACATTCGTCGGTCGCGTCAGGTCGCGGCTCCCGCCAGTGCTCGGCGTCCAACGCCTCGGTGTGTTGACAGCTCACCTAAGGCATTCTTCCTGACATGAACGTGCTGCCGCTGATCGCGTTGGTGCTCGGATCGCTCGCCGTGGCCTGGGTGTGCCGCCGGCGGGAGGTTGCGCCCACCCTGGTCCTGGTCGTCGTCGGCATCGCGGTGTCGTTCATACCCGGTGTGCCGGACTTCCGCATCGAGCCGGAGGTCGTGCTGCTGCTGGTGCTCACGCCGCTGCTCTACTCGGCCGCTCTGGACTCCAGCTACCTGGGCTTCCGGGCCAACATCCGGGCGATCGGGCTGCTCGCCGTCGGCCTGGTGGTGTTCACCACGGCGGCCGTGGGGCTGGTCGCCTGGTGGCTGGTGCCCGGGCTTCCGCTGCCCGCCGCGCTGGTGCTCGGGGCGGTGGTGGCGCCGCCGGACGCGGTGGCCGCCGTCGCGGTCGGCCGCCGGCTCGGGTTGCCCCGGCGGGTGATGACCATCCTGGCCGGGGAGAGCCTGGTCAACGACGCCACCGCGCTGACCTTGTTCCGGGTGGCGGTGGCGGCGGCGGCCGGGGCCGGGGTGTCCCTGATGAGCGGCGTCGGCATGTTCCTGCTGGCCGGCGTGGGTGGCGCGGCGATCGGGCTGGGCGTGGGCTGGGTGGTGCACCGGGTGCGGGTGCGGCTGGCCGACCCGCCGATCGAGAGTGCGCTCGGCCTGGCCGTGCCGTTCGCGGTGTACATCATCGCCGAGGAGGCGCACACCTCCGGCCTGCTCGCCGTGGTGGCCACCGGCCTCTACCTGGGCCACAAGGCACCGGAAACCGGCTACGCCACCCGGCTGCAGGACGAGGCGGTGTGGCGCGCCTCGGACACCGTGCTCGAGTCGGTGGTGTTCGCGCTGATCGGCCTGCAGCTGACCAGCGTGGTGCGCGAGCTGAGCGGCGGCAGTGGGTACGGCGCGGCCGGGCCGCTGCTGCTGGTCGGGCTGGCCCTGACCGCGGTCGCCGTGCTGGCCAGGGTGGCGTGGGTGTACCCGGCGACCTACCTGCCCCGGCTGGTGTCCAAGAAGCTGCGCCGGCGGGACCCGCTGCCGAACTGGCGCACCCCGGCGGTGATCTCCTGGGCCGGGATGCGCGGCGTGGTGTCGCTGGCGGCGGCGTTCGCCATCACGCCCGGCGTGCCGTACCGGGAGGCACTGATCTTCCTGGCCTTCGTGGTCACCGTGGCCACCCTGATGCTGCACGGCATGACGCTGCCCTGGGTGATCCGCCGGCTGGGCGTGCGGGGCGAGGAGTCCGCCGCCGACGCACTGGCCGAGGCGCAGGCCCAGCACGAGGCCGGCCGGGCGGCGGTGGCCCGGCTGGACGAGCTCGGGCAGGACCCCGGCGTGGCCCAGCGCACCGTCGACAAGCTGCGCTACATGGCCCAGATGCGCACCAACTCGTCCTGGGAACGGCTCGGCCGCAGTGCCGAGGAGGCCGGGGAGAGCCCGGCCGCCGCGCACCGGCGGCTGCGCCGGGAGATGGTCGCCGCCGAGCGGGAGGTGTTCATCCAGCACCGCGACGAGGGCCGTATCGACGACGAGGTGCTCCGCCGAGTCCTGCGCGAGCTGGACCTCGAGGAGGCGATGCTTTCACGGGACGACTAGACGTGTTGTGTTCATCCGTTCGTCGCCGCGTGCGACGTAAGGTTTCGCCATGTCGATCGCCACGCGCCCGCTGGCCTGGTTGTTGCTCGCCACCACGTTCACCATGGTCTCCGCCTGCGGCGGGAACGGGGGTTCCGGCCAGCCGGCGGCGGCCGGCGCGCCCGCCCCGGAGACCGCCGGGCCGCTGATCATCGGTCACCGGGGCGCCTCCGGGTACCGCCCCGAGCACACCCTGGCCTCCTACGAGCTGGCCGCGCGGATGGGCGCCGACTACATCGAGCCGGACCTGGTCTCCACCAAGGACGGCCAGCTGGTCGCCCGGCACGAGCCGGAGATCGGCGGAACGACCGACGTCGCCGCGCACCCCGAGTTCGCCTCCCGCAAGACCACCAAGACCGTCGACGGCACGGCCATGACCGGCTGGTTCACCGAGGACTTCACCTTGGCCGAGCTGCGCACCCTGCGCGCCACCGAGCGGATCCCCGAGGTCCGCGCGCGCAACACCATGTACAACGGCCGGTTCCAGATCCCGACCTTCCAGGAGGTCATCGACCTGCGCAACCGCCTGTCCGCCGAGCTGCACCGGGAGATCGGCATCTACCCGGAGACCAAGCACCCCACGTACTTCCGGTCTGTCGGGCTGCCCGTCGAGCCCGGCCTGGTCGATGCGCTGAACCGCAACGGGCTCAACCGCCCGGACGCGAAGGTGTTCGTGCAGTCCTTCGAGACCGGCAACCTGCGTGAGCTGCACAAGGAGCTGAAGGTTCCGCTGATCCAGCTGATCGACTCATCCGGCGCCCCGGCCGACCTGGTCGCCGCCGGCGACAAGCGCACCTACGCCGACCTGGTCACCCCGGCCGGCCTGGCCGAGATCGCCAAGTACGCCCGAGGCATCGGACCGGCCAAGACCTACATCGTCCCGACCAGCGCGGACGGCGTCGCGGGTGCCCCCACCACGCTGATCGCCGACGCGCACAGGGCCGGCCTGCTGGTGCACCCGTTCACCTTCCGCAACGAGAACCAGTTCCTGCCGGCCGACCTGCGCAGCTCCGCCAACCCCACCGACTACGGCCGCGCCATCGACGAGGACATCCAGTACTTCAAGCTCGGCGTGGACGGCATCTTCACCGACAACACCGACACCGCCGTGGAAGCCCGCCGCGAGTTCCGCACCCCCTAACCCCATATCGCGGGTTACGCCACGCCATGTCGCGGGTTTCCCCACGTCATATCGCGGGTTCGCCCAGCTCACCCACTGCGAAAATCCGCGACATGGACTGGTGAGGGCCGCGATATGGGCCGGCGGAACCCGCGATATGGGTTCAGCGTTCGATGGTTTGGTCGCGGCCGGGGCCTACGCCGATGGCGGAGACCCGGGCACCGATCATGCCTTCCAGGGCCTCCACGTAGGCCTGGGCGTTCGCCGGGAGGTCGTCGAAGGTGCGGGCCTCGGAGATGTCCTCCCACCAACCGGGGAACTCCTCGTAGACCGGCACGGCGTGGTGCACGTCGGTCTGGGTCATGGGCATCTCGTCGCAGCGCCGGCCGTTGACCTCGTAGGCCACGCACACCGGCACCTTCTCCAGGCCGGAGAGCACGTCCAGCTTGGTGAGGAAGTAGTCGGTGATGCCGTTGACCCGGGTGGCGTAGCGGCCGATCACCGCGTCGAACCAGCCGCAGCGCCGGGGCCGCTTGGTGTTCACGCCGACCTCGCCGCCGACCTTGCGCAGCCGCTCGCCCATCGCGTCGTGCAGCTCGGTGGGGAACGGCCCGGAGCCGACCCGGGTGGTGTACGCCTTGAGGATGCCGATCACCCGGGTGATCCGCATCGGGCCGATGCCGGCGCCGACCGCCGCGCCGCCCGCCGTCGGGTTGGACGAGGTCACGAACGGGTAGGTGCCGTGGTCCACGTCCAGCAGGGTGCCCTGGGATCCCTCCAGCAGCACGGTCTCGCCGTTGTCCAGCGCCCGGTTGAGCATCAGGCGGGTGTCCGCGATGCGGTGTTCGATCTGGCGGCCGGCGGCCTGGACGGACTCCATGACCTCGTCCACGTCCAGCGCGCGCCGGTTGTAGAGCTTCACCAGCACCTGGTTCTTGTAGTCCAGCGCGGCTTCCACCTTCTGCCGCAGGATCTTCGCGTCCAGCAGGTCGGCGGCCCGCACGCCCACCCGGGCGATCTTGTCCTGGTAGGCCGGGCCGATGCCTCGGCCGGTGGTGCCGATCTTGGCCTTGCCCAGGTAGCGCTCGCCGACCTTGTCGATCGCGATGTGGTACGGCATGATCAGGTGCGCGTCGGCCGAGAGCAGCAGGCCGGACGTGTCCACGCCCCGCGCGTCCAGGCCGGCCAGCTCGTCGATCAGTGCGCCGGGGTCCACCACCACGCCGTTGCCGATGACGTTGCGCACCCCCGGGGTGAGGATGCCGGACGGGATGAGCTTCAGCGCGTAGTCCTGGCCGTCGGGCAGCACCACCGTGTGGCCGGCGTTGTTGCCGCCCTGGTAGCGCACCACCCACTGCACCTGACCGCCGAGCAGGTCGGTCGCCTTGCCCTTGCCCTCGTCGCCCCACTGGGCGCCGATCAACACAATCGCGGGCATGTCAGCCCTCACTCCTGGCCTTGGGGAATTGTTGCCGGGCCACGCGCACGGGCCCGTCGAAGGGTAACTCAACGGGGCCCGATAAGTGCATGTGGCAAAGTCCGGGCGTGACGATCGTTGCCCTGGTGTGCCCGGCGTGGCGGGACCGGCACGGAGCGTTGCCGGAGGCGCTCGCCGGCACGCCGGCACACGACCTGCCGGCCCGGCCGGGGCGCACCGATCTGGCCCCGTTGCTGGCCGACCCCGCGCCGGACCGGGTGGTCCTGGCCGGCACCGACGCCGACCTGAACGCGCTGGTCCTGCGGTTGCTGCGGACCGAGCGCCTGGCCACGACCGAGGTCGCCTACCTGCCCGCCCACGCGGACTCCCGGGTGGCGGACATCTGGTCGCTGCCCACCGCGCCGGCCACGGCGGCGAAGCTGGCCGCGCACGGCGAGCCCGACCCGGTGCCGTTGGTCCGGGACGACGCCGGCGGGGTGCTTGTCGGCCGGGGGGAGATCCGGCCGATAAGCGGCGTCGTCTACTGCGACGACCAGGTGGTGCTGCGCGGCCAGGCCGGCCGGCTGGAGGTGACCCCGGTCGCGCCGCACGGCGTGCTGGTCGGGGTGCGCAGGTCCGGCCTGTTCGGCCGCCGGGTGAGGCCGGTCCCCGGCCGCGCGGTACAGATCGGCTGCACGCCCGCCACCGTGACCATCGACGGCGAACCGCACCCGCGCCCGGTTACCCGGTGGACCTGGTATCGCCACACCGAGCCGTTGCGCCTGGTCCGGGGCCTGGCCTAGCCGGAGCTGGCCGCTTCGGCGCGCGCGGGTTTGCGGGTGGCCGGCACCGGGGCCTCGTCCCGCACCTCGTCCACCGACCCGGTCTGCAGGTCGAAGACAAACCCCCGCACCACCGTGTCCGCGTGCAGGAACGGGCTGGTGCGCAGCTGCGCGATGCCGTGCCGGACGTGCTGCACCGGGTCGGAGAAGGTGCCCGGCCGCCAGGTCGGCGGCTGCCCGGTGGCGTCGGTCAGCTCGGAGATGAACTCGTCGTCGGTGAACGAGAGCATGCCGCAGCCGGTGTGCGCCATCAGGATCACGTTGCGGGTGCCCAGCTTGCGCTGGCTGATGGCCAGCGAGCGGATCACGTCGCTGGTCACGGCGGCGCCCGCGTTGCGGATGATGTGCGCGTCGCCGAGCCGCAGGCCGAAGACGCCGAACGCGGCGATCCGGGCATCCATGCAGGTCACGATGGCCAGCCGCTCGATCGGCGGGGCGGAGAGGTTACGCACCACTCCGGCGGGGTTGGGGCGGCGGGAGAGCAGTTCGTCCAGGCTCACGGTGTACGGGTCCTTACTCTGTGAAGGGCGGGTACATCGGGGGTCATTTTCATGATCGAACGCCAGCAGAACGGCCTGAAGCGTCCCCGAGTTCCCCTACCCCGAAGTAACAACCGTCTCAGCGATCTCGTACGTGTTGAGGGCGGCGCCCTTGCGCAGGTTGTCGCCGCACACGAACAGTTCCAGGGTGTTGGGGAAGTCCAGCGCCTGGCGGATCCGGCCGACCCAGGTCGGGTCCTCGCCGACCACGTCGGCCGGGGTGGGCCAGCGGCCGGCGGCCGGGTCATCGCGCAGCACGATGGACGGCTGGGCGGCCAGCACCGCGCGCGCCTTGTCCACCGAGACCTCCGAGCCGAAGGTGGCGTGCACGGCCAGCGCATGGGTGGTGACCACCGGCACCCGCACGCAGGTCGCGGACACCTTCAGGTCCGGGATGCCGAGGATCTTGCGCGACTCGTTGCGCACCTTCAGCTCCTCGGACGACCAGCCGTCGTCCTTCACCGAGCCCGCCCAGGGCACCACGTTCAGCGCCAGCGGCGCGGGGAACGGCGAATCGGCGCTCAGGCCGGCCGCGCTCAGCGCGCCCGCCACGTCCCCGGCCCGTACCCCGACCGGCTGCCCGGCCACGGCGGAAAGCTCAGCGTAGAGCCGGTCCACGCCGGCCTGGCCGGCCCCGGACGCGGCCTGGTAGGAGGCCACGACCAGCGCCTTCAGCTCGAAGGCCCGGTGCAGCGCGCCCATCGCGGCCATCATGGACAGCGTGGTGCAGTTGGGGTTGGCGATGATCCCCTTCGGCCGGTTCGCGGTTTCCGCGGCATTCACCTCGGGGACGACCAGCGGCACGTCCGGGTCCATCCGGAAGGCGCCGGAGTTGTCCACCGCGACGGCGCCCCGGGCGGCGGCGATCGGCGCCCACTCGGCGCTGACCTCGTCCGGCACGTCGAACAGCGCGACGTCCACCCCGTCGAACACCTCAGGTTTGAGTTCGAGGACGGTCTGCTCCCGGCCGCGCACGGTGAGCTTCTTGCCCGCCGAGCGGGCCGAGGCGACCAGCCGGATCTCCGACCACGGCACCGACTCGCGCGAGTCAATGATGTCGATCATCGTGGTGCCGACCGCACCGGTGGCCCCCACGATCGCCAGCGTGCTCATCGGCCACTCCCCGCGTGCACCACGGCTTCCTCCTCGCCACCCAGCTCGAACGCCTCGTGCAGCGCCCGCACGGCGGTGTCCAGCTGGTCCTCCCGGCACAGCACGGAGATCCGGATCTCCGAGGTGTTCATGGTCTCGATGTTTATCCCGGCTCTGGACAGGCTTTCGCAGAATGTCGCCGTGACGCCCGGGTGCGACCGCATACCCGCGCCGACCAGCGAGACCTTGCCCACGTTCTCGTCGTAGAAGACCTCTTCGAAGCCGATCTGCGCCTTGGCCTTCTCCAGCGCGGCGACGGCGGTCGGCCCGTCCGAGCGGGGCAGCGTGAAGGTGATGTCGGTGCGCCGGTTGGCGGCGTGCGAGATGTTCTGCAGCACCATGTCGATGTTGATCTCGGCGTCGGCCACCGCCCGGAAGATGCGCGCGGCGTGGCCCGGGGTGTCCGGCACGCCGGTCACCGTCACCTTGCCCTCCGAGCGGTCGTGCGCGACGCCGGTCAGAATCGCCTGTTCCAACGGAATGTCCTCCAGCGAGCCGGTGATCAGGGTGCCCAACTTGTCGTTGTACGAGGACCGCACCCTCAGGGGTACCCCGTACCGGCGGGCGTACTCGACCGCGCGCAGGTGCAGCACCTTCGCGCCGCAGGCGGCCAGCTCGAGCATTTCCTCGTAGCAGACCGTGTCCAGCGGCGCGGCGTCGCGCACGATGCGCGGGTCGGCGGAGAAGACGCCGTCCACGTCGGTGTAGATCTCGCACACGTCGGCGCGCAGCGCGGCGGCCAGCGCCACGGCGGTGGTGTCCGAGCCGCCCCGCCCCAGCGTGGTGATCTCGCGCGAGTCGCCGCTCATCCCCTGGAAGCCGGCGACCAGCACGATCGCCCCCTCGGAGAGCGCCGACTTGAGCCGCCCGGGGTTGACCTCCACGATCCGGGCATCGCCGTGCTTGGACGTGGTGATCATGCCGGCCTGCGAGCCGGTGAACGACCGGGCCTCCACGCCGAGCGCGTGGATCGCCATCGCCAGCAGCGCGTTGGAGATCCGCTCGCCCGAGGTGAGCAGCATGTCCATCTCGCGCGGCGGCGGGGACGGGCTGACCTGTTCGGCCAGTTCGATCAGGTCGTCGGTGGTGTCGCCCATCGCGGAGGCCACCACGACGACGTCGTGTCCCTCCTTGCGGGCGCGAACGATCCGTTCGGCCACCCGCTTGATGCGCTCCGCGTCCTCCAGCGATGATCCGCCGTACTTCTGTACGACCAGGGCCACCGGCCGCCACCTCCACAGTTCACCGATTCGTGATCTGTTTTCCCACCCTACCGGCGTAGCGCGGCAGCACCACCGAGTTGTGCGGGAGTTCATCGGTATGGGCGGGATACGCCGACGCCCCCCGCTCGCCGCACCAACCTGCCTACGCACCGTAACCGCACGCGGTCGCCCCTGGATCGAGTGGCAGCCCAGTCCTTAGTTGATCACGTCATGCGGGGAACTGTGCTGCCGGTCGACGTCGCCACGGCGCCGGACCATCACGCCCCCCCATGTGCAACCAAGGTGACGGATGATGTGGTGTTGGCGGCCAATTCATGATCATCAGGGCATGGTGGCCGTTTTGGCTCGTCCGGGGCGACCCTGGTGTCCTGATGACCATGTAATCGATGATCATCGGGCGATCCGGGCTGGTTTCGGCGGCGGAAACAACCGCGAGCGCCTGAGGGCGGCGGGCCGGTCCCGGCGCGGGCTGCCGCTGACGGGTGTTGCATTTTTCCACGCAGAGCTAAAGCGTGTTCGAGCGACTTCGGGACAGGGAGCCGTGCGGCTGGTCTCCGGGTCAGCATCGGTGCGCGCCGACCAGCCACTAGCCTTGCCAGTCGGCGACCCACCCGAACAGCGAGGGGCGGAACACCCAGTGGCGATCGAGCCGGTGACGGACACCGACGAGCGCGACCCGACCGCCTTGGACGCCACGCCGACCGCGCCCTCCACCTCCGCGCCCTCCACCTCCGCGCCCGCCACCTCCGCGCCCGCCGAGCCCGCACTGACCGAGCCCGCATCCGCCGAGCTTGCACCGACCGAGCCCGTGCCGGCCGAGCCCGAGCCCGCCGTTCCCGTGAGCGAGCGGCTCCGCCGGTTGCTGTACCTCGCCGCGCCGTCGCTGGTCTTCCTGGCCGTACGCCTACTCGGCCTGCTCAGCCTGGCCTGGCTGGCGTCCGCGCACCGGACCCGGGTGCTCACCAAGCTCACCGTCTGGGACGGCCAGTGGCTGCTCGGCATCGCCAGCGGCGGCTACGCCGGAGTGCCGGACGGGCTGACGGACGCGTTCGGCAACCGCACCCCGGTGACCGCGCTGGCCTTCTTCCCCGGCTACCCGGGAGTGGTGGCCGCGGTGCGGTTCCTCGCCGGCACGCCACTGATCATCGCCGGGCTGGCCGTGTCGCTGGTCGCCGGGCTGGTCATGGCGCACGGCCTGGCCCGGCTCGGCGAGATCGTGCCCGGTGGTTCGAGAAACGCCGGGCTCCTGCTCGTGGCCTTGGTGGCGGCCGCGCCGATGGGCATCGTCTGGTCGATGACTTACTCGGAGGGCCTGTTCTGCGCCTGCGCGGTGTGGGCACTGGTACACGTCCTGAGCCGGAACTGGCTGGCCGCCGGCTGCTGCACGGCGCTGGCCGGGCTGGTCCGGCCTACCGGGGCGGCGCTGTTGCTCGCGGTCGGGCTCACCCTGCTCGCGGCGGCCGCCAAGGAGCCCAGGGACTGGCGGGTCTGGGCCGGCGGACTGGTCGCGCCCCTCGGGCTGGTCGGCTACCTGGGCTACGTGGGTTGGCGGACCGGTTCGCCGATGGGCTGGTTCACCCTGCAGCGGGACGGCTGGAACTCCCGGTTCGACCTGGGCGCGGCCACCGTGTCGTTCACCCGGGACACGCTGGCCGGCGGGCGTTCGGTGCTCGAGGTGGTGACCGTCGCCGTGCTGGCCGGGTCGATCGTGCTGTTGCTGGTCTGCATCGCGCGCGGGGTGCCGACGCCGCTGGTGGTCTTCGCCGCCGGGGTCATGGTGATGGACCTGGGCTCGAACGGCCTGATGAACTCCAAGGCCCGGCTGCTGCTGCCGGCGGTGACCCTGTTCGTGCCGGTCGCGATGGCCCTGGCGAAACGGCAACGGAGCACCGCGCTGGCCGTGCTGGCCGGCGTGGCGGTGGCGTCGGCCTGGTTCGGCGGCTACGCCCTCACCGGCTGGTCATACGCGATCTGAGTCGCCCTAGCCGATGCGGCGGACCAGGCCGACCACGATGCTGGTGATGACCAACCAGGCCACCGCGGCGATGCCGTAGTTGACCCCGGTGGCGGCCCGGGGATCGGGCAGCACGAACAGGTCGGTGAGGCCGAGGGAGAACAGGTTCGCCCCGGAGCGGATGAACGTGGCAAATGCATTGCCGGGGTTGGCGCCGAACACCACCAGCAGGATGTGGATCACCAGGATGGCCACGATGATCATGCCGATGACACGCAGCACGGACGCCACCAGGCTGCCCACATGACGGGTGCCGGCTCTAGCCACGGTTCCTCCTCCGGTCGTCGTGCGAAGCGATCATACTCACGCCCCCCGGACGCGCGCCCGACGTTAACGGCGTCACTCTTGTAACGCCTCCGAGTACCCGGGGTTTACGCGATGGAACCCATCCGGTTAGTCTCGGACCCGTGGCGCACCTGCTGCTCCTTCGCCGCCGCGGCGGGGTCTGACCGACCGGCCCCTCGTCGCGGGTCTTGGCGCGCGCCGGTCACGTCCGTCTCGACCACACCGGCGAACCCAATTTCCAGGAGCAGCGCGACATGACCACGTCACCGGACGCCTATACCGCCTCGCCCACCAGCAAGCTGCGCCGGCCGGACGGCCCGATCCCGGACGGCCAGGCCCCGTGGAACCCGCAGCGCGGCAGCCAGATGCCGTACCACCGGTACAAACCGTTCCACGAGTTCGTGGAGCCGGTATCCCTGCCCGACCGCACCTGGCCGGACAAGCGGATCACCAAGGCGCCACTGTGGTGCGCGGTCGACCTGCGGGACGGCAACCAGGCCCTGATCGACCCGATGTCCCCGGCCCGCAAGCGGCGGATGTTCGACCTGCTGGTGCGCATGGGCTACAAGGAGATCGAGGTCGGCTTCCCGGCGGCCAGCCAGACCGACTTCGACTTCATCCGGGACATCATCACCGACGGCGCCATCCCGGACGACGTCACCATCCAGGTGCTGACCCAGGCGCGCACCGAGCTGATCGAGCGCACCTTCGAGGCCTGCGAGGGCGCGCCCCGCGCCGTGGTGCACCTGTACAACTCGACGTCCATCCTGCAGCGGCGGGTGGTGTTCAAGTCCGACCGGGCCGGCATCCGCAAGATCGCCACGGACGGCGCCGAGGACGTCGAGCGGTTCAGCGAGAAGTACCCGGACACCGACTGGAAGTTCCAGTACTCGCCGGAGTCCTACACCGGCACCGAGCTGGAGTACGCGGTCGACGTGTGCAACGCGGTCTCCGCCATCTGGCAGCCCACCCCGGACCGGCCGATGATCGTGAACCTGCCGGCGACCGTGGAGATGGCCACGCCCAACGTGTACGCCGACTCCATCGAGTGGATGCACCGGCACCTGGACCGCCGCGACGGCATCGTGCTGTCCCTGCACCCGCACAACGACCGCGGCACCGCCGTGGCCGCCGCCGAGCTCGGCTACCAGGCCGGCGCGGACCGCATCGAGGGCTGCCTGTTCGGCAACGGCGAGCGCACCGGCAACGTGGACCTGGTCACGCTGGGCATGAACCTGTTCTCGCAGGGCATCGACCCACAGATCGACTTCAGCGACATCGACGAGATCCGCCGCACCGTGGAGTACTGCAACCAGCTGCCGGTGCACGAGCGGCACCCGTGGGGCGGCGACCTGGTGTACACCGCCTTCTCCGGCAGCCACCAGGACGCGATCAACAAGGGCTTCGACTTCATGAAGTCGGACGCCGCCGAGGCCGGCGTGGACATGGACGACTTCCGCTGGGCGGTGCCGTACCTGCCGATCGACCCGAAGGACATCGGCCGCACCTACGAGGCGGTCATCCGGGTCAACTCGCAGTCCGGCAAGGGCGGCGTGGCCTACCTGATGAAGGCCGAGCACGGGCTGGAACTGCCGCGCCGGCTGCAGATGGAGTTCTCCCGCGTGGTGCAGGAGCACACCGACACCGAGGGCGGCGAGGTCACGCCCAAGGAGATGCGGGACATCTTCGACATCGAGTACTTCGGCCCGGCCACCCCGCTGAAGCTGATCCGGCACCGGCTCACCAACGACGGCGAGGGCCGGGACGAGATCGTCGCGGTGGTCCGGGTGGAGGACACCGAGCACGAGATCGTCGGCTCCGGGAACGGCCCGATCGCCGCCTTCGTGGACGCGCTGGCCGGCATCGGCTTCGACGTGCGGGTGCTGGACTACCACGAGCACGCGCTGACCGCGGGTGACGACGCCCGCGCGGCCGCCTACGTGGAGACCGCCATCGGCGACCGCACCCTGTGGGGCGTGGGTGTGGACTCCTCCATCGTCACCGCCTCCCTGCGCGCCGTGGTCTCCGCGGTAAACCGCGCATCCCGGTAGACCTGCCCCTCCCACCAGGGAAGGGGCTAGGCGGCGCGACACGTGGTGCCCGGCGATCCCGGGCGAAGTGGTGGTCGCGTCGCGACAGGTGGATGGGCCGCCGCACGGGTCACACCCGGTGCGGCGGCCCACTCGCGAAAACTCGTTTTGCCCGGGCGGCGCGCTGATCGACGATCGACGGCGTGGCGTTGCTCAGGGGGGCCGGCGGCGGGCTGGCGTTGGCGGTGCTTTCGGCGGTCACGTTCGGGCTGGCCGGTTCGTTCGCCAAGGCGCTGATCGACGCCGGCTGGTCGGCCAACGGCGCGGTGCTGGTCCGGCTCGGCGGCGGGGCGGCGGTTCTGGTGGTGATCCTGCTGGTCACCCGGCCCGGGGTGATCGCCGCGCTGCGGCGGGACACGTCCGGGCTGCTGGTCTACGGCCTGCTGGCCATGGCGCTGGTGCAGCTGGCCTTCTTCAACGCGGTCCGCTACCTGGCGGTCCCGGTGGCCTTGCTGCTCGAGTACGCCGGGCCGGTGATCGTGATCGGCTGGGTGTGGCTGGTGCGGCGGCAGCCGCCCACCCGGCGCACGGTGCTCGGCGGGTTGGTGGCGGTCGCCGGGCTGCTGCTGGTGGTGCGGATCTGGTCGGCGGAGTCGATCAGCTGGCCGGGCGTGGCCTGGGGCCTGCTCGCCGCGTGCTGCCAGGCCTCCTACTTCCTGATCGCCGACCGCGCGCACAGCGGCGGGAACGCCACGCCGCCGCTGGTGCTGGCCGGGGTGGGCATGGTGATCGGCACCTTGGCGGTGGCCGGGTTCGGCTGGACGGGGCTGCTGCCGGTACACGTCGACCCCGCCGCGACCCGGGTGCTGCTGGCCGGGGTGGACGTCGGCTGGCCGGTGGCGGCGGGCCTGCTGGTGCTGGTGGCCACCGTGGTCGCCTACCTCAGCGGGATCCTGGCCATCCGCCGGATCGGCGCCACCCGGGGCGCACTGGTCGGCCTGCTGGAGGTGGTCGCCGCCGCGCTGGCCGCCTGGCTGCTGCTCGACCAAGTGCCCGCCCCGGTACAGATCCTCGGCGGCCTGTTGCTCCTGACCGGCATCGCCCTCACCCAGACCGGCGCGCGCCCGCCCGCCCCCGAACCGGCGGCAGCCGCATCCACCACCGGCTGACTTAGAACAAGTCCTTGGGGGTGCCGGCGGCGGGGCCGAGCATCTGGGCGCGGACCAGTGGGATGGGCGGGCCCCCGTAGGACAGGAAGGTGTCGTGGAACTGCTTCCACGCCTTCTCGCCGCCCCGGGGCGCGGTCCAGTCCGCGCGCAGTTTGCGGATCATCAGCTTGCCCAGGGTGTAGTTCAGGTAGGCCGGGTCGTAGGTGCCGCGGGCCGCCTGTTGGCGGGCGTTGCCCGGGTCCACGTAGCCCTGCTCGCGGAACATGGTCTCGCAGGTCTGCTGGGTCATCCCCTGGGTGTGCAGGCCGATCGCGCACAGGTACCGGACGTTGCGCAGCAGCGCGTTGGCCAGCTGGCCGATGTGTACCTCGGGCGAACCCGCGCCCAGGCCGGCCTCCCACATCAGCTCCTCGGTGTAGTGCGCCCAGCCCTCCGCGTAGGCGTAGCCGACGAACAGCCGGCCGAACTCGAACGGGGACCGGTTGGCGTGCAGGAACTGCAGGAAGTGCCCCGGCCACACCTCGTGCGCCGAGGTGAACAGCAGGTCGGCCTTGCCCGGGATGTACGCCTCCTGCTCCTCCTTGGGCCAGCTCGGGTCGGGCGGTGAGATGTAGTACACCGACGGCATGCCCTTGTCGTAGGGACCGGGGATGTCGATGTAGGCGGAGTTGGACCGCTGGTACGGCGGCGACTCGGCGACCTGCGCCTCCTCGGTGCCGGGGATGCTCACCAGGTCCTTGTCCACCACCAGCTGGCGCAGCCCGGCCAGCTGCTCGCGGGCGCCGGCCACCACCCCGCCGGCCGGCTTGTCGGCGTTCATCGCGGCGATGCAGTCCACGATCGAGGCGCCCGGCCGGTACTGGGCGCAGGCCTGCTTGAGGGCCTCGGTGTTGCGCGCCAGGTCGGCCCGGCCGACCTGCTCCAGCTCGGCCAGCGGCGTGGTCACGCCCTCGGTCATGCGCAGCATGTCGGCGAACCGCCCGGGGCCGAGCGCGAAGTCCTCGGTGGCGGTGGGTTCCTGCTGTTTGAGGTAGTCGGCGAGCCCCTGCATGGCCTGGGCGGCCGGGCCGATCGCGTCGGTGAGCTGCTGCTTCAGGGCCGGGTCGGCGACCTGCTCGAACACCTTCGGCACGTCGTTGCGGTAGAAGTCGGGCAACCCGCCGAAGCCGTCCACACCGTACTTGACGAAGCTGCGCGGCAGCGGCGGCTTCAGGTTGGCGCGGATCTGCTCGGCGGCCTTGGGGATCGCCCCGGCGTACCCGACGAACGCCTTCAGCCGGGTCTCCAGCGGGGCGTACGGCCTGGTCAGGTAGGTCGCCGGGTCCAGGCCGCCGTCCAGGTAGTAGCCCGGGTTGGTGAACGGCTGGCGGGCGTTCTCCATCCAGAACAGCTGGCCGTCGATCACCGAGAGCAGGTACTGCTGTTCGAACCGCTGCCGCTCGTCGAGCTGTTTGAACCCTTCCGCCCGGGTCCGCTGCTCATGCAGCCAGGAGACCGTCCCGTTGATGCCCTCGGGGGACCAGTCGGGCAGCTTGCCGTCGAACTCGTGCCGGCCCTGGCCGACCGCGAACGCCGGCTCGCGCTGGAACAGGCCCTCCTGGAAGTCACTCATCGCGCCCGCCCAATCGGCGGCGGCCTGGCTACTCGGTGGTTCGCTCGCGCACCCCGCGCCGAGCAGCAGAACAACAGACCCCAAGATCAACAGGTACTTCCTCACCAGAGGTACGCTACCGTGATCTTGACCTCGGCGGGTCCAAGTCGTCCGACGATTTTCTGCGGGGTGACCCGCAGGCGGCGACGCCGTAAGCGGTTGCCGGAAGCGGCATGGAAACGTCGTTACCTGTGCCGCTTCCGGCAACCGGCCTTTACGGACCCCCGACCTTTGCGTTACCAATGTTGCACATGTGACTCAAGTGACACAAGAGGCACTTAGTTCACCGCGTGGACGCGGTAGGCGACACCACCCTCCACCAGGGAACCCGAGCCGACGGCGACGACGTCGTTCAGCCAGGCGTAGGCCGGCGCACCGGTCTCGAACAGCGGGGCCGTCCGGAAGTAGTAGCGGGCCGGGTCGACCAGGTGCCGCCGCGCCGGGTCGGCCAGCTCGCCGCGCAGCTCGGCCGGCACGGTCCACCGGCCGCCGTAGCTCACGTACACCAGCGCGCCGTCGTCGGTGCGCAGGGTCAGCCGGACGTCCAGCGCCATCGTGCCGTCCGGGCGGAACAACGCCCAGTCGCCACCGCCGGCCAGTACCTCCCCACGCAGCTTCGGGCCACTGAACGTGCCGCCGGCCGAGCCGAACAGCACCCGCCGGCCGAGCGGCCCGGCGCCGAAATCCAGCGGCGGGTCCAGCCGGACCTCCGCGTCGAACAGGTGCGTGGTGACGATCTCCAGCGTCCCGGTCATGCCGGCACCCGCTCACGGAACACGACGCGGCGCACCGCATCGGTGGAGACGCCGGACTGGGCACACAGCTCGGAGAGGTCGAAGAAGAACCGCTCGTGCACGATCAGCCCGTCCCGGAAGGCGAACTCCAGGAACACCGGCAGCTCGGCCCGCCGTCCGTTCGGCCGCACGCCGAACCGTTCGCCGGTCATGGTCATCCGGGCGGTGCCCCAGCACACCAGCCCGCCGCCGTGCTCGGCGTGGCCGGCCAGGTCCACCCGGTAGTCCGGGAACGACTCGAAGAACCCGGACAGCACCCGCTCGTTCTCCGCCAACCCCCGGGCCACGGTGGCGAACGCGGGCGTCTCCAACACCATCTCCGGATGCATCAGGGCCAGCGCGGCCGGGAGATCCCGCCGGCCCTTCGCCTCGGCCAACGCCACTACCAGGTCAAATCCTCGATGTATCAGCATGCGGTCCAAACTAGACGTACGATCGGTCGTATGTCTAGTTCGAGTGGAAGGATGCCGCAATGGCCGATCAGCGACTGGAGCGCGGCACGCGGTCCCGGCGGGCGATCGCCCGGCACGCCGTGGACCTGGCGTCGCTGGACGGGCTGGGCGGGCTCAGCCTGGGCCGGCTGGCCACCGACCTGGGGCTGAGCAAGAGCGGTGTGCAGACGCTGTTCGGCACCAAGGAACGCCTGCAGCTGGCCGCCGTGGAACTGGCCCGCGAGCTGTTCATCGACGCCGTGGTGACGCCGGCCCTGGCCGCGCCGCGCGGCGCGGCCAGGCTGCGCGCCCTGTTCGACCGGTGGGTCGACTACGCCGCCACACCGTTGTTCCCCGGCGGCTGCTTCCGGGTGGCCAACCTCGCCGAGTTCGACAGCCACCCCGGACCGGTGCGGGAGGCGCTGTTCCGGGACCAGGTGGACTGGCGCGACCTGCTCGCCGGTGAGCTGCGGCATGCGGCGGATGCCGGCGAGATCGCCGAGCTGGACGCCGGACACGCCGCGTTCCTGCTCGACGCCGTGCTCTGCGCCACCAACACCGCGCTGCGCCTCGGCGACGCCGAAGCGGTCCCGCGCGCGCGGCGCGTGCTCGAGGGCTTCCTGGATCCCCCGGTCTGACGGGCCGAACTGGAGCCGGTGGTCGGGGTCGAACCGACGACCTTCCGCTTACAAGGCGGGTGCTCTACCACTGAGCTACACCGGCGGGCGGGCAAAATCATGTCACCCCGGCCCCTACTCTAGGAAGCATGACACAGCTGATCGCCGAGGAGCTGCTGTTGCTCGTCTACCGGCTCGACGGCACCGCCTACGGCAAGACCATGGAGCTGGACAAGGCGCTGGGCGGCGCACTCCTGATCGAGCTGGCGCTGGACGGCCGCGTCGACCTGGTGGACAAGCGGCTGCGCCCGGCCGCGGAGACCGCCCAGCGGCCGGCGCACCCCGAGCTGGACCAGGCGCTGGCCCTGGTCGAGGCGAAACCCCGGCTGCCCAAGCAGCTGGTGGACAAGCTGTCCGTCGGCGTGCGGCGCCGGCTGTCCCTCGGGCTGGTCGAGGCCGGGGTGCTCACCGACGAGTCCAGCCGGGTGCTCGGCATCTTCCCCTGGCGGCGCTACCCGGTGGCCGACCCGGCCCCTCGCGAGGACGCCCTGCGCCGGCTGCGCGCGGTGGTCATCGAGGGCGCGGAACCCGACCCCCGGACCGCCGCCCTGGCCACGCTGATCCTGGCCGCCGGCTTCACCAAGCGGATCTTCCCCGGGGAGGACCAGCGCGCGGTCAAGGCCCGGCTGCGCGAGCTAGCCAAGGGCGACTGGGCCGCCGAAGCGGTGCGCAAGGCGGTCCAGGCCGCGCAGGGCGCGATGATGGCGGCGGCCGCCGGCGCCGCCGCGGCCGGTGCGGCGGGTTCCTAGGGCCTGGCGTGAACAAGTTCGGACAGCGGCTGCGCGGGGTACTGCGCACCGAGCAACAGGGCGGCCGGCACCTCTGGCACGTCTGGCAGGGCAACCACCACGAGGACTCCGGGAAGTTCTCCGCCAACGAGCCGGAGGCCGGCCCCAGCGTGCCGGACGACACCCGGGTGCTGCGGGTGTTGGACCTGGCCATGCGGGTCGGCGAGGTGCTGCTGTCCTCGGGCGAAGGGGTCGCCGAGACCACCCGGATCATGCTCAGGGTGGCCGACGCGGGCGGCCTGCCGACCTGCGAGGTGGACATCACGTTCACCTCGATCACCATGTGCTGCCACCGGGGGATGATGGCGGCGCCGGTGACCACCATGCGGCTGGTCCGGTACCGCTCGCTGGACCTGACGCGGCTGCGCGAGGTCTCCCGGCTGGTGGACCGGATCGAGGAAGGCCGGATCGAGCTGGCCGCCGCCACCACCGAGCTGGACCGGATCACCACCGCCCCGCACCCCTACCCGCGCTGGCTGGCCACGCTGGCCTGGGCCGGGATGGCCGGCTCGGTCGCCGCCCTGCTCGGCGCCGGCTGGGTGGCCGCACTGGTCGCGTTCGCCGCCACCGGCCTGATCGACCGGATCGGCCGGGTGCTCAACCGCTACGGGCTGCCGATCTTCTTCCAGCAGGTCTCCGGCGCGCTGCTGGCCACCGGCGTGACCGCCGCACTGATCTACTTCCGCCTGCTCCCCGCCGGCACCCTGCCCTCGCTGGTGGTGGCCGCCGCGCTGACCGTGCTGCTGTCCGGGCTGTCCGTGGTCGGCTCGGTGCGGGACGCCATCGACGGGTTCTTCCTCACCGCCATGGGGCGCAGCGGCGAGATCGTCATGTACTCGGCCGGGCTGCTGGCCGGCGTGGTGATCGCGCTGAAGGGCGCGCTGGTGTTCGGCGTGGAGCTGGCGGTGGCCGGGCCGCTGCCCAGCACCAGCGCCTCCATGGTCGCGCGCGGGCTGGCGGCCGCCGCGACCGCCGGGCTGTTCGCGCTGGCTGGCTACTCCCCGGTGCGCTACCTGCCGGCGGCGGCCGGCACCGGGCTGATCGGCTGGGTGATCTACACGCTGCTCTACTCGGCCACCGTCGGCCCGGTGGTGGCCACCGGCATCGCCGCCATCGCGCTCGGCCTGGTGTCCGGGCTGCTCCACCGGTGGACCGGCGTGCCGCACCTGGTGATCACGCTGGCCGCGATCTGTCCGCTGCTGCCCGGTCTCACCGCGTACCGGGGTTTCTACCAGCTGGCCGTGACCGGGGTGGCCGACGGCCTGGTCACCGTGCTGGTCGCGCTGGCCGTGGGGCTGGCCCTGGCCGGCGGGGTGGCGCTGGGCGAATGGTTCATCGAGCGCGTCTGGCCGGTGCGTTCGATAGAGATCACGGCCCCGATGGTGCCTTCGGAGCAGTAGGCTCGCAGGTGTGAACGCCGCCGGAGCGTCCGAGTTCATCGTGGTGGCCAACCGTCTGCCGGTCGACCTCGTGGTCGGCGAGGGTGGCGAACGGTCCTGGAAGCGCAGCCCGGGTGGCCTGGTCACGGCGCTCGAGCCGATGCTGGCCGGCCGGGATGCGGCCTGGGTGGGCTGGCCGGGTGTGCCGGACGCGGAAGTGCCGCCGTTCGAGCAGGACGGGGTGTCGCTGCACTCGGTGCGGCTGGCCGCCGACGAGGTCAACCAGTACTACGAGGGGTTCTCCAACGCCACGCTGTGGCCGCTCTACCACGACGTTGTGGCACCGCCGGTCTTCCACCGGCACTGGTGGCACACCTACGTGCGGGTCAACCAGCGGTTCGCCGAGGCGGTGGCCAAGGTGGCCGCGCCGGGCGCCACCGTGTGGGTGCAGGACTACCAGCTCCAGCTGGTGCCGGAGCAGCTGCGCGCGCTGCGCCCGGACCTGCGCATCGGTTTCTTCCTGCACATCCCGTTCCCGCCGACCGAGCTGTTCATGCAGCTGCCGTGGCGGTCGCAGATCGTGCGCGGGCTGCTCGGCGCGGACCTGGTCGGCTTCCACACGCCCGGCGGCGTGCGCAACTTCCGCTGGCTGGCCGGGCGGCTGGCCGGCGACCGGGTGCACGGCAGCACGGCGGGCACCGGCGCGCGCCCCGGGGAGATCTCCTACGACGGCCGTTCGGTGCGGGTGGGCGCGTTCCCGATCTCCATCGACTCCGCCGCGCTGGACAAGCTGGCCCGGTCCGCGCCGGTGCAGAAGCGGGCGGCGGACATCCGGGCCGACCTGGGCAACCCCAAGCGGGTGGTGCTCGGCGTGGACCGGCTGGACTACACCAAGGGCATCAACCTGCGGTTGACCGCCTTCCACGAGCTGCTCATGGACGGCCGGATCGACGCCTCGGACACCGTGTTCGTGCAGCTGGCCACGCCCAGCCGGGAACGCGTCGAGCACTACAAGCAGATGCGCGACGAGATCGAGCTGTCCGTCGGGCGGATCAACGGCGAGTTCTCCCGGGTCGGCCACCCCGCCGTGCACTACCTGCACCAGTCGCTGCCCCGCGACGAGCTGGCCGCGTTCTTCGTCGCCGCCGACGTGATGCTGGTTACCCCGCTGCGGGACGGGATGAACCTGGTGGCCAAGGAGTACGTGGCGTGCAAGTCGGACCTCACCGGCGCGCTGGTGCTGTCCGAGTTCGCCGGCGCGGCCGGGGAGCTGGGCAGTTCCTTCCTGGTCAACCCGCACGACCTCGACGGGCTCAAGAACACCATGTACAGCGCGCTGACCATGCCCGAGGAGGAGGGCCGCCGCCGCATGCGCGCCCTGCGCCGCCAGGTCCTCACCCACGACGTAGACCGCTGGGCCCGCTCCTTCCTAGCCGCCCTAGGCGTCCCCACCTAACCCCCACGCCCGCACTGATTCAGTGACTCTGGCAGCGTGATTCAGTGCATTCAGCAGCGTGATTCAGTGACTTTGGCAGTGTGCTGAAGTGACTGAATCACCGTGCTGAACGCACTGAATCGGCGTGCTGAACGCACTGAATCGGCGTGCTGAAGGCACTGAATCAGGGGTGGGGGTTAGAGGCCGGAGAACCAGCGGGTTGGGGGGGTGGCGGTGCCGCTGGTGCGGCCGATTACCAGTTCGGTGGGCAGGATCACAGACTTGGGCTCGGTGCGGTCGCCCCGGCTGAGCAGGAGCTCACCGGCGATCCGGCCCTTCTCCCGCACCGGCTGGCGGACCGTGGTCAGGCCCGCGCCGATCGCCTCGGGCACCCCGTCGAACCCGGTGATCGTGAGTTTCTCCGGCACCGACCAGCCCCGTTCGCCGGCCAGCCGCAGCGCGCCGAGGGCCAGCACGTCGGAGGTGCACACCAGCGCGGTGAGGTCGCTGTGCGCGTCCAGCAGGTCGGCGGCCGCGCTGGCGCCGGATTCCAGCGTATGGTCGAAGCGCTGCACCACCGGCACCTCGGTCCAGTCCACGCCGGCCGAGGCGAACCCTTCGCGCAACCCGGTCAGGCGTTCCCGCTGCACCGAGTATCCGGCGGTGCGCTGGCGGTCCAGGTCGGCGAGACCGTCCGCCGGGGTGTTGTTCAGCCGCATGCAGATGACGCCGATGCGCCGGTGCCCCAGCTCGACCAGGTGCGCGGCCATGGCGAGCATGCCGCCCCGGTCGTCCACACCGACCCGGTCCACCCCGGGCACGTTCATCGGCTGGTCGGCGACCACGGTGGGCAGCGGGCGCTCCAGCACCGCGCGCAGGTGCGGGTCCTGCTCGGGCACGGAGTAGACCACGAAGCCGTCCACGCTGGCCTGGTGCACGGTGGTGACGTCCGAGTTGCGCCGGCTGGCCGGCATCAGCAGCAGACCCTGGCCGGCGTTCTCGCAGGCCCCGGCCAGCCCCTCCAGGAAGCCCAGCGCGGCAGGGTCACTGAATGCGAAAGAAAGCTCCTCGGTGAGCAGCAGGCCGACCGCGCGCGCCTGCCGGGTGCGCAGCGAGCGGGCGACCGGGTCCGGGCCCGGATACCCCATCCGCCGGGCGGTCTCCAGCACCCGGTTGCGCAGTTGCACAGACAGCTGGTCGGGGCGGTTGTAGGCGTTGGACACGGTGGTCCGTGAGACCCCTAGCTCGGCGGCGAGGGACGCCAGCGTGGCGGGTCGCCGCACACGTGAACCACGGGTCATCTCCTGACCGTAACGGTTCAGAAGACCCGCGGGTAGCCAGTGGGGGCCTGCGTGACGCCTGTGTCATCTACCTCACGCGCTAATGATCATGATAACGACAATGGTTTCCAATTAGCGTATGGTGTCCTATATGGACTTCTCGCGTGCCGCCTTAGTGTCCGGCCTGGCCCTCGCCCTCGCCACCGCTGGTTGCGGCTCGGCCGACCAGGCCACCCCCGCCGCCACGCCCGGCCCGGCCCCCACGGTTTCGGTGGTCGCCAGCACCGACGTCTACGGCGCCGTGGCCAGCGCCGTCGGCGGGTCACACGTGAAGGTCACCTCGGTGATCCACACCCCGGACGCCGACCCGCACGAGTACGAGAACACCCCGGCCGACGTGGTCGCGGTCGGCGAGTCGAAGGTGCTGGTCACCAACGGCGGCGGGTACGACGGGTTCGCCGACAAGCTGGCCGAGGCCGCCGGCCGCAAGCCGGTGGTGATCAACGCGGTGGCGCTCTCCGGACTGGCCCCGGCGGAAGCCACCCACGAGGGCGCGCGGGAAGCCTCGCACGAGGAGCACGCGGAGGGTTTCAACGAGCACGTCTGGTACCACCTGCCCACCGTGGCCAAGGTGGCCGACGCGCTGGCCGGCGAGCTGGCCAAGGTCGACCCGCCGAACGCCGGCGCGTACCAGGCCAACGCGGCCGCGTTCCGCGGCAAACTGGACGGCCTCACCGCCAAGCTGAACGCGATCAAGGCGGCCCACCAGGGCGCCAAGGTCGCGGTGACCGAACCGGTGGCCGGATACCTGATCGACGCGGCCGGGCTGACCAACGTCACCCCGGCCGAGTTCTCCGAGGCCATCGAGGAGGGCAACGACCCGCCGGCCGCCGTGCTCAACCAGGCCCTGGAGGTCTTCCAGGGCGCCGACCCGGCCCGGGCGCTGCTGCTCAACGCGCAGACCGAGAGCGCGGCAACCAAGCAGGTGGAGGACGCGGCCGGCAAGGCCGGGGTGCCGGTCGTCAAGGTGACAGAGACGCTCCCGGCAGGCATCGTGGATTACGTGCAGTGGATGGGTGGGCAGATCGACCAGCTGGCCGGCGCGCTGGATCGCAAGTGACGGCGGTCGAGTCCTCGGCGGCCCCAGCCGTCGACCGGAAGGACACCGGCGGCGGAGCCGGCGGGCTGGGTCGGGCGCCCAGTTTGGCGCCCGACGGGAACACCGGGATTCCGGCGGTCGAGCTGGCCGGCGCCCGCCTGGCGTTCGGCGACCGGGTGCTCTGGGACGGGCTGGACCTGCGGCTGGACCCCGGCGAGTTCGTCGCGGTGCTCGGGCCGAACGGCTCGGGCAAGACCACCCTGCTGAAGGTGCTGCTCGGCCAGCTGCGGCTGACCGCCGGCAGCGTGGCGGTCAACGGCCGGCCGCCGAGGCGCGGCCACCCCGACATCGGCTACATCCCGCAGCAGCAGCCGATGGACGTCGACGTGCCGCTGCGCGGGCGCGACCTGGTCGGGCTGGGCGTGGACGGGCACCGGCTGGGGCCCCGCCTGCTCAGCCCGGCGGTCCGGCGGGCGCGCCGGGAGAAGGTGGACGAGGCGCTGGCCGCCGTGGGCGCCACCGGCTACGCCGACGCCCCGGTCGGCCGGCTCTCCGGCGGGGAGCAGCAGCGGCTGCGGGTGGCGCAGGCGCTGGTCGGCGACCCCTCGGTGCTGCTGTGCGACGAGCCGCTGCTGTCGCTGGACCTGGCCAACCAGCGGGTGGTCTCCGGGCTGATCGACCAGCGCCGGGTGGACGCGGCCACCGCCGTGCTGTTCGTCACGCACGAGATCAACCCCATACTGCCGCTGGTCGACCGGGTGCTGTACCTGGTCAACGGGCGGTTCCGGATCGGCACGACCGACGAGGTGATGACCTCGGAGGCCCTGTCCGAGCTGTACCGCACCCGGGTGGACGTGCTGCGGGTGCGGGACCGGCTGGTCGTGGTCGGCGCCGACGGCTCGGTCGACTCCGCCACCAACTGCGGGCACCATCCATGACCGAACTGCTCGCCCGGGTGTTCACCTTCGACGGCCTCGGCCGGCTGCTGGCCCAGCCGTTCGTGCACAACGCCCTGATCGCGGCGGCGGTGCTCGGCCTGATCGCCGGGCTGCTCGCCCCGCTGATCGTGGCCCGGGGCATGGCGTTCGCCGTGCACGGCACCGCCGAGCTGGCCTTCACCGGCGGCGCGGCCGGCCTGCTGGTGGGCACCGCTTTCGTCCAGTTCGGCGCGGTGGTCGGCGCGGTGCTGGCCGCCCTGGTGTTCGGCCTGCTCGGGCTGCGCCAACGGGAACGGGACTCGGTGATCGGCGTGGTGCTGGCCTTCGGGCTGGGCCTCGGTGTGCTGCTGCTCGCGCTCTATCCCGGCCGGGCGGCGAACAAGTTCGGCCTGCTCACCGGCTCCATCGTCTCCGTGGACACCACCAACCTGTGGCTGCTCGGCGGTTGCGCAGCGGTGGTGATCGGCGCGCTGCTGGTCTGGTACCGGCCGCTGCTGTTCGCCAGCACCGACCCGGCGGTGGCCGCCGCGCGCGGCGTTCCGGTGCACTGGCTGTCCCCGATGTTCGCCGTGCTGATCGGGCTGACCACCGCGCTCGCGGTCCCCGCCGTCGGCGCCATCCTGGTGCTCGCGGTGATGGTCACCCCCGGGGCGGCGGCGGCCCGGGTTTCCTCCAACCCGGTGGTGGTCACGCTGCTCGCGGTGATCTTCGCCGAACTGTCCCTGCTCGGTGGCACGGTGCTCTCCCTGGCCCCGGGCCTGCCGATCTCCGGGTACGTGGCCACGCTGATCTTCCTGTGCTACCTGGCCTGCCGGGTGGTCGCCCGGGTCCGGCCCCGGGCCGCGGCTAGGTGAGGTTCAGGCCTCGCCACCGGTCCTGGATCCCGGCGTAGCGGCGGCCGGCCAGCAGCCGCAGAGCCTGGTCCAGCTGGCCGAATGCGTCAGTTCCCTGGCCGAGTTCCACCGTGTAGACGCCCTCCGCGTCCCGCAGCGTCGACATCTCCGGATGCCGGTCGCCGAAACCGGGGTCGGCGGGCAACAGGGCCAGCAGCCCTTGCGGCGGAACCCGGCCGTACCGGTCACGCACCCGGCGTTGGTGCAGGTAGACGGCCGTCAGCTCGTCCCACCGCACGGTGAACCCGCCGTCGCCCTCCATCCGTACCCCGGCCGGGCCGACCAGCAGCCACCAGTGGTTCTTCCCCCCGAGCGCGGTCAGCGACGCCGCCCCGAGCAGGGCGAACAGCGCACCCACCAGCACACCCGCGATCGGTGGCGCCCCCTCGATCCGGCCGGTCAGCCCGCCCAGGATGCCGGCCCAGCCGAAGGCCAGGCAGAGCAGGCCCCCGATCAGCAGCCTCGAACTGGACTGTCCGGGCAGTTTCACCCGCAGTTCGCCGAGCGCCCGGCCGGGCGGTTCGGACGGATCCGGCGGTTGGGACGGATCCGGCGGTTCGGACGGATCCGGCGGTTCTGCCGGTTCGGGCGCACGGGCCGCCGGGTCGACGAGGCCGGCCGGGCCGGTCGCGTGGGCCAGACCGGCCGGGCCAACCGGGTCGGTCGGCCCGCGATAGCGAGATCCGGCGAACGTGGCGAGCGCGGCATGCACCCGGTGCAGGGTGTCCGGCCCGGCGCCCAGCTCGATGCGGAACGTGTCGTCGGGGGCGAAGTAATGGGCGCGCAACGCCGGGTGGCGGGCACCGAACTCCGGGTCGGGCGGGCTCAGCACCAGATAGCCGACGGGACTGTGCTCCGGGTTGACGGCGACCAGGCCGACCGAGCTCAGCTCCGACCAGCCGATCGTCGTTCCCCGGTAACCCACCCCGGCCCTGTCGATCGTCAACGTCGCCCGCCGCCAACCGCTCAGCAGCCGGCCGAGCCACCACAGGGCCGCGGCCAGCAGCGCCGCGCCGACGCCGCCCGCCCCGACCTTGTCGACCACCGACTCGGCGCCGTCACCGGCCGCCCAGACGATGAAGGCGAGACCGACCACGCCGGCCACCAGCGACCGGCCCAGCTGGTACCTCGGCCGGGTGCTCAGGTCGAGGGACAGCCCTCCGCCGCTCCACGTGGTCACACCGGCGCACAATAATCGGCCGCCGCACTCGCTGAGAGCGGTTTGCCGGAATCCGAGCCGGCCGGCGGAGCGGCGAACTCAGTTCCGGCGGCGGCGGGAGATCTCGGCCAGCAGCACCCCGGCCGCCACCGAGGCGTTCAGCGACTCCGCCGGGCCGTCCATCGGGATCGAGACGGTCACGTCGCAGGTTTCCCTGACCAGCCGGGACAGCCCCTTGCCCTCCGAACCGACCACGATCACCAGCGGGTCGGTGGCCAGGTGGAACTCGTCCAGCGGCACCTTGCCGTCGGCATCCAGGCCGGCCACCATAAGGCCGGCGGTGGCGTACTCGCGCAGCGTGCGGGTGAGGTTCACCGCGCGCGCCACCGGCAGCCGCGCGGCCGTGCCGGCGGAGGTACGCCAGGCCACGGCGGTCACCCCGGCGGAGCGGCGCTGCGGCAGCAGCACCCCGTGCGCGCCGAACGCGGTCGCCGAGCGGACCACCGCGCCCAGGTTGCGCGGGTCGGTCACCCCGTCCAGCGCGACGATCAGCGGCGGACGGTCGGCGTCCTGCGCGGTTTCCAGCAGCTCATCGGGGTGGGCGTACTCGAACGGCGGCACGGTCAGCCCGATGCCCTGGTGCAGGGCGCCGTTGGCCATCCGGTCCAGCTCGGTCCTCGGCACCTCGAGGATGGCGACGCCGGCTTCGGCGGCCAGCCGGACCGCCTCGGCGATCCGCTCGTCCGCGCTGGTGTTCAGGGCCACGTGCAGCGCGGTGGCCGGCACCTTCGCCCGCAGACACTCGACCACGGGGTTGCGCCCGAAGACCGTCTCCGGCCCGTCGGTGTCCCGTTTGCCGAACTTCTTGCGGGTGAGCTTCTTGGCCACCGCGGCGGCGCGCTTCTGTGCCGGGTGGCCGGGGCGTAACTCGGCCGGCGGGGTCGGGCCCTTGCCCTCCAGCGACCGGCGGCGCTGGCCGCCGGAGCCAGCGGTCGGCCCCTTCTTCGTCCCCGGCTTGCGGACCGCGCCCTTGCGGCGTGAGTTGCCCGCCATTTACTTGATCAACCGTCCTTCAGTGTCCAGGTGGCGCCGTCCCGGGTGTCCTCGACCACGACGCCGGCGGCCAGCAGGCGCGCCCGGATGTTGTCGGCCGCCGCGAAGTCGCGGCGCGCCCGGGCGTCCGTTCGTTGCGCGAGCAGGTCCGCAACCAGCGCGGACAACGCGGCCGTGGCGGCGGCGTCCGCCCGCGACCCCGCGCCGCCCGCCCACCGCTCGGAGAGCGGGTCCAGGCCGAGCAGGTCGGTCATCGCGCGCACCTGGCCGGCGGCCGCCGCGGCGGCGTCCCGGTCGCCGGCGTCCAGTGCGGCGTTGCCCTCCCGGACCGCGCCGTGGATCGCGGCCACCGCACCCGGGGTGCCGAGGTCGTCGTCCATCGCGGCGGCGAACTCCGCGCCCAGCCCGGTCTCCGCGACCCGCGCGGCCCGCTCCGGCGCGCCGATACGCTCCCGCACCCGGTGCAGAAACGACTCGATCCGCCGGTACGCGGCCACCGCCTCGGACAGCGCCGCGTCCGAGTACTCGATCATCGACCGGTAGTGCGGCGAGACCAGGTAGTAGCGCAGCTCGGCACCGCGCACCCGGGTCAGCAGCACGTCGATGGACAGCGTGTTGCCCAGCGACTTGGACATCTTGTCCCCGCCGAGGGTGACCCAGGCGTTGTGCGTCCAGTACCGGGCGAACCCGTCGCCGGCCGCCCGGGACTGCGCCCGCTCGTTCTCGTGGTGCGGGAACACCAGGTCCAGCCCGCCGCCGTGGATGTCGAACTCGGAGCCCAGGTAGCGGGTGGCCATGGCCGAGCACTCCAGGTGCCAGCCGGGCCGCCCGTCGCCCCACGGCGTCGGCCAGCACGGCTCGCCGGGCTTGGCCGCCTTCCACAGGGTGAAGTCGTGCGGGTCCCGCTTGGCCCCGCCGGCGCCCTCGCCCTGCTGCATGTCCTCCGGCCGCTGCCCGGAAAGCCGCCCGTAGTCGGCGTACGAGGGCACCGAGAAGTACACGTCGCCACAGTCCACGGCGTAGGCGTGCCCGGAGTCGATCAGCCGCTGCATCAGCTCGATCATCTGCGGCACGTGCCCGGTGGCCCGGGGGCCGATGGACGGGGGGAGGCAACCCAGCGCCTCGTACGCCGCGTCGAACGCCCGCTCGTGCGTGGCCGCCCATTCCCACCACGGCCTTTGGTGCTCCGCGGCCTTGGTCAGAATCTTGTCGTCGATGTCAGTGACATTTCGCACGAGTGTGACGTCCAGCCCCTGGTGGTGCAGCCACCGGCGCATGACGTCATAGTTGAGACCGCTGCGCACGTGCCCGATGTGCGGCATCCCCTGCACGGTTGCGCCACAGACATAGATCGACGCCGCCCCGGACCGCACCGGGATGAACTCCCGCTGCCCTCTGGTGGCCGTGTCGTACAGGCGCAGACTCACCGTTTCAATGATACGGATCGCGCCATCGCCCCGGCTCGCGACCTGCATCTCCCCGGCTGGCGGCCGCCGGTTGGGGTTCGGGGCTGGTTCTAAAGCAGGCTTGGACGGCGCGGCTGGGGTTGGTCTGCCGCGGCTCAGGCTTGGCCCCTTGCGTTTTGCGTGGGGCGCCGCGCGTTTTGTCACGCACCGTAGCCGCTGGTAAGCGGCTTTGCGGGACTTCGCTCGTCGAGAGCTACACCAGTCGGGTTTTCACCAAGATCGAAGGCGACTGGTGTCGCTCTCGATGAACCGGGCCGGCCGCCAGCCCGCGCGGAACCCTCCGAATCGTCACCCTACGTAGTCGGTACCGGCGGGCCGGCCCACAACGCAACGGGCGAAGCCCGAGCCGCGGCAGACCGACCCAAGCCGCGCCGTCCAAGCCTGCTTTAGAACCAGCCCCGAACCCCAACCGACCGCCGAAAACTACCCGGCGAGCAACAATGCGGTGGCCACGGCGGCGATGCCTTCGCCCCGCCCCGTCAGGCCCAGCCCGTCCGTGGTGGTTCCACTCACCGAGACAAACCCATCGACCGCCGCCGAGAGCACTTCCTGCGCCTCCGCCCGGCGCGGGCCGATCCGGGGGGCGTTGCCGATCACCTGGACGGCCGCGTTGGCCACCGTCCAGCCGGCCTGGGCGAGCAGCTCGCGGGTGTGTGCCAGGAACGCGGGGCCGTGCGCGCCGGCCCAGCGGGGGTCGCCGGTGCCGAAGACCGCGCCGAGGTCGCCCAGCCCGGCGGCGGAGAGCAGCGCGTCGCACAGTGCGTGCGCGGCGACGTCACCGTCGGAGTGGCCGGCGCAGCCGTCCACTCCCGGCCAGTGCAGCCCGGCCAGCCAGCACTCCCGGCCAGGTTGAATCGGGTGCACGTCCGTGCCGATGCCGACCCTCACGCGTCCGCCAGCAGGCTGGCGATGCGCAGGTCCCAGGTGCTGCCGATGTGGAAGGCCAGCGGGTCACCGGGGACGGCACGGACCTTCTCGCCCAGCCGCTCCACCAGCCAGACCTCGCCCCGCCGGGGGGAAACCGGCTCGGTGGCCGCCGAGGCGAGCGCCCGCTCCAGGAGCTCCCGGTGGAATGCGGCCGGGGTCTGCGCGGTGCGCAGTGACGACCGGTCCACGGTGCCGATCACCCGGTTCTCCGAGCCGGCGGCCCGTTTGACGGTGTCCGCGACCGGCAGCACCGGAACGACCGCCTTGCAGCCCGTCCCGTCGCCGACCGCCTCCACCATCGCGCGGATCAACGAAGGTGGGGTGAGCGCCCGCGCCGCGTCGTGCACCAGCACGATCCGGGTGTCCGGGTGGCGTTCCAGGCCGCGCCAGAGCGCGGCGGACAACGCCGAAACCCGGTCGGCTACGCCGACCGGGCTGGCCGGACGCCCAGTTTGGCGTTCGGCGGACACACTGTCGGCGTAGCCGACCGGGCTGGCCGGACGCCCAGTTTGGCGTTCGGCGGACACACTGTCGACGGAACCGACCACCCCGGTCGGGCGCCCGGTTTGGCGCCCGACGGAAACACCGTCCGCCGGGCAACCGATCACCTCGACCGCGGCTTTGCGCCCGCCCGGTCGCCCGAGCACCGCACCGAACAACGTGCGCACGGCATCGAGTTCGACCGACGGCACCGCAACCAGCACACCGTCAACCACACCCGAGTCGAGCAGGCCTCGCACCGTGCGCACCAACAGCGGCACTCCACCGAGCGGACGCAGCACGTCCGTCACCCCGGGGCCGGAATCTCCCGCCCGGCCGCCGGAATCGACAGAGCCAGTGGCCGGCACAAGCGCCAGCACGCTCACTTAGGACGCGGTGGCCAGCACCTCGTCGAGCAACAGCTCGGCCTTCTCCTCGTCCGTACCCTCGGCCAGAGCCAACTCACTGACCAGGATCTGGCGGGCCTTGGCCAGCATCCGCTTCTCACCGGCGGAGAGGCCGCGGTCCTTCTCCCGCCGCCACAGGTCGCGCACCACCTCCGCGACCTTGTTCACATCGCCCGAGGCGAGCTTTTCCAGGTTTGCCTTGTAGCGCCGAGACCAGTTGGTCGGCTCCTCCGTATGCGGTGCCCGGAGCACGTCGAAGACCCGGTCCAGGCCCTCCTGACCAACCACGTCGCGGACGCCGACGAACTCGGCGTTATCCGCGGGAACGCGAACGGTCAGGTCTCCCTGGGCGACCTTGAGGACGAGGTACTGTTTCTCCTCGCCCTTGATCGTCCGTGTCTCGATGGCCTCGATGAGCGCGGCACCGTGGTGCGGGTAGACGACGGTCTCTCCGACCTTGAAAACCATATGTCCTCTGCCCCTTTCGCTGCTTCAAGGTTAACACGCCGGCATTGCGGGCGGCGCACCGGCATGCCTCGTCCTCGCAGGTCAAAGGGTTGACATCGGTTCAAGATCGTGCTCGCGAAGGGTGTGTTACCAACATCGCGGGTGCCGAGGTGCGCCCCCCGGAGGCACCGAGGTTAGGCTTCGCCCAGGTCATCCGCCTAGGACTTGATCTATCCAGTAGCCGGGAAAGGACTCGCCAGCCGTGAAGCCACTCCTCGCCACCAGGGCCAGACTCCGCCGTCCCGTCTTGGCCGTGTCGGTCGCGGCCGGGCTCGGGCTGCTGACGGCGGTGAGCGGCTGCGGGGCCGGCGCACTGACCCAGACCGCGCAGCAGGCCTCCGCCGTGAACGGCTACTCCGGCCGGATCGGCGACATCACCGTGCGGGACGCCTCGATCGCGTTCGCCGGCCAGGGCAACAGCGGGCAGGTGTACCTCGCCGGGCAGACCGCCGAGCTGAACCTGGCGTTGGTCAACGTCGGCGACACCGAGGACACGCTGGTCTCGGTGAGCAGCCCGGTGGCCGCCTCCGCCAAGATCGAGGGCGAGGCGGTTATCGCCGGCGGGCGCCTGGTGCAAGTGGGCAACGACGACGCCCAGGCCGACGCGCACTCGCTGGCCGACCGGACCATCAGCGTCCAACTGGTCGGCCTCAACCAGCCGATCAAGCCGGGCCTGAACTACCCGGTCACATTCACCTTCAAGAAGGCCGGCGCGCTGACCGCCAACCTGCCCGTCGGGTACCCCACCGGCGCGCTGGCCGAGCGGAAGTAGCGCCCCGCTGAGCCGCGCCAGCGCGACCCACCGGTGCGCCGACTGCGGCCACCAGGTGGCCAGGTGGGTCGGCCGCTGCCCGAAGTGCCAGAGCTGGGGAACGATCGAGGAAGCCCCGTCGGCCGGCGTCGTGAAGGTCGGCGGGCGGCGGGTGGTGGCGGCCGGGGCTCCGGCCACGCCGGCCCGGCCGATCGCCGCCGTCGAGCTGGATTCCGCGCGCGCCCGGCCCACCGGGGTGGCCGAGCTGGACCGGGTGCTGGGCGGCGGCCTGGTGCCCGGGGCGGTGGTGCTGCTGGCCGGTGAGCCGGGGGCCGGCAAGTCGACGCTGCTGCTCGAGGTGGCCGCGCGGGCCGCCGCCGCGTCGGCCCGCAACGGCACCGACTCCGCACCGGTCCTCTACGCCACCGGCGAGGAGTCGGCCGGACAGGTGCGCCTGCGCGCGGAACGCACCGGCGCGGTGCACGACCAGCTGTACCTGGCCGCCGAGTCGGAGCTCGGCGCGATCGTCGGCCACCTGGACGCGCTTCGCCCCAAGCTGCTCGTGGTCGACTCGGTGCAGACGGTCTCCTCGGCCGAGGTGGACGGCTCGCCCGGCGGGGTCACCCAGGTGCGCGCGGTGACCGTCGCGCTGACCGCGCTGGCCAAGTCGCGCGGGCTGCCGGTGATCCTGGTCGGGCATGTGACCAAGGACGGCTCGGTGGCCGGCCCCCGGGTGCTGGAGCACCTGGTGGACGTGGTGCTGCAGTTCGAGGGCGACCGGCACTCCACGCTGCGCCTGCTGCGCGGCATAAAGAACCGGTTCGGCCCGGCCGACGAGGTGGGCTGCTTCGAGCTGCGCGACGACGGCATCGTCGGCGTGGCCGACCCGTCCGGGCTGTTCCGCGCCTCGCATGACGGTCCGCCGGCCGCCGGGACGGCGATCACGGTGACCGTGGAGGGCAAGCGGCCCCTGCTCACCGAGGTACAGGCGCTGGTGGCCGGCAAGGACATCCCCTCGCCCCGGCGCGCGGTTTCCGGGCTGGACTCCTCGCGGGTGGCCATGGTGCTCGCCGTGCTGGAGCGACTGGCCAACGTGAAGCTGTACGACGCCGAGGTCTACACCGCGACCGTGGGTGGCATGAAGATCACCGAACCGGCGGCCGACCTGGCCATCGCGCTCGCCGTCGCCTCCGCCAAGCGGGAGAAACCGCTGCCGGGCGGGTTGGTCGTGGTCGGCGAGATCGGGCTGACCGGCGAGGTCCGGCGCACCACCGGAGTGGTACGCCGGCTCGCCGAGGCCGCGCGCCTGGGGTTCACCCGGGCCGTCGTGCCCGCCGGGTCCGAACTGGACGCGGCGACTAAGGCTGCGATCCAGGTGCTTGAGGTCGACCGTCTACAACCGGCGATGCGGGCGTTAGGGATGTAGGCGAGCCCTGCTGGCGGGGCTGGGCCTGCGGTTGCGACTGACCGGTCTGGCTCTGACCGGTCTGACTCTGACCCGGCAGGTTCTGCCGGGGCTGGGCCTGCGCCGGGGCCTGCTGCGGCTGGGTCTGCTGCCGCTGCTGGGTCTGCTGGGACGGCGCGGGCAACGGCTGCACCTGGCCCGGCTGGCGCTGGGTCTGTTGCTGGGTCTGCTGGGACGGCGCCGGCAGCGGTTGCACCTGGGTGTGCGGGCGGTGCTGCTGGGGCAGCTGCCGGGTCTGGTTCGACTGACCCGTCTGGCCGGTCTGATTGGTCTGGCCCGGCAGGGTCTGGCCCGTCTGGCTGGTCTGGCCCGTTTGACTGGTCTGGCCGGTCTGGCCTGTCGGGCTGGTCTGGCCCGGCTGACCCGTCTGACTGGTCTGGCCCGTCGGGCTGGTCTGGCCCGTCGGGCTGGTCTGGCCCGTCGGGCTGGTCTGGCCCGGCTGCGTCTGACCGGCGGGGTTGGTCTGGCCGGGACGCTGCTGCGCGCCGTCCGCGATGGTGAACCGGGCCGGGGAACTGGTCAGCGCGCCCAGCTTGCCGATCACCTGGTAGCTGCCCGCCGGCACCTCGGACCGGTTGGCCGCGCAGCCCGGCGCCGAACCGCGGGCCGACCAGCTGACCGGGAACTGCACGGTCTTGCCCGGCATCAGCGCGCGCAGGTCGGACTTCCGCTCCGGGAAGCAGTCGTTGCTGCTCCACACCCGGCTGCCGCCGGTGCTGCTGACCACCAGCTCCTGCAGGCCGGGGTCCAGATCACGGGCACACGCGGTCTTTCCGAGGTTGGCGATCACCAGGCGGAACACCGGCCGCTGGCCCGTCCGGTAGCTGGCCTCGTCGACCTGCGCGACCAGGCCCATGTCCTTGTCGGCGCACCGGGGCAGGCTGGCCGGGTCGGCCAGGTTGGCGCTGTCCGGGTTGACCTCGCTGTTGGTGCCGCCGGGGGCGTTCGGCTTGGCCGGCTTCTCCGGCTTCACCCGGCCCTGCTCCGGGATCCACTCGTTCTCGGAGGGCGACAGCGCGCCCGGCATCGCCTGCGCCCGCGGCTGGGTCGCCCCAGGCTGGGTCGTTCCCGGCTGGGTCGCCCCAGGCTGGGTCGCCCCAGGCTGAGTCGCGCCCGGCTGGGTCGTTCCCGGCTGAGTCGCTCCAGGCTGGGTCGCGCCGGGCATCGCCTGGGTGCCCGGCTGGGTCGTACCCGCGTTGCCCGGAACCACGCCCGGCTGGGCGCCGGGGAGCGCGTTGGCCGCGCCCGGCTGGGTGCCCGTACCCGGGTTGGGCAGCGCGCGCGGCGCCGCCTGGCTGGAGGTGGTCTGCGCCGAGTTGGCGGTCAGCGCCGAGTTGGAGGGCGGCAGCGGCAACAGCGACGGCGAGGAGACCGGTTCACCGGCCGCCGGTGCGGCGTCGGTGGCCGCGTCCGGTGGGCTCGGCGCCTCGGACAGTTCGGTCGAGCTGGCCGTGTGCTTCTCGCGCGCGGCCTGCCCGAACTCCTGTGGTTGTTGACTAGGCCCGGACACCGCCCAAACCACGAGCAGGACGAGCCCGACGACGACGCCGACCGCAACGGCCCGCCGACGCCAGTACACAGCGGCTTCTGGCTCGATCATGGGCTGAACGTTAACCTCACATCGAGGGTTTTTCGGGGAACCCGGCACGGCGCGTCACGAACTCGCCGAGATTTCTTCAGCCAAGTGAGGCATCCACCACCATTCGTGATCACACCCCGTGAGTCGGCACACTACGCAGGTGGTCGACCCGGATGTGCTGATCCCCTGGTTCGACGCCCATGCGCGTGATCTGCCGTGGCGTCGCCCGGACACCACGCCGTGGGGCGTGCTGGTGAGCGAGTTCATGCTGCAACAGACGCCGGTCGGCCGGGTCGCCCCGGTGTGGGCCGAGTGGCTGGCCCGGTGGCCGACCCCGTCCGCGATGGCCGCCGCGCCCCAGGCCGACGTGCTGCGCGCCTGGGGCAAGCTGGGCTATCCGCGCCGGGCGCTGCGCCTGCACGCGGCGGCCACCGAGATCGCCACCGCGCACGGCGACCGCGTGCCCAGCGAGCTGGACGAGCTGCTCGCGCTGCCCGGGGTCGGCGCGTACACCGCCCGCGCGGTGCTCGCGTTCGGCTACCACCGGCGGGCGGCGGTGGTGGACACCAACGTGCGGCGGGTCATCGCGCGCGCGGTCCACGGGGCGGGCGACGCCGGCCCGGCCCGTACCTCGGCCGACCTGGCCGACGCGGAACGGCTGCTGCCCGACGGGCCACAGAGCAGGGCCGCGCGCTACTCGGCGGCGCTGATGGAGCTGGGCGCGGTGCTGTGCACGGCCAGCCGCCCGCGCTGCGCGGGCTGCCCGGTGCACGCCGACTGCGCCTGGGTGGGCGCCGGCCGGCCCGAGTACACCGGGCCGGCCCGCCCGACGCAGCGCTACGCCGGCACCGACCGCCAGGTCCGGGGCCGGCTGCTGGACGTGTTGCGCGGGGCACCCGGCCCGGTCCCCCGGTCCGCGCTGGACGCCGCGTGGTCGGACGCCGCGCAGCGCGACCGCTGCCTGCTCTCCCTGCTCGACGACGGCCTGGTCGAGCAGCTGGACGGCACGAGCTTCGCGCTGCCCGGGGAGCGGGGCACCGAGGCGCGGACCTGACCCACCGCCCTATGCTCACCGGTGTGGCGGAGGCGCTGGACTTCTTCCTGGATGACGCCGCATCGGCGCGCGTGATGGAAATGCGCGCCAGGTTGGCGCTGGCCGGCGTTCCGGTACCGGCGCACGCACCTTCGGTGCGGTTCGCCCGGGGCGCTTCGATCCCGAAGAAGGCGCGCGGCGACCTGGCCACCGAGTTGCGCCTGCTCGTGCTCCCCGAGCTGTGGTTCGCCGTGTTCGGCACGATCCTCACCGCCGAGCCGAGGCTGGTGCTGGCCGTGGTCACGGACACCGAACTGCTCGCCGCCCACGTCAGCGTGCACGACGCGCTGGCCGGCCGGGTGCGCGAGCCGTCCAGCCGCTACCTGCCCGGTTCCTGGCTGCCGCACTGCGCGCTGAGCCGGGAGATCCCCGAGGAGACGCTGCCGGACGCGCTGCGCGAGCTGCACCCGGTAACCCCCATCCGGGCCAAGGTGGCCGGCATCGGCATCACCGACACCCGCACCGGCGAGGTCACCCGACTGCGCTGAGGAAACCGGAAACCAGCTCCCGGTAGCGCCGGGGGTCGTCGTCGTGCAGCAGGTGGCCGGTGCCGGCGACCCGCACGTGCCGCGCGGCCGGCATCGCGTGAGCCATCTCCGCCATCTGCTCGGAGGCGATCGGCGACTCCTCGGCCTCCAGCAGCAGCGCCGGACAGCGCACCCCGCGCACCGAGTCCCAGAAGTCCCGCTCGCCCCACTCGCCGGCGATCGTCGCGGCCAGCGCGTGCCCGGTGAGCAGGCGATACCCGTCCGGCCCCTCGCGGACGCACTCGGCGAGGTACTCGCCGACGCTGGGCCGGGGCCAGCCGAACGCGTCGCGCACGGCGGCGATCGAGTCGAAGGACTCCGGCATCGCCTCGAACCAGGACACCCAGGGCAGCGCGGTCAGCCCCCGGTGGTCCGGGGCCATGTCCTCGACCACCAGCGCGTGCGCGAGGTCGGGCCGCCGCGCGGCCGCCGACCAGGCGTGCAGCCCGCCCATCGAGTGGCCGACCAGCACCGATGGACCCAGCTCCAGCGCGTCCGCCACCTCGATGACGTCGGCGGTGAACCGTTCGGTGCGCCAGTCACCGGTGCCGGTCGAGTCGCCGTGGCCCCGTGCATCCAGCGCCACCACCCGGCCGTGGTCGGCCAGCCAGCGCGCGGTGCGCCACCAGGTGCTGGCCCGGCCCATCAGCCCGTGCAACAGCAGGATCGGCCGGCCCCGCCCGCCGTACTCGCGCACCGCGATGCGCGCGCCGTCGGACACCGTGACCTCGCTCCGCCTGTCCAGCACGCCCGGTAGCCTAGGCGCATGGCGGTCGTCAAGATCAATGCAATCGAGGTACCCGAGGGCTCCGGCCCCGAGCTGGAGAAGCGGTTCGCGAACCGCAAGCACGCGGTGGACAACCAGCCCGGCTTCATCTCGTTCCAGCTGCTGCGCCCCACCGGGGAGAACGAGAAGCGCTACTTCGTGGTCACCCTGTGGGAGGACGAGGCGTCCTTCGAGGCCTGGCGCACCGGCCCGGCGATCGAGGCCCACGCCGGCGAGCGCGGCCGCCCGCTGGGTTCCGGTCACGGTCACGGCAACGGCCCGGTGGCCCCCAAGGCCACACTGCTCGAGTTCGAGGTCGTGGATCTCTAGCCCGGACGAGGCCGAGCTGGTCCGCGCGGCCGAGCTGATCGCCGGCGCGGACGCGCTCCTGTTCTGCGCCGGCGCCGGAATCGGAGTGGACTCCGGGCTGCCGGACTTCCGGGGGGCCGAGGGGTTCTGGCGGGCCTACCCGCCGTACCGCCGGCTCGGCCTGGCCTTCGAGGAACTGGCCGACCCGGCGCACTTCGCCGCCGACCCGGATCTGGCCTGGGGCTTCTACGGGCACCGCATGGCGCTCTACCGGGCCACCACGCCGCACGCCGGCTTCGGCGTGCTCCGGCGCTGGGCGGCGAGCCGGCCGGCGCGCGTGTTCACCTCGAACGTGGACGGCCAGTTCCAGCGCGCCGGGTTCGCCGAGGACACCGTGCTGGAGTGCCACGGGTCGATCCACCACCTGCAGTGCCTGGCCGGCCACGGCGAACGGATCTGGCCGGCCGACGGCGTCACCGTGGACATCGACGAGGCGAGCATGCGAGCCCGCCCGCCGTTGCCCGGCTGCCCCGACTGCGGCGCGCTCGCCCGGCCCAACATCCTGATGTTCGGCGACCTGGACTGGCTGCCCGCGCGCACCGAGGAACAGGCGCGGCGGCACACCCGCTGGCTGCGCGGGTTGCGCGCGGACGGCGCCCGCCTGGTAGTGCTGGAGATCGGCGCCGGCACCGCCGTGCCGACGGTCCGCCGGCACGCCGAACTCGCCGCCGCCAGCTCCGGCGCGCTGATCCGGATCAACACCCGGGAACCCGCGGTCCGCCACGGCCGGGGCGTGGCGCTGGCCCTGCCCGCCGCCGAGGCGCTGCGCCGGCTGTCCGAGCTGGTCGAACCCGCCGGTGTTCCCGCCGGGCGCCGAACTGGGCACCCGACCCCGCCCGCCGGCTCCGCCGGCGGGGAAGTGGTTTAGTCGGTCCCGTCGGCCGGCTCGCCGGCGTCCGCCGGCGGCTCGGGCCGTACGTACACCGTGCCGTTCTCCACCGGGCGCTCCGGGGCAAACCAGGTGATGCGGTGGGCCGGCGCGCTCTGCGCCCGCTCCTTACCGGCGTCCACAGACATGTGACGCGGACCTCTCTGAACTGAGATCGACTTGAGGCTGGGAGTAAGGGCAGTATTCCGAGCCCTTGCCCCGAAAACGAGAGCGCAACGCCGGAAGGTTCGCCCAATATCCGGCTCCGCCGAGTGATCTTCAGGGACCCTCGGCCGGGCGCGGACCGGCCGGGGCCAGGTCCTCCCTCCAGAAGAACTCCAGGGCGTCGGCGTGGCGGGCGATCAGCGTTCGTCCGGCGAACCGGAGCGTCCGCATTCCCGGGTCGGACGTCGACGGCGCGGCCGGCGCGGCCGAAGGCGGGGCGTCCGGGGCGCGGCCGTCCACGGCGTCGAGCAACCGGTGGCCGTCTGGCCCGAGGTGCTCGCCGTGCGCGCGTAACCAGTCGCCCAGCTCCTCGGCCCGTTCGGCCGCGACGGGCAGCAACGACGCCCCCGGTGGTGAGTCGGACACCTCGGCGAACGCGGTCAGACAGCGGTACGCGTGCCAGGCGGCGAAGGTCTGCTCCAGCGGCCACTCGGCACCGCCGGCCCAGCTCGGAGGCATCGGCGGCGCGTCGAACTGGTTGGCCCCGAACACCGCGCGCGTGATCGCCAGGTCGAAGAACGTCTGATGGGCGCCCTCGTGCAGGAACGCCTCGGCGGCCTCCGCCGCGACCGACGGCGCCGGCAACACCACCAGGCCGGGAAACTCCCGCGCGGAGGCCGACCCGAGCCGCCCCGTGTCGTCCCGGACCATGGCGAACGCCGCGACGTGCGGCAACAGGTCGGCGGCCAGCTCCGGCACCGCCTTCAGCGCCACCTCGACGCCGTCCAGGAGCACCCGCCTGGCCTGGGCAAACCCCGCCGCACCGGCGGTGAGCAGGACCGGCGGGCCTCCCCCGGCCCGGTGCCGGCGCAGCTCGGTGCTCACCCGGGCCAGCGCCGGCGCGAGGGCCTCCTCGCCACGCTGGACCACCCGCACCGGGCCCGCCACCGGACCGGTCAGCTCGGTGAGCGGGCGCAGTTCGTCCGGCGAGAAGGCGGCGCGGCCGCTGAGCACCTCGCCCAGATGGCCGCGTGAGATCGGGTTGTCCAGCCGGTCCGTGTCGATCTCGGCGTCGACCTCCCGGTCGGCCGGGTCGGCCTCCCGGTCGAGCAGCTCGACGGCCAGCCGGTAGACGGCCCGGCGCTGCGCGACGACCTCCCCGGCCGACCCGAACCGGCCGTGCGCCCGGGCGATGAGGTCAGCGCTCGCGCAACCCACGCTTCCGCTCCACTCCGTCGAGGGAGCGCCAGACTAGCGTCACGCCGTGGCCGGTCAGCATCCAGGAGTTGAGCTCGAAACGCAGCGTGCCGACCCCCACCACCCACTCCCGCTCCACGTCCAGCCGGTACCACCCGGCCGCCGACGGCACCACCCGGTAGGCCAGCGTCTCGCCCTCCCGGGCCAGGTCGGTCAGGTCGAAGACCACGCTGCGCACGAAGCACGGGTAGGGCGCGGTCCAGGCAAAAAAGCCCCGGTTCTCGGCGTTGTTGGACGCGCGCACGGTGACGCTCTGCACGGTGTCCACCACGTGGTCGTCGTCGGCCAGCTCGTGCAGGTAGTACCGCACGATGCGCAGGTCGTGCCCGTTCTGCTCGGTGGGCAGGCGGATCACCTCGGGGAAGTCGCGGAGCCTGACCTCCTCGCCCGGGTGCGCCCGCGGCGGCACCGTGTGCAGCATCCCGTCGGTGTCCCGGTAGCTGACGCCGATCTCCATGGCCGCGCGCAGTTCGCCGACGAAGTCCTCCAGCTCGTCCTCGGTATTCAGCAGCCACAGCTCATAGAGCGGGTACAGCCGTTCCCGCATGACCGAGGCGGCGATCTCCCGGTCGTGCGTACCGAAGATCACCAACAGGTGGCTGTCCTGCACCGGGGTGAACTCGTAGGTCCAGGTGGCCTCGCTGCGGCAGGTGGTCTCGTCCAGCGAGCGCAGCAGGAAGTGCGCGTCGACCACCCGGCTGGCCATGGTGTCCCGGCCGTCCCACTCCCGCCCGGCACCGCCGAGCACGGCGAGCAGCACATCGTCGTGGACCGCCTTGTCGCCGTACAGCGGGGCCAGCACCGCCTGCAACGCGGTCCGCGGCGGCAGCGAGCGGACCACGGCCGGGCCGGAGATCTCGGCCAGCTGCGACTGCGCCCAGGCGCGCAGTCGCGCGCGGAACAGATACCCCACCAGCACCAGCAGCCCGAACAGCACCAGGATCGTGAGCAGGGCAGCGGCCACCCCCAGCCAAAGCCCCATCGCGACACCCCCCGGCGATTCGGCTGAATCTACTAGTGCCGAATTGCCAGCGCGCGTCGGAAGCGCGTCGCTAGTCGCGCCACTCCGGGTCGAGGTCGACCACGCTCTCCGTGGTGTCCAGCGGCTCCGCGCCGATCTCCGGGAGCTCGTCGTAAAGCCGCTGCAGGTGGCCGTTCATCGCCACCCGGGCGCCACCGGGGTCGTGGTTGCGCAGGTACCGCAGCACCTTGCTGTGCTCGCGTGCGGACCGCCGGCCGACCCCGGGCGCGGCGAAACTCTGGAACCGCCAGTCGGCGAGCTCGCCGATGATGCCCTGGTAGGTCCGCTCCAACGCGGTGTTGCGGGCCGCCCGGACGATCGCCTCGTGGAACGCGACGTCGGTGCGCAGCATCTCCTCCCGGTCGTCCGCCTCCTGGTGCTGTTTGTTGATCTTCGCCAGGTCCTCCAGCTCACCCTCGGTGATGCGCACCGCCGCCAGGCTGGCCGCCAGCCCCTCGAGGCCGATGCGCAACTCGAACAGGTCACTGACCTGGTAGTCGCGCGCGTCCAGCGGACCGCTCGACTCGGCCGGCGCCCGGCGCACGTACCAGCCGCGCCCGCGCCGCACCTCGAGGATCCGCATCGCCTCCAGCCGTTGCAGCGCGGTGCGCACGGAGCTGCGCGCGACTTTCAGCTTGCGGGCCAGCTCGGCCTCGTTGGGCAGCCGGCCACCGGGCTTGTACTCGCCTTCTTCCACGAGTTGTCGCAGCTTGTCGGCGATTGCCTCCGGCAGCGCCCGCCCCGGATCGATCTTCAGCTCGAAGCGCGGATCGACATCCGCCTGCTCCTGCATCGTCCTTGAACCTCTCCCGCTGTCCCGATGCGGATGGGATGCCCGCGACACTCGTCCGGCCGGCCGTGGGGCAGTGAGGTCGGCAACGCTACGAGCATTGCGGAAGTCCGTCAACCACCGTTCGGACGACTGTAGTCTGACGACCGCTCTGTGTTGACAGACTTCTGACTGCGACCGCACTATATACCTGTACGTCGGGAGCTATCGGGGAGGTCCCAGATGTCAACGTCATTCCTGGTCTGCGTGGTCGTAGCACTCGCCGCCGTGGTGTTCTGGCGAGCCACGCTGCTGATCGCCGCGGCCACGCTCATCGCCATCCTGATCACCGGCATAGACACCATCGCCGACCACATGCCGACGGCGCAGGTGTCTACCGTCGCTCACTGGTCAGACCACAGCGGAGGATAACGTCGACGGGTGACAATTCCGGAACCGAACGCGGTGTGGCGGCCGGTGGCGGAGACCGAGCGGCTGGGCCCGGTGACCGGGAACTCCACCCGGTTCGTCGCGCCCGGCGACTCGGTGCGCCGCGAGTTCGGCCTGTTCGAGATCACCATCGAACCCGGCCGGCCCGGCGCCGTACCGCACTACCACCAGGGGTTCTCCGAGTCGTTCTACGTGATCTCCGGGCGGCTGGCCGTGATGAGCGGGCGGGACTGGCGGGTCGCCGGCTCCGGCGACTTCCTGCACGTGCCGCCGCACGGCATGCACGCCTTCCGGGGCCACGGCGACGAGCCGACCCGCTTTCTCATCCTGTTCGTGCCGGGCGCCCCCAGGGAACGGTACTTCCGGGGCCTGGCCGAGCTCGGCCGGCGCCCGGAGCCGCCCACACCGGAGGAGGTGGACGCGTTCGCCCGCGAGTGCGATCAGGTCAACGTGCGTGACTGGGCCAGCAATCCGCTCGTTCACGGCGATTAGCCGGTCAAATATACGCGGATGCGAATTCAATTGAGGGTTGCCTAAGGCGCACTGACCACGCAGAATGGGTCGGTGGGCCTCCCCGGCGCTGCCCGGCCGCGACCGGCGGACCCGGTTGCGCGGGCCAGGCTGCTCGCCCGGATACGGGAGGCCATGCTCACCGGTTCGCCCGCTCCCGCGCTGGCCAGGCCGGTGGTTTCCGAGTCCTGGCGGCGGTCACTGGCCGCGCGGGTGGACCCCGAGCTGGCCGGGCCGCCGACCGTCTTCGAACGGCCCGAGCTGACCGAGTTCCGCTCCGCGCACCCGCTGGCGCAGGCCCTCCCGGTGTTGCGCGAGACCCTGGTCTCAGTGGCCGACGAGGCCAACCACATGATGATCATCACCGATGCGCGCGGGCACATCCTGTGGCGGGAGGGCCAGCACGGCGTGCTGCACCGCGCGGAGAAGATCGGCCTGGTGGAGGGCACGCGCTGGTCCGAGGACGTGATCGGCACCAACGCGATGGGCACCGCGCTGGCCGAGGGCGTCGCCGTGGCCATCCACTCGGCCGAACACCTGGTCCGCACCTATCACGCCTGGACCTGCGCGGCCTCCCCGGTGCACGACCCGGACACCGGCCGGATCATCGGCGTGGTGGACGTGACCGGGCCGATGCGCGGCTTCCACCCGTCGACCATGGCGCTGGTCAACGCGGCCGCCAAGCTGGCCGAGGGACAGCTGCGGGAGCGGATGCGGATCGGCGACGAGCGCCTGCGCGAGCGCTGGCTGCCCCGCCTGGCCGGCCCCACCCCCGCCGCACTGATCACCCCAACCGGCCGGGTCCTCGCCACCAACCCCCCGGGCTGGCTCCCCCGGCCCATATCGCGCCTCTCACCACCCCATGTCGCGGATCCTCCCGGCGCCGGAGCACAACGCTCGCCCGGGGACGAGGTGCGCATCGCGCTCCCGGACGGCCGGGACGCGATCCTGGAGCCGCTTCCCGGTGCCTACCTGTTGCGTATCCCCACGCAGAGCAAGGCGGCTGCGTTGCATTTTTCCACGCAGAGCAAAGGGGTGGCGGCGGTGCGCCGGCCGCAGGTGCTGGAGCTGCGCTTCCTGGGCGCCCAACGGCCCGTCGCGGTGCTGAACGGGCGCGATCTGGCCCTCACTCGCCGGCACGCGGACATGCTCACCCTGCTCGCCCTGCGCCCGTCCGGGGTGACGGCGGAGACGCTGGCCACCGAGGTGTACGGCGAGCGGGGCAACCCGGTGACCGCGCGCGCCGAGGTGCACCGGCTGCGCGCGAGGTTGGGCGCCGACGTGCTGCGCTCCAACCCCTACCGGCTGCACGCCGAACTGGATGCGGACTTCCTGCGCGTGCGGGAGGAGCTGCGCGGCGGCCGCCCCCGCGCGGCGGCGGCCGCTTACCCCGGTCCGCTGCGCCCCGACTCGGAGGCGCCCGCCGTGCGCGAGGAACGCGAGCTGCTCGCCGCCACGCTGCGCCGAGCCGTGCTGGACGCGGACGACCCGGAGGCGATGTGGCTGCTCGCCCAGCCCGGCACCGGCGGCGCGGGCGGCGACGGCGACGCCACCGGGGACGATGCCGAACTGATCGGCCGGCTGGCCGAACTGCTCGCCCGCACCGACCCCCGGCACGCCCCGGTGGCCGCCCGCGCCGCGCGGCTGCGCCGCCCGTGAGTGGCGAGTGACGCTATAGCGCTACTCGCCACTCACGAGACCTGAGCGTCAGCTCAGGTCGGTGATCACCGTCTTCGTCTCCAGGTAGTTGGTGAACACCGCGTGCCCCATCTCGCGGCCCCAACCGGACTCCTTGTAGCCGCCGAACGGCAGCGAGGCGTCGAACACGTTCCAGGTGTTCACCCACACCGTGCCGGCGCGCAGCCGCCGCGCGGTGCGGTACGCCTTGGACACGTCCCGGGTGAACACCCCGGCACCGAGCCCGAAGTTGCTGTTGTTCGCGGTGGGCAGGATGTCCCGCTCGGCGTTGAACGGCGCGGCCGCCACCACCGGCCCGAAGATCTCCTCGCGGACCGCCTTCATGTCCTCCCGGGTGCCGGTGAGCACGGTGGGCGCCACGAAGTACCCGCGATCCCCGACCCGGTCGCCGCCGATGATGTTGGCGCCCTCATCCCGGCCGGAGTTGATGTACCCGGTGACCCGCTCGAACTGCTCGGCGGACACCAGCGGGCCCATGTTGGTGTCCGGGTCGAGGCCGTTGCCCACCTTGATCTGGCTGGCCTGCTCGGCGACGCCCTCCACCACCTGGTCGTACACCGACTCCTCCACGTACAGCCGGGAGCCGGCCACGCAGCACTCACCCTGGTTGAAGAAGATCGCGTGCGCCGAGCCGGCGATCGCCTTGTCGATGTCCGCGTCCGCGTACACCACGTTCGGCGACTTGCCCCCCAGCTCCAGGGTCACCTTCTTCAGGTTGCCGGCCGCCGCCTTGACGATCTCACGGCCCACCTCGGTGGACCCGGTGAACGCCACCTTGTCCACGTCCCGGTGGGCGGCCAGCGCGGCTCCGGCCTCGCCGAAGCCGGTGACGATGTTCAGCACGCCCGGCGGCAGGCCGGCCTGCATGGCCAACTCACCCAGCAGCAACGCGGACAGCGGGGTCTGCTCGGCCGGCTTGAGGATCGTGGTGCACCCGGCGGCCAGTACCGGCCCGATCTTCCACGCGGCCATGAGCAGCGGGAAGTTCCACGGAATGATCTGCGCGCACACCCCGACCGGCTCCCGCAGCGTGAACGCCAGGTACTGGTCCGGGTCCCAGGCGGACACCGGCACGGTGTTGCCCTCGATCTTGGTCGCCCAGCCGGACATGTAGTGGAACAGGTCGGCGGCCAGCGGGACGTCGGCCGCCTTGGCCACCGAGTAGGGCTTCCCGTTGTCCAGCGACTCGAGCAGGGCGAAGTCGTCCAGGTGCTCCAGGATCAGGTCACCCAGCTTGTGGATGATCTTGCCGCGCTGGCCGTGCGGCATCTTCCGCCACGGCGAGCCGTCCTCGAACGCGGCCCGCGCGGCCCGTACGGCGGCGTCCACGTCGGCGGCCTCGCCGTGGGCGACGGAGGCCAGTACGTCCTCGGTCGCCGGGTTCACGGTGTCGAAGGTCCGCCCGGACGCGGAGTCCACCCACTCACCGTTGATCAGCATCTTGCGGCTGAGCGAACCGACCACCTCTTGGATGCGCGGTTCGTCGAATGCCAGGGTCATCCTCGACCTCCCGTGGGCTCTGGTGTTTCGGGCGCCACGCTATGAGGACGGGGGTTGCAACCCCGTTGCACGCACAAACCCACGTCGGGTGGGCGGTGTCGGTTTGGGTGCGGTGCCGGTCTACGACGGCTCGGACGGCGCGGCGTGGGTCGTCTGCTGTGGCTTGGGTGCGGCCCGTTGCGTTTACATTGGGCCTGGGCACAGACCGTGACCGGTTCAGCGATAGGTTGATCGCCGTCTCTGGTGGTTTAGCGTCGATTTTCGAGGCTGAACCACCACAGTCGACGATCATGCCCTCGGCGCGACGGATGGAAGCCGGCCTGGGGCCGGCCAACCGTTACTTCGTGTAGCCAAACGCGACGGGGCCGCTGCCAAGCCACGGCAGACCACCCACGCCGCGCCGTCCAAGCGCCCTCAGCCCGACCACGCACCGGACCGCCGCCACCCAGCCGGCCCCCGAACAAAACGGCCGGCCCCGGACCTTGGTGTGGTCCGGGGCCGGCCGTGTGCTGAAGTGACTGAATCAGCGTGCTGAAGTCACTGAATCAGCTGTGGGGTTACTCCTCGCCCAGCCCGGCCGGAACCGCGTCGGGCACGGACACCGCCGGCTTGGGCTCGCCCCGGAAGACGAAGCGGGCCTTGTCCTGCGCGGTGCGGGTCTTGTCCTCGGGGTCGAAGCCCTCCACGTCGATGATGACGATCTGGCCGGCCTCCACCTCGCCGAACAGGATCTTCTCGGACAGCTGGTCCTCGATCTCGCGCTGAATCGTGCGGCGGAGCGGCCGGGCGCCCAGGACCGGGTCGAAGCCCCGGCGGGCCAGCAGCTTGCGCGCGTCCGGCGTGAGCTCGATCGCCATGTCCTTGTTCTTCAGCTGGGCCTCGACCCGGCCGATCATCAGGTCCACCATGGAGACGATCTGCTCCTCGGTGAGCTGGTGGAACACGATGATGTCGTCGATCCGGTTCAGGAACTCCGGGCGGAAGTGCTTCTTCAGCTCGTCGTTGACCTTGGTCTTCATGCGCTCGTAGTTGGACGCCTCGTCGTTGCCCTGCGCGAAGCCCAGGCCCACCGCCTTGGAGATGTCCTGCGTGCCCAAGTTCGAGGTGAAGATGATCACGGTGTTCTTGAAGTCCACCGTGCGGCCCTGACCGTCGGTCAGGCGGCCGTCCTCGAGCACCTGCAGCAGCGTGTTGTACACCTCCTGGTGCGCCTTCTCGATCTCGTCGAAGAGCACCACGGAGAACGGCTTGCGGCGCACCTTCTCGGTGAGCTGGCCGCCCTCCTCGTAGCCCACGTAGCCCGGAGGAGCACCGAACAGCCGCGACGCGGTGTACCGGTCGTGGAACTCACCCATGTCGATCTGGATGAGCGCGTCGTCCTCGCCGAACAGGAAGTTGGCCAGCGCCTTGGACAGCTCGGTCTTACCCACACCGGACGGGCCGGCGAAGATGAACGAGCCGGACGGGCGCTTCGGGTCCTTCAGCCCGGCGCGGGTGCGGCGGATCGCCTGGGAGACGGCCTTGACCGCATCCTCCTGGCCGATGATCCGCTTGTGCAGCTCCTCCTCCATGCGGAGCAGACGCGTGGTCTCCTCCTCGGTGAGCTTGAACACCGGGATACCGGTCCAGTTGGCCAGCACCTCGGCGATCTGCTCGTCGTCCACCTCGGCGACGACGTCCAGGTCACCGGACTTCCACTGCTTCTCCCGCTCGGCCTTCTGGGTCAGCAGCTGCTTCTCGCTGTCCCGCAGGTGGGCGGCGCGCTCGAAGTCCTGCGCGTCGATCGCGGACTCCTTGTCCCGGCGCACGTTGGCGATCTTCTCGTCGAACTCGCGCAGGTCCGGCGGTGCGGTCATCCGGCGGATGCGCATCCGCGCGCCGGCCTCGTCGATCAGGTCGATCGCCTTGTCCGGCAGGAACCGGTCGTTGATGTACCGGTCGGCCAGGGTGGCCGCGGCGACCAGCGCCGGGTCGGTGATGGTGACCCGGTGGTGCGCCTCGTAGCGGTCCCGCAGGCCCTTGAGGATCTCGATGGTGTGCGTGACCGACGGCTCGCCCACCTGGATCGGCTGGAACCGGCGCTCGAGGGCCGGGTCCTTCTCCACGTACTTGCGGTACTCGTCCAGCGTGGTGGCGCCGATGGTCTGCAGCTCGCCCCGGGCCAGCATCGGCTTCAGGATGCTCGCCGCGTCGATCGCGCCCTCGGCGGCGCCCGCGCCGACCAGGGTGTGGATCTCGTCGATGAACAGGATGATGTCGCCCCGGGTGCGGATCTCCTTGAGCACCTTCTTCAGGCGCTCTTCGAAGTCACCCCGGTAGCGGCTGCCAGCGACCAGCGAGCCGAGGTCCAGCGTGTAGAGCTGCTTGTCCTTGAGCGTCTCCGGGACCTCGCCCTTGACCACCATCTGGGCCAGGCCCTCGACGACGGCCGTCTTGCCGACGCCGGGCTCGCCGATCAGCACCGGGTTGTTCTTGGTGCGCCGGGACAGCACCTGCATGACCCGCTCGATTTCCTTCTCCCGGCCGATCACCGGGTCGAGCTTGCCCTCCCGGGCCGACTGGGTCAGGTTGCGGCCGAACTGGTCCAGCACCAGCGAGCTGGACGGGGTGCCCTCACCCCGGCCACCGCTGGCCTCGGCCGGCTCCTTGCCCTGGTAGCCGGAGAGCAGCTGGAGCACCTGCTGGCGCACCCGGTTCAGGTCGGCGCCCAGCTTCACCAGCACCTGGGCCGCGACGCCTTCGCCCTCGCGGATCAGGCCGAGCAGGATGTGCTCGGTGCCGATGTAGTTGTGCCCGAGCTGCAGCGCCTCGCGCAGCGACAGCTCCAGGACCTTCTTCGCTCTCGGCGTGAAGGGGATGTGCCCGCTCGGTGCCTGCTGACCCTGGCCGATGATTTCCTCGACCTGCTGGCGCACGCCCTCCAGGGCGATACCCAGCGACTCCAGCGCCTTGGCGGCGACGCCTTCACCCTCGTGGATCAGGCCCAGCAGGATGTGCTCGGTGCCGATGTAGTTGTGGTTGAGCATCCTGGCCTCTTCCTGGGCCAGGACGACCACCCGCCTCGCGCGGTCGGTAAACCTCTCGAACATTCGCACTCCCCTGACTGACACTGCTGTGCAGCTGTACCCGGCGCGGGCCCATCGTGCTGGCCACACCGTAAGAACACTGTATCGGCCAAACCGCACCTACCGCTGCGTGCGCATGGTTTAAGCATGTCTCGCGGTGGCCTCGCCCCGTTCAACGCCCGGTCACCAGCATGCATTCCAGACGCCGAACGGGTGTGTCCGCTGTGCGCGAACACACCCGTTCGAGTACGTGCGTGGCTGGCTGAGCGGCGGAGGGCCGTCAGTTCTCCTGGTGGTACGCCTCCAGGACGTCGGCCGGGATGCGGCCCCGGTCGGAAACCTTCATGCCGCGCTTGCGCGCCCAGTCCCGGATGGCCTGGTTCTGCTCGCGGTCGACGGACGGCCGGCGCGCGGCCGCGGCACCCGCGGCGGCGGCGCCACCGCCGCGGCGCCGGCCACCCGGCTTGCGGGCGGCGGCGACGTAGGAGGCGAGGGCTTCACGCAGCTTGTCCGCATTGCCGGTGGACAGATCAATCTCGTAGTTCTTGCCGTCCAACCCGAACTCGACGGTCTCGTCCGCCCGGTCGCCGTCGAGGTCGTCAATGAGCGAAACTGTGACCTTCTGTGCCACTTTGGCAGCCCTCCAGTAACTTTTCCAACGATTATCCGCACTCGCCCGCCGCTGGTCTCTCTGCCTGACCTGGTCGTGGAGTCCTGGTCGCGAGAATAGCCCTAATTTCCACGCTATGTCGAGTCGGGTCGCTCTCTCGGTGCGTCATTCCGGACGGAGCAGCGGAAAAAGGATCGTCTCCCGGATACCGAGACCGGTCAGGGTCATCAGGAGCCGGTCGATCCCCATTCCCATCCCGCCGCTCGGCGGCATTCCGTATTCCAGAGCTCTAAGGAAGTCCTCATCGACCGGCATCGGTTGGTCGTCCCCCCGATGCGCCAACCGAGACTGCGCCTCCAGACGTTCCCGTTGTACCACCGGATCAACCAGCTCGGAATAGGCCGTGGCCAGCTCGACGCCGAAGACATACAGGTCCCAGGCTTCCGCGAGCCGGGGATTATCCCTATGTGCCCTGGTCAGCGGCCGAACGTCGATAGGGTAGTCCCGGACGAATGTTGGCTCGATCAAGTTATGCTCGACCAGCTTCTCAAACAGCTCCAAGGCAATCTGCCCCGCCGTGTCGCTATCGGAAATCTCCACCTCGTGCCGGGCGGCGATCCGGCGCAGCTCGCTCTCCGGGGTGTCCGGGGTTACCTCTTCACCCACCGCCTCGGAGACCGCGCCGAACAGCGTGATCTCGCGCCATTTGCCGCCGAGATCGTGTTCGCTGCCGTCCGCGTGCGTCACCACGGTGGAGCCGTACACCTCGCGCGCGCAGTCCATCACCAGGGTCTGGGTGAGCTCGGCCATCGTGTCGTAGCTGCCGTAGGCCTCGTAGGCCTCCAGCATGGCGAACTCCGGCGAGTGCGTGGAGTCGATGCCCTCGTTCCGGAAGTTCCGGTTGATCTCGAAGACCCGTTCGATGCCACCGACCACGGCGCGCTTGAGGTACAACTCGGGTGCGATCCTCAAGAACAGATCGGTGTCCAGAGCGTTCGAGTGTGTAACAAAGGGACGCGCGGTGGCGCCACCTTGCAACAACTGCAGCATCGGGGTCTCTACTTCGAGGAATCCCCGGTTATGCAGTGTGTGACGCAGCGCACGGACGGCCGTCGCCCTGTTCCGTACAGTATCCCGGGCTTGCGAACGCATCACCAGGTCGACGTATCGCTGACGCACCCGCGTCTCTTCGGACAGGTCCTTGTGGCCGACCGGCAACGGCCGAACGGACTTCGCCGCCATCGCCCATTCGTCGGCCAGCACGGACAGTTCTCCGCGCCGCGAAGTGATGACCTCACCGTGTACAAAAACGTGATCCCCGAGGTCGACCCGCGCCTTCCAGCGGGCCAACTCCTCGACCCCTACACTGGCCACGCTGAGCATTGCCTGAAGGGAAGTCCCATCGCCGGAACGGAGTTCCGCGAAGCACAGCTTCCCGGTATTGCGCAGGTTCATCACCCGGCCGGCAACACCGACCAGTTCACCGGTGGAGGTATCCGGCTCGAGCCCCTGATGCGCATCCCGGACTTCGCTCAGGGTGTGCGTGCGCGGCAACACCACGGGATAAGGGTCGATGCCATCGTCGAGCATGGCCGCGCGCTTGGCCCTGCGCACCCTGATCTGCTCGGGAAGATCCGCATCGGGAGAAGCGTCGGGCGGTACGTCATTCGTCACGCCGCACAACGGTACTGACTACTCACCAGCGCTTTTCCGCCGGCATGCCACTCGGCCCGCGATTACCCCAACGAGTCGCCCGATTTTAGGATCGGCCTGGACGGCGCGGCGTGGGCTGTCTGCCGCGGCCCGGGTGCGGCCGGGTCGCGGTCTGGTGGGCGCCCAGGTCCGCCATGATCGTGATCGTGAGCCGTGCCACTCGAGCCGTGATGTACCGACCTTGATCGCTGTCTGTGGCGGTACAGCATCGAAAATCGACGCTCTAACGCCACAGTTGACGATCACGCCCGGGAGCCGGCACCGCCACCACCCCTCGCTCGGCACCAACCCGCACCGGCGACGAGCCGCGGACCCGCGAAACCCACGCGCCCGCTCAGCGGCCCCGGCGTAGGGTCGGCTCCGTGCCGGATGATCAGTTGCAGCTGCGCCGCCGTTCCTTCGGATCCGCCGCACGGGAGTACGACGCCCACCGGCCCAGCTACCCGGACACCGCCATCGACTGGGCACTTGCGCCGCTGGGGTCGCCCGGAGGCCGGGTGCTGGACCTGGCGGCCGGCACCGGGAAGCTGACCGCCTCGCTGGTCCGCCGCCCGGGGGCCGAGGTGGTCGCGGTGGAGCCGGACGAGCAGATGCTGGCCGTGCTGCGCGAGCGGCTGCCCGAGGTGCGGGCGTTGGCCGGCAGTGCCGAGAGCATCCCGCTGCCGGACGCCTCGGTGGACGCGGTGCTGGTCGGCCAGGCGTTCCACTGGTTCGACCCGGCCCGGGCGGGCGATGAGCTGGCGCGCGTGTTGCGGCCGGGCGGTGTGCTGGCCGGGCTGTGGAACTACGAGGACGACTCGGAGGCCTGGGTGGCCGGGCTGGTCCAGGTCACCTCGCTGGACCGGCGGGTGCCCGGCGTATCGCAAGGCGGGCGGCGGCCCCGGGCGATGCTGGAGCACGAGTCGTTCGACGAGGGCGGGCGGCAGGAGTTCACGCACTCCCGGCGGCTCACGGCGGAATCCCTGGTCGCCACGCTGGGCACCCACTCCTGGGCACTGATCAGCAGCCCGGAGGAACGCGAAGAGGTGTTCGCGCGGGTGCGCGGCTACCTGGCCGGGCGGCCGGAGCTGGGCGAGGAGTTCGACATGCCGCTGCGCACCGTGACCGTGCGCATGTTGCGCAGGTAGACCAGGCGCAGCCCGAGCAGGGTGAGGTCGTCCACGTGCTCGGTGATGGTCTCCGACTCGGCGACGACCAGGGAGGCCAGCCCGCCGGTGGCGATCACGGTGACCGTGGCCGGGTCGACCTTGTACTCGGTCTCCAGCTCGACCTTGATCCGGCGGACCAGGCCGTCCACCTGGCCGGTGAAGCCGAAAAGGATCCCGGCCTGCAGGCATTCCACGGTGTTCTTGCCGATCGCCGCGCGCGGGCGGACCAGTTCCACGTTGGTCAGCGCGGCGGCCCGGGCGGCCAGCGCGTCGGCGGAGATCTCGATGCCGGGGGCGATCGCCGCGCCGAGCAGCTCGCCCTTCGGGGAGACCACGTCGATGTTGGTCGAGGTGCCGAAGTCGACCACGATCGCCGGGGTGCCGAACAGCCGGTGCGCGGCCAGCGTGTTCACCACCCGGTCCGCGCCGACCTCCTTGGGGTTGTCCACCAGGATCGGCACGCCGGTGCGCACCCGGGGACCGACGATCACCGAGTGCACCCGTTCGCGCATGCCGTCGGCGAGCTGGCGCAGCTCGCGCAGCAGCGGCGGCACGGTGGAGAGGGCGGCCACCCCGGTGATCTCGTCGGCGTGCGAGCCGACCATGCCGGTGATGGCCACCTGTAGCTCGTCGGCGGTCATCCGGGGGTCGGTGCGCATCCGCCACTGGCGCAACAGCGGCGGCCTCGGGGTCTCCTCGCTATCGCTGTCCTCATAGAGGCCCAGGGAGACCTGGGTGTTGCCTATGTCTACGCAGAGCAGCACTGCGTAGATCCGTGCAACAGGCCGGAGCCCTCGGGCGCGTGGCCGGGGTCGGTGCCCAGCTCCACCTGGCGGTTGTCCGCGTCCACGAACACCACGCGGGGCCGGTAGGTGCGCGCGGTGGCGTCGTCCATGGCGGCGTAGGAGATCAGGATGACCAGGTCACCGGGGTGCACCAGGTGCGCTGCCGCGCCGTTGATCCCGATCACCCCGGTGCCCCGCTCGCCCGGGATCACGTAGGTCTCCAGCCGCGCGCCGTTGGTGATGTCCACGATGTGCACGTGTTCGCCGGCGAGCAGGTCGGCGGCGTCCATCAGGTCCTGGTCCACGGTGACCGAGCCGACGTAGTGCAGGTCGGCCTGGGTGACCGTGGCCCGGTGGATCTTGGACTTGAGCATGTTGCGGGTGAACATCACTGGTAACTCCTGACGGGTTGTCCCAGGTTGACGCCGATGTTGTCGATCAGTCGGGTGGTGCCCAGGCGAGCGGCGACGAGCATCCGCGCCGGGCCTTGGTCCGGCGCGGGGCCCAGCTCGGGGTCGCGCAGGGCCAGGTAGTCCACGTCCAGCCCGGGTTCGGCGGAGAGCACCTCACGCGCGGCCTCCAGGGCCGCTTCCGCGCCGGCCGTGGCCGCGTGCCGGCCGGCGGTGAGTGCGGCGGACAGCGCCACCGCCCGGCGCCGCTGCTCCGCGTCCAGGTAGACGTTGCGCGAGGAAAGGGCCAGCCCGTCCCGCTCGCGCACGGTGGGCACGCCGATCACGTCCACACCCAGGTTCAGCTCGCGGGCCATCCGGCGCACCAGCACCAACTGCTGGTAGTCCTTCTCGCCGAAGTAGGCCAGCCGCGGCGCGACGATGCCGAACAGCTTGGTCACCACGGTCAGCACGCCGTCGAAGTGGCCGGCCCGGTGCGCGCCCTCCAGCTGCCCGCCCAACGGGCCGGGGTGCACGCTGATCTGCTGGTTCTCGCCGTACATGGCGTCCACGGTGGGCGCGAAGACCAGTTCAACGCCCTCCCGGCGGCAGATCTCCAGGTCCGCCTCCATGGTGCGCGGGTAGCGCGCCAGATCCTCGTTCGGGCCGAACTGCAGCGGGTTCACGAAGATCGACACTGCGGTCACGGTGGCCCCCGGCGCGCGCCGGGCGTGTCTGATCAGCTCCACGTGGCCGGCGTGCAGCGCGCCCATGGTGGGTACCAGCGCGACGCCGCGCCCGGCGGCCCGCAGCGTGCCGGTGACCTTGCTCAGCCGCGCCGGGTCGTCGTGCACGGTGAGCTGGCCGGCGGTGAAATCCCTGGTCGCGGTCGGCATCGCTCTAGTGCTCCTTCAGCGCGGCAAGAACGTCGGCGGCGGCGTGCTCGTCCAGCAGCCCGGCACCGGCGGCCCGGTGGGCGGTGCGCTCGGCCAGGGTGCGGTAGCTGTCGATCAGCTCGGGGGCGTGCCGGGACAGCTCGCCGAGGTGTTTGCGCACCGTACCGACGTCGCCCCGGGCCACCGGCCCGGTGAGCGCGCGGTCGCCGTGCCGCAGCACGTTGTCCAGCGCGGCGGACAGCAGCGGCGCGACCAGCCGCTCGGCCGGCTCCACGCCGGCCTGGCGCAGCGTCTGCACCGCGTCGGCGACCAGCGTGGCCAGGTGGTTCGCCCCGTGCGCGATCGCCGCGTGGTAGAGCGGCCGGACGCGCTCGGCCACTCGGACCGGCTCCGCGCCCATCTCCACGACCAGCGCCTCGCCCACGCTCCAGGCCGCCTCGTCCGCCTCCTCGGCGGTGACCCCGACCGAGCAGGAGGCCAGCCGCTGCACGTCCTCGGCGCGGCCGGTGAAGGTCATCACCGGATGTAGCGCCAGCGGCAGTACGCGGTGCCGGGCCGCCGGTTCCAGCACGCCGACGCCGTACGCGCCCGAGGTGTGCACCACGATCTGCCCCGGCCGGAAGCAGTCGGCCGAGGCCAGCCCGGTGACCAGCCCGGGCAGCACGTCGTCCGGCACCGCGAGCACGACCAGGTCGGCCTGGCGGGCCACCTCGTCCGGCGGCCGCAGCGGCACGTCGGGCAGCAGCGCCTCGGCCCGCTTGACCGAAGCCCGGGAGACACCCGAGGTGGCGATGATCTGGTGGCCGGCGGCGGCCAGCGCGGCGCCGAGGACCGAACCCACCCGGCCGGCGGAAACCACTCCCACGCCAAGGCGCGCTGCGCGCTCGGAAGCGTGCGTCATTGCGTACTCCCTGCTCGTTCCAGTCCCACTCGCTCGGTGGGTACCAGACGGTGGCCGACCGTGCCCGGCCGGCGACCGAAACGGTAGAGCGGCCGCTCACCCGCCCGCCACAGCAGGTGACCGGCTTCACCCGCCCTCGTCACACACGTCACAAGAGAGCTTGGGGCTACGGAAACCGCGGTTGCCGCTTCCGGCATGGGTAACGCCGTTTTGATGCCGGAAGCGGCAACCGTGCTTTGAGGGGCGACCACCTTGCTGGTGCGAAAGTTTTCGCTAGTGACTGAAGTTACTGATTTGACGAGGGTGGGCTGGCCGGCCGATGGCCAGGGCCGCTCCCGGAGAACGGTGGCGTCCCCGGACCTGGCGGCGGCTGGGCCGCGCCCGGCGGCTGGGCCGCATCCGACGGCTGGGTCGAACCCGGAGCGGGCCGGTGACCCGGCCCTCCGCCTGGCTGGGCCGCGCCCGGACCGGGTGAGCGGTCCTGACCTGGCGGCCGTCCGGCCGGGAACGACGGTCCGGGTGGATGCGGCGGGCCGGTCCGCGGACCGGGCGGATACGGCGAGCCGGCCAGCGGGCCAGGTGTGCGCGGCGCGCCGGCCCTCGGAACGCCCGGATACGGCGGGCCGGTCGGGCGGGGTGGGACGTAACCCGGCGGGGGCGGGGGTGGTGGCGCCCAGCCGGGCGGCGGCAGGCGACGCCCCCAGGCGGCGTGCAGGGCGTCCGGCTGGCCGACCGCCTTGGCCCGGCTGGCCAGCACGTCGGCCAACACCTCGTCGTGCCACTCCCGGGCGTCCGGGCCGAGCGAACCGCGGGCCATCCGGTGCCGCAGGATGGCCAGTTCGGTGACCGCCGCCTGATACTCGCGCACGGCCCCCGCCACGGTTTCCCCGGACCGCCGGCGAACCGCGCGCAACCAGCCGCGCCGCCCGGCCAGACTCTGCAGCAGCCGCACCTCGCTCTGGGCGATCCAGCCGGCGGCGGCGAACCCGGGCAGCTCGGCGGCGATGATCCGCTGCTCGCGTCGCCGCAGGTAGAGCACCAGTCCCACGACGAACACGAACACCGGGAACATGATCAGCGCGTACACCACGACCAGCGCCTCGCCGTCGGCGAACGACGCCGACGCGTTCCAGCAGGCGTGCAGGAACACCGCCGCCAGGTAGCCGACCACCGGCAGCGCGATCCGGCCGAATACCGACCGCAGGTTCGTCGCCACGCCCAGCGCGATGCCCAGCATCGAGGTGAACAGCGGGTGCGCGAACGGTGAGATCACCCCGCGCATCACCAGGGTGGCCAGCAGCAGCCCGCTCTGCCCGGCGTCCACCCCGGACCCGAAGGCCTGGCCCAGGTAGAGCACGTTCTCGGTGAACGCGAATCCAGCGCCGACCACGCCGGCGTACACCACGCCGTCCAGCACGCCGTCGAACTCCCGGCGGCGGAACATCAACAGGCCGATCAGGAACGCGCCCTTGAAGAACTCCTCCACCCAGGGCGCGATGAATACCGCTCCGATGCCCGCGCTGGCGTCGCCGAGCAGCACCATGGTCGCCCACTCGGCGCTGCTGTTCAGGATCAGCGCCGCCAGCGTGGCGAAACACGCCCCCCACAGGAACGCCACCAGCAGCAACCGGGGTGGCTCCGGCTCCCACCGGTCCATCCACAGGAACGCCCAGACCACCGGCCCGACCGGCAGCAGCGCCCCCAGGGTGCCGACCACGACCCCGGCCGGCCCCATCTCGCGCACCATGAAGCCGAACACCATGAGCCCGCAGATGCCCAGCACGACGATGCCCAGCACGGTGGCCAACACGCCGCGCCGCTCGCGGCGCACGCGATGCCGGTACTGCAGCGTGGCGCCGCCCGGGTCGTTAGATGGATACGACATTGCCGAGCAGCGTAGCGAGCCGCGATTCTCAGCGCCGGTCGCCGTGCTCCTGATCGCGGTCGTTCCGCCCGGTCGGGGCACGGCAGCAGTGCTGCAGCCACAGCGCGGCGACCACCAGCGAGATTGCGCAGACCAGGCCGACCACCGCGCCCGGGGTGTCCGCCACCGCCGCCTCCAGCTCGGCCTGCTTGGGCAACAGGTAGACCAGTAGCCCCAGCCACACCCCGGCCATGATCGCCCCGGCCAGCGCGGACGCCTTGGCCAGCGCCACCGCGCGGGCGGCGGACAGCGGCCGCACCGGGCGGGTACCCGGCTTGCCCTCGATCCGCGCCTTGATGATGTGGCCGAGCACCGCCTCGATCGCGGCCAGCCCGAGCAGGGTCACCCCGGCCAGCGGCGGGATGGCCGGCAGCGAGGCGTAAACCAGCCGCACGCCCAGGTAGGCCACCACGGTGACGGCGGCCGCGACGGCCAGCAGCTCGGGCAACCGGGTCGGTTTCACGGCGCCAGCCTCAGGTCGTCCCGCCGGCGCAGGCCGTCCTCGCCGAGCCCTGCGAGGAGCGAGGCCACCGAACCGTACCCGGGCAACGAAGCGTCCGGCTCGATGTCCAGCCACGGGCGCAGCACGGTGTTCCGGGTGGCCGCTCCCGGATGCGGCAGCAGCAGTTTCGGGTCCCGGGAGCAGACCGGCCCGTCGGGTCCCCGCACGGCGACCACGTCCACGTCCAGCGTGCGCGGCCCCCAGCGCACCTCACGCACGCGTTCCGCGCGGGCCTCCAGCTCCTGCCCGAGGCGCAGCCAACCCCACTCGTCGCGGCCGTCCGCGCTGGCGACCAGCACCGCGTTCAGGAAGTCCGGCTGCTCGACACCACCCCAGGGGGCGGTCTCGTACACGGGGGACACCGCCACCAGCTCACCGGCGAACCCGGCGACGGCCAGGCGCAGGTACGCCAGCCGGTCCCCCAGGTTCGAACCCAGCGACAAAACCGCTTCAGTCACGGCCCCGCCGCACCACCACGGCCACGTCGGCGAAGTCCAGCGGGATCGGTGCGCCCGGCTTGTGCACGGTGACCTCGACCGACTCGATCCGCTTGTCCCAGGCCAGCACCTCGCCGGCGATCTTCCCAGCCACCGCCTCGATCAGCCGGTAGGGCGGCCCGGCCACGATGTCGGCGGCCAGCTGGGCCAGCGCGCCGTAGTCCAGGGTGTCTTCCAGTGTGTCCGACGCGCCGGCCGGCGCCAGGTCGGCCCACACGGCCAGGTCGACCACGAAGTCCTGGCCGTCCCGCCGCTCGTGCTCGAAGACCCCGTGGTGCCCGCGAACCCGCAACCCGGTCAGCACGATCCGATCGGTCATGCGGGCTGCCCGCCAGCGCGCCAGGCCTCGCCGACGGCGATCGCGTCGGCGGTGGCCGCCACGTCGTGCACCCGCACGCCCCACACCCCGGCCACCGCCGCCAGTGCGGAGATCGACGCGGTGGCCACCTCCCGGCCGGCCGGCGGGCGGGGCTTCTCCGGCGGACCGTTCACCCCGGCCAGCAGCCGGCCCAGGAAGCTCTTGCGGGACACCCCGACCAGCACCGGGAAGGGCAGCTCGACCAGCGCGTCCAGCCGCTTGAGCAGCGCCCAGTCGTGCGGCGGGCGCTTGGCGAAGCCGATGCCCGGGTCGATCACCAGCCGGGACGGGTCGACCCCGGCCGCCACCGCCGCATCCACCCGGGCCAGCAGTTCGTCCCGCACCTCGGCGACCACGTCCCGGTACACCGCGAGGTCGGCCATCCGGTCGCTGTGCCCCCGCCAGTGCATCAGGATCCACGGCACCCCGGCGGCGGCGACCACCTTCGCCATCGCCGGGTCGGCCATCCCGCCGGAAACGTCGTTCACCACCTGGGCCCCCGCGTCCAGCGCCGCCTCGGCCACCCGCGCGCGCATGGTGTCCACGCTGCACGGCACACCCTCGGCGGACAGCGCGCGGATCACCGGCAGCACCCGGTCGGCCTCCTCCGGCGCGGCCACCCGGTGCGCACCGGGCCGCGTGGACTCGCCGCCGACGTCCACCAGGTCCGCGCCCAGCTCGTGCAGGCGCAGCCCGTGCGCCACCGCGTCGTCCAGGCCGGAGAACCGCCCGCCGTCGGAGAACGAGTCGGGCGTGACGTTGAGGATGCCCAGCACCGCGCACCGCCCCGGCCGGGGCAGCCCGCCCATCAGCGTCCCCTGATCAGTGCCAGCGCCTCCGCCCGGGAGGCCGCGTTGCCCTTGAACTGCCCCCGGACCGCCGACGTGGTGGTGCGCGAACCGGGCTTGCGGATGCCCCGCATGGCCATGCACAGGTGCTCGGCCTCGATCACCACGATCACCCCGCGCGGGGCCAGCCGGCGCACCAGGGCGTCGGCCACCTGGGCGGTCAGCCGTTCCTGCACCTGCGGGCGCTTGGCGTAGAGGTCGACCAGCCGGGCGATCTTGGACAGCCCGGTCACCCGGCCGTCCACCGAGGGGATGTACCCCACGTGGGCCATGCCGTGGAACGGCGCGAGGTGGTGCTCGCACACGCTGTAGATCGGGATGTCCCGGACCAGGATCAGCTCCTCGTGGTCCTCGGCGAACGTCTTGGCCAGCACGTCGTCCGGGTCCTCGTACAGCCCGCCGAACATCTCCTCGTAGGCCTTGGCCACCCGGCGAGGGGTCTCCACCAGGCCCTCGCGGTCCGGGTCCTCACCGATCGCGTAGAGCAGTTCGCGAACGGCGGCCTCGGCCCGCTCCCGGTCGAACGCGCCGCGTCCCGGCACGGAGGGGCCACGCGCCTGGGCACCGTTGGTGGCCGGGTCGGGCGGGGCTGCGCTGTTGGCTAACGGGCCGGTCATGGTGCCGGCCTCAGCGCTTGTCCCGCTCGGCCGCGCCGTCCGAGCCATCCGAGTCCGACCACTTGTTGCTGGGCGGCGGCCACTCCTGGCCCCTCGGCACGGTCGCCGGCCGCCAGTTGGGCGGGGCGCCGTAGTTGGGCGGCACCGGGCCTTCCGGCTTCGCGCCGCCGTAGGGGCGGGACGAGCCGCCCGTCTGGCCGTTCGGACCGGCGTGCGGACCACCGTTCGCGCTGGTTTCCGGCGTGCCCTCGGCGGGCGTCGGAGCACCGCCCACCGGGGCGGGCTCGCGGTCCGGCTCCGGCTGCTCCTCCGGCTCGGCCGTCTCGTCCACCGGCGGCCACGGCTCGCCGCGCTCCTTGGCCAGCTCGGCCGGCGTCTGGATGGGCGGCTTGTCCGACGGGGTGCGGCCGCCGAAGTCGTTGAACGCGGTGATGCGGGGGCGCTTGGTCACCCCGGCGAAGATCCGCTCCAGGTCCTTGCGGACCAGCGTCTCCTTCTCCAGCAGCTCGAAGACCAGGCTGTCCAGCACGTCCCGGTAGGTGTTCAGGATCTCCCAGGCCTCGGTGTGCGCCGCCTCGATCAGCGCGCGCACCTCCTCGTCGATGCCCTGGGCCACCTGGATCGAGTAGTCCGGCTGGGTTCCCATTGTGCGGCCGAGGAACGGGTCGCCGTGCTCGGTGCCGTAGCGCACCGCGCCCAGCCGCGCGCTCATGCCGTACTCGGTGACCATCGCGCGGGCGATCTTCGTCGCCTGGTCGATGTCGCTGGACGCGCCCGTGGTGGGCTCGTGGAAGACCAGCTCCTCGGCGCTGCGCCCGCCCATCGCGAAGACCAGCCGGGCGATCATCTCCGAGCGGGTCATCAAGCCCTTGTCGTCCTCGGGGACGACCAACGCGTGCCCGCCGGTGCGGCCCCGGGGCAGGATGGTCAGCTTGTACACCGGCTCCAGGTCCGGCATCGCCCACGCGGCCAGGGCGTGCCCGCCCTCGTGGTAGGCGGTGAGCTTGCGCTCGGTCTCGGAGATGATCCGGCTCTTGCGGCGCGGCCCACCGATGACCCGGTCGACCGCCTCCTCCAGCGACTCCGCGTTGATCAGCTGGCCGTTCTCCCGCGCGGTGAGCAGGGCGGCCTCGTTGATCACGTTGGCCAGGTCGGCGCCGGACATGCCCACGGTCCGCTTGGCCAGCGAGTCCAGGTCGGCGTCGGTGGCCAACGGCTTGCCCTTGGCGTGCACCTTCAGGATGGCCCGGCGACCGGCCAAGTCGGGCGCGCCGACCGGGATCTGCCGGTCGAACCGGCCCGGGCGCAGCAGCGCCGGGTCCAGGATGTCCGGCCGGTTGGTCGCCGCGATCAGGATGATGCCGCCGCGCGCGTCGAAGCCGTCCATCTCGACCAGCAGCTGGTTCAGCGTCTGCTCGCGCTCGTCGTGGCCGCCGCCCAGGCCGGCGCCGCGCTGGCGGCCGACCGCGTCGATCTCGTCCACGAAGATGATGCACGGCGCGTTCGGCTTGGCCTGCTCGAACAGGTCACGCACCCGGCTGGCGCCGACACCGACGAACATCTCCACGAAGTCCGAGCCGGAGATCGAGTAGAACGGCACCCCGGCCTCGCCGGCGACCGCCCTGGCCAGCAGGGTCTTGCCGGTGCCCGGCGGGCCGTACAGCAGCACGCCCTTGGGGATCTTCGCGCCCAGCGCCTGGTAGCGGCCCGGGTTCTGCAGGAAGTCCTTGATCTCGTGCAGTTCCTCGACGGCCTCGTCCGCCCCGGCCACGTCGGCGAAGGTGGTCTTAGGCATGTCCTTGGACAGCTGCTTCGCCTTCGACTTGCCGAAGGAGAGCACCCGGTTGCCGCCGCCCTGCGCGCTGTTCATGATCCAGAACAGCAGCAGCAGGATCAGCCCCATGGGCACCAGGTAGATCAGCAGCTGGGTGAGGAACGACTCCTGCCGCACCTCGGTGTTGAAGTTGACCTTCGAGTCGGTGAGCGCCCGGAAGACCTGGTCGCTGCCGCCGATCGGGTACTGGGTGATGACCTTGTCGGTCTGGACTTGCTCTTTGCCGTTGGCCGCCGGGATCTTGTTCTTCAGGTCCAGCCGGAGCCGTTGCTCCTTGTCCTCGATCACCGCGTTCGTGACGTTCCCGGTGGCGACCTGGGTCAGCGCCTGCGACGTCGGGACCTGGGAGTATCCCTTGGTGTCGTCGAAGAACTGACTGAACAAGACATATAGAAGCAACGCCGCCAAGATCCATGTCAGCGGGTTACGGAGCAGACGCTTGCGATCCATGCAGCTGTGGCCTCCGGGCCTCGACCCTCCTGCGTACGCCCGGGCACGGCACACCCGAGAGTACCCAGCGTACCGGCCCATTCCGGCGAACGTCTGTCGGTCTGCTCACCGGTTACGGCTGGGTAGTCATGAACTGAACGCGGGGCCGCCCGGGTGGGTTCCCGACCGGCTCAGGTCACGTTCTGATATGTCACCGGATCGGGCCGGTATCCGCGGCCGACGTCCGTCGTTAGGGCAGTTACGAACCACGAGCAATCGTGGTGTTCGTGCGCGCACTGACCACGCCGGATCGTCGCCAGGAGTCCTAGATGACCGCTCTCCGTTGTTTGGCAAGCGCCGCGATAATCGCGGCCGTCACATCGGTCGCGGCCCCCGGTACTGCACTCGCGGACGACGCGAAGCCGATCCACCCCGGCGTGATGACCCGGTCCGAGGCCGGCCAGTGCACCTCCAACTTCATCTTCAAGGCCGGTGACAAGGTGCTGATCGGCCAGGCCGCGCACTGCACCGGCACCGGCGAGGCCACCGAGACCGACGGCTGCACCTCCAAGTCGCTGCCCCTGGGCACCGAGGTGAAGATCGACGGCGCCAGCAAGCCCGGCAAGCTGGTCTACAACTCCTGGCTGGCCATGCACGAGAACGGCGAGAAGAACAAGGACGTCTGCGCGTTCAACGACTTCGCGCTGGTCGAGATCGCCGACGAGGACGAGGGCAAGGTCACCTCCACGGTGCCCAAGTTCGGTGGCCCGACCGGCCTGCAGGACGGCCCGGTCGGCGTCGGCTCGATGGTCTACAGCTACCAGAACTCCAGCGCGCGGGGCGGCATCGCGGCGCTGTCCCCGAAGACGGGAACCGTGCTCGGCGAGGGCGGCAACGGCTGGTCGCACGAGGTGGTCACCCTCACCCCCGGCGTGCCCGGCGACTCGGGCAGCGGATTCATGACCGCCGACGGCAAGGCCTTCGGCCTGCTCTCCACCCTGAACCTGCTCCCCGCCCCCGGCAGCAACGGCGTGGTCGACCTAAACAAAGCCCTCAGCTACGCCAATGACAACCGCGACGACCTGGAGCCCATCCACCTGGTCGAAGGCGGACCGTTCCACGCCGGCCTGCTCTGAGCGTCCACCCACACCGACTCGGCGCCCACCCGGTTCACGGGGTGGGCGCCGAGTCGTTTGTCAGGCGTAGACGCTCGGGTCGAGGGTGCCGATGTAGGGCAGGTCCCGGTAGCGCTCGGCGTAGTCCAGGCCGTAACCGATGACGAACTCGTTCGGGATGTCGAAGCCGACGTAGCCGACCGTCACGTCCACCTTCACCGCGTCCGGCTTGCGCAGCAGCGTGCACACCTCGAGCGAGGCCGGGTTGCGCGCCTCCAGGTTCTTGAGCAGCCAGGACAGCGTCCGGCCCGAGTCGATGATGTCCTCGACGATCAGTACGTGCCGGCCGGCGATGTCCCGGTCCAGATCCTTGAGGATGCGCACCACGCCCGAAGACGACGTGGCCGAGCCGTACGAGCTGACCGCCATGAACTCCAGCTGCACCGGCAGGGGCAGCGCCCGGGCCAGGTCGGTCATGAACATCACCGCGCCCTTGAGCACGCCGACGAGCAGCAGGTCGCTGGCCCGGCCGGTACCGGGGCACCGCTCCCGGTAGTCGTCCCCCACCTGCTTGGCCAGCTCGTCGGTCTTGTCTCGGATCTGCTGCTCGGTGATTAAGACGGAAGCGATGTCACCGTCGTACAAGCCTGCGCCCCTCCTCAATCCGGCCGGTCCCACTCGGCACGGTCGAGACGCAGCCTGCCATGTCGGCGGGTCAGCTCCAAGCCTCCGGGCAGCGCCACGGCCCCCTGGCCGCGCCAGCGGCCGACCAGATCGTCGCAGCCGCGCAGGTGCCCTTCGCCGAGTTCGGGCACGCCGAGGCCGAGCAACCAGGAGCGCAGCACCCGGCGGCGGACCGCCGCCGGGTATCTGGCCAACACCTGAGCATCGAGAGTTTCATCACCCTCTTTTGTCGGGCCGCACGCGGCTTGGGCGCGGCCGGCCCATACGTCGAGCGCCTCACCGTCCTCGGCCAGCTGCCCGGCCGTGCGGGCCAGCGCGTCGGCGACCCCGCCGGCCAGCACGTCCTCCAGCAGCGGCAGCACCTCGGTGCGCAGCCGGACCCGGGTGAAGCGGGGGTCGGCGTTGTGCGGGTCGTCCCACACCGGCACGCCGAGGGCTGTGCAGGCCGCGCGCGTGGTGGCCCGGCGAATCCCGAGCAGGGGGCGCAACCACGGGTCCCGCCACACCCGCATCCCGGCCAGCGAACGCGCGCCGGAACCCCGGCCGAGCCCGAGCAGCACGGTCTCCGCCTGGTCGTCCAGGGTGTGCCCGAGCAGCACCGGGCTGTGTTCGGTGGGCCGAGCGGCGCGCAGTGCGGTGTAGCGGGCCCGCCGGGCGGCCGCCTCCGTGCCACCGGCCCCGGTCACCCGAACCGGCACCGGTTCGGCCGCAATGCCGTGCTCGACCAGCAGCTTCGCCGTCCGTTCCGCGTGCTCGGCGGAGCCTTCCTGCAGACCGTGGTCGACCACGGCGGCGTGCACCGGACCACTCCACACGGCGACCGCCGCGAGCGCCAGGGCCAACGAGTCCGCGCCCCCGGAGCAGCCGACGAGCAGCGGGGTTTCCGGGGGCAGTTGGTTGAGCGCGGCCCGCACCGCCGTGCGCACCGCCGCGACTTCAGGTGAGAGCCGCACCGGTCAACCGCCGTGCACCCGGCGCACCCAAGCGTCCGGGTCGGCCAGCTCGGCCCGGGTGGGCAGCGTCTCAGGGGCGGTCCACACCCGGTTGAACCCGGCCATGCCGACCCGGTCGACCACCGCGTCGGTGAACGCCGCGCCGACCGCGTACTGGCGCATCTTCGCCTCCACGCCGAGCAGCGCGCGCAGCACCCGGTCCAGCAGGCCGCCGCCCCGGCGGCGGGCGGTGAACCGCGCGCGGATGGTCGACACGCTGGGCACCACGGCCGGGCCGACGGCGTCCATCACGTGGTCCGCGTGCCCCTCCAGCAGCGTGGTCAGGGCGAGCAGCCGGTCCAGCATGGCCCGCTGCTCGGGTCCCTGCAGCAGCTCGACCAGGCTCATCGAGTCGCGCACCCCGCGCGCCTCGGCGAACACCTTGGGCAGCCGCTCCAGCAGGCCCGTGGCGCTGGTCTCGGCGGCGGAGAGGAACCCGGTGACCTCGGCGGCGAAGTAGTCGCGCAACCACGGCACGGCGGTGAACTGCAGGCGGTGGGTGGCCTCGTGCAGGCACACCCACAGCGCGAAGTCGTCCAGCGAAACGTCCAGCGCCCGCTGCGCGGCCACCACGTTCGGCGCGACCAGCAGCAGCCGGCCCTCGCCGTCCGGCCCGCCGAACGGGTCGTACTGGCCGAGCACCCGGCTACCCAGGTAGGACAGCAGCGCGCCGGCCTGCAGGCCGGCCGTGGTGGCGGTCAGCTTGCGCGCCGTGGCGGGCACCGCCGGAAGCCTTGCCCCGCTGGTCAGCGCGGCCATCCCGGCGGTGGCGGCGTGCGCCCAGGCCGGCCGGTCGACCACGTCGGCGGGCAGCAGGGGCAGGCCCCCGCCCAGGCCGGTGATCTCCCGCACGTGGCCCTCGGCGATCGCGGCGTCGGCGCGGAGCAGGTCCACGGCCCGCTGCGCCAGCGCCCGGTCCACGCTGGGCCCCGCCGGCATCAGCCGGGCGGCGGTGCGGGCCGCCAGCTCCCAGTCGACGGGCAGTCCGGCCTGGGTCTCCTGCGTTTCAACCACCACCCCAACACGGTACGTGGGGTTACTTACAACCGCAGTTGCGCAGGACGGATGCGATGGCGTCGAGTTTCGGGCGGGCGTCGGCCGGTGATGTGCCGTTGGACATCAGCGCGAAGGTGAGCACCCGCCCATCGCTGTCCGTGACCATCCCGGCCAGCGAACTGACCCCGGTGAGCGTGCCGGTCTTGGCCCGCACCAGGCCGCGGGCGTCGGCCGAGTCACCGGTGAACCGCTCGGACAGGGTGCCGTCCCCGCCGGCCACCGGCAGGCCGGCCAGCAGCGGGCGCAGGCGGACCGCCCTCGGGTCCGAGGTCGGCCCGCTGGCCACCGCCAGGATCTGCCCGAGCAGCTTGGCCGAGGCGCGGTTCTCGGTGGAGAGGCCGCTGCCGTCCACCACCTTCACCCCGGTCAGGTCGAACCCGGCCTCGGCCAGCGTGTCGTGCACCGCCCTCGCCGCGCCGTCGAACGAGGGGTCCGCCCCCCGGGCCAGGGCGACCTGCCGGCCCAGCGCCTCGGCCAGCACGTTGTCCGAGATGCGCATCGCGTTGTCCACCAGGTCGCTGATCGGCGGCGAGCTGATCTCGCCGAGCACCGGGGCGCCGTGCGTGGCCACCTTCGTCTCGATCTTCGTCGGGTCCGCGCCGATGCGCTGGGCGAACAGCTTGCCGGCGTCCTGGGCCGGGGTGGGGGTGCGCGGCGGGTTCACCTCGTCGGGCTTGGTGCGCCCGCCGTCCAGGATCAGCGGCCCGATCGGGGTGAAGTTGCCGTCCTTGATGTCCACCTTCTCCCAGCCGGGAGCCATGGTGTCGCCGTCGAACATGCTGGTGTCCACGCTGACCGTGCGGATCGGCTCCGGGTGGGCGTTCTTCACCGTGGCCACCAGCGTGTCCAGCTTGGCCGCACCCGGGTATACCGAGCTCTTGTCCTTCGACAGCGAGGACAGGGTCGGGTCGCCGCCGCCGACCAGGATCACCGAGTCCGGGGTGTCCCCGGCCACCACCTTGGTGGTCAGCCGGGTGCTCGGGTCGACGGACAGCAGCACCGCCGCCATGGTGAGCAGCTTGAACGCCGAGCCCGGGGTCAACGGCTTGTCCGGGTTGCGCGACCAGAGCACCTTGCCGGTGGCCGGGTCGGTCACCTCGCCGGTGAGGGTGCCCAGTGCGCTGGCGTTGACCGCCTTGTTCAGCGCGGTGGACAGCCCGGAGTTGGTCGGGGTCGGCGCGTCGGCGGCCAGCGCGCGCAGCGCCAGCGCGGGCGGCGGCGGGGGCGGCCGCTCCGGCTTGCGGTTGAGCAGCGTCACACCGGTGAGCACCAGCGCAATCACCACGACCAGCGAAGAGCAGACCAGTACCGTGGTGCGCCGTTGCCACGGCAGCTTGAGCAGACCGGTCACCCGGTCCAGCAGTGCGCGCACCCGTCCTCCCTGCCTCCGGACCCGTGCACCACACTAGAAGACACATTCCTACGCCACTGAAAGGACCAGCGAGTCACGTGGACTTCGACGTCACCATCGAGATTCCCAAGGGAGTCCGGAACAAGTACGAGATGGACCACGAGACCGGCCGCATCAAGCTTGACCGGACGCTGTTCACCGCTACCCAGTACCCGGCCGACTACGGGTTCATCGACGACAGCCTGGGCGAGGACGGCGACCCGCTGGACGCGTTGGTGCTGGTCCAGGAGCCGACCTTCCCCGGATGCCTGATCCGCTGCCGGGCCATCGGCATGTTCCGCATGCGGGACGAGAAGGGCGGCGACGACAAGGTGCTCTGCGTGCCCGCGTCCGACCCGCGCCAGGAGCACCTGCGGGACATCCACCACCTGGCCGAGTTCGACAAGCTGGAGATCGAGCACTTCTTCCAGGTCTACAAGGACCTGGAGCCGGGCAAGAGCGTCGAAGGCGCAAAATGGGTCGGCCGCACCGAAGCCGAGGCCGAAATCCGCCGCTCCTGGGACCGCGCCAAAACCACCCCCGAGCACTAACCCCCACCCTGATTCAGTGCCTTTGGCAGGGTGATTCAGTCAGTTCTGCAGCCCAAAGTGACTGAACCAGCGTGCTCAAAGCACTGAACCGGGGTGCTGAAAGCACTGAACCGGCGTGCTGAAAGCACTGAACCGGGGTGCTGGAGGCACTGAATCGGGGTGCTCAGGGGACTGAATCGGCGGGGTGGGGGTGTTCGGCGTCGCGGCGGAGCTCGAGGGCGGACTTGGCGCGCAACGGGACCTCGGGCATCAGGAGGACCAGGGTCCAGGCGAGCACCAGGACCGCCGCGCCGGTCGCGAAGGTGAGCGACATGGACGCGGCGAACCCGTCCAGGAACGGCTGGGCCAGCCGGGGGTCGAGGTGGTTCAGGAACGACGTGTCGTCCAGCGAGACGGAGCCCGGCGTGCCGGACGCGACCGCGTCCAGGATCGGCCGGTCCACCGGGTCCGCGCGCACCGACGGGTCGGCCAGCGCGGCCGCCAGATCGGGTGAGCCGGCGGTCGCGCGGAACGCTTCGGTGATCTTCCCGGACACCGTGCCGAACAGTATGGACAGGAACACCGCCGTACCCAGCGTGCCGCCGACCTGCCGGAAGAAGGTCACCGAGGAGGTGGCCACGCCCAGACTGGTGACCGGCATGGCGCTCTGCACGGCCAGCCCGATCGGCTGGGTCGACGCCCCGAGCCCCATGCCGAACAGCGCCATGAACACGGCGACCCAGCGGAACGAGGTGTGCGCGTCCACGGCGGCGAGCAGCCCCAGGCCGGCGATCATCAGGGTGACGCCGAGCAGCGGCCAGCGGTGCAGCCGGCCGGTGCGGGAGATGATCCGGCCGGCGGTGAGCGACATGCAGATCAGGCCGAACACCATGGGCAGGGTGAGCAGGCCGGCCTCGGTCGGGCTGGCGCCCTTGGCGATCTGCAGGTAGAGCGGCAGCGCGGCGGTGCTGCCGAACATGGCCACGCCGATGACCATCGACGCCGCGGTGCCCAGCCCGAACGTCCGGTTCCGGAAGAACTCCAGGGGCAGCAGCGCGTGCTCGCCGTACCGCCGCTCGTTCAGCACGAACAGCACCAGCCCGACCGCACCGATCCCGAAGCAGCCCACCGAGGCGGCCGAACCCCAGCCCCACTGCCGGCCCTGCTCGGCCACCACCAGCAGCGGAACCAGGCCCAGCGCCAGGGCCAGCGCGCCCGGCCAGTCCACCCGCCGCGACCGGCGGGTGTGCGGGATGTTCAGCACCCGCGCCACAATCACCAGCGCGACCAGCCCGATCGGCAGGTTGACCAGGAACACCCAGCGCCAGCCCGCGATGCCCAGGATCGACTCCTGGCCGGCCAACAGGCCGCCGGCCAGCGGCCCGAGCACGCTGGACGCGGCGAACATGGCGGTGAAGTAGCCCTGGTAGCGCGGGCGGTCCCGGGGCGCGACGATGTCGCTGAGGATGGTCAGGGCCAGCGAGAACAGCCCGCCGCCGCCCAGCCCCTGGATCGCGCGGAACACCGCCAGCTGGTACATCGACCCGGCGAACGCGCAGGTCAGCGAGCCGGCCAGGAACAGCCCGATGGCGAACAGGAACACCGGCCGGCGCCCGTAGAGGTCGGAGAGCTTGCCGTAGAGCGGCGTGGTCAGGGTGGAGGTGACCAGGTAGGCGGTGGTCGCCCAGGCCTGCAGGGTGAGCCCGTTCAGGTCGTCCGCGATCACCCGGATCGAGGTCGCCACGATGTTCATGTCCAGCGCGGCGAGGAACATGCCGACGACCAGGCCGGCGATGATGGTCAGGATCTGGCGGTGGCTGAGCAGCGGCGTCGCCGCGTCGGTCACATGTCCCCCCGGGTGTCGGCGCAAACCGTCCTATGGTCGCGTGCGCATGTCACTACGTCGACCCGGTTTCGCGCCGCGCCGGGCGGCTACAGCGGCTTGAACTCGCGGTCCGGCCACCAGGGGTAGTCGGGGGGCAGGTCGGCCGGCACGCGGCCGGGGTAGTTCGGCGGCCGCTTGGCCAGGAACGACTCCACGCCCTCCCGGGCGTCCGCGCTGGCCCCGGCGAAGTGCAGCGCCCAGGACTCCACCCGGTGCGCCTCCATCGGGTGGTCCGCGCCGAGCGCCCGCCACATCATCTGCCGGTTCAGCGTCGCGGACACCGCCGAGGTGTTCTCGGTGATCTCCCTGGCCAGCTCCAGCGCGGCCGGGAGCACTTCGTCGGCCGGATGCACGCTGCGCACCAGCCCGGATTTGACCGCTTCCTCCGGCCCGAACACCCGGCCGGAGAGCGTCCACTCCAGCGCCTGGGAGATGCCGACCACGCGGGGCAGGAACCAGCTGGCGCAGCCGTCGGCCACGATGCCCCGCCGGGCGAACACGAAACCCATCTTGAGCGTCTCGGAAGCCACCCGGATGTCCATCGGCAGCGTCATGGTCGCGCCCACACCGACCGCCGGGCCGTTGATCGCCGCGATCACCGGCTTGGAGCACTCGAAGGTGCGCAGGTTCAGCACCCCTCCGGAGTCGCGGTGCCAGTCCCGGTCGGTGCGGTCGAAGGTCTTCCCTCCGGACTCCAGGTCGGCGCCGGCGCAGAACGCGCGCCCGTTGCCGGTGACCACGATCGCTTTGACGTCGTTGTCCGCGTCCGCCGCGTCGTAGGCGCTGATCAGGTCCTCGCACATCTGCGTGGTGTAGGCGTTCAGCCGGTCCGGCCGGTTCAGCCGGATGATCAGTACCGCTCCGTCGCGCTCGGTCTCGATCGTCTCGTAGCTCACCGCCGCACGTTAACGCGGACGGCGGCTCACCGCGCGTTAACCACCGCTGCCGTACGGCCGGGTGATGATCTCCAGGTAGTGCCCGTCCGGGCTGTTCCAGTAGACGCCGCGCCCGCCGTCGTTGTGGTTGATCTCGCCGGGGCGGGACTGCATCGGGTCGGCCCAGTGCGCCAGCCCGCGCTCCTTGATCCGGCCGTAGATCTGGTCGAACTCGTCCTCGCTGACCAGGAACGCGTAGTGCTGGCTGGGGGTGTCGTCGGCCTTCATGAAGTCCAGGCTCACCCCGTTGGCCACCTCGACCACCTGGAACGGCCCGAACGACTGCGGTCCCGCCAGCCCGAACAACTCGACGAAGTCCTCGGCCGCCGCCTTGGGATCACGGCTGGCCACGATCGTATGGTTCAGCTCGACAGCCATACCTCGAACGTACGCCGCTCGTCGACGCTGACGGCCAGCCTTTTCCGCGCGTTCATCCGAAGGGACCGCCATGACCGACCGGTACGCCGCGTTTTCCACGCTCAAGTTCTCCCGCCCGGCGGACGGAATCCTGGAGATCCTGCTGGACGGGCCGAACCTGAACGCGGTCAGCGCACCCATGCACGCCGAGCTGGCCGAGATCTGGCCGGTGATCCACAAGGACGCCAGCGTGCGGGCGGTGCTGGTACGCGGCGCGGGCAAGGCGTTCTCGGCCGGCGGCTCGTTCGACATGATCAACGAGATGACCGCCGATCCGGCCGTCCGCACCCGGGTGTTCCACGAGGCCCGGGACCTGGTCTACAACCTGATCAACTGCGACACGCCGATCGTGTCGGCGATCAACGGCCCGGCGGTCGGCGCCGGCCTGGTGGTCGCTCTGCTCGCCGACGTCTCCATCGCCGGCCGCCGCGCCAAGATCGTCGACGGGCACACCCGGCTGGGCGTGGCTGCCGGCGACCACGCGGCGATCTGCTGGCCGCTGCTGTGCGGCATGGCCAAGGCCAAGTACTACCTGCTCACCTGCGAGGCGCTGTCCGGCGAGGAGGCCGAGCGGATCGGCCTGGTCTCGCTGTGCGTGGACGACGACGCGCTCGCGGACCGCGCGCTCGAGGTGGCCCAGCGGCTGGCCGCCGGTTCGGTGACCGCCACGCGGTTCACCAAGAACGCGCTGAACAACTGGTACCGGCAGGCCGGTCCCACCTTCGACGCCTCGCTGGCGATGGAGTTCTACGGCTTCGGCCTGCCCGACGTCCGCGAGGGGGTCGCCGCTCACCTGGAGAAGCGCGCCCCCCGGTTCTAGTGTCTAGCTGGCGCGGGCCGTTGGATGCCGGGCGCGGGCCAGCTCGGCCGCGCCCGCGTCGGTCAGCCGGGCCGGCCAGCGGCCCGAGCCGAGACCCGGCTGGGCGACCAGGCCGGCACGCACCAGCCGGCGCGCGGCGTCGGCGTCGCAGAACCTGCGGCCGTCCACGAACATCACCGGCTGCGAGCCCGGCACGATCTCGCAGCGCTCGTTCGCCACGGCGGTGAGCAGGGCCAGATCCCGGCGATTCAACGTTTCACTCCCTGACACGGTCATCCTTCGTCCCCTCCCCGAACGACACTTGCCATTAGAGATGTCGTCCCACCCGCATCAAGTGTTTCAGATCACCTTGCCATTAACCGCCGGTTTTCGACCGCTCACCGTGAAAAATCGACCACTTGTCGACCGGGCGTCGGGAATCCGTTTAGCGTGGCCGTTCGGCGCACCGGGGACCGGCCCGGAGGGGTGGGCCGGCCGGTGCGTTCAGCTCACCCTTTCGAACACCGCGGCGAGTCCCTGACCACCGCCGATGCACATGGTCTCCAGCCCGTACCGGACCTCCCGCCGATGCATCTCCCGGGCCAGCGTGGTGAGGATCCGGCAACCCGTGGCGCCCACCGGGTGCCCCAGCGAAATGCCGGAGCCGTGCACGTTGAACCGCTCGTCGGTGAGCGGGTCGATCTTCCACTCCCGGGTGCAGGCCAGCACCTGCGCGGCGAACGCCTCGTTCAGCTCGATCAGGTCGATGTCGGCCAGGCCCAGCCCGGCCCGATCCAGCGCCTTGGCCACCGAGGGCACCGGGCCGATGCCCATGGTCGCCGGTGGCACCCCGGCCACCGCCCAGGACATCAGCCGTACCAGCGGGCGCAGGCCCAGCGCGGCGGCCCGCTCCGGCGATGTCACCACGCACATCGCAGCGCCGTCGTTCTGCCCCGAGGCGTTGCCGGCGGTCACCGTGGCCTCCGGGTCGGCCTTCCCGAGCACCGGGCGCAGCTTGGCCAACGTCTCGACGGAGGAGTCCGGGCGGATGTGCTCGTCGGCGTCCACGACCGTGTCCGGCTTTCCCCGGCGGCCGGGCAGCACCACCGGCACGATCTCCTCGGCGAAGATCCCTTTTTGCGCGGCGGCCGCCTTGCGGTGCGAGCTGACCGCGAGTTCGTCCTGCTCCTCGCGCGGGATGGCGTACTCGCGGCGCAGGTTCTCCGCCGTCTCCAGCATGCCGCCGGGGACCGGGTGGTTCACCCCGCCGGCGGTCACCCGGCCCCGGGAGAGCGCGTCGTGCAGCTCCACCGACGGCACACCCTTCACGCCCCAGCGCATCGCGGTGGAGTAGAACGGCGCGGACGACATCGACTCGGCGCCACCGGCCAGCACCAGCTCGGACACCCCGGTCTGCACCTGCATCGCGGCCAGCAGCACCGACTGCAGCCCGGAACCGCACCGGCGGTCCAGCTGGAACCCGGTCGCGGTGATGGGCAACCCGGCGTCCAGCGCGACGACCCGGCCGAAGGCCGGCGCGTCCATCGTCGGGTAGCAGTTGCCCATGATCACGTCGTCCACGGCGTCGCCGGGCAGCCCGGTGCGGTTCAGCAGCTCCCGGGCCACCGTCACGGCCAGCCGGTGCGCCGGCACGTCGCGCAGCGCACCGCCGAAACCCCCGACCGGGGTGCGCAGCGGCTCGCAGATCACCGCCTCGTTCACAGGTAGTACCTCGACAGGGTCTCGGCCACGCAGGCGGGACGCTCGGAGCCCTCCAGCTCGATGGTCACCTTGTTCGCCACCTGCACCCCGCCGCCGCCCACGTCCTCCACGGACAGCACCTCGTAGCGGGCGCGCAACCGGCTGCCCACCGGCACCGGCGAGGTGAACCGGACCTTGTTCAGCCCGTAGTTGATGCCCATCTTGATGTTCTCCACCTTGAACACCTGCTGGTTGAACAGCGGGATCAGAGAGACCGTGAGGAAGCCGTGCGCGATGGTTTTGCCGAACGGTCCTCTCGCCGCGCGCTCGGCGTCAACGTGGATCCACTGGTGGTCGCCGGTGGCATCGGCGAACCGGTTGATCCGCTCCTGGTCGATGGTCAGCCATTCGCTGACGCCCAGCTCGTCACCGATGGCCGCCTTCAGCTCGTCGACGCCGTTGAAGACCCGCATGCCTTCCTCCTCGTGTCCGTCCGGGTTTCACCCAACCACGGGACGCGACCGAGCGCAGATCTACGGGGTGAGGAGGTCCTCGGCGAGGCGGGGCAGCCGCTGGTGGTCCAGCGGGCACACCGTGAGCGTCCCCCCGAACGCGTCCGGCCTCCGCAGCTGGAGGTAGTAGCCGGCCGGAGTGCCGTGGAAGCCGATCACCCACGGGGACAGCCTCAGCCCGGACTCCGTGCGCACCGCGCCGCCCAGCTGGCCGACCACCTGGATGTCGGCGCACATGCGCGCCCACCCGGTGGCGTCCAGCTTGGTCACGCCGCGCGCCACCAGGCCGTCCACCACGGTCCACAGCGAGCCGTCCTCGGCCGCCGCGCAGGCCTGGTCGAACGCCTCCACCGGCAGGTTGACCGGCCGGCCGGGTCCGGGTCGCGCGCTGGTGCCGCCGAGCAGCCCGACCACCTCGGGCACCAGCCGGGCCGGGCGGATCTCCCGCACCCGGGCACCCTCGGCCCGACGGGTCACCAGTGCGCCGTGCCCGTCACGCGCCGCGCCCACGGCGACCTGCGCGCCGTGCCGGTCGCCCTCGACGTGCAGGTCCAGCCGGAGATCCGGGTCGGCCAGGATGCGCAGTGGACGGGCCACCAGCTCGTGCACCTGGCCGTCCGGGGAGGCCAGTCCCCGGCGGCGGAGCGTGGCCAGCACCGTGGTCAGGATCTCCCGCCGCTCCGTCCAGGTGCGGCCCGGGCTGGGCAGGCGCAGCACGGGCAACGGGTCACCCAGGCCCAGCAGCTCCCAGCAGGCGTCCAGCTCGACGGGGGCCAGCGGCACCGAGTCCGGCGGATGGGCCGGCGGATGGGCCGGCGCGCTCACCGGCCACCCCACGGCTCACCGTCCCGCACGCCGATCACCGGCGGCACCTCGTCCTCGAACTCCACCAGGAACGGCTCGTCACTGGGCAGGAACACGTTGTTGCGGTGCTCGCGCTCCTCGGGCTTCCCGCCGCCGCCGGACATCCCGGCCATCGGCATTCCGCCCGCTCCGACCGGCGGTCCACCTCGCCCCGGCCCGGTGCCCGGCGGCGTCCCCGCGCCTCCGGCCGGCGTCGGCTCGGCGACCCCTCGCCCCCGGGGAAGCTGCGGATCATCGAACGCTCCTGGTCCTCCAGGCGGCCGGCCGGGCACCCCGAGGTCGCCCGGCTTGAACGGGTTCTTGGGACCGCTCGGAGCGGTGGACCGGTGCGGACCGGTGCCCGGCACGGGCGGGATCGACGGGCCGCCGGGCGGGCTCGGTCGCCCCGGCACGTTCGGCCCTCCCGGTCCGTTCGGCCGTCCCGATCCGTTCGGCCGGGGGTTGTTCGTCCCGGTGCCGTTCGTCCTAGGGCCGCTCTGGCGTGGGGGTGGCCCCGCCGGCGGCACGGTGGGCACGCCACTGGGCGGGCTGCCCGAGCTAGCCGGCGGTCCGCCCGGGCTGGCGGGCCCGCCGCCGGTAGGGCTTCCGGGCGAATTCTGCGCGGACTGCGTACCCGGGCTGCCGGGAGTTGGACCCGGCTCCGGCCCGCGCTCGCCCACGGACGCGAGCACGGTGGGCGGCGGCGCGGTCCGCGGAAACCCCGCCACCTCGGCGACCGTGCTCGCCTGGTGCGCGTAGAGGGCGTCGTTGGCGATCTTGTCCCGGCGGGCCTCTTCGAGCAGCCGCTTGCGATAGTCCGACTGCGGCGACGCCGCCTTCGCCGCGTCGCTGGCCCCCCAGTTGATCGCGTCGACCGCTCCGTCCAGGGTGCTGCCCCAGAACGAGTTCTCCCCGACGTCCACCGGCGGCGGGATCTTCGGCGCCATCTGGTCGAACGAACGGCCGTAGCGGTCCACCCGGCCGCCGCCGGTCTGGCCGCTGAGCTGCCCGTGCTTGGTCCAGGAGGCGAGGTTGGTCAATGCCCCGGAAGCCGAGTCGGCCGCCCCGCCCAGCCAGTCCACCCTGAGCTGCCCCAGCCCCTTGCCGAGCGTCGTCTCGGACTCGCCGTACATGCCGGCCAACCGCTCCAGGATCTGCGTGCCGACCCGCACCGCGCCCGCCCCGGGTTGCTGGTGCACCCAGCGGTACTTCTCCGCCAGTTGGAAGCCCTCCCAGCGGTAGTCCGTGAACTCGCCCGGCATAGCTCCCCCCGCTCAGCCCGTTCTGGCCAACAACCGCCGCATCACGTCCTCCGCCGCCACATGCGCCTTCTCACACAACATCGCATGACTAACCCCCGGCAGGTCCCCCAGGTCATTGCTCACCATCACCAGCAAGCTCTGCCCCTCAGCCACATCAATCGCCACGATGCATTCGTGCTCCGGATCGTTGAATGTTCCAACGGTGTCTGCGGCAGCGAATCCGGCGATACGGGTTGGCCGCGCCCCGACGCTCCGCAAGTAGTAACTAATAGGCCTGTTCGACACAGTGGCGATCGTCAGGGCGATGGTTTGCGGGTCACCCAACGGGTTGGACCAGGCGCATGCCACTTGACCCGGGTTGGCCGCATTCGCGTCGATCCGTCGCTGCTGATCACCGACTCCTAGCTGCGCAAGCGCGTCTCGATTAGCTAGGGTGCAAGGATCGAGCTGATCAACTCGAACCTCTCGTGGCCGCGAGGCTTGGACTGGTGTCGCCCCGGCGCTACCGGAGTGAGGTTTGGCCGAAGGTACCGAACCGCAGCCAACGACTACCAACGCGAGTAAAGCCAAAACCACAAGCGAAACCCGCTGGGGCCTCACGGACGAACTCCTTGATCACGGGGCTTGAATGACGCTCGGATATCTGCCTCGGTAAACCCATAGGAGGAAGCCATCCGACCTAGCTCCTCGCCGACCTCGCGCAGCCGCTTTCCATAGAGGCCAGCTTGATCCAGCTCATGGCCAATGCGCCGATTGAACGCCTCCGCAGCTTGCGGCGAGAGCGGATCATCTCCGCACAGGCCGACTCCGCCGCCGACAACTCCCACTCGACGCAATCCTTCAAGTATCCGTAGTACACGTTCCGATTCCTGAAGGAAGATGGCGCGGACCTTGAGGATGTTTTCGGGGGTTACTTGCATGCGGACGTGGTTGAGCGCCGCTTGCATGCGGTCCGGGCTGGCGCCGTCCCCGACGAGTTGCATGGAGATCACGGTAGCGCCCGCCGACGGCGTACGTGGGCGGTTTGAGGAAATCCCGCCGCCCGCATTTTACCCCTCGGGGAAACCGATTGCTCGGGCAACGGAGCAAGTCCGCCCGACCGGAGTCAACCAAGGCCAAGCCCTCCCCCGACCCAGCAGAACCGGAGTAGGCTCCGTTTTATGGCTGGCTCTCTGTTGGGTACCGAGGTGCGCCGCGTCGAAGATCCGGAGCTGATGCGCGGCGAGGGCACCTACGTGGACAATCTCAAACTCGACCTGGCAACTCCCGTGCTGCACCTGGCGTTCGTGCGCTCCCCGCTGCCCCACGCCCGGATCACCGGCATCGACACCTCCGAAGCGAGCAAACAACCCGGCGTGGTGGCCGTCTACACCGCCGAAGACCTGAACCTCCCGGCGCACCACGCGTTCGTGCCGGTGAACGACGTTTGCCGGCGGCCGCCGCTGGCCACCGGCAAGGTCCGGTTCGTCGGCGACATCGTGGCCGCCGTGATCGCCGAGACCAAGGCGAACGCGATGGACGCGGTCGAGCTGGTCGAGGTGGACTACGACCCGCTGCCCAGCGCTACCGACCCGGAGCTCGCGCTGGCCGAGGGCGCGACGCCGCAGTTCGAGGAGCTGGGTTCCAACCTGGCCGCCGGGATGCGCTCCGACCCGGCCGAGGACCCGCTGGAAGGCGCCGAGGTGGTCGTCCGGGCTCGGCTGGAGAACCAGCGGCTCGCGGTGGTGCCCATGGAGGGCAACGCGATCATCGCGGTCCCCGGCGAGGACACCGACGAGCACGAGCTGACCGTGTACATCTCCACCCAGATGCCGCACGCCTGGCAGGGCATGGCCGCCGGGCTGTTCGGCATTCCCAAGGAGAAGGTCCGGGTGATCGCGCCGCACGTCGGCGGCGGGTTCGGCGGCAAGGCCGGGGTGATGGCGGAGCACACCGTGGCGGTGGCGGCCGCGCGCGCCCTCAAGAAGCCGGTGAAGTGGGCGGAGACCCGCTCGGAGAACATGGTCGCCATGCCGCACGGCCGGGCGATGGTGCAGTACGCCGAGCTGGGCCTCAAGCGGGACGGCACGATCACCGGGCTGCGCATCCGGGTGATCGGGGACGCGGGCGCGTACGCCGGGTTCGGCGGGGCGCTGGCGGTGGGGCCGGCCTACGCCATGGCGCCGGGGGTCTACCGGATCCCGAAGATCGGCTACGACGTGGCGGTGGCGGTCACCAACACCACCCCGGTCGGCGCGTTCCGAGGGGCCGGGCGGCCGGAGGCGGCCGCGCTGCTGGAGCGGGTGATGGACCTGGCCGCCGTCGAGCTGGACCTGGACCCGGCCGAGCTGCGCCGGAGGAACTTCCTGCCCGCCGACGAGTTCCCGCTGACCACCGTGGTCGGCACCGCCTACGACAGCGGCGAGTACGAGCGCGCGCTGGACGAGGCGCTGCGCATCTCGGAGTACCAGAAGCTCCGCGAGGAGCAGCGGCGCCGACGCGACGCCAAGGAACGCCGCCAGCTGGGCATCGGGATCAGCAGCTACGTGGAGATCACCGCCGGCGGCGGGGCGCAGGAGTGGGGTTCGGTGACCGTGCACGAGGACGGCACGGCCACCGCCGCCGCCGGCACCTCCGGGCACGGCCAGGGCCACCCGACCTCGTTCGCCATGCTGGTCAACGACCGGCTGGGCATCCCCATGGAGAAGATCCGCTACGTCCAGTCGGACACCGCCGTGGTGCCGCGCGGCGGCGGCACCGGCGGTTCCCGTTCGCTGCAGCTCGGTGGGAGTGCCATCTACGGCGCGGCCGGCATCGTGCTGGACAAGGCGCGCGAGCTGGCCGCCGAGCTGCTGGAGGCCTCGCCGGACGACATCCAGGTCACCGACGACGGCGGACTGGGCGTCAAGGGCGTGCCGGACCGGGAGCTGAGCTGGGCGCAACTGGCCACCCATGCCCAGGAGCGCGGCGAGCCGCTGGCCGCCGAGTGGGACTTCGACCAGGGAAAGGCCACCTTCCCGTTCGGCGCGCACGTGGCCGTGGTCGAGGTGGACACCGACACCGGGTTCGTCACCCCGCTGCGGCACTTCGCGGTGGACGACTGCGGCCGGGTGCTGAACCCGCTGATCGTGCGCGGGCAGCAGCACGGCGGGATCGCCCAGGGCATCGCGCAAGCGCTGTGGGAGCACTACCGCTTCGACGCCGACGGCAACCCGACCACCGCGACCCTGGCCGACTACACGATTCCCACCGCCGCCGATCTGCCGCCGTACCAGGTCGCCAGCACCGAGACCCCGACGCCGTACAACGCGCTCGGCGCCAAGGGCATCGGCGAGGCGGCCACCATCGGGGCCACCCCGGCGGTGCAGAACGCGGTGGTGGACGCGCTGGCCCACCTCGGCGTGCGGCACGTGGACATGCCGTGCACCCCGGAGCGGGTCTGGCGGGCGATCCAGGCGCCCGGCAACGGCCAGGCCGACCTGTGGCGCGAGCCGCCGGCGATCTTCCAGACCCTGCCCATCCGCGGTCAGGGACCGGATCTGGAGACCGCCGACATCTAAAGACTCGTGAGTGATTTGTATGGCCAGAGCCATACAAATCACTCACGAGTCAGAAGGTGTGAACCGCGAGGACCTGCCAACCCCGGTCCCGGCGCAGCTCGAGGGCGGACATCTGGAGGTCCATCCAGAAGTCTGGCATCTCGCCGGTGTAGGCGCCGTCCATCTGCCCGGCCGGGGTTGCCGGGTCGAACTCGCGGTCGGCCAGCGTCTTGCTCGGGCGCAACCCGGACAGCGCCTCGGCGGCGGCGGCCCGGTCGGGTTTCGGGGTGAGCGCCTGGCCGAACGCCTTGGCGATCTCCAGGCCGAACGGGTTGGCCCGCCGGCCGGAAAGCACCGCCCATTCGCTGCGCAGCCACAGCTCGGCCAGCCGGATCCGGCCCCGCCCGCCGACGAAGAACCGCAGCACCACGGAGTTCTGGAAGTCACCGGCCAGGACGGTCACCTCGTCGCCGTCCCGGGAAACCTCGCGCAGCTGGAAGTGCTGCCACAGGTCGGTGTCGGCCAGCTCCTGGAAACGCACCGCGCCGCCGTCGCCGTACACCTCGAACCACCGGCTGGGCTGCACCAGCACGCCGACCAGCACCCGCTCCAGCTCGTACGGGCGGACCGCCCACTTGCCCCGGCCGTACTCCTCGGCGGCCACCCCGGCGGCGTTCTGCCCCTCGCGCAGCGTGGTCTCGCCGGGTGTGGGGTCGGCGTAGACGATCCGGTCGTCCACCAGCTCGAGCAGCTGCAGGAAGTTGCCGGCGACGCCGTCGTGCACCAGCAGCACGGGCCGCACCCCGCCGAGCAGCGTCCAGAACCGCCGGATGATGTCCGCGACCGGCAGCTCCACCGCCACCGGGATGCCGTGGGTGTCTCGCGGCGAGCAGCGCCCGGCCGCGTGCACGCAGACCATGGGCATGGCCAGCCGCCGGGACAGCGTCTCCCAGCCCTGGCTGAGTAACCCGCCGGGCCGGCTGGCGTGCCGTTCCGGTTCCTCGCGACGCAGCCGAACGGCCAGTTCGGCCAGTTCCTCCAACGGCGTCCGCGCCACGGCGGCCGTCTCCGTTCCCTGATCTATCTGCTCGGCGTCTTCCCAGGTCTCCGCGCCCACGCCCCGAAGCTACCGCGCGAGCGAAAGCATGACCATCCCCACACGGCCGTCGGCGCGGCGCACAAACCTGCGTGACCGAAACACTGGGATTACCGTCCACGATGACTAAGTCATTGAGAGGACAATGATGACCATTGAGCACACACTCAACCCGGACCAGGGTTACCAGTTAGGCATCATCAATTTCTGGCGCGCGCCGGAGGCGGACCGGCAGGCCGCGTTCGCCCGGCTGCGGGCCGGTGAGGTGACCAACTGGTTCTCCATCAACCAACCCCCGCTGCTGGGTGACCGCAGACCGAACGCGTGGGCGCTGACCCGGCACGCCGAGGTCACCGAGGCCAGCCGGCGGGCCGACCTGTTCAGCAGCGAGCCGGCGGCCAACTCGTTCATCGACCTGCCGGGCTTCCTGAACACCTTCCTCGGCTCGATGATCAACATGGACGACCCGAGGCACTCGCACATCCGCCGCCTGGTGGCGCGCTCGTTCACCCCGAAGATCCTGGCCAAGATGGAGGAGGACCTGCGCCAGCGCGCCGCCACGGTGGTGGACGACGTGATCGCGCAGGGGCCGACGGACTTCGTCACCCAGATTGCCGCCCGGCTGCCCACCGAGGTCATCTGCACCATGTTGGGCGTCCCGCTGAAGCACCGGGACGACATCGTGCGGTGGACCAACCAGACCCTGGGCTTCCTCGACCCGGAGTACAACGGCGGCATCACCCGGTTCAACAACGACACCCGGGTGATCGACTCGCTCCGGGTGGGCAAGAACCTGGCCGGCGCCGGGCTGCGGCTGTTCCGGCTGGCGCACAAGTTAGCCAGGCAGCGCGCCAAGAACCCGGGCGAGGACCTGATCTCCCTGCTGGTCGCCGCCCAGGACGGGGACAACCTGTCCGCGCAGGAGTTCGCCTCGTTCTTCCTGCTGCTGGTGGTGGCCGGCAACGAGACCACCCGCAACGCGCTGTCCCACGCGGTGCACCTGTTCACCCAGCACCCCGACCAGCTGCGGCTGCTGATGGCCGACTTCGACGGGCGCATCGGCGGGGCGATCGAGGAGATCGTCCGGTTCAGCACGCCGGTCATCCAGTTCCGCCGGGACGTCACCCGGGACTGCGAGTTCCACGGGCGCAACTACCGGGCCGGCGACAAGGTCATTCTTTTCTACAACTCGGCCAACCGGGACGAAACGGTTTTCGCCAACCCGAACCGGTTCGACATCACCCGCTCGCCCAATCCGCACGTGGGTTTCGGCGCCCCCGGCGTGCACTACTGCCTGGGCGTTCACCTGGCCCGCCGGGAGATGACGGTCATGCTGCGGGAGCTCTACACTCGCCTGCCCAACCTGCGCACCACCGGCGAGCCCGAGCGCCTGGTGTCGTTCTTCATCAACGGGATCAAGCACCTGCCGTACACCTACTGAGGGGACGCATGAAGGTCGACGACCGGACGGGCTACGAGCTCGCGCACGCCGCGTTCTGGGCCGCGCCGGAGGCGGAACGACTGGCCGCGTTCGCCCGGATCAGGGCGGGCGAGGCGACCCACCACTTCCGGATCCCCCAGGCGCCGCTGTTCCGCGACGGCCGGCCCGACGCGTACGCGCTGGTCAGCCACGCCGAGGTGAGCGAGGCCAGCCGGCGGGCGGATTTGTTCAGCAACGAGCCGTCGGCCAACGCGCTGCTCGACCTGCCCCGGTTCATGGCCACCACCTTCGGCTCCATGATCAACATGGACGACCCCCGGCACGCGCACATCCGCAAGATCGTGGCGCGCTCGTTCACGCCGAAGGTGCTGGCCAAGACCGAGGAGGACCTGCGCCGGCGGGCCGCCGCGATCGTGGACGAGATCCTCGCCGACGGGCCGACCGACTTCGTCACCCAGGTCGCCGCCCGGCTGCCCACCGAGGTCATCTGCGACATGCTGGGCATCCCGGAGTCCTACCGAGCGAACATCCTGCCCTGGACCAACCACATCCTCGGCTTCGGCGACGCGGAGTACAACGGTGGCGTCACCCGGCTGAACGGGGACGCCCGGCTGATCGACTCGCTGCGCACGTCGAAGGTCATCATGGGCGCCGGGCTGCGGCTGTACCGGCTGGCCAACAAGCTGGCCAAGGAACGGGTCAGGCGGCCGACCGACGACGTCACCTCGCTGCTGGTCGCCGCCCAGGGCGAGGAGAACCTGACCGCGCAGGAGTTCGGCTCGTTCTTCGTGCTGCTGGTGGTGGCCGGCAACGAGACCACCCGCAACGCGCTGTCCCACGCGGTGCACCTGTTCACCGGGCACCCGGACCAGTTGGAACTGCTCATGGCCGACTTCGAGGGGCGGATCGGCGGCGCGGTGGAGGAGATCGTGCGGTACTCCACGCCGGTGATCCAGTTCCGCCGGGACGTCACCGAGGACTGCTCGTTCCACGGTCACGAGTACCGGGCCGGCGACAAGGTGGTGCTGTTCTACAACTCGGCCAACCGGGACGAAACGGTCTTCCCCGACCCGGACCGGTTCGACATCACCCGCTCGCCCAACCCGCACGTCGGCTTCGGCGGCCCCGGCCCGCACTACTGCCTGGGCGCACACCTGGCCCGCCGGGAGCTGACCGTGATGCTGCGTGAGCTGTACACCCGGATGCCCGGGCTGCGCACGGTCGGCGAGCCGGAGCGGCTGTGCTCCTACTTCATCAACGGCATCAAGCACATGACCTACCAGTACTGAGTTCGGCCGGTGGCGCGGTCGCAACGCGCCGTGCTCTGGCGTACTGTCGCAAATATCTGGCAACTGCGAACTATAAGCATTGAGGGAGTCACGGGATGGCGGAGTACGTCCTGCCGGAACTGGACTACGACTACGGCGCGCTCGAACCCGCGATCAGCGGCGAGATCATGGAGCTGCACCACAGCAAGCACCACGCGACCTACGTCAAGGGCGCCAACGACGCGCTGGAGAAGCTGGGCAACGCGCGGGCCTCGGGCGACTACGGCCCCATCGTGGGCGTGCAGAAGTCGCTGGGGTTCAACCTCGCCGGGCACGCGAACCACACGGTCTTCTGGAAGAACCTGACGCCGGTCTCGAGTTCGGGCTCGCCGGACGGCGAGCTGGCGGCGGCCATCGACCAGGACTTCGGCTCGTTCGACAAGCTGCGCGAGCACATGACGGCGGTGTCCACCACCATCCAGGGCTCCGGCTGGGGCGTGCTGGCGTGGGAGCCGATCGGGCAGAAACTGATCGTGCAGCAGCTGTACGACCACCAGTCCAACCTGTCCATTTCGTCCCATGCACTACTCATGTTCGACATGTGGGAGCACGCCTTCTACCTCCAGTACCGCAACGTGAAGGCGGACTACGTGAAGGCGCTGTGGACGGTGGTCAACTGGGCCGACGTGGCCGAGCGGTTCGCCGCGGCCCGGGCGGCGAGCACGGTTTCCGTTTAGCTTCTCGAACTCCGCGCGTGGTGATCGTTCCGACAAATCGACCACTGTGCGCGGCGCGGGAGCCCCGCCGTTGTGACACGGCCCAGGCGGGGCTCCCGCTTCTTTGGCTGTCGGTTGGGTCGGGTGCAGGTCTAAAGACAGCTTGGACGGCGTGTCTGGGGTTGTCGGCCGGTTAGGTACGGCCCGTTGCGTTTTGGATCGGCGCCCGCTTCGTCACCGATCACGCGCAGTGATGTGGGGTGATCGCTGTTTCTGGTGATTTAGCCTCGATTTTCGACGCTGTAGCGCCACAGACAGCGATCACCCCACATTCGCCGCCCCAAGCCCGGCCGGCCGGGGCACAATCACCGGCTATTGACTACCGTCAGCAATCAGGCCAACCGCCCCGCCCGCCCCAAACGCACCGGGCCGCACCCAAGCCTGAAACACCCCAAGCCGCGCCGTCCAAGTCGTCTTTACAACCGACACCCCCTCAAAAGTGACCTAGCTCACATCTGGTGGCCGCCCGGGAACCGGGGTTGGTTGGGTGACGACTATGTCTGGCCAGCCGATGGATCCCACTTTCTACCGCTCCCCGGCCGAAGCAGCGGCCGCGCCGGCGGAGAAGCTCGCCTACCTCGTCGCGTTCGACCGGGCGGCGGAGAAACCCGACGCGCTGGCCGTGCTGGACACCGACCCGGAGTCGACCAGCTACGGGCGGATCGTCGGCTGGACCGACCTGCCGACCACCGGCGAGGAGCTGCACCACTTCGGCTGGAACGCCTGCTCCTCGGCGCTGATGCACGAGGGCCACGACCACGGCGCCGAGGGCCTGCAGCGGCGCTACCTGCTGCTTCCCGGGCTGCGCGGCTCGAACATCCACGTGTACGACACCCAGCCCGACCCGACCCAGCCCAAGCTGGTCAAGACGATCACCGGCGAGGAGCTGGCGGAGAAGGCCGGCTACTCCCGGCCGCACACCCTGCACTGCGGGCCGGACGGGCTGTTCCTGTCCTGCCTCGGCGGTGCCAACGGCGCCGACGGGCCGGGCGGAATCGCGCTGCTCGACCACTCCAGCTTCGACGTACTGCGCGCCTGGGAGACCGACCGGGGACCGCAGTACCTGGCCTACGACGCCTGGTGGCACCTGCGGCACAACACGCTGGTCACCAGCGAGTGGGGCACCCCGTCGATGGTGGAGAACGGGGTCGACCCGGAGCTGCTGCTGTCCAACCAGTACGGCCACAAGCTGCACTTCTGGGACCTGGCCAAGGGCATCCACCAGCAGGAGGTGGACCTGGGCGCCGAGCACCAGATGGCGCTGGAACTGCGCCCGGCCCACGACCCGGAGGCCACCTGGGGCTTCGTCGGCGTGGTCATCTCCACCGCCGACCTGTCCGCCTCGGTGTGGCGCTGGCACCGGGACGACGCCACCGGTTCCTGGAAGGCCGACAAGGTGATCACCATCCCGGCCGAGCCGGCGTCCGAGGACGAGCTGCCGCCGGCGCTGAAGCCGTTCAAGGCGGTGCCGCCGCTGGTCACCGACATCAACCTGTCCGTCGACGACCAGCGGCTGTACGTGTCCTGCTGGGGCACCGGCGAGCTCAAGCAGTACGACGTGTCCGACCCCTCGGCCCCGAAGGAGATCGGCTCGGTGCGCCTGGGCGGGATCGTGCGGCGGGCCGCGCACCCGGCCGACCCGGGGCAGGCGCTGTCCGGCGGGCCGCAGATGGTCGAGGTCAGCCGGGACGGCAAGCGGGTCTACCTGACCAACTCGCTGTACGGCGCCTGGGACGACCAGTTCTACCCGGACGGCGTGGGCGCCTGGGCGGCCAAGCTGGACGTCTCGGACGACGGGCTGACCGTGGACCCCCGGTTCTTCCCCAACGGCGACGAGTTCCGCGGCCTGCGGGCGCACCAGGTCCGGTTGCAGGGCGGCGACGCGTCCTCCGACTCGTACTGCTACCGCTGAGTTCTCCCAGAGCGGGACGCGCCGCCGGCAGGCATGCTGGTAAGCATGGCTAACCAGTTCGCGAATTATGGGCTCGGCGCGTTCGTCACGGCGGGGGGCACGCCGGTCGGGGTCGGGTTGGACGCGCTGGCCGATGCCGAGCCGGACCGGCCGGCGGTGACCTGTCGGGACGTCACGCTCAGCCGGGCGGAGCTGCGCCGGCGCAGCAACCGGTTGGCGCACGAGCTGGCCCGGCGCGGGGTCGGGCCGGGCGACCTGGTGACCATCGGGCTGCCCAACGACGTGGAGTTCTACGTCGCCGTGGTGGCCGCGTGGAAGCTGGGCGCGACCCCGCAGCCGGTCTCCGCCCGGCTCCCCCGGGCCGAGCTGGACGAGCTGATCAAGCTGGCCGACTCCCCGGTGGTGATCGGACTGGACGCCGGGCCGGACCGGGAGTGGCTGCCGCCCGGGTTCGAGCCGGCGCCGGACGACACCCCGCTGGAGCCGGCCACGCCGCCGTCCTGGAAGGCGCCCACCTCGGGCGGCAGCACCGGCCGGCCGAAGATCATCGTGGCCGGCGGGGCCGGCACCGTGGAGGTGATCACCGCGCGCGCCGGGGCGCTGCGTATCGCCCCCGACGAGGTCTTCCTGGTCACCGCGCCGCTCTACCACAACGCGCCCTTCCTGTTCTCCCTGGTCGCGCTGGTGCAGGGCGGGCACGTGGTGGTGATGCCCCGGTTCGACCCGGCGGACGTGCTGGCCCACGTGGCCCGGCACCGGGTCACCTGGCTGTACGCGGTGCCCACGCTGATGGGCCGGATGCTGCGGCTGCCGGCCGACGTCCGCGCCCAGGCCGACCTGAGCTCGGTGCGCACCCTGCTGCACGTCGGCGCCCCCTGCCCGGAACACGTGAAGCGCGGCTGGCTGGACTGGCTCGGGCCGTCCCGGGTCGTCGAGCTGTACGGCGGCACCGAGTCGATCGCGGTGTGCATGATCGACGGGGTGGAGTGGCTGCGCCGGCCGGGCTCGGTCGGCAAACCCAGCCACGGCGAGGTGTTGATCACCGACGAGGACGGCCGGCCGCTGCCGCCCGGTGAGGTGGGCGAGGTGTGGCAGCGCCCGCCACCCGGGGTCACCACGTACCGGTACATCGGCGCGACGGCGCGGCGCCGGGACGGCTGGGAGTCGCTCGGCGACATGGGCCGCCTGGACACCGACGGCTACCTGTACCTGGCCGACCGGCGCGAGGACATGATCCTGGTGGGCGGCGCGAACGTGTACCCGGCCGAGGTGGAGGCGGCCCTGGAGGCGCACCCTGCGGTCGGCTCGGCGGCGGTGATCGGCCTGCCGGACGAGGACCTGGGCAACACGGTGCACGCCATCGTGCAGCTCACCTCGCCGGCAACCGACGACGAGCTGCGCGAGCACCTGGGCGCCCGGCTGGCCCCCTACAAGCTGCCGCGCGGCTTCGAGCGCAGCACCACCCCGCTGCGCGACGACGCCGGCAAGATCCGCCGCTCCGCGCTGCGTAGCGCCCGCCTCGGCGGCGCCCGGCTCAGCGGCCCGGGAGCAGGTGGCCGAGCAACAGCTTGATCGCCAGCACCGGGGTCAGCCAGAGCAGCGCGACGGGGATGGTCACGCTGGTCAGGCAGATGGCGATGGTCAGCACGGTGACGCTGAACGCGATCGGCCGGCGCACGTCCTCCGGCGCCGCGACCACGACCAGCCCGCCGGCCACCGCCATGGCGTAGGTCAGGCCGGCGGCCAGCCAGCTGTAGCCGGGCACCACCAGCGCCACCAGGAACACGTGGATGTTCCCGGCGACGAACAGCATGCGCTTGCCCGCCGACCGGCCCGGCCCGTGGAACAGCCGTTTGGCCGCCGCCGTGGCGTTCACCACCGCCCCGCCGAACAGGTCGAACGCCACCAGGCCGAGCACCACCACGGCCACCGGCTCGAACCGGCTCATCACCGCCAGCCACACCGCGAACGCGGCGCCGACCAGCGCGGTGAGGTAGCTGACCGCCAGTTCCGCCGAGCTCGCCCCAGGCGCGACCAACTGGTCGTTGAACCACCGCCCAACCCGGCGAACTGGGCCAGCGCTGCCTGCCGTCACCCGTGCGGGCCGTTCGCCGGCCGCCCGGCTGCATCCTGGAGGGCGCCGAGGTCTTCATCGCCAACGAAGGCCTGATCAAGTTCCTGCCGGCCCCGCTGAGCCTGCACGTGTACCGGCTGGTCTGGCGGCAGGCGCTGTTCTTCCTGCACAACCTGGTGATCTGGCTGGCCCTGATCATCCTGTTCCCGCAGCCGATCAGCATCACCCTGCTGCTGGCCATCCCGGCGTTCGCCATCCTGCTGCTGAACGGCGTGTGGATCACGATCTTCGCCGGGATCATCGCCACCCGGTTCCGGGACATCCCGCCGATCATCGCCAGCGTGACCCAGCTGCTGTTCTACCTGACGCCGATCGTCTGGGACTACGACCAGCTGCTGAAGCACTCCAACCCGAACATCGCCGAGCGGGCCCGGCTGGCCGAGCTGAACCCGATCATGCATTTCGTGGAGATCCTGCGCCAGCCGCTGCTGGGCCGGGAGATCATCTGGCACCACTGGTACGTGGCCGGGGCGATCACCGTGCTCGGCTGGACCGGTGCGCTGCTGGTCATGCGCAACTACCGAGCACGCGTCTCCTACTGGGTGTAGCCGATGGTTTCCATAGATATCCAGAACGCCTACGTCGACTTCCCGATCTTCGACGCGAAGAGTCGCTCGCTGAAGAAGCGGGTACTCGGCAAGGCCGGCGGCAAGATCGGCACGGACAGTCGGGTGCCGATCATCGAGGCACTGCGCGGCATCAACCTGAACCTGGCGCAGGGCGCGCGGGTCGGGCTGGTCGGGCACAACGGCGCCGGCAAGTCCACCCTGCTGCGACTGATGTCCGGCATCTACGAGCCGACCAGGGGCAGCGCGCGCATCCGGGGCAAGGTGGCGCCGGTGTTCGACCTGGGCGTCGGCATGGACCCGGAGATCTCCGGCTACGAGAACATCATGGTGCGCGGGTTGTTCCTGGGCATGACCCGCAAGCAGATGCAGGAACGCGTCGAGGATATTGCCGACTTCTCCGAATTGGGCGACTACCTGTCCATGCCGCTGCGCACCTACTCCACCGGCATGCGGGTGCGCCTGGCGCTGGGCGTGGTGACCAGCATCGACCCGGAGATCCTGCTGCTCGACGAGGGCATGGGCGCGGTGGACGCGGAGTTCCTGGCCAAGGCCCGCACGCGGTTGAACGCGCTGGTGGAGCGGGCCGGGATGCTGGTGTTCGCCAGCCACTCGGACGAGTTCCTGGTCGAGCTGTGCGACTCGGCGATCTGGATGGACCACGGGGAGATCCGCAAGCACGGCCCGCTGCGCGACGTTTTGAACGCGTACAAGGGCCGCGACGTGGTGACCGAGCTGGCGGAGCGGACGTGACCGGGACCGGGGCCGACGCCGAGCGGCTCCCGCCGGACTCGGTGGTCGCCGTGGTGGTCACCCGTCACCGCCGTGACCTGCTCGTCGACTCGCTGTCCGCGCTGGCCAAACAGACCCACCCGGTGACTCACCTGGTCGTGGTGGACAACGGCCCCGACCAACCGGCCCGCGACGTGGTCGAGGCGGCCGGCCTGCCGTTCAGCTACCTGCCGAGCCACCACAACCTGGGCGGCGCCGGCGGCTTCGCGCTGGGCATGCTGCACGCGCTGGCGCTAGGCGCGGACTGGGTGTGGCTGGCCGACGACGACGGCCGGGCCGGCGACGAGCACGTGCTGGCCACCCTGCTGGACACCGCGCGCCGGCACGACCTGGCCGTGGTCTCCCCGGTGGTGGCCGACCAGGCCGACCCGGAGACGCTGGCCTTCCCGCTGCGCCGGGGTCTGCGCTGGCACCGTGGCCGGGACGCCCTGGGCGAAACAGACCTGCTGCCCGGCATCGCCAGCTTCTTCAACGGGGCGCTGTTCCGGGCGACCACGCTGGACGTGGTCGGGGTGCCGGACCTGCGCCTGTTCGTCCGGGGCGACGAGGTGGAGATGCACCGGCGGGTGGCCCAGTCCGGCCTGCCGTTCGGCACCTGCCTGCGGGCCAGCTACGTGCACCCGAACGGCTCGGACGAGTTCAAGCCGATGCTGGGCGGCCGGCTGCACGCCCAGGATCCGGAGGACCCGATCAAGCGGTACTACACGTACCGCAACCGGGGCTACCTGTTCGGGCAGCGCGGCATGCGCCTGATCGGCAAGCTGGAAGTGATCCGTTTCGGCTGGTACTTCCTGATCTCCAAGCGGGACCCGGCCGGGTTCGCGGAGTGGCTCCGGTTGGTACGTATGGGGCGTCGCGAGCGATTCCTCCGCGCGCCGGTCACCTCGTCTGGTAAACCTACCTAGCGCAGTGTCTGACGGTGTAGCGCCGCCAGATGAGTGAACCAGGGCCGACGATTTCCTTACGCTTCGCGAGCTTGCTACATCAAACGGGTGGGTGACGGTTGCCACCTCAAAGAGTGCTACGTTCCCGGTGCTTCACTGAATCGTTATCAGCGAAAGAGGCAGTCTCGGCAGCGACGCGGACTGACGTTTGACCACGCACCGACCGGGGGGCGGCCGGGACATTGAGCATCTTCAATCCAGTCATAGACCTGATCTCGGACCGCTGGGACATGTTGATCCCGGTGGGCATCATCGGCGCCCTGTCCTGGGGAATTTGGATCATCCGCAAGGTGATGTCCATGTTCTACCGGCCCACCATCAACAACTTCCGCACCACCACCTCGGTCTGTGTGCCGTCCTTCCGGGAAGACCCGGACGTGCTGGTCGACTGCCTGCACACCTGGCTGGCCCAGAACCCCACCGAGATCATCATCGTACTGGACCTGGAGGACCTCGAGGCGCAGCGCAAGCTGCTCGCCCTCGGCGACCCCCGGCTCAAGGTGATCATGTTCGCGCACGAGGGCAAGCGGTCCGCGCTGGGCGTCGCCATCAAGCAGGCGAAATACGAGATCCTGGTGCTCACCGACTCGGACACCCGCTGGCAGCCCGGCCTGCTCGCCGCGGTGCAGATGCCGTTCGTTGACCCCACGGTCGGCGGCGTGGGCACCCGGCAGAACGTGTACAACCCGTTCTCCAGCATCTGGCGCCGGGTGGCCGACTGGATCATCGACCTGCGCTACCTGGACTACGTGCCGGCCACCGGCATGCGCGGGGCCGTGGTCTGCCTGTCCGGCCGGACCGCCGCGTACCGGCGTGCCGTGGTGTTGCCGGTCCTGGAGAACCTGGAGAACGAGATCTTCCTCGGCCGCAAGTGCATTGCCGGGGACGACGGCCGGCTCACCTGGCTGGTGCTCGCGCAGGGCTACAAGACGGTGCACCAGGACACCGCGCGGGCGCTGTCGATGTTCCCGGCCAGCTTCAAGGCGATGCGCAAGCAACGGGTGCGCTGGAGCCGCAACTCCTACCGGTGCTACCTGACCGCGATCTACAAGGGCTGGCTGTGGCGGGTGCCCTTCATCTCCCAGCTGACCGTGTTCCAGATCCTCTGCACCCCGGTGACCATGTTCGCGATGGTCTACTTCGTGTGTTCCACGTGGTTCAGCCCGCAGCGCTACGTGGCGCTCACCCTGGCGGTGAGCTGGGTGTTCATCGGCCGGGCCATCCGCAGCATCTCGCATCTGCGCACCCGGCCCCAGGACATCCTGATCCTGCCGGTGGTCACGGCGTTCATCATCTTCGTCGCTCTGCCGATCAAGACCTACGCCTTCGTCACGATGAACCAGCAGGGCTGGATGACCAGACGCAAGGATCTGGTCGGCGGTGAGGGACAAGACAACGCGAGCCTGCAGGCCGGAGCCACTCGTGGCCCCGCCTAGGCGACCGAAGGGACCGGGAGCCGGCCACTGGCTGGCCGCGCTGTCCATCCTGGCCAGCCTGAGCCTCGGCCTCGCCACCCTGTCGCTGGGCCTCACCCAGCCCGAGGCGCCGCCCGCGCCGTCGATCAGCGTGGAAGAGGCGGACCCGGCGCAGAGCCAGGAGACGCCGACCGTGCCGAACGGTCCCGGCTTCGACCCCCGCCAGGCCGCGCTGGTGGACGCCGAGGACAAGCGGATCTTCGCCGCCGTCGGGCAGCTGCAGCCCGGCACGCCCATGCGCGAGATCCCCTACGGGACCCAGCTGCCCACCCTGGTGCTGCCGGCCCGGATCGCCCCCTACGACCTGGACACGCTGGTCAACGCCGGCGCCGCGTCCCGGCTGCCGGACGGCGCGCTGCTGCAGAAGAACGTCATCGTCGGCCCGGGCGCGCAGCTGCACATCTCGCTGCCCAGGGGCAACCTGCGGATGTCTTCCGGCGCGGCGGGGTTCACCTCGCTGGTGGCGTTCAAGGGATCGCTGAACCTGGAGGGTGCCCCGGGCTCGCCGCTGTCCATCTCCAGCTGGGACACCGCGAAGAACGCGGCGGACAGCGAGGTGAGCGACGGCCGGGCGTACATCCGGGAGATCGGCGGCCGGATGGACCTGCGCGCGGTGAACACGTTCAGCCTGGGCTTCTGGAGCGGCTCGACCGGCGGCGTGGCCTGGACCGGCAGCGCCTCCGAGGTGGCCACCGGCTCGGCCCGCGAGGTCAACCTCACCGGCAACCACTACGGCATCTTCACCCGCCGCAGCCGCGGCCTGCTGATCAACGGCGCCCAGGTGACCAACTCCGCCATGGACGGCGTGGCGGTGAACCGGGACGCCGAGGGCGCCGAGCTGTGGCGGGTGACCAGCGCGCAGAACGCCCGCAACGGCATCGCGCTGGCCAAGGGGGCCAACAACATCTCGCTGCGCGAGGTCACCTCCACCGGCAACGCCCGCAACGGCATCTTCATCGACGGCGCGCCGCCGGCCGCCGGCCCCAACGCGGGCGGCGCCACCACCGCGCACTTCGCCGGGTTCACCGTGGACGCCAGCATGGTGCGGGGCAACGCGGAGCACGGCGTCCTGGTGTCCGGCGCGAACAAGGTGGTGCTCAGCGGCAACACCGTCGCCGCCAACCGGGACGGCGTGATCGTGCGCGGCGTCACCGAGGGCCTGGTGATCCGGGAGAACAAGATCAGCTCGCCGGGCGGGTTCGCGGTGGCCATCCGGGACGGGTCCAAGGACGCGCTGGTGGACAAGAACATCATCACCGATGCGCTCACCGCCGTGCAGCTGAACAACTCGGTGGCCAAGGTGTCCGGCAACGAGATCAGCGGCATGACCATGCACGCCGTTTCGCTCATCGGCGCCGCCGGCGGCTCCTCCGTCGTGGACAACCGGCTGGCCGGCCGGGGACCCAGCGACATCGACACGACCCGGGTCGCGGCGGGCAACCTGGTCCCCCAGTCCGGCAACGACAAGCGCAACTGGGTCGAGGACAAGGACAACCTGCAGTACATCGGCAGCCGGATCCGGAGCAACCCGTTGATCCTGCTCTGGGCCCTGATCCTACTCATCCCGATGGCCGGGCGGATCTACTGGAAGCACCGGCAGTCCAGGCAGGGCATCGGCCAGCACCCGTACCGCAACAGCGCCCCGCCCAGTGCGGTGGCGGCGGCCGCGGCCGCCGCGCCCAAGGTGCTCCCCGGGGCGAAACCCGGGCGCACGCCCCGACCCGCCCAGCCCGTCCGCGCGCGTGGCAACGCCTCGGCGATCCCCCAGGGGCTACGCGGCCAGCTCGGCAACAAGGGCCGTCCGCCCAGGCCCGCCGCGGCGAAGGGCGTCAACGGGGCCGCCGCACCGGTCCCGGGGCGCACCGGCAAGCCGTCCCGCAACGGGCTGCCGCCCGGCAACCCCCCGCGCCCGCCGGCCAAGCAACCGGTGTACGGCATGAAGCCCGCCGCGCCGGGCACCCGACCGGCCGGAGCGGCGGCCAAACCGGCCGCGCCCGCCCGCCCCGCGCCACCACGCCCGGCGCTGCCCTCGGCCCCGGCCAAGCCGGCCGGCGCCCCGGCCAAGCCAGCCAACGGCCCGGCGCAACCGGCGGCCATTCCGCCGGCGAAACCCGCCGGCCCCGCGAAACCGGCGGGGGCCAAGCAGGCCGGGCTGCCGTTGCCGAAACCCCAGGCGGAACGGTCGGCGCCCTCCCCCGAGCCCCGGTCGTCCCCCGGGCCGCGGCAGGGTGGACCTCGACCCCAGAACCCCCCGCCGCCAGGCGACGGCGGAAACCGAAACACGGCGGTGTCCTGAAGCATGAACCCACATACCAACTGGTCCCGGCGGGCCGGCCTCGCCGGAGCCTCGGCCGCGCTGCTCGCCTTCACGCTGAGCGGCTGCGGCGGCGACTCGGAGCAGCCCCAGCCGCCCAGCCAGCCGGGCGGTCCGCCGCAGGCGGCACCGGCCGCGCCGACCGTGCCGCCGCTCGGCCCGGGTTGTCCCAAGCCGGGCACGGTGACCGTGCACAACGCGCAGGAGCTCAAGTCCGCGCTCACCGGAGCCAAGCCGGGCGCGGTGATCGAGCTGGCCGCCGGCACCTACACCGGCGGGTTCGCCGCCGAAGCCTCCGGCTCGAAGGCACAGCCGATCGTGCTGTGCGGGAAGCGGGACGCGGTCCTCGACGGTTCCGGCGCGAACTACACGCTGCACCTGGAAAACGCCTCCTACTGGGAGGTCGTCGGGTTCACCATCCGGGGCGGCCAGAAGGGCCTGATGGTGGACCAGGGCCAGCACAACCTGATCGACAGCCTGGAGATCGAGCAGGTCGAGCAGGAGGCGCTGCACCTGCGCAAGAACAGCAGCAACAACGTGGTGCGCGGCAACGTCATCCACAACACCGGGCTGAAGGACTCCCAGTTCGGCGAGGGCGTCTACATCGGCACGGCGGAGAAGAACTGGCCGCGCTACACGGGCGGCCAGCCGGACCGCAGCGACCGCAACCTGATCGAGGCCAACACCATCTCCGACACCACCTCGGAGGCGGTGGACATCAAGGAGGGAACCACCGGCGGCATCGTCCGGGGCAACACCTTCACCGGGCCCAGCTCGGACGCTGAATCGTGGGTGAACGTCAAGGGCAACGGGTGGCAAATCCTCGGAAACACCGGGCGTGGATCCTCCCAGGACGGATTCTCCGTGCACCAAATCCTGGACGGTTGGGGGGTGGACAACGTCTTCGACGGCAACACCGCCGTGGTGGACGGCCCCGGCTACGGCATCAACGTCACCAAGAACAAGGACCGCAACCGAGTCACCTGCAGCAACAAGGCGGAGTCCGCCGGCAAGGGACTCACCAATATCGACTGTTCGTAACCTGGCTCCCCTAGGAGAACGATGTTCGTCCGTCGAATCGCCGTAATCGGCACCGGATACGTTGGCCTGACCACCGGAGCCTGCCTGGCATCCCTCGGCCACAACGTGGTGTGCGCCGACGTGAACGAACAGAAGATCGCCAAGCTCAAGAGAGGCGAGGTGCCGATCCTCGAGCCCGGCCTGTCCGAGCTGGTCACCGAGGGCATGGCCGCCGGCCGGCTGAAGTTCGTGGTCGGCGCGCGCAACGCCATCGCGGCCCCCGGGGAGGACTCGGACAATCCGGTCGAGGTGGTCTTCCTGTGCGTGCCCACGCCGATGGGCGAGGGCGGTGCGGCGGACCTGGCGGCGGTGGAGGCGGTGGCCCAGGAGGTCCGGGACCTGCTGCCCCGGGGCTGCGTGGTGGTGAACAAGTCGACCGTGCCGGTGGGCACGGCGTCGCGCACCAAACAGCTGCTCGGCCGCCGGGACGTGGCGGTGGTGAGCAACCCGGAGTTCCTGCGCGAGGGTTCGGCGGTGCGCGACTTCCTGAACCCGGACCGGATCGTGGTCGGCTGTGACCAGCAGGACGCCGCCGAGCGGGTGGCCGCGCTGTACTCCCGGCTGGGCGCACCCACCCTGCTCACCGATGCCGCCAGCGCGGAGATGGTCAAGTACGCGGCGAACTGCTTCCTGGCGATGAAGCTGTCCTACGTGAACGCCCTGGCCGAGCTGTGCGAGCGGCTCGGCGCGGACGTCCACGAGGTCACCGAGGGAATGGGCTACGACAAGCGGATCGGCCAGGCGTTCCTTTCGCCCGGGCCGGGGTGGGGCGGTTCCTGCCTGCCCAAGGACACCAACGCGCTGGTGCAGATCTCCGAGGCGGCCGGGTTCGACTTCCCGCTGCTCTCCGCGTCGCTGGACACCAACCGGCGCCAAAGCGCCCGGATGGTGGAGAAGGTGCGCGCGGCGGTCGGCGGCTCACTGGTGAACAAGCGGATCGGGCTGCTCGGGCTGACCTTCAAGGCCGGCACCGACGACCTGCGCGACTCGCCCGCGCTCACCGTGGCCGGCGCGCTGCGCGACGAGGGCGCCGAGCTGACCGGCTACGACCCCGGCTGCCCGTCCGCCGTCCCCGGCATGACCGACGGGATCACGGTGACCGACGAGCCGTCCGCCGTGGCCAAGGACGCCGACGCCATCGTGGTACTCACCGAGTGGCCCGAGTTCCGCGCGCTCGACTGGCCCGAACTGGCCCGCTTCGCCGCCAACCGCACCGTCGTGGACACCCGCAACCTGCTCGACCCCGACGTCCTGCGCCGCGCCGGATTCTCCTGGGTAGGCGTCGGCTGCCGCTAATGCGGCTGCGCCGCCCGTGAGTGGCGAGTAGCGCTATAGCGTCACTCGCCACTCACGAGTTATCCACAGGGGCTTCAAACGCCACCACACCGGTCGCGGCAAAGTGCAACCTCGCGTTATGTCAAGACCGCGTCGATCCGCGCCACCGCAGGTACCGCTATGCCGTCACGCCGAATGGCATCGCGTGCTGTCTGAGCAGTGCGGCGTGCTCAACACCGAACAGCTGCGCTACTTCGGGGTCTCCCGCAGCGCAATCACGGCAAACGTGCGAGCCGGCCGCTGGCAGTGCGTGGCACCCCGCGTGTACGCCACCTTCACCGGTCCGCTCACCCATGAGGCGCGCGTTGCCGCCGCGCTGAGTTACGCGGGGCCGAGCGGGCTACTCAGCCATCAGACGGCGGCCGAGTTGTGGCACATGCACCCTTTGTCCGATGGACCGGTACATGTCACAGTCCCGTACGGTTGTTCGGCGGTATCCCAGCCACCGCTCGTTGTCATCCACCGATCACGGGCGTTCCGGCACATCGCGGTCGTCGGCGTACCGCCACTGACCAGTCGACCCGACACTGTCATTGATCTCGCGGTTGCCGAACCCACCGCCCGTCTGGCCATGCGTACGCTCACGACCTTGGTCACCGCGCGCCGGGCCGCCGCCGCGAGTGTGCGGGAACGCCTCGAGCAACGGCCGCCTCGTCGGTACCGGCAGGCCTTACGAACGGCGCTCGACCGGATCCAGACCGGCGTGCACTCTCCGCTGGAAGAACTGTACGCAGTGGACGTCGAGGCCGCGCACGGAATTCCGTCGGCTCGACGACAGGAGCCGTTGATGGTGGACGGACGCAAGCTGATCGAGGATGCCGTGTACGACAACATCGGCATCCCGCTGACCGTGCGGCTCGACGGCGCCTCTCACTTGGCAGCCGACGTCGCACACCGCGATCGGCGACGGGACAACGTCGCGGAGGTATCGGGCCGGTCGCGGCTTCAGTTCGGCTGGGCCGAGCTGTCCAGGAAGCCATGCGCGGCTGCCGTCGAGGTAGCGCAGGTGCTCTGGCGTCGAGGCTGGGTCGGTCCCCTGCGCGCGTGCCCGCGCGCTCGTGAGTGCGGAGTAACGCTATAGCGTCACTCGCCACTCACGGGTCGTGTTCCGCCGCCTCAGCGCCGGAACACGACATACCTCAGCATCAGGAAGTTGATCATCGTCGCCGTCCCCTGGGCGAACACCCAGGCGATGGTCACTCGGAACGGGGCGCCCTCGGTGATCAGGTGCAGGACCAGCGCGTTCATGCCGACGTTCACGAAGAACGTGGTGCCGTAGAGCAGCAGGAAGCCGGTGAACCGGGTCGCGCCGCCGGCGGTCTGGGTGAACGTGAATCGACGGTTCAGCAGGTAAGCCGTGGTGGTGCCGCAGACGAAGCTGAGAGCCTTCGCCCCGTGCACCCACAGGCCGGTGTGCAGCAGGGCCTGGTACAGCCCGTAGTCCACGAGCGCGGAGAGCCCGCCCACCAGCACGAACCTGGTGAGCTGCGAGAGCAGGCCGACTCGCGGTTGCGAGCGGTCCGCTACCAACTGGGCTCCTGCCACGCCGCACAGGGTAGCGGTCGGCCGAGGACACCCGGTCGGTAGCCTGGGCGACGATGGCCAACCAGCAAGAACGTCGCAGCCTCACCGGGTTCGGGCGCACGGCGCCGAGCATCGCAACGGTGGCGCCGGTCAGCGCCGACGAACACGTGCTCGAGGCGCTGCGCGCGCCGGGTCCACGCGGGATCACCCCGCGCGGGCTGGGCAGCTCCTACGGCGACCCGGCGCAGAACGCCGGCGGCACGGTGCTGGACATGACCGGGCTGAACCGGATCCACTCGATCGACGCGGACAGCGGGCTGGCCGTGGTGGACGCCGGCGTCTCGCTGGACACGCTGATGCGCGCGGCGCTGCCGTTCGGGCTGTGGGTGCCGGTGCTGCCGGGCACCCGGCAGGTCACCGTGGGCGGCGCGATCGCGTCGGACATCCACGGCAAGAACCACCACACCGCCGGCAGCTTCGGCAACCACGTGAGCTCGATCGAGATCGCGCTCGCCGACGGCAGCGTCCGCACGATCACCCCCGAGGACGAGCTGTTCTGGGCCACCGTCGGCGGCATGGGCCTGACCGGCGTGATGCTGCGCGCGACCGTCCGGCTGCACCCCACCGAGTCGGCCTACTTCGTGGTGGACACCGACCGCACCGACAACCTCGACGAGCTGATGGCCCTGCTCACCGACGGTTCGGACGACCGGTACGACTACTCGGCGGCCTGGTTCGACACCACGACCACCGGCGCCGCGCTGGGCCGCGCGGTGCTCACCCGGGGCTCGCTCGCGCGCGCCGATGAACTCCCGGCCAAGCTGCGCCGCGACCCGCTGAAGTTCGCCGCGCCGCAGCTGCTGCGGTTCCCGGACGTCTTCCCGAACGGCCTGGCCAACCCGACCACGCTGCGCGCGTTCTCCGAGCTGTGGTGGCGCAAGGCGCCCCGCCTGCAGCGGGACTCGGTGCAGAACATCACCGCCTTCTACCAGGTGCTGGACATGTTCGGGAACTGGAACCGGGTGTTCGGCAAGCGCGGCTTCCTGCAGTACCAGTTCCTGGTGCCGATGGGCGCGGAGGACACCTTCCGTCGGATCGTGGAGATCATCGCGGCGTCCGACCACGCGTCCGGGCTGAACGTGCTCAAGCGGTTCGGCGCCGGCAACACCGCGCCGCTGTCCTTCCCCTTCGCCGGCTGGACGATCACCGTGGACTTCCCCATCGCCGCCGGGCTGCACGAGCTGTGCGAGCGGCTGGACGACCTGGTGCTGGACGCCGGCGGGCGGCACTACCTGGCCAAGGAGTCGCGCACCTCGCCCGAGGCGATCCGGCGCGGTTACCCGAGGCTAGAGGAGTGGCGGAAGGTGCGCGCCTCGGTGGACCCGGACGGCATTTTCACCTCTGACCTGGCCCGACGCTTGGAGCTGTGTTAATCATGATCGACGCCGTGGGCGTTCCGCAGTCCATCCTGCTGCTCGGCGGGACCTCCGAGATCGGGCTGGCCACCGTGCGCCGGCTGGCCGGCGGGCGGTCGGTGCGGGTGGTGCTGGCGGCCCGGCCGTCCTCCCGGCGGGACGAAGCGGCCGCCGACCTGGAACGCACCGGCTGCCGGGTGGAGGCGCTGGACTTCGACGCCACCGACACCGGCTCGCACGCCGGCGTGGTGGCCAAGGCGTTCGCCGGCGGCGACGTCGACGTGGCGATCGTGGCCTTCGGAATCCTCGGTGACGCGGAGGCGGCCTGGCAGTCGGTGGACGCCGCCGTGGAGATGGCCACGGTGAACTACACGGCGGCGGTCTCCGTGGGTGTCGCGCTGGCGCAGAACTTCCGCGACCAGGGGCACGGCACGATCGTCGCGCTCTCCTCGGTCGCCGGCGAGCGGATCCGCCGGTCCAACTTCGTGTACGGCTCCACCAAGGCCGGCATGGACGGCTTCTACCAGGGCCTCGGCGAGGCGCTGCGCCCGCACGGGGTGCGGGTCACCGTGGTCCGGCCGGGTTTCGTGAAGACCAAGATGACCGAAGGCATGCCGGCCGCCCCGCTGGCCGTGACCGCCGAGCAGGTGGCCGACGTGGTCGCCGACGCGGTGCGCAACCGCCGGGAGCTGGTCTGGGCGCCGGCCCAGTTCCGCGCGGTCATGTCCGTGCTCCGGCACATCCCGAGGCCGATCTTCCGCCGGCTCCCGATCCAGTAACGCGGAGCGAGTCCGCTGGCGCCGGGCACCCGGTCACGGAGCACCGAGCGCAAGCTGAGTCCGGTGGTTCCTTGATCGAAACCGAACTGAGCTGGCACTCGGCAAAGGCGCGCCGAACACACGGTTGCATTCCGTGACCAAGCCGCGCACGACCCTAGGCGTGGCGCGCTGAGCCGTCCCACCGCATTCCGCGGCCGCCCCCGGGCGCAAGGGGCCGTACCCAAGCCCATCAAAGCCCGAGCCGCGCTGTCCAAGCCGTAGGAGACCCGACCCGCTCCGGAACGCCCACGAGGGAATGATCACTACAAGTGGGGTGTTGTCCCCGGTATGGCAGCGATGAGCGCGGAGGCGCGCGAGCGGTTCTTGGCGGAGAAGCACGTCGGCGTGATCAGTATCGCGAGGTCGGAAGGGCCGCCGCTGGCCGTGCCGGTGTGGTACCAGTACCAGCCCGGCGGGGACGTGATCGTGCAGACCGGGCCGGAGTCGGTCAAGTACAGGCTGCTCGAGAAGGCCCGGGCGTTCAGCCTGACCGTGCAGACCGAGACGCCGCCGGGGTACAAGTACGTGAGCGTGTCCGGACCGGTCACCGAGATCGAGCAGGAGACCTCGCCCGAGGATCTCCGGGCGATGGCCTACCGCTACTTCTCCAAGGCGGACGCCGACGAGTACCTGAAGACCCTGGAGAACGAGCGCGTCGTGCAGCTGCACATGCGCCCGGACCGCTGGTACTCCACCGACTTCAGCTGACCGCCAGCTTCGCGTAGGCGTCCAGCACCGGGAGCACCTCGTCCTCGCCGCCCGAGGGCAGGGCGAGCACCGCCTCGCGCACGCCCAGTCCGGCCAGGTACTCCAGCTTGCCGGGGGTGGGCATGACGCCGAACGGCACCGCGTCGGCGGAGGCCGGGTCCCGCCCGGCCTCCTCGAACGCCCGGCGCAGTTCGGGCAGCGCCTCCTTGAACCCGGAGGCGCCGATCGGCATCCAGCCGTCGGCGAACTCGGCGATGTGCCCGAACAGCCGGGGTCCGGCCGGGCCGCCGATCAGCACGCGCGGCCGGGGCTGCTGGATGGGCTTCGGCCAGGACCAGGACGGCGGGAACTCCACCTGCTTGCCGTGGAACTCGGCGACCTCGTTGCTCCAGATCTCGGTCATCGCCAGCATGACCTCGCGCAGCCGGCCGCGCCGCCGGGACGGGTCGATGCCGTGGTTGGCGATCTCGTCCCGGTTCCAGCCGTAGCCGATGCCCAGCGTCAGCCGGCCGCCGGACAGCAGGTCCAGCGTGGCCAGCTCCTTGGCCAGGATGATCGGGTCGTGCTGGGCGACCACGCCGACCCCGGTGCCCAGGCGAATCGTCGAGGTGACCGAGGAACACGCGGCCAGCGTGATGTACGGGTCCAGGGTGCGCCGGTAGGACGGGTCGAAGTCGTGGCCCTGCTCGGGGTGCGGGGTGTTGCGGGCCACCGGGATGTGCGTGTGCTCGGGGAAGTAGATCGAGTGGAAACCCCGCGCCTCGGCCTCGCGCGCCAACCGCACCGGGTTCATCACCTGGTCGGTGAGGAAGATCGTCAAACCCAGCTTCACGCCGCGCCCCCTTCGTGCAGGATGACGCCCCGGATGTTCCGGCCGGCGTGCATGTCGGCGTAGGCCTGGTTGACCTCGTCCAGGCGGTAGGTGGTGGTGATCAGGCCGTCCAGGTTGAGCTTGCCGGCCTTGTACATCGCGGCCAGCTTGGTGATCTCGTGCCGGGGCGTGCCCATGCCGAAGATCACGCCCTGTAGCCGTTTCTGCATCATGGCGAAGGCCCACAGGTTGATCGGCAGGCCCTCGGCCCGGACGTCGCCGATGCCGGTGAGTACCACGGTGCCGAACTTGCCGATCGCGTTCACCGCGTCCGCCACGTGCGACCCGGTGGTCACGCCGACGGTGACGATGGCCGCGTGCGCGCCCTGCCCGTTGGTCACCGAGCGGCCGAAGTCGGCCGCCTCGTTGATCTCCCCGAACGCGTGCGTGGCCCCGAACTCCAGCGCCTTCTCCCGCTTGAACGCCACCGGGTCCACCGCGATCACGTGCGCGGCGCCCCGCGCGGCGGCGGACTGCACCGCGTTCATGCCCACCCCGCCGGTGCCCATCACGATCACCGTGTCGCCGGCCTTCACGCCGGCCCCGTACTCGGCCGAGCCCCAGCCGGTCGGCACTCCGCAGGACAGCAGCGCGGCCACCCGAAACGGGATGTCCTTGTCGATCTTCGTCAGGGAGTGCTCGGAGACCACGGCGTGCTCGGCGAACGTGCCGACCATGGTCATCTGGCCGGCGTCGGAGCCGTTCACCTTGGCCCGGAACGTGCCGTCGGCCAGCGAACCGGACAGCGCGTAGATGCCCAGGTCACACAGGTTCCCGCCGCCCGACACACACGGCTGGCAGCGCCCGCAGGACGGCACGAACTGGGCCACCACGTGGTCCCCCACCGCCAGCGAGCGCACCTCGGGGCCGACCGCCTCGACCACGCCGGCGCCCTCGTGCCCGCCGATCAGCGGCAGCCGGCCGACCGGCATGTCACCGGTGGCGGCGTGGTCGTCCGAATGACACAACCCGGCCGCGGCGAACCGCACCAGCACCTCACCGGCCGAAGGCGGAGCCACCTCCACGTCCACTACCTGCCACTTGCCCGGCTGCTCCAGCAGCGCCGCCGCCTTCGTGCGCATCAGGCGTACCTCACCGGGAGACCCTTGATCCCGCTCAGCCAGCCGGACCGCAGCCGCCTCGGCGTCCCGGTCATGGTGATGTCCGGCAGGTGTTCGGCGATGGCGTTGAACATCAGGTCGATCTCCAGTTTGGCCAGGTTGGCCCCGAGGCAGTAGTGCGCGCCGCCGCCACCGAAGCCCAGCTGCGGGTTCGGGTCGCGGCCGACGTCGAACCGCTCGGGGTGGTCGAAGACTTCCTCGTCGAAGTTGGCCGAGCCGTAGAAGATGCCGACCCGCTGGCCCTTCTTGATCTCCTGCTCGCCGATGTGCGTGTCCACCTTCGCGGTGCGCTGGAAGGCCACCACCGGCGTCGCCCAGCGGACGATCTCGTCGGCCGCCGTGGCCGGGCGCTCGGCCTTGTAGCGCTCCCACTGCTCGGGGTGCTCGAGCATGGCGATCATGCCGTGGGTGATCGCGTTGCGGGTGGTCTCGTTGCCGGCCACGGCCAGGAGCAGCACGAAGAACCCGAACTCGTCCGGGTTGAGGCCCCGGCCGTCGATGTCCGCGTTCACCAGCTTGGTGACGATGTCCTCCGTGGGGGTGGACTTGCGCTCCTCGGCCATGTTCATCGCGTAGCCGAGCAGGCCCATGGACGCCGCCGTCGGGTCCATGTCCTGGTACTCCGGGTCGTCCGTGCCGATCATCTGGTTGGACCAGTCGAAGATCTTGTGCCGGTCCTCCTGCGGGATGCCGATCAGCTCGGCGATGGCCTGCAGCGGCAGCTCACAGGCCACGTCGGTGACGAAGTCACCGGAGCCCTTGGCCCGCGCCTCGTGCACGATCCGCTCGGCCCGGTCGGCCAGCGCCTCGCGCAGGCTGTTGATCGCCTTCGGGGTGAACCCCCGGGACACGATCTGGCGCAGCGGGGTGTGCTGCGGCGGGTCGTTGTTGATCAGGATGAACCGCTGCATCTCGATCTGCTCGCGGGTGATCCCCTCGGTGAACCGGATGATCGCGCCGTTCTCCCAGGTGGAGTACACCTCGCTGTTCAGCGAGATGGCCTTCACGTCGGCGTGCCGGCTGACCACCCAGAACCCGCCGTCGTCCCACCCCCCGGTGCCGGGTTCCTGGGCGTTCCACCAGACCGGTGCGGTACGCCGCAGCTCGGCGAACTCCGCGAGCGGCACCCGCTGCGCGTAAAGGTCCGGGTCGGTGAAGTCGAAGCCATTCGGGATCCCGACGACCACCCTCGCTCCTTCGCTCGGTAACCATTTGAAACAGGTTCTAGTTTCAGTAGAGCACATCGTCCCACCGAGTTGAAGTCTTCGCCCGGTTGTCTCGGATAAGAACGTGTTCTACTTTTGTCGGCATGGGAAATCCGGTGATCGTCGAAGCCGTGCGTACCCCGATCGGCCGGCGCCGGGGTGCGCTCTCCGGGCTGCACGCGGCGGAGATTCTGGGCGCGGCCCAACGCGGGCTGCTGGACCGCGCGGGCATTCCGGCCGAGCTGGTCGAGCAGGTGATCGGCGGCTGCGTCACCCAGGCCGGTGAACAGTCGAACAACATCACCCGCACCGCGTGGCTGCACGCCGGGCTGCCCGAGGGGGTCGGCGCGACCACGGTGGACTGCCAGTGCGGCTCCTCCCAACAGGCCAACCACCTGGTGGCCGGGCTGATCGCGGCCGGGGCCATCGACGTGGGCGTGGCCTGCGGCATCGAGGCGATGAGCCGGGTGCCGCTGCGCGGCAACATCCCGGAGGGCGACCCGCCGCCGGCCGGCATGCCGCGCCCGGACTCCTGGGACATCGACCTGCCCAACCAGTACCAGGCGGCCGAGCGGATCGCTTCCCGGCGCGGCCTGGGCCGGGCCGACGTGGACGAGTTCGGGCTGCGCTCGCAGCGGCTGGCGGCGGCGGCCTGGGCGGACGGGCGGTACGACCGGGAGATCGTCCCGGTCGGTTCGGTCACCCGGGACGAAGGCCTGCGGGAGACCAGCCTGGAAGCGCTGGCCGGGCTGAAGCCGGTGCTGCCGGACGGCATGCACACCGCCGGCACCTCCTCCCAGATCTCCGACGGCGCGGCCGCCGTCCTGCTCATGGACGAAGACCGCGCGCGGTCGCTGGGCCTGCGGCCTCGGGCCCGCATCCTGGCCCAGTGCCTGGTCGGGGCCGAACCGTACTACCACCTGGACGGGCCGGTCCGGGCCACCGAGCGGGTGCTGGAACGGACCGGCATGAAGATCGGCGACCTGGACCTGTTCGAGGTCAACGAGGCCTTCGCCTCGGTGGTGCTGTCCTGGGCCTCGGTCCACCGGCCCGACCCGGAGCGGGTGAACGTGAACGGCGGCGCGATCGCGCTGGGCCACCCGGTCGGCGCGACCGGTTCCCGGCTGATCACCAGCGCGCTGCACGAGCTGGAACGCCGGGACGCGAGCACCGCACTGGTCACCATGTGCGCCGGCGGCGCCCTGTCCACCGGCACCATCCTCGAGCGCATTTGATGATCAAACTGGACGGCGCCGTCGTGCTGGTCACCGGGGGCGCGCGCGGGGTGGGCGCGGGCATCGCGGACGCGTTCCGCGCGGCCGGCGCCACCGTGCTGACCTGCGGGCGGACGCCGCCCGCCTCGGGCGACGGCTTCATCCGGTGCGACGTGCGGGAGCCCGAGCAGGTGTCCGACCTGGTCGCCGCTGTGGTGGACCGGCACGGGCAGCTGGACGTGCTGGTCAACAACGCCGGCGGGTCGCCCTCGGCCTCGGCGGCGGACGCCTCGCCCCGGTTCGCGGCGGCGGTGGTCGGGCTGAACCTGCTCGCCCCGCTGACCGTCTCCCAGGCGGCCAACGCGGTGATGCAGGAGCAGGACGGCGGCGGTTCCATCGTCATGGTGGGCAGCGTGAGCGGCCGCCGGCCTTCCCCCGGCACCGCCGCGTACGGCGCGGCCAAGGCCGGCCTGGAGAACCTGACCGCCACCCTGGCCGTGGAGTGGGCGCCCAAGGTCCGGGTGAACGCGCTGGTCGTGGGCATGGTCCGGACCGAGCTCGCGCACCTGCACTACGGCGACGAGTCCGGCGTGGCCGCGGTGGGTGCCACGGTGCCGCTCGGCCGCCTGGCCGAGCCCTCGGAGATCGGCGCCTGCGCGGTCTTCCTGGCCAGCCCGATGGCGAGTTACGTAACCGGCGCCGCCCTCCAGGTACACGGCGGCGGGGAACGCCCCCGCTTCCTGGACGCCGCCCCATGACCCCGATTCAGTCACTTCAGCAGGGTGGTTCAGTCACTTCAGCAGGGTGGTTCAGTCACTTCAGCAGGGTGGTTCAGTCACTTCAGCAGGGTGGTTCAGTCAACGGTGTTGGCTGAACCGGGGTGCTGAAGTGACTGAATCGGGTGTGTGTGGGCGAGCACGAACGGAGGGGGTGCGGTGAGCGGGGTGTGCACGGGGCGGGTGGTGATCGTCACCGGCGCGGGGCGCGGGCTCGGGCGGGCGCATGCGCTGGCGTTCGCCGCCGAGGGGGCGAAGGTGGTGGTGAACGACGTCGGCGCGGCGTTGGACGGGTCCGGCGGGTCTTCCGGGCCGGCCGATGACGTGGTGGCGGAGATCCGGGCGGCCGGGGGCGAGGCGGTGGCGGACGGGCACGACGTGGCCGACTGGGCCGGCGCGCGCGGCGTCATAGAGCGTGCGGTGGCCGAGTTCGGCCGGCTGGACGTGCTGGTCAACAACGCCGGCATCCTGCGCGACCGGATGGTGGTCAGCCTGGACGAGGCCGAGTGGGATGCCGTGGTCCGGGTGCACCTGAAGGGGCACGCGGCGATGCTGCACCACGCCGCCGCGTACTGGCGCACCGAGGCAAAACAGGGCCGGCCGGTGGACGCGCGCGTGATCAACACCAGCTCGGGGGCCGGGCTGCTGGGCAGCGTCGGCCAGGGCTGCTACTCCGCCGCCAAGGCCGGCATCCTCGGGTTGACCCTGGTCGCGGCGGCCGAACTGGCCCGCTACGGGGTCACCGTGAACGCCATCGCGCCGGCCGCGCGCACCCGGATGACCGAGGCCGCGTTCGCCGACACGATGGCCGCGCCCGAGGCGGGCGCGTTCGACGCGATGGCCCCGGAGAACGTCTCCCCGCTGCTGGTCTGGCTGGGTGGCAACGACGCCGAAGCGGCCAAGGTGACCGGGCGGGTGTTCGAGCTGGACGGCGGCCGGATCACGGTCGCGGACGGCTGGCGGCGCGGGCCGACGGTCGAGATAGGGCGACGCTGGGAGCCCGGCGAGCTTTCCGCGGTGGTACCCGCGCTGCTCGCCGAGTCGAACCCACCCGAACCGGTCTACGGGAGCTGATCAATGGGCATCACGACAACCAGGGACGGCGCGATCGCGCTGGTCACCATCGACCACCCGCCGGTGAACGCGCTGCCGGTGCGCGGCTGGTTCGACCTGGCCCGCGCGGTGCGCGAGGCCGGCGAGGACCAGAGCGTGCACGTGGTGGTGCTGCGCGCGGAGGGGCGCGGGTTCTGCGCCGGCGTGGACATCAAGGAGCTGGCCGACGACCCGGACCACACCGCGCTGGTCGGGGTGAACCGGGGCTGCGCGGCGGCGTTCGGGGCGGTCTACGACTGCGCGGTGCCGGTGGTGGCGGCGGTGCACGGGTTCTGCCTGGGCGGCGGGGTCGGCCTGGTCGGGTCGGCCGACGTGATCATCGCTTCGGACGACGCCACGTTCGGGCTGCCCGAGGTGGACCGGGGCGCGCTCGGCGCGGCCACCCACCTGGCCCGGCTGGTGCCGCAGCACCTGTTGCGCGCGCTGTACTTCACCGCCCGCACGGTCGGCGCCCAGGAGCTGCACCGGCACGGATCGGTGCTCGACGTGGTGACGCGGGATGAGCTGGACAAGGCCGCGCTGGCGGTGGCCGGCGAGGTGGCGGCCAAGGACGCCCGGGTGATCCGCGCGGCCAAGGAGGCGCTGAACGGCATCGACCCGCAGCCGGTGCGCCGCAGCTACCGGTTCGAGCAGGGGTTCACCTACGAGATGACGCTGCTCGGGGCCGGCGGCGAAGCTCGTCAGCGGTTCGTTCAGGGGGACAGGTGAGGGACAAGCGGATGACCGCCGCCGAGGTGGTCGCCGAGCTTTCCGACGGCATGACCATCGGGATCGGCGGCTGGGGTGCCCGGCGCAAGCCGATGGCCCTGGTCCGGGAGCTCTGCGCTTCCGGCCCGAAGGACCTCACCGTGGTGAGCTACGGCGGCCCTGACGTGGGCCTGCTGTGCGCCGCCGGCAAGGTGCGCAAGCTGGTGTTCGGCTTCGTCACCCTGGACAGCATCGCCTACGACCCGCATTTCTCCCGGGCTCGCCAGGAGGGTGCGATCGAGGTGAGCGAGCTGGACGAGGGCATGTTGCAGACCGGGCTGCGCGCCGCCGCGCACCGGCTGCCGTTCCTGCCCATCCGGGCCGGCCTGGGTTCCTCGGTGCTGGATCTCGACCCGTCGCTGCGCACGGTCCGCTCGCCCTACGACGACGGGGAGGAGCTGGTGGCCATGCCGGCGCTGTACCTGGACGCCGCGCTGGTGCACCTCAACCGGGCCGACGCGCACGGGAACGCCCAGTACCTGGGTCCCGATCCGTACTTCGACGATCTCTTCTGCCTGGCGGCGAAGCGGCGGTACGTGTCGTGCGAACGGCTGGTTCCCACGGCGGAACTGGTCGGTGGCGGTGCGCCGCAGAGCCTGCTGCTGAACCGGATGATGGTGGACGGCGTGGTGGAGGCCGCCGGAGGGGCGTTGCCGACCAGTTGTGTGCCCGATTATGGGCGGGACGATGCGGGGCTGCGCGAGTATGCGGGGGCTTCGGCATGAGCGGCGAGCTGGACGTGACCCGGGCCGAGGTATGCGTGGCCGCCTGCGCGGACCTTTTCGCGTCGGACGGGGAGATCCTCGCCTCCCCCATGGGCCTGATCCCGCAGCTCGGCGCGAAGCTGGCCCGGCTGACCGGTGCGCCCGAGCTGTTGCTGTCCGACGGCGAGGCCACGCTCCTCGGGCCGGACGGTGAGCCGGAGGGCTGGCTGCCGTTCCGCCAGGTGTTCGACGTGGTGGCGCACGGGCGGCGGCACGTGGTGATGGGCGCCAACCAGGTGGACCGCTTCGGCAACCAGAACATCTCCGCGATCGGCCCGCACGACCGGCCGACCCGGCAGCTGCTGGGCGTGCGCGGCGCGCCCGGCAACACCGCCAACCACCGGACCTCGTACTTCGTGCCCCGGCACTCGCGGCGGGTGTTCGTGGACGCGGTGGACGTCGTGTCCGGCGTCGGCTACGACCGGGCCGGCGGGTTGACGTTCCACGACGTGCACCGGGTGGTCACCAACCTGGCCGTGTTCGACTTCGACAACCCGGACCGGTCCATCCGGCTGCGTTCCGTGCACCCCGGGGTCGACCCCGAGGAGGTGGCCGCCCGGACGTCGTTCCCCCTGGTCCTGGACGGCGTCCCGGCCACCCGCGTGCCAACTCCCGGAGAACTGGACCTCATCCGCACCCGGCTGGACCCCGACGGAACCCGCGAGAAGGTGGTCCCGTCATGACCTTGCCCACGGCGCTGACCCGGCTGGTCGGGGTGCGGCACCCGGTGGTGCAGACCGGGATGGGCTGGGTGGCCGGGCCGCGCCTGGTGTCCGCCGTGGCCAACGCCGGCGGGCTGGGCATCCTGGCCTCGGCGACCATGCGGTTCGACGAGCTCCAAGCGGCGATCAAGGAGACCCGGGGGCGGACCGACGCACCCTTCGGAGTGAATCTGCGCGCGGATGCTTCCGACGCGGCCGAGCGGGTGGAGCTGCTCATCGACGAAGGCGTCGCGGTGGCGTCGTTCGCGCTGGCCCCTCGGGCGGAGATGATCGCGCGCCTGAAGGACGCCGGGGTGGTGGTGATCCCGTCGGTGGGCGCGGCCCGGCACGCGGAGAAGGTCGCCGCGTGGGGCGCCGACGCGGTGATCGTGCAGGGTGGCGAGGGCGGCGGGCACACCGGCGGCGTGGCCTCCACCCTGCTGCTGCCGAGCGTGGTGGACGCGGTGGACATCCCGGTGATCGCGGCCGGCGGGTTCTTCGACGGGCGCGGCCTGGCCGCCGCGCTGGCCTACGGTGCGGCCGGGGTGGCCATGGGCACCCGGTTCCTGCTCACCAAGGAGAGCACCGTGCCGGACGAGGTGAAGGCGCGCTACCTGGCGGCCAAGCTGGACGGCACCGTGGTCACCACCCGGGTGGACGGGCTGCCGCACCGGGTGCTGCGCACCGAACTGGTCGACTCGCTGGAGCGGCGCGGGGGGCTTCCGGGTTTGCTGCTGGCCGCGCGGAATGCCGCCCGGTTCCGCTCGCTCACCGGCCTCACCTGGCGCGCCATGATCCGCGAAGGCCGGGCCATGCGCCACGGCCGCGACCTCACCTGGGCACAGGTGATCATGGCGGCCAACACGCCGATGCTGCTGCGGGCCGCAATGGTCGAGGGTCGCACCGACGCCGGGGTCCTCGCCTCCGGTCAGGTGGCCGGCATGCTCGGGGACCTACCCAGCTGCGCCGACCTGATCGCCGATATCACCACTCGAGCGCGCGAAGTGCTTACCGAGCTGTCCCCCGAGTAAGCCCCGTGGGGTATACTTTTTGCCCTCTCAACTGATTCGGCGTGGCGGGAGAGTCAGCGATGGCATCCAGCGCGGTAGACCGCGTTGCCACAGCCGTACTCGAATGGAATGTGCGCCGCCTCTGGGGTTTTCCGCCGCGTTTGGTCGGCGAGATCGTGACCGATCTGGGACCGTACGGAGCGGTCGCCTGGTTCGGCCGAAACATCCCCCGTTATCGCCGCACGTTCGACGCGTTCGGGGCGTTGCGCACGCATTTGATGTGCCTGGCCATCTCCCTGGTCAACAATTGCCCGTACTGCGTGCACGGCGACGGGCTGGGCCTGCAGCTCGCCTACCTGCGCAACCACGGCAAGCTGTTCCCACTGTGCGAAAACTCCGTGAACGCGCTGTGTGGCCAGTCGCCCGCGCTCATCCGACACCGCCTAGCAGTGGCGCTGCAGCGGTCCGGCCTGCACGGCGAGGTTCCATGGCTGGACCGCGCGATGACGCTCGCGGTTACCGAGACTCCGATTGCCACCGACCCGGACGAGGTCCGGATCGCGCATCTGGTGCGCATGTACCGCACCCTCAACCGCATTGCCAACACCAACGATACCGAGCCGGACCAGGCGCATTCCCCACTCAACAAGGACCACTGGCTGAAAATGCGTTACAAGGGACTGCGCGCCGCCGAACGTGCCTAATGCAAGGGCTTTGCGGGACCGTTTTCGATTCACTCCGGTATTGCATACACCGCGAGCGGTATCGCCGCGTACCCGCCTCGTTGGCGACTTTAGTACCAGTCACGACGGCCGGGGCAGCTAACGTCTAATAGTTGCCGGTATTTCGTCGACAGCTCGGTAGGCGAACTACCTGTGTGATCACGATCCGCCGTCCCCGACCCACTCGGCGAGCCGGGGCGACGAAGGTATCCCTCACACCCGTTCGAGGATGGTCACGTTGGCCTGGCCACCGCCCTCGCACATCACCTGCAGCCCGTACCGCGCGCCCCGCGCGTGCATCGCATGCACCAGGGTGGCGCACAGTTTGGTGCCGGTGGCGCCCAGCGGATGGCCCAGCGCGATCGCGCCGCCGTGCACGTTCACCCGCGCGGGGTCGGCCCCGGTGTCGGCCAGCCAGGCCAGCACCACGCTGGCGAACGCCTCGTTGATCTCCACCAGGTCGATGTCGGAGATGCTCAGGCCGGCCCGGCGCAGCGCGTGCTCGGTGGCCGGGATCGGCGCGGTCAGCATCATCACCGGGTCCGCGCCGCGCGCGGAAAGGTGCGCGACCCGGGCCAGCGGGGTGAGCCCGTGCTCCCGGACCGCCCGCCCGGAGGCGACCAGCACCGCACTCGCCCCGTCGGAGATCTGGCTGGCGGTGGCCGCGGTGACCCGGCCGCCCTCGGTGAGGGGTTTCAGCCCGACCATCCGCTCCGCACTGGTGTCCCGGCGCGGCCCCTCGTCCACCACTGCCTCTCCGACCCCGACGATCTCCCGGTCGAACGCGCCGGAGTCGATCGCGGCGACCGCCCGCCGGTGGCTCTCCAGGGCGTACGCCTCCATCGCCTCGCGGGACAGGTCCCACTTGGCCGCGATCATCTCGGCCGCACGGAACTGGGAGATCTCCTCGTCGCCATACCGCTTCGCCCAGCCCGGCGACCGGTCGAACGGGGTGGCAAAGCCGAACTGCTGGCCCACCAACATCGCCGAGGCGATCGGCACGGCGCTCATGTTCTGCACCCCGCCGGCCACCACCAGGTCCGCCGTGCCGCTGGCCACCGCCTGCGCGGCGAAGTGCAGTGCCTGCTGGGACGAGCCGCACTGCCGGTCCACGGTCACCCCGGGCACGTGCTCGGGCAGCCCGGCGACCAGCCAGGCGGTGCGCGCGATGTCCCCGGCCTGCGGGCCGAGCGTGTCCACGCAGCCCAGGATCACGTCGTCCACCGCCGCCGGGTCGGCCCCGGTGCGGTCCAGCAGCGCGGTGATCACCTGCCCGGCCAGGTCGGCCGGGTGCACCCCGGCCAGGGCACCATTCCGCCGGCCGACCGGCGACCGCACGGCGTCGATCAGGTACGCGTCCATCTACCGCTCCTCACGGGTGCTGACTGCTCACCGAGACCACCTCGCCGGTCAGGTAGGACGAGTAGTCGCTGGCCAGAAACACGATCACGTTCGCCACCTCGGCCGGCTCGGCGGCCCGGCCGAACGCCTCCCGGCCGGTCAGGTCGCTGAGCAGCTCCTCACTGGTCACCTTGGCCAGGAACGGGTGCATGGCCAGGCTGGGGGCCACCGCGTTGACCCGGATGCCGTGCGGCGCGGCGTCCATCGCGGAACACCGGGTCAGGGCCATCACGCCCGCCTTGGCCGCCGCGTAGTGGGCCTGGCCGGCCTGCGCCCGCCAGCCGATCACCGAGGCGTTGTTCACGATCACGCCACGCGTGCCCTGTTCGACTAATTGACGCAGAGCCGCGCGGGTGCAGCGGAAGGTGCCGTTCAGGGTCACGTCCAGCACCCGGTGCCACTCCTCGTCGGGCATGTCCAGCACCGAGCGGGTGCCGCCGAGGCCGGCGTTGTTCACCATGACGTCCAGCCGCCCGAACTCGGCGACGGCGCCGTCCACCAGCGCCTGGACCTGCTCCTCGACGGTGACGTCGCAGGTCAGGGCGTGCACCCGGTCCTTGCCGAAGGTGTCGCCGAGGCGGCCGGCGGTCTCGGCCAGGCGTCGCTCGTGATGGTCGCTGACCACCACCAGTGCCCCTTCCGCCAGCGCCCGCTCGGCGGTGGCCGAGCCGATGCCGGTGCCCGCCGCGGCGGTGACCACGACGACCTTGCCCGCCAGCAGGTCGTGGCCGGGGGTGGTCATCGGCCCGCCCTGGGTAGACCGAGCACCCGCTCGGCGAGAATGGTCCGCTGCACCTCGTCCGAACCTCCGTAGATCGTGTCCGCCCGGCTGAACAGGTACAGCCGCTGCCATTCGTCGTAGCCGGCCGCGCCGTCCCCGGGGGTGGCCAGCGAGGCCGCGCCGCGCACCCGCATGGCCAGCTCGCCGAGTTCCCGGTGCCAGCCCGCCCACACCAGCTTGGACACCGAGGCGGCGCCCGGGTCGGTGGAGCCGAGGGTGCGCCGGGCGTGCGCCTGCATCACCTCGAGCCCGACCCGGGCCCGGGCCAGGCCGGTCCGGATCGCCGGGTTCTTCATCGCCCCGTTCCGCCTCGCCACCTCGACCAGCCGGTCCAGCTCGCGGCGGAAGCCCACCTGCTGACCCAGCGTGGCCACGCCGCGCTCGAAGGCCAGGGTCCCCATCGCCACCCGCCAGCCGTCGCCGACCGCGCCGACCACCAGGTTCGCGTCGGTGCGGGCACCGGTGAAGAACACCTCGTTGAACTCGGCGGTGCCGGTGAGCTGCCTGATCGGCCGCACCTCCACGCCCGGTTGGCGCATCGGCACCAGCAGGTAGGACAGCCCCCGATGGCGTTGCCCGGACGGGCCGGTGCGGGCCAGCACGAAGCACCAGTCGGCCTCGTGGGCCAGTGAGGTCCACACCTTCTGCCCGTCGATCACCCACTGGTCGCCGTCGCGCACCGCCCGGGTGCGCACCGCCGCCAGGTCCGAGCCGGCGTTCGGCTCCGAATAACCCTGGCACCACAGCTCGCGGGCGGCGACGATCTCCGGCAGGAACCGCCGTTGCTGCTCCGGCGTGCCGAACTCGATCAGCGTGGGCCCCAGCAGCTGCTCGCCGAAGTGGTTCACCCGGGCCGGGGCGTCGGCGCGCGCGTACTCCTCGTGGAACACCACCTGCTGCTCCAGGGTCGCGCCCCGGCCACCATGGGAAACCGGCCAGCCCAGGCAGGTCCAGCCGGCCGCCGCCAGGTGCCGCTCCCAGGCCAGCCGCTCCTCGAACGCCTCGTGCTCGCGCCCCGGACCGCCGGCTCCGCGCAGCGCGCCGAACTCGCCGGCCAGCGCGGATTCCAACCAGTCCGCCACGGACCGGCGAAACTCCGCCGCGCTCCCCTGGAGCTGTGCGCCCATGACGGCTACATTACAAGAACACGTTCTAGTTTGGGAGTTCAACGTGCAGACCGTGCCCACCGCGCTCGCCCACGCCGCCGACCAGTGGCCGGATGCCGAAGCCCTGGTCGACGGCAACCTCCGGCTGACCTGGTCCGAGCTGGCGGACCGGGTCCAGGTGATGTCCCGGTACCTGCTGGCCAAGGGAGTCCGTTCCGGGGACCGGGTGGCCATCCACGACTCGAACCGCTGGCAGTGGGTGGTGGGCGCGCTCGGCACGCTTTCCGTCGGCGCCACGCTGGTCCCGGTGAACACCCGGCTCGCGCCGCCCGAGGTGGCGGACATCCTCGAGCGCACCGGGCCGGCGCTGGTGGTCCGCGAGCTGGACTGGGCCGAGGTCGCGGGCGTGGCGGCGGGCGTGCCGGCGGCCGACGCCGTCGCGGCCGGGCGGGCGGTGCGCCCGGAGCAGGTCAGCGACATCCTGTTCACCTCGGGCACCACCGGCCGGAGCAAGGGCGCGATGAGCGCGCAGGCCCAGGCCCTCGGCGTCGCGGCGGCCTGGGCCGAGCGCGCCGAGCTCACGCTGACCGACCGCTACCTGGTGATCAACCCGTTCTCGCACAGCTTCGGTTACAAGGCCGGCATCCTGGCCTGCCTGCTCACCGGGGCGACCATCCTGCCCATGGCGGTGTTCAACGCCGACGAGGCGATGGAGCTGATCGAGCGGGAACGGGTCACCGTGCTGCCCGGCGCGCCCACGCTGTACCGCTCGCTGCTGGACGCCCCGAAGCGCTCCGGCTACGACCTGTCCAGCCTGCGCATCGCGGTGACCGGGGCGACCACGGTGCCGGTCGCGCTGATCGAGGAGATGCGCGCCGAGCTGACCTTCGACACCGTGCTCACCGCGTACGGGCTCACCGAGGCGGTGGTGGCCACCATGTGCGAACCCGGCGACGACGCCGACACCGTGTCCCACACCTGCGGCCACCCGGCCGCCGGCTTCGAGCTGCGCATCGACGGCACCGGCGAGGTGCTGCTGCGCGGGCCGAACGTGATGCTCGGCTACCTGGACGAGAGCAGCGTCGGCGGAACGAGCATCGGCACCGACCCGTCCGCCACCGCGGCGGCGGTGGATGCCGACGGCTGGCTGCACACCGGCGACATCGGCCGGCTGGACGAACGCGGCTACCTGACCATCACCGACCGGCTCAAGGACATGTACATCTGCGGCGGGTTCAACGTGTACCCGGCCGAGGTGGAGCAGGCGCTGGCCCGGCTGGCCGGGGTGGCCGAGGCGGCGGTGATCGGCGTGCCGGACGGGCGGATGGGCGAGGTCGGCCGGGCCTACGTGGTGCCTCGGCCGGGCGCAACGCTGCACGCCGAGGACGTGGTCGGGCACTGCAAGGAGCGGCTGGCCGGCTACAAGGTGCCCCGGCAGGTGGAGTTCCGGGGCGAGCTGCCACGCAACGCCTCGGGCAAGGTGCTGAAGACCGAGCTGCGCGCGGAGGCGAGCCGGTGACGGCCGAGCTGATCACCGACATCGAGGCGGAGCTGCGGGAAGCGGTCCGATCCGTGATCGCGCGCACCCCGGCCGACCAGGTCTGGGCCAAGCTGCGCGACCAGGTGGGCGTGGCCGGCCTGGCGCTGCCGGAGGAGTACGGCGGGGCCGGCGCGGGCCTGCCGGTGGTGTGCGCGGTGCAGGAGGAGCTGGGCCGGGCGCTCGTCCCAAGCCCGATGCTCGGCTCCGCCGTCCTCACCGCCACCGCACTGCTGACCGGCGCCGACCACCCGACCCGGGAACGGTTGCTTCCCGGCCTGGCCTCCGGGGAGACCACCGCCGCACTGGCCTGGCCGGGCGCCGAGGGGCGCTGGGACCCGTCCGCACCGGCCTGCACCTGGACGGCCGGCCGCCTGAACGGCGAGGCGCACTACGTCCTGGACAGCCGCGCCGCCGGCCCACTGGACGGCGACCCCGCGGACGCACCGGACGGCCACGCCGGCCTGCTCATCGTGGCGGCACGCACCGACGCGGGGGTGGGCCTCTTCGAGGCCCCCGTGAGTGGCGAGTACCGCTATAGCGTCACTCGCCACTCACAGGCGTCCTTGGACGCATCCCGCCCGCTGGCCACGTTGCGCCTCACCGACGCCGAGGCGCGGCCGGTGAACGACCCGGCGGAGGACCTGAGCCACGCGCTGGGACACGCCAGGGACGTGGCCTGCGTGGCGCTGGCCGCCGAGCAGGCCGGCGCGGCGGCGCACTGCCTGGAGCGGACGGTGGAGTACACCAAGCAACGCGTGCAGTTCGGCCGGCCGATCGCGCACTTCCAGGCGCTGCAACACCGGATGGCCGACCTGCACGTGCTGGTCGAAACCGCCCGCTCGGCGGTCTGGGCCGCCGCCCGCGCCGAAGACCCGGCCGAGCTGAAACTGCGCGCCGCCGTGGCCAAGGTGCACTGCTCGGAGGCGTTCCACCGCACGGCCGCCGAGATGATCCAGCTGCACGGCGGCATCGCCATCACCTGGGAACACGAGGCGCACCGGTACTTCAAGCGCGCCCACGGGAGCGCCCAACTGTTCGGCCAGCCGCACGAGCACCTGGACCGCATCGCCGAGGAGTTCGAGTGACCCACTTCGACCTGACCGACCAGGTAGCCGTCGTCACCGGCGCCGGCCGGGGCATCGGGGCGGCCAGCGCGGTCGCGCTGGCCGAGGCCGGCGCGGACCTGGTGATCGCCGCCCGCTCGGCGGAGCAGCTGGAAGCGGTCGCCGCCCGGATCAGAACCACGGGCCGGCGCGCCGAGGTGGTTGCCACCGACCTTGCCGACCTGGACAACACGGCCCGCCTGGCCGAGGTCGCCGACAAGGGGTTCGGCCGGCTGGACGTGGTGGTGAACAACCTGGGCGGCGCAATGCCCGGGCCGTTCCTGGACACCACCCCGGAGCAGCTCCAGCGGGCGTTCCACTTCAACGTGGCCACCGCGCACGCGCTGACCCGGGCGGCGGTGCCGTTGATGCTGGCGGGCAGCGGCGGCTCGGTGGTGAACATCTCCTCGTCGGTCGGCCGGTTCGCCGGCCGGGGCTACCTGGCCTACGGCACCGCGAAGGCCGCGCTCGCCCACTACACCCGCCTGGCCGCCGCGGACCTGGCGCCGCGCATCCGGTGCAACGCCATCGCCTGCGGCGCCATCGGCACCTCCGCGCTGGACGTGGTGCTGCGCAACGACCAGCTGCGCGCGCCGATGGAGCGGGCCACCCCGCTGCGCCGCCTGGGCACCCCGGAGGAGGTGGCCGCCACCGTGCGCTTCCTGTGCAGCCCGGCCGGCGGCTACCTCACCGGCAAGGTGCTCGAGGCGGACGGCGGCCTGCAACAACCCAACCTGGACCTCGGTCTGCCCGACCTGTAGGAGGACGCATGGACCTGGCGGCGCTGGAAGAGATCAAGCGGGTCAAGTACCGGTACCTGCGCGGCATGGACCTCAAGCGCTGGGACGAGCTGGCCGACGCCCTCGCCCCGGAGGCCACGGCGACCTACGGCACCGCGGCGCTGGGCAAGCCGATCGAGCTGACCGGCCGGGAGGAGATCGTCGGCTTCCTGCGGGAGAAACTGTCCGGCGGCGTCATCACCATGCACGTCGCCAGCCACCCCGACATCCGCATAGACGGCGACACCGCCACCGGCACGTGGGCGTTCGAGGACACCGTGATCGCCCCCGAACACCAGGTGGTGATCCGGGGAGCCGCCTACTACGAGGACCGCTACCGCCGCGACGAAAACGACCGCTGGCTACTCACCCACACCGGCTACCAGCGCATCTACGAAGCCATGCTCTCCCTCAAGGATCTCCCCACCTTCCAACTGATCAGCAACCGCTGGGCCGCCCCCACCACCTGATTCAGTGCCTTCAGCACGCTGATTCAGTCACTTCAGCAGGGGGCCTGAGTAGGCAACCGGTGGCAGAGGCCCTCGAATGACGCCGAGGTCGCGAGGAGAGACGTTCGCCCAAGGAAAAGGGTCTGTGAGAGCTACCTCGGCGCAGCGATACGGCGCGCGGTCAACGCCCGGCCGCGCTAGCCGCGAAGTACGCAGCGGGTGCCGGAGTAGATGGTCGGCATGCAGCGGTTGCAATGCGTGCAGGCCGAGCGCACCGAGGCGTCCGCGCGCAGCCGGTTGGGCAGGTCGGGCTCCATCAGCAGGGCGCGCCCCATGGCCACGAACTGGAAGCCCTCCGCCATCGCCCGGTCCATGACCGCCCGGTCGGTGACCCCGCCGAGCAGCACCAGCGGCATGTCCAGGGCCGCCCGGAACCGGCGGGCGTCGTCCAGCAGATACCCATCCCGGTACGGGTACGAGCGCAGAACGGAACGGCCGAACAGGCGAATCCCGGCGCGCAGTGGTTGCCGGAACGCCGCCGCGAACTCGGCCAGCGGCACCCCGCCCCGGAACAGGTACATCGGGTTGGCCAGCGAACTGCCGCAGGTCAGCTCCAGGGCATCCAGCGTCCCGTCGTCCTCGAGCCACCGGGCCACGCGGAGGCTCTCCGGCACCTCCAACCCGCCGCGCACCCCGTCGGACATGTTCAGCTTGGCCAGCACGGCCAGCCGGCCGCCCACCCGGTCTCGCACCGCGCGCGCCACGTCGCGGGCCAGCCGGGCGCGGTTCTCCAACGTGCCGCCCCACCGGTCGGACCGCCGGTTGAACCGGGGCGAGAGGAACGAGCTGATCAGGTAGTTGTGCCCGAAGTGCAGCTCCACCGCGTCGAACCCGGCCTCGGCGGCCCACCACGCCGCGTCGGCGTGCGCCGCCACGATCCGGGCCAGATCCTCGGAGGTGGCCGCCCGAGTCACCCGGAAACTCATCGGGTTCAGCCGTCGCGACGGGCCGAGCGCGGGCAGCCGGGTAGAGCTGGCGTCGGAAACCGGTCCGGCGTGCCCCAGCTGCGCCGACGCCGCCGCGCCGGCCGCGTGCACCGCGTCGGTCAGCCGCCGCAACCCGGGCACGGCGGCCGGCCCCAGAACGATCTGCCGGCGTTCCGTGCGCCCCTCGGGCGCGACCGCGCAGTAGGCCACGGTGGTCATCGCCGCGCCGCCCTCGGCCACCCGGCGGTGGAAATCGATCAGCGCGTCGGTCACCTCGCCGCGCGGGGTCAGCCCCTCGAACGTGGCCGACTTGATGATCCGGTTGCGCAGCCGCACCGGCCCCAGCCCGGCCGGCGCGAAGACGTCCGGCGCGGCGCCGGTCGAGAGCGCCGACTCCGGCGCGGCGCCGGTCGAGAGCGCCGAGTCCGGGGCGGCGCCGGTCGGGAGCACCGCATCCGGCGCGCCGCGGGCCGCGTCCGGCGGCTCCCGCGTCACCCCCGGGCGCCCACGCTGAAGTCGTGCCCCCACAGGCTGACCGCGGTGGACTCGCGGGCCACCCACGTGTGGTCGTCCACCTGCCGCCCCTCGGTGCCGAACTCCACGTCGAACCCGCCCGGGGTCTTCATGTAGAACGACAGCATCTGGTCGTTCACGTGCCGGCCCAGGGTGGCCGACTGCGGCACCTTGCGGCGCAGCGCCCGGTCCAGCGCCAGCCCGACGTCGTCGGCGTTCTCCACCTCGACCATCAGGTGCACGATCCCGCTCGGCGTGGGCATGGGCAGGAACGCCAGGCTGTGGTGGCGGGGGTTGCAGCCGAAGAAGCGCAGCCAGGCGGGCGCGCCGTCGGCCGGGCGGCCAACCAGCTGCGGCGGCAGGCGCATGGAGTCGCGCAGCCGGAAGCCCAAAACGTCCCGGTAGAAGCGCAGCGCGGCCTCGTCGTCATGGGTGGACAGCACCACGTGCCCCAGCCCCTGCTCGCCGGTGACGAACCGGTGCCCGTACGGGCTGACCACCCGCCGGTGCTGCAGCGCGGCGCCGTGGAACACCTCCAGCGTGTTCCCGGACGGATCATCGAACCGGATCAGCTCGGCCACCCGGCGGTCGGCCAGCTCGTCGGCCGTGCCCTCCTTGAACGCCACGCCGGCGCCGGTCAGCGCTTTACGCACCGCGTCAAGTCCGGCCGCGTTGGCCGTCTCCCAGCCGGCCACGGCCAGCCGGTCCTTCTCCCCGGGGGTGATCACCAGTCGCGCCGGGAAGTCGTCCATCCGCAGGTACAGCGCGTCCTGCTGGGTGCCCTGCCCTTCCACCATGCCCAGCACCTTGAGGCCGAACTCGCGCCAGGCGGCCACGTCGGTGGCCTCGATGCGCATGTAACCAAGCGAACGGATCATGAAAGGAACTCCAGAACCAACCGGTTGAACTCGTCGAACCGTTCCAGCTGCGCCCAGTGCCCGCAGCCGCCGAACACGTGCAGCTGAGCCTTCCGGATCATCTTCAGCGCCACCAGCCCGCCATCGAGGGGGTTGACCCGGTCCTCCCGGCCCCACACCAGCAGCACCCGGTTGCGCAGCCGGTGCGCCTCCCGCCAGAGCATGCCGTCCTCGGGGAAGTCGGCGAACGACTTACCCAGCGCGGCCATCGCCCGCAGCGCGTTCGGGTCGCTGGCGGCGGCGTAACGCTCCTCCACCAGCTCGTCGGTGACCAGGCGCGGGTCGAACACCAGGGTGCGCAGGAAGGCGGCCAGCTTCTCCCGGCTGGGGCCGGGCGGAGCACCGAACTCGTAGAGCCGCTTGATGCCCTCGGTGGGGTCGGGGGCGAACACGTTCACCGACAGCCCGCCCGGGGCCATCAGCACCAGCCGGTCGGCCCGGTCCGGGTGGCGCAGCGCGAACCGGGCGGCGGTGCCGCCGCCCAGCGAGTTGCCCACCAGGTGGGCCTTCTCGATGCCCAGCTTGTCCAGCAGCGCGGCCAGCGCATCGGCCGACTCGGTGAAGTAGTGCGCCTCACCGGTCGGCGGGTCGGAGCGGCCGTAGCCGGGCTGGTCCACCAGCAGGGTGCGGAAGGACCCGGCGAACACCGGCACGTTGCGGCCGAAGTTGCTGGCCCCGGACGCGCCCGGGCCGCCGCCGTGCAGCAGCACCACGCTGTCCGAGTGGTCCGCGCCGGCCTCGTCGAAGTGCAGATTCACACCATCGCCTCCTGGATGGGCAGGCCGAACTCGCCCGCGCCGAACAGGGACATCGCCCGCTCCGGGTCGTTGATCGCGTGCACCCGGCCGGCGTGGGCGTCCCGCCAGAACCGCTGGATCGGCGTGCCGACCCGCAGCGCCTTGCCGCCGGAGTTCTCGAACAGCTTGTCCACCGCCGCGATGGACCGGCCGGTGCCGCGCACCTGGTCACGCCGGATGCGCAGGCGCAGCGGCATGGGCATCGGCTCGCCGGCGCGCGCATGGCCCATCAGCTGGGTCATGTTGTGTTCCAGGGCCAGCCAGGCGGCGTCGATCTCCGCGCCCGCGTCGGCGATCCGGACCTGCGCGAACGGGTCCTCCGACGCCTTCGAGCCGTAGGAGACCCGGATCCGCGCCCGCATGTACTCCAGGTGCGCCTCGTAGGCGCCGGTGGCCATGCCGATGATCGGCGTGGTGATCGTGTAGGAGAACACCGAGCCGAAGGGCAGCTTGTACAGCGGCCCGTCGTTCTCCTTCTGCCCGGGACAGCGGCAGCGGGAGGTGTCGGCGAAGCTGAGCGAGCGGTGCGCCGGCACGAACACGTCGTCGACCACGATGTCGTTGCTGCCGGTGCCGCGCAGGCCGACGGTGTCCCACACGTCGTCGATGGTGTAGTCCTCGCGGGGCAGCAGGAAGGTCTTGAAGTCGACCATCTGGCCCTCGTCGTTGGTGACGATCCCGCCCAGCAGCACCCAGCTGGCGTGGTCGCACCCGGAGGAGAAGTTCCACCGGCCGCTCAGCCAGTAGCCGTTCTCGGCCAGCTTGGCCTTGCCGGTGGGCGCGTAGGAGGAGGACATCCGGGTGTGCGGGTCGTCGCCCCACACGTCCTGCTGCGCCCGGGCCGGGAACAGCGCCAGCTGCCACGGGTGCACGCCCAGCACCGAGGCCACCCAGCCGGTGGACCCGCAGGCGCCGGCGATCAGCCGGATAGCCTCGTAGAACGTGACCGGGTCGGCCTCGTAGCCGCCGAACCGCTTCGGCTGCAGCAGCCGGAACACCCCGGCCTCCTGCAACGCCTTGACCGACTCCTCGGAGAGTCGGCGCGCGTCCTCGGCGTCCTGCGCGCGTTCCCGGAAGACGGGCAGCAGATCCCGGACGGCGGCAATGACGGCATGCTCGCTCATGCAGCGAGACTAGAACACGTTCTCGTTTGTGTCGAGGGAGAGCGCCGCACGGCCGGCGCGGCGGCCGGAGAAGACGCAGTCGGCCAGGGAGAGGCCGCTCACGTAGGAACGGGTGCAGATGCCGACGGCGGTCCGCCCGGCCGCGTACAGGCCGGGAATCGGGCCGCCCTCGCTCAGCACCGCGCCCGTCTCCTCGTCCACCACCAGGCCGCCCAGGGTCATCATCGGGCACGGGTAGAACGCGCTGGGCGCGATGGAGATGTCCAGCAGCGCGAACGGCGGCTCGACCAGCGGGTGGACGAACTCCGCCGGCTTGCCCGCCGGATCGGGTTGACCGGCGCCGGCCGCCTCGTTGTGCGCCTTCACCGTGGCCGAGACGCCCTCCGGGTCGACCCCGGCGGCCGCCGCCGCCTCGGCCAGCGTCGCGCCGCTGGACGCCCGCGAACGCAGCAGGTACTCGGCCTGCAGCCGCTGGAACCACACGGTCTGCTCACCCAGCTGCCGGCGCGCCTCCCGGACCAGCGCGGCGTCCACCACCAGCCAGCCCCGGCCACCGTGCTCGGTGACCAGCGCGTGCCCCAGCGCGGCGCCGTACCGGGACTCGTCGCACACCCGCCGCCCCGCCGCGTCCACCAGCACCGCGCCGAGGAACGCACTGGGTGGCGTGATGAACCGCCACACCGAGATCGACCCCAGCTCGGCCGTCGCCCCGCCCACCGACTGCCCCAGCCGCAGCCCCGTCCCGTCGTCCCCGGGCGTACCCAGCGCCAATCCACCCCGATGCGCCGGCGCATGCTCCCGCACCAGCTCCCGATTGGCGATGAACCCACCCGAGGAGAGCACCACCCCCCGCCGCGCAAGCACCCGCACCGGGCGCCCGTACCGCCGCTCCACCCACTCCGCGCCCGCATGCAACACCCGCCGCAAAGGCGGGTAGTACAACCCGGGCTTCGCCGCAAACCGCGACACCACCCGATGCACACACCCCGCCCACCCCGTAACCCGCACCGCCGTAACCCCGGCCACTCGCTCGCGCGTCCCCGACTCGCCCGCCACCTCGCCCTCCGGCTCGCACACACCGTTTGGCGCCGGCCCATCGGCGATTGCCCTTGGGCCAGCACCAGAACGCGTGTGCGGGCCGGACTCCACCTCCAACGCGACCACCTTGGTGCTGGTCAGCACCTGGGCGCCGGCGCGGCGGGCCGCGCCGGCGAGTGCGCCGAACAGGGCGGCGCCGGAGATGCCTCGGCCGACGGCGCGGTGGCCGCGCGGCGCGGGAGTGGCCACATCGCGGAAACCGCCGGCGGCCTCGCTGCCGGAGTAGTAGAGGAAGTGGCGGTCGCTGGGGTACGAGGTCTTGTACGGGCACAGGTCCGGGCGGAACGGCACCCCCAGGGAAGCCAGCCAGTCGATCATCTCCACGCTGCCCTCGCAGAACCGCCGCAGGGTCTCCTCCCGGACCCCGTCACCGACCTCTTCGCGCAGGTAGCGGTACATGTCCTCGGGGGTGTCGGACACCCCGGCCGCGCGCTGCACCGAGGTCCCGCCGCCGGCGTACACCACCCCTCCGGAGAGCGCCGTCGCCCCACCGCCGGAGAACCGGTCCAGCACCACCACCGACGCCCCGCCGCGCGCCGCCTCGATCGCCGCACACGCGCCGGCGGCACCGAAGCCGACCACCACGACATCCGCGACCAGCTCCTCCACCACGGGACACCTCCACAAAATGGAACACGTTCTAGTAGACTGCCGCCGACGGAGGATATCCGAAAGGAAGTCGGGCATGCGCGAATGCGACGTGGTTGTGGTGGGCAGCGGCGCGGCCGGGATGACCGCCGCGCTGGCCGCCGCGCACCTCGGCCTGGACGTCGTGCTGGTGGAGAAGGCCGGCACCTTCGGCGGCTCCACGGCCCGGTCCGGCGGCGGCGTGTGGATTCCCAACAATGCCGTGCTGCGCCGCGCCGGGGTGCGGGACACGCCGGACGGAGCGGCCACCTACCTGGCCACCCTGCTCGGCGCGGACATCCCCGAGGAGCGGCGGCGCGCCTTCATCGAGCACGGCCCGGCCACGCTGGACCTGGTCCTGGAGCTCACCCCGCTGCGTTTCGCCTGGGTTCCCGGGTACGCGGACTACTACCCGGAGCTGCCCGGCGGCATGCCGGAGGGGCGCACCATCGAGCCGAAACCCCTGGACGCCGCGCTGCTCGGCGACGAGCTGCCCCGGCTGAACCCGCCGTACCTGGCCAGCCCGGCCGGCATCACGGTGACCGCCGCCGACTACAAGTGGCTGAACCTGGTCGCCCGGCACCCCCGCGGGATGCTCCGCGCCGGACGGGTGGCCGCCCGCCGCGCCGTCGGCGCGCTGCGCCGCCGCCGCACCATCGCCATGGGCCAGGCCCTGGCCGCCGGCCTGCGCATCGGGCTGCGCGAGCTGAACGTGCCGGTGTGGCTGAACACCCCGCTGGTCGAGCTGACCAAGGACGGCGAACGGATCACCGGCGCACTGGTTTCCAAGAACGGCCAGGAGGAGACGCTGCGCGCCCGGCGCGGCGTGATCCTGGCCTCCGGCGGGTTCGAGCACAATGCCGAGATGCGCGCCCAGTACCAGCGCGCACCGATCGGCACCGCGTGGACCACCGGCGCCAGGGAGAACACCGGGGACGGCATCGTGGCCGGTCAACGGGTCGGCGGGGCGTTGGGGCTGATGGACGACGCCTGGTGGGGGCCGTCCATCCCGCTCACCGGCGGGCCGTACTTCTGCCTGGCCGAACGCACCCTGCCGGGGTGCATCATGGTCAACGGGGCCGCCCGGCGGTTCGTGAACGAGGCGGTGCCGTACGTGGACGCGGTGCACGCGATGTACGACGGGCACGCCACCGGCACCGACCACATCCCGGCATGGCTGATCGCCGACCAGCGCTACCGCAACCGCTACCCGTTCGCCGGGCTGAGCCCCCGCCAGCCGTTCCCCGGACGCTGGCACAAGGCGGGCGCGGTGTTCACCGCGGACACGCTGGACGAACTGGCCACCAAGATCGGCCTGCCCGGCGAGGCGCTCCAAGCCACGATCAACCAGTTCAACCAATACGCCCGCAACGGCCGGGACGAGGACTTCCACCGGGGCGACTCGGCGTACGACCGCTACTACGGCGACCCCAAGTGCCGGCCCAACCCGTGCCTGGCCCCGCTGGAGGTCGGACCGTTCCACGCGGTGCGCATCGTTCCGGGCGACCTGGGCACGAAGGGCGGCCTCAACGTGGACGAGCGCTCCAGGGTGCTGCGCGAGGACGGCAGCCCGATTCCCGGGCTCTACGCGGCGGGCAACGCCAGCTCGGCGTTGATGGGACACAGCTATGCGGGTGCCGGCGCCACGATCGGGCCGGCGATGGTCGGCGGCTACCTGGCCGCGCACGATCTGGCCGGAGGTACACCATGACCGACGTACGCGACATCGAGGCGGGAACACCGCCGACCCGATATGCCCGGGGCTGGCACTGCCTGGGGCTGGCCGAGCCGTTCCGGGACGGCAAGCCGCACGCCATCCAGGCGTTCGGCACCAAGCTGGTGGTGTTCGCGGACAGCACCGGGAAGCTGAACGTGCTGGACGGGTACTGCCGGCACATGGGCGGCGACCTCACCCAGGGCAGCGTGAAGGGCGACGCGGTGGCCTGCCCGTTCCACGACTGGCGGTGGGCCGGCAACGGGCGCTGCGTGGACATCCCCTACGCCCGCCGGGTGCCCAAGCTGGCCCGCACCCGCACCTGGCCGACCTGTGAGGAGAACGGCCAGCTGTTCATGTGGCACGACCCCCAGAACAACCCGCCGCCGCCGGACGTGATCATCCCGAAGATCGACGGCCTGGACTCCGGCGAGTGGAGCGACTGGACCTGGAACTCGGAGCTCATCGACGGGGTGAACTGCCGGGAGCTGATCGACAACGTCTCCGACATGGCGCACTTCTACTACGTGCACTTCGGCTTCCCGACCTACTTCAAGAACGTCTTCGAGGGGCACACCGCGACGCAGTACCTGAACAACCGGGGCCGTCCGGACGTCTACGCCAACTCGGCCTACTCGGACAAGGACAACGCGCTGCGCTCCGAGGCCACCTACTACGGGCCGGCCTACATGATCGACTGGCTGTGGCACGACTTCAAGGGTTTCGAGCTCGAGACTATCATGATCAACTGTCACTACCCGGTGACGCCGGACTCGTTCATGCTCCAGTGGGCGGTGGCGCTGCGGCAGCCACCGGGGCTGACCGAGGAGCAGGCGGCCAAGCTGGCCAGGCAGTTCGCCAAGGGCCTGGGCGACGGGTTCCTGCAGGACGTGCACATCTGGAAGAACAAGGCCCGGATCGACAACCCGCTGCTGTGCGAGGAGGACGGCCCGGTCTACCAGCTGCGCCGCTGGTACGAGCAGTTCTACACCGACGTCGAGGACGTCACCGAGGAGATGACCGGGCGGTTCGAGTTCGAGGTGGACACCACCCACGCCGTGGCGGCCTGGGAGGAGGAGGTCCGGGAGAACATGGCGCGCAAGGAGCCCGTCACGTGATCGGACCGGACGGGCTGGGCCCGCTGATCGCGCTGACCTGCGTAAACTGCGGCGGCAAGGTCGAGGTGGCGAAGAGCAGCGCCGCGCAGACCAGCATCCAGTGGAGCACCGAAGCGATGCGCCGCTGCCCCGCCTTCACGGTGCGGGACGGCTGCCCGCACCTGCGCCGGACGGTGGAGTCGGCGGTTCTCGAGGGGGCACTGGTGATCTCCGAATGACTGATCACCGGGTCCGCGTGAGCATGGACGGCGAGGAGACCGAGCACGACTGGCCTCCGGACACCACGCTGCTGGAGCTGCTGCGCCTGCGCGGCCTGGACGCCCCGTCCTCCTGCGAGGAAGGCCGCTGCGGCGCCTGCGTCTGCCAGGTCACCGAGGGCGAGGTGAAGATGCGCCGCAACGAGGTGCTCGACGCCACCGACCTGGCCGACGGCTACATCCTGGCCTGCCAGTCCCTCCCCGTAACCCCCAACCTGTCCGTCACCTACGACTAACCCCATATCGCGGATCCCACCAGCCCATATCGCGGGTCTCTCCGTGCTGTGTCGCGGAATTCGCGGCTGCGCGTGGCCGGCAGAACCCGCGACACGACATGGTGGAACGCGCGATATGGGCTGGCGGGGCGCGCGATATGGGGTTAGGCGGGCGCGTGGCGGGCGGTGAACTCGAGCATGCGGTCGTAGGTCTTGGGGGCGGTGCGCTCCAGGTTGAGGTCGTGGCCGGCGTCCGGGATGACCGCGCCCTCCACGGTGGCCAGCGGCCCGAAGAAGCGCCGCTCGGAGGCGGCCAGCGCCTCGTCCGATGAGACGTCGGCGCAGAACCGGCCGGTGAAGATCGCGTCCCGGTCGCCGAGCACCACCAGCACCGGGATGTTGGTCTCCCGGCTCACCCCGTTGAACATCATCGGCACGGCGGTGGGGATCTCCAGCGCGCCGGCGGTCTGCTTGAGCCGTTCGTCCGCGGCGATCACCTCGGGGTCGGCGTTGGCCACCCGGTAGAAGAACCCGCGCCGGCCCGCCGCCGTGGTGGTGTACAGCGGGTCGCGGGCACCGGTCTCCGGGTTCCGCCCGACCGGCGGGGACATCAGTTGCAGCTTGGTCATCTCCGGCACGTTCGGCCGGTGGGTGGCGCCGGTGCTGATCAGCGCGTTCACCCCGGGGTGTCGGGCGGCCACCAGGAAGCCCACCGCCGACCCGTAGCTGTGCCCGGCATAGACCACCCGGTCGAACCGGTGGCCCAGCTCCCCGGAGCGCAGCGCGGTGACCGCCCTGGCCACGGTGAGCGCGGCGTTTCCCCAGGTCAGCCGGTACCCGGCCGGGCGGGTGGACGCGCCGTCGCCGAGCCGGTCGACGGCCAGCGTGGCGTACCCGGCGGCCGTCGCCGCGCGCACGTAGGAGTAGGTCTCGGGCTGGTACGGGAAGTCCCAGTAGTAGCGCGCGTAGCTGTACCCGTGCACCAGCAGCTGGACGGCCCGCGCGCCGCCGTCCGGCACGGTCAGCGTGCCCGCCAGCGCCCCGGCGCCGCCCCGGAACCGCACCGGAATGCTCACCTCGGTCACCTCAACCATGACCGCGGATTTAACAGTCCGTCTGGACGGTCTGTCTAGCATCCCGCGCCGGTAGGCTCCCCCGAGTGGCCACCATGACCCGGCGCGAACAGCGCGACCGGACGCGCCGGCTGTTGCTGGAGACCACGGTGGAGTGCCTGATCGAGCACGGTTACGCCGGCACGACCACGCAGCGCATCCAGCAGCGCGCCGGGGTGTCCCGGGGCGCGTTGCTGCACCACTTCCGGTCCAAGGGCGACCTGCTGGCCGCCGCCATCGGGCACATCGCCGAGGTCCAGCTCGGGCAGATCCGCGCCACCGCGCCGGACACCCGCTCGGAACGGGTCGCCGCCGTCCGTGCGGCCATGTCCGGCCCGTTCTTCCAGGCCGGGCTGGAGCTCTGGCTGGCCGCCCGCACCGACCCCGAGCTGCGCGCCGCGCTGCTGCCCTCGCAGCGGGAGATCGGCCGCGCGGTACGCGATGTACTGGCCCCCGATTTCCCCACCCGCACCGAACTCGAGTCCTTGCTCATGGTGCTGCGCGGCCTGGCCCTCACCTCAATCCTCCGCGACGACCCCGCCCTGGCCGACGCCATCCTCGCCCCCCACCTCCACCCCCACCCCCCACCACCCCCCTGATTCAGTCACTCCAGCACCCCGATTCAGTCACTTCAGCAGGGTGATTCAGTCGAGATGGCACATCTACGCCCGTTCACAGTCCGACCTGACTGTGAAACCATGGCGGCATGTCCGCCGAAGAGTTCCACACGCTGCGCTACCGGGTGGCCGACCGCAAGGCGTACCTCACGCTCAACCGGCCCGAACAGCTCAACGCGATCACCGCCGAGATGGCCGTCGAGCTGTCGGCGGCCGTCGCCCGGGCGAACGACGACCCGGACGTGCACGTGATCATCCTGAGCGGGGAGGGCCGCGCGTTCTGCGCCGGCTACGACCTGAAGCGGTACGCGGAGGCCGGCGAGGCCTTCCAGCCGCCGGTCTGGGACCCGATCAAGGACTTCCAGATGATGAAGCGCAACACCGACCACTTCATGTCACTGTGGCGCTCGCTCAAGCCGACCATCGCCAAGGTGCACGGATACGCGGTCGCCGGGGGCAGCGACATCGCCCTCTGTTGCGACCAGGTGATCATGGCGACGGACGCCCGGATCGGGTACATGCCGGCGCGGGTGTGGGGATGCCCGACCACCGCGATGTGGGTCTACCGGTTGGGCGCGGAAAAGGCCAAGCGGATGCTGTTCACCGGCGACACAATCTCCGGGGAGACTGCCGCCGAGTGGGGGCTGGTGCTGGAGGCGGTGCCGGCGGGCAAGCTGGACGCCGCCGTGGAGGGTCTGGCCGACCGGATCGCCGGGGTGCCGGTGAACCAGCTGGTCATGCAGAAACTGATGATCAACCAGGCCTACGACAACATGGGCATGGCCGGCACCCAACTGCTCGCCACCCTGTTCGACGGCATCACCCGGCACTCCCCGGAGGGCCGCTGGTTCCGCGACTACGCCGCCGAGCACGGCTTCGCCGAGGCGGTCCGCTGGCGCGACTCCGGCCGGTGGATCCCGACCGGCTCCGAACTGGCCGGCGACTGACTGAACCACCCTGCCAAACCGACTGAAACATGGTGCCAAACCCACTGAAACATGGTGCCAAACCCACTGAATCAGGGTGCCAAACCCACTGAAACAGGGTGCCAAACCGACTGAAACAGGGTGCGGAACCCACTGAAACAGGGTGCGGAACCGACTGAATCAGGGTGCGGAAGGGACTGAATCAGTCGGTGGGGCGGGTGGTTAGGCCGCGCTCGGCGGCTAGTTCGCCTACGGTTTTGGGCGGGGTGGGGCCGGGGTCCGGGTCGGCGTCGGGTTCCGGGTCGTCGTCGGAGGACTTGCGGCGGGACTTGGCGGGCTTGGGCGCGGGCGGCTCGACCGGGCCGCGCTGGCCTGCCCCGGCCAGCGTGATGGCCAACCCGAGCGCGCCCAGCGCGGTGAGCGCCCAGGAGCCCAGCCGGCGCTGGCCGACCGCCGGGTCACAGTACGCGCGGTAATCGGAAACCCGGACCAGCACGCCCCGCTCCCCGGGCGGCTCGATGGCGTCGCCGGGTAGCACCCGAGGGCTCTCGCCCAGGTAGCCATTGCCGCAGGACACGTCGAGCCGCCGCAGGTCGGGGCTGATTGCGGTCATCTGGGCGCGGATCGGGGTGAGCCCCAGCCACACGCCGACGCCGAGCGCGGCGAACGACACCAGGATGAGCGCGATGCGGGAGAGCCTCATGAATGAACTATCGCCTGTCCGTGCGGATTGAATACCGGCGCCCCCCGATCGTGTGGTGGCGCGTCCGGCGGAACCGGCACTACCCTGCGGCTTTCCCGGGATCCGAGTCAACTGAATTGGGTTACTTCACATCCGGACGGGTGGCCGGAACAACCGGGAACGCACAGCGTTGACAACCGTCCGTGACTCTCGCCGACGATCGATTAACACAGACTGACTCGAACGGCGTCCGCCGACCCAGCCAGCTCCGGCTGGCCGTGGTGCTCGGCGCGCTGGTGGCACTGGGGCCACTGTCCATCGACATGTACCTGCCGGCCCTGCCGAAGATCGCGGCCGACCTGCTGACCAGCGAATCCACCATCCAGCTCACGCTCACCGGGACGCTGCTCGGGCTCGGCCTGGGCCAGCTGCTGGTCGGCCCGCTGTCCGACGCGCTGGGCCGGCGGCGGCCGCTGTTGGCCGGCGCCGCGGTGCACGTGATCGCCTCCGTCGCCTGCCTGGTGGCGCCCAACATCGAGCTGCTGATGGTGGCGCGGGTGTTGCAGGGGTTGGGCGCGTCGGCCGGCATGGTGCTGGCCCTGGCCATGGTGCGCGACCTGTACGACGAGCGGGAGGGTGCCACGCTGCTCTCCCGGCTGATCCTGGTGATGGGGGTTTCCCCGGTACTGGCTCCGACGCTCGGCTCAGCGGTGCTGAGCTGGACGGACTGGCGCGGGGTGTTCGTCGCGCTGGGCACACTTTCGCTGCTCATCGCCGTCTACGCGGCGTTCGCGCTGCCCGAGACGCTGCCGCGCACGCGGCGACGCCCGCTGGAGCTGCGGGACACCCTGCGCACCTACGGAGGCCTGCTGCGTGATCGCGGGTTCGTCGGGTTGGTGCTGGTCGCCGGGTTCGCCATGGCCGGGCTGTTCGGCTTCGTGGCCGGCGGGTCGTTCGTGTTCCAGGGCCAGTTCGGGCTGGACCAGGGGCAGTTCGGCCTGATGTTCGGGGCCAGCGCGGTGTGGCTGATCGCCGCGACCCAGCTGAACGCGCGGCTGCTGCGCCGGTTCGCGCCGCACCAGATCCTGGTCACGGGCAGCATGTTCGCCTCGGCCTCCGGGCTGTTGCTGCTGGTCACGGCGGGCACCGGCTTCGGCGGCTTGTACGGCGTCGCGATTCCGCTGTGGACCGTGCTGTTCTTCACCGGCCTGGTGCTGCCGAACGCGCCCGCCGTGGCGCTGGCCGCGCACGGGGAGGCGGCCGGCACGGCGGCCGCGCTGCTCGGCGCGGTCCAGTTCGGCGTCGGCGCGATCACCTCGCCGACGGTCGGACTGCTCGGCAACGACGCGCCGGCGATGGGCGTGGTGATGGCCGCCGGCACGGTGGTGGCCACGCTGTTCCTGGTGCTCATGGCCCGGCCGTGGCAGCGGGACGACCTACCGGCACCCGGCGTGCCGGCGGTCACGCACTAACCCAACGTGCGTTTCTGCGGGTAGATGGTTTCGCCCCGGGCGAGCATCTCGACGAACTGGGCCAGCCGGCGGGCGCGCGTCTCGGCGCGCTTCACGTTGTGCAACCGGTGCAGGATGGCGTACCGGTTCTGGCTGGTCAGGATGTCGAACATGGCCTCCGCCCGGGGCTCGCCGGCCAGCGCGGCGGCCAGGTCCGCCGGCACCTGGGCCCGCGCCGGCCCCTCGTACGCGGCGGCCAGCCGGCCGTCCGCCCGGGCCCGCTCGAACTCCGCCTCGCCGGCCGGGTGCATCCGGCCGGCCGCGCGCAGCGCCTCCACCAGCGAGACGTTGCGCACCGACCAGATGCTGCGCGCCCGGCGCGGGGTGTACCGCTGCCGGTAGACCTGGGTGTCCCCGCCCCGCGCCTGGCCGTCGATCCAGCCGAAGCACAGCGCCTCGTCCAACGCCTGCGCGTAGGTCAGCGAGGTCGGCTCGGTGACCCCCTTGCGGGCCAGCACCAACCACACGCCGTCCGAGTCGCCGTGGTGAGTGGCCAACCACTCCCGCCACGCCGACGCGTCCGCCACCACCAGTTCCGGCTGCTCGCTCACCCGGTCAGTCTCACCCAGGCGCACGCAGGGGCCGCGCATCGGCCACCCCGGTGGTCGGCGGCCCGGTCGACGCGGGGATGGAACCGGGCGGCAGCACCCCGGGCCACACCCGGCGGACCAGATCCACCAGCACCGCCTCGGCGTTCGCCTCCGGCACCAGCCGCCGGGCCACGCTGGCGGTCACCGTGTACCGGTCGTAGGTGACCATCAGCAGGTAGTTGTCCCGCTGGCTGAGCAGGGTGGCCACCGCGTCCCCGAACGGAACCGGCCGGCTGGCCAAGGTGTCCGCGCGCTCGGCGGCGATGTTGCGGTCCCGCTGCGCCCGGGCGCCGGCCTGGTCGGTGAACGCGGCCAGCCCGATCACCATGAGCGGCGGGCCGCTGGCCTTGTGCGCCGGGAAGAAGTTGCAGGTCAGGCGCTCCAGCAGGCCCACGGACGGGGAGCCCACGCCGATGATCCCGCGCGCGGTCACGCTGCCGGTGGGCATGGCGAGCAGCGCGGCGGCGTCCACCGGGCCGGGCAGCACCTCGCCGCAGTCGACCGGCAGCAGGGTCTCCCGGCGGGCGGCGCGCGCGGCGTTGGGGTCACCGCCGTTGGCCGAGCCGAACCGGGGCACCGGCAGGTTGGTCAGCTCGGGCTCGTTTCCGGCTTGCACCCATCCGAGGACGAAGCCGGCTGTCAGCAGCGCCCCCAGCCCGAAAGTGACTACCGTGCGTACCCCCACCGCCTACACATACCCCACATGTGCGATCAAGATGCGCATCAACACCCAACCGTGATTTCGCCGCGACCAAACCGGTTGGCGCGTGTCCCGAGTCAGGCGTGCGCGGGGTGGGACCGCCGCCGGGCCCAGATCAACGTGCCGCGCTTGGTGACGCTCATCGGGTAACGCAGCTCAGCGGCCGCACGGGTGGCCCGCCGCTCGGACAGGCCCCGGCCGCGCAGGAACAGCGCGCCGGCCGACCGGTCGGGCAGGGTGACGAAGGCCTGGTCCCAGGTGATTACCCGGATGACGTGGAACGACCGGCCGACGATGCGCACCGCGTCCTCCGCGTCGAACGTGGTCCGCCGGCCCCAGTCGGGCAGCACCTCGGCCAGCTCGGGGTCGTTCGTCCGGCTGGACGTGCACGCCACGAAGGTGCCGGCCGGGCGGAGCACCCGGTGCGCCTCGCGCAGAGCCCGCGCGGGCTCGTCCAGGTGGTAGAGCATCCACAGCGCGGCGACCGCGTCGAACGAACCGTCGGCGAACGGCAGGGCCAGCGCATCCGCGCGCACCCGGGGCGCGGGAGCCATGCGCACATGCCGGGCCCGGTCCGCCACGACGGTCCACACCCGGCGGTCCCCCAGCAGCCTGGCCAGCGGGCCGGAGCCGCCGCCGAGGTCCAGCACGGAGTGCGCGCCGAGGCTGGCCAACTGGTCGGCCACCAGCGGGTGCAGGTCACCGACCTGCGAGAACCGTGCGGTGGCGCGCTGGTTCGCGAGAAAACGACCGGGGTCGCGGTCGTAGTCGGGCGGCAGGGCGGACGACACCGACGACCGGGCCGCCGGGTCGAACGAACCCGGGGCTCTCAGGGGGTGAGGGAACGCTCGGCCATGGACGCGGCGAACTCCACCCGGCGCATGGTCGCCGACCACACCGCCTCGGTGTCCCGCTCCCGGAACGCGGCGAGCAGTGCCCGGCGCAGCGAGTCGGCCTCGGCAACGTCGGCCTCACTCGCCCGGCTCATCGCGATCCGGTAGTAGCGGTCCATCGCCCGCCACACGCGTTCCATGATCCGCAGGTCCCAGGCGGTGGCCACCGGCGCGACCAGCCCCACCCGGAATGCGTGGTACAGCTCGAAGGCCTCGTCCGTGTCGTGCCCACCGGTGTTGCTGACCTGCAGCAACTGCTCCAGCCGGTCCAGCTCCTCGGCCGCGATGACCTGACACGACTTGACGTGCAGGTCCGGCTCGATCAACCCGCGCAACCGGGTCAGCGAGTGCAGTTCGTCCGCGTCCAGCGGTGCCACCACGGCGCTGCGGCCGCGCCGGGTGACCAGCAGGCCCTCCGCCTCCAGGCTGCGCAACGCCTCGCGCACCGGAATGAAGCTGACCCCGAGCTGTCCGGCGATCTGGCGCAGCGAAAACTCCTGCCCCGGCGCTAAGCGGCCGGACAGGATCGAACTACGAATCTCCGAAGTGACCCGCTCGACAACCGAGGCTGCCTCAACCGGGCGAACGAACGCCGCTGCGCTTGTCATCATCTCTCCGAGGGTATCGGACTTGCGGCTATATCCTTGCACAGGCAACGGAGAACAGTAGGCCTTATAACATCGCAATGCACCGTCTAGGCTACAGTATTCGCTCTATCTGGCACGAATATAGACCAGAAGTAGCTCGCAATCGGCCGGGATTCTGGCCAGCGATTAGCCTGAATTCTGGCTAGAACTGTTATCATTTCCGCCATGCCCCGCAACCTGCCGCTCAGCGAGGCCAAGGACAAGCTTTCCGCGTTGGTCGAAGAGGTGCAGACCACGCACGAGATCGTGGAGATCACCAGGCACGGCCGGTTGGCCGCCGTGCTGATGGCGGCGGACGACCTGGACTCGCTGCACGAGACGCTGTACTGGCTCTCCCAGCCGGCCATCGCGGACGCGGTGGCGTCCGCCGAGGCGCAGTACGCGTCCGGCGAGACCACCCCGGCCCAGCGGTGAGCCATCCCCCGTACTCGCGGAATCGGGCCAGGCCGAGCCCACCCAGCCGGTTTCCCCGCCCGTGGCCGGACCCACCGGTCGAGGCCCCGGGGGTGGCCGCCGGGGCGCCCGGCTCGCGGTCCGCCGGCCCGGCCGCCCCGGGGGCGACCCGCTGGCGGATCGCGCTCACCGCCGAGGCCCGGCGCGGGCTGCACCGGCTGCCCGGCCGGGTGGCGGCGGCCATCGACGCGTTCCTCACCGGACCACTGGCGGCCGACCCGGCGGCAGTCAGCGTGCCGCTGCGCAACGAGCTCACCGCGTACCGGTCCGCGCGCCGGGGCGACTACCGAGTGCTAGTTCGGCTGGACGAACGGGCACGGACCGTGTTGGCCGTCCGGGTCAGCCACCGGGCGGACGCGTACCGGCCGAAACGGAATCAGTAGCCTATATAGACATATAATAATCGGTGGAATTCAGCCGGATGTCACCTGGCGGACGGCCGTGACCAGGTCGTTCGGTGTCGGGAAGTGGGTCTGCTCCAGCTCGGTGGCGAACGGCACCGGGGTGTTCGCGGCGGCCACCCGCAGCACCGGCGCGCGCAGCGTGCCCCACAGCTTCTCCTGCAGCACGGCGGCCAGCTCGGCGCCGAACCCGGCCCGCCTGACCGCCTGGTGCAGCACCACCGCGCGGGTGGTCTTGCGCACCGACTCCAGCACCGTGGCCTCGTCCCACGGCTGCAGCCAGCGCAGGTCCACCACCTCGACGTCGATGCCGTCGCCGGCCAGCTGCTCGGCCACGCCGAGCGCCAGCGGAACCTGCGAGCCGTAGGTGACCACGGTGACGTCCGAACCCTCGCGGGCGACGTTCGCGCTGCCCAACGGCACCTTGTGCGCGCCGTCCGGGACCATGCCGGTGGACCCGTAGAGCATCACCGGCTCGAAGATGATCACGGGGTCGGGGTCGTCGATCGCGGTGCTCAGGATGCCCTTCGCGTCCGCCGGGGTGGACGGGATCGCCACCTTCAGGCCCGGCGAGTGGATCATCCAGGCCTCCACCGACTGGGAGTGCTGGGCGGCGAAGTTGAGCCCGCCGGAGAGCATCCCGCGCACCACCATGGGCACCGTGGTCCGCCCGCCGGACATGTAGCGCAGCTTGGCCGCGTGGTTGGCCACCTGGTCGAAGCAGACCGCGTAGAAGTCGGCGATCATGATCTCCGCGATCGGCTTGCCGCCGAGCATCGCCGAGCCGATCGCCGCGCCGATGATCGCCTGCTCGGAGATCGGCGTCTCGCGCACCCGGTCGCGGCCGAACTTGGTGGACAGCCCCTTGGTGATGCCGAACGCGCCACCCACCGGGTCGATGATGTCCTCGCCCAGCAGGAACACGTCCGGGTCGTTCTCCAGCGCCGCGTGCAGGGTTGAGTTGAGGGCGGCGACCATCGACTGCTTGGACTCGCTCATTTCTCCACCTCGTTGTGGTTCCGTCGGGCGCGGGAAGCTCCTGCCGGAGTCGCCGGCCTCATGCCGGCACCACTTCCGCGTAGACGTCGGTGTAGGTATCCGCCGGGTCCGGTGGCGGCGAGTTGAGCGCGAACTCGACGGCCTCCGCGACCTCGGCGTCCACGCGGGCCTCCAGGGCGGCGATCTCGTCCTCCGAGGTGGCCCCCTGATCGATCAGTCGCTGGCGGTAGGCCGGCACCGGGTCGTTCGCCATCGCGGCGGCCATCTCCTCCTTCGGCATGTACTCCATCGTGTCCACGCCGAACACGTGCCCCATGAAGCGGTAGGTCATGGCCTCGATCAGCGTCGGGCCCTCGCCGGCGCGGGCGCGTTCCACGGCGGTCCGCGCGGCGTCGTACATGGCGTCCGGGTCGTTGCCGTTCACCGTCACGCCCGGCATGCCGTAGGAGCTCGCCCTCGTCGCGACCTCCTTGACGTTCATCGACTCCATGCGCGGAGTGAACTCGCCGTACTCGTTGTTCTGGCAGACGAAGACCACCGGCAGCTTCCACACCGCCGCCATGTTCAGCGACTCGTGGAAGGCGCCGATGTTGGAGGCGCCGTCGCCGAAGTAGGTCACCGTCACGTTGGGCGAGCCGGTCATCTGCGAGCGCAGCGCCAGCCCGTTGGCGATCGGCACCCCGCCGCCGACGATCCCGGAGGTGGCCATCACGCCCACCCGGGGGTCGTTCAGGTGCATGATGCCGCCCTTGCCCTTGCTGGTGCCGGTGGAGCGGCCAATGATCTCGGCGATGACCTCCTTGAGCGGGGCGCCCTTGGCGATCGTGTCGTGCAGGCCCCGGTAGGTGGTGGTGATGTAGTCATCGGCGGTGAGCGCCGCCGAGACGGCCGCCGGTATGCCCTCCTGGCCACGCGGCGAGTAGTAGATCACCGACACCGCGCCCTTCATGATCTGCTGGCGCATCGACTCGTCCGTCCGGAAGATCCGGTACATGCGCTCGTAGATGCCGAGGCGCGTCTCCTTATCGGTCACGACCGCGTTCCTTTCACCGTTGAAGCAAGCCGGGGCGCGCGACACAGCGTAGTACGTACACACTCCACATGTCTCGCCCAAGTTGGGGTCCGTTCGGTGCGGTGCGGGTTTTAAAGATCGGCTTGGACGGCGCGGCTCGGCTTCCTGCCGGGCTGAGGTGCCGCCCGTCGCCTTTCGGTGCGCTCCAGCCTGAACCTGCAGCCACCCTGAGTGACCAGTTCTGTGACGGTTGGGACAAATGCGACGGCGAGGCGGCGGAAGCTCGGGGCCGTATGCACCGAGAGCTGGCTCAGTCCGGTTCGATCATGGGCGGGACCGGACTCAGCATGCTCTCGATGACGACCGGCGACTACACCCGGTAACCAACCCCCGAAACCGAGCGGCAACAGCCGCCCGAACCGCAACGGCCGGCACCCACCCCAACCGACCACCCCACCCGGCCGTCCGAGCCAATCTTTAAAGCCGCACCCGCCCACCCAAAAGCACCACAAGACGTCACCCAAGCAAAGCCGCAACCATCTCCACCCAGGTCTCCACGAACTGAGAGTCGTCCACGCCGATCGGATCGGCGCCCAGCAACAGCCGCAACAACCGAGTGGAGAACAGTGCACCCAGGGCTACCGCGGCCACTGCCTCCGCACGTTCGGGCGACAATCCCGCCCGCTCGGCCAGCCAGTCGGCGAAGCCGGCGTAGGTGGCCTGCACCAACTGCCGGACGGCCGATTCGACCAGGTCGGGGCGGGTGCGGCTCTCCGAGGCCAGGATGCGCAGCAGGTCGGCCTCCCGGTCCAGCTCGGCCAGCGCGTAGCGGGCGGTGAGGGTGAGCTCGGCGCGCAGGTCGCCGAGGCCGGTGAAAAGTGCGCGGATGTCGCGCAGCGCGGCCAGCCGGGACAGGTGTCGCTCGATCCCGGCGGCGAGCAGCTCCTCCTTGGTGCGGAAGTGGTGGTAGATGCCGCCCGCGCCCGGACTCAGCCCGGCCGCCCGCTCGATCTGCACCACGCTGGTGCCCTTGTAGCCCTGCCGGCCGAAGAGCTCCATCGCCGCGTCCAGGATCCGTTCCCTGGTTGACACCGCCATGTTCCTAAGTAAACACTTAGCTCATCCAAGAGGGAACTGAGGGGACGGAAAATGACGGAGGAGATCCCCGGCGGACGGGTGGCCCGGGTGGCCCCGCTGGTCGGGCTGGCCGGGCGGACCGCCGGCGAGGCCGTGGTCGCCGCGCTGCGCAACCAACGGCGGGGCGTCAAGGCGGCCGACCGCCACACCCGCAACGCCGAGCGGTACGCCGAACAGCTGGGCCGCTCCCGGGGCGTGCTGATGAAGGCCGGCCAGATCCTGTCCTTCGTCACCTTCTCCACCGCCGTCGAGGACGAGTACCGGGGCATCTACCAGCAGGCGCTGGCCCGGCTGCAGGACTCCGCTCCACCGATGCCGGCAGAGCTGGCGGTCCGGACGCTGACCGAGGAGCTGGGGCGCTCTCCGGGCGAGGTGTTCACCGAGTTCGACCCGCAGCCGGTGGCCGCCGCGTCCATCGGGCAGGTGCACAAAGCCCGGCTGCCGGACGGCCGGGCGGTGGCGGTGAAGATCCAGTACCCGGGGGTGGACCGGGCGATCCGGGCCGACCTGAAGAACACCGAGCTGCTGGCCACCTTCTTCCGGCTGCTCGCCGGCATGGCCCCGGGGCTGACCAACATGGACCTGCGGGCAATGGCCGCCGAGGTCAGCGAGCGGATCGGCGAGGAGATCGACTACCTGACCGAGGCGGCCAACCAGCGCGAGTTCGCCGACTTCTACCGGGGCCACCCGTTCATCCGGGTGCCCGAGGTGCTCGACGAGCTGACCACCCGCCGGGTGCTCACCATGGAGTTCGTGGAGGGGCAGCGCTACGCCGAGGCGCTGCGCGCCGGCCAGGACCTGCGCGACCGGTGGTCCGAGGCGATCTTCCGGTTCACCGCCGGCAACCTGCGGCTGCTGCGCGCCTTCAACGCCGACCCGCATCCCGGGAACTACCTGTTCCACCCGGACGGCACGGTCACCTTCCTGGACTTCGGCTGCGTGAAGCGGTTCCGCCCGGAGCAGGTGCGGACCATGCAGGCGATCATCCGGGCCACCGCCGCCCGGGACCCCGAGGCCATCCTGCGGGAGGCCGCCGAGGGCGGGTTCGTGGACCTGGCCGATCCGCCGGACGCCGGGGAACTGCTGGCCTGGTTCGTCGACTCGCTGGCTCCGCTGGTCGGACCGCAGCCCTACACCTACACCGAGGAGTTCGCCCGGACCGTGGTGAACGCCGAGTTCTCCCCGAACGGGCCGCACGCGCGGGTGGTCCGCAAGCTCACCACCCGCTCGGACTACCTGTTCATCTCCCGCATCGACACCGGCATGACCGCCGTGCTCGGCGCACTGGGCGGCACCGGCCCGTGGGCCGCCATCAAGGACGAGTGGGACAACGGCGGCCCGCCGGCCACCAAGTACGGCGAGCTGGACTTCGAGTTCCGGGGGGTCCGGACATGACCAGCGCGACCGACGCCCCGGTGCACTGGGACGCCGCCACCAACGCCTACCGGGTGACCGGGTTCGAGGAGGTCACCGGGGTGCTGCGGGGCAGCGGCTGGAGCAGCGACCCGCGCAACGGCGAGTGGGCCAACGAGGCGCTGCGCGAGCTGCCCCAGGGCTCGCTGCTGCTCATGGACCCGCCCGAGCACACCCGGCTGCGCCGGTTGCTCGCCCCGGCGTTCACCCCGAGGGCCATCGAGGCCCTGCGGCCCCGGGTGGCGGCGGTGGTGGACGCGGTGCTGGACGACCTGTTCGCCGACGGCCCCGAGGTGGACGTGTTCACCGAGGTGGCCGCGCCGGTGCCGCTGGCAGTGATCTGCGAGCTGTTCGACGTGGGCACCGAGGGGGCCGAGCTGTTCGCCGCGCAGACCTCGAACCTGGTCCGGCTGCTCGAGTTCAACCCCACCCGGGACGACCTGATGCGCTCGGCCACCGCGTCCACCGAGGTGATGCTGTTCCTCACCCCGCTGCTGGTGGAGCGGTCCGACCGGCCGGGAAACGACCTGATCAGCGAGCTGCTCGGGCTGGAGGGGCTGACCCTGGACGAGGTGCTGGCCACCTGCATCCTGCTGCTCGCCGCCGGCCACGAGACCACTACCAACCTGATCACCACCGGCACCCACGAGCTGCTGCGCCACCCCGAGCAGGTGCCGCACCTGCTGGCCGACCCGGCGCGCGCGGTGGAGGAGCTGATCCGGTTCACCGGGCCGGTCAAGGCGCTGGTTCGCACGGCGGTGGCGGAGCAGCGGGTGGGTGGCGCACGGATCGGCGCCGGCCAGACGGTGGTACTGGATCTGCATGCGGCCAACCGGGACCCGCGCCGGTTCGACCACCCGGACCGGCTGGACCTGACCCGGGTGCCGGCCGGTCACCTCGGCTTCGGCGGCGGCATCCACTTCTGCCTCGGCGCGGCGTTGGCGCGACTGGAGGCGACGGAGATGCTGCCGAGGTTGTTCTCCCGGTACCCCGGGTTGCGCCCGGTGGACGAGGCACCGCGGTGGCGCCCGTCCACCGCGTTCCATGCACTGGAGGAACTGGCCGTCACGGGGTGAGGTATGCGAACATCTGTTCGTGTCCGAGTCGATCCTGCACGCCGACCTGGACTCCTTCTACGCCTCGGTCGAGCAGCGCGACGACCCCCGGCTGCGCGGCCGGCCGGTGATCGTCGGCGGGGGCGTGGTGCTGGCGGCCTCTTATCAGGCCAAGGCCCATGGCGTGCGCACCGCGATGGGCGGTGCGCAGGCCCGCCGGCTGTGCCCGGGGGCGATCGTCGTGCCGCCCCGGTTCGAGGCGTACACCGAGGCCAGTCGGGCGGTGTTCGAGGTCTTCCACGACACCACGCCGCTGGTCGAGGGCCTGTCCATCGATGAGGCGTTCCTCGAGGTCGGCGGCCTGCGGCGGCTGACCGGGGAGACCCCGGAGCGGATCGCCGCCCGGCTGCGCGCGCGGGTGGCGGAGCAGGTCGGGCTGCCCATCACCGTCGGCGTGGCGCGCACCAAGTTCCTGGCCAAGGTGGCCAGCCGGGTGGCCAAGCCGGACGGGCTGCTGGTGGTGCCCACCGAGGGCGAGCTGGCGTTCCTGCACCCGCTGCCGGTGCGGATGCTGTGGGGGGTCGGCGAGGTCACCGCCGGCAAGCTGCACGGCTGGGGCATCACCACCGTGGCCGAGGTCGCCGAGCTCACCGAGGCCACGCTGGTGGCCCTGCTCGGCCGGGCGTCCGGGCGGCACCTGCACGCGCTGGCGCACAACCGGGACCCCCGGGTGGTGCAACCCGGGCGCCGGCGCGGCTCCATCGGTTCGCAGCGCGCGCTGGGCCGCCGCCCCCGGCCGTGGGCCGAGGTGGAAACCATGCTGATCGGGTTGGTGGACCGGGTCACCCGGCGGATGCGGGCGGCCGAGCGGATCGGGCGGACGGTGACCCTGCGGCTGCGGTTCGCCGACTACACCCGGGCGACCCGGTCCCACACGATGGCCGAGGCCACCGCGCACACCCAGACGGTCCTCACCTCGGCCCGCACGCTGCTGCGCGCGGCCCGTCCGATGATCGACAGCCGGGGCCTGACTTTGATCGGCATCGCGGTGGGCAACCTGGCCGAGGCATCCACCGGGCAGCTGACCCTGCCCTTCGACCGGCCACCGCCGGAACTGGACACGGCGGTGGACCTGGCCCGGACCCGGTTCGGCCGGACGGCGGTCACCCGGGGCGTGCTGCTGGGCCGCGAGCTGGATGCGGACATGCCCATGCTGCCGGACTGAATCGGGGAAATCCGGGCAGCGGTTTCGCGGTGCGGAAAAAACGGTCGAGATAGTCCCGTAATAAGGACGCGACTACCCCACGCGGGCAATCAGACAATTTCGGCGAACCGTTGCGCGCGGTGGACCTCATCACCGCGCGCAACGGCTGCCGTAACTCACGTGCACCTTGCTCCCCTCGAGCCGTTCAACAGGGGTAAACGGCTCGGTGGGATCAGAGCCCGATGAGCCCCAGAATGCTGGAAAGCAGGCCACCCACGATGGGCAGGCCGCCCAGCGCGCTCCCCAGGCCACCCAAAAGGCCACCGACGTCGACGCTGCCACCCGCGGCCGCACCAGCGCCCGCGTCCTGGGCAAACGCAGTGCCACTGCCAATAAGCATCGCGGCGGTGGTCACGGACGCCGGGACCGCCACCTTGTGAAGCTTGCGCACGAGATTTCTCCTTCGTGGAAACCACCCTCCCGGCGAGCGCCGGGAGGTTTTAGTGCCCTTTATTGCTACCGCAGAACTTAGGTAACCGCAAGAAAAATGTTCCACACGGAACGTAGTTCTTAGGCTGCTTTCATTTCGCGGACAGCCGGCATCCAGGTAACCCGTTTGCCGACCCGCCGCGACCGGTCACCCGGTCCCGACCCGACTACCCCTCGTGGCCGGCCGCGAGCGCACAGGACAACACCCGTACGTCTTTGACCAGCCCAGATACCGGCACACGCCAGCGCGACACCGGTCACCGAACGCGCGACCCAGGCCGCGCGAACCACGCCGGCCAATAACGACCGGCGTCACGGCGCAACGAGCCCCCTCGTTACGCGGACCGGTCGAGAACCACCCCTGCGACCGGCCCTAACCCCCCGTCACGCGGGTCCGGATGCACTCATCACTAGTCACATCCAGCACCACACGTCACGATGATCGGAAAGTACCGCGATCCACGCACCGCTCAAAGAGATCTAGTGCAAGGTTTTCGAGATCCACCCGTGATAGCACAGGTCGGCCGAAATTCTTAGCGTGGAGTTAGTATTCGATGGCGCTCAGGCCCGGGAATTTGATTCGATTGCACAGACAACAACCGGGACGCGCCCGGACCCGGGGCCACATCGGAGATCAAATCTCACGCGTCACTTTCACACCATTGGCCTCAAAAGTCGCAAAAGCCGCGGGCACCCTCGCCGGCGAGGGAGTAGTGTGATGTAGGACACATCGCTGCGACGCTCCCGGAGGTGGGCCGTGACCGACCGCACCATCCAGCTCATAGCCGCCGCACTGCAAGGCATCCGCTTCCCGGCGCAAACCTGGGAAATCCTGTCCTGGGCCGACTACAACGGCGTGGACGCGCAGACCCGGCACGCGCTCTGGGCGCTGCCCCCCGGCGAGTACCGGGGCGTGGCCGAGATCGCCTCCGCCGTGACCGCCGCCGAGCAGCGGGGGCAGACCCACAGATGAGACCCGCGCGCGGAACGTGACCGGTTCGGCCTAACCGACCCGTCGCATGCACCACACGCACATCACCGAAGTAAGAACTGCCACTCCGGTGAGAGTGAGCGGCCATTCGACTGACATCCATCCGAGTGTGATGCAGATCATGATTCGGGCGGGCACAATTGACCTCGCTACCCAGCGCAGCGGCCGCCGCACCCCCTGGCGGTCGCTGGGAAACGGCACGGAGCGGGGCTAGGCGGGTGACCCCCCGGTCCGCACTCGTTCCGCTTCGTGCCTCCACCGAACTACCCGGGCGATGCCCGGGACGGCTGGGTAAGGTCGGCCGGGTGAGCGAGGCGGGCAGCTTCTACCGGCCGGTGGGGACGAACCGGTACCTGCCGACCGAGGCCACCACCAGTCCGTGGGACCCGGAGATGCAGCACGGCGGGCCGCCGGCCGCATTGCTCGGCACCGTGCTGGAGGACCTGGTGCGGGGTGAGACCCCGAACCTGCGGCTGGCCCGCATCGCGGTGGACTTCCACGGCCCGATCCCCCGGCGCGTGGGTGAGGTCAGCACCTCGGTGCCCCGGCCGGGCCGGCGCACCCAGCTGGTCGAGGCGGCGCTGCGGGTGGACGGCCGGCTGGTGGTCACCGCGCGCGCCTGGTTCATCGCCACCGGAAGCGGCCCGAACGGCGCTCGTCCCAACGGCGCCGGGCCCGACGGCGCTCGGCCCGACGGCGCGGACCCGGCGGATGGGACCGCTCCGCCGCCGCTGCCCGGCCCCCAGCCGCAGCGGTACTTCCCCGGGCTCACCGAGTGGGGTTACGGCGAGGCGATCGAGTGGCGCTTCGTGACCGGCGGATACCACGTGCCGGGACCGGCGCGGGTGTGGACCCGGGTCCGCGTGCCGCTGCTGCCCGACCGCCCGCTGACCGGGTCGCAGCGGGTGCTGCTGGTGGTCGACTCGGCGAACGGGGTCTCCGCCGCGCTGCCGCTGGACGAATGGCTGTTCATCCCGCCGGCGCTCACCGTGACGCTGATGCGCCACCCGGAGTCCGAGTGGACCTACCTGGCCGCCCGCAGCGACTACGGCCCGGACGGCATCGGCCTCACCCACTGCGAGCTGGCCGACGCCACCGGGCCGGTCGGCACCGCCGGCCAACCCCTGCTCGTCGCCCCCCGGTAGTTTCGCAGTCTCACGCTCAAAGGAGAGCCCGATGGACCTGCGCGCACTGTTCGACGACGCCAACCGCGAGGCCACCGCACTGATCACCGACCTGTCCCCCGAGCAGCTCGGCCGGCCGACCCCGTGCACCGACTGGACGGTGCGCGCGCTGGTCAACCACATGGTCGCCACGACCACCACGATGGGCGGCGCGCGGGAGCGGGGCTCGCTGACCAAGGACGAGCTCACCGGGACTATGGGCGCCGACCTGCTCGGCGACGCCGAGCCGGCCGAGGTCTTCTCCACCGCCGCCGACCGGCTGGCCGCCGCGTTCCGCCCGGCCGACTCGCTCACCTCGACCGTCGAGCTCGGCCACTTCGGGCAGGTGCCCGGCGAGCTGGCGATGAACATCGCGGTCTTCGACATCACCACGCACTGCGCGGACCTGGCGCACGCCACCGGCCGCCCGATGCCCGCCGACCAGCTGCTCGAGTCGGCGCTGGCCATCGGTCAGGGGCTGCTCTCCGGCGGGCGCAGCCCGGAGGCGTTCGGCCCGGAGCAGCCGGCCGCGCCGGGCGACCCGGCCGGCATCCGCCTGCTCGCCTTCACCGGGCGAAAGCTGTAGAGCCGTTCAGCGTGGTCAACCGCGGGCCGCGTCGAGCAGTGGGCCGAGCTCGCGGGCCACGGTGTGCAGCGCGTCCGGGCTGCGTTCGGCCCTGGAGATCAGCACCGCCCCCTCCACCGCGCTCACCATGAGGGTGGCCAGCGCCGGCGCCCGCTCGGCCGGCACGCCCATCTCCACCAGTGCGGCGGCCACCGGTGAGCGCCATTCGTCGAACGCCGCCGAGACGGCCGCGCGGGTCGACTCGGCGCTGTCCGCGCAGTCCACGGCGGCCGCCACCACCGGGCAGCCGCCGGCCTGGTAGCCGGCCGATGCCCACTCGTCCGCCCACTGCGCGGTCATGGCGCGGAACAGCCCGCTCGGCGTCCGGCGTTCGCCCAGCGCCGCCATGAACCGGGGGACGCGCCGGCCGGCGTATCGGCCGCCCCACGCGACCGCCTCGTTGACCAGCTGTTCCTTGCCCCCCGGGAAGTAGTGGCCGAGCGACCCGCGCGGGGCGCGGGCGTGCGCCAACACCGCGCGCAGACCGGTACCGACCACGCCGTGGCGGCGCATCAACTGCGCCGCGCTGAAAACCATCCGCTCGCGCGCTGCCCGTTCGCCCATGCTCGCATACTATGACACCTGTCCTATGACAGCTGTCATAAGCCCCCAAGCCGATTCGGTCGGTTTGGCAGGCTGATTCAGTCGTTCGAGGGGAGAGCCGGATGGGCGACGTCGGATTTGTCGGGCTCGGGGTGATGGGGCAGCCGATGGCGGCGAACCTGGCCCGCGCCGGCACGCCGTTGGTCGTGTACAACCGCACGCCGGGCAAGGCCGAAGCGGCGCGCGCGGCCGGCGCCGAGGTGGCCGCCAGCGTGGACCAGGTGTTCCGGCGCGCGGCCACCGTGCTGCTGATGCTGGCCGACGGCGCGGCCGTGGACGCCACGCTGGCCCGGGGCACGCCGGCCTTCGCCGCCCGGGTGGCCGGCCACACCGTCGTGCACATGGGCACCACCGAGCCGGAGTACTCCCGGTCGCTGGAGGCCGACGTGCGGCGGGCCGGCGGCCGTTACCTGGAGGCGCCGGTTTCCGGTTCGCGCAAGCCGGCCGAGGCCGGCGAGCTGGTCGCCATGCTGGCCGGGGACACCGAGGCGGGGCGGGACATCCGCCCGCTGCTCGGGCCGATGTGCCGGCAGGTGATCGACTGCGGTCCGGTGCCGAACGGGCTGGTGATGAAGCTGGCGGTGAACGTCTTCCTGATCACCCTGGTCACCGGGCTGGCCGAGGCCACCCACTTCGCCGAGCGGCACGGCCTGGACCTGGACCGGTTCCGCGAGGTGCTGAACGGCGGCCAGATGGCCAGCCCGATCTCCCGGGTGAAGATCGACAAGCTGCTGTACGGCGACCATGCCGCGCAGGCGTCAATCACCAACGTGCTGGAGAACAACCGGCTGGTCGCCGGGGCGGCCCGGGCGGCCGGCCTGGCCACCCCGCTGCTGGACGCCTGCCACCGGCTGTACGCGGAGACCGCCGCGCTCGGCCTCGGCGAGGAGGACATGGTGGCCGTGATCCGGGCGATCCAGGCCCGCACCGACGCGGCCGCCGCGCGTGACGGAGGCACCGAACGGCACAGGCGCACCGAGCGGAACGGGGACACCGAGCGGCATGAGGGCACCGAGCGGCCCGCGCTCCGGTGATCCAGTTCGCGCTGCTCAGCCTGCCGGTCTTCGGCGTGGTCGCGCTGGGCTGGGCGGCCGCGCGCACCGGGTTGGTGGACGCGCGGGCGGTGGAGGCGCTGAGCGCGTTCTCCTTCCGTTTCGGGTTGCCGGCGCTGGTCGCCGGGCTGATCGCCGCCCAGCCCATCCGGCAGTCCTTCCACCCGGCTTTCTACGCCGGCTACCTGGCCGCCGGCGGGTTGGTGTTCGCCCTGGTGTTCGGCGCGTCCCGGCTACTGGGCCACCGGCGCGCGGCGGCGGAACGGTTCGTTCAGCCGGGGCCGGACGCGGCGGCCCGGGCCAGCGTGGCGACGGTGAGCAACCTGGGCTTCCTCGGGCTTCCGTTGATGCTGGCGTTCTTCGGCGAGCGGGCCGCCGGGCCGCTGGCCATGGCGGTGCTGGCCGAGGTCATGGTGCTCATGTCGGTCGGCGGCATGCTGATGAGCCGCGCGGCGACCGGTGACGGCGGGCGGTTCTGGCGGGGCGTACTGGGCAACCCGGTGGTGGTGGCCATCGCGCTCGGCGCGGTGGTCGCGGCCCTCGGCGTGACGCTGCCCGGGCCGGTGGCGAAGTTCCTCGCCTTCCTCGGCGGCGCGGCCGGCCCGACCGCGCTGTTCGCCCTCGGCGGCGCACTGGCCGGGCTCCGGATCGGCCGGTCCACGCTGCTCGCCGCCTCCGCGCTCACCGCCGCGAAACTGCTGTTCTACCCGCTGGTCGTGTGGTTCACCCTGGGCGGGCTGCTCGGGCTGGACCGTTTCTGGGTGCAGGCCGGGGTACTGCTGGCCGCACTGCCCTCGGCGGGCAACGTGTACGCGATGGCCAGCCGCTACCGCGCCGACCCGGACCTGGTTTCGGCGGCGACCGCGCTGTCCACCGTGGTCAGTGTGCTCACGGTGCCGCTCGCCGGGTGGCTGGTCATGGGTTAGGTCGTGTGCGCCCAGGAGTCGGGTTGGTTGCCGTCGATGTCGGTGTGGCCGTAGTCGCGGGCCAGGTCGGCCGAGGTCACCGAACGCTGGTTCCACCGGGCACGGTCCGGGTCGGCGGCCAGCGCGGCGACCCCACGACCCACGTACCGGGGCGACTCGGAGTGCCGGAAACCCGGCGGCGCGGTCGGGAAACCGGGCACCGCACCCTCCCGCAGCGCGTCCGCCCAGTTCCGCTCGGTGACACCGAAGTTGCCCAGCATCATCTCCGAACGCAGCCAGCCGGGGGTGACCGCGACCGCCGTGGCGCCGTGCGGCGCCAGTTCGTGGCCCTGGGAGAAGGCCAGCCGGTTGACCGCGACCTTGGCCAGGTCGTAGTACACCGATATCCGGTACCGGTCCGCGTTGTAGTCCGCCGTGCCATCGGTGATCTCCACCAGAAGCCCGCCCGGACGGGAGATCAACAACGGCAACAGGTGGTGCGAGGTGATCAGGTGGGTGTCCACGGCCAGGCGCAGGATGCGCAGCCCGTCGGCCAGGTCGAGCTCCCAGATCGGTGTGTTCCACTGGGGCGGGCCGCCCTTGAGTACCTCGGCACCCCAGATGTCGTTCACCAGCACGTCGATCCGCCCGTGCGCGGCGCCGATGCGCTCGGCCAGTGCGCGCACCTGTTCCGGGTCCAGGTGGTCGACCGGCTCGGCGATGCCCACCCCGCCCAGCTCGGTGACCAGCGCGGCGGTTTCCTCGATGGTCTCCGGCCGGCCGGCGTAGTCGGAGGCCAACCGGCGGTTGGTGCTGCTGCGCCCGGTGCACACCACCGTCGCCCCGGCTTCCCCCAGCGCGGCGGCGATCCCCCGCCCCGCGCCCCGGGTCGCCCCGGCGACCACCGCCACCTTCCCTCGCAACCCCTGCTCCATGCCGCCGCAGGCTACCCACCCAGGACGGTGGCTACAGCGCCGCGTAGATGGCCTGGGTGTACTCGGCGCTGCGGTCGGAGCCGATGATGCCGGCGCCCATCTTGTTCATCATGTAGGAGATGGTCATCCGGCGGCCCAGGTCCATGATGATCATCGAGCCGCCCCAGCCGCCCCAGAAGCAGATCTTCTGGTCCGGGATCCACGGGACGGTCTCGGCCTGCGGCAGCCCGAAGCCGATTCCCCAGCGCAGCGGCACGCCCAGCACCAGGTCAACCCCGTGCGCCTGCTCGTCGAAGATCAGCTCCAACGTCTCCGGGCCGACCAGCCGGACCCCGTCCACCGTGCCGCCCCGGGCCACCGCGGACAGCGTCCGGGCCACCGAACGCGCGTTGGCGTGCCCGTTCGCGGCGCCGATCTCCGCGCGCCGCCAGCCCGCCGTGTTCGCCACCCCGGCGCCGGCGGCCAGCGCGCCGAGCGTCTTGACCATCGGCGTGTCCGGGTCCAGCGCGGCCAGGTCCATGGGCAGCGGCGGCGGGGGCACCACGTCGGCGATCCGGCCCCGGTCGGCCTCGGCCGCGCCGATGCTCAGGTCGGCGCCCAGCGGGCCGGTGATCTCCTCGGCCACGAACGCGCGCAGCGAGCGCCCGTCCACCCGGCGCACCAGCTCGCCGATCAGGTGCCCGTAGTTCAGCGCGTGATAGCCACTGGCCGTGCCCGGCTCCCACCACGGCGGCTGGGCGGCCATCCGTGCGGCGGCGGCCACCGGGTCGTACAGGTCCTCCACCGTGGTCGGCGGTTCCAGCGCGGACACCCCGGACGTGTGGGACAGCAGGTGGCGGACCGCCACCCGCTCCTTGCCGGCGGCGGCGAACTCCGGCCAGTACTTCGCCACCGGCGCATACGCGTCCAGCTGGCCCCGGTCGACCAGCATGAGCGCGGCCAGCGCGCTCACCGTCTTGGTCGTGGACCACACGTTGACCAGCGTGTCCTCGGTCCACGGCACGGTCCGCGCCTCGTCCCGGTGCCCGCCCCACAGGTCGACCGCGATCTCCCCGTCCAGGTCGAGCACCAGCGACGCGCCCAGTTCGGCGCCGGACTCCAGGTTGCGTTCCAGCGCATCGCGCAGCGCCGCGAACCGGCCGTCGCATTTTCCGTTGAGTAGCCCCACGCGCTGACGCTAACCGAGCCGGGGCCAGCCTGCAGAACGCACTGAATCAGCGTGCTGAACCGACTGAATCAGGGTGCGGAACGCACTGAATCAGGGTGCTGAACGCACTGAATCGGAGGGGTTAGCGGCTGGGGCGGGGGGCGTGTTGGGGGCCTCGGACGCCTATGGGGCTGCCCTTGGGTTCTTGGCAGCCGATTTTGCTCAGGTCGTGGGTGTTGGGGGTGAGGTCGTCGGCGGCGCGTTGCTCGTTCAGGGGGATGTAGCCCTTGGTGCAGGGGGGCGGGTCGTAGAACGGGAGGACGAAGGCCAGGCGGCCGCGGCCGGTCGTCTTGTCCGGCAAGGTGGAGCTCATCGCCAGCACCATCGGGTAGGCGACCAGCAGCTGCTTCACCGCCGCGCCCCGCTCCTCCACGACCCGGGTGACCGGGACCAGGTCCTCCAGCACGTCCGAGAGCGGTGAACCGACGTGGTCGACCACCCAGTCCACCTGGTCGGTGGTCTCCGGCAGGTCGTCGATCACCGTGCGCAGGTCGGGATCGGACTTCTTGAGCTCGGCGGCCACCTGGCGCAGCCCCCGGCTGTACTCGCGGATGTCCTGGCTGGCCGCCTGCTGGGTGCGCAGCACCACCTGCGAGTTGTGCAGCAGCGAGACGAACTGGGGCAGGTACTGGTTGGCGGTGCGGGTGACCTCGTCGGCGCCGTCGATCAACCGGCCGATCGAGTCGCCGGTGCCGCTGAAGCCGGCACCGAGCTCGGTGACCAGGGTGCGCAGGGCATCGGTGTTCACGCTGCGGACCAGGGTGTCCGCGTTGGCCAGCACCTGTTCCGGGGCGGGTGGCAGCGCGGTGCGGGCGGCCGGGATCACCGCGCCCTCGGCCAGGTACGGCCCGCCGGCGTGCTCGGGGCGCAGGTCGACGGTCTGCTCGCCGATGGCCGAGCGGTTGGCGATCACCGCGTGCGCATCGGAAGGCACCGGCGGCGCGTCGTTTCGGATGAACAGCTCGGCGGTGACCCCGCCGGGGGTGAGCCGCAGCGCGTTCACCGTGCCGATGGCCACGCCCCGGTAGGTCACCTCGGCGTTGGGGAAGATGCCGCCGGAGTCGGCCAGCTCCACGTCCACCCGGTAGCCGCCGGCGCCGAACAGCCGGTCCAGCCCGGCGTACCGGGCGCCCAGGTAACCGGTGCCGACCAGCGCGATCAGCGCGAAGATGCACAGCTGCACGACCACCTTGCGAGTGATCACCGGTCACCACCCCCCAACGGGCCGAGCAGACCGCCCAGCCCGGCCGGTGCCTTGGGCTTCGGGGCGGGAAGGAGCTCGCCGAGCGGGCCGGGCAGCGGGTTTGACGCGGTGCCCGGGATCGGCAGGAACGGCTGCGAGGAGCGCAGCAGCGAGCCCAGCAGGGCGCTCAGGTCCAGGTCCACCAGCACGTCCACGTTCACGTAGTCGCCGCCGACCGCCTTCAGCGCGTAGTCGGTGAACGGGAAGGTGAGCAGGAACTGCAGCGAGTTCGGGATGTCCGGGCCGGCCTTGTTCAGCTGGTGCAGCACCGGCTCCAGCGAGCGAAGGTCGGCCACCAGGTCGTCGCCGGCCCGGTTGACCGTGCTGGTGGCCACCACCCCCAGCCGGTCCAGCGAGCGCAGCGCGTCCACCAGCTGGCCGCGTTGGTCGGCCAGCACGCCCAGCCCCGGCTCCAGGCGGTCCAGCGAGGTGTTGATGTTGTTCGTCTGCTGGGCGAACGAGGCGGAGAGCCGGTCGATCGCGTCGATGGAGCGCACGATGGTGTCGCGCCGCGCGTTCAGCTGTCCGGTGGTCCGGCCGAGCTGGGTGAGCAGGTCGCGCAGCTGCGGCTCGTTGCCGCCGGCGGCCAGGTTCAGCTCGTGCACGATGTCCCGGACCTGGCCCACGCCGCCCCCGTTGAGCAGCATGGACAGCGCGCCGAACACCTCCTCCACCTCCGGGTAGCGCTTGCTGCCGGACAGCGGGATGACCGCGCCGGGCTGGAGCCGGCCCGACGCCGGGTAGGGCGGCGGCACCAGCGCGACGAACTTCTCCCCCAGCAGGCTGGCCGAGCGCAGCTCGGCCCGGGTGTCGGCGTTCAGCACCACGTTCCCGTTGACCTGCACGACCACCCGGGCGGCCGAGCCGTCCGGGGCCAGGGTGATCTCGTCCACCCGGCCGACCGGCACGTCGTTCACCTTGACCGCGGCGTGCGGCACCAGGTCCAGCACGTCCGGGAACTCCACGGTCACCTTGTACGGGTAGTCACCGAGGTCGGCGCCGCCGGGCAGCGGCATCCCGTACACGCCGGACGACCCGCAACCGGTCAACAAAAACGCGAGAACCACCAGCAACGCACGCTTCATCGGCCCGTCCTCACCGGCGGGCGGCCCGCCTGCAGGTTGCCGAGGATGTCGCCGATCGACGGGATGCCGGTGGCCTTCTCCAGGCCGTCGGCCGCCGCCACGCAGGTCTGGGTGAGCTGCTGGAACACCGAGGGCGAGTACCGCTGCAGGATCGTGCACAGCAGCACCACCGGACCCAGCTGGGTCTCCGGGAAGGCACCGCGCACGGCGATCGAGCCGGACGCCGCGTCGTAGGCGTTCAGGTAGTTGGACGAGCCGAGCGCGGCCGTGTCCACCACCCCGGCGATCGATTTGCGCTCGTTGGCCAGCGCCTCGGTGACCTTGCTCAGCGCCTCGACGTTGCTGGCCAGCAGCTCGCGGTTGTCCTTGACGAACGAGTTGACCTCGCTCAGCGAGCCGGCCAGCGCGTTCAGCGCGTCGCCCGCCTTCTCGTGCTCGCCGCCCAGGTGGCCCATCACGTCGGCCAGCCGGCTCTGCAGCTGGCGCACCTCGGCGTCGTGTTCCACCAGCGTGCCGGTGAACTTGTCCAGGTTGTCCACCGTGGCGGCGAAGTCGCCCCGGGACCGGGCCAGCACGTCGGCCAGCGCGCCCAGCCGGGTCAGCGAGGCGTTCAGGTTGGCCCCGTTGCCGGCCAGGTTGGCGGCCCCGGTGTTCAGCGCCTGGGACAGCGCGCCGGTGCGGTTGGCGCCGTTGGGGCCGAGCTGCACGGCCAGGGTGTCCACGCTCTTCAGCACCTGGTCGATCTCCACCGGGGTGCCGGTGCGCTCGCGGGGGATCACCGTGCCGGAGGCCATTTTCGGGCCTTCCACGTAGGCCGGGGTGAGCTGCACGTACCGGTCGCTGACCAGGCTGGGCGCCACCACCGCCGCCGAGGCGTTCGGCGGGATGGGGAACTCGTCGTCCACGGTCATGTCCACCCGGACCACCGGGCCCTCCGGCGTCACCCGGTCCACCGTGCCGACCTTGACCCCCAGCACCCGCACGTCCGAGCCGGCGTAGAGCCCGACCGCCCGGTCGAAGTAGGCGGCCAGCGTTGTCCCCCCGGAGGGCCGCAGCAGCCACCACCCGGTGGCCACGGCGACCAGCGCCAGCACGCCGACGACGGCAACCAGACGCCGGTTCACTTGCCACCTCCGAGCAGGGGGAACAGCGGGGAGTCCGGCCCGGGCTTCCCGCTGGACAGCCCCTTCGGCGGCGCGCAGGTGTGCGGGTTGAACTGGATGCCGCCGGCCACGATGTTCGGGTTCAACATCCCGCAGAAGTAGCCGTCGAACCACCGGCCGGCACTCACCGCGCCGATGAACACCCGGGTGTAGTTGGCCAGCGAGGCGATGCCGTGTTCCAGGGACGCCTTGTTGCGGGCCAGCATGTCGGTGGTGCGGTCCAGCTCTTCCAGTGCCGGGTGAATCCGGCCCCGGTTGTCCCGCACCAGGCCGCGCAGCTCGTCGGCCAGCCGCCGGGTGTTCTCCAGCAGGTCGGTGATCGCCTCCTTGCGGCGGCTCAGCTCGTCCAGCAGCCTGTTCCCGTCCCGGACCAGCCGCGCGACCTGCTCGTTGCGCTGCGCGACCACGCCGCTCACCTTGGCCGTGCTGGCCAGCAGCGCGGTCACCTCCTTGTCCCGCGAGGTGATCGTCTCGGACAGCCGGGACAGCCCGGTGAGCGTGTTGCCGAAGTGCGCCGGGGTGTTGGCGAACGTGTCCGAGAGCACCCGGAAGCTCCGCGCCAGCTTGGCCGTGTCGATCTGGTCGACGGTGTTGGCCAGCTGGTTGAACGCCTCGGGCACCTCGAACGGGGTGCTGGTGCGCTCGACCGGGATGGGGGCGTCCGGGTCCTGCTGGATCACCCCGGCCGGGCGCACCGCGAGGAACTTCTCGCCCAGCAGGGTCTTGATCTCGATGGCCACCCGGGACTGGTTGCCCACCCGCACGTTCTTCACCCGGAACTCGACCGCTACCTGGCCACGGGAAAGGCCGACGTGGGTGACCTCGCCGACCTTGATGCCGGCCACCCGGACCTCGTCGCCCTCCTTGAGCCCGGCGGACTCGGCGAAGCGGGCGGAGTAGCCGGTGCCGCCGCCGAATCCGGGGATGTCCTCGGCGTGGAACGCCCCGACCACGAGCAGCACGATCACCACCAGCGTGACCAGGCCGACGGTCGCCTGGTTGCGGTCCTGCAAGGGCTTCACGGGCGGCACCTCGGGGACAGCTCGGTGCCGGGAATCGGCAGGATCGGCACGGTGATGCCCAGCTGCTCGATGGAGATCTTGCCGCTGACGATGCAGGCGTAGTACTGGAACCAGCCGCCGTAGCTGGCGGTCGGGATGAGCTTGTCCAGCTTGGGTCCCCAGTTGCGCAGCTGCGGCTCGACGGTGCCCTCGTACTTGTTCAGCAGCTCGGCCAGCTCGCCCAGCTCGTCGATGTTGGCCTTCAGCGGCGGGCGGGCGTCGTGCACCAGGCCGGCGGTGGTGCGGGTGAGGTCGTCGATCGACTCGATGGCCGAACCGATCGCCGCCTTGTCGTCGGCCAGCCCGCTGACCAGGCGCTGCAGCGTGTCCAGCAGGTCGGTCAGCTCGGGTGACCGGGCGCTCACGTTGCCGATCACCGTGTTCAGGTTGGTGATCACCTGGCCGATCACCCGGTCCCGGTCGGCGATGGTGCCGGTCAGGGAGGCGGTGGTGGCGAGCAGGTCGGTCACCGTCTCGCCCTCGCCCTGGAACACCGCGATGATCTCCCCCGAGAGCTTGTTCACCTCGGCCGGGGTGAGGGCCTGGAACAGCGGCTGGAAGCCGTTGAACAGGTCGGTCAGGTTCAGCGCCGGGCGGGTGCGTTCCAGCGGGATGGTGCCGCCGACCGGGAGCACCCCGGGCTCGGCCGGTTTCGGCGCGTCCAGGGCCAGGTAGCGCTGGCCGATCAGGTTCCGGTACTTGATCACCGCGGTCACCCCGGCCGGCAGCGCGCGGCTCTTGTCGACCTCGAAGGCGATCGCCGCGTACTGGTTGTCGGCCACCTCCAGCGAGGTCACCCGGCCGATCTTCACCCCGCGCATGCGCACGTCGTCGCCCACCTGCAGGCCGGACGAGTCGGTGACCATCGCGGTGTACCCGGCGGCCGAGGAGACGGAGGAGTTGGCGATGGTCGCGCCCAGGATCACCGTGAGCACGATGGTGACCACCGCGAATATGCCCAGCTTGACGGCGGGTCCGAGCACCTTCACCGGCGACCCCCCAGCAGACCCGTGAGATCCAGTGGGTTGGGGATGTCCAGCGGCGGGGCGGGGTGGCGGCTGCCGTCCTTGAGCGGCCCGCCCGGCTGGTACTGCGGGGCCGGATCGGTCGACGCGGTCAGGGGGTAGCAGCGCGGGCCGCGGTCATCGGCGTTCTTCGGGTCGTCCAGGCCGGGCAGGTACTTGCCCCGGTTGGCCGCCACGCCGATCTGCACCTTGTGCTGGTTGGGGTGCGCCGTTCCCTTGCCGAACGCGATGTCCGAGGCGGGGATCTCGTACACCGCGTGGTGGAAGATGCACGGGAGCTCCGGCGCGTACCGCTCCAGGATGTCCAGCGTCGGCCGCGACTGCTCGAGCACCTTGACCAGGTTGTCCTGGTTGTCCCGCAGGTACTGGCCGAGGTCGTCCGACGACCCGGTGACGTCGGCCAGCAGCCCGCGCACGTCGTCGGACCGGTCGGCGATCGTGCCGGTGGTGGTGCTGAGGTCGGCGAGGCCGCCGAAGAAGTCCGGCGCGGCGGCCGCGTAGGTGTCGGCCACCGGGCCCAGTGCGTCCAGGGTGCGGATGAGGTCCGGCACCGCGGGGTTGAAGCCCTTCAGGTAGGTGTCCAGCCCGACCAGGGTGGTACCCAGCTTCTCCCCGCGCCCGGAAAGGCCCTGGCGGATCGCGCTCAGCGTGACCGCCACCTGGTCCGGCCGCACCGCCCGCAGCAGCGGCAGCAGCCGGTCGCTGACCCGTTCCAGCTCGATCGCGGCGGTCGAGCGGTCCGCCGGGATGACCGTTCCTTCGGCGATCGGCCCGGCCGGTTGCGCGGGGATCCGCAGGTCCACGTAGCGCTCGCCGAACAGCGTCTTCGGGATGAACCGCGCGGACACGTTGGCCGGCACCAGCTCCGCGTGTTCCGGGTCCAGGGCCAGGGTGAGCCGGGCCGTCCCGGGGTCCCGGCTGATCGCCTTCACCGTGCCCACCGGCACGCCGCGCACCTTCACGTCGGCGCCGGGCACCAGCTGGCTGCCGGTCTCGCCGGCCAGCACGGTCACCGTCACCGCCGGGGTGAACGCCTTGCGGTACATGCCCACCGTCACGACCAGGAACACCGCCGCCACCAGCAGGAACGCCACGCCCAGCAGCTGGTAGCGGCCCCGCTGCTCGCGGTCGTAGCCGCTCATCCGGCAATCCTGACCGTGGTGGTGGACCCCCAGATGGCCAGGCTGAGGAAGAAGTCGGTGACCACGATCAGCACGATCGAGGTGCGCACCGCCCGGCCCACCGCCACGCCCACCCCGGCCGGCCCGCCGGTCGCGGTGTAGCCGTAATAGCAGTGCGCCAGGATCACGAACAGCGCGAACACCATCACCTTGAGGAACGACCAGAGCACGTCCGCCGGCGGCAGGAACAGGTGGAAGTAGTGGTCGTAGGTGCCGCCGGACTGGCCGTAGAACCAGACCGTGGTCTGCCGGGAGCCCAGGTACGCGGTGAGCAGGCCGACCACGTACAGCGGGATGACCGCGACGAACCCGGCGACCACCCGGGTGGTGACCAGGTAGGGCAGGCTGTTCACCGCCATCACCTCGAGCGCGTCCACCTCCTCGGAGATGCGCATCGCGCCCAGCTGCGCGGTGAACCCGCAGCCCACCGTGGCCGACAGGGCCAGCCCGGCGGACAGCGGCGCCACCTCACGGGTGTTGAAGTAGGCGGAGATGAACCCGGTCAGCGCGGCGGTGCCCAGCTGCTCCAGCGAGGAGTAGCCCTGCAGGCCGACCACCGCGCCGGTGAAGAAGGTCATGCCGATCATCACGCCGAGGGTTCCGCCGATCACCGCCAGCCCGCCGGCGCCGAAGCACACCTCGGCCAGCAGGCGCAGCACTTCCTTCGGGTACCGGCGCAGCACCCGGGGGGTGAACGCCATGGCCCGGCCGTAGAACGCCAGCTGCCAGCCCATGTCGGCCAGGCCGGTGGCGCGGTCGTCCACCGCGCGGGCGGCGATCGCCGACAGCGAGCGCCGGGACGGCGGGATGATCGGGGAGCGAAGGGTCATGTCTCGGGGGCCTCTACAAAGCCTTCGGCGGCACGATCTGGAGGTAGATGCCGGTGAGCACCAGGTTGATCAGGAACAGCAGCAGGAAGGTGATCACCACGGCCTGGTTCACCGCGTCGCCGACGCCCTTCGGACCGCCGCGCGGATTCAGCCCCCGGTAGGCGGCGACCACGCCGGCCACGAAGCCGTAGAGCATCGCCTTGAACTCGCTGATCCACAGATCCGGCAGCTGCGCGAGGGCGTTGAAGCTGGCCAGGTAGGCGCCCGGGGTGCCGCCCTGCATGACCACGTTGAAGAAGTAACCACCCAGCACGCCGACCACGCTGACCAGGCCGTTCAGCAGCACGGACACGAACATCGCGGCCAGCACCCGGGGCACGATCAGCCGGTGCACCGGGTCCACCCCGAGCACCTCCATGGCGGCGATCTCGTCCCGGATGGTGCGCGCGCCGATGTCCGCGCACATCGCCGACCCGCCCGCGCCGGCCACCAGCAGCGCGGTGATCAGCGGGCTGGCCTGCTGCACGATGGCCAGCGCGCTGGCCGCCCCGGTGAACGACTGCGCGCCGATCTGCTGGGTCAGCGAGCCCAGCTGGAGCACGATCACCGCGCCGAACGGGATGGACACCAGCGCGGTGGGCAGGATGGTCACGCTGGCGAAGAACCAGCCCTGTTGCAGCAGCTCACGGCCCTGGAACGGGCGCTTGGGCATGGCTCGGACGACCAGCCAGGCCAGCGTGGCCAGGTTGCCGACCTGGCTGAACGCTCGCGCGCCGGGGAGCGCGGTGCTTCCAGCGGGGTTCATACCGCCCTCCCGGGCCGCCGTGACGTGTGTGATGACACAACGAGTCGTTCCGTCAACCGGTGACGTTCAGTGCGTGGGTGGCGGTGGCGCCGCCGTCCGCGACGAACTCCGCGCCGGTGCAGTACCGGCTGTCGTCACTGGCCAGGAACGCGACCATGGCGGCGATGTCCTCCGGCCGGCCGATCGTGCGCAGCGCCAGCTTGCGCGCCACCGGCGCCAGGTCCGGCTGGTAGCCGCCCAGCGCCTCACTGATCATCGGGGTGTCGATCATGCCCGGGTGGATCGAGTTGACCCGGATGCCGTGCTGCCCGAGCTCCAGCGCGGCCACCTTGGTCATGCCGCGAATGGCGAACTTGCTCGCGGTGTAGGCGGTGAGCAGCGGCGCGGCGGCCAGACCCTCGATGGACGAGAGGTTGATGATCGACCCGCCGCCGGTTTCGCGCATGGGTTTGGCGGCGGCGCGCATGCCCAGGAAGGTGCCGACCTGGTTGACCGTGATCACCCGCAGGTAGTCGGTCAGCGAGGTGTCCTCGAGGGTGCCGAAGTGCAGCACGCCGGCGTTGTTGACCAGCACATCCAGCCGGCCGAACTCCTCGATGACCCGGTCGATCGCGCCGGCCCACTGTTCCTCGGACGTAACGTCCAGCCGGGCGAACCGAACCCGCCCTTCTTGCTCCGCGGGCAGAAATGCCACGCCGTCCGGGTCGGTGACGTCGGTGGCCAGCACTCGGGCGCCTTCCTCGGCGAGGCGGCGCACCGCCGCCGCCCCCTGGCCCCGAGCCGCCCCGGTGACCAGCGCGACCTTCCCGGCCAGCCGGCCCGCGGCCGCCGCGCTCCCGGCACCCGCGCTCCCGGCACCCGCGTTTCCGGCGCCCGCGCTCCCGGTGGCGGTCGCACCGCCGGGCGAAGTCTCGGTCATCGGGCGGTCTCCCGGTCCGAGACCGGGGAACAGCGGCGAGCGTTTGCCGCTTCCGGCAATAAAACAGCGTTACACATGCCGGAAGCGGCAACCGCGTTCTCCGGAGTCCCGAACTCTCCGGCACCGGAGGGACGGTCGGGACAGTTGCGACGGTTCACAGGTCCAGCACCTCGGTGCCGGCGAACACCCGGTCCGGGTCGCGGTCGGCGAAGTAGGCGCCGAGCGTGGCTTCCAGCTCCGAGGCCGACCACTCGCCGTCCGCCGCCTGGAAGCGGCTCTCCACGGTGGGCGGGGCGACCAGGGCGATCTTCCCGCCGTGCACCACGAACACCTGGCCGTTGATCGAGGCGGCGGCCGGCGAGGCCAGGTAGGCCACCAGCGGGGCGACGTGCCCGGTGCCCAGCGGGTCCACCCGGCCGGCCGGCGCCTCGCCGAACACGTCGGCGGTCATCGCGGTGCGCGCGCGGGGGCAGATGGCGTTCGCCGTGACCCCGTACCGGGAAAGGCCGCGGGCCGCCGACACGGTGAGCGCCACGATGCCGGCCTTGGCCGCCGCGTAGTTGGCCTGCCCGGGCGGGCCGAGCAGGAACGCCTCGGAGGAGGTGTTCACCAGTCGCCCGTAGGTGGGCCCGCCGTCCCGCTTGGAGCGATCCCGCCAGTACGCGGCGGCGTTGCGGGAAAGCAGGAAGTGCCCACGCAGGTGCACCCGGAGCACCAGGTCGAAGTCCTCGTCGGACAGGCCGAACAACATCTTGTCCCGGGTCAGGCCGGCGTTGTTCACCACGATGTCCAGCCCGCCGAACCGCTCGACCGCGGTGGACACCAGCGCGTCCGCCGTGCTCCGCTCGCCGATGTCCCCGGCGACCAGTTCGGCCTTGCCGCCGCCCGCCGAACCGTTGATCTCGTCGACCACCGAGGCACCCGCCTCGGGGTTCAGGTCGTTCAGCACCAGATCGGTGCCGGCGGCGGCCAGTGCCAGCGCCTCGGCCCGGCCGAGGCCGGCTCCCGCGCCGGTGACCACGGCCACCCTGCCGCGCATACCCGTCATTCGCCAGAGACTAGAACTCGTTCTTGTTTGAGTCAATTTCCCACCGGGTGTAAAGCGGCTACACTTCTAGAACGCGTTTCAGTATCCCGTATCGACGAGACGGAGCCGCGGATGCATCTGGCGTTCACCAAGGAGCAGGACGCGCTGCGCGAGGAGCTGCGCGCCTACTTCGAGATCCTGATGACACCAGAGCGGCGCGCCGAGCTCACCTCGGGTGAGGGCGAGTACGGCGGGGGCGAAGCCTACCGCGAGATCGTCCGGCAGCTGGGCGCGGACGGATGGCTCACCCTGGGCTGGCCGGTGGAGTACGGCGGGCAGGCGCGGTCAGTGCTCGACCAGCTGATATTCACCGACGAGGCGGCGACCGCCGGCGTGCCGGTGCCGTTCCTGACCATCAACACCGTCGGCCCGACCATCATGCGGTTCGGCACCCCGGAGCAGCGGGAGTTCTTCCTGCCCCGGATCGCCCGCGGCGAGCTGCACTTCGCCATCGGCTACTCCGAGCCCGAGGCCGGTACCGACCTGGCCTCGCTGCGCACCCGCGCCGAGCGGGTGAAGGGGGCAGGGGAGGTGGGTGGGGAGTACGTGGTCAACGGGCAGAAGATGTGGACCAGCCTGATCCAGTTCGCCGACTACGTCTGGCTGGCCGCGCGCACCGACCCGGACGCCCCGCCACACAAGGGCATCTCGGTGCTGATCGTGCCCACCGACTCGCCCGGCTTCTCCTGGACGCCGGTGCGCACGGTGGCCGGGGTGGGCACCAGCGCCACCTACTACTCCGACGTGCGGGTGCCGGTGACCTCGCTGGTCGGCGAGGAGAACCGGGGCTGGGCGCTGATCACCAACCAGCTCAACCACGAGCGGGTGGCCCTGACCTCGGCCGCACCGATCTTCGCCGCGCTGCGCGAGGTCACCGAGTGGGCGCGGGAGACCGGCGCGATCGAGCGCGAGTGGGTCCGGGTGCATCTGGCCCGGGTGCACGCCAAGGCCGAGTTCCTCAAGCTGCTCGGCTGGCGGATCGCGGCGGCCAAGGACGGCGCCGGCCCGGGTCCGGCGGCCGCCTCGGCGAACAAGGTGTTCGGCACCGAGTTCGCCACCGAGGCCTACCGGCTGCTCATGGAGGTGCTGGGCCCGGCGTCGGTGGTGCGCACCGGTTCCCCCGGAGCGTTGATTCGCGGACGGATCGAACGCATGCACCGGGCCGCGTTGATCCTCACCTTCGGCGGCGGAACCAACGAGGTGCAGCGGGACATCATCGCCGCCGCCGCGCTCGGCCTACCCATCTCCCGGCGCTGAACATGGAGGACTCGATGGACTTCGCCCCGACCGAGGAACAGGTCGAGCTGGCCGGGCTGGCCCGGGGAATCCTGGCCGACCACGCCACCCCGGAGCGGCTGCGCGCGCTGGAGGAAACCGGAAGGGACCGGCACGACCCGGAGCTGTGGTCCGCGCTGGCCGGGGCGGGCGTGCTCTCCGCTGCCCTGCCGTCCACGGTGGGGGGCGACGACCTCGGCCTGCTGGAGCGCTGCTCGGTGCTGGCCGAGCTGGGCCGCGCGGTGGCCCCGGCCGCCTACCTGTCCACGATCGCGGTGGCCGCCGCCGGCCTGGCCCGTTTCGGCTCGCCCCAGCAGCGCACCGACTACGCCGCCCCCGCCGCCACCGGCAAACACCTGCTCACCGCCGCCCTGGACGCCCAGGTCACCGCCGAGCCCACCCCCACGGGAGGCTGGCGCCTCACCGGCACCGCCGCCGCCGTCCCCTCCGCGCCCGCCGCCTCCGCCCTCCTCCTCCCCGCAATCCAGTCGACTCAGTCGATTCAGTCGGTTCAGCAGGGTGATTCGGTCACTTCGGTGTTCCTGGTGGAGGCCACCGACCCCGGCGTCACGATCGCCCGGCAGCGCACCGTCGACCTGGACGACGCCGGACTGGTCGAGCTCGACAGCGTCGAACTCCCCGCCGATCGCCTGGTCGGTGACCAGGAGGCGCTGGGCTGGTTGCGCGCACACGCCACGGTCGGGCTGTGCGCGCACCAGCTCGGTGTGGTGGAGCGGGCGCTGGAGCTGACCGCGGAGTACGCGAGGCAGCGCGAACAGTTCGGCAAGCCGATCGGCGCCTTCCAGGCGGTCGCGCAGCGGCTGGCGGACGGCTACGTGGACGTGGAGGCGATCCGGCTGACCATGTGGCAGGCCGCCTGGCTGCTCGCCACGACCGGCCCCGGCGACCCGGAGACCGAAGCCGCGATCGCCACCGCCAAGTTCTGGGCCGCCGACGCGGGCCACCGGGTGGCGCACACCGCGGTGCACGTGCACGGTGGGGTGGGGATCGACGTGGATCACCCGCTGCACCGGTACTTCATCGCCGCCAAGCGCAACGAGTTCGCCCTGGGAGCGGCCACCGAGCAGCTGGTGCGACTGGCCGATGCACTATTAGGGGATGGATGAGGCGCACGCGCGGCGGCGGTTCGCCGCCGCGCGGGTGGCCCGGCTCGCCACGGTGACCCCGGACGGGCGGCCACACCTGGTGCCGGTCACCTTCGCACTCCGCGGTGACCGGGTGGCCATCGCCGTCGACCACAAGCCCAAGACCACCACCAACCTGAAGCGCCTGCGCAACATCAGGTCGAACCCGAACGTGTCGCTGCTCGCCGACGAGTACGACGACGACTGGTCGCGGCTGTGGTGGGTGCGGCTGGACGGTCAGGCCCGGATCGTGCTCGATGGCCCGGAGCGCGACGACCCGCTGGGCTGGTTGACCGCGAAGTACCCGCGGTACCGCGAGCGCCCGCCGGCCGGGCCGATGATCCTCGTCGAGGTCACCGGCACGACCGGCTGGGCTTTCGCCGGTTAGCGACGCTACCGGTCCGAACTGAGCCGGCGGACCGTCGCGTCCAGCTCGCCGAGCAGGTCTTCGAAGATCTCCGCGACCGGGCGCACCCGGTTCATCCTTCCCACGATCTGGCCCACCGGCATGGAAACCACTTCCGGGTTGCCGGACCGGGAGATCCGGTCGTGCGCCTCGCTGACCAGGATGTTCTGCAACGGCATGGGCAGCGGCGCCGGCGCGTCCGGCGACGTCCACGCCTCGGTCCAGCGGGTCTTCAGCAGGCGCGCGGGCTTGCCGGTGTAGATCCGCGTGCGGGTGGTGTCCGAGGAACCGGCGGCGAGCAGCGCCTTCTGCGTGGCCGAGCCGTTGCCGCCGAGCGTGTACTCGGCGGCGGTCAGCCACGTCGACCCCATCCACACCCCGTCCGCCCCCAGCGCCAGCGCGGCGGCGATCTGCCGGCCGGTGCCGATCCCGCCGGCGGCCAGCACAGGCGCGCGGTCACCCACCGCATCCACCACCTCCGGCAGCAGCACCATGCTGGCGATCTCCCCGGTGTGCCCGCCGGCCTCGTAGCCCTGGGCGACCACGATGTCCACCCCGTTGTCCACGTGCCGCTGGGCGTGCGAAGCGGTGCCGGCCAGCGCCGCCACCGGGACGCCGGCCTGGTGCGCGGCGGCGATCACGTCCGGCGGCGGGGAACCAAGCGCGTTGGCGATCAGCGCGATCGGGTGCTTGAGCGCCACCTCCACGTGCGAACGGGCCACCGAGTGCAGCCAGCCCAGCACGCCCGCGCCGCTCTGCTCGTCCTCCGGCAGGGGCGGAACGCCCAGCTCGGTGAGCGTGCGCGCGACGAAATCCCGGTGCCCGGCGGGGATCAGCGCGTCCAGGTCGACCTGCGTGCCCTCGGTGGGCACGGTCGCCGGCATCACCACGTCCACGCCGTACGGCTTGCCGTCGGTGTGCTCGTCCATCCAGTGCAGCGCGCGGTCCAGCTCGTCCGGGTCGTTGAACCGCACGCAGCCCAGCACGCCCAGCCCGCCGGCCCGGCTGATCGCGGCGGCGACCTCCTCCGACGGCGTGAAGCCGAAGATCGGGTGCTCGATGCCGAACCGTTCGCGAATGTCAGTTCTCATAACTTCCTTCGTTCGCGGCGGCGTGCTCGACCGCCCAGCGGTAGTCCGGCTTGCCACTCGGCGAGCGGCCGATCTGGTCCACGATCCACAGCGCCCGGGGGACCTTGTAACCCGCCAGCTGGGTACGCACGTGCCCGCTGAGGGCGGTCAGGTCCGGCGCGTCGACGCCTTCCCTCGGCTGCACCACCGCGCCCACCCGCTGCCCCAGCCTTTCGTCCGGCACACCGATGACCAGCGCGTCGAACACGTCCGGGTGCGACTTCAGCGCGCCCTCGACCTCCTCGGGGAACACCTTCTCCCCGCCGGTGTTCACTGACACGTTGCCCCGGCCCAGCAGCGTCATGCTGCCGTCGGTCTCCATCCGCGCGTAGTCACCGGGCACCGCGTAGTGCTTGCCGTCCACCTCGACGAACAGTTCGGCGGTCTTCACCGGGTCCTTGTAGTACCCGTACGGGATGTGCCCGCCCCGGCCGACCCGGCCGACCTGCCCGGAACCGGCCGGCACCGGCTGGTTCCGCTCGTCGATCACGATCACGTCCCGACCCGGCTTCACCCGGGGGCCGCCCGGGCGCACCCCGTCCTTGGTGATCACCTGGATGCCGTTGAAGCCGCCCTCCGATGAGCCGATCGCGTCGGTGAGCACCAGGTTGGGCAGTGCGGCCAGGATCCGCTGCTGCACCGCCGGGGAGAACAGCGCGGCGTGGCTGGACATCGCGGCCAGCGTGGACACGTTGTACCGCCCGGCCTCGAACGCCTCGATCAGCGGCCGGGCCATCGCGTCGCCGACCATGGTCACCACGTTGACGCCGTTCTCCTCGATGGCCCGCCACACCGCCGCCGGGTCGAACCGGGGCATCAGCACCACGGTCCCGCAGGCGAACAGCGCCGGCAGCACCGACCACTGCGCCGCGCCGTGGATCAGCGGCGGCAGGCACAGCCGGACCAGCGCGTAGTCCTTGCCGGCGCGCGACTGCGCCCACTCGTCGGGCAGCGGTTCGCCGGACATGAAGTCGATGCCGCCGCCCAGCGCGCGCCACACGTCGGCGTGCCGCCACAGCACGCCCTTGGGCATGCCGGTGGTGCCGCCGGTGTAGAGCACGTAGGTGTCCCGGTCGCTGCGCTCGCCGAAGTCCCGGTTCGGTTGGTGGGCGGCGAGCGCCTCGGCGTAGTCCACGCCGTGCCCGTCCGGCACGTCGGTGTCGCTGTCGTCGGCCAGCACGATCACGTGCTTGAGGTTCGGCGTGTCGGCCAGCACGGGGGCCACCCGGTCGGTGTAGCGCCGGTCGTGCACCAGGGCGACCAGGTCGGCGTTCTCGTACAGGTACCGCAACTCGTTCTCGACGTACCGGTAGTTCACGTTGATGGCCACCGCGCGCAGCTTGTACGCGGCCAGCATCGCGGTCACCGCCTCGATGGAGTTCTGGCACTGCACGCCCACGTGCTGGCCCGGCTCCACGCCGTGCTCCCGCAGGTGATGGGCCAGCCGGTTGGCATTGCCCTCCAGCTCGGCGTAGCCCACCCGGTGGGGGCCACAGATCAGCGCGACCCGGTCCGGAACCAGGTCGGCGGCGTGCTCGAAGAGGTCCGCGATGTTCAGCGCCATTCGAAACAAACTAGAACATGTTACTGTTTTCGACAACAGTTCTGAGGGAGCGTGTTCATGGCGGACCAGCAACAGCCGCACTGTCTCGTCGAGCGGCGGGGCGCCGTCCTGATCGTCACCATGAACCGGCCGGAGGCGCGCAACGCGCTCTCCGCCGACATGATGGCGATCATGCGCGACGCCTGGAACCAGGTCGACACCGACCCGGAGATCCGGGTGGCGGTGCTGACCGGCGCGGGCGGCGCGTTCTGCGCCGGCGCCGACCTCAAGGCGATGACCCGCACGCACCCCGGCGACTCGTTCTCCGGCGGCGGCTGGGACCTGTCGGTGATCGAACCCCTGCTCAAGGGCCGCCGGCTGACCAAGCCGCTGATCGCCGCCGTGGAAGGTCCGGCCATTGCCGGCGGCACGGAGATCCTGCAGGCTACCGACATCCGGGTGGCCGGGCAGAGCGCGCGCTTCGGCGTCTCGGAGGCCCGCTGGGGCCTGTTCCCGCTGGGCGGCTCGGCGGTCCGCCTCCCCCGCCAGATCCCCTACACCCTGGCCTGCGACATCCTCCTCACCGGTCGCCACCTGTCCGCCCAGGAGGCCCTGGACGTCGGCCTGATCGGCCACGTGGTCCCCGACGGCTCGGCCCTCGACAAGGCGCTGGAACTGGCCGACCTGGTGGCCGCCAACGGCCCCCTGGCCGTCCAGGCCATCCTCCGCACCATCCGCGACACCGAAGGCCTGCCGGAAAACGAAGCCTTCACCCTCGAAGCCAAACTAGGCATGGCCGTCTTCGCCAGCCAGGACGCCAAAGAAGGCCCCCAAGCCTTCGCCGAAAAACGCCCCCCAATCTTCCACGGCCACTAACCCCATATCGCGCCCCCCACCAGCCCATATCGCTGGTTTCACCAGCCCATGTCGCGGGTTTCACCACGCCATGTCGCGGGTTTCACCGGGTCAGGCCCCGCGACATGAACTGGGGAAACCAGCGACACGGGGTGCGGGAATCAGCGACGGGTTAGAGGTATTGGGTGCGGAGGTGGCGTTTGTAGAGCTTGCCGTTGGGGTCGCGGGGGAGTTGTGGGCGGTAGTCGATCGTGCGGGGGAGTTTGAACTTGGCCAGGCGGGTGCGGGCGTAGGCCAGTAGTTCCTCGGTGAGGGCTTCGTCCGGCTCGATCCCGTCGGCCGGCTGGACCACCGCCTTGATCTCCTCGCCCCATTCGGGGTGGGGGATGCCGAAGACGGCGACGTCGGCGACCTTGGGGTGGGCGGCCAGCTCGCCCTCGATCTCCGCCGGGTACACGTTCACCCCGCCGGTGATGATCATGTCGGCCTTGCGGTCGTGCAGGAACAGGTAGCCGTCCTCGTCCAGGTGCCCGACGTCACCCAGCGTGAACAGGTCGCCCACCCGCGCCTTCCGGGTCTTCTCCTTGTCGCCGTGGTACTCGAAGGACGACGTGCCCATCCGCAGGTACACCAGGCCGGGTTCCCCGGCCGGCAGCTCGTTGCCCGAATCGTCCAGGATCTTCACCACCGAGCCCGGCCAGGGGCGACCCACCGAACCCTCCTTGCGTAGCCACTCATCGGCCATGATGGTGGTGCCGCCGCCCTCGGTGGCCGCGTAGTACTCGATCACCACCGGCCCCCACCAGTCCAGCATCCGGCGCTTCACCTCGCGCGGGCACGGGGCTGCGCCGTGGATCATCGCGCGCATCGAGGACAGGTCGTAGCGGGTGCGCTTATCCTCCGGCAGGGCCAGCAGCCGGGAGAACTGGGTGGGCACCAGGTGACTGTGGGTGACCCGGTGGCGCTCGACCAGTTGCAGCATGGCGGCCGGGTCCCAGCGGTCCATGAGCACCGCCGGGTGGCCCAGCTGGATGGAGATGGTGACGAAGTTGAGCACCGCCGTGTGGTAGAGCGGCGAGCCGCACAGGTGCACGTGCCCGTCGTGCGGCGCCAGCCCGAAGATGCCGAAGAACCAGATCGCGGTGCCCGGAACGTCGTCCGGGTCGGCCCCGGTCAGCGGCCGGCGCACGCCCTTCGGCCGCCCGGTGGTGCCGGAGGTGTAGAGCATCGGCCCGCCCATGGTGCGCCCGTCGGGGCGGCCGGCCGGTTCGTCCGCGCCGAGCGAGGCCAGCGGCCGGAACCCGGGAATCGCCGCGCCGGACGCCGCCGCGCCAGCGGACGCCCCAGCGCCAGCGGACGCCCCGGTCGCTCCAGCCGCGCCGGACGCCAGCTCACCGGCCTCGCTCACCGCGAACCGGGCCTCCGGCGGCAGGCCGGCCTCGTCGGCCGCCTCCGCCGCCACCGAGGCGAAGCGTTCGTGCGCGAAGAACGCCTTCGCCCCGGAGTCCTTCAGGATGTAGGCCACCTCCGGCCCGACCAGGTGCCAGTTCACCGCGACGATGTACAGCCCGGTCTGCAGCGCGGCGAAGTGCACCGCGAGCAGCTCCGCGCAGTTGGGCAGCAGCAGCACCACCGCGTCCCCGGCCCGCAGGCCCTGCGCGCGCAGGCCGCGCCCGTAGCGGTCGGCGGCCGCGGCCAGCGAGCCGTAGTCGAGGGTCCGCCCGGAGGGGTCCACCACCGCGGGGCGAGTGGGTGACGAGGCGGCGATGTTCCACAGTCCTAGAGCGTCCACAACAGGTCAAACTAGAACGAGTTTCAATTTGAGGCAAGGGCGGCCAGCTGTTCGATCTGGGCAACCGACCGGCAGCCGACCAGCAGCATGTCCACCCCGGCGGCCGACCAGCGGGCCAGGCCCGCCCGCACGCCGGACGCCTCGCCGATGATCGCGGTGTCCTCGACCAGCTCGTCCGGCACCGCCGCCACCGCCTCCTCGCGCCGGCCGGCGCGGAACAGCGTGCCGATCTCGGCGACCGCCTCGCCGTAGCCCATCCGGCTCAGCACGTCGGCGTGGAAGTTCTGCCCCGGCGCACCCATCCCGCCGGCGTACAGCGCCAGGCTCTGCTTCGTCCGCGCCACCGCGGCGGCCGTGGCAGCCGGGCCGTCGGTGACCACCACCGTGCAGCTGGCCGCCACGGTGAACTCCGCGCGGGTGCGCCGCGCGCCGGGCCGGGACAGCCCTTCGTCCAGCCATTCCGTGTACATCGGGCCGAGCCGGGGCGAGTAGAAGATGGCCAGCCAGCCGTCGGCGATCTCCCCGGCCAGCGCGACGTTCTTCGGCCCCTCGGCGCCCAGCCAGATGGGCAGGTCGGCGCGCAGCGGGTGGGTGATCGGGCGCAGCGGCTTGCCCAGCCCGACCGACCCGGCGCCCGCGTAGGGCAGCGGGTAGTGCGGCCCGGCGGAGCTCACCGGCGCCTCCCGCGCCAACACCTGGCGGATGATCGACACGTACTCCCGGGTGCGGGCCAGCGGCTTGCCGAACGGCCCGCCGTACCAGCCCTCCACCACCTGCGGGCCGGACACGCCCAGCCCCAGCACCGCCCGCCCCCCGGAGAGGTGGTCCAGGGTGAGCGCGTGCATCGCGCAGGCCGTCGGCGCGCGGGCCGACAGCTGGGCCACCGACGTGCCCAGCAGCACCCGGGAGGTGGTCGAACCCCACCAGGCCAGCGGGGTGAACGCGTCCGAACCCCAGGACTCGGCGGCGAACACCGCATCGAAGCCGGCCGCCTCGGCGGCCAGCACCAGCTCGGGCGCGTCGGCGGGCGGCGCGGCACCCCAGTAACCCAGTTGAAGACCCAGTCGCATGCGCGTCATCTTGCCAGGCAAATCGAGAACGTGTTCTACTTTCACGATGGAAGCCCCGCTGAGTGCCCCGCTGGAGGTGGGGTTCGACTACACGCGGTCGCTGGGCCCGGTCCTCTCCCGGTTCTTCACCGAGCTGCGCGACCGGCGGGTGACCGGCGTCCGCGGCTCGGACGGCCGGGTGCACGTGCCGCCGGCCGAGTACGACCCGACCACCGGCGAGCCGTTGACCGAGGTAGTGCCGGTGGCGAGCACCGGCACCGTGGTCACCTGGTCCTGGCAGCCCACCCCGGTGGAGGGCCAGCCGCTGGACACCCCGTTCGCCTGGGCGATGATCAAACTCGACGGTGCGGACACAGCTTTGTTACATGCTGTGGATTCAGAGGGTGAATCGGCTGCCATGCACACCGGAATGAGAGTAAAAATACGGTGGGCCGAGCAGACCGCCGGCCACATCCGGGACATCGCCTGCTTCGAGCCGTCGGACCTTCCGGCCGAACCTGGCGAGCTGGACCGGTCCGCCGGCTCCAGTGCTGCCGGCGGACCGGTCACCCCGCCGGTCACCATGATCACCACCCCGATCCACCTGCACTACCGGCATTCCGCGTCCCTGCAGGAGAGCCGCTACCTGCGCGGCCTGGCCGAGGGTCGACTGCTGGGCCAGCGCTGCCCGGAGTGCGGCAAGGTCTACATCCCGCCGCGCGGCGCCTGCCCCACCGACGGCGTGCCCACCACCGACGAGGTGGAGCTGGCCGACACCGGCACGGTGACCACCTTCTGCATCGTCAACGTGCCCTTCCTCGGCCAGCGGATCAAACCGCCGTACGTGTCCGCGTACGTGCTGCTGGACGGCGCGGACATCCCGCTCATGCACCTGGTGCTCGGCTGCGCGGCCGACGAGGTGCGGATGGGCATGCGGGTGCGCGCGGTGTGGCGCCCGCGCGAGGAGTGGGACAACACGCTGCGCAACATCGACCACTTCCAGCCCCTCGACGAGCCGGACGCGCCGTTCGAGTCGTATTCGGAGCACCTATGAGTGAGTTCCCCGAAGTCGCCGTGGTCGGCTTCGCGCAGTCCCCCCAGGTCGCCGAGACCACCGGCACCACCAACGGGGTGGAAATGCTGGTGCCGATCTTCCAACAGCTGTTCGCGGACACCGGGCTGGACCGGCGCGAGGTCGGCTTCTGGTGTTCCGGCTCCTCGGACTACCTGGCCGGTCGCGCGTTCTCGTTCGTCTCCGCCGTGGACGCGATCGGCGCGCTGCCGCCGATCATCGAGTCGCACGTGGAGGGCGACGCGGCCTGGGCGCTGTACGAGGCCTGGCTGAAGATCCGCACCGGCGAGGTGGACACCGCGCTGGTGTACGGGTTCGGCAAGGCCAGTGCGGGCGAGCTGAACCGCGTGCTGGCGTTGCAGACCGACCCTTACCTGGTCGCGCCGCTGTGGCCGGACGCGATCAGCCTGGCCGCGCTGCAGGCGCGCGCGGGCATAGATGCCGGCCGGTGGAGTGAGAAGGAGATGGCCGAGGTCGCCGCCCGCGCCCGCCAAGCGGGCGCGGGTAACCCCAACGCCCAGCTCCGCGAGCCCCTCGAAGCCTCCACCCTGCTGGACGCCCCCTACCTGGCCGACCCCTTGCGGGCCCACGACTGCGCGCCGATCACCGACGGCGCGGCCGCCATCGTGCTGGCGGCGGCCCACCGCGCGCCCGACCTGTGCGCCCGGCCGGCGTGGATCACCGGCATCGAGCACCGGGTGGACTCCCCCGCGTTCGGCACCCGCGACCTGACCCGTTCCCCCTCGGCGGCGGCAGCGGCTCACGCGGCCCTGGGGGCGGCCGGTCCGGAAGGCATCCAGGTGGCCGAGCTGGCCGCCCCGTTCACCTCCCAGGAGCTGCTGCTGCGCCGGGAGCTGGGGCTGCTCGCCGAGGACGTGGAGGTCAACCCGTCCGGCGGGCCCCTGTGCGGGAACCCGATGTTCTCCGGCGGGCTGGTCCGGATCGGTGAGGCCGCCGCCCGGGTGCACGCCGGGTCGGCACAACGGGTGCTCGCGCACGCCAGCAACGGCCCGCTGCTGCAACAGAACCTGATCTGCGTGATGGAGGGTCGATAGCGATGGCGGCGAAGCTGGCCGCGGTGCTGGGCACCGGGCAGACCAAGCACACGTCCAAGCGCACCGACGTGTCCATGGGCGGGCTGTGCCGGGAGGCGATCGCCGCTGCGTTAACTGACGCCGAGCTGACCTGGGACGACATCGACGCCGTGGTGCTGGGCAAGGCGCCGGACCTGTTCGAGGGCGTGATGATGCCCGAGCTGGCCCTGGCCGACGCGATCGGCGCCACTGGGAAACCGCTGCTGCGGGTGCACACGGCCGGCTCGGTCGGCGGGTCCACCGGGGTGGTCGCGGCCAGCCTGGTGCAGGCCGGGGTGCACCGGCGGGTGCTCGCGGTGGCGTTCGAGAAGCAGTCCGAGTCCAACGCCATGTGGGCGCTGTCCATCGCGGTGCCGTTCTCCATGCCGGTGAACGCCGGCGCCGGCGGGTACTTCGCGCCGCACGTACGGTCGTACATCCGCCGGTCCGGGGCGCCGGAGCACATCGGCGCGATGGTCGCGGTGAAGGACCGCCTGGGCGGCGCGCGGAATCCCCACGCCCACCTGCACCAGCCGGACATCACGCTGGAGAAGGTGATGTCCTCGCAGATGCTCTGGGACCCGATCCGCTACGACGAGACCTGTCCCTCCTCGGACGGCGCCTGCGCGGTGGTCATCGGGGACGAGGCGGCCGGCGACGCCGCCGAAAACCCGGCCTGGATCCACGCCACGGTGATGCGCACCGAGCCGACCGTGGCGGTCGGCCGCAACCACGCCAACCCGCAGGCCGGGCGGGAGGCCGCCGCCGCGCTGTGGGCCAAGGCCGGGATCACCGACCCGCTGCGCGAGATCGACGTGGCGGAGATCTACGTGCCGTTCTCCTGGTTCGAGCCGATGTGGCTGGAGAACCTCGGCTTCACCGCCGAGAACGAGGGCTGGAAGCTGACCGAGGCCGGCGAGACCGGGCCGGACGGCCGGCTACCGGTGAACCCGTCCGGCGGGGTGCTCTCGTCCAACCCGATCGGCGCGTCCGGGCTGCTGCGGTTCGCCGAGGCGGCCCGGCAGGTGATGGGCCGCGCGGGCGACCACCAGGTGGACGGCGCGCGCACCGCCCTGGGCCATGCCTACGGCGGTGGCTCCCAGTTCTTTTCCATGTGGGTCGTTGGAGCGGAGAAGCCGGCATGAAGTGGACCTTGGCCGTGGCCATGAACCCGGTCGACCAGATCGTCGAGCTGGCCCGGATCGCCGAGGAGTGCGGCTTCCACCAGGTCGCGCTGCCGGACTCGATCTTCTACTCGGAGAAGGTGTCGGCGAAGTACCCGTACACCCCGGACGGCTCCCGCATGTGGACGCCGGAGACGCCGTGGGTGGACCCGTTGACCGCCGCCACCGCAATGGGCGCGGTGACCTCGCGGATCCGGTTCTGCACCCAGGTGCTCAAGCTGGGCTCCCGGCAGCCCCTGCCGCTGGCCCGGCAGGTCGGGTCGGTGGCCGCGCTGACCCGGAACCGGTTCACCCTGGGCGTGGGGCTGGGCTGGTCGCCGGAGGAGTTCGAGTGGTGCGGCGTGCCGTACGCCCGGCGCGGCGCGCGCGCCGACGAGTTCCTGGACGTGCTGCAGCTGGTGCTCGGCGGCGGCATGGTGGAGTACCACGGCGAGTTCTACGACTTCGACCAGCTGCAGATGAGCCCGGCGCCCAGCGAGCCGGTGCCGATATTCGTCGGCGGGCACACCGAGGCCGGGCTGCGCCGGGCCGCCCGCTACGACGGCTGGACATCCGCGATGATCAAGCTGGACGACCTGCGCGAAGTGGTCAACCGGCTGCGCCAACTGCACGCGGAGAACGGGCGCTCGGAGGAACCCTTCGAGATCCAGGCCGTGTGTGTGGACTCATTCGGACTGGACGGCTACCGTCTGCAAGCAGAGGCCGGCGTGACGGACGTCATAGTGATGCCGTGGATGTTTGACGGCATCGGGTTCGACGGGCCGCTGGCGGCCAAAGAGGACAGCATGCGGCGCTTCGCCGAACAGGTGATGAGCAGGATGGACGGGTAATGAAGGTCAACTGGTCCGGCCCGGAGGACGACCATCCGGCGCGGACGGCGTCCCGGCGCTCGATGGACGCGGTGTCCCGGGGCGCCAAGGAGGAGTGGCTGGCCCTGTTCGCCCCGGACGCCACGCTGGAGGACCCGGTCGGACCGTCGATCTTCTCCCAGGACGGCAAGGGTCACCGGGGCCACGGGGAGATCTCCGCTTTCTGGGACATCTCCATCGCCAACGCCGAGCGCATCGAGTTCACCATGCGCGACTCGTACGCGGCCGGCGACGAGGTGGCCAACATCGGCACGATCACCTCGTTCCTGCCCGGCGGGCAGCGGCTGGACGCCGAGGGCGTGTTCGTCTACAAGGTCGGCAACGACGGCCTGATCCACTCGCTGCGCGCGTTCTGGGAGTTCGACCGGGCCATGCGCACCATCCGCCAGGCCTGACCCATATCGCGGGTTCCCCCAGGCCATATCGCGCGTCCCACCACCCCATATCGCGGGTTTCCGCATTCCGTATCGCGGATTGCGGATTGCGGATTGCGCCACCCCGCACCGCGGGTTGCCCCAGCTTGATGCCCATGGCCACCGAATCCGCGACATGGCCATGGGGAATCCGCGACATGGAGGTGCGGAGACCCGCGACACAGCCTGGGGGAAACCGCGACATACTGCGGTGGAACCCGCGATATGGGGTGGGGGAAACCGCGATATGGGTTAGTGGCGCTGGCGGAGTAGGTAGCGCTGGATCTTGCCGCTGGGGGTTTTGGGGAGCTCCTCGACGAAGTGGATGGCGCGGGGGTAGGCGTGCGCGGCGAAACCGGTCTTCACCCGGTCCTGCAGTTCGGCAACCAGTGACTCGTCGGTGGTGACTCCGGCGCGCGGCACCACGTAGGCCACCACCACCTCGCCGCGCAGCTGATCCGGCGCGCCGATCACCGCCGCCTCGGCCACCGAGGGGTGCTCGGTGAGCACGCTCTCCACGTCGAAAGGGCCGATCCGATAGCCGGCCATGAGGATCACGTCGTCGTCCCGGGAGGCGAAGGTGAACGTCCCGTCCGCGTCCCGGGTGGCCACGTCGCCGGTGTAGTACCAGCGGCCGTCCGGGCTGAAGCGGGCGGCGGTGTGCTCCGGGGCGTCCCGGTAGCCGTCGAACCACATCAGCCGGCTGGCCGGGCGGTCGACGGCCACCCGGCCCCGCTCGCCCGGCGCCGCTTCCTGGTCCGCGTCCGGGCGCAGCACCCGCACCGCGAATCCCGGCAGCTCCCGGCCCATCGAGCCGGGTTTCACCTCGCCGGCCACCGAAGGGTGCCACGCGCTGGCCACCACCATGCCCAGCTCGGTCTGCCCGTAGTGGTCGCGCACCGGGCAGCCCAGCTCCGCCCGTGCCCAGGCGACCACGTCCGGGGTGAGCGGCTCCCCCGCCGAGGAGAGGCGGCGCGGCCGGAACCCGGAGGGCGCCGGCAGCCCGGAGTTGCGCAGCGCACGGTAGACGGTCGGGCCGGCGGTGAAGTTGGTGACGCCGAACCGTTCCAGCACCGCCCAGGTGCGCGCCGGGTCGAACCCGGCCCGGAGCAGCAGGGCACGCCGGCCGAGGGCCATCGGCGTGGTCAGCGCGTAGAACAGCCCGTAGGCCCAACCGGGGTCGGCGGCGTTCCAGAACACGTCGTCGGGCCGGTGGTCCAGGCCCAGTTCCTGGTACATGCACAGGGACGCCAGCGCGCGCACCGGGATGGGCACGGCCTTGGGCGACCCGGTGGTGCCCGAGGTGAACAGCTCGATCAGCGTGCCGTCCCCGCCGGTGGCCACCGGGTCCGCGAAAGGAGCGTGCTCGAGCAGCGACGCGAACTCGACGTCGGTGTCGGCCGGCTCTCCGGTGGTGACCGCGCGCCACCCGCCGGAGAGCCCGGCCAGCTTGGCCCGTTGGTCGGCGTCGACGACGATCACCTTGGTGCCGTTGGTCTCGGTGCGCAGCGCGATGGCGGGCGGGGCGAAGGCGGTGAACAGCGGCACGTGTACCGCGCCCAGCCGCCAGATGCCGAGCAGCGCGACCACCAGCTCGGCGGACTTGCCCATCAGCGTGGCCACCCGGTCGCCCGGCCCGACCCCCAGCCCGGCCAGCCCGGCGGCGAACCGCGCGGACCGCTCGGCCAGCTCGCCGAACGTCAGGTCCCGGCTGGACAGGTCCGGCTCGATCAGGGTGAACGCCACCGCGTCCGCCGGGTGCCGCTCGCACAGCAGACGGGCCGAGGCGGCGTCCGGCGTGTCGTAGGTCGCGAGTAACTCGGTCAGGTACTGATCGGTGCCGCCGTCCGGCATGTGTCCTCCTTGCCCGGCAGGCTGGGGGTCGTCAGAGCATCCGTGTCTTGAAGGTGGGATCGACGATGACCCTACGCATGTCGTGCGCGTTCAACACGGCGTTGGACAGCCACGAACACGCGCGGGTGGCCGAGCAGCTCGGCTACCAGCGGGCCTGGTTCTACGACTCGCCCGCGCTGTACGCCGACGTGTGGGTGCAGCTGTGCCGGGCGGCCGAACGGACCAGCCGGATCGGGCTCGGGCCGGGCGTGATGGTGCCCAGCCTGCGCCACCCGATGGCCACGGCGGCGGCGATCGCGCAGCTGGTCTCGCTGGCCGGCGACCGGGTGGCCATCGCCATCGGCTCCGGGTTCACCGCGCGGCTGGCCATGGGTCAGCGGCCGATCCGCTGGGCCGACGTGGCGCACTACATCCAGGTGGTGCAGGCGCTGCTGCGCGGCGAGGACGCGGAGTGGGAAGGGGCGGTGATCCGGATGCTGCAGTACCCCGGGTTCGCCCCGGAACGGCCGATCGAGGTGCCCTGGGTGATCGGTGCGGCCGGCCCGAAGGGGGCGGCGGTGGCCCGCGAGCACGGCGTCGGCGTGATCGGTGCGCCGCGCCCGGTGCCCGGGTTCGACTGGAGCAGCGCGCTCACCTTCGGCACCGTGCTGGACGAGGGCGAGGACCCCGGCTCGGCGCGCGCCGTCGCGGCGGCCGGCCCGGGCGCGAGCGTGCTGCTGCACTTCGCGCTGGAGTTCGACCAGCTGGACATGCTGCCCAACGGCAAGGAGTGGGCGGCCGCGTACGACGACGTGCCGGAGCGGGAGCGGCACCTGGCGCTGCACGACGGCCACCTGGCGGCGGTGAACGAGCACGACAGCCCGTTCGTCACCGGCCCGGTGCTGGCCGCCGGCGGGCTGGCGCTGCGTCCGGACGAGTGGCGGAGGCGGCTGGACGAGCTGGAGGAGGCCGGCGCCACCGAGGTGGCCTACCAGCCCGCCGGACCCAACATCCCGCGCGAGCTGGAGACCTTCGCCAAGCTCTTCGACTGATCCGCGACCTCGGTCGCCCGTCGAAGATCCACATCCAGTTGAGCCGGGTGCCGGTCCAAAGATCGGCTTGGACGACGCGGCTGGGCGGTCTCCCGCGGCTCGGGCGCCACCTGTTTCGTTGCGCGGCGCTTTCCGCGCCCGGCGTCGGGTGTTGGTTACGGACTGTGGCGACGCTGCGGCGACTGAGGCGGGCGGCTTCATCGAGCGCTGGCTCAGTCCGGTGGATCTCATGATCGAAGCGGACAGAACCAGCGCTCGCTATGTCACGGTGGCTGGCCCGGGGCCGAATCCCAACTTCTACACGCCGTAGTAGAATGCCGGTCGTGGATAGCCGGAAGATCGCGTTGAACGCCTACCGGGTGATGGCGTACATCACCGGCATCGGCCTGGTGGTGCTGGTCTGCTACGCGATGCCGATGAAGTACATCTGGGGCGACAGCCGCCCGGTGGCGGTGGTCGGCGCGGCGCACGGGTTCTTCTACATGGCGTACGTGGTCTGCACCCTGGTGCTGGCCGAACGGTGCCGGTGGCGGCCGGTGCGCGCGGTGCTCGTCGCGCTGGCCGGCACCATCCCGTTCATCTCGTTCGTGGCCGAGCGCAAGGTGACCAAGCTGGTCAAGGCGATGGGACCGCGCGGCGGTTCAGCCGCTGCCGGTGATCGCGCCGGGCGCGGTGCCGCCGGCGGCGCGGAACGGGCAGCCGATCAGCAGACCGACCTGAACGCGTAGCTGCTCCGCCGTGTTCGCCGCCTCGGCGAACGCCAGCCGCACGTCGTGGTCGCCGTCGTCGGCCTCCACCCGCAGCCGCATGCCCAGCCGGTCCACGCCGAGCGGGCGGATCCGGCAGCCGGCCTTGCGGCGCAGCGGTTCGGGCAGGTGCCGGGCCAGCGCGTCGAAGACGTCCGGGTGGGCGTCCTCCAGGTGGCGCAGCCAGCCGTGCTCGAACTGGCAGAACGGGTCGGGCGCGGCGGCGGACAGCTCGGCGGGGGCCAGCGGGCCGGTGCCCTCGGCGTCCGCGAGCACGGCCGAGCCGGGGCGCAGCCGCAGGATGCTGGCGCCGTGCCCGAGGTCGAGCAGGCGCGGGTGCGGGCGCTGGTCGGCGACCTCCATGGCCAGCCGGCGCGCGTACGTCGGCCCCGGCGCGACCAGCCAGCCGCTGATCCAGAGCAGCCCCCGGACCGGCTCGCGCAGCGCCACCGGTGCGGTGTCCGCCACCTCGAGCATGGCCGGCAGCCCGCTGCGCGGCCCGGTGCGCACCGAATCGACCAGCGGATGTTCGCTGCTCAGCAGCAGGGTGGCGGCGCCGTCGGAGTCCACGTGGTGCAGCAGGGGAACCACCCGCTGGGTCTGGTCCAGGCCGACCAGCGCGGCATGGCCGCCCCGGCGGGCGATGCTGCGCGCACGTTCCGCGTTGGACGGCGCCAGCGGCCGGCGGAGTTTGGTACTGCCCACGGACTCACCTCCAGATTTGTTAGGTGAGCCTAACCTAGTCTCATTCAACTGGCGATACACCCGATGTGATGGGTGATACAACGGGGGCCGTTGTCGGGCGCCGTTCGCCCAGCCGTTAGGTTCGGCAGGTGTCGACCGTGCGGATTCCACCCCTGTTCGCCCAACTTGTCGACGACACGTCACTGCTGCTGCCGCGGCCGACCGCGCCGGCAATGGGCCAGGTGGTCGCCCGTTACCTGGAAGCGAGAGGCAGCGACTACGGCGGGCTGACCGGCCAGCTGGTCTGCCCGGTCTCCCGGCTGTCCGAGCTGGTCACGGAGCTGGTGAAGGCCGGCCCGAAGGAGCCGGTGGACGTGTCGCTGGTGGTGGACACCGGTCTGGGCGCGGTACCCAAGGCGCTGTCCCTGGCCCTGTCCCGGGACCTGCTGCTCACCCCGCGCACCGTGGAGACCGCCGCCCCGCCGGACGTGGACCCGATCTGGCTGGAGCGGGTGTCCGAGTTCGTCCCGGAGGACGTGCTGCCCGTGGTGGAGCCGCGCCGGCCGCTGAACGGTGACGCCGAGGACACCGCCGTCTGGCTGGACGCGGTGCGCCGGGTGGCCGAGCACGGCTGCACGCCCAAGCTGCGCTGCGGCGGCCCGCGCCCCTCGGACGTGCCGACCGAGGACCAGATCGCCGAGTTCCTGATCGCGGCGGACAGCGCGCCCGAGGGTTTCACCACCAGCCTCGGGCTGACCTCGGTGAGCCGCCGGGAGGACCCGGAGACCGGACTGGTGGAGCACGGCCTGCTGAACATGCTGGTCGCGGTGGCCCGCGCGCTGGTCAACGGGGACGTGCAGAGCGCCCTGCGGGAGACCAACGCGGACGCGCTGGCCAAGGAGCTGGGCAAGCTCTCCGAGGCGGCCGGCGGCGCGGTGCGCGGCCTGCTCGCCCGCTGCGGCCGCGGCCCGGAGCCCGCCCCCGGCGCGGAGCTGGCCGGTCTCGGGCTGCTGTAGCGAGCGCGGAGCGCGCTCACCGAGCGTGCGCCCAGCTAGGCGCACGCGGACAACATCGCTGCGGCTAGAGTGCGCAGGTGTTCCGTCTCGCCTATCTCGGCCCGCGCGCCACGTTCACCGAGCAGGCCGCGCGCCGGTTGCCGGAGGCGCGGGATGCCGAGCTCGTTCCCTGCTCGAGCAGTACCGCCGCGCTGACCGCCGTCCGGGAGGGCGCGGCCGACGCCGCCTGCGTGCCCTTCGAGAACAGCGTGGAGGGCGGCGTGCCGGCCGTGCTGGACGGCCTGGTCGCGGACCCGCCGCTGGTCATCGGGCGGGAGTTCAAGCTGGCCGTGCGGTTCGCTTTGATGGCCCGGCCCGGCACTTCGACGGAACAGATCCGGAGCGTGGCCTCCCACCCGCACGGGGAGGCGCAGACCCGGCACTGGCTGGCCGCCAACCTGCCGGGCGCTTCGGTGCGCATGTCCAGCTCCACCGCCGAGGCGGCCGCCCAGGTGGCCAGGGGCGAGGTGGACGCCGCCGTGGCCGCGCCCATCGCCGCCACCGTGCACGGCCTGGAGATCCTGGCCGACGACATCGCCGACAATGCCGCCGCCGTCACCCGCTTCGTACTGGCCCGGCCGCCCGGCCCGCCGCCGGAGCCCACCGGTACGGACCGCACCACACTGGCCGCCACCACGGTGAACCGCCCCGGGGCACTGCTCGGCGTGCTGGCCGAGCTGGCCCTGCGGGACATCGACCTGACCCGGATCGAGTCCCGCCCGATCAAGGGGAGCCGCGACGAGTACTGGTTCCACCTGGACTGCACCGGGCACGTGGCCGACCCGGCGATGGGCGAGGCGCTGGCCGCGCTGCACCGGCGCTGCCTGCGGGTGCGCTACCTCGGCTCCTACCCGCGCTGCGCGCTGCCGCTGCCCGAACCGGCCTCCGCCGGGGCGGCCACCGCGGACGGCACCGGGCCGGACGCGGAACGCTTCGCGGCGGCGGACGCCTGGCTGGCCGGCGTGCGCGCGGGAGTGTGCGCATGAGCGCACCCGTGAGCGGCGATGGCCGCTATGGCGAGCATCGCCGCTCACGACCGGCGGAACCGTTGCTGGTGCTGGTGCGGCACGGGCAGACCCGGTCGAACGTGGTGACCGCCCTGGACACGCTGCCGCCCGGCCCGCCGCTCACCGAGATCGGCCTGGCCCAGGCGGAACGGGTGGCGGACGCGCTGGCCGGCGAACCGGTCGGCGCGGTGTACTCCTCGATCGCGGTGCGCGCCCGGCAGACCGCCGCGCCGATCGCCGCCCGGCACAGCCTGCCCGCGCGCCAGGTGGAGGGCGTGCACGAGCTGTTCTGCGGCGACCTGGAGGGCCGCACCGACCAGGCCGCGCTGGAGGAGCTGCACGACGTGGTCCGGTCCTGGGCGGCCGGTGACCTGGGCCGGCCGGTTCCCGGCGGTGAGTCGGCCGCCGACCTGCACGCCCGCTACCTGCCCGCCGTGGAGCGCATCTGGCACGAGCACCCGGGCGGGTTGTTGGTGCTGGTCAGCCACGGGTTGGCCATGCGGGTGGCGGTCAGCGCGATGATCGGTGAGGCGTCCGACGACCGCCCGGTGCCGAACACCGGCCGGATCGTGCTGGCGCCCTCGGGGACGCCGGGCGGCTGGTTGCTCAAGTTCTGGGAAGCCGCCGAGGCCCCCACCGACCCGACCGGCAATCCCTGACCGTTCCGGCTGGGTTTCTCGGCTGAACCGACCGAACCACCCTGCTGAACCGACTGAACCACCCTGCTGAAGTGACTGAATCACCCTGCTGAAGTGACTGAATCGGCGGAGGGGGGGTCAGGCCCAGCCGAGGTCGTGGAGGAGGTCCTCGCCGATGCCGAAGTGGTGCGCGACCTCGTGCACCACGGTGACCAGCACCTCGTGCACCACCTCGTCCTCGTCCTCGCACATGTCGACGATCGGGGCGCGGTACACGGTGATCCGGTCCGGCAGCGCGCCGGAGTAGCTGGTGGTGCGCTCGGTGAGCGCGATGCCCTCGTAGAGGCCGAGCAGGTCCGGGTCCTCCGGGTGTTCGGGCTCGACCAACACCACCACGTTGTTCATCGCGCCGGTCAGCTCGGCGGGAATCTGGTCCAGCGCGTCCGCGACCAGCTCCTCGAACCGCGCCGGGCTGATCGCCCCGGGGTCCATCGCCGGCTCAGCGCCCGCCGGCCCCGTCGGCCGCCTTGCCCAGCTCACCCAAGGGGTCCTTCAACTTGTCGAGGTCCTCCTTCTTGGGCAGGTCCTCCTTCTTCGGCAGGTCCTCGGCACCGGGCAGCTTGGGCAGCTCCGGCGCCTCGCCCGGCGGCGGCAGGGCGGGCGGCGGGGCGGCACTGTCCGCGTCGTCCTCCGCGTTGACCGCCTGCCCGGACCCGGGGGCGGGAGCGCCCGGCGGCACCTGCGCCTGCGCCGGCGGGGCCGCGTTGGCACCCACCTGCACCGGACCCTTCACGCTGCCGGTGATCGGCGCGAAACCGCTGCGGTCGGCCAGCTGCGCGGCCAGGTTGCAGGCCACCTTGCGGGTGCCCGCGTTCCACGACTCGGGGATCAGGTTGTCCCACATGACGGACAGCTTCTTACTGCCCACCACGTTGTCCCCGCCGGCGAAGTTGCTGGCCAGTTTGGCGCACTGGGCCTGCAGGTAGTCGTCCTGGTCCTTGACCGAGGGGTACTTGCTGAACTTCTCGCCGAGGTCCACCCAGCCGACCGACTCCACCGCGTGCGGCAGCGAGCAGTCCACCGGGTCGCCGATGAACCGCCCGTCGATGCCCAGGCAGGCGCCGGGCGGGCGGATGTCCGCCTGGTCCTGGCCGGCCACCTTGCCGGTGATCGGGTACAGCGCGCCGGACCGGGAGAACCGCTGGATGCCGCAGCGCAGCGTGCGGTCGCCCTCCTTCCAGCTCTTGGCCGAGGGCTTCAGCGCGCCGGACCGGAACGCCCCGTCCGGGTCGTACTTGCCGCCCAGGTAGTTCGTCACCTGCGGGGTGCAGTGCTTGTTGACCAGGTCCCGGAACTGGTTGTTGTCCGGCAGCGCGGCGCCGGGCGCGTAGCTGGCCAGCTGAACCGGGCCGGCCTGCTCGAACAGGTGCGGCTTGGCGCAGTCCACGGCGTTGGCGTCGGCCGCGTCCGGGCGCTTCCAGGTCAGGCAGGTGCCGGCGGCGGCCGGGGGCGGGGTGCGCTGGGTGAGCGGGCGCTGGTTCTCCGGCACCGGCGCGGAGGCGAGCGTGGACAGCATCGGGACCTGCGTGTCCGCCACGTCGTTCAGCGTGGCCACCATCAGCATGGCGCCGGCGCCGAGCAGCACACCGATGATCACACCGAAGTGCCGAGGACGCAGCTGACCCAGTCGGCCCGAGGGTGCGGCCTTCTCGGCGCGCCGGCTCGCGCGCGTGGTTCCGGGGAGCTGGTTCATGGCCCTGTCATCATGCACGTTCCGGTGACCCCCGGCCGGGCGAGGGGGCGCTGAACGCGCCGGTCGGTAGCCGATGTGCTGCGAGCCGCCCACCAGGAAGACTCACCGTGTTCACCTGCTCACCGCAGGTAAGCTACGCCGGCCTTCGGTGGTCGGGGGCGGACCAGGACCGGTACCGTGGCCAGGGGTGATCCGATGAGCAAAGAGGGGGGCCAGGACTGGCCGGAGCCCGTCGACCTTCCCAAGGACCCGACGGCCGCGCCGACACCTGGCGAAGAGAAAACGTCCGCCGACCAGCCGGCGCCGGAGGTGAAGCCCGATCCTGCCCCGGCCGACCCGGAGGAACCGGCCGAGCCGGAGGAGGCCGCCGGGGAGAAGCGCACCGGCCGGATCCGCCAGCAGGACGCGGAGACGGCGGTGCCCCGCGAGCCCACCCTGGCCGAGCGACGGGCCCGCGAGATGGCCGAGCGCCGCGCCGAGGAGGCCGAGGAGCAGCGCCTGGCCGACGAGGAGAAGCGCCGGAAGACCCGCAAACGGGTCATGATCGGCGGCGGGGCGGTCGCCGGGGTGGCGGCGCTGATCGCCATCGGCTACGCCGCGTCCGGGCCGGACGAGGTCGAGGCGCAGTGCACCGACGACCGGGGCGTGATCGCGCCCGAGGAGAACTGCGTGCAACCGGCGGCGGCCGGCACCACTCCCACCGGCGGCTACTACGGCGGCGGCTTCTTCCCGATCTTCATCGGCGGCGGTGGCCGGCAGTACCACTACACCTACGGCGGCCAGGGCCAGGTGGGCCAGCCGGTGCGCGGCGGGACCACGGTGGCGCCCAGCAACGCCACGGTGAAGACCCAGTCCGGCCGCACGATCAGCCGGGGCGGCTTCGGCGTCTCCGGCAAGTCCGGCGGCTCCGGCGGGTCCGGCAGGTCCGGCGGGTCCGGCGGCAGCTGATGCGACGGGAGACGGGGTCGCCGCGCAGCGGCTGGGAGGACTGACTGATGCGTCGGGAGACGGGGTCGCCGCGCAGCGGCTGGGAGGACTGACTGATGCGTCGGGAGACGGGGTCGCCGCGCAGCGGCTGGGAAGAAAAGGTGGCCGAGCAGGGGCTCTGCTACGGCACGCCGGGGCGCGGCAAGGACGGCCTGGCCCGGTCCTACTGGGACGAGTCGGTCAACTACGTGTTCGAGATGGACGAGGTGCTCTCCCTGGAGGCCGACGTCGAGCTGCTGCACTCGATGTGCCTCGAGGCGGTGGACCACGTGGTGACCACCGAGCGGTTCAAGGACTTCGCGCTGCCGGAGTGGTCCTGGGAGGGCGTCGCGGCGTCCTGGAAGCGCTCCGACCCGCACCTGTACGGCCGGTTCGACCTGCGCTACGACGGCTCCGGCCCGGCCCGCCTGCTGGAGTACAACGCGGACACGCCGACCACCCTGCTGGAGGCGTCCATCCTGCAGTGGCACTGGCTGAAGGACACCCACCCGGACGACGACCAGTGGAACTCGCTGCACGAGCAGCTGGTCACCCGCTGGGGCGAGATCGCGGCCAAGCTGCCCGGTTCCGAGGTGCACTTCTCCTGGTCGGGCGGGGATGCCTCGGGCGAGGACCACGTGACCACCGCCTACCTGCAGGAGACCGCCGCCGAGGCGGGCATCGACACGGTCGGCCTGGCCATCGAGGACATCGGCTGGGACGTGGCGCTGGACCGGTTCGTGGACCTGGAGGAGGCGTCCATCGCGGCGCTGGTGAAGCTCTATCCCTGGGAGTGGGTGCTCAGCGACCAGTTCGGCAAGCACGCGCTGCGCTCGCTGCCCGAGACGCTGTGGATCGAGCCGCTGTGGAAGACGCTGCTCTCCAACAAGGCACTGCTCGCGGTGCTCTGGGAGATGTACCCGGGGCACCCCAACCTGCTGCCCGCCTACCTCGACCAGCCCGGCCTGCTCACCGAGTACGTGCGCAAGCCCCGGCTGGGCCGGGAGGGCGCCAACGTGACCATCGTGGCGCCCGGCTACGAGGTGGAGACCGGCGGCGTGTACGGCGAGGAGGGCTTCGTCTACCAGCTGTTCGACCCGCTGCCCGAGTTCGACGGCTACCGGCCGGCACTGGGCGCGTGGATCGTCGGGGACGTTTCCGCCGGCCTGGGCATCCGGGAGACCGCCGGGCTGGTCACCGACGACGGCGCCGCCTTCGTGCCCCACCGCATCCCGGGCTGATCCCTGGCTACTTGACCCCGACGACCATCGAGTCCGGGCCGAGCAGCGGTTGCACCGGGCCGGGCCGGAAACCCGCCTCGGCCAGCCAGCCCTGGCAGTCCGCGCCGGTGTAGTCGAACCCGTCCGCGGTCTCGATCAGCATGTTCAGGCTCATCAGCAGGCCGGCCGCGTGGGTGCGCCGGTCGTCGTCGATCAGCATGTCATAGACGATCACCGAGCCGCCCGCCGGCAGCGCCTCGTAGACCCGCTTCAACAGGTGGCGCTTGGCGGCGAGGCCCCAGTCGTGCAGCACCCGGCCGAGCACGTAGACCCCGGCCGGCGGCAGCGGGTCGGTGAAGAAGTCACCACCGGCGAACCGCACCCGGTCGGCCAGGCCGCGCGCGGCCACGAACTCGGAGAACACCGGCCGCAGCGGCGGCAGGTCGAAACCGACGCCGCGCAGGTGCGGGTGCCGAAGCGCGACCTGCACCGGCAGCGTGCCGCGCGCGGTGCCGAGGTCGCAGAACGTGTCGACGCCGGACCAGTCGAACAGCTCGGCGACCACCATCGCCGGCGCCAGGGACGCCCCGCTCATCGCGGCGGCGAACTGCCGCAGCCGGTCCGGGTCGGCGTACAGCGCCTGGAAGAAGTCCGGGCCTCCGTTGCCGGACTCGTTCTGTGGCTCCCCGGTGCGCAGCGCCTCGGTGAGCGAGCCCCAGAACCGGTAGCTGCGCACGCCGGCCATCTCGGCCAGCCCGCCCAGGTAGCTCGGCCGGGCCGGGTCCAGGAACGCGGCGGTCTCCGGGGTGTTGTGGTAGCGGTCGTCGGTGCGCCGCAGCATGCCCAGCGCGACCAGCGCGTCGAAGAAGTCACGCGCCGCGCGGGGATGCAGGCCCAGCCGTTCGCGCAGTTCGCCGGCGGTCTGCGAGCCCTCGGCGAGGGCGCCGAACAGGCCCAGCTCCACCGCCGAGAGCACCGTGCGGGAGGCCATGAACCCGCGAACCAGGGTCATGATCCGGTCCGGGGTGGGTGGGGCGGTCATGGCTCCCGACGCTAGACCGGGTGGCTTAGCAACCACCTGCAAGGCGCATACCGGCCCGGATCTGGGATAGTCGCGGCGTCGGCGATCACTCCCCGGAGGGCCACGTGACCACCACCCTGCTCGCGCTCGAACCCGGCTTCTTCCCCGTCGTCGCCGGCAACGTCGGCGCCATCCTGCTGTATGCCCTGGTCGGGCTGCTGCTGTTGCTGCTCGGCTTCTTCGCCATCGACCTGACCACGCCCGGCAAGCTGAACCGCCTGGTCCGCGAGGGCCGGCCGAACGCCGTGGTGGTAACCGGCGCCGGCATGGTCAGCATGGCGTTCATCGTGGTCGTGTCGATCTACACCGTGCAGGGCAAGCTGGCCGAGGGGCTGATCGCCTCGCTGATCTACGGGCTGGTCGGCATCATCGCCCAGGTCGTCGCGGTGCGGCTGGTCGAGTGGGTGACCGGGATCGACATCGGCGAGGTGCTGGCCGCGCAGACCTGGCGCCCGCAGGCCTTCGTGGTCGCCGCCGCCCACCTGGCCCTGGGCCTGGTAGTAGCGGTGGCCGTGCTGTAAGGGCCGGTGACCCGGCGCGCTAGGGTTGCGTGCTGTGATCGACCTGAGGTTGCTGCGGGAAGACCCGGAGGCGCTGCGCGCTTCGCAGCGGGCGCGCGGCGAGGATCCCGGCGCGGTGGACGCGCTGCTGGCCGCCGACGAGCGTCGGCGCGACGCGGTCGGCCGGGCGGACACCCTGCGCGCCGAGCAGAAGCAGCTCGGCAAGAAGATCGGCAAGGCCCGGGGTGACGAGCGGTCCGCGCTGCTCGAGCAGGGCAAGGAGCTGGCCGCCGCCGTCAAGACCGCCGAGGCCGCGCAGGCGGAGGCCGACGAGGAGCTGGCCCGGGCCCACCGCGCCCTGCCCAACCTGATCGTCTCCGGCGTGCCGGAGGGCGGCGAGGACGACTACGCGGTGCTCTCCCACGTGGGCACGCCGCGCGAGTTCGACTTCGAGCCGCGCGACCACGTGGCCCTGCTGGAGGGGCTGCGCGGGCTGGACTCGGAGCGCGGCGCCAAGGTCTCCGGCGCGCGCTTCTACTTCCTCACCGGCGTCGGCGCGCAGCTGCAGCTGGCCCTGCTGAACCTGGCCATGCAGCGGGCCATCGGCAACGGGTTCACCATGATGATCCCGCCGGTGCTGGTCAAGCCGGAGATCATGGAAGGCACCGGCTTCCTCGGCGCGCACGCCGCCGAGGTGTACCGGCTGCGCGACGACGACCTGTACCTGGTCGGCACCAGCGAGGTGCCGCTGGCCGGCTACCACGCCGACGAGATCATCTCCCTGGACGAGACGCCGCGCCGGTACGCCGGCTGGTCGTCCTGCTTCCGCCGGGAGGCCGGCAGCTACGGCAAGGACACCCGGGGCATCATCCGGGTACACCAGTTCGACAAGATCGAGATGTTCGTCTACTGCCGGCCGGAGGACGCTGAGGAGGAGCACGAGCGGCTGCTCGGCTACGAGCGGGACATGCTGGCCGCGATCGAGGTGCCCTACCGGATCATCGACACCGCCGCCGGCGACCTCGGCGCCAGCGCCGCCCGCAAGTACGACTGCGAGGCGTGGCTGCCCACCCAGGGCCGCTACCGGGAGCTCACCTCGACCTCCAACTGCACGACCTTCCAGGCCCGCCGGCTGAACATCCGCTACCGGGACGCCGACGGCCGGGCGCAGATCGCCGCCACGCTGAACGGCACCCTGGCCACCACCCGGTGGATCACCGCCATCGTGGAGAACCACCAGCGGGCGGACGGCTCGGTGGTGGTCCCCGAGGCGCTGCGGCCCTTGCTGGGCCAAGAGGTCCTGACCCCGGCGAGCTAGTGTCTCCCGCGCGCGCCGAACTGGGCGCGCGCTCGGCAAGCGCGTTCCGCGCTAGAACGGCTCGGTGAGCTCGCCGAGGCGGTCGGTGAGGCGCAGGTTCTCCGAGTAGTCCACCGGGCAGGCGATGATCGACACGCCGTCGTCGGCCAGCGCTTCCCGCAGCGTGGGCAGCAGCTCCCCCGCCGCCTTCACCTCGTACCCGCGCGCGCCGAACGACTCCGCGTACTTGACCAGGTCGGGGTTGCCGAACCGCACGTGGCTGTGCCGGCCCAGCTCCAGGTTCATCTTCCACTCGATGAGCCCGTAGGAGTTGTCCACCCAGACCAGCACGGTCAGCGGGATCCGCTCGCGCACCGCGGTCTCGATCTCCTGGCTGTTCATCAGGAACGCCCCGTCGCCCACGGTGGCCAGCACCTTGCGCTCCGGGTGCACCAGGCGGGCGGCGAGCGCCCCGGGCAGCGCGAAACCCATGGTGGACAGCCCGTTGGAGATCAGGCAGGTGTTCGGCGCGTAGGTCGGGTAGAGCCGGGCCATCCACATCTTGGCCGCGCCGGTGTCGGCCAGCACGATGTCCTCGCGGCCCAGCGCCGCCCGGGTGTCCGCGACGATCCGCTGCGGGGCCAGCGGGAACCGGTCGTCGCCGGCTCCCCGGGTCAGCTCCTCGGCCAGCAGGTCGCGGATCGCGGCGGTGCCGGGGGCGGCGGGGAAGGGTCCGGGCACGGCGGCGCCCAGCGCGGCCAACGAGCGGGACAGGTCGCCCTCGATGCCCACCGCCACCGGGTAGTGGTCGTCCACCTCGGCCGGGAAGCGGTGCACGTGAACGATCTGTTTGTCCCGCTTGGGGTTGATCTTGGCCGGGTCGAACTCCTGCAGCTCGTAGCCGACCGCGAGGATCACGTCGGCCTGGTCGAAGCCGAAGTTGGCGTAGTCGTGCCGCATGAAACCCACCGCGCCCAGGGCGTTCGGGTGGTCGTCCGGGAACACCCCCTTGCCGTGGAACGTGGTGGCCACCGGGACGTTCCACAGCTCGGCCAGCTTGACCAGCGCGTCGCCGGCGCCGTCCCGGGCCGCGCCGTGCCCGGCCAGCAGGATCGGCGAGCGGGCCCCCGCCAGCACATCGGCGGCCCGGGCCACCTGGGCCGGCGAGGGCTCCTCCGCCCGCACCCGGTTGATCGGCAACGGGGCCAGCCCGTCGGGCATCGGCGCGCCCTCGACGTCCTCCGGAACGGCCAGGTAGGTGGCGCCGGGCCGCTCGGTCTGCGCGACCTTGAACGCCCGCCGGAACATCTCCGGCACCGCCTCCGGCGCGGGCACCAGGTCGGCCCACTTGGTGATCGGCCGGAACAGCCCCACCAGGTCCACGACCTGGTGCGACTCCTTGTAGATCCGGTCCAGCCCGACCTGCGCCGACAGGGCGACCAGCGGGGTGGAGTTGGTCGTCGCGTCGGCCACCCCGAGCTGCAGGTTGATCGCGCCGGGCCCGAGGGTGGCCGAGCAGACCCCGGCCCGACCGGTCAGCCGCCCGTAGATCTCCGCCATGAACGAGGCGGCCTGTTCGTGCCGGGTGAGCACATACCGGATCGAGGAATCGGTCAGGCTGTCCACCAGCCCGATGTTCTCCTCACCCGGGACGCCGAAGACGAACTCAACGCCCTCGGCCTCGAGACACCCGACTATCAAGCGCGCAGTGCTGGCCACCGCCCCGACCCTACCCCCGCGAGTCCGCACCCCCGCCATGTCGCGGATCCCACCAGCCCATGTCGCGTATCCCACCAGCGCATGTCGCGGGTTGGGTCAGCCCATGTCGCGGGTTGGGTCAGCCGGCGTTGACCCGGTCGGCCAGCTTCTTGTCCAGGGCGACCCGGACCAGCGCGGCGGCCAGCGTGGTGACGTCGCCCTTGGGCGCCAGCTTCGCCAGGTCGTCGGCGTGGGCCGGCAGGCCGATCCGGCGCGCGCCGTCCAGCACCTTGCGGTCCAGCGCGGGGCGCAGCTCCGGCCACACCGCCTGGGCCTCGCGGGTGAAGATGCTCGCGCCGACCGGCCCGAGCCGGGGGAACCCGGTCAGCAGCTCCCCGACCCGCCGCGCCGACCCGTCCGCCCGTTTCCGGAGTTTCCGCAGGTCACCGTCGTACTCGTCGAGCAGGTGGCGGGCGCCGTCGCCGAGCGCGGTGGCGGTCTGCTCGTCGTAGCGCTTGTAGTGGGCACGGCCCAGGGCGTCCACCCGGTCCTGCCAGGAAGCCTCCGACATGCCCTTGGGCGTGCCCATCCCGGCACCGGCCAGCTCGCGCGCCGCGGCCACCGCGATGTCCGCGCTGATCCGGGTGGACAGCAGCGTGGACAGCACCAGCAGCCGGTACAGCGGCGCCGGCTTGTCGGCCAGCTTGATCCCGGCCTCCGCCGCGTAGGTCTGGCCGGCCTGGTCGAGCAGGGTGCGCACGGTTTCGCGTTCCGACATGCCGGCCGGCTACCCGGTGGCCGCCGGCTCAACCCTCAGCACCTCGACCAGGCTGGAAACGTCGTGCTCGCCGTGTCCGGCCGCCACCGCCTCGCGCATCAGCTCGGCCAGCGGGACGAACAGGTCGGGCCGCACCCCGGCGTCCCGCGCGGTGTCCAGCAGGTTGTCGAACGCGGCCGCCTGCATGGCCAGCGGCGAGGTGACGCCCTCGCCGTAGTCGCCGTCGATCTGCGCGGCGGCGTGGGTGAGCGTGGGCAGCATCGCCTCCAGCCAGGGCATGACCAGCGGCAGGAACTCCGCGGCCGTGGACCCGGTCGAGCGCACCACGCTGACCGCCTGCAGGAACCCGGCAAAGATGCCGTACATGCCGGTCAGCAGGGCCACGTCGTACAGCGCGGCCAGCCCGGGGTCGTCCCCGAAGAACCGCGGCTGGCCCAGCAAGGCCAGGGTCTCCCGGTGGGTTTCGAACGCGGCCGGGCTGCCGCTGTAGAACACCGACGCCTCCGGTGTGCCGATCATCGGCGGGATGGCCATGATCCCGCCGTCCAGGTAGTCGATGCCGTGCTCGGCGGCCCACCGGGCGAGCTCGCGGGCCTGGGCCGGGGTGCCGTTGTTCAGGTTGACCAGGGTCTTGCCGGCGAGCTGGCCGGCCAGCGGGGTGAGCACCTCGCGGAACGCGTCGTTGTGCACGACGCAGACGATCACCAGCGGGCTGGCCGCGATCGCCTCGGCCGGGCCGGCGGTCGCGGTTGCGCCGGCCTCGACCAGGGGTTCGGCCCGGGAGGCGGTGCGGTTCCAGACGGTGGTCGGGTGGCCGCCCCGGAGGAAGGCCTCGGCCAGCGCGGTGCCCATCACGCCGAGGCCGAACACGGTTACGGGAGTCGTTTCGGTCATGGACCGATCGTGCTTCCACGCCCTACTCTGGGACAAGTACTGACGAATTAGTGGGGTACTTACCGGAAGGTGAGTAATGAGCCGGAAGTGTGCGCCGTTCGTGTGCGGCATCGACGCGGCCATCGACGTGGTCGGCGGGAAGTGGAAGGTGCTCATCCTCTGGGAGCTGGCCAACTCCGGCCGGCGCCGGTTCGGCGAGCTCAAACGCGGCCTGCCCGGGGTGAGCGAGAAGATGCTGATCCAGCACCTGCGCGAACTGGAGCGCGACGAGGTGGTGCGCCGCGAGGTGTTCCACGAGGTGCCCCCCAGGGTGGAGTACTCGCTGACCTCGTTCGGCGCCGAGCTGAACGACGCGCTCGGGCCGCTGGGCGCCTGGGGCCAGCGGCACAAGGCGCGCCTGGAGAAGATCCGGGCCGATAGTTAGGCGACGCGCCTCAGAACCAGCGTTCGAGGACCAGGGCCACGCCGTCCTCGGCGGCCGGTGCGGTGACCTCGTCGGCCACCGCCAGCGCGTCCGGGTGCGCATTGCCCATGGCCACGCCGTGCCCGGCCCAGGTGAGCATGGGCACGTCGTTGGGCATGTCGCCGAAGGCGATCACGTCGGCCCGGTCCACGCCGGCGTCCCCGGCCACCTCGGCCAGCCCGCTGGCCTTGGTCACCCCGGCGGTGGCCAGCTCCACGAACCCGTTCGGGCTGGAGAAGGTGAGCGCCACCGACCCGCCGAGCACCGGCTCGAGCACCGCCACCATCTCGTCACTGGTCATGTCCGGGTTGCGCACCAGCAGCTTCACCGCCGGCTGGGCGAACAGTTCGTCCCTCGGGACCACCACGTGGTCGGACAGCGCGTAGGCGTGCCGGTAACCCGGCTCGCACACGAACTGCTTGTCCACGTCCTCGAACGCCGACCGGCCGACCCGCTCCACCGCCAGCCACGCGCCGGGCAGCGCCTCGGCGCACACCTCACCCAGCCGGGCCAGCGTCTCCGGCCGGAGCGTGCTCGCGGAGAGCACCCGGTCCCCGGCGATGTCGTAGCGCACCGCGCCGTTCGCGCAGACCGCCAGCGTCACCCCCGGCAGGTGCTTGGCGATCGGCGGAATCCACCTCGGCGGCCGCCCGGTGACCAGCACGAACGGCGTGCCGGACGCGATAACCCGCTCGACCACCGCCCTGGTCCGCGCCGACGGCGGTTCGTTCGGCCCGATCAAGGTCCCGTCCACGTCGGACGCCACAAGTAAGGGTTGCCGCACCCTCACAGGCTAAGCGCCACCCCGCGAGTCGGGGTTTCGTGCACGGTGAGTCGGGGTTTCGGGTACGGGTTGTCGGGGTATCCGGCACGGCGGCGCCCCCGGCCAAGGGCCGGGAAGTGTTACCGGTTCGAGGCCTTGGTACGCCGCCGCGTAGCATCGGGCACCGCTTGTGTCCATACCGCGCCTGGAGGCGGCTGAACCGTGACAGACCCGCTGGCGTCGACCGTCCTGCTCGACCCCGGTAGCCCGCGCGATCCGTCACGCGCCGCCGAGACGAAGCTGCTCGGCGCGGTGCAGGCTCGGCTCGACCACCCCACCGTCGTGCGGACCGCGCGCGGGATGTCCCTGTTCGGCGAGCATGCCGGCGGCTGGCTGGCGCTCGGCCTCCTGGGCGCGGCGGTGGACCGGAAACGGCGGCGGAGCTGGCTGGGCGCGACCGCCGGGGTGGCCGCCGCGCACGGCGCCTCCATCGCGGTGAAACGGGTGATCCGGCGCCCGCGCCCGGACGATCCGTCCGTCGCGGTGCTGGCCGGCACGCCGAGCCGACTGAGCTTTCCCTCCTCGCACGCCAGCTCGACCACCGCCGCCGCCGTGCTGTTCGGCGCGCTGCTCGGCCGGCGGCTGACGCCGCTGCTGGTCCCGCCGATGCTGCTGTCCCGGCTGGTGCTCGGCGTGCACTTCCCCACCGATGTGCTGGCCGGATCGGCGCTGGGCGCCGCGGTCGGCACGGTGGTCAAACGCCGGCTGGAGCAACGGTGACGTCTACCTCGGAAACCTCCGAAACCTCGGAAACCACCCAGCCGCCCGCGACGACCGATGCGGCCCCCAAGCCGACCGGCGGCGTGGTCGGCGGGCTGATCAAGGCCGCCCGCCCCCGGCAGTGGGTGAAGAACTGCCTGGTCCTGGCGGCCCCGCTGGCCAGCGCGCAGCTGACCCACGCCGACGTGCTGAGCAAGATCGGGCTGGCCTTCGCGGCGTTCTGCATGGCCGCCTCGGCGGTCTACCTGATCAACGACTCGGTGGACGTCGCCGAGGACCGGGCGCACCCGGTGAAGCGCAACCGCCCGATCGCCGCCGGCCGGGTACCGGTGCCGCTGGCCGTGGTCACGGCGATCCTGCTGTTCATCGGCTCGCTGGTGGTGTCGGCGTTCGCCTCGCCCGAGCTGGTGATCGTGATCGCGGTGTACATCGCGGTCCAGCTGGGCTACTGCTTCGGCCTCAAGCACCAGCCGGTGATCGACATCTGCATCGTGGCCTCCGGCTTCCTGATCCGCGCGGTGGCCGGCGGCGCGGCGGCGGGCATCCCGCTGTCCCAGTGGTTCCTGCTGTGCGCCGGGTTCGGCTCGCTGTTCATGGTCGCCGGCAAGCGCTCGGCGGAGTTCGTCCTGGCCGAGCGGACCGGCGCGAAGATCCGCAAGTCGCTGGAGCGCTACTCGGCCTCCTACCTGCGGTTCGTGTGGACCTCCTCGGCCACCGTGCTGATCGTGATGTATGGGCTGTGGGCGTTCGAGATCCGCGCCGCGCACCACAACTCGGTGTGGACGATCATCTCGATCGTGCCGTTCGTGGTCGCGGTGCTGCGCTACGCGGTGGACGTGGACGGCGGCAACGGCGGCGAGCCCGAGGAGATCGCCCTGGGTGACCGGGTGCTCCAGGTGCTGGCCGTGCTGTGGCTGTCCGCACTGGTCGCGGCGGTGTACCTGTGAAGGACACCACCGAGGGCGCGTACACCGAGCGGCTGGTCCGCTTCCAGGGCGCCGCGTGGAAGCGCGTGCTGGACGTGCAGGCCCCGTACCGCTGGAAGCTGCGCCGGATGCTGGGCGACCGGGTGACCCTGGACGTGGGCTGCGGGATCGGCCGGAACCTGGTGAACCTGCCGGCCGGCAGCGTCGGCGTGGACCACAACGACCACTCCGTCGAGCACTGCCGCTCCCTCGGCCTGACCGCGTTCACGCCGGACGAGTTCCACGCGTCCGCCGCACCGCAGACGTTCGACGGGATGCTGGCCGCCCACCTGGTCGAGCACCTGCCCCGGGCGGACGCGGTCACCGTGCTCAAGAGCTACCTGCCGTACCTGCGCCCCGGAGCGCGGGTCGTGGTGATCACGCCGCAGGAGCGGGGCTACGCCAGCGACGCCACCCACGTGTGGTTCTGCGGGTTCGAGGAGAACGCGGACCTGTGCCGCGAGCTGGGGCTCGAGGTGGAGGACCAGGGTTCGTTCCCGTTCCCGCGCGCGGCCGGGCGGCGCTTCACCTACAACGAGTTCGTGACGGTGGCCAGGCTGCCCTGACCGGCGGCCGCGCGGCCCCGGACCTCGCGCACCAGCGTGAAGGTCATCAGCACGCACACCACGGCGGGCGCGACCAGTTGGGCGATGACCGCCGCCGGCAGCGGCGGGATCGGTGCGAACAGCAGGCCTACGAACAGCACCGAGGCGACCAACCAGGCCAGCGTGGCGGCCCGGTGCCGGCCCAGCGCGACCAGGGTCGGCTGCAGCACCTGGGCGATCATCATGATCACCGCACCGGCGGCCAACAGCGCGGCGATGATTCCGGACAGCTGGATCGGCGCGGTGAAGAACACCCCGGACGCCCACGGGCCGAGCAGCCCGGCGGCCACCACCCCGGGCACCCCGACCGCGAACACCGCCCGCAGCACGGTGCGCACCCGCTCCCGCGCGGCGGCCAGGTCGCCCCGGGCCAGCGCGGAGGTCACCGCCGGCAGCAGGAACGCCTGCACCGGCGCGAACAGGAACAGCGGGATGCGGGACATCATGAACAGGGACACGAAGCTGGCCGCCAGGTCGTGCCCGCTCGGCTCGTAGGCCACGTCGGACAGCCGGGACGAGACGATCACCGGGGCCAGGTTGGTCAGCATCAGGGTGAGCCCGGAGGCGCCGGCCAGCCAGGCCACGGCGGCGGCCATCGGGCGCAGCGGCGGCAGGTCCCCGTGCGCCACGTCGGCCCGCAGCCGCTTGCTGGCCGGGTGCCGCCCACGCAGCAGCCCGGGCAGCGTGACCAGCGCGGCCAGCCCGCAACCCATCGCGTACCCGAAGCCGAACCGGTCCGCGCTGGCCGCGCCGAAGGTGACCAGCGCCAGGCAGGGCAGCAACCGGCCCAGCCCCTCGGCGGCCAGGCTGCCCGCGTACCACCGGAACCGCCGCTGCCCGGCGAAGACGCCGCGCAGCAGGTAGGCGGCCGCCGCGCCGAGCAGCGCCAGCACGGTGGCGGCGAGCAACCCGTCGTGCCCGGCGAACACCCTCGGCACCAGCACCGGGGACAGCGCGACCACCACGACCACCATCAGCAGGGCCAGACCGGCGCACACCAGCCCGGCCGCCCGCATGGTCGCGGCCGCACGGGCGCCGGCCGCGAGCCGTCCGCTGACCTCGTGGTTGGTCTGCTGTTCCACGGCGGCGAACACGCCGGGGCCGACGATCGAGGTGATCAGGAACATCGCGGCCGCGGCGGTGTAGTCACGCGGGGTGAGGGTGTGCCCGGCCAGCGCCAGGATCACGTACGCGGCCAGGCCGACCAGCGCCAACCCGCCACCAACCGGGGCGGCGGTACGCGCCCGCGCCCACAGCAACCCCGTCCGCCCGTCGGCCATCGCCGCAAAGGGTACGTGGAGGGTGAACGAAGGCATGTGAATAGGGGTGACTATTCTGCGGCGGTGCTGATCGACCTCATGGTGCCGGCGTTCGGTGATGATGCGCTGGTCCGCGAGATGGCGCGCAGCGTGTTCGCCCAGGACGACCCGAACTGGCGACTCACGGCGATCGACGACGGCCCGGCGGCGGGCCGGGCGGCCGGCCTCGGCGAGTGGCTGGCCCAGGCCGCGCCCGGCGACGACCGGGTGCGGTACCGCGCGAACCCGACGCGCCTGGGCATCAACCGCAACTTCCAGAGCTGCGTCAAGGCCGCCGAGGGCGACCTGGTGGTGCTGCTCGGCGCGGACGACCGGCTGCTTCCCGGCTTCGTGAGCACGCTCCGGCGGACCGCCGCCGCGCAGCCCGACGTCGCCTTCGTGCACGCCGGCGCGCGGGTCATCGACGCCGCCGGCGACCCCACCCGGCCGCTGGTGGACCGGGTGAAGCGGGCGGTCTCGATCCGCCCGGCGAAGGGTGCGGGCCTGACGCTGGCCGGCGGCGAGCGGCTGGCCGCCTCGCTGCTGCGGGGCAACTGGATGTACTTCCCCAGCGTGGCGTTCCGCCGCGACTGGTTGGTCGCGCACGGCTTCCGGGAGGGCTACGACGTGGTCCAGGACCTGGATCTCTACCTACGGATCCTGCGCGCCGGCGGAAAGGCCGCGCTGCTGGAGCGGCCGGGCATCGAGTACCGCCGGCACCCGGGCAGCCTGTCCAGCACGGGCGCCAAGGACGGCTCGCGGTTCGCCGAGGAGCGCCGGTTCTTCACCGAGGCGGCGCTGGAGCTGACCGATGCCGGCTGGCCGGTCGCCGCCCGGGCGGCCCGGCTGCACCTCACCTCCCGGCTGCACCAGCTGAGCGCCGTGCCGGAGCTGGTCGCCGCCGGTCAGCACCGGGCCGCCGGCCGCCTGCTGCGGCACGCGCTGCGCGCGCTGCCGGTGCCGGTCCGCACGACCGAGGGAGCGCCGGCCTGATGACCTCGACCGCGGCCAGCGCGCCGACGACCACGGCGGAGGCCCGGCAGACGCTGGAGCTGACCGTCGTGCTGCCCTGCCTGAACGAGGCGGAGACGCTGGAGACCTGCGTGCGCAAGGCGCTCGGGTCGCTGGAGCGGCTGGGCGTGCGGGGCGAGGTGGTGGTGGCCGACAACGGCTCCACCGACGGCTCGCAGGACATCGCTGTCGCGGCGGGCGCCCGGGTGGTGGACGTGCCGAGGCGCGGCTACGGCGCCGCCCTCACCGCCGGCATCGAGGCCGCCGAGGGCGAGTTCGTGCTGATGGCGGACGCGGACGACAGCTACGCGCTGGAGTCGCTGGACGCCTTCGTCGACGCGCTGCGGGACGGCGCCGACCTGGTCATGGGCAACCGCTTCCAGGGCGGCATCGAGGCCGGCGCGATGCCGTTCCTGCACCGCTACCTGGGCAATCCTGTGCTCTCCCGGCTGGGTCGGATGATGTTCCACATCCCGGTGAGCGACTTCCACTGCGGCATCCGGGCTTTCCGGCGGTCGGCGATCCTGGGGCTCGGGCTGCGCACCTCCGGCATGGAGTTCGCCAGCGAGATGGTGGTGCGGGCGGCGCTGGCCCGGCTGCGCATCGCCGAGGTGCCGACCATCCTGCGCCCGGACGGCCGCAGCCGCGCGCCGCACCTGCGCACCTGGCGGGACGGCTGGCGGCACCTGCGGTTCCTGCTCGCGTTCTCCCCGCGCTGGCTGCTCTACTACCCGTCGCTGTGGCTGATGGCGGTCGGGATGACCGGCCTGGCCTGGCTGTCCTTCGGGCCGCACGTGATCGGCGGGGTGGGCTTCGGCCTGCACAGCATGTTGGCCTGCGCGACCATGTTCGTGCTGGGCATGCAGGGCCTGGGCCTGGCCGTGGTGGCCCGCTCCTACGCCAGCCACCTGGGGCTGCTGTCCCCGTCGACCCGGATCATCCGCCTGCTGGCCCGGATCTCGCTGGAACGCGGGCTGGTGGCCGGCGGGCTGCTGTCGCTGCTCGGCACCGGCTGCTTCGTGGCCGCCCTGACCTCGTGGGGCGCGCACGGGTTCGGCGCGCTGAACGTGGTCGACACCATGCGCGTGCCCATCATCGGCATGGTGCTGATCGTCACCGGCTTCCAGTTGATCACGGTCAGCTTCACCCTCTCCCTGACCCGTATCGGCGAAGACTGACCGTTCCTCGGGCAGGGCTACCCTTCGCGGTAGAGCGCGTCCCGTGGATCTATGCCGAGCGAGCGGTGAACCAGATGGATGCATCGCAAGGCGGAGGAGGAGCTCATAGCGGAGCTATGTGCGACGACGACAACGCCGCGAGGCGCCATCTGGGCACCGCGCAGCCGGCTGAATGATCCGCGGGACGCGCTCTAGCTCGAGCCGTGGAGGAGGCGAGAAACCGTGGGCGGGGTAGCAGTGCTCGCGGTCGCCGCGGCCACCGTGTTCGGGCCGGGGCTGGCCGTGCTGCTCGCGCTCGGCGTGCGCCAGCGGTTGCTGCTGCTCGGCGCGGTCCCGGCGGCCTCGGTCGGCGTCGCGCTGCTCACCGCCAGCGGGGCCGGGCTGGTCGGCGCACGGTTCGGCCCGACCGCACTGGTAGTCGGCACGGCGGTGCTCACCCTGCTCGCCGGGCTCGTCAGCCTCACCGTCCGGCTTGGCGGGCTCAGACGTTTTGGCGGGCTCAGACGTTTTGGCCGGCTCGGCCGGCGGCGTGGCGCGGCGCCGACGCCGGAAACCACACCGTCCGTACTGCCCCCGCTGACCGGCCTGACCGCCGTGTTCGCCCAGCTGGTTGGGCTGATCTTCCTGCTCACCGCCGTCGGCCTGGCGCTGCGCGCGTGGTCCCGGGGCCTGGTCAGCTGGGCCACCTGGAACCAGGACCACGACACGATCCTGCACGCCGTGCTGACCGCGTACATCATGCGCAGCGGCAAGGGCGCGCCGTGGCAGATCATGCCGGCGGACGTGCTCACCGGCGAGGGCACGGTCTACTACCCGGACGGTTTCCACCTGGTCGCGGCGACCATCGGCGACGTGTTCGGCGACCCCGTCGTGGGCATGAACGCCGCCGCCGCGATGATCCTCGGCGCGGCCTGGGTGTGTTGTTCCGGCGCGCTGGCCGCCGCCGTGGTGCGCCGGCTCACCGACGACGTCGCCTGGCTGACCCTGGCCGCCGGCATGGCCGCCGTGATCGCCTCCGGGCTGTACCGGCCGGCCTACCAGCTGGCCCGGGACAACGGCCTGCTGCCCAACGCGTCGGCCCTGGTGCTGGTCCCCGGGGTGGTCGCGGCGCTGCTGCTGGTCCGGCCGCGCGCGTTCCGCACCGCGGTGGGGGTGGGGCTGGCGTGCGCCGGGGTGGTCACCGTGCATCCCAGCTCGGGGCTTTCCGTCGGGCTGACCGTGCTGGTGTTCTGGCTGGGCATGTTGTTCTTCCGGGAAGGCCGGCAGACGCTGCGGGCGCAACTGTCGGTGCTCGCGGTTACCTTGCTGAGTGCGGCGGTGATCGCCGCGCCGGTGCTGCGCGGGGCGCTCGCGGTCAGCGGGCGGATCGGGGCGTTCCCACCGGACAGTGCGCACGTGTCGGTGCTCCGGTCGCTGCGCAACTCGGTGCCGCTGATCTACGGGGGGATGTTCGACGACCGGTTCATGATCCAGATGTGGCCGACGCTGCTGCTCGGCCTGGGGTTGGTCACCGCGCTAGTGCTGCGCCGCGCGCTGCCGCTGGTGCTGACCTGGGCGGTGTGGCTGACCATCGTGGCGCTCTCGTTCCGCGACCCGAACGGGGTCACCGCGCCCATCCTGGGCTTCTTCTACAACAGCGCCGGCCGGGTGCGCAGCCACATCGCGATGCTCGCCCCCTCACTGGCCACGCTCGGGGCGATCGGCCTGGTGTGCGCCCTGCTGGCGGTGGGCGGCCGGGTGGCGCGGCGGGTGGACGAGCGCTGGGAGGTCCGGCTCAACCCGCTCTCGCTGGACGACACCGCCCGGTCGGTCGGCACCGTGCGGCGTCCAGGCCCGGTGTGGACGCGCGGGCTCACGGCGGTGTGTGCGGTCCTGCTGGTCACGCTGGGCGGGATCGGCTACGTGGCGACCGTCTCCCGGGGTTACCTGCTGACCGCCGCGCAGGCGTTGTCCCAGCGCTGGTCCAACCCGCAGCTCTACCGGGTGGACTCGGACGACGCGGCGGCCGCCGAATGGCTGCGCCGGCACATCCAGCCCGGCCAACGGATCATGAACAGCCCGAACGACGGGTCCACCTACCTGTACGTGCGGGACAACCTGCCCATCGTGGAGATCAGCACGCTGGGCGTGCCGGACTCGCCGTACACGTACCAGCTGATGAAGAACTTCCGGTACCTGGCCACCGACCCGGAGGTCCGCCGCCGCATCCTGGACATGCACATCGCCTGGGTGTACGTGGACCAGCGGGCGCCGATCATCGGCGCGGACGGCGCGCCGGACGACTGGACCGGCGGCGGCCTGATGACCACGGTCTCCGGCCTGGAACGGCTGGACCGGGTGCCCGGGCTGATCCTGGCCCACATCAGCGGCGAGGTGCACATCTACAAGGTGGACCGGGACGTCGTCCAATGGCTCGAGGACAACGCCTGACACAGTCCCGCCGACCGGCGGCCGGCCGGCGACCACTACCCTCGGCGGGCGTGACGGGTCGTGACTTTGATCTTGTAGTGGTGGGTTCCGGCTTCTTCGGGCTGACCGTGGCCGAACGGGCCGCGAACGAGCTGGGCAAGCGCGTGCTCATCCTGGAGCGGCGCAACCACATCGGCGGCAACGCCTACTCCGAGGCCGAGCCGGAGACCGGCATCGAGGTGCACCGCTACGGCGCGCACCTGTTCCACACCAGCAACAAGCGGGTGTGGGAGTACGTGAACCGGTTCACCAGCTTCACCAACTACCAGCACCGGGTGTTCGCCCGGGTGGCCGACCAGGTCTACGCGTTCCCGATGAACCTGGCCCTGATCAACAGCTTCTTCGGCCGCTCGCACACCCCGGACGAGGCCCGCGCGCTGATTGCCTCCCAGGCCGCCGAGTTCGACACGGCCGCCGCGAAGAACCTGGAGGAGAAGGCGATCTCGCTGATCGGCCGCCCGCTGTACGAGGCGTTCGTGAAGGGGTACACCGCCAAGCAGTGGCAGACCGACCCGACCGAGCTGGACCCGTCCATCATCACCCGGCTCCCGGTCCGCTACACCTTCAACAACCGGTACTTCAACGACTCGTTCGAGGGCCTGCCCACCGACGGCTACACCGCCTGGCTGGAGCGGATGGCCGAGACCCCGGGCGTCACCGTGAAGCTGGACACCGACTACTTCGCCGTCCGCGACCAGCTCCCCGACGTGCCGACCGTGTACACCGGCCCGCTGGACCGCTACTTCGACTACCGCGAGGGCGAGCTGGGCTGGCGCACGCTGGACTTCGAGCAGGAGGTGCTCACCGGCACCGGTGACTTCCAGGGCACCTCGGTCATGAACTACAACGACATCGACGTGCCGTACACCCGGATCCACGAGTTCCGGCACTTCCACCCCGAACGCGCCGAGTACCCGGGCGACAAGACGGTGATCGTGCGCGAGTTCTCCCGGTTCGCCGAGAGCGGCGACGAGCCGTACTACCCGATCAACACCGCCGGCGACCGGACCAAGCTGGAGCGCTACCGCGAGCTGGCCCGCAAGGAGACGGTGAACCGGAAGGTGCTGTTCGGCGGCCGGCTGGGCACCTACAAGTACCTGGACATGCACATGGCCATCGGCTCCGCGCTGACCATGTTCGAGAACCGCCTGGCCCCGCACCTCACCGACGGCACCCCGCTGTCCGGCGAGGACGACTGAGGCTCAAGTACCTGAAGTACTTGACGTACTCGCATCTCAGGCAGAGACTGATGACATGCCAACGCTCAACTCCTACACCGAGGCCCGCGCGCACCTGAAAGACCTGTTGGACGCGGCCGAGCGCGGCCGGGTGGCCACGGTGCGTCGGGACTCGGCCCGTACCGCGATGGTGGACGTCGAGCGACTGCGCTACTTCCTCGCCTCACTGCTGCCGTCCAGGGCCGAGGTGGTCGCGGAGGACGGCGGTTGGTCGGCGTTCATCCCGGGCGTGCCGGTCGCGGCCGACGGCGAGACGTTCGACGATGCGGTGGACGAAATGCTGGCCGCGCTGCGCGAGTACGCCGAGGACTGGCAGGACCACCTGCTGGACGCCCCGAACCACCGGGACAACTGGGGGCTGGTGCAGCTGATCGAGCTGTCCGACGACCGCCAGCTGCGCAACTGGATCATCGGGGCCCCCGCCCGGTGAACTGGCCGGCGCCGACCCGGAAAGATCACGACACGTTCTGCCGGGCCGAAGGTTGGCGGCGGGTGCGTGACGCCCGGGGCCGCACCGGTACGCACCACCTGACCTACGAGCTGGCGCTACCGGACGGCCGCGTGCTCCGCACCGGGGTCTCCCACCCACCGAACCGCACCGGCTACGGCGCCAAGCTGTGGAAGCACATCCTGCGCGACCAGCTCGGCGTGGACGAGGCGACGTTCTGGGCGTGTGTCCAGGACGGCGTCGCCCCGGATCGAGGGGCGCCGAAGGCACCGCCGCACGCGCTGCCCGCCGAACTCGTCCACCTGTTGCTCACCCGGGTGGGACTCACCGAGGCCGAGGTCGCCGGCATGAGCCGCGCGGAGGCCGCCGATCGCCTGCACCGCCACTGGACCGAGGGCGCCGAAGGCTGACGGGCCGGGGTGCGACCTCGGTTGTTGCCCTGGGTGCGGCAGGATCTGTCAGGTGATCAGTGGCAGGCTTCTCGTGGTCGCGGCGGTGGTGGGCGTGGCCCTGACCGCGTGCACCTCCTCCTCCCAGCAGACCGGCCCCGCGATGCGCCCGGAGGCCGTCGGCGACGGCGGCGCGGTGGCCAGCATCGACCCGTACGCCAGTGCGATCGGCCTGGAGGTGCTGCGCTCCGGCGGGAACGCGGTGGACGCGGCCGTGGCCACCGCCGCCGCACTGGGCGTCACCGAGCCGTACTCGACCGGCATAGGCGGCGGCGGGTTCTTCGTCTACTACGACGCGGCCAGCGGCAAGGTCTCCACCCTGGACGGCCGGGAGACCGCGCCGGCCGCCGCCGACGCGAACCACTTCACCGAGAACGGCCAGGCCATCAACGCCGACGAGGCGATGTCCAGCGGGCTGGCCGTCGGCGTCCCCGGCACCCCGGCCACCTGGGACGAAGCCGCCCGCCGCTGGGGCACCCGCCCGCTGGCCGAGCTACTGAAGCCCGCCGCCGAGCTGGCGCGCAACGGGTTCGTGGTCGACCAGGCCTTCCGCGCCCAGACCGAGGAGAACGCGAAGCGGTTCGCCCGGTTCCCGGCCACCGCCCAGCTCTACCTGCCCGGCGGGCAGCCCCCGGACGTGGGCACCACCCTGCGCAACCCCGACCTGGCGGCCACCTACGACCGGCTCGGCGCCAAAGGCGTCGGGGCGATCTACCGCGGCGCGATCGGCGCGGACATCGTCGCCGCCGCCAACGCGCCCCGGACCGAGCCGGGCCAGGGCGTCCGCCCGGGCAAGCTGGCGCCCGCCGACCTGGCCGGCTACCAGGTCATACCCCGGGACCCGACCCACACCACGTACCGGGGCCTGGACGTCTACGGCATGGGCGCCCCGTCCTCCGGCGGCATCGGCGTGGCCGAGGCGCTGAACATCCTGGAGCGCACCACCCCACGCGGCCGGTCGACCGACCTGTTGCACCGCTACCTGGAAGCCACCCGCCTGGCGTTCGCCGACCGCAACCGGTGGGTGGGCGACCCGGCCGCGAACGAGGTGCCCACGGCGGCGCTGCTCTCCAAGCAGTTCGCCGACTCCCGGGCCTGCCTGATCGACCCGGCCCACGCCGCGCGCAGCCCCATCGGCGCCGGTGACCCCCACGCACCGGCCTCCTGTGTCGCCCCGGTGACCGTCGCCCCGGCCCCGGGCGCGACGGAGGGCCGGAACACCGCGCACCTGACCGTGGCCGACGCCAAGGGCAACGTGGTCGCCTACACGCTGACCATCGGGAAGATCGGCGGCAGCGGCATGGTCGTGCCCGGCCGGGGCTTCTTCCTGACCACCGTGCTCACCGACTTCGGCTTCACCCCGGCCATCCCCGGTGACCCGAACCTGCCCGGCCCGGGCAACCGCCCGCGCAGCTCCATGTCCCCGACGATCGTGCTGGACCGGGGCCAACCGCTGCTCGCCGTCGGCTCGTCCGGGGGCACCACGATCCTGAGCACCATCACCCAGACCCTGGTCAACCGCCTCGACCTGGGCATGTCACTGGTGGACGCCATCGCCGCACCCCGCGCGTCCCAGCGCAACGAGCCGAAGACCGAGGCCGAGCCGGCCTTCCTGGCGGCCCAACCCGAACGCGACGAGCTGGCGGCCCGGGGCCACGAGTTCACCGAGGTCGAGGAGTTCGGCTCGGCCACCGGCGTGGAACGGCGCCCGGACGGGCGCTGGGTGGCCGCCGCCGAGACGGCCCGCCGCGGCGGCGGCTCGGCCATGGCCATCGACCGGTAGCCGGTTCGACCCGTGGTCAGTTCGGGTTGAACTGGTAGCGGTTGTCGTTGTTGCGGTTGGGGTCGTACGGGATGGCGCTCGGCATGTTGTAGGGCGTCAGGCCGTCGGTCACGCAGTTGCGGCCGTCCGCGTCCAGCCGGTAGCCGTCCGGGCACTGCGGGCCGTGCGCCGGAACGGGTTTCTCCGCCGCGACGGCGGCCCCGGTCAGGCCGAGCAGGCACGCCAGGGCCAACCCGGTCGCCACGGCGGGTGACAGCGGTCGCGACATGGTTCTCCCCGATCTGAGCTGCTGAAACCCGCCGAATGACTGAGTGGACCAAGTACAGCAGAACGGCCCTGCGGCCCGTGGGGCTTTGGCAAAATCGGTTGACGCGCCCAGGGGGTGGGCGCCGGGTACCGCGGCGTGACCACTACTCTCGGGGGGCGTGCGCGGTCAGTTAATGATCTTGCGCCGCCGACTCCCCCGCAGCGTTTAAGGACTGAGATGACCGACCTGGCCGAGCACACCGCCACGCCGAACGGTTCCGGCACATCCGGCGGCACCGGGCGCAAGCGACGCACCCCGACCAAGACCGAGCCGAAGGCGGTCGCCCGAGGCATCGAGTGGGACGGCCCCGGCGCGCTGCTGCAGCGGGTGATCCTGCCGCGCACCGGCGACCCGCTGGACCTGCGTGCGCTCTACCTGGACGAGGACGAGGGCAACCGCAAGCGCGCCGCCGCCGACGGCCGCACCACGCTGCGCGTCCCGGCGCAGTCGGAGATCTCCTTCGCCACCTACTTCAACGCCTTCCCGGCCAGCTACTGGCGGCGCTGGACCAGCCTGGAGGGGGTGCAGCTGCGGCTGGCCACCGAGGGCGAGTGCCGGGTGGACATCTACCGCTCCAAGGCGGACGGCACGCAGATCCACGTCACCGGCGGCGTGCTCGGCGGCGACACGGAGAGCGTCCAGCAGGCCGTTTACGACCTGGACCTGGGGCCGTTCGAGGACGGCGGCTGGTACTGGTTCGACCTGACCAGCCACGACGAGCCGGTCACGCTGCACGAGGCCAGCTGGTACGCCCCGGTGAACGCGCCCGGCCGGGCCAAGGTGGCCATCGGCATCACCACCTTCAACCGCCCGACCGACTGCGTCGGCGCACTGGCCGCGCTGGGCGAGGACCAGAAGGTGCTGGACGTCCTCGGCGCGGTCACCGTGGCCGACCAGGGCAACCGGAAGATCCGTGACGAGGCCGGTTTCGAGGCGGCGGCGGCCGTGCTGGGCGACCGGCTGAACGTGGTGGACCAGCCCAACCTGGGCGGTTCCGGCGGCTTCTCCCGGGGCATGCACGAGGCGCTCACCAACACCGACTGCGACCAGATCCTGCTGATGGACGACGACATCGTCATCGAGCCGGACTCGGTGCTGCGCGCGGTGGCGTTCTCCCGGTTCACCGAGCAGCCCACCCTGGTGGGCGGCCAGATGCTGAACCTGCAGGCCCGCAGCCACCTGCACACCATGGGCGAGGTCGTCGACCGGTACAAGTTCAAGTGGGGCCCGGCGCCGCACGTGGAGCACGACCACGACTTCGCCAAGTACCCGCTGCGGCACGCCACCAAGTCCAAGGACCTGCACCGGCGGATCGACGTGGACTACAACGGCTGGTGGATGTGCCTGATCCCCCGGACGGTGGCCGAGAAGCTGGGCCTGCCGCTGCCGCTGTTCATCAAGTGGGACGACACCGAGTACGGCCTGCGCGCCGGTCGCGCCGGGTTCCCCACGGCGACCCTGCCCGGCGTGGCCATCTGGCACATGCCCTGGTCGGACAAGGACGACGCGACCGACTGGCAGGCCTACTTCCACCTGCGCAACCGGCTGGTGGTGGCCGCGCTGCACAGCCCGTACCGGCGCGGCGGCGCGCTGCTGATGGACAGCATGAAGAACACGCTCAAGCACCTGATGTCGCTGGAGTACTCCACGGTGGCGCTGCAGGAGCTGGCCATGCACGACTTCTGTGAAGGTCCGATGGCGCTGTTCGACGCGCTGCCCACCGCGCTCGGCGAGGTGCGCAAGAAGCGGGCCGAGTTCGACGACGGCCGGGTCCTGTCCAGCGCCAAGGAACTGCCGCTGCCGTCCATGGACCGGGTGCGCGCGTCGCGCTTCCTGAAGCCGCCGACGAACCCGATCACCATCGGCGCGACCCTGATCTCCGGACTTATCCACAACATCATGCCGGCGCAGGAGGAGCACCACCGCCGCCCGCAGCTGAACGTGGCCGCGCAGGACGCCCGCTGGTTCCTGATGGCCCGGCTGGACGGCGCCACGGTGGGTACCGCCGACGGGCGCGGGGTGGCCTACCGCAAGCGGGACCCGAAGGTGTTCTGGTCGCTGCTGCGCACCGCGGTCGGCAACCACATCCGGCTGGCCCGGGCCTTCCCCCGCATGCGCCGCACCTACCGCAACTCGCTGCCCGAGCTGACCGGCTCGCGGTACTGGGTCCGCGCCTACCACGGCTGATCGACCGGCTGAACCTTGGCTCCCGAACCCCACGCCAGCACGCACGACCGTCTTGCCGCGCCCGGGCCGGCCCCGGGAATCGCCCCGGGACCCGGGCCGACGCCCGAGCGCGGCAAGCTCGGCGTGGAGTTCGCCTCGGCGAGCACCCTGGCCTCCGATCCCAGCGAGGTCCGGCCGCTCACCGGGCTGCGCCTGTTCGCCGCCGCGTGGGTGGTGGTCTTCCACTTCCAGTTCACCCCGGGGGACTGGGTGGACCGGCTGCTCGGCGAGCGGTCCCCGGTCTTTGCGGTGGTGACCACCGGCGCGCTCGGGGTGGACCTGTTCTACGTGCTGTCCGGTTTCGTCATCGCCTTCACCTATCTCGGGAAGGTCGGGCCCCGGTTCTCTCCCGGAGTGTCCTGGCGGTTCCTGTGGGCCCGGGTCTGCCGGATCTGGCCGGTGTACGCGCTGGTCACCACGGCTTTCGGGGCCTACCTGCTGGTGGTGAAGCTGCGCCTGGGCGACCCCTCGCCGGCCTACCAGAACGTGCAGCCGGATCTGTCGCTCGGTTCCTGGCTGCACCAGATGACCATGACCCAGCTGTGGTTCCACCCCTGGCACGACGGGGTTTCCTGGGTGGGCCCGGCCTGGTCGATCAGCGCGGAATGGCTGGCCTACGTGCTGTTCCCGCTGACCGCGTTGGTGTTCTACCGGATGCGGCACTGGCCCCGGCCGGTCCTCGGGGTGCTGGCGGTGGCGCTGATGGCGCCGGTGGCGGTGAAGTGCCTGAACACCGGCAGCCCGTACTTCGCGTTCTCCTGGGCGGCGCGGATCCTGACCGGGTTCACCGCCGGGGTGCTGGTCTACCTGATCGTCCGAGAGATCCCGCGCACCGCGCGGGTGCGCTCGGCCGCGTCCCGGCTGACCTGGGTGACGCTGGGGCTGATCCTGGCCGGGCTGTACTACGGCGAGTCGCTGGGCGCCGCGCCGGACGGCAGCTCCGAGCAGGGCGGCATCGTGCTGCTGCTGTTCCCGGTGCTGGTGGGCGCGCTGGCGCTGGCCGACCGGGGGCCGGCGCGGCTGCTGGCCACCGGCTGGGCGGTGCACGGCGGGCGGATCTCGTACAGCCTGTACCTGGTGCACGTGCCGCTGTTCGAGCTGTGGTGGACGGTGATGGAGCGCTTCCCCGCGTTCCGCGCCAACTCTGCGCTGTCGGTGGTGCTCACCCCGGTGGTGTTCCTGGCCAGCTTCGTGCTCGCCCACCTGCTGTTCCGGCTGGTCGAGGAGCCGGCCCGCCGCACGATGCGCCGGGTTACCAGCGGTCGACGTGCAAAATCTGCTCCAGGGGTTGGCGCGGGGCCGGCCTGAACGTCTCGCCGGTGAAGTACGCGGTGGGCAGCAGCACCCCCTGGTGCACGGTGTCCGGCATGCCCAGCAGCTCGCGGATCTCCCGCTCGTAGTTCAGGTGCAGCGTGGTCCACGCGCTGCCCAGCCCGCGGGCCCGCGCGGCCAGCATGTAACTCCACGCGGCCGGCAGGATGGACCCCCACATTCCGGCCTGGTTGGCGGTGCCCAGGTCCGCCTTGCCCGCGTCGATGCACGGGATGACCAACACCGGCACCTGGCCCATCCGCTCCGCCAGGTAGGACGCGCTGTCCCCGACCCGGGTCTGCACCCGGGCGCGGGCCTGGTCGTCGGCGAACAGGTTGCCCGCGTAGTACTTCGACTCCACGTAGGCCTGCCACGCCCGCCGGTAGTAGTCGCCGATCGCCGCCCGCTGGTCGGCGTCGGTGACCACCACGAAGTGCCAGTTCTGCGCGTTGGACGCGCTCGGCGACTGCAGCGCGATCTCCAGGCACTCCTTGACCAGTTCCAGCGGCACCGGCCGGTCCAGGTCCAGCCGCTTGCGCACCGACCGCGTGGTGGTGAGCAGCTCGTCCGGCCCCAACTCAAGCGTCGTCATACCGGGAGATCCTGCCAGCACCCAGCGGTACGGGCGCGCCGAGCCATTACATGATCACCGTCTCCGGCGGTCGCTTCCGGGTGGCTTACCCGGCCCGTGCCGCGGGCCATCGGTGCGCATCGGCCAATGCGGGCGGCGGCTGGTTACCCGCGACCTTCGGGCCGGACGTTGGCGCCGGACCCGCCCTCAGCACGTCAGCGGCGAGACGCGGCGTCCCGCTCGGCGAGCTCCCTGAGCATCCGGTTGTACGCGGCGAGCGCGGCATCCTCGGGATCCTCGGCATCGCCGGCCGACGACACGTCGGCGCGACCCGGCGCGACGTTGGGGCGACCCGGCGCGACACCGTTCTCCACCTGCTCGGCCGGCTTCTCCACAGGCTCGGCCGGCTTCTCCACAGGCTCGGCCGGCTTCTCCACAGAACCGGCGGTTTTTCCCACAGCGTCGGCGGCTGGGTCCACAGCCGTGCCGGAGTTGTTCACAGGGGCGGCGGGTTTTCCCACCGGGCCGGAGGCGTTGTCCACAGAGTGGGCCGCGTCTTCCACAGAGCTGGCGAGGTTTTCCACCGGGCTCTCCACAGCGACCGAGGGCGCCGCCGCTTCGGCCTCCAGGTCGTCCAGCCGGCGGGACTCCAGGAGCAGCATGCGCCACCAGCCGACCACGAAGCAGACCGCGAACAGCGGCCACTGCAGCGCGTAGCCCCAGTTCTGCACCGAACCGGTCGTCTCCGCGCGGAACCACTGCCAGTCGCCCAACCACAGGCAGGTCAGGACGGCGACCACCGTGACAAGGTGACCGAACATCCAACTCGGCCTGAAGATGAACCGGCGCACCAGGCCAGGGTAACGCCAGGTAGCGTGCGGCTCCGTGACGGGCAGGCTGCGCCAATGGTTCAACCCATCCTCTCCCGCCCGGCCGGAGCCCACCGCCGAGGAACGACGCCTCGGCATCGTCGAGGTGTGGCTGGTCTTCGGCATCACACTCGGCATGTCCGCGCTGCGCAGCGCACTGTCACTGGTGCAGTCGGCGCTGCGGCCCGGTCCGCTCTCCGACCAGAGCGTGGCGCTGAACGCCCCGGCGGCGGTGAACCAGTACATCGACATGGCGCTGCAGCTGACCTACGCGCTGCAGCTGTTCGGCTGGGGCGCGCTGGGCTGGTACCTGCTGGTCCGGGCCGGTTTCACGCTGCGCGACATCGGCCTGGACCTGGGCCAGCCGGCGCGGGACGCGTTGCGGGCGGTCGGCCTGGCTGCGCTGATCGGGATCCCCGGGCTGGCCCTGTACCTGGTCAGCCGGCACCTCGGGGTGAACCTGACGGTCCGGCCGAGCACGCTCACCGAGACCTGGTGGCGCACCCCGGTGCTGGTCATCTCGGCGATCGGCAACGCATGGGCGGAGGAGGTGCTGCTCACCGGTTACCTGGTGCACCGGCTGCGCCGGCTGGGCTGGTCGGAGAACGCCTCGGCCGGGGTGTCCGCGCTGGTCCGCGGCTGCTATCACCTGTACCAGGGAGTGGGCGGCGCGGTCGGCAACCTGGTGATGGGCCTGGTGTTCGCCCGCTTCTGGCAGCGGACCGGGCGGCTCTGGGCACTGGTCATGGCGCACGCGCTGCTGGACATCGTGGCCTTCGTCGGTTACTCCCTGCTGGCCGGCCACGTCTCCTGGCTGCCCTGAGTTCC
>JACHMT010000003.1 GCA_014208095.1 Actinospineispora eucalypti | reverse complement strand
TCGGCACCGTCGCCGAGCTCGACCTGGTCGAACATGCCGACCCGCTCGTGATCGATTGAGATGTGTCTGCTTGGCCTGAAGCTGAGCAGGAACCAGGCCCCCTGGCCCTGTAGGTAGTAGATCGCGGCGTAGCTGTAGCCCGTCCGGGACAGCTCTTCCGCTCGGCTCAACGTCTGCCAGTCGGACACGAACCTACTGCCGGGCTCGACATCGTGGCCGGAGATGACAAGATGGCTGTCGGGGTCCAGGCCGACCAAATAGACGCGGTGGCGCTCCAGGAGGGTTCGGCCGCCGGTGGTATCCAGCGTCGCTGTCGCGCCGGGCTCGCCCGTGTGGTGCCCGGTTCCGGGTTCCTGGTTGCTGTCTTCGTCGTTGACAGCCGGCTTTGATCCGTCGCCGGTTTCCTGACCATCGCTCAAGGCCGTCGAGCCGGTGCCGGGACGGCTGTCGTCGCTGTCGTAGCGAGCGTCGATGGTGGCGACAGCCTGAGTGAGGCGTTCGTCGGTTACCTGGTCGCGCAGGTGGGCGAAGGTGGCGACAATCTGTTCGGGCGCGGTGCGGAATGGTGTGCCGGCGCCCTCGTAGAAGCCGTAGCGGTGTATCAGCTCGATGGCGAGTGCCGCAATGCCGAACGATCGGCCGCTCGCGTCGTGGGTGACCCGGTAGTCTGCCGAGCCCAGTGTTCCGACGTCGTCCTCGAACGGCGAGTCGACGAAACCCCGGGTCTGTACCTTCGAGATCGTGTAGGTGTGGCCGGCGATGATGATGCTGGTCAGGCCAAGCCTGCTGGCCGCGACCACAGCCGCGAGAGCGCGGTAGAGGTCCGCGTGGGTGAGCCCGAGTGCGTGCACCAGGTCGTTGTCCCGCGCCAGGGTGCCCAACAGGGTGTCCGAGTGGCCGAGGAAGCCGTTTTCGGCGTGGTCGCCGGGCCGCATCCGACGTTCCAGTTCCGCGATGGTGACCCCGTTGATCTCGGTCAGCCCCAGGATCAGGTCGGTGTCGTTGTCGCCACGCACCACGAAGCCGCTCGGCTCGGTATGCGGCTGGGACGGCATCGGGGACGGGGGCAGTTCGTCGGCCCGGGGCTCGCGGACCAGGTCGGCTCGCGCAGCGCCGGAGGGGTCGCTGGTCAGCGAGTACCGCACCCACCCGGCGTCGAGCCGCAGCGCAGGGACCTCATCGCCCCGCCAGTCGGGAGCCAACCCGACACCGATCAGGCGCGACTGGGCGAGGAGGAACCCAAGGGGTTTCGGTAGCTCGGCGTCATACGCCCGCTCGTAGAACTCCAGCAGCGTACCGAGCTGGTCGAGGACGGCGAAAAGAACGTGGTCGTCGTCGCCGTAGCGCCACAACCGCGCACCGATCCGCTCGAACCCGATCTCCGCCAACTGCGAGGTCATCGGCATGGACCGCCGGTTGTGCAGCCGCGCCACCAACTCTTCGTCTCGGACAGGCCCGCCGCTGTACGGTGAGCCGATCCTGAACACATCCGACCGGGAGATGCCGCTGCGCAGCATCGCGATGGCTGGCTTTCCGTCGAACTCCGCGGTGTCCACTGCGTCGATGGGTGCTCCGCCGCCGAGGGCATCAATGCCCCGCCTGGCCGAAGCGTAGATCTTTGTGCCCGTCGGGCCGTGCTTGACCAGCAACCCGGCCAGCACCGCGTACTCGTCGGCCACCACATCACCGTGGGCGTGAGCCACCGCTGCCGGGGTCGATCTCGAAGCCTCGCCGCCCTCGCCGTGCGATCCGTCGGCCGAGCTCGGCGGCGGCAGCGCCATCGCGCCCAGCACGGCCGCGTGACCGGACGTGACCAGTGTGATCGCCGCCGCGATCACCAAGGCCAGGTGCAGCGCGGCAACCGCTGTTGCGGCGACCGCAATGGCGCTGATGAGCGCCCCCTGGGCGGGGGCGTGCCCCGGTACCGGGCGGAGCTGGCGCAGTAGCCAGTCCCAGGCTTGTTGCCACAGCGGCGGGCCGCGTCCGCGCGCTTCGGGTCCGGTTGTCTCGGGCGGTATCGCGCCGGCCTCGCTCGTGTGGTGCCCGGTCTCCGGGTCCTGGCTGCCGCCCTCGTCGTGGACCGCCGGCTTCGGGCCGCCGCCGGTCTCCGGACCACCGCTCGACGCGGTCGGCCCAGAGCCGGAGCCGCCGTTGCCGGTGTCGTGGTCGTCGTCGGCATCCTCGAGCCAACGCTCCAGCAGTAGCTGGTTGAGGATCAGTTGCATGCGCAGATAGCCCGGCGGGCCACGGACCCGGATGGTTGCCGCGTCGGTGAACGCCGCCGAGGTGTGCGGGCCGGCGACCGCGACCGAGATGATGTCGTTCTCGGTGGCCCACCGGTCGACCACGGCGTCGAACAGCTCCCGCAGATGCGCCAGGCTTGCCGGCAACTCACCGGCGGCGATCTGCAGGGCGTCCTTGATCGCGTTGAAGTCGCTGCCGGAGTCCCCGCCGTAAACAATGATCGGCCGCACACCCTCCGGCAGCGCCGCGACCAACCTGGCGAACCCGGTGATCTTCGACGCCGGCACCGCCGGATGGGTCAGGTCGAACACGTCCGCGCCGGCCTGGACGACGAAGCGGGGGTCGTTCTCCGCCGCCGCACGCAACGCCAGACCCAGCTCGGTGGCCCGCGCCTTGGTCGCCGCCGGGGCGTGAATCCAGTCGTAAGCGATCATCAACAGCTCGCCGTGCGGGCCAAGCTTGCGGATGATCTCGATACCAGCGGCGGCGTGCTCGTCGGTGAAATGCTGAGCGAGGAAGTCTTCCAGCGCCGCCGACCACGCCGGATCCAGCAACGCCGCCGCCGACTCCGGCTCGTCGCCACCGGGGTGACGGATCTGCGCACCGAACAAACCCACCACACTGAGCAGATCACCCGGCCGAACACCGAACAGACCCATCAACTGCGACGCGGCACGACCAGAGTTCAAACCAGCCTGAGCACCCAACATCGTGTGACCATGGAACACCGGCGCGGCACCGGGGAGCAGCGACGGGCCGGACATCGATGACTCGGGGCCGGTCAGCGCTTCGTCGACATCCGAGAGCAGCAACAGCGCGGCGTCCGCGCCGAAGCGGGCCACCAGCGGGGCCAGGACCGCCCGGATCTCCTCGTCGGTGGAGAACACAAACTCCGGTGTCCAGCCGGGGTAGACGAAGGCGTCCATCCCGGTCAGCAGCTCCGACAGCTCCCGCTGCGCGGCGAGCACGTCGGCCACCGCCTCGTCGACGCCCACCCCCCTGTCGGCGGCGACACCCAGCGCCTCGAACGCGGTACCCAACCGTGAGCCGGCGGCTTCCAGCTGTCCGCTCAGCCAGTGCTCCAGTAGCAGCTGGTTGAGGATCAGTTGCATGCGCAGATAGCCCGGCGGGCCACGGACCCGGATGGTTGCCGCGTCGGTGAACGCCGCCGAGGTGTGCGGGCCGGCGACCGCGACCGAGATGATGTCGTTCTCGGTGGCCCACCGGTCGACCACGGCGTCGAACAGCTCCCGCAGATGCGCCAGGCTTGCCGGCAACTCACCGGCGGCGATCTGCAGGGCGTCCTTGATCGCGTTGAAGTCGCTGCCGGAGTCCCCGCCGTAAACAATGATCGGCCGCACACCCTCCGGCAGCGCCGCGACCAACCTGGCGAACCCGGTGATCTTCGACGCCGGCACCGCCGGATGGGTCAGGTCGAACACGTCCGCGCCGGCCTGGACGACGAAGCGGGGGTCGTTCTCCGCCGCCGCACGCAACGCCAGACCCAGCTCGGTGGCCCGCGCCTTGGTCGCCGCCGGGGCGTGAATCCAGTCGTAAGCGATCATCAACAGCTCGCCGTGCGGGCCAAGCTTGCGGATGATCTCGATACCAGCGGCGGCGTGCTCGTCGGTGAAATGCTGAGCGAGGAAGTCTTCCAGCGCCGCCGACCACGCCGGATCCAGCAACGCCGCCGCCGACTCCGGCTCGTCGCCACCGGGGTGACGGATCTGCGCACCGAACAAACCCACCACACTGAGCAGATCACCCGGCCGAACACCGAACAGACCCATCAACTGCGACGCGGCACGACCAGAGTTCAAACCAGCCTGAGCACCCAACATCGTGTGACCATGGAACACCGGCGCGGCACCGGGGAGCAGCGACGGGCCGGACATCGATGACTCGGGGCCGGTCAGCGCTTCGTCGACATCCGAGAGCGGCAGCAACGCCGTGTCCTCGCCCATCCGAGCCACCAACGGGGCCAGGACCGCCCGGATCTCCTCATCGGTGGAGAAGGTGAACCCGGGTGCCCAACCGGGATAGACCAGGCTGTCCATGCCGGTCAGCGCGTCGGACAGTTCCCGTTGCGCGGCCAACACCTCGATCACCGCCGTACCGATACCGGCGCCCGACTCTGTGGCCGCCCCCAACGCCTCGTAGGCATCGCTCAGCCGGGTCGCGGCCCGCTCCAGCGCCGCGCGCAGCTGCTCGGCCAGGTCGGCGGGGAGCTCAATCTCCGAAGGTGGCGTGGGCAACGAGTCCGGGTCGGTGTTGGCCAATTGTTCGCGCGCGGCCTGCCAACCACCAAAACGGTCGTGAATCATTCCAGCCGACGGGATCCGGCGCGGCAGCAGAGACATGCGCCAGGCGTCGTACTCCCGGGGGGTGCCGGCCCCAGAACGTGCCATTTCGGCGAGCATTTCCAGCTCGGTGTAGCCGCGAGGTGTCGGCGGCAGGCCGGCCGCCCGCAGCGCCTCGTTCCAGCTCAGTCCCAGCGACCGGTAGAACCGGTAGGACACCGATCCCAGGTCACGCCACTGGTCTTCGGTCGGGGAGGTCCCCTGCCCGGCGGCCACCCGGCGCACGTCAGCCCGGAAGTCCGCCCAGGCGAAGGTCTGTCCGGCGCGACCGCTGGGGCGACGGTTACCGGGCTCCGCTCGCCCGGATGCACTGATCGGAATCTCTGAAGGCGGCGTTGGCAACGACGCACGGTCGGTGCTGGCCAAACGTTCCCGCGCGGCCTGCCAACCACCGAACCGGTCGTGAATCATCCCGGCCGACGGGATCCGGCGCGGCAGCAGAGACATGCGCCAGGCGTCGTACTCCGCAGTGGTGTCGGCCCCCGAGCGCGCCATCTCGGCGAGCATCTCCAGCTCGGTATAGCCGCGAGGTGTCGGCGGCAGGCCCGCCTCCCGCAGCGCCTCGTTCCAGCTCAGCCCCAGCGACCTGAAGAGGCGATACGACTCCGTCCCCAGCCGCTCCCATTCGGCCCTAGTCGGGGAGGCCCCCAGCTCGAAGGCCACCGCACGCAGATCGGCGAATATGCGCTGGCGGGCGAGAGGAACAACGGCGGCGTTGCCCAGGGCGTGCCCGGCAAGCGGGGCGGCGGGCGGCAACGCGAAGGTCACGAGGGCGACCAAGGCGAGGGCCGCGCCGCCGATGAATGCGCCACGGGCGAACCCGTGCGCTGGTCCGGGCCGGCCGAGGTTGCGCAGCCAGTTGCGGAGCCAGATCCCGACTCGCAGCCATACCGGCGGCGCGCGGGCCTGCGCCGGGGACCATCGCGTGTCGGGTCGCGCGACCGCGCGCGCTCGGCGGTCCTCCGGCCCGGCTGGTGGGTGATCGTCGCCGTTCGGCCCGTCCACCGCCGGGTCCGGGCCGCCACGGGCGTTGCCGGCCGGAGTGGCCGAGGCGCCGCCACCGCGGTTCGGACCGGAGCCGCCCGGTTCCAGGGGCAGGTTGGCCCGCAGGTACGAGTAGACCTCGCCGATCGGGACGGCGGCGCCGACAACGATGTTGTAGCCCACCAGCGAGACCCGCTGGCCGACGACGGAGAGAACGGGCCCGCCCGAGCTACCGGTGTCGACCCACGGATCATTCGTGGCGATGGTGGTGGTCGGCAGTGGTGTGATCGCACCGCCGTTTCTCGGGTCGTAGCTGGCACGCCGGGAAGACGTCCTGATATTGGCCTCGCCACCGCTGACCACCGGAATCCGCGAGTCGGGCAGCCCCCACATGGTCGGGATGTCCCGAGTCTGGTAGCCGACGTTGATGACTCGTTGGCCCGGGGAGAGCTGGGCGAACGGCACCGGCTCCAGGTTCAGTGGCGCCGCCTGCGTGGCGTCGATGACGATGACCGCGAGGTCGAATTCGCGCTCCGGATGCCGCAGCCAGATCGTCGCCTGGAAACGCTGCCCGCCGATCCGGACGACGATGTTGCCGGCGTTCTTGACCACGTGGTCGGCGGTCAGCAGGTAGACGAAGGTGTCGTCGATCGCCACGACCGTAGCGGCACCCCCGCCGGGGCCTTGGTCATCGACGGTCTCGACCCGAGCGACGCTGTCGAGCGCCGAAGCGGGCAGGATCTGCTCACCCTGCTCCGGCGCTTGCAGCGCGAAACCTCGATGCCCACCGGGGATCAACCGGAAGCCGTGCGGGTTGGTCGAGCGCCGAGCGGTGCGCTGGCGAAGCGGCGCGACCTGCTGGGCGTGCTCCTCGGTCCACTCCGGGTGGGCCATCCACACGAGCCCGTTGCCGAACAGCTCGCGTCGCTCGTCTTCGTCGTACGCGCCGGCGCGCAGCGCGGACAGCGTTCGCGTGTCGGCATGGAACCGGCGGTTGGCCGGCTGGATGGCCGGGCGCGACTGCTTGCCGGTAGCCGCGCGCATCAGGTCGTCGAAGCTGTCGTATGCGTCAAGACCTTCGACACCGGCTCGCCGGAAATCCTCCAGCGGGAGGCCGGCCAACTCCGCGAGCTCGGTGACCGTCAGCGTCTCGACCGGCGCCAAGCGATCGATGATCTCGTACTCGTGCGGACGCAGCGGGCCGGACGCCCCGGCCATCGGGAGCAGCGCCATCGTGTCGACGCCCGTCGTGTGACCGGTGGCGATCAACAGCAACGCGATCGCGCCGCCGACACCCGCGAACACCCGCCAGTTGGCCGGGAGCGGGCGGGCCATGTCGATCAGACCGTGCCGGGACGAGGCGTTCAGCGCGATCAGGCCGCCCACGAGGAAACCGCCGAGGTGAGCCTGCCACGAGATGCCCGGCAACATGCTGGCCGCGGCGTTCATCCCCACCCACACCAACGTGCCCCGGCTCACCGACCCGGTCTGCCGCCATTCGGCGGCCACCACGTAGCCGATGAGCGCGGCGATCGCGCCGGAGGCACCCACCGCCGCCGGCGCGTGCAGCGCCACCGCGGCCATGCCTCCGCCCAGCATCCCGACCACATACAGCCCGGTGAACCGGGCCTTGCCCAGCGCGGGCTCCAGGACCCGGCCGACCATCCACAGGGTGGCCATGTTCGCCGCCACGTGCCACAACGTGACGTGCAGGAACCCGCCGGTGATCATCTGCCACCAGTGGTCGGGGCTGAATCCTTGGGTGTGCAGGATCAGTGGCTCGGCCAGCGGGGACAGCCCCAGCGCGGTGGCGAGGAAGATCACGACGTTGGCGACGATCAGGCCCCAGGTGACCCATGGCCGTGCGGCGTTGTTCCGGGCGTCGCCCAGCCGGTCGGCGCGCTCGCGCAGCTCGGCGAGCTTGTTGTCCATGCTCCGCAGTGAGCTCTCGGTCTCGGTCCGGGTCTCCGAGGGCAGGGTTGCGAGGACACCGCGCAGCGCCGCCAGATCGGCCGCCGCTCTGGTGAGCGCCCCCCGTGCCGCCGCGAGCTCGTGACGGTCACCGGCCCGGCCGGCCCGGTTGAGGGCGAGCTCGGCCTGCTCGAGCAGCTCGAGTATCCGCGGCAGGAACTGGTCGGCGTGGGCGCCGGTGCGTGCCGGATGGTCGGCCGGGAGGCGGGCGGCGCGGGTCCTCGCCATCCGGAGCGACATGTTGTCGAGCTGTCCGTTGATGGCCAGCAGCGGGTGCGCGGGGTTCGCATCGGTGAAGTGGTGGCCCGCGGCCCTGTCCACCTGGTCCTTCCAACCGCTGAACAGGTCGTGGATCCCACGGTCCCAGGCGGCGAGCCGCTCCAGCTCCTTCATCTCGTCGTAGGTGGCCTGGTCCATCACGACGAAGCCGAGCCAACCTTCGGCCGGTGGGTTCGCCCAGGCGAGGATCCCGACACCGTCGATGCCCAGGTGATCTCGAGCCCACGCCTCGAGGCCCTCGACGATCAGGAAGGTGGCGGCGCCCCGGTTCTCACCGGGCCGACCCACCGCAAACTGGTCCTCCTCGTCCGGCGAGATCCGGACACGCAACCCACCCGCGTCCGGATCGGCAAGCGCGGCCGCCAGGGCCTCACGCAGCGTGCGCAGCTGGTCGAGCTGTTCCGGGGTCACGCTGTAGCCGCTCAGTGCGGCGCGACGGCCCAATCCCGGCGGGATCGAGGAGCTACCGAAACCTCGGCCCAGCGCGACAGCGGCCGGGATCCGGGCGGAGGTTGAGGTGAGCACGGCGCGCGCGGTCAGCGCGAGCACCACCACGGTCGCCGTGAGCACGGCCGCCACCGGCCCGAACACAAGCACCACCAGGACGCCGGCTATCGCCGAGGCCGGCAGGTTCAGCCACGCGGTGCCCAGCACGTCCCGAAGCCCCGGCGGTGCCAGCTCCGGCAGGTCGTGCCGAGGCCGTAGCGCCATGGCGAGCAACCCGCCGATGAACAGGCCAGCGGCCAGGACGGGCGCACCCACCGACAGCCCGGCCATCGGCAGCCCGCCGGCGACCGCGATGATCACCGTGCCGGCGAACATCACCACGGCGAGCCGGGTGCGAAGCACCGGCCCGGCGGGCGTGTTGGTGACGGTCCAGAACGCGGTCGTCACCACGGCGACGCCGATGACGAGGGCAACCGCACCGGGAACGCCGAGCAGGTGCAGTGCTGCCGTGATCACGGCGGCGAGAGCGACCGCGACCATCGGCGGACCTCGGGCGCCGTGGAGTGCCCTCGGCACCCCGTAGATCCAGAAGACGCTGCCGGCCACGATGATGACGGGCACGGCCAACGGCGCCCCGGCGACGCCGACCAGCAGGGCGCCGGCGCCCGAGGTGAGCGAGAGCGCCGCGACCCACGCCATGCCCGGGGGCAGCGTGCGGTAGGGCCCGCGCTCGGTGTCCGGTTGCGCTTCCTCGGCGCCCGGCGTGGCCTCGTCGGGGTTCTTCTCCTCGGACGGCTCCTTCTCTTCGGACGGCTCAGGGTCCGCGGCGGGCTTGAAGAACTTGCCGGGGTCCATGCCCTCCGGCCAGGTCAGCTTGTCCGACTCGGTGTCTGCCTGATCCCGCAGCCCTTGTGCCTCGGCGCGCAGGCGTGCGGCCTTCGCCCGGAGTGAGCGCGCCCGCTTCGAGTCGGGGTTGGCGGGAACGTGTATCAGGCGGACGGAAGGTGAGACAGGGTCGGCGGTGAAGCGCCCTGGCAGCTGCAGCCAGCCGCCTTGCTCCGCCGTGTCGGCCTGCTTGTCCGCCTCGTCGGCCTGCCTGTCCAGTTCGCCGGCCCGCTGGTGCAGGTTGATCAGCAGGATCAGCGCGTTTTCGAGCGGCACGGTGACCCGTGCGTCGGCGGGGAGCATTCCGACGAGGGCCGTCAGGGCGTCGAGCGTGACCTCGAGGTGGCGGCGCTCCGGCCCGGCCGGCAGGTCGTTGCGGGCGAGCCGGGCGAGCAGCCCGATTGCCTGGCCGGCGGTTGTCGCGGCCTGGTCGCCGACCAGCCACGGCTGGCCATCTGGGCCCCGAACGTCGGCCCCGGCCGCCAGCGGGGCGAGGGCGTCGGCGGCGCCCCGGTAGTCGCCCCGGTCGGCCATGGCGCGGGCCTCACCGATCCGCTCGGTGGAGAGCCCGGCGTCCGTCGCGGTCATGGTCGGGTTGGTGCCGCTGGACGGCGAGCTCCCGGGCGTCGCTGGCCTACCCGAGTCGCCCGACGCGCCGGCCGTGCTGCCCTCGCGGGTCTTCCAAGGCTTGTGGCCCCTGTCGAACAGGTCGTTGTGGTAGCCCAGAGCCCTGTCCTTCGCACCCATCTCGTCGTGCAGCGCCTGGGCGGCGCGCTCGAGGGCAGCGGCCGCTTCCGGATCGTTCGGGTTGCGCCGGGCCTCGAACAGCGCCTCGTAGTAGTCCTCGCGGGCTTTGTGCGCCTTCTTGGTGGCCTCGTCGTAGGCGTCCAGCGCATCCTTCTCCCGCCGGGTCTGGCGGTCGACCGGCTTGCTGCCGGCGGCCTGCTTGCGCCAGGTGTTCACCGGGCTGCCCGAGTGGGCGGCGACCGCGATCGACTCGGCGAACCGGATGCTGATGTTGATCAGGCGATGCTGCCTGCGGTTTGCTTTTCGAGCGTTCTTCTCGGCCTTCTCGAACAGCTCCTCTGCCCGCTTCTTCTGCTCGCCGGTGAGCTCGCCCGTCTTGCCCTTGCCTTCCTCCAGCAGCTTGTCCAGTTCCTTCTTCGGCGCGTGCTTGCGGAGCCACTCGTCCGTAACCGACAGCATCTGGTCGGCGGTGCCGCGTTCCTTGGCGTTGCGCGGTCCCCGGCCGAACAGCTGCGAGTCCTGGCTGCTGGTTTCGCCCTTGGCGCTCTGGCCGATGTGCGTGCCGCCGGCGTCGTTGACCCGACGCTGGGCGTCAGCGTGTTCGGCGTCGGTTTGGCCCAAGAAGTCCTTGTCGCCACCCCAGACGAAGTCGGTTGCCCGGCCACCGGCCGCGGTGACGATGGTGATCTCACCGGGCAGCTTGGCCCTGGCGACGGTGTCATCCTCGGTGTCTCGCCACTTCGGCAGCGCGTTGACCAGACGGATTCGGAAGCTGTCGCCGTCACCGGGCTCGACGTCGGCTTTCACCCCGTCCTTGGCGAGCGCTTCGGCGATCTTGCGGGCCAGTCGCTCCGCGTGCGGGATGCTGATCACCCCGATGACGGTGGACTGGCCCTTCTTCATGCGCTCCAAGGTGTCGGCCACGCGTGCGTCGTCGGCGCCACCCTTGCCCCCGAAGGTCCAGAAGATCCTGCGGGGCACGTCCACCTTCGGCATGTTCTTGACCCCGATCGGCACCACCCGCAGCCGGTAGAACTGCCAGAACAAAGCCTTGTCGGCTTCGGCGGTGCCGGTGAGCCCGAGGCGCACCCCGGTGTAGCCCTTGAGGAACTTCGCGCGGGTGATCGAGCTGATGATGCGCTGTGGTTCGTGGATCGGCAGGTCGTAGAGCGCCTCCATGATGCGGTGGGTGTCACCGTTGAACCGCAGGTGCGGGTTCGACCGGCCGGTGCCCTCGGACAGCAGCACGATCGCGTCATCCTTGATGAACTTGCGGTTCTCGGCGTAGCGCCTGCCCTTGTCGAGCACGTCCAGCACCCGGGCGCGCTGCTTGTCGGTCAACCCGCTCAACGCCCGCCGCCCGGAGCTGGTCAGGAACGGCCTTCCGGAGTCGGTGAAGTCGTAGTCGCCCCGCTCGAGCTTGTTGGCCCAGTTGACCGCTTCCTTGATGGCGTGGTTGCTGCGCGACTTGCGAACGTTGGCGATGCGTTCGGCGATCACGCTCGGGTGCAAGGCTTGCCAGTTCAGTACGTCGTCGGCCTCGTCGACCACGTAGTGGCGCCGCTCGCGGATGATCTTCTGGCCCTCCGGGAGCTTCTTGTCCCGCTGGTAGGTGTGCTCGAAGATCGACGGTTCACCGGCCGTGATGTGCTTGTCGAACTCGGCCTTCAGCTCGGCGTCGGTCATACCTTGCTTGGCGTGCCCGATCTGCATGCCGAGCAGCTCCAGCGTGGACTCGAAGTCCTTGACGAAGCCCTCGGCCTTCTTCGCGGTGTGGAACACCGAGTGCACACCGCGGTCTTCCAGCGCCAGCCAGTAGTCGACGGCGCCGGTGATCAAGGTCTTGCCGGCGCCCATGCGCAGCTCCAGCACCAGGCCGCGGACCTTGCGGACGATCCCGGGGCGTTCCTCGCGGAGCGCCAACTTCGCGATGGCGAGTGCCTCTGTCTGGTGTTCGTGGTACCCGTTGTCGTACTTGCCGGGGTTCGCGCGCTGTGCGGCCTTGAGGAACTGGCTGACGGCCTCGCTCTGGGCCTCACGCAACGGCTTCTGGCCGGAGCTCACCTGCGCCAGCAGCCGCTCGGAGCCCTCCAGCGGCTGGGCGCCGGCGTCTGTCTCGCTCGGGGAGCCCTTGGCGGCCTTGTCGCCTTCGGCGGGCCGGTTACCGACCCACTTGGGCAGCTGAGGAGCTTCCGTCCGGCGGAGCTCGAGGACGAGTGCGGTGATCTTGCCTCGGCCCGGGCGCATCGCCAGCTTGACGTCCGCCAGCAAGCTGGCGGCTTCCGCGTCCGACAGTGGCTTGGAGCCCCGGTTGTCGAAGACCTGGACCTTGCCGCCCTTGCCCTTGACGAGTACCGCCAGGTGGGAACGGTCGCTGCCGGGTTTCCAGCCCCAGAGGATCATCTTCTTGCCGGGGCGCACCCAGAACCTGGTCATGCGCTGGAGTGCCTTGTCGCCGTTCGTCGGCAGGAACTTGCCGCCGAACATGCGCTCCAGCAGGGGCTTGACCTTGCCCGAGTCGTGGTCGCCCGGCTTCGCGGTGATCTTGCTCGGGTCGACCTTGCCCGGGTCCCGCTTGACCTGCGCCACGGTCACCGGGACGCAGTTGTCCTTGCCGCACATCGGCTTGGACTCGTCGCCGCTGGTGTCGTGACGGGTGTGTGGGTCGCTGTTGTCGCCCGGGGGACCTCGGGGGTCCTTCGGGTCGTGGACCGGCCTGCCTTCGGCCTGGTGCTGAGGCGGGGTGTCGTCGTGTGGTGAGCCCTGCTCCGGGCTGTGTGGATCGGGTCCGGCGGCGGCGAGCGGGCCATCGCCGCCAGAGCCGGCGCCATCGCGCTCGGCCCGGGTCCGCGACCCGCCGGCTGGCAGCCCGTAGTCGTTGTCACCGGGCGGTGTGGGGTTGCGGCCCGGCTTCGGCGTGTGCCCGCCAGTCCGGTTCTGGCCGCCGTCGCTCTGGCTGGACGAAGGAGTCGGCGGGTTGTTCGTCACCGGCACGACCTGAAGGTCGGGATCGGCATCGGGGTCGTCGGTCCGGGTGTCGGTGTGCGGGTCGATGCCGTCGGCGGCGTCTCGGGTCCCGGCGCCGCCGGTGCCACCGCTGCCGTGAACCTGGCCGTCGGCGGGAACCGCGCCGCTCCCGGGCTGCTGGCCGCCGCCGTCGACCCGGCCGCCGCCGAGCATCGCGCCGTCGTCGCCGTGGACCTGGCCGGCTTCGCCCGGCGTTCCGGTGCCGGAGTGCCCATCCTCGGCGATCGCGCCACCCTCACGCCCCGAATCGACCCGAGCGCCGGGCCGGCCGTCGGCCCGTACCCTTCCGTGCTGGACCTCGCCGCCCGATGCAGCCGCCCCGGCCTGCTGGTCGCCGCCCTGGCCCAGGATCCCGGCCTCGCCCGCGCCGGCCACCCGGCCCTCACCGGTCGGGTTGAGCGCGACCACCTTGCCCTTGAGGTTCTCGGCGCCCTGACCGGCCACCCTCGCCACGCCCTTGGCGCCTCGGCCAATCAGGTTCCCCGCGCGCACCAACCCCGAGATGCCGTGGTCGAGCAGGCCGAGCATCAGGCCCTTGACGCCGCCACCACCGGCAGCGGCGTCGGCCGGCTCACCCGAGGGCCGAGAGCCGCCGGTTTCCGATTCGGCGTGCGGGCGTCCCTCGCCGGGGTTGCCCTCGTGCTCGGCGGGCCGAGCCGGTGCTTCGTCATGCTCAGCGGGCCGAGCCGGTGCCTCGTCGTGCTCGGCGGCCGGCCTTGCCGCCGGGCGCGTCCCCACCAGCGGCGGCGGCTCGCTGTCCGGGGCAGGCCGGGACTCACCACCGGAGCCTGCGTCACCGTGCGGCGGCCCGCCGGGCGGAGGCGACTCACCGGGCGCGCCCTCGTCACCGTGCGGCGAGCCGTCACCCTCGATGCGTGGTTCTCCCTCGGCCGGTGGCTCGGTGCGCGGCTCGCCGCCGGAGGAGCTCTCGATGGCCGGCCCGTTGCGCACCCGCGACCAGTAGCCCCTCGGCGAGTTGTCGCCGTGCCACCAGCCGCCGACCCCATCGCGCTTGATAGCGAAGCCGTGGGCAACACCCCTGCCCAAGAAGCCCAGCCCGACCACGCTACCGAGACCGGAGTCGATCCAGAAGTCCTGCCGCTGCGCGGGCGTGAGCTTGTCGTAGTTCTGGAACCCATGGATCGTGGAGTCCACCTGGTGGTACACGAATCCCGTGTTGCCGACCGCGCGCGCGGTGGCACCGCCGACCCGCAACCCGGCCGCGACGCGCGGCGCGGCCGTCGCGATCCGCATCCCGGTTGCGCCCTGGATTCCCCTCAGCGCGTTGATCTGGGTGGCGAAACCGCCGGCGAACCGTGCGGCGGTGCCGACGCCGACGAGGGCGGTCAAACCAACCGTGGTCCACAGCGAGCGGGCGGTCGGATCGGACAGGCTGATGCTCTTGTTGTGAGTTCCCCGGCGTACAAGCTCGTCGGACGCGGCGGCGCCCGCGGCGAGACCGCTGATGAGGAACGCGGAGGTGGCCCACCCCGCGCCGGGCACGGCGAGCAGCGCGACAGCACCGGCCCCGAGCGCGACCCGCCCGGTCCACTTCAGGACGGACTGCTCCACCGGCACCTTGTGTCCGTCGGTCCCGCGCAGCCGCGCCGAGGTTACCGAGCCCGGTTCGTATGCCTTGTCGTTCAGGTTGGTGGTCAGCACGACGTCCTGGTCGTCGGCCAGGTCGTTGTTCAGCTTGTAGTCGCCGAAGGCACCGCTGACCCCTTGCTTCCGGTCCCCTTCGTAGACCCCGCCTTGGGCATCGACCAGCCTGACGCGTCCGCTCTTGTCAGTCACCCGGAACAGCGTGGTGGGCGGCAGGAACTTGCCCTTGTGGTTCGGGTCGGGCATGAACACGTTGATCGCGGCGACCTCGCGGGTCCCGTACTTCTTGAGCGCCGCCTGCGCGCTCGCCAGGTGCTTCTGGTTGATCTTTCCTTTCTCTTCGGTGTTGAGCATCTCGAGGAGCTCTTTTTGCCGGGTGGGATCCTTCGTGAGGTCCGCGACGGCGGCGAGCTGGCCCTCCTTCTCGCGCGGACCCATCTGCGAGGCCCAGTGCGAGACCACGTCCTGGTCGATGCCTCGGTAGAGCTTGCCGGCCCAGCCGGGGTAGTTCTGGTACTGACCCGCGTTGGCCAGCGCGTTGAACACACCGAGGAAGTCCGTCTTCCCGGTGGACGGCAGCCCGAGCATCACCCGGCGTGAGGTGTCGACCGCGCAATCCTTGGTCAGGCACATCGGGTCATCGGCGTTCTTTGCCGCGTAGGCCCACAGCCGGGTGTCATACGAGCGGGAGCCGAAGTCGCGTGCGGCGGTCTCGTAGTTCAGCTCGGCCACCCCGGCCAACCCGCGCAGCGCCTTGGCGAACGCTGGGTCGGAGGCATCAATCTTGTCCGCGAGTTTGTTCGCGCGTTTGTTTATCGAGTTCCACGCCTCGAGGTCGCGCAGCATCTTCGGATCATTAGCATTGCTAACTATTCCGATGTCATAGGTCCGCAGCGCGAGGGTGTCTGGTTTCTTTCCAGGTAGCGGATGTACCCGAGCTTCCTTCTTGAGCCCCTTGTCGATCTTGTCGATCTCCTTGGAGTCGGCTCTGATATCGCGCCCGAGCTTGTTGATGTGGCGGGCCTCGGCCGGGGTGACGTTCTTGCTCTTGTTGAGCGAGGCGACTTGGTCGCCGAGGGCGAGGCTGCGCCGGCGCAGGTCTTCCTTGCGGCCGGTCAGGGTGAGGCGGGTGAGGTCGGTGGCGGCTGCCTGGGTCTGCTGGGCCGGGGTGAGCTTGACGTACTCCCGTGGGCACGCCTTGGCGCGACACCCCGCCTGGCGTCCCTCGTGCAACCCCTCGGCCTGCAGCCGCCGCTCCTCCTGCGGGGTGGACACGATGACCCGGTTGTACTTGTCGACCTGCTGACCCCGGGCGTTGACGCCCAGCCCCTTCTGCATGCCCTCGCTGAGGTTTCGTGGGGTCTTGCCGGGGAAGTAGCTCGGCAGGTTGCCTCCGCCGAGAGCCTTGACCCGGCGGTCAATGAACGGCTGGAGCTGGCCGTCCGCGGCGTCCATGTCGTCCAGGCCGTTGACGATCTCTCGGTTGAGCTGCATCCTCGGGAACCGCTTGTTGGCCGTGGCGATCAGCCGCTGCTCGCGCGGGCTGAGCGCCGAAGATGAGAGGGACCCGTTCCGCTCGGCCCGCTCAGCCTTGTCCAGTGCCGTCTTCAGACCCGGCAGTTTCCGGTTGGCCTTGGCGAGATCGTCGCGCAGATCCGACTCGGCGGCGACCGCCCTGGCTCCGGCGAACGCCTGCTCCACCTCGGTCAGCGGCCGCAGGCTCTTCTTGTACTGCTGTTTCTGCGGCTCGGTCAGCTGGGCGTAGCGCTTCGGGTCCAACGGAGGCAGGGGGGAACCCGGTTTCAGCCCGAGGTCCTTGGCCCACTTCTTGTCCACCGGGGTGCCCATGTTGGGCCGGGTGTAGCCGGGGTCGAACAGGACCATCCGGCTGGGATCGAGGTTCCCGCGCCCGAGGGTGCGCCGCCCCGGCTCGCCGTAGCACGAGGTCGGGCCGGCGCCCTTGCCACAGGACCAACCGTCGTTGGTGCCGTATGTGTCGGTGTCGGTGCGGTTCGGGTAGAGCAGGATCGCCGGCTTGCAGTCCGGCTTGTCGCATTGCAAGATCCTGCGGTTCTTGCCATCCGGGGCGAGGGTCTCGCCGTAGCACTTGCCGCCGCCGTAGCACTTGGAGAACCCGCCGTTACCCCTCGGGTCGCGGTAGCCCTGGATGTAGGCGCAGTCCTTGCCGGCGCAGTACTGCGGGTCGCCTTCCTTGGTGAAGCTGTGCATCTCGCCGTCGCCGTGCAGCTTGACCTGGAAGTAGCCGTACGGCGTCTTGCTCGTCCAGTTGCCGGCGAACTCGTCATGCATCTCGCAGGTCACCGGGCACTCCCGTTTGCGCGGATCCACCTGGGGGATCCGTTTGCCGGTGAGGTCGCGCGGGAAGCCCTCCGGCGGGGTGTAGACGGTGCACATGTTGTTGGCGTCGCACACCCTGCTCGGGAGCATCTTCTTGTTGTCGGGCAGGTACTCGGAGCACATGCCCCTGCAGTCGAAGAAGCCACCGTCGCCGTGCTTGTCCGGCGTCTCCACGATGAGCCGGTCGCTGGCTTGCGGCTTGCCGCCGCCTTGGTCACCGAGGCCGCGCAACCCGCCGAGGCCGCCGAAGCCGGCCAGGTTGTACGGGGAGAGTCGCTGCGGGTCCGTCGGCCCGTGGTCATTGGTGATCTTCTTGCCGTTGGCCAGCTGGACGTAGCCGTTCTGGCCGTAGATCTCGTAGCGGCCGCGCTGGCCGTTTCCGCCCTCGGTCCAGAAGATCGAGGTGTTGGGCGCCGGTTTGCCGTTCCATGTCGTGGGGTTGGGCGTCGAGGGCCCGTCGCCGAAGGCCTGCATCACCACACCGGTGGGGGCGCGGACCTGCCCCTTGCCGATCAGGGTGCCGAAACCGCGGCTGCCGGAGCTGTTGTGCCCGGTGTATTTCAGGTATCCGGTGGGGACGTTGATCTTGTCCGCGTGGCCCTTGTAGCCGAGGCTGCCGTGGCAGCCGGCGTTGCAGGTCACCCTTGGCGCGGTGCCCCGGCGGTCGGTGAAGTCCTGGCCGCCGCCGTTGCGGTAGTACATGGCCTTGGCTGTGCGGCCGTCGATGATGCGGCCGGCGCCGCCCACGGAGCCTCCGCCGCCGCCGTCGCGGTAGCGGCGCACCTCGGCGCTGCGCTGGCCGGCCACCTGGTTCGGCGCCTTGTTGCCGGTGTTCGGCCCGGTACCGACGAACGGCAGCTTCGGGTCCTTGGGGTTGTACCCGCCGCTCATTCCCTGGCCGCCGCGCACACACGGGTTGGCGGTGCACGCGCCGGTCTTGGTCTCCTTGGGGTTGCCCGGGACCGTTCTGGTGTAGCGCGGTTTGCCGTCGGGGCCCTGATCGATGACGATCTTCTCGGCCACCTTGCGGCTACCTTGCGCCTGCTCCCGCGCGGCCTGCGCGGCCCGCAGGGCGGCCATCCTCGCCTCGTACACCTGCCTGCCGGACGGGGCGGTGATCTGGACGTTGGCGGGGCCTCCCTCCTTCTGGAAGTGCTTGCAGTCCTCCTGGCACTTGGCGCCGCCGTCCTTCTGGTTCGCCCAGGCCTCCACGCCACAGCTGCCGTTGGAACCCCGGCAGGTGCCCTCACCGTGGGAGGTGATGCGCTTGCCTGGTTCTTCCCAGGTGGGCGCGAAGCTCTGGTCGTAGTTCGCCTCGGCGTGCGCCGCGAACGGCGCGGGGCACTTCTTCGACCCGATCGTGCAGGTGGCGGCGGCGTGCGCGGTCATGGGCCCGACGCTGGCCTGGGTGGCCGCCACGACGGGTTTGCCGGGCGTGTGGCTGGTGCGGTCGACCTTGCCGTGTGCCCAGTTGCCGCCGCCTCGAGCCTTGCTCCGGAGGTGGCAGGTGATGCCGACGCATTGGCCGTTGGTGTCGGCGAGTCCCATGGCGGTGGTGCCGCCGCTGCCGACCTGGCAGGAGCCGGTGCCGGTGCAGCGGCTGGTGGTGCGGGAGTGCGCCTGCGCCCCGCCGGCCGCCTTGGTGACGCTGGAGGCGCGGGTTGGGCAGCCGGCCTTCGAGCCGTTGGCGCACAGGACGTCGACGGATGTGGAGGCGTTGGCGAAGCGGTCCTTGGGGCCGGCGCCGCGCGGCGAACTGGCGATCGAGCTGCTCAGGGTGAGCTGGTTCTGGCAGGCGGTCCTGCCGTCGCAGCCGGTGGAACCGGTTGAGGTGCTGCGCGTGCGTTCGGCCTTCGGGCCGGCCTGCGCGACGACTCGGCCGGTGAGCTTGCCCTTGCACCCGGCGTCCGGGCAGGACAGCTGCGAGGTGACCTGGGCGGTGCCGGAGAAGCCGGGGATGGTCTTGGTCTTGCCGTCCTTGCCGTGCTTGCCCTTGGTCGACGCGGCCGGGGCCTGGCCGCCGTTGTCGCTGGTCGTCACGGTGACGTCGCTGCCGACCGTGCACCCGGACGGCCCTGATGTGCAGTAGCCCTTGGTGCGGGAGATGCCCACGATGCCCGAGGTGGCGCCGGTGGTCTTCGCCGTGCAGCCGGCGCCCGCGCACTGGGCGAAGGAGGCGGAGTTCGACCAGGTGGTCGGGAGGTCCTTGGCGCTGATCGGCTTGCCGGCCGCCGTGGCGGCTTGCTGGGCCTGCTTGGCGGTCTCGGCGGCCTTGTCGGCGGCCTTGCGTTGCTTGGCGGTCGCGCCCGGGGCGGCGGCGGTCTGCTTCGCGCGCTGCGCGGCCTGCTTGGCCTGCGCGGCCTGCTGCTTGGCTTCGGCGGTGGTGCTCTTGCGCTGTTCGGTGAGGATGTCGGCGACGACCTGGCCTGAGCCGGCGGTCGCGGTGGAGGTGGCCTGGCAGGCGGCACCCTTGGTGTTGCACGTGCTGGTCGTGGTCCCGGTGGCGGTTGGTGGGCCTCGGTTGCCTTCACCGCTGGCGTTGTGCCGGTCGCCGGCGAGCCCGGTGGCCGAGCTGCGCGGGCTGCCCTTGCACGGGCCGCTGCCGTCGCAGGTGAGGGTGGCCCATGCGGTGGTCCAGCTGGAGGCGCCCGGGACACCGGCACCGCCGGAGCTGGCGCCCGAGCCGGGGGCGGTGGCCGGTTGGTTCGGCCGCTGGCCGGGCTGGCCGCCGTTGCCCTGCCCACTCGGGGAGGCGGTCTGCCCGGTCTTGCCACCCCGGCCAGCGCCGCCGCTGCCGCCGATCTGCTGACCGGTGTTGGTGGCGTTGCTGGTGGGCTGGTCGGTGACCATCGGCCTGATGCTGTTGGCGTCCGGGTGGCTGGAGGCGGCTCCGTTGACCACCGCGATGCACCGGCCGCCGGTGGCGCCGGCGCACGAACCGGTGGCGATGTTGCCCCGGGGGGCATCGGATACCGACGGGTTGGTGGCCACTACCCGGGCGGTGATCTTCCCGCCGCAGGTGGTGTCGCATTCCAGCTTCCCGCCCACGATCGAGGCGGCCGAGGGTCCGGAGCCGAGGCGTTTGCCGTTGATGGCGTTCTGGTCGGCGTAGGTGGTGGCCGCGCCGGGGCTGCTGATCGCGGTGGACAGGGTCTGCACCTGGCACCTGGTGGTGCCCTTCTCGCAGCTGACCTCTCCCTCGGAGGTGCGCGCCTTGCCGTGGTTCACCGCGCCGTCCCAGGAGGCGGCGCGGGTGCGGGCGGTGCCCTCACAGTTCTTGCTGTGGCAGTCCACGCTGGCCGATGCCCGGGAGGTGGAGGTCGGCCCGGAGCTGGGCTGGCCCTTGAGCGGTTTGCCGTCCGGGCCGAGTTTGATGAATTGCGGCGCCGAGCTCGCGTCCGAGCTGGTCTGGCCAAGGCAGCCACCGTTGCGGACCACGCACTCGCCGGTGTCCGAGGAGCCGCGCCGGTGCTTCGAGACGCTGGTGTCCAGCGCCGAGGTTGCGGTGAACGCCTGCCCGCCGCAGGTGGGGGAGTCCTGGCAGCGGACCTGGGCATCGGCGTGCGACTCGCTGACCACGCCGGCCGGGATCTTCTTGCCGTCCGCCCGGGTCTGGGCCGCGCGGTAGGCGACCGCGGTGTCCGCCGCCGACCCGCAGGTGCCGTGCACACCGTGGACCGCGCATCGGGTGACGCCGTCGCTGTCCCGGAGGCCCTTGATGTCCCCGGCCGCCTCACCGGAGGTGGCGCCGCTCTCGCCGGCCTTGCAGTCCTTCGACTCACAGGCCAGGGTGCCGATCGTCTTGCTGGTCGCGCTCAGCCCTCGGGTCAGGGCGGCGAGCGGGCTGGTCTTCTTCGGCGCGCCGGTGCCGATGCCGGCACCGCTCGGGTCCAAGCCGGCGCGGATGTTGTCGACCACGCTCGAGCTGGAGTCGTTGGCGCAGTCACCCTGGGCGCCGCGGACGGTGCACTTGTGGTGGGCGTCGGTGGCGCGGGTCGCGGTCTTGCCCTTCTTGCCGGCGAGGGCGGCGGAGATCTTCGCGGCGGTGGCGGTGGTGCCCTTGCCCTTGCAGCCCTTGATCCCGTCGCAGTCCACGTCGCTGTAAGCCAGCGCCTGGCCGTCGGCATCCAGGCCGGAAGAAGCCGTGCAGGCCCCGCTCTTGATCCCGCAGCCGGCCTTGCCGGCCAGGTTGCGGCGGTCGGTGTGCCCCGGGGTCTCATCCTGGCCGGTGAGCATCTGCAGGATCTTGTCGCCGATCTTCGTAGCGCCCTTGCCGGAGCAGCCCTTCGCACCCTGAGCGCACCGCACCGAGACCTGCGCCGAGGGTCCGCCCGAGTTCGTCTCACCGCCGGGCTGCGGCCCGGTCTGCTCGTCGACGCCGACACCCACCGTGGTGATGAACTCACAACCCACCCGGCTGGCCGCGCAATGTCCCTTGCTGCCGGCCTGTCCGTCGCGCTTCGCCCGAGCCTCGGCCTGCTCCGGGGTCTCACCCGCCGGCGCTGGCCGAGATTCGCTGGCGCGCTTGCCGGTGGAGTAGCCGTTACATACCCCGTTGCGGGTGTTGCAGTCCGAGCCCGCCTGGCTCACGTAGGCGAACCCGGACAGCGCGCAGTCCTCCGTGCACTCCCCGTGGGTGTGCGACCAGCCCGCTCTCTTCCCGGCCGCGCGATCCTTCGCACCTGGCTGAGTCGGCCTCGCGCCGTCCTGGGTGCATCCCCGGCGGGCCTGGCAGAACGTCAGGGCGCTCTGGGTGTCGGCGGTCGAGGCCGTGTTGCACGGGCCGACACCGCACGTGGTCTGCGCGGTTGCCTTACCCGCCTTCACGTTGGTGCCGCAGCCCTTGGTCGGGTCGCAGAACGCCTTCGCCCCTCGGTTGCCCGCCTTCACCGCGCTCGAGCACCGGGACACCCCGACCAGACAGTAGGTCTGGTCTTGTTTCAGCTCGCCCGTCTTCGGGTCGATCGCGGCGGTCGAGCACTGGCCGAACACGCCGGTCGTCGCGCAAGCGGCGCCCGCGCCCTTGTGTCCCGGGTTCGCCTGCGCCGTGTCGTAGCCGGCGGCCTCGTACAGCTGGGCGGTCTGCGCGGCCAGCCGGTCCCGCCGCTGGTTGAACGCGCTCGCGCGCCCCTGGTACTCCGCCTTGGTGATCTTGCCCGCGTCCAGTGCCTTCTTCGACGCGGCCAGTTTGGTCTTCGCCGTACCCAGCTTCTGCTGTCCGGACACCACGTCGTTGATCAGCTGGCCGTCGTACGAACCCAGCTGGGCGGCGGACTCGTCGGCCTGCGTTTCCAGCTTCTTCTGCGCCGCGGCCTTCTTCTGGTAGTCGGCCTTCGTGATCTTCCCAGCCTCGAGCTGGTTCTTCGCCGTCTTCAGGCTCTTCTGGCCCTTCAACACCGCCAGTCGGTCATCCAGGGCGTCCTGGATGCCCTGCGAATCGGTGTTGGTCGTGCCGCCCAGCAGCCGCGGGGGGCCGCGGTTGGACAGTGACTGCGGCTGGCGGGTCTGCAGGTTGCCGTTGGCGAGGGCGCACTCGATCTCGGTCTCGCACCGGGTGCCGGCGAACTGGCCGTCGTTGTTCAACGCCCACCCGTTGTTCTGGCCACCACCGGCCGCGGCGCCCTGGCCACCAGCCTGACCCGCACCGCTCTGGCTGTTGCCGTAGTGGCCGCTGGCGGCGAGTGCTTCGAGGACGTCCTGGGCGGCGGCGGTGAGCAGTTGGCGGGCCTGGTCGCCGGCCTGCTGCCCGGCCACCCGACCGACTAGCCCGGACACCAGGTCGGTGACCCCGCCCAGGATCTGCGCGAAGTCATCCAGAGTGGCCGGCCGAGTGCCCTGACCGCTACCGCCGCCGTTGTTGGAGTTACCCCCGCCGGAGTTGCCGTTGCCGGTCGAGTTGCCGCCGGAGACACCGAGGGTCTTGAGCAGGTCGGAAACGAAGTCATTGGTCAGGTCGGTGATCTGCTCGGCCAACCCGCCTCGCTGGCCCTGGCTCTGCTGGTTGTGCTGGCCGGACTGGCCCTGGCCGCTCCCGGACGGGCGCGACAGGCCCAGCGAGTCGAACAGGTCGGACAGGAACTCCTCCACCGACCCGCCGATCGACCCGGCCCGTCCCTGGCTGTCTCGGACCTGGCCGGCGGTCTTGCCCACCGTGTTGTGGTCGGCCTGCGCCGATCGCCGACCCTCGCCCCGGACCTCGCTGTGGCCGTGCAGGCTGTCGGTCAGCTGGTCACGCAGCTCGTCGAGCGCCTGCTCGGTCCGCCGCCCGGCCTTTCCACCCGCGATCTTGGACACCACCCCGGACGCGGCCTCGACGAACCGCGACAGCACCCCGTCCAGACCATCCAGCTCGCCGGTGTTCTGGGTGTTCTCGGTGTTCGAGGTGCGGGCCTGGCGCCGGTCGCCGCTCCGGGTGTCCGAACCCCGGGCTCCGCCCCCATTACCGGCACCACCGCCACCGGCACCACCGCCGGTCAGCAGCCGCCCGAACACCCCGTCCAGCGCCTGCTCGGTCTGCTCCCCGGCGTCCTGGCCGCCGACCTGGGACACCAGCCCGGAAGCCAGGTCGGTGAAGTTGCCCAACGCCTGCTCCACACTCGGCGCCTGCCGCTGTTGCTGGCCCTGCTGCTGTTGGCCCTGCTGTTGTTGGCCGGCGGCCTTGGCCTCGGCCATGAACGCGTCGTAGTACAGGCCCTTCCAATAGTCCGCGTCATCCGAGAACGGCCCCGGATCAGCCGACCCGCCGCGCTGGCTGTTCTGGCCACCACCGTTGCGACCGGAGCCGCTGCCGCCCACGCCAAGCAGCTGCAACAGCTCGGAGACGAACCCGTTGGTGAGCTTGCTGATCCCGGCGGCGAGTTGCTGCTGGCCGCCGCCGTTCTGGGAGCCGTTGTTCTGGTTGGCCGGTGGACGCTGCTGCTGGCCGGAGCCACCCTTCTGGCCGCCGCCGTTGCCGAAGTTACCGCCGCCGAGCTGCTGGAACAGACCGGCGAGGGCCTGCTGGGTCTGCTTGCCGGCGTCCTTGCCCGCGACCTCGGACACGATCCCGGAGGCCAGGTTGACGAAGTTGCCCAGCGCCTCGTCCAGGTTCGGCCTCTGGCTGCCCTGGCTCGAACCCCCGCTGTTGTTGGCGCCCTTGCTGTTGCTGCCCTTGACGCCGAGCAGCTGTAGCAGGTCGGAGACGAAGTTGTTGGCCAGTTTGCTGATTCCGGCGGCGAGCTGCTGCTGCCCGGTGCTGTTCTGGCTGCTGGTGTTTTGGTTGGCGGGCGGGCGCTGCTGCCCGGATCCGCTCTGCCCGCCACCGGTACCGCCGGTGCCGTTGCCGCCGACACCCAGCAGCTTCAGCAGCTCGGACACGAAGTCGTTGGCCAGTTGGCCGATGGCCTGGCCCAGGTTGTTCTGCTGGCCGTTGCCGGTGCTGGGCTTTTGCGGGGTCTGGCTGGAACCACCACCGGTGTTGCTGGGGGAGCCCTTGCCGACGCCGAGCAGCTGCAGCAGGTCGGAGACGAAGTTGTTGGTGAGCTTGCCGATGTTCTGGGCGAGCTGCTGGCCGGCGCCGTTGTTCTGGCCGGACTGGCTGCCGCCGCTGTGGGAGCCGCCGTTGTTGCTCGGCGGGCTGTTGTGGCCGAGTGCGTGGGTGAGCTGGTCGGTCAGCTCGTCGAGGGCTTTGGTGACCTTCTTGGCGGCCTTCTTGCCGGCCACGTCGCGCACGATCCCGGTGACCATGTCGGTGAACCGGTCGAACGCCTCGTCCAGGTCCGGCTGCTGCTGGGGGCGCTGGGAACCTTGCCCGGCGCTACCGGAGTTCCCAGCGTCGCCGTTGCCGGCGCCTTTGCCGGCGCCGAGCAGCTCGAGCAGGTCGGACACGAACCCGTTGGTCAGTTTGCTGATCCCGGCGGCCAGCTGCTGCCCGGAGCCGGTGTTCTGGTTGGCCGGCGGGCGCTGCTGCCCGGAGCCGCTCTGGCCGGCACCGTTGCTGCCCGAGCCGCTGCCGATGCCGAGCAGCTTCAGCAGGTCGGAGACGAAGCTTTCGGTCAGCGTGGTGATGGCCTGGCCGAGGTTCTGCTGGGTCGGCCGCCGCGAACCCTGCGAGCCCTGCTGGCTTGTGCTGGTGCTCGGGCGGCGCGGGGTCTGGCCCGCGTTGGTGCCGCCGGTGTTGGTGCCGATCGCGTTGAGCAGGTCGGACACGAAGTCGTGGGCGAGCTCGCTGATCTGGTCACCCTGGTGGGAGGGCCGGTGCTGGGCGCCACCACCGCTGTGGGGGAGGCCGCCGATCAGGTCCCGGACGAACCCGAGGATTCCGCTGATGAAGTTGTCGGTCGTGCCGCCGGCCGGGGAGCGGTGGAGCTTGCTCGACCAGGAGGCCGGGTCGTTCTCGGAGGGACTGTCGTGCTGGGGGCGGGGGCGCTGCGCCGCTGGGGGGCCGCGTCCGCCGCCAACACCGGGGTGGTGGCCGGTCAGGCTCGGGTCCTGGTCGGTGCAGCCCAGCGCCAGACAGACGATGGGCCGCTCATCGGTCTCGGGTGCCAGGCCCGAGCCGGAGTGGGAAACATGCTTGGGGGCGCGCTCGGGCATGGCCAGCTGAAGATCGCTCGAACCACCGGCGGCGCCACTGTGCTTGTTGAGCTGGTTGCTGACCGCGAGCGCTTCGGACACCTGCCCGGTCAACTCGGTCAACGCCTCACGGGTGTGCGCACCGGCCTGCGTGCCGGCCACCCGGCCGACGATCCCGGACACCAGGTCGACCATCCCACCCATCACCTGCTCGACCTCGGCCGCCGGAGCCTTCACCACACCACCGCCGGAGCCGGCCTGGCGCTGGGTGGTCGACGCGCGGAACGGGTCCACATCAGCTAGGCGCTCATCCACCAACCGGTCGGACTGAGCCAGCCGGTCGGCGACGATCCGGTCGCTCACGGCGGTCCGGCCAGTCGCGGGGGTGGCGCTGCTGTCGGCCTTCGCGGCGGCGTCCGACACCCGGGCGGTGACCTCACGCGTCAACACCGCCGGGGTCGCGGCCGAGTCACCGTGAGCGGTGTGCTCGGCCTCGGCGGCGATCATCCGCTTCGGCTCGGTGGCGGCCTGGGCCTGGAAGGTAGCCGCACCCTTGCCCGGCTCCGATTCGGTGACGGGCTTGCCGTCCGCCGCCGGACCACTCCTGGCCGCACCGGCGATCTTGTCGAGCAGGTTGGAGACGAACTCGGTCACCGGGTCGACAACGGAGCGCACCGCCGACCGGGGTGCGGTGGCCGCTGTCTGCCGCGCATCCACCTGGCCACCGGATGCGGTCGCGTGGCCAGTACCGGCGCCACCGTGGCCACCGAAGAACGGCCAATCCACCCCGTCCGTGGCCACCGGTTGAGTGGCCACCGGCGCGTACTGGGCACGCAATTCGGCCAATGACCGCGACGGCTTGGCCACGGCCGCGGCCACGCGGCCATCCAACCCACTTGCCTGCTGGCCGCTGTTGTTCACCTTGGCCGGCTGGGCATTACCATCGCCGAAAGAAATCGACCAGTCCGAATACCCGGACTCGTCAGACTCGCCATCGGAATTCGGCTGCGAATAGGTAACCAATTCCACGGCGGGCGAGTCATTTCGCGGAACCGAAACCGAATCCGCTTCGACCGAGCCGCTCATCGAGACCAGCGCCGCGGCCATCCACAACATTGCCGCCCCGAGCAACACCCTCCCGAACGAGAGCGAGCCAGCCACTGACAGCAGTGCGCGCCCCAGCATCGACACGACGGCGCGCATGCGCCGCCTGTCAGCCGAAGACGCGATTACCATGGTGGATCTCACTCCAGTACGAGAAGGCCTCGTGGGCGGGAATTACTCGGAATGATCGGAACCAACCGCGGTCGTCATCACACGGAGGCACATCCTCGTCGCTCGGTACGTCACGAGCCGAACGAGTCGATCCGCAGTTTTCGATCGACGCAAACCACGCGGGTAGCGCATCCTCGGCAAGTTCCGAGTCGATCGAACCGCTGCCGGGAGGTTACGGCAGGCGCCAAGTTTATGTCCAGATCAGTTAAGGATTGCTTAATAACTCAACGGTCCATGAATTAGATCCACGATGGAGTGTTCGCGCAGCTGCCGTGGGCGTCGGCGGCGCTGGTGGTGCCGCGCCGAGGGGCGGCCTCGGCGGAGGTTCACCGAGCAGGTTGGGTCGCGCAAGGCACTCGGAAGCATCCCTTGGCATTTGACTTTGACGTGTGGCACATCTGTCTCCTGTGGCGAGAAGCGAAAATGACCAGCTCGCTCATGCACGACATTCGTGCCAGCTAATCCTCAGCACGGTCACAATCTCTCTGTCGCGACCGTCGTCATCAAGTGCCACCATCGCACTCGGTGGCCATCGCCAACTGGCCACGTGTAGCGGCCACCCGGCGGTGGCCACTCGCTCGCGGCCACCAGATGAATGGCCATGGCCAGTGGCTGCGGCGCGACGGGAATGACCGCGGTCAGCGGCCGGCCGGACACAAATGCCAGAGAATGTCCGGCGGACATCGCGCCACTTATTTACTAAGAAGAAGCTAAACCCTATCCGGCGCTGCGATGACGGTGGCGGTGGCGAGCTCGACCTCCCGCATGTTCGTCGAGATCGCGGCCGGGACTGGCGAACCGACCGATACGCCGACCTGGCCCGCGGACCTACCGTGAACCGCGTTGCAGTCGGAGGGGGAATACAGATGCTTCTCGTTGGCTCGTTGGTGACCGTGTTGGCGCTGGCCGCGGGTCCAGCCGTCACTGCGCAGGACATAGCCGGACCGGGCGGCCAGCCCGCGCGGTACCCGATCTGTGGGGAAGGACCGGGCTGTTACCCACACCCGCCGCCGGTGCCAGGTAAGCACCCGGCGCCGGCCCCGGCACCCATCCAGCATCCGGTGCCGGGCCCGGTCGCGGGCGCGATGTGCGGCGAGGACGGGTGCGTGGCTACGCCGTAGTGAGCGGGTTCCGGGACTGGCGATCTCGCCGATGTGTGAGCCGGTCGATGCGTGATCGGCTCGCCCGATGAAGCCCCGAATCCTTGTCACGCCCGCGCTCACCCTGGCCGTCCTCGGCGCGGTGTCCGCGTTCGGCACACCGATCGCGTCCGCCGACCCTTCGGGCTGTGTGGTGCAGCACAACACCGACGCAAGCCACGCGCGGCCGACCTCGGCCTGGAGCTACTGCGCTACCTACCGAGGGCAACACCAGGTATCGGCAATCTGCCGCGATGCCGGGGGCAGGAAGTCGACCCAGTCCGGCGCCTGGGTCGGCGCCGGCCAGAAGTCGATAGTCAGGTGCTACGAGGTTGGCAGGGCATGGAACAGCCTGAAGTAGTCACCGCGGCTGGCGTCGTTCGCCCAGTTCGCCGCCGGGCACTCCGGGGGTTCCGCTGAACAGCGCTCGTCCGACCCGGTTGGTGGTCGGCATCAGCGGGGCGACCGGGATCGCGTACGGGGTCAAGGTGCTCGAGTTGGCTCGAGCCGCCGGCGTACAGACCCACCTGGTGGTCACGCCCGCGGGCCAACAGACCCGCGCCTACGAGACCGACCTGACGGCCCGGGAGCTGGCCGCGCTCGCCGACGTGGTCTACCGCCCGGCGGACATCGGCGCGGCGATCGCCTCCGGGTCGTTCCGCCATGACGGGATGATCGTCGCGCCGTGTTCGATCCGGACGCTGTCGGCGATCGCTTACGGCAACGGCGACAACGTGCTCACCCGCGCGGCGGACGTCACGCTCAAGGAACGGCGCCGCCTGGTCCTGCTGGTCCGCGAGACACCACTCACCCTGGGCCACCTGCGGGCGATGGCCGGGGTGACCGAGTCCGGCGGGATCATCATGCCTCCGGTCCCCGCGCTCTACCTGCGCCCGAGCGGCATCGACGACCTGGTCACGCATACCGCGGCCCGCGCGCTGGATCTGGTCGGCATCGAGATCGACACCGTGCCCCGCTGGGGCGAGCAGATTGCGAGGCCTACGTGAAGCACCTTCGTTCGCTGCGGGAGTTCATCGCCGAGCTCGACGCCATCGGTGAGCTCCAACCGATCGACACCGAGGTCGACTGGAACCTCGAGATCGGCGCCATCATCCGCCGCTCGTACGACCTGACGGCGCCCGCACCGCTGTTCAACAACATCACCGGTTACACAGGCACAGGTTTCCGCGTGCTGGGCGCACCCGGCGGGCTGAGCGCGCCGCCGCACCGCCTGGCCCGGATAGCCCTGGCCCTGGGCCTTCCGGCCACCACGTCCGGCCAGGAGATCATGGAGGCGATCGTCGCCGCCCGGGGGCGGCAAGGAATTCCGCCGGTGACCGTCCCGGCCGCGGACGCGCCCTGCAAACAGAACATCATGCGCGGCGCGGACATCGACCTGTTCGGCTTCCCGACGCCCTTGATCCACGGCAACGACAGCGGCCGCTACATCCAGACCTACGGGATGAACATCGCCAAGACCCCCGACGGTTCGTGGACCAACTGGTCGATCAACCGCATGATGATCGCCGGCAGGGACACGCTCGCGTGCCTCATCCCCGGCCCGCAGCACCTGGGCATCATCCGTGCCAAGTGGACCGCGATCGGCAAGCCCATGCCGATCGCGCTCGCCCTCGGCGTGGAGCCGGCGCTGCCCTATGCGGGGGCGATGCCGCTGCCTGAGAACGCCGACGAGAGCCACTTCGTCGGCGCGCTGTTCGGTGAGGCGCTGCAAGTGGTACCGGCGGAGACCGTGGACCTGGTGGTTCCGGCCACCGCCGAGATCGTCATCGAGGGCCACATCGCGCTGGACGAGCAGGCGATGGAAGGGCCGATGAACGAGTACCCCGGTTACAACGCCTTCGACGCCTCGCCGAAGCCGGTGTTCGCGGTCAGCGCCATCACCTACCGCGACGGCGCCATCCTGCCCGTGGTGGCCGCCGGTCCGCCGGTAGAGGAGGACCACACGGGTACCGGCACCATGCACGCCGCCGAGATCCTCTACCAGCTGCGCGAGGCCGGGCTGCCGGTGGCGTCCACCTGGTTCTCCTACGAGTCCGCGCTGCACTGGCTGATCGTTTCGGTCCGCCACGACTGGTACGAGACGCTGAACATCCACTCCGGCGATCTGGCGCAACGGATCGGCGACATCGTGTTCACCGGCAAGGCGGGGTTCGGCGTGCCCAAGGTGCTGCTGGTCGAGGACGACATCGACATCACCGACGTCAACGAGGTCGTCTGGGCCTTCGCCACCCGCACCCACCCCGAACACGGCGAGGTGCACTTCCCCGCCAAGCCGACCGCCGCCCTGTCGGTGTACCTGGACGAGCGGGAACAGCACACCTACCGGGCCGGCAAGGTGATCTACAACTGCCTCCTGGCCGACCTGTTCCCACCGGACAAGCGACCGGTCAAGGGCACCTTCGAGAACGGCTGGCCGGCCGACATCCAGCGGCGAGTCCTGACCAACTGGCGGTCCTACGGGTACTCAGCTCAGGGCGCGGCGACCAGGCCGGATAGGTAGGCGAAGGCCACCAGCTGTGCCCGGTCGCGGGCGCCGAGCTTGGTCATGGCGCGGCTCACGTGGGTTTTCACCGTGGCGTTGCTGATGAACAGCGACCGGGCTATCTCGGCGTTGTTCATGCCGGCCGCGACCAACGCGGTGACCTCGCGTTCCCTGGCGGTCAGCGACTCGAGCGCGTGCGGGCTGATCCGGGGTGCTCCGGGCCGGCCGCCGAGCTGGGCGATGTCGAGTGCGGTGATCACCTGGTCCGGGCGGTTTCGTGTCACGTGCAGTGCGGCGCCGGCCTGGACGCTGATCGCGGCCATCGTGTGGCCGAAGATGTCGTGCAGTTCCCGGGCCAGGCGCACCCGGTCCTCGAGCAGCAGCCGCCGTTCCGCCTCCGCCGTCGCCTGGGCGTGGCGAGTCAGCCGGTCGACGATCGCCCACTGATGCTGGGGGTAGTAGAACATGGTGGCGCCGGCCGCGGCCGCCGCGATGCTCACCGCGACCGCGAACCTGATCGAAACCGTCCGGGGTGCCGGCTACCGCCCGACCGAACCGCGCGCAATCGCCAGCTGATCCCTGGCCGGCCTCCCAGCTGGTGCTCAACCTCCAGCCTCGGCGCCTTGCGCGACGCCGCGGTTGGCCGCCCGCCGGCCGCGAACCAACCCCCGCGTGGCCAAACGAGCGATCTCCAAGCAGGTCGCCAGCTGCACGAAGGACGCCACCGCGGCGGTCGCCATGTCCGGCGGCCGGACGAGACGTCGTGGCCACCCGGTGACCGCGGGATGGTCACCGGATGGATCGGGATGGCCACGGCCCCGGTGGCCGCGACCCGGTGGCGGCCATGGCCGCGGTCGCTCGGCGGCCGTCACCCGTCTCGGCGGCTTTCATCCACTGAATCCGCGACCCGACATGTCGTGTGGCTCGGCACATTTGCCGTCCTTCGGTGAATATCGCACCCATTGATCATCGATCCAATTGTCGAATTGTTTCCGAAACAACCAGCACTGACCAGTCTGGCGCCATAGGGGAGTGGAGACGTAGCGCCCCCGCGTCGGACGGATGATCACGATGTGCGGAGCCGTTGGGCTTGGCTCGCCCGACCGTCGGAATCCATTACAAGGTTTCCTTTAGGTTGGCCGCACGCGGTGGACACACTCTTAAGATTTCTGTACTCTGAAGTGGCACTCGCGATCGACTCGATGCCCCTGGGCGTTGCGAGGATGCGCTTCCGCGTGAGGTGACCGTGGTTAGCGTCGATCGCTTGTTGCTCGATGCCCCTGTCTGTTCGGGCGTCCCGGTGTATCGACTTGTGGTTCGGCAAGGATGTTCCTCCACGTGACGCCGACCGTGGTTGGTTCCGATCACCCCCAGTTGTTCCTGCTCAGGTGAGCCCTTCTTCGTGCTGGGAGCGTGTTCGGCGATGGTTACCGTGTCCTCGGCTGACACACGGCGCGTGCGCGCCGTCGTGTCGCTGCTGGGGCGCGCGGTGGCGTCGGCGGCTGGCTCGCTGACGTTCGGGAGGGTGTTGCTCGGCGCCGTGCTGCTCTGGCTGGGCGCCATGCTGATCTCCACCGAGGCGCCGAACGACTCGCTTTCCACCCACTCCGGCAAGGTCGAATTGGTGGCGTTCGCGGATTCCTCCGAATCGGACGACACCGACTCCGCCAATTGGACCGACCTATTCGGTGGAAATGGAAAGAAGTCGACGGAACAACATTTGAGTGACCGCGCGGCCACGGCCACGCCCGCGCGGTCGTTGGCCGAATTGCGTGACCGCTACCAGCGGCCAACGGACACCGAAGTGGCCACCTGGCCAATCCTGGAGATCCGCGATGGCCACGACCAAACTCTCAGCAATGGCCACGCCACTCTCACAAGTGGCCACGATCTGGTGGCCACCACCCGCACCATCACCGACTCGGTCCTGAACTGGGTAACCCACCTCCTCTCCCCCCGCGAGTCGGCACTCCCAGCACACCGAGTCGACGCTCTCGGCACACAGAGTCGGCAGTCCCAGCACACTGAGTCGGCGTTTTCAGCACATCCCGCCAACTCACACGTGCCCACGGCGACCACTCCGACGCCCGACACCACGGCACCGGCCCTGGCGACCGCGCTCGAACGCGTAGCCGCGGACGAACGCGTAGCCGCGGACGCCGGCCCCAACAGCACCGCCGGTTCCGGGGACGCCGCCGCCAACGCGACCGGTCACGCCTCCGCGCAACGCGGTCCGTCGGCCGAGCAGGTGGACCGGATGCTCGACGGAGTCGTGGACGCGTTCTCCGGGATCGTCACCGCCGTGGCCGGCAAGAGCGCGGGCGCCAGGGCGCACCAGGCGCTGACCGAGCTGGCTGACGAGGTGTCCACCGCCCTGGCCGCGAGCAACAGGCTCCGCACCGACGGCGACGGCGGCACCAGCACCCCGGCGAGCGCGAGTGACCGGCGGGCGACCAACGCGCGCCCGGACGAGCAGACCGGCGCCGGCTCCGCGCTGAGCCCCGAGCGTGGCTGGCCCCCGCCGGGCTCGGCACGGCCCAGCCAAGCCGGCACCGACGAGATCCCGGCAGCCGGCCGCGAGCCGCTCGGACAACCCGGCCGAGGCCCACCGACCCGCTGGAACGGCCAAAACCAGCAGCGCCCCACCCAAGCAGCGATCAGGGCCTCCGCCGGTGACCCCGGCGTGATCGGCCAGATCCTCGACGCGGTCTTCCAGTTCGCCCTCCGCGCGCTCGCCGGCAACCAAGGCGGCCCCGCGAAGCTGGACGAGCAGACCACCGACCTGGCTCACAAAATCGCCGGCATCGTCTCCAAGGCGGCCGGCAGGGACGCCGGCCAGCGCACCGAGCAGGCGTTCAACACCCTGTTCGACCACGTCACCCACCGCACGCCGGACGAGCAGACCGGCGGCTACGACGACTCCGCGGCCCACACCGACCGCGTCCTGCAGGGCCGCATCGACATCGCCAAGGGCGAGCAAGCACTGGCGGCCGAGAAGCAGAAGGTCGACGCCGGCAAGGGCAGCGCCGCCGCCTACGCCCAACACGTGAAGGCCCAGCAGGCCCTGGTCACCAAGGTCGACGCGGACGCCGCCACCCTCTCCCCGGAGCGCTCCGCACTGATCGACCGGGTGGTAGAGGGCAACGTCGAACAGCAGCGCCAGCAGGCCCAGTACGACGCCGAGCGCAAGCAGCTCGCCGCCGGCAAGGTGAGCCGCCAACAGTTCGAAGCCACCCAGAACCGCCTGATCGCCACCCGGGCTCGCGTCTACGCGGACACCAAGGAGCTGGCCCGCGCCACCGGCCACACCACCGACGTGCGGCTCGCCGACGGGGACGGGCCGACCGCCGGCTGCACCACCAGTGGCGCGTTCGGCGAGTGCGCGGCCACCGCCGGCCGCGACCAGAACCCCACCAGATGCATGGCGCTGTCCGGGCTCTCCTCCTGCGCGGCCACCGCGGCCACCGGCGTCAACCAGAACCAGCGCGCCTCCGCCGAGTGCGATCTGACCGGTTCGAAGCCCAACTGCGGCGTGGGCGCCGACGCCACCACGGACACCGGCCGGAAGGCCGCGACCACCGACTGCGACGTCCGAGGGGACTGCGTGCTGACGGCGCGGTCCGGTCCGGACGGGGCGGTTTCCCGGTGCGAGTCCGCGACCGGCTGCCACGGGGTCGCTTCCGCGCCCGCGCCCAAGGGCGCCGTCCAGGACCGGGTGGTCGCCGCCGCGTCCTGCCCGGGCGAGTGCGTGACGACGGTGACCTCCAGCCTGGCCGGCGTCGACGCCGACTGCCAGTCCACCCGGGGTGGCTGCGACGCGCACAACTCCGGCAAGCGGTCCGGGCAGCTGAGCCAGCGGGGCGACTCCCAGGGGCACTGCGCCGGCGGGGCCACCGGCTGCCACGTGACCGCTTTCCTGGCACTGAACGAGTCCGGCGACGGCGCCAACGCGTCCGGCGGGCTGGACTGCGGCGGGGTCAGGGGCTGCTACGGGAACGGCGTGGCCACCACCTCCGCGACCAGCCCCAACCGCACCACCAACGGCAGCGGCAACTGCAAGGTCCAGGTCGGCGGCTGCGGTACCACCGCCGAGTCGGCCACCCCTCTCGCCATAGATGGCCTCACACGCGACGGGCACAGCCACACCACCACCCAGGTCCGCTGCGCCGGGCTGGCCGACTGCCTCGGTGACGGCCGCGCGGACACCGCCGGCCGGGGCGCCGGCGACCCGGTCACCAACCCCACCACCGGCCGCACCGCCCCCGCGGCCTGGAAGAGCAGCAGCGCCACCGGCGGCTGCACCACCACCTCCGGCGACTGCGACGGCACCAGCGACACCCTCACCGCCGTCGACACCAACACCCCCGGCGGGATCCGCGCGCTGCACAGCGACAGCTCCGGCGACGGCTCGCTGGACTGCCCACAATCCGACGGTCACTGCTCCGGCACCGTCTACACCCGCGCCACCGCCGCCGACGCCAGCTACTCGGGCGGCCAGCCCCGCACCTCCACCGGCAGCGGCGGCTGCCAGGTCACCGGCGGCAGCTGCCGCGCCGAGGCCAACTCGCTGGCCACCTCCGGCACCGGCTTCCCCGGTCCCGGCCAGACCGAGGCACCCGGCCCGTCCTCCACCTCCACGTCAACCGCCTCGGTGACCTGCCCGACCGCGAGCTGCACGGGTTCGGCGTGGAGCGCCGCCAGCACCTCGGACGCCACCGGCACCCACAGCACCTCGCACACCGTTGGCTGCACCGGCGGCCCCTGCTACGCCGAGACCAACTCCACCGCCGGTACCTACGACCAGCCCCACTCGACCTGGACCCAGCGCCCGGAAGCCACGCCAACCGGGACAGAGGGCGGCAGCGGCAGCGGGACCGGCGGCGGTTGCGGCCCGAACGGCTGCCCCATCCGCACCGGCGCGACCACCATCCCGGCCACCGGCGCCCCCGTCGCCGGCACGTCGGTCGCCAGCACCCCCGTCGCCGACCGGTCCGCACCGGCCGCCACCTCGGCTGACTCGTCGCCCACTTCCGGCTCGCCTGGCGTGTTCGGATCGTCCGCTGGCTACCCGTCCCGCCTGATCGCCTCCCGCTGGGACGGCGGCGGCTGGGGCCTGCCCAACACCCCACCGGCGGGCGCCCCCGCCCCCGGCGGCGCGGCGTTCGGTGGGGCGCCGTCCGGTGGCTCGTCCGGCTCGTCCGGTGCGGCCGCCGTGCTCGGTGACGACACGTCCGGCGGCGCGTTCACCGAAGCTGCCACAGCGCCGGCGGGTGCCGGCATCCCGCGCAGCGGGCACGGCAGCGCGACCGCGCGCGGTCCTCCGCCGGCGGGCGCCACCTTCCACACGTCATTGCAAGCCCTCACCTCGCGACTCGCGACGTGGGGGCTTAGTCATGCCCGGACCCGGACCGACCCGTCCCACCCCCCTTAGCGCCCATCCGACCGAACCCAGAAACCAGAGGTGATCCCCCTAAACCAATAAGGAAGCGAAATGAAAGCTCTGATTGTCGAAAACGACCCGCAGATGGCCCAGAAGCTGATCGACGGACTCCGCCGCAACGGCGTCGAGGCCGTGCACGCGCCGGACGGCTGGCAGATCGTGAACGCCCTGGGCGACGTCGACGTCGTGGTGCTGAACATCCGCCACCGCGACCCGGAGAGCCTGTCGCTGTGCCGGGTGGTCCGCGCGATGAGCCAGGTGCCGATCGTGGTCGGCACCGCCGACCGGGAGCTGGCCGGCAGCGTCTCCGAGATCGACGACTGCCTGCTCATGCCGTACAAGATCAGCGACCTCGCGGAGCGCCTGCGGGCCGCCACCCAGCGGCAACGCGGGTCGGAGGAGAACCCGGTGATCCGGCAGGGCGACGTGGAGATCGACCTGGTCAGCCAGACCGCCACGGTCGCCGGCCGGCGGGTCGACCTGGCCCGCAAGGAGTTCCAGATCCTCGCGCTGGTCGCCGCCGAGCGGGGCGGGGTGTGCACCCGGGAACGGCTCATCGCGGAGATCTGGGGCACCCCGTGGCCCGGCGTGCAGGACACCCTGAACGTGCACGTGGCCACCCTGCGCGCCCGCCTCCGCCGGCCCGACCTGATCAAAACGGTGCGCGGAACGGGGTACCGGCTCAACTGCACGCAGGCCCCACCGGTGCCCTGTTCGGCCAGGTGAGACGGTGTGTTGCGTGCCAACCTTAAGCTTCATTTGGCCTTATGGCCCATACCAACGCGGCTGCATATCGTGGCTCTCGAAGCGATCGGAAAACCTCTTCGTGAGTTGCACCGTGGTTGGTTTCCGATCGTGGGACTGGAATCGACTCGGCGAACTGTGGCATGTGCCCGCGCCGAGGATGGGCCACCGCAAATGGTTCCGACCAGTCCATCCAGGTGGCCCGCCCCGGCGGCGGGGCGGGCCAGCAAAACCCTCGCAAATCCCCTCCCGAATCTGGAGTGAGTGACGATGTCTGCCCAGGCCACGCTCGACACCCGGCGCATCCGCGCCGCTGTGTCGCTGCTGGCGTGCGGGCTGAAGTCGCTCACGTTCGGGCGGGTGCTGCTCGGCGCGGCAATGATCTGGATGGCCGTCACGTTCATTTCCGGTCACGCCGAGAACGAGCGGAACGCAACCGTCGAACTGGTCGCCTATGACCAAGGGAATTTCGACGCGGGAGCCGACGAATCCGGTTGGTCGTTCTCTTTCGGCGGCGGCGAACACAAGCCGGCACCGGTGAACCAGTCCAGCGTTTTGGACAGCCGGATCTCCTCGGCGGCCAATGTCGGCCCGGCCCGTTCCCTGGCCGACTTGCGCGCCCGCTACGCCCCCTCGGCGAACCAGTCGGCGGAGGTGCCCGAGTGGCCCCCGTTCGACGGCCGGGCGCACGGCGGCCCCACGGCAAGCGCGGGTCAGTCGTCGGCATCGGTGACGCGTTCGATCGTCGAGCCTGTGACCGACTTCGTGGCCGACGTGGTGAGCCGGGCGACCCGGCTGGGTGCCCCCAGCGCGCCGTCAGGCGCCTCGGTGAAGCCGGCCGACTCGCACGGTGGCTCGCTGTCGGAGTTGCTCTCCGGTCTGTTCGAGAAGTTGGGCAAGGCACTCAGCTTCGGCTCGGCCAACAACACCGGCGGGCCGAAGCCGGGGGCGGAGCACCCGAAGCCGCCGACGCGTCCGGCGGCCACGACGCCCCCGGACACCGACCAGATCGACAATCCCATCGACCGTCCCTCCCGCCCGTCAGCCCCGGCGGCCGGCAGGAAGGCTCCGCCGATCGAGCTGCCGACCCGGCAGCGCGATTCGGTTGGTTCCGTGCTCGACTGGGTGTTCGATCTCGTCGGCAAGGTGCTCGGCGCCGCGACCCAGCAGCCGGGAACGGGTGCCGACCGGACGGATTCCTCCGACCTCGACCGGTTGCGGCCGTGGACCGACCAGCCCACCGCCCGCCCCGGGTCGAACCCCGGCGGTAGCCCGGTCAAGGCGCCGGCGGCCGAACAGGTCGACGAGCTGATGAACGGCGTGGTCGACCTGGCCTCCGGGATCGTGGGCACCGTGGCCGGCAAGCAGGCCGGCGCAGACACCCGCACCGCCCTGACCGAGCTGACCAGCCAGGTGTCCAAGGCCCTGGACGCCAGCAACAAGCTCAACAACCACACCGGCGCCGGCGGCAGCGACGTCAAGCCCGCCATACCGGGCCACACCACCAAGCACGACTCCCACGGCCTGGCCCCCGACAGCGACCGGCGGCCCATCACCTGCCTGGCACTCGGTTGCACCGACCGTGACCCGAGCCTCACCGGCCACCAGACCGGCGCCCCCGGCGCACGCGGTCCTCCGGCCGGTCAGCGCCTGAGCCCCCAGCAAGACAGCCTTAACGTGAACGCCCCGGCCTCCCGCCCCCAGGCCGGCACCCTTGAAAACTTCATCGGCGACCTCGTCCGGAGCCTGATCGGCAACCTGCCCCAGGGCAGCGCGAGCCAGACCCCGCGACGGCCGGCCATGTCGGACGACCTGACCGAGGTGTTCGACCGGTTCACCGACGCGATCACCGGGATCGTCCGCGACGTCGCCGGCAAGAATGCCACCAACAAGGTCAGCGAGGCCCTGGATGAGCTGGCCCTCAAGTTCACCCGGGAGCTGGGCCAGGGCCGGCGGCCGGCCGACACTGGTGGCAGCCAGACCCGGCCGCCGGCCACCCAGCAGCCCGGCACCGTCAAGCTCGCCCAGCCGACCCGGCAGCCCGAGTGGAGCCAAGCAGTCCGCCAGCTCGCCGACAAGTTCGCCTCCGACCTGGCGAAACTGCTGGGCGCCGGCGCGACGAGCCAGCGGAGCGGCGGGTCGGGGGAGCGGGGCGGCCCGTTCTCCGACGACATGGACTACTGGAAGAAGATCTACTACGACGCTTTCATGGCCGACGCCAAAGCCGCCAACCAGCAGCCCACCCAACAGCAGCAGCCCAGCGTGGAACAAGCGCTGAACAACTTCACCAACCTCGCCGCCAACCTGGTCTCCGGTGTCGCCGGCAAAGACACCGGACAGCAAACCCAAGAGGCACTCGGCGAACTCTTCAACCACCCGCGGTCGGGCGGTGGCGCCACGGCCGCCCAGGCGCAGGCCCCGGCGAGCAACCGCGATTCGCGGAACAGTGTCCGGTCGGGCGGCTTGGGGCAGATGATCGATGACCTGCTGGCCAACGTCTTCGGCAACCTCGGCCGTCACGGCGGTAAGGCCCGAGCGGGCGGAGCCAGCGACGCGCGGGGCGCCCGAGCAAATCCGATCGATGATTTCCGGTCCAACCTGCTCGACCTGGTAAACGGGCGCAAGAGCCAGACGGCCGGCCAACAAGCCAGCGACGCCCTTAAGCAGCGGATCGAGAAGCGAACCGACGACTTCGTGGACGGCCTCATGCACGACCTGGGAATCGGCGGCGGCGCTTCCGGAAACCAGTCCGGCGGCGGGCAGAGCCAGAGCCAGACCCAGGGCCAGCGCCCGGCCACGCTCGATGACTTCGCCCAGATCCTGGGCGGGGTCACCAACCTGGTTTCCGGCCTGGTCGGATCGGTTGCCGGACCGCAAGCCGGTGAGCAGGCCCGCCAGCTGCTGACCGCCGCCGCCCAGCAGGTGCTCGACGCCCTGCAAGCCAGCGGCCGCTACGGCCAAGGCGCCGGCGCGGGGCAAGGCGGCACCGGGCAGAACGGCGCCAACAGCAACTGGAGCCTGAACAACGAGGGCCAGTTCTCAGGCACGCGGTGTGAGGGCGACGTCGAATGCGCCCTCGCCAACGGCAACCTGCAAACCCGCCAGCCCGAGTCGCTGTCCAACCGCGGCCCGCCACCGCTGCTGGAGGACCCGAACAACGAAACCCAGCAGGCACTGAACGACCGTCTCGCCGTGATCAAGGGCCAGCGGAACCTGGCCACCGCGAAGTCCCAACTGGCCACGCACAAGATCACGCAGGCCGCGTACAACAAGCAGGCCGCCGCCCAGCAGGCGCTGCAGGCCAAGGCCGACCAATCCGCCGCCCGGCTCGACCCGTACGACGCCCAGCTGCTCAACGACGTGGTCACCGGCCAGCAACAGCTGGGCACCGCCAAGACCAAGCTGGACGCGGCGAAGAAGCAGCTCACCGCTGGCAAGATCACCCAGGCCGCCTACGACCAGCAGACCACGGCCTACGACACTCAGCGCGACACCGTCTACGCGCAGACCGCCGAGCTGCGCCAAGCCGCCGGCTACGACACCGCGGCGCAGGCGAACCCAGGCCGCGACGGCGCCGGCGCCGTGTGCTCCAACGACGGGGCGTTCGCGCAGTGCTCCACCGCCGCGATCGACGCCAAGACCGGCCAGCTGAAACAGGACCAGAGCCTCTGCCTGCTCGGCGTCTCCGGCTGCGCCGCCTCGTCGAAGGCCGGCGACCGAGCCGCGAACGCGTCCTGCGACCCGACCAAGGGCTGCGGTACCAGCGCGAAGGCCGGTAAGACCACCGCCCAAATCACCTGCGGCGTCGGTGCGTGCAACACCTCCGCCACGGCGGACAGCCAGGGCGCGGACACCTTCTGTCAGGCACGCAACGGATGCACAGAAAACGGAAAACGTCCGGATTCGGCATCCCAGAGCAGCGGGGCGTGCACCAAGGACTGCGCCCTGGCCGGCTTCGCCAACGCCGCCGAGGCCGGATCGGACTGCAACACCCGCAACGGCATCTGCGACAACAACTCCACCGGCCGTCGCGCCGTCGAAACCAGTCCGACCAAGCAGAACGGCGATGCCGCCGGCAAGGCCCACTGCCAGGCCGCCACGATCGGCTGCGACACGACCACCACCGTGCGGGCCGGCGTCGACCCCGAGGCGGCCGAGGCCAAGGCCCGGTGCGCCCAGGGCGCGACCGGCTGCAAGGGCAACGCCACCAGCACCGCGAACGGCAAGACCGACACCACCCAGACCACTCCGGTAATACCGGCGGTGGCCGCGGACCCGGCCACGGGGCAGGCCGCGGTCCCGGCCACCCCGGCTCGCACCAACATTGACAACCGCACCCACACCGGCACCGCTCGCTGCGAGGTCGCCGGCGGCACCTGCACCTCCGCTTCCGGGCTGAGCGAGGACGCGCTCGCGCACAGCTCGGTGGACTGCGACGAGGCCAAGGGCTGCACCGGCAAGGCCAACACCGCCACCGCCGCGACCATCACGGCGAGCGTCGACGGCAAGAAGGCCACCCGCAAGACCGACGCCCACCACGGCTGCACCGCCGGCGGCACCACCGGCAGCTGCGCCAACGACTCCAGCTCGACCGTCGACAACCCTGTTTCCGACACCATCCAGGCCGCGGGGCCGGATGCCGAGCTGGGCAAGGGCCTGACCGCCACCAGCAAGACCACCGCCGTGCTGGCCTGCAAGTCGACCGACTGCAAGGCCAACGAGTCCGGCGCCACCTCCGGCGACGCCGCCGGGGACGTCAAGGGCACCCGCGACAGCGACGGCGTCACCCGCTGCGAGGTCCACGGCACGGGAGGAACCTGCGGCTCGGCCGCCGAGACGACCGTCGCCTTCCGCGAGGCCAAGACGCGCGAAGACGGCACCGCCGTCCCGGCCGGTGTGGTCAGCGAGTCCCACGCCGACGCCCAGATCCGCTGCGACAACGCGCAGACCTGCGGTGGGAAGTCCCACGCCGAGACGTCCGCCCTGGACACCAGCGTCTCGGAGAACCGCCGGGGCAGCTCCGACACCGCCGAGTGCACCGTGCGGGGCGGCGGCTGCCTGGGCCAGACCAGCTCGGACGGTTCCTCCGCCCCCGACTACATGAAGCTCGACCCCAAGACCGGCAAGCCCCTCCCGGGCCAGCCCACCTCCGGCCCGACCTCCACCTCCCGCGCGTCGGCGAGCATCGACTGCCGGACCAGCAACTGCGGAGGTACCGCCCGCACCGCGGCGGCCGCCTGGGACGGCCCCAGCAAGCCCCGCACCTCCGAAGGCACCGTCACCTGCGAGGACGGCGGCACCACCTGCCAGGTGCAGACCCTGTCCAACGCCACCACCGGCCCCGGCGCCGCCCTCACCTACGCCGGCAACGACGCCACGGTGAACACCGCCCGGCTCGGCACCGGCCCCTCTGTCGCCTCCACCATCGGCGGCAAACTCACCGGCGAGGGCGGCAAGCTCACCGGCACCGTCCTAGCCACCAACCCGACCGTCTCGAAGGACGCCCGAGGCAACCGCGCCGAAGGCTCCTGCTCGGGCACCACCGGCGGCACCTGCACCGCGGTCATCAACGGCGCCGCCTCCACCGCCCCCGACGCCAACACCATCAAGCCGATGGTCCAGGACCAACCCACCCGGAACGCCATCACCACCAACACCCGGCTCGGCGACAGCGGTGGCCAGGGCAATGGGACCGGCAAGAACGGCAAGAACGGCAAGGGCGCCAAGGCTTCCCAGGGCGGCAACGGCGAGCCCGGCCAGCCGGGGCAGAACCCCGACCAGCCGGCCACCGCCCCCGGGTCCTCCGCCGCCACCGCCGGCACCAGCGTCCCCGGCGCCTCCAGCTGGAGCACCGCATGGGCAACCCTGAACTGCGACGGCAACACCGCTTGTAAGGGCTCCCCGCAAAGCTCGGCAACCGGACTCACCGGCACCGGCCACGCCAACGGCGGCAAGGGCACCCGAGGCCCCCCGACGAGTACCGGCACCACCACCGCGACCTGCGACACCACCACGAGTGCTTGCCAGGCAACCTCGGGCGCCACGGCCGGTTCGGGCCAGGTGGTTGCCGACATGTTGACCGCACAACAGAGCAAGCCCGCCTCGGCGGTCCCGGCCACATTGGCCCAGTCGTCCTCCGCCGCGTCGTGTGCCGGGGACGGTTGCAGGGCCAGCGCCTCCGGCGACACCAGTGTCACCGCCGGCGCCCGGACGGCCACCTCGCACAGCGCCGCCACCTGCACCGGCGGCTGCTCGGTCGGCAGCGATGCGGTCACCGACGCGGACCCCCGTCACAGCAACATCCCGGCGAGCCCGGCCAAGAACGCCAAGCCACTCGCCGGTGCCACCGCGGAGGGCTCAACCAGTGCACAGCTCGACTGCCCCCAGGGCTGTGCCGGCCAGCTCACCGGCGCCGCCGGCATCAGCGGCAAGAAGGCCGGCACCACGACCGTGACGTCCAACTGCCCGGTCGGCACCGCCTGCCAGGCCCAGGTCTCGGCCGCCGCATCGGCCGACTATTCCCCGAGCAACAAGGCGAGCAATGCTTCGGCGCAGGCCGGCGTCGAGTGCCGGAGCGACTCCGGCGCGTGCAAGGTCAGCGGTCGGTCCACCGCGCCGGGCAACTCGGCTACTACGACCTGTGGTGGCGCGCACTGCGCGGCACAGACGGCGGTCGCGGTCGCCGACGACATCCCCCAGGTCAGCGCGGGCTGCACCGGATCATCCGGGTGCCGGTCCCATGCCGAGGGCAAGGCCCGCTCGGGTGGCAACACGGCCGACTTCTCCGCTTCCTGCACCGCTGGCGCGAACCAGCACTGCGACACCGGGGGACAGGCCGGTGCCGACTCGGCCGGCGCGGTCGCCGGCGCGGCCTGCTCCGGAAGCCCGGGCGTGAAGTGCGACTACCGTGCCTCGGCATCGGCCTCGGCGGCAGCCGATGGTGCTTGGGGACGCGCGCACGCCTCCGGGTCGGGCAAGGGAAAGACCGGCATTGGGCACGTCATGGTCAGCGCCCAGGCCCAGGCGGCCCCGGGGAACGCGTCGGCCGCCGCCAGCTGTTCCGGTGCGTCGAACTGCGAGACCGGCTTCTCCGCGCACGCCGCCGCGTCCGGTGCCTGGCACGTCGACGGGGACGGCACCTACTCCGGGTACGCGTGGGCGACCTGCTCCGGTGGCGGAGCGCGTGGCGGCGGCTGCGGGGCCTCGGCGGGAGTCGGCGCGGACGGCCGGCCCAGCGCCGGTTGTTCGGGTGACGGCCACTGCGCCAACGACCTGGTGGTGACCGGTTATGTCCCGGATCGGCCGGTGCAACCCAGTGGCCCCGCATCCAGCACCGCCGCACCCGAGCAGCAGGTCAACCCGAAGCTGGAGCCGGGCGAGCGACGGGTCGACGGCAGCTGCTCGGGTAAGGGCCTTGGCCTGAGCTGCAATCTGGTGATCCACGACGGCAAGGGCCACACCTACCAGACCAGCTGCAAGGCGATGAACTGCGCGGGCATCACGCCGACGGTCAGGGCGCCGGACGGGTCTTTCTCCACCTGTAGCCTTCACGGCGGTCTGAGCTGCGACAACCGGCTGGTCGACCCGAAGAACCCCAAGCGGGCGGACACCGTTCACTCGAGCGGGCAGAACTCCACCGCCGCGACGGTGTCCCGCAAGCGCAACGGCAGCGGCACCGCCGGCTGCACCGGGGTGTGCAGCGGCCACTTCCGGGAGGGCGACGAGTTCCACACCCCCGGCCCGCACGAAACGACGTCGAATGCCCTGAAGAACCTGGGAGTCAAGCCCCCCAAGGCGGGCACACCGAGCGTGCCGGACACCTCGGTGATCATCGCGCACCCACGCGACGACGCCGGGCACGCGGCGAGCTTCAGCTGCAACATCGCCTGCGCCGGGACCACCAGGGAGGGTCAGCGCTGGATCGCCAACAAGCCGGCGACCATGTTCAAACCGGTCCCCAGCTCGGACCCGGACTCGTCGTTGCCGACCATGAACGTCTTCGGGTCGAAGGCCACCTTCATCACCATGGACTCGGCTGGCCGGGCCGCCAGCATGACCTGCTTCGCTATCCATTGCCAGGGCGGCGCCCGCAACGGCGACCAATTCGCCATTGGCCGCCAGGATGGGCTTCCGGACACGCTGCCGCAGGGCAGGTTCGTCGGCCGGGACGCGCGGGACAACCCCGCGATGATCACCTGCCAGTCCGCGTGCCAGTACTTCCCGGCCGAGGGGGGTGGGTTCAGCGTTGCCGGGAACAGCGGCGAGGGCCCCGCGCCGGATGCCCAGATGTCCAGCGCCGGTTCCTCGGGCCAGCTGCCGAGGGGCCGCTGCACGGGTGGGTGTTCCTGGTCCGGCCCCGACGGCCAGAACTTCGAACAGCGCGCCGGCGAGGGCACGGCCTCGTTTGTCGGCAATGACGCGCACGGTCACGGCGGGAACATCGTCTGCAACGGGACCTGCTACCTGCCGTCCACCAACGGGGCGCCTGCGGCCGAGTACACGGACGGCGTCGGTGGACAGGTGAGCCCGACCGCCGACCGCCCCGGGTACACCTGGTGCGCGGCGGAGGGCAACTGCCAGACCGACCCCGGCACCCAGCGGCTGCCCAACGGTGCCCAGCCCAAGTCGGAGAACTGCCAGGGGGCGAAGGGGTCGGCCTGTCAGATCACTCAGTACGCCGGTGACGCCCACGGCAACGGCGGCGGGGTGGTGTGCCGGACCGGCAGCGGGGGCGGCACCTGCGCGGGCTTCGACGGCCAGGGCAAGCCCACCGGATGCACCGGCCAGAACTGCCGTGACGCGATGATCTACGGGAACGCGGACGGCAGCGACCAGGCCCGTAGCTGCCAGCCCGGCGCAGGCAACGGCGGCGGCTGTACCGGCGCGAACGCCGGCGGATTCCGCTGGAAGGGCGACCCGGGCGCGCCCTGGATGATCGTCACCGATCCGGGTTATCTGCGACCGTCCACCGGCAGCCCCACCGACCGGGCGATGGCGACCCAGCTCGGCCTCGGGCCGAACGACCCGCTGCCGCCCCTCACCGCCGCCGCGCTGGCCGGGTTGTCCGACCAGGAAAAGAAGGCCTATCAGCGCATCCTGCCGGCCATCTCACAGGGCCAACGGGATGCCGCGAGCCTGCTCTACCTGGCCGCGCAGCGCGACGACCGCAAGTTCAGCACGCAGTACTCGGGCCTGAAGCCACAGGTCGACGCAGTCATCAACGCGATCAGCGCGGCACGGGCCGACGGTCGGGTGAGCCCGGCGGAGAACAGGTCGCTGCGAGCCCGGATCTCCGCGCTGGACGCAAAGGCACCGGGCCTGCTCGACAAGTGGTCCGCCGCCCGCCAGGTCCTCGACGGGATCGATCAGGCCACCTGGGTGCCGCCCAGCATCGGTGACCTACAGGCCAAGCTGGCCGCCGATCCCAAGTTGGTTGACGCCCTGTTGAAGTACCAACCAGGCCGAGGGCAAGGGACCAACATCCGATTGCCGGCCAACCAAGTCGCCCAGGCGCGCCAGCAGGCGGCGTTGGACGTGGTGCGCGGCCGGCTGAGGGACTACAGCATCGCGAACAACGCGGAGCTGAGCCTGCAACCCCGGATCGCCGCGCTGAACAGGCGGTATGCCGCCTACCAGAAGCTGGCCGCCCAGGCCGGCCCCGCGGATGCCGGCCGGCTGAACGCGGAGTACCGGGGGATCGCGGCGGAGAGCCGGGCGATCGATACCGCGCTCCGTCCCTTGCAACAGCGCGCGCAATCCGCTCAGAACCAGCTGCGTCCGCTCGACCTCGCATTCGCCGACGCCTCCCGCGATGGGCCCTTCGCAGGCCGGGCACATGCCGCCGACGCCGACTTGACGAAGATCGACGCGTTGGGTGCCCAGCTACGCGCTTCGAAGGACCCCAACCAGGTGCGCCTGGCCTCGACGCTGCAGCCGCTGCGTGGGCTCGCGGCACTGAACTACAACGCGATCACCCGGGACCCGGAAGTGCGCGCCCAAGGAAACCGGCTGGGTGACCTGCGGTTGCCTTCCACCGGCATGCCGGACGTGACGTTCGCCCAGGCCGCCGCGATCCAGCTCCCGATGTTCCCCGGCGGCGTGGTCGGGTACGGCCGGGTCGTCTGGGGCAGGCTCACCTCGGACCAGAAGGCCACCGTCGCCGCCTACTACACGCCCGACACCTGGCAACGCGACTACCTCGGCAGCATGGCGGACATCGAGCAGGCCATCACCGACATTCCCACCACCGGGAACCAGGCCGACATGGCGCGTCGCCACGAGATGTTCCGCAGCCAGTTGCGGGACATGCTGTACGACGACCCCCGGCTCGCCGCCGAGTTCGCCAAGTCCGAGGCCTACCTCTCCCCGGCCGATGCCGCGACGATGCGGAACGAGATCGACAATGCCGTGCCGGGAGTCTGGCAACAGGGCGGCCACTGGGTGGGTTCGGTGCTCAAGACCTCCGCCATGCTCCTGCTGGAGTCGCCGAACTCGATCAACCAGCAAGAGCTGGAGAACTGGGGCGTGACCGCCAATGACCTGGCTGCGATCGGGCTGACCCCAGCGGATGTCGGCGCGACGGGAATTCCGACGGACAAGAAGGACTCTCTCCCGGAGAACGCCCCACTGCGGGCCTTCGGGCCGTGGTCGGCGAAGTTCATCGCCAACACCGGAGCGGGCATCGGCATGCTCACCGGCTCGGCGACACAGGAGTGGGTGGACTGGTATGCCAACCCGGGTGAGATCTTCTCGGCGCCGTTGCCGGGGGAGAGCGGCGCGGAGGCCTACGCCCGCCGACGCCCGTTCACGGGGCTGTTCGCCGTCTCCGGCCAGAACCTGTGGAACCGCTGGAAGCCGGTGGTCACCCAGGGCGACTGGTCGAAGGTCCTGCACGGTTCCTGGCGGGACGGTCTCTACTCCGGTTACGCCGACCATCCCGTGGAGACCCTGCTCGACGACTTGACCGTGCCCTCCGTGGTGTTGGGCGGGGCCGGCGCCGTCTTCCGGATCGGCGCCGCCTCCGCGGCCGGCGCGGCGATCGCGGAAGGCGAGCGCGCGGCGATGGCGGTAGGGGCCGCACGAGCGGCCAGCCTGGCGCGGGCCGGCCGACTCAATGCCTGGGCCAGCGGTCTGAACGCGACCGCCCGGGTGCTGGAGTTCCCGTTCCAGCTGACCATGGCCCCGTACCGGATGTGGGGAGGTGTCGGCCGGCTGTTGCTCCGACAGGGAGCGGAACTGACCGGCGACCTGGCCAAAGTGGCCCGCTGGGGTGGTGCGCGGGTCGGGGGCAAGGCGGCGAATGCCTTCACCCGGACCGCCTCGGTGCTGGATCGGGGCGCCCAGGTCGGCCAGACGATCGCCTCGCACGGTGTCGGCGGCCTGATCAGCAAGCTGCACGCCTACCAGGTCCTCGGGCTTAGCAAGGACGCCAGCTTCCGGGAAACCTGGGAGGCGTACCAGAGGCTGGCGGACCGTCCGGAGATAAGCAACCTGCGGCGGTTCTCCCTGGCCCAGAAGTTCCTCACGGTGGTTTCTGACAGCCTTTCCCGCCGCACCGGTCTGGCCATGGACGGGCTGCCGATTGCGTCCCTGAAGGACGTCGCCCGGCGGCTCGGCATTTCCGAGTCGGAGCTGCGGGCGGGGCTGGCCGACGATCCGCACTACTCGTGCTCCGAGGTGTGTGGCAACTGGTTCGTGGAAGAGACCGGCGACGGGTTCCTCGGCGGGCTCGGGCCGGAGGACAACTGCGTGGTGTGCGTGTACGCGCACCTCACCGAGACCGGCAGGACCGCCGGACCGGCCACGCCGGAGGAGCAGAACTCCCTCGCCGTGCGGCAGTACCTGGAGGCGACCCTTGGCGGGGTGTTCCAGAAGATGTCGGGCGAGCAGCTCCACGAGCGGTTGCGGAACGCGCCCGCCGGGACCCGCGTGGTGGTGTGGACCTGGGCGAAGGATGCCGAGGGTAACCCGGTCGGCCACTCGCACATGCTGTATGCGGAGAAGGACGCCAACGGACAGGTCCGCTACCACGACAACGACGGCTCGGTCAGCACCACCCCGCCTGCCGATGTGCGCGCCGCACTCGTCCACGAACCCGGAAGGACCTCCCACAGCGGTCCCGCCGACGTCCTTCCGGAAGGGGAGCACCCGCCCCTGGTGGGCAACCGACCAGCGGCGGGTGACGATCCCGCTCGCCCCACCAGTGGCGACCGGCTCCGGTGGATCGAGCTGGCCAACGGCAAGCGCGGTGCGGTGAACCCCACCGGGACCCGGGACAGCGCTCCCCAGCCCGGTCCCGATCCCGGTCGGCCCACCGGTGAGAGCGCCGGCGCCGGAGGCAACGGCGCCTCCGGCCACGGCGGCGCACCCGGCGGCAGACGGACCCCGGCCGACCCGGCGAGCGACACCAGGACGAACACCGGTGTGGACACCAGCGGACATCGCCCCCCGCCGGAATCGGATGCCAAGAACCAGTCCGGCATCCCGCCGCCCACCCGGCTGCCCAAGCAATCTGAGATCGACGCGGCCGCTGACGCCGCGGCCGGCCGTGAACGAGAGCTGGACGAGCTGCGCGAGCAGATCTACCGGAAGCTGCACGAGTACGGCGACGAACGAGGGTCGGTCGACCTGGACCGGCTGGTGGAACGGCTCGGCACAACCGAGGAGAAGCTCCTCGCCACGGTCGCCCGGTACCCGATCCTGCGCCACTATCGAGAGGCTGACGGTGCGGAGCGGGTCTCCCTGTCGGAGACCGACCCGGTCTACGAGCACCAGACGGAGCTGCTCGCCGGGCTGGCCACCGAGATTTGGCTTGCCGACCGCTACGCGACCGCGCAGGGCCACCAGGTGCCGGAGCTGACCCACGCCCTCGGTGAGCTGGAAAGGCTCGGCGTCGTGGTACGCGACCCGATCGGTAGCCCGCACCCCATCGACTCCACGCTGCACGTCGACGTGGTGGCGGCTGAGCCGGCCGCCGGGCTGGTCGAGCCGGTGGTCATCGATACGCATCTCCCCGCGGTGTATGTGGGTGGGCAGATCGTCAAGTGGGGGCAGGTGATCGTAGCCAAGCCGGACCCGAGTGCCCCGGTGATCGAGGCGATCCCGCGACCGCACCGAGGAACCAGCCCGCTTGACCCGGTGGACCGCATCGAGCTTCGGATCGACGCCGACCTCGGCGCCGCAATGGAGGCCCTGCGGGAACGTCACGCGGACCTGTCGCTCGAAGCGTCGGAGAAATGGCAGCGCCACGTCCGGATCCGCCTCACCCGCGCGCTGCGCTCGCTCGATGCTTTCGAGCGCGGTCTGACCGAGACCGTCACGGTCACCGTTCACGGGACGCGGGTGCGGGTCACCGTGCCCAAGAAACCGGCGCCGCCCCCCGAGCCGACCTTTACCTCCCCGCGACCGGGCAACGAGCACCCGCCCTCCACGCCGCGGTCGAAACGCCCTGGGATCATGAGGTCGAAGGCCGTCGCGCTGATCGCCGGAGTGGTGCTCGCCCTCAACCACCTCGGCCTGGCCGGGTTTGGCGAGGTGCCCACCAAACCGGTCCGGCAGGCGGTCGAGCACATCGGTGGGCACAAGGTCGGGCACGGGGCGAGGCCGGACCCGGTGATCGGCCCGGCCGGCGACGCGCGGCACACCCACGCCGAGCCCGGTCGCCCCGAGCCGCCGCCACCGCACAAGCCACACCAGCCGGTCGACGTCCACGACATCCGGCTGATCTGGGAGTTCGCCCGAAACAAGGACGGGGACATGCCGCGGACCCGTCTCCCGGCCGTTCCGACGCAGATCTGGGTCGAGCACACCAAGAAACGGCTGGCGAACTCGCGGACTCAGCGGGAGACCCAGGCCCACGCCCAACTCGCCGAGGCACAGGGTCAGGTCGAGCAGCTGGAACAGCGGGTCACCGAGCTGCGGCGGAGGCTGGCCGCCCTGCGGGCCTCGGTGGACGGCGGCGCCCAGCGCCGCGTGCACCTCCCGACCCGGCGGCAGGGTCCCGGCCGGAACCCAGGTGTCAGCTGGCGCCGCCAGGCCGAGGCGGACCAGCGGCGGTACGAGCGGCTGGTCGGCCCGGTGCGTGAGCAGTTGGAGAAGGTGCTGCGGGAACTCGCTAAGGCCGCCGAGCTGCTCGAGTTGCGCGCGGCCCTGGTGCGCGAGATCACCGAGGCGAGAGGCAGGGCGCCCAGCACCGGGCGCACCGCATCCGGCACGTCGCCGCCGACCGGCACCGATCACGGCTCCACCTCGTCCTCGTTGCGTGGCTGGTGGCAGCGGGCACGGGACTGGATGGCCACCCCAACTGGCCGGCGCGTGCTGCGGGTGGGAGCGATGGCGGTCCTGCTGTCCATCGCCGGACTGGTGGCGCATCTCGACGGTCACCTCGCGGTGCAGCTGGGCATGGCCGCGGTCGGCGGGGCATTCGGCGGCGGCCCGGGCGGACGCGAGCTCGGCCCGGTGACTTACGAGCGGTCGCTGAACCTGACGGATCTGATGTCCGAGCAGGAGTGGGCCGAGTACGTGGCGGACAACGCCGAGATCGATCCCGAGACCGGGGATCTCATCGAGCCCGAACTCGGGTCCGACGGACGCAACGTTTCGATGGTCCGCGACGCGGACGGCCACGCGTTGGTCGTGTACAGCGGCGAATCGTCCGAGCAACAGACCAGAGCGGTCGACGGGGCGAACGTGTACCGGGCCGCCGGTGTGCCCACGGTGCGGACCTGGCTGGCCCGGACCGCGGTGCCGATCACCGATGCCGACGGCCGGGTCGTGGTCGAGGCCGGTCAATGGGTCCGGGTCAGCGCGTACCTCGAGGGCAGTCGAGAACTCACCGAAGACGAGTACGCCACCGGCCCGCTCCACGAGCAGGTGCAGAGCCGGTTCGGGATCGTGTTCGCGCTGGACGACCTGGACGGCATCGAGTTCGACAACCTGCGGGTGAGCGCCGGTGGCGACGTGGTCCAGGTGGATCTGGACAAGGTTATGGGAGGGGCCTTCGCCGACCCGGCGTCGAGTTTCCGGAGCCTGCGCGACATTCGCGGGGCCTTCGGCGAACTTACCGACGAGGGCGTCGCGTCGCAGTTCCGGGCCGTACTCGAGCTGCGGGACCGGTTGCTCGCGGCCGTCTCGAGCACCGAGGCGCGGAACAGACTGGCCGAGCGCCTCGAATGGATGGCCGAGTGGGTCGCCGACCATGAGGACGGACCTAGCCAGCCGCAAATCGACGAGGACTTGGGGAACGGTACGGAGCCGATCTGGGACGAAGCCTGGGCGGACCCCGGCGACGGCTGGCTGGCTGACATCGCCCTCGATCCCTCTGATCCGCCGCTGGGTGCGCACAACAACTGCGGGTGTGAGGCCGAGGCTCGCGCCGATGCCGACCAGCCGGGCGAGGTCAATCCGTCCGACGTGCGGCCAGCAAACCGGAACGACCAGGACACGGCGAAGCTGCAGGAGCGGCTGGAGGAGAAGTACAACGGGCGGACCAGGCTGATCACAGCCGAGGAACTCGACCGGGAGATGGCGGATGCTCCGGTGGGCACCGGGCTGTTCGTGTGGATCCGGGATGAAGGCTTCGGCGGCCACCTCATCTACGCCGTCAAGACCGCCGACGGCATGCGGTACTACGACGGCGACTGGGTCGGCACCGAAGCCCCCCGGGGAACCAGGGCCGTCACAGTGCGCGATTCCGGCCGCGCGGTGGGGCCGAACCTGGTGGACGTCGTCGGTGAGTACACCGGCCATCGCCTAGCGCGGCAGGCGGTCAAGGCCGGGTATTCGCTCAGGGGAGTGCGGCCCCGGCTGGCCAGGATCGCGGCGGTCGTTTCCGGGCTGTTGGGTGCCGCCGGGCTGTTGTTCGCCGGGGGCTTCTGGCTGGGTGCGGGCGCTCATTTTCCGGTGGTGCCGGTGCTCGGGGCCGCGGTCGCGGGTGTGGCCGCGGTCGTGCGGTGGTGGGGCCGGGTGGCCAGGTGGCTGCGGCCGGTGTGGCGGGTGCGCTGGGCGCTGTCGTCGTTCGGCGCGGGCCTGCTGCTGGTGCACGCCGGCGGGCCGGTTGCGGCGTTGCTGAGCGGGTTGGCGATGGCGATCGTGCCGGCCGTCGGCCGGTTCCCCACGCGGCTGTTCGGGCTGAGCGTCGCCGCCACGGCGGTCGGCTTCCTCGACCCGGTCACGCTGGTCACGGTCGCGCTGGTCCTGGGCGGTCGGCATGCCGCCGGTTGGTTGATCAGGGCGCTGCGGGGCGCGCGGACCACCCGAGGACCGACCGAGGCGGAAGGGCCGTTGGCGATCGGGCGGGACGGCCGGCCGGCCGAACCTGGCCTGTTCCAGCGCTGGCTGGTGCGCCAGGTGATCCGGCTGGCGCGGGCGCTCGGGTTGGCCAGGGAGGTCACCTCCAGCGGGCCGTGGTCGAACGCCCCGGAGGGCATCACGCTGGTGGAGCTGCCCGGGCTGCGGTTCGTGCTGCGGCCGTTCGGGACCTGGGTGCTGCACTGGGTCACCGGGCGGCTGATCGTCACCGATCCGGTGGTGGCGCGCCGCTACGCCTCGGTGACCCCGGACGACCGGCGGCTGGTCCGGGATCGGGAGGAGGCCCGCGCGCACGGCAGGGGCGTCGCCGGCCTCGAGGTGCCGGAGCGGGCGGTGCTGGCCCAGCTTGCCGGGATCCGGCCGCTGCGCGGCGCCGGGGTGATCCGGGCGCCGACCCGGCGCGGCCAGCGGCACCCGGCGCGGGCGGCGGGTGACGAGCACGGCTTCAGCTGGTCGCCGGTGACCGGCCGAGCCCCTCGGGGCGGCTACATGGTCGCCGTCGCCGGGTACACCGCGATGTTCCCGGAGTGGGTGTTCGACGACCCGGCCACGCTGCGCCGGATCATCGACGGCTACCTGGCCGCGCACGGGGACCTGTTCCGCGACCGGGACGTGTACCTGGGTGCCTGGCTGCACGACGGTTGGCTGTGGCTGGAGCCGTCGCGCAACATCGCCGGCCTCGACGCGGCGATCGCGGTGGCCAAGGCGGCCGGCGAGCTGGCCATCTTCGACGTGGCCAACGGGGTCGAGATCAGCCTGGTCGAGCCGGATGCCGCGCCGACCGGGACGGCCCGGCGCGGGATCGGGCGGCTGGCGGCGTGGTTGGCCGGCGTCGGTCGCGGTGGCTGGTTGGCGCTGATGGGCCTGGGCACCGCGGCGGTGCTCGCGGCCGGGCTGCTCGGCGGGGTCGGGGCCGCGGTGTTCACCGCGACCGTCGGGGCGCTCGCGCAGTTGGTGCGCGGGATGGTCGGGTCGTTCCGGCAGACGCGTTGGGCGGCCGGGTTGACCGAGGCCACGGTGGCCGGGCTGTTCGCCCTGGTCGCGCTGACCCGGCTGGTGAGCGTGAACACCAACATGGGCGCGGTCACGGGCGCGGTGTTCTTCGTCGTGGCGAGTGCGGTGTTCACGGCGGTTGCGCACGCGACGACCGCCGTGCACTACGAGATCCCCGAGGCGACGACCGCCTGGACCCGCCAGCCGGTGCCGGACCGGACCCGGGCGCGGTGGTGGTTGATCGGGTTGACCGGCCTGGTCACCACGGTGATCGGCATCGGGTTCAGCCTGCTGGACCTGAGCCTGGGCAACCCGGTGGGTAGCACGCTGAGCGTGGTCATCTCGATGGCCACGATGGCGTCGATGGGGCTCGGCGTGACCTACCAGACCTGGCACATGTTCCGCGAGGACGTCCGCCGACGGGAGAAGAGCCAGGCGCACGAAACCGTCGGCCTGCTGCTGCACGACCTGGCGCTCGCCGCATACGGGTTGAACGCCCTGTTCCTGCTCGCACCGGGCTTGTTCGGGCTGGTGGGTGCCGCGCTGGCCGTCGCGGGGATTGCCTGGGCACTCCGGCCGCGCCCACCCCCGACAGAGGGGAGCACCGCCCGCCGGGCTTTCGGCTTCACCGCGCTGATCTCGCTGGTCGGAGTGGTTGCCGGCCTGCTCGCGCACCGGCTCGGTGGCTATCCGGCGGCCGGGGCGGCGGTGGTCGCCGCCGAAGCCGCGACGCTGGGCGTGAGCTGGTTGCTCCACCGGATGGCCGGCCGCGAGCGGTCGGGGCCCGGCCGGTGGGTGGTACGGGTCCTGGTGGTGGCGGTCGGTGCCGCGGTGGCGCTGTTGCTCCTGCCCGCAACGCCGGCGTTCGCGGCCGTCCTCGGGCTGGCCGGGCCGACCACCGGTGCGCTCGTGCCGGTGTTGACGACGTTGGGTGCGGTGGTGCTCGCCGGGGCGGGCCTGGCCGCGATGCGGGCCGGTGGGGTCGGGTCGCGGTTGGCGGCCGGGGCGGCCGGGGCGGCCGGGGCCGCGCTGGCCGCGGTCATCGGTGTCACGCTCGCGTTCGGGGTCGGTACGGCGCCGGCCACCGCGTCGGCCAAGCAGGTCGTCGCCGTGCGGGAGGCCGGCGCGGCCGAGCTGCCGGCCGACAGTCGGGTTCGGGCCGGGCCTACCGCCGGCCCGGGGGTGGAGCTCAGGGCCGCGCGGACGGATCGGGCGATCACGGTGGCGCGCGGCCTCGGCTATCGGGACGGCGAGTTCGCCGAGTTCAACCGGCTGAACGGAAACCGGTTCAGCGGCCCGAACGAACGCATCGGCGGCCAGCGGGTGCGGGCGCCGAAGGACTGGACCGGGGTCTGGATCGCGCAGCCGGGCGACTCGTACTGGCGGATCCTGGTGGACCGGTTCGATGACCTGCCTCGCTACCGGAAGACGATCTCCGGGCTGCGCGACCCGGATCAGCTGGAGAAGGGCGCGGGTGTCCGGGCGGAGCCTCCGCCGCCCGCGCCGGCGCCCGCCCCGCCGCCCGCACCGCCGCCGGGGAGCAAGCCGGGCAACCCGCCGGAGAAGCCCACGCCCGGTAGGCCCGGGCCGTCGACCCCACACGTGCCGTGGGGGGGTTGGCTGGGCCTCGGCGGTATCGCGTTGGGCCTGGTCGCGGCGTTCCTGGGCTGGCGGCACCGGCTGGCGGTCGGCGGGTTCCTGACCGACGCCGCGAGGTCGGCGTCGACGTTGGTTCGCCGGAGCTGGTCGCGGTTCGTGCGGTCGGTGTCCTCGCTCGCGCGAAAGGTGTGGTCGTGGCTCAGGGAGCACCCGTGGGCCGTGGTGGTGTGGCTCGGCGGGTTGGCCTCCGGGGTCGCCGCGGCGGCCGGGTTGGCGGGGTTGGTGTCGGCCGGGTTGTCGGGTTCCGTGGCGATGCTGACCCGAGGCGGCATCGGCGCGTTGCGCGCGTCGAAATGGGGCCGGTGGCTGGAGGCCGGCGCGACGGGGAAGCTCGTCCGGCGGCTGCTGATCGGCGTCATCGCGGTCCTCATCGGCACCCGGTTGACCAGCGTTTTCACCAACGCGCTCGACGTACTGCCGATCTCCAACGGCTGGCTGGTGGTGGCGATGGGTGCCCTGTTCACCCTCGCGCACCTGGTGCTCACCGCCCGGTTCAACCTGACCATGCTGGCCGACCTGCTCACCGGCAGCTCGAAGCCCCTGCGGCAGGGCCTGGCGTCGCCGTGGGCCTGGCTGGCGGTGTTCGGCCCGGTCGCGATGGTCGCCGGGATGCTCGTGCTGCTCTACTACCTGGCGGTCGTGCCGGCCGTGGACGGCGCACTGGTCACCATCCTGGCCGCCGCCACGGGCGCGTCGATGGTGTTCGGCGTCGGTTACCAGACCTGGCACCTGTTCCGAGAAGGGCTCCTGGAGCAGGAGAGCAACGCCCGCTACGCCAAGCTCGGGCTGCTGCTCGACGACGGCGCCCTGTTCATCTACGGCCTGACCTACCTGTGGGCCAAGGCCAACACCCTCGTCGCCGGCGTGGTCACCGCGGCGGCGGTGGCGACATTGGCCGTCCTGGTCTGGGTGATCCAAAAGCGCGGGCCACCGCCCGACGCGAAGGACCCGCGGCCGAGCGACAAGATCGCGGTCACCGTCTACGCCGTAAACCTCGCCATCAGCGCCGCGGCGGGCCTGGCCGCGCTCGCACTCGGCTGGGGCTACCTCCTGGCCGTGGTGATCGTGGTCGGCACCCAGCTCGCCGTGCTCGGCGCCGCCCGGGCGATCGACTGGTTCCGCACGACCAACCGGCCGTGGGCCGGGATCGTCACGTTCGGCACGGTCGCCGCCCTCGTCAGCGCGGTGGCCGGCGGGGTGGTGGCCCTTGTTTCGGCCGGGGTGGTGGGGCCGGTGGCGATGCTGACCCGAGGCGGCATCGGCGCGTTGCGCGCGTCGAAATGGGGCCGGTGGCTGGAGGCCGGCGCGACGGGGAAGCTCGTCCGGCGGCTGCTGATCGGCGTCATCGCGGTCCTCATCGGCACCCGGTTGACCAGCGTTTTCACCAACGCGCTCGACGTACTGCCGATCTCCAACGGCTGGCTGGTGGTGGCGATGGGTGCCCTGTTCACCCTCGCGCACCTGGCGCTCACCGCCCGGTTCAACCTGACCATGCTGGCCGACCTGCTCACCGGCGACCCGAAGGCCCTGCAGAGAAGGTGGCTCGGGCTGAGTGTGGTCGGTCTGGCTTCCATGGTCGGCGGGTTGGCCATCCTGGTCTACTACCTGGCGGTCACCCCCGCCGTGGACGGCGCACTGGTCACCATCCTGGCCGCCGCCACGGGCGCGTCGATGACGTTCGGCGTCGGCTACCAGCTCTGGCACGCGATCCGCGATCGCGCCCGCTACGAGAAGCTTGGGCTGCTGCTCGACGACGGCGCCCTGTTCATCTACGGCCTGACCTACCTGTGTGCCAAGGCCGGCACTCTCGTCGCCGGCGTGGTCACCGCGGCGGCCGTGACCGCGCTGGCCGTCCTGGTCTGGATCATCCAGAGGCACGGCCCACCACCGGGCGCGAAGGCCACGCATCCCAGCGACAAGATCGCGGTCACCGTCTTCGCCGCAAACCTCGTCGTCAGTGCCATCGCCGGCCTGGCCGCGCTCGCGCTCGGCTGGGGCTACGCCGCGGCCGTCATCGCCGTGGTCGCCACACAGCTCGCCGTGCTCGGCGCCGCCCGGGCGGTCGACTGGCTGCGCGACCGGCCGGCCGCGCGGCGGTTGGTGTTCCGGATATTGCTGATCACCGGCCTGGTGGTGGCGCTGTTGATCCTGATCAGTTTCCCGGCCGGCGCGGCGACCATTTCCATGACCACTCCGACCACCACCACCGGCGGCGGCACCGCGGTGTTTGCCCTCGCGGCAGCGGCGATCGTGGTTGTCCGACCGGGCAAGACCGAACCGGAGGCGGTGGGCGGCCAGGCTCCGCACGGGTCGTCGCTGGTCGAGGACGCTCTGGGGCCGATCCTCCAGTCGGAAGCGGACCCGCTCGGCGCCGACGAGCGCCACGCGCTCGCCCACCTGCTGGCCGGGCTGGGCGAGCGGGTGCGGCTGCTGGGGGAGTCGGCCGACGGTCCACCGGCCGTCGACCTGGCCAACCTGCCGGACAGCCGGGCGGACCCGCGTGCCATCCTGCGGGCCTGGACGGTGCTGGTCGTGCTGATGTTGCGCGACGAGCCGTTGCCCTGGCCCGTGCGGCTGCCGGCGGTGCAGTGGTCGGTGCCGCGGGAGACGATCCCGGACCCGAAGCTGGCACCGCTGGGCGTCACCGCCGGCTTCCGGACCGTCGGCGGTGGTTACGAGCTGCTGATCAACCACCCGTGCGACGCCGCCGGTGCGGTCCACGAGGCCGTCGAGGCGTTGCTGCACGCGTTCTTCGGGTTCGATCGCACGCAGGCGCATGCGCTGGCTACGGTTGCCGAGCGGGCGGCCGATCCGACCGCCGACGCCGAGTCCTGGCTGCCCGTGCGGGCGTTGGCGGAGATCCGGATTCTTGCGGTGGCGAACCCGGGCGCTCTCTACCGGTTGGCCACCCACCCGGACTACCTGTTCGGGGTGAAGATCGACGAAGCCTTCGCGGGCCGGGAGCTCGCGGCGTGGCGGGAGCTGCTCCGCACCTACACGGAGCAGTGGCAACGGGCCGCCCTGACCGAGCTGTTCCGGGGCGACAACAACTTCGGGTTCACCGAGCGGAACATCGAGCGTGCGGTCGGACAGGCGCTGCGCGAGCTCGATCGGAAGGCGGGCAGCTGGCAGCTCAGCCTTCCGCGCACCCTGGACCGGTCACTGCGGTACCTGGAGATCCTGGTCGGCGCCTCGGTCCGCCAGGGCATCCAGCTCGAGGAGGAGGAACTGCGCGCCCTGGTGGTCCGCTGGATGGTGTGGCGGCAACACGTCCTCGCCAACCCCCTGGCACCCAGGCGCGCGATCGGCCAGCGGTTCGCCGCCAAGTTGCCGGCCGGACTGCTCCGCGACGAGGAGCTGGTCCGGGAGCTGCGCTGGGACTTGCCGCTCGGCTCGATCGGTGCTCCCACCGAGACGCCGATGAGCGCCCGGGGCCGACGCGAACTGGCCGACCAGGTGGCCCACCCGGCGTGGCAGCCCGGTGAGCCGGGGGCTGCCGAAGCCGGCGACCCGGCCAACCCGCCGGGCCGGCACGACGATCCCGAGGTAGTGCTGGGTGCGGCGCTGGGCCTGGTGGCAGGCCTGTTGCGGGGCGAGCCCCTGCCCCGGCCGCTGCTGCGCAAGGTGCGTTGGTACCAGCTCTCCCGGCCGGCGCACGACCCGGTGCTGGCCCCGTTCGGCATGCACGACCACGTCCGCGACGAGAACGGGGTGCTTCACCTGTTTGTCGACGGCCCGGCCAGCGCGGTGGGTGCGGCGGTCGAGGCGGTGCTGTATGCGCACCTCGGGTTTACCCCGGCCGAGGCGCGGGTGATCGCCGTTCTGGCCATGCGAGCCACGGCACCGAACGCCACCGCCGGCCTGATGTCCCAGTCGCTTTTCGATCTGCGGACGGAGAACCCCGCCGCGTTGTACCAGTTGGCGCGCCACCCCGAGCGAACCCTGGGTGTGGATCACCTCGCCGAGGTGCTCGCCGGGCTGCCGCCGGCATGGCGAGACCGGGTGGAGGCCTACCTGGCCGAGCTGCGCGAGGCGGCACTCAGGCATCCGTTCTTCGAGCTGACCGGGCCGGTCGTGTCGGCCGCCGCCCAGCGTGCGTTCGCCGAGATCCGCACGCTGGCGAAGCAGGCCTCGGCGGAGCGCCCCCGCGCCTACAAGGAGATCATCACGTCCAGGCCGGAGTACCTCTGGAAGATCGGCGAGTTCGCCGTGGTGCTGGCCAGGGCGGCCGTCCGGCGGCAGGTCGAGCTGGCCGAGGACGACCTGGTGACCACGGCCGTCCGCTGGTACGTCTGGTACGCGTCGAGCCGGGACCGGCCGGCACTCGGGGCGTTGCTGGGCCAGGCCTTCCTGTTCGGCCTGGATCCCGAACTGCTCGCCGACCTCGAGCTGCGCAGGGAACTGGAGCGACACGGCTGGCCGGCCGGGCTGGGCAACCGGATCGGCTTCATCGCCGCCGTGCCGTTGCGCGAACACCTCGGGGGACTACTGCGCGAGGCGCTGCCGCTGCTCGCCGACGCTGTCCGGGTGCCGGAGGACGCGGAGCGCGGCGAGCTGGAGCAGCTCAATGTGCGCGGCCTTCCCCTGGGCCTGAGGGTGCTGCCGGAGGAGGCGCTGGCGCGGTTCGCCGCGACCGAGCTCGGCGAGGTCCTCGCCGGCGCGCTGGACGCGCTGGTCATGTTCAGTCTGCCGAGCCCGGACGGCACCGGGTTCCTGGTGCTGTCCGAGCGGTGGCTGCACCGGTTGGCGCTGCTGAGCACGAGGCGCGCCACCCCTGCCGCCATTCGGTTGACCTGGCTGACGCGGGGACTCGAGCACCTGCGCCTGGACGTGCTCGGCGGGCCACCGCCGCTGCCCGGTTCCACAGCCGCCGAAGTGGTGGCCGACCGCGCGGCCGAGGTGAATGCCGAGCTGTCCGGCGAGCTGGGGGAGACGCTGCCGCGGGCCTGGCGGGCGGGCACGACCGGACAGATCGGGATGCTCACCGAGAACCCGTTGTCCGCGCCGGTCGGCCGGCTGGTGCGCGAGGCACTTCCGCTGATCGCCCATCGGAATCGGCCGCTGACCGGGGGCGAGCGCGCGATCCTGACCAACCGGTTCGGGTTGGCCGAGGATGAGCTGTGCTGGGTCCGGGTGCGGCGCAACAACGCCCTCGGGTTGCGTGGCAACCATTACCTCGACCTGATCCAGACGCTCGACCAGGTGGTGCCCGAGGTGCTCGTGTTCACCCTGCCCGAGGACGGCGGGGTGGTGGTGATCCGCGAGGGGCTGCTGGGGCGGCTGGTCCGGGCGCCGGCTCGGGGGCGGCCGCTGCGCCCGGACCTGCTCGCCCAGGTGTTGCGCAGAATGCGGCGCGAGCCGCGTGGGAGCACGGTCGCCGAGGGTTCGCAACTGCTCGCGGAGCTGCGTGCGGCCGTCGTTGCGCCGAGCGACCAGGTCAGGTGGCTAGTGCTGCGTCAGGCAACGCTGGGTAGGTAATCAGGTCTGCGGATCTTGGAGCCGACCGCGAAGTGTTGCTTGGGCATGGCACGTTTGTTGGCCCAGCGGATGTAGCCAGCGATCGCGGCTTCCTGGGCGGTGTGGGAGGGATAGTCGCTGCCGTCGAGGGTGAAGTAGCGCAGCGCGGTGAATTCGGACTCGATCCAGTTCAGCCACGAGGCGTGGGTCGGGGTGAACACCAGCGCGACGTCGTGGTCGGCGCACCAGTCGGCGACCTTGCCCTTGCGGTGCGGGGAGAAGTTGTCGCACACCACGAACAGCCGGCCGATGGGAAACCGAGTGCGGATCTGGCGCAGGAAGCCAAAGAACTCCTGCCATCGCTTCCGGTCGCGGAACCGGTAGAACAGTTGGCCGGAGGCCAGGTCGAGCGCGGCGAGCATGTGCCGTACGCCCTGGGTCCGGGTGTAGGTCGCCCGCGGCCGGGCCGGCGCCCTCGTGGGAACCAGCCGTGCCCGGGCCGGGGCTGCAGGTTCAGCGGCCCGAACTCATCGACACAGATCACCCGCCCGCGGTCGGGGACATGCCCGGCGGCGGCCTGGTCGTAGAGCTTCAGAATGCGGGCCTTCTTCACCCGGAAGTCCGGGTCGCGGCTGCCCTTCCAGGTCTTGGTCGCCTGCCAGCTGATCCCGGCCTCGCGCAGGATCACCCGGACTGTCTCGGTGCTGATCATGACCCGGTGCTGCTCGGCGAGGTGCTCAACCAGTTTCGTCAGACTCCACGTGCTGAACGGACGCCCAAGCTGCCGCGGCGCGGTCTTGGCCACCCGACAGATCAACTCACGTGCCCAGGGGCCGAACCTACGCGGTCGGCCCCCGCTCCATTTTGGGTCCAAAGCGGCGAACCCCTGATCGTTGAACGCGTGGATCACCTCCCGCGCGTACTGTGCGGTGGCGGCGAACATCGCCGCCGCCTCGGCAGCGCTGCGACCCTGCACCGAGGCCAACACTATGCCCGCCCGCCGCAACCGAACCCGGTCCCGCGCCGTCCTGGCGATCTTCATCAGACGTTGAGCCTCGGCCGGGTCCAGCTCCCGGACGAACACCTCCGGCTGTCGCGCCATCACCCACCTCCGGCGACAGCCTCCCGGGCACCCGACCGGTTGATCAACCCGACACAGTTACGACGTCGAACTTTCCTGACGAAGCACTAGCTCAGCCCATGGACTTTGCGCCGTCCAGGGACTCGCGGACGATGTCGGCGTGCCCGGAGTGCTGGGCGGTCTCGGCGATGATGTGCATGAACACCCGGCGGGCGGACCAGCGGGCGCCTGGCTCGAACCACGGGGCCTCGGGCAGCGGGTGGTCGGCGTTCAGGGACGTGAGCTCGGCGAGCACCCGGGTGGTCCGCTCGGCCACTTCCTCGTACTCGGCGAGCACGCCGGCCAGGGTCTCGCCGGGCAGCATCTTGAACTGGTTGGCGTACTCGGCGTAGTCCGCCTCGGAGAAGGTCATCGCGCTCGGGCCTTCCACGATGAAGGTCACCCACTGCCGCTCGACCCGCGCCACGTGCTTGATCAGGCCGCCCAGGCACAGCTCGCTGCGGGTGGTGCGCAGGCCGGCCTGTTCGTCGGTCAGGCCGCGGGTGGTGTTGCGCAGGAAGAAGCGGTGCTGGGCGAGCATGGCCGCCAGGTCGGCGCGCTCGCCGGTCAGTTCCGGGGAGGCGGTGGGGGGAAGCTCGGTTGAGGTCATGAACTGAAGGTAGAAGGCATAACTGCCAGTTTCTGTCCTCAATACGAAGCGGCCGCGGAAAGTTTCGCGACCCCGTCGGTTGGCCACCACGGAGCGGCATGTGGCCACTCGCGGTCATCGGCTGGCGCCGTGGCCACCGTGTGGCCATCCGGCAACGACACCGTGGCCACGCCGACTGGGCGGGCGCGGGCGGCCAGGCCGAGTGGCCATCGACGGCCAAGCCGGTAGGTCTATCGTCAGCGCGCACGTTTCCGCGATCGACCGTCAGGAATTGCTGTCCCGGCCGGCGAAATGCGAACCAGTTGGTGATATCAGCTAGCCGGAGGGAGCTCTTGCGTCGACTTTCTCCATTCCACTTCGAATAACTAAATCCATCCACGACTCAAAATGAAATTAGAACGGCATGGAGTTCGCATGCTCCGAGTCGAAAAGTTGCCCCCGATGACCCTCGCAAGTGATCATTAGCAGGCTTCTAACAGTGACTCAACGTTCGCTGAATTATGCACATAATATGGTCCGCGCGGGGCAACTTCAGTCACCCGGTGGACATCGCTTGAGGTTCTATGTACATTAGGCACTGCGCGACCGATCGACTTGGCGTCCGCAAGGGCTCCGGGGATGCGCTTCCACGTGATGTGACCGTGGCTAGCGTCGATCGAAGCGGGAAGCCTTCGGCCTGCTGGTGTGGGTGAGGGTGGATCGACTCGTGTCACCTTCCAGGGCAACGCTCGGGGGCCGCGAGGATGTGCCTCCACGTGAAGTCGACCGTGGCTGGTTCCGAACCGTTCCAGCAGCTAAGCGCAAGGTTCCGTCAGAAGTCTTGGCCGTTCCTAGGTGTCCACATGGCTCGCCGTCCCTAGGAGTAGGCACGATGGTTACCCCGCACGCGGTCGACACGAGGCGCTCACGCGCCGTCGTGCCGATGCTGCTGCGCGGGTTGCTGTCCGTGGCGGGCTCCCTGTCGTTCGGGAAGCTGTTGCTCGGCGCCGCGATGTTGTGGATGGCCGCAACATTCATCTCTGCCCACGCCGCTTCTGATTCGGCTCAGCCGAATGCGGACGGGGCTGCCGTGCAATTGGTTGGCTACTCCACTCCGGATTCCGACACGGACGCCGCCGATTCCGAATGGTCGTTCACTTTCGGCGGTAGCGAAGGCAAGCCGGCACCTGTGAACAACAGTGGCCAACAGGCCACGGGGTTGGATGGCCGCGTGGCCGCGGCCGTGGCCAAGCCGGCGCGGTCATTGGCCGAATTGCGCGCCCAGTACGCGCCCGTGGCCACTCCGCCGGTGGCCACGGAATGGCCATTCTTTGGTGGCCACGCCGACTCCGCTAATGGCCACGCCAATGGCCAGGCAGCCGCACAGCGCGGCCAGTCCGGTGGTCAGCAGCCCGTGACTGCTCCGGCCCAGTCGGTGGTTCGCTCCGTGGTGGACCCGGTGAGCGAGTTCGTCAGCGCTGTGCTCGACAAGATCGCCGACACGGCCGGTGGCGGTTCGGCGTCGGACGGCAAGCGCGTCGACGAGCCCAAGCCGGGCAAGGCTGAGCCGACCTTCCAAGCACGGACCGCGGCCGAGCCGAAGCAGCCCGCCGCCGACCGCGACGCCACCGAGAAGCGCGCCGCCGCCGAGCCGAAGCGGATGATGGCCGCCGGGGTCGAGCACACCGACCGGGCCGCGTCGCTGCCCGCCCGTGAGACGGCCGGTTCGGTCGGAAGCGCGGTGACGAAGTTCGTGTCGGGTCTGTTGGAGCGTCTGGCCGAGCACACCTCCCACGGTGACCCGGCGGTGGTCCCGGCCGCCCGTGAGATCACCGCTCGGGTCTCGGACGCCACCGCGAAAACCGACCGCATCCTTACAGACCGGCTCGCCGCGACCGACCGGGACGTCGCCGACCGACTGGCTGAGGCTGACCGGCTGGTGGACGAGCGCCTCGCCGAGGTGGACCCGTTCCATACGCCAACGGCCCAGCGCCAGACCGGCTCCAGCGGTGGCGCGGTGAAGGCGCCCGCCGCCGGGCAGGTCGACGAGCTGATGGGCGGCGTGGTCGACCTGGTGTCCGGGATCGTCGGTGGCGTGGCCGGCAAGCAGGCCGGCGCCCACACCCGAGCCGCGTTGACCGATCTGACCGACCAGGTGTCCACCGCGCTGCGGGTCAGTAACAAGCTCGACAAGCACGGCGCCGGCAACGGCTCGAGCGACTACCAGCTCGCCATGCCTGAGCGCTCCCCCCAGCAGATCTCCCACGGCGGGTCCAGCCTCGCACCGGACAGCGACCAGCAGCCGATCGTGTGCCTGGCGCTGGGTTGCACCGACCGCGACCCCAGCCTGATCGGCCACCACCCCGGTGTCGGCGGCGGGCGCGGTCCCCCGGCGGCGCAGCGTCCTCACCACCGGCACGACAGTCCCTTCGAGAACGACCCGGCTTCCTGGTCGAGCAAGCACCACCGCTCCCCGGCCGGCGGCATTGACAACTTCATCGGCGGGATCCTCGACTTCGTCGGGAACCTGATCGGCAGCCTCCCGCACAGCGGCGGTGGCGCCCAGAACCAGCCCGCCAACCAGAACGACCTGGGTCAGGCGATCAGCGAGTCGGTGAACGACTTCCTGACCGACCTGTTCGGCAAGCTCGGCATCTCCCGCTCGACCGCCAACAGCAGCAACCAGGGTCAGGGCGCCCAGTGGCCGACCCAGCAGAACAACCTCGGCCAGACCATCAGCAAGCTCACCAACCAGTTCGTCACCGACCTGCTCCAGCTGCTCGGCGTCAACGGAGGCAACACCGGCGGCTCCAGCCAGGGCACGCAGAAGCCGAGCACCGGCAACGGCCAGCAGAGCGATCTGGGTCAGGCGATCGGCAAGCTCACCAACCAGTTCGTCTCCGGCCTGCTGCAACTGCTCGGCATCGACGCCAACACCAGTGGCGGACAGAACGGCTCGGGGCAGCAGCGCCCACCGGCTGACCACAACACCGGCAGCGGCCAGAACGGTGGCGGCCAGCAGCAGCTCGCCGCCGGTATCAGCAAGCTGGCCAACGGGTTCGTCACCGACCTGCTCCAGCTGCTGGGCGTCGGCAAGGGCTCAAACGGCAACGGCGGTGGTTCGGGCCAGACCCCGCAGAAGCCGCAGCAGCGCCCGAACCTGGACGAGGCCCTGGGCAACTTCGTGAACCTGGCCGCGGGCATCGTGTCCCAGGTCGCGGGTAAGGACGCCGGCAAGCAGACCCAGCAGGCCCTCGCCGGCTTGTTCCAGCAACTGCTCGGTGGCGGCAGCGGCAACAGCGGTGGCGGGCAAAACGGCGGCTCCCAGAACAGCGGCGCGCAGCAGCAGCTGGCCGCCGGCATCAGCAAGCTGACCAACGGGTTCGTCACCGACCTGCTCGAGCTGCTCGGGGTCAAGGGCGGCAACGGCAACACCGGCGGTTCCAGCCAGACCCCGCAGAAGCCGAGCACCGGCGGCGGCCAGCACAACAACCTCGGCCAGACGATCAGCCAGTCGGTCAACGACTTCTTGACCGACCTGTTCGACAAGCTCGGCATCTCCCGCCCGACCGGCAACAGCCAGGGCCAGCAGTCCCAGCAACGGCCGACCCAGCAACAGAACCTGAGCCAGGCCATCGAACAGCTGACCAACAACTTCGTCTCCGAGCTGCTTCAGCTGCTCGGCGTGAACGCGGGCGGCAACAACGGGGGTTCGGGGCAGCGGCAGCCGTTGAGCGTGGACGAGGCACTCGGCAACTTCACCGACCTCGCTTCCGGCCTCGTCTCCCAGGTCGCCGGCGACGACGCCGGGCAGCAGACCCAGCAGGCGCTGGGCGGGATGTTCGACCAGCTGCAGTCCGGCAGCGGGGAGCACGGCGACCGGGGCGGTTCGAAGGACCCGGGTCCGTTCTCCGACGACATGGACTACTGGGAGGGCCTGTACTACGACGCGTTCATGGCCGACGCCAAGGCCGCCGGCCAACAGCAGCAGGCCGCCCAACAACAGCAGGACCAGCAGCAGACGCCGAGCGTCGAGCAGGCGCTGGGCAACTTCGTGAACACGGCGTCGGGTCTGGTCGGTCAGGTGGCTGGTGAGGACGCCGCCCAGCAGACGCAGCAGGCCCTGGGCGGAACGTTCGAGCAGATGCTTTCGGGTGGTGCCGGCGAAGGGGGCGACACCACCCAGAACATCGGGCGAAGGGGTGGAGTTCGCCAGGCCACGGTGAACCAGGACACCGGTCGCCAGACCCCACGGCGGCAGGACACCGATCTGGACCTGGACGAGGTGTTGTCGCGGTTCGTCGACGCCGCGTCCGGGGTGGTGTCGAGGATCGCGGGCGACAAGGCAGGGCGGCGGACCGAGCAGGCGCTCGACGAGCTGCGCGACCAGCTGACCGACAGTTTCCACGGCCGTGGCGAGGGGCGGCGGCCGGTGCAGGCCCAGCGCAACTCGGCCGGCAAGATCACCGGGTCGCCCTGGGGCAGCCGGGGCCGGACCGCGTCGATCAGTGACTCCGTGTCGGACTTCCTGTCCGACCTGTTCGATCAGATCGGCATCGGCGGCAACAACAACAACCACGGCCAGGGTCAGTCCGGCCAGCAGGGCCAGCGCCAACAGCAGGGTCGGGGTGGACTTGCCGAGCAGATCACCGACCTGACCAACGACTTCGTCGCCGACCTGCTCAAGGCCCTGGGTATCTCCGGCGGCAACTCCGGCAACGGCAACGGTGGAAGCAACTCCAGCGGTTCAGGCAGCGGCAACGCGGGCAACTCCGCCGGCGACGGGCAGGGCACTCGGCCGGCCACCCTCGATGACTTCGCCCAGATCCTGGGCGGGGTCACCGACCTGGTTTCTGGACTGGTCGGCCAGGTGGCCGGCCAGCAGGCCGGTGACCAAGCCCGCCAGCTGCTGACCGCCGCCGCGCAGGACGTCCTCGACGCGCTGGCCGCCAGCGGCAGCTACGGCCAGGGCAGCGGCGCCGGTCAGGGTGGCGCCGGGCAGAACCCGGGTGGCCAGGGCAACAGCTGGAGCCTCAACAACGACGGCCAGTTCGCCGGCACTCCGTGCGAGGGCGACGCCGAATGCGCCCTCGCCAACGGCAACCTGCAGACCCGCCAGCCACAGTCGCTGTCCAACCGCGGCCCGCCCGAGCTGCTGGACGACCCCAACCAGCAGAACTACTGGTGGAACACCGAGCAGACCACCGCCCAAGCATTGAACGACCGGCTCGCCGTGATCCAGGGCCAGAAGAGCCTGGACGCCGCGAAGGCCCAGCTCGACGCCGGGAAGCTCGCCCAGGCCGACTACGACAAGCAGGTCACCGCCCAGCAGGCGCTGCAGACCAAGGCGAACGAGTCCGCCGCACAGCTTGACCCGTACAACACTCAGCTGCTCAACGATGTCGTGTCCGGCCAGCAGAACCTGGGCACCGCGAAGACGAACCTGGAGGCCGCGAAGGCCCAGGTCGCCGCCGGGAAGCTCTCCCAGGCCGAGTACGACAAGCAGGCCGCCGCCTACAACGAGCAGCGTGACACCGTCTACGCGCAGACCGCCGAACTGCGCTACGCCGCTGGCTACGACCGACCCGTCCAGGCCAACCCGGGCTATGACGGCGCCGGTGCGGCCTGCGCCAACACGGGCGCGTTCGCGGAATGTTCCGCGGCCGTGGTCGACCCGACCACCGGCGAGGTCAAGGAGGACCAGAGCTTCTGCCTGATCGGCGTCTCCGGCTGCGACACCCTCCTCACCGCCGGTGACCGCACCGCGCACGCCGCGTGCAACCCCACCGACGGCTGCGCCACCGTGGTCAAGGCCGGCGCCATTACCGCGCAGACCACCTGCGGGGTGGGGGAGTGCAACACCAACAGCACGGTCGACTCCCAGGGCGCGGACACCTTCTGCCAGGCCCGCGCCGCCTGCTCACAGAACGGCACCATCCCGACCACACCGACGCCTGAGGACCTGGCGGCCGGCAAGAAGAACGGCCTGTCCCAGACCAGCGGCACCTGCCACGGGGACTGCGCGCTGGCCGGGTTCGCCACCGTGACCGACGCCGGTTCGGACTGCCAGTCCCGCGCCGGCGCGTGTGACACCAGCTCGTCGGGCAGTCGCGCCCGGGAGAAGGCCCCGAAGGGCGAGACCACCGCCGAGTCCGCCGAGCGCTGGCGGGAGAACGGCAACGGTTCCGCCAAGGCGCACTGCCAGGTCGCCACGGTCGGCTGCGTGACCACCACCACGGTGGAAGCCTCGCTGGACGAGACCAGCGGCCAATACGCCTGGTTCGCGGTGCCAGCGGTCCAGGACAACAACGCGGCGCGGGCGGCCCCGGAGGCCGAAGCCGCCGCCCGCTGTATCAAGGGCGCGACCGGCTGCTCGGGCAACGCCCAGACCAACACCGACGGCAAGGCCGAGAAGACCAAGATCACCAAGGCGCAGCCGGCGGTGCTGAACAGCGCCGGCGCCCAGGTCGCCCCGGCCACCGCCGAGCAGACCAGCACCGACGTGCAGGTTCACAACGGCGCCTCCGACTGCCGGATCGTCGGCGGGGACTGCACCGCCTCCTCCGGCGGCGAGGACGAGGGCGCGCTCAGTGCCAGCGGCGTCGCCTGCGACCAGGCCGCCGGTTGCGGTGGCGCCGCGAACGCCGCCACCCACGCCGAGATCACCAGCGGCCTGAACAACACCACGGCCACCCAGGCCACCGGCGCCTTCCACCAGTGCACCGCGAACGCCACCGACGGCACCTGCAACGTGGACGCCTCCTCCGTCGCCAGCAACAACGCCACCGGCACCGGCGCCCAACCCACCGCCCCGCCCGCCGACCCGGCGACCGAGCTGGCCCGGGGCCTGACCGCGAACAGCGACACCAACGCCACCGTGCGCTGTGTGAGCGCCGACTGCCGGGGCGCGGCGAACGGTTCCACCTCCGGCGGCGTCCCCGGCACGAAGGACAGCATCGGCACCACCCGCTGCGACGCACACGGCACCGGCGCCGACTGCGCCCAGGCCGCCTCCACCGAGGTCGCCTTCCGCGAAGCCCAGCAGGCCGGTCTGAACGGCGAGCCCGCCACCCCCGCCGGCATCGTCAGCGTCAGCCACGCCGACTCGCAGATCCGCTGCACCAACACCACGGACACCGAGTGCGGCGGCAACTCCTACGCCGAGACCTCCGCACTGGACACCGCCGTCTCACCGCACCGGCGCGGCGCCTCCACCAGCGGCCAGTGCACCGTGGTCGACGGCGGCTGCCTCGGCCAGGCCAGCTCGGACGCCTCCACCGTCGCCGAGTACGTGCAGATCGACCCGGCCACTGGCAAGCCGGTCGCGGGCCAGCCCACCGCCGGCCCGACCGCCACCGCCCGCGCCGCAGGGTCCGTCGACTGCCAGACCACCACCTGCCACGGCACCGCGCACACCACTTCCGCCTCCTGGGACGGTGCGGTGGACGGCGGCAAGCCGCGCACCTCCGAAGCCGCGGTCGGCTGTGAGGCCGGCGCCACCAGCTGCCAGGTGCAGACCCTGTCCACCGCCTTCACCGGCCCAGGCGCCGCCGTCACCTACGCCGGTGACGGCCAGGACAGCAACGCCGCCCGGTTCGGCACCGGCCCCTCGGCCGCGTCCATCGCCGGCGGGAAACTGACCTGCGAAAGCGGCGAGTGTGGCGGCAAGGTCATCCTGACCGCGCTGGCCACTAACCCCGGCGTCTCCGCCGACCCGCGCGGCAACCGGGCCGGCGGCGCCTGCGCCGGGGCAACCGGCGGCACCTGCACCGCGGTGGTGAACGGCGCTTCGTCCACCGAGCCGAACGCCAACGCCATCAAGCCGATGGTCACCGACCAGCCGAGCACCAACGCCACGGTCAGCAACCAACAGATCGGCGGCAACGGCCAAAGCGCCGGCGCCGCGAACACGGGCACCGACACCACCGCTTCACAGGGCGGCCAGAACAACGGCAACCAGCCCGGCCAGCAGCCCAACCAGCCGGCCACCGCCCCCGGCTCCAGCGCCAGCAACGGCGGCCCGACAGTCCCCGGCGCCTCCAGCTGGGCGTCCTCCTGGGCACAGCTGAACTGCGACGGCAGCGGCCCGTGCAAGGGTCAGCCGCTCAGCTCCACCGCCGGCCTCACCGGCCTCGACCACACCAGCGGCGGCACCGGAAACCACGGCCCCCCGGGGAGCGACACAGCGACCGGAGCCACCTCCGCCAGCTGTGACACCACCGGATCCGCTTGCCAGGCCACCTCCACCTCGACCGCCGGGTCGGGCCAGGTGGTAGCCGACATCTTCACCGAACAGGCCAGGGACACCGCCACCCAGGCCACCCAGCAGGCCGAACAGGCCAAGCTGGACGCCGAACAGGCGAAGCAGGTCGCCGCCGCCCAGGGCGCGACCGAGGAACAGAAGAAGGCCGCGGCCGAAGCCGCGAAGACCGCCGATGAGGCCGCCAAGAACGCGCAGGCCGCGACCCAGGCGGCGAACCAGCCGATCACCAACCCACCCGCGTGGTCCGAGTCCACCGCCACCGTGTACTGCGCCGGCCCCGACTGCACCGGTCAGACCACCGCCGAAGGCTCCCTCACCGGTGACCCGACCGCACACAGTGTCTCCCGTACCGTCGCCGAATGCCGGGGCGGTGCCTCCGGCTGCGCCGCCGCCAGCAACGCGGTCGTCACCAGCGACCCGACCAGCGGCGTGCCGAGCAGCGCCACCCCCGGCGCCCCGATGCTCCCCGGCCGCTCGGTAAGCATCCAGGTCGGCTCCCAGATCGAGTGCCCGGACGCGGGCTGTACCGGCACCGTCACCGGCGACTCGGTCTCCACGGTCAAGCCCTCCGGAGGTGCCGAGGCAATCAGCGCGACCCCCGGTTCCGCACCGGTCAACGGCACCGCGACCGACCCGGTCAGCCGCAGCACCGCGCACGGAGAGACCGCATGCACCGGCCAGGGGAGTGGTTGCCGGGCCAGCATGACAATCGGCGCCTCGGTGATCAGCCACCCCGGAACCGGGCCGGCGGGGACCGGCCGGTTCGGTATGACCAACGCCTCGGTGGTCGGTACCTGCGAGACCGACGCCGGTGGCTGCCCGGTCACCGCGAGCAGCGCCACTACCGCGACCGACGACCCGGCCACCCTGGGCGTGAACGGCACCGCCGGTGACAACACCACCCGGGCGGTCGCCACCGCCACCTGCGCCCAGGTTGGTCAGTGCTTGACGACCACCGACGGCTACGTCACCGACTACGCCGCGCAGGTCAACGCCGCCTGCGCCGGCACCGGCTGCGGCGCCCACACCCAGGGCAGCGCCCACCTCGCCAACAAGGGCGTCACCAACACCGCGACTTCGAGCGGTGACTGTGTCGCCGGCGTCAACGGTCAATGTGGCGCCAGCAGCAGCGTCGCCGCCTCCCCGGAGGCCGCGCAGGCAATGGGTGGTTGCCAGGCCACCGCCGGTTCCACGTGCGCCGCCGCCAGCCACGCCGAGTCCAAGCGCCCGGGGCAGCGGGCCGTCGCCGACGCGTCCGCCCCGCCGACCGTGATGCCCGCCGACGGCCAGGTGATGACGTTCGCCCAAGCCGGCACGACCGCCAACAGCGCGCAGGCGTCCGCCGGGTGTTTCGGTTCGCCCACCTGTCGCCGTAGCTACGAGGCGCACAGCCGGGCGAGCTCCGGGGGCCTCACCGGCTTCGCAGACGAGACCGACTCCGCCACCGGCGAAGGTGAGGGCGGGGTGGCCACCGTTGCCGGCGCCGGACCCGACGGCGCCTACGGCTTCTGCTCCGGCGCCCCCGGCGCGCATTGCAAGCAGAGCGGTGTCGTCGTGCCGCCACCGGTGGTCACGTACACCACCACCGGTGGTGGCGGTGACGATGTGCTCTCGCCATCGATGAAGCACCGGGCCGAGGTAACCGGTCGTCAGGCGTCCGGACGCGGTGTCAAGGAAGCCGCCGCGCATGCCGCCGCCACGGGCGCCACAGACAACCAGGTCATCAACGCCGACCACAATATGGAGAAGGCCGAGAAGCGAATCGGCTCGGAGGCGGACGAGGCCCAGAAGGAAGCCGAGCACAACGCATCCAACGGCGGCGCCACCAAGAAGGAAGTCGCCGCCGCCGGCCAGGACGCCCGAGCCACCTATTTCGATCACGCGGCGTACGGAGCCGACCCCAAGGCGACGGGATCAGTACCGAACGAGAAGATCCACCAGGCCAAGAATGGCGCGTTTGCTGAGCTCGATGCTGCCATCAGGCAGCAACATGAGTTCTCGGAGATCCAGGATCAGGCCGGTAGGGCGGGCGAGTTCCTCAAGGGCTACTACAACACCGCCGGACGTAATCTCCCGGACACCAAGTGGAGCGTCGACAACCTGAACAAGGCAAACACAATGCTCCAGGACGTCCTTGACCGTGCCGACAAGTGGGCGACCGCGTACGCCCAGCGCCACGGCCTGGATGAGGAAAAGACCGCGAAGTCCGTCCAGGACACGCACTCCTACTTCGTGGACTACACCTACGACGCGGCCGACAGGAAGATGAAGGGATCCCCGACCACCCTCCCCGTGACCGTCGGTGGGCAACCCAGCAAGCCGTTTGTCGAGTTCAACGCGGTGGTACTGGCCCGGGGCACGGCGGAGGCGGCCGGCGCGAAGATCACCCCCAAGACCCCGAAGATGGGCGAGTACGTCACGCGCGCATCCGCCGATCGGGATGAGGAAACGGGTGACGTCGAGCTCATCGTGGAGAGCCCGGGCCACAAGACCGTCTACTCGTGCCCGGCGGCGCAGTGCAGCGAGCCGAAGACGTTCACCACCGGTACCGGGCAGGTTGCGTCGTGGGATCCCGCGACCGGCACGGTCGACGTGGCCGACGGCGCCGACCGCGTCGACGACTCCACCGGCGCGGAGATCACCCACGACAAGGACGGCAACGGCGAGGTCTCCACCGAAGGCGGCACCGTCACCGACGGCCGCACCGGGGCCACCGTCCGGTTCACCGCGCCGAGCTCGGATATGAATTCGCGATTCCATCTCCGGCTGTCCAGCCCGAACGGGGCGCCGTTCAGCGGCAGCTGCCAGGGGTGCGTGGTGACCGGGGCACAGCTACCAGGCAAGCCCGGGCGGGACGTGCTCGTGGTGAACAACGGCGGCTACGCCGAGTTCACACTCCGCGACTTCTACGGCAACCCGGCGAAGATCACGGTTGAGCAGGGAGTGGGAGGTGGCGGAGCAACGTTCACGTCCGCCGAGGGTGACACGATCAACACAACCGTCGGCTTCGAGGTCGTCACCCGCGACTCCCACGGCCTGGGCGGACACCTGAAAATCACCCAAGGCTACGGGTCCATCCACTCCATCGAAGGTGTCGACCAGGAGGGCGGCACTTACCACATGCCCACCCAGCCCGGACAGGGTGGCCAGACCGAGTGTGACGGTGGCGGCTGTAAGAGCTTTGGGCCGGTGCAGCCGAACGGGCAGCGCGACTACGCCTATGGCGGGAATTTCATCGAACAGCACCGCAACGCGGACGGCACCGGCGGCGGCGTCGAGGCCTGGGCATACGACGGTGAGGTCGTCGGCGGCCAGGACGCCTACGGCAACTACATCCACACGGTGGAGGGCGCTCAGGAGACCAGCGCCATTCAGCTGCTCTTTGCGGAGGAGGACGGCTACCACTCCGGCCAGGCATGCAAGGGGAAGTGCGTGGGATCCGACAAGAGTCCCTACGCCGTCCCCGAGGATCACAACCTGAGCACCGCTCCCTCCGGCCCGGGCTCGACCAGCAACAACCTCACCCCGATGAACGACCGATGGCTGGGCTTCCTCCAGGCGGCGAATGCCGAGGAGGTAACCCACCTCACCGGGGTGGAGAACCCCGGACTGGTGTCCAAGACGCGAGCAAACCTGACGTTGCTGGCGGACCAGAGCGCGACGCGCTGGGCGAGCGAGGTCGGCTCGAAGGAGCTCAAGCCGTTCATCGATGCCTCCAACGCGGCGACCCAGGACGGCAAGATCACTCCGGACGAGGAACGCACTTTGAGTGACCTCGCCGACGGCATCAACCCGCTGACGCTGGACCGGATGCTGGCGACCGGCATCGCGGTGGACGAGCTGGGCTACCACTACTACCAGGTGGGCAAGGGGAAGCACCTCGGTGAGTCGAACGAGGGCAAGCGGATGCAGTTCGCGGACAACCCGGAACTCATCAACACGATCAACGCAATGGCTCCCGGCACGCTCGACAATCTGCCGAAGGACCCCGCCGCGCGCGCGAACAAGATCCTGGAGTACTACCAGGACGAGGCCGACAGGCTGAACCGGGACCTCTCCGACCTCGTACCCGAGCAGATCGAACTCAACGGGCGGATGGAAAACTTCCAGCGGAACCTGGAGCGGTACGGGGACAGCCCCGGCGCCATGCGGTACATCCTCGGGCGGGAAGGGGATGCGCTGGACCGGGACGGCCGGGATCTCGGCGCCCGGATCACCTACTACCAGAACGGGCTCGCCGCCGCTCAGGGCAAGCTGCGCGGCATCGACCTCACCATTGCCGGCATGGCCGATGATGATTACTTCACCGACGCGCTCACCTCGGCCAAGGCGAATGCCGACGCCTTGAACAATCTCGCGGGCATGGTGGTGGCGTCGAACGGTCCGGGCGCCGCGGCGTTGCGCGAGCAGATCTTGCCGATCGTCCAGGCGGTGGACCAAACCTACTCGGGGGCGGCGATGGGCCTGCCCGTCTACGCCGACGCTGGGTTGTACGGCGCGGGACTCCCCTCGACCGGCGACCGGTCCTGGACGAACGCCCTGGCATCGGTCGCCGAGTTCGACGGTTACTGGAACAACTCCGACCCGACCAAGCGGGAGGACTACCGATCGAAAGGGCTGGACGTGGTGGCCGCCATGGCGGCCGAGCTGCCCGAGAACCGGCGCGGTCTGAACCCGGACGATGTGATCATCTCCGCCGACGAGACCGGACCCGACCGCAAGAACAAGCTGCGCAACATCGTCAAGGAGGACCTCCAGAACTTCGACCCGGAGTCACTCAAGAAGGACCCGGGCCTGGTCGACGAGTACGTGGACAAAATCTGGAGCAACGGCGGCGACGAGGGCGACATCGTGGCGCTGCCGGTCAAGTTCGTGCCGGAGGGCAGCTACCGCGCCATTGACATGCCGATCTACCGGGTGACCGATCGTGACGCCGGCTGCTTCGCCTGCGAGGTAAGAGCCGATGCCGAGGAGGACGGCTACGGGTCGGACTACGCCACCAAGCTCTCGAATGCCGCGAAGAAGGACATGGCAGGCGGCAAGAAGAAGGAAAACGACAAGGGCGAGTTCAAGTTCATTGATCTCACCGGCTTGGTGTCCACCGGCGAAGACGACTACGTGCGCAACAGCCCGTGGACCGAGTACGACAAGCTCATCGTGCCCACCGACTGGACGGCGCCTACCGGGACCGAGGAGAAGCCCGGTCCCGCAGTTGGGCTGAAAACGATCGCCGCGCACTACACCCCTACCGCGAAGAAGTGGGCGGATGGTATCGGGACGGCCGTCCTGTTCGTCGGTGCCGGCGCGGGCAGCGCGATCATCGGCGGGATCGGCATGGCCTACCAGGCGTACAGCACGATCGACGCCATCTACCAGCGCGGCAAGCACGAGCAAAGTCTCAGCCTGGCGGATCCGGTCGCGCGGTCGCTCTGGATCAACCTGGCCTCCACGACGTTCTTCGGCGCCGCCTCGGTGGCGGGGCGGCTCGCGGGAGTCGGCAAGGCACTGGGTGGGGCGGCGGTGCGCCCCGGCCTGGTCTTGCCCGCGAAGGTGGCGAACTGGGGTGCTCGGGGCGGCTTCACAGTGGACGCGCTCGACCGAACGAGAGGTCTGATATGGGACGAGATGTCCCCGGGCCAGCGCGATCAGGCTCTCGTGGGCCTGTTCACGGATGTGGCGATGTGGGGCGTCAGCCGTACCGGCGCGTTCAATGCCGAGCCTCGAGAACCTAAGGCGCCCGGCCTGCGCACGGTGAAGGACCTCAACCAGTCCAAGATCGACATCCTGGATCAGGCCACTCGCAGGGGCGGCGTCTACCCGCTGAGGAAACTGGCGCCGTACGGCATGAGCGAGTCCGACGTGCGCGACACGGTGCGCGCCGACGGCGGAACGCGGTACTCGATCCACGAGGGCGCCGACGGTGTCACACGGCTCGAGCGGCACACCCGGCGCTCGCAACTCGCCCGGTTGCTGAGGGGCGATCCAAGCGCACCCGCGTACGCGTCCAAGATCGTGCTTCCGGGCGACGTACCGAAACCCGGCGAGCCCGGTGGTCTCGTGCTCCCACCGAAACCCAGCGAACCCGAGCCCGAGCCGCAACCCAGTGAGTCCGGCAAGCTCGTGCTGCCCGGCACGCCGGAATCCACTGAGCCTCCTGGCAAGCTCGTGCCGCCCGGCACACCAGAACCCACCGAGCCCACCGGCAAGCTCGTGCTGCCCGGCACAACGGAACCCACCGAGCCCCCCGGCAAGCTTGTGCTGCCCGGCAGCTCGTCGAGCCCCAGCCAGCCCGGCAGTACCCCGAACCCCAGCCAGCCCATCAAGCTCTTCGTGTCCGGCAGCTCACCGAATCCCAGCCAGCCCCACCAGGTCGTGCTGTCCGACGGCTCGCCGAAACCCGGTGTGCCCGGCGGGTCACCGAAGCCCGGCGAGTTCTCGAAGCCCGGCGGGCCGAGCAAGCCGATGAAGGACGGGGAACGCATCGACGAGGTCACCCGTAAGGGTGGGCAGTACAACGTGGCCGATCTCGCCGCGCACCTCAAGATGTCGGAGGTACGACTCCTCGCCGCGCTGCGCAAGCTCGGGCCGCAGCGGTACGCGCTCAGCCGCAACTCCCTGGGTGCCTGGCAGGTCGACCGGCTCACCGACAAGCAGAGGAAGGCCCGGACGCTCCGCACGCCGCGGGGCGGGCTCAAGCCGACGGCATCGTTGCTCGAGCACATCGAGCAGGTGACTCGCGTCGGCGGCCGCTACACCTTGGACGAGCTCACCACCCACATCAACAATCTGCGCGCCAAGATCCACCTCGACCGGGTGACCTCCGAGCAGGTCCGCGAGGCGCTGGAATCGGCCCCGCGCGACCACGTCGGCCGGGTGCCCTATCGGGTCGGGCGGGATGCCACCGACACCGAGGTTGTGCTGCGTCCCAAGAGCCGCATGCGGCCGTTCGCGCCGCGGCCGGGCGCCGACGACCGGGCCGTCCCGGCGGTGATCGAGGGCTTCCACATGGGTCCGGAGCCGAGGCGCCTGGGCAAGGAGGCTTCGGCGCCGACGAAGCCCAAGGATGCGTGCGAGACGGACTGCGTCGGGTTCGTGATGAAGGAGGTCATCGCGCACCGAGCGACCGAACCGGGCTTCCAGCAACCGCGGCTGCCGCACCCGGATGCGGATGGCGAAAGCAAGATCGCCGCCGTGGAAGCCGCCTTCGGGCACCAGCGCCAAGCGACGGACGTGGAGGACCTCGCCGGCACCCTGCACGGGATCCAGAACGGCGAGTACATCCTGGTGCTGGCTGGGAAGGAGCACTCCGTCCTGCTGAGGATCGAGGACGGGAAGTGGACGTTCACCCACCAGACCAACGGCGAAGAACACACAATCGCGCACACTGATCCGCTGCTCACCGAGATCACCGGTGTCATCCAGGCCGATGGCTACCGGCCGGTCCGGTTCAGCGGCGCGACGCACGAGTTCGTCGTGCCAGCGGGAATCCACGGGCTCGCGGGAACCGGCGGTGTGCCCGCGCCTGGTCGGAGCCCGATGGAACCCTTCCCCACGGCGGTCCTCCCGGGATCGGTGGCCTCCGGCTCACGCTCCCGGTTCGGGTCGGGCGGTGCCGACCCCGGCTTGTTCCCGACGACGGAAGAGCCGTCAACGCCGTTCCTGGGTCACGGCAAGGCTCCGGAGAACCCCGATTTCCAGCCACCGAAGCCGGACGACCACTACTCCGGGCTGGACCCACCCAGCAAGGGCACCCACCAGGACCGGACTCCGGAGCAGCAGCGGGAACGCGGCGCGGACCCGGACGCCTCCCCGAAGCGGGTGCCGACCCAGGAGGAACTCGACCAGTACCGGCCCAAGGGTCGCGACACCAGGTCCAGGGCGGATCTGAAGAAGGAGATCAAGGACGCACAGCATGCGCTGAAGCAGACCAAGAAGGCCAAGGCCGAAGCGACGGACTCGGTCGCCAAGGCCAGGCGCGCGGTCAAGGACAACTTCGCCAGGGCCGAGCAGGACCAGCGGATTGAGCTGAGCCAGGCGTTGGCCAGGGCCAAGACCGAAGCGTCGAAGGCGGAACGCAAGCACGAGGCGGCCGAGCGCAAGTACACGGACGCCGAGCACGAGCTGGTCAAGCGGGACAAGCTGGTCGAGCTCGAGCTCCAGCCGCTGGTCAACCAGGCCCGAGAGCTGTGGTCGGAGCTGGGCGACGACAACCACTGGCTGTACGAGAAGCAGGCGCGCGGCGAAGAGCTGACGCCTGTGGAGCACGCCGCGCTCGCCGCGGAAGGCCTGTTGCGGACCGAGAAGTTCGACCCGTCGAACCCGGACGCCACGCCTGTGGTGCCGCACGATGTGCAGCTGGCCGCGTTCCTGGTGCGGGTGATCGGCGGGCCGCAAGGGCGGGGCGGCAGGTTGCGCGGCCTGGTGTTCGACCAGGAGATGCGCGGCGTGATGGTGGAGCAGGCCACCGGCGAAGGCAAGAGCTACGTCGACCGCATGGTCGCCACGCACCACGCGCTGGTCATCCGCGCCCGGCACGGCGTCGAGGCCCCCGGCCATGGCGTGCACGTGTTCAAGATTGACTACGAGCAGGCCGCCAAGCAGTACGAGGACGACAAGCCGCTGCTCGACTGGTTCGGACTCACCGGGGCGCTGATCAGTGACACGCATCCCGGCACCGAGGCGGACTACAAGGCCGACATCACCTACGGCACACCGCGCGCGTACCTGGAAGACTTCCTACTGGATCGCCGCCGGCCCGACGGCGAGAAGGTGCAACGCGGCTTCACCTACGCGGTGATCGACGAGATCGACGCGATCCTGGTGGACTTTGCCCGGCACCCGCTGCGGTTGGCACAGACGGCCGGGTTCGGCTACAGCAAGCTCCGCTTCGAGGCGCGCGACCTGGCGCACAAGCTGACCAAGGGTGAGCACTACCGCCTCGGGCGCGACGACGAGGCCACCATCAGCGAGGACCAGGCCAGCCTCATCGAGCAGTACACCAGAGACCAGGGCCGCGAGCGGGTGGTGACCGGCCTGTTCCGTGAGTACCTCAGCGACGCGCTCTGGGCCAAGCACCAGCCGACCAACATCAAACACCTGGTCCGCGACTTGTACGACGCCGAGATCCTGGACAACGCCACCGGATGGTCGCTGCCCGGCCAGCGCTACCGGGGCGGTAAACACAGCGCGTTGGAGGCCGAGCTCGGGCTCCCCGTCCGCCACGAGCTGACCACCCTCGATGAGATCAACATCCACCAGTTCCTCAAGGAATACGACTGGCTGTCCGGGTCCACCGGCACCGTCGATGGCATCGAGAAACTGGTCCGCAAGCTCTACGGCCTGCAAACCGTGGAGATCCCTCGCAACACGCCGGACCGCCGCGAATACACCCAGTGGCGGATCTGGGGCACCACGGACGCCAAGCTCACCGCGCTGGCCGAGAGCATCGCCCAGGACCACCTCGGCGGCAACGACCTCCCGCACGTGGTGTTCATCCGCGAGATCCCCGAGGCCCTGCGCCTGGCGCAAATGGTGTCCGAAGTGCAACTGAACGGCAAGCCCGCCGGCGTCCCCGTTGAGATCGTCAACGCGCTCGACGAGCACATCACCGGCCTGGCAGGCAAGATCGAACGCGCCTCCCGCCGGGGCTCCGTGGTGATCGCCACCAACCTGATCTCCCGGGGCTCCGACATCAAGCCGCTCAAGGAGGTGCTGGAGGCCGGTGGGCTGCGGGTCACGATCGCCAGCGTGTTCCCGAACCTACGCGCCCTGAAGCAGGCGTTCGGCCGGCCCGGCCGGCAAGGTGCGCTCGGTGAGATCAATGTGTGGCTGGACCTGCACGACCGGCTGCTGGCCGGATCCGGCATGGTCCACTGGCTGCGCGGACAGCTGGACGAAGGGGAGCTCACCGCACCCGCGATTCGCCGGTTCGCCACCTGGCAGATCAAACGCAGCATGAAGCGCGCCAACAAGCAGGACGTCAAGATGGCCGAGCGGGTAATCCTGGGCAAGGTCGAACCCGAAACCGAGCTAGTCGTCCAAACCACCACCACCGATGTCGATGCCGAGTTCGCGCAGCTCGCCGCCCAGATCGACGAGCTCGTCACGCAACGCGCCGAGCTGCGCGAGGAGGTGTTCGGCCGGTTCGACGCCGAGCGCGCCGCCGACTTCAACCAGGTCGAGACCGAGCTGATCCACTCGTTGGCCCAGTACCGCAAGCTCACCTCTCCCGCCGTGTCCGAACAGCGGGCGGCCACGGACGCCGAGCAGGATGCTGACGAGGCCCCGGAAGAGGTCGCCCTGGCCCTCACTCCCGCCGATGTGCGCCGGGCCAGGCAGGAGGCCGAGGCCGGCGAGTACGGCGAGGCGACCAAGACGCTGCACCGGATCGCCTCGGCGGCCGGGTTGATCGGCGTCTTCTCCGACGACGAGTGGGGTGCCTCGGGATGGGCCGAGCAGATCGCCAAGCAGACCCTCGCCAGCCTGCACCGCAAGGCCACCGAGCCCGGCTCCGCGCGCGAAACCGCCACGCTCTTCCGCCACCTGATGCTGCTGGAGAGCCTGGTCGACACCCTGCCCACCGACACGAAGGCCAACCGCCACGCCGCCGTGCTTGCCCAGGCGTTGCGCGAGCTCAACCGGTCCTTCGAACTGGGCGAGCAGCTGAACCTGAACCCTGACGAGGTGGCCGCCACCCTGCGGGTCGCCCGCCGGCTGCTCGCCGAACGGGAGGCCAGGCAGTGGAGCATGGCCGACGGCGACATCGAACCGTCCGCACTGGAGTCCCTGTTTACCTATGAGCTCGCCGTGTTCGTCGCCTGGGCCGAGGGCGCGGCCGACGAAACGATCGCCGCCGACCTCGGAATGACCACCGACGACGTCGAGCAACTGCGCGCCTTCGTGATCAGCTGGCTGGCCAACGACGCAAACCGCGCCGTGCTCACCGAAGCCGCCGTCCGCGAGCAGGCCATGGCCAGCTACGAGGCCAAGAGCAAGAAGGCCAAGAAGAGCAAGAAGGGGAAGAAGACCAACCTGTGGTGGCACGTCCGCAACCAGCTGCGCGACGCCCAGGACGCGCTGCACCCCGCCGAGACGGCGGACTGGGACCGCGAGGACCGCGTCGAGGAGCTCATCGCGCACATCCGCAATCTCGGCGCCAACCGCGACCGCGAGCAGGAGTACCGCGACCACATCTACCGCGCCCTGATCGCCGCCGGGATGACCTCCATCGCCGAACTGGCCACGATGGACGATGCCGCGATGGCCCGCCTCGGCGTGATGGAGTCGGAGGTCAAGGCGGTGCGCGCCGCGCTGCACCGCTACCGGAACGTGGACTTCCGCCACCACCGCGCACTGACCGAAGCCAAGATCACCTCGATCGAGCAGCTGGCCGCGACCGATGACGCCACGCTGGTCAAGCTCGGTATCGACCCGTCAAGCCGCGAGGCACTGCGCAGGGCGCTGGCCCGCGCGAACCTCGACCGCGCCCAACGGCGCCGCGCCGCCGCGCTCGTCAACGCGATGCGCACGCCCGGCGGCCCCACCCAGGAACAGCTCCAGCAGATTCTCAAGGCACTGCAGGGCGAAATCCTCGCGGACAAGAACACCCCCCTCGCCCGACTGCTGACCGGCAGCCTCGAAGCGCTGCTCACCGGCAACCTACTGGCCCCCATCTTGGCGATGATGCCCGCTCTGCCAGCCGAGCTCACCGCCCTGTTCGACCAGGCCGGCACCGCTGACGGCCTGGCCCGGTCGAAGCGGCGCGCGCTGACCGCCTACGCCGCCGGCACGCGGCGCCACCACGAGCCCGGCACCGACGGCGGGCTGGCAACCCAGCTCCTCGCCGTCACCGTGCTGGACAAGCACGTCAACCGAGAAAGGCGCAGCTGGTCCGAGGAGACCACCACCGAACACCGCCGGTTCCCCCTCCGCACACTGCTGATCAGCGCTCCGTCCGGCGCGGTCGGCGGCGGCGCACTCGGCATCCTCACCGGCGGCACCCTCCTGGCCATCGGCGGTTGGATGCTCACCGGGCTCGCGGCGGCCGCCGCGGTCGTGCTCGCCGTGCACCTCGTGCGCGCCCGTGGCCCCCCATCGGGCCGGTACATCGCCCTGTTCACCCTGGCCACCGTCGTGGCGCTAGGGCTGTCGCTCATGCTCGCCGGGCTGCCCGGCGCAGGATGGCTCACCCTCGGCGCGGCCGGCAACGGCGTCATGGCCGTCGTCCTCGCCGAGTTGCGTGACGCCTTCAAGAAGCAGCCGAAGCTGACCGGAATCCGAGCCCTGCTCTGGTCGATTCCGATCGCGGCCGGGTTCATGCTGATCAGCCACCTGGTACTCGGCACCGACCTGCACGTCAGCTTGCTCATGGCCGTCGGCGGGCTGGTCGCCAGGGCGACCGTCGTGCTCGTCGAGCACGTTCTTTCCCGCCGCGACCGCGACAACTCCGAGGCAGCCGCCAAGGCCACCACCGAGGCCCCCCGCAAGAATGTGCGGCCGCTCGTCACCATGGCGCTGCTTGCGGCCAACGTCCTCGTCTACCTGGTGGCCGCTTGGCAGGTCGGCGACCTGGAGACCGCCGGGGCCGCGCCGCTGGCCCAACACGGCGCGCTCGCGGCCGCCACGTTCCAAGGCTGGCAGTTGCTCAGCAGCGCCTTCCTGCACATGACCTGGTACCACATTGCGTTCAACATGGTCAGCCTCTACCTGCTGGGCCGGCAGCTGGAGCCGCTCCTAGGGCGGGCACGCTTCGCCCGCCTGTACCTGGCCGGGATGTTCCTCGGTGGCCTGTTCACGCTGCCCTTCGGCAACCCTGTGATGGGGGCCTCCGGCGCGATCTTCGCGCTGATGGGTCTCGGAGTAACGATCGAGCACCGCCGCCACGGCAAGCTCAGTGACCGGACCCGCTGGATGCTGGGCATCAACATCGGGTTCAACCTGGTGTTCGGTCTCGCGATACCGTTCCTCTCGGTCGTCAACCATATCGGCGGCTACCTCGCCGGCTACCTCATGGCCCGGCTACTGAACCCACCCGACCAGACCGACCCGGAGAAGACACCGACCCAGGCCGAGACCAGCCCAGCCAGGACCGTCCAGGGGCTGACGTCGGCGCTGACGTCCACGCTGACCCATGCCTGGGCGCGCCTGGGGCCATGGCAGTTGCTGGCCCCTGCCCTCGCCATGGCACTCGCCCTGACGATCCGCCATCCAGAGATCCTGGTCGCGTTGGTGATCCCGCCGGGCGGCTTGATCCTCGGCGCGTTCGTGCTCGGCGGCATGGTGATCGCCGCGGTGAAGCTGCTGCCCAGGGGCACCGTACAACGGCTGGTCAGCGAGCTCCGGCTACTCCTTGTGGCACTGGGTGCATGGCGTTGGCTCACGTGGAGGGTGGGTATCGGGATTGGTCTGCTCGGTTTGGCGTGGCTGACTGGCTCTGAGCAGATCCTCGGCCTGCTGGGCAGCGGCGGCGCGATGATGGTCTTCCCGCTCGGGCCAGGCGCCGCGCTGGTGAATCGAGTGCATTCGTTGGTGGATTCCGCCCGCCTGGCCCGTGTCGAAGACGTGGCGGCCACCCTCGGGGTCACGCCCGAGCAGGTGTTGGCCGTGGTCGATGGAAGGCGGGTCACGCACGCCGATGGGGTGTTGCTGGCCGTGCCGGGCATGGCGGTCGGTCCGCTGGGGCCACGGGGTAGCACCCCGGGTCCGAGGGGTGCGGTGTTCGCTCACGGCCAGGGCGACCAGTTTGCCGACGAGGTGGGGCGTGCATACGCACTCGGGTTCCGTCCGGCACTGGTCGGCACCTCGGAGGCCGCGCGGCTGCTGGCCGAGGGTGGCCAGTTCATGTGGGTGTTGCTGCTCGACGGCAGCCTGTGGGTCGCGCGGGAGCTCGTGGTGACGCGCGAGGGCGAGCCGCTCAAGTTCACCCACGGCCACTTGGCCAAGGGCGCCCAGGTGCGTGGCGCGGGCAATGTCTGGCTGTTGCCGGCCGTCGGCGGCCCGGTCGCGGTGGCCCTCGACGCGGAGAGCGGCCGCTACCACCCGGAGAACTCCGCCGCCGACAACGCCTGGGTCCGCTCGGTCGGATACGACGCGTTCAAGGCGTACGGCCACGACATTCCGCTCGCGCTCATCCAAATCCGTGATCTGGCCGAGCTCCCAGGTCTGGCCGAGCCGGCCGCCGGCCGGCCAACCCCCTCCAGCCACCCGACCCAGCACCTCAACGCCCCGTTGAACACCTGGGTCGACCCGGCCAACCAACAGGAACCTGCGCAGCGGCACCTGAGCGCGCCGCTGAACATGCCGGTGGAGCAACCCGACGAATCAGGCGACCGACGGGATGGTCTGGGACCGGTCGCCACCGTGGTCCTGTTCGTGGGCGGCATGGCCCTGGGCATGCTGGCGGCGCACTACCTGGCGGCGCTGGGGACCTCCGGGGCGGCCGGCACGATGGCCGCGATGGCGTTCCCGCCGTTCCGCTTCGGGCGGCGCGGCGGCCGGGACAGCGGCGAACCGAACGAGCCCGAGCAGCCCTACATCCTGGCGGAGACCGACGCGACGCCGCCGGCCGGTCTGACCCAGCTGAAGGTCCGTGTACCGAACGGCTCAGATTTCGCCGTCGAGTGGCTGGCCACGGCGGACGCGGGGCCGGAGCTGCGCGAGGAGAACGAGCTGCGGGCGGAGGCGGCCGCCCTCGAGGGCGAGGTCGTCGTCCCCGCCGCCCACACCGGCCGCGGCTTCAGCAGGTCCGACGACGGCCTGGGCTATGGCAACGAGTGGCGGGCGATGCGTGCGGATGTGCTGAACACCGCTCGCCTACTGCGCGGAGAGCACCCGGACTCCGGCCAGGAGGTCCCGGCGATCGCGTTCCACCGGGTCACGGCGCCGGAGACCGACCCGCGCCTGGGTCTGCCGGTGGACGCGATCGCCGGTTGGGAGGACCAGCTGCTCCGCATGCTCGCCAACGATCCGGCCGGTCGGGCGAACGTGGCCTTCCAGGCGGTGTTCGCCAAGTTCCACGGTCTCGAAGACGGCGAGGCTCAGGTGCGCGCGGCGATCATGGAGCGGGCCGTGCCGTGGCAGGACGGCGCGCCCGAGTTCCCCGACTCGTGGCTGACCGAGCGGGGCGCACGCGAGATCATGCTGTTGCGGGAGAGCAACCCGGACGCCTACTGGAGGCTCATCCGTGCGTTCCCCCAGCGGTTGGCTGAGCTGGAGCGCACCTTCACCAACCAGAAGGGCGCCTACTGGCTGGACATCGCGAAAATCTACGAGTACCACCTCCATCTGGCCCTGCTGGCGCACGCGCCGCCCGTTCAGGTCAGCGCCGAGGATCTGAACCGGGCGATCGGTCTCGCCGAGCGCGAGCTGCAGGCCCTGGTGGAGGGGTCGGGCTGGACGAAGGGCCAGCAGCGTAAAGCCTTGCGCCAGCTGATCTCCGCCCGAGATGAGCGGCGCGCGACCGAGGACGTCGCCGAGGCGGTCGGGGCCTACACCCGCTATGTGGCGATCGTCGCCGACCTCGCCGGCGTGAACCTGGACCCCCAGGACGCGCTGATGCTTGGCGCCCGCCTGGTGACCTGGCACGTCGGCACCGCCGCCCAGTACCGCTGGGAGGTGCCGTGGGAGCACGACGGCGGTATCAGCCGCCTCGAAGGATGGTCGCCCCTCCCTGAAGAGCTCCGGACGCTGATCACGGAAAGGCTCGTCACCAGGGTGCCGGAAGCCCTGCGTAGAGACATCCTGCCCAAGACCGACGACGAGTTGATGCGCTGGTGGCTGGAACGGAGCGAGACCCACCCGCTCCAGCGGATCCGGCGCATCCTCCGCGAGGGCAGGCCAGCACCGGAGCACCTCAACCGGAGCACGCTGGACCCGGAGGCACCGGCGATCCACCATCCGTGGGAGTCCGACGGCGGCATTGAAAGGTCACGCTCGCCGTGGAGCACCATGCCGCTGCTGATTCCGGCCTCCGACCTGATCCCCTATGCGCTGCGGGTGGCGGCGCTGGCCGGGCTGCTGGTCCTGGTCGTGGTCCGGTTGGCCAGGACGCATACGGCCGGCGACGACACCGCGACCAGAGGTGGTCCGGCCCCGATGGCGGATACCTCCGACCCGGGCTCCGCCGGGTGGGACGGGCACGGCGAGAAGGCCCAGCTCGACTCCGAACGGCCCAGCAGCACGTACCTCTCCGACCGGCGCGAGCGTTCCCCGCCACTCGGCTGGGCGTTGCCCCGGTTCGCCAGCTGGGTGCGCATGTTCACCACCCAGCGCTGGCTGGACCTGGCCAGCCTGTTCGCGGCCGGCGTGACCTTGGCGTCCGTGGGAGCGCTGTTCTTCGGCTATGCCACCGGCGCGGCGGTCAGCGGCGGCGCGGCCATGGCTTTGGGTGGCTTCGACCGCTTGCCCGAGGAGCTCGTGTCAGGCTCGGCACGGGAGCGCCGGGAGGCGGACGGCCGCGGTGGGCTGTTCCGCAACAAGGCAGCTCGCCGGCTGGATGCGGCCGAGCGACTCATCGCGCAAGCCGAAGAGCAGCCGGTCGACCAATGGGCCAGCGCGGTGGAATTGCTTGATCGTGCGGAAACACAGCTTCGCCTGAATAGGTACCACCGGTGGACGGGTCCTGACGGGTGGGATGCCGAGCGGCTAAGGAAACGAATCGTTGCGGAACGTGTCCGAATCGCGCGCTATCGCAATGCCCATGACCCGCTGGTAGAGGCCGAACTTGCCGAACGAGTCGGCGCATTCCTCAACAGGTGGACCAGGAAACCATCAGGTTTGCGGAAACGCGCGTGGTTGATTCGTGAGCGAGCGAGAGACATTATCGGGTACGTCGCGTCAGCCTCGACCGGTCGTCGGATGGAGCGAATCACAACGGACGATCCACTCGGCGCGTTGTTCCACGCCGCGCTTGATGAATACGAGAGGCTTATCGCCGAGGTCGACATCGACCCCGAGACCCGCAAGTACCTCGCGGAGTTCCTCGAACGGGTCCGTGAGCACAGCGTCTGGGAGACCGCGCGGTGGCGCTCTTACCCTGGGTTCTGGGCGGCTACCGAAGTTCACCGGCCGGAACGCTCAGAGTCCGCGGTCCTCAGGATGCGGATGCCTCGCCGGGCGGTGAAGCCGCGCGGCAGCATTACGCAACTCTTGGCGGCGCTAGGGCTCGCCGCCGGGCACTCGGACGCGATTGTGTTCGAGATGCTCGCCGCTGTTCTCCATGAGGCGAACCATGTGCTCCAGTCCGCCGACGGGGCGGCCCTGGGCTGGCCACTCTTCATGGGGGACGGCGAACTCGCCAGGCGAGTGGCTGACAGGCGGATCGTGACAGGCTCTTCCCTCGACCAGATAAACGAGCAGATCGCGGAAGGAATCGCCCAAGTACAGCGCGCTCGGTCCCTGACCGACACCTACCAGCTCACCCAGGCGCAAGCCAGCTGGCTGCCCCAACTACTTCACGCCACTTACTACGGCGATCTAGGAACCGACGTGCGCGTGGGTTCCCAGGTCTACGCCGACCACCTGGGCGAGGCCGCGGTCCGCGCGACCTTCCGTCTGCTTGCGGACTACCGCACGCCCACCGACTTGCCCGAACCAGTGCGGAGCATGTCTCGGCTGCACCACGAAGGCTTGTTCAGCCTGCTGCTTGTGGGGCTGATCTTCGGCAACACCAAGGAGCTCGAGGGGCAGTTCGCCCGGCACGGTGTGCTCACGCGCTCCATCCCCAACCGAAGCAAGCTCGACGAACTGATCACTGAGGCGGCGCGCGACCCCCAGGCGCCCACCGTCGAACGGCTGTGGCGAGCTGATTACGAGCCCGGACAAATCGCCGAGCAGCTGAACCTCGACCTCCGCAAGGTCCTGCTCATCCTGCGGGAAAGGCTCACCATCCACGATTTCATCGCGCGCTACCGCGGTACTACCGAACCCACCCGGCCGCAGAACCGCGGCCCCAGCGACGGCCTCCATGCCGGTTCCGTGATCGCCATCGCACTCACCGGCCTCACCGCCGCCGTGGTGACCTGGTTGCTCACCCGGGACTCGACGCTGGCCGGCGGCGCGGCCATGGCGGTGGGCGGCTTCGACCGGTTCCTACCCGAGGAACCCGACGCTGCTGAGCAGACAGACCGGCACGGGACCGCTCGGTGGTACGCCAAGCCACCCGCCATCGTGGCCAAGTGGCTAATGTCGTTTGCGGCATTGAAGGTTTCGGCGCATTGGCCGAACGCGGCACGGTCAATGCTTCATTACCTGGACAACACCGGTGTGGATCTTTACCTCAATGTAGACCAGATGCTCGCCGACATGCCCCTGTTCCGGCGCGAGGTAAAACAGACCATACTCGACGCAGTGGTTGCACAGAGCGGCAAGTACAACCCCGTGGTGCGGTTCGACAGCGGCAAGAAGCAGTCGGGCGCGGGAGAAAACAGAGACTGGTACCACACGATAGGCCTATTCCAATATCAGGTGACCGGGACGGCGTCCATCCGCCATCAATGGGATTCAGATAGTCGGCCGGCCTTTGACGCTACCTACCGGGTGAAGGTGTTCGACCGATACGACTGGCACCCGGGCAAGAGCGTCCATATCGGACCGATTCGGGTTGGCTTCTCAAATAGGTACATTTCGATCAGCGACTGGTTGATGGACCTCCCCAACCGTGCTGGGCTAGCCAAGCCGTTCGACGCTTACGGCGAAAGCCAAGACCACCGGTTCGAATGGTCAGGTCGCTTTTCTATGGTCCCTCTGTTCCAGGCCGACGTGTCTGCTGGCGAAACTCGGACTGCTCGCGCGGCGTGGTGGCTGCGGGCGGTTCGGGCGGTGGCGGGTGCACTGGCCAGGCTGTGGTCGGTGATTACCCACCGTGGCCCGCCGTGGCGCTGGCTGGTGAAGTCCGGTCTGGCGCTGGTGGTTGCCACGGTCCTGGCCACCGTGCTCGCCGGGGATGCCTCGGCCGAAACCATGACCGGTGCCGCCGGCGTCTTCACGATTGGTGAAGGCATCGCGCGCGGGGCCTCGGTCGCCGTCATCGTGGCCGCGCTGGTTGCCCTGACCTGGCGGGCTGATCGCAAGAAGTCGGTCATCGGCGGTGGGTCTCCCGCCAAGGACGAGTGGATGCGGGAGGTCGCCGGGCCGGCTCTCGCCGCCAGAGCAGTGAGCGACGGTGAACTGGTCGCGGCCCAGACCCGGGTCACGATGCTCGTGTCGGCCGGTCGGAAGCTCCTGAACTATCTGAACCGTCGACTTTTCGGCGGTTCCGGGCTTACCTGGCATGGGCTGAAACATCTGCTGGGACGCCAATTGTTCGGCGCCGATCGCTGGCACTTGAACTGGAATCAGGGCATGCTGCTGGGCCTCGCTGGTGTAGTCGTTGGCGCGGTCGCGGCGAGGTTTGATCTGGGGATACCTGCGCTTTTGGGTGCGGCCGCCCTGTTCGTCGTTAGCTGGCAGAAGCGGAAGCAAATCTGGTCGCCGCACGAGATCCCGCTATGGATGAAGGTGTCCGGGCCAAGCAGTCGCGGATTGCTGATGGGCGCAGGTTTCACACTGTTGTTCGATTGGGGTCTGCTGACGACCTTCACGGTTGCCGCCGTCCTCATCGCGGCAGCGGAGCTGCGCTACCAGGTACAGCGAGCCGTCTGGAAAGACTCTGCCTCACTCGCGCATTCCGCAAACCAGCGCCGGCTTACCGTACTCATCGCCATAGCCGCAGCGATTCTCGTCATCACGATATTGCACGCCTGGAGCGCACTGTTCGGCCTGGCGCTGCTCGGCCACGGCGCCGCCGCGCTGCAAATGGCGGTTATGGTGCCGTTCTCGAGCGGGGTCGTCAGGGCCGGGTCCCGTGACGTGTTTGAGATCGAGTGGACGACCAGGTTCTTGGCGAGCGTGGCGGACCAGGGGGAGCCGGTCACCGAGTACGGCTCCCGCCTCAAGCAGCCACCGACGCTGCGGTTGCTCGATCTCAACCCAGTACTACTGAACCAGTTCGTGGCGGCCGATTTCGGCGACCTGCCGGACCGCTTGATCGCCCACTACCTGCCGGGACGTCACGAGGTCGTGATGCTCAGGCCGGTCACGGAGATCTTCGAGGCCGCCGGTCTGCTGGGCTGGCTGGTGGATGAGTACGCCAAGCCGTTCGGCCGCGACGGCGACGACCCGATCTTGGTGGATCCCGACGGCCCCGAGCGCGAGGCAGCCGTCGTGGACCTGCTCGACGCCGGGCTGCTGGGATTGTTCGGAAGCTTGCGCGCCAGGTTCGCCGTCGAGGCGGTAAACATCGACGCTCTTGACCCGCGTGTGCTGGTCAAGCTGGTGGACGCCGCGCGCAACCCCAAGCGCTCCGCGCTACCTAACCAGGCGAACAAGCAGCAGCTGCCCGCTGACGCGGGCTGGACCCCGCGACTGCGCAAGCGCATGGTCGAGCTGCTGCGGACGGAGGTGGCCAAGCTTCCGGCGAGCGCCCCCAAGTTCACCCCGCTGCCCGACCTCGACGCGATCGATCGCGCGCTCACCGAATTCCGCTCGGACACGGGTTGGTCCGCGCTGGCGCTGCCCTATCGCGGCGACAGCAGGCCACGGGGCGGCAACCACACGCCGAGCGGGAAGGGCCCGATGGTCGGTTTCCGGATCGGCGAGGAGTTTGAGGACGGAGTCTTCCTGGGGACCTCGCACACCCTTCTCCCGATGCATTACCGAGAGAAGCTCAAGAAGCTCGGTGTGGAGTTCGTCCAGATCGACGGCGACGGCGGCGGCCTTCGGAGCCGGGAGCCGGTCGCCATGCGTCTGGCCGATCCGGCGTCACGCCTACCGGCACCCGGCGCGATAGGCGAAGGGTTCCGCACGTATGTCTGGTTGAGCGAGGCCGTGGACATCCCGCACTGGGGAGCAATGCCGTTCGCGGCTACGTTCTTCGAGTCGGCCGAGACCCTCGTGCTGGCACGCCGGCCAGGGCCAGCACCCATCCTCGGGAAAGAGCTGGCTGTCGCGACTCCGGTGCTCGCCGACGAGGTTGCCAGTCTGGCCGGTGCGCAACGTCGGGCGCTCAGCGGCGCCCCCGATCGTGACCGCGGCGACGGATTCATCTCCTGGTACCTCAACCAGCATCCACACCTGTACGGCGGGGCGCTACCACTGCGACTGGGCTCGGTGGCCGTCATCATGCACGGCCACCGAGTTGCGGGTGGCACGCCGGGGACGTTCGCGGCATCTCTCATTCCGGCCACGGTGCCGTTCTCGATATCGAGCGGGTTCGCACGCAACATCGGCTACACCGGCCCGACCAGTCCGATGCGAGTCGGCGTGGTTGGCCTCCCCGGGCAGACCTTGGCGGCTCCGAGCTTCGCGGCCGATCACATTGCCGGTGCCGACCTCACCCGGCATTTGCTCATCGTCGAGGTCGACCCCGTCGCGAAGAAGGCGACTCTGATGCCGGAGCATCCCGCGCCGGCATTCCGCGCGCCCGAGACGCGGCCGCTCGGCGGCGCCGGCCAGTCTGGTCAGTCTGGTCAGACGAAGGCGGGCAGGCAGGTGCTGAGCCGCCGGTCCCCTGCCGCGCGGCAGAGCACGCCGATCGAGTCGTCGACGCCGGTTCGGGGTGTGGCGTTGTGGTCGGTCGCCATGGCGCTGGCGGCATCGCCGGGCGAACTGACCATCGAGGAGCTGCAGGCGCTGGTCGGTGACCTCGGGTTGGAGGCGCTGAACGATCGGTTGAAGATCTTGCGGGATATCGGTCTCGCCGAGCGCAGGTGGAAAGACCGGGGAGGAGGCTGGCTGCACTTCGGCTCGGCGGACTTGCCGGGACTGCTGCGCTGGCTCGATCAACTCACCGATGAGGACGCGGTCAAGCCCGCCGCGGAGAACACAGACGCGCTCGTTTGGCGCTGGTTGGCGCCGGCCGCCCCGTTCATCCCGAGTGAGATTCCGGTGTGGGAGCTCGCCGACGCGGTACGGACGGTGTTGGACAGCCAGGAGGAGCCGACCGATGGGGATGGGCAACCGGAGTTGCCCTCCAACTCGGTCTGGGCATTGGTCAACGAGCTCCCCGACGCGCCGGGCGATATGACCGCCGGCGCGCTGAAAGATCAACTGGGCGACATCACTCTCGACGCCATCAGGGAGTGGCTGGACGAGGGGGTCAGCCTCGGCCTGTTCGGCTTCCGCACGTACGTGCCCGAGACCGGCGGCACGGGACGGGCCTACTTCCTGTTGCCACACACCCGGTTGATGCTCAAGCTCCTCGACCGGCGGCTCACCCTCTATGACGGGCTCGAGCTGGAGGTGACGGACGCGATCGCGGCTCTGCTGATGTCACACGCGGCGGAGGGCAGCGCGGCACGCATCGGACCGGACCTCCGCTACCTGCTCACCTGGTGGGCGCTGGACCACAACAGCCCACTGTTCGGCGTGACCGAACTGGCCCCCGCCGATCCCGCCATCACCATGCAGACCCGTGCGCGGAAGGCCGAAGACGATTCGGTGCTCCTGCCCATCGTGACCCCCTCGCCCAAGACACTGTGGGCCTTCTTCAGGGCACTGCTCGAGCTGCGCAACGCCGACGCCAGCGGCAATGCCGAGAACCAGCGGCTCACCACCGCCGCACGGCTCGAAGCCCAGTTGGCCGGCGGTTACAGTGCCGCCACCCTCGGTCGGCAGCTCAAGGTGTTGAAGCTCCGGGGGCTCGTCGAAACGACTGACTCGCGGTACTACGAGCTCACACCGCTGGGACTTGAGTTCCTCATCGCGATGGGCCACCCCGCCGTCATGGCCGAAGACGCGATGGCCCACCCCGTCAACATGGACAAACGAGCGCGCATCGCGGCCGGTCGCATGCGCGCAGTGGCAATGGGCCGCGAACGGGCACTGCGCCCGGCCAAGGAAGCCCCCGCACTCGACAAGGCCATGGCCGAGCTGCTGAAGGCGCTCGGCAACACCGGCACCAGGGCGGACGACCCCGACCCGGGCACTGACCACGACGAACGGGAACAGCCGAGCCAAACTCGCGAAGCACACAACGCGGCCGCTGGGATCATCGGCGGGTTGCTTGGCGAGCGGCTGCGCCAACACGGCGAGCTGCTCGGGCAGTCCGCGCCCGACCCCTTCCGCGGGTTGTGGCATTTGATCGACATCAGCGTTCCCACGCTGGTGATCTTGGGAGTCGTCGTCGGGGTGGCAGTGGTCGTGGGCGTCGTGCTGGCGGCTCGGCTGGCCAAGGTTCGGGCGACCACGGTCGTGGGCGGAGTGGACTTCGCCACGCCAGGGCTGCCCGTCGCCCTGGTCGGTGAGGACTGGGCCGAGCAGGGGCTCCCGCTCACCGAGCGGGAGGTGCGCGATTGGCGGGCCATCGACGCGGTGATCGCGCGGCTCGACGAGACCCATGGGCTGAGCCCGGACGCGGTGCACGTCCTCCGGCTGAGGTACGGCACGTCGCTGGTGGGTGCTTCGGACAGGGTTCTCGCCAGGTATGTGGCGAACGCGGAGAAGATCTCGCGCGAGGATCTGGAGCGGGAGCGCGAGCAGGGCTTGGAGTTGGGGCTCGACCCGGCGCAGGCCGCGCACCGCCTGCTGGTCCAGCGGATGACGCAGTACGCCGTGCGGCTGGTGAACCACGACCACCACGAGAGCGCCAACCGCGAATACAACTGCATCAGTTGTGCGATCGCCTCGGACACCGGTCGGCCGAGGACGGTGGAGCCAGGTCCGGTGCCGCCCGACAAACGCGTAAACCTGGCCGTGTACTTCGAACAGCTGCGGCTCGGGATCGAGGCGCGGTACGGCCGCCGCTTCCAGACCGTCGCCGGCGAGACCGAGGTCCGGTCGATCATGCTCGCCGCCGGCGTCGGCGCGCGCGGGATCGTCGCCACGGACTTCCACGTGTTCAACGTGCGCACGGTGCTGGCGCTGATCGACGGTGAGTTGCAGAAGGTGGTCGTCTTCACCGACAGTCTCTCCGGTGGGGCGCCCACGACCGATGATCGCGCCGACATCCGGACATTCCTGCGGACCGATGACGCCCCGGCGCCGCTGAGCGCCGACACCACCGAGCCCACCAACAACGGCGAGGCATCCGCCGCGCGGCTTGACGGAAACCCCGCACAGAGACCAGGGGCTGCCCGCGCCGAAGGCCGGTGGCCGACCGCGCGCCGGCTGCTGGTGATCGGGGTCGCGGTGCTGGTGGCGGTCGGTGTGTGGCGGTTGTTGAAGTTCCTGCGCCGACAGAACGCCCCGCCGACGCCCCGTCTCGCCAAGGCCGCCCCGGCGCGTCCGGTCGATCCCAGCGTCGAGGAGACAACCACCTCGTGGATCAAGCGGACGTTCCCCGCCCTGGAGTCCGAGGGCTTCGGCGCGTTCACCGCCATGCGGCTGATCGCGGAGTTCGCCGCCTGGATGCAGGGCACCGCGATGGGGTACCTGGTGCTCCACCAGGGCACCGCGGAGAACCTGGGCTGGGCCGGCTTCTTCCTGGCCGTTCCCCTCACCCTGTTCACGGTGCTCGCCGGCTTCCTCGCCGACCGCATCGACAAGCGCCAACTGCTGAGCTGGGCCTACATCAGCCTGTCCGTGACCATGGGCGTCCTGGCGGTGCTCACCGGCAGTGGCCTCGCCACGATTCCGGTGCTCTATGTGGGGTCGTTCCTGCTCGGGGTCGGCTACGGGTTCATGGGTCCAATCGGGAACGCGTTCGCCTTCGACATGGTCAAGGCGGAACACCAGCGCAACGCCACCGCGCTCACCGCGATGTCCAACAGCCTGGTGCGGACCGCGAGCGTCGTGGCCAGTGGGGCGCTGATGGAGTTCCTTGGCGCCGACGGGGTCTTCCTGCTCAACGCGTTCGGTCTCGGGATGGTGGCGCTGGCGCTCGAGCGCTTCCCGTCGCCACAGCCGCGCCGTGCACCGCTGCCCGATCAGCCACGGGAGACCGCGCTCGGCCACCTGAAGACCGTGCTTGGTCACCTGGGGGAGACGCTGCACGAGGTGGGCCGGCGGCCGGCCCTGGTCAAGATGCTGCTGGTGGTCCTCGCGGTGGCCTCGTTCGGGTTCGGCACCCTGAACGTGACGCTGCCCCTGCTGGCCGAGAACTTCTACCGCGACGCCAGCACGTTCGGCCTGCTGTCCGGCGCGGTGACCTTCGGCTCGTTCGTCGGCTCGTTCGTCACGCTGTTCTGGCTGGGGCGCAAGCAAGGCACCCTCCAGCCGCGCTGGGTGTACGCCGCCGCGGCGGTGTTCGGGATGTCCTTGATGGCCGCGGGCCTCTTGCCCAGCTTCATCTGGTCGCTGCTGGCGCTGCTTCCCGCTGGCGCCGCGCTGATCGTCTTCGCCAACGGCTCCTTGACCTACGTCACCGATTCGGTGCCGGACCCGGCGCAGCGCGGCCGGGTCGCCGGGTTCTACCAGCTGGCATTCAGCGGCGCCGTCCCGCTCAGCGCCTGGGGGGCCGGGCTGCTCGGTGAGTTGTTCGACGGCTGGGTCCCCGCCGTGGTGATGGGGGCACTGGCGGTAGTCGTGTCACTGATGGCGCTCGGCTCGGCCCGGGTACTGGCCGCCGGCGCTGGTGCGGCCGTGCCGCTGGGCGGTGCGTTCGCGGTGCTCGGCGACGACGCCGGCCCGCCGCTGCTGCTCGGGGCCGGCGTGACGCTGCTCGTCTGGGCCGGCGTGCGCAAGGTGACCCCCTTCCACCGGGCGCGTGGTCCTCCGGGGCTGGTGCTCACCTTGCTCACCAGCGCGGCGGTGCTCGCCCTGACGCTCGGGCTGAGCCACGCGACCGTGCCCTTCGCCGTCGCGGCCATGGCCGGACCGGTTGCCGCGGTCAGCGTGCTGGCCGGGCTGCGCGCGGTCACCCCGCCCGCGCACCGGGCGCGGTGGATCGCCGGCGGCGTGCTGGCGGCCCTCACCGTGCTGGGCGTCATCTTGGCCGCACCGAACGCGGACGCCACGATCCTCGCCGCCGCCGTCCTCCCGGCCATCGCCGGCGACGGCCTCACCGGCGCTGCCAAACGCAGCCTCCGGACCCATCTTCACCACCTCTCGACGACTGCCCGCGCCGCGTTCAGCGGCCGACGGCTCGCCATCGTCGGGCTGCTCGTGCTGGGCGCCTTCCTGGTGCCCGCCCTCCTCGGTATCTCCGGCACCGCCTTCGGGGCCGTGCTGAGCGCCGCCGACCTCCCCACCACAACTGAGCCGCAAAGCGGCTGGTGGGAGGGGGTGCCGGCGCTCGCCGGCGCCCTGTTCGCAATTCGATTCGCCGCAACTGGAGGAATGTCATGGGTGACACGCGCACTCCGGAACACGACCCGGCGACCTGCCAGCTTCCTGGCTGCTGCCGGCCGATTCCCGAGCACCCCGGGCGGGAGGGGCAGGCTCGCTACTGCAGCCCCGACCACCGCAGCGTGGCAATGGAGCTCCGCCGCAGGGAGAAGTACAGCAACCGCTGACGACCCGACCGAGCCCCGGTCGGCTACCCGGACGCCCCGGGTGGCCGACCGGCCCGGTCACCACAAGCACGACGGCGCGGCGGGGCTCGATTCCGAGACCGCCAGGGCGTTTGGCGACGCGCTGCCCGAACTGCGACGGTTCGTGTTGCCGGTTATCCGGTCGATTCCGTTCGGCATCCCGGCGCCGCCGGTTGAGCTGCTCGACGCCGAGCTGGCGCGGCCCGAGCTGCAGGCACGCGGGCTGGGCAACGTCCCGGACGACCTGCTGCTGTTCCGGCACGACGGCAAGCTGGTGGCCTTCGCCCACACCTGGGCGGAGCTCATGGCGCTCACCGACGCCGGGCTGCTCGGCAGGGCGTTCTGGCGGGGACTGGTCGGCCACGAAGAAGGCCACGCCGACGGCACCTGGGAGTCGCTGGGCGAGGCCGCTCACCTGGCCGACGCGCAGATCTGGGTCGATCACTGGTTGTTGGCGCGCGTGCACGTTCGACGGGCGACGGCCCTGCCGGACGCGCTGGAACTGCTGGCCGAGGCGGAGCGCCACCGCGAGCACGGTGAGTGGCGGCACCTGCCAGGCATGCTGGAGCGGATCGCCGTCGCGTTGGCCCACGCCGAACTGGCCATGATCCGGCTGACGGTCGAGGCGCTCCTGGCCGGGCCGGCGGGGGCGTTGGGCGACGCGTGGACGCGGTTGGACGCGCTGCGCGCCGCGGTCACCAACCAGATGGAAACCGATCCGAACCCGTTCGACAAGCGACAGGAAGCCGTCCACTCGGCCAGGGTCGCCGGGTCCGATCCTCAGTACTTCTCCGAGGCCGCCGACTGGCTGGACCTGACCGAGGACGGGCTGCGCGCGTTGATCGAGCGCGAGTCGGAGCTGCTGCTCGGCCCGGACAACCGCGTGTGGGCGGTGCCGGCAGGTGCGCTCGCCGCCGGGTTCGCCGCGCGGGTGGAGCACCGGCCGACGGTGCAGCGGCCGAGGGCGCACGACGTGGTGCTCGAGCTGTCGTTCGGCGCCAACCAGACGCTGGTGATCGAGGGCGAGCGGCTGACGAAGATCGTCGACGACGCCCTGGCCTGGCTGCCAAGCTCGCTCGACCCGGTCGAGCGGACTCGCTGGCTGCTCTGGCTGCTCGGCCTGGCCGCGAACGCCGGTCTGGTGCTTGCCGACGAGAAGGTCGAGTTCGACCTAGACCGCCCGGTCGCGCTCACGCCGGCCATGATGACCGGTGGCGTGACCAGCCGCATCGAGCTGCGGTTGACCAAGATCGGACCGGGTCGCTTCCGGCTGGGCGACATCCGGCTCCCGGCCGATCTCGGCCTGGGTCAGCCGGTGTACCTGCCGGGCGGCGGAAGCATGCGCGCGCCGTTCGTCAGTACCCGGACCGCGGCTGACCGGGACGACGTGTCGTTCGTCGTGAGCGGCAACGGCTGGACCGGTGCGGTGGTCTCCAGCGGTGGTGTGCGGGGCAACAATGAGGACGCGGCCGTCCTCACCGCCGCGGATGGCCGCTACATCGCGAAGGTTGGCGACGGGGCGGGCAAGTCGTACGAGCCGTACAGGGGTTCGCACGGCGCCACCAAGGCCGGCGCGGCCGTCGAGCTCAGCTCGCTACCGGCGGCACTGGGCGCGCCCGCGCGCCTGAGCGAGCGCGCGGCTCGGGTGGCCAACCGGGTGGTCGCGGCCTTGCGGTCGGTCGACGGCAAGCGCTCGGCAACCACCTACACGTCGGTGCTGATCACCCCGTCGCCCGAGGGCGGTGACCAGGCCACGGTGCTGGCGACCGGGGACAACGTGGTCTTCCGCGTCTCCAGCCGCGGGATCACCCAGGTCAACCAGCCCACGTACGAGTTGGGCGAGCAGGCCTGGCCGGAGGGCCTGCTCAGCGACCTGTTGCCCGATGGCTTCCTGCGGGCGCGGACCTTCCCGCTGGAGGAGGACGAGTGGCTGGTCGTGGTCACCGACGGCGTGGCCCGTTACCTCTCGGAGGGCGCCGTCGAGCTGTTCGGTGTGCTCGACGGGATGACCGACCCGCTCGCCGCCGCCCGGGCGATCGTCGAGTTCGCCCTCCGCGCGGGCGGTAAGGACCACACCACGGCGGTCGTCCTCGCCCCCAACGCGGCGATCGGCACGCCGATTCGCCCGGGGGCCGGCATATTTGACCAGCTGCACATCAACCCGAGAGCCACTCACCGGGGCTTCGACGGGGACGACCGGCGCAAGGCCGAGAAGGCGATCAGCGAGTCGGTTCCGGTTGCGCGGATCCGCAACCCGAACGGCCAAGGTGGCGTGGTCGTGATGCAAGACCTCACCGCGCGGTTGCAGCGGGCCTACAACGGTCCGCACGACATGTACTACTACCTGGCGCCGGACGGCTCGATCTATCTGGACGCCCGGGTGTTCCGCGCGCTGCTCGCCGGCACCAACCCGAACGAGGCGCTGCTGCCGGACGATTCGTTCCGGCTCGAGTGGGAGCGTCAGCACTCGGCACCCAACTGGTCGACGCTGCTGTACCGGGCCGAGCGACTTGCCGCCCTGCGCACAGGTGACCCGCTGGCCTTCTGGGATGCGCTGGTCAGGCTCGCTCCCGAGGTGTGGTCGCTGCACAGCTGGTTCCACGCCCTGAAGAGCGACGACGAGCGGCGTCAGCACGTCGATGAGATCAGGGAGCTCGGCCGTTTGCTCTGGCCGGTCATGCCGGACGACATCCTCATCCACACGATGCCGGCTGGCTCGTGGCAGGTCAGCAGCATGCGCGAGCGGCTGGGCAACCTGGGCTTCAACCAGTCACTGCTGCGGCAGCCGCCTGCGGCACCACATCCCCGGAGGGGGCTCGTCCACCGGTTGTTCGGTGACAAGACCGCCTCGGGCCCGCGCATTACGCGGATCGAGGACGGCGAGGCGTTCCCGCTCTCCCCGCGCCAGACGCACACGATCGGACGCGGAGTTGACAACCACATCCAGGTCCCGGAAAGCCGTCGGACGTCGCGCCGTCACGCGGAGGTCGAGTTCCACGCCGACAAGGGGGGCTGGATTCTGTACCACGTCGGCTCCGATAACGGCACGTTCGCGGACGGCGAGAAGATCGACGGCGAGAAGCTGGGCCACTGGGAACTCCGCGACGACAAGCCTGTTCTCGCGCTGCCGCTGTGGGACGGCGCCAAGATCGGCTTCGGCAAGCCGCAAGCCGACGTCATCTTCCACACCGGCAAACAGCCCACCGGCGACGGGACCGGCCGGAAACACCGGTCGGCGTCACTCGGGCTGGCGCTGCTGGGCGGACCACTGAGCCAGCACCACACGCCGGCCGGGCACCAGGCACCACTACCGGGCATGTCACACGGTGGTTTCTCGATGCGGGACTGGCTCGGCACGACCCCCGGGCTGATCACCGTCGCCGCCGTGAGCGCCGTTGTCCTCGTGGCGAGCTTGGTACTGATCAACCGCCGGTCCGGCCGGGAAAACCTCGCGGGGCACGAACCAGTCGTTGTGCCGGTTACCGATCAGGCCACGAGACCGACCAGGTCCGATGAGGAGATCCTGGCTGACGCCAACCGCATCGCGGGTCGGCTCGACCTCGCGGCGGACCTACTCAGGGACTGGCGCTACGAGGACGCGAGCCGGGAGGCCGCGGCGGCCATGGAGGAGCTGAAGGCGCTCTACTCCGAGCTGGGGATGTCGGCCCTGGAGGACACCGCGCCGCTCTACCTGGGCAGCGGGTTCGGGGCGTTGGAACGCACCATTGCCAACCTGGACGTCAACACGGCCGCGCTTACCTTGTACTCGTTCGAAGAACTCCTCGACCAGGGGGAACGGTCGGTCGAGCTCTGGGCGCTGCGCGACGCCTCGGCCGGGGTCGTCGCACATGTGAAGAGCGTGCTGTGGGGGCCGACGAGTTACCAGTCCTACCCGGCCGCGCTGAACGCCCCGGCCGGGGAAACCCCGAACCAGGCCGTTGACCGCCTGATCAAGAAGGTGTCCGTCTGGCTGCTCGAGGCGGCGAAGGCTGGCAGCTGGTTCGCCACTCCGTTGCCGGGCCGCGTACGGGGTGTGGAGCAGCAGCACCACGCCCTCGAGATGTTCGAGTCATTGGCCGGCGCCATCTCGCAACTGGCCGAGGCGGCGACCCATCCGGAACTCACCGACACCACCCGCGACCGCGCCAAGGCTCAGGTTGAGGCCGCCGAGCGCACCCGGCAGGAGTGGCTCGACCGAGTCCGGCCCGGTGTCTTCAACGCTCGGGAGATCTTCCGCGCGAGCGGACCTGCTGCCTGGCGGCTGCCCGAGGATTGGGCGGAGTCCATCGCCGAGATGCTGCCGCCCCCGGTGCACCGCACAGAGCGCCTTGGCGGCCTGCCCATCATGGTCGTGCCCGCTGGGTTGCTCGAGGGTGTGCTGGAAACCAGTGGCCTCCGCGAGATGTTGACGCGGCACGAGCTGGAGCATGGAGTCAAGCCGGCGTCACCGCGGCGCGGTCGCTTGAGCTGGTTGCGCGCGCTCGGCAAGTGGGTCGTCCTGGGCATCGCCTGGGTTGGCGTGGGCACGTTCGTGGCGATGGTGGCCTCGGCATTGCTGGCGGGGTGGACGGGCGAGCCGAGGCTCCTGGCCGCCATCGTGCTGGCGGGTGGCGGCAATCTGCTCGGTCCGAACGACGAATCGGAGAGCTGGTCGGAGTTCCTGGCACGGCGGTACGTCACCCTTCGCCGCGACCTTGTCACGGGGGTTGCCCGGATACAGGACGCCGAGCTAGACATCGTCCAGCGGCTCGCGCTGGACATGAGCGCCCTGCTTGCCGAACCCCAGACAGTCCTCTCCGGCGAACAGTTCCGAGCATGGGCAGCGCTCGGGCCAGACTTTGAGCTGCCGGCCGGCTTCAGCTTGGTTGTGCTGGGCGGGCTGATCGACCGCGTGGCCGAAGCTCGAGTGGCCCAGGAGAAGATCCAAGGCGCCCGGACGGAGCCGCTCGACGATGTGGTGGCGTACCGGGTTTCCGGCCGGTGGGTGACGGACGCCGAGGTCTTCGCCGTTCTTGACCAGGATTGGACGCCCGAACAGCGTCGTAGGCTGTTCGAGAAGATCCTCAGCTCGCGGGGTGTGTCGGCGGTGACCGAGCTGGACGGGCTCGGACCGTTTACCGCTGCCCGCACTCAGGGGCAGCGCATCGTCGACGAGCTGCGGCGCGGCCAGGTGGACGCGGCAATCCCGTCCATGCTGTCCGCCGCTCTTAGGCTGTCCAGCGGCGAGCTGGCCGCCGCGATCGCCGCGCACCCCTGGCTCGGCACCGATGGCACCCGGGTGTGGGCGGTTGATCCGGCTGCCATCGCCGCCGGTTTCACCGCGGTCGTGCGGAACGACGGCACCCTGGTGTTGCGGCTGGACTCCTCCGCGCCGGGACGAGGCGCGCTGCTCATCCGGGGTCTCGACACCTCCAGCTTCGGCGGACCGCTGGCCACGAAGATCCACACTTTGCGCGGGCAGAGCATTGATTGGGCCACACCCGACGGATGGGGAGAACCCGCGTTCGCGGAGCTGTTGTTCGCGTTCCTCGCTGACGGCTGGGAACACGGCACACTCGGCGCACCTCGGCCAGTGGCTGACGGCCTGTGGGCACAACACCTCGAGCAGGTTCAGCCGTGGGCCCGCGCATCCACTGACGGCTTCGAGCTCGCGGTGGACATCGATGCGACCGGCACGTGGCTGGACAACGTCTATCCCGGCTCGCCGGCCACGATCACTTCTTCCGGGGACAGCACGGTTCGCGTTCAGCTCCCGAACGGGCATGGGAGCGGCGTCCGAGTCGGGGTCTACACCGTGGCCACCGTGCTGCACGTGGTTGACGGCCGTACACCCGCGGAGATGGTGGTTGGCGATCTGAGCAGAGGCCTGGCGCCGGTCACTGGCTGGGTGCGGGCCGAGCTCGACGAGTTCACCCGCAACCGGCTGCTCGCCGAACAGGCCCCCCAGTACAAGGGCACCCTCGAGTTCGCGCTGTTGATCGTGCCCACCCTGCCGGACGTCTACGGGCCTGGGGTAGGCCCATCCATCGCCGAGATCGGCACCGGCCCGATCCCCGATGGCTCTCCGTTCGAGATCACCGGCAACCTCGGGTTCGACCGGCGCACCACGATCGGGCCGAGCCGAGACAACGGCCGACTGGCCCGCGCGCACGCCCCCGGGGGTCATTCCGGAGGCGGCGCCTACCACGCGGAACGCCTCTTCGGGCTCGTCAGCAACTCTGGACCCTTCGGTGCCAAGCTGGTCGGCCCAGGGGAGCTGCTCGCCGAAGCCATCGAGATCACCACCGCGAAGGCGGAGGCCCTCGGGCTTCTCCCGCGCGAGCCGGCACTCGCCGACGAGACCGCCGCCCAGCTTGACCAGCTCGAGGCACGGCTGGATGAGCTGGCCGGCGGAACGGTCCGCCCGATCTCGGTGCTGATGCAGCTGCCGGAGCTCGGGGAGCTGCTCAACACCGTGCGGGAGGCCCTGCGGAAGGGCCCGGCGGACAGGGTGTTCGCCCGGCTGGCCGAGCGAGCCAATGCCGCCGAAGTCGTGATTGACGAGTTGCGGCGCGGCGCGGCCCATGAGTTCTTCCGCGACGAGAGGGATCGGTTGCTGCGCGACCCGTTCACCAACCGCCACCCCGGCCCGCAAGAGCAGACGCGGCCGGTGGGTTGGTCGTGGCAGGACCTGGCCCCGCCACCCACCCTGAATCCGCGGCTGCATGGCTGGGAGTGGGGCAGAACCGCCGGCGACCGGTTCGGCCCGCCGACCTGGGTCGAGCCCGACCTCGTCCGCCTTGTCCCTCGGGAGACCCGTGGCTGGCTCGCGCCTGCCCCGCGCGTCCGTGGCCAGGGCATCGGCGGCGGATTCGACGACATCGGCGTCCGCTGGATAGACCAGCACTGGGCGAGGTTCGACGAGATCGATCACACGCTTCTCCGGATCGATCGATTCGACAAGGTCGTGCTGGCCCCGATCAAGCTGAACAAGCCGTGGAAGCGTTGGTTGTGGCTCGCGTTTGTGCTCGGCGCGGTCGCGGCCGCGCTATGGGGACCAGTGGTCTTGTGGGTCACCGCGACGACCGCGGTGCTGGCCTGGCTTGCTTGGCGGGGGGGCTGGTGGCTACGAGCTCGGTGGGTCACCGTCCACGCGGCAGCGGCGGCGGCCGGTGCTGGAACCGTGTTGGCCGCCATCGCGGCTGGTCCGGTCGGTGTGGCTCTACTGACCGTGGTCGGTATGGCCGGCAATGCCTTCCTGCTGGCCGCTCTGCTGGTCCCGACCGGCAGCACAGCCGGGCGCTGGGGCTGGTTGCGCGCGCTCGGCAAGTGGCTCGGACTTGGCGTGGCTGTGGTGACAGCCACCGCCGGGTTGATGGCGGTGGGCCCGGCCGCCGTAACCGCCCGCGCCGAGGTCGCCGGCCATATCGCGCAGGGAGATGCCGAGGGTCCGCTCGGCTGGGTGTTCGCGAACCAGCAGTGGCTGGTCGCAGGGGGCATCTTGTTGGTCGGCGGCCTGATCCTCGTGGTGCTTCGGGGGCATGCACTGCAGGTGTTGCGCCAGCTCAAACCCCTGCCGAGCAAGACGGCTCGCACCGAAACGCCGAATCCGACCAGGAGTGATGCCGAGATCTTGGCCGATGCCGCGCGCATCGCCGGCTGGTTCGGTCGCGCCGCGGACCTGCTCGACGACGGGGACCACGAAGCCGCGAGCCAACGGGCGGCCACCGCCATCGCCGAGCTGGAGCAGCTCTACACCCAGTCCGGGGCGGTGCACATCAAGATGACCGCCGAAGCGTTCCTAGGCAGCCAGCTCTGGCGTCTGGCAGAGGCGGTCGCCAGGCTGGTCGAAGATGCGCCCGAGGGTGCGGATCTCGACAAACTCGCAGCGGCCTTGCGTGCGGCCTCGGCCGGTGTTGTCGAGCACATGAAGAGCGCACTGTGGGGCGGGACGGGTGAGCTGATCTCTCCGGCGCCCGTTCTCCCGGTGTTCGGGGAGACGCCGAAGCAGGCCGTCGACCGGCTCGTCAAGCACGTGTCGGAATGGCTGCAGGCCGCCATGCTGGCAGCCGACCGGTATGGGAACCCGCCGGCCGGCTACCGGCGCGGTACCGACCTGGGTGACTACGCATTCGAGCTGCTCACGTCGGCCGGTGAGGTCATCTCGCGGTTGCGCGCGGCGGCCACCCACCGCAACCTGCCCAAGTACGTGCGCGACCGAGGCATCGCCGAAGCCGACAAGGCGGACCGCATCCGCAAGGAGCTGCTCGACCTGCTCCGGCCCGGGGTTGACGGTCGAGGCCTGGTGGGCCTGGCCGAAATGCCGTCGCGGCGGATCGTGCACCGGGTCAACCGGGCCGCCGACTGGCTCGATGCTGGCCAGCCCACCGCGGCCTTCCGCGAGCTGAGCGCGGTTCTGGTCGAGCTGCTCGACCATCGGGACGCCATTCGGCTGGTCAGGGGCGGCGCCGCCCGCATCCTCGAGAAGCGGCTCCGCAACGAGCTCGAGGGTCTCCGACTCACCACCCTGGAGGTAAAGATTGGTGGCCACGACAGCGACGTGGCCTCCTGGCTGGCGTTGGCTCTGCGGGACCGGGCCGACGCCCTGACCGAACTCGGTGAGTTCGCCTCGCTGGTCATGGTCAACCCAGTCCTCAAGACCAAGTGGGTGACCTCCAGCACGGCCCCGGCGATCTTCCGCGACTGGGCTGCTCAGGAATTCGAGTGGGTTGCCAGGGAGGGTGTCGGCCGCCGCCCAGGCCACGAGGCCGAGACGCCCGGCACGGATGTGGCCGGGGGCTCCACCCCCTCGATGAGCCCCATGCTCTGGTTCAACCTGGTCGTGGACCCGGCACTCGCCTTCGGCCGGTTGACCACGGTGTGGGGACCGAAGATGCTGGTGATCTCGGCGGTGATTCTCGCGTTCGCCGGGTCGATCCGCATCGGCCTCCGGTTGCGCGCTCGGACGAAACCGCTCGACTCCGAGGCCATCTCACCGTGGTGGAAGGACCTCCTCTGGTACGACTTGCCTCGGCTGATCGTCTACGCGGCCGGCGGCGCGACGCTGGGCTCGCTCATCGCGCTCTGGCTGACCTCGACCGGGGTGATCGGAGCACTTGGCGCGCTCGGCATAGTTCTCGCCTTCCCCGGCCGTCTGTTGTCGCCCGACCGAACGGGCCGGCCGGCGCGAGGCTCGCCGACCGGCTCGGGACCGGGTCTGGCCGCGGTGGCCGCCGCCGCGATTGTCGGCCTGTTCGGGTTGGCGCTGGTCGGCTTGGTCGACGCCCACCCCGCGGGGTTGATGGGGATGGCGGTGATGTTCGTCCGCCTCGGTGACGACGAGGAGCCGGTGGTGCTCACTCGTGAGGTGGCCGAGCGCCTGAAGGGGGACAAAGACCTGCGTGCTTCGGTGCGGGCGCAACTGCTGCGGCAGCGCGTGCCGGAACACGTCGTGGACGGTTTCCTCTTGTACTGGGGCAGCGGCGGCACGATGCTGTCCATCGCCGAGGCTGCATCGCGGATAGGGCTGAAGGAAAGCGGGCTGCGGTCGGCGCTTCATCGGCGTGGTCTTCCGGTGCGGACCCCCGCGCGCCTGGCTCATGAGCCGGTCGTGGTGTTTGTCAATCTCAGCCGACCGGGCGAGACCGAGGAGCTGGTGCGGCTCACCCCCGAGGTGGCCGAGCGGCTGATCAAGAATCAAGCCCTGCGTGATTCGGTGCTGGCGCAACTGCTGGAACAGGGCTTCTCCGAGGACATCGTGGAGGCGTTCGGCCTCTATTTGGGCAGCCGCAGCAGGCCATGGTCCATACGCCGCGTAGCCCGTGAGCTCGAGATGCACCCGAATACGCTCGAGTGGACTCTGCTTCGGCACGGACTTCCGATTCGAACCCCGGACGAGGCGGCGCCGTATTACGCCGAGCCCCAGGTTACGAGGAAGCGGCGCAACGCGCCGGCGCCGGCGCCAGCGCCCGCGGTCGTCGCGGCGCCAACGCCCGCGGTCACCACGACGCCCGGTCGGCTGTTGGACGCGGTGGTCACGAAGAGGCACGGAGCGCCCCTGCGGGAGTTGGCCAAGCAGTTCCCCGACATCAACCCGCACTGGCCCGACTATCGCCTGGTCGTGTTGCTTAGGGCCGGACTGGTCGTCCGGGTTGTCGAAGCCCTGCCGCGCGGTCGCGCCCAGGTCCGCTACCAGGCGTCAGAGCAGCTGTCCGAGCTGCTGGCTCGATCTCCGAAGGCCCTGGACTCGGCCCGGCCGTGGCTCTCTCCGAACAGGCCGAGTGCGGTGCCGACGCATGAGGTTGTGGGTGCCGTGCGCGGGCTGCTCGGTCTGCCCGATCCGCCGGCGGACTTGATACCGAGAGGTTCGCTCCGGGCTGTCCTGGAGAAGTTCCTTGATCATCACCCGGGCTGGTTGACTGCCGAGGATCTTGCCGGCCTGCTCGATGGCGTCAGTGAGCGGGCGATTGAGAACTGGATGAGCGGGCTGGCACGGGTGGGCCTGTTGTGGAGCGCGGGCCGCCGCTACCGGTTGGCGGAGCACGTCCCGGGCCTGCTGGTCACGGTCGACGACCCGATCGGCTATCACCATCAGGACTTGGCCGCGTTGAGGGCGTTCGGCGTGCTGCTGATGAGGCCGGTTGTCGCACGGCTCGTTGACACCATCGAGCAGGACTTCGCGGACCCGCTGAAGCGCATCGCCAAGATCGACGGCGGCCCGCTGGCCGGCGCCTTCCGGCTGTTCCCCAGGGGCTCGGTCGGCCAGATGCTCGATGCGATCCTCGCGGAGCGCCGCACCCGTGCGGAGCTGGCGAAGCTGGGTGGCGTGCCACCGGGCCGGGTCGACACTCGTGTGCAGACCCTGGCGCCAAGAGGGGGCGAAGTCTGGTCAGGCCTGATCACGACTGGCGGTCGTCCGGAGCGCTCCACCGGTACGGAGTTCCTCAGGTGGCTGTGGGCGGCGCTGGACGATCTGCCCAACCAACTGAACCCGGACACTTTCGACAAACTGTGGCGGCTTGCCGGGATGCTCCGCAATGGGACTCTCACCCTGCAACGGGGGAAGGCGCCGACTAACGAGTTCCTTGCTCTCGTGTCCGAGCTGCGCAAGATCCACGAGGACGCGCTGGGGTCGCTGCCGGTGTACTCGGGCACCAACCCGATGTGGTCTCTGTTGCACAAGGTTGTTCGCGCATCGGGCATTCTCGTGTCGGTCGGCGCGGAGCTGGGACCGCTGGAAAGGCTGGTCCAGCTGCGGCTGCTCACCCGCACCGTCCGCTCCGGCGGCATCCATTACCGAGCCACGATGTCCGCATGGGTGTTGCTGCGCGATCTTGCGGCCATTGGGTCGCGAACGCGCGGTGACTACCGGACGGCGATTGAGGAATTTGCGCTGGTGATCGATCAGCCGGCGACATTCAGCGAGGTCAGGGACGGACTCGCGGCGGTGCGCGACGTGTCTGGTCCTCGGACCGACGAGTCGGGCGGCGTTTCGGCGAAGGCACCGCTCGGCTTCCTGACCACTGTCGCGGCCGCCCCGGCTGGGGTCACCGTGGCAAGTCTTCGCGATCAGGGCGGCTACACCGACAATGTGGTCTACCTACAGCTGCTCGAGCTGGTGGACCTGGGGCTGGCCACTGAGGAGCGGGACGTTTGGAAGGTCTGGGGGAACGCGAACGCCCACCTTTACAAGTTCGGGCCGGGGATTGGTGAGCTGGTATCGGCCTTGGATCAGTCCTGGACGATTCCCGATTACACGTCCCGGCAGATCCTGGGGCAGGCCAGGGCGCGGCTGAGCCTGGAGTGGTCGTTCGCCGGCCCGCGTGCGGAGGAGTTCGAGGAGCTGATCGAAGCCGTGCGCCTCCACGTGCGGAACCCCGACGGCCACGGCGCGGGCTCGGGGGGTGCCACGCCGACGGCGATGGTGGCGTTCAGTGGGTTGCTCGGCGACCACACATCAACCGCCGAGCCGATGAACGCGGCCGCTCAGATGCTCCCGGCGGCCGATCATGGGCCGGCAGGGCTGCTCGACTGGGCATCCGCCTACCAGAACTTGCAGGTCGTAGCGGGTGTCCTCCTGGTGGGCGGCCTGATCTTCCTAGTGCTTCGGGGGCATCTGCTTCAGTTGTTGCGCCAGCTCAAACCTCCGCCGAGCAGCACGGTACCCACCGAAACTCCCGAGCCGACCAGGCGTGACGCCGAGATCCCGGCGAATGCGGTCGAGGACCCCGCCGCCTGGATGAACCTCCGGGGCTTGTTGCTCATGGCCGCGGGGCAAGCGGTCACCTTCGGCGCGTTGGCCGCGGCTAAGGGACCGAACGTGCTGGTGATCGTGGCGGTGTTCTTCGCGGTCGCCGGGTCGATCCGCATCGACTCACCGGTACGGCGTTGGCTGCGCGCTCACGCGGAGCCGGCCGACTCCAGCGCTATCTCCCCGTGGTGGAACGGCGTCGTCTTGCAGGTGTTGGCTCGGACGATCGCCTACGTGGCCGGTGGCGCGACGCTGGGCGCGCTCGTCGGGCTCTGGCTGGTCTCGACCGGGGTGATCGAACCATCCGGATCGCTCATCATGCTCGCTTTCCCCGGTGGGCTGTTGGCCAGCGCCGCGCGGTTGCACGTGGCCGGCGGACGATCGGAGAACCAGCGGGCCGGACACGCTCATGGCGGCGCGGTGGCAAATGGCATACCCGGCGAGCAGGTGGTGGCCGCGGTGGCGGTGGCCGGTGCCGCGTTGGTCGGTGTGGCGATCAGCGCGGTGGTGGTGTTGGCGGTCCAGCACGGGGTGGCACCGGGCACGGTGGCCGCCGCCGGGATGTTCGGCTGGCTGCCCGGGCGGGCGCGGCTGCGCAGCGCCGTGACGCTCGGCGGGCGGCAAGATCAGGGCGGGCCGCGCGCAACGTTGCTGGCTGACGCGGACCCCACGGCTGGGTTGTTGGGGCCGATTCCAGGGGTGAGGGTTCGGTCGAGCAGCCGGCACGGGCCCAGCGGCGCGGTGATTGACTATGACGAGTGGGAGATCAGCACGCGGCGGTCCCTACCTGTGCTGCCCGCCGATGCCGGCCAGCTGGTACTCGACTTGGCCACGTTGTGGCGAGCGGTCACCCTCGAGCTGATCTCAGGCAAGTACGACGGACCGGCGGTCACCGAGCTGCTCGAGAAGACCGGCCGGACGGCGGCGGATCTGCCGAAGCTGGTCCTCCACCGGTCCCGAGGCGACTTGACCAGCGACCAGATCAGGCACCTCGATGTCGCCGGCGAGTACCGGGTGGAGATCGCCGCTGACGGCACCCGGGAGCTGCACGTCTTCCCCGCCATGCGTGGTGATGGGTTGGAGGTCTATGCGCTGGTGGCCTCGCACCTCGCGGCGTGGGCCGGGTTCAGTTCGGCACAGGCGCCGTGGGTGGCGCGGCTGGCGGTCAGCGGCGGTGAACGCGACACAAAGTGGATCAGCTCCGAGTGGGTACCGCTGCGGGTTCTGTCCGATCTGCGCATGGTCGGGTCGTTCCTCGACCAGGTGATCGCGGCCTTCGCGGACACCGGCCCGGTCAAGGCGGAGATCCGGGATGCCTTCCCCGGGACGGGGACCGAGCTGCAGCGGGTGTTCGGACGGGCGGCTCTCGCCTTTGCCACCGAGTTCGCCGCCAAGGCCGACGAAGTACGCCGGCATCACCAGGAAGACCTCGAGCAGAACGACCAACCTCTGCCGGTCGAGCCCACCGGGGGACTGGTGCTGAGCTTCCACCGGCAAGGTGAGCTCGATGACGAGCGGTTCACCGACGGAGGCGAGCCGGACAGGTTTGCGCCTCGGGTGGGGCAGTTGCGGGTAGTCGAGGTTGACGCGCTGCGCGAGGTATTGCCCACGTTGACCCCGTTGCGGTCGTGGCGGGTGCGGCGCCAGCTGCCCAAGGAAGACGCGGATCTGGTCGTGGTGTCCGAGCGGAAGCTGGCCAAGGCACTGGCGGGCGCCGAGATTCAGGTGCCCGAGGTGCCCGGGTTGCTGTACCGGTTGACCGTCGTCGAGGTCGATGGCCACCGCTATACCACCGACGCTCGGGTCTGGGAACGCCAGGAACACATCAAGGCCGGCCGGTGGGACTCCGACAGGCACGACCGGTTCAACAGCTGGGACGACTCACCACGTATGCCCGACACCAGGTGGCTGTATCCGCGGGAAGACGCCTTGAACCACTGGCGGTGGCTGGCCCGGCGCGGGTGGTTGCGGCTGCCGGAGGGCTCGGATTCGCGGGTGTGGGACGAGGAGCTGCTGGCTGCCTTGGGTGGCCCTCGATGGGATGTCCCAGGCGAGATCGACTGGCGGCCTGACGCGCCAAGAGAAGCGCGTGGGGTTGTGTTGCCGGTGCTGTTGGGGTGGGCGAGCGGGGAGTTGCTGGCCGGTCGGCGGTCGGGGCCTGGGATCGTGGCGTTGCGGCTGCGCGCCGGGTGGCGGGGTTGGCGACGGTTGCCGTTGATCGAGTTCCACCGGCAGTCCGGGGTGGTGGTCGACCCGGGCACCGAGCTGCCGGTCACCGCTGGGGTGCGGTGGAACCCGGTCACCGGGGCGTTGGAGGTCTACGGCGTCGATGCCGCCGCCGTGGCCGAGACGACGATGATGCTGTTGCTGGCGCACTGGTTCAACCGCGTGCGCGCGCTCGCGGACTGGCGGGCATCGCCCACCGAGGCCGAGCTGGCCGTGCCCACCCGTGCTCACCGAGACGTCGACACCCTGGTGGCCAACCACGACCACGGGACGCTCAAGATGTTGTACTCCTGGGCGTTGTCGCGCGGGTCGTGGACGGGGCAGGGTCGCTTCACCTTGCCGACGGGTTCGAGGACGCGTCGGTCGAGCGCGGCATCGCCAAGCGAGCAGCGCGAGCGTGGCGGTAAGCGCTACGTCCAGGACGTCCTGGAGTATCTGCCGGCCGGATTTGTCCCGGGGCACGCGCAGGACGGTGGCGAGGTTCTGCGCCTGCGGCGGCGATCGGAACCGTCCCGGGTGCTATCGGTACGGCTCTCGTCCCCCACGGCGGTACCGGTCACGTTCTCCGTCCGGGGCGACCAGTTGCCCACGCGCGGGCCTGTGCCATGGCGGTCGTGGTCGGCCACCGAACGCCTCGGGCTGCTTGCGGTGGCCGCGGCCTGGCATGCCGCCGGCGACCCGGTCGCTCAGATCGACGGCTTGGATGTCTACCAAGCGCAAGGCCGCTACCGGATGGAGGACTTGCTGCTGCTCACCTATCCCGATGGTGAGCTGGTCGCGGCGTTCAAGCCGGCGTTCAGCGATATAGCCGAGGTGCTGGCGACGTGGGACGATCTACTGCGCGGCGTCGCGGCGAGCCAGCGGGCCACGGCCGGGAACGACACGCGGTTGGCCTGGCTGATCGACGAGCTTGCTCTGACGCTGGACACGCTGCGGGTGCGGCTGCACGGCAGCGAAGAGTTCCCGTTCCGCCACACCGGCAAGGACTACTCACCCACCGATCTCGTGTTGGCGGCGCGGCAGCTGCCGAGTGCGCTGCGGCTGCTGGCTGCTCTGGCCACAGACCGGGATGGGCGCTCGGGCCGGGTGGGAGAACTGGCCGCGGAGCTGGTGACCGCGCTGGCCGCCGGGCGGGCCGAGGGAACCGAGCCGAACCAGCGGGAGCGGGAACGGGCCGTAGCGGCGCTCATCACGGCCGGGACGCTGAGTGTGGCGGGGCTACCGGCCGACCCGAAGCCCGAGGTGGCACCCAACCTGATCCGATTCGGGGCGCGCGCGGTGGGCAAAGCCCGAGCCTCGCTCGTCGGCGCTGTGCCGGCGCTGGCGCGAGCCGCTGATTGGCTCGATCTGGCCAACGCGCTGGGCACGCTGACCGAAGCTGAACGACGTGCGCTGGGTGTCGATGCCGCTGGTGTTGATGCTGTTCTTGTCGAGTCGGCGCGGATTTATGCGGTGCTTTCGCGGCTGTATGCGGCGCTGGCCGCGCTCGGTGAGGGGCTGCCGGGCTGGCCGCGGGTCACGGATCTGCTGGGTGAGCTGTCGCGAATCCCCGGAGATCAGCGTGATGGGCTGGACCGGGCGGTGTTCACCGCACTGATCGAGGCGCTGGATGCTGTGGGGCTGCCCGAGGACGGTTTCGGCGATACCGCGCCGGTGTGGTTGGCCCAGGCGCTGGCCACCGCTGACGGGACGGTGCCCGGCTGGCTGGGCGAGTACTGGTCGGCCGCGTCGTCGCTGGATCGGCTGGCGCTGTTGCTGGTGGTGGTCAAGGCCGGCTCGCCGGTGCCGGGTTGGCTGGCCGAGGACCCGGGGCAACGGGCTCCGATCACCCGCGTCGGTGGTTTTGAGGTGCACCATCTGCCGATCGGTGACCAGCGGGTATTCCTGTTCTCCACACCGGATGGGGAGCTGGTTCGGGTGGTGGTCGCCGACGCGCCCGGCCCGTTCTCCGAGAGCGATGTCGCCGAGGCCGGTTCGGCCGAGCCGGACCCGGCGCTGACGCGGCTGCGCGCGCAAGCAGTCGACTGGCTGGCCGCCCTCAACGGTGAAGACGCCGCGCGACTGACCGGGGTACTGGACCGGCTCATCGTCATGGTTGACGAGCTGCAGCGTGTGCTGGCCTGGATCGAGCCACGTGACAAGGACAAGGCCAACAAGCGCCGCGAGGACGAGGACTGGCGGATCACCGAGCTGCTGGAGCATGGCGCGCGGCTGCTGGTGACGGTAGCGGCGCATCGTGACGCGGCATACACCTTGGCCAGGCAGGGGCAGATCCCGCTGCCTGGCGGAGGTTTGATCGACCCCGTGGAGCTCAAGCACGCCGGCCCCGCGCTGAACTATCTGCTGCGCCAGAACCCAGATTCTCAGGCCACCTGGAATCGGTACCACACCGAGCGGGTTGTCCTCACCCAAAGCCAGCAATCCCGCGAAGCTGAGGCTGTCGACCTCCCAGACGAGTTGAGCGACGCGCGGCCGATCCCCATCGATGAGGCGCTTGAGCGGTCCGCCCGCTGGTGGCGACAGGTGGTGGAGTCCAGTGAAGAGATGCGCAAGACCATCAAGGAGTTCCGACGCAACAACCGTGAGGTACAAGCGTACCTACAGCGCAAGCGACAGTGGGGAAGCGACGCGCCTGAGGACGAGCTCGACCCGGCGCTGGAGCGGGAGGCCGAGGTCGTCGACGACGCGGCACTGCTCGCCGAACGCGGCCCCGTCGAGGTGGTCTACCGAGGCGAGGTCTGGGGCATCACCTTGCCGCCGCTGCCCTCCGACCCGGTCGCGGCGGCCGCCATCATCGCCGGATCTTCCGTCTCCGCGCGGCCATTCGCCCTGGATGACGTGCGCGAAACCGACACCATCCAATTCGTCAGCCTCGACCGTGAGTATGCGATCGGCTACGCCAAGAAGTGGTCCCACGGGAAGCTGGCGGTGCTCAACGTCTACATCACCGACAGCGCCGTCTGGATTGGTGCGGCCGGCTTCCCCGAGACCGAGGGCCTGCTGCCCCGAGGACACCGATCCGTGCTGGTCGGTATCTCTCCTCCTTCCCCGTTCCCTGGGATCTCCTACCAGCTCACCTGGGTCGATGAGCACCTGCTGCCCACCAACCCCTCGGTGGCCGCCCACCAGCCCGCCCCGGGGCGGCAAGGGGCGCTGCTCGGGGAGTTGCTGGAATGGTTTGTCCCGGTGGATACCCGTGGCTGGCGCAAGGTCGGCGGGAAGCGTGGCCACAACCCCGGCGGCACCTATCGGGCACCTGACGGCACCGAGTACTACGTAAAACAGGCGCCCACCAAGGACCGCGCCCGCAACGAGGTGCTGACGGCGGTGCTGGCCCGGCTGACCGAGACAGACACCGCCGAGGTGCGGCTGGCGATCCTGCCCGGCGGCCAGCTGGGAGTTGCGTCGAAGATCCGTCCCGCCGCGCGCCACAACTTCGAGGAGAAGGTACGCAGCCCGCGCTACCGGGCGAAGGTGCACGCCGGTTTCGCCCCCGCCGCCTGGCTGGCCAATTGGGACGTGGTGGCCCACGGCGAAAACACCCTCACCGACTACGCACAAAACAACGAGGGCGAACCATTCTGGGTCGACCTCGGCGGCGGGCTGCTGTTCAAGGCGCGCGGCAAACCCAAGGGCGAGAAGTTCGGCGACGTCATCACCGAGTGGGACGTGCTGCGCGGCCGAGCCAGCTCCCACGACCCCGAGGCCAACAACCCGGAAGCCGCCGTGGTGTTCGGCGACATAACCGGCGCGGCGATGAAGGCCTCCGCCCTACGGGTCGTAGGCGTCTCGCCAGCTCAGATCGAAGCCGCGGTGACCGCCGCCGGGTTCGACCCGACCACCACCGAGTGGCTTGTCCGCACGCTCAAGACGCGCCGCGTCGAGATCGCCCGCCTCGGCGGCCTTCAGCTGCCCGACCAGCCGAGCCCGGCGTCGCCCGAGCAATCCGACTTCGCCGACGACGGACACACGCTCGTCGCTCGGCTCGAACGGGCGGTGCGCGTCTTCGAGGCGGCAGACGCACGGTTGTGGGTGGCAGGCACCGATCAGGATCTGAGACAAGCCGCCGAGGAGTTGTCGGCGGCCCGCGACGACCTATACGCGCTGTACGGCGAGCTCGCCGGCGGGCGTCCGGGCTGGGACCACACGTGGAGCATTTCCTCCGAGGAGGAGATCGCGGCCGAGCTGCGCCGGTTCGTCGACCAGATCCCGGGTGTGCTGATCGGTTGGGACTACGACGGCTCGTTCACCCTTGACGTCGGTGACAGCAACCCCGAACTGGTCGGTCTCGGCGCTGGATCGGACCAGGCGCCGTTGCCCGGCGTGCCCGCATTGCTACGTTCACTGGCCCGACTCGGAGAACAGCTGGGCGCGCCGTTCGGTGTCATCTCCGGCGGGACGGTCGAGCGGCTGACCAGCGCGCTGGCCGTAACGCCCGACGATCCGCTGTTCCTGGTCGGGCGCTATGGCCGGCAGGTCCGTTTGCCCCGGGCCGCATCCGTAACGACTTATGATCACTTCAGCAGGGAACGGTGGGAGAACAAACTGCGCTCCTTTGAGCGGGCGCACTACACCGAGGCGCACCGCGCCGCGGGGATCGCAGTAAGCGAGACCTACGGCGTCACCGGGCGGCTCACGCACACATACAGCCGGCAGGACGCGCCTACCGCCGACCAGGCGACCGCCGCACAGCTATTCGTCGAGCTCAAGACCGCGGCGACGGCCGAGGGGTTCGTCGTGCGGGAAACAGGCCAGGACACATTCGAGCTCACCCACCCCAAGGCCCCGCCCACGAAGATCACCGGTTTGGCGCGACTGCTCCCCGGGCTGTTCACCGAGCCGGGCACGGCTGCCCCCACCTCGTTCCTCGGGGGTGGTGACCAGATGGCTGACTTCCAACTCGTCGAAGATCTCCACCACGGTCGCGATGGCAGTCGGCCGGCCTCACTCGACGCCGAGACCTACCGTGCCGCCTTGCCGCACTGGCCCAGCGATGTCCTGTCCGTCGCCGTTGTCCACCCCGACGTCCCCGTGGAGTTCGCCGAGACCGCAACCCTCCGCGTGGCGGGACCGCTTGGCCTGATTCAACTCAACCTCATGCTGCACGCTCTGCTCACCGACCGCTGGATCAACCTGGCATCTCTGCCGGGAACCCTCGGCGCGCCGGACTTCGCCGTGATCCCCGATGTCGACGTCGCCGAGCCGCCGCTGCCCTCCAGCCGACGGATCTCCGCCGGAATCGTGATCGTCGAGCCGGACGGCCGGCTGGTGCTGATCGAGCCCAAGGGCCACTACGGCGGCTACCGGTTCACCTTCCCCAAGGGACGGCTCGACCCCAACGGGCAGACCACCCAACAGAATGCTCACCGCGAGGTGTGGGAGGAAACCGGGCTGACCGCCCGCATCGTCGCCTGGGTCGGCGACTTCCAAGGCGGCAGCGGCATCACCCGCTACTACCTCGGCATCCACACCGGCGGAACACCACTGTCACCCGATCCCACCCCCTATGTCGAAGGAGGACGCGAAACCGCCACCGTCCGCTTCGTCACTCCCGCCGAAGCCAAGCGCATGCTCAACCGGGACCGCGACCAACGCGTGCTCGCCCGGGTCGAGGACATGCTGCGTTCCGGCCAGCCGTTCGGCACCGACCAAGACGGTTCCGACGACAGCGGTGGGCCGTCCATAGGCGATGGCGAGTCCGGGTCGGCCCCGGGTGGGTCGCCGGCCGCAAACGCCCCGGAGCAGGGCGCCACCGGGGCGCGGGGCACGTCGGACACCGCCAAGTTCCGAGGTGTTCGGGTACTCGCCACCGCCTTTGGCGCGACCATGTCTGTGGGCGGCGGGTTCGCCGTGCTCGGTGGTGACGCCGCGCTGCCGCTGCTGGCGGGGGTTGGTGCCGCGGCGGTCCCCTGGGCGGCGCTGCTGCTCTCGCGCCACATCCGTGGCGCGCGTGGCCCTCCGGGGTTGCTCAGCACCCTCTTCATCGGCGGGCTGGCGTTGTCCGTGCCACTTCTGGTGTTTGGCGCGACCGGGGCCGTCGCCCTGGTGGCGGGCGCCGGATTCGTCGCCGCCATCATCGTGCTGGCTGGCCTGCGCGCGGTCACCCCCGGCAACTGGACCCGCCCGGTCGCCACCGGGCTGCTGTTCGTCCTGGCCGCACTGGGCATCCTCACCAACACGCCGACCAAGGCTGACGCCGACACGGACACGTCGCCGGGCACCTCGGAGACCAGGGACGCGCAGCCTCAGCAGCCGCGGACAGTGCAGCTACGGGTCGGACACACCCAGGAAGGCGACACCCCGCGCCGCTGGATCGTCGGGCTGGGCACCACCGAAGCGGCATTGCGCGCACGCAACCAGCACTTCGCGTGGCCGGCCACCCTGGACACCCCGTTCGAGGTCAACACCACGATCTACATGCCCGAGGGCACCGGCAACACCTGGACCATCGCGGAGCCGAACGGCCTCGAGGCTGACTCGCTAACCGCCGCCATCGCCCGGATCGGGGTGTTCACGCGGTACGGCCACGTCAACCCAGCGGTGATCGCCGACGCCAACCCGGCGATATTCACCCACCAGAGCGTCAACAAGCTGCTGCCCAACCAGGTGCTGACCCTCCCGGCCGGCGGCTACGGCATCGTCACGATCATCCTGCCGGGAACTGAGGAGCCCGAGCAGCCCAGCCAGCCTGGACCGCCAAGCCAGACTCCGGAGCCGAGCCACACCCCGGAGCCCAGCCAGACGGGGCAGAGCGAAGGCCCGAGCACCACCCAGAGCTCGGACGAGTCGACCCCGTCGACCGAATCCACCAGCACCACCGAGACGTCCGAGTCGCAGGGCACTGGCCAGCAAACGACCACTCACACCAACACGCTGTGGCGCTGGCTGGTCCTCTTGGGCGGGGCCGTGCTCGCGATCGGCGCCGCGATCTTTGGCACGCGGTACTTGAACAGGCTCAAGCGCATGCTCGGCCGGGTTGACCTCATCCAGACGCCCGGCCAAGACGTCACCCCCGTCGTGCTCCCGTTGCCGCGGCTGCCGGACCTTTCCCTCCACAAAGCCCCGGCCGACGCTGCTGAGGCAGATCCGGCGGACTCCGAGCCGGGCGGGGCGAACTGGCTTCGCCGCTGGGCGTTGTGGATCGTCGGTCTTCTCGGCACCGGCGTCGCGGTGACCGGGATCTTTGCCGCGACGGTGCTGAGTCCGGCGTTGTATTGGCCCACCACATGGGGGCTGTTGGCCGGTGCTCTGGTCTTGCTGCCGCTATGGGCGTACCTGCCGAGGCGGGCGGTCGCTGTCGCCACGATGGCATTGGCCGTGGGGTCCTATTGGTTGCTGGCGACCACACCCGGTACCGGGTTCCTGGCGTGGGCGGCGACGTTCGGGTTGGGCTTCAGCGCGATGCTCTGGACTGTTCTTCCCGACCTGGTCGACGAGTGGACCGGTGACCAGATCGCGAAACGGAACGCCGCCCGAGACGAGGCCGGGGCAAAGCCGCTGCGGTTGGGTGTGAAGAGCATCCACGCGATCAGCATGTTCGGTTCGTTGCTGGTGTTGGCCTGGATGCTCAACCTGCAACGCACGTTGCTCAAGGAGTCGTTGGCCACCGCCGCCACGGTGTCCGCGGCGATCGCGGCCGTCGCCACCGTGGCCCTGTTGATCTTGCCGGGGGAGCGGCCCGACCGAACGCGCCCGACGTTGAAGCAGCTGTTGTGGGGGGCGTTCGCGCTGCTGCGTGCCAGCAAGCACGCCACTGACCGGGTCGAGGCCGCAAGGAAGGTGCGGTTCGTCTGGGCGATATCACGGCCGCTCGGGTTCATCGCCATCGCGGTTTCGCTCTACGACGGCTTCTGGCATCTCGGGATGCCGGCCGGGTACGACCGTTGGGAACTCGTCCTGGATTACCGCTTCCTCGCCGGTGCGGCGTTGTTGGTTGGGATCGCCGTCGTCGCCGACCTGCGCGGCCGCAAGGACACCGGCGGTGGCTCGCTGTTCCTGATGGGCAGCCTCATGGTGGCCGCCGGGCTCATCATCGCGGCCACCTCGGCGCTGGCCGGCGGGGGCGTCCTGGCCGGGATGATGCTGGGCGGGTTCCTCGCCGAGGCCGCGATCACCGGCATGGCGCCCGCCCTCTACGGGACCATCGACGCACAGCTGCCGGCAGAGGATCGGAACCTGGCCTACGCCTCCGCGACCTTCATCAAGCAGGTCGCCCAGGTCGTCGGCTCCACGGTCGGCAACGTCGTCGGTGGTCTGTTCGGCTGGCCCGGTGTGGCGGTCCTGATCGGTGTCTTCTCGGTGGCCGCGTTCATCACCAGCCTCCGCGCCAAGAAGCGCTACGGGGAGCACGTCGAGCGCGGGCCCACGCGCGGCGGCGCGGTCCTGAAGGCGTTCACTGACTGGTCGGCGGCGTTGCCCGGCTGGTTGCGGACCGGGTTGCGGGTGGGCGTGCCGCTGGCCGGCGGGGTTGCACTGACGTTCGTCGGCGGGTCGACACCGGCACGGGTCGCGGGCGTGGTGATCGCCGCGGCCGTGGCGGCGGCGCTGCTGCGGCTGCTCTGGTCGCCGGTCCAGGCCCGTGCCCCGACCCAGACCACCCCGGCGGAAGCGAAGGCCGAGTTGGTCAGGCTCTTCGTGGCCGTCGAGCGGCTTGCCGCCCGCCCTGAGGCCGCCGACGAGTTGCGCGAGCTGTTGCTCGGCACTCGCACCACGGTTGCCAAGGCGGTCGCTCTGGCACAACGCACCCGTGACAACGCCGAAGACGGCAGCGACCTGGCGGAACGGGCTGACGATGCCCTCCTCGTCCTCGCCATGGTCAACGCGGACCTGGAGCGGCTCGCCCACGATGCCCAGATTTCAGTGGGCCGGCTCCTGCCCGCCATTTCCATGACGGTCGGGGCGCTGCGCGGCCTCGAGCCCAGGACAACCACCAACAAGCCGACCGACCGCTCGGGGCAGGAAAGCGACGGTCCGAAGGCGCTGTTGTCCACGGTGACCATGGTGCTTGGGGCCGGCGCGACCGTGATCGCCGCCAAGGTGCCAACTCCGAGTGTCGCGGTCATCGGCGCGGTTCTGCTCACCGGCGTGCTGATCGTCGTGGTGAAGGCGCTACGCAAGGCCACCCGAGTCAGCGTGACCGGCGCCGCGATGTTGGCCGGGAGCACGGCGCTGCTGTTCGGCGTGCTGCTCGAAGGGCACGTGTCGTTCCCGGCGGTGGGGATCGCCGAGTCGATCGCCGCGGTGGTTCTGCAGGCCGGGGTGCTCGCACGAGCCAAGCAAGCTGACCCCGCGCGGCGAGCCGCGACCGAGACCGCACCGCGCGACGCCGAGACCACCCCGACCGTGCCGGCCGCCACCGACGGCGCTGTCGCCGCCGAGGGCACGGTCGATGGATGGCGAGTGTTCGTCGACTGGAAGGCGCCGCTGTCGGCGCGGTGGTTCACCGGGCTAATGGTCACCGCCGGGGTGGGTGCCGGGATGGCGGTCGTGCTGTTGGTGTTCCGCTCGGGGCCGTTGGCCTCGGTGGCCGGCGCGGTGGCGGCGGCGCTGTCGATTCTGGCTCTGCTGCGCGGGCTGTGGACGCCGGCTCAGGCGCGGGCGCCGACCGTCGCGCTGCTGGTCGGTGGTCCGGTGCTCGCCGCGCTGGCGTGGGCAGTCGGTTCGGAGTGGGTGCTGCCGCTGGCGCTCGGGTTCGTCATGTTCGCCGCCCGGGGCACGCTGTCGCGGGTCAGTGCTCTCGGGCTGACCGGCGGCTGGAAGCCGGTCGCGCTGATCGGGATCGCGGTGTCCTGGCTGGTGAACCTGGATCTGCACCTGCCTGGCGCGGTCCTGGTGGTGCACGAGTTCGGCCTGATTGGGGCGTTGGGGGATCTCGGGTTCTGGGCCAACGGGCTGTTCGCCGCGGCGGACGTGCTGTTGTTCGGGGTTGCGCTGGCCCCGGTGGCGGCGGCGTTCGGCGCGAACTACGTGCTCAAGGACAAGGTCGACACGCTGCGGCGGTGGGGCTTCACCGCATTGATGACGGCGGTGTGGGTGTTGGCGGTGCAGTTGGCGTTGCCGGTTGGGGTTCTGGGTGGGGCCGCGGTGCCGGTCGGGGTGGTCCCGTTGGTGGTGCTCGGTGTCGGGCTGGGCTATGTGGTGTGGACGGAGTGGGCGCCTCGGCTCCTGCCGAAGCTGGGTAAGTCGACGCCGGCGTTCGGGGTGAAGCCATTGGCGGTGCGGGTTGTGTTCGCGTCGCTGGCGTTCTACGGGTTCGACCGACTGTGGTTGGGGCACATGGGTTGGTTCGTCGGTGCCTCGGCGGTGTTGGTGGCGTTCGTGCTGGCAGCGAAACCCACCGCGATCACCGGAGCTCGTGTCCGGGGGCTGAGCGACCAGATCATCGCCGCCGCGTTGAGCCTGGTCGGGGTGCTGGCCGGACTGCTGGGTTGGCACGCCGGCATGGGCTGGTTGCCCGCGATGGCGGTTACCGCGCAGGTGTGGGGCACGGCCGTGCTGGTGTTGTGGTGGCGCAACCGTGGCGCGCCACCGGCCGGGCGAAAGATCCGCACCGGGCAGAACCTTCAGGAACTGCTGATCAGTGCCGGGGTGGCGACGGCCGCCTACTGGCTGGTGCGGACGGTGGTGGGGGAAGCGGGCCGGTGGTGGGTCTTCGCCGGTTCGGTTGCGCTGGGCGTCATCGCCTGGGCGATCCAGCGCCACGGGCCTCCACCGTCGGACGGCGGCGGCAGCGGAAACGACCCCGGCACGCACGGCCCCAGCCCCGACGGCTCCACTGTCGAAGACGGCAAGAGCACCAACTTTACGGCGCGGTTCCGGGCATGGGCGGCTTCGCCACTGGGCCTGGCCATCGTCGGCAACATCGCCGGGCTGGGGTTGGCGATCGCCGGCTGGTACCTCTGGTTGCCGATCACATGGCTGGGCAACGCGGTGTTCGTCGCCCGGACCATGTTCAACTTCTTCAAGGACGACTGGTCCCGAGGTGACGACCGGTTGGACGGTCCGATCACCGCGATCGCGGCGTTCACCTTGTCCATAAACCTGGTCTTCCACCTGGAAGGGGCGTTGTTCACCAGCGGGTGGGGCCAGCAGATCTCGGCGTGGTTCGCCGTGCTGGACGTCGCGTTCATGGCCCCGCCGCTGCCGACGACGTTGTCCTGGGCCGCGCACCAGATTCGAGTCTGGCGTGGCAAGGCATCGGGCAAGTGGACCAACCGGCACGCCGACTCGCGCGAGCACAAGCGCCTGGGCGCGGTCGGTACGTTCGTCGGCTTCGCCATGGTGCTGGGCTCGGAGTGGTCGATGTTCGCCTGGGTCCTCGAGGACCTGCCCGGTCCGCTGGCCACCCTCACCAAGCTGGTGTTCATCGCGTCGTTCCTGGGCAACGGGTTCGAGGCCGTGTTCGTGATCGTCGACCAGCTGCGCCGCCTGCGGCCGAACACCAGCTACGTGACCTCGGTGTCGCACATGAAGGTGGCCAACCAGATCGGCAGGGTGTCGCTGGGCGGGTACGCGTTCTTCGCCCTGCGGGCGTTGCCGACCAGCTACCCGGTGACGGTCGTTGCCTTGGGCGTGGGCGCGGCGCTGATGTTGATGTGGGCGAAAACCAGCCACGGCCCACCGGCGGAGTTCCCGGTGGACATATCCAAGACCCTTCGCAACCGGCTGGCATGGATGCCGGCCCGAAAGATCCTCATCCTCAGCAGGCTCCCCATCATGTTCGGCCTGCCGCTCTACGGGCTGATCCGGTTGTCGGAGTCCTCCCCGAACGTGGCGGGACTGATCGGGACCGCGCTGGGAGCGGCGACCATCGCGATCGCCCACCGGCCAGCATCGTCGAGCCGAATCCGACACAACGCACTCACTCGGTCACACGGCTGGCTGGCCGTCAATACCCCCTTCGTCAACAAGCTCACGACACCCGAGCTGCTCGCGTGGGGTGGCTACAGCGCGACCGTCTTGACGCTGCTGGTACCGGTCTGGATGGCGGTTGCCGCAGTCACCGGAGCCCTCGTGTGGACCATCAACTCCCGCCATGACCCCAACCCGGGTTCCGCCGGTGCCACGTCGCGCGACACGAGCCTGGCGCCGGTGTCCATCGGGCTGCCCATCTACGATATGGCGGCCGTGCCGGCGCTGCTGGCAGCCGGGGTCGCGGTGTTCATGCTGGCCAGGGCTGGGCTGTTGGGTCGCTGGCTGCGCGCGGCGCGCGGCTGGCTGTTCGGCTCACCGGTTGGCCAGACCGCGGCGATGGCGGTCACCGCGTTCGTGATGTGGCGGTTGGGGGAGCCGGCGACGGTCCTGGCCGCCATGGTGGTGGGTGGCGGCGATTTCCTTCGGAACGAGCGGCTCGAGGTAGACCGCGCTCGTCGTCGACTCCTCGAGGCGTATGTGCGGGCGGGCCGCGAGCTGAACAAGCTGCGAACGGCGGTGGCCCGGTCTCTGGAGCTTGACCTACTGGCCGAGGTAACCCAGCTGATCGAGCTGGCTCCGGTCATCTCCGCGTTCCGTCAGATGGAGCAGGACCGGCGGTGGTATTCCGATGCTGGCACGCTGGCGCTGCTGAGGGATCCGTCGGTCGATCCCGAGGTCGCCAGGCCGTGGCATCCGGCCGTGCGTGAGCTTGCTGTCGAGCTGCGCCGGCTCGCGGATGGAACGCCCAGCGAGATGCGGGACTTGCTACGCGAGACCCGCGACCTCATTTCCGACCTCTCACTGGCAAGTGTGCCGAGCGCGGGACAGCTTGTCGCCAGACTTCTGCGGGCGATTGACGCGGCGTACGAGGTGCTGCTCCAGTCGCTGTTGGACGGCGCCACCGCCAAGACGGGCCTGCGCTCGTGGCAGCTGCACGACCAGCAGGTGGCCGCCCTCGCTTCACTGGAGCTGGAGCTGCGCGAGGGTTCTCCGGCCTATATCTACGAGTGGCGCGACCGGCTCGACAACAAGATCGATGCCGCGCAGGAGCGGATGTCCGACCCGGAGCGGCTGATCGGTGCCGACCCGGCTCGGTTCATCACCGAGCTGCTTGCTTCCTGGAAGCTCGCGGCGCGGCTGGACCTGAACCTTGACCTGGTTATCCAGCTTCTCGAGCAGGGCACCTTCGACGAAGTCGACGATCCTGCCCGGACGGCGCGTGACCGCCTTCGCCAGATGATGTTTGCCACCGCCGTACAGCGTGAACGGCTACTCGAGCCGAAGTTCCGTGCCATGTTGGCGCGTGCCCTCGGACTCACCGTCGAGGAGGCGAACGACCTCCTCACCGGCCACGACCAGGTGGTCAGCGAGCTGAGTGCCCAGCTGGACGCCGCCAACGCCGCACTGACCGCGGCCGAGCAGGCGGCAAGGGACAAGCGTGGCGGGCCGCTCGCTGTCGAGACGAACGGCGCGATCGTCTACCACGACGACCCCCGACTAACGGGCGTGCCGGACCACCTCGCTCACAGCATCCCAACCGGCCTGACCTGGGGCCACGGCCGTACCGAAGCCCCCTTGCTCACCGACCAGGACCTGCTGGACGCCGCACCCGGGGTGCTGGTCCTGTCCTGGGTGGACCAGCGCGGAATCCACCTCGACCCGCGGACGCTCGCCGCGTTCCAGCGGCTGCCCGCACACTTCCAGCAGGTGATCATCGAGCGCGAGCTGCTCCGCGTCGGCAACCCGAACGAGCACCACCTGGTCCAGCAGTACGACCGCCGCCACTCCGACGAACTGCGCGACGCCGTTACGGAGCTACTCATCGAGCTGGCCCGTGGGGCGGGCGGCCACCCCGAGACCGGGAACCTGCTGAGGGAGACCCACGAGATGTGGTTCCACCTCGACAGTGAGGACCACCTCGGGAACCACAACGAGGAGAACCTGCCCGAATACCGGAGGGTGCTCCGCGAAGCCGCCGACGAGGCTGAGGAACGAGGCGACTACGAGCTGCGCGACGTGCTCAACGGCTTCCTCGACGCTGTTGCCGGGGCAGCCACCGGCGCGGACCAGCTCGAGGACGCGTTCAACGCCGTGGTCGACGCTCTCGGCGAGGCAGCTGTCGACGCTGACCAGCGGACCGAGTATCCAGGTCAGGATGTCCCGCCGTACCTGGGCGAGGCCGTCGAGCGGCTGGTCGAGCGGTTGGCCACCCGGCAGATCGAAGCCGACCAAGCGGTTCAGCGGTACCTGGTGGGTGGCCGATCGAGCGCCGCCGACGCGCACCGTGAGGCCCTCGACCGGCTCGACTCACTGGCCGAGGCGATCGCCAAGCTGCGCGAGGCGGAGGATCTGACCGACCCGGTGCGCGCTGTGGTGGACACCGTGGCGGACACGGCCGACGAGAACCGGCTGTGGCTGCTCGAGCAGGTCAGCTACCAGGCCCCGACGGAATCGAGCACGCCGGGCGCGATGGCGAACATGCTCCGGCCGATCGCGGATCAGCTGGAGCGGGCCGCCGACCTGCTCGACCTGGCCGACCTGGACGGTGCCCACGAACCGCTTGCCGCCGCGCTGGTGGAACTGAACAACCTCCACAACGGCCTTGAGTCCAGGACCACACTCGGCAGGCACCGCGCGGAGGCGGGCTCCGCCGTCAACTCGACGCTGCGGTGGTTGGCTCAGAACCGGTCCCCGAACACCGACGCGGCCGCGGAGCGCCGACAGCGCGCGGGCCAGGTGCGGAAGCAGGCTGAGAAGCTCCGCGAGCTCATCGCGTTCACCTTCCTCACCGAACAGCTCGGTCTGGGCGGGCCGTTGTCGTTGCTGCCGATGAGCCGCGAAGAGGTAGCGCGGTTCAAGCGGATCCTGCCCATCCTCATGGTGGTTGCTCGGATAGTGGACGACCCCACGCTGCCGTTCGACCCGAATGGCCCGTCGACCACATACCTGGACGCCGAGCGCGCCCGGTCACTGCTGAGCGCGCGGGGCATCGACCTGGGGTGGCTGACCAGGGCACTGCTTTTCTTCGGCTGGCAGCACGACACCTACGCCCCGAACGGCACCCGCGTCGTGTTCCGTCACCGCGCCGTAGAGATCCGCCGACTCGGCAAGTACCTGCCGGCCGGCTGGTTCCGCATGGCCGACGCGCACGAACAGGACGAGATGGACGGTGTGTTCGACCTGCTGCCCGAAGACGCGCACGCCCACGACTCCGAGCCGCTGGTGACGGCGTACTTCGAAGCGGAGGACAAGCGGCGCCGGTTCGGGCCGGACACCACCACCAGGCCCAACGAGGTCCGGCCGGTGCACGTCGACGAGAAGCAGCAACCGGACGCGGCGACGTTCGCCCAGGTCGCCGAACCACACCGGACCGTTCTGACCCGCATGTTCGGCCGAGGCTTCGAGGCCCTGTGGCACCACGCGGGCGGTGACAACGACGTACTGGACCGGCTGAACGGCTTGCTGGCGCGGCTGGGCGAGGCGACCGGCCGCCGTCCCCGGCCCTCGGCGCGTCCGGACGCCGCGCGCGGGCTGCTGCGGTCGCACCGGGCCGCGTTGGCCGCCGCCGAACGGCTGATCGGCACGGGCGACCTGGAGGACCCGGACCGGACGGCCATGGAGTCGGCCCGCTGGGACCTGACGGAGCAGATAACGGCCCTCGAGCGGTTCGGCGACAAGCCCGAGCACTGGTTCGAGCTCGAGGGTTGGGAGTCGCTGACCCCGGAGGTACGAGAAAACTTCACCCGCGTCCTGCGGCTTGTGCTCGCCGCCGGCCCCGGTTTCTGGCTGGACGAAGGCCCGCGGCCTCACCTGAGCATCCTCCCGGACAACAGGTTCGATGCGCGTTTCCGACCCAAGGGCATGCCCGACGGCAGGAAGCTCGAGGCGGTCGCCTTCCCCGGTGTGGGGATTGTGTTCCGTGCCTCGGCATTCGAGGGACACCTGTACTTCTCGGGTCTCATCAAGGCGGTCGGGCTCCTGGCACACGAGTGGCGGCATGTCCGGGACACGCCCGCTCAGGCCGCTTCCCAGGTGGAACGCAACGCCTACCTCGTCCAGCACCTGGTGGAAGAGGCCGTGCGCTGGTGGACCCTGCTGGCCAACTACGAGTCCAATCTGCCCCAACTCCCCAAGGCCGAGCGCGACGCGAAGGCCGTGGAGTACGCCGGGCTGCGCTACCGCGCCGAGTACTGGGCCGCACTGGCCCGGCAGTGGCGCCCCTGGTGGCAGGGCCGGGACGACTATCCGTTGCCGGACGACGCCACCGTGGACATACGCGTGGTGAAGCCCGGGAAGCACACCGAGGGGAATGGCACCCCGACGGCGATGATGACGGTCTTCGGGGTGTTCCTCGGTGATGTGGCGACCGTGCCGGCGTTGGTGGTGGCGGCCGCGCTCGCGGTGTACACGCTGGCCAAGACCGGTCTGTTGGGTCGCTGGCTGCGCGCGGTGCGGGACTTCGGCGGCGGTGCGGCTATGCCCGGCGGATTCGTCGAGGCCGACGAGGAAACCCGGACGGCGCGGGAGCTGGAGGACGCCTACCGAACTGGGAACGTGCGGCGGATGGGTCGCCTGGAGCTGCCCGGCGCGCCGAGGGCGCCGCCGACGGAGTGGGCGCTGGTCGAGTCCTCGTGGCTGCGTGAACGCGGCCTGGCACGGGTCGCGGGCCTGCTCGGCGCGTACACCCTGTGGATCGACGGCGTCCCGGTGATCTTCATGACCACCGGGATGCATCAACGGTTGAGCGAGGAAGGCCGGCTCGGGGCACTGCTGCTCCTCGAACTCGAGGACCGGGTACTGCGGCTCAACAGCGAGCCGGCCCACCAACAACGGGTAGACGACTTCTTCGCGGCGTTTGTCATTGTCGAGCGGCTGCGCATCCAGCTCAGCGGCTTGGCCGGACCGGGTGTTGGCGCGGTCGCCGACTCTGTGTTGCTGAGGTTGGTGTCGGTCGCACACAGCGGCAAGCACGCCGAACTGTCCCGGGTGGTCGGCGACTTGTTCTCCCGTAACGATGACTGGACCTCGGCGGATCGCAAACAGTTGGTCAGCGCGGTGCGCGCGTTCGCCCGTGATAAGCAGAACGCCACCTGGCTGGACCGGCTCGCGGCGAGCCAGTCGGCGCGGCGTGAGGATGACCCGCTGGCGGGCATGGCCGGCGTGGCCGAGATCTTCGACCGCTACCTCGCCGCACATCCGGATCTTGCTGGGTTGCTGTTGCCCTACTCGCCGGCTCCGGATGTGGGCCATATGCCGATGGTGAGCCTCCAGCTCGGCGACGGGCGGGTTCCGATCGTCGGTGTGATCGACACCGGGGCGTATACCACCCACCTTCCGAGGCACTTAGCCGCCGAGCTGGGCTACCGCTGGCCCGAAAACCTCAACCGTCGCGAGGACGGCGGGTTCATCGCCACCACGCCGTTGACCGCCAGGCTGCTGGGCGGGGCTGACGCGGTCACCGGTCAGCCCGTCGCCGGTCGGATGGGCGAGCCGGTCACCCTCTGGCCGGTCTTCAGCGACGGCCTGCCCGCACCGATCTGGGGCCGGGACCTGATGAGCACCTTCACCATCACGTTTGTCGGGCTTACCCGGCCCGTGCCGGTGCTCGCACTCGTGCGGGCGGCTCAGGATCCGTCAGTGGCGCGCACCAGCTGGGAGGATCTTGACTTCGCGCCCCGTCCGACTTCGGAAGAGGAGCGCGTGCGGTTCTTTGCGACCCAGGAATCCATCCTGAGTCGCCGCCAGCGCGCGTCCAGCGGTGGCGGGTTCCTGGACTACTTCCTGCGAGAGATCGCTCCGGGACGGGCGGGCGGGACGCTGCCGTACTGGCACGGTGAAACCCCCGCCGCGTACCCCTTCCTGATCGTCGTTGCGGGCCGCGCCGACGGCGATGGCGAGCCGAGCATGCACTTCGTCCCTCTCGACACTGGTGCCCAGTTCTTCATGGTTCCCCTCGAACTCGCCGCGCTGTTCGGCTACGCCGACAGTGACCTGAGGCTCAAGAACAAGGCGGTCGGACTCGTGGACGGCCCCAAGCCTGGACTGGGCGGACGCGTGCCTCTGGTGGTACAAACCCCCGGCCTGCCCGGTCAGATCGAAGTCGGTCCGGTCTTCACCAAGATCTCCACCGTCGCCGCCGGAAACCCCTTCTTGCGGCACATCGCCCTCGAGGTCAACGGGACCGAATACACTCTGGTGCCACGCGCCAGGCTGGGCAACACGTTGTCGGCACGCGACTTGACCGACCCGCAGCTGGCGGAGCTCCAGGAACGACTCGTCGAGCGGCTGGCCGACCTGGAAGTCCCCGGGACCGGGTGGTTGGCGCGCGCCGGAGAGTTGCTCGGGCGGGAACGACTGGCCCAGCTGCTGGCGGACCTGGAGATGGTCCGGCTGCTGCCCGACGAGCTCGCCGACGAGCTGGCCAGCGATGGCCTCGCCATGCACCTGGACGGTCTGGTCGCGTTCAGCTGGCCCGATCCGACCGCGCCGAGCGGCGGCTACATCGTCATCGTGAAGAGCGCCTGGGACGAGGCGCTGGCGCGGGACGATCTGGGACCGGAATGGCTGGCGGGGCTGATCGCCTACGAAGTCGCGTACCGGATCGAGGACGAGACCGGCCAGCGCCGCCAGGCCATGCTGGGCGAGGCGCGGGAGGCCAGGGACCTGCTGGCACGGTTCGGCGACCCGCGATCGTTGGAGCAGCGGCAAAGCGTTGACGTGCAAGGGCTACTCAGCGCCGCCGGCTTCACGCTCGGCGACGCCTTCCCGGTCGATGCCCCCGCGGGCCCGGACGTCGGCGAGATCCTCGCCGGGCAGCGCAATGTGGCTGGGCTCTACGAGTGGCACTTCCTGCGGGGGGTGGTGCCCGGTATGCCTCGGCGGGCGCCGGCCGATCGGGAGCAGTGGCTGCTCGGCGAACTCGGCCCGGACGAGTTCGTGCTGGACGACGAGCAGCTCGACCAGCTGGCTTCCGGTGCGCTCGGCAGGTCCGTCACCGATCTGAGCGCGTTCAGCTGGACCGAGACCCGCTCGGTGATCATGGGCGACGGCACCGAGATCGAGGACCGGGTTTCCTACACCGTCTACGGCGCGAAGTCGCTGCGGGAGAACGCCAACCCCGAGTTCTGGGCGGGGATGCGGGAGCACCAGAAGCACTTCCACCGGCACGCCGCCCCGTACCGGAACGGTTGGACACACGAGGACGATCTCGACCTGCTCGGCCACCAGCGTGGCCGGTCGGCGGTGCCGTTCGGCGACTTCCCGACGGGGTTGAACCCGCTGGTGGACTGGCTGGCCGGGGTGAGCCCGGATGCCTACCCGGAGGCGCTGGTCGCGCGGCGGATTCACGAGCTGCTGGAAATCGCGCTGCCGGTGGCCACCGAGGCCGTCGCGGACGTCATCGAGTGGGTCGACGGCCAAGTACGGTTGCGGCCCGGCGTCCAACTGGCCGGGCTGGACCGTGTGCTGGCCAAGGTCAACGCGCTCAGCAACGCCGTCGCCGCCCTGTCGACCAGCGCTCGCGACGTGGCGCCGGGGTTCCAGAGCCAGGCACGGTCGGCCGGATACTTCGCCGAGACGCGGCGGCACGAACTGGCCACGCACATGGCGGAGGCCGCCGGAACGGCCATCACCGAGGCGGATCGGCTGACGCGCGAGTTCGAGCCGGTCAGTGAGCTGCTCGTGCGCGCCGGCCTGTGGCTGCGGTTGGGCATGACCGACAACGCGCTCCGTGATCTCCGCTATGTCCAAACGGAACTCGGGATCCTCGGCCTGGATTGGCAAGCGGTCACCCGGGACCTGCACAGCACGATCCGCGAGATGCGACCGATGCCCGACGTGCTGATCAAGGAGAACGCGCCGGTCGTCAACGACATCCTCCGAGACCTCGAGGACATGCGGCAGAGGCTCATCGCGCTGGATCATCGGCTCGAGCAGCCGACCACACCACAGCGCGGTTGGCGGGACTGGCTGCGAACGGTCGCCAAGTGGTTCACGCTGGGCGCCGCCGTGCTGCTGACCACCGTCGGCGTGCTGGCGGGCCTGGCGGTCGCGCCTGCTCGGGCCGAGGTATCGGGCGACGCCGGGCGGGATCACGCCGCCGGCCTGCTCGACCACCCGGAGTGGCTCGTCGCGGTGGCGGTCGTGGTGGCGGCCACCGCCATTGTGTTCGCATGGCGAGCCTGGTTGGCGCGCTGGAAGCGGGAAGGTCCGGGACGGCTGCTGTGGTTGCTATTCAGGCTGTGGGCGACTCACTTTGCCGCCGAGAAGCTCAGGCAACGACACCTCGCTCTCGAGTTGCGCACCGCCGGCCGGATTCTGGGCGGCCCGGCGGGCCAGAAGTTCCCGGCGGAGGTTGAGGCTCGGTTGGCCGGCACTCTGGCCGGAAGATTCCTGCGCGAGTACCGGCCCGAACTTGGCGACGAGGACACCGTTGTCGCGGACTTCGAGCGGCGAGTTGTCCTCACCGACCGGCAGGACGGTGTGGCGAGCAACTATTCCATCAGCAACGGCCCTCCGGAGCTGAACGGGCGGCTGCGTTCCGGGATACCGCTCCCCAGGGAGGAAGACCCGTTCACTGCCCATCCTCGAGACCCGTCGGTGGAATTCCGCGAAGTCCTCGACTCGGCGACCACCTCGTACCAGACAACGACGCCGCTGATCCTGCACCGGTGGACCAACGAACAGACCGAACCGAACCTGACCGGTGCGCTCTATCAAGACGCCGGTAACGGGTCAACCACCTACGGCATGCCCTACAGCCCATACGGCAAGCCGGGCGGCGTGGTGCACTGGACCATCCTGCTACCGGCCGGCGGCCACGGACTGCCTGTCGCCGCGATCAAGGGTGCCCGCTACTTCGAAGAAGAGTTCCTCCTTCCCAGTGGCAGCCGCTACTACGTCGAGAAGGACGAGTGGGTCGGGTTCAAGCGCCAGATCACCGCCATCGTGGTCCCCAATACCGACGCCCCAGATGGACCACACGGCGTTGTCATGCACAACGCCAGGCAGGCCGATCCGCGCCGCTACAGCGAACAGGGGTTGCTGAACCTGCTGGTCAACGGGTGGGACGCCTGGTTGGCGGACAACCTGCCGGTGAGCCCGGCGAAGACGGCGCCGACCCAGCGGGCGCGGTCCGGCCTGGGGCGGACGCTGGCCACCGGATTCGGCGCGGCCATGTTCGTCGCAGTCGGGTTCGCCGTGCTCGGCGGCGCCGCGATCATCGTGCTGGCCGGGCTGCGCACGGTCACCACCCGCCGCGGCTGGACCCGCTGGATGGCGGGCGGGCTGCTGTTCGTCCTGGTCACGCTTGGCGTCATCACCAACACCCCGACCAGGGCGGACGCTGACACTGACACGTCGCCGGGCACCTCACAGACCACCGAGACACACCTCGAACAGCCCCGGACCGTGCAACAGAGGGTCGGGCACACCCAGCCGAACCAGTCGGACACGACCAGCCGGTCGTCGGGCCAGCCGGTGGACGCACCCGCTCGACTCTCCTCCCCGGGGCTGCCGCTGGGCGCGCTGCTCGCCCTGGGTACGGCCGTGCTCGGCATGGTCGCGGTGCTCTTCGGCCTGCGCTACCGGCTCGCGGTGGGCGGTGGCCTCACCCTCGAGCTCCGGTCGCCTCGTAGGCTCGGCCTGCTTGCCGGCGGAGTGGTCGGTGGTGCCGCCGTCATCGCGGTCTGGACTGGCGTACTGCCGGTGCCCACCGCCGCCGTGCTCGGCATGGGGTCCGTGGTCGGCGCGGTGCTCGGCGTGTTCAGCGCCGGCGGGGCGCTGGTGGCCAACCCGGCGCTGACCGGGCTGTTCGACCAGTCCGTGGCGCACGCCACCACGGGCACCCTGGTCGTGGTCGTCGCGGTCGCTCTATTCAACACTCGGCACGGGCTGCGCAAGCAGGAGGTCGACTGGCGTACCGGCGCCCTGCTCGGGGTCATCGGCTTCCTACCGGCCACCCTGGGCGGGCTGCTCGCCACCAACGTTAACGCCTACGGCCCGCAGCTGGCGCTTGCCGTGCTGATGGGCTGGGCGGCGGTCAAGACCTGGGCCGGCGCCAAACGGTCCACCGACTTGGCGCTGGTCACCGGCAAGACCCGCCTGGCGCGGATCGTGCTCATCGGCACCGTCGCCGGGCTGCTCACCGGCATGCTCGGCGTCGGCGGCGCGTTCATGATCATCCCGGCGTTGGTGCTCGCCAGGATCATGGACTTCAAGGCGGCCGGTGACACCGTCGTCATGGTCACCGCGATCAACGCCCTCGGCGGCCTGACCAGTCGATTCGATCAGCTGGGCGCACTGGACTGGGGCGTAATCGGGCCGTTCGCCGCCGCCGCGGTCATCGCCGGCCTGATCGGCAAGCAGATCAAGGCGAAACTCCCGCTGCCGGTCCTGGAGCGGGGTTTCGCGGTGCTGCTGCTCGGCATCGCCGGTTACACCGGCTACACGGCCGGCCTCGCGCTCACCGGCTCGGCGCTCACCGCCGGGATCATCGCGGGCAACCTGGTGATCGGCGGTGCGCTGACCATCACTACCGCCGGCGCGAATACGGTGGCGCACCGTGTGCGCGGCGCGGTGTGGCTGGTGGGCAGCCTCTCGGCGGCACTGGCGATCGCGGCGGGACCGGTGTGGGGGCTGGTGCTTCCGCTCGCCTCGGCGATGGGGATGCTGCTGCGCGGCGTGTTCTCCGTGCTGCGCGGGGCGCTGCCCGGGAATCTGCCGGAGCGGATCGAGAACACCCGCTGGCTGTACCTGAGCCTGTACGGCGGGTACACGGCGACGTTCGTGCTGTCCCTGCACGCGAACGTGCCGGTCGGGGAGATGACCGCGTGGGTGTTCTGGGAGTCGATCGCGTTCGCGGCGGCGCACGTCGGGTTCATCTTCGCCGGCAAGCTGCCCCGGCTGGCCGCCGGCGACCGGGATGCCCTGGACCCGACGGTGAACAGCCTGCCTCGCCGGTGGGGCCGGTTCCTTACCATCGGGCTGTTCGACCTCGGCCACTGGTCGTGGCTCACCCGGCTGTCGCTGCCCGAGCGCGCCGGCGGCAAGGGATTCCTGGGTGATGCGCTGGCCGGCCACTGGCTGAAGGGTGCGGTGCTGATCACCATCGCCTCGATGGCGGTCGACATCGGCTACCAGGCGGTCAACTCGTTCATCAAGGAGATCCGCAACCTGGCGCATCGGATGCGCGGGCCACGGATCACCACCGTGCTCGACGACGGCGCGATGATCGTCGTCGCCGGCGGGTTGATGTGGTTGGCCAGCCCGACCGCCACCATCATCAGCGGTGCCGTGCTGGCCGGGGTGACCGCGTTCGTGCTGGGCTACCTCCGCAAGCGCGGCCCGACCACGGCCAGCCTGTGGAGCCAGATCACCGGTATCGCCGCCGAGCTGCGGTCGGTGCTCGGCAACTGGGCGCTGCCGTTGCCGAACGCGTGGCGCGCGGGGCTGTTCGGCATCGCGGCCGTGGCGGTCGAGCTCTCCCTGGAGCTGCTGCTGTTCACCAACGGGGCGAACGCCGCCCAGATCCCCGGGGTGCTGGTCCTCGGAGTGGCGCTGGTCGCGGCGCTGCGGGTGATGTGGTCGTGGTCGCTGATCCAGCAGCGGGCGCCGCCGTGGCTGTGGCGGTTGCTCGGCGTGTTGGCGCCGCCGTCGCGTCGGTACCTCGAGGCGGTATCCGCCACCTTCGAGACGCCGAGCCAGACCTCGGCGCGGATGCGCGAAGCCGAGCGGCTCGAGCCGTGGGTGACCGCGCGGACGCACCACGCCTACCCTGGGACGACCACAGTTGACCAGCTGGTTCAGTGGCTGGGCGCCTCGGCCAAGGTCGTCATCCTGGCCGCGCACGCCGCCGGGCTGACCGTGGACGAACCCGCCGGCACGGTCGCGCCAGCGAGACCGACCGGCCTCGGCGACACCTTGTCGCGCAAGCAGCTGAACCCCGAGCAACCGGGGCGGGTCCGGGCGGGCTTCGGCCGGCAGGTGGCTCGCGCGGTGACCGTGCTCGGGCTGACCGCCGGCGGGTTGCTGGCGGCCGCGGCTACCGCCTACGGCGCGCCGCTCGTCGACGGCACGCCACCGGTCCAAGCGGGTGCGCTGGTCGTCGACTGGGGCAGGGTTGCGCTGTACATGGCCGGCGTGATCATCGGTGTGGGCGGGCTGGGCTGGCTGTACCGTGCAAAGCTGCGTTCGATTCGGGACGGCGAACGCTACACGCTCGACGCCAGATCGCTCATCTGGATCCTGTTCGGCGCGCTCGCGCTTCGGCTACTGGTCTCGCCGGGCCTGCGCAACCTGGGACCGAGACCGTTCGATCTGTTCAACCACGTAGGGAACCTCCTGGGCGGCGCCCTGGTCGCGCTGGCCGCGGCGTGGCTCAAGGGCAAGATCGAGAAGCGCCGGACCGGCCGGGAGTACCTCACCGGCACGCGGCTGCGCGGCTTCTACCTCTGGTGGTTCCCCGTTGCGCTCCTGGTGACCGCTCTGATCAACACGATCAGCGAGACCCAGTGGCTCATCCAGCCGATCATCGAGCAGTTCCGCAACAAAGCCGCCCCGCCCAGCGTGGCCGACGCCCTCGACGTCATCTACAGCGTCGGATTCGGTGCGCTGACCATGCTGGCCGCCTTCGTACGCGATGACCGCGGAGCAAGCCCGTACGGCCATGCCGGCAACCTCACCTGGCACGCCGATCCGGCCTCGGAAGCGCCGATCGAGCGGGCCGCAAGCGAGGTGACGCTGGGGCGGAAGATCGAGGCCGGGGAGTACACCTGGCCCTCGGACCTGAACCTGGCCCGGCCCGGCGACGTTTGGCTGGCCTCGGCCGAGGAGCTCTTCGAACTGGCGCGGAACGTACATGGGTTGACCGCCCGTGACGCCCACCGGGCGATCGCGAGCACCATGGCGCACACCACCAGGACCGGGCGGGTGCTGGTACTCGACGCCTGGTGGAACCGGCTGACCCCCGAGCAGCGCGGTGTGGCGCTCGCGCATGAGGTTCGGGCACACCGGCACGGAACGGTCGTCGACCACGCCGCGGACACCGCCGACACCCTGGCCGAGCTGCGGCGGCTCGGCGTGGACCCCGCCTTGGTCGACGTCATCGCCACGCTGCTGGACTTCACGGCCGCACGGGAGTCACTGGAGACCTTCGAGGTGGCCGCGCTGCTCGACCGGCCGATCGAGCAGCTGTGGGACGCGGAACTGGTCGAGGGCCGGGCGATCGACGGCCTGTTCGAGCTGGTGGGCGAGCCGGTGTACGCCGACCCGGCCGGGTATCGGTTGTTCATCGACACTCGCGCGCTGGTGATGCTGCGTTCCGGCGCGCTGGACGCGAATCTCGTGTCGCTGTTGGCCGACCACAAGCTGGCGGAGCTGGCCGACGCCAGGGTGCCGAGCCACCGGCGGCCGGTCCGGCCGACGCTGCCATCGCTGCCACCGGCGTCCGAGCTGATGGCGCCGGCTGGGCAGCGCCGCCAGCGGGTGTGGGACTGGGGGCACCGGCTGGCCGAGATGACCGGCGAGACACCGCGGCTCACGCTGGGGGAGATCTTGCGCGCCCAGGGCATGGCCGGCCCGGCGAGGCTGATCGATCCGACCGAGGCGCGGCCCACCGGCGGCGCCCGGGTGTTCTACGGCGTCCCGGGCGCCGGCACCGCCGCCATGGTGGAGGCGATGCTCACCGCCCGGCCGTTCCCCGGCAAGGTCGCCGCGTGGGGTGGCAGCGGATATGGGTTCAGCGACAGACAGGGCGACGCGGCCGAGGGGATGGACGCTGGTGTGCGGCCGCTCGAGGGCTGGCTGCTGGCGCCGGGCGCGAACGTGGTCCGGTTCGAGTGGGCGCGGCGCGCGCAACAGGACGACATCGAACGAGCACTCCAGCTCGAGATGCCTCAGCTGGCCACGCCGCTGCGGGACCTCGGCGTGTGGGCGGCGCTGCGCGGCATCGACGCCCTCGAGTTCCGCAGCCCCTTCGACAGCCGGTACCTGGTGCTCAACCGGGCAGTGCTGCGCATCGAGACCCCGGCGGCCCTCCGGCCCGGGACCACAGGGACGGACCCGGCCGAGGAGCAACTGCGCGCCGAGCTGGCCACCGGCAACCCGCGGCTGCGCGAGATGCCGCACGGCCACGGCGGCGAGTCACGCGTGGACATCGACGGCCGTCCGGTGGCGGTCACCATGCCGAACCCGGAGAACACGCCGTGGGCGGATGGGAGATCCGTTCGGGAGATCGTGGCGTACCTGCTCGTCAAGGTCATCGGCTGGCCACACCTGGTCCCGCCGACCATCCTTTGGCATGGGCCGAACGGACTCGGCGCGGCACAGCGCTACCTCCCTGACCCCCGGGTCTTCCCGCTCAGCGCCCTCCAGCGTGAGGACGTGCAGCGGCTGGTGGCCCTTACCTACATCCTGCTGCACCTGAATCCGGACCCGATGAACGTCCCGGGCAGTCGCCGGGCCGACGGGGTGGTTCGGCCGTGGCTGTTCGGCCAGGAACGCTCCGCCCCCGGCGACGCGGCGATGGAGCTCACCACTCTCCCGCCCCTGGTGCAGGCATTCCTCCGATCGGGCGAGGAGCTCAGCCCCACCGTGCTGCGCGATCTGGTCGCCGCCGACGCCGGCCTGCTGTATCACCTGATCCGCGAGGCCGGCCTGGGCGTCAACGAAAGCGGCTGGTTGGTGACCAGGCTGGGGGAGATCCAGCACCTCGGCAGGATCACCGGCGAGACCCTGGAGGCCCAGCGGAACCGGGCCACCGGCAAGGGTGGCGCGCGGCAGGCGCGACCGACCAGCGAGACGACCAACGTCCCCCAGCGGGGGATCGTCGCGCCGCTGGCGTTGATCAGGCCCGAGCTGTCGCCGGCCGACGTGGAGTTGGACGGCCGGGAACTGACCCATGAAGAGAGCGAGGCGCTAGCTGACCAGCAGGACGCCTGGGACGAGGATCCACCCGTGCCGGGCGATCACGACGATTTGGTCAGGTTGTTCCGGCTATGGGTGGATGCCAGCATCGAGCGCCTGCTGGGCGGAGAGCTGAGCCGAGGCACCATCAACCAGCTCGCCGAGTTCGGCCGAACCGGTCCGATGCCCGACCTGTCGTTCCGCCTGTTGTCCACGCCGCCGCTGGACCCGGTGCTGAAGGTGGCGGCGCTGGCGGGCTACCACCGGGACGGTGACACGCTTCGGGTGTACGTCCGCGACCTGGCCGGGGTGGTCGCGGTGCTGGTCGAGACGGTGTTCGCCCCCTGGCTCGGGCTGAGCCCGGCCGAGTCACAGGTGGCGGCTGCTCTGGCGATCCGGGCGGTGCGTGGTCAGGAGGCCCTCGCCGGGTCCTGGGTGACCTCGCGTGACTTCGTCGCGGCCACGCAGGTCACCGTGGCCGCTCCCGACGCGCTCACCACCCTCAGCGATCAGCGTGCCGCCAACCTCCACCTGGGCATGCTCTTCTCCACCTGGGCGGAGTGGCTTGACCTGATCCGCGACTACCGGATAGACCTCATCAGCCTGTTCACCGGACGCGAGCTGGAGCCGCTGACCGACCCGGACTACGCGCAAGCCATCGCGCGGGCCGCCGGCCACGGGAACATGTACCCCGAGCGACTCGGCCAAGACCTGGCCGTGCGAGGCATCACCGTCACCGCGCTCAATGGTCCGGCGGACCTCATCGACCTGGTCGGCCGCCGGCCCGGGCGGTACGAACTGACCTGGAACCTGCTCGCCGACGGCACCTTGCCGATCCACTTCTCCCGCGAGGGTGCGTTCCAGGCCATCAACGCTCGCGGCCAGCCGGTGCTGGTCGCCGGCCAGGCCGTGGTCGAGGTCCTGGAGAACGGTGCGGTGGTCGGCCGAGAGTTGAACGTCCTCGCCGACTACCACGACCAGGAGCTGGGTGCGCTCGAACCCGAGCTGCTGCGGCTCGCCCACCGCGGGTGGGCACAGCGGGGGATCACCTTCCCGGAGACCGAGCGCGGACTGGATCGGCTGTCCCGGCTCGTGCTGTTCCTGCCGATGGGGACGGACCTGCCCACTCCGGTCCGGGTGGTCCTCGCCGCGGTGCTCGTGGTGGCCGTTGTGTTGCTGGCTGCGCGGTCCTGGCTCGGGTTCCTGGCCTCGGTCTGGGAGTGGGTGTCCCGGGTGCTGGGCCATCACCGCGGGATACTTGCCGTCACCGCGATCGCCGGGCTGCAGTGGTTGCTGACCGACGACCGGCTCTACGCCGCGATCGCGCTGGGCGCCGTGGGCGCGGCCGTACTGGCCGGGTTGCTCGGGTTGGATCCGTTGTTCGCCGTGAACACGGCCGCCGGGTTGAAGGCCGTGGTGACGGGGATCGCAAGCCTGGTGACTTCGGCGAAGGTGGACCGGCGCGGCCGGGCACACCCGCTGGCTTCGGACTTGGAGGAAGGCTGGGAGCCGGCCATCGATGCGACCGTGCGGCGGGCGCGACGGACCGGCAAACTCGAGCCGCGCGAGCACAACTGGTCGGAGGCGGCCAGGGACGCGCCGACCGTGATCCTCTACGACGCCGCCCATCACGCCACGCTGCTGGATGTGCGGTTGGGTGCCGGTGTCGGCGTCCGGGTGGTCGAGCGCCTGAGGGCCTACACCGCCGACGACGGACGGATCTTCCTGCCCGGCACCGCGCGGAAGCGATACAACACCGCACAGCTGGCACTGATCATCAACCACGAGTGGGGCGTCTACACCGGCGAGATCACCGACCACGACGCGCACGCCGAATGGACCCTGAACGCACTGCGCTACCTCGACTACCTCGGCAACCTGTCCGAGGGCATGACGTGGGAAGACCTGGCCGGCCGGCTCGGGATACTGGAGGATTTGGACGCGGTCGGCGGGCTGGAGATGCGCAAGCCGGACTCGGGGGAGGCGGCGAAGCCGGCCCGCGTGCGGGAACGCCATGTGCTGGGCTTGCTGGCCGGCGAGGAGCACGAGGTAGACCTGGTCTTCCAGAACGACGGGTACCCACAGTCGGTCCGAGACACCCTGGCCGACATGATCTCGCTGGTCACCAGCTCCGGGGAGCGGTGGCTGAACGGGGACCTGGTGCGCGAGACGGTGCGCATGGTCGCACTCGCCGACCTGTTGTCCCGTGACACACACGACGAGATGTTGAAGCGGGTGCGGGCGTTCTGGCTGCTGGTGCGCGAGCACAACCCAAGCGACCTCGACGCGCACGAGCGGACCAACCGGCTGTTGCGCGAGAGGCTGAGCAGGCTCCGAAACATCCACGAAGCCCATCGGGAACATTTGTTCGAGACGCTCTCGTCGGCGGTGCGGAGTCCGCATGGCCGGTGGCCGGTCAGCATCCAGATGGAGGCCATCGAGGGCTTGGACAAGCGAATCGGCGATGCGATCGACGTGTTGGGCCGGGACGACCACCTGCTCGAGATCTTCCGGTTGCACGAGGAGCGCGCGCAGCGGTTGCTTGAGGCGCGTGAGCTGAGCGCCGAGATCAAGGAGCCGCTGGCCAAGGCCGAACGGCTCGCGTTCGACGGCCTCACGGAATTGGGCTTCATGAAGCTCGGCGGCGGCTCGATAGACCTCTTCGAGGCCCTGACCACGCTGGCCACCTGGGACCGCCGAGCGGACGAGGCCCTGGCAAGCATCGAACCAGCGGGCCAGATCGGGTGGGCGGTGCAGATCCGCGGATACCTCCGCTCACTGCAGCGAGTGATCGCCGAGCAGCGCCGAGCGCTCACCGGGGGCGCAACGCGGCACAACAACTGGGGGGTGTTGGTCGGCGGGGCGCCCGCGGCGAGCGACTGGCTCCACAGCCTGATGCCCACCAACCCCATGGCGGCCGTCATGGTCACGCTCACCGCCGTGCTGGTGGTCATCCTGCTGGTATCCGAGTTGCGCAGCTCCGCAGGCAAGTTCCTCCGCTGGTTGCTGACCCGGGTCACCGGCCCGCCGGGCGAGGCAGCAACGACCGAGGCGCCCGCCGCCAGGTCCGACGACGACATCCAGATCGCCGCCGACCGCATCGCCGCCGTCTTCAGCCGCGCCGCCAACTACCTCGAGAGCGGGGAAGGGCACCCGATTGCGAGAAAGTTGGCAAACCACGCCATGATCGACCTCACCGTGGTCCACGCCAACCTTCGCTCCCGAGGGCTGGACGAGACGTCCCTCCGCGTGATCGATGACAACTTCCAAGCCCTGAAGTCCACGGTTGCCAAGCTCAATGAGGAAGGCGGTTGGGCGGCGGGATCGACCGAGGCGGGCACGCTGCGCATCGCCTCGGGCATGATCGCGCTGAATCTCGAGTGGTCGTTGTCGCGCGCGCAAGCGGTGCCGACCGTGATCGAAGCCGTCACCACCACTCCCTCGGAACACTCCGGGCCGGCTGTGGGCCAGCTCATCAACCGGGTCGACGAGCTCACGCTCAACGCCATTCATGCGGCCAACCAGTTCGTGAACCCGACGCCGGTGGGTACGCGGCGCACCAAGGCCCAGGAGCACGTAGCCGTTGGCCTGCTTGCCGCCCTGGCCGAGGCGATTGGTGCGCTGCGCGCGGCGGCGGCGCGGGCGGAGCCGGACGACGGGGACCGGGCGCGGATCGTGGCGGCGGCGGCCGAGCACCAGCACGATCAATGGCTGAGCCTGGTCCAGCCCGGTGTCCTCGGTGTTGGCGTGTTGGGCCGGGCCGATCGGGTGCTTCGGCTGGCCGTGCACCGGTTGGGCAGGGCGGCCGGCCTGCTCGCCGAGGAAATCAACGACGCGTTCCTCGAGGCCGCGGCGGTCCGGGATGAGCTGAACGACTACCGGGTGGCCGTCACCAAGGCTCAGGAGCCCGGCATGGCGGCGTTCACCAAAGGCTTGGACCCGCTGGTCGACGAGCTCGAGCTCTGGCTCAAGTCGATGCGGATGCGCGTCGACTGGACACCCGACCTGCCGGAACTGATGGCCGCCCTGATCGAACACGGCTCGGACACCGTGCGCGCCCTGACGGAGCCGGATCTTTCGGAGGTTCCGGGCGGCGCGGCTGAGGAGCTCTCGCCGCGTGCCGGCGCGCGGATCAACCCGTGGGTGCCGCGGATCGGTGCCGGGGTTGGCGTGTTCGCCGGTTTCGCGGTGGGTGGCTGGCTCGGGTCGGAGGCGCTCTGGTGGACCGGCGCCGTCGCGGCGGCGGTCCGGGTCGGGTTGCTGATCTGGCAGCGGCTGGCGGCCCGTGGCCCCACCGACGGGGCGGTGCCGAGCAACCGGCCGCAACCGATTGTCCAGGTGGTCCTCCACGTATTCGGCGGGGCGACCATCGGCGTCTTCCTGGCGCTCTCCCTGGTCGCGGCCGGGGTCGCCGGGACGGGCGTGATGATGACCGCCGCGTGGCCCACCTTTGTGGAACGGCGGCGGAACACTTCGGGAGACGGCCCGGAGCGGCTGATCGAGCTTTTCGACACCGAGCGCAACTGGTTTGCCGGTTTCCTGGCCGATGCGGCGCGCGCCACCGACGACGAGCGCCGGTCGGAGGCGTTGGACAAGGCGGTCCTGAGCTACCACGAGCTCGAGCAGCTGTTGGTCGAGCTGGAAACCACCTCGGGTGAGCTGCTGCCCCAGCAACAGCAGGTCATTGACGCCGCGCTCGCCTTCGTGATGGCCGTGTCCGGGCACGACCCCCGGTCCGCCGCGCTCCGCTTCGGGTGGACCGGCACCCGGGCCGTACTGGAGCTCGACGGGCCGGCCGGGAGGCTCACCATCGGCGCATCCGGCCAGGATCTCGCCGCCACCATCTACCGCTGGTCGCGGGTCTACCCGGCCGGTGAGCAAGGGCTCTTCGAGCTGGTCGCCGAGGCATGGCGGCACGGCGGGGAAGTGTTCGCGATGGACGACCTGCGGGTGTACGCCGCCCCGCTGGGCGAGGATCGGAGCCTGCTGCTGTCTCTGTGGCGCGGCGACCTGGATCGGCTCACCTTCGGTGACACGGGCGACCGGGTGCCGGATCCCGCCATGGCCGAGGCGCTCACCGAATCGCTGGCCTCGGCTGTCCGGGTCACCACCGCTTCGGGCATGGCGGTCAACGGGGTCGTGGTCGCGGACAAGTTTGTGGTGGCCCACGCACACATCGCCCGGGGGGCAGACGCCGCTGATCTCCTGGTCGACAACGTGCTGCCGGTGGACGACGCGGTCTTCGTGCCGACGCCGGTGTTCGGGCCGCTAGCGAAGGAGATCGCGAACGTCGTCGCCCTGCAACAGGACACCATGTCGTCCCAGCCGTGGCTCAACCTCGTCCTGCTACACGTCCCCGGGCTGCACAAACCGCCGGTACGGTTCCGCGGGGACGCCCTCACCACGTCGGACCGGCTGTTGCTCGCCGGCCACGACGGCGGATGGGGGCACAGCTACGGCGCCGTGCTTGAGACCGGCGCGGAAGTCCTCGCCGACCTGCCCGCCGATCCCAGGGATGCGGGAGCGCCGTTGTTCGACCCCGCCACCGGCGAGCTCGGCGCCATCCTGGCGCGCGGCGAACTGGGCACCGAGCGCGCCTTCGCCATCGAAGGGTGGGTGGTTGCTATCTTCGCCGGGCTCGGCATCGGGTTGTTCAGAGACCCGGCCGCGCGGGTCCGGCACGAGGTCACCGGGCGACTGCGGCTGATCAATGCCTGGGCCGAGCGCGCCGAAACTCAGGTCGCGGACTACTGGCACGCACTCGGGCACGAACTCGATGCGGCGGACGCCGCCCTGGCCGCCGTCCCGCCGCTGCTGGCTCGGTTCGCCGAGGGACCGGAGTTCGACGAGCTGCGCGCGAACGCCGATGCGACGGCGGCTCGGCTGGACGGGACCCGGGCAGCTATCGCGGCGGCCAGGGAGGCCAGGGCGGCGTCCAAGGAGCAAGCCCTGGCCCGGATCCATGACATGTTCCGCAAGGCATTCCCCGGCTTCGGCGCGGAGTGGGACGACGAAACGGACACGGGCTACCTGACCATGCCGCTGCTCGGCGCGGTGGCCGGTATGCCGAGCTGGCTGACCGGGTGGGCATCCTGGGGCTCGGGCTTGGTCATCGGCGCCGGCGTGGCGATCGTGGTGCTGAAGTACGCGCTGTCCCGCTTGCTCGACGTGGTCCAGTTCGTGGTGACCGTGCCTGTACTCAAGGTGCTCGATGAGCTCTACCGGCGAGGCGGCATGACCGAGGATCTCCAGCGGGAGCAGGCGATCCTGGCCCGCTACGGCCTGTTGGATGCGTCGTGGTTGGAGCGCCTTGCCGAGCTGCGGCAACAGGGCGCGCTGGCCGACCGGGAGCTCGATCATCAGCTGGCCGACCAGCTGCGGATGGCCCGCGACCTGCTGCCCCATGAGGTGCTCACCGATCCGGAGAAGGCCGGGTTCGAGCGGGTGACCGAGGACGGGGTGCGCAAGCTACGGCTCGCGCTGCCCGACGAGTCTCGTGCGTACTACATCGTCGGCACCCGTCTTGGCGCGGACCGGGCTGTCGGGCTGGACCCGCTCCAGAACGCGGTCGTCCAGCTGGCCGAAGAGGTCCGGCCGCTGGCCGAGGCATTGGGCCTGACGCCGTACCAGCTTATCGCCGAGCGGCTGCGCGGCCCGCACTCTTCGAAGGCGTACCGCCATGGGTTGAAGCTGCACGTGGCCGCGGACGAGTCGATGGCGTGGATCACCCGGAACGGCGAGCTGATCGACATCGACATCGCCGGCCACCCCGACGCGATCAAGCCGGCCACCGGGTCGCGCCTGGCCCACCAGCCGCTCCGGGGCAAACAGCGGATCTGGCCGGGTTGGCGGCGGGTGACGGACGGCGGTACCGGCGCTGGCGTCGGTACCAGGAGGTTGCTGCTCCTGGCCGTTGGGGCCGCGGTCAACGGGGCAATGCTCGCGGCATGGCTCGCGTCGGTGGCTCCCACGTCCGTGGTGGTGCTTCCCGTGGCGTTCGTGTTGACGTGGTTGGGCGCGAGGGCGTGGCCGGGAGATCAGCTCCGCACGATCATCCGGCTGATCCGCTACCTGGCCATCGGGGCCGCCATCGGCGTGCTCCTCGGACCCTCCCTGGCCCAGGCAATGGGGCTGGCCCAGGCAATGGGGCTGGCGAGCATGGTGTTCCCGAGTTGGCTGCTCCAGCAGCCGGGGGGTCGGCACGGGCGTGTTCACTCGCTGGCCTGGGACATGGAGAAGGCGGCGACCTCGGGTCCGGTCGTCGGGGCGACGGTGGCGCTGGCTGAGCGGGTTGGGTGGCTCGAGCCGCACGAGTACGACTGGTGGGGAGCGCCCGCCGACGCACCGACCGTGCACCTCATCTCGCCCACCCATCACGCCGAGCTGCTGGACGGGCAGTTGGGCGTCGGTCGTGGCGTCGAGGTGGCGGAGAACCAAATCGCCTACATCGCGGCCGACGGCCAGATATTCCTGCCCGTAACCGCGCGGGAGCGGTACACCCCCGCGCAGCTGGCGCTGATCATCAGGCACGCGGTCGGTGGGTACACCGGCGAGATCCCCATCGCCGACCTCGACGAGCATGCCGAGCTGACCCTGGCCGCCCTGCGCTACCTCGACTACCTCGGTGCACGCCCCACGGGCATGACGCGGGAACAGCTGGTCAACCGGCTCGGCCCGCTGGAGAGGTGGGCCGCTCTCGGCTCGCTGTGGCTGCGCGAGCCGTACACGGCCGAGGAGGAAGACGACGCCCCCGTCCGGGAGCACGAGGTGCTGGGGCTGGCACCCGACGGGGACGCCGGGGTGCGGCTGGTCTTCCAGACCGGGTACCGGGAGTCCCTCGAGAACACCCTGGCCGATATATTCGCGCTGGTCACGAGGAGCGGAGAGCGGTGGCTGAACGGGGACCTGCTGCGCGAGACCGTGCGCATGGTCGAGCTCGCCGGCCTGCTGTCCACTGACAAGCGCGACCAGATGTTCGGCCTGGTGCAGGACATCTGGCTGCTTGTGCGAATCCACGACCCGCGCGACATCGACATGCACGAGCGGTACACCCAGGACCTGATGGAGCTACTGGATCACGCGCGCGTCCTCCATGAGGCGAACAAGGCCCTGCGGTTCGCGAACCTGTCGGAGGCGGCCCTGGGTCGGCCGCACCGGCGGTCGGCGGCGAACCTGCCCGACGCGTTGCTGCGCCTTTCGGGCCTGACGGGAAAGCAGCTTGCCGACTGGTACGCACAGGAACGCAAGGCGCTGCGCGCGGTGGCCGGTACCCCGGAGGAAGCGGCGCGGATCTCCGCCCTCCAGGACGTGTGGGCGTGGTACCGCGCCAATCGTGACGATCGTTGGTTCGGCGCCCAGCTGGCGGCAGTCGACGGGCTGATCGGGCAGCTCAAGGACACCGTCGAGGTGTTGGAAGATCGGGGCGGCGGCCTGGGCCAGCTGATGGAGATTGCGCAGCTGCGCCGGGAGAGGCTGCTGAAGCTGCACGAGGCGCGGGACCTGAGTGTCGATGTCGTCACAGAGCTGGACGAAGCCGAAGACCTCGCGAGTGTGGCCATCAGGACGATGCGCTCCATCGGCCGCCTCGGCCGTTCGATCGATCTCAAAGCCATGCTGACGAACCTGGCCATGTGGGCCTCCTGGGTGAACGACGCGCTGGTGGCGATCCGTCCGGCGGGCGACATCGGGCGGGCGGGAGAGATCCGCAAGCGCCTGCTCGCGGCGCGGGACGAGATCGCCAAGCAGCGCCTGGCGCTCGCCGGGCGCGGTGGGCACAGTCACCCGTTGGCCTGGCTGTGGAAGTCCCGCTGGGCGCCGGGCGTCGAGGCCGACCTCCGGGGCATGACCGGGCCGGATGCGGTCGAGCTGGACGGGCACGGCTGGGCCGACGCGCGCGGGCCGCCCAGGTTGAAGATGTTCTCCGCCGCCGAGCTGGCCCGGCGGCAGGACCGACGGCCCGGCGTGCCCGGCGCGCTGGTAGCCGCGAACCTGATCGCCTACACCCTGGTTGAGGCGGACGGCAGCCGCACGATCTACGTGTCCGACATGTGGTGGCCGCTGCTCAGTGACGAGCAGAAGGCCGCGGTGATCGCCCACGAACTGCGCGCCACACCCGCCAACCACGACGCGGACGCCGACGACGCGCTGAATCGGCTGCGCGCCGGGGGAGTCACCGAGGACCTGGTCCGCGATATCGCGAGCGTGCTGGCCACGGTGACCCAGCGGGTGAACGCGGTCCACCTCGCCGCGACGGCCGACGGGCGGGGACGCGCACTGATGTTGGCCGGCCCGACGGCCCCTGGAGTCACCGAGGAACAGGTGCAGGGGTGGCAGACCGCCACCGATTCGGTGGACCGGTACTCGAACGGCTGGCGTCCGCCGGTCGTGGTGTCGCTGGCCCCGGCCCAGGTGGCGGAGCTGTTCGGCATCGACGAGGCGCGACTGCGCGAGGTCGGGCTGGCGCGGGTCGTCGCGATCGCCGGACACGCCTGGTACGCGCAGCTCTACGGCGGCCACCCGGACGTGCTGCTGCACTGGACCGATGACCCGGTGATCGACCTGGTCGACGGCCGCGAGACCGACCGGACCACGCGCACGGCGTACCTCGACCTCGCCGTGTTGGCCGCCATCGCCGCCTCGCCGGACCGCGAAAGCGTCCGACGGCTGGGCGAGCTGCTGGTCAACCCCGACCTGGCCGGCCTGAGCGGTCTGGAGCTGCCGGTGGGGTTGTCCGCGACCCTGCACCGGGCGATGCCTGGCAAGGACGACCGGTACTGGATGGACAGTGACCGGGCCTTGGCGCTGGCGGTGTCACTACCCGGCATCGGGCTGGACGCGGCGACGGTCCGGACCGCCCAGCGCTCGATGGTCGCCGTGATCACGCCCGATTACCGCTTCGCCGGCCACCCGTGGCGGTACAGCGCGCTCGGCATGCGGACTGACGACGGCGACGTGATCACCGCCGCCCACGTGGCCGTGGGCTACGCGGAGGATCTGCGGACCCTGCGGTTCAACGGGCACCCGGCCGACCTGGACTGGTCCGGCATCGACTACCCCCGCGGCCTCGCCCGGGCACGGGCACCTGGGCTCGCTGGACCTCCCGCCGGCGTCGAGCTCGCCACCGGGGAGCTCGCCCCGGGGACGGTCGTGGCGATGTTCTACGCCAAGGACGCCGACCAGGATGGCCGGCCCGTCTGGTCAACCATCATGTTCGGCTCGGTTGACGCCGAGCTGGCCCCCAGGATCTGGCCCGGCGCGGCCGTGGTGAACGCGCCCAGCTGGCGCGGTCTGGTCGGTGGCGTGGCCGTCGCCGCCGGTCCGGTCTGGGCCGGCCTGGTGAGCGCCCACGGCTGGGTCGACCACTCGCCGACGGAGGGCGAATCTCGCCGATGGGACAAGTCCGGCCGGTCGGGAGTCGAGCTGGTGCCGGCCGGCACCGTGTCGGATTTCCTCCGCGCCGCCCGCGGCCACGAGCGCGCGCTGGCCCGGCGCTGGAAGGTGACCTGGGGGATTCCCGTCTCGGTCGAACTGAGCCACATGCGGCCGAGGGGCACGGTTGGGCCGGGCGAGTACCGCTGGGACGAGGACCGCGGCCCCCGGCCAGACGTGGAGATATACGACGACGAGGAGCTCGAACGGCGGCTCGACTCGCGGCGGCCCAGATCGATGTCCGGCGCAACGGTGACCGGCAACCTGTACGCCTACCCACTGCTGGGCGTGGGCCCCCAGGGCTACAAGATCGCCGTGCTCAAATCCCGCTGGCAGCGGCTCAACGGGGCGCAGAAGCGGCTGGTCATCGAGTACGCGCACGACCTCGCCACCGGCAGGATCGGCATGGCCGAGCGCGACGCGTACACCAGGTGGACCCTGGGGATGCTGCGCGCCCTCGACTACCTCGGCGCGCTGCCAGAGGACATCGTCCCCGGGGAGCTCGCCGACCGGCGCCTCAGCGCGCTGGAGTCCGCGATCGCGGACGATGAGCTGCTGTTGAGCCGCCAAAAGCACCGGGTGATGGGCCTGAAACCGGCGATGCGGCTGGTCCTCAGCCCGCTGGATCACTCGGCTGCGCCCCTGCTGGACGGCACGATCGCGTTCACCACCGCCGCCGGTGAGCGGCTGCTGAACGGCGACCTGGTGCGGGAGACAGAGGAGATGGTGCGGCTCGCCAAGCTCCTCCCTGACCTGTACAAGCCGGTATTGGCCGAGGTCAAGGCGTTCTGGCGGCTGGTGCTGGCGCACGACCCAGCCGACTTCGACGAGCACACCCACGCACACCGGGTGTTGCTCGACATGCTGGCCAGGCTGCGCGCCGCCCACGAGCTGCGGAAGGAACAGCTGGTCAAGCAGTATTCCCTGGAGTTCCTCGGCCCGGTGGGCCAGCGCTCGCTGGACCCGAAGGCGCTCGCCAGGTTCCTGCCGGGTCCGGATCCGGTCCGGCAGCTGCTGGCCCGTTTGTTCGCCGAGGGGCGCAAGGACCTGCGGGCCGCCACCCCCGGCTCCGAGGACGCCGTGCTGCTGGCCGTGACCTTGCGGCGCCTGTTGGCGTTGTCGCCGGCCGATCTGGACGCCACCAAGCTGGCGAAGAAGCTGGCCGACGAGGAGACCAGGGAGAGGCGGACCAACGAGGCCCTCGGCCTGATGGGCAGGGAGGCCGATCCCGCGAATCCGCGGGACCAGCGGGTCAAGCGGCTCTTCCTGCTTCGCGCTGTGTCGCGGCAGTGGCAGGAGTGGCTCAGGCAGCTGGGCGCCCTCCGGTCCTTCACCGGGGGCAACGGCACCCCAGGTGAGCTGTCCGAGCTCGCCCACCATCCCGGTCGGGCACCGAAACTGGCCGACCTGATCCAAACCGGCGAGGTGGCCCACCGCGCGCCGCTGGAGACCCACGTCGACCCGATCGAGCGGGAAATCCTCGGCGAGGACACCCAGGCCAGGCTGCTGTACCCGGCCGGGCACGGCGGCGATGCCGAGGAACTGCTCAACGGCCAGATCGCGTTCACCACCCCCGACAGTTCCCGCTTCATCAGCGAGCGGGTCCTCCGGGAGACCGCCGACATGGTCGAGTTCGTCGGTCAGTTCTTCCCAGATGACCGGCAGCGGGTGCTGGAGGAGGTCCAGGCGTTCTGGAGGGGAGTGCTTGAGCACGAGGCCCGGTTCCACCCGCACGGCCCGGCCACCTCACGCAAGCACGAGGCCGACCGGCGCGAACGGGTCGATGAGCTGAACGAACTGCGCGCTGGCCACGCTGAGCGAGTGCTCCGGCTGGTCCCACAGCGGCGGCTGGACGATCGCGCCGGGCCGGGCCCCGAGACGTTGCGGCGGACCGCCCAGCTGCTCTGGCAGTGGAGCAAGCAGTTCAGCGCGCTGGGTGAGGTCCCAGGTGATCCGGCGGTATTTGAAGAAGCGCTGGCCGGGCTCGAGATGGTCGATACGGGTTGGACCGCAACGCTGCGCGCATGGCGGAAACAGGACCGCGCCAGCATCGACTTCATAGTCAGCCGGTTGGCGAACGGTGGCTTCGGGGAGACGGTTACCGAGTTCATCGCGGACAACACCACCATGATCTTCCGGGTCATGACAGGACAGCTCAGCGCGTGGGCGCGGGCGCTGCTGAGCATTCGCTTGACCACGACCACCAACATGGACGACGACGAGTTGTTGTCCGCGATCGGGCGCCAAGTACGGACCGCCAGGCAGCTCGAGCGGGAAGCGGTCTGGCTGCACCGTGCCGAACCGGTCGATATCCAGGTCGCGTTGCTGGCCGGTGTGCTGTCCTCGGCCGCCACGCAACTCGTCGACCGGGTCAAGGTTGTGTATGCAAACCTGTTGATGGCGGCGGCCGAGCGGCGAGTCGTTCACGGTTTCACCGAACTCGGTTTCGCGGACAAACGAAGCCGGCTCTACGACGTCACCGAGCAAGTCGACGCGGCCATGACGCTGTGGTTCAGCCTGGCCACCGGGTATCAGCACGGAGAAATGACCGCGCAGCTCCACCGGCTGAGCACACGCCTCGCCGAGTTGTACGCCGCGATCGACCCGATGCGCGACCACCTGTTGGCCGAGCGGATCCTCGACATACTCGACGACCGCGGCTCCCTCCAGCGGGTCAGCTTCCTGGCGCTTCTGCTGGGTGCCGATGAGGACGAGGTTCGGTCCGCCGCCGGAGGCTCGCCGTCGCTGACCGTGTCGTCCGACCAGATGCGGATCCATCGGCGTGACGGCGTTGGCTGGCGTGTTTGGCGATGGCTGAGGGCATTCGTCCGGGCGATGTGGCTGGCCGCGGCCGTGGTCGCGGTCTTGTTGCCGCTGTTCGGGGCCGGCCCCACCGGCGCGGTGGTTGGCACGGCCGCCGCCGTGTTCGGCGCTGGGTCGATCAGGATCGACCCGGCGGCCTGGCGGGCGGCGATCCAGAACGCCCGCCCGGTCACCCCGGATGAGCGGCGCCACATGGCCTCCGACCTGGACCTACGGCTGCGGCGGACGCCGCCCCCGATCAGCCCGTTCGCTCATGAGTACCGCAAGCTCCAGGAGCTCGCCCGAGAAGCCGTCGCCGTGCTGCACGGCCAGGCGCCTCGGTATATGCGCGCCCCGAACGAGGATCTGTTTTGGCTGGCCGAACCGCTGGTCGATGCCGAGACCGGCAGGCCGATCACGTCGGTGACCGAGGTACTCCCTTCGCGCATCCCGGACGAGCGCCGCTGGGAGCCTTACCGGAACGTGGAGTCGCGGATCTTCCTGTCCGACGAGATTGGCGCGCTGCGGCAGATCGTCGTGTCACGGCTGAGGGACGATCTCACCCCGCAACAGGCGGAGTACCTCGCCGAACTGGTCGTCCGGACCGTAGACGCGCCGGTCCAGGGACGCGCCGGCTGGCTGCCCGCCCGCATGGCCAGCGAGCGCGCCGAGTTCGCTCAACGGGACCCGGCCCGGTGGGCACTCGACGTGACCCGCGCACCGCTGGACCGGGCACGGCTGGCCGCGGTCTTCGCCGACAAACCCGGCTTCCAGCGGCTGGCGATCCACTTCCGCGACCTGATCGAACGGTTCGACCGGGAGCTGCTCGAGCCGGGCCGGCTGCCGGACCAGGTGCGCCTGCGGCTGCGCGCGGAACTGAACGCGCGGGCCGCCGAGGCTCACCAGCGCTTCCAGCGCCAGAGCGAAGGACCGCGCCACGACCGCGCGCCGGCTCAGCGGGAGGGCGCCAAGGTGCACACCCTCGCCATGGTGGTGGCCCTCGAGCTGCTGGCCGAGGCGGAGCGGCAGCGGGAGGGCGGCGACCAGGAACGCTTGGCGGATGCGGTGTACCGTCTGGCCTTCGCGCTGGCCGAGGCCGAGCTGGCCATGGCCCGCTTGCCTGCCGGGGTGCTGCGCCACGGGCCAGCGGCACGGCTGGGCTCGGCGCTGGGGCGGCTGGACACGCTGCGGGCCTCGGCTGACGCCGCCCGAGGGTGGCCGTTCGCCGAGGGACTCGAGCTGACGTTCGAATCCGGCGACACGCTGGTGATCGAGGGCGAGCGGCTGGCCCGGATCGCCCGGGAGGCCCAGGCATGGCTGCCCACCGCGCTGGACCAGCTGGACCGGGCCAAGTGGTTGCTGGCGGTGCTCGCGGAGCTGAGCCATAGCTCGGTCGAGCTCACCGAGGGGCTGGTCCGGGCGACCACGGGCCGCCCGGTCGCGCTGACCCCGGCCATGTACACCCGCAGCTTGATCCGCGACCTCCGGATGATGCTGACCGAGGTGGGCCCGGGCCGCTACCGGCTGGACGAGATGCGGCCGGCGCCGGTCGGCTTCGGCGTACCGGTGTACCTGCCCGGCGGCGGCGTCATCCACGCACCGATCGCCAGTACGCGCCAGCCCCACCACGGAGGGTTCCCGATCTCCGGCATCGGCTGGAACGGCGCGGTGGCCACCAACGCTGGCCCGGGGGGCGGCTCGTACGACGCGGCGGTGCTGGGCAACCGGGACGCGGTGACCGCCGCCGCGGTTGCCACCGGGGACCACCGGTCGGCCCGCCCGTGGGACGGCGCGCACCTCGCCGCCGAGATCGGGACGGCCGTGCCGCTCAGCTCGCTGCCGGCGGCGCTCGGCGTGCCGGCGTGGCGCGCGGAGACGGCGGCGCGCGCGGCCCTGCGGATGGTCTCGGCGGTGCCGGCCACCTACCGGTACGCCACCTCGGCGGCCAGCTACGCCTCGGCGCTGATCGTTCCAACCGGATACGGCCAGTCCGAGGCGGTGGTGGTGGCCACCGGCCGGACCGCCGTTTTCGTGCTCACCGCCGACGGAGTCGTCCAGGTCAACCGGCCCACGTCCGAGCCGTTCAGCAAGGATCTGGCCGAGGACGCGGCGTCCCTGCGCGCACACACCGTCCCGCTGCGGAAGGGCGACCGGGTCTTCCTGGTCACGGAGGGCGTCACCCGCTTCCTGTCGCCGGGTGCCGTCGAGCTGCTCGCCCTGCTCAACGGGGTGGCCGACCCGCTCACCGCCGCACGGAAGATCCTCGACTTCGTGCGGCGTGCCGGCGGCGTGGCCCCCGCGACGGTGGTCGTCCTCGCGCCGAGCGACACCGAGGCATTCACCGGGCTGCTCCCCGACGGTGACTGGATCGGCCGCGGCCGCGAGAACGGGGACGGTACGCCCGGGGAGCTGTCCGAGTTCGGTCACGATCCCGTTCGGGCGACGAAGCGGGCGGAGCTGATCCAGTCCGGCGAGCTGGCCCACCGCCCGCCGATGGACACCCACGTCGACCCGATCGAGCGAGAGATTCTTGGCGAGGACACCCAGGTCAGGCTGCTGTACCCGGCCGGATACGGCGGCGAGGCCGAGGAACTGCTAGACGGCCAGATCGCGTTCACCACCGCCGACGGTCTGCGTCTGATCAGCGAGCGGGTCTTCCGGGAGACCGTGGAGATTGTCGACTTCGCCGGCCCGGATCGGAAGCGGGTGCTGGCCGAGGTCCGGGAGTTCTGGCGGCTGGTGCTCGAGCACGAGGCCCGGTACCACCCGCACGGCCCCGCGACCTCGGCAGAGCACGAGGCCGACCGCCGCAGGCTGGTCAACGTGCTGCGCAAGCTTCGCAAGGAGCACAACGACCGGGTGACCCAGCGCCTTCCTCAGCGTTGGCTGGATCACCGGTCCGGGGTGCCGGCCGGGGCGTTCGAAGCGGTTGCGCAGCTGCTCTGGCGGTGGGACAGGATCCCCGGCCCGCTTGGGATGGCCGAGCCGAACCGGACGGCGTTCGAGCGAACGCTGTCGCTGATCGAGCGGACCAATCCGGTCTTGGTCTCGTTGCTCCGTGACTGGTGGGCGGAGGACAACGTGAACCTCGACTTCATTGAGGTGTTCATGCGGAACGCGAACCTCGGCGAGATGGTCGAATCACTCTCGGAGCAGGCACCCAAGATCGTCCTGACGCGGCAGCGCACATTCGACGGATGGGCGCAGGCACTGGTGAGCAGCCACCTCAGTCTGGCCGCCGACATGGATGACGGCGCCTTGCTGGCCGTGACCAGGCGCCAGGTACAAATCGCGCCGAGCCTGGCCCGGGAGGCGGTGCGACTGCACAAGCTGGGCGCCCGGCACTTCACCGAGTTCGGCGAGGCCACGCTGTTGACCGGGCAACTGTCAGTCGTGGCACCTCGGTTCCTCAACCAAGCCAGGATCGTGCACGGCGCTCTGCTGTTGGCGGCCGCCAAACGTCGACTCGTCCATGGCGCCGCGGACCAGCGGAACCAGCTCTACGAGATCACCGAGCTGCTCGACGAAGCCAGGGCACTGTTGCTCGGCGTGCCGTCGCCGTACCAGAACCGTGAACTGGCCAAGACATACGACCGGCTGGCAACAGCGCTCGGCGAGAAATACTCCGCGAGCGAGCCGAAGCGCAAGCGTTCGTTGGCCAAGCGGATCGGCGTCGTACTCGACCACCGTGGTTCCCCCCAGCGGGTCAGCTTCCTGGCGCTGCTACTGGGCGCCGAACCGGCGGACACCCGAACCGCCGCCGACGTCTCGTCGGCACTCACCCTCACGTACGACCGACAGCGGATCCATCGGGTGGCAAACGACCGTTGGCGGGATTGGTGGTGGAGCTGGCTGGGGCCGTTCATCGGGATCGTATGGCTGGTCGGCATCACGGCGGCTGTCTTGCTGCCGCTGTTCGACACCGTGCACGCGGACGCGCTGCTGGGCATGGCCGTCGTGGCGCGGTTCGTCATGCTCGACGAGCAGCGGCTCGAGCTGACCCGCGAGGTGGCCGAGACCCTGGCCGGGAATCGGGACTCGATGCGGTCGGTACAGGCGCAACTGCTCAAACAGCGCGTGCCGAAGGAGTTGGTGGACGCATTCGGCTTCTATTGGAGCAGCGAAGACACCCCACCTTCGATGGCCGCGGTTGCCCCCATGGTCGGGAAGTCACGCCAGGCGCTCTACCGAGGCTTCAGCCGGTACGGGCTGCCGAAGCGCCGCTCCGAGGAAGGGGTGCGCTACAGGACCCATCCATCGGCCTCGCCACGGCGGCACGCGACGCCGGAACACGACCCGGACTACGAACTGGCCTACTCCCCGGACGCGCTCGCGGACAAGGTGTGGGACCTGGCCATCGACCTGGGCCATTCGCCGTCCAGCCAAGTCTGGATCAACCGTGGGTTGACGCCTTCCGTGGCCTCCGTGAATCGGGTGTTCGGCCCATGGCCCGGGATGCTCAACGAGGTCGGCCTTCCCCCGCTGGTACAGGACTACACCGACACGCAGAAGCTCGCCGAGGTGGCCTCCGCCGCCGAGGACCTGGGGATTGACCCGAGCGAGCTGATCCGTGCGGACTACGAGCGCTGGCAGAAGCGGCAGCCGACGCCGCACCGGAAGCGAATCCCGACCGTCGGGACGCTCGGGGCGACGTTCGATGACTGGCCCGGAACGCTGGCGGCGCTGGAGAAGCTGTTGCCCAAGCGGCAGAAGAACCGCCGGGACGCGCTGCGCGCGTTGGCGGCATCGGCACCCTCGCGGCAGCCACTCACGGAGGCGGCGAAGGCCAACCGACCGGTGTTCTCGACCGAGCCGTCGACGCATGCCCATGCCACGCCGCACCAGCGGATCGACGGGTTGGACGAGCCCGTGGGCACCTGGTGGCGGCTGCACAACGAGTTGGGGTGGAGCACGTACATGATCGCGGCCTACACCGGGGCCGCCCGCTCCACCATCCAACGGAGGTTCGCCAAGCTGCCGAGTCGCAACCTCACCGAGGCCCGGCGGCTCGTCGCCATGCAGGACTGGGACGCCGCCCGGGAGGTCGCGCCGGCAGTGATCGCGGAGTGGCGCGGTGGTCTCATGGGCGAGGAGATCGCCGAGAAGCTCGAGCTGGATCCGACCCTCGTCGCGATGGCGCTGGACAACGGGGAGATCTCGGCGAAGGAGTTCACCGAACGCCGACGGGAGATGCGGCAGCACGGCCGCACCGCATCCGCCAGCGCGCCGGCGGTGGTCGCCGGGCTGGCGGGGGTCGCGTTGGTGACTGGCGGGTTGTGGCTGTTCGCGCCTGCGGGTGCGCACCCGGCGGTGCTGGCCGGGGCGGCGGTGGTTGCCATCCCCACCCTGGGACGGGGCTTCGACCCGGACTACGAACGGATGTACGCGGCCCGGTTGTGGGACCTGGCCATCAAACACCGCCGAACCCCGTCGAAGGAGATGTGGGAGGCCAGCGGCATGGCTCCTTCCTCGAGCTACCTCAGCAGGAACATCGGCCGGTGGGAGGACGTCACCGATGCGGCCCTGCTGCCGCGCTCGCCTCGGCACTACACGGACGAGCAGCTGCTGGCCGAAATGGCCGCCGCCGCCGTCGATGAGGGAGTTCCACCGTCCACGTTGACTCGCCGGATCTATCGCGGTTGGCAGGAGGGGCAGCAAAAGGGGCCCCGTGCCCGGCAGCGGAAGGGAATCCCGACCGAGACGGCGATGGTGAACCGGTGGGGTAGCTGGCCGGCGGCGCGGCTGGCGCTGATGGCTTATCTGGCGAAGTCCGACGAGCCCCTCGAGGCCGCGCTGGGGGAGTTGGCGGCCGCCGCTCCGTCCCGGATCCCGCTGACCAAGAGGGAGAAGCGGCGCCGGCTCGCAATACTTGCGCTGGCCGATCAACCGGCCAAGGCCGAGCCGGTGCCTCCGGTTCGAGTCGAAGACCTGCCCGAGCCCCTGGCCACCTGGAAGCGGCGGTACGACGAGGGCTGGAGCCTCCAAATGATCGCCGCCTACTACGCGGGCCCGGGGGTCAGCCTCACCACGGTCAGGCGGAAGTTCGCGAAGCTGCCAAAGCGGGATCACAAGCAGGCCACCCGGCTCGGGAAGCTGCAGGCCCGGGCGATCGTCGACAAGCACATGCCGAGGATCCGCGCGGAGCGGGACAACGGCCTGCACGGGGAACAGATCACCAGGAAACTCAGGTTGGCGCCCGGCGTCGTGGCAGCGGCGCTAGCTCGTGCCTACGAAAGGGAGCGGAGGCCGCACCGGAAGCCCTCGGGACGCGCGCGGGTGGGCAACGGTGGTCGGTTCGGCGGCGGGGTGGCGATCGACCTGACCGGCGAGCAGGTCCAGGAGCAGTTCCCGGAGGCCGAGGCGACCCGGCTGATCGACGGTGGTATGACGCTGGGCGCGGCGGGGCTGGCACATCTGGGGCACGTCGCGCCGGAGGAGTTCACCAAGGAGGAGCGGGACGACCTGGCCCGGCTGGCCGACTGGGTGGTGATCACCGACGAAGAACCCCTGGACCGTAGGTTGGTCGGCGGCAGCGGTTGGCGCGCCAACGGCAAGCCGGCGATCCTGGTGCCCAGGTGGGTGGCCGAGCTGGTATCCGAGCTGGTCGCGGCCGACCCCCGGTTCGCCCACTGGTGGCTGGAGTTCCTCCGCCACGAGCGCGACCTGCACATCAACCACGCCGAGCACACCGGCAAGCGCCACGACGCGCACAACGACGGCCTGGTCGGGTGGCTGCTGGCGGCCGAGGCAGTACGGGGCGGCGAAGGTACCCAGGAGGCGGCGGACCTCCAGTCCGGCGTCGCCCCATTGTCGATGTTGCGCGCGATCCGTCAGTCGGTCGATGGGCTGGCCCCATCGCGGCTGCCGGCAAGGTTCCCCACCACCTTCGGCTGGGCTCCCGCCGACCAGCCGAGCCTGGAGGAGCCGGAGGGCGAGATCCGGCGCCACGGGCTCGGCATCGACCGGCCGTTCGGCGACGCCCCGATCCCAGGGGTGTTCTACGGCGAACCGCATGTCATCCAGGTGAACGTCCGCTTCATTGACTCGGGCGATTCCGTGGCGTGGCGAACGCCGACCGGCGAGTGGCGTGAGGTGCTTTCGGAGGTCCTCGAGGTCGAAGATGTCGGGATCTTGGATGTCGGGGGGATGGGCTACGACGAGGGACTGACCGCGGTCACCGCTGCCGACGGGTTCCGGCTGTTCAGTTGGTTCGCCGTCCGCGAGGCCGTGGTGATGGTTCGGCTGGCCGCGCTGTTCGGCGACGATGTTCGTGCGCGGGTGTTGGACGAGGTGCGGGCCTGGCTCGGGCGCGTGCACGGGCACCTGAGTTACTTCCACCCGGGCGGACGCTGGTCTGTCCGGGACCGCGAGGAAGATCAGGGGGCGCTGCTCGAGGAGCTGTGGGAGCTGCGCCGAGCGCATGACGACCGCCTCGACACCCTGGTCGGGCTCATGCGGCGATTGGTCAGGGCACCCCGGGGCCACCGAGTCGTGCTCGAGGAGTTCGGCCGGCGCGTCAACGCCATCGACGACCTTGAGGACCGGGGTCCCGCCGTGCGGATACTGCGCGGCTACCTGCGGACGGACGAGCGCACGTTCGCCGCCGCGCTGGATGCCATGGCCGACGGAGGGCAGGTGGACATCGAGCTGCTGCCCGCCCGGAAGTGGGACATCGCCGTGTGGTTGTCGTCGGTTTTGGATGGCCTGCAGGTGCGGCAGTTGCGGATGGACCAGGAGATCACCCTGCGGGCGCTGGAGCGGGCCGAGGCCGCGCTCGCGGCCTCGCGGTTCGTGGACGAGGAGGACGCCGCCGAGCAACCCAGCTGGCGGAGGCTGACCCAACTGGTGGCACATCTGAACCTGCGTCTGCAGCGGATTGCCGCGCTGCTGGACGCGGTCGAGCCGGGCGACACCGACGCGGTCGGGGTGCTGGAGCAGCGGCTAGCGGAACTGTCCGCCCAGGTCGACTCCGCCGACCGGCGGCCCGGCGACACCGAGCCGGGCGACACCTCGCCGGTCCTGTCGCTCCTGGAGGAGCAGGCCGCCGAGGCGGACGCGATCGAGCGGGCCGTTTGGGAGATCGGCTACGGGGGGCCGACCGAGCGATTGACCCAGCTGCTCCGCGCGGTTCGAGCCAACATCGCGGACAAGCACCGGCAGTGGGATCCGCTGGTCGGGGCCGTCCCGGCTTGGCGGATCGCGGCCTTGCTCGACCGCCAGCCGGAGCAGACCGTGCCGGTGGATCGGCTGGCCTGGCTGTTCGAGCTCGACGCCGACCGGGTGCGCAATGAGGTCGCCGAGGCGAATGCGCTGGACATGGACGTGTGGGACGGTACTGAAATAGCGCGGCCCGCCGGTACCGTCCCCGGGCGGACGCAACTTCACCGGAGTTGGGGGGTGCTGGTCGGTGCGGCGTCCGCCGCGCGCGACTGGGCCGGTGATCACCCGGTGCTGGCCGCGCTGGCCGCCGTCGTAGTGATCGCGGCGGTGCTGGTGCTCGCGATGCCGGGCCGGTTGGCCCGGCTGTGGGAGCTGATTCGCGGCTTGGCCGCACGCGCCCCGCCGGCCCCGACCGCGGCGATCACGGTGACGGTGGCCGCGCTGGTGGTCGGCGGGCTGCTGCTGTCCGTTCCGGCCGGTGCGCAGCCGACGGCGCTGGCCGGCATGGCGATCGTCGTCGTCTTCCGAGGACGGAACGTCGAGCTCGACCTCGCCGTGGCCAGGCAGCTGGCGGGGGACGAGGACTCGATGAAGTCGGTACTTGCGCAGCTGCTGAAGAAGGGCGTGCCACCGAAGGTCGTGCGGGCTTTCGGCCTGTACTGGGGCAGCGACAAGGGCGAACCGATGCCTGTCCGCCTGGCCGCTTGGCAAGTCGAGCGCACGGGGCGGTGGCTGACCCTGGCACTTGCTGAATACGGGCTGCCCCAGCTCCCGGACGCGGAGAAGCACCAGCATCGGACCCGTCGGCCGGCCCTGAGGGGCGACAACCCCGACTACGAACGGGAGTACTCGTTCCTAGAGATCGCGGCCAAGCTGTGGGACCTGGCCATCGGGCGGCGCCGCACGCCGTCGAAGGAGCAGTGGGAAACCAGCCGAATGGTGCCTTCCTCGAGCTACCTCTACGACCATTACGGCCCGTGGGAAGACATCACCGACGCGGTTCTGCTGCCACCCTTGACCCAGCACGCCATGGACGTGCAGCTGCTCGCCGACCTGACCGCCGCCACCGTTGATGAGGGATTCGAACCGGGCACGTTGCCCTCGTCGAGATATAACGGTTGGCGGGCGCGCCAGCAAGACAAAACGAAGCCCCTTCACCAGCGGCGGAAGGGCATCCCGAACCTGAACACGCTGATCACACGGTTCGGTCGTTCTTGGGCGACGGTGAACGCGGCGCTGTTGGCCCACTTGGAGGAGACCGGCGAACCCTTCGGGGTCGCGCTGCACGACTTGGCCGCCAGGGCTCCGTCGCGGATCCCGCTGACTGACGAAGAGAAGCAACGCCGGTTGGCCATCCTCGCCGAACAAACCGAACAACCCACTAGCGCCGAGCCGGCCCCCGCCGTTCGCACCGACGATCTGCCCGAGCAGGTGGCCACCTGGTGGCGGCAGTACGTTGAAGCGGGCTGGAGCATCCCCATGATCGTGGCCTTCGCCGGAGTCCCCTACCGCGCTGTCTACGACGCGTTCGCAGAGCGCGATCTGCCGTACCGCCGTCACGCACAGGCCAACCGGCTCAAGGCACTTCAGGATTGGGATACCGCCGAGAAGGAAATGCCGGGAGTCGTCGCGGAACGGGACAAGGGGCTGGGCGGGAGACAAATCGCCGACAAACTCGGGCTGTCGGACCGCATTGTGGCAATGGCGCTGGCCAAGGACCACGAGGCGGATGTGCTACTGGCGCGGCAAACTCCCTGGTGGCCCGCCAACGCGCAGCCGGCTGCACCGGGCGGCCTGATGCGGGTCGCTTTCCGGGGCAAGCAGGTCGAACTGACCCCTGAGGTGGCCGAGCAACTGGCCCGGAACTGGCACTGGATGAGGTCAGTACTGAGGCAGCTGCGCGTCAACGGCGTGCCGAAGCGCGTTGTGCGGGGCTTCAAGCTGCATTGGCGTATCGGCGAAGGCGCACCGTTGTCCATCGCCCAAGCCGCCGCCCGGATGAAAGGCCGTGAAGCATGGTTGGCGGAGCAGTTCACTGAGTTCGGGCTGCCGATGCGCCCCGACGAGGAGCCAGGACCGGCGGCCATCGAAGGCGCCGATCCGTCGGCAGGGGACCCAGGCCATGACCACCCGCTGGCCTGGCGCCGGGTGCCGGCCTGGGAGAAGGCGTACCCAACCGCGTTGCTGGCGGTGGCCCTGACCAGTGTGGTCGATCCGGGTGAGTACGCCTCGCCGGCGGGTCGTGACTCGACGGCGGTGACGGTGCGGCGGGTTCTGGTCACCGAGCTGACCGAGCAGCTGGTCACGGAGCTGGGACCCGAGGTTGCCGCCGACGCGGCGGAGAACCTGGTCGCCCACAAGCTGGGCGACACGATCTTCGTGGTCAGCTTCTCGTGGGACGGGTTCAGCCCCGCGCAGAAGGCGGCGGTGATCAACCATGAGCGGCGCTCCGACCTCACCAAGCCCGCCGCCCACGAAGCGGACCGGCAGGCCACCCTGGCCACGATCCGCTACCTGGGCTTCCTCGGCGAGGACGGGCTGGAGGATGCCGCCCACCTGGTCGAGCAGGTGGAGGAGCGGCTCGCCCGGGGCGAGCTCACCCTCCGGGACCCGCGTCCACGGTGGGACGACGACCGACGCCTCGGGGAGTTCGAGCTGCTGGGCGAGCCGACCGGGGTGAAGGTCGTCTCCCCGGCGACGTTCGGGCACACCGAGGTCGAGCGGTTGCTGGACGGGCTGCTGGTGATGCGCACCAAGACCGGCGAGCGGCTGGTGAGCGAACGACAGTTGCGGGAGACCGTCGAGATCGCCGAGCTGGCTTGGTTCATTTCCGAGGATCTGGGTCGGTTGGTGGAGGAGAAGATCCAGGAGTTCTGGACGCGGGTGCTCACGCACCGCTCGTCCTCGGTCGACGAGCACGACCAGGCTGGCCGGGAGCTGCGCGCCGAGCTGAGTGGGCTCCAGGAGGCGCACCGGGCTCGGCCGGGAGAACTGGTCGGGCAGCTGCTGTGGGAGGTCCGGGGGCCGCTGGAGCTGCGGCTGTCGAGCATCGAAGGGCTGGACGGCTCGTTGCCGGCGGGCCAGCGCGCCGATGAACAGCTCATGGACCGCTGGCACCAAGAGGCTTGGAATGTGCTGAACGCCGGCGAGCCGTTGGACATCACCGGGCGGTTGGCGATCCTGGGGGACGTCCAGACATGGTGGGAGGCCAGGGGCGACCGCCTGGCGCTGCAGCTGGGCCACGCCCTGGCCGAGCAGGTGGCCGTCCGGGTGGCCGCCGGGGTGTCCTTGTTGGACCGGCTACAGAGCAGCAGCCTTGGCGACCAGGGCGACAACATCGAAGACCTGTCCGTGCTGGGCACGGTCGTGCGACTGCGGCAGGAGCGGCTCGCCCAGCTGATCGAGACGTACGAATCCGGCCCGGCGAAGCTGGCCCCGAAGGCGCGCGTGAATCGGATCCTGATCGAGGGCTCCGCGACGGCACCGTTCATCCGGCCGATCGAGCGCCTGGTGAGCCGGGACAAGGCGCTGGCCGAGCTCGCGGCCTGGACCCGTCGAGTGGGCAATGCGATCACCTTGGTTCATCAGATGGAGGACTCCCGATGGACCCGGACTACCCAGAAGAAGCTCCTCGACCTGTGGAACACGATCGGCGACCTGCGCGACGCCATCGCGGGTGACGACTCCGCCGGCCACGACCACGCGCTGTCCCTGCTCCCCCTGCGCGAGGACCAGGAACTCGGCGTTCGGATGATCTTGCCGGCGGTCGCGTGGCGGCGCTGGATCAGACCCGCCGAGTATGGCGGCCTGGCCGGGCGGGACCCGCCGAAGGTGAAACTGATCTCCGCCGCGCACCTGGCCAGCCTGTACGGCGAGGACGGCGAGTGGATCGCCGCGAACCTGTTCGCCTACCGGCTGGGCGACACCATCTACGTGCTGGACACCGCGTGGCACCGGTTCAACACCGCGCAGCGCGCGCTGGTCATCGCGCACGAGGCCCTCGGCGGTGGCGCCGGCCATGCGGCGCACGCCCGGTGGACCCTGGACATGCTGGCCGAGCTGGCCGACAACCGCCCGGCGCTGGGCGACCTGCTCCCGCGCACCCCCGCCGAGGCCGAAGCCGCCGCCGAGGTGATCGGCGCCACCATCGTTGAGCACCTCGCCACCCGCACCTACGGCGGGATGAGCCTGCGGTACGGCGGCCGGGGAACGCCCACTGGTCGCCCAGCCGCGGCGGTGCCGGTGCTGATCGAGATCATCGACCCGGCCGGGGCGGTGGTCGGCTCGGCGTCCGTGCGGTTCGAACGCAAGGGCAGCGACCGCCTGCACCTCGGACTCACAGACTGGTGGCTCGACCCATCGGCGCAGGGCAACGGCACTGCCACTGGGTTGCTGTGGACCCTCGAGGACTGGCTGGGCGGCTCGGGTGGCGGCCAGGCCACCGCCCAGGGCCGGGGCGCCGCCCGGTACTTCTTCGCCGCCCACGACTTCGGTTGGCCGCCGGGTGACGAGTTGGCGGCCGACGTGGTGCTCGCTCAACTCGGGTTGGCGAAAAAGGAGGTGGACACCGACGCCGCGCTGGTGCGCCGGCGGCTCGGCGGCGACAACGCGATCCATGCCGGCACGCTGCTGACCAAGTACGGAATGACCGACACGGACGCCCCACGGGCCGGGCACCGGAGTGCCCTGCTGGAGGCCCTGCTGACGCGGCTGAACCGGCAGAGCACCGCCGCCGCCGACATCCTGCACCAGGCCCGGACCCACCGGTTCGGCACCGACGGCTACCCGACGCCGCTGGAGATCTCGCTGGCCGGTTGGACCGGCCGGCGAGGCCCCGACGCGCGCTGGATCGGCAAGACCGCGCTGCGCGGCATGCCGCCCGTCACCGAGTCGACCTTCCAGGGCGCGAAGCCGGTCCCCGCGCACGGTGTCGCCGGGGCGCTCACCGAGCGGGTGTTGCGGCCGGAGCAGGCCGCTTCGGTGCGCCGGATGTTCGCCGAGGCGTGGGCGACCGGGCAGCTCACCGAGCTGACCCCCGGACAGCGAAAGGCCACCGGCCTGACCGATCGCCACGTGCGGATCGTGCCGACCGAGCTGATCAGGCGCCTGGCGAACGGCGACTTCGGTGTGCCGGTGGACGGGCTGGCGCTCTACCCCTGGGCCGACAGCCGCGTCCCCGGGGGCGTGCTCTACGGGCTGCCCGAGCCGGTGGCGAACGAGAGCATCGACCTGCGCGCGATCATCCGGGCGATCGAGGCGAGCCGGCCCGTCCAGGTGTACGACGAGGACTTGCCCGTCTTGTCGGACAACGCGGTGCACGCGTTCTGGGCCGACGCGCTCCGGCACGTCAAGGCTTACCGGACCATCGGCACCCCCGGCATGGAGCTCGCGCGGCGTGCGCTGATCGAGCGGTTGAACGCGCTGCGGGTGAACTGGGCAATGCCGGCGGTCGGCGAGCGGTGGGAGGACTTCGACAACCGGACCGCGGACACCCGAGCGCTCGACCTCGCCGGCCTGCTCACCGACAGTGAGCTGCCCGAACGGTACGCCGCGCTGCTCTGGCGGACCCTGGCCGAGGACCGGGCCACCGAGTGGTCGCTGGGCCGGTACGCCGACACCCCGTGGGCCGAGATGGCCGAGGCGTTGCCTGAGGTCCGGGCGCAGGACCTCGCCGACCTGATCGCCTACGCGACCGACCTCAGCACCGCCGCGCCGGAGCGGTTGCACGACCTGCAAGCCGAACTGGCCCAACGGGCGGCGCGGCGCCTCGAGCAGGCGCACGCCACCGACCGCGTGCGCATCTGGCTGACCGCCCTGGCCGACCGGGCGAGCAAGACCGAGGAGGTCGCTACCGCCGCGGCGTTCCTCACCCGGTTGACGGCGGAGGTGACACGGAGCGCCGAATTGTGGGGCGCCCTGGCCGAACTGGCGCGGCGGCCGGTCGATCCGGCGACGCTCGACCCGCAGCGGCTGTACCTGCTGATCGCCAAGGCCGAGGTCACCTTCGGCGAGCTGGCCGCCGCGGTCACCGAGGACGACCTGGCCCGGTTCCACCCGCTGGCCGAACTGCTGGAAGACGCCTACTCGCTGGTGCTGACCAAGGTCCAGGACCTGAGCGCCGAGGTGAAACTCAACCGGCTCCGGAGCGAGGTCGGCCGGCTGTATCGGCGGCTCAGCCATGGCGACGAGTCCCTGGCGGAATGGATCGCCGCCACGGTGGGCAGGGCACCGGGCGTTCAGGCAAGGCTGGGCCGGCTGACCTGGCTGATGCTCGAACCGGTGCTGGATCTGAAGTCGGCCGTCGACGAGGGCGATGGCACGCACCTGACGATCCACGGCGACACGGTCTACCTCACCCGGCTGAGCAATTGGCGGGACACCCCGGACAGCGACCTCGCCCGGATCGGTGCCCAGATTGACGCGGCCGTGGCGCGCCCGGTGGACCGGCTCACCGACACCGAGCAGGCGATGCGCCAGGTACTGGTCTGGCTGGATGAGCTCCACCGGACCGATGAAGCTTTCGAAGCAGAGTCCCGCGGCACGGACGACCTACGGCGAACTGAGATCGCCATCTATGAGATGCGGGCCTACAAGCTGTTCCGCCGCCTGGACCAGACCCAACAACTGTCGCCCGAGGCGCGGATCGTCAGTGTGCTGAGCCTGCGGCCGGGCCTGCCGGTCCGAGTGGTCACCCTGGCCGGGGTGCTGGACTGGGCGGGGCAGGCGCTGGCCGACGCCGCACGCGGCTCCCGAGAGCTCGACACTGACGCCAATCCCAGGGATGTCAAATCACTCATGAGGGGGAGGATCTGGCTGGCGGACGATGGTGCCCCGTCCGCGCCGGATAGTGGGGCGCTGGCCGACGGCGTGTCGGACGACGAGGCGAAGCGGCGCATGGACCCGGACATGCCGACCTTGGCCGCCCACGCCGAACAGCTGGTCAAACTGGACCTCACGAACCTGCTCGCGCATCCACGGCTGGCCGAGGTGGCCGAGCAGCTGACCGCGGTGAAGATCACCAAGGCGAAGCCGCTGGGGGGCAGGCTGCTCGGCTACGGCTGGCTACCCAAGGGCAGCGCGCCGGCCGTGGACGGCGTGATCCTGGTCCCGGTACACATCGCCGAGCTGGTGAACCTGCTGATCGGGCTCGACGAGGAGGTCATCCAATGGTGGATCGACTTCCTGCGCCACGAATGGGCGCACGTCCTCGGTGGTGAGCACACCGGTGCCGCGCACCGCGCGGAGTCGGAGGACCTGATCACCCGGTTGCGGGCCGAGGTGGCCCGGCTGCTAGGTGTGCACGTGGTCGACTGGACCCGGATTCCCACCGCGGTGCCAACCCGCTGGCTGGCCGGGCAGATGGCCCAGCCATCGCAGGGCAGCGGCGAGATCACTCAGCTCAGTGCCGAGGAACTGGCCGAGTTCCAGCGCTGGTCGGCCACCGAGGGCGCCGACCGTCCGGTCGTCGGCGGCCCGATCGCCGCCCCGCCGGGTGGGCTGGTCGGTGTGGTCGCCGAGGTAGGCGAGAACAGCCCGGTGGAGCTGGGGGAGCGCGGCCTGGAGGTCAGCTTCGGTCAGTGGCGCCAAGCGTCTCCCGAGCCCGCCAGGATGACCGGCATGGTCGCGCGCATCCCCGGCTACCAGGGGGTGGCGGTGGTCCCGGGCAGGCTGATCACGGAGTTCATGCGGTTCGTCCAGGACGAGCCGGCGCACGGCCTTCCGGCCATCCCGGCGGCCGAGCGGGACACGCCGCTCACCGGCATCGTGGCGGCCGCCGAACGCGGCGCGGGCGTGTACGAGGTGCGCCCGGAGCTGCTGAAGGCGTTCCTCGACCAGGTCGAATGGGCCAGCGACCGCCATCCGTTCCGGCCCTCGCGGTCCCGCGTGCTGGCCGACCACCAGCTCGAGGACCCCGAGCACACCTCGGTGCGGGCGGCGTTCGCCTGGGCGGAGGACCACGGCGGGTGGCTGGAGCAGGGCGGGCGGGAATGGCGAGCCGAGCTGGGGGCCTTCGCGCCGGGCCTGGTGGCGCTGCGGGAGTCCGTGCTGGAGCGGCTGGCCCTCGGCGAGTTCGGTGAAAGGGTGGAGGGGTTCATCCTCGACGTCTGGACCAGCGGGGACGGCAAGCGGATCGTGCTGTCCGAGGCGGTGGTCAACGAGATCGGGGCCCTGCTCCACGAGCTGGCCGTGGCCGGCGCGAGTGACCTGGTCGAGGTGACCGCTCAGGCACAGGAGTTCTGGACCGAGGTGCTCGCCTACGCACGAAAGTATCTCGTCGGCGAGGCCGAAGGCGGCGAGGCCGCCCGGCGTGCATTGCTCCTGAAGCTGGCGGCGCTGCGAGTCAGGTCGGCCCGGCTGTTCGTGGAGCGGATGTGGCCGGGGTCCGGCACGCGCACCGAGGACGCCCCGGAGCCCGGCTTCGACCTGTTCATCGTGGGTGAGCGGGAGGACTCCCCGGCCACGCTGTACTGGACCTGGCAGACCGAAGACCGGGAGGCGACCTCGGCGGCCGCCCGGGAGGCCGGCGAGGAGTGGGCCGCGCTGTTGGACGATCAGGCCGGCCCTCGGGAACATGATCTGCTCGACCTGCTCCTGATGATCCACCAGTTCGCCGGGGCCCAGCCGCGTCAGTGGCCCGCGATCCTGGCCATCCTGACCTCGAAGGCGGAGCGGGCCGAGGTGACGGCGGACACCGTCGCGGCGAGGCTGGCCGCGCTGCGCGCGTTCGCCGATCGCGCTGGGCTGGCCCATCCCGAACTGAACGCCGCGATCGCGTTCTTCGAAGTGTTGCGCGGGGAGACCCGACAACGGGCGGACCGGTGGGGAGCCGCGGTCCACGCGATGCACAAGCTGGCCGCGGCGGAGCGGTTCCGGGAGCCTGAACTGATCACCCAGATCCGGGAGGTCCTGGCCGAGCGGTATCGGCATCGCGGACCGGCCGGTGACTGGGTTCTGGACAGCGAGCAGGATTGGGAGCTTTCGCCCCTGGAAGGCGAGCTGGGCCAGCTTGCCAACCACCTCGACCGACTGCGGGACCGCCGAGTCCGCGGGGGGAACGCGACCCAGCGCCGCGCGGCGATGACGGCAGTTCTTGATCTCCTGGTCAACCTCGACACGGTCGAGCTCAACATCGGGGTCACCTCGGCTTACCTCGACGGGCAGGCCCGCGCGCGGGATGCACTGACCCGGGGCATATTGCTGCGTGAGCGCGCCTTCGCCCTGTTCCACGACCTGGACCGGTCCGGCGAGGAGCCACTGGCCAAGCGGATCCGCGGCGTGTTGTTCCTCCGAGGGGGCCGGCCGGTGAAGCGGAGCTGGCTGCAACGCCTGCTCGGCGTGCCCGGTGACGACGTGGTCAACGCCGTGTTCGAGGATTCCAGGCTGGATTTCAGCACCGACCTCGATCGTGCCCGCCAGGACGAGAACGCCACGGTCCACCTGGTCAAGCGGCCCGGTGGAATGGCGGCGGGGCGCACCTTCCCGCTGCTTGCGCTCGCGGTCCTCGCCGCCGGGGTGGTGGTGTACGTGGCGTACCGGACCGGGTTGTTGGACCGCCTGTGGGCTTGGCTGCTCGCCCGGTTGTCCGACATGGCGCCCAACGCTCCGCCGGCGCACGTCAACACGATGGGCATGGCCCCGGTGGGTCTCGCCGGCACCGACGGCGGGCACATTCCGGCCTGGGGCGGGGTGGCTTTCGCGGTGGTCATCGGGCTCGTGGTCGTCGGGTTGTCGGTCCGGAAGTACCGCGCCACACGACAGGTGGCCGGCGCGACCACCCCGGTGACCGAGGAGAAGCTGAAACGGGACGCCGAGCGGCTTGCCGAGGAGGCGGCCACGTACCTGGCCACGGGCGACGAACCGGCAGGCGGGCAGGCGTCGCCCAAGACCAGCAACCGGCCCTCCGCCGATGAAGAGTTCCGGTCCGTCGCCCAGCGGATGACACACGCCGCCAACCTGCTCAGCCGGGGGGAGCCGGAGGATCTGAGGGCGGCGGCCGAGGAACTCCAGAAGATCTCCGACGATCTGCTCCGCTACCAGGTTCGACTCGCCATGAGCCCGCACGACGACGGCCCGATGCTGAGCAGCGAGCTGACCGTGCACCAGGGGCGGGTCGAAGCGGCACAGAAGGCGGCGGTGACGCCCCGGACGAGCCCCGACGACGTGCTGCATCAGGTATTCGCGGCCGGCCTGCGGCAACAGGCCACACAGCTGGACGGGCTCGCGGAGCACGCCTCGAGGGTCCTCGACGGATCGGCGCCCGGCGATGCCGTCCCCGGGCGCAACGCCCGGCTGTCGCATCTCGCCCTCGGGGTCGGCTTCGCCCTGGGCGGCCTGCTGGGTGTGCTGGTGGGGCCCGCCGTGGTGATCCGGTTCGCATTGGTCGGCGGGGCGATCGCCTTTGTCGTCGCCTTCTTCCGGCCAAAGGCGGGTCAACCGCCTTGGCACCTGGCCGTGGGGGCGCTCGTCGGCGCCCTGCTCATCCCACTCATGGTGAACGGCTTGACCTGGGCGATCGGCGCACTCAGCGTGGTCGTCGCGACGCGCAGCCACCTGTTCCCGATGTTGACCGCCGTGGAAGCGGCAGGGAAGCGGGGGATCAGCCGAGCCGAACTACCCGGCGAGCTGCGCGCCCTCGGCCTGCCCGACATCGACCTCACCTCACTGGACAACCGCGCGCTGGTCCTGGTCAAGGCTGGTCTGATCACCCATGAGGTCATGCGCCCACGGGGCGGACAGCGCTACATCAGCTATCGGGCCACGGAACTGCTGCCCGAGTTGATGGGTTACCTCCGGGATCCGAGCACCTACCCCGACGAGCGCCCCTGGGCGGCGCTGGTCAAGGTATGGAACTGGCTGGCCCCGAACGCCGAATTCACGCCCAGCGAGCTGCCCATTCACGAGGTGGTCGCCGCGGTGCACGAGATGCTCGGCCGGTCCGCCGGATTGGCGCTGACCAGCCTGGTTCCGGAGAAGTCGGTCTGGGCATTGCTCGAGGCCATGACCGCCTTCCCGGAGGGCCTGACCACCGAGCAGGCCAGGGATCTCCTGACCACGTTCGGCCGGGAAGGGGTCACCGCGTGGCTGCCCGGATTGGCCCGGTTGGGCCTGCTGTGGGTCACCGACGACCGCTATCACCTTCCTGACCACACGTGGGAGATTCTCCTCTACCTGGACGACCCCTCCGGGTATCCGCCCAGGGTCGGCTCGGCGATGTGGGCGCTGGCCGCGCGGCTCATGGGGCCGGTCACCAAGCAGCACCTGACCAAGGTCGAACAAGGTCTCGAGGATCTGCTCGACTGGCTCGGTCGGATGAGCGACGGCCCGCTGGCCGGCACCGCCCTGCTCGCTCCGGAGCGCTCGGCCGGTCACATGCTCAGCGCAATTCGCCGCAAGGGCAGCACGGGCATGAGCCGCGACAAGCTGGTGGCGGCGCGGGGAGCCGCCCCGCCAACCCGGGTCGACTCTCGCCTGCCTGTCATGGCCGAGCGGGAGCTGATCAAGGCCACCGAGGACGGGCGTTACGTCTTCGGCAAGTTCGGGACGTTGCTGTGGGAGGCGCTGGAGGACCTGCACAACCGCCTGAACCCGGACACCCACTTCCTGTTGTCCTGGTTCGCCAAGATGCTGCGCGACGGTGGGCTGAGCCTGCGCGAAGACCTCAAGGCAACCGACCTGTTCAGCGAGCTGGCCGAGGAGCTGTACAAGATTCTCGACGCGGAGCTCGTGCAACCTCCGGGCTGGGTGGCGGCCGACTCGCCGTGGGCTCTGTTGTACCGGGTCGCACAGGCCGCGGATGGCGTCGCCGACGAACCGGGCGGCCCGGACGAGCGGCTGCTCGAGCAGCTCTCCGGGTTGGGGCTGCTCACCTGGACCATCGACGGGGACAGCGCGCGCTTCCGGGCCACACCGTCCGCCCGGGAGCTGTTGCGCGACCTGGCTGCCTGGGGGCGGATCGGGCGTGACGAGGACGACTCGGCCGGGCAGATCGGGGACGACGACTACTGGATGGCGGTGGAGCGGGCCGCCCCGGTGCTCGGCCGGCGGGCGACGGACACCGAGGTCGCCGAGGCGGTCGCGTTGTTGCGCGACGTGTCCGGCGCCCGGGTCGCCCCGCTGCTGACGCCATCCGGCAAGACCACGTTCGAGCTCCTGCGCGTGCTTGTCGCCCACCCCGACGGCATCACGGCCACCGAGATGCAAGCCACGCTGGACGGCTACGAATACCGCTCCGTGTCCGGCCAGCTGGTCATGGCGTGGCAAACCGGGCTAGCCGAGTACGCGCCGGATCATCGGCCGGGCAGCGACCCGAAGAATCATCTCTACAAGCCCAAGAAGCTGGCACGCCGAGTCGTGGATGCGCTGGCGAAGCCCGGTGACATCACCGACAACGCGGCGCGGCGGCTGGTCGGCCAGGCCAGGGCGTGGACCAGCGGAGAGCGGGCGCTCACCGTCTACTACAAGGGCCCCGGCAAGCTCGAGGACGTGGTGAGCGCGCTGAAGGCGGCGCTCGGCATCAAGGACGACGACCCGGAGAACGGTTCGGCCCGCTCGGCCATGTGGTCGTCCGGGGTGCTCGGCCTCGGCACCGGGCAGTCGACGGTCCCGCCCTCGGTCGGGGTGGCCCTGCTGGTCACCGTCGGGCTCGGTGTGCTGCTGGTGCGGATGTTGTCGCCGGAACGGGCTGGGACGCCGACCCGGGGCTCCCCGACCTGGTTCACCAGGCTGATCGAGACGCTGGTCCGCTGGTTCAAGATCGCCCTCCGCGCGGCGCTGTTCCTTCCGGTGTTGCTGCTGGTCACGGCGCTTCCAGCGGCGGCAACACCCCGCTCCCCAGAGGTGTTCGACGGGCTCACCACCGTCTACTGGTCCACCCCGCCGGGGCTGGTGGTCCTCGGCGCCGGTGTGCTCGGCATCATCTCGGCCTACCTGCTCCTCCAGCACCGCCCGCACCGGCAACCGCTGGCCGCGCAGGGTGGCCGAACCAAGCCCGCTGTCGACCGCAACAAGTTGTTGGCGTGGTTCCGCGCGGAGAGCAAGTGGATGTGGGGCAAGGCCAGCTATGACGATCTGACCGGGGCGCTCAGCCTGTACGGGTTGTACAAGCGGCTGGCGGCGATGGACCCGAGCGCGCCCGGGCGGAGGATCGCGGTCGCGGTGCTGGACCTCGACTCCTTCCGACCTTTCAACGATGAGTACGGCGAAGAGGAGGGTGACGAGGCGCTGCGGTTCGTGGCGGACACGTTGCGCGACCAGTTGCCGACCGACGCATCGATTGCTCGGGTGGGTGGCGACGAGTTCGTGGTCGTGCTGCGGGACATCAGCCAAGCGGACGCGGTGAAGGACCTGGAGTCGGTCAGGAACGTGGTGAACGTCCGCTACCGGCGTTCGGATCCCGTGATGACGATCAGCGTGGGCATCATGCACACCGACACCGCGCCGGTGAGCTTCGAGTGGCTCCGCGCGAACGCCGACAAGGTGCAGTACGCGGCCAAACGTTCCGGCCGCAACTTCGTCGCCTACCGGGACCCGGCAACCGGGCTGGTCAAGCTGGCCGGCGAGGCGTCCAGGCGTCGCGATGTGCCGAAGGAGGCCCTCGTCGTGGAGCCGGTGAAATACGTGCACAGCGTCGGCGCAATCCACCCGGTCGAGCCGGTGGAGATCGACCTGGTCGGGTTGACCGAGGAGGAGCGGGAAGCAGCCGAGGAGCACGCCCGCGCCCGGCATGCGTTCACCCACGACCCCCTCACCGGGGCGCTCAACCCACGTGGCCTCCGCCTCGAACTCCACGAGACCGGTTATGGCCTGAACGGAACCGGTCGCGGGGTCGGGCTGGTGCTGATCCAGCCGGACAGGTTCAGCGCCGTCAACAACGAGTTCGACCACAGCAAGGGAGACGAGGTGCTGCGCGGGCTGGCCGACCGCCTGCGCACCGCGTTCCCCACCGGCCTGGTCGCGCGCAACGGCAAGGAGTTCCTGGTGTTGCTCCGCGACGTCAGGCATTCGCAGATGATCAGCTCCGTCGAACGGCTCCGCCGCCGCGTCAGCCTGGTTAACCTCGTCCGCAGATGGCGGAAGGAGCCGGTCGTCACCATCCGGGCCGGGCTGGTGCACTCCAGCTCGTTGCCGGCCGACGCCGGCTCCCCGCCGGCCGAGGTCGGCCAGCTCGCCGCGCTTGCCAAGGGCCCGCTGCAGCTGGCGCGCAAGGTGCGGAACACGGTGGGCTTCTACCGGTCCGATGGCACGATCGGCGTGACCCGAGGCGACCCGACGCGTGCTGCCGACACCACCGAGGAGCGTCCCGGCCGGAGTGGCTCCCCAGGCTGGACAGCCAACTGGAACTGGGGATGGCTGGCCGGCGCGGCCGAGGCGCGCGACCAGTTCGGCGACCTTCCCGTGCACCCCGTGGTGTTCTTCCTCGTGGTGGGCGTCCTGGCACTCGTCGGTGTGCTGGTCACCCGGAAGGTGCTGGAGAAGACCGGCGCCCTGGGTCCGAGGGCACCACCGCCGGGCGCACAGCTGGTCGTCGTCGAGCTGGCCCGTGAGGGCGAGGGTCACGACCCGGAGCTGGTCCGGGCCTGGATGCCTGGGCTGATGAGCCGGGCGCACGAGGCCGAGGGCGCGGTGCTGCCGACCGGGCCGAGGGTGTGGGTGGTGCCGGCTCGGACGATGCCGCCCGGTGTGCTCTTGGTGAGCTGGGAAGGCGGCCGCCACGTGTACGTCTCGGCCGCCGCGTTGCGGTTGTCCCGGGTATTGATCCAGCGCGGTGTGCTGGACCAGCGCTTCTGGCACCGGATGCTCGGCGGTTTGGGCACCGAAGAGGCGGGGGCGCTGGCCAGCGAGCTGCGGCGGAAAAGCGAGGAGGCCGTCGACGAGGAAACCTGGCCGGTGAGCAAGCTGGACAACCGTCTGCGTGTTTCGGCCGGCGGGGGCAACCGCGACCTGGCCCACATCCCCGACGAATGGCTACAGATCACCTCGGGGAGCGAGCATCCCCACGTCGACCTGCCGGGCTGGATCGAGGAGGCGACCGGGCTTTCCCTGGACGACGCGACCAACCTCACCCGCGCCAGCTACGAGTCCTTCCGCAAGAACCGGACCCGGGACATCCTCTGGTGGGCCGCGCGGCTGATGGCCGTCCGGGCGGCGGCCGCCACCGGCCGGCCCGTCGAGGCGGAGATCGACGCGCTACTGGCCAGCTCGCGCGACGCCGGCAAGATCGTCATGGACTCCGAGCGGGTGTGGCAACAGCTGACCAACCTGGCTCCCGCGTTCGCGTTCTTCCCCGAGCAGCAGCGCCGCATCCGGGAGTTGGCCGAGCTGACCAACCGCATCGGGCTGGAAGCCGTAGCGCGCCGCGGCCGGGCCAGGGCGGTGTTGGCGCTCGCGCGCAAGATCGCCGAGACGCCCCCGACCGGCCGGTCCGGGGCGCTGTCCGAGCGCGGTGAACTCGACGGCGACCAGGTGTTGGCGGTCAACACCGCGCTGCGCGACAACGCCAAGCAGCTCCGCCCGCTTACCGGCACGGAGCGGAAGGCGCTCGGCCTGCGCGAGAACGATCCCCAGGAGCTGTGGCTGATACCCACCACGCTGCTGAAACGGCTGGCCCACGGTGAGTTCCTCGGTGTGGAGGTGCATGCCGTGGTCTTCTACACCTGGGAGGGCGACGACGCGCCTGGCGGCCTGGCGCGCGCGGTGGCCCAGCCGGTGCTGGAGCTGGCCCAGGGAGTGCGCACGCTTGCCCGCGAGGTCGACCCGACCCGGTTGGCCGAAACGGGCGACCATGTCCAGGCATTCTCCGCGCTGGGGCTGCACTTCGAGGAGAGATACCGGGACGCCGGCAAGACCATAGGCAGGTCCGCCGCACGCAAACGGGCACTCAAGGCGCTCAACAAGCTGCGCGCCGAGTACCTCGACCTGCTGGCCGAGGTGACGCGGCGGCCGTGGGAGTCTCACATGCCGGACTTCCGGCAGACCAGCGCCGGTCATGTGCTGGGCATGCTGGTCGACACCACGCCGCAGCTCACCGCCCCGGTCGCCGCCGAGCTCTGGCACTGGTTCATCACCGACCATGCCTGGGCCAGGCTGCCCCACTCGTTCGGCGAGACCCCCTGGCAGGAGCACGCCGCCCGATTCCGCCACGGGCGTGGGCATGACCTCGCCGACCTGTTGGGCGCCGCGTCCCGGGCCATGACCTACACCGGCTCGGATCTGGCCGACCTATGGGCGGACATCGAAGAGCGGATCGACGACGCCCTCGACGTGGCCCGCCGGATCGACCGGGCCGGGGCGGCGGCACTGCCCGACCTGGGTGACCGGGCCGACCAGGCGTTCCGGTTCCTCCGGGCGCTGCGCGCGGAGGCAATGCTGCAGGCGAACCGGTGGATCCGGCTCCGCGCGGCGCTGCGGGCCGGCGATCCCGGTAACGGTGCGCTGCACGGGGTCAAACTGGTCAGCCAGGTCTGGCGGGAGCTGCCCGACCTGGAGGGTCGGGATGCCGTGGCGGAGGCATTCGGCCAGGCGCAACGGTTGTGGCGAGCCGAGCGGCTGCTGCGCGCGGCGGGGTTCGGTGACCTGCCGCTCCTGGCGGACCTGGAAGGCCTGAAGCCCCGGGTCGCCGCGTTGTACGGGCGGCATCCGAGCATCGCCGGTAAGTCTCCGGTCGCCCAGCTGGCGGCGGTGCGGGACTCCCTGCCGACCCGTTCGGCCACGGTGGACGAGCTGGCCTGGCTGCTGCGCATGACGCCGGACGCGCTGCGCGACGACGTGCTTGAAGCACGGGGGAACCGCAAGCGCTTCCGGGTGCGTGATGAGACGGTGTTCCTGCGTGGTGAGCGGCCGGCGTCGGCACCCAGACCCCGGAACGAACCACGGCCGGCCCCCGAACTGACCGTGCCGCCCGCCCTGCCGGCGCAGTCCCGAACGCCCGCCGCGCCCACCGCGCTGGCTCGGCTGTTGCCGCTGATCGATGACCCGGCCCGGTTGTCCACCGACCTGTTCGACGTGCTGAACAACCCCACCGAGCTGCTGCCCGCCGGCATGGTGCGGCCCAGGATCCTCATCGCGCTGGCCAACTGGGCGATGGAGAACCGGCGGGCGGTGGAGCGGTTCCGCACCGAGGCGGCCGGCGCGGTGAGCAAGGCACAGCTGGACGCCATCGCCGAGGTGATCGAGCAGGCCCGAGGGGCAGACCTGGACGACCTCCGCGCGGCCGCCGCCCGGATGGTGGCGTACCGCGACGACCAGGAGCGGCGCGAGGAGCTGGTCACCGGCATGCGCAACCAACGGAGGGTGGCGCAGGAGCTGGCCCAGGAACTCGGCACGCTCTACGTCGAGCAGGCCAGGCTGGCGGCACGGGACGCCACCGCCGAGGCGACCCTCCTCTACCTGGGGCCGCTGCGCGACGTCGCCACCTCCCGCGCCGATCACTGGCGGATCCTGCTCCACGAGATGCAGGCGCCGTTGGCGCCGAGGACATGGGACCCGGCGAGCCAGCTCGACCGGATCATGGAGATCCTGCACCGGCTCGAGCCCGTCGGCGAGGTGGAAGCGCTCAACACCAAGCAGCGGCACACCAAGCTGCGCCGGGTGTTGGGCCTGCACGCCGAACTCTGGCTGGTCCTTGAGCCGCTCGGCGGACCCGCCTGGAGCGACGACCGCATCGGCCAAGCCGAGGAGCTGCTCATCCGTCGCTATGCCGACCTCGACCGGCCCTCCGGCGACGACCTGTTCGACAGGCTCTTCACCCTGCTGAGCCTGTACCCGGGTCGATCGGCCGCCCTGGCTCACATTCAGAACCTGCTCGGGGTCGATTACGACGAGCTGGTCACCGTCATTGGGGAGAACCAGCGGTGGTTCCACCTGGAAGGCGAGGTGCGGGTGCGGCTGGACCCCAAGCACGGCGACGGACCCCAGCGTCATGCCTCGGTGGGCACCGGCCTGCTCGGGCTGGCCCTGGCCGCCCGTGACTGGCTGGCCGCCCACCCCGGGTTCGTCGGCGGGGTGCTGGTGGTGGGCTCGGCGGTGCTCGGGCTGTGGTTGTTGGCCCGATGGGCGAAGCGGGCGACCGGCGGCCAGCTGGCGCGCGCGGTATGGGCACTGCTGGGTGTCGCGGTGGCGAGCACGGTGGTGCTGCACATCGTCGGAATCGGCCACGTGCTGCCTACCAAGCCGGTCAGCGCGTATGTGGTGGCCCCCGGTGGTATGGCGCTCCTCGCCGCCGCGGCGCTGGCCATGGCCGGTGCAGCCGAGCTGCTGGCCAGGCTGGTTGACCAGGCCAAGACCGCAGGTGTCACGCCGGTCCGAGTGCTGCTGCGGGGCGCCGCCGCGGCGCTGGTGGTGCTGGCGGCCTTCCCGATAAACCCCGGTGACCTGTGGACGTTCTCCTCGATCGTGCACCAGGCGGCGACCACGGTGCTCTTCGCGGGGGTGCTGTCGGCGGGTGTCCGGTTGGCCATCGACTTCCCCGGGACGCGCGAGCTGCGCATCGGAGCCTGGGTAGCGGGGGCGGCGGTCACCGCGCTCGTGGGGCAGGCTGTGCTGCTGCTGGTAGCCGGCGAGGACCTGCCGTGGCCGCTGTCCGGTGGCTTGACGGAGCGGGTCCTGCTGGCCGCCGGGGTAGCCGTGCTTGCGCTGGCCGCCGCCGCGCTCGCTGGGCGGCCCACCGACACCCGGCGCACCATGGCCGGCGCCCTCCGGGCGATCGCGCCGTCGTTGGCGAGGGTGGCGATCACGCTGGCCGGCATGTTTGCGTTGGCGGCGGCCGCCGCCCCGGCCGAGGGCCGAGGGGCTACCGGTCCACGGTCGCTCTCCGTCCCGGAACTCGTCACCATGGGGCTGGTCGTCGTGGCGATCGGCATCTACGCGCTCTTGCGCAACGGTTCCCCTGCCTGGCTGCACGCCGCGTGGCACCGCCTTCGGGACAATCGGGTCGCGGTCCCGGAACCGTCCCGGGCGGCCCCCCTCGGTGAGGGACCGCTGTACCTGAGCCTGGAGCTGGATGTATGGCTGCGGAAGTTCCGCATGCACAAGGCCGCCCGGCACGCGGAGGGGCGGCTGGGTGACCTCGGCCACGTGCGGCATGACCGGACGCCCACGCACGGGTTCGAGATCATCGCCAACCCGATGGGTTACCCGTGGGCGATCAAGCACTTCCCGTGGGAATTGCTGGCCGAGCTCAAGGCCTTGGGCGCCACCCCCGACCGGGCCGACCTGCGGGTCAACCTCAGCCGAACCGGGTTCGACTCGGCGGAGCACATCGAGCGGTGGATGCGGCTGATCCTGGAGAACTCGGATCAGATGATCATCTTGTCCCGGCGGCAGTCCAGCCTGGCCCTGCTCACCGCCGAGGAGCGGGAGCGCATCCCGGCCTACGCGCGGGCGCGGCTGCGCACCGGGAAAGACCTGGTGATCAACAACCGGAACCCGCTGGTCCTCCAGCTGCGGATCTTCGCAAGCACGTTGGACCCGGAGCTGGCCAAGGCCGCGCTGGCGTTCGCCGAGGCGTCGGTGGAGTACGCCCGGGGACACGTCGGCACGGACGCCTGGGACTGGGCGAGCTTCGCGCGCTGGGCCGCGTCGCGGGACGAGTACGCCCCGCTCGCCCGGGAGCTGCGCCGGCTGGGCCTCGGGCCCGAGGAAGAACCCGCCGGCGGACTGGCCGAGGCGTTCCATGCCGTGCTGAGGCGCCCGAACCACACGATGGACGACGTGCTCGACCAGGTCTTCGCCGTCGGTGACCTGCTGGCCGAGCACCTCGCCGGGTTGCCGGACCAGGAACGCCTGTTGGGCGACCTGCTCGCCGAACTGGGTGACACGCGGCGAACCAAGTTGGCGGTGCGGCGGGCGGTCAAGGCGCACCCGGGGCTGCGGAGGTCCTGGGACCGCCGGACGGTGTGGTACGTGCCGACCGACCCGGTGGGCGGGCCGGCCCCGGAGCCCGGCGATGTGGCCCGGGCAGAGTTCGAGCCGGTCGATGAAGCCGACCGAATCACCGCCGACGACCCGGAGGGGCGCCAGGCGTTGGCGGTGTTCGACAAGTACCAGGACTACGTCGGCCAGCTGTCGCCGAGCGCCGACGTTCGAGCCGAACTGGCCGCGCTGATGGCCGAGGTGCGGGCGAACATCTACTGGTCGAACAGCGAGGCGAGCTTCGTCCAGGCGGTGGGGGCCACCGAGTCCGGCTTGCCGCGCCTCGAGCTGGGGCTCTCCCGGACCGCATTGACGCTGTTGGCCAAGGACATCAGGAGCGCGTTCAATGAGCTTGGCCACCCGATCAGCAAGCCACTGTCCTTCGATCTCGCGTTGCGGCTGGTGTTGTGGCACGAGCAGACACATGTGTTGCAGCTGGCCTACCGGCTGGTCTTCGGCACGTGGATGGAGGACGACACGCTCGCGGCCGGACTGACGGTGCCGTTCGCCATCCCGCTGGGCGGTTCGATTACCCACCAGGTTCTGGAGCGCGAACGGATGGCCCATGGCGCGGCGATGGACCTGCTGGTCCAGCACATCCTGGCCCGCGACGACCTGGAGTTGACCGCCGCCCAGCGGCGCTACCTGCCGGACGTGCTGCGCTCGATACTCACCGACTCGTTGCACTACTCGGCGGCGCTGAACCGACACGGTGGCCCCACCGCCGCGACTCCAGAGCTGCCCGGCTACCTCTACTACCACCCGGGGCCGCTGGTGCGGACCGCCTTCGACTGGCTGAGCCGGGCTCCCCGGGGGCCGCACCTGGCGGAGTTCGGCCTGGCCGACGAGAGCGTCCTCGCGCGCATCCCCGGGCAGCGTCCCGAGCTGGAGTTCATCCATTGGGCACGCGGCCAGCTGGCCGAGCGGGTCGCCGAACCGGATGCCGAGTTCTGGGCGCGGGTGCTGACCGTGTTGACCACGTTGGCCCAGCTCCCCGAGGAGCCGTACTTCGGGCCGCAGGTACCCCAGCTGGAGGTGCTGTTCCAGCTACTCGACAGGTTCGGCCCCGGTGCCACGCCGGCTTCGGTGGCTGAGCTGCTCGGGGACGTCCACGCGCCGGCGTGGTTCGACCACCACTACCTCTACCGCTCCGGACTCGAGCGCAGCGCGAGGGAGTACGCCGAGCTCATCGCCGACCTGCGCCAGTCGGAGTGGTTCCTGCCCGGCTGGCGGCGGTTGGTGACCACGTTGATCGAGGTGGTTCGCCGGCCCGACCAGCCCGCCCCCAAGGAGGTGCGCGCGGCGCTCAACGGGCTGATGGGCGGGATACGGAGCGCCGAGGACCTGGACACCCAGCTCGAGCTGATCGCGCGGGCGGAGGTCGAGGTGCGCGGCCTGTCGCGGGCACATTCCGGTTGGGTGATCGAGAACGAGCGGCCGACCGACGCGCCTCGGTTCACGCGCATCCTGCCCGAGCTGATGAAACTCGACGAGCGGCACCGACGGGAGACGAACCGGCCCAGGGGGCCACCGGGGGTGCTGGAGATCGCGCTGACCGGGCAGGTCCGGGGGCTGCTCGGCACCGAGCTGGCGGACCTGCCGGACCGGATGATCGGGTTCTACTGGGCGGAACGCGACCTGATCGTGATGTTCGCGCCGATGGCCGCAAGGGTGCGCGCCGCCGGGATGTGGTGGCGGCTGGGGTATCACGAGGACTTCTTCCACCGGGAGGGGAACGAGCAGGGCCGCAACCGGTTCGGGCTGAACCACAAGCAGGACAGCGCCTTTATCGTCCAGGCGGTGCTGCACGGTGGCCCACAGGTGGCCGACGACGCGGCGCTGGCCCAGGCCGTTGCGTTGGCCCGGTTCTACGCGTCGCGGGAGCGGGGCGACCCGCGCGACGTCGCGCTCCGGCTGGCCTTCGAGGTGGCGTCGCTGCTGGTCGCGCACCTGCGGACGCGGCCAGACCAGGCCCGCCCGCTGGCCGAATTGGTGGCGGTGCTCGGTGACCCGGCGGACGAGGAGCTGGTGAAACGGGCCGTGGCGCGGCATCCCGGGCTGCGGCCGGTGGGTCAGGGCACCACCGTGCGGTACGTGCCGGTCGAGCCGGTCGGCGGCCCGGCGCCGACGGCCAGCGAGCCCGACCCGCAAAATCTGCCGGAGCCGGACGTCGGCACGCGGATCGTGTCCGACGGCGGGGACGGCAGCCGGGTCCTTGCCCTGCTCGGGAAGCTGTTCATCCAGGTTGGCAAGCTGCCGATGGACCAGCGCACCCGGAAGAACCTGCGCGACCTGCGAGCCCAGGTGTTGGCGAACAGCTACTGGGCGGAAGGGCCAACCAGCGTCGTTCATTCCTTGCCGGGTTCCGATGTGCCGGGCCTGCGGCTGTGGATATCCCGGACTCAGCTGGCCGCGTTCGAGCGGTTGGCGGTGGAGGCGTTCGAGCTGCTCGGCCATCCCCTCACCGCCAAGCCGGCCGCCGACCTCGGGACCCGGCTTCTGTTGGCCGGCGAGGTGGCCCGCGTGTTGCAGATCGCCTTCGGTGCCGGCCGGACCAAGCAGCAAGAACACCTGCTCAGCCATTTCGCCTTCGCCGCCGGGCTGTCCGCGCCGCTACCCATCCCGCACGGCGAACTGGTCACGCCGGAACACGTGGAGTGGGAGCGGTTCGCTCGCGGCCTCGGTATGCACCTGCTGGTCGAGCACGTGCTGGTCAAGTTCCGCACGCTGACCGAGACGCAGCGCTACTACCTTCCGGAGGTGCTGCGCTCGGTGTATACCGACGCCATCCACTCGGCGGCGCGGGACGGGCACGGCGGCCCCACCTCGGCGGTTCCCGCACTGCCCGGGTACCTCTACTACCACCCCGCGCCGGTGGTGCTGGCGATCCTCGCCTGGTACGCCGAGCCCCGCCGCGGCCTGCCGCTCGCCAACCCGGACGCCATCGCCTGGATGCCCGGCGCGCGCCCCGAGCTGGAGTTCCTCCACCGGTACCGGGCGCTGCTCCGCCACTGGCCGGCCGAGCCCCCCGCCGGGCTCGCCGACCAGGTGCGCGCCGCACTCACCGGACTCGCCCGCCGGCCGGAGCAGTTGGTGAGCGAGCTGCACCAGCGGCAGATCGAACTTGCGTTCGATCTGCTGGACCGGCTCGGGAGCGGCACCACCCCAGATGCGGTGGCCGCCCTGCTAGGTGCCGTCGACCAGCCGGCGTGGTTCGACGACTACTACCTCAGCCGGCCTGGGCTGGACTACGACCTGCGCTCCTACGGCAACATCATCGACCCGCTGCGCCGGGATCGAGGCCCCGCCGACCGGTTCCTGGCCGGCTGGCGGCACCTGGCGACCGCACTGATCGAGCTCACCCGCGCCCCCGACGGCCACCGCCAGTTCGACGTGGTGTCCGAGCTGCTCACCACGATGGCGATCAGGATCGGCGCGACCGACAAAGAGAGCGATCAGCTGAGCCTGCTCACCTCGGCCGAGGCCGCCGTGCGCGCACTGGCCGGCGCGAACGGGGACACCGGGGCAACAACCACCCCGGAGGACACGCCGGCGCGCGCCGGACCGGTCGGCCGGGTGGGCCAGACGGCCGGCCGGGTGCCTTCCAGCGGGCAGATAGTCGCCTCGGCCTGGTTCGACTCCGGCGGTGGGCGGGACGAGGACTACCAGCAGTTCGTCTTCTTCACCACGCGCGAGCTGCTCGAGGAGATCGACAAGCAGGGCACCTTCTCCGGGGTGCTGGGCGCCCTCAGCGAGCGGTACGGCCGAGTCCGGCGGATGGAGTTGCACCACGCCCTCTACCTGCTGGAAGGCTGGCTCATCAAGGGCCGCCGAGCCACCGGTTACGCACTCACCGACCTGGGGAAGGCGACGCTGAGGTTGCCCCGAGGGTCGATCTCCACCATGCAGGACTTCACGGTGCACGACGCGATGGGGCGGGCGCGGCACGCGCTCTCCCACGCACCGGGGCCGACGACGGTTGCCGATCTGCGGCGGATGCTCGGCTTCCTGGTAACTCGGCCGTTCGAGACATGGTCGCCGGTGGTCGGCACCTCGGAACCGAGCTCAGGGCTCGGTCGGCTGCTCAAGCTGGTGGGCGAGGGCGGCATGACGCCCGCCAAGCTGGCCAAGCTGCTCAAGCGACCGATCCGTGCCGTGCGGGCGGTGTTGGAAGAGCTTGTCCACGAGGGCTGGGTGCTGGAACGACACGGAAACTACGTGCTGGGTGTTCGGCAGGCGCGGCTGGTGGGCAAGCTCCGCGCGGACAATCTGGCCCCGACGCGCCGACTGTTCGACCGTTGGCCAGACTGGCCGGCCCGACCCGGTGCCGACTGGGCGGTGTTGTGGGCCGCGCTTGACCTGGTCGCGCCGGAACCCCGGGCCGCCCAGACCACGATCAGCAGCCTGTGGGATGCCCTGCGGCTGATGGACGAGCATGGCAAACCGATCCGCCGTAGCGTGCTCGCCAATGCGATGGGGTTGGACCCCGACGAGTTGCACGAACCGATGGAGGCGCTGGACGAGCTCGGCGTGGTACTCGCTACGCGTGCCCCGGGGGCCGTCCGCCCGTACACGTACGAGCTCACCCAGCCGGGCCAGTCGCTGTGGAACAGCCTGGTCGACGGACCCGCCGGAGTCACCGAGGCGATCGTCAGCGACTTGCTCCACGGATTGCCGACGCGGGACGAGCTGCTCGCGCACAAGCGCGAGTTCGACGAGCTGCTCGCGCACAAGCGCGAGTTCGACGAGCTGCTCGCGCCGGACACCGATGGCAGCACCCACGCGCAGCTGCCGTTCGGCCTGTTCACGGCATTCAAGGGCGCCGGCGCGATCGAGACGGTGAGCCAGCCAGCGCCAGCGATCGTGGTGTTCTGGTTCGTGGCGGTCGTGTTCACCACCGCGGCGGCGGTGCTGCTGGGCGTCATCGCCCTGGCGCATCGCGCGACTGAGCCTCGGTCGGTGCGGCTGGTAGCCAGCGCGGTCGATGAGCTGGCCCTGGTTGTCGGCGGACTCAACGCCGCCACCGCGCGCCGGCTGCGTGGCCTGCTCGCCTCGATACCCGGGCACGTCGATCAGTCGCCGGCCGAGCCGTCCGACCCCCGGCCGACGCGCGCGCAGCTGCTCGAGGAACCGGGCGAGCCGCTGACGCTGTGGTTGCCGGCGGGCTCGGTCAGCCAGCTCACCGCACATCTCGAGGACACGCTGGACAGGCGGATGCGCGAGCGGACGGCCGTCGCCATGCTGGTGTCCGCCGCCGTGGCCAACTACCTGTACCAGAACTTCGAGGGAACCGTCGCCTCGGCTTTCGCCGGGCGGGCCTACAGCGAGCTGCTCGCCGCCATGCCGGACACGATGGCGGCCGAGGTGTTCCTGCTGCTGCGGGAGCTGACCGACTTCGACCCGCCCGCCCAGGTCCGGGCCGCCGGCCAGCGCGCCCGTTCACCGCCGGCGGAGCGCACCGAAGCACGCCTGCGCGGCCTCATCCGGTTCGAGGGCTGGTGGAAGCAACAGCCGTTCTGGGCGCTCTATGTGGGTTTCGCGGCCGGGGCCATGATCACTCCGGTCTGGAACCCGATCCCGGTTGTGGTGATCGGGGTACTGATGGTCATCTTCGGCCGTGTGTTGTACGGGCGCGACGGCCCGAGGGTTGATCGGTGGTTGCGCACCCTGATGTGGGCCGCGGGCGGGCTCGCCGTCGGAGGGATCTGGATGCTGCCCTTTGCCGCCGGCGGCGGTGCCATGATCGGAATGACCGCGCGGCTGCAGCTGTACCCGGAGGAGGACCCACTCAGCGAGGACGAGGACGAACGGGTGGTGGAAGTGCTGTCCGACCGCAAGCTGCGGACCACCCCGTTGAGCCACGGCTTGACCGACGCTCCGGACGACCTACAGGTGCGGATGTTCGATGCCCTGCTGGTGGGCATGCTGGTCGGCCAGGACACGATCGACAAGATCGTCGAGTACCGCATCGGCAACACGGTGTACCTGCCAGACACTGTGGTCCGCCGCCTCTCCGAGGAACAGTTGCGCGCCGTGATCGCCTACGCGGCCAGCGATCTGGGCGACGACGTGGCCGGCCGGCGGCACGCCAACGCCCTGCGGCGTGATCTGCTCGGCACCGCGGCGGAGTTCGCTCGGGAGCAGATGGAGGCCCAGCAGCGGATCCAACTCGGCCGGCGGATCGGCGAGCTGGAACTGTTCCTGGACGAGGTGGACGCCACCACCTGGGAGCCGTCCACCGAGGCGTACCGCCGGCTGGGCGTACAGGCCAGGGCGCGGCTGATCGGCGCGCTCGCCGGGTTGGGGCTGATCGACGACGCGGTGGAGATGTATCGGGACGCCCTGGACTACCTGGTACTGCGCAGCGCGGCGCCGGGCCTGGTCAAGGCATGGCCGTCGGGACGCCCCGTTGCCCCGTTGCTCGACATCATGCGGACGAACCAGCACTGGGCAGCGCTGACCGTCGCCTTCATCACCGCCGACAGGCTGGCCGAGCCGGCGAAGATGATCGCCGAGGTACACCGCCGGGCTGAGCAGGACCACTATCTGGACGAATACCGTTGGGACTACGACGTCTCGCTCGCGGTATACGAATGGCTCGTCGACAAGCGCGGCACCCCGCGTGCGGACCAGTTCTTCGCCGGGAACGCGGCGGCGCCCGCGCTGCGCTTCGTACACGAGTTCCTCGAGGGCACCGAGTCGGAGAAGGCGGTTGGCCAGCTGACCCCGGGTCCGGCCAAGACATGGGCACAGGTCCAGATCGACGAGCAGAAGTGGCTGAAAAAGGAATCGGAGCTGGTCAACGAGTTGCTGACGGAAGCGGCCGATGACGACCAGTCGGTGCCCGACGCCGCGACCGTTGCGTACTTCCTGGCCGACCACATCCGTTTCCTGGTGCCAGCGCTGGCGCCCGATCAACGCGACCTGACCGACCTCACCCGGCACGGCTCACCGTGGACCGACCCGGCCAATTGGTCGGCGACCGAGTGGCTGGAGGTCCGGGCCGCGCTGCTCATCGGCGCCTGGTCACGGCTCGGCCCGGTCGACGCCCGGTTCTGGGCCACCGCGACGGCGGCCGTGCGGGAGCTCGTCGAAGCCGGGAACGTGCCACCTCCCACCTGGTCGCCGTTGCTGCGGCGCCGGCTCGCGGCGATGGTGGCCCGGCCGGTCGCGGACGCCGACCAGGCGGCCCACCGGGCACTGGTGCTGGGCTTGCTCGCACCGCGGCTCGATCGGGGCTCCGAGGAGGTGCGGACCGAGCGGCTGGTCGATCTGATCACGCTGTTGTTCGCCCCGGCATCCGGCAGCTACCGGAGAGCGCTGATGCGGGTACTCGACCAGTTGCCCGACAAACCGACCGTGACAAGCGCCTGGTTCAGGCTGATCGAGACGATAGCTGGGCTGACGCCGGCGCTGCGTGCGTACCGGCTCACCGAGAAGGTGGGCGACGAGCTGGCGGCGCTCGCGATGCATCTGGACGGGTTGACCAACCCGATTGCGATCACGGACCGGCTGGACGAGGTCACCGGTGCGCTGCGTGACCTGATCGACCGGGCGCTGGGACTTCCCGCCAGCTTGCTTCTCGATGAGGAGCTGATGAGGGTCCTGGTCGAGGAGCGCCCGACCCAGCCGGCGCTGGCCGGGCGGCTGGCCGCCTACGAGTCCGCGCTGCACGCTTTCCGCGGCCGCGCGTTGGCCGCCAGTGCCACCGCCCACTCCCTGGACAGCCTCGGGGCACCCCTGCCGGGGATCGCCCCGACCGTCCTGCCCGACGGCACGCGGGGACGGGTGCGGGTGTTGGACGACCTGGTCACCAAGATCGACCTATTGCGCCGCCGCTTCGGTGCCGAACTGGACGAGGCGACCCTGGCACTGCTCACCCACCCCCGGGCGGTGTGGGTGGGCGCGTTCGACGAGCACGAGCAGCTGCTCGGCTATGCGGTGGCGTTCCTCGGCGAGGGCGGCGTGGTCGAGCTGATTCCGACACACAACCTGACCCACCTGGACGTCCGGTACGCCGTCGAACTGTTCGTGGCCACCTGGGACTTTGTCGCCGGCCCGGCCACCTCGGTCACCCTGACCGCCGACGGGCACCGGTTCCTGCGCACCGCGGACGGCGCGGTCACCCTGCCGCACACCTGGCCCGGCGGCGGCCCGGCGATGGTGGACGGCGGCGACCTGAGCGATGAGCTGCGCAAACGCGCGGTGCACGTCATTGCCGAGCTGACCGGGCTGGACCCCCGGGACGGCGGCTGGCGGGACGAGCTGACCGACGCCGACCTGACCGACTTCGCCAAGCTGGGCGACGAAGAGGTGGCGCTGGCCGGTGCGAACGGCCTGCGGGTCAGCAACCGGTTCACCGCCGAGCTGCGCATCGCCGGGGTGACCGGGTTGGTCATGTGGGCCGGCTGGGACGGCTGGCTCTACACGGACACCGCCACGCTTGAGAAGCTGCTCAAGATGCGGCCGGCGAAACGCCGGAAGTTGATCCGCCACGAGCTGGCCGAGCTGGTCAACGCCAGGGCGCCGCCGGATCAGCGGCGCCCGCACCACGAACTGCCCGCCCCGCCGGACCTGTCCGAGCTGATCCCGCTGGTCGGCTCCCCGGGGGTCGGCGCGACCGGGTTCAAGGTGGGACCGACTCGCCTCCACCCGACCGTGCTGTGGGCGCATGAGATCGACCCTCGCTACCGCCCGGCGGTGGACGCCACGTTCCTGGTACGCACGCCGGATGGCGGCAGCGGAGCCGCGACACTGGTCCAGGTGGCCGGCCAGCTGGTGGTGCTGACCAAACGGCACCTGGTGCGCCACCACCCCACGGTGGACCTGGTGCTCGGCCGGCACACCTTCACCGGGCGGGTGCGGCCCGAACCTACGCTGGAGGCGCTGGCCGACGCGATGGTCGCCCTCGACCCGGCCGCTGCCGCCATGCCGCGCGAGGAACTGCTCGAGATGTTCCGTGTGATGGTGGCCCAGCTGCCCAAGGAGACGCGGGAGCACGTCACCGGCGTCGACATGGCGTTGGTGGACATCGACCCGAACGAACACCCCGAGGTCAGGCTGGTCGGGGTCGAGTTGGCCGATCTGGTGCCGGGGATCGGGGAACCGGTCGCGACGGTCGGCATGCCCGAGTGGCTTGCTCAGGCGGTGCTGATCGCGGAGTCGGGCCACACGGTGCTGCCCACCGTGACGGGCGGCTGGGCGGCACAGCACCGTTGGAGCACCAGCCCGCCCGCGCCACCGTGGCACCTGGTGGTCGCCGGGAACCCGGCGGTGCGGTCGGGCTACTCCGGGGGCGGGGGGTTCGTCATCCGGGTAGAGGATGGGCAGACCAAGGTCCAGCTGGTCGGGCTGATCGACAGGGTCTTCGGCAGCTTCGATCACACCGGGCGCGCGGACACGCCGGGGGCGGGCCTAACCGACACCCTGCTGATCCGGGCACTGTTGCTTGCGACCTGGCGTGCCGACAAGTCGACCCGGCCCGCCGCGCGCGCCCTGCTCGCCGAGCGTCGGCCGGCCGAGTCCGGTCCCTGGCGGGACAGCCCGATGTTGTTGGCCATCGCCCGTCAGGAGGTGGACGATGCGCGGCGACTGATCGCCAACGCCGGCTCCCTCCCGGACGAGGAGCTGATGGCGCTCGACGAGGCGGTGGATTCGATCGGTGTGGCGATCGACAACGCCCGGTTCACGACCCAGCGCAACCCGCGCCAGCTGGCCGCCGAGCTGCACGAACTGGACGATGCGCGCACCGCACTGATCGACCGGCTGTGGACCATCGCTGAACGGGAGACCACGCGGTTTGACCAGCATGCGCCGCTCATGCGGGTGGCGGAGGTCGTGTACGTGCTGGGCACCGTGTTCGCCGCGCTGCCCGACCCGCTCACCCGGGAGGCCATGGACCGCTTCGTCGAGTTCATCGCCGTGCTCTACCGGCTCGAGCTGCATGTGCAGAACCCGGACGAAGTGACGGACGAATCGGTCGAGGACGAACTGCTGCAGGTCTTCAGCGGCCTCATTGACGAGGCCGACTCGACGCTGCTGGCAGTGGCCCGGGCGGAGGGCGCGGTGCCGGCGGCATTGCCGGATCGCCCGGTGCTGGCCACCGCCAGGCGCAGAGCGGAGGAAGCTGACTACTGGCTGCAGGTCGCGACCATCCGGAGCGGTAACGGTGACGAAATCGACAACGTGCTCGTCGCGCTGGACGAGGCTGACCGGCAGCTAGCGGCCGCCCGGTTCCTGGGCCAGCGCGACCCATACGCGCTGCCCTTCAGCATCGACCGCACCGAGGCCGAGATCCGCGCGCTGCGCGCCGCCCAATCGTCGCCCGAACCAGAAACCGGTGGGGACCTGTCCGACGGCATGAGCCGCGCGGAGCGGGCGCGGTTCGAAGCGATAGTGCGAGAGCTGGTCAAAAAGGCCGCGCGGGGCGAACCTCGACCGCTGCCGCTGGACGTGCTCGGGGTCCCGATCCAGTTGCTGCACACCGAGCGCGCCAAACCGCTGCTGCGCCACCATGACCTGGCGGACCTGGCGGACCGGCCGGAACGGCTGCTCAGCTACGCGCTGTGGACCGCCGAGGGTCCGGTGAACGTGATGTTCGACGAGGTCTGGAAGTTGTTGTGGGACCTGACCGAGCTCAAACTGCTCGACCGGCTGTGGTGGGAACTGTTCGCGGCGCATGAGGGGCGACATCTCGTGGGTTCGTGGGCCGGCTTCGACCACGAGCTGCAGGCCGCGCTGCTGATGCGTGTGGTGCGGGCGGCGACCCCACTGGTGACGGCCCACCGGGTGCTGCTGGACATCGCGGAGAGCTCACGCCCGTCCACCGCAAGTCGCGAGCAGTTGGAGCTGATCGCCTACGCGCTGGCCCGCGCGGAGCTGGAGCTCGCCGGGCTGAGCCACGCCGAGCTGTTGCTGGCCGGGTTGCCGCTGGACCTGGCCGAGACGCTCACCGAACGCGTATACGCCATGACCGCCGACCTCGAAGCGCTGCGCGCGGCCAACCCCAGCTCGCCGCGCGGCGACGAACTCGACACGGTGGCCAGGACCTTGACCGGCCAGCTTTCCGCCGCCGGCGCGGACGAGGTCGTGATGATCGGCGAACGGGTACTGGCGGATCTCGCCGAACGGGCGCTGCCCTGGTTGCCCCAATCGCTCGGCGCCGAGGACCGGGAGCGTTGGCTGCGGGGCATGCTGGGCGGCCGGGTCACCCGCGTCGAGTGGATCGAGGGCGAGCTGCTCGTCCGGGTCGCCGCCACCATTCCAGTGGCGTTCTATCCCTCGGTGTCCAGTGGGGTGACCGAGGTGCTCGAGCTGCGGTTCGGCGAAACCGCGCCGGGGCGCTACGAGCTGCACGCGGTGTCCCCGGCGCCGTCCCTGTTGCCGGCGCGCGAGCCGGGTGGTGAAGCCGTGCACGCGCCGCTGACCAGTACCTCGGATGCGCCGAACCCGGGGCGGGTGGAGATCACCGTCATCGGTCATGGCTGGAAAGCAGCGATGGTCAGCGACAAGGGCAAGAAGCGCGTCAAGAACCCGGCGAAGGGGGTGAACCACGACACGGTGGTGATCGGTGAGCTGCCCGACGGCGGGTTCGTCGGGGTGCTCACCGACGGGGCCGGCGGCCGGCCCGTGCCCCGGGTCTCGTCGCGCCGCGCCGCCAAGTTCGGCGCGGCGGTGCAGCTCAGCTCGCCGGATCTGGCGATGCGGGACCCGGAGTGGCTCGCGAAATTCGCCGCGCACGGTGCGCACCGGACCGGGGTGGCTATCGATCCCGGGGCGAAGCCCGGAAGAGGCCCGGCGACCACTTATGTTTCCATGCAGGTCACCCGCCGGGAGGACGGGGGCCGGCGAGTCACCTCGTTGCCGTTCGGCGACAGCGTCCTCTTCCGGGGCACCCCGAAGCAGGTCGTCGCGGTGAACCATCCGAAGCACATCAACAACAAGCGGCACCTGCCCGCGGAGCTGATGGGTGACCCGCTGCCGCGTGGCGGGTTCACCACGCACAGCTTCGATCTCGACGACGAGGAGTGGCTGATCGCGGTCAGCGACGGGGTCACCGCGTACCTCAGCCCGAAGGACATCCAGGATCTGCTCAAGAGCTCGACCGATCCGATGACCGTGGCCCGGCGGATCGTCGCGCTCGCGCTGGCCAGGGGCGGCAAGGACCACATCACGGTCCTGGTGTTCGCACCCACCGAGCAGGGTGAGCCGAGGTCGGGCGAACGGCGCTCGGGCACGCTGGCCACCGGCCTGCTCGGGCTGGCCTCCGGCCATCTGGGCGAGGCTTCCGGCCCTCTCGGCGCGGGTCTCCCGCACATGCCGACTTCGGTGCCGATTTTGCTGGCCGTCGCGGTGGTCGGTTACCTGGTCCTGGCTCGGCTGGTCCGCCGGTTCATCGATGAGCACAGCCTGGCCGATCCCACCTGGCCGGCCCAGCTGGAGATGTTGTCCATGCCGGGCGGGCCGCTGGCCTGGCTGCTGTGGCGCACGATTCCCTCGGCGGTGACCGCCGAGCGACCGTTGCGCGCGCGCCAGCTGTGGTCGCTGCACCAGCGGATCAAGGGCCTGCCCCCGGCGCTGGCCGAGCCGGACCCCTACGCGGACCTGGGTAGCCAGGCGCGCGAGCTGGGGTGGAACCTGACCGAACCGCCCGCCGCCCAACCGGAGCTGGGTATCGGTCGGTGGCGTGCGTTGACGCCGGAGGAGTCCGCCGAGTTCGCGGCGGTCGCCCCCGGGCTGGTCGCGGCGCGGCTCGGGCCGGAGACGTTGATCCCGGCCGATCTGGCCACCGAGACGGCGGACGACATGGCGGTGGGCGTGCTGGCCGAGGACTGGTGGCGGCGGGCGCTCGCGAGGGACGGGGTGTTGTCCGCCGAGCTGCGCCAGGAGCTGGCCGACGCGTGGCGGTACGCGCCCGCCGCGCTGCTCGAACGGATCGCGGAGCTGCACGAGCGGATCGATGCGCTGACTGATGCCGGGCTGACCCACGACGACTTGTCCTGGCTGACCCGCGGTGCAAGGGCCGGGCTGACCCACGACGAGATGTCCAGGCTGCGCGCGGCGGTCGAGGAACGCTGGGTGTTGGAGGCGATCGCGCGCCGCTACGCCGACCGGTTCGTCGACCAGCACGGCGACGAGCACCGCGCGGCGCTGGTCGCCAGGGCCAGGGTCGATCTGGGGGCACTGGACGCGATGATCAAGAAAGCGTACCGGCCGGCGCGTTGGCGCTACGCCGAGGCGCTGCTCTCGGTCGCCTGGCAGCGACTGACCGGGCCTGGGCGGGGCGCCACCACTCTGGCGGAGCTGCTCGAGATCGCCGTCATGGCCCACGAGGCGTCCACCCACCTTCGATCCCGGCAGGCCCGCCAGCAACTCCAGGTGCCCTCGCGAGACCGGCTCATGCGGGCGCGGACCACGTTCGAGGCCGTCCGCACGGTGCTGCGCAACCGGTATGCGCGGCTCACCACGCCCGATCACCAGGCGGTGGAGGACCGGCCGCTGGACGAGCGGTTGGTCGAGCTGCTCGACGCGCTGGACCGCCCGGTGCACATCGGCCCGCTGGCCCTCCTGCTCAACGCTTGGCCAAGCATGGTGTACGAGTCCGCCGACGGGTCCGCCGCGCTGGACGTAGACGACACCGACCGGACGGTAAGCCGGCGCCCCGGCACATCCCGGCCTGGCCGGGGCGGTCCGGTGGTTGCGGACATGCCGAGCGCCCAGGCACAGACGCTGATGGATCCCCAGATGCCCGGCCTGCTCAGGGGCGCCGTCGAGCTGGAACGGAAGAGGTTCCCGTACCTGGTACGGGCGCCGCCGGAGCTGACCGGGCTCCTCGCGGAGCTGGTGGCGCTGGTACGGGTCACCGAGGAGGCGCCGCTGGGCGGGAAGCTGTACGGGTACGGCTGGCGGCCGACCGGGGAGATCCTGGTGCCGGCGCACCTCGCCACGCTGGTGAACGCGCTGATCGCCCGCGATTCGTCGTTCCTGTCCTGGTGGCTGGACTTCCTGCGGCACGAGCGGGACGAGCACCTGCGGGGCCACGACCACACCGGTGCGGAGCACGACGCCAAGATGGCCGCGCTGGTCGCAGGGCTGCACGAGGCCGTTGCACGGCTCACCGGTACCACCAGCGAGCCCGAGCTCGCCGTGGCGCTGGCCCGGTTCCTCTCGGTCGACCCCGGCACGGCGGGCGCGATGTTCCCGTACACCGCGCTCGAAGGTTCGTACCCCGGGCCCGCTGTTGGCCTGCGGTTGGGCGAGGCCGGAGTTCCGGCGGCCGGCCTGATCGATACCGGCGCGACGTTCACCCGCATGCCGATGAAGTGGGTGGAGCGGCTGGGCCTGCGCACCGACCCCGAGGCCGGCGATCGGGAGCCGATCGGGTTCGGGGTCGGTTGGCGGGCGACGCGGCCGGTCCAGGCCAGGTTGCTGGACGCGGACGGCAACCCGATGGGCGGGCTGCTGGGTAAACCGTTCTGGCTGTGGCCCGACTTCTACCCGGGGCTGGATTACCCGGTGTGGGGCCTGCTTGACCTGCTGCGGGTGTTCCCGACCACGTTCAGCGGCGCGGCCCAGCGGTTCGTGATGACCCGCCGGCCCGGCCCGGCACCCACCGACCGTCCGGTTCTCCAACCGGGTCGGTTCGTCTGGACCGATCAGTTGGCGCGGGACGCCATGCGGGCTCAGGAGAAGGCGCTGACCGCACCCGGCCGTGAGCTACCCGCGGATCTGCTCGGGCAGGTGCTGCGCGACCAGTCCGCCGAACAGGGTGGCCAGCTGCCGTTCTGGCCCGGGTACGCGGCCGACAGCCCCGGCGCGTTCCTGTGGGTGGATACCAAGCATCCCGACGGCCGGCGGTCGCAGGCATGGGCGTTGATGGACACCGGCGCGGACGTCGTGGCGTTCCCACCCGACGCCGCCGGCCAACTCGGTTACCTCGGCCGCGCCCGCCAGCGGGTTCCCCTCGTCTCGGTGACCGGTGCGAAGCCCGAACGACTGGCCGCCGACGCGCTCTGGCTCCGGGTGTTCGGGCTGTCCGAGGTTGTCTCGGTGCGGCCGCTCTTCACGGCCGCCGCGGAGGTCCCGGTGCTGGGTGCGCCGGTGCTGGCGCACCACACGGTCGGCGTCGACGGGGACGCCCGGACGTTCACCATCGCGCCGAACCCCGCCCCGAAGCACGCCCCGACACGCAACGTGGTGGCCCGCGCCTTCCTGCTGTTCCTGGCCATTCCGCTGGCCGCCGCACTGTGGCTGGGTGGGCAACTGCTGGCCGGTTCGGCCGCCTCGGCCACCGCGGCCCACGGTGTCGTCGGCACCCAGACGACGGTGTCCTTGGGCTGGCTGGCCTGGGTCGGTCCGGTGGTGGCCGGCATCGGCCTGGTGCTGCTGGTCGGGTGGTGGCTGCGCGCGCTGGTCGCGGCGCGGCGCGTTCCGGTGTGGCCGGGCGCCGCGAGCTGGGCGGAGATCCCGGACGCGCCGGACCCTGGCCGCCTCCCGTTGGCGGCGCTGGACCTGTGGCGGCTGCTGGCCTGGCGGTGGATCGACGAGGGCGGGGAGACCGGCTATACCGCCGCTGAGGTGCTGGACCTGGTGAACGCGGGTCACTGGCCGGGCGCTCCGACCTGGGCTGCGCGGCTGCTGGAGGTGGCGGCCGAGCAGAACCTCGGCGACGGCGGGATCGGCTGGCGGCTGGCCCTGCTGGTCGATCACGACCTGCTGGTCCGCGACGAGCACACCGGCCGCTACCGGCCGAGCGATGCGTTCGAGCGGCTGCGTGCCGATCTGCCGGGCACCGCCGTCCGGGCGCTGCTGCGCAACCCGACCGTCACCCTCGACGTGCCGGCCTTCGTCGTGCTGCCACCGGCCGACCAGGCGCGGGCGGTGCTGGCCGGGCCGCCGGACGCGGCGCGGGGACCGACCACCGGCACGCCCCGATGGCCCCGGCTGAGTGCACTGGTCATTGCGGTGGCCCGGTGGCTGGCCCGGATGCCGTTGCCTCGCGCCCGGCTCGGGGACCCGGAGACCCGGTTGACCAGGCTGCCGCACCGGCTGGCGTTCGTGCTGGCCGCGTCCGTCGCCGCCGGCGTAGCCGGCAGTGGGATCTACACCGCTACGAAGATCGCCGGCGCGATGCACACCGTGCCCAAGGCGGCGCTGTTCGCCACCGGGCTGGCCGGCAGCCTGGCCGGATTCGTCCTGCTCACCCGCTACTGGGCCAGCCGCTCGCCCCGGTTCATGAGCGTTTCGTCGCTGTTGGGCACCACCGGCGCCTACGGGCTGGTCGCGCTGGCATCCGGCCCGGTCGGCTACCTGACCGCCGGATTCCTGCTGGGCATGGGCGCCAACGCGATGTTCACCATCTACGACATCGCCAGCGGCTGGCTGCGCGAGACGAGGGCCAGGTTCGCCGAGTCGCTCAGCGCCTTCGTGCTGTTCGGGCTGACCTTCGTGCTCTCCGCGACGCTCGACGTGCAGGGCGCGCTGGTGGCGGCGGGGCAGGACCGGGCCGCGCTGGTCGACGCCACGCTCACCTCGGCGACCGGCGCACTGGTCGCCGCCCTGCTGATGTGGGCGACCACCCCGCCCAGGTTCGTCCCGCCGGATTCCACACCGAGCATCCCCGAGATGTTCGGCGCGCTGCGCGACCCGTTCACCGCCCGCGTCGGGAAGATCAACGCCTGGATCGCGGCCGCGCTGGGCATCTTCGACGGCACCTGGCGGCTGGCGCTGGCCCGGATGGAGGCGCCGGCCGGGCTGGAGTCGGTGTTCAACTACGGCCTCGTCGGCGGTGGGGCGCTGGTACTGGTCATCGCGCTGATCGCCGACTTCTCCAGCAAACCGTGGGGAGCGGTGAAGGACGGGCACGGGCCGGTGCAGCGGCACATCGGCGGGTTCCTCGGCGCGATGGGCATGCTGATGGCGATCAGCGGGCTCAGCTCGCTGATCACCCAGGCGGCCGGGGCACCGTTCCTCGGCATCGGGGTGACCAGCCTGCTGGGGGAGACCGCGTCCACCGGGTTGATGTTCGCCATCCAGGCCGCGGTCGCCATGCGGTTCCTTCATCTGACGCAGCGCGCGCTGGCGTTCGGCATGCTCGCCCTGATCAAGGCGAGCAGCCAGGTGATCGCCGCCTCGGTCGCCGGTTTCGTGGACAACGGGCAGACCCCGCTGCCCGCCGGCTGGGCCGGGGTGAGCATCGCGCTGGCGGTGGCCAGCAGCATGGCGCTGGTCGAGGCCGAGGCGCTGCGCCGGGTGGAGATGCGTACCCCGGGCAGCACACCGGCGCCGCCGGCCGGTTGGTGGCGCTGGGCGGCCGCCGGGGTGGGTGTGCTGGTCGGCCATACCGCCGCGCTCGGCGGAGCCGGCTGGCCGACCGCGGCCACGGCGGTGCTCGTCGCGCTGGCTGCCTGGGTCCGGCACGCCGTGATCACCCGGTCCGGCCGGTCGGCGAACGCCAGGGCGCCGCCGGTCCGGCTGTACTTCGCGGTGGCCGGTGTGCTGGCCGGCACCTGGGCGTATGTGCCGTTCATCGGCACCCCGATCGGGCATTGGACGCTGTTCTCCGCCGGGACGGCCGTACTGGTCATTGTGGTGCGCAAGGTCAAGGCGTTCTGGATGTCCCACTTCGACCATTCGCACGAGCACGACGAGGACCAGGAGCTGCCGCTGAGCGGGAAGATCTGGGCCACCGTGTTCACCCTCGGGACCGCGGCGGGGCTGCTCGCCACGGTGTGGATGCAGTACCAGACCGCCACCGGGCTGGCGCTGGACAGCGCCGCGGTGTTCAGCGAGATCCTGCACAACCTGATCGACGTCGCCCCCGCCGTCCCGATGATCATCTCGTACTGGATCAGTAAGACGAAGACGCGGATCATCTGGAAACGGATCGCCTACGGGGTCATCGTCGCGTCGATGACCGCGACCAGCGGATGGGTATTCGTCGAGTCGTGGCACCACCTGCTCCACCCGGAGGCGCTGAGCGTGGGCGCGGCACTGCCCGCGCTGCTCGGGCTGGTGGCCAACCTGGCGATCGCCAAGGCGCGCATGTGGTCCGGCAACCGGTGGGACGTGCGCGCGCTGCTGCTCGAGGGCCGGCACGCGGTGGCGGACGCGCTGGCCAGCATGGGCATCATCGCCGCCGTCGGCGTCGGGGTGACCGCGAAGGTGTTCGCCGCGCTGACCACCGGCGCGCTGGCCGAGCTGCTCGGCGTCACCGCACGCCTCGCCGACGGGTTCATCGGCGTCGGTGTCGGGTTCCTGCTCCTTCGCGCGGCCTGGGAGGTAGCCGTCGACGCGGGGCTGCGCCAGTTCTGGCGGTGGTTGCACACCGCCGCCGACCGGCTGGACATCGCCGAGCTGGTCACGCGGCTGGACGCCGTGAAGGCCCGGTTCGACGCCGCCAAACCGAGCCCGCACACCGAGGTGGACCCGCTGTTGGGGGGCATCCACCGGGTGCGCGACGAGCTGACCGCGCTGCCCACCGACCGCCGGGTCGATCCCGCCACCCTGAATGGCCTGGCCGAGCAGGCCATCGGGATGATCGACGCGCTGGACGGCTGGCTGGCCAAGCAGGCCGGGGCGGACGACAACGCCCGGCATGGGTTGTTCGCCGCGCTGCGGGTGCCCGGCTACCCGTGGTTCGTCCTCGGCGCACTGATCACGACCACCGGCACCTGGATGGCCGCCATCGCGCAGGACCTGCTGGTGCTGCAAATGTCCGGGCACAGCGCGCCCATGGTGGTGCTTGCCGCGTTGTTGCAGTTCGGCATCGCGGCGGTGCTGGCACCGGTGGGCGGCGTACTCGCCGGCCGTGCCAACCACCAGGTGATGCTGCGGGTGCTGAGCCTGATCGGGTTCGCCAACGCCGCCACGGTTGCATTGTTTGCGATGGTCGGGCTGCTGAGCCTGCCGGTGCTGCTGGTGTCCGCCGGGTTCACCGGTGTGCTGATGGGGCTCTCCCAACCGGTGCAGGACGAGATCGTCGATGCCCTGGTCGGGCGCGAGCGGGTGGTCAACGCCAACGCGTTGAACCTCCAGGTCATCAACTTCTCCCGGCTGCTCGGTGCGGCGACCGGGGCGACGCTGCTCTACCTGGTTGGCCCAAGCTGGCTGTTCCTGGCCAACGCGGCCAGTTTTCTCGCGGTAGCCGCGATCCTGGGCAAGCTCAAGATCAAGCACCAGAATTCGGCCAACGGAGACGCGCTGCGCGTGGCGTTCGCCAAGCTGGGGGTACGGCTGTTCTCCGGGGCGCGCTACGCCTGGCACAACCGGGTGCTGCGCATCGTGCTGCTGCTGGTGGTGCTGCCGGTCTCCTCGCTGGCCTGGAACACCAGCATCACGCTGCCGTTGCTGGCCGGCAACGCCTTCGGCGGAGGCGCGCTGTTGCTGGGCATCTTCTCCGGCGCGATCGCGGTGGGCGGGATGGCCGGCGGGCTGGTCAGCCTGTGGCTTTCCGCCAGGGCACAGGGCGCGAAGCCCCGGCTGCGGCTGGTGCTCGGCGCCGGGCTGGCGATGACCACCGCCGAGGGGGTGTCCGGACTGATGCCGCACCCGGCCACTGCGGTGGCCGCCACGGCGGTGTTCGGATTCTTCGCAATGATCTACTTCAACGCGGCGAACAGCAACGTCCAGCTCTCCGCCCGCGACGACATGCAGGCCAGGGTTACCGGCCTGTACTGGGTGGCGGCGTTTGCCGGCGCCCCGCTGGTGGTCCCGCAATACGGGCCGCTGGGCGACGCCAATCCCAGCGCACCCGCCGTCGTCGGCGGGTTCGCGGCGGCCGCCCTGATACTCCTCGCCGCGAGGCTGATCCGGAAGGTGTTGGCGCGCGAAGGCCCCGGGCTGAGCACGTTGGTCCGCCGGCTCGGGCTGGGCGCGGTGGGCGCGGCCGGGTTCATGCTGCTCACCGCCACTCCCGCCGCTGCCGAGGTGGCAGGGGCGATCGGCCAGCACGGCGGGACGGGCCTGGCGCTCGGCGTCGCGGCGGCCGTCGCGGTCCTGCTCTGGCGAGGTTTCGGGCGCAACCGATGGACCACCGGTCCGCACGAACGCGGTGCGGTCGGGCTCTCCGATGAACAGGCCGAGCAGTTCGGGCGCGTGCTGCCCGAACTGCCGGCCGAGGCATTCCTACCGGGTGAGCACGCTCTGCCATACGGTGCCCGAGGCCCACCGGTTCGTTTGCTTGTCCCCGCCGAGGCGCGGCCCATGCTTGATCAGCGGCAGCTTTTCGACGTGGTGGGTGCACTCATCGGCTACACCGACAGCTTGCCCGGGCACTTTGCGACGTTCATGTTCGAGGACGTCTGGTCCGAGATGCTGGCCCTGGATCTCGGTCCGGTGTTCTGGAACGCGTTCGGCGCGCACGAGAATGGCCACACCGACCTCACGTGGTTCGGCCCGGGTGCGGCGAGGACACACCGGGTGGACGCCTCGTTGTTGGTTCAGGCGCGTGACGCGGCGCGCCAGCGCAGGCTCGAGGCCGTGGAGCGGTGGCTCATGGTCCCGGCCGGCTCGTTGGCGCCCGAGGCGATTGCGCTGGTCGACCTGGGCGCGCTGCGTGCGGACTGGTGGGTCGAGGTGTGGGCGGCGCGGGGGGCGGCGGGGCCCGTACGAGAGGCGGAGCGCCGGATCGAGCAGGCCCGCCGCGACGCCGGACCAATGGTGCGGGCACGGTATCGCCTGCTGCGCGACTGGCTGTCGGAGAACAACCGGGAAGGACCCTCGCCCGAGCCCGGCGAACTCGCACGGGACCTTGACACGCTGAGCATGCTCGGTGAGTCCGGCGACCGGGCCTACCAGATATTCAGCGGGTGGCTGCGGCTGGAAGACCAGCAGCACGACCACTTGAGGGCGCGCGGCCTGGCGACGCTGGCCGGTGATCACAGGGCTCGCTTCCTCCAGCTGCTGGACGAGCTGGACCAGCAGGGGATCCGTGACATGCGGGGCTGGTCACAGGCGCTCACCGCCACGTTGATCGCCCGGGAAGTGCCCACCGAGGGGGAGAACGAGCCTCTGCCAGCACTATTGGTAATGGTCGAACGAGCCGGGCGGTTGGCCAGCGAAGCCGCGGTACTGCATGCAAACGCGACTCGACCCGGATTCCCGATGCCCGGGGTCGCCGAGGAGCTGGACGCACTGCAGCAGGTGCTGCGACACCGCCTGGGCAACGCTTTCGTGGTTCGCGCGGTGGCGCAGTTGGAGGCGGCCTGGAACCGACTCGGGTGGATCAAGGCCCCCGCGATGTCGCGCCTGGATGAGGCCGCCGAGTTGCTGGTAGAGGTCCAGGATTTCCTCGACTGGGCGGAGCCGGTCGAGCCCTGGCCGGGTTTGCGGGAACGTACCGAGGCCGCCGAGTCGGAGCTCAACGCACAGCAGGCGCGGCTGGACCAACAACCGAAGCACCCTCGGACCGTGGATGACGAGATCTCCCGGACCGTGCTGGTCTCCGACGACCGGGCCGACATCGGGATCGGCTACGTGGCCGACTATGACGCGGGGATCGCGCTCGTCGCCGCCGGCCCGAAGACGCTGGCGCTGGACCGCGGCCTGAGCCTGGGCCACAAGGTTATTGAGGACGCCGAGCTACGCGTTCCTACCCGGGCCGACCTCTACGGCGGGACCGACACCACCCCGATCGGGGTCACGGTTGTGATCGCACCCGAGATCGCCGCCGAGCGTGGGGACATGCCGTCGGAGGGTCGCTTCGCCGAGCCGCCACAGCTTGGGCAACGGCTGTGGCGGGTCAGCCGGACGACGCCGATCGGCGCCCGGGGCCCCGTGCTGGCCGGACGGGTCGTGGAGGTCAGCGAGAACGATCTCATCACCGAGACAACCGGCCTGCGGTCGCTGGCCACCACGCCTGGCACCGTGTTGTTCACCGAGGATGCCCGCCTCGCCGGGCTGAGCAACGGTGAGGTCGACGAAGCCCGCCAACTCGCCTTCTCGGCCGGGCTGCTGGCCGACGTGGTGCGGTGGGCGCGGGGCCGGCACGGCGGCGCGTTGGCGGTCAAGGCACTCGGGGACGCGCGGGACGGCTACCAAGCCGCGCTGCTGCGCGCCGAGCGCATCGAGCCGCTGCGGGTGACCCCGCACGGCGTGGCGTGGCTGGTGCCGGCGGACGACCTGCGCGCGAGCGGGGTAACCGAGGAGACGCTGGCCGACGTCATCGTTTACACGAACCCCATCGACGAGCAGGTGTACGTAACCGACGAAAAGCTGGCGGAGATCCGGATGCTCCAGGCGCTGGGCCTGCTCCGGGCCGGCTTCCTCGACCGGGCGCTGACCCACGAATGGACCTACCGGGTCAACCGCCCACGCGCACCCACCGACCTCGAGGAATGGCGTGAGCGGCGGCTCGCCAGCGCCCAGGCGTTGGTTCGGGAGTGGCTGGATGCCCATGAGGGACCCGTCGCGGCGCGCATCCCGCACGGTTCGGATCTCGATCCCCAGTGGCTGGTCGGCTTGGCCGAGATCGAACTGACCGAAACCCGGGAGGAGTACACCAAACGTGTCGGGGAGCTGCTCACCAGCTGGACGTACCTGTTGGATCGTCCCGAGGCAACCCTGGACGAGTTCACCGAGGAACTCGCCCAGCCCAGGAAGTACCTGGCCTGGATCAAGGCGCTGCTGCGTGGCGAGCCTGTCCCCGAGGTGCGGCGAGAGGTCCGCTTCGAGCTGAACGACAGCCCGATCTTCGACCCCATCCTCGGTTCGGCGGTCGACGCCATCGCCCGCTGGGACGAACACGTCGTGGTGGTCCGCGCCAGCGACCCGTGGGGCGCGGTGAACGTCGTGGCCCAGGCGCTCGCCCGGTGGGAAGGCCACCCCCTGGCCATCGCCCGCTACATCGGCATCCTTGCCGAGCTGCTCGCCAACGAGCCAGCACCCGCCGGCCGGCCGGGACCCTGGTTGCCCACCCAGGTGATGCGGGAGTGGCGGCTGGTCAATGAGCACAACCCGCTCGCCATCTGGGAGCTGATCCACAAAGGCCACGCCGTGCCCGGGCTGCCCGCCGACACACTCGCCGGGGACGGCATCGCCGCGCTCATCCGGCACTACGACGCCGAGTGGCGCAGGTTCCTGCTCGCCAGGGCGCCGGTCCTCCCGGCGACCGAGGCAGCGGTGAAACGCGCGTTCACCATCGCCGGCGCCGAGCTGGCGACGATCCTCAAATTCGAGTTCGACAAAGTCTGGGCTACGCCGATGGGCTCCCGGCTCGCGCGGAAGCGGGCCGAGCGCACCCATCGAGCGCAGTGGGGCAGCCAGGGCCTGACCACCGAGGCCGCCCACGACACGCTCAGGTACCTGGCCACCCGGCTTGCCGTGGCGGCCGCCCAACACAACGTGTTCCTGTCCGAGGACGAGCTAGTCGCGCTGGCCGGTCGGCTGCTGCACTGGGCCACCGCGGTGAGACCCCCGGATGTCCGCGAAAGCCGCGCGATGAGGGATCGTTGGCTGGCCCTGCGCAGCGCGGAGGCGCTCACCGCGGCCTTCGTCGACCTGCTTCCCCACCCCCTGCGCAGCGCGCTGCGGCTAGACGAGTTCCGGCGCAGCCCAATGTGGCCCCCTCTGGCGCGGCCCTCGAGAAACATCGTCGATCTTTACAACTGGCTGATCGCACGGGAGGACCGGATCCGCATCCCGGCCCAACCGACCCGCGCCGTCTCAACGACCGGCCGCACCCCGGACGCCGAGGAGGCTCACGCGGAGGCCCTGCACGAATACGTCCTTGCCCGGTTGGACCGGCGCGCGCGGGGCGAGGTATCCGTGACGACGTTGCTCGACCAGGCAGAACGCCTGCTCGCACGGGCGCCCGAGGCCGCACTGGAAGACCGGGCCATCCTCATCGACCGGGCCAAGGACCTGCTCGTCGGCGCGCACCGGCTTCCGGGTGTCCGCGTTGAGGCGGTCGTCACCCGGATGACGGAGCTGGAAGAGGCGCTCATCCGTGCGGCCGCCGAGTTCTGGGCTCGGCTCGCCCACCAAACCATCGAAACGGGGCTCCCGCGCGCCACCGACCGGGAGGAGAGGGACGCCGCCATACGTCGCATCGCCCTGGCGTTCATCTTCGCGCACGAGTGGAACCTCCCGGTAAAAACCGGCAACCCGGAGCCCCTGCGCTGGTCCAGCCATCCGAGCGAAGACGCGCTCACGGTGGCCCGCGCCCTCGCCGCCGCCGGGCTCATCCGCCTGCCGGCCCCTGCCGACCTGGCCGACCCGGCCGAGCTGCGCTACCACCTCATGTATCGCCTGCCGCTCGCCGGCTCGTGGGCATGGGTCGGCGATCTCACGGAGGGCCTCGGGGTCACCCGGGATCAGATCCTCGCGGCGTCGACCGGCCCGCTGCTGGTGTCAGCGAACGGCAAGGCGGTCGCCCGGCTCCCCGAGGGCGCGCCGCGGCCCACCGACGGCGTCACCCCGGCCCGGATCACCGGAATTCGCGGAGACGGGAAACAGCGGACGCTCCGTTTCAAGGCCAACAGGGAGCTCCTCACCGAAGTGGACGGCCTCGATTTCAGCTTCGGATACAACCCGCACGCCGCGCACGGGCGGTTGCCCGCCGCGCTGATCGACCACCGAGGCTGGTACCTGGTGAGCTTCGGCGCTCGCACCTGGGTCAACGAGGAGCTCGTCGACGCCACCGTCACCGAGCTGCGCGACGGCGACGAAATTGAGCTCGAAACCGAGCGCGGCAGAGCGAATTTCGTGTTCAACACCGGCGAGCACAGCCTGCCGGAACACCTAGGCAACCTTGGGCTCGTGCTTGTCCCGGCGACCGGCCCGAGGTGGGCCGGCCACCACCCGGGAGCCCTCGCCGACGGCGGCTCGGCGCTCATCGACCCGGCGGTCGTCGGCGTGGCCCTGGCGGCGGTGGTGGCCCTGGTGCTGTGGTGGCGGCACCACCGCGGTCACGCGGTGCCGTCGTTCCGCCCGGCCGCTTTGCTCGCCTGGCTCGTGGCCGCGCGCCAGCTCCACCAGGCACGGAACATCCTCGACGACCTCGAGCAGGAAGCCGGACCACGAGCCGGGCCGTGGTCCGCGATCCGAGCGGCAGTGGTTCAACCCGACATTTTGCTAAAGCTGGGTGTTCTCGTCGGTGTACTCGCCAACGCCCTAGGCCCGGGCTGGGCGGGCTGGGTGGTGCTCGCCGCGGGCGTCGCCGTCGTGCGCGGCACCGGCTGGTTGTACGGCGGTTCGCCGGCTGTGCGGGCAATCCCTCGGCCGCTGGCCGAGCTGCGCGCCTGGGCGCGCACGCCCAGCGGGGCCGCCATCACGCTGCGCGTCTACCACCTGGCCTGGGGGGCCATCGTCGGCGCCGGGATCACGCTGGCCCTGCACGCCGTGAACCCCACCGGCGGAGCCGTCGCGGCCGCCGGGGTGGTTGCCGGCGGCGGCCTGCGTCCCGGTGGGCCGGAGCCGACCGCCCCGACGCTGCGGGATCTGGTGGGGGCGGTAGCCACGAACCGGGAGACCCGGCTGGCTGATCTCGGCCCGCTCGTCGGCCTGCCGGTGAAGGAGCTTTCGGCCTGGATGAGCGGGCTCGCCACCTCGGGCGTGGTCGTCCCGCGGCGCAACCTGAACTACCGGGCAAGCCCGCTGGCCACGGAGGTGCTCACCGAGCTGGACCACCGGGCGGTGATCACGAACCGGGCATACCGGATGGTGACCGAGGCCCTTGCCCGACTGTTCGCCACCGAGCTGAACGCCGACCCGGCCGACGTCTTGGCCCGAGTTGCCGGCGTGTTGGAGCTCCGCGAGCTGGTCGCGGATCCCGCAGACCAGCTGCGGGTGCGGCTGGTCGCGCGGATCGCGTCGACCCAGGAGGTCACCCGCGCGCGGCTGCGTGCCGCCGAGCCGGGCGCCGGGGCTGAGCTCACTTCACGGCTGGCCGAGCTGGTCGGGGATGGGTTCATCACCGAAGGCACCCGGCGCGGCGGCGCCTCCTACCGGCGCGCCGAGCCGGCGCCCGGCACGGATTTCCAGTGGACCGGTCGGGACCTGCTGATCATGGTGCGCGCCGCCCCCGGGATCACCACCGCAGAGCTGGCCATGTTGGTCGACGTCCCGACGGAAACCCTCGCCGCGGCCATACGCGACCTGATCGACCGGCGGTTGCTCACCTCCGTGCGGCGACCGCACGGCTGGCCAGAAGTCCTACTGCCCACCGAACACATCCCGCGCCCGGCGGCCGAACGGTACTCGTTCGCCGATCTGCTGAGCGACCTACGCGAATCTCGAGGCTCCCTGCCCCGGTTGTTCGCGCGCCCCGGCGCGCCCGGAGCCGCCCTACTCATCGCCGGCCTGGCCGCCCTGCACGACCTGGGGCTGCTCGAGCCGCCCGGGCGTCCCGGCTTTGCGCCCCGGCTGAAGGTCGCCAAGCCGTTCGACCGCGTCCTCGAGCGGGACGCTGAGCTGGCACGCGCCCTCGCCGAGCTCGAGCTCGACGCGCCGACCACCGAGCTCGAGGCCGAGGTGGCGGCGAGCCGGGATCGTGCCCCGGCCTGGACCTCAACCGGCGCGGTCATCTCGACGCTCAAAGACCTGCTGCTCGCGGTGGCCACGCGCCAGGAGTTCGACGTCGAGCCATGGCGGCCGATGCTCGCCTGGTTCGCCGAGCAAGACCTCCTCGAGGACAGCGACGACGCGCCTAGTGGCTACGCCGCGACCAGGCAGGGTGCCGGGTTGCTGGCCGAGCTGGCGCGGCGCCGCGACTTCCGCACGGCCGGCCACCAACTGCTGCTCGGCATCCTGGATCATCTCCTGCGCGGGCCCGCCGAGCTCCGGCACGAGCTGATCGAGCGAAGCATCGCCGGGGTACTGGCCCGGCTCAGCTCCACCCGGTACAGCGCGCTTTTCATACACCCGGACAGCCGTGCACCAACCCCGCCCAGCCAGCCGTTCTCCGTCGACGAGCTGCTCACCCTGATCGGCCTCCGCCCGGGCATGACCGCCGCCGAACTGGCCGTGCTGGCCGGGATCGACCAACCCCAGCTGCGCCCGATCCTGGACGTGCTCACCGACCTGCGCCTGCTGCGAGCCGCGGGCACCGATGGCGAGACCGCGCGCCAGACCGACACCCACGCCCGCGACGGCGCCGCCGCGCCGATGCATGCCGAGCTGGACTCGGGGGCGGCCGTCGAGGCTGAGGACCGGACCGAGGCGGTCGAGCAGCTGGCGTACGCCATGACCATCCGGTTGACCGCCGGGTACAGGCGCATCGAGTACGAGCTGCGGATCGCCATGGCCGAGGTACCGAGCAGCCCGATCTACCTTCCGCCGGCCGAACGGCGGCCGTTCTCCTTCCTGGACCTGGTCGGCATGCTCACCGGGCGCGCGGGCCTGACTCCGGCCGGGCTGATCGTCATGCTGCACCGGCAGGGGGTTCCGCTCCCCCCGCACACGGTGCGCGCCGCGCTGGCCGCGCTGGAGCGCCGAGGCCTGCTCAGCGTGGACCCGGGCACGCTGGCCCTATCGCCGCACCCCGGCGTCGTTGAGTCGATCGCGGCCGGCACCCTGGCGGACACCCCGCTGTTCCGGGATGACACGCGCATCGAGCAGCTGGAGGCGGCGGCCGACCGGCTGGCCGGGTCGATCGGTGGCACGCGCGTCGACCCCGCCGTGCCGGTGCCGTCGATCCTCGACCTGCTCCTCTCCGTCCGGGACGCCTTCGAGGGCGGCGGAGGCCCGGCGAACGCCGGCAAGCGGGAAAGCCCGGTGACCGCCGCCCGGATCGCGGCGGAACTCTCGCTGGACGCCACGGAGGTGGCGTCCAGCCTGGACCGGCTGGTGACGCTCGGGTTCCTCACCGCCGGCCGGAGGCCAAGCAGGTATGGGCTGACCCCTTGGACCGGGGTGTTGCTCTACATGCTGGCGAATCCGGACGCCGTCGTGCACCCCCCACTCCGCGCGGCGGTGCGCGCGCTCGCCCGCTTGCTCGCGGCCGACGCGCGCTGGCGGGTCGGCCCGCACGACGGGGAAATCGCCTCGGCGCACCGACGGGTACGCCGGTTCGCCACCGAGCTGTGGGTCTCGCCCGAAACCCGCTCGTTGCGCGGGGCACTATCGCTGATCAGCACTCGCCCCTGGCTGGGCCTCACCGCGCTGGCCGCCCGGTACGGGGTGGCCGGGTATCAGGCGCAGCGCCGGATGGACAAGTTCGTTGAGGGGGGCCTGGTCGAGCGGCGCGGCGGCCAGGGCTGGGGGACCGTCCGATACCGGATCAACGACGAAGGGCTGGCCCTCTTCGCCGAGATCGACAATCGCGGGGTGATCCGGGACGAGGTCTATCGGCTGGTGCTCGGCGGCATCGACCGGCTGCTCGGCACGCCCTTCGCGCAGGACATGGGGCATGTCTTCCGCCTCATCGACGCCCTGCTCGAATTGCGCCAACGGCTCGCCGATCCGGCCGACCAGCACCGGGCGCGGTTGTTGGCGTTCGTCGCGGAACACCCTCGGGCGACGCTGCCGCTGATCGCCGCGACCGGCGTGCCGGCCACGGCCGGCCGGCTCGCCGAGCTCGTCGCGTTTGGCTTCCTCGTCCGCGACGGCACCGAGTACACCCTGGCCGAGCACGGTCCGCGGCGGGCACCGGACATCGAGGCGCCCACGGTGGACACCGTGCTGCGGATCATCGGCCGGGTACCCGGGGTCCTGGTGGCCGAGCTGGCCGCCATCACCGGCCTGACCCGGTCCCAGTTGGACCCGCTGATCGCCATGCTCTCGGATCTGGATCTCGCGGTGACGGTCCAGCTGCACAACTACGGGTACAACTACGGTTGGCGCGGCCTGTTGCTCACCGCCCGCGCGGTCGCGCTCCTCTCCGGTGCCCCCGAACGCAGCCTCGACCTCCCGGTCACGGTGTACCGCCACGAGCTCCGCGCCCGGTTGGACGCCATGCCGGCCAGTCAGACAGGCGAGCAGGCGGACTTCTTCTCGTTCGCCGACCTGTTGGGCCTGCTGACCGAACCGATCACGCTGGACCAGCTGCTCGAGTTGGCGATCGCCCGATTCACCGGCGTCGCGCCGGCCACCGTCGGTCTTGGGCTGGCCGAGCTGCTCCGGCTGCGTATGGTCGGTTACGACCGCGACGAGTCACCCCGCTACGCGCAGTTGCCCGACGTCTCCAGGGCGCTGCGTGCATTGCCGGCATTCGGCCGGGCGGGAGACGAACTGGCGGAACTGCTCGACTCGACGCCGGCCGGCCGCGCGGATGACCTCGAGTCCGCCCTCGACTGGGTCCGGACCGCGGCGGAGCCGCGCTCGAGCGAGGTTTTCACCAGCATCGACGCCCTGCTGCGCGGCATAGGCGAGGGGCTGGGCCGTGAGCGAATCGCAACCCTCACCCCGCTCGGCCGGGCCGATCTCGATCAGTGGCTGGCCTGGCTGATGGACCGGGGTCTCCTCGATGCCGGCCCCGGGGGCGACTACCGGTTGACCGACCTGGGCACGGAGCTGCTCGACGCGGCTGGCGCCCAACAGACCGATCTGCGCCGGTTGCTCGGCCTGGAGTTCGCCTCCATGGTGGCGGCCACCCAGGCGGAACTGGACGCCGCGCTGACGCGGTATCTCGACCTCCGGGAGGGCCGGGCGTCGACCCCGCCGTGGCGGACCGTGCTCCAGGAAATTGCCGACCGCCCCGGCATGTCCGGCGGGTCGGGACTGGACTGGTTCGTCGGCTGGGGCCTGCTGACGCCGACGGGTGACGGACACGCGCTGACCGACCGCGCGATCGGCCTGCTTACCGACCTGGACCAGCGCGCGAAGGTACGGAGCACCGCCCGCCGCCGGCTGCTGGACGCGCTGCACCAGTTGCTCGCCGCGCCGGCGGACCCGGAGCTCGCGGTGGTCCGCCGTGCCCTCCAACGGGTCCTGGGACAGCTCGGCGTCATACCGCGGAGCGTGGAGCACGAGCCCGTCCCGGTGGCGGACCTGTTCGCACTCGTGGATGCCCGGCCGGGGATCGCCTGGCAGGAGCTCGCACCCATGGTCGGGGTCGAGAGTGAGGCGTTCCGCTTGCTGCTCGCCGACCTCGCCGACCTCGGCCTGATCACCGTGGCCAGGTCCGATCGTCGAGGCTCCCGGCTGCTCTACTCGCTGCCCCTGAAGGCCACCGCGATGTTCGCCGACGTCGCCGCCCGCGCCGAGGTCGCCGACCTGGTACTCGGCGAAGCGCTGGAGCGGTTGGCACACGCGCTGACCACCGATCTCGCCGTCGGCCGGCACGAGGTCTCCTATGTGCTGCGCGTCGCGATGGCCGAGGTGCCGAGCAGCCCGATCTATCTGCCCCCCGGAGACCGCGTCCGGTTCTCGTTCCTCGACCTGGTGCGGCTCCTCGCCAACAACCCCGGTATCACGCTCCGGAAGCTGGTGTTGCAGGTGCACGTGCTCGGTTCGCCGCTGCGCCCCGCCGTGCTCCGAGACGGGCTGTCCGCGCTGCATCGCTGGGGAGTGCTGAAAGTGGGAGGCCGAGGGCAAGGAGGCCTGTATCTGCACCCCCGCGCCGTGTTGCTGGCCAAGCCGCAACCGCGCGGCGCGGCGCGAGAGTTGCGCGACCAGTTGGGCGCCGTCTGGCTGGGTGAGGACCAGCCGATCCACGGCATCTTTGCCGCGCTGGGCCCGCTCACCGGGTCCGCCCCGCGCCCCGAGGACCTGGCCAAGGTGTCGTTGCTGGACCTGCTGCGCGAGACCGCCGCGCGCGCCGGGGCCCCGCCAACCGTGGACGAGCTGCTCCGAGTGATCCCGCTGGAGCCCCGCCAGCTGACCCTGCTGCTCAGGAACCTCGCCAAGCTGCCGCGGCTGCTCGAGGGCAGCACACAGCCGGCCGACCAGCGGACGGCCCACCGGGTCGGCCATCCCAAGAACAGCTACCTGCTGTCCGAGGAGGCGGAGCGGGTACTCAGCCTGCTGGACCAGTTGGCCGATATCACCCACCTGCCGCTCCGCACCGCGCTGCGCGACCTCGACGAACTGCTGGACGCGGACGTGCGGCTGGCCCTCGGCCCAACTTACGTCGAGATCGAGGCCGCTCTCGGGCGGGTGCGGCGGCTGGTGGAGGCGCCCAAGCACTCCCCGCCATCACCAGCCGGTGGCGGCATTACCGCCCGGCCGGTGCGGGACAAGCACGAGGCGATCGTGGGCCTGCTCCAGCCCCATGTGGACGCGCGGGACGGCGGTTCCCGCCAGCACACCCGGGTCGCCAAGGTGGACTGGACGGAGGAGTTGGCCGAGGCGTTCGCCGGGATCGGCTTGCCCGGCTTCGCCGAGGGGACGATCGCCTACACGGTGCCGGACAGCCAGGGCCGGCCGTGGTGGGTGGAGTTCACCCAGGTCCGGGAGGAGACCGACCGGCTGATCCGGTACGGCTTCCTGGACGCCGACTTCAACCGGCAGCGGGACGAGCACGAGGCGCTCCACTCGCGGGGCAAGGCGCACTGGGACGGCCACGACGAGGAAGCGGCCGCGATCGTCGCCATGCGGGACGAGGCCCGCGCGCGGATGATCGATGCCACCGCGCTGGCCCTCGACGAGGTGACCGGGCTGCTGGCCGAGGTGAATCGGCGGCTGACCGGCACCGAGGATGATGAGCTGGCCGAGCTGATCACCCGTGCCGGGTCGCGGATGACCGACGCCATGCATTGGCTCGGCCCGTCCGGGCGGGATCGCTCGAACCCCACATACCACCCGGTGATGGCCATGCGGCTCGACGTGGTGCGCAACGTGTTCGCCCGCGTGCTGGCGGACTGGGGGAGGCGATACCGCAACGTCGAGCACCCGGGTGGCTGGTTCTGGCGGGTCACCCTTGAGCTGTTGCCGGGGCTGCGCGGCACCCTTGGTGACGTGGACCTGACCGACACGGTCAAGGTCCTGCGCCGTGTGTTGGGCGGGTCGTTGGGCGACGAGACCGTCGTCGAGCTGCGAAAACTGCTGCACCGGCCACCCGCCTGGATGCGCGTTGCGTTCGCCAGCAACGGCACCCGGCCGAGCTGGTTGGACGACCGGCCGTGGCGCGCGATGTCATTGCGCGCCCGGCTGCTCGTCGCGCTGCTCACCGCCGCGACCGACGCCGCTGGCTGGCTGGTCGAGCTGCCTCAGTCCGGCCGCGACCAGGACATCCTGCGAGGTCTGCTGACCGTTTTCACCGACTCGAGGCTGGCGCCGACGGCGGCCGCGCTGACCGCGCTCTGGGACGGGCTGCCCGAACAGACGGTCGTCGACCAGCGGGCGAAGTTCCTGAACGCCTGGATGGGCCTCGGCCACTCACTGGCCGGCATCGCCCAGGCGCTGATCGACCTGCGGCTGGTTGACGAAGCGGCCGCGCGGCTGGCCGGGCACACCAGTGACGAACAGCTCAAACGGGCCGAGGACGAGCTGCTCCGGCTACCCGGCCAGCACGTCGGAGAGCTGGTCGGCGCCGATCTGAACGAGGAGCTGCCACCGATCGAGCTCGAGCCGGGCACCGCCAGGTACCGGGCATTGATCAACTACCACGACGTGAGCGAACGCCTGCTGCTGGAGTCGTTCGCCCGGTACCTGGAGACGGTGCAGATCACCGACGGCGACGAGATGGTCGCCTCGGTGGCATTCCGGCAGGCCGTGCGCGCGGCGTTGCGGTCGACGTACGTGGCCCGTGAGCACACCCCCAACACGCTGGAGCGCACGGTTTCGGCCTCGGATCCGGTCAGTCGCCCCCACCCGGACGTGCCTGTGATCATCGGGGAGGCGTGGCACCCGGTGGAGGAGCTGGACCTCGGCCACGAGGAGGCGTGCGGCTACTCCTGCCTCGCGATGGTCGGCGGCCTGGCGCAATACCGGCAACACGCCCAGCACTACCTGTTGCACCCGCACATCGTGGTGATCTACGCCTGGCACCGCCGCGCCGACGGCAGCAAGGGCCCACGGCTGGCCCGGATCTCCGCGATCGTCACCGACCGGGGCATCCTGCCGCTGGACCACGGCCAGTCCAACAACCACGACCTCAACTTCGGCCCGTTGTTCACCGAGTACCTGACCGCGTGGGCGGCCAGGGCGAAGCTGCCGCTGCTGCTGTCCGCCGAGCCCAACCCGTACAACACCTACTACGACCCCGAGATGCTCCCCATCCCGGCCGGTGCCGAACTGACCGTGGAGACGGTCCGGCTACCCGGCTATGGCGACCGGTCGGTCACGATCTTCACCGACCTGTTCGGCCGGTCGGTGGACTTCCCCAGCACGCACAGCTTGGCAGTGTGGCGTTGGGTCCCGCCGACGATGGCCGACACCGGCGACGCGGTCCCGGCGCACGCCGACCAGGTCGGGCTGCTGCGCGCCAAGCTGGACGAGGCGGAAACCGCCATGGGTGAGTTCGCCTCCCGTGCCTTGTTTGCGGAGCGGATCGAGATCTGGCGGGCCGTCGAGCTGATCTTCGGTCAGGTGATCGACAGGCTCAGCACGGTGCCCGACGATGCCGCCGCGGAGATCTCCGAACGGCTGGCCGAGCTGGTGGACGGCTGGTCCGCGCTGGCCACCGTGCTCGACATCGCGCCCGCCGAGCGCAGCCTCCGGCGGTGGCTCACCGACCGAGGCCGGGCGGTGGGCGGCCTGCCTGGCGTGTTCGGTCTGTTCGGTGCCGACCCGGTGGTCCCCACGCGGCACGTCCAGTTCGTCAGCGAGCCCACCTCCTTCGGGGCCGTTATGGAGCTCACCGTCGTGGGGGCGGTACTGCTGGCGGCGGTGGTGCTGATCACCATAGGCATCCTCGGGGTGGTTCACCTGGTGTGGCAGAAGCCCGAGACCGAGGCGGCGCCCACCCTCGCACCGGCACAGCCGGAGACCACCGGACCGCCGGCCGATGTGGTGCACCGGCAGGTGCGCATCCGTGCCGAGCTGGCCCGGCTGGAAGCGAACCTGGCCGCGCTGGAGGCGCTTCGGCACACAGCGGTGCTCGGTGAGGCGGCACAGCGCCAGTACTGGGACCTGCGGGCCGACCGGGTACGGCTGCTGACCCATGCCGAGGACGTCGACGCGACGCTGGCCGCGTTCGCCGCGCTCGGGCCGGTGGACGACGCCGGCGCGGTGGAACGCGGGTACGCCTTCCGGGCACTTGCCCGGGCCGCCGACGACGTGGTGTACATGCTGTTCACCCGGCGCCCCGAGGACTTGCCGAGGTTGCTGGACGATCCGCCGAGCCAGGCGCACTGGATCGCGCTGGCCGTCGCGTGGGCCCGCGTGTTGGCGTCCGCCGGCAGGTTGGACGAGGTGGTGGCGCTGGCCGAGAAGGCCGAGACCGTGCCCAACTGGTTGCTGCCGGATCTAACGGCTCGGGCCGAGGACTTCGTGGAGCTGCGCCGGCGCGCGGGGGTGTACGGGGTCGAGCTGCCGTCCGCGCCGCTGCCCCGGATGCTCGAGGTGTCGCTGCTGCCGCCGAGGGACATGGTTGTGTACGGGTCGCTGCGCGGATTGGTGCGCGGCGGCGCCACGTGGGCGGCTGTGGCTTCGACATTCCGCTGGGAAGGCTCGGCGCGGATCCAGGCCCTCTGGATGGCCGCCCGCGTGGCCGAATGGCAAGCCCCGGAGACCCAGCCGATCGCCGACCCGGCCGTGGCGGGCTGGGCCGAGTGGTTGGCGGCGGCCGAGACGGTGGCTCGGCGCTCCACTACTGCCGACCAGGCCAACGACCACGTCGGCGTCGATCCCGGGGTGAGCTCGCACAACATCCTGGCCCAGCGGCTGTTGACCAGCGCCCTGGACTCCGTGACGAACCTGCGCGAGTGGTTTGCGGCGTTGCCGGCCGAGTATCGGGCCGTCGGCTCGCTGACCTTGTCCGGCGCGTTGACTGCCGAGTCGTCCGAGGCCGAGTACCCGGACTATCTGTCCGACGTGGCGATCGCCTTCGCCGGCACCTCGGCGACCGCCGCCTACCGGGAGGTCCTCGCCAGGGCACACGACCCGGAAGACCGGCGTGCCGACCTGCTGAACGTGCTGATCCGGCAGGTGCTCGCGCGCGGTGAGCCGGACGCGGACCTCGCGGTTGCCCTCACCACCGCCGCCAACCCGGCAGGTCGGCTGCCGCGCGAGGAGCTCATCGGCCTGGGGTTGGCGCCGGAGCAACTGCTCACGCTGGCGCGGCTGTGGGTCGACCCGTTGCCGCGGCGGCTGAGGGATCCGCTGAGCGAGCTGCTGAACCGGGCGCTGCCCACCGAGCCACCGAACCCCGCGCTGCCCAGCGAGCGGGTGGTGCGGGCCTGGCGGGAACTGGCCGCCACGTTCGTCGAGCTGGCCCCCGAGCTGTACCGGCACGACCGGATCGACCCCGCCACCTGGTACCTGGAAACGGCGGTCGACATGCTGCGGATGCCGACCGAGGACGACGCGGTGGCGGTGTTCGGCGGCCTCGCCGCCGGGGCTCGTTCGGCGTTGCTGGACTCGCGGCTCTGGGCGGCAAACCTGCCATGGCCGACCTCCGACTCGGGCATCAGGCTGAACGGGAAGCCGGCCATGGTCGGGGTGCTGCACGACCGGGTCCTGCTGGAGAAGCTGGCGAAGCGGACCGTGCGGCCATGGGTGGGCCGAAACGCGGCCTACCCGCATTTCGCGGTACTGGGCGTCTGGTGGGACGACAACGGGCGCCGGGGCGGCGACCCGCTGGCCTACCTGCCCGTGCTGCGGACCCCGCTCGGGTTGCTGCAGGTCGGCCCGATCGAAGTCACCTCGGCGGGAACCGAGGACACCTTCGCTCTCATGCTGCGCGCCTACGCCGCCCACCTGGTGCTCGAGCACGATGTCCAGCTGCTGGTGCACCGGCCGTGGGGCCTGGACGACCTGATCCCGCGGAACAGCTCACCGGCGGGTGAGTACACCCTGACGCTGCCGCTGGACGGCGTCAACCGGCTGGCATTGCCGGACGGCACGGAGCTGGGGCTGCCGGGCGAGCTGACCGTCGTCGGCTACCGTCCCGCCCGGTTCGGGGCGCTGTCCGGGCAGCCCGTGAAGGGCGAGCAAGCGGAGTCGCTGGCGAAGATGCTGGCCGAGCTGGCTGTCGACACCCTGCACCAGCCCAGTGCGCGGTGGCGCGAGCTGCTGGGCATCCGGTTCGACCCGGCCCTGCCACCCGTGGTGTTGGTGTTGCCCCCTGGACCGTTGGAACTCCTGGCCGACGGCCATTACGGCGTCCAGGTCCGCGACATCTACGCCACCACGCTGCCGGACCGCCGCCTGGTGCTGGTGTCGGAGCCGCTGCTGCAAGAGGCGGAGGGGATGCTGGCGCTGGCCGAGCTGTTCACCAACCAGCCGCCGGGCGCCGGCATGACCAAAGTCGCCGAAATACTCGCCGAGTTCGACACCGTGAAACCGGTCGAGGACTGGTTGCCCGAGATGCTGCGGCACGAGTTGCTGGAGCATTTGGCCCGCGAGGACGACGGCGACGAGCAGAGCCACGAGGACGACCGGGCGCGCCTCGCCGACTGGTTCACCGAGCTGCGTAAAAAGCACCGGCGGCTGTTCACCGAGGGGGTCGAGCTGCTGCTCACCGACCTGGCTGTGGCGTTCGCCGACCGCGGCCGGCCGATGACCGACGGCCGGGTGCCCGATGAGCTGGCCAGTGCGCTGCCCGAGGTGGCGCGCCTGCTCGAGGAGTGGTTTGCCGCCCAGCGCACGGCCGACATCGGTCCGAGCTTCCGTCACCGGCTGCTGGCCATGACCGTGGATGACGATCTCGCCGACTGGCTTGCCCTGGTCTCGAACGCCATCACCAACCGGGAGACACCGGTGCACGAGCTGACCGACAAGTTGTCCGCGCTGCTCGACGACACCAAGGCCACCCAGGTCCGCGCCCTGCGGGCGCTGCGCCTTCTGCGGCGGGTCGGTGCTCGAGATCCATCCACGGTGGAGCCTTCGGTCCAGTTCCTGATCGACCTTAACCGTGCGCTGTTCCAGCGCACCCAGCGGCTGACCAGCCTCATCCGCGAGCTGGCCGAACCTCGCGGCCCGGCCACCATCGAGCACACGCGGGTTCGCGCGCGGCTCAACTCGCTCGAGCGGACCATGGCCATCGCATGGAATCGGCACGACCGCGGCCAGGCGGAAGCACTCAACCAGGTGTACGCGGCGGCGGATCAGCTGGACTTGGCCGAGCGGCGGCTCGACGAGTACCCGCTCGGGCTGACGGCCGCCCGGTTGGCACACGCCGTCCAGCGGTCGTGGAGCGGGATCCGGTCCGCACACAACACGATGGACCCGCTGGTCCGTAAGTCCAGGCCCGAGCGGGTGATCGGCGTGCTGGGGCGGCAAGGCCCAATGCCGCTGACCCTGGTGGCCAAGCTGTTCAACGGGGCCGACCCGGAGGAGATCCGCCGCGAAACCGCGGGTCAGGCCCGGGTGGACGAGGACGGATATCTGCGGCTGGCCCCGCCCGGTGACGACACCGGCCCGGAAATCCGCTGGGGCGGCGGCCCGGCGAGGGTGATCGGCTGGCTGGTCGGGCTCGGCACGCTGGTCCCGCTGTTCCTCCAGCTGGCCGCCGAGTTGGCCGGCGCTGTGACCAGCGCCGCCCCGCTACGACCCGCGGCACAGGCCAGCACGTCGTCCGCCGGCTGGGTCGGTTGGGTGGTCGCGGCGATCGGCGTAGCGCTGGTCACGTTCGTCGTAGTGCGCCTCTACCTGCGGTGGCGCGATGTGGGCAGGCAGATCGTCCTGCGCGCCGAGCTGCGCATGCTGACCGACGATCTGGCCGACCTGTGGCGGCGGGCGCCACACACCGAGCTGAGGCAACGGGACCTGAACGACCTGAACGACGGGCGCGCGGACCTGGTACGCCTGTTGGCTCGCGCGGGCATGCTGGGCGAGGCGTTGACGCTGTTCGGGCAGATCACGGACGTCATGGCGGTGCACCGGGCAGCGCCGGACCTGGTGGCGGCATGGCGGGCCGCTGGACACCCGGCCGAAGCCCTGCCGGCGCTGCTCCCCACCCCCACTCACGTCGACGCGGTCGACTACGGCGCCGATGGCGGTGGGCCGTGGCCGGTATTCGCCTCCGGCAGGGGAGGCGACTTCCCCTTCGACGTGTTCTTCGACCGGTGGCGGCTCCGGCAGGCGGCCGAGTGGCAGCGGGACCTGCCCACGCGGTGGAAAGACCTGTCGCGGCTCACCCCGGCCACGGCGTTGGGTATCGCTCGGTTCGAGCGCCGCGCCGGCCACCGTGCCGCCCGGCGGGCGCAGGTGGTGACCGGGTTGGCACCGGCGGGCGCGCCGCCGTCCGCCACCCTCGTCAGAACGGCCCGGCGGCTGCTGCGCAAGCCGGGCACCCTCCCAGCCAGCTGGCGAGACCCGGTGCTGACGGCACTGTTCGACTCGGCCCTGTCCGTCGAACAGGCTCGGTGGCTGTTGGACACGGTCTCGCCGATCCGCGAACTGCCGGAGTTGACCGACGCCACCGAGGGGCTGGTCGAGCTGGCCCGGTTGGCCGCCGACCCGGAGTTCACCGAGCTACGAACCGAGCTTTATGCGCTGCTGTTCCGGCTGCTGAGCTGGTACCCGTCAGCCCGCGAACCGATGGTGGCGGCCTGGTTGCGGCTGGTCATCGCGGCGGTGCGCACCGCGCCGGCCCGCCCCGGCCCGCACCGAGGTGCGTCCCCGGCCGGCGAGCTGACCGACGCCTGGTACGCCCGGATCGCCGAGCAACCCCGGGGCGTACACCGGGTCGCCGCCGCGCTGGACGCCTTCGCGAGCGAGCTGCTCGGGCCCGCGCATCGCCCGGCGGGCGATCTCATGCCACTGCGCACACTGGACATCGAGGGCGAACGGGTGACCGTCGGCGCCATCACCGACCCGTTTGCGCTGTCCGGGCACCCGGCACACCCTGACGAGATCACGCTCGGCGTGTGGTCGGCCAGTGGCCGGGCGCTGGGCAAGGCCCGGGTGCTGGTGGTCACCGGTGGGGTGCTGTCGCTCGGCCCGGTTGACGGGGTTCCGCCGGCCGCACCCGCGCTGCGGGCCTATCTCGCCGAACGGGCCACCGGGCGCGGCCAAGGCCTGTTCGAGCTGCGCGCGATGCCCGAGGCCTGGCTGGTCCCTGCCGGCACCGAAGACTCGAAGCACGGGTACGCCACCGCCCGCCCCGCCGGCTGGTACCAGCTGGACACGCTGGCCGGCCCGATCGTCCTGGTCGACCCGATCGGCCCGGTCCGATCCAGCTGGTCCCCCAGCTCGGCCCGTGACCCCCCGAACCGCCTGACCAGGCTGCTGCGCTGGATCTTCCGGGCACTGGCCCTCTCGCCCGCGTTGATGATCATCAATGCGGGCTCGGCATTCGCCGACACGCTCGGTGTGCGCGAAGGTGTCCGCGGACCGACCGGTGTCCCGATGACGGTGCTGGTCGGGATGGGCGTGCTACTTGTCGTGCTGGTCCAGCTGGCCCGCGCTCACTTCGCTCTCGCCCGACGGTTGGTCACCATGCGAACCGACTCCGCCCGGCTCACCGACGAGCAGCGTCGGGAGATCGACGTGACGGTGCGCCCGATCGGCCGCGCGCTGGTCTCTGCCGAGGAACGCGCGGTCTACCACGGCGACCCGGACGGCTACTCCCCGGCGTGGCTGGCTCGGGCGGAAGAGGCCGTGCTGGAGATCCTGGCGGCCGACTTCACCGCCGGGGAGATCACGGATGTGGTACGGGCAGCCATCGCCCGTTGGGTGACCGACCTGGACGAGCGGTACCCGGCCGAGCTGCACGACGGCGAGCTGGCGCTGCGCGAGCTGATCAACGGGGAAAGGCCGGCGCTGGCAGCGGTGATGCGCGAGCTGCCTCGGTACGGCGCGTTGGCCCCGGAGGTGCTCGGGCACCGACGCGACCAGACCGTGTGGGTGGTGAGCCACCAGGACGCCGCTGACAGGTTGCGTGCCCGAGGGATCGACCCAGCGGTGTTGGAAGTGGTCCCGTTGTTCACCGCCGGTGGGGAGACGGTGATCACCGACTGGTGGGTGGGCCACCTGTGGTTGTTGACACATGTGGTGGACATGCCGGCGGGCGAGAAGTTGTGGGACTGGTTCGCGGAGGCGGTGGACCACGAACGGCGGTTCCACGCCACCCCGGGTGCCGATCAGACCGGTCACCGCGCCGACCGGGAACGCCTGGCGGAGCCGTTGCTCCGTGCCCAGGCGCTGCTCCGCGCTCGGCTGTCCGAGGACGCAGACGGCCCACTCGATCTGGCCAGCCTGGTCGGCCGCATGCTGGACGACGGTGACATCCCGCTCGTGTTCGAGCAGGTGAAGCCCATCGCCGACGTCACCGGCGAGTGGGCGCCGGGCGCGGGTTGGCCGACCGCGCGCGGTGGGTTGTGGGCATCCTTCGGGCGACTGTTGGGTGCCCGCACCGACGCGACGCGGCGCGCGGCGGCGATCGGCCTGCTGACGCGGCTGGATCGCCTGATCATCGAGTTCGGCCGGCTAGCCGAGGAGGAGCACCCCCACAGGGATCTCTCCACGCCGGACGAGATCCGTGCGGTGCTGACCGGTGTGGCGGACTCGCTCGGCCCGGACGGCTTGTTGGCGGTGCGCTCGGAAGCGGCCGGCGTGCTGGGCGCACCGAACATCGCGCCGGTGCTGCACGCACTAGGCGAGCTGGGTGCCCGCCCGGCGGTGCATTCCGGCGCCACCGTCGGGTCGCTGATGAAGCTGCTGCGCACCTGGGCCGGGGACGCGCTGGGCCTTACCGGGCTGTTCGGCCGTCAGGCCCGGGCGCCGGGCAGCGGGGCGACGTTGACCAACGCCCGGCTGCTCACCTCGGAGTGGGCGTACGCGCTGCGCGCGTTCGACGATCAGAACTACGGCGCGGATCACCACGCCGCCGGCATCGAGAAGATCGAACACACCGGGCCGGACGGCCGGCTATTGCTGCTGGGCTACCGCTGGGACCAGGCACCGGAGCAATCCCGTGACGTGGCCGAGCTGCTAACCGACGAGCTGCGGCTCGCGGCGGCGGGGGCCCGGTTCCGGGTCCGATGGCACCGGGGCGGGTTCGACCTGACGGTGCCGACGGTCTGGTACGACGGGCCCAGGCTCATCAAGGCACGCCGTGCCATGCGCGGCCTGGGACTGGTACGCCACACCATCCTGCACGCCACCGAACCGGCCAGCCACGAACACCACCGGCCCTCCGACAACTCGTGGGATGTCGCCGACCCGGAGCTCGACAAGGTCATCACGATCGCGGTGATGCACGCGCACACCCCGGTCGGGGCGGCGAGAACAGCGACGCTGCGCGTGCGGGGACCCCCCGGATACGCCCAGGCGCTGGTCATCCTCGCCAAGCTGCTGGTGCAACGCTGGCTCGATCACCAGGCGGACGCGCGGGTCGGCGCCCCGTTCGGCTTGCTCGCCGGGATCGACGGACTGCGCAGCACGTTCACCGGTGCCCCCGGGATGCTCGACTACACCGAGGCCGACCGTGCGGTGGTCGCGGCGGGGCTCGATGAGCTGGCCCGCATCGACGAACCGACCGCCGGGGTGCTCGCCGAATGGCGGGAGGTACGACGGGTCGGCTCACGCATCGTGTTCACCAGCGACGGCGCGACCGGGCGGTGGTTCGCCAAGGTCGACGCCCAGCTCACCGAGGAGATCGCCGAGTTCCGGTTGCGTGCCGTCGGTGGCTGGGTACGGGTGCTGCGCAGCGGTACGGGCGCCGATGACCCGGAGGTGCTGGCCGCCGTCCTCACGCGGGCGCACGCCAACGAGCTGCTCGCCGGTGAGGCCGCTGGGCTGGCCTCGGCGGCCTACTCCGCGCGCATCTCCCTCGTCCGGCGTGGGCACACCCCGCCCTGGCAGCTGATGCGCGCCGAACTCGTCGCCCGCGAACTGGCGCGCGAAACCCGGATGCTGGTCCGGTTCGACGAATGGGTGCGCCACCGCCTGTTGCTGGCGGCCGCCGAGCGCCACCTCGACGCTGACGGGCCGACCCGGTTCGACGAGGCCGCCGATCGCCTCGCCCAGGTGCGCCGCTACCTGGGCGACCCGTCGGTGCCCCGGCACGACGTGTTGTCCGAACTGACCGAAGCCGCGCTGCGCCGCCTCGCCGACGAATACGCGTCCATCGACGACCCGGACGGCACCGGCTCGCTCGCCGACCGCATCGGCACGGTCCTGGACCGCCGCGCCGCCCACCAGCTCCCGGCGCCGACGCCAGAAGCGCTGGCCATCCTGCTGCGGGCCGACCCCACCGACGGGTTGTTGGAAGCCGATCACGCCGCCCTGCTCATGCTGATCGCTGGATCCCGGGACGAGCGCGTGCCGGCGGGCGCGGGCTCCGTCGAGCGGGACCGGGAGCTGATCACCGAGCTGCACCGGGCGGCGCGACACCTGGCCGAGGTGTTCGCCGAGGCGGGTGTGCGCGAAGCCTCGCCCACCGGCGTGATCGCGTTGCTGCGCGCGGTGATCGACCGGCCCGGGACGCTGATCGCGAAGCTGCGCGACAGAGGGCTACCAGGGTTGTCGGAGCACGCCGGCCGGAGGGTGTTGTACCGGCTGGCGCAGGCCGGGTTGCTGCGTATCGAGCCCGGCGGGGACGTCTACCCGAACCGGGAGCTGACTGCGCTGCTGGTACGCACCGGAGTCATCCCCAAGAGCCGCCCCACACATGGCAGGCCGGCTGGCATCCCGCGTCGGGCCGATGTGCCGGAGAAGGCCATGGGCGCCACCTTGGGCGCGCTGGTCGAGGCCGATAGCCGGGGCCTGACCGTGGCGGAAGCGGCCATCCCCGATGTGGGGCGCGATCGCGTTTCGCGCCAACTGCAGGCGTACGTCGACTGGGGGCTGGCCACCGAGTCCTACGACGTCCCGGGGAGCCGCGTCATCCGGTACAGGGTGACGGCGGACGGCCGGGCGGTGTGGGTGGCAATTCACCGGCCGGCACCCCGCCCCCATCCAGCGTGGGACGGGCTTTCGGACTGGTTCGCTAGCACCCAGGTGCCGACGGCGCTCACCCTCGGCAGGGCGCGCGTCAAGTCGCTGATCTGGTCGCTGCGCGCCGATCCGAACAGCGGATTGGCCCCACGCCCGGAACCCGCCGCTGGCAAGAACTCGCTGCTGCACCTGCTGACCAAGATCGGGGCGGAAGGGAGGATGACCCCCGACGAAGCGGCGGCTGTCACCGGGCTCCGCCCGTCAACCAACGGAAACCGGATGTACGCCTTCACCTACCCGGAACTGGGGCTGCTGGTGCTGGGCAAGAACGGCCGCTTCCAGCTCTCCTGGCTGGGCAGGTACATCCTGGACGAGCTGGCCCGCCGGGCCGATGAACCGATCTGGGAGTACCAGCGGCTACTGGACGACCTCGCTGACCTGCTGGGCGGGTCTGCGAAGCTCGAACTGGGCGGGTCCGCCTTCGTGAGACTTGAGCAGGCCCTGGGAGACGTCGTCCAATACCAGGCCGCGCTGCTGGGCGTGCCGCCGGACGTGCTGCGCAACGGGCCGTCGGCGCCCCGGCCAGACACCGGCGAGCAGGTCGTGCCGGACGATCCGCCGGTCCGCCCCGCCGACGTCCGCGGGACGGCCGACGCCGAGCACCACGACATGGTGTTGGACTCGGCCGAGCTGGATGGTTTGCCGGAGGCCGATCGCTCCGCGCTGCTCGCGCTGGTCGCCGCCCACCGGGATGACCGGGAACATGAATTGATCATCCGGCTGCACCAAGCGGCGCGACAGCTGGCGGGACTGCGCGCCGGACTCCCCGGGGTGATCGCGGTGCTGCGCCCGGTGACCGAACGGCCCGGAATGGCGCTCGAAAACCTGCGCGACACCGGCTTGCCCGGGTTGTCGGAGCACACCGGCCGGCGGGAGCTGTACCGGCTGGCGCAGGCCGAGTTGCTGCGCATCGATCCCGGCGACGACATCTACCCGAACACGGAGCTGACCGCGCTGCTGGTGCGCGCCGGAGTCATCCCCGAACCCCGGCGGAAGGTGGGCAGGCCGGCGGGGATCCCGATCCGGGCCGATTCACCGGAAAAGGCCATGGGCGCCACTTTGGACGCACTGGTGGAGGCCGGTGAGCGGGGCCTGACCTTGGCGGAGGCGCTGGCGTTGGTCAGCGGGTTGTGGCGCGCCGTCGTATCAGCACAGCTCCAGGCGTACGCCGGCTGGGGTCTAGTCACCGAGACCCCGGTAGCGCCGGGCCGTGTCACCCCCCGCTACAGGGTGACGGCGGACGGCCGGGCTGTGTGGGCGGCAATTCACCGGCCGGCACCCCGCCCCCATCCGGCCTGGGACGAGCTCGCGGACTGGTTCACGAGCACCCTCGTACCGAAACCGGTCGCGCTCGGCACGGCGCGCGTCAAGTCGCTGATCTGGTCACTGCGCACCGAGCCCGACAGTGGACTGGCTCCACGCCCGGAACCCGTCTCCGGGAAGAACTCGCTGCCGCACCTGCTGACCATGGTCGGCGCCGAAGAAGGGGGACTGCTCCCCGATGAGGTGCAGGCGGTCGCCACCGGGCTCCGCCCGGTGGACAACCGAGGGCGCATGTACGCCCTCACCCAACCGGAACTCGAACTGCTGGTGCTGGGCAAGAACGGCCGCTTCCAGCTCTCCTGGCTGGGCAGGTACATCCTGGACGAGCTGGCCCGCCGGGCCGATGAACCGATCTGGGAGTACCAGCGGCTACTGGACGACCTCGCTGACCTGGCCGGCCGGACCACCAAACTCGAACCGGGCAAACCCGGCTACACACAGCTCGAGCAAGCCCTGCGCGACGTCGTCAGCTACCGCACCCAGCTGCCGCGCAACGGGCCATTGGCGATCCTGCTGGCCACAGGTGAGCAGATCATGCCGGACCAGGCCCGCCGGGAGCTGATCGAGCAAGGCATCAACAAACTGGGCAGCCAGCCGGTCGACGCCGACGACTACGCCCGGGTGCGGGCCGCCAGCAAGAACTGGTCGGACGACATCGAAGTGCGCGTCGTGGACGGACTCAACCACTGGTTGGCCAAGAACGACGCGGCCGATCTCGGCGTGCTCATGTACTTCCGCAACGAGGACGGCCGCCGGGTCATCTACCTGGACAAACACGTGCTGCGCGAGCTCCACTCGCTCGATCTCGCCCAGCGCACACTGCTAGCCGACCGAGAACTCGCCCGCGCACACGGCGTCACCGAAAAACACCTACTCAAGATGCCGCTGCCACGGACCCAGGTACTGATCGACCTGATCACCGGCGCACCGAAGGCAAACCGGCGAAACCACATCAACCAGCTGTTGACGGCCGCCGAAATCCATCTCGCCGCCGCTGAGCCGACCCGGTTCGACGAGGCCGCCGACCTGCTCGACCAGGTCCAGCGCTACCTGCGCAACACCTCGGTCTGGCTACCCAGCGGGTTGCGTCAACGGATCGAAGCCGCAGTGAGCAACCTCGGCGCCGGGTACAGGTCCATCGACGACCCGGACGACGTCCGCTCGCCCGCCGACCGCATCGGCACGGCACTGTACCGGCGACACATCCACCGACTCCTCGCGCCAACGCCCGAATCCCTGGCCATCCTGCTGCAGGTCCGCCCCGCCGACATCCGCAAGACGGTCGACGCCACCGCGCACCTGCCCTGGGCCCGAGGACCCGACGGCGGCGACACCGTCGCCTACGCCGGACAGATGCTGGCCGCCCAGCTCCAGGACCCGGCGGAGCTGGTGCCGTTCTTCGTCGACGAGTTCGTCGATGGAGGCGGAGCGCCGGAGGGTGTCCCCACCTACCCGGACTCCGTCGACGACCCGCAGGCGGACATCGGGTTCCGGCAGGTCCGGGACGAGCTGGACCGCATGCCGGAGGCCGATCGCTCGGCGCTGCTCGCGCTGGTCGCCAGCCACCAGGCCGAGCACAGGCCGGTGTGGGTCGGTGACCGATCGGGCAGCGGCGCCGCCGAGCGGGAACGCGAACTGATCATCCGCCTGTACCGGGCGGCGCGGCACCTGGCGGGGCTGCCCGCCGAACTCACCGCAGTGATCACGTTGCTGCGCACGGTCATCGAGCGGCCGGGAACACTGGTCAACAGCTTGCGCGGCACCGGCTTGACCGAGTTGTCGAGGCACACCGGCCGACGGGAGCTATACCGGCTGGCGCAGGCCGAGCTGCTGCGTATCGATCCCGGCGACGACATCTACCCGAACGAGGAGCTGACCGCGCTGCTGGTGCGCGCCGGAGTCATCTCCGAGCCTGGGCGCAAGCGGGGCAGGCCGATGGCGACCCCCATTCGGGCCGATGGTCTGGAAGAGGCCATGGGCTCCACCTTGGAGGCGCTGGTCAAGGCCCGTGGCCGGGGAACGACCTCGGCGGAAGCGGATCTGGCCAATCCGGGCGTTGGGTACGCCGGCGTTTCGCTCCAACTCCACGCATATGCCGACTGGGGTCTGGTCACCGAGTCCTACGACGAGCCGGGGAGCGACGTCATCCGGTACAGGGTGACGGCGGACGGCCTGGCGGTGTGGACGGGGATTCTGCGGCCGGCGCCGCGCTCCCACCCAGCATGGGACGAACTCGCGGACTGGTTCGCCAGCACCCTGGTGCCGACGGCGCTCACCCTCGGCAGGGCGCGCGTCAAGTCGCTGATCTGGTCACTACGCACCGACCCGGACAGCGGGCTGGCCCCGCGCCCAGTGCCAGTCGCCGGGAAGAACTCGCTGCTGCACCTGCTGACCGTGGCCGGGCAGGTGGAAGAGGGGAGGACCCCCGACGAGGCGGCGGCCGTCGCCGGGCTCGACCCGAAGGTCACCCAAAAACAGATGCGCGCGCTCGCCCACCCACGACTGGGGCTGCTCGCGCTGCTCGACGACGGCCGGTACCAGCTCTCCAAGCTGGGCAGGGACACCCTGGCGGCGCTCGCCCGCCGCGTCCACGAGCCGATCTGGGAGTACCAGCGACTGCTGGACGACCTGGCTGACCTAATGGGCGGGTCCGCAAAGCTCACCTTGAAGAACCCCGCCCTTGCGCAGCTCGAGCGGGCACTGAGCGACATCGTCAACTACCGCGCCGAGCCGCTGGGCGTGCCGCCGGACGTGCCGCGCAACAAACCGTTGTCGTCCCGGCCGGACCCGACCGGGACCCGACCCGAGCCGGATGACATATCGGAGGCCGCGCCCGGCGACGAGGTCCATCCGAACGAGCACCTGCCCGCGCTGTTCGTGCGTGCGGGGGTCATCCCCGAAACCCGGCGCAAGCGGATCCCGGTCCGGGCCGACGCGCCGGAAGAAGCCATGGTCGCCACCGGGGAGAGTTCGTCCCTGCACCTGCTGACCATGATCGGGTCGAGAGAAGAGGGGATGAGTCCCCAAGAGGCGGGGGCGGCCATCACCGGGGTCGACTCGGAGGTCACCCGAGGGCGCATGTACGTCTTCGCCGAAGCGAAATGGGGCCTTTTGGTCCGCTATCCCGACGGCCGCTATCGGCTCACCCTCCTGGCCGAGGACATCCTGGCCGATCTGGCCGGGCGCGCCACCCAGCCGATCCGGGAGTATCAGCGACTCCTGAACGACCTCGCTGACCTGCTCGGCAGGCCCACCGAACTCATCCGGGGCGAGCCCGACTATGAGCAGCTCAAGCACGCCCTGCACGAGGTCGTCAGCTACCGCGCCCAGCTGGCGCCCAACGGGCCGTTGGCGATCCGGCCGGCCACCGGCGAACAAGTCATGCCCGACCAAGCCCACCGGAAGCTGATCGAGCGGGGCATCGACCAACTGGGCAGCCACCCGGTCAACACCGACGACTACACCTTGGTGCGCGCAGCCAGCAAAAACTGGTCAGACGACATCGAAGTGCACGCCGTAAACGGACTCAACCACTGGTTGACCAAGAACGGAGCACCCCACCTCGGCGTACTGATGTACTTCCGCAACCAAACCGGCCGGCAGGTCATCTACCTGGACAAACTCGTCCTGCAAGGCCTGCGCTCCCTCAACCTCACCCAACGCACCCTGCTAGCCGACCGAGAACTCGCCCGCGTGCACGGCGTTCGCGACCAAGATCTGCTGAAAATGCCACTGCCGCCGACCCAGGTACTGATCGACCTGATCACCGGCGCACAGAAGGGGAGCCGGCCGAACCACGTCAACCAGCTGTTGGTCGCCGCCAAACGCCATCTCACCGATGGTGGACCGACCCGGTTCGACGAGGCCGCCGACCTACTCGACCAGGCCCGGAACTACCCACGCGACACCTCGATGCCACTACCCGACGAGTTGCACCAACAGATCGAAGCCGCGATAAGGGACCTCGGCGACACGTACGCGTCCATCGACGACCCCGACGACGTTCGCTCGCCCGCCGACCGCATCGGCACAGCGCTGTACCGGCGACACATCCACCGACTCCCCGCCCCGACGCCCGAATCCCTGGCCATCCTGCTGTGGGTCCGCCCCGCCGACATCCGCAAGACGGTCGACGCCGACCCGTACCTCACCTGGACCCAGAGACCCGACAACGGCGACACCGTCGCCCACACCGGACAGATGGCATCGGACTTCGCGTTCCGCGACGAGCTGGACCGCATATCGCAGGCCGATCGTTCGGCGCTGCTCCTGCTGATCGCCAGCCACCAGGGCGAACACGCGTCCGCCTGGCTCGGTGACCGCTTGGGGATCGGTGCCGCCGAGCGGGAAGGTGAACTGATCACCCGGCTTTACCTGGCGGCACGGGACCTGACGGAGCTGCGCGCCGGACCAACCGGGGTGATCGCGTTGCTGCGCACGGTGATCGACCGACCGGGATCAATGATCAACAAGTTGCGCAACACCCACCTGGCGGGGTTGTCGGAGCGCGCCGGCCGGCGGGTGTTGTACGGGCTGGCACAGGCCGAGCTGCTACGCATCGAGCCCGGCGACGACGTCTACCCGAACGAGGAACTGAGGGCGCTGTTGCTGCGCGCCGGAGTGGTTGCCGAACCCCGGCGCAAGCGGGGCAGGCCGCCGGGAATCCCGAACCGGGCCGATGTGCCGGAAGAGGCAATGGGCGCCACCTTGGGGGCGCTGGTCGAGGCCGGCGAAAGCGGTCTGATCGTGCGAGAGGCGCATGCGGCCAATCCGGACGTGGGACAAAGCAACGTTGCGCGCACGTTCCGGGCGTACGTCGACTGGGGGCTGGCCACCGAGTCCTTCGATGTATCAGGGAGCAGCATCCTCCGATACACGGTGACTGCGGACGGCCGGGCGGTGTGGGCGGGGATCCGCCGGCCGGCGCCCCGCCCTCATCCGGCGTGGGACGAGCTCGCGAAATGGTTCGCCAGCACCCTGGTACCGACGTCGGTCAGATACGGCAGGGCGCGGGTCAAGTCACTGATCTGGTTGCTGCGCGCCGACCCGGGAGGCGGGCTGGCACCGCGTCCGGTGCCCGCTGCCGGGGAGAACTCGTCGCTGCACCTGCTGACCTTGTTTGGCAAGGAACGGCTGACTCCGGACCAGGCGGCGGCGGCCGTCCCCGGGTTCACGGCGAGGTTCACCCGTAACCGGGTGGACGCCTTTGCTCACCGGGGGTTGGGGTTGTTGGTTCTGCGTCAGCGCGACCGTTACGAGCTCTCCGAGCTGGGCAGGGCTGTCCTGGATGAGCTGGCCCGCCGCGCCGACGAGCCTGCCTGGGAGTACCAGCGGCTGCTGGACGACCTCGCCGACCTGTTGGGCAGGGCCATCAGCGTCGCCCGGGGCGAGGCCAGTTTTACCCGCTTCAAGCGTGCCCTGGATGACGTAGTCGATTACCGCGCCGAGCTGCGGGCCCTGCGACCGAGCACACCGCCCGACCCGCGCCTGCCCGTGACCCGCGATCCCGGCGGTGAAGTCGAGGCGGCGGAAGAGATCCACGCCTGGAACCGACTCGAGCTGGATGGCATGCCGGAGGCCGATCGCTCGGCCCTGCTCGCACTGACCGCCACCCACCGGGATGACCGGGAACGTGAACTGATCACCCGGCTTTACCTGGCGGCACGGGACCTGACGGAGCCGCGCGCCGGACCAACCGGGGTGATCGCGTTGCTGCGCACGGTGATCGACCGACCGGGAACGCTGATCGACAAGTTGCGCAACACCCAACTGGCGGGGTTGTCGGAGCGCGCCGCTCGGCGGGTGCTGTACGGCCTTGCACAGGCCGAGCTGCTACGCATCGAGCCCGGCGACGACGTCTACCCGAACAACGAACTGACGGCGCTGCTGGTGCGCACCAGAGTCATCCCCGAACCCCGGCGCAAGCAGGGCAGACCGGGGTGGATGCCGAAGCGGGCGGGTGCGCCGGAGAAGGCCATGGGGGCCACCTTGGGGGCGCTGGTCAAGGCCGGTGATCGGGGCCTGACCGAGGCGGAGGCGGAGGCGGTAAGTGGGTTGAGGCGCGGCGCCCTTCCGGCCCAGATCGAGGCGTATGCCGGCTGGGGGCTGGTCACCGTGGCCTCGGAAAGCCCGGGTGGCGACCTCCGCATCAAGGTGACGGCGGACGGCCGGGCGCTGTGGGCGGGGATTCACCAGCCCGCGCCACGCCCTCACCCGGCCTGGGACGAACTCGCGAAATGGTTCACCAGCACCCTGGTGCCGACATCGGCCAGATATGGCAGGGCACGCGTCAAGTCGCTGATCTGGTCACTGCGCGCCGACCCGGACAGCGGGTTGGCGCCGCGTCCGGAACCCGTCGCCGGGAAGAACTCGTCGCTGTACCTGCTGACCTTGTTTGGCGCGAAAGGGGGCATGACTCCGTATAGGGCGGCCGCGGCCGTCACCGGGCTTACCGCAAGGTTCACCCGAAAGCGTGTGAACGCTTTCGTTCACCGGGGGCTGGGACTATTGGTCCCGGGCGAGGGCGGCCGTCACGAACTCTCCGAGCTGGGCAAGACCGTTCTGGACGAGCTGGCCCGCCGCGCCGACGAGCCCGTCTGGGAGTACCAGCGGCTGCTGGACGACCTCGCTGACCTGCTGGGCACGGCCACCTACGTCGCCCGGGGCGAGTTCAGCTTTACCACCCTCAAGCATGCCCTGGACGACGTCGCCGACTACCGCGCCCAACTGCTGGACGCGCAACCGGGCAACGGGCCGTTGGCGATCCGGCTGGCCACCGGCGAGCAAGTCATGCCCGACCGGAACCGTCGGGCACTGATCGAGCGGGGCATCGACAAGCTGGGCAGTGAGCCGGCAAGCTCCGATGAGTACGCCTTGGTGCGGGCAGCCAGCGAGGGCTGGTCGGACGACATCGAAGTGCGTGTCGTGCACCGGCTCAACCGCTGGTTGACCAAGAACGGTGAGCCCGATCTCGGCGTGCTGATGTACTTCCGCAACGAGGGCGGCCGGCGGGTCATCTACCTGGACGAACTGGTGTTGCGCGGGCTGCGCTCCGTCGATCTCACCCAACGCACCCTGCTGGCCGACCGAGAGCTTGCCCGCGTACACGGCGTCGCTGAGGAGCGCCTGCTGAGGATGCCACTCCCACCGGCTCGGGTACTGATCAACCTGGTCACCGGTGAGCGGGCGGACCGGGCGCGGACCGGGCGCCGGGTCGCCGCGCTGGTCGGCCTGCCGGTGGCGATCATGTTGGGGACCGCCCTGCCCGCCGCCGCCGATGTGCCGGGTGGGGTGCCGACCATTACCGGCTGGCCGGTGGCCGCCGCGCTGGGGCTCATCGGCGCGGTGGTGCTCGGCGGCATCTTCACCGCGTGGGTCCGCAACCGCCACCTCCCTCCGCCGGACGCCACACGGCCGGACGCCGGCCTGTCGGCCGGTGACACCGGCATGTTCGCCCCGATGCGGCGACGGGATACGCGGGTCTTCTTCATCGGGCAATGGTTCTCCGGGGCCGGCACCGCAATGCAGATCCTGGCTCAGGACTGGCTGGTGCTCCGGCTGACCGATTTCAGCGCGACGGCGGTCGGCGTGGCCACGCTGCTGCAGCTCGGGCCGACCTTCCTGAGCATCTGGGGCGGTGCGCTGGCGGACCGGATGAGCCAGCGCGGCATCCTGTTCGTCGGCAACCTCGTGCTGGGCGGGATCTCGCTGGTCCTCGGGTTCGCGGACCTGTTCGGCGCGGCCGGCCTGTGGCTGGTGTTCCCGCTGGCCCTGCTCACCGGCGTAGCCTCGGCGATCGAGACGCCGACCCGCTTCGCGTTCACCCCAAGGCTGGTGGCGGCGAACCAGATCCGGACCATGATCGCCTGGACCGCCGCACTCGCCCAGCTTTCGTTCATGGTGGGCACGCCGTTGGCCGGTTGGCTGATCAGCGCCGTCGGCACCGGGCCGGTCTTCCTGCTGAACGCGGCGAGCTACGGCGTGGTGGTGTGGACGCTGCTGAAGATCCGCACCGGGCGCGGGGAGATCCACCCACCGCTCGGCGGGTTCTGGCAGGCGGTACGGATAACCACCCGGTCGATCGCCGAGGGCGGGCGCACCATGGCCCGGCTGCCCAGGGTGCGCGTGGTGGTCCCGTTGACCTTCGTGCTGGGCGCCGTGGCGCTGAACAGTGGGGTGACGCTGCCGCCACTTTCCAGCGGGGTGTTCCACAGCGACGCGGCCGGCTTCGGGCTGCTGTCCGGCGCGGTGGCGGCCGGCTCGTTCTTCGGCACGGTGGTCTCCGCCTGGCTCGCCGCACGCGGCGGTGGCTCCGCACCCTCGCGGCGGTCGATCGTCACGGTCGCCCTGTTGTTCGGACTGTCAGCGATGGTCAGCGGGTCGATGCCCTCCCTGGAGAGCACCGCACTGGCGCTGCTGCCCTTCGGGTTCTTCTCGATGCTGTTCCTCACCATGGCCAGCTCCGCCATGCAGCTGAGCGTCGAGGAGTGGCTGCGGGGACTGGCGGGCGGGCTCTACCAGTCGGTGTCCCGGCTCGGTCCGGCGCTCGGCGGGTTGCTGCTCGGCGGGCTCGCTTCTGTTGGCCCGAGGGTCCCGTTGCAGATGGGCGGGCTGATCATGATCGTGGTGGCGCTGGCCGTGTTCAGCCCGACCGTACGGGCGGCGCTGCGCCGCATCACGGTCACCGGGCTGGTCACGCTCGGGCTGTTCGTCACCGGTGGCTTGGTGGAGCCGCCGCCGTTCATCGTGCCCGGCTCGGTGAAAGTCGCCGGCATGCTGGTGCTGCTCGGTGGACTGACGGTGGTGTCGGTGGGTCACCTCGCGCGCCACGCGCTGACCACCCGCGCGGCGCGGCGGACCGCCGGGACCGGGGCACTGGCCGCGCTGCGTGTGGCGCACAGTCAGCTGGCGCGAGCCCGGTCGCTGGCCGGCCACTCGGCGCCGGAGTGGCGGTTGTTGTCCCGCGCCCACGCTGACCTGGCGCGGCTGCTGGCAATGGCCGGCCAGGTGGACAACGCGCTGCGGGCTTTCCGCGAGCTGACGGACTACTCCCTGCTCCGCCTGGCCGCGCCCGACGTGGCGGCCGCCTGGCTGGGCACCGGCCGCCCCGGAGAGGCGCTGCTGGGCGCCGGGACCACCGAAGCACAGCGGGTCGCGCTGACCGTCGGCTGGGCACGCTGGCTGCGCCGGCCTTACCTGCCCAACGGGGAGTGGGCGTACGCGATGGAGCTGGCGCTGCTCAATGGGGGTCATGTCGCCACTTTCGACTCGCGGAGCCGGACGGGCCCGACGCTTGCCGAGCCGCTGCCGGCGGAGTTCGACGCCGCGGCCAGCGACTCCCACGCCGCCCTGGCCCGAGCCGTCACCGCGCTGCACGAAGCGCACGAGCTGTTGCTCACGCTTCCCGGCATCGGCCGGTCGGTGGGTCTCTTGCGGCTGATCCGAGGCGGCACGCCGGTCGTGCCCCGCGGGGCGGGGGCAGTTTCGCGCCGGCGACCGGCCGAGGAGCGGGCGCGGGACGCGGCCTGGCTGACCATGGCACTCGCCCCGATCGACGCCCCGGTGCCGGCCGAGCTCGGACCGGAGTTCCTGCGAACCGCGCGGACGGCGCTGGACCGGTTGGCCGAGCTGCCCGCCGAGGACCGTCCGGCCTGGGCCGAGTCACTGATGATCGTGCTGGCCGAGGTACGCCTCGCCGACCCGGACCTCCAGGCCGAGCTCGCCCGCGCGGTGCTCGCCTCAGCAAAGCCGGGGAACCCGGGCATGCCGCGATCGCGCAGCCCGCCGGACGAGAAGACCAAGAACGCGTTCCGCGAGCTGCTCACCAAGAACGAGCGCAACCGCGACTACCGGCGGTACCTGTCGGGGCAGGTCGTGTCGTGGTTCGGCACCTCGATGCTGCGCACCGCGCTGGATCTGCTGGCGGTGGCCCTCGGCGGGACGAGCGCCCTCGGCTGGATGCTCGCGGCGCAGACGCTGCCCGGCGTGCTGCTTGCCGCCCACGCCGGGGTGCTCGCCGACCGGGTGCGGGACAAGCGACGCGTCATGGTGGCGACCGAGGCCGCGCTTGCCGTGATCGGGCTGTCCACGAGCCTGCTCCACGGAACCCACCTGATGTCGTTGCCCTTGCTGTTCGCGCTGGGCACGCTGTCCACCGCCGTGATCACCCTTGAGCAGCCGACCCGAGGCGTGCTTGTCGTGCAGCTGGTCGGCAAGGACCGGATAGAGGCGGCGGGCGCGTTGATGACGCTGCTGGTCAACACCCTGGGCGTGCTCGGGCCGGCGATGGCCAGCCTGCTCATCGCGTGGTCCGGCGTCGGCTTGGTTTTTGCGATCGACGCTGTCAGCTACCTGGCGGTCGTCCTCGGGCTGTTGACGATCAAGCCGGTGTTGTCCGGACGTACCGAGCAGGCCAACCGCGAGCGCGGGTTGCTCCGTGCCGGACTCCGCTACGCCCGGAAGAGGTCGCTGGTCGCGGACGTGCTCGGGCTAGTACTGACGCAGAGCGTGCTGGTCGGCACGCTGGCCGTGGTGCTGCCGACACTGGCCTTCGGGGCATTCGGCGGCCCGGCCGCCTACCCGGTGTTGGCCACCGCACTGGCGATAGGCACCCTCGCCACGGCCGTCAAGAACACCCTCCGCCCGAAGGTGTCCGGCATTCGGCGGGTGATCGGCACCGCGCTGGCGCTCGACGCGTTCGCCCTGCTCACCGGCGTAGCGCCGAACCTTGTGCTGGCCGCCGCCGCGACGGCCGCCAGCGGCGCGGCGCTGCTCGCCTACGTCAACGCCGTCTACAACTACTTCCTCTCGATCGTCCCGGAAGAGATGCAGGGCCGGCAGCTGGGCCTGTACCTCCTGCTGTGGAACCTGGGCGCGCTGGTCAACGGGCCGTTGCTGGGTTTGCTCGGCGGGATGGATCCACGAGCGGCGAGCATCGTCGGCGGCGGGCTGGCGCTGACGCTGACCCTGGCCGCGGCCCCGGGACTGCGGCGCGCGGCGGCCGAGCACAACCCGAGCGAGACCGAGCCTGAGAGTGCCCCCGCCCGGGTGTGGACCCGGGTGCTGACGCGCCCGAGCGCCGTCACGCTGATCGTGCTTGCCCTCGCACTGTTCGGCGTCGAGGCCGCCGGGTTGGGGCTGGTCGGCTTGCTCATCGCCCGCGCCGGCCTGACGGCGTGGTCGCGGATCGGACGGGAAAACGCGTTCCGCGAACTGCTCGCCAAGAACGAGCGCAACCGTGGCTTCCGGCGGTACTTCTCCGGGCAGGCCGTGTCGTGGCTGGGCACCTCAATGCTGCGTACCGCGCTGGACGTGCTGGTGCTGATGCTCTCCCACAACGATCCGGTCGCCTTCGGCTTCATGCTCGCCGCACAGACGCTGCCCGGGGTGCTGCTGTCCGCCCCGGCCGGGGTGCTCGCCGACCGGGTGCGGGACAAGCGGCTTGTCCTGGTGGTGACCGTCGGAGTGGTGGGCGTGGTCGTGCTGGCCGTCGGCCTGCTCGAACGGACCGCACTGATCTCGCTGCCGCTGCTGTACGCGCTCGGTGCGCTGTCCAGCGCGGCGAACGCGCTGCAACCCCCGGCGCGTGGCGTGCTCACCCGGTACCTGGTCGGCCGGGATCGGCAGCCAGCGGCGAACGCGCTGATGTCGTTGATGACCAACACCCTGGGCGTGCTCGGCCCCGCGATGGCGAGCCTGATCATCACGAGTTTCGGCGTCGGCTGGGTGTTCGTGATCGACGGGCTCGCCTACATCGGCGCGATCCTCGGCCTGCTGGCGATCAAGCCGGTGTGGTCCGCGCTCTCCGAGCGGGCCGATGGCGAACGCGAGACACTGCGCGCCGGGTTCCGCTACGCACGGGGGAAACCACTGGTGGCGGCCGTGCTCGGCCTGGTACTCGTCCAGGGCGTCCTGGTCGGCACGCTGGCCGTGGCGCTGCCCACGCTCGCCTTCGGTGTGTTCGGCGGCCAGTACGCCTATCCGGTGCTGGCCACCGCGATGGCGACAGGCACCCTCGCCATCGCGATCTGGAACACCCGGCACACCAGACCGCCCGGGATCCGGCGGGTGGTCGGCACGGCGCTGGCGCTCGACGCGTTCGTCCTGCTCACCGGGCTGGCGCCGGAGCTGTGGCTGGCCGCCGTCGGGATGGCCGCGAGCGGCGTGGCGTTGATCGGCTACATCCAGGCGGTCAACAGCTACCTCCAGTTGATCGTTTCGGACAAAATGCTGGGCCGGCTGCTCGGCCTGTACTTCCTGCTGGTGAACCTGGGCGCGCTGGTCAACGGGCCGTTGCTGGGCTGGCTCGCCGGGATTCATCCGCGGGCGGCGGGCGTCGGCGGCGGCGGGCTGGCGCTGGCCCTGACCCTGGCCGCGGCGCCCGGACTGCTGCGCGCGGCGGCCACGCACGACCCCGGCGAGACCGCACCCCAAGCTGCCACGGACCGGGTGCGGACCCGGATGCGGTGGTTGCGCGGTGGTGGGGTCACCGTGTCCGCCGCCACCGGGCGGTCGGTGCGCACATTGGGCGGGCGAAGGCGGATTTCGGCCGCGATCGCGCGGCGACTGGGCGAAGCCGAGCGATTGCCTCCGGATCACGCGCTGTACCGGCGGGCCGACCCGCTGCGCCGGTGGCGGGCGCACGACGTGCGGTACTACCTGATGCCGGACCTGCGCGAGTTCCCGGCGCGGTACGCCGGCGCCGCCGACGCCCGGGTCGTGCTGTACGTGGCGCCGGATGCCGACGGGGTGTGGTCGGTGTTCGTCGACCCGGTGGTCGCCGCCGAACTGGTCACCCTGACCGTGGCCGAGCGCGATCTGCTGGCCGAGGGTGCGCTGGCCCGGGTCCTGCGTCCGAGACTGCGCGGCTCGAGAATGCCGGGCGCCGCCGTGCTGGCCCGGCTGGTCAACGCGCGCCCGCTCGGGTCGCGGGGGCTGGGCCTGCCTCTGGTCCGGCTGGGCCGGCGGGACGGTGTGCGCACCGTCGGGGGCCACGTCCTGAGCGATGGCCAGCGCAGGGTGGTGCGGTCCGAGTCCGAGTCCGGGCGGCCAGAGGTGCTTCGCCGGTGGCCCAAGGCGCGAAGGATGGTCGACGCCGTGGCGGCCTCCCGGCTGCCCGAATCGGTCGTCGGCCCGGCGCCCCGCGCCGAACTGGCCATCGGCACGCACTCGGTTTCGCACCGGGACGGCACGACCTGGCTCGGCGCAGGTGAGCTGGCCGATGTCGCTCCTTGGGTGGCCGGCCGGCCGCTGAATCCCAAGGACTACCGCGATCCGGCGATTCAGCGCCGGATGAGTGCGCAGCTCACCGGGCTGATGCTGCGCGCCGGCGACGACGTGCTGTGGCCGCCCAACCTGCTGCTGGGCTCAGACGGGTGGGTGCTCGCAATCGATCTGGAGGAGTCCGTGCTGGCCGGTGGCGACCTGGTGACGGAGCTGGACTTGGCGCTGGACGACTATCCGTCGCTGTTTGCCGGTTTGTCCGAGGCGGGGCTGCGCGGGCAGCTCACCCGGCTCGCCGAGCGGCGGGTCGAGCTGCTCGCCGAACTGCCCAACCAACGGCTGCGAGACCAACTCGCCAACCAGCTGGACTGGGTCGACCTCACCCTCGCGGCCGGACCGTTCGAGTCGATCCGCGCGCTGCTGGACGCCGTGCCGCCCCAGTTGGTCCACACTCCGCGCGACGTCGAGTGGGCCCGGCGCTGGGGGCTCGTCCCGGCGACCGCCCGGCTGATCACCCCTCTGGAGCTGGCTCAGCTGGCCCGCTCCGGCGCCGAGATCGCGGTGCACGACTTCGTCCCGGACCACGAACTGCCCGTCACACAGCGGTCGGGCACCGGCCGCTGGCTGGTCACCACCGGGGGTGGCCGATGACCGCGCGCGGCCCGCCTCTCGGGTCCTTCCCAGCCCCGAATCCCTCACCAGCATCCAGAAAAGGAACCGTCGAATGTTCTCCTTCACCACTACCCCGACCCGGCAGGTGCACCTGCACCCGGCATTGACCTACCTGCGCCTGGCCGACCTGGTGTGCCAGACGCTCGCCGACCACCGGGTGGACTGCGCGCCGCTGAGCTGGTTGTCCCACACGCTGGGGGAGCCCACGGCCGACCTGCGCACCACGATGGACTACGCGCTGCACCTGGGCATCTGCACGGACGGCACCGACGAGGTGGTGTACTGCCTGCCACGCCAGCCCATCGCCGCCGGGTTCATCCCGGCACACAGCGTTGGCCACATGCAGCTGCGCCTGCCTGGGCAGCGGCTGCGCCCGGCGCTGCTGATCACCGGGCACCGGGTCGGCCCGGTCCCGGAAAGCGAACGCGGCACGACGCTCGGCACCGGCGAGCTCGCCTACACCGTGGCCCGGCTGACCTCGATGGCGGCGAGCTGGCTGCCGGACAGCCCCGACCCGACCAGGTACCTGTTCGAGCTGATCGCCGAGGCCTGGTGGCACGCATCCGGCACCCGCCACCTCGGCGGTCTGGGTATTCACCGGGTCAACTTCGAGCAGCCGATCGCGTCCGGCCCGGAGGTGCCCGGCGAAACCACCAACCGGCTGGAACTGGTCACCGACCGACACCTGACCGGACACGAGTTGCTCAACCTCTATCCGATACCAGCTCGGGGGGTAACCCGATGAACCCGTCCTCACGCCGGCTGCGCCGAAGCGTCCTACCCGTCCGCGACTCGCGGGACACCGTCGGCACCGCAACGGTGATCGCGCCCGGATTCGCGCTGACCGCCCTGCACGTCATCATCATGGGCAACCCACGCGCCCTGACCGTGGGCTACCACCCCCGCCTGCCCGTCAGCGGCGTACGCACCCTTGCGCTGACCGAATACACGGGCGTACACGAACACGCCCGCCGTTCCCAACAACGCGCCCAACGCATGGTCTGGAACGACACCGACCACGCCCTCGCCACCGTGGACCTCGCCCTCCTAGAACTGCGCGGCCTGCACAACCCGCCCCTGCGCCCCCGCCCCACCCCCGTACACACCGGCGAGCACCTCGTCGTCGCCGGCTACCCGGGCGGCCACTGGAGCATCAACAAAGGCCCGGTCACCGGCACCGACGACGCCGACTTCGCCCTGCGGATGTTGCTCGGCCCCGGCGCCAGCGGCGCACCCGCCATCGACCACAGCAACCAGCTGGCCGGCATCGTCACCCTCGACCACGAACTTGCCACCATCTGCATCGGCCCCCGCCTGCTCGCCACCTTCCTGCACCAGTTACACGCGGTTCCCAGCTGAGTCGGCGCTCAGCGGAAGGCCTCGCGGTGATCGCGTGCCCACTGTTGGAAGGTGCGGGGTAGTTCCCCGGTGAGGTCGGCGACGGTCGAAGTGACCAGCGTCGAGGCGGAGCGGGTTTCGGCGGCCGACAACAGGGCGTCCACCAGGGCGGGTGGGCGGCCGTCGGCCAGCATCCGCCTTCGCGCCGCCGGAACGGGGACTTCCTCGAAGCGAAGCTCGCGGCCGACGGCCGCCCCGATCGCCCGGACCTGTTCGGGGCGGCTGATCACTTCGGGTCCGGTCAACAGGTGGGTCGCGTCGACGTGCGAGTCGTCGGTGAGCGCTCGGGCGGCTACGGCCGCGATGTCGCGTGGGTCGATGACCGCCGTCGGTGCGGTGAGCGGGCCGCGCACCACCCCGCTGGTGCGGACCTGCTCGGCCCAGGCCAGGGTGTTGCTGGCGATGGTGTCCGAGCGCAGCACCGTACGCGGTAGCCCGGACTCCTCGATCAGCCGTTCCATGTCGGCGTGCAGCTTGAAGATCGGGTCGACCCGCTCCTCGGGTCCGCCCGCGCCGACCGACGACAGGTAGACCAGGCGCCCGCCGTGCCGACCGATCGCCTCCAGCGCGGCGGACGCGCCATCGGTAGTGAGGAACGGCCAGACCAGGAAGACCGCCTGGACCTCGGTCAGTGACGCGGCCAGTGCATCCGGGTCCTCCAGGCTTCCGGTCGCGACCTCGACCCCGTCCGGCCGAAATGCGGTCGACCCCGGACGCACCAGGGCGGGGACGTCGGCCACACCCATGGCGCGGAGCTGGGCGAGCACGTGCCTTCCGACATTTCCGGTCGCCCCGGTCACCAGGATCATGCCGCGACCCCCTCCTCGGCGCGGGGGAAGAAGGGCAGCTCGATGTAGACGCGGTCGGCGGCGGCGAGGATCTTCGCGGCGTCGTCCACCGGCGGGTGGATCGCTTGGTTGATCTTCTTTTTGACGACCGCGCCCTCGGCGCCGGAAGCCATGACCCGGCGGTCCCAACCCCGGGTGAAGATCGCGCCGGCGCCGCCCAGGTCCAGGCAGGTGACGTACGGCCCAGCGGTGAACTCGCGCAACGGCAGGCCCAGCAGGTCGGCCGCCGCGTTGTACCCGGCGACCTTGCCCAGCGGGCTGGCGTGCTGGCAGGACTGCATGACGGTGTGCTCGGCATCGTAGGCCGCCGCGGCGGTGTCCCCGGCGACGAACACCTCGGGAAGCGCACGCAGCCGCCGGTCCACCGGCACCCGGCCGAGGTGGTCGAGCCGGTCGGAGACCTGCCGGGTCAGCTCGCTGGCCCGCATCCCCACGGACCAGACCACCGCGTCCGCGTCGACCCTGGTGCCGTCGGAGAGCACGGCGTATCCGTCGCCGACCTCGATCACCGTGGTGCCGAGGCGGCGTTCGATGCCCAGCTCGTCCAGCGCCGCCTCGATCTCATCCCGAGGCCCGGGGCCGAGCTGGTGCCCGACCACGTCAGACCGGTCCACCAGCAGCACCCGGCCCCGGGCGGCCAGCGCGGTCGCGGCCTCCAGGCCGACGAACCCGGCGCCGACGACCACCGCGGAATAGCCCTCCCGGTCGCGCAGGTGATCGGTGAGCCGCCGGGCGCCATCGAGGGTGTCGATGTCGAAGAGCCGCGCGGCGCCGGGCAGGCCTTGCGGCCGCACGAGCTTGCTGCCCGCCGCCAGCACCAGGCGGTCGTAGCCGATCTCCGCGCCGTCGGCCACCACCACCCGGCAGCCGGTATCGATCGTGCTCACCGTGGCCCGCAGGTGCTCGACGCCGATCGGCCCGAGGATCCTGCTCAGCTCCACCTTCGCCAGGTCCGGCTCCGGTTCGTACAGGCGCGGCCGAAGCACCAGGTGCTCGTTGGGCGCGATCAGCGTGATGCGCAGGTCCGCGTCGCCTCGGGCCAACGCCGCTCCGGCCGCGCTCCACACGCCCGCGAAACCGCCTCCGACGACCACAACGTGTGCCATCGTTTCGTCCTCTCCACCAGCCGCACCCACCGGAATCGGCGGGTTGGGGCAGGGAGACAAGATGGCGGCCTCAGATGTGACCGAGCTTCTCCGGATTGACCAGCCGCCGGAACGCGGTGATCCGCCCCTCGGCGATCTCCACGGTGTCCAGCCACACCAGCTCGCCGCCGACGTAGGTCGCCAGGGCCGGGTAGCCATTCACCTCGATGACCCGGGACGCGTCGGGGCGTCTGATCTCGATCTGTCTGATCGCCAACAGGGCGATTGCCTCGGAGCCGAGGACCGGCCTGCGCGCCGCGGTCACCCTTCCGCCGCCGTCGGCGACGTAGACGGCCTCGGGGTGCAGCAGCTCGATGAGGCCGGCCAGGTTCCCCGCGCCGGCGGCCGCCTTGAACGCTTTGAGCAGGCGTTCGGTGTCGGCCTTCGATGCCCTGGGCCGTTCCTCGACAGCGGCTACCCGTGCCCGGGCGCGGGAGGCCAGTTTGCGGCTGGCGGCGGGCGTGCCGCCGAGCACCTCGGCGATCTGGCCGAACGGGAAGTCGAAGACGTCGTGCAGTACCAGCGCGACACGTTCGGCGGGGGTCAGCGTCTCCATGACCAGCAGCATCGCGGTGCTCACCCACTCGTCCATGAGCACCTCGGCCGCCGCGTCGGGGCCGGTCAGCAGCGGTTCGGGCAGCCACGGCCCGACATAGGACTCGCGCCGCACACGCGCCGAGTTCAGCAGGTTGTAGGACGTCCGGGCGGCCACGGTGACCAGCCATGCGCGCGGATCCCGTACCTCGGACAGGTCGGCGGAGGCGGCGCGCAACCAGACCTCCTGCGTCACGTCCTCGGCCTCGGTCACGGTGCCCAGGATCCGGTAGGCAGCCCCGAAGACCGCCGGGCGATGCAATTCCCAGTCGGCTTCCGTCAACGGGCCGGTCAGTTCCACGCTGCCGATCCTAGGAGCCGCTGAATATTGTCGCCAGGATGACTGGCGAAACCGCCGATTCGATTTGTGGTGGAGATCACTAAACTCGGCGGCCATACAAATTGTGCCACGAAAGGCAATCGCGGGCATGCTGATTTCCCTACCCGCTCGGCCGCCGCAATTCTTTGATCCGACGACCGAGCCGGCATTCGACACCACTTTTGACTCCTGGCTCGTATACAGCTTCCGGGACGTGCACCAGCTGCTCAGTGATCGGGAGCGGTTCAGCTGTGAGTTCGGCAATTCGGTCGAGGATCCGGAGCACATCCATCCGACCCTGGCCGCCATGTGGGCCACCGACGGTAATCGGCACCGCGACCTGCGCGCCGCGGTGCCGAACCCGTTCAGACCGAGGACGCTGCACGGACTGGAGGCCGTGGTCAGAACGATCGTGCGGGACACCCTGGACGCGGCCCTGCCCAACCGGACCGGGTCCGTCGAGGCCGTCGAGGCGATCGCCAACCCGATCGCCACCCGGACCATCTGCCACGTCCTCCGGATGGATCCGAGCACGGTCACCACGGTGCGTAGCTGGCTCAACCGCACCTACGAGGTGGCCAGGACCACGCACACCCTGCCGGCCCAACCCGACGTGGTCGAGTTCTTCCGCACGCTGATCCGGGACCGCTGGGACATCCTCGGCAATAGCCTGATCGACGACCTCATCGCGGCCAGCAAGGGCGGGCACACGGTCGACGGGTGCCCGATGAGCGAATGGGACCTGATCGCCTACTGCACCATGCTGCTGTGGGCGGGCGTCGAGACCACGTCGACGGGAATTGCGAACGCATTGCTCTTCCTTACTCATTTCGGCTGTTTCGACCAGCTTCGTGCCGCTCCCGGCCTGGTTCACGGCGCTGTCGAAGAGACGCTGCGCTGGTATCCACCCTTTCCCGGAGTACGCCGGTGGGCTCGGCACGACACCGAGATCGCCGGCCACCGGATCGGCAAGGGGGAATGGATTACCGGCTGGTTGAGCGCGGCAAACCGCGATCCCCGAAAGTTCACCAACCCCAACACCTTCGACATTCGCCGGGGCAGCGCGCACCTGACCTTCGGCGAGGGCGCGCACTACTGCCTGGGTTCGCCGCTGGCCCGACTCGAGATGCGCGTGCTGCTGGAAGAACTGCTGCACCGGGACGTGCACCTGGAGACCGACCCCGAACGGCTTCCGCAACGGCGCATCTGGCTCGCCGATGTCCTCGAGCAGACCTACTTCAACTACCGGGCCTGACTCCGTGTTATCCGTGGTTGGCCCGGCCGCGCCGGCCCGATGGTTGGCCCTCGGCCCGTCCGTCGCGAGCCTGCTGTTGGTGGCGGCGAACCTGCGGGCCAGCCTGACCGGGGTGGGCCCGTTGCTGGACGAGGTGGCTGGCGACCTACACATGAGTTCGGTCTCGGCCGGGCTGCTGACGGCGGTGCCGCTGGTGGCGTTCGCGGCCGTCTCCCCGGCCGTTCCGGCGCTGGCCCGGCGGATCGGCATGGAACGGGCATTGCTCGCCGCGCTGCTCGGCCTGGTGGTCGGCGTCGCGGTCCGTTCCACGCCATCGCTGATCGCGCTGTTCGCCGGCACCGCCGTGCTCGGCGTGGCCATCGCGATCGGCAACGTGCTGCTTCCGGCCTTGATCAAGCGTGACTTCGCCGGCTCGATAGGCGCCCTGACCGGTGGTTGTGTGACCGTGATGGCGCTGTCCGGCGCGCTGGCCGCCGGCGTGGCGGTGCCGTTGAGCCAGGCCACGGCGGCCGGCTGGCGCACGGCGCTCGGCTATTGGCTGCTGCCGGCGCTGCTCGCCGCGTTCGTGTGGCTGCCGAGGGCGTTGGACCCGGCACCGGCGACGCCCACCCGGTCGGCCCGCCCGGTGCCGATACCGTGGCGAGCCGGGCTGGCCTGGGCGGTGACCCTGTTCATGGGCCTCCAGTCACTCGGCTACTACGTGCTCATCGCCTGGCTGCCCACGGTGCTGCACGGCAACGGGTTCACCGCCGAGGCGGCGGGTTGGTACCTGTTCGGCCAGCAGGCGCTCGCGGTGCTCACCAGCCTGGCCATCCCGCTGGCGATCCGCCGGCTGCCCGACCAGCGCCTGCTCGCCGCCGGGTGTTCGCTGGGCTCGCTGCTGGGCTTTCTGAGCCTGCTGGCGCTACCGCACCACCCGCTCGTCCCGGTGGTGCTGCTGGGTGTGGGGAGCGGCGCCAGCATCGTGCTCGCGCTTTCGTTCATGGGGCTGCGCACTCCCGACGCGCCGTCCACCGCCGCACTGTCCGGCATGGCGCAGGCGATCGGCTACCTGCTCGCCGCCACCGGGCCGGCGCTGTTCGGCCTGTTGCGCTCGGTCACCGGCGGCACCACCGCCCCCATCCTGCTGGTCTGCCTAACCGCCCTGGCGCAAGCGGTCGCCGGCTTCCTCGCCGGCCGGGGTTCGCTCCCCGGCGCCGACCACGAGCACCGCCCCCAGCAGGACGACGGCGAGCAGCGCGCCGGCCGCGGTGAGCGTGAGCCCGTCCGGGCGGAGCAGCGGCTGGCCGCGCAGCGCCTGCCACAGCGCCAGCAAGGTGACGCCGGCGTAGCCGGCCGAGGCGATCAGGACCAGCCGGGTGCGGACGGCCTCGCCGCTCAGCAGCCGCGCCCGCCCGGCCAGTAGCGCCAGCAGGATGGCCAGCAGCGGCAGCGCCTGGAGCGCGTGCAGCCCGACGAAGTGCGCGATCCGCAGGTCGCCGGCCGTGGTGCTCCACCCGGTGACCGGCATGATCGGCCCGCCGTCGAGGGCGCCGACGCTGTGCCCGCCGATGAACCCGGCGAAGCTCCCGTCCCGCATCGACGCACCTTGCGCCAGCGTCGGCCGGGTCATCAGGAATGCGATGCCGGCGCCGAACAGCGAGATCACCGTGCCGGCGCGGACCGCCAAGGTGAGCGGGCGGTCGCCCACCCGCCGGTACATCAGGTAGCCGGCGACCACCAGGTTGGCGAACCAGAGCACGGTGATCGCCGTCGCCATGGTGGCCCACATGGCGGCGTCCAGCGGCGTGACGACGTTGAAGTGGCTCTGCCGCCCCCGGAGGACCTGGGCGACGATGACCACGTACTCGATCACCAGGGTGATCGCGATGACCGTGGCGGACCACCTGGCCAGCCGGCTCCTGGGCAGGTAGGCCATCAGCCACGACCAGGTCGCGGCGTAGACGACGATGGACACCGCGAACTTGAACGGCTTGAACCAGATCGGCGACCCACCAGGACCCGGTCGTCGACGACCATGCCCACCAGCGAGATCACCACGAACGGCGCGGTCGCGACCGCGACCCACAGAAGCGGCCGGTGCCACTCCCGCATGCCCGGGCCACTCATCGGCGGTCGTCCGGCCGGGTCAGCACGTCGGCCAGCGCCAACAGCTCGGCGTGCGCCTCGGGTACCGGGCGCGCCAGGTCGAGTGCGTCCACGGCGTCGGCGAACGCCCGGCGGGCGCGCCGCTCGGCCGCCGCCCGGCCACCGGCGTCCTCGATCAGCGTGCTGAGCTCGGCGCACTCGCCGGCGCTGAACCGCGCCCGGCCCCGGTACCGGGTGGCGAACCGGCCGGCCGCCACCGTGCCCCCGGCCAGCGCGGCGACCACCGGCAACGTCTTCTTCCGGGCCTGCAGGTCGGTGTGCACGGGTTTGCCGATGGCCTCCGGGTCGCCCCAAAGACCGAGGATGTCGTCGACCAGTTGGAACGCGATCCCGAGGTTCTCCCCGAACTGCCGGAAATGCTCGGCCCGCCGCCCGTCGGTGCCCGCGCTCAGCGCGCCGAGGTAGCAGGCGTAGCCCATGAGCGCACCGGTCTTGCCGGCGGCCACGGCGAGCGCGTCGTCGGCGGTGATGCCCTCCTCCTTCTCGAAGGCGAGATCCAGGGACTGCCCGTACACCATCTCCAACAAGGTGTCGCACAACGTCGCGGAGTTGGTCTGGCCGAGCCTGGCCAGGCTCTTGAAGGCCAGCACCAGCAGCGCGTCGCCGAGCAGGATGGCGTCCGCGGTGCCGAACGCCGACCAGACGGTGCGGCGGTGCCGGCGCACCGTGCCGCCGTCCATCACGTCGTCGTGCAGCAAGGAGAAGTTGTGCACCAGCTCGACGGTCAGCGCGGCCGGCAGCGCGTGCTCGACCATCCCGCCGGCGGCCCGGGCGGACAACAGCGTGAGCGTCGGGCGGACCAACTTGCCCGGGTCTCCGATGGTGGGCCGGCCGTGGTCGTCGTACCAGCCGAAATGGTAGCCGGCGACGTCCCGCAGGCGTTCCGGAAGCTCGTTGGCGACGGCCCTCAGCTCCGGCAGCACCAGCGAACACAGCCCGCTCATCCGGTCCCGGATGTGGATCGCCCCGGCGGAACCGGTCAATCCTGGGGCACCGCCGTTCCCGTTCGACCGCATGCTCATCGCGGCGCGAACTCGGCCACCGAGATGGCCGCCACGGGACAGCGCCGGGCCGCGTCCCGGACCTCCCGCCAGAGCCACACCGGCGGGCGGGGGTATTGCACCACGACCACGCCGTCGCCCGTCCGCTCGGCGAACACCTCCGGGACGCTCGCGACGCAGTGCCCCGATGTGGCGCAGACGTTCTGGTCGACAGAGACGTGCACTGTGGTGCCTCTCGAGCGAGTGGTCGACTAGGAGCGCGACCGAAAACCGTTCAAAAGGCATCCAATTCCGAGCCAAATGACCGGCAAGTCACAATTGGCTCAGGTTAGCCATGGCCGGCGGAGCCTGGATCAGTGATGTTGCCAGTCCGGGCCAGGAGGAGAGCAGGCGATCGGTTCCTTCCGCCGTGCCGACCGAGATCCGAATGCCGAGCTGCGGATAGGGCTTGACCATGATTCCGGCTCGGGCAAGGGCCGCCGCGACGAGTTCGGCGCGTTCCGGCAGTGGTAGCCAGACGAAATTCCCATGCCCCGTGACCACCTCGACGCCGAGACCCGCCAGTCCGGCGGCCATCCTCGAGCGCTCGGAATTGACGCGCACCACGTTCCGCCGCATGTGGTCCGACCGCCCGAGCGCCTCGAGCGCGGCTGCCTCGGCGGGATTGGTCAGCGCGTAGGGCACCCCGGTGCGAGCCACCGCCTGTGCCAATGCCGGCTGCGCGATGCCGTAGCCCACCCGCAGCCCGGCCAGGGCATAGGCCTTCGAGAAGGTGCGCGTGATGATGACGTTGGGATGGCCGTGCACCAAATCGGGGCCGATGACCGCGTCAATATCAGAGACGAACTCCGCATAGGCGCCGTCGACCAGGACAATTACCTCGGGCGGCACCGCCGCGACGAACTCCTGAAGATCCCGTCGCCGGACTGCGCCCCCGGTGGGCGTGTTCGGGGTGCACACAATGATCAGCCGGGTGTTCGCGTTGATCCGTGTGCGCATGTCCTCGAGGTCGCAGCTGCCGTCGGCCTCGAGGGTCGCGAAGTTCGCGCGCATGCGCAGCGCGGCGGCAAGTGGCGGAAAGGCGTCGAAACTCGGCCAGGAGAAAATCACCTCACCCGGCCCGGCGGCCAACATCGCCTGCTGGATGACGCTGATGCTACCGCTCGCCGCCACTACCCAGTCCGGCTCGACGCAGTACTGCTCGGCGATGGCTGTGCGGAGTTCCAAGGCGTCCCAGCTGGGATAGCGGCGCACGTCCTCGATCGCGCCGCCGGCGGTCGCCCGCACGCCTTCCGGCGGCGCATACGGTAACTCGTTGCGATCCAGCCTGAGATCGTTCTCCGCCATGATCCACCGCCCCCGGAGGTCCTGAGCCGTGGGTCTGCGCGGCTCATCAGGCACGTGATCAGTGCCCTTATTTGAGGAGCCTACGAATTTCGATAGTTTGACGAATCGGCGATACCGCCAGTCTAGAACTCGTTCCACGGGTCCCGGACCGTGGCCGCTCCCGGCCATGATCGCCGAGTCTGGCGGTTGGACAGCACTCGCACCGGGGTACAGGAGTGACGCGTGTGGAACGCGATCGGCGGGGTTCCATGGTCATGTCGCGACTAGAGACGTTTCCGCCAGGCCAAAGGTCTCTCACCGCTACCTGATCATGAAGCTCCGCCGCCGGCCACACGCGGCGGGCGGTACCCGAGTCGCGGCAGACCAAATCACCCGCAACCGCCAGGATCTCGCCGCGGAGGATTAGGCAACAGCCTCATTTTCACGGTTCAACCGCCGACCGACGATCACCCCGCACGGCCACTTTCGGGCCAGCAGACGGGCCGTGAGGTCAGGGTAGGACGCGGTACGTCAGGTGGGTGACGGAGGTGGTTGCTCGCGACTCGATCTGTTCGAGGTTCAGCGGTGGGACTCCGTCGAACAGGCGTGTGCCGGCGCCGAGGGTGAACGGCACGATGTGCACCCGCAGCTCGTCGATCAGACCCGCCGCCAGGTACTGGTTCACCGTGGTCGCGCCGCCCACGACCGAAATGTCACCGTCCCCGGCCGCCTCCCGCGCACGCCTCAGTGCGGACTCGATGCCGTCGGTGACGAAGTGGAACGTGGTGCCGCCGTCCATCGGTTGCGGGTCACGCGGGTAGTGGGTGAGCACGAAGACCGGGACGTGGTACGGCGGGTTGTCGCCCCACCAGCCGTTCCACTCCCGGTCCCACTCGCCCCGCACGGGGCCGAACATGTTGCGGCCGAGGATGTACGCCCTGGCCGTTGTCATCCGGTCGATCTCGGCCCGGTTCTCCTCGGCGGCTTCGGCGTACCAGGCGTGCAGCCGGTCGCCCCAGCCGTCGCCGCCGTCGTCGCCGAACGGGCGTTGCTCGGTCTGGTTGTGCCCGGCCGAGTACCCGTCGAGCGTGATCGTCAGGTCACAGGTCACCTTCATTGCCACCGTCCTCCTCAGCGGACCAGGCCGTCCGCCCGCATCACGGTCCGGTTTCCCTCGCCGGTGGTCTGCGAGCTCCACACGACCGCGTGGGGAGCGCGGTAGAGCACCAGGTTGCCGTCCGTCTGTTGGATCAGCTGGTACTGCCCGTTCCGCGACCGCAGCGACTGGTCCGGGGCCAGTGACGCGCCCGAAGCCAGCACACCCGGACCGGACGGCGCGGCCGCGACCGACGCCGCCGGGGACATGCCACAGGTCCAGGCCGCGACCAGCACGACGCCCACGAGGCGCTTCCTCAACATGCCGCCGGACCCTACGGACGCGGGCATACCCCGCGGACCGGCAATCTCGCCAGTGTCCGCAGGGTAATTGAACAGGCAATTTCTTAATAAGTATTCTGAATAGGTGCTGCATGGCCGGGTCAGCGAGCAGTGGGCCTTGGACGGGAGGCTGTCCAAGGCCCGCACTGGTTGCGGTGGTGGGGTGGTGCTGCGCGGCGACCCGGGCATCGGCAAGAGCGCCCTGCTGGCTTACGCACGCCGACGGGCCGACGAGATGCACGTGCTCGAAGCGGCCGGGCTAGAGGCGGAAGCCAGCCTGGGCTACGCCACCCTGCACCAGCTGCTGTGGCCGGTGCTGGACCGGATCCAGCAGCTGCCCGAACCGCAGGCGCAGGCCCTCGGCGTGGTGTTCGGCCGGCACGAGGGACCCACTCCGGACCGGTTCCTGGTCTCGCTGGCGAGCCTGTCGCTGCTGTCCGAACTCGCCGGAGACCGGCCGGTGCTGTGTCTGGTCGACGACGCGCACTGGGCGGACCGGCCTTCGTTGGAGGTGCTGACCTTCCTCGGCCGGAGGCTGGCCGTGGAACCGATCGTCCTGCTGATGGCGGCCCGGGTCGGTGAGGGTGCACCGGTCGACACGGCCGGCCTGGATGAGCTAAGCCTGACCGGCCTGGCCCGGGAGCCGGCCCGCGCGCTGCTGTCCGAGCACGGCGGCAACCAGCTCACCCGCGACGAGCGGGAGCAGCTGCTGGTGGCCAGCGGCGGCAACCCGCTGGCCATCCGCGAGTTCGCCCGGTCCGGCCTGCACCCGAACGCCACCGGCGAACCGATGCCCCTCACCGAAGGGCTGCTTCAGGCGTTCCGGGCCAGGGTGCGGCAACAGGACCCGGCCACCCGGCAACTGCTGCTGCTCATCGCGGTGTCCGGGGGCGAGCAGGGGAACATCGTGCGGCAGGCGGCCGCCGCACTCGGGCTGAGCACCGGCCCGCTGCGCGCCGAGAACCTGGCCGAGCTGGTTGTCGACGGGGCACAGCCGAGATTTCGGCATCCGCTGATCCGATCCGCCGTCTACCAGGACGCGAAGCCGAGGGAGCGGCGCGCAGCGCACCGCGCGATGGCCGAGGCGTTGACGGACGAGCCGACCGAGCAGGACCGGCGCGCCTGGCATCTGGCGAACGCGGCCGAGTCCGCCGACGAGGCCGTCGCCCTCGAGCTGGAGCGATCAGCCGAACGAGCGCACCGGCTGGCCGGCCCGGCCGCCGCCGCCATCGCCCTGGAGCGGGCCGCGGACCTGAGCCCGGCGCATGATCACCGGCAACAGCGGTTGGTGGCCGCCGCGGCCGCGTGGCTCCAGGCGGGGGCCACCCCGCAGGCCACGGCGCTGCTGGACGGCGTCGAGGCCTCGAGCAAGTCGCTGGCCGACGACATCGCCGAGCTCCGCGCGCTCATCGCGCTGCGCACCGGCATGCCATCCGAAGCCGTGGCCCTGCTGTCCGAGATCATCCCGAACGCCCTGCACGGAGACCGGAGCAAGGCCATCCAGCTGTTGCTGCTGCTCGGCGAGGCCGGTTTCATGGCGGGGGCGCCGCGGGTCTGGCCCCGCATCGCCGCCGCGGCCGGGGAGCTGACCGCGCCGACCGCGACGGCGGAGGACCTGGTTGTACGGCTGCTCCAGGCGGTCCACTCCGCGCTCGCCGGTGACGGCGCCGGCCTGTCGGAGCGGGAGATCGTCGGCCTGGTGAGCCTGGACGATCCGTACGCCCTGGTCAGCGCCGGGGGAATGGTATCGATGATCGGCCACTACGAGCTTGCGCGGTGGCTCCGGGAACGGGCGACGCGGCGCGCGCGGAAGCTCGGTGCGGCCGGCAGCCTGGCTTGGATCCTGATCTCCCGGGTCGTCGAGGAACTGCTCGCCGGTCGTTTCCAAACCGCCCAGGCATACGCGGAGGAGGGCTACCGGCTGGCGGAGGAGACCAGCCAGCCGAACACCGCCTGCTGCCACCAGAGCCTGCTCGCGCTGCTCGCCGCCAACCTCGGCCGGCAGAGCGACACCAAGCGGCTCGCCGAGGAGTCACTGACCCAGGCGACGGTCCGCAACCTGCCCGACGTGGCGGCCTGGGCTCGCCACGCCCTCGGGTTGAACGACCTGGTCGCCGGGCGGGCCGGCGACGCGTTGCGCCAGCTGGAGGCGATGAGCCGCCCCGGCGCGGAGCCGACCCGGGTGGTGCTGCGCGCGGTGCCCGACCTGGTCGAGGCGGCCGTACGCGCCGGTGAGCCCGACCGGACCGATGCGCCGTTGGTCCGCTTCGACAACTGGGCACGCGGCACCGGAACCCCCGAGCTCCTGGCGCTGTCCGCGCGCTGCCACGCGCTGCTGGCTAAGGACGACGAGGGCACCGAGTCCGAGTTCGCCGCCGCGCTGGAGCTGCACGCCCGCGCCGGCTGGCCGATGGAAACCGCGCGCACCCAGCTGCTGCTCGGCGAGCACCTGCGGCGCAAACGCCGGCGCGCGGACGCCCGGGGCCCGTTGAACCAGGCCTTGGAGGCCTTCACCCGGCTCGGCGCCGCCGGCTGGGCGGACCGTGCGCGCGCCGAGCTCCGCGCCTCGGGCGAACCGAGCAGCGAGCCCGCCTCCAGCGCGATCGCCTCGTTAACCGCCCAGGAGCTGCGCATCGCCGTCGCGATCAGCGAGGGCGCCACCAACCGCGAGGTCGCCGCGCAGCTGTTCCTCAGCCCGCGCACCGTCGACTACCACCTGCGCAAGGTCTTCAACAAGCTCGGCATCGCCAGCCGCGCCGAACTGGTCCGCATCGTGCTCACCGGCCAGGAAGACGGTTCGCTCCCCGCCACCGCCAGCACCCCATACCCACGCTAGTGGCGTGTCGCCGCTAGCGCGTCGGCCAGCCCACGCCGGATTCCCAGCCTGACGCCGCACAGGAAACCGTCGCGCCGCATATGGTGCGAGATGTGCGGCGTCACGGTTTCTTGCGCAGCGTCCGGGTGACCGGTGTGCGACGTCCCCGAGTGACAGCCGGACCGGCGAAATCACTGATTCAGTTCTTTGTATCGCGAGGTAGTTTGGCTGGCGACCTCTGCGGAAATCACATCACGGTGTGCTTTCAATACTTCGTTTCGATCGCATTTGCTCGCGCCGTAACTCGCGCTGGCCGCCCTCGTTGAGGCGCACGAAAACCTCTCAGAATTTTTGGTGTACGCCGACTGGCAACATCGCGGTGACGCCGTCACGGCTCGTCGGAATGCCTTATAACAGCGCGGGCTACATTCGGAGGAATGAATGCCAGAGGAAACAAGCAGGTGGCGGAGCAAAAACTTCTGGCGAGCGCTTGCGGTGACCTGTGTGGTGGCGGCTGCCTTCCCCGTTGTATCGGGACTGGGCCAAGCCGAACCTGTCGACGGGTCGCGATGCCACGATCCCGGGGCGACCTATCAGACTGCGACCCCCGAGTCGGTGAACATCGATCAGGGCAAGCTACGGCGGGCGCTGGATTACTGGACCGCGCACGGCTCCGACACCGTCAAGGTCCTCCGCTACGACTGCCTCGTCGGCGAGAGCCGGCTCGACCCCGTTTCGGACAAGCTGCCGCACGTCATCTTCAGCCACACCAAGTCGATCCTCTCGCTGGTCGTCGGTCGCGCCGAGGAGCAGGGCCTGCTGAGCGTCGACGACCCGATCGGCAAGTACCTGCCCGAGGGGCTCGGCGACAGTGCGCACCGCGCGCTGACGATCAAGCATTTCCTCACGATGACCACTGGCCTCCGGATGAACTGGACCCGTGAGTTGGGCGGCCAGCTCAACGGGACGAAGCCCGACAGGGTCAGGGAGGCGCTCTCGCTGCCGATCGACCACCAGCCCGGGACCTGGTTCGAGTACGCCCAGACACCCCTCTTCGTCCTGACCTACGTCGTCGAACGGGCGACCCGCCAGGACTTCCAGGACTACGCCGACCAGCAGCTGCTGTCCAAGATGGGCATCCCACGCGACGACTGGTTCTGGGGCCGCGACCGGGCCGGGCACAGCGACGGACCGGGGTGGGCGGTGTTCATGCGCCCGGCGCACTTCCCTCGATTCGGCCAGTTGCTGATGAACGAGGGCACCTGGAACGGATCGCGGCTGGTCAACGCTTCCTACATCAAGGACATGCGCACCGGGACGAAGGCGAACCCGGGCTACGGCTACCTGTACTGGCTCAACAGCGCCGATCATTTCGTCAATGCGTCGATCTGGGGGCGGCACCAGATCAGTGGGACGCCGATCCCCACGGCACCAAAGGACATGTACTTCAGCTGGGGCTACGTCGGGCAGCACACCTTTGTCATCCCCAGCCTGCACATGATCGTCACGCGTACGGGCAACATCGCCCCGGACACGCTCGAGGCACTGGACGACCCGGGGAACGCCGCCATCATGGGCAGGCAGAAGAAGGCGTACTACGAGTTCTTCAAGCTCCTGATGGACGCGGTCAGCGACGCCCACCCCCCCGAGCCGCCGCCCTATCAGGCGAACCGGTGGACGTTCGACTTCGACGCGGGCGCGTGGGTGAACCCGCTGGAGAACCTCGCGGCCGTCAACCTCGGACCCAACGCACCGGAAGGCTGCATCCCGGGCGCCTGTGACGGGGCGGCCGGCTTCGAGGGTTACGCCCTCTTTGCCGGGGACGCCGCCCGAGCCATGATCAGCAGCGTTCACGACATCACCGGAACCGCCACGCCACCGCGCTAGGCCGCGTCCCGTTGAGCTTGATCATTGTTCCTGGCGGTCACCCGCGGCGGGGCCGGACTGGCGAGATCACTGATTCCATTGTTCGGTATCACGAGATAGTTTGAGTGGCGTACGAGTTGTCTTGGCCGGCGAAATACCGCGAACGGAATCGTATGGACATTGTTGCCGCGTGGACCGGCCTACTCGATTCCACCGCTGATGACCTGCTGACCGAAGTATCCGTGAACGAGTCAGGGCAGGTGTCGCCGTCGATTTACGAGACGGCACGGCTGGTGTCCACCGCGCGCTGGCTGGACGGTCACCAGGAACGACTGCTCTACCTGCTGGAACAGCAGCGACAGGACGGTAGCTGGGGCGGCCCGGACGGGTACGCGCTGGTGCCCACGCTGAGCGTGGTCGAGGCTTTCCTGGTCGAACTGTCCACCGGCAACCGCCTACGCGACCGAATTCACATTTCACTGGCGCGCGGAATTTCCTGGCTCCGCCGGAAGCCGGGTTCAATACCGGACACCATTGCCGCCGAGCTTATCGTGCCGTGGTTGGTCGAGGAGATAAACCAGCACCTCGACCACCGGCTGAATACACCAAGCCAGTTCAACCGCATCGCGCCGCACCGACTGCGGGAAGCGGCACGAAAGGGCAGCACCCTGCCCGCGAAGCTCTGGCACTCGCTCGAGGTGCTGGGCGCAGACGCGGCCCTGGTCCCGGTGCGCCCGGTGAACGGGACGGTGGGCGGTTCGGCGGCCGCCACCGCCGCCTGGCTCAGCGGGCGAGAGGGCGCCGGCCCGGATGCGCGCTCCGCGATCAGGCACCTCGACGCGCTCCAACAGCGCGGTGGCGGCCCGGTGCCCGGGGTCAGCCCGATCAGTGTGTTCGAGCGCGCGTGGGTCGTCTCGGCGCTGGCGGACGGGTCCATCGCCATCCCGACAGGCCTGGTCGAGAGCCTGCACGGCGCCCTCGGCGAGCACGGTGCCTCGGCCGGCGCCGGACTGCCCACCGACTCCGACGACACCGCCGGCGTGCTGTACGCGCTGGCCAAGGCGGGCCGGCCGGCGTCCCCGGCGAGCCTGTGGGAGTACGAGTCGACCGACCACTTCCAGTGTTTCCCAGGCGAGCGCACCCCGTCCACCAGCACCAACGCGCACATCATGGACGCACTGCTGCTGGACACCACCGAGCCTCCGGCACGTCGCCGGGCCGCGCTGACCAGGATCGCGGCCTGGCTGTGTGGCCAACAGACACCGGAGGGCTGCTGGTGGGACAAGTGGCACGCCTCGCCCTACTACGCCACCGTCTGTTGCGCGCTCGCCCTGCACCGCACGGGTGGCCGACGGAGCGCTGTCGGCGCCGCGATCCGCTGGGTGCTGGACAACCAGCGACCGGACGGGTCATGGGGTCGGTGGACGGGCACCGTGGAAGAGACCGCCTACGCGGTACAGACGCTGCTGGCCACGGCCCGCACGCCGACCAGCCCGGTGGTGGCCGAAGCCGCCGCCCGGGGCTGCGCTTTCTTGGTCAGGGCGGACCGCGCCGAGCCCGCGAATCCGCCACTCTGGCATGACAAGGACCTGTACACGCCGGCCGCGGTGGTGTCGGCGGCGAGGTTGGCGGCCCTGCGGATGTTCGCCCGGCACCCCGAGGCGGCCGCGCACCGCCACCGCTTCCCGCCGTGCCCCCGGCCGCGCCGGGCCGGAACCGCCGTGGGCCGTGCCACCCGGTGAACGCCAACGGGCTCCGTTTCGCGTTCCGGACGGTGGCGTTCCTGGACTCGATCGCCGACGATCCGCGTGGCCTGGTGGAGCTCGGTGCCGGGCGGTTGCTGGTGTGGCACCCGGAGGCCCTCGGCCAGATCTTCCGGGCCGACAAGGACATGAGCCTGGCCAGCAGCGATACGCTCCGCCCGCTGGTGGGGGACCGGTCACTGCTGTTCGCCAACGGGCCACGCCATCGCGCCTACCGAAGGGTGGTCGGCGACCGGCTACGCGGCAACCGGGCCGACTACCGGGACGCCATCGCCGAAGCGACCGAGCACGCCGTCCGCGACCTGCTGTCCGCCGGCGGCGTCAGCCTGCCGGACTGGACGCGCCTGCTCACGCTGCGGATCATCGCTCGGATCGTGCTGGGGGATACGCCCGATGCCCTGCTGAGGATGTTCGCCACCTGGGTGGAGAGCGCGCTGGGCACCCGGCGGCGGACCCTGCTCTACCGGTACTTCCGCGTGCACGCGCCTTCGCCGTGGCGCACCTTCCTGAGCCGGCGCGCGGATGTCGACCAGTGCCTGCTCGCCACCGTTCGGCGGAACCGGCCGGGCGCCCTGGTCGACCCGCTGCGGGACCCGGACGGCCCGCTCGGTGAGCTGGACGACGGCGAGCTGCGCGACCAGGTGGTGTCCCTGCTGTTCGCCGGCCACGAGACCACCGCCTCCGCCGTCGCGGCCACCCTCTTCTGGCTGGAGCGCCACCCCGGGATCCGCGACGGAATCCGCGATGAGCTCGCCGCGACCGGCGACGACGGCTCGTCGGCGGACCGGGTTCCGTTGCTGGACGCGGCCTGCCGGGAGTCGCTGCGGCTGTCCCCGCCCGCGATGCTCGCGGGGAACCGGGTGCCGGGGGAGGACATACGGCTGCTCGACCGGCCGGTGGCCGCCGGCACCGAGCTGACACCCTGCATCTACCTCGCCCACCGGCAGTACCCGAACCCCGGCACGTTCGACCCGGGGCGGTTCGCCGCCGCCCGGCCCAGCGGTCACGAGTACCTGCCGTTCGGCGGCGGCACCCGCCGCTGTCTCGGGGCCGACCTGGCGATGCTGGAACTGCGCATGGTGGTCGCCGCCGTGCTGCGCCGGGTGGACCTGACCTGTGTCAACCCGCGCGCGGGGCGGCCAACTGTGCGCGGCCCGGCGATGGGTGTGAGCCGAGACCTCCGGATGGTGGCGCGGCCATGCCGGCGGTGACCGATCTGCTCCGGCTGCACCGCCTGGAGTACCCCTTCCCGGTGATTTACCTGTGCCACGTCGGATGGGGCGCGTGCTACGCGGTGGCCAGCGTGGCCGAGCTGCCGCGCCCCGCCACGCTGATCACCATGCTGGCCAACCTGCTGCCCTTCGTCGCGATGAACGCGCTCAACTCGGCGCTGGACATCAAGGCCGATGCCGCGACCGCCGGCAAACGGAGCGTGTCCCAAGCCGCCGGAAGGGTCGGCTCCCGCGTCACCATCGGGTGCGCGCTGGGTGAGATGGCCCTCGCGGTGCTGCTCGCGACCGGCGTGGCGGTACGGCTCGACCGGCCGGTCGTCGCGGTCACGGTCGGGTTGGCCGTGCTGATCCACCTGCTCTACAACTTGGAACCGGTCCGGCTCAAACGACGCGGCCTGGCCAATCCACTCTCGCTCGGCCTGACCTTCGCCGTGTTGCCGTGCCTGTCCACCTTTACCGCGGCCGCCGGCGTTCCGTCGGCGCAGGTGTGGCTGATCTTCGCCGGTATCGGGTTGCTCCTGGTGGGGCGGACACTGTGGTGGTCCGTGCCGGACCTGCCGGCCGATGCCGCAGTCGGGGACCGGACGCCGGTGGTGCTGTACGGCGTGCGCCGGGCGTTGATCATCGCGTGCGCGGCGACGACCGCGGCACTCCTGCTGCTCGGAGCGGGCATAGCGTGGCGATACGGTCTGGCGCCGGCCGTCGTTGTGGTTGTGACGAGCGGGGCCTTTCTGGCTGAGAAGCTGCGTCTGCTGTCCGGCGGCAACCGGGCAAGGCTTCCGCACGAGCGCCAGATGCGCCGCCACACGCTCACCCTGGTGATGATCGCGGACCTGGTGTTGTGCGCCGTTCCGCTGCACGCTGCCGGCGGCAACCCATGAGACCGAGCAGGAAGGGTGACATGCCCGATCTCTCCGAGCCCGCCCCAGTGCCCGTGCGGGCGCAGATCCTGGCCACCGAGCACTGGAGCCTGCTGGCCACCCGGAGCCTGGCCTGGAGCGAGAGCTTCAGCCGTGCCAGCTGGTTCGTCACGGTGGTGTCGGCGACGGTGGTTGCGCTCGCGCTGGTGGCGGACAGCACCGACTTCGGCCCCGGCTTCCGGCTGTTCGCGCTGGTGCTCATCCCGTTGCTGATCGTCATCGGCCTGGCCACCGTGGTCCGGCTGGTGCAGCTCAACAGCGAGGACGTCGAGCTGGTCGTCGGGATGAACCGGTTGCGCAGGGGTTACCTCGACCTCGCGCCGGAGCTCGAGGGCTACTTCATCACCGGCCACCAGGAGGACGTCGCCGGGATCATGCGGACATACGGCGCCCACCGCACGCGGATCCCGGCGGCGCAGTACCTGTCCAGCATCGCGCTGCTGGTCAGCGTGATCGTCGCGGTGCTCGTCGGCGCGCTGGCCGGCCTGATCGGCAACACGTTCCACGCCGGGCTCGAGGTCGCCGTCGTCATCGGCATCGCGGCCGGCCTGGCCGCCCTGACAACCCTGGTTCTGCTCGTCGTCCGGCACGTCAACCACACCTGGCATCGGCGCTAGTGGCGGCCGGCTGGCGACCCTCACCCACGCTTGATCGCCATCCGTGGCGGCTGAACCGCGATTTTCGCGGCTCAACCGCCAGAAACCGCGACCACTCCACCGGCAGGTGTGTAGGTGACCGGCGAGGCCATTTCCATGGTTCCGGGTGCGGCCGACCGATGGCGCGGAGCCCGCAGTCGAGTCGTGATCATCAGGCCCTGGTGGCCACTTCAAGCGGCCCGGAGCGGCCGTGGCGTCCTGTTGACCATGTAATCGGTGATCATCAGCGGCCCGGCGGCCGGCCCCCGTTCGGGGCATCAGCGGAGCAGGACGGGCAGGCTGGCCAGGCCGTGCGCGAGCATCTGGGGTGGCCAGGTCAGCTCGCCGGCCGGCACCGCGAGCCGTAGCCGAGGGAAGCGGGCCAGCAGGGCGCCCAGCGCGATCTTCCCCTCGAGGCGGGCCAGCGGGGCACCAGGGCAATGGTGGATGCCGTGGCCGAACGCGATGTGGTGCACCTCGTCCCGAGTGATGTCCAGCCGGGCCGGATCGGCGATCCAGCCGGGGGCACGGTTGGCCGCCAGCAGCCCCAGGACAACGACCTCACCGGCCGGGATGGTGACGGCGCCGACCCGCACCGGTTCGGCGGTCAGGTAGGGCGGCGAGAGCTGCAACGGCGGCGCAAAGCGCAGCAGCTCCTCAAGGGCACCGGACAGCCGATGCGGCTCGGCGCGGAGCAGGGCGAGCTGGTGGGGATGGGTGAGCAGGGCGTGTACGCCGTTGCCGATGAGGTTGGCGGTGGTCTCATGGCCGGCGATGACGAGAGTCACGATCGTCCCGACCAGCTCGTCCTCGGTAAGCCGGTCACCGCCGTCGCGGGCGATGGTCAAGGCGGTGATCAGATCGTCGGTCGGTTTCGAGCGTTTGTCCGCGATCAGGCGCCGGACGTAGGCGTGCATCTCGGTGGTGGCCGCTACATAGGTGTCGACGCCGGCGTAGTTGCCGATCATCATCGCGCTGGACCAGCGCCGGAAGGCGGCGCGGTCGACATCAGGAATGCCGAGCAGCTCACACACCACGGCGACGGGCAGGGGATAGGCGTAGCCGGTGATCAGATCTACTTCGCCGACCTCACTCAGTGCGTCGAGCAGCTGATCGGCGATCTCCCGGATCCGGGGCGCCAACTGGTCGACACGGCGGCGGGTGAAGGTCGCGCTCACCAGACCGCGCAGCCGGGTGTGATCGGGCGGGTTGCGGTAGACCAGGTTGCTAGCGGCCGCCGCTCGCACGTCGAGCGGCATGCGGTCGGCCATCGGGCCGGCCGACAGGGGTCCTTTAACCACTCGCCGGTCGGTGAGGAGCCGGCGGACGTCGTCACGACCAGTGATCAACCACGCCGGCGCGCCGGTCGGCAGCGTGATCCGGTGCGCCGAGCCGGAACGGGCCAGCTCGGCGTAGACGGCATACCGCTGCCCGGGTGCGCTCGCGGTGAACGGATCCGCGGCCATGCAAAGCCTCCGCACGCTAGAGCAGGTCGTGGATTCTGATCGGTAGGTGCCGGATCCGCCGGCCGGTGGCGTGGAAGACGGCGTTGGCGATGGCCGGCGCGACGCCCACCGCGCCGAGCTCACCGATGCCCTTGGCGCCGAGTGGACCGGCGTGCATGTCCTCGTCCGTGACGAACTCGAGGTCGAGCGCACCGATGTCGGCGTTCACCGGGACGATGTAGCCGGCCAGGTTCTTGGACAGGAACCGGCCGAGGTTGGGCTCGAACACCGACCGCTCCAGCAGGGCTTGCCCGTAGCCCCAGATGAATCCGCCGGTCATCTGGCTGTGCGCGGCCAGCGGGTTGATGATCCGGCCGGCGCCGTAGCGGCCGACGGCCCGGCTCAGCCGGATTAGCCCGAGGTCCGGGTCGACACGGATCTCGACGAAGATCGCCCCGTAGTTGTGCATCGAGTACCGCTTCGAGCGGCCGGCGGCGCGGGTGTCGTCCTCGGGCGCCCAGCGACCTTCCGCCTCGAGCATCGGGATCCCGGCATCCTCCAGGGAATCGAGCCCGCCGATGGCCTCCAGTTTGTCCCGGACCTCGGTGGCGGCCGCCCGGACCGCCGCGCCGAGGCCGATGGTGGACATCGAGCCGATGGTTCCGGTGTGTGCGGGCAGCTCGGTGTCGCCGTGCCGCACCTCGACGCGCTCGGGCTCGCAGCCGAGCGTCTCGGACGCCACGAGCTGGACCATGGCGGGCAGTCCGGAACCGATCTCCTGCATCCCGGTCTCCACCACGATCCGGCCGTCCGGGTGCGCCTGGACGCGGGCCGAGGACGGCGCCTGGTAGGTGTCCATGGTGGCCGAGGCCATGCCCCAGCCGATCAGCTCGCGGCCGTCGCGCATCGAGCCGACGGGTCCGCGCTCGGCCCAGCCGAACCGCGCCGCGCCCGCGCGCAGGCACTCGACCAGCGTGCGGGAGGAGTACGGCCGGCCGGTCATCGGGTCGACCGACGGCTCGTTGCGCAGCCGCGGCTCCACCGGGTCGATGCCGAGCTCGTGGGCCAGCTCGTCCATGGCCGATTCCAGGGCGAACATGCCGGGGCCCTCGTTGGGCGCGCGCATCGCGGTCGGGTTCGGCCGGTCCACCTGCTCTACCCGGGTGTGCACGGCGATCGCGGGGCTGTCGTAGAGCCAGGTCGCGGCGTCGGTGGTGTTCTCCACGTAGTAGTTGTCGGTCCGGGCGGTGGCGTTCACCGAATGGTGGCGGATGGCGGTGAGCCGCCCTTCGGCGGTGGCGCCCAGGTCGATGGTCTGCCGGGTCGCCGGCTGGTGGCCGCACAGGGTGAACATCTGCGCCCTGGTCAGCAGCAGCTTCACCGGGTGCCCGATCGCCTTGGCCGCGCCGGCGGCCAGTGGCAGGTGCGGCCAGACGAAGCCCTTGCAGCCGAACCCGCCGCCGATGTACCGGCAGATCACCCGCACCCGTTCGGTGGGCAGGCCGAACAGCTCGGCCATGGCGGCCTGGGTGATGGTCACGGTCTGGGTCGACGTGTACAGCACCAGCTGGTCGTCGTCCCAGGACGCGATCGTGACGGCCGGCTCGATCGGGCTGTGGTGGCGGTCGGAGGTGGTGTAGGTGCGGGTCACCGCGGTGGCGGCCGCCGCGAGCCCGGCCGGCACGTCGCCGATGCTCTCGTCCGGGTGTTCGCTGAGCAGGTGGCCGCTCGCCGCCGGTTCCTCGGTGACCTGGCCGAAGAGGACCGGGGGAACGAGGTCGGTGTAGCGCGGTGTCACCAGGGCGGCCGCGTACCGGGCCTGTTCCCAGGTCTGCGCGAGCACCAGCGCGATCGGTTGGCCCTCGTAATGGATTCGGTCGTCCTGCATGGGCAGCGTCTGCTCGCCGAGCGGCGGCGAGGCGACCGGGTTCAGCCGGGGCATGTCCCGGTGGGAGAGCACCGCCACGACCCCTGGCGCCTGGCGTGCCGCCTCGGCGTCCAGCGCGGCGAGCCGACCCACCGGGACGGTGGCGGTGACCAGCGCCGCGATCAGGGTGTCCCAGGTCGGCAGGTCCGCCACGTAGTGTGCCGCGCCGGTCAGCTTGGCCGGGCCGTCCGGCCGGCGGAGTCCGGTGGTCATGCCGCCGCCTCCTGGAGCGCCCGTACCGCCGCGCGCTGGGCCAGCACGACCTTGTACTCGTTGTCCGGCAGCGGACGGGCGTCGCCGAACGACCACTCGACCGCAGCGCGCAGCGCCGACTCGTCGTGGATGTCCAAACCGGCCAAGGCCTCTTCGGCGGCCCACAACCGCCACGGCCGGTGCGCCACCCCGCCGAGCGCCAGCCGGGCCTCGGTGATCAGCGTCCCGTCCAGGCACACGGCGGCGGCGGCCGAGACGACCGCGAACTCGTAGGAGACCCGCTCGCGCACCTTGAGGTAGTGCGACCGCCGCGCGTCCAGCCCGTCGGGAACCTCCACCGAGGTGATCAACTCACCGGGCCGCAGCTCGTTGTGCGCCGCCGGATCAGGGTCGGGGAGACGGTGGAACTCGGTCGCGCGGATCTCCCGCGCGCCGTCCGCACCGTGCACGACCACCGTGGCGTCCAGTGCGGCGAGGGCCACCGCGAGGTCGGACGGCTGGGTGGCCACACACTCGGGGATCCAGCCGAAGATCGCCGCCGAGCCGGTGTCGCCCGTATGCGCCGCGCATCCCGAACCGGGCACGCGCTTGTTGCAGGGCAGCGCGTAATCGGCCCGGAAGTACGGGCAACGGGTGCGCTGCATCAGGTTCCCGCCGATGGTGGCCATGTTGCGCAGCTGCGGCGAGGCCGCGCGCAGCAGCGACTGGGCCAGCACCGGGAACCGGTCCGCGACGACCGGATGCGCCGCCACGTCGCTCATCCGCGCCAGCGCACCGATCCGGAGCACGCCATCCTCGACGGTGATGCCATCGAGCGGCAGACCGGTGATGTCGATCAGCCGGGCCGGTGACTCGATGCCCTCCTTGAGCCAGTTGACCAGCTCGGTGCCGCCGGCAATGAACGCGGACTCCGGATGCCGCAGCGCGGCCAGCGCGTCCTCGACGGTGAACACCCGCTGGTAGTCGAACGTGCGCATCATCGCGCCACCTCCGGCGATGCCGCCGCCTCGGACACCGCGGCGACGATCTGCGGATACGCCGCACAGCGGCAGATGTTTCCGCTCATCCACTCACGAATCTCGTCGGCCGAACCGGCATGCCCTTCGGCAATGCAACCGACCGCGGAAATCACCTGCCCCGGCGTGCAGAATCCGCATTGGAACGCGTCGCACTCCAGGAAAGCGCGCTGCACCGGATGCAGCTCACCCCGGTTCGCCAGTCCCTCGATCGTCATTACCTCGGCGCCGTCCGCGGCGAGGGCGAGCATCATGCATGACAGCACCCGCCGGCCGTTCACCATGACCGTGCACGCCCCGCATTCGCCCCGGTCACAGCCCTTCTTGGTGCCGGTCAGGCCCAGCCGGTCGCGCAGCGCGTCCACCAGCGTCGCCCTGGGATCGACCGCGATCTCGCGTTCCGCGCCGTTGACTCTCGCGGTCAACCGACACTCGGTAATCACGTCCGCCATTTCGTCCCCACCTCGATTTCGACGACCTCGCAAGCTACCGCCAACGATTCGTGGGTGAACCGGTCAAGTCGCCAGTCTGTGCCCGTGTCGGGCGAGCCGGCCCGGTACGGCGGTTCGGGGTGGCGACCGGCGATCTTGCCGATTCGCGGATGGCGGGGCGTCGCTAGGTTTCAGCGGTCTGCCGCTCGACCCGCATTGGGGACCTACCGTGAGGTTAGTACGAATAGTCGGGACCGCTCTTCCGGCGTTCTTGATATTGGCGTCGTTGGCGCCGAGCACGGCTGCCGCCGCTGAGCCGTCGCGGCTTTCTGCGTCTACCGCCGGCATCGACAAACAGAAATGCGAGGAGCGTAGGCAGAGATTTGTGAAGAAGAACCCCAAATGGCGGGTGTCGCATTGCTATCGAGATCCAGCGCACGGATGGGCGTGGACCTACAAGGTGATCGACTAGTGTCGAAAGGCTCTCACGTGCGCAAGCTGATCGCGTCGCTGTTGCCGGTTGTCACCGCGTTCGGGATGACCGTCGTGTTCACCCCGACGGCCGGCGCGGCGCCGTGCGCCTTCTCCAAGGCGGGACGCACCGGCACCTACCGGCACTGCGCGAACAGCTTCGCGCTGATCAAGTTCGTGTGGAGCAACGGCGCCTCCGGCACCACCTGCCTGGGGCCGTGGGGTGAGACGAAGCTCTACCCGGACGGCCGGCACGAGGTGACGAGGGCATACCGCGTATCGAAGCCGCCGAGCACCATGAAGAACGCGCAGGGCAAGACCATCTGCCGGGCCGGTCAGCCCTCCGCCTGAGTGGCCATCAGAACGCTGACGGGCGCCGCGGTGCCGAGCGCACGCTCGTACCGGAGACCGGCGCGCTCGAAGAGATCTCGGAACTCCCGGTCGGTCCGTTCATCCGGCATCTCCATCGCCATGACCCGCGCCCCAGGCGCCGCGGCGGCGCGCACGTTGGACAGGATCCGCACCGCCTCCGCGTCGTCCCGGCCGCGCAGGGCGCCCGACAGAAGGTAGGTGTCCGCACCGGACGGGACCGAGGCCAGCACATCGCCGGCCACCAGGCGGAGTCGCTCGCCGAGCTGCCACTCGGCGAGCTTCGACTCCGCACCGGATATGCGGTCAGGCCGGTCGAAAGCCACACCGGCCAGGTGCGGCCACCGGGCGAGCAGCTGGGCCAGCACGAGGCCGTCCCCGCAACCGATGTCGACCACCTGGCTGGCGTCGGCAAAGTCGCAGCACTCGATGGCCGCCCTCTTCAGGGAATCAGTGAATGGCTTGCACACGGGCATTCACTCGGTCCTGGAGGTGGGGGAGCAGGTGCATGTCGCGGCTGAAGTCCGAGTCGGCGCGGAACTCCATCGCGTAGATGGGCGTGTCCGGACTCAGGTTGACCACCGCGTGCGGAATCGGCGCCGGAATGTGCACGAACTGCCCGGGACCCTGATGCGTCTCGTTCTCGAGTTCCTCCCCCCACAGGGTCAGCGCATGACCACCGGTGACCACCACGATGACGTCCGTATCGCGGTGCTGGTGCGCCCGCGCCGCCCAGGCTGGCGGGACCTCCAGCACGCCCCCGGATATGCCGCTGGTGCACACCCCCGGCCGGCTGACCACCGGGCTGATCCGCAGGCCGTGCGGTTCGGCGACCGCGGGTATGTCCGCGGGATCGACCAGTACCAGCGCGCGGCTGGTACTCAGGATTCGTTCGGATGCACCACTCACCTGGGGCTCCTTGGCTGGGTTCGGGCGGGGACAAGCCCCTCCGTGGCTCGAAAGTACTCAGCCAAAAATCTTTTCGGACCGGTGAAATCGCCGGTCCTAGATGTTGTAGGTCTACGCGCTAGTCACCCGAGCTGGCTATATTGGCCGGCCTCATGGGAGATCAGCGGAATTCCCCATCCGGGGCGCCGGAACAGGCAGGGCTGCGCGGGCGCACCGCGGAGCTGGCTGCCATTCGCACCGCTCTGGAACAGACGCGCGCCGGCATGGGTGGCGCCCTCGTCATCAGCGGCGAACCCGGCATCGGCAAAAGCGCCCTGCTCGACGGCGCCACCAAATATGCCGATGGCATGCGCGTGCTGCGCACCGCCGGCGTCCAACCGGAGCGGGACCTGGGCTACGCCACCATGTACCGCCTGCTGCGGCCCCTCCTCGGCGGTATCGCGGATCTTCCGTCGGCCCAGGCCGACGCGCTCGACCGGGTGTTCGGCCGACCGGGCGCCGGGCCCACGCCCGACCGGTTCCTCATCGCGTTGGCCACGCTGACCCTGCTGTCCGACGCCGCGCAGGCGCAACCGCTGCTGTGCCTGATCGATGACGCGCACTGGGCCGACCAGCCCTCACTGGACGCGCTGTCGTTCGCCTCGCGCCGGCTGCGGGCCGAACCCATCGCGCTGTTCTTCGCCACCCGATTGCCCGAAGGCAGGCCCGGCCCGCTCGCGGGTTTGCCGGAGCTACCCCTCACCGGGCTGGATGCCGCGTCGGCGCGGCGGCTGCTCCGGGAACACACCGGCGGATCCTTGCCGGCCAGCGACGAGGAGCTGCTGCTGCGCACGGCGGCCGGCAACCCGCTCGCGCTCCGGGAGCTGCCGGCCAGCGTGCCGCCCGGTGGCCCGACCGGCGAGCCGCTGCCGTTGGTGGACCGGCTCCAGGAGGCCTTCCTCGCCCAGCTGCTCCCGTTGAGCGGCCCGGCGCGCGAGCTCCTCCTGCTGGCCGCGGTCGACGGGTCCGGCTGGCTGCACATCCTGCGCCGGGCAACGGCGACGCACCTCGATGCACCGGTGGACCTGGACTCGGCCCTGGACGAGCTGCGCGGGCTGCTGTCGGTCTCCTCCCTTACCGTCGAGTTCCGCCATCCGCTGGTTCGCTCGGCGGTGTTCCACTCCGCGTCCGTCGACCGGCGCCGCGCGGCGCACCTGGCGCTCGCGGCGGCCCTGGAGCACGAGCCAGCCGAGCGGGATCGCCGGGCCTGGCATCTCGGCCGGGCCACCGACGACCCCGACGAAACCGTCGCGGCCGAGCTCGAACGTGCCGCCGACCGGCAGACCCACCGGGGCGGTCCGGCGGCCGCTGCCGCCGCGCTGGCCCGAGCCGCCCAGCTCACCCCGCCCGGCCCGGACCGGGCTCGCCGGCTGGTCGCGGCCGCGACCGCATCCTGGTACGGCGGCGACGCCGCCCGCGCCGAGGAACGCCTGGCACTGGCCGAGCGGATCGACACCCGCACACCGGACACCGCGACCCGCATCACCATGTTGCGGGCGCTCATCGAGCTGCGGACCGGGGACGCGGCCAACTCGCTGCGGCTGCTCCGGCCGGTCGTGCGCCAGGCGTCCGGGCAGGATCCGACCACCGCGGTCGAGGTGCTCAAGCTGTTCCTCGAGGCCAGCTACCACGCCGGCGACGCCAACGCGTGGGGAGACGTCGCCGAGGCCATCGAGGGCATGCCGCTGCTGGGCGAGCACCCCGACCTGGTGCTGCTGCGGGTCATCCAGGCCGGCGTGCGGGTCCGGACGGGCGCGCCGGCGGCCCTCGCGGAGAGCGATCTCGGCCTGATCGAGCAGTGGACCGACCCCGAAGGGCTGTGCTGGGGGGCCGCCGCCTGCTGGTACCTGGGTGACAAACGGCGTTACCGCCGGCTGTACCGCAAGGCGCTGGAACGCGCGCACAGCGTCGGCGCCATCGGCACCGTCACCTGGGTGCTCGTGCACGTCGTCCGCGACGAGATGACCACCGGCCGGGTACACACCGCGGCCGGCTTCGCGGAGGACGGCAAACGGCACGCCGCCGAGACCGGCCAGCCCAACCTCGCCTGCTGGTTCGACAGCGCGCTCGCCGTCCTCGCGGCGCTCGCCGGTCGCGGGGAACAGGCCCGTGACCTGGCCGACCAGGTTCTCCAAGTCGCCGTCCGGCGCAATCTGGTCGCGGCCGCGGTGCAGGCCCGCCAGGCCCTGGGGCTGGTGGCGCTCGCCGAGGGCCACGGTGAGCAGGCGTTGGGGCACCTGCTCGACACGCCCGATCACCTGCTGCACCCCGCGTTCGTGCTGGGGAACGTGCCCGACGCCGTCGAAGCCGCGCACCGCATGGGCCGACTCGAACTGGTCGCCAAGCCGGTCGGCCGCTTCGTGCGGTGGGCCGAGGCCACCGGCTCGCCGGAGCTGCGCGCGCTGGCCGCCCGGTGCCAGGCGCTAACCGGGACGGAGGAACCCGAGCCAGCCTTCCGGCGCGCGCTGGAACTGCATCCGGTCGACGAACAGCCCGTCGACCGCGCCCGCACCCAGCTGCTCTACGGCGAGTACCTGCGCCGCGCCCGCCGCCGGGGCGATGCCCGGCGGCTGCTGCGCGCAGCCCTGGAGTCCTTCGAGCAGCTGGGCATGGACGTCTGGGCCGACCGCGCCCGCGACGAGCTGCGCGCCACCGGCGAAACCCCCACCAGCCCCACCCGCGACACACTCACCACCCTCACACCCCAAGAACTACGCATCGCCCGCGCCGCCGCCGAAGGCGCCACCAACCGCGAAATCGCCACCCAACTCTTCGTCAGCCCCCGCACCATCGACTACCACCTACGCAAGATCTTCCAAAAAACCGGCATCACCTCCCGCGTCGAGCTCATCCTGCTCACCCTGCCCAGGGCCGAGCAGCGTTAAGACTGGCGACTTCACCGGTGCAAGGTTTCCTTTAGCTGAGTAATTTCAAACCAGCTGAACAACCAATCCCGAAAAGCCGCCACTCGATTGCGACGCTTTCCGATGAACAACACCACCCGTATTGAGGTCCAGCAACCGGAACACGACCCGGCCACCTGCCAGCTCCCCGGATGCTGCGCGCCTACCCCGGAACACCCTGGTCGGGAGGGTGAGGTCCGGTACTGCAGCCCGGATCACCGCAACAAGGCGATGCGGCAACGACGCCTCGGCAAGTACGAGTAATCGGTTTCCACCGGAATCGACCGGGCGCCGCGGCAGCGGAACTTACCGACATTAAGATGATTGGCTCAATGGCAGAACCGCTGACCGGCCGGGACGTCCCCCGTGGGCGCACCGCCGAGCGAGCTGCCATTCGCGCCTTCCTGGACAAGGCCCGCGCCGGCACCGGCGGCGCGCTGGTGCTGCGCGGCGAGCCGGGTATCGGCAAGAGCACCCTGCTCGACGACTCCGCCGAGCAGGCGAACGGCATGCGCGTGCTGCGCACGGCCGGGGTCGAACCGGAACGCGATCTGGGCCACGCCACCATGCACCGCCTGTTGCAGCCGCTGCTCGAGGGCATCGGAGGGCTTCCACCAGCCCAGGCAACGGCCCTCGACACGGTGTTCGGCCGCCGCACGGATAGCGAGGATCCGGCGCCGGACCGGTTCCTGGTTGCGTTGGCGACCCTGACGCTGTTGTCGGACGCCGCGCGGGCCCGGCCGCTGCTGTGCCTGATCGACGATGCGCACTGGGCTGACCAACCGTCGGTGGATGCGCTGTTGTTCGCCGCCCGCAGGGTCGGGGCCGAGCCGATCGCGTTCCTGATCGCGACGCGATCGGCCGACGGTGAGCACGGTGGTTTCCCGAGCCTGCCGGAGCTGCGGCTGACCGGCCTGGACCGGGGCTCGGCACGCGAGCTGCTGCGGGAGCACGCCGGGGGGTCGCTGGCTCCGACCGACGAGGAGTTGCTGCTCCGCACCGCGGCCGGCAACCCGCTCGCGCTCCGGGAGCTGCCGGCCAGCCTGCCGCCGGGCGGCCCTCGCGGCGCGCCGTTGCCACTGGTCGACCGGCTCCAGGAGACCTTTGCCGCCCAGTTGCACAGGCTGAGCGACCCAGCTCGCGAGCTGCTCCTGCTGGCCGCCGCCGACGGATCGGGCCAGCTCAGCCTCTTACGGCGGGCCGCGACGGAAGACCTGGAACCGGCCCTGGACGAGCTTCGCGGCCTGCTCGTGGTCGACCCGCACAGCGTCCGGTTCCGGCATCCGCTGGTTCGCTCGGCGGTGTTCCACGCCGCATCGCTCACCCGGCGCAAGGCCGCGCACCTGGCACTCGCGGCGGCCCTCGGTAGCCAGCCAGCTCAGTCGCACCGCCGGGCCTGGCACCTCGGGCAAGGCACCGACGGGCCGGACGAGGCGGTCGCGGCCGAGCTCGAACGCGCGGCCGAACAGGAGAACCAGCGGGCCGGCCCGGCGGCGGCGGCCACCGCGCTCGTCCGGGCCGCCGAGCTCAGCCCGCCCGGCCCCGACCAGGCGCGGCGACTGGTCGAAGCGTCGATCGCCACCTGGCGCAGCGGTGACGCGACGCGTGCCGTACAACGCCTCGAGGCGGCCGAACGCCTGGACACGCACACGCCGGACACCAGGATTCGGGTCACCATGCTGCGCGCGCTGATCGCGCTGCGGGCCGGGGACCCGACCGACACGCTGCACTTGCTGCAACCGTTCGTGCGCGCCGTGCCGATGCTGGACCCGACCAGCGCCGTCGAGGTGCTCATGCTGTACGGGGAGGCCAGCTACCACGCCGGCGCCCCGGGGGCGTGGCGGGACATCATTGAGGCGGTCGAGAACCTGCCGCTCGCCGGCGACGAGCCCGATGTGGTGCTGCTCCGACTGACCCGCGCGCTCGGGCGGGTGGGCGCGGGCACCCCGCCGCCCGCGCTCTCGGACACCGAGCTCGGCGTCCTAGAGAGGTTGACCGACTCCTGGCGGTTGTGTTGGGCGGGCGCCCTCTTCTGGGGCCTCGGCGACCTGGAACGCTGTCGCCGGCTGCGCCGCAGGGCACTCGAGCGGGCCAACGCGCTCGGGGCGGTCAGCACCATTGCCTGTGTGCTCGTGTTCGTCGTCGCCGACGAGATCGCCGCGGGCCGCTTCCAGATCGCGACCGGCCTGGCGGAGGACGGGCGACAACACGCGGCGGACACCGGCCAGCCCAACCTGGTCTCCTGGTTCGACAGCGCCCTGGCCGCCCTCGCCGGCCTGGCCGGCGGCGAGGCGGCGACCCGCGAGCTGGCGGACCGGGTGCTCGCCGAGCCCGTGCGGCGCGGCCTGGTCACGGCGACCCTGCAGGCCCGCCAGGCGCTAGGCCTGGTGGAGCTCGCCGCCGGACGCGCCGAGCAGGCACTCCAGTACCTGCGCCCGCTCGATGCGCCCGACACCACGGGGCATCCGGGTCTCGTCGGCTTCATGCTGAGCAACGTCCCGGACCTGGTCGAGGCGGCTTATCGGCTCGGCCAGCCAGAACTGGCCGCCGAGCCGCTCGGCCGGTTCGTCCGGTGGACGGAGACCACCGGCTCACCGGAACAGCGTGCCCTGGCCACCCGTTGCCAGGCACTGGTGGGCACGAACGAGGCCGAGAAGGCCTTCCGGCGCGCGCTGGACCTGCACCCGGTCGGCGAACAGCCGGTGGTCCGCGCGCGCACCCAGCTGCTCTACGGCGAGTACCTGCGCCGCGCCCGCCGCCGGGGCGACGCCCGCCCGCTGCTGCGGGCCGCCCTCGAATCCTTCGAGCACCTCGGCGCCAAGGCCTGGGCCGAGCGCGCCCGCGACGAGCTGCGCGCCACCGGCGAAACCCCCACCAACCCCACCCGCGACACCCTCACCACCCTCACACCCCAAGAACTACGCATCGCCCGCGCCGCCGCCGAAGGCGCCACCAACCGCGAAATCGCCGCCCAACTCTTCGTCAGCCCCCGCACCATCGACTACCACCTACGCAAGATCTTCCAAAAAACCGGCATCACCTCCCGCGTCGAGCTGATCCTGCTCACCCTGCCCAACGCCGATCAGCCTTCAGGCTCCTGAACGTCTCATCGCCGGGACGAGCGGACGCGGCCGCTTTCCGGCGGCGCCGCCCGCGAGGTGGAACATCAGCACCGCAACGCTCGACAGCCCGCCGCGTCGTGCGTCGTGACCAGCGTGTCTGGTGCGACGGCAATACCGGCGGCGATGGCTACAGCCAGCACGATGAACGTGCCGGCGAGCATCCTCCGAATCATTTTGTTCACCCCCTCGGTTGGTCGGTCCCTTGGTCCGGGGTTCGTAGGACGTAGCCAACGCCGCGAATGTTGTGAATCATCGCCGGCTGGCCCCGGTCCACCTTTGCCCGCAATCTGGACATGAAGGTCTCGACCACGTTCTGGCTGTCCTGGTAGTCGTACGGCCAGACATGTTCGAGGATTTGCACTCGCCCGAGAATCCGGTCCGAGTTCTGCATGAGAAACCGGAGCAATGCGAACTCGGTGAGGCTCAGGTGGATGGGCTGACCGGCCCGGCTGACGCGGTGGGATTCCTCCGACAGCTCGAGGTCGGCGCAGCGCAGCAAGGCACCCTCGGACTGATGCGCGGGGCTGCTCCGGCGCAGCACCGCCCGGACCCGGGCGATCAGTTCAGCCGGGCTGAACGGTTTCGTCAGGTAGTCGCCGCCGCCGAGGGTCAGACCGGGCAACCTGCTGCGCAGCTCAGTGCCCGGGGTGAGGAAGAGCGCGGGAACCGCGACGCTCCGACCGCGCTGGCGGCGGGTGACGGCGAACCCGTCCTGGACCACAACGCTCGGCGCCCAGGATTCGGCCACGGTGACCGCCTCCTCGCCGGGGCCAGCGACCCGGAGCGGGTAACCGGTGTAGCTCAGAGCGGCACGGAGCAGGTCCCGCATTTCGCGATCGTCGCCGACGATCAGCAGACGCGGTCGATTACCAGGCTGGTCGCAGAGGGCCACCGAAGCGTGGCCCGGACTGTCGTCTCGATACATCACAAGGCACCTTTACGAAGTTGCTTGGGACCACGTCCGAAGCAGAAGTCGCTTGTGATGTGGCGTGCAGGTCACCGAACTCGGACTGGAACGCGCACGACAGGTTGCACATGGTAGCGCGGCTTTAGAAGGATTAACAGCTCGCTCGCGACTGATCGTCGACGCTTTCGCCGTCAGCTCGCCAGCGGCGGCGCGCCAGTCTGCTCGGCGAGGGTCAGCCGGGGTTTGAGGTAACCGATCAGCGGCGGGACGACGAGTACCAGGGCCAGCGTGGTCCAGCCCAGGTAGCCCTTCCGGACCGTCTCACCGGCGCCGACCACCAGCAGCCCGATGATCAGGACGACCACCTCGATGGACGCCCGGACCGGCCAGATCCGGAGGCCGTACCGTTGCACCATGCCGGTCATCAACCCGTCTCGCGGGCCGGGGCCGAGGTTCGCGGCGAGGTAGAACGCGGTGCCGCCGGCGAACAGGGCGGCGCCGGGGCCGACCATGGCCAGCCGCGTCCACTGGTCCCAGACCGCCGGGAAGAGCTCGAGCGCGCGGTCGCACGCCCAGCCGGGCACCAGCACCCCGCAGATGGTGCCGACCCCCGGCCGCACCCGCAGGAACAGCCAGCCGAGCAGCACGACGGCGTTGGTCAGCTGAATGCACACGCCGACCGTCCAGCCGGTCTTCTCGGACAGGCCCATGTGCCAGATGTCCCACGGCATCAGGCCCAGGGAACACCGCACCAGCACGGCCATGCCGACGCCCATGATCGCGCTGCCGGCGAACATCTGCAGCAGCCGCAGGCCCAACCGTGCCGACAACCGCACGGGTCAGACCCGGTCGAGAATGGTCCGTCGATCCTCCGGCGGGGCGAAGTCCGCCCTGAGCTCGGCGGCCCGGCGTTGCACGACGGCTTCCAGCTCGGGCAGCAGTGTGACGTCCTCGTTGAAGTACGGGTCCGACCGGCATTCGACCAGAACGCACCGCCAGGGCGCCGCGTTGATGCCGACGTGCGGCTGACCGGCCGGAATCAGGAAGGAGTCTCCCGGCTCGTGCCGGTATTCGTTCTCCAGTCGCTCGCCGATAAGGGTCGTCACATTTCCCTCGAGGACGATCACGATCATGTCATGCATATCGTGCACGTGCGCGGCGGCGGCGTGACCGGCCGGCATGACGACGAACCCCGAGGACACCTGGGCGCCCTTGGCGATGGCGGGTGTGAGAACCTGGCGCTGCGGAGCCCGGAACCCGGCCAGTGTGTGCAACGGAGCATGGTGCCACTCAACGGTCAAGGCGTCCCCCCGATAACGTTTTCCCCAGCGTCGGACGGGAATGTTCCGAGATCGTTCCGGGCAAATTCCTTGGCAATACTTTCGCGATACCTTCGTGGTCACCCGGACTCCGTGTGACAGGGTTGCCGACGAGACCGGACCGCCTTGGGCGGCCGCGACGCCGGAACTAGCGAAATCACCGATACGCCGGCCGGCACCTGACCGTTAATCTTTCGAAAGATTATTAAGGGGGATTCGGCAGGACTGGCGGTGCATCATCGTGGAACTCGACAAATTAGGGCATTGGCGGGCCGCTGTTTTCGGGTTGGTCACCGGGGCGCTACGCACGACCCGGTTCCGCTGGTACAGCCCACCGTCCGATTCCGGGGCGCACGAGATTCCGGGGATGCCGGGCATGACCCTGGTGTGCGGCGAGTCGGAGGACGATCCGGCATTGTCCAGGCTGGCCCGTCGCGCCTCGGCCCGGGCCGCCGGGCTGTGCGACTTCCTCGAGTCCGACGAGCTGAGCCCGGGGAAGCGCGCCATCCACGAGGCGCGAGGCGACCGGCCAGATGCCGCCTTCGTCTACTCCGAGCTCGACGTGCGGGGGAGCACGGAGTTCGTCGCCGTCCAGCGATTATCGCGGCTCCGGCCCAGCTTTCGGTGCTACTCCGACGTCACGTTGCTGACCGGGCACTGCCTGTTCTCCAGCCGGAGCCTGCGCCTGCACACCTCGCGGGGCACCGTCGCCGGCATACAGCGCGCCGGTTTCGGCGTGGCCGCCGAAGGGATCATCGAGGACATCTCGGTGGACAGTCGCCTGAGCCTCTACGAGCTCGAGACGTGCGCGCGACTGGCCCGGTTGGTCGCCGCGATCAGGGACCAGATCGACGGAGAGACCCCGATCGTGCTCTCCCAGCCCCGCACGCAGTACCAACTCCACCTACTGGATTCCTACCAAAACGGAAATATCAGCCTGGCGCTGCTGCGCCGCTGGATCGAACTGGTAGACGAACGCTGCGCCCAGGTCGCGGAAAGGTTTCTCACCGACCTGCGCTCCGCGTGCCGTTATTCATTAGGCAATTTAACCGTGCTGCTCACGGACAGCCTCAGTGACTTCGACCCTTTCCTGCGCGAGGAGATTCGCGCCGGCGAGGTGCCCGGCCCGTCGGAGGTGTTGCGCCGGCTGGCGGCCAACGATCCGACCTTCGCCCTGCTCTCTGGCCTCGCGCGACCCCGGAGTTGGGCCGAGCTCGGGCACCTCGGCCACACGGCGGAGTACCTGCGCCGGTCGATCACCATCGGCACCCGGCCCCGGCGCCTGCTCATCGCGGTCGAAGACCCGATCGAACGCCGGCTTCTCATCGAGGCCAAAGCCCTCGCCGCCCGCATCCGCGAGCACAGCCCGGCGGCCGTGAGCCAGGCCATCGCCGTTTACCCGTTGGAGCGGGTGTTCGTGCACGACGGCGCGCGGCGGACGCAGGTCCACCACCACGATCCGGGCTTCGGCGCGGCCGGCCCGAGCGGTCGGATGGTCTACCCGCCCGAACTGATCACTCAGCTGCACCACTAGCTCAGGCGTTCCTCCCCATCTCGGCGCGCAACCGGTCCTCCTGGGCGCGCAGCTCGGGGGTGAACTCCTCGCCGAAGTCCTCCGCCTCGAACACCTGACGTAGCTCGATGACGAACTCACCGCTCTCCGGCCGAGGCGCCCGCTTCAACCAATCCACGGCCTCGTCGAACGACTTCGCCCGCAACAGCCAGAAACCCGCGATCAACTCCTTGGTCTCCGCGAACGGACCGTCCAGCACCTTGGTCCCCTCGGCGGTGTGCACCAGCCGGCACCCACGCGAGCTGGGGTGCAGCCCCTCGCCGGCCAGCATCACGCCGGCCTTGACCAGCTCCTCGTTGTACTCACCCATCGCGGCCAGCTCCCGCTCGGTCGGCATCCCGCCGGCCTCGGACCGCTCGTCCGCCTTCACAATCGCCATGAACCGCATCGCTTTCTCCCTCTGTCTGGCGCACAGACGCTATCGACGCGGCGGCGAACGGGGATCAGCTAGATCGCCAGTTCCGCCGGCGCCCAGCTATCCCGTAGCGATCACACTCGTTGGGCATGACGTGGCCTTTCTCGGGATGTCCTTGGTGTCGGTGCTGCTGGCCGGCGCACTGCTCGGGACCGGTGGGGGAGCGCCGAGGCACTGCGCGGAAGAACGGATCCCGGTCTCGGTGCGGGAGGGCGGCGGCGTCGCGGGGACGGTGGCCGCCACCTGGTGCACCCCGAACAACTGGTCCGCGGGGCCGCACCGCACCGACGTGCTGGTCGCCGGCGCGACCTACAACCGCGACTACTGGGACTGGCCCCAGCACGACTACTCCTATGTGCACCGGACGCTGCGGTCCGGGCGGGCCACCCTCAACTTCGACCGACTCGGCACCGGGCGCAGCTCCGCTCCCGCCGGCCCGCCGACCGACGTGGTCGCCGATGCCTGGGTGCTGCACCAGGTGATCGGCTGGGTCCGGCACCAGCGGCCGACCGAGGTCAACGTGATCGGCCACTCGCTGGGCTCGATCGTGGTCACCAAGGAGGCGGCCCGCTGGCGCGACGCCGACCGGGTGGTGATCACCGGCATCCTGCACCTGCCCGGCGTCGGCACCAACTCGGCGGGCTTCGCCACCAGCCTGTACCCGGCCGGGTTGGACCCTCGGTTCGCCGGCGTCGACCGCACCGGTTACCTGACCACGCTGCCCGGCCGGCGCGGCCCGACGTTCTACGACCCGCGCTCGGCCGACCCAGAAGTGATCCAGCGCGACGAGGAGCACAAGGACCTCGCCACGGTCGGGGAGCTCGCGCAGAGCGTGGTCGAGCTGGAGACGCCGGCGCTGCTCAACACCACCCGGCGGATCACCGCGCCGGTGCTGCTGGTGATGGGGGCGACCGACAACATCTTCTGCAACCTGGCCGTCGACTGCCGTTCGGCGGAGAGCGTGCGCACGAACGAGGCGCCCTACTACGCCGGAGCGGCCAGGCTCGATGCGGTAACCGTGCCGGACACCGCACACAACCTCACCCTGCACCCGTCCGCGGACCGTTCCTTCCGCGCCATCGACGACTGGCTGCGTTAGCTGTAACCGCCGAACGACCCGTCAGCAGGCCGCGACGACCTCAATCTCGATCAGCGCGCCCGGGATGGCCAGCCGAGAGATCTCGACGGTCGTACTGGTTGGCGGGGCGCCGGTGAAGTACCTCGACCGGATCGCGACGTACTCGCCCACCGCGTCCATGTCGGTGAGGAACGTCCGGATATTGACGACGTTGTCGAACGTCGCGCCGTGTGCCTTGAGGATCTCGCCGATTGTCTCGAGCACGAACTCCGCCTGCTCGCTCATGCTCCCGCCACCGACGAGCCGGCCCGCCGAGTCGACCGCGAGCTGCCCGGCGACGAACAGCAGGGTGCCGTCGCCGACGGCCAGCCGGCCGACGTGGGAGTACGTGCCGACGGGCGCCGGCACGGTCGCGGGGTTGTCAAAGGTGATCTGCACGAACAGCTCCTATCGGGTCGGCCTTGCGGCCAGGCTATGGCGACACGATTCATGCGACCAGCGAAGATCTTGCAGAGCTACCATGCGAGTAACGCATGAGTCATGGAGGCCGTGATGGACACCGCCTGGCTGGAGGTCTTCCGCGAAGTCGCGCGGCGCGGGTCGTTCACCGCCGCGGCGAAGGCCCTGGGCTACACGCAGTCCGCCATCTCGCGGCAGATCTCCTCGCTGGAGAGCGCGGCCGATGCGCCGCTGTTCGACCGGCTGCCGCGCGGCGTACGTCTCACCGCCGAAGGCCACTGCCTGCTCGGCCACGCGGAGGCCGTACTCGACCGGCTCGACACCGCGCGAAGCGACCTCGCCGCCCTTCGCGACCTGGCCGGCGGCCGACTGCGAATCGGCGCCTTCCCCACCGCCGACGCCTCACTGATCCCCCGGGCGATCGCCGCCTTCCAGCACTCCCACCCCAAGGTCACGCTGTCCCTGGTCGAACACCTGACACCCGACCAACTGACCCAGCTACACAGCGGCGACATCGACCTGGCGGTGGTGAGCACCGCGCCGTCCTGGCCGCTCGACACCGACCGCCTCGACCTGCACCACCTGCTCGACGACACGATGTTCGTGGCGCTGCCACCGACCCATCCACTCGTCGGCCAGGGCGTACTACGGCTGGCCCAACTCGCCGAGGAACGCTGGGTCGCCGGCCGCGGCCGACTGGACGACACCTTGATCACCGCCAGCGCGCGGGCCGGCTTCCGGCCGCGGATCGAGCTGATGACCGCCGAGTGGATCGCCAAGCAGGGCCTGGTCGCGGCCGGGCTGGGCATCACACTCATCCCGTCACTGGCGGTGGATGCCACCCGGCCAGACATCGCCCTCGCCCCGCTGCACCGCGATGACGTACCGGCCCGGGCCGTGTACGCCGCCACGCTGGACGGCCTGACCAAGCCGCCGGCAGTCACCGCGTTCCTCGAGTATCTAGACACCGCGGCCGCGGAAGTTACCGACGAGATCGCCAGCCGGGTGAACAGCTGACCGGCACCCGCTCGCCGGTGGCGCGGGTGGAGCAACCCACGTATCCGGCACGTTCCGGGAACACACTTAGTGAATTTTTTCAGCACGCCCGTTGAAGTGTTGTGACTCTTTTTTATCCTGTATATAGGTAGCCCGAATTCTAGGCAACCCGACTCAGCGATTACTGGAAAGTAATTAGTTCCAGTAAGCAGCTTGGCAGTCGAAGGAAAGGGCCTGAAGGGTCATCTGTTGGGCGCAGTGAATGCTGACGTAACGTGTGCACCACCCGCGCTTCCAGCCACCCGGACGTGGGAAAACGGCGAGTTGTCCATCCCGCAGACGGGTGTCGCTCCAGCTGGCCGACGAACACGCAAAGAGGCTTGCCGAAAATAGCTCCCGCGTGGCAGGTTTTATTTAGTCGCATTTCTTCGGTGGGCCATAAGTCAGCGTTAATCCTTATCCGGAAAGGACCGATATTGCCCGGTTCAGCGCGCGTCCACGGGGAATTATGAACCGAAACAGCACACTTAAAAACGTCACGGTGCTCGGTGCCGGAGCATCCGGCCTGGTCGCGGCCGGCGAGCTGCGGCGTCGGGGTCACCGGGTGCGGGTGCTGGAGGCGCGGCCGACGCCGGGTGGCCGGGTGCGTACCCGGCGGTTCGGCGGCGACGGCGGGCCGTTGGTCGAGATGGGCGCGATGCGCATCCCGGCTGCCCACCGGCGCACCCTCCGCCTGATCGAACGCCTCAATCTGCGGCACCGGCTGCGCCGGTTTCGCACGCTGTTTTCCGACGAGGCCAGCTATCTGGCCACGCCCCAGGGGCACCTCCGGGTGAGCGAAGCTTCGACGGAGCTGGTGCGGCAGTTGCGGTTGCCCCAGCCGCACCGGTACCGGGAGGAGACCGTGCTGTGCGCGGCGTGGCTGGTGGCGAGTATCCGGGCGGTCGCGCCCGGGCCGTATTTACAGAGCTTGGGACCGGGCCTGGCGACACGGCTGGCCGAGCTGCTGGATGACGTGGACGTGCGGCCGTTCCTCAGCGGGGACCGGCTGGACGTGAACCGGTTCCTCGCGGCCAACCGTGATCTCGCCGAGGGCGGCCCGTTGCGCTATTTCTTCGACGACGTGGCTACCGAGCTGTCCGAGGCGCTGTTTCGCCTGGCCGGCGGGATGGACCAGCTCATCCAGAAGCTCGCCGAGCGGCTGCCCGGGTGCATCGAGACGAACACCTGGGTGCTCGGCCTGCACGTGCAGCCCGGCTGCGTGCTGGTGGAGGCCCAGCACGGCGGCAAGACGACGGTCATGCCGTGCGAGCAGGTGCTGTGCACGCTGCCGTTCTCCGTATTGCGCCGGCTGCGGCTGAGCGGCATCGACGGCGACAAGCTCGCGCTGATCCACGGCATGCGCTACTGGCCGGGCACCAAGATCGCCGTGCACTGCCGGGAGGCGTTCTGGGTGCGGGACGGGATCGGCGGTGGCGGGTCGTTCGTCGGCGGTCTGGTCCGGCAGGCCTACTACCCGCCGGTGGAGCACGACCCGCGCAACGGCGCGGCGTTCCTGGCCAGCTACACCATCGGCCCGGACGCGGAGCTGATCGACGGGCTGCCCCGGCGGGAACGGGTCACCGCCGTGCTGGACGGGCTGGCCGCCATCCACCCCGCGCTGGCCGAGCCCGGGATGGTGCTGGGCGTGGCGTCCCAGGCGTGGGGCGAGGACCCGACCGCGCTGGGCGCCGCGTCGCTGCGCTGGAGCAAGGACCCGGCCACCGCCGCCCGGGAGCGCGACCTGGCCGCTCGGCCCAGCGGCCGGTTGTTCTTCGCCGGTGAGCACTGCTCGGCGCATCCGGCGTGGTTGGAGGGGGCCGTCGAGTCCGCTGAGGCGGCGGCCGAGCAGATCCACACGTATCACCCGCTGGAACAGCTGACCCGTGCCTAGGAGCGTGATGTTGGAAACCGATGTGCTGGTCGTCGGCGGTGGCCCGGCCGGCTTGGCGATGGCGCTGGAGCTGCGCTCACGCAAGATCGATTTCGTGCTGCTGGACCGGGGCGGCGGTGCGGCACCCGATCCCGGCGTCATCGGGCCGCGCGCCATGGAGCTGTTCCGGCGGTGGGGGGTGGCCGGGGAGATCCGGCGCGCCGGCTGGCCGGCGGACCACCCGCTGGACTGCGCCTGGGTCACCCGGGTCGGCGGCCACGAGCTGTTCCGGCTGCCCCGGCACACCGTGGCCACCCGACCGCCGTTCCGGCACACCCCGGAGCCGCCCGCGATCTGCCCCCGGCACTGGCTGGAGCCGTTGCTGCGCGGCGAGCTGCGCGGCTACCCGGACGGCCCGGTGTGGCCGCGGTCCCAGCTGCGGGAGTTCGCCGCCGACCGGGACGGGATCACCGCGACGGTGTCGGACACGGTCACCGGGCTGAGCTCGCGGGTGCGCGCCCGGTACCTGGTGGCCACCGAGCCCGACCCGATGGTCCGCATAGCCTGTGGGATCGATGCGCCGTCCCGGTACGCCGCGCAGCGGTTCCGGGAGATCCTGTTCCACGCGCCCCGGTTGCGCGAGCAGCTGGGCGAGCGGCACGCGGCGCTCCTCTACCTGATGGCGTCGGCGGCGGTGCGCTACCCGCTGGTCGCGGTGGACGGCACCGGGCGGTACCGGGTGACCATTCACGCGGCGGAACACGCCGCTCGCCGGGCAGACGCGGCGACCCTGGTCCGGGATCTGCTCGAGCAGCCCACCCCGGCGCGGGTGCTCGAGGACACCGAGTGGGTGCTGCGCGCCCGGGTGGCCGAGCGGTTCCAGCACGGGCGGGTGTTCCTGGTCGGCGAGGCCGCGCACGCGCTCGCGCCGGCCGGCGGGTTCGGCCAGGACCTGGGCATCTGCGACGCGGCGAACCTGGGCTGGAAACTGGCCGCCGCGCTGGACGGCTGGGCCGGCCCCGGCCTGCTGGCCAGCTACACCGCCGAACGCCGGCCGACGGCGTTGGAGGCGCTGGCCAAGGCGCAGCGCAACCTGCACCGCACCCAAGTGCGCGTGCTGCCCGAGGAGCTGAACGACGAGACCCCGGACGGCGAGCGCGCCCGGCGGGCGATGAGCGCGCGGCTGGCCGGCGACGGCGCGGCCCGCGAGTTCGACGCCCCGGAGATCGCCCTCGGTTTCCAGTACCCGGAGTCGCCGATCGTGGTGGCCGACCCGGCGGCGGAGGGCGACCGCGACCGGCGGCCGAACACCCGCCCCGGCTCGCGGGCGCCGCACGCCTGGATCCGGCCCGGCCTGTCCACCTTGGACCTGTTCGGCGACGGCTTCGTGCTGCTGCGCACCGGGGACGCCATCGGCGCCGAACCCGGGCCGTGGGCCAAGGCGTTCGCCGCCCGGGGCGTGCCGCTTCGGGTGCTGGACCAGCCCGAGGTGGCGGAGACCTACCAGCGCCCGCTGGTGCTGGTCCGCCCGGACGGGCACGTGGCCTGGCGGGGCAACCGGCCGCCGGACGACCTGCGCCGGCTGGCCGACACGGTGCGCGGGGGTCGGTCCGGATGACCTACTTCGACTTACAGGACTGGACGCCGGCCGACTTCGCCGACCCGTACCCGCGCTACCGAGCGTTCCGCGAGCAAGGCCCGGTGCACCGGGGGACCGACGGCGCGTGGTGGGTCTTCGACCACCGCACCACCCGGGAGGTGCTGCTCAGCCGGGACTTCGGGCACGGCACCGACCGGCCGAAGGTACCCGGCTGCCCGGCGATCAACCGGACGGTGAACGACTGGCCGGTGTTCATGAACCCGCCGAGGCACACCGCGATACGCAAGCTGATCAGCCCGCCGTTCCTGCCCAAGGCGGTAACCGACCGGCGGCCGCGGATCAGGCAGATCGCCGAGGAGATGGCGGCGAAGCTGGCCGCGCAGCCGGATTTCGACCTGGTCACCGAGTTCGCGGTGCCGTTCCCGGTGCGGGTGGTCGCCGAGCTGCTCGGCACACCGGCCGAGGAGGGCGCCTGGCTGAGCGAGCGCCTGACCGGGCTGCGCGAAATCGCCAGGATGCCCACCGCCGGCATGCCGGTGCCGCCGGATTACCCGCGCGCGGAACAAGCGGCGGTGGAACTGGCCGAGTTCGTCGGCGAGCTGATCGTCGCCCGCCGCCGCCGGCCCAGGACGGACCTGATCTCCGCGCTCACCCGCGAGCGGGAGTGGTCGGACGAGGAGCTGGCGCACACCTGCGTCAGCGTGCTGATCGCCGCGCACGACAGCGCCGCGACGCTGATCGCCAAGGCGGTGCTGGCGCTGCACCGATTCCCCCGGCTGCGGCAACGATTACGCGAGGAGCCGACGCTGATGCCGGAGGCGGTGGAGGAGATCGCCCGCTACGACAGCCCGGTCCAGTTGATCAGCCGGGCGGCGTTGCGGGACACCGAGCTGGCCGGGCACCGGATCCGCCGGGACGAGGTGGTGGTGCTGCTGCTCGGCGCGGCCAACCGGGACCCGGGCGAGTTCGACGCCCCGGACGAGCCGCGACTGGGCCGCCCGGCCAACCCGCATCTGGCGTTCAGCGTGGGCCTGCACTTCTGCCTGGGCGCGCACCTGGCCAGGGCGCAGGCGGCGATCGGGCTGCATGCCCTGCTCACCGCGTTGCCCCGCATGCGGGTGCTCGAGGACACCGTCGAGTACGGCAACTACCTGGCCTTCCACGGGCCGCTGCACGTCCAGGTACGCACCGCCGACCAAGGAGACCCCGCATGACCGGCTCGCTCGCGCCCGACTTCGAGGCCCTGTACCGGGGCGAGTCCCTGTACCCGGAGGGCCATCCGCTGCGTGCGGTGTTCCAGGACATCGTGCCGTGGGACATCGGCGGGCCGCAGCGGCCGCTGGTCCGGCTGGTCGCCGACGGCGGGTTGCGCGGGCACGTGCTGGACGCCGGCTGCGGGCTCGGTGACAGTGCGCTGTACCTGGCCGGACGGGGTTACCGGGTCACCGCGTTCGACAACTCGCCGGCGGCCATCCGCCGGGCCACCGCGCGCGCCGAGTCGCTGGGCGTGTCGGTGGAGTTCCTGATCGCCGACGCGACCGCGCTGGACGACCTGGCCGACCACAGTTTCGACACCATCCTGGACAACGGCCTGCTGCACAGTCTGGACCCGGCCGGCCGGGCCGCCTACCTGGCCGCGTTGCGCCGGGCCGCCGCGCCGGAGGCCCGGCTCTACGTCGTCTGCTGGACCGACGACACCCCCAGCCAGCTGCGGCCGCCGCACCAGGACGACGCGGAGGGGACGCGGCGCACGTTGACCGAGGCGGGCTGGGCGGTGACCCGGTTCGACTGGACCCAGTACGCCTTCAACTCCGCGCTGACCAGGGAGATCCTGCACCAGGCGATGGAGGTCACCGGCGCCGGCGAGGAGGGGCGGTGCTACGTGGACCGGCTGGCCACCGACGAGCACGGCCGGCTGCTGCTGCCCCTGTGGTCGATCACCGCCGAGGTGTTCCGGTGACCGCCACCCCGTACTTCGACGACTTCGCCGAGCTCTACGAGCGGGTGTCCCGGGTGCGCGACGGGGCCGGCGGTCCGGTGCGGGAGTGGCTGCTGGGGCAGTTTCCGCCGGGGGAGCGCGCGCTGGACGTCGGCTGCGGCACCGGCAACAACTGCGCGTTGCTGGCCGAGCACTACGCCGAGGTCACCGGGGTGGACGTGTCACCGGGGATGCTGGCGCTGGCCGAGGCCAAGCCCACCCGGGTGCCGGTGCGCTACCAGTGCCGGGCCGCGCTGGACCTGCGTCCGGCCGACCCCGGCGAGTTTGACCTGGTCATGTCGGTGAACGCGGTGTTCTTCATGGGGCCGTTGGCGGAAGTCCTGCGCACGCTGGCCGCGCTGGTCGCGCCCGGCGGCCGCCTGGTGGTCATCGACGTGAACCGGCCGGACGAACCGCCACCCGACGGCGACAACCCGCACGCGTTCGACACCGCGCGGATGATCTACGAGAGGTACCGGGACGCCGACGCAGCCGCCGACACGCTGCGCATGATGCTGCACCCGCGCTGGCTGGAGATGAAGCGCCGGCACGTGGCCCCCACCTGGGCCGAGTTCGCCCGGTCCTACCGGGCGGCGCTGCCCGGGGTGCGGCTGACCCGGGACGTGCTCCCCGGCATGAGCGGCGCCGTATGGGAGCGCCGGTGAGCGTTTTCGACACTCCGAAGGTGCACTTCGCCGGCACGGCGGTGACCCGGCTGCCCACCGGCCCCCGGTCCGGGCAGCTGGACCTGGCCACCAACCGGCCCGTCGACACTTCCGATGGCGGCCGGAACCCGGGCGGGAACGGGCACTTCTGGGTGGACGCCAAGGTGGTCGGCTGCGAGCTGCGCGCCGGCGAGGTGGACACGACCGAGCCGCTGGTGGGCCGGTCGCTGGACCTGTGGGGGCACTACTGCGCGCACCTGGGCAGCACCGCCAACCGGGCGCGGGTGTTCGACGTGGACCCGGCGTCCAACTGGACCACCACGGTGATGCTGGGGCAGCTGGCGCTGGGCCGGTTGGGCCGTTCGCACGAGGTCGGCTACCTGGTCACTGGGTACGTAACCGGCATGTGCCCGCCGCGCTGGCAGAACTGGTCACACATCGTCGAGGTGTGTCGGCAACCCCTGGCGTCCTGGTTCCGACACTCGGTGGTCCACCAGTTCGCGCTGGAGCACCCGCACTGGTTGGACGGTGCGGAGTACTCCCCGGCGCTGACCGCGTTGCGTTCCCTGCTGGCTGAGGGGGAGGCGGACGGGCTGGTGGTGCAGTTCGCGCTGACCAACATGGCCACCCCGGCGGGCAACGACCAGCCGGACCGCTGGGACCTGCGCGGCACGCTCGCCCCCTGGCACGCTTCGGAGTTGCGCACCTATCCGGCCGGGCGGCTGCTCTACCCGCCGGCGGGCGGGCCGCTGCACAACCTGACCGTGCGGGTGGACCCGTCGTGGGTGGGGTTCAACCTGGTCACCGCGCTGCCGGTGACCGGGCGGGCGCCCCGGGGCGTGCCGGGCGGCACCCACCGGCTCGGCCCGCTGGTGGACCACGGCGACCTGTGGCTGCGCGCCGAGTCCGGGGAACCGCTTGCCCGGGTGCCCCGCGAGCTGTACCTGGGTCCGGCGTACCGGCTCGGTTCCGGCGTGCTCACGGTGCCCCGGCTGAACGGCGACTCGGGTCAGCCGCTGGTGGTGACGGCGGGGGAGAGCGACGAACCGCTGCTGGTGGAGCGCCAGACCGTGGTGCAGACGGACGAGGCGGCTCTCTTCCTGGAACACCCGGATGCGACGAGCGGGCGGCATTTCCCGGTACGGGTGCCCGTGCGGTCCTACGTGCGCGGCGAGCCGGCGGCGGTACCCCGGATCCGGGTGCGGCAGTTCGTCAACCCGCGCGGGCTGCCCCGCGACCCGGTGGCCGCCTCGCCGTCCGCGCGGGCCGCCGACCTGCGGGTGGCCGCATTCCGGGCCGGCGAGCAGTCGTCCTACTTGTCCGAGGTCCGGCTCGCCACCGACCGGCACGGCACCGGGGTGTTGGACCTGCGCGGGGTGCGCGGCGGTTCGGCCCGGGTGCTGTTGCTGCCCGACGGCGACCCGCCGCCGGTGGACGAGACCGAGCCCGGGTCGGCAACCGTCGGCTACGACAACGACGACTCGCTGGGTTACTGGTCCTCGGTGGGTTCGCTGGCCGTGCGGGTGCTGCCGGACCACTGGCACCTGGACGCCCTGGCCGATGAAGAGATCACCTTCGAACTGCTGTACCGGGAGGTGTTCGAGCCCTACGAGCGGCTCTACTCGTTCATGCGCGACGAGGTGTTCAGCCTGGCCGAGGAGTGCAAGGTGGAGCCCTACGCCCGGCTTACCTGGCACGCCTGCGACCCGGGCAACCGGGACAAGACCTTCTACATGCCGCCCACCCGGGACCTCACCGCCCCGCAGACCCGGCTGCTGCGCCGCTACATGTTCGCCGTGGAAGCGACCCGGCAGGGACCGGTCTCCCCGCTGGCCGCGCCGACCCAGGTCGCGGCGGTCACCACCCGGGAAAACCTGCTGGACGCGCTGCGCCACGCCGCCGCGATCGAGCTGGCCGGCATGACCCAGTACCTCTACGCCGCCTACTCCATCCCCACCCACACCGCCGCTACCCGGCTGGTCACGCTGGGGGAGTGGACGCCCGCACAGCTGCGGCTGGCCTGCGGCGACGGCCCGGACAGCCTGCGCGGCGGCATGCGCGGCAGCCTGCTCGCCGTGGCCAAGGAGGAGATGATCCACTTCCTGGTGGTCAACAACATCATCATGGCCATGGGGGAGCCGTTCCACCTGCCCGAGGTGGACTTCGGCACGTTCAACGCGAACACCCGGGTGCCACTGGAGTTCGCCCTGGAACGGTTCGGGCTCGGCAGCGTGCAACGGTTCATCGACCTGGAACGGCCGCACACCGGACTTGCTCAGGGGGACGGGTACGGCTCGTTGAGTGAGCTGTACGCGGCCATCCGCGACGGCCTGCACCGGGTACCAGACGCGCTGCTGGTGGACCGGGGGGCCGGCGGCGGGCAGCACCACCTGTTCATGCGCGAGTCGGTGAACGCCGTGCACCCCGACTACCAACTCGAGGTGGACGACCTGGCCAGCGCGTTGTTCGCGATCGACTTCGTCACCGAGCACGGCGAAGGCGGGGTGCTCGGCGACTCCGTCGAGGAATCGCACTACGCCACCTTCCAGCGACTGCACCGGGAACTGGCCACGCAGGCACCGTGGAGCCCCTCCTACCCGGTGCCGCGCAACCCCACCCTCGGCACCGGCACCCTCGCCAAGGAACCCCTGACCTACGAGCCCGCGCGGCAGGTCGCCACGGTGTTCAACCGCACCTACGCGACCTCCATGCAGCTGATGGTGCAGCACTTCGCCGGCTGGCCGGACGACAACCCACGCCGCGCCCGGCTGATGAACTGGGCGCTGGACCTCATGGTCGGCGTGCTGCGCCCCACTGCTGAACTGCTGGTCACCGTGCCCTCGGGCCGCCCCGGCTACACCGCCGGCCCCACCTTCGAGCTGGACCGCATCCCCGAGTACCTACCCCGCCCAGCCGCGGCCGCGACGCGCATCGCGCGGGAGCTGGACGACATAGCGGCCCTGGCCGACAAGTGCGACAACCTGTCCCACACGGTGGCCGCGCTACTCCGACACACCGCCGACGACCTCCGCGCCAACCCACCCGGCTAAGAGCCCATCCTCACACCGCGGTTCGCGCCGCCCAGCCCGCACCGAGCCCAAGGACGGACTACGTCGGGGTGCTGGACGGCCGGACCGCCGATCACCTCGTCGGCCAGGCCGTAGACCACCGCCTCGGGCGCGGTGAACCAGCGGTGTGCTCGGCGGCGAGTTCGGCTCAGTGGTCGATCGGGTGCGGCAGCGGCATCGGCGGCACGGTGGGCTTCGGCAGCTTCACCGGCGGAATGTGTGAGGGCACGGACGAGCCGACGATTCCCTTCACAAAGTTCATGATCTTCTGGATGAAGTCGTCAACGGCCTTGTACACGTCGCGGCCCGAGGGATTCCGCTCACCCGGCGCGATGTGAGAGCCCTGCGAACCGCTCGACTGCTGTTTGCCGGCCTGCTCGCGCAGGCAGCGCAGCGTGTCACAGTCGCTCAACTCCGAGACACTCTGCTGCCCACCCGAACGCTGACCACCGCCTCCACCACCGAGCAGGTTGGTGGTCCAATCATTGTCGACCCCATCGTCACCGCCGCCGTCGCCCTGTTGGCCGGCCTGGTGGACGGCAACCGCCGGCTGGGCCATCGCCACGCCCGGCGCGACGCCAGCGAAGACAGCACACAGCACACCACCGGCGACCGTGATCTTTCCGAGCGACCCTGCACAGGCCATCGCTATTCCCCCAAGAAGTGGCGGCCAAGCCAAGCCATTGATCACGGCCCTTTGACCAGGCGTCTCAACCCAAGTTCGCGCAACATCAACTTGTCACAGCTCGCTCGGGACCCGTCCCGGGCAACAACCAGACAGCCCGCAACTGGGCATCGTTAACCAGCAGGGGCGCTCGCCCTCGGCGTGGAGCCGGGCCTGCCCTACGCGGGGCGATGCCGCTACCGGAGAACGCCGACGAGAGCCACTTCGTCGGCGCACTGTTCGGTGAGGCGCTGCAAGTGGTACCGGCGGAGACCGTGGACCTCGTGGTTTCGGCCACCGCCGAGATAGTCATTGAGGGCCACATCGCGCTGGACGAGCAGGTGATGGAAGGGCCGATGAACGAGTACCCCGGCTACAACGCCTTCGACGCCTCACCGAAGCCACTGTTCCCGGTAAGCGCCGTCACCTACCGCGACGACGCCATCCTGCCCGTGGTGGCCGCCGGTCCGCCGGTGGAGGAGGACCACACCGGCACCATGCACGTCGCCGAGATCCTCTACCAGCTGCGCGACGCCGGACTGCCGGTGGCGTCCACCTGGTTCTCCTACGAGTCCGCGCCGCACTGGTTGATCGTCTCGGTCCGCGCTGAGTGGCACGAGACGCTGAACATCCACTCCGGTGAGCTGGCGCGGCGGATCGGCGACATCGTGTTCACCGGCAAAGCCGGCTTCGGCGTGCCCAAGGTGCTGCTGGTCGAGGACGACATCGACATCACCGACGTCAACGAGGTCGTCTGGGCCTTCGCCACCCGCGCCCATCCCGAGCAGGGTGAAGTGCACTTCCCCGCCAAGCCCACCGCCGCCCTGTCGGTGTACCTGGACGAGCAGGAACAGCACACCTACCGGGCCGGCAAGGTGATCTACAACTGTCTACTGGCCGAGCTGTTCCCCCCGGACAAGCGACCGGTCAAGGGCACCTTCGAGAACGGCTGGCCGGCCGACATCCAGCGGCGCGTCCTGAGCAACTGGCGGCCTCACGGGTATAGATAGTGCGCCGGGTGCGGAAGGCTGGCGGCATGGGCAAGGTCTCCGTACACGCACGGTCTCGGTCGACGACTACGCCAGTGGGCGCGTCGAGGAGTCCGGCGAACCCAGAGCCCGGTTCTTCGACGCGATGGCGGCGGCCAGCGCGGCTGCCTCCGACGCGGATGACGTGCTGACCGCCGATGGCGTGATCCACCTGCGCTACGAGGTTGTGACCAGGCCGGAGAGGTAGGCGAAGGCGACCAGCTGTGCCCGGTCACGGGCTCCGAGTTTGGTCATGGAACGGCTCACGTGGGTTTTCACCGTGGCGTTGCTGATGAACAGCGACTGGGCTATTTCGGCGTTGTTCATGCCGGCCGCCACGAGCGCGGTGACCTCGCGTTCCCTGGCGGTCAGTGACTCGAGCGCGTGCGGGCTGATCCGTGGTGCTCCGGGCCGGCCGCCGAGCTGGGCGATGAGCCGGCGGGTGAGTCCCGGTGAGAGGAGCTCCTCGCCGCCGGCGACGACCCGGATCCCGTGCAGGAGCTGCTCGGGTTGGGTGTTCTTGACCAGGAATCCGCCGGCACCGGCGCCGAGCGCGTCGATCACGTACTCGTCGATGTCGAAGGTGGTCAGGATGAGGATCCGCACGCTCGCCAGATGGGGGTCGCCGGCGATCTCCCGGGTCGCGGCCAGGCCGTCCATCCCGGGCATCTGGATGTCCATGAGTACGACGTCCGGGATGTGGGCACGGGCGAGCTCGACGGCCTCGGCGCCGGTCGCGGCCTCGCCGACGACGGTCATGGTCGGGTCGGATTCGATCAGCACGCGGAAGCCGCCACGCACGGCGGCGTGGTCGTCCGCGATGAGTACCCGGGTCATGTCGGCTCCCGCGCCGGCAATGTACAGGCCACTTCGAACCCGCCTCCGGTAGGGGAGCCGGCGTGGAACCGCCCGCCGGCCAGCGCCACCCGTTCGCGCATTCCGGCGATGCCGTGCCCGCCCGGGGGCGGGTGGCCGGGGACGCCCACGCCGTTGTCGGTGATCGTCAGCTCGAGCCGGTCGGGCCGGTGGTCGATGGTCAGCCGCACCTCGGTGGCCCGGGCGTGGCGGCGCACGTTGGTCAGCGCCTCCTGCACGATTCGGTACGCGGCGAGGTCCGTGGCCGGCGGTAGGGCTTCGGGGGTTCCCCGGGTGTGTACCTCGACGCGCAGACCGTTGGCTCGGGCGGAGTCGAGCAGCGCATCGAGGTCGCCCAGACCTGGTTCTGGGCGGCCGCCCGGGTCGGGTTCCGCGTCGGCCCGCAGTTGGGCGAACAGCGGCCTTGCTTCGGCCAGGCCTTCGTCACTGAGTTTCTTGATCATCTCGAGGGCGGTGATCGCCTGGTCCGGGCGGTTTCGCGCCACGTGCAGTGCGGCGCCGGCCTGGACGCTGATCGCGGCCATCGCGTGGCCGAAGATGTCGTGCAGGTCCCGGGCCAGGCGCACCCGGTCCTCGAGCAGCAGCCGCCGTTCCGCCTCCGCCGTCGCCTGGGCCTGGCGGGTCAGCCGGTCGACGATCGCCCGCTGATGCTGGCGGTAGTAGAACATGGTGGCGCCGGCCGCGGCCGCCGCGATACTCACCGCCACCGCGTTCAGGATGGGTTCTTCGCGCAGGTCCGGTCTTGCGTGGACCAGCACGATGAGCGCCGTCGTGGTGTTCATCAGCGCGCCGACGGCGCCGGCCCGCCAACCCCTGGCGGCGGCAAGCGTGTAGCAGGCGATCAGCGGCGCCAGCATGATTCCCCGGCCGGGGTGGCCGGTGAGCGACCAGGTGGCGGCGGCCACCTCGGCGACCAGCAGCGCCGCCAGCGGGTAGCGGCGGCGCATCAGTACGGCCCCGGCCGCGGCCAGGATCAGCGCCGATCCGCCGACGCCGACGGCCTGCCCGGTCGGCTCTCCTCGGCCGGCCAGCAATGCCGCCACCAGCGCACCGGCGGCCACCACGAAGGCCAGCAGCGCGTCCAACAGGACCCGCCGGGGCGCGGCGATGCTCATCCGCTCACTGTCTTCTCGAAAACCCTGGCTGGAAAGCCCTCGGGCGAGGAAATACGCCCCGGGACGTAGCCGCATACGGTCGTGGGTTGACGACGGACGGCATGCGTCGCCGGCATCGTGGCCGAATGAACATCCGCGAGGCGTTCGTGGTGGCCGTCCGCGCGCTGCGGGTGAACAAGCTGCGCTCGATCCTCACCACGCTGGGCATCATCATCGGGGTGAGCTCGGTGATCACGCTGGTCGGTGTCGGGGACGGCATGCGGGCCGGCTTCGCGGACACCTTCGGCAGGCGGGCGAACCAGCTCGACATCACCAAGGCCGTCGGCGGCGTCATCGGCGGTGACGTACGGGACCTGACCAATTCCGACGTGGCCGCGCTGGTCGTTCCCGGGCGGGCACCGGCGGTCTCGAGCGCCACGCCGGTGGTCACCGGATCGACCGTGGCCAGCTACCGCGAACGCCAGGTCCTGGCCGACGTGGTTGGTTCGACGGCCGACTATTTCCGGGTGGCCAACCGGGAGGTGGTGTCCGGCGTCGCCTTCACCGCCACGCAGCGAGGCGGCAAGGACCGGGTGGCAGTGCTGGGCCCCAACGTGGCGGCCGCGCTCTTCCCCGGCGGCCCGGGTGAAGCCATCGGGCAGACCGTCCGCCTCACCCGAACCAACTTCACCGTCGTCGGCGTGCTGCGCGGCGACGGGCGATCGGATGACGTCGTCGTGGTGCCCATCGAGACCGCGCGGGGCTATCTGGTTGGTGCCCCCGACCAGGTCAACCAGATCATCGTCAAGGCGACCTCGCCCAATCTCATGGCGGCGGCGCGCCGCCAGGTCACGGCTGTCCTGGACGAGCAACATCTGATCCGGACACCGTCCCGGCGCGATTTCAAGATCAGCACCTTCGAGGCGCAGCTGCGCGACATGAACCGGACCCTGGGTTTCATCTCCGCCTTCATCGTGGCCATCGGCGGAGTATCCATGCTGGTCGGCGGCATCGGCGTAGCGAACATCATGCTCGTGTCGGTGACCGAACGAACCCGTGAGATCGGCATCCGCAAGGCCATCGGCGCCCGGCACAGCGCGATCATGAAGCAGTTCCTGATCGAGTCGCTGATGCTCGCCGCGGTCGGCGGTGTGCTCGGCATGGTGATCGGCGTCGGGTTCACGCTCACCGCCGCACAGGTCATCCCTCGGCTCGCGCCTCAGTTCGGCGCACCGACCGTGTCCATTCCGGCGACCGTCATCTCGTTCTCCGCGAGCCTGGTCGTCGGCCTGCTCGCCGGTGGATACCCCGCCTATCGCGCCGCCCGGCTGCGCCCGGTCGAAGCGCTGCGCCACAGCTGACCGGATCAGCCCATGGACTTTGCGCCGTCCAGGGACTCTCGGATGATGTCGGCGTGCCCGGAGTGCTGGGCGGTCTCGGCGATGATGTGCATGAACACCCGCCGGGCCGACCAACGCGCTCCCGGCTCGAACCACGGCGCCTCGGGCAGCGGGTGGTCGGCATCCAGCGACGGCAGCTCGGCGAGCACGCCGGCCAGGGTCTCGCCGGGCAGCATCTTGAACTGGTTGGCGTACGCGGCGTAGTCGTCCTCGGAGAACGTCATCGCGTTCAGGCCTTCCAGAATGAAGGTCACCCACCGGCGCTCGACCCGGGCCACGTGCTTGATGAGACCGCCCAGGCACAGCTCGCTCTTGGTGGTACGCAGCCCGGCCTGCTCATCAGTCAGGTCACGGGTGGTGTTGCGCAGGAAAAACCGTGCTGGGCCAGCCAGACCAGTGCGAGGTCTTGGCGTTGGCGGATGCGGTCGCGGAAGTGGGTGGGCCGGTATCCGCAGTTCGGGCAGGTGATGCCGGGGCGCGGCGCGTGGGGTGTGGGGTGTGGGGCAGTGGCGTGCCTGAGCGGGGCGGGGGCGGGTTCTGGGATCGCGGCCGGATCAGCTGGAGCGGTGGACCCGGGGATGACCGCGATGCGTGGCCGCGTCCCGGCGTGGTGGCTGGTCGGGCCGGAGCGTTTCGCCGGGCCGGGGCGTTGGGCGAAGCGCGATGTGTCGGCCAGTCGCGGGCGTTCGGGCGGCGTGCCGATTTCGGTCGAAGGTGGGGGAGTGGCGCCGCCTTCGGTGTCGTCGACACCTGCTGGCGTGGCTGAACCGGACTGTTGAAGCGACTGAACCAGCGAGGGTTTGCGGACGCGGGGCCGGTTGCCGAGGGTGGATTTGTCCAGGTAGCCGTACAGGGTGCCGCGTTTGACGCTGAGCTGTTCGGCGATCTGGGCGACGGTGTGGGCACCCTCGTCGTAGAGGCGTTGCGCGATCCGCGCCTGCTCGGGGGTGAGTTTCGGCGCCGCGGCGCGCGGGTGTGGTACGGCCGCGTAGTCGGCGGCGCGGGCCGTGCCTGGGCGCGGTCCAAGGCACGGACGCGTGCTTCACGAGCACCAAGATGGCTGCCGTTCCGCTCGCGTGAGTCGAGCTCGTCCGGGGATGTTGACGTCACCCGTCTGAAGGTCGTCCTGACGTCACGCTCGGCCTACCCGCAGCGGCAGCGCGGCCAGGTTGCGCACCATGAGCGTGGGCAGGTAGCGCAATTGGTCGGTCGCCAGACTGATGTGCGGGAAGGCGTCCAGCAGTGCGCGGACAGCAATCCGGCTCTCGGTACGGGCCAGCGTTGACCCGATACAGACGTGGATGCCCTGTCCGAACGCCAGGTGGTGGGTGGCCCTGTCCCTACCGGGCAGGTAGATGTCTGGGGACTCGAACTTCTCGGGGTCGCGGTTGATCGCGCCCCACATCAGAGCCACCGGCGTGCCGGCCGCCAGTGTTTTGCCCCCTAGCTGGGTCTCGCGTGTGGTCAGCCGCAGTTGGTAGCCGGCGGGAGGTTGAGTGCGCAGGGTTTCCTCGATCGTTGCGGCCAGCAGTTGCTCATCTCCGCCGCGGACCTGCTCGAGCAGCTCTGGGCGGTGGAGAAGCTCGAGGATGTGCGAGCTGATCAGACCGCGCGTGGTGTCGCTACCGGCGCTGATCAGCTGCATGAGGATCGTGACGAGCTCCTCTCGGGTCAGCGGCGGCTCGCCGTCGGCGTGCCCGTGGACCAGGTCCGAGAGCAGGTCATCGCCGCGGTCGCGGCGCCGTTCGGCAATCCGGTCGAGCAAATAGTGCTGCATCTGTACGGTGTGCTGGGCAGCCCGCAGGTCCTGCTCCTGCGGCAATAGGGATCCCAACCGGGCGAGGAACGAGTCGGTCCAGGTGTGGAAAAACTCCTGGTCCTGGCGGGGCACTCCGAGGATGTTGCCGATGACTCCCACCGAAATCGGCACCGCGTAGTCGGCCACGAGCTCGATCTCACCCTCGTGTGGCATGGCCGCGATACACGCCTGCGCGAGGTCCTGGATGACTAATCGCAGCAGGCGGATGCGGCGCGGTGAGAAGGCAGCCCGCACAAGCTGGGCGTGCCGCGCATGCACGGCGCCATCTGCCCAGACCAGGGCGGCGACGGGGGTGACCCCGTCGCGCAACACGTCCGACACAGCCGGTCGAGGCGGATTGATCGACAGGCCAGAGCGGAACATCGCGAAGGTGTTCGACGAGAAGGTACCCGGATCGCGCAACACTGTGACCGCGTCCCGGTAGCGGGTCACCATGTGGAATCCCATCTCGGGGCAGAAGTGCACCGGATCCCGCTCGCGAATCCGCCCGAGCGGCCCGTACGGGTCCGCGTAGGTATCCGGGGCGGCCATGCTGGGCAGCGCCTCGATCGCGCGAGCTACCGACGAGGGCGCACCTTCACAGACATCAAAGTCGGGGGAGGTAGCCATGGGATTCTCCCTCAGGCGATCACGCGGCAAGAGTCCGAATAAGAAGCGATAGTAGCCACCGAACGGGAGTGACTACCATATATGATTCGCGGGCGGAGCGGTGACGCACGCACGTCTGTGACAATGGCCCGATGTCCTCCGCCGCGCACCAGGTCAGCGATGAGGCCGCCGTCGAGCACCCGACCAGCCTGCGTGAACTGAAGAAGTCGCAGACCCGCCAGCGGCTGGTGGACGCGGCGCTGCGACTGTTCGCCGCGCAGGGATACGCCCAAACCTCGGTGGAGGAGATCGCCCGCACCGCGCAGTTCGGCGTGACCACGTTCTTCCGGCACTTCCCGACCAAGGAAGATGTCGCCTTCCACGACCAGAGCGACATGATGCGCGAGATGCCCAAGGCGCTCACCGGGAAGTCACCGGACGAAATCTGGCCGACCGTGCGAGACACGATGCTGGGGTACCTCCAGGCCTTCCAGGACTCCGAAACCGGCCTCGACCAGATCCGGCGCACGCTGTGGCTACAGGAACCCGCGGTGACCCGGCGCTACGCCGAGATCTGCCTGCGGTGGGAAAACGTGGTCGCGAACGTGCTCGCCGACGGACTCGGCCTCGACCCGGACCGCGAACCGTACCCGCGGATGGCCGCGGCCGTGCTGATCGCCTCGGCACGCGCCGCGCTCTGGCACCAGCATCGATACGGCGGCTCACTCGTGGAGTACGCCCACCACTGCTTGGCCGTGCTCGAGCCCTCGCTGGCTCAGCCACCCCTCTCCGGTGCTTCCGACCGCTGACCACAGCGCCGCTGTCAATTTCCGAAGTCGACTGCGCGGATGTCCGAAGCGGGGCGCACAGGTTGCAACGAGTGCGTGCTGAATCACTGGCTCACAGGCCGATTCCGATGAGTGCGTTGTCGGTCCATTGGTCGACGATGCGGATGTAATCGTGCAGTGCGGAGGAGTTGGGTTTCCAGCCGCCTTGGGCGGCGATGTCGTCACTTCGTATCGCCTGCCTGCGTCGAGGCCACAGCTCACGCCCTTGGCGCTGGACTCCCGCGCTCTAGCCCATCTGGTGTCAACAACGGCCGAAAAACTGAGCAGGTTGCAACGGCTTCCGAACTCGGCAAAAATTTCTAGGGACGGTCGATCTTTGTGGTGAACATGTGAGGGCCGCCGCCGTCACCGCATCCGTAACAGTGGTAGGTGTTATGGGCCGGTCGACAATGGAAGGCGCTTGAACCACAGAATGGACAGATTCCCCTCATCCCCGCGCCGGATCGGATTAGGGCGGTGTGCTGACCCACAAGCTCGGTGATGTCCTGCGGGTCAGGCGGATCTGGTGTCGCCGTCGCGACCGGCATGGTCGCACGATACTCGCCGGCTAGGTCCCGGTTCCGCAACGCTCATTACTGATCCCTTTACTGGCAACGCCCACCCGCAGCGCACCCAGCAATGCTCACGAGAAGCGTCCTTCGTCGAAGGTCGGTCGCAGCTCACCGAACCGCGCCGGGATTAGTCGCGGATCGAAGCATGGCATCACTAGGGCGTCGGATCATGATGAGCCCGCCCTCAAAAAGTGGCGAGCGAACCCAGCGACGCCATACGGGAGTTCTTGCATCTAACGAAACTCTCGACCTTCTTAAATCGCCGATAAGCTACCTTATGTCAGGTAAATGAGACATTATTGCATCTGATGACCGACGTCATTCTTCCCTCGCCGGCCGACAGCGATGTGCCTCAGATAAGCATTGACCAGCGCTAACTTGCTCGAGATGCGCGCGCGTCGCACTCGGATGCACTTGACGGCGCCGTCCGCCAGTCAGTCACTGGCGATCCGAGCTACTGCCTGACCTGGCCGTCTGCCATGCTCTTGCATCAGATGCATGATTCGGTCAGTGGATGACTAGGCTGGTGCCGGATGGACGAGGAAGTCGTGGGCCGCGTGGTGCCGCTGCGTGGGCTGGCTCGTCGGGACCGGGCTGACCAGGTGGTCGCCGACATGCTTGAGGGTTGGCGGCGGCAACAGCTGGCGCGGAACCTCTCGTTCACCACGATCGACTCGCGCGCCCAGCTGGTGAACCGCTTCCTGCGGCACTGCAACGAGATGCCCTGGCGCTGGACCGTGGCGCATGTGGACGAGTTCTTCGGTGATCTGCGCGCCGAGCACCACTTGGGTCGTTCCACCATCCGCGCCTACCAGAACGCGTTGCGGCTGTTCTGTGACTACCTGACCGATCCCCGCTACGACTGGGATCGTGTTTGTGAACGCGCGTTCGGGACGCACCCGAGCCAGGTGGTGCACGAGTGGAACAGCGTGGGGCACCATCAGGACAACGAACAGGATCCGCGCAAGCGGGCCTTCACCCGCGAGGAGCTGCAGGCGTTCTTCGACCGCGCCGACGACGAGGTGGCCCGGATCCGCCGGCTCGGTCGGAAGGGCTGGTTGCCGGCCTTCCGTGACGCGGTGCTGTTCAAGGTTGCCTATGGCTGGGGGCTGCGGCGCAATGAGGTCCGCCACCTGCAGACCGTTGATTTCTCCCGCAACCCGCACGCCCGCGAGTTTGGCCGGTTCGGCCAGCTGCAGGTCCGCTACGGCAAGGCTCACGCCGGCTCGGCACCCAAGCGCCGCGGCGTGCTGACCGTCCGATCCTGGTCTGCGGAGACGGTCGAGCAGTGGATCCGCCACGGCCTGCCGCTGCTGGGCGGTGGGCTGGACCTGTTCCCCACCGAACGCGGCACCCTTGTCTCCGAGGCCGCCCTGGGTGCCCGGTTCCGCCGCTACCGCGACGAGCTCGAGTTGGCGGCCGGGCTGGACATGCACTCGTTCCGCCGCAGTTACGTCACCCACCTGCTCGAGGACGGCGTCGACCCGATGTTCGTCCAGCACCAGGTCGGCCACGAGCACGCTTCGACCACCGCGCTCTACAGCTGTGTGTCCAGCGACTACCGCACCCGAACCCTGCGGCACGCCCTGGACACCTGCCTCAACGAGGCCCTGGCCACCGCGCCCCGTGGTCGGGCCGGTCAGGATTGACCGATGCAGCGCGACGTCGACTACCACTGGCACCTCAGCGAGCTGATGGCTCGCCGAGGCCTGCACAACAGCACCGACCTGGCCCCGCTGCTGCGCGAACGCGGCATCAACCTCTCCCCTTCGCAGGTCTACCGGGTGGTCACCCAACGCCCGGAGCGGGTCTCGCTCAAGCTCCTGGCGGCGCTCTGCGACATCTTCGACTGCGGCATCGGTGACCTCATCACCGTCACCGCCACCAACACGGCCCGGTCCCGCCGGGCCGCCGGCGGCGACAGCACCGTCGTGTCGGACCCGAACGTGGTGAGCATGAACGAGCTGCGGCCGCTGCGCGCCCGCGTCACCCGCGATGACTGACCCCGACCCACCCGAATCCCCCGCCCGGCGGCCACGCGGACGCCCCCGCACCAGCGGCCACTACCGCTGCGACCGATGCGGACGCCTGGCCGGCAAGCTGCGCACCCGCTGGCCCGAGGGCGGAATCTGCGGCACCTGCTTCCACCACGCCGTGCGCACCTTCGGCACCTGCCGTTGCGGCCACCACGGCATGCTGCCCGGCCTCGACGGTCTCAATAACGGCCACCCGGCCTGCCGCCGCTGCGCGGGCATCACCACCGACCTGGACTGCCAGCGCTGCGGCGTCGAGGCCGAGCACTACCGGCGCGGGCTCTGCGCCCGCTGCTGCCTGCGCGACGACCTCACCGCCCTGCTCCCCCCGGCCGCTCCCCCGGCGCCGCCCATCTCGCGGTTGATCAACGTGCTCTGCGAGGTCGAGCGCCCGGAAAGCATCCACACCTGGAAACGCAACCCCCAGGTCCAGGCACTGCTACGCGGACTCGGTGACGGCACCCTGGCCCTCACCCACGAGGCCTTCGACCAGGCCGACGGCGCACAGATGGTCGGGCACCTGCGCGACTTGCTGGTCCACCACGGGCTGCTCCCCCACCGCGACCTCACCCGCTTCGAGAACTGGCTCCACCGGCGACTGGCCGAGACGCACCCGGCCTGGGTCCGACGAATGTTGGAGCAGTACGCCACCTGGCACCACATCCGCGAGATCCGCGGCCGCATCAGCCGCGGCCAGGACGCCGGCGGGCGGGTGCACACGGCCAAGCAAGAGATCACCGAGATCGGCCGGCTGCTGAGCTGGCTGGACAAGAAGAACACCACCCTGGCCACCTGCACCCAACGACAGATCGACACCTGGCTCGCGGCCGGCCCTTCCACCCGCTCAGCGGTGCGGCCGTTCCTGCACTGGGCCCACCGACAACGCCTCGCACCCAAACTGACCATCGTCCGACGCCACGCCCACAGCACCCCGATGATCACCCACGAGACCCGCATGCGGTGGCTCGCGCTCTGCCTGCGCGAGGAACCCGCCACCCGCGCCTACCGGGTCGCCGCGACCCTGCTGCTGCTCTACGCCCAACCCCTGGTCCGCATCGCCGCCCTGCGCTGCGACCAGATCCTCACCACCCCGACCGGACCGGCGATCCTGCTCGGCAACGAGCCCGCCGCCCTCGTCGCACCCTTCGACCAGCTGCTGCTCGAGCACCTCAAACACCGGCCGAACACGCAAACCGGCAACACCAACAGCCCCTGGCTGTTCCCCAGCACCCACGCCGGCCGCCACCTGCACCCCAACACCCTCATGAGCCGGCTACGCACCCTCGGGATCGACCTACGCGGAGCCCGCAACGCCGCACTCAAGCAACTGGTCCAGCAAGCTCCCCCACCGATCGTCGCCTCCCAACTCGGCTACGACCCCGCGGTCACCCAACGCCACGCCGAACAAGCCGCCCAACCCGATGCGCACTACGCCGCCCTGATCCGCGGTTAGCCCGGGTCCGACGATGCTGACTCGGACCCGGGCACCGGTCAGCCCTTCGACGAGCGAGGATCCCGGCTCCGCGGGTAAGTGTTCCGCTCGCTGATCTCGTTGTTCTTGTTGTGGATGAAGTGCTCCACACCGCGCTCGATCGCCATCTCGCGGCCGGCGGCCTGGGCCTCAGCCTTCGTCGGAGCGCTGTTCGACGCCCGCACGTTGCCCTCGACCTTGTTGACCCACCGATCCCCGTGCTTCGTAGTGTGAATATCGCCCTTTGCCAACTTCCGCACCTCACTGCCTCGAACGGTGAGAACGAGCTACCGGCGGCCCCGCGGAGACGAGCTGGAACCTTCGAGACCCTGTGGATCACGACACACCATGCGCCGTCTGCTTCCGCGCTTCGTCGACATCTGCGAAGGTGACGAGCCCGGGGTGGGCGCAGCTGCAATGCGCCCACCCCGGTTCTCAATCACGCGTACTGCGTCAAACGCCAGGTGACAGCCTTACCGCCATAGGGCGGCATGGTGTTGCCCTCCGCGATGGGTGCGGTAGTCGTCGGACTCCCGACGACCTTCCACACCCCAGACTGCGGGCAACGCTGACCAGTGCGTGCAGTACTGCCGATGGGCGCGGCCACGTGGACCTCCTCTCGCAACTCGTTCCCAGGCAAGCCCGAACGAGCCCACCCACCATCAGAGTTACTTACGCCAACGTGTTTCCGCACTTCATCACGGTGAGTTGACATAACAAGGCGGCCAGCGGCTCGGCATCACTCAGTCGAGTGAGTCCCTGCCGCGCCGAACGGCGCTTCCGAGATGGGGAACGGCACCAGGATTACTGCCGAAGAGAACAGTCGCCCTCACCGGCAAGCTGCATTGACCTGCGAAGACATACTATCGGCCGCGCGCGGGCGGTACTGCATAGCGGCAACGCGGGTTCAGCCGTGATCAGCCGTCACACGGTCGCCCTCACGGAGCTGACCACCCGTAGACTTTGGCGTATGGCCAGTGACCGAGAACGACTGCGCCACATCGTTGACGCCCTCAGTGATGACGAGGCGCGGGAATTGCTGGCGGTCGTGCGTCAACGTTCCGGCGAGCAGGCGCCGAAGAGACGGCCGTCCTGGGTCGGCGCGCTGCACGAAGGACCCGACTTTGCCAAGCAGGCCAAGGAAACTATTCGCGCCGAGCTGAGCGGCGGGCAGTGATCCTCGCTGACGCCAGTGTCTTATTGGCAGCGGCCAACCAAGATGAACATGAGCACCGTGAATGCGCCGAAGTGGCCCTGGCCGAACGCCTACGCCTCGTCGAGGTAGCGACACTCGACCGCCGGAACTTCACAGTTGTCCGGCCTTCTCATTGCGCGACGTTCTCGATCCTCCCGTAGGCATCACCAGGCCGACTGATATCGCGCACCGCGAACTCGAAGTCCTCTGCGCCCTCCTCGCGGAAGGCGAACGTGGCCGTTCACTGCACCGAAGTGATCGCCGTCTGGGGGCCGGCCGGACGTGGTCCCGCTGCTGGTCGATCTGTCCGCCCGACGATGCCGCGGCCGATCACCACGGCGGTCCGCACAGAAATCGGTGCGCATCGACGACCGCGATCCGGACGGAATCGAAGGAGAGCCGTTCCCGACTCCCCCGGTGATCCAATCCCGCGGTGATGCTTGGATGACCGGCCTCGAATACGCTTCCAGCGACCCGACCCGTTTCGCGCGGTCCGGAGCGCACGCGGCGAAATGCTGATCGCCGTCGGCTGCCTGGCGGCCGCCGTGACCACACTGCTGGTCGTGCCGTTGACCGCGGCCACCCTGCTCATCATGCTCGGCGTCGGTTGGCAGATGCTCGCCCATGCCAGCGCCCCGGCCCTCGCCCTCATCGCGGAGCGGGATCTCCGGCGGCAGGGTGAGCGGCCGTCATTGTGTGACGTCTCGAACCCAGGCCACCGGTGGCGACCGCTTCGGCGGCCGGATAGGCCCGTCCGCCGGCCGTCACCCGAAGCCGGTCACATGCATCCCATCGGTCACACCAGCACAACGGAACCATCACGCCAGGTTTATCTAAATCACAGTTTGGGTAGCGACCTCGAGGCCAGGCCGGCGACTTGCCAGGCAATTGCTATGGCAACTGACTGGATCGCGAGGCATTCGACCCCGTTTCGACCCGCATCGGAATCGCTGGGAACCTACCACGAAGGTTCGGTTCGGTCTAATTCTGGCGGGCTCCGTCGATACCGCCAGCCGTGGAACAATTCCGGCATTACGCCGGCCGCCGGAGACCGCTGTCAACCCGAGCGCGGAGCCTCGGACCGTCCCGCCGGCCGGGTCGAACCCAGCGTATCCCCTGGTCAGACTGTACGCCCGCCGTTCACCCGGAGACGGGTCGCGGGTCGAGCGGCCGCGCACGGGCACTACCCCGCCGGCGCCTCACCCGGCTCCCCGAGGTTCCTGCTCGCACGCACAAAAGAAAACCGAGCTAAGAGAATTTTGGTCCGACGTACCACGCGGCCGAATAACAATAAATAAATAGGGCGGCAAACCGCCCAGCCCCTCGGCTCGGACGGGTCGTCCGGGCTTCGTTTCGATTGGGTAACTGCCGGCCGGAGCACCCGGTAACAGGCCCGCTGATCGGGTCGACAGCGTCGTTGCACAGGTTAATCACAGCCTGACTTGCGCAAGCGGAGGGGAAACCGATGACGGCGCTCGTGGAGTCCAGCGAGGACTACTGGCAGGACGTGCTGCGGGCCGGCGGGTACACCGCGCTCCCCCGATGGGCGCGCCACCCACAGCCGGGGACAGCGGAGCACACGGTCGCCGTCTCCGGCGAGGTGGCGGCGTCGCTGCGCCGGTTGGCCGGCGAGTTGGGTGTTCCGGTGCACGACGTGCTGTTGGCCGCGCACGCGAGGGTGTTGGCCGCGTTGACCGGTGAGGTTGAGGTGACCACGGGTTGTGTGGTCGACGGTGTGGCGTTGCCGTGTCGTCTCGACGTGGAGTCCGCGAGCTGGCGGTCGTTGGCGGCCGCGGTGGCACAGGTCGAGACGCGGCTGCGCGCGCATGCCGGTTTCGCGCCCGAGGCACTGCGCGAGGGGCCGGCCGAGCCGTTGTTCGACACGGTTTTCGATCCGGCCGGTGAGGGCTCCGGCCTGGGCCTTCCCGATGGTGTCGTCCTGGGGGTTGGGGCGCCGGAGTCGGGCGAGGGGTTCGAGCCGCGGCTGCGGTACCGGACCGAGGCGCTGGACGCCGACGCGGCCGCTCGGATCGCCGGCTACTTCGGCCGGGCGTGTGAGCTGATCGCGGCCGATCCCGACGCGGATCCTCGCGGGCAGAGCCTGCTGGGCGCGGAGGAGCTGCGGTTGCAGTTGGTGGGGATGGCCGGGCCGTCCCGGGAGTTGCCGGATGTGCGGCCGCACCAGTTGTTCGAGCAGCGGGTCCGGCTACACCCCGACGAGGTCGCCGCCCGCCACGCCGGCCACCAGCTGACCTATGCGCAGGTGAACGCGCGGGCCAACCGGGTCGCCCGCGCCCTGCACGCCGCCGGGGTCGGGCGTGAGGACGTGGTGGCGGTGGTCACCGAACGCAACCTGGACTGGCTGGTCGCGGTGTTGGCGGTGTTCAAGGCCGGCGGCGTGTACCTGCCGATCGAGCCGCACTTCCCGGCCGAACGGATCGCCACCACCCTGCGCCGCGCCGACTGCGCCCTGGCCCTGACCGAACCCGACTCCACCCAGACTCTCGACGCCGCGCTGGCGCAGCTGCCGGGTGTGCCCACCCTGTTCGTCGCCGACGCCTACACCCAGGACCTGGCGGACACCGATCTGGACGTGGCAATCGACCCCGGGCAGTTGGCGTACATCTATTTCACCTCCGGGTCGACCGGGGAACCCAAGGGCGCGATGTGTGAACACGCCGGGATGCTCAACCACCTGTTCGCCAAGATCGACGACCTGGACATCACCCACGGCAGCGTGGTCGCGCAGATCGCGCCGCAATGTTTCGACATCTCCCTGTGGCAACTCCTCGCCCCCCTGCTGGTCGGTGGACGGACCCTGCTGGTCGAGCAGGAGGTGATCCTGGATGCCGCCCGGTTCGTCGACACCCTCCGCCGCGAGAAGGTGGCGGTGGCGCAGGTGGTGCCGTCCTACCTGGACGTGGTGCTCACCCACCTGGAGGCCAACCCGACCGCGCTGCCGGCGCTGCGTTTCATCTCCGCCACCGGCGAAGCGTTGAAGGCCGAGCTGGCCGAACGCTGGTTCACCGCCCAACCGGCCGTGAGGCTGGTCAACGCCTACGGGCTGACCGAAACCTCCGACGACACCAACCACGAAATCCTGCACCACCCCCCGGTAGACGGGCGGATCCCGCTGGGGCCGCCGGTCAACAACGTCACCGTCTACGTCGTGGATGAACACCTGTCCCCCGTCCCGCTGGGCGCGCCCGGACTGATCGCGTTCTCCGGGGTGTGTGTCGGGCGGGGTTATATCAACGACCCCGACCGCACCGCCGAGTGCTACCTGACCGACCCCCACCAACCCGGACAGCGGCTCTACCTGGGTGGGGACTACGGCCGGTGGCGCCCGGACGGCAAGTTGGAGTTCCTTGGCCGCCGCGACGGACAGGTCAAAATCGCCGGGTTCCGCATCGAGATCGGCGAAATCGAAAACGCCCTGCTGCGGGTTCCCGGGGTCAACGACGGCGCCGTCGTCATCACCCAAGACCCCGACCGGGGCAAACGCCTGGTCGCGTTCTACACCGGACCCCACCCCCTCCCCGAAGGCGAACCGGGCAAGCACCTGGCCGAAACCCTGCCCCACTACATGGTCCCCACCACCTTCCACTGGATGCAGACCTTGCCCCTGACCGCCAACGGGAAAATCAACAAGAAAGCGCTCACCGCCCACGCCGCCGAGTTGGCCACCACCCAACCCACCACCAGCGGGCAGGACAACACACCGCAAACCCCCACCCAACAGCGCATCGCCGCCGCCTGGGCCACCCTCCTCGGTGTTCCCGCCGAACAAATCGGGCCGCGCACCGACTTCTTCGAACTCGGCGGCACCTCCCTGACCTCGGTGAAACTCGCCATCGCCCTGGACCGGCAGGTGTCCCTACGCGACATCACCCAACACCCGGTCCTCGCCGAACTCGCCGAACTGATCGACACCCGAAACCAACCCAACCAAGAGGCGATGACCGCGGTCATGCCCAGTAGCCGCTGAGAAGGAGCGCCGCATGTCCACCTCGTTCGCCTCGCCCACGCTGGACGTCCGGGTGCACCCGGGCAAGCCGCCGCTGGTGCTGGCCCAGCCGACCCCGGACCTGCCCAACCCGGTGAGCTGGGCCGGCCGCTACCGCGACGCGCTGCGGGCGACCGCCGCCGAGCACGGCGGCGTGCTGGTCCGGGGCCTGGGGCTGGGCAACCCCGGGCAGGTCGCCGCAGTGTTCAACGAGATCTCCGGCGGGCTGATGGCCGACCGGGAGTCCTTCGCCACCCGGCGCCCGTTCCCGGGCGGCGTCTACTCCTCCTCGAAGTGGCCGGCCAACCAGCCGATGTGCATGCACCACGAGCTCAGCTACGCGCTCGAGTTCCCCGGGCTGATGATGTTCGCCTGCCTGCAGGCCGCGCCGACCGGCGGTGCCACCGGCATCGCCGACGCCCAGAAGGTGCTGGCCGAGCTGCCGGCCGAGCTGGTCGCCCGGTTCGCCGACGAGGGCTGGTTGCTGGTGCGCAACTACAACGACGACATCGGCTCACCCCTGGCCGAGGCCTTCGGCACCGACGACCGGGCCACCATCGAAACCTACTGCCGCGCCAACGGCATCGACTTCGAATGGCAGCCGGGCGGCGGCCTGCGCACCCGCCAACGCCGCCACGCCATCATCGCCCACCCGATCACCGGACAGGACTGCTGGTTCAACCAGATCGCCTTCCTCAACGAATGGACCCTCGACCCCGAAGTACGCGAATTCCTGGTCGACGTCTACGGCCCCGAATCACTGCCGTTCAACACCTACTACGGCAACGGCGAGCCGCTGACCCCGGACACCGTCGCCGTCATCAACCAGGTCTACGAGGCCAACACGGCCAGGGAGCCGTGGCGCCCCGGCGACCTGATGCTGGTCGACAACATCCGCGCCGCCCACAGCCGCGAGGCCTACGCCGGACAACGGGAAGTCCTGGTCGGCATGGCCAGCCCGCTCCGCATGGACGCGCGCTAACACCATGAACTTGCCGAGGGGGACTCGATCGTGACCGTCATCTCCGCTCCATTCGAGTACACCAAGAACGACCTGTACGTCGATCTCCGGCCGGCGTTCGGGCACTCGCTCTACCTGAAGTGCGAGGGGTTCAACTTCGCCGGCTCGATCAAGCTCAAGGCCGCCCGGGCCATGGTCGAGGCCGCCGAGCGCGACGGCCTGCTCACCCCGGACACCGTGCTGCTGGAGTCCTCGTCCGGGAACCTCGGCGTGGCCCTGGCCATGGTCGCGGCCAGCAAGGGCTACAGCTTCCTGTGCGTCACCGACGCCCGGTGCAACCTCCAGACCAGGCGCATGATCGAGGCCCTGGGCAGCCAGGTCCACGTGATCAAGGAACCCAGCGCGGACGGTGGTTTCCTCGGCGCCCGGCTGGACTACGTGCGGGCGCTGTGCGCGGCCGACGCCCGGTACCTGTGGCTCAACCAGTATGCCAACCCGAACAGCTGGCTGGCCCACTACCAGAGCACCGCGCCGGCCATCGCCGAAGAGTTCCCTCACCTGGACGTGCTCTTCGTCGGCGCCGGCACCACCGGCACCCTGATGGGCTGCGCCCGCTACTTCAAGGAGCACCGCCCCGGCGTGCGGATCGTCGCGGTCGACGTGGAGGGGTCGGTGACCTTCGGCGGCGAGGCCGGGCGGCGCATGATCCCGGGCCTGGGCACCAGCGTCCGGCCTCAGCTGCTGGACGAGTCCTACATCGACGAGGTGCTGAGCGTCTCCGAGGCCGACACGATCCGCACCTGCCACCGGCTGGCCCACTCCGGGTACCTGTTCGGCGGCTCCACCGGCACCGTGGTCAGCGGCGCGACGGACTGGCTGGCCTGCCACGACGCCGGGGGACTGACCTCGGTGGCCATCGCCCCGGACTTCGGCGAGCGCTACCTGGACACCGTCTACCAGGCCAGCTGGGTGCGCGACCTCTACGGCGCCCAGCCCGAACCGGTGGCGCACTGAGATGTCGGTCAACACCCTCGCGGAGCGGACACCCCGACGGCCGCGAACGGGCCGGTGCTTCGACGCCGCGAACGCCCTGGAGGGGGCACTCGGCGAGCTGCTGGCCGAGGTCACCAAGGCTTCCCGCATCTCGGTGAACAGCCACTTCTTCCGGGACCTGGACGCCGACTCGATGCGGATGGCGCACTTCTGCGCCCGGGTCCGCAAGATCCCCGGCCTGCCGGGGATCTCCATGAAGGACGTCTACAAGCACTCCACGATCCGGAGCCTGGCCCGGGCGGTCGCCCCGCCGCCCCGCCAACCGGTCCGGCCACCCCGGCCGCCGCTCCCCGAGGTCGTGCCCGTCAGCACCTTCAGCTACGTGCTCTGTGGCGTACTCCAGCTGGCGCTGTTCCTCGGCGCCTCCTTGGTCAGCGCGCTCGTGTTGGTCCAGGGCTTCGAGTGGATCTCCACCGGCGTCGGGCTGGTCAACATCTACGAGCGCGCGGTGGTGTTCGGCCTGGCCACCCTGGCCGCCTCCTGCCTCTTGCCGATCGTGGCCAAGTGGGTGCTCATCGGCCGCTGGAAGCCCACGCAGATCCGGGTGTGGAGCCTGCGGTACCTGCGGTTCTGGCTGGTCAAGACGCTGATCCGGGTCAACCCGATGGTGCTGTTCGTCGGCACCCCGCTGTACACGATGTACCTGCGCGCGCTGGGCGCGAAGATCGGGCGCGGCGTGGTCATCCTGTCCAACCACGTGCCGGTGTGCACCGACCTGCTCTGGATCGGCGCCGAGACGATCATCCGCAAGGACTCGTACTTCAGCGGCTACCGCGCCCACGCGGGGGTGATCACCACCGGCCGGGTCACGCTGGGCGACAACGTGCTGGTCAGCGAGGCGACCGTGCTGGACATCAACACCTGGATGTCCACCGGTTCCCAGCTGGGCCACGCCTCCTCGCTGCACCCCGGCCAGACGGTTCCGCCGAACCAGCGCTGGCACGGCTGCCCGGCCCGGCCGGGCCGGGCCAACTACCGCCTGCTGCCCTCGATGCACCACGTCGGGCTGCGCCGGGTCCTGTTCTCGACCTGGCAGGTGCTGCGGCTGGTGCTGTTCGGCCCGCCGGTGCTGGCCGCGATGTTCACCGTCGTGGAGGTCGTGCTGGGCAGCGGCTTCACCCAGCTGCGCCCCGGCCTGCTCAGCGTCTCGCAGACCACGTACTACCTCGAGGTCCTGGCCGTCGCGGTCGCGCTGTTCTTCAGCCGGTTCCTCTTCGCCCTGGTCTACGTGGGCGTGGCGTCGCGGATCCTGAGCCGTTTCCTGACCCGGGACCGGGCCTACCCGCTCTACGGATTCCACTACTGGGCGCACCGGACGGTCGGCCGCATGACCAACGCCCCGACGTTCACCTACCTGTTCGGCGACAGCTCCTACATCGTGAACTTCCTGCGCTGGATCGGCTACGACCTGTCCCACGTGGTGCAGAGCGGCTCGAACTTCGGCCTGGACGTCAAGCAGGACCACCCCAAACTGACCAAGGTCGGCAGCGGCACGATGATCGCCGACGGCCTTTCGGTGATCAACTCGGACTACTCCACCACCTCCTTCCGGGTCCGCCAGGCCACCATCGGGCCGGACAACTTCCTCGGCAACCACATCGCCTACCCGAGCGGGAGCCGGACCGGCGCCAACTGCCTGCTGGCCACCAAGGTGGCGGTCCCGGTGGACGGGCCGCCGCGCCAGGGCGTCGGGCTGCTCGGCTCGCCGGCCTTCGAGATCCCCCGCTCGGTGGAACGGGACAGCCGGTTCGACCACCTGCTGGTCGGCGACGAGTTCCGCAAGCGGCTGCGGGCCAAGAACCGGCACAACCTGGGCGGCATGGCGGTGTACCTGCTGGTCCGGCTGGTCCACTTCGTGGCGCTGGCCATGCTGGCGGCCCTGACGGCGGTCTTCTACCGCCCGCACGGCGTGCTGGCGGTGGCGGCGGCCGGGGTGGTCGCCGTGGTGTTCAGCACGCTGTACTTCGCGCTGGTCGAACGGGCCGCCACGGGGTTCCGCCGCCTGGCCCCGGTGTTCTGCTCGATCTACGACCGCCAGTTCTGGCGGCACGAGCGGTACTGGAAGCTGGCCAATTTCAACTACCAGCCGCTGTTCAACGGCACGCCGTTCAAGGGCCTGGTCTGGCGGCTGGGCGGCGCCCGGGTCGGGCGGCGGCTGTTCGACGACGGGGCCGGGTACATCTCGGAAAAGTCGCTGACCACGATCGGCGATGACTGCACACTGAACGCGGCCAGCAGGATCCAGCCACACTCGCAGGAGGACGGCACCTTCAAGTCCGACCACGTCACCATCGGCAACGGCTGCACACTGGGCATCAACTCGCTGGTGCACTACGGCACGGAGCTGGGTGACGGCAGCGTCCTGGAGACCGACGGCTTCCTGATGAAGGGCGAGCAGACCACGCCCCGCACCCGCTGGATCGGCAACCCGGCCACCGAACTGCGCTGAAAGGAACTCCCAAGTGAGGACCTCACTGGCCAAACGGCTCGCCGCCGGGCTGGTTGCCCTGGGCACGCTCGCCGCGTGCAGTCACGCGTCGCCGTCCGGCCCGGTGGGCAACCCGGATGGCCAGCTGGCCAAGGCGGCCGGCCAGGCCGGCGCCTTCACCCACCTGGAGGCGCTGCAGAAGATCGCCGACGACAACGGCGGGACCAGGGAGACGCCGAGCCCGGGTTACGACGCGAGCGTGGAGTACGTCGCCAAGGTGCTGCGCGACGCCGGCTACGAGGTGAGCACGCCGACCTTCGAAGCCACCTCCTCGTCCGATGATGACGAGGACTCGCGCAAGCGACCCCGCCGCCAGGGCAGCTACCGCAACGTGATCGCGCAGACCCGCACCGGCGACCCGAATCGGGTGGTGTTCCTCGGCGCCCACCTCGACTCGGTGCCCGAGGGCCCGGGCATCAACGACGACGGTTCCGGCGTGGCTGCCCTGCTCGAGCTGGCCACCCGGCTCGGCTCCTCCCCCGGCGTGCACAACGCGGTGCGCTTCGCCTTCTGGGGCTCGGAGGAGAGCGACATGATCGGCTCGGCGTACTACGTGAAGAACCTCTCCGGCCAGCAGCGCCAGCAGATCCTGCTCTACATGAACCTGGACATGGTGGCCTCGCCCAACGCCGGCTACTTCGTGCAGGGCGGATCCGGGGGGAAGAAGAAGGGCGCCGGCCCGCCCGGTTCCTCCACCGTGGCCAGGGTGATCACCGAGCAGCTGACCAAGACCGGTGTCCAGGTGGAGCCGATGAAGTTCGCGGGGGACTCCGACTACGACCCGTTCGTCAGGGCGGGCATCCCCTCGGCCGGCCCGCTGACCGGCGACGAGAAGAAGATGACCGACGAGCAGGCCTCGAAGTGGGGCGGGGAGTCCGGCGAGGTGTTCGACCGCTGCTACCACCAAGCTTGCGACAACCTGGCCAACATCAACCGCACCGCCCTGGACCGCAACGTCCGCGCAACCGCCGCCGCCCTCGAGTACTTCGCCTCCTACACCGGCGGCCTAACCTCCGAATGACCGACGCCACGCCTGCACTGTCGTCCGCGCACACGCCCCGCGCGATTCGTGACGCCCTGGTCGGCACGGAGCGAGCCGAGTTCGAAACACGCTATGCCGAGGAGATGGGCCGAGCTGCTCGGACCCTGGACCTGACGGGTGTGCTCGAGGTCATCGACACCTTCCGGAAGATCGCCGAGATCACCCAGCGGCAGGGCGAACAGGCGCACCGCATGATGTTGGAACGCGCCGCCCAGCTAGAACGCGGTGAGCAGGTTCCTATCGTTTCGGGGTCTGTACACAAGGCCGAGATCGACGCCCGGCTCAGACGTTAATCGGCACGCGGCCAGGTCGACGGGCTGTCTGCCAGCGCGCTCCCCTTCTACGCGGAGCTCATCGGGTTTCTCGAGCTCACGCCCTGGAGCGGCCCGGCTTACCGTGATGACAACCCGCGGGGCAACATGCGCAAAATCTTGTTCGGGCCGATGGGCGAGGGGATCGCTGTCTACCTCGTCCTGGAGCACGAGCGACGCGTGGTTGTGCTGAGCGTGACCTGGCTGGATTAGAGCTGCCCCAAAGCATCGCCTATTCGAAGCGGAGTGCCTGGATGGGGCGGAGGCGGGCGGCCCGGTGAGCGGGGTAGCCACCGGCGAGTACGCCGATGACCAGGCTGACCGCGAACGCGACCAGCACCGGCCCCGGGCTCAGGATCGGTGCGGGCAGCTCCTCGTCGAAGTCCGGTAGCACCGCCCCGGCCAGGTAGGTCAGCGCGACGCCGAGCAGCGCGCCGACCAGGCCGCCCAGCCCGGTCAGCACCACCGCTTCGGACAGGAACTGCCGCATGATCGCGGTGGTCTTCGCGCCCACCGCCTTGCGGATGCCGATCTCCCGGGTCCGCTCGGTCACCGACACCAACATGATGTTGGCGACCCCCACCCCGCCGACGAACAGGGAAATCGCCGCCACGGCGACGATGAACATGGCCAAGAACTTGATCGACCGGGTGCTCTTCTCGATCCAGTCGGTGAACGTCTTGACGTTGAAGTCGCGGCTGGCCGGGTCGTCGATGTTGTGCCGGGCCATCAGGATGTCGGTGGCCTGCCCGGCGGCGTCCTCCACGGTGTCCACGCTGCCCGACTTGAGGATGATCAGGTCGAGCTTGCCGCCGTTGTCCCCGACCAGGCTGGTCCGGGCCGCGTCCAGCGGGACGATCGCCAGGTTGTCGTCCTGCCCGTTGGACTCCAGCACGCCGTGCACCTTGAAGTTGGTGGTGCTCAGCCGGACCGTCTTGCCGACGACGTCCTGGTGCGGGGTGTCGTACCCCCACAGCAGGTTCACCGCCTCCGGCCCGAGCACCACGGCCCGCGTTCCGTTGTCGATCTCCTCCGGGGTGAACCAGCGGCCGGCGTCGGTGTGCCGGTCCACCAGGTCCAGGTAGTTCGCCGAGGCGCCGACCAGGCTGGCCTTGCTCTTCGCCTGCCCGGCGGCGAGTACCACCGAGGCGACGACCGCCGGCGAGATGTCCACGATGTCCGGCGCCTGCCGGGGGTCGCTCAACGCCTGGACGTCGCGGTCGGTCAGGTCGCGCGGCTGGCGGCCGTCCGGTACCGAGCCCTTCGCGGCGGTCACCGTGATCTGGTTGGCCAGCCGGCTGAACTCCTTGTCGAAGTCGGCCTTCATGCCGTCGCCCAGCGCCACCAGCACGATCACCGCGGCCACCCCGACGATGATGCCGGTGGTGGTCAGCAACGACCGGAGCCGGTTGTTGGCCAGGCTGTGGCAGGCGGCGGCCAGCGCCTCCTGCATCTGGCCGGCAACCCGGCCGGAATTGGACCGGACCTCTCCCCGGCGGGTCGCCCGGATGGTCAGCACCGCCCGGCGCCACAGGTTCGCGTCGTCGCCGGGCAGTACGGCCTCGGCCGGGATCGGCATGCCGCTCAGGGCGGCCGCGGCCGCCCGGCGCTCCTGGGCGGCGCGCAGCCGGCGCTCGATCTTTTCCGTCCGTCGCGGGTTCAGGCTTTCGCGTGGCTCCGCCGTCCGACGCAGCCGCCGCCCGGCCGGCGAGGGCGCTGGCACCGACCCGGCCGGCGAGGGTGGCAGCAGCCATTCCGGCTGGGACGGTGGCGGGGCGGCGGTGAACCGCGCCTTGCGGATCCCGCGCGAGGCGTGCGGCCGGTTCGACCAGCGGAACCACCACGACGTGGGTTCGGGCACCAGCCGCCGGTGGGTCTCCCGGGGTCGCGGTTCGGGAGCCCGCGGCGGGGCGGGAAGCGACACCGCGCTCCCCTGCTCCGGCGCGGGCGAACCCGACCGGCGAGCGGTCCAGCCCGAGGCCTCGTCCCGGCGCACCCGATGGGCGATCTTGCGATGCGCCGGACAGCAGTAGTGCCGAGGCTTTCCCGATCCGGGCTGCTCGACGGGTCTCCCGCAGCCCGGCAGCGCGCAGATCACCTCGACGCCGTTCATGAAGACGGCTCGACAGATGGTGCGGTGGCGAGCATGGCCGCTGTCCCCTGGTGCGCGATCGCGGAGTGAGCCACGCGCCGGAAATCACCAGGCCGAGCCAGCCACGCTCGACACGCGCGCTCACACTCCGGGGTCCGGCTGTGCCGCCCATCGACACAGGGACGGTCCCGCGCGGGGACTGCCCGGGGCTAAATCGTGAGCAAGTCTAAGCGCCCACGGCTCGGTGCTCGCCCGTCGTCGAACTAAGGAGACGTTAAGTCAGCCCATGCCCTTGACCATGCCGAGGATCGCGCTGAACAGCTGGGAGAGGAACTGCAGAATTGCTCCACCGGGGTTCGCCGCCCCGCTGGTCTCCGAGCCGCCGCCGGAGCGCCCGTTCCGCGAGTCCTTGTCGTCGTCGCCGTCGTGGTCTCCGCCGTTGTCACGCACGTTGGACGCCTTGGGCTCGGCGGGGTGCACGTTGACGTCGATCTCCAGCTTCTTCTTCTCGACGTCCTCGCGCTCCTTGCGTTCCCACTCCTCGCGGTGCCGGTCCCGGGAGCCGGAGTCCGAGACGGCCGGCCGGTCGTTGTTCGAGAACCAGCCGAAGAAGAAGCCGTCGCTCTCGGGCTCCCGCACCTCCGGCTCCCGCCGCGAGTCACCGCCACCGGTCGAGCCGGAGAAGAAGCCGCTCGAGCCGCCGCCTTCTCGGCTCCGGGTGCGGGACGAGCCGTCGTGCCCGTCCGCGTCCGAGAAGCCGTTGTCGTCGGAGCCGCGAGCCGCCAACGGCTGGGCGGCGGCCGCCAACTGAACCGGCGCCGTCTCGCCAACCGATCCGGTGGCCGGTGCGGCCGGCCCCAGGGCCGACCCCACCACCACCGCCGCTCCGCCGAACAACACCGATATCGATCCGGAAATCGCCAACATGATCTTTACCCCCATCGCGCAAAGAATCAGTACAAGGACGTCGGGAATGACCGGGACTTCTCCGGGGAACACCACACCCAGGCCCGGCCTCAAGCACTTCCACGGTCGCCGTCACGCCGAAGGCTCGATTCTCAGTCACCGCTTGGCGCACTGCAGCGACTTGTCGCTCACAGGGTTGCAGAGGTAATGAGTACGCGCAACTAACAGCCGATGACGAAGCGGCCAAGCAAATAACGAACCGGTCTCCCGGAGTCGATCACGACCACCCGGGACGATGGCCGCACACTGATCGTTAAAGCCGCCTCACAACCCCAGAGAGCATGTCACAGTTTGGTAACGGAAACAGTGGCCATTTGGTCAGCCATGGTGACCACGAAACGGTGGCCACCAATTCCGCCGGACGTGGCCGCGGCCATTTCGGCGGTGGCCATCACCGGGACCGTACCCACGGATGGCCATCGCGCCGCGGCCGGTCGACCCGGCCACATACCCGTGGCCACTTACTCTGTGGCCAAATCAACGGAGATCAACGGACACCGAGGAAACGCCGTTCGTGCCGCCGACCTTTAGCTGGATAAATAAAGTGCGCCTTTAGCTTCCGCCCGAGCGGCTGGCCACCGGCTCACCCGCGGCCAGCACCCCGGTGAGCCGTGGCCAACCGCGACCGCGTGGCCGGCCAGGCTCCACCCTTCCGCGTGGCCAGCACGGACCCGTGGCCGGCCAAGATGGCCAGCGGACCGCGGCAACCCGCCGGACGAACGGCCGGCCGTGGCCATGTCCACTCCCCCTCGACCGCGCTCGCCGGCCTCGGCGTCCGCCGGCGTCGGTTGCATCGTTAAGACTTTTAGGTATCCTCAGTTCCGCGTCCCTGGACGATGAACCCAACGATGCTGTAGGGCACTTGGGGCAGGGCCTCCGTGTGAGTCGTACCGCGGCTGGCCAGTCATCCGGGCACGTTGGCACCCGCGTGAGTGCGTCCGCGGCTCGCCAGGCGATTCCCGCTGCGCGCTACCAGCGCGTTTCTCCCGGTCAACCGACCCAGGTGGAGTGATTGGCGATGGCCCCAGCGGCTGCGACTGGAGCACGGCGCATGTGCGTCGTGTCGCCAGTGCTGCACGCTGTCGCCCGGCTGATCGCTCGCTCACCGATGGCCGTGTTGCTCGGGGCGGCGGCGGCCGTGTGGTTGGTCGGGGCGTGGTTCTCCCCGGCGAGTTCGCCGGCCGGCCAGGTCGAGGTTTCCGCCTCCATCGTGAAGACGGCGGCGGACGGCTCATCCGGCGCTGAGCAAGACCAGGCCGCGCAGCACGCCAATGGCAAGTCGGCGGAGAGCAAGGACACCGGTGGAACCGCCGAGCAGAAGAAGGAAGAAGCAGACAAGGCCGCCAGCAACAAAAAGGCCGAAGGCGACAAGGGCGGCACCGGCAAGACCGGGGAATCGGACAAAAAGGAAGAAGAGAACAAGAACGACGGTGCCAACAAGCCCGGCGACAAGCCGCAAGGCACCGAGCACCAACCGAGCACCGAGGAAACGGACGCCGCGTCCAATACCAATAACGCCCAGGGCAACCAGAACACCGGTGCCCAGGTGGACGCGGCCCCCGAGGAACATCCCGCCCAGGCCGCCAACCACCGGGACCCCCAGGGCCAGGACGCGAATGTGCGAACCGCCCAGCGGCGCGATGACGGCCAGGACGAAGTAGTCGCCGACGCCGGCAAGACCGACAAGCCACGGGCCACCGATACAACGGCCACGGCGCAAACGGCGGAGCAAAGGCCCGACTGCACGGCCGATTCCGGATCGTGCGGCGGCGCCCAGGGCACCGACAACAACACGGTGCGGAACGCCAGCGTCAAGACCGACGACGGTGTGGACGCCGGCACCGCGTGTAAGGCCGGCGCCGGTACCGCGTGCGCCAACACCGCCGACGACAACGCTTCGGCGTCCACCGGCGAGACCGGCCGGAGCACAACCGCGACGGTGGCCACCGATGACGGCACCTGCAAGGACTGCGCCCCCGAGGCACCCGTGCCCGGCAAGCAGGACCCCGCCGTCCCGGCCAGCGCCACCAACAACGGTCAGGGCACCGCCGCCAGCGGCAACGGTTCCGGCGACTCGGGCGAGGTTCCCGCCGACGCGCCGCTGCCGATGGTCGGAGCCGTGAGCGCCATTCCGGCCAACTCGACCGACACCGGCCGGCAAACCGGCGGCGCGGGCAACAACGACCCCCCGGCCACCGACGGCACTCAAACCCCCGAGATCCTCCGCAGCTCCAACCCGCACGACACCACGGACCTTGCCGCGCAGCCGGATGGCGGAGCGCGCAGCCTGGTGGACGATCTTCTCGACCCGAACCTCGGTGAGCAGAACCGGCTCACCACCCCGGGCTCCGTCCTGGTGCAGGGCGCCGTGCAGGACGCCGGCTCGCAGGCCCGCGAGGAAGCCCTCGCCGGCGGCGCCGACCCGGAGACCGCAAGGCGCGCCGAAGAGCAGGGCCGCGCGGCCGCGCTGGTCGACCTGGTCGAGCATGAACAGCTGACCAACGGCCCCAGCCAGCAGCCGGTCGACTACTCCGGCAGCTACGCCGACTACAACCAGGAAAACCGGCTGAGCGTGCGGCGCGACCGGGGGCCGGCCGCCGAAGCCGGGTGCCTCAACGAGTGCCTGCAGCTGCGCGAGCAGGTCGGCGCGGCTGGCGAGAGCGCCTTCCGGGAGGCCATCGGCAACGGGCTGCCCGAGGCCGAGGCCCAGCGGGCCAGCGCCGAGGCCCAGGCCCGCGCCAACGGCGACATCGCGCTCGGCGGTAACCCCGCGCCCGGCCGCCCGGCGGTAGCACCGGGCACCGTGGCCGGATCGGTCAACCGGGGTGGCTACATCGCGGCCGGCGGAATCGCCGACGACGGCAAGGGCCAGCCCAAGTACGCCGGTTGCGGCGGGGTCGGCGGCCCGTGTGCCTTCGCCGCCACCGACGGCACGCAGCGCATCTCCAGCGACCTGAACGCCCCCGGCGGCCCGGTCGTCCGCGCCGAGGTGCTCGGCGCCAACGCCCGGCCGATCGCCGCCGCCACCGCGCCGTTCGCCACCGCCGGCACCGCCCGCCCCGCCCCGGTCGACCCGGCGCGGGCCGCCGAGCTTCCGGCCGGGCAGGTGCGCGCCATTCAGAATGAGGCATCCGGTGCGGTGCAGGTCGCCTACGGCGGCACCGGTACGGCCACCATGGGCGCCCGCCGGGTCGCCACCGACAACGGCGGCTCCATCACCAACCCCGGTGGCGGCCGCCCGGTCGAGCTGGCCGGCGCCGGCAAGGGCGAGATCCGCAAGGCCGGTGGCGACGTCGTCAAGGTGCCGGCCGACGGCTCGGGCAAGGTCGCCGTCCGCGACGCCGGCCCCGACAACACCGGCCACGCCGGCAACCGCAACGAGGATGCCACCGCGACGGACCACACGGCCGCGTCGACCGGTTCCCGGAACGAGCACCCCGAAGCCACCGAGGGCGCCGCGAACCCCGGACCGGGCGCCGGCGCGGCGACCGACGACCCGGGCGCCGCCACCGCGGTCACCGACGCCGGCACCGCCGCGACCGGCCCGGAGGCGGTTCCCGCCCAACGCCGCACCGCCCTCACCGGCGACCGGCTGGCAGGCCCGGATGTGACGGTGGGCGGCCGCGAGGACGGCGTGAACACCGGCGCCCGGCCGAACGGCGACAACGGCGCCGTGCCGGCGTCGGCCACGCTCGCGGTCGGCGCCCCGGCCGGGCCGGTCGCCGCCGGCGACCCCGCCGGCACCGGGACCCCCGCCGCCCAGAACTTCACCGGCGACTCCCGGGACGTCGCCGACGACATCCTCGCGCTGGCCGCGATCCAGGACGGCCAGGGTGACGACCGCGCGAACGACGTCCCGGGGCTGATCGGCGACGTGGTCGAGAACGGCGACAACCGGGGCGGCAACGGCACCCAGCCGCTGGGCGGTCAGCTCCCGGCGGTGCCGGCCCCCGGTGCACCGACCGGCGCCGGCGGCAACACGGCCGGCGGCCAGACCGGCGGTGCCGGTGGAGCGGTACCGGCGACGGCCCTGCCGGTGTCGGCCGAGAGCGTCGACCCACATGCCGGCACCGTGGTCTCCGCCACCAACGGGCCGGTGTCCACCGAGCCGCGCGCCGACGAGTCGTCCGGCACCGACCCACCGGGGGACGGCACCATCCCCACCCCGATCGACGAAGTCATGCGAGCCCTCGCCAGCCCGCAAGAGAAGACGCCCGCCGAGACGCTGCTCGACCCGCTGCTCAGCAACAACCCCCAGACTTCCGACGAACCGCCGCTGTCCGACCCCGCCGCGATCCTCGGCGGACCCGCGCACCGCGACGGCGAAGACATCCCCCTGTCGACGCCCGGCGCGATCCTGAGCCAGCCCCAGCGCGGCGACGACAACAACGGCATGGTTCCCGGCACGATCACCGACCCCGCGCTCAACGGCGCTCCGCCGCGCACGCCGAAGCCGACCGAGACCGGCACCCTGACCCCCGACGAGCGGCGGGTGCTGGCCGCCGCCGACAAGGCCGAGGACGAGCTCGGCGAGACGCCCCTCCCGACCGGCCCCACGGACGAGCGGGGCGAGGCCAACGACCTCCGGATCCTCGCCGCGAACCCGAAGCTCGATTACGACGACCTCGCGGCCAAGCGGCAGAAGACCAACGCGTACAGTCGCGCCCGCGACTGGGCAACCCGCAACGGTTACAGCCCGGAGGACGCGGCGGCGATCGCCGACGAGTACGCGGACCGCAACTTCTCCCGGGACCTGCCCGAGCCCGAGCAGCCGATGGCGCCCGGCGCCGACCAGGGTGTCGAGGCCCGGGCATCCAACGGCGCGCGGGGTCCCGCCGGCGCCAGCGTCACCACCGTCCGGGACGGCCTCACCGACGTCGAGACCTGCGACGCGTCCAGCTCCGGCTGCGAGCTGTCCGCCGACACCCCCGACGGCCATGCCGAGGCCTCGGTCGATGACGACGGCGGGACCCACACCAGCGCCACCCTCGGTGGCCGAAAGGCCGACGGCGCCGACGCCTCGAGCCTCAGCGACAACACGGAGACCGGCGAGAAGACCACCTCGCACACCGGCAAGGGCCACTCCAACGACGGCGTCCGCGACGTCAGCTCCACCGACGGCGGCAGCATCCACGACCAGCCGGGCGACGGTCCGATCGCCATCACCGGCCACGGCAGCGGCACCATCCGGGATGACGACGGGAACCTCTACTCGTTCGGCGACGAGGCCCCGAACGGCAAGCACAACCCCAACGGCACGGTCACCGTGATGGACGACCCCGGTGACAAGGCCAGCACCTTCGACGCCAACACCGAGGTGGACTGGCGGGCGGAGAGCTCCAGGGACACCCCGAACGGCCGGAAGACCGACGTGGTCAGCGGGCACGGCGACCCGGGTGACCCGATCCGGATGAACGGCAAGGACGGCACCCCGCTGCTCGCCCCGAAGTGCGCCGGCTGCGACGCGGTCATCGACGGTCGCCTGCTGAACACGGTCGGCGGCGAGGACGCCTACATCGAGAGCCCCGGCGCGGACGGCGTCGGAGGCCGGCTCGGCGTCACCAACCTGCAGCCCAGCACCCGCCCCGGTGACGACCGGCCGAGCGGGGACGAGCTGGCGGCCGGCGATCCGGACAGCCCGTGGAACAGCTCCGCCGTGCTGCGCACCCCAGACGGCGTGGCCATCGACCCTCAGGACGGCACCGTCGACTCGGTCCAGCACTACCTGCCCACCGGCCCCGATGACGGTGGCCACACCGAGATCATCACCCACGGCGAGAAGAACAGCATCAAGGTGACGGGGACCCTGCCCGACGGCCGGCAGGACGATATCGACGCGTTCGTCCGGGGCGAGGGCGGCGGTTACGAGATCACCATCCAGCACCGCAACGCCTACGGCACCGGCGGCGGCATCGTCGGCCGCACCTTCGGCGACGCCCGGATCGGCAACCGGGATGCGTTCGGCGAGTGGAACGCGGTGTGGGGCGACGGCGGCCAGGTCGGCCTGCTGCTCGGTGAGGACGGCGGCTACAAGACCGGCGGGTACTGCACCGCCGGCGCCGGCGGCGGTTGTGCCGGCTCGCCGAAGGGGCTGACGTTGGGCGCTCCCAAGGGCGACGGCCTCGGCTTCCCCGAGGGCAAGGGTCTGCTGCCGACGTTGGTGCCGACCGACCAGTGGCTCGCGCAGAACGGCCTGGCCACGCCGGCCCACCCGACCAACGGCAACCTGCCCGACGTCAGCCAGACCCAGCGCGACCTGGGAATGATCCTCGGCATGGGCGCCCAGGCGCACAGCCAGTGGATGGCCGAGAAGCAGGAGGAGCTCGCCCCGTTCACGGCCGCCGCCGCGGCCGCCGGAGCCGACGACGTCCTCACCCCCCAGGAGCTGCGGGGGCTCAACGCCGAGTTGGCCAAGCTGGACCCGAAGACCGCCGCCAGGGTGGCAGCCACGGGCGTCGAGGCCTACCGGCTGTCCACGCTGCTGGACTCCAACCTGGAGACCACGCCACGGTTCGGCGGCCCGTCGTCGGACGCCAACCTCACCCGGCTGCTGGCCGACAACCCCGCCCTCACGGCCGCCATCCTGGGCAAGCCGTGGAACCCGGACCCCGCCCAGCACGATGCGCAGCTCCAGGAGGCCAAGACCGCCATCCTGCAGAGACGGGCCGACATGCAGGGTCGGCTGGAAGACCTGCGAAAGACCCAGGAGGGCTGGGACGCCATCCAGAAGTTGAACGACCAGCTGCACACGGCCCAGGCCGACGGCGCGTCGGCGGCCACCCAGCAGCGGTTGATCAACCAGATCAACAAGATGGTGGACGAGCAGCAGGCCCGTGATCTGGAGGCCTGGAAGGCGTACAGGACCGCCCAGGGTCCGGTGCGGGACGTCGACCTGGCGGCGGCGCAGGCCGCCGACCCCGCCTACGCCCAGACCATGCTGCGGGCCCGGCAGCAGGCCGAGGTGTTCGAGAAGCTGCGCTACCTGCGCGTCACCCAGCGGCCGACCACCCAGGCGGAGGCGGACGCCAACCAGCGGCTGCTGGAGTTCGCCGGTGGCATGGCCGACGGCTACCTTTCCTCGACCGTGACTCCGCGCCGGCCGGGCAACGGGCTGGGGTACATGAACCTCCCGTCCACCGGCTCGCTCGACCTGGTCATGGCGATGCGGGCGGCCCAGGGCTACGACACCGTCGAGGCCCAGACCAAGGAACACAACCCGGGGTTCATCGCCAGGGGCCCGGAGCGGCCCACATCCGCCCAGCCCGACCCGGACGCACAGCCGAGGGAGCTCACCCCGAACGAGATCGCCTCCATCGCGGCCTACTGGGTCCCGGACACGCCGGCCATGATCGAGGCCGTCCAGGGCGGCGAGTTCCTGAGCAAGGATCCGGCGATCCAGGAGAAGGTGCTGGCCAAGCTGGCCGCCGAGAACGGCGCGCCGCAGGACGCCAACGACGCCGTTGCCCTGATCGCCAGCTCGGCGGGCATGGCCGGCACCACCGCGGTGCTGCTGGATGACGAGCTGGGCGAGACCCCCAGCCCGGTGGACGACACCGGCACCGCGAAACTGGTGGCCCCGGTGAACGCGTTCTTCCGGCAGAACAACGTGCAGGACGGCCTGAACGGCGTCGGCCCCTACGCCGCGCTCGCCGCGGGCCTCTCCCCCGACCAGCAGGAACAGCTGAAGCGCTTCGCGATCATCGCCGACCCGGGCAACGACAAGACCTTCTCCTGGAGCGGTTTGTTCGATCTCGACAAGAACCGCAGCGAAGCGCAGGCCTCGATCGACGAGGCCGACCAGGAGATGCTGGAGACCCAGCTGGCGTTCAACGACGCGTTCGGCGCCCAGACGGACGACGGCGGGCGCAACTTCTGGCGCAGCGCCACCCTCTTGGTCGCCGGCTTCCCCGCCACGATCCAGAAGGCCTTCGGCTCCCTCGGCGTCGAGGCGATGAACACCGCCGGCCAAGGCGTACCGATCACCAAGACCTCACCCACCAACTGGGCCAACTACAGCGTCCTGCTCCCGGCGATGGAGAGGCTCGAGCCCGACCCGAGCAGCCCGGCAACGCGGCGCCTGATCGGTGAGGACGAAGAGACGTTCCGGAACCGGTTGCTCCCACTGACCGGTATGGGCACCGGAATGATCATGCACACCGCCGACGCGTTCACGGACCTGTGGAAGTCCTGGATCAACAACGACGCGGAGGCCGGGGCCCGGCTCGGCAAGCAGTGGCACCTGGATCCGTTCGGCACCGCGATGGCCTTCGCGCTGCCGGCCCAGCTGGTGCTGCCGATCCCGAAGGCAATGGCCGTGGCCAAGGTGGCCAAGACCGTGACCAAGGCCGACGCGCTGCGGCTGGAGATCGGTGCGCTGCGGCGCGGCGGCGCCCCGTCCGGCCGGGTCCAGCCCCTGGAAGCGCAGCTCTCCCAGCTCGACCGGTCGGCCGGGCGTTGGCAGAAGTGGGCGGCGACCCCCCTGACCATCGCCAACGGGGTGGCGAACGCGCCGTTCACGGTGCTCGGCGTGCCGGCCCGGGCCGCCGCCGGGCTCTCCCGACCGCTGCTGGCCGCCGGTTCCCGGGCGGCGGAGGCGGCCGGTTGGCGGGCCAGGGTTCGCGCGGGCAACGGGGACACCCCGGCACAGCGGGCCATCGGCAAGACGGGCAACCTGCTGCACGGCACCGCCAACGTGCTGGCCCGAGGTGCCGAGCGGGCCCGCCTGATCCGGAACTACGGCCTGTTCGGTGCCGCCGGGCTGCACGGCGCCTACCGGAACCTGGGCCTGCGTTCGGCGGGCCGTTCCTCGGCCGAGCTGCGTGACGCGGTGGCGTCCAAGCGGCAGCGGCTCACCGAGAAGACCGGCCCGTCCGGCCTGCCGGATCCGGTCCGCGCCGCCCGGGCCGCCCAGCTGGACCGGTCCTTGCGGGCGATCGAGGCGCAACGCTCGGCGCGGGTGGCCGAGAGCCTGCGCATAGCGGCCGGCGGTGCCCTGTTGCGGTCCCGGGCGGCCAACGAACGACTCAACGACGCATGGGCCGCCCACAAGACCGCCCGTGAGGCCCTCTGGCTCGCCGACGAGGCGGTTTGGAAGGCCAAGGACCCGCAGGCCCGGGAGGCGGCGTTCCAGGAACGGGCGGAGAGACAAGCGGCGCTCCGGCAGGCCCGCCAGGAAGTCGTCGACGCCCGCAACGCGTACGAGCAGCTGAACACGAAGCAGGCCGAGGCGGCGGCGAAGGCCCGCGAAAGCGCCGCCCAGGCCGCGGCCAAGGCGAAGGACGCCGACCCGAAGGCGCAAGACGCGAAGCAGGCGGAGCAAGGCGAGACCAAGGACGGCGAGGGCACCGAGCAGACCTCACCCAAGGACGGCGAGGAGAACGCGCTCGACCCGGAACAGGGTGGCGAGGGGAACGTGCCAGCGGAGGGTGCCGCCTGGCAGGACGGTCCGGCACTGATCGACCGGATCGACGCCGCGGTCCGCACGAACGGCGACGCCCCGCTCAGCATCGGTGAGCTCGCCTGGCGCCTGAAGGTCGGGGTGGACGACGTCCGCCAGGCCATCGACCAGCGACGGGAGAACCCCGACGTCGGTGGTGGCGACGCCCAGATCGTCAACGGGCGCTTCGTCGGCGGGCCGGGCGGCGACCGTCCCGCCCCACCGCCCGGTGACCCGGCCCCGAGCGGCCCCGACGGCACCCCGCCGCCCGGACCGCACCACGGCGGCAACGGGCACCATCCGACCCCCGACGCGGACGGCGTTGCCGACCTACCCGGCCAGCCGGGCGGGCCCGGCCAGGCGGTCGAGAGCAACCCGAAGATGGGCATCCGCAAGTTCGACGGGACCACGCAGAACGGTGATCCCCCGGCTCGGACCACCTTCACTTCACTGGTCAAGGAGGCGTGGACCAAGTTCCGCGAGCTCCGGCAGGCGCGTGCCGGGCGGTACGACCGCCACGGTGCCGACGACCTGGTGCGCCAGGCCGCGCAGCAGCGGTCCGACGCGGCCCAGGCCGTCGAGCAGGCCCGGCGCGACTTCGACCAGACGGTGCGCGAGGCCCTGAGCAACGAGGGGCTCGAGCGGCAGTACTACGCCAAGCGGAAGGCACTGGCCGACGCCGAGGCCCGGTACCGCGAGCTGGACCGGCGCTACCAGCGCACGGTGCGCGAGCGCGACCAGCATCGGGCCGACCCGGTGGGGCGCGCGGAGAAGGAGCTGGACCAGGCACGGCAGAACCTGAAGCGGTACCTGACGGCACCGCGGGGAGCCCGGAAGCTGCTGCGCACGGCGCGGCTGCAGTGGTCCCTGCGCTCGGCCGATGAACTACGCGGGCTGGACCGGCGCGCGCGGCGCGGCGAGCAGCTCAGCACCAACGAGTACTGGGCCTGGGTGAGGGACCAGGTCCGAGACGACAACCGGCTGCTGGCCGAGATCCCGGCCTACCGGGCGGCCCGCGAGGCGGAGAACGCGGCCCGCGAGGCCAACCGGCGGAGCGTCGAGCGGGGTGCCCAGCAGGCGAAGGCGCGCGCCGACCGGGAACGAGCCGGCCAGGCGGCGTCCGAGCGCGACCAGGCGGCGCGGCAACGGGACGAGGTGCGGCGGAACGCCGACCGGCTGATTTCCCAGGCCGAGGCCGAGGGGCACTCCAGGAAGTCGGTCGGGCAGGCCGCCGAGGCCGCCCGCGCCGGTGAGCCGAAGCAGGCCCCGGACGCCGTCCAGGCAGCCGCCGAGGCGGTCAACGACCTCGACCGGGCCAACCGGCAGCTCGCCGCCAAGGAGGCGGACGCCGCGCGGGCCGACCGGACCGCCGAGGCGTCCGAACGCGCCGTCACCGGGGCCGAGCGGGCCGAGGCGAGGGCGGCCGAGCGCGCCCGGCAGGCCAGCCGGGAGGCCCTCGAGGTTCGCACCGCCGAGGCGAACCGCCGGCACGCCGAGGCGCAACGACGCGCGGACCAGCGCGCCGCCCAGGCCCGGAAGCAGGGTCACGACCAGGCGGAGATCGACCGGGCCACCCAGGCCCACACCGCGGCCGACCACGCCGGCCAGCAGGCCAGCGAGAAGCAGGCCGAGGCCCAGCGGACTGCGGACGCCGCCGGGCAGGCCACCGGGCGGGCCGACGGGGCGCGGCGCAACGCCGCCCGCGCCGCCGCGCACGTCGAGCAGGCCAAACGCGCCGTCGCGGCGGCCGTCGAGAAGGTCAAGCAGGCCCGCGCGCGGGTCGCCGAGGCCGAGATGTCCGCCGTGCTGCCCGAGTCGGCCGAGGTCGCGGCGGCCCGGGCGGAGCTGCGGAAGGCGCGGCGGGAACGGTCCGAGGCCAACCGGCAACTGGCCGACGCGAAGCGGGAGCGGGCAGCGGCGGAGCGGGACCTGGCCGAGGCCGGGCGCGCGGAAGCGGACGCCACCTCGGCCGCCGAAGCCGCCCGGGACGAGGCCGCCACCGCCCGCCGGCGGGCCGGCGAGCTGCGCGCCGAGGCCGGCCAGGCCCCGGCGCCGGTCCGGGCCGCCGCCTTGGCCCGCCTCGCCGCCGAGCGGGCGAAGGCCGAGCTGGCCCGCCGGGCACTGGCGGAGCGGGTCCACGCCGCGCTGGCCGAGAGCGGCGGCCGCCCGGTCACGGTCAACGGCCTGGCCAAGCGGCTCGGCGCCGAAGCCGGTGAGGTCCGCGCCGCGATCGAGGGCGCGCCGACCGGCACCCTGGGCCGGCTGCACATCGGCAAGCGCGCCCGTGAGCGGGCCGAGCCCGCCCTCCAGGCCGCCGATCGCCGGGCCGCCGTCAACGAGTGGCAGCGCGCCGAAGCCGAGACCCAGGCCGCCACGACCGAGCGGAATGCCGCCGCCGACACCCACCGGGCCGCCCAGCGCAACCTGATCGAGGTCATCGGCCAGGTCACCCGCGTCAGGCAACTGGCGGACCGCCTGGCCGGCACCCCGAAGTCGGTCCTCGAAGCCGCCCGGTTCCTCATCGCCGTGGACCGGGCCGACCGGTACACCTGGAAGCACGCCCGCCAGCTGGCCAAGGGGTACTCGCGGGAGTCGATCGAGCGGGCGGTCCAGGACCTGCGCGACCTCGAGCAGGCTGTGCAGAGGGCCAGGGCCAAGGACCGCGACGTCCGCCGGGCGGAGGCCGAACTGGCCCGGGCCGAGCAGGTCCTGGCGCGGGCCACCGAGCGGGGCGAGCGGGCCGAGGCCGCAGCGGTGCGGGCCCGGGCGAACGAGCGGGCGGCGCGGGCGGCCGAACGAGCCGCCCGGCCCAAGGTGGCCGCCGCCAACCGCGAGTTCGCCGCCCAGCTGGAAGCGGAGGCGGCCGCCGCCCGGGTCGAGCAGGCCGCCGCCGAGGAGGCGTACCGGGCGGCGCGGCACAAGGCCGATCGGGTCGACGAGCCGCGGGCCAGGATCGACGCGGCCGCGGAACCGGTCACCCTGGCCGCCCGGGCCCGGCTCGCGCTCGCCGAGGCCGCACGCAAGTACGCCCGGTCCCGCAAGGCCGATCCCGAGCAGCTCGCGCGGGACGCCGTGACGACCGCTAAGCGGGAGCTCGACCGGGCCACGGCGGAGGCCGACGCGCTGAGCGCCAAGGCGCTCGAGCAGCACAGCCCCGAGGCCATCGACCGGGCGGTGCGGCGGCTGGAGGCGGCGGAGCGGCGGCTGCTCGAGGCCAGGCAGCGGTTCCGGGACGCGGACCGCGCGGCGACCCGGGCGGTCCAGGACGCCAGGCGGTCCGACGCGGCCGCCGCCGAGGCCGGCAACATCCGCCAACGGGCAACCCGGGTGCGTGAGGCCGTTGACGAGGCACACCGGAACGGCCGGGCCGACGACCTCGACCTCCGCATCGCCGAGGAGCTGGAAACCGCCGCCCGGCGGGCGGAACGGGATGCCGCCGAGACCGCCCGGGCGGCCTGGGCTTCGGCCAACCGGCGGTTGCACGAGGTCAAGCGGGCGCGGGACCGCATCGCGCCGGCCGAAAAGCTCGCCCAGGCCCTGGACCCGACGGGCCGGCTGCCCATACCGGTGCGCGACGCCGCCCGGGCCCGGGTCGCCGCCGAGCGGGTCGGCCAGGCCTACCAGGCGCTCCGCCGGGCCGACCCGGCCCAGGTGGCGCGGGACGCGCTACACGCCGCCCGAGAGGCACTCCGCGACGCGCAGCGGCGCGCCGACGACCTCGCGGCCCGGGCCGTCGAGGAGGGCCACACCCAGGGGTCGATCGACCAGCTCACCCGGGACCTGCGGGACCTGCCCCGGGCCAAGCGGATGCACGAGGCCAACGAGAAGATCGCCGAACGGGCGGCCGAGGAACTTGCCGCGGCGGAACGGAACCTCATGTACGCCCGCGAGCACGCCACCGCGACCGCGGCGGACGCGGCGCTGGCCAGGAGCGTCACGCCGGACGCCGGCCCGGCCAACCCGCCGAAGCAATCCGCCGCCGAACCGCTGGCGTTGCGGCCGCTGGCCAACAGGTGGCTGGAGACGCGCAAGTCCTACACGGCCGCCAAACGGAACTACGAACGCGCGGCGGACCGGTTCAGCCGGCGGGAACTCGAGCTGTACGAGGAACTGGGCCGGCAGCGCAAGGTCGCCGAGCTGACCGGCAACTACCGGCGCGTGCAAGAGCTGGAGCGGAAACGGCCCGAGGTCCACGACCAGAACCTGGTGGACGAGCTGGCGACGGCCCGGGAGGAACTCCGGTCGCGGGAACGCGCCCACCGCGAGGCCGGGAACCATCTCAGGCTCTACTGGGCGGCGCTGCGCGGCGGCCACCTCAAGGCGCTGAACGCGGCGTTGACCGCACGCCAGGAACTGCGCGCGCACGGCGAAGAGGGCCTGCGCGAGCTGCGGCGGCGCTACGAGGCCGGCGGCCGGATCAGTCAGGCCGAGTACTGGGCCATGATCGACGAAACCATCCGGCGGAACCGGCTGATCAACCACAAGGACCCGTTGGGCATGCACCGGGCGCAGCTGCTCGGCGAAATCGTGATGGACCGGGGCGCGCGCAACGGGTTCGGCAGGCGGCTGCGCGGCGTGATCGCGGAGATGAAGACCGGTGAGGGCAAGACCTTCCCGACCGGTGGCGCGGTGGCGGTGAAGCGCGCATTGGAGAACCGCTGGAACGGCCGGCACGGCGTGCACGTCATGACCAGCAGCACCAAGCTGGCCGACGACGCCTTCCGGATGTACGAGGCGCTGGCCGACGAGTTCGGCCTGAAGACCGGTCGGGTCCGGGACCGGGGGAAGGCGGGTTTGCCGGAACGCCAGGCGGCCTACCGGGCGGACATCACCGTCGGCACCGGCAGCGAGTTCTACTTCGACGTCCTCGACGACACCAAGTTCCCGAACCGGCGGGTGCAGGTCGGCGGGCGCAGCTTCGCGCTGGTCGACGAGGCCGACATGGTGATGCTGGACTGGGGCGCCAGCCCGCACATCCTGGCCGAGTCCATCGGCGCCACCGCCCGCCGCGCCGAGACCATCTGGGCCCGCGACTTCCTCGAGAAGCTGCGGGTGGGTGAGCACTACAGCGTCCGCCGCCAGGTCGAACCCAGCATCGGCCCGAGGCAGCTGGACCGTATCGCCCGCGACTTCGGCCACCGCCTGACCGGGCAACAGGTCCAGGACGTGCTCAACGCCTGGCGGGCCGCCGGCAAGCATCTCGACATCCACTACGTCGTCACGGACGGCGTGAACATCCAGATCCTGGACGAGCTGAACGGCCGCCCGCTGCCGGGCCGGCGTTGGAGCCAGGGCCTGCACGAGGCGGTCGAGGCGAAGCACGGCCTGCCGGTCCGGAGCGCGCAGCGCTCTGTGGCCCGCACCACCGCCGCCGAGGTGCTCGGCCGGTACGACCAGGTCGCCGGCATGACCGGCACCGCGCGCAGCGGCCTGGGCGGCCTGGGCCTCGACATCACGAAGAGGCAGTTCCGCAACCGCTACGGCATGAAGGTGGCGGTGATCCCGCGCCACGAGCCGACCCGGATGAAGATCCCCGCCCCGAGGCTGTACCGCACCGCGGCCGACCGGATCCGGGCGCTGGCCGACGAGGTCGCGGAGCACCGGAACGACGCCCAGCCGAGGATCATCGGCTTCCGCACGCCTCGGGAGTCCGAGATGTTCGCCCGGGAGCTGCGGCGGCGGGGCGTCGAGCACCTGGTGCTCAACGCCACGGACGCCCGGTACCGCTTCGAGGACAGCGTGGTGGACAAGGCGGGCAAGCCGTTCTCGGTGGTCGTGACCACGAACATGATCGGCCGGGGTACCGACATCAAGGCCGGCGGCGGTGGCCGGTTCGTCTCGGAGACCAACAAGGAGGCGGTCGAGGCGGCCGGCGGTGTGCACGTCACCGTGGCCGACCTTTTCGAGTCGCGCCGCGCCACCCACCAGGCCTTCGGCCGGACCTTCCGGCAGGGCGCCGACGGTGCGATCGTCGAGGTGTTGTCCCTGGAAGACCCGCTGTTGGCCGGATACGCGAACCGGGCGCGGCTGGAGCTGTTCAAGCGGATGCACCGCGGCGAGGTGGTCGAGGGGAAGGCCGCCCGCAAGCTGGTGGAGCACGCGGTGCGGCGCGCGGAGAAGCAGCGGGCGAAGCAGCTGCGCGACGTCATCCGGGGCAAGCGGGAGGGCGAGCAGGCGATCGTGGCGATGGTCGACAGCAGCCCGATCGGCCGAATCGTCCAGGAGGCCCGGGAAACCGGCCAGCGGACCCGGGCCGACCGGGCGGTCGAGCGGATCGGCGACAGCCACGGCAACAACGACGGCCTGAGCAGCACCTTCCACCAGGCCGTCGGCGAGATGATCGCGGGCCTGGAGGCCGAGCTGGAGGCCGCCGCCGAGGCGCGCGACCCGAGCATGTCCCCCGAGCAGCGTCGGGCGGCCGCGACCAAGGCCGCCAAGGCCGCCATCGAAGCGGCCGAGCACGCGGCCCGGGCCAGCCAGCTGCACGACCAGCTGGACGGGCAGCTGCGCGCCTACCGGGAGATCACCGAGCCGGAGATCTCCCCGCTGCGTCGGGTCGCGGTGAAGGCCGGCGGGGCGGCACCGGCCTGGTCGTCGATCCAGAACCCGGTCGACCCGGTGACCGCACAGCTGGGGGTGAGCGGCGCGGATGCCGTCGCCCTGGTGCGGACCCTGGTCGCCGGGGGTGAGTTGGACGGGGCCCGCACCACCCTGCTCCAGCTGGCCGACGTCATCCACCGGGGATACCCGGAGGACCGCGAGTTCGAGGCCGTAATGGCCGAGGCCAACGCGCGGGCGGCGGCCGACGCGCTGAGCCAGCGGCTGCGCTACCCCAACGCCGGCCCCGTCGAGCAGGCGGAGCTGGACCGCACCCTGGACCTGCTCGCGGCCCAGCTGGCCAACGCGCCGACGGCCACCCCCGACCAGGCAACCAGGGCGGCGGTGGGCGAGCTGGTCTACGACGGCCTGAACCGGCTCGCCGGCGGTGTCTCCGCCGGGCGCCAAACCGGGCGCCCGCCCCAGCGCGTGCCGACCGGCATGATGACCGACCTGTTCGAGCTCGCCCGGCACGGCGAGCTCAGCGCCGAGGAGATGGCCTGGCTGTTCCGGGGCGGCGCGAGGCCGGCCGGCGCCTCCTCCGGCAGCCAGGCCGTCGCGGAGTTCGTCGGCCGCCACGGCCTGCGCCACTGGGGCCGGGAGGCCAGCCAGCGGCTGCGCAACGGCCTGCGCAAGCTGCAGCGGCCGGAGGATCGGGGCCGGCGGATCGGTGGCCTGTTCTACCTCGGCAGGGCGCCGGACGGCGAGATCTTCGTGCTCGACCAGGACGAGCTGACCACCCGGCCGGAGATTTCCACCCGGGAGGACATCGCCTGGGGCATCGTGCTGTTCGGTGTCACCGCGGCCGAGCTGTTCCCCTCGGACGCGCCGGCCAACACCGGCCCCAGCTCGCTGCCGGAGCTGCGCGGGGAGATCGCGGAGTCGTTGCCGAAGGACTCGCGCCCGATGCTGGCCGCTCGGCTGGCCAGCCGGCTGGGCGTGACCGAGCGGCAGGTCATCGACGCGATCGACTACGACGCCAAGCCCAAGCACCGGTCCAAGCTGCACCGGTTCACCCTGGCCGGTGAGGTGTGGGTGGCCCGCTGGGACGGCTTCACGGTGCCGGACCAGGGGCTGCTGCTCCGGCTCGCCGCCGACGAGACCATGCGGGCGTACTGGGCGGCGGTCGCGGCCGGCGAGCCGGCGCCGGTGCCGGACACCCGGCGGCGGAAGCTCCAGCTGCGCGCCGCGATCACCGCACGGTTGCCCGAGGGGTTGGGCGCTCACCCGGTCGCGGCCAGCCACCTGGCCACCGCCCTGGGCGTGACCGAGCGGCGGGTCATCGACGCGGTGGACCTCGACCCGATGGGCGGGTTGCACCGGTTCACCGTCGCTGGCGAAGCGTGGGTGACTCGGTGGGCACCCGACCCGGCGACGCGGGACGAGGCGCGGCTGGTGGCCGGTGCGGCCTCGGAGATCTGGCAGGCGTACCGGGGCGCCGTCGAGGCCGGCGACCAGCTCCTGGCCATCCGGCTGGGCTGGATCCTGACCCAGCTGGAACGCCAGGGCGTGGTGGTGCACGACCACACCGGCGCCGGATACGACCCGCTGCACTCCTCGGCCCACTCGGACGTACTGGACATCGAGCGGTCCGCGTGGACGGGCCCGAAGACGGTCGTCGAGGTACACGAACCGGTGGTCTATGTGCACGGCGCCCAGATGCTCGGCGGCCAGGTCGTCGTCGCCCGCGGGCCCGACCCGTCGACCGCCCGCACCGGGCTGGCCCTGGAGAGCCGCCGGGGCTCCGGCCGGCCGAACACCGAGCTGGTGCGACGGCGCGCCTTCGACCCGGCGGCCATCCAACGAGCGAAGGAGATCATCGAGCGGCAACTGCCCGAGCTGTACCTGGGCGTCACCGACCGCACCGGCCTGGACCGAGCCTTCGAAGCCCTGGGCATCGAGCCGGTCGCCCCACCGGAGCGGGACGGCCGGGGCGGCGCCGGCATCGAAGGCACCCACACCGGTGGCACCGGCGACGCCACCGCCCCGGACGGGCAGGACCCGGCCGCCGATGCCGGCTCCTCGGCCGAGGCCGACGCCAACCCCGCGACGCCCGCCAAGCGCGGCTGGTTCGAGCGGATCCGCGGTCCGCCGGGCCTGGCGCGGGTCATCTCCTTCACCCGGCGCGCGCCGGTCACCTCGGCCCTGATCGCGGCCAACCTGGTTGCCTACCTGGTCACCGCGATCCAGGCGGCGAGCCCGATCAACCCGACGGCGGCCGCGCTGTTCCACGCCTGGGCGCTCACCCCCGGCATGGCCGAAGGCTGGCAGTGGATCACCGCCGCCTTCCTGCACCTGGACCCGGTGCACCTGCTGGGCAACGTGCTCATGCTGGCGATGCTGGGCCACGCTCTGGAGCCGGCGCTGGGCAAGGCGCGCATCCTGGCCGTGCTCGCCCTCGGCGTGCTCGGTGGCGCGGCCGGTGTGCTGGCCGCGGCGGCCCTGCACCTCACCGCCGCCGGCCTGCCGGTGGTCGGCGCCTCCGGGGCGATCTTCGCGCTGCTCTGCACCGAGCTGGTGTACAGCGAGCGCAAGACCGGGCCACTGGTGAAGATCGGGTTCAACCTGCTGGTGCTGCCCCTGCTCTGGCCCGGTGTGTCCATCCCGGCGCACGTGGGCGGTCTGGTCACCGGGATGGCCGTGGCGATGCTGCTGCCGGTGCGGACGTCACCGCGCGCCTTCGCCTTCCCCAGCCGCGAACAGCCCGGCTATCTGCCGCTGCGCCGCGTGCTCGCCGCCGGCGTGATCCTCGCGCTGGTCCTGCCGCACTTCGCCAACCTCGCCGTGGGCGCGGCAGCGATGGCGGCGCCGCTGCCGCCGGGCAGGACCGGCGGCGCGCCGCACAGCGGTGCGGTGATCAAGGACGGCTGGCGGGACGGTGAGGAACAGCGCTGGACCGAGGCCCTGCACGAGCTGGACAGGCTCGGCAAACCGCGCGAGTACGCCCCGGCGCGGCCGCGAGGGCCGCCGGCGGTGGCGACGGTCCCATTGGACCGGGACGTGCGGTCGGTGCTCCGCGAGCACGGCCTCACGGACCTGCCCGAACGGCTGGATGGCTACTACTGGGCCGAGCGCGACGTCGTGGTCGTCTTCGCGCCGAAGCTGAGCCAGCTGCGCCGGGCCGGGCTGCTCGGTGAGCTGCTGGCGCACGAGGACTTCTTCCACCGCCAGGGGAACGAGCACGCGCGCAACGACCTCGGCCTGCTCCACGACGAGGACGCCGCCCGGATCGCGGGCGCACTCGAGCGGGCCGACGGGCAAGCTCCGGCCTACTCGACCGGCTGGCTGGAGATCGGTGATCTGGGCGCCGGCACGCACCAGGCGCTCTTGCGGGTGCTGCCCCGGCTGGTCGAGGAGGCACGCGCGGCGGGCGAGGTTGTGCCGCCGTTCCAGGCCCGGGGCCCGCCGTTCGTGATCGACCCCATTGTCGCCGGTGGCATTCTCACCGAGGCGGGCCTGGGCGTTCTGCTGTCGCGTCCGCTTGTGTTCCTCTGGCGGCACCCGACGCTCGCGCCCGCCGGAGTGGTCGTGACGTTCGGGGATGTCCTGCGGGAGCGCGACGACCTCCTCGACTTCGGTGGTTTGCCCGAGTCGTGGTGGTCCCGGGCTCAGAGCTACGTGGCGAACCCAGATCCGCTCGAGGCCGCGGCGTTGGTCGAGGAGTGGCAGCGGGCGCAGGTGCGGACCGCGCTCGCCATCGCCCGTGATTACCGGGACGTCGCAAGGCGCGCGCTGGCCCGGGTCCGGCACACCACTGTCACCACGGAGCTGCCGTGGGCTCAGGACCAGGTCGACCGGGCCGCGCGGGAGTTGGCGCGGCCGACCGGCCTGCCGATCGAACCCAGCTGGCGGTCGGCCGCCGCCGCCGAACGGGAGGCCATCGCGGGCGAACTCGCCACGCTTGGCCGGGCCGGCGCGATCCTGGCGTTCGAGCCGCTGGAGAACGCACCGACCGCGCGGTTCTGGCGCGAGGTGCACGACGCGCTCCCCGCGCTCACCGCAGCGCGAAGCGGCGACCCCAGCACCTATGCCGGACTGTTCGAGCAGCTCGCCGACGCGGTCGGCCGCCCGTTCGCGGCTGGTGGGGACTGGGGCTTCCTCGAGCGCTCGGGCTGGCTGGCCGGTCACCGGACCGGGCCGAACCGGCGGGACAAGCTGGCCATGGCGCTGCTGATCGCCGTCACCGGCCGGGGCGAGTGGGTCGGCGACGTTCCACGCCGGCAGAGCTCGTATCGCCAGCTCACCGAGCTACTGCGGCTGCTCACCACCCCCGAGCTGGAGACACTGAGGCCGGCGCTGGTCGACCTGCTCGTGCGGCTGCCCGGCCGGGAGTGGGGCGGCGACCGGGCACAGTTCCTCACCGCCTGGATCGGGTTGGCGCGGAACGTGCTGCGCACCCACCCGGCGGTCACCACTCTCGACCTCGGACCGGCGGTCCGCGACGCGCTGGACGACCTCGGCCGGGGGCTGATCACGGTCGAGCGCACCCGGCTGGCGGGCACGATCCGCGCCGCCACCGCCGCGATGCAGGGGATGCTCGTCCGGCACGCGGGCGCGTTGTACGGCGTCGAGATCGGACCCGGCCAAGCCGTCGACATCGAACCCGGCTCGGACCTGTGGAACGCCCTGATCGGTTACCTCGGGGAGACCGGCGCCCGCCCCGAGCTGAGCCGACTGTTCGCCCCCTACCTGGAGACCTTCGTGCGCACCGGCAGCCGGGCGGACGCGAGCGCCGCGTTCTGGGCCGCATGGCGCGAGTGGCTCACCGGGCCGGACGGCCTCGGGCCGGCGGTAGTTGCCCGCGAACAGGTGCCGGCGGACGTGGTCGCCAACGTCGAGGGCCGAGACGTGATCATCGGTACGGCTCAGGACCCGGTGGACATCTTGCATCTCGGCCACCCGGGGCTCGGCGGGTCCTGCCTCGACTGCGTGCGCGGGGAACAACGCCAGGACGCGCAGGACTACGTGCTGCACCCGCGCGTCGCCGTCGTCTTCGCGTGGGTGCAGCACGCGGACGGCTCCCGCGGCCAGCGGCTGGCCGCCGCCACTACGTTCGTCACCGACCAGGGCATTGTCTGGCTCAGCCACCCCTACACCAGCGCCGGCCTCGACTTCGGCCGGTCGTTCCGCGACTACCTCGAACGGTGGGGCGCCCACACGGACCAGGCGGTGATCACACCCACGACGGAGGCCACCTGGTACCGCCCTGGGGAAACGGCGATCCCGGCCAGCGGCTCGGAGCGGACCATGGCGCTCACCTTCACCGCCGACGACGCGCTGGAAATCATCTGGGCGGACCCGTTCGACGGCCATGTCGCGCTCCCGGTCACGTTCACCGTGCCGGTGCACATCTGGCGCGCCGTCGTCGTGGCGATGGCTGGTGTCGCGGTGATCGGCGCGCTGGCGATGGGCGTCGATCCGTCCGCCGGGCTCGCCGCCAGGGTGTTGTGGCCGCTCAACCGGCGCGGCCCGCGCATCGGCGGGACGCGCCCGCTCGGTGGTCTGCTCGCCGCGCGGGCCAGGGCCGCCGGCGCCGCCGAGTTCGAGCGGTTGCTGCCCGACGCGCGCACCTATGAGAACCAGGGAGACGACCAGCTGGCCCAGGACCGCGCCGACGCCGCCGAGCTCGGTGTGGTGCCCGCCCGACTCGGCACCCCCACCGCCGACGTGTACCTGCGGTCCGGGCACAAGCTGCTCTGGGTGATCCGCACCGACGGGTCCATGTGGGTGGCCCCCGCGCTGAAGCGCACCGTGCGGCGGGGCAACGAGACCGTCCAACTGAAGGTGAGCCACCCGGTGGTGGCCGACGGCCAGGACGTGTTCGGCGCCGGCGAGATGCTGCCGGGCGCCTACCTGAACCCGCTCAGCGGCCACTACCACCAGCACCGCACCACCCCGACGCTCGACGCCCAGGTGCTCGCGCTGGGGCGCGCCGCCTTCGCCGCACACGGCATCGTCTTCCCGGCCGAACCATCCCCCACAGCGGTCAAGCTGCTGGCTCGGCGGGCGCACCCAGCGACCCGGCTACCCGCCGGGGCCTGGCTGGTGGATCACATGCCGGCGACCATCGTCGAGCTGACCCACGGTGACTCGACCCGCGCGACCTCGGCGAGCATCGCGTCGCTCATCGAGCGCAACGCGGCGACCTCGGCATCGCACATGGTCGTCGTGGCGCCGCTGGCCGCGCTGCGCACCGAGGAGCTGCGCGAGGCGATCTCCATGTCCTCGCCGAGGGTCTGGTCGTCGGTGGAGCGGATCAGCGTGTTCACCAACGCGGCTCACGCTTCCTCGACCCGGCCGACACAGGAGCGCGCCGACGCGACCGGCCGATCGCGGGGTTGGTTCGGCACGGGCGTCGGTGTGGGTGCCGCGATCGGAGTCGGCTCCGGCTTCGCCTCGGGTTCCGGCGCGATGCCGGTGATGATCGGGCTGGCCGGTGCCGGATTGGTCACGGCCGGCGCCGCGCGGTTGCTGAAACGGACGGCGCTGCCGGGTCTCGCGCGCGGTCCACCCCGTTGGGTGGCGCCCTTCTTCACCGGGTTCGCTCTGGGGGCGGCGCTCGCCCTGCCGGTCGTCGGATTCTCCGGGGTCGCGGCAATGGTGGCGTTGCCGGTCAGCGCTGGACACCAGCGATCCGGGGCGAGGCGCGGGTGGCTGATCTCGGTCGGGCGCAGGGTGATCGGCGCCGGTGTGCTGCTCGCCGCGGTGGGCGGGGCGCTGCTCGGGTTCGCCCCGGCGGCCTCGGCGGCACCGGCCGTGCACACCGAGGTCGTGCACGTCGCGCAGGCCAGCAATGCGTCGGTGGACCACTACACGCCTCGGCGGGGCGAAGTGCTCAGCGAGATCGCGCCGAGATTCGGCGTCTCGATCGCAGACTTCGTCGCGGCCAACCCCGGCCTGAACCCGGACAAGATCACCGCCGGCAAACCACTGCGCCTGCCGGCCAACGCACGCCAGATCCGGGTCAACGAAGGCGACCGTCTCATCTCGCTCGCGCGGCAGCTCGGCACCGACGCCGCCAGCATCGCCGCCGCGCAACCCGACCGGTTCCCGACCCGGGAGAGCTGGGACCACATCTGGCCGGACGAGTGGCTCACCCTCCCCGGCCGGGAGCTGGCTCCGGCAGTACAACCCGCACCGGCCCCGCAAGCACCGCCCGCCCAGCCGGACTCGCACACCCAGCCGGGCCAGCCCGAGAACCAGACCCCGGCACCGGCGGATGACGCCGCGCCGCGCGGTTCCCCGACACCGGCCGAGGACTGGACACTGTTCGGCTACGGAGTGGCCGGCGTGCTGGCCGCCGCATGGTTCTTCCTCGGCCGCATGTCCTGGCCGGGCAGCCGGTCCTGGCTGCGCGCCCGCGCCGAGCGCGGCAAGGCGGCGGGCTCCGCCCCCGACCCGAGCCACGGCCATAGCGCCGGCGACGGCCACGGCCACGGCCACGGCCACAGCCACAGCCACAGCCACAGCCACAGCCACAGCCACAGCCACGGCACGGTGGACCCGTCCATCCTGCGCAACAAGACCGCCGTGCGGGTCACCGCGTTCAGCTTCGCCGCGCTGGTGGCCACCGCCGGCCTGGAAGGCCTCGCGGCCTGGTGGATCGGCCTGGACAGCGCGGCGGTGACCGGCGACCTGTGGCACAACCTGGGCGACGCGTTCACCGCGATCACGATGATCGCCGCGCTCAAGTTCAGGTCGATCGCGGCCAAGGGCTGGCCGCTACTGCGCAAGCTGACCGAGCGGATCGGCACCACCGACCGGGCCGTGCGGGCCGCGCAGTGGAGCATCGTGGCCGGGATCGCCACGTCCGGCGGGTACGTCGTCGTCGAGTCGGTACTTGCGTTCCTCGACCCGCACCGCTTAGTCAACCCGTTGGCGGTGGCGGCGATCGCGCTGGGGGCCGGCCTGGCGAACCAGCTGGTCGCCCAGGTGCGGCTGTACTACGCCGACAAGCTGAAGCTCAAGGCACTGCGCGACGAAGCCCTGCACGCCCTCTCCGACGCGTGGGCGTCCTACGGCGCGGCGGGCGCCGCCGGGCTGGCCGCCGGCCTGCTCACGCTGGCCGGCACCACCAGCGGAGTACTGGCCGACCTGCTCACCGGCCTGGCCGGTTACGCCGACCCGGTCATCGGCCTGGCCATCGCGGCGCTGATCCTGCACACCGGCTACGAGGTGGCGCACGACCTGCTCGAAGGCCACACCACCCGGTTGGACCGCACCCACCCGGTCACCCCGGCCACCCCGACGGGCCAGCGCCTGGACTGGGCGCGGCTGCTCCTCGCCGTCTGGTTCGCCACCGACCCCACGGCCAGGCCGGACGGGTACACCGCCGCCCAGCTGCGCGCCGGCCTGGCCGCACAGCTGCCGGCCGACGCGCCGGAATGGTTGCTCGCGCTGGCCACCGACCTCCCCACGCTCGCCGACCGCCAGGTCAGCGACGGCATGTTCCGCATGATCGTGAAGATCCTGGTCCGGTCGGGCCTCGTCACCGCCGAGGAACGGCACCGCGTGCGCTACTACCGGCCCAACGCGGAGATCGCCGAGCTGATGGACCGCGCACCGGCCGCGTTCGTGCTGGACCTGCTGGCCGACCCGGCCGACGTCACCGGCGTCGCGGACCTGGCCGGGCGAAGCCAGCTCGAGCAGCTCTGGGCGCTGCGGGAGGCGCTCACCCACGCCATCCGGCACGCCCGTGGCCCGGCTGTCCGGGCCACCCACCAGGCACTGGTGGACGCCGAGGCCGAGGCCGGCGCGGCCAGGGACGACGCCCGGGCGGCCGCCGCCGAGCTGGACCAGCTGACCGGGCAGGCCATCCGCTGGCTGCTGTTCGAGACCGCCACGCCACGTCGGGCGATCGCGCGCATCGCCAAGGCGCTCGGGCTGCCGGTCGAGGTGGTCGCCTCCTACGCCCGCGACGACGCCTACCCCACCGAGATGCCGAGCCAGGTCCAGGCGCAGCCGAGGGACAACTCGTTCAACCGGCGACTGCCGCTGGTCAGGGCGGCGATCCTGGCCGCCCGTGAGCGCACCGCGCTGGCCGAGGCCACCGTGGAAGCCGCCGAAGCACGCCGTGACCAGGCGGCCGAAGGCGTCCGCCAGGCCATCCGGGACGCCCGCCGCGCCGGCGCCCGCTCCGTCCCCGGCCGCCACCGCGCCCCCTCCTCCTCGATTCAGTCGGTTCAGCAGGGTGGTTCGGTCGGTTCTGGCGGGGCCGGCGGAGCGGCGGGCGTCGAACCGGACCGCCCCGGCCGCCACGCCCAGGGTGGCCACGGCCGGTCCCGCACGGCGTCCGCCGCGCGGACCGGCTGGCGGCGGCTGTTCGACGCGCGCGGCCCGCCGGCCCGGCTGCGCCAGTTGGCGGCGCCGTACCTGACCGCGCTCACCGAGGCCGGCCGCCAGGTCGCCGACCTCACCGAGGCCAACCGACGTGTCCGCACCGCCGCGCGGACCGCGGCCGACGCGCACACCCGGCTGATGCTGCTCGAGGCGCTGGCCCGGTCCACCGCCGAGCTGGACCGGGCGCGCCGGGAGCACGCCGACCTGGTGGACGGCTACCACCAGGCGCTGGCCGCGTCCGACGCACTGGCCGGCGCGGTGGCCGCCGGGCTGTCCAACCGGCGGATCGCCGAGCTCACCGGCCTCACCGCCGAGACCGTCGGCCTGCTCACCGGCCGCCCGGAGACCACCCCGGCGGACCGGATCGAGCGGGGGGCCCGGGCGCGCTGGTCGCCGCTCCAGCCGCGTGCGCCGAACCTCGGCGCCGCCGGCCGAGCGGTCCGTGCCTCGGTCATCGCGTGGTGGTCGGACGCGCTCACCGGGTTGGAGCGGGCCTTCGGCTTCGAGTTCGCCGAGCTGCGCGCCCGGCTGTACGGGCACCTGCCGCTGGAACTCGACCCGGTCTGGTACCTCGCCGCCTGGCGGAACCTGAAGTGGCGGATCTGGCGGGCGCTGGACGGCTGGGCGCCGAAGCTGGTCGTGGAGCACCGGCTCTACACCACAGGCGTGCAGACGCTGATCGCGATGATCCCGGTGGTCGGGCCCTTCCTGGTCGGCGTGCTCGGGTTCACCCAGCTGCTGCACTTCAAGCTGCTCGGCAAGGGCCGCGAGATGTTCAGCAAGATGCTCTACAACCGGGCGTTCACCGGCGGGCTGCCGTGGATGTTCCCGGCGGTCGGACCCGAGTTCCACTGGAGCTGGTTCGGCTACGGCTTCAAGATCTCCGGCGGACACCTCGGCGTGTTCAGCGTGTTCGATGTGGCCAAGCCGAGGTTCAACACGAACACCACCAGGCGCAACCGGGTGATCGGTGCCTTCCCGGTCATCCGGCTGTCCTTCATGATCTTCCTGGGGCCGATCCGGGTGGAGTTCTTCCTGCTCCACTTCGACGTCCCGGGCAAGCAGGTCGCGCAGAAGTTCGCGCCGCCCCGACAAGCCGGCTGGCGGCGGTTCAACCTGGCGCTCCGGCTGTGGAACTGGTTCCGCGTGGTGGACAAGCGGCCGTGGTCGTGGAAGCCGTTCAAGTTCCTGTCCCAGACCCTGCCCGGCGTCGGCATCGGCCCGAGCGACCCGCACCTGCCCAACTTCGCGGAGTACCGCGCCTCGCTGCAGAAGCTGCTGCTGCGCCGCTACGACAAGGTGGTCGGGCAGTTCGACATCGTCAACGACATCGGTCCCGCGTTCGGCCGCCTCCTGGGGCGGCTGGCGCTCGCGCTGTTCCCGGAGCCGGTCGCCCGGCGCGTCGAGGGGCTCTGGGCGCGGTGGCTGGCCAACGTGGCCGAACGCCGCAAGCGCTACGACGCCACACTGAACGTCCGCGGCCTCCGGCAGCTGGACGCCACGATCGCCAAGCAGAAGGAGCTGCTGGACCTCATCGAGGAGGAGCTGCGCGGGCTGGGTCCGGAGGAGAGCGAGCGCAAGGACCGGCTGACCAAGCTGCGGAAGCAGCTGGCCGAGGCGATGGACACCAACTACGCGCGGCGGGCCGCGATCGAGGAAGGCCCCGGCTCACGGCAGCCACCGGTGATCCCGGCGCCGCCGGTGACAATCACCATCGTGCCCGGTCAGCGAGACGAAACCGGAGTGCTCCGGTCCGGCGCGCTGCCGGGCGACAAGACCGGCCGGGTCGGGTTCGACCTCGGCCCGATGGTCGGGCGTACCGATCCCGGCCACCCGTTGCACCGCAACTTCGACTCGATGGCCGGCGCGGTGCGGGCCGGTGACGGGCGGATCTTCGCCGCGGTCGCCGACCAGCAGGGCAGCAACGTCAGCCAGACGACCGGCCGGGACGCGGTGGCCGCCGCGATCGACGCCGCGCTGGCCGCCGACCCGTCCCTGCCGGTCCAGCAGGTCGCCGAGTTGGCCTTCGCCGCGGCCCAGGAAGCCACCGCCGGGTCGGCGGCGATCAGCACGCTGCTGCTCGTGGTGGTCTCCCCCACCGGATCGGACACCAGCGAGGTCGCCCTGGTGTGGCTGGGCGACAGCCGGGGGCACCTGGTGACCGGACACGGCACCGAGCCGCTCACCGTGGACCACACCTGGACGGTGGCGCAGACCGTGGAACGCGACCCGGAGGAGGCGCCGGAGCAGGTCATCACCCGCTGGGTGGGCCGGGGCGCCGTGCACCGCCCGCGCTACACCGTGATCGGGGTCAAGGGTCCGGCGGCCGTGGTGCTGTCCACCGACGGCCTGCACGACCTGTACCAGGAACGGGACGGAATCGGCGCGGTGGTGCGCGCCGCACCGAACCTCAGCTTCGCCGCCGACGGCCTGATCGACAAGGTGGCCGAGCAGGGCAGCGACAACAAGACCGCCGTGGTCATCCAGGTCAACCCGACCCGGCCGATGACCATCGGTCGCAAGGCGCGGCCCAAGAAGACCGGCAAGCACGGCAGCCCGCACCCCAGCCGACACCACCACGGCCACCAGCAGGCCAAGAACACCGGCGGGGACGGCGGCACCGTGGTGATCGGCAAGCCGCTCACATCGGCGCGGCGGCACGAGGTGGCCGAGGCGCTGCGCCGCCAGGCGGACCGGCTCATCCCGCTCGACGAGCTGCCGCCCTGGATGCCGCGCGGCCCGCCGGGCGTGCGCGTCGTGCTCGCTCCGGACGGCGTCCGACTGCCCTACGCCGACCGCCTGGTCGCGTTCGGCTGGCGCGACCCCTCGGTCCCGCTGGCCCGCGACGGCGTCGTGGTGATCACCGAGGCGATGCTCGAGGAACTGGTGGTGCACATCGCCGCCGGCCGGCTGGTGGCCGACTGGTGGTACGACCTGCTGGCACACGAGCGCGACTTCCACCTGCACGGGAACGAACACGAGGGCGCCCGGCACGACGCACACTCCGCCCAGCTGGCCAACGCGCTCCTGCTGGCCAGGACGATCATGCTGTTCCAGCGCGCCGGTGACCACCTGGAGGGCGCCTTCTACCTGCCCGGTGGTGTGCACCGGGGCGGGTTGTACGACCCGGCCTGGATGGCCGGGGCCATCGCGTGGTCCCGGGAGTGGATGCCGGCGGTGCGCCTGGGCGACCCGGTGGTCAACGGGCGGCGGCTGGTGGTCGGTGGCGGCCGGTCGGCGAACGACCGGCCGGTGTCCAGCCGCGACGTCACGCTCAACATCGAGCCGGCGGCGGAGCCGGAGCTGCTCGCCGACGTCGCCGCCACCAGGCTGCCCGCCGAGCGCTACGACGAGATCTTCTTCGACCGGCTCGACCGGAGCGCGTTCACCGGTGCGCGGATCGGCGCGCTGGCCGAGGTGATGGCCGCGCTGCGGGTCGGCGGCACACTCATGATCACCAGCGGGTCCCTCACCCAGCACCTGCCGGAGATCACCCGGCTGCTGACGCTGCTCGGCGCGGGCGACGTCGCGCTGGCGCCTCCGGTGCCGGGAGAACCGCTGACCGTGCTCGCCGTGGTCAAGCCGCGGAAGACCTCGCCGGAGGCCTACCGCGCGGTGCACGCCCTCGCCGCCGTCCGCGCCGAGGCCGCCCTCGCCGCCGACAGTCTCGGCAACGAGTCGAAGGTCGGCCTCGGCCGGGGCCTGCGCGCGGTGGACAGCGAGCAGCGGCGGCTGCTGGAGGCCGTGCTCGCCCACGCCCGTTGGTTGCTCGGCGGGGCGGTGCTACTGGCCATCACGCTGGCGCAGCTCGGCCTGACCACGGCGGCCACCGTTGGCAAACCCGCCGTCGAGCTGCTTTCGACACACACCTCGATCTCCGCACCCGCCCCACAGCAGCTGCCGGCGAATGCGGCGTGGGTGCTGCCCGGGGACGAGCTCGGCGTGCTGGTCAAGGCGTTCGGTGTATCGGAGGCCGACTTCCTGGCCGCCAACCCCGAGATCGCCGACCCGAACAAGATCTACGCCGGGGACACGTTGGTCATCCCGGCGAACTGGGACGGCCGGTACCGGGTGCAATCCGGGGACGTCTATTCGGCGATCACGGCGCGGTTCGGGCTGGGTGAGGACGCGCTGGCATCCGCCAACCCGGGCCGGTTCCCCACCCTGGCCAGCCGCGACCTCCTGGAGATCGGCGAGCGGCTGAACATCCCCGGCCGGGTCTTCGTCCAGCCGGTTCCCGCACCGGTGCCCACCCCGGAGCCCGCACCGACGGCCGCGCCAGAACCGGAGCCGGCGCCCGTGCGGCAGCCGACCGGCGACGGGTTGCCGTGGGGCTGGCCGCTCAGCCTGGCGCACGTCGCGCTCGCGGCCGTGCTCGCCGTGCGGGGGCTCTGGCGGAACCGCGCCGGAGTCGGCCGGGCGCTGGCCGACCGGTGGTACGGCCTGGTCGACGGGCTGCGCGGGGCCAACGCCTGGATCGCGGAGACCGTCTCCGGCGTGGAGAACGCCCTTGGCATCCGGATCCCGTCCACGCGCGCGGTGGCCGGGCAGGTGTGGGACATGGTGGCCATGCCAGCACTCATCCTCTGGTCGATCCTGCGCCGGGGCCCACCGGGCAGCGAGCTCAGCTGGGGCCGGTGGCTGCAAGCCCAGAAGCGGGTGTTCTGGGTGGCGGCGGTGTCCGTGGGCACCGGGGCGGTCACCGCGATCGGCGTGCTCGGCGGCGTGCGACTGCTCGCGCTGTCCGCGACGGCCGGGGCGTTGGCGATGTTCATCCGCGGCCTGGTCGGATCGTTCCGCAACACCCGCTGGGCGTCGGACCTGTCGGGCGGTGTGATCGCCGGCCTGTTCGCGGTGGTCGCGCTGACCCGGATGGTGTCGGTGAACACCAACATGGCCGCCGTCGCCACCAGCGCCGCGCTGGTGACCGTGCTGGCGGCGGTGCTGACCGCCGTGGCCCACGCGACCACGGCGATCCGCTACGAGATCCCCAGCGTCAGCACCGAGTGGGTCAAGACCGACCGGATGCGGCCGCACCACTGGGCATGGTGGTTGACCGGGCTCACCGGGTTCGCCACCACGGTGGTCGGGGTCGGCTTCGCCATCGTCGACTTCGCGCTGAACGGCGCGAACGCCGGCCCGGTCAACGTGATCATCTCGTTGGCTACGCTGGCGTCGATGGGCCTGGGCGTGGCCTACCAGCAGCACCACATGTTCCGCGAGGACGTGCTGCGGCGCGAACCGGACCAGCGGCACGAGCGCGTCGGGCTGCTGCTGCACGACCTGGCCCTGGCCATCTACGGCATCAACAGCCTGGCCACCAACTCCCCCGCGCTGTTCGGGGTGGCGCTGCTGATGCTGGCGGTCACCGGCATGGCCTGGTCGATCCGGCCTCGAGATCCACCGAAGGCCAACTACGACGCCGGGGTGTTCGGGTTCACCGCCCTGGTCAACCTGGCCGGCTTCGCCGTCGGCATGTGGGTGTGGGACGCCCGCGGCGGTTACGACTGGACCAGTGCCGCCATCGTGGCGACCGAAGCGGCGGTGCTCGGGTCGGGCTGGGCCGTCCACCGCTGGTTCCGTCCCCGGGCCGAGGCGGTCGGGCACTGGCTGCGGGCCGGATCGCGGAAGGTCGGCGGGCTCGCGGACCAGTTGGGCTGGTGGCTTTACAACGCGGCCGGGAAGCTGCTCAGCCGGTTCACCCGGGGCGGCGGGGCGGTCGCGGACGGCGTGCCCAGCGGCACGGCGCGGTCCCGGATGGAGCCGCGCATGCCGCGCCTGGTGGCCGGTGCGCGACGGCTCACCGACGCCGAGTTCGCGCACCTGGGCCGGCCGGTGCGGGTTCCGGGTGAGCCGGGCCTGGACCTGGTCGAGCTGGTGCGGATCACCGACGAGGCGCCGCTGGACCGCCGGCTGATCGGCTTCGGCTGGCGGGACGGCGACGGCGCACCGGTGATCCTGGTCCCGGCGCACATCGCGGCCAGGGTCGACGCGCTGGTCCGGCACGATCCGGCGTTCCTCGGATGGTGGGAAGAGTTCCTCCGGCACGAGTGGTACTTCCACCTCGCCGACACCGAACACTCCAGCCCGCGCCACGACCAGCACAGCGACTCCCTGGTGCAACGCCTGCGCGCGGCGGAGCGGGCCATGCTGATTGCCGAACTGACCCAGCTATCGCCGGGACCAGGGTCGATCCTGCCCATCGCGTTCGACCCGCTCGGCCGGCCGGTCCGGTTCGCGCCCGCCGTGCTGGCCGGGCTGGCCGAGCTGGTCGCGCGGCTGGACGAGCAGGGCAGGATCCGGCCGGGAGCGCCACTGGAGAAGGCCAGCCCGGACGGCCGGTGGGCCACCCGGGGCGTGGACTACCGGATGTTCGACGGCGATGCCGAACTGGCCGCGCTGCTGGCCGCGCACGGCCTCGACCAGGTCACCGTCGTGTACCTGCTGGCACCCGCCAACCGGGTGTTGGTCAGCCTGCGCACCAGCGGTGACCTGCTCGACCGGGGCAGCACCGAGCCGGCGCGCCGGGTACTGGAGCGGGTGGTGGACCGGTGGTTGGCCGAACCGGACACCGATCTGGCGCACTGGTGGTCGGGCCAGGACCCCGCCGAGGCCTTCCTCAACCTGCGGGTGGGACAGCTGGAGGCGGCGGAGACCCTGCTCTATGCCTGGGAGTACACCATCGAGGGCCTGGTCGAGAACGGCCCGGCAGCCGACCCGGGCGCCACCGCGAACGCCGTGGCCAACCTGGACCGGGCCGAGCGGATGCTGGCCGGGATCGGGGTCTCCGACGCGGTGCGCGCCCGCCACACCGACGCGATGAACCTCCTCGACGAGCTGCGCGCCCAGCTGCGGCCGGTCACCGAGGCGCTGCGCCGCTACGACGGGCTGACCGCCTGGCAGCGGGACCTGGTGGTACGCCCGGGCGAAGAAGTCGTGCTCTACCACCAGACGATCTTCGATCTGTTCACCGCCGCCGACCCGGCCGGCCGGGCCCGGGAGCTGCGCGAACTGCTCGACCGGGAACCCGGGTCGAGCGTCGACGAGCTGTCCCGGGTCCTGGCGCAGCTCGGCGACCTGCCGCAAACCCCGCTGGTCCGCGAGCTGGCCGACACCGCCGCGCGGCTGCGCGCGGAGTACCGGCGGATGCACCAGGCCCTGGCCGGTCCCGGTGATCACCATGGCGGGCCGGTGGCGGCCGGTATGACCGGCGCCGAGGTGCGGCAGGCGTTGCCGGTCCGCGAAGTGACCCGGTTGCGGGCCGGGGCGCGCAACCTGAGCGGCGAGGAGTTCCCCCACCTGGTGCGCGGTCCACCGGGGATGCCCGCGCCGACCGATCTGGTGCGGATCACCGACGAGGAACCGCTGGACGGGAAGCTGATCGGCCTCCCCGACGCACAGGTGTTCCTGGTTCCGGCGCACGTAGCCGCGGTGCTCAACCAGCTGATCGCGCTGGACCCGGCGTACCGGGACGTTTGGTACCAGCTCCTGCGCCTGGCCGGCGCCGGGCACACCGACGCGGAACACGACGCGGCGGCGGCCCGGGTGGCCGGCGCAATGCTGCCCGCACGGATCCTCGCGCTGTTCCAGCGGGGCCGCTGGGGCGCGTCGCCGGTGGCGGACGTGCTCGCGCTGGATCGGGCGCTGGCCCGGCTCGGCGTGGACCGGGAGAGCGTGCTGGCCGCCGTCGCCGCCACCCCGTTCCTGGCCACCCGCGACGGGGACGGCGTCACCGAGCTGCTCGCGGTGAACCCGGCCGCCACCTACGCCGGCTTCGTCCTGACCCTGCCCGACGGCGAGCCGAGGCTCACCCTGGACGGCCCGCACGGTGAGCTGCTGCTGGACGGCCGCCAGGTCGGCCGCTTCATCGGCACCATGCTGGGCCGGTTCGACACATTCCTGGAGTCGTCGGCGGCGTTGTGGCTGCTCGAGGGCGACAACGTCTACCGGGTGCTGGCCGACGCCTGGCGGACCGGTGGCATCCCGACCCGCGGCAACGGCCGGTCCGCCCAGCTACTGCGCATCGACCTCGGTGCCCCGGTGGCGCGGATGCCGTGGGCCGGTGGCCTCGAGACCGGCTTCGTGGACGTCGTCACCTCGTGGCTGGACACCGGTGAGGAGCTCCTGGTCGGGTTCTACCCGGTGCGCGGGACCGAGACGCTCGGCCCGATCGCCACCGGTTACCCGGCCGGCGCGGCGGTGCGCATCCAGGCCGAGGACGGCGGCGCCACCCTGGGCAGCGGCGTGATCATTCGCGCGGCCGCTCCCGGCCGCCCGGCGCTAGCGCTGACCGCGCTACACGTGCTGGAGAACGCCGAGTGGTGGACCGCCGGCGGGTACCGGGTGCTGGACTACGAGGTCATCACGCCGGCCGAGCTCGAGCGGCTGGCCCCCGCCGAGTGGGCCGCCTGGAAGCGGGACCAACGCGGCTTGATCGAGCCCGCGCACATCGACCTGGCCGTGCTCGCGCTGGACATCCCGGTCGCGGCCGGGGTGCCGGCGGCCCCGGTTCGTCAGGCCAGTGTCCGGCCGGACCAGAAGCTCACCATCCGCGGCTACCCGCAGACCCACCGGCTGGCCACCCAGGGCGTGGTGACCAGCACCGACGCCGCCCACTACTACCTGATCGCCCCGTTCGGCGGGAAGATCTCCGGTGGGCCGGCGTTCGACGCGGCCGGACGGCTGGCCGGCATCGCCGTGCACCTCGACCAGCACAGCCACCAGCTGCACCTGTTCCAACCCGGCCTGATCAAGGCCGTGGCCGGTCTCGCCGCGCGCCGGCTGGACGCCAGGGTCATCGTCACCCGACCCGAACCCCAACCGACGCCGCGCACGCCCGAGCCAGAACCCGCGGCACCGGCCACCGCGCCGAACACCGCGCCGGGCGAGGAGCCCGCGCCGCCTGCCACCGGCCGGGCGCGCCGGGTGTTGCGCGCGGTCGCCAAGGCGCTGGGGCTCGGCTCGGCCGGCACGGTGCTGGTCGGCGGCATGCTGCTGTCGCCGCTGGGCGGCGCCCCGCCGGCCCGTGCCGAGGGGGTAATGCCGGTCGCCGCGCAGCCGAGCGGCCCGTGGGCGACCCTGACCGACGCGCCGCTGACCATGCCGGGTCTGGTGATCACCGCGCTCGGGGCGCTGGTCGGGGGGCTCGCCCTGGCGCACGTGCTCATCCGGGTGCGCGGCCCGCCCGCCGGGCCGATCCGGGCCGCGACCAAGCTGCTGGCCAAGGTTCTCCTCAAGTCGAACGTGGCGTACCCGTTCCGGCTGTTCGAGCTGGACCGAGGGGCGCGTTACCTGCCCGGTGGCGGCCTGCTGCTGGGGCGCGCCCACCTGTCCGGCACCCCCCTGGCGCTCCGGTTGCCGCGAGAGGCGCTCGCCGCGCTGAAGGCGACCATCCGGGCCGCCGAGCGGGACGCGGGCACCGGCCTGAGCCGTCGGACCCGCCATGCGTTGGCCATCCAGATGATCACGCTGGTCGCCGAGGTGGACCACATCACCGCCGAACACGGCCCCGGGGTCGGCGGGGCGATCGCGGCGAACGCCTACCGGAGGCTGCTGCGCACGGTGCCCGACCCGCTGCGCCCCCGGCTGGCCGTGGTACTCACCATGCTGACCACGCCGATCGTCTCGGCCGACGCGCTGGTCCGCGACCTGCCGCCGTACCGGCCGACCGGGCGGACCGGCTGGGGCCTGGTCAAGGCCGGGTACCACTGGGTCACCGCCTCACCGGTCCGGCTGATCCTGGTGCTCGGCGCGATCGCCGCCATGGCGGCGATACTGCTGGCCGGCCCGTCGAGCGGCGCGATGGCGGCCCTGCCGAGCGGGCCGGAGCGCGAGTACCGGGCGTTGATCGCCGATGCGCCGCAATTCCCCAACCTGCTGCCGGGAAAGCTGGCCGGCGAGCTCGACGACATGCGCCGGGCCGGCGGGCTGCCGGCCCGGTTGGGCACCGCCGAGGCCGTCGAGATGATGGCCCGCTCCCGGGAGATCCTGGGCGTGGTGCTGCCGGACGGTTCGGTGTGGATCGCACCGCAGTGGCAGGTCGTCCCGGCCACCGGGGAACGGGTGAAGGGCTCGCACGCCGCCACCGCCGGCGCAGCCGGCGCGCAGGGTCGGGCGCCCAGTTTGGCGCCCGACGGGAACACCGCGGGCGGCCAGCCGGTCATCGCTGCCTTCGAGGCCGATGTGCAGGTGCGCGAAGGCCGGCCGGCGCTGACCCGACTCGAACCGCGCAGCGGCCACTACCTCGACGGCGAATCACCCGAGACCAGCGCGCGGGTGCAGGTGATCAACCTCGCCGCGCTCCGGCGGTTTGGCCTGGAACTGAGCACCGCGCCGATGAACGAGATCGCCGAGCAGTTGCGCCGGCGCGGCTTCCGGGTGCGGGTGCCGACCGAAGGCGATACGGATCGGCTGAGCTGGGTCAACGACGTACCGGCCACGCTGGTGGAACTCGACGCTCCGGTCGCCGACCTGCCCACTGCCGCCGCCGACCTCGTCGCCGCGACCGCCGAGCTGGGCCGGGTCGCGGTGTGGGTGCGCACCGAGGGCGTCACCCGGGCCGAGCTGGCGGGCGCGCTCGAGCACGTGCTCGAACGCGTGGTGGCGCCCGAGCCGCGCAACTACGACTGGCTCTACCTGTTCACCGACCGGCACGACGTCGAGTGGGACCGGTTCTCCCCGCCGGCCGGCCGCGGCCCGCTGGCGACGCTGCCGCTGGCGCTCGGCCTCCCGGTCGGTGATCACGCATTGGCGGTCGGCGCCGCGCTGCTGGCCGGCCACGCGTTGTGGGCGCACCGGGCGGCGATCGCCTCGGCGGTCCGTGCGCTGGTCGGGCGGTCGCCGCCGGGCGCCATCACCCCCGACTGGGCCGCTGCCCACGAGGTCGACCCGCGCCGGGTCCTGGAGCGGCGCGGCCCGCTGGCCGGCGCACGGCCGTGGGTGGCGTTCGCGGTGCTCGGCGCCGCGCTGGCGCTGACCGGCGAACCGAACACCGCGCTGGCGATGGCGGCCGCCCCGGTGAGTGGCGCGCTGCTCGACCGGGTCGCGTCCGTCGCCAGCCGGCTCCTGGACGCCGCACAGGCGGGGATGCGGTTGCCGGGCACCGCGCACTACACCGACCTGGAGGTTGCGTCCGGGGCCATGCGGGACGCGGCCAAGCGGCTCATCGCGATCGCCACCGACTTCAAGGAGCTGGGCGCGCCGGGCGACCCCGGCCAGGACCGGTGGCCCGGTGACCTGCCCGAACCGCAACAGGTCCATCCGACGCTGTGGCACAGCTGGCCCGAACGCCCATCCGACACCGCCGCGGGCCGGCGGGCGACGGCCGAACGAGACCGCCTGGACCGGCAGGGCGCGCCGGCCGAGGCGCGTACCCGCCTGGCCGAGATCGCCGACCTGCTGGACGGCGCCGCCACCCAGCTCCTGGCCGTCGCCGAGGACATCCGCGCCGTCCAGGGCGACTCGAGGCTGCTGGCCACGATCCGCAAGGAGATCGTCGACGAGATCGTCGCGGAGCTGCTGGACCAGGCGGACATCCTGGTCAACAACTACCGGGCGTTCGTGTGGCGCGAGCAGCCGGCACCGGTCACCGAGGAGCTGCTGGTCTACCAACTCGCGCACCGCAACCGCCGGTGGGCGTCGCTGGCCGAACTGGCCCGCGCGCTAGCCACCGACGAGCCCACCATCCGGAACGCCGCGCACGGTTCCGCCCGGCTCGCGGTGACCGACGGGGGCCTGGTGGTGCTGGTCGGCGACGGCGTCTTCCACGGGGTGGACGAAGCTCGATCCGGCCTGGCCCTGGTCCGCCCCGGCTACGCCGCGCTCTACCCCCTGGACCGGGCCGTCAACATCATCGGGGCGGACCCGGCGGCCGGCGTCACCGTGTACGGGGGCAACGTCCGGCCGGTCCACGCGGCGCAGTTCAGCAAGGCGGGCGTGGCGTACATCGGGCCGCTGGCCGCGAATGCCCACGTGGCCGTCGACGGCCGGCGGGTCGCCGCGTTCACCGCGGTCCGGCCGGGTCAGAAGATCACCCTCGGCGCCGTGGAACTGCGCCTGAACGAGCCCGCGCACGGCCCGCTGGGCCGGGAAATCAGCCCGCGCGAGGAGGCCGCGATCGTGCGCGCCCTGCCGGCGCTGCTGGACCACGGCGAGATGGTCGCCGCCGACGAGCTGCCGTATCCCGCGCGCGGGCCGATGCACCTGCTGGTCAGCCCCGAGCGGTTCCGCGCCGCGATCGCCCGGGACCCGGAGGCCGAGCTGATCGAGCGGGAACGGACCGCGCGCGGGCTGGCCCCGCTCGACCAGCGGCTGGTCGCGTTCAGCTGGCGGGACGCGGCGTTCCCGGCCGCCGCCGAGGGCCTGATCATGATGCTGACCAGCCGGCGGGACCGGATCGCCGGCCACATCGGCGCCGGCCGGGCGCCGCCGGACCTCGGCCAGCGGATCATCGACTACGAGCGACGGTTCCGCCTGGACGACCCGTACCGCCGGCGCCCCGGCCAACGGGAGGCGGCCGGGGCACTGCTGCGCGAGCTGGACCAGGCCGATCAGCGCGCTCCGCCGGCCCCGGTGGTCGTCGCGGCGGACCGGCACGGACACACGACCGAGCTGACCGCGGCGCAGTTGAACGAGGTCGTCCGGCTGCTGTACCAGCTGCTCGACGGCGGCGCGGTGGTGCAGGAAGACCCGGATGTGGACACCTCGCCCATGCTGGCCGAGGGCTTCAACGAGCTGCTGCACCAGCGGCTGCGCGGCGCCGGGTTGGCCCCGGTGGCATTGCTCTACCTACGGTTCCCCCGCTCCGCGCAGGTGATCTTCGACCGCGAGCTGTTCTACCGGCGGATCCAGGCGTTGCCGGAGCGGACACCCGAACGGCTGGCCAGGCTGGCCGGTCAGGCCGTGGCCGACGTGGCCACGGCGCGCAGGCACCGGCAGGCGCTGGCCGAACTCGCGCTCGAGGTGACCAGCGCGGACCGCCGGCTGGAGCACGGCGATGGGATCGGGATCGCCCTGACCCAGCTGGACGAGGCCCTGGCCGACCTGGCGGCCGTCGAGCGGTGGCTGGACCACGCCGGCGGCTGGTGGCCGCGTTCCGACGACCCGCTCCTCGAGCAGCTGGTCACCGGGCGGTACGAGGTGACCGCGCTGTTGGAGGCCGCGCGGCGGGCGCCCACCGTGCTGGCCCACCTGACCCGACGCATCCGCGCCGAGCTGGGCGACGCCGGCCGGACAATGACGGCGGAGGAGCTGGCCACCCGGCTCCGCGCCCCCGCCGAGCTGATCTCGCACGCCGCCGCGCACCCCGGCCTGCGAGTGGCGGACGGCGAGATCGGCGTCGACCCGGACTGGACTCCACCGGCCGAGGCGAATGCCCCGCCCACGCTGCCGCGCGGATCGGTGCACCCGGTCGCCGGTGAAGGCGTCGGATGGGTGGTCTATCCCGGGTTGTCGATCACCTCGGGTGGCGGGCTCCGCGACGCGCTGGACCCGGACGCCGACGGTGCGCACACCTGGCTGGTGCCCCGGCTGCACGACCTCGGCCGGCTGTTGGGCCTGGACATCGAGCCACCCGGCCTGGGGCTGCTGCCCGCCGACCAGGATTCGCTCCCGCTGCCGGTGACCACCGGGGCCGTGGCCATCGGGCAGCGGCTGTGGGCGGCCGGCGTGGCGCCCGGCGGAGACACCGCCGGCGAAGTCGACGGCCAAGGGCGGGCGCCCAGTTCGGCGCCCGGCGGAAACACCGCCGGCGAGGCCCGGTTGACCGGCGGCACGGTCGTCGCCAGCGGACTCGCCACCGTGCGTGTCCAGCTGGACGGCGCCGCCGCGCTGGGCAGCCCGTTGGTCGACGCCGCCGGTGACGCCGTCGGCATGATCATCCACCTCGACCCGACGAACGGGGTGGCCACCGCGGTCGCCGCGCCGCTGCTGGCCGCCGTGGCCGAGCAGGGCTGGCGGATCGCCCACGACGAGCGCTGGCCCACCTCGACGCCGGTCGGCCAGGTGCTGCGGCTGCTAGCCCGCGCCCCCCGCGAGATCGACGACCAGCTCGTCCACCGCCGGTACCGGAACGCCCTGGACGCGCTGGCCGAGGCGGAACGGCTGGTCACCGAGATCGAGCGGCGGCTGGCCGGCACGGTCGGAGCGGAGCTCGACCGGGCGCGCCGGGAGCTCGAGCAGCTCCGCCGGCGCATCGGCGGCGGGCTGGCCGAGACGCCGTTGACCGCCGGCCACGTTGCCGCCGCGCACCGGGCGGCCGGATCGCGGGAGCCGACCGACGCGGAGCGTTCGGTGCTTCCGGCCGACGTCACGGTGCTGCCCGGGGCGGGCGACCTGGTGGCGTTCACCTGGACCGACGGCCCGACCCGGCGGGTGCTGGTCTCGGAACGGGTACTGCGGGAGACCGTCGAGATGGCGGAGCTGGCCGGCGATCCGGCCAGGGTCCGGGCGTTCTGGGCCGGGGTGCTCGACCACCACCCGTTCGGGCCGCACGCCGAGGCCGAGCGGGTCGGCCTGTTGGTCGAGCTCGGTGAGCTGCGCGCGGAGCAGGTCGGCCGGTTTGTCCGGCTGGTCGACGGGCTGACCGCCGAGGTGCTGCGGGATTCGGCACCCCGTACGGCGAGCACCGCGCTGCCGCCCGGCTTCGCGGGCGCCGAGGAGCTGCTGGACCGCTGGTTGGCGCAGGACCGGGCCTTGTTCGAGCGGCAGCCGGTCGCCGAGCTGACGGAATGGGCGGCCCGGGCACTGCGCGCGCGGTTGTGGGACCAGCTGGATCTGCGGTCCGCCCTGGCCGACCCGGCGGAGCCGCTGACCGGGCTGCTAGGCGCCCGTTACCTGGACGCGGAAGCCTGGCTCGCGGCGGTGCGGGACGCGCTGGCCGGGCACGGGTTGCAGGCCCGGCGCGCCCAGGCCGCCGAGCTGGCCGAGCGGCTGGCCCGAGCGCGTGAGCTGCGGGTGGCGCACTCGCTGCCCGACCGGTCGGCGGTGCTGGACCAGCTGCTCCCGCTCACCGAGGCACGCCTGGCCCGGCTCACCGCCCTGCTCGACGTCCTCGAGCTGGACGTCGAGCGTGTCCTGGTCAAGCAGGAACTGATCCAGGGCTTCCACGCGGTCAGCCGGATCAGGCAGACCGGCGACACGTCGCTGGAGACGCTGGAGAGCTGGGCGGAGCGGGTCGACACCGCCGAGCCGCGGCTGGCTTCACTGTTTCCGGCGCCGGAGGTCGAGCACCTGGCCGGCACGGTCGGCGACCTGCGGGCCGCGCTGGCCGAGCTGCACGCGCACCACGACCGGCTCGCCACCCCGGTCGACCGGATCACCGCGCTGCTGAACCGCTCGGCCGGCGCCGCGCCGCTCGACCGGTTGGCCTGGCTGCTCCGCCTGGACACCGGCACGCGCGACGCGCTGGCCGCCAACCGGGTGCCCGGACTGCGGGTCACCGTGGAGCACGGCCGGCGGGTCGTCCGGCTGGACGGACGTCCTTCGTACGGCGCACCGGCCGGCCTGCTGCTCGGGCTCGCGCAGTCCACCCCCCAGCTCACCATGGCCGCGCTGGGCGGCCTGGCGCTGCTGTCCTTCCGACCCACCGAGAGGTCCACGATCCGCCGGGCCGTCCTGACGCTGCTCGGGATCTCGCTGGCCAGCACCACGGCGCTGCACGTCGCCGGGATCGGCCACCTGGTCCCGACCGTCACGGTGAGTGAATACGTGGCCACGCCCGGCGGCCTGTTCCTGGCGGTCGCCATGCTGGCGATGGCCGGGGCCAGCGAGCTGGTCGCCCGGCTGGTCGAGCGCGGTCCCCGGGTTTTGCTGCGCCTCGCGGCGGTGGCGCTGGCGGTGGCATCGGTCTTCCCCACCACCCCGCTGGACGCCCCGCTGACCCTCGCCGCCTGGGTACACATGACGGCGGCGATGCACATGTTCATCGCCCTGCCGTGGGCGGCGCTGTGGTTGGCCAGGGCGCGGTCCCAGGACCGGGCGTTGCGCTTCACCGGGTGGTCCGCGGTCGGCGCCACCGCCGCGACGCTGTTGAGCGGCGCCGCCCTGGTGTTCGCCGGGGCGGAGCCGCCCTGGTTCCTCTCCGCCGGGCTGTTCGAGCGGCTGGCGCTGGGCGCGGACGTGCTCTTCCTGGCCCTCGCCGCCCGCGCGGGCCCGCCGGTGGACGGTCACGCCGGGGCGCTGGCCTGGGACGGCATGACCGACCCCGAGGTCCGCCACTTCGCCGCCGCGCTGCGCGAACTCACCCTCAACGCCGTCGCCAAGGGAGTGCAACCAGCGCCATTCCTGGCCCGAGGCCCACCGGTGCTGCTGCTCGACCCCGCGCTCGCCCGGCCCATCCTGGCCCGCCACGGGCTGGCGGACCTGCCCGAACGCCTGGTCGCGTTCGCCTGGCGGCACCCCCAACTCGGCGACGTCATCGTCATGTTCGCCCCGATGGCCGAGCGGCTCGCCCAGCTGCACGCCAGGGTCGAGCTCGACGGCTGGTGGGCAGAGGTCGTCGCGCACGAACTGGGCCACCTCAACGGCCACTGGCACACCGCCTGCCACGACGCGCACCGCGCCGACGCCCAGCGGCTGCTCGACGCGCTGCTGGCACTGACCGCGCCCGAACCGATCGCCGCGCTGCCCGCCGGGGGTGGCTGGTTCGCGGCCGCCCTGGACCCGGCAACCGGCCAGCCCCGCGCGCTCACCGGGCCGCACGCCGAGCGGGTCCGGGTGGTGCTGGGCCTGATGGACAAGCTCGACCGGATCTCCCCGGCGCCCGCCGCCGACCTGGCCATCGCCAGCCCGACCGGGCTGTGGCCGGCCGACCGGATGTCGCTGTACCTGGCCCGAGGGCTGAGCAAGCTGCTCGCCGCCGGGTTCGAAGCCGGCCGGCTGGACCCGCTGGTCGTCGTCTACCTGGCGCATCCCGGATCCCGGACGGTGCTCGTCGACCGGGGCCTGCTGCGCGGCCCGATCCGCGCGCTGCCCGAGGAGGCCCGGCGCTACCTGGAGCGCCACGAGGCGGAACACGTCGCGCTCGGCGACGAGCACATCGAGGAACAGCTCTGGGCACGGCGACCGCCGTCCCCACAGGTCGCCGGGCAACTCGCCGACCTGGCCATCACCACCTTCGAGGATCTGGAGGACGCCGTGCGTGTCGTGGACCGGTCGCTGGAGAACGCGATGGAACGGATCGGAGAGGCGGAGCGCTGGTCGCGGGCCGGCAACGTCGAGCTCGCGCTGTCCGCGCTGGCCGGGGTCGAGGAGAACCTCGGCCGGGCCGAGCGGATGGCCGGCTGGCCGATGGACGGCGACCAGTCGTTCCACGACCGGCTGGACACCACCCGCCGCGAGCTGACCGCGCTGGTCGCCGAGCTGCGCATCCCCGGGGTGTTGCACCGGCTGGGCGGCAAGCTGTGGACCACGCTGCACCCGGCCGGCGAGGAGCTGCCGTTCGAGGCCGCCGCCCGGCTGATCGGCGCACCGGCGGCGCTGGTGGCCGAAGCCGCCGAGGCGCACCCGGGCCTGCTGGTGCGCCTCGGTGCGGTGCGCCCGTTGCCCGGCTGGCACGCGCCTCCGCTGCCCACCGGCCTCTCCGGTGCGGTGCCCGGATTGGTGCTGCCCGAGGAGTTGCTCTCGCCCCGCGGCCCGCTCACCGCGGCCGCCGAGCACTGGCTGGTGGCCGAGCACCAGGACCTCACCCGGGCAGAGCGCTCGGCGCTGCTGCACCTGCTGGTCGGCCGCGCCTGGACGGCTTCGACCGGCCCGGCCCGGGTGACCGACCAGGTGGAGATCCACCAGGTGCACCTCGACCCGCCGGCCGGTGTGCTGCTGCTCCGGCCGGACGGATCCCGCACCAGCCGGCTGGAGCTGGTGGTCCGGCGGGCGGCCGGTGACGGCCGGCGGCTGGTGAACGTGTACCCCGCCGTGGACGGTGTCGCGCTGCCCCTCGCGCCGGCCGGGTCGGTGGTGACCATCGAGACCGAGCACTCGGCGTTCACCGGTTGGGCGACCCGCGCCAACCAGGTGGTGGTTCCGTTCGGCCCGCTGCTGGCCCACCTCGGCGAGCCGAACGACCTGAAGCGGGCCATGCGCCGCGTTTCGGTGAACGGCGCGGTGGCCGCCCTCCTCTTCATCCCGGGCAGCGCGGTCTACCGAGACGCCACCCCGGAGGCCCGGCTGGCCGGCGAGCTGGTGGGCATGCTGTTCGGCGCCGGCCGGCGGGAGCTGCCGCTGGCCGTGCTACACGTGCCCGCGCTGAACGCCGCACCGCTGCGCACCTCCCCGGTGCCGGCGGCGGCCGGTGACCGGGTGGCGGTGGTGACCAGGGGCAAGGGTCGCCGCACGATCATGATGGCCGCCCCGGTGCTGTCCGCGGACGGCGCGGCGCTGACCCTGGCCGCGCCACTGCGCCCCTCGGACATCGGCGCCCCGGTACTGGACGGCGAGGGCCGGGTGGTCGGCGTGATCGCCCACACCAGCACGGAGAACGGGCTGGCCGTGGCCCTGCCCGCCGGCCTGGTCGACCCGGTCGCCCGGGACGCCGACACCCGCGAGTGGTCCAGCCCGGACCGGCTGCTCGGCGACGTCCGGGTGCGGGTGGACAGCGCGCTCCGGCTGTTCGGCCGAGGACATGCCGGCGTGGCCCGCCGGGCGCTGGCCAAGGCGGAGATCCTGCTCGACGAGGTGGCGGTCGAGCAGGACCGCCGGGGCGAGGACGGCTCGACGCTGCTCGAGGGTGCTCGGCGGTGGTGGACCGCGCTGAACCGGGTCGGCGGCCGACCGCTGCGCGGCGCCGAGATGGCCCGGGCCGTCCGGTTGGCCCGCGCGCTGAACGCCGGTGGCTCCCGGCTGGCCTCGGTGGACGTGGCCGCGCTCGGCCGGCCCGGGTCCTGGCGGGTGCACCTGCACCACGACTACGACCCGGTCCGTTTCCGGGACGCCTACCGCGCGGCCACCGAGCCACTGCCGACGCCGGCGAACCTCCCCGTGGCCTGGGCTCGCGCCTACCGGGCGGTCGACGACCTCACCCAGCAACTGCCGGCGGACGACGCCGCCCCGCTGGTCGAGCTGCTGCGCTACTGGGTCTGGCCCGGCGCCCCGCCGCCCGGCCTGATCGCGCTGCTCGAAGCCGAGCTGCCGGCCGTCGTCGCCGATCTGACCGTGCCGGCCTACGAGGCCGCCCGGCACCACCTCCGCCAGATCCCCGACGACGGCCCCACCGGCCCCACCCACCCGAACCCGCCCACCACCCCCACCGACCCGCCCACCCGGGTACACCCGAGCACCGGCCGAGGCCCGGATCGGCTGGCGGCGGCTCCCCTGGCGCTGGTCGGTCTCGCGCCGGACGGGCTGCCGCCGCAGGTGATCGCGGCCGTCGCGGTCGTCGCCGGGATCGTCGGCGCTTACCTTGTCCGGAGCCACGTCCGCGGCCGTACCCCGGACCGGGACCTGGCCACCGAGCTGCGCGCGTTGTTGCTCTGGCGGGACACGGCGGTGCGCCAGCGGCGGGTCGAGCGGGCGGAGTTCGACGCGATCGTCGGCGCCCCGGGCGCTCACGTCGAGGAGCTGGCGAGGCTGCGGGCGGAACGGGACCGTGCACTCCGGTCACTGTTCGAGCGCGACGGCGTGTTCGGTTCCGGCACCGGGTGGCAGCTGGCGGTGGCGGAGGCGTTCGTCGACCACTGGATCGCCAGCAACCGGGCCGACACGCTGCGCCAGGAACGGATAGACCGCCTGGTCGAGGTGGCGGAGTCGGTCATCGCGGTCATCGAGCGGTCCGATGCGATCGACCTGGGTCTGGATCTGGACGAGCGCCTCGCCGCGCTGCACGACTCGCTCACCGAGTACGTCGAGCTGCTCCAGGAGCATCCGGTGCCCGTCGAGGAGTGGCGGAACGCCGTCCAGGACCTCGACGCCGCCATCGCCGAGGTGCGCGCGCATCGCCCGATCCCACCGGCGCTCCGCACCGAACTGGACCGGTTCACCGCCGCGCGTCAGCACGATGACCCGCTCGATGCCGAATACCCGGAGCCGCGCCGCGCCCGGTACCGGCTGGAACTCGCGCTGACCGACTTCGCGGCGGCCTATTTCCCCTGGTGGGACAACACCCCCGTGCGCCTGCACCGCGTGCCGGAGGTGTCGGCGGCACGCGAACGCCTGGCCGACCTGACGGCGCTGCTGGCGCCGGGCACGGACGTCGCGGCCCGGCTGTCCCAGGTCGAGGACGCACTGCGGATGGCCACCGCCGCCTACACCGAGGTGTTCCGGGCGGACCCGGAGTGGCTCGCCGAGGCGTCCCTGCGCATGCTGCGGTTGCGCCGGCAACGAGACACCTATGCCGAGGCGCACCTCGCCGCGTCGGCGGAAGCGGGACAGCCCGCCGAAGCGGTCCTGCTCGACCTCATCCGGTCGACCGAACGCGAGCTGGCCCGAGTCTCCCGATACCGCCTCTGGCGATGGCTGGCCAAGCGCCTCGGCCGCGGCCCACCCCCTCCGAACTCCTCCTGACCGCCCCGGCCCACCGACACGGCCTGACCGTCGCCCAACTCCTGTCGCTCAATCCACACATCACCGACCCGGACCTGATCCAGGCCGGCGACGAACCGCGCATCACCGCCTTTCCCCGCGCGCCAGCACATTTCTGAACCACTATTTCGAATATCGGCTCTTTCCGAGTGGCCACGCGACCGGCCACAGCGGCCACCGGTAGCTGAATGGCCACGGCGCCGAGCGGCCGCCGCGGCGAATGGCCACCCACCCGGATGGCCACAGCTACGGCCGACCACGAGCCGGACAAGCGGCCAGAGCCGGACCACAGCGACCGGGTTCCCCGGTCAGATCGCCACGGTGACGGCCACGTGCGCAGCGCGGCCGGTAGCGCACACGCCTACCAAGGCGACGAGTCGTCCGGCCGACGCGCCCTCCTCCGTTTCATGATCATCAGGGCATCACGGCCGCTTCGAGACACCGAAACCTGCCACCAGGTCCTGATGATCATGGACGTTCGGCCGACTCGAAGCTCACGGAAACGAATGGGAAACACCTGCGGAATAGCCGCCGGTCAATCAGCGAACAACGACACTCAAACCACTTCCCGGCGTTGCTTCTCAACGCGAATTAAGTAACTTAAGGCGCGTTCCGGCTGATGAACCCAACGCTGCCTTGGGCACTTGGGGCGGGGCCTCCGCGTGACTCGTACCGCGGCTGGCCGGTCGGCCCGGAGCGTTGGCTCCCGCGTGGGTCTCGCCGCGGCTTGCCTGGTTCACCCCTGTGCGTGTGTCGATCCCGGTGGAGTGGTTTGCGATGGCCTCGGTGGCTGTGGCTGGTGCATGGCGCGTGCGCGCCGTGCCGCCGGTCGTGCTGCCCGTGGCCAGGTTGATCGCCCGCCTCGTCGTCCGTGCGCCGATGGCCGTGCTGCTCGGCGCGGCGGCGCTGGTGTGGTTGGCCGGGGCGTGGTCATCCCCGGCGGACACAGCGGCCACGGCGGACACCCTGGCGCGGCCAACCGTGTCCGGCGCGGTGGCCATGGCCGCCGCGGACGGTGGCCAGGCCGCGGACACCCAGGACGGCAGTCCGCCCTCGGCCAACAAGTCCGACGACAAGAAGGCGGCCAGCTCCGGCAGCACGGAGAAAAAGGACGACAAGAAAGAGGAACAAACAAATAACGCGTCCGGCAACGGCGAAGCCCAAGGAAAGGACAAGGGCGGAACCGGAAAAGCGGAAGCGAAAAAGGACGACAAGCAAGAACCGGAAACGAAAGCCGCGGCGGGCACCGGCAAGGTCCAGGGCCAGGAAACGGCGAACACGAGTAACAACGCCGGCAACGACAACCAGGCCGACCCGGGCGCGGCCGCCCAGGACGCCGGCGACCAGCAGCGCCAGCCGGAGGGCGACGGCTCCGGCCCCGCCCGAAGCCAGGCCCGGCAAGCCAGCACCACCTCGCGCGCGACCGATGACCGTCCCGACGAGCAAGCCGCCGCCCGACCGACGCCCAAGGACAGCGCGGGCGCCTCGGCCCAAACCGCCGACCGGGAGACCTCCTGCGGGGCGGACTCGTCCTGCGGCGCGAGCAACCAGCCCGGCGAGGCCACCGCCCGCAACGCCAGCTACACGTCCGACGACCGGTCGGCGTGCCAGGCCGGCGGCGGCGGCAAGGCCTGCGGCAACAACGGGAACAACGGCAACGCCGAGACCGCCGTCCGGACGACCGCCAACGCGTCCGACAGGAACGGCACGGGCGGCACGGACACCTGCGACCGCTGCGAACCGGCACCCCCCGCCGTCCCGGCCAACACCGCCGTCAACGCAAGCAACGCGGCCAGCAGCAACAACAACAACACCCGAGGCGGCGCCGACGCCCGGACGGCCGACACCGACGACCGCTCCCCGGTGATCCAGACCTTCGCCGCCGGCACCACCGACCGGGAACCCGTCACCGCGACGCAGACCAGCACCGGCAACCGTGACCCACCGGAGCTGCAGACCATCTCCAGCAAGAACCCCGGCGCCAACGCCCACCTGACCCCCGCGCAACGCCGCGACGCGGCCGAGCGCATCGAAGCCGAAGACCTCGCCACCCACCCGAACCCCACCCCGGCCACCGGCACGCCGCCGGTCACGACGACACCTCCGGCCACCACCACACCTCCGGCCACCGCTCCCGTCGAGGAGCCACCGGTCGCCGGCCGCCCCGCGATCCCCCGCACCGAGGCCCACGACGAGGCCGTGCGACGCGGCAACGCGGACACCGCGCGACGCACCCCCGAAGTGGTCGGCGCGGTCGCCGCCACCCGGGACGCCAGCAAGAACCTCCCCGAGGACACCGACGGCGGTGACCCGGAGATGGGCGAGGCGGGCTGGCTCGAACTGACCACCGCCCGGGGCGAGGTCACCGAGCGGGTCTACAACGAGACCCTGAACACCCCCGGCCCGGACGGCAGGCCCCGGACCCACGACGAGGCCCTGGCCGCCGCCAAGTCCGCCGCCGGCAAGATCACCCTGGAAGGCCTCGCGGCCAACGGCCAGGTGTCCGGCGCCGGCGCCGCCGCCTACTCGCAGACCCTGGACAACGGCGGGACCGTCGAAGAGGCCCAGGAGGCCTCCCGCAAGGCCAAGGGCGCGGTCACCCAGCGCCTGTTCGCCGGCGACCAGCCGCCGGCCGCCCCCGGCTCGCACGCCGCCGCCGGCAAGTGCGGCAACGTGGGCGGCTTCGCCGGCTGCGGCGGCCGCACCACCGGCGCCGACGGCACGAGCGCCACCGGCGGCTGCGGCCGGCTCGGCGGCGGTAGCTGCGACTTCAGCGTCCAAGGCCCCGACGAGCGCATCAACGGCGGCCTGGACGGCGGCGAAGGGCACGTGGACGGCGAGGTGCGAGGCAAGGGCGGCACCGGCTCGGACACCGGCAGCGACACCGGCCCCAACGCGGCGGTGAACCTCGAGCGCAACGAGGAGACCGGCGGGGCCAACCTCGCGCACGGGGGCAACGGCCAGGTGAGCGACCGCTTCGGCCGGCGGTCCAAGACCAACAACGGCGGCGCCGTCCGGCAGGGCACCGACCCGGCCGCCGCCCCCGTGATCACCGGCGGAGGCACCGGCGAACTGCGCAACGGCCAGGGCGACGTGCACACGGTCCAGGGCAGCGGCCCGGACGGCACGGGTGGCACCAGCACGTTCACCGACCGCAACGCGGTCACCGGTGCTCCCGGCACGGTCCGCCCCGAGGGCACCGGCCCGTGGAACTTCACCACCCGGGAGGGCGACCGGTTCTCCGGGCAGGGCGGCAACGCGCAGCCGGTGACCGCATCCACCCGGGGCGCGGACGGCAGCCCGGCCCGGTTGAGGTGCGGTGACGGGGACTGCCACGTCACGTTCGCCGAAGGCCACAGCGGCGGCGCCCGCAACGGCACCGTGGACGCCTCCAGCCAGACCGGCGGCACGCGGGCCGAGATCGACGCCACCGGCCCGGGCTCCTACGTCATGGACCCGACCAAACGGGGCGTGGTGAACACCGACCAGCAGGGCGACGTGCACCTCAGCGGCAGCATCGACGGCTGGGGCGGCAGCAGCGAGTGCAACGGCTCCTGCATGATCACCCGCCCGGACGGCTCCGTGGTGGTCGCCCCCAGCGGGGTCCGCTACGAGGACCAGCACGACGCCCCGCCGGCCAAGGTGTACGAGCCGGTGCGGGTGCAGGACCGGTTCGCCACCGGCCCGGACGACGGCGGCGACCTGACCATCAGCAACGTCTGGACCCCGGACGGCGTGACCGTCTCCTCCCCCCAGGGGCAACAGACCTACAAGCCCACGTTCGGCGGCGGGGGCGGGGTGTTCCTGGACTACGCCGACACCCGGGGCAGCGGCGGCGCGGGCTGCCTGTACGGCACCGGCGGCAGTTGCTCGGGCCGCAACGCCGACGGCACGCACTTCGTGGAGTCGGCCGGCCAGGGCGAAGGCGGCACGCTGCTCGACTTCGACGGCGGCTGGTCGGCCGCCGACCCGGCCGCCCGCGGCTCGGATCCGGCGAACGAGCGGCAGCCCTGGCGCACGCTGACCCCGGCGCAGGTGGGCGTGCTCGACCCCAGCTACCAGCGCCCACCGGCGCTACCCGGCGAGAACACTCCGATGCCGCTGCTCAGCGAGACCGAGCGCCTCGCGTTGCCGGCGGACCAGCGGGCCGCGTACGACCAGGCGCTGACCGCCCCCGCCCCGGCCAACGCCATGCGGGGCGGGTTGGCCTTCCTGGGCGCGCAGACCGACAACCAGAACGGCATTCGTCAGGTGGCGCCGAAGCTGCCCCGGCTGGACGAGGCGCTGGCCGCCGCCGAGGCCGACGGCACCACGCCGGCGGAGCGAACCGAGCTGATCAACGCACTCGCCGATGCGAACAACAGCGGGTACGAGGGCTGGGAGCACGCCCAGGACCTGCTCGGCGCCGTGGACCGCGCCGCCTATGTGCCCGGCAACCACACCGACGCACCGCAGATCGGGCCGTCCACCGACCCGAAGGTGATCGCCGCGCTGGTCGACGGCTACGACCCGGCCAGGCCGCCGACCCCGGAGGACATCGACAAGGCCCAGACCAGGCTCACCGAGTTGCAGGCCGACGCGGTGGCCAAGCAGGGCGACCTCGCGGACTACCTGGCCACCCCCGAGGTCGCGGAGCTGCCCGGCCTGATGGACGACATCGGCCGCCGGATCAAGGCGTTCAACGAGCACCCGGGCACGCAGGCCCAGGCGGACGCCCTCAACCAGGAGCTGGACGGGCTGCGCGAGCGGCAGCGCCAGGCGTACGAGCGGGCCAACCAGCTGATGGGCGACCGGGCCGACGCCCGGGACCGGCTGACCACCATCGACACCCTGCTGGCCCAGGGGTCCGGCGACCCGAAGTTCGCCGCCGACATCGCGGCCGCCGCGGACCGCCGGAGCCGGGCGCAGCGACTGCTCACCGGCCTGCCCATGCCGGAGACCGAACGGGACGTCAAATACCAGCAGGCGCTGGCCGACACCGCCGGGCTGGCCGACCTGACCTACGCGTCGGTGGAGGGCGGCCCGCGCGGCCTGACCAACCAGCTCGGCGACGCGCGGCTGCCGTCCAGCATGTACCCGGACATCCAGCTGGCCCAGAACGCGGCGGCCCGGCTGCCCGACTTCGCGGGGCACCGCGGCCTGCTGGACAACGCCCGGGAAGGCCCGGTGTTCGGCCACCCCGACCAGACCACCACCCGCCTGTGGGACCAGCTCAGCCCGGACGAACAAGCCAAGATCGCCGCGCTGCAGACCCCGGAGGAGTTCGAGAACGCGGTGCTGAGCACGCCCGAAGGCGTGATCTGGGCGAAGGCCGGCACCCCCGAGGCCGCCCGCGCGGCGGGCAACTCGCTGTTCTGGACCGACGGCTCCTCGCCCTGGGTGAGCCGGCTGTCCCCGGAGCAGCGAACACAGCTCCGCGCCGCGACCGAGATGTCCCGTGAACAGGCCGTCGACCAGATGGTGGAGCTCGGTCCGGGCAGCTTCGCGGACCGGGTCGGCGCGATCGGGGACGCGGTCGGCGGCGCGATCAAGTGGCTGAACCACGACGGCCTGGGCGACGCCGTCCGGGGCGCCCCGGTGGTGGCCGACGCCCGCGAGGCCATGGGCTACGGACCCCCGCGACCCGCCGACCCGCCCGGCGCGGTGGACCGGATCAGCGACGGCGCGGTCGACTTCGTCACCGGGGTACCGGAGATGGCCGTGCACCTGGTCCAGGCGGCCGGCACCGAGCTGTACAACGCCGGCGCGTTCGTGACCATGAACAAGTTCGCCGACGGCGGCTCGCTGGGCGAGGTTCCGACGGCGGACGGCCGGCTGGTCGAACGGTCGCCGAACGCCGGCGCGCTGGACGAGATCGCCCGCACCAACCCGTTCACCGGCGGCATCATCCAGGCCGCGCACCGCAGCTGGGACCGGTGGCAGGACGCCGTGCTGAACGAGGACTGGTCCAAGGTCCAGCACGACTACTGGACCGGCACAGACCCGGCCACTGGCAAACCGGTCAACCCGGTGATGACTCTCTATGAGGATCTCACCATCCCCGCCCTGGTCGGCGGGGGCGCCGGGTTCGCCGCCGGACGGCTCGGGTCCGGCGCGCGGGCCGCCGCGGACGTGGAACTGGTGCGCGCGCAGCGGGCACAGGTGGCGGGCGACCTCGGCCGGCGGGACACGGCGCTGGCCAACGCGGCGCGGCTGAACGGCGTGGCCGAGCGGTCAGGCCGGTTCGCCGGTGCGGCGATGGTGCCGCTGGAGGTGCAGCTGGCGCCGTTCCGTGCCCTCGGCCACGCCACCGGTCTCAGCCGGCTGCTCCCCCAGCGTGCTTCCGTCGGACCGGTGCGGCCGGCCGAACGGCCCGGCGCCGAGGCGAGTCCGGCACTGGCCGCCGAGCGGCCCGGCACCGCGGGCGGTCCGGCGAGCGAACGGGCCGCACCCGAGCGGTCCGCGTCCGGGGTCATCGACGACGCCGCGCCCACGCTGACGTCCGCCGGGCAACGGCTGGCCGACGAAGCGGCCCAGCGACGCGCCGAGGCGGCCCGCACCCAACTGCGGCCGGAACGCCCGAGCCCCGTCGAACGCCCGCTGATCGACCGGATCGACGAGGTCACCACACCGGGCCAATCCGGGGTGCCCGTCAAGGATGTCGCCGACCACCTCGGTGTGACCCCGGACGAGGTGGTGAATGCCCTGGCCAGAGCCCCGGAACGGGCTCCCGGCCAACCCAGGTACCGGATCGAACGGGACCGGGACACCGACGTCCCGTACCTCCACCGCCCGAAGGGCGAGACGCCCGGCTGGACCCGAGGCCCGGAGGACGCCCCCAACCCGGAGCTCGACGCCGGCCCACCGAAACCCGGCTCGATCACCGCAAGACCGGCGCGGGCCGGGCCGGGCGATCCGCCAAGTCCGCTGAGCCGCATGGCCCAGCGCGCCAAGAACTGGGCGGCCGGCGGCGTGGCCGCGCTGACGATCACCCTGCGGGTGCTGAACCCGATCGCACACGAGGCACCGGCCGTCCGGGCCGCCGAGGTCGTGAAGACGGTCGATGCGAACGCCCCGGCCAACGGCAGGCTCAACTTCGACGCACCCGAACGCGGCCCGACCTCCCCCGACCGCACAGCGCCCGGCGATCCGGCGCGGACGTCCCTCGACCGCCTGGCGCCCGACGCCTCGGCCCGGGCGGCCGGCGAACTCTCGCCCGGCGACGCCGTTCCCCGGACAGCCGGCGAACTCCTGCCCGGCGACGCGATTCCCCGGACAGCCGCCGACCTCACCCTGGACGACCGGCCGGCCACACCCGTGGAGGCGGCGACCCGGGCGGCGGTCGCGCAGGCCGCGACCCTCGCCTCGGCCGCCGGGCCGGCGTTCCCGGGCGCGCTGCCGAACCAGCCGCTCACCCCGACGAGCCCGGTCTTCCAGGCATCCGCGCCGGAAACCTGGTGGGCATCCCCGCTGCTGTTGCGGAACTGGCACCCGGTGAACCGGCGGATCGAGTTCGTCCTCTCCGGCCGCCGCACCTCCTGGGACGAGGGCGGCATCGTGGTCGCCGGCGAGGAGCGCCTGCTGGACGTGGCCACCAACTACCTCCACGCCGCCGGCCCGACCAACCTCGCGCTGCCGCGCCCCGAGGGCATCTCGGTGTGGCGCTGGAACCGCATGTCGGTGGAGGACCAGCAGGCCCGGTGGCGCGAGGAGGTCCAGCGCAAGCGGACGGACTTCGACCACCACCTGACCACGGAGGATCGAGCCGCCGCCGAACTGGACGCCGAGCTCGCCGACCTCGAACTCGGCTTCCGTAGCCAGGCGGACGAACTGGAACGCCAGGCCGACGACCTCGCCGCCCAGCTCCCCGCCCCCGGTCGTTACCCGAGCCAGCAGTGGCGCGAACAGCACGCGGAGAACCGGGGCCAGGTCGCCGACCTGCGCACCCAGGCGGCGGACTCCCGGGGGCAGGCCGATGAGCTGGCCCGCCAACGCCCCGAAACGTCCCTGGCGGTGCGCTCCCCGAGCGCGCTGTTCCGCGCCGGCCAGACGGCCGACCAACGCGCCGACCAGCTCGAGGACCAGGCCGCCGCGCTGCACGCCGACCTGCCGGCTCCCGGCCGCCACCCGAGCAAGCAGTGGCAGCGCCAGCACGCCGACAACCGGGCCCAGGTGGACGCGCTGCGAGCGGAGGCAGAGCGGGAACGAGCGACCGCCGACGAGATCTGGGCTCACCTCGAGCAGCGCCGGCGGCCGACACCGGACGAGGTGCTTGCCCTGAGGGAGGACGAATACCTGGCGCAAGCCGCGGCGGCCGAGCGCGAGGCTGACCGGGTGTACGCCGCGCTTCCCTCCCCCGCCCGCTACCTGAGCCGGGAGTGGCAGCGGCGGCACGCGGAGAACCGCGGGCAGGTGGACGCCCTGCTCGCGCGGGCCGTCCAGGCCCGGGACGCCGCCGACGAGGCCCGCAAGTGGCGGGAGGACCTCGCCCCGATAACCGGGTACCTGCCTGTGGCGCGCGATCGGGACGGCGGCCGGCGCCACGGTTCGGACCTGCCGGCGCAGCCGCGAAACGACGGCGTACCGCCGGCCTCGTCCGCCCAGGCCGGCGGTGGGAACGGCATCGGCGGCGGCTCGTCCGGCGCTTCGTCGGATTCCGCACCCACGCGGGCCGAGGACCAACCGGCCGGCCGCGTGCAACCGGCCGCCGACGGCGCCGAGAACAGCAGGGTTCTGGCCGAGCCCGGCCGAGGACCACCGCTGACCCGTCGCGCCATCAACTTCTTCAAGAGTTTCTTCACCGCCACCGAACACCCCGCTTCGGTGGACACCCACATCGCTGCCGCCCAAACGGGCGCCGCCAAGGCCGCATCCACCACACCGCTGACCCCCGAAACCGGAACCCCCGGCCGGCTGCGGAAGATCTTGCTGACCGGCCTCGCCGCGGTAGCCATAAGCCTCGCGCCGGCGGCCGCGTTCACCCCGGCCGCACACGCCGCACCAACCGCGACGTCCCACCCCACCCAGACCACGGACCTCGCCACCGCGAGTCGGGGATCTGGGTACGGTGAGTCGGGGATTCAGGCACGGTCGCCCGCGCCGACCACGACCGAACCGACCACAACCGAGCCGTCCGCGATCGGGCAGACGAACGCGCGGCCGGCCCAGGTGCTGGTTCTGCCCGGCGACCGGTTCAACCAGCTCGCCCGGAGCCTCAGCATCCACCCCGACGAGCTGGCCGGTGCCAACCCGCTGCTCCATGACCGCAACAAGATCATCGCCGGCCAGACCCTGAACCTGCCGGCCGATTGGTCGGGCGGCTACGCGCTGGGCCGGGGCGAAGGCCTGTGGCACGTGGCCGAGCGCTTCGGCATCCGGGACGCCAGCGGTGGCAACGGCTGGCGCCAGCTGGCCGAGTGGAACGCCCGGGCCATCGCCGGGCGACCGCTCACCCAGCTCCGAACCGGCCTGCCGCTCACCGTCACCGCCCCGGCCGCACCGCCGGCGGTGACGACGCCCGCACCCCAACCCCCGGCCCAGGCCACCCCGCCGGCCCAACCACCGACCGCCCCGCGCGCTCCCCCGCCGCCGGCGTGGCCAGCCTGGCTCACCTGGGTGGGCGCGGCGGCCGGTGCATTGGGGCTGGCCGCCCTCGCCCGGTGGCTGGCCAAACGGCCGTGGCTGGCCACGGTCGGCCGCGCGCTGGCGAGCGGCGGACGCGCCGGTGCTCGGCAGTTCGGCAAGGCCGGCCGCGTCATGGGCAAGATCGCCGGAAGGGCCTGGCGGGCCACCGGAAAGGCCGGCCGGGCGTCCGGCAGGGCCGGCAGGGCGCTCGGCGGCGCGATCCTCCGAGGCGCGCGCGCCACTGGGAACGCACTGGGTCTCCGGGCCGCCCGGTGGACCACCGCGGCCCGGCTGCGGTTCGGCGCGGCCTGGCGCGGAGCGGCCACGTTCGTCGACGCCCTCCGCTTCCAAGCCATCTGGTGGACCACCGCCATCAGCGGCCAGGCCAGCGCGGCCTGGCAGGGCACGAAGGCACGGGCCGACGCCCTCCGCTTCCAGGCGACCTGGTGGACCACTGCGGTACGCGGCCAAGCCGGCAACGCCTGGCGAGGCGCGAAGGCGCTGGTCGACGAGCTGCGTTTCCAGGCGCTCGTCTACCGGGGCGCGGTGCGCAACCAACTGGCGGCGGCCTCGTTCCCCCGGCACCTCGCGCAGCGGTGGCGCGCGCACCGGGCACTCGTCACGCAGCGGCGGGCGCTGGCCCGGCTGGCCGCCGCCGCCCGGGCGGCCGAGCGTCACACCCGGCGGGCCGGTCCGGGGCCGGACCGAGACGCCGCACAGGCCGCCGCCGACGACGCCAAGGCGGCGCTGGCCACCGCCCGCAAGACCGCCGAGGCCAAGGTGCGCGAAGCCCGTGCCCCCGGAAACACCAACGCCACGAAGCCGGCCAACGGGAACGCCCCGCGGCCGAACGCCGCCAACGAGAACGCCCCCCGGCCGAACGCCGCCAGCGGCAACGCCGCCGGCAGGAACCCCGCCGGCCCGAAGGACGCCAAGGCGGACAAGCGCCTCGCCAAGGCGCTGGACCGGGCGGCGCGCGGCCGTGGCCTGGCCGGCTGGGCCGCACGACTGTCCGCGCGGCTGGGCCTGCGCAAGGCGCTGTCCCCGCGAACCCGCCGGGCCACGGTGCGCGCGGCGGCCGGACTGGCCGGCGTCGGTGTCGGGCTGGCGGTGCTGGGCGCGGGCACCCCGCTGACCTGGGTCGGCATCGGACTCGCCGGCGTGGCCACGGCGGCGGCCATCCGCGCGGTGTGGTCGCCGAGGCAGGCCAGGGCACCGCCGCTGCGGGTACTGATCGAAAGCCTCCGGGCGCTATGGGCGCACACCAGTGCCCGGGTCGCCGCAGTCACCGCGCTGGCCGCCGGGACCACCTGGGCCGCGCCGATCCTGCACGGCTGGCTGGGCGACGCGATCAACACCCTGGCCGCGCTGCCCAACCACATAGCCCTCAAGGCGCTGCTCGCCTCGCTGGCCACCGGCGTGCTGGTCTGGCGCTACGTGCTGCGCCGGCAGTTGTCCAACCAGCTCAAGGGCATGCAGACCCGGCCGTGGCTGGCCGCCTGGCGCTCCGCCGCACTGGTCGTGGCGATCAGCGCGAGCTACCGGATCGCCACCGCGTTCGCCCAGCAGGCGCAGACGCTGGGCTGGCTGGTCGGGTCGATCGCGGTGGCCACGCCGATCGTGGCGGTCGTCAACGCCCTGGTGCAGGACAAGGACATCGGCCGCACCCGCGTGATCAAGGCGATCATCGCCGGTTTCACCGCGCTGTCCACCGCGCTGGGCACCGGGTTCCTGCTGGCCGCGCTGAACCCGTCGGCGCCGCTGGCCGCCTGGCTGGTCGGCGCGTTGATCTCCGGAATCCTGGTTTCCGGCAACACCCCGATCGCCGACTACCTCGCCGCCGCGTTCGGCAAGCACCGCGTGAAGCTCGCGCAACAGAAGCTGGACCAGCTCACCAAGCAGACCAAGCAGGACGAGGCGGCAATCGCCGAGCAGCTGCACAAGGTCGGCCAGGCCTGGCTGGACTACCTCAGCTTCTCCAAGGTCGACACCCGGGTACTGCTGCGCAAGGCGCTGGACACCGTGCTCAACGCGGTGTTCACCTTCATGATCCTCAGCCCCTGGGCGACCACGGACAGCCTGGGCGACATCACCTTGCGCGCCGCGGTCGTCGCCGCGCTGCTCTGGCTGACCGGCAAGATCCGCGACCGGGACGAGTACCGGGCCAAGGACGAGCCCCGCGACAACGTCTATGGCTACCAGTCCAACCGCGAGCTGCGCGCCCCGTCCCGCCCGTCGCCGCTGCGCGGGAACCGGCTGACCCAGCGCGCCGAGGCCTACCGCACCGCGCTCACCGCCGTGCTGGAGGAGTTCGGCCTGGGCGGCCGGAAGCTGGACCGCGCGCTGGCCGAGGAACTCGCCGCCACCCTGTTCGCCCAGCTCACCGCCGAGATCCCGGCCCGGACCGACGACTGGGCACCCATACCGGGGGCGAACGGGGTGAACGCCGCGCTTGCCGAAGAGCGCGACGCGCAGCGCCGCCGCCAGGACCAGCACCGGATCACCGCCGCGCACACCCTGCTGGTGCTGGCGGCCAACCCGGCCGCCCTGGCCCGAGTGGCCGGCGCGACCGACCCCCGGACCGCCGAGGTGCTGGAGTTCCAGCTGCTGCTCGGCGAGCGGATGGCCCAGCTGGCGGCCCAGAACTCGGTGACCCTGCCCGACAGCACGCCGCTGCTCCCCCAGGGCGCGACCCGCTCCGCCGACTGGCCCGCCCTGCTGACCAGGCAGATCAGGCGGCGACAGGCGCTGCGCCAGGACCACCTGTCCGGGCCGCTGCAGCGGCTGCTGGAAGCGATCGTCGCCCACCACACCGGCCTCGGCCAGCCCAACCACCCGGACGCGGTGAGCGCCCGGCTGCAGCTGATCCGCCTGGAGTTCGACCTGGTCCGCGAGGGCATGCGCAAGCCGTCGTCCGACCCGCTCAGCCAGGTGCGCGAGTTCCACCAGCAGCGCCGCTCCAGCGCCGCCGACGCAGGGAACGACCGGCTGGCCCTCGGCCACGGACTGATGCGCGCGGCCGCCGGGCTCATCAGCGAGGCCGAGTTCCACCGCGTGGAGCGCGCCGCCCAGCGGCAGCGCTGGATCGAGGCCATGAGCCGAGCCAACCAGGCCCGCGCGCCGAACGCCCGCCCCGCCACGCTGCTGGAACTGCTGCTCCTGCTGGCCGGACGGAACGCCCCGGTCACCGCCCAACAACTGGCCGACGAGTTCGGCGGCTCACCCGCCACGTGGCAACGCAAGCTGACGGCGCTGCACCGCGTCAAGGCGATCAGCGCCGACCACCGGGCCGGCCTGGAACTGGTCCGGCTGTGGCGCGACGCTAGCCCTCAACTGCGCCGGGCGCTACGCGCCAACCCGACCGCGCTGCCCCGCGGCCACCTGCTCGAGCCGTTGCACCGGGCCCGGACGAGCGGCCCGACCGAGGCTGCCTACTCGGCCCTGCTGGCCCTGCTGCGCGAAGCCAACCTGGCCTTCCTGCTTCCCAGCGACGGCCCCACCGACGACGCCGCCATCACCTGGCGCCGGCTGATAGGTCGGTTCTACCTGCGCCAACACCCCGAGGGCGCGGTGAACTGGCCGGCCCCGGCGCGGTCCAGCAACGCGGCCACCCGGGAAGCCGCCCGGGCCTGGGCCCGCGCCCGGGTGCCGGCCCAGCAACGCAGGCTGCTCGCCGCCCGGGTGCGCGCGGTGCAGGTGGCCACCCACCGGCGGCACGAAGCACTGCTGCTGGCCACCGAGCTGCGCGCCGCCGGCGCGCCGGACGAGGTGATCAACCGGCTGGTCACCGGGGCCACCGCCCGCCAGCTGGACGCCTACGTCCGCCTCGCCGAGGCCCGGGCCGAGGCCGTCGCCGCGCTGGACCGGGTACGCGCCTACCCGCACCAGGCCAAGCGCACCCTGCGCGCCGCCGACCGGGCGCTGGCCCGCGCACCCGCCGCCGACCCGATGCCCGAACCGGCCGAGCAGTGGCTGCGCGAGGTCACCCGCGACCTGCACGCCATCCGCCGCGCGCTGCAACGCCGGGTCACCGACGAACGCCTCGCCCGGGCGCGCACCCTGCTCGAACGCCACGACCAGGACCGCGCCTACGCGTGGTCGCGCAAGCTCTGGCGCACCCTCGGCGGCTGGCGGGCCATGGAGGACGCCCGCCAGGCGGCCGCGGCGCTGGAACGCCGTTTCCCCGACGCGCGCGACTTCCACCCGCCGCCGGTCGAACCCGGCCAGATCCCGATCGTCACCGACCGAGAGGTCGTCCCCGACACCGGCGCACCCCACCCCGGCGCACCCGGCTCCGGCGCACCCGACGCCCCCGGCTCCGGCGCACCCGGCGTCCCCGGCACTCCCACCTCCGGCTCGCCCACCTCCGGCCCACCCGGCCGCGCCGGCCCGTCCGACGCCACCCGCCCCGCCCCCGACGGCCGCACCGCGGTCACCACCCTGCGCGGCCCCGGCAACCGCACCAACCAGGACGCCGGCACCACCCTCACCCTGCCCGACGGCTCACACGTCCTCATCGTCGCCGACGGCCTCTCCCGCACCCCGCGCTCCGAACGAGCCGCGTTCGTCGCGGTCACCGCCGCCCGCGCCGAACTCGCCCGCACCGACCGCCCCAACTGCGGCCCCCAACGCGCGGTACGGGACGCCTACCAGGCCGCCGCCGACGCCCTCGCGCGCAGCTACGCGATCGACAACCCACACCGCCGGGTGGACACCACCCCGTACGCCACCACCCTGCTGATCGCGCTGGCCGGCCCCGACGGCCGGATCACCGTCGGCTGGGTCGGCGACTCCCGCGCCTACCTACTCACCCCGACGACAACCCGCCAGCTCACCGACGACCACACCCGGGCCGGCATCATGACCCGCTGGCTGTCCCCCGACTACCGACCCACACTCCAGGTCCGCACCACTCGCGCGACCAACCGCGGCCTCCTGCTGGCCAGCACCGACGGCCTGCACGGCCACCTGCCGGACCTACTCGCCGCGCTCACCGGCGGGGCCGGCGCGCTGGCACCCGGTCCGGCGCCTGACGGGAACACCGCCGGCGGAACCGACCCGGTGGCCGCCACCCGAATCCTGGCCACCGCCGCCCGCGCCGCCGGCAGCAACGACGACGCCACCGCCGCCATCGCCCCGCTCGGCCCGCGCCGCGGGCCAACCCGGTGATGTGCGGCCGGTACTAGCAGGTCACCGAGGCGATGGGCAGTGCCAGACGGTAACCGACGCCGCGCACCGTCTCGATGAGATGACGCCGGCCGATCTTGGCCCGGAGGGAGGCGATGTGCACGTTCAGCGTCTCGTCCACGCCGACATAGAAGTCACCCCACACCCGCGAGTGCAGCGAACTGCGCCGGCACACCCCGCCGGCTTCCTCGGAGAGCACCGCCAGGATCTGAAACTCTTTTCGGGCCAACTCGATCACCTTGCCGGCCACGGTGACCGATCGACACCGCAGGTCTATCACCACGTCCTCGATCTCAATCAATTGAGACGGCTCGAATCGGCGCTCGCGAAGTCGCCGGACAGTCTCGATACGGGCGACCAATACGCCGGCGCTGTACGGCTTACTGAGATAGTCGTCCACTCCAGTGCGCTGGCCGAGAATTTGCTCGCCGAACTCATTGCGGGCGACCAATGCAATGATCGGAAGATCAGTTTTCACCCGGAGGGCCCGGCACGCGCCCAGGCTGGGCACGCTGGAAGCCGTGCTGAACACGCCCACGACCACCGCATCGACCGAGTCGAGCCGCTCCGGCGCCTGATCATGGCTCACGTCCACCTGGAGCCCGGCGAGATCGCCGATCAGTTCCACCGTATCGGGGTCGCTGTCACCGATGAACGATAGCCGCATTCGCCAGCCTGTTCTTCTTACGCGCCCTATGCGCGGCCATCCGATGACCGGCGCAGCAGTACCTGTGTGCCGATTGTCCCTTGATTAACGCGCCACAACCGGCGAGCGCACAGCGGCGCGGTTTGCCTGGCATCGTCACCTCGGCCTCCAAGAAAGCCTCGCGTGCCAGCAGCATTTCGAACCGGCGCATACCCGGTCAATGGCCCTAAATCCTCTCTAACATCCCCTTAGGGCAATCTTTGTCTTCCAGGCCGAGGCACCCCTCGCCGACACCCGCTATGGTGGCGCCATGACGGCCGCGGTGAACCCGTTCGACGCATCGCCGGTGCCGGCGCTGCCGCCGGACGCCACCCCCGCCGCGATCCGTGCCGCACTGATCGACGAGGAGCGCGCCGAGTTCGACCAGGCCTACCGGGACGCTCTCGCCGAAGCGGCGCGAACACTGGATCTGACCAGGCTGCTGGACGTGCTGCGCAACTATCACCGCATCGCCTGGCTCACCCAGTCCCAGGGACCCGAGGCACACCGGCGAATGCTGGACAAGGCCACCCAGATCATGCGGACCGGCCAGAACCCCGACGCGGTACCGAACGAGCAGGTCGAGGCCCTGATCCGAAAGCGCCTCGGTCAGTAACGCATGTACCGGCTCGTCCAGGACCGGGCTGTCCTGGAACAGCTCGAAGCGCTGCCGATCGAGGCGCTGTCGAGCTATGCCGAAGCTCTGGCGGTCCTGGAGGTAGCCCCGGCCGGCGGCCGACCCTACAACCAGGACAAACCCGACGGACCGATGTACGAGCTGGTGTTCGGCCCGGCAGGCGAGGGCGCGATCACTTACCTACTGCTCGAACGAGAGCGCGAAGTGCACGTCCTCCTGATCCAGTGGGCCGGTTAGCCTCACCACTTGATGCAACCTAGCGGTTGCGTCACAGTCGAGGATGTGCAACTCTGTGGTTGCACATCAACCGAGCGTGAAGGAGTTCCGCACATGAGCATCGACCAGATCGAGCGCGAGACGTTGATCGCCGCACCCATCGAGCGGGTGTGGGCGCTGGTCGCCGAACCCGGCTTCTGGGCGTCCGACGAGGCGAACCGGTCCGGCGCCACCGCCAAGGAGGGCGAGTCGACCGTGGCCCGGCACAGCCAGCACGGCGACTTCCCGGTGAGCGTGGAGAAGGTGGACCCGCCGCACTACGTGGCCTACCGCTGGCTCAGCGCCTTCCCCGGCGAGACCCCGCGCGAGGACAACACCACCCTGGTCGAGTTCACCCTGACCGAGGAGGGCGACAAGACCCGGCTGCGCGTGGTGGAGAGCGGCTTCGCCCAGCTCCCCACGCCCGAGGACAACCGGCAGAACATCATCAAGGATCACACCAGCGGCTGGTCCAGCTGCATCGACGAGCTCAAGGCCCGCGCCGAGTAGCCATGACCACCGTCGACAACGTCTTCGCCGCGCTCGCCGACCCGCGCCGGCGCGAGTTGCTCGAGCTCATCGCCGAACACGGCGAGGCCACCGCGACCACGTTGGCCGAGCGGTTCCCGATCTCCCGGCAGGCCGTGGTCAAGCACCTCGGCGTGCTGGACTCCGCCGGGCTGGTCACCGCGAACCGGGTCGGCCGCGAGGTGCGCTACGCGGTCCGCACCGAAGCGATGGACACCACCGCCCGCTGGATGGCCGAACGCGCCGCCACCTGGGACCGGCGCCTGGCCCACATCAAACGCCTCGCCGAGGCAATGGAATAGGAGCGAAATGGACACCACCGCACTGCGCGCCGCCTACGAGAAGCTGCTCGACGCGGCGGCCTCCCCCGACCTCGGCGAGGCGGCCGACGGCGGCTGGAACGCCGACCAGGTCCTGGCCCACCTGATCAGCGTCGACGCCTCGACGGCGGCGGTCGCGCTCGGCGTGGTCGCCGGCGCCCGCCCCACCTTCGACAACCGCATCACCCTGGACCGCTGGAACCTGAACCGGATCATCGGCGAGCACTCCGGCCGGGCCGACCTGATCGACCACGTCCGCCGCCAGGCCACCCTCCTGTGCGACATCGCCGACCACCTCGACGAAAAGACCACCGACGTCCTGGTTCCGACACTGCTGCTGTCCAACGACCAGCTGCTGGTGGACCAGCCGGTCCCGCTGCGCGGCCTGATCGACGGCCTGGCCACCGGCCACGTACCCGACCACACCCAGCAGATCCTCAACCTGCGAAGGAGCCAGTCATGACCGCCATGCCCAACACCGTCGACCGAGCCACCTTCCAGGCCGAACTCGACAAGCTGCGCACCAGGGAGAAGGCGCACACCCGCGAGTCCGACGCGATCGCCGCCGCCCGCCGGCGCCTGCCCATGGTGGAGATGGACCCCACCACCCCGCTGGTCGGCCCCAACGGCCCGACCACGCTGCTCGACGCCTTCGAGGGGCGCAAGCAGCTGATCGTCTACTACTTCATGTGGTACCCCGGCCGCCCCGCGCCCGAACAGTGCGAGGGCTGCACCTGGAACAACACCCAGGTCACCGAGCTGTCCTACGTGCACTCCCGGGACATCACCTACGCGGTGTTCTGCCAGGGGCCGTACGAGGAGAGCGCCCGCTACCACCAGTTCATGGACTGGAAGATGCCGTGGTACTCGGCGCGGGACTCCCTGGACACGCTGCTGGCCGGCCGTCAGATCAACCTCATGCACCTGATCTGCTACGTGCGCGACGGCGACCGGGTCTTCGAGACCTACTGGACCAACTACAGGGGCGTGGAGGCGGTGGACTTCAACTACACGCTGATGGACCTCACCGTGTACGGCCGCCAGGAGCCGTGGGAGGACTCCCCCGCCGGCTGGCCGCAGGGGGTCGTGGACGGCACCCGGGTCGACGGCCGCCCCACCGCGCAGTGGTCACGCCTGGCCGCCGGCCGCTCCGACGACCTCGGCAACACGGGCGGGGAGCCACCCGCGGCACGCTCCACAGGCTGCTGCCACTAGCGCGGCGCGACGCCTCATTGGTCGAGTGCGCCGGCGGAGACGCGGAAGATCTCGTTGGCGGACTGGGGAGGTGCGCACGGCCAGCGGATCAGATGCGCGCCGTCGTCCTGGGACGCGTGGTTGACGTCCAGGCATTCGGGTACCGGCGCGGCCCGGGTGATGATGACGTCGGCCGAGGACACCCCCCGGTTCAGTTCGTGGATGTGCCAGCGCCCGCCGTCCGGCGCGTCGCACGGGCGCTGCACGACCATCTCCGCGCCGCCGGCGCGGCGCTCCCCCGACGCGGAGGTCAGGCAGAGGCCGGAGGCCTCGTTCCGGATCCGGTAGCCGTCCCCGTCCGGGAGCAGTGACCAGGTCATACCGGGTTGCCGGGCGCAGGTCTGTTGCAGCGCGGGCGCCGCCTCGGCGCCGTCCTTCACCGCGACGCACTTGTTGCTGTGCTTGGCGCGAAGCTGCGTGCCGCGCTCGGCCGTGGGCCCCTCGTCGGGGGCGGGCGGCCCGGCCGGCTCCGCGCACCGCGGCCGATAGTCGCGGTCGGGCAGGTACCGCTCCCACTGGTCCGGGGTGACGCGGTAGCGGGCCAGCGCGCAGATCCGCTCGGCGGCCCGGTCCGGGTCGGTGTCGAAGGCCTGCACCGTGCCGTCCTGGCCGGCGGTGACCAGTGCGCCCGGCAGCGCGGCCACCGACCAGATGGTCCCGCCGTCGCCGTTGATCGGCCGGGCCAGCGGCTCGGGCGCGGCCGGGTCCGCCACGTCCCACAGCGCGAGGGTGTCGTCGCTGGCCACGGCGAGCAGGTCGCCGGAGAACCTGACGTCGTTCACCGGGCCGGGGAAGTCTGACAGCTCCCGAATCGCCGACGGGTTGCCGATGCGCCACAGGGTGACCGTGGCGTCGCCCTGGCCGGCGGCCATGGTGCGGCCGTCCGGGCTGATCGCGATCGCCTGGACCGGCTTGCGGCCAATGGCGAGCGGCCGGTGCTGTGCTCGGGGCGCGGCCGGGTCGGCCAGGTCCCAGAAGCTGACCGTGCCGTCCGCCGTCCCGCTGACCAGGGTTCTGCCGTCCGGGGTGAACGCCAGTGCGAGCACGTCGTCGTACCGGGGATCGAGGTCGGGGCCGATCGGGCGTGGCTCGGGGCCGGTGAGGTCCCAGAGGCGGATGGTGGCCTCCGTAGCACCCAGGGTGGCCAGCAGCGCCCCGTCCGGGCTGAACGCCAGCGGGCCGCCGTGCCCGGGATGGTCGAACAGCGGGTCGCGGATCGTGCCCAGCCCGGCCGTGGACCAGAACCGCAGACGGTCGTCCGCGCCCGAACTGACCAGCCAGCGCCCGCGCGGATCGAACATCGCCGACAGCACCTGCGTGGGGTGCTCCAGGTAGGCGGCCGGTCCGGCCAGGTCCAGCTCCCGGCCGGGCACCCGCCGCCACACCCGGACCGTGTGGTCCTGGCCGGCGGCGGCCAGCAGTGTGCCGTCGCGGTCCGCCGCCACCATGTGCACCGTGTCCGTGCTGTCCGAATTGATCCGGTGCCGCGAGTCCAGCGCCGGGCCGGCCGCCAGCACCGCGCCCCGCGCTTCCGGGGTGTCGTGCAGGTCCAGCGCGGCCAGCGCGAGGTGCCCGGCCAGCGTCGGGTCCGGCACCCGTTGCCAGTTCGCCGCGGCGGCCACCTCGCGCGACCGCGCGGCGTTGCGCTGCCCGACGGTGTCCAGTGCGACCACGGCGATCAGCGCCACCAGCACGGCGAGCGCGGCGACCAGCGCGCGCAGCCGCCTGGTGCGGGTGACCACGGCGCGCTGCTCGGCCTGCTCGGCGCGGGTGGACTCGCGCAGGAAGTCCTGGGCGACGGCATCGGGCCGGGCGGCGGACGACGCGGTGCGCTCCACCGCCGCCGCCAACCGCGGCCCCCGGTACAGGCTGGCCTGGTGGCGGCCCTCGCGGTGCCAGGCCGCGGCGGCCTCGGCTAGCCGCTGCTCCACCCGCAGCCCGGCCCGGTCGGCGTCCACCGAGCGGCGCAGCCACGGCCAGGAGCGCACCAGGCATTCGTGGATCAGCTCCACTGAGTCGGCGCCGGTGGTCACCAGCCGCGCGTGGACCAGCGTGTTCAGCACCAGCTCGGCGGTGTCGGTGTCGGTGTCGGTGTCGGCGTCGGTCCCGGCGAGGCCGGCGAGCAACCGGTCCCGGGGCACGCGGCGCCGGGCGTCTTTGTCCGGGCTCTCACCGGTCTCCACCAGCCGCGGCAGCAGCGCCCTGGCGACCGGCCGCGCGTCGTCGTCGAGATCGGTGATCGCCTCGTCGGCGGTGGCCGCGATGCAGCCCGCGATGCCTCCGGTCCGCGCGTACCCGGCGTGCGTGAGGCGATCTTCGGTGCGCTCCGCCCAGGTGGCCCGCAGGGCGTGCGAGAGCAACGGCAGGGTGGTCGCGTGCCGCTGCCGGTCGCCGGCCGACTCGGCGGCCAGGCCGAGGTCGCGCAGCATGATCTCGGTCAGCCCGGGCTCCACCTCGAGACCGACCGCCCGGGCCGGGCGCGCGATGGCGTCGCGCAGTTCCGCCTCGGTCATCGGGCCCAGCGGCAGATGCCCGCCGCGCAGCGACGCGACCAGCTCGGGATGATCCATGCAGTTCGGGTAGAAGTCCGCGCGCAGGCCCAACACCACGAACCCGGGCAACGCGCCCAGCGCGCGGATGAACGCCTCCCGGGCTGCGGCGTCCTTGCACAGGGTGAAGATCTCCTCGAACTGGTCGACCACGACCACCCGGCGCTCCCCCGCCGCCTCCAGCGCGCGCATCGGGTCGCTGCCCGGCGTGAGCAGCAGCGGAGCCTGGGCCGAAGCGGCGGGCAGCCGGCCGTCGGCGATCGCCGGGATCAGGCCGGCGCGCAGCAGCGAGGACTTGCCGGCACCGGACGCGCCGACGACGAACAGCGGCCCGGCACCGGCCGGCCGCCGGGCCAGCGCGTCGAGCAGCTCCTGGGTGTCGCGGTCGCGGCCGAAGAACCAGCGCGCGGTCTGCCCGTCGAAGCTGGCCAGCCCCGGATAGGGGCACACCGGGTCGGGCGCGACCAGTTCCCGCAGCCGCTCGCCGGCGTCCAGTGCCCGGTCGAAGCGCGCCGCGATATCAGGGGTGATCGGCTTCCCGCCGTTCTCCAGCTTGCTCAGGTAACCCTTGCTGTAGTGCACCAGCTTGGACAGGTCGGCCAGGGAAAGGCCCCGTTCCTCGCGCAGCCGGCGAAGCTCGGCGCCCGCCGCTCCCCCCATTGCGTAGCCTTTCTCTTCACCAAGTCCGGGGAACGTACCAGCGGGTTTACCGGAATGGGGCCACTTCGGGGTTTCCCAATTCCGGCCTCGGTGGGAAACGGGAAACCCCTGCCGCCGCCGGCTTTGCCCGGTGACGCTGATTCGCATGATTATTCGAACGCCCCGCCGCGGCGTCGCCGTCGGCGCCCTGGTACTCGGATTGCTGGCCGCCGGCGTGGGCACCGCGCACGCCGGCGGAAACGGCCAGCAAATCAACTACTACAGCCACGACGCCACCGGCCAGTGCACCTCGGGCCGGAACCAGAACGGCGTCGCCGTGCGCAACTGCACGACGTTCGACCGCATCGGCGGCAACCCCGACCAGGGCTACTTCTGGGTCGGCCCGGTCACCATCACCTGGATGCGCAAGGCCGGCTTCACCCAGCACAGCACCTGCGTCGTGCCGAAACAGCAGCCGAGTGACTTCTTCACCTGCTACCAGCCGAAGTGAGGATCATGATGCGGATACTGACCGCCACATTGCTGGCCGCCGCCCTCGTGGTGCCGGCTGGCGCCGCCGCCCCGGTCCAGCCGGTCGCGGCGTCCGTGCCCTCGGCGCCCGCCGCGCCGGAGGTGAAGGTCGAGTTCGGCTGGTTCGTCTATCTGAAGTTCACCAAGGACGAGGTCCGCACGTTCGCGCCGCTGCTCAAGGCGGAGTCGAAGGCCGCGCCGGCACTCATCTGCAAGCGGGTACCGCCCGGCAAGGCCCGCGACTTCTGCGCGAAGGGGGTGAAGAAATACATGGGGAAGGTCGCGGACACCTGGCGGAAGGCGGCCGAGAAGAACCAGTGCGTCGAGCACAAGTACCTCTACGCCCCGGTCACACTGGTGAGTTGGAAGGCCTACGACTGTGGCGGCCGCGGCGGCTCGTGGTAGCGGATACGCTGCGGGTCCCCCACCGAACCAGAGGTACGTGTTGCTGATTCGACCAGCCACCGAGGCGGATCTCCCGGCGATCGTGGGGGGCTGCTGGCCGACGACGACATCGGCGCCGGCCGGGAGTCCCCCGATGACCTGTCCCCCTACCGGACGGCCTTCGCCGCGATCGACGCCGACGCCTCGGAAACACTGGTGGTCGCCGCACGCGACGGCGCGGTGGTCGGCACGCCGCAACTCTCCGTCCTCCCCGGGCTGTCCCGCCGGGGTGCACTGCGCGCCCAGGTGGAAGGCGTCCGGGTGGCCAGCTCGGCCCGCGGCGAGGGCTTGGCGAGACCCTGCTGACGCGCACCGCTTCTACCAGCGCCTGGGCTTCACCGCGACACACGAAGGCTACAAACCGCACCCGTAAACGATTACCGCTATATCACGTGTGATCGCCTGCACAGAAACAACATGTGGCTACCGCACCATGGACAACGATGCTATTTTTATTGACTCTTTGACGGCTTTCTGGCCGCTTTATGGCCGTTGACCGCCGGGTGACTAGAACAAGTTCTGGACAGATCCGGCTCAGGCATTTAGGTTCCTCAATGTGAACCCCGGGTCGTGGCCGGACTTAGAGCGATTCATCCGCTTGGTGCGCGTCACCGACTCGATGACGGATTTCCTGACCGCATGGACCGGGCGCGCGGTCCGCACCGAAGTGCTCTACGCGGCAAATGCAACGCTGGCCGATACGAACGACGCGACGGTGTTGGACGTGCTGCCCGGCGTGCACATACAACGCCGGCACGTGCTGCTGCGCGCGGGCGAAACGGTGGTCGCCGAGGCCGAGTCGTCGGTGCTCATCAGCTCCCCCGCGCTGGAACCGGACGTCCGTGACCAGCTGTGGAACGGCGCCAGCCTGGGCGACGCGTTGCGCACGCTGCACCGGCGGCGGGTCTGCGTCGGCATAGCCGACGCGCTGGGTAGGGCGCCCAGTCTGGCGCCCGACGGGAACACCGCCGGCGCGCCGGACATCGCCCGGCTGGCCTCCGGCCCGACCGGGGACGGCGACCGCAGAATCCTTTCCGTGCATTCCCGGCTGGACGTCGGCGGAATCCCGGTCGCCTCGGTCCGCGAGTACATCCTCGAGGCAGTGCTCCAGAACCACGTCGTGCACATTCCGGAACCGAAACGTGTAGCCGCACCTGGATCCGTCGGCTGACCACCCGTCATCCTTAGGAATCACCCGCCCGGTCTTTTCGAGCGGAGTCGGCCGCCGAGGTAGTAATGCGGTGCGCATCCCCGGCCAAGGCCGCCGATGGTGGACCCATGAGCATCAGAGAGGCGGCCATCATCGCGCTGCGGGCGCTGCGCGCCAGCCGGCTTCGCTCGGCGCTGACCACCGTCGGCATCGTCATCGGCGTGACCGCGGTCATCGTCCTGGTCGGGCTGGGCGACGGCATGAAGACCGGGTTCAACAAGAACTTCGGGGCGCTGGCCACGCTGATCACCGTGGACAAGGTGTCCGGGTCGATCCCGGGCGGCGGCAAGCCCCGCGACCTCAAGGAAGGCGACGTCACCGCGCTGCTGGAGAAGGCACCGGACATCGCCACGGTCACCCCGGTGCTCAGCGGCAAGGCACTGGTCTACTCCGGGCCGGGGTTGCAGGTGCAGGGCCAGGTCGTCGGCTCCACCCCCGACTACCTCAAGGTGAGCAACCGCGAGCTGGTGCGCGGCCAGATGTTCACCTCCGAGCAGGCGAAGTCCCGGGCCCGGGTGGTGGTGCTCGGGCCGGAGCTGGTCACCAACCTGTACGGCGGCGACCCGGACAAGGCGATGGGCTCGCAGATCCGCATCCAGCGCAACGACTTCAAGGTGATCGGCATCCTCAAGTCCCAGGGCAGCGTGGACGACTCCGCGCTGATGCCGCTGGGCACCGCGCGGGCCTATCTGCTCGGCGGCTCGGACACCATCACCACCATGCTGGCCAAGGCCAGCGGGGTGACCCGGGTGAACCCGGCGGTGGACCAGATCAACCAGATCATGGCCGAGCGGCACAACATCAAGGACATGAGCAAGCGGGACGTCACGGTCACCGCGCTGCAGAGCCAACTGGAGGAGACGAACAAGTTCCTCGGCTACCTGAACTGGTTCGTGGTCGCGGTGGCCGCGATATCTCTGCTGGTCGGCGGCATCGGGGTGGCCAATATCATGCTGGTCTCGGTCACCGAGCGGACCCGGGAGATCGGCATCCGCAAGGCCATCGGCGCCCGGCGCAGCGCCATCATGAAGCAGTTCCTGATCGAGTCGACGGTGCTGGCCGGGCTCGGCGGCGTAATGGGCATCCTGTTCGGCACCGGCATCACCCTGGCCGGCGCACAGATCATCCCGGCGGTCGCCCCCGACTTCGGCGCCCCCGAACTCTCCCCCGCCGCGATCGCGGTGGCGTTCGCGGTCAGCCTGGCCATCGGCCTGATCGCCGGCGACTACCCGGCCCAGCGCGCCGCCCGCCTACGCCCCATCGAAGCCCTCCGCTTCCAATAGCTCCCCGCGAGTCGGCACTCACAGCGCACCGAGTCGGCGGTTTCAGCACACCGCCCGGGCACGCGATCGATTCGCTATCGGGATTGTGCTCCGTCAACCAGGCCAGGAAGATCTCCCTTGGGCTGGTGTTCCGGGGTGGGGGTGGCGGGTTGGCTGGGTTACCGACCGTCCCGGGAGCGCTGCCGGTGCTGGGCCACGCCGTGCCACTGCTGCGGGATCCGCTGGCCTTCCTCCGCGGCTTGCCGCGCATCGGAGACCTGGTGCGGGTGCGCGTCGGCCCGCTGCGCGCGGTGGTGGTGTGCGACGCCGAGCTGACCAGGCAGGTCATGCGCAACGACCGCGTCTTCGACAAGGGCGGCGTGCTCTACGAGCAGGGCCGGGAGATCGCCGGCGACGGCCTCACCACCTGCCCGCATGCGCGGCACCGGCGGCAGAGGCGCATGCTGCAACCCGCGTTCCGCACCGACCGGCTGGCCGGCTACGGCGAGGTCATCGCCGCCGAGATCCACGCCGAGGTGTCCCGGTGGCGCCCCGGGGAGGTGATCGACGTCCCGGCGCGGATGCTGACGCTGAGCACGACGATCGCGGTGCGCACCCTGTTGTCCGCCGACCTGTCCGCCGAGGAGACCCGGGCGGCGACCGACGACCTGACCACCGTGCTGACCGGGGCCTCCCGAGCGGTGCTCACCCCGCCCCCGCTGCGCGGGTTCACCGGGAATGGCCGCTACCGCCGGGCCCGCGAGCGGCTGCGCCACCGGCTCGGCGCGATCGTCGCCGAACACCGGGCGAACGGCGCCGAGGGTGCCGGGGTATTGCTCGACGCCCTGCTGAACACCCCCGGGATCACCGACGCCGAGATCAGCGACCAGGTGATGACCTTCTTCTTCGCCGCCTCGGAAACCACCGCGAACGCCGTCGCCTGGGCACTGTTCCTACTTGCCGGCGACGACCGGGCACGGCGGCGGTGGCACGCCGAGTCCGCCGCCGTGCTGGCCGGCCAACCGGTCGGCCACTCCCACCTGGACGGCCTGCGGTTCACCGGGTGGGTGGTCGCCGAGGCGCTGCGGCTGTACCCGCCGGTCTGGCTGGTCACTCGGAGCCTGGCCGAGGACACCGAGCTGGCCGGCCATCGGCTGCCGGCCGGCACCACCGTGGTGTGCAGCCCGTATCTGATCCACCGCACCGGCTTCGCGCGGCCGGACCGGTTCGACCCGGATCGGTGGCGGGACACTTCGACGCACACCGCGCTGCCGTTCGGCCTCGGTGCCCGCAAGTGCATCGGCGACCAGTTCGCGCTGGCCCAGGCGACCATGACCCTGGCCGCCATCGGCGCTCGCTGGCGGCTGGAACCGGTGGCCCGGGCGCGGCCGGCGGCCGGGCTGTCGCTGCGCCCGCGCGGACTGCTCATGCGCGCCACCGAACCGACGGTCTGAAGGGAACGGATCATGCTCCCCCTCGAGGTGCCGGCCTTCTACTGCCCGCTGCCGCTGATCATGCACCCGGAGCTGGAGCTGATCGCCAAGGGCTCCCTGGACTGGTTCCAGGGCTTCGGCTTCTTCCCGGGCGAGGAGCGCCGGCGGGCGCTGCGCGACTGGCTGTTCACCGAGCTGGTCGCCTACTGCTATCCCGACGACGACCCGGACCGGGTACAGCTGATGGCCGACCTGGTGCACTGGACGACCTTCGACGACTCGCAGATCGACGGCGACGACTCCTATGTTCGCGACACCTGCACCGAGCAGGCCGGCGGCCTGCTCGCGCTCAGCGTGAAGCTGGTCCGCATGCTGGAGACCGGCGACCCGGACCTGCTGCCGAGCGACCCGTGGATCGGCTCGCTGTTCGACCTGCGCCGACGGGTGGCCGCCATCGCCACCCCGGCGCAGCTCGCCCGCTGGACCGGCGCCTTCCGCGAGTACCTGCTCGCCGCCGCCTGGAAGAACTCCTGTGCCCGCCGGCGCATCCAGCCCAGCCTGGCCGACTACCTCACCATGCGCACCGCCGGCGGCGGCGTGCAGCTCTACACCACGCTGTCCGACGTCGTCGGCGGCTACCAACTTACCGACGCCGAGCTGAGCCACCCGCCGGTGCGCGCCCTCACCGACATGGCGCACACCATCGTGGCCTGGGACAACGACCTGTTCTCCGACTACAAGGAGACCCTCACCGAAGATCCGGCGATCAACCTGGTCACCGTGCTCGCCGCCGAACACGGCTACGACAAGCAGCGGGCGGTCCCGGTCGCGATGGCCATGCGCGACCGCGCGCTGGGCCGCTACCTTCGGGTGCTCCGGCACACCGGCGACTCGCTGACCGAGGCCCAGCGCCGCTACGTACTCAGCCTCAGCCGCTGGATCGCGTCCAACATCGAAACCTCCGCGCTGAGCACCCGCTACACCAACCCGCTGGACCAACCCGCGGCCGCGATGCCACACGCCGAGTTCGCCACCGACCGGACGGCCGCACCGACCGACGACAACCCCACTCCCCTGCCCTTCCCCACCATCGCCTGGTGGTGGAACGAGTCTCTGGCACCCCGGTGACTGAAAGTAACTGAACATTAAACATCAGAAACCCTTGATATAGCTTAAGTAAGTCACTTGACATTAATCTTCAGTGTATCGGACGCATGAAAACTGCACCGAATCCTCGACCCCTTAATTTGTACTAAGTAGCCTATATAGCGTTGATCTCTACAGTCTGTCGGGGAATCGGGACGCACCACATGGAGCAGACAGCCGAGCCGCTCTGGCATGACGTGGTCGCGACCTTGGCGCGCCGTCGGCCGGAGGCCGTGGCGGTCAGCGGGGCTGGGCCGACGCTGAACTACGCGCGACTGGACGCACTGAGCGAACGACTGGCCGAGCGACTGATCACGCTGGGCGTCCGTCCCGAGCGACTGGTGGCACTGCTGATGGAGCGCACCAGCGCGCTGGTCGTCGCATTGTATGCAGTGGCCAAAGCGGGTGGCGCGTATCTGCCGCTGGATCCGACGCATCCTCCGGAGCGGCTGGCGTTCATGCTCGGCGACGCGGCCCCGGCCCTGGTCATCACCGATAGTGAGCTGAACGGCGGACTGCTCGAGGGGCACCGGGTACTCACGTTCGGCCCGGACGAGCTGGCCGAGGACACTCCGAGCCGGCACATCGGCAGCCACCGAACGGGTGCGCCACGAGCGGGTGATGCGGCCTATGCGATCTTCACGTCCGGCTCCTCCGGCAAGCCTAAAAGTGTACTAATTACGCACTGCGGTGTAATGAATATGGTCGGACAGCAAATCGAACATTTTGCCGTTCGGCTGGCTAGCCGGGTGTTGCAGTGCGCATCGACCGGGTTCGATGCGGCGTTTTCTGAGATTGCCATGGCATTGTGTGCGGGCGCCCGATTGGAGTTGGCCACGGCGGCCGAGCTGGTGCCCGGTGCCCCGCTGGCTGCGACCGTGGCGCGGCGCGCCGTCACCCACTTGACCATCACGCCGAGCGCGCTGGCCACGCTGGACCCCGGCGACCTGCCGTCGGTGACCACCCTGATCGTGGCCGGTGAGGCATGCCCACCTGGGTTGGTGGACCAGTGGGCCGGCGGCCGGCGAATGGTCAACGCGTACGGGCCGACCGAGACCACGGTGTGCGCCACGATGAGCGATCCGCTCACCGGTGGGGTGCCACCGATCGGCCGGCCTCTGGCCGGTACCAGCGCGGAGGTGCTGGATCACCGGTTGTGCCCGGTGCCGCCGGGTGAGGTCGGCGAGCTGTGGGTGGGTGGCCCGGGAGTGGCCCGCGGTTACCTGGGCCGGCCGGGGCTGACCGCCGTGCGGTTCCTCGCCGATCCACGCGGGAAACCCGGTTCACGGATGTACCGGACCGGCGACCTGGCGCGCGTGGACGAGGACGGCGTGCTGTGGTTCGCCGGGCGGGACGACGAGCAGGTGAAGATCCGTGGTCACCGGGTGGACCTCGGTGAGGTGGCCGCGGTGCTCGGCGAGCACCCTGCCGTGCGGGACGTGCGGGCGATCGCCCGGCCGGGCGCGCACGGGGTGCACCGGCTCGAGGCGTACGTGGTGCCGGCCGAGCCCGGAGCGGCGGTGGCCGGGACGCTGCGGGCCTGGGCCCGGACACGATTACCCGAGGCCATGGTGCCGGCACTGGTGATCACGCTGGATCGGTTGCCGCTCAACGCGAACGGCAAGCTGGACCTGGCCGCGTTGCGCGCCCCGACCCGCTTCCCGGCCGCGCCGGAAGGCGGCGCGCCGCGGCTGTTGTGCGACCTGTTCGCCGACACGCTCGATCTCGGCGCGCGGGCCTGCGGGCCGGACGAAGACTTCTTCGACCTGGGTGGCAACTCGCTGACCGGGACGCTGCTGCTGGCCAGGGTGCGCAAGGTGTTCGGAGTGCGGCTGACCCTGCCGGACCTGGCGGCGGCGCCGACCCCGCGCGAGCTGGCCGCGCGGTTGGACCGGACCGGGTCGGGCGGCGCTGAGGACCTCCTGGCATTACGGCCCCGGGGTGACGGACCGCCGGTGTTCTGCCTGCCCCCCGCGGCAGGTCTGGGCTGGTCGTACGGCCGGCTGCTCGGCGTGATCTCGCCTGTACACCCGGTGTATGCACTGCAGTCCCCCGGGCTGCGGGCCGACCAGCCGCCGCTTGAGGACATGACCGAACTGGCCGAGCACTGCGTAGAACTGATCCGCCGCACCCAGCCTCGAGGGCCGTACCACCTGCTCGGCTGGTCCTTCGGCGGCGTACTCGCGCACGCCGTCGCGGTCGCCTTACGCGCCGCCGGCCAACAGGTCGCGATGCTGGCCGCAATGGACGCTTATCCCGGCCACGGCGGCACCCTCGCCGCCACTGGTTCAGCCGAACCGGCGGCCGAGCTGGACGAGGCGACCGCGCGGCTGCTGCTGGCGAACTCGCTGGGCGCCGACGTGCCGTGGCCGGACCGGTTGGTGGACGTGCTGCGCGCGAACGTGCGGATGCAGCGCGAGCACCTGCCCGGGGTGCTCGACGGGTCGATGACCTTGTTCACCGCGCAACACCCGGGTGAACAACCGGACCCGGATTCCTGGCGGCCGTACCTGGGCGAACCGCCCCGCGTCGTGTCGCTGCCGGCAAGTCACCACCGGCTGCTCGACCCGCCGGCGCTGGCCGTGATCGCCCCGGTGCTGGCCGAGCTGCTGGGGGACCACTCCCCCATCGCTCTCGCCGAGGACCCGGGTCGCCGGCCCGACCCGCTCGACGGTCCGTGTCACGTGCTGCGCAACGACGCCGGCCAGTACTGCTTGTGGCCCGCTGCCCATCCGGTGCCGGCGGGCTGGCAGATCACGCTCACAGAACGGGACCGCGCGGCATGCGTGGCGTTCGTGGAGCGGGCGTGGACCGACCCGATGCTGCTGGGAGGACCGGATGACCGAGTATGACGTGATCGTGGTGGGCGGTGGGCCGGCCGGTTCGACGGTGTCCACGCTGGTCGCCAAGCGCGGGCATCGGGTGTTGTTGTTGGAGCGGGAGAGCTTCCCGCGCTACCAGATCGGCGAGTCGTTGCTGCCGGCCACGGTGCACGGGGTGGCCAAGCTGCTCGGGGTGCACGAGGAGATCGAGCGGGCCGGGTTCACTGTGAAGCACGGCGGCACGTTCCGGTGGGGGGCCAACCCGCAACCGTGGACGTTCGACTTCGCGGTGTCGCACCGGATGGCCGGGCCGACCTCGTTCGCCTACCAGGTGGAGCGTGCCCGCTTCGACAAGATCCTGCTGGACAACGCCGCCCGCCGCGGCGTCGACGTCCGCGAGCAGCACACTGTCACCGACGTGCTGCGTGACGGCGACGACCCCGAGGGGCGCGTCACCGGGGTCCGCTACCAGGACGCCGACGGCGCTGAACACACCGCGTATGCCCGCTACGTGGTGGACTCCTCGGGTAACACCAGCCGGCTGCACACGCACGCCGGTGGACAGCGTGTGTACTCGGAGTTCTTCCGCAACCTGGCCCTGTTCGGCTACTGGGAGGGCGGAGCCCGGCTGCCCGCGCCGAGCGAGGGCAACATCCTGTGCGTGGCGTTCGACGCCGGCTGGTTCTGGTACATCCCGCTCTCGCCCACCCTGACCAGCGTGGGCGCGGTAGTACACCCGGAGCATACAGCGCGTATACAGGGCGATCCCGAGACGGCGATGCGCGAGCTGATCGACGCCTGCCCCATGATCAGCGAGAACCTGGCCGACGCAACCAGGGTGACCGAGGGCATCTACGGGCAGCTTCGGGTGCGCAAGGACTGGTCCTACCGCAACACCGACTTCCACTGCCCCGGCATGATCTTGGTCGGTGACTCGGCCTGCTTCGTGGACCCGGTGTTCTCCTCCGGGGTGCATCTGGCCACCTACGGCGCCACGCTGGCCGCCCGCTCGCTGAACAGCGCCCTGGCCGGCGAGCTGGAGGAAAAGGAGGCGTTCGCCGAGTTCGACGCCCGCTACCGGCGCGAGTACGCGCTGTTCTACGAGTTCCTGGTCGGGTTCTACGACCTGCACCAGTCCGAGGACTCCTACTTCTGGGCCGCCCGCAAGGTCGCCAACACCGCACCCACCGACCTGGAGTCGTTCATCAACCTGGTCGGCGGCGTCGCCGGGGACGAGTTCACCGACACCACCGGGAGCCGGCTCGCCGCCACCTCGGCCGAACTCGCCGACGCCTTCACCGGAACTGGCCATGCGGAGGCGAAACCCGGCGGTGGGTTCCTCGGTTCATTGCTCGCGGCCGGGGCCGAGCTGCAGGTTGGTGCTGCGCTCGGTGACCACGGGGCGCTGGACTCGGCCGCCGTGGCGGGTGGGCTCACCGTGTCCGGCGACGGGTTGAGCTGGGAACGAGCCTGACCGTGCTCGTGTCCGGGGTGGCACCCCCGTTACCGGCTCCGCAGCTGGCCACCTTCCTGTCGCAACTCGCGGTGCTGCTGGCCGTCGCGTTGGGCATGGGTCTGCTGGCGCGGCGGTTCGGGCTGCCGGCGCTGGCCGGGGAGCTGTTCGGCGGGGTGCTGCTCGGCCCGACCGTGTTCGGGCAGCTGAGCCCGGCTGCGTTCGACCGGCTGTTCCCGCGCGACGGGATGCCGCTGTTGGACGCGGCCAGCCAGCTGGGTGTGCTGCTGCTGGTCGCGCTGACCGCGGCCCGGCTGGACACCGGGTTCCTGCGCCGCCGCGCCGGTGACGTGGCGCGGGTGGGGTTGGGGGCGCTGCTGCTGCCCCTGGCCGCGGGCATCGGCCTGGGCTGGTTGCTGCCCGAGTCGCTGCTGCCGGCGGGGGTGCCGCGCGGGCTGGTCGCGGGGTTCTTCGATGTGGTCATGTGCGTCACCGCGATCCCGGTGATCGCCAAAACACTGGCCGACCTCGGCCTGGTGCACCGGGACGTCGGACAGCTCATCCTGGCCGCCGCCGCACTGGACGACACCGCCGGCTGGGTGCTGCTCGCCGCCGTCTCCGCCCTCGCCACCGGCGCCGCCGGCGCGGGAGGTGTAGGTGCGGCCGGCGCGGGGGTCCCCGGGGCGGGCGCTAGCGTGGCGGGTTCGTCGGTCAGCGTGGCCGCGGCGAGTGCCGGGCACTCCGCGTTGCTCATCGGACTCGCCGCCACCGCGCTACTGGCCGCGGCCGCGCTGCTTGGCCGGCCACTGGCCCGGCTTGGCCTGCGCCTGGCCGGCCACACCGCGCCGGCCGCGACCGCCTACGCCGTACTGGTCACCCTGCTGTTCGGCGCGGCCGCCGGCGGGGCCGGCCTGGAACCGGTGCTTGGGGCGTTCCTGGCCGGCATCGCCGTGCTGCGCCGGCTCAACCCCGCCCACCTGGCCGGGCTCAACACCGTCACCCTCTGGGTACTCGCCCCGATCTTCATGGCCGGCATCGGGCTGCGCATCGACCTCACCGTGCTCGCCCAACCCATCGTCGCCGCCACCGTCACCGCCGCCGTCGCGGTGGCCGTCACCAGCAAACTGGCCGGCGCCTACCTCGGGGCCCGGGCCAGCCGGATGACCCACTGGCAGGGCCTAGCCCTCGGCGCCGGCATGAACTCCCGGGGCATGGTCGAAGTGATCATCGCCCTGGTCGGGCTGCGCGTCGGGCTGCTCACCCCGGCCATGTTCACCGTGGTCGTGCTCATCGCCCTGGTCACCTCGCTGGCCGCCCCACCCATGCTGCGCGCCGCCGCGCACCGCATCCCCACCGACCCCACCGAAACCGCCCGGCACGAGCAACAACTGGCCTGGACCCACAAGGAGCAAACCTGATGGCCCGCGAGTACCCCGTCGAGCCGTACCGGATCAAGGCCGTCGAGCCCATCCCGGTCACCACCCGCGCGCAACGCACCCAAGCGCTGGGCCGCGCCGGCTACAACACCTGCCTACTGCGCGCCGACGAGGTCACCATCGACCTGTTCACCGACTCCGGCACCAACGCCATGTCCGACCGGCAATGGGCGGCGATGATGGTCGGCGACGAGGCCTACTGCGGCTCCAGCAGCTTCTACCGACTCGAAGACACCGTCGCCCGCTACTACGGCTACCCCGAACTCATCCCCACCCACCAGGGCCGCGCCGCCGAGAACATCCTCGCCCAATGCCTCATCCGCCCCGGCCACCACATACCCGGCAACATGTACTTCCCCTCCACCCGCGTCCACCTGGAACGCAACGGCGGGATCTTCCACGACGTCATCATCGACGAGGCCCACCAGCCCGACGCCGACGTTCCGTTCAAGGGCAACGTCGACCCGGACAAGCTGCACAAGGTCATCGCCGAGGTCGGCGCGGACAACATCCCGCTGTTCTGGATCCACGCCACGGTGAACATGGCCGGCGGCCAACCCATCAGCCTGGGCAACCTCGCCGAGGTCCGGGAGATCGCCGACCACCACGGCATCCCGGTCATCCTGGACGCCGCCCGCGCGGTGGAGAACGCCTGGTTCATCAAGTGCCGGGAACCCGGCCAGGCTGACCGCACGGTCGCCGACATCCTGCGCAACATCTGTGACCTCACCGACGGCGCCACCATGTCCGCCAAGAAGGACTCCTTCGCCAACATCGGCGGCTGGCTCGGCGTCCGCGACCCGTCCCTCGCCGAAGCCGCGCGCGGGCTGGTCGTGGTCTACGAAGGCATGCACACCTACGGCGGCATGGCCGGCCGCGACATGGAAGCCATCGCCACCGGCATCGAGGAATCCGTCCGCGAGGAAAACATCTCCGCCCGCGTCGGCCAGGTCGAATACCTCGGCGAGAAACTCCTCGACGCCGGCGTCCCGGTGGTTCGCCCCATCGGCGGCCACGCCGTCTTCCTGGACGCCGGTGCCATCCTGCCCAACATCCCCCGCGACCAATTCCCCGCGCAAACCCTCATCGCCGCCATCTACCAGGTCGCCGGCGTGCGCGGCGTGGAACGCGGCGCCGTCTCCGCCGGCCGCGATGCCGTCACCGGTGAGAACCACTACCCCGAACTCGAGCTGGTCCGCCTGGCCATCCCCCGCCGCACCTACACGCAAAGTCACCTGGACGCCGTCGCCGCCGGCGTCATCGACCTGTACAACGAACGCCACCACATCACCGGCGGCCTCCGGTTCGTCCACGAGCCACCGACGATGCGCTTCTTCCAAGCCCGCTTCGAACCGGTCAACGGAGCTCTGCTCTGAGACGGTCTTCTGACTGTTATCTCATTTGCGCTAGGCTCCCACGCCATGAGCACGCAGCCAGATCTGGTCCGCAAGGTAAACCAGCTGGACAATGACGTGCACGCGATCTACGACAGGGCGCAAAGCTGGACAAGTACGGCGCCCAACTCAACCAACAGGGTGCGAAGCTGGACCAACAGGGCGCCAAGCTGGACACGATCATCGAGTTGCTGCGGATCCCCCGTTCGGAGTGATCCCGCGCCGAGGGTCAACCATGTCGAAGACGGGCAAATCCATGGCGGATCGAAGATAGGGCGTACCGACGGTATAGCCGGTACCGGCGGTGTCGCCGAGCATCCGCACGGCGATGCTGTGATGGGTGCGGCGCCAGCGGCGCATGACCGCTTCGTACTCGGACATCGCCTCGGCGAGGACACGAGCGTCGTCAGCGCCAATCCGGCCTTCGGCGGCCATGACTGCCTCCCATACGGTCGGTTGACCGGCAAGAACGGCCTCGCGCACCTTCGGCACCGACGTGTAGGGCAGGCCGGCCAGCCGATCGGGGTTGGGTTGCCGGCACAGCGACTCCATGGCCTTGTAGCTCTCCGACTGGATTGCGCTGGCGCCCTCGGTGAACGCCCGGAACGTTCGGAACGCCTCGACCTGCATGGTCGCGATCAGCGAGAAGATCGTGCCGGCTTCGCGCAGCTCTTCGCTGTTGCGCTCGAGCAGCCTGGCCGCCGCCAGCGGGTCACCCGCGTCCAGCGCGGTGATCGTGGCGCGCAGCCGTTGCGCCTGCGCCGCGAACGTCGCCTCGAACGCCTGCAGCACCCGTAGGAACAGGTACTCGTCGTGCAGCGTGGCGACCGGCTGCATGGTGAGGCACAGCAGATCGCGCTCGGCGGCCGTGCCGGTGGCCATGACGGCCGCCGCGAACTCCCGGGCCGGGTCCGGGCCGGTGTCGGTACCGTCCAGATCGTCGGTTACGCCCACCCGTTGCGCCGCCGGGCGGGCCGCCCGCAGCGCGAGCCGGAGGCGCTTGGCCACCAGTTCCGGGGACGGCCGCATCTCGGGGAGCACGTCCAGCTCGCCCGCCAGCTCGGTCAGCTCGAAGGTCAGCAGGTCGGCGAGCAGGAGCGCCACCGTGCGGTCCCGCCGCCGGTCGGGCGAGTCGTCGGTGACGATCGGAAACAGCGGCTGGGCGGTGTAGGTGAGGTAGTCGTAGCGGCCGTCGGCCTTGTCCAGCACCACGTCGAGGAAGTTCAGCACCAGCGACCGGCGTGCGGAGTGGGCCGAGGCGGTCACCGTCAGCCGGGCTCGGCGCAGCGCCTCCAGCGACTCCGGGTCGAGGAAGTGCTTGCCGCTCTTCAACACCTCCGAGGCAACGGCCAGCAGCGGAAACCCGGCGGGGTCGGCCGTGCCCGAGAGCACCGTGGTGATCATGTGCCGGCCACGGCGTCGCGGACTTCCCACAGTTCCGGGAAAAACTTGCGGTGGATCAGGGAGTTGAGCATCGCCACCGGCTGGCCGCCGGTGCCGAACGCCTTTGCCCCCCGGATCCGCACGGCGATCGTGTAGTGCCGCACCCGCCACACATTGATCGCCTCGTCCCACGCCACCAGGGACTCGGCGAGCTGGTAGAGCCGGTTCGTCGGCCGGGCGTCCCGGTACAGCGCGACCAGCGGCCGCCCGTCGTTCCGCAGCCGGGCGTCGAACGCCTTGCCCAGCCGGCCGCTGACCGCGCGCACGCCGCGCCAGCCCGGCGACTCCAGGCCGGACCCGTTGCCCAGCACGGCGGCGACCTGCTGGAAGTCGGCCGGTGCCATGTGCGTGAGCATCCGCAGCGCATCCGTGCAGAGCTCCACCCCGAGGCAGGCCCGGCGCACCAGGAGCACCGCCGCCTCGAGGTCGTCCTCGGCGATCAGCCCCGCGGCGGTGGACAGCTCGAAACACGCGTGTTTGAGCCACAGCTCTGTGGTCTGGTGCACGGTCTGGAACAGCAGCTCGTCCCGATGAGCCATCTCCGCCGGCTCTTTCTGCAGCGTCAACAGCTCGTCGGTGCGCATGTACCGCGCGTAGTCGGTGGCTCCCGGACCATCCAGAACGGGTGCGGCCTTACCTGCGGACGCGGACATACTCCCCCTCAAATTTTTCTGGCATCTACTGGTCACAACGCGGTCAACCTGAATGTGCGGAGACGACGGATCAACTCGCCGCCAAACGTTTGACGCTGCGCCGGTTTCACATGTGGTTAATTGTGCAACGATCAGCTACCGAACGAAAGTAGCTTAAAGGAATATTAACAATGTTCTCGCCAGTACGCTAAATCTATATCAAGTCTCGAGTGAATGGCGACGAGTGCCGCTACAATCGTGTTCCAGTAGATACGAACTCACCTCACGTCAAGGCAGCGAGAAATGACCCGAATACTGCTGGTCGAAGATGACTACAAGGTTGCCGGAGCATTGACAAGCGCTCTGCGGAAGTACCGGCTCTCGGTCCCGCACGTCAGCGCCGGCGACTCCGTACCGGACCAGCTGGACGGCGCTGATCTGGTACTTCTGGACCTCTCCCTGCCCGACGTGGACGGCCTGGACCTCTGCCGCCGGATCCGCGCGGAGAGCAATACCCCGATCATCATTCTGACCGGCCGGGCGGGCACCAACGACCGGGTTCGGGGTTTACGAGCGGGCGCGGACGACTATGTGGTCAAACCGGTCGACGTCGCCGAGCTCTTGGCCAGGATCCATGCGGTGCTCCGTCGTTATCGGCCGACCGAGGCGAGGCCGCGAGTCATCCGGGCCACCGATGTCAACATCGATCTCATGCGTCAGATCGTCACCGTTGCCAACACTCGGATCACGTTGACCCGAAAGGAATTCCAGTTGCTCGCGCTGATCGCCGAAGAAGACGGCGAAGTGTGCTCGCGCGATCGGCTGGTGCAACAAATCTGGGGCCGGCCGTGGCCGGGCGCCTACAGCACCCTCAACGTGCACATCGCGACGCTGCGCTCGAAAATCGGCCGGCCGGAAATCGTTCAAACGATCCGCGGCGTGGGTTACCGGCTCGGTCGTCCGTAGTTACTCGTCCGATTAGCTCCCCCCGTTTCCGAATACCAGCGGGATGTCCACCAGCGTCAGGTTGCCTAACCCACTCCGTTCCAGCGAACGCCGGGCGATCTCTCGCACAAGTACTTCGTCGGTGCGGTCCGGGGCCAGCCCGCCGAGGTCCTGCTCGGCCAGCCCGCGCGTGGCGAGCACCAGGTTGCCCGGATCGGTCACCAAGATGCGGTCGAACGAAGGGCGCACCCGGGGGTTCTCGCCGAGGAACGCGACCAGTCCCTCGGTGGCCAAGTTGGTGTGATCAACGCTCAACCGGGACCAACCTCTCGCGGCGGGTACCAGGTGTGCGGCGGTATCGCCCAGGTTGGACGTGATCACTTCGGCGAGGTGGGACTCGCCAGCCGCCGGAACGACCTGTACCGCCAGGTAGGTGGCGGCCGGCTGGTAGGCCTGCCCGGGAAGTGCCAACGCGGCCACTCGGGCGCCGGCCCGGGCGGCGGCGGCCAGGTGCGCCTGCTCGCGGGTGCGCCGGGGGGAATCAGTGCGGACCAGCTCCTCCAAGGCGGTCTCCACCGCGACGCGGGCGGCCAGTGCGGCGTTGGCGACGCTGCCCAGCCCGTCGGCCACCACCACGGTGACCACTCCGCTAGCCGGGTCGACATGCGCGGCGACGGCGTCCGTGTTGCGGGCACCGGGCACCGGTCCGGTCAGGCTGGCCACCGCGAGCCTCGGCGTACCGGCGGTGGACAGGGCGAAGGTGGCCTCGGCCGTCTCCACCCCGGCGATGCTTCCCCGCTCCCCGCCGACCGTCGGCGTGGTCAGCGTGGAGATGTGGGTCAGCGCGTTCGAACCGGCCTTCACCAGCCGGGGGGCGAGCCGCAAGCCCCTGAGCAGCAGCTGGCGGGGCGCCCACTCGACCCCGAGGTCCGCACTTACCGCCTCCCGCGTCGCGTAGAAGAACCGGTCGAGCGCGACCCGGGCCTGCTGCAGCGCGTCCAGGCGGGCGGTGGTGCCTGGCCGGGTCCGGCCGAGCCGGCGGTTCGCCGCCTTCAGCGCGGCATAGGCCCGGCGCAGCTCGTACGCCGGCGGCGGCGCTTCCTGAGTTCGGCTCGGTCCGTAATCGACCAGACGGTCGGCCCGCACCAGCAACCGGCCGAGCCGGGCCGAACGCGCCCCGGGCTCCGGCTCGTCCACCGTGCGGATCCGCTCGGCCAGTGCGCGCAGGTCCTCGTACGCGGCCAGCCGGTTGTCGATGGCCTCGTTCAGTGCCTGGTAGGCCGCCCGCAGCTCCGGGCTGTCGGCGGCGGCGCGCAGGTCGGCCCGGCCGTGTGGCGGGGCGTTGGGCTGGGCGGTGTGCCGGCGCGCGCGATGCAGCTTGATCACCGCGAGCTCGGCGCGCCGCCAGGCGCGGGTCAGCTCGCGCGAGGTAGCCCGGCGGATCGATGCCCGCAGCTCCCGCTCGGGTCTGGTCCGAGGCTCCGGAGCCAGCCGCTCCACCCGGGCCAGCGGGTGCCTGCGCTGGTAGAGCGCCCCGCGCCACCAGCTCCAACCCGGGAGGACCGCCCGCATCAGGTCGTCCAGCATGCCGGGTGTGTGGTACCGGTATACCCGGGTGCCGTGGGACAACAGGTCGAGCAGGATCTGGTGGGCGTGCCCGATGTCGTCCTCCGACGCCCCGGCCTTCAGCAGCGGCGCCAGCTTTTCTCCGCCGGGCAGCATCCTCGGGTTGGTGCGCAGCGCGTGCCGCAGCATCGGGTTCGCCCGCCGCCAGGCGACCCGCAGTCCCTCGACCGCCCGGTACCCCTCGCCCGGGGTCCCCTCCAGCAGACCGGCCCGGGCCAGCGCGTGCAGCTTCCGCTGCCAGGTCCGCTCGGTGACCGGGTAGGCGAGGCCGGCGTGGCGGCGAACCAGGTCGGCCGCGGTGACCGGTCCCTTCGCACCGGCGACGATCAGCAGCGCCGCCAGCAGCGAGCCCGGCTCAAGCTTCGGCTTCGCCCGGGCCGCGCGCTCGATGTTCTGGCGCCACTTGTCCCGCTCCCGGGTGTGCAGTTCGACCTCGTCGAGCACGGCGAACGTCGAGTCCAGCAGGGTGAGGGCCGCCTTCAACCGCTGGAACTGCTCGATTCGGTGCGCGATGTCCTTGCTCCCACTCGGGCGCAGGGGCTCATCGATGCGCCGCTCGTCGGCGACCAATGCGTTCCGCAGCGCGCGGATGCGCTCCCCGAGCAACGCCCGCGCCACCACCATGCCCTGGTCGTGCCGCTTGCGGTGCCGCTCCCGCTCGAGTTGGCCCAGTGCTCGGGTGGTCAGTGCCTCGATCGCCCGCCGGGCCAGTTCTCCCCGGGGTGAACCGGCGAGTCGCAGCCCGGCCGTGAGGAGCAGATCCCAGAGGTCGCGCAGCAGGTAGTGCAGATGTTGCCGGTGACGTTCCGCCATGGCGTCGCCGAGGCGTTCCTCCCACACCCGGCGCGGGATCGGCCTGATCACCACGCCGTCCAGCGGTGCATTCCGGTCGGCGGGCAGGCCCAGCAGGATCCGGTCGTCGGCGTCCAGGGCCAGCTGGTTCAGGTTCTCCGGCCGGACAAGTTCGTCGAGCAACCGGTCCAGGAACGCCAGGATGTCGGCCCGGTCCTGGTGGCGTTCGCTCATCCGGGTCAGCGCGCCGAACAGGGCGTCCCGGTTGCTGGCCACCATGAGCACGGTCAACGCCAGCGCGCGGAGGTGCTGGCCGTGCCGGTCCAGCCACTGTTCGCGCACCCGCGCGGTGGCGTCGGTCAGCTCCGGGACGTACTGATCCACCAGATCCAGCTCGAGCGGATTGGGCGGCAGCTGGCCGAGCAGCTCGACCATGCGCGCCGCCGTTCGGCGGGGCAGCTCGGGGTCGTCCAGTTGCCACTCTCCGGTGCTGAGCCCGGTGGCGGCGAGGAAGTCGTCCAGCGCGCCGGGCAGCGCGTCGACCCGCCGGGTCACCCGGTACAGCGGTCCGATCGGCCGCTCCCGTCGGGCCATCGACCGCGAGCTCTTGGAGCCCAGGGCCTTCTGCTTGCGTTCCAGGAGATCGCGCAGTGGCCACAGCAGCAGCCCCCCGGCGAGCGCGAGCGCCGCGAAAGCCACGACTTCCATGGTCGTCTTGGCACGCAGGATCGAGTAGCCGAGGACGACCTTCAATGCCGCGTCTACCCGCAGGAGGGTGACCAGCCAGTCCGGCCGGCCGAACAGCTCGAGGCTGGACTTGAGTCGGTCCCCGGAGCGCTGCAGCCAGATGTGCCACCGCCGGACGGTGCCGATACCGGCCGCCCGAGTCAGGGTGTTCTGCCCGGTCCGGTACTGCAACCACTGGACCCGTTTGAGGAGCAGCGCGCCGCCGGCCGCGATCAGGTAGTCGGTGATGAACGGGGTCGGCGCGACCAGCGCCAGCCACAGCGCCAGGTCGTGGAAGTAGTCACCCCAGCTGGTCGGTGGGCCTCGTATCCCCAGTGCGTTCAGCAGCTGGAAGGTCGGGATCGCGTACAGTCCGGCGGCGACCGCGTTCCACGACCGCTCCCCGCCCCGCTGCCGCAGCTGGACGGCGGAGCCCAGAGCAGCGGCGAGCACCGCCGGGATCATCGCGGCCAGGTTGTGGCCCACCCCCAACCGGTCACCGACCCAGAACACCAGTACCGGGAGCCCGGCCAGGGCGAGCAGGTCGCTCACCCAGGCCACCGCCGCCGCCCGCACCGCCGAGTGCCAGGCATCGCGCCGAGGCCGGGTGTAGATGCCCCGCTCGTAAAGCAGCGTGCGCCGGTTCTTCACCGACCGGTAGTTGATCACCGCGCTCACCGCCAGCGCGGAGATCAACGTCTTCACCGCGAGGGTGGACTCCGGCTTGGACGCTATCCAGCGCAGCGCATCCTTGATCAGGGCCGGGGCGTGCGTGCTGAGCTCCCCGGCCAGTGCGCCGAACAGGCCCACCGCTGTGTGCCCCAGCGCGCGGAACGGCCGCTTGGTCCGCAACCCGTCGGCCGGCCTCGGCGTGGGCAGCCAGTTCGCGGACCACCGCACCCGGACCGCCAGCACCGCGCCACCGACCAGCGCGCCGACCGCCGCCGGCCAGAACCCACCCGCCGCGAGGGCTACCCCGAACCCGAGCAGGCCGGCCGCCAGCCGGGCCCGGGTGGTCCGTCGGGGGCCGGCCCGGACCGGCATGTCCCAACCGATCAGTTCGACCACCCGACGCGGCAGTCCGCGCAGCTCGGCGACCTCGACCCGTACGCCGGGCCACCATGCGACCGCCACCCGCGCACCGGCCCACCAGATGGTCAGCTGGTCCCGCAGGGCCGACCGGCCGGCCCGTGCCTGGGCGGCAAGCCACCGGAGCACCTCTCGCGCCGACACCGAGTGCTTTCTCGGCGCGGAATGCCTGGCCGACTGTTTGGTCGATTGCTTGACTGGCGGGAGTTGCTTGGGCGGAGCCCGGTGCTTCGGGCTGGTGCGCGGGCGGAGCCGAAGGGCGGTACCGAGCCACGCAGCCAGCGCGAGCGTGATGGCTCCGGCAAGGCCGGCCGGGTAGCTCCACGGCACCGGCCGGATCTCGAGCGCCGGCAAGTCGACCGGCGGCTCGACCGGCTTTACCGGATGCACCGGTTTCACCGGCTGTACAGGCTTGACGGGTTTGATCGGCCGGTAGTTGGAGATCCGGTAGCGCTGGCCGGGGTAGATCAGGTCGGGGGTCGGGTCGGCCCGCACGGCGGCCCGGTAGCCCGCCCAGTCCCGCTGCCGTTTGAAGACCCACCAGAGGCTGTCCCCCGGTTGGGCGGTGATGATCCCCTTCCAGGTGGCGGGCACCTTCACCCGCTGCCCGCCGATGCGCTGGTGCGGCCCGGTGAACCGGCCGCCGTTGGCTGCGTTGAACTCGGCGAAAGTCACCCCGTACGCGGCCGCCTCCCGCCCGGCCGTGGTGCGCTTCGGCGCGATGCCCAGGTGGAACCGGGGCGACGGGACGGCTGTGGGCGACGCTCCGGCCGAGGACGGCACGGCCGTGGTCTGTGCTCCGGCGGTGGTCGGAGCTTTGGCGGCGCTCCGCTCGACGGCAACGCTCCGCTGGGCCGGCATCTGGTCGGGCACCGCGTCGGCCCGCCCGACCAGAGCCGACGAGAACATCACCGCGCCCAGCAGCACACCGATGAGGCCGCTGAACACCCGACGCCACGCCGGCGGCCCCCTGATACGGCGGACCGCGTAGCCGAGCAGCCCCAGCACCGCCGCCCCGGTGATCACCGGCACCATGACGTGACTCGGCCAGTGGCCCAACCAGGCCAGCCCGGCCAGCGCGAACCCGGCGTGCGCGAGTGGCTTGTCCGGGGAGGCCCACCGGCGGCGCGACTCTTCGTCGCCGACCACCGGCCGCAGCGCGGCGTAGATCTTGCGCAGGTCCTCGCCGAGGTACTCGGCGACCTGTGTCGGCGTCATCGCGGGCCGGTCGGTGGTCCCCCGGAACAGGGCGACGATCCGTCCGGCCTCGAGGTCGGTGACCGCGCGCTCGACCATCGACAGCAACTGTCTGACTTCGCGCCTCGTCCGGCGCGGCTGGCCGACGTCCCGGAACACCTTCCGGACCTGCCAGGGCGTCGTCCCCAGCAGCGTCGCGATCTCCTCGCCGGAAAACAGCCCGTCCCAGTACAGCTCCCAGATCACCGCTTGCTCGGGGGTGAGCTGGGCTGCGGACTCGGGCAACGGCTTGGTGACCGGGCGCGGCGCCGGCCGTTCCGTCGTCGGCGGTGTGGCAGCCTTTCGGGTACCGGTCTCGGCGAGGCGCCGGACCGCGTTGCCGAAGCCACCGAACCGCTTGGCGACCGCTGCCGCCGACGGGGCCGGTGGGCTTCCGGCCGGTCGCTGTGCCGCCCATTCCTTGTACCTGGTCAACGTGATCGGCGGAGACGGCACCCCGGCCGAGGTGGCAGCCGCGACCACCCAGGCCGCCGCCTCAGCCAGGGCGGACAGCACCTGTTCGTCGGTGTAGGTGGCCCGGAAGTTGGACAGGCCCGCCGCGGTCTGGGCTTTGTTCCAGCTCCCGTAGTACCTGATCACCGTCGTGTCGCTGGGTGCCAGACCGGCCCGGTGCCACTCCGCCCGCGTCGGCGTATGGCCCAGCGCGGCGGCCAGCTCACGAAGCCTGGCTTCGATGACCCCAGGCTCGAAGGCCTCGGTGGCGCGTGGGTCCGGCCGCGTGCTCATTCGCTCGGCCTGGCTGGGGCGCCACATCTGTGCGGCGGCAGACCGGTAATCGCGCAGGGCGAGGCCGTGGGCCAGGAAGCTCCGCCACACCATCTCCGCGGGTATGCCGATCGCCAGCGCGACCAGGTCGACCGACATCGGCTGGCCCGTCTCGGCCCCGGTGTAGAGCGCGTAGGCGGCGCGCGCCTCGTCCCGGCTCAGTACGGCGGCCGAGCGCCGCGACCTGGTCGGCCGCGTGGCGGGCACGGCGGCGTCGCCATCCTGACCGTGCTCGCCGTCCGGGCGTCTTGGGCCGAACATCGGAAGGACGACGGCGAGTTGCGCCGCCACCTCGCCCAGCGCCCGAGTCATCAGGATGGTCAACGCAACGAGCACCGCGATGCGGACCGCGGCGCGGACGGGCGGACCGCGGCCGCGCGGGATGCCCCACCGGGCGAGCAACAGCATGCCAGCCGCCACTGCCACGAGCCCGAACGCCTCAATGTGGTGCGGCACGCTGCCCCAACTGGCCAGCCCCAACAGTGGCACGCCCAGATGCAGCCCCTGCCTTGACTCGGCGATCCGGAAACTGCTCGCGAACCGCCCGGGCCACCGTCTCCACCCGCGCGGCTCCAGCCGAGGACCAAGCGGGATGCGCACCTGTGGGTGGTAACCGTCGTAGCCGAACTCGACGTCGGGGAATACCCGGAGCAGCACTCGCCGGATCGCGCGGTTGGTGGGCAGGAACTCGCCGACCAGGTCGGTGTAACCGAGCACGGCGGCCCGCTCACCCAGGATGCGCAACATCTGGGTGGCGACGCCCCTCCCCTGCCACTCGTCGACGATCTCGGCCGCAATGTCCGCGCGGTTCTCTTCGATGCCGATGAAGCGGACGATTCCGATGGCCCGCCAGCCAGACTTCGTCCGGGCCTCCGCGACGAGCGCGACGTGGCGCCGACCGTCGATGTCGAGCAGATGCCTGCGCATCTCGGCGGTCAGCCTGGGCATGCCGCCGAAGTACGGCGTGTACTTGCTGTCACTGGAAATACCCTCGAACACCTGATCCAGCGCCGGGCCGTCGTGCCGGCCCATCTCCCGGATCCGGTACCGCCGCTTCGGCCCCCACCAGGTGCGTACCCCACGCCCCGCGACCAACCGGACCTGGTCGCGCCGGCCGGTAATGATCAGCGCCATGTTCGCCAATGCCGGGGAATGCCTGTTCCAGTAGCTCCGGTGAGGGCGCTCGACGCCGAACTGGCCGCCGTAACGGCCGCCGGTGCCGGCATCGAAGACGAGGGCACCGAATGCCTGGCTCGCCGGATCGACACCGTGAATGCGCTCCGGGGTGCGCCCGAGTGGGTCCCGCTTCGCCGAGGCGACCCACACCCGGGTGAGGAGTCCGCGGAGCAGCTTGGAGATGTGCGCGGCGTGCACGCCGGGGCTGCCGAGAATGATCCAGTCGTCGACCAGCCGGAGGACATCCCGCAGCGCGGCGGTGATCCCGGAGATCACCGAGCCGTAGGAATGGGCGATCAGGGTCAGCTGCTGGTCGGCCCGACCGGTGGCACGGATGCCCAGCAGGAACCGGTGCAGTTTCGGCGCCGCCGCCTCCGCGTATCGGGTGCTGGTCGCCTCCCGCAGGTGTTGTGGCTGGTCGAGTGCCCAGTGCGCGATGACCGAGACGCTCCGTACCTTGAGCTTGAACGCGATCCGCTTCCACAGCCGCTTGGCGCTGCGGAGGCCGTCGCCCACGGTCTCCAGACGGTTGCCCATGCCCGGCACATAGAGCGCCACGTACGCCGACGTGTCCGGGTTCTCGTAGGCGACGATTGCGTGCCCTCGACCGATCGTGTCGAATCCGATCAAGTACGCCCGCGGGAAGGGCTTCAGGATGAACCCGATGAAGCCGAGGCCGAGGCTTCGCTCGATCGCCTTGATGCCCTTGAGCATTCCGCGTATCGCCTCGCGACGCGGGACGACGTAGGCGGTCATGCCCCACAGTTCGCGCAGTTCCCGCTTGAGCGCCGCCTTCTCCCGCGCCAGCACGAGCAGGTTCGCCCGGTGCCGGTCCACGACCGGGATGCCGGCCCGCCGGCCCGCCTCGTCCGGGGACTTTCTGATCCACGCCGAGCGCTGTGGCCGGGACAGGGTCCGCCACCTGTCGAAGACCATGGCCGGGGACGCGTCGGCCGGTATCGACGGTGGTTCTTCATCTACCGACCTGCGACCTCGCCAGGTCAGGTGCAGGGCCGCCCAGGTCACCGCCACGACCGTGCCGCCCAGGAGCGCCGGGGAGGACAGCCAGTCGACGTGCGTCAGTCCACCGAACCAGGCCAGGCCGGCCAGCGCCAACCCGGTGTGGGCCAGCCGCTGGCGGGGCCGGTCCCGGAAGACGAGCTCGACGTCGCCGAGGCGCAGCCGGTTGCCGTCCGCCAACGGCGTCGCCTCGGTCACCGGCTCGCCACCGACGGTGGTGTCGGCGTGCGCGGTGAGCATCCACCGGTCGGCTTCCAGCGTGATCGACGCGTGCGGGTCGGCGAGCGAGGGGTCGCCCAGCGCCACCGAGGTCGGCGCGCCGCCGGTGCGGCCGAGGGACACGCCCTCCGGGCCGATCAGCACGGAGATGCCCTCGGCGTTCAGACTGGCCCGGGGCCCGGCGGTCGGCTCATCGAGATCTGGTGCCGGCTCGGTCGCCACGAGCCGGATCTCGACCGGCGGGTCTCCCTCGCTCGGCGGCTGGAAAGCGAACAGATCATCGTTGCCCTCGGCCGGATCGGCGAGCAGCGCGGTCAGCGCCTCGGCCTCCGAGGTGAACGAGCCGATGGCTAGCAGTCGCAACGCCGGATGTGTGGCGGTGAGCTCGCCCCACACTATGTTGCGCACCACCAGCGGCAGCAGGTCTGCGCTGCTGGTCCGGGCGCCGGCCATGCGCAGCGCCCAGAGGTTCAACGCCACCCTCGAGGGCAGGTCGGCGCTCGGCTCGCCGGGGCCGGTCAGCGCCAGGCCGTTGGCCTCCGCCAGCTCACGCAGCGCCGCCCGTGCCGCCCGGTACTCCTCGTGCACCGTGCGGCGGTTGCCGCCGCTGTGCGACGGCGGTTGGGGCTCGACCAGCCGGCCGTGCGGCTCCGACCGATCGACCAGCAACATGCGCAGCGCCTTCGGAGCGCCCTGCACCAGCGCACCGGTGGCCTCGGCACGCAGCTCGGCCAGGCCGGGTAGCTGCTCGCCGGAGAGGAGATCTCCCCAGACGATGTTGCGCACCACCAGCTCGAACAGGTCCTTGTCCGGAAATCGCAGATGATCGAACTCGGCCTCGGTGCGCAGCACACGCAGCGCGTGGCTCACCCGGAAGCCGCCCACTGGCTCGGTGGACCGGCCGGCTACCGCCCGGTCCAGCATCTGGCGCTGAGCCCCGGTGAGGCCGGGTAGGCCGTCGATCAGGCCGCGCAGCTCGGCCACCGCGGCCGCGTGTTCCCGGCGCAGCGCGTCCTCGTCGACCCGCACGGACCGGGCCGCCCGCACGGCCAGGAACCAGCGAAGTCCGGCGTGGTGCAGGTGCAGCCTCTGCCACCACCCGGGCTCGGTCTCCCGCTCGACCCGAGTGACCCGCTCGTCGGCGGCGATGACCCGGTGGCGCCGGCGTTGCGGGTCGGTGCGGGCCATTCGCGCGAGGGTGTGCGCGTACCCGGCGGAAGTCCAGTCGGCGCGGTCCGGCCGGATCCGCCCGGGCAGCCCGGCCAACTCCCGCTGGTCGACCAGCCGCAGCGCCAGCTCGGCGTGCCACATGGCGTGGTCCGACGTCTCGCCACGTGCCCGACCGAGCTCGGCGACGACCCGGTAGAGCAGCCCGAGCGGGTCGGCGGCGTAGATGTGCCGCGTCCCGGCCTGGGTGGGCACTACGTCGCTGGTGCGCACCGGGTCCACGCCCGGCGTGCTGAAGCGCTCGTCGCTGGCCAGGTAGAACCGCACCGGCCCGACCGGCCAGGACTCGTCCAGCGCCTGCCCCCGCAGCAGCATGCGCGCGATTACCACCAACAGGCGCAGCTCGCGGGCTTCCGCCCGGAAGACCTGCGGCTTGTCCGTCTGCTGGAGCCGGGCGAACCACTCCTCGGCGATCGCCTCGGCCCGCAGAGCAGTGAGTTCGCGGACGGCGAACTCGCCGAACAACCGTTGCTTCGCGGGTTGGCCGGCGCGGATCCGGTCCCATTCCTCGAGGATCGCCGCCGCGTCCGCCTCGTGTTCGGCACCGTGCGGGTCCGGGTGATCGCCGAGGTGGAAGGTCCGGTTGTGCCGTTGTAGCCAGCGCAGCAGCGCAGGATTGGCCAGCACGGTGGCCGCGGTGTCGGCGAACATCACCATCTCGCCGCCGGGTGCGTGGACCGGGTGCGTCCAGGCGTAGTCGAGCATATTGGACGGCAGCTCACCGAGCCCGACGCGTTCGAGCAGCGGCCGCATGCCGGCCTCGTCCAGCACGCGCAGCGGGGGCGAGCCCTCGACCTCCACCAGCCGGGTGTGCCCCTGCTCGATCGCCGTCGGCAACACCCACCGCTCGAGCACTCGCCGCTGGGTGTGGCTCAGCCCGCCACGCACCAACCCACCGCCGTGGGCGGCCGCCGCGGCGCGGGACAGTACAGCGCGCACCGCCGATTCCTCGTGGTAGTGCAGGTAACCGGGCAGCTCGGGCGCCTCGGCAATGGGCGCGCCCCGGGAGCTCTTGCGCCAGAACCCGTCGGCCATCACCGAACGCAGCACCGTCGGCAGGTAATGGCTCTGCAGCCGGGTGAGCTCGAACCGGGTGGTCAGGTAGTGGACCAGCAACAGCGAGGCGAGCCCCTCGGCGAGACGCTCGGATTCGACCTCGAGCACCGTGGTGAACGGGTTCGGCTCGACCAGCAGCGGCCCGGACAGCCCGGCCGCCAGGCTGTGCCGGGCCAGGGTGTCGAACGGGTCGTCGGTCGCGCCCGCATCCCAGCCGTAGGCGAGCTGCAGGACGTGGCCAAGCTCATGCCAGACTACGGCGAACGCGCCCATCAGCTCCGCGTCCAGCCGGAAGCCGAGCAACGCGGCGACCTCGGCCAGGTTCGTGGCCTTGACCGCCAGGTCCTCCGGTGCCAGCCACATCACGGGGACCCGCAGGTGAGCGTCCAGCTCGATGGCGGTGGACCCGCCGTTACGGTCCCAGAAGGTGTGGTCCCGGATATGCTCGAGCAGCCCGACAAACCGCTCCCGGACCGCGGGATCGAGCGGCAACCCGGCCTCGTCCAGCATCTCCAGGTACAGCTCGATTGCCTGATGTATCCGGGCGCCGGCGCCATCTCGTTCGGTCACGGGTTCCAGGTGGGCGCGGCCGAACGCCGGTACTACCGTGATTGCGGCCGGGCCGCCGGCGGGCTCGGCGGGTGGCCTGGTGACCGGGGAAACGATCGGGGCGACGGCGGGCGTCACCGGCGGCGTGAGCGGCAGCAGCCGCGCCGCCACGTCGTCGATGTGCAGCCAGGGGTGCAGCCCGACCGCCGCCTCCAGGTCGTGGATGTCGCCGGCGATCCGGTCCAGCAGCCGCTCCACCCGCATGGTGCGCCCCGACGCGTTCGCCAGGTGGTCGGCCACGGACGCGGCCAGCTCGACCGCCGTCGCCAGGTCGTCGCTGGCCCTGGCCCTGCGCACCCCCGGGTTGGGGTTGCCGACCAGGAGGCGCAACCGGGCCGGTTCCGGCATCGGCAGTGCCTGGATCGCCTGCTCGGGCAGCTCCGGTTGGCGGATGCGGGCCAGCTCCCGTTCGGCCAGCAGCGCCCGCTCCCACGAGTCCAATCGGTGCAGCCTGGCCAGCGTCAACGGGTCGATGAACACCGCCGGCGCCCCGTCCGGTTCCGGCGCCACGAACATGATCAGCGCGGTGCGCCGGGCGACCCGTGAGGCGTAGCGGCGGTTCAGCCCGGGCAGTACGTAGAACGGCACGTGGTGCGCGGCCCACCGGCCCTCGGGATCGGCCAGCCGGTGGTCGGGGTGGCCCGGGACGAGCGGGGCCGGCCGCAGCTCGGCGAGTAACTCGGCCACGGCGGTTTTCGCGGCGGCGTGCTCGTCGGGAATCTGCGCGACCGGGCGACCGGCCGGCAACTCCACCGCGATCGCGCCGCTCCGCGCTCCGTACCCGGTGCCCGGGCGGCGGACCAGAAGGCGCACCCCGTACCCGACGGCGACCAGCACCGCGACACCGGCAAACGCGGCGGCGCCGGCCAGCACACCCGGACGGGTCAACCAGACCGGATCGACCACCGGCACCCGGATGACCTTCGCTCCCGACGGGAACACCAACGGGTTCCTGGTCAGGTTGCCCCACCGCCACGCGATGCCCCGGACCAGCCAGCCCAGCACGCCGCCGACCCACATCCCGCTGCCCACGCCGTAGACCAGGGTGGGCAGCGTGATCCACAGCTGGTAGCCCAGCCAGCCGAACAGCCGCGCCCACCCGTAGCCGGGCCGTCCCTCGACCGGTTCCGCCCGCCAGGCCGGCACCAGGATGGACGCCAAGGCAGCGGTGAAGCCGAGCGCCACCGGCACCCATCCCGCGCCGAGCACGTTCAGCGTGACGCCGGCGAGTACCCCGGCGGCGAGCGTCACGCCCAGCAGCCGCTCGGAGGCCAGGCCGAGCACCCGCATTCGCGGCACCCGGACCCATTTGCCGCCGCGCGCCCGCGCGCCCGGGGCCCGCTTCGCCAGGCGGCCCACCCAACGCGCGGCCCGCTGCGTCAGGCCACCCGCCCGACGCGCGACCCTTGGCGCAACGATCTTCACGAGCTGGCCGCGATCCGCCCAGTGGTAGGTCAACGGCGGGACCGCGACGTCCTTCAGGCCGGCGTCACGCAGCTGCGCCCGCACCGCCCGGTTGCGCGGAATCTCGAGCACCGGCCACTGCCCGTCGCGCGCCGGCCGCACCGTCGCGTGCCGGACCAACCCGGGCAGCACCGCCTCGAACCGCGCCAGCTGGCGCCGGTCGAGCGCGCCCGCCAGGAGCACGCCGTTGGCCGGTTCCCCAGCGCCGCGGACGTCCTGCTCGCGCCAGCTGAAGGCCGCCACCAAGCCCGCGATCGCGACGCTGTAGACCAGGTCGAGGGGGTCGGCCACGGTGTGCGGCCCGAACAGTGCGTGCGCAACGCCGACATTCTCAACCATCCACCGCACCTCGGTGAACGCGTTGATCGCGGCGGTGAACAGCAGCACCCCGGGCACCCACCGGGCGCGGAAGGCGTGCAGGCGGTCGCCGGTGAGGTATCCCCGGCCGGTCCGCAGGACGAAGTAGCCGACGAAGACCGCCAGCATGCCCACCGCCCAACCACCCCCGAGGTTGCCGGCATGCGAGAACAGGTCGAAGGGCTCGGGCAGCGACCGGCGCAGCCCCGGTTTGATGGCCAGCATCTTGGCCAGCATCGAGAACCCGAAGGTCAGCAGAACCGCGCCCCAACTGGGCAGGTACTGCCCAGGGCGGGTCGTCCTGGCGTCCGCCGCGGCGGCCTCGACGGCATAGCTGACCGCGGTGAGCAGGCGGTCAAGCTCCTCGTCCGGCTGCTCCACCCGGCGCATCCCGACCTGCACGACGGCGAGCAACCGGGCGGCGTGCTTGGTGCGGCCCTTGACCAGCTCGTCGGCGGCGGCGCTCAGCAGTGCCCGCAGCGCGGCGGTCTCCCCGTCGCGCGGCCACACCGGCATGTACTCCGGGACCCGCCGGTCGCGCAGCCACAGCCCGACCAGCCCGAGCAGCGTCGCCCGGTCGGCGACCGGGATCGCCGGGACGCCCGGGCCGGTCGTCGCCTGCCACAGCCCGAGCGCCAGCCGCTCCCGGACGGTTCGCTCGGCCCAGCGCGCGCCCTGCCCGAGGTGTACCCAGTCGGCGGCGGCAAGGAAGTCCCAGTACGGCCCGGCGTCGAAATCCCCGTGCTCCAGGTTGTGCCGCATCCTGTTGAGCAGCAGGTCGTCCAGCGCGTCGCGGTGCGCGGCGGGAGTCTTCGCCAGCTCACCCAACAACGGCCAGGCCAGCCGCCACCACGCGGACAGGGACAACTGACCCCGTGGCCGATAGACCATCAGCAGTCGTGCGCGGTGCGTCGCGGTGAATCGCCGCAGGCGCTGCTCGGTCATCCGGCCGACGCCGGCGGACCGGACTTCATTGAGAAGCTTGTCGGCCGGCCCGAACCGCTTCGCGACCAGCTTTTTCCGCGCCCGTCCCAGCAGCGCGTCGATATCCACCGGCGGTGAGCGAGCCCCTCCCCCGCCCTTCAGCCACGCCAGCGCCCCACCGGAGACCAGCGCGAACCCAGCGACGGCCACCACCTTCAGCGGCCATGCCCAGGCAGGCAGCGCGACCACCGAGCCGGCGGCGACCCTACCGGCGGCAACTCGGCCGACGGCAACCACCGCCGGCCGCCGAACCAGTTGCCGGAGCCGTGCCCACGCAACCGCGCGCCGCAGGTCCCGCACAGACACCGTCTCCGCCGACGGCGCGACTGTGCCGCCCCGGCGCACGGCGTCCGGCCCTTCGACCGTGAAGCCTTCCATGCCGCGGATCAGCCGTCGCACGGCCGGCAGGGACAGGGAAACACCGTGCAGATGGGCCAGACTGGCCTGGATCCAGGTCAGGCTCAGCCCGTTGTCCTGCGCTTCCTCGCCGAACAACACCCGGATCAGCGACGGCAAGTTGAAGAAATGCCGCAACGCGCTGACCGCGAAGCCGGCGACCACCGGTGCCGCGACGACAGTCGTGGAGCCAGCACCCGCGTTGCTGAAGGACACGATTCCGCCGATGCCGTCATCGCCGTCGAGAGCGGGCCCGCCGGAGGCACCCGGACCCAGGTACGCGGCCACGCGGTAGTGGCCGTCACGGACGCGGACAACCGGGCCGCGGCGGGTGGTCAGGCGCCCCCAGGGGAAGCCGGTGACGGTGAGGGACTCACCGATGCGGGGAGCCGGCCGGGCGGCCGACCTCGACTTGGCAGGTCCGGCCGTGGTGATCAGGAGAACCAGGTCGACGACTTCCCCGAGCCCCACCTCGAGGCGGGCATGCGCGACGGCATGCCGGGCCAGCGCCACGTCGTCGGGTGATCCGAACTGCCCCGGCCGCAGCATGACCATGCCCAGGACAGGTTTGCCGTCCACGAAGAACGAATCCGCCGGCCAACCCCTGACCACATGCGCGGCGCTGATCGCCATCCCGTTGCCGATCCACACCGCGGACCCCCGGCCGATCCGGCCGCCGCCCTTGCCGCGCATCGTCACCCGGCCGACGTGGTCCGGTGCGGCACCGTGTCGGCGAACCGCGCGGACGACGGCGAACGCCACCACGGCCAGCGCGGCGGCGGCCGCGCCGAGCACCGGTGCCTGGGCCAACAGGCCGCCGAGCACGGGCACCACCGCCAGCGCAACCAGCACGCCCGGCCGGGCGGCACCGTGATCACCACGTCGCCCGGGCTTGGTCGGCGCCGCCTGGCGGACCCAGACGACTTCACCCGGACGAATCCGGTCCGGTTGGTGCCGCGAACGGACGGCGAGAATCTCCTCGGTGACGACGAGCACCGGGTTGCCGTCGATCCACAGGGTGTAGGCGCCGAGGCGGTCTGCGAGCCGGCTCAGGCCCCGCTGCCGCAGGTACTCACCCGGGATCAGCACCACCGTCCCCGGCGGATCATGCGGTGCGCCCGGCAGGCGGTCCGGATCCACCGGACGTGCCAGGTCTTCGTGCCATGCCTGCTGCAGCACCGTGCGCAACGCCGACTCCTCGCCGGGCAAGAACCCTTGGAAGATGGCCGCGCTCGTGCCCGGAGCCGGCTCGGCGGGCGGCGGGCCCCGGCGGTTGATCACCCAGGCGAGCCCGGCCAGCACCGCCGAGACGCCGAAGAGCGCACCCGAGGCCACCAGCGACCAACCCGGCACCCCGAGCGCACCGGTCACCCCACCGGGATCAGCCGCCGCCGGCACGACGACCAGCCATGACGCAAAGGTGGTCACAGCGGCCAGAACAACCCGGCGGACCCAGATGGACACCGCCAGCGCGGCGCGTATGCGCGCCAGTGGCCCGCGTCGGGGCGCCGCCACCGGGGTGGCTTCGGTTTCGGTTCCAGTTTCGGCCGGGGCACCATCGGTGTCGGTGGGCGCCTGGGTGTGTGGGGTGTAGCGGCGGAGGTTCCAGGTCACCTTGGTGGGCATGGTGAAGGTCTGCCAGGTGAGGTCGAGCCAGATCTTGTGGGCGGGTACGCCCGGTGTGGGGAAGTCCAGCGTGAGCTCGACCGTTTCGCTCTGCCCATCGAGGATCTTGGGCATCTTCTCGTTGGTGCTGGCCAGCAGGGGGCGTCCGGTGTGGTCGGCCCAGGCCTTCAGGTAGGTGGCGAATGCGTCGGTGAACTCGCCCTTGCCCCACTTGTAGAGACGGCTGGTCGGGATGATCCCCTTGTCGGTGACGAACACGGTGATGCGGACGACGCGCAGGTCGGGTTCGTTCGCCACGTGGTTGCGGACGTAGACGACCGCGATCCTGGGATGCAGCAAGTGGGCTTGGGTGTCGTCCCGGCGCCCGCCCTTGACTAGGCACAGGCAGGACGAGCTGCCGTGGCCCAGGTGCATGATCTCGATCGGGTCGCGGGACACCCCGACGGTGAACTCCTGGCCGTCGGGGTCACGCCAGGTCATCTCGTCGGGGGCTTCCACGCGCGCGATGACCTGCCGTGATGCGGCCGGTAGCCATTCCCGCCAGGCGGCGTCCCACACAGCGGCCGCGGCGGCCCGGTCACCGGTGCGCTGCCATTCCTCCAGCCACCGGCCCATCAGCTTGCGGTAGGTGGCATGGCTGACCGGCAGGTAGCGCACCAGGGCGTTGAATTCCTCGGAGCCGATCTCCAGCCGCAGCGGCAGGCCGGGATCCAGCCGGGCACCCAGGGACGCTTCCGCGGCGGCGCGGGCGCGCCGCTCCAGCTCGACCGCAGTGCGTTCCATCACCCCGGGGCGGTCCGGCGGTGGGCGCGCCGCCAGCTGGGCGCGGACCCGTTCCAGCAGCTCGGGCACGGCAAGTTCCTGTGGGCGGGGGCGGTTAAGCACGGCGGTAACCCACCGGTTTCTCGACCGTGCTGAAGCCTCGGTCGGGTCGAGTTCGATGACCGGCACGGTCCATTCCATCGCCGAGACGAGGGTGGTCCACGCGCCCAGGAACTGCGCACGGTCCGAACGCGACTCCCGACCGGGCAGCTCGGCCAGCAACCCGAGCAACGACTCTCGATACGGGTCCATGTGCGGCTCGGTGAACAGCATGATCAACCCGAGCAGCTGGTGTTCGGTGCGGCGCCGCTTGGGTAGTTCGGCCACCCAGTCGGCGTTGCCTGAGACCGCCACCAGCAGTGCGAGCGTGAGCCGGTTGCGCGCCGACAGCCGTTCCCACGCCCGGTCGTACAACCACTCCGGGCCGTGTGACATCCGCGCCCGGGCGAGCGCGTCGGCCAGCCAGGCCGAGTCCAACGCCGACAACAGCTCCTGCACCGCCGCTCGGTGCCCGGCGTCGTCGAGGTCACCCAGGTTCATCGGTACCGGCGCCGCCGCGATCAGCTTGCGCAGCAGATCGCGGTGCAGCGCGGGCTTCTCGGCGAACGGCGCCTCCAGCACCGTCGAGAGCACCATCCACGCCCGCATCCACAACTCTGGCGTCGGTCCCTTCGTGAGCGACGGGTCGTGGGCGATCGAGTGCGTCTCCCAGGCTTCGACCAGCCGGGTGCCGGCCCGGGCCGCCAGCAGCTGCACCGCCCCGGCAACCGCCGCCGAGCTGTGTGCCCGCCCGGTGATCTCCCGCAGGCTGTTGGTGTATCTCTTGAAGGTCTCGAAGTGGTACCGCCCCGTAGACTGCAGCGCGTCGATCCGGAGCCCGACCGCACGCAGGTCGATGGCCTCGCGGTAGAACTCGACCGCGAACCGCAGCCGCTGCGCCACCGTCGCGGACGACCAGTACTCGGTCAGCCACGCCGGCACCGAGGGCGATCCGGCCACGGCGAATAGCTCGTTGACCCGACCTGACGAACGCAGGAAATGCCACTGTCCGGTCTCGGTGTCGGTGCGATCCACCGCCCCGGCCAGGGCGAGGAACAACCGCTCACCCAGTTCGCGCCGTTCCCCCGGCCGATCGGTCTCGGCCAGCACCTGCCACGCCCGCCGCCAGAACTCCTCCGACACCGCGGCCTCACCGGTCGCCTCGGCCAACACCGCGTGCAGCCGGAGCAGCCGGGCCAGATCCGCGCGCCCCTTCTCCAGCGAGGCCGGTACGTCGAGCGACCCCCGGCGCGGGTCGGCGAAACCCGCGAGCTTCTCGAGCGCGGCGGCCAGCTGGTCCAGCTCGGTCGCCGCCTCGCCGAGCGAACCCCGCGCCATGCTGCCGGCGGCGTCGTCCGGAAGCTCGGCCACCTTCCACGACAGCCGAAGCAGCCGATCTTCCGCCTCCCGACGCTTGACGGACCGGTATTGGGCACCCCACCAGAGGCCCGCGATCGCCCCGGGCGCGCCCAACACGAGCGCCCAGACGATCACTCGCCGGCGGGTTTCTCGGCCCTGCTGCTCGTCCTCCAACCGTTCCAGCTCCGCCCGTACCGTCGGCTCCTCGCCGGCGTAGCGATCCACACTGGTGCTGGCCTCGCCCAGAGATCTCTCGAGGCGGCGGACCTCCAACGCCAGACCGGCCGCGTCGTTCGAGGGGTCGTCGATGAGCCCCAACATGTAGGACAGCGAACTCGGGTACAGGTCCTCGGGGAGCGGGCTGACCGTCCGGTCGACGATCCGCTGGGCGGCCGCGCTGATCCGCCGCGAGTCCGCGTCATCGGAGAAGTCCTCCGCACGCAGTTTCAAGGCGCTGGCCCGCGATTCCAGGTCCAGATAGCCCAGCGAGTCGATCCGGAGATCGAGCTGGTTCGCGCGGGTGATCACCGCGCGCACCCGCCGGGCCAGAGCCGCCCGGTCCATGTCCTGGCCACCGGGCGGGGCCTGGGCGCGCTCGACGACAACCGCGGCGGCCTGCGCGGGCGGCCGAGCATCCGCCGCGGCCGGGCTGACGAACGGGGCGACCAGCCACACCGCGGCGACCCCGACAAACACCAGAGCCTTGGCGATCCGGCCCAACCAGCGGCGTTCCTGGGCCAGCGGAGGCCCCCGGGCACGCCGTGCGAGGTAATCGGTCAGCAGCCGCCGCACGATCAGCACGCCGCCCGCCGAAACCGCGACCAGCAGCGCGCCGAAACGACCGTCGGGGACCAGGCCGAACCCGGACCAGTGGCCGAGCCCGAACACCGCGGCCAACCCCAGCCCGGCGTGCGCACGCAGGCTGCCACGCCCGCCACCTCGGAGAGGGCTGGGTGGCGAGGAATGCGCTGGGACCCGCTTCTCGCCCTGGAAGTAGGTGTCCACGCCGGCGGCCGTGGTCCGCATCGCGCGCTTGCCGATCCAGCTGACGCCGGCGCCCAGCTCGCCGGGCCAGCCGGCCATCGCGATCTCACGCGGCGTCGGATATCCCGGCTCGCCGAATCGGTGGGTGCGTGCCCGGCGCAGCACGTCCTCCGCGGCCGTGCTCTCTCGCGCCAGGCGCGGGTCAGGCTGGATCTTCGCCTCGGCGTCGACCAGATGCTTTTCTGCCATGAGCTGGCGCAGCGCCGCCTTGGCCTGGTGCTCCGCGCCGGGCAGCCATTCGAAGCCGTGGGTGGCGAAAAAGTACCGCCCGGCGCCGCTGCCCCGCACGCCCATGACGCCGCCGCCGGAGTCGGCCAGCCAGTCCTCCAGCGTCCACAGCAGCGCGCCGCCGAACCCGTTGCCCTGCGCGGACCGATCCAGGTGCCAGTTGGTCAGGTCCAGGCGCAGGACTCCGTGCGCCTGGCGTTCGAACTGCACAGAGACCGCGCCGACCACCCGCCCGCCGGCGGTGTCCCCGTCGGGCGCCAAACTGGGCGCCCGACCCAGCACGCCGGCTCCGCCGGCGGTGTCCCCGTCGAGCACCTCCATCCGCACCGGCAGCGCCAGGTAGGCCGGCCCGGCGTACTCGCCCCGGCTGGCGTCGCGCAGCCGCAACCCGCCGTAGGTGCGGGTGGCCAGGTACGCCACGAATGCGACACCGAGCTGGCCGGCCCGGGCCTGGATTTCGGCGGCGCTGTGCGGCAGCAGCTCACCGATGCCCGGCCGGCGGTCCGCGAGCGTGATGAGGCGCTCGAGCGTCCGGCGGGCGTGCACGTCGTGGTCGGCGCCCGGGTCGACTTCGTGGTCGATCACCAGCTTCCGCTGAGCGTCGTTCAGCCCGTACCAGGCCGCGTCCAGCACGTAGATGACGTCGCGGAGCGTGTAGGCGATCAGGTTCGCCGCGATCTGCGCGCCGTCGCCGTCGATCAGCTCGGCCAGGTGCGCGGCAGACACCATCTCCACCACCGGCGGCGGCCCGCGCGCGGTCGACCAGCCGTACTCGTCCTGGCGGACCGAACGCACCCGCCGCACCGTTGGCAGGACCCACCGAACGGCGAGTTCCTGACCGTCGTCCAGGTACCAGGCCAGCGGGTGGTCATGGCCCCGCCCACCGGTACGAGCCCCGCGCCCGAGCATGGCCAGCCCGCGCCGAACCAGCCGCGCCACAAGCGGCAGAGCATGTTCCCGGCCGGATCCGGGCGGCCCGGCCGGCGGCGATATGAGCGTGCGCCACACCCAGGCGATGGCCGCGGCGAGCCCGGCGCCGAGTGCCCAGTGCGGCCGCACCCAGGCAAGCGGCAGGAGCACGGCACCGGCCAGGAAGCGAGCCGCCGTCGGTCGCTTCTCCCCGCGCAACCACCGCATGGCGGCGAGCACCCCGGCAGCGAGCGCGGCAGCCACCGCGCCGGCTACCGCGGCGTGGCTCGGCAACGCGGTGAGCACGGCCAGCGCGGGGCCGGCGGCGGCCACCGCGAGCAGCACACCCAACTGGGCGAAGCCAGCCTGGCCGAGCCACCGGCGTTGGAAGTGGCCGCCGACCGCATCGGGAGCGACCGTGATGCCGTGCAGGGCGAGGAGCGCCCGTCCCACGGCGTACACCAGCCGGTTCTGATGCGGGCCGTTCCCCGCATGATAGCGGGTCCGCACGTTGAACCGGGTGGCTACCGGGGTGCCGACGATCCGCCCCAGCTGGATCTCGCCGCCGGCCAGGATCTCGCCGCCGCCCGCCGCGACGGTGTGCCGGATGTCCGGGTGGTTGCGCACATCGACCGGCACGAACCAGCCGGTGCCGTCCGGCCGCAGCACCCAGGCCAGCACCTCGTCCTCGGGCAGGGCGTCCGTGCCCAGGCGTGCGGGCGCGACCCGGGCGCGCTCGGCCTGCCACTGGTGCGTCGGCCAATCGGGTTCCCGCGTGTTGGGGTACCGGGGCAGGCCGGCGACCATGGCCGCCCACGCCTGGTGGGCTTCGCGCACCCGCTCGCCGGTGGGCAGGACGAACAGCAGCTCCGCGTCCGACCGCACCAGCAGTACGTGCTGGCCGTCGGCGGTCGCCGAGTAGACCCGCAGCCGGTCCACCTCGAGCACCGGGCGGCGGCCCGCCGACAGCCACCAGGTGACCAGCCGCTCGCGTGACGCCGGGTCGTCGCGCAGTGCTTCCTCCGATTCCGGGTCGCCGGCCAGCTTCTTCGGCAGGTCCGGGTCGACCAGCAGCTCACCGGCCGGGCCGGTGAACGACCACACGCCCTGGCCGCCCCGGCCGACCTCGGTGAACGCCCGCGCGAGACGCTTGCGGACCTTGGCGGACGCCCGAGCCTCGCGTTTGCGGACCAGTGCCCGCGCGTACTTGTCGGAGTTGCGCTCGGCGTCCTGGAGGGTCTTCGCGCCGCGCAGCGGGGAGAACACCAGAACCAGGGAGGCCGCCCAGACCCCGGCCATCCCCACCAGCGCGGCCGGTCGCAACCCGAGCGCGGTGCCGAGCGCCCCACCCAGCAACGCGCCGAACGGTGTACCGAGGTCACCGATCAGCCGGCTGACCGCGATCACGTGCGCCCGCACTTCGCCGGGGGCGGTGTTCTGCAGGTAAGTGCTCCTGGTGGCCATCCGCAGCTGGGTCACCAGCGGGTTGATCGCGAGGACGAGCGCCGCGACGACGAGTCCGGCCCACCCGGCCGGGCTCAGCGGGTAGATCAGCAACAACGGTCCGGACAGCAGCGGCGCCCACAGCAGCAGCCGGGCGCCGCGGTACCGCTTGACGGCCACGCGGCCCCACCAGGCGCCGAGCACCTCGCCGGCGACCGCAAGGGTGAGCACCGCGCCGACCGCCCAGCTCGGCGCGTGCAGCACCTGGGTGAGAAACAGCACCTGGGCGCTGAACACGACGCCGTAGAAGAACTTGGCGAACCCGTCGTGCAGCGCCAGGGCGAGCAGGATCCGGTGGCCGAACAGGAACTTCAGCCCGGTGCGCACCGAGGTTCGGCTGCCCTTCTGGTTCGGCGTGTGGATCCGCCCCAGGAGGATCGCGTTGTACAGGTACGAGAGCGGGTCCAGGAGCAGCGCGCCGACCGGGCCGAGCACCCCGGCCACGGCACCGCCCACCGCCGAACCGACGGCGCGGGCCGTGCTGGCGCCGGAGATCAGCTGGCCGTTGGCGTCCGGCCGCGCCGCCTCGTCCGGGACCACGTCGGCCACGTAGCTCTGCGACGCGACGAAGTAGACCGCGAACAACGCGCCCAGCACCCCGGCCACCAGGTACAGCTGGCCCAGGGTGAGCACGCCGAACGCCGCCCCGAGCGGGATGTACAGGGTCAGCCCGAACCGCGCCCACTCGACGCCGATCATCAGCGGAAGTTTGCGGACCCGGCTCGCCAGGACACCCGCCGGCAGGGTGGCCAGTACACCCGCGCCATAGGTCACCGTGGCCAGCAGGCTGACCTGCAGCGTGCTCGCGTGCAGCGACCAGGCCGCGAGCAGTGGCATCACCACGGAGGAGGCCGACGAGCCGGCCTCGCTGGCCACCCGGCCTCGCCAGAGCAGCCGGAAGTCCCGGGGCAGCGTCGAACGCGCGGCCGCGTCCTGGTCACCAGGCGCCGGCGTCCGCTGCCCCCGGCCGCGCTGCCAGCCGAACGGCAACAGCCCGGCCATGCCCATCGCGCCGTGCGCCGTGTCGGCGTCGCGACCCAGGACCAGCCACAGCACCGCACCGACCGCGAAGCCCAGCCCGACCAACCGCACCGGCGGGCCCCGCGAGGAGCGGGTCGTGCCGGCCTTCCGCACCGGGAGCCCGCGCGCCGCCAACAACCCGCCGACAAGGACGGCCGCCACGGTGACCACCGCGCGGTCCGCCAGAGCCGCCGCCCCGAGGCCGGTGAACACGCCGATCACCAGCGCGTTGGCCCCGCCGGCCAGCCGGGCCGTCCGGGCCAGGGCGGCCGCGCGCAACCGCCTCCCGGCCGCGACCAGCCGGCGCCATATCACCAGCGCGGCCGCCACCGCGATCGCGCCGGCGACCCAGCCACCCGCCGGAACCAGTCCGGTGTGGACCGCGGCCGCCGCTGCAACGCCGATGACCGCCACCGCCACCGGCAACCCGGGCCGGATGGCGCCGCGCTCGTCCCGGTCCCGGGCCAGGTGCGTGTACTGCCGCCTCAGTTGGGCGAGGCGCAGCTTCAGGTCGTCCAGGGCAGCCCGCGTCGCGGCCGGAAGATCGGCCCGCTCGGCGATCTCGGTGACGTCCGCGATCATCTCCGCCGTCTGGTCGGCGATCTCGTCGGCCGGGTAGGTCAGCTCCTTCAGCACCTGCGCGCGGCGCTCGGCGGGGTCGCCGCGCAGCGCCGCGTACGTCGCTTCGTAGTTTTCGGAGATCCCCCAGAGAAGCTCGACGGTCTGCCGCCGGTAGCTGTCCAGGCCGGCCAGCACGATGACCGCCTGGACGTCCGCCTCTCCCGCCCCGGTGGTGTGCAACGCGTCCAGGGTCTGCCGGGTGTGCTTGGCGTGGTCGGTGACCGTGCCGGCGATGTGCGCGTGGTACTCGTGCGCGATCACCAGCGCGCGCTGCTGGACGGTCAGCCGGTTCCACCAGAGGTCCACCACGTAGATCCGGCCGCGCCGGGTGAACGCCATCAGGTTTCCGGCAACCTGTGCCCCGATGCCCACGCCCAGTTCGTCATCCAGCAACCGGACCAGTTCGGTGACGGTCACCTCGATCACGGTCGGCGGGCCCCGTGCCGTCCAGCCGTGCTCGTCCGGGCGGACCGGTCGCAACAGCTTCACCTGGGCCAATGCGGCCTGGATCGCAGGCACCCAACCATCGTCGAGGTACCAGGCCAGCGGCCCGTCGTGGCCATTGGCGGGACCGTCGCGCGGCTCGGTCGCGTCGTGCATTCGCCGGTACTCGGCACGCAGCAAGCCAAGGTCGCCCATCAGCCGGCTGATCCGATCGGTCGACGCCAGCGCGGACAGTTCGGCGAGCAGCCCGGCCAGCTCCACCGCGATGGGGCCAGGCTCGGCATCCAGCAACTCACCCAGCTGCGCGGCGCGACCGGCCGGCGTGCCTGCGGTCAGCCCGTCCAGGAATTCCTGGTAGATCCGCACGGCATCGTCGGCCCGGTCCAGCAACGCGTGCTGCTCCGGGGTCGCATCGGTTGTCGAGCGGGTCGCCAGCAACGCTTCGTGCATCTCCCGGTACACGGCACGTAGCCGCTCGGCAGTCCGTTGGAGTTCGCGGACCAGCGGTGTACCGGGCAGTTCGGCCAGCTCGGGGATCATCTGGTCGAACCTGTCGATCAACGTGCCGGGTTCGATGCCCCACAACTCGCTGACCTGGTCGGCACGGCCGAGCGGGTCGCCGGCGGTCAGCCCGGCGAGGAGTTCCTCTTCGTTCGCCAGGCGCTGTTCGATGCCCAGCGCCGTGTCGCGCGCCGCCGAGTCCAGCCCGTCGAGGCCGCGCAATGCCGTCTCGACCTTGTCCAGCAGGTCGCGCAGGCCGTCGAGCCGTGTCCGCGCCCGCGCGTGCTCCGTGCGCAGCTCATCGACGGAGGCCCCGCCAGCGGCGTGCGCGAGGAAAGCATCGAACTCGTCCAAGGTCGCTGCCGCATCTGCCAGGCCGCTCGCCGCGAGTTCGATCGCGGCCGGGTCGGCCGCCCGCCCCTCGGCGGCCAGGTCCTCGATGGTCGGGGCCAGAACGTTGAGATGGCCGACCACCTGCACCTGCATCCGGCCCAGCAACAGCCCGGCGAACACCTCGACGGGATCGTGGTCCTTCCAGGCGTCCTCGGGGGCGAGAGCCGGATCCTTGGCGAGGTCCGCCAGCACCGCATCGAGCTCCCGGCGCGCGGGGGCGGTGCCGCCGTGGTCCAGCACGTCGCCGTTGATCCGCAGCGGGATGAGTTTCTCGGCGCCGTCCAGCACGTACACCACGGTCACTCCGTGATAGCCCCTGGAGCCCAGCAGCTGGTTGATCTCGGCGTCTCCGTCGACGTACTGGTCGGGCGAGCTGGTGTGGGTGCTGTTGTCACCGACCAGGCCCGCCGCCCGCAGTTGGTCGAGCAGCTCGGCCAGCGCGGCAAGCGTCCCTGGGCCGAACCGGACCGGCCGGCCCGACCGGTCGAACGCCACCACCCGGACGCGCCTCGTCGGTTCCTCGCCGGATTCCGGCCGGCCGTGGAACAGCGCCGCCGCCAGCACACCCACCGCCAGGCCGCCGAACCGCCGCTGTGCCGAGATGAGCCTCCCCCGGGCCGGCCACTGGATCGGCCGGGTCACCCAGATCGCCGCGTGCCACCAGCCCGCCGGGCCGCGCGGGGGCCCCCGGTGCCGACCGTGCCCGGCCGAACCGGAGCCGCCCGGCGGCGGGCCCCGGCGGGTGACGACCAGGGTGAACGCCACGGCCAGGGTGCCGATTCCGGTCAGCGCGATCTGCGGGGCCAGCGCGGCCCACTGCGCCAAGGCCCAGGTCGCGGTGGCCACCAGCGGCGCGACGAACTTGCCCACCGCGCCGGCCAGTGCGTTCGCCGTTTCCGCCTGGCCGGTCTTGTGCGGCTCCCCCCGGTTGGCGAAGTAGACGGCCAGAGCAGCGCTTGTGCCGATGCTCAACCCGGTGGACGCGGCCTCTCCGACGTTGCCCTGCACGACGATCCCCGTGGTTGGGTCGCCAGCCAGCTGCATGACCAGGTTGAAGATCCCGCTCGCCGCCATCAGCGCGGCCATGCCGATCACGAACGCGCGCGGGTAGCGCTGCAGGAAGTCGCCCTCGCCGCCCCGGAAGTGCCTGATCAGGTCGGCGATGAAGAAGATCGCGGTCACCACGATGCCACCGGACACCAGCCCGTAGCTGGTGAGGAAGTGCACCGTGCCCGACGCGTGGTCACCGAGCGCCAGCTCCCAGAAGCCGTCGAACACCGAGATGGTCGCCTGGGTGAGCGCGGATATGGCCGCCATCTTGAGCACGAACCGGTCACGCAGCGCCGTCAGCGGCCCGGTGAACGGGTTGTCCGTGGGCTTGGCCCGGTCGGGCGACTCCGGAGGGGTGGTCAGCCACATGCCGACCGCCGCGACGACGGTCAACCCGACGCCGAGCAATGCCGCCGGCACCAGACCGCGACTTGCCAGCAGCGCCCCCTGCAGGTTGACCAGCGCCGGTACCAGCGTGGTCAGGCCGAGCACCATCAGACCCACCCAGGTCGAGGTCAGTACCACCGTGTGGCCGGCGTCGCGGCGCAGCTCGGTGGTGTGCCCCACCCAGTCGAAGAGCCGGCTGATCACCCTGTTGAAGGCGGACCCGGCCAACCCGAGCACCAACGCTCCACCCAGTGCACCGACCACCCCAAGCTGCGCGGCGAACAGCCCGTAGCCGGCCCCGGCGCCGAGCAGCGTGGCGACGAACAGCCAGCGCCGGGAGAAGTAGCTGAACCAGGTGAACACCGCGAAGAAGCCGATCAGGTAACCGCCGAACGCGACGTTGAACAGCACCCCGTCCGGCAGTGTCGGGACCCCCCGGGCCAGTGCCCGTGCCGTGTACAGGCCGCTGACCAGCGCGGCGATCGTCAATGACGAGCTGACCAGGAACGCCAGCCGGTGCGTCCAGTGAGTCCCAGCCGCCCACGTCCGGACGCGCGTGCTCGGCAGCCCACCCCACCAGGCACGCACCCGCGCGCGGGTCGGCGCCCTGGCCTGGATCGGCGACCACAGCGCGCGCACCTTCGCGGCGATCCAACCGAACGGCACCTTCGGCCACCCGCCCGGGTTGGCCGGGCCGTTCCGGTTGCCGAACCAGCTCAGCAGCGCGGCGGCGCCCCACACCTGCGCGGTTACCGCCACCGCCGACCTCGGGTCCATGCCCAGCCGCCAGGCCAGCAGCCCCGAGACCGCGCCGAGGAGCCCGCCGATCACGGCGATTACCCGGTCGCGCAACCCGGTGATCCGGATGCCGGTGATCGCCGACGGGTTGGCGGCCAGGACGAACGCGGCCATCGCCAAGGAGGTACCGGCGAACCAGTCCAGGTGGCCCAGCCACATCCGCTCGAACCCGTAGAACGCCAGCGACCAGAACACCACCCGCGCGGCCAGGGCCATGTGCGGCGGGGCCGACGCACCGCTGCGTGCCCGCCACTCCGCGCGCGCCAGGTAGGTCAGCCCGCCACCCAGCGACACCAGCGGCGCCACCGCCACCGGCAGCCAGTCACCGCCCCAGCCAATCGGCAGCGCCAGCTGCACCGACAGCACCCACACCGCCGCCGTCAAGCTGGTGAAGCCCCACCGCTTCAGCGTCGGCAACCGCGCCGTCAGCAAGTAGTTGGCACCCACCACCGGGGCCAGCGCCACCGGGAACAGCAGCGCCTCCGCGCTGGTGAACAGCCCGCTGGACCAGAAACCGAACTTGACCACGCCTGCCCAACCGGCCGCGGCCAGCAGATGCCAAACACCCGAGGCGTGCAGGTCCAGGTTGACGAGCCAGGACACCGCTATGCCGATCAACGCCACCCGTGCCCACCGGGGCGAAAGGCCGGCCGCGTTCATCCGGGAGAACGTCCCCCGCGCGGCAAACATCGCCATCCCGGCCCCCGGCGGCAGCGGCAACGCCACACCCACCGCCCACCCCAGGGTGACGAGCACGAACCCGACAACGGCCGTGACCAAGGTCGGCGCACGAGCCTGGATCGGCGACCACAACGCCCGCAGCAGCGCCAGCACGGATAGGCCCGCCGCGATCGCGCCGGCCACCGCCGGGCCCACGCCCGAGCCGAACACCAGCAGCCCGGCCGCCGCGCCGGCCCCCACGCCGGCGGTGACCAGCAGCCCGCCGAACCACCGGGACGACGGCACGGCGGCCCAGTCGGTGGACACCTTCCGCAACCCGGCGAAGAAGCCCCTGACCTGCCACCAGAATCGGGCGCCGAAGGCGCCGGCGATCACCCCGAGCAGCGTCCCGCCGACCACCAGGAACCAGCCCCCGGGCACCTGGCCGCCGGAGCCCTGCCCGGATTCGTGCCCGGCCCGGTCGCCCAACGACCCGGTCGCGGACGGGTTAGCGCTCGGCGCCGGGGTCTGCGTCTCACTCAGTTTCGGGTTCTTCGTCTGGCCCGGCTTCGGGGTCTGTGTCTGGCCTGGCTTCGGGGTCTTCGTCTCGCCAGGCTTCGGCGTCTTGGTTTCGCCCGGCTTCTGGGTCTTGGTCGGCTCGCCCGGGCCGGGCACCCGCACGGTGCCGTAGCCGCCGGCCGGGATGTTCAGCCGCTGGCCGACGTCCACGTCGTCCACGCTCTGCCGGGCGAAGAGCTTCCGGTTGACCACGACGATGGCCGCAGGGTCGGCGTGGTCGTACTTGGTGAACAAGCCGAACCGGGCGATCACCACGGTGACCGAGTCGTACCGGTAACCGGTCTTCACCGGCCCGGTGACGTACCAAACGCGGCCGGTGCCCTTGGGCAGGTGCAGCTCGGTGCCCGTTTCGAATGGCGTGTCCGGCGTCGCCGGCCACGCGACGTGCGGGTTGACCGCGCGCAGCTTCTTCTCCGTGGTGCGCAGGCCTGCGATCCACCGGCGCGGAGTGTCGCCCTTCTGGGTATGCGCGACCCGCAGCACGTCATCGTGCGCGGCCGCGAAGGCGTTCGGGTCCGGCGCGGTGACGCCGATCCCCAGCCCGGCCGCCACGGCCAGCAACACACCGCCGACCCAACGGGTCCAGCGGCCGCGCCGCTCACCCCTGGTCTTCGTGCCGGGCCTTGGAGCGGAAGGACCGGGCTTCCCTGCGGTGATCCGGTCCGCAGTACCGGACGTCGGTGCGACCCGGTCGCTCCGGGACGGGTTCACAACAACCGGGGAACTGGCAGACGTGCTCGCCCTCGTGCCGCTCGGGCTGGTTGCTGGCCGGGTCAGGTCGCGATGAACCCACTGTTTTTCCCTTCTCGAGGTGAATTGCGATTGCGAGTCCGCGCGGCGGCTGAGCCCCGCCACGACGTTGAAGGCGGCCGCGACGGCCAGTGCGCCGATCACTGCCGCCGATCCGGCGACGAGAGCCAGCGCGGGCACCGCGAGCGCGACGGCGACCAACACCGCCAACCGGGCCGAGCCCGACTCGTCCTGTTCGGGCGGCGCGCGAGGGCCGGCGACGCGAGCCACCAGTCGGGCGAGCGCCGGGGCCACCCGGTGGAGCAGCAACAGGATCCGGATCAGCGGCGAAACTCGCGCCAGGCGCGGCACCACTACCGGGTCCGCCCTCAGCGCGATCACGCCGGCCCGGTCGGCGTCCGCCGGATCCGTCCCGGTACGGCGGACGACGTGGTCGCCCACCACCTCGAAGCCGTCCATGCCGGCGACCAGCCCGCGCAGCGCGGACAGGCGCACGAACACCCCGTCGTCGACCAGCCGGTCACGGACCTCGGTGAGGGGCAGCGCGCCGAGCGGATCCCCGTCGAACATCGCGCGGACGAGTTGCTCGATGCGGTACCACCGCACGAACGCCTCGGTGAAGAACCTGGCCACGAATGGCGCACCGATCACATCGGTGAACTCGCTGCCGTCGTCCAGCGTCTTGCCGTGCGAGATGATCCCGACGGTCGCGCTGTCTTCCTTCAGCGCCCCGCCGGAAGACCCCTTCCCCAGGTCACGGTTGACTCGGTAGTGCCCGAGCGCACGCCGGATGATTTGCCCACGGGCAGTCCTGAGCTGGCCGTCGGGGAATCCGATCAAGGACAGCTCGTCGGCTTCGCTCGGCTCTTGCTGGGCGATCGGCAGTGGCTCGACGTGCGCACCGAACGCAAACAACAGGACGAGGTCGACGACCTCCAGCTCTGTTTTGGTGTTGATCTGGTGGTACGCGACGACGAGCTCCGCCAGCCACCTGTTGTCGGGTGAGGTGAACTGGTCCGGGCGCAGCATGACCATGCCCATGACCGGCCGTCCGTCCAGAGAGACCGATTCCGGTGCGGCCCCCTCGACCAGATGGGCGGCACTGACCGCGACACCCTTGGCAACCCACACGGCGGTTCCGCCTCGGGGACCATCCGGGTGCCGCACCACTACTTCCGCGAGATACCCCGGCACCGGCGGCGCCCTGGCGCGCCGGCCTAGGAAGTCGGCGAGCGCCCGCCGCTCGAGCACCGCGACCACCACGGACAGCGCTATCAGTACCGCACCGAAGAGCGCGTTGGGGATCAACCCGGCCCCGAAGCCCGTGCCATGGCTGAGCCCGAGCACCGCCGCCAGCGCGAAGCCGGTGTGCGCACCCCGCACGCTCGCTCCACCCGACTTCGATTCGGTCCCGCTCGGCGCGACCGCGGCGGCGTAGTCGGCCATCCGGGACAGGCGGCCGATGCCGCTCTTTCCGTCCGGCTGCCGGTACAGCGACAGGATGGCGAGGCCGGTCACCACACCGACCCCGGTCACGACGCCCACCGGGGCGCCGAACACGATCGCCAGCACGATGCCGGCGGCAGCCGCGGTCGGCAGGTTCCGCACCGCCGCGAGCAGCACGGTCCGCACCGGCGGGCCGCGGGCCTGGTGGGGAGTCCACCTCGCGCGCAGCGCGACGGTGACCAGTGCCGCGGCGAGCAGGCCAGCGATGAGCATGGGCGCGGTCAGCGGCAGCCCGGCCAGCGCCATGCCACCACCGGTCAGGACCAGGATTGCGGCGCCGAATACCGAGGCGGCCGGCCACAAGCGGTGTGGCCGTTCCGAGCTGCTTCGGTCGTTGCCGTCGGTGGTCTCGCTGGTGGTGGAGGCCGCCTCCTCGGCGGTGGCGGAGGCCTGGTCGTTGGGGGTGTTGGGGTTGATGGCTTCAAGCAGCTCACGGATGGTGCGGTACTGCTCGGCGACTTCGCGGGCGTGGGCTTCCTTCTCCCGGTACTCCTCGATGAGCTGCTGGGCCTGCTGGGCCTGCTTCTGGTAGCTCTGCCGGTTGCGTCGCTCGGGGTGGCCGGGGCTGCGGGGCAGGTTGGCTTGCCGCAGCACGCCGGCGTTGTCGCGGCGGGTCTGGTTGGCCGCGTGACGGTATTCGTCCGCGCGCTGGTTCCAGTGGTTCTCCTGCGCGATCGCCTCTTCGAGGGTGATCGGCCGGGGGGCGGCGACCGCGTTGGCGGGCAGCGTGTTCAGCAGTCCGTCAATGGTGGCCAATACCCCGCGCAGCTCGTGTTCTTCGAAGCTGCCGCTGGTTGTCCGGGTCCCCGGCTCGGCCTGGGCACTGGCCTGGGCCGCGGCCCGCAGTCGCGCCACCGCGGCAGCGGCGTACCGGGCGGTCGCCTCGGCGAGGGTGCCGGCGCCCCACGGCTCGCCGGTGTGGGCGCGCACGGCAGTGGCCCCGTCGGCCACTCCGCGCAGCAGTTCGAGGGCGGCCTGGTAGTGGGCGATGGCGGCCTCGTGGTTGCCGGCGGCCGCCTCGCGGTGACCCGCATCGACCAGCTGCTGGGCCTGCGCGGCAGCGGAACGAGTGACGCCGCGTTCGGCGGCGGAAACCAGCCGGGGCGCCTGGGCCGGACCGGTCCCAGGCTGTGAGCCCTGCTTGGTCGCCTGGTCTTCGGTTGCGACACGTGAGTCGGCAAGTTCCTCGGCGACGAGCGAGCGGTAGTCGGCGAGTGCCAGGTCGAGTCGCCGCTGGGCTTCGTTCGCATCGGCGGTGGCGGCGGCGAGGGCGCCGTTGGCGGCGGCGAGTTCGGTGTCGGTGGTGGCGTCGCGGACCTCGTTCTCGTTGTCGGCTATCCGCTGATGGGCGAGGGCCAGGTCGTCGCCGGCCTGATCCACCCGCTGCCCGGCCTCGGTGATCTCCCGTGACGCGGCGTCGGTAGCCGTGGTCGAGGCGTCCTCGGTGGGGGTGCCGCGTCGTGCGTCGAGGGCGTCCATGGTTTCGACGGCCACCGTCGTGGCGCGATCCGGATTGCGGGATACGCGGGCGAGCTCCCTGTGATGCGCTCTCTCGGCGTTGCGTCGGGCCTTCTGGAAGAGCTTCTCGACGGCCTTGTCCTGGATCTGCCGACCCTTTTCGTGGCCGCTGTACTGGGCCAGCAGCTTGCGGTACTGGCGGCGAGGGGCGTGCTCGACGAGAAGATCGTCTTCCAGGGAGCGGTACTCGCGGGTCACGCCGGGGTTGCCCTGGCGGCCGGCCCGGCCGTCGACCTGCACGTCGATCCGCACTGATACCGAGTGCTCCCCCCGGAGCAACAGGAGCCCACCGGCGTTGAGCACGGCGGCCTTGTCCGCGGCGATCTGCTCGGGGGAACGGCCGGCGACGCTCTCTCCACCGAGCTCGATGTGTTCGCCGCGGCCCAGCCGGATGGTGCCGAGAGTGACCGCACCCTGCCGCCCGGCGCCGGCCATCGCCAGCTTGTGCTTGATTGCGTGTTCGGGGCGGGCGGTGACCAGTACCGCGTCGATCTTGTGGTTCTCCCAGAGGATCTTCGCGAGCAGTTCGACCTCCGCGACGGTGCCGCTGATGTCGACCACCGGCTGGCCCTTGGTGAAGGCATCGGCAATCTCTTGCGCGCGGGCGGTGAGCTTCTCCTCGACGGTGCGGTAAGTACTGAGGGCGAGCACCTCCACGTTGCGCGGATTCGAGCCCTTGATCGGCACCACCCGCAGCCCATAGATCTTTGCGAACGAGCTGATGTCGCGCTTGGAGCCGGCGCTGCCCGACGGCCCGTCGATTGCGCCGATGTTGCGCTTTGCACCGGCGGTACCGGTCAACCCGCCGACCGAGTTGTAGAGCCGCGTATACTGCTTCGCGGTGATCTGGGCCTTGGTGCGCTGGGAGCTACCGATCTTCAGGCCGTGCTTGGCCTCGAGCGCCTCATGCAGGCCACCGCGCCAACGTTGGCTGGGCAGCAGGTAGCCGGTGTACCTGTCGACGATGACGATCTTCCCGTGCGCCACGATGTACGGCTTGTCCACGCTGTAGAGGTGGTGTGCCCGCAGGGCCTGCCTCACCGCCTCCGCACTCAGCCCCGGAGCCCGTTCGGTGATCATGCGTTCCCCGGCGCGGGTCAGCTTGATCTGCCCGGTCCACCGGCTGAACGTGAAGTGCTCCTTCGACTTCATGTTCACGGCGACGTCATTGGCCTGATAGGCAACCTTTGCCAACGCGTTCTGCTGGGCCTCGGAGAACGCCAGGACGTGCGGGGTACGTCCGGCGTCGATCAGGATCAGGTCGGCCTCGTCGATGAGAAGCCGGTCATAGCCACGCTGCAACCGCTGGCCTTCGGGCAGATACTTCTCGTAGAGCCGGTCGAAGTAGTAGGTGCTCTTGTCGGCGACGGTGATCGGCGCCTCGTAGGCCACCTTCTGGGTGGCGTCGGAGTATGTGTGGTGCGCACGGGGCCGCGCCCACCCGATCTCGACACCCTGGCGCCTGCCGATCCGCTGGAACTTGAGGTAATCGCGCTTGGCGAGGCCCGGGTCGCTGGTCACGACGTGCACGCCACGGCCCTTGATCGCCGCGCCATCGAGCTCGTTCGAGCGCAGGGACCACCAGAAGGCGTCCAACATCGCTACGAACGTCTTGCCCTCGCTGGTGGGCAGCTCGACCACGGTGCCCCGCACCCGTTTGGGCAACAACGCCTTGAACAGGATGTACTTGCCTCGGCCCTTGCCCAACGCATAGGCGGCAGCCACCTGGGCGTCAGTGAGGATGATCGGGTCGCCGTCCTTCCCGACGAACTCCCGCGAGATCGACAGGCCGGTCAACGCGTAGGACTTGTCCTGCACGCCATCGAGCGCCGCCTGCGAGCCCTTGCCCTCAATGACCCGCCGCTGAAGTTCGGCCCGCACCCGGGCCTCCTGCGCCTCCAGCTCCTCGAGCGTCAGCGAACGCCCCTTGGCCTTGGCCTCTTCGAGAGCCTCGGCCATCAACCGGTCGAACTCCGCCCGGTAGCCAGGGATCCGATCCCAGTACGGCTTCAGCGCCAGCTCGTAGCGGAACTGGCGTGCCCGGTCGAGCGTCCGGGAGATCCGTCCGCCTGAAGCCGCGTTCTCCGCCTGCTTGCCGGAGCCAATCACCATGGCCAGGCGGATGTTCTTGGGCGCCTTGGTCAGGACGGTGTCGCCATCGTGGAAGCGCACCTCGTCGGTGGTCTTCTCCCAGTAGATCAGGTGGGAGGAGTCGGCACCCTTGTCCCAGCCCCAGACGAACCCCCGGGTGCCGACCTCCGCGAACTTCATGCGCAGGTTGAACATCCAGGCCGACGTCTTGGTGAACAAGCCGTCGTACTTGTCCTGGAACTTGGTCCGGACCTTGGCCGAGTCCTGGTCGTCCGGCCCTGCCTTGCGCACCTTGGCCGGGTCGACGCTGCTCGGGCCGAGGTCGGCGTTCGCCTCGCTCAGGCACGCGCAGTTGTCATCGGGGGTCAGCCCGCGCGACGTGCCCGAGTCGGACCGTCCGCCGAACTTGCCCTTGATGAACTGCTTGAACTGACCGAACAGGCTCGGGGGGCCCTTGTTGTTGACCTCGTGAGGTCTGTTCACGGTGCCATCACCGTGCTGCTCGGGTGTGCCCGAGCCGTCGAGCTCCGGAGCTGTCGGGTCCTTGCCCAGCACCCCGGACGAGCCCGAGCCGGAGCCGCCGGGGTTGTTCGGGGAGTTGACCACCGATTCCTGGCCGTGGCCGTCCGGCTGGGTGGACTTGTTGGGCCCGCTGGCCAGGACCTTGGTGTTCGAGCGTCCCACCGTCGGACCGTTGCCGCCCGACCCCGCGTTGGTGTAGCCGCTGTCGCCGGAACCGTTGTTCACTGGCTGGGCCTCGGTCGAGGTCTGGCGGGGGGTTGCGGTGCCGGTGTCCGGGTGCGATGCGGCCTGGACGGTGCGGTCGCCCTGGACCTGGCCGGACTGGGGCTGGCCATTCGAGGTCGAAGCGCCGACCGGCGGTGGCGTGTTGTCCTGATCACCGCGGTTGAACACCCGGTCCCGCGTCCGCTGCCAGACGCCACCCTGCTTGGTGTCTCCGCCCGAACCACCCTGCTGGTTCTGGCCGCCCTGCTGGCTCTGGCCACCCGGCTGAGCCGGCGTGGTCGACCCGGTCGGCCCGGCCTGGGTGGATGCCCCAGTCTGGCCGGCCTGCTGGGTCGGGGTGACCGGTGCGGCCTGGCCCCCCTGCCCGGCCTGTCCGGTCGGTCGAAGCTCGTCAGGTGGCCGGGCCTCGTCGGGTGTTCGGGTTGTTTCGGGTGACGGGTCTTCGTGAACCCGTCCGTTGCGGTCGGGGATGAGCACTCGTGGTTGGCCGGGTGTCTCGAGTGTTTCGGATCGTGGGTCCTCCTGGACCCGCCCGTGGCGGTCGGTGATGACCAGCTGTGGTTGGTCGGGTGTTTGGCTTGTTTCGGATCGCGGGTGCTCCTGGACGCGTCCGTGGCGGTCGGTGATGACCAGCTGTGGTTGGTCGGACGCCGGCTTCTCCTGGACCCGCCCGTCGCGGCCGGCCACGACCAGCTTCGACACGCCGTTCGTCGCGGCGGCGTTCATGGCCGCCAGAGCGGACGGATCGCTGGTCTTTCCGTTCGAGTCGACCAGGGTCTGCAGCTTCGCGCCGAAGTTCTTCTCCGGCCGCATGCTCTTGGTCATCCTGTGCGCCGCGAGCGGCATGGCCAGCATGCCCCAGCCCATCAGGATCTGGCCGCCCTGGTTCAGGTCCCAGTGGCCCTTTGCCCGGGAGTCGGCGATGTACTGGTAGGTGGCTTGGGCGTTGAGGTAGACGAAGTCGCCGAGGGCGATCCCGTTGGCCACCCTGAGGCCGCGCGAGGAGGAGATTCCCAGTGCTCTGCCCGCGTTGCCGGCGGCGAGGGCTTCGTTCCCGGCACGTGATGCCGCCAGCGCGGATGCGCCGAGCTTGGCCGCGCGGAACGCGACACCCATGGTGCCCAGTGAGAGTACGTCCCCCCCAAGGCCCAGCCAGGTGTGGAAGGCTTCGGAAGAGCTGGACGGGCTGATGCTCAGGCCGTGCTCGGACATGTTCCGCAGATGCTTGATCTCCCGAACGGCGGAGACCGTCCCGGCGGCGCCCATGATCGCGATGCCGGCCATGGTTGCGGCGCCTCCGCCGACGGGGAGGGTCAGGATCCCGCCGACGACCATGGGTGCGCCGAGGACCCAGCCGGCGTTCCGGTCCCACCAGGTCGGCGACTTGTGCCCGCCGCCGCTGTAGACGTCGCTGTTCGCGCTTCTCCCGTTGGTGCTGGTCCAGTCCCTCGACGTGCTGATCTGGATGTCCGGGCTGTACATGCGGTTGTTGTCATGGAAGTCGTCGACACCGCTGTAGCGCTGGCCGTTGCGGTCGAAGACCTTTTCCTCGTACGGGGACTCCGGCGTCTTCCCCGGCACGGTGCCGATCTTGGCCTCGGAGAAGCTCGAGGCCGTCTTGACGGGTTTGCGGAAGGTCTCGCTGAAGGTCCAGTCCGCGACGACCCTGCCGTGCTCATCGACGACCAGGATGATGTTCCCAGAGACCTTGCCGTCGGTCTCGCGGCCCTTCCCGTACTCATCCATCTCGTCGACGGGGGCGCCCAGCCGCTTGAGCTCCTCCCTGCTGAGATCGTGGATGTTCTCGACCCCCACGGCTTGCAGGTACTGATCCTCCACTCCCTTCAGACTGGTGATTCCCTGGGCGGCGAGCTCGGCGCGGCGATCGGCCGCAGTCGCGCCGGGCGTCAGCGGCCGGCCTTCGCTGTCCAGCGGCAGGCCGCCCTGATCAAATGCCTTGGCCAGGGCAGAGCCGTTCGGGGCGGCCGCATCCTGGGCGGCCTTGAAGTAGGCCGATCGAGCCGCGATATAGAGGTCGGGGTGCCCGGAGGAGGGCAGTGGCAGGTCGCCCAGCTGGCTGTTGGGGTCGCGTGAGCCCTGGTCGCGGGCGAGGGTGTTGTAGTTGAGCCCTGCCAGGGTGGCCAGCGGCCTGTAGTAGTCCTTGGCCAGGCCCTTCTGGTAGTCGCTGCTGGATTTCTCCATCTTGCCGGCGAGACCGGCGGCGTCCTTCTGCAGCGCGTCCCAGGCCCTGAGCCGGTTGGCCAGCTTGGGGTCGCCGAGGGTCTCGGCCGCCTCGATGTCGTCCTGGCGCTGCTCATCGGTGCTCATGGTGATCTTGCCGGGCAGGGTCTTCTGCAGGTTCTCGATGTTCGTCTGAACGGCCTCGATCCCGGCCTTCTTGCCATCGAGCCGCGTCTTCCAGTCGTCCATCTCCTTGGCCTGCCACGGGTAGGCGCCGCCGGCCTTGTTCAGCTCCTGGACGCGAGCGTCCCGCTGGGCCGACTCCTGGTTGAGCGCCCGGATCCGGGTCAGCAGGTGCAGACCGGCAACCGTCGCGGCGCTGCTCTTCGCCTGCTCGTAGGGGGTGAGCTCGGTCAACGGCTTGCCGGTCTTGGGGTCGATGCCGACCTTGGGGAGCTTGGTCTGGTAGTAGCGCTTCTCCGCGTCTTGGAAGGTCTCGCCCGGGGTCTTGCCGACCGCACTGACGTTGGCGCCCGCCATCTGGTCATTGGCGCCGGTCTTGGCCTGGTAGGACACGCCGCTGATCGCGTCGACCAGGCCGCGGGCGCCGGAGTACTCCTGGTCCATGCTCAGCGCCTGCGTGATCACATTGAGGTGCGGCTGCAGCTTGTCGTAGCTGAGCTTGCCCGCGTTGTACTGCTTCTGCGCGGCCAGCGCTGCCTTCAGGCCAGGCAGTTGCTTCTCGAGCTGCTGGCTGCGGCGCTGCAACGTGTCCAGCGCGCCGGCCACCTTGATCACGGCCAGGTCCTTCCGGCCCTGGGTCAGCTCCGGCAGGCCGGCGAGGTACTCCTTGTAGTAGTTGGTGCCGTGTGCCGCGTCGTAGCGCTGGAGGATCTGCTCGCCGGCCGCGTCCAGCGGCGGGAGCGGATCACCAGGCTTGATCCCGAGGGGCGCAAGCAGCTTGTACATCTGTTTGTCGATCGAAGTGTTCTGGCCGGGCCGCAGGTAGGTCGGGTCGATGCCGGCCATCCAGGACTCGTGCGGGGTGCCCACCCAGCCGAGGTTGGTCAGCCCGGCGCCGCTGGTCTTGCACGCCGTGGCGCCGGCCTCGCAGCCGAAGCCGCTGTTGCCGGTGATCTCGCCCTTCTTGTTGACGGTGGGGAACAGCAGGTAGCCCGCGCCCTCCAGGCGCTGGCCCTTGACGTTGGTGCTGTCACACCCGTTGCCGGAGCAGACCACGCCGCCGCCGGGCCCGTAGACCATGCCGATGTGGCAGCCGGCCTTGGCCGAGTCGCACTGTGATCTATTGCCGTACGGGTCGACCCAGCCCTGCACCTTCTTGTCGGGCATGTGGTAAGGGTCGTCGGGGCCATGGAACTCGACCGTGCCGGCCTGGCTCGGCAGCTCGCCCAACTTGACCATCGGCTCGTAGAGCGTGACGTCCTCGAGTGCGGGCGCCTGCTTCATGCCCTTGGGCCGGGTCAGGGCGCAGTCGCCGGTGCACTTGATCGAGCCCCCGTTGCCCTTGCCATCGGGGGTGACGACGCCGAGGCCGTCCTCCTTGTCGATGACCTTCTCGCCGACCTTCTTCTCACCCGCCTCGTAGACCTTCTTCTCCCGCGACTGCGGGTCGAAGGCCTCCGCGGTCTTGTCGCGGGGCCTCGGTATCTCCTCGTCGTTGTAGACGTCGATCGGGTGGCTGCGGTCGGTCTGCTCGATCCCGTAGCCCTCGTTGAGCTTGACCTCGCCGGCCTGGCCGCCGCCCATGTCGTAGTAGCCCGGGGTGTCGACACCCCGAGTCGTGATCATCGTCCAGTTGTTCCCCTGGGTTACCCCGTTGCCGACGGAGGTGATGACGTCCTTGCCGTCCTTGCCCACCTGCAGGATGACCGTGCCCTTGCCGGTGTGGCTGTACTCGCCCGGGTTGGCCCAGCCGTCGCGGCCGAACATCGGACGGGCGCTGCCCGCGAGGTCGATGTGGTCGGTGAAGGTGCCGCGCTTGTGGCCCTTGCTCAGATCGATGCTCTTCACATCGCCGGTGCAGCCGCCGTTGCAGGTGAACCCGAACGCCGTACCGGCGGGGCTGCCCAGGCGGCCGGAGTTCTGGTTGGGGTCCTTGCCCTTCGGGCGGGAGTCGTGGAAGTTCATCGTCGTGTCGGTGACACCGTCGTGCACGCTGCCCTTGCCCTGCATCCAGTAGTAACCCTCACCGTCCGCGCCGGCGGCCAGGGCGCAGCCGGTGTTGGAAGTGCAGGTGCTGTTCTTGCCGCCGACGGTCTGGTTGACCGTGCCGTAACCGTTGGGGCCGAAGCTGATCGTCCCGTCGCCACCGCCATTGATCGGAAGCTTCGTCTTCTTGCACTCCGGGCAGGGTTTGGTCTCCAGCTCGCCGTCGGCGGTCTTGATGTACTTGACGAGGTTGCCGTTTTTGTCCAGCCCGAACCCGGTTGCCGTGTCGCCCTTGCCCAGCACCTTCTTCAGCGTCGAGATGTCCCACTGGTTGTAGCCGTAGCTGTTGGCCACCTGTAGCCAGGTTTGCAGTGTGAGCCCGTCCGCGTTCTTGGACACGATGGGCTTCATCGGCTTGTGGTCGCGGCCCTCGAGGGTGATCGTGCCCCGCCCGAAGTGCGCCAGGTTCCCCAGGTTGCCCAGCCCGTCCCGGCCGGACATCAGGTTCGAGGTGCCCTCGAGGTCGATCTTGTCGGTGAACTTGCCCTTACCCAGGTCGACGTTGCTCAGCTTGCCGTCGCAGCCGCCGTTGCAGGTGAACTCGAACGCCTTGCCCTTGCTGTTGCCGAAGCTGCCCTCGTTCAAATTGGTCGCGGCACCGGCCGGCCGCGAGTCCTTGTAGTGCAGGTCGGACCCGGTGATGCCGTCGTGCACCTTGCCGTTGCCGGCCATCCAGTAAGCGCCGTTGCCCTTGCCGTCACCGGAGATCGCGCAACCCGCGTTCGTGTCGCACTTGTGCTCGCCACCGCTGGGCGCCCCCGTGGGCCGGGTGACCGAGGAGTGCGCGGCGTCGGTAAAGGTGATCGTGGAGCCGCCGACGTCGACGGTCTTGCCCGGCACACATTCACCGGCGGCGCACGGGCGGGAGGTGACCTTCCCGTCCGCGCCCTTGCTCCAGATCGTCCAGTTGCCCTTGGCGTCCTTCTTCAGGCCGCCGGCGGTGCCGTTCTGGCCCGCCATCCACTTGTCGATGTCCTGCACCTTGTGCGCGGCGCGCGCCCGGGCGATGGCGATCTGCTCGTTGTACGACGGGCCGGTCTTGACGAACCCGGTGGCGTGCTCCTGCTCCTTTGTAAAGCCGGAGCAGTCACCGAAGCACCGGACCTTGGCCTGTGCGGCGCGAGCGTCGGCCTGCGCCTGCACACCACAGCTGCCGCCGCCCTTCTTGTTGCCCCGGCAGGTGCCCGACGCGTCGGCCTTGCCGTAACCCGACGGCTGGTCCGGGTGCGCCTTGCTGGCCTGCACCGAGTAGGAGTCGTGCGCCTCGGCATGTGCGGAGTAGTTGTTGACGCAGTTCTTCGCGCCCTTGCACGTCGCGCTGGCCTGCGCCTGGCCTGGGCCGGCGCTGGTCGCGGCCATCACCTGGACCAGGCCGCCGCCGTTCTCGCCCTCCTCCGAGCCATGCGCGTACGCCTTCGCCCAGTTCGCCCCGGCGCGGGAGCGGTCCGAGGTGGTGGCCTCGAAGGCGTAGTGGCACCGGGCACCCTTGTTGGCCTGGCAGGTCGCGCCGGCCAGGGCACTGCCGTCCTTCGATGCGCCCACCTGGACCCCGCCGGCACATTGGCCGCCGCGGCCCAGGGTGCAGTCGCTGGACGCCTTGCCGTGGGCCTTGCCGGCCTTCGCGGTTCCGGTGGCCTTGGCCTTGCAGCCGGTGGACGCCATGCACTGGAAACCGACCTGCGCCATCTCGGGCGACGCGCTGCCGTTGGTCCCGGCCAGGCATCCGGCGTTGCTGTGGCAGACGCTGTTCGCGCCGGCGCGCACCCGCTTGGCGCCGACCGCGTTGGTCTTGCTGACCGCGTGTACCGGGCAACCGGCCTTGCTGCCGTTGTCGCAGCTACCCACGATGCTCACCGAGGTGGTGGCGAACCGGCTGTCCTTCTTCACCGTGGGTGCAGTCACCTGTGTGCTGGCGCTGGCCCGGATGCTGGCCTGGCACACGCCCTTACAGGCGGTATTCCCGTTGCCGGCGCTGCCGGAGCGGTGGGCGCCCTGGCTGGCTCGGGCCTTCGCCGAGCCGGTGATCTTGCCGGTGCAGCCGGCGTCCGCGCACACCAGGGTTGAACCGGTCTCGGCGGTGCCGGCGCGGCCCGGGATGGCCTTGCCCAGCTTGTCCTTCTTGGTGGCCTTGGTGCGCTGGCCGGAGTCGGGCAGCACCGTGCCGCTCGCGTCGCTGCTGAGCGCGCAGCCGGCGCCGGTGGTGGCGCAGGTGACCGCGGAGCGCGAGGTGCCCGGGACGCCGCTGGTGTTGCCGGCGGTGCTGGCTGTGGTCCGGCAGCCCGTCTTGCCGGCCTTGTCGCAGCTGGCCGAGATGCTCACTGAGGTCGCGACGGACCGGTCGTCCGCCGGCGTGGCCACCTGGGTGGTCACGCCGGCCCGGATGGCCGCCGTGCATGGGCCGGAGCAGGCGGTGCTGCCCTGGCCCGCGCTGGCGACCCGCTGGCCTGGCTGGCGCACCTGGGCCTTGGCGGCTCCGGTGACCTTGCCCGTGCAACCGGTGTCCGCGCAGATCACGTTGGAGCCGGTCTCAGCGGTGCCGGCGAAGCCCGGGATGGCCTTTGTGGCGGACCTGCCGACCTTGGCGCGCTGGCCGGAGCCGGCGAGCACGGTGGTGGTGGCGTCGCTGGTGACCGTGCAGCCCTTGGCGCCAGCCGCGCAGGTGGCCGCGCTGCGCGAGATCCCAGGGATGCCCGCGGTGTTGCCGGTGGTGGTGGCCGTGCAGCCGCGGCCGGCGCACTCGACCAACGAGGAGGACTGCGACCAGGAGGCCGGGACCGAGGCGGCGGCGGGAGCCTTGCCGGCCTTGGCGGCTTGGGCGGCGGTCTTGGCGGCCTGCTTGGCGGCGGCGGCGGCCTTGGCGGCGGCCTGCTTCTGAGCCTGGGTGGCACCCGGGGCGGCGGCGGTCTTCGCGGCCTTCTCCGCCTGGGCCTTCGCCTGCCGGGCCTGCGTGGCCAGATCGGTGGCGGCGGTCCTGTTCCGTTCGGTGATGATGTCGGCGACTACCTGCCCGGACGCCGCACTCGAGGTGGACATCGCCTGGCAAGCGGCACCGGTGGTATTGCACGTGCCGGTGGTCTGGTTCTGGCTGCTCGGTGGGCCTCGGGAGCCCTCACCGCCGTTGCGGTGGTTGGTGCCGGTGATGCCGGTCGCGGTGCTGTGCGGGTTGCCCTTGCATGCCGTGTTCCCTTCGCAGAGCAGGTTGGCCCAGGCGGTGGTCCAGCTGGACGCGCCGGGCACGGTCGGGCCGCCGGTGACGGCGGACGAGCCGGGTGCGGTCGGCTGGTTCGGGTCCTGGCCGGGCCGCTTGTCGTCACCGCTGGAGGCGGTCTGGCCGCCCTTGCCGCCGATCGCGGTGTTGCTGGTGACGGCGTTGCTGGTCGGCTGGTCCTGGACCATCGGCTTGATGCTGTTGGCGTCGGGGCTGCTGGACGAGGCGCCGTTGATCACCGCGACGCAGCGGCCGCCGGTGGTGCCGGCGCAAGAGCCCTCGGCCTTGTTGCCCCTTGCTTCCGCGGAGACGCCCGGGTTCGTGGCGAGCACGACGCCGGTCAGCCGACCGCCGCCGGTCCCGGTCAGCTTGCCGCCGATGGTGGTCGCGGCGGACGGGCCGGTGCCCAGCCGCTTGAGGTTCACGTCTTCACCGGCGTAGGTGAGCGCGGCGCCCGGGCCGGTCACGGCGTTGGACATGGTCTGCACCTGGCAGCTCGGCGCGCCCGGCTGGCAGGTCACCAATCCGGAGGAGGTACGCGGCTGGCCGCCGTTCACCGCGCCGTCCCAGGCGGCGGCGCTGGTCCGCGCCGCGCCCTGGCAGTTCCGTGAGCGGCAGTCGACGGAGGCCGAGGCGCGGGAGGCCGAGGACGGGCCGGCGGTGGGCTGGCCAGGCAGTGGCTTGCCGTCCTTGCCGAGCTTGATGAAGTCCAAGGCAGAGGAAGCGTCCGAGCTGGTCTGGCCGAGGCAACCGCCGTTGCGCACCGAGCAGGCGGCGGTGTCGGAGGAGCCCCGCCGGAACTTGGACACCGCGGTGTCCAGCGCGGAGGTCTCCGCGTAGGACGTCCCGCCGCAGCGCAGCGCGTCCTCGCAGCGAACCTGCGCGTCGGCGTGCGAGACGCTGACCACGCCGGCGGCGAGCTTGGCGCCATCGGAACGGGTCTGCGCTTCGCGGAAGGCCACGGTCGTCTCGCCGCCCGAGCCGCAGGTCCCGTTGAACCCGTGCACCGCGCAGCGGGTCACGCCGTCGGAATCACGGAGCCCCTTGATGTCCCCGACCGCCTCACCGGAGGTGGCCCCGGACTGCGAGGCCTTGCACTCCGCCGAGTCGCACCCGAGCGTGGCCAGGATCCGGGAGATCGCGGTCGGGCGGGAGTTCGTGAGGTCGACGGTCGAGCTGGAGTCGTTGTCGCAGCTGGCGGTGCTGCCGCCGACGGTGCAGCCGTTGTGCGCATCGGTCCGGCGGATGGCTGCCTTGCGGCCGGCGCCAGCGACGATCCGCGCCACGGTGGCGGTGCCCGCGCTGCCCGCACAACCTGTCTCCTGGTCGCAGTCGACCGAGCCGTGGGTGAGCACCCCGGTGCCGTCGCCGGTGTCCACGCCCAGGCCGGAGGACGAGGTGCAGTCGCCGCCCCGGACGGCGCAGCGCGCGGTGCCGGCGTGCGCCCGGTCGTCGGCCGTCGTGCGCACGATCCGACCGTTGGTGTTGGACACCGAGTCGCCCGAGCAGCCCTTCCCGCTCTCGGCGCAGTCGACCCGGGCCTCCGCAACGGACGGGGCGCCGAACCGCGCGGCCACCGTGAGGGTGACGTCGCAGCCGACCGCGCCGGCCTGGCAACGCGCCCGGCTGCCGGCCGCGCTCAGAGTGGTTCCGACCGTCAGACGGCCGGTGGCGTAGTTGTAGCAAGTCCCGTTGCGGGTGTTGCAGTCCGAGCCGGCCTCGGCCGGGCTGGCGAACCCGTTGAGCGCGCAGTCCTTGGTGCACGCACCGTTGAACAGCGAGATGCCCTGCTTCCGTCCGGCCGCCGCCAGCTCCTCGACGCCGGGCAGGGCCAGTGTGCGGCCGTTCTCCGCACAGCCGTTGTGTGCCCGGCAGTAGGTCTCCGCGTTCCGGGTGTAGGCGGTACTGCCGGTCTCGCAGTCACCGACGCCGCACTTGGTGTTGGCCACGGTCTTGCCGACGGCGGTGGTGGTGCCGCAGCCCTTGGCCGGGTCGCAGAACGCAACGGCCAGCCGGGCTCCGAGCCTGGACTGACTGGAGCAGCCCCGCAGGCCCAGCAGGCAGTAGGTCTCATCCCGCTTCACGGTGCCGGTCGTGGGGTCGATCGCCGCGCTGGAGCACTGTGCGAAGGTCCCGTCGTTGGCGCACGCCGCGTCGGCGCCGTCCCGACCGGGGTTGACCTGGAGATCGTCGTAGCCGGCGGTGTCACGCAGCTGCACGGTCCGCGCGTCCACCTGCTTGCGCAGTGTGTTGTAGGCGGCGACCTGCTTGTCGTACGCGGCCCTGGTCATCTTGCCGGCGAGGAACTGCTTGCGAGCCGCCGTCAGCGTGGTGGTCGCCTTGCCCATGTTCTGCTGGCCGGCGATCACGTCGTTGAGGAGGTCGGCGTCCTGGGCGTCCAGCTGGGCAGCGGAGGCGTTCGCCTTCTTCTGCAGCGCCCGCACGCCCCGGACCTGCCGGTCGTACAAAGCCTGGGTGGTCTTCTTGGCGGTGAGCATGGACTTGGCCGTGGCCAGGATCTTCTGACCCCTGATCAGCGTGAGCCGGTCCTCGAGCGCCTGCGAGATGACCTGCTCACCGTTGTCGGGGTCGTCGAGCAGCTGTGGCGGGCCTCGGTTGTCCAGGGACTGCGGCTGGCGGGTGCGCAGGTTGCCGTTGGTGAGGGCGCATTCGATGTCGCCGTCGCAGTCGGTGCCGGCGAACTGGCCGTCGTTGTCGAGCGCCCAGTTGTTGTCGGTGCCGGTCTGGCCGCTGCCCTGCCCGCCCTCTCCGGCGGCGGTGCCCTGGCCGTAGCGGCCGCCCGCGGCGAGCGCCTCGAGCAGGTCCTGCGCCGCGGTGGTCAGCACCTGGCGGGCCTGGTCGCCTGCCTGCTTGCCTGCGACCTGGCCGACCAGACCGGACACCAGGTCGGTGACGCCACCCAGAATCTGCTCGAGGTCATCCAGGTTCGCCGGCCGGGTGCCCTGCCCGTTGCTCGAACCACGGCCTGAACCGTTCCCGGAGCTGTTGCCCGAGACACCCGCGACCTTGAGGAGATCGGCGACGAAGTCATTGGTCAGGTCGGTGATCTGCTCGGCCAGCCCGCCCTGCTGACCCTGCTGCTGGCCGGTCTGGGCCTGGACATTGTTCTCGGCCTGCACCGGCCGCCGCCCCTGAAGGCGGTCGGTCAGCTGGTCGCGCAGCTCGTCCAACGCCTGCTCGGTCCGCCGCCCCGCCTTGCCGCCCGCGATCCTCGAAACGATCCCGGACGCGGCGTCGACGAACCGCTCCAGCAGGTCATCCAGGTTGTTGGTTTGGCTGGCGCCGCCCCCATTGCCGGCGCCACCCGAACCACCACCGGCCAGCAACCGCTCGAACACCCTGCTCAGGGCCTGCTCGGTCTGCTGTCCGGCGTCCTTGCCCGCGACCTGGGAAACCAGGTTCGCGGCGAGGTCGGTGAAGTTGCCCAGCGCCTCGTCCACGCTCGGCGTCTGCTGCCCTTGGGATTGCTGCTGTTGCTGGCCGGCGGCCTTCGCCTCGGCCATGAACGCGTCGTAGTACAGCTTCTTCCAGCCGTCCATGTCATCCGAGAACGGCCCGCCGTCCTCCGAGCCGACCCCACCGACGCGCTCCGGCAACGTCCGCGGCTTCTGCTCCGAGCCCTTGTCGACGCCAAGCAGTTCGAGCAGCTCGGACACGAAGCCGTTGGTCAGCTGCCCGATGGCCTGGCCGACGTTCGACTGCTGCCCATCGCCGTTCCCCGACGGCTTCGGCGGGTTGTAAGCCGGAAGCGTCCGCGGCTTCTGTTCCGAGCCACCAACACCGAGCAGCTGGAGCAGGCTCTGGACGAAGTTGCCGGTGAGCTTGGTGATGTCCTCGCCACGCTTGCCGCTGTCGGTGGGCTGCTGGGTGGCGGGCGGCCGGGTCTGTCTGCCACCAGTGTTTCCCGGCCGCCCGCCGTTGCCCAGCGCCTTTGTGAACTGGTCGGTCAGTTCTTCCAGGGCCTTGTTGACCTTCTTCGCGGCCTTCTTGCCGGCCACGTCCTTCACGATCCCGGTCACCACATCGGTGAACCGGTCGAAGACCTCATCCAGGTCCGGCTTCTGCTGCCGCGAGCTCTGCCCGGCACCGCCCTTGTTGCCACCTCGGACACCGAGCAGCTCCATCAGGTCGGCAACGAAGCCACGGGCCAGCTCGGGAACATCACCGGACCGGCCGTCACCAGACACACGAGCCGGCAACGTCTGCGGCTTCTGTTCCGAACCGGCGCCGCCGTTCGAGCCCCTGCCGACGCCCAGCAGCTCCAGCAGACCGGACACGAAGTCGTTGGTCAGCTGGTCGATGTCCTGGCCGAGATCCTGCTGGGTCGGCCGCTGGGAACCCTGGCCGTTGCTGGTGCTCGGCTTCCCCGGGGTCTGGCTCGAGCCGTTGGAACCCTTGCCGACGCCGAGCAGCTCGAGCAGGTCAGAGACAAAGTCGCGGGCCAGCTCGGAAATCTGGCCGCCCTGCCGGTCACCGGGCACGTAGGCCGGAAGCGTCCGCGGCTTCTGGTTCGAGGCACCGCCGCTGCCGTTCGAGCCCTTGCCGACGCCCAGCAGCTCCAGCAGACCGGACACGAAGTCGTTGGTCAGCTGGCCGATGTCCTGGCCGAGGTCCTGCTGGGTTGGCCGCTGGGAACCCTTGCCCTGCTGACCGTTGCCGTTTCCGGAGATGCCGAGCTTGCCGAACAGGTCGGTCAGGAAGTCGTTCACCGACCCACTGATCGCCTCGCCCATGCTCGGCTTCCGCAAGTTGTAAGCCGGGAGCGTCCGCGGCTTCTGCTCCGCGCCGGCACCACCGGTCGAACCCTTGCCGATGCCCAACAGATCCAGCAGATCGGACACGAAGCCGTTGGTCAGCTCGGCGATCTTCTCGGACTGCCCCTGAGGCACGTAGGCCGGAAGCGTGTGCGGCTGCTTGGAGCCGCCGGTGTGCTTGCCGATCAGGTTCAGCAGGTTCGACACGAAGTCGTGGGTGAGGTTGCTGATCTGGTCATCCTGCTGGGAGGGCCGGTGCTGGGCGCCACCGCCGCTGCGCGGGAGGCTGCCGATCAGGTCCCGGACGAACCCGAGGATGCCGCTGATGAAGTTGTCGATGCCGCCGGCCGGGGAGCGGTGGTGCTTGCTCGACCAGGAGGCCGGGTCGTTCTCGGAGGGGCTGTCGCGCTGGGGGCGAGGGCGGTGCGTGGCTGGGGGGCCGCGTCCGCCGCCGATGCCGGGGTGGTGGCCGATCAGGCTCGGGTCCTGGTCGGTGCAGCCGAGCGCCAGGCAGAAGATGGGCTGCTGGTCCTGCTCGGGCGCGAGACCGGAACCGCCGTGCGAAACATGCTTGGGGGCGCGCTCGGGCATGGCGAGCTGAAGATCGCTCGAGCCGTTGCCGGCGCCGCCGTGCTTGTTGAGCTTGTTGCTGACCGCGAGCGCCTCGGAGACCTGGTCGGTCAGCTCGGTCAGCGCGGCGCGGGTGTGCGAGCCGGCCTGCTTGCCGGCCACTCCACCGACGATCCCGGACACCAGGTCGACCACGCCGCCCATCACCTGCTCGACCTGTTCGGCCGCGGGGGCCTTCACCGCGGCACCGGAACCGGTCTGCTGCCAGGTGGTCGACGCGCGGTACGGGGCCGAATCGGTGGTGTCCGAAACCCGTGCGGTGGTCTCACGCGTCAACGCCGCCGGCGTCGCGGCCGAGTCACCGCCTTGCGCGGTGTGGTCGGCCAGACGCTCCAGCAGGTCCGACACGAGCTTCGTCACCGAGGTGCCAACCGAGTCGGCCACCCCACCGGTGGGCACGGAGTCGTTCCCCTCGGCGCCGGCGGCGATCGTCCGCTTCGGTTCCCCGACGACGCGCTTCGGGTCGGTCGGCTTCGGCCGGTCGACCGGCTTCGTGTGCGAGGCCGAGTCGCCCTCGCGCGCATTGCCGATCTTGTCGAGGAGGCTGGTGATGAAGTCGGTCACCGAGTCGACAACCGAGCGGCCGAGACTGCCTTCCGTGGCCACCGGACGCTGGCTGCCGTTCGCGGCCACCGTCGCCTGGGTGCCGTGTCCGGCGCCGGCGTGGCCACCGACGAACGGCCAATCGGCCGGTTCCGTGGCCGACGGGTCGGCGGCCGCCGCGGGCTGATACCGGGCGCGCAGCTCGGTCAATGACCGTGCGGACGTGGCCGTGGCCATCGTGGCCATCCGGCCGTCCAGACCGACGGACTGCCCGCCGCCGTTGTTCACCGCGGCCGGCTTCTGCTCACCGCCGCTGAACGAGAACGACCAATCCGATTTATTCGCGTCCGTATCGGAATCCTGCTCGTATGCGACCAATTGAACGGCGTTCGACTCATCCGCATTCGACACCGTCGAATCAGAAGCGGAAATGAACGTCGCGGCCATCCACAGCATCGCGGCACCGAGCAGCAGCTTCCCGAAGGACAGCGACGCCACCACCGACAGCAACCCGCGCAGCACGGACGCCCGCACGGCGCTGCCGCGCCGCCGGTCGTCTGCTGACTGGGTAGCCATCGAGCGTCACTCCCTGGCTCGGTCAAGATCCGAAAGGAACCCGCGCGTAGTACAGGAGTGATCGGAACCAGCCACGGTCGTCGTCACGTGGAGGTACATCCTTGCGGCGCAACGGCTACGCAAGTCGATCCGCCTTCACCCACACAAGCAGGCCGAAGGCGTACCTAGATCGACGCTCAGCACGGCAACTTCACGTGGTAGCGCATCCCCGGTGCCACAAGGCGCCAGGTCGATCGTCGCGCGGCGCACACTCTAACTTAATTTCGCTAAGGATGTCTACAGGTCGACCGCACGCGGCTGGCCCGTGCAGGCGCCCGGCTCGGGTCAGCACCGGCACGGCGGGACACGGCCAGCGGCCGGAACCGGCCAATTGATTCGGCACGAAATGGCGGTCGGCGCCGTGATGGCCACGCTGCGGATGGCCATTCCCGCACGATGCATGTCGCCATTTCGTCCGGCCACCGAGGTGCGGCCATTTGATGGCCATCGCCGGACGCCCAGCGTCGCCGTGGCCATCTACATCGTGGCCAGAGTGAGCGTGGCCACGGCCGGTTCTCAGCGATGGCCACACGGCCGGCCTCCTACTGGAACGGCCACGCCGGGTGGATCGGCCATAGCGGTTGACGCGTCTGCGGGCGACCGCTCCACCTTTCGCGGCGATCATCAGAGCCCGGCCCGGGGCGTCCGCCGGGCGCTGACCCACCGCCCCGGACCCGTCGGCGGCGGCGCCGAGACGGCGGCCTGAGTCGTCGCTCTGAAGCAGATCCGCTCGAAGCGCCCGGTGCCGGGTCTTCAGGAGCCTCGACTACGACCGCTTAATCAAGGTTAACCCCTAGTTCATTTAACATCGTCCAACTGACTACCCGGGACATCTAACTTCGATCTCGCTTGGCGCCGCTACGGCGGTATGGGATTTACCCGAGTGCGTCCTTGTGGACGACCCGGCGCGTGAGTTGTACCGTGCCGGGGATCATTCGACCTTGAGCTGAGCTTGCCTATCTCTGATCAATCGCGATCGCATGTTCGATCATCTGATTGCTCCCTGACGAGGTCTTGAGGTCATGCGCTCTTCGGTTCTGGCTGGTCTGGCGCGGTGCGTGCGCACCGCGCTGGTTGCCATGCCCGGAACCGTGCTCCTCATGGCCTGCGGGATCGCCGCGGTGCTCATCGGGCTGTTCGCCGGCTCGACCGGGTCCGCCACCGACACCGGGGTCGTCCCGGTGGCGAACGTCAGCGCGATCGCGCCGTCGCAGGGGGAAATCCAAGACCCCACCGACGACACCGATTCGGCACCGGCATGGGCGACCGGAAATGCCGCCTCGGCCAAGCCGAGCCAGGTGAACAACAACTCCGGACAAGCGGCCAATCGGCTGGATGGCCAAATGGCCACAATGGCCACCGTTGGCCCGGCGCGGTCATTGTCCGAATTGCGCGCCCGCTATCAGCCGGCGGCCACTCAGCAACCGGAAATGGAATGGCCACTCGACGCTGACCGCGGCCACGGCAATGGCCAGGCGGTCGCCGGCCAGAGCGGCCAGACGCCGGTGGCCACGCCCCAGCAGCCGGTGGCCAAGGCGGTGACCGAGCCGGTGACCGACTTCGTGTCCGGTCTGCTCGACCGCATCGGCCACGCGGTCTCCTTCGGTTCCGGCCAGTCCGGCGCCTCGGCGGGCAAGCCGGTCCGCGAGGACGTGGAGCGCCGGGTCGACGAGGAAGCCACCGACGCGGTCACCCGGGTCCGGGACGCGGCGGCGGAGCGCCGGAGCGAGTCGCCGGGCGTCGACCGGGCTCACGCCCAGACGGCCCGGGCGGCCGGTTCGATCGGTGACTCGGCGTCGGATTTCGTGTCGGGTCTGTTCGAGCGCCTCGGTAAGGCCGTCGGTAGCGGCCCGGCGGCCGGTGGCAACTCCGGCGGCGCGAACCAGTCGCCGAAGACCACTCGGCAGACTGTGAACGACGGCCTGGATGACCGGCTCGCCGATGACGAGGACGTGTCCCGCCTGTGGGCCGGCCGCCCGAGCGGTGGGTCGTCCGCAGGCAGCTCCTCGATCAAGGCCCCAGCCGCCGAGCAGGTCGACCAGATGATGGGTGGGGTTGTCGACCTGGTGTCCGGGTTCGTCGGCACGGTGGCCGGCAAGCAGGCCGGTGCCCGCACCCAGCAGGCCCTCTCGAGCGTGGCTCAGGACGTGTCCGCCGCGCTGGCCGCCAGCAACCGGCTCCACCACCACGGCGCTGCCGGGGATGGCTCCGGTGCGGTGCAGGCCGGGATGCCCGAGCGTGCCTCCAAGACCACCGGTGGTGGCGGTTCCGGGCTGTCTCCGGAGCGCGGCGAGTCCGGCCCGATCACCTGCCTGGCGTTGGGCTGCACCGACCGCGACCCGAACTTCACCGGTCACCGGCAGGACGCGAACCCTGGTCGCGGTCCCCCGGCTGGTCAGCGCCCCCGCTTGCAGCACGACGGCAACAACGAGAACTCCCGCGACACCGAGCGTCCCGGCCGCCAGGGTGACCTGGCCGGTGACCTCACCAAGATCACCAATGACTTCGTCTCCGACCTGGTGAATCTGGTCGGCGGCAGCAACACCGGCAAGCCCGCCAGCAACGGTGGCACGCAGAACAGCGGTGCCGGCCAGCAGCTCGCGCAGGACATCACCAAGCCGACCAACGGCTTCGTGTCCGACCTGCTGCAACTGCTCGGCGTCGGCGGCGACAGCAACGGCGGTGCCGGAAACTCCGGCGGTTCGGGTCAGGGCTCGCAGCGTCCCCAGCAGCAGAAGCCGGGCCTGGACGATGTCCTCGACCAGTTCGTGGACGTGGCCACCGGGATCGTGAAGGACGTGGCCGGCAAGAAGGCCGCGAAGCGCGTGAACGAGGCGCTCACCGATCTGGCCGACCAGTTCACTCAGGCGATCAGCCAGGGCGGCCGGCCGGGCAACAACGGCGGCGCCCAGAACAGTGGCGGGCAGTCCGGCGGCGGCCGGGGGCAGCAGAGCGCGCAACGCCCGCGGCAGGATCTGGGGCAGCAGATCGGGAAGCTGAGCGGTGGGTTCACCCAGGACTTGCTCGACCTGATCGGTGGCGATGGCGCGGCCAAGCAGACCGCCGGCAATGTTGGCGGCAAGTCCGGCGCGGCCCGCCCGGCGGCGACCCAGGCCGCCGAGTCGAAGGCGGTGAAGCGGCCCAAGGGCATCAGCGCGGAGCAGGCGAAGAACGCCGAGACGATCGTCGAGGTCGGCCAGAAGCTGGGCATTCCGCGCAAGGGTTTGCAGACCGCAGTGGCGGCGGCGATGCAGGAGTCGGGGCTGAAGAACGTCCGGTACGGCGACCGGGATTCGCTGGGGTTGTTCCAGCAGCGCCCCTCCCAAGGCTGGGGCACCGTCAAGCAGGTGCTCGACCCGGTGCACGCGGCCACCAAGTTCTTCAAGACCTTGAAGAACGTCGACGGCTGGCAGGGCAAGTCGGTCACGCGCGCGGCGCAGGCAGTGCAGCGCTCGGCCCACCCGGACGCTTACGCCAAGTTCGCCGAGAAGGCCGACCAGGTGGTCGACTACGTGCTAGGTAAGCAGGGCGGCAAGGCGACACAGGGCAGCACCCCCCGGGTGCAGCAGGCCAGCGCCCGCCGGGCCGAGCCGGCCACCGCGCAGCGGGTGACCCCGGCGGTGGCGAGCCAGGTGGACCCGGCTACCGGTGAGCCAGGCCAGGCGCGCACCGCGCGGCGGACCGACCCGCAGACCGCCCGCCGGGTGGAGCCGCAGACCGCCCGCCGCGTCGACCCCCGCCCGACCGACACCGGCGCCGGGGAGCAGCAGTTGGTGCAGAACATCACCAAGCTGACCAACAACTTCGTCGGCAACCTCCTCGACCTGCTCGGTATCGGCGGCAACTCCACCGGCGGCTCGAACGGTTCGGGTCAGGCCCAGGCGCAGGCTCCCCAGCAGCAGCCGCCGCTGGAGGATGCGCTGGGCAACTTCGTGAACACCGCTTCCGAGATCGTGTCCCAGGTGGCCGGCAGCCAGGCCGGGCAGCAGACCCAGCAGGCGCTGGGCAACCTATTCGAGCAGTTGCTGGCCGGCGGTGGCCAGAACAACGGCGGCGCCCAGCGGAACACCGGCCAGCAGGGTGGCGGGCAGGATCTGGCCGGGGTCATCTCGGATCGGACCGATCAGTTCGTGTCGGACCTGATGGAACGCATCGGCGGCGGCGGGAACCGGGGCGAGTCGCGCGATGGCGGCCCGTTCTCCGATGACCCGGTTTACTGGAAGGGCCTGTACTACGACGCGTTCATGGCCGAGGCGAAGGCCGCCGGCCAGCAACAGCAGCAGGGCCAGACCGGGCAGCAGGGCCAGCAGCAGGTGCCGAGTGTGGACGAGGCATTGGGCAACTTCGTGAACACCGCTTCGGGTCTGGTCGGGCAGGTTGCGGGTGAGGACGCCGCGCAGCAGACGCAGCAGGCCCTGGGTGGGGTGTTCGGCCAGTTGCTGTCGGGTGGTGCCGGTGAAGGGGGCGGCACCGCCCGGAACTCCGCCCAGGGCGGTGTGCGTCAGGCCGGTGTGAGCAGCGACCGGGGTCAGGAGTTGGCCGGGCGGGTCGGTGAGCGGACCGAGGAGTTTGTGTCCGACCTGCTGCGGGACCTCGGGGTGTCTCGTCCGAGCACCGGCCGGGCGGCGGTGGTGAACCAGAGCGCCGGCCGTCAGCCGCAGCAGCGGCGGGACAGCGACTTCGATCTGGATGAGGTGTTGGGCCGGTTCGGTGATGCCGCGACCAAGGTGGTGTCCCAGGTGGCCGAGGACAGGGCCGGTCGCCGGGTGGGTGAGGCGTTCGACGGGCTGCGGGACCAGATCGGTGACGCCTTCTCCCAGCGCGACTCGCGCGGCGGCGTGCAGCGCCCCATCCAGGCCAACCACAACACCGGCCGTCAGGGCGGATTGCTCGGCTCGATCGGGGACTCGGTGGATGAGTTCCTGACCGACTTGTTCGACCAGATCGGCCTCGGCGGCGGCAAAAGCCAGGGCTCGGCTGGGCAGGGCCAGTCCGGCCAGGGGCAGGGTTCGCAGCGGCCCCAGCGGCAGGGTGATCTGGGTCAGCGGATCGGTGAGCTGACCAACGGGTTCGTCTCCGACCTGCTCGACACTCTCGGTGTGTCCGGTAGCGGCAACTCCAGCGGCAACAGCACCGGCGGCAGCGGCGGGCGCGGCCAGAGCCAGGGTCAGGGGACGCGGCCGGCGGGTCTGGATGATTTCGAGCAGATTCTGGGTGGGGTCACTGACGTCGTGTCCGGCCTGGTCGGCCAGGTGGCCGGGAAGCAGGCCGGCGCGCAGGCGCGGGAGATGCTGACCGACGCGGCGCAGGATGTGTTGACCGCGCTGGCCGCCGGCAACCGCTACGGCCAAGGCGGTAACGGCGCCGGGCAGCAGGGCGGCGGGCAGCAAGCCACCCAGGGCGGCGGCCAAGGCAGTGGCGGCGACAAGGGCTGGGCGTTGAACAACGAGGGCCAGTTCGCCGGCACGCAGTGCGAGGGCGACGTGGAGTGCGCCCTGGCTGATGGCAGCTTGAAGACCCGCCAGCCGGGGTCGCTGTCCAACCGGGGTCCCCCGCAACTGCTGGATGACCCGACCAGCACCGGTAACACGAACCAGTCCGTGAACTGGTGGGACCCCAGCTATGACGACCAGTCCACCCAGCAGGCCCTGAACGACCGGCTCGCCGTGGTCAGTGGCCAGAAGAAGCTGGATGCGGCGAAGTCGCAGCTGGACGCGAAGAAGATCACCCAGGCCGAGTACGACAAGCAGGCCACGGCGCAGAAGGCGTTGCAGACCAAGGCCGATCAGTCCGCCGGCCAACTCGACCCGTACAACAGCGAGCTGCTCAACAACGTGGTCACCGGCCAGCAGAACCTCGGTCCGGCGAAGACCAAGCTGGACGAGTCGAAGAAGCAGCTCGACGCCGGGAAGATCACCAAGGCCGCCCACGACAAGCAGGCCGCCGCGTACAACACCCAACGCGACGAGGTTTACGCGCAGACCGCCGAGTTGCGCAGCGCCGCCGGGTATGACGCGGTCAGCCAGGCCAACCCGGGCAAGGACGGCGCCGGCGCGGCCTGCTCCAACGACGGGGCGTTCGCGCAGTGCTCCACCGCCGCGATCGACCCCAAAACCGGGCAACTCAAGCAGGACCAGAGCTACTGCCTGATCGGTGTCTCCGGCTGCTCGGCCTCCTCCACCGCCGAGGATCGGGTGGCGAACGCGTTCTGCGACCCGGAGAAGGGCTGCGGCACCACCACCAAGGCCGGCAAGACCACCGCTGAAACCACCTGCGGTGTGGGTGAGTGCAACACCTCCTCCACCGCCGACTCTCAGGGTGCGGACACGTTCTGCCAGGCACGCAACGGATGCACAGAAAACGGGAAACTGCCCACCACCCCCAACCCGAAGGATGTCGCGGCAGGGAAGAAGGAAGGCGTCTCCGAGTCGAACGGCGCCTGCACGAAGGACTGCGCGCTGGCCGGGTTCGCCAACGCCTCCCAGGCCGGCTCGGACTGCAACACCCGCAACGGCACCTGCGACAACACCTCCACCGGGCGGCGCGCCACCGAAACCGCCCCTGCGGGCGACACTCCGGCCCAGGCCGCGCAGCGGGCCAAGGAGAACGGTGAGGCGTCGAGCAAGGCGCACTGTGCGGCCAGCGCGGTCGGGTGTGACACCACCAGCACGGTCACCGCCGGCACCGACCCCCAGACCGGGCAGCGCGGCTGGCTGGCCGAGTTCCTCTACGGCCCCACCGACAACGAAGGCACCACCGGTTCGGGTAAGCCGGCCGCCGAGGCCGCCGTGCGGTGCGCGCAGGGCGCCAAGGACTGCACGGGCAACGCCACCAGCACCGCCAACGGCAAGACCGACAACACGCAGACCACTCCCGAAATCCCGGCGGTGGCCGGCGACCCGGCTACGGGGCAAGCCGCGGTCCCGGCCACCCCGGCTAAGAAGAACACCGACAACCGCACCCACACCGGAACCGCCGGCTGCGAGGTGGCGGGGGGCTCGTGCACCACGTCTTCTGGTCTGGGGCAGGACGAGGGCGACGGGGTCCTGGCACACAGCTCGGTCTACTGCGATGACACCAAGGGCTGCGGTGGCAAGGCCAACACCGCCACCACCGCCCAGATCACCGCCGGTGTGGATGGCAAGACCGCGACCCGTAAGACCGACGCCCACCACGACTGCACCGTCACCGGCGCCACCGGCGACTGCGCCAACGACTCCTCCTCCACCGTCGCCAACAACAACACCGGCAACGGCACCCAGCTCGCCACCACCACAACCGACGCGGAGGGCAAGGAAAAGAAGGTCGACCCGGTCGCCGAGCTCGGCAAGGGGCTCACCGCGACCAGCAAGACCACCGCGGTGCTGTTCTGCGGGTCGGCCGGCTGCAAGGGCTCCGACCACGGCGCCACCTCCGGCGAGGCTTCCGGGGATGTGAAGGGTGTGCGCGATTCCGACGGTGTGACCAAGTGCGAGGTGCACGGCACCGGCGGCACCTGCGGCTCGGCCGCCGAAACCACCGTGGCCTACCGCGAAGAGCAGGTCCGGGCGGACGGGGCGAAGATTCCCGCCGGCGTCGTGAGCGTCTCCCACGCGGACGCGCAGGTTCGTTGCGAGGACTCGAAGACCTGCGGTGGCAAGTCCTACACCGAGACCTCCGCCCTGGACACCTCCGTCTCCGAGCACCGCCGCGGTTCCTCGGACACCGCCGAGTGCACCGTCAAGAACGGTGGCTGCCTGGGCCAGACCAGCAGCGACGCCTCCTCCGCGCCGGACTTCCTGAAGTACGACCCCAAGACCGGCAAGCCCCTACCTGGCCAGCCCACCACCGGCCCCACCTCCACCTCCCGCGCCTCCGCCAGCATCGACTGCCAGAGCAAGAACTGCGAAGGCACCGCGAAAACCACCGCCGCCGCTTGGGACGGCGCGGTGGACGGCGGCAAACCCCGCACCTCCGAAGGCACCGTCGGCTGTGAGAAGGGCGCCAGCTCCTGCCAGGTCCAGACCCTCTCGAATGCCACCACCGGCCCCGGCGCCGCCCTCACTTACGCCGGCGAGGACCAGGCCGTCAACGCCCAGCGCCTCGGCGAAGGCCCCTCAGCCGCCTCCACCATCGGCGGCAAACTCACCGGCGAGGGCGGCGGGAAGATCACCGGCACCGTGCTGGCCACCAACCCCGGCGTCTCCAACGACCCCCGAGGCAACCGCGCCGAAGGGTCCTGCGCCGGCACCAGCGGCGGCACCTGCACCGCGGTGATCAACGGCGGCGCCTCCTCCTCCCCCGACGCCAACGTGATCCGCCCGATGCTCCAGGACCAGCCCACCCAGAACGCCACCACCAGCAACACCCAGGTCGGCGGCGGCGAGTCCCAGGACGGCGCCACCGGCTCCGCCCAGAACGCCAAGGCTGGCAAGACCGGCCAGACCGCCCAGCAGAACAACGGCCAGACCCCCAACCAACCCGGACAGCAACCCAACCAGCCGATCACCGCCCCCGGCTCCTCCGCCAACACCGGCGGCCCCTCCGTCCCCGGCGCCTCCTCCTGGACCGCCGCCTGGGCCAACCTGAACTGCGACGGCACCAGCAAGTGCAAGGGCACCCCGCAGAGCTCCGCCACCGGCATCACCGGCAACAACCACCAGAACAGCGGCGAGGGCACCCGCGGCCCACCGGAGGCCACCGGCAAGACCACCAGCACCTGCGACTCCACCGGTTCGGCCTGCCAGGCGCTCTCCAACTCCAGCGCCGCCTCCGGCCAGGTCGTCGCCGACATCTACACCGAACAGAACAAGGCCACCGTCGAGCAGGCCAAGCAGCAGGCCGCCGACCTCAAGACCAAGGCCGACGAGGCCACCAAGGCCGCGCAAGCCCCCGGCGCGACCGACGATGCAAAAAAGAACGCAGAGCAAGCGAGCAAGGACGCCGAGCAGGCGCGGAAGAGCTACACCGACGCCGCCGAGGCGATCAAGAAGCCGATCCCCGAGGACCAGGTCCCCGTCACCTGGTCGCAGTCCTCCTCCGCCGCGCAGTGCTCCGGCCCGGACTGCAAGGCCACCACCACCGGCGATGTCTCCGGTACACCCGGCGCCTCACACACCGACGCCACCTGCGCCGCCGGTCAGAACGGATGCGTGGTCACCAGCGACGCCACCGCCACCCTGATGCGCGACTCCGGCCAGCAGGCCGGGGGCAAGGACAAGAAGGCGATCCCGGGGGCGGCCGGAACCGGCGAGACCGGCTCCAACCTGATCTGCCCGGACGCCGGCTGCACCGGCAAGGTCACCGGCAAGGCCAACGCGACAGCCGGCGAAGCCGGCATGGGGCGGGCGCCCAGTTCGGCGCCCGACGGAAACACAGCCGGCCAGGGCGAGTACCGCTCCACCAGCAACGGTGAGGGCAACACCGCCTGCGACGGCAAGAGCCAGTGCCAGGCCGGTATCCGCGCCAGCGTCTCCACCATGGCCTCCACCGACAACGTGCCCGAGGCGCAGCGGTTCGCCGCCACCTCCGCCAGTGTGGCGGCCAGCTGCGACAACGGTTCCAAGGACGGCTGCCCGATCAAGGCGACCAGCCACACCGAGTCGGTCGGCGCCAAGACCGTCAAGGCCACGACTGACACGGTCTGCGAGGGCAGGGCCGGCTGCATCGCCGGGACCAGCGGCACCGCGGCGCCGGAGATGGCGCAGGTCTCGTTCCAGTGCGGCGGCGCCGGCGGCTGCAAGGCGCACAGCGAGGGCGACGCCAAGGGCAGCAAGTCCAGCGCGAACGCCTCCAACGACTGCACGCTGGGCAAGAGCGGCCAGTGCGCCGGCGGGGTTCAGGTCGGCGCCTCCGATGACGGCAGCGCGATGGCCGGCGCCTCCTGCCAGGGCACCGAAGCCGCCAAGTGCCACTACCACTTCGAGGCCACCGCCTCCGACTCCTCGGCCAGCAACGGTTCCTGGGCCAAGGCGTACGCGCACGGTTCGGAGGACGGCGAGAACGGTGGCGGCGCGGTCCAGGTGATGGCGCAGACCTCCGCCGAGCCCGGCCTGGCCCAGGCCGCCGCGGTCTGCAAGGGCGCGAAGAACTGCGTCAACAACTACTCCGCGCACGCCGAGGCGCACGACTACTACTCGGTCCAGGCCAGCGCGAAGAACCCCGACCAGCCGGAGGGCTACGGCAAGGCCGACGCGTCGGGCACCTGCCGCGGCAACAAGCAGGGCGGCGGCAGCTGCGGCGTGCAGGCGCAGGCCGACGCCCGCGCCGCCGTCGCCAGGGTCAAGTGCTTCGGCGACTGCTCCGGCTTCACCAAGGAACAGGAGAGCGCCACCGGGTTCGTCAAGACCGGTCCCTCCTACAACGAGCAGATCGCCATCGCCCGGGCGCGCGCGGCCGCGGCCCACCAGGTGCAGGACCCCGAAGCGTGGATGAACGGCCTCAAGGACGGCGAGTCCGGCGACCTGGTGGTGAAGAACGACAAGGGCTACACCATCTACAGCAAGACCCCCGACGGCACGGTCGTGAAGAACGACTGCACCCAGTGCAAACCCGGCGAGACGTTCACGGGCGCCGGCGGAACGAACATCACCATCAGCCAGGACGGCCGCGTCCAGTCCAACCGACCCACCGGGGCGCCGACCGGCGGCAACCACACCTGCGACATGTCCCAGGGCTGCGGACTCACCGGAAACGACAAGGGCGACGGTGACGGCAAGTACTGGGTCAAGGGCGACGGCACCGTCCACGACGGCATCACCGACTCCAACCTGCACTTCAAGGACTCCAAGCCGCAGGGCAACTACCCGGCCAACCTGAACGAGGGCAGCTTCGGCAACACCAAGGGCAAGCCGTTCGAGTTCACCTGCAACGGCGGCTGCGACGGCACGCTGAGCAACTACGACCTGGGCAAGGGCAAGTTCACCGACAAGATCGACCTGCAGGGCACCGCGAACTGGCTGTCCGGCCGCAACGGCCTGGGCAACCTGGGCAACCTCGCCCACACCGGCGGCGGAACGATCACCCTGATGGGCCGCAACGGCCAGATGATGGACCCGATCGTCTCGCTGAACAAGCTCAACCCGCAGCAGCAGGAGTCCGACGGCCTCAGCCCCGAGGACTGGGCGGACATCACCGCGAAGTACGGCTACACCCCGTGGGACGTGGACACCCTGCGGAAGGTCCTCGAGCCGGGCGACACCATGACCGGTTTCCAGCCGGGCCCCAACGGCGGCATCCAGAAGATCACCAAAACCGCCGACGGGGACATCAAGGTCGAGGACTGCCCGCAGTGCACGGCTGGCGCGAACGGCCTCAAGGGCGGCGGCGACGGGACGATCAGCTTCGCCGGCAACGGTGACGGCACCGTCGAGCAGACCACGGCGCAGGGCAAGCCGAAGAGCAGGTGCACCTCCGACACGAGCTGCGCCATCGCCACCGACGCGGACGGCGCGGGCATGTGGTGGTTGGCCGGCAACGGCACCTTCAAGGACGGGGCGTCCGGCTCGACGGTCGTCTACGAGGGCCAGAACAAGAACACCTACAACGGCGGCACCACCGCGAACACCTCGAACCTGCCGTTCACCGCCAGCTGCAAGGAAGGCTGCACCGCCGACGTCGGGTTCGGCGACAAGCTGGACCACTTCGACCTCAAGGACGCCAAGGGCGTGCAGATCACCGCCCGCGACGCCCAGGGCAACTCCGGTCAGATCATCTGGCGCGGCAAGGGCCACTACCAGGGCATCGAGGGCGACAAGGTCTGGTCCGACCTGACCCAGGTCGCCTACGACCCGAACAACGAGATGCCGGGCAGCGGCCGCCAGGACGAGCCCGACGACACCACCTTGGTCATCACCCGGGACTCCGCCGGCAACCCCGGCTACTACCAGCTGCCGTCGGGCCAGGAAGGCCGCATCGAGACCAAGGAAGGCTACGTGGTGGACAACCGCCACGGAGACACGCTGGACCGGGACAACCCCGACGAGTTCAACTTCAGCCACGAGGGCGACAGCCTGGGCGTGATCACGCCCAACGGCGACGGCAAGGGCGGCGAGCTCAGGTGCTCCGGCAAGTGCACCGTCCAGGGGCCCGGCCTGCCGGCACAGAACACCCCGTGCGAGGCGTGCGGCTGGGTCGAGCACCTGGCCACCGGCGAGGGTCCGCACCCGGCTGGCTGGCGCGAGGTTTCCAACGACGGGCCGAAGAAGACCTGGTACACGAACGAGGGCGACCAGCAGATCTGCGAGGGCTGCTCGTTCGTCCAGTACAACCGGGACAAGAACGGCAACGGCGGCGGCGCGATCTGCGAGTCCTACGGCGGCGGCCCCGGGACGTGCGAGGGCATCACCCGGGAGGGCACGCGGGTGTCCGACCCGTCCGGCATGCGCCTGCTCTACGCCAACGCCGACGGCACCCACACCGGTTGGGCGTGCCGCAGCAACAAGGACTCGTGTGGCACCGACGCGGAGAACCTCAGATTCGACTGGGGCCGAAGTGACCGACCGGACGCCAGCTGGGCGCTGGTCATGGACCAGAACTACCGGCGCGCTCCCACCGGCGCGCAGATCGACAAGGACCTGGCCGCCAAGCTCGGCCTGCAGCCGGACGACGCGCTGCCCCCGCTGACCGCCGACGCGGTGGAGCGGATGAAGGCCGAGGACGCCAAGAACGGCACGAACTACTACGCGCAGTACCAGGCCGCGCTGCCGCAGATGACCTACGGCGAGCAGGCCGAACTGGGCTACCAGTACCTGGACGCGCAGAGTACCGACCGGCGGCTGCAGAAGCAGTTCGGCCCGCTGTACGAGCAGAAGATCGCGCCGGTCCTGCAGGCCTACGAGGACGCCAACGCCGACCACACGCTCACCCCGGACGAGAAGAAGAACCTGCAGCAGAAGTTCGACGCGCTCGGGGATGTCGACCCCGGCATGGTCTACGAGTGGTCCGCCGCGCGCGGGATCATCGACGGGGTCGACGACGCCACGTACGTCCGGCCGGACATCAAGCGGGTCCAGGCCGACCTGGCCGGCAAGCCGGAGGTCCTCGACGAGCTGGCCGGCCCCGAGCCGGTCAACCCGGCCCAGCCCGGCTACGGCAAGTCGAAGATGGACCGGGCGATGGAGAACGTCCAGAACGCCCTGGGCGTGGACGAGCACGGCGACCCGAACCGCCCGTACGACCCGACCCAGGTCGCCACGCTGAGCCTTCGGCCGCGGCAGATCGACCTGGACCGGCGCACCGCCGGCTACATGCGCGACGCCAAGGCCTACAACCAGGACGCCGACGCCTACAAGAAGAACGGCGGCTCGCAGGCCACCCTGGACAGCCTCAACGAGCGGAAGGACCAGCTCGACGCCCGCTGGGACGGCATCAAGGCGGACAAGAAGGTCCTCGGCGATGCGAACGAGGCGATCGCCGGGAAGCCCGACCCGGCCAAGGACGCCAAGCAGGCCACGCTGCGCGCGATGGACGAGGCCTTCGGCCGCGGCAGCGGGGACAAGACCTGGTCGGACCGGCTGACCGACGCCAACGCCAAGCTGAACCGGCTCCAGGGCGTGTACGACAGCCTCAACGAGAACGACCCTCAGCAGAAGGAGTGGAAGGACAAGCTCAGCCCGTTCAAGACCATGGGCGGGTTGAACTACGGCGCGGTCAGCCGCAACCCGACCGAGCGCGCGGACAACAACCCGATCCGCGAGCTCTCACTGCCGTCCACCGGCAAGCAGGACCTCTACTTCGCGCTGAAGTCGGCGAAGAACCTGCCCGGGTACGAGAACTACAACAAGGACGACCTGAAGGACTCCTGGAAGGACCTGACCCCCGACGAGCTGGCCAACAAGGCCTCCCAGATGTCGGTCGGCCAGTACGAGCAGAGCATCCGGGGCCGCGAGCTGGGGCCTGGCGAGAAGCCGGGCGACCGCACCGACCTCACCCAGGACCAGCGCGACAAGCTGCTCAAGGTCATCCGAGAACGCGGCGGTGATGGGTACTCGGTCGACGCGGAGCGGATGCTCTACCGCGAGGGCGGCACCGACGAGTGGGTCCCGACGCTGCTTTACCGGGTCAAGAACTCGGAGGGCGAGGTGGTGGCGTGGGTCAACGACGCCGGGGAGTACTTCACCTCCCTGCAGGACTACCGCGAGAACAACACCATGGCCGAGGACTCGGACCTGATCACGCGGGACAACTGGTCCAACGACGACAGCAAGCTGATGTCGACCTCGGCGCACTACACGCACCCGGTCGAGAAGGTGATGGACTACGTCGTCGCGCCCGCGATGATCATCGGCGGGACAATTGTGTCCTTTACCGGTCTCGGCGCGGCCGTGGGCGTGCCGCTGATCGTCGCCGGGTCGGCCTGGTACGTGGGCAAGGCCGTGGACAACATCATCGCGCGCTCGGACCACGGCCAGTCGAACGGCTGGGACAACCCTGCCGCCGTGGCCGACTACATATCGCTCGGCGCAACCGCCCTGGTCGGCGTCGGCGCCTTCCTGAGACCCGTCGCGGTGGGCGCATCGCTTGGGGTGAGAGCGGCGGCGGCCGCGCCCACCTTCCTGGGCATGGCCACGTTCACCGGGATGTACGGCTACAGCGTGGTGAACACGGTGGCCACCTGGGACCAGATGACCCCGGGCCAGCAGGACGAGGCGATCGCCGGGCTGGTCACCGGCGGCCTCATGCTGGCGTCGCCGCTGGCCGGGAAGGGCGTCGCGGCCGGCCTGCGTTCCGGCCGGATCAACCCCGCCTGGGTCGGCATCCGGGACACCCCGGCGATGCGCCCGATGGACAGCAGCGTCAGCCGCCCGGCCATCGACATCCTGACCGACACGCTGCGGCCCGGCCGCCCGGTCTCGGTGCGGGACGTCATGAACCACACCGGGCTGTCCGAGAAGGCGATCGTCGACGCGGTCAATGACCCGAGCACCAACACGAAGGTCCGGGTGGTCACCGACACCGACGGCAACCCGATGCTGGTGACCCGGAAGGGCCGGCCGGGCTCGGAGTTCCTCAACATCCGGGACATCGTCAGCCAGCGGGGCACCGACGACGGCAATGGCGGCAGGACCATGACCGTCGACCAGGTCAAGGCCGAGATGCGCAGCCAGGGCATCAAGCCGCCGAGCGACGCCGCGATCGCCCGGATGATGAACCGGACCCGGGGCGCCGAGTACTCGGGCAAGGGCGCCGACGCGACCATCACGGTCCGGCCCGGCGAGCGCGGGACCGGCGGCGCCAAGCCCGCGACCCCCGAGCAGGGCGGCCAGCCCGCCACCCCCCAGCAGGGCGGCAAGCCGGCCCCGGGTGAGCAGGGTGGCAAGCCGGCCACCCCCGAGCAGGGCGGCCAGCCGGTCCCGGGTGAGCAGGGCGGCAAGCCGGCCACTCCGGAACAGGGCGGGCAGCCCGGCGCCCCGGAACAGAGTGGCCAGCCCGGCGCCCCGGCCCCGGTCAACGGTTCCGCCCCGGCCGTGAACGCGGGCAACGGCTCGACCCTGGTCGTCAACGGCAACGGCGCAACCCCAGTGGCCAACGGCAACGGCTCCACCCCGGCGGTCAACGCCGGCAACGGCTCGACCCCGGCCGTGAACGCCGGCAACGGCTCCACCCCGCCGGTCAACGCCGGCAACGGCTCGACGCCGGTTGTCAACGGCAACGGCTCCACCCCGGTGACCAACGGCTCCGCCCCGGTGAACGGCGGCCAGGGGCCGAACAACTTCACCGTGAAGGTGACCACCGGCCCCGACGGCGGCACGGTCTACGTGATCAGCTTCAATGGCGGCTCGGGTGGTTCCGGCGGCGGCTCGGGCAACGGGGGCGGCGCCTCGAACCTGGTCAGCACCCCGGTCGCCGGCAACGGCGGTTCGGGCAGCGGGGGCAACGGGGCCGTCAAGCCTGGCAACCCGGTGCCGAGCACCCCGGCCAACCCCACACCGAGCGGCAACGGCTCCGCCTCCGCCGGCCCGGCCAACCAGGTCGGCGGCCAGCCCACCCCCGGCGGCAACGGCCTCGCCGGCAACGTCAAGCCCGGAGGCAAGGGCGGCCAGCAGCCCGGCGGCCCGGGCAGCCCCGACCCGGCCACGCCGGTCAGCCCGGGCAGCCCCGGTGGCCCGAACGGCCAGCGCGTCGGCGGCGGCAACGGAAACGGCGGCGACGGCGGCACCCTGCTGGCCGACGCCCCCGGCGGGCCGTCCGGCGTGGGCCGCCCCTCCGGTACCTCCCAGAAGCCCAACCCGGGCCAACCCAAGCCCGAAAACCCCCTGGACTACTCGCCGAGCAACGGTCCCCCGGGCAGCAAGCCGGTCAACCCCGCCAACCCGAAGGAGACCCAGCCTGGACAGAGCAGCGACCCGTCCAACCCGGCACCGAAGGAGGCCCAGCCAGGACAGGGCACCAAGAAGGAACAGCCTCTGAACCGTCCGGACGAGCAGTCCGGCGGCACCGAGAAGGACGCCGAGGCACCCCTCGGTCCGGAGAAGAACTGTGCCTGTGAGGCGCAGGACCGGCTGAACGCGGAACACCCAGGCCAGGTCAATCCGGACGGAGTGCGCCCGGCGGGCTACAACGACCAGAAGACCTCCAAGGTCCAGGAGACCGTGGAGAACAACTTCGACGGTCGCACCCAGAAGGCCGACGCGGAGCAGACGAACCAGTGGCTGGACGGCATCGAGCCCGGCACCCGGTTCCTGCTCTGGCTGAAGGGTGCTGACGGCGAGGCCGGTCACGCGGTTGCCGGGTGGCGGAACCCGGAGACTGGGAAGATCGAGATCTTCGACGGGCACCTCAAGCCGTCGAGCGAGGCGCCGAGCAACGTCCGGGGCTTCACCGAGGTCGGCGGCGGCAAGGACCCGAACGCGCCGAGGATGGCCGACGAGATCGGCGACCTGGTGGGCGCCCGGCACGGCCGGCCGCACGAGCGCGGCACCGGTGACGAGGGCCGCAAGGCGACCCCGGGCAAGCCGACCGAGGCCAAGCCGGGCGAGCCGGCCAAGGCGGCTGGTGGCGCGGAGCACGGCGCGCCGGCGCCGAAGTGGTACGACCGGGTGAATGGCTGGCAGGCCGACCTGGCCAAGCTCACCGAGCTCCAGGGCCGCCAGCAGCAGGCTCTCGGCCAGCTGCGCAGCAACCGGGAAATGCTGCTGCTGCGGAACGCGAAGCTGGACCCGAACAGCTCGGAGGGCCGCGCGCTGGGCCGGGCGCTGGAGCTGAACCGGACCAGGACGGCCGAGGCCGAAGCCGCGCTGCGGGAGACCGCCGAGCACCGCGGCGCGCTCAGCGAGGCGATCGATGCCGAGTTCCGCGCCCTGCTCCACCCGGAGCCCCCGGCCGGCCGGGGCGACACTGCCGCCGCCGCGCGCGAGGCCGAGACGCAGAAGTCCCTGCAGCCGCTGCGCGAGCAGGTCAGCGCACTGCGCGGGGAGCTGTACGACAACACCCACGCCCAGCTGAGCCAGCAGGAGTACCTCGGGAAGCTGCGGTCCAACCGGGAGAAGCTGCTCGCCGAGCAGGCCAAGCTGGACCCGGACAGCGCCAAGGGCCGGGCCATCGACCGGGCGCTGAAGGCGAGCCAGGCCAAGATCGACAGTGCCGAGGCGAAGCTGCGTGAGACGGTCAACCGCGGGGCCGAGATCGAGAACGCGATCCCGAGGGCGGAGCGGCTGGCCAAGCGGATCACCGAGTACCAGAACCGCGACCGGCACGGCCCGACCTCCACCGAGGCACTCGGCCTGCCCAAGCGCGAGTTGCCCACCACGTACGACCGAAATGGGCAACCGATGAACGGCCACCCGTCCTGGAAGACGGAGCCGAAGCCGGAGCAGCCCGAGCAGCCGTCCTCGATGAATGGTCCCGGCGACCACCAGTCGCAGCGCCCGGGCAAGTGGGACACGGTCAAGCGGCAGACCAAGATCTGGCTGGGCGTCAAGGGCCTGCCGGTTCTGATGCTGCTGATCCGGGCGGTGTTCCCGGACCCGACGATGCCGGGCGCGCTGCTGCACGACACCGCCCCGCCGCCGGCGAAGGTGCAGACCGTCAAGGGCACGGCGGACCCGATGGCCGGCGGCAAGCTCGGTATCAAGGGTGACCCGGTGACCGGCGGCGAGCGCGGCGGCCCGGCGGGCGACCGGACCAACCCGCTCGGCGGCGACCCGGCGAGCGGCGATCCGACCGGCGGCCAGCGCGGCGGTCCGACCGGAGGCGAGCGCGGCGGGCCGGTGGATGGCCAGACCAATCCCGCTACCGGCGGACAGCAGGCGTCGAACAACGGCGGTGCCGGGCAGCAGCGGCCGACGCCGAACCCGGTGCCGTTCCAGACCCCGTACCTGAACGTCTACCCGTACCTGTGGCGCGACCGGCTGCGCAACGACGCCACCCTCAACCCGGACGAGGAGCTGATCGGCAACCGGCCGCACCTGGACGCCTTCGGCCGCACCGACATCGACGCCGACAGGGTCATACCGCCGGGCTACACCGCCACCGACTGGCAGGGCCTCAGCCGGGCGCAAAAGGCCGAGGCGTGGCGGAACCACGCCAAGCAACTGCGCGCGGAGGGCAAGCTCACCCAGGAACAGCTCGCCGAGCTGGAGGACCAGCTGCGCGAGTTCGCCATGCAGGCCAAGGAGGCCCAGCGGGAGCTGGACGCGCTGGTCCAGCACGCTGACCCGTCGGCTCCGATGGACCACCAGCAGTCGCGGCGGATCCTGGACATGTTCCAGGTGCTGCGGGGCGCCCAGCGCCGCGGTGCCGGCACCGAGCCGCTGCTGGTGTTCCTGCGCAACCACGCCGGCATGCTGGCCGGCGACGCTACCGCCGCCGACGAGTACGCCGCGATGCACCGGGAGCTCGCGGAGCACACCTTCGCCGGGCGCCGGCAGCTACAGGAGATCGCCGCATACGAGGACGAGGGCCTGACCTCCGACCGGGTCGCCGAGGGGTTCTGGCGGGAGCGGATGCTCACCCAGCTGTCCCGCGCCGGCGTCTCCTCGAAGGACCTGGAGCGGTTGGCCGTGCTGTCGCCCGAGGAGCTGCGCGGGGTGCTCGCGTCCGGCATGGTCGAGCCGGACCTGCCGGACAGCGCCCGGGAGCTGCCGCGCAAGGAGCGGGCGGAAGCGATGCGGCGGCGCATCGAGGAGACCGAAAAGCAGGCGCGGGACAACCTGGAGGAGATCGGCAAGCGCAACGAGATCACCTGGACGGACCTGAACGCGTTGTTCGCGGCCCTGCCGAAGACCTTCGCGGACTTCCAGCAGGTCACCAAGTATCCGCGCAACGCCGCGTGGCGCTACCGGCGGGAGCGCGCGAAGTTCTTCACGGCGCTGGGCGTGTCGGTGGCCGGCACCGGCGCGGTCCTGCTGCTCGGCGCCGGCGGCGCGCTCACCGCCGCCGCGGTCGGGCTGCTCGCCAGCTGGGTCGCCGGGGCGGTGCTGCGCGGGCTCTACGGCGCGGGCAGCATCCGCGGCCCGCCGGCGGCGCTGAAATTCCTTTTCACCGCGATCGGTTCGGGCGCGGTCGCCTGGGTGCTCCTGCACCTGACCGGGGCCGGACCCACCGTGGTCGCAGCGGTCACCGTGGGCATCCTCGCAGCTTCGGTGTTGCGCGCGGCGCGGCCGCTCGTGAGCACCTCGCGGTTCACCATCAAGAACCCGTGGGTGGCCCGCGTGGTCTTGGTCGGCGGGACGCTGGCGGCCATCACCGCCGGGCTGCTCGGCGGTCAGCAGGCCGACGCGTCCCCGCAACACACCGGCACCGGAACGGTGGCGGTCCAGCAGGTGGACGCGGCGCAGGCGGCGCCGAGGCTGCCCGAAGGCGTCCAGCTGAAGGTCGTCGAGGGCAACCCGGTGGTCGGCAAGCAGGTGCCGTTCACCGCGTACGGCAACGAGACCGCCGGCCAGGTGGCGAAGGCGTTGGGCGTCAGCTTCGACGACTTCAACAAGGCCAACGGTGACCGGTTCACCCCCGGGCAGCACATCGGCGGCCAGGACGTCGTCACCCCGGAGGACTGGACCGGGCACTGGACCGCGCGGCCGGGCGACTCGTACTGGCGGATCTTCTACGACCGGTTCCACGACCTGGCCGGCTTCCGGCACGCCATCGAGGGCCTGACCAACCCGGACCACCTGGACAAGGGCGCCCCTGTCGAGGTACAGGTGCCCACCCAGCAGCCGCCGCCCCCGACCCAGACGCCGCCTCCGACGCAGACACCTCCGCCGCCGACCCAGACACCTCCGACGCAGACACCTCCGACCCAGACACCCACGCAGACGCCGAACCCGTCGCACACCACGCAGACCCCGGCACCGACCACCACGCCGACCACCACGCCGGGCAACCCCGGCCCGGGCATCCACGTGCCCTGGGGCGGACTGCTCACCGTCGTCGGCGCGCTGCTCGGCCTGATCGGCCTGATCTTCGCGGCGCGCTGGCTGCGCAACAACGCGGGCGGCTGGGTCCAGCGCGTGCGCGACTGGTTCGGCAACGTGAACTGGCGCGACGTGGGAATCCGCACCGGCCAGGTGGCCGGCGTGCTGGCTGGGGTGGGCGCGTTCGCCGGCGCGGTGTTCGGCCTGGCCGCGGTCACCGGCGCACCGGTCGGCCTGGTCGCGGTCGCCGGCATCGCGGTCGGCTGGCTGGGCCTGCACGCGCGCGGCATCGGCACCGCCATCCAGATCCGGGCGCCGACCTGGTGGGCCGCGATCCGCAACGCACCGGGTGCCGCGTGGAACGGCATCACGAAGGGGCTGGACAAGCTCAAGCAGCGCCTGGTCAAGCTGCGCGACAACGCTCTGACCGCCATGCACAACGGCTGGCAGCGGTTCACCGGTTGGGTGGAGGCCCGCCGCGCGCTGCTGCGGCAGGCCCGGGTGGTCGCCCGGCTGATGACAGCGGTGCGGGCGGCCGAGCGGAACGTGCGCCGGGCCGGCACCGGGCCGGACCGGCCGGAGGCCGACAAGGCGCTGGCCGACGCGCGGCAGGCGTTGACGGAGGGTGTCAAGGCGGCCGCCGCCACCGCGAAGGTCCCGGCGCGGGCCAAGGCGGACCGGGTGAACAAGGTGCTGGCCAAGGTGGCGGCCGGGCACGGCCTGGCCGGCCGGCGGTACCGGTTCGCGGCCCGGCTGGGGCTGAACCTGCCGGTCTCGCCGCGCACCCGCCAGGTGCTGGCCAAGACGGCGGCGGTGTTCGGTGGCGCCGGCGCGAGCCTGGCGCTGTTCGTGGTCTTCCCCGGCCACGGCTGGGTCGGGCTCGGCCTGGTGGCGCTGGCCGGGGTGCTCGCGGCGCGGGCCGCGTGGACGCCGTACCAGGGCCGTGCCCCGCCGCTGAAGGCGCTGATCGAGGCGGCCCGCGCGCAGTGGAAGAAGATCGCGGTCCGGCAGGCGGTGCGGCGCATCGCGGGCCTGTTGGCCCTGTCCGGGATCGCCGCCTGGGCGGCCCCGCTGCTGTGGGGCTTGCTGGCCCGCCCGCTGGCCGTGGTGTTCGGCGTGCCGCACTACGCGGCGGTCAACTCGGTCATCGCCGCGTTCGCCACCGGCTGGCTGGTCTACCGCTACGTGCTGCGCCGCCAGCTGAACAACATGTTGAAGGGCATGCAGACCCGGCCGTGGCTGGCCGCGTGGCGCTCGGCGGCGCTGGTCGTGATGATCACCGCCGTCTACCGCATGGCCAGCACGGTGGCCAAGGACTCGGGCACGCTGCCCTGGCTGTTCGGCGCCATCGCGCTCGCCCCGCCGGTCATCGCGGTGGTCAACGCGATCGTTCAGGACAAGGAGATGGGCCGCACCCGGATCATCAAGGCGGTCATCGCCGGGATCACCTCGCTGACCACCGCCGGGCTCACCCTGTTGTTGCTCGCCAAGGGCCACACCTCCCCCACGGTCACCGCGTGGCTGGGCGCGGTGCTGCTGTCCGGGGTGTTGGTGGCCGGTAACACGCCGATCGCGGACTACCTGGCCGGCAAGTTCGGCCAGTGGCGGCTGGGCCGGACCAAGAAGAAGCTGGACGAGCTGGCCAAGCAGGACAACCCGGACGAAGCGAAGATCACCAAGCTGCTGCGCAAGTGGGGCCAGGCCTGGCTGGACTACGTGAGCTTCTCCAAGCTGGACACCCGGGTGACCCTGCGCAAGGCGCTGGACACCGTGCTGAACGCGGTCTTCGCCTACATCATCATGAACCCGTGGAGTGCCCCGGACAGCCCGGCGAACATCGCGCTGCGCGCCGGGGTGGTAGTGGTGCTGCTGTTCGTCACCGGCAAGATCCGCGACCGGGACGAGTGGCGGACCAAGCAGGAGTGGCGGGACAGCGTCTACGGCTACCAGTCCTCCCGCGAGCTGCGCGACCCGGACCGGCCCTCGCTGCTGCGCGGCAACCGGCTGGGCCAGCGCGCCGACCAGTACCGCGCGGCGCTGGACGAGCTGCTCCCCGAGTTCGGGTTGGCCAGCCTCGAGGGGCGGCCGCTGACCAGGGCGCTGGCGGACGAGCTGGCTCCGCTGCTGTTCCACGCGGTCACCGACGAGATTCCCGGCCGGGCTGATGACCGGACCCCGGTGCCGGGCACGGACACCTTCGCCAACGAGGTGAACCAGGCGCTGGCCGCCGACCAGGCGGCGCAGCGGCGCCGCCAGGACCAGCACCGGGTCGCGGTGGCGCACACGCTGATGGTGCTGGCCGGCAACCCGGGCGGGCTGGCTCGGGTGGCGCACACGCTGCGCGAGTCCGATGACCCCCGGGACCAGCAGATCGCCGAGGTGCTGGAGTTCCAGCTGTACCTGGGCGAGCAGCTGCGGCTGCTGGCGCTGGCGAACAACGTCACCCTGCCGGACGGCCGGACCCTGCTGCCGGCCGGCGCCACCGACTCGGACGACTGGATCGCCCTGCTGAAGGTGCAGGTCGACGAGCGGTACAAGCTGCGCCCGGCGCACTTGGACGGCGAGCTGCGCGCGCTGCTGAACGCGGTCAACAACTACTACAAGGCCAACGACGACGCGGGTAACCCGGAGGCGGTGCGCGCCCGGCTGGAGCTGGTCCGGCTGGAGGTGGAGCTGATCCGGGAAAGCATGCGCAGGCCGCCGCTCGACCCGCTGGGCCAGGTGATGGAGCTGCACCAGCAGCGCCGCTCCAGCGCACGCGCCGCCGAGGACGCCGAGTGGGAGATCATGGGCGATCCGGACTTCGACCCGTCCCGGCTGGCCACGCACCGCCAGATGGCCGCCGGGCACGGTCTGCTCGACGCGGCGGCCGGCCTGCTCGCCGAGGTCGAGTACCTGCGCGGCGAGCGGGCCGTCGAGCGGAACCGCTGGGCGCTGGCGATCCGCTGGGCCATCCAGGCCCGGGCGCCGAACAGCACGCCCAGCACGCCGCTCGAGGTGCTGCTGGTGCTGGCCGGCCAGCCCCGCCCGATAACCGCCGACGGCCTGGCCCACCGGTACGGCGGCTTCACGGCCGGCCAGTGGCAGGACAAGCTTGACGAGCTGGTCGGCATTAACGCCATCGAAGGCAGCGCCAGCAAGGGCTACGTGGCGAACAAGTCGCTGGTCAAGCTCTGGCACGAGGCGAACCCGCGGCTGCGGCACGCGATGCGGGCCGACCCGACCCTGCTGCCCGGCGGCGCCCGGCTGGTCGCCCTGATGGGTGCGACGGTGACCAGCAAGGACGACGCCAAGGCGACCTACAAGGTGCTGCTGCGGGTGCTATACGAGGGCGACCTGGTGCTGCGCCTGCCCGCGGACGGGCTGCGCGACGACCTCGGCATCACCTGGCGGCGGGTGCCCGGGCTGATCTACCGGCTGCGCAACCCGGCCGGCGCGCTCAGCTTCCCGGCGGGCAATCGGGACCGCCTGACGGACAACCCGGTGACCCGCGAGCTCGAGTCGGCCCGGGATCGGACCTGGGTGCCGATCCAGCAGCGCCGGCTGCTCGGCGCCCGGGTGCGTGCCGCGCACGAAGCCACCCGGAACCTGTACCGGACGCTGCTGGTGGCGGCCGACCTGCACGCCGCCGGGGTGCCCGAGGATGTGATCAGGCCGCTGGTGAGCGCGGCGTTCGACCGCCAGCTGAAGGCCTACGCCGAGCTCTCCAAGGCCTACGAGCACGCCGAGGCCGAGCTGAAGCGGGTGCGCGCCTACCCGCACCAGACGGAGACCACGCTGCGCACCGCCAGGCGGGCGCTGGCCGACGCGCCGGGCGCCGACCCGGTGAAGGAGGCCGCCGCGCAGTGGCTGCGGGACAACACCAAGGAGATGAACAACCTGCGCCGGGTGATGATCGCCCGAGGCGCCACCCCCGGGCGGCTGGCCCGCGCCCGCACCCTCCTGGAGCGGCACGACCAGGACCGCAGCTACGCCTGGCAGAAGAAGCTGTGGCGGACCCTGGGCGGTTGGGACGTCATGGAGGACGCCCGCAAGGCCGCCGAGGACCTCGAGCGCCGGTTCCCCCAGGCGCGCACGTTCCAGGCCGCGCCCACCCGCCCGGACCAGATCCCGGTGATCCACGACGAGGTCGTCCCCCGGCCGAGCGCGCCGGGCCAGCCGGGCATGCCGGATGCCACCAGCACCGAGCCCGGCGGACGGGCAGCGGTCACCACCCTGCGCGGCCCGGGCAACCGGACCAACCAGGACGCCGGCACCGCGTTCACCCTGCCCGACGGCACCCGGGTCGTGATCGTCGCCGACGGACTGTCCCGCACCTCCAAGTCCGAGCAGGCCGCGAACCTCGCCGTGCAGGCCGCCCGCGCCGAGCTGTCCCGCCACGTGCCCGGCCGCACCGCCGAGCAGGCCGTCCGCGACGCCTACCAGGCCGCCGCCGACGCGCTGGTCACCGCCTACGCCGACAGCCACGAGCAACGGAGGGTGGACGCCAACCCGTACGCCAGCACGCTGGTCATCGCCCTGGCCACGCCGGCCGGACAGATCACCGTCGGCTGGGTGGGCGACTCCCGCGCCTACCTGCTCACCCCCACCGGGGGCCAGCGGCTGACCGACGACCACATGGACGGCGCGATCATGACCAAGTTCCTGTCACCGGACTTCCGGCCGGAGATCGAGGTACGCAGCTACTCCTTCACCGGCCCCGGCGTGCTGCTGGCCACCACCGACGGCCTGCACAACAAACTGCTGGCCGACCGGCTCGAGGGTGACAAGGACCTGCCGGAGATCGAGAAGATCCGGCGAGAGCTGGGCGGCCGGACCGACCCGACGGCCGTCACCCAGATCCTGGCCACTCGCGCCCGCGCCCTGGGCAGCAACGACGACGCCACGGCCGCCGGTGCCGAGCTCGACTCACCCACCCGCCCGCTGCCCGGCCGCCCGGCACCCGCACCCCCGGCACCCGCTCCGCCGACACCTGCCCAGCCGGCACCCGCGCCTCCGGCGACCGGCGGCGCGGCGGGGCTGCGCAAGCCGCTCGGCTCGCACCTGCCCGAAGAGTCCGGCGCCGCGGGCATGGTCAGCGCCGGTGAGCTGGGCCTGCCCGAGTTGCCCGGCGGTGGCGGTGCGGTGGCGGACCACGTACTCACCAAGGCGGAGATCCAGGCGATCCTGGCTTGGCTGGCGGACGTCGAGTCCGCGCTGGTCGAGGCGCGGGACGCCGGCCTGGTGCTGCCCCGCGCCCCGCCGGGCGTGCGGGTGGTCATCGCCGACAGCGATTTCCCGGTTCCCGGCGTGCTCGCGTTCGGCTGGGCCGCCCGGGGCGTCGTGGTGATCACCCGGGCGATGGCGGAGCGGCTCGAGGCGCGCTACGCGATCGACCCCGAGGGTGTGCAGGCCTGGTGGGAGCGGCTGCTCCAGCACGAACTGGACTTCCACCTGGGCGCGAACCCCCGCCACACCGGTCACGAGCACGACACCGACGCCGCGCCGATCGCCGACGAGTGGTTTCTCTGGCAGCCGCGCAACCCGCGCGCCGACCTGACCGGCCTGGCCGGCTCCGCTCGAGAGCTGGATGAGCTGGAGCGGGCCGTGCTGGCCGGCTGGTCCGGTGACCTGGCCGGGGTGCGGGTGCTGCCGCTGGAGGTGATCGCGCGGCTGCTCGGCACCGAGCTGGGCACGGCGCTGTCCGGGGTTCTCGCGGTGCGGCTGCCGAACGCCTCAGGTGGTGCGGTGGTGCTGGTGCCCGAGGATGCGCTCGCCGAGGCCATCGAGCTCAGCCACGGCAAGCTCCGCGAGGCGTACGAGACCGGCGGGGTGCGGATCGAGCGCATCGGGCCGTCCGACGCGAGCGGTCCGCTGGCCGGTGACTGGCTGGCCCGGAGTTTCGACCGGCTGCTCGGCGACGGGTCCACACCCGGCCTGGTCACCGAGCGGACCAACGCCCGGCTGGTGTTCGGGTTCGAACGGCGGGTGCGCTCGCTGTGGGACCGCTACTACTGGCCCGGCGACGCGGACATCCGGCTGGGGGCCGATGCCGCTGAGTTGCGCGCCTGGTTGGACCGGCTGGCCGGGTCCGGTGTGGCGATCTTCGACCGGCTGCGCGACTGGCTGACCGAGGCGGGGAGTCCCAGCTCGAGCTGGGACTGGGACGAGATGGTCACGGAGGTCCGCACCCAGGACATCCACGACTGGACCATCGGGCTGGTCCGGGCGCTGCAGCGAGCGGCCGGCCACGGTGACGCCGCTCGCGAGTGGACCGAGGCGCGCGAGGCGCTGCGTGAGGCCCGACAGCTCGCCCACGAGGCCGGCGGGACCTACGCCGCGCTGCTGCGCGCGGTGCGGCAACGACCGGAACCGCGCCTGACCGGCACCGTCGAGCTGGCCAGGGTGATCCTGGACGAGGCGCTGCGCCGGGTGGACCGCGCCGCCGAGGTGCTCGACGCGATGGCCGAGCTGATCCCCGAAGAGGCCCGCGCCGAGACCGACCCCGCCGAGGCGGACACGGTCGGCTTCGCCGAGGTGATGGTGTCCATCGCCGCGCTGCGCGCCCGGCTCGCCGCAATCCCGGACGGCTGGTTGGACGCGGACCGGCAGGCCGAGCTGGATCGCAACGTGGCGCTGCTGGATGCGCTGGAGGGGTGGCTGCACAACCCGCCGAGCGCGCACCGGCCCGGTGAACTTCAGGCTCAGATCAGGGCGATCCAGGTGGTCATCGACCTGATCAACGGCATGATCGACACCGACGGCGCGTTCTCCGAGCGGCCGCTGACGGGCCCGGCGAAGGCTCAGCTCCGGCGCGCGGTGCCGGAGCTGCCCCGGCGCGCCGCGACCACGGCGGAGCGCCGGGTGCTGCCCGTCGACCTGGACCCGAGCGTCCAGGTGCTACCCACCGCCCAGGTGGCCCGGCTGGCCTCGGGTGAGCTCGGTACCCCGGTCACCGGCTGGTCCGCCTACACCTGGGCCGAGCCGGACGGTTGGGTCACCGTGCTGTCCGAGGACGCCCTGCGGGAGCACCCGGACCCGGCCTTCTGGGCGGAGGTGCTGGATCACGAGCGGGTCTTCCACCGCACCGACTCGGTCGCCGTCGGCCGCACCCGGAACGGCCGGAACCACGACACCGATCTGGCCCACGTCAACCAGCGGCACGGACCCGGCCGTACGGCGGCCAACAGCCGGGGGCGGTTCGGTGGGCTGGTCCGCCGGCCCGGTCGCTGGTTGGCCCGGGTGCTGGGACCGGCCGTGCTGGGGCTGGCCGTGCTCGCGGTGCTGCTCGGCGGCGTGGGCATGCGCGCCCCACCGGTGGTCGTCGACGTGCTGGCCACGGTCGGCCTGGCCGGCCTGCTGGTCGGGATCTACCGGTCTCGGCTGCACGCAACCCGCGGCTTCCTGGCCAGCTACTTGGAGCGGTACCGGTTCAACTGGTGGCTGCCGTTCGTCGCCGCCATGGCGGTGTACGGGCTGAAGGAGCTGGTGAAGGCGGTGCCCGCGGTACGGGGTGTGCTGCCGGAGCCGTTCGATCTGTTCGCCCACGTCGGCAACCTCGCCCCGGCGGTATTCGCCGCGCTGGTCCCGCTGTACCTGCGGTGGGCACTGGCGCTGCGCAACGGCGACGCCGGCCACCTCGGCCGGACCCAGCTGCGTGCTTTCTACCTTCGGTGGGTGCCGGCGTTGATGGCGGTGGTCGCCGCGATCAACTCGATCACCGAAGCGCCGTGGGGTGTCACCAGCTACGCCGGCAAGCCCACCGTGCACGACGCGCTGGACCTGATCTACAGCGTCGGTACGGCGGGTGCGTTGGCGATGCTGAGCTGGCGTGACCCGCTGGTCTCCGCACGTCACACCGTGCGCGGGTTGTTGGTCTCGATGCCCCGCTGGGTGTGGCGAGGCGCCGCGGTGCTCGGCATGGCGGCGGCGCTGCTGATCGGCCCGCTGGCGGTGCCGGCGCTGGCCGCCGTCCCGGGCGTCACCAACACCGGCGGAGCCACCAGCCTGCTCAGCTGGGCGGCGGGCGCGGTGACCACCGCGGCGACCCCGGTGGCTGTGGCCTGGTGGCGGCTGCGGTCCCAGGCCGGCCGGCGGGTTGCGCTGCCTCGCCTCGGCTGGCTCAGCATGTCGGTGGCCGCGCTGTACACCGGCGCGGTGGCGCTGCTCTGGACGAGCGTGGTGGCCGCGATCGGCCCCGCCGGAATGCTGTTCAGCGGCCTCGTCACGGTGGTAGCGCTTGCCGTGGTCGGCGGCCGACCCGGGATGGACGTCCACCTGGACTACGCGATCGAGAGGCTGGGCAACACGCTGATCTCCGAACCCCACGAGATCGGCAAGCGGCTGACCGACGCCCGGGGCATGCTTCGGGGTTCGCTGTTCGGTTTCCTCGTGTGGCCGTTCGGCGCCCGCGCGTTCCGGCAGTGGCGACAGGTCCGCCAGCTCACCCGCCAGTACACCCTGCTGGCCAGGCTGGCCCCGGCGCTGGTCGGGCTGACCGGCCTGTTCGGCCACGGGCTGGACGACCGGCAACAGGTCATCATCGGGTACGCGATCAAGCGGGCCACGCTGGCGGAACCCGTGCCGCTGGCCGAGCTGGTCCGGCTCACCGGGCTGCCCTCGGAAGCCTTCACCCGTGCCGGCATCGACTCGCTGCACGCGCTGAGCGACCTGGGCGCCATGGTCCGCGCCGCCGGCGGGCCGGCCGCGCTAGGCCTTGTCACCCGGCCCGGTGACGACCGCATCTACCTGGATGTCCGGCTGCTGGACCGGCTGCGCGAGCTGGCCCGCAGCCATCCCGAGGTGGTGCGCAACCTGTTCGCCATCAAACTCGAGCTGCTCACCCACCCCGGCCGTCGAGAGGTCGAGATCGTGGCGGCCGCACCGCTGCCCGCCGATCTGCGCCGGCTGCTCGGCGAGGCACTCGGGCTGCACGAGCGCGTCCGCGGCTACGCGTTCGACCTGGAGCACGACCCGCACCGGCGCCCGATCCTGGTGGCCCCGGAGATGGGCGACACGCCGGCCATCACCGCCAGCGTGCTGCGGATCTCCACCACGCTGCGCACCAACGGCGAAGCCAGGCCCAGCGGCGGCACTGGCTGGGTCGCCCGCCGGACCGCCACCTTTGCGGACCTGGTGACGAACAACCACGTCGTCGAGAACATCACCGACCTCACCGTGCACCTCGGCGACCTGGAGTGGCCCGGCATGATCATCCGGCCGACGGTGGAGCAGCTCGCCGACGCCTACGCCGCGATCGACCCCACGGCGGCCACGCTGCCCCGCGCGGAGCTCGTCGATCTTCTCAGCCGGTACTGGCCCGACCTGGCCATCGTGCGCATCTACCCGGCCACCGACCAACTGGACCTGTTCGTACCGGCGCGCGTGGGCGCGCGGCCCGCCGACGGCCAGCCGGTCGCCATCTCCGGCTTCCCCGGACAGCTGCGGATCACCGCACGGGAAGCCGACGGGCGCACCAGCAACTGGGACAACGGGAAACCGCCCCGGGGCATGGTGACCACCACCGGCATCATCCCCACCGCCGCGCGGCGGAAGGTGATCAAGGGCCAGCGGAGCTATCAGGCCGACTACTGGGAACTGATCATTGTCGGGAACAAGGACATCGCCGGCGGCAACTCGGGCGGCCCGGTCTACACCACCGCCATCGGCGCCGACGGACAGCCGGAAGAGCAGGTCGTGGGCGTGCTCTACGGCTCGGAGGTCGGTGGCCTGTTCGGCGGCGTCCACTCGGGCATTAACAGCGCGGTTCCCCCGGAAATCACCCAGGCCTACATCAACGCCACCGCGCCGCCGGGGGCCGCCGGTGGGCCGGTGGCGCTGCGGCCGTGGCACGACGGTCACACCGAGGCGATGGTGGCGTTCCTGGAGTCCTGGGCCGGGCCGTGGCTGACGGTGAACGACCTTTCGGTGAAGATGCCGCGCGGCCCGCCCGGGGTCGAGGTCCGCATCCTGGACCGCGAGTTCCCGGTGCGCGGCGTGGTCGCGTTCGGCTGGGCCGCCGAGAACGTCGTGGTCATCACCCGGACGATGGCCGAGGAGATCGCCGCGCACATCGCCGCCGGTCGACTGCCGGCGGACTTCTGGTACCTGCTGCTGGAGCACGAGGCCGACTTCCACCTGCCCGGCGGCAAGCACTTCAACCACACCGAGCAGGAGCATGCGCACGACGCCGACCCGCTCGCGGCGGCGGTCCGCGCCGCCCGCCGGATGGCCTCTCGACGCGCGTTCCTGGGCGGGCTGCTCGGTGCGGCGGCCGGCGCGGCGGCCGGCGAGACCGCCGGCCCCTCGGTGACCGGGCTGCTCGCGGGCACCTCCCCGGACAGTTCCCTGCCGCCCGGCACGATCCGGTTGGCCCGGTCCGGCGAGGCCTCACTGCCCGGCCCACCGACGGCCCGCAAGCCCGACGAGGGCGCCGGGCGGTACGACAGCGCATCGGCGGCCGACAAACTCTACGCGCAGGCGCTGAAGGAACTGGTCCGCGCGATGGCCGGCGCCGCGCAGGCCAAGGGGCTCACGCAGTCGGCCGCGCTGCTCAACCACTACCTGGACAACACCGGCACCCCGATGACGGTCGACCCGGGTCAGATGGTGACCGACATGTCCGGGTTCGACTTCGTGGTGTCGCGGTTCGCGGGCGACCTGTTCCGGCAGGTCGCCGCATACGCCGCCGAGCACAACGCGTACGGCCAGCCGATCGTGTTCGCCAGCAGGTGGGAGGACCACGCGACGACGTCGGCGATCGACCCCGACTGGTTCTACGCGATGGGCTTCTTCGCCTACGCGATCACCGGAGTGGCCGTCGTACGCGGTGACCACATGGAGATCGACTACCGGCTGCACGTCTGGGACACCTACAACTGGAACAACGGCAACGCCTCGGTCACTATCGGTCCGGTCACCATCCGCGACGAGGACATGGGCGCCCTGCACCGGGCCGGCGTGGCCCGCGAGTTCGGCGTCTCCGGCACCAGCAACCCGGCCCACTACAGCGGCCAGATCCCCCAAGGCTCCGCCTGGCTCGACATCACCACGCGGGGCGCCACCACGATCCCCGGCCGCGACACCCTCGTCCCCGCCCCGCTCACCGCGGCCTTCGGCGCGACCCTTGCCACCCTGCTCGCCCTCAAAACCCTCCGCGAACGCCCCACAGCCACCCCAGCAAGCCGGTTCAGTCACCCCAGCAGCCCGGTTCAGTCACCCCAGCAGCCCGGTTCAGTCGGTTCAGCAGGCCGATTCGGTCGGTTCGGCAGGAGCGACGCGCGCGGCGAGGCGGCGGGGGCGCCCCGGGGCCGGGTGCGGGCGGGCTTCGACGCGTGGGGGGCGTTCGCGGTGGGCGTGGCCGTCGGGGTCGCGGCGGCGGTCAACGGGTTCGGCATACCCGTGGCCGCCGGGGCGGGGATCGTGCTGGCGTTGCGGGCACTCGTGCGGTTCCTGCGCGGACAGTTCGGGAAGGCCAACCGGGGCCGGGTGCTGCCCGCCGGCATGCGGATCGTCATCGGGTTGGGAATCGGCGCCGGCGGGCTGCCCGTGGCCGTGGCCGGCGTGCTGGTTCTGGCGGCGAAGCTGATCGCCCGTATCCCGCTGGCCCGACGGATCGGCAAGGCGCTGGCCCCCTGGGCCGCCTTCGGCGCCGGCCTCGCGGCCGGTATGCAGGTGACGCTGTGGTCCTGGCCGATCGGGCTCGCGGTGGCCGGCGCCATCGCCGCACTGCCCAAGCTCCGCCAGGTCGCGCCCCGCCTGATCGACCAGCCCCTCGACCGGCTGTCCCGCTGGTCGAGGAGCCGGTTCAACCGCGAGCTGGTCGACGCGGTCGTGCCGTTCGGCTTCGGGCTGGCGGTCGGCGGGATCTTCGTGGCGGGCGTCCAGTTCTTGTTTGCGCTGAAGGGAGCCGCGCGCGCCGCCGCGATGGGTGCGGTGTTCCTGACCAACCCGCTGAAGGGTGGCCGCACCATCCGCGCGCCGACCCTGCGCCGGTGGTTGGGCCGGATCGTCAAGGCCCTCGTGGTTGCCGCGGCCACCGTTGTGTGGTCGGTGGCGCCGCTGGCCGGGCTGGCCGCGGCGGACGTCCCGCCGTCCGCGCACGTCACGGCCGTTTTCCATGCCGGGGCCATCACGCAGGTCGATGACCGCACCCGGCTGGAGCGGCGGGCGGCCGCACTGCGCCAGCGCGGTTCCCAGCTGTGGTCGGTGATCTGGGACCTGAACGCGGAACGGACGTGGTCGGATGCCCAAGAGCTCGGCACGCGCGCACGCGAGTTCGCCCGGGACGCCGAGACCGACCCGATCGCCACGCGGGCCTTCGACATCTCCCGCCGGATCAGGGTCCTGCTGCCCGACCACCTGTACGTCGACTACCTCGACGCCGAACCCGGACGGTTGAGCAGCACCACCCCCGACCACCAGGCCCCGCTCGACGAGCTGAAGGCCCGGGTCCACCGGCTCGAACACAACATCCCCGAACTGGAACGCAACGTCGAAACCCTGCGCACCCAGATGCCCGGGATGCGCACCCAACTCGACCAGCTCACCGAGCAGCAGCACCAGCGCGAACAGGAACGCGCCCGCCCCCACACCCTCGCCGGGACCATCCTGAACTACCTGTCCTGGGCGTGGAACCACAACGGGCTGATCGGCGCCTACCTCCTCGCGTGGGTGTGGGGACGGATCATGGCCTGGCGAAGCAGCCGCACCACCACCGGCGGCAACTACCGGCCGGCCAAATACACCAGCATCGCCCAGTGGGACCCCAAGGTCCTCGCCGAGCTGGGCAAGCTTCCCTCGAAACAAGCACTGGCCGAGATCCTCGCCATCCAGGGCTTCGACGGCCCACCCACCGTGGCCGCCAAGCCGGAACGGAGCGGGTTCGCGCTGCGCTGGGCCGGATACCGGAAGTTCCACCGAGGCGTCCACGGCCGCGACCGCTCGCAGGTCGCCCGATGGATCGAACAGTTCCGCGCCGGGTCGCTGTTCGTCGGTGACGTGTTCGGCCAACCCGCCGGCACCAACGTCACGCAATCCCGGCTGGTCGCCCGGCTCTACGCACACCTCTACGGCCGACGACTGGGCAGCCCGCACGGCGGCGTCATCACCGGATACCTGCCCTGGCACCTGTGGCGCCAACGCCCACCCTCCACCACCGGCGGCCCAGCGCAGTTGGGCGGCCACTGGCACAACCCCGCCATCCGCGCCGCGCTACTCGGACACGACGCCGTCGCCTACCCCCTCAAACGCCACCTGGTCCTGCTCAACCGCACCGCCGCCATCATCCGACCCACACCCACAAACGAGGAAACCCGACGCCGGCGCACCACCCTGATCACCTGGGCCATCGGCACCCTCGCAGGCCTCGCCTGGGCCGCCGCCGGACTCGCCCACACCCCACTGCTCATCGCCGGCGGGTTGGCCGCCGCGATACTCCTGGCCCGGCACATCGCCACCAAGGTGATCGCCCGGATGACCCGGCCCGGCGCGCCACGCGCACCGCCGGCCTGGCTGACCCGCGCGATGGACTGGACCCACACCCCCACCGGCCGCCGGATGATGCACGCCGCCACCCTGCTGGCCGCCGCCGCCCTGGGCACACTCCTGCTCATCGACCCCGGTTTCGGGGCCGCCAGCACGGCCGTCGTCGCGCCGATGCCGGGTCGTCCGGGGACCGGCGAGCGGACCGCCCGGGCGTGGTCCGGACTGCTCCGGTGGTTCGGTCGGATCGCGGTGGTCGTGGGCACCGTGCTGGTGGGCATGCTGGCGATGGCCGGCCCGGCGTGGGCGGGGCCGGCGCTGGCCGAAGGCTTCATGTCCAGCGGGCACCTGGACTGGGCGCGCCTCATCGTCACCGTCACGGCCTCGGCACTGGCGCTGACCTGGGGAATCAGCTACCGCCTGCGCGGCCGCTCACCCCCGGACACCACCGAAGCCGAGTCGGCCCGGCGGCCCGGGTGGCTCCGGCGGGCGTGGGCGGCGGTCCGGGGGCTGTTGCGGCTGGACAAGCGGGTGGTCGTCGGGTTGGCCCTGTTCGGCGGGCTGTTCGTGGTCGGCACCCTGGGCGTGCCCGCCGCCACCTACCTGTCCGCGCCGTCCCCGCTGGCCATGACCGCCGCGATCCTGGGCGGCACGCTGACCGTGCTCGAGGCACTGACCGCACACACCATCCGCGTCGCCGAGGCCGCCGATCCGGTGCGCCAGCCGAGGGTTCCGGTACGCGTCGTGCTGGCGGCGATCGGCACCGCCGCGGTGGCCGGAGCGGCCGTGTTCGCCGTGTTCGGTTCACTGTTCGTGCCGATCAGCGCGGTCCTGGTCGCCGCAGCGGTCACCGAGGGGGCGCTGATCTGGGCCGGCCGGGCAGCGCTGGCCGGACCGGCGGCACCGCCCGCCACCCCCAGCCCCGAAACAACGAACACGACCCACGTCCCGGCGACGGTCGCGGGCACCCCGCTGGCCGCGCAATGGCCGCGGATCCGGGCGGCCCGCACCGCACGACACGCGCTGGCCGTGCTGTTCACCGCCACCGCCATCGCGTTCGGCCTCACCCTGAACCAACTGGTCGCGCAGGTGGAGACAGGCCTGCCGGCGCACGCCTTCGAGACCTGGGACCCGGAGACGTTCACCTACCAGATCGACTACCTCAAGCTGGTAATGGTGCTGGCCGGCAGCAGCCTGCTGCCCGGCGTCTTCAACTACGTGCGCACGGTCATGGCCACCATCGGGCCGAGCTTCCTGGCGCTGGGCGCGGAGCGGGTGTCCACACCGCGCCTGCTGTCGCGGCTCGGCGCCGGCATCGGGCTGGCCACCGTCGGGCTCGGTACCACGTTCGTGGCCATGACGGTCGGCTTCGGGAAGGTGTTCCTCGGCGCGCCGCTGATGACCGTGGCGATCGGCGCCACCGGCATGCTCGCCAACGCGATCGCCACCCGGCTCTACCAGACACACCGCAACCCCACCGGACGCGCGCTGTCCCGGCACGCCATCGGCGGCACCCTGATCGGCGCGGGCACGGTGGCGGTCGGCCTCGGTTCGCTGGCCGGCCTGCCGGCGCTCGGGCAGGCGGCCGGGGTGGTGATCGGTGGCCTGGTGATCGTCGTCGGTCTGACCACGATCGCGGACATGCCGCTGACGCTGCGCCACCCGCTGCGCGCCATGGCCCAGCTGGCCCGCGCGCTGCCCGGCATGCCGCTGCTGCTGGCGCGTCGGCTGCTGGACATCCCGGAGGTGGTGCGGGACGTGGTCACCCTGGTCAAGGTGTACGCGCGTTTCGCGCGGACCGAGGACGCGAGCTTCTCGCTCACCGAGGAGGAACTCGCCGACCGGGCGTTCCTGGCCGTCATCGAGTCCAGCCCGCGCTACGCCGTGCGCGGTGACCGGCTGGTGGACACGTACCGGATCTGGCGGGACTGGTCGTCGCTGACCGAGCTCCCGGACGACCTCACCGACCTGCAACGCCGCTCCGCGCGCGCCGCCATCGCGGCCGGACTCAGCCGTGGAGAAACCGCCCGACTGCTCGGCGTCAAACGACGGACCCTGCGCCGCTGGCTCCGCACGAACGAGAACGAGCACGGGGACGGTGGGCCGCTGGTCGCCGACATGCCCAACCGCCTGGCCCGGCTGCTGATGCTCCCGATCATCCGCCGGTTGCTGGCCGGCGCCCAGAAACTGTCCGCCGACGTGTTCCCCAACCTGGCCCGGGGTCCGCCGGAACTGGTCCGGCTGGTCCGGATCACCGACCAGGCGCCGCTGGGCGGGCGGCTGGTCGGCTTCGGCTGGCGCGCTCGCGGCGCGGCACCGGAGGACGGCCGCATCCTGGTCCCCCGGCACATCGCGGAACTGGTCGAGTGGCTGATCTCTGTCGACCCCGGGTTCGCCCAGTGGTGGGAAGACTTCCTGCGCCACGAGTGGGACCACATCAACGGCGCCAAGCACACCGGCCACGAGCACGATGCGCAGGCCGCCGAGCTGCTCCGCCGGCTGCACGAAGCCATCGCCCGGGCCGTCGCGAACGCCACCCGCGCGGACCTGGCCGAGACGCCCGACAGGCCGAACAGCCGGTCGCCCCCGTCCCGGTCGTGGTGGCGCGCCCTGTGGTCGTGGCTCGGGACCGTCGTGCTGGCCGTGCTCGGCTGGAACCTGGCCGCCCTCGGCGGCGCACCCGCCGCCCACGCCGCCGAACAGACCGCCACCAAGGTCGTACCGACGCAGGCCGGGGTCGCGCTCGCCTCGGCCGGCGCCGCCGCCGACGGGGCGACGCTGCTGGTCGCGGCGGTGGCCGCCGTGGTGATCACCGCGATAGCCGAGAAGGTGTGGAAGGCCCTGGTCCAGGCCAGCGAACGCGCAACGGCGGCGATCCAGGCCCGACTGGCATGGCTGCAAGCCCGAGCCGGCCGCATGGTCGCCGGGGTCTTCACCGGATTCGGGCTGGCCGCACTGGCCGACCACTGGTTGGCGGCCGAACCGCTCGTGTGGGCCGGCGTGGTGCTGGCGATCGGCGACCTGATCCTGCGCGTGATGCCGAACGCGATACTGCGCGACCTCGGCAAGGACTGGACCAAGGCCAACCCACCCGTTCGGCTGTTCGGCGCGGGCCTCGCATTCGGCGCCTTCTGGTGGCTACACGCGATGGTCCCCACCACCACCCTCGTATGGGCACTCACCCTGCCCGTAGCCGCGGTCGCCACCCTCGCCGGCGGCATCACCGCCCTGGTCCACTGGCGCCACGACATCGGCACCGCACTCCACAAAGTACTGACGACGCTGGTCAGGAACCTGAATGTCGCATATTTCCACGCAGAGCCAAAGCTGCGTGAAGCGATCCGCACGGCACTCTCCTCCCCCACCGCCCGCACCGTGCGCCGCTGGTTCCCCGCCGACCGGGTGGCGCTGCTGGCCGGCGGATTCGTCGGCGTCGGACTGGTAATGGCGATCGGGCACGCGTTCGTCGTGCTGGCCATCGGGGCGCTGCTGGTCGCGGTCGCCGCTCTGATCAACGCGGTCGGGCAGAACGCCGGTTGGCAGGGCGGCTGGTCACAGCGCGGGCCACCGCTGATTACCCGGCTCGGCGTCGGAGTGCTGCTCGGCGCGGCCGTCGCCGCGCTGCTGCTCGGCGGACCCGCCTACGCGGCAACTCGGGACGCCCCGCACGGGCCGGTCGACCCCACAGGCGGCCTGATTGCGCTGTTCGCCATGGTCGGGTTGGTCGTAGCGGCGCGCGCGGGGCACTGGATCTACGGGCGCATCTGGCGCCGCGCGGAGGTCGCCCGGCTGATCAAGCTGAACGAGCGCGGCTGGGTGCACGCCGTGCGCCGCGCCCGCTGGTACTACAACCTCGAACCCGAGGACTACGAGGACGAACTGGCCGACGCCGAATGGACCGGCGTCCGCGCCCACCCGATGGGCACCCCCGAAGCGGCCAAGATCCTGGCCGAACACAAGATCGTGCTGTGGGTGCTGCGCCTCGACGGCACCCTCTGGGTCGTCCCCGCCTTCGGCGAACGCCGCGGCACCGACCTGCGGATCAAACACACCATTGTCTCCGAGGGTGGGGCGGTGGTCGCCGCCGGCATGGTCCGGGTGCGCAACGGCCGGGGCATCCGGATCAACAACTGGAGCGGGCACTACCACCGCGACCTCAGAAACCGACCCGACCCCACCTCCCGCGCCCTCGGCCGAGCGGCGTTCGCCCGCCACGGCATCACCTTCCGCAGCCCCCTGCACCGGCTGGTGCACCGGGGCCACGACGGGGCGCTGGCCTGGTTCCTGGCCAAGGGCTGGGAGGACGCCATCCGGACCGCCCTGCGGGCGGTGCCGGTGGTGCTGCTGGTGGACCCGGTGGAGTACAGCTGGTCGCGACGCGGGCCGCCGCCGAACGTGGCGCTGGTGTCGGCCGTCGACCTGGCCCGGCTGCTGGACACCGAGCTGGGCGAAGGCCTCGGCGCGCAGGTGACGGCCCACCTGATCGCCTACACCATCGGTAACCGGATCTACGTGGTGGACGCCTGGTGGAGCCGGCTCAGCGCCGAGCAGCGGGCACTGGTCATCGCCCACGAGTACGACGCACACGTCGCCGGCGCGATCACCGACCACGAACGGCACGCCCGCGAGACCCTGCGCGACGCGGAGCTGAACCCGGCCGACATCCAGACCGTGTTCGAGGCGGTGACCGAAGCGGTCCGGGAGTCGGCGCTGTGGGTGAACGAGCCGACGGCGGACTTCGACTGGCGCGCCGACCCGTTGCGCGTCGACCTCAACGGACCGCTCGAGATCAGCCTCAGCGCCCCGACCGACCACGGCTACGACCGGCTCTACCCAAGCCCGCACACCATCGACGGCGAGGCCCAGGAGCTGCTGGGCAGCTCGCAGTGCTTCGCGCTGGCCGCCGCGCTGCACGAACTGACCGGCTGGCGGATCGTGGTCTTCGACATCTTCGTGGACGGCGCCTGGTGGCCGGCGCACGGCGCGGTGCTCACCCCGGACGGCCACGTACTGGACATCTTCGGCCGGGCCACCCTCGCCGCCACCGAACAGAAGTACCGCGAGATCAACGACGCCGAGGTCCGGCACCGGATCGTCGCCGTGCACGACATGCCCGGTGACGTGTGGGAGGAGATCGCGCACCTGCACGGCGACCCGCTGTGGTGGGCGGCGGAGAACACCATCGAGATGGTCGCTCTGTACAGCCACTTCGCGCGGCTCCTCGTCCAGGAGAACGGCCACGCGGAAGCCGTCGAGTTCGGGGCCGGTCGACCCACCGCGTTCGACGAGAGCACCCCGACCCGCGGCCCTCCGCTCTGGCAGCGGTTCGGCGGGTTCTTCCAGCGGCTGATCACCGCCACCACGACCGCCGTGCTCGGCATGGTCGCACTGGCCACACCGGCGATGGCCGACACCGGGACCCAGCCGCCGGCGGGGACGTCCACCGGCCCGGTACTCCTCGGCGTCGGCGCCGCCATCGGGCTGGCCGCCCTGGCCCACCGGATCTGGCGACACGCGCCCACCGCCGTGACCCTGCTCGGCGTAGCGGTCGCCGCCATCACCGGTGTGCACATCGCCGGCATCGGCCAGCTCACCCCGGTCAGCAACACCGTCAGCGGCTACGTCGCCGCGCCCGGCGGCTTCACTTTCCTCGCCGTCGGCATGGTCGCCATGGCCGCCGCCGTCGAGTTCATCCGCCTCGTCGTACGCGCGGACACCTTCACCCGGGTCCTGCTGCGGCTGTCCAGCATCGCCCTGGTCCTCGTCGCGGTCTTTCCCACCGTCCCCGACGACCTGGCCGCGTTCTCCTCGCGGATGCACCAGGTGGCGGCCGGCGTGCTGTTCATTGTCCTGCCCTGGGCCGCAGTCCGGCTGGCTCGCGCGGTGCCGGGAACGCGGGCCATGCGCGTCCTGGCCTGGGCGTTCGCCGGCACCGCAGCCGCCACCATCGTCCGCTCCCTGCTCACCACGATCGAGGCCGTCGACCTGCCGGAGGCGCTGTCCCTCGGCGTCGTCGAACGCGTCGCGCTCGCCATCGGTGTGGTCACGGTCGGTCTCATCGCCCGGCCGCTGCCGAGGGGTTCCCCGGTCCGACAGGTGCCGTTCGGCGGCCGCAAGCCGCACGGCTCGTCGCTGACCGCGCGGCAGATCGCCGCCGAGCTGCGTGGTGAGCGGCTGCCGCTGGGGTTGCGCCAGATCGTCGCGTCCCAGGCCCGGCAGGTGGCCGAGCTGCCCTCGGGGTTCCGGCACCAGGCGTGGTACCTGCGCCGCTGGCCGCTGGCGTTGGCCGAGCTGCTCGAGGGTCGGCGCGACGGGCCGGTGCTCACCGAGCTGGCCGACCGGGCGGAGCGGGTGCTCGGCTACCGCCCCGAACTGCCGGACGTGCGGTTCCACATGCTCGAGGCCCCGATCCCCGACCCGTCCATCGGGCTGGCCGCCGACGCGGGCTACCGCCGTTCCAGGGACGTGCTACGGATCTACGCAAGCTGGCCGGACTCCGCCGCTGGCGTAGCCGGCGCGCCGGGTCGGGCGGCCAGTTTGGCGCCCGACGGGTACGCAGCCGGGGCACTGCACGAGCTCGTCGAGGCCGAGCTGGCCCGCTGGGCCGGGCTGGGCCGCCACCAGGCGCACACCGTCGCGGTCCTGGCCGAGCGGGCACTGGTCACCCAGCGACACCGACCCCGTTCCTGGCTGACCCGCCGCGCGATCGCCGAACTGAACCATCTGGCCGCACACCACCGCGACGTCCTGCTCGCGCAGACCGCCGCCTACCCCGGCCAGCTGGTCCACCTGGAGCAGCTGTTCGCCGACCAACCCGGCTGGGGCGCGCTCGCGGCCCGCTACGCCGAGCGCTATCACCACGCCGCCACGGTCCGCGCCCGTCAGCTGCCGAGACGCTGGGCCGCCCCTCGCGGCCCACCACCGACCCGCCGGCTCAGCCGACCGGTGATCAAGCTCGGCAGCGCCGGTGGGCTCACGGCCGGCGAGCCTTTCCCTGCCCAGATCGTTCACGCGGCCAAAGCCGACGATCCCACCGCGACCTGCGTGTTCTGCGGCCGGCCGGGCACCGGCACCCAGGTCGACCACGTTATCCCCCGGGCACGCGGGGGAAACGCCACGCTGCCCAATGCCCAACTGGCCTGCCCGCACTGCAACCAGTCCAAGGGCGACCAAGACTACCCACTGCACGCCCCGCCGGGCCACCTCGGCGCCTGGCCGCCGGCGCACTGGCCGGCCCGCGCCATCGGCGGACACCACGTCACCGAGCCGACCGAGCCGGACAAGCCCCCGTAGCCGGCGCGCGCCCACATCCCCGAAGACACCCAAAACAACCACCAAATCCAAGGAGAAAATCGTGAATATCGTCCTGAACAAGACCTTCGGCGCCGTCCTGGCCGTACGGAGGTTCCTGGACCGCAACTTCGTCCGGATCCTCAAGTACGGCGCCCTCGGCCTCCTGGTGGCCCTGCTGGTGATCGGCCAGGTCAACTCCATGACCTACACCGACACCAGCGCCGCAGCCGCCCGCCCGAGCACGAACGCCACCGCGCCCAAAGCCCCAGCGGCACCGGCGCCGGCGGCGGCAGCGCCTGCTTCGGGCGGGTCCGCCACCTACCAGGTGGCGGCCGGGGACACCCTGGCCGGCGTCGCGATGCGCCACCGCGTCGGGTACCGGCAGATCGCCGCAGCCAACGGCATCACCGATCCGAACCGGATCACCCCAGGACAGCGGCTGGCCATCCCGCCGGCCGCCCCCGGGACGGTGCTGATCGCCCCCGGCGACACCCTCACCGCGCACGCCGCACGCGCCAGGCTCACCGTGGCCCAGGTGCGGGCGCTCAACCCGCAGGTCCACGACCCGGACCTGATCATGGCCGGCGACCAGCTGCGGCTGCGGCCGTAAGTTAGGCAGGTTGTGCGGGGCGCGCGCTGGGGGTCGAACCTCAGCCGCGCCCCGCGCCCCCCTCATGTCTTCTCGGCGGTTGGTTTCCGTAGGCAGAACCCGAGCCCGCGCACGGTATGGATCAAAGGCGGTTGAACCCGGTTGACCTTGCGACGAAGCCTGCCTATGCACATGTCCGCCGCTCGGTCGTCGCCGGCATAGTCATAGGGCCACACGTGTTCCAAGATCTGCATCCGGGTGAGTACCTGGCCAGCGTTGTACATCAGGTAACGCAGCAAACTGAACTCCGTGGGAGTCAGCTCAATGGTTTGACCAGCTCGACGCACGTCACGCGTATCCTCAACCAATTCCAGATCGGCACATCGCAGCACAGCGGTCGCGCCGGTCGTGTCAGTGCTGTGCACGTGACGCAGGACGGTGCGCACCGTGGCAATCAGCTCCACCGAGCTGAATGGTTTGGCGAGATATTCACCGCCGCCGAGCGTCAAGCCCGGCAACATGCTTTGAAACTGATCCCCGGGGGTGACGAAAACAGCCGGAACGCGGCGGCGTTGCCCACGCACCGACCTGGTGATCTCGAATCCGTCCTGCACCACGATGCCGGGCGCCCATTGCTCGGCCGCCTCGATCGCGTCGGCGCCCGAACCAGCCGTTCGTATCCGATGGCCGGAGCCGCGCAGCGCAGCGCCCAGAAACGCCACCATGCGCGGGTCCTCGCCAACGACCAGTACTCGAACCATTTAACACACGGCCTGTCCACCGAGCGTCGCCGTCGCACGTTGGTGGTTGGCTCGGTATGACGCAATTAGTCTCGTGTACGCAGCATAGGTGGGGTCCTGAGGTCGGTGCGCCGCCAGCCAGGCAAGGCTTCTGGACACCTCCAGATATATCTGGTTCACCGGGTCCGACGCTTGGTCGACCGATACCGCCGCCGCCCTGTCGCAATATCCGAGCATTTTGGACTCATGGATGTCACCGCCATCGGTGCGTGGCCGCGCCGGGTACCGTGCACCGTTTCCCTGAAAGTTCCACTCCACCCGAATCAAATTGGGAAGGAAGCGTTCCCAAATGATTTGAGCAGAGCTTTTCGCGGGATCATCTTGGTCTCGATACGGCGCGAGACCCTCATCGATTTGACGCATCTCCGCGGGGGTGAAGCTTGACATCTCCGTCGTGCCGCCCACCAGGACCATTCGGTCGGCCAGACGCGCGGAGCTTGGCACATGTCTGGAGTCCTCGGCGTAGACGGACACAAGGAGGTCCCACAACGTCAGCCACCAGAACTCGAACTGGGCGGCAACTTGTTGCCTGTTGGAAATCGCCAGGTGACCGCGCGGCAGCCGACGGCTCCTGATACGCGGCACGAGCTCGTCCCGAACAGCCGGATCGATTGACACGCCTTGTTCTCTAAGAATGCGGGCATAGCTTTCAATGAAATGTATTTGAAGTCTCTGGTCGCCCTGGGCGTGCCGAAACGACTCGTAGAGCAGAGTTTGAACTGTTCTTCGGAAGTCTGCGCCGGCCCGCCGGCCGGAAGGCTGGCTAGTGCGCATCGGACCTCCGGTTCGGTGACGGACTCCCGATCAGTTGGGCGCCGAGAACCAGGGTCATGCCCATGAGCTGCGCCGAGGTGAGCGCCTCACCGGCAAGGATCCAGCCCAGTAGCGCGGCCACCAGTGGACTAAGCAGGGCCGACCGGGACACCGCGGCCGGTGGCACGCCGTCGTGCAGTCCCCCGAAAAACAGCGCGAACGCGGCGGCCGTGGCGGCCATCGCCAACCAGGTCGCGGCCAGCAGCTGCCCCGGTGACATGGCCGGCGGAAGGCCTTCGGCCACACACGCCAGCGGTATCAGCGTGACCCCACCGGCCAACATCTGCCAGGAGGTGGCGGCGAGGTGGTGCACCCCGGGTGGGGTGGCCCACCGCCGAGTCAGCAGCATCCCGACGGCGGCCGAGCCGGCCAGCACCAACGCGGCACCGACCCCTACCGGGTCCAACTGGTTTCCCGCGCGCGCCACCAACAGCGCCACCCCGAACACACCCAGCGCCGCCGCACCCACCTGCCGCGTCTCGATGCGCTCGCCGAACAGCCCGACCAGCAGCGGCACCAGGAGCGCCTGGCCGGCGGTGATGGTCGCCACCACCGCGCCGGGCAGCCGGTGCGCGGCAAGGGCCTGCAACGCGAAGAACGCGCCGAAGTTCAGCACGCCCAACCCCAGCGAACGTGTCCACCAGTGCCCCCGGGGCAGCGCCGGGCGCAGCGCCAGCAGCGCGAGGCCGGCGGGGAGCACCCGTTCCACCGCGTTCCACAACGGGGTGACCGACAGTTGCTGGGTGGCCAGGAACGCGGTACCCAGGAGGCAGGGACCCAGCGCGCAGCTCAGGGCCGCGTGCCGCCGCTGCCCGGGTGCCGCACTGGTTTCGGTCGTCACGAGACGGACCGAACGTCGGAGTCCTGGTCCAGCTCGCGCTGCTTGGCCTCGAACAGCGCCTTGACGTTGTTGGCACCGAAGGTGGTGGCTCCATCACGCTCGACGATCTCTGTGAAGTACGTGCCTCGAGGGTGGCCCGACTGGGCGAAGATCTGGTAGAGGTCGCCGTTGTGGTCCCTGTCGGCCAGTACCCCGAGGCGTCGCAGCCGGAGCAGCTCGTGCCGTGTGCGGGCGAGCCGATTCGGCAGCTCCGCGTAGTAGGCCGCCGGGGTGTGCCCGAACTTCACACCCCGGGCCGCAAGCGCACCAACCGTGGCCACGATGTCGTTCGTGCGCAACGCCATGTGTTGCACACCCGCCCCGCCGTGCCGGCCTAGGAAGTAGTCGATCTGTCCCGGTTGCGCCCCGGCCGGTTCGATCAAGGTGAACACCGCCCCGCGGTCCCGGCTGGCCACCACCACCGAATCCATCGCCTGCGCGCCCACCTCGATGCGCTCGGCGAAGATGCGCTCGAACCCCCACGCGAGCTGGTAATGGGCGGCCACCCGGGCCAGTTCACCGGGTGGCACACAGATCGCGAAGTGGTCGATCTCCTGTAGTCCCAGTTCGGCGTGCACCGGTCCGCGCGGCACCGAGCCGATACCGGGCAGGAACACGGTCGGCGTGTCCGGCGGTTGCTCGACCAGGGTGTGCACCACGTCACCCACGCCGCCCACCGCGGCCATCCACACCGGCCGGAACCGGCGCGGCGGTTCGATCACACGCGCGCCACCGGCCACCGCCCGGGCGTACACCGAGCGCAGGTCCGTGCAGCTGAAGCCGATCCGCGCCAACCCATCCCCGTGTGCGTCCAGGAAGTCCCGGCCCGGCCCCGCCGCGCCCGGCTCGGTCAACGCCACCACGATCGAGCCCTGGCCCAACACCACCGACCGAGCCGCCGTCCCACCGGACGGCTCGGCCAAGAGCTCGACGAATCCGTACGCCGCTGTCAGCTCCTCGGCCGTCGCGCACAGGTCTTCGACATAGAACTGGACATGGTCACACCTGATCGCACCATTCATGGCGAGCCCCTCGGATCTTGATGGGACCTTGATTTAGCCCTCGCCGGCCTGGGCTGGCTATCCACATAGCGCACGCTCTATCCAGTGAGATCATCATTAGTAGCCCTGGACCCAGGCGGTGCACACAACCTGTTGGCCACCGAGCTGCTTCGGGAACCACGAGCACCCTCTATAGCGAGCGCCGCGCGGACCCGGCGTGTACTGCGCGAGGCCGTTCCCGTGGGCTAGGTGGTTGGCTCGATCACTATCAATCCACACATTTTCGGTTGTTCCGACGGGCCTGCCTGCCTTCACCACCGTCGGATACGCGGTGACGGTGATGAAATCGTTCCCCAAGTAGGTCCGGCAAAAGCGGTATCCGTTTTGCTGGGGGCACCCGTTGTCGGCAAGGGCACTGGGCGCACCAACCACACTAAGTGCTAGCAGAGCAAAGGTCGTACTGAGTATCACGCATATCCCGCGTCCTGGCTGACGTTCCGAGCCGCCCATCAGTTCCCTTTCCCGTTCGTGTGTCATACGTGAGCCTCACTGACGCGGCTGTGCCCAAGGCGGTATCCGCAGCCGCGAACCGTGAGCAGCAGGTTGGGCCGCGCGAGTTTGCCGCGTATGGTCGCGATATGCACGTCCAAATTCCTGGACACAGCCGTACTGGCTCGGCCCCACACCGCGCACATGATTTCTTCGCGCCCCACGACCTTGCCCGTGTTGCGGGCTAGTACCGCCACGATCTCGGACTCCCTCGGCGTCAAATGGATCAGCTTTTCCCTGGTTGCCACCACACGCGCCGCAACATGAATCTCGATGTCTCCCACACTCAGGACTTCGTCCAATGGGTCGGTTGCCACCCGACGACATAACGCATTTACCCGAGCGATCAGCTCTCGCGGCCGCATGGGCTCCACCATGTAGTCGTCCGCTCCGCGTTGAAGAGCCTCGACAACAGCATCGGCGTCCGTTCGCCTGGAATAAGCCAAGATGGGCACGGAACTTGACGACCGAAGCTCAGCCAGGAAACTGTAGCCGTCTACATCAGGAATTCCCAGGTCGAGAAGCACGATATCGGCTGTGGAGTTTCTGGCCAGCACCGCGCATGAAGCGCGACAGATAACCACCTGGTAGCCACTCGAGTCGAGGGCGGCTAGAACACTGCTGGTGGTCGGCTCACCGTGCCCGACCACAATTGCACGCTTCCGCAGCGACGGCTGTTTGCTCACATCAGTGGTCACCACTTCAGTAACTGCACTCACTATTACACCCCCAAGACTCGTCCCGAATTGACCGAGCAACCCCTTATGCGCGCGGCAACTTCAGGCTGTAGCCGACCCCACGCACGGTATGGATGAGCCGCGAGCCTGTCCGATCCAATTCCGTCGAAGTTTGAGTACGTAGGCGTCGACGAGCTGTTCATTACCCGTGAAGTCGTACGGCCAGACGTGATCCAGGATTTGCGCCCTGGTCAGCACCTTGTCCGCGTTGTGCATCAAGTAGCGGAGCAGCCTGAATTCAGTGAGCGAGAGCACGATCGGTTTACCGGCCCGAAGTACGTCGTAACTGTCCTCGTGAAGCTCGAGGTCCGCGAACCTCAGCACGCCGTCATCCCGCTGATCGGCGGATTCAGGACGAGCGCGACGCAGCACGGCGCGCGCACTGGCGATCAGTTCGTCGGGACTGAATGGTTTGGCGAGGTAACTCCCCCCGCCCACGGTCAGGCCGGGCAGCTCGCGGCTCAGTCGGTCTCCCGGAGACAGGAAGACCGCGGGAACGACATGCCGACGTCCGCGCACGTAACGCGCCACCGTGAAGCCATCTTGAACCATGAACGTCGGCGCCCATGCCGCGGCCGAGGCGGCGGCGTCGTCGCCGGCGTCGGCGATGCGCACCTCATACCCGGCAAGCCGCAGCACCGCACGCATGGCCTCGTCGTCGCTCACGACCAGGACGCGAACCGCCTCGGTCGCGCTCTGCTGGTGCCACTCGGTATCTCGCTGAACCATCGGAGCGGCCGTCACGGTTCCGCCCTCGCGAGGCCGCGCACGACCGGTACAGCATGCAACGAATTGATCATCGGCCTTCACTCCTAGGGCACGTCGAAAAGACGTCTGAACACCTAGGAACGGCCAAACCTTCTGACGGGTCCCGTGCGATAACTCCGGTACCACAATTTACCACTGGCACCCTTACATTGGTAAAGCCTCCTCTCGTCACGAATCCGGGGTTTCAGTCACGACCGCAGCGTGATGGAGGGGGCGACCCCCCAGCGCTCGCGGTACGACGCGGAGAAGCGGCCAAGGTGCCAGAACCCCCAGCCCGTCGCCACGGCCGACACCGTCGTCGTGGTCGGGTCGGCGGCCACGAGTTCGGCGTGCGCGCCGGCCAACCGTGCCTCACGCAACCGGGACAGCGGGGTGGTTCCGAAGTGACGCCTGAAGCCCACTTGGAGACCGCGCACCGAGAGCCCCACCGCTTCGGCGATGTCCGTCACCGTCAGCGGCTCGCGCGCATGCTTGACGATCAGGGCCTCGGCCCTGCGGATGGGGCGCGGCGGCACGTTGACCGTGTCGGCCCGGTGCACAGCGGTGATCCACTGGGCCAGCAGCTGCCCGCTGTGGATAACGGCGGGTCCGGCTTGGCCATGTGCTAATCGCGACCGTGACATGTGCGCGCGCTCCGTGTCGATGGCTGTTTCGGCGGACAGCGAATTCTGAGAATTCTCAAGTTTCGGTATGGCGCACGCGCGAATATCAATCGCCTATGAATCAGTTAGTGGTGGCTGGTCAAGGGATTCTTGGGCTGGAGGTCATCTGCTGCCCGACATGGTTGAGCACGCAGCGCCTGTGCCGCATCCGCCGAGATGCGTAGATCGGTACGTAGCTGGCTAGGGTTCGCCTGTGTCGGCAAGGCGGACGGGTCTTAGCTCGGTGGGCAATCTGCCCGCCGAGGTAACTGATTTCATCGGCCGCGCGGGTCAAATCAAGCAAGCCCGGACAGTGCTGGCGGAGTCCCGTTTGGTGACGATGACCGGCGTGGGCGGAGTGGGAAAAACCCGGTTCGCGTTGCGCCTGGCCACCGAGGTGTCCCACGTGTTCTCCGATGGGGTGTGGTTGGTCGAGTTGGCGAACCTGCCGGCCACCGCGGACTCGTCGTTGCTCGAGCAAACGGTCGCCGAGGCATTCGACCTCAGTGACTTCTCGGCGCAGCGACCGCGGCGGGCACTGGCCGACTACCTGGCCGATCGGCACTGCCTTCTGGTGTTGGACAACTGCGAGCACCTCGCCGAGGAAGCCACGGCGCTGGTGACCTACCTGCTGCGCGCCGCACCAGACCTGCACGTACTGGTCACGAGCCGCAAGCTGCTCGGATGCGCCGGTGAGCACATGATCTCGGTGCCGCCGCTGAGCGTCCCGGACAGCTCCGCGCCCCCCGGTGGTGAGGCGCTGGAGCTGTTAGGGCAACGCGCCGCGGCGCTCGGTGTCCCGGTGACGCCGGCCAGCCTCGACTCGGCCATGGAGATCTGCCGCCGACTGGACGGATTGCCGCTGGCCATCGAGCTCGCGGCCGGACGAATGCACACCCTGTCGGTCGCGGAGGTGCTGGAACGGCTGGAGGACCGGTTCCGGTTGCTGACCGGGGGCGTCCGGCCGGGGCAGCCCGCGCACCAGACGCTGCGGCAGGTCGTCGAGTGGAGCCACCACCTGTGCAGCGAGCAGGAGCAGCTGCTCTGGGAGCGCAGTTCCGTGTTCGCCGGCGGGTTCGACCTGGCCGCGGCGGAGGAGGTATGTGCCGGCGCGGGCATCGCCGCCGAGGACGTGCTCGACCTGCTCACCGGGTTGGTGCGGCAGTCGTTGCTCGTCGTCGAGCGCCGAAGCGAGCGCACCCGCTATCGGTTCCTGGAGACATTGCGCGAGTACGGGGCTCAGCTGCTCGAACGGCGCGGCCAGGAATCCACGTTCCGGGTGCGCCACCGCGACTACTACCAGCGCTTGGCGGCCGAGGCCGCCGACGACTGGTTCAGCCCGCGAGAGGTGCACTGGCTGCAGTGGGCACGCACCGAGATGCCGAACCTGCGCGCGGCCATGGAGTACGGCCTCTCCCACGCCGAACCGACGCGGAGCCTGGAGATAGCGATCAACCTGACCCGGTTGCGGACCTGGTTCTTCGTCGGATGGCCCGGCGAGGGACGCGCCTGGTTGGACCGCGTTCTGCGGCATGCCCGAGGACAGCTCGAGGATGACCATGCGGCCGCGACACTGCGGTTGACCGCGACGGCCTTCGCCGGGTGGCTCACGCTGTGCCAGGGCGATCCCCGAGCCGCCAAGGAGTACCTGGTGGCGATTCGTTCCGCGCCCGGGCGGGAAGACGTACATGGCGCGGTCGGGTTGTTCGAGTCGGCGTATGCCCTGTTGGTGGAGTCCGACGAGCGATCGGTCGAGATGTTCGCCCGGGTTCTGGACGACTTGCGATCGGCGGGTGTCTCCGCCGCGGACCGGGCCATGGTCGAGACGATGCGGTCGATCGCGGCCAGCTTTTTCGCCGACCGCGAGGTCGCGCTGGCCGTGTCCAACCGGCACCTGGAAAACTCGCTCCAACAGCAGGTGGTGTGGCAGATCTCCTGGGCGAAGTGGGCAGTGAGCCTCGCCCGGTCGCGGCACGCCGATCACCGCGGTGGGCTGCGGTTGGCCCGCGAGTCATTGCGCGCCCAGCGCGACATCGGCGACCAGTGGGGGACGGTATGGGGCACGCACGTCGTGGCGTGGGTGCTGGCCACCGAGTTGCGTGCCCGGTCGGACCAGGGCGAAACACCGGACACCGGCCACGTGGAGAAGATCGCCCGGATCCTTGGTGGCGCGTACCGCCTGCGACAGTGGACCGGGGTCGAGCTGACCGGGCTGGGTCCCTTCCGCACCGCGACCGTCGAAGCCGAGCAACTCGCCCAGGATCTGCTGGGCGAACGGGCGTACCTGCGCGCCTTCGAGCAGGGCAAGTTCACCGGGCTACCGCGCGCGGAGGCGTACCACCGGGTCCTCGAGCTGACCCTGGACGAGGGTCCGCACGCGCCCACGCCGAGCACACCGCCGGCGGGTACGCCGGAACGGCTGACGGAGCGCGAGGAGCAGATTGCCGCGCTGATCGCGCGAGGAGGTACCAACGCCCAAATCGCCCAGCGGTTGGTGATCTCGATCCGCACCGTGCAAACGCACGTCGGAAACATTCTGCGTAAGTGCGGCCTGCACAATCGACAAGAACTGGTCGCCTGGTACCTCCGGGAGCACCCAGAGCCCTAGCCGTCTAGGCGTCGCCCCCACGCTCACGTTTTGTACGCCGCGCACCGGTTTCAGCGGGTGCGCGGCGTACAAACCGGGTGCCTCGCGGGCGATACCTAGTTGGGCCGGGCGCGACAGGACACGCAGGCCTGCTTGAAGCTGTGCGCCACACCGCCGATGTCGGGGTTCTTCTGGCCATGGGTCACCGCGGTGATCGCGCTGCCCGCGCAGTTGCCCTGTTCGTAGAGGTAACCCTCGCGCTGCGAGCCGGCCTGGAAGGACTGCTTGCCCGAGTCCAGGTTCAGACACTGGTTGTTGCCGATGTCCTTGATCTCCATGATCGCGCCGCCGTAGTCGGGCTCGTCGAACAGGCACAAGGTCTGCGGGACGTCACACTCGGCCGACTGGTTCCAGCTCTGCGCCGCGAAGCCGATGTCCGGGTTCTGGCTGCCCTTCACCACCTGGATCGACCGTCCCTTGCAGTCGGTCGTCTCGTACAGCGTTCCGCCGTACTCGGTGCTGGCCCGGAACGACCTCTTGGAGACGCCGATGTCGGAACAGCCAGGACCGAGATTCCCGTAGAGGGTGAGGTTCCCGGTGTAGTTGGCTCCGTCGAACAGGCACATCTTCTCGCCGGGCTCATCACAGTGCAGCCTCGGCTGCGCCGAAGCCACCGGGGTGTGCACGACTGCGACGAACAATGCCGGGGACAGGGCGGCAAGCAGCCCGAAGATCCGAGAACGCATCACGGCGGCAACTTATCGAGCAGGCGCTCAACAAGCCATGACCCACATAGTTGGCTAACCGGCACGCAAGTGGTCACGCAGAGTACGGGCGACCCGGGCCATCAGCGCCTCGGCGCCGGGCTGGGTGGCGGCCGGGACCCGGGACTCGGTGAGCGCGGCAACCGCGCATACCTGGCCGTCCGCGTGTTCCACCACGCCGACCTCGTGACGCAGGTTGAGCAGCGTGCCGGTCTTGGACGACCACCGGCTGGCGTCGGAGGCGAAGTCCGGGGTCAGCCGCTGGCGCAGCAGGTTCTCCCCCATCAGCTCGCGCACCCGGGCGGCCACCGTCGCGTCGATCTTGGACGGGGTCCACAGCGCCTCGAGCAGGTTGACGAACGCGCGGGCCGAGCCGGAGCTGGCCCGGCTGATGTCCAGCTGCGGGATCGCATGCCCCTGGCCGGCGGTGGCGGAGTCGATGGCCAGCGAGTGGGCCAGGTGGATCTCCGCGCGCTCGAACCGCTCGGCGGGAGTGTCCATCAGCTCGCCGATCGGGTGGCGCGCGGTGATCCCGGGGAGCCCCCACTCGCGGAGCATCGCGGTGACCTCGGCCGTCGGGGTCAGCTCGAACAGTGCGTCGGTGGCGGTGCCGTCGCTGATCGCGATGGACAGGTGGAGCAGGTCGTCGATCGCCACCCGCGCCGGGTGGCGGAACCTGGTCAGGCCGGTCGGCCCTGGAGTGGTGACCCCGCCGGGCTGGATGTCGATCAGAGTGGCGCCGTCCAGCTCGCCCCGGCGGATCCGGTCCAGGGTCGCGGCGGCCAGTGGGACCTTCACCAGCGAGGCGTTGGGCAACTCCCAGTCCGGGTCGATGCCGATCTCCTGCCCGGTACCCAGATCACGGACCAGGAACGAGCCGCGCAGCCCGCCGTCGTCCAACTCCTCGCGCAGCCGCGCGATCAGGTTGTGCACCTCAGCCTCCCCATCAGCCCGGTTTCTTCAGCAATTCCACCAGAGCCGAGGTGCTGTGCTCGCCATAGCCCGCCGCGACCGCCCGCTTCAGCAGGTCGTGCCATTCCGTATCGATGTCCGCGCGTGCCAGGTGGTCAGGCGGGCGGTGGTGAGCGGGCTTGCCGTCACGGCGTCCCCGATCGACCGCGTGTGCCTGGCGCCCTTGGCGACCAGCGGAACGGCCTTGGCGGCGGTTCTGTTCTCCGACAGCACTCACCAGTTGGTGACCCCGAACAGCGACGGCCAGCTCTGCCGGCTGGCGAACATCCGCCCGGTGTCGTGACCGACCCCGGGGATCACCACATGATCGTGGGGCGCCTCCGGGTATACACTGTGTATGCGGTTGTAATAATAGGTGCCTCTGGCCAGCCGCGACGGACCCTCCAGGTTGGCGGGACAGGTGGTGTCCAGGTTGTGGTTGGCGAGGGTGTCGCCAGCGCCGTTGAGGATGGTCACTCGGCGGCCGAGGTAACGCCGCAGCGCCTGCTCGGGAGTCAGCGCGGCGACGTACCCCTGCCGGCGTTGCAGGCCATACCGGTAGTCGTTGTAACCCGGGCAGCTCTCGGCCGGCGGGACGGTGAAGCGCGTGCCGTCCGAGGTTGGCCGTTCCGGGCCGAAGTAGACGTAGCTGGACGGGTTCATCACCGAGAAGTTGAACGCCATCCAGGGCAGTGTCTCGGGTGCCCGGCCGAAGACGGCATAGCGCTGGGTGAACTGCCCGCCGGCCGAGTGCCCGGCCAGTGTGATGTGCCGCATCGCGGGGAACCGCTGGCGGCTGGCCAGCGAGGCGATCAGCTGGTCCATCACCATGAAGCTGGAGAGATCCCCCTGTTCGGAGGCGTAGCCCTGCTTCCACGTCTGGTCCTGCCAGGCGATCTCGTCGGGCGCCAGCCGGTCGCGGCCGTCCGCCAGGAACCACGGCGCAACGATGATCGTTTGCCGGTCGACGCCGGCGGCTCGGGCGGCGGCCAGCATCCGGTCGAAGTCGACCTTGGCGGTGCGTCCGTCGCCGTGCACGACGATCACCGCGCGGGTCACGTCCTTGGCGCCGGCCATCGGAAAGTTGGCGACGACCCGGAACCTGGCGCCGGTGGGCAGGGTCAGCGACTCCAAGTTGCCGGATCGCTCACCGGGCGTGACCAGCACCGACGCCGGGACATCGCTCGGCGGCGCCGGGACCGGTGATTCGGCACTGCCCCGCAGCACGGCACTGCCCGGCGGCACGGCACTGCCCGGCGGCACGGCGGTGCCCGGCGGAGCGGCGGTGCCCGGCGGAGCGGACCCAGCCGACGGCACGGCACTGCCCGGCGGAGCGGACCCGGCCGGCGGCACCGCACCGGGCGGAACGGCACCGGTCGACGGAACACCGGGCGGAGCGGGACCGGTCAGAGCGGCTCCGGGGGGCGCGGCACCAGGCGGGGCACCGTCGGCGTCGTTCGCGCCGCATCCGGCCAGGAGTGCCACCCCGAGCAGGACCGCAACCAGCTTCGTCGTCACGCTCTACTCATCACCCTCGGCGTCCGGCACACCGAGGCAGCGGGCGATGCCGTCGCGCAGGCGCGTGCGCAGCCGATCGGCGTCGTCGCCCAGCGTTGCGCCGACGTCGAAGCCGCGGGCCAGTGAGGTCTCACCCAGCGGCCGCCAGTGCAGGCCCAACTCGCGGGCCTGCACCGCCGAGCAGAGCAGCAGGTCCCCCGAGCCGAACACGCTGGCGGCGGCCGAGGTGAGGGAGTCGGCCACGGTGACCTGGGTCGGTGCCAGTCCCACGGAGTCGCGCACCCGGATCACCCGGTCCCGGATGTGCGGCACGTCGTCCTCCGGCTGCAGCCACACCCTGCGCGGCGGCCGGCCGGTCCGGCCCACCCGCAAGGTGTCCAGGTAGATCACGCTCGTGGTCGGCCGCACCGCGCCGGCCAGGCCAAGCGGCACGGTCCAGGCGCCCTCCGGGGCGGGCACCGCGACCAGCGCGGCCCGCACCTCCTGGGTACGCACCAGCTCCGCGCGCTCCGCCGGCGGAGCCGGCCGGAACTCCAGGTAGACGTCCAGCGCACGACCTTCGGCGTCGAGTTCGGCCAGGTCGCGGGTAGTACAGGTGTCCGGGACGGCGAGCCGCAGCGGGCGCTGCCTGGCCCGCCGAGCGTCGTGCTCCATGGCGTCGACCAGGTGTACCAGGCGCTTCGCGGTGGGCAACATGTCCCGGCCGAACGGGGTGAGCCGGGCGCGCCGGGTGGACCGGTCGAACAGCCGCTCGCCGAGGTGACGCTCCAGCGCGGCGATGCGCCGGCTGGCCACCGGCTGCGGGATGCGGGCGATCGCCGCCCCCGCGGTGAAGCTGCCGGCCTCGCTCACACTCACGAACGCCCGACACCCCCCGACCAGATCCACCACCACACTCTATGCAGATTACGCATAAAACTGTCAACTTCCATCTTTGCTGACATACCCCCCTCCCTGATTCAGTGCCTTCAGCACCCCGATTCAGTCACTTCTGCACGGTGATTCAGTCACTTCAGCAGGGTGAGTCAGCCCCGGACCGCGCCCTCGCGGACCGGGACCCGACCGAAGGAGCCCCGTGTCCCTCCCCGTTGGCCCACCGACCGCGCGGGCCTCTTTCGCCGCGCTGACCGCCGCGTTCCTGGCCGCGGCGCTCACCGCCTGCGCCGGCCCGGCACCCACCACCGCCTCCGGCCGGGCACCCACCGCTGCCTCCGGCTCGGCACCCGCTCCCAGCCCGGCGCCAGCCCCCCGCTCCCCGTCCGCGCCCGCCCCGGCCTTCGTTCCCGGCCCGGCCTCCACCCCTGGCGCGGCAGCCGCGGCCGAACGCGCCGAGTTCGAACGGTTGGAGCTGGACTTCGACGCCCGGCTGGGCCTGTACGCGGTGGACACCGCCACCGGTCGGGAGATCACATTCCGCGCCGACGAAAGGTTCGGTTACGCCTCCACGCACAAGGCGTTCAGCGCGGCCGCTGTGCTCCAACGCACCCCGCTCGACCAGTTGGACCGGGTCGTCACCTACCGACAGAGCGACGTGGTGTCCGACTCCCCCATCACCGCCCAGCACGCCAGCACCGGGATGACGCTGCGCGCGATCATGGACGCCACCCTCCGGTACAGCGACAACACCGGCGGCAACCTGCTCTTCCGTGAGCTGGGCGGACCGGCCGGACTGGCCGCCGCGTTGCGCGCCGTCGGCGACACCACCAGCCAGGTGGACCGGATCGAACCCGACCTGAACCGCGTCACCCCGGGCGATCTCCGGGACACCAGCACCCCGCGCGCGCTGGCCAACACGCTTCGCGCGTTCACCCTCGGCGACGCCTTGACCCCGGACAAGCGAAAGGTGCTGGTCGACATGATGTGCGCCAACACCACTGGCAACACCGATATCCGGGCCGGTGTACCGGCCGGCTGGCTGGTCGCGGACAAGACCGGCAGCGCCGACTACGGCACCCGCAACGACATCGCCGTGCTCTGGCCGCCCAACCGCCCGCCCATCGTGATCGCGGTGCTCACCGACCGGAAGGCCAAGGACGACAAGTACGACAACAAGCTCCTCGCCCAGGCCACCACCGCCGCGGTCAAGGCGCTCGGCGCCTCTTGACGCGTAAAGGGTGCACTCTTAGAGTCCGTACTGACTGATGATCAGTCAAAGCGGACGGAGCTGACCTTTACATGGACATCTCTACCAAGGTCGTGATCATCGGCGCCGGGTTCGGCGGGCTGTGCATGGCGGCCGCGCTCAAGCGGACCGGACACGACGACTTCGTCGTGCTGGAAAAGGGTCACGACGTGGGCGGCATCTGGCGGGACAACATCTACCCGGGATGCGGCTGCGACGTGCCCTCGCACCTGTACTCGTTCTCCTTCGAGAAGTATCGAAGCGCGCGATCGCGCTATCCGGCCCAGCCGGAGATCCTCAACTACCTGACCGGCGTCGCCGACAAGTACCGGTTGCGCCAGCACCTGCGCACCGGCGCCGAGGTGGCCAGCGCCGAGTACGACCAGACCGCACGCCGCTGGACGGTGCGCACCGAAGCGGGCGACACCTTCACCGCGGACGTCGTGGTCTGCGCGGTGGGCCAGCTGCACCGGCCGAAGCTGCCCGACATCACCGGCCGGGCGGACTTCACCGGGGCCGCCTTCCACACCGCGCGGTGGAACCCCGACCAGGACCTCACGGGCCGGGACGTGGCGCTGATCGGCACCGGCTCGAGCGCGGCGCAACTGCTGCCGCACGTCGCGCGGCAGGCCCGCCGGGTGCGCGTCTACCAGCGCACCCCGAACTGGGTGCTGCCCAAGCCGAGGCCCGAGTTCGGCCCGCTCACCCGAGCCGTGTTCCGACGAACACCCGGTATACAGAGTGCATACCGAGCGCTGGTCTACCTCGCCGCGGACCTCGCGCTCACCCCGGTGATCACGAAGGGCTGGTCGTTCCTGCCGGCGAAATGGGCCGCGCGCTGGCACCTGCGCCGCCAGGTGCCGGACCCCGCGCTGCGTGCCCGCCTCACCCCCGACTATCCGATCGGTTGCAAGCGGATCGTCGTGGACAGCGACTTCTACCCCGCCGTCACCCGGGAGAACGTCGAACTGGTCACCGACCCGATATCGCGCATCACCCGCGACGGCATCGAGGTCGCCGGTGGGCGCCACGACCGGGCGGATGTGATCGTGTACGCCACTGGGTTCCGGACCACCGAGTTCCTGGCGCCGATGACCGTGCGCGGCCGGGACGGCGCGGTGCTGCAGGACAGTTGGCAGGCCGGCGCGGAGGCCTACCTCGGCATCGCGGTCGAGGGGTTCCCGAACTTCTTCCTGGTGCACGGGCCGAACACCATCCTCGGGCACAACTCCAACATCTTCATGATCGAGTGCCAGGTTCACTTCATCATGAACTGCCTGCGGCTGCTCCCGGGCGCGGTCGAGGTCCGGGCCGAGGCGATGCGCGACTACCGCGACTGGCTGGACACCGCGATCGGCCGGACGGTGTGGCCGGCGGGCTGCCTGAGCTGGTACAAGACCGAGTCGGGGCGGGTGACCAACCCCTGGCCGGCGTCGACCCTGCACTACCGCAAGCTGGTCCGGCGGGACCCGGCCGCGGCGTTCAGCGTGACCTGAGCCGTGTCAGCAGAGCCGGTCGATCACCGACGGTCCGATCCCGATGTCCGGATCGAGCGAGTGGGCCGTGCGCAGCGTGCTCACCAGCGCCCGGATCACCAGCGTCGCGACGTCGTCCCGGCTGGTGTCGGAGTTCTGCAGGTAGTCCAGCAGGCTCTCGGTGACGTAGCCGGACCAACCGCGCATGGCGGTGCGCAGGACCGGACGGATCGGCTCGTGCACGCCGAGCATGCCGAGCAGGCGGGTGACGATGGTCCACCGGAAGCTCTCGATGATCGCGCGCACCTCGGGGTCCGAGCCGCTGCCGCCGTACATCAACGCGAGGTAGCCCTTCGCGTTGTCCTCGACGTAGGCGATGTGCCGCAAGATCCCCTCGCGGAGCATCTCGGCCGGCGTGCCACCGGTCGGCTGCGCCTGGTGCACCGCGCGCAGCCGCTCGGCGACCGCGTTCACCATCGCCAGATACAGGCCCCGCTTGTTGGCGAAGTGGTGCGCGATCAGGCCGTACGCGACCCCGGCCCGCTTGGCGATCTCGGTGGTGGTGACCTCGTCGTAGGCTCGCTCGGTGAACAGAGTCTCCGCCGTTTCGACCAGCAGTGCCCGCCGGTCCGGCCGCTCGCGCGTCTCGATCACCGCGGCGGCGGGGTCAGCGGACACCATGCTGGAAAGTATAACGACGCGTAAATGAAATGACGGTTTAGCCGTGGGAACCCGAGACCGCCTGGTGGAAAGCGCGCTCCGCTTGCTGGAGACGCACGGGCTGGAAGCGCTCAACGCCCGGCGGCTCGGCGCGGAGATCGGCGCTTCCACCATGGTCGTATACAGCCACTTCGGCGGCATGGCCGGGCTGTACGAGGCGCTCGCCCGGGAGTCCTTCACCCGGCTCGCCCGCTTCCTGCGCGAATCCCCGAGCAGCGCCGACCCGGTGGCGGACCTGCTGGTGCAGGCCATGATTTACCGGCGGTTCGCGCTTGCCGACCCCCATCGGTACCACCTGATGTTCGGGGTCAGCGCGCCGGGCGCCGGGCCACTGATCGACCGGGCGCCGGCGACCGACGGCGGCCTCGGCACGCTGGCCGAGGTCAACGCAGCGTTCGGTGAGGTGGTCGAGACGGTGCGCCGGTGCATGGGCGCCGACCGTCTCCGGCGGGACGACCCGGTCTCCACCACCGGACAGATGTGGAGCCTGCTGCACGGGTACATGATGCTGGAGCTCGCGGGCGTCTTCGGGGACGGAGCCAAGGGCATGCTCCGCGTCTTCGCCCCGGCGGCGATCAACCTCCTGGTCGGCCTCGGCGGCGAGCGGGAAGCCACGGAACACTCCGCGCTCGCCGCCATACCGCGCTTCGAGCAGTTGCAGGCGGCAATCCCACCGGAGGCGGGGAGACCGGCCACCGGACCCGAGCAACCGGCGGCGCGGCGCGGCCGGCGACCGCGGATCGGCTAGACACGTCTTCAGTGCTGTGCTAGACAACCTATTACAAAGTTATTCCAACCGCTGAGCTGCTGAAACTCGCGTAATGACTGCCTCGAACAGCCAAGGCCTTGCCCGTCTGCGTGATGCGCTGGACCGGCATTTCGCGTTCATCGAGGACAACTCCGAAGAGTTCCTCCGCCTCATGCACAACCGGAGCAGCTCGGACCCGAGAACGCGGGCGATGGTCGACGACGTCCGCTGGCTCGACGCCACGAGCCTGCTGCACGCCTTCGAGGCACCCGAGCCGGTCCACCCCGTGCTGCGCACCAGCATTCGAGGTTGGGTCGGCTATCTGGACGAGATCGCGCTGGACCATCTGCGGCACCGCGAGCTGACCCGCGACGATCTCGTCGGCCTCGCCACGGCCGCCCTCGTGTCATGCCTGCGGGCCGCCCGATCCCTCGACCCCCGGATCGACGCCGATCCCGGCGCGATCAGCCTCCCCATCCACCAGGCGTAGCCCCAGCCGCGTTGTTGACGCGCGTGGTGGTCGACATTAAAGTCGAGACTGACTGATAATCAATCACCTTCTTGGGCGCTGTCGACTCACACCGGGGGGAACCGCTATGGAGACCAGCGTCGCCAGCGCTCGGCGAGTGTGCGCGCTCGATGGCTGCGACAACCCGGTCGAGCCGGTGCTGACCGGAGAGCCACGGCGGTACTGCTGCACCGATCACCGCAGGGCGGCTCGGCGTCGACGCCGCGAGCAGGTCGAGGCGGCGCGCGATGAGTCGGTCCCTGAGCGGCCGGCCCAGCCGACGACGCCGCCGGCGCCGGTAGCGGACGGCACCGCAGCCACCCGCCCGCGCCGGGAGTCGCCGTACCGGCGCCTGGTGCCCGAGCCCCAACCACCCTGGTTCCGGCGTCGGGCGGCGCAACCGTATGCCGCCCGAGGGGTCCGCCCGGCGCGCCGGCTCAGCGCGTCGCCGGTACCGGTGACGCAGCCCGAGTGGTTGCGGCCGGCGCCCAACCACCCACTGCGGGAACGGGTGGCGGACGCCGCGGTCCGCCAGACCGATGCCGCGGAGCCGTGGCACCGGTGGTCGCCGCCCCCGCCCGACCAGCCGTCCGCCCCGGACGCCCGGGACACCGCGAGCCCGGACACCACGGCAAGCCCAGCCGACACGAGTCTGGCTCCCCCAGCTCCGGCTGCCCCAAGCCCAACCGCCCCACAGCCGACCGCCCCGCACCTGACTCCCCCACCTTCGGCAGCTCCACGCCCAACCCCTCCGCCTTCGGCAGCTCCACGACCGACTGCCCCACCGCGCCCGGCCGCGCGACCTCCGGCTCCTCCGCGCCCGGCCGCGCCGCACCCGGCTGCTCCGCCCCCGCCTCCAGCAGCCCCACACCCGACTGCCTCACGCCCGACAGCTTCACACCCGCCTGCCCCGTCTCCGGCAGCTCTGCATCCGACCGCGCCGCCTCCAGCCGGCCCACGTCCAACCGTCCCGCGCCCCGCCGACCCGGGCGCGGCCGCCGCAAGTCCGGCGGCGCCGCCGGTACGAGCGCGAGCGTCCGCCGCCCAGCTGACGAACTGGCTGGTTGGCGTATCGACCCTCCTGCGGAGCCGGGCAACGTCCCGGCGAGAGCAGACCGCCCGCCAGCGCGCGGCGAATGCGGCTGCACGCCGCGAGGCCGCGGCGGTGCTCGCCGGCACCCCGCTGCCGGGTAGCCCCGGCAAGCCGCGCACCGCCGACGGCGAGCGCCTGGTCGCGGCCGGCCGGCGCACGGTCGAGGCGCTGGCCACCGAATGGGTGCCCCAGATGCGCGAAGCGGTGGCCGCCGCGGCGCACAGCCTGTCCAACAACCGCCTGCGGGCGCTGCTCACCACGACCGGCATCGTCGTCGGTGTCGCCGCGGTGATCGTGCTGGTAGCCCTGGGCGACGGCATGCGGGCGAACTTCGACGCGCAGTTCAGCCGGCTCTCCAACCAGGCCATCATCACCACGGCGAAGGGGTCGGTGCCCAACGGCCGCGAGCCTCGCAAACTGACCGACCAGGACGTCGACGCGCTCACCGATCCTCAGCACGCGCCGCACATCGCCGCGGTGTCCCCGGCCATCCAGGGCAACGTGGTGGTGACCGCCGGGCAGGCGAAGGACAACGCCAGCCTGGTCGGCGCCACCGAGAACTACCTCGAGATGCAGAACCGGCGGGTGGTCGCCGGTACCTGGTTCTCCAAGGACGACGTGACCGGTAGCAGCCGGCACGTCGTGCTGGGCCAGCAGGCCGTGCGCCTGTTGTACGGCTCCGAGATCAGCCCACAGGAACTCGTCGGAAAGCCGATCCGGCTCGCCCAGAGCACGTTCAAGATCCAGGGCGTACTCGCCGCCGACGGCCAGAACGACAACTCGGTCCTCGTGCCGCTCACCGCCGCGCGGGCCTACCTGGTGGGTAACAAGGGCGGCGAGGTCAGCCAGGTCACGCTCAGGTCGACCAGCGTGGACACGCTGCAGACGGCCGTCGCCGAAGCCACCAAGATCTTGGACACCGAGCACTACATCCGCGAGCCCACAGGCCGAGACTTCAACATCACCACGTTCACCGAGCTGCTCAACCAGAGCACCCAGTTCCTGGACTTCCTCACCATGTTCATCGTGGCGGTCGCGGCCATCTCGCTTTTCGTCGGCGGGGTCGGCGTCGCCAACATCATGCTGGTCTCGGTCACCGAGCGAACCCGGGAGATCGGCATCCGGAAGGCGGTGGGCGCCAAGACCACCGCCATCCTGCGCCAGTTCCTCTCCGAGGCGGTGATCCTGACCGGACTCGGCGGCGCCGTGGGCGCGATACTCGGCGTGGCCGTCACGCTGGCCGCCGGGGCGACCCTGCCCGACCTGATCCCCCAGGTCCCCACGCCGATCCTGTCGGCCGGGCCGGTGGTGATCGCGTTCCTGGTGAGCCTAGCGATCGGCCTGCTCGCCGGCGGCTATCCCGCCCGCCGCGCCGCCCGGCTGCGCCCCATCGAAGCGCTCCGCTTCGAGTGACCGAACCACGGTGCGGCGCAGCCGCGCGGCAGGTTGACCCGGTTGCGGTACTTGTCGAGCTTGGTCAGCAGGGTGTCGAGGGGTTCGGTGCCTCGGTCGTGTTCGTAGAGGAACTGGATCTCGCGTTGACCCTGGTGGGTGGGTTCGGTCCAGCGGCCGTACTTCGGACCACCATTCGGCCAGCGCGGCGCCGGGCAGGGTGCGGGCGTGGCCGTGCAGCCGGGTGAAGAACTCCACCACGGCGAGCCGGTGCGCGAGGTTCGGTGAGTGTTCCAGCCGCCAGGCCTCCCGGGTGACCTCGCTCGGCTTGGGGATGGGTTCCTGTTTGGCGGCGGCGGTGAGCGCGGCGCCGAGCGGGCCGACCGTGTACTGGAAAGGCGCGGAGCCGGGCCGGACGTAGGGGCGCCAACGCGCCAGGTAGTGACGTTCGGCGAGTTGCTCCAGCCGGACACGGGCCCGGTTCGGGCAGGGGAACTCCACGCGGGCGATCTGGGCGGCGGTCGCGACCCGGTGTTCGGTGAGCAGGACCAGCACCACCCGGTCGCGCGGGGTGACCCACCGCCCGGCGTCGGCGATCTTCGCGAGGGGGTCGATGGCTCGCCGGCCGGCGCCGCTCATCGGGACACCGCCGCGGGCGACGAGCTCCGGGCGGCGGACCCGGGCGGGACCGGGCCGGGAGCGGAGGCGGGGTCGGGAGCGGAGGCGGGGTCGGCCAGAGCGAGGGCCGATGCGGAAGCGGTGTTGTTGTGGTCAGGGGTAACTCTAGTTAGTTCGGGTCGAGGACATGACCAGCTCCAGGGGTGTTGACCTGCAGGTTTGGCGGGTGGGGGTGCGGCGGTCACACCGGCGCTCTTATTGCCGGGGTGACTGCCGCACCCACGCAGGGGTGACTGCCGGGTGTTGCAGACCGAATGCAGCTCGAATGCAGAGGCAATGCAGTCCGGAACGCGACTCGACCGCACGCCGGCCACACCGGGCTCCGGTGGCCGCAGGCGGGGGCGCCCGGTTAGCGGGGTGCGCGGGTGCAGATGGCGCCGCCGTCGGGCAGGTCACGGTGTTCCCCGGGCTGGTAGAACCGGCAGGTCTGCGGGCCGGTGGAGTTCGGCCCGCCCGGGTATGCGTACGGGCCGGGGTTGGCCGGGTAACCGGGCCGGTAGTTCGGCCAGCCACCGGGCCGTCGCGGGTCCTCGTCCCGGCCGGGAGCCGGGTAGTAGTACACGTCGCCGTCCCGGTCGCGGTCGTTGCAGACGCAGCGCCGCCCGTCCCGGTCCCAGTCCTTGTCGTGGTCCTCGTCGCGGTCGTTGATGCCGTACGCGCCGGGTCGGGCGTCTGGGTCCAGGTCGAGGGCTGACGGGAACCATGCGGCCGGTGACGGTCGGACACGCCCATGCGTGCCAACCCCCCGGTACTCCGGCCACATGGGGCTACGTGGGAAGGGGAGGGGTCTACTCGCCTTCGTCGTCGTCTGACGGCGGTGGAATGACCCGGGGGGCGCGGCCGAAGATCTCGCGATTGATCTCCGCCTCGGTCCAGCCGGCCCATGGACCCACGCGACGTATCGAAACCGAGGCGGCTTGGTGGCCTCTGGGGGTGTCTCATCGGGCATTGCGCGCCACCACCCGGCACTACGCCTCGGCGGCCCGCTCCCACCAGACACACGGCCATAGCCGCAAACACAAGCCGTCGGAACACCACGCGCCGGAGTCTCGCGGCACGTGGTTCTCTAGGAGCCAAGCGACCTGTTCCCGCCGATCAAGCAGACAGCCGATCACGCCTTCCTCGGCTTCCGGATTCTCCAGGTACTCCAGATACGTCGGGTCGCTCGGCCGAACCATGGCCAGCCTGGTCACCGCGATGCACCGAGCCGCTTCGGGGTCTGGCCCGGCTCAACGTGTCGAACCTTGCGGGCGCTCCACTCGGCCAGGAAACAGAGCCAGCGATCATGCAAGGTCAACTTGCTGTAGCGCTCGTACTGTCTACGCAGCTCCGCTCGCCGCCTGCGCCGCTCCGCGCATCGTCTTGTTTCCTCAGCCGCCATCACGCTCAGCACCCCTCATCGGGGGCAAGGCAAAGCGCTAGATCGGCCACGAGGTGGTCGCCCCGGTCGCGGGCGCTAGTGGGTCTTGCCGGTACGCCCGTGCGTGCCGACCGTTCGTCCCCGTACGTGGCGCTGAGCGTGGAGTTTGCGTAGGCCCGCCGCATGCGGCAAGGCACCAGGTTAGGCATCGATGATCCCCGTAGTACGGCCAACGGGTGGACGAGCCGAACCTAGCAACTTGGTGATACAAGTGCAACAACTTGGTGATACAAGTTCGTTTGAGCCCCCCTTACCCCGTCGCCGGAGCCATGCCACCCCCTGTCCACCGGGTGAGCACCGTCTGGTGAGCGCGTTGCATGCCGGTGATCGGGTCGACAGCGAACCAGCCGAGCAGCGTCGTCGTGTCCAGGCTGGTCGCGGCAGCCCATAGGGCGGGACGGGAGAGATCGTCCGTCGTGCGAGCGCAGCGCGCGGCCAGCGCGGCGGTCGCGGCGATCTGAACGGCCGGATAGTCCGGCACACGCCCGCCAGTCTTCGCGTACTCGTGAAGGAATTCTTCCTCCGGCGGCCCCACCTGTGGGGCTATGCGGCGACCGGGCAACCACTGCGCGATTCCGTAGACGCCTTCCGGGTTTGGGACCGCCTGGCCGAATTCATGTACGCCAGCCGCTACCGCGCCCATTGTCTGCGGTGGTCGACTCACATTGAGTGCTTCACGAACGGTTGCCACATCTTCCGGAAAGCTCGCGGCACAAAAGAGATCCCAAGGTTGGCTATGATCCGTCGGGAGTGGGTCGCTCGGTGAGAGTCGATTTGTGACAATGCCGAGCTCAGCAGCGATTCTCTCGACTCCGTCGAGAACTTGAACGCCGAACCTTCCGCGTCCACTCTTTATCCATAATGTCGTGGTGGCCCCGCGGCTGGCGAGCATCCGAACAAAAGGTTCCGCGTAGCGGCTTGTCGGCGCCAGAACAGAGATTACATGCCCAGGTCTGGCCGTTTCGACATCGTCACCAGAACCGCCGTGGTTCCAAAGGAGCTTATCCAGCCGCGTGACAACTCTGTTCGCGGCGCGCATGAGCTGCGTGGAGTACGGTCCCAGAAGCAGATCGCACTGATCAGCCAAGTTGGAGAGGGCGGGGGCTACCTGGTTCGGATCACTTTGATCATCGATGATGACAGTATTAGCATTTCCGTCGAGATTGGCCCAACTACGCAGACCGTGCGCTGCTTGTTCCCCGAACATTGCGTAACGGCCGGTGAGGGAAAGGCAGGCGCCAATCCGCAGGTGCCTACCGGTGGACGTGTGACTCATCGCATGTCGACCTCGTATCGGAACTCGTGCCGATCTGCGGCCGCGATCGATTCCTGGACTTCCAGCGGCGCGTCATCGATATCGTAGATCGTGCGGAGCACGCGAACGACTGGAATTCCGGCGTTTAGACCTAGCTCATCAACTTCGGCCGGTGTCGGCATTCTACTAGTCAGATCATCAACGGAGCGGCTCACAACTCGTCGAATCGGCCCGGCCGGGTCTTCGATGAGCGAAAGCGCACCACCTCGAATTCGAGAACTCTCCGCTATCGGAGTGTCGGCCGCGATGCTGAGTGGGTAGTAACTGTCGCAGCGGGCGATTGGCTGATCATTCACGAGGAACAATCGTCGACGGACTACAACGGTTGCCGCCTCCTCGATGTCGAGCCGATCTGCGACCTCGGCAGGCGCGCTAATCATCTCAACGGCGAGTAGCCGTTGTTCGGGCCGCTGGCCCTGTTCGATGACCTGTGCGTTGAACCCGGGAAGTTTCTCCTCACGGTGCCGCCGGTAGTTCGCCCCGGTCACGCGAAGTCGCACCACAGGGACCGAGCGCACGAAAGCACCCTGGCCCTGCCTGGTGACCACTAAGCCCTCCGCTCGAAGGACCGCGATCGCTCGGCGCACAGTCGTACGACTGGCCTGGTACGTCTCGGCAAGCTTCCATTCAGAACTGAGACGTTCCCCAGCCGCAAACTGACCGGTCAAGATAGCCGAACGAAGCTCGTCAACGATCTTGCGGTACGGAAAGCTCGGGTCAGACGACTGCATCACCCGGCAAACGGTATCCGGCGAAGCGCAGGTGGAGTAATCGGTACACCTGGCCGTCTGGGCCGGTCATTTGTGGCCGTGACCGGTCGGCGGCCGGGGCGAGCGAACGGCGGCCGGGACCCACAGTTCCGCCCCGAGGCCTACCAGCGCCCCGACCCCTTAAGCGCCGTTGCGGGGCACCTCGGCGATGAGCTGGTCAACCAACTGTGCCAATAACGAATCGCTCATCGGGCAAACTGTGATCGTGGCCGCCTTACGAAGCTGCAGGTAGTGGCCGGTGGGCGTGCGGTGAAAGCCGATCACCCACGGGCCAACCCACGGCGTCCCATCGATACAGAACGTCGTGCAGTCCGATCCCGAGGTCTTTCGGCGGGTCGCGCGGCGGGCCGCGGAGAAGCTCACCGGCCAACCCAGCCCCGAGAACGACCCGCTGCGGGTCACCCGGTCGAAGACCGGCTCGTAGGGGCGAACTGCTCGACGAGTTCGGTGGCGATCCCAGTGTCCGGGTCGATCACGCACGCCGTGCGCAGCGTGCCGACCAGCATCTGGATCACCAGGGTGGCCAGTTCGTCCCGCTTGATGTCGGACCGCTGCAGGTAGTCGATCAGGCTGTCGGTGAAGTAGCCGACCCATCCGCCCATCGCGGTGCGCAGGATCGGCCGGAACGGCTCGCGCACACCGAGCGCGCGCATCAGCCGGGTCACCGCCGACCAGCGGAAGTCTTCGATGATGGCGCGCACCTGTGGGTCGGACCCGCTCCCGCCGTGCATCAGGGCGAGGTAGCCCTCGGGATTCTCCTCGACGAACGCTATGTGGCGCACGATCTGCTCGCGCAGCATCTCGGCCGGGGTATCGCCGACCGGCGGCGCATCGTGCACCGCCCGCAGGCACTCGGCGACCGAGTTGACGCTGGCCAGGTACAGGCCCCGCTTGTTGTTGAAGTGGTGCGCGATCAGGCCGTAGGCCACGCCCGCTCGCTGGGCGATCTCGGTGGTGGTGACCTCGTCGTAGGGACGGGCGGTGAACAGCTCGCGCGCCACCGCGATCAGATCGGCGCGGCGGTCGGTCCGCTCACCCGTCGCACGGCTCTGTTCAACGGCCACCATGCACAAAGTGTATCCATAACTGGAACACGTTTCACCTGGTCCGCACCGCCGCGGCGGTGGTGTCGTCGTTGCTGCCGGCGGCCCGGGCGGCGGTGGTGAGGATCCGGGTGGCCTCGGCCGGATCGGTGGCCCCGCCGAGCGCTGTGATCAGGTCATCGGTTGTCGGCAGGTAGTTGTGCAGGCCGTCGGTGCTGGCCAGCAGCAGGCCGGGGCCGCGCGCCCGCACGGTGCGCACCCGCGGCACCGGCCGGAACTCGGGCGACAGCCAGCGGGTCAGCATTCGCGCATCGCCGTGGTCGGTGGTGAGCTGGCGACTGGCTTCCGGATCCTCGAGGTCGAGCAGGTAGGCACGGGAGTCACCGACCCAGCCCGCGGTGATCCGGCCGTCCGCTCCCGCCATCGCGATGAGCAGGGTCGTGGCGTACGGGACGGCATCCGCCCGCCGGTACGGGTTCTCGACGGCGTAGGCGCGGGCGAGTGCGTCGCCGGCGGCCTGGTAGGCGTCGTGAAGCGCCCGCCGGGGGCCGCAGCGGGGCCGGTCGGTGCGGGTCAGTTCGATGCGAGCGGCGGTGACCGCGATGTAGGAGGCGTGTTCGGCGCGCGGCGTGCGGGACAGGCCGTCGGCGACGACGAGCACCCGCGTGCCGTCGGGCATGGTGAGGGTGGTGCCGGCGTCCTCGTTCGTGCGGTTGCCGGGTCCGCGCAGGGTGGTGACCGCGGTCCGCCTGTCGCGCTCGGTGCGGGTGGCGTCGGGTGTGTTCGGCTCGGGGATGGTGCCCGGGTCGGGGACGGCGGGGATCTGGCCTGGTTCGCTCGGCGGCGGTTGGTAGGAGCGGGCCGCGGGGAACTGGGTTTCCAGTGCCTCGGCGGCCTTGCGGGCGTTCTCCATCACCCGCCACCCGGTCCGGGTACGCCACAGCAGGCGCGACCAGGCGTAGTCGCGGTCCTGGTCGTGGCGTTCCAGCAAGGTCTGTGCCCGGGCGAGCAGGGGGTCGCTGGCGGTGTCCCCGTCGGGCGCCAGACTGGGCGCCCGACCCAGCGCGCCGGCTGCACCGGCGCGGAGGCGCAGGGCTCGGCGGGTCGCTTTCAGCGCCCGCGTGTTGTCGCGCAGCCACTGCTCGGCGTGCTCGGGAACGGGGTCTGCGCTGGGCGCGGCGTCCAGCGCCCGGTCGGCCGCGCGCAAGGTGCGCGCGCTCTGGTGCGGATAGGCCCTTACCCGAGCGAGTTCGGCGGCGGCCCGCTCGCGGGCCTCGGCCAGTCGCCGGTACGCCTCCAACTGGTTGGTCACGGCGGCGTTGAGCAGCGGGACGGCCACGCCCGCCGGCTCGTTCGCGGCGGCCAGGCGGGCTCGATGCAGGCCGCGCGTCGCGGCTCGGGTGGCGTCTACGCGGACCGCGAGCAGCCGGCGCTGCCGGTGCGGGACCCGGGCGCGCGCCAACGCGGACCGGATCTCCCGGGTGATGGCGTTGTCGACCAACCGGTCGCGGTTGCTCGGCGCCGGCCAGTCGAGGCCGCCGCTCGGGTAGCGCCACCGGTAGAACAGTCCGGTCAGCCGCCGCCAGGTGATGCCGATGTCGTCGATCAGCCCGTCGCTCGGGCGGCGGAAGGCCAGGTTGGCCTCGCGGAACAGGGCGAGCAGCGAGGGATAGGCATCCCCGGGCGGGCCACGCGGACGGGCCCGGTCCAGCGGCGCCAGCCGGTGTCCGCCGGGCAGGGCGGTCGGATCGGCGCGCAGCGCCCGGCGCAGTCGTGGGCTGGCCCCGCGCCAGAGCGCGACCAGTTCGGTCCGTGCCCGGTAGCCGCCAATCGGCTCACCGGTGAGCGCGCCGATGCGGTGCAGCGTGCCGAGCTTGCGCTGCCAGGTCACCGGCGAGCCGCCGAACTCGTCGGCCAGCTGTGACGCGGTCACCGCCTGATCACGTGGCCGGCCGGCCAGGGCGAGGAGCAGTTCCAGCAGCCTGGTCGGCCGGACGGCGGGCTGGCGGTTCCGGATGACCGTGCTGATCGCTCGGCTCCACAGCGCGCGTTGGGTCGCGCGCTCGCGGCGGCCGTGCTCGACCTCGCCGACCAGGCCGCCGGCGGCGTGCGCCAAGCCATGCCCGAGCGCCGGCCGGATCCGATCGGCGGCCTCGGCGCTGGAGCGTCGCTGCTCGTGGAACTCGATCGCCATGCCGGACGGGTCGGCCGCCGGCTTGCGCATCCCTTCACGGATCAGGTCGAACTCCAGCCTGATCAGCACCAACCGGGCACGGACCGCATCAGGATGACCGAATTCCCCGATGCTCGCGTAGTAGGCCACGATCGCCCGCAGCAACCGGGTCCTCGGCCCGGACAGGTAGTCGCGGCGCAGCCGCTGCCGCTCCGCGATCCGCTGGCCAAGCAGACCCGCCCAGCCGGCAAACCGCCCTGTGCCCGGCGGCAGCAACCGGACGCCGTCGGCCGTCACCGGATCGGCCAGCGCCAGCCGGACCAGCGCCTCGCCGAGCAGCAGCTGGAACTCGATCACTTCCCGGGTCCGCCCGGCACCCCGTGGTGAGCGCGTGGCCCGGGCCAGCGCGGCGGGGTTGGTGGCCGGCACCAGCAGCGCGTGCGCGGCGGTGATCCGGTGCTGGTCCTGCCTGCGCCGTTGCGCCTCGCGTTCGGCCGTCAGGGCCTCGTTGACCTCGCCCGCGCGCGGATCGGTGTCGGGCAGCGGCACCCATTCGTCGGCCGGCAGCGGGATCTGTTCGGTGAACACGGCGAACAGATCCCGGGCCAGCTCTTCGGCCAGTTCGCGGTCCAGCGGCCGGTCGCCGAGCCCGAACTCGTCCAGCACACCGGCAAGCTCACGGCGGTAGACGTCCGCGGCCCGGCCCAGCCGACCACCGGGCCACAGTGCCCAGAGCGCCGAGGGCCGTGCCGGAGCGCGCAGCGCGCGGCCGGACTGGTAGCCGTAGAAGTTCTCGCGCGGCTCGTCCTTGGTGCGGTACTCGTCCCGGTCACGGACCTTGCCGGTCACCCAGATCAGCACCGCGACCACCCCGGCGCGCAGCGCGATGTGCCCGGGGCCGTCCGCGCCGCCCCACGGGTTCATGATCATGTAGGTGAAGATCGCGTTGAGCACGGTGTCGATCGCCTTGCGGACCAGCACCCGGGTGTCGACCTTGGAGAAGCTCAGATAGTCCAGCCACGCCTGGCCGACCTTGCGGATCTGTCCGGCGATCACCGAGTCGGCCGTGCCCGCGCGCTCGGTCAGCCGATCCAGCTTGCGCTGCTCGACCTTGACCCGCCACCGGCCGAAGGCCGCCGCCACGTAGTCGGCCAACGGGGTGTTGCCGGACACCAGGATCCCGGACAGCAGCGCCGCGCCCAGCCAGCCAGTGAACGCCGCCGACGCCCCGAGCCCGGACACCAGCAGCACCGCGCCGAGCGCGGTGGACAACGAGGTGAACCCGGCGATGACCGCCTTGATGATCCGGGTCCGGCCCATCTCCTTGGCCTGCACGAACGCGTTGAGGACCGCGACGACCGGGGTGGCCACCGCGATCGAGCCGAGCAGCCAGCCCAGGCCGGCCGGGGCGAACCCGGTGGCGACCCGGTAGGCCACGGTGATCGCCACCACCGCCGCCGCCGACCGCACCGCCGCCGCCCACGGCCGCACCTGCATGCCCTTGAGCTGGTTGGACAGCTGCCTGCGCAGCACATAGCGATAGACCAGCGCCCCGGTGGCCAGCGCCGCCAACACCGCCTTGACCGCCACATACTTCGGCAGCCCGAACACCGCCGCCCACCCCGCATCCAGCCAACCCCACCAGATCGGGGCGGTCGCCCCAACAACGGCGGCCGCGGAGAACAGCCCGACGATCCGGACCGTGGCCCGCTGCCGCGGCACCCGGGCGGCGTCGGTCGGCAGCTCTCGCGGCGGGGCACGGGCCACCCGGGGCGACCACATCACGGGGACGCGACGACCGAGGTGGCGACCGGCGAAGATCGAGCCGATCAAGCCGAGGATCACCGCGCCCACGGTGAGTGCCGCCTTGATCCAGTGCCCCGAGCGGTCCGGTGGAGAGGTCACCGCCGGCGGCGGAGTTGGCTTCGGCGTCTCGCCGGGCGCGGGTGGCGGGAGCGGCGCTTGCTCCTCGACATCGACCCGCGCCTGCTCGGCCAGCTCGTCTGGGTTGGGCAGTCGTTCGATTGCCAGGTGATAGGCCCGCATCCGGCCGAACCGGTCGACGTGGATCCGCCAGTACGAGTCGCCCGGCTGGGCGATCCAGGTGCCGGTCCAGGACGCCGGGGCCGCGACCGGGCTCCCGCCGATGAAGGTGTCCCGGTCCCACTTGTCGCCGTTGGCCGCGCGGAACTCTGTCCAGCCCACCCCCTCCAGACCGCGCCACACATCGCCGGCGGTGTCCGTCGGCCCTGCCTGGAAGGTGACCTCCCGCCCGAGCGGGGAACTCCCCTGCCGCAACAGAACCTGGACCTCGGTGCCGACGATGTGCGGCGGACCGGCATCGGCCCGGACATCGGCCGGCACGGCCATGCCGAGCACGGCGAGCAGACCGCCGATGAAGATCGCCCGGCGGGCTACCGCAACCACCTTGCCGAGGAACGACCGTGCGGAGAAACGCTCTCGAATGTCAGTTAGACGCGAGATGAAGCGCCTTGGGTCGGGTGCGCCCGGTTCCGAGTCAACTCCGGAACCGGGCCCGGTTCGGTCCCACCACCAGGGCGACCACCTCCTCTTGGCCAGCCGTACCGACCGCCAGACCACCCGGAATACGCCGTACACCGCCGCCGCACCGAGCACCGCGAGCGCGCCCGCCCGGCCCGTCGCACCGGCGACCTGGTCGAGCCCGAGCGTGGCCACCAGGGCGCCGATCACCGTTGTCGGATGTGCGTGCGCGGAACCACCGCGTTTGAGCGCCTTCTCGGCGGCGCCCCGCCAACTGCCGTCGAGCAGGCCGGTGAGTGGTCCGAGGATTCGGGCGGCCAGCGTGGCCACCGCCGCAAAGGTGAACGCGCCGGCCAGTACCCCGGCGACGATCCAGGCGGCGTCGGGGATGAGGTTGACCGCCTCGGCGAGATGGTCGATCCGGCCGTCGCGTTCGAAGTAGAGGGAGAGCCGGGGCCGGAGCGCGCCACCGTTCCACAGGATGAACGCCATCTCGGTGACCAGCCAGACGGACCCGACCAGGCCGGCCTCGATGGCGAGGATGACCGGGGCCGACCGGAGGCGGTCGCGCCAGTGTCGGCCGGCGGGAGTCGGCGAGTCGTCGCGGGTGGGCGCGACCGACAGCGCGCCGTCCGCGTCCAGAACCCAGGTCAGCGGCGTGCCGCCGGCCAACAGTTGGGTCGCCTCGTGGGTGCCCAGGCGCAGCGGGCGGCCGGCGTCGTGCTGGTCCACGGCGGTGGTGCCGGACTCGAGGACCAGCCGGTGCCACAGCGAGTCGGCCCCCACGTCCGCGGTTCGGTACGTAGTGGGACCAGGTATGTGGTGCACGGTGCGCGTGCCGTCGTGCAGGATCGCCTGAACCTGGCCGCCGTGCACGACGCGGTAGACCCGCCAGATGGCGCCGTCGGGGAAGCGCAGCAACAGCCTCGGGTAGTCGGTGGCCCGCCACAGCGCATCGAGCACCTCGAAGTCGACGCCGGCCATCAGCGAGTAGCCCTGCGGGTCGCCGATCAGCCGCCGGCCGGCCTCGACGCCGATGCGTTCCCACCCGGCCGCGTCGTCGAGCTCGGCCGGCGGCGACAGGCCGAGGGCCTCGGCCAGCGGTGTGCGCAGCTGGGCAAGGCGTTTCGTGGCGGAGCGCCGTCGGAGGATGGCGTCCGCACGCCAGCCGCGCCAGGCCGAGACCATGGCGGCCGCGCCGCGCAGCACGGCGGTGACCACAGCGGCGAAGGCGGCGAGGATGAACGGTTGGTGCCACAGCGGCTGGACGGCGAACCACCATTTGAGCCGGTCGGAGAGCCCGGGAACCGGCGGCAGCTCGGCGAACCGCGTGTTCAGTGAGACCAGGTAGCGCCGGTACGAGTCGTGCGCGTCGCGCAGTCGGGCCACCTCGCGGGCGTCCACACCCGGGTTCGACTCGAGTGCGCCGACGTCGCGGCCGAACTCCTGAAGCTGACGGTCGAAGTAGTCGAGGCCGGTGCGGATATCCCCGGCCCGGCGGGTGAGCCCCTCCCTGGTGTCCCGGCCACCAGACCTGTCGGTCCACAGCAGGTCGATCATCACGCTCAGCTGGGCGTAACGGTCCTCGAGGCTCTGTTCCTGGTTCCGCACGTCACGCAGGCTCGGCGCGGGCGCCGGCTGGACGAGTGGGGGTTGACGACGCACCGGGTACTGGGCAGGCACCGTCGCTTCCTTGCCGAGAAACAACTGTGCACTGAATCGCCACGGAATGTCACATGGACGGGAGATGAAGCGCATTGAGCGGGATGAGCCCGGTTCCGAGTCAACTCCGGAACCGGGCTCGGTTCGTTCCCACCACGAGGGCGACCACCCCTTTCGGTCCGGCGGAGAGGGCCGGACCACGGCGGCGGTTCCGCCCCAGTCTGCCGTGCCGGTATCCGCGCCGGCCCGCGGGGCCAGTCCGACAACCAGCGCGGACACCGTGAGCCCGAGGAACACCAGCGGGGCGATTCGGGAAAGCAGAGCACGCACCCTGGCGGCGCCGGCGGAATGCGGTCGCTTCCACGAGCCGAAGCGTCGAGCGACCGACCATCCGGCCGCGAGCACGAGCCCGCCCAGCGCGCCACCCAACAGCACACCCAGCCGCGCGGACGGTGCAACCGGTGCCGAGAACAGCCACCAGAGCAGATCCCCGGCCAGGCCGCCGTAGCCGAAGGCCGAGACCAACGCGCCGGTCCGCTGGTAGCCGGCGCGGTCGGTCAGTCGCAGGCCGAATAGCGCGGCCCGCCGCAGCGAACGGAACCGCCCCTTCCAGTGCGCCACAGCCTTCGCGGCGAACCAGTCGGGGACCAGGCGCAGCGCCCGGGCCAGCAGCACGGCCCGCCATCCGGCGAAAAAGACGATCGCCGGCGACACGAACCACGGCAGGCCCCACGCGGTGATCCGCACCGCCACCCAGAGCCCGAGGGCAGCACCGAACGCGCCAACCAGCGCACCGGCGGCGCGGGCGACCGGGTGCGGCGTGGGGTGGGCGCCGGTCAACAGGTAGTCCGTGCCTGCCACGGTGACCCACGCGCCGGGGCCGATCTCGGCCACCTTGGCGATCGGCCGGCCATTGACCAGGACCGAGCCGGCGGCGTGGGGCGCCGGGTCAACGACCCGCCAGCCCGTTCGGTGGCGCAGCAGCACGGCGAGCACGGGCATCCCGTCCGGCTCGCCATCCGCGCGTTCGAACAAGTGGTGCGGGCCGCCGACCGGGGTCGAGTACCTGTCGGCGAGCCGCACCAGCCGGGTGCCATCCCGGACCCGCACGGTGTCTTGCCGGCTCACCCCGTCCGGGAGCAAGATCACCACATCGTGGGCCTGCGTAGACCCGGGTAGCAGGAGCAGCCGACCGGCGACGAATGCGGCGCCCTCCAGGGCCGCCAGCGACACACCCAGTTCCTCGGCCAGCTGACCGGCGGAGGCGTACCGCGCCTCGCCCAGCGCCCGGATCACCGTCGCCTCGATCACGCCGGCAGGCGGCGGTCCCCGGGCAGGCCGGCGCTGGACGGTCCGCCGAACCAGCCTCGCCACCATCGGGAGCACCGCGGTCCCGAGCAGCGCCGCGCCCACCAGCACACCGGCCACCGGCCAGCCGTGGAGGTCCCAACCTCCGCCCTCGGCGACCGAGGTGACTCCGGTGTCCGTCCGCGCCGAGCCGGTAGCGCCGGTGATCATGGCGCCGGTCAGCAGCGTGCCGATGATCAGGACGCTGGTCAGCCCGGCGTGCCCCGAGGGGTCCCATCCCCTACCGTCCAACGCGAGCATGAGGTACGCCTGCCCCCGAGAGTCCGTATGGAGCACGAACCGGGGTCGCTCCGCACCGATCGCCGCGCGGATGTCCGCCACCGTGATGCCGGGGAGCCGCTCGAACAGCCAGTCCGACGGCAGCAGCCCGTGCCCGACCTCGGCGATGCCCTGCTCGATCAGGTCCAGCAGGTCCGGCCGGGCACCCGACGGCACGGCGGCGCGAACCGCGAGCCATGGCGCCAAGATCACTATCGCGGCCTGTGTGCAGGTGTCGGCGCAATGATCGTGTCGATGCAGATGCAAGAGCTCATGGTAGGCCGTGTTCTCCCACATCCGGTCCACCTGCTCGGCAGTCAGCCGGCCGGTGGCTTCCAGGGCCTCCAGTTCGTTGAGCCGCTGGGTGGTGGTGAAAGTCAATCCGTGCTCGGCGATGGGCGCTTCTTCGTCCCACCAGGTGAAGGCGAACAGCCGGGAGAGCGCGGACACCGCCCGGTCCCGGGCCGCGGCGGACAGGTCGCCGTTGTCCACCCGATGATTGAGCACCAGCCCGGCCTGGCGCACGTTCAGTACCAGGTACTCCTCGGCCAGCGGGGCGCGCGGCCGCAGATCCGGGTGCTGTTCCATCGGGTCGAGCAGATGCGCCAGCCACGGCAGCACCTGCAACAGCAGCTCGGTGTCCGAGTCGGTCCATTCGGTTGCCAGTGGGCCACCCCCGCGCCGTGGGTCGAGGTGGGCGTAGCCGTTGCGCCGCAACAGCAGCCGGGCGTAGTGCGCGACCACCGCTACCAGCCCGTCCGGCTGTCCTTCCGCCCACCAGCTCGGGTTCCCGCGCAGATGGTCCATGTCCCGCATCACGTCGCCCGGCGTGAGCGCCGCGTCGACGGTTCGGGATGAGACCTCGACGGTGTGGCCTCGGCTGTAGCGTTGCTCGGCCTCGTCCAGCGTGGCCGGGCCGAAGATGTCCAGCACCTTGCCGTTGGGCATGCGCACCGCGCTGTGCTGGATCAGCTGGATCCCGGCAGCCGCGTGGAAAAAGACCATCACGTCCCAGCCGGTCAGGCCGTGCAACACGGCGGACAACCGATGACAGTGCCGGCAGCCGAGCAACTCTCGGGCCGGCCAGTCGATGACGTTCGCGGTGATCGTCAGCTGGCGGTAGCCGTGATAAGTGCCGTCCGGGATCCCGACCGTGGCCCGCCCGTCGAAGTCGATCAGGAACGGGTCCTCGCGCGATGTGTCGAACCCGGGCCGGCTCGGCCGAGGCTGTGGCTCCTTCGCCCGGGGCTGTTCATGCCGGCGCGCCCCGGCCCGGGGCACCATCCGGGCGGCCAGCCGTTGGGCGAACTCGTCGGCGCCGAGGCCATTGATGCCGGTGACCAGCAGCGCGGCACGGGTCAGCTCCGCATGCGAGTCGGGCTCGACCGCGCGCCGCACGCGCCCGTCGTACGCGTCGGTGACGATCGCCTTGCGCTGCTCCTTGGTCAGCGACTCCCACCAGGCGCTCAGCACATAGATCCGCGCGCCCGGCCGGGTGTATGCGATCAGCTCGGCGGCGATCTGCCCGCCCTTCCCCGGCCGGTTCTGGTCAAGTCGGTGGGCCAGCTGCTTCGAGGGCAGCAACGAGACATCTGGCCGCGGACCCCGCCGATCCCAACCGAACTCGCGCGGCCGGACCAGCCGGATCGGCGACACCGAGGGCACCGCCGGCAACCGCTCCGGTCGCCAGGCGAACACGCCATTGCCTGGACCGTCGGCACCGTGACCGCCGGTGACTCGGTCCGCGGCGGGGAGCTGGGCCGGGCCGGGCTGGGGACGCGGCATCGGGCCGGGGCGGGGCGCGGGTGGCGGGATGCCCGACCAACCGGGCGGCGCCGAGGTCAGCCGGCCGTCGAAGGCGTCATCGAGCAGCGCGGCGATCCGCGCGCGGTCCGTCTCGTGGTCACCGTGCAACTCGAGAAGTTCGCGCAGCTCGTGCAGCCAGATCTCGGCCAGCAGGTAGTCCGCCGCCGGGAGCACCCGGATCGCTTCGTACCGGTGCCGGAGCATCACCACCCTCGGCCGGCCCAGCTCGTCCAGCAGGCTGAACGCGTCCAGGTCCACGACCAGCCCAGGCAGGTCATCGAACAGCGGCCGCACCGACAGCCAGTCCAGCAGTGCGAAGTCGACCCCCCGCGCCGGGTAGGGCTCGTCGTCGAACAGCGGCCGCAACCCGTCGGCGATCCGTTGGATCCGCTCGGGCGGGTAGTAGCCGCGGGTGAGAGCCCCCTCGTGGCGGAACAACCGGCGCCACCGGGTGCTGCCCCGGTCACCGACCTCGTCGGTGAACCGGATCCGGCCGTTCGGGTCCTGGTAGGCAAGCGTGCTCGGCCCCCGTTGCTTGGCCTGCTTGCCCAGCGACCTGGCCAGGTCGACGACCCGGCCGAGCTCCGCGGCGTCCAGCGGAGCCTCGGTGTACACCACGCTGCCCCGGACGCTGAGCGGGTTCCCCTGGGTGCTGCTCGTCGCCGCCACGAACGCCTGGACCCGGTCCGCCACCGAGAGCCCGTCGGCCAGCCCGACACCGGGCAGCACGACCGCGAACTCCTTGCCGCGCAACCTGGCCAGCAGCGCCACCGGCATCGAGCTCAGCGCCGCCGCCCGCGCCAGCGCCACCTGGTTCAGCGCGGCGTCACCGGCGCCGTAGCCGGTCGCGTTGATCTTCTTCAGATCGTTGAGGCTGAACAGCACCACCGTCGCGCCACCCGGCGCCTCGGACAGTGCCGCAAGCAGGCCCCGGCGGTTGAGCAGCCCGGTGAGCATGTCGTGATTGGCCTGGTCATCCAGTGACTCGATCCGGTCGACCAGCGCATATCCGAACCGCCGCTCGGACGCGACGAGGTCGATCAGCCGGCGCAGCACCGGGTCGACGCGGCTGTCGCCCGGGACGGCGATGTGCTCGGTCGGCCGTGCCCAGACGACCTCGGCGGCCGGCCCCCCGAGACCAGCCCGCTGGGTGGTCGACGGCCCGAGGCCGGTCCGCTGCGTGGTCGGCTGCGTGGTCGGCTGCGTGGTCGGCTGCGTGGTCGGCTGCGTGGTCGGCTGCGTGGTCGGCTGCCCGGGCAGGCGGTCGGGCGCGCGGCGGTCCACCCGCTCGGGCCGGCCGGTCGAATAGTTCCAGTACACGACCGTGTCGCGGGTCTGCTTGGCCTCCTCCTGCAGCCGGCGGGCCGCCTCGATAAGCTTGTCGAGGTCGGGTGCCGGCTCGTCGGAGTACGCCACGCCGACGCTGATCGTGGGCAACGGCAGGTCGGGGCGGGACTCGCGCCGCACCTGTTGCCTGATCATCTCGGCCGCCCACACCGCCGTGTGGTAAGGCACGTCGTGCAGGAACTTCAGATACTCGTCACCGCCCCAGCGCTCCACCACAGCGTCGGGCAGCGCGACCAGGAAGATGTTGGTCAACCGGGCGATGGCGCGGTCGGCTGCCGCTTCGCCGTGCTCTTCCTTGAACCGGCGCATGTGGTCGCCGTCCAGCGCGATGACCGCGACCCCCTGACCGGTCGTGCCCGGCCGGCTCCAGGACTGTCGCACTCGTTCCTGGATGCGCCGGTTGTAGGCGCCGGTCGGGTCCCGCTCGGCCGCGTCCCGTGCCTGCGCCAGCAGCCGCCGCTGGTGGGCGGTCCACCGTGCGGTCGCCATCAGCAACGCGGTCACCAGGTCGTAGGCATCCCTCGGGGAGTCCCGCACGATCCGCGACGCCTGCCGCAGGATCTGCTCGGCGTCCGGCGGTTCGGGGGTGTCGGGGTGCGTCGGCTCGGTGGCGAGCGGGGGTGATCGGTCACCGTCCGGGTTCGCCAGCCGCCGGCGTACCAGCCACTCCCCGAGCGCCAGCTGCACCAGAGCGGGGCCGAACCGTCCCGGCAGCCGCAGCGTGCTCCCCGGGGCGGGCTCCCCGGCCGGCCGCACGGCGGGTAGCAGCACCACGGCGGACGCGACCTCGTCCGGTTCACCCGGCAGCCCGGGCCGGATCAGCCGCAGCGTGTCCCACGCCGGGTTCGGTTGGCCGCTCCGAGCCGCACCGGTGGCCGCCAGCAAGGGGCTGACCAGCTGGAACGAGTCATCACCGGTTTCCCCGACGCGAACCACGAACCGGCCGTCCTGCTCCGCAACCTGCCGTAGCTGGCGCCAGTAGTACCGGCCCCGGGCGCTGTGCGAGCGGTAGCCACGGGCCAGCAGCTCACCGGTCGGGCCGTACTCGTCGACCGCCACGATGCCCAGCGCGGTGTACACGTGGCTGAAGTGCTCGACGTGGAACTCGTGCAACGCCTTCGACCAGGCCGGACCGAGCAGTACCGCGAGGGCAGCCGCGTCCGCGTCCCCGGTCGCCCCGACGATCCACATGCCGTCGGTCGGCTCCGCGCCGAGCAGCTCACGCACGTGCTCGCCGGTCTGGTCGGAGCCGATCACCAGCCGGGCACCCAGCCGCGCGTTCCCGGACAGCACCGGGGCGATCCCGGGTAGCAACGCCTGCTCCAGATCGGACACCACCAGCAACGGCGCGCCTCGGGCGACCACCTCGGCCATCGCCTCCCGCAGCGCCGCCATCTCGGCGGCCGCGCCCGGTTCCTCACGTACGGCCGAGGCCAGCAACGACGCGGTCAACCGGGACTGCGCCCGGAGCACCAGCGCACCGGCGGCCCGGCGCAGCAGCGGCCGGTCGGACACAGCCCAGAACAGTCGGTAGGTCCGGGCCAGCGACGACCCGGCCCGCCGGATGCCCGGTTCGTGCCACGCCGCGACGACCCCGGGGCCGTCGACGACCCGGCCCAGCACCCGGTTCACCAGCTTCTGGTGCTCCTCCTCGGTGCGCAGCCGCTGGACCCGGTCCTCGACCTCGATCCACAGCAGCTCGTTGAGCACACCGGCTTCCGCCAGCCGGGCGAACATTTCCTCGGTCAGCACGATCACCGGGCCGGCCGGCCGGTTCAGCGTGTACGCGCCGAGCAGGAGCGCGAGCCGGTCCAGGCCGGCGTCGCGCAGCACCGCCGAGGGCAGCACCTGAATCTCCACCGGCGGCGGGCCGCGCGGGGAGGCCGGCAGCCGGTCCGGGCGCAGCCGCTGTGCCTGCCCATCGTCCAGCGCGTCCCGCAACACCCGGATCAGCCGGTGCTCTTCACCGGGCAGGAACCCACCCCAAACGGCCGCGCCGCCGACCGTCTCCGGCAGCCAGCGCTGGACCAGCAGCTCTGCGGTCCGCGGCAGGCGGACGTCGGGGTCTGTCCCGATGATGTCGGCCCAGAACTCAAGCCTCAGCTGGGCGACACCCGGCAGCGTGATCGACAGCGGCTCCGGACGGATGTGCTCGAAGCCGGGGATGGGCAGCCGGACGGGGTGGTAGTGGTCCGTGGGCGAGACCGCCTTGAGCAGCGGCAACCGCACTGCCTCGGCCCACTCACGCAGGTATTTGCCGAACTCCGGGCCAACCCGGTACTCGCCAGTGCCGTACGGGTGGCCGAGCGGCAGGATGCCCTGGTCGGTGACCATCAAGTAGTTGCGCCAGCTCCTCACCCCGGCGGTCACCGGGCCCACGCCGCCACAGTTTCAGCGTCACCAGGCTCGGGTGTAGCGCGACGACCTCCGCGAAGTGGGCCAACACCCCGGTGGCGCAGTCCAAGCAGTTGCGGTTGGGGTAGCCGATGCTGAGCTTGTCCAGCGAATCGGTGTTGGCCCCGACCAGCGCCGGGATCGGCGCCACCCCGTTCGAGGCCGACGGCTGTACCTGCGTCGCTAGGTCCCCGGGTGCATCTTCGTCGGCGAAATGGGTGTGGTGGCGGTGGTGATCGAGCAACCACCGGCTCCACTGCCGTCGGAATGCCCGTTCGGCGCGCTTCGGGTCTCCGGTCACCACCAGCACCCGCAGGTAGGCCGCCACGGCCGGCCGCGCCTCGGGGCGCCAGTCGTAGCCGACGTAGCCGTTCCACAGCGGCGAACCCGGCGCGAAGTCCAGGCCCAGATCCTCATCGGGCCGCAGCCGTGTCCCCCAACCGGAGGTGGCGGCCAGGACGGCCTGGTGCCGCACCGCGGCGGTGATGTTCCGCAGCTGCTTGACCCGCTGGGGTGGCCCGCGCTTCGGCAGCGCCGTGACCAGCGCGGCGAGCATCCGGTTGGCCGGGTCTGGCTGGTTGTGCCGCAGCCGCACCGCGACCCGGCGAGACAGCGCCGCTCCGAGGTCCAGCCACGCGCCGAGGTACTCGCTGCGCGGGCCCGGCCCCGCGCCGCCCTTCTCGGTTTGCGGCCAGGCCTCGAGCAAGGCGTCCATGCCCAGGCGCACCTCGCGCAGCGCCGGGTCGGTGTAGAGCCGCAGCGGGTCGGCGAGCTGCCGCCATGACAACCGCCGAAGCGGCAGCTCGAACAACCAGCGCGCGCCGTCGGTGTCCGCCAACAACACGAGGAACGCCAGCCGCGCCCGCCGGGTCATCTTCGACCAGCGCCGGTCGAACCAGGCGTCGGCGTCGCCAAGTTGGCGGGTGGCCAGCTCCGCCACCCAACGCGGCCGGTCCAGGAACCGCCAGGACTCCTCGTCGGCGGCGAAGGTCCGCGGCACGGTTGTGGCGATCTGGTGCGACAGAGCCGATCGCAATTGCCCGGGCAGCGCCACGAGGTCGCCCAGTACGCGATCGACCGCGAGGAAGTGCTCGACCTCGACCGGGCCGTCCGTCGGCCAACCCGTCAGCAGAACCAGCGCCAGACCGAGCGCGGCCAGCTCGGCTCGCGCCGCATCGAGCCGTTCGGCGATTCCCGGCGGCGCCGCGGCGGTCAGTACGGCGACCAGCTCATGGGCGTCGCGCAGCACGGCCCGGGCGCCGTCCAGCAAGTCGGGGTGGGGCGGCGCGAAGGACTCACCGGCGCTGATCGCCGCAAGCAGCGCCTCGCCTGCCTTGGTGAGGTGCCCCCGCAGCGCGTCCAGCTCGGCTGGGTCGTCGTGGGTGGCACCGGTGATCAACCAACGTCCGAGCATCGAGCGCAACTCGGCGGGCAGCTCATGGTTGTCCCAGAAGTCGTGGACCGTGATCTCGGCGTCGGTCTGGGCCAGCGCACGCAGCTCCGCGATGCTGAGAAGGTGGGCATCCTGGGGCACCAGCCCCCAGAGCCGTGCCCGCTCGACGTCGCGCGGTGAGCCGGTGTCGGTGTGCGGCGCGGCACCGAGCAGCTCGGCGACGGAGTCGAACGGGCCCTGCACCAGGGTGCGGTCGATCCAGTCCAGTTGGTCGGCGAGCCGGTCCCGCAACCGTTGGTTGGGCAACTCGGCGAGCAGCTCCACCCGGTGCCGGGCGAGCTTGTCGAGCTGTTCCCCCAGCACGTCGGGGGTCAGCTCAGGGAACCGGGTCACCGCGAGGCTCAACGCGCCCGCCAGGTCGCTGTTGGCCAAGGTGGACTGTTCCAGGTCGATCCCGTAGTAACGGCCGTCCGCGGCTCGCAGCATGTTGTTCGGCCCGAACACGTCCTGGCCGGCGCGTAGCACCATCCCGGCGATCATGTCCAGCAACTGCTCGCGCACCTCCGGGTCGGTGTGGTCGCGCTCGACGAGCAGCCGCCCGGCCAGCTCTTCCGCGACCTCCACCGCGAGCAGGCTGCCCGCGGAGAGCCAGTTCCAGCCCTCCTCGTGTGGCACGGCCGCCGTCACGACGCCCACCTCGGCCCGGGGCGCCGAGCCGGCCAGCGGCTCGGGGAGCCGGGAGGCGGCCACGATGTCCACCACCCGCTGGTGACTCGGCCACAGGCGCAAGATCTCGGGCCGGCCGTCATCGGACTCCGAAGCCACCACCCTCGCCCGGCCGCTGTGCGTGCGGGTGGTGAGGGTCCGCACCTCCTTGCGCCGGCCGATCCGGCGCAGGTCGAAGCCGAGTCCTCGGGACCCCAGCGACCGGGCGTGCGCCAGCCGGGCCAGTACCCTGGGCTCGGGCAGTGGCATTTCCTGAACCTGCTCTTCGGGCAGGTTCGGGCGCAGGATGCGGACCAGCTCCCGCTCGGCCACCAGCGCCCGTTCGTCCAGCCGCAGCGTCACCAGCTCGGCGGCCACCACCGGGTCCACGAACACCGACGGCACGCCCTCGGCGTCCGGCGCCACGTACATCACCACCCGCACGTCGGGTGTGCTGGGGAATTCGCGCAGCCCAGGCATCAGGTAGTAGCGCACGCCGTGTTCGCGCCACCGGCCGCGTGGGTCGGCGCGCCGGTAGAAGGGGTGCTCCGGATCCAGCTGTTCCGCCTGGTCCAGGTGGGCGGCAATGGTCTCCAGCATGTCCCGCCTGCCGAGCAGAAAGGACACCGCGCGGCCGGTCTCGGCCTGCACGGTGATGCCGCCACCCGAAAGGTCCCGGTCCGGCGGCAGCGCGGCGCCGGCCAGGATCCGCAGCGTCCGGTCGATGTCGTGGTAGTACAGGTAGCCGAGGTCGCCGGCGGTCATCGTCCGGCGATAACGACCCCGACGGTCCAGCGGAATCCGGTTCCGGGTGTTTGCCCCGCGCAGCGTCGCCACCAGGAGCTCCCGCCGGGCGGAGGTGAGGCGATAGATGTCCACCAGGTGTATGACCAGCAGCAGGTAGGCCATGCCGTCGGCGAGCGCCTCGGACTCGAGCTCCTCGGCGGCGGCCTTGCCCAGCCGGGGGTGTGCCGGGCTGGACGCTCCGGTGGCGAAGCTGTGCGCGGCCAGGCTGGGCGATCCCCGGGTAGCCAACTGGTGCGCGAGCTGTGGCGCCACGTGGGTGAGCTCGTGCCATACCAGCCCTCGGACCGCGAGCGGCAGGGCCTCGGCGAGGCCGATCGGTATGCCGATGTCGCGCAGCACCCGCATCAGGTGGCCGGCCTCCCCGTAGACGCCGGGGAGCGAGATCCTCAGCTCCAGGCCGGTGAAGCCGTCCGCCGGGTAGTTTCTCGGCGGGAAGACCGCTGAGTAGGCGGCGGTGGTCTCCAGGAAGCTGTGCTCGCGGACCCAGTCGAGCACCACCCGTGCCTGGACGAGCAGCGCCCTGCCGCCGGGCAACCCGCCGAGGTGCCGCTCGAACTCGTCGAACGCCGCGAAGAAGTGCCGGCCGAACGGGTCCGCGTCGGAGACCGGGCGCCGGCCGTGCAGCAGCCGGGTGACCCGCTCGCCCATCCAGTCGTCCACCTTCCCCACGGCCTTGTCCCAGCGCGGGTGCGGGGACAGCAGCGCGGTCGGGTCGTCGGGCAGGCCGGGGTAGTCGCCACCGGGCGCGGCCAGCTCCGGGGCCAGCGACCGTCGATGCTCGAGGACCCGTGTGCGGACCGCCGCCAACCGGTCCCTGAGCCGGTCGACGGGCGCGTCGCCGGGGTCCAGCCACCAACCGCGCCGGTCCAGCGCGAGCAGCTGTTCGGCGTGCGCGAGCAACGCCAGCGCAGTCTGCCACTCGCCCGGCGGCAGCGCGTCCGCCCGAGTTATCCACGCATCGGCGGCGGCCTGGCCGGCGGCCGGTCGGGTTGCCGCCCGCTGGTCCCGCGCCCAGCGCCACAGGGAGATCCCGGGTATCCCGCCGAGGTCTCCGGGAGCCCCGGTGCCGGCGGACGCGCTCGGTTCCTGGGCCAGCACCCGCGCGGTCACCAGCTCGGTGGCTTCCCGGACGTCCCGCTCGGTGACTCCCGAGCGGTCCAGCTCCCGCCGGGTCCGCGCGGCGTGCGTGCCGTGCGCCGACTCCGGGACCCGGCCGGTCACGTGCGCGTCCTGCTCGTGACCGAGGACGATGCCGCGCTGCTCCTCGTCCAGCCGGTCCCACCAGGCGTCCAGCACGTAGATCCGACGGCCGACCGTGTGGGCGAGCTGCCTCGCGGCGAGCGCGGCGGCACCCTCGATGCCCAGCTCCGGGCGCTCGACCAACAGCTGGAACGCGAGCTCGACGGCCGAGGCCCGCCGCACGGCCGCCGGTGGCGGCCCCCGTGCCGGTGCCCAGCGGTACTCGCCCAACTCCACCGTCGTGCCCGGAGTCATCCGACGCCACGCGGCCTCCACCGCTGCCTCGTCACCGTCGTCCCAGCTCAGCGCGCCGTCATGACCCAGGTACGGGCCTGGGATCGCGCCAGTGTCCGTCGTACGTCCCCAGAAGGTGACCCGCTTGGCGTGCTTGCCGCTCGGCGGGCCGCGCCAGGCGATCCAGCCGAGTACCGGCGCGCCGGCCAACGCGGCGAACGGCGAGACCCGGTACAGGCCATAGAGCGGCAGCCCGAAAACGATCAGCGGCTTGCTCCGCTCCAGCACCGCGCGGACCGGTGTCCAGAACAGCCGGCTGCGTGGCGTCGGGGAGTCGTCCCGCTCCGCCTCGGTCCCCGGCGGGCCGCGCGGGGTGATCGACCACATCCGCACCAGCACGCCGCCGACCGCCAGGGACACCACGGTGACCGGCAGGTGCGAGAGCAGGGCGTTCAGCGCGAAGAACCCGTAGGCGGCCAGGGACAGCCGGCCGATCTGGTTGGCCACCCACATGTGCGAGGCCGAGGTGGTGTAGCCCGTGACGAACCTCTTGCGGAGCTCATCCGTGATGACGAACAGGGCCTCGAAGCCGTTGCCCAGGAAGGTCGCCATGAAGATGACCTTCGTCGGGGTGAGCAGCGGGCCGGGCAGCTCGGTGAACACCCAGCCGAACATCGACGTCTCCGAGCCGAGCACGAAGGTGAAGCCGAGGAAGGTGCCAACCCGGCCGACCTTGGCGATCAGCCCGTTCTCGTCGTCAGCCGGGTTGACCCACCTGGTGCCCTTCGGCGCGGTGAGCTTGTGTCTCAGCCAGGACGCGGCCTGCGGGAACAAGAGCGCGAGGAACGCCATGTCCAGGCCGGCGAACCAGATCGAGATCTGCCACGCCCAGTTGCCCGGGTCGGTCGTCGCGCCGTGCGCGTGGAAGTCCAGGTTCACCAGCAGGCTGGCGGCGGCGAACGTGATGACCGCACCCGTGTACCGGCCCTCGCCCTTCGCCCAGTCGTCCCGGAAGAAGTTGAAGAGGCAGCGGGACACGAATGCTGCGTTACTCAGCCAGGTGACCGGCAGCCAGATCCACCAGCCGGGGATGGCCAGCGACAGCCCGACCACGTTGCCGATCACGACCAGGCCCACGGGTGTGCGCGCCCAGGCCGACATGGTCGAGAGCCGGCCGAGGATGCGGCCGCGCCACCGCGGCAGCAGCACCAACGCCGCCATCGAAACCAGCACGCCGACAACGACCGGGTACCAGGCACGGCCCGGCGGTGGCGCGCTCGCTGACGGCGCCGGGCCCGGCGGCGGGTTGACGGCGGGCGTGCCCGGCGGTGCCGGAGCAACCACCCGAATCCTCAGGTCGGCCGGGAGGTCGGTCAGCGCTCGGCCGGCCAGCTCGTCGACGTTCCATTGCTCCAACACGTGCCAGTCGGGGATGCCGAATCGCTGGGCGGTGACGATCAGGCCCTCGCCGTTCGCCAGCTCCCAGGTGCCGTCCCACCGCCAGGTCCCGTCCGGGCTCGGCCCCAGCTTCAGGTGATCACCGGCAATGATCAAGTTCCGGTCGTGCGCCTGGGGGTTCGTGGCGGCCAACTGGTCCGGCGTCTCGCCTGCCCGTTCGGCGATCACGTCGAACCTGTCGCCGGGCGAGATCAACACTTCGAGTTGGGACGACGCCTCGGCCGGAGTTCGGGTTGGCGAGTGGGTCTGGGTGACCGCCGGCCGCGAGTCGCCTGTCGGCGGCGCCTGGGTCGTCGGGCGGTCACCGGCCAGTCCCAGCAGGCCGGAAAGGCCGATGAACGCGGCAGCCAGCAGGGTCGCGGCTTTCCCGATGATCACCGGAGCCCCCTGCCAGATCCTCGGTGTGCTCGGCGCCGGCGCGAGCGGCCGGGCCGCGCCGGCGCCGAGCGCCTCGGCGGTGTACCGGACCAGCCGGGCGGTGGCATCCCTCAGCCGCTCGGTTTGCTCCTCCGGGCTGAGCGCGCTGAGCTCGGTGCCCAACAGGTGGGGCCGCCCGAGCCGATCGAGCAACGGCTCGGCCTGGATCAGGACGTGCACCAGGTCCAGCCACCGGGCCATCGGCCCGGTCCCGCGCAGTGCGGTGATCCGGTCCCGGTAGGTGGCGAAGCGGGGCGAGTCGTGCAGGTGGATCAGGTCGGTGACCGTGCGGCGGGTGCGGTAACCGGCAGGGATGTCGGTGGCCCAGCCCGGGTCGTCGGTCAGGGCGGCCAGCACGGACAGCCCGATCTGGGCGGACGGCGCGGTCCCGGCCCAGCCGGGCGGGACATAACGGGGGAAGTTCCATTCGGCGTCGGCGGTGGGCCCGTCCAGCTCCTTGATCATCCTGTGCAACAGCCGGGTGTCCAGCCGGTCGTGTTCTCCCCTCGGGGTGCCGGCCAGCCGGGCCAGCTCGCGGTAGGCCAGCTCCTTGCGCTCCCCGTCGTAGGGCGCACGCCGGAGCAGGCTGGCGGTCCAGGACAGCCGGGCGAACTCGCCGGCGACCTCGTCGAGATCCCCGGCCATCCCCGGGTCGAGGTCGATGCCCCAGACCCGCAGCCGGTCCAGCAGTGCGATCGTCACGCCGGCGGACGCCTGCGCGGCCTCGATGAGCGGCTCGTCGTCGATCACCTCGAGCGACATCCGTGCCACGTCGATGAGCCGGTTCACCTCGTCGAACTGCCAACGCTGCGCGTCCGCCGACGGCAGCTGGGCCAACACGCCGGGCGCGCCGTTGAGCAGGGTCAGCACGCTGATCACCAGCCGGTCGGAGAACGGCGCCGAATCCCAGTTCCGGACCAGCCATTCGGGGCGGGCGAACCAGCCGGGGAACAGGTCCGCCAGCCAGCCCAGCCACGCCGCCGATGCCTCGGCGGTGATCTCGAACCCGAGCTGGAAGCCGGCCCCGTTCGCCTCCAGCGCGCGGGCGAGCGCCAGCTGGATGGCTACCAGCAGGTGGCGCTGCTGGTCGGTCATGTCCTCAAGGTGGGTGCCCGCCAGCGAAGCCAGTGTCTCCGGCACCTGGCTCCAGAACGCCGGGTCGGACGCGTCCGGCGGGACCGGCTCCGCCAGCCGCTCGGTGCGGTCCGCGCCGCCCCACAGCCCCATTGCGGCGGCGCGCGCCTCGGCCAGCGCCCGCGCGACCGGCTCCGGCAGCCGGCCGACGGTGACGATGTCCGCGACCTGGTCCAGCCGGTCATCGAGGAGAACGCGCAGCTCCTCGTCGGGCACCGAGGCCAGAATCGCCGCCCGCCTGGGTAGCAGGGCACGCAGTTGTCCGAGGACCTGCTTCTCGGTCAGCGGGCCATAGACCGGCGCGTTGAACCGGACGCTCAGCAGGCCGACGAGGCTGTCGATGATCGTGTCCGCCGCCAGGGAGCGGAGGGCCTTGCCGAGGTCGATCTCGTCGACGCGGCCGCGCCGGCCCACCACCACGTTCTCCGGCTTCACCGCGTCGTGCTCGTTGAGCAGGGCGTTCACCCCGAGGTTGCCGGCCAGCCGCTGGTGCGCGGCGACACGGCGCCGGCCGTGCAGCTCGGCAAGCAGCGGGCCGGGGACCGCCGAGGCGACCTCCAGCACATCGCCGACCGCGAACACCACGGTGCCGTCCGGGGCGCGGACCGCCCGGTCCACCACCGCCGGCCGGGTCGGCGGCACCGACCGACCCCCGGCGGCCCGGAACACAGCGGCGGCCCAGCTGGAGCGTGCCGCCTCGGCGGAGTCGCGGCCGGTGTGTTTGGCGAAGACCAGCCGGCCGTCGGGCTCGCGCAACTGGACGACGAGCCGGTCGTCGGCGGTACCCGAGCCGCTGACGGTGCGGACGTACTCCACCTCGCCGAGGAGATGCCGTTCCCCGGGCGCCGGGAGTTCCGCCGCGCCGCGCACTATCCGCACCAGGTAGCGCTCGCCGTCGTCGGTGAGGATCTCGAACCGGTCGGGCCGGCGGCTTACCGCGACCGCCACGTCGTCCTCGGTCGCCTCCGGGTGCCCGAGCTCGTGGACCCGCTCGACAACGGCCGCGATCGCCCGTACCGCCGAGCCCTCGGCCAAGGCCCGCTCCACCGCCTCGGACAGCGCGGAGAAACGGCCACGCTCCCCGATCAGCTCGTTCAGCTCGATCGCCGCGTCCTCGGTGCGCCGGCCGAGGTAGTCCAGCGCGACGCCATCCGTCTGGCCGGTCACCGAGTTCCACAGCCGGTCGAGGACGGCGACCTGGTGCCGCAGCCGCAGCATCGCCATCGAGCGGTCCGCCACGTCGGTGAAGAGGGTGTCGGACGGCTGGATCTGGGAGAGGTCCTCGGTGGCCTCGCCCAGCGCCCGGCGCCGCTCGGTGAGGGCGTCCGCCACGCTTGTGCCCGGTTCCCGCCGCTTCGCGGACTCTTGGGATTCCCGGATCGTGACCAGGGTCAGATGCGCCAGCCACAGCCGCCGCCCCACGCCGGTGTTCCCGTCCGGGCGGTAGGCGTCGTTCAGCTCGTTGAGCCTGGCCAGCACCGGCTCGACCCTTAGCCGCAGATGCTCGTCGAGGGTCACGCCGAGCAGGCGCACCCACCGGTTCGCCTCGGCGGACGCCCACTCGGTGACCAGGTCCTCCTCGACCATGGCCCGGTGCATCCGCTCGACCACCCGGTACACCTGTGCCCAGAGGTCATTGAGGGGGCCGGGGTCGGTCAGGGCCTCGGTGACCGTGTCGACGAACTCCCGCCGCGCGAGCAGCATCCCGTCGCGGTTCCGCCAGGTCGGCTCCACGTCCCAGATCTCGCGGGCGGCCACCAGGTTGAGGCGTATGCGCAGCACCCGGCGCCACGGGTCCCGCAGCCGCCGGTCCATCTGCCGGAGCATGGAAATCTCTTCGACCGAGCCGGTGGACAGCCCGTTCCGGTCCACGGCGAACGCCGCCTCGATGAGGTTGACGGCGGCCGCCTCCTTGGCCCGCGCGCTCTTCGACTCCAGGAACCGCAGCCAGCCCACCGCGTTCAGCAGGTCCCGGTAGACCGAGGCCAGCTCGTCCTTCGTTCCCGCCCTCGCCGCCAGCCGGCCGAGCACCGCGCGCAGCCCGGCGACGGTGGCCCGGTGCGCGTTGTCCGCTTCGCCCGCCAGCGCGCGCAGCGCGGCGCGGTCGCTTGACCAGTCCGGCAGCAGGATCCCCAGCCGCCGCCCGGCCAGGGCCAGCGCAAGGCCGTCGCGCAGCTCGGCGTCGCCGAGCAGCCACCGCTCGAGGCCGGCCGCGTCGGTCTCCCGCGCCGCCTCGACCAGCGAGGCAAGGCGGTCGGCGGCGGCCAGCGTCGCTTCGGCCAGCTCCCGCCGCGCGATCACCGGGCCGAGGAGCCAGTCCACCAGCTCCTGGTGCTCTTCCTCGGTGCGCAACCGCCGGACCCGGTCCTCGACCTCGATCCACAGCAGCTGGTCGAGCAGACCGGCCTCGACCAACCGGTGGAACATCTCCTCGGTCAGGACGATCACCGGGCCGGTCGGCATGAGCAGCGTGTAGGCACCGAGCAGGTCCGTGACCCGGCCGAGGTCGACGTCCCGCAGCACCCGCGAGGGGACGACCCGCACCTCGGCCGGTGGCGGGCCTCGCGGTGACTCCGGCAGCTCGCCGGGCCCGAGCGGCCTGGCCCGCCCGTCGCGCACCGCCTCGCCGAGCGCCCGCTCCGTCCGGGCACGCTCACCGGGCTGAAACCCGCCCCTGATGGCCGCGCCGCCGTCGGTCGGCGGAACCCAGCGCCGGACCAGCAGCTCCTCACCCTCGCGGGGCAGCTGGATCTTGCGGTTGAGGATGTCGGCCCAGATCGCGAGAGGCAGCCGGCCGACGCCCGGGAAGGTGATCGACAGCGGTTGTGGTTCGATCTCCTCGAAACCGGGGACGGGCAGCTGGTCGGGGTGGTAGGTCCGGTTCGGCGTGACCACCTGGAGCAGCGGCAGCCGCGCGGCCACCGCCCAGCCGCGCAGGTACCGGCCGAACGCGGCGCCGGCCTGGTACTCGCGGGTGCCGTACGGGCCGCCCAGCGGCAGGATGCCCTGGTCGGTGACCAGCACCAGCAGCTGGGACAACTCCTCGCCGCCCCACAGCCTGAGCAGCGCCAGCCCCGGGTGCAGCGCCACGGTCTCCGCGAGGTACGCGAACTGCCCGGTGACGCAGTCCAGGCAGTGCCGGTTGGGGCTGCCGATGCTGAGCCGCTCGAACGGGTCGGTGCTCACCCCGATCAGCGCCGAGACCGGCGCAACGCCCCGCTCGGCCGCCGGCGCCGTCGGCTGCACGGTGATCTCCATCGGCGCGGGTGCCCACTCGTCGGCGAACTCGGCCCGGTAGCTGTACTCGGCGAACAGCCACTCGCTCCAGACCCGCCGGAACGCCTGCTCGGCGGACTGCTGCTCCCCGGTCTCGACCAGCGCCGCCAGGTAGGCGGCCACCGCCGGCCGGGCCCCGTCCCGCCAGTCGTACTCGACATAGCCGTTCCACAGCGGTGAGCGCGGCGAGAAGTCCAGGTCGCCGTGGCGCGGCAGCCGCTCGCCCCACCCGGTAATGGCGTCCAGGACGGTCTCCCGCCGCGCCACCCCCACGACCGCGCGCAGCAGCTGGACCCGCTGCGCTGGGCCGCGTGCCGCCAGGTCCCCGAGCATCTCGGCGAGCATCCGGTGCGTGTCGTCCGGGATGTCGTGCCGGACCCGCACCATGACCTGGCGGGACAGCGCACCCCCGAGGTCCAGCCATCCCCCGAGGTATTCGCTGCGTGGGCTCGGCCCCCCACCCGCCGGTCGGGCCTCCCCCGGCCAGTGCGCCAACAGGTCGTCCATGCCCTGGCGCACCTTGCGCAGCGCGGGGTTGGTGTAGAGCCGCAGCGGATCGGCCAGCTCCTGCCAGGACAGCCGCCCCTTCGACAGCTCGAGCAACCAGTGCGCGCCGTCGGTCTCCGCGAACAGCACCAGGAACGCGAGCCGTGCCCGCCGGGTCAGCTTCGACCACCGCCGGGCGAACCAGTCCTCCGCCGCCGCGTCGCCGAGCCCGGCCGCGACCAGTTCCGCCAGCCAGCCCGGCCGGTCGGTGAACCGCCAGGAGGCCGTGTCGGTTGTGGCGAAGTCACGAGGGACGATCGCGGCGAGCCGGCGGGACAGGATCGCTCGCAGCCGCGTGGGCAGCACCGCGTGCCGGGCGAGCACCCGATCGGCCGCGACCCAGAATCCGGTACCGACCGGGCCGTCGCCCGGCCAACCCTTCAGCAGCTCGAACACCAGCTCGAGCTGGGCCAGCTCGGTCCGCGCCGCCGCCAGCTGCTCAGTGAGCTCCCGCGGCGCCGCGAGCAGCTCCGCGGCGTCCCGCAGCTCCGCGCCGGCGGCGTCGAGCGGGTCCGGGTAGGGCCTGTGGCCCTCCTTGCCGTCGGCCGAAGCGGTGAGCGCGGCCCGCGCCGTGTCGAGGCGCAGCGAGAGCAGCTCCTCGGTCTCGCGTAGGCCGGCGCGGGGCACGTCGGGAGCGGGGCGCGGCCGGGGCGTGCGCACGTCGTAGGGGGTGACGCCCAGGGCGCGGAGCCGGTCCAGCGCGCGACGCGCGTGCTCGGCGTGGTCGGCGGGTGTGAGCGTTCCGTTGAGGTGCGCGTCCTCGTGGGCCATGACCACTGCCCGCTGCTCGGGGGACAGACGCGCCCACCAGGCGTCGACCAGGTAGACGGTGTCGCCGAGGGTGTAGGCCATCAGGTTCGCGGCGACCCGCGCGCCGGCGCCCGGCGGGAGCAGGCCGCTCTCGTCGATCAGCCAGGCCATCCTGGCCGCGGAGATCATGACCGCGCCGGACCGAGCGCCGTCCAGCACACCCATCCGGCGCAACGCCGCCCGGATCGCCTGCTCCCAGCCCTTCTCCATCCGCCAGGTCAGCGCGCCGTCGTGCTGGGTCGGATAGCGCAGCTTGACGAACTTCGCGCCGGCCAGCGCCGCGACGCCCAGCCCGGACAGGTAGGCGGACAGCAGTGCCAGGTCGGCCAGCCTGGTCGGCGGTACCCCGCCCCGCGTGGCCAGCCCGCCCAGCATCGCGCTGGCCAGCTGGATGCCGGCGACCGAGCCGAACAGCGTGCCGGCGACCACCCGGGTGGCCGCCGTCTTCGTCGGGGCCAGGTCGTACAGGGTCACCAGGTACAGCTGGTAGAACACGCTGGCCCCGGCCAGCAGCGCACCCAGCGTCCACGGCGAGGGCACCGCGAGCACCAGCAGCCCGAGCGGGAGCACCGCCGCCGCGTGCGCCAGGGTGACCGTCACCGGCAGCCGGGTCTGTGCCCTGGCGGACATGCGTCCCAGCAGGGCGGGCCAGGCACCGGTGGCACCCGCGCTGGCCGCCCGGTAGACGAAGCCCAGCATCGCGGTCCACAGCAGCACCGTGCCGGCCAGCACACTTGGGCCGAGGTGAACCTTCACCAGGGTGCTCACCGGCCCGATCAACACCCCGAACGGAACACCGGTGAGGAAGGCCAACAGGGTCGGCGAGCCCCAAAGCCCCGCCCACGACCAACGTGGACCGGTGTCCCGCCCGCTGACCGCCGAGGCGGCAGACGAGGGGATGCCGCCGGACACCGCCCACAGGGCGGCCACCGCACCACCGGCCAGCAGCACCCCGACGGACAGGAACGCGCCGGACAGCCCGATCGAGTTCATCGCCAGCACGGCGAACAGCGGCAGCAGCCCGCGCACGATATTCGAGGCCAGCTGAAGCTGGGCGTTCCGCCGCTTGGCCTGCCGGTCGGCCAGCGGGTGGGCATTGTTCAGCTCCACCCGGACCACACCGGCCGTGGTCGCGTACAGCCCGACCAGGCCGAACAGCGGGATCAGCAGGGCGAAGTGGGTAGCCGGCACAAATGCCATCGCCACCGAGGACAGGGCGGCCAGCCCGCTGACCGCAGCCACCGTGCGCCGGCCCACCCGCTCACCCAGCCAACCGACCAGCAACAGCCCGGCCCCGGACGCGGCCATCGCCGCGGTGGCCAGCACCGGGACCGTGGTCGCCGGGACCCGGAACACCGAGCTGATCAGCGCGGCGGCGAAGGCCGGGACCAGCCCGGCGGCCACGCCCATCCCGTCGAAGACACCCACCGCGATGCCCCGGGGGTAGAGCCGCACCTTCGGGGCGCGGGCGCCGAGGTCGCCGGCTACCTCGATGGCCGCGTGCAAAATGAACCCGCCGACCGCGAACCCGATGACCGGGTCGGCATAGCCGGCGACCACACCGAGCAGCCCGGCCAACGCGCCGCCGGTGTGCCCGGCGACGCTGTGGCTGACCGCGCCGAGCGCAACCGCCGCGATGATCCCGATGCTGGCCAGGGCATCGGCCATGGCGTGCGCACCCTCGTGCTCCAGCTCGTCCACCCTCAGCCGGTGGCCGACCCGTCCACGGATCCTGGCGATGGCCAGGTTGGCGGCGAGGCCGACCGCGGCCGGCACCACCACACCCGGTCCAGCCAGTGGCGCTGGGTGCAGCAGGTGCTCGCCCGACTCCCAGAACACGAACCCGGCCGAAACCACGATCGCGCCGACGATGGACCAGCTGGCCGCCCGGGAGGCCCGCCTCGTGTTGATCCAGAACCCGATGACCATCGGGACCGCCGGCGCAACGTCACCCAGGTTGTGGATGATGTCCGAGGTCACCGCGACGCTGTGCAGCCCGAACCAGCTGGCGACCAGCCACTGCACCGCCGCGGTGAGCAACAGCGCCACCGCGGTCACCACCGTCACCGCCGTCGCCCACCACTGATGTCGTCGGCTCAGCTCCCGGTTTCGAACCCCGTGGTCGTCGTGGTCGAAGTGGGACCTCCAGAAGGTGATCACGGCGCGTGCACCGAGCACCACGGAGACCAGTGCGGCGGCGAACATCGCCCAATGTGCGATCGGGGTGCCGGCGATCGGGTAGCCCAGCGTCCCGGCGACCACGCCGATCGCGGCTATGGTCAGCAGGATCGGCGTCCCCCGGAGGCCGGTCTCGGCCGCGCCCGGCATCGCCTGACGCGCCCAGGTGGACACCGCTCGAGTCCGTGCGGCCGGTGACGACCGGGTCGGCCCGACGGTCCCCTCGGGGTCGGCCATCAGCCGCTCGACCTGGTCCGGCGGCCCGCGCGCGAGGAACTCGCCGAGCTCGCCCGTGGGCAGCCCGTAGCGGGAGACCCCGTCGCGCCGGTTGCGGATCAGCAGCCCGTGCTTGACCAGCTCGTCCAGCACGGCGGCGAGCCGGTCTGGGTCCTCCGGCACCCGGTCGTCACCCTCGTGCGCGGCCGCCGCCTCCCTGGCGGTGAACCGCAGCAGCCGGACGATGCCGAGCAGTTCGGTGTGTTCGGCCAGCCACGAGGAGAGCACCGCACCCCACACGTCGAGCGGATCGACACCGAGCCGACGCCAGCGGGCACCGGCGGCGAGCCGGCGCAGTCCCCTCCCGCCCAGGAACGCGAGCAGCGCCGCCGGAACGGCGCCCACCGGCGCCGCCCACCACGGGACCGGCTGGTGTGCCGGCGCGGGCGTGTTCTTCGGGGCCGGGGGACCCGGCGGACCCGGCTGAGCCCCCGGCACGGACGGAGCCGGCGGAACCACGGTGACCTCCTGGCCCACCGGCAGTTCCCGGGGATCGCGATCGACCAGCCCGGGATTCCAGGTCAATAACCGCGCTACGCCGTCGCCCCCGTCCGGATCCCTGATCCCGAACCGGGCGGCGACCTCGAACAGGTTCTCGTCCTGGCCCAGGTACCAGACCCCGCGCCAGCCGGTGGCGGGCGGGATCGGCAACCTGGTGTTGGCAATGATCAGGTTGGGGTTCCCGAGGTGGAGCTGCTCGGCCCAGCTTTCGGCCGAGATGCCCAGCTGCCGCGCGTCCGCGCCCAGCGACTCGCCCAGCTTGATCTCCACCGAGACCGGCGCGGCCGGAACCGGCTGGGTGGGCGGCGGGGCGGCCCGCGAGTCCGGAGCGGCGGGGGCGCCCACGATCGCCAGTGCGGCCAGCAGCGCCAGCACCACCTTGCCCAGCCACCGGCCGGCGGCGCCGAGCACTCCCCGACCGGTCGAACCGCTGGTGCCCGGGCGCCACCGCTGCATCGGCATGGTGAACACGGTGGGCAGCTCGTGGGTGCCGGGGCGGAGGTCGGTGTAGAAGTGGTCGATCGCGTCGCCGGTGTCCAGCTCGAGCCGCATCATCACCGGCACGGACGCGCGGGGCAGGCGCAGCCAGCCCGCCCGGTAGTAGGTGTTGCCGATCATCGGTTTGAGCAGGTCGTGTCCGGCACGGGTGCCCCACAGCGCCAGATATCCGCTGAACACGTCGTCCAGCTCGAGGTGCTCCTGACCCGGCACCGGGTAGGGGTGGCTTAGCGGCAGGATGCCGTACCGGGTGTCCCAGGCCGAGCCGACCCCGAGCCGTTCGCCCCTGCTCCCGTCGGCGTTGCGCCGCCAGGCGCCGATCACCACGATCCGGGGGTGCAGCAGGTAGGCCAGCAGGTGGCGTCCGTTCAACCCGCCGAGGTCCATGCAGCCGCCGTCCAGCCTGGGGGTGCCGAGCAGCATGATCTCGATCGGGTCGTCGGTGACACCGAGCAGCGCATCGACACCGGCCCGGCCGGGGATGCTGACCCGCACGTCGGCCGGGACGTCGTCCCTGACTGCTTCGGGGGCGCGGCCGTTCTTCGCGGTGTACCACGCGCGCCATGCGGCCCAGAAGGCTTCCTTGGCGGCGGCGCGAGCGGCGACCCGGTCCCCGGTCTCGTGCAGCACCCGCTGCCAGGTCTCCAGGTAGCGGGCGAACGGTGCCCTGGCTTCGGACTGGTGCAGGTGCTTGTACCCGACGAGCACGGCGTGCTGGTCCGGCTCGAGAACCAGCGGGATGTCCGGGTCGAGGTCGGCCCCGAGCAACGCCCCGATCTGCTCGGTCAGCGTCCGGCGCAGCACGGCGGGCACCGCCTCGAGCAGCTCAAGGCCGTTGGAGCGGGCGTTAGCCGGGATGTCGCCCCGATCCTGTGCCTCGGCCAGCCTGGCCAGCACCCCGGACAGGTACTCGGCGAACTCCTCCGGGCTTTGCTCCCTGGCATGGCCGACCAGCCCACCGGCGGTGACCCGCTCGCCGCCGGACCCCTTCGGGTTGGCATGGCGCAGCGGCGCGCCCAGCTGAAGTAGCGCCGTCCGCAGGTTGGTCAGCACCCAGGTCGGGTCGGCAACCTGGGTGCCCAGCTCCCGGTGGACCGCGTCGAACTGGCCGCCGGTGGCCGCGACCGCCCTGACCACCTTGACCCACTCGCCGAGGTAGGCGGAGTACTCCTTCGGGTGCTGTGGGGCGAGCTCGAGCAGGGCGAGCAACGGCGGCAGCCACCTGGTGAGGTCCCGGCTCGCGAACAGCCGGGAAAGGTCCAGCATCACCTTGTCGGTGCGCTGCCGGTTGGGCAGCGTGGCCACCCATTCCGCGGACCCGGTGACGGCGACCAGGACCAACAGCGCCAGCTGGTCACGGCGCGACGCCCTGCCGGCCCACCAGTCACCGGCCCATGCCGCGTCCAGGAGAGCGAGCACGCCGTCCGGGTCGGTGCCTTCGGCGATCATCGTCGCCCAACGCCGGAGGTTCGCCGTCGCCGAGTCGGCCGAGTCGTCGGCGAAGTGGGTCAGCTCATAGGCGGCCACCAGCCGGGCACGCACCCCGGCGGCCACCTCGGGCTGCTCCGCATAGGGGGTGTGCGCCAGGTGGCGCAGCGCGGGCAACGCCAGCGACCAGTAGTCCGGGTCGGTCGGGTCCAGGCGCACCGGCGCCCGGGTGTTCCGGCGCACACCGAGTTCCGCGCGCAGGTCGGGCAGCCGGTCGGTGATGTCACCGGCCAGCCCGATCCCCCATTCCGGCAGCATGCCCAGCAGCGCGACCAGGCCCTGGGCCGAGACCACGTCAGCGCCGCTGCTCTCGTAAACCACCCAGGTGCGGAGCTTCTCCAGCACCCTGTCGATCCGCGTGACCAGGTCGCGCTGCGCCTCCTCGGTGCGCAGGTCGAGCGGGGTGCCGGTGCCCAGTCCCACCGAAGCGGCCAGCACCAGGCGCTGCTTGTCCGCGTCCGACGCCCTCGACCAACCGGTGTCCAGGCCGGCGAGGACCGCGTCCAGCCACCCGGGCGGGGCGGCCGTCAACTCGAGCCGGGTCGTGTTCTCCGGTCCGTCGAGCAGGTGGTAGGCCAGCGTGAGACGCAGCTCGAGTGCCCACCCGGCGGTGTGCTCACGCTGGTCAGCCATCGGCTTGCTGAACAGCAGGTCGGAGAACACTCTCCATCGACCCTCGGCGTGCATCCACTCCGGATCGGTGAACAGACCCTCGGCGGCCATCCAGATCCGCGCCCAGTACCCGTCGTCCGGGTTACCGACCCGCGCGTGCGCCAGGTCCTCGCTCAGCACGTCCAGGATCCGCACCGTCCGCCGGGTGTACCGGTCCCGGGGAAGGATGCCGAGCCCGGCATGCCAACGCAGCTCCCGCCGGATCTGGTCAATCTTGCTTTCCGCGCCGGCCTGTTTGGCCGCCGAGGCGGATAGGGCGCCGTCGAGCAGGTCCCCGACCGCGCTTTCCAGGTCCCTGCGCGCCTCGCCGAGCGACACGGTCCGGCGCAGCGAGGTGACGAGCTCGTTCCAGGCCAGCACTACCACGACCGCCGAGGCACCGGTGATCATGACCGGCAGGGAACCGACGAGGGTCCCGACCCCGGCGACGGCCAGGCCCAACGCCGCCGGCCACGCGATCAGCTTCCGCCAGCGCGCCGGCTCGATCTCCGCCTGCTCCCGCACGATCTCCCCGGGCAGCGGGGCGAGGGACTCCTTGGTGAACTCGACCAGCCCGGCGAGGGCCATCCGCGCCCGCGCGGCCCAGCTCGGTTTGGGCACCGAGATGAACGGGGTGGACTCGGCAGAGTTCCGTGCCCAGTACCATTGATGGTCCCCACCCCGATAGCTGGGATCCAGGTCCCCGGCGGCCAGCGCGGCCTGCCAGCCGGTCGGCAACCGGTTCTCGTTGGCGTGCTGGTTGCCCTCCTTGACCAGGGCATCCGTGACGTAGCGACGCTGGCCGACCTGGAAGACCACCAACCGCTTCAGCAGGCCCGCCACGTCGGTGACACCGGCCGCGCGCAGCCGCGCGGCCAACGCCCGCTCGGAGACCACCCACAGGCCCAGGTCCGCCTCGGGCAGCCAGGATCGGGGTAGCACGCCCCAGCGCCGGTACCCGATCCGGCGCATCGTGGGCAGCACCTCGGTCAGCACCTCGACCTCGTCGACCCGCAGCTGGCCGACCCCCGGCGCTCCGCCGAACCGCTCCTCGTCGAAGTCACCGCGCCGGTGGAAGTCCAGCATCGTGTCCTCGACGCCCTGGGTGATCCCGACCGGCTCGGTGTGGCCGGGTCCGTACCCGAACAGCCGGAGCACCTCGGTGGCCTGCTCCACGAGCTCGGCCGCGTAGTCCAGCGACGCCTGCAGGAACTGCTCACGGAGCTCGGTCGGGTCAACGCCGAAGGCGTGCCGAATCTCGGCCAGCGACTCGCCGGAACCGAACCGTTCCACCAGCAGCTCGAGCAGTGGCCAGCCGTCGCCGCTGCCGACCCGCCGGAGCTTCGCCAGCACGGACGGGGGCACCCACTCTGAGGGCTCCAGCGTCCGCACCGACCCGCCGACCGCCAGCATCGCCGCCCACGGCCGCTGCGCGGGCGACAGCCCGGCCCACTCGGCGAAGCGGGTGGCCACCAACGCGTAGACCGCCAGCTCGGTCGGGTCGGCCTCGACGAACAGGTGCAGCTCGCCGTCGCGCATCCGGTACTCGCCGTCCAGGGACCAGCGCCGGGACCAGTCGCTGACCAGCTCGTTGTCCAGCAGGTGGCCGACCAGCACCGGTAGTTCGGCCTCGGTCCGTCCGGTCCGGTCCAACAGCTCGGCGGCCGCCGGCCCCGGCGTGCCGGTCATCAGCTCGACGGCCACCCGCCGCCACAGCTCGACCCAGTAACGCACCAGGGCGGGGGCATCGGCCGGCGGACGCGGCAGCGCGCCCGGGTCGGCGAGGCCGAAATCGGTGACCCGGCCGGCCGGTTCCCGGTCGTCCGCGCGGATCCGGAGGCTCGGTAGCGAGATCACCCCGGCCTCGGCTCCGGCCACCGGCAGGATCACCTTCTCGTGCCGGCGCGGCGCGGCGTTCCGGGCGGCCGGCGGCGGACCGTGCGCGACGCGAGCTCGCCAGCGGGCCAGCCGCAGCGCCACGACCACCGGTGCCGCGTGCAGGTCGTGCCACAGCCCGGTGTGCCGGTGGCCGTCCAGGTGCAGGTCCCGCTCGTGCCCCAGCGCCCACCGCCACAATCGGGCGGGCAACCGGCGGGCGGCGAGGTGCCCCTCGAGCTCCGCCGCGTCTCTGGCGAAGACCAACACGACCCGGTGCCGGCCGCTGCCGTAGAGCACCACACCGTCCGTGCCGTCCGGGCGGGCCGCGTCCGGCACCACCAGCACCGGGACGCCGCCGGGCGTCGCGGCGGCCAGGTGCGGGTACTCCTCGGCGGGCAGCGGTGCACCCAGCTCGACCAGCCGGTCCTCGGCGACCGCCATCCGCGCTCGCTCGCGGGTGCGTGTCGCGGCGCCGCCAGACGTCGAGATCAGGCCGCCGTCGTGGTCATTTGCGGAGCGGTCCCGCGCGCCGACCAGCTCCAGATAGCCACCCCATACCTCCGCGTATCGGGTGGCCAGACCGGCATACCGGGTGGCGAGGTCGGGCCACCGGCCGGCGTTCTCCAGCACCCGCAGCTGGGCCAGCACCGACCGCACGTTGCCGGCCGTCGTTTCGAAGGAGAGCCGGAAGGAGTCCTCCTGCTCGGTGGTCACGTAGTCGAGCAGCCCTTCCAGCATGTTCAGATGCACCTGGACCTGGGTCAGTTGGGCGGCCGAGACCGCCGCGATGATCCGGTCCAGGTCGGCCTGCGCCCACTCCCCCTCGGCGGAGCGCATGACCAGCACCGCCAGCGACTCGAGCACCCCGGGCGCGCCCCGGTCCTGTTGCTCCATCCGGTCGATCAGGTCGCCGGCGGTGCGCAACCCGGAGATGAATCGACCCCGGTCGCGGTCCACCACGTACAGCTCGGTACCGGGGGCGATCTCGGCCAGCCCCTCGTCCAGCTCAGGCCCCGCCGTGGCGTACCAGTACTCCTCCCACGCATTGGTCGGGGTGGCCCGGTCGCGCTCCCGGTCGGTCCTCGGCTCGATCAAACCCGCCGCGTCGAGGCGGAGCACGAGCTCGCCGACGTGGGTGCGCTGGGCGTCGGCGAGGGTGACGGGCGTGCCGTCGTCGCGGTAGCCGACCACGTCGAACCCACCGCCGCCCGGCGTCGATACCTCGGTCCGGCGGCTCACCAGGACCTCGCCGTCGGCAACCCGCACGGCAAACCGGGCCTCCGGGTCGGAGTGCACCGCGTCCCGGACCTCCCTGGCGATCACCATCTGGTGCCCGCGCAGGTGCAGCAGACCGATCAGCTCGTCGATCGGCAGCGGCCGGTTTTCCTCGGGCAGCAGCTCTTCGATGGCCGTGCGCAGCCAGCCCCAGGCCGGCGCGGCCCTCCCGGTGGAACGCGGGTCGGTTGCCCGACGCTCGCGGTGCTCGGCAAGGTCGGCGAACGCGACCGGGAAGAACGTCCCGCCGACGGCCGCCGCGGCGCGCCGCTGCGCCTGCCACGCCTGGCCGGTGATCGTCCCGTGCTCGACGATCTCGGCACGTAGGGCCAGTACCGACTCGACCTCGTAGCCGCCGAGTCCACCGACGCGCAGGATCGAGGCCAGCCGGGCCGGGGCTAGCGCCCGCACCGCCTCCAGCACCTCGGCGCTCAGCGGCTTGCCCATCTGGTCCAACACGAACTCGGAGGAGATCATGTTCCGGAAGCCGGTCAGCCAGTCGCGCGAGGGCACCGTGCGCTCGTGGTCGATCAGCCGCAACGCCCCGAGCACGTCCAGGTAGTTGGGCTCCCCACCGCCCGCCCGGTCGGTGTTCGGCAGCAGGTAGTCCAGGACCGCCACGAACTCCCGGACCACCCGCGGGTAGTCGGTCAGCTTCCTGGCCAGCCGGGCGTCGATCTCCCACTTCTGGGCCGAGCCGTCGCCGAACCGAACCGTGGCCGGCACCAGGTCCGGCCGGCCGAGCAGCAGGGCCACCCAGTAGAAGATGATCTCCCGTGCCGGTCCGCTCTCCGCCCATGCCTGGCCGTCATCCGGTGACTTCACGATCGCCGCCGGCTCCCCGCCGACGATGGCGCGCGTGTTGCCCCGCCAGTCCTCCAGCTCCACCTCTCCGGACAGCACGCGGCGCAGCTCAGCGCCGGCGTTGTCCTCCTCCAGCAACCGTGCCAGCTCGCGCAGGTCGGCGAGTCGGCGGGAGAGCAGCGCCAGCCGCTCGCCGTCCGATTCGCCGACCGGGGCGCTCGCCCGAGCGATCAGCCGCTCGGCCTCGTCCAGCAGTGCGCGGGCCGGCGGGATCTGGTGGGAGAACAGGGCCAGCTCGGCGTCCCCGACCGCCGCTTCGGCCCGTTCGACCTCCGGGTCCGCGCCGGAGCGGACCCGGACGACTTCGACACCACCCTCGGCCGGCCGCAGCTCCAAGCCGGTGTCACCGTCCAGGATCCAGCTCCGGAAGCCCTCGTAGGGCAACCCCAAGAGGCGGGCGAGGGACGTCAGCTCGGCCTCGACGAACCCGTGCGCGGCCAGGTAGGCGTCGATCGATCGGACCACCTCGGCGTCCCGCGCGGCGTTCCCGTCCGGGTCCAGGATGAGGCCGTGCCGGATCATCCCGGACCGGAGCCGGAGCCCGATGTAGCGGGCGTGCAGCTCGGCGGCCAGGCCGGCCTCGGCGCTCTTGCCGGGCTCGGCGGCGACACCAGGCACCTCGAGCAGCCGGGCCAGCTCGGCCAGCAGCCGCTCGGCGAGGTCCAGCCGGCTCAGGGTGGCCGGGTTGTCGAGGTCCTCCAGGATCGCGTCGGCCTCGTCGATCAGCCGGCCGGCCTCGTCCAGTTTGCCGGTGATGGTCCGCGCCCGAACGTTGATGACCCTCCGGGCGGCGGCCACCTTCTTGGCGTCGATCGGGGCCGGCGCGGGTTGCGGCCGGCTGCCGGCGGCATGCGTGCGGTGCACCACGGTGGTCTCCGTGTTGAGCCGCCTGACCAGCCTGTCGTTGTCCTCGGCGTGCCGTTTGCCGGTGTGCTCGGCGCGCTCGATGTGGAAGCGCCACTCGTGCAGCAAGAAGTCCTCCCACCAGGCGGCGAACGCCGGGTTCGCGGCGATCAGCCGGTTCACCAGCCGCGCGACGTGCGCGGGGACGAAGATCCGGCCCTGCTCCGGCGCTGCGCCGTCCGGCCGCCAGCCGAAGCCGATCAACCGGCCGCCGAGCGGCCGCTCATCGGTGACGCGCACCATCCGGCGCAGCCATTCCGTCTCCGGTGGACCCCGCGCCAGGTGCGGGAACTCCGTGCCGTCCAGCGGGCGCGACTCGGCGTCCATCCGGCGAGCCCGGGGCAACAACACGTCCCGCACCACGCCGTCATCCACCCGATCGGCCACCCCGCCGCCGTCGCCAGGGCCCTCGTCGGAGTCGGCGGCCTTCGGACTGGCGGAGAGCGCGCGCTCCACCTCGTCGAAGGTGGTGCCCTTGCGTAGCACGGACCGCGCCAGCAGTACCGAGGTCGCCCAGCCGCCGGCCATCAACAAGAGCAGCGACGGCCGGGGCGCGAGTGAGACCACCACCCCGCCGAACAACGCACTGATCGGGCTGGACAGGCTGCTGACCAACTGCCTGGCGGCGATCAGCGGGCTGCGCTCGTGCTCGGGCACGGACTTGCTCAGGTACGCATTGGCGCTGGATGCGCCCAGCGCACTCACGGTGGGGCGCACGGCGAGCGCGAGCCCGGCCATCAGTAGCCCCAGCGGGCCGGCCGGGCCGATCGGGTAGAGCAGCAGCAGCGGCCCGGTGACCATCGGTGCCAGCCACTGGATTCGCGCGTTGCCCCACCGTGCGGCGAACCGGGGTCCCAGCGCGCTGCCCATCATCGCGCCCAGCAGGTACGTGGTGGCGATCGCGCCGATCACGGTGTTCGAGGCGTGCAGGGTGTGCACCAGGAACGGCACCTGGGTGCTGAACACGGCGCCGAAGAAGACGTTCGAGATGAAGTCGTACCGGGCCAGCGGCCACAGGATCGGGTGGTTGAGCAGGAGCTTCAGCCCGGCGCCGAGCGGTGGGCGCCGCCGGGACGGGCCCGCGTCCGGGGTGCGGATCCGGCTCAGCGTGGCCACGCTGACCAGGTAGGTCGCCGCGTCCGCGACCAGTGCGTTGGCCACGCCGACCAGGCCGGCCAGCACCGGGCCGGCGCCGCGCCCGGCCGCCTGCGCGCTGTTCGTGCCGGTGCTCAGCCGGGCGAAGGCCACCGCGAGCCGGTCGTCGTGGCCCGGCCCGATCAGGTGCGCCAGGTAACCCTGCGAGGCGACGGTGAACACCATCCACAGCCCGCCGAGCAGCCCCTCCGCCAGATACAGGTGACCGAGGCTCAGCACCCCGGCCGCCGAGGCGATCGGGATGGAGGCCACGACGGCGAACCGGATCGCGTCCACCGTCATCATCAGCGCGCGCTTGGGCACCAGGTCCACCCATGCGCCGGCGAACAGCGCGACCAGGCTGCTCGACCCGTAGGTGATGAACATCAGCAGGCTGGTCTGGAACGTGGACGCGCCCAGCACGGTCACCGCGAGCAGCGGGATCACCACCGAGGTCACCGCGGAGCCCAGCTCGCTGACCGTGCGCCCGGCCCGGAACCAACCGAAGTCCCGCCCGACGCGGTGCTCGATGTGCTGGTACAGCCGTTCGGTGTCCGCCAGGTGCGCCGGGTCGTCCTGGCCATGCCAGGTGCCGTTCGGGTGTCCCCACTCGTGCTTGGCGAAGTCCCGCCACCAGCTCTTGCCCAGCCGCAGCGCGCGCAGCCGCTGCCAGCAGGGCTGGAACGCGGCGGTGGCACCGTCCGGCGCGTACTCCGGATGCCGCCAGGTGAACGCATCCATCCGCTCGGGCAGGTCGGCCAGATGCTCGGGCAGCACGTCCCGTGCCCGCTTCGGGTCGAGCAGCGTCAGCGGCGGACCACGGATCCGGTGCGGCCAGGCGTGCTTGCCCTCGACCCGGGCCACCTCGTACAAGGTCGGTAGGTAGGTCTCGAACTCCGCCGCCTCGGCCGCGCTGAGGTGACCGAGGGCGCCCCCGTGACCGGCGGAGCCCGGGTCGCCGCGGTTGGCCCTCCCGCCGTCGCTGCCGTGCCGCCAGAAGAACACCGCGGTAGCGGCGATCAGCATGCCCGCGCCCGCGATACCGATCTGGACGGACACCCCGGCCCAGTGCCCGGGCAGCCCGGGGGTGTGGCCCGCCCAGGTGCTGCCGGCCAGCAACGCCCCCGGCCCCAGCATGGCGGCGGCCTTGAGCTGCTGGGCCAGGTTGTTGGCGTGGCCGCGTTCCCGATCGTCCGCGATGTAGCGCTTGAGCAGCGCGTTGACCGCCAGGATCATGCCCACCGAACCGGCCTCGCCGGCGTTGGCATTGATCGCGATACCCAGGGCCGGGATGCCCAACAGGTGCTCGGTCAGCACCACGCTGGCCGCGCCGAAGGCCATCAACACGGCCATGCCGAGGGTAAACCCCCGCGAGTTCTCGTTCAGGAAGTCACGCGTCGTGCCACTACGGCGGCTGGCCCGATCGCCCAGGATCGAGATGCCGACGATCAACACCTCGCCAGCGATCAGGCCGTAGTTCAGCACGGTCGCCAACGAGCCGGGGGCATGCGCCTCTCGCAGCGCGTGCGGCCACAACTCGTCGAAGGAGCCCAGCATGGTCGCGGAGAACCCGTACACCAACACCACGGTCACCACGAACGGGTTGCACAGCGCCTTGATCGGCTCGACGAGCAGCGACCGTGCCAGCTCCCCCGGGTTAAACTTCGGCAGCGGCGTGGCCGGCCGCGACGGGGTGGTCAACCACAACCCGACCGCGGCCACCGCCGCGAGCGCCGACGTGGTCAGGACCGTGACCGGCAGCCCGAAACCGATCAACAGGTCCTGCATGGCCAACGTGGTCGCCACCGACCCCGCCAGCCCGAAGCTGATCAGCGCCAGTGACGCGGTCGGCCAGTCGACCCGTTCGCCGTGTTCGCGGCGCTTGTCGTTGCTCTCGTCCGCCCAACCGTCGGTCTGGTTGAACTGCTTGATCCAGGTCGAGGACGCCACTCCCAGCACGAACGCCGCCACCTGGAACCCGACCGGCCCGGACACCACCGCGAACAGCGCGTAAGCCGCCGAGGAGAAGGCCAACGCGGCCCCGGCCCGAGCACGGCGGGGCAGGAAGTCCCACAACGGCGCCAGGCTGAAGATGCCGACGACGTTGCCCACCAACGCCCAGATGAACATCGTGCCCTCGCCGAGCCCGGCGGCCTCGGTGAATCCCCTGGTCGCGTACAACCCGGACAACTGCACCCCGATGGCCGCCGCCGCGACCGGCAGGTGCCACTGCCGGTGCGACGCGGAGAGCCCGTCCCGCCAAACCGCGTTTCGATGCCACAGAGTCGGCGCGCGCGCCTGGATCGGCGACCACACCAACCGCGCCAACGCCACCACCCCGGCAGCGGCCGCGATCACACCGGCGATCCGCGCCGGCACGTTCCCGCCGGTGAACGCGACCAGCTCCAGGCTGACCATCCCGGCCACCAACACACCGGAGGCCAAGCCCGCCCGACGGTAGGCGGTCAACGGCGCCGCCCAGTCGCGGAACATCTGCCGTGCCCCGATGAACGCAGCTCCGACCCGCGACCGCACACCCGGCGGGCCGCGTTTGAGGATGTAACCGATCACGAACGCCGCCACCGCCGCCAAGCTGGTACCGGTGATCACCGTGGCGGTGGGGGAAACCATCCACATCAGACCGCCACCCACGACGATCATCGCCCCGTCGTCGAACCAGGTCGTCATCCGCGGCCCCGGCGTGGCATGCGACGGGTTGTTCAGCGCTTCCTTGCGGAACGCGTTGTAGGACTGCCACCCGATGGACACCGCCATCGAGGTGATCGTGATCAGAATCGCGCCCTTGAGCGCGTCGCCCGCGAGAGCGTCACCCAGGAACCCCGAGCCACCCCAGTCGGCCGGCACCGACAGCCGCACCAACCACGACCAGTGCGCGACATCGAAGATCGTGATCGCCAGGAACCGACCCCACCGCCGCACCACACTGTTCACGCCCGGGTCGTTCGCGTCCTGATCACCGGCCGCGAGCCTCGGGAGCTTGCCGGCGTACTCGAATCCGAAGTGCGCGGCGGCGAACCCGATCGTCTCGATGAACACCCACGCGGTGCCCCACGCGGTCGGGATGTTCGCGTGCAACGACACGTCGATCGTCGCGGTGTGCCCCGCGAGCAACGCCAGGTGCAGCCAACGGGCGTCCTGGATCCGCTGCCCGAGGTCTCCCGGTAGGGCATTCCGCAACGTGGACACCACCGCGCGCACGAACATGCCCATCGTGGACGCCAAGCCCCAGACCAGACCCCACACCGGACCCGCCGTGATCGCCAACACCCCAGCGACCCCACCCAGGAACAGCACGACCGTGCCGAACCCAGCCGGCGCCGGGATACCGGTTGCCGGCGGCCCGCCCGGCTGGCCCGGCGGGGTGTTCCGGTTGAGCCACCACAACGTGAGAACGGTCGCGCCCCACACCTGCGCGGCGACCGCCACACCAGCCACCAGCCCCGGACCGGCAACCCCGCCCACCACACCGGCGATGACGCCCAACCCGGCACCAACCCCGGTGATCCACCGATCCCGACCCGCCGCTGGCAACCGCATCCCGGTAAACACCGACGGCTTCGCCGCAATCACGAACGCCACCAGCACGCCCGCCGTACCCACGAACCAATCCAGGTGCCCGAGCCACAACCGCTCGAACCCGTAGAACCCCAACGAGGCGAACACCACCCGACCCGCCAGACCCGCCAGCGGGAACACCGGGGAAACCCCACCCTGCTTCGCCGCGATCCGCGCACCCCACGCGCCGATGCGACCCGCCCACTCCGCCCGCACCAGGTAACCCAGACCCACACCCAGGGCCACCAGCGGCGCCACCGCCACCGGCAACCCCGCACCACCGGCCACCCCGGCCGGCAACGCCAGTTGCACCGCCAACACCCACACCGCCGCGAACAACGTGCTGAACCCGTAGCGCTTCAACGCCGGCACCCGCGCACCCAGCAGGTACTTCGCCCCGACCACCGGCGCCAACGCCACCGCGAACAGCAACACGTCGGTCACCGTGAGCAGCCCGTTGGCCCAGAACCCGAGATGCCCGAACGCACCCCAACCGACCTGGTCCACGACCGCGGCCACGGCGGGCCCGTGGATGTACAGGTTCACCAACCACGAACCGGCGATTGCCGCCACCGCAGCCCTCGCCCAACGCGGCGACAGCCCCAGCACGTTCAGCCGCGACAGCACACCTCGCCCAGCAAACATCGCCGCCCCAGCGGCAATGGTCAGCGGCCAGGACGAACCCAGCCACAGCGCCACACCGGCCAGCGCCGGCAAACCGACAACCAGCACCAGAGTCGGCGCCCGCGCCTGAATCGGCGACCACAACGACCGAGGGGACGCCGGGTCGGTGTGCTCCGGTCGCCCGGTGGGCCGGTAGTAGGCGACCCCTCGGCGGTACTTGGCGGCCAGCAAACCGGCTTGCTCCAGCGCCGTCAGCCGGGCGGTCAGCTCGTCTTGGCCCATGCCGAGCTGGTTGGCCCGCGCCAACAGCTCTTCGGCGGAGTAGCCCCGCTCGGTGACCGTGTGCTCGGCCGCCCACCGTTCGGACACCGCCCGCCACACCGCTCGGTCGGCCGCTCCCTCATCCGGCCGGTTGGTCCGCGAGCGCCACACCCTGGTGATGACCAGCGCGGACCAGGCGCTCAGCAGCAACGGCAGGGTCCAACCGGGCGGGCTTCGGCTCGGTGCGGCGGGCGCTTCGGCGGCCGGGGGCTGGTTGGGCTGTCCGGTCGCCGGCGGTGGCGCGGCTTCCGGCCACTCGGCGGCGACGCCGGGGATGGTCCACGGCTCGCCCCGGTAGATCTTGTTCGGGTCCCGATTGGCCAGCCGCGCCGAGTTCGCGTCGGCGAGCGCCCGCCAGCCCGGCACATCGGGCCGAGCCGCCGCGACCGACGGGCCGAACCGGTCGGCGATCACGGAGAGGTTGTCGCCTGCCAGGGTCCACCAGGTGGCTCCGGTCCCCCTGGGCAGTTTCCACCAGCCGCTGGGCAGCGCCGCGTCGTCGGAAGCGGGTAACGGCTTGTCCCGGTTCAGGTACCGGAACCCCGGGGAGGTGGCGCCCGAGCCTTCGTCCACCTGGTTGACCGTGACTCCCGGCTCCAGCCAGATCCACCGGCCGGCCCAGGTCGCGGGCGGCGCGGGCTGAGCCGGCGCGGGCTGAGCCGGTTGGGTCACCGAGGGCGCGCTCGGCGAAACCGGTGTCGGGGCGTCCGAGGACAGCCCGAGCAGCGGGGCCGCCGCGATCACCATCGCCGCCCCCAGCCACCGCGCGCCGGCCCGCGCGTTCTCGTACATCCACCGCACGCCCGCATGCGCCCACCTGGCCAGCGGCGGGGCGTTCGGCCCGATGCCGGCGCGGGCCAGCCAATGCCCGGTGAACCAGACGACAGCCAGCAGCGCGGCGGCGTACAACACCATGCCCAGCGTCGAACCGCTCAACGCGGACAGCGGCGATGCCAGCTCGGTCACCCCGCCGGCGGCGAGCGCCCCGTGGCCGCCGACCGGGATCCGCATGGAGGTCGATTCCCCACCGCCAGCTGCCGCGATGGTCAGCAGCGTCGTGGGAATCCCGGAGAGCATGCCGCTCAGTGCGGCGAACCAGGCCCGCGGGCCGGTCATTGTGGTGTGCGTCGGGAAGAGCAGCCAGTCCTCGACGGCGAATACCGCGCCGGCCACCGTCGCCACGCCGAACGCCGCCAGCATGGGTGCCGGCGCCAGGCCGTTCTCCACCACATGCAGCGGCCCAAGCGGTACCGCGATGGCGATCCCGGCCAGCACGCCCAGCCCGTACACCACCCAAGCGGGCACCGCGCCGAGCAGCTTGCGCACGGGTGAGGCGAGCGCGATCCGGGCCGCGTGTGCCAGCTGAGCACGCAGCATGATCACCACCGAGGTGGTGGCGAGTACCGCGATGACCGAGACGGGGTGGACGGCCGCCCATTCGCGGGCGGGGGCCAGCGGACCGTTCAACAGCCGCGACAGCGGCGAGGCCAGCTCGGTGAACCGGCCGCCGGCCAGCGCATCCCCGCCACCGAGGGGGACGCGCACGCGGTGGTCGGCGGCCAGTGCGGCGATCGGCGCGGCCAGCAGGGACATCAGCCACAGGCCGAGACGTCCCCACCAGCCCGCTCGCCGGCTGTCCTCGGCGGAGGTCTCCTGGGACGCCGTGTCGTCGGCGGGGGTCGGCGGGGTGGCCGTCTCCTCGGCGGCCGGTCGCGGGCCCAGCGGCAAGGTGCTCGGGTCGATCGTGATCAGCATGTTGCCCGAAGGCAGAGACTGCCGGGTGGGCTCCGGCGTCGTCCGTTCGGCCGCGGGTTCGGCCGAGGGCTGGGTGATCGGCCGGGTGCTGGTCAGCGCCCGCTCGCCCAGCTCGCGCAGCGCATCGGCAAGTTCGATCAGCTCCTCGCCTTCGGCGATCGGCAGCGGTAGGGCCAGCAGCTCATCCACCCGGCGGGTCAGCTCGCGGCGCACTTCGTACGCCTGGCGCATCTGGTCCAGCTGGGCGGCCTTGTGCTCGATCCGCACGGGAAGCAGCGCGGTGGCCACCCGCAGCGGGTTCACCAGGCCGGTCAGTTTCCCGACGCTGTCCGCGGCGGCGATGTCCGCCGCGATGCTGTCCCACAGCAGGCCGGCGGCCAACTCGAGCCGATCGGCCCGGCTCAGCAGGCGCCGTCCCGCGCCCGGCTCGCGTTGGCTGTGGAAGGCGGCGGCCAGCAGCGCGCGCCGCGCCATGTCGAGCCGGCCGGCGATCCGCTCGGTGCCGATGCCCGGCTGGTACGCCAGGTGGATCGCCAGGTCGGCATGGCCCAGGTATTCCTCGGCCGCCTTGGCCAGGCTGGGGCTGTCCGTCACCGACACCGGCCAGGACGAGCGCGCGGCTTCTTCGAGCAGCCGGGCGGCGGACGCGTTGCGCGGGTCCTCGGCGAACATCGCGGTGGCCAGGACCGCGCGCAGCATGCTGGGGCCGAAGGCCACTGCCCCGGTGAGGCCGGTCTCGCCAGGGCCGGTGCCTCGGGTGATCGAACGGGGGTCCAGCGTCGTGCCGCGTACCACGCCGAGCAGCTCGGGCAGCCGTCCGTCGCGGACGTCGGTCACCACCGGCGCTCCAGGGCTGATCCACGTACCCGGGGCGATCCAGGCGGGCTCGTGGATGGTGATGGGCAGCTCGCCCGGCCGCGCGTCCGGGGTGACCGCCCACGCCTCGGGCGCGCTCTTCGCCCTGGTCGCGCCGAATGGCCCGGGCTCGAGGATGCGGACCTCGCGGCCGACGCTCGATTCACCGGCCAGCCTCGGCCAGACCAGCGAGTCATCCGCCGCCAGCTCGACGACTACGACGGCAAGTCCGCCGGTTCCCAGCCCCCGGAGATGCTCGACCAAATCGGCCCTCTGCGAGTCGGACATCCGGAAGTCCAGCCGGCCCACCCAGCCGGCGACCTGCACCGGGTCGACCGATCGCACCACCCCGGTCCGGGGGGTGCCGCCCAGCTCGACCGTCACCGGCCCGGAACCGGCCGGCAGGCCAAAGCCGAGCAGATAGCCGCGCCGGTCGTCCCGCCCGAGCGGCACGGCGGTGGCGGTGGCACCCATCGGTCCGGCGCGGGTGCCGACCGGCAGCCGACGCAGGTTCACCAGCCACGGCACCGGGATCAGCGCGGCCGCCGCCGCGCCCGGGGGCATCGGCAGGAAGTGAGCCAGCACGGGCAGGGCCGCCAGGCCCAGCACGATCATGATCCGGCTAGTCCAACGCCACCAGCCGCCGACCCACGCCGGCCGCCGGGTGACGGGCCGGTAGGTGGCGGCGAACTCGTCGTGCCCAATGAGCCTGGCCGAACCGATCTGGCTGGGGTTCGCCGGGTCATAAGCGACGGCGATCATCACATCGGGCCCGCCGTGCTGGGCACCCCAGGACGCGGTGATGGTGATGTCCCGGCCGGTGGGATTGCGGAAGGCTCGGACCATGCCCTTGGCCTGGTAACGACCGTCACCGAGGTCGATGTAGCGGGCCGCCAGCTTTTCGGCGCTGATCAGGTACTGCTCCCCATCGGGGTTCGTGATCACCCCGTCGCCCTCGGCCGCGGTGTTGGTGGTCTCGACCAGGCCATTGGCCAGCACCGTGGCCACCACCTCGTCCGGGCCCGCCGGCCGGATCCGCACAATCGCGGTCTTTCGATACACCGGCGCAGCCGCGAACAATCGCCGCATTCGCTCAGTGGTGAGGTCAAGCTCGAGCCGGCGCGAGCCGGACACGTGATCCGCATCGGTTCCGGTGCGGTTGCGCCACCGGCTGGTCAGCTTCGCCAACCAAGCCCGTGGCCCGGGCAGCGCCACGATGAATGCGAACGCCGCAGCGACGACAGCCGCACGGATCAGCACCGGGTGCGCGTGCACCCAGTCGCCCAACCAACCGTGCGGGGCGATCGCCAACGGCGCCCGGCCCGGCCCGGCGGCCAGTATCCCCGTGCTGCGGCCCGACGGCGGGCTGGCGGGCAGCGAGTCGTACCCGGTCTGGTTCGCGCCGAGGATCATCCAGATGGTGGGCACGGTCAGCGCCCCGGCCAACATGCCGAGGGCGGCCCGGAGCAACCGCTGCGCGCCGCGGCCGAAGTCGTCCGGCAGCAAGAACGCGAGCGGAGCCGGGGCCAGCCCGATCATCCCCGGCAGTGCGGCGAACCACCACGGGAGGCCGGTGTCGGCGGAGCCGCCGAGCAGGCCGGGCAGCCCAATCAGGTGGAAAATCGCCGACCCCAGCACCCCACCGGCCAGCATCCCCAGCCCGAACTGCCTCACCCAGCGCGGCCATTCGGGCCGGCTCGGCTCGAACCAGCCCTTGCCGGGCACCCCCAGCTTGTCCTCCAGGGTCCTGCCGATCTCCAGTGACCGCCGCACCTGTCCGGGCCGGAAGGGTCTGTCGTAGCCCGGCGGTGCACCCGCCGAAGCCTCCCGGATCAGGGCGTCCTCCAGCTCGAGCCTCCGGATCGCCGGGATCCCCCACCGCGCCGTTAGCCGCCGCAAGGTGGACGCCAGTGACATGCCCTCAGCCAGCCGCTCCCGGTTCAGCGCGACCCCCCGGGCGCCCTCCTCCAGCCGGTAGGTCACCGAGTACTGCTCACGCAGCGTCAGCTCCGCAAGGCCCTCCCCGAGGACCTTGGCGACCTCCTCGTCATGGACATGCGCCAGCTCGTGCTCGATACCGTGCATCTCGGACAGCTCGACGACCTCGCCGAATCTCGGCGAGATGCCCTCCGAGCGCAGCGTCCAGTAGATCGCGCTACCGGCGTCCACCAGCCCCTCGCCCAGCCAGATCTCCGGCTCGTGGTTCGACGAGTCGCCCCACAGCGAGAGGAACCGGTACTCGGCGGCCCTCGGGCCGAGGCTGGTCGACCGGTAGGCGCGGGACAGCAGGTCGTCGACCTTCGCCCGCAGCAGCAGGTCAACGGTCGGCCCCGGCACGGGCCCGAGCAATCCGATCCGGTCGGGGAAGGCCCTCATCGTCTTCAGCAGCGCCGCGTCTCTGCGCACCGCCGGATCGAGCCGCTGGTTGGCCCGCTGCTGTTGGTCGATCAGCCGCGCCGGCTCGCGCAGATCCTTGATGGCGGCCAGCACATAGACCATGTCGTCCTTGGCCCACGGTTCACCGACCAGCAGCGCCTGGTACAGCCACGGCCGCACCGCGTCGGACAGCCACCGGTAGACCCACAGCGCGTCCGCGCCCCGCCGGTACAGGTCCGCGATGGCCTCGGCGGGGTCGATCCGCTCGGGGTCGCCCGGGTGCTCCGACCGAACCTGCTCCAGCAGCGCGTTGTCGACGGTCACGCGGGCTTCGCCCACGATGATCACATCACCGAGGCGAACCGGAAGCGGCAGCTCGACGCGCACGCCGTTGACGAAGGTCCCGTTGCCGGCCCAGTCCTCGAGGTGCAGGTGGTCGCCGTGCAGCGTGAACCTGGCATGCGCGGGCCGCACCCCGGGGCCGTCCACCCGCACCTGGTGGCCGGGAGCGCTGCCCAACCACACCCTCCGAGGCGTCACCCGAATCCACGCGGCGCGGGCCCTGGCCATTTCGCGCAACCGCTTCCGCACCTGGACCACGCCGAACGCGACCGTGCCGCCGACCGCGCCGAGCCCGACCGCGCCGATGATGCCCCAGCTCACCCAGGTACCGAGCGTCGTGCCGCCGTCCGTCGCCTGGTCGGCCGGCGTGCCCGCGTGCCCGACGGGGCTGCCCGCCACGACGAACGCGAGCACCAACCCGGCCACGATGAAGATCGGCCGGACCAGCAGGGCTGTCGCCCGCCGCGCGACACCCACCCAGCGCTGCCCCGAGGGCGGCGGACCCCGCCGCATGATGTGCCACGCCAGGACACCGGTCGCCAGCGCTGCCGCGGTGATCAGGGTGGACAGCACCGGGTGCGCGGCGGTCCAGTCGGCCAGCCGACCAAGCATGCCCGCCGACCCACCTGCCAGCGGGACCACCGAGCTGAGCGTTTGGCCGCCGGTGCGCCCCGGGCCGCCGGAGGAGTCGTTCGGCGCCTGGGTATCGCTCCGCAGGCGCACCACGACACCCACCGGGCTCCGCCAGAGTTGCAGCCGAGGATCGGCGGTCATGATCAGGTGCCGGAGGTATCTCGCGTTCTGGATCTCCAGGACGTCGGCCAGGTCGACCAACTTGATCGCGGTCTGTCCCCGCGCGACCATGTAGTGGATGGCCAGCTTGATCGTTTCGGCCTCCTGCCTGGCGCTGCCTCTCTGATCAAGAATGATGTCGTAGCGGAGGCTGGCGAACCGCCGGCGGAGGCCGGTGTACCGGTCGTGCAGGGCGGTCACCGCATCGGTTTGTTCCCCGGCGGCGACACCGGGGATGTCGAGCAGCCGGCCCACTTCGCCGAGACGTTGTTCGGCCGCATCGAGCAGGCGCAGGGTCGCCTCGTTGTCGAAGTCTTCCAAGATGTTGTCGGCCTCGACGACGAGCCGCGCCGCCTCGTCCATCGCGGCGGCCAGTTCCGCGCCTCGGCCGGTGATTTCGGCCCGCGCGGCGGCGATCACCTCGGGCGCGGCCGTCGGCAGCTCGAGGCCGCCGGGCTCGTCGCTGGCCGGCAGGCGATGGACGGCCATAGTGACGTCGGTGTCCATCGGTTGTGGCCGGTGGGCCGGGTGGCCGAATATGTCGGAACGCAGGTCCTCGGCCGCTCCGTCGGAGTGCAGGGAGTAGGTCTGCTCGAGCAGCTGCCCGGAGTGGTGAGGCAGATACTGCTCCGACGGGTCGTACATCCGCTGCCCCTCGGTGGGGGTGTCCAGGTGCAGCGGACGGAGCTCGGTGTTCCAGCTCGCCAGGTAGTCGTACAGGGCTCGAGGTAGCACCGGGTCGATGAGGCCATGCGGGATCGACAGCCGCAGCAGTCGGGAGCCGTCGGAGTAGACCTCGGTCGCGCTCACCGGCACACGGTCGGATTCCCGGCGGGCCACCACCACGGCCAGGCCGGGGGCCAGCAGGTACGTCTGGGCGTCCTGGCGGTACGGGCCGACCAGCAGGTTCAAGCAGGACCGCGCCGCGAACGGGTAGCGCATGTGCAGGATCTCGATCGGGTCGGTCAGCACCTCGATCAGGTAGCCGGCGACCGGCCTCGGCTCCGACGCCAGGTCACGGGCCACCACCTCGGGGGCCGTTCCGTTGAGCTCGGTCAGCCACCGGTCGCGGGCCGTCCAGAACGCCTCGGCGGCGGCTTGGCGGTCGCCGCCGGTGCGTGCCCATTCCCGTAGCCAGACGCCCAGCAGCGCGCGCAGCTCCGGCCGGGCCACCGGGTAGTAGCCGATCAGCCCGTTGAACACCTCGGGCTCGGTGTTCGGGTCGAGCAGCACCGGTCGATCCAGCCGCACCTCGTACAGCAGCTCGAGGTTGTCCGAGATTGTCCTGATCACCGTCTCGCGAGTGCCGGAAACCGCACCGGTGGTGATCGAGGTGCGCAGTTCCAGTTCCAGCTCGAGTACCTTGCGCTGCCGGTCCGGCTGGTGGTCCTCGAGCCGGTCGGTGACCGCGTACACCTGGGCCAACAGGGTGGCCAGCCGCACCCACTCGCCGAGGAAGTGCAGGCGCTCCTGGCCGGCCGGCGGTGCCTGCCGGTACATCTCGTCCAGCGGCGCGCGCAGCGGGGCGAACAGCGGCTCGACCCACAACCGCAGCAACGGGCCGAGGTGATCGCCCGAACGACGCACCCGCTTGGGCAGCTCGGCAACCCAGCCCGCGTCGTCGGTAACGACGGCCACCAGCCACATGGCCTCCAGATCCCGCAGGGTGGTCCCGGGCCGGTACCCGGCAGTCCGCTGCCGAAGCTGGTCGACCAGCGACCGGTAATCGACCTGCTCGGCCATCTCGTCGCCCATGTGCCGGACCATCGCCCCCACCAGCCTGGTCCGCAGCGGGTCGTCCGGTCGCCGGGCCAGCTCGTCGGCCACGCGGAACGCGGTCCGCCAGAACTCGAGTGACTGGACCCCGCCCTCGAAGCCCAGCAGCCGGCCGGCATCCGACAGCCAGGCAAGCTCCGCGTCGAGCGCCTTCAGCTCCGCGTCGGCAGCCGCGATCGATTCCGGCGTCCACCCGTCGCCGTCCGAAGGCGCCGAGGGAATCCGATCGCGGAGCGAGTGGAGTGCTTCCTCGGTGACCCTGGCCCGGTCCGCCCACCCGAAGCCGAGGGCCCCGCGCAGGTTCCGCAACTGCCGCCACAACTCGGCCGTCTGCTCTGAGGCGGGGTGGTCGGATTCTGCCCTCCCCGGTACCCGGGTCTCCCGGATCAACGCGGTCACCAGTCGGTCGTTGTCCCGGGCGTGCCGGCCGCTGGTGTGCTCGTCCATGGCGATGTGGAACCGCCACTCGTGGCCAAGGAAGTCTTCCCACCAGGAGGCGAACGCCGGGTTGCGGGCGATCAGCCGGTCTACCCGCCCGGCGATGTGCGCCGGGACCAGGATCACTCCCTGCCCGTGCACCACCCCGGCGGGCCGCCAGCCGAAGCCGATCAGCCGTCCGCCCAGCGGCGCCTCATCGGTGATGCGCACCATCCGGCGCAGCCAGTCGGTCTCCGGCGGGCCTCGGGCCAGGTTGGGGAACTCCGCCTCGTCCAACGGCCGTGAACCGGCGTCGAGCAAGGACATGCGGGGCAGCATTACGTCCCGCACCACACCGCCGTACACCTCGTCGGCCAGCCCACCACCGTTGCCGTGATCGGCTGCCGCCGCCAATCGAGCCAGCTGCTGGCCCAGCCAGCCGGGTCCGATGGTCGCGGTGAACCAGCCGGCGGAGTAGTCGTGCAACCAGACCCGGCGACCCTCCTGGAGGTAGTGGCCCAGCTCGTGGGTGTTCACCACCCGCCGAGTGCCGATCGCCACCGTCCGGGGGTCGGCGCGGGTCGGCATGGCGAACGAGCCGAAGTTGAGCGTGCGGTAGTCGTACGGGGTGTCCAGCAGCACGGCCAGCTCGCGCGGGATCTGGCCTCGCCACACCGCGTCCGCCGCCTCTGCCAGGCGCTGCCCGGCAACCTCCCGCTGCCGAGGGTTGGCCAGCGTCATCGGCAGCAGCCCGGCAAGCCGGCGCAGCGCGGCGAACTGGTCGAGCGCATCGGCCCCGGTCAGCCGGTACATCTCGGGGGCGTCGCCGGCCAGCGCGGCGAACGCGTCGTAGGGCAGCTCGGCGAACGGCAGCAGGCCCCGGGAGTAGCCATCCCGGTAGAGCCGGTCCCCGCGCAGGTAGAGGCGCTCGCCCCAGTCCCCGGCCAGCGCGCCGAACGCGAACAACCGCGCCCGGTAGACCGACAGCTTCGCGTCATCGCCAGGCTCCGCCGGACCGCGCACACCAACCACCGGGATCTCGCTGACCCGGACGATCTGGCCGGAGACCAGGACCGCCGCGGCGTCCGGCCCCGGCCCGGAGAAGACGGTGCTGGACACCCTCGCCATCCAGACCCGGCCGAACTGCGCCGGCAACAGGTTGGTCAGGTTGTCCAGCGCGCCGATGTCCACGACGTCGGTCACCGGCAGGCGCTCGACCTGCCACAACCGGCCCCGAGAGTCGCTCATCAGCATCGGGCGAAGCTCGTTGCTGCCCGGCAGGTCCCGCACGAAGGTCAGGTCTCCCAGCGGCAGCAACGGCACGCCACCCTCACCCCGGCGCGCCCCGAGCGCGATCAACCCCAACCACCCGAACATCAGCCCACCGGCCACCACCGAGCCCCAGGTGACCCCGGTCTGCACCAGGTGCGGCACCGCCCCGTAAGCCGGCCCCTCAGCCAACACCGGAAGCACCCCGGTCAGCCCCGGCGGGGCGACCAGCCTGGTGCGGAACACCGTCGAGCTCGCGCGCGTGTCCAGCTTGCGCTGTGCCTCGTCGCGGGCCGTGGCGGGCACGAGCGCGTCGATCAGGGCGATGGTGGCCTTCGCATGCAGGGCATGGTCGATCTCGGGGATCGTGCCGGTGACGTGCGCGCCGAACTCGTGCAGGACGGCGAGCATGCGCTGCACGCCACTGGCGCTCTCCCACCAGGTGTCGCGGAAGTAGACGTTGGCACCGTCGCCATCAAGCGTGTAGCCGAAGACCAGCTCAACGACCCGCGCGCCCACACCGGGTCCCCGCCGGTCGTCCAGGTACCGGGCGAGGTCGGCCTCGGCGAACAACCGCACGGACGCCGGCGGGTCGCGACCGGACGACCAGCCGTAGTCCCTCGGGTTGACCGAATCGGCCGGCTCGAGCGCCCGTAGGAACGACTCGACATCGCCCACCCACGGGTCCAGCTCCGGCCGGCCGAGCGGACCGGCGTGCCCAGCGTTCGGATCGTTCGCGGCCGGGACGTCGCGGCCGCGCAGCGGCGACCGGTCACCGGAAGGTGTCTCGTCGGTGCCGCCGGCGGCGAAGGTGAAGGCGTAGGCCTGCCGGCCGCCGAGGCTGATCCGGTCACCGTCGGCCAGGGTGTGCTCGGTGGTGCGTTGCCCGTTGACGAACGTGCCGTTGCTGGAGCCGATGTCGCGCAGTACCCAGCCGCCCTTGCCGTCGGGCTCGATCTCGGCGTGCCGGCGTGAGGCCTGCCCGTGGCTGACCAGGATGTCGTTGCCGTTGGTGTGCTCGGGTGCGCCCCGCCCGACGCGGAGCGCCTGGCCCCCGGTGAGCACGACCCGCTCCCCACCGCCGACCGGGTCCAGGCCTGCCGGACCGATCCGCGCGGCGCCCTTGATCACGGTTTGCCCGGCGGCCAGCGCGGCCACCCGTGCGTCGAGCACCGGGATAGCGAGTTCGAGGAACGCGTTGATCAGCGACCCGGCGACGGCGTAGAGCGTGTCGAGACCGGCGCTGGTGATGCCGACCGGCCGGCCCGCCATGGTGACGGCCGGGCCGCCGGACAGCCCGCCGCCGCCCAGCGCCTCCACGTCCAGGTGCCCGGGCAGCCGCTCGCCGATCGGGCCGGGGATGGTGAGCCGGTGGCCCTGCGGGTTGCCGATGAAGGCGACCCAGTCCTCGGCCTCGACCGCGGGCAGCCCGACGGCGGGCTCGGTGATGTTGTAGGCCGCCGCCAGCGCCAAGTCGATGTTCGGTGTGCCTGCTTCGGGGGTGCGGATGTCGTTGAGCGCCGCGTTGCCCTCGCCGGCGAGGTCGGTCAGCTCGCCGTAGTCGCGGTCGCGCAGCGTCACCCAGTTGGCGATGGGCTGGTGGTTGATGCTGTGCACCCTGGGGTCGGACGCGACGTGCCAGGCGGTCAGTACGTACGCCGGCGTGTCCACACCGGCGGCCCGGATCACCACACCGCTGCCGATCCGGTTGCCGTCCCGGTCGTAGAAGTCCACCACCGAGGCGCCGGCGTCGGTCAGCGGGGTACCGGTGCCGGTGAGCTCGAGCGGCGCGCCCGGGGTGGCCCCTCGCAGGCCCAGCAACAGCCGCCGGCCGGGTTCGATCTCGTAGGTGATCAGGCTGACCTGGCTGGTCACCCCGGTGGTGGAGTCGAGGAGCACCGGCTCGCCCAGGTCGACCCGGCGGATCTCCAGCGCGCCGTCGCGCTGGATGACCGGGTTCGGCGCGGCGGCCGCGCGCGCGATCAGGTCCAGCAGCCACCGCGCCCGGTCCGCCTTGTCCAGCGACGAGGGCAGCGCGATCCGGTTGTGCCGGATGAACGCGGAGACGGCGGCCCCGAGGTGGGACTGGGAGACCCAGGAGCTGCGCGCCGCCTGGCGGCCGTCGAACACCAATGTGCCGCCGCCGGCCAGCGGGGTCTCCAGGACCAGCTGGCCGTCCACCAGGCCGGTGGACATGCCGGCCTCCAGCACGCCCGGCGGCGCCAACCGCACCACCTGCTCCCCGGAAGCCTCGCCGCGGAACAGCATCGGCGAGGAGTCCACCGCGGCCCACAGCTCCTCCGGGGTGCCGCCGAGCACGTCCAACTCGCTGGGCAACTCCACGTCGTTGCGGAACCGGACCAGCCAGTCCACGATCTGGTCGGCCAGCGGCAGCCGCTCCCCGTCCGCGCCCGCCCGCCGGTCCTGGTCGTCCTCGCGCAGCTCTGCCAGCGCGTCCGACCCGTCGGTCAGTGCGGCCTCCAGGACCGGGTCTGACAAGCCCTCCAGCCACAGCTCCGCACGCCCGAGCGCGGCGGCGGCCCTGGCCAGCAGCTCCTTGCCCATCCACCACTGCTCGGCCGGCAGGCCGTGAAGCTCGGCGAGCAGCGTCAGGGCGTCCAGCAGCTCGAGCGTGGCACGGGCGTGCCGGTCGTGCTGCTCGCCGTCCCCGTGCAGCTCGTGGTTGATCACCAGCGCACGCCGGGTGACGTCCGACCCGTCCCACCACGTGTCCAGCACGTAGACCGGTCCGTCCTCGGCCGGCCGGTACGCGTACAGGTTCGCGATCACCTGGGTGCCGATGCCGGCGCCCAGCACCTCGTCGATGCGCCGGGCCAGGTTGGTCGAATCGACCAGCCTGACCAGCGGCGGGCCGCGCTCGCTGGACCAGCCGTACTCGTCCGGCGATACCTCGCGCGGCGACTCGGCGACCGCCAGCATCGCCTCGATGACCGGCATCCACCCCGCCGGCAACCCCCGGGCCAAGGCGTGGCGGCTGGCCCACTCGGGGTTGGCGGGCAGTGCGTAGGTCCGGTCACCCGACGGCAGGGCGGGCTGGCTCGGTACGGACGGAGACCAGGGCGCCTCGCGGGAGGCCTTGTCCGTCGCCTGGTCGAGCAGCTCGACCTTGACCGGCACGCCGTCGATCCGAACCCAGGTCGGCCCGTCGCCGTTCCAGGCCGGGTCGGTCGGCTTGGTTTCGGTCCGCTCGGTGCCCGGCTCGTGGGCGCCGGCCGGGGTTTCGGCGCCGCCTGCCCGGTCGCCGCGCACCCGGTCGATCAGCGCGCGGGCCAGCGGCGGGCCTCGGTCGTGCAGCACCATCAGGACCAACACCGCCGCACCGGCCACCGAGGAGCTGCTCGCGCCGAGCCCGTAGGTGGACAGGTCCGTGGCCGTGCCGAACACCGACAGCCCGACGCCGCCACCGACGCCCAGCGCGGCCGCCGCGACCATCGCCGCGACCGCTTGCCGACCGGTCAGCCTGCCGACCGGTGCACCCGGCTCGGATTTCGTGGTGGTGGCAGAGGTGGTGGTCTCGGGTTCGCCGGTCAGGTCCGGCGCGGTGCGCATCAGCTCGCGGAGCATGCGCAGCTCGGTCGCCTCCGTGCGGGCAGCGGCCGCATCCGCCGCCGCCTGGGCGATCAGCTCGACGACCCACGTCGGTGCCCAGCCGCCGGTGATGGCCGTGGCGAGGCCGAGCCTGGTGTGGAGCAGCCTCAACTGGTCCACCAGGAGCCGGTGCTCCGCCTCGGCCTGCTCCGCCGACTTCTCGCCCAGCTTCTTGGTGAACTCCGCCAACAGCTGCTCGGGTGGCAACTGCTCCAGTTGTTCCGTGGGCAGGCCGAGCGCGCGCAGCCGAGCCATCGCCCAGTCGGCCCATTGGGCGCCGGCGATCTGTACGGCGGCGGCCCGCGCCGTGGCGTCATCCGCCGGGCGTTCGGCGTCCATCCGGTCGAGCTGGTCGCGGCCCTTGCGGCCGCGCTCGGCCCGCCCCCGCTGGAACTGCTCGTAGTCCCGCGCGGTGTCGGCGTCCTGGCTCAGCCCGTCCGCCATCTCCTGGTAGAAGCCCTGCCAGATCTCCAGCTCCCTGCGCACCATGGCCAGGTCGGCCTCGGCCTGGGCAATCGTGTCGGCGGAGGCGTTGGCCTCGCGGAGCTGGGCCAGCCGGTCGGCGTGCTGGCTGTACAGGGCCTGCAGCTTGCCGAGCCACGTGTTGATCCCTTCGGCCCTGCCCTGGGACATCTCGGCGAACCGGTGCCAGGCCTCGGCTCGCTCCGCGCGGCTGGCGTTCGCCCAGGTTTCCCGGTCCATGCCGGGAGGCCTGATCCGGTCGTTCCACGTACCGCGCGGGAATACGTCCCCGTGGATGTCCTCCAACGTCACGTCGACGTCCTCGGTGGGGATATTGCGTATCCGGCCCCGCCACGGATACAGCGTCTCGTTGGAGTAGGTGTTGGTGTCCCATTGCCTCGGTTGGCCGGGCCGCCCGCCGTGCTCACCGGCCGGCCGCTCCGGGGCAGTCTTGGCAAGCGGGTGTTCGCCCGCGCTGGCCACCGGCGCGTGGTGCGCCATGCCGGTCTCCATGGCGGGCAACATTCCCGGGTCCGGCGCCTGCAGCTTCAGCACCGTGACGGTGACCACGAAGACCTTCGCGAACCAGATCTTGGCCTGGCGCTTCACGGTCTGCCACTTGGTGGCCGGTACCTCGTCGGCCGCCGCGGGCATCGAGTGATGGTTGTACTGGGCGGCCAGCTCGGCGTCCGAGTGCCAGAACGGGGAGCCGTCTTGCGGGACGCCGTGCTCGTCGAACCGGGTGGGCATCTCGGGGTCGTGCAACTGGTGCGAGCCGTAGCCCAGGCCTTCGACGCTGGCCGGGTGGTGCGGGTTGCGGCTCTCCCGGTCGAACAACTGCCGCCGCAGCCGCTCGGCCTTGGCCAGCTTCTGCTCCAGCGTGTCCGCCTCGGCCTTGAGCTCGTCCGCCTTGGCCTCGAGCCGGTCCGCCTCGGCCATCCGCGCGTTCAGCTCGTCTTCTCGGGAGGCGCGCGGCTCGGCCTGGTCGGCGAGCCCTTCCGGCTGAGTTCGCAGGTCACGGGCCTTGGCCCGGGCTGAGAGCCCCCGAGACCACAGCTCGTTGGACTTGGTGCGCATCTCGCCGATCCGCAACCCCAGCCGGTCCGTGGACGACTCGTAGTAGCGGAGCTCGCCGCCGATCATGTCGGTGTGGTAGCGGAAGTACTCGAAGTCGTCGGTCTTCAGCAGCTCGAGCAGCTCGACCTTGGTGGTTCCGGGCAGGTTCTCCAGCACCGTGTCGACGGCCTGGACCTTGCGGCCCGTGCCCATCGCTCGGCGGACCCGCTCGGCGGTGAGCGTCCCGGCCTCGACGGGCTCGGACCGCTCCCGGCTGCTCTCCCTGCGCGGCGCGGACGGTGCGCGATACTCCTGGGCACCGACGTGCTCGCCGATCTCCTCGGCCAGGCGCGGCCCACGGCCGGTGCCGGAGCCGTGCACCATGGCCGCCCGGGTGTTCGCCGGTGCCTCGGTCAGCACCTGGTGACCGTCGTAGTACCGCATCCCGTCGGCGGTCTTCACGCCGTAGATGACGTGGGCCACGCCGCCCTCGCCGGTCCAGACGAAGACGCGGGTGCCTTCCGGCGCGGCGGCCATGTCCTGGTTGAGCTGCGTGTCGTCGGTCAGCTCGGTCCGGCCGTTGTAGGTCTGCTCGAAACGTCGCTGTACGGCGTCGGTGTCCTGGTCCGCCGGGGTCGCCGGCCGTACCTGATCGGGGTCGACGTCTTCGGGGTGCTTGGCGTCGGCTCGGGCGGACGCCTCACACGCACAGTTCTTGTCGCGGCCCAGCGGTGGCTCGGTGTTGTCCGCCACGGGCTGGCCGTGCTCGTTCGGGTTGGTCCGGTCGGGGGTGCCCGGAGGGCCGTTGCTCGGCGAGTTGTCCAGCGGTTCCTGAGGTACCGCGGCGGTCGTATCGGCCTCGCCAGCCAGGCCGCCCGCCTGGGCAGGCCGTGACGCGCCGGGCGCCTGATCGGCCAGAGGCGCTCCGTCGGCGCCCGTGCCGCCACCACCGCCGGCCCTCGGCGCGGTCGGGCCGGTCGGGGGTGCGGGATCGGGGTTCGGCCCGCTCGGTGAGTGGCCGCCGCTCCGGCCGCCGCCGGCGCTTCCGCCCGAGCCGTCACCCGCGCCCGAGCCGGACGAGCCGGGTACGGACCGGAACACCGCAGGCACGGCCGGGTTTCCGCCCGAGGCCGCGTCGGCCGGGGTCGTGCTGGTCGGCACCTCGGCGGGCACGGCGCCACCGGCCGATGCCGGAGCGGGTGCCGCCGGCGGCCGGGGCGCGCCGGGCTGGTGGTGGCCGGCGTTCGGCTGGCCGGCACCGCCCTGGCCCTGCTGATATCCGGCCTGCTGATACCCGGCCTGTTGGTAGCCGGCTTGCTGATACCCGGCCTGCTGTCCCGCCGGCTGCTGCTCTGCCGGCGGCTGCGCGGTGGGTACCCGCGGTGCCGGCGGCGCGCTGTTCGGGCGCTCCGCGCCGACGCCTTCTTGGCCGTCGGCCGGTTCGCCTTGCCGCGGCCCGTCAGCGCCCCTCGACCCCGCAGGTTCGGCACCGCCGACCGCCCCGGCGTTCGGCCCGCCGCCCGGCCGAAGGGCAACGGTGGCGACGATGGTCCCCCCGTCACCGGTGTGCACGGAGACGACCTGGAACGGGCCCGTCGGCTTGGTGCCGCCACCGCCCGGGCCGGCTTCGGCAACCCCGGTCCGACCGGTCGCCTCGGCCGATTCGGTGCCCTGCTCGGTCCGCCCAACCGGACGCGCGCCTTGCCCAGCGCCCTCGACCGCCTCGGCGCCCTGCCCGGCCCGTCCGACCGGATCGACGCCTTGCCCGGGCCGGTTGACCGGCTCGGCGCCCCGCGGGACCCGGTTGGCCGGACCGGAGCCGTCGCCGCCCAGCGCGACCGACTCGGCGGTCTGCGTCTCAGCATCGACCGAACCGGCCTCGCGCCCGGTCGCCTCGGTATGACCGGTGCCGCGCCGGCGGGACTCGGCCGGATCGCTCCACTGGGTCTGACCGGGCTGCCGGAGCCAGGCGGGCAGCTGGCGCTGCGGCGCGATCCAGTGCTGCCCGGTCTCCGGGTCCTGAACGACCCGCAACCGGGTGCCGGCCGGCGCGGTGTCGATGGCGGCCCGCACCGCCCCAGGGCTGACGGGCCGGCCGTCCTGGGACAGGTGCGCGGCAACGGCGGCCACATCGACCGCGTGGTACGGGTTGACCGTGTCCTGAATGCGGTCCAGCAGCGGCCGGGGCATGCTCGAGTCCACTTCCGGCCGCAGCGTCGGGCCGCCGGCGATGCGCGACCGGGCAAAGTCGCGCACCGGGCGCACGCCGCCCGCCGCCATCAACACGGCTCCCTGCGCCAGGCCCTGAGCGATCTCCCCACGCTCGTTCGGCCCGGCCTCGCCCCACCGCCTCGCGCCGCTGTACACCTGCTCACCGAACATCCCGGCGAACGTCGCGCCGGAGGTGTAGTCGGCGACCCGGCCGGTGGTTGCCACCCACGGGGCCACCCGCAGCGGAGTGCCCACCAGTGCTCTGGCGGCTACCGGCACTACGCGGGTCCCGATGCCGCCGACGGCGAGCGCCGATGCACCGATGTTGATCCAGTCCATCGCGGCCGCGCCGCTCTTGAACGGATTGACGGTCTGCCCCACGCTGGCCCGGTTGGCCAGGCTGGCGCCGGACACCCCCGCCCCGAGGCCGATACCGGCCGCCGTGATCCCCCAGCCGACCGGCGCGATCGGGGTGAACGACAGCACAGTGCCGACGGCGGTCACCCCGAACGAGGTCCAGCCGAGACCGGTCTTCCACCCCGGTGTCTCGTGCCCGTCGACCCCGATCACGTGCACATCGCCACCGACACCGGTGGGGTGCTCGGGCGCGAACAGCTTGTCGTCCGGGGAGAACATCTCGTTGTTCTCCAGGAAGTTGCGCAGGTCGTTGTAGTGGTTGCCGGCCGGATCGATCAGCTGTGCGCCACCGTTGTTCGGTTTCTCCGCCACCCACAGCGTCTGCCAGGCGAACTCGCCGGTCCGGTAGTCCTTCACCAACACGTTGCGTTGGTAGATCTTGCCGTCCTTGCCGGCGACGTCCCGCGCTCGAGAGAGCGCCTTCTCCGGGATGCCGGCCAGCTCGTCCCCGCTCAGCTCGGTGGTGCCGAACAGCCGGTTCGTCACCGCCTGCGGGTTGCCCTCGGCGGCGAACTCGGCCAGCCGGTTGGCCACCGTTTTACCCCGGAACGGCTCCCCCGGCTGGCCGTCGTGCTCCGGGGCACCCATCGAGCGGAAGTACTCGTCGTAGTCGCCGTGGTAGTTCTGCCACGCCTGGTAGTTGTGCCCCGAGCGCATGGCGAAGTAGAGGTCGGTGTTGCCGTTGTCCATCGACGGCAGCCGCAGGTCGCCGTAGCGGTTGCCCGCCGCGCGGGAGGCTGGGTCCCGGGCCACCGTCTCGTAGCCGAGCCGCCCGATGTTGCTGACCTGTTCCAGCGTGCCGGCGAGATCGGTCTCGCCCCGGTCCTTCGCGGCGACGGCCGCTTCGGCGGCGCGGGACTCGAGCCCGCGCAGGTAAGCCAGCTTGTCGGCCCAGTTCGGGTCGTTGGCCACGTCCGCGACGGCCTGGTTGTACCCGCGCAGCGTCTCGTCGTTGGGGTTCGGCCCGGCTCCGCCGCCGTACTTGGCCTGCAGTCCGTTCAGCAGCTTCTGCTCGTCGCGCAGCCCGGCCAGCTGGTCGTTCAGCTGGGTGCGCTCCTGGTCCGAAGCCGGCGCCCCGTCGTTGATCTCCTTGATCCGTCGCTGGTTCGCAGCCAGGGCCTGGTCGTGGTCGTTCCACCTCGGGACCAGGCTCGACGCCAGCACCTGCATGGCGCCCGCCGAGGCCAGCTCCTGCGGGGTCGGGTTGGGCTTCGGCTTGCCGTCCGGCCCCAGCGGCTTGCCGTCCGGGCTGACCCCGTTCGGCAGGCCGACCATCGCACCGAGCTCCTGCATCCGCCGGTCGTAGTCGCTGTTCGGGGTGAGGCCGGGGATCTTGTTGATCTCCTCGGCGAACCGGGGGTCCAGGGTCAGCTGCTGCGGGTCCACGGCGACCGGCCGATGCCCGTCGATCAGCGCCGGCCCGACCATCGAGTCGGCGCCGGTCAGCGCGCGGCGCGCGTTGTTGAATTCGGTGACCAGGTCGGCGGTGTTGTCCAGCAGGGTGCGCTGCTGCCAGGTGGCGGTGCCGTTCTTGACCGCCTCGATCGCCGCGTCGATCTCCGCGCGCTGGCCGCTCACCGTGTTGGTTGTCCAGTATGCGGTGGACGCGTAGCTGGCCATCTGGATCGCCGCGACGCCCTTGTCGGTGTCGCTGAGCGTGCCCCGGATCGAGTCCAGGTAGGTCTGCCGGTCCTTCGGGTCCAGCGCGTTGTACTGGTTGGGGGTGAGGAACGGCACCTTGCCGTCGTGCGGGAACCGGTCGTCGTTCGCCTTGAGGATCTGGTCGATCGGCAGGTCGGTGGGGGCGCGGCGGGCGTTCTGGTCGGTATAGAGGTTCAGCGAACCGTCCGCGTTGTTGCCCCGCCAACCCAAGTCCGGCACCTGCGGCGACACCGTGCCGGAGCACGTCCCGCCCTTGCCCGGGTTGCACGCCGAGCCGGCGTTGCGACCGTCGGGGTACGGGTTGAGCAGCAGCTCACCGCAGCCGGTTCCGGTGCATTCCCGGCTCTGGCCGAGGACGTTCGTGCTGGTGCACTTCGCGTCGCTGCTGCAGAACTGGCCGCCGCCCTCGCCGTTGCGCTGCACCGCGGTGCCGATGCCGAAGACGGTGGTCCGGTTGCCGTACGGATCCGTGAGCGTCACCGAGTCGCGGTCTGCCCCGGTGATCTTGACTCGGCCGGTGCCCAGCGGGTTCGGCCCGGTGCCGTCACCAAGATCGAAGTGGTAGTCGCACCGGATCTTGCACGGATCGGTCTGCACCTGGCCGGCCGGCCGGGTGTAGGCGCAGATGCCCACGCAATCGACGGTGCCACCCTTACCGGAGCCGTCCGGAGTGACGATCCGGCCGTGGTTGTCCAGGCCGACCTCCGAGACGGTCGGGATGTAGATGCCGTCCAGCTCCGCCTTGGACTGGATCGCCGCGATCGCGGCCGGGTCGCCACCGGCGAGCACCACCCGGTGGTTCGTGTCCTTCTCGGTGATCCGGTAGCCCTCGGCGGTAAGGATCTCGAAGGTCTGGCCGCCCTTGACGTCGTAGACGCCCGGTGTGCCGTCCGCACTCCGGGTGTTGATCTGGGTCCAGTTCTTGTCCGGGTGCAGGCCGTCGCCGGTGGAGGTGATCACGTCCGGCTTGCCGTCCGCGCCGGCCACCGTGGCCACGCCCTGACCGAAGTGGCTGTAGTCGGCCGGGTTGCCGGCCCCGTCGGGGCCGAACATGTCGTTGCTGGTGCCGGCGAAGTCGATGTGGTCGGTGAACTTGCCGTTGCCCAGGTCCACGTTGCTGATGTCGCCGACGCAGCCCTTGTGACAGCTGAATCGGAACGGCGCGCCGTCCTCGGTGGTGAACCAGCCTTCGTTGACCACGGGGGTCTTTGCCGACTTGTCGTCGCGTTCGGTCAGCGCGCTGCCGGAAAGACCATCGGTGATCTGGCCGGTGCCGTCGACCCAGTACCTCGGGTTCGTGTCGCCGGAGGTGGTGACGATGCCGGCTCCGCCGCTGCTGGCGACCTCATTACGACGGGGGTCACCCGTGGCGGCCGGTGCGGTCACCACAAACGGGTTGTCCGGCCGGGTCGGGTCGTAGCTTGCGATGTAGGGGCCGTCGCCGCCGGACTGGCACGGCTTGCCCGGCTGGCACAGCTGCACCGGCAGTGCCGGCTGACCGGGGATCTTGGACTGTACCGCCGGCACTGTGCCGGCCGGCTGGGGCTGTTCCTTGGTCTGGGGGATGAACTTCTGGTCGGGATCGTTGGGGTCGACGTACCCGCCCTGTGAGCCACCCTGCTCGATCGGGGCCGAGTAGAGGTTGGGCAGCGGGCCGGAGGGTTGGACGGCCGGCGGCGGCGGTGGGCCACGCGCCGGCGGCTGGTTGTTGTGGGGATCCTGCGCGGTGCCGCCGTGGTTCATCTTCTCGAGCATCCACAGCAGTGGGTTGGTGCAGGTCTTCGCATCGGTCGTGCATGGGTTCTGGCCACCGGTCGTGCCGCCGGGGCTGGTGCCATTGCTCGCGGTTACCGGGGCGGGCGGCGCGGCGGGCGGCTGCTGGCCCGGCCCGGGGCAGTCGGTGGTGCAGCCCGCCGGGGTGGTTCCGTTCCCGGTGCCGGCCGGGCTTGAGGACAGCAAGCCGGCGAACATCGGGTACAGCTTGCGGTACTTCTCCAGCTCTTCAGGGGTGGGCTGGTCGCCCGACTGGCCTGTGGCCGTCTGCGGAGCCGGCTTCCCGGGGCAGGCCGGAGGGAGGCACTCGGTGGAGTAGTCGGCCAGCACGATGGCCGGCCCGGTGGTGCTGCCCGGGGCAGGTTGCGGAGCGCGTCCATCCGGGCACTGCGTCGCGCACGGCTTCCCGGACGAGTCTGTCGGGGTGGCCGAGGTGGTCACCGCGGCGGCCGCCGGAGCCCGAGGGACACCGCACTCCTCGAAGCAGGTGACCCCGGGTTGGCCGTTGGCGTCGTCGGCGGTCGTCCCTGAGTTCGCGCTCACCGGTTGAACCGGGGCCGCGCCGCCACCGGAGGGTGCCGCCATAGCCGCCGGTGCGTTCCCGCACTGGGGTGGGCACTGCGGCTTCGGCGCCCCAGAATCGTCGGCGGCTGGTTGCGTCCCCGGAGTGGTCCCGCTGCCGGAGTTGGTCCCGCCCGTGGTCACCGCGGCGGCCGCCGGAGCCCGAGGGACACCGCACTCCTCGAAGCAGGTGACCCCGGGTTGGCCGTTGGCGTCGTCGGCGGTCGTCCCTGAGTTGGCGCTCGCCGGTTGAACCGGGGCCGCACCGCCACCGGGGGCCGCCTGCTGCACCGGCACCTCCGGACACTTCACACCCATGTCACCGCCACAGGTGGGCTTCTGCTCCACCGGCCGCGGCTGCGTACCACCGTTGGAGGCCGCCGGCGCGGGCTGCGCCTTCGCCGAAGGATCACACGCCGGGTCCCCCACCGCGCAGGTCACGCCCAGCTGACCACCCGAGGCCGCGACCGGCTCTGCCTTCGCCTCCGGGGTGTCGCCGGTGCCGGCCACCATGGCGACCGGGTTCGTGCTGGGCCCGGGGCACGGGTCGACACAGTTCGGGTCGACCGATGCGGTCGCGTCCGCCCGGATCGGGCCGACCGATGCGACCAGTGCCACCGGCCGCTCGGGCCGCGCCGTCTCCGCGGACGCCGCACCGGAAGTCAGGGCGAACCATGCCCCAACCACCCACAGCAGCGCCCACGCGCAGAGCAGCGCGGTCCGCAGGAACGCCCGCCCGAAGACCCGCCGCCAAGGCAGCCCGCGCATCGCGACCGGCGGCACGGCGCGGCTGCGCCGGCCACCGAGCGAGGCCACGGATGCCATCACGGGAAACTCCACGGATTTCAACGGGGGTCCGGACACAGACCGGCGGACCAGAAGATCAAACAAAGTTTGCACTCCGGGGCCCCTGGGCGCCCAGAGTGGATCGGCCGGAAGCCAACCGCGGTACAACTCACGCAGAGGTTCCTCAACCCGAGCGACGAGCACTCAGGCAGTCCCGATCGGCTCACACACTACCCGGACGCACACCCGGCGCAACCAATCTTGAGAATTCAATCCGGCGCCCCGTGCCTGCGCGAATCCGCGTCCGGCCAAATCTAAAGAAATGCGCGCAGATTGGCCGTGTCCGGACAAATCTCAAGGGCGCCAGGGGATTCGCCGCGCACAGCTTGCGCTCACCATGGATCACGGTATTCTGAACGCGCCACAGCGTATGTCAAATGCGGCCGCGTCCGCACTGACGGCTGGCAGAGCGGCTGCGTGACTTCCACCGCGGCTGTTTGAGGTGGCTGGGTCTGGGCGCAGGAAGCCCCGGAGTCCCGGCGTGGACCTGTCTTTCCCTGAGGGGGCCTCGAGGCCCTGACCCATTCAGCTTTCCTCGAACATGGAGCTTCATCATGATCTTGATGTCCAAGGCCAGGCGGCCCGTCCGGGCCGGCTTCACGTCCAGCCTGATCGCCGGCACCGCGCTCACCGCCGCACTGCTGGCACCCGCCGGCGTGGCCAACGCCCAGACAGCCGTCCACCCCGTCGCCCACTCCGCATCGCTGGCTCCCACGCAAGGCGGCGAGAGCGCCGGCGGATGCATGCCGACCGGCGACGTGGGGTTCTGGTGCCCCGCGACACAGGCGGCGACCGCGTCGTCCTCCGGGAGCGGTGAGTCCGCGGGTGGCTCTGAGAAGAAGGGCGGTGGCACCGACATCGCGGACTGGATCCTCCAGATGACCAAGAGCGTGGTCCAGGGCATCAGCTCTGGCTCTAGCGCGGTCACCGCGGTTGCGAACGCCCTCAACCCGGTCTCGGGTGTGGTCAGCGGCATTACCGACCTGTTCAAGACCGTTACGGGCAAGTAGTCGTCAGCGAGCGGGAGGGCGTCGATGAACGTGGGTATGAGCACCAACCTCGACGTCCTTCCGCTCGGCCGGACCGACCGCCGGGCGCTGCTGATCGACGCGGCGGAGGAACTGTTCAAGGAGCGCGCGTTCAACACCGTGACCACCGCGGAGATCGCGGCCCGGGCCGGCGTTTCCTACGGGCTGATCGCGCACTACTTCACCAACAAGCGCGGCCTGTACCTGGCCTGCGTGAACCGGGTCGCCACCCGCATGCGCGCGATGCACGACATCTCCCCCACCGGCGACACCCCGGCCGCCCAGCTCCGGGAGATCCTGGACCACAAGCTCGGCTTCGTCGAAGACCATCCGCGCGGTTTCATCACGCTGATGCACGACGGCGCCGGTCCCGACCCGCAGGTACGCGCCATCACCGAGCAGCTGCGCTGGCTGGCCGTCGTGCGCCTGCTCAACCTGCTCGGCGTGGTCGAGCCGCTACGTCCCAGCCTGCGTGCGGCGATCCGCGGCTGGGTCGGCTACCTCGACGAGATCGCACTCGACCACCTCGAGCACCAGGAGCTCACCCGCGAGGAGCTCGTCACGCTCGCCACCGCCGCCCTGGCCGCGGCGCTCCGCGCCGCCCACTCGCTCGACCCGGCCATCGGCGTCGAGCCCACGACGATCGACACACTCGCCGCGAGCTGAGCGATTCTTTACACCCCGACCCGACCCCGATAAAATAATCTTCGTCGCGCTCACGCGCTGGATTGCATCTGGCACCGGCGGTGAGTTACGAGCTGGCTTCGCGGTAACCCGCGCAGGGCTGGCGGAGCGAATGGATCTGGGCGCTGGACAGCCCCGGAGGCCAATCTCAGCCACCTTCTGCGTGCGACCACCCGGTCGGAGATTAGGGCTTACCGATGCGCATCCTCATGGTTCAAGACGTTGGTGAAATGTCAGGTGTGCTGGCCAGTCGGCTGTGGGCCCGCGGGCATTCCCTGGTTCACGGATCACTGGAAATAGACACCCCCGCCATGCACCGCAAGGACGACGCCGTGGTGCTCAACCTCGAGCTGCCGAACCGGCGGTGGCTGGACACGCTGCGCCAGTTCCGGCGAGTGAGCCAGGTGCCCGTGCTGGTGTGGGCCGCGCGCGGGGACGATTACCCCGGCGTGCGCTGGCTGCACGGCGGCGCCGACGACTACGTGCGGAAGCCGGCACAGGTGCAGGAACTGGTGACCCGGATCGAGACCCTGCGGCGCGCGCCTCGGGTCGACGGCGGCGCACCGCCGGGCCGGGTGCGGGCGATGGGCGCGTCCATCAACCTGGAGGCGCGGACGGTGGAGGTCAACGGGGTCCACCCGGAGCTGACCCGAACCGAGTTCGGCATCCTCGCCGTGCTCGCGCGGCACGTGGGCCGGCCGGTGAGCCGGCAACAGATCGTGGCCGAGGTCTGGTCCGGCAAGGTGCGGCCGACCTCCCGGGCACTGGACGCGCACATGAACAACCTGCGCAAGAAGCTCGCCCTGCCGGGCCTGATCGCCACCCTGTACGGCTACGGCTACCGGCTCGGGGCGTCATGACGTCGTCCTTCCCGCCCGCGCTCACCGAGGACGCGATCCTGCGGCGCGCCGCGGACCGGCCGACCGCCGGGTGGCGGCACGGCGTCTATGCGGCATCCGGCGGCCGGTGGAATCCGGGGATCAGCGATGCCGAAGCGTCGCGCAACGACCTGCTGCGCCGGGTCCGGCGGCAGCTGCCCGGCCTGCACCAGATCGCGGTGGCTTCGATGAAGGGCGGGGTGGGCAAGACCACGGTCGCCGCCGTGCTCGGCCTGACCCTGGCTGAGTACCGGGGCGACCGGGTGGTCGCGATCGATGCGAACCCCGACGCGGGAACCCTGGCCGACCGGCTCACCGGGGAAACCGGCGTCACCGTCCGGGACCTGCTCAACCACGCCGACAGGATCGACTCGCTGACCGACATCTCCCGCTTCACCAGCCTGGCCGGCCGGCTGCAGGTGCTGGCCTCCGAGCAGGACCCGGCGATAAGTGAGGCGTTCAACCGGGACGAGTACGCGCGGGTCTGCGCGCTGCTCGCCCGGTTCTTCAACATCATCATCACCGACTCCGGCACCGGCCTGGTGCACTCGGCGATGCAGGGCACGCTGGCGCTGGCCGACTCGCTGGTGATCGTGGGTGCGCCAACCGTTGATGCGGCGTCGCGGGCGGCGAAGACACTGGACTGGTTGACCGCGCACGGTTACCAGTCACGGGTCACCGACGCGGTGGTTGTGCTCTGCGCCAACCGGCGCAGCCCAGAGATCGACCGGGAGCGGATCCGCGCACATTTCGAGACCCGCTGCCGCACGGTCGTCGAGATCCCCGACGACCCTCACCTCGCCACCGGCGGCCGGCTCGATCTGCACGCGCTGCGCGAGCCGACCCGGCTGGCCTTCCTGGAGCTCGGCGCGCAGCTCGCCGACCAGTTCGGCGGGGAACGGGCCGGCCGATCCTATTTGCCGGAAGATCCGTTCGCCTTCGGCGCCTTCGGGTCGCCGCCGCTATCGATGTCGGAGGAGGGCTGGGACCGGCCATTCTGAGGTGAGTTGCTCACGTCGGGCTGGCTCGGGACGATCGGCTCGCTGCCCACCGAGGGCAAGACCGGCTCCGAGTCGGGGGACGCGGACTGGGTTTCCACCGTCGAGCCGGACGTCGGGGCCGGGTTATTGATCACGGGGCGCGGGTCTTCCGTGGTCTCGGCGGTCTGCCCGGCCGACGCGTCGACCGCCCCGGAGGCCACCGCCATGGCCTGGTCGTAATAGATCTTGCGCCAGTAGTCCGGCGAGTCGGAGAAGGGGCCGGCCTCGGCGGACCCCGAGCCGCTCGAACCCTTGCCCAGAACGCTCCTGAAGAACGCCCGGATCTCGTCCATGACCGACTCCGAGTAGTCGGGGTCCGCGCTGGACGTCCCGCCGCTGGACGAGCCGGACGAGACATCGCGCGACCTGGGCACCCAGAAACCCAATTGGTCCGCCGGATCACCAGATCCGTCGTCGTCCCGCGCGTAACTGACGAGCTCGACCGTGCTCGGCTGTGTTACGAAGGCCTGCGGCAGCCCACCGACCGCCAGCGGCAACGCGGCCGCGGCCAACACCTTCCCGAACGACCCTGTCCTCGACACGGGCTCCCCCTACCGCTGCCTACCGGTCGCATCGCAGAGAAATAGACTGATTATCAGTCAGTATACCAGGGCAAGCGCAGCAGTTCGCGGGTTTGCGCTTCCACCCGGGCGCCCCTGGCCGCCGAGTGCCGCAGCCCGTTGTAGACCAGATCCCACAGCTGCTGGTTGCTCTCCAACAGGCTCAACGGCAGCGGTGACATCCAGCCGGACTTCTGCCCCTGGAAGCCGCCGGCCAGCCGCAGCTTCCCGCCTTTGACGCTGATAGCGGACAGCTCATACAGGCACACCTTCTCCCCGTGCCGCCCCTCCAGGATGTGCGCGCCGGCCTGAGCGATTACCGGCGCCCGGGCGGCCAACCCGATCAGCGACACCGGAACGAAGATCAGCACTGCGGCGATCGCCAAACCGACGAGGGTGGTCCCCAGCTCGCCACCGAAGATCAGCAAGTACAGCAGCGCAATCACCACGAGGGGCACCAACACCACGCTGGCGGTGAACGTCAGCACGGACCGGACGTGCTCGAATACGGGCGGCGGCGGGCCGACGACCTTCTCCAGGACCGGGTTGGCCGCATGCCGCGCGCGTTCCTCGTCGGGCGCACGAAGCGTTCGGCCTGCCGCGGCGAACCCACGCGGGAGCCAACATCCCGGATCGACCGGCCAGCCGCCGCGCCCCAAGGGCCACACGGCCACGTTGGGTATGTCGATCGGAACGCGTCTTAAGTAAATCTAAGGCTGAGAGTTTCGGAACCCCTCTAAGCATTCGTTCACCAGTTGTTTCAAGACTGGCAAGTCTTGACCGTGCCCTGACCGGCCAGCCGGCGGCCGTCCGAGGCACCGGCGACGGCCATCCGGGTGGCCGACGTGGCCACCGGCAGGTCACCGTGGCCACCGGCCACGCCGCTCCTGGCCGACCCAGATCAGTGGCCACGCTGTTTACGCTTACCCGGCCAGTCGCACTCGTGGTGGCCGCCGTGTGGCCGTGGCCATTCCGCCGTGTCCCCGGTTGCCTGGCTCGCCCGCACGGCCGCGGTTGGCCACGGCCACGCCCCACCGACGGCCACACCGAGAAATCGGTCAGCCTTCGCGCATGGCCATTCATTCGTCGCTAATACGGATGGACACGGAATCGTCGCGGCTTCATTCGCCGGGAGGACTCCGAATACCTATTCCACGATGGACTATTGGGGCGTGCCGCCCATGGGTCCGTCCCGTGTGCGACCCATCGCGGTCGGCCGATAATCCGGCGCGCTCCCCTCCTGGGTCTCGCACGCGGCCCCGCACGCCCCTCGCTGCCCACGCGCGGCGCGTCGCCCATGATCATTATTGACCGAGGGCTGACCAGAACCGCTTAATTTAGGTTAACCCTTCGTTCATATTGGGGCTGCCAACTGACTACCCGGGACATCTAGGTTCAATCTTGCTTGGCGCCGCTATGGCGGTATGGGAGTACCCGGGTGCGTCCTTGTGGACGACCCGGCGCGTGAGTTGCACCGTGCCGGGGATCATTCGACCTTGAGCTGAGCTCTCCTAATCTCTGATCAATCGCGATCGCATGTTCGATCATTTGATTACTCCCTGATAAGGTCTTGAGGCCATGGGTTCCCTGGTTCCGGCTGGTCTGGCGCGGTGCGTGCGCACCGCGCTGGTTGCCATGCCCGGAACCTGGCTGCTCATGGCCTGTGGGATCGCCGCGGTGCTCATCGGGCTGTTCGCCGGCTCGACCGAGTCCGCCGCCGCCACCGGGGTCGTCCCGGTGGCGAACGTCAGCGCGATCGCGCCGTCGCAGGGGGAAATTCAAGACCCCGCCGACGACACCGATTCGGTACCGGCATGGGCGAATGGAAACACCGCCTCGGCCAAGCCGACTTCGGTGAGCAACAATCCCGGAAAGGCCATCAACCGGCTGGATGGGCAAGTGGCCACAATGGCCACCGCCACGCCGGCGCGGTCATTGTCCGAATTGCGCGCCCGCTATCAGCCGGCGGCCATTCAGCAACCGGAAACCGAATGGCCGCTCGTTGACCGCGGCCACGCCGGTGGCCAGCCCGCCGCCCCCCAGAGCGGCCCGAGCGGCCAGGCGCCGGTGGCCACCACCACGCAGTCGGTGGCCAAGTCGGTGACCGAGCCGGTGACCGACTTCGTGTCCGCTCTGCTCGACCGCCTCGGCCACGCGGTCTCCTTCGGCTCCAACGCCGGCGGCGCTGGCCAGTCCGACGCCCCCACCGCCAAGCCGGCGACGCGGGGCGATGTTGAACGCCAGGTGAACGAGGAAGCGGCGAACGCGGTCACCCGGATCCGGGACGCGGCGGCCGAACCACGGGGCGCCGACCGGGCCATCGACACCCGGGTGGCGGACGCCCGCGAGTTGGCGGACCAGCGGCTCACCGACAACGAGGACGTGTACCGGCTGTGGGCCGGCCGCTCCGGCAGCGGATCGTCCGGGAGCGTAGGGCAGCCCGCCGCGGTGAAGGCCCCCGCAGCCGAGCAGGTCGACCAGATGATGGGCGGAGTCGTCGACCTGGTCTCCGGCTTTGTCGGCACCGTGGCCGGCAAGCAGGCCGGCGCCCGCACCCAGCAGGCCCTGTCGAGCGTGGCCGAGGAGGTGTCCGCCGCCCTGGCCGCCAGCAACCGGCTCAACCACTCTGGCGCCGGCGGCAACGGCTTCAGCACCATCCAGGCCGGGATGCCCGAGCGCGCCGCCAAGGCCCCCGGCGGTGGCGGTTCCGGCCTGGCCCCCGAGCGCGGCGAGTCGGGCCCGATCGTGTGCCTGGCTCTTGGCTGCACCGACCGCGACCCGAACTTCTCCGACCAGCGACCCGACAGCAACTGGGGCCGTGGCCCTCCGGCCGGACACCGCCCCCACCCCCAGCACAACAACGGCAGTGACGATGAGGACGACCCGGCCTCCCGGCCCCGCGGAATCCTCGGCAACACCCTCGAGTTCGTCCAGAACCTGATCAGCGGCATCACCAAGGCCCTCCCCCACGGCGGCAGCCAGGCCGGTGGCCAAACCACCCGCCCCGAGCGCCCCAACCACGGTGACCTCGCCGACGACTTGACCGATCTCACCAACGACTTCGTCTCCGACCTCGTCAACCTGGTCGGCGGCAACACCAAGCCCGGCGCGGTCCAGAGCACGCAGCCCCAGAAGCCGGGCCAGGGCGAGCAGCTGGCACAGAGCATCACCAAGCTGACCAACGGGTTCGTGTCCGACCTACTCGAGCTGCTCGGTGTCGGCGGGTCGAACAACGGTGGCAGCCAGGCTCCGGCCCAGCAGTCCCCGACCCGCCCGCAGCGGCCCAGCAGCGGCGACCTGGGTCAGGCGATCGGCGAGTCGGTGAACGAGTTCCTGTCCGACCTGTTCGGCAAGCTCGGCCTGTCCCGCCCCTCCGGGCAGGGCCAGCAGGGCGGGGCGCAGCGGCCGCAGGCTCGGCAGGATGTGGGTGAGCGGATCGGGAAGCTGACCGGTGGGTTCACCCAGGACCTGCTCGACCTGCTCGGCACCGAACGTCCCAAACAGACCACCAGCGGCGGCAAGTCCGGTGCGGCCCAGGCCGCCCGCCCGGCCCCGAAGAAGGACGAACGCACGCCGGCGTCGGTGAAACTGCCTAAGGGCATCTCCGCCACCCAGGCCAAGAACGCCGAGACGATCATCGAGGTCGGCCAGAAACTCGGCATCCCGCGCAAGGGCCTGCAGGTCGCCCTCGCCGCCGCGTTCCAGGAGTCGGGCCTGAAGAACGTCCGCTACGGGCACCTCGACTCGCTCGGGTTGTTCCAACAGCGGCCCTCGCAGGGCTGGGGCACCGTCAAGCAGGTGCTCGACCCGGTGCATGCGGCCACCAAGTTCTTCAAGACCCTGAAGAACGTCGACGGCTGGCAGGGCAAGTCGGTCACGCGCGCGGCGCAGGCGGTGCAGCGCTCGGCCTACCCCAACGCCTACGCCAAGTGGGCCGACAAAGCCGACAAGCTGGTCGACTACGTCCTCGGTAAGCAGGGAAAGCAACAGGCCGGCACGGGCAGCTCGCAGCGCGTGCAGCAGACCAGCGCACGCCGGACCGAGCCGGCCGCCGCCCAGCGTGTGCAGACGGCCGTGGCGCGGCGGGTCGCCCCGGACGCGAGCGAGCAGCACACCGCGCGGAAGATCGACGCCCACACCGCGCGGCGGATCGACCCCCAGACCGCGCGCCGGGTAGAGCCGCAGACCGCTCGCCGAATCGACCCGACCACCACCGGCCAGTCCGGCACAGGCCAGCAGCAGTTGGCTCAGAAGATCACCGAACTGACCAACAACTTCGTCGGGAACCTCCTGGAGCTGTTCGGCGTCGGTGGTTCCAACAACGGCGGCGGCCAGGCTCCGGCCCAGCAGTCCCCGACCCGGCCGCAGCGCCCGAGCAGCGATCTAGGCGCGGCGATCTCGGAGTCGGTGGACAACTTCCTGACCGACCTGTTCAGCGAGCTGGGCATCTCCCGCCCGTCGGGCAACGGCCAGAGCCAGGGCCAGCAGGTTCAGCAGGGTTCGCAGCAGCAGGGTCAGCGGCAGAGCGATCTGAGTCAGGCGATCGGGCAGTTGACCAATAACTTCGTCGGCAACCTGCTGGAGTTGCTCGGTGTCGGCGGCGACTCCACCGGTGGCTCGGACGGTTCGGCCGGTGGTTCGGGTCAGGCCCCGCAGCCGTCCCAGCGGCGGCCGAGCCTGGAGGACGCGCTGGGGAACTTCGTGAACACCGCCTCCGGGATCGTGTCCCAGGTCGCGGGCGAGCAGGCCGGGCAGCAGACCCAGCAGGCGCTGGGCAACCTGTTCGGGCAGCTGCTCTCCGGTGGCGGGCAGAACAACGGTGGCGCCCAGCAGAGCACTAACGCGGGCGGCGCCCAGCAGAACAGCGGCGGCGGGCAGGACCTGGCTGGGGCGATCGAGGACCGGACCGAGGAGTTCGTGTCGGATCTGATGGACCGCATCGGCGGCGGCCGGGGCGAGTCGCGTGATGGCGGCCCTAACTCGGATGACCCGGGCTACTGGGAGGGTCTGTACTACGACGCGTTCATGGCCGAGGCCAAGGCCGCCGGCCAGCAGCAGCAGGCCGCCCAGCAACAGCAGCAAGGTCGGCAACAGCAGCGGGCGTCGAGTGTGGATGAGGCGTTGGGCAACTTCGTGAACACCGCCTCGGGTCTGGTCGGTCAGGTCGCTGGTGAGGACGCCGCCGAGCAGACCCAGCAGACGTTGGGTGGGGTGTTCGGCCAGATGCTGTCGGGTGGTGCCGGTGAAGGGGGCGGCACCACCCAAAACGCCACCCAAAACACCGCCCAGGGCGGGGTGCGTCAGGCCGGCATGACCACCGGCCAGGGCCGGGGACAACAGCTGGCGGGACGGATCGGTGAGCGGACCGAGCAGTTCGTGTCCGACCTACTCGAGGGCCTGGGCATCGCCCGACCGGGCACCGGGCGGCCGGCGGCGGTGAACCAGACCAGCGGCCGCCAACCCCAGCAGCGACAGAACACCGACCTGGACCCGGACGAGATGCTGGGCCACTTCGGAGATTCCGCCACCAAGATCGTGTCCCAGATCGCCGGCGACAAGGCCGGACGCCGCGTGGGTAAGGCCTTCGACGAGCTTCAGGACCAGATCGGCGACGCCTTCTCCCAGCGCGACCGGCAGTCGAGTGCGCAGCGCCCGATCCAGGCCAACCACAACACCGGCCGCGACAGCGGATTGCTCGGGTCAATCGGCGACTCGGTGAACGACTTCCTGACCGGCCTGTTCGACCAGCTGAGCATCGGCAAGGGCGGCGGCCAGGGCCAGGGGCAGTCCGCCGCTGGGCAGGGCCAGTCCGGACAGGGCCAGGGTTCGCAGCGGCCGCGGCAGGGTGATCTGGGTGAGCGGATTGGTGAGCTGACCAACGAGTTCGTGTCCGACCTGCTCGACACCCTCGGCGTCTCCGGCGGCGGCAACTCCAACGGCGGCAACAGCACCGGCGGCAACGGCGGTGGGCACGGCCAGAACCAGAGCGGTCAGGGTCAGGGGACGCGGCCGGCGGGTCTGGATGATTTCGAGCAGATCCTGGGCGGGGTCACCGACGTCGTCTCCGGCCTGGTCGGCCAGGTGGCCGGTGAGCAGGCCGGTGCGCAGGCCCGGGAGATGTTGACCGACGCCGCGCAGGACGTATTGACCGCGCTGGCGGCCGGGAACCGCTACGGCCAAGGCGGTAACGGCGCCGGGCAGCAAGGCGGCGGGCAGCAGGCCGGCCAGGGTAGCCAGGGCAGCGGCGGTGGCAAGGACAACGGCTGGGCGTTGAACAACGATGGCCAGTTCGCCGGGACCCAATGCGAGGGCGACGTGGAGTGCGCCCTGGCCGACGGCAGCTTGAAGACCCGCCAGCCAGGCTCACTGTCCAACCGCGGTCCCCCACAACTACTGGACAACCCGACCACCGGCAACACCAGCCAGCCCGTCTACTGGTGGGACACCGAGCAGACCACCCAGCAGGCGTTGAACGACCGCCTCGCTGTGATCAACGGCCAGAAGTCCCTGGATGCGGCCAAGTCGCAGCTCGACGCGAAGAAGATCACCCAGGCCGACTACGACAAGCAGGCCACAGCGCAGAAGGCGTTGCAAACCACCGCCGACACCTCCGCCGCCCAACTCGACCCCTACAACAGCGAGCTGCTCAACAACGTGGTCACCGGGCAGCAGCAGCTGGGCACCGCGAAGACCAAGCTCGACGAGAGCAAGAAGCAGCTCGACGCCGGCAAGCTGAGTCGGGCCGACTATGACAAGCAGGCCGCCGCCTACAACACCCAGCGCGACACCGTCTACGCCCAAACCGCCGAACTACGCGGCGCCGCCGGCTACGACACCGCAGCCCAGGCCAACCCGGGTAAGGACGGCGCCGGCGCCGCCTGCTCCAACGACGGCGCGTTCGCCCAGTGCTCCACCGCCGCGATCGACCCCAAAACCGGGCAACTCAAGCAGGACCAGAGCTACTGCCTGATCGGCGTCTCCGGCTGCTCGGCCTCCTCCACCGCTCGCGATCGTGCGGCGAACGCGTTCTGCGACCCGACCAAGGGCTGCGGCACCACCACCAAGGCCGGCAAGACCACCGCCGACACCACCTGCGGCAAGGGCGAGTGCAACCTGTCCGCCACCGCCGACAGCACGGGGGCGGACACGTTCTGCCAGGCACGCAACAGCTGCACAGAAAACGGGAAACTGCCCACCGCCCCCAACGCGAAGGACGTCGCGGCGGGGAAGAAGGACGGCGTCTCCGAGTTCAGCGGGGCGTGCACCAAGGACTGCGCCCTCGCCGGGTTCGCCAACGCCTCCCAGGCCGGGTCGGACTGCCAGACCCGCAACGGCACCTGTGACAACGCTTCCACCGGGCGGCGCGCCACCGAAACCGCCCCGGAGAACGAGACCCCCGCCCAGGCCGCCGCCCGCGCGAAGGAGACCGGGGAAGCCTCCAGCAAGGCGCACTGCCAGGCCAGCGCGCGCGGCTGTGACACCACCAGCACGGTGACCGCCGGTACTGACCCGCAGACCGGGCAGCGGGGTTGGCTGGCCGAGTTCCTGTTCGGCAGCGACGACGAAGGCACCACCGGTTCGGGTAAGCCGGCCGCCGAGGCTTCGGTGCGCTGCGCCACCGGGGCGAAGGACTGCAAGGGCACCGCGTCCAGCACCGCGAACGGCAAGACGGAAAACACGCAGACCACTCCCGAAATCCCGGCGGTGGCCGGTGACCCGGCCACGGGGCAGGCCGCGGTCCCGGCCGCCCCGGCTAAGACCAACACCGACAACCGCACCCACACCGGAACCGCGGGCTGCGAGGTCAACGGCGGCACCTGCACCACCTCCTCCGGCCTCGGTGAGAACACCGGCGACGGTGAGGGCGTGCTGGCGCACAGCTCGGTCTACTGCGACCAGGACAAGGGCTGCGGCGGCAAAGCGAACACCGCCACCAACGCGACCATCACCGCCGGCATCGACGGCAAGACCGCCACCCGCAAGACCGACGCCCACCACGACTGCACCGTGAACGGCGCCACCGGCGACTGCGCCAACGACTCCTCCTCCACCGTCGACAACACCGGCGGCACTGGTTTCGACACTGCGCTGACCACCACCCCGACGATCGGGGCGGATGGCAAGCCGGTCGAGCCGAAGAAGACCGACCCGATCACCGAACTCGGTAAGAGCCTCACCGCGACCAGCAAGACCACCGCCGTGCTGTTCTGCGGGTCGGCCGACTGCAAAGCCTCCGACAACGGCGCCACCTCCGGCGAAGCCTCCGGAGACATCAAGGGCGTCCGCGACTCCGACGGCATCACCCGCTGCGAGGTGCACGGCACCGGCGGCACCTGCGGCTCGGCCGCCAGCACCGAGGTGGCCTACCGCGCTGAGCAGGTCCGGGCGGACGGGGCGAAGATTCCGGCCGGCATCGTGAGCGTCAGCCACGCCGACGCCCAGGTCCGCTGCGAGAACTCGAAGACCTGCGGCGGCAAGTCCTACGCGGAGACCTCCGCCCTGGACACCTCCGGCTCCGAGCACCGCCGCGGGACCTCCGATACCGCGGAGTGCACCGTGAAGAACGGCGGCTGCCTCGGCCAAACCAGCAGCGACGCCTCCAGCGCGCCCGACTTCCTCAAGTACGACCCGAAGACCGGTAAGCCGCTGCCCGGCCAGCCCACCACCGGCCCCACCTCCACCAGCCGCGCCTCCGCGTCCCTCGACTGCCAGTCCGCCAACTGTGAGGGCACCGCGAAGACCACCGCCGCCGCCTGGGACGGCGCGGTGGACAGCGGCAAACCCCGCACCAGCGAAGGCACCGTCGGCTGTGACAAGGGCGCGAGCTCCTGCCAGGTGCAGACGCTCTCGAACGCCACCACCGGCCCCGGCGCCGCCCTCACCTATGCCAGTGAGGACCAGGCCATCAACGCCGACCGCCTCGGCCAAGGCCCCTCCGTCGCCTCCACCATCGGCGGCAAGCTGACCGGTGAGGGCGGCGGGAAGATCACCGGCACCGTCCTGGCAACCAACCCCGGCATCTCCAACGACCCCCGAGGTAACCGCGCAGAAGGATCCTGCACCGGGGCCACCGGCGGCCAGTGCGTCGCGGTCATCAACGGCGGCGCCTCGAGCAGCCCAGACGCCAACATCATCCGCCCGATGGTGCAGGACCAGCCGACCCAGAACGCCACGACCACCAACACCGAGGTCGGCGGCGATGGCCAGGACGGCGCCGCCGCTTCCGCCCAGAACGGCCAGAGCACGCAGACCGGTAAGTCTGGGCAGACCGCGAAGCAGAACGACGGCCAGAACCCGGGCCAGCCCGGCCAGCAGCCCAACCAGCCGGCCACCGCCCCCGGCAGCTCCGCCAACACCGGCGGCCCCTCCGTCCCCGGTGCCTCCAGCTGGACCTCCGCCTGGGCCAACCTGAACTGCGACGGCAACACCGCCTGCAAGGGCACCCCGCACTCCTCGGCCACCGGCATCACCGGCACCAGCCACAACAACGGCGGCGAAGGCACCCGCGGCCCACCGGAAGCCACCGGCAAGACCACCAGCACCTGCGACACCACCGGCGCCGCCTGCCAGGCGATGTCCACCTCCGCCGCCGCGTCCGGGCAGGTCGTCGCCGACATCTTCACCGAGCAGAACAAGACCGCCGTCGAGCAGGCCAAGCAGCAGGCCGCCGACCTGAAGACCAAGGCCGACCAGGCCAGCAAGACCGCCGCCGCCCAGGGCGCCACCGCGGAACAGAAGAAGCAGGCCGAAGAAGCCACCAAGGCCGCCGAGCAGGCCAACAAGGCCTACACCGACGCCGCCGAGGCGATCAAGAAGCCGCTCCCCCAGGACGCTGTCCCGGCCGCCTGGTCGCAGTCCTCTTCGATGGCCCACTGCGCCGACCCCGGCTGCACCGCCACCACCACCGGCGACACCACCGGCCTCCCCGGCACCAGCCACACCGACGCCACCTGCACCGCCGGCAGCGGCGGGTGCGTGGTCACCAGCGACGCCACCGTGATGCTGATGGCCGACTCCGGCCAGCCGCAGGCCGGTAAGGACGGCAAGCCCACCGGCAAGAACGTTCCCGGGTTCTCCGGCACCGCCGAGACCGGCTCCAACCTGATCTGCCCCGACGCCGGCTGCACCGGCAAGGTCACCGGCACCGCCCACGCGCAAGCCGGTCAGGGCAAGTTCAAGGCCACCAGCAACGGTGAGGGCAATACCGCGTGTGACGGCGCCGGCCCCTGCCAGGCTGCCATCCGCGCCTCGGTCAGCACCGCCGCCGCGGCCCCGAACCTGCCGGAACAGCAGCGGTTCGGCACGACCTCGGCCAACATCGCTGCCAGCTGCGACAACGGCAGCGACACCGGCTGCCCGGTGCACGCCACCAGCGACAGCAACTCCACCGGCGCCGAGAAGGTCAACGCCAAGACCACCACCAAGTGCGAGGGCAGCGCCGGTTGCACCACCGGCACCACGGCCACCGCCTCTCCGGACACCGCGCAGGTGCAGTTCCAGTGCGGCGGCGCCCAGGGTTGCACCGCCCACGCGCAGGGTGATGCCAAGGCGAAGAAGTCCAACGCCACCGCCACCGCCGACTGCTCCCCCACCACCGACGGCCGCTGCGCCGGAGGCGTCCAGGTCGGTGCGTCGGATGACGGCAGCGCGCTGGCCAGCGCCAGCTGCCAGGGCACCAAGGGCACCAACTGCCGCTACCGGTTCGAAGCCACCGCCAAGGACTCCTCGAGCGCCGGGCCGAACTGGGCGAAGGCCTACGCCCACGGCTCCGAGGAAGGCACCAACGGCGGCGGCGCCGTCCAGGTCATGGCCGCCACCACCGCCGGCCCCGGCCAGGCGCAGGCCTCGGCGACGTGCAAGGGCGCCAAGAACTGCGTCAACACCTACTCCGCCCACGCCGAGGCGCACGACTACGACTCGGTACAGGCCAGCGAGAAGAATCGCGACCAGCCGTCGGGCTACTGGAAGGCCGACGCCTCGGGCACCTGCCACGGCAACAAGCAGGGCGGCGGCAGCTGCGGTGTCCAGGCCCAGGCCAACGCCCGCGCCGGGTACGCCAAGGTCGACTGCTTCGGCGACTGCTCCGGCTTCGTCAAGGAGGCCGAGCACGCCACCGGGTTCGTCAAGACCGGCCCCTCCTACAACGAGCAGCTCGCCATCGCCCGAGCCCGCGCCGCCCACCAGGTCCAAGACCCCGAAGCCTGGATGAACGGCCTCAAGGACGGCGAGTCCGGCGACCTGGTAGTGAAGAACGACAAGGGCTACACGATCTACAGCAAGACCCCCGACGGGAAGGTCGTCAAGAGCGACTGCGCCCAGTGCAAGCCCGGCGAGACGTTCACCGGCGGCGGCGGCACGAACATCACCATCACCCAGGACGGCCGGGTCCAGTCCAACCGGCCCACCGGGGCACCCAGCGGCGGCAACCACACCTGCGACATGTCCCTGGGCTGCGGCCTGACCGGCGACGACAAGGGCAAGGGCGACGGCAAGTACTGGGTCAAGGGCGACGGCACCGTCCACGACGGCATGACCGGGTCCGACCTGCACTACAAGAACTCCGGCGTGGTCGGTGGCGCGGTCAACGAGGGCAGCTTCGGGAACCGCAAGGGCAAGCCGTTCGAGTTCACCTGCAACGGCGGCTGCGACGGCAGCCTCAGCAACTACGACGTGGGCAAGGGCAAGTTCACCGACAAGATCGACCTCGACGGCACCTCGAACTGGTTGACCGGCCGCAACGGCCTGGGCAACCTCGGCAACCTCGCCCACGACGGCGCCGGCACCATCACCCTGATGGGCCGCAACGGCCAGATGATGGACCCGATCAAGTCCAACGCCAAGAACGGCCTGACCGGGGATCAGTGGGCGGGCATCACCAAGAAGTACGGCTACACGCCGTGGGACGCCCAGACGCTGAACAACGTGCTCGACCCCGGCGACTCGATGACGGGTTTCCAGAAGAACGGCGACGGCTCCTACACGGTTTTCACCAAGGACCCGAACGGCAAGCTGGTAGAGAGCAAGTGCGGGGGGAACACCGGCAAGGCGTGCGACTCGAACGGCGGCGGTGACGGGACGATCGCCTTCCCGGGTCAGGGCCAGCAGGGCAACCCGACGGTGACCCAGCCGTCCGGGTCCGGCCGTGACCCGTCCACCTGCACCGCGAACGTCGGCTGTGGGCTGACCTCCGACGGCAAGGGCGGCGACGGGTTCTGGTGGCTGTTCGGCAACGGCACCGTGCACGACGGCGTCACCAGCTCGGAGATGACCTTCAAGGACTCGCGGCCGGAGGGCAGCAACGGCCCGGCCCACAACGGCGGCAACCTGGGCGGCACCGACGGCTCGCCGTTCACCTTCAGCTGCAACGGCGGCTGCAAGGGCGACGCCGGCAACATCGCCATGGGCAAGGACGGCAAGAAGCTCACCGACCACGTCGACGTGGCCGACAGCTCGTGGCTGATGAGCGCCCGCGACGGGCACGGGACCCCCGGCACCTACAACTTCAGCGGCGAGGGCGAGGTCAAGCTCGCCGACGGCACGGTCATCCACGCCGAGGGCGACGCTCGGACCAAGGACAACAACTGGACCACCATCACCACCGCCGGCGCCAACGGGACCCACGGCCACTACCTGATGGGCTACGGCCAGACCGGTTTCGTCCAGTTCCCCAGCGGTTACAAGATCACCCAGGACGAGCGCCAGACCGTGGTCATCTACCCGGATACCGCGGACGAGATGCGGGCGCAGGGCTTCAACCCCGATTCGATGGGGCTGGTGCTGACCTATGAGCAGGTGGCCAGGGGTGCGCCGTGGGCGGAGGGGCAGGTCATCGGTGGCGGGCAGCTCGATGTCTACTCGCCGGACGCCGACGGCAACGGCGGCTCGATCAGGTGTGAGGGCAAGTGCACGCTGACCCGTCCGGACTGGGCACAGGGCCACGAGCAGACCGTCGTCGGCAAGGTCTTCGAGCCGATGATCAAGAAGGGGCAGACCCCGACCGAGGCGGCGGTGGTGGAGGCCCAGTCCATCGGTGGCGGGACACAGAAGTGGATCGACCCGTACGGCAACACCTCACAGTGCAACGCCGGTGGCAAGAACGGCTGCCACATCGGCATGCTCTACGGCCCCGGCGGCGGCGTGGTCTGCACCGGCGACGACTGCAAGAGCTCCAACGTGAAGGGCCAGATCCTCGACGGCGCCGGCTACCTGCTCTTCCCCACCGTCAACGACAAGGGCGAGATCACCGGCAACAGCGGCTTCGGCTGCAAGGCCGGACCCAAGGAGTGCAAGACCAGCGAGGGGCTGAAGAACCTCGGCTGGCTCGGCGACCCGCACGCGTCCTGGTTCGCCGGCATCGACCCCACATACAAGCGGCCGGGCCAGGACACCCCGATCGACAAGAACATCTACGACGCGCTCGCCCCGCTCGGGGTCAAGCCCGGCGACCCGCTCCCGCCGCTGGACGCGGCCGGCGAGAAGCTGCTCCAGGAGTACGACCAGAAGAACGGCACCCACTACTACTCGCAGTACGTCGACAACCTGCCCGAGCTGCCCCAGGGGCAGAAGGACCTGGCCGTCATCAAGGTCGCCGGCGCGCTGGACACCCTGCAGCGGCGCAGCGCGGAGCTGGAGAAGCAGCTGCCCGGGCTCCAGGACGCGGTGGCGGCGCAGAAGCAGTACAACCAGGGCAAGCTGTCCTACGACGAGCTGCAGCCGCACCTGAAGGTCATCAAGCAGGCGTTGGCGATGGACCAGGAGTATGCCAACGCTCGCGGCATCGTCGACGGCATCGCCGGGCTGAGCTACCAGCAGGCCACCGGCGCCGACGACCAGCAGCTGGGCAAGGACCCCGAGCTGGTCGGCAAGACCCCTGGCGAGTCCCTCCAGCAGGCCCAGAAGGAGTTCTACGAGAGCAAGCTCCCCCAGTACGGCATCGACCCGAAGACCGGCAAGGGAGTAGAGCTCACCCTCGACCAGAAGGCAAAGGCCAGCGCGGCGACGGTCGTCAACATGAGCCTGCTGCCCGAGTCCCGGGCACTGGGCCAGGAGGCCGCCGAGTGGAACGCCCAGAACGACGCGCTGACCGCGGCCGGCGGCGCCACCAAGGCGCAGGCCGACGATATGAATGCCTGGAGCGGGAAGATCAAGGACAAGAAGTCCGCGATCGAGGCAGTCCAGACCAACATCAAGAACCTGACCAAGGACCTGCCCGGCAAGATCACCATGTCGCCGGAGGACCAGCGCAAGGACGACATCCTCGCGGCCAAGGAGGCCGGGGACACCAACCTGGCCAACCGGCTCACCGAGTGGAAGGACTTCCTGAACGACACCAACGCCCTGGCCGACCAGATGGACAAGTCGGACAGCAAGTACCAGAAGGACCTGGCCCGCGACGTCTACCACCCGCTGGCCGGCCTGGCGGAGCTCAACTACAACACCATCGCCCGCGACCAGGGCTCACGTGACCCGAACACCCCGCTCGCCGGCGGCATGCCGCTGCCGTCCTCCGGGCACCCCGACCTGTACATGGCGGCCCGCTCGGCATTCTTCGACCCCGCCCAGGACGCCAACGCCGCGAAGAACCCGACGCTGGCCAAGGCCCTCGACCAGGGCGGCCTGCTGCTCGACGAAATGGGCGACCCGATCACCCCCGGCGCGACCGCGGCGGACCGCCGCGCCGAGCTCGCCGCCCAGGGCATCGTCGACGAGCCGGGGGTGTACAAGCAGTACCTCGACGCAGTGGGGATCAAGGACGCCGGCAAGCTCAGCCTCGACGAAGTCGAAAAGCTCGGCGGCAAGAAAGCCCGCGAGGCGATCGAGGAATACAGAAAGGACAACAAGGGCGACGGTGTCGTCTCAGCCAACGGAATGATGGTCGTCAACAAGGACGGCCAGGTCGTTCCGTCCTGGACCTTCACCGAATCCTTCCAACAGAAGGACACGCCCTGCCAGGACACCGTCTGCATGATCGGTGACCAGCCCGAACCCGGGTGGTACGACAAGATCTTCGACCAGGAGGGAATGCGCTACGACAGTTTCAAGGACTTCCACGACAACAACAAATACCTCACCCCGGATACCCAGATCTCCACGAACAACAACTGGACCACGAGCAACGCCACCAGCCGCATCGACGATCCCTACATAGGCGGCGGGGCCAGGGCACCGAACTGGTGGGACAGGAACGGCGGCTGGGTCCTCGGCGGGACCATGGCCCTCGGCGGACTGCTGACCCTCCCGTTCGGCGGTGAAGTCCTCACCGGGATCGGCATCGGGATGATGGGCGCCGCCGCCACGGTCTCGACCGCCCAGGAGATAAGCCACCTCAGCAACATGGCCAACCATGGTCAGGAAATCACCACCATGGACTGGGTCAACGCCGGGCTCTCCATCGCCGGGAACGTGGTCTCCATGGTCACCCTCGGCGCCGCCGGCGCCATCACCAAGGCGGGCATCACCGCGACCAGAGCCGCCAGCGCCGGAAGCAAGGCCGCCCTAGCCGGAGAGGAAGCCCTCGCCGCCACCAAGGCGGGCATCGCCGCCAGCGAGGCGGCCAACGCGCTCAAGCTGGCCTCTTCCCCGACCCTGATGTGGACCAACCGGGCCATCCTCGCCGACTTCGTGTATCTCAACGGCTACGCCACCGGCAAGTACATCTGGGACACGAACGTCGCGGACGCCAATGGCAACAAGAAGCCCTGGGACTGGAACGAGTTCGGCCAGATCATGATGGGCTGGGGCTTGCTAGGTATGCCCCTGGCCTCACAGCACCTGGTGAACCGCTACGCACCGCACCGGAACCTCGGTGCGAAGATGCAAGCCCTGGTCCTCTCCGGCGGAAGGACCACCAACCTGGCCTCCCTACCGCCCCGGATCACCATCCTCGAAGACCTCGGCGGCGGCCTCCGCACTACCGAGCCCGGCGAAGTCCGGGAGATCAAGGACGCGCCGAGCGGCCAGATACCGGAGAACCGACGGCTGTTCGAGGTGGACGGGCAGGGGGTGGCCCGGGAGATCAAGGACGCCCCCACCGGCCAGATACCCGAGAACCCACGGCTGTTCGTGGCGGACCGGCAGGGTGTGATCCAGGAGATCAAGGACGCCCCCACCGGCCAGATACCCGAGAACCCACGGCTGTTCGAGGTGGACCGGCAGGGTGTGACCCGGGAGATCAAGGACGCTCCGAGCAGTCCGATCCCGGAGAACCCGCGATTGTTCGAGGTGGGGCCGCCGCGTGAGGTCCCGGTCGACGCGCGGCTCGTCACCGACTCCGACGGCACCCCGACCCACGTGATCCTCACCCGCGGTGACGGGAGCTCGGCCCCCGTGACCGGCGGCGTCTCCGGCCAGGCTCCGGTGGTCGGCGGCAACGGGACCACCTACACCGTCAAGGCCAGCACCGGCCCCGACGGGAAGCCGAGCTTCGTGGTCATCCCCACCGGCAACGGCTCGGGCACCGGCGGCACTGGCACCGGCACTGGCACCGGCACTGGCACCGGCGGGTCCGGAACCGGCACTCACACAGGGACAGGGACAGGCACCGGGACAGGCACCGGCGGGAACGGAACTGGAACCGGCGGGAACGGGACCGGAACCGGCGGCCCGGGCACCAGTACTGGCACCGGTCCGGGGACTGGCACTGGCCCGGGTACCGGCACCGGTAGCCCTGGTGGCCCGGCCCCGGTCAGCGGCCCGAGCCCCGCCGGTACATCGGGCGCCTCGAGTGACGTGCTGCCCGCCGGCTCGAGCTCCGGTTCCTCCGGCACCGGGAAGGTCCGGTCGACCGGCGACGGCGGCGGCGACCTGCCGAGCGGTCCGAGCCCCGACCCGGCGGTCCCGAGCAACCCGAGCAACCCGGGCGGCCAGCGCGTCAGCGGCGGCGGTGGCTCCGGCGGCGACGGCGGCACGGTGGCCGTCGACAACCCGGGTGGCCAGCACGGCATCGGCCAACCGTCCGGTACCTCCAAGAAGCCCAGCACGAGCGAAGTCGACCCAGTAGACCCCCTGGTGAACGCCCCCAAGCACGGACCCCCGGGCGACAGGACCACCACCCCCACGCCTTCGACGAAGGAGACCCAGCCAGGAACGAGCACCGACCCGTCCAACCCCACGGCCAAGGAGGCCCAGCCAGGAGCAGGCAGCAAGGAAACACCTGTTAACCGTCCGGACGAGGAGTCCGGCGGCACCAAGAAGGACCCCTTCGGTCCGGATGACAACTGCGGTCCGGTCACCTGCGCACAGGTGAAGGAGACCGACCCGCGGAACGTCGACACGAGCAAGGTGCGCAAGGCGGAGCCTGAGGACCACGAGACCTCCAGGCTGCAGGAATACGTCGACAACGAGCTCGACGGCTACACCGACCTCGCCAACCGCTCCGAGGTCAAGCAGCGGATCGAGAATTCGGCACCCGGCACCAAGTTCGTCGTATGGATCGGGGGGACCCGCGAGAACGGCGGCCACGTGATGGCCGCGTGGCACAACCCGGAGACCGGGAAGGCCGAGTTCCTCAAGGGCGGCGGCAAGACCACGGGCAAGGCCCCGAAGGGCACCAAGGGCTTTACCGAGATCGGCGCCGGCAAGAACCCGAACGCGCCGAACATGGCCGATCACGTCGGCGAGTTCGTCGGCGCGGAGCACGGCAAGCCGATCAGGCGCTCGCCGGGCGAGCGCGCGAAGGAGATCGCACCTGGGATCTACGAGGTCGTAGCCCTGGACCGGCCCGAACAGTGGGCCCAGACCAGGCATGAGTTCGGCGATCGTGTCGCCGCGATGGCCAAGGCGCTCGAAGACAGCATCACCACCGACGCCGAGTTCAGAGCCGCGGTCAACGAGCTGCGCGAGCTGTGGGACGCCGGTTTGATCTCCCGCGACGAGGCGGTCGCCAAGGGGTCGGGCCTGGGCTCCTACGCGCTGCGCGCGGTGGAGCTGCTCCAGCCGGGTCAGCGGCTCACCGATGGCCAGCACATGCTGGTCGTCGCCATGGCTGGGGAACGCCACGCGGCCGGCGAGCTGCGCAGCGGTGAGGGTAAGACATGGGCCGACGACCTGGCCGCCATCCTGCCCGCGGTGTTGTTCGGCGAGAAGGTCCTCATCACCAACCCCGGCGAGGCGCTGGCCAGTCAGTCGTTCCGCGGCCTCCAGAAGCTGTCCGACTTCTTCGGGGTGAAGTCCGAGCTCCTGCTCGACGGCATGTCTCCTCGGACCCTGGCGGAAAAGGTCGCGGGCGCCCAGGTCCTGACCTCCGCCAAGCATGTCGCCGGTTTCGCCAAGCTGAACGCCCGCAACGGCCAGCCGGAAGGCTGGCGGCAGCCGGACGGAATCGTGCACGCCGAGTGGGACCTCACCGGCGTCGACCGGGCCGGGGACCGCGAGCGGCTGGCCCGCCCCACCGGCGACGAGGAGCCGGTGCGCGAGCTGCGCCTGGCCGAGGAGGCCATCGAGGAAGCGAAGCTGCGCCCGGTCACCGACGAGGCCCTGGGCGGGGACTTCCGGATTGAGGGCCAACACACCGAGCTGACCGAGGCCGGGATCATCAGGCTGCGCAAGGCCGGTCTGGACGTCGAGGCCGACCCGGCGATGCGGGGCTGGGTCGAGGCCGCCTTGTTCGCCGACCCCCGATACCAGCGGTTCATCAAGAACGAACAGTTCGTCGACGAGATCCTCACCGCGGACGGGCAGTCCGAGTGGGGCGTCTTCCTGATCGACCGGGCCACCGGTGAGCCACGGCTGCTGCACCGCCTCGATGGCGGCCGCATGGAAGCCCTGGAGTACGCCACCCGCGGCGGGTTGGGCGTCGGGCGACCCACCAGGACCATCGACACGCTGACCCTCAAGGAGCTCGAAGAAGGCTCCTGGACGGCCGGGTCCACCGGCACCATCGACGCCTTCGCCGCGACCCGGTTCAAGGAGCAGGGCAAGGACGTTGTGTACGTCCCGCCGGAGCACGCTCGCAACGCCAAGGACTTCGAGGCCAGCTTCAAGACTCCCGAAGAGCGCGACGCCTTCGCCGTGGAGCTCGTCGAGCGGGCGCACAACGGCGAGATCAGCAGCGACGACTACCTGAAGATGCTCGAGAACCCCGACCATGTCCCGTCCGGGGACGGTGACAGCTACCCGGTGCTGGTCGGGGCACAGACCGACCAGCAGGCCATTGACTTCGCGCAGATCTTGCGCGACCGCGGCCACGACGTCGAGTTGGTGACCGCGAAGGACTTCTTCCACAACGGGCCGGAGATCATCGCCAACGCCGCGAGGCGCGGCGCGATCGTGGTGACCAGCCTGCGGTTGCGCGGCCAGGACCCCAAGCTCGGCGGTGACCCCGAACGGGTCGCGGAACAGATCGTCGACGAGGAGCTGATGCCCCAGCTGCTCAAGGAGCGGCCCGACCTCCGCGAGGGCACCAAGGAGTACGACGAGGCCCGTGCCGGGCTGCTGGCGGAGGCCCAGGACAAGGTCCGGCAGATACAGAAGGAGCTCGACGTCGCCGGCGGCGGGCTGCACACCATCCAGCTCGGCTCGGACCCCATCGCCCGCAACGAGGACCAGGGCCGTGCCCGTTCCGGGCGCCAGGGCCAGAACGGCGTCACCTGGGTGCTGCGCTCGCTCAAGGACGAGCCGCTACGCCGCACCGACATGGACAACGTGCGGGTGATCGATGAGCCCGCCGCGCCGAAGATCGACATTTCCGGCGGCACCAAGCGCCGGACCGAGACGCCGACGCCGATGACCGGCGAGGACGCCGAGCTGCTCAACCTGCTGCTGGAGGACAACCGGCAGAGCAGCTCGAACGCCAAGACCGGCAAGGACGGCAAGACCGACGGAGAGGCCGGTAAGGACGCCGAGAAGGGCCGCGATGCTCCCGGGCCGGCGCGCACCGTGCCGACACTGACCACGACCAACCTCGTCAACCTGGACCTGCACGCGCTGGCCATGGCCCGGGCCGGGCGCAACGTGCCGTGGCTGACCGACGAGCAGAACCAGCGGCTGCGCAAGCTGGTCACCCGCCCGGTGGAACAGCCGACCAACGCCGCCGACGGCCGGGCCGCCGCCCGGGTGGCCGCGCTGATCCCGGCCACCGCCCGCGAGCTGCGGCCGAAGTACTACACCCTGGAGCAGCTCCGCGAGCTGCGCGCCGCCATGACCCAGGCCGGCAAGGGGTTCGACCAGACCAACCAGCTGGTCGAGCGGATGCGGCTGGACCTGGGCTGGCTGGCCGCCAAGCTGGGCGTCGACCCCGAGGAGCTGGCCGCCGCACTCGGCACCGACGCCGTCACGACGACCGGCCGGGTGCAGCTGGACGCCGAGCAGCTGGCCGCCAAGATCAGCGAGTTGCTCAGCAGGCCGAAGGTGAACGCCGTCCGGCTGGCCCGCGTGCTCGGCATGGACGTCGACGAGCTGGCTCTCATGCTGGGCGTCAACCCGTTCGATCTGGCCAGGCAGCCGTGGCGGGATCTCGCCGAGATGGCCGACCGGCTGGAGATGACGCCCGAGGAGCTGCTGGAGAACGTCGGCAAGCTCGGGGCCCCGATCACCCCGCCGGTGGCGCTGGACGTCGCGGGGCTGGCCGAGCGGCTGGGCATGGACCCCGACGACCTGGTCACCCGGCAAGGCATGGACGCCGGCACCCTGGCTGCCCTGCTGGCGGCGGCACAGGAGCTGCCCTTCGCCCCCGACGCCCCGCCCGTCACTCACAAGACCCCGGCGGAGTGGCTGCGGCTGGCCAGCCTGAGCCCGAGGGAGCTGGTCGTACTCCTCGGCTGGACCCGGGGCGACACCCGCAACCAGATCGCCGCCCAGCTCAACTTCATCGGCCCCGGCCACGTCGAGGCGCACGAGGTGGACTGGTTCCTGGGCGTGATTGCCGAGAAGCTCACCCGCATCAGCCGGGTGGACCAGCTGGCCTGGCGCACCGAGACCGGCCGGGGCGTGCGCACCGAGCGGGACGCCCGCGCCCAGGCCGGGACCGGGACCCTGTTCCAGATGCGCGAGCGGCTGCGCGCGCTCGAGGAGCAGGCGCATCCGGTGGAGCGGGCGCTGTTCTGGAACCGGGCGGACCGCATCGAGGAGCTGGACCTGCCCGAGGCGGTCTACCAGCGGCTGGTCGGCGCGGGGATCACCTCGGTCACCAGGCTGGCCGAGCTCGTCGCCAACCACCGCGACCATCTCCGCGCCATCGGGCTGTCGCGGGGCCAGATCCGGGCGCTGGGCCGGCTGATCGCGGCGCGGGAGAAGCCGGAGTGGGTGGGCCCGGTCGGCGAGGAGCTCGCGCACCGGGTCAACCTGGCCGCCGCCGACGAGTGGGGTCACCGGGAGCTGGCCACCGCGCTCGCGCTGGCCGCCGGCGAACCGGTCCCCGCCGCCGACGAGCCGATCACCCGCGAGCTGCTGGACCGGCTGCGCGCGGCCGCCGGCGTGACGCGGACGGCCATCCTGGCCCGGGGCCTGGACCTGCCCAACACGGCGGGCCTCGCCACCCTGGCCGCGTTCGCCGGGGTGGATCCGGTCGGAATCCCGATCGCCCGCCCCACCTGGCAGACCACCGCGCTGATGCTGCTGGACGCCCGGGTCCGCGAGCGGCACGGCGACCCGAAGCCGGAAACCCCCGCCACCGGCGATACCGGCAAGGCGGCGAAGCGCGGCGGCAAGGGCAGGTCGGACGGGCCGCGTCGGATCTGGCCGGCCGCCGCGGCGTTCACCGGTGCGACGGCGGCCGCGGCCGGTGGCGGACTGGCGCTCGCCGGCCTGCCACTGGCCGCGCCCGTGCTCGTTCCCGGTCTCCTCGCGGCGGCCCTGGTCACGGCGGCGCTGCGCCCGAGGTGGACCCCCCACCAGCCCCGCGGCCCACCGGTGCGGACCGTCCTGCTCACGGCGGCGGCGAACCTGCCGACCGTGCTCATCGCCGGTGGCGCGACCGCGCTGCTGAGCGTGCCCGTGGCGGTCGTTGCCGCGACGGGCGCACTGATCGGCCTGACCCTGCGCGCGCTGGCCACCCGTCCCGACGGGCCGGCCGGGCCGAACGGCTACCTCGTGGTGCCGGTACTCGCGGCCGGGGTGGCGCTTGGGGTCCTCGCCGTGCCCGGCGCGGTGGCGGTGACCACGGCGGTGGCGGTCTCGGCCGCGACCTCGATGGCCCTCGGCCGGATCGGCCAGCCGCGGCCGTCGCGTGGGTCGGTCGGTTGGGTGGTCAAGACGATGGCGGTGGCGGGCATCGGACTGGCGCTCTTCACCAGCTCGCCCAACCAGCCGGCGCAGGCGGCCGAGTCGCACCTCGGCTCCACGACGGGGATCAGCGCGCCCCAGGTACCGGGCGCGCACGCCGAAACCAAGCCGGCCTCGTACTGGAAGTTCGAGGTCCAGTCGATCGACAACCTGACCCGGCTCGCCCGCGCCACCAACACCACGGTTCAGGACTGGCTGGACGCCAACCCCGGCATCACCAACCCGAACCTGATCATCGACGGCAAGCCGCTCAACGTCCCGGGCAACTGGGACGGCAAGTGGCGGGTCCAGCACGGCGACATGTTCGACGTCATCGCCACCCGGGTCGGCGTCGACCCGGACAAGCTGGCCGGCCAGCAGGGCAACCGGTTCACCACGGTGGAGAGCCGCGACCACATCGACGGCCGCGACACCTTCACCATCACGACCAAGCCCGACAAACCAGACAAGCCCGACAAACCAGACAAGCCCGACAAACCGGACAAGCCCGATAAGCCGGACAAGCCCGGTACCCAGAACCCGACGACCCCGCCGACCACCACGCCGACTACACCGCCGACCACACCGCCGGCGACGACCGGTCCGACGACGACCCCGAACCCGGCCACGCCGGGTCCGTCGATCGACTGGCTGTCCTGGACCGTGATCGGCGTCCTCGCCCTCGGTGCGCTGACCCTGGGGCTGGGCATCCTGGCCATCCGCCACCGCACCGCGATCGGCAACTGGTTCCGCGGCTGGATGCCGAGCCGGGCAGCCATCGGCGACTGGTTCCGCGGCTGGGTGCCGGGCCGGGCGGCGATCGGCAACTGGTTCCGCAAGCTGGGCCAGCGCTTCGCGGCGGGGGCCCGCAACCTGGGCCAGGGCTGGACGACGGCGCGGGAGCTGCGCGCGGCGCGTGCCAAGGCGGCCCGTGACCTGCGAGCGGCGAACGCCAGGGCCGCTGAGGCGCGCGCGAAGGCCAGGGGCGACCTGACCCAGGCCCGGCAGCGGCAGGCGGACGCCGACGCCGAGCTGGCCGCGGTGGCGCGCGCCGGCCTGCGCTGGCTGTACAGCGGCCCCGGCTCCACGCTCAAGAACACCCGCAAGGCCAAGAAGCGCGCCACGCGGGTGGCCGATGCGCTGGACATCCATCCCGACGAGGTCGCCCTGTTCGCCGACGACCCGAGGGTGTCGCCGGAGGACGCCGGGCTGGGCGCGGCGACCGGCTCGTTCGACCAGCGGTTCAAGCGGCTCACCGACGCGACCACCGCCGCGTCGACCAAGCTGACCGAGGCGAACAACCAGGTCCGGGACGCCACGCGTGCGCTGGGCGGGGCGGACGCGGGTCTGGACACGGCTGTGCGGTCGGCCCGCGACGACGGGCTCTCCGAGCGCCGGATAGCCAGGATCACCCGGCTGGACCGCAAGCAGATCGGCCGGATCCTGGGTCGTGCGGCCGGTGCGCTGGTGCTGCTGGTCGGCGTGCTCATCCTGGCCAAGCACGGCATGCACGCCGAGCCGGGCGCGCTGGCCGCCGCCGCGTTCTGGTGGCCGAACCGGCGGCAGAACGCCGAGACCCTGCGCAACGCGGTGGAGGCCGCGCGCGAGCCGCTGACCCTGGCCGAGGGGCACGAGGCGACCGTGCGCGCCGACGTCGCCTCGTACGAGGGGCCGCTGACCGGCCGCGCCGACTGGGTGCCCGCGCTGGCCGAGCCGCTGCGCGCCCAGCACCGCACGGAGGACCAGATCGCCGGCGACCTCGCCAAGGCGCTGCGGCTGCCCGTCGAGCGGGTTCGCGCCCGGCTGGAGAACCCGGCCATGGCCGGGGAGGCGACGCTGCCCAGCGAGCTGGCCGGGCTGGTGGCCAACCCGGGCGTGACCCGCCGGACGCTGCTCGACACCACCGGGAACACGGTGGGCACGCTGATCGGGAAGGTGGGCACCGCGCGCAAGCCGCTGGCGAAGGCGCTGAAGGACACCGCCGACGCGCGCGACACGTTCGACCGGCTGGTCCGCGAGGCGGCCGAAGCCGCAATCAACAACGGCGTCCGGCCCGGCGTGGTGGCCCGGCTGACCGACCTGGCCCGCCAGCAGATCGAGGCCCTGCCGACCGACGCGCCGACGCTGCGCAAGGCGGCCGGCGAGCGGCTGCGCTCGCTACGCGACCGGATCGGCGAGCGGCTGCGCGCACTGCGCGACCGGATCCTTGCCGCCCTGCGCTGGGTCCGCGACCAGGTGCTCGCTCTGCCGGACCGTTGGCGCGCGGCCCGGATGCTGAGCGCGCGGCGCTGGACGCTGGCCCGGCTGCACGCGCAGGTGGTCGCCGGCGAACGGCAGCAGAAGCGGCTGAACCGGGTCAAGAACCCGGGCCAGGATCTCCGCGACGGCATCGGGCTGATGGTGCAGACGACGCGGGATGCGCTGACCGAGGCCAGGACCAAGTCGGAAGCCGACCTCACGGGCACCCGGGTCTCGCCGGAGCGGGCGCGGCGGGTGCTCGACCGGGCGGCGGAGGGCCGGGGTTGGGCCGGGCGCTGGGCCCGCGCGGTGGCCCGGCTGGGCCTGGACGTGCCGGTGAGCCCGTCCACCCGGCGGCGGCTGACCGCGCTGGCCGGGCTGGCGATCGGTGCCGGCGCCTGGCTGTGGGCGGGCGCGGAGCTGCTGCCGGTGCTCGTGACGGCCGGCGGTCCGGTCATCGGGGCGGTGCTGGCGGCGGCCGGGCTGGTGGCGGCCGCGAGGGGGCTGTGGACGCCGCGGCAGACCCGGGGACCGCCGCTGCGGGCGCTCGTCGGCGCGGTGCGTTCCGGCGCCAGGCGGGCCGCCGCTCTGCTGGCCGGTGGGGTCGTCCTGGGCCTGCTCGGCCCGACCGCGCTGGACCTGCTGAACACGTTGTGGGACCTGTACCACGACCACATCTGGACCCCGGCGGCCCAGCTGCCCGGATACGGCGCGGTGCACACGGTGCTGGGCGCGTCGGTCGTGGCGATGTTGGTGCAGCGCTACGTGCTGCGCCGCAACTTCGCCAACAAGCTGTCCGGCTGGCAGACCAAGCCGAGGCTGGCCGCGTGGGTGTCCACGGTGGCCGCGTTCGTGATCACCACCACCGGCGGGTTGTTGCTGCTGACCCTCGGGGCCGGCCAGGTGCCGACTTGGTTGGGTCTGGTGCTGGCGGCCGCGCCGGGTGTGGTCACGTTCGCCAGCAACTTCGCGCAGCAGAAGGAGACCGGCCGGACCCGGGTGTTCAAGTCGATCACCGGCGGGGTGACCAGGTCGCTCGGCGGCGTTCTGAGCTGGCTGCTGTTGACCCACTTCGCGGTGATCAGCGGCTGGCTGGGTGCGCTGACGGTGGCGCTGCTGGTGGGCGTGGCCCCGACGGTGGTGGCGGAGTACGTCAACCACCGGATCGCGCGCATCATGGTGCCCCGGATCAAGCGCCAGCAGGCCGAAGCGGCGAAGAAGGCCGCCGCCCCTGGCGCACCCGCGGATGCCGGCGACAAGCAGCGCGACCTGGGCCAGGCGCTGCTGGACTACCTGGGCTTCTCCCGGGTCGACAACCGGTTGCTGGCGCGCAAGGCGGCCGATCCCGCGCTGGCCGCGCTGGCCACCTTCGTGATCACCCGGATGCACGGTCCGGTCAGCATCGCGGTGGCGTACGCGCTGGTCGTCGGGGTCGTGTGGGTGACGGGGCGGATGCGGGACCGTGACGAGCACCTGCACGACTACCTGGGCTACAAGAGCTCCCGCAAGCTGCGCTCCCCGGAGCGCGAGGGCCTCCCGCAACGGGTCACGGATTACCACAACGACCTGAACGCGCTGTTGACCGAGTTCGGGCTGCCCGAGATGGCGCCCGGCGCGTCGGCGTCGGACCGGGAACAGCTCGCCAACGACCTCGCCGAGCGGCTGTGGCAGCGCATGTCGGCGGAGATCCCCGCCTACCTCGACCAATGGGGTGCGCTGCCCAGCAAGCTCGCCGCGGCCCGGGACAGGGAGCGCGAGGCCGCGAAGGAGCGGCGGGCGCACCACGTGCGCGTGGCCAAGCTGGTGCCGGCGATCCTGGCCGCGGACCCGGGCGCGCTGAGGCGGGCCGCGGCTGCCCTGCAGAACGACGGCAAGGAGGACGACGCCAAGGTGGTCGACTTCCAGCGGACGCTCGGCCGGGCACTGTGGCTGCAGGCGCGCCAGGCCTTCCTGGACGCGGGGAAGCCGGCGCCGGAGCGGGGCAGCCGGTTCTGGCGCGACCGGTTGATCGGGAAGGACGGCGAGCTGGCCGACCGGATCCAGCGGCGCAAGCAGTATCTGAACGGGCCGCGCCGGGCGTTCCTGGAAGCCATCGAGCGCCACTACCGCCTGACCGACCCGGACCACCGCCACAACCGGAACTGGCTGCGGGCCAAGGCCGAGCTGCGCGACCTGGAGAGCGAGCTGCGCCGCGAGCGCAAGGTCCCTGGTGACCCGCTGGCCGCAATCGCCGAGCTGGCCGGGCAACGCGAGGACAGCGCCAGCGGCGGCGCGGCGTCCGAGCGGCGCGGGATCGACGCGGGCCGCTCGGACGCCACCGAGGCACGCCGCAAGCAGCTGAACGAGCTGGCGCTGAGCATGGGGCTGCTGCGCTCGGCCGCGCTCCTGACCTCCGAGGCCCAGCTGCACGACGACAACCGGGACTGGGTGCGCCAGCGCTGGGAGAAGGTGATGTCCGACGCGATCTCGTCGGGCACCCTGCACCTGTCGCCCACCACACCGCTGGAACGGCTTTTGCTCGTCGCCGGCCGCCGCATGCCGGTGACCCCGGACCGCCTGGCCATCGACTACAGCGGAACCGGGTGGGAGCAGACCCTGGAGGCGTTGCGCGAGGTCGGCGCGGTGACCGGGAACGCGACCGAGGGCTACCGGGCCAGTGCCGAGCTGGCGGACCTGTGGCGCCGCGCCGACCCCCGGCTGCGGTTCGCGTTGCGCGCCAACCCGAGCCTGCTGGCCAACCGGCTGGGCGTTTCGCTCCGCTGGCTGACCGACCCGGCGCTCACCCCGGACCAGGCCAAGACCGACCCGGCGGTCCGCGATGCGTACCGGACGCTGCTGGACGTTCTGCGCGACGGCGACCTGGCGGTCCGGCACTGGCGCGACGGCTGGGTCGACGACATCGGCACCCAGTGGCGCCGGGCGCGCTACTCGGCGCGCTACTCCGAGGGGCGGTTGAGCTGGCCGCTGCCGGCCGACCGTCCCGCCGCGCCGGTGCGGTTCGCCGTCCGGATGCGTGCCGCCTTCAAGTTCGCCTGGCGGCACGAGATGGTGCCCGGCCGGCAGCGCCGCCTGCTGGCCCGGCAGCTGGGCACGGTGCGGGACGCCGATCGCCAGTACTTGAGGGCGCGCCGCAACGCCGTCCTGCTCAGGCAGCTCGGTCTGGACGACCGGGCCGACGCGCTGCTGCACACCGCTCGCGCCGCCCAGGTCGCCGCCTACGCCGGGCAGGCCGAGGCCCGCAAGCGTGCCGACGAGGCGTTGGAAGCCGTGGACGCCTACCCGCACCAGGTCGAGAAGACCATGCGCGCGACCGACCGCGCCCTGCGCCACGCGCCCGGCGCGGACCCGATGCCGCCCACCGCCGAGTACTGGCTGCGCGAGATCCGCGGCGAGCTCAACGCCGCCCGCCGGGTGCTGAGCCGTCAACGCCGCGACGGTCCGGCCGTGCTGCGCGCGTGGAACGCCGTCCGCCGCGCCCTGCACCGGGGCGACCCCTCCCCCGAGGACGCGTTGGAGAACGCCCGCGTCGCGGTGGCCCGCCACGACGTCGACCGCGAGTACGCCTGGGACAGCAAGGTGTTCCGCACCTTCGGCGGCTGGCGGTTGATGGAGCGCGCCCGCAAGGCCGCCAAGCACCTCTACACCGCGCACCCCCAGGTGCTCGAGGAGGAGCCGCACCCGCCGCTGCCGCCCTCGGCCCTGGTCCCGCGCACCGACCCGAGCACCGGCCGCCAACGCAACCCCGACCACATCAACCTGCGCCCGGACATGGCCACCACCACCCAGCGCGGCCGGGGCAACCGGTTCAACCAGGACGGTGGCACCACCGGGGCCACGGCTGATGGTGCCCGGATCGCGGCGATCGCCGACGGCGTGTCCACCTACCCCGACTCCCGCAACATGGTTTCGGTCATGCTCGCGGCGTTCCACTCCGAGCTGACCCGCACCGACCGTCCGGGCCGCACCCCGGAGCAGGCGCTTCGGGACGCACACGCCAAAGCCGTGTCCGAGGTGCTGACCTGGCGCGCCACCGCGCACATGGGCGCCCACCCCGACGCCCACCACGGCGCCGCCGCTTACCTCGCCGCGCACGTCACCGACACCACGATCAGCCTGCTCGGCGCCGGATCCGCGCGCGGCTACTTCCTGCCGCGCGCCAACCCCGCCAAGGGCACCCAGCTGACCGCCGACCACACCCGCCCCGGCCCGATCAGCAAGGGCGGCGTGATGACCCACTGGCTGGGCACCGACTACCAGCCGACCCCCGAGTTCTTCTCCGCACCGGTCACCGGCCCCGGCCTGCTGGTGCTCGCCACCGACGGCCTGTGGCGCTACCTGCCCGAACCCAAGAACCTCGCCGGCGTGCTCACCGACGAGGCCCTCACCAACCCCGAGCTGGCGGCCGCCCAGCTCACCGAGGCGGCCCGCCTCGCCGGCGGCGTGGACGACCTCACCGTCACCGTGATCCTCATCGACCCGGCGAGCCCCGCCCCGGCCGGCCCGACCACGCCGGGCGCGGTCGCGGCTCCGCACAGCGGTGGCGCCGGTGGGTCGGTGCCGGTGGACGGGAAGTCGAGCCCGACGCGCGAGCGGCGGGTGTTGTCGGTGTTGCGGGCCGCGCCGGAGACGGCGTTCACCCCGCTGGAGCGGCTGTTCCCGACGCTGGCCGGGCGTGGGCCGCCCGGGGTACGGGTCGAGGTCTTCGACGGTGAGCTGCCCGAGGTGATCGCGTTCGGCTGGGCGGAACGCGGCCCCGGGGGCACCGTGGTGATCTCGCGGTCGATGGCCGAGGAGATCGCCGCGCACATGGCCGCCGGCCTGCTGGACGAGCACTGGTGGTACGAGCTGCTGGTCCACGAGCTTGACTTCCACCTGCCCGGCGGCCAGTTCTACGGCCGGCACACCGACGCGGAGCACAGCCTCGACGTCGACCCCCTCGCCTCGGCGTTCCGCGCCGCCAGGGTCGCCGCGCGCGCCGCGCGCCGGGCCGGCCTTCCGGTGCTCGGCCTGCGCGCGGGCGACCTGACCTACCTCGGGCCGCTGATGCGCAGCAAGACCACGCCGGACCGCCGGCCCAAGGTCATGAAGATCAGGATGGGTGGCCGGACGCTGGTGGCCAAGCACCCCGACACCTACGACGTGCTGATCCGCTCGGTCAGTACCGGCGCCGCCTACCGGGTGACCGGCGTTCCCGGCAGCCGGACCTGGCTGGCCATCGCGGTCGAGAACATCGAGACCGAGAACGGCCTGCGGATCCACGCCGGTGAGCTGCTCGAGATCGGCGAGCACCTGGGCGGCGAATTCCCCGACCTGGACGCCGCGGACAGCGCCGGGCTGCGCGACCAGCTGGCGGCCCAGTTCGCCGTCGGCGCCCTGCTGGGCGACTGGAACGGCTTCCACTGGGTGAACCTGGTCCGCGCCGACGACGGACGGGTCTTCCACATCGACTTCGACGAGGGCCTGCACGACCGGCTGACCGAGGTCAACCCGTTCGAATGGACGCTGAGCCGGTACCCCGCGATCTTCGGGCGGCTCACCGAAGCCGATGTGCTGGCCCAGTTCGCCCAGCTGCTGGCCCAGCGGGAGCGGCTGCTGGCGGTGCTGCCGAACCTGGAGCTGCAACGGCTCGTCACCGAGCGGCTGGACTGGGTGGCCCAGGTCGTCGAAGCCGGCCAGCTCCCCCACACCCTGGCCACCGAACTGGCGGCCGCCCAGCGGACCACGGCCCACGAGTTCCCGGGCGACCGTCGTCCGGCCGACGGCTACCGTCCGCCCGCACCACCCGACAACGCAGGGACCGAGGCGTACGCGCCCGCCGGCGAGCTCAGGGTGGTCAGCACTGACGAGCTGCGCCGCCTGGTCGCCGAGGGCCGCCGGGTCTGGCTGCACAACCGGCTCCCGGACCGCCGGTGGCGGGTCACCGTCGCGGACGGTGATGGGCGGCCGGAGCGAGTGGGCGGGCCCAACCGGGGCGGCGGCCGCTGGGCGAGCGCGGGCGGAATGCTGCCCGTGTTCGGCGGAGGCGACCACGGCGGCCTACTCGGCGGGATGCACCTCGCGCCCCTGCTCGAGGTCGGCGGGTACCTGGCCCTCGGGGTGACCGCGCTGCTCGTGGCGCGGTGGGCGATCCGGGCGCTGTCCGGTGGGCGGACCACCCGGGCGCCGACCCACGACGAAGAGCGAGTGCCGGCCCCGGCCGACCGGCGGGCGGTACGGGACGCCGTCGGGTTGCTGCGGCACGCGCTGCGGGACGGTGGGATCGCCGGCGGCCGGGAGATCGCGGACCGGCTGCGCGGGCTGCACGAGCGGGCGGAACTGTCGCACCGCGAATCGGACCGGCCGCACGACCCGCTGGCGCGGGTGGTCGAGCGCGGGTCCGGTTTGGAGCTGGAGCTGCACGTCGATGCCATCGACGAGCTGGCCCGGGTTCTGGCCGGTACCGCCGGACCGGACGCCCGGCGGCTTGCCGTCCTGGCCGCGACCGTCTCCGCTGTGGTCAACCACGTCGGTGTGAGCGTGGGGGTTGCCGCCGCCACGGCGCTGGCCGGGCGGGTATACCCGGCGCTGTCGCACGGGACGGCGGTGCCGCTCCGCCGGGAGCTGGCGAAGCAGCTGGGGCAGCGCACGTTCGCGCAGGTCGCGGGGGGGCTCGGTGTGCCGTACGCGCACCGGGTGCGGGAACCGGACTTCGACCGGCCCTGGCCGGCGGGTTCGCGGTGGCGGTGGCCCTCGGCGTTCGACCGGGAGGCGGCCGCCGTCGACCGGTGGTTGCGGCTCGCGCTCAGGCCGGCGCCACCGGTGGCGGTCCGGCTCGGAGGGGAGCCGCTGGGCACCGACCATGGGTTCGCCGCCAAGGAGGCCGCCGCCGGCGCGCCGGTGACGCGCGAGTTCGGTCCGGCTGAGCTGCGTGCCTGGGCGGGCCTCGCCGCCGATACAACGCTGCCGGCCGAGGTGACCGGCCTGACCGTGCTGGACGGCTATCTCGACTGGCTGGCGTGGGAGGCCGGGAGCTACTTCGAGAGCACGCCTACCGACCTGGTCGTGGTGGTGCTGGCCGGCCGGCTGGTGATCGACGCCGAGGTGTTCGCCTTGCTGGACGGCGCGGACGTGACGGTGCGCCGAGCGGTGGTCGGCGCGGCGCTGGCCGGCGTGACCGGACGGACCGACGCCAATGACGCAACCGCCGCACTGGCCGGGGCGGGGCTCGCCGGGACAGGGCCGTTTGCCCCGGACGCCCGCCGGGCGCGCGAGGTGCTGACCGTGCTGCGCCGGATGGAGCGGGTAGTCGCGCCGCACGCCGTGTTGGGCAAACTCCCGGGGCAGGATCTCGACCGGGCGCGGCTGATCGCGCTCGCCCAAGGGCACCCCTGGATGCGTGTGATCGACGGCCGGTTGTGGGCACTGCCGCCGGTGATCTGGGCGACCGGGTTCACCGCCTCGGTCCACTCGGTGCACGGCGCCGCGCTGCGGCTGCCCGGTCCCCGGGGCAACCTCGGCATCCGGAGCCGGGGCGAACCGCACCTGCGCCCGCCGACGCACGAGACGGTCACCAAGATGCGCGGCCGGGCGAGCTGGTGGGCCGCGCCGGAGAGCCGGAGCTGGCTGGCGCCGAGCGAGCCGTTGTTCGAGCTGGTCGCGCTGGCCTGGCAGCACGCCGAGCCGACGCCCGAGCGGGTGGCCGAACAGCTGTGGCGCTGGCGGGTGCTGCTGCCTGCCGAGTGGGCCGCCACCTTCCCCGACGGGCTGGTGCTGACCACCTGGCAGGACGCGGACGGCCAGCACTGGCTGGACAACCTCTACCCGGTCCCGGCGCAACCCGCCACGGGCGCGCCGACCGGCTCAGCGGTGGCGATCATGGGTGCCGACGGGACCCGACTGGGCACCGGTGTGCGGGTGGGCCCGCGCGAGGTGGCCACCGTGCTCCACGTGGCCGGGGGCGCGCAACGGCTCGTGGTCGGCGAGCTGCTCCGGGGCACCCGCCCGGTGCGCGGCTGGGTGCGGGTCGAGCTCGACGAGTTCACCCGGCACCCCGAGCTGGCCCGCGAGGCCGCCCGATACGGCAGGACCCTCGACTTCGCGCTGCTGATCGTGGATGACCTGGACAACCTCTACGGCCCCGGTGACGGACCGACGATCGCCGCGGTGGCCACCACCGATCCCGCGGACGGGGCGGACCTGGTGGTTGCCGGCTACCCCGGCGGCGAACGGTGGGTCACCACCGGCGCGGCCTTCGACCGGGGTCGGGTGCTGCGGGCGCTCACCATCGGCGGCAACTCCGGCAGCCCCGGGTTTGTGGCGGGCGAGCTGGTCGGGCTCGTCCAGGGCAGCAACGAGCGGCACGGCACACTGGTCGGCCCGCCGGCGGTGCTCGCCGAGGCCATCGAGATCGCCCGCGCCAAGGCCGCCCGGAAGGGGCTGCTGCCGGCCGACCCGGGTCCGGACGAATGCGGGCTGTGCAAGCCGCACGGTCCGGCGTTGCCGGCCGAGGAAATCGCCCACCGGCTCACCGGCCGCGACATGGACCAGGCCGGGCGCGACCGGCTGGCCGGCGAGCTGGAGCAGAGCGCCGGCCAGTTGCGGCTGCCCGGGGTGGACCCCGAGGTGGTCACGGTGCTGCGGCAGTGGCTGCTGGACGCGGCGGCGGTGCTGCGCGGCAACTGGGATCCGTCGCGGGCACGGGCACCGCCGACGGTGGCGTTCCACCGGCTGGACGCCGACCTCACCCACCCGGTCACCGGCCTGCCGGTCCTCGGCGGCCACCACGTCGACCGGGACGGCGTGCTGCACGTCTACGCGCGGGACGCGGCCGGGGTACTGCACGAGCTGGTCGAAGCGGTGTTCGCCGGCTGGCAGGGCCTCGGTGACCACGCGCACGCGGTGGCCACGCTGGCCGAACGCGCCGTGCGAGAGCAGATCGTGCACCCCGGCGACTTGCGCACCGTCCGGATGGTCACCGAGCTGCACACGCTGGCCGAGCGGAACCCGGCGGCATTGCTCGAGCTGATCGGCGAGTTCGACGAGGTCCGCGCGCGAATCACCGCCGGGCTGGGCGCGGCGCACCCGGCCTGGGCCGATGCGCTGCTCAACTACGCCACCGACCTGCACACCGCCGCGCTGCTGGCCGCGTGGCCGGGCAACCCGATCGACCGGCTGGACGTGGTGCTGGACGCAGACGCCGGGCAGGTCGGGCACGTCCGGGCCACCCTGCACGACGGGACCCCCACCGAGCTGACCGGATGGGAACGCGCCGCGCTCGCCACGGCGGCGAAGCGCGCCGGCACGCTCGACGAGCTGCAAGCGGCGTTCGACGACCTCACCCTGATCCCCGGCGGCCGGCGGATCCGGCTCGCCGCGGTGGCCGTCGAGTACGCCGAGGGGGCCAGGTCGCCGCGGCAGGAGTGGGCGTGGCGGATGATCCGGCTCGGCGCCCGGATCAGTGAGCACCTGCACGCCGCGCCCGGCCACCGGGCGACGGTCACCGAGCTGGCGAGGGAGCTCGGCGCCTGGCCGGCGGAGGTGTCGGACGCGATCCGGCTGCACCCGTACCTGGAGGTCCGCGGCGGCACCGCCAGCTCGCCGTTCGCCGCCCTGGTGGCCGCCGGTTTCGTGCCGACGGAGCGGAACGGGCGGCTGGCGCTGGAGCTTCCGGCCGCCCCCGGGCTGCTGCTCGCCGGTACCCATGTGCACCCGCACGGCATGACCGGGCGGGGCCGGATCGCCATGTTCATCGCCGCCGAGGAGCTGAACGTGCTGGTCGGGGACGTGGTCAACGCCTGGCGCTCCGGAACCGACGAAGCAGTCGATCAGCTACGGGTCCGCCGTGCCCCCGGCGCATCGGGCACGGTGGCGGTGGTGGCCTGGCAGGACGAGCTGGTCAACGTGTTCATCGGCCACCCGGACATCGGCGCCGCCGGTCGGGCGGTCGCGGCGGCACGGGCCGGCGGGGTGCGGGTGACGATCGGCGAGCTGGACGGCAGCGGCGCGGTGGTCGGGCCCGGCCTGGTGCTCAGCGCCGCGCACTTGGTGGCCGGGCGGCCGCTCAGCTCGCTGCGGGTGAACGGCGAGCCGGTGGTCGCACTGGTTGCCGCCGACGAGCTGAGCCCCGCGCTGCACGGCCTGGACCTGGTGCTGCTGCTGGTGCCCACCCTGGAGGCGGCGCCGCTGCCGGTGGCCGGCGACAACGCGCAGGCGCACACCGAGGTCGCGGTGGCCGGGAACTCCGCCGGCAACTGGCTGATCAGCTACGGCCCGGTGCTGCACGGCGGTTCGACCACCTTCCTGCGGATCTACCTGGACCGGGGCGCCTCTGGTGGGCCGGTGATCAACTCCAGCGGGGCCGTGGTCGGCGTGGTGACCAGGGGCGGCTTCGGCATCACGTTGTTCGCCGAGGCGGAGGACGTCACGCGGTTCCTGACTGAGGCGCTGCCTCGGCTCACCGGCCCTTCCACCGGCTCTCGTACCGCCGACAACACCTCCGCCCCGGTCCGGAACCCGGACGCGCTCGCCGGCCTGACCGAGCTGCTGGACCGAACCCGCGAGCTGAACGAGCTCGAGCTCGCCGCGCTGACCGACTGGACGGGCGACCCCACGACGGTTCGGGTGCTGGACACCGGTGTGCTGGCCGAGTTGTTCGGCACCGCGTTGGGCGAGGCGCTGACCAAGGTGATCGCGGTGGTCGTGCCCACCCCCGGTGGCCCGCTGCTCGTCGTTCGGGAAGACGCGCTGACCGAGGCCATCGAGATGAGCTACCCGTTCGTCGGTGGGCTGCTCGAGCAGGGTTACGTGCCGGTCGACGAGGTCCGGGGGCTCGACGCGCCCGGACCGCTCGCCGGCGACTGGCTGGCCCGGCTGTTCGACCTCGTCACCGGCCCGGACGGCGGGGACCCGTCCGCGTTGCTGGCCGAACTGCGGGAAGCTCGGGAACGGTTCGGCCTGGAGCAGCGGGTCCGGTCCCTGCGCGAGCGCTACGAATGGCCGGAGGACGAAGGCATCCGCATCGAGGCCAACGGCGGGACGCTCCGAGGGGAGCTGACCGAGCTCGCCGGCTCCGGGCTGCCGATCTTCGCCCGGTTGCTGGAGTGGCTGGCCGAGGCGCGGGAGATCCGGCGCAACTGGGACGAGCTCGGGTTGGACGACATGGTCCGCCAGCGACGCATCCAGGACATCCAGGACTGGACCTACCTGTTCATCGGCGCGATCCGCGACTCGGCCGCCTTCGGCGACGCCAACCAGAAGTGGGAGCGGCTGCGCGGTCTGCGCGAGGGCGCCCGGCAGCTGGCGCACCAGGCCGGCGTCACCCACGCCGAGCTGGTTCGGGCGGCCCGGCAGAACCCGGACCCGTGGCTGGCCGAGGCGATCGAGGTGACGCGGGTGGTCCGCGACGAGGCGCTGCGCCGGGCCGACCGACTCGCCGAACTGGCCGAAGCCCTCGAACAGGTCGCGCCCCACCAGCAGGTCGACCCCAAGGCCCAGGCCGCCACGGACACCCTGGCGGTTGCCGAGGCCACCCTGGCCAGCGCCGAGATCCGGGCCAGGGTGGCGGCGATCCCGACCCCTTGGTGGACCGAGGACCAGCTCGCCGAGCTCCACCGGCTGCTCCGCCTGCTGGACGCGCTCGAACGGCGGCTGGGCGAAGAAACCATCCACCTGCGCACGTTGGTGAGCGAGATCAACTACACCGTCGCCCAGCTGGGCCGGCTCATCGACGGCTCCGGCGGGGCCGCGCACGACGGTGCCCTGGCCTGGCGGATGAAGAAGCGCTGGGAGAAGGCGCTCCGGATCGCGTTGCGGTCGGTGAGCGTTTCGCGGATCGTCGAATCGGCGGAGTACGGCTGGTCACGGCGCGGCCCGCCACCAAGCGTGTCACTGATCTCGGCCGGTGCTCTCGCCGAGTTGCTCGGCGCGAGCATCGGCGCCGCCGTCACCGCCAACCTGATCGCCTACACGCTGGATGGCCGGATCTACGTACTGGACACCTGGTGGAACCGGTTGACCGTGCCACAGCGTGCGCTGGTCATCGCCCACGAACACGGCGCGCACGTGACCGGCACGATCCGGAACCACGGCCGGCACACCCGGCAGACCCTGAAGGCGCTGCGTGATTCCGGTGTCGCCGGCCCGGACAGGCCTCTCCCGCGGCGCTGGTTGGGCCGGATCGTCAAGGCCCTCGTGGTTGCCGCGGCCACCGTTGTGTGGTCGGTGGCGCCGCTGGCCGGGCTGGCCGCGGCGGACGTCCCGCCGTCCGCGCACGTCACGGCCGTTTTCCATGCCGGGGCCATCACGCAGGTCGATGACCGCACCCGGCTGGAGCGGCGGGCGGCCGCACTGCGCCAGCGCGGTTCCCAGCTGTGGTCGGTGATCTGGGACCTGAACGCGGAACGGACGTGGTCGGATGCCCAAGAGCTCGGCACGCGCGCACGCGAGTTCGCCCGGGACGCCGAGACCGACCCGATCGCCACGCGGGCCTTCGACATCTCCCGCCGGATCAGGGTCCTGCTGCCCGACCACCTGTACGTCGACTACCTCGACGCCGAACCCGGACGGTTGAGCAGCACCACCCCCGACCACCAGGCCCCGCTCGACGAGCTGAAGGCCCGGGTCCACCGGCTCGAACACAACATCCCCGAACTGGAACGCAACGTCGAAACCCTGCGCACCCAGATGCCCGGGATGCGCACCCAACTCGACCAGCTCACCGAGCAGCAGCACCAGCGCGAACAGGAACGCGCCCGCCCCCACACCCTCGCCGGGACCATCCTGAACTACCTGTCCTGGGCGTGGAACCACAACGGGCTGATCGGCGCCTACCTCCTCGCGTGGGTGTGGGGACGGATCATGGCCTGGCGAAGCAGCCGCACCACCACCGGCGGCAACTACCGGCCGGCCAAATACACCAGCATCGCCCAGTGGGACCCCAAGGTCCTCGCCGAGCTGGGCAAGCTTCCCTCGAAACAAGCACTGGCCGAGATCCTCGCCATCCAGGGCTTCGACGGCCCACCCACCGTGGCCGCCAAGCCGGAACGGAGCGGGTTCGCGCTGCGCTGGGCCGGATACCGGAAGTTCCACCGAGGCGTCCACGGCCGCGACCGCTCGCAGGTCGCCCGATGGATCGAACAGTTCCGCGCCGGGTCGCTGTTCGTCGGTGACGTGTTCGGCCAACCCGCCGGCACCAACGTCACGCAATCCCGGCTGGTCGCCCGGCTCTACGCACACCTCTACGGCCGACGACTGGGCAGCCCGCACGGCGGCGTCATCACCGGATACCTGCCCTGGCACCTGTGGCGCCAACGCCCACCCTCCACCACCGGCGGCCCAGCGCAGTTGGGCGGCCACTGGCACAACCCCGCCATCCGCGCCGCGCTACTCGGACACGACGCCGTCGCCTACCCCCTCAAACGCCACCTGGTCCTGCTCAACCGCACCGCCGCCATCATCCGACCCACACCCACAAACGAGGAAACCCGACGCCGGCGCACCACCCTGATCACCTGGGCCATCGGCACCCTCGCAGGCCTCGCCTGGGCCGCCGCCGGACTCGCCCACACCCCACTGCTCATCGCCGGCGGGTTGGCCGCCGCGATACTCCTGGCCCGGCACATCGCCACCAAGGTGATCGCCCGGATGACCCGGCCCGGCGCGCCACGCGCACCGCCGGCCTGGCTGACCCGCGCGATGGACTGGACCCACACCCCCACCGGCCGCCGGATGATGCACGCCGCCACCCTGCTGGCCGCCGCCGCCCTGGGCACACTCCTGCTCATCGACCCCGGTTTCGGGGCCGCCAGCACGGCCGTCGTCGCGCCCACTCACGGTCAACCGGCGATCGCCACGAAGGCCGGCAACGGTTCGCACGGCCACGCCGGTGGGCCGGTGGCGCTGCGGTGGTGGAGCGACGCGCACACCAGGGCGGTGCTGAAGCTCCTGCGCGCCTGGAAGGGGCCGTGGCTGTCGCTCGACGACCTGACGGTCGAGTTGCCGCGCGGGCCGCCAGGGGTGCGGGTGCTGATCCTGGACGGCGAGTTCCCGGTGCCGGGCGTGGTGGCGTTCGGCTGGGCCGCGCAGAACGCGGTGGTGATCACCCGGGCGATGGCCGAGGAGATCGCGGCGCACATCGCCGCCGGCCGGCTGCCCGCCGACTTCTGGTGGCGGCTGCTCGAGCACGAACGCGACTTCCACCTTCCCGGCGGCAAGCACTTCCGCCACACCGAGCACCAACACGCCGCCGACGCCGACCCGCTGGCCGAGGAGATCCACGCCGCCCGGACCGAGCGGTATCAGCTGGGCGCGGCGGAGAACGAGCGCGTGTTCCGCGAGGTCATCGTGCCCGAGGTGCTGAGCGGGGTGACCCCGGGCGAGTCGCTGGAGGTGGTGTTCCTGGTCGGCCAGTCCGGCGCCGGGAAGACCACCGTGAAGAAGCAGTTCACCGAGCGCATCGGCGGGCGGGAGCACGCGCTGGCCATCGACGCCGACTCGCTGCGCCAGTACCACCCGGAGTACCGGCGGATGATGGCCCGGGACGACGTTCACATGACCCGCTACAGCGACCCGGACCGCAAGATCTGGGCGGCCAAGCTGCACGAGTACGTGCGCGAGCACGGCCTCAACCTGGTGTTCGAGTCTGGTCTGCAGCGGCCGGAGGTGTTCGTCGAGCTGGCCAGGACGTACCGGGCCGCCGGCTACCGGGTCACCGTGGTCGCCCTCGGCGTGCCGGAGGCGATGAGCCGCCAGGGCGTGCTGGCCCGCTACTACGAGCAGGTCCGGGCCACCGGTCACGGGCGGCTCACCGCGGCCGCCCGCGAACGCGAGCAGGGCTTCCTCGGCACCCTGGTCGCCGCCGGGTACGTGGACGAGCTGCTGCTGGCCGACGAGATGTTCGTCTACCGCCGCGGCGAGACCGATCCGCGCTACCACGACGTGCTTGTGCACAGCGGCGACCAGGTCCGCTGGCGGAACGGCCCCGGCCTGCGCAACGCCATCGAGCGCGAACGCGACCGGAAGCTGACCAAGCAGGAGGCGAACGGGTTCCGGGCCAAGCAGCGCTGGCTGCGCAAGGTCGCCCGCCCGGAACACGCCGCCGCGATCGCCGCCATCGACCAGCTGGCCAGGCCGATCCTGCCCAGCCGCGCCCGGCTCGCGTTGGAGAGGTTCGTTGCGGCCCTGTCCGACTTGGTGCGGCAGGTCCAGCGGACGACCGCGCACGAGGAGCCCGCGGTGCCGGCGCCGACCGCGGAGCAGGTGTTCGCCCAGGTGCGGGGCGGCAGCTGGTTCTCCGTGCGCTTCACCGACGAGCAGTTGGCCGCGCTGGGCTGGCTTCCCGCGTTGGCCGAGCATGCCCGGGCACCCACCGCCCGGGAGGCCGGGGTGCTGCCGGATGGCGGGCGCCGGGTGCTGGTGCTGCCGGAGGACCTGGTCAACCAGCTGCAGACGGGCGAGTTCGGCGCACCGATCTACCGTTTCGTGGCCTGGATGCGCGCGGACGTCGCGGTGGTTTCCGAGTCGGTGCTGCGCGGCTCCCTCGACTGGATCACGCTCGGCGTGCTGGCCGAGGACTGGTGGCACCAGGCCCTCGCGTCCGGGCTGGAGGAACGGCCGTTCCTGTTGCAGCAGCTCGACTCGGCCGAGATGTCCGCACGTCGGCTCGAACGTGCCGCCGAGGACCGGCTGACGGCGTTCCTCGACCGGGCCGGCGGGTTTCCGCTGCCCGACCTGCCCGGTGCGCCGGCCGAACACGACACCGCCTTCTATCAGCGGCTCGCCGAGTGGCTCCACCTGGCCAACCAGCTGCCCGGACTCGCCGCCGAGTCCCGGTTGGTCCGGTTCACCGAACCCGGTTTCGCCGCGGAATGGTTGGCCAACGCCCGTGACGCCCGCATCCGCGACATCCAGGCCTGGACCGCCCTGCCGGCCACCGAGCAGGCCAGGGCACTGCTCGCGGAGCTGCTGGCCGAGGCGGCGTCGGCCAGCGCGAGGGGCGAACAGGTGCTGGTCATCCTGCGGCGAACGGTCCCCGACGACCGCCAGCTCGGCTACCGGATCGCCGAACAGGACGAGCCGCTGCCCTCGCACGGCCCGCACAACGCCGTGTTCCTCACCCGCCTGCTGATCAGCGAGGCCCAGGCGCGCGCGGCCCACCTCACCGAGGTGATCACTGCTCTGGAGCAGGCCATCACCCGAGCCCCGGCGGAGCGCGCGGACAGCGGCGCGGCGGACCAGGCCGGGGCGGCGGAGCGCACCCCCCAGGGCCAGACGGCACCGGACCACGACGCGAACGGCCGCGAGACCGGGGACTGGCCGACACCGGGCCGTGCCTCGGCGGCCGAACCGAACGACTCGCGCGCCGGGCGGCGGTGGTGGTCGCGGCTGCTGCGCTGGTTGGCCCGGATCGGCGTGGTGGTCGGCGTCGTCGCCGTGGCACTGGTGCTGCTCGCGCAGCCGGCCTGGGCGGTGGCGGGGCTCGCCGGGCCCGACTGGCACCGGCTGGCCGCGACCGGGGTCGCCACGGTGTTCGCGCTGGCCTGGGCGGTCGGCTACCGGCTGCGCGGCCGTTCCCCGCCGGACGCCGGCTCGCCGTCGACCGGGTGCGGGCTGTTCGACCGGATCCGTGCGGCGGTGCGGCTGGACGGGCGGCTGATCGTCGGGTTGCTGCTGTTCGGCGGGTTGTTCGGGGTCGGCACGCTGGGTGTGTCCGCGTCCGCCTTCGGGTCGGTTTCGGCGCCGCCGGCGTTGGCGGCGTCGCTGCTCGGCGGTACGGCGGTGGTCGGGGTGGCACTGACCGCGCACGTGGTCCGGATCGCCGACCCTGCCGGCCGGACGGCCCGGGTCCCGGTGCGAGTGGCGCTGGCGGCGGCCGCGCTGGCCGGGACAGTGGTGGAGCTGCTGCTCGGCCCGGCGCTGCTGCCGATCAGCGCCGCGTTGGTCGCGGCGGCGGTGGCGGAAGGCGCCCTGTTCTGGGCCGGCCGCCGCGCCCTCGCCGCCCCGCCGGCCGCACCCGAGCCGGCGATCGCCGACAACCTGGTTCCGACCGAGGTTCCCGACGCGGTCAAGGGCACCCCGCTGGCCGCCCAATGGCCGCACATCGGGGCCGCCCGCGCAGCCCGCAAGGCGCTCACCGTGCTCGCCGCCGGCGCGGCCGTCGGGTTCTTCCTGTCCCTGCACCAGTTGACCGATCTGGTCGAGGCCGCGCTTCCCCCGGCCGGGAACCGGATCAACGTGGGCGATCTCGTCGCCGCCCTGATCGGGACCAACATGATCGCGGGCGTGGTCAACTACGCCCGCACCGTGGTCGGCACGACCTGGCCCACCCTGCTCGTGATCAGCGCCGAACGGGTGTCCACGCCCCGGTTGCTGGCCCGCGTCGGCGCCGGCATCGGGCTGGCCACCGCCGGGCTGGGCGTGCTGTTCGCGGGGCTCTACCTGGTGCGGGCTGGACCGGCGGGACCCGCGCTCGCCCGGCACGCGGTGGCCGGCGCGCTGATCGGGGTGGGTACGGCGGCGGTCGGCCTGGCCGCGATGGCCGGCGTGCCGATGCTCGGGCCCGCCATCGGCCTCGGCGTCGGGGCGCTGGTCGGGCTCACCACGCTCGCCGAGCTGCCCCTCGACGCGCGCCGCCCGGTGCGCACGGTGATCGCGGTCGCCCGTGCGCTGCCCCGGCTTCCGGTGCTGCTGGCTCGCCGGCTGCTGGACGTTCCGGACGCGGTGCGGGACGTGTACGTGCTGGTCAAGCTGTACGCCCGGTTCGCGCGCAGCACCGACGCGCGGCTGCCGCTGACCGAGGCCGACCTGGCCGATCGGGAGCTGCAGGCCGTCACCGAGGCCAACCCGCGCTACGTCATCCGGGACGGCCAGCTCATCGATACCTACCGCCTCTGGCTGGACTGGTCCACGCTCACCGAACTGCCGGCGGACCTGACCGAGCTGCAACGCCGCTCCGCCCGCGCCGCCGTCGAGGCGGGCCTGACCCGAGGCGAGACCGCCCGGCTGCTCGGCATGAAGCGGCGGGTGCTGCGCCGCTGGCTCCGCGAACAGGAGGCCGGGCCGGCTGGTCCGCACGGTCCGCCCACCGGCGCCGAACCGAACCATGAGCCGTCCGGCGGTGCCGAACCAAATCATGGGCCGCCTACCGGCGCCGAACCGAACCTCGGCCCCGCCCGGGGCGCGGAGCCGGACGCCGACGTCCCGGCCCAACCGCTGACCGGTGGCCGCACCACCCGCGCACCGACATTGCGCCACTGGCTGGCCCGGTTCGCCGTGGTCGGGTCGGTGGTGCTGGCGTTGCTGGTCGGCCCGATGGCCGGGGTGGCCGCCGCGACAGCCATCGGCGAAACAGTCGCGACAGCCACGGCGGTGCCTGTGCTCCAAGCCGCAGACGGGCTGCCGGCGGCCACATCCGTGGACGGGGCGACGCTGCTGGTCGCGGCGGTAGCCGCCGTGGTGGTCACGGCGGTGGCCGAGAAGGTGTGGAACGCTCTGGTCCAGGGCGGTGAACGCGCATCGGCGGCGGTCCAGGCCCGGATGGCATGGCTGCTCGCCCGAGCCGGCCGGCTGGTCGCCGGGGTGTTCACCGGGTTCGGACTGGCCGCACTCGCCGACGACTGGCTGGTCGCCGGGCCGATCTTCTGGGCCGGCGCGGTGATGGCGGTGGGCGACCTGATCCTGCGCCTGATGCCCAACGCCATCCTGCGCGACATCGGCAAGGCCTGGACCGCAGCCAACCCGCCCATCCGGTTGTTCGGCGCCGGCGCAGCCTTCGGCGCGTTCTGGTGGCTACACGCCATGGCCCCCACCACCCAGGTATGGGCACTGCCCCTGCCGATAGCGGCCGTCGCCACCCTCGCCGGCGGCATCACGGCCCTGGTGCACTGGCGCCACGAAATCGGCACCGCCCTCCACACCGCCCTCACCGCGCTGATCAGGCAACTGAATGTTGCGTATCTCCACGCAGAGCAAGGAGTCCAGAAGGCACTCTCCTCCCCCGCCGCCCGCGCCGTGCGCCGCTGGTTCCCCACCGACCGCACGGCACTACTCGCCGGCGCACTCACCGGGATCGGCACCGTCCTGGTCATCGGCCACGCACTGACCGTGCTGGCCACTGCGGCACTACTGGTCGCCATTGCCGCACTCACCCGCGCCGTCGCCGAGCAAGCCGGCTGGCAAGGCGGCTGGTCGCAGCGCGGGCCACCACTCCTGACCCGAGTCGCCCTCGGAACGCTGCTCGGCGCCGCAGTCGCCGCGCTGCTGCTCGGCACCCCCGCCTACGCGGCCACCCCCAACGCCGCGACCCAGATCGCCCACCCGACCCTCGGGCTGATCCTGCTCATCGCCAGCGGCGTGATCACCGTCGCCGTCATCACCACCCGCACCTGGAACGCGCTCAGGGGACGCGCCTGGCGCAAGGCCGAAGTCGCCCGGCTGACCGCCCTCGACGACGAAGCCTGGTCCCACGCCATCAAGTACGCGCGCAAGCATCGCAACCAGGAACCCGAAGACCTGAGATGGGACCTGCGCGACGCCGAACGGACCGGCGTCATCGCCTACCAGGTAGGCACCCCCGAGGCGACCAAGATCCTCGCCCGGCACCGGATCGTGCTCTGGGCACTGCGCGCCGACGGCACCCTCTGGGTCTCCCGCGCCTTCGGGTACCGCAACGGCAAGACGATCTGGATCAAGCACGTGGTGCCGGCCGACGGCGGGCCGGTGATCGCCAGCGGCAACGCCAACGCCGAGGGCGGCCGGGGCCGGTGGATCAACACCCGCAGCGGCCATTTCCATCGAGGCATCAGCAAGCAGCACGATCGAACCGCACGCGCGTTCGGCGAGGCCGCGTTCGCCCGGCACGGCATCACCTTCCCCGGCAACCCGCTGGGGCGGCTGTTCCGCAAGCACGGTGGTGGCTCCGGCGGGCAGGGCGGCGCCGGCGCGACGGACGCCGGCGATCACGGCGCGGACCCGGCGCCGGATGGTGGGGGCGAGGTCGCGGAGTTCCGCGCCGGCCGACCCGCCGTGCTGGACGAGAGCAGGCCAACCCGGGGTCCACCGCTCTGGCAACGAATCCTGCGCTGGTTCCAGCGCCTGGTCACCTCGGTCATCACCGCCGTACTGGGCGTGCTCGCGCTGGCTGTGCCGTCGCTCGCCGACACCGGCACACAGCCCGCCACCGGGACGGCCGACCACCTGGTGATCCTGGGCGTCGGCGTGGCGATCGTGCTGGCCACCGTGGTCCGTCTGGTCTGGCGGCACGTACCCGCCGCCGTGGCCGTGCTCGGTGTCGCCGTCGCCACCATCACCGGCGCGCACGTCGCCGGCATCGGCCAACTTTCCCCCGTCGGCAACACGGTCAGCGGCTACGTCGCCGCACCCGACGGCTTCACGTTCCTCGCCGTCGGCATGGTCGCCATGGCCGCCGCCGTCGAGCTCGTCCGCCTCGCCGTGCGAACCGGCACTCTCACCCGGGTCCTGCTGCGCCTGTCCAGCGCCGCGCTCGTGCTCGTCGCGGTCTTCCCGACCGTGCCGAACGCGCCGGACGCCTTCTCCTCACGGATGCACCTGGCCGCGGCCGCAGTGCTGTTCGTCGCGCTGCCCTGGGCCGGGGTCCGACTCGCCGGCGCACTCCACGCCGGTCGAACCATGCGCACCGTCGCCTGGGCCTTCGTCGGCACCGCCGCCGCCACGATCATCCGGTCACTGCTGACCACGATCGACGTGGTCGGCCTGCCGGCGGCGCTGTCCCTCGGGATCATCGAACGCATCGCGCTCGCGGTCGGCGTAGTCACCGTCGGGCTGGCCGCCCGCCCGCTGCCCCGGGCAGCCGTACGTCGACTGCGCCAGGCCGCGCGGTGGACCGGGCGACTCCTCGCCAGGGCGGTGCTGGTGATCGCGTTGGCCGGCTTCCTGCTGGTCGGCCCGTTCGCCGATCACGCGTACGCGGCCGACTACTACCCGACGATCAGCGTGTTGGACGGGTTGCCCACCGCGCTGGTGGTCACGGGCGGGGCGTTGCTGGCCGCCGCGGTCGCGGCGGTGCTGCCGTTCGTCCGGTGGTGGTGGCGGCTGCGCCCGACCCGGGGGCCACCGGGGACCGCCCCGAAGCTCAGCTTCGGCGCGCTGCGGCTGGCCGTGCCGCTGCTGTACCTGGTGGTGCTGGCGCCGGTGTGGGGCGGGCTGATCTGGGCGCTCGGGCCGTTCGCCAGCGCACTCGCGCTGATCGGCACCATGTTCGGCGCGTTCGGGATTTCCCTGGTCCGGGACCGGTTCGGCGGCGACATCCGCTCCGCCGAGTACCACAGCGAGCACGCCGCCGACGACCCGAGGGAGCGGGAGAAGGCGCAGCGGTACCTGCGCGACGCGGTCGGCCGCCTGCTGGTCTGGCCGTTCGGCTCGCGGCTGACCAAGGATCCCGCTTACTGGTACCGCGCGCTCGCGGTCGGCGAACAGCTCAGCGGCCAGCCCGCCACGGACCGACCGGCCCGGTCGTTGCGCCGCTGGACCGTGATGGCGGCGCTGCTGCTGGCCTTCACCGGCGTGCTGCGCACCGCCGCCCCACCGGCGCCCATTGCCCTGCCCACCAGCGCGGTCGTCCCCGCTCACGCCTCGGAACAGGGCCTGGCCGCCCAGTTCACCCGGGCCGGGTTCGTCGAGCGGGTTGATCCACAACGCGGACCGCTGCTGGTATTGCCCGACCCGCGCGGCGACCTGGTCGTCGGCGCCATGCCGGACCAGGTCATGACGCTGACCGACGAGCTGCGCAGCCTCACCTACACCATCGAGCACAAGGCCTACCTGAACGAAAGCTACTGGCCCAGCTTCCGCCCGAAGGACGAAAGCTCCGCCGGTCCCGCCGAGGTCGCCGAGGCCTGGCACAACCGCCCCGATCGGCCCCGGGCCAGCGCGGACGGCTTCGACTACACGATCAGCCCGGACGCCCAGAAGGACCCGATCGGGCTGCTGACCCAACGCACCCCGGTCGGTGCCGGCCTGATCCAGTCGCAGCCGGTCGACCCCGGTTACGCCGAGTCCGCGCCACGCCTGCCCGCCGCCGGCCACGCCGGGGCCACCGACGTGCTGGCGCGGGCCATCCCGGCGGTGGTGCGGCTGCGGCTGGCCGACGGCAGCGCGGTGGGCAGCGGCGTGATCATCGACCCGAACGGCACCATCCTCACCGCCGCACACGTCACCACCGGCGACGGCCAGCCCATCGACCTGGTCGCCGAGCTACGCGACGGCCGCTCCTTCCGCACCACGCACATCGAACGCCCGGACGGGACCGAGGTAGGGCGCGAGGTGCAGCGCCGCCACCCCGGCCTGGACCTGCCCCGGTCCATCAGCTACTGGCGGACCGACGGCGACGAGCTGAAGCACGACGTGGTCGACATCGACGCGCTGCGCATCGACCGAGGCGTGGACACCGGCCGCCCCGACTACGCCAAACCGCTGCCCTACGTGCGGATGGCGCCCACTCGGCCGGCCGAGGGCGAGCCGGTGATCGCGGTCGGCTACCCGGGTGTGGAACCGGACCTGCAGCAGTTCGCGCTGTCCGGCGGGCCTACCCAGCGCGGCCCCGACCCGCTGGAGTTCAGCTACTTCGGTTGGTCCACCCGGGGCTTCTCCGGCGGCGCGCTGTTCAACACCCGGGGCGAGCTGATCGCCCCGCTCACCAAGAGCGAGGGCTCGTCCACGGTCACCGGCCAGAGTGGTCCCGAGTTCGCCCGCGCCTTCGCCGAGACGGTGACCGGCCGCCGCAACCGGACCGCCCCACGCCGCACCGGCAACCGCCCCGCCCCAGGCGCAGGCGACGGCCCGGGCAACGGCCCCGGCTCCGGCGGCGGCCCCGCCCGACGCGACGGCCCCCGTGGCGACGGCAGCGGCACTTCGCCGGTGCGTGACCCGGCCGGCGGTACGACCCGACCAGTCCACAAAGCCGGTTGGGCACGGCGCCTCGCACGGGCGGTGATCACGATCGGTGCACCCGCCGGGCTGCTGCTGATCGGCCCGTTCGCCGGCACCGCATACGCGGCCGACTACTGCCCGACGGTCAGCCCGGTCGCCGGGTTGCCCACCGCGCTGCTGGTCACCGCCGGCGTGTTGCTGGTCGCCGCTGTGCGCACGGTGATGCCGTTCCTGCGCTGGTGGTGGCGCCTGCACCCGACCCGAGGGCCGCCGGACACCACCAAGCTGGGCGCGCCGAAGGTCGGCATCGGCGCACTGCGGCTGGCCGTGCCGGTGCTGTACGCGCCGGTGCTGGTCGGCTTCTGGTGGGGCCTGATCACCCTGCTCGGTCCGGCCGGCGGGCTGCTCGCTCTGGTCGGTACGGCGGCCGGCGCCGTCGGCCTGACGATGGTGCGCGACCGGTTCGGCAACGACGTCTACTACGCCGAGTTCTACAGCGAACGCGGCAGGGAACCGGCCGACCGGGACAAGGCGCGGCGGTACCTGCACGGCGGGGTCGGCCGCCTGCTGCTCTGGCCGTTCGGGTCGCGGGTGCTGAAGGGGCCGCGCTACTGGAGCCGCGCCCTCGGGGTCACCGAGGAGCTGACCGGCCGGCCCGCCGCCCACCGGCCCGCCAGGTCGGTGCGCCGGTGGGCGGTCATGGTCGCCCTGCTGCTCTCCGTGACCAGCGCGCTGGAAGGTGGCGCCCGGCTCGCCCCGGTCGCGCTGCCCTCCAGCGTGGTCATCCCGGCGCACGATGCGGAAACCCGGCTGGCCACCGAATTCACCCAGGCCGGGTTCGTCGAGCGGGTTGATCCGCAACGCGGACCGCTGCTGGTACTGCCCGACCCGCGCGGCGACCTGGTCGTCGGCGCCATGCCGGACCAGGTGATGACCCTGACCGACGAGCTGCGCAGCCTCACCTACACCATCGAGCACAAGGCCTACCTGGACGAACGCTACTGGCCCGACTCCCGCCGGCGCGACGAAACCGCCGCTACCCCCGCCCAGATCGCCCAGGCCTGGCACACCCGCGACGACACGCCCCGGGCCAGCGCGGACGGCATCGACTACTACATCAGCCCCGATCAGCGCCAGCCGATTGCGCTGCTGACCCAGGACACCCCGGTCGGCGCCGGCCTCATCCAGTCCCAGCCGCTCCGCGCCTCCGACGCCACCGATGCACCGAGGCTCGACGCGAAGCCCGGCGCCACCCCGACCGACGCGCTGGAGCGGGCCATCCCGGCCGTGGTCCGGCTCCGGGCGGCGGACGGTACCTCGGTGGGCAGCGGCGTGATCATCGACCCGAACGGCACCATCCTCACCGCCGCGCACGTCACCACCGACGATGGCGAGACCCGCGAGCTGGTCGCCGAGCTGCGCGACGGCCGTTCGTTCCGTACCCGGCCGATCCAGCGCCCGGAGCCGAACGAGGTCAGCGCGCGGATCGGCGGCACCGACCGCGCGCAGGCCTACTGGCGGACCGACGGTGACCAGGAGTCCACCCGGGTCGTCGACATCGACGCGCTGCGCATCGACCGGGGCGTGGAGACCGGCCGCCCCGACTACCGCAAGCCGCTGCCCTACATCCCGATGGCGCGGACCGCACCCGCCCCGGGCGAACCGGTCATCGCCATCGGCTACCCCGGCATCACCGCGGCCAGGCAACAGTTCGCCCTCGCCGGCGGACCCGTGATCAAGACCAGCAACCCGCTCAACCTCAGCTTCTTCGGCTGGGCCACCGGGGGCTTCTCCGGCGGCGCGATCGTCAACGCCCGGGGCGAGCTCGTCGTCCCGCTCACCAACACCGCTAACCGGGGCCCGCCCACCGTGACCGGCCAGAGCGGACCCGAGTTCGCCCGCGTCTTCGCCGAGCTGGTCACCCACGCCGCCGGGGAAGCGCGATGACCGCCCGAAGCCCGCCGTCCTTCCGCGGCCATCCGCCCATCCCGCAACGAGGAAGGAACCCGACCATGTCCCTCGCCACCATCCACCGGCCGCGGGTAGCGCTCACCGACCGGGTCTACCGGGCACCGCGGCACCGACGCCGCCCCGCTCGACTGGTTCGCCGACGTCCGTCGGTGCGCTCGCGCGCTCGGCTTGCGGATCTGTCCAGAGCGCCGACCGGACGCCTCGCGGAAATGTTCACCAGGCCCGACCCCGTCGAAGGGACCCCACCGGACGGCCGGATCCGCGTGAGCATCCAACGCTCGGTCCCGGAGCTGTTGGCCTAACCGAATCGGCCGTCACGGCTCGCAGGTGGGTGCCGGGCCGAGGTAACCGGGCTTGGAGGACTCGTCCATGCCCACGTGGCAGGGGATGCGCGGATCGAGCCGGTTGCCGACGACCTTGCCCTCGGTGGAGCCGATATCGAACGCGAACGCTTTGCGGATCGGGCCCTTGATGTCGTTGAACGCGATGGTCATGCGCTGGATGTCCTCGAGCATGACCGTCTGGTACGCAAGTCCCGTCGCGTCGCACAGGTTGCGGCTGAAGATGATGTCGCGGCTGTGCCCTTGGCCGCTGCCCTCGCCGTCGTTCGGTCCCTCGGCGATCAGGCACTGGTTGTCGATGCCTTCGCAGCGGTTGCTGTCGATGAGGACGTCCCAGCTGGGGTCGTTGTAGATCACCACGGGAGGCTTCGGGTCGCCGTCCTTGGAGTAGGTCTGCATGCAGTCGGCGTGCGCACCATCGGTGTTGCGGACGTTGGTGATGGTGTTGTTGAGGATGCGCAGTCGGCTGCCGAAGAACCGGATGCCGTCGTTGTCCGCGTCCTTGGGGTTGTCGATCACCATGTTGCGCAGGGTCATGTTGTGGCCCTTGATGAGTACGCCGGGCGCCTCGGCGTCGATCGAGTTGAAGTTCTCGATCACGACGTTGCTGGCCACGACGAAGATCCCTTTGATCGCGCTGCCGTCGCCGACCAGGTTGATCTGTGGCTGGGGCTTCTCCGGCGCCCGGATGATCAGCATGCGTTCCGAAGCGCCGCCGATCACGCAGATCCGGTCACCGGCTCGCGCGGCGTTGACCGCCGCATCGGCTTCCGCCGGCTTGACCTTCTTGGCGCAGCCGGTGGGGGCGGGAACCGGCCGGTGCGCGCCCTTGGCGCCCAGCGGGGTCGGGCCGATCGGCAGGTTGCCCAGCTCCGGGATGTAGATCGGCGGCACGTCGATCGGGATCTCCGGCCCGCCCGGCAGATCCACAGCGGAAGCCGCACCCATGCCCAGCCCGGCCGCCGTGAGCGCAACGGCCCCAGCGACCGCCAGCGCAGCCTTCGCCGAAGTCCGGCGCAGCACACGGTTGATCGAACCCACCACTGATCTCAGCCCCCACCCCAGGTTCGCCACAAGATCGGCGGCAGACTAGCCCACTTGATCACTCGGGGTAGCGCCGGGGCGACGTTCCGTGATGCAGCGACGCGACAGTGTCCACCTCGCTCAGCTTCACCAGCAGCAGCCTGCCGTCAGCGAACGAGACCAAGAAGCGTGCCGATCAGGTCGGCGCACAGGCGGTGCTCATGCTCGTCTTGTTGGCTGCCGCTCGAAGGATTCCTTGGCCTGTTTGGCGAAGTCGGGCCCTTCGTCCAGAGCCCCACTCAGGAGGGCCGCTTCCTCGGCACCTGCTCCGGCCAGCCAGCCTCTCCGCGTTCCTGACCAGCAAGGAATCCCGGGTCATATCAGCAGTGGCAGCAGGACGAGCTGAGCGGCGATGACAATGTCGACGACCGCGCACCACTCGGCGCCGGTGCGCGCCACTCCCGCGTCGGCCCGGTAGTGCGCGATGTCCCAGAGGCCGTGCGCGAACCAACCGGCCGCCACCAAGTACCGGCCGAGGTCCGGCGCGCTGGCCAAACCCGCCACCGCTAGCGCGGCGAACACCACCAGCCCGGCGATCTGCAGCAGGAACGACGGGTGCGCCAACCGCCCGCGCACCGATCCCCACAGCACGCCCGTGAGTGAGATGGCGAGCAGCACCAGCACCGGCTCGACACGCTCCTGCATGCGCAACAGCACGAACAGGCCGGTGACCCCGACCACCACGAACCACGTCCAGCCCCGCCGGGCGACCGCCCCCACCACCACGTACCACAGCGGCAACAGCAACATCGCCTGAGCGAGGGCGTGCACCTCCTCTGCGTTCGGCTGATCGAAGAAACCCGGCGCACTGACGGCGAGCGCGAGCAACGTCGGCCACCGCCGAGCCAACGCCCCTCGCGGCCCGACCCCGCTCGACTCGTCCGACATGGCCGCTCGATCAGCCATCGGAACCTCCCGCTACGTGGTCACTTTGCCGCGGAGCCGTAGGCCAGGACCAGCACCACGGCCAGTGCCGGGGGCAGGAACGACGCGAGCAGTTCCAGCCAGGTGACGCCGGGCCAGCCGGCCACAGCGTAGATCCACTCACCGAGTTGGGTGCCGGCGTACCGACGGCGGAAGACGGACGCGTAACCGTCGGGAACGACGTCGTCGTGTTGGAGAACGCGCTGATCCGCGGGCGGAGGGATCACCCGGCTGTGCTCGGTGACGCGGTCCTCATCGGACCTCACGCTCACATCAACGGTGCCACTGTCCAGGACGAGGTGTTCATCGCTACGGGCGTGTCTGTTTTTCCAGGTGCTCTCGTCGGAGCAGGCAGCGAGCTACGCATCAATTCGGTCCTGCACGTGAACTCGCGGCTGGAGCCCGGGAGCACACTGCCGATTGGCTGGATCGCGATTGGGGACCCGGCGCAGATGTTCTCGCCTGACCGGCATGACGAACTGTGGGCAGTCCAGAAGCCTCTGGATTTCCCCGGCACTGTCTACGGCGTCTCGCGTGACGAGAGCCTGCGTACGATCCTGAACCAGCAGGTTCAGTTCTACGGCGAGCACCGACAAGACCGGCTAATCGGCTGACGGCCCCGGCGGGCGTTTCTACCCTCGCTGGTTGAGCCTCTGGGAGAGTTGGTGGCCGAGGACCTTCCCGGCCACGCCGATCTTGTAGCGCAGCACGTCGGTTCGGCTGACCTGATGCTGCCGGAGGAACGCCCTGGCCGCGGTGGGTTCGGCGAACCACGGGAACAGGCCTGCCGGATCGCCGAAGCCGTCGAAGATCGCGGAGCCGATCTCCGGGTGCCGCGACGCGGCGATCAGGAGGTCTTGCTGGAACCCGGCCCGCGGTTCCAACAGGGCGTTGGAGAAGTCGTTGACGAAGCGGCCGTATGTCCAGAACTCGTCGAACTGGCCGTTCAGCCAGTCCGCGTCGAATGGCCCGTCGCCGCGGGCGGCCAGACGTTCGGCGAAGAAACGTGCCATCCGGGTGGCGTTGTTCGCGCCTTGCCCGGCGAGCGGGTCGTTGAGTACGACGGCGTCGCCAAGGCCCAGTACGCTGCGTCCGGACGGCAGTCGGCGGACCGGTTTGCGCACCGTTGGTGTGATCGCCCCGGTCAGCCAGGTGAGCGGGCTGGTCGGGGCGGCGGGCGCAAGAAATGCCGCCTCCCAGGGCAGCAGGTCCCGCGCCAGACCGCGCAACACGTGCACTCCTTGCTGTGCCGACCCGATATCGGTGAAGCGATCGGCCGCGCCACCGGGTACGGCTTCGACGACCACGCTAATGCACGGGCCCGCGTCCTTGTCCAGGAACGGGACCCAGAAGATCTCGGCGACACCGGGGATGAATGAAAACTTCAGGTGCTCATGGTGGAGACCCGCCGCGAGATCGTAGTCCCGGATATTCACCATGAAGAGGTTTCTTTTGGGACGGTTGTGCACGCTGCGTTTCGGGTCGCGTTCGAAAAGTGTCGAACCGAAGCCCTGGTGGCCAGCGGTCACCACGGTGACGTCGTACTCGGCGGCGAGCGCGTCCAGCTTCTCGAACGATATGGCATCGACGCTGATCAACACGCCCCGCGTGGCGAGCTCACGCATGCCGTATGCGAACTTCAGGCGCTGGTCGACCGCCAGCGCGGGCAGCCGCAGCGGCGCGGCGATCGAGAACAGGACCAGCCGGTCGGCCGCGCACAGATCGAGGTGAATCCGCTCGATGCTCGGCGCGGTGCCGTCCCAGAAGGTGAGCCCCAGCTCCCGTTCCCGCACCACCTGCTCACCGAACAGGCACGCGGTGGGCCGGCCCCGATCGGCCAGGTAGTCCTCGGGTCCGCGATCGGAGTAGAGCGTGACCCGGAAGCCGCCCCGCAACAGCTCAGCGGCCAACACGATGCCGGCTTGCCCTGCCCCGACTATGCCCACCGACCGGCTCACCGCCCAGCCTCCTTTGCCGGTGGCACGACCCACACAACTGGTTCGCCGGCCACGCAGGCCAGACCAGCGAGCCAGCCAGCAGCATGCCGAACTGGCTGACCACGGTATTCGCCGACCGCGTCTTGATCAAGGCATCGCCCACTCCTCGGCGTGCTCGGTGATCGTAGCGATCAAGGGGCCCTTCGCTTCGGCGTACGCGGTCGTACCCGAGGTATCGGTGAAGTCGCCAGTTCTTCCTGTTACGAGACGATCGGCGCACGGCGGGAGCCGGTCAGTCGTCAGCTATTGGAACACGTTCTACCAGCGGATACACCCAGGAACAGGGCGTGATATACGACATCACGGGCGCGCCACGCGCGCACTGGCCACACCGTTTGCCTTGCGAATCTTCAAAGCTCAACTTAATCTTCGTAAGGAATTTCCCCGCAGCTTCACGCGAGAATCTGGAAGTCGAGGCATGGACGTAAAGGAAACTCCGGAAGAAGTTGAAGAAATCATTTCGAGAGTTCTCGCTGAGGGTGCCCCGCCGGAGCAATTCCACCTACTCGGACGAGAATGGGAACTGCATTCAGGCGTGTTTCCCGCCACGATGACGGCGGCCACGGAGGTGATGGCCTCGATCGTGCCCTACCCGGTTCACGGGCGTTTTCTCGAGGTCGGGTCGGGCAGCGGGGTCATCGCGGTCACCGCCGCCCTGCATGGCTGCGCCGAGGTGACCGCGGTGGACATCAGCGAAGCGGCCGTTGCCAACACGAAGGCCAACGCCGCCCGGCATTTCGTGGCGGACCGTGTCGAAGCGGGACTCAGTGACCTGTTCCAGGGCGTTTCTCCGGACCGGCGTTTCGACGTCATCTTCTGGAACGTGCCGTGGACCTACGTGCACCCCGGCTACTCGCTGCGTTCCTCGCTGCACGCCGCCGTGTTCGACCCCGGCTACCAGAACCAGGCCAGGTACATCGCGGAGGGCCCACGCTACCTCGCCCCGAACGGCCGCCTGTTCATCGGCACGGCCGACCTCGGCGAGCGGGACCGGCTGGACGAACTGGCCAACGCCGCCGGGCGACGGATCCTGCCCGCCCGGGTCGTGCGACGGCAGGAGGTGCACCGCCTCATGGAGTACCAGCTGCTCGAGGTGCTCCCCCGCTGAGCCGTCGCCGGTCACCGCGTCGGAGTTCAGTTCCGGGGATCGACGAGCTCTTCGAGCTGGTCGGCCACTCGGTTGATCGCCGAGGCGATGGCCAGTAACGCCCAGACCTGGGCGGCGGCCGGCAGGTTGGCGTTCAGGTTCTCGTGTGCGACCACTTCGTGCCGGCCCGGCCCGATCATGCAGTCATCGCTCACGGCTGGTGGTTCCCCCTGATCCTGTGGCAGGTGGTGACCGGCCGGTCACCGAGGGTTCTCATGGTGGCGGGTCGAGCGGCTCGCTGTGGCCAGTTTCGGCAAACCTCGAAAGAGTGGAAGGATCCACTCAGGGGTGACCACTTACTGGCGCCGTGCCAAGGTACTCAGCTGTGGACCTAGCGAGGTTGGTTTCCACCGACGCTGGCCAGGAGACCGCCGTTCCACCGATCTACTGCCCGATTCCCCCCGCCGTGCACCCGGCGGTCGACCTCGTCGACCGGCGCGCGCTCGACTGGATGCGCTGCCGTGGGCTGTGCCCGGACGACCAGGCGCTGGCCAAGTTGGCGCGGATCAACTGCGGCGGACTGGTGGCCCGGCTGTTCCCCACCGGCACCGAGCACGCGCTGGAGACGATCACCAAGTTCTGCTACTGGGGCTTCGTACTGGATGACATCGTCGAGGCGCTCGCCCACGAGTCACTGCTCACCGTGACCGACCGGCACCTCCGATTGATGCGGCTGCTGGACGCGCCGCACTCCACCGTCCTGACCGACGATCCGTTCGCCCAGGCGTTCCGGGAGATCCGTGCGAGCATCGGCGAACTGGCCTCGCCGGCGGTGTATCGGCGCTGGATCGAGCTGCACCGGGGCTTCACGCTCGGGGTGCTCTGGGCGGCCGCGTACCGGCAGGCCGAAACCGTCCCTGACCCGGACGCCGTCACGCTGATCCGGCCGGCCGACGCGGGCGCGTCCAGCTACGGAATCGGGCTGATGGAGGCGGCCGGGGACTTCGAGGTCCCGGCCGAGAAACTCGACCGCCCGGACGTGCGCCTGCTGGTGGACATCACCTCGGTGATCTTGGCCTGGGACAACGACATCTACTCGTGCTTCCGCGAGGCCGAGCGGCCGGTGCAAAGCATCAACCTGGTCAGCGCGCTGGCCAGGCACCGCGACCTCGACCCCCGGTGCGCGCTCGCCGAGGCGATCCGGATGCGCAACCGGGCGATGTACAGCTACCTGCGACACCGGAGCCGGTTCCCGGACGACGGCGACCAGCCGCTGCACCGCTACGTGCGCGGCCTGGACCACCAGATCCGCGGCAACCTGGACTGGGGACTGCACGCCACCCACCGCTACCTCACGACGTCCAACGGCTCCCCGGCGCTGGCACTGTGCGAACGGCCCAGCCGCCGAATCCACGGCCATGACCTCACCGAGCCGGTGGACCTGCCGTCCATCCGGTGGTGGTGGGACAGGCCATGAGTCCGATTGCCAGAGCGCCGGACCGGCTCCCGTTCGTCGGCCACCTTCGCCAACTTCACCAGGACCGCTGGGCTTCCTCCGGTCGCTGCCCGCGTTGGGGGATCTCGTGGAGATCCAACTGGGCGCCGAGCCGGCCATCGTGGCGTGCACCCCCGACCTCACCCGGCAGGTGCTGGTCGACGACCGCACCTTCGACAAGGGCGGACCGCTGTTCGAGCGGGGCATGGAGATCGCCGGCGACAACCTGGTCACCTGCCCCCACAGCACGCACCGGGCGAAGCGCCGGGCGGCGCAACCGGCCTTCCATCACTCCCGGATGCCCGAGTACGCGCGAGTGATGAGCCGGCAGGTCGTCGCCCGCACCGACACCTGGCGGGACGGGCAGGTCATCGGCGTGCTCGCCGAGACGATGATCCTCTCGTCCGAAACGCTGATCCGGACGCTGCTCGCCGACAGCCTGCAACCCGGCGAGATCCGGGCGCTGCACGACGATCTCGCCGTCATCCTGTCGAACCTGCTCCGCCAGGTCATCCTGCCCCCGGTGGTTCGCCGGCTGCCCGGGTCGGGCCACGGCCGGTTCCGAGCCGCGTCCGCGCACGCCAGGCGGACCATCGCCGAAGCCATCGCGCGCCCTTCATCCGGCGACCGAGGTGCCCTGCTCGCCGCGCTGGCCAGCGGCGGGCCGGCGCGCGGCGATGCCGAGCTGAACAACATGCTGGTCGCCTTCTTCCTCGCCGGCACCGAGACGACGGCGACAACCCTGGCCTGGTGCCTCTACCTGGTGGACAACCACAAGGCGGCCGGGGCCCGGCTGCGCGCCGAGGCGGAAACCGTGCTGGCCGGTCGGGCGCCCTCCTTCGACGACCTGCCGAACCTGCGCTACACCCAGCGGTTCCTGACCGAAGTCCTGCGCCTCTATCCGCCGACCTGGCTGCTGACCCGGCGAACCAGCAAGCCGACCACGCTGGCCAACCACCCGATCCCATCCGGAACGACGATCGTGTGCAGCCCGTACCTGATCCACCACCGCCCGGACCTGTACCCGGCACCGGAACGCTTCGACCCGGACCGCCCCACGCCGGAACGGGACACTTACCTCCCGTTCGGCGACGGCGCCCGCCGGTGCATCGGTGACAGGTTCGGCACCGCCGAGCTGGTGCTCGCGCTCAGCGGCATATGCGCAGGCTGGACGCTGGAGACGGTCCGGCCCCCCACCACCAAGGTCAGCATGATCATCCGGCCGCATGGCCTACGCATGCGGGTACACGCCTTATGAGGAGGTGGCGCTGAGCCGGTAGCCGAAGCCGTGCACGGTCTCGATCAGCTCCGGGCGCTTGATCTTCGCGCGCAGCGACGTCATGTGCACCGCGAGGATCCGCGACGTACGCGGAGTGTCGATCCCCCACACGTCCTCCAGGATCTCGCCACGGCTGACCGCGTGCCCGGCCCGGCGGGCGAGCACCGCGAGTACCTCGAATTCCCGGACGGTCAGCCTTGGCCTTTCATTGCCGGCACGAATCGTCCGCTGTTCCAGGTCGATCGTCACATCCATGTATTCGACGACCTGTTTCGGCGACTCGGTGGTCCGCCGCGCGATCCGCTCTATGCCGTCCAGCAGCCGGCCGAGCCGACCGGTCTTGTCCGGCCCGGCCTTGTCGATATCGAACAGGATGATTCCCCTGCTCAGAGCACCCTCACGCGGCTCTTCCTGGTCCGAGTCCAGCAAGTCCGCCAGTATCCGGCTCAGCTCCGCGCTGTCCTCGACGAGCACTACACGAACCATTGGAATATCAGAACTCAATCGAGTCCGGTTTGCAAACTATTCTTTGTGCGAAATTTGCTGACGGAATAATGTACAAAAATCTCGCGCCAATGAAATCTGGCGCGTCGGTAGTCTTTCATCGGCCGTGCGGTTACCGTTCTCCGATCCGGTTCGCGCTCGCCGGCCGCACGGGCACCGTCAGCTCGGGTCGATCGCGTAGGCCTCGATCTCCACCTTCATCCGGGGGTCGATCAGCCGCGACACCTCCACCAGCGTGGCCGCCGGGCGGATCTCGCCGAAGACCTCCCGGTGCGCCTTGGCCACCAATGCGGCGTCGTCGATGTCGGTCACGTAGGTGACGGTGCGCACCACCGCCTCGACGCTGGACCCGGCCTCGCGCAGCGCCCGCTCGATGATGGCCAGCGCGGCGCGGGCCTGCCCGTAGGCGTCGGTGTCGTCCAGGTGCGGCGGCTGGGCGGTGGTGCCGGCGACGTGCACCTGGTTGTCCACCCGCACGGCCCGGCAGTACCCGTACACGTCCTCGAACGGCCCACCGGAGCTGATGTTGCGGCGCATGCGGCCAGTCTCCGATGTTGCCGCCCCCGCGACCAAGCAGTTTCCGCGCACCACGGTGCTAGACCGCTAGTGCGCTGGTCAGCGGCCTAGTGCCGACCGCTAGACCTAGCAGGCCGGGCGCTTGGTCTAGCGGGTCGCTAGCGGGTTTGCGGTGGTCAATCGCAGCCGGCCGCGAGGGCTTCCAGGACGGCTTCGCGGCTGATTCCGCGCCGGTTGGCGCCTCGTCCGTCCGGTGTCTGGCCCCATACCTGCCCGGTCGTGACGCCATAGGGTTTGAGACAGGTAGCCAGGTCGGTCGGACTCCAGCCGTCGTAGGCGTCCGGATTCGCCTCGGCGAGCCGAGCGATCACCGTCTCCGACCACAACCGGGCCTCGTCCTCGGTGAACACGGCCAGCACGTCATCCAGCAGACGGGGCGCCGGGTGCTCGACGATGTAGTCGCCGCCGTCCGCGACCCCGGACAGGGTGCCGGCGGTGATCCGCAGTTCTCGGCCGCGTTCGCAGATCTTCTGCAGGGTGGGCAGGTCCATCAGGTCGGTGCGGATGATCTGCCCGCCGAACTCGGTCAGCGCGCCGTCGTCGGAGCCGAGCAGGATGCCCACGCCCTTGTGGGCGCGCAGTAGCTTGGACGCGTCCAGGTCGGGGTAGGCGCCGGCGCCGAGGATGGTGTCCGAGGATTGCCAGTTCATCACCTTCATGGCGAACCGGATGCCGAGCTGCCCGCGCAGGCTGTCCGGCATCACCTTCGCGTCCGGCTTCTGGGTGGCCAGCACGAGCATGATGCCGACCGCCGGCCCGACCTTCACCAAGTCGGTGAGCAGCTCCAGAACCGTCTTGCCGTGGTCGGGGTGCTCCAAGTAGCGCTGCACCTCGTCGACACACACCAGCCGCAGCGGCATCCCCAGCTGCTTGTTCCGGGCGATGGCGGGAGTGAGTTTGCCCTCCGGGCACAGGTCGTTGGGCAGCTCGCGCAGCCGCTCATACCGGTCGTTCATGTCCTCGACCAGCTCGTGCAACACGTGCACCAGGTGCTCGACCACCGCTGTACGGGCGCCGGAGCCGTAGCGATGCGCGACCAGTTCGAACGGCTGCCAGTCCTTGCCGCCCTTGCCGTCGAACACGAACAGCTGCACCCACGGATCGAGTGCGGCCGCCGCAGCCGGCAGCCGGGCGGCGAACGTCTTGCCCATCCGAGGGATGGCGCCGACCAGTAGGGACGACCACACCATGGCCAGTCGTACCGGCCGTTTGCGGGCGTCCTGGCCGAACCGGAAACCCTTCCAGAAGTCCACCTGGTCCGCTTTGGCCAGCGCGGTGACGGCCGGTTTCTGGGCGAAGACGTCCACGTCGGCCACCCAAAGCGCGACCCGCCGGGCCGATCCGCCTTCGCCCCGGATGCGATCGAGGAACACCTGTACCTCGTCGACGTCCAAGGCGGCAGCGATGTCCTGGTGCTTCTTCAGCGCGTCGGCGGCCTTTCTCCCGTACGGCAGGTCGACCAGCGCCAGCCAGCCGTCGCCGTCGCGACAGATCGGCCGCGGGAAGGTGACCGGGTTGTCCTCCTTGCCCAGCCCGGCCGCCTGGAACGCGTGCGTCACCAGGTCGGGCGTGAGCTTGCGGGCGCGCTGCACGACCACGGCCGGGTCCAGGAACGGCCGGTTCTCCCGACGCCCGTGCCATCCGGCCAGCGCGACCATCAGGGCGAGCACGGCCCATGACAAGCGAGGCCAGAGCACGCCGGCGACGCCCAGCGCGGAGACGGCACACGCGGCCAGGCTCGCGGTGGTGGTGAGCCGGAGCCGGACCCGGTTGTTGCGCTGCCGCGACAGCGACATGTATCCGGTGACGTCGCCGCGCTCGATCGCGGACAGCCGCAGCGGCCGGCCCTCGGCGTCGGTCACCCATCGGAAAAGCGCCGCGATCGCCCGGCCCGCACCGAGCGGCGCCTGCAGGACGATGCGCGCCAGGTACTTCGGCAGCCGGACGGTGTGGAAGGCCGAGGTGTGCCAGGCATAGGCGGCCAGCCAGCGCACGAACGCCTTGCGCTGCCTGGCATCACGGATCCAGGTGGGCACTATCGGGCGCCGGTCGAACGGGCGCGGCGGCAGGTCGGTGCTCCCGAGCGTGGTGCCCGGGACGACGTCCGGCGGCGCCTCGGGACGGCGGTCCTCGACCACGACTGGGGTGGACTCGATCAACTCGTGGTCCTGGTTCATCGGTCCTCCTCTCCGTCGGCCGGGTCGGCTTCGTTCGGTGGTAGTTCGCCCTGCGCGGCGAGTTCGTCGACCAGGTAGTACAGGGCTTCCGGGTCCCCGTCCCGGGCGGCGGTGAGGGTGGCGCGGGCGGCGGCAAGAAGGTTTGCCGAGGTCATCCGGGTCAGGGCGAGTAGGGATCGGGTGCGGTGCAGTTCGGCGAGCAGGACCGGGATGTCCGCGGTGGCGTGCCAGAGATCGATCGGGTGGCGGGTGTGGCACGCGCGGTGGAAGTGGGCTTGGACAACCTCCAGGTTGATCAGGGGTTTCTGTCGGTTCGTCATCGCTGGTTGGCAACCTCCTTCTCGTCGGGAGCATGGGCCGCCGGGGCGCTCGCGGCGAGGCGCCGGCGGAGTTCGGTGGCGCGCGAGCCGCTGATCTTGAGGGCGGCGCGCAGGGCATCGCGGCTGATGGGCCGGCCGTGCTTGACCCGGTGGCGGTGGTCGGCGGCGCGGGCCGCGTCCAGCAGTTCGGACTCGGTTCGGTGCTTGGCGCGCCTTCGGGCCGGGCGGCGGGTGGGGTTTGCTCGTCCGGGCGCGGTCCGGGCCTTGGCTCCCGGCCGGTCCCCGACCCGCGGCGCCGGTACGTCCCTCTTCTCGGCCTCCGGTACGGCCTGTTCGCCGGCCTCTGGGACGTCCGGCAGGTCGACCTCGGGCGCATCGACGCCGGTGTGCAGTGCGTGCAGGTGGGCGATCAGGCCTAGTACCGCCGCCGGGACGGCGCCGACGCTGACCACGATCGGCCACGTCACGGTCAGCAGTCCGGTACTCAACGCGTGGTAGATCGCGTTGCCGACCACGCTGCCGGCGATCGCGCCCAACGCGTTCGCGGCGGCGAACCGGCGCGTCCGCGTATGTCGAGCCCGGCCGGCAAGCCACAGCCTGGTCGATGTCATCGCGTAGGCATCCACCGTCACCGGCAGCAGCCACGCCAGGTGCTCCGGCCATCCGGCAGCCGCCGCCAGCCCGCGCAGCCCGGAGAAGCTGGCCACAGCGGCGGAGGTCGCCGCGATAGTCATGCCGGACATCGACCACAAGTCACGCTCGGTCGTACGTCTGCTCATGGCGGGGTTCCTTTCAGAGGTTGAGTCCGACGACGGTGGCGATGGCGGCGGTGACGATCAGCCGCGTTGGCGTGGCGGTCGCCCACAGCACGGCGAGCGCGGTGAGCCGGATCGGCAGCATGGCCAGCCGGAACGCGCCGCTTACGGCTTCCGACACCGGCATCAGCCGCGTGTAGTGGTCGCCCGACCGGAGTCCGATCCCGTCCAGCTCCAGCACGTGGGATCGGGAGAACGGACCGCTGCGTCCGTGGGTGGCTTGGACCGTGCGTCGCTTCACCACTGATCACCCCGGCGGTGCCGGCGGGTGCCGTCCTGGTGGCGGTGCCAGCGGTCGCGGCGGCGGCACTTGCGGCACTGCGCCTGGCCGCACCGGCGGGTGGCACGGGCGCCGCAGCGGCAGCCCGGGAGGTTGGCGTCGATCGGGTCGTTGATCATTTGGTGGCTCCTCTCGAACGGGGGTATTGCTGACGGGTTCGAGATTCGCCGAGGAGGGGGTGACGCCATCACCACCTGACTGGACGTGTTGATGACGTCCCCATAGAGTCCAAGCCGTCCCAGGACGTCCCGAGGGGTGAGGGCTTGTCGAACGAGCGTCTACGTGCGGCTTTACTGAAGAAGGGGCTCACTCCGGCGGACCTCGCGGAGCACCTGCGGGTGGACGTCAAGACCGCCGAACGCTGGGTCGGTGGACGAGCGCCGTACCGGAAGTACCGCTACGCCGTCGCCGCTCTGCTCGGGCACGACGAGGCGTACCTCTGGCCCGACGCGCTCCCCCGCGACCAGGTGGCGGCGGCGTCCAAGGGCGAGATCATCACGCTCTACCCGCACCGGTGGGCAATGCCCCGCGACGTGTGGGCACAACACTTCGCCGGCGCCGAGCACGAGATCGACATGCTCACCATGGCCGGGCTGTTCATCGCCGAAGACTCCGGCACGGTTCGGGCGTTTCGGGACAAGGCGGAAGCCGGCGTCCAGGTCCGACTCTTGATCAGCAACCCGGACTCCCCCGCCGTCGCGCTCCGGGAGCAGGAAGAAGACACCGGGCCCGGGGTGGTCGCCGCTCGAATCCGCAACGTCCTCGCACTGCTCCGCCCGTTGCGGGGTGTACCCGGGATCGAGTTCCGGCTTCACGAGACCTGCCTGTACACATCGATCTTCCGCGCCGACGACGACCTGATCGTCAACACCCACGTGTACGGGGTCGCCGGATCGAACGCGCCGGCCATGCACCTGCGGAAGGTGCCTGGCGGCGACATGGTCGCCCTCTACCAGGAAAGTTTCGAAACCGTCTGGGCCAGCGCCAGGCCACTAGAGTCGGCCTCGTGACCGGCCGGCGCATCGACTATTTCGACGATCCCAACGCGCCCACCGCCACCCGAATCATTCCCGGCGTCTCCGTCGCGGTAACCGACGACTCCGGGCGACTGCTGATGATCCGACGCTCGGACAACGACTTCTGGGCAATCCCCGGTGGCGCCCAGGAAGTCGGCGAAACCCCCGTCGAAGCGGCTCGGCGAGAAGTCAGGGAAGAAACCGGAATCATCTGCGAGATCACCGGCCTCATCGGGGTATTCAGCAACCCACGCAATGTCGTCGAGTTCACCAGCAACGGCGAAGTCCGTCAGGAATTCTCGATCCTTTTCGCCGGACGCGTGGCCGGCGGTGAAATGACCACCAGCGAGGAGTCACTCGAAGTCGCCTGGCACGCCCGTTCGGAGATCACCGAGTTGCCCATGACCGCGGCGCAGCAACGCCGAATTCGCCAGTTCCTCGTGTTCGACGGCACGCCCTACATCGAGTAACGACGTCCTTCGCCCCAACCGAGACGCTCCCGAGCCTCGCGGGCGCTCCGCACGTGAACGCACGGGTACTGGACATGCCGGAGCTCGCCGGAACAGCCGGAGCAGTAGCCCAAGGGTCCACGCAGGTGGGAGTGCTCGGTGGCCACCACGACCGTCGGGAACACGAGCATGAACTCGACCAGCGCGGGTACGAACCCTTCGTCTACTGCCATGTGGCGATGAGACAACGATGCAAAGCACCTATACACCGCGCACAGTGGATTCTTCGTGACGGTTCTGAACGTCCCAAACGTCCCTCTACATCAGGACGCCAGCCGAGCCTCGATATCTCTCACGCTCGCGAGGTAGAAATCCCGGGCCTTGCGGATCGTTCGATGCACCGGATCGTCCGGACCGTAGCGCCGCAGAACGTCGTCCAGACGCTCCCGAACGTCGATGTCGTGACCATCCGGACTGGTGGTGATGTCGCAGTAGGTAAGCGCCTTCGAAAGCTCCGTCGGCGGCGGGTCGAACTCATCCAGCAACTGGGACTCGAGGCCACGTTCCTGGGCCTCATAAATGGCGCCCGTGTGGTACGCGACCAGACCGCACAGCATCGGCTCGGCGCGCGCAACGTCACGCAGATAGCGCGCACCGTCGAGGGCGTGCAGGCCGGTTTCTACCAAGGCAGGTGAGTACCCGATGTCGTGCAGCCAAGCGGCCGCCTCGATGAGCTCTGCCTGCTCGCCGAGGACATCGGTCAGCCGGCGGGCAGTCGCCGCCACCCCTTGCGTGTGTGCCCAGCGGCGCGGCAGGGGTTCGGCAAGCAGTGATCGAGCCAGCGCGCACGCTCGGTCGACCTTGCCCATGTACGGGAAGGCTACTAGCGACAGGTACGGACCTGTCGAAACGCGGTTCAGTTGCGCAGGACGTACCTGCCCTTGCCCGGACGAGTCTCGATCAACCCGTCCCGCTCCAGCACGTCGAGCGCTTGCCGAACGGTGGCCCGGGAAACACCGAACCGACCCGTCAGCTCGGCCTCGCTCGGCAAGAGCAGACCCACCGCGAACTGTCCACTCTCGATCGCGTCGCGCACCTCCGCGGCGATCTGCCGGTACCGGGGCAGCGCCCCGCGGGCCTGCTTCGCGCTCACAACGGCCCAGCCGCGGCCCGGGATCGCCTCGATCAACCCCTCGTCGCGCAGCAGACTCAGCGCCTTGCGCACGGAGTAGCGCTTGGTCCCGGCGTCGCGGGCGAGTTCGGTCTCCGACGGAAGCAGATCCCCCGCCGCAAGCGTCCCCGAGCGGATCCTCTCGCGGAGCGGCTGGGCCAACGCATCGAAGAAGTTGGGTCGCTTGCCGGTCACCTGCCTCCTTCATTGACTGCCTCCGTGAAGACTCCCCGCGAGTCCGGAGCGGCTGAACCACGCCTAAGGACGTCTTGGGACTTCTTATGCTAGCGTGGCGAAATCCCGCTAGTCAGAGGAGGAGACGTGAACGACGCGCTACGCCGTGCACTCGCCGAATCCCGGCTGCGGGAGACCGACGTCGCCAGCGCGCTCGGCGTCGACCCGAAGACGGTGCAGCGCTGGCTCGCCGGCCGCGTGCCGCACCCGCGCCATCGCTGGGCCGTCGCGGACCTGCTACGGCAGCACGAGCGCGACCTCTGGCCCGACCCGGACGACCTCGGCGGCCAGCTCTACCGCGAGATCAAGGCCAGCTACCCCCATCGCAGCGCGGTACCCCGAGCCGCATGGCAACAGCTCTTCGCCGGCGCCGAACACGAGATCGGCATTCTCGCCTACGCCGCGCTGTTCCTCGCCGAAGACGTCGAGCTAATGCGCCTGATCGCCGAACGAGCACACGCCGGCGTCTCGGTTCGGGTGCTAATCGGTGACCCCGGCTCGTCCCGGCTGATCGAACGCGGTGCCGAGGAAGGCATCGGCACCGCCGTCGCCGCTCGGGTCCGGAACGCGTTAGCCCTGTTTCGCCCATTCCTGGAAAGCGAAGGCGTCGAGGGTCGCCAGCATGACACGGCGCTCTACAACTCCATCTTCAGAGCCGACGACCAGATGCTGATCAATACACAGATACACGGCATCGCCGCCGCCTACGCCCCCGTGCTTCAGCTGCATCGAGTCGACCACGGGGGCATGTTCGACACCTACGCCGCCAGCTTCGAACGCATCTGGAACGTAGCGCAACCGATTGCCGCCTAATCCAGCAGCGCCCTCGACCAGCGCGGCGGTTGGGCGGCGGCGCCGGCACGACGACCAAGCAGTTCCCGGCACCCGCTACCAGGTCGGGTCCAGCTGGTGGAGCCGTTCCACCGAGAAACCCGTGTCGGCCGTTTTGTCCCATTTGGGAAAGATCGGTTCTGCGTGGAGTTTCAACGAGAAGGCGAGTACGGCACAGGCGAGCAACGCGTGCACGAATGATGGCGCGGGCATCCGCTCGGGTCGTCCGAGCATCGCGAGCGCGGCGATGAAGGCCACGAAGGCAAGCGCCCACCAACGTCGGTAATCGTTGCCAACGGCGCTGAGTAGGACCGCGACCAGCGCGAACCCGACAGCAAGCGCACCGAGGCGGCCACTACCGACCGCAGTCCGCAGCATCGCCGTGGTGAGCAGGTAACAACCACCGAACACGATCAGACCGGTGAGCACGGTCAGCGGCGACATGCCGAGAAAGAACCGGAAGCCTTGGGTCGCCGTCTGGCCGAGCGTCGAGATGGTGTTCTCCTTGGCCAGGTTCACCTCCAGGCCGGCGGCGTTCGCCTCGGTGATCAGCCTGGTCAGCGCATCCCGGGACGGTCGGCGCAACACGCTGAGTGCCGCGACGGCGGTGCCCGGGGCGAGCACGGCCGCGCCGACGACCCGCAGCCGGTGTCCGGTCCGCCCCAGGCGGAAGAGCGCTATCACCGCGATCGGCGCCACGAAGGCGAACAGCAGTTCCTCCGTCGCGGTCGCCAGCAACACCAGTGCCCCGATGCCGACGGCGCGGGCCGAGCGGTGCGCCGCACCGCCCACGCAGAGCAGCGCGATCGCCGCCATGGCCGCGAACCCGAGGCCGTCGAAACGACCGATGATCCGCAACAGCTGGTCGAAGGTGAACGGCGAGGCCACCGCAACGGCGACGACCAGCAACCGCGGCTCGACCCCGGAGACGGTCCGGGCGAGCAGAATGACCAACACCAGCAGCGCGACCGCCCCGGCGACCAACATGCCGGCCGCGAACCAGGTGGCCTGTGCCGGCGTCGGCGAATCGGTGAAGAGCCGCAGGAACGCGCCCGGGAGGCCGCGACGGACAAACCCGTCGCGGTAGTCGACCCAGTAGGCACTGGCCCGGGCGCCGGAGACGAACGGTTCGTCCAGGATGCTCTCGTACAGCTCGGTGGCGAGGAAGACGACCGCCACGTCGATCGCGGTACCCGAGACACAACCGCGCAGGACCGACCACCGGTTCACCGACTGAGGCGTCCGGGGTGGGGTTGACGTGATCATCCGGTGAGACTCCATCCCATTCCGCACCGCGGAAGGAGATCTTCGACCCTGGGGCGCCCGTTAAGGAACTTGAATGTTCGGGTCGCCCTATTTGCGCCAGTACAGGTGGTGGATCACGCCGCCGCCCGGGCTGGGCACCACGTCGCGGTGGAACCGGTCGAGCAGCTCGTCGGGCGACTCCCACAGCCGGGTCCCGGCGCCGAGCTCGTAGTCCGGCAGGACCGCCACGTGCAGGGTGTCCACCAGGTCGGCGTCCAGGAACTGCCGGACCGAGGTGGCCCCGCCGCCGAGCCGGACGTCCTTCCCGTCGGCCGCTTCCTTCGCCTGCTCGAGCACCTTGGCCGGGTCACCGTCGACGAAGTGGAAGGTGGTGTCGGACAAGGTGAACGACGGGCGCGGGTGGTGGGTGAGCACGAACACCGGGGTGTGGAACGGCGGTTCGTAACCCCACCAGCCCTGCCACTCGTGGTCGGTCCACGGGCCGCGGTGCGGGCTGAACTTGTTGCGGCCCATGATCTCCGCGCCGATGTTGTGGTGGAAGTCGCGGATGAGGAAGTCGTCCAGGCCCCGGCTGCCGGCGTTGTCGGTGCGGCCGGGCCAGCTGGCCGTGGCGAACGCCCAGGCGCCCATGGTGGCGGGGTCGGCGTGGCCGAACGGCCGCTCCATGCACTGACCTTCACCGGCGCCGAAGCCATCCCGGGAGAGCATGAAGTTCTGCACTTTCAGCAACTGGGTCATGCCGGTAAGACTGCCCGGGCCGCGCGGAATCATCGCCCGAGGGCCGGGTGCGCTCCAGACCGTGGCGTTTCGGTGCAGTGCGGGCTCGTTTGTCACTTCTGTTGCACGAGAGGGACGTCCTGGGGGTTGGTGCAAGATCAAACCCCATGGTGCCCCCCTCGTGCAACCAGAGTGACGAATGGTGCGACGCCAACGGCCAGTTCATGGTCACCATGAACTGGTGGTCGCTTTCAGGGCCGCTGGGCGGCCGCGATGTCATGGTGACCATGTAATCCAAGATCACCATCGAAACGCAACGGGCGGCGCCCAAGCCACGGCAGACCAGCCGCCCCGGCCCCGTCCAAGCCAATCTTGAAACCCGGCCCGACCCCGAGCGTGCGCACAACTCCGAAACGGCCTTAAAGCGAAAGCATCGCCGCCGCCACCTCGCCAGCGGCCGCCGCCGGGATCGCCGTCGCGTCGCGTTCGAGCACCAGCAGCCGCGCACCGGGGATCTCCCGCGCGAGCGCCTCCCCGTTGCCGACCGGGAAGAACGGGTCGCGGCGACCGTGCACCACCAGCGCCGGGATCGCCAGCTCGGCCAAGCGCTCGCGCCAGCGGGGCGTGCAGTCCAGCTTGGCGAACACCATGCCCAGCTGGTTGGCCAGCTGCACCGCGGGCTCCGTGCCGGGCGTGCGGTCCCACTTGCGCTCGGCGGCCACGCGAGCGGCGGTGGGGTCGTCACCGAGGATCCCCGCACCTCGGGCGGCGAACTCCGCCACCGCGGCGCGGTCGGACCAGTCGGGCATCGAGCGGGAGAACAGCTGGCCCATCGCCGCCGGGTCATGGTCGGGCAGGTCGTCGTCGACCGGGCCCGGGGCCACCGGCCGGGTTCCGGCGAGGGTGAGGGCCGAGAACGCGTCCGGGTGGTCGAGCGCGGCGACCTGGGCGACCATCCCGCCGACGCCGATGCCCGCCAGGTGCGCCGGCCGGTCGTCCAACGTCCGGGCGAGCGCGGCGGCGTCGCCCGCGAGATCGCGCAGCGTGTATGCCGGAGCATCGGGATCGACGGTGGTCGACGCGCCGGAGTCGCGCAAGTCGTACCGCACGACGTGGCGACCGCCGCGGGCGAGCGCGGCGCAGAGCGGGTCGGGCCAGGAGAGCATGGTCGTGCCGCCGGTGAGCAGCACCAGTGGCGCCGCCGGGTCGCCGAAATGCTCGACCCCGAGCGTCACCCCGCCCGCCTTGACCGTCATCGAACCCATCAGGACCTCCAAGGCAGCGTCGAATGGCTCGCAGAGACAGACAACCGCCGGGGCAGAAACTCATCGAGGCACTGTCCGTATGGGGAACCCTAAACGGACACCCACCGGCGCCCCGCCCTCGTGCCCGGCGACCTGCGGCGGAGCCGTCTCAGATAGCTGGTACGAATTGTTTCTCATTGAGGGGTAGCTATCCGTTACACTTCCGATCATGGTTCTGGTCGGATATGCCCGGTGTTCCACCGATGAGCAGGATCTGACCGCGCAACGCGAGCGGCTGCGCGAGCTCGGCGTCCCCGATGACCGGATGTACCTGGATCACGGCCTCACCGGCACCAACCGCAACCGCCCCGGCCTGGACCAGGCACTAGCCGCCGTGCGCACCGGCGACACCCTGGTCGTGCCGAAGCTCGACCGCTTGGCCCGTTCCGTGCCCGACGCCCGCTCGATCGGCGACGACCTCGCCGGGCGCGGCATCAAACTGTCCCTCGGCGGGCAGGTCTACGACCCGACCGACCCGATGGGCAAGATGTTCTTCAACATCCTGGCCACCTTCGCCGAGTTCGAGGTCGACCTGCTGCGCCTGCGCACCCGCGAGGGCATGGCCGTCGCGCGGGCCAAGGGCCGGCTGCGCGGCCGGCAACCCAAGCTGTCGACCAAACAGCAGACCGAGCTGCGCCGGATGCACGCCTCCGGCGAGTACTCGATCACCGACCTGGCCGAGCTGTTCTCCATCTCCCGGCCCACCGTCTACCGAACCCTCCGGAGCAACTCCTAGACCTGCGTCACCGCGACCCCGCCGCCACCAGCGTCGCGGTGATGGGTTCGAGCGCGGCGACCAGCTCGGCCAGCTCGGCCGGGGCGAGGGCGTCGTACGGCGGGGCGGCGAGCTCGTCGGTCAGGTCTTCGATGCGCTGCTTGGTCTCGCGGCCGGCCTCGGTGAACCGGCCGTCGGCGTCGACCAGCCCGCGCTCGCGCAGGCCGTCCATGACCGCGGCCAGCCGCCGCTTCGGCAGGTGATGGACGCGTCCGAACGACTCCGGCGGGTGGATGCCCATCTCCAGCGCGGAGAGCAGGTGGGCCTCCGTGCCGCCGATGCGCGCGCCGAGCAGAGCGGCGACGTGCCCGTCACCGCGGTGCTCGCGCAGCATGGTCGCGGAGTGCCACAGCCGGGCGACCGGGTCACTCGGCACCTCGAGGGTGCGCCACCCGGCGTAGATCACCCGTCCTTCGGTGGGCCCGCTGGTCGCGGCCTTGGCGGTGAGGTCGGCGGCACGCACCAGGCCCGGGGAGCCAGCCACCTCGTCGCCGAGGATGCGCCGCAGGGAGGCCACGCTGCCCCGCCGCCAGGCGGCGAAGGACACCTCGGGTGGGACCATCTCCCACGCGCTCGGGATGTGCCGCGCGACCTCCCCATCGGCGAAGCTGTAGAACGCCGCGTGCACGACCTCCGCCGGTACCCGCCCCAGCGGCGCCGCGCGGCTGGCGAAGTACCCGTCCCAGTAGGTGCGGTGGCCGAGTGCGGCCAGCTCCTCGCCGGATTCATCGGCGAAGTAGGTGACCAGGCAGATCGGTTCCAGGAGCTCGAACATCCGACGGGCAGTGCGGGCCATGGCCGACATCATGCCCGCGGTCACGCCCCATGGAGCAAGGCACCACCGCCAACACCGGCGGCGCGCTGGATCGCGGCGGTGTCCCAGTAGAACGGGCGCACCTCGCTGATCCGCCCGTCCGTGACGGTGATCGTCTGCAGTATCGGAAAGTCCAGCTCCCGACCGGTGGCCCGCGCCCGCGCGTGCACCTGGGTGAGCACGACCAGCGGGCTGTCCCGGGCCAGGAACCGCTGCTCGACCATCTCGAACACCGACCAGGCGCGGCTCATCGCCACGAAGAACCGTTCCATCCCCTCGTGCCCGCGCCAGACCCCGCCGTACGGCAGCCCGTCCGCCTGGTGCAGCACCACGTGGTCGGCGAAGAACGGCGCGAGCGGCGCGAAGCTGGCGTTGCCCGGCCCGCCGGCGGCCAGGTAGCGAGCCTCGGCGGCGTACATCCCCTGCAGCACATCCATCGGTGACACGCCCATCGAACCCCGCCGCACCCCGTCCGGTTGCACCTGCCCACTTCTCCGGCCGTTGCGAACCGAGTCCCACGGTGTCCGAGCTATACTTGCTTTTCTAAAAAATAAACTACTTCTTCTTTCCTAAAGTAAGATAAGTTAGAAGTATGACGGCGAGTGAGATCCCGCGGGAGCGGCCATGCGGGTACAGCGGCTGCGACCGGACCATCCGGTACCAGGGACGGGGCCGCCCCAAGGAGTACTGCGACCGGATCTGGCCGGACGGGGAGAGCTGCCAGCTGAAGGCCGAGCAGCAGCGGATGGCGGCCAGGGCGGCCGGCTTGGACGGTCCGCTGGAGGCCTACCGGCAGGTCGCGGCGGCCACCCGGCCGGCGTTGGACGCGGTGGCCGGGCAGCTCGGCGAACTGCTGGAGTCGCTGCGCGCGGTGGAGGTGGGTGCGCTGGAACGGATCGCCGCCGCCGAGTCGGCCGCGGTGGCCGCCGCCGAAGGCGCCGAAGAGGCCGAACACCAGCGGGACACCGCGATCAGCCGCGCCGGCGTGGCCGAGCAGCGGCGCCAGGAAGCCGTCGAGGCGCGGAAGCTGGCCGAGCGCCGCGCCCGGGCCGCCGAGAAGACCGCCGAGGAGGCCGAGCAGCGCGCCTGGCGGGAAGTCGCCGAGGAGCGACACCAGCGTGGCCAGGCCGAAGCCGCACGCGACGAGGTCCGCGCCCAGCTGGGCGCGCTGCAACTCCGCCACGACCGGCTGGCCGCCGAAGCCGAGGACGCCGTGCGCCGCAACGCGGAGCTGACCGCCCGGCTCGCCGCCGCCGAGACCGCCGCCGAGGCCGCGCAATCCGCCCGCGCCACCGCCGAAGCCGCCCGCGAGACCGCACAGTCCGCCCGCGCCACCGCCGAGGCCGACGCGGCAGCCTTGCGTACCGAACTGGCGGAGGCAACACGCGCCGCCGACGCGGAACGCGAACGGGCCACCGCCGCACGGACCGAGCGAGACCGCCTCGCCTCGACCCTCGGGAACACCGAACGCGAACGAACCCAACTCGCCGAGCGGCTCCACACCACCCAGGCCGAGCGGGACCAACTCGCAGCCGCCGTGACCACCGCCGAACGCGAGAACGGCCGGCTGACCACCGCACTAGCCGCCACCGAGGAACGCCTCACGGACCGCGACGCCGAGCTCGACCGCGCCCGGGCGGACGCCCGCACCACGCTCACCCGCGAGCAACTCGCCGACATGATCGCCGCGGCGGTGTCCGGGAAACCGAACTGACCACGCCCCAGGGAACTGTCGGTGCCGTGCGGCACCCTGTCGGTATGCGCGGCAGGACCGAGCTGATCACCGCCGTCGAGCACGGCGCTGCCTTCACCTACCTGCCGTTCTACGGGCACGCACCCGAACCGGACGGGTCGGTCGGGCCGGGTTGTCTGAGCCAGTGGTGGCCCGCGCGCTTCTCCGTGGACGGCAACTCCTTCGCCACCGCCGAGCATTACATGATGTGGCGCAAGGCCACGCACTTCGGTGACCACGCGGCGGCGGTCCGGATCCTCGGCGCGGAAACGCCGAAGGAAGCGAAGGCGTTCGGCCGGCGGGCGAGTGGCTTCGACCAGCAGGAGTGGGAGGCGCGCCGCTACGAAATCGTGGTCGACGCCGGGCGGCACAAGTTCGGCCAGCACGACGACCTGTGCGCGTTCCTGCTGAGCACCGGCGACCGGGTGCTGGTCGAAGCCAGCCCCCGTGACCGGATCTGGGGCGTCGGCCTCGGCAGGAACAACCCCGACGTCCACGACCCACGCCGGTGGCGCGGACTCAACCTGCTGGGCTTCGCACTGGGTGAGGTTCGCACCGTGCTGGCCGGCGACCGCCGGGGCCGGGGTTCATGACCGCTTGCTGGCGGCGATGTACTGGATCGGCGTCCACGGTGTGCCGGGCTGGTGAGCGTCGATGACGAGCCCGTTGGCCTCCAGGAGCCGGGCGATGCCGGGGCCGAACACCCCGGCGGCATGGGCCGGCTCCATGGCCGCCCGATACGCGTCCACCGCCAGGCCCATCGCGCCGGCGGGCCGGTCCAGGTCCATCACCAGGATGCGCCCGCCGGAGACCAGCGCCCGCGCCGACTCGGCGACGGCCCTCTCCCGTACAGCGGTGGGCAGCTCGTGCAGCCCGAAGGCGGCGAACACGGTGTTCAGCGACGCGTCGTCGAAGGGCAGGTCGTCGGCACTCCGGTGCAGGAAGTGCAGATTGGCCACGCCCCGCTCGGCGGCGCGGCGCTGCCCGGCGTTGAGCATCTCGGGCGAGATGTCCAGGGCGTAGCAGTCAGCCGAGGGCTGGCGGGTGGCGAGCCGGCGGGCGACATAGCCCGTCCCGGCGCACAGCTCCAACGCCCGTCCGGCCGGCCGTTGATCAATCATGTCCAGCAGCCGGGCGTGCGGCCGGCCGGGCAGGAAAGGGTTGACGGCCTCCAGCACCGGGCCGCCGAAGAAGAACTTCAACCTGTTGCGGTCAATCACGACACCTCCCCTTGAGCCAGAATCATTAGGGTAGCCTAACTTAACTGGTTCCCGGCAAGGTCGCGCCCATCACCGGAGCGCCCGGGGCCTAGGCCGCACACCCACCATCACTCTCGCCAACGGCCTGGACTTAGTCCGCCGTGCTGGCCAGGTACTGACGCAGCAGCGCGATCGCGGTGCGCGCCTCGGCGACGAACGCTTCGGGTTCGTGCTCGCGAATCAGCTCGGCGAGATAGGCGTTCTCGTCCCCCGGGCCGCCCGCCACCTGCCGGCCGGCGCACCAGTACAGGAACCGGTCGGCGTGTGCCACGCAAGGCTCACGTTCCTGCTTCGGTACCTGGCGACGCTCCCGGGCCAACCAGACGATGAAACCAGCGACCGTGGCTTCGACCGAAGTATCAGCCGGACCGTCCATGCCCACCTCTGTCCCATATCCACTGCGCAGAGCGTGCAGACTAGACCGGTCCGGCCGGTCCCGAGATCACTCACGCGGGTGTCGACACGGCCTAGCGGCCCGGGGTGGGGTGCCGGGGTTCGTAGATGGGCAGCTCGCTGCCGTCGGGCAGGCGAATGGCGGCGAGCAGGCCCCAGCCGGCGTCCCGAACCTCGCCGACTACCTCCACGTCCTTCGCGCGCAGCGTCGCCAGCGTCCGCTCGATGTCGTCGCACATCAGGTAAAGCCCGTGGCTGGTCGGCCCGTCGGTGGGGTGCACCGCCAGTTCGGCCGGCGGCATCGCGTAGATTGGCCAGCCGCCGCCGGCGTCCACCGAGTCCAGTTCGAGCACGTCGGCGAAGAACTCACGGACCCGGGCGGCGTCCGGGCTGAACACGATGGCATGCAAGCCGGTGAGCATGTGCCCGGACGCTACTCCGGTTCAGCCCACCGACTCAGCCCACCGACTCAGCGCGGTGGGAAGGCGGCCGACTCGCGGACCCAGTGGTCGGCGCCGCGCCGCAGCTCATCCCGGCCGAGCCGCAACGGCAGGAAGTACGGCGCCTCGACCGGCCACGGTGGACACGACCCCAGTGCAAGATGTATACGGACCGTATAACGATCATCGGAGCGCTCGGCCAGGCTAAGCGCGAGGTTGGGCTCGGTGAACCCGAACGGCTCGCCGTCGGTCACCGGGACGTCGCCGTCGGCCACCGCGCGCAGCCACTCCCCCAGCGACCGCGCCTCCCAGGTCGTCAGGCACGGATCGGTGAACGACCACGAGCGCCCGTCGTCCAGACCGACCTCGCCGCGCACGAGCAACCAGTTCCCGTCCCAGCCACCGGAGACCGACGAGTACTGGTAGCCCACCGGCCGGAGATCAACGAAAGCGGAGCCGGAGACCAGGCGCACGGCTTACTCGCGCAGTTCCTTGGTGGCGGCGAGCAGGCCCTTGAGCGGCACGTGTGTCGGGCTGGGCCGCAGCTCGAGGCCGGCTCGGGAGGAGGTCACCTGGGCCTCGCGGTAGACCACCAGCACCTCGCGCAGGTTCCGCTCGAACTCCTGCTTGAACCGTGCCCGGCCGTTCTTGTCCTCGCCCAGCGTCGAGCCGAACTGGCCGCGCAGCGCCTCCCACGGGATGGTGGTCGGCCGGCGCAGGTAGGACATGCGGTGACAGAGAAATGCGTAGATGTCCAACCGCAGGGCCGACCCGCGCAGCGCCCGCAGCGCGTTCAGGTCCAGGGGCACCGGGTGCTCGGTGACCTCGCGGAAGAACTCCCCGGACAACTGCACGGTGGACGGCATCAGCGTCGGCTCGTCCGGGCTCTTCTCCGACCACCACAGGTCGTAGCTGCTGGCCACGTTCAGCCGGCCACCGGCCTGCCGGTCGGTGGTGCCGTCCCAGCGCACCGTGAGGCTGGCCAGGAACAGCCGCTCCATCTGCTTCTTCAGCCGGGTGATGGTGCCGTTGCGGCCGCCGGTGGGCACCAGGCCGAGGTTGCGCATGAACGCGGAGAGACTGTCGCCGAGCATCAGCACCGGCTCGCGGGTGCGCACCGCCTCGGTGGACAGCCAGGTGAGCAGCAGCCGGGGCAGCGTGCCGTACGGGAAGCCGATGGAGCGCGGATGCCCGTCCGGGCCGATCGTCATGCCGGGCTGCACGACCAGGGACAGCGCGCCGTTGCGCCGGCCCCACGCCGAGACGTCACCCGGATCTCGGTAGGGCAGGCTGGTTTGACACCAGAGCCGGGCGAGGTAGCTCAGCTCGGGTTCGTCCTGTTCCCACAGCTCGGCCGCCGCGCGAACCAGCTCCATCTCGTCGCGGCGGGGCCTCCCCTTCCCGGTCATGCCGCAGAGGGTGCCACAGGATCGTTCTCGCAGGTGAAAGCGGGTGTGTCACGGCGAGTCGTCCACGCATATCTCTGTATCCGGAGGGAGTTGTGCACGCATATTTCTGTACCGGTGGGAACGGTCGCCGGGCAGTCCACGCATAGGTCTGTCCACTTCGCCGGGGTCGTACGCATTGGTTTGGTGCCCAGTACGCATAGCTTTGTCACTGGATCGGGCCACCTGCGCGCATACTTCTGTAGCTTCGCGCGCATATCCGTGTCGCGGACCCTCGATGTAACCCCAGGTCAACCCGGGGTTTCCGAGGCCTCCTGTAGTTCCCCGTAGGAAGAACTCCTTATAGGGCCCGTTCGTAGCGCAGCAGCGCGGCAGCGCCGACCTGCTCGGCCGACACCAGCCTCAGGTCGGGCACGGCCGCGGTGAACAGCCGCCGCCCGGTGCCGAGCACCGTGGGGAAGACCAGCAGGCGGTACTCGTCGACCAGGTCGTCCGCCATCAAGGTGTGCGCGATGCCGATGCTGCCGATGACGATCACGTCCCGGTCGTTGCGCTGGTGGCGCACCTCGTCGGTGAGCTCGCGGGGGATCAGCGTGGAGTTCGGCCACGCGCCGACGTCGCCGAGCGTGCGGGAAGCCACCAGCTTGGTGGCGTTGTTCATCCTGGTGGAGAACTCGTCGGTCCGGCCGGGCCAGATCTTGGCGAACAGTTCCCAGGTCGTCCGGCCGAGCAGCAGCACGCCTTCGTCCAGGCTGGCGCCCAGTTTGAACTTGTCCCCGGCCACCGCCTCCGGGCCGTGCCGGAACGCCCATCCGCCGCCGGGCGTGCCGGCCGAGCCGTCCGGGTCCTCGACGATGCCGTCCAGGGTGCTGAACTCGATCACGATGACGCGGTTCATGTCTCCTCCTTGGTTCGTAGTCGGAGGTACATACCGGCGGGCTCCCGGAAACTCATCGCTACGGTTCCGGAATGCCCGAGATCGGCACCGAATTCGACGCGGCCACCGCGCCGTTCCGGCGCGAGTTGGCGGTGCACTGCTACCGGATGCTGGGTTCGGTGCACGACGCGGAAGAGGTCCTGCAGGAGACACTCACCAAGGCTTGGCAGGCGCGCGAGCGGTTCGACGCCTCACGGGCTTCGTTGCGCACCTGGCTGTACCGCATCGCCACCAACGCCTGCCTCACCGCGCTGGAGGGCAAGGCCCGCCGGCCGTTGCCGGCCGGGCTCGGCGCGGCGAGCGACGACCCGCACTCCTCGCTGGTGCCGGACTTCGAGACCCCCTGGCTGCAGCCGCTGCCGGACCGGTACCTGCCGCCGGACCCGTCGGTTCGGGCGGCCGAACGGGACGGCGTGCGGTTGGCGCTGGTCGCGGCCATGCAGTTGCTGCCGGCCCGGCAGCGCGCGGTGTTGCTGCTGCGCGACGTGCTGGCGTTCCGGGCCGCCGAGGTGGCGGCCCAGTTGGACACCTCCACCGCCTCGGTGAACAGCGCGCTGCAGCGGGCCCGGGCGACGCTCGCCTCGGTTCGTGAGGAGAGCGTCCTCGAGCCGGACGACCCCGCCGTGCGGGCGACGGTCGAGCGCTACGTGCGGGCGTTCGAGGCGGCCGACGTCCCGACGCTGGTATCGCTGCTCACCGAGGACGTGGTGCTGGAGATGCCGCCAGTGCCGCTCTGGTACTCCGGCCGCGCGGACTACGGCGCGTTCATCACCCGGGTGTTCGACATGCGCGGCACCGGTTGGCGGATGCGCGTGACATCGGCGAACGGGCAGCCGGCGCTGGCCGCCTACTGCCCGTCCCCCTCCGGGGTGCTTCAACTGCACACGCTGCAGGTACTGACCGTGACCGCCCACGGGATCGCGCACAACGTGGTGTTCCAGGACCCGGCGGTGTTCGCCGCGTTCGGGCTCGAGCCGACAGAACCGACCGAACCAACATGCTGAAGTGACCGAACCAGCGCGGGTAGGGTGGCGTGGCCGAGCGTCCGCTCGGTGTAGTTCCTTCGCCTACTCGGGTGGGCGGGCCAGGGCCAGGCGGAGGGCGGCGGTGGCCACCTCGGTGCGGGTCACCGCCTTGGCCGCCGGGGTGGGCCTGGCCTGGTCGGCGATGCCGTCCAGGAAGTCCCGCTCCTCGGTGGTCATGCGCAGGGTGATCTGCACGCCCTCCGAGGCCAGCGTGTGCCCGCGCGGGCGCCGGGCCCCCGGCCGGGGCCGGGCATCGCGGACGCCGGCGACCACGTCGTCCGGGTAGTCCTCGCAGGTCCAGAGCACGAGCTGGCCGTAGGACGGGCGCTCCGGGCTGGACAGCAGGTCCCGGTTCACGTCGTTGTACAGCGTGGGCGGGATGCGCACCGCGACCGCGACCCTGGCGCCGCTCCCCTGCTCCACGGCCATCCGCTCGGCGGTGGAGCGGGCCGGCGGACGGCCGCCCTGGCCCTTGGGTTGGCGGGCCGGGACGGTCTCCCTCGGCGCCGGGCTCGGCCGCCGCTCCGCCTCCGGAGCCAGGCGCGCCGACGGGGTGACCGGAGCCTCGACCCGGACCGGTTCGGGCTCCGGTTCGGGCTCCGGTTCGGGCTCCGGCTCCGGGGCACGTGGCGGTGGATCGGCCACCGGCGGAGGGAGCAGGTCGTCGATGTCCCCGAGCCGGTTCGGGTCGAATACCTGACGGCGTCTCTTGCCGCTCATGCGGACGCGGCTCTCTCGTTCGCGGCGACCCTCCCCAGCAGTTCCCGCGCGAGCGCCTGATAGTCGCTCGCCAGCGGAACCGGGTCACGGGACCACAGGCGCTGCTCCACCTCATCCGGCTCGGCGCGGTGCCGGCCGGCGCGGCTGAGTCGGGCCAGCCGGGCCTTGCTGGCGCTCGCGGTGGCCTCGACCAGCTCCACCGGGGTGAGGTGCGCGGCCCGCAGGTCCAGCGCGGCCGCCCGGTCGCTGCGGATCATGGTCTTGAAGCAGGTGGCGCCGGATCCCTCCAGCATGCTGTCCAGGTCCTCGAGCACCTGGCCGTTGCGGGCGGTGGCGCGCGGGTTCGCGTCGAACAGCACCACGCCGAGCAGCTGCAGCATCGCGCCGTCCCGCTCCTTGGCCATCAGGTAGCGGCGGGCCAGCAGCTCGACGCCCTCCAACGAGGCGTCGTCGTCCTTGGTCGGCACGATCAGGTACCGGGCGGTGCGCAGCAGCGCGTCCAACAGCGGCGCGTCACCGGGGCCGGAGTCGATCAGTACCAGCGTGTAGCCGCCCTCCGCGCAGACGTCGGCGAGGGTCTTGCGCAGGTTGGCCACCAGGTCCAGTCCGGTCTGCGCGGCGGTCGCGGTGAGCGCGCCGACCTGAGCCAGGAACGGCCCGCCGCACACCAGGTCCAGCCCCGGCCGGACGTCCTGCTGCACCTGCAGCGGCTCGGCGTACTGCAGCGCCATCATCAGGCTGCGGCCCCGGTCCCCCACCACGCCGAGGTCGCTGCCGGTCGCGTTGCCCTGCGGGTCGGCGTCGACCACCAGAACCCGGTGTGTGTCGTCCGCGATGAGCGAAGCGAGCGCGGTAGTGATCGAGGTCTTTCCCACCCCACCCTTCTGATTAGCCACCAGCACAACCCGACGCAGAGCAGACAGCTGCGGATCAGTCTTCGCTGCCATCGGCGATTCCTTCCTATCCATCAGCCGCATCATCATCAGGCTCCCCCGCTGGCTCGTTAGATGTGACATAACCTCTGTCCGCAGGTGATGTCACGGATTGACACACATCTTCATGAGCAGATGTGCTACCAGCCGCGAGGACAGCTTTGTTCTCTTCGACGAGCAACGACTCTAGCTCATGTCCGATGCAATCTAACGCAGGGTCTGCTCCAGCAGGTGATGACACGCCGTTGTGCGGTGCAGCTTCTTCAGCCTCAAGCGATGACATCTTCATCGCATTGCCTGTCTCTGTCCACGCTGCGTTGCAGTCCGGTGTGCATCACTGTGTGCCAGATGCAGATAGATAGTCCGTTTCTGCTTAAGACTCCTCGGCAATCGGCGCTTCACTGTCACAACCTGCATACGCATCGGAATACGCTGGCGTGCCGACACACACGTTGCAGTATCACTTGCCTCCATGCTCTGGTGATGTGCTGTCTGCTGATAGTTCATATGATAATTTAATATGGTCTCTACCAGCAGATATAGTAACATCATGGGATGCGTGAGAGGGTAGCTCGCGGCGCCACCTGCAGTGAACCGTGGCGATCCGGGTGAGGCGTCAAGGGCCGCCGAAGACCATCCAATTGGCCGCAAGAAGTGGGGGAGTAGGTGGTGGAAGTTTGACGCGGAAACGGTTCGAACACACCGCTCTCTCTGGTCACCGGTGCCACCGCAAGCAGGCAGTTTCAAGGCCGGTCGAGGTGCTCGGGAACGCCCTCCGAGGGTCCGTTGCGCACGTCCCGCCGGGGTGCCACCCGAGGGGAGAGTCGACCGATTCCGGGCGCGCTGAAGCGCCGCAGGCGAAGCACTCTCATCGGTCAGATCAGGTCGCGTTCCTCCGGCTTCTGAGCTACGGAAAGGCCGGGAAGCCAGCGGCTGCAGTGGGCGGCGAACCTGGTGCGGCCGAGGCGTCGGCGGCCACCACATCAGGCGATTCACCCCCTGCTCATTCCGGCGGATGCTGCTGACCAGACCCATTAGCCCAGCTATGCACGTTCTGATAAACCATCATATGAGATGTCATACGACAGTGGTGACGCGGGTCCAGCCTCGGGTGCACAGCTTATTTGAGTGCGGACGACACGCGCTCGGCGACTCCTACCGGTGCGTTGACGCGATGCGTCAATGCAGTATCGTCGGCTCCAGGAAGGCCTCGGCAGGTGTTATAGGGGGCCGGAAACCGCGAGATTTCGCGGACGGGTTCCCCGACTCGCCGGGGAGCGGCAAATGCCGTCAGTCCTGTACTGACGCACCCTGCCGGGCCTATCGTGCACCCGTGGCGACCTACCCACCGATCGGCGACCAGGAGCGCGACGCCGCCCTGGCCCGGATCGCTGCCCGGCACCGCCAGTCCGACGATTCCCGCTGGTCAGAGGCGGGGACCGAGGCCCGGGACGTGCTCGAGTACCTGCGCCGCAGGCAGGCCCAGCTACCGTACGCGCTCGCCGCGCGGGACGTGTGGGACGAGCTGGTGCTGTCCGCATGGGTGGAGTGGGACGAGCGGCGCCGCGAGGCCGAGCTGCTGCACCGGGCGCTGCGGCTCGGATTGTCACTGCGCGAGGTGGGGCAGTACCTCGGCATCGGCAGCCGGCAGGGCATGCGCGACTACCTGGACCGGCTGGACGCGGTGCTGGCCGACCACGCCGAGTCTCGCGCGGCGGTACACGGACCCGCCACCGGGGACGGCAGCACCGACCCGCTGCACCGCTGGTCGCGCAGCACCCGGGCGCAGCGCGGCGCGGACGTACACGCCACCCGGGCCCGGCGGGCGGCCCGCCGGGCCCGGCCGGCCAGACAGACCTGGATCGCCGCGCAGCACGACCGAATCGCCGGCGTGATCAGCACTCTGCTGGAACAGGCCGAGCGGATCGGCATCGAGCCGGCGGAGAGCGCGGACGAGGCCGAGCCGGGGCTGGGGGACTACCTCAGCTGGCTCGGCGCGGACCTGGAACGGGCGGAGTTCGACGCCGGCAGCTTCGGCGCGCTCGGTCTGGCGCTGGGGGAGCTCCGTACCCATCCAGCCGTCACCGAGCGCGCGGGCAACCACGGCATCCACCGGGCCATCGCGGCGGTCGATCAACTCCGCTCCGACTACGCGGAACTTCGCCTGCCCCGCACCACCGCCTGAACGCCGGCCGCCTCACCGAGCGGCGTCGACGAGCAGGGCAGCGGCCAGTGCGCCGTAGGCGCCCGCCGCGAGCCGCTCGAGGAGCGTCCGGATCCGCGAGCCGCCCAGCACCCGATCGCGCACCGCGCCGGTGGCGTACCCGATCGCCAGATCGGCGAGGAGTCCCAACAGCTGAAGAACCAGGCCCAGCATCAGCAGTTGGAGGACCGGGTGCCGCGTGCCGTCGCCGAGGAACTGCGGCAGGAACGCGGTGAAGAAGAGCATGATCTTGGGGTTCGAGATGTTCACGATGAACCCACGCCGGAACGTACCCGTCGCCCCGATGGTGGGTGCCTCGGATGACGTGCCGCTGGCTCTCCAGGTCACCCAGGCGAGGTACTCGAGGTACACCGCACCGCCGAGCCGGATCACCGGTACGAGCTCCGGGACCCTCGCCAGGAACACGCCGAGGCCGAGGGCGGTGAGGATCACGTAGACGCTGACGCCCGCGGTGATCCCCAGGGCCGCACGGGTCGCACCGCGCCGGCCGTCACGGATACGCGTGGCAACCATGAAGGCCATGTCGGGTCCGGGGGCCAACAGGAGTACGACAACGGCAGCGATGAAGCCGGGGAGTACACCGAGATCCACCAGTCCGTAACCTATAGACATAGTTCATGAGGTTACCGATTTGGTAACCTTCTAACGTCACTCTTAGGGTTACAGTGGTATGCGTGCTGGCCGTCCCGGAACTCGACCTGAGCAACGTGGTCGAGTTCGTGAACGAGTACGCCGACCGACCACGCGAGGTCGCCGGCGAACAGCGGGCGTCCTATCCCGATGCCGCCGCTCTGCTCGACTGGTCCTCGGAGGTGCCGATTCCTCCGCCTGGCGATCTTGTCGCGACGGCGAATGCGATCTTCGCCGTCTTCTCCTCGGCTCGCGACGGCAGCGGTCTCGACGAACTGAACCGGCAGCTGCGCTCGGTCCGCCCGGTGCCAGAAGTCACCAACTCAGGCCTGCGCTGGACGGTCGCCGCACCGGGTGACGTCCTCCCCGCGGCTCTGGCCACCTGCCTGCTGACCTGGTTGGTGGACCACGACGCGGCCCGGCTCGGCACCTGCCAGGCGTCGAGGTGCGTCGACGTGTACGCCGACAACTCGCCGGCGGGCCGGCGCCGCTTCTGCTCGTCGACATGTCTGAACCGCCACAAGGTCAGCGCCCACCGAGAGCGCGCATCAAGGGTCGGACGCGACCAGTAGCCCGAACACCGGTTGAGAGTGCTGACTCGCGGGGAGGCTCGACCCAAAAGAGTGGCCCTATTGTCCGAGTCGGAGTCGGGAGTGCTCTCGTTGAACTAGCAACCATTTCGTCGGGAGGGGACTCGTCCATGGCTGCGGGTTATGGGGCTCGAAGGATCAGGCGAAGCTCCCTGCTGGTAATCGCCGGTGCCCTACTCGTGAGTACGGTGACGACGAGTTCCGCGCGGGCCGAAGAAGGCAGCTGTCGGGACGTGAGTGTGCCGATCACGATCACGGGACAGAGTGGCCCGATTGCCGGGACGCTGTGCCGCCCGCGCAACGCGACGAAGATCCAGGTATTGGTGCACGGACTCAGCTACGGCCGGTACTACTGGGACCTGCCCTACGAGCCCGAGCGGTACTCCTACCCCAAGGAAGCGAACGAGCGTGGCTACGCGACGTTGGCCATCGACCGGCTCGGCATCGGCAAGTCCTGGCACCCGGTCAGCCCGCTGGTCAACTACGACAACAACACCAGCGCCGTGCACCAGGTGATCCAGGCCGTGCGCCGAGGCGATCTGGGCGGGCGCTTCGACAAGGTCGTACTGATCGGGCATAGCCTCGGCTCGGTGATCGCCTACCAGGAGGCCGGCACCTATCAGGACGTGGACGCGGTGGTGTTCACCGGTGCGGCCCACGGGGCCGACGTGATGAACGTCGTTCGCAAGATCCGGCTCAATGCGATCCCCGCGATCCTGGACCCGAAGTTCACCGGCCAAGGCTATGACCCCGGGTATCAGACCACCCGGGCCGGGACCCGCGGCGACTTCTACTACCCGCCGAACAGCGACCCCAAGGTCATTGCCCTGGACGAGAAACTGAAGCAAACCTTCAACGACGTCGAACTGGGAACCGGGTCTTCCTACCTCGGCACCAGTGCGACCAAGAACGCCGCGGCCAGCCCCTCGAAGCGGATCAACGTGCCGACCTTCACCATCAACGGCGACCAAGACGCGTTCTTCTGCAAGGGACCGGTGGCCGCCGACTGCTCCTCGAGCGCCGCGCTAGCCAACTACGAGCGCCCCTACTTCGGACCGCACGCCGTGGTCGAAGCCAAAGTCATTCCCGGCGCGGGACACAATCTCAACCTCGAACGCAGCGCGCCAGACAGCAACAAGGCCATTCTCGACTTCATCGACCGCCACACCAGGTAGGCGCGGTTCGTCGTCATGACGCCGGCAGGATCGCCTTCAGCAAGCCAGGGAAGGCGGCGTCGAGCTCCTCTTCGCGGAGCACGTTGAGGGCCAGGCCGGACTCGCGGTGGGTGGCGATCACGCCGGCTTCGCGGAGGGTCTTGAAGTGGTGGCTGAGGGTGTTCTTGGCTACCCGGGTGTCGAAACGGCCGCAGGCGATGGGTGCGGCCGAGCTCGCCAGTTGACGGACCAGGTCCAGGCGCACCGGGTCGGCGAGCGCGCGCAGCACGGTGATCACCTCTAGCTGCGCGGGCGGCTTCGTCGAGGTCATGACACCAAGGGTAAACGTGTTCGATGGATATCGAAATCCTCGCTAAAGTAGTTCCATGACTATCGAACACCGGCGGGGCGTGGTGGCGCTCGCGTTGATCGCGTCCTTCATGGTCTTCGTGGACGGCACGATCGTGAACCTGACGCTCGCACAGCTCGCCACGCACCTGCACGCGTCCCGCCCGGAGCTGGAATGGGCGATCAACGCGTACACGCTCTCCTTCGCGGCGGTGATGCTCGGCGCCGGCGCGATCACCGACACCCTCGGCGCGAAGCGGGCCTTCAGCACCGGGTTGACGATCTTCACCGCCTCCTCGGCGGTCTGCGCGGTGGCCGGTTCGATGCTGGTGCTCAACCTCGCGCGGCTGGTTCAGGGTGCCGGCGCCGCACTGTTGCTGCCCAGCGCCCTGGTGTTGGCCACCGCGACCGCCGCCGACGAGCGCGCGCGGCACCGAATGGTGGGCTGGTGGGCCGCCGCCGGGGGAGTGGGCATGGCCGCCGGGCCGTTGCTCGGCGGGGCGCTGGTCGCGCTCGCGGACTGGCGGGCGGTGTTCGCGGTCAACGTGGTGATCGGCATCCCGGCCCTCGTGTGGAGCCTGCGCTCGATTCCCGTGCTGCCGAGGGGGGTCCGCCGGTTGGACATCGCCGGGATGGGCACGGCGACCGTGTTGATCGGCGGTCTGGTGTTCGCGCTCATCGAGGCGCCGGCCCGGGGGTGGCACAGCCCGGCGGTGCTCACCGCCGCCGCGCTGGCCATCGCCGGGTTGATCGGGTTCGTGGTGGCCGAACGCGCGGGCAACGCGCCCCTGCTCCCGGTGGGCGTCTACGCGGACCGCCACTTCGTGAGTGCCGCCGCGCAGGGGGCGCTGTTCAACTTCACCTTCTACGGCCTGCTGTTCGCTATGAGCCTGATGCTGCAACAGGGCCGGGGGCTGGACGCATTGACCAGCGGTCTGCTGTTCCTGCCGCTGACCGGACTGATCTCGGTCGGCACGTTGACCGCGGCGCCACTCGCGCAGCGCGTCGGCCGCCGGGCGGTGCTGGCGATCGGTCAGACGATGCTGGCGGTGACCCTGCTTGCGGTGGCGTGGGCGAGCACTTCGCCGGCGCTGTGGCCGTTGGTGCTCGCGCTGGTGCCGGCCGGGTTCAGCTCGGGTCTGTTGGTGCCGACGATGACCTCGCAGTCGATGGCCGCCGTCGAACCCGCGCTGCACGGCGCCGCGTCCGCCGCGTTCAACACCTCCCGGCAGATCGGCGCCGCGATCGGCGTCGCCGCGTTCGGCCCGCTGCTCGGTACGGCGCACGCGCTCGGCGGGGGCTTCATCCTGTGCGTGCTGGTGGCCGCCGCCGCGACCGCGGTGGCGCTGGTGCTCACCGCCGTGACCCGGCCGGCCCCCGCCGCGAAGGTGCTGACCGCCTGAGCATGGCAAGGTCGTTGGCACCACAATGTGGCGCAATGCCGAGTCGCCACATAGGGAGAGGACCACATGCGCACATCGCGAGGTACCCGGTGGGCGCTACTGCTGACCATGCTGGTCGCCCTGCTCGGTGGGTGCGCGTCCGCCTCGAGCCCGGCTCCGGCACAGGGCTCGGCAACCGACGCCTCCCTCGGTGCCGCGCCGGCCAGCTGCCCGGCGCCGAAACCGGACGCGCCCGGGGCGAAGGCGTCCGGGCTGCCGGTGCGCGCGCTGTGCGCCCTGCCGAAAGAGGCCGCCACGGTCTGGCAGAAGATCAAGAGCGGCGCCCGGTTGCAGTACCCGAAGGACGGCAGCACGTTCAACAACGCGGAGCGGCTGCTGCCCCGACAGAACCAGGGTTACTACCGTGAGTACACGGTGCCCACGCCGGGCTCCCGGGACCGCGGCGCGCGCCGGTTGGTGACCGGCAGCTCCCAGGAGGTCTACTACACCGGCGACCACTACCAGTCCTTCGTAGTGGTCGACTCCACCACTGTCGGCGCCGGTTAGTAGTTGCGCGTTTCATTAACCCGCAAAGCGCTTAACGTTGCTTCACCAATCGTTCACCGACGAGCCGTCGGCAGACCACTTCGGCTAGCTAACTTCGTTCTTGCTTGGCGCCACCACGGTGGTATGGGAATGAAGCGGATGCGTCCTAGTAGACGACCCATCGCGTGATTACTCGCCGCGCTGGGGATCATCCGGCCTTGAGCTGAGCGTGATGTTTCCTTGCTGCGCGTAATCATGCTGAAGGTGGCTCGCGATGAGGTCCGTGGTCTCGGATGGGCTGATCCGGTGCATGCGCACCGGTGTGCTCGCCGCACCCGCGACCTTCTTGCTGTTGGCCAGTGGCTTTGTCCTGCTGGTGGTCGGCTTCGCGGGCACGTCCGGTTCGGCCGAAGCTCCGGTCGTGGTGCCGGTGGTGGCCGTTTCGCCGGCCCAGGGCGGGCCCGGGGATGCCGGTGCCGACCCGTCCGGTGACTACGCTGTGCAACAGGCTGCGGTCGGTAGTGCGTCGGCGGCAAAGCCGTCCCAGGTGAACAACTCGGGCGGCTCGGCCAAGCGGATCACCGGGTCGACCCAGTACCAACAAACCGCTGACGAAATGGCCGCCAAGTCCGGGAAACCGACTCCGGAAACGGTTAATTCGACGGTCCAGAAAACGCCGGAAACGCCGGTCACCACCCGGGCAGCGGCACAGCGGCTGACCGCGGCGCCGGTGGTCCAGGAGGAGCCGGAAACCCCGGTGACCGCACGGGCGCCGGGCGAACGGCCGACCGGCCAGCAGGCGCCCGTGGACCAGCCGGTCACGCCGGTCACCACGCGCCGCCAGCCCGGCCAGGGGACCGACGACGTGCCGAGCACGCCGGTAACCCGCCGCAAGCCGGGCGAGACGGCCGACGACGTGCCAGCCACACCGGTTTTCGCCCTGGCCGCGCGCCGCCAAACCGGGGGAGCGGCCGAAGAGGCCCCGACCGGGCCCGTGGTGACGGTAGCCGGTCGGCGGGTCGCGGATGCGCGTCCGACCGGTGCCCGGGTCGACGAGGCATTCGCCGACGGCAACATGCGCCGGGCCATCCGGGCCGCGACCGCGCCGACCGACGAGGATCTGCCCGGGTTCGCGCTGACCCGAGCCGACGCGCGCGGCAACCAGGCCGGCCAGGCCTCGCCGGGGCGCAAGGCGCCGGGGCAGGACGTGCGGACGCTGCTGGACGGCGGGGCCGATCTGGTGTCTGGGGTCGTCGGCACGGTGGCCGGCAAGCGGGCGGGGGAGGCCACCCACGAGGCGCTGTCCGGTGTCGCCGATGACGTGACGCGGGCGCTGCGGGTGGGCACCCGGCTGGCCGGCGGGGAACGCGGCTCGTTGCCGGACGTGGACCGGATCCGCGACACCGCGCAGCGGCAGGTGGACCCTGCGCTGCGGCAGGTCGGCGAGCGGCTGGACGAGATCGGCAAGAAAGGTGCCGGGAACGCCAAGGGGTTGTTCCTGGAGAACACCGGCACCGCGCCGGGCTGCGTGAAGGGCGAGCGTTGCGGCCCCGCCACCGAGCAGGCGCGCACGATGCTGACCGGCGGCACCGGGACCCGCGGCCCACCGGCGCAGACCACCGCCAACCGCACCACCTATTCCAGTACCGAGGACCAGACCTACCAGCTCACCGCGTTCGACCCGGAAGCCCAGCGCGCCGCGCAACAGGCCAACGACCAGGCCTTGAACGACCGGCTCGCGGTGATCAACGGGCAGCGGGGGCTGGATGACGCGAAGAAGCAACTGGACGCCGGCAAGCTGACCCAGGCCGAGTACGACAAGAAGGTCGCCGCGCAGAAGAAGCTGCAGACCACGTCGGACGCCTCAATGACCAAGGTCTCGCCGGAGAACGCCCAGCTGATCGACTACGTGATCGACGGCCAGCAGCAGCTCGGCCCACAGCAGGCCGCCCTGGACAAGCGGGGCAAGGACCTGGACGCGGCCTGGGACGCGCAGCGCAAGAACCTCGCCGCCGGGAAGTTCGACATCCCGGGCCTGGTCAACAACGCGATCGCGTCCGGCCAGTACCGGCGGGACCTCGCCGAGTTCGACCGGTACCGCGACGACGTCAACACCGCCACCGACCAACTCCGTCAAGCCACCGGGCATGACGACATCACCCTCGGCGACCCCGGCGGCAACGGAGTCGCCTGCGGTTCGAGCGGCGCGTTCAGCCGGTGCGAGGGCACCAGCTTCGGACAGCAGGAGTCCTGCCAGGGCCTGCCCGGGGTGTCGGCTTGCAACGTGAGCGTCGGGTCGGGCTCGACGGCGGCATCCGGCAAGTGCCCGATCGACGGGGCCGGCTGCACCACCTCGGCCACCTTCGGCGGCCACACCGCCAGCTCGGGCTGCAAGCCCGGCGCCTACTGCGAGACCACCGCGACGGCGGACTGGTCCGGCGCCTACAGCGAGTGCCAGGCGGCCAAGGGCTGCACCGGCAGCTCCACCGCCCGACAGAGTGGCCGCGAGGTGTCCACCGCGACCGGCAAATGCGAGGGCGACTGCGGCTTGTGGGCCAGCGCCGGCGCCGACGGGGTCGGCGAGGCGCACTGCCAGGCCGGCGGCGGGGCCTGCGACACCGACAGCACCAGCACCCGCACCGCACCCCAGCCGCTGGCCGCCGCCGGGGCCGGGGCCGGGGCCGGGCAGACCGGAGCAGACCGGCAACCCGCCGCATCCGGCAGCGGACAAACCGGGCCGAATGGGCAACCGGTCGCGTCCCAAACCGCAGGCTCCAGCATGAACGGCGCCGACACGAACGGCACCGCGCGCACCGGCACCCCGGGCTCCGGCACGAGCGGCGCCCCGGACGCCGGGCAGGACCCACGTGGCCGGACCGCGCGGGCCAGTTCGCACTGCGAGTCCAACACCGGCGAGTGCGCCACCTTCGCCACCGCCGACGTGAACTCCGAGGCCTCGGCCCGCGCCGGCGCCGACGTGGACTGCGGCGGCAAGGCCGGCTGCGCCGGCACCGGTTCCACCCGCACCACCACCGACGCCGCCAGCGGCACCGGCGCCAAGCGCCACGGCGAGACCAAGTCCGACTGCGTGGTCGCCGCCGGCTCCTGCCACGCCGGTGACCAGGCCCGCGCCGACAACCCACTGCGCCTGGACTTCCAGCCCGGCACCGAGCCGGGCGCCTGGTTCGGCGAGCCCGGCGGCCCCGCGTTGCGCACCGTGGACGGCGACGCCAGCGGCGAAGGCACCGCCCGCGCCACCGTGGACTGCGCCGGGGTCACCGGCTGTTCCGGCGCCGCGCACACCAGCACCGCCGCGAGCGTCACCACCGCCCCCACCGAGCCCGGTCGGCCCGGCGCCACCCGCGAGACCCACGGCCAGGACTCCTGCCTGGTCACCAGCGCCGACGGCTGCACCAGCCAGTCCCACTCCCGCGCCGATGACCAGCTCTACCCGACCCAGTGGCTGGGTGGCCGGTCCTACCGCGACTTCTCGGGTGGCCACAACTACGGCAGCCACGACGGGCTCGGCGGATCGCCCGCCGGCGTCGGACCGGCCGGGCCCGGTACGGGCGGATCCGGTACGGGCGGATCCGGTGGGTCCGGGGCCGGTGTGGGGGCCGGTTCCGGTGGCGGTGGCGCGGGTACCGGACACGGCGGCAATTCCGGCCGACTCGACGACCAGACTGGCGCCAGCCGGCTCACTGCCTGCGGCGCCGGCGTCGACTGCCACCCCGGCGCCCCGGACCCGGCGGCCAACGGCACCACCCGCACCCGAGGCCCACCAGCCCCGGCCCGCCAGGTTTCCGCCTCCAGCCAGGCCGGCAGCCAGATCGACTGCACCAACCCCACCGGCTGCGACGCTTCTTCGATCAGCCAGACCGGCGGCTCCGCCTCCGGCGACGTCCCCTACCGCGACAGCACCGGCGAGTCCACCTGCAACCTCCGCTCCGCCACCGGCTGCACCTCCCACTCGACCACCGAGGTCGGCAACCGGCTCGGCACCCCCAACGGCAAGATCACCGCCAGCCCGGACACCCCGAGCGACGACCAGCGCACCGTGCGACTGGGTTCGGCGCCGGTGGGCCAGGGCGAACCGGTCAGCACCTCGCGCGCCACCGCCGAAGGCGGCTGCCCCGCCGATGCGACCGGCTGCACCTCCCAGACCCGCTCCGCGACCACCTCGCTGAACACCGCCGTCTCCGACCGCCGCACCGGCTCCGACGCCACCGCCAACTGTACCGGCGGCGGCGCCTGCGTCACCCCGTCCCACTCGGACGCCTCCACCGAGCCCGACTACGTGGTCTACGACGGCGCCACCCGCAAGCCCCTCGCCGACCAGCCCACCAGAGGCGCAACAAGCAACTCAGGTTCCGACGCCAGCGCCCTCCGGACCGCCGACCAGGACGACCCGAAGACCGCGCCGGTGCGCCCGGTCGCCCAGGTGTCCAACTGGTTCAACAACGGCGCGAACAACCACGGCAACGGGAACAACGGCAACAACAACTCCGGCTTCTTCAACGCCGGCGACGACAACCTCGGCGACCACAACCGAGGCAACGGAAACGTCGGCAACCAGAACGTCGGGAACGCGAACACCGGCAACCAGAACGTCGGCAGCGGCAACACCGGCAACGCCAACACCGGAAACGGCAACCGAGGCAACGCGAACCGAGGCAACGGGAACACCGGCAACGCCAACCAGGGCGACCTCAACATCGGTGATGCAAACGTCGGCAACCGCAACCTCGGCAACGCTAACCACGGCTCCTACAACACCGGCAACAACAACCGTGGCTCCCACAACGTCGGGAACGCCAACGTCGGCTCGCACAACGTGGGCAACGCGAACCAGGGTTCCTACAACATTGGCAACGCCAACGTCGGCGACCACAACCAGGGCAACGCGAACCGGGGCTCGCACAACGTCGGCAGCGGCAACCGGGGAAGCCGAAACATTGGCAACGGCAATGTCGGCTCGAACAACGTAGGCAGCGGCAATCACGGCTCGTTCAACATCGGCGACGCGAACACCGGCAGCTACAACCGCGGCAACGGCAACGTCGGCTCACACAACGTCGGCAACGGGAACCGCGGCTCGTACAACGTCGGTAGTGGCAACCGGGGGAACCGCAACGTCGGCAACGGGAACGTCGGCGACTACAACGTCGGCTCGGGCAACGTCGGCTCGCACAATGTCGGGAACGCCAACCACGGTTCGTACAACGTCGGCAACCACAACGTCGGCAATGGCAACCGAGGCAACTACAACGTCGGTGACGCGAACGTTGGCAGCTACAACCGCGGCAACGGCAACGTCGGCAACCACAACGTGGGCAACGGCAACCGAGGCAACAGCAACCGGGGTAACGAGAACGTCGGCAACCGGAATGTCGGGAACGGCAACCGAGGCAACGACAACCGCGGCGACCGAAATATCGGGAACGCCAACGTCGGCAACTACAACCGGGGCGATGGCAACCGGGGTTCGTACAACGTAGGCAGCTACAACAACGGCTCTTACAACGTGGGTAACCGCAACGTGGGCAACCACAACGTCGGTGACCGGAACCGCGGCAATGACAACGTCGGTAACCGGAACGTGGGCAACCGGAACATCGGTGACGACAACAAGGGCAACGACAACGCCGGGAACCGCAACGTCGGGAACAACAACGCCGGCGACGACAACCACGGCAACAACAACGTCGGCAACCGGAACAAGGGCAACGACAACGCCGGGGACGACAACGTCGGCAACGACAACATCGGGAACCGCAACCACGGCGACCGGAACGTCGGCGACGACAACCGGGGCAATGACAACGCGGGCGACCGCAACCACGGTGACCGCAACGTCGGCAGCGACAACAAGGGCAACGACAACGTCGGCAACCGGAACAGGGGAAACAACAACCAGGGGAACGACAATAAGGGCAACAACAACACCGGTAACAACAACAAGGGCAACGACAATGTCGGCAACAACCTCAACGGGAACAAGCAGAAGAGCCCTGCGGAAATCCTCACCGACCCCCGCTTCCTGGCCGGCGTCGGCACCAACGGGCTGAAGAACTACAAGCGCGCCGAGGGCACCTTCGGCGACGCGGCCAAGCGCCACGACGAGCGCGCGAAGGGCGCCCGTGCCCGGGGTGACCTGGAGACCGCCGCCAAGGAAGAACGGCTGGCCAAGCAGTACAAGGGCCTCTCCGACCGGCTGAAGACGCTGACCAGCCCGCACGCCAAGGGCACCCCGCTGGTGGAGCGGCTCAAGCGCCCGCTGGGGAACCTGCCGACGATGCTGCAGCGCGGCATGGCGCAGTCGGTGTTCGACCACATCAACCGGCCCGGCGTGCCCGGCCAGCACCCGGTGAAGAACGCGCTGCCGTTCCTGCGGGAGTCGAAGTTCGGCGGTGACAACCTCAAGGAGCTCGCCCGCCGGGGGCTGACCAAGGTCGGCGGCGTGGCCACCCTCGCGTTCGCCGGCTACGACATCTACAACTCGATCAAGGCCGGCGACAGCGTCCCGCACGCGGTGGTCAAGACCGGCAGCTCTGTGGTGATCAGTGCGGCGGTCGGCGCCGGCACCCAGGCCGCCGTGGCCGCCGGGCTGACCGCGCTCGCCGTGCCCGGCGCCGGCTGGGCGGTCGGCGCCGGCATCCTGGCCGGTGCGGCGGCGTCCTACTTACTGACCAAGTACGACGTCCCGAACAAGATCGCCGACGGTGCGGTGTGGCTGGGTGGCAAGGTCGCCGACGGCGCCAAGGCGGTCGGCAAGGGCATCGCCAACGGCGCCAAGAAGGTCGCCAAGTTCTTCGGTTTCTGAACCGACCATGCCTAAGGTCTGCCCATGACGGCCGCCGCGCTGCCGCCCCGCCCCAACTCGATGGGCGAGCCCGCCCCACCCCGGGCGCCCGCCGTGGTCGGGGCCTGGGCCGGGTTCCCCGAACGCAACCGCGACACCGTGAGCCACCGACCGGGCCTGGACCAGCGCTGGTTCGCCCGTGCCGAACCGATCCTGGAGGTGGTGCAGGCCCGGCGGCGGAACGCGCTCTGGTTCGCCGTCCGGTACCCGCTGGTCTCCGGCCTCGTCCTGGCGGTGCTGGTGACGGCGTACCTGCTGGTCGACGCGGCCCGCAGGGACGGCTTCGCCTGGGGCGAGGAGATCCGGGTCTGGGCGGTGATCATCGTGCTGGTGACCGCCGGCTACACCGGGATCCGCTACCTGCAGCACCGCAAGCAGCTGGTGTACGCCGGCGTGGACTGGGTGGGGGAGGGGTCGGGTCGTGGGGAGTGCGTCGGCACCTACGACCTGTCCCGGATCGCGCTCACCGGGGACGCCCTCCAGCTGACCGGTCGGGACGGCACGCGACTGGACCTGCCCTTGGGCCTGGTCGAGGCAAACCCCGCGCTGTGGGATCTGGTCTACAACGGCCTGCGCCACTCCACCGCCGCCGGCGCGGAGTCCGACCCCACCACCCGCGAGCGGCTACGCCTGACCTGACCGCTCCGGCCGGCGCAACAGATCGAGGATCTCCCCGAGCGCGGTTTCCACTCGATCCAGCCGGCCATCCATTCGATCCAGCCGCTCGCCATGCAGATCTACCGTCTGCTGCAGCTTGGTGAGCTGCACGCCGTGCTCACGCTGGGTCTCCACGACGGTCGCAACGGTCTTGTTGGTCGTGTTGAGCAGGCTGTAGACGTCGTCTACGTCGTGCCGTAGCTGGCGCACCACGCGCGGGTCGGGGGAGCCCATGGCGGGGGAGTCTAGCCGGTCCGCCATAGGAGATCACGTGCGGTATAACGACGCGCTTCGCGGCTGTCCCTGGGCCTTCAGTCCAGGTGGGTGTGTTTGCGGCAGGCCCAGCGGCGGCCGTCGATCTGCCAGCCTTGCGCAGCGAGCCAGCGGCGTACGGGTTCGGGTAGGCCGTCGGGGGCGGTGGCGAACGTACTGGTGAGCAGGGGGCCGTCGGCGCAGTGCGCGCATTCCACGTTGGCGACCTGTTCGTGGGGTTGGCACTCGGTGCAGTGTCGGCGTTCCACGACGCGGCCGGGGTGGTCAGGGTCGGGGTAGAGCCAGATCAGCGCGAGGTCCTGGCGCTGCCGGATGCGGTCGCGGAAGTGGGTGGGGCGGTGGCCGCAGTTCGGGCACTTGGTACCGCTCGGGCGGGGCGCGGGGTGTGGGGCGGCTCGGCGGGTGCGGGTGGCGTCGGTGGAGCGCAACGCCCTGGCCGGGCGGGATGCCGGTTGCGGGTTGGGGAGTGCGTTCGGGTGCGCGGGGGCGGCCGCACCCGGGATCACCGCTATCCCCGGCGGCCGGCCCGCGGGTGCGGTGCGTTCAGCTGAACGCGACGAGTTGATCAACCTGGGGCGGTCGGTGCCGGTCGCGGGGGCGGGTGGATCCGCCGAGCCAGACTTATGCGCGGGATTGTCGGGTTGCGCGACTACCGCGTCGTCCGCCGGCGGTGCCTGGTGCGGATGACCCCCGGAAGTGACTGAATCGGCCTGCTGAAGTGACTGAATCGGGGAGGGTTTGCGGGCTCGGGGACGCGTACCGACGGTGGACTTGTCCAGGTAGCCGTAGAGGGTGCCGCGTTTGACGCCCAGGCGTTCGGCGATCTCGGCGACGGTGTGTTTGCCCTCGTTGTAGAGGTGTTGCGCGGCGCTAGCCTGCTCGGGAGTGATCTTGGGCGGGCGGCCGCCCCGGCGGCCCTGCGCGCGGGCGACGGCCACGCCTTCCTGGGTGTTGGCCACGGCCAGGTCTCGGCGCAGCTCCTCCAGCACGGTGAGCATGCCGAACATCGCCCGGCCCTCGACGGTGCCGGTGTCAACGCCCTGCTCCAACACCCGCAACCCGATGTCCCGGGCCCGCAACCGCGCGCCCAGCCCGACCAGGTGCGGCACCGAACGGCCGATCCGGTCCAACCGGGTCACCACCAGGGTGTCCCCGGCCCGGGCGAAGTCCAGTACCCGGTCCAGCCGGGGCCGCGAGCCCTTGGCCCCGCCCGAGGTGTCGATGTGGATGTTGTCCGGGTCGACGCCGGCCCGGGTTAACGCGTCGATCTGCGACTCAGGGTGCTGCTCGGCGGTGGCCACCCGCGCATACCCGATCAACATATGTCGATAATACCTCACGGACACATATTTTCGACATTAGTCAACGCTTGTTGGCGCGCGGGTCGCGCAGCACATAGCCCACGCCATGCATGGTGTGGATCAGCGGTGGGCCCATCTTGTTGATCTTGCGGCGCAGGGTGCACATATGGACGTCGAGCACCCGGCGGTGACCGACGTGGTCGTAGGGCCAGACGTGCTCGACGATCTCCGTGCGGGTGATCACCCGGCCCGCGTTGACCAGCAGGTAGCGCAGGATCCGGCGCTCCTGCGGGGTGAGGTACAGGTGGCGGCCGGCCCGCCGGGGCTCGAGGGTGTCCTCGTCGAACTCGAGGTCGGCGAAGCTCAGCACCGCGTCCGAACGGCGCCCGAAGCGACGCAGCAGGGCGCGGATCCGGGCGGTCAGCTCGTCCAGGCTGAACGGCTTGGGTAGGTAGTCGTCTCCGCCCACCGTCAGCGACATGGCCGAGTGCTCGCCACCCCGCCCGCCCACCAGGAACAGGATCGGCACCCCGGAACCGAGGCGCAGCCGCAGCAGGCGCGCCAGGGCGGACGCGTCCACCCCCGGCAACGTGGCGTCCAGCACCAGCAGCTCCGGCCGGTGCCGCTCGGCCCGGGCGAGCGCCTCGTCCGCACCGCGAGCCAGCACGGTCCGGAACCCGGCGAACCGCAGGCACGCGGGCACCAGCTCGGCGACCGCGTGGTCGTCACCGATCACCAGGATCGAGCCCGGTTCGCTCGGCTCGGCGGGGGTAGCGGCGCCCTCGTTCCGGGCGGCTGCCCGTTCCGGATCGGCGGGGTGATCCGCGCCGGCGTAACCGCCGCTCGAGGTGGCCACCACCGCGTAATCGATTGTCAGGGCACTCATGAAGATCTCCTTGGCGATATGCGAAGCATTGCTGCAACTCAGCTTGACCGAGCCTGTTGATTCGGTAAATCGGAACTTTCCGAACGTTAAAAGGTGGAGAAAAACGAAAGTTTGCCCGCGGACTATCCGGACTAGCCGGTGACCGCCAGCAGACCGTCCAGGAAGGCGGTCAGCAGCGCCGGGCCGAGGCACAGGGTCGCGGCCCAGTGGTCGAACCCGACCACGAGGGTGCTCGCCAGTGGTCACCGCGAGATCGCCGGTGGTCGCTCGACGTCCCGCCCGGATGGCCGCCGACGTCCGCATCGTGGCCACCCGATGGCCCGTACGGGAGCCGCCGGCCGTCTCCCGTGGTGTCCTGCTGATCATGAAGGTGGTCCGAGCCATGCCGCCAGTCGGCCAAAGTCAACGCATGTTGGCCTACGATTGTTGGTCAAACGTACAACTTACTTGCATACCCAGCGCAGCGGCGCAACCCGGGAATGAAATGCTGATCTCCACAAGCCATCCGAAGTACCGGCCGTTCGCGGTCGGGAAGCACACGGAGGTTCAGCTGTGGCACACGTACACGTCATTGCCAACCAGAAGGGCGGGGTCGGCAAGACCACCGTCACCGTGAATCTCGCCGCCGTCGTCGCGGATACCCTGGGGCGTACCCCGGAGGAAACCCCGGTGCTCGGCGTGTCCACGGATCCCCAGGCCTCGATGCTGGAGTGGGCGACCCGGGTCGGCGACGAGCTGCCGTTCGACTTCGAGCAGTGCGACGACAACCCTCGGGTGCTGTCCAAGCTGCGCGCCATCACCCGGTACGCGCACATCTTCGTAGACACCCCCGGCTCGCTGGAGAACCAGCCGATCCTGGAAGAAGTGCTGCGCCAGGCGGACGACGTGATCGTGCCGGTCGAGCCGGAGCCGTTGGCCTTCTCGCCGGCCGCCCGGACCATCCAGAAGGTGATCGCGCCGATCGGTGTGCCCTGGCGGGTGCTCATCAACAACTGGGACCCGCGCGACGGGGAGACGGACCTCAAGCAGACCCGGGACTACCTGGCCCTCAAGCGGTTCCCCACCTTCAACACCGTCATCCGTCGCTACAAGTTGCACGCGCGCGCGGCCGCCGAGGGCGTCACGGTGGTGCAGTACCCGAAGAACCGGGTTGCCCTGGAGGCCAGGCAGGACTTCTTCAAGCTGGCGTTGGAGGTGCTGGGCGGGCTGACCTCCCAGGTCAAACCCGGCCACAGTGGAAACGCCGTTTCCACCGGGCCCGGGGCGGGGGTCGCGTGATGGGCAAGCGCGTCAACCTGGCCGAACTGGCGACCGATGACCTCGAAGCGGCCGGTCCGCCGAGCTACCCGGTCTCCGTCGTCCCGGAGCCGGTGGTGAACGAGCCACCCAGCGCCGAGGGAGTGCGGCTGGTACCGATCGGCACGGTCACCACCAACCCGCTGAACAAACGGCCCACCGGCAAGGACGACGAGCTCGCCGAGATGGCCGAGACCATCAGGGTGCACGGCGTCATCCAGCCGCTGGTGGTGTGCTCCTCGTCCAGGTACCTGGACGAGTTCCCGGACCAGGGGGAGGCGGTCGGCGACGCCCGATGGGTGGTGCTGATCGGCAACCGTCGGCTGCGGGCGGCCCGGATGGCGCCGCTCGACCAGGTCGGCATCCTGGTGAACGACGATCAGGTGACCTCGATGTACGAGGTCATGCTGGTGGAGAACGGCCAGCGCAAGGATCTGCCGCCGCTGCTGGAGGCGGAGGCGATGAGCGAAGTGCTGCGCACCTCGTCCATCTCCAAGCGCGAGCTGGGCCGGCGGATCGGCAAGTCGCACATGTACGTGGTGCAGCGGTTGGCCCTGCTCAAGCTGATCCCGGAGCTCCGCCAGGCGCTTGAGCACGGCGAGCTGACCATCGAACGGGCCCGCGAGATCGGCGAACTGCCGGTCGTGGAGCAGCGGAAGATCTTTGCGGCGGGCAAGCCGTACCGGCGGATCAAGGCGGACGAGCCGGAGAAGAAGCCGGCCCGGAGCATCCGGGTCAGCACCCCGCGGGCAGCGGCCGACGCGATCCGCCGAACCTTCACCGCGGACGAACTCGCCGAGCTCATCCGCCTCCTCTCCACCCCCGACCTGTAAACGCCGTTTCCACCGCCCACGGAGCCAGGCCGCATCGAGCGGGGTGGTGGTGGGCCGCGGTGACGGAGCGCCTCGGGGATGGGTCACTTCGGGGGGTGGGTGCGGCGGCGGTGGGTGAACTCGGCACGTAGGCGGGCCCGGTGTTCGGCGCTGCTGGTCGGTTGCCACGCCGGCTTGGGTGGCGCGGGGTTGGCGGCCGGGGTTTGCTGGCTGCTCACCGGTACGTTGACCGGGGTTTCCCGGGAAGTCCGGCTCGGCGGGTCGGCGGGGTGGTTGCGCGCCCACGCGGCGGTGTAGTCGCCGGGAATGCCCTGCTCGGTGATGGGCAGTTCGTGCAGCCGGTCGGTCCACGGCTTGAGCCGGTAACCCAGTACCCGCAGCGGATCCCGGGCACCCCGGAACGCATCGCCCCGGTGTCGGTCCGGCCGATCCGGATGGTGGTCTACCGCAAACAACAGGCCGGCTGGGCAAGCCCCGGCGTCCCACCACCGCTTGAGCTGAGCCCGGGCGCGCCAAACGTGCACCCTCGATACCCGTCCACGGTCTAGGCCAAGTCTTTCTAACAGGCACGTTGTTGCTTTGGTGCGGTCGGAGGGGGTCTGGGGGACGCCGAAAACTGGCCATTTGTGAGTGCGGGTGTGCGCTGGAAGTGGCCGTCTGCCACGCAAGGGTTTTTGAGTACTTAAGCACACAGTGGGGAGGTCGCCATCTACAGCATCGTCGCTGGTCAGCGTGACATCGGCCGGAACGTAGAGCGCGTACGTCGGTGTGCGGCCCCGCCCGGTGCCGAGGAAGGCGGCCGACGCGGCCCGCTCAGCCACCACGACGAACCCGGCCTCCACCGCCCACGCGATCACCCGTGACACCGTGCGGGTGGCCCGGTCGCCGGCGGCGGCGAACTCCTCCGCCCGGACCGCGGCGACCAGCCCGGAGGACCAGTCCATGCTGCACACCAGCCGGCGCAGGATGGCCCGCCAGGCGCGCTTACGATCCGCCCGCCAGGTCTGCGCGTCAATCAGCGCCTCCACCACGCGCAGCGCGGTGTCCTGGTCACGCAGCCGGCCGGGTGGGAGGAAGTTCTCCAGGCCGGGGTGCGGCTCGTAGCGTCCTCGTTCGATGCGGGCGGCCGCCCGGGCCCGGCCGTAGCGGCGGCTGTTGGCCACCCGGCGGGCGACGCCCCGGCCGGTGCGTCGGGGCTGAGCGCGCCGGGTCGGGTCGCCGAAGCGGCCGGGTCCGGGGGAGTCGGAAGCGGGCCGGCGGCCGGCCACGGCGGTGCCCGACGGGTCCGTTCCCGAGGTGTCGGCATCGCCGGACGAGCTGTTTGAGGCAGCAGGGACCCCCGCGTGAACAGCACACTCTTTGCCGTTCGGTTGGTCCCAGGCGGGGACAAACTCGCCGTCGGCATAACAAATCGCGCACCAACCGGAAATTTCTGGGGGTGAAAGTGGTGTCGCGGTTGACGTACGCGTAGGAGGACGCGTTATCTTGGGCATGCAAAATCGGGCGCCGAGAGGCGCTGAGCTCCTTCAGGCCGGAGGAGTGCAGGGCCCTGGTGGGTAACCAGGGCATGAGCGCCGGCTTCGGGCTGCCACCCGATGCCGGAGCGACTTAGACGGGGCGGTCCCTTACCAAGGGGACCGCCCCGTTATTTGTTATGAGGCTTCGTTCAACGGCAGCTCTCCTTGCTTGGCTCCGGTGGGGAAGCAGTAGGCGGGGACCGGTCGCCCAAGAGCCTGGGCGATCAACCGGGTTACCACCCAGGTCATGGCGATACCGTCGCGCTTGGCCAGTGCCTCTACCTCCCGATGCAGCTCAACCGGCAGGTAGGTAGGGAACTGCACTCGGACGCCCTTGGGCTTGGGCCCGGGCTTCCCAGCAACACGTTCGGTGGTCATCCCATTTTTCTACCGTGTTAGCGGCGACACAGCGCGCCGACACGCCGACCAGGATTTGGAATTCCCGGATCCACGCGCGGTAGCCTCGGCGTGACACCGAGTGTCGAATCGGGCGAAGGTGTACGCGAACGTGTACACGTGGGCTAGTCTCGGGGTATGACAGTGCCCGAGGTGTTGTCCGTGCGGGAGTTTCGCGAGGACCTGGCCGGCACGTTGAGGCGGGTGCAGGAGCCGGACGCGGCGCCTATTTACGTCGGCGCGCACCGCCGGCCGGAGGCCGTGGTGATCTCCGCTCAGCGCTATCGCGAGCTCACCGAGGTGGACCGGCGGCGTGAGGCCCTGGACAACGCACTGGGCTCGGTGCGCGCCGAGGGCCTGGAACCCAGTCCCGAAGCCCTGGAGCTCTTCGAAGAGGTCGTCGCGGGCAGGCTGACCTCGGAGGAGGTTCGCCAGCGCCTGCTGGCACGCTATAGCAGGTGACCGCCTGGGATCCGTATCTCGATCTGACGCACGGCGTGCTGCGCAACCGCCTGGGCATCACCGACCCCGTCGAGCTGGCGGCCGCCGAAGCGGACCTGGCCGCGCTGGCAATGGCCGAGCTGGAGCTCGCGCCGCTGACCGGTGACTACGACCTGGAGCACTTGCGAGGGTTCCATCGGTTCATCTTCGGCGACGTGTACGGCTGGGCGGGGGAGCTGCGCACCGTCTCCATCGGCAAGGGGCAGCTGTTCTGCCCGCCCGAGCGCATCCCGGCCGAGGCCGCCGAGATCTTCGGCTGGCTGGCCGACGACGACTACCTGCGCGGGCTCGGCCGCGAGGAGTTCCTGGACGGCCTCACCGAGCTGCTGGCGGACATCAACGGCCTGCACCCCTTCCGCGAGGGCAACGGCCGCACCCAGCGCGCCTTCTGCGGCCAGCTGGCGCGTGAGGCGGGCTACCGGGTGCGCTGGGCCGGCCTGGACCGGACGGAGAACGTCACCGCGGCCAAGTTCGCCCACGAGGGCGACAACGCCCCGCTACGCGCCCTGCTGGACCCCTTGATCGTCCCACTGGAGTGGTGACGACCCGAGCCACCGTCCGCCACAACCGAGGGAGCTCCCCGTGCAGCCGTACACCTTCACCGTCGACGAGGCGGACATTGACGACCTGCGCCGCCGCCTCGCCCGCACGCGCTGGCCCGAGCCGCTGCCCGGGGTGTCCGGCTGGTCGAAGGGAGTTCCGGTCGAGCAGGCGAAGGCCTGGGCCGAGGAACTGGCCGAGTTCGACTGGCGGCTGTTGCGCGACGAGCTGAACGCGCTCCCGCAGTTCGTCGCCGAGATCGACGGGGAGTCGATCCACTTCGTGCACGTGCGGTCCGGGAGAACGCCCTTCCGCTGCTGGTCCTGCACGGATGGCCCGGCACGGTGGTCGAGCTGATCGACCTGGTCGGGCCGCTGACCGCGCGCCGGACTCGACCGACGACCCGGCATTCCACGTGGTGATCCCTTCCCACCCCGGCACCGGCCTTTCCGGGCCCACCACCCAGGCGGGCTGGGGTGTCGATCGCACCTCGCGCGCCTACGCCACGCTGATGGCCTCGCTCGGGTACGACCGCTACCTGGTGCAGGGTGGCGACCACGGGGCGGTGCTGGCGCCGCACCTGGGCCGGGTGGATCCCGCGCACGTGATCGGCATCCACGTCAACGCCGCGACCATCGGGTTCATCCCGATGGGTCCGGTCGACGAGCCGACGCTGGCCGGGCTGACCCCGGTCGAGCAGCGCCGCCTGGCGGCCATCGGCAACTTCCTCACCGACGGCAACGGGTACAACGTCATCCAGTCGACCCGCCCGCAGACCATCGGCTACGGCTGGAGGACTCGCCGGCCGCGCTGCTGACCTGGATCGTGGAGAAGGTTGAGGCCTGGACCCACTCGCCCGCCGCCCTGGCCGACCCGCGCTACCGCCGCCGGCAGCTGGCCAACGTGCTGCTCTACTGGCTGACCCGCACCGCCACGTCGGCCGCCAACAACGTGTACGCCGAGTACGGCTCGCTGTTTGCCGATCCCGCCGGTTTCAAGAACTCCGGCGTGCCGACGGCGGTGATCGCTTTCGCCGAGGATCCGTCGATCCGTGGCTTCTCCGAGTACGGCAACACCATCGCCCGGTGGACCGACGTGGAGCACGGCGGTCACTTCGCCGCCCTGGAACAGCCCCACGACCTGATCGCCGACCTCCGCGCGTTCACCACCGAACTGACCAAGGGTCAGGTCTAGGCGACCGCGCGCTCGCGCTCCCGGAGCGAGGTGAGTTTGGGGGCCAGCCGGCCGCGGATGAAGGCGGCCAGGTCCACCACGACGAAGCCGAGGACGCCGGCCGCGACCAGTTCACGGTCGTCCCACGCCCGCACCGACCACTCGGAGTACCGGCCGGCCACCTCCACGCAGCGAGCGGTGGCGGACAGGGTGGCGCCGGTCGGGACCGGGGCCAGGTGGGAGATCTCGATCCGGGCGCCGAGGGAACACTCGGCGTCGGTCAGGTATGCGCGCAGCGCGGCCATGGCCGGCCACTCGCACACCCCGACCAGCCAGCCGGAGGCCATCACCTCCGGTTTGCGCACGAACTCGTCCACCTCGGGCAGCAACCGGCGCACCATGTGCCGCTCGCCGACCCGGTAGGTCACGGTGTGCTCGACCCCGACCGCCAGGCCGTTCACCACGCCGTCCCGTCCTCGGCGAGGTGGCCCTCGATGCGATCGTGGTTGTCCGGCAGCGCGCACCGCCAGGACTGCCCGGGTATCGGCGCCATCACCTCGCCGCACGGCTTTCGGTACTGCTCGGCCAGTGTTTCGAGCAGGTTCAGTTCGTCGGCAGACTCCATCGTCTTTGCCCCCCTCGGACAAAAGCTCGCGAACCGGCGCCAAGAAGGTCGCGCCGGGAGATACAGGCAGATGAACGAAGCGGGCACCCTCCACGCGTGCGGCCTGCTCGCCGGCGTTGCCCGGAAAGATCAGCGGGGTAGCGACATCAACGGTGGTGTCGCGCCCCGACGGTCACTCAATGGTGACTACCACCCCTCTCGGCCGGTCATGCGCGGTGATCCACCGTGGTCAGCGGTGTGACGATCTCCCGCGCGGTGGCCGCGCTGTCCGCGTGCAGCGCGAGTTTGGCCAGCGTCGTGGCGTGCTGGCTGTCCAGGGAGCGGACGGTCTGTTTGGTGCCCGGGATCGCCCGAGGCGTCACGCTGAGCTCGCGCACACCCAGGCCGACCAGCAGGGCGGCGGCGCGCTCGTCGGAGGCGATCTCGCCGCACACCGCGACCAGCGCCTGGTCGCCGGCGCCCCTGCAGGTGGCCTCGATCAGCTGGAGCACGCCGGGATCGAACGGGTCGCCCACCTCGGCCACCGCGTCGTTGTTGCGGTCGGCGGCCATCGCGTACTGGGTGAGGTCGTTGGTGCCGATGCTGAAGAAGTCGACGTGCAAGGCAAAGGTGGCGGCCTTCAGGGCCGCCCCCGGCACCTCGATCATGATGCCGACCTGCAGCTCGTCCGGCTGGCCCCGGCCGACCTGTTTGATCGCGTCGTCGAGCAGCCGCCGCGCGGCGAGCAGCTCGTCCAGGTTGCTGACCATCGGGAACATCACGCTCACCGGGGTGTCGTGCGCGACCCGCACGATCGCCACCAGCTGGTCGGTGAGCAGTTGCGGGTGGTTCAGCGAGAGCCGGATGCCGCGCACCCCGAGGAACGGGTTCGCCTCACCCGGGCTGGGCAGGAAGTCCAGCGGCTTGTCTCCGCCGATGTCCAAGGTGCGCAGGGTGATCCGCCGGCCGCCCAGGGCCTCCGCGATCTCCCGGTACACCGCCTCCTGCTCGTCGATGTCCGGTGCGGCGGCACGGCCCATGAACAGGAACTCGGTGCGCACCAGGCCGGCCAGGTCGGCGCCCATCTCGGCCGCCACCCGGGCGTCCGACACGGCGCCGATGTTCGCGGCGACCAGCACCTCCGCCCCGTCCCGGGTGTGCGCGGGCGCGGCGGCATGCTTCAGCGCGAGGGTGCTGCGCTCGGCCAGCTCGGCGGCCCGGGCGGCGTAGGCCTCGCGGACCTCGGCGGGTGGGTTGACGACATACTCGCCCCGGCCGCCGTCCACCGCGACCAGCTCGCCGTCCTCGATGTTCAGCACGGCCTGCCCGGCCCCGACCACGGTCGGGATGCCCTTGGCCCGCAGCAGGATCGCGTTGTGCGCGTTGGGGCTGGAGAACGCCATCAGCACCGCGACCACCTGGTCGGGCTGGAGTTCGGCGGCCTCCGCCGGGGTGAGGTCGCCAGCCACCAGCACGCCGGCCGCGCCCTGAGCCGCCGGGCCGGTGATGCCGAGCAGGGAGCGCAGCACCTGGTCCCCGACCGCGCGCACGTCGGCGGCCCTGGCCTGCAGGTACGGGTCGGTCAACGCGGCCAGCTCGTCGTGCAACCGGCCGACGGCGGCGTGCCAGGCCGGCGCGGCGGCCAGGCCGCCGTTGATCCGCTCGCGGGCCTGGTCGAGCAGCTCGGCGTCGTCCAGCAGCAGCAGGTGCGCGTCGAAGATCGCGGCCTCGTCCTCGCTCAGCTCGCGGGCGGTACGCACCCGCAGCTGCCGGACGTTGCGGCGCACCGCGGCCAGCGCCTTGCCCAGCCGGCGCCACTCGGTGGCCGGGTCGTCCGCCGTCTCGTCGGGCACCTCGATCGGGCCGAACCGGGTGGACCGGGCCGGCCCGATGCCGACGCCCGGGGAGGCGGCCCTGGGCTCGCGGGACAGGATCGCCGGGGCGACCTCGGCGGGCGCCTCGTCGGTCTCGTCGAAGTTGCGCGCGGCCAGCGCGAGGATGTGGCTGAGCGCCTCCCTGGCCTGGTTGCCGCTGACCTCGATCTCCACCTCGTGCCCGTGCAGGGCGCCCAGCGTGGCGACCTTGGACAGGCTGCCGGCGGGCACCCAGGGCGTGCCGGTGGTGCGGTTGCGGAGCCTCACCTCGGCGTCCAGCCGGCGCACCTCCTGCACCAGCCGAGCGGCCGGGCGGGCGTGCAGTCCATGCGCGTTGCTCACGGTGAACACCCCGCTCAGGTCACCGCTCTTCGCGGTGTCCCGCGCGGGGTGCTCCTCCGGGGCGGCGGTCGGCAGCTGTGCGGCCTTGCCGGCCAGCGCGGCCAGTGCCTCCGCGGCTACCTCGTGCCGGTCCGCACCGCCCGCCGCTGCCACGGCGGCGACCACCAGGCCCTCGACCAGGGGCGCCGGGCAGAGCAGCACACCGTCCCGGTGTGGCTCGTCGAGCAGCTCCAGGGCCAGTTCGGCGGACAGCACCGCGCTACCCAGGTCCATCAGGACCACGACGCCTTCGCCCTGGTCCGCGTCGGTGATCGCCTCGACGATCTGCGTCGCGTCGGTGCCAAAGGTGTTCTCGTCCAGCCCGGCGGCGATCGCGATCCGCACCTGGCGGCCGTGCAGCATTTCCTGGGCCAATGCCACGGCCGCCCGAGCGAGCGCACGGCTGTGTGACACAACAACAAGGCCAACCATCGCGCTGAGTCCCCCGATCAGTGGATGATTTTCGTCGCCGAGGCGGCAGCCGAGGCGATGAGCAGTGCGGCTGAGGTGGCGCCGGGGTCCTGATGTCCGACGCTGCGTTCGCCGAGGTAGCTGGCCCGGCCCTTGCGGGCGCGCATGCCCGTGGTGCCGTCCCGGCCCTGGTCAGCGGCCTTGGCGGCCTGTTGGAGCGCATCGGTCAGTGGGGCGCCGGCGGCGAGCGCGTCCTCCAGGGCCTGCGCGGCGGGGGCGAGCGCGTCGTACATGGTCTTGTCGCCGGGTTCGGCCTTGCCCCGCTGCACGACGCCGCCGATGCCGGCCCGCAGGGCCTGGGCGAACGCCGCCGCATCCAGCCCGTCCGCGTGTTCCGCGGCGGCGGTGGCCATGCGCAGGAAGAAGGTGCCGTACAGCGGGCCGCTGGCGCCGCCGACGCTGGACACCAGGGTGACGCCGGTCTGCTTGAGCAGCCCGGCCGGGTCGCCCGGCGGGTTCGCCTCCTGGTTGGCCAGTACCGCGGTCATGCCCCGGTCCATGTTGATGCCGTGGTCGGCGTCGCCTACGGCCGCATCCAGCGAGGTCAGCAGGTCTTTGTTGGCCTTGACCACGCGGGCGAACTCGAGGAGCCACTCGTGGAGGAACTCCACACCAACGCGTTCAGTCATCTCGTTCAGTCCCATCCCGCCACGCTGCTGGACCAAGTTCACGAACATCATTCGACAATGTCGAACTGATTGCGGAGGGTACGCCAGCGACGGACGCCACACAAGCGACGCCTGAGACAAAGAGATCAACCACTACACGACAGGACTACGCGGGTTGGCCGTTCCCGCGTCGAGCGGAAGCATGGGGCGGGGGAGGGGTCACGGTGCCCGGGGTCGAGATGATCTCATCTGTGGCGGTAGGGCCGCGACGCGTTGGCCTTGATCGTTGTTCGTGGCGGTCACGCCCGCATGACCGCTGCTCAGGCGCGTGTTCGGACTCGGCCCCGACGGCGCGCATCCGCCCGGCGGCCCACTCGGACTCTTCCTCAACCGGCCCCGGGTGCCGTCGTCACCTTGCCTCGGCCCGGCGGACTCACGAGCCGCTCAGGTAGCCCGGTGCTCGGTCGCGATGCGGCTCAGCCCGTCCAGTGGCCAGGCGCGACGAACGCGAACACCACCTCGGTGACCGCCACCACGACGGCCGCGAGGCCGAACGGGGTCAGGTTCCCGGTCAGGGCGCCGTAGGTCAAGGTGCCGAACACCGCCGACATCAAGGCCAGCGCGGTACCGGTGAGCGCGAGCTGGCGCCGGGTGGCCCGGCTGATCAAGGGGCGTCGGCAGGTCACTTGACGCCGTGGTTCGGGGACCACCCGTTGGCCAGCACGCGCCGGTCGTTGCTGATCCACGGCACGTTCTGCGCCTTGCCGTCCACGTACAGCACGACGGCGGTCCGCCGGCCCTGCTCATCCACGATGTAGCGGGTCACGGCGGCAGCGAGCACGCCCGGGTCGGTGCTGAGTTCCTTCGCGTAGCCCTCGGCCTTCTTCAAGGTGCTGCACAACATCGCCGTCGCGCTGATCTCGTCAGCCTTGATCGCGTGGACCCCGTAGACCTGCCCGTACTGCTCACGCCGATGCACGGTTCACCGCCTGGACCGTCGAGCATGGGAACGGCTGACCACAACGTGCACACCAGTCGGCCGGTCCCGGCTGGTGCTCGGCTCGCGCGACCACGGCGCTCGTCACGATCAAGGCCTCGCGAATGGTGCTGAACTCGGCCGCTCGCGACGCGACGGCCCCCGGTTGTTTGCGCACGTCACAAGGGTTTCGCCAGCAACACGGGCAATCCACGGCGTTGAACCGGCGCTTATGCGGGTACCCTTCTCTCGACCCGGCGTAAAACGCCTAGTTGCCAACGAAAGGCCTGGTTGAGTGCTTGATCAACTCGGCGAGAACCTGGCCCGGCTACGCACCGGCCGCGGACTGACCCAAGAGGAACTCGGCGCCGCCTCCGGGGTGTCCGTGGACACGATCAGCCGGTTGGAGCGCGGCACCCGCAAGGCGGTTCGGGGCGGCACGCTCTCCGCGCTGGCCCGGTCCCTGGGAGTCACCACCGCCGACCTGTTGGGCATGCGCCCGGCCGAGCGCGACACCCACGGGGCCGACCAGCTCCGCCGTGCCGTTCACGCCCTGGACCTGCCCGACTTCGCCGAGGTGACCGAGGTGCTGCCACTGGAGCAGCTCACCGACGCGTCGTCGGTCGCCTGGGCTCAGTACCTGGCCGGCCAGCACGCCGAGATGCTCACCGGACTGCCCGCGCTGATGGTGGACACCCGACGGGCGGTGCACGCCACCACGGGGGACGACTCGGCGCGCGCCGCCGGGTTGCTGGCCACCTCCTACCGGCTGGCGGCCGGACTCGCCGGGCGGTTGCAGCTCACCGACCTGGCGGCGCACGCGGCGCACCGCGCGCTCCAGATTGCCCCGCACACCTCCAGGCCCGAGCTGGACGAGGCCGCCGCCATGCGCTACCTCGTGTGGGTGCTGGTGCGACAGGGCGACTACCAGGAGGCGGAACGCATCGCGCTGCATGCCGCCCAGCGGCTGGACCCGGGCCTGTTGGCCGCGCCGGACCCCGACCAGGTTGGGGTGTTCGGGTCGCTGATCTTCAATGCGGCCAGCGCCGCCGCGCGAGGGGGCAACGTGGACCGAGCCGACGAGTTGTTGCGGGTCGCCTCGGCCGCCGCCGTGCGCGATGGCCAGGACCGGACGGGGGAGGCCGGCGTGTTCGGCCCCCGGGTTGCCGCGATGCAGGCTGTTGACCAAGCCGTCCGTGCCGGCCAGCCTGACCGGGCCGTCGAGCTGAGCCGTCGCGTACCGCCCGCCGTTGGGCGGGTGCCGGCGTTCTGGGAGGCCGGGCACCGGTTGCACCTGGCCGCCGCCGCCGTGGACCTGGACGAGTGGCAAGACTCGATCAGCCACATGGAAGCCGCCCGGTCGCTGGCGCCGCAGTGGGCACGCGTACAGCCCCTCGGCCAGGTGGTGATGGCGAACCTGTTGGAGCACTGGCCGGCACGCCGGCCCGGCCGGGTGGCCGAGCTGGCACAGCACTACGCGCCCCGCGCGGCCGGGTGAACTAGCCCTCGTTCACGAGGTGTTCCCGGATGTCGTCCAGGCTGTAGCCGACGCCGGTCGCCAGGTCTCCCAGGTGCAGCGTGCCCTGCTTCAGCGGGTTGAGTGACCCCAAAACCGTGCGGCACTACCGCAACTGCTGGCAACAGGCCATCGACGCGGGACTGGCCCCATCCGTGAAGCCGGGCGACCGGATTGACGAGCCGGAGATGGACTGGCCGCCGAACCCCGACCCGAAGCTGCACGCCGCCGGCTATGAGAATCCTGAAGAGCGCGCGACGGCGATTCGGCGACGGGCCGAGGAGCTGGGCGGGCCAAGGGCGCGATCTGGGCGCCACCAGCGCGCCCAACACGCTGCGCGTGGTCGCGGAGACCGCCACTGACGAGCAGGCGCAGGCGATGTTCGAGGGGCTCCGCCAGCGCACCCGGGACCTGCCGCGCCGGCCACAAACCGCGATCAGCCCAGGCATGCCACGGCAAGGCGACGCCCGGAAGTGAACGGCTTCTGGCTAACGAAGTTCGTACGTAGCCGAGTTGACCTCGACGCAGCTGGTCTCGGATCTCTGGCCGGCGCCGACCCATGGCCCCCACTGGGTCCAGTGCTTCAGGTCCTCGTCGGTGCACCTCGCCACGACCCGGTGCTGCCCTCGGTACGTGGCGCAGTAGCTCCAGGCTTCGGTTGCCCGCCACTTCCCCGGGTTGGCGTTGGTGTTCGCGCTGCATCCCGAGGGGTCAGCGGCTGCGGTGGGAGCGCTGAGCACGGTCACGGCACCGAGCAGGCACAACGTGAACGCGGGTATCGCAAGCACTCGCCGGCTCAGGGTCTCGTTCAAGGACCTCTCCCAGGTTTCGGCCGCCCGATGAGTCATGAGGTCCGTGATCTGATCACAGGCTGAGTGGATCCGGCTATCCGCGGAACGCAGCCCCAACGGGCTACGCGGTCGCGGAGGGGCGGGGGGCGAGCTGCGGCGGCCAGGCGGGGGCGCCGAGCTCGCGGGAGACGGCGCGCGCGGTGTCCCGCAGCGCGTCCAGGGTGGCGGCGTCCAGCGGCCACCGGGCACTGGGCACCACCAGGCCGATCGCCCCGGGCGCGCTGCCGGTGGCGTCGGCGAGCGGGGCGGCCACCGAGCACTCGCCCAGCACGGCCTCCTCCGACTCGGTGGCCGCCCCGGTGCGCGCCACCTCTTCCAGCTGGGCCGCCAGCGCCTGCCGGTTGGTGATGGTCTCGCCGGTCATGCTCGGCAGCGGGTCGCCGTCGGCCGCGATGCCGGCCAGTGCCGCGCGGTCGTAGGCGAGCAGGACCTTGCCCAGCGCGCTGGCGTGTGCCGGGATCACTATGCCGACCTCGGCCATCTGCCGGGTGCCGTCCGGGCGGGGTTCGTGCGCGACCACCACGACCTCGTCGAAGAGCAGAACCCCGGTGCGTACCGCGCAGCCGGTGCGGCGGGCCAGGTCCTCGGCCCAGATCGCCACCCGGGACCGCAGCTCGAGGGTGTCCAGGTACACGTTGCCCAGTCGCAGGGTCTGCGGTCCCAGCCGGTACCGGCCGGAGTCGATCTCCTGCTGGACCATGCCGTGCGCCATCAGCGTGCGGATCAAGCCGTGCACGGTGGACGGGGCGAGCTCGAGCCGCGTGGCGATCTCGCCGAGGTTGAGGCGCCTTGCCCCCTGGAGCACCGCCATGATTCGCAGCGCCCGGTCCACTGCCTGGATCACGTCCCCAACCTCCCTGCGCCCTCGGACGGGCAACACAGTCTTCGACGATGCCGAAGCCGTGTCGGGTCAGTATGCACGGGCGCGGTAGCCGGGGCACGTCACCCACCGGCCCGTCACACCGCGAGTCGCCCGAGGCGAGGCCCCCTCGAATGCGGCTCGGAGATCAATCAATTGATCATGTCACTGAGGTTACCTACCGATTTCGGTTGTCTATCGGGGAGAAACGGCAGATTGTTTGACCTCAAACTTTAGCGCGACGGCAATCGTTTTCCTGCTTTTCGGCCGCCCGGGCCGCACTGAACAGGGGCAGTTGAGTGATCTCTTTGCCTTAAGAGTTGCTTGTGTGGTCCGCAACACTGGCGTACTGTCCGCATTCAGTTCGACATTGTCGAATGCTGTTCGTGAACCGTGGGGGGTTCACGACTACCCAGGTCCAGCAGTGTGGCGGGAGGGTGGCATGGACGAGACGTCATTGGTGCAGCGATTGGCTGCCGAGGTGTTGGGAACGGCGTTCCTGGTGTTCGTTGGGGTCGGTTCGGTGCCGGCGACGTTGATGGTCAACGGTGATGCGCCGTTCACCATGGCGGACCTGGGCATGATCTCCTTCGCGTTCGCGACGGTGGTGGTGGCCACCGTGTACGCGTTGGGGCACATCTCCGGCAACCACATCAACCCGGCGGTCACGCTGGGGTTGGCGGTGACCGGGAAGTTTCCCTGGTCGCGGGTGCCGGCGTACTGGGCGGCGCAGCTGGTCGGGGCGCTGCTCGGCGCCTGGGCAATCCTCGGAGTGCTGGGTTCGAAGGCCAGTGAAGTGGGCCTGGGCGTGGCTTCCTTCGGCACCGGGGTCGGCCCGGGTCAGGCGTTCATCGCCGAGTTCGTCGGCACGTTCATCCTGGTCTTCACAGTGTTCGGGGTGATCGACCGCAAGGCGGCGCCAGGGTTCGCCGGCGTGGCGATCGGCCTCGTGGTGTTCGCCGTGATCATCCCGGTGGCGCCGGCGACCAACGCGGCGATCAACCCGGCGCGCACATTCGGCCCGATGGTGGTCCAGCAGCTGGCCGGTGGCGAGGTCAAGTGGGCGCAGCTGCCGGTCTACCTGGCCGCCGAGCTGCTCGCCGGTGCGCTGGCCGCGCTGGCCTATGTGGCCATCTCCCGTACCCGCGCAGACCGCGTGGCCGCCAGCGCCACGCCGGTCGAACCCGCCCGTGCGGAGGTGTGAGCGATGAAGAAGCTGATCAACGACCCGGCCGACGTGGTGGCCGAGGCGCTGCGCGGCATGGCCGCCGCCCACCCCGCCGAGCTGCGGGTGGACCACGAACACAAGGTGATCTACCGGGCGGGCGGGCCGGTGGCCGGCAAGGTCGGGCTGATCTCCGGCGGCGGGTCCGGACACGAACCCCTGCACGGTGGCTTCGTCGGCGTCGGCATGCTGGACGCGGCCTGCGCGGGCGAGGTGTTCACCTCCCCGGTGCCGGACCAGATGGTGGCCGCCACCAAGGGCGTGGACGGCGGCGCCGGCGTGCTGCACATCGTGAAGAACTACACCGGCGACGTGATGAACTTCGAGATGGCCGCCGAGCTGGCCAACGCGGAGGCCGGCGTCGAGGTGGTCTCGGTGGTGGTGGACGACGACGTCGCAGTGCAGGACAGCCTCTACACCGCCGGCCGCCGAGGCGTCGGCGCCACCGTGCTGGTGGAAAAGATCACCGGCGCGGCGGCGGAACAGGGCCGCCCGCTCGACCAGGTCGCCGACATCGCGCGCAAGGTCAACGCCGGCTCCCGCAGCATGGGCGTCGCGCTGACCTCGTGCACGGTGCCCGCCGCCGGTCGGCCGACCTTCGAGCTGGGCGAGGCCGAGATGGAGGTCGGGGTCGGCATCCACGGCGAACCCGGCCGCCAGCGGGTCCCGCTGGCCGCGGCCAAACAGGTGGCCGAGCGGCTGCTCGAACCGATCCTGGCCGACCTGGACTTCACCGGCGACGGCGGCGTGGTCGCCTTCGTCAACGGCCTGGGCGGCACTCCGTTGCTCGAGCTGTACGTGGTCTACCAGGAGGTGGCCGCGCTGCTGAACAAGGCCGGGGTCGAGGTGGCCCGCAGCCTGGTCGGCCCGTACATCACCAGCCTGGACATGGCCGGCGCCTCGGTCACCCTGCTCCGCGCGGACGACGAACTGCTGCGCCTGTGGGATGCCCCGGTGAACACCCCGGCTCTGCGCTGGGGGCTCTAGAACACGTCCTTTAAACCGAGGCCCTCAACGTCGTGCGGCCGCCCTACCGGGGGGTAGGAGACCAATACTAGGGAGGACGGCGGATCATGACCTTGCTGGCCGCCAGCGAGTCCGAGTTGTCCCCGGAAGCAGCGGGACACATTTCGACCTGGTCGTTCGGGAACCCCACAACGGGTGCCCAGTTTCAACAGCACCAAACCCGCGTGCTGCTCATCGAACACAACGACCAAACCGCGAACGCGGTGGCGGCGGCGCTGGACTCGAGCGGTTACGAATCGCTGCGCTGCCGCACTGCCAGGGCCGCAATGGCCGAGCTCAAAGAGACCGACATTCTGCTGCTGAACCTGGAGCTGCCCGAAGTGGACGGGCTGAGCTTCCTGGCCGAGCTGCGGCTGGCCACGCAGGCGCCCATGCTGGTCTACTCCAGGCGGCAGGACGTCGGTTCGGTGGTCATCGCGCTGCAGTGCGGGGCGGACGACTACATGGTCGAGCCGGTCCGGCCGCTGGAGCTGCTCGCCAGGGTGAAAGCGATCAGCCGCCGGGCCACCGCGGCCGCCCCACCCGAGCAGCTCGTGCAGGTGGGGGACATGGAGGTGCGCCTGGTGGCGCGCACCGTGGCGGTCGGCGGCGAGTACGTCCGGCTGACCCCGAGGGAGTTCGACGTGCTGGCCGTGCTGGCCCGCAACGCCGGCCAGCCGGTGAGCCGCAAGGACATCATGCACGAGGTCTGGGGCCGCTCCAGCCTGGCCATCTCCCGGACCCTCGACGTGCACATGACCGCGCTGCGCACCAAGCTGGGCCGGCCGAACCTGCTGGTCACCGTGCGCGGCTTCGGCTACCGCCTCGGCTCCTCACCGAAGCGGTAGGCGCGCCATGCCGGAGAATTTCTCCTCCACCGCCGAACTGGCCAACCACCTGGCCCGGCAAGGGTTCGGCCCGGCCGAGCCGGACCCGGCACCGACGCTGCCGGAACCAGTGCCGGTCGGCCCGGAGCTGGAACGACTGCCCTAAAGCCCGCCGGCCAGGTCGATGAACGATCCGGTTACGTAGGAAGACCGGGCGGAGAGCAGCCAGAGGATCGCCTCCGCGACCTCTTCCGGTTGCCCACCACAGCGCAGCGGGAGGTTGGGGGCGATCCGGTCCACCCGGTCCGGGTCGCCCCCTCACCGCACCGGCCAGCGCTGATCACTATCGGGGTTATCGAGCCACACCCGTTGTTGGCCCGGGGTGACGGTCAGGCCGAACCGTTCCCACCCGGGCCTATCCCAGTCGTGCCACTGTTGGTCTGCGCGTTCGACTTCGGCCCAGATCTTGGTAGGTCCGGCCTCGCGGACGGCATGCCGGCTGAACGTGGCCACCAGGTCCACCTCGGTCCACGAGCCGTCCTCGGCCGTGAGGCGTACCGAGCGCGGCGCGGTACGGGGGTCTCCGCCGCTGTAGCCAAGCCCGATCCACGGTTGCAGGCGCAACCCGGCCAGGAACCACACCACCAGCCGGGTGAACGGGGTGCGGGGGTCAACCGTGGTGGACCGTTCCACGACCGGGGCGTCATCAGGCAGCGGCGTCCTCGCGGTCTCGGGGTAGGCCTGGTTCGGTTCGTGGCGCAGCCTCATAAACGATCCATAGACCGGATCAAACGACCCCTCGGCGCGATCCGGGGCGGTGCGGATCAGGCGGACCAGGCTGCCCCACTGGCCGCGGATCTTCACGTCCGCGAGGATCACCCCGCCCCGCCGGGTTTGCTCGATCCACGGCCACGGCACGGCCGGCACGGCGGTCGTAGCGATGATCCGATCGAACGGCGCCTCGTCTGGTAGACCGAGCGCCCCGTCACCGGCCACTAAGGTCGGCCGGTAACCGATCTTGGCCAGCCGGTCCCGAGCAAGATCGACCAGCTCAGGCTCAACATCCACCGAGTACACGTTGCCCTGCCCCAACCGGTGACACAGCAACGCCGCGTTATAGCCGGCGCCGGTGCCGATCTCCAGCACCCGGTGCCCATCGCGCACGTCCAACGATTCGAGCATCCGCGTCATCAGGCTGGGCATGGACGAGGACGATTGCACGGTGGTGTGCCCGGCCGCGTTGGTGGCGACCATCGTGACTACAGCCGCGTTCGAGTAGACCAGGTCAAGCCACGCGTCGCGGCCGTCTTCGGTGCTGGTGTCCATCACCGTCCAGCGCCCGCGATCATCGGGCACCCAGCATCGCGGCACCAGTTCATGCCGGGGGACCGCGCGCACCGCCGCTTGCCACTCGGGAGAGGACAGCTTGCCGTCGGCGACCAGCCGCGCACACAACGCCTCAGCGCGGCGCGGCCAGTCCGGCGCGAGCATGGTCACTGCGTGGCTCCCTGGGCGAGTAGGTCGGCCATCGCTGCCGTCATCGGCTCGCCGGTCGCCGCTTCCAAGAATCCGAACTGTGGCCCGCTGTTGGCTTCCAAGAACACCCATTCATCGTCCGGTGTGACCACGAAATCCAGGCCGCTGTAGACGAGATTCGCGCGCTTCATGTACATCGCCACCCCCTGGGCGACCCCATCCGGAACCTCGACGGGCCGGAACGTTAACGCTTCCGGGTCTGAACGCCAGTCAACACGCGCTCGCTCACTCAAGGCGTGAATCGCGACCGGGAACCACGCATCCCCGATCACGGTAAGACGCACCTCGAACGCCTTCGGCACGAAACGTTGCAGCGTCGTCGCCGTCAACGCCACGCTGTTCAGGTTCGCCACGTCGGACCGATCCAGCCGCCGCGTGAACGCCACCCGCGTCTGCCCGTCCACGGTCACCCCTGAGGGACCGAGCGCTTTCGTGATGGTCTCGCCTTCCGAGTGGGCGCCCACGAACCGCGCCGCCGCCTCAGGGTCGTTCGTGATCGCCGTGTCGGCGACACTCAAACCGCACTCGGCGGCCATTCGCCACTGATACGGCTTCCAGATTGCGTCCGCGCAGCGGTTCGGATGGTTCGCCCACAACACGTCCAGCGCGCCGAGTACACCGCCGAGTCCGAGCTTCGCCTCCCGATACGCCAAATCCTGAACCTGAGTTGGCATCTCGTCCCGAAACCTGTACGTCGACGGATTCCGGCACCAAATCGACCGCATCTCTTCGAGCGCCATCGAATGGTGAGAATTCCAGAGCCGGCCCCGCCACCGCCTGTCACACAGCGCGGCATCCACACTCAGGCTGGTCGGAAAAGCTGACAAGTCAGTGCGCAAAACCTGAACGCCACGCCCGGTCAGCTTTCGCACGACCGCGTCTGCGGTCGGATCAAAATCGCGGGCAAGAATCAGCACACCCATCGAACCGTCACACCTCTTCCCATCCCCACGACTCGTTATCCCCGCCGTCGCCGTCGGTGTGCGTCCCCTCGACAGTGGTCCAGTCCTTTTTCATGCGCGGCTCGTCGTTCTCATCATCTTGCGCACTGACCTGCGTGACCGGATCAAACCGGCACTCCGGGACCACACCGGACGGCGCCAGTTGCGACACCCGCAGCGCCAACGGCACCAAACCCGTAGACGACTTTTCGCCGCTGCCAGTCGGGGTCTCGCCGGGCCGATTCAGAACACGCAAACCGACCGACGCCAGCGGTCCGTCAACGCAGCCGTCCATCACGTCGTATTCATTCATTCCGCTTATCCTCCATTCTTGCCAGTTATTTGGCGTTGTGCCGCTCTGTCGCTATCCGTCGTTTCGCCTCGGCCGCCCACTCAAACCAATTACACGGGTCTTTCGGTGAATGGCAGCTCAAACACACATCGCTGTAGCCGCGAACGGAATGAATGGTGAGCACCTTGTCCGCTTCCGCCTCGCCGCGCTCCATCAACAACGCGATCACGCCCTCACCCATCGCACGCAGCTCCTCACCCGGCGACGACACGACCTGATCAGGCATGACCAGCCCACTCCCGCGCGGCACCCGGCAACGGCCACCCCAACACCAGCCGCGCATCCCACGCGCAACGGACATACCCGCACGGCCACGCCTGAGCATCAGGGCAGTGAGAACACACCCCGGCCCGATCGAGGTGCTCGCGCTCCAAGGTGACCAGCTCACTCGGGAACGCGACCAGCAACCTCCCGATCACGTCCACGGCCTTGAAGTCAGAACCGGACAAGACCGGCCGATCCAGGATGCTCGCCAGCTCACCGACGACACTGGACATGCTCACCGCTCGGGCGCGGTCAGCCACGACGGACACCGGGGCATGGCCACGACCACGCACACGCCGAGCACCGGCCATCAGACCGAGGTATGTGCTCGGCGAAGATCGACCGGCCGAAACCCCAAGTAGCGCGTAGCAACGCCAGCCAATCGCCGAGGGTCACCGCGCCGTAGGGCTCATGGGTCGGCCGGCACTTGGCCGGGGGCTGTTGTGGCTGGTCAGCGAGCACCCGACGAAGTTATGGCGACAGGGACAACCAGAGGGACAACAAGGGGACAACGCGAGCCAATGAGGACGTACGCTGGCACATGTGACGGAGACGCATAGTGTCGGTGAGCGGGTGCGCACTGCCCGCAAGATCGTCGGACTCACCCAACTCCAACTGGCAAACCGCGCGCACCTGTCGCTCTCGCTGGTCAAGAAGGTGGAGCAGGGCACCACGCCAGCGAGCCCCGCGTTCATCGCGGCATGCGCCCGTGCTCTCGGGCTCGGCGCGGGCGAGTTGACCAACCAGCCACAACCACTCGCGAACCGCGACGAACACCGTGTGCACTCGGTGATCCCAGCTCTGCGCCGAGAGATCGCCGCTTACCTGCTGCCGCCCGCACCGGGGGTGAACCCGCGACCGGTCGCCGAGCTGGCCAAGGCCGTGGCACATGCCTCAGTCCTACGTCAGTCAGCCAGCCTCGATCAGCTCGGCGCCGAGCTGCCGCCCCTGCTGGACGAGTTGCGCGCCGCCGCGCACCACTACGAAGGCGTCGAACGGGAACGGGTGTACGGGCTGCTGGCCGAGGCATACGCCGCCGCCGGGCAGGTCGCTTACAAACTCGGCTACGCCGACCTGTCGTCCCTGACCACCGAACGGGTTGCGTGGGCGGCACGGCTGTCTGGTGACCAGCTCGCCATGGCGGCGGCCGACTTCTACCGGGCCGGTGAACTGATCGCCACCGCTGAATGGCGCGGCGCCCTGGACTACTTGGACACAGCCCGGAATGCCATCGCTGCCCGGCTGCGCACCCAGGATGAGGCAGCACTGGCGATGCACGGCGTGCTGCACGCGAAATCCGGGCTCGCCGCCGCCCGCGCTGGTGACGCAGACCTGTCTGACGCGCATCTCGCCGAGGCACGGCACGCCGCCCAACACGTCACCCCGGGCAGCGACTACTACCGGCTGGCATTCGACCCCGACTCGGCGAACATCTGGGCCGTGGGCCTGGCCGTCGAACGCCGCGACGGCACCGAGGCCGTCAAGCGCGCTGCGGCTATCAAGGAACCGTTCAGCCCCACCACCCCGCGCGAACGGGTCGGCCACCACTGGATCGACCTAGCCCGGGGGCTACAGCTTCACGGCGACCGCGCCGGCTCCCTGGAAGCACTACATCGAGCGCGCCGCGTGTCACCGCTCCAGACGCGCTACCACCCGCAAGTTCGGGAGACCGTCGCCACGCTGGCCGAGACTGACCGGCGCCGAACGGACAGCCTCTCCGGATTCGCTCGGTGGATCGGCCTGACCGAGCGCTGATCAGGTACTCGGCCGTTCACAGCGATGCGGGGGCCACTTCGTTCGTCGACCCCTACGGCACCGGCCACCGCACGCAGCGCCACCCGCCGAGCTGATGATCTTGCGCTGGACGCTGTCACGAAAGCCGTCACGAAATTCGTAGGGGCTGCCCGCAACCCGCCCGACGCCATGATCCAGATGCGCTGAGCCGCAACTGACACGCGCACGCGTCGCCTCGGCCTACGATCGGCCCGACGCTCGCAGTGGTCTTGCGGGTCCCTCGGCGATGAGTTGGTCAACGGCCTGTGCCATCAGTGAATCGCTCAGGGACATCTAAGGCTGGGTGAGCCCACCGATGGGGCGCTCCGCCGGTTTGGGGTCGGAGAAGATGATGTGCGAGTCGGTGTTGGCGTGGTTCAGCGCCCACAGCGCGACGCCGTCGGCGGTGGTGAAAACCAGGGCGGCGAGGATCGCCAGGATCAGTCGCCGCTTGCGCTCACGGCGCCGCCAAACCGCGCTGACCTTGCCATATGCCGGGGGAGTGGCGCTCACCTGTGCAGCGCGCGCATGCAGCGCCGCCCGTAGTTGTTCCTCGGCGCGATCGGCCTGATCGATCGCCATCCCACGAACCCCCTTTGCTCGTACGCGTCCCACTGTACGTTCCCACACCGCCGACCGGGATCACTGTCACCCAGGTCTCGGACTCGCCTCTTCCTTCAGTACCTCGGTCAGCGCGGCCATGCCGCGAGAGGTGTGCGACTTCACCGCGCCCGCCGAGATACCCATCGCCGCCGCGATCTCCGACTCCTTCAGGTCCAGCCAGTAGCGCAGCACCAGGGCTTCCCGCTGCCGGGACGGCAGTTGCTTGAGCGCTTCGAGCACCGCCTGCTGCTCCTCGTGCAGCCCGCCGCGGTCGCGCACGATCTCCGTGGTCGGGTCGGCGCCCTCCCTGGCCAGGTGCCGGCGGGCGACCTGCAGGTGGCGCAGCCGCATCCGGGTCAGGTTGCACACCACGGACCGCACGTAGGCCACCGCCGACGTCTCGTCGCGCAGCCGCCGCCAGCGCCGAAACAGCTGGTAGAACGCCTCGGCCACGATGTCCTCCGGGTCGTCCGCGCCGAGCAGCGCGGACAGCCGGACCAACGGGGTGTGGTGCTCGGCGAACAGCGCGGCGATCGCCCGTTCCCGCTCGTGCTCGGGGTCGCTCACGGCATGCCCACCGACGACCGGCGCAGCACGAAGGTCACCCCCGTCGCTACCAGCAGGTTGAGCAGCAAGGCGACGAGCGCGGCGTACAACTTGATCGACCAACCCACCTCCACGACGGAGGAAAACCCACCCGACACTACGAACAGTGTGCCTGCCACCATGCCCACCGCCCAACCGGCGAACACACCGATCCGATGGAACCAGCCGAAGAAGGCGCCGATGGCCACTGCCGGGAAGGTCTGCAGGATCCACACCCCGCCGAGCAGTTGCAGGTTGATCGCGTCCTGGTCGCGCAGCCCGAACACGAAGGCCAGCGCGCCGGCCTTGGCCAGCAGGGACACCAGCTGCGCCGTCTTCAGCTCGTGCTTCGGGGTGGCGGTGGGGAAGAAGTACTCCACGTACACATTGCGGGTGAAGAGGGTAGCCACGGCCACCGACATTATTGCCGCCGGAACCAGCGCCCCCACCGCGAGCGCCCCGTAGACCGCGCCGGCCAGCGCGCTGGGCAGCATCCGGGCGACCAGCAGCGGGACGGACGACTCGGCGCTGCCCGGCGGGGCCAGCACGCCGGCGGCGAGCGCGGCGATGCCCAGGAAGCCGAACAGCCCGAGCAGCACGGTCCACGCGGGCAGCGCGATCGCGGCCCGGCGCAACGTGTTCTCCCCGTTCGCGGAGAAGGCGGCGGTCAGCACGTGCGGGTACATCGGCTGGGCCAGCGCCGAGCCGAGCGCCAGGCTGGCGAACACCGTGTACGTGGACGGGTCGAGCAGCAGCCTGGTCTCCGGCCGGGCGTCCAGCGGGTGCGCGGCCCGCTCGAAGATCGCGCCGGGGCCACCGAGCTGGTAGAGCACCACCACGGTCACCCCGAGGCCCGCGCCGAACACCAGCGGGCCTTTGAACAAGGAGATCACCGTCGGGGCGCGCAGGCCGCGGCGGAAGGTGGCCACCGCGAGGATGGCGAACACCCCGATCAGGATGAGGTCCCCGCCGAAACCGCTGGGGTAGACCATCGACGCGGACAGCACCGCGCGGATGCCCAGCAACTGCAGCGCGATGTAGGGCATCGTGGCGAGGATCCCGGTGAGCGCCACGGCCAGCGCCAGCCCGGGGGAGTTGTAGCGCTCGCGCACGTAGTCCGCGACCGTCACGTGCCCGCCGTCCGCCGCGATCCGCCACAGCCGGGGCAGCAGCAGGAACAGCACCGGGCAGAGCATGATCGTGTACGGCAGCGCGAAAAAGCCCAGCGCGCCGGCGCCGTAGGCGAGTCCGGGCACCGCGGCGAAGGTGTAGGCGGTGAAGATCGAGCCGCCGAGCAGGAACCAGGTGATGAAGCCGCCGAAGTCGCGCCCGGCCACCGCCCAGCCGTCCATCGAGGGAAGCTCCCGGCTCGGCCGCAGCCAACGCGCGGAAAGCGCAATGAGCGAGGTACCCCCGAGCACGGCCGCGAACGCGGTCAACGCCACCCGATCGACCACGTCCGTTCGCCCGTCTCGTAGCTGGCTGTCGCCCGGAGGGTACGGGCCCGGGACCCCGATGTCCACGCGATCCGCCGGTAGAGGAGTAAGTCCAAACCTGGCTGTCACTTGCTGGGCGACGCCGGTTGTAAAGATCGGCTGGGACGGCGCGGCTGGGGCATCTGCTGCGGTTCGGCGCGGCCCATCGCGTTGAACCCGGCCGACGGCCGAGCTAGTCACTCTCTGTAGCAGTTCGAGGGCGCGGGCTCCGTGCCGGGTCCGGGGCGAGGATGGTCAACTCAACATGGGAGACGTTCTGGTGGGTGGAACGTCTCCCATGTTGAGTTGACCATGAGCGCCCGCCGGCCCATTCCACCGCGCCGACCACGCCCGCTACACAACGCGACACTCAGCGTGCTCGGCGACCAGACCGCCCGCTCCATGCGACCGGCCGTACCCAACCGCGGCAAACGACCCAGCCGCGCCGTCCCAGCCGATCTTTACAACCGGCACCGCGCACCACCGGCGGCCGACTTCGGACTCGTCCGGGCGTTCGACGATCCCGAATCCCGCCCGACGCGATGGCCGGCGCCGGTCGGCATGGCCACCGCGCGGCACGTGGCCATGGCCGCGCACCAACGGCCGGGGCCAAGTGTCGTGGCCACGTCCGCGCCGGTCGGACACGGCGCCCGGTGGCCACTCATCGGGGCACTCGGTGGCCGGTCCCGTCCAGGTGGCCACGCATTGTGAGCGGGTCACGTCTCGAGGCACGGAAACCAGCGGACTCCGGGTGTGACCCTTTTTACGTTAGGTAAATCAACGGCGATAGTGTCATATTTCGGGCAGATATCGGCCCGATAATCGAATCCTGTGAATCGCCGAGAAGGGTGTCAGCCACCTGACGGCCGACCCACCGCGATCATGCGTCAAGAAGATCTAAGACCATGGCTGAATCGGCTCCGAAAGCTGAGAATCACTGGACATCGCGTTGACTCTTTATGTACCTTCAGAACGCGCAACCGATCGACTTGGCGCCTGAGGGGGCTCCGAGGATGCGCTTCCGCGTGACGTGACCGTGGCGGTGTCGATCGGTAGCCAGGTCCAGCGCCTGCTTGTGTGGGCCAGGACGGATCGACTTGCGTAGCTTCGTGCCGTAAGGATGTTCCGCTGCGGGTGATTCCTGCGGTTTGGTTCCGATCACTCCAGTGACCTCGCGCGATGCGACCAGAACCAGCTCTGCTTCCTGAGGAGTGCCGCTTCGATGGCTTCCCCGTCCGCACCCGGCCGGCGGCGCGCGTGCGCCGTGCGGTCGTCGGTGGCGCGCGGGTTGCTGTCGGTGCTGGCGTCGCTGTCGTTCGGGAAGCTCTTGCTCGGCGCCGCGATGCTGTGGATGGCCGCGACGTTCATCTCGGTTCAGTTCGGCAGCGATTCAACGGCGCCGAATGGCGCGGTGGAATTGACCGCCTACGAGCAGGATTCCGACGCGGTGGCCGACGATTCCGACTGGTCCATCTCATTCAGCGGCGGCGTCCACAAGCCGGCTCCGGTGCACCAGCTGGATGGCCGCGTGGCCACGATGGCCACACCGGCACGGTCAATGGCCGAATTGCGCGCCCGGTATCAACCGGTGGACATGCCCGAGTGGCCATTGATGAGTGGCCATGTGGCCACGCACGGCCGCCAGCAGGCGGTGGCCACGCCGCATCCGGCCACGGACGGTGACCACTCCCGGTCGGCCCGCTCGTTCGTCGCACCAGTGTTGGATTCGGCCGCCAACCTACTCGGCAAGATCGTCGATCACGCGCGTTCGAGCGCCCCCGGCAGCTCGGCCGCCAAGCCGGGGCGGGCCACCAGCACGGCGGTCCACAACGCCGCGCGAGTCCAGCGCACCGTGACCGCCTCGGCCGGGGAGAGCGTCCCCGCCGCTTCGGTGACCAAGTCCTTCGCCGCCCTCTTGGAACGCCTCGCGCAGGGCATCGCCGGCGCCGGTTCGACCGCCGCACCCGGTAGCGCCACCGCACCGGCTCCGAGCGCGGCGAAATCCGAGCCGCCGACGTACGAAAGCACCGACTTGTGGACGCGGCAGCAGCAAGCTGGTTCGAACGGCACGGTGAAGGCGCCGGCGGCCGAGCAGGTCGACCAGATGATGGGCGGCATGGTCGACCTCGTCTCCGGAATCATCGGCCGAGTCGCCGGCACCCAGGCCGGGGCACACACCCACGCCGCACTGACCGAACTGACCGGCCAGGTGTCCCAAGCCCTCGCGGTCAGCAACACACTCAACAACCACCACGGCGGCGCCGGCACCGGCTCGAGCGATCTCCAACTCGCCATGCCCGAGCGCACCCCCCAGCACATCTCGCACACCGGGTCCGGTCTCGCACCCGAGAGCGACGAGCAGCCGATCGTGTGCCTCGCGCTGGGCTGCACCGAGCAGGACCCGAGCTTGATCGGTCACCACCCCGGTGTCGGCGGCCGCCGCGGCCCCCCAACCGCACAGCGCCCTCGTTTCCCGCACGACAGTCCCTCCGAGAACGACCCGGCCTCCTGGTCGAGCCACCACAGCTCCCGGACCGGCAGCACCATCGACAACTTCATCACCGGGATCCTCGGGTTCGTCCAGAACCTGATCGGCAGCCTCCCCCAGGGTGGTGGCGCCCAGGACCAGCAGGGGCAGCAGACCTCCCAGCAGCAGAACCTCAGCCAGGCCATCGGGCAGCTGACCAACAGCTTCGTCTCCGAGTTGCTGCAACTGCTCGGAGCGGGCGGCAACCAGGGTGGGTCGAGGGACCCGGGTCCGTTCTCCGATGACATGGACTACTGGGAGGGCCTGTATTACGACGCGTTCATGGCCGAGGCCAAGGCCGCCGGCCAACAACAGCAGGCCCAGCAGCCGATGAGCGTGGACGAGGCGTTGGGGAACTTCACCGACACCGCCTCGGGCCTGGTGTCCCAGGTCGCCGGCGATGATGCCGGGCAGCAGACCGGGCAGGCCCTCAACGGAATGTTCGAACAACTACTGGGCAGCGGTTCGGGGGGCACCGGTAATGGGGGCGGCGCCAACCACACCGCCCAGACCAACCGGAACGGCCGGAACGTGCGGCGGGCTGGTTCGGCCGACGAGCTGGATGGTTTGGACGAGGTGTTGTCGCGGTTCGTGGATGGCGCGTCCGGGGTGGTATCGAAGATCGCCGGCGGGCAGGCCGGACGACGGACCGAGCAGGCTCTCGACGAACTGCGCGAGCAACTGACCGACAACCTGCGGGGTCGGCGGCCGGTGCAGGCCGGGCACAACTCGGTCGGGAAGACCCGCGGCGGTCAGGATCGGCACGGGTCGATCGGTGACTCGATCAGCGGGTTCCTGTCCGACCTGTTTGATCAGCTCGGTCTCGGCGGTGGTCAGGGCCGGGGCCAGTCCAGCTCCCTGAGCCAGCAGCAGGGTTCGGGGCGGGGTGGGTTGGCCGAGCAGATCACCGAGTTGACCAACGACTTCGTCACCGATCTGCTCAAGACCCTGGGTGCCTCCGCCGGCGGCAACAACGGCTCCGGCAACAACGGGGGCTCCGGCGGCAGCGGGTCAGGGACTCGGCCCGCGACGTTGGCTGACTTCGCGCAGATCCTGGGTGGGGTCACCGACGTCGTGTCCGGCCTGGTCGGTCAGGTCGCCGGGCAGCGGGCCGGTGACCAAGCCCGGCAGCTGCTGACCGCCGCCGCCCAAGACGTGCTCGCCGCACTCGCCGCTTCCGGCCGCTACGGCCAAGGCAGCGATGCCGGACAAGCCGGCCAGAACGGCAGCCAGGACGGGCAGGACAACAGCTGGGCACTCAACAACGGCGGCCAGTTCGCTGGCACCAACTGCGAAGGCGACGTCGAATGCGCCCTGGCCAACGACAACCTGCAGACCCGCCAACCCAACTCGCTGTCCAACCGCGGCCCACCACAACTGCTGAACGACCCCGACCAACTGAACTGGTGGGACACCGAGCAGACCACCGCCCAGGCCCTCAACGACCGGCTCGCCGTGATCAACGGCCAGAAGTCGTTGGCCGCCGCGAAGACCCAGCTCGGCCAGAAGAAGATCACCCAGGCCGACTACGACAAGCGGGTCGCTGCCCAGAAGGCGTTGCAGACCACCGCCGACCGGTTCGCCGCCCAGCTCGACCCCTACAGCTCGCAGCTCCTCGACGATGTGGTCACCGGCCAGCAGGGCCTCACCACCGCGAAGGCCAAGCTCGCCGCCGCGAAGACCCAGCTCGGCCAAGGCAAGATCACCCAAGCCGCGTATGACAAGCAGTCCGCCGCCTACAACGACCAGCGCGACACCGTCTATGCACAAACCGCCGAACTCCGCGCCGCGGCCGGCTACGACCGGTCCCTCCGAGCCAACCCCGGCCACGACGGCGCCGGCGCCGCCTGCGCCAACACCGGAGCCTTCGCCCAATGCTCCGCCGCCGCGACCGACCCCACCACCGGCCAGGTCAAACGCGACCAGAGCCTCTGCCTCGTCGGCATCTCCGGCTGCGACACCACCGTCACCGCCGGCGACCGCACCGTCCACGCAGCCTGCAACCCCACCGACGGCTGCGCCACCGTCGCCAAGGCCGGCGCGATCACCGCCCAGACCACCTGCGGCATCGGCGAGTGCAACACCGACAGCTCGGCCGACTCGACCGGCGCGGACACGTTCTGCCAGGCGAGGGCCGCCTGCTCGCAGAACGCGAAGATGCCCAGCGGCAGGTCACCCGGCATCTCCCGGGCCAGCGGCACCTGCTCCGGTGACTGTGCCCTCCACGGGTTCGCCGGGGCGACCGAGGCCGGCTCGGACTGCCAGTCCCGCCACGGCGTCTGCGACACCACCTCCACCGGCAGCCGCGCAGGCGACAACACCGAGGAAAAGCAGAACGGTGCCGCGTCCAGCGTCGCGCACTGCCGGGTGAGCACGGTCGGCTGCGACACGTCCACCATGGTCCGGGTCGCGGTGGACGAGGCCATCGGCCGCTACGATTGGTTCGCCGTTCGGCCGGATGTGCCGACCCCGAGCCCGGCCGCCGAGGCCAAGGCCAACTGCGCGGACGGCGCGACCGGCTGCCGGGGCAACGCCAAGACCACCGTCAACGGCAGGACCGAGCACACCAGGACGACCCCGGCACAGCCCGCGGTGGCCGCCGCCGGTGGCGTCCCGGCCCGCCCGGCCAGCCCGGCGAAGACCACCACCGACGTCCAGGCGAACACCGGCGGCGCCGAGTGCAAGATCAACGGCGGTGACTGCGCCGCCTCCGCCGGCGGCGACCAGGGCGCCCTCGCCGCCAGCGACCTCACCTGCAAGCAGAGCAAGGGCTGTGGCGGTGCCGCCAACACCGGCACCAAGGCGACCGTCACCGCCGGCGGGACCAAGGCCACCCGCGCCACCTCGGCCACCAACCGGTGCACCGCGAACGCCACCGACGGCGAGTGCGCCATCGACGCCTCCTCCGAGACGACGGCCGGTGACGACCCGACCGCGAACAGCGCGCTGGACACCGTGCTGCACTGCACCTCGGCCGACTGCACGGGCTCCTCGCGGGGTGCCACGTCGGGCGCCGCGACCGGTGACGTCACCGGTGGCCGGGACAGCGCCGACGTCACCCGGTGCGCGGCGCACGGCCCGGGCGCGGACTGCGGTTCGGTCGGCTCGACCGAGGTGGGGTACCGCGAGAACGGCCCGGTCAGCGTGAGCCACGCCGACTCGCAGATCCGCTGCACCAACGACGGCGACACGAAGTGCGGCGGCAACTCCTACGCCGAGACCAGTGCGCTGGACACCGCCGTCTCGGCGCACCGGCGCGGCGCGTCCACCACCGGCGACTGCACCGTGACGCACGGCGGCTGCCTCGGCCAGGCCAGCTCGGACGCGTCCACCATGGCCGACTACCTGCAGACTGACCCGAAGACCGGTAAGCCGGTCGGACCCACCACCGGGCCGTCCGCCACCTCCCGGGGGTCGGCGAGCCTGGACTGCCGCTCCACCGACTGCGAGGGCACCGCGCACACCACCTCCGCCTCCTGGGACGGCGCGGTGGACGGCGGCAAGCCTCGCACCTCCGAGGGTTCGGTCGGCTGTGTGAAGGGTGCCGCCACCTGCCAGGTGCAGACCCTGTCCACCGCCTTCACCGGCCCCGGCGCCACGCTGGCCTACTCCGGCGACGGCGCCAACGCGGCGCGCCTCGGCACTGGGCCTTCGGCCGCCTCGACCACCGGCGGCAAGCTCACCTGCCAGACCGACTGCGGCGGCAAGGTCACGCTGACCGTGCTGGCCACCAACTCCGGCGTCTCCGCCGCGCCGCGCGGCAACCGGGCCGAGGGCTCCTGCACCGGCGCCACCGGCGGCACCTGCACCGCCGTGGTGAACGGCGCCGCCTCGTCCGGCCCGGACGCCAACTCGATCAAGCCGATGGTGACCGACCAGCCCACCAGCAACGCCACCGTCACCAACGAGCCGGTCGGCGCGGCCCCTCGGAACGCCACGGACCAGCCGAAGCAGGCCCCGGCCGGCCAGGGTGGCCAGCAGCCCAACCAGCCGGCCACCGCCCCCGGCTCCACCGCCAGCACCGGCGGCCCGACCGTGCCCGGCGCTTCCAGCTGGGCCTCCGCCTGGGCGCAGCTGAACTGCGCCGCGAACACCGGATGCAAGGGCCGCCCGGTCAGCTCGGCCACCGGCCTCACCGGGGACAACCGGCAGGGCGGCGAAGGCACCCGCGGCCCACCGGGCGCGGCGGCCACCGGCGCAACCACCGGCGGCTGCGACACCACCGGCCCGAACAGCTCAGCTTGCCAGGCCACCGCCACCTCGACCGCCGCATCCGGTCAGGTCGTGGCCGACGTCTTCACCGAACAGAACGGGGAAATCGCCACCCAGGCCCAGCAGGCCGCCGAGAAGGCGAAGCAGACCACCGCGACCGCCGCGCAGCGCAAGGCCGCCGAGCAGGCCGCGAAGACCGCCGCCGAGTCACGGAAGGCCGCGGACGCCGCCACGCGGGTCGCGAAGAAGCCCGTCACCAACGCCCCGGACGCCTGGTCCGAGTCGGCCACCGTGACGCAGTGCGCCGGCCCCGGCTGTGTCGCCTCGGCCACCGGCACCACCTCAGGACTGCCCGGCGCCTCCACCTCCGACGCGAAGTGCACTGCGGGCGAGCACGGCTGCATGGTCACCGCCGCCGCGAGCACCGCCCTGGTGGCCGGCAAGCAACCCACGGCCGAGGGCCAGACCAGCGCCTCGGTGATCTGCCCGGAGGGCGGCTGCCCGGACGCCTCGAGCCGGACCAAGGTCACCGCGACCGGCAAGGTCACCGCCGGCTCGTCCGCCACCTGCGCGGCCGGCCAGCCCTGCCAGGGCGAGACCACCGGCGTCACCGGCAAGGACACCGCGCAGGCCGGCGCGACCTGCGTCGGCACCGGCTGCCGCATCCGCACCGACGGCCACGCCGAGATCGACATCCCGGGTTCGCGCAGCTGGTCGGTCTCGCACGGCGAATGCATCGGTGGCAAGGACGGTCGGTGCGCCGGGCAGAGCACGGTCGCGGTGAGCAGGGAAGCGGGCGCGCAGTCGTCGGCGGCCTGTGCCGCGTCGCCCGGTTCGAAGTGCGGCGACACCTTCGCCACGGCCAGCTCGCGGGCCAAGAACTCCACCGCCGACGCGGACGCGGACGGCTCCAGCACGAGGAAGGGCGGCGAGGCCATCACGGTGACCGCTCAGGCGTTCGCCGTGCCGCACCAGGCCACCGCCGGCGCCGGCTGTATCGGCTCGCCCAACTGCGCCTACCACGCCCGCGCGAAGACCACCGACCACCTGGACGTGAAGGCCACCTACGACACTCCGGGCGGCTACTTCGACGCTGTCGGCCAGGCGGAGTGCCGGGGCGGCGCGAAGAACGGCACCGGCTGCGGGGTGAACGCGATCGCGGTCGCGGGCAGCCGGGGCAGCGGCGAGTGCACCGGCCAGTACGCCACCTGCGACCACCGCGGCGGCAACCACTTCACCAAGACCGCGCCGTCCGGGGCCGAAATCGAGGCGATGCGGGCGAAGCAGGTGGCGCTGCGGGCGGCGAAGGACAAGGCCAGCGTTCCAGCCGATATCCGGGCCCGCGAGGCGGCGAACCGGAAGAAAGTGGCCAAGGTCGCCCGCGACCTGCTGCTGGTGGACGACGCGGCCAAGAACGAGAACCGCGACGTGTGGGCCAAGATGCGGGACCGCGCGCAGAAGGAGCTCACCGAGACCGAGGCCGAGGCCAAGCAGATCGCCAAGGACAAGGCGGCCGCGCTCGGGCAGAACAAGAAGCAGGGCGAGCGGGCCGCGCAAGGCGGTGCGGCCGACTTCATGGACGAGGTCACCAAGAACCTGGATCCCAAGGGCGATTTGGTCCGCGGCTACGTGATCGAGAACCCCAACAAGAACCAGTCGCTCAAGGACCTGAACGCGGCGATCAAGCACGCGCGGGACTACAAGCAGGTGATGACGGTGGACGCGCCCAACGCGGCCACCGACGTCGGCCAGCTCCAGGCCCTCCCTGGCAACAGGAAGGAGGCGGACGCGAAGGTCGCCGCAGCCAACGCGAACGTACAGAAAGGCGCGGACCGGGCCCGCGACATCGCCTACCAGAACGCGCTGCGGCACGGCATGACCAAGGCGCAGTCTGACCTGGCCGGCCGGAGCGGCGCGGTCGACTTCTACGACGCGGTGGCCGGGAACGTGGACAAGAAGCAGGTACCCGGTCCGACCGAGGAGGGCACGTGCCAGGGCGCCGACAGGGTACTCGACTGCCCGAAAAAGGGCCCACCGGTCCCGACGGACAGCTACCAGGACGTCCCCCGGCCCGACTTCATCCCGAACGACCCGAAGAACCTGCCGGCGCTGGCCGAGGTGAACACCTCGATCGACAACCAGCGGGAGCTGGACCGGCTCGAGCAGCGGATCCCGGGCCTGAAGACCGACGTGATCGACAACACCCGCCTCTACTTCCCGCCGTACCAGCGCAGCAAGCAGGAGCAGGACACCGCGCTGCAGAACGCGCGCAACGAGCTGGCCGGCCCGCTGAAGGAGATGGCCGACTTCGGCGAGCGCGACGCCCGCCGCCGGGGCCTCACGAACCCGGACGACATCAAGGCCGCCGGCACCAACGCCCAGGAGAAGTACCTGGACGACTTCGCCGCCCAGGTCACCGCCGACGACAACATCCCGGGGTTCCTGCTGGACCGGATCACCAGCGACCCGCTGACCCCCGACTTCGACAAGAAGTACAAGCCGGCGCTGGACGCCGCCCGCGACGGCCTCACCTCGGACGAGGCGGCCAAGTACGGGCCCGCCCTGAAGCAGCTAAAGCAGCACCAGCTGGAGGCGGCGGATGATCCGTTGAGCCGGCTGGCCAAGCACCTCTGGCTGCAACCGCAGCTGTCCGACAAGGCCAAGCAGCAGGCGGTGTCCGACCCGGCCGTGGTCGAGGAACTGCTGCACGTCGACCTGAAGGGCAAGGCGCCGACCCCGAAGCAGCTCGAGGACGCCGCGAACGCGCTGACCAAGCGGCAGACCGACAACCTCGAGGCCGAGCAGGACCTGGCCGGCATCCAGTCCTACATCGACGACCTGAACGACCGGATGACCGAGCACAACGCGGCGGTCAACGAGTTCAAGCAGCACGGCGGCAGCGCGGCGGAGGCGGCAGAGCTCCGCGCGGAAGGGGACGAGCTCAAGATCGACAAGTCCCGGCTGGACACCAGCCTGACCAGCGCGCAGGACCTGGCGCACCAGACCGGTCAGTCGCTGCGCAACCTGGACGTGGTGATAGTGGACGCCAGCGGCAACCACCGGCTGGCCGGTCAGCTGCGCAACCAGGTCAAGGACCTGGACATGCTGCGCGACGCGGTGAAGAAGTTGCCCAAGGACCCGAAGACAGACGACCAGAAGTCGGTCAGCGCGGTCACCTCCCAGCTCTACGACCTGGCCGGGCTGCGGTACGGCTCGGTGCGGGACACCGCGCGCGGTGACGACCGGTTCCCCGGGCTGAGCTACGTGATGCTGCCCTCCACGGACCGCCCGGACGTCGCCGGCCTGCAGCAGTACACCGCGCACGTGCCCGGCTGGGACGAGGCACGGCGCGATCCACAGGTCAAGGAAATGCTCGACTCGATGGGCAAGTCCGACCTGGACAACCTGATCATGAGCACCCCGGCCGACCGGTGGCTCAACCAGTCGTTCGGCCCGAACACGCTCAAGGCGGACCAGCGGGCCGCGCTCCCCGGGGACCTGCGGGAGGCGGTCGACGACATCGACCCCGAGCACAAGGGGACGGTCGACCGGCTGCCGATGTGGTGCGCCCGGTGCGACGGCGAGACCGACGGGTTCATCGACATCTACCGGGTCCGAACCGAGGACGGTCAGACCCACTACGTCGACCTGTCCGGCGGCACCTACGACGACTTCCAGGACTACCTGGACAACAACGAGCTGGATCCCAACGGCAAGTTGATCGTCACCAACGAGCTGGCCAACGGCGGCGATCCCTCGAAGCTGACCACGGTGGACGCGCACAACACATCGACCATCGAGTGGATCGGCGACAAGATCGTCGCCCCGGCCATGCTGCTCGGCGGCATCGCGCTGACCGCCACCGGTGCCGGCTCGACCCTCGGCGTGGCCATGATCGGCGGGTCGTTGGCCTACGGCGCATCCAGGGTCATCCTCCAGGGCGTCACCCGTGTGATGCACAACCAGAGCATCAACCCGTTCACCAACTCCACCGCCCGGGGACTCTGGCTCTCCCTGGGGGCGAACGTGCTCGGCGCCCTCTCCGGCGGGCTGGCCAGCCGCGCGCTCAGCGAGATGCTGGTGGCACCATCGGTCGCCCCGATCGTGGGCCGCACGATGGCCGAGACCCGGGTACTGGTCTCGGCGCGGAACGCCGAGATCCTGGCCGCCAGGGGACAGCCTGCGGTGATCCTGCAGGGCGCGGCCATCGGCGCCGGCGCGGTATCCATCGCCGAGCAGCTGGCCAAGCTGCCCCAACTGCCCTCCGAACGGCGGACCGAGGCGATCAGCGAGCTCGGCGCCGACCTGGTGCTCAACGCGGCCCCGATCGCGTTCTCGCACCTCGCCCCGACCGTCCACCTCCAGCCGATGCAACCCGGCCGGCAGGCCGCCGGCTGTGACAACAGCTGCGTGATCCGGGCCAAGACGCTGGCCCGGCAGACCGACCCGACCAAGCCGGTCACCATTCCCGCGCCCAGCACCCGGGAGCGCGACACCGATTCGGCCCAGGAGGACATCGAGAACGAGTTCGACGGCCACACCGAGCTGACCGACGCCGCCGGTCTGAACCAGCGGACGGCCGGCGCCAAGCCCGGCGACAAGTTCTTCGTCTGGACCCGCAACCGCATCGGCCACGTGATCTTCGCCCGCCGCACCGCCACCGGGATGGAGTACCTCGACGGGGACCAGGTGCTGGACACCGCGCCGGACAGCACCGTGGCGGTCACCGTCGCCGGGTCGGGCCGGCGAACCGATCCCGGCCTGAAGCTGTCCGACCATCTCGGCGCCGAGGTCGGCACCCGGGAGCAGGGACGGTTCACCTACGTGCGGTCGCTGGACTGGTGGGCGATCATGCCGGAGGCGGAAAAGCTCCGGTACCTGGCGGAGAACGAGGGCCGGGGGCCCGAACTCAGTCCGGGCCGCCGCCGGGTTTCCGAGGTGCTCGACGAGGCCGGCAACCGGTTCGTGGTGTACAGCGGTGGCGAGGAGGAGGCCCTGGTCCGGGCCGTGCACGGCGCGCGGTTCTACCGGGTCGCCGGGATCCCCGTGGTGGACGCCTGGCTGTCCCGCAACACCGAACCGATCGTGGACCCGGAAACCGGCGAGACGATCGTCGAGGCCGGCCAAACCGTGCACATCAGCAAGTACCTGGAGAACAGCCGGCCGCTGGAATCCGGCGAGTACACCTCCGGCCCGCTGCGCGAGCAGATACGGAAACGGTTCGGCCTGGCTTTCATGCTGAACGACGAGGACGGCATGGACGACAACCTGCGGCGCACCGAGGACGGCATCGCCGTCCAGGTAGACATGGACAAGATCCTCACCAGCGCCGCCGACGACCCGGAGAGCACCTTCGCCCAGCTGCGCAACGTGCCGGTGTTCCGCGGCCTCACCGACGACGAGATCGCAGACCAGTTCGCCGACGCGCTGAGGATGCGCGACGAGCTCACGGAGACCATCCCCGAGGGGCATCTGCGCGATCGGCTCACCCGCCGGATGGACTGGGCGGCCGAGTGGGTCGGGCGGCACAACGACCCGCCGGCCCCCGACGACGGGTGGCCGGTCGAGGACGGCGGATACGAACTCGTCGACGGCGACGCGCTGGCCCTCGACGCGGGGGACCTGTACGGCGGGGACCTGCCGCTCGGCCCGGACCGCCGGTGCGCCTGCGAGGCGGACGCCCGCGCCGAGTCGGCGCACCCGGAGGCCGTCAACCCGGACGAGGTCCCGGTGCCGTTCGCCTCCGAGCAGGTGACCGACGCGGTTCAGCCCTACTTCGAGGGCAAGTACAACGCCCACACCGAGCTGACCGGCCCCGGTGACCTGGACCGGCGGATGGCCGGCACCCTGGTCGGCACCCGGGTGTTCGCCTGGCTAGCCAACCCGGACGGCACCGGCCACGTGATCCTCGGCGTCCGCCGTTCGGGGGGCACGGAGTACTACGACGGCCACGACGTGCTCACCCGGGCACCGGAGAACACCGTGGCGATCACCGTGCACGACTCCGGCATGGCCGCCGGGCCGAGGCTGTCCGAGCACATCGGCGAGTACGTCGGCGCCGGCGAGCCGTCCCCCCGTACCCCGCTGGACGCCTGGCACACGCCGAGGCTGCGCGAGATCGCCACGCTGCCCCCGGACCAGGCCCAGCGCGCGGCGCTGTACTTCCAGAGCATGAACGGCCTGCCGACGCCGGTGGACGCACAGACCGCGGCGATGCTGCGCGCCCACGGCTACCTGCCGCTGTACCGGGGCATCCGGGGGGAGGACGCCGCCGCCAACGCCCATGACTTCCTCACCGGCGACGCCCCGTTCATCGGATACGCCCGCGACTTCCGGGGCACCGGACACAACTTCAGCACCGACGGGGGCATGACCGAGTCCCTCTACGTCAGGGGCAAGGGCGGGCGCGGCCGGGACGGCGCGCTGATCCGCGCCTTCCTCCGGCCGGACGCGGTGGTGCTCGACGACCTCACCGCCGGGACCCTGCAGGGGCGCGACATCGCAACGGCCCGGGCAAACGGCGAGCCCGCGCTGGCCCGGGCGATGGAGGACCTGGGTGTGTGGGCCGCGATCCGCGGCGTAGACGCGATCCGCCCGAGCGGCTACGGTGCCGACCACGTCCTGGTGATCAACCGCGGAGCCCTGGTGGTCGCGGCCGACGCCGCGCCGGGTGGGTTCCTGTCCAGATTCCGGGGCCGCCGGTGAAGCGCGAGAAAAAAAATTCAGTATCCGGGTAAACCGAGTGGCGGTGTGGCGCAACTCTCTGCAGAACGCCGGCGTTCGCGGCCGGCTCGTCGATCAGAGAGGACGACGATGGTGGCCCATCAGACGTGGCAGGGCCGATCGCGGCCCCTGCCGAAGGTGGTGGCGGCGGCCTGTCTGCTGGCGCCGTTCGTGGCGCTGTTGTGGGTGCCGTTCTATGCCAGCAAGTCGCCCGGATTGTTCGGCGCCCCCTATTTCTACTGGTACCAGTTCATGTGGGCCTTCCTCACGCCGGCGCTGATGGCCGTCGCGTGCCTGGCCCTGCACCGCTGGAACCGGGGTGGTGAGTGATGACCGCCCCGACGACCCCGACCCATCGAAGCAGCAAGGTCAGCACCAAGTCGGTGCTGGTGTGGGCCGCCGTCGCGGTAGTCGGTGCGATCGCGTGGGGGGCAATCGCGCTGGCCCGCGGCGAGCGGATCTCCGCCATCTGGTTGGTGGCCGCCGCCCTCGGCTCCTATGCCATCGGTTACCGGTTCTACGCGAGGTTCATCTCGCGCCGGGTGTTGCAGGTCGACGACCGCCGGGCCACCCCGGCCGAGCGGCTGAACAACGGGGTGGACTTCCACCCGACCGATAGGCGGGTTCTGTTCGGCCACCACTTCGCCGCGATCGCCGGTGCCGGTCCCCTGGTCGGCCCGGTGCTCGCGGCCCAGATGGGCTACCTGCCCGGCACGATCTGGATCATCGTCGGCGTCATCTTCGCCGGCGCGGTGCAGGACATGGTGGTGCTGTTCTTCTCCATGCGCCGCAACGGCCGCTCGCTGGGGCAGATGGCCCGGGACGAGATCGGCCCGATCGGCGGCGCCGCCGGCCTGATCGCGGTATTCGCCATCATGATCATTCTGCTGGCGGTGCTGGCGCTGGTCGTGGTGAACGCGCTGGCCGAGTCGCCGTGGGGGACTTTCTCCATTGCGATGACCATCCCGATCGCGCTGTTCATGGGCTTCTACCTGCGGGTGATGCGGCCGGGGCGGGTGCTCGAGGTTTCCGCGATCGGCGTGGCGCTGCTGCTGCTGGCGATCGTGTCCGGCAGTTGGGTGGCGCAGTCCGGGCTGGCCGCCACGTTCACCCTGAAGCCGACCACGCTGGTGTGGTGGCTGGTGGTCTACGGCTTCGCCGCGTCGGTGCTGCCGGTGTGGATGCTGCTGGCCCCGCGTGACTACCTGACCACGTTCATGAAGATCGGCACGATCGCGCTGCTCGCGGTGAGCGTGCTGCTCGCCGCGCCGGTGCTGCAGGCCGACGCGTTCAGCAAGTTCGCCGCTTCCGGTGCCGGTCCGGTATTCGCGGGCGGGTTGTTCCCGTTCGTGTTCATCACGATCGCGTGTGGGGCGCTGTCCGGGTTCCACGCGCTGATCTCCTCCGGCACCACTCCGAAGATGATCCAGAAGGAATCCCAGATCCGGATGATCGGCTACGGCGCCATGCTGATGGAGTCGTTCGTGGCGATCATGGCGCTGATCGCGGCGTGCATCATCGACCCCGGTCTGTACTACGCGATCAACGCGCCGGCGGGTCTGCTGGGGAACACGGTGCAGACGGCTTCGGCGGCGGTGAACAACCTGGGCTTCGCGATCACCCCGGAGACGCTCACCTCGGCGGCCGCGGCGGTGCAGGAACACACCCTGGTGGCCCGCACCGGTGGCGCGCCGACCTTCGCGCTGGGCATGTCGGAGATCTTCTCCGCCGTGTTCGGCGGCGCCGGGCTGAAGGCGTTCTGGTACCACTTCGCGATCATGTTCGAGGCCCTATTCATCCTCACCACGGTGGACGCGGGCACCCGGGTCGGCCGGTTCATGCTGCAGGACACGCTCGGCAACGTCTACAAGCCGCTGCGCGATGTGTCATGGAAGCCGGGGCTGTACCTGACCAGCGCCGCTGTGGTCGGCGCGTGGGGCTACTTCCTCTACGTCGGGGTTACCGACCCGCTGGGCGGCATCAACCAGCTGTTCCCGCTGTTCGGCATCGCCAACCAGCTGTTGGCCGCCGTTGCGCTGACGGTGTGCACCACGCTGCTGATCAAGAGCGGCAAGGCCAAGTGGGCCTGGGTGACCGGGATCCCGCTGGCCTGGGACGCGGCAGTGACGCTGACCGCCAGCTGGCAGAAGATCTTCTCCAGCGACCCCAAGCTGGGTTTCTTCGCCCAGGCGCACAAGTTCTCCGACGCGCTGGCACAGGGCAAGGTGCTCGGCCCGGCGAAGAACCTGGACCAGATGCACACGGTGATCACCAATTCCTACGTGGACGGCGTGCTGTCCATCCTGTTCGCGGCGCTGATCATCATCGTCATCCTGGACGCCACCAGGGTGTGTGCAAAGGCGCTGCTCAGTTCCGATCCGATTCCCAGCTCGGAGGCACCGTTCGAGCACTCCAAGATCGAGCTGAACGATTCGGGCAAGCGGGGACACGACGAGCTGGTGCACACCGGCCGAGGAGGTGCGCCGGAATGAGCCGGCTGCATCACCTACCGGCGTCGGTCACACACCTGCTGCCGAACCGCGCGGCGTTGGCCCTCGAGCGGCCCCGTTGCGCACTGGCCGGATGCAGCCGGCCGCTGCCCCGCCCGACCGGCGGGGAGCAGCAGGTGCGCTACTGCGGCGTCGAGCACCGTGTGGCAGCACGGGAGCAACGACGGCGCACGCAATGTCACCTCCGGGCTCTGCCGCCCGGCTGAGGTGACCGAACCACCCTGCTGAGGTGACCGAATCACCTTGAGGGGGCGGCCCCTGGCTCCGACGAGATCGTCGAGCCAGGGGCCGTTATTCGTTTTCCGGCTCATCGCTGGCCAGGCCGGCGTGTTCGGTACTCGCGCGAGGGGTGGCTGTGCACCAGCGTGTGGGCACGTCACTACGCGAGCGTGTGAGGCGAACGAATGAATCGGGCAGATGCCGCAGAGCAGATGTGGGTACTGGCGCAGGTGAACGACTGCCTGGACCGCTACAGCAGCGGGATCGATGCACGTGACGTAGGCCGGCTGCGCGAGTGCTATCACCAGGACGCCGTCGAGCTCGACGGCATTTACGGTGTTGACCTGCGAGGATTCATCGAACTCGTGCACCGGTTCCGCAAGCCCGGTTGTGTTCACGAGACCGTGCAACACGCGGTTGTCAGATGCGTGCCCAATCAATTGCTCGACGCCGCCCAGGTCGAGTCGTATCTGTACAACGTCATCCCGCCGAAAGGCCCGGTCGGCCCCATGCCGGAGACCCTGGTCGGAGCCAGGTTCGTGGACCGGTTCGAGTGCCGGTCCGGTCGGTGGGCGATCGCGAACCGGCAGCTCGTCTTCGTCTACGCGCGTACGCAGGCTCCGGCGGCCGACGCCTGGCATCAGCTGGAAGCCGATCGGACGTCGATCGAAGCCAACGGTTCCGTCAACCCGGTCACCGACTGAAGGGAAAGGCAGTGAACAGTCGTACGCAGCGGCTCTGCGCGTGGTCCACCCCGGTCTTCCTCCTGCTGTTCCTGATCGGGATCCTCATCCTGGCCCGCTTCGTGCCGCCGCCGTCGCCGAACCTCAGCGCGGACGAGCTGGCACAGATCTTCAACGAGAACCGGAACGGCATCCGGCTGGGCTGCCTGGTGGCGATGCTTGGCACCGGGCTGCTGGGTCCGTTCATCGCGGTGATCTCGGTGCAGTTGAAGCGCGTGGAGGGCGAACATTCGCCGCTGGCATATGCGCAGCTGGTGCTCGGCGCTTACCTGATCATCGTGATCATCGGCCCGCTCACCAACCTGGAAGCCGCGGCCTTCCGGGCCGAGCGTGCGCCCGAGCTGATCCAGTTGGTGTCCGACCAGGCGTGGCTGTTGTTCGTCGGCGGGTTCTACCCGCTCGTCGCGCAGCTGACGGTGATCGGCGTCGCCATCCTGCGGGACAACTCGCCGGAGCCGGTGTTTCCCCGGTCGCTCGCGTACATCAACTTCTGGTGCGCCATCGGCTCGGCCCCGGCCGCCGGCATCAACTTCCTAAAGGGCGGCCCGTTGGCCTGGGACGGCATCATGTCCTGGTGGATCCCGGTGACCGCGTTCACCGTCTGGGTGTCGGCGATGTTCGTGTACCTGCTCAAGGCCATCACCCACCAGGAGCGGGCGGGCAGCATCGTCACCGCCTAGCTTTGGTCTCCCGCGGCTACTCGTCGCGGATACCCGCCGGGGTCACAGCGCCCGCAGCAGGGATGACGTTGTTTCTGGCGGTGCCCAGGCGCCACGGCCGGCGATCAACGGCAGAAGAACGGTCACGCGATCGTCGAGATTGACGCGGGCCAGCACCGTGTCGGCGGTTTGGCCTGGTCACGCACAGGTTCCATACGCCGCGCACATGGCGCAACCTGTGCTCGGCGTGCCCAAACTGTGCGTGAGGCGATCTCCGCGCGAACTCGAGCGCGGGGCGCGGGTTAGCTGTGCAAGGTGTGGCGGGGGGTGACGTCGTAGGCCCGGCGGTACCGCGCGGCGAACCGGCTGTGGCTGAGGAAGCCCCAACGCGCGGCGATCATGGTTACCGTGACGCCGTCGCGAGGGTCGGCGGCGAGCAGGTCGCGGTGCGCGCGTTCCAGGCGGACCCGGCGCAGGTAGGCCATCGGCGTGGTGTCCAGGTGGCGACGGAAAGCGAACTGCACCGCACGGATGCTCACGTTCACGGCGGCGCTGATGTCGGCCACGCTCAGATCCCGGTGCGCGTGCTCCTCGATGTAGGCAACCGCGGCTCGCGCGGTGGCGCTGGTGGCGTCGCGCCGGTCCTGCGCGGTGGGGCCGACCAGCGCCGTGTTGGGGAACGTGGTCAACACTGTCGCGGCCAGTAATCGAGCGACCGCACCCATCACGAGTGGTTGCGCCTCGCCGTCGGCGAGCTCCGCGCGCAGGTAGGCGACGGCGCGGTTCCACCGCTGTGCGGCGACGGGCGAAATCGGCCGGTAGCCGGTCAGCCGCACCGGGCCGGGCGCGCGGGCTGGTGAGGTGGCCGCGACCTGGGCCAGCACCGCCACGTCGATGGTCACCGCCGCCGCCCGCAGCTCTCGCGCCTTCATCACGGTGGGTGAGTCGGAGTGGGCGAAGATGTCGCCGGGCACGAGCCGTTCACAGCGGCCGGCGCATTCGCGTTCCATCCGGCCGGCGGTGATCTGCCCGATGATCAACGGTTTGGCCGGTGTCTGCCGGATGGACAGGTTCGCCGGCAGCTGGATGTCGTCCACCGCGAACGAGGTCCCGTCCGAGCGGGCGTGCTTGAACAAGCGGCCGTCCCGGGCGCCGCCGAACCGCAGGCTCGTTCCATAGACATTGCCGAGGTAGTCGATCGCCAGCTGTGGGTCGGTGGTACTGAACTCGTGCCGCATGGCCCAGGATAGCGCCTCGAGCCGCCGCCGTTCGCGCTCCTCCTGCTGGTGGCGCAGGACGTAATCGAGCAGGTCGCCGGCCACCCGGTCGTAGTCCCGGCGCAGCAGCAGGTTCCGCCGGGCGTACCGCAGGTGCCAGAAGAGCCGGCCGCGAAACGGCGGCCTCAGGTGCAGGCTGGCCGCCGACTCCTTCGCCTGCAAGGCGCCGATGGCGGCGAACAACCGGTCCGCCACGCCACGCCACCGCTCGTGATCTTCCTCGGAGGCCTTGGCCACCGGCCAGGAGGACGCCCCGCCGCGCCCGGCACCGACAGGCAGCGCACGTCGGAGTGTTTGCCGATCTCGGTACCCACGACGTTCACCGCCCCTCCATCCTGGCCGAACCCGGCCGGTCACAGGGCGACCGCGAGGAGCTGGTCGAGGAACCCGGTCAGCCGGGGAGGGCCGGCACACCGGGTACCCGAAGTGGTGATGCCGACCAGGCAGCCGGCGACGTCCAGCGCGGGCGTGCCGGGGGGAAAACGACCCGCGGAGGCTGAAGTGGCCAAGGGCGGCGCTGGCGACCGTACCTTGGCCGACAGCCCAGTAGCCGCCGGGGTAGCCGGGCAGCAGCAGGTGCTCACCGACCCAGGCCGGCTCCTCACGAGGGCGCAGCGCCGGACCGGCCAGGCCGGGCACCACCAGCAACGCGAGTTCGCTCGCGGCCTCCGTCTCCACGGCCAGCACCGGGAGGCCGGGGCCGATCCCCAGGGTCAGCTCGGCGGGTTCCGGCGCCACCACGTCGAGCGCGGTGAGCGCCAGGCCATGGCCCACCACCACGGCGGTGCCGAGCACGCCGAACGAGGTACGCACCGGCGGCACGCACCGGCGCAGCCGGGACGAGGTGGGCTTCACTGCCCGACCCAGCGCGCCGGCTCCGCCGGCGGAATGTTGCGCAGGAACGTGGTCACCAGGCGCTGGCCGACGCAGACGGTGCCGGCTTCGTGGTCCAGGGTGACCACGCCGACCAGCCGGGCCTCGCGATCCAGCACCGGCGCGCCACTGGCGCCGGGGCCGAGCAGCAGCCGTGCGGCGAAGTCCGCGCCGTCCAGCTCGGTCACCGGGCCTTGGGTGACGCTCCACCGGCCGCACGGGTAGCCGGGCACGATCACCGGCTCGCCCGCCTTCAACCGGGTCGTCCGGAGCCGAGGCGCGGGGCCACGCAGACCTGGCACCACCAGCAGCGCCAGGTCCACCGTGTCCAGGTCGGTGGCCGGGTCCGCGCCGACCAGGCGCTGTGCGCGCAGCCGGGACCGGGTGGCCAGGCCGTACGCCTCGCGGTAGTCGAGCAGCGGCAACGTGGCCACCGAACGCACGCCCCGCGACCCCACCCGCAGCCCGTCCAGCGGTTCCTGCCCGACCACGTGCAACGCGGTCAGCGCCAGACCCGGCGCCACCACCGAGGCGGTGCCGATCGTGCCGAAAGCGCTGTCCACCGGCAGCACCGCGCGCCGCAGCACCCGCCGCCAGGTCACCTCACGCGCCAGTGCCCACGGCATCACGCACACCCCCGACCCGGCACCGGATAGACGTGCACCAGCCGGTACCCGCCCCAGCAGCGGTTGGTGACCAGTTCCAGCCGGTTGGTGCCGCCATCGGGCAGGCCGGGGCCGGTTGCGATGAGCTCAGTGAAGTCCGCCCGGTATACGGCCAGCGGCCCGGCCTGCCGTTGTCGCGCGCCGTGCCGCCAGGTCTCGGCGGTCAGCTCGAACAGGTGCCGGGTCGGGTCGGGCACCGGCGGCAGCCAGTGACGGGCCAGTGAGGTCAGCCGGGCGACGGTGTACGCCAGCGCGCCGGCACCGACGGTGCCGATGCGTTCGTAGGGCATGCCCGGGTCCAGGTAGCACCCACTGAGCAGCAATGCGGGACGCAACCCGCGCCCGGGCAGCCGCAGCAGCAGCCGGCCGGCGCGCCGCCGCACCTCGAACCCGGCGGCCACCGGGCCGGCGGGCAGGCAGTACACCACCGGTTCGGGTTCGGCGCAGATGCCCAGTCGAGGGTCGGCGGCAACGGCGGTGCGGACCTGCTCCCCGGTGACCCGGAGCAGGTGGGCGAGCCGGGCCAGCCGGGCGAAGTCCACGCCCTGCTCGGCCAGCATGCGGTGGATGCGGATGGGCAGCTCGGACGACGTGGGATGGATGGTCGGGAGTAGCAATGGTCTGGTCCTTCCTCGGTGCGGGTTGCGGGGCTGGGCAGCGGGCACCGAGGCGGTGGGGCGCGGGCGGCGGTCATGACGCACCGCCCAGCGCGGCGGCGCACTCGCGCAGCGCGTCGCGGACCTCGTCCCGGATGGGTGCGCGGCCGTCCGGCCAGTGCGGGTGGGCGCGGGTGATCTCTTCGTAGACCGCGTCCACCACGGCCTCGGCGGTATGCGGCGTGCCGCCGAACTGGGCGGCACGGAAGTCCTCGACGTGCCGGGGCAGGTTGAGCAGCGCGAGCTGGAGGTGCTCGACCTCTTCGTAGAACGGCAGGTCGGCCTGCCAGCCAGCAATGTGCTCGGCCGGCATCTTCGAAGCCCAGCGGTGCAGGAAGTCGGCGCGCCGGCTAGCCGTGAGCGGGGTGCGGTTCAGGTAGCGGGCGAGGTCGAGCAGGACGTCGCCCCACAGGACAAGCTCCCAGTCCAGGACCCACACCCGCCCGGCGGCGTCGATGATCAGGTTGCCCGGGTTCAGGTCCCCGTGCAGCAGCGCCAGCAGCCGCGCGCGCAGCGCCGGCGCGGCCGCCGTCACCCGCGCGAGCGGGTCCTCCGGGACGCCCAGCCGCCGGTAGAGCCGTCGATAGGCCGGGTTCCGCCGGTGCCGGTCCAGCACCGACCGGAGGTGCGCGAGCCAGGCTTCGGCGAACCCGACGGTGTCCCACGCGCCGAACCGCCAGCGCGCTGGCGGTGCGTTCAGTGCCTCGGTGGGGAAGCCGGTGAGCACCACCATGGTCCGCACCACGGCGTCCCGCACGGTCGCCCCGGTGCGCTCGTCCAGGGGATCGAGGTCCGCGACCAGTTCGCCGTCGACGCCCTCCAGCACCAGGAACTCGGGCGGGCCGCGACCCAGCCGGGACGGCGCCGCGTGCAGCAGCCGCAGCGCCCACGGCACCCGGTCGGCAACCGCGGCGAGCACGTCGGCCTCCGGCCAGAAGATCGGCTCGATGTCCGGTGCACCCGGGAGGGCGGTGCGCACCGTCACCGACCTGCCGGCCAGGTGCATCCGCACGTTGGCGTGCCTCAGCCCGGTGACCGCGCCCTCCCGCCGCTCCACCGCCGTCCGGTGCACCGCCGCCCAGGCACTCGGGTTCGTCTCGAGGAACGTCCAGATCAGGTCGGTGAACCGGGCCAGCTCCGGCGCCTCGTCGAGCGCCGAGACGGTCCACAGCTCGTCCTCGGCGGGCGTGGTCAGCACCGCCCGGCCCAGCGCGCTCAGCACGTAGCGGGGTATCACCCGGCCGGTCGCGGCGAACCTCGTCGCGCTGGTCTGCACCAGTCCGAGGCGCATCAACCGCCGCAGCCGGCCGACCAGCTCAAGCCGCTCCAGCCCGGTGCGCACGTACAGCTCGGCCAGGAACCTGGGCTCTTTCAGCGCGCTCATCAAGGCGCGCGGTGTGACCGGTGCGGTACCGGACTTCACCGGAGCGGGTGGCGCGACGATCACCGGTTCCGCCGAGGATGCCGCGCGCAGGGTGCTGATCTTGACGGAGGCTCGATCGGCGGCGGGGGCGGTGAGCGGGCCGAACGCGGCGTTGAGCAGGTTGCTCAGTGCGGTCAGCGCGCGCCAGGCTTCCACCCCCTGCGCCCGGACGGTCGCGGACTTGAACAGCCAGCGGGCGGTGTCCCCGGCGAGCCGGTAGGTCGTGGGGGAGCCGGCGCGCACGATCAGCCCGGCGGTGTCCAGCCAGGCCAGCCAGCCGTCCAGGGTTGCCTGGTCGGTGCCGACCAGCCCGACCAGCTCGCCTCGGGTGCGGCCGGGGTGCTTGGCCAGCGTGACCAGCAGGTCGCCCAGGGAGTCCCGGCCGGGCGGGGCGGCACCGCCGGGCCGCACCTCGCCGAGTACCGCGAGCACCCGCCGGACCGGTTTCGCCAGGTCCAGCGCGCCGTGCTCGTCGAGCGCCGCCCACAGCCGGTTCGCCGCAGGCAGCCGCTCGGCGGAGGTGACGCCGCCCTTGTGCCGGGCGCGCAGCAGCGGCCGCACCTCGCGCCGGAACGCCAGCCGGTCGCCCCGCGCTTCCAGGTAGCCCGCGTGTTCCAGCAGGCCCAGCCACATGTACAGGGCGTCGGCGTCGACCCGGCGGCCACCCCGCCGCGCCATGGTGAGCAGGTCCCCCGCCGAGCTGGGTCGCAACACCAGGTCGGTGAACAGGTCGGCCAGCAGGTAGGCGTCTGGCTCGGTGTCGGTGCCGCCATCCTCCGACCGGGCCGGCTCGGCCGCCGCTGCGGATTCCGGCTCCGCCGACGGTGCTGTGAAGGCGTATCCCCAGGCTTCGCGCAGCTCGACGAGGCTGAGCTGGAGATGGCTCCGGCCCCGGCGCACCTCGGCCATCGCGTGGAACACCCGGCGCAGCAGCTCGCGGTGTTCCCACCGCTCGAACAGGTGCAGCACCCGCAGCTCGTCGAACAGTCGCTGACCCTGCTCGGCCAGCGTGAAGGTGTAGGCGTTCCGGCCGGACCGCCGGTCCCGGGTGACCAGGTCCTGGTCGCGCAGTTCGGCCATCCATACCGCCAGCCAGTCGTACTTGACCGGTATCCGGGTGGTGAGCTCGCGCAGGGTCTGACCCGGGTGATCCGCGACCACGAGCAGCAGCTCCGCGGTGGCGAACTCGGCCGGCTTGCGGTCCAGCCCGAACAGCGGGCTGTCATACGTCCGGCGCAGCGTCTCCAGCAGCGCCCGGGCGCCGGGCCAGCCGGTCTCACCCTCGGCGAGTCCCCGCCGCAGCGTCGCGAGCAGCGCCCGGTACACGATCGAGTGCGGAATTCCGGCCATCGGGTTCAGGTGCTCGATCAGCAGGTGACTGTGCGTCGGCAGCCAGTAGCCGACGGTCTCGGCGCCCCGGCCCTGCCACAGCAGCTCGATGAGCAGGCCCTCCCGGTTCAGCCGGTCCAGCCAGGTGCTGACCGCCCCCGGATCGATCCCGGCGATCTCGGACAGCTCGGCGGCGGTGGCACCGGGGTGGCCGCGCACGGCCCGGGCCAACATCAGCGGCGGGGACAGCAGGGCCAGGATCGCGGCGGCGTCCGCGTCGTGGGTCAGCCCGTGTTCGTTGCGGCGGTGCTCGTTGCCCCGCCGGTGGAAGAAGTCCTCGTGCGCCAGCAACCGTTCCAGCAACCCGGTGGCCCACAGCCGCTCCAGCTGCGGAGTGAAGATCACCACCAGGTCGTGTTCCGCCCAGAAGAACCCGACCAACCGCTCCGGCAGGTCCGCCAGGCCCGCCCGTTCGAGGGTGGCCACCACCGGACCGACCAGCGGAAGCTCCACGAAGCCCCGGTGCACCAGGCCGTGCGCCAGCAACTCGGACAGGATCTCCTCGAACGCGGCCAGCTCGCCGGGCCGCTCGCCCCGGATCACCGCGCCGGAATGCGGCGCGCCGCCGGGCGGCCGGGCGCCCGCCAGGACATCTCGCCCGAGGTCGGTCAGCGAGTAGCGGGCGCGGACCTCGTTCCCGGACCGCCCGGCGACCAGCTCGTGCTCCACCAAACCCGCCCGGCGCAGCGCGGGCAGCTCACCGGCCAGGCCCAGGTTGGTCAGCTCGGCGATGAACTTCGGCTCGAGCAGCGCTCGCAGCAGGGCCAGCCCGCGCCGGGTCACCACATGCCCGGGTGATACCGGCTTGGCCTGGCGCGCGAGTTCGGCCCGATGCGCCAGTTCGGCCCGGCGTGCCAGTTCGGGCAAGGGCACCAGTTCGGCCGGTCCGCGCGGCGTGACGGGCAGCAGCCCGGCGTCGCGCAGCCGGTTCGCCTCGTCGATCAGCGGGGCGGCGGACTTGCCCGAGTCCAGCGGCCCGTACTCCTCGACGACCGCCCACAGCCGCTCGCTGGCGGAGGGCCGCAGACGGCTCCAGCCCGGCGAAACCCGCGCCCGCAGCAGCGCGAACGCCTCCGGCGTCGGGATGACCTCATCCGTCTCCAGCCGCACGAAACCGAGCCAGGCCAGCAGCTCCAGCCACTCGGCCACCGGGTCGGCACCTGGCAAGCGGACGGCGAACTCGTCCAGGGAGCGTGGCCGCAGGACGATCGCGGTCATCAACTCGGCCAGCGTGCGCGGCACGCCCGCACGATCGGAGAACAGCCGGGCCAGGCTGTCGTGCAGCGCCCGGGCCGCCCGTTGCGCGCCGAGCGCGCGTGCCCGGCCCAGCGCCTCGGCGACCCCCCGCAACCTGGCCTGGTAGTCGCGGTCGGGTACCACGTGCAGCCGCCGCAGCTCCCCGAGCAGCCGGCCCCCTTGCCTGGACAACGCGATGCGCTGCTCCACGCCGCCCCGGCGCTCGGTCCGGGTCACCAGCCCGTGGGCCTGTAGCCAGGTCAGCCGGCTGGACAGTGCGGTGTAGCCGATCGGGAGCAGGGCGGTGAGCTGCCGGTTCGTCCGCCCGAGGTGGCGGCCGATGACCAGCAGCAGCTCCCACACGGCGAATCGAGCAGGCGCGGTGTCCGTGTCGAACAGCGGGCTGTCGGGCGTCCCGCGCATCGTTTCCAGCAGCTGCCGTGCGTCGGGCCAGCCGTCCTTGCCGGCGGCTAGTGCGGCCAGCAGTGCGGTCAGCAGTGTCTGGTAGCCGGTCGGGTGCGGGATGCCGGTCGCCGGGTTCAGGTGTTCGACCAGCATGTCGGCGTGCGCCGGCAGCCAGTGGCCGACGGTCCCGGTGCGCGCTTCGTGGAAGTGGTCTTCGATCAGCAGGCCTTCGGCGTGCAGCCGGGCCAGCCAGTCGGTGGTGTCCGGGCCGAGCAGTTCGGCCAGCTGGTCGGCGGTGGCCCCGGGGTGTCCGCGCAGTATCAGTGCCAGGGCCAGCGGCGGGGACAGCAGGGCCAAGATCGCGGCGGCGTCCTCGTCGTGGGTCAGCCCGTAGTTGTTGCGGCGGTGCTCGTTGCCCCGCCGGTGGAAGAAGTCCTCGTGCCCCAGCAACCGCTTGAGCAGCCCGGCCGCGCGCAGCCGCGCCAGCTGCGGGGCGAAGATCACCACCAGGTCCCGGTCCGCCCAGAAGAACCCGACCAACCGCTGCGGCAGATCGCCCAGCCCGGCCGCTGCCAGCGCGTCCAACACCGGTCCGACCAGGGGAAGCTCCACGAACCCGTCACGCTCGACCCCGTAGGCGAGCAACTCGGGCATGATCTGCTCGAACGCGGCCAGCTCGCCCGGCCGCTCATCCGCGAGCACCGCGCCGGAATGCGGTGTGCCGGTGGCCGCCAACATCTTCAGTGCGGCGGCCGGCGGGAGCGGGGTGCTCCAGGCCCGGACCCAGCTCCGCCTCGGACCCGGGGGTCCCCGCACCGGCGGGCACCCGCCGGACGGTTCGCCGGTGTCGAGCAGCTCGTGCGCCCGTCGCAGGAACTCGGTGATCAGCTGTACTTCGATCAAGAAGAGCTTGCTGTCCGCGTCCAGCCCCCAGCTGGCCAGCGCGACCAGTGCCCCGGTCTGGTCGAACGCGGGTCCCCCGGAGACGCCCCGGCCGAGCAGCACCCGGACCACCACGTGCCCGCCGACCACCTCGGCGACGGGCACCTGGGTGGCAAGCTCGTGGCCGCTCGGATTGCCCTCGATCACGATCAGCTGATCGCGCTCGGCCGGGGTGGCCCGCACCGACACCTCGGGCGCGTCCAAACCGTCTACCTCGATCAACGCCAGGTCGACGGTGCCCAGCCCGAGCCCGGCCATCTGGTACGCGTCCCGGGCCAGACCGGCGAGCGGGCCGTAGTCGTCCAGCGGGAGGGTCACCCACCGACCGGCCGGGCGTCCGTCGACGAAGATCGGGTGCCCCTCGGCACCGGTCACCACGTGCAGCGCGGTCAGCACCCGGGCCGGGCCGGCCGGGCCGGCAGCGCGCACCACCACCCCGCTGCCCACCCCGTTCACCCCCGGCGCGGTGATCCGCACCACCGAAGGGGCCGGCCGGGCGACCCGGACGGCGGGGCCGAATGGCGCACCCGCCAGCACCGGCCCGAGGCCGGTCAGCAGCAGCGCCCCGGAGTCGAGCCGCCAGGTGACCAGCTCCAGCACACCGGTGGGCGCCCAGTCGTACTCGCGCGGCTCGGCGATCGGTTCGCCCAGGTCCGGGCGGTGCAGGGCTACCCGCCCGTTCTCGGCCACCGGGGCGGCGCCGGTGTCCCAGGCCCGGGCCAGCAACCCGTACACCTCGGCCGTCCAGGCTTCGACCTCGTACGGCGACACCGGGGACAGCAGCCACTGCGCCACCAACAGCTCGATCTGCTCGGTGGCGAAGCCCAGCGGCGTGCGCCCGGCCAGCTCGGCCTCGGTGGTGAGCTGGCGGCCGTCGATCACCAGCAGCCCGGCCGGCGACCGCCGCACCACGGCCGGGCGGCCGTCCACCAGGGTCAGCGTGAACCCGGCGTCGATCACCGCGCGCCGCCCTACCACCACGGCCCGCGCGCCCTCGTCCACGATCAGGTAGGGCGACGCCTCGACGGCCCTGGTCAGCAGTTCGGTGTCCACCCCGAAACCGGCGGCCACCGCCGCGAGGTCCCGCACCTCCACCCCGGCCGCTTCCAGCGTGTCGAACACGTCCGTAGCCAGGGCCGCGATCGACTCGGGGGTCGGATCGAAGTGCGCGGAGACGGTCACCTTCGGCGCGAACAGCCGCCGGCGCCCGGCCGGTTCGGACACCGTGACCACCCAGCGGGCGGTGCGCACGTCATAGCGGTGCACCGCTACGCCGCGGCCCGCGTCGGCATGTGCGGCGATCTTCCGCTCGGTCAGCGCGTACACCCTGCCGACGACTGGTGCCGGCAACTCACCGCCCTCGGCGGCGCGGGAGGCGGCCTCGGCCAGGTAGCGGGCGCGCCGGTCCGGGTCGCCCAGCCCGTGCCGCTCCGCCACCTTCCGGGCGCGGGCCAGCAGCGCGGTGTAGCCGGCGCCGAGCGGGTGCGGATCGCCGGCGTCGGCGGCCGCGAGCACCTCGTCGATCCAGCCCAGGGCGGCCAGCTGGCGCCGGCGGTCGGCCGCGTCGAGCGGGGCGCCGGACGACCGGTCCAGGTGCGCCCTGGCCTCGCGGAGCAGCGCCACGACCTCGGCCAGGCTCAGCCGCCCGTACACCTCCGGCTCGATGTGTAGCAGCAACCGCAGGTACTCGGCCAGCGACCCGTCGACGGCCGCGAACCCCGGCATCTCGGGGTGGAGGTGGTCCGCGAAGCCGGCCGCCCGGCCGTCACCGGGTGCCAGCCGGTCCACCCGGTCGAAGTCGACCTGGTGCTGCCGGCCCAGGGCGTCCAGCCGTACGTTCCGTGCGGCGATCCCGTCCCAGTTGCCGGCCAGCGCGTTCGCCATGTAGTTGATCGCCAGCTGGTCCAGCTGCCGGCGCAGGTCGAACTCGTCCTCGAAGAACTCGTCCCCGCCGGTGACCTCGGCGTCGTCGGTGAGCCGCGCCTGTTCCTCCCGGCTCAGCGGGCCGACGTACCCGGCCACCTCCACGATCGCCAGCCGGCGGACCAAGGTCCGGCCGGTGACCGGGTGGCGCAGCGGGGCACGCAGCATGGCCAGCCGGGAACCCGGCGCCGGCCGGCCGAACCGCCGGAATCGCTCCGTGCCGGCCACCGAGGACGGCCGGAACCGCGGGCCGCGCCCCAGCTTGAGCACCAGCGCTTCGTCCCGCTTGTCCCAGACCAGGATGACGGTGGGGCCGCGGGTGTCTTCCTTGAGCGTGGCGAGGTAGCGTAGCCGCCCGAGCTGGTGCAGCCGCACCCCGGCGCCTTCGTCTCCGCCGGTGAACGGCGAGTCCGGGACCTCGCGGCCGCGCGGCCGGGCCACCCGCACGATCACGCCCAGCACTACCAGGCCCACCCCGACCAGCGCCAACGTCCCCCAGCCCGCGCTCGCCGAATCGGGGGCCAGTCGGTACAGGAGCAGCAGCGCAGCGGTGGTGACCGCCAGCGCCCCGCCGGGCGGACCGGCCTGCTGGTTCCGAGACAGAACCTCTCGCCCCAGGTCGGTCAGCGAGTACTCGGCACGGACGTTGTGCGTGGACCGTTCGGTGACCAGGCGGTGTTGCACCAGGCCGGCCCGGCGCAGCGCGGGGAGCTCACCGGCCAGGCCCAGCTTCATCAGCTCGGCGTGGAACCTCGGCTTGACCAGCGCGCGCAGCAGCGCGAGCCGGCGGCGGTCGGCCGTCTGCTCGGGTGAGGTCGGTTCGGATGGAACCGCCCGTCCGGCCCGTGACGTCGGGTGCGCCGGGAGGGGCGGCACGCCCGAGCGCCGCGTGGCGGGCAGCAACCCGGCGTCGCGCAGCCGGCGCGCCTCGTCGACGAGCGGGTCGATGGACTTGCCCGAGTCAAGCGGGCCGTAAGCCTCGATCACCGCCCACAGCCGCTCGCTGCCGGGCGGTCGGACGTGGCTCCAGGCCGGCGAGATCCGGGCGCGCAGCAGGGTGAACGCCTGCGGAGTCGCAACGACTTCACCCGGCTCCAACCGCACGAACCCGAGCCGCTCCAGCAGTGCCAGCCATCCGGCCACCGCGTCGGTCTCGGGGTGGCGGAAGGTGAAATCGTCCAGCGTGCGCGGCCGGGCGACCAGCTCGACCATCAGCTGGGCCAGCGTGTCCGGAGTGCTCGATCGATCGGGGTACAGCCGGGTCAGCCTGTCGTGCAGCACCAGGGCCGCCTGTTCCCTGTTGAGCCCCCGCGCCCGGCCCAGCGCCTCGGCGACCCCCCGCAACCTGGCCTGGTAGTCGTGGTCGGACACCAGGTGCAGCAGCCGCAGTTCCGCGAGCAGCCGGCCCCCCCGCTTGGACAGCCCGATGCGCTGATCGGCGGCGTTCGACCGCTTGGTCCGGTTCACCAGCCCCCGGGCCTGCAGCCAGCTCAGCCGGCCGGACAGTGCGGCGTAGCCGATCGGGACCAGCTCGGTGAGCTGCCGGTTCGTCCGCCCCGGGTGCCTACCGATTGACAGCAACAGGTCCCACGCGGAGAACCGGGCCGGTGCGGTGTCCCAGCCGAACAGCGGGCTCTCGCTGGTCCAGCGCAACGTCTCCAACAGCTGCCGCGCGTCGGTCCAGCCCTCTTCGCCGGCGGCGAATGCGCGCAGCAGCCTCGCCAGCAGCGCCCGGTAACCGGCGGGGTGGGCGATCCCGCCGGCGGGGTCCAGGTGATCCACCAGCAGGTGTGCCCGTGCCGGCAGCCAGTGGCCGAAGATCCCGGTGCGCGCTTCCCGGAAGTGGTCTTCGATCAGCAGGCCTTCGGCGTGCAGCCGGGCCAGCCAGTCGGTGGTGTCCGGGCCGAGCAGTTCGGCCAGCTGGTCGGCGGTGGCCCCGGGGTGTCCGCGCAGTATCAGTGCCAGGGCCAGCGGCGGGGACAGCAGGGCCAAGATCGCGGCGGCGTCCTCGTCGTGGGTCAGCCCGTAGTTGTTGCGGCGGTGCTCGTTGCCCCGCCGGTGGAAGAAGTCCTCGTGCCCCAGCAACCGCTTGAGCAGCCCGGCCGCGCGCAGCCGCGCCAGCTGCGGGGCGAAGATCACCACCAGGTCCCGGTCCGCCCAGAAGAACCCGACCAACCGCTGCGGCAGATCGCCCAGCCCGGCCGCCGCCAGCGCGTCCAACACCGGTCCGACCAGGGGAAGCTCCACGAACCCGTCGCGCTCGACCCCGTAGGCGAGCAACTCGGGCATGATCTGCTCGAACGCGGCCAGCTCGCCCGGCCGCTCGTTTTCGAGCACCGCCCCGCTGTGCTTCGAACCGCCCCGCTCAGCCTCGGCCATCCAGCGCAGCTCGGCAATGATCACCGATTCCGGGTGGTAGTACAGGTAGCCGGTCTGCCGGGGGTCGGCCTCGGTGGGGGAGCCGTGCCGGTCGGCGGCGGTGTCCCGGTGCGTCGCGTCGGTGATCACCGAGCGCAGCACCTCGGGCAGGTGCCGCGCCTGCGCCTCGGTCAGCTCGGGGAAGTGGGCCAGGATGTGCCGGACCAGCAGCATCATGGCCAGGCCCTCGGCGAACCGCTCGTTCTCCAGCTCGGTCGCGTCGGTCAGGCTGCCAAGCGGCAGCGCCATCGGCACGGACAGCCCGGCGGCGAAGGCGCCCTCGGCCAGCTGGTCGGGCAGGTCGTAACGGATGAAGTCGAACCCGTCCAGCAGCACGTGGCCGAACTCGTGCCAGAGCACCAGCCGCAGCGCGAAACCGAGCGCCTCGTCCTGCCCGATCGGCCGGCCGAGCAGCTCGAACACCTTGCCGATGTCGGCGGCCACCAGGGGCAGCGGCGCGTCGGCCAGCCACATGCGCATGTCCGGCAGGTCCCGGCCCTCGGCCCGGTCGGCCACCCGCCATGCGCCGCTGGTCAGGCCGGGCACCCAGTAGCTGTGCGCCAGCACCCAGGGCACCTGGTCGTCCAGCACGGCGCGCAGTCTCGGTCCCAGCGGCAGCCCGCGCAGGTGCTCCAGGAACTCCCGGCCGGCCGCGCGCACCCAGCCGCCGCGCGGGTCGTCCGGCTCGATCGGCGTCTCTTCGCCCTCGGGCGTCTCGGCCCCCTCGGGGGCCGGCGCCCCGGCGGTGTCGCCTTCGAGGGCCACCGCCGGACCGCCGTCCACCGGCTCGCGCGCCACCAGCCAGACCACCGTGCCGGCGCGGTCGGCGCGCAGCCCGGGATGTGCCTCGATGGCGTCGCGCACGGCGGCAACCAGTGCCGCCGAACCCAGCTCCTGATGCAGTTCGGCCAGTTCACGGGACTGGTCCGGGCGCTGGCCCAGATCCTCGATGAGCAGCCCGGCGACCTCGAAGGCGACCTGCAACCGGGTGTCCGGGGAGTGCTCGCGGGCGGGGGACACGACGGCGTGCCGGGCCAGCACCTCGGCGATCCGCCGCGCCAGCCCCGGTGGGGCGGACGGGTAGAACTCGTCGAACCAGGCCGGCGCGGTCACCCCGGCGTCCAACAGCGAGGCCACCGCGTCGGGGGTCGCGCCCCGGCCGAAGCGGTCCAGCAGCGCGAGCAGCGCCTCGAGCTGCTCGAGGTGCACCTCGCCCCTGGCCTGTGCGGGCCAGCGGGCCAGCGCGTTCGCCACCGGACCCCATTCGGCGCGCAGCCCGGTGGGGTCGGCCGCCGGGTCCGCCAGCACCGCGCGCGCCCGGTGGACGAAGCCCAGCTCGGGGCGGGCCGCGCCGACCCGCGCGGCGATCTCTGCGCCGGCCAGCCCCGGCCAGCGCCCGGACGGCGCGGCCATCAGCCACTCCAGCACGGCCAGCACCACCGGTTCCGGGTGGTAGTGCAGGTAACCGGGTAGTTCCGGGTCGCTCTGGGTGGGCGAGCCGTGCCGGTCCTCGGCCGACTGGTGGTGCGTGACGTCGGTGGTGACCGAGCGCAGCACGTCCGGCAGGTGCCGGCGCTGTGCCTCGGTGAGCTCGGGGAACCGGGCCAGCACGTGTCGGACCAGCAGCATCATGGCCAGCCCCTCGGCGAACCGTTCGTCCTCCACCGAGGTCGGGCCGGTCAGCGCGTGCAGCGCGGTGATCAGCGGGACGGACAGCCCGGCGGCGAAGGTGTCCCTGGCCAGCTGCTCCGCCTCGCCGTCCCGCGCCTCGTTGTAGATGCCGGCCAGCAGGTGGGTCAGCTCATGCCAGACCCCCAGGCGGACGCTCAGCTCCACCGCCTCGGCGTGGCTGATCGGGTAGTCGAGCAGGTCGAACACCCGCCCTATGTCCTCGGCAATGGCGGTCATGGAGGAGCGGGAGATCCACAGCCTGGGCGGCTCGGTCGGGTCCTCGGCGGGTTGCAGGAAGGTGTAGGCGTTCGGGGACCAGTAGCTGTGCTCCAACACCACCCGGGGCACCAGGTCCAACAGCCCGGCCCGGGCGTCCAGGCTGGTCGGTACTTCGGCGATGAGCTCGAGGAACTCCACGCCCGCCGCGCGCACCGAGGCGCCGAGCGGGTCGGCGGGGTCGATGCGCCGCGCCTGCTCGGGCCGCTGCCGCACGTCCCGCAGCCCGTCCAGGGCGTCCGCCGGGTCCATCGGCTCGACCGGCACCGCCGGGCCGCCGTCCACCGGCTCGCGCGGCACAAGCCAGACCACCGTCCCCGTGCGGTCCGCGCGCAGCCACGGGGAGGTGTCGATCGCCCGGCGCACCAGCTCGGCCTGTGCCGAGTCGAGCACCCGCAACAGCTCGTCCAGCGGGCGGGCCTGGTCCCGCCGCGCGCGCAGGTCATCGGCCAGCGCGGCCGCGACCTGGACGGACATCCGCAGGTCGACGTCCAAGCCCTGGTCGGTGGCGTGCCGCTGCCGCACGTCCTCGATCCGGCCGACCAGCAGCCGGTCCCGCCGGGAGACCGGGCCGAACACCCCGGCCATCGCGTGCGCGACGTGCGGATCACCCAAACCGAACAACGCGGCCAACAGGACGGTGCCGGCCACCACCAGGGCGGTACCGCCGAGGTTCCGGCGCGCCTTCCGCAGGTGGGCCTGGACGAACGCGTCAACCGCCTCGCCGGGCACGGCCACTCTGACCGTCCCGTTCCGCAGCCGGCCCCGGTGCAGCCCCACCAGCACCTCGTCGGCCTGGTCCTCGGCGCCCGGCACCGGAAGCAGTAGCGGGCCGCCGGAGACGCCCGCGCGGGCGGCGACGGCGCCGGTGTGATCGAGGGTGAGCTCTCGCACCCTGGACCCGCGCCCGGTGACGTCACTGATCACCAGGGGCGCCGAGCTGGGGCCGAGCACCGGATAGCCGATCAGGCGCAGCCCGGTCGGTTCCGCCGGCGCGGCGCCGATCGGGATCCGCGGCAGCGCCAGCTGGTTGATCACTGGGTCGGTCAGCTGGCCGATGGCCAGGTCGAGTGTCCGCACGGCGCGCTCGAGCCGCTGCGCGTCGAGCCCCGGCGCGACGTTCCGGGCGGCGAACCAGGCGATCAGTTCCGCCGGGTCCAGCGGATCCCAGGCGGTGGCCCGCATTCTCAGCTGGCCATCGGGGGTGGACAGGTGCGCCCACAGGGTCGCGGTGTCGCCGGCCACGTGATCGTTGGTCAGCCATACCGCGTCCGGGCCGGCGGTGAACAGCACGATGCCGGTGCCGGCGACGAACCGTCCGTCGAGTTTTCTGCCGGTGAACTGCAGGACCCGGTGGGTGTTGGCGGGGACCGCGATCCCCGACTCGCCCGTCTGCCAGCCGCCCAGGCCGTACCGGTCGAAGACCCGGGTGAACGGGCTGGTCAGTTGCCGGTCGCCGACGCCCAGCCACGGCACCGTGAACGACGCGACCAAGGTGGTCCCCAGGGCCGAGTGACCCAGCACGGCGAGCACCAGGACGACCGCGGCCGCCACCAACGCGACCCGCAACCAGGCCGGCGGCGCCCGTGACCCGAGGACGCCGTCGGTATCACCGGAGTCCGCCGCCGGACCCGGGTCATCGGCGAACTCGTCGCCGTTGCGGACCGAGGTGAACCAGGCCGGCGGGTCCGCCCCGGCGCCCAGCAGCTCGGTCACCGTCTGTTCGGTTGCGCCCGGACGGACCAGGTCCAACAGGGCGAACACGGCGTCCAGCTGCATTGTGTGCAGCCAGCTCCTTGCCTCGTCGGGCAACCGGGCCAGAGCCCGCAGCACGGTCCGCAGATTGGCCGCCAGCTCCTCGGTCAGCTCGGCCGGCTGGTCCGCGTGCAGTGCCCACATCCGGTGCACAGAGCCGAGTTCGGGGCGGGCGAGGGCGACCTTGGCGGCGGTTGCCGCGTCGGCCAGCGGGGGCGGCGCCGCGCCGCCCACCGACCTTGCCAGCCACTCCAGGATGGCCAGCAGCACCGGCTCGGCGTGGTAGTACAGGTAGCCGGCGGTCCCGGGACCGGCCTCGGTGGGGGAGCCGTGCCGGTCACCGGCGTAGGCGTGGTGGGTCGAGTCGGTGAGCACCGAGCGAAGCACGTCCGGCAGGTGCCTACGCTGCGTGTCGGTCAGCTCGGGGAACCGGTCGAGGATGTGCCTGACCAGCAACATCGCGGCCAGGCCCTCGGCGAACCGCTCGTTCTCCAGGTAGGTCGCGGTGGCCAGCCCGCGCAGCGGCAGGACCAGCGGAACGGACAACCCGGCGTCGAAGGTGTCCGCGCCCAGCTGCTCCGGGAAGTTGCTCCCGCTGGCCTGGTAGGCCAGCTGCAGCACGTGGGCCAGCTCGTGCCAGGCCAGGAACCGCACCGCCAGGTCGAAGGCCTCGTCGGGGTCGAGCGCCAGCCCGAGCAGCTCGAACACGTCCGCGATGTTCCGCGCGAACCCGGGGACCGAGGACTCGGCGATCCAGAACCGCGCGTCGGGCAGGTCCAGCCCGTCCCGGCCGGCGATCCGCCGCTCGGTCGGGTCGACGAAGCTGGCCCCGGTCCGCGACCGGTAGGTGTTCGCCGGCAGCCGGGCCATGATGTCTTCCAGCGCGGTGAGCGTGCGCGGGTGCAGCGGCAGCCTCCTGGCGTGCGTCAGGAACTCGCCGAACGCCTCCCCGAGCCGGACACCGAACGGATCGCCGGCGAAGTCGATTCGTCGGTCGTCGCTGGCCGGCTGGTGCAGGCCCAGCTCCTCACCGGCAACCTCGGACGGCGGGGCCGAACCGGTCACGAACGGTTCCGCCGGCACCAGCCACAGCACGGTGCCCGCCCGGTCGGTGCGCAGCCGGGGGTGTGCCTTGATCGCCAGCTCCACCGCCATCCACACCGAGGAGTCGCCGAGGGCGCGCCACAGCTCCTCCAGCACGATGGCCTGGTCGCGCCGCCCGCGCAGGTCGGCGGCGAGCACCGCACCCACCGCGAATGCCACCCGCAGGTCCACGTCCGGGGTGTAGTCCTCGGTGAACCGGCCCTGCACCTGCACGATCCGGGCGGCCAGCGACCGGGTGCGCCCCGCCCCCGCGTCCGCCGCCGGGTGGAGCACCGCGCCGAGGACGACGGCGGTCAGCGGGGTCAGGTCGGGCAGCTTGGGCAGCCGGTGGTGGGGTTTGCGCTGGTGGCGGGGGAGTCGGGCGTTGGCCACCTCGGCCAGCTCGTGCTCGAACAGCATGCGCAGCGCCGCCGGCGCCAGCGCGCCCGCCCGCAACGCGGCCAGCACGGCCGCGTCCAGGTACAGCCAGCCGTCCGAGGCGGCGAAGACCACCAGGTCGTCCGGGCCGCCCTTGGCGTGCAGCGCGGCGTTGAACCCGGTGGCCACCCGCACCCCGTGGATGCCGGCGGCGGCGCCGGGGCGCAGCCCGGCGAACCGTTCCAGGTCGGTGGGGGTGAGCGCGACCGTCCAGGTCAGCCGCGCGATGACGCGCAGGATCAGCCCCAGCAACGCGTCGGAAAGGCCGGTCCGGGAGATCAGTGCGGGGCCGCCGCGGCCGTGCTTCGAGCCCTGGCCGGCGGGCGGCAGGGTGGCGTTGACCTCGCCAAGCTCGTTCACCAGGCCCTGGCAGGCCTGGCACTGGGCGACGTGCTCGGTGGCCTTCTGGTGCGCGCGCTGGCGCAGCGTGCCGCGCACCAGGCCGGCCAGGTCGCCCCGGCAGGCCAAGCACTCCTCGGGCGTGCCCTCCTGCCGCGCCGGGAGGTGCATCTCCAGGTAGCCGCGGCGCAGCGCCTCGCGCGCCCGGTAGGCGAGCACCCTGGTCGCGTTCGGGGAGAGACCGAGCAGGTCGGCAGCCTCGGTCGGCGTCATCCCCTCGACCTCGATCAGCCACAACACCGCGCGCTGGCCCTCCGTCAGAAAGCCCCGAGCCCCCGCCGCCAGCTCGGCCTCCAGCCCGGCGACGGTTCGCTCGCCGGGGCCGGGGGCCGGGTCCACGACCTCCGGCTGCCGGTCCAGCGGGGCGTTCCCCGGCTGGGGCGCCGCGCCGGGGAACCGCAGGTGCCGGACGGTGGTGTTCAGGTAGGCGCGGAGGTGCTCGATGTCCCGGCCCTTGCGGACCTGCTTGAGCAGGCCGGCGAACGCCTGGTCCACCAGGTCCTCGGCGTCCTCCTGGTTCCGGGTCAATCCGCGCGCGAAGGCAAGCACCGAGGGCCGGTGGCGCTGGTAGAGCAGTGCGAGCCCGAGCGACTCGCCCGCCGGGTGCCGCCGCATCAGGGCCAGCAGCTCGGCATCGGGCATGTCGGCTCTCGGGGCGGCGCCGAGCAGCGCCAGCCGGTGCTCGAAGCCCACCCCGTGGTCCGCCCAGACGGCCAGCTCGGCACGGTCCGGGTGCCGCACGTGGGTCAGCTCGTGCGCCTCCATGGCCTGCCGGACGTGCAGCGGCAGCGGACGGACCCGCTGGTCGAACAGCTGCCGATCGGCGATCACCAGCCCGGCGCTGGGCAGCACCAGGTAGACGATCACCACCGGATCCAGGTCGGCGGCGGCCAGCCGTCCGGCCAGCGCCGCGTTGAACCGCCCGGCGAACGCGAGCTGCATCCCGCGCTCCGCCCAGTTGCCGGTCGGGCTGGCCGTGTGCAGGTCATCGGCGTCCGCCGGGGTCAGCCGGCCCGCGTCGATGAGCTCCCGCAGCAACCCCCAGATCTGCGTGAACCGGGGCAGATCCAGCTCGACCGGGTCCGCGGTGATCGGGTCCAGCGCGATGGCGTGCGGCCCGTCCGAGGGGCCGTCCCAGTCGCCGTCGAGCTCGCTGGGCAGGCCGAACGCCTCCGCCGGGAACTGGTCGGCCGGGCCGATCCAGGCGTCGCGGCGCTGCTTTTCCCAGGTCTTGCCGGTGATCCGGCCGTGCTCATCGATCTCCCGCAGCCGGGCGACGGCGTCGGCGATCTCGTCCTCGCCGAGCCCGGCCTGGTGGCGCAAGCGAGCGGCCAGTCGGCCCCAGTTCAGCGCGGCGATGTCGGCAAGCTCGTCCTCGGTGAGCGAGGGCGCCCGGAGCTGTTCCGACACGAACTCGGACCGGATGACCTGGCGCTTCAGCTCGGTGGCCAGATCCTTGCCGCTGGGGAAGGTGGCGCCGTGGTCGATCAGCCACAGCTTGATCCGTTTCGGCAGGCGGCCGAAGCCCCGGTAGTTGCCCTTGTTGCGGTCCCGGTTGGCCATGGCGTAGTCGGCGACCGCCGCGCGGCGCCGGTCGCCCGGCCGGTAGACGGTGATGTCGTAGTCGCCCTCGTCGGTGCCGTGCAGCCACTCCTGCGCGGAGCCCTGGCCGCGCTTGCCGGTGTACCCCGCGGTCGGCGGCGCCAGGTCACGCCAGCGCAGCTCGTCGAGCAGGATGTCGGCGGCGATCTCCCGGGCCGGTTCGCCGTCCTGCCACCGCCGGTACGGCGCCAACACCTTGTAGAGCGCGACCCGCCAGCCGAACACCTCGACGGCGTACGGGCTCCCCGCCGGCGGGCCGCCGGTGTGCGCGTCGCGCGGCTGGGCACCCTCGGTGGCCAGGTCCTCGAGCAACTCCCGCTGGTCCCGGTGCAGCGGCCCGGTTTCCGGTGCGGCCGGTGCGGTCGCCGGCTCGAGCTCTCCGGTGAACTCGTCGCTCGGCCGGAACGCCTGGCCCGGGAACCGGTCCGCCGGGCCGGTCCAGGCCGCGCGGCGCTGGTTTTCCCAGGTCTTGCCGGTGATCCGGCCGTGCTCGCCGATCTCCCGCAGCCGGGCGACGGCGTCGGCGATCTCGTCCTCGCCGAGGCCGGCCTGGTGGCGCCAGCGGGCGGCCAGCCGGTCCCGGTTCGACCGGCGCACATCGGCGACCTCGTGTTCGGTCAGCGACGGGGTCCGCAGCTGTTCCCACACGAAGTCCGAGGTGATGACCTGGTGCGCCAGGTCCGCGCGGCGGGGGAAGGTGCCGCCGTGGCCGAGCAGCCGCAGCTTCATCCGGCCCCACAGGCCGCCCACGCTCCGGTACTGCTCGGCGCCCCGGTTCCGGTTGGCCATGGCGTAGTCGAGGGCGGCGGCGCGGCGGCGTTCGCCCGGCCGGTAACCGGTGATGTCGTAGTCGCCCTCGTCGGTGCCGTGCAGCCACCGCTGTGCGACGCCCTGGCCGTGCGGTCCGTCGAATGCCACGGCCGGCGGCAACATGTCGGCCCAGTCCAGCTCGTCGGCCAGGATGTAGGCCGCGAGGTCCCCGTCCGGCTCGCCGACCCGGTACGTGGCGACGCGCCAGCCCCGCGCTTCGACGGCGTATCGGCCGGGCTCGAGTTCCCTATACTCGTGCGGCCCGGCGTTCAGGTCCTCGAGCAGTTCCCGCTGCTCCCGGTTCCACCCCGGCACCACCGCCGCGAGCGCCGCTCCACCGGCGTGCGCCGCGAGCTGCGCGACCCCGATCGGGTGCCCGGCGACGGCCAGGTGCGCGGCGACGGCGAACGCCAGCGCCACCAGCGCGACAACGACGACCCAGACCGGCGGCGCGCGCGCCCACCGCCCGCCGGGCGCTCCCGGCACCACCCTGGCCGCCGCGAGCACCGCCACGACCGCGACCAGAGCAAGCGCCGCCAACGCGGCCCAGCCGGTCAGCAGACCGTGCCCGGCCAGGGCGACCAGCAGCGCCGGCAGCGCCACCGCCAGCGCGCCGTCCGGCCCGGTACCCGGCGTGCCCCCGGTACCCCAGCCGAACGGCGTCCACGGCCCGCCCCGCCGACCTGACCACCCCGGTCCGTCCTGTTCACCCCGCCCGCCCGGCCGGGTCGGCTCGGCGGTGTCGGCCCGGCCGGCGCGGCGGATGACGAGCGCGCGGCCCTCGGAACCCACGGACAGCTCGGAACCCGGCACACCGGTCGCGTCGACCAGCAGCGCTTCGGGCGTCTGGAGGGCCGCGGCAAGCGCGTTCAGCGACATCGACTCGTCGGGGTCGAGCACGCTCAGGACCTCCGCGTACAGCCCGGCGAGCGTTTGGTCGGTGCCTAGCCGACTGATCAACCCGTTGACCCGCTCGCGCAGCGCGGCCAGCTCCGCACCCGCCGAGGCGACCAGCGCGGCTCCGCCGGGCAGTGGGCCGGCGGCCAGTGCGGCGAGCCGTTGGTCCAGCGGCGCCAGCGCGAGGGTCAGCAGCAGGTAGAGGCTGGACCTGGCACCGGCGGACTCCTCGACCGCGACGTACAGCTCGGCCTCTTCCAGCTGTCTGGCTGCGCTGCGCAGGCTCTCCGCGACCTGCTCCTGGGCCTCCGCGAGCCGCCATTGGCCGATCAGCTTCGTCTCCTCGGCGGTGTCCCCGGCGAACTTGCCGTCCGGCCGGTCGGACTCGATGTGCCCGGCCTCGTGCCCGCGCACCTCGTCCCGCCAGTCCGCCGGCAGCCAGCCGCGCTCGATGCGGTGCGCCGAGGTGGTCAAGACCCAGTTCGGCACCAGCACCACGCCGTCGCCCAGGATCAGCGCCAGCACGGGGTCGGCCCAGGCGAAGGCGAGCAGCGGCCTCGGCCCGTTCACCCAGCCGAGGCCCAGCTCGGCCAGCGTCGCCCTGGCCGCCCCGGAATCGGTGTCCCAGGCCAGCACCGGGTAGCCGCCGTACTCGCCGAAGGGGGTCTCCGGGTCGCTCAGGAAGGGCAGCAACTTGCGCAGCCCGGCGAGCAGGTCGGCCAGTTCCCGGTCGGTCATCCCGCCCTCGCGCAGCGGCCCCCCGCGCGCGCCGCCGTCCCCGGGTTGCTCGAGCCGCCGGCCGTAACGACGTTCGGCTTTCGCCAGCAACGCGGCAATGCCGGCGCCGGCCCGCCACAGCCGCCGGTATTGCTCGAGGACCTTCGCCTCGGTCTCCCCGGTGATCATCCGCGCACGCAGCTCGGCGACCGCCTCGGTCAGTTCGAAGCCGACCAGCGCCGACCACAGTGCGCTCTCGAACTCCTCGCGGGCGGTGGCCACCGCGTCTGCAGCCCCGGGCCGCTCGGCCAGTTCCCCGTGCGCGGCGGCCCACAGCTGGTATGCCCGCCACACCGCGGCCCACAGGTCGTCCAACCCGGCAACCAGGTCGGCCGGTGCGGTCGGTGCGGTCGGTGCGGGATCCACCTGGCCCGGCTGTGCGGCCCGCCAGGCCGCCACCAACAACGCCAGCAGCGGTTCCTCCGCGCCCACCACGTGGTGCCGGCGCACCAGCGGGTCCAGCACCTGTCGCGCCGTGTCCAACTCGCCCAGCCATCCACTCAGCTCGGCCGCCAGCTGGTCGGTTCCGGCGTGCGTCACCACCGTCCACAACGCCTCGGTCCACTCGTCGCCACCGGCGCCCTCGACACCCCTGGCCGAGGCGACCCGCCGCAGCAGCTCCAGGTCGGTGAACCATTCCGGCTGCTCCTCGGCCAGATGCCGGTTGGCTCGCAGTACCCGCCACCACACGGCCGGCTCGGACTCCGTCAATCCGGCCGCGCCGGTGGCCTCGCGGGTAGCGACCCGCCGCGCGGCAGCCAGTGCCTCGGATGCCTCGTTGAGGGTGGTCAGCGCCTCGTTCAAGCCACGAACCGCCGCCTTGAACCCGAGCCGCTTCGCCAGCGCGGCGACGCTGGGACCAGGCCGATCCCCGAGCTCGGCCAGCTGTTCTGCGTACTGCCGCTCGGCCCTGCCCAACACCTCGGCGACACCGGCACCGGCCCGCCACAGCCGCCGGTACAGCTCGACCAGTGACGCCTCGGCCGCCACGGTGATCATCCGCGAGCGCAGTTCCTCGACCGCCGCGTTCAGCGCCTGCCTCGGTGCGTCGCCGGTCAGCTCGGGGCCCTCCAACGCGAGCCGGACAGCCACCAGCAGCGGGGTCTCGAACCGCGCGCGGGCAACCGCCACCGCGTCCGCCGCCGAGGACCCCTCGGCCAGCGCCCGCCGCGCCGCGACCAGCTCCTGGTAACTCCGCCACACCGAGATCCACGGCTCACCCAGGCTGGCGATGAACTCGTCCACCGGCGGCGGCGTCGCGTTCGCCCGCGCCGGCCGGTCCGCCCGCCACGCCGCCACCAACAACGCCACCACCAGCGGCTCGTCCGCGTCCGCCGGATGGCGACGCACGACCGGGGTCAACACGAACGCCCCCGCGTGCACCAGCCCCAGCTGGTCGCGCAGCTCGGTGGCCAGCGGATCGGTGCCGGCATGCGCGACCACCGCCCACAGGGCCTCGGCCAGGTCGTTGTGCTCGGTGTCCGCGCTGCCCCCGGAGGCGATCCGGCGCAGCAGGTCCAGGTCGGTGAACCACTCCGGTTGCTGGTCACCTAGGTCCCGGTAGAGCTGAAGCGCTCGCCGCCATGACCACAGTTCGGCGGCTGGTTCCGGCGTGTGCGGCCCAGCCAGCTCATCCGTCGTCAGGTTCCGGCCGGCGATCTTGCCCAGTGCGCGCTGCGCCCCGGCCACAGCCTCCCGCGCCGCGTCGGCCGCCGCTTCGGCTTCGGCCACGGACATCACCTTCGACCCGGTAACCACGCCGGACGGCCACTCGACAACCGGCCCGTGCGCCGGTCCGCCGCTCCCGACGGCGGTCGTTCCGCCGGACCGCTCCGGCTCGGATGCGCCCTCGGTCGCCTCAGTGCCGGCCGATCGAACGTCGCTCGCCTCGACGGTCGCCGCATCGTTCGTGCCGCCATCCGGTGCTTGGGTGTGAGCGGCCCGCTGCGCGGCTCGCAACGTCCCCACAGCCCGGTGGTAGGCGTCCCATGCCCGGTTCAACCGGCCGGCCGCGTGCCGGACGCCGGGCCGCCCGGCCAGTGCCTCGGTGTCACTCCCCCGGAGCTCACGGAGCTGGTCGGCGTGGCGTTCCTCGGCCTTGCTGAGCACCTCGGCGATACCGGCGCCGGCTTGCCACAGCAGCCGGTACTGCTCGACGATCTTCGTCTCGGCCGCCTCGGTGACCATCCCCGCGAGCAGTTGCTCTGCCGCCCTGTCCAGTGCCTGCCTCGGCGCGTCACCACCCAGTTCGGGTCCGGCCAGAGCCAGCCGCAACGCCATCCACAGCGGCGTCTTGAAGCGAGTCCGGGCGGCGGCCACACCGTCCATCGCCGCTGGCCGTTCCGGCAGCTCCCGGTGCGCGGCGACCCACGCCTGGTGCGCCGTCCAGAGGGTGCCCCACGGCTCGCCCAACTGCTTGATCAGGTCGTTGGGCACCGTCGGCGGGGTGGCGTCGGCCCGCTCCGGCCGCGCGGCCCGCCATGCCGCCGCCAACAATCCCATGACCTGTGGTTCCTCCGCGCCGGCGGTCCGGCTCCGGAGCAAGCGGTCCAGCACCTTCCCCTCGGTGTCCAGCTGGCTCAGGTGTTCGCTCAGCTCGGCGGCTAGCGGGTCGGACCCGGCGTGCGCGACCAGCGCCCACAACACCTCGGCCGGTTCGTCGCCCTCGGCGCCCTCGATGCCCCCGGCCGAGGCGATCCGCCGCAGCAGCTCCAGGTCGGTGGACCAGGCGGGTTGTTCCCCGGCGGCCCGTACCTCGGCCAGGTTCCGGTAGACCCGCAACGCCCGCCCCCACGGCCCGGACACCACTTCGGCCGCGCTCGCGGTGAGCCCGCCGGCCCCGGCCTCCGGGCTGGCGACCTCCCCGAACGCGCGCTGTGCCTCGGCGACCTCCGCCAACGCGACCGCCACTGCCTCTTGCGCCTCGGCCACGGGATCCGGCTCACCGGCCGCGCCGGCCGCCGGGCCGGGGCCATCGGCGGGCCGGTTGTCAGCGGGGACCGTCTCGCCGGAGCCACCAGGGCTGGGCGTGCTGGGACCGGACGCGCCCGGGCCGGGGCCGGCGGTGGGGACCGGCGGGGCGTCGTCCGGCGGGGACAGTCGCCAGACCAGCAGCTCGACGGGCTCGTCCCGGGAGTGCCGCTCGCCAAGCAGGTCGGTGTAGGAGCGGCCCAGCTCGGCGCGGTCCGGCAGCAGGTAACTCGCGGTCACCTGCGTGGCGCCCGCGGGGATCGGGATCTGGTGCAGGGGGCCGGAGAGCTCGGTGAACGCGACGCCGATGTCCAGGTTGGCGCGCAGCGCGGCGGCGAGCCGCTTCAGGTAGTCACGGAACAGGTGGCCGAGGGCGAGGTCGGTTCCGGTGTACACCCGGCCGGCGACCAGCAGCGATCCGTCCAGGACGAGGCCGTTGGTGTCCGCGATGGGGGTCCCGCCCCTGGCGCCGTCCACGTCGTCCCAGGCGAACACCACGGGCTGGTCGGGGTCCTGCATGAAGTCCTGGGCGTACTCGCGGTGGCTGCCGGTGATGCAGTGCAGGCAGTTGCCCCGCTCGTTCATGCCCAGCTGGAGGAGCTCCAGCGGGTCGCGGGACATGCCGATCCGGACGCGCCGGCCCACGCCGTTCGGCGTGCGCACCGTGCGCACCAGGTCCGCCGGGGCGAGCTGGAAGACCGCGTCGGCGCGCAAGCCCAACTCGTCGGAGAGCGCCTGCCAGTAGGCGTCGATGCCAGCTTGGCGCCTGCCGGTGCTGTGCCATTCCCGCAGGTAGTCGCCGATCAGGTAGCGGGTGCGGTCGGTGGCAACCGGGTGGTAGGAGATCAGGACCTGCCACAGCCGGTCGCCCGGCCGCACCGGCGGGCGGCCCTGGAAGTCCACGCCGTACAGCAGGCCGAGCTCGTTGGCGCTCCAGCCCAGCCAGCGGGCGGTGAACTCGGCGAGCGGGGCGAGTCGGTCCTGCTCGCCGGGCAGACCGGTGATCCGTTCGGCCAGCTCCGCCAGCTCGCCGAGCAGCCGGTTGTGGTGATCACCCCGCACGACCAGCGGGTGGATCTGCGCGAGCGTGGTGGCCAGTTGCGCCCACTCGCTCCGGAACTGCCCGCGCAGCGCCACCTGCTTGCGCGTGCTCTCCCCGGGCAGGCCCCGGAGCAGGGCGAGCAGCAGCTCCCGGTACTCGTCGGTGCGCGGCCTGGTGCCCATCCCGGTGCCGGGCTGGGGATCGACGAACCAGTGCAGCAGCTCCTGCACCCGGCGTTGGTCACGGAACTGGGTGGGCAGCTCCCGCACCAGATCCTGGTGCTCCGCCCCGACGGCCGCCGCGAACAGCCGGCGCAGTATCAGGTCGATGTTCGACGCCCGGCCGGCCCCGTCGAGCAACCACGCGGGCGGCGCCGGCCCGTGGGCGCCCACCCAGCCGAGCCGGCGCAGGAAGTCCCCCGGTGCCCCGCCGGACCACGGCTGCCGGGCCACCGCGAACGCGTCGCGCAGCAGCTCCCGCTCGAACAGCAGGTGTTCCGCGCGCGGGGTGTTGGCCAGCCGGGGCAGCACCAGCTCGGCCCGCCGCCAGTACTCGGCGTCGTTGCGCCGGTGCGACATCACCCAGCGCGCCAGACCGCTGTGCAGCCCCACCCGCGCCCGGTTCAGATACTTGGCGACACCGTCGTCCAGGGCGATTCCCCAACTTGGCAGGTCGGTCAGCAGCCCGATCAGCATGCCGGCGGTGGCCACCGCGGACTCGGTCCGCCGGGTGTTGTTGCCGCGCAGCCTGCCCAGCGCGTCGGCCACCTCGGCGGCGAACCCGCGCTGCGCCTCCGGGTCGCGCAGCACCGCCAGCAGGCCGGGGTCGCCCGCGATGGCGGCGGCCACCCCGAGCCGCAGCGCGGCGTGCACCAGGGCCGGCGGCCACTGCTCGCCCGGCACCCGCAGCCAGCCCGGCTGGTCCAGGAAGGACCAGTCCTCCCGCTCGTTTACCCAGTGCCGCAACGCCCGCTGGGCCAACCCGACCAGCACGTCCCACTGCGCCGTCGGCAGCTCCACGCCGGTGGCCAGCTCGCCGAGCAGCGGCCACAGCGACCGCCAGAACGCAGCGTCCACCCGGCCCGCCCGCTCGGCCTGGACCAACGCGGTCAGCTCGCGCAACCGGGCCAGCTCGGCGACCAGCCCCGCGTGTTCCTCGGCGAGCAGCTGGTCGTGCCGCAGCAGCTGGCCGCCCGACGGGTCGGGCCGCCGCGCGGCCAGCTCGGCGGCCAGCCCGTCGATCCGGGTGTTCGCCGCCTCGGCGGCCAAGCCGGGCAGCTCGGCGTACACCGCGGCCAGGTCGTCCCGGATCCGCCGCAGCTTGCCGGCCAGCCGCGCCGCCTCCGGATCGGGCAGGCCGGCCATGTGCCGCAACACCCTCCCGTGCGGCAGCGGCAGCGCCGCCAGCACCGCGGCGGAGAGATCGGGGCGCAGCGCCATCAGGTTCTCGTGCACGCCCATCCGGTCCGCCCTGGCCAGCACGTCGGCAAACCGATCGGGCAGTGCCGCGTCGGAGAACACCACCGGGGTCGGGTCCAACGTCCGGATCAGCAGCACCTCGATGCCGTCCAGTCGGTGCGCCAGCGCGTCGCGCAGACCCTGCACCGGCAGGTAGACGACCCGCTGCCGGCCGAACACCAGCCGATAGCCGGGGTGGCTGTGGTCCAGCGGTGCCGGGTCGGTGGCCAGTACCAGCTCGTCGATGGTGTCCCGCACGACGGCCCGCTGCTCGGGGGGCAGCGCCAGCTGGTGGCCGGTGTGCGGGTCGATCGCCACCGCCACCTCGCCGGTCCGCCACCGGCCCGGCGGGAGAAACGCGGCGGCCAGCAGGCCGGTGCCGCCGGTCAGCAGGTGCGGGAACGCCGCCAACCCGAAGTGGAGGGCCAGGCCGGCCGCCACCGCCAGGCCCAGGTAGGCCAGCGCGCGCAGCACCCGGCCTCGGTCCGTGCGCTGGTCCCGTGTGCCGGGAGCGTCAACTCGGTGTGCTGAGACCGCCGACTCGCGGGAAAGAGGAAGGAGGGTGCGGACGGCTTCGTGGGTTTGTTTGCGGTAGAGGGCAGAGTTGGTTTTGAGGAGGGTGGCCAGTTCGGTCAGTTGCGCGTTGGTGGGGGCGGCCAGGGCGGCGAACAGCTCCCTGGCGCCGTGCGCCGGGGCGAACCCGTCGGCGGACTTGACCAAGATGCCAAGGCCGACCAGCACGTTGAGCGTCTTGACCACGGTCTGGCGCTGCTTGCCGGCGGCCCGGTGCAACTCGGTGACCGTCCGTCCGTCGAGCACCCCGATGACCAGGTCGTACAGGTTCAACCCGGCCGCACCGGCCGGCGCGGCGGCCCGCGCGGCGGACCGGGACGGCGCCGCCGGCGCCTTCGGGTCCAACGCCAGCAGCCTGGTAACCGCCTCCGCGAACGGCCGGGAGTCGCCCTCGTCCAGCGGCGACACCACCCGGATCACGTTGCCGAACGCGATCAGCGCCTCGCGCAGCGCCGGCCCGCGCACCTGTTCCGGGTGTTCGGCCAGGTCCAGCCAGTCCAGCACCCGTCCGGCCAGGGTGTGCGGCCGCTTGCCCACCCGGTCGGTGGACTCCAGCATGCCCAGCCCGGCCAACCGGTTCAGCCAGCCGCGCAGCCCGCCCTGACGCAGCGGGAGCAGCCGGACCAGCTCGGGCACAGTCCGGCCCGGGTGCGCCCGCAGCGTGTCCAGCAGGTCCGCGACGGTGAACCTGGCCGCGGCGACCGGCATGCCGAACAGCGGGCTGCCGGTGGTCTTGGTGAGCCGGGTGAAGCCGGCCAGGATCGGCGCCACCGGCCGGTCCAGAGCGAGTTGACCGTGCAGCTTGATGGCATCCCGCAGTTCGACCAGCGCGGCCCGGTAGGCGGGTTCGGCCACCCGCTCCGGGGCGCGCAGGTCGGCACTCACCTGGCGCAGCTCCGGCACGGGCAGGTGGCCGCTCGACATCAGCCGGTGCCGGACGGTCGTGGTCAGGCCCGCCGACTCGAACAGCTCCAGCCACATCCACAGCGCGTCGAACGCCACCGAGTCGGCCCGGGCCAGCTGCGCGCGGACCAGGTGCACCAGCGCAACCTCGGGTTCGGCGAACAGGTCGTCGATCAGCGCCAACACCGTGTAGGGCGGCTCACCCGGCCCGCCCAGGCGCTGCCCGTAGAGCGGGCTGCCCCACAGCCTGCGCAGCCGGTCCACCGCGCGCTTGGTCTCCAATGCGCCTCGGCCCCTGGTCAGGTCGCGGGTGGCGGCCAGCCAATCGGTGAGCTCGATCAGCGCGCCGCCCAGCTCGGTGGCGTCGCTGACCGGCCCTCGGAGCGTGGCCAGCAGACGGGACGCGGCCGGCGTGGTCCGGTAGCGGATCGGCTCGCCACCGCCCCCGTGGCCGGACAGCAGGCCCCAGCGCTCCAGCGGGCGTAGCAACATCCGCACCGAGCCCGGGCGCTGTCCGGTGATCTCTGCCAGCTCCTCGGTGGTGCGCGGCCGGCCGTCCAGCCGGTACAGCAGGTCCAGCGCGAACCAGCCGCGGTCCACCGGCTCGTCCAGGTTGCGGTTGGTGTGCACGGCAAGGGTCATGGCAATCAGCTCTCCTTGGTGATGGGTGTTGGAAAGGTGGAAGGGCACGTGCTGGGCGAGCGCCCAGCCGAGGGCGCCGAAGGCGAGGCCGGCGGCGGCCCAGAGCAGTGGCTGCCCGGCGGGGTTCGCGCGGAGCAGCGCGCCGGCCAATAGCGCGAGCGCTACGCCGGCGCCGGCCAGTGGCAGGCCGGCCACCCCCGCCAGCACGGCGCCCAGCACCGCACCGGCCAGGCCGGCCAGCCATGCGGCGGGTGGCGCGTCCGGCAGCACCAGCCGCCCGGCGTCGCTCGCCCGACCGCCCGGGCTGCCGGGGCCGTCGTCCGGCCGCCGGGGGTCGCCCGCCCGGCTGCCGGGGCCGTTGTCCAGCCGGCGGACCTCGGTCAGGAACGCGCCCACCAGCGCCGGATCGTCGGCGGCGAGCTGGCGGGCGTCATCGGCCGGGTCGGCCGGGTCGGTCCAGGAGGTGACCGGGGCCAGGTAGCCGCCGTCCGCGCCGACCAGCGCGGCACCGGGCGGCGCCACCGGGAAGGCCGCATTGGCGATCAGCTGGGCGGGCAGCCGCAGGCCGGCGAGCGTGTCGCCGGGCACGGCCGGGGCGAGCGGCGCGGCGGTGGCCAGCGCCGTACCCAGCACGAACACCCGGGTGCCCTCGGCGGGGATCGCGCCGGCCAGCGGTGCCCGGCCGAACCCGGCCAGCCCGGGCACCACGAGCACCGCGATGTCCAGGCCGGCGAACTCGTCCAGCCCCGCCGACCCCGGCGTGACGATCCGGGCCACCGGATGGCCGGCGACGGTCAGCGCCCCGGCGGGCAGGTTGCGCACCCATTCGCCCCGGGTGACCACCAGCCGGTCGGCGTACCGGAACCCGTCCTCGGTCCGCCCGCCCGGCCCGGTCACCGGCACCACCCGGCTCCGGGCCGCCGCGAGCGCCGCCGGGTCGGGCCGGGCGCCCGGCTGGGACACCTGGTACAACCCGGTGATCAGGTTGCGCCCGGTCGCCTCGTCCTGGCTGACCACCAGCTCCCACTCGCCGCCGTGGGCCGGCGCCGGGCGGATGCGCAGCAGGGTGACCGGGCCGGTCCGGTCCACCTCGATGTCCGGCCGGGCCAGCGCGCCGGCGAGCAGCTCGGCCAGCTCGAGCACGTCGCTCGCCGCCAGGACGCCCGCCGGCAGATCCTGGTTGAGCTGGACGAGCAGCGAGATCAGCGCCCGCTCCGGGGTGTCCCACACCCGGAACGGCCCGGTCGCCGCGCCGTGCAGCTCCCAGTCCCAGAGCGGGCCGGCCAGCGGGAAGTCCCGGACCATCGCCCGCAGTTCGGCGAACTCGCGCGCGTCGGTCTCCGCGTCGGTGTGCCGCGCCGCGACCGTCGCTGGGATACCGGGGAAGGCGCCGGTGATGCTCAGCTCGCGCAGCTCGGCCGGCAGGCCGGGCGCGGTGAGGGTCAGGTAGGGGATCGGGCCGTCGAGATCCCGGCGCAGCGCCGGGTGCGCCGTACGCAGCCCGAAGATGCCGATCCGGCTGTTCCGCCGCGCCAGGAAGGACGCCGAGTCGACCGCCGCGCCCAGCAGCTCCCGATCCGCCTCGGCCAGCTCGGCGGCGACGGCGGAGGCGGGCAGCACCGGGTGGCCGGAGCGCAGCAGGATCCGGGTGGTCAGGAATGCCACCCGGGCCAGCTCGGCCTCTCGATCGCGCGGTTCGTCCCCGGGTCGGCGCGCGGCCCAGCCGGGCAGCGCCATGGCCAGCGCCGGACCCAGCGCCGGTGCGAGCGCCAGCCAGAACAGCGCGCCGACGCCGATGCCGAGCGCGCCCCAGCGGAGCGGCTTCACCCAGCGTCGGTCGGCGGCCGCCCGCCCGATCAAGGCGCGCAGTGCGCGCAGCGCGTCCGCCAGCACCGCCGGCGGGCCCCGGGCCAGCGCCGCGTCGATGCCGCGCGGCAGTACCGCGAGGAACGGGGGAATCAGTGAGGTGCCGGCGACCATCAGCACCGAGACCCCGGCGATCGGCCAGCCCACGCCGGTGAGCTGGCTGGCCGCCAGCCCCATCGCCACCCCCAACAGCGCCGTGGTCAGCGGCCCGCGCTCGACCCGCCGCCCGGCCCGGCGGAGGGCCTCGTTCAGTTCCCGCTCCGCGTGCTCCTGCTCCTGGCGGGCCGCCGTGACCTCGGCCTGGGCGGGGGCCTGCCCGTCCCGGTACCGGGAGAGCTGGTCGCGGGCGGCCTCGGTGACCGCCAGTTCCTCGGCCCGCTCCCGCAGCAGCCGGTGCCAGCGGTCGGCTTCGCGCAGCGCGCGCACCCGGGTGTTGTGCCTGGCCAGGCCGGTGTGCGGTTCCGGTTGCGCCGGGTTCAGCAGCGCCTCCAGCAGGGCCAGCTCGCGCTCCATGCCGAGGATCTCGACCAGCCGGCGGGCCAGTGCGGCTGGCGCGTCGTCCAGCGGAAGCCAGGCGTTCGCGGCGTCCAGGTCGCGTTCCAGCAAGTCCCGGTGGGCCAGCAACTCGGCCGGGCTCAACGTGCCGAAGGCGTCCAGCGCCAGCACCGCCCGGTGTCCCAGCCAGACCTCCCGAGCCGGCGGTTCCGGGGCCGCGCGGGCAGCAGTGGCTTCGTCGGCTTCGGCCTGCCGGTGCACCGCTTCCAGCAGCACCTCCACCAGCCGCTCCGCGACCAGCCACGGCGCCTGGAACAGCTCGGCCAGCGCCAGGTCCCGCGCCGGATCGGCCAGCTCGGCGCGCAGCTCGCCGGCCAGCTCACCGACCACCCGCCAGGCCTCGTGCGGCTGGAACGGGTGCGTCTCCAGCGCCGCTCCCAGCCGGGTGTCGAGCAGTTCGTGCAACGCGCGCAGCAAGTTCGCTACCCCGGGATGCCAGCGGTTCCGCAGCCGTTGACGCAGGTCGACCAGCATGCGTTGGACCGCCACCACGGCCCACCAGCTCCGGCTGGCCGGTGCGCCCGGCATGGCGTCGTTGGCCGCGTGCACCGCCGCGACCAGCCGCCGTTCCGCCGCATACGAGTCGTCCCCGACCGCCGGTGCATCGGTCACGTCGAGGGCCACGGCGAACGTCGCGTCGACCGCCGCCGCTTCGGCCGCGTCCAGCAGCGCCGCAGCCACCTCCGCGTCGGTCAGGGCCTGGCGCAGCTCCCGGTAGGTGTCGGCCAGCTCGGCCGGCCCGTCCTCGGCGAGCATGCTCAGCAGGTCTCGCACGGCAACCAGCTGCTCGTGATCACGCGCCTGCTCGGCAGACAGCTCGCCGGTACCTCCGATCAGCCGGGGCGCCAGCGGCTCCCGGTGCCAGTCCGGCGTCTCGGCCAGCGCCGCCAGGGCATCGCCCAGCTCGCTCCACAACACGTCCGCGACCCGGTGCGCGTTGATCGCCCCGGCGAGTGCGGCCACGTCGGCCGCCCCGGCGGCCGAGGCCACCTCGGTCAACGACCACAGCCCGGCCAGCCGGTGCTCGGCCAGCCCTGCCACCGCCGCGTCGGTGCGACGCTCCGCCTCGGCCAGCCGGGCCAGCGCGCCGCCCACCTCGGGGTGCCGGTCGGCGGCCTCGGCCAGCCACCGGGCCAGCTGGGCCAGCCGCCGATCCCGTGCCCAGCCCCACCGGGTGTCCGCCGGGTAGCGGCGGGAGATCCGCAGCGCGTCGTCCAGCAGCCCGAATGCCCCGAACGCCCGCGCCGGGTCGATGACCAGGGCTACCCGCCGGGTGCCGTCGGCGTCCCGCCAGCCCACGGCGGTGACCGAAGCGGCGATGCGGGCCGCCCGGTCCACGTCGATCAGCTGGGCCAGCCGGTCGGCCAGCACGGCGGCCGGCACCTGCCGCCAGCCGCCGTTCGCGGGGCCAGCCGAACGATCCGAGCCGTCCGAGCCCCAGGTCCAGCCGCCCAGCCAGTGCAGATCCTCCTCGGCCAGCCCACGCAACGCCCGCGCTGCCAGCTCCAGATCCTCGTTCCGGTCCGGGCCGCGCGGGTCGAGCCAAGGCAGCGCGGCGGCCAGCAGGGTGACCCCGCCGAGTTGGTGGGCTAGCCAGCCGATGAGCAGGTGCAGCAGGGGTTCGAGATGTCCCAGCAGGGCGCCGACCAGCCAGGCCGCAACCACCGCCAGGGCAGCCGCCGCCACCGGGTCGGCCAGGTGCAACCGGAATCGGGGGGCCGGCCCGTCGAGCGCCAGGTATCCGATGTCGGTGAGCCGGTAGCCGGTGTTGGCCTGCTCGTCGCCGAACCGGGTCTCGGTGAGGTCGCCCTGCGCAATCAGTTCGGTGAGCAGCGCAATGATTTCGGCCGCACTGGCGTCCAGCACCAACTCCAGCTGCGCCAGCGTGATGTTCGGCCGCCGGACGGCCTCCCGCAGCACCGTCTGCCGGGTGAGCGGCCGGAGGCCACGCAGGTCACGGAGCGCGGTCTTCGCGACCCAGCGCAGCGCCTCCCGCTCCGCCTGCTCGGTGAGCGCGCCCCGGCCCTCGAGCAGGTCCGCCAGCGCGTTGAGCGTGTTCTGGACCCGCTCGGGGTGGTTGCCGATGTTGTCCAGCGCGTCGGCCAGTTCCTCGGTGTGTGCCGGTACCCGGTAGTGCCACTCCCAGCCACCGGCCGGGGTAGCCACGCGCTCCCGGTGCAGCAGGCCGATGCGCACCAGGCCGATCAGCCGGGTCCGGGTCCAGTCCGGGTTGAGCCCGATCTCCTCGGCGATCTCGGCGCGGATGCGACCGGCCGGGCCGGTGCCGACGGCCCGGATGGTGGCCAGGATGTCCCCGCCCTGGTGCCGCTCGGCCGGCCCGTCCGCCGGCAGCTCCGGGACCAGCTCGCGGGCCTCGGTCAGCAGGTCCCGCATCCGCTCGGTGCGGGTGGAGTCGGGCGCCACGTACGGCGGCCGGTTGAACAGCTGGCCCAGCTCCTCGCGCAGCGTTTCGGGCAGCGCCGAGGCCGGGACGTACAGCTGGTCCAGCAGCGCCTCCGCGCCGGCGCGCGGGGTGTAGACGTGGTTGCCGCCGACGCCCGCCTCGGTCACCCGGCTCTCCCGGTCGGCCAGGCCGAGGTCGAACAGCAGCTGCAGGCGGATCTGCGCCGCCGGCCGCTTGACGCGGAGGTGACCAGCCAGGTCGTTGACCACCACGCCGGCCCGGTTGTCCAGCAGGTACCGCAGCGCGCCGTGCATCGACCTCGGGTTCACCGGCAGCGCGGCGGCCAGCAGGGTGGCCCCGCCGAGCTGGTGGGCCAGCCAGCCGATGAGCAGGTGCAGCAGGGGTTCGAGATGTCCCAGGACGACGCCGAGCAGCCAGGCCGCGACGACCGCCAGCACGGCGGCCGCCATCGGGTCGAGCATGCGCAAACCGTCCCGGCCGTCCTCCGGGTCGACGCCGTCCAGCAGTGCCCGTAGCTGCGCGGCCTGCGCGGCGCCGAAGGCCGCCCGTGCCTCGGCGGTCGCCGCGTCGTAGCGGGCCAGCTCCGCCGCCACCCGCGCGCGGGTTTCCTCGGGCAGCTCGGCCAACAGCGCCTGGCGGTGGTTGACCAGCAGCTCGTGCCGCTGCAGGGTGCCGCGCTCGACCAATTCGGCCAGGTCCACCGGTCCCGCACCGGCCCGTTCCGCCAGCCGCCTGGCCAGCCAGGCTCGGTAGTCGTTGACCTGGGCCGTGGCCAGCAGGTCAACCACCGCGCCCACGGAGAGCCCCGGCTCCATCAGGTCGTTCTGGTTCTCGCGGTAGGCCGCCTCGGCGGCGGCCGGGAGCGCCCGGAGCACGTCCTGGCCGTCGACCCGGACGAGTACCACCGCGGTCCGGTGGTAGGCCACAGCCATGTCCAGCCGGAGGAACCGCTCGACCAACGAGCCGGCGGGCGAGTCGAAATCGGGCAGCTCCTCGAGCAGCCCCACCAGCTGCTCGGCGTGCCAGCCGGACAGTTCGCTCAGGGCCTCGACCAGATCGTCCCCGGCCATGCGCAGGTTGAAGAACGGGTCGGCGAGGTCCCCTTCCTCGGGGGTGTGCTCTGCCAGGTTCGCGACCAGCCTGGCCAGCGCCCCGGCGGACCGGCGGGAAGTCCGGTCGGTGACCGGCACCTCGGCCCCGGAGGCCTCGCGTAGCGCCATGTCCAGGCCGTGCCGAGCGTGGTCCGCGTCGTCGGTGTCGTAGCCGTCCCACTGCACACGAAGCGCCTCGTAGGCGTCCAACAGCGCCTGCCAGGGCTCCCACACCGCCTCGGCCAGCGCCCGGTCCCAGGTGTCCGCGTCGGCGAGCGCGGCCCGGTCCAGGACCAGCACCTCGCGGATGACCTCCAGGTCGGCCCGCAGCGTGGCCTCCGCGCGCGCCGCGTCGACCAGCGCCTGGAACGCCTCCCGGAGCAGCCCGACTTGCGGTCCCTCGGCGGGATCGGGTTTGGCGCGCGCCAGCTCGTGCAGCGCCCGGGCCAGCGCGACGACCCCGTCGACCCCGTCGACCGCCGTCCCGGCCAGCGTCCGGAGCCCGCCGATGTCCGACTCCCACCCGTCGTCGGCGCCGGCGAGTACCCGCCACGCCATCACCACCCGCCATGCGGCGAGCAGCCCGACCTCGTCGGCGCGCAGGCCGTCCCGCCGCAGTTGCTCGGCGGCGGTGCGCAGCTCGTCCAGCAGCGGGTCGGCCGAGCCGATGGCCTTGGCCAGGCCGCCCCGGGGCAGGCCCAGCGGGTCACCGGCGAACGGGTCGGTGACCAGCAGTTCGCGCAGCGCGGCAGGCAGCTCCGCCGTTGCCACCGGCAGGTAGCGGCGCCAGCTCGGGTCCTCGGCGGCCTGCGCCTCGGTGAGCAGCCCGTCCCGGATGGCCTCGAGCACGCCGACGCCGATCACCTCGGCCAGCTGCGGGGGGCCGACGAACCGGCCGCCGCCCAGCTCCTCGGTGGCGGTGTGCACGCCGACCAGCAGCGGCCCCGCGAACAGCGGGGCGCCGGAGTGGCCGGGGCCGGTGACCAGCATCGCCTGCCCGCCGCGCAGCGGGCCGGCGACGTCGTGCATCCGGCCACCGGGGTGGCCCACCTGAAACACCACGGTGCCCTCGGCGGCGGGCACGGTGGCCGCCTCGGCAATCGCCGGACCCTGGCCCTCGCCGTAGAGGTCGTCCAGGTTCGGGTGCACCACCAGCGCGAGGTCCACGGCGTCCTCGCCGTACAGCTCGGCCAGCGCGGCCCGCTCCGGGTCGCTGAACTCGTCCACCCGCAGCGCGACATAGCCGGCCGCCCGGGCATACCAGTGCGGCCCCCGGCCGACCCTCAGGTTCCGCATCGGCCGGCCGTCCGACCGCTGCACGACGTGCAGCGCGGTGAGGGTGAGGTAGCGGCCCACCCGTACCCCGGTCGCGGACATCCCGAGTGTGTGCACGAAACCGTCGTCGTTCGGCGCCGGCTCCTCGGCCACCACGTGCAGCGCGGCTCGCCGCGCCTTCGCCAGCCCGGCCGGGGCGTCCACCGCGGCGCCGGGGTAGAAGTTCTCCACCCGGAGCAGGCCGCCGGCACCACTGCGCACCAGCAGCTCGAGCCCGTCGGGGAACAGGCGCGCCCAGTCCCCGCGCAGGGTCACGTGCCGCAGGAACAGCTGCCCGTCGACCGGCCGGAACTCGCCCAGCTCGCCATGCTCGACGGCGTGTGCCAGCGCGGCGAACACCACCTCGCCGTGCGCCGGACCGGCCCAGCCGGCCGGCGCCGCCCACGGTGTGTTCAGCGCGCGCAGCCGGCGCAGCAGGCTGGCCAGGTTGCCGCCGTGCCGGGTGGGCGCCCAGCCCTCCAGCAGCGTCGGCCGTTCCCCGCCCTGGCCGGGCATGGTCAGCATCGGGCGTCCCCGCACCGTGAGCGGGCTCAGCCCGGCGGCCAGCGCGGCCGGGTCCACCGTCGGCCCCTCGGCCGCGCGGGTCTCGCGCAGCCGGCGCAGCGCGGCCGGTGCGGACTCCGCGTCGAGTGCTGGCGCGCCGGACAGCAGGGCGAAGTCCCGGCGCTGATGTAGGTCGGCGGCGTCGAAAGACCGGTGGGTGGCGGCATCGATCACCAGCCAGTCGCCGATCCGGACGTAGACCAGGCCCTCCGGCACGTAGATCTTGTGGGCGCGCGCCTCGGCGACCAGCCGGTCGTGCAGCCCGTCCATGATCAGCAGGCCACGCAGGCCGGCCGGCGGCTCCGCCAGACCGGCCCAGGCGGCCAACCCGGCCCGGCCCAGCACCCGGGTCACCCGGCTCGCCGCGGCGGCCGCCCGGATCGCCCGCTCCTGCTCCGGCCGCAGCGGTTCCTGATCGGCCTGGGTGATCCACAGGCCGAACACCGGCAGCGCCGGGTTCAGCTCGGGCAGGTAGCCGCGGTGCGGGTCCACCGGGTCGAACCCGGGCATCGCGGCCCGGGCCGCGCGCAGCGTCGCCAACCAGGCCGAGGCCGCCGCCTCCCACTCGCGCTTGCTGCCGAACAAGGTCAGTGCGGGGCCGTCCCCGCTGGTCGCAAGGCCGGCGGCCGCGTCGGTCAGTGCGCCGGACCACAGCGCGGCGGCGTCCACCCCGGTGAGCCGCCCGGCGGCGACGTGCCCGGCCAGCTCCTCCTGCCGCGCCCAGGTGGTGAACGCGACTCCGGCCTCGGCCACCGGCACGTCGAGGTCCCGCCAGCCGTAGACGAACGCCTCGTCCAGCGCAGCGGCCACCTCGGCCAGGCCGGCACCGCCCAATTCGTTGTCCCCGGCCAGCTCGGCCAGCGCCAGCCGCTCGTCCAGCACCAGCAGCCCCGGCACGCTCGGGTGCGTGGTGAAAAGGTGCGCGACCCTGGGCAGCACCCGGCGCAGCGCCTCGGGCGGACCGCGCGGCCCGATGCCGGGCACCAGCGCGGCGGCCACCAGCGCGTGGCCGGCGGAACCGCCGCCGAGCAGCGTGGCGGTCAACCCGCCAAGCAGCGCCACGGCGAGCACGGCGGTCACCACCCGGAAGAAGAACCTGAGGCCGCCGAGCAGCACCCGGTCGTCGGCGGACAGCCGGACCTCACCGATGACCTGCCGGCCGTTGACCCGGGTCACACCGGTGCCGGTGAGCGCGCGCAGGTACCAGCCATCCGGGCGGCGCTCGATCCGGGCGTGCTGGCCGGCGAGCGTCGGCTCCTGGATGGCCAGGCCGCCAACCCGGCCGTAACCGGCCGCCAGGCCGCCGAACGGGTCCCGGCCGACGATCATGGTGTCGGCGTCGATCGGGTACTGGCCCGGGTCGTCGGCGTGGTCCAGCCGCGCGGAACCGGTCACCCCGACAGTGGTGGCCGCCGCCTCCAGCCGCCCGGCCAGCCGCAGGAACTCGGTGGTCTCGTCCCGGGTGTACGGGCTGTCGTAGCCGGGCTCCTGGCCGCGCGCCATCTCCTCGGCCAGCACGGTGATCAGGCGGTCGACCCGGGTGTCGGTAAGGCCGGCCACGGCCGGGCCGAACATCGCCGCGCCGAGCAGTACCCCATGGCCGCCGGGGAGCACCCCGGACAGCCCGGCCAGAGCGAGCACCACCAACATCGCCGGCAGGCCCAACCGGACCAGCAGCTCCCGGGTACCCTGCCGCAGGGGTCCCGGCCCCAGCGCCGACGTCACCGGGTCGGCGGCGCCCCACGGGCTGACATCACCGAGAACCACGCCGGCCAGCTCACCGGCATCGGTGAACACGAACGCGCCCGGCTCGGCGGCCGCCCCGGCCAGCCCGATGTGCAGCTCGCCACCGAGCCCGCCGACCACCAGCCCGGGTACCCAGATCGCCCGGTCGCTGCGCCGCACGATGGGCCAGACCCGCTCCCACGCCGGGTACGCGAAGGAGCGGTGCGTCGGGGGCGGCTCGACGAACGGGTACTGCGGGTTGCGGTGCCACAGCCGCACCCACACCCGCTGGCCCACCCGCACCGAGTCGGCCAGCGCGGCCCGCCCGGCCGGCACCTCCGCCGGCGTTTCCGACTTGCTGAACCGCACGGCGGACAACGACGCGCCGTCCGGTTCGACCCGGACCGTGGCGTACCGCCGGCCGAGTTTGGTCAGCCCGGCGGGGTCGGCCACGGTGAGATTCACCCGCTCGCCGAGCCAGAACCCGGCGGTGGGCACCGTGCTATAGAGCAGCCCGGCGCGCGACGCCACCTCGTCCAGCGCCGCCGGGTCGGCCGGCGCACCGAACGCCGGGTATAGGTTGAGCAGCTCCCGGATGTACCCGTCGCGCAGGATGACCAGCTCCCACTCGACGTCGGAGAGGCCGGGCAGCACGATCCGGTGCACCTCGACGGCGTGCGTACCGTCCTCGGCCACGCTGGCGACCGGGTCGCTCCGGTACCCGGACCACGCGGAGGCGAGCGCGGCCAGCAGTTGCCGCTCGCTCACCGGGTGCTCGACCCAGAACTCCGCCGCGCGGGCCAGCGCCCGCAGCACGGTGCTCAGCGGGGTGCGCTCGTCGGTGGTGAGCAGGTAACGGCCGGTGATGCGCAGCGGCTCGCCGTCCTCCGCCGGCGGTAGCTGGAGGCCGAGCAGCGCCGCCTCCTTGTAGTAGTCCAGGAACGCGGCCTCCGCGCCGGTGCCGGTGGTCCACGCCGGGTCGAGCAGACCGACCCGGCGGCGGTCCGGCCTGAGCAGCAGCTGGTTCGGCCGGCGCCGCACGGCCTGCTCCACCGCGACCCACGTGCCGAGCCTGACCACGTCCCCGGCCGCGTCACCGGTCGGGAGCAGCGCCCGGACCAGCGCCTCGGTGGCCGCCATTTCGCCGCCGGCCGTATGGGCGTCGCCGAGCGTCAGCTCCGCGACGATCGCGTCGGTGACCAGCCGGCGCGCTAGGGCCAGCTCGGCGACGGCCGCTTCGGGGTCTATCGGCAGCCAGGTCAACCAGTCCGCGGCCAGCCGGCCGGCGGCGGCGTGCGCGGCCAGCTCGGTCATCCTCGGCTCGGTGAGGTGGACGGTGACCTCACCGCCGGCCGCCGGGATGGCGATCGGGTCGGCCAGCTCGGCGACGTCCCGTGCGTGCCGGTCGGCGGCCTTGATCAGCTCCGCGACCCGGTGCGGCACCGCGTGCTTGCCGAACGCCTTGCGGTCCAGGTCCTCCGGGTCAGTGACCCCATGGCCGGCGACCCCGGCCTCGCGCAGCCAGTGCGCGCGCAGCGGATCGAGCAGCCCGTCGGCCGAAACCACTCGGACGTCCGGCCGGCGCGCGACCTTCGGCAGCCGCCGCGGCGCGGACTTCCTCGTCGCCTTCGCGCCGGGCAGGACCGCGCGCAGGGCGGCCATCGGGTCCGTCCCGATACCGTCTCGGGCCAGGCGTCGGGAGTCTTGCAGTTCTTGCGCCAGCGCGACCTCGACCTGCTCGCGGGTGCGGCCGTCCAGGGTCGCGGCCCCGTTCACCCGGAAGGCCACCTCGTAGGCCAGCACCCGGTCCAGGTAGGCGGGGCGCATCCGGTCGGCGGCGATGTGTCCGAGGATCTCCGCCACTCGCTGGTCCAGCAGGTACACCGTCTCGTCCACGGTGTAGGCGACGACGTCGTCGAGCACGTTGGCCCAGTTGCCGTAGTGGGTCGGGAGACTGCGGCGGCCGTATCCGTGACCGTCCCCCCTGGTCGGAATGCGCGCCAGCACACTGGCCAGCGAGACCACCTCGACCCGCGCCGCGACCTTCGGCAGCGCGTGTGTGAACCCGCCGACTCGGGACGCTCGCCGCAGGCCCTGCTCCAGCCGCCGCGCGTACAGACCGATATCGCTGAGCGCCAGCGGTCCGTTGTTGGGCTTGCCCGCCTCGGTGCCGGACGCCGCGCCGCGCAGGTGCCGGGACCGCGGCGAAGCGATCGACGGCACCAGTTCGGTGGCGATCTCCCATGCGGCGTGCAGGATCAACAATCCGACGCCGAAGCCGATGACCGGGTCGGCGTAGCGGGCGGTGAGCCCGAGCAGCCCGGCCAGCGCGCCACCGGTGAGTTCGGCGAGTGCCCTGCTGCCCAGCCCGATGCTTGCGGCGGCGATGATCCCCACGCTGGCCAGTGCGTCCGCCGTGGCGTGCTCGCCCTCGTGCTCGAGCTCGGGCACGCCCCACCGGCCACCGGCCCACGTGCGGATCTTGGCGATCCCGAGATTGGCGGCCAGCCCGATCCCGGCGACCAGCAGCACACCCGGTCCGGCGAGTGGCGCGGGGTGGACCAGGTGCTCGCGCGACTCGTAGAACACCCAGCCGGCCGAAGCGACCATCGAGGCGACGATGAACCAGCTCGCGGTCTTGGAGGCCCGCTTGGTGTTCAGCCAGAACCCGATGACCATCGGGAGCGCCGGGGCGACATCACCCAGGTTGTGCAGGATATCGCCCTCGACCGCGGCGCTGTTCAACCGCAACCCGTCGGCCACCCTGGACTGCGACCAGACGGTGGCCAGCAGCGCCAGCGCGGTTCCCGAGGTGACCACCGTGGCCCACCACTTCGCCCCGGACGACAACCGCTGGTGCTCGCCCGCGAGCTCGTCGTCGTTCTCGGGATGCCCGAAGTGGGACGCCCAGAACGCGGCGACCCAGCGCGCTCCGATGACCAGGCCCACCAGCCCGGCGGCGAACAGTGCCCAATGCGTCAGCGGGGTGCCGGCCAGCGTTGGCGAGGGCAGCAGCAGCGCAACCGCGACCACCTCGGTCGCCGTAAGCACCGCCAGCCCGCGCCACAGCACGGTCTGGCCCGGCCAGCCGGTGCGGCTCTTCGGGATCAGCATCGGGATCGGTGCCGACGGGTCCGCCGACGCTGTCAAGCCGTCGAGGGCCGCCGGGCTGGCCGGGTGCGCCGGGCCGCCGCCAGAGGTGCCCGGGGTGCCGGGACCGGCTGGACCAGCGGGGCCGGCGGGGCCGGCGCGGCGGTTGATCACCCAGCGGAGCAGCTTGGGCGTCATGCCGATGGCGATCGCCACGGCGGCGGCGACCCGGAAGTCGACGCCGCCCAGCAGCAGCACCGCGCCGGTGGCCGCACCCACCGAGGTGCCCGCCGTGAAGCCCCGCACGATGAAGGTGTTGATCACCGCGAGCGAGGACAGCGTCACCCACACCAGGTGCGGCGACTGCAGCCACATCAGGCTGGACGCGGCCAGGATCATCACGCCGTCGTCGAACCATCCGGTGAGGTTCGGGCCCGGCATCCGGTAGTTGGGGTCACCCTTGCCGGCGATCTCCCGCCAGTACGCGTGCCACGCCTGGTAGCCGATCGCCGCCGCCATCGAGGTGATCGAGACCAGCGCGAGCAGGTGCGGCAGGCTGCCCGCCGTGGCGGCTGCCAGGAACCCGCCGCCACGGCCGACCGGCAGCGCCAGCCTGATCAGCCAGGACCAGTGGCTCAGGTCGAACAGGGTCAGCGCGAGGAACCTGGTCCAGCGCCGCGCCGGGTTGTTCTTGCTGCGCAGCGGTTCGCTGTCCGCCCAGGCCACCCGGTGCAGGTAGCCGCCATAGATGAACCCGACGTGGGAAAGCGCGAAGCCTACCGTCTCGATCGCGGCCCAGGCCAGGTACGGCGCGCCCGGGATGTTGGCGTGCACGCTCATCACGAAGGTGATCAGCCGCGCGGCCAGCAGCCCGATCATCAGCGATGGGGTGGCCGCCAGCAGCCGCAGCCACGGCGAGGCCTGCAGCGCGCCGATGTAGCCGCGCAGGAGCATCGCCATGTTGCTGGTGTACGGCGAGATCTGCCCGCGCAGCAGCCCGATGCCCACCGCGAGCCCGGTGACCAGCCCGGTCGCCGCGCCGATCGCTGTCCGGGCGAAGCTCCTGGTGAGCCAGCCGGCGATCCGGTTCGGCCCGATCCGCGCGATCCCCGCCAGCGCGGTGAACCCGAGCATGGCGCCGGTTACCGCCCCGAGGAACGTGTGCGGCCCGGCGGTGAGCCAGATGTTGGCCAGCCCGTAGGTGGCCAGACCCACGTTGTCCAGGTTCCGGCCGACGATCTCGGCGACCTTGCCGTAGCCGGTGTAGCGGGGCCACAGGCCGAACTCGTCGTGCAGCGCGTGCCGGACCTGCTCGAGCAGGCCCAGCGTCATCATGACCATCGACCAGAGCACGACCCCGCTGGCCACGGAGGCGTACGGGTCGGCCATGGCCAGGTAGGCGACGAACATGCTTGCGCCGGTGGTGAACACGCTGAGCGCGGTGAACCGGATGACCCGGCGCGCCAGGCTGTCCCTGGTCGCGTCCCGGGCCGGATCGCCGGCGGCCGCCGAGCGCGGGATCGTCGAGCCGATCAGGAACCCGGCGTGTGCGGTGATGAACGCCGCGTTCACCCAGAACCCGAGGGTGTCCGGTGCCCAGGCCAGCGGGGTGCTGTTGTTCAGGTTCACCAGCCAGGTAGCGGAGAGGATCACCGGGATCGCCCCGGTCACCACCGGACCCACCCGCTTCGACCACGGGGTGTCCGCGAACACACCCAGCGCGCCCCGGGTCAAATGGAACAGGTTGTTCACCCAGCCGGCGATCACCACGCCCCACCACGGGCCGCCCAGCAGGGCAAACCCGATGGCCAGGTAGCCGGCGCCCTTCACCAGTACCCGCGCCTTGCCGGTCGGGGTGGCCCAGGCGGCGCGGATCGCGTTCGCGTTGGCGTGCAGCGCGGCCCCGGCCAGGATGGCCACCTCGACGCCGAGCCCGGCGGTCTCCTGCCAGCCCATCCCGGTCAGCCGGGAGGCAAGGAAGCCGACCGCCGCGCCGGCGTATCCACCGGCCGCGAGGGTCAGCAGCCGGGTACGGCCGGACGGGCTGCCCAGCAGGCTGCGCAGCGCCGCGCGCTGTGTCGGGGTGCCGAGCCGCACGGCCAGCACCAGCGCGGCCAGCGGGAGGGCGGTCGCCGCGAACGCCACCGAGTGGTCCAGCCACAGCCGCATCAGGCCGTAGAAGGCCAGCGACTCGAACACCACCCGGCCGGCCAGTGCGGCGCGCGGGCCGACCTTGCCCCGGATGCCGCCTGTGGTCAGGTAGGCCAGGCCGAGGAACAACGTGGCCAGCGGCGCCGCCGCGACCACCGCATGCAGGCCGACCAGCTGCCAGAACAGCAGCGCCACGCCAGTGGTCAGCGCGGGGAAGCCGACCCAGCGCTTCAGCCACGCCACCCGGCTCGCCACCGCCGAGGAGAACCCGCCGAGCGCCACCACGAACAGCGCCACGTCGGCGACGGTGAAGGACCCCATCACCCAGAGCGGGAACGTGCCGAACGCGGCCCAGCCGCCGGCCGCGAGCAGCCCGTACAGGTAGTGGGCGTGCCAGGTCAGGTGCACCAGCCAGCTGCCGGCGATGACCGCCGGCCACCGGTTGAGCGGGCTCAGCACGCCGCGCACGCCGAACCCGGCGAACCCGATCGCGTCCGGCAGCACGACCACCGGCGCCACCGCGTTGCCGACCGCCGCCGCCAGCCCCAGCGCACCGGCCGCGACCACCCCGGTGGTGCGGGCCGTGTCCGCGCCGCTGGAAGCCTTGAACCGCTGCCAGCCGCGCACCGCGAGCACGGCCAGGCCGAACAGCGCCGTGGCGATGCCGCCGAACAGCAGGGCGCCCTGCCCGATGGCCAGCCACCAGGGCGGACCCCGGTTGCCCGGCCCGCCGTCCTCACCCGGGCGGGCACGCCCACCGCTGCCCGGCGACGCGGTGTCGCTCGGCTGCGGCGTCGGGTGGGACTCGCTCGGCGACGGGCCGGCGGAGGGGTTCCCGCCACCGGTCTCGCTCGGCCGGGGCGACGGCTTCCCGGGCTTCCCGGGCTTCCCGGGCTTCTCGGGCTGGCCCGGCTGACCCGGGTTGTTCGGCTGGCCCGGCTGGTTCGGGTTGCCGGGCGTGTTCGGCTGCGCCGGCTTGACGATGATCACTCGCTGGCCGCGGAAGAGCAGGTCGAAGTTGGTCGGGCTCAGGCCGGCGCGGGGGTCCTCGGCCAGGCCCGGGTTCAGCTTGGCCAGCGCCTGCCAGCCGTCCAGCCCGTGCAACGTGGCAATGCCGTCCAGCCCGGCGGCGCCGTCCTCGCGGGTGACCCGGTAGGCCTGGCCGGGTTTGACCGGCACGGCCAGTTCGGTGCCGGCCTCGATCGGCGCGTCGTCCCGTCGGGGGAGCGCGACCCCGGGGTTGGCGGCACGGAGCGCGGTGACGTCCGTCCGGTAGGCCTCGGCGATGCCGGCCAGCGAGTGCCGGCCGTCGGCGGTCAGCGCCCGATACGCCGGTTCGGGGGCCGGGCGCCGTGCCTGTGCACCGGCGACCGCCTCGCGCGCCTCGGCCGAGTGCGCCGAAGTGGCGCCGCCGAACAACGCCAGCCCGGCCAGCCCGGCCGCCGACGCGCCCCGCACCAGGTGTGCCGTCACCCGCGCCGGGCCGGCCTCTCCACGCTCTGCGGGCGGGGTCTGCCGCTCGGCCGAGTACGTGCCGTCGCCGCGCTCCGTCGTCGCTTCCCCGGGCGCCGGCGCACGGGTGAGTTCCAGGCGCTCGAGCACCTCGTCCCGGTCGTAGTAGTACTGGTAACGCGCGGTCGACTGCTCGCTGCCATCCGTCCAGCCGGCGTCGCTGACCAGCTGGATGATCTCCTCCAGGTGCCGGTCCTGTACCTCGGTCAGCTGGTAGTTGGCCCGCAGGTGGTCGGCGAGCAACATCCACCCGCCGCCCTCGGCGAGCCGCTCGGTCTCCACCGATTGCTCGTCGGCCGTGCCCGCTTCGCCGAAGAGCGCGGCGAAGGTGGTCTCGGCGAGCAGCCGCATGTTCGGCTCGCCGTCGCGGTCCATCGCGTAGGCCGCCTGGAGCAGGTGGAACAGCTCGTGCCACACCGCCACCCGCATGGCCAGCGGGACGGCGTCCGCCTCGCCCGCTGTGCCGTTGTCGACCATGCCGAGCGCACGCAGGATCTCCAGCACCTCGTCGGCACTCTGTTCGAGGTGGCTGCGGGAGATCCGGATCCGCACCGCCCAGGTGCCGTCGTCGCGCACGATCGTCTGGGTGACCATCGAGTAGAAGCCCCGCGTGCGCATGCTCCAGGCGTCGCCGAGGCCGGACTTCACCACGCTCAGCTCGCGGGCACCGGGCAGCAGCGCGAGCGCTTCGGCCCGGGTTCCCGCCGCGACGGGCAGGTCCACGAACAGCGTGCCGAACTCGTCCACCGAGGCCTGGAACTGGGCGCCGATCGGGGTTGCCGGGTCGACCCGGGTGCGGGTGGGCGCCGCGGCGCGGGCGAACACCTCGGCCAGCCGGGCGGCCAGCTCTACCACCGGGGCCGGGACCAGCCGTACCAGGCCCAGGCGCGGCCGGGACGACTTCGCCGGCCGCTGGCCACCGGCGGCCCTCCGGAGGTCGCCGAGGTTGCCCAGGACGTCGGCGGCCACCTTGGCCTCGAAGTCCGGGTCGGCGACGCGGCGGGCCTCGGCCAGTTGGGCGCGTACCCGGACCAGCCGCGCGCGGGCGCGCTCGGTGTCCGCCCCGGCCGGGCCGAGCCACCAGTAGTTGTGCAGCCGCAGCCGGGTCTCGGCCCTGTCCAGCAGCTCCTCGGCCGCTACCAGCGCATCCGGCGTGCCGGCGCCGGCCAGCGCCGCCGCCTGGTCGGTCAGCCGCTGGGCCGCCGCGGCCCGACGCTGCTGGCCGCCCGGCCAGCCGAACACGCCCGCCTGCAGCACGCCGGGGTGCCCGCCGGACCCGAGCGCGGCGGCCAGCACCGCCACCCCGCCGAGCAGCGCCACCGCCGCGGCCCCCCAGGCACCGGAGCCGGGCCGCTCATCCGGGCGCCCGATCCGAGCACGCAGGGCATCGGCCTCGGCCCCCACCTGGGTGGCGATGGCGCGGGTGTTCTTGGCCGCGCGCCGGTTCCGCTCCGCCATCTCGGGACTGGAGCTGTAGTAGACGGCCTGGTACACGGACCGAAGCGCCTGCAGCTCGAGGCGTTCCTGCTCAATGACCAGTTCATCGATCCAGCGTCGCGCCGCGTCCTCATCGACAATCTCACTCAGCTCGACGACCCACTCACGCCATTCTTTGTCCCAGCGCACCGTATGACGGGTGAAGGGTGTTCCCGGAATGAATACCAATTCACCTTCGCCCTGGCTCGCGGATAGCGCGGAGATATCGACCCCGTGCGTCGAGTCGATTTCCCACCGCAACGGCGCCCAGTAAAGGCGGTCCTTCTTGGTTGTGCTGATGAAGGCGGGCTCGGTCACGACCTCTAGCTGCTCGTATCGCGAGACCACGTCTTCTGGGCGGGTCGGGTAAGAAATGCGGACATGCCTGCGAACCTTTCCCGGAGAGGGTGGGAGCTGGTTCAGGCCGGAAATAGTGACCCGGAAATATGCGGCATGTTCCGCGAGGGTAGCCGCATCGCTCTGGTATGCGGCCTGATTGATCCAGACCATTTCGCTGGTGGTGTACGCGTAGACGCCGACGAGGTCTTCCTCCGGAATTCCCTGGAGCCGGGGGCTCATGGCGATCTGCCGCCGGATACGGGCTGCCCACTCCTCGTAACGTGGATTGTCGCGGAAGGCCCTTCGGTCGGCCTCGGTCGACCGGAACCCGAAGTCGCGCGGGTGGCCGGCGGTGATCCCCGGGATGACCGCCGCGGCCGCCACAGCGCCACCGGAGTCGGCCATCGCCAGGACCAGGCCCACCCCGAGCACCCCGCCGAGCAGCGCCACCAGGGCGCCCGGCTGGAGGCCGCGCAGCCAGGTCAGCGCTCGCTGCCACCGGGCAGGTGGCGCCCGGGCATGGGCGATGCTCGGCCGCTGCCCGGCGCCCGCCTCGACCCGTCGCTCGACGGCGTCGGCGCTGCCGTGCGGTCCGGCCGGGTCCGCACCCGGCGTGTCCGCCGGGCCCGAGTCACCAGCGGGCCGGCCACCCGAGCCCAGCCCGGCGGCGGTACCACCCGAACCACCCTGGCCCCGGTCATCGTCATCGGTCGGCGTCTCGCCGGCCTGGATGACCAGCGCCTCGTCCCGTTTCTGGTCGATCCTTACGGCGAGCTCGGCCACGTCGGCGGCCAGCTCCGGGTCGTTGCCCGCGCGAGGCAGCAGTGCCTGGGCGTCACGCAGGTAGTCGCCGAGGTAGCCGTCCAGCACCTCCAGTACCTGATCCACGGAGCCCGGCCGCATCATGCCGTCGAACTCCTCGAGCATCGACTCCGCGAACATCAGCGACTCACGGATCCGGTCGGCCGCCTCGGCCTGCTCGGCCTGCTCCGCCGAGGGCTGGGCGGCGGCGCGTGCTTCGCCGGCCTCCGCCGCCCGGGCCAGCGCCAGCTCCACCGCCGCCGGGTGGGCGTTCACCGGCACCACCGGCAGAACCACGACGGTGGCGTTGTCCTTGCTTCCCGCGTCCAGCGCGTGCTGGACCCAGTGGCCGGCGGCCGCGGCCGGATCGGTGAACGCCAGCGCCAGACCGTCGGTGAGCTGCGTGCCGTGGTCGGTGTCGGTCCGGGTCAGGTGCGGGACCAGGGCGTCGGTGGTACCGACCAGCACGCCCGGCCCGTGCAGCAGGAAGGTGACCAGCGAGGGTTCCTGGAGATCACCCACCGCCCTGTCCGGCTGGGCCTTCCCGGTCTGCGGGTCGATGCGCACGTGGTCCTCGGTGAGCTGCACCGCGCCGTCCGGGGTGACCAGGTAGAACCGGCTGTCCCCGATCCAGCCCACGGTCACCCAGGTCTGGTCGCCGTTGCGGGTGATCAGCACGGCCGCCCAGGTGGCGAAGGACTGGCCGACCAGGTCGACCGCCTCGCCCTCGGCGGCCAGGATCGCCTCGCTCATCCGCCGCTCGGCCTCGGCGGTGGCGACCGGGCCGCCACCGAGCAGCAGCCGCACATTGACCTCGGCCACCACCTGTGCGAACTCGGCGGAGTCGGCCTCCGCGTCGGGCGCGTTGCTCACCCCGTCCACCGCCGCAGCGGCGTACCGGCCGATGGCGAACCGATCCTGGTTGCCGCGCTTGCGGCCGGTCCGGCTGTCCGCGCCGGCGCCGAGCACACCCAGCGCCGGCAGACCGGCCGCCGAGCGCCGGCCCTCCTGGTCGGTGCCCAGGGTGACCGGCCCACCCCCGGTCTCGGCGTTGGCGCCGGCCGGCAGCGGGTGGGCCAGGTGGACCGGGGTGCCCGCGCCCAGCTCGTCGACCAACAACCGACGGGCGCCGGCGACCCCGTCCGCCTCGGTCAGCACGCGCACCCAGTTCTCGGTGATCCCGAGGTGCGCGGCCAGTTCGGCGAATGTGGCCGAGCCCCGCCCGCCCAGGTACCGGGCCACCCGGTCGATCAGGTCCCAGTCGGCCGGCGGGATGGCCGCGCCCAGCATCGCCCCGGCGGCCGGGCCGCCCAGCAGCAGCTGCGCCGCCACCAGCACCGCGGCCACACCGACCAGCACGGCCGTCCGGGCCAGGGTTCGGCGGGACGGCAGCCAACGCACGACCCGGTCACCGCTGGAGTTGTCCGGGTCGCGGACGGCGGCGCGCCAGGTGGCGACGGCGGCGGCCGCGCCGGCCACCCCGCCGGCCAGCGCCGCGTCGGCGGCCCCGGCCAGCGGCTCGAGCCCCTGGAACACGGCCAACCCGGACATGACCACCAGGAAGCCGGCGAAGCCGACGAGGCTAACCCGCCCGGTCACGTTGGCCTTGACCCTGGCGGCGGCGGTGCCCGCCGGGAACGACGTGGCCTTGAACTTGCCGCCGAGCAGGCCGGCGATCACCGCCGCCGCCGCGAACGGCCCGATGACCGTCCAGTCCAGCCCGGCCACCAGGCCGGGCCGGGCGGAGAGGCCCGCGGTGGAGGTGATCACGGTGACCGCGAGCACGGTGGCCGCCGCCGCGCTCTCGGTGGCCACGATGCCGGCCGCCAGCAGCGCCGGGATCAGCAGGAACGACCCGCTGATGCCGAACAGCCCGGTGACCGTGCCGGCACCGACGCCGATCACCACGGTGCGGGTCAGCAGCGCCCGCCGGCTCACCGGGGCCGACGTCTTCGCCGCCCCGTCCCGCCAGGCGGTGCGGATCGCGGCCACGGTCATCAGCCCGGCCAGCGCGAACTCGAGCACGCTGCGGTTCAGGGTGACCACCCCGCCGTACATCGCGGTGGGCGCACCGGCCGCGCCGAGCACGGAAATCGTCAGCCAGCCCATCGGCCGGGCGCCGCCGGGGTTGCGCCGGTCGGCGCGCAGCTTCATCACGGTCTTGGCCAGCGCGGTCGCCCCGACGATGAACATTCCGCCGGTGGCGGCGGCCTCCGGCTCCTGGCCGAACAGGTAGGTGAGCATGGGCAGCGCGGTCAGCCCGCCACCGGCGCCGAACACGGCCATCACCAGGCCGACCACCACGCCGGCCCCGGCGGCCAGCGGGTTCGGCAGCCAACCGGTGGCCCAGAACACTCCGGTCAGCCCGGTGCCGACCGCCACGACGAGCAGCGGAGAGCCCCGCCGGGTGAACCAGCCGTGCGCGCCGGGACGGGGGCCGGCCACGGCCTCGAGGCCCGCCCGCAGGTGCTTGGGCAGGGTGGCCGCCAGGGCCGCGGCGGCCAGCCCGGCACGTTCCCTCAGGTTCGTCGTCGCCCGGTGCCGGTCCTCGGCGTCCGGGCCAGCGCTGCCGCCGGTCCGAGGGGCCTGGGCACCTCGGTGCCGCCCGCCCGCGCCGAACAGCAGTGCCCGCACGCCGAGCAGGCCCGCGCCCGCCGCGATCAGCGCGGCCCCGGCGCCCAACGGCCACCACGGGGCGCCGGTGCCGGAGTCGCCGGCCGGCGGGGTGTGGCTCGTCCCCGGCGCCCCGGTCGTCCCGGACGCGCTCGGTTCCGGCTGCGGCGTGCTCGGCTTCGGCGTGCTCGGCTTCGCCGGGGTGCCCGGGTTCGCCGGGAGCTGAACGGTCCGGGTGCCGTAGCCGCCGGCCGGGATGCGCAGGCTCTGGCCGATGTGCAGCTCGTCCTCGTTCTGGTCGGCGAACGTCTCCCGGTTGGCCCGGACCAGCACCCGAGGCTCGGCGTAGCCGTACTCGGTGAACAGGCCGAACCGGGCGAGCAGCACGGTCAGCGACTCGTACCGGTAACCGGTGGCCACGGGCGGCTGGACCTCCCAGCCGCCCCCGGTGCCCTCGGGCAGCAGCAGCCAGGTGCCCGCCGGCAGCGGCGCGTCCAGCCCGCCGGACCAGTCGATGTGGGGGTTGGCCGCCTTCAGCGCGGCCAGCGTGGTGTGCACCGCGTCGATGAACCGGCGCGGGGTGTCGCCCGCCTTGGTGCGCGCCACCCGCAGGGTGACCGTCTCCGGCCGGGGCGCGGTGTGGTGCTCCGGTGCCGGGGCCGAGACGGCGCCCGGCGCGGGTGCCGGCTCCGTCGACCCGGCGACGTCCGAGCCGGACAGGGCGAACAGCCCCACCAGCACGGTCCCCGCAACGCGCACGCCGGTGTTGGCACGCAGCCGCTGCCACCACGGCGGCGCGCGTGCCGGGGCGGTGTGCTCGCTCTGCTCGGTGGCCCCCTGTGCGCCGCGCGTCTCGGGCTCGCCGGCGCCGACCCCGGTCGGGCGCTCCGCGGCCGGCCCGACCGCCGTGCCCGCACCGGTGTGGCCTGCCAGCGCGGCGAGCTCGGCTTCCAGCTCCGCGACCAGGTTGACCAGCGGGCGGCGGCCGGTGCGGGTGAGCGCGTCGTTCACCCAGTCCGCCAGCCGCCACACCACCTCGGCCGGTACGCCCCGATCCGCCATCCCGGCGAGCAGCGCCACCGCGTCGCGCAGCGCGGCCAGCTCGGTGACGTGCAGGTCGCGGGCCGGGCGGTGCACGTTGACCGGCTGGGCGAGCACCCGGTCCCGTTCGGCGGCGAATTCGTCCGCCCGCGTGCGGGCGTGCGCGGCCGCCGACCAGGCCCGTTCGTGGCCGGCCGGGTCGGCGTCCTCCTCGGTGCCGAAAGCGACCCCCTCCCGACGCTCCGCCTCCCGGGTCCACGCGCGGTGTCGCTGGTCCGCGTCGGCGGCCAGGGCGGCGTTGCGCTGGGCCAGCAGGTGGCGCAGGCCGCGCAGCACCGTGGTCAGCTGGTAGCCCGGCAGCGGGGTGTGCCGCCCGGCCTCCCGGCGCGCGGTCCAGGCCGCCGCCACGGCACCGGCCACCCGCCCGAACAGCCGGCCCCGCGCGGCGATCTCGCCCGTGCCGGCCTCGCTTGCGCCGGTCGGCTCGTCGGGGAGCGCGGCGGCGTTCGCCGGGGGGAAGGCGGTGGGCAGTTGGGCCGTGCCGATGCCCCGACCCGGCCGGGGCCGCCCCGCCAGCAATCCGTCGACCTCGGCCAGGTCCGCCTGCACGCCGCCCGCCAGCCGGTACAGCTCCGCCAGGTCGGTGACCCCCCGCAGCTGGACGAGCTGCGCCAGCAACCGGTCGTGCAGCGCGTTCGGGCGGTCGTTGCGCCAGAACGTGCGGCGCACCTTGCGCAGGCCCTCGGTGACGTCTTCGGCCAGTTCGGCGCGCAACCGGGCCAGCTCGGCCCGCTCCCGCTCCGCCTCGGCCAGCTCGGCCTCGGCCCTGGCGGCGAGCGCCTCGCGCTCCGCGTGGGCGCGCTCGGCCGCCGTGACGGCCCGGTCCAGCGCGGCGACGGCCCCGGCCAGCCCGCCCCGGCCGATGCCGCGCAGCCCGTCGTGCACCCGCGCCGCGAGCCGTTCCACCGTCTCCGCCGGCGCGCCCAGCGCGACCAGCCGGCCGAGCAGCTCGACCGCTTCGACCAGTTCCCGCTGGCCGGCGCCGGTGAGCCGTGGCGCGACCGCGTTGTTCCGGCCGAGCAGCGCGTCCAGCTCGGCCAGCGCCTCCTGGGCCGGCGTACGCAGCGGCCGTGCCCAACCGAACGCGGCAGCCAGCAGCGGCCCGGCGTCGACGCCGTGCCCAAGCACGTGCGGCAGCAGTGCCACGCCACCGAACAACGCCACACCTGCCATCGCCAGCCCGCCCGCATCCGGGCCACGCGGCCGCTCGGTGAACCGCGCCCGCAGCTCCTCCGCCGGGACCGCCAGCAGCAGCGCCCGACCTACCACCCTCGGATCCAGGTCCAACCGCTCGGCGATCTCGGAGGCGGTCAGCGCGGGCGCCTCCTGCCACAGACCGACAACCCGTGCGATGACCTGCTGGTTCGCCGCCCGCTCCACCGTGGCGCGCAGCTTGCGCTGCTCAGGCATGGTGCGCATGGGCAAATGCCACTTCTCGAGGTGATAGGCCATGGTGTTGCGCGGTACGCTGAGGTACCGGGAGATCTCCTCCAGACTCCACAGCAGGTCGCGGTACAACCGCCACCAGGTGGCCACCGGCTCGGGCAGCTGACCGAACGAGGCCGCGTTCGGCTCCAGCGTGAGCGTCGGCTCCGCCGCTGCCGGTGCCAGCGCGATCGGCAGCTGGGACGGCGCGGCTGGCAGGGTGGCCCGGTCCGCTTCGGCCAGCCGCCGCATCGCCTCCGGCCAGCTGCCGAACCGGTTGGCCACCCCGTTCGCGGTCATTGGGCCGGGTCGGGTGCTCTTCCGCCACGCCTTGTACCTGGTACTCGTCAGCGGGGCCGGCGCGACCGCGGCCTCGGCAACGGCTAGGTCCGCAAGGATCTCCTCGTCGGTCAGGTTCAGCGGCGGCAGCTCGGCGGCCCGCAGCGCCGCGTCCCAGGTCGGGTACAGGTGGTCGCGCACGTAGGCGTACGACGGCACCCACCCGGTGCGGGTCCACTCCACCGAGGTGGGCGAGCGGCCGAGCTCCACGGCGAGCTCACGCACGCCGGCCAGGAACGCCGAGTCCGAATACTGGTCCCCGTACCCACCGTCCCGCTCGGCGGCCAGCCGGTCACCGGCGATCGGGGTGCGCAGCGCGCCGGCGGCCGCCTGGTCCCGGATCGGCAGCCCCAGCCGCAGGAAGTGGCTGCGCAGTGTAGAGCTGTTGACGCCCACCTGCGCGGCGGCCACGTCGAACGGCAGCGGGGTGCCCTCCGCGCCCCAGTGCAGCCGGTACGCCTCGGTGACCTCCGCCGACGCGCCGGCCTCCGTCAGCGCCGGCAACCGGTCCAGCGGGTGCCGAGGACCGAACGGCAGCGCCATCGCCAGTGCCGGGTGGCCCGTGCCACCGGCCAGCGTCAGCACCAGCGCGATACCGCCGAGCAGCGCCACTCCTGCCACCGCCAGCCCGCCCGCGTCCGGGCCGCGCGGTCGTGCGGCGGTGTCGTCCCCGGTGCCACCCAACCGCTGGCGGACCCGGCGGACCACCGCGCGGGCGACCTGGGTCAGCAGCGCCATGACGACCGCGCCCGCCAGGTAGCCGTATGCGGCCATGGCGGCCAACCGCCATGGCCCGTGTTGGAAGGAGATCATCAGGAAGTTGACGAACTCACCGGCCCGGAACTGGTCGAGGAACGCCGTCCAGGTGATGAACGGGTTGTCCTGGCGGAAGTCCAGCAGCGGCACGGCCAGTGCGAACGGCAGCGCCGCCGCGAGCACCCCGAAGACCCGGGTTCGGGTCTCCGGCCGGACGATGGCCCGGTACCAGGCGTAGCCGATCGCGACCGGCACCGCGTAGCCCAAGGTCATCGCCCAGTCCGGCAGGCCGGCGCCGCCGAACAGCGACGACACCCAACCGACGAACGCGGCCCACACGCCGCGCGGCCAGGACACCGACTCCATGAACCGGGCCGGCCAGGCCAGCCACGAAATCTCCCGCAGCCACGAGCCCACCATGTGCCAGATCGCCGCCAACCCGGCCGACAACATCAGCAACCGGACCGCGTTGGCCACCCGCGCCAGCGCGCCCGCGACCCGCCGGGCGACGGCCCGCGCGCCCTTCGCCGAGGTGGGACCGGTGAACGCCCTCGGCAGCCACTGCCCGGCGGCCACCAACCCCAGCGCTCCGACGGCCAGGCCCGGCCCGCTCGTGACCCCCAGCACGCTCAGCGCCGCGACCGCCGCGTACGACTTCGCCCCGAGCACGAGCATCCGTGAGGCCACCGCGCTCCGGGTACCCGTTGACGCCTGGCCAGCGCCTCGCACCCGCGCGAGGGCAACGACCGCGAGCGCTCCCGAGGCGCCGACCGCGGCGGGCCACCACCAGCGCAGCGCCACCGGGCCGCCACCGAGCGCGACCTGGGCGTCGCCTGCTCCGACGGTCTCCCGGATCCAGTGCAGCTCGTTGGGCACGCTGCCGAACTCGTACCAGGTGCCGGAGTCGTCCGACACGTAGCCGGAGGTCACGCCGACCTGGACGCCGGCGGCGTTGATCATGGGGCCGCCGCTGTCGCCCTTGAACGGCGACCCGTCGAGTCCGAAGGTAACGATCCCTCCACCCGGGTTGCCCGAGGTGGCTGCGTCCACCTGCTTGACCCGCATGGCCGCCGTCTTGAGCAGCGGCGACGGCGGCGCCGACTCGCCCGGTTCGGTCCACCTGGTGCGGCCCCAGCCGTACACCTGGGTCCGCTCGTCAACCCGTGGGTTGCGCACTCCCAGCTTCAGGTAGGTGGTGTCGACCGGCTCCGCCAGACGCAACAGCGCGATGTCCGAGTAGTCGTCGGCGCGGTACACCTTCGCCACCCGGACCATCGCGCCGTGACCCCGGCGGACGTCGCCTACCCGGACGTACATCGCGCCGGCCGGCAGCGGCGGGTCGAGCGACTTGCCGGTCACCGTGGTCACGTGCTCGGCGGTCAGCACCCAGCGGGGGCCGATCAGCGAGCCGGAGCCCCACAGGTCGCGCTGGCCGGTCTGGTAGACCTGCACGCCCCACGGCGCGGAGTCCACCCGGTGGCCGTCGATGATCGCCGACGCCGGGGTCGTCGGGCCGATCAGGCCACCGACACCCAGCGCCACCAGCGCGGCGGCGATCGCGGCCACCCGCTTCAACCAGGCCGGGGGCCCGCGCCGCCAGACCGAGTACTCGAGCTTGTCCGACCGTGCCCGATCGGGCCGGCCGAACGGCAGCGCCATCGCCAGCATCGCGTGACCGCCGCCGCCGGCCAGCGCCAGCAGCAACGCCACCCCACCGAGCAGAGCCACCCCGGCCACGGCGCCGGTCGCCCCTGGTCCGGTGCGGTGCCGCAGCTCGCGGGAGAGCGGGGCGTATTCGGGTCGTTCGCGCACCCATGCGGAGTACGCCGACCAGTCCCACCCGCCGCGGGCGATGTCGGCTGTGGTCAGCTCTCGGGTGTACTCCACCGACGAGTCGGCCAGCCCGATCGCTGCCTGCACCTGCTGCCGGCGCAGCGAGCTGGCGTAGACCCGCAGCTCGAACGTCGCCTCGTTGCTGGTGTTGATCGCCGGCGAGCGTTCCTCACCCGGCGCGCCCTCGGACTTCAGGCCCCGCACGCCCTTGGCGTAGTCCCTGACCTTGCGCCGGTCTGAGTCGGTGAACGCCGCGTATCGGTCGGAGTCCCGCCGTGCCAGGGCGATCACCTGGACCCTGTTGCGGTGCAGCAGCTTCATCCAGCGGTAGACATGCGCTGGCGAGTCGAACCCGGCGCGGCTGATGTGTACGTGCAGGCCGAGGTCCCTTGCATGGGCGCCCTCGTTCCGCAGGTCGGTGAGCATGTCCCACGGGAAGTGCCGGATCGCCCACGAGTAGGACATCGGGTGGGTGACGATCTCGAAACCGTGGCCGATCGAGGTGTCGTGCACCAGGTAGCCCAGGTTTCCCAGGTGTCGGGTGACCAGCTCGATGATCTGCTCAACCGACTCCCGCTGCCTCGGGACGTTGATCTCCAGCTCAACCCCCAGATACACCGGACCCGCCCCGTGAAAGACCGGCTCTGGCCGGTGGTCGGAGGAATGGATGAGGGCGTGCTCTGTCAACCCGGTGTCGGGCGCGCTGACATCCGCCGTCAGCCCGGCGAGCTTCGCCTGGACCCGGTCGAACGCGGAGCTGATGTCGTCCTGAGGCCCGGTGCCCGCGCCCTGTTCGGCAGGCTGTTCCGCCGCCCGCTCGGCCCGGGACCCGGTGGTGTTGCTCGAGACTTCCGACCGAGCGCGGTCTGCACCAGGTGTCTGCGCCCCGTCCAGGAGCCCGCGCAACCAGCCGAAGATCCCGGCGTGCAGCAGGCCGGAGTCGGTCCCGAGCAGCGCCAGCGCGACGGCCGCACCGCCGAGCAGCGCCACCCCGGCCACCGTCAGGCCGAACCCGGCCTCGAGACCACCGGAGTCCGTGCCGTTGGCGGGACCGGAGCTGTCGCTGTTCGTTCGGTGTACCAGCACCTCACGTCCGTCACCGAGCGGAGCACCTGGTGGCACAGGGCTTCCGTTGGCGTCGAGCAGCCGCAGCCGGGGATCGGCCCGTACCAGGTTGGCGAACTGGGTGAGGATGACCCGGCTACCGGCACGCTCAGCGAGGTCGGCGAGCGTGCCGCGGTCGCGGGTGCCCAGCAGCGCCCGGGGTGTCTGCTGGCGAAGTTTCCCCAGCGCGTCGGTCAGGCCCTCGCTGAACCAGCGGACGCCCTGGTTCGGATCCAAGCGCAAGAAGATGCCGAACTCCTCGAGCGCCTCGCGGTAAGCCTCGGGGAAGTTCGGGTTCGAGTTGTTCAGGTGGGCGAGCCACAGTTTGGTCTGCTCCCGCAGGAAGTAGACGTCCTCGTCGCCCTGCCGGCGGACGATGACCAGCTGCCAGCCCTTCGCTTTGACGTTCTTCGTCAGGCGGCCGTTCATGCGGTGACGCACCGTCCCCGCGGTCAGTCCGAGCGCCCGGACCAGCTCACGCTGGGTGATCCCGTTTGGCTCGGCGGCGGCGATAGCCCTGAGCAGCGTTTCGGTCCAGCGCAGCCGGACGTCGGACTCGATGCCGGGGGTGGATGGTTCGGGGCGAGTTGAGGAACGTGGTACGTACACGTTGCGGGGACGGAATGGGTTGTTCGGTAGCGCGTAGACAGCCCGCAGCGTGGTACCGATCTCGCCCGTGAGGGGCGAGTCACCGACGAGGACCACGGAGCTCGTGAACAACTCGGCGAGCCTGCCGAGCAGACGACGGCCTTCGATGTACGGATACGACTCTGGGTCGCGTAGCGCACGCAGGAGCTCAACGGTGTGTGCGGGAAGGAAGTAGAGGCGTTCCCATCGACTCGCGTCCGAGCGGGCGTTGGGCATCCAGTAGACGAGCTTCCACTCCACGAACATGGTGAACGCCTGTCGGATGGCGTCAAGGCTTTCCAACTCGAGCCGGCCCGCGATCTCGTGGACGCCGACCGGGTCGGTAGGAGCAGTGCCCTTCTCGGTGACGGCGGGGACCTCCTCGAGAGCTGCCCAGAGCGAACCCTTCGGGAAGACGCCGGCCAGCGCCGGCCCGGCGTGCCCGCCACCAACCAGCGCCAGCGCGACGGCCACCCCGCCGATCAGCACCACCCCGGCCACGGCGGCAGCACCGCCCCCGCGCAACCATCGCCACGGGCTGGTCGGCCGGCGGTCGGATCCGCTGTCGAGCTGGAATCGGACGTGCCGCTGCATCCTGGCCAGGCCGATCCCGTCACCGGGCTGGAGCAGCCGCTGTTCATCGCGCCCGAGGATCGTGCCATTCAGGTAGGTGGCGTACTTGGATCCCTTGTCGCGCACGACCCACCCGGCGCCGTCGAGATGGCGAATCTCCGCGTGCCAGCGGGAGATCCGCGGCGAGTCATGGATGTGGACAGTGTTGTCCGATGCGCGCCCGATCGAGTAGATCTGGCCGGGCTCCAGTTTGATCTTCTTGCCCGACTCGGGGAATTCCAGCGCGGCCGAGCGCCCGGTGGTGTCGACCAGACCGAAGTCGTCGAGGCTGGACACGACGCGGGAGACACCTTTGTCGTTGGTCCAGTCGATGCGGGTGTTCGCGAAGATCGAGCGCTGCAGGCGCAGTGACGCTTCGTTGCCGGTGAGGACGTCGGCGTTGATCCGCGCGAAACCGAGCTGGGGCAGCCGCTCGCGCAGCTCGCGGTACAGGGCAGTGCCCACTCCTCCGCCCTGCCAGTCGTCCACGACGGCGATCTCGACATACCCGGCCACCCGAGTCCGCCCCCAGAACCAGACGATGCCGATCGTCCGCCACTGGTCAGCACCACCGTCGGGAGCCTCGGCCACCCACGCGACGTTCTTCTGCCCGTCGACGTGCAACGCCAGGTCTTGGATCTCGTCCACGGGCCGGTCGCGGTGCAGCCAGTTGCGCCGGCTGGCTTCGGACATGCCGCGGTAAAGTTCCCCGATCGCCGGGCCGTCCCGCTGGGTCATCTCCCGAATCCGGAACGGCAACGCCATGGCCAGCGCCGGCCCGGCGTGCGCCCCACCGAGCAGCGCCAACGCCCCGCCGATCAGCGCCACGCCCGCCAACGCCATGCCCACCGTCAGGGCGTCGGCACCGCCGTTCGTGGCGCGCTTGACCAACGCCCCGGCGCGGTTCTGCAGCAGGATGTCGCGCCCGGCGTACAGCGGATTGGTGTCGGCCTGGTCGCTGCTGGTGATCGCGTCGAAGCCGTACAGCGTCGCCCACACGCCGAGGTCGTGCTCGATGAGCTCGGCGGCCGCGGTGTGGGGGAGGGCGAGCAGGTCGGCCGCGCGCAGCGCCTCGGTGTCGTCGAAGTGGATCTCGGCGGCGTCCGGGTGCAGGTAGGCGACGATAACCGTGCCGGGCTCGGCGGAGCCCTCGTCCTTCGTGTACAGCCCGCTGGCACGGTCCGGGTTGGTGGTGAAGTTGGTGCCGCTGCCGCTCAGCACGTCACCGTGCCCGACGAAGGGCTTCTCGCCGGTGCGGAACCGCTCGGCGTGCTGTTCGGCGTTGGGCCCGTTGAGGCCGCGGTAGTACGTCACGTACCCGGCGGCGGCCAGCCGGTCCGCCTCGGCGGCGTCGACCGGGGTCGGCCGGCCGGCGAAGCCCTGCGCCGCCCAGATCGCCCGGACCCGATCGGCGTAGTCGGGGACGGCGAGGAACTCCGCCAGCTCCTCCTCCGACCACTGGGCCAGCCCGGCGCGCCGCCCGGCCGGCACCGCGGCGGTCAGGTGAGCGCGCAGCGCGTCGGTCAGCTCGGTCAGCAGCGCCGGAGCCTGCCCGAACTCGGCGTCGGCGAACAGCCGCGCCGGGAAGTCCGGGGCGAGCCGTCTGGCCGCGACCAGATCGTTGATCGTGCGCGCCCAGTAGGCCGGGACGAGGGTCACACCGTCCGGGGCGTGCTCGGGGTGCCGGGCGGTGAATGCAACGGTCGGGTCTCCCATGAGGCTGCCGACGACCACGACCGTCTCCGGGGCGCCGGCCAGCACCGGCAGCCCGGTCTCGCCGCGCGCCCGCGACAAGATCCGTCCCAGCCGACGCAGAGCCTGCTGGGCGGACCAAGTGTCGGTCGCCCCGAGGGTCAGCATCGTGGCGGTGGCGTCCTCGAAGGTGACCCGGTGAACCACCGGCGCCCCGGCCGGGATCTCCGGCCGCTGCCCGAACGGCAGCGTCATCGCCAGCATCGGGTGCCCCGCGCCACCGACCAGTCCCAGTGCCAGCGCCACTCCGCCGGCCAGCGCGACCACAACAGCCCCGGCGGAAGTGAACGGATTGCGCCCACCGGTCCAGCGGACCTGGTCGAGGAACGCCTTGAGCAGCCCCGGCCTGGTCTCGGTCACGCCGACCCCGAGCCGCGCGGGCGTGACGATCCCGGTCAGGTAGGTGTCAGGTCCGGCGGCCGGAACGGACGGCTCGTGCTTGGCCGGCAGAGCGCGGGCAAACCGCATGTACTCCTGAACCAGTTCGGGGGAGACCTCCGCGACGCCGTGGTAGCCGGGAATTGACGCGACGAACCCGCTCAGCCCGCCGGGCACCGCCGGCGTCCCGTCGGCGCTGACCAGCCTGGTCCCGCCGTCCGGCGTCGGCTCGGCCCGCAGTCCGTTCAGCCAGCGGGTCGGGGCGCGCGTGAGAGAAGGCAGCGGCACGGTCACCCGCAGCAGGCCGTTGCCCTGCCGCTGCTCCCGGGCCGTCGCCGGGAACAGCCGCCTGGCCACCGCCATCGTGGCTTCGTTGTTCGACAGGACCAGCCCGTAGAACTCCGTGTAGCCGAGATCGGCGAGGCGCCCAACCATGGCGCGCACCAAGCTGGTCCCTATGCCCATGCCGTGGCGATCGTCGACGACCTCGAAGAAGACCTGGCCGGTTTCCTCGTTGTCAGCCTCGAACCGGACGATCCCGATCGCCCGCCACTCGTCCCCGGCCGGCACCTCGGCGACCAGGGCCACGCGACGGCGGCCATCGATGTTCAGCAGCTCCCGCCGCACCTGCGGCGTCAGCGTCGGGAGGTTCTCGTCGAAGCGGCGGAACCGGCTGGCCAGCGACATGCCGGCGAACACCGTTTCCACCGCGTGGCCGTCGTCACGGGTCATCTCCCGAATCCGGACCTGGTCATGCGGCTCGGCCTGCGGCCGCTGCCCGAACGGCAGCGTCATCGCCAGCATCGGGTGCCCCGCGCCACCGACCAGTCCGAGCACCAGCGTCACCGCGCCGAGCAGCGCCACCCCGGCCACCATCGCGCCGAGCCCCGGCAGACCGAAGCCACCGCGCCGGACGCTGGTGGTGACGAAGGCGCGGACCGCGCCGGCCGGCACCCCGACGCCCAACGCCGAGCCTCGCGGCCCGTAACGGCCGATCGCCAGGCCGACCAGGGCATCCCCACCGTCGCCCTCAATGAACAGCGGGCCACCGGAGCCGCCACCGCTGAACCCGCGCCGCTGGAACACCAGGTCGAAGGCGCCCTCGCCCCGGCGTGCCCCCACCACGATCCGACCGACGACCGGCACGTCGCCGTTGGTCCGCACGCCGGTGCCGTCGGAGCCGGGCCGGGTGCTGTAGCCCTGCACGTACCCGCGGGTACGGTGCGCGGGCCAGCCGGCGACCCGGGGCTCCGGGACGTTCGGCAAACCCGGGTGCTCGATCAACAGCACCGCGACGTCCAGCCCGGCGGCGCCGCTCACGAACGCGGCATCGCTGATCCCGTCCGCGAGGCCTTCGAGGCCCAGCGCGGCCAGCAGCGCACTCATCGACGGGGCGGGCAGCACCGTCGGCACTGCGGTAATCCGGCGATCGGCGGTCCGCAGCATCACCATCAGACCGGGGCGCTGGCGGCCGGTCTCGGGGTCGTAGGCGACGTGCCGGTTAGTGACCACGACGCCGACGCCGTCCTGGGCCTGCCACAGGAAGCCGGAGCCGGAACCGCCGCGGACCTTGACCCGCGCCACCCGACCGGTGCTCGGCGACCGGCCGCCCAACAGCGGGTCCAGCCAGGTCGGCAGCCCTTGCTCGTCGGACACCAGCCGGAACGGGTCGCCCGCCCGGGCTGTGGGCTCGCCGGACGATTCGACCCCGCCGGCCGGTTCGACGCTACCGGTGATGCTGACGACGAGGTCCGCTGCTCCACGCCGCCCGAGGCCGATCGTCATGTCGTTGCGCAGCTCGACCGGCCGGCGGACGCGCTCCCGGCCGAGGTAGGTGCCGTTGGTGGAACCGGCGTCGTGCAGCACCCAGGCGCCCCGGTCGGCGTCGAACTCGATGACGGCGTGCCGGCGGGACACCACCGAGTGGCTCATGTTCACGTCGGCGAGCGGCCAGCGCCCGATGTGCAGCGGCCGTCCGGGGGTCGCGGTGATCTCGCGGCCGTCGTCGGTCCGCAGCGTCAGACTCGGCGCTCCGGCGCTCGGCGCGGGCTCGGAACCGGCCTGGCTCGGCTGGGCGGGCTCGGCACCGGTCCGCTCGCCCCGGGCCCGGGCCAGCCGCTTGCGCAGCCGGTCGTTGTCCGCCCGGTGCGCGAGGTCGTCGAAGCCGGCGTGGGTGCCGTGGTCGGCCCAGCGGCCTTCCCGCAGGTGCTCGCCCTCGTGCCCGGCGATCGCCTCCCAGTCGGCCCTGGTCAGCGGCAGCTCGTTCAGTTCCCGCCAGCGCGGGGCGAACGCGATCGTCTTGCCGTTCGGCGCGAGCACCTCGTGCCACCAGGTGAACAGCTCCAACCGGCCGGGCAGGTCGGCCAGGTGCGCGGGCAGCAGCTCGAGCGCCCGCTTCGGGTCGAGCAGCACCAGCGGGACGCCGGGGAGCAGCCCGTGCGGGAACGTCTGCTCCTCCGGCAGCGCCGCGTGGTACAGCAGCGCCGGCACCAGCGCGGCGAACTCGGCGGCCTCGGCGGCGTTGACGTCGCCCAGCGCGCCGCCGCCGCCGCGGGTGTTCCGGGTGATCATCACGCTGCCCGGGCGGAGGCTGGCCAGCAGGAAGGCCAGGCCGCCGCCGGCCGCCAGGCCGCCCAGGTGCGCGGCGATCGACACGTTCATCACGCCGAGGGCGCTGAGCAGGTAGCCGAATACCAGGTTGGCCGCGATCAGCTTCCAGGTGGCGGTGCGCTCGTTGTTCAGGAACTCGGTCACCGCGAGCGCGCCCTGCACCGCGAACACACCGGCGGAGGCGCCGACCAGTGAGTTGCCGTTCTGCAGGAACCCGGCGCCTTGGTGCGCGAGCCACACGGTAGCCAGCGAGCCGCCGGCGATACCGACCAGGAACGCACCTAGGAACTTCTGCCAGCCCAGCCGCTTGACGGCGAGGCCGCCGATCATCGTCAGGGTGATCAGGTTGCTGGCCAGGTGCAGCGTGCCGCCGTGCAGGAAGCCGCTAGTCAGCGCCTGCCACCAGGCGTGGGCGCCGTACTCGTCGACGTTCAGGGTGAGCCAGTGCGCCAGCCGGTCGGCGGACAGCCAGCGCATGCCGGGCAGCGAAGGCCCGGTGAGCAGGTACATGCCCAGGTCGGTGGCGATCAGCACCTTCACCACGATCGGGATGGAGATCTGACCGAGCAGCTCGAACAGCCTGCCGGCGAAGTGGCCGAGCGTGCGGCTGCCGGTGGCGCCGAACAGCGCGCGCACGGTGTGCCCGATCAGCGTGAGGGTCGCCGCGACCACGGCCGGGGCCACCCCGAAGACCAGCGCGAAGACCGCGCCGGTGACGATCGCGGTCGGCAGGTTGCGCACCGCCGCGAGTAGCACGGTGGTGCTCGGTGGGCCCCGGGTCGACGCGGCGCCCCGCATCGGCGGGATCACCAGCAGGACCAGTGCGGCCGCGACCACACCGAAGAACAGCACCGCCGCGTTGATCGCCAGGCCGGCCGCCAGCAGGCCGCCGGCCGCCACGCCGCCCGTGATCAGGCCGAGCGCCCAGGTGCCGTGGATCAGCGTGCGCCGCCGGTCGCCGCGCGAGCCGGAGCCAGAGCCACCGGAACCGCCGCCACCTCGACCCGGCTCAGGGGCAGGCGCGGGCGTCGGCGTCGGCGCACCCGGGGTCGGCGTGCCGGGCGCCGGCGCACCCGGAGTACCCGGGGTCGGTGTGCCGGGCGTACCGGGCGTCGGCGCACCCGGGGCGCCCGGCGTGCCCAGGGCCGGCGCACCCGGAGTACCCGGGGTGCCGGGGGCCGGGGCGGGGGCGCCGCGCAGGTGGGTGGTCACCGTGTCCAGGGCCAGCAGGGCCGCGTCCCGGGCGTCGTCGGTCAGCCCCGGCATGACCACCGGACCGATGCCCGCGTAGGCCAGCAGCACCGGCAGGTAGTGCGGCCCGTGCGCACCCTCCAGCCGCACCCCGTCCGCGTGCTCGGTCAGCCGGTCCAGCCCCAGGGCGTTGCGCAGCGTCTCCAGCCGCGCCTCGATTACCGGGCCGGGCAGCGTCGGCATGCCCAGCGCCAGGGAGAACGCCGCGAACAGCTCCTGGTGGCCCCACGCGGAGTTCAGCGTGTTGAACAGCGCGTAGCCCCGGTCCACCGACGGACCCCGGGCCGGACCGGAGTCGGCCCCGCGCTCCGCCGTGCCAAGCTCACGCAGCGCGTCCCACAGCATGCTGCGCTGCTCGTCGGTGAACCCGAGGTGGGTCAGCTCGGTGCTGCTCAGCGCCTCGGCCTGGTGCGCCGTGGTGATCCGGTTCTTGATCAGCAGCCGGTACAGCTCGTCGACCTGGTCCGCAGTGACCGACTCGGGCAGCTCGTCGAGCAGGTACTCGATGCTGTCCTCCAGGTTCCACCACAGCTCGGCCTCGATCGGGTGCAGCCCGTTGCGGTACGCCAGCATCCGGCTGTGGATCTCCAGCCACGCCTCCTCGGCGTTCTGGTCGACAACTTCGCGGCGCACCAGGGTGCGGGCCACGTGCTCGGTGAGCACCGACCGGCCGGTGCCGTTGCTGGTGGACAGCGTGCGCAGCGTCTCATCCAGCAGCCATTCGGCGTCGCTGAGGCTGATGCCGAGGGTGCTGGCCAGCGACGCCATGCTGTACCCCTTGGCGTAGTTGACCAGCAGGTACAGCTGCCACTCTTCCAGCTGGGCCAGCCTCAACCCGGCGTCCCGCAGCGACGCGCGCAGGCCCTCGTAGCCCTGGTCCAGCGCGCGCCCGGCCAGCACCAGGGTGGCGATCATGGTGGCCGGGTCCACGCCGCCCCGGTCGATCAGCTCGGCGGTGTTGCGGTAGCTGTCGGCGGAGCGGGCGATCAGCTCGCGCAGCTCCCGGACCTCGGCCTCCATCTTGCTGGTGACGGTGATCGCCAATTCCGGCGGCAACGTGTTCACCAGGTGAGCCAGCCGGTAGAAGGCGTTCTCGTCGTCCATCATGCCGGCCACGTAGTCGGGGTGCTCGGAGGTGCCGCCCGGGGTGGCGCCCATCAGCGCGACGGCGCGCACCGTGGCGATGGCGTTGAGCGCCTCCAGGGCGACCCAGTCCGCGCCGGCCCAGCCCGACCTGCTGATCGTGTCGACCAGCTCGGCGTCGGTGCCGATGCCGTCGAGCAGGGCGATCGCCTCGTCGTAGTGGCCGCTGAGCGCCAGGTTGTGCGCCTCCACCACCTTGGCCACGGTCAGCCGCAGCTCGCGGCCGTCGCCCGGCGTGGCGTCCGGGTCGGCCGTCCGGGCCTTCTCGGCGGCGGCGGCGGCTTCGGCGGCGCCCTCCGGGTCCACCAGCTCCCGGTAGGCGTGCAGCGCGTCGGTCAGCTCCTGCTGCTTGGCGCACATGGCGGTGCAGGTGTCGCCGAGGTTGCCGAGCGACCCCCCGTTCAGCGCGCTGGCCGCCGCGTACGCCGCCTGGGTGTCCTTCAGCTGGTTGTGCGCCCGCTGCGCCCGGGCCGCCGCCTCGTTGATGTCCTTGGCGCGGGCGGCCTCCGGGGTGCCCTCCTTCGGCGCCTGCTTGGTCGTCGTGTGGTAGACGACGTTGGCCGGCTTCTTGAACCACTTCAGGGTGTTCTTCAGGTCCCGCAGCCGCTGCTTGTCGGCGTTGCTCTGGGCCTTCTTGTAGAGCGCCTTGGCGGCGTACCAGTCCTCCGACTTGTACGGGATCTCCCCGTTGCGGTACTTGCCCTGCAGCTCCTCCAGCTGCGCGGCGGGCGCATGGATCACCAGTTCCTCGTCGTGCAGCCCAATGGACTCCCGCCAGCTGCCGCGTTGGCCCTGCCGGCCGAACCGGCCGCCGAACTGCTCCGAGGCCCGCCGGGAACCGAACATATTCAGCATCTCGACGTGCCCGCCGCCCTGGCTGTCCAGCCAGTTGAGCACCTCCTCGGCCTGCGCCTTGGCCAGCTTCTGCAGCCGCAGCGAGGCGTTTTCGGGCAGGCCGAACCTCCAGTCGCCGCCGAGCAGCACGTCAGTGCCCCGGGCCATCTTGCCGGTCACCACGGTGACCGAGTACGGCTCGCCGGCCCGCGCCGTGGCCACCTTCTCGTTCAGCTCGAAGCGGGTGTCGGCGTTGACCAGCCGGGCACTCTTCACCCCGGCCTCGATCAACTGGTTGAAGAACGCGATGCTGTCGATCACATCCCGGATGCCCACGATCCACGGCCGGGGCACCCGCCCGTCGTGCAGCTCCTTGATGTCCTTGATGACCTGGTCCCACAGGTCCTGCTGGTTGCCGAAGAACCGGGGGTCCAGTTCCTGCAGCAGCCGGGGCTTGTTGGTGGGCAGGCTGCGCACGAACAGCCCGTAGACCTTCCCGAACGTCCGCGCGGAGGACTTCGCGGTGCCGGTGACGCCCTGGTAGGAGTGCTGCGCCTTGAGGAACTGGTACAGCGTCTTGCGCGACACGGTGCGCAGGCCCGGCTTGACCGTCTTCAGGTGCATCGCCTCCAGCAGCGGGTGGTGCTCCCACACCTGGCCCTTCTGCCGCTGCCCGCTGTCCCGCTCGATGATGATCACCAAGTCGCCGTCCAGCACGAACTCGCGGCCCAGCCGGTGCCGCCTCGACTCGACGAAGTCGGCGAGGTCCTCGCGCTGCTGCGGGGTCAGCTCGTGGTCCAGCTCGATGCGCTTGGCGAAGTTGTGCGCCTGCTCCTCCGTCATGTACGCCCGGTTGGTCCAGCGGGTGCGGCTGAAGTCGCCCGCCTCCAGCTTCGCGGCCAGCTTGCCGGCCTCGATCAGCTCCGTGGCGTCCCGCGCGGAACCCGGCAGCACGGTGCCCAGCAGGTAGGCGGTGCGCCCCCAGTCGATGGCCAGCATGTCGATCTCGTCCAGGATCATGTGCCGCTTGGGCATGGCCTCGGCCTTGTTGCGCAGGCCGCGCTGCCAGCTGGTCACCCAGTCACGGGCCGAGCCGAACACCACGTCGGCTTCCTGGACGTCCTCCAGGTTCTTCAGCCGCTTTTCGGAGGCCAGGTAGCCGTCCGGGGTGGTGTCGCTGCCCTCGCCCCGGCTGACCTCCGGGCCGGATTCGATCAGTGCCGACTTGGCCCGCAGCGCGGTGAAGAAAGCCAGGGCGTCGTTGTAGGCCTTCTCGGCGAGCGGGTGGGCGTGCGTGGCCACACCGACCTTCTCGCCGGCGCGCACCCGCATACCCGCGGACAGCCGCACCACCAGGGTCTTGCCCTCACCGGTGAGCATCTCCAGCACCAGGCCCTGGGGCATGCGCTTCATCTGTCCGATGAAGGTGACGGTCTCCCGCGCCGTCGCCTTGTTCCGGCTGAGCATCAGCGCGCCGGCCGTCTGCACCTCGTACGGGTCCTCGCCGGTGGTGCGCTTGTGCACCTCGCAGACGTAGGCGCAGCGGACCTCTTCCGGCAGCTTGGCGAACTTCTTGGTGGGCAGCGCGTCCACAGTGCCGAAGTCGTAGCCGTCGTTCTCGTTCCTGCCCGCGTCGTACCGTTCGCGGTAGAGCGTGGCCGCCTCCAGCGTGGCCTGCACGTCCTGGAACTCGGTCGCCATCTTGAGTTCGTGTTCGGCGACGATCTCGTCCCATTTCGCTCGCTCGAGGGCCGCGTCCGCCTTGGGCAGCTCCTCGCGCGGGGCGCGGTTGCGGTTGATCTGCGCCTTGATGTGGGCCGCCCGGGCCGTCTTAGCGGCAGCCTCCGCGCGCTCGAGCCGCGCGGCGCCGGGGTCGGCGGGCTTCGCGGCGGGCGTCGCCGAAGGCCCCTCGGCCACGTGCGGCATCGGAGCGCCGTCGTCGCCGTGCGGCGTGTACGGCAGCGGGCCGTAGTCGCCATCCGGCGTGTGCGGCACCGGAGCGCCGTAGTCGCCATCCGGCGCGTACGGCATTGGTGCGCTGTCGTCGCCCTCGGACAACCAGGGCGGGGAGCCCTCGTCGCCGTCGGACCACCAAGGTGCGCCGTCGTCTTCGAACGACCAGGGCAGTTCGCCCTCGTCGCCGTCGAGCGTGCCGTACGGCGAACCCTCGTCGCCCTCGGACGACCGGGGCCGGGAGCCCTCGTCGGCCGCGGCGGCGGGTCCGTTTTCGAGGTCTGTGGTGGGCCGCGACCCGTCGTGGGTGGACCGCGGTGTGGTGTCGGCGCCCGACACGGCGGTTTCGGGCCGTGACGTGTCGCCGGTGTGGTGAGAAGTAGTGGTTGGGTTCGCGGCGGGATCCGGTGGGCCGTGGATGTCCGTGCCGCTGGTACTGGGCTCCATGGTGTGCGGGTTGTCGCCGTCCACCTGGGGCGCGCGGACCTCGGTCTCGGGTGCGTCGGGGACCAGCTCGCCCTTGCCGGGCTCCGGCTCGGGGCCGACGCCGCCCGAGTCGTCGTGGCCGCGCTGGGTGGTGGCGCCTTCCCGGCCGCCCGCGCCGCGCGGCGGCGCCCACGGGTTCTGCTGGTCATTGCCCGGGTTCGGGGACTGGGGGCGCTCGGGGGCGTGGCCGCTGAGCTCGCCGGAGCCCGAGTGCCCGCCGCTTCCGGCCGCGCCGTCGGCCGAGCCCGCGCCGGTGTCGCCAGGGGGACGCGGGATCTCCGGGGTGGGCGCGGGCGCCGAGTCGGGGCTCGCCGCCGCAGCGAGGGAGTCGGTGCCGGGGCCGGTGTCCGAGCTGCGGGCACTGCCGGCGCCCGGGATGCCGTGCTGCTCGGTGGCCGCGGCGGTGAAGTCGCGCCGAGCACCGGCCGGGCGGACATCGCCACCGACGTTGGCCTCGCCCCTCGGCGCCGCGCCCGGAGCGCCGGTGTCGGCGCCGCCGGTCGCGCGCGGTGCGCCACCGGCGCGAGCCGGGCCGTCCGAGGCCGGCGCGGGGGCGGCACCGGTGTTCTGCGTCGGGCCGGCACCGGTGTTCGGCTGGGCGCCGGAGCCGGTGCCCTGCGAGGCGCCAGCGCCGGTACCGGTGTTCAGCGGCGAAGCCGTACCAGTGGTCTGGCCCGGGACCGGGCCGCCCGCCTGGGCCTGGCCGCCGTTCGGCTGGGCCTGGCCGGCACCGGCCGGGTTCTGGCCGCCCTGGGCCTGGGCCGGTGAGCCGGGGGTGTTGGCGGCGACGGCCGGGCCACCGGCGGCGGCCGTCCCGGGAACCTCGCCCTCCGGCGCGGCCGGGGTCTCGGCGACCGGGTTCTGGCCGGCCCGGCCCTGCTCCGCCGGGGTGGCGAAGGGGCTCTCGCCCCGCGGCTTGGGGGCGCGGAACCGGTTCCACTTGAAGCCGCCGAACGCGTTGTAGCTCTCCGGCTCATCCAGCATCGAGCGGATCTGGTCCAACGTCCCGTCGGTGCGCGCGCCGCGCCCGTTCGTCACGGTGCCGTCCTGGGCGACCTGGAAGTCCGGGTTACCGGCGTTGTTGAGCGCCGTCGCCACGTCCTCCTCGCTCACCCGGATGTGGGACCGGTTGGTCAATTCGGCGGCGATGGAGCTCAGGTGCGGGTCTTCCCCGTGCAGAGCCCGGTAGGCGCGCACGTACTCGAACACCGGGTCGGTGGCGCCGGTGTTCCGGCCGTTCCCGGGGTCGTTGGCGTTGATCGCGCCGGAACCGCCGCCGTACGTGGCGGTCATCTCCGGCCCGGTGCGCCAGTTCGACCTGGCCTGGCGGCCGGGCATCGGGAACATCGGCTCGGGGTTGGTGATCCGGTAGTACGGCGCCCGGAGGGAGAACGGATCCCGGGAGAAGCCGCCGAAGTTGTCCCACTGGCTCGGGTTCGGCCGGGTAGCCGACGACGGGGCGTACCGGGTGATCCAACCGAACTCGGCGCCGACCTGGCCGACGGTCATCGCGGTACCCATGCCCAGGCCGACCCAGCCCATGCCGACCATGACGCCGCCGCTGATCTTGTCGCCCAGGCTCAGGTTGTTCCAGTTGTGGATCAGGTTCCCGGTGGCGTGGTAGTTCTCGTAGCCGAAGATGCCCAGCGCGCCCGCGTTGGCGGTGCTCGCGGCGAGGCTGCCCACCACGGTGGCGGTCCGGGTGCCCACGCCGAGCAGGGACGCCGCGCCGGTGGCCAGCGGCCGCAACCCGGCGCCCACCGCCGGCAGCACCGAGGCACCCATCACCAACCAGTCGGACGCCTGCTGCGGCTGGCCGTGCTTCCAGTGCGAGATGGAACTCTTCGCGGCCTCACCGGCGAAGTACGCGCCACCGACCGTGGCCAGCGCGATCCCCCCGCTCCACAGCGCGGCCGCCAACGGGGTACCCACGCCGGTGGCCGCGGCGATCGTGCCGCCGACGAACATCGCCGCGACACCCACGAAGGTGGCCACGCCCATGGCGCCGTTCTTGAACTTGGTCCAGCCGGAGACATACTTGCCGGACTGGTCGACCAGCTTCAGCCTGCCGCTGGTGGACCCCAGATCCTCCGGCGAGATGATCCGGTCGTGCTCACCGAGGATCTCGTTGTGCTCCCGGAAGTCCTTCAGTGAGCCGTAGTGCGCGCCCTTCGGGTCATAGAACCGGGTGTCGCCACCCTTCTTGACCATGTACATGTCCATCCACTGCCACTTGCCGTCCTTGCGGATCAGCGTGGGCACGCGGTAGACCGCGCCGTCCTTCGACCAGCCCTTGATCTTCTTGCGTAGGTCGACGTCCTCGAGCTGCTTGTCGGCGGCCTTGAGCTGCCCGTCGGTCATCTTGGTGGGCCGGTAGAACCGGTGTTCCAGCTGCTTCGGGTTGCCCAGGGCGGCGAACTGGGCCAGTCGGTCCTTGGCGTCCTTGCCCTCGTAGGGGTCGCCCTTGAAGTGCTTGTGGAAGTAGTCGGCCAGCTTGCCGTCGTACTTGCGCAGCTCGTCGTAGTGCTTGACCGCGTTCTTCGCCCAGAGGAAGTCGGGGCCCTGGCTGGGCAGCTTGTTGGCGCCCAGCGGGCTGGCCTTGCGGCGCAGTGACAGGTCGCGCGCGTCGGCGTTGTAGCCGATCCCGGCCAACCCGGCGAGCGGGTCGATCTGGTTCTTGGCCAGCGCCTTCTCGGTCGTGCGCTTGGTGGCCTTGAGGTCCTTGGAGAAGTCGGTGGCCCGGTTTTCCAGGTCGTTCCACATGCGCAGCCGCTTGTTCAGCACGCTGTCCTTGGACTCGCTGGTGACCTGCATGTCCGCGTTGCGGGTGGCGTCGGTGTTCGGCTTCACCCCGGGCAGGCTGTTCTTCATGCCCTCGACGGTCTCGCCGGCCTTGGTCAGGTTCGACTTTTCGGTCTTGGCGTCCTTCTTGTCCTTGTCCAGGGCCTTCTGCTGGCGGTCCAGCTCTTTCGCGCGGGCGTTCAGCCGGTCGCCCTCGGACTGGCCGCCCTTGCCGGTGCGGTTGAAGGAGTTGATCTCCTTGTTCAGCTTCTCGGACTGGCTGTTCAGCGTCTGCTGCCGGTCACCCAGCCGAATCAGCTTCTCGTCGTTATCCGCCTGCAGCGGGCGCAGCGCCAGCTCGGCGGTCTGCGCGGCGTCGGCCTTGACCTGGTCCTTCTTGGAAAGCTTGCCGCCGGCGTCCTCGAACGTGGTGCCCGGCAGCTGCACCTTGCCGTCCGGACCCAGGCGTGGCTCGTCGAGCTCCTTGCGCTTGAGGCCCATGTCCTTGGCCAGCTGGTCCTGGTCCACGCCGGTGGTGCCCTTGGCCAGTCGCATGTAGTCGTAGTCGACCTTCGGCGTGCCGTCCGGGGTGTAGTTGCTGGGCTTGAACTGGGGGTTGTCGTAGAGCTGGTTGAGGCCGTCCACGATGCCCCAGTCGCGCTGCAGGTCCGAGCTCTGCGCCAACGCCTTGTTGATCGTGTTCGCCTCGTCGGCCAGGCTGCCGCCGGTGACGTTGCCGTCCTTGTCGTAGGTCAGCTCGCTCGGGTCGATGCCGTTCTTGCTGGCCGCCTCGAGCTTGTCCAGCGCCTTGTTCAGACCCGGCACCTTGCCGCTCAGGTCATTGACCTCCTTGCGCAGGTTGCCCTCGGCGGTGACGCCGGCCAGCGTGAACAGCGCGGCATCCGTGTCGGACAGCTTGGTTTCGTTGTCGTATGCCTTGCGGTCCTTCGCGCTCAGCTGGTTGAGCTGCTCCGGCTTGAGCCTGGGCAGCTCGCCGTGCGGCCCCAGCTTCGCCCCGACGTCCTTCAGCGCCGTGGCCAGCTCCTTGTCGACGGCGCTGTTCGTCGGGGTGCGCCAGTAGTCCTTGCCCGCCAGCACCAGCGGGCAGGCCTGGTCGCAGTTGACGTAGTCGTTCAGCTGCGGACCCTTGCCCGTGCAGTTACTGCCGGTCAGGCAGGCCCGGCCTTCGTTGTGGCCGTCCTTGGTCGGGTACAGCAGCACCGTGCCGCAGCCGGCCTTCTCGCAGTTCTGGTACTGGCCCTTCATGTTGCTGCCGTGGCAGTGGCCGCCGGCGGAACCCACCTGGCAGATCGCGCCGCCGCCCTCGCCCTTGGCGTTCGGCATGGTCTGGGTGAAGGTGCAGCCCTTGCCGTCGCAGTTCTGCGTCCCGCCGTTCGCGGTGAGCGAGGTGAACTCGCCGTCGCCGAGCATCTTCACGCGCACGTAGCCGTTCGGCGCCTTGCTGTTGTCCGGGTCGGCGAACTGCTCGTAGATCGAGCAGCGCGCGCTGCAGGCGCGGTACTTCAGCCAGGCGTCGTCGCCGCCCGGCCTGCCGGGCAGCTTGCTGTCGGGGGAGTACCGGGCGCAAGGGCCCACGCAGGCCAGGTGGCCGCCGACGCCGGTGGTAGCGCTCAGGTAGTCGCCGGCGCCGGGCTTCACGACGGTGGTCGAGCCCGGGCCGGCGGCCAGCTTGGTGAGCTCCACGCCCCGGCCGTCGGCCAGCCTGATCGACCCGGTCTGTCCGTAGACGTGGAACTCGCCGGGGCCGTCGATGCCCGGGGTGACCACCGAGCTGGAGTTGGCCAGCGGGTGCTTCTTGGTGGGCTTGCCGTCGCCGTTCGCGGTGATGACGTGGCCCTCGGCGGTGGTGAACTTGCCCTTGCCGTCCCAGGTGGCCTGGGCCGCGTGCCCGGCCGCGTCCCGGGCGACGATGTGCACGTTCTTGGCGTTGTCGAGCTCGACCTTGTCCATCTTCTTGTCGTGGCCGACGGCGCCGGAGCAGCCGTTCGGGCAGCTCGCCTCGAACGAGCTGTGGTGGCTGGCCAGCTTGAAGGAACCGCTGGAGCTGTCCGGCACGTCGATGGTGGAGCCGCTGTAGCCGTCGTGCACGCTGCCGCCGCCGCGCACCTCGGCGGTGTGGTTGCCGGCGCGGTCCTTGGCGATGGCCGCGCGGGTGCCGCCGGTGGCGCGGTCGTCGCTCTTGCTGCCCGGGATGCCCGGGTTGGTCACGGTGACCGAGCGCTTGCCGCCCTTGTCGTGGTAGGTCATGGTCTGGCCGTCGGGGCCGGTGACCTTCTTGCCGTCCGCGCAGTCCCGGCAGACCACGCCGGTGACCGTGTCGTCCTTGCCCTTGGCGCCGGGCGAGGTGAACTGGATCAGGACGTCGTCCTTGCCGTTCTTCTTCAGCTCCGGCGGTGCCGCCATGTCGGTGATCCGGGCGTCCACCCCGGTCTGGCCGTCGCCCAGCTCGTCGGCCGAGACGCGCTTGCCGTCCTTGCCGCTGACGTTCTGGCCCTTCTTGCCGCCGCTCTGTTGCTGTTGCCGCGCGGCGCGTTCCCGGGCGGCGCGCTGCTCGGCCAGCGAGTCCGCGGTCTTGTGGAACACGGCCTTGCCGCCGGCGGTCTGCTTGAAGCCCGAGCAGTCAAGGCCCTTGACGCACTCGGCGCCGCCGCTCTGGTCGTCGGCCCACGCGTGCACCCCGCAGCCGGCGCCGTTGCTGTGGCAGCGGCCGGCGCCGTTGGAGGTGAAGTAGCCGCCGTCCTTGTGCTCGGTCGGCCCGTGGTTGGCGCCCTTGTGGCTGGTCTCGGCGTAGGCGTCGGAGCGGCGGGTGCAGTGCGCCGGGTTGGAGCAGTCGGCCGTGGCCACCGCGTCCACCGATCCGTCCGCGTTGCGGGTGACGCTGGCGTTCGCGGACACCCAGCCGCCGGAGGTGCCCGGGCCGTTGAGGCCGCCGGAGTCGTGCGCGTTGGCCTCGGCCCAGCTCTTCTTCTTGTTCGGGTCACCGGCGAAGTCGTGCGCGTTCACCGACCAGCTGCCGGAGCAGCTGATGCCCCTGCTGCCCTGGCAGCTGATGGACGCGTTCGCGTTCTTGCCGTTGCCGTCGGCCTGGGCGGACACGGTGACCCAGTCGGAACCGAAGGTGCCGGAGGTGCCGCCGTGCACGTTGGCCGATGCGCCGGTGCTTGAGGCGCCCGCGTCCGCGCTGACGGAGTGGTGGCAGTTCGAGCCCTTGCTGCCCTGACAGCTGGAGGAGGCGGAGACCGCGCCACCCTGGACCTGGGCGGTGGCGCTGGTGCCGCACCAGCCGTTGCCGTGGTCGCCGCAGGTGCCGTCGCCCTTGGCCGCGCCGTCGCGGGCGTGGCTGGAGGCGGAGTAGTCGGAGTCGCATTTGCCGCCCTTGGTGGTGTCACACGTGGCGGAAACCTGGGTGCCGGCGGCGCTGGCGGCGACCCGGCTGGAGCCGGCGCACTGGCCCATGGCGCCGGCGGTGCAGTCGGTGCGCGAGTGCGCTGCGTGGGTGGCGTGGGTGGGTCCGTCGGTGGCGCGGGCGTTGCCCGTGGTGTGGGTGTGGCAGCCGGTGCCCGCGCAGCCGGCGTTGATCTCGGCGGTGTCGGCGGCGGTGTAGCCACCGGTGCTGGTCTGGCAGATCCCGGCGGTGGTGCAGTTCGACGTGCCGTTGCCCTTGACCCGCTTGGCGCCGGTGGCGGTGGTCTTGGACTCGGCGTGGGTCTTGCAGCCGGTCTTGGTGCCGTTGTCGCAGGTGGCGCCGACCTGGACGGAGGTGGTTACGAACCGCTGCTGCTTGTTCACGCTCGGCGCGGTGCCGGAGGTGGAGGAGTTGGCGGTGATCTGGGCCTGGCAGGGGCCGGTGCCGTCGCAGGCGGTGTTGCCCTTCGCGTTCGACCGGGTGGCTTGGGTCTTCGGCCCCAGGCCGCCGCTGGTGTTGGCGTTGCCGGTGAGTTTGCCGGTGCAGCCGGCGTCCGGGCAGGCCAGGGTGGAGGTGGCCTGACCGGAACCGGTGTAGCCGGGCAGGTTCTTCGCGTTCTTCTTGGTGCTGGCGGCCTGGCCGGAGTCGCGGCCGGTCTGCGCGAGCACCTCGCTGGCGACGGTGCAGCCGTTCGTGCTGGCGGTGCAGTCGGCCTGGGTGTGTGCCTTGCCGGCGGCGCCGCCGGTGTTGCCGGTGGTGGCGGCCTGGCAGCCGAGCCCCTGGCACTGCGCTGTGGCGGAGGACTGCTCGAGGGTGGCCGGGGCGCCCTTGACCGGCTTGGTCGCGGCCTTGGCGGCGTCCTTCGCGGCCTTCTCGGCCTCGGTGGCTTGCTTGGCGGCCTGGGTGGCTTGCTTGCGCTGCGCGGCGGCGGCGCCGGGCGCGGCGGCGGCCTGCTGGGCCTGGGTGGCGGCCTGCCGGAGCTGCTCGGCCTGTGCGGCGGCGCTCTCGGCGGAGGTCTTCAGGTTTTCGGTGACCACGTCGGCGACGACCTGGCCGGTGGCGGCCGAGGAGTTGGTCTGTGCGACGCAGGCGCTCTGGGCGGTGGTGCAACGTGCGGTGGTTTCGCCGTTGCCCGCCGGGGGGCCGCGGGTCTCTCGTCCGGCGTGCACGTTGCGCGGGCCGTCGGAGCCCTCGGCGTTGCTGCGGGCGGTGCCGGAGCAGCTGGCCTGGCCCTGGCAGTCGAGCAGGGCGGAGGCGATCGACCAGCTGGAGGCGCCCGGCACGGTCGGTCCGCCGGAGTTGGCCGAGGAACCCGGCGCGTTTGTGGGGGCGGTGGCCGGCTGCCCCTGCTGGCCACCGCCGCCCTGCGCCGGGGCACCACCGCTGTTGCCGGAACGGGCGGTCTGGCCTTGCCCGTTGCCGTTGGTGTTGCCCGTGGTCTGGGTGCGGATCGTGGCGTTGGTGGAAGGGGCCTGGATCAGCGGCTTGATGCTGTTGGCGTCCGAGCTGGAGGAGGCGGCGGAGTTGGTGACCGCCTGGCAGGCGCCGCCGGAGGTGCGGTCGCACACGCCGTAGCTGCTGGAGCCGCGCGGGGTGGCCGAGACCGACGGGTTGGTGCCGGTCGCGGAGCTGGTGGCCCGGCCGTTGCACGGTCCGTCGCAGCGCAGCAGCGAACCGGAGACGGACGCTGCGCTCGGGCCGGTGCCGAGGCGCTTGGCGTTCAGCTGCGCGTCGTCACCGGAGATTGCGTAGGCGGCGCCGGGGCCGGTGGTCGCGGTGGACGCCGACTGCACCAGGCAGGACCCGCCGCCAGCTTGGCAGGCCGCGTCGCCGGTGGAGGTGCGCGGCTTGCCGCCGTTGATCGCGCCGTCCCAGGCGGCGGCGGTGGTCTTGATCGAGCCGGAGCAGGTGCTGCTCTGGCAGTCCAGCACGCCGGAGGAGGTCGAGGTGGACGACGGACCCTCGGCCTGCTTGATCACCTTGCCGGTCTTCGGGTCGATCATCACAAAGTCCGGGGCAGAGGAACCGTCCGAGACCGACTGCCCGGAGCAGCCGCCGCCGGTGACGGTGCACTCGAACCCGGAAGACGAGCCGCGCGCGTGCTTCGAGACGGCGGTGTCGAGCGCCTCGGTCTTGGCGTTGGTCTTGCCGCCGCACTTGGTGGAGTCTTCGCACTCGATCACGGCGTTGGCGTGCGAGACGCTCACCGGGCCGGTCTTGGCGTCGCGGTTGGTGACCTCGGTGTTCACGTCGGTGTCGCAGGCTCCGCCGACGCCGTGCACGTCGCAGACGGAGGTGCCGGTGGAGGAGCGGGTGCCCTTGATGTCGCCCGAGGCGGCGCCGGTGGTGACCGTCTTACCGTTGCCCTTGCAGGTCGCGGTGTCGCAGCCGATCCAGGTGTCGCCGGTGCTGTCTGCGGTCAGCGTGTAGGTCACCGTCGGCTCGGCCGGCTTCGCGGCTTTGCCGGTGCTGCCGTTGGCCTCGCCGTCTGCGGTCTTACCGGCGGCGGCCTTGCCCGCAGCGGCCTTACCGGCGGTGGGCTGGCCGTTCGCGCTGGTGGGCTGGGTGTAGGAGGCGAGCTGGGTGGTGGCCGGCTCGGTGATGTGCTGCTCGGCGCGGGCGCGGGAGGTGGAGTTTGCCTGGCACTCGCCGTCGACCATCTTGCAGTCGTTGGTCGAGCCGGTGGTGCGGGTCGCGGTCTTCGCCTTCTTGCCGGAACCGGCGGCGGAGATCTTCGCGGTGGTCTTGGTGGTGCCGCCGCCGGCGCAGTCGGTGCCGCCCTCGCAGTCCACGGTGACGGTGGCAGCCGGCTGGGCGGCAGCGGCGGTCTCGGGCTCGCCGGTGTTGCCGCCCAGCCAACGGGCCAGGTCGTCTCCGTAGTTGTCACTGCCCTGGTCGCGCGCGGCTGTGTCGTCGCTGCCCAGGTTGGTGCTGGCGGTGACCACGCAGCCCCGGTCGTTGCGGGCGTCGCAGTGGCCGACCGCGTCCGTCCCACCGCCGTTCACCGGAGCCTTGGCGCCCTTGCCGGCGATCGGGTTCTGGTTGCCGGTGGCCTCGATGTCGAAGCAGCGGCCGGTGCCGGCGCGGCAGGCGATGTCCGCGTAACCGTCGGTGCGGGCGACCGCGTGGATCGCGCAGTTCTTGGTGCAGTCACCGTCGGCGGTGGTCTTGCGCGCCGCCCCGGCCTGCACGCTGCCCGGCAGCGTCCGGGCGTCGTTGTCGACCTGGCAGCCGTTGACGGCCTGGCAGGTGGTCTCGGTGCCCTCGCTGTTGGCCAGTGCGGTGATGGTGCAGCGCCCGGCCTTGCACTTGTCGGAGGCCTTCTGCTCGTCGTAGACCGCGTTGGTGTTGCAGCCGGTCGCGGTGCACTTCGCGCTGGAGCGGACATCGCCGGAGCCGGCCTTCACGCCACAGCCGGACACTCCGGTCATCGCCACGCAGTGGTGCTCGGTGAGCTCGCCGGTGTCCGGGTCCACCGCGACCGTCGAGCAGGAGGTGAACGCGCCGTCCGCCTGACATCTCGCGCCGGCCCCGTCATCGTTGTTGCTGGCCTGCACCGGCTGGAACCCGATCGCCTCGCGCAGCTCGCCGGACTTCGGGTACACCTTCTGCTGCAACGTCTTGTACGCGGCGGCGTGCTTGTCGTAGGTCGCCTGGGACATGGTGCCGGCGGCGAGGGCCTTCTTGTCCTTGTCCAGCTTGGCGCGGGCGTCCACGACCTGGTACTCGCCCTGGACGGACTCGTTGATCAGCTTGTTGCGCTCGGGGGAGAGGTATGCGGCCTGCGCGTCGACCTCGTCGACCAGCTCGTCGTGTGCCTTGACCCGCTTGGTGTAGGCGGCCTTGGTGAGCGTGCCGGCGGCGACCTTCTTCTTGTCTGCGGCCAGCTTCCGCTCGCTCTGCTCGACCTTCAACCGGCCCTGGAGAACGTCGTTGGTGGTCTGCGCGGAGTCACCACCGAACCAGGTGCTCCACGGGTCTTCCTGGTAGTTGCCGTCGTTGGCGGGGAGCAGCTCCGGGGCACCGGAGGAGGTCACGGCCGCCGGCTTGCGCGTCGCGGTAGCGCCCTGCGCCCGCGAGTCCTGCTGCCCGCCGTTGCCGGTGTTGCCCGCGTTCCCGCCGGTGCCCTGCCCGGTCCCGGTGCCCTGGCCAGTCCCGGTGCCCGTGCCGCCCGTGCCGGTGTTGCCGCCGCCGAGGCCCAGCATCTGCAGCAGCTCCGAGACGAACTGGTTAGTCAGCGCGGTGATCCGGCTCGCCAGATCATTCTGCTGCCCACCGGACTGCTGGCCGCCGCTCTGCTGCCCGCCGGCCTGCTGCCCCGCGCCGGAACCCGACCCACCGGAGCCGCTCGGGCTGCCCCCATCAGCCAGCCCGAGCCGCTCCAGCAGGTCGCCGACGAATCCGTTCGTCAGCTCGCTGATCCGCTCCGCCAGTCCGCTGCCGCCGGAGCCGGAGTTGCCCTGCCCGGAGTTGCCTTGCGAGGCCTGCCCGGCCGAGCCCGTGCCGGAGCCACCGCCCATGCCGAGCTTCTCCAGCAGGTCACCGACGAAGCCGTTGGTCAGCTCGGTGATCTTGCCAGCCAGCCCGCCCTGGTCGCCCTGCGCCCTGCCACCCTGGCCATTGCCGCTCTCGGCATTGCCGCCACCCTGCGCGGCCCCGCCACGCGAGCCACCGCCGTGGCCACCCAGCCCGAGGTCTCCGAACAGATCCTTCAGGAACCCACCGAGCCACCCCAGCAGGCCGCTCTCGTCGTCGCCCTCGTGCCGCCGGTCGCCGTCGTGCTGCCCACGGTCACCGCCCTGGTTCGAACCGGCGGCCGAACCACCGATCTGCTTCACCAGGTCGGACGCGAAGTCGTCGGTCAGCTCGCCGATGTCCTCGGCCAGGTCCTTGCCCCCGGCAACACTCGCCTGCTGCTGCGGCTGGGTTTGCTGGGCGGTGCCGGAACCGGAGTTCGAGCCGCCGCCGAGGCCGAGGGTCTTGAGCAGGTCGGAAACGAAACCCTGGGTCAGGTCGGTGATCGCATCGGCCAGGTCACCGCCAGCGGACTGCTGGCCCTGCGACTGCTGGCTCTGCTGCTGCGGCTGGGTTTGCTGCGCGGCGCCGGAACCGGAGCTCGAGCCACCGCCGAGGCCGAGAGTCTTGAGCAGGTCGGAAACGAAACCCTGGGTCAGGTCAGTGATCTGGCCGGCCAGGTCACCGCCGGCAGACTGCTCCTGGCCCTGCTGCTGAGCGGACTGCTGCTGGCCGGCGGCCTTGGCCTCGGCCATGAAGGTGTCGTAGTAGAGCTTCTCCCAGTAGCCCATGTCCTCCGAGTCAGCGGAGTCTTCGGAGTCGTGCTCCGGGTTCCGGCTGGGGGAGTGCTGGGCGAGCGCGTCGCCGACCTGGTCGAGTGTCTGGTCGAAGGCCTGCTCGAGGATTTCGGGAACGTCTTCGGGGTTCACCGCGGCCTGCGCCTGGTTCTGCGGGGTCTGCGACGCCTGGGGGGCGGAGACGCCGAGCAGCTTGGTCAGCTGGCCGATGAAGTTGTCAACGCTGCTCTGGAGGGTCTCGCGGAGGTTGTTGCCGGCGGCCGGTGGGCCGCGCGCGGCCTGCGCGGTGAGCTCGCTGGACCGGCCCCGGTCGCCGACGTTGCGGCCGAGCTGGCCGGTGAACTCCGGCCGGGTCGGGTCCACGTCGCCGGTGAGGCCGGGCTGGGTGTCGCCGTTGGTGCGCGCCCGCTCGGGCATCGCGGTGAACCGGTCGTCCGAGCCGCCGCCGTTCGCGTTGGTAGGCAGCTTGTTGCTGGCCGCGAGGGCCTGGCTGACCTGGTCGGCGAGGGCAGCGAGGGCCTGGTGAGTCTGGGCGCCGGCCTGCTTGCCGGCGACGGTGGTGACGATGCCGGACACGAGGTCGACCACGCCGCCCATCAGCTGGTCGACCTGCTCGGCCGACGGCGCCTTGGCGCTCGACCGGTTGCTCTGGCTGGTGTTGCCCGGGCTCATATTTGCCTGGCGTGCGTAGGAAGCCGGCTGCGCGGTGTCGCTGTCGGCGGTCTGGTCGGCCAGGCGGCGCAGCTGCTCGACGTCGGTCAGCTGACCGGTCGGCGCCGCCGCCTGGCTGGCTCGCGTGACGGCCTGGTCGGCCCGCGACAGCGCCCGCTCGACGGTCGGCCGCATCTGGGCAACGGCCCGCTGGATCCGTGCGTCGCTCGGGTCGGCCGCACCGTCCCGGGCCACGGCCTGCTTGATCCGCGAGTCGGCACGGTCCACGGCGCGCTCGATCCGGGCGCCGGCGGCGTGCTCGGTGCGGGGCTGGCCGGTGCGTGCGTCCGCGACAGCGTCCCTGATCTGGCTGCCGGCCTTGGCGACCGCGTCCCGCGCGGTGCCGAGCGCCTGGGTCACCTCGCCGGTCGAGCCGGACACGGACTTGCCGATCCGCGCGAGCATGTCCGACACGAACTCGTTCACCGACTTGCCGACCGAGTCGGCCAGCTCGGTGCCGTTCGTCGAGCCGCCCTTCGAACCGGCGGGCGCCGCGGTCGAGCCGGTGGAGGCCGGGGTCGCCTTGCGGGCACGGTCCAGCGCCGACGAGGTCTCCTCCTCGATCCGGCGCTGCACGTCCTCACGGGCCAGGTCCTTCGGAGCCGGGGCGTTCGACGAGCCGTGCGAGTCACCGGAGCGCGAACCCAGACCGGACACGAGGTCCATCACCGGGTCCACGATCGACTCGACCGTCTTGGCCATCGAGTCGGTCAGCGAACCGGCGAACCGCTCCGCCTTCGCGCCGGCGTTGGCCACCGCTGTGGCCACACCCTGCCCGGCCGGCTGCCCACCGTGGCCATTCGCCTGGCCATCGAGCAGTGGCCACTCGGCCTGCTCCGTGACCGGTGCGGTGGCCGCCGATTGGTTGCGCGCCCGGATGTCCGCCAGCGACCGCACCTGAACCGTGGCCATGGTGGCCATCCGGGGGTCGAGGCCGTTGGCCGCCTGGCCGCTGTTGCCGACCTTCGACGGCTTTACATTCCCGCTGCCGAATCCGATCGAGTTGGTCAGATCGGAATCGTCGGCCTCGGTGTCGGAATCCGGCGTGGCGTAATCCACCAATTCGACCGGCGCGGCATTTGCATCGTGCCGCACCGAATTCGAATCAATTGCGCCGGCGCCCATCGAAATGAATGCCGCGGCCATCCACACCAACGCGCCGCCGAGCAAAATCTTCCCGAACGAGAGCGACCCCAGCCCGCGCGCCAACAGCGACACGACGGTGCGCATGCACCGCCTGCCGGCTGAGGTCGCGGTCATCTTCACGGGTGTCGCTCCAAGACGTGGAAGGGCGTGGGGAGTGCCGAGTGAACTGCTGAGGTGATCGGAACCAGCCACGGTCATGGTCACGCGGAGGAACATCCACAGGCGCAGTAGACAGCCTGGTCGATCGATACGTGGGGCTTGCCAACCGGTCGGACGCTGACCACGGTCACATCACGCGGAAGCGCATCCTAAGCCGCCCAAGGCAGCCAGTCGATCAGTTAGCTGACGTCGAGACTAGCAAGCTGATCAGCCCCGCGCCATCATTGTGACCAGCATCACATCATATAAGTTACTCATGAGTAACAATTGAGCACCAAGAGACCTGCCCGCCGACATGCCACTTCACTCACTAAGTTACTTGCCAGTAACATAATCCTAGATCGTCAGAGAGCTTGTCTAAGAAACGCAAAATAATGTTGTCTTGTCTTCGCCGCACACAGGGTGTAAAGAGACGCGCTGGCCCACGACGCGCAATGCGACGGCCATCAACGGTTACCCCGTAAATCCATACCGAGATGTCACCCGGCTTACCTACGGACCGCGGATCCGGCGGTCACGGCAGCCGTCGGTCACTCCGCGCAACCGCGGCCACCGGGCCAGCCAGCGCTGTCCGGCCACCGCGCCGGACGCCGCCGGATGGCCACGGCGCCGCCTTCTTGGATGGCCATTGATATGGCCACTGATATGCCCCCTGATGGCCACGAGCCACCGGACAGTTGGCCACAGCGTGGCCACGGGGTGACCGCGCCAGGCTGAGCTGGCCGCTCCATGTGGCCACCGGCAGCCCGCCTAGCGATTCCGGAAATGGCCGATGAGGCGCCCGTCACCATCGCGCGGCCGGCCCGCCGGTGGCCATTTAAGGACCAGCCGAAAACCCGAAGCCTAAGAGTTCGTAAAGTATGCTTGACCCAGCTCCTCCGGTATGCAGTTCCAAAACATCGTATTAGTACGTGTAAGCGGCGATGGGTCATCCGACCACCGCCTGCAGCTGTTGCAGGAAGGTGGACACCAGTACCGGGCCGATGCACACCGTGGCGGCCTCGTGGTCCAGGGTGACCACACCGGCCAGCCGGTGGTCCCGGTCCAGCGCGGGCGCCCCGCTGGCACCCGGACCGAGCAGCATCTGAACCGCGAAGTCCGCCTCGTCGGCGCCGGTCACCGGCCCCTGGCTGACACACCAGTGTCCGCCCGGATAACCCGGCACGACCAGGTGCTCACCCACCTCGACCGGGGTGGCGCGGGGGGACAGCACCGGGCCGTGCAGTCCGGGCACCGCAAGCAGCACGAGATCCACTGTGCCCAGCGCGACGTCGATGTCGCCGCCGACCAGGCGTTGCGCGCGCCGCTGGGAACGGTGCGCGTGCTCCTGCACCCCGTGGTACTCGGCCACCGGCAGGGTCTCGACCGCGACGACCGGGTAGTTCGAGCCCAGGGACAGCGAGCCCGGACGCTCCGGGGTGATCACATGCAGTGCGGTCAACGCCAGCCCGGGCGCAACCACGGTCGCGGTCCCGATCACGCCGTGCGGATTGCGCACCGGCAGCACGGCCCGGCGCAACGGGCGAGGCGACAGCCGCATCACCGATCACCCCGGCAGGCCGGGATCGGGTAGACGTTGACCAGCTCGTGCCGGTTGGTGACCAACTCCAGCCGGTTCGTCATCGCACCGGCGCTGAACGCGATCGGCGTGTCGAAGCTGGCCCGGTGAATCCCCAACCCGCCCAGGCGCCGGGTGCCCGAAGCGTGCCGCCACGCCTCGGCAACCAGCTCGAACAGATACCTGGCCGGATCGGGGCTGGTAGGCAGCCAGTTTCCCGCCATCAGCGTCAGCCGGCAGACCGTGTACGCCAACTCGCCGGCGCCGATCGTGGTGCCACGCTCGTGAGCCGGGACCGGCCCGACGCGCTGCCCGGACAGCCCCAACGCGGGGCGCAGCCGACACCCGGGCAACCGCAGCAGCATCCGGCCGCCCCGATGCACCGGCACGAAGCCGGCCGCGATCGGCTGCCGGGGCAGGCAGTACAGCACCGGGCCCGTTGGGTCGGGGCAGATGCCCAGGTGTAGCGCGTAGTGCACGGTGGTGCGCAGCTCGGCGGCCGGCACATCGAGGGTGCGGGACAGCCAGACCAACGGCGCGCAGTCGACGCCGTGGTCGGCCAGCGTCTGGCACACCAGGTCGGCCAGCCGCAGGTAGGTCAACGCCAGGTGCAGGTGTACCGGGCGGGCGGTAAAGACGGACATGGGATGTGGTCCTTTCTCGATGGGTTGGGGGAGGACACGCATCGAGAAGGGGCGGGCCTCGGGCGGTCATGGGGTCCTTCCCGCCCGTTGCCGAAGCCGTGCCACGGCGGCGTCGATGTCCTCGAGGGTCTTGGCGCGGCGCAACGGGGAGGGCAGCAGGAACCCCGCGGCAACGGCGGTGAACCCGGCGATGGCGACCGCGGCACCCAGCCTCGGATCCCAGGTGGCCAGCGCCCCGCCCAGCGCGGCGCCGAACGGGACGCCGAAGTCCCCGACCCACCGGTTGGCGGCGAAGACTGAGGTGAGCAGCGGTTTCGGGGCGGTCTGTTGCAGGTAGGTGATCGCGGTGGCCAACCGGACCCGGGTGGCGAACATCGCCACGGTCAGCCCGGCGCCGGCCATGACCACGCCCACCCAGCCGCTCGGCGCGACCGGGTAGAGCAGCAGCATCACCGGGCCGGCCAGGACCGGCGGCACCCAGAGCAACCGGGCGGCGCCGAACCGGTCGGCCAGCCAGTTCGCCCGCCAGGCACCCAGCCAGCCGCCCAGGAACATCGCGGTGGCGACCACCCCGGTGACCCAGGCCGGCGCGTGCAGCTCCCGGATCAGGTACACCACCTGGGTGGCGAAGATCGCGCCGAGGAAGAGCTTCCCGAACCCTTCGAACAGCGCCAGCGCCCGCAGCACCGGATGGCCGAACAGCTCGCGCAACCCGTCCCGGATCGACGCCTTGCGCGCCGGCAGTGGCTGGTCCGGGGTCAGGATGCGGCGCAGCAGCACCACGTTGACCAGGTAGGACACCGCGTCCAGGCCCTGGGTGGCGGCGGCCCCCACCACCTTCCCGGTGGCCGCCCCGAGCGCACCGCCCAGCACGCCGCCCAGCGCGGGACCGGCCGACTGGGCGGTGGACGACCCGACGGTGAGCGATGCGTTGGCCTTCGCCAGCTCGCCGTATCCGACCAGTTCCGGCAGGTAGGCGCCGGACGCGACGGTGTAGAGGATGAACAGCGCACCGGTCGCGCCGGCCACCGCGTACAGCTGCCCGATGCCGAGCACGCCGAACGAGGCGGCCACCGGGATCGAGACGACCAGCACGAACCGGGCCAGGTCGGCCGCGATCATCAGCGGCCGCTTGGCCGCCCGGTTGGCCGCCCAGCCGGCCGGCAGCCCGAACACCAGGCTGGCCCCGTAGGTGAGCGTGGCCAGCAGGCTCACCTGGAACGCCGAGGCACCCAGCCCCTCGGCCGGCAGCGGCAGCACCACGGTGGACACCGCCGACCCGCCGTCACTGATCACCCGGCCCGACCAGAACAGCGGGAAGTCGTGCGCCCGCCAGTACTCGCGCAGCAGCCGCACGATGTCGGCCGCGTCCTCGTCGTGGTCGAAGCCGAGGTCGTTGGCCCGGCCGGCGGTGCGCGCGGCGTCGCGGTGGAAGAACTCCTCGTGCACCAGCAGCCGTTGCCACTGACCGGCCGCCTTCACCCGCCTGGCCATCGGCTCGAACACCACGACCAGGTCGCGTTCGGCCCAGTAGAAGCCGATCATCCGGTTCGGGAGGTCCGCCAGGTCGGCGCCGCGCAGCAGCTTGCGCACCGCCCGGTTGACCGGCAGCTCCAGCACCGAGGGCGGCGTCCTGGCCCGCTTCGGGTCGTGCTCGGCCCGGCGGACCTTCCCGTGCGGCTCTAGCTCGGTCAGCACGCCGTGGAACCGTTCGGCCTCGCCGTCCCGCTCGTCGGCGATCACCCCGCCGGAGTGCGTCCCGGGGTGCGGCGGGGCGACGGTGACGTCCAGCGCCCCGTCCGCGAAGACGTCGTGCAGCCGGACTTCATGGCCGGCCAGGCGCAGGCCGACCACCTCCGCCGGGTCGAGCACGAGCCGCGACCCGCCGGGCAACGGCTCGAGCAACCCGGGGTCGTCCGGCGGTGCCAGCGGCCGGTAGCCGCCCTCCATCGGGTAGCCGACGCGATCCCCCTGTCGCCGTGCGGCTACCAGCGTCCGCGCCACCGCGTCCGGTACCCGTTCGTCGTCGACCACGTCGGCCATCCAGCGCAGCCAGCCGGCCACGTCCGCGCGCAGCCGCTCGTTCGGCATCGCGGCCAGCAGAGGCTCGCGCAGCGCGAGGGCCTGGGCCAGCAACGCCAACACGTGCTCGGCGGTGAGCAGCCCGAACACGGTCGACTGGCTGTTGATCAGAACCGCCGCCTGCTGGGCCGGTGGCAGCGGCCAGTCCTGCATGGTCTTGTCGAAGTCAAACTGCGCAGGCGGGGCCTCGGGGTTCGCCGGGTCGACCAAGAGGTTGTGCTGGCGGGCGCCGTCCCAGTCACGGGCGATCAGCAGCGCGGCGAGCCGCCCGGCGAGGTGGTGGCGCCAGCCCTGCCATTCGTCGTGTTCCGGCGCCCGGCCGGGCAGCACCTCCTGGACCAGCACGAGGTCGCCCTCGCGGACCACCACGTCGGGCCGGTCGGCGCCGGGAACCTGGTACTCCATGTTCCGGGGCGCGATGGCCAGCCACGTCCTCGCCACCGGTATCCCGAACACCCGGAAGACCTGCGCGACCGCGGCCCAGACGACCAACAGGTGCAGCTCGGCGGCGGCCGCCTGCTTCACGTACCGGGGGCGGTTCGCGCCGTCCAGCACGCGCATCAGCTGAGGTTTGCCGTCCACCACCTTCCACGGCTTGACGATCTCCTCGATCCTCCCGACATCCAGCCGCTCCACCGGCAGCCCGGCGAAGCTGTCGGTGGCCGGCGGACCGGGCTGGATGCCCAGGACCAGCCGGACGATGTCGGCGGCGTCCTCGTCGTGGGTCAGCCCCAGCCGGTTGACCCCGCCCCGCTCGTGGTTGCCCTCCCGGTGGAAGAACTCCTCGTGGTACATCAGCCGGTCCCACAGCCCGAACGCGTGCACAAGCCCGGCCATCGGCGTGAACACCACGATCAGGTCCCGCTCCGCCCAGAAGAACCCGACCATCCGCTCGTGGAAGTCCTCCAGACCGGCGTCCGCCAACAGCGCGAGCACCGGCTCGTCCACCGGCAGCTCCAGCACCGCCGGCGGTGCCCTGGTGTGGTTCGCCTTCCTCGGCTGCCCGCGCACCGCGCCGTGCGGCTCCAACGCCGGCAGCACCCCGACGAACCTGTCCCGCTCGCCGTTCCGCTCGTGTGCGATCACCCCGCCGGAGTGCGGCTCGCCCGACCCCGGCTGCCAGCGCGCCAACTTCCAGGTGAACGCCTTGGACAGCGAGACGCTCTCGGTGGGTGCGGCTTCGGAGTAGAACGTGCCGGAGGTAAGGCCACCTTCCGGGAAGTCGATGTCCACCTCGGTCCGGACCGTCGACGCCGGGATGGTCAGCCGGGTCGGCGAGGCGGGCCGCTCGCGGGTCGGCTTGAAGAACTCCGGATAGCCCAGCCACCAGGTCTGGTCCGGGTGGTTGGCCTGTTGGCGCTCCGCCCACCGGTGCAGGTACCGGTCGAACAGCGGCCCGACCGGCCTGTTGTGGTGGTCGAACGGCTGGCTGAGCGGGATCACCACCCGGAGCCGCCGGTGTTGCTGGCTGGTCCGGGGCAGCCACTCGGCGAACACACCGGCATACATGCTGGCCACCGGGTCACCCCGGGAACCGTCCTCGCCGCGCTGCCACACGCGCAGCAGCAGGGTGTTCGGGTGGTGGTAGTCCTGGGCGTGCTCCCGGCGCACGCCGTGCCCGCAGTCCAGGCACTCGCGAGCGGCGAGCAGGATCTCCACCAGGTCCCACTCCACCCCGGCCCACACCGGCACCGGCTCGGGCCGGCCGGGCAGGCGCAACACGGTCCAGAAGTTGGCGGGCGCGTGCTCGCGCGCGAAGTGCTCCGCACCCGGGTAGCGCGCGGCCGAAGCGGCCCGGTTGGCTTCGGCCCGGCTGCCGGTGCGCTGCCAGGTCTCCAGGTAGGTGGCCAGCACCGGCTTGGTCCGCGCGGAGCTGACCTCGTCGTGCGGGACCAGCGCCTCGATCACCTCGGCCATGCCCGGCGGCAGCGGCGGCGCCGGATCCAGCCGAGCACCGAGCAGCTCGGCGAACCGAGGCGGAAGCACCCGGAACCGCAGGTCCTTGGTCGCCTCGTCGATCGCGTCCAGCTGCCGTCCCGGCCGAGCCTTCGGGTTCAGCCCGTCGCGCAGCGCGGTCAGCACGGCCGCCACGTCCCGCCGTGCCTCGGCTTCGTCCAGCACCGGTAGGGCCAGGCTCAGCAGCTGGACCAGCCCCAACATCCGGCCCATGTACTGCGGCCGGAGCCCGCCCTTGGCGGGCGCGCTCGCCAGCAGGTCGCCGACCAGCGTGATCAGTTCGGCGTCGTCGGCCCAGCTCCGCCAGCGCCAGTGGCCGCGCAGCTGCTCGTGCGAGCGGTGGCTGACCGGTAGCTCCACCAACCAGCCCGGTGCGGGCGGCCCCACCGCCGCCACCAGCATGGCCAGCCACCGCACGTCGCGGTGCCCGGCGTGCTTGACGAACCCGGGCAGCCAGGTGGGGGCCGCGCCGTCCGGGCCGGCCAGCGCGTCGGACAGCCAAGCCAGCCGGGCCGTCACGATCTCCCAGCGCACACCGAGCGGGTGGGGGAGACCGAGAGCCTCGGCGATCCAGTCGAGCATGTACGGCGTGCCGGTGTCCCGGTCGGCCACCGGGGTGCGCGCAACTCGCCCCCAGACGTCCGCGGCCCACAACCAGTACGCGGTGTCGTGGTCCCACTGGTCGAGCACGCCGTGCCGCCAGATCAGCTCGAGCAGCCGCTGGCGGGCCACGTGCAGTTCCCGGCGTGAGTCGTGGTCGATGCGCAGCCGCCACACCGGCTGGCCGAGCACCTCCAGCAGCCGGTAGGAGGTGCGCAGCTGATCTTGCGGGCGCACCAGCAATGGGGTCTTGCCCTCGCGCCGCTGCTCGGCGTGCGCCGCCGCTTCGGTGGCGGCCGCCAGCACCGCGGTCAACGCCTCCCGGTCCGGGAGGTTAGCCACGGTGGCCGGGTCGGCCCCCGCCGCCAGCCCGGCGGCCAGCCGCTGCCAGGCGGAAGCGTCCGGCCAACCCTGGAGAACCCAGGGTGCGTGCTCGGCCAGCCAGCCGGGGCCGTCCAGGAAGCTCCAGTCCCCGTCGCCGGCGAGCGGGCGGTCCAGGTTGTCGGACAGCAGCCGGATGATGTCGTCGTGCCCGGCCTTGCGCCACTCCGGGGGCATGATGACCAGGTCGCTGAGCACCGTCCAGGCCAACGCCCAGAACTCAGCGCGCACGGTCGGGTCAGTGTGCGCCGGCGCGAGCCGTTTCAGCTCGCTCAGCTGCCGGGTGGCCCAGTCCCAGGTGGCGATGAAGTGCCCCCGGAGCAGCCGCACGATGTCGGCGGCGTCCTCGGCGTGGGTCAGGCCGAGCGAGTTGCGGCGGTGCTCGTTGCCCTGGCGGTGGAAGAAGTCCTCGTGGTCCATGAGGCGCGGCCACAGCCCGGCCACCCGCACCCGCGCGGCCATCGGCGTGAACACCACGACCAGGTCCCGCTCGGCCCAGAAGAACGCGACCATCCGTTCCGGGAAGTCCGCCAGACCGGCGTCGGCCAGGATGGCCTCGACGGCTTCGTTCACCGGAAGTTCCAGCACCGGCTGCGCCGGCGGTGCCCTGGCCTGGTTCGGGTCCCTCGGTTGCTCGCGCACCGCGCCGTGCGGTGCCAGCTCCGTGAGCACGCCGTGGAACCGGTCCGCCTCGCCGGCCTGCTCGTTCGCGATCACCCCGCCGGAGTGCGGCCCGGACTCATGGTCGCCGTCGTGGAGCAGGCGGCGGATCCGCTGGGGGATGTCGGAGTCCTGCGCCTCGACCAGGGCGTGGGCCAGGGCGTCGGGGGCGATGGTCGCCTGGTCCAGCAGGCCAGCCAACTCGACCCATTCCGGGGTATGCGCCGAGCGCGCCCCGGCCAGCACCGACTCGCCCATCTCGGTCGGCCCGAAGCCGTCCTGGTGGGGTTCGAGCAGGCCGAAGTCCACCAGGACGGCCAGCCGGGCGCCGAGCACGTCGGCCGGAAGGCCGGTCGCCTCGGCCAGCGCGGTGGCGCTCACCGGGCCGGCGGCCTCCCCGATGCGGTTGAGGGTGAACCACCAGGTGTCCGTGCGCGGGACGTTCGCCGGCGCGTCGAGCGGCAAGGCCAGCTCGGACAGCCCGAGGGTCAGGCCGAGCAGCCGGTCCAGCTCCCGCCACCGCCCGTTGCGCCGCCACTGGTCGGCGCCGGCGCCGAGTACGGCGTCCAGCTCGGTGAGCAGCTCGCGCAGCGGACCGGCCGGCAGCCCCGCCCCGGCACCCGCCCGCTGTACCAGCGCGGTCGCCCAGTCCACCGGCCAGAAGTGCTCGCCCTCCGCGTCGGCCCGCACCCAGCCGTGCCCGGCCAGGCGGGCCAGCAGCGCGCCGGCCTGCTCGCCGATGGCCGCGCGCGCCCGGTCGAGGCCGATCCCCGGGTTCCCCGCGACCAGCATCAGCGCCGCACCTATCCCATCCCCGGCGGGTTCAGTGCCCCAGGGGAGCGACCGGGTGATCCGGTGCGCCACGGCCAGCGCCGTGCGAATCTCCGGGTTGCGCTGGGCCGGTGCCGCCGTGCCCGGCCACCCGTCCAGCCCGACCGCCAGCGCACGCAGTGCCTCTCCCTCGGCCCGTGGCTGGCCCGACAACCACAGCACCTGGCGGTGCACCGACCCCCTCTCGGCCGGGTGCTGGTGGAAGTCGATCAGCAACTGGCGGCCCCGCTCGGTGAGGGTCACCCGGCCGTCCTCGGCGACCACCCAGCCGAGCTCGACCAGCAGTTCCAGCCGCCGCCCCGCCGCTGCCTCGGGGAGGCCGGTGATCTCCCGGACGCGCGCCTCGGTGGTGCCGCCGGTGACCTCGAGAACCGTCAGCACGCCCGCGATCGAGCCCGGTTCGGCGTCGAGCACCTCCGCCAGCAGCCACACCGCCCCTCGGTCCTTCATCGGGTCGAAGGGCTCGGTGAGCCGGCCGAGCGCCTCCGCGTAGCCGGGCTGGAGCTCGTCGACCGGGATGGCGAGGTAGGCCAGCAACCGCCGCCCCCGGTCGGTCAGCAGGTAGTAGGAGACCTTGTGCTCGGTGATTCGGTCGACCAGCCCGAGGTCGTGGAGGGCGGCGAGCGGCCGCATCACCCGGGAGTGGTGGACGCCGAGCAGCGCGGCCAGGTCGCTGAGCATGTTCTCCGGGTTCTCGCCGACTACCCGCAGGATCGCCTCGGCCGACGGTTTCCCGGCCGTCGCTGGCATCTGCCGCTGGTAGAGGGGGCTGCCCGGGGTTTCCCGCAGCGCCCTCACCCCGGCGCCGACGGCCGCGAACACGTCGCGCCGCTGGTCGCCGATCGGGGCGCTGAGCAACGCCGGGGCAAGCTCGCGGAGCAGCCGCTGGTAGTCCGACGCCGGCAGGTCCTCCACCCGGTCCAGGTCGTCCAGCAGCGTGTCGACGCCCTCGGCCAGCGTCAGGCTGACGTGCCACCCGTCGGAGGTCTTCACCACCAGGCCCCAGGTTTCGGTCACCCGCTCGAAGTGGGGCCCCACCGAGTACAGCTTTCGGTCCATGAGCCGGGCCAGCTCGCTCGGCCCGATCCCGGGGTTGTCCCGGACCCCCGCGAGCACCGCCACCGTCGACTGGGTCGAGTTCCGGGCGTCGGCCCGCGCCAGTTCCAGCTTGCGCACGATGCGGGCCGCCGCGCGGTCGTGGTCGGGCCAGCCGTGCGCGGGGTGGGTGGCCCACCGGTTGCGGGCGTGCGCGGCCTCGTGGGCATCCAGCTCACGTTTGAAGCTGGGCCGCAGGAAGCCGTGCCGGACGAGCTGGTCGATCTCCTTGCGGACGTGCCCGAACTCGACCCGCCACGGCCGGCCGGCACTGTCGAACACCGTGTAGGCGATGACTTCGTCACCGGCTCCCGGCAGCCGCACGACACGCCCGTCCGGCAACCTGATCTCGGCGAACCGGTCCCGCAGCCGCGACCAGTCGAGCAGCACGGTCCGCCCCCGGCGGCCATCGGGCAGCCGGTCGAGCAGCGGCCGGAGCTCCTGGACGACCCCCCGGTGCTCGTCCGGGGAGTACGGCCGGGTGGTCACCCCACCGCCCGGCTCCCCGGCGTCGAAGCCGGGCGGGCGGTAGCGGACGACCATGCCGCCCGGGGCGTCCTCTGCCAGCTCCAGGAACAGGCCGCCGCCGTCCACCCCGCCGTCGATCGCGGCGAGCAGGTCGGCGAGGTCCACGCGGAGCAGCCACTCTAGGCGGTTCAGCGGAACCGCGCGGTCCTGCTGGCGCAGCAGCACCGCGATCACCCGCCGCGCCAGGATCCGCCCGCCCGCCGGGTCCAACCGGGCGTGTTCGTCGGCGATGCGGACGCGCAGCTCGCCGGCCACCGCGAGCAGGTCGGCCACGCCGGGCAGCCCGCGATGCCGGGTGAGCAGCGGCTCGGCCGCTTCCACCAGCCGCGCCGCCCGGTCCAGCAGGACCAGTGCGTTCGTCGCCGGCCGGTCCGCCCCGAGCAGGGCGGCCGCCTCGGCCAGCCAGCCGTTCGCCCGCTCGATCTCCGCCGCGCCTGGGCGCAGCTGCCCCAGCAGCGCCTGCTCGAACGCGGCCAGCCGCTCCGCGCGGCGCTGTACCTGCTCGTGCAGTCGCTGGAGGGCCTGGTGGGCCGACTCCCACAGCTCGGGGTTCCCGCCCGGGGCGTGGAAGTTCCGGGCGACCAGCTCGGCGGCGTGCTCCAGGAAGACCACCACGGTCGTGCGCAGCCGCTCCGCGCGCAGCTCGTCCAGCCGCCTGCCGAGCTGTCCGGTCGCCTCGTGGGTGGCGTGGGCGCCGAGGGCGATGTCGATCCAGTTCTCCAGGTCGCGCAGCAGGAGACCGCGCAGCGCCCCTTCCAGCCCGCCGGCGCCGGGCTCGGGCGCGCCGGCCAGCCAGCCCTCGAACAGGGCCGCCACCTCCGGCAACACCGCGCGCATCCGAGCCAGGCCGACCTGCTCCGGCGCCGGCCTGCTGGGGTCGGCGACCGCTTGCAAGATCCTGTCCACCAGCCGGCTCAGCCGGACCAGGTGTGCCCGGCGCAGCTCGTTCAGCTCGGCCCGCCGCGTCTCGAGATCGGCCTCGCCACCGGCGTCCAACCCGAGCACGCGGAACAGCAGCTCGTGTTCGGCCACGCCCGCCCAGAAGTCCCGCACCGCCTTGCGCACCAGCTCGGCCTCCTCGCGGGAGACCAGGCCGGCGACCTCGATCATGGCGAGGGTCTCCGCGACCAGTGCCTCGGGCACCACCGTGCGCGGGGAGGATCCGTCGGTGGGCAGCTTGGTGTAGGCGATCTGGTTCGAGGTGCCGTGGCCGGCCGGCCGCACCGCGAACCCGTCCGGCAGCACCGCGCGCTCGGCCTCCGTCGGCTCCCGGAACAGATCCAGCAGCGCGACGATCTGTGCGGCGTCCTCGTCGTGGGTGAGCCCGAGCGGGTTGCGGCCGTGCTCGTTGCCCTGTCGGTGGAAGAAGTCCTCGTGCTCCAGCAACCGGCCCAGCAGTCCGGCCGCGCGCAGCTCGGCCAGCTGTGGCGTGAAGATCACCACGACGCCGTGCTCGGCCCAGAAGAACCCGACCAGCAGTTCGGGCAGGTCGGCCAGGTTCTTCCGCGCCAGCAGCGCGCGGACCTCGGCGTTCAGCGGCAGCTCCAGTATCGGCGGGCCGCGTGGGTAGGCCGGGTCGTGGCCGCGCTCGATGGCGTGCTCGGCCAGCTCGTCCAGCAGCCGGGCGAAGTCGTCCAGCGCCCCGGGTCGGGCGCCGGGCCGCAGCACGGCGCCGCTGTGCGGCCCGGTGTGCCCGGCCGTCCCGTCGCCGGTGGCATCCCGCATGCCCCGGTACTCGTCCCGCAGCCGGCTCGCGGCCTGGGTCAGCTCGGTGACCGAGGCGGTTTCCGGCAGCTCTGTCAGCCGGGCGAGCACCCTGGTCAACTCGTCCACCGCCGTGCCGGGCTCGATGAGGACCTGTTCCCGCAGCTGCTCCGCGCGGGTGGCCGGGTCGCGCGCGGTCAGCAGCTCGAGGGTCCACTCGTTGATCTGCACGAGTTGCTCCGCCCAGCGCAGGATGCCGCGCTGCCGGAGGGTGAGCGGTTGGACCTGGGCGTCGCCGCCGCGCAGCCAGTGGCGGAGGGTGCGCCGGCTGACACCGGCCAGCCGGGCGGCCTCGCGCCGGGTGAGACCGGCGTTCACGGCGGCGAGGGCGGATCGGCGCTGGCTGTCGGACAGGTCTTCGGGGAGGACGGGCAGGTGGCGCAGCTCCCGCCAGTCCAGCCACACCCGGTACGTGTCCACCAGCTCGCCGTCGCGCAGGGCGTAGCGCGGGCTGGCGTGGATGACGGCACGGAAGTCCGCGTTGTTGCGTTCGGCCTCGGTGGTCGGCAGCCGCACGTCGTGGGTCCGCGCGAACCGGAGGTAGACCTTGACCAGGGTGAGCAGCTCCGTCGTCGCCGAGGGGAGGTCCAGCAGTCGGCGGGCCAGCAGCAACGGGAACCCGGGCAGGGCGCGGGCCAGCCGGACCAGGCCGCGCACCGGGTGGCGGAGTTCGACCGGCAGGTCGGCGACGGCCGTGAGCCCGATGCCGACGGTGAGCACACCGGCGCCGGCCGCGATGGTGAGTCCGGGCGCCGGTGCCCCGAGGAGGGTCCCGGCGCCGGCCACCACCATGCCGAGCCCGACCAGGGCGCCGCCCGTCGCGTGCCGGGCCAGGGCGCGGCCCATTACGTGGTGATGCGCCTGGTAGAGCTGGGCGGTGACGCCGTAGGCGACCACGCTGATCGCGCCGACCCCGACCGTCGCCCAGGGCAGCGCGGTGTACAGCTGACCGAAGCCGATCACCATGACCGTGAACACGGTGCCCACGCCGACGGTAGTCAGGCCGATCCCCACGCTCAGCCGGGTCAGCAGGCGATGGGTGGACACCCGGGCCGCGCTGATCGCCACCAGGCTCGGCCCCATTCCGGCGCCAGTGGTGCGCAGCAGCCCGCCGACACTGGGCATCACCCCGCTTCCGACCACCAGGAGCAGGGCCTCCAGGTAGTCCAGCTTGTGCATCCCGTCGGCCGGAACGGCGGCCTGGAGCTGCCGGAAAACCTGGTACTCGACGATCGCGAAGCTGACCAGCGCGGCACCCCCCAACACCGCGAGCACGACCCGTGCGGTGCGAGCGGCCAGCAGGCGTGGCCACTGCCGGGCGAGCGGGGTACCCACCAGCGCCGCCGGGACCTGGGCGGCGGAGTCGTCGGAGGCGTCATCCGCCGCCACGCCGGCCGGCGCCGCCGGACCGGCCAGTGTGCGGCGCTCGACCAGGCGCAACCCGCCCTCGGTGAGCGCCACCGCGACCACCACCGCGCCGAACGGCACCGCCGCCGAGCCGACCAGTGCCACCACGGCGGTCCCGGCCAGCGCGGAGATGCCCGCCGAGGCCAGCGCGACCACCACCGGAACCCGCGCCGCACGGACCGGACTGGCCGCGTCGGCGACCCGCACCGCGTGCGCGGTCAGCGCCACCAGCACCATCACACCGCTGCCCACCAACACACCGGCGAACGCCCTCGGCGTGGGGCCGGCCATCGGCGACGACGCCCCCTGCCGCATGGACACGACCAGGCTGAGCAGGTTGACCCCGACCAGGCCGCCGAACAGCGCCATCGCGACCACCTGCCGGGCGTCCACCACCAGCAGGTCCCGCAGCGCGGCCTTCACCCGGTTCACCGACCCGGGACGCACCAGCTCGAGCTCACCCGGCGGGGACCGCCCCCGGAGCCGGTAGCTGATCACCCACGTGACCGCCACCGCCGCCGCTCCGACCAGTTCGAACACACCCGGCTGCCCCGCGCCCCCACCCGCCGCGCGCACCCCCGCCAGTACCGACGCGGACGCCGGCGTGGCCGTCGCAACGACCACCCCCACGGCGGCCACCACCCCACCCAGCCACCGGAGCACCGCCCGCCACACCCCGCGAGTCGGCGTTCCTGGCACACCGAGTTGACAGTCTCGGCACACCGAGTCCTCGTCCAACGCGGCGGCCGGCCGCTCGGTCGCCCCCGTACCGGACCGTTCCATGGCGTCCGGCCCGACCGAGCCCTCGTCCGGTCCGGCGCCCGCAGTCTCCCGACCGGCGGCACGTGAATCGGCGGCGGCGCCGGGGCCGTTCCTACGGTCCTCCTTGTCCTCGGTCTGCTGACGGTTCGGGTAGGAGCGGTGCACCCGCAGCTGGAACTCTGTGTCCAGCCGGCGGGTCAGGTCCGCGTCGTGGTTCGGTGCGAGCGCGTCGGCCCGGATGTCCTTGGCGGCGCCGTCGGAAACCAGGCGGTAGGTCACGGTGCGGGTTTCGCCGCTGTCCCCGGGCACCAGCTGCCGAGGCAGCCGGTAGGTGTCGGCGCCCTCCAGCGGGGTGTCCAGCACCCGGTCGCGGTCGTCGCGCCACTGTTCGAGGTACCGGCGGGCGGCTGCGTCGAAGCCCCGGCCGGCGGGGTGGCCGGTGCGCAGCACCAGCTCGCCGTCCGCGTAGACGTCGGAGGCGGCGCGGCTCTGGCCCCTGTCGTCCTTCACCGCGGCCACCGCCAGCCGAGGCACGAACAGGTAGGTCTGGGCGTCCACCCGGTAGTGGCCCCGCTGCACGCACATACAGGACTCGTCCAGATGGAAGTTCATGTGCAGGATCTCGATCGGATCGGTCAGCACGCCGATCGTGTACCGCCTGCCGTCGACCCAGAACTCCATCGCCGGCGGCGCCTCTTCGCGGGCGATGACCGAGGGCGGAACGCCGTCGTTGAGCTCGGTCAGCCACCACAGCCAGTCCTCCCAGAAGGCGTCGGCAGCGGCGGCCCTGTCCCCGCCGGTCTCCAGCCACACCTCGGCCCAGCCGCTGAGCAGGATCTTCAGCTCCGGTCGGGCCACCGGGAAGTAGCCGACCAACACGTTCCACACCTGCGGGTCGGTGTCCGGGCGCAACGTGACCGGGCCGTCGTACTCCACGCCGAGCATGCGCAGCACCGCCGGCCCGACCTCGCCGGTGACTTCGCCGATCGTGCGGTCCAGCAGCGAGGTTCGCCCGCTCTCCGGCAGGCCCGCCAGGTTGCCGGGCAGCTCGAGCACTCGCTGGAGGAACATCCGCTCGAGTTCGGCGAGGCCGTTGCGTTCGGCGTCGGTCAGGTACTCGGTGCCGGGGCCGCGTCCCTTTGCGGCAAAGAAGATCGGGTAGACCTCGATCACCATCTTGACCAGGCGCACCCACACGCCGGCGAAACCGTCCCGCATCCGCTCGGGCTGCTCGCCGCGGGTGGCGACGTCGGGCGCCTTGCGAAGCGCGTCCACCAAGGGCCGCAGCAGCGGAGCGAACGCCGGGTCGGACCACGCCGCCAGCAGGACCCGCAGTTGACGCTCCGAGCCGATCACTCGCTTGGAGAGCAGCCCGAGCCATTCGGCGTCGTCGGTGAGCACCCTAAGCAGCACCAGCGAGAGTTGGTCCCGAAGGGTCGCGCCGTGCACACGGTCGGCCAGCCAGGGCCGCAGGTACTCGTGCACCGAACCGAAGTCGGCGCCCCGCTGGAACGCCCGGCCGACCGCCCCGACCAGGGCGCGCAGCACCGCCTGCGCCAACGGGTCCGCCCGTCGCTCGGTGAGCTCCGGCAGCAGGCCGAGCGCGGAGCGCCAGAACCGCGGCGTGCCCTGGTGGCCCTCCTCTGGGCCGAGCAACAGCCAGTGGGCCGCCCGCATCCAGCGGTGTTCGGCCGCCAGCAGCTCCAATGCGCCGGCCGCCTCGTCCCGCGTCCGCGCGTCCCAGCCCGCCTCGTCGGCCACCCGGTCCGCCGCCTCGGTGAGCGCCCGGTGCACGTCGGCCAGCGCCTTTGCCGCCGACTCGCCGTTGTTGCGCCAGGCGGCCTGGGCCTGCCGGAGCGAGCGCGCCGCGTCGGCGAGCGCGCCGGCCGCCGGGTTGGCGGGGGCCAGCCCGTGCCGGGCGGCCATCGCGAACAGCTCGATGGCCAGCATCGCGGCGTGCCGGTCGTGATGGCGGCCGGTGTGCTGGTGGCCGGCGATGTGGAACTCCCACTCGTGCCGCAGCAGCTCCGCCCACCAGGACAGGAACGTCGGGTCCAGCTCGATCAGCCGGTCGATCAGCACCGCGATGTGCCTGGGCACCAGGATCACCGGCGTGCCGTCCGGGGCACGAAGGCCGAAGGCGATCAGCATGCCGCCCAGCGGCGCCTCGTCGACGATGCGCACGTATCCGACCAGCTCGGGCGTGCCCCGCGCGAGGTTCGGGAACTCCTCGCCATCCATCGGCTGTCCGTGGTGGGCCAGGCGGTTCGCCTCGGCGGGCGGCAGCTCCCGCTGTACCTCGGCGCCGGTCATGCCGAAGACCACGCCGCCGCCGTGCGGGATCTCCACCACCGCCTCGGCGCCGCCCGCCGCGCCGTTGCGCAACGTCACCGTGCCGCCGAGCTGCTGGACCTCGCTGAGCATCGAGGCGTAGCCCCAGCCGTGCCCTCCCTCGAGCACCGCTCGCAGCTGGAAGCCGTCCGGCAGCCCGACGCCGTCGTCCGCGACCACAAGAAGCGGGCCGCGCGGCCCGAAGTCCAGGGTGATCACCACGGCGCCGGCCCTGGCGTGCCGCAACAGCTGGTCGAGCCGGTCCCGCCACTCGGCCGCCCCGGCCGCGACCCATATCGTCTGACCGGCCGGCGCGACCATCAGGAACGCGATCGGCAGGGCACGGTAGTGCCCCCGCACCGTCACTGAGAGATCCTCGAACCGCTCGGCCAGCACCCACCCGACTTGCGGGAGGAACCCGTCCGGGAGCCGGCCGAGCAATCCCCATCCGCGTGCCTCCAACAAACCGAGCCAGTCGGCGAGCCAGTGCATCGGGCGAATCAGGAACAACGCACTACCGACCAGGCCGTACGTGACGCCCGAGGTGCTCTTGTGGGCACGGTCGGTGGCTGGCCGGGCGGGCTGCTCCGCCGCGTGGCCCGAGGTCCCCACCGGCCGTCGGCCTTGGGCCGGGGCAACGGTCGCCAGCCAACGGCCGTCGCCGACGTAGTCGTGCACCCAGACCTGGCGGCCGGCCGCGACGAACCGGCGAAGCTGCTCACCGTTGGCGTCGACCAGCACACCGGACGCGCCGTGGCCGGCCAGGAAGGCTTCGGTCCAGGGGTCGCCGACGGTGCTGGGCAGCCGGAAGCCTTCGGCCGGGCGCTGGTGGTCGGGGTTGTCCCGCGCGAAGTCCGCCCGGATGCGGTCGAGCGACGCCCGCACCTGCTTCGGCAGCGCGTCGGCGGCCATCGCTTCCGCCATCCAGTCCAGCCGCTCCCGGGCGATCTGGCGCACCTGGCCGTTGGGCAGCACGCTCAGCACCCGGTCCCGCTGTGCGACCAGGTCGGCGAACTGCGCGAGGATGTCCTGCTCGGTGAGCCGGCCGAAGATCCGCGCTCCGGCGTTCAGCGTGGCCACGAAGGCCACCCAGGGCGCCTTCGGCCGGAAACCCTTCTCGAAGTCGACCGCGCGGATCACGTCGCCGTCCAGGATCAGGTTGATCGGCAGCAGCCCGTCCACCTCGCCGACCAGGACGAAAACCCCGAGCTGCCGGGCGAACCGGTCCATCGGCCCGGTGCTGGTCCGCGCGAGGTCGGGCATGTCACCCGGCACCAGCTCGTTGACCTCGACCACCTGGCCGGCCCGCAGCAACAGTGGCCCGTTGCGGTCGGCGCCCTCGCGCATGTCCTCGAGCACCACGGCCAGGCTCGCGGTCGCCGCGTCCGTCCCGGCGACCGCGTGCACCGCGGCCGTGCTCAAGGTCGGGACCAGCGCCGACCGGTCCTGGGGCAGCTTCACCGCGATGTCCCTGGCGCGCAGCACGAGCAGGCGGCCGGCCTGGTCCCGGCCCGTCAGCACCTGCCAGTCGTCGTTCGGCAGCTTCTTCACCGGGTCCAGCACCTTCAGCCCGGTCAGCCCGGCCAGCCCGCGCAACGGCAACCCCACCCGTTGCCGGTCGCCCAGCGGCACACCGATCACCGCTGCCGCCGTGATCCCCGGCGCATGCCAGAGCTGGCCGAGTGCGAACAGCCCGAGGCCGAGGACGACCACGGCCACCGTCTGCCGGGCCGCGCTCGCGGTCAGCCAGCGGTGGGCCGCCGCCGGCACCGCGAACAGAGCCAGCACCAGGCGACGGATCCGGTCCCGGACCCGCTGCCACGGTCCGCGCGATGTACTGCCCTCCTCGGCGGCCGCCCGGAACTCAGCCGTCCCACCCTCCGGAGTCTCCGTGCCGTCCGGAGGACGGTTGGCTGTCGCGCCGGAATCGCCGGCACCCGTCGAAGCGCGCGCGCCCGTGCCCGGACCGCCTGGGCTGTCGCGGTGGTCGCCACCGTCGTCGTCCCGCTGTGCCTCGGCCAGCCAGCGGCGCAGCGCATCCACCCGGTCGGCGACCGCCGCCCGGTCGTTCCAGGTGAGCAACCGAACAGTGTTGAGCGTCCGGGTGACATCCGCGATCACGCGCAGGCGGGCGTCCCGGTCACCACCCGACTGTGTGTCGGCGATCAGGCCCTCCAGCCGCATCAAGTGCCAGTTCGCGGCGGCCAGCGCGTGCGTACGTGCCCAGTGCGGGAGGATCGAGGAGCTCCAGCTCGGCGCGATGAGCAGCCGGTACGCGTTGTCCACAAGCGCGGTGACCTGCTCGTTCGAGCGATCGGGCAACCTGCGTGCCAGCCAGGAGGCCACGGTGAGCAACTGCTCGACGTTCCACCGGGTCGCCGGCTCGCCGAGCTGGGCGCGCATCTGCGCCAGGTTCGGCAGTTCGCCGATGGCGTGCAGCACCTCGACCACTTGCTCGGGGGAGAGGTCGTCTCCCGCGGCGAGACCGTCGGCGAGCTGCGAGATCACCGCCCACGCCTCGGACTGTTCGGCCCCGGCGCGGTCCGTCTCGTCGCGCCCGAACACCTGATACAGGTCGCTGAGCATCTGCTGGTAACCGGTGCCAGCGGGCCAGAACAGCACCACCGCGTCGGCCCCGATCAGCCACTTGATCAGCAGCTCCCGGTTGTTGTAGCCCCAGTCACCGAGGTCTGGGGCGAACTGCCGGACGTTGTCCGGGATGTGCACGCTGTCCGAGATGTCGGCCACCTCATCGGTGATCTTGCTCAGGTCGATCACCAGGTAGCCGTAGCCGCCTTGCTGGGTGTCGGTGTTGCCCTCCCCGTACCGGTAGTACATGACCTCCGTCTCGCGGGTGACGGAGATCCACGGCGAGTTGGGGTCGGCGAGCAAGTGCGCCCAGGGCTCGACGTTCGGGTCCGCGCCGTGACGGCTGGCGCCGGCCGCGGACTCGCCCTCGCGCAGCGCCCGGAACGCCAGCGGGGGCATCCGATCGCGCGCGCCTTCCTCCGCCCGCAGCCAGCGGACCAGGAAGTTGTTGTGTTCGTCGTGGTGGCGGCCGTCGTGCTTGCCGCCGTCGATGTGGAAGTTCCACTCGTGCCCGAGGAACTCCACCCACCAGTCCCAGAACGCCGGGTTGGCCGCGACCAGCCGGTCCACCAGGGCCGCCACGTGCGCCGGCACCAGGATCACCGGTCGGCCGGTGTCGTCCCGCCAGCCGAAGCCGATCAACCGGCCGCCGAGCAGCGGCTTGTCGGTGATCAGCACGAAGTCGTTCAGGTTGATCCACGGCGCACCCGGTGCCGGTACCGGGCGCCGGGTCAGGTTCGAGAACCCGGCTCCGCGCAACGGCTGCGCCTCACGCACCAGCCGCGGCATCTGTGGCAGCAGCACCAGGCGGGCCAGCCAGGAGCGCACCCCGTCCGCCACCGGCCCGGCACGCCCTTCGTCGCGCATGAACACCGCCAGGGCGACCAGTGCGCCGAAACCGACGCTGTAAATCAGGTCGAGGGTGCGGGGCACGCTCGGCGAGGCACCGGGGTCGCGGAACTGGTTGAGGATGTGCTCGACGCCCCACGCGGTCTCGGTGACCGCGTTGCCCGCCGCGGTGAGCAGCAGCAGGGCGGGGAACCAACGCGTGTAGAACCCGCGCAGTTGCTGGCCGGTGAGATGGTCCCGGCCGGTCCGGTGCGTCTCGAGCTTGTGCTTGGTCCACGCCACGGCGAGCGCGAGCAGCGCGGCGCCCAGGAAGTTCCCCAGGTGGTCGAACACGTCGAACGGTTCCGGCAGCAGGTTGCGCAGCCCGGGTGCTTCCTTCACCACGAAACGGAGTGCGATCGAGCCGAACACGATCCAGACGGACGAGCGGTAGTCGAACACGTAGCGCTCGTTGTCCCGGATCGTGCGCAGCCGCGTGTGGTACAGCCAGCCCAGCCCGCCGACGCCGATGATCGCGCCGACGGTGTACAGCGCCACGCTGGTCCAGTTGATGCCGGTCGCTTCGTTGCCGGAAGCGGCGAGTACCGGCGTGGCGCCCAGCAGCACCAGCACCACCGCGGCGGCGCCCGCTGTGGCCAGCTTCCGCCAACCCAGGGCGTCCGCGAGCCGGTTCAGGATCCGCTGCCACAGCGGAGGCGCGCGGATCGAGATGCTGGTCTCCCGCGTCTGCTCCCGCTCCGCGCGCAGCTCGGCGACGCCGTTGCCGTCCGCCGTGCCGGTCGTGCCCTGCCCCGGCTGGTCGGCGGCCGGCCCAGCACTACCGGCGGTGTTCCCGTCACCGGACGCGGTCGGCCCGCCCCGGTCGGTCGGCTCGTCCTCGCGGCGCCGGGACGCGTCGTGCATCCGCTGGTACTCGGCGTGCAACCGGTCGACGGCCCGGGTCAGCTCGGGGTCCCGCGCCGTCTCCGGCAGCGCGGCCAGCTCGGTGAGCAGCCCGGCGAGCTCCTCGGCGATGGGGCCGGGCTCGAGGTCCATCAGGTCGCCGAGCTGCGCGGCGCGGGCGGCGGGCGTGGTGCCGGTCAGTGCGTCCAGGAACTCCTGGTTGATCTCCACGGACACCGCGGCCTGGTCCAACACCGCCTGCTCTTCGGCCGTCAGCCCGGTGTCCGGGCGGGCGGCGGCCAGCGCGTCCTGCATCCGCTGGTACTCGGCGCGCAGCTGGTCGGCGGTGGTGTACAGGTCGCGGACCAGCGGCGTGGTCGGCAGCATGACCAGCTCGTCGAGCGCCATGCCGAGCTCGTCGACGATCGGACCGGGCTCGAGGTCCTGGAGGTTGCCCAGCTGCTCGGCGCGGCCGAGCGGGTCGCCGGCGGTCAACCTGTCGAACATCTCCTGGTCGTTCGACACGATGCCTTCGATCCGCCGCACGACCTCCTGTTCCGAACGGTCCAGGCCGTCGTAACGGCTCAGCGCCTCCTCGACCAAGCCGAATCGGGTGCGCAGCTCCGCGAGCCGCCACCGCGCGGCCGTGTAGTGGGACCGCAGCTCGTTGGCGAGGTAGCTGCCCGCCTGCTCGACGAAGGCACCGATCTCGTCCAGTGTCGCCTCGATCTCGGCCAGGTTGTGGGCCACCCGCTCGGTGGTGGCCGGGTCTGCCGACCCGCCCGCCTGGACCAGCTGCTCGATCACCTCACCCCAGCCGTGCAGCTGCGTGGTCACCCGGATGTACAGCCGGCCCAGCTGCAACCCGACGAACACCTCCACCGGGTGCCGCCCCTCCCACAGCCGGTCCGTGCCGAAGGTGTGGTCACGGAACTGATCGGCGACCACCTGCTCGAGCACCAGCCGGGCCAGCTCGGTGCCCGCGCTGTCCATCACGTCACCGCCGACCCGCAGCGGAACGATCACCCGGTTGTTGGGGAGGTCCAGGAGGAAGACGACGTACGCCTGGTCGTGGCCGGCCGCGCGCAGCAGTTCCCCGATCTCCGCGTCCCGGTCGACCACCAGGTACTCCACGCCCAGCCCTCGCCACACCCCGGTCGGGCTGGCCTTGTTCAGGTGCGAGTCGTTGGGGCTGATCAGGCCGAGCCGTTCCCACCGGTCGATCAGCTCGCGCAGCAGAGCCAGCGTCCTCGCGTCGAACCGGACCGGCCGCCCGGTCCGCTTGTCGAACGCGACCACCCGGACGCCACCGTCCCGACCGAGGCCGAGGCCACCGCCCGCCACGGCCATCGCCATGGCCGCACCGCCGCCGAGCGCACCCGTGCCGGAAAGCAGCAGCCCGGCCGACGCCCCGACGGCCAGCGCAACGCCGTACTGCCTGACCAGCCACAACGTCGCGGACACGGAGGAATGCGCGGCGAACTTCGGCGCGTACTGCCGAACCACGACCCCGGCGACCACCAGCGCCAGCGGTCCGGCCACCAGCGCGGTCGCCCCGACCACCGGCCACCCGCCCAGCAGCAACCCGCCGGCAAGGCCGAAGGCACCCACGGCCCACTGCTCGACGCCGACCCGCTTGGCCTGGCCGAACGCCCACCCGGCCAGCTCGGTGAGTGCCCACCCGATCGGGCCGCGCCAGTGCACCAGCGCCCAGATCACGCCCACCGCCGCCGCCGGGGTGAGCGCGCCGAACAGTGCGGTACTGAGGGACAGGTCGGTCAGCCACACCCCGGCGCCGAACGCGATCCCGGTACCGATCAGCACGTACAGCGGCGGACCCCGCGCCGTCTTGCCGTCGCCCTCGTACCGGACTGGCTCCACGCCGAACACCCGCAAGACCAGGTTCTTGCCCGCCAGCACCAGCCCGCCCCAGAGCACCAACCCGGCCAGCACCGGGTGACCGCCCCAATCGGCCAGCACGTACCCGACCCCACCCACCGCGACCAGCTGGAGGCCGATGCCAACCATCCGGGAAACCCACGCGGTGAACCGCGCCCACAACCTGGTCGTGGCCGCACCCATCGCGGTCGCCAGCTTCTCCAACGCGACCGCGCCCAACCACGCGCCGGCCAGCAGGGCCAGGCCGTTCAGCGCGGACCCGCCGCCTGGGGTGGTCCCCTCGCCGTCGTCGGCGTGCGCCGGGATGGCGGCCACCACCAGCGTGATGACCACCAGCGCGCCGATGACCAGGAGCGACCGGAGCAGCAGCGGATGTCCGCGCAGCCAGTCGATCGGCTTGCGCAGGCTGATCACCAGGGTGAGGGCGACCGCTAGCGTGGCTGCGGCGGTGACCGCGATCTGCGGGGACAACGCCGACCAGTGCGCCAGCGCCCAGGTGCCGGTGGCGATCAGCGGGCTGACGAACTTGCCCACCGCGCCGGCGAAGCTGTTCGCGGTGTCCGCCAGGCCGACCTTCGACGGCTCACCTTTGCGGCCGAAGTACCACTCCAGGGCCGCCAGGGTGCCGATGCTGATCCCGGTGGACGCCGCCTCGCCCGCGGTGCCCTGCACCAGGATCCCGGTCGACGTGGCGCCGAACAGGTGGGCGAGGACCACCGCGAGACCACTCACCGCCATCAGGCCGGCCATCGCGATGACGAAGCCGCGGGGCGCGTTCTTCACGAAGTCGTCGCGGCCCTTGAAGTGCGCGAGCAGGTCGTTGACGAAGAACACCCCGACCATCACCAGGCCACCTGCGACCAGCCCGAACGCGGTGACCAGGTGCAGCCAGTGCGGCGCGGTGTGCGGCAGCGCGAGCTCCCAGAACGCGTCGAACACCGAGATCGTCGCCTGGGTCAGCGCGGAGACCAGCGCGATGGTGCGCACGAACGGGTCGCCGAGCATCTTCAGCGGACCGGAGAACGGCTTGTGCGTGGGCTTCGTCGGCGTCTCGGACGGCACTGTCAACGCCATGCCGATCGCCGCGACGACGGCCAGCCCGGCGGTGGCGGCGGCGGCCGCCTGCATCGAGTAGGTCTCCCGCAGCCAGTCCTGCGCGGTCACGATGCCCGGCACGAAGATCGTCACGCCCAGCGCGAGCAGCCCGACCAGGGTGGTGCGCATGATCACCGTCTGGCCGGCGGCCTCCCGCCGCTGCGTGGTGTCCTCCATCCAGCCGAAGGCCAGCCCCATGACCTTGCCGAATGCGCTCGCGGCGAGCCCGAGCACGAACGCGCCGACCAGTGCCCCGGCGGCGCCCAGCGGCAGCGCGAACAGCCCGTAGCCGACCCCGGCGCCCAGCAACGTGGCCACGAACAGCCCCCGGCGCGGGAAGTAGCTGAACCAGGTGGCCACCGCGAAGAACCCGATCAGGAACCCGGCGAACGCGGTGGTGAACAGCCAGCCGTCCGGCAGCGCGGGCACGCCCTTGGCCAGCGCGCGGGCGCTGTAGAGCCCGCTCATCAGCGTCGCCATGCCGAGCGCGCCGGTGAACAGGAACGCCACGCGGTGCGTCCAGTGCGTCCCACCGGCCCAGTTGCGGTTGCCGGGTCCGGGCAGCGTGCCCGCCCAGGCGTACAGGGTCGGCGCCCGAACCCGGATCGGCGACCACACCAACCGCAGCAGCGCGGCGACCCCGGCGGCCGCGCCGATGATCCCGGCGATGCGGGTCGGGACGTTACCGCCGGTGAACGCGACCAGTTCCAGGCTGACCATGCCGGCGGCCAGCACCGTGGAGGCCAAGCTCGCGCGGCGATGGCTGGTCAGTGGCGAGGTCCAGTCGCGGAAGATCTCCCGCATGCCTGTCACGACAGTGGCGGCCGCGCCCTTGAGCTGCGCCCACACACCCGGCGGGCCGCGTTTGAGGATGTAGCCGATCACGAACGCGGCCACGGCGGCGAGGGTGGTGCCGGTGATGATGGTGGCGGTAGGGGAGACCAGCCACATCAGGCCGCCACCCACGACGATCATTGCCCCGTCGTCGAACCACGTCGTCATCCGCGGACCCGGCGTGGCGTGCGAGGGGGCCTTGAGCTCGGTGCGGAACGCGTTGTACGCCTGCCACCCGATCGACACGGCCATCGAGGTGATCGTGATCAGAATCGCGCCCTTCAGCGCATCCCCGCCCAGGGCGTCGCCGAGGAAGTTCGACCCGCCCCAGCTGGCCGGCACCGACAGGCGGACCAGCCAGGACCAGTGGGCGATGTCGAAGATGGTGATCGCCAAGAACCGACCCCACCGCCGCGCGGGGCTGCTCACCGACGGGTCGTTCGCGTCCTGATCACCCGCCGCGAGACGCGGCAGCTTCCCGGCATACAGGAACCCGAAGTGCGAAACGGCGAACCCGACCGTCTCGATGAACGCCCACGCCGCACCCCACGCGGTCGGAATGTTCGCATGCAGAGAGACCACAAACGTCGCCGTGTGCGCCGCCAACAGCCCCAGGTGCAACCAACGCGTGTCCCGGATCCGCTGACCGAGGTCACCGGGCAGAGCGTTACGCAGAGTGGAGACAACGGCACGCACGAACATGCCCATCGTGGATGTCAAGCCCCACACCAGGCCCCACACCGGCCCGGCGGTGATCGCCAGAACACCGGCCACCACACCGAGGAACAGCACCGTGGTGCCGAACCCACCCGGCCCCGGGCTCGGCGTAACCGGCCCGCCCGGGGTGCTGCCCGGCGGAGCGTTGCGGCTCCGCCACCACAGGACCAGCACCGTGGCGCCCCACACCTGCGCCGCGACCGCCACGCCCGCGACCAGCCCCATTCCGGCGACCCCGGCCACCACATCTGCCACCGCACCGACGCCGGCGCCGATCCCGGCGATCCACCGATCACGGGCGCTGGTGGGCCGCCGCATCCCGGTGAATGCCGACGGCTTCGTCGCGATGGTGAACGCCGCCAACACACCGGCGGTGGCGACGAACCAGTCGAGGTGTCCGAGCCACAGCCGCTCGAACCCGTAGAAGGCCAGGGACGCGAACACCACCCGGCCAGCCAGGGCTGTCAGCGGCGCGGCCGGTGCCGGCTGGCCCCGCTTCGCCGCCAACCAACCGGCCCACTCCACGCGCGCCAGCAGATAGCCCAGTGCCACACCGAGGCTGACCAGCGGCGCCACCGCGACCGGCAACCACACCCCACCCGCCACGCCGACCGGCAGCGCCAGCTGCGCACCCAACACCCAGACGGCGGCGAACAGCGTGGTGAAGCCCCAGCGCTTCAACGTCGGTACCTGCGCCGACAGCACGTACTTCGCGCCGACCACCGGCGCGAGCGCCACCGCGAACAGCAGCACGTCGGTGACCGTGAGCAGCCCGTTGGCCCAGAACCCGAGGTTCCCGAACGCGGCCCAACCGGCCTGGTCGACGACCGTCGCCACGGCGGGCGCGTGGATGTACAGGTTCACCAGCCAGGACCCGGCAATGCTCAACACCGCGGCCCTGGTCCAGCCCTGGGACAGCCCCAGCGCGTTGATCCGCGACAGCACACCGCGCCCGGCGAACATCGCCGCCCCCGCCGCCATGGTCAGCGGCCACACCGAGCCCAGCCACAACGCGGTCGCCGCGAGCGCCGGCAAGCCGACAACTAGCGCGAGGGTCGGCGCGCGGGCCTGGATCGGCGACCACAACAACCGCAGCAGCGCCGCCACCCCTGCGGCCGCGACGGCCAGGCCGGCGATCCGGGCCGGGAGGTTCCCGCCGGTGAACGCGATCAGCTCCAGGCTGACCATCCCGGCGGCCAGCGCGGTGGAGGCGAGGCTGGCGCGGCGGTGGCTGCTGAGCGGCGCGGTCCAGTTGCGGAAGATCCCCCGCGCTCCGCTGACGAGCCCGGTGATCGCGTCCTTGATCTGTGCCCATGCGCCCGGTGGGCCGCGTTTGAGGATGTAGCCGATCACGAACGCGGCCACGGCGGCGAGGGTGGTGCCGGTGATGATGGTGGCGGTGGGGGAGACCAGCCACATCAGGCCGCCACCCACGACGATCATCGCCCCGTCGTCGAACCAGGTGGTCATCCGCGGCCCCGGCGTCGCATGCGAAGGGTTGTTGCGGGCTTCCTTGCGGAACGCGTTGATCGACTGCCACCCGATCGACACGGCCATCGAGGTGATCGTGATCAGGATCGCGCCCTTCAGCGCATCCCCGCCCAGGGCGTCGCCGAGGAAGTTCGACCCGCCCCAGCTGACCGGCACCGACAACCGGACCAGCCACGACCAGTGCGCGACATCGAAGATCGTGATCGCCAAGAACCGGCCCCACCGCCGCAACGGCTTGTTCACACTCGGGTCGTTGGCGTCCTGATCACCCGCCGCGAGACGGGGGAGCTTGCCGGCGTAGAGGAACCCGAAGTGCGACGCGGCGAACCCGACCGTCTCGATGAACGCCCACGCCGCACCCCACGCGGTCGGGATGTTCGCGTGCAACGACACCACAAACGTCGCCGTGTGCGCGGACAGCAAGCTCAGGTGCAGCCACCGGGTATTCTCGATCCGCTGCCCCAGATCACCCGGCAGAGCATTGCGCAGCGTGGACACCACGGCCCGGACGAACATGCCCATCGTCGAGGCCAGACCCCACACCAGACCCCACACCGGACCAGCGGTCATCGCCAGCACACCCGCGACCACCCCGAGGAACAGCACGGTCGTGCCGAAACCACCCGAACCCGGACTCGGCGCCACCGGACCCCCCGGCGTCCCCGGCGGACCGTTCCGGTTGAACCACCACAGGGCGAGCACGGTCGCGCCCCACACCTGCGCCGCCACCGCCACCCCGGCCACTAGACCCATGCCGGCCACATCCGCAACCACCCCGGCGACCACACCGAGACCGGTACCAATCACCGCGATTCGCCGATCACGAAGGCTGGTGGGCAGGCCCATATTGGTGAGCACGGAGGGCTTCGCGGCGATCACGAACGCGAGCAGGACACCAGTGGTGGCGACGAACCAGTCGAAATGCCCCAGCCACAGGCGTTCGAACCCGTAGAACGCCAGCGAGGCAAACACCACCCGACCGGCCAACGGCATCAGCGGGAACACCGGGGAGGTCCCGCCCTGCTTGGCCGCGATCCGCGCACCCCACGCGGTGACGTGATTCGCCCACTCCGTGCGCACCAGGTAACCCAGGCCCACACCCAGTGCCACCAACGGCGCCACCGCCACCGGCAACCACGCCCCACCCAACACACCCACCGGCAACGCCAGCTGCACAGCCAGCACCCACACCGCGGTCATCAGCGCGGTGAACCCGTAGCGCTTGAGCGTCGGCACCCGCGCCGAGAGCAGGTAGCCCTTGCCGAACGCCGCCATCACCGGCGCCATCGCCACCGCGAACAACAACACATCCGCCGTGGCAAATAGCGTGTTGGCCCAGAATCCGAGCTGCCCGAACCCAGCCCAGCCCGAGGCCTGCAGGATGTCCAACGCGCCCGGCGCGTGCAGATACAGGTTCAGCAGCCAGGAGCCGGCGATCCCGATTACCGCGGTCTTCGTCCACCCAGCCGACAGGCCCAGCGCGTTGAGCCGCGACACCGTGCCCCGCCCGGAGAACATCGCGAACCCGGCCGCGATGGTCAGCGGCCACGCCGAACCCAGCCACAACGCCACACCCGCCAGCGCCGGCAAACCAACAACCAACGCCAGAGTCGGCGCCCGCGCCTGAATCGGCGACCACAACAGCCGCAGCAGCGCCGCCACCCCAGCCGCCGCGACAGCCACCCCGGCAATCCGCGCCGGGAGGTTCCCACCGGTGAACGCGACCAGCTCCAGCGTCACCATCCCGGCCGCCAGCACCCCGGACACCAAGCTGGCGCGGCGGTGGCTGCTCAGCGGCGCGGTCCAGTGGGTGAACACATCGCGTGCCGCGCTGATGAACGTGGCGAACCCGCCCTTGAGCTGAGCCCACGCGCCCGGGCCACCCGGCACTCCGGGACCCCCAGGTCCACCAGGGCCACCGGGGACACCGGGACCACCGGGAGTGCTGCCCGGAGGCCCGCGCTTGAGGATGTAGCCGATCACGAACGCGGCCACCGCCGCCAAGCCGGTGCCGGTGATGATCGTGGCGGTCGGGGAGACCAGCCACATCAGACCGCTACCCACCACGATCATCGCGCCGTCGTCGAACCAGGTGGTCATCCGCGGACCCGGCGTCGCATGCGAGGGGTTGTTGCGGGCTTCCTTGCGCAAGGCGTTGTAGGACTGCCAACCGATCGACACCGCCATCGACGTGATCGTGATCAAAATTGCGCCCTTGAGAGCGTCGCCGGCCAGCGCGTCGCCGAGGAAGTTCGACCCACCCCAGCCGGCCGGCACCGACAACCGGACCAGCCAGGACCAGTGCGCGACATCGAAGATCGTGATCGCCAAGAACCGGCCCCACCGCCGCGGCGGGCTGTTCACCGACGGGTCGTTCGCGTCCTGATCACCCGCCGCCAGACGCGGAAGCTTCCCGGCATACAGGAACCCGAAGTGCGAAGCGGCGAACCCGACCGTCTCGATGAACGCCCACGCGGTACCCCACGCGGTGGGAATGTTCGCGTGTAGGGAGATCACGAACGTGGCGGTGTGCGCGGCCAACAACGCCAGATGCAGCCACCGGGTGTTCTCGATCCGCGTGCCCAGGTCACCAGGCAGCGCGTTGCGCAGGGTGGACACCACCGCGCGGACGAACATGCCCATCGTCGAGGCCAAGCCCCACACCAAGCCCCACACCGGCCCGGCGGTCATCGCCAGCACACCAGCCACCACACCCAGGAACAACACGGTCGTGCCGAACCCACCCGGACCAGGACTCGGCGCAACCGGCCCACCCGGAGTGCTACCCGGCGAGGCGTTGCGGTTCAGCCACCACAGGACGAGCACCGTCGCGCCCCACACCTGCGCCGCCACCGCAACACCGGCCACCAGACCCATACCGGCAACCCCGGCCACCACCCCGGCGACCACACCGAGCCCGGCGCCGACACCGGCGATCCACCGATCCCGCGTCGTCGCCGGCAGCCGCATCCCGGTGAACACCGACGGCTTCGCGGCGACCACGAACGCGGTCAGCACACCGGCCGTGGCGACAAACCAGTCGAGGTGCCCCAACCACAGCCGCTCGAACCCGTAGAACGCCAACGAGGCAAACACCACCCGACCGGCCAGACCCGCCAACGGGAACACCGGACTCGCGCCGCCCTGCTTGGCCGCGATCCGAGCACCCCACGCGGAAACGTGACTCGCCCACTCGGCCCGCACCAGATAAGCCAGCCCGACACTTAGTGCCACCAGCGGTGCCACCGCCACCGGCAGCGCCGCGCCAGCCAGCACCCCGACCGGCAGGGCCAGCTGCACGGCCAGCACCCACACCGCCGTCGCCAATGCGGTAAACCCGTAGCGCTTCAACGTCGGCAACTGCGCCGACAACAGGTAGCCCCTGCCGAACGCGCCCATCACCGGCGCCATGGCCACCGCGAACAGCAACACATCCGCCGTCGCGAACAGCGTGTTGGCCCAGAACCCGAGCTGACCCAACCCAGCCCAACCCGACGCCTGCACCACATCCAACGCACCCGGCGCGTGCAGATACAGGTTCACCAACCACGACCCGGCAATCCCGACCAGCGCCGCGCGCGCCCAACCCGCCGAGAGGCCCAGCGCGTTGAGCCGCGAGAGCGTGCCCCGACCGGAGAACATGGCGAACCCGGCCGCGATCGTCAGCGGCCACGCCGAACCCAGCCACAACGCCACACCAGCCAGCGCCGGCAGACCAACAACCAACGCCAAGGTCGGCGCGCGGGCCTGGATCGGTGACCACAACAACCGCAGCAGCGCCGCCACCCCAGCCGCGGCGGCGATCACGCCAGCGATCCGAGCCGGGATGTTGCCGCCGGTGAACGCGATCAGTTCCAGGCTGACCATCCCGGCGGCCAGCGCGGTAGAGGCCAGGCTGGCCTGGCGGTGCGCGGTCAGCGGTGCGGTCCAGTGGGTGAACACATCGCGCGCCGCGTTGAACAGGCCGGTGATCGCGTTCTTGAGTTGCGTCCATGCGCCCGGGCCACCCGGGGGACCGCGCTTGAGGATGTAGCCGATCACGAACGCGGCCACCGCCGCCAAGCTGGTGCCGGTGATCACCGTGGCGGTGGGGGAGACCAGCCACATCAGGCCGCCACCCACGACGATCATCGCCCCGTCGTCGAACCAGGTCGTCATGCGTGGACCGGCGGTGGCGTGTGAGGGGTTGTTCAAGACCTCCTTGCGGAAGGCGTTGTAGGCCTGCCACCCGATGGAGACAGCCATCGACGTGATGGTGATCAGGATGGCGCCCTTCAGGGCGTCGCCCGCGAGCGCGTCGCCGAGGAAGCCCGACCCACCCCAGCTGGCCGGCACCGACAGACGGACCAGCCAGGACCAGTGCGCGATGTCGAAGATGGTGATCGCCAGGAACCGGCCCCACCGCCGCGGCGGGCTGTTCACCGACGGGTCGTTCGCGTCCTGATCACCTGCGGCGAGACGGGGGAGTTTCCCGGCGTAGAGGAACCCGAAGTGCGAGGCCGCGAACCCGACGGTTTCGATGAACGCCCACGCCGCACCCCATGCGGTCGGGATGTTCGCGTGCAGGGAGATCACAAACGTCGACGTGTGCGCGGCCAACAGGGCCAGGTGCAGCCAGCGGGTGTTCTCGATCCGCGCGCCCAGATCACCCGGCAGCGCATTGCGCAGAGTGGACACCACGGCACGCACGAACATGCCCATCGTCGAGGCCAGCCCCCACACCAGACCCCACACCGGACCGGCGGTCATCGCCAGCACACCCGCGACCACACCGAGGAACAGCACGGTGGTGCCGAACCCACCCGGACCCGGACTCGGCGCCACCGGACCACCCGGAGTCCCCGGGGGGCCGCCGCGGTTGAACCACCACAACGCCAACACGGTGGCGCCCCACACCTGCGCGGCGACGGCAACACCGGCCACCAGGCCCATACCGGCCACACCCGCAGCCACCCCGGCGACCACACCCAACCCGGCACCCACACCGGCGATCCACCGGTCCCGAGCCGTGGCCGGCAGCTGCATGCCGGTGAACACCGACGGCTTCGCCGCGATCACAAATGCCACCAACACACCGGCGGTCGCGGTGAACCAGTCGAAATGCCCCAACCACAGCCGCTCGAACCCGTAGAACGCCAACGATGCGAACACCACCCGGCCGGCCAGACCAGCCAACGGGAACACCGGGGAGGTGCCGCCCTGCTTGGCCGCGATCCGAGCACCCCACGCACCGATGTGACCCGCCCACTCGGCCCGCACCAGGTAGCCCAGCCCGACACCCAAAGCCACCAGCGGCGCGACCGCGATCGGCAACGCGGCGCCACCCAGCACCCCGACCGGCAGCGCCAGCTGCACAGCCAGCACCCACACCGCGGTCATCAGCGCGGTGAACCCGTAGCGCTTGAGCGTCGGCACCTGGCTCGACAGCACATAGCCCTTGCCGAACGCCGCCATCACCGGCGCCATCGCCACCGCGAACAGCAGGACATCCGCCGTGGCAAACAGCGTGTTCGCCCAGAACCCGAGCTGACCAAACCCGGCCCAGCCCGAGGCCTGCAGGATGTCCAAGGCGCCAGGTGCGTGCAGGTAGAGGTTCACCAACCAGGAGCCGGCGATCCCGACCAGCACGGTCCTGGCCCACCCGGCCGACAGGCCGAGCGCGTTGAGCCGCGACACCGTCCCCCGACCGGAGAACATCGCAAACCCAGCCGCACCCACCAACGGCCACGCCGAACCCAGCCACAACGCCACACCAGCCAGCGCCGGCAAACCAACAACCAACGCGAGGGTCGGCGCCCGTGCCTGGATCGGCGACCACAACAACCGCAGCAGCGCCGCCACCCCAGCAGCCGCAACCACCACACCAGCGATCCGAGCCGGCACGCTTCCGCCGGTGAACGCCAGCAACTCCAGGCTCACCATTCCAGCCGCCAGCACAGTGGAGGCCAGGCTGGCCCGGCGATGGCTGGTCAGCGGCGCGGTCCAGTGGGTGAACACGTCGCGTGCCGCGTTGATGAAGGTGGCGAGCCCGGCCTTGATCTGCGCCCACACACCCGGACCACCCGGCGGGCCGCGCTTGAGGATGTAACCGATCACAAACGCGGCCACCGCCGCCAACGCGGTCCCAGTGATGACGGTGGCGGTGGGGGAGACCAGCCACATCAGGCCGCCACCCACGACGATCATCGCCCCGTCGTCGAACCACGTGGTCATGCGCGGACCCGGCGTCGCGTGCGAGGGGTTGTTCAAGACCTCCTTACGGAAGGTGTTGTAGGCCTGCCAGCCGATGGACACCGCCATCGATGTAATCGTGATCAGGATCGCGCCCTTGAGCGCGTCACCCGCGAGGGCGTCACCGAGGAACCCCGACCCACCCCACGCGGTCGGAACCGACAACCGCACCAGCCAAGACCAGTGCGCGATGTCGAAGATCGTGATCGCCAGGAACCGGCCCCACCGCCGCAGCGGGCTGTTCACGCTCGGGTCGTTCGCGTCCTGACCACCCGCGGCCAGACGCGGGAGCTTCCCGGCATAGAGGAACCCGAAGTGCGACGCGGCGAACCCGACGGTTTCGATGAACGCCCACGCCGTACCCCACGCGGTCGGGATGTTCGCGTGCAGGGACACCACGAACGTCGCCGTGTGCGCCGCCAACAGACCCAGGTGCAACCAGCGAGTGTTCTCGATCCGCTGCCCCAGATCCCCCGGCAACGCGTTACGCAGGGTGGAGACCACGGCGCGCACGAACATGCCCATCGTGGAGGCCAAGCCCCACACCAGACCCCACACCGGTCCGGCGGTGATCGCCAGAACACCGGCGACCACGCCGAGGAACAGCACCGTGGTGCCGAACCCACCTGGGCCGGGGCTCGGCGCGACCGGGCCACCGGGCGTCCCTGGGGGACCGTTGCGGTTGAACCACCACAGAGCGAGCACGGTGGCGCCCCATACCTGCGCGGCCACCGCAACACCGGCCACCAGACCCATACCGGCCGCACCCGCCACCACCCCGGCGACCACACCCAGACCGGCACCGACACCCGCGATCCACCGATCACGGACGCTGCTGGGCAGCCGCATACCCGTGAGCACCGACGGCTTCGCGGCGATCACGAACGCGGTCAGCACGCCGGCGGTGCCGACGAACCAGTCGAAGTGCCCCAGCCACAGGCGCTCGAACCCGTAGAAGGCCAGCGACGCGAACACGACCCGGCCGGCGAGCGCGGCCAGCGGCGCGGCCGGTGCCGGCTGACCCCGCTTCGCGGCCAACCAACCAGTCCACTCGGCCCGCACCAGGTAAGCCAGCCCGACACCCAGGACCACCAGCGGCGCCACCGCGACCGGCAACGCGGCCCCACCCAGCACCCCGACCGGCAGAGCCAGCTGCACGGCCAGCACCCAGACCGCGGTCATCAGCGCGGTGAACCCGTACCGCTTGAGCGTCGGCACCTGAGCCGACAGCAGGTAGCCCTTGCCGAACGCGGCCATCACCGGCGCCAACGCCACCGCGAACAGGAGCACGTCGGCGGTGGCGAACAGGGTGTTGGCCCAGAACCCGAGCTGACCAAACCCAGCCCAACCCGACGCCTGCACCACATCCAACGCACCCGGCGCGTGCAGGTACAGGTTCACCAACCACGACCCGGCAATCCCGACCAACGCGGTCCTGGCCCACCCGGCCGAGAGACCGAGTGCGTTGAGCCGCGACAACGTGCCCCGACCGGAGAACATCGCAAACCCGGCCGCACCCACCAACGGCCACGCCGAACCCAGCCACAACGCCACACCAGCCAGCGCCGGCAAACCAACAACCAACGCCACAGTCGGCGCACGCGCCTGAATCGGCGACCACAACAACCGCAGCAGCGCGGCCACCGCCACACCGCCGGCCACCACACCGGCGATCGTGGGCAGCACACCCGAGCCGCCGCGCAGGAACGCGACCGCCGTCAGCGACGCGATCACCGCGGTCGCCGCCAGCCCGTTGCGCCAGCGCGCGGGCAGCGGCGTCGACCCCTTGGTGAACATGCCCCACACCTGGCCGGCGAAGGTCCTCACCCGGGTCCACGCACCGGACCAGCCACCGCCGGATCCACCGGACCCACCCGGACCGCCGGGCACGCCCGGGCCGCCGCGGTTGAGGAACCAGATGACCAGCGCGGTCGCACCCCAGACCTGGGCGGTGACCGCAACACCGGCGACCAGGCCCATACCGGCAACCCCGGCCAGCACGCCCGCGCCCACACCGACCAGCCCGCCGACCAGCGCGATCACCTGGTCGCGAACCCCGGTGACCCGGATGCCGGTGATCGCGGTCGGCTTGGCCGCGAACACGAACGCGGTCAGCACGGCCGCCGTGCCGATGAACCAGTCGAGGTGCCCCAGCCACAGCCGCTCGAAGCCGTAGAACGCCAGCGAGGCGAACACGACCCGGCCGGCCAGCGGCGCCAGCGCACCGGAAGGCCTGGCCCAACCGAACCTGGTCGCCCAGTCCGCGGCGGCCAGGTAGGTCAGCCCGACGCCCAGCGTCACCAGCGGCGCCACCGCCACCGGCAGCGCCGCACCACCCAGGACGCCCACCGGCAGGGCCAGCTGCACGGCCAGCACCCACACCGCCGCGCCCAGCACGGTGAAGCCCCACCGCTTGAACGTCGGCACGTGCGCGGCCAGCGAGTACGTCCGGCCGAACGCCTTGGCCACCGCGTCCAGCGCGAAGCCGAACAGCAGCACGTCCGCCGCCGCGAACAACCCGTTGGCCCAGAACCCGAGCTGACCGAACCCGGCCCAACCCGACGCCTCGAGCACGTGCCACGCACCCGGCCCGTGCAGGTACAGGTTCACCAGCCACGACGCCGCGATGCCGATCGTGGCGACGCGTTTCCACCCGTCCGAGAGGCCGAGCGCGTTGAGCCGCGACAGCGTCCCCCGGCCGGAGAACATCGCAAAGCCGGCCGCGATCGTCAGTGGCAACCAGGCACCCACCGCCAGCCCGAGGGCGGCCAGTGAGAGCCCACCGACGACCAGCGCGTAGGTCGGCGCGCGCGGCTGGATCGGCGACCACAGCGCCCGCAGCATGGCCAGCACGGACAGCGAGGCGGCGATCACGCCGGCCACCGAGGCACCCACGCCCGAGCCGAAGACCAGCAGCCCGAACGCCGTGCCCGCGCCGACCCCGGTGGCGGTGACCAGCCCGGCGATCCAGCGCGAGGACGGGGCGGTGGACCAGTCGGTGAACACCTTCCGCGCGTCGCCGAGGAAGCCGCGCACCCTGCCCCAGTTCCGCCAGGCCAGGATGCCGGCGACCAGCCCGGTCAGCGCGCCACCCAGGCCGAGCAGCCAACCCAACGGGCTGCCGCCGGTGGAGGGCTGGCCGTGGCCGGGCGGCGCGGTTTGGCTGGTGCTCGGCCGCGGCGTGTGCGTGCTCTCACTCGGCGACGGCGAGCTCTCGCTCGGCCGCGGGGACTGCGAACTCTCGCTCGGCTGGGGCGACTGCGAGCCCGGCGGAGGAGTCTGCGAGCCCGGGGGCGGGGTCTGCTGGCCCGGGGGCGGGGTCTGCTGACCCGGGGGAGGAGTCTGCTGACCCGGCGGCGGGGTCTCGCCGGGCAGGGTGACCTTCTTGGTGCCGTAGCCACCGGCCGGAATGTTCAGCACCTCACCCGGCACGACGTCGTCGGCGCTGTGGTGCGCGAACACGCTCCCGTTGGCGTCGACGATGACCGCCGGGTCGGTGTAGCCGTACCTGGTGAACAGGCCGAACCGGGCGATCACCAAGGTGACCGAGTCGTAGCGGTGACCGGTCTTGACCCTGCTGGTGATGACCCAGACCGGGGCGGCGTCCTCGGGCAGGTAAAGCTCGGTACCCGGGGCGAACGCCTCGTCCAGGCTGGACGGCCAGTTCTCGACGTGCCCGTTGACCGCGCGCAGCTGCGCCTCGGTGAAGCGTGCGCCGTCGCGGTTGCGCAGGCCCTCGAGCCAGCGGCGCAGCGTGTCGCCCTTCTGCGTGTGCGCGACCCGCAGCTCCACCGTCTTGCCCTGCTGCTGCACCACGACCGTCTGCGTACCGGCGTAGGCGTGCGCGTCCGTCGGGGTGAAGCCGATGCCCAGCCCGGCGACGAGCGCGAGCAGCCCACCGGCGACCCACTGGGTCCAGGTGCCGCGCGGCGCCACCGCGTGCGCTCCGACCAGCACGGTCAGGCCGGCGAGGAACCCGGCGCCGGCCACCACGATGAACGGTGCGGTCGCGCCGGCCAGCGCGAGCAGCGGGGCGGCGCCGGTGAAGAAGGTGCCCAGCAGGCCCGGGGGACCGCGCGCCTGCTGGAAGTACCGCAGCATACGCAGCGCGCCCCAGGCGGCCACCGCCGCGCTTGCGCCGATCAGCAGCGGCACCGCCGCGCCGAAGCCGAGGACCGCGAACCCGCCGCCGATCAGGCCACCCGCGACCAGCGCGATGGCCAGCACCCGCGCCCGGGGCCGGCTGATCCGGAACCGCGGGCCCGGGGTGGTGCCGGACGGGCCGGTCGGCAGGTTGCCGCCGTTGCGGTCGCCGCCGTTCGCCTGGACGGGCAGCGGGCCCGCGATGCCGATCGCGTAGAGCCCGCCGACCACGCCGAGGCCGAAGATGACCAGCGCCGGCACGGTGCCTACGACCACCGCGGCCACCACGGCGCTGAACATGGCCGGCAGGAAGCCGTGCAGGAAGATCGTCAGCCGGGTCGGCAGGCCGCGGCTGCGGGTCGCCGCGTCGCGCAGCAGGGTGGCGACCAGGCCGCCGGCCACTGCGACCGCGCCGAACAGCATCGGCATGGTGACCTCGAACCCGCCCACTGTCACCGGGGCGCCGATGGTGGCCAGCCCCATGACGCCGGCGCCCAGCACGGTCATCAGGCCGACCTGGATGAAGGTGGCGCCGCGGCCGAAGCCACCGGACCGGGTCCACCAGTTGTTGCCCTCGCCGCCGCGGATTTCCCGTCCGACCCAGACGATCGGCCGGCCGCCCAGCCGGGACAGCACCCAGCTCGCGGTGGCGATGTCGTCCTCGCTCCAGCGGAAGCCGTGGTTGTCGGCGGAGTTCCGCAGCGCCTCGGCGCCGGCCGCCCTGGACACCCGGGCCGACCTCAGCAGGCCCATCAGCTCGACGTGCAGCTGGTGCACGGCCACCCGGTCGGTGGTGTGGTACGCGGTGTAGCGCAGGTGGGCCAGGTCTCGCGCGATCTGCTCCGGCATCCCGTTCGCCCGCCACCAGGCGATCAGCAGCGCGGTGCGGATCAACGCGCGGTTGGTGGCTGGGTCGGCCCGGAGGAACGGACGGTTCAGCAGGACCATCCGCTGCGCGGCGGCGCGCAGGTCGCGCTCGGCCTGCTTCAGATCGGCCTCGGCCCGCTTCAGGTCGGCCCGCGCCTGCTTCAGCGCGGCCCGTGCCCGGTCCAGCGCGGCCTTGTTCTCTTCGGTCTGCTCGCGCTTGTACTGGAGCTCGGCGCTCCGCAGGTTCTGCTCCGCGTGCCGCACCGTCCATCCGGCCGTGCGGACCTCATCGCGGTGGTACTGGAGCTGCCGCTCGGCGTCCTCCCGCGCTTGGCGGGCGTCCGCGCGCGCCTTGAGGATGGCCGCACGCTGGGCCTTGCGGTCCTTGGCGTCGGCGATCGCGGCTTCCAGCGCGTCGATCCGGGCCTGGATCTGCGCGACCACCGCGTCGGCGCGCTCAGCCAGTGCCTCCAGCCGGGCCTGCTCGGCCGGGTCGCTGGTCTGCCCGGCCAGCTGCCGGAAGTGGTCGGCCAGGTCGCTCGCGTGCTGCTGCCGCTGCTGGATACCCCACACGCCGTTCGCGTGCAGCCGCGCCTGGATATCAGCCGCGATCTTCTCGGCCTTCTGGGCCATTGCTTCCAGCCTGGCCCGCTCGGCCGGGTCGCTCTCCTGCGCGGCCCTTGCCCGGAGCCTCTCGGCCACGTCGGTGGCCTGCTGGTACCGGCTGCCGGTAGCCGTGTCGCCCCGCGCGATCAGTGCGTCGTCGGCCGCGGCCTGGGCGAAGAACTCCCGCTGCTCGCGCGCGTTCTCCCGGTTCTTCTGGTAGTAGGCCGACCACTGCTCGCTGCGCTTGTCGTACGCCCACTTACCGAACCGCGATTCGGCGCTGAACTTGTCGCCCACCCACACGAGCGGGTTGACCATCTGTCCGGGCGGCGCGACCCGCTCGTACATGTTCCTGCGGCCGCGACCGCCACCGCCGCCACCGCCGCCACCGAACTCCATCGGGTCCATGAACGGCGTGGTCTCGACCGGCAGCAGTACAGGACCGCGCGGACCAATGGGGTTGCTCGGGCCACCCGCGCCACCCAGGTTGGTGGTGACACCACCGGTGAGGGGCGAGCCGCCCGCGTTGTGCGTGCCATTCGAGCCACCCAGGAAGCCGAAGCCGGTCGGGCCGCTCGTGGTGTTCAGGTCACTCGTGTTGGCGTTCTGGTTGTACGGGCTCCTCGTGTTGTTGGTCGTGGGGTCGTACGTCGTGGTCCGCGAGCCGGAGTCGTGCTGCCCGGTCGCCGACCTGGTCTGTCCAGTCGTCACCTCGCCGGTCGTCGGGTTGCCGTTGCCGTTCTTGGCACCGAGCTGCTGCCCGGCACCGGGTGCCTCGACGACCTGCGCGGCGGCGGGCCTCGAAGCCTGTTCCGACATTGGGGCTTCGACCGGGACTGGTCGAACGGTCGCCCCGGTGAGGAACACGACCAGCACGGCCGTCGTCATGGCCCGCTTGGTGCCGTTCCACACCTTGCCCAACGCCTGCCGCCACTGGGACGGGGTGTTGGACGTGTTCTCCGCGGTGGCGGGCGCCTCGGCCTGCTGCCGTGCACCGCCGTGCGGAGCTTGAGAGGTGGTGCCGGCACCCGGCGGGTCGGTACCGGAGACGTTGCCGTTCTCCTTCGATCGCTCGGGTGCGAAGCCACTGGTCCGGCTACCACCGGACTGGCTGGTGTCGGTCGTGCCGGTCTGCTTCGGGGAGCCCGCCAGGTCGCCACCGCTGCCGTGCTCGACCGGGCCCTGACGTCCGGCGCCGGTCGGGCTGGTCGGGTTGGTCGGCGGGGCCGGGTCGGGGTTGGGGTTGGCTGGGTTCGGGTTACCCCGGCCGCCCGGACGGCTTGCGCCGGTCCCGGTGCCGGTCCCCGTGCCGGTGTCACCGGTCGAGACGGGCCGGTAGGTCACCGTGTAGGCGGGGCCGCTTTCGCCCTGCCCGGGCACGGAGGCTGGGCCGGGCTGCGGGTTGCTCGGGGTCGAGGTGCCGCCGGTACCACCGCCGGAGCCGCCACCGGTACCACCGCCGGAGCCGCCGCCGGACCGGCCACCGGTGCCGCCGCCGGACCCACCACCCGAGCCGCCGCCCTGCTGGCCGCCTTGACCGCCCTGGCCGCCGCCCTGGCCCGAGCCACCCCGGCTGCCGAACAGGCTCTCGTGCAGGGCGAGCACAGCGTCGAGGCTGATCTCCTTGAACGCCTGCAGCGCCTGGGCCGGTGTGCTCTGCTCACCGGGGTTGGGGGCGCCAGGCTCGCTGCCGCCCCGGGGCGCCGGTGCCTGGTAGCTGGCGACCATTCCGGTGGGCTGCGGGCCGGCCTCGGTGCGGACGATGCCGGCGCGGCCCGGGATGCCCATGTAGTTGATGCCGTTGATGCCGTTGATGGCCTCGATGACCGCGGTCTCGCTGGCGTTGATGCCCCGCTGGTTCAGGGCGCTCATGACGTCCGCCATGGTCATGATCCGGCCGCCGGTGGCGTTCTGTCCGCCCAGCTCGTCGACGATCGAGCGCACCTGGTTGCCGAGGCTGAAGTCGCCGCCGCTCCTGAAGTTGCCCCGCTCCACGAAGGTGTTGCCGTTGCGGTCGGTGACGATCCGGAACTCGGCGTTGTTCCGGGAGTTCACCGGCGCGTTCTCCACGGCCTCGCGGATCTGCCGCTCGCTCAGCCCGGTCGCCGCCCTGACCTGGTCCATGGTGGCCGAGCTACGCCGAGGCATGGAGTCGGTCAGCACGTCGTAGGCCGGCCGGTTCTCCGTGTCGGTCGGGACGCGCAGCGCCCGGAAGGCACCGGACTCCACAGTCGGGTTGCCCTCGTAGTCGCGGATGATCCGGAACGGCGCCTCGCCCCGGCCGTTCAGCGGCGCGGTGGCGATCGCCTCACGGACCTGCGCCTCGGTCAGCCCGGTGCGCTGCATCAGCTGCTCGATGGTGGCGGTCCGCTCGCCGCCGGCCAGCGCCTCGCTCACCAGGTCGACCGCCGAACGGCCCCTGGTGTTGCCCAGCGCCGGGTCATTGCCGGCCCACACCCGGCCCGGGACCATGCCCTCCTGGTAGAAGGCGCCCCGGATGCCGCGCGCGGCCAGCGGCGTCAGCAGCATCAGGCCACCGGTGGTCAGGCCCCACATGGCCTCGTTCTGCTGGCCCGGGGTCATCTTGTCCCAGTTGGCCCAGGTGGTGTAGGCGGAGTGCCCGTACATCAGGCCGAACGCGGCCATACCGCTACCTCGCGCAATGGCCCCGACTGCCGTTGTCGCAATGGGCCGCACCACCGAACCTACACCTATTAGGGCAGATGCACCCAGGGTGACGTAGTCGGCCACGGCCGCGGGATTGTCGAAGCCGTTCGACTGGCCGTGCTGCGCCCGCACGATGATGTTGCCGACGGCCTTGCCGACGAAGTAGCCGGTGCCGAAGGCGACACCACCCCAGCCGACCCCGGCCACGACCGGCGCCGCCGGACCGGTTAGCGGGCTGACCACGATGGCCAGGCCACCGAGGATGATCGCGCCCGGCGCGACCACGTAGTCCATCACCTTTTCGAACGTGGTGGTGTGGTGGGCGGAGGTCATGCTCAGCGGACTGTTTTCCTTACCCCAGTCCTCGCGGGTGATGATGTCCGAGTCGTCCGGCAGCGTGTTGTTGTCCCGGAAGTCCTGCAGGTCGTCGAAGTGCGCCCCGGTGGCGTCCACGTAGCCGACGACGTTGCCGTCGGAGTCCTTGACGCGGTACACCAGCATCGGCTGCCACTCGTCCTGGCCGCCCTTCCGGTAGAGCATCCGCTCCGCGTCGTAGGTGTAGCCGTCGCCGCCGAGGTCCTTCATGGCCTTGAAGACCTTGTCGCCGTCCTCGCGGTCCTCGAAGTCCTTCGGGTCCTCGCCCTTCTCCACGTTCCGGTCCCGGATCATCCCGTCGAAGCCGCTCACCGACATCTGGGAGGCCAGGTTGGCCAGCTCGTCCCGGGACAGGCTCTTGAAATACTCCTTCAGGTCGCCGGAGTAGTTGTCGAACTCCGGCAGGTTCTTGCCGGCCTTCATGGCGTAGTAGAAGTCCGACTTGCCGGTGGACGGCAGGGACAGCCGGCCCAGTGGGTTGTTGTCCGCGCGCAGGTCCAGGTTGCGGGTGATGCCGGTGTAGTTCAGCGCCGCCATGGTGCTGAACGGGGACAGCCGGTCCTTCCAGTCCTTCTGCTGCTTGTCCTTCTCGTCCAGGCTGCCCTGGATCTCCTGGACCCGTTCCAGCTGCGCCCTGGCCTTGGTGATCTGGTCGGACCACGGCTTGTCGCCGGTGGCCGCGCCGACCGCCTCGTCCATGGCCCGCAGCCGCTCCTGCTTGGCCTCGTCCTCCGGACCCTTGAGGTTCTTGGTCGCCTCGGTGAGGAGGTTCCGCTCGGCCTTGATGTCCGCGTCCTGCTTGTCCAGGCGGTCCTTCCAGTCGATCAGCCGCTGCCGGTCCTCTTCCGAGCCGCCGTTCTTCTCGAACGCCTTGGCCTGCTTGTTGTAGTCGGTGACCTCGCGCATGTAGCCGGCCGTGGTCCGGTCCAGCTCGATCTGCCGGGGCTTGAACGCCAGCAGGGCGTTCTGGTTCATGCTGTACACCGCGTTCGGGTCGGGCTTGCCCCCGTCGGTGACGCCCAGGTCGGTGCGCACGTTCTCCAGCGCGCGCTCCATCGCGGTCTTGCCGTAGCCGGGCTGGGCGGGGTTGACCGGCTCCGGGCCGGCCAGCCGCTCGACCATCTCCGGGTTCGCGCCGAGCTTGGCCTCGACCTCCTTGATGTCCGGCCGGACCCAGGTGGCGTCGTCGATGCCGTCCAGCACGCCCCGGGCGGCGGACCACTCGTAGACCATGCCCTGGTCGAGGTCGCCCAGCCCTTCGAACTTCTTCTGCAGGTCGGCGCGCTCCGCGGCGGTCAGGTTGTGGTCGGCGTTGGCCGCTTCGTAGGCGTCCAGCACCGGCTTGATCCGCTCGTCGTAGAGCGTGCCGTACTTCTCCCGCAGGCGCTTGTCGGTGACCTGCGACTGCAGGTAGGTGAAGCCCATGTCGGCCTGCTCGCCCTGCGAAAGCATGGGCAGCATGGACTTGTACTGCTCGGCGTAGTTGGTGCCGTTCTTGGCGTCCTGGGCCTCCAACTGGGCCAGCGCATCCGCGGTCAGCGGCGGCAGCGGGTCGTTCGGATCCACGCCGAGCGCCTTGGCCAGGTCCTTGTCCATCTGCGCGCCGGTAGGGTCGCGCTTGTAGTTCGGGTCCAGAACCAGCGCCCACTTCTCGTCCGGGTCGCCCTTCCAGTCGAACCTCAGGTCTGGGCGGTTGCCGCAGGAGTCCTTGTTCTCCGCGCAGGACCAGCCCTCGCTGCCGTCCGCGTTGCGGTAGGCGTGCCGCAGGCCCTGGTTGTCGGAAACCTCGGTGCCCTCGCGGGAGACCGACTTGCAGGCCGTGCCGTCGCCGCCGGCGGCCATGCCGGAGCAGACCACGCCACCGCCGTTGCCGTTCTTGTCCCGGTTGTACTGGGTGAAGCTGCAGCCGTCACAGATCACCTTGTCCCCGGTGGGGTTCTGCCAGGTGACCGGCCCGCCCGCCATGTTGGTGACCTCGCGGTAGCCGGCGGGGTGCGGGCCGGTACCGCTGGCCAGGTACTCCGCCCAGATGCACCGCTCACAGGTGGTGTTCTGCTCGGGAAGACCCGGCCCGGTGATCGTGCAGTGGCCGCCGCACTCCAGCACGCCGCCCTTGCCGTCCGCGTTCGGGGTGGAGGCGCGCAGCACGTCCGTGTAGTGGCTGAAGTTGTAGGCATCCGGATTGTCCGCGTCCGGCCGGTCGTCGCTGCGGTTGTCCAGTACGTAGCCCTCTTTGAGCTCGATGCGGCCGGTCTGGCCGGTGGGCAGCGCGTAGTAGCCGGAGTCGCCCGCCTTGTTCCGGGTGACGATCAAGGTGGTGTCGTCGGCCGCGTCCTGGCGGCCGCTGTCCGGCAACTCGTTGTTCGGGTCGTAGGCGGTCTCGGTCAGGTCGGCCCACACCTTGTCGCCCTCGGCGCTGACGTAGTGGCCCTTGCCGGCCCACATGATCTGTCCGCGCCCGCCGTCAGCGGTCCGCGCGTTGATCATCACGTTGGTCGAGTCTTTGAGCTCGATGTGGTCCATCCGGTCGCCGAAGCCGACGTCGCCGGTGCAGCCGTCCTTGCAGGTGGCGCTGAACGGTACGTCCTTGGTGTTGGCGAAGGTGCCGCCCTGCTTGGTGTTCGCGCCGCTGTCGGTGTAGTTGACCGTGGAGCCAGAGGTGCCGTCGTGCACGCTGCCGTTGCCCTCCAGCCACCACATGCCGGCGCCGTTGCCGGTGGCGGCCAGGCCGCAGGACTTGGCGGAGGTGCAGGTGTTGTCCTTCCGGCCCCCGCCCGGGTTCTGCGAAGCGGTCGGGTCGCCGTTGCCGAAGGTGACGTGGCCATTCCCGCCGGAGGCGCACTTGGTATCCGTCGTGGAGCAGTTGCGGCGGTCGACGCCTTCCTGGCCGGCGTCCTTCGAGTAGACGGTGTAGGTGCCGTCTCCGTTGGCCCGGTAGCCGATCAGCGAGTCACCCTTCTCCAGCACCGAGGAGATGGTGTCCAGGTCCCACGGGGTGTAGCCGTACTTGTTGGTGATGTCGGCCCACTCTTCGGGGGTGAGGCCGTCGGTCTGCTCCCGCATCGGGTACATGTCGTTGCCGGAGACGATCGTCTCCATCATCTCGCCGGAACCGTCCCGCTTCATCAGCTTGATGGTTCCGCCGCCCTCGTGGGCGTAGTTCCCCAGGTTGCCCAGGCCGTCGCGGCCGATCAGCAGGTTCGGCGTGCCGTCCAGGTCGATCTCGTCGGTGAACTTGCCCTTGCCGATGTCGGTGTTGCTGATCGAGCCCTTGCAGCCGCCGTTGCAGGTGAAGGTGAACGGGGCGCCCCGGGTGTTGCCGAAGCTGCCGTTGTTGATGTTGTCCGGGCCGCCGCCGACCGGCTTGTTGTTCTTGAGGTGCAGGTTGGTGTCGGTGATGCCGTCGTGCACATTGCCTTCGCCCTCGACGACCCAGCCACCGTTGCCCTGTCCGTCGCCGGAGAGGCCGCAGCCCACGTTGGCGTCACAGGTGTGGTTGTCCTCGGGCTTGCCGCCCGGGGTGGACGGTCGGCTGGTCACCGGGTTGCCCGACTGCGGGATGTTGACCTCACCGCCGCCGCCGGTGATCTTCGGGTCGCACTCGGCGGCCTTGCACGTGCTGGTCTTGACCTCGGTGGAGCCGGCCTCCTTGGTGTAGATCTCGTAGCCGTCCTTGGTCTTCTTGTAACCGATGGCCGACTCGTCCTTGCTGAGTCCGTTCATCCAGGTGTCGAGGTCCTTGACCTCGTGCCTGGCCCGAGCGGCGGCGGCGCGGGCCATCGCCACCTGCTCGTTGTAGGACGGGCCGGTCTTGACGAAGCCGGTGGCGTGCTCCGCCTCCTTCACGAAGCCCGAGCAGTCACCGAAGCAGTCCACCTTGGCGCGGGCGGCGCGGGCGTCGGCCTGGGCCTGCACGCCGCAGCTGCCGCCGCCCTTCTTGTTGCCGTGGCAGGTGCCCGACGCGTCGGCCTTGCCGTAGCCCGACGGCTGGTCGGGGTTGGCCTTGCTGGCCTGCACCGAGTAGTAGTCGTGCGCCTCGGCGTGCGCGGAGTAGGGGTTGGTGCAGTTCTTGGCGCCGGTGCAGGTGGCGCTGGCCTGCGCCTGGCCGGGCCCGGCGGTGGCCTTGGCGAACACCTGCACGGTGCCGCCGCCCATCTTGCCGTCCTCGGAACCGTGCGCGTCCGCCTTCGCCCAGTTCGGCCCGGCGCTGGCCCGGTCGGACGCCTTGGCCTCGAAGTGGTAGCCGCAGTCGGCGCCCTTGGTGCCCTGGCAGCTGGCGCCGGCCATCGCGCTGCCGTCGTCGCTCGCCCCGACCAGGCTGCCGCCCGCGCACTGGCCGCTCTGCGAGAGCTTGCAGTCGCTGTGGGCGTTGCCGCTGGACTTGGCGGCCTTCGCCTCGCCCTCGCTGTGACCGGTGCAGCCGCCGGCGCCGCCGCACTGGAAGGCGACCTGCACCATCTCCGGCGACGCGGTGGCGCTGGTGCCGACCACACAGCCGGAAGCGGCGTCGCACTTGGCGTCGGACTTGGCGTTGACCTTCTTGGCACCGCTGCCGTTCGAGTCGCTGACCGCCTTGACCGGGCAACCGCCCTCGGAGCCGTCGGTGCAGGTGACCGCGACCTGCGCGGAGGTGGCGGCGAACCGCTGCTTCTCGTCGACCCCTGCGTCGGTCGCGGCGGCGCTGGTGGAGATGCGGATGCCGGCCTGGCAGGACTTGGTGCCGTCGCAGGCGGCGCTGCCCTCGCCGGTGCTCTTGGCGTTGCGGCCCTGCTGCTCCAGCTCCATCTGGGCGTTGCCGGTGACCTTGCCGGTGCAGCCTTCGGGGCAGATCAGGTTCGAGCCGGTGTCACCGGTGGTGGCGTAGCCGGGGAGCGGCTTGTCGTCCTTGGGGTCCTTCTTGTCCTTGCCCGGGTCGACCTGGCCGGAGTCGCGGAACAGCATCACGGTGGCGTCGCTGGTGGCCGCGCAGCCGTTCTTCCCGCCGGTGCAGGTGGCCTCGGTGTGCGAGTTGCCGGGGGCGCCGGTCACCTTGCCGGTGGTGGTGGCCTTGCAGCCCGTCTTGTCGCCGCCTGCGCACTGGGCGATGGAGGAGGACTGCGACCACGCCGCCGGAAGATCCTTCTCGGTGAGCAGCGTGTCGGCCACCTTGGTGGCGGACTCGGCGTCCTTCTTCGCCTGCTCGGCGGTCTTGCTCGCTTGCTCTGCGTGCTTTTTTGCCTTGTCGGTCGCGCCCGGGGCGGCAGCGGCCTGCTTGGCCTGCTCGGCGTCCTGCTCGGCCTTCTTCGTCGCCTCGGCGGCGGCGGTCTTGTTTTGAGCGGTGAACACGTCCGCGACGACCTGGCCGGAACCGGCGGTCGACGTGGAGGTGGCCTGGCATGCGGCACCGGTGGTGTCGCAGGTGCTGGTGGTTTCGCCGGTGGCTTCCGGTGGGCCGCGCGAGCCTTCACCGCCGTTGTTGTGGCTGGTGCCGGTGATGCCGGTGGCGGAGCTGTGCGGGGTGCCCTTGCACTTGGTGGCGCCGTCGCAGTTCAGCGTGGCCCACGCGGTGGTCCAGGAGGAGGCACCCGGGACGCCGGCGCCGCCGGTGTTGGCGGAGGAACCGGGGGCGGTGGCCGGCTGGTTGGGGTTCTGGCCGGGCTGGTTCGGGTCCTGGCCGTCGTCCTGCCGCGCGGTCTCGCCGGTCTTGCCGTTCTTACCCGCCTTGCCGTTCTTGCTGTTGGCGGCGCCGTCCTGGGGCTGGCTGCTGTCACCGTTGTCGCCGACCTGGGTGTTGCTGGTGGTGGCGTTGTCGGTGGGCTGGTCCTGGACCATGGGGCGGATCACGTTGGCGTCGGGGCCGGTGGAGGAGCCGCCGTTGATGACCGCGGTGCACTGGCCGCCGGTGGCGCCGGCGCAGGAGCCGTCGGCCTTGTTCCCGCGCGGGTCGTCGGAGACGCCGGGGTTGGTGGCCAGCACGGTCCCGGTGATCTTGCCGCCGCAGGTGGTGTCGCACTCCATCTTGCCGCCGATGGTGGACGCGGCCGAGGGGCCTTCGCCCAGGCGCTTGGCGTTCACCTCGGCGTCCTCGCCGGCGTAGGTGAGGGCGGCGCCGGGGCCGGTGGTGGCGTTGGACAGGGTCTGCACCTGGCAGGAGGTCGCGCCCTTCTCACAGCCGACGGTGCCTTCGCTGGTGCGGGGCTTGCCGCCGTCGACGGCGCCGTCCCAGGCGGCCGCGGTGGTCTTCGCGGTGCCCTCACAGTCCTTGCTCTGGCAGTCAAGGGACGCCGAGGCGCGGCTGGTGGAGGTCGGACCCGAGGTGGGCTGGCCGGGCAGCGGCTTGCCGGTCTTGGGGTCGTACTTGAGGAACTCCGGCGCGCTGGAAGCGTCGGAGCTGGTCTGGCCCAGGCAGTCACCGTTGCGCACGGTGCACTCCGCGGCGTCCGAGGAACCGCGGCGGTGCTCGGAGACGCTGGTGTCCAGTGCGGAGGTTTCGGTGTAGGAGTTGCCGCCACAGGTCTTGGCGTCCTGGCAGCGGACCTGGGCGTCGGCGTGGGAGACGCTGACGACCCCGGCGGGGATCTTCTTGCCGTCCGCCCGGACCTGCTCCTCGCGGTAGGCCACGGTGGTTTCGGTGGCCGACCCGCAGGTGCCGTTGGTGCCGTGCACCTCGCACTTGGTCACCCCGTCGGAGTCGCGTAGGCCCTTCACGTCTCCGGAGGCCTCGCCGGAGGTGGCGCCGTTGTCGGAGGCCTTGCAGTCGGTCGAGCCGCAGAACAGCACCGCGGTGGTCTTGCTGGTCGCGGTCAGGCCCTTGCCCAGCTCGGCGATCGGGTCGACCTTCTTCGCCTTGACCGGCTTGCCGTCCGCCCCAACGGTCGGGGTCTCGGTGGCGGCGAGCTCAGTGTCGAAATTGGTGCCGGCGTTGGTGTTGGCGACGGTGCTGCTGGAGTCGTTGGCGCAGTCACCGGTGGCGCCGCCCACGGTGCAGTCGTGGTGGGCGTCGGTCTTGCGGGTCGCGGTCTTGCCATCGATCCCGGCGGTGATCTGGGCGGTGGTGGCGGTGTTCGCCTTGCCGCCGCAGCCCTTGGTGTCCTCGCAGTACACCGAGCTGTGGGCGAGGGTGCCGTCGCCCTCGTCCTCACCCAGGCCGGAGGAGGTGGTGCAGGAACCGCCCGAGACCTCGCAGCCGGCGGTGCCGGTGTGCACCCGGTTGTCGGTGTTCTTCTTGGCCGGGGTGGCCCGGACCGCGGCTTGCCCCGTAGCCGGGTCCGCGGCCACCGCCGGGATTTCGGGAGTGGTCTCGGTGTTCTCCGTCTTGCCGTTCGCGGTGCTGGTGGCGTTGCCCTTGCAGTCCTTGGCTCCCTGCGCGCACCGCACGGCGGCCTCGGCGGCCGGCTTGCCGGGGGTGCCTTCGTCGTCACTGGGGCCGAACAGGAACTCGGCCAGCCAGCCGCGCTGCCCGGTGGTCGGGTCGGTGCCGGCGGTGACCGTGCTGGTGGTGTCACAGCCGACCGCGCTGGCCTGGCAGTGCGCCTTGCTGGTCGCCTCGCCGTTCTCCTTCGCGCGGGCGGCGGCCTGAGCCGGGGTCTCGTTGGCCGGGGCCGGTTCGGTCTCGGTGGTGCGGCGGCCGGTGGAGGTGTTGTCACAGGTGCCGTTGCGGGTGTTGCAGTCCGACCCGGCCTGGGAGGCGTTGGCGAACCCGGCCAGCGCGCAGTCCTTCGTGCACGCACCCTGGGACTCCGAGGTGCCGTCCTTCTTCCCGGCCGCGACATCCTTGGCGTTGGGGGCGGTGGGCAGTTTCCCGTTTTCTGTACACCCGTTACGCGCCTGACAGAACGTGTCCGAACCCTGGGAATCGGCGGTGGCCGACAGGTTGCACTCGCCCTTACCGCAGGTGGTTTCCGCGGTGGTCTTACCGGCCTTGGTGGTGGTGCCGCAACCCTTCTCCGGATCACAGAACGCATTCGCCACCCGGTCCCCGCTCTTCGCCTCGGCCGAACACCCGGAGACACCGATCAGGCAGTAGCTCTGATCCTGCTTCAGCTTGCCGGTCTTCGGGTCGATCGCGGCGGTGGAGCATTGGGCGAACGCCCCGTCGTTGGAGCACGCCGCGCCGGCACCGCCCTTGCCCAGGTTGGCCTGGCTGACCGTGTCATACCCGGCGGCGCCGCGTAGCTCGGCGGTCTGTGCGTAAACCTGGTCCTGCTGGGTGTTGTAGGCGGCGGCCTGCTTGTCATAAGCGGCCTTGGTGATCTTCCCCGCGTCCAGCTGCTTCTTCGACTCGTCCAGCTTGGTCTTCGCCGCGCCCAGCTGCTGCTGACCGGTGACCACGTTGTTGAGCAACTCGCTGTCGTAGGGGTCGAGCTGGCCGGCGGACTCATTCGCCTTGGTCTGCAACGCCTTCTGGGCGGAGACCTGCTTGTCGTACTCGGCCTGGGTGATCTTCTTTGCGTCCAGCTGCGACTTCGCCGCGTCCAGCTTCTTCTGGCCACTGAGCACCGCGAGCCGGTCATCCAGGGCCTGCTGGGTGGACTGCGTCGAATAGTTCGGGTCCCACCAGTTCACCGACTGCGCGGCGCCGGTGGTGTTGCTGTTCGGGTCATCCAACAGCCGCGGGGGGCCACGGTTGGACAGTGACTGCGGCTGGCGGGTCTTCAGGTTTCCGTCGGCCAGGGCACACTCGACGTCGCTGTCGCACTGGGTGCCGGCGAACTGGCCGTCGTTGTTGAGCGCCCAGCCGTTGTCCTTACTACCACTACCGCCCTGGCCACCCTGGGTGGCCTGCTGGCCACCGCCTTGCTGCCCGGCGCCATTGCCCTGGCCGTAGCGATTCCCGGCCGCGAGTGCGGTGAGCACATCCTGCGCGGCGTTGGTCAGCATCTCCCGGGCCTGCGAACCCGCCTGCTGCCCAGCCACCTGGCCGACCAGACCAGAAACGACGTCGGTGACCCCACCGAGGATCTGCTCGAAGTCGTCCAGCCCCGCGGGCCGCGTGCCCTGCCCCTGGCTCTGGCTCGAGCGGGCACCGTTGTTGCCGCCGCCACCGTTGGAGTTGCCGCCCCCAGAGACACCGAGGGTGTCGAGCAGGTCCGAGACGAAGCCATTGGTCAGCTCACCGATCCGCTGACCCAGATCACCCTGCTGCTGGGGCCGCTGCGAACTCTGCCCCTGGTGCTGGCCGGCGGCGGCCTGGCCGTGACCGTTGCCCTTGCCACCGAGGCCGATCTGGTCGAACAGGTCGGTGAGGAAGTCATCGACGGTGTCACCGATCGACCCGCCCTCGCGGCCGGTGGTGTTGCGGTTGGCCTGGACCGGCCGCTGCACACTCCCACGCGAGTCACGCGGGGAGAAGGCGTCGCCGATCTGGTCCCGCAGCTCGTCGAACGCCTCGCCGACCCGGCGGCCGGCCTTGTCCCCGGCCACCTGGGACACCACCTCGGTCGCGGCATCACCGAACCGGCCCAGCACCTCGTCCAGGTCAAAGTCGCTGTCCTGCCGCTGCTGCGTCTGGCGGCCGGCGCTCTGGTTCACCGCCGCCGCCCGGCCGGTGCTCGGGCGGGACACCCCGAGGTCCTGCAGCAGGTCGGAAACGAACTGTTCGGTCCGCTCACCGATCCGCCCAGCCAGCTGGCCGCGGTCGCTGCTCATGCCGGCCTGACGCACGCCGCCCTGGGCTGGGTTCTGGGTGGTGCCGCCCCCTTCACCGGCACCACCCGAAAGCAACTGGCCGAACACCCCGCCCAGGGCCTCCTGCGTCTGTTGCGCGGCGTCCTCCCCGGAGACCTGCCCGACCAGGCCCGAGGCGGTGTTCACGAAGTTGCCCAACGCCTCGTCCGCGCTCGGGGCCTGCTGCTGGGCCTGGTTCTGCTGCCCGGTCTGGCCCTGCTGTTCGGTTTGACCCTGCTGCTGTTGCTGGGCGGCCTGCTGTTGCTGGCCGGCGGCCTTGGCCTCCGCCATGAACGCGTCGTAGTACAAGCCCTCCCAGTAGTCCGGGTCATCGGAGAACGGACCACCACCGTGCTCCGACCCACCCCGGTTACCGCCGCCGATGCGCTCCATCAGATCCGACACGAACTGGTCGGTCCGATCCGAGATCGCTCCGGCCAGATCCTGCCCGCCACCCCGCTGACCGGTGCTCTGCTGGGCGCTGTTCTGCTGGGCGCTGTTCTGCTGGGCGCCGCCGTTGTTCTGGCCGCCGCCGGAGAGCAGCTGCTCGAACAGGGTGCCCAGCGCCTGCTGGGTCTGCTGCCCGGCGTCCTCACCCGCGACCTGGGACACGATCCCGGAAGCGGTGTTCACGAAGTTGCCCAGCGCATCCTCCAGCGACGGCTGCTGCTGGGAAGCCTGCTGCTGGGCCTGACCCGAACCACCGGCCGAACCGTTCGAACCGCCGTTGGAGTTGCCGCCGACACCGAGCAGCTCCAGCAGGTTGCCGACGAAGTTGTTGGTCAGCTGCCCGATCGCCTGGCCCAGATCGCTCTGCTGCTGGGGAGCCTGCTGTCCCTGCTGGCTCTGGCCGTTGCCCGACGGGCGGGAGATACCCAGCTTGCCGAACAGGTCGGTGAGGAAGTTGTCCACCGACTCACCGATCGCCGCACCGAGGTCGTTGGACTGCTGGGGCTGGGTCGAGGCCTGCTGGGCCGGAGCCTGACCGCCGTCGTTGCCGCCGTTCGAGCCGCCGCCGACGCCGAGCAGCTCGAGCAGGTTGCCGACGAAGTTGTTGGTCAGCTTGGTGATGTTCTGCGCCAACTGCTGCTGCCCGGTGCCGGTCTGGTTGCCGGTGTTGGTCGGGCGGGGGTCGACGCGGCGGGCGGTGTGCGGGTCCACCCGGCGGGCGGTCTGCGGGTCGATGCGCCGGGCGGTCTGTACCTGGCCCTGCTCACCGGCATCCGGGTCCACCCGCCGCGCCACCGCCGGGGTCACCCGCGCCGCGGTGGCCGGCTCGTCCCGGCGGGCGCTGGCCTGCTGCACCCGGGGGGTGGCCTTGCCGCCCTGCTTACCGAGGACATAGTCGACCACCTGGTCGGCCTTCTCGGCCCACTTGGCGTAGGCGTTCGGGTAAGCCGAGCGCTGCACCGCCTGCGCCGCCTTGGTGATCGACTTGCCCTGCCAGCCGTCGACGTTCTTCAGGGTCTTGAAGAACTTGGTGGCCGCGTGCACGGGGTCGAGGACCTGCTTGACGGTGCCCCAGCCCTGCGACGGCCGCTGCTGGAACAACCCCAGCGAGTCCAGGTCGCCGTAGCGGACGTTCTTCAACCTCGACTCCTGCAGCGCCGCCGCCACCGCGGTCTGCAGGCCCTTGCGCGGAACGCCCAGCTTCTGGCCGACCTCGATGATCGTCTCGGCGTTCTTCGCCTGCTCGGCGCTGATGCCCTTGGGCCGCTTCACCGCCTTCGGCTCGGCGGCCGTGGCGGCCTGGGTCGCCGGGCGAGCGGTGCCGGTCTTGCCGCCGGCGTTTCCAGTGGTCTGCTTGGCCGGGCCGTCGCCACCGATCAGGTCTAGGAGGTCCTGGGTGAATCCGCCGGTCAGCTTCCCGACCGCCTGGCCGATGCTCTGCTGTTGGCTCGGCCGCTGTGGTGAAGCCTGCTGCCCCTGGCCGTTGTCGGCCGGGCGGACCGCGCCGCCGTTGCTGCCGGAGCCGGAGCCGCCGTTGGTGGAGCCGCCGCCGACACCGAGCAGCTGCAGCAGGTCGGACACGAAGCCGTTGGTCAGCTTGGTGATCTTCTCGGCCAGCTGCTGGCCGGCACCGCTCTGCGAGCCACCGCTCTGCAAGCCGTTGTTCTGGGAGCCGTTGCTGCTGCCGGGCTTGAGCGCCTGGGAGAACTGGTCGGCCAGGTCGGTCAGCGCCTCGTTCACGTGCTTCGCGGCCTTCTTGCCGGCCACGTCCTTCACGATCCCGGTCGCTACGTCCACGAACTGGTCGAGCACGTCGTCCAGGCCCTGCTGCCGCTGGGGCCGCTGCGAGCCCTGGCCGGAATTACCCGAGCCGGAGCCACCGTTGTTCTTGCCGCCGCCGACCAGCTGCACGAGGTCGGAGACGAAGTCGTTGGTCAGCTTGCTGATGTCCTCGGCCAGGTCGGACCGAGTGATCTTGCGGGTGGAGCCGTTGGGGTCGTCTTGCTGGTTGCGGGGGAAGCGGTTCGCCGGGGGACCGCGGGCACCGTGGTTGTCCGAACGGGGGTCAACCCGCGCCTTGTCGCGCTCGGGGCAGCCGATGGCCAGACACACCAGCGGCGCGTCGTCGGACTCGGGCCGCACGAGCGGGTCGTGCGAGATCTGCTTGGGGGAGCGTTCCGGCATGGAGAGGGCCTGCTGGCCCTGCGAACCGTTGCCGCCGGCGCCTCCGTTGAGCTTGTTACTGACCGCGAGCGCTTCGGACACCTGGTCGGTCAGCTCGGTCAGTGCCTCGCGGGTCTGCGCGGCGGCCTTCTTGCCGGCGACCGTGCCCACGACCCCGGACACCAGGTCGACCACGCCGCCCATCATCTGGTCGACCTGCTCGGTCGATGGCGCCCGCGCGCCCGAAGAAGAGGACGACGGACGCGCGTCACTCAGGTCCCAGTCCGCGAACCGCTCGTACCCGGACCCCTCGGACACTCCGCCGTTGCTTCCGGCGGTGCTCGCGGTGGCGCTCCGCGGCGAGCTCGACTGGCTGGAACCCGTCGACACCGCGTGGCCCAACTCGTCGAACAGCTTCGACACGAAGTCCAAGACCGGCTCAGTCACCGACCGGGCCGGGGTGCTGGCAACCGGCGGCGTGGCCGTCGACTGCTGGGCACTGCTCGGCTCCGCGTGGCCACCGGTCACGAGCGGCCATTCGGTCGTCTCGGCCGCGGCCGGCTGGTACCGGGCGCGCAGTTCGGACAACGACCGTGCCGGAGTCGGCGTGGCCATCGAAGCAACCTGACCGTCCAGCCCGACCCGCTGCTGGGAACCACCGCTGTTCGCCGGAGCCGGCTTGGCCGTGGAGTTGCCGCTGAACGTCTGCGACCAGTCGGGCTCATCGGCAGCCGGGTCGGCGTCCTGGTTGTACGCGACCAAGCGCACGGTGCCGTCTGCCGAAGATTCGTTTAGGTCAGACCCGGTCGAAATTAACGTTGCGGCCATCCACAGCATCGCGGCGCCGAGCAACACCTTGCCGAACGACAGCGACAACCACCCGCGCAGCACCGTCGACCACACGGCGCAGCCGCGCCGCCGGTCGATCGCTGTCGGGGTAGCCATCTAGAACGTCACTCCTGGACGAGTCGGCAAGAGACCTGACCTCGCGCGAGCTAACTGGAGTGATCGGAACCGTCCGTGAACTGGGATTACGGAGGAACATCCTTACGGCCCCGGGCATCGTCCTGAGGGCAACGCAAGTCGATCCGCCTTCACCCACACCAGCAGGCCGAAGGCGTACCTATCGATCGACGCTAGCCACGGTCACGTCACGTGGAAGCGCATCCCCGGCGCCCGTCAGGGGCCAAGTCGATCGGTCCGCGCGGGCCAAAGCGTAACTTAAATCTTCTAAAGATGTCTATACGGTGTTCAGGAGTTATCTGCCCGTCATCTACTTGTAGAAGAGATCCATACGGCTTCCCAACAGATGTTGTAATGCAGACGACCACTGATCATTTCCCCAGGTCAGCCAGGGGTCGACGCACTTGGCGGCACCGGTGGCGACAGCCGAGCACTATTTCGTCCTGATCACGGATCGGAAAACTCGGATGATCGCTACCGGCAAGTAGCGGTATCCACCCCGCACCAAGGGTGGGACCTGCTGAAACGCTTCAACCGAGCCTCCGTCCGGGCAGGCGCCGAGTGCGTTCGCTCCAGCGCCCACCCACCCCCGACTGCTGGAGCCGTCCGGCACCCGCGCGGCCAAACCTGGCCGGCCGGTAGTCACATCGGACTCTGGCTACGACCCGGGCCACCCGCCCGAGCCGCTCCGCCTCAGCGGGCGCGTTAAACGATCTCGGTAAGGGTGTGCGCAGCCCAAAACTTGGACCACCGGGAGGTGAGCCGGGTGAACGGTGGACGACTCTCGGGAGTTCTCCACGGCCGGCGCCGAGAGCTTCGCGGACGCAGAGCGAGGGTGGCCGGGCAACTACCGCAGGGGCCTCGGACTTGAGTCCGTGGCCACCTAAGCACCCCTACAAACCGTGGCCACGACGGAGGGTTTGATGGCCACCAGATGTCCGTTTGATGACTGTCCAGTGGCCGGCAAGTTGGCCACTGATGGTGGCCATTCAACGCTCGACCAACCCCGGTTCGGTGGCCACACACGGTCAGCACGCAGCGGCCGCGTGGCCGGTGGCCACGCCCGACCGGAGCCCGTTTCCAAGGGTGACGCACGCTCGAAGCACCGCCACTTACCGACAACTCGTCACTCCGAACCCAAAGCTCTCTTAAGATCCTCAGTACTTGTTACTGGCATATGCAAGGCATGTACATTCTATTGTTTTCTCATTCGTCACCGAATGAACGATGTGAAGATGAATAAACATGCACAGTGTGGCGAAAATACGCCGTGAATGCATGTCAGGTGCCTGACAGCGGGGGTCGAGAATCACTGCTCTACAGTCGTTGAATTTTCGTCCATAACCGTTCCACCATCTGGGTGGACTCGGAGTAGCAGTGGACATGTGCTTGAGGATTTATGTACATTGGTTGTGCGCGACCGATCGACTTGGCGCCTGAGGGGGCTCCGGGGATGCGCTTCCACGTGACGTGACCGTGGCTAGCGTCGATCGGCAGGTACGCCTTCGGCCTGCTGGTGTGGGTGAAGGCGGATCGACTTGCCTGGCCTTGTGCCCGTAAGGATGTTCCTCCACGTGACGCCGACCGTGGTTGGTTCCGATCACTCCAGTACGCGCAGGTCCCGTCAGAGTCTTGGCCGTTCCGAGGAGTGACGTTTCGATGGCTACCCCGACCGCACCCGCCCGGAGGCGCAGCAGCGCCGCCGGGTCGATGGTGCTGCGCGGGCTGCTGTCGGTCGCGGCGTCGCTGTCGTTCGGGAAGGTGTTGCTCGGCGCCGCGATGCTGTGGATGGCCGCGACGTTCATTTCCGCCCAGTTCGCTTCTGATTCGACGGTGTCGAATGCTGCCGGGCAGGACGCCGTGCAATTGGTCGCTTACGAGCAGGACTCCGACACGGACGCGGATGAATCCGATTGGTCGTTCTCATTCGGTGGCGGCGAACAAAAGCCGACGCCGGTGAGCAATAGCGGTGGGGAATCCGTTGGTTTGGATGGCCGGATGGCCACGATGGCCACGGTCACCCCGGCGCGGTCATTGTCCGAATTGCGTGCCCGGTACCAGCCGGCGGTGGCCACCGAGTCCGTGGCCACGGATTCGGTCGAGTGGCCATTCGTTGGTGGCCACGACGGCACCGGTGGCCAGCAGGCCGCGGCCACGAGCGGTGGCCAGCACGATGTGGCCACGGCCCGCCCGGCGGCCACGGACGGTAACCTCGGCCAGACAGTTCACTCCGTTGTCGACCCGGTGACCGAGTTCATCAGCGCCCTGCTCGACAAGATCGTCGGCGCGGCCGGTGAGCCGGAGCCGGGCAGGGGTGAGGCGACCTTCCAGGCGCAGACCGCCACCGAGCCGAAGCAGCCCATCGCCGACCGGAACGCCACGGACCAAGTCACTTCGGAGAAGCGCGTCGCCGCCGAGCCGAAGCGCACGATCGCCGCCGGAGCCGAGCACGCCGACCGGACGGCCTCGGTGCCTGCCGGTGAGACGGCCGACTCGGTTGGTACCGTGGTGACGAAGCTCGTGTCGGGTCTGTTGGAGCGTCTGGCCGAGCACACCACTCGCGGTGGTGGGGCTGGCGACTCGGCCGCGACCCCGGCCGCGTTGACGCGTGAGGTCACCGCTCGGGTGTCGGACGCCGCCGCGAAGGCCGACAGCAACCCCGCCCTGAGCGACCGGATCGTTGCCGGCCGGCTGGCCGCGGCCGACCGGTTGGTGGATGAGCGCCTCGCCGATGTGGACCCGTTCCGCGCGTCGACCACCCACCAGGCCGGCTCCGGCGGTGCCGCGGTGAAGGCGCCCGCGGCCGAACAGGTCGAGCAGATGATGGGCGGGATGGTCGACCTGGTCTCCGGGATCGTCGGCCGGGTGGCCGGCACGCAGGCCGGTACGCACACCCGCGCCGCGCTGATCGAACTCTCCGGGCAGGTCTCCGAAGCGCTCGCGGTCAGCAACAAACTCAACAAACACAGCGGCGCCGCCGGTGGTTCGAGCGATCTTCAGCTCGCCATGCCCGAGCGCGCCCCCAAACATGTTTCGCACGGCGGCTCGGGCCTAGCTCCCGAGACCGATGAGCGGCCCATCACCTGCCTGGCGCTCGGCTGCACCGACCAGGACCCGAGCCTGATCGGCCACCACCCCGGTGTTGGCGGCGGACGCGGCCCCCCGCAGACCTACCGTCCTCGCCCGCAGCACGACAGTCCCTCCGAGAACGACCCGGCCTCCTGGTCGAGCAAGCTCCACCGCTCCCCGGCCGGCGGCACGACCGACAACTTCATCGACGGAATCCTCGGGTTCGTCCGGGACCTGATCGGCAGCCTGCCCCACAGCGGCGGTGGCGCCCAGCACCGGCCCACCCCCCAGGGTGACTGGGGCAACCAGATCAGCGACCTCACCCACGACTTCGTGTCCGACCTGCTCAAGGCGATCGGCACCAACACCGGTGACAACAACGCGGGCCAGACCCCGCAGCGCCCAAGCACCAACACAAGCCAGCAGGGCTCACAGGGCTCGCAGCGGCCGACCCAGCAAGCCCTCAGCCAGGCCATCACCACGCTGACCGAAGGCTTCGTGTCCGACCTGCTGAAGCTGCTCGGCGTCAACGGCTCGACTGGCAACACCGGCACGGGCCAGGCCCCGCAGACGCCGAGCACCGGCACCAGTGAGCAGAACAACCTCGGCCAGGCCATCGGCCAGCTGACCAACGACTTCGTGTCAGGGCTGCTGAAGCTGCTCGGCGTCGGCGGCAACAGCTCCGGTAACGGTGGCGGCCAGAGCGGTTCCGGGCAGCAGCGCCCGCCGGCCAACCAGAACGGTGGTTCCGGGCAGCAGCAGTTGGCCGCCGGGATCGGCAAGCTGACCGACGGGTTCGTGTCCGACCTGTTGGAGCTGTTGGGGGTCCAGGGCGGCGGCAACGGTGGCGCTGGGAACTCCAGGGGCACCGGGCAGGGTGCGCAGCGCCCCCAGCGGCAGCCGGACCTGGATGAGGTGTTCGACCGGTTCACCGACATGGTCACCGGGATCGTGAAGGACGTGGCCGGTAAGAAGGCCGCGAAGAAGGTCACCAAGGCCCTCGAGGGGCTGACCGACCAGTTCACCCAGGCGCTCGGCCACAACGACCGGCCGAGCCACAACAACGGCGGCTCCCAGAACAGCGGCGCCCAGAACGGCGGCTCGCAGTCCGGTCAGAACAACGGCGCCGGCCAGCAGCTCGCACAGAACATCGGCAAGCTGACCAACAACTTCGTCTCCGAGCTGCTGCAGCTGCTGGGCGTCAAGGGCTCCACCAGCAACGGCGGAGGCTCCAGCCAGACCCCCCGGAAGCCGAGCACCAGCAACCAGCAGAACAACCTCGGCCAGGCCATCGGCCAGCTGACCAACGACTTCGTCTCCGGCCTGCTGAAGCTGCTCGGCGTCGGCAACGGCTCCGGCGGCAACGGTGGTGGGCAGGGCGGTTCCGGGCAGCAGCGCCCACCGGCCAACCAGAACACCGGCGGCTCCCAGAACGGTGGCTCCGGCCAGCAGCAGTTGGCCGCCGGCATCGGCAAGCTGACCAACGGGTTCGTGTCCGACCTGCTGCAGCTGCTCGGCGTCAAGGGCGGCAACAGCAACACCGGTGGCGGTTCCAGCCAGACCCCGCAAAAGCCCAGCACCGGCAACGGCCAGCAGAGCAGCCTGGGTCAGGCGATCAGCGAGTCGGTCAACGACTTCCTGTCCGACCTGTTTAGCAAGCTCGGCATCTCCCACCCGACCGGCAACAGCGCCAGCCAGGGCCAGCAGGACCAGGGTTCGCAGCGGCCGACCCAACAGAACAACCTCGGCCAGGCCATCTGGCAGCTCACCAACAACTTCGTCTCCGGCCTGCTGAAACTGCTCGGCATCGACGGCAACGGCACCGGCGGCACCGGTGGCGGGCAGAGCGGATCCGGGCAGCAGCGCCCACCGGCCAACCAGAACACCGGCGGCTCCCAGAACGGTGGCTCCGGGCAGCAGCAACTCGCCGCCGGGATCAGCAAGCTGACCAACGGGTTCGTGTCCGACCTGCTCGAGCTGCTCGGCATCGGCAAGGGCTCCACCGGCAGCGGCACCAACACCGGCGGTGGTTCCAGCCAGACCCCGCAGAAGCCGAGCCAGCGTCCGAACCTGGACGACGCACTGGGCAACTTCGTGAACCTGGCCTCCGGGATCGTGTCCCAGGTCGCGGGCAAGAACGCCGGCAAGCAAACCCAGCAGGCCCTTGCCGGTCTGTTCCAGCAGCTGCTCGGTAGTGGCGCCGGTAACCACGGTGGCGGGCAGAACGGTGCCGGCCAGAGCGGTGGCTCCGGCCAGCAGCAGCTGGCCGCTGGGATCGGCAAGCTGACCAACGGGTTCGTGTCCGACCTGCTGGAGCTGCTCGGGGTCAAGGGCTCCACCGGCAACGCCGGCTCGGCCCAGGCCCCGCAAAAGCCGAGCAGCAGCAACCAGCAGAGCAGCCTGGGTCAGGCGATCAGCGAGTCGGTCAACGACTTCCTGTCCGACCTGTTCGGCAAGCTGGGCATCTCTCGCCCGACCGGCAACAGCAACAACACCGGCCAGAGCCAGCAGGGTGCGCAGCAGACGACTCAGCAGAACAACATGAGCCAGGCCATCGGCCAGCTCACCAACAACTTCGTCTCCGGGCTGCTTCAGCTGCTCGGGGGGTCCGGCGGCCCGCAAGGCAAGCACGGCCAGCAGGGTGGGTCGGGTGATCCGGGTCCGTTCTCGGATGACATGGACTACTGGGAGGGCTTGTACTACGACGCGTTCATGGCCGAGGCCAAGGCCGCCGGCCAGCAGCAACAGGCCCAGCAGCAGGGTCAGCAGCAGGCCGCGCAGCCGATGAGTGTGGAGCAGGCGCTGGGCAACTTCACCGACCTGGCCTCGGGGCTGGTGTCCCAGGTCGCAGGCAAGGATGCCGGACAGCAGACCTGGCAGGCCCTCAACGGAATGTTCGAGCAGCTGTTGACCGGTGGGGGCAGTGGTGCGGGTGGCGCCGTTAATGGGGGCGGCGCCAGCCAGTCCACCCGCCGGGCGGGTTCGGTTGAGGAGCTGACCGAGGACTTCACCTCCGACCTGCGCAAGGCGTTGGGTGTTTCCCGCGGGAGCGCCGGCCGGGGCGTGGATGCCCGCAGTGGCGACCGGCGCCAGTCCCGCTCCACGAGCGGTGAGGAGCTGGAGGGCCTGGACGGGGTGCTGTCGCGGTTCGTCGATGGCGCCGTCGGGATGGTGTCGAAGATCGCCGGCGACAAGGCGGGGCGACGCGCCGAGCAGGCGCTCGACGAGTTGCGCGACCAGCTGACGGACACCCTGCACGGTCACAGCGAAGGTCAAGGGGAGGGCCGGCAGCCGGCGCAGGTTCAGCACAACACGGTCGGGAAGATCGCCGGCTCGATGCGGGGCCAGGACAGGGCCGGGTCGATCGGTGACTCGGTGTCAGAGTTTCTGTCCGACCTGTTCGACTCCCTCGGTCTGTCCCGCACCCCTGGGAGTGGTCGGGGCCAGTCCGGCCTACAGAACCAGCAGAGTCAGGGTCAGCGCGGCGGTGGGTTGGCCGAGCAGATCACCGACCTGACCAACGACTTCGTCTCTGACCTGCTCAAGACCCTCGGGGTCTCCGGCGGCAACGCTGGCGGCAACGGCGGCAGCTCCAACGGCAACGGCGGCAGTAACGTCGGGGGTGGGTCCAACAGCGGGAACGGGACGCGGCCGGCCACGCTGGATGACTTCTCACAGATTTTGGGTGGGGTGACCGATGCGGTGTCCGGGCTGGTCGGCCAGGTGGCTGGGCAGCAGGCCGGTGACCAGGCCCGCCAGCTGTTGACCGCCGCCGCGCAGGACGTTCTCGACGCTCTGGCCGCGAGCGGCCGCTACGGCCAAGGCACCGGCGCCGGCCAAGGCGGCCAAACCGGAGGCCAGGCGGGCCAGGACAACAGCTGGGGCCTGAACAGCGAGGGCCAGTTCGCCGGCACCAACTGCGAAGGCGACGTCGAATGCGCGCTGGCCAATGGCAACCTGCAGACCCGCCAGCCCCAGTCGTTGTCCAACCGCGGCCCTCCGCAGCTGCTGGATGACCCCAACCAGAGCACTGATCAGCCGGTCAACTGGTGGGACCCGAACTACTCGGAGCAGACCACCGCCAAGGCTCTCAATGACCGGCTCGCGGTGATCCAGGGTCAGAAGAGCCTGGACGCCGCGAAGGGCCAGCTCGACGCCGGGAAGCTGGCGCAGGCCGACTATGACAAGCAGGTCGCCGCCCAGCAGGCGCGCCAGACCACCGCCGACCAGTCGCAGAGTCAGCTAGCCCAGCTCGACCCGTACAACTCCCAGCTGCTCAACGACGTTGTGTCCGGCCAGCAGAACCTGGGCACCGCCAAGGGGCAGCTGGACGAGGCGCGCAAGCAGCTGGACGCCGGCAAGATCACCCAGGCCGCGTATGACGAGCAGGCCGCCGCCTACAACGACCAGCGCGACACCGTCTTCGGCCAGACCGCCGAACTGCGCTCCGCCGCCGGGTACGGCCGCGCGGCCCGCGCCGATGCGGGTGCCGATGGCGCCGGCGCCGCCTGCTCCAACTCCGGCGCGTTCGCCGAATGCTCGGTCGCCGCGATCGACCCCACCACGGGCCGGGTGAAGCGGGACCAGAGCTTCTGCCTGGTCGGCATCTCCGGATGTTCGAGCACGGTGACCGCGGGCGACCGGACGGCGAACGCGTTCTGTGACCCGGCCAAGGGCTGTGGCACCGACACCAAGGCCGGCGCCACCACCGCGAACACCACCTGCGGCATCGGCGAGTGCAACACCTCGGCCAACGCCGATTCGCGTGGGGTGGACACGTTCTGCCAGGCCCGAGGCGGCTGCACCGAGAACGGCCGCACCCCGACCCTGCCGGACAACACCGACCTGGCCGGTTCGATCAGCGCGGGGAAGAAGGAGGGCTACGCCCAGACCACCGGCGCCTGCACCAAGGACTGTGCCCTGGCCGGCTACGCCACCATCACCGAGGCCGGCGCGGACTGTGCCACCCGCAACGGCACCTGCGACACCGACTCCACCGGCGCCCGCACCCGGGAGAACGCCCCGGACGACGAGACCGCCGCGCAGGCCGCGCAGCGCCGCAAGGAGAACGGTTCCGCGACCAGCAAGGCGCACTGCGAGGTCGCCACCATCGGCTGTGACACCACCACCACGGTGGCGGCCAGCCTGGACGAGTCCACCGGCCGCTACGGCTGGCAAGCCCTGCCGACCGGCGGTGACACCAGCACTGACTCCACCGACGCGCCGGCGCCGGCCGCCGAGGCCGCCGCCCGCTGCGCGCAGGGCGCCACCGGCTGCAAGGGCAACGCCGCCACCAACACCGACGGCCGCACCGAGAAGACCACGATCACCAAGGCGGCGCCGGCGGTGCTGAACAGCGCCGGCGCGCAGGTCGCCCCGGCCACGGCCGAGCAGACCAACACCGACGTGCAGTCCCGCAACGGCGCCTCCGACTGCACGATCAACGGCGGTGACTGCGTCGCCTCCTCCGGCGGCGACGCCGACCAGGGCTCGCTCAGCGCCAGCAACATCACCTGCGACCAGGCCGCCGGCTGCGGCGGCGCGGCCAACGCCGCCACCCACGCCGAGGTCACCGCCGGCGCGAACAACACCACGGCGACCCAAGCCACCGGCGCCTTCCACCAGTGCACCGCCAACGCCACCGACGGCCAGTGCGCGGTGGACGCCTCCTCGACCGCCACCAACACCGGCACCCCGCTCACCCCGGCCGACCTGGTCGCCCAGCCCGCCACCAACGCCACCACCACCGGCGCCCCGGCCACCTCGGCCGCCCCGGTGGATGTGGCCACCGAGCTGGCCAAGGGCCTGAACGCGAATAGCGCGACCAATGCCACCCTGCACTGCACCTCCGCCGACTGCCGGGGCAACCTCAACGGCGCCACCTCCGGCGGCGTGCCCGGCTCGAAGGACAGCATCGGCACCACCAAGTGCGACGCGCACGGCGCCGGCGCCGACTGCGGCCAGGCTGCCTCCACCGAGGTCTCCTTCCGCGAGGCACAGGAAGCCGGCCTGAACGGCCAGCCCGCCACCCCGGCCGGCACGGTCAGCGTCAGCCACGCCGACTCGCAGATCCGCTGCACCCACACCACCGACAGCGCCAACACCGAGTGCGGCGGCAAGTCTTTCGCCGAGACCTCAGCGCTGGACACCGCGGTCTCCCCGAACCGGCGCGGCTCCTCCACCGCGGGCGACTGCACCGTCAAAAACGGCGACTGCCTGGGCCAGGCCAGCTCGGACGCCTCCACCGTCACCGACTACGTCAAGCTCGGCGCGGACGGCAAGCCGCTGCCCGGCCAGCCCACCGCCGGCCCGACCTCCACCTCCCGCGCCGCCGCGAGCCTGGACTGCCAGACCACCACCTGCCAGGGCAGCGCACACACCACCTCCGCCGCCTTCGACGGCGCCATCGACGGCGGCAAGCCGCGCACCTCGGAGGCCACCGTCGGCTGCGAGCCGGGTGCGAGCAGCTGCCAGGTACAGACCCTGTCCAACGCCTTCACCGGCACCGGCGCCGCCCTCACCTACGCCGGCGACAGCAACAACCCGGCCACCCCGAACGCCGAGCGCCTCGGTACCGGCCCGTCCGCCGCCTCGGTCGCCGGCGGCAAGCTGGTCTGTGAGCAGGGCGGCGACTGCGGCGGCGCGAAGATCACCCTGACCGCACTGGCCACCAACCCCGGCGTCTCCGACGCACCGCGCGGCAACCAAGCCACCAGCGGCTGCCCCGGCGCCACCGGCGGCACCTGCACCGCCGTGGTCAACGGCGCCGCCTCCTCCAGCCCCGACGCCAACAGCATCAAGCCGATGGTCACCGACCAGCCCAGCAGCAACGCCACCACCACCAACCAGCAGGTTGGTGGTGGTGGCAACGCGAACAGTGCACAGAACGGCCAGGCCGCCACGCAGGGTGGGCAGAACAAGAACGGGCAGCCGGGGCAGAACCCGAACCAGCCCGCCGTGCCCGCGGCCCCCGGCTCGTCCGCCAGTTCCGGCGGACCGACCGTGCCCGGCGCATCCAGCTGGACCAGTGCTTGGGCCACCCTCGACTGCGCCGGCAACAACCCGTGCGCCGGCGGCCCGCAAAGCTCCGCCACCGGCATTGCCGGTATCGACCACGCGGCCGGCGGCGTCGGTAGCCACGGCCCACCGCAGGGGACCAGCACCACCAACAGCACGTGCACCACCAGCAGCTCCGCATGCCAGACCAGCAGCACCTCCGTGTCGGGATCCGGCCAGGTTGTGGCCGACGTGATGACCGAACGGGCCAAGAACCAGGCCGACCAGGCCACCCAGCAGGCGCAGCAGGCTCGCCAGGCCGCCGATCAGGCCGGCCAGCAGGCCGCCGCCCCCGGCGCCACCGACGCCCAGAAGCAGGCCGCTGGAGACAAGGCCAAGGCTGCCGACCAGGCGCAGCAGGCCGCCCAGCAGGCCACCGACGCGGCGAACAAGCCGATCAGCGCGGACACGGTCCCGGTCACCTGGTCCGAATCTTCCTCCTTCGCCCAGTGCGCGGGTCCCGGCTGCACCGCCACCAGCAGCGGCGCAATCGCGGGCCTGCCGGGCGTCACCCGCACCGACGCCACCTGCACCTCCGGCCAGACCGGCTGCGCGGTCGGTAGCCAGGCCACTGCTACCACCAACGTCACCGCCGGCAAGGGCGCGGACGGCAAGCCGCAGGCCGGGCTCACCGGCTCCGGCCAGGCCACCTCGCTGATCTCCTGCCCGGACGCCGGCTGCACCGGCAAGGTCACCGGCAGCGCGAACGCTTCCGGCGGCCCGGACAGCCAGCACACCAACTCCACCGCGACCGGCGACGCCACCTGCGACGGCAGCACCCGCTGCGCCGCGCAGCTGTCCGCCAGCTCGATGGTCACCCTGGCCACGGGCCCGAACCCGGCCGCCGACGCCACCACGCAGATCGTCGCTGGCTGCGACAACGGCACCCCGGGCGGCTGCGCCAGCCATGCCGAGTCGCACACCACGGTGACCGGAGCCGCCAAGGTGAACGGCAAGGCCGACTCGGTCTGCCAGGCGTCCGGTGGCTGCATGGCCGGCACCGAGGGCGCCGCCGCGAAGGACTTCGTGCAGCTGTCCGCCAGCTGCATGGGCACCGGTTGCCATACGCACACCGAGGGTGTGGCGCACGCCAACGCACCCGGCGGCACGAACGACTCCACCTCACACACCGACTGCGCCGCCGGGGAGAAGGGCCAGTGCGCCGGGGCCACGCAGGTCGCGGCCAACGAGGAGGCCTCCACCGCCGCCGCCACCTGCACCGGTGACTCGGGCGCGAAGTGCTCCTACGAGGCGGAAAGCCACTCCAAGGCGGCTGCCGGCAAGTCTCACGCGAATGGCGATGCGCACGGCTCCGGCGAGATGGGCCAGGTGCAGGTGACCTCGTCGGCGTCCGCGAAGAGCGAGGGCAGCACAGCCGAAGCGGCTGCGGCGGCGACGTGCGTCGGCGCCCCGAACTGCTCCGCAAAGCACCTCGCGCACGCGGCGAAGAGTGACCGGTACGACCAGCAGGCGACCTGGACCGACGAGGGCGGGTACTGGACCGCCAATGGCTCCGGCACCTGCTCCGGGTCGCGCAACGGCGGCTGCGGCGTGCAGGCCTGGGCGCAGGCCGGGCCGGGCGGCAGCGGTGGCGCGAAGTGCAGCGGCGACTGCGAGAACTTCAAGCAGGAACAGGGTGGGCCGAGCCAGTTCACCAAGACCGCCGACTCCGGCCAGGAGATCGCCGCGAAGCAGGCGGCGGCGGCCGCGGCAGCCGCCGCGGCGCAGAACGGCGGCCAGGGTGGCCAGGGCGGAGGCATTCCGGGTGTCGCGGTCGGCACGGACGGTAAGCCGATCCTGGGGCCGGACGGCAAGCCACTGACCATTGACCAGGTCCCGCTGGACGGGGTGGCCGCCTACGCCGGCCCGAACAAGGACGGCAAGCCCACCACCCGGATCAAGGAGTCGGGCCAGCCGGCCACCCCGGACACCGCGATCGCGCCGACCGACCCGTGCGCCCAGGCCGGCAAGTGCACCACGGCCAGCGCGGACAACCAGATCTCGGCCAGCTACTACACCAAGAACGCGCCCGAGGGCGGCCCCTACGAGACGATCACCCCGACCGCCCCGGGCAGCGGCAAACAGCGCATCGTGCGCGGCCAGACCAGCGCCCAGATCACCCAGGACAAGGACGGCAACAACGCCCAGGCGTCGGTCGGCGGCACCGGCACGGTGCACGACGGGCGCACCAACGAGACCATCCAGATCCGGCAGGCGCCGTCCGCGACCTTCACCAACACGCTGCGGTTCAGCGACCCGAACACCCGGTTCAGCGGCGCCACCGGCCCCGACGCCCCCTACGGCATCGTGGGCAAGTACACCTACACCGGCCCGACGATGCCGCTTCCGGCCAACGCCAAGCCGGGCTCCCCAGGCTTCGACACCATGGAGGTCGACGGCCTGAGCCTGGACGGCGTGAGCGGCCAGACCAGGACGAGGTTCATCGGCCGGGGTGACAACGGCGGCCCGGCCTACTTCGAGTTCAAGGGCAAGGGCAAGTTCACCGGCTTCGACGGTGACGTGGCCATCTCCGACGGCAACGGCGCGGACCCGGGGAACACCCTTACCAAGATCACCACCCGGGGTCCGCACGACCAGAGCGGCAGCTACATCATCACGGGTGGCCAGACCGGCGAGGTGGACCTCAAAGAAGGCCGCACCATCAAGATGGGCGCCGAGTGGAAAGCCCAGAAGCTGACCCTGGACCAGGCGTACGCCGCGGGGAAGATCTCGAAGCCAAGCCTCGCGATGACCCCGGAGCAAGCCTCCATGATGGAGGCGGCCCTCCCGCTGGACGCACGCTCGATCGACATCCAGGGCTCGAAGGACGACGGGATCTCCGTGGTCACCCCGAGCAACGGCGTCGGTGGCGTGATCGACTGCCACGGGCAGTGCACGCCCACCCGGCCGGCCGGTGAGCAGCCCACCAAGCCCTGCGCCAACTGCCAGATGCACATGGAGCTGCCCACCGGGACGGGCCCGAACCCGAACGGCACGGCGCGGGTGGTCAACCTGGACGGGCGCAACACGCTGGAGTTCACCGACCCGTTCGGCAACGGCGGGGTCTGCACCGGCTCCTACTGCACGCTGGTCCAGCGCAACGGCCCGGGCGGCGGCACGCTGTGCGAGGGTCCGGTCACCAGCTGCCACCTGAAGAACTCGCTGGGCCAGACGCAGAACCTGGACAAGGCCGGTGACTGCGGGCCGCGCGGCTGCGGCGCCTACCTGCTCAACCCGTACACCGACGGGCCGAACGCGGGCCGCAACTCCGGGCGCGGCTGCTTCGGCGGGGTCGGCGGCGGTTGCTCGAGCACCACGCCGGACGTGAAGGACCTGGGCTGGTACGGCTCCAACAACGACGGCTCGCTGAACCTGATCACAGATCCGGACATCCGCCGCGTCCCGGGCGACAGCGTGCTCGACCAGCAGCTCAAGGCCGCTGACAAGGAGCGCTTCGACCGGGACGGCACCGTTCCCGGCATCATCCCGTCCGAGGCGCTGGACAGCATGAGCGGCGACCAGCGAGACGCCTACCTCAAGTCGCTGAAGCTGTCCGAGCAGGACAAGGGCCTCGCGATACTCACCGTCGCCGGGCGTGCCAGCGACGCGCAGTACGACCTGGACCAGGTGCTGGCCCTGAAGCCGACCCTGGACGCGGCGAACGCGGCGGCGCAGGCCGGGCACAAGCTCACCCCGGAGCAGAGCCAGGCGGTGGACAAGGCGAACGACCTGGCCGCCAACTTCGACTCCGCCCGGCGGGTGCTGTCCGGGGCCACCATGGTTGCCGGCATCCCGATGATCGACAACCACCGCCCGGTCGACTCGATCGAGCAGCAGTTGGCCCAGAACCCGCAGCTGCAGGCCGACCTGCTGGCGCTCGCCAAGCAGCGCGACCCGAAGGCCACCAGCCCGATGCCGGAGATCGGCCGGCTGACCGGGCTGCCCAACGGGGTGAGCGACACCGGCAAGCCGCTGGGGCCGGACAACAAGCCGGTGCCGGAGACCCTGCCGACGAACCCGGACGGCACGCCCAACCTGGACTTCGTCAAGCAGGAGGCGGCGAAGATCGTCCAGCTGAGCCTGATCCCCCGGCAAAACGCGCAGGAACAGGCGCAGGACGCCCGGAACAAGCGGGTGGCGGCGATCAACGGCGGGGCACCGGCCAGTGACGAGGAGCGGACGGCGCTGGACGCCGAGGGTGACCGGCTGAAGGCCGAACAGGGCGCGCTGGACGCCGCCCAGGCGAACATCAAGGCGCTGTCGCCGAAGTCAGGATCGGGCGGCTCGCCGGACCGCGACCGGGCTCGCCAGTACGACGCGGTGTTCGCGCGGTATGGCAACACCGACATGGCCGCCAAGCTGGCCGCGATGAACGAGGTGCAGGTCGGCGCCGAGCGGGCTTCGGCCAAGCTGAACGAGGCGGGTAACAAGGACGAGGCGGCCCGCTTCGATCGGCTCGCCGCCGTGGCCGGGAACGGCTACGACACCGCGGCCAACGACCCCGGGTCACGCACCGGGGACAACAAGATGGGCGATTCCCGACCGGTCTCGTCCGCCACGCCGGACGCCTACTACATGCTCCGCTCGGCGCAGTTCGGGCACGACTGGCAGAACTACCACGACAAGTGGGACCTGTACTGGGATTCGCCGAGCGTCCAGGGTGACAAGTTCCGAGGCGCCACGGCCGCCGACCGGCGCGCCGAGTTCGCCGCCGAGGGCAGCCCGCAGGCGATCAGTAACGAGCTGTTCGGCACCGGCGACCCGCTGCCCAGTGACTTGGACCAGCTGCGCCGCCACATCATCCCCGAGGTCAGCGGCTACGGGAAGGCGGACAAGGTCGCCCGGGCCGCGCTGGACCAGGCCGGCCCCGGCGGGAAGGTCTACGAGCGGGGCACGATCGTGCAGGACTCGCAGACCGGCCAGCTGCGCTGGATGCAGATGTGGGTGGCGCAGAAGGCCGACGGCAGCTCGGAGGTCCTCGACTCCAACGCCAACCACTACCCCGACCTGGAGACGTTCCAGGAACGCAACGAGATCCTGCGCAGGGACGACACCTTCATCGGGGATGACAACATCACCCGCGTCGGTGGGAACGTGCACCTCACCACGGTGGCCGGCAAACAGGTCCCGGTCTACAAGCAGGTGATCAACTGGGGTACCTACGCCATCAGCACCGTGCTGATGTTCACCCCGGCCGCGCCGATCGGGTTCATCGGGCTGACCGCGAACAGCCTCTACCAGACCTACGACACGTTGCACGGCCGGGCGAGCGTCGGGCAGACCATCAATCCGTTCGACAGTTCCGAAGCGGCCATGGCCTGGATCGGCGGCGTGGCCAGCATCGCCGGCCTAGGCAACCTGTCGTCCGGCAGCCGCCTCCTGATGGGCCTCGGCGAGGCCGCCAACTGGACGTTCGGCGGGATGTTCGTCGCCAACGGCGCGATGATCGCCGCGAACGCCGGCGAGATGGGGCCGGGTGACTGGCTCCAGGCCGGCAGCGACATGCTCGGCAACGGGCTGATGTGGCTGGGCGGCAAGGCCGCCGCGCACCGCTCCGACGTCAGGTTCACGGATACGCTGCGTGCCGGTATGCCCCCGCCGACCGCCGCGACCGGCCTGCTGGGCACGCTGGCTGTCGTCACCGCCAATAACAACAACAACAACAACTCCGGGCCGCTCACCCCGAACCAGCTGCGCGGGGCGGTGACCGGCCAGCAGACCGGCGTGACCACGGTCAACCAGCCCGGCGGCCACAGCGGCAACGGCACCCAGCCGGGCACCGGGATCAACACCGGCAACGGCCAGCACGAGGACGGGCCGGCGCCGCTGGGTCCGAACCGCAACTGTGCCTGTGAGGCGGAGGTACGAGCGGACAACTCGGCGAACCCGGGCGCGGTCAACCTCGCCGACGTGCCGGCGGCGACCGCTACCACCCAGGACACCGTGACCGTCGTGCGGCACTTCCAGGAGAAGTACAACACCCACGACGAACCGACCACCGCGACCGGGTTGAACCAGCGTATGGCCGATGCGGACTCGGGCACCGACGGCTTCGTGTTGAGCAGGAACGCGGACGGCACCGAGCACATCGTGTACTTCAAGAAGGAAGGGGACACCACCCGCTACTTCGACGGTGACCACGAGCTGTCCTCGGCGCCCGATGACACCGTGTCGGTGATGTTCCGGGGCTCCGGCCGGAGCTCGGGCGGCCCGGCGCGCGAGTACGGCCAGCACGTCGGTGCCCGGTCCGAGGAGTCGGGCGAGGGCACTGGAGGAAGCGGTGACGAGGCCACCGGCAAGGCGCGTGATGCCGGGCGGGGCACCGGGGACATCCCGGGCAGTGGCGAGCGGTTGGCCGGCGCCGGGCGCGGCGACGGTGAGCCGGGTGCCGGCCCGTATCGCGGCACGGGTGAACCCGGCGGCGAGGTCCGCAACGTGCACGAGCGGGGCGGCCAAGCCGGCGGCGCCCGCGACGGCACGCCCAGTGGCTCGGCCGGCAAGGCGGTCGAAGGCTCGGGGCAGCGGGCGTTCGGCTCAACCGGCGACGGCGAGCTGGGTGGCGCCGGCGATGGTGAGCTGGTGGCCGGGCACCGGCCGGCCGGGTCCGACGGCGGAACCGATCCGACAGTGGCGTCCGTCCGGGGTGGCCCAGCGGCGGGCGCAGGCCTGAACAGCGGCCAGGGTCCCGGTGACTCCGTCGCTGGTGGCGGCCCGGGCCCGGTCAGCTCCGGCCGAGACGGCGTGGGCAGCGGTGCCGGTGGCGTCGGTCCGGGCGGTGGCTCAGCCGGCGGGGCTGGCGTGGCCGGTGCCGGGGCGGGCGGCGGCGCCGCGGCCGGCGCGGTCGGTGGCACGGGTGGCAGGCGTGCCGGCACGCCGGACGGCGATGCGGTTGCGGCCAAGCCGGCCAACACCAGCCAGCCGGCGAACACCAGCCAGCCGGCCAACGCGACCGAACCGGCCGGCGTGGCCGACACGGCCACGACACCGGCCGACGGCACCGCCACCGTGCGCGACACCACCGATGCCACAGCATCTACCGGTGCCAACTCGGCCGGCCACGGCTCCAGCGGCGCAACCGGCCAGGCCGGGCGGCCCACCACGCCCGGCTCGGACCCGGGCGGCAACCCGACCCAGCCCGCGGAAAGCGCGGGCAACGGCGGCGCTGGACCGGCCGGACAGGGCGGCGGCCCGCACGGCGCCGGCACCCCGCCGAGCAGCGAGAAGAGCGCTGACAGCACGACGGGCTACGCAGAGAACACCCGAGGGTTCGACCCGAAACCGGACCCGAAGAGGGATGACCGCTCGTCCGGCATTCCACCGCCGCGGGAGCCCAACTCCTCTTCACACGACGGCGGTAGCGCTGACGGGCATGACCAGACGCCGACACCTCGGCAGCTGCGTGAGCAGGTGCAGTCCAAGCAGCGGTCGCTGTCGAACGCGGCAGAACCCGCCGCCGAGCAGTTCCTCGATGCCTACAAGCAGGAGCATCCGAACGGGGGGATCGAGGACTGGCTTCCGCACCAGGTAGTGGCCCTGGCCAAGGCTCGGCTGGCGGCCGATCAGTCCCGTACGTGGATGGGCCGCACGGTTCGTGGCTTGATCCTCGAGATGCGGATGGGCGCCGGGAAGTCCCTGATCCAGGGAGCGATCGGGTACTGGCTGGCGCTGGAGGGCAAGGGAGTCCACCAGGTCTTCCACACCAAGGAGAAGGCAGGCAACTTCTTCGAGGAGATGCGCCCGGTCTATCGCCGGCTGGGCATGGAGGCCGGGCAAGCCAAGCAGGGCATGACGGATGCCGAACTACGAGTGGAGTTCGCCAAGGACCTCACCATCGGCGAGAAGACGATCTTCGAGCACACCAACCAGAGGGACGCGAAGGCCGCCGAAGGCCAGAAGGTGGTGCAGCGCGAGCTGCGCCATTACGTGGTCGACGAGGCCGATGACGTACTGAACTGGCAGGCGCTGAACCCGTCGGTGATCGCCGAGCGGATCACCACGAACCTGCGCAAGGTGCGCACCAGCCACCAGATCAGGGCCGCGGTCGATCAGGCGATGCGGCTGGGCGCGGGTGACTACTCGTTCACCCAGTCGGGCAAGGCCAAGCTGACCGCCTCCGGTGAGCAGACGCTGAGTGGGTTGACCGACAAGCAGCGGGCACAGGTCCTGGACGTTCTGGAGACCGCTCGCCAGCACGCGCTCAACCGCGACCACATCTTGGACGACGCGGTGGTGCTGCTGTCCGAGGGCACCGGGCGGGCGAACCCGCACCTGCGGTTCAACGGCGACGCCCATCGGGTCATGGAGGCCATCTACGGGCTGCCGATCCACGAGCCGCAGCGCATCGTCAGCTCGATCACCACCCCGAAGTACGTCAAGAAGTACACCGGTGTGGTCATCGGGCTCACCGGTACCGCCAAGGCCGACGAGAAGCTGTTCTGGACGTTCTACGGGCTGCGGGTCGAGACGATCACCGTCAAGATGCCCGAGGCCCAAGAGGTCGGCTACGACGTCTACCCGACCCAGAAGGGCGCCGACGAGGCACGGGTCTCCGACACGCTGGAGCGCAGCAAGAACGGCCAGCCGGTGACCATCGGTGTCAAGTCCATCCCGCACGCCCAGCGGCTGGCCCAGATGATCGCCGAAGCGTTCGCCAAGATGGGCGTGACCGCCGAGGTCAAGCCCGGTGACGACGGCGAGACCGTCAAGGTCCGCATGGTCAACGCCCTACCCGAGTGGGCGGCGAACGAGGGTGACACGGTCGCCAGGGCCAAGCTACCGGGGGAGATCACCATCGTCACCCAGGCCGGCGCCCGGGCCACCGACTACCGCGCCGGTGGTGACAAGAAGTTCTTGGGCCAGACCGACGCCGAGCACGAAGCCGCCAAGGACCAGGTGAAGAAGGCCGGCGGCACGCACATCGGGATCAGTGCCAAGGGCGAAACCGACAGCCAGGACAGCCAGCTAATCGGTCGAGGCATCCGAGGCGAGGACGAGACAGCGACCTACGACAAGAAGCTGTCGCTGGAAGACGAGCAGCTGGCCAAGTACGCGCCCAAGAAGAAGCTGGCCGCACTGCAGGCGGAGGTGAAGGGCCAGGAGGGCAAGCTGACCGGCGAGCAGCTCGAGCGGGCGAAGAAGCTGTTCGACGACGCCGAGCAGAACGCTCGGAGTGCGAATCGCCGGCAGCACCGGCTGATCAACCTCAGCATCTTCGGCCGGCAGGTCGGCCTGCGGTTCGCCGACGCGGTCGCCGTCGCCGACGCCGGCAACCCAGTCGGCTCCCGGGGCAAGCGGGCCACCGGCACCGAGGAGGCAGACCCCCAGACCATCCGGGAGCAGGCCGCGCTGGACGCTTACGACGCGGCCACCCAGGACGCGCACGACGCCCGCCAGGCGTTCTACGACGCCCTCGCGGCCTCCCGACGCAACCCGAACGACCCCGCGGCCTCGGCCGCCCTCGACCAGGCCGTCCACCGGTTGTACGAGACGCTGGGCGACCAGCGCCAGTCGCTGGACGCTTACCAGGAGGCATTCGGCGAGGGACACACACCGTGGGAGTCGGGCGCCAGCGAGGAGCAGGCCCCCGGGCACCAGGACACCGCGCACGACCAGTCTTCCCACGACGAGGACTCGCACGGCGACGAAGGCTCGGGCGACGAGGGGCAGCACGGAGACGAAGGCTCGGGCGATGCGCACACGCCGCCGTCGCAGGGGACGAACCCGACGATCGGCGCCGGGCACGCCGGAGTTTCCGCCGAGGCCGTCGAGAAGGCCCGCCAACTGGCCCAGCAAGGCGACTACCAGGGTGCCGCGAACGCCCTCGCCCCGTTCGCAGGCGCCCCCGAGGTGCGCGGCCCCGACGGCGAGGAGTGGCTGCTGACCGGGCACGCGGCGGTCACCGCCGGCCAGGCGATCGGGATTCTCCACGGGCTGGCGCGGGGCAACGCCGCCACCTTCGCCATGCACCAGCGCCACCTGGCGCCGACGCTGGACGCGCTGCACACCCTTGTGGCGACCCTTCCGGCGGACTCCCTGGTCACCGTGCCGATGCTCAACGCGCTGCAGTGGACCTTCAAGCTGCACCAGAACGCCCGCCAGCTGCGCCAGCAGGCCGAGTCCCGGGAGCGAATGGCCGACTTCGTGGCCGGCAACGGCGACGAGGCCCTGGCCGCGCGGCTGCGGGTGGTGGCCGAGCAGCTGCGGGCACGGGCACAGGCGGAGCTGGACCGGGCCGACCTGCTCAACTGGCCGAACCGCCCCGACTTCGAAGCTCTGCTCGATGGCGCCGACAAGTCCGGGAAGCAGCAGGGCACCGGCACCCAGCAGCAGTCCGGGACCCAGCAGGACAGCGGGACCCAGCAGCAGTCTGGGACCCAACAGGACACCGGGACCCAACAGGACAGCGATCCCGCTGACGCATCGGCGTCCGCACCGGGCCGCTCCCGTGCCCTGCTCATGACCGCACTGCGCGGGCTGGGCTGGGCCGGCGCTGCCGCGGCGCTGTTCGCGGTCGGCGGCGGGTTCGGTGGCGCGGCTGTGATCGGCGCGTCGGTGCCGCTGGTGCTGGCCGGCGGGGCGCTGGTCGCGGCGCTGAGCGCCGGGCTGCTCCAGCTGATCTCGATGCTGCCCAGGATCCGCGGCCCGCCATCGGCGGCCGCGATCCTCGCGGTCGCCCTCCTGGTGATCGCGAACATCCACTACATCGGTGTCACCGACCCGACCGTGGTCGCGTTGGCGTTCGCCGGTGCGGTGCTGGTCGCGCCGCTGCTGAGCTGGCTGCTCAACCGTCGCGCGAAGCTCGGTAACACGTTGTCGCCGCAGAAGCTGGACGCGCGGCAGCGGCCTCAGGTGGGCGAGATGCCCCGGCCGGGTAGCCGCGATGCCGCATCGGGCGGCCCGCTGGCCCTCGACGCGGCCGACGGCTCGATCGTCTACGACGGCGACCCGCGACTTGCCCCCCTGCCTCAGTGGCTGCCACTCGGCACCCCGAACGGGATGACCTGGCGCCTCAACCAGACGCAGGCTGAGCTGCGCACCGTTCAGGGCCTGCTGGACCGGGCGGCGCCGGGCGTGCTGGTGCTGTTCTGGGTGCACCAGGGCGTGATCTACGCCGATCCCCGCACGGTGGCCGCGTTCGGGCGGCTGTCCCCGCGCAACCAGCACGCGATCATGACCCGGGAGATGCTCCGGGTGACCAACCCGGACCGGCCCGACCTGGTTCAGCAGTACGACCAGGCGCACCCCGAGCTGGGCAGAGCCATCCAGGCGCTGACCGCCGAGCTCGCCGCCGAGCCGAGGCCCTCGGCGCCGGCTCCGCGCCGGGTGACGGTGCCGGCGAGCCCCCGGGACGGGCCTTTGGACGCCAGGTCCTGGACCCGCCACGCCGAGGGTCTGCTGCGTGAGGTCCGGCGGTTGCGCAACACGGACCGCGAGCGGGGCTGGGAGCTGTTGGCCCAGGCCGCCTCCGCGCTGGGTCGGGCCGAGCTGCTGCTGCGGGGCGACCCGGACAAGTCGGTGCACCGTGCCTGGCAGCGGGCGGCGGACAAGCTCGCCGAGCTGCGCGGTGCGGGCGGCTGGCGGCGTGCCGAGCCCGATGCTCTTGCCTCGGCCGCACCGGCCGGCGCGCGGGAGACCGGCTTCACCATCCGGATCCGCGACAACCGGGTCACGCTGGAGATCACCCTGCCGAACGGCGCCACGCTCGTCGTCGACGGCCGCCAGATCCACTGGGAGCTGGGCAAGCACGCCTCCGCGCTGGACGCCTTCCTCAGCACCATGGCCGACCAGCTCGGATACCTGCTGCCCTCGGTACTGGACAACGCCGACCGCCAGCGCTGGCTGCTCGAGGTGGCCGCACGGGTCGCCACGGCGGAGAACCCGATCGTCCAGCGGGACGGCCCGGTGCGGATCTACCGCGTCGACCTTGGCGAGCCGATGTTCTCCAACACCGAGGGCCGCCCCACCAGCATCGTCAACCTGGTCACCTACTCGATCGAGCCCGGTCGCCACCTGCTGACCGGCCTGCGCCCGGTCAGCGCGGGGGCGCCGCTGGAGCTGGCCGCGCACGGCTCGCCGATCACCGATGCCGACGCCTCCCGGGTGGTCCTGCGCGATGCCTCCGGACGGGGCCTCGGGACCGCGGTCGTCATCCAGGAGGCGACCGACGACGAACCGGCGTACATCCTGACCGCCGCGCACCTCGCCAAGGGACAGGCGCAGGCCGACGGGCTGCCGGTCGTGACCTGGGTGACCCTGCCGGCCTCGGCATTCGGGCCTCTCGAGGGCGTCGCCCAGGCCGGCAACGACGTCCTCAACCTGCTGCGCCACGAGGACGACCAGCAGCCCGGCATGGACCTGGCGCTCGGCGCGGTCTACGGCCTGAAGAAGAAGGCCGCCCGGCTCGCCAGCGGCCCGGCCGAGGTCGGCGACTGGCTGGCCTTCGCCGGCTACCCGATGAGCCAGTCGCTGGTCCTCGCCGGGCCGGTCAACGGGCGGCTCCCCGGCCACCTCTCCTCCGAGGTCCTCGCCTCGGGCGGGCTGTCCGGCGCCCCCGGCTTCGATGTGCGGACCGGTGAGCTCAAGGCCATCGTCAGCTCCGGGAGCACCCTCATCTACGCGGCCGACGTCCCGATGATCCGGGCCTTCCTCGCGGCCGCGATGCCCCGGCTGCGCTCCTTGATCACTACGGCCGGCCCAGGGCCGCGCCGGAGCGGCCTGGTCTGGTCCTCGGGTGCCCCTGCGTCGTCGACGGTTGGCCTGGTAGTGCGCAGGAACGGCTCCGTCGAGCTGGTCGACTTCGCCTCGTCGGGCTCTCTGTTCCGGTGGTACCTCGCGCAGCAGGCCCTGGGCCTGATCCGGCCGGGTAGCCCGACCTTCGACGTGGTCACCGGCAACGCGGCCGAGCAACTGCGCTGGGAGCTGGGCGGGCGAGTTACTGCGGTCTACCTGTTGAACCGGGCCGGCCCGGTGCATGACTTCCACACGCTCACCAGCCGCCTGCTGGCCCGCCTGCCCGCAATGGAGCGCGAGCTCGACCTGCTGGGAGTGGCGGTCGACAGCCTGCTCGCGCACGGTGCGTTCGGCCTGTCGGTCAGCAGCGTGCGCGAGCGGTTCGAGCGCGAGGCGCGTTCGGTGGACGCCCTCGAGGCGCTCCTCACCGGCACCCGGCGGCTGGCAGCGACCCCAGAGCTCGACCGGCTTCGTGCCTACCTGCCGGCCTTGGCCGGCCGGCGCGACGCGTTGCGTGCCCAGCTCGACCGCATGGCGGGCACCGCAAGCGCGGATGGTTCAGGGCCGGCACGCGTGCTTGCCGACGCCGGCCACGAACCGGAGGCCCGCGGTGCGAACGCGGACGCCGACGAGCTGGCGGAACTCGCCGCACAGGCGGCGACCGAGCTGGCGGCCGCGGAGTCGCTGCTGGCCGGCGCGCGGCGTGACTACGACGCACCCGCACCGGGTGATGCGGACACCGCGGATCCGTGGCAGCGGGTGCCGCCGGCGCTGGAACGGGCCACCGTCGCACTGGCGCGCGCCGAGCTGGCCATGGCCGGGCTGCCCGCGGATGCGCGGCTCTTTGAGCTGGCCGAGCGGTTCGGCGCGGCGCTGCGGGAGCTGGACCGGCTGCGCGCTGACACCACCGACAAGTTCTGGGACGACCCATACCGGTTCAGCCACCTGCAGCGGGTGTACCAGGACGCGCTGGACACCGACTTCGACCCGCGTCCGCTGGCCGACACCGTGGACATGGTCGAGCTGGCCGAGGCGGAGATCCGCGAGGCCGTGGAGAACGCTCCGGAGCTGCTGCGGTTCGGGTCGCAGAAGTGGCAGCCGGTGCGGGTGGTACCGGCTGGCGCGGTGGCCGCCGGATTCACCGTGCTGGTGGATCGGGACATCACGCTGGAGCACCGGTTCGGCGCCGAGGGCACGTTGGTGGTCAGTGCCAAGGTGCTGGGCCAGGTCGCCGAGGACGCCCAGGTGTGGTTGCCGGCCGCGCTCGACCAGCGGGGCCGCATTGCCTGGCTGCTCGGGCTGGTCGGTGACGCGGCATCGCGCGGTGTCACCGAGTTCGAAGCAGGCCGGCCGGTCGGCCTTGCACCCACCAACCCCGGCCGGCTGACCAGCGGGGTCGAGCTGACGCTCATCGAGGTCGAGCCGGGCCGCTACCAGCTCGAACAGGTTCGGCCGACCGGCGCCGAGACCGGCCTGCCGGTACAGCTGCCCGGCGGCGGGGTGATCTACGCACCGATCATCAGCACCGGCGACGCCGCCGACGCGGACGCGGCCGCCCTGACGCTCACCGGCGAGGGTTGGACCGGCGCGGTGGTCACCAGCGGCGGCGCGCGCGGCAACAACCAGGACGGCGGGCTGCTCGGCGAGCAGGACGGTCGGTTCGTCGGCGCGATCGGTGATGGCGTCAGCCACTCGGCACACCCGCGCGACGGCGCGCACGCCGCCATCGAGCTCGGCGCCACCACGTTGCTGTACTCCGCCCCGGCGGCGTTCGGCGCCCCGGACCGGCAGGCCGAGGTCGCGGTGCGCGTGGCCAACAGGGGGGTCATGGCGGTCCCCGGCACGGCGGAACACGACCATTCGGCAACTACCTACGCCGCGATCCAGATCGTTCCGCTGCCGGACGGCCGCTATCGGGCCACCGTGCTGGTCACCGGCGACAGCGTCGTCTATCGGGTCACGCCGAACCGGGTCATCCCGGTCAACGAGCCCGAGTTCCACGAGGGCAGGCGCAACCAGCCGAAGGGGCTGCTGGGCAGGGTGATGCTGGAGAGCGGCCCGCGGGCGCTGACCTTCGTGCTGGAGGAAGGCGAGTGGCTGGTCGCGGTCACCGACGGCGTCACCCGCTACCTGTCGGCGGACGGCCACGAGCTGCTCGACCTGATCCGCGGCGCCACCGACCCGGCCAGTGCCGCCCAGGCCATCATCGACTTCGCGGTGGCGCCGCCGCGCGGCGAAGATCACGCCACCGCGCTCGTCATGGCCCCGAGCACCGGCCCGGCCGGCGCGCCCCACGCACCGAATGACGCCGCGGCGGCGGTTCGGTTGCCGGCCCAGCCTCGGCGGTCCGGTGCCACCTTCACCGAGGCTGAGCGCGGCTCCGTCGAGAAGGCCGTTGCGCATTCCGTGCCGGTGCTGCGCATCAGCCGGCCGCACGGCGAGCGCAAGGGCATGGTCGTCCTCGAACACTTCACCGAGCACATGCGCTGGCACTACGGCGGCAGCCCGACCGATCTGTACTACTACCCGGCACCGGACGGCTGGGACTACATCGATGCCCGCATGTACGCCGCGCTGCAAGCCGGCGCTGACCTGGACCGAGCCCTCCAGCCTGACGAGTCGGTCCAGCTGGAAGAGCCGGCGGCGGAGCCGGACTGGACCTCCTTGGCTCGGCGAGCCGAGCAGGTCGCCGCGTTGCGCACCGGCGACCCGGAGGTGTTCTGGGACGCCCTGGTCGGGATCACCGGTGTGATGCGGGCGGCTCACCTCTGGTTCTTCAACCAGCTGGAGACGCGCGCTGAGCAGGACGAGTACATTGACCGGCTGGCCCCGATCGCCCGCGTGATCGTTGACGCCATCCAGGGCCAGGACCTCACCCGGGCCATGCTGGGTGGCCAGGCCCGGGTGTTCTACCTGCGGGACACGGTGCTCGGCGCGATCGGCAACGCCTCGGTGCTGCTGCGGCCACAACCCGAGCCCACCGCTGCTCCTGCCAAGCGGGGCCGGTTCGGCAGGTTGGTGCGGAGCCTCATCGGCGGCACCGGCCCGGCTCTGCACCCTGTTGACGGCGGGAAGCCGGTCAAGCTCACCCCGGGTACGACGCTGCGCATCGGGCGCGGCGAGCCTGGCCATGCCAACGGCAACGACGTCCTGGTTGACGACGGCCGCACCTCCCGCACGCACGCGGACATCCGCTACGACGCGGAACAGGGTGGCTGGGTACTGCGCGACATCGGTTCCAGCAACGGCACGTTCGTCAATGCCGAGCAGGTCGAGGAACGCTTGCTCGCCGACGGCGACCAGATCAGCTTGGGTCGCGAGCGGGGGCAGCACTTCACCTTCGACGCGGGTAGCCGGCCCGATCGGAGTTGGGCGCCGCTGGCCGGTGGGGCGCTGGGGCTGGGTTGGTTGCGCGACTGGGTGTTGGCGCATCCGGTGTGGACCGCGGTGGCCGCGGTGGTGATCGCCGTGGTGGTGGTGCTGGTCGTGCCGGGGCTGCGCGCCAGGCTGGCCGCCCGGTGGGACCGGCTGACCGGTGCGGTGTTGCGGTCGCGGGTTGATGCCGCTGGTGAGCGGTTGCGCACCGGGTATGACGGCTTGCGTGCCGCGATCGCCTCCGGCGAGGGTGTGCCCGAGGCGGCCGCACGGGTTCTGGCGGCGCAGCGGCGGCTGTCCGGGTTGCTGGCCCGGTTCGCCGAGCGGGTGTATCCAGAGTGGCGGCCGGAGTGGGCGTTCTCCACCGACGCCGAGATCCAGGCGGTGCTGGCCGATGTGGTGGATCGGCTGGGCGTGGACCGGGCGCTGCTGGTGCTCTCGGACGTTGACGAGGCATTGACCGCCCCCGAGTCGTCCATGTCGCACCCGGCGCTGCTGCCGGGGGCGGCGCCCACCTTCCACGCGCACGCAATGCTCGGTGCCCAAGCGGGACTGAACTCGGGCCGGGCGGCCTCGCAGCTGATGGGCCTGTTCGGCACCGAGCCCGGCGACGGGATCAGCGTGGTCGGCCTGTTCGGCGCCCAGGTCCGCCGCCCCGGCGCGCGGTTGCCCGAGACGCAGCGGGCGCTACGGCAGCAGGCGTGGCGGGACGCGCTGAGCGACTTCCACCGCCAGCACTTCACCGACGAACACGCCGCGGTCGGTATCGAGCCGATTGACAAACTGGGCCCCGACGGCGAGCTGCTCATGCGTGCCTACGACTGGATCCACGCTCCCGCCGAAACCCGCGAGCGGGCCAACGAGCTGGGCACGGCGCTGCAGGAAGCCGCCACCAACGACCCGCGGTTCAAGGTGCAGTCCGGCGCGAACGTGTTCGACCTGACTCACCCCGAGGTGCCGCCGTCGAAGATCACCGGATTCGCCGAACTGATCAACGACCTGCCGGAGGGTGTCCGCCCGATCCTGATCTACGGCGGCGACTCCGGCAGCGACTTCAACGCCATCAACGACGCACTGCAAATCGCCCGGGGCGAACGACCCGACAGCCTGCATCAGCGGGAACTGTTCGACGCCGTGGTCGGCCGTTGGGCCACCGAGGACGACATCATCTCGGTGGCGGTGGCCGGGCCACACACCTCGAGCAAGTTCGTCGAGAAAGCCACGATCCGGGTACGTGGGCCTCCGGGCTACCTGCGCATGCAGTTGATGCTCAACCAACTCCTGCTCGACCGCTGGCTCGACGAGCACGGCCACGGGACCGGTGACAACCGACCCGGTCGGCCCGCCAGGCGCTGGACGAGGTGGACGGCCGGCGGCCTGTTGGCCGCGCTGGCGGGATTGGTCGGGCTGGGTGTCGGCGGTAACACCTCCCGGGACCCGCACACCCAAGAGCACGCCGACCGGCCGGGCGTGGTCCTCGAGCACCAGCCGGTGACCGAGCCGACGATCCTGACGCTGCGCGTGGCGTACACCCAGGACGGCGACACGCCGCGCCGCTGGATCGAGGGCCTCTATGGCATCGAGACGGTGCGCGATCCTGAGGCGTTGCACCGCGCGATGGTGGCGCTGCGGGCGGTCAACCAGCACATCACCGACGAGAACTGGCCGGCCACCCTGGATACGCCGTTCCCGACGGGCACGAAGCTCGACCTGCCCGAGGGCACCGGCGCGGAGTGGACCGTGACGCACCCGGTGCTGACCGGGCACCAGCACGACGCGGTGACCGTGATCATCGCCCGGTTCGGCCTGTTCACCCCGTACGGCCACGCCGACCCGGCGGTGCTGGTGGGCGCCAACCCGGGCGTGTTCGCCCACCAGGACGCGGACACCGTGTTCCCGGATCAGGGGCTGACCGTCCCCGCCGGCGGCTACGGCACCGAGCCGGTCACGGTGACCGTGCCCGGCCCCGCCGAGCCCGGGCAGTCCGGTGACCTGCCCGCCCCGGGGGAGACGAACACCCCGGGGCCGTCGCAAACCCGCGACGAGGCATCGCCGTCCTCGGCTTCCTCGCAAACCGAGAGCCAGGCGCCGCCGTCGTCGAATGCCGCACCGACCGGAAACGAGTCGTCGACGACGAGTGCGGAACCGACCGCCGGTGGGCAGCCGGACCACGGCCAGTCCTCGCGGGGAAGCGGCGTGTGGCGCTGGCTGCTTGGCCTGGGTGGGCTTGCGCTGGCCCTGGTTGGTGGGCTGTTCGGGTGGCGCCACCGGGGCGCGGTCGGCGACTTCGTTACCGGCGTGTTGGCGGTGTTCGGTGACTGGTCGGCGGACTTGCCGGTTCGGTGGCGGGTCGGTTTTGGGATCACTGCCGGGGTTGGTGTCGGGGCCGGGACGGGCGTGTTGGCGGCTACCGGCGGCACCGCTCCGACCCTGGCCGCAACCGTGGCCGCCGGCGTGGGTGTGGCGGCGTTGCTGCGGCTGTTCTGGTCGCCGATCAAGGCACGCGCCCCGAACCTGACCGCGGAGCGGGTGGTGCGGGCTCTGGTGTACGCGGTCTTCATCGCGCTGTCCGCGTTCGCCATTCTCGCCGGCCCGGTGTGGGCACTGGTGCTGCCTCTGGCCAGCACGATGGGCATGTTCGTGCGGGCCACGGTCAGCACGCTGACCGATCTGCCCGGCGACCTGCCGGCGCGGCTGGCCAAGGCCCGGCGGGTGCAGCTGAGCCTGCTGACTTTGCACACCCTGAGCTTCGTGGTCAGCCTGCACGCGAACGTCCCGGTCGGCGACATAACCACCTGGGTGTTCATCGAGTCGCTGGTGTTTGCCGTCTCGCACTTCGGATTCGTCTTCGCCCTGAAGCTTCCCCGCCTGGCCGCCGGCAACGTGGACCGGCTGGACCCGACCCTGAACAGCCGGCCAAGGCAACTGGGCCGGTTCTGGGCATTCGCCCTGTTCGACCTTGGGCACTGGGCCTGGCTGTTCCGGCTGTCCGCGCCCATCGACTGGGGCGGGAAGGGCTACTTGGCCGCCGCGCTGGGCGGGCACTGGGTGATCGGTGCGGTCCTGATCACCATCTTCTCCATGGCGATGTCCATCGGCTGGCGCACCATCCACGTCTACAAGACGGACGTGAAGAACAACCAGAAGCACATGCTGCCCGGGCCGAGGCTCACCACCTGGTTCGACGACGGCGCGATGAACATCGTGGCCGCCGGCCTGATGTGGCTGATCAGCCCGGTCGCCACGATCATCACCGGTTCGCTGCTGGCGGCGTTGACCACGTTCGTGGTCGGCTACCTGATCAAGCACGGCGACCCCGTCGGCCCCGGGATCAAGGCCTTCGCGGTGAACGTGCGGTTGGCGTTCACCCACTGGTCGCTGCCGCTGACCCGGCAGTTCCGGATCGGGCTGCGGTTCAGCCTGCCGGTCACCGGCGGGCTGGCGCTGGAGCTGCTGGCCTTCACCCCCGGCGGCCCGGTGCAGGTCACCGCCGGCGCGCTGGCCGTTACGGCTGGCGTGATCATGGCGCTGCGGCTGCTGATCACCCCGGCCTGGGCGCGGGCACTCGGCCGCGCCCAGGCAACGACGAACGCCGGTCTGGTCCGCCAGCTCGGACTCCTCGCGCTCAACGCCTGGGGCAGCTACCAGACGCTGGCCTCCGACCTGCCCGCACCGGCCAAGGCCGTGATCCTCACCGCGAGCGCCGTACTGGCGCTGATCATCACGCGGCGTGGCCCGCCGAACAACGGCAACGGCCTGGACAACCACCTCCCGGCCACGAAGTCCCCATCCGCCACAAGGCACGTGGCCCGGGTGCTTGCCGTGGCGATTGCCATCGCGGCGGTGATGATCGTGCTGACCGCCGCGCCAGCAGCCGCCGCACCGCTCACAGCGGCCACCCCAGCCTCCAGTTCGACGCCCGGCGCCCTGCCCGCGTGGGGGCTCGCGCTACTCGCGGCCGGCGTACTGGCGGTGCACGTGGCCGTGAAGGGGCCGGACAAGCAGCGCTCCCGGCTGCTCGGCCGGGGCGTGGCCCAGCGAGTGACGCGCGCGCTGCACCGGTTCACCGGGGCCGCGCTGCTGGTCGCCGGGCTGAGCGCGGCGTTGCTGGCGTGGTGGACGGGGGAGCCGACGGTGCTGGCCGCCGTGGTGGTGAGCGGCGGCGGGCTTCTTGGTGGGGACGGTGGATCGAGCCGCTGGTCGGAGTTCCTGGCGGGACGGTACGTCGCCATTCGGGACGGTTATGGACGAACGGTTGCCCGGGTACAGGACGCCGGCCTGGAGGTCGACCAGGAGGTCGCGCTGAGCGTCGGTGCCAAGCGCGCGGAAGTCCGTGTGGTGCTCTCGTCCGAGCAGTTCCGAGTCTGGGCGGCGCTCGGGCCGGACTTTGCGCTGCCGGTTGGCTTCACCTTCGTTGTGCTGGGTGGGCTCATCGATCGCGTGGCCGAAGCTCGGGTGAGTCTGGAGCAGACCCAAGACACCCGGATCGAGCCGCTCGATGACCTGGTGGCGTACGGTCTGTCCGGCCAATGGGTGACCGACGCCGAGGTCTTCGCGGTCCTCGACGAGGAGTGGACGCCCGAGCAGCGTCGTGGGCTGTTCGAGAAGATCCTCGGCCCGCAGGGGGTCCCGGCGCTGCCCGAGCTGGACGGGTTGGGACCGTTTACCACCGCTCGCGCCCGGGGCAGCCGGATCGTCGATGAGCTGCGGCGCGCCCGAGTCGACGCGACAACTCCCGGCGAGCTGACCGCGAAGCTGGGGCTGTCGCCCCGCGAGCAGGCCGAGGCGATCGCCGCGCACCCCTGGCTGGACACGAACGTCACCTGGGTGTGGGCGGTGGACCCGGCGGCCACCTCGGCTGGCTTCACCGCGCTCGTGCGGGACGACGGCACGCTCGCGCTGCGGCTGGAGTTGTCCATCCCGGGACGAGGCTCCCTGCTCATCCGGGGGCTGGACACCTCCCGCTTCGGCGGGCCGCTGGCCACGAAGATCCACACACTGCGCGGGATGAGTGCCGATTGGGCCGCGCCGGACGGATGGCCGGAGTCCGCGTCCGGGGACCTGTTCTTCGAGTTCCTCGCCGACGGCTGGGCACATGGCGTGCTCGGCGCACCCCGGCCGGTGGCTGACGGGCTTTGGGCACAGCACCTCGAGCCTGCCGGGCAGTGGGGCGCGGCGTCCCCCGACGGCTTCGAGCTGGCGGTCGACATCGACGCGATCGGCACCTGGCTGGACAACGTCTACCCCGGCCCGCCGGCCACGATCACCCCGTCCGGAGACAGCACGATTCTCGTTCTGCACCAGGACGGGCTCGGCAGCGGCGTCCGGGTCGGCGAATTCACCGTGGCCACGGTGTTGCACGTCGTGCACGGCCAGCCGGCCAACCAGATCATGGTCGGCGACCCGGACCTGGGAGTTGCGTTGGTCACCGGCTGGGTACGGGCCGAGCTGGACGAGTTCACCCGCAACCGGCTGCTCGCCGAACAGGCGCCGCAACACCACGGCACCCTGGAGTTCGCGCTGCTGATCGTGCCCAACCTGCCCAACCTCTACGGCCCCGGGGTCGGCCCGCCCATAGCGGAGATCGGCACCGACCCAATCCCCGACGGCACCCCGCTGGACATCACCGGGCATCCCGGGTCCGCCCGGCGCACCACGGTCGGGCCAAGCCGCGACAGCGGCCGGCTGGCCCGGGCGCACACCCCCGGCGGTCACTCCGGAGGCGGCGCCTACCATGCGGGACACCTACGCGGCCTGGTCAGCCACGGCGGACCGTTCGGCGCGAAGATCGTCGGCCCCTCGGGGCTGCTCGCCGAAGCGATCGAGGTCGCCACCACGAAGGCGACGGACCTCGGGCTTCTCCCGCGCGAGCCGACGCTCGCGGACGAGATCAGCGCCCAGCTCGACGAGCTCGAGGCGGGCACGCGTGCGCTCGCCCGCGAACCGGCCAGCCGAGCGATCGCGGTGCTGATCCAGCTGCCCGAGCTCCGCGAGTCGCTCAACACCGTGCGAGAAGCCCTGCAAACCAGCCCGACCGAGCCGGTCTACAACCAGCTGGCCGACCGGGCCACCGCCGCCGATCTCGCGCTGGACGAGTTGCTGCACGACGCGGCTCGCGAGTTCTTCCGCAGTGAGCAAGAAATACAGCGGCGCCGGCGGCTCATCCAGCAAACCGTCGAGACACCGTCCGCGGAGCCGCACAACGAGCCCGGCCAGGCCATGACCCACGACCGGTCCGCTGACGATCTTCAATTGGATCACCGCATGCGCGACCTCCTCCGCTCACTCGAGGTGGAGCCGAAGCTGGACGAGAACCTGCTCGAGAACCTGCGCAAGGAGGCGTTCGAAAAGTTCTTCGGCACCCGACACGACCAGGGTGGCGACGAACGGCCTCGGGCGCCCGCGACGGGCCTGCGGATCATGGAGTCCTCGTCGCCGGCAGATCCGGCGGCCGAGGCCGAGCCCGGCATCGCGACCGAGCAAGGTGGCCGTGCTGGCGCGTTCCGCGCCGCGCTGCTGATCACCGCGATCGTGCTGGTCGTAGTGGCGATAGTGATCGCCCTACTGGTGACGACCCCTCACCTGCTGCCGGTGACCGGTGCCGCCGTGCTGTTCCCCGGAATCCGGCTCCGGCGGCTGATCGGCGAGGTCGGGCCCGGCGCATCCCGCGGCGGCGGCCTGGCAATCGACCTGACCGGTGCGCAGGTGCAGGAACTGCTGCCGGACGACGAGGCTCTCCGGCTGGACGGGGATGGCACCCCGCTGGACGGCAAGCTGTTCCGGTACCTGGCAAGAGGCCCGCCGCGGGTATTCACCCGCGCGGAGAAGGCCGAGCTGGCCGAACTTGCCGGCTGGGTGGTCATCACCGACGAGGCACCGCTGGGCGGCCAACTGCTCGGCTGGGGCGGCCGCCGCGCCGACGGCACCCCGGTCATTCTGCTGCCCCGCCACATCGCCGAACTGGTGCACCTGCTGATCGAGCTCGACCCGAGGTTCGCCCGCTGGTGGCTGGAGTTCCTGCGCCACGAACGCGACCACCACATCAACAACAACCACCACACCGGAACGGAACACGACCACGACAACGACCTCCTGGTCGCGTGGCTGCGTGAGCAGCTCCAGGCCTGGCTGGCTGGGACCGGCGAGCGCCTGAGCAACGCGTACGAGGCGCTGGGCGCCGCTGCCGACACCGGGGTGGGCATCGCCGAGGCGGCCACCGAGGTGACGGCCGCGCAGCAACAACTGGCACGGCTGCTGACCGGGCTGGGCTCCTGGGCCTACCCCGGCTGGCAACCGGGGGACTACACGTTCTCCACCGACGCCGAGATTCGGGCAGTGTTCGAGCCGCTGGTCGCCCGCATGGACCCCAGCACCGCGCTGATGATCCTGTCCGACGTGGACGAAGCACTCACCGACCCGGACTCCTCGATGTCACACCCTCGGCTGCTGCCCGGCGCCGCCGCCACCTTCCACGGTCACACCCAGCTCGGTGCGCACGCCGGACTCAACTCCGGTCGCGCCGCCTCCCAGCTCATGGGTCTGTTCGGCACCCGCCCAGGCGATGGGCTGAGCGTCGTCGGCCTGTTCGGCGCCCAGACCCGGTGGCCCGGTGAGGCAGCACCGGAAACCGCGCCCAAGCTGCACACCAAGGCCTGGTTGGCCGCCCTGAACGACTTCCTCGCCCGGCATTTCACCGACGAGCATGCCGCCGCCGGCATCGAGCCCATATTCAAGCTGGGGCCCGACGGCGAGCTGCTGATGGTTGCGTTCGACTGGATCCACGCACCGGCCGAGACCAAGGCCCGTGCCAACGAGCTCGGCCTGGCACTGCGCGCCGCCGCCGAGGCCCACCCTCGGTTCAACGTCCAGGCCGGTGCCGACGTGTTCGATCTGACCCACCCGAAGGTCCCGCCGTCGAAGATCACCGGATTCGCCCGACTGGTCGCGGCACTACCCGCCGGTGTGCGGCCGATCATCATCTACGGCGGCGACTCCGGCAGCGACTACAACGCCATCAAGGACGCGCTGGAAATCGCCGCTGGTCGCATGCCCAAGAGTCTGAGCCACCTTCGGAAGCTGTTCGCCGCCGTGGTCGACCGCTGGGCCGCCGAGCAGGACATCGTCTCTGTCGCCGTGGCCGGCCCGCAGACCAAGACCGAGTTCGCCCACAACGCCACCATCCGGGTGCGCGGGCCACCCGGTTACCTACGCGCGCAGCTCATCCTCAACCAACTTCTGCTTGATCGCTGGCTGGCCGAGCGTGCGAAAGCAACACCGGCCGCCGAGGCACCGGGTCTGGCCGGCATCGAGGAAGCGGATGCGGTGGCCGAGGGTTACGGTTTGGCGGCCGACATCCTGGTGCACCACGGTGCCGAGGGCACGGGCGTCTACGTCCCGGTCGGGATGGGCATGCTGGCCGCGAGGGACCCCGCACCCATCGTCGCGGTGGGCGCGGCCGAGTTCCTAGGGTCGCCGGGCATCGCGGTGTGGCGTGGCGGCAGCTCCACGCCGTTCGTGTTCCACCCCAGCGCGACCGGGTCCGCCTCGGGGCCGATCGAAGACGCGGCATCGGCGGCCCGGCTCCGCGAGCGGCAGGGCCTACCGATGGCCACCCAGCTGGCGGAGCTCGGGTTCGAGCTGGTCAGCGAGCGGTTGTGGCGCCACCGAGACTACGACTTCGGGTTGTTCGCGGTGCTCGACCGGCACGGTCACCTGACGGAGTTCTACACCGGCCGCTCGAGCCACCTCGTGGACCTGGTCGCCCGGTCGCGGGTGATCGGGGTCGAGCGGGTCACCGACCGGTGGGGCGATGAGGTTCCCGTGCTGCGGCTGGACGCAGGGTGGGTGCGTTACTCGGTGACCAGCGTGATGGCCGAGGCGTTGCGCGCCGAACTGCTCCGCGAGCCCCGCGCGGACGAGTTGGACCCGTCCCGGTTCGCGGTCGAGTTCCAGCCGCGCCGAGAGCCCAGCGGCTTCGTGGTGGGCGGTGACAACGAGACCAGGCTGATCCTCACCCTGGAGAAGATCAACGGGATTTCCGTGGTCGGGTTGACCGGCCGGATGCGGCCCGGCCGCTACGCCGACTCCGGCTTCCTGGGCGAAGCCGACAACCTGCTCGCCGTGCTTGCCCGCGACAACGACGTCGTGCGCGGCGTCGGGCTCACCCACACCGATCTCTACGACGCACTGCAGATCGTGGTCGCGGCCGCCACGCTCGGCCTCACCAAGATCATGATCGCCGGCCACACCTACACCATCGCGAAGTCGACCGAGCGGGGTCACGTCCGGTCGCCGTTCGAGGACGATGTCGGGACGCTCGGGGACAGCGAGTACTGGATCACCCATGAGACCAGTGGCCAGATGCTCGGCATCGCCTCACTCAACATCGAGCTGATCCGCCGCTACGGCTTCTACGAAGGTCCCGGGATCACTCCCCGCTATCCCGGCTACACCGGGCCCGGCGCGTCCTACCGTGCCTCGCCCGAGGAGATCATCACTGTCTTTGCGCACCTGCGTGAACGGGCCGGCGAGGAGCGGCTGGCCCGGGTCGTGACCGACGCCAACGCACGTTACGGCTGGTCAGGTGGGGGGTTGGCGATCGGTCTGACCGGCGAGCAGGTGCAACAGCTGCTCCCGGCCAGCGAGGTGGCCCGGCTCGACGAGGGCGCGACACCATTGAGTAGCCAGCCGCTGGTCAACCTGGCGCGGGCGCCAGTCGGCGTACTCACCCCGGCCGAGGAAACCGAGCTCGCCGAACTGACCAGGTGGGTGGTCGTCACCGACGAGGCACCGCTGGGCGGCCAACTGCTCGGCTGGGGCGGCCGCCGCGCCGACGGCACCCCCATCATCCTACTGCCCCGATGGGTCGCCGAACTGGTCAACCTGCTCATCCAACTCGACCCCAGATTCGCCCGCTGGTGGCTGGAGTTCCTCCGCCACGAACGCGACCACCACATCAACAACAACCACCACACCGGAACGGAACACGACCACGACAACGACCGCCTCGTCGGACAACTCGCGACGCAACTTCGCGCCTGGCTCGGCCACACCAGCGAACGGCTGGCCACCGCATTCGACACACTGGCCACCGCGACGGAATCCGGCGAAGGCGTCGGCGCCGCTGTCGCCGAAGTGGTCGCCGCCCAGCAGCTCCTGTCGCGGCTGTTGACCGGGCTGGGCTCCTGGGTCTACCCGGGCTGGCAGCCGGACTACCCGTTCTCCACGGACGCCGAGATCCGGGCCGTGCTGGCACCACTGGTGGCCCGGATGGGTGCGGGCGCCGCGCTCCTGCCGCTCTCGGACGTTGACGAAGCACTCACCGACCCCGACTCGTCCATGTCGCACCCGGCGCTGCTGCCCGGGGCGGCCGCGGTGTTCCACGGACACACGCTGCTCGGTGCGCTCGCTGGCCTGAACTCCGGCCGGGCCGCGTCCCAGCTGATGGGCCTGTTCGGGGTCCGGCCGGGTGACCGGCTCAGCGTGACCGGCCTGTTCGGTGCCCAGGTCCGCCGCCCCGGCGCGAGCGAACCGGAGACCCGGGCACCGCTGCTGGACCCGAGCTGGGTGGCCGCGCTGGAGGCCTTCCACGCCGAGCACTTCACCGACGAGCACGCCGCGGTCGGCATCGAGCGGATCAACAAGCTCGGCCCGAACGGCGAGCTGCTGATGATCGCCTACGACTGGATCCACGCCCCCGCGACGACCAAGGCCCGCGCCAACGAGCTCGGCCTGTCACTGCGCGCCGCCGCCGACGCGGACCCCCGGTTCAACGTCCAGGCCGGCGCGGACGTGTTCGACCTGACCCACCCGCAGGTACCGCCGTCAAAGATCACCGGGTTCGCGGAGCTGGTCAAGGACCTGCCCGAGGGGTTGCGGCTGCTGCTGGTCTACGGCGGTGACTCCGGCAGCGACTTCAACGCGATCAAGGACGCGCTGGCCATCGCGGCCGGCAACAAGCCGGACAGCCTGAGCCAGGAGCTGTTCGACGCGGTCGTCGACCGCTGGGCGACCGCGGCGGACATCGTGTCGGTAGCCGTCGCCGGACCGCACACCTCGCCGGCATTCACCGACAACGCCACCATCCGCGTGCGCGGACCCCCCGGTTACCTGCGCATGCAACTCATCCTCAACCAACTGCTGCTGGAGTACTGGCTGCGGGACTGCCTGAAGGCGGCCGATCAGCGGCTGAGCGATGCGTTCGATGCCCTGACCGGGGCTGTCGAAACCGGTGTGGGCGTGGGCGCCGCGGTCGCCGACATCGTGGCCGCGCAGCAACGGCTGTCCGATTTGTTGACCGGGCTGGACAGCTGGGCCTACCCGGGCTGGCAGCCGGACTACGCGTTCTCCACCGACGCCCAGATCCGCGCGGCGCTGGAGCCGGTGGTGGCGCGCATGGGCACGGCGGCCGCGCTGCTGATCCTCTCCGACGTGGACGAGGCGCTGACCGACCCGAACTCGTCCATGTCCTCGCCGGCGCTGCTCCCGGGCGCGGCCACCGCCTTCCACGGCCACACCGTGCTGGGCGCGCTGGCCGGGCTGAACTCCGGTCGCGCAGCCAACCAACTGATGGGCCTGTTCGGCACCCGACCCGGCGACGGCCTCAGCGTGGTCGGCCTGTTCGGCGCCCAGATCCGCTGGCCAGGTGAGGCGGAACCGGAAACCGCCGACGGGCTGCTCGCCCCGACCTGGGTCGCTGCCCTGGACAGCTTCCACAACGAACACTTCACCGCCGAACACGCCGCCGTCGGCATCGAACCCATCGACAAGCTGGGCCCCCACGGCGAACTGCTCATGCGCGCCTACGACTGGATCCACGCCCCCGCCGAAACCCGCGAGCGGGCCAACGAGCTCGGCCTCGCGCTACGCGCCGCCGCCGAGGCCCACCCTCGGTTCAACGTCCAAGCCGGCGCCGACGTGTTCGACCTGACCCACCCGCGGGTCCCGCCGTCGAAGATCACCGGGTTCGCCCGGCTGGTGGCCGCGCTGCCGGCGAACGTGCGGCCGATCATCATCTACGGCGGCGACTCCGGCAGCGACTGGAATGCCATCACCGACGCCCTGCGGATCGCGGCGGGTGAAATGCCGGCCAGCCTGGCTCACCTGCCACACCTGTTCGAGGCGGTGGTCGGCCGGTGGGCCGGGCCGGCGGACGTCATCTCCTTCGCGGTGGCCGGCCCGCAGACCAAGCCCGAGTTCGCTCGGAACGCCACCATGCGGGTGCGCGGCCCGCCCGGCTACCTGCGCGCGCAGCTCATCCTCAACCAGCTCCTGCTCGAACGCTGGCTGACCGAGCAGCTGGAAGCCGCCGGCGCGCGGCTAGCCGCCACATACGACGAACTGGAAACAGCGGCGGAGACGGGCACCGGCATCGGTTCGGCCGTCACCGATGTGGTCGCCGCCCAGCGGCAGTTGTCCGACCTCTTGGTCGGCATGGACGCGTTCGTCTACCCGGGCTGGACACCGGATATCGAGTTCTCCACCGACGCTCAGATCCGGGACGTGCTGGGGCCGCTGGTGGCCCGCATGGGCACCGGCACCGCCCTGTTCCCGCTGTCCGACGTGGACGAAGCCCTCACCGGGCCGCACTCGTCGATGTCCTCGCCGTCACTGCTCCCCGGCGCGGCCGCGGTCTTCCACGGTCACACCCAGCTCGGGGCCATGGCCGGGCTGAACTCCGGCCGCGCAGCCAACCAACTGATGGGCCTGTTCGGCACCCGACCCGGCGACGGCCTCAGCGTGGTCGGCCTGTTCGGCGCCCAGATCCGCTGGCCCGGTGAGGCCGTGCCGGTCACCGCCGACGGCCTGCTCGACCGAACCTGGCTGACCGCGCTGGAGGACTTCTTCACCGAGCACTTCACCGACGAGCACGCAAACGCCGGCATCGAACCGATCTTCAAGCTCGGCCCCAACGGTGAGTTGCTGATGGTCGCCTACGACTGGATCCACGCCCCCGCGGAAACCCGCGAACGCGCCAACGAGCTCGGCCTCGCGCTACGCGCCGCCGCCGAGCGCGACCCCCGGTTCAACGTCCAAGCCGGCGCGAACGTGTTCGACCTGACCCACCCACAGGTCCCACCGTCGAAGATCACCGGCTTCGCTCGACTCATCGCCGCCCTACCGGCAGGTGTCCGGCCGATCATCATCTACGGCGGCGACTCAGGCAGCGATCACAACGCCATCAAGGACGCGCTCACGATCGCCGCGGGCGCCAAGCCCGGCAGCTTGGCCCAGCACCTGTACGACGCGGTCGTCAGCCGATGGGCCAGCGCCGAGGACATCGTGTCCGTCGCCGTGGCCGGCCCGCACACCTCGGCGGCGTTCATCGAGACCGCGACCATCCGGGTGCGCGGCCCACCCGGCTACCTGCGCCTGCATCTGATCCTCAACCAGCTCCTGCTCGAACGCTGGCTGGCCGAGCGCGGCGCGGTTCTCCCGGTTGGGGCAGGCATCGAGGTACGGCTCAGTGGCCGTCTGCGTTTTGTCGAGTCGAAGCGCTCCGACTTCCGGGTTGTCACTGTCGAGGACGAACACGGGGTCGAGTGGATCGCGAAACGCGGTCGCGGCCTGGACTACCTGCTGGTATCGGTCGGCGCGACGCGACAGTTCCGGCTGCTGGGCAGGTTGGCTCCGCGAAGCCGGCTGCTGCTGACCCGCGACGCTGTACCCCACGGCAGGCTGGACGTACTCGCCGTGAACTCGGTGTTCGAACTCGCCGAACTGGTGCGCGAGCGTCGTCTGATCGAAGACGCGGCGCAGCGGCTGGATGACATGGTCGACCAGTTGGCGGTGAACTTCGTGCCGAACGGTTGGGTGGGTCACTGGGATGCGTTTGGTCCGGGTAACACGCTCGTCGGTGCCCCGGCGACGCCCGGTGTGGACGCGCCGGTTGGGGTGTACGAGGTCGACTTTGACACCGCCGATCGGCTGTGGCCGTTGTACCCCCAGCGGCCGAGGTCCTCCCTCGAGCAGGCCCTGGTTCGGATGCTGGATGGTGGCCTGCGCAGCAGTCCCGGTGTCTACGGCCGGCTGTCCGCGCAGGAGATCGTCGAGCAGCTTCGCCAGCTGTGGCGATACCGACACCGGCTGCTGGCCGCCGCGCTCACCAGCTCTGCGGCACACCAGATGCGGGAGGACCTGGCGTGGGTCAGCACCGTACTGGCCGCGGCGGACGCGGGCCACGGCCAGCCCCTCGGTGCCGCGCTCACCCGGGCGTTGGCCAACGCACGCCGGTTCATCGACCAGCGCGGCGACGGCTACGGCGACCCCGAGCGCCGAGCCCGCTACCTCGCTGAGGCCGACGCCCGAGCCGCCGCCATGGCCGAGCCCGATGTCCCACACGCCCCGCATGTGTCCGAGCTGACCGGCGATGAACTCGCCGAGTTGCTTGCCGCCCGCCGGGATGTCGCCGTGCACAGTGTCGACAAGTCCAGCGCACGCTGGCTTTCCACCAGCGGTGACGAGTCCGGCCATTCGGGTTCTGACCGGGCCTCGGGGTTGGCGCCGTTCGCGCTGGCTCCGCTGGGTTGGCAGCTGGGCCACCGTGAGCCGGGTAGATCCGATGCGCCGCTGCCCACCGGACAGCACGGTTTCGCTCCGTGGGAGTGGATGGGCGAGCACCTGCTGGTAGTTGGAGTGGTCGCCGCCGCACTCGTGGGTGTCGTGCTTGTGGTGTCTCCGCTGCGGGCCTGGGTGACCGGCGTGCTGGCGCAGGTGGTTTCCAAGCGTCGCTCGGCGGCCCTCGACGAGCTGAACCGGCGGACGGACGACATCTTTGCCCTTGCCCGAGAGACGCAGGTGCTGGCCCGGTACGGCCTGCTCGACCCGTCGTGGTCGGAGCGCCTGGCCGCGCTGCGGAAGCCCAGTGGGCTGCTGTTCTACCGTGCGCGCGACCGCAAGCTGACCGAGGAACTGCGCCGGGCCCGCGCCGCGCTGCCCCGCGCGGTGCTCGCCGGCCCGCTCGCGGCCGGGTTCGAGCTGGTCATCGTGGGTGGAGTCCGCAGGCTGGAACTCACCGGCTCCTCGGGAGCGATGATCGGCACGGTGTCCATCACCGGCGCTTACCTGGGTGCCGACGAGGATCTCGGGCTTGACGCGCTGGAGAACGCGGTCCTCCGGCTGGCCGAGCAGGCCCGGCCAGGCGCCGATGCGGCGGGTCTGGCGCCGTACGAGCTGATCGCCCGCGAGTTGACCACTCCGCACAGGTCGACCGTGTACCGCCAAGGCCTGGAGTTGCACCGCTCCCTCGGCGACCAGATGGCGTGGGTGATCTGGGCCGGTGAGCTGATCAACATCGACACACTGTCCGCCGGCTCCTGGCGGTTCACCGTGCCCGCGAGTTACCGGTTGGCTCCGATGATCGACCGCGCCGTCGACGTCACCAGCGACAACGGCAACGGTTCGGCGACCGTGATCGAAGACGGGTACGCGGTAAGCGCGGCGCATGTCGTGGTCGGCGCGCCGATCGAGTCGGTGCGGGTGGACGGCTTCAAGGTGGCCGCGATGGTCGTGCTCGGGGACGGAACCGACCCGCGCAACGACTTCGTGCTGCTGCGGGTGCCCGGCCTGACGGCCCGTAACCGCGTCCGCATGGACTCCAGCCTCGCCGCGGTCACCACGGTGACGGCCGTCGGGTTCCCGAACGACAAGTTCACCGTCCTGCACGGGCCGAGGCTGGCCGGTGGGGACGACGACATCATCGATTACCAGGTTCTCTCCGGCGCGGGCTCCTCCGGCAGCGGCGTGTACAACGATCGCGGCGCGTGGGTCGGCGTGCACATTCAGGGCGGACCCACCTTCGGGCGTTTCATCGGGCCACGGCGGACCCAGGAGCTGCTGGGCGAGGCTTCCGGGCGGATGGACGGCCAGGAAAGGGTCATCGCGGGGGTGTTCGCGGCGCAACCGACGCGCACGTCGATCCCGCTGGCCGAGCTCAAGGCGGCGCTGGCCGAGTACGGCGTCATCGCCGCGACCTTCTGGATCGAAGAGCTGGTCAACGGCATGCCGGGCCTGTGGGCCGACGACACGACCGCCTACCGGGTCTCGCGGCCGAGCCGGACAAGCGACCCGTCGCGGGACACCCCGTGGATCCACTCGCGGGCGAATGAGTCGCAGGCGAGGTTGCGGGAGTCGCTTGCGGTGGCGCACAGCACCCTCGAGGCGTGGACCATCGAACCGGTCCTGATCGAGGACTCGCCCTCCTACGCGGTGCTGTTCAAGGAGATCAACCGTCTGCTGGCCGCCGCGTGGATGGCTCGCCTCGCCGCCCCGCTCGCCCTGGCCGGGGCGGGGCTCGCCTGGCTGCTCGGGGTCGATCCGCTTCTCGCCTCCGGAGCGGCCGCCGCGCTCGAGGTTCTGTTCGTCGACGTGTTGCTACCGCGCTACGCCGGCACCAAGCAGGCCGGCCGGCGCGGTCATGACCATGCGCTGGTTTGGCGGGCCTTGCCCCGGGGCTGGGAAGACATCCTCCGGACGATCTTGCCGGTGACGGCTGTGGCGCGTCCGGACCGGCCGGTGCGCGCCGGTGAGCACGGCTGGTCGGCCGGCCGAGGCAGGCCGCCGCACGTGGTGTTGCTGTCCACTGCCGACCTGGTCAGGCGCGTCGACAGGGAGCTCGGCGCCGAGGCGGGCGCCTGGGTGGCCGCGAACCTGCTCGGTTACCACCTGGACGGCACCATCTACGTGCTCGACATGTGGTGGGACCGGCTGGACAAGACGCAGCGGGCGCTGGTGATCGATCATGAGCTCAACGCCGGCCGCGACGAGCACGACGAGCACGCCGCCCGGGCCTTGGACGCGCTGCGCGCATCCGGTGTTACGGAGCAGGAAGGCCAGCAGCTGTTTGCCCGGCTGATGCACCAGGCGGGCCGGGTCTACCTGGCGCCCAAGGTGGACGGTCGGAAGCGGGTGCTGCTGTTCGGCGGCTCGACGGCTCCTCGGGTGACGGAGGAGCAGGCCCGTGGCTGGTTCACCGCGGCCCTCGGGGCGTCGGGCCGGGCATGGCAGCCGTCGGTGATCGTGTCGTTGGGGGCCGCTCAGGTGGCGGTGCTGTTCGGGCTCGACGAGGCGCGGGTTCGGCAGGCCGGGTTCTCGCGGATCATCGCCATGGCCGGGTACGCGTGGCACGCGCAGGCCGGTGCCGGGCACGATCACGTGCTGTTCTACCTGTCGGACGACCCCGTGGTGGAGCGGAGCTCGCGGCGGAACTCGGGGCTGACCACACGCACGGCATACGTCGACCTTGCCTTGCTGGCGGCCATCGCCGACTCGCCCGACAGGGATGGCGTCCGGCGGCTGGGCGAGGTGCTGCTCGACCCGAACCGGGCCCTCCCGGGGGGCGCCGAGATCCCGGCGGACCTGGCCGCGACGTTGCGGCGGCTGCTGCCCATGGGCGACGACAGGTACTGGGCGGACCAGGATCACGCTCTCGCCATCGCGTCCACGCTGCCCGGCGTCGGCCTCGACGCCACCGCGGTCCAGACCGCGCAACGCGCGTTGGTGCAGATCAGCGAGCCTGACTCGAGGGTCGGTGACCTTGGCGGGCTGATCCCGGTGTGGCGGCCCATCGGGCTTGGCCTGGCGTGGCGGGACGGCGAGGTGCTGACCGCTTCCCACGTGGTGAACCACGGTGCGCTGCCGAGGGTGCGGGTCGATGGGCAGCCGGCGCGGCTGGACCGGGCCGACGTGGACCGGGTCGCGGACCTGGCACGGCTGCGCGTGCCGGGGCTTGCCGGACGAGCGCCTGGCGTCGAGTTCGCCGACGCGGAGCTGCCGGCGGGCACCGTGGTGGCGATGTTCTTCGCCGAACATGCCGACCGCGCGGATCGGCCCGCCTGGTCGACCGTTGTGCTCGGCCCGGTCGATCCCTCGCAAGCCGGCCCCGATGTCCCGGCCGGCATGATCGTGGTGGATGCGCCCGCCTGGCATGGCTTCTCCGGTGGTGTCGCCGTCACCGTGAGTCCGGCGGGACAGCCGACGTGGGCCGGTGTGGTGACCGCACGCGACGACGCGCCCTACACCATGCCCTCGGGCGGGCCGGTGGAATGGGTCGAGTTGGGTCGGCCGGTAACTCTGCTTGCTTCGGCGCGCACGGCGAAGCGGTTCCTGGCCGATCGGGAGCGGAGCCAGGGCGACACGTCGACCTCGCTGCTTCCGCTCGCCGGTGTACCGCTGTTCGGCCACAGCTCGGTCCTGTTGGGGTTGGCCGTGACGGTGGGCGTTGCGGTGGTCGTGGCGGCACGGGTCGGGCTGCTCGCCAACCTGTGGACGCGGCTGCGGGCACTGGCTCGGGGGCTGGCCGAACGTGCCCCGCCGGTGCTGGCCCGGATCGCCGCCGCTGCCGGGTTGGCCGCGGGTTTGGTGCTGTTCGGTCCGGTCGCCTCGGCGTACGCGGATGAGGCCGGGGCGACCGGTGAGGTCGCGATGTACGTGCCGCCGTTGTCGCTGTTCCCGCTGGTGGTGCTGGGTGTGCTGGCGGTGCGGTTGTGGGCCGCGCACGGGTTCGGCGCACTGTGGCAGCGGGCGAGGTCGATGTGGGTGACCTGGTCGCTGGTGGCGATCACCGCGTTCATCTGGATGTCCAGCTCGAACCCGGCGGTGGGTGACGACCTCGGCTGGATCAGGCTGCGGCACGACCTGGGGCTGGCCCCGGACGGTCTGTGGGACGGCAACGTGTTCGGCCGGTGGGTGCTGAACGGCTTCATCCACATCGGTTTCGGCCACCTGCTGGGCAACATCACGGCCCTGGTGCTGTTCGGGGCGCTGGTGGAGCGCCGGCTCGGTTGGTGGCGGTTCTTCGCGGTCTACGTCGGCTCGCTGCTGGGTGGCTCGCTGGGTGACCTGCTGCTACACGCGCTCGTACCGGTGCACACGACCGCGTCCCTGCTGGGTCTGCCGCTGCGGAACACCGGTTCCTACGGCGTCGGTGCCTCCGGTGTGGTGTTCGGGTTGCGGGCGCTGGCGTTCTGGTTGGCCCGGCCTACCGACTGGCTGCCTGCGCAGTTCGGGTCGATCAAGCGGCGTTGGAACACCACGGCGGCGGTCGTGGTCGGCGTGGCGATGCCAGTTGGTCTCGCGGTGTGGAGCTGGTCCGGCCAGGGCGGGTGGTGGTCGGTCGTGCTCGCGGTCGCGCTGCCGCTGGCCGTTGCCGAACTGTGGCTGTCCGCCCCGGTGCGCACGCTCCTGCACGGCCACGGCATCGGCCCAGCACCTCGCCCGGCCGACGCGACACCCACCCCGGCGGGCCAGGTCGAGACGGCACAACCGGACCGGCTCCCGCACCCGGCGTGGCGGCTGCTCGGCGCGCTGGCCCGGGTGGGTTGGCTGTTCATCCCGATCGGGCTGGTCTGGTACGGCGCCATCGTCGAGGTCAACAACGTGGCGCATCTGGGCGGCGCGATCGTCGGGACGCTGATCGGCGCCGGAATCGCCCTGTTCGCCAAGATCAAGAATCGGGGGCAGCCGAAGCCGGCGAGCCGTGGCTGGCGCCGGCAACCCGACCCGGCGCAGGCACAGACCGCCCAGTTCGCCGACCGGATGAAGATCGCGCAGGGCGTGCGTGCCGCCATCGCCGCCAGCGAGACCGGCACCATGCACGTCGACCAGTTGGCCGCTCGGCTCGGGGTGAGCGCAGCGGAGATCAAGGCCACCCTCGACGAGCTTCCCATCGGTCTGTCGGTCGACTCGGCCACCGGTCTGGTCGGCAAACCAGCTGACCGTGGCCCGGTCCCGCCGGCTGGTCACGGCCACGACGGCCCGCTGGCCTGGCGGTGGAGGAAGCGCTGGGCACCCGCCGTTTCAGCCGCGTTGCTCGGGATGACTCCGGTGCGCCCGGTCCGACCGGATGAGTACGGCTGGTGGAGCAAGCGCGGACCGCCGCCGAACGTGCAGCTGATGTCGGCCGCCGAGCTGTCGCGGAAACGCGGTGTCGGCGCCCGGGTGGCGGCGAACCTGATCGCCTACACCACCGTGGACGGGCGCATCTACGTGCTCGACTCGTGGTGGAACCGGCTGAACAAGGCACAGCGCGCCCTGGTGATCGCCCACGAGTACGGCGCCCATGTCAGCGGTGAGATCACCGATCACGATAGGCACACCGCGCGGACGCTCGCGGCGTTGCGCGTCACCGGTGTCCGGCCGGCCGGCGTGCGGGGGTGGGGTAGCGCACGGCAGCGGCTCGCGGCCGCGGCGGTGGGAACTGCCGCGGCGCTGGCCGCGGTGGCCGGGGCCGCGGTGGTCTCGGCCGGGATCGGCGCGTTTGTCGGTGGCCTGATGGCCTGGCGCGAACTGATCGGTTCGGCGAACCGGCCCGGGGTGCTGCGCATGGTCGGCCTGGGCTGGCGGGACACCGGTTTGGCGCGCAAGGTCCTCGCGGTCGCTGCGGTTGAGCTGCCCGCCGGGCTGGACCCGGACGACGTGGTTCTGGCCCTGCTGTGGGTCGCGCGTGGCACGGGCGCCCGGCCACGGGAGGTGTCGGCGCGGGAACGGCGGGAGTTGGTCGAGGCCAGGCACACGCCGCTGTACCGGGGGTTGCACGGGCAGCAGGCCGACGAGTTCGCGGCCGCTTTCCGCGTCGGCGAGGAGCCCTTCGTCGGCCACGGCTATTACGGCAACGGGCACTACTTCGCCCCCGAGCTCATGCACGCGATGGGCTACGGACACCAGACCTTCGGCCGAGGAGCGCTGCTCGTGGCGTACCTGCCGCGGAACACGGTGCTGATCTCGAAGCGGGAGATGAAGCAGCGACGCAACCGCGACATTTCCCGGGCTCTGCGGCGTGGTCTGGCCAGGTTCGCGCTGTTGTTGGGCGAGCAAGGCATCTGGGGTGTCTGGAACGGGGTCGGCGCGGTGGGCGTCCCGCATGCCAACACCCTCGACCCGAACATGGAGTACGGCGAGTACGCGGTGCTCGACCGTAGCGCGCTGTTCGTCGAGCGCGCCCCGGAGTTCCCGGCTGAGGTCGCCGAGTCCCGGTTGGCGCTGGTCGAGCGGTTGTTCTTCGAGTTGAGCCTGATCACCGATAACGAGCGGTCGATAGCCGACTGGCTCGACTGGATCGCCGCGCGGCTCGGCGAGGCCGGGATGGCTCTGGCCGAGGTTCCGGCTGGGGAACTGCACTCCCGGTTCACCGCCGCCACCGCCCAGCTCGCGCAGGCTCGAGCAGCCGACAGTGCTGGCTTGGGCGACTCCGGGCGCGGGGTGAACGGGCCGCTGGAGCTCTACCCGGACAGCGACCCGCTGACCCGTGAAGAGCGGCAGTGGGTGGAGGAGGCACTGCTCGAGCTGGAGCTCACCCCGTTGGGTGCCGGGCTAACCGGCGCGCCCGCCGATGTGCCGGTGGTCCGGTTCGACACCGAGGAGCTGGCCGCAAAGGTCGGCGCCCGTACCGCCACCAAGATCGCCGCCTACACGGTGAACGGGGTGGTGTACCTGCCCGAGACCGCGACCCGGCTCGACCCGGCGCTGCTGCGCGCCCTGGTCGCCTATGAGGTCACCCACCGGGTGCGCGGCCCGACCGACGAGGCAACCCGTGAACTGGAAGCGGCCGCGCTGCGCGCGCAGCTGATCCCCCTCTGGCGACCGGCGAGGGCGCCGCCGATCGGGCTGCCACTCACGGTGCTGGGTGAGCTGACCGTCGTCGAGGTGTTCGACGCGCAGAAGAGAGTCCGCGACCGCCGGGACAAGATCGTGCTGGCGCGTCTCGAGGACGGTCGGCTGGCGGTGCTGCGGCAGTGGGAGCGGTCGCCGAACGACGTGATCCTCTCCACCACTGGGACCGCGCTGTGGCGGGCCGGCGGCGGGCGGGCGCAGGCCTCCGAGCTGGCCATCGCCTCGCGCGAGGCGTACGGACCCGATGGGCGGTTGGTGCTCGCGGTCGGCGACCTGGTCGAGGCGGTGGAGCTGGGACCCCGTAGGCACCCGGGCGGGTTCGCGCGGTGGCGGGCCCGCCAGCAGATGCGCGACGTGCTCGCGCTGATCGCGCTGATCCACGACGGGGACGGGGTGAATCCGAGGAACATGCTGCTGGGTGAAGGCGGTGCGCTCATCCGCATCGACTTCGACTCGGCGCTGTGGCGCATCGACCGCACGTACCTGGCGAGCCTGCTGGAGTTCGTGCGGTGGTACCCGACGTTCCGGAAGGTGAGCCGGGCGCGGCTGCTTGCCCAGCTGGCCGACCTGGTCAGGCGGCGTGACGCGCTGCTCGCCGCGATGCCCAGCGACGAGCTGCACCTGTGGCTCGCGCTGCGTCTGGACTGGGCCAAGCGAGTCGTGGCGAAGAACCAGCTGCCCAGGCAGTTGGCCTCTCGGCTGGCCCGGTTCGGCCGCAACGGCGCCCCGCTGGGTCCGGCGCCGCCGACGGCCCCGGCCGTACCGACGACCGGGCTGGTGCGAACCGAGGTCACCCACCAGGAACTGATCGAGCTGGCGTTGTCCGGCGCCCCGCTGTGGCTGCGCGAATACCTGCCGGCGCTCGACGACCGGCCGGGCTCGGTTCCCGCCGGACTCTATGAGATCACCACGACGACGGATGGCGCACAGGAACCGCCCGGCTCGAGCACCGGCGGGGTGTCCGGCGCGCTGTCGGAGCGCCCTCGCCTGATCAACGGGCCGCGAGCTCCGTCACCGGACGACGCGACCGCCGAGCAGCCGACCCGAGGTTCTCCGTTGGTGCGCCTGGTCCGGTGGGGCGCGGTGACCTTCGGCCTGGCGGTGGGTGCACTGGTGCTGACCGCTGCGCCGGCAAATGCGTATGCATCCGGGGCGCATGCGGCGACGGCCAGTGGGGTGACTCTCGCGCTGGTCGGGGTGGCGGCCGTTGCGGTCGAGGTCTATGGCCTCCGCCGGCTGGTCAAGCGGGTGACGGGCATGTCACGGTCGGAGTGGGGGACCGGCGGCGCTCAGGACGAGGCCTCCATCGTCGAGCAGGAGGAAAGCCCGACACCGACCTCGGAGCCCCTGGACACCCATGACGACGCCGGTGGCGAGGCGCGGAACCGGAGCTGGACGCCACTGGTCGGGGGCGCGTTGGGCACGCATGAATGGCTCGGCGGCCACCTCTGGCTGGCGGCGTCGGCCGCGGTCGTGGTGCTGGTCGGCATCGCGCTGGTGAAGCTGGCGGGACCGGTGTGGCGGGCGCTGGTCGGCACCCCGGACGCGCCCAAGGCGCTGCGCATGGTCGGCCTGGGCCGGCGGGATCCGGGACTGCTGCGGAACGTGATGGCGTTCCGGGAGCGCGTGTGGACCACGGGCGTCGATCCGATCGAGGTCATCGCCGGCCTGGTCTGGTCGGCCCGGGGGAAGGGCGGGCCGCCCCGGGTGCTGGACGTGGGCATCACCGGGCACCTGATGGACGTGGGGCACACCCCGATGCACCGATGGTTCGAGGGCGAGCGCACGGTCCGGGAGTTCACCGAGTCCCAGGCGTATGTGGAGCTGGGCGCGCCCGGCTTCGGGTACTTCTTCTCGACCGGGTACCCGCACAAGCACGAGCGGATGTCAGGGGTGCCGCTGGTCGCGTACCTGGACCGGGACGCGGTGGTCATCACCGCCGCCGAGGCCCACGAGCGGCAGGCCCGCGACATCGAGACGGCGCAGCGGCGGGGCCTCGACGGGCTGGCCGAGTTGTTGCGCGACCTGCGCATCTGGATGGCGTGGCGCGATGTCGACGCGGTCGCGTTCGGCGACGGCCACACCCTGTTCGTGGGCAACCGCGCCGCGGTGCTCATCGAGGAACCGACCGAGATCTACGACTGGCCGCACTTCGAGGTCGAGCCGGAGATCCCCGCCCAGGCCACCGTGCGGTCGCCGTGGCGACGGGTGCTGACCGACTCGATGTTCACGCTGGTCATCGTCGCGCTGGCGATACTGATCAATGTCATCCCTGCGGTGGCGGCGACCACCGGCGAGGCGGTCAGCACGCACGGGCCGGGGGCCGGCGCGATGGGCGTGGCGGCGGTGTTCAGCCTGCGCAAGCTGTTGGCCGCGATCCGGCCCCGGACCAGCGTCGACGAGCTGGCCGAGCGGCTGCGCGCCGACGGCATCGAGGCCGATCCGGTGGAGATCAACGCAGCGCTGATCTTCCTCCGCCGCCTGGGTTTGATCAACGGCGACGTGCGGATCGGCTACGAGCGCAACGACGAGGGCAGGGCGCTGCTGTGGCTGCCCTCCGGTCGGGTCCGGCCTCGGGACCCGGATCTACACAACGCGATCATGATCGCGCAGAACGTGCTCGGGGACGAGCCGGTCATGCGGGCGAGGCAGGCGTTGGCCTCCGGGCGCACCGCCGAGGACGGACAGGCGCTCACCATGGTGGTCGACCTGTTGGCCACCCGGCCGCTGCTGCCGACGGGCACAGACCCGGATCGTGGGCTGGGTCGGCTCTTGGAGCTGCTCGCCGCCGAGCGCGGCGCGACGAGCGGTCTCCTGGCCGAGGCGCTCGGCCGGGACGAGGCAGCCGTGCGAACGGTGCTGGACATGCTGGTCGCCGAGCGCTGGGCATTCCACCGCGACGGCCGGTACTACCTCGCCGAGCGGCCCACCGAGCTGCTGGCCAAGCTGGCCGACCCGGAGCTTGCGGCGATCGCCCAGCTGTTCACCCTGTGGCCGGACTGGTCGGACGGCGGCAATATCGAGTTGGCGGTGATGTGGGCTGCCTTGGCCCGATTCACCCAACGGGCCGCGCCATCCCCGCCCCTGGCCGCGACCCCGACGACGACCGCCACGCGGCCCGCACCCACCGACGCCACCAGCGAACACGACCTGCCCCGACCCACCAACGTGCGTGATCTGCTTGCGGCGCTGGTGAACGGACCGGCCCTGATGCGCCAGCTGAGCTACACCATGTGGGACCGGGACAAGGAAGGGCTGCGTCGCAAGCTGCAGGCGCTCACCACGCTCCGCCTGGTGCGCACCGTCAAGCGCGACCGGTACTTCGTCTACCAGCTGACGGACCGGGGCCGTCGGCTGCTGGACACCGTGCCGGCCGATGCCGAGCCGATCGGCGACGCCGAAGCGATTGTCGCCGAACTGCTTGCCGGCTGGCCGGCTTCGGACATCCTCGTCGCGCACGAGAACGCGTTTGACCAGGTGCTCGGGCCGGCGGCGACCGACAGCGCCGAAACGCTCCCCGAGCCCGAGATCACCCTGGCCGTTCGCCGGGCCGAGCCCACGCGCCCCGGCATACGGCAGGTGCTGGAGGCCCTTCGCCTCCGGCCCATGCTGTTGCGCCAGCTGGTCGAGGCAGTGCGGGGGTGGCAGAGGAGCGCATTGCGTCCCCGGCTGGAGGCGCTCGCCGAGCTCAGCCTCGTGCACACCGTCAAGGGCAGCCAAGGCTTCACCCACGAGCTGACCGAACGCGGCCGGAGGCTGCTGGACATCATCCGCCCGGACACCGACCCGGCCACCGAAGCCGAAGCGATCGTCGCCGAACTGCTTGCCGGCCGGCCGCTGGCGGAGGCCCTGGTCGCGCACCGGTACGCGTTCGACCAGGTGCTCGATCCCGACGTGGCCCAGTCGTCCGGCCCGGCGGTAGCGCTCGTCAGCCTACAGCTGCCGATCTTGAACACGGTGGGTTCGGCAACCGGTGGGATCACTCGACAGGAGCTGGGCAGGCGGTTCCCGGATCTGTCCCCCGCCTCGCTCGATCACCGGGTGTGGCAGCTGCGCAGGGCAGGCCTGATCGTCCGCACGGTCGAGGACCTGCCGAGGGGCCGTTCGCGCGTCCGCTACCACGCCGCGGCGCGCCTGCCCGAGCTGCTGGGCTACCTGGAGCACCCCGGCACCTACCCGGCCGATCGTCCTCGGTGGGCGTTGGCCATGGTGCGGCGGTGGCTGGCGCCGGACGTGGCGTTCGCGCCGACCACGGTGCCGATGCACCAGATCGCGGCCGCGGTGCGCGAGGTGTTCGGCCTGGTCGACGAGTCGACGCCGGGGGACTGGGACCTGGTGCCGGCGAACTCGGTCCGGGCCGTGCTGGAGTCGCTCGTCGACTACCCCGACGGGTTGACTCCCAGCGAACTGGCCGCGCTCCTGCCGGCGATCAGCGAGCAGGCGCTTCAGGTGTGGCTGCCCGTGCTGGCCAGGCTGGGTCTGTTGTGGTTGACCTCCGACCGTTATCAGCTGCCGGACTCGGAGCACGTCCTGGACCTGCTGGCCGCGCTCGACGACCCCGCTGACTACCAGGGCGAAGACCTGGCGGTGTTGTGGGTGTTCGGCGCGCTGCTCATGGGACCGGTCACCGACACGTACCTGGTGAATGTCGGGGAAGACCTCGATCGCCTGCTCCAGCGGATCGGCAAGATCGCCGACGGCCCGCTGTCCGGCACGGCCCGGCTGGCGCCTCGCGCCTCGGTCGCGCACATGCTCGACGTGATTCCGGGGGCGGGGACCGACGGCATCGCCCGGCGCGGGCTGATCGACCTTCCGGGAGCGGCGCCGGCGAGACGGCTCAAGTCTCGCTTGCTGGTGCTGGCCAAGGTGGACGTGGACCTGATCCACGCCTCCGGCGGATACGCGCAGCGCTACACCACGACCCGTTTTGCCCAGCGGCTGGCCGAGGCGCTGGACGCGCTGGACGCGCACCTCAACCCGGTCACCTTCGCACGGCTGTGGCGGCTCGCCGGGATGCTTCGGGACGGCGATATGAGCCTGCGCGAGGAGCTGCACACGACGGACGCGTTCATCGCCCTCGTCACCGAGCTGGCCGGGATCCTCAACGCCGAGTTGGCTCCGCTGCCGGCCGGCGTGACCGCCGACTCGGTGTGGGCGCTGCTGCACCGCGTCGCGGCTGCCGACACCGGCTACGCCGCCGAGCGCGGCGGCAACGAAGCGGAGTGGCTCGACCTGCTGACCCGGGCGCGGCTGCTCACCCGCACGGTTGACGCGGACGGCACCCGCTATCACGCCACCGGGTCCACCCGGGAGCTGCTGAACGATCTCGCGAACCCGGCCGGGATCACCCACGACGCCTATCGGGCCGAGATCGAGCGGTTCGCCCTGGTGATCGGTCGGACCGCGACGCCCAGCGAGGTCGTTGCCGCGCTCGCGGGCTTGCGGAACCTGCCCGATCCCCGGCTCACCGGCTTGCTGGCCCCGTCCGCCAAGACGCCGATGAGGTTCTTGCGGACCTTCACCGGCAACGCTCGCGCTGGCATCACCGTCAAGGAACTGGCCGAGCAGCTGGCCGGGCGCCACGAGGCGGTGGTGAGTGGCCAGCTGGTCGTCGTGTGGCACCTGGAGCTCGCCACCCGGGAGAACGATGAAAGCGATCCGGGCGCACACGACTTCCGGCGCTTCCGCCTGCGCTACTTCCCCACCGAAGCGGCCGTCGACGTCGTGGCTGCCCTGGACAACCCGCGCACCATCGCCGATGGCGCGGTCCGGCGACTGCTCGGGCAGGCTCGCGCGCTGCTGAGCATCGAGCAGGCGTTCACCGTCTACAACGAGGGCAGCAACAACTTCGAGGACATCCTCCGAAGCGTCCTCGACGCACTCGGCCATCGCGAGCCTGACCACCAGGATGCGCCGACCCGATCCAGCATGCTCTCCGTGGGCCTGCTCGGCCTTGGCGTGGGTGGCGTGCATGTCGCGTCGTGGGTTGGGTGGCTGGTGCTCGGCGTGGCCGCCGCGGTTGGGCTCGGTTGGGTGCTGGTCGGGGGGCGCGCGGTCGCGCGGATTGCCGTGGTGCTCGGTGGGCCGGTCGCGTTGATGGTGCTGTTCGCCGCGCCCGCGGCCGCGGCGAACGTCGGCGCGGTCATCGCCTCCGTCCCGCCGATGGTGGTCTGGATCGGTGTGACGGTGGTCGGTGTCCTGCTGGGCTGGCTGAGTGTGCGGGCCTTCCGGTTGCTCAAGCGGGGCGTCCAGTGGCTGGCCGAGCGGGTGGTGCTCCGGTGGGCCGCGGCGACCACCTCGGCGTTCTTGCCAGCGGACACCGAGTACGACGGTTCGCTGGTCCTGCGGGACACCGGAGATCGGCGGCGGGCGGGGCCAAGGATCTTGTCGCTGGTCGGGTCGGTGCTGGTGGACGCCCTGTTCATCGTCGGCATGGCCGGGTTGACCTTGTCGAGGTACTTCGCTGGCGCGTCCCCGCTGGACGCCACCTCACCGAAGGTGTTCATGGGCGTACTGGTCGGCGGGGCGGGAGTAGCGGTGGTGGCGTTGACCGCGTACGCGGTTCGGGTCGCCGAGTCGGCCACTTCGCCGAGGGTGGCGCGGGTTCCGGTATGGGTCGCGATGGCGGCGGTGGGCGTGACCGGGCTGGCCGGGTTCGCGGCGGCGGCGCTGGTCAGCGGGATCTGGGTATACGTCAGCGCGCTCGTGGTCGCGGTGGTTGTGGCGGAGGGCGCGCTGCGTCTGGCCGGCCACGCCGCGCTGGCTGGCCTGCCGGCCCCGCCCGGCGCCGCCACCGTCCGCGATGATCCCGCCGACTCGCTCGAGGTCCCGGAGGCGGTGAAGGGCACCCCGCTCGCCAGCCAGTGGCCGCGCATCCAGGCTGCCCGCACCGCCCGTCAGGTGCTCGCCGTGATGGCGGTCGCCGTGCTCACCAGTTACGTGATCGCCAACTTCGCGGCGTTCGAGCGGTTCCACGCCATGTATCCGCCCGGTTCGCTGGTCGGTCACGGGGTGCCGAGGGCAGCGTTGATCGTGTTGAGCGGTGCCGTGGTACCCACGCTGGCCGGCCTGCTCCGAACCGTGGTGATCTCGGTGGGGCCGAGCTATGTGGCGCTCAGCGCGGAGCGGGTGTCCACACCTCGGCTGCTGGCACGGCTGCGGGTGGGCATCGGGGTGACCACCGTGTGGTTGGCCACCGTGTTCACCGGAACCGTGATCGGCTTCGGGCAGCTGCTCACCGGCATCCCCTGGGCGAGTGCCGCAATCGGGGCGGTCGGCCTGGTCGCCAACACGGTCGCCGCCGTGCTCTACCACGTGCACCACAACCTGATGGGGCGTGCCTTGTCCCGGCACGCGGTCGCCGTCACCCTGACCAGTTTCGGCACGGCGGCGGCCGGTGTGGCGGCGCTGGCCGGGGTGCCGCTGCTCGGGCTGTCCGTCGCGGCCGGCGCCGGTGTGCTGGCCATCGGCGTGGGGCTGACCACGATCGCCAGCCTGCCGGTCGAGCCGCGCCACCCGGTGCGCACCCTGGTCCGTCTGGTGCGTGCCCTGCCGGCGTTGCCGGTGATCCTGGCTCGGCGGCTTCTGGAGTTCCCCACGGCGCTCGCGGAGGGGATCATCCTCGTCGGGATCTACCTGCGGTTCGCGTTCACCAGCGAGGTGCGCTTGCCGTTGGTGTCGCGGTTGTTCGGTCACCCGCGGTTCCTGTCCGCCGTCTGGAACAGCGCGCGCTACGTCGTCCGCGGTGGATATCTCGTGGACACCGACCGCATCTGGCTGGACTGGCCGGCCATGCGGTTCTGGGACGTCCTCCCGGACGATCTGACCGACAGCCAGCGCCGGTCCGCGCTCGCCGCCATGCGGGAGGGGCTCACCCACCGCGAGACCGCCCGGCTGGTCGGCGTCAACCGCCGCACCCTGCGCCGTTGGATCGCCGAGGAGCAGGGGGACAAGCGCGGCGGATCGCGCCGGATGACCGTTGAGCAGCAACACGCTCTGCATTGGGCGAGGACGCTGGTGCGGGTCAACCTGTGGACGCTCGAGGCGCTCACGGCTGAGGACCCCGCTGAGCGTGCGGTCCAGCTCGGCCAGCGGATGGAGCTCGTACCCGGTCCGATCGCGGACGAGATGGCCGGGGTGCTCACCCGGCTGGCCGATGCGAAGCTGCCGGAGACCGCCGAGGTACGCCGCCTGACCGAGCTGGCCGAACGGCTGCGCGACGAGTACCAGCGGATGTACGACGCGCTGCCGCCGGTGCCGTCCCAGCGGGTGCTCGGGTCGGGCGCAAAGGCCCCGGCGCGCGTCACGGGCCAGGTGCCGCCGGATCCGGTGCTGGCGATCTTCCACTGGGATGCCGAACCGTGGCATTACCACGATGGGCCGGCAGACACGCTCGCCGGCACCGGCTACCGCACCGGCCGCGCCGCGCTGACCGCGGCGCTCCGCGAGGCCCAGTCGGACGCCGGTGGCGAGACGTCCCGCCGGGGCTGGCCGCCGGGGGTCGGCGGGGCACTCGCGGTGGTCGCGGCGGTGGTCATCGCCGTGACGATCGGCCGGCACCATCCTGAGCTCGCCGCCGCCGTGGTCCCGGCCGGGTTGTTCGGCAGGGGTGCGCCGGCGCGGCGTCTGGCGCTGGCGCTCGAGGGTCTGACCGGTGAGCAGCACGCGGCCGACACACGGTCCTTGAAGATCTCGCTGGGCAAGTACTTCGCCTGGTGGGAGGTTGCCGGGTATCAGCGCCGCATCGAATGGCTGGGGCACCGCGAAGGGCCGCTCTCGGCCAATGACCGGCGCTGGCTCGACGAGCGGCGCCAGGCGGAGCTGCGCGCGATCCTGCGGGCCGGCGACGAACCACCCGCCGAGGCGCCGGAGCGGGCGGTGTTGCTGGCGCACCGCAACCTCGCGCTGATCCGGCTGCTGCGCGGCGGAGAGCTCACCGACCCCCTCGGCGAATTCGACAACGACCTGCTCACCGCCGCCGTGCGTAACTACTGGCTGCTGAGCAAGCAGGCCGAGGATTACTGGGGTGGGCGCGGCTTCGGCGAGCCGGACCTGTTGTTCGATGCGCTCGCGGCCGGGCGCCGCCTGCTCGACCAGCAGGTCGCCTTCGTGGTGGATGACTACCGGGACGACTGGGAGCACGCGGTCGAGCAGTGGCAGGCGCGACAGACCGATCTCGTCCACAGGATCGTTGAGCTGGTCGAACGACTCGCCGACCTGGCCGAGCTGACCACCGGGCGGGTCGACGTGCCGGCGCGGCTGAACCTGGAGATCGAGGCGGCGCGGCTGGCCCGTGACGAACACATGCTGGTGCGCCACGAACTGGACTGGCTGGTCGGCACCGATCTCGACCGGCTGCGCCGGGAACGGCGACAGCAGACCTACATCGAGCTCAACGCGGCGCTCGCCGGCGAGTCGCTGGCCGCTCGCCCCCGGACTCCCGACCAGGTGGTCGCCGGGCTGATCGCGACAACCCGCCGGGAGCTGTTTGCCGCGCTCGACGCGGTGACCAGCCGATCCACTCCCGCGCTCGACGCGGTGCTGGCGGCCTACCGGCAGCTGCCCGGTGGGGGCGGCCACGACGGGGCGCTGGCTTGGTACTTCGACGAGGCTTGGGCGATGCCGCTGGCGTTGGCTCTGCTCGAAGCGGAGCCGGTCCGGGTGGTGCGGCCGGAGGAGTACGGCTGGTCGTCCGAGCGGGGGCCGCCGCCGGATGTGGTGTTGGTGTCCGCCGCCGACCTGGCCCGGCGGCTGGGGCCCGAGATCGGGCTCCATGTGGTGGCAAACGTGATGGCCTACACGGTGACGCTCGCCGGGCGCGTCTATGTGCTGGACACCTGGTGGGAGCGGCTCAGTCCCGCCCAGCGCTCGCGGGTGATCGACCACGAGCACGGGCACCTCACCGGCGAGATCACCGGCCACGCCGCGCACACCCGGCGGACGCTGTCCGCGCTGCGCGCCCTCGATTTCCTCGGTGAGTTGCCGCTCGGCGTGACCGCCGAGGTGATCGCCGACCGGGTCGCCACGTTGGAGCTGTGGAGCATGTCCGGTGAGCTGAGCCGGCGCGTGCCGCCTCGCTCGCCGTTGCTGGGTGTGCTCGACCGGGAGCTCGAGGTACTGGGCACCGAGGCCGGGGTCGAGCTGGTTTCCGTGGCCAGCTATCGACGCAAGGCCCGGGATCCGCTCGACGGCGTGATCGCGTTCAGCACGTCGACCGGCGACCGGTTGGTGAACGAGTCGCTGGTGGCCGAGACCGTCGACATGGTCGAGCTCGCCGGGTTGTTTTCGCCCGCGCTGCGCGACCACGTGCTGGCCGAGGTCCGGGACTTCTGGCACCGGGCGATCGGGCACGCGCCGGAGTCGGCTGAAGCGCACGAGCGGGAGCGGCTGGCCCTGCTTGCCGAGCTTCGGGAGCTGCGCGATGACCACCAGGCGCGGCTGGTCCGGCTGGTCGAGGACCTGCGGCTGGCCGTGCTCGGCCCGCCGGAGTGGCTGCTGGGCGTGTCAGAGGGACTGACCGACTCCGGCTTGGTTCCGGACGGGGACCCGGTGCGGGAGCTGCTGGCTCGCTGGTACGCCGAGGAGCGGGTGGCGCTGGTCCGCTCCGACCACTACATCGAGCCGAGGTTGGTCGCCATCCAGGACTTGCTGGCCTGGTGGTCCGCCAGCGGCGATGGCGGCTGGCTGGCCGTGCAGCTGGCCGCCGCCAGCGGGCTGGCCGAGCGCGTCGACACGGCGGCCATGGTGCTGAAGTCACAGCTCGGCCCGCTGGCCGACCGGAATGAGTCGGTGCGCGCGCTGGAGCGGTTGGCCCCGGTCGTCCGACTTCGTGCCGACCGGCTGTCGGAGCTGGTGGAGGCCCGCCAGTTCGGTACCGCCGCCGTGGACGCGCTGAGCCTGGCCGAGCGGGTCATGGTCGAGGGCTTCGAAACCGTCGGAGTGATCGGGCCGATCCAAGGCAGGGTCAGCCTCCAGGAGGCACTCGACCAGCTCGCAGACTGGGCGCAGCGGGTGGACGGCGCGCTGCGCATGATCCCGGACGTGGGCGGCGCCGGGCGCGCCGAGTCGATCCGTGACGGGTTGCTCGCGCTGCGAGACAAGATCGCCGACAAGCAGCGCTACTTCGGCCAGGACGGCGGCCACAGCGGCCCGCTGGCCTGGTACTTCGAGGCACGGTGGGAGCTGGCGCTGGAGGAGACGCTGCCTCGGCTGGACCCGGTGCGGGCGGTTCGGCCGGACGAGTATGGCTGGTCGTCCGAGCGCGGTCCGCCGCCGGACGTGGTGCTGGTCTCGGCCACCGAGGTGGCCTCGGCGCTAGGCGCCCGGGTCGCGGTGAGCGTGGTCGCGCACACGATCATCGAGCTCAGGCGCGTCTACGTGCTTGAGACTTGGTGGGAGGCGCTGCCCGTCGAGCAGCGGGCACTGATCATCGACCATGAGTACGGCAGCCACCTCACCGGTGAGATCACCGACCATGCCGCGCACACCCGGCGGACGCTGTCCGCGCTGCTCACCTCGCTGGAGGGGAGCCCGGAGTTCTGGCCGATCGCCGGGATGGTGCTTGAGATGACCACCGTCCTGGGCGCCGGGGAGCCGGGCAGCGCGCGCGACACCGCCCTGCGGCAGGTGATCGCAACCTTCGTGCGCGGCGGTCTTTCGCTCGAGGATGAGGAGCTGCCTCGAGCCGCCGATGCGCTCGATCGGGCACACGAGGCGATGGACCAGGCCGAACTCGCGCGGTCGGCCGGTCGGAACAACGAGGCGCTCGTGCTGTGGGCCACCTCGCTGGAGCACCGCGCGCAGGTCGACGACGCCCTCGCCGAAATGGCGGCCGCCGACGTCGCCTCCGCCGACCGGCGAGCGGAGGAGCTGGCCGCTGAGCTCGCCGCCACACCCCCCACCGACGGCCGGCGGCGGGCCTGGCTGCGCTACCAAGCCAGCACAGCCGCGCACGCCTCGGCGGTGGCCCACGCGACCGAGGCCGTCCACCGGGCGAAGAGCCTGCAACTGCGTTCGGACGCGGCCCCCATGCTGGCCCAGGCCGCGGCGCGGGACGCCGACGAGGCCGTGAGGCAGGCGGACAGTGCCCGGATCCGGGCGCTGTTCACCGGCCACGAGCCCGACCGCGCGGACGTCGGCTGGGCGGATATGACCGGCCAGCTGGCCGAGTGGCTGTACCAGCGGGCCGCCGAGCTGGTCGAGGAACGGGACCGCGCCGAGACCGCCGCGCATGAAGCGCGGGAACGCGTCGCCGTGGCCGGCCGGGCCGTGAACGCGGCCAAGGCACCGCTGGACGAGCTGGGCGGCGACAGCACGGTCCGCGACGACGGCCACGACGGGTACCGGCGGCACGCCTCGGTGGGCGCCGGGCTTGCCGGGCTGGGGCTGGCCACCGACGGCCCGCTCGTCTGGCTGCGTGACTGGCTGGCGACGCACCTGGCCGTGGCCGTCGCGGTGGCCGCCGCCGTCATCGCCGTGCTGGTGAACCGGACTCGCTGGCCGAGTAAGCCCGGCGAAGAGAGTGCCGAGCGGCGGCTGGTTCGGGAGGTGGCCGCCGAGCTGGCCGGGTTGCTCGAGCAGACACCCGGGCTGGACACCCATGAGCGCGACCGGCTGATCGGCGAGCTCGCCCAGGTGCACGACCGGATCACCCGCTACACCGTCTCGACGACAGACGAGTTGGACGACCCGTTGCTGTGGCAGGCGGGGCTGCTCGGTGAGCCTGGCGAGCCGCTGGAGCTGCGGCTGCCGAACGGCGGCGTCGAGCGCCTCGTCACGCTGTTCGGCGAGCTCGCCGCCTACCAGGGGGTCGCGTTCGACCGGTGGTCGCGTGCCCGCTGGGCGGTCGGCATGCTCATGTCGTCCGCGTTGGTCGACGTCCTGCACCGGCAATACGGCAAGGACGTGGCCTCGGCGTTCGCCGGGCTGGCCTACACCGGGCTGCTGGCCGCCCTGCCCAGTGCGCTGGTCCTGCCGGTGGACACCTGGCTGCGGATGCACGGCCGGGGGACGCCGACCAGCGCCTCGCGGGCCGGTGGCCAGGGCGCTCGGGACCCGCCGGGTGAGATGTTGCGGAGGTTCTCGGCCTGGTTGGACACCCAGCCGTTGTGGCTGGTGTATCCGGGCCTGTTCGCCGGCGTCCTGCTCACCGTGCTGGTCAAGACCGCCATGGTCGCCGGCGTGCTCGGGGTGACAGTCGCCCTCTCCGCGATGCTCGGGTACCAGGCGGCCGACGGGGCGGCCAAGCCGTGGCTGGCGCGGCTGGCCTGGCTGGGGCTCGCGGCCGCGCTCGGTGCGTTCGGGCTGCTCGCTCTGGTCGGGCCCGGCATCGCCGCGGTGTTCGGGTTCCGGCCCTTCGGGCCGGGCGCCGGTGGTGACGTGTCCAGCGGCGGGATGGACGCCGACGCCCGCGTCCGGTTCGAGTACCAGCTGCCCGAGCTGAAGCAGCGTGCCGGGACTCCCGGGTATCAACCGCTGCCGTTCGGCCTTACCGGGCTGTTGGTGAAGGTGCTGGACACCCAGCGGGCCCGCCCGCTGTTGCCGAGGCGGCTACGGGATCTGCCGGACCGGCTGCTGGGCTACGGCTGGTTGGGCCCCGAGGGCCCGGAGCTGGTGGTGTTCGGCCCGACCTGGGCGCTGTTGATGGAGCTGACCAGCGCGGGCCTGCTGGACGAGCAGTGGTGGCGGGAGTTTGTCGGCCATGAGCTGCGGCACGCCAAGGGGCCGTGGTCCGGCGCCGAGCACGACCGGCACGGCGAGCTGCTGCTGACCGTGGTCCGCGCGGCGACCGAGCTGTTGCTCGCGGCGGGATGGCTGGCCGGCGACCCGGCGGCCGAGCGGCTGGCGCGGGCGGCCGCCGCGCTGGCCCGTGCCGAGCTGGACCTGGCCGAGCTCACCCCCGACGAGCTTGCCGCGGCCGGCTTGCCGACCGACCTTGCTCGCCCGGTCACCGAACGCCTCGCGGCCGCCACCGCCCGGCTGGCCGAGGCGCGGACAGCCCACCCGGACCGGACGGAGCGGCTCGGTCCGCCGCTGGGGGCGGGCTTCGAGGGCGCGACCGCGCACCTGGCAAGCCTGCTGGCCTCGGTCGGTGTGCACGCCGCGATCGCGATCGACGATGCGGAGCTCGCGGCGATCGCCACGGACGCCGAGGACTGGCTGCCCGCCGTGCTGAACCCGGCCGACCGGCTCGGCTGGCTGTTGACCGCGCTGGGCCGGGGCGAGCTGGTCGGCCTCGAATGGACCACCGACGGCGAGCTGCTGGTGAAGATCGCGGACGAGCGTCCGGTCGCGCGCGCCGAGCCGCACACCACCGGGGTGCTCGAAGTCCGGCTGACCCAGCCGGAGACGGACCGCTACCAGCTCGTCGGCGTCCGGCCGCTGCCCGCGACGCTGCCGATCCGGCTGGCCAGCGGTGATCCGATCCGGGCACCGGTCACCTCCACCTGGGATGCCGCCGACCCCACCCGGGTGGAGTTCCTGGTCGCCGGGGATGGGGTAACCGCGGCGCTGGTCAGCGACCGGGGCGATCCGTCCCATGGCGTCAACCACAGCGCCGGCGCGTTCGGCTGGCTGCCCGGCGGCATCTTCGCCGGCACGCTGGCCGACGGCTCCGGCGCGCGACCCAACGAAGCCGCGCACAATGTCGCCGAGACCGGCACCGCGATCCAGCTCGGCTCACCGACGACGGCGCTGGCCGACCCCGCCTGGCTCGCCGGCTACGCCGCGCACGAAGCGAACCGGGCAGTGCTGGCCACCCAGCCGACCGGCGGCACGACCAGCACCTACCTGTCGGTGTTGATCACGCCGGTGGACGGCGGCGGGTGGCACGCCAGCACCGTCGCGTTCGGCGACAGCGTTCTGTACCGGGTCACCCCGGACGGGATCAGCCAGGTCGACGGGGAAGTCCCCGGCGAGCTGATGGGCACCCCGCTGCCGGTCGACGCCATCACCCCGCACGGCTTCCGGCTGGCCGAGGGCGAGTGGCTGCTCGCGGTGAACCGCGGTGTCACCCGCTACCTGGACCCTCGGCTGTTGCACCGGGTGATCACCAGCGCCGCCGACCCGATGTCCGCTGCCCGGGTCATCGTCGCGCTCGCCAAGGCCCGGGGCGGCGGCGATCACCCCACGGTCGCCGTCTACGCCCCGCGCCGCGACAACCATCGGCCGGAGCACTCCCGGCCGGCCCACCCCTCAGCCGGTGCCGGGCTTGCCGGGTTGGGCATGTCCGCCGACGGCCCGCTCGCCTGGCTTCGCGACCTGCTGGCCAGCCACCCCGTCGGGGCCGTCGCAATGGTGTTCGTCGCCGTCACCGGGCTGCTGGTGTGGATCATCATCGCGCGCGGTCCTCCGGCGTGGCTGGCGCGCCTGCTCGGCATCGGCCCGGCCGACCTGGCTGTGGCGGTCACGGCCGTGCTGCGGAACATCCCGGCCGACGGCACGGCCGACACGGAGCGGAAGCGTGCCTTCGCGGTCGGTGATGTGCTGGCCGAGCACCTGAGCCAGCTGCCGGGTCAGGAACGCACGCTGGCCGACCTGCTCGACGATCTGGGTGGTTCGGCGGAGACCGCAACCCTGGCGACCAGGGCGATCCGGCTGCATCCGCGGCTGCGGCCGTCGTTCGACGACACGGCGGTGTGGTACGTGCCGGTCGAGCCGGTGGGTGGGCCGGCCCCAACGGCCGGCGAGGCGCTGCCGGTGACCCTCCAGACGGCCGAACAGGCCGAGCGGATCTCCGCCGAGGACCCGCTCGGTGCCCGCCTGCTCGCGTTGGTCAACGGCTTCCCGGAGCGGGTATCCGGGCTTCCGCTGAACCAGGGCACCCGGGACGCGCTCGCGGCGTGGATCCCGACAGTGGCGGCCAACGCCGCATGGTCGGACACCGGGACGAGCTTCGTGCACGGCAGCGAGTTGCGGATCTCCCGGTCGCTGGTGGCCGACATCGCCGACGACATCGCCGCGGTGTTCGCCGAGCTCGACCACCCGATCACGGCCGAGCAGGCGTTCGATCTCGCGTTGCGGCTGGTCGGCTGGCACGAGCTGGGCCACGTGCTCGCGGGGGCATACCGGGTTGCCACCGGTGGTCGGTTGGGCGCGGACGCCCTCGCCGTCGGGCTGTCCGTTGCGCTGGGCATCCCCCTGGGTGGGCTGACCAACACGCCGCACCTGGAAGAGGAACGGATCGTCCACGGCCTGGCGATGCACCTGCTGGTCGAGCACATCCTGGCTACCCACCCGGAGCTCACCGAGTCCCAGCGGCGCCACCTGCCGGACGTACTGCGCTCGATCCACACCGACGCCCTGCACCGTTGGGCGGCGGAAAACCGGCACGGCGGCCCGACCGCCTCCAGCACCGGGCTACCCGGGTTCCTGTACTACCACCCGTCGCCGCTGGTGCTGGCCATCCTGGACTGGCTTGGCCGCGTCCCCAGGGACCCGTTCGAACCACTCGCCCTCGCCGACGCATCCGTGGTCGAACGCATCCCTGGGCTACGGCCCGAGCTGGAGTTCATCCACTGGGCGAGCCCGCTGCTCGCCAACCCCGCCTTCGAGCCCGACGACGCGTTCTGGTCACGGATGAGGGCCGCGTTCAGCACGCTGGCCGGGGTGCCGGAGGCGCCGATCGGCGGGCTGCGCGCCCGCCAGCTCGAGCTGCAGCTCGACCTGCTGGACCGGTTCGGCCGTGGCGCCACCCCGGCTGCCGTGACCCAGCTGCTCGGAGACACGCCGGCGCCGGCCTGGTTCGACGTTCATTACCTCGACCGACCCGGCATCGACGAGCGGCTGGTGGGCTACCGCGACGCCATCGAGCCGCTCCGTTCGGCGGGCCTGGACGCCGGCTGGCGGGACCTGGTGACCGCACTCGTCGAACTCACCCGCCGGCCGGATGCGCCCGACGCGGACGGCGTGCTCGCCGAGCTGATGCGGCGGGTCCGGGACACGGCGGACCGGGACGCGCGGGCGCGTCTCATCACCGACACCGCGGCCGCGCTGCGGGCGCTGGGTGAGGCCGACGGTCGCGACGGGTACGGGCGTCACGCCTCGGTCGGCGCCGGGTTTGCCGGGCTCGGGCTGGCCACCGACGGCCCGGCCGCGTGGCTGCGGGACTGGCTGGCGGCGCACGTTGCCGTGACCATCGCGGCGGTGGCGGTCGGAACGGTGGCCGCCGCCCTCGTTGCGGTGATGGTGAACCGGACCCGCTGGCTCGGCAGGCTCGACGGGGAAAGCGACGCCGGGCGACAGCTGGTCCGGGACCCGGCCGCCGTCTACGCCCCGCGCCGCGACAACAAGCGGCCGGAGCACTCCCGGGCCGCCCGCCACCCCGTCGTGGTGCGCGCCGTGCTGGGGTTGGTGGCCGTCGCGGTCGCCGCCGTCGCGTGGCTGGGCGGGGCGGCCGACCCGGCGAGCGCGGCTGTCCCGGACCGCCCGGTGGCGAGCGCGCCGGCCACGCACGGTGCTGAAGCCGGGTGGCGCCCGACCCGCGTGCGGATCATGGACGGCGACACGTTCGACGAGATCGCCGACTGGCTCGACATCGACCGGCGGGTGCTCAAGGTGGAGAACCCGCAGGTCACCGATGCCAACAAGATCCGGGCGGAGGACTGGCTGAAGCTGCCGGACGGCTGGTCCGGCACCCTGCCCATCGACCAGAACCCGTGGCGCACCGCCAAGCGGTTCGGCGTGCCGGGCGGCGCGCAGACCCTGCTGCGCTGGAACCCTCAGATCACCGACGTGCACGCGATCCCGGTGGGCGAGCCGGTCACCGTCGTCGAACCCGCACCGAGGCCGGAGCCGGGGCGGCCGGACGAGTCAGCCCCACCACCGCCCGGTTCGACGACTCGCCCGGCGCCGGGGCAGACGTCCACCATGCCACCGCCCAGCTCGACCTCGGCGGCACCGACCGGTACGCCAACCGCGGGCGCGCCGACCTCGGCGGCACCGACCTCGGGTGGTCCGGCCACGGCGCCGGTCGGCACCGGCGAGCAGCCAAGCGGCTCACCGTTCGGCTGGCTGGTCTGGGTCGTCCGGGCGGTCGTTGGTGCGGCCGTGCTGGCGCTGACCGGGCTCGCCGGCTGGTGGCGGCTGCGGGCCGCCGCCGTGGCCAGGGCGGCGGCCCGCGGCGCCACCGGCTCCCGGGGGGCGCCGGCGGCCCACCGGGCACTACCCCGGTTCCTGCCCCCCACCGGGCGAGGTGGGCTGCGGAGCAACCGGTGGGCGGTGTGGATCGCCAGCGGATTTGGCACCGGTGTGGCGGTGACCGGGATCTTCGCCGCCACCGTGCTCTCGCCGTCGCTGTATCCGGCTACCACCGCCGGGCTGCTGGCCGGTGCGTTGATTCTGCTGCCGCTGTGGTCCTACCTGCCCCGTCGCGCCGTGGCCGTGGGCTCGTTGCTGCTGGCCGGCACCGCCTACTTGATGCTGGGCGTCACCCCCGGCACCGGGCCGGTCGCGGCTGGAGCGGTGTTCCTGCTCGGGTTCACCGCGATCGTCTGGACGGTGATCCCGAACCTGACCGACGAGTGGACCGCGGCTCAGGTCGAGGCCCGGCGGGCCGCCCAGCGCGCCGAGGGCCGCACCCCACAGCGACTCGGCGCCGCCAGCATCGGGGCGCTGTCCATGCTGGGCACGCTCACGGTGCTCGCCGGGATGCTCAACCTGGACCGGTGGTTGATCGGTCACTCGCTGACCACCGCCGGGACTGTGTCCGGGGTGATCTCCGCCGGCGCGGCGGCCGCCCTGCTGCTGTTGCCCGGCGAACACCCGGACCGGGCTCGGCCCGCGCTCAAGGATCTGCTGTCCGGCCCGGTCGCCGGGCTACGCGCCAGTAAGGCCGACGGTGTCGACCCGGCCGAGGCCAAGGAGAACGCCCGGTTCGGCCGCGCCATCTCCCTGGCGTTGGGGTTCATCGCCATCGCCGTGGCGCTCTACGACGGCTACTGGCAGGTCGGGCTGCCGCGCGAATACCACGGCTGGGCACCGGTGTTGGACTACCGCTTCCTGGCTGGGGCGACGCTGCTGGTCGGTATCGCGGTCTTCGCCGATCTGCGCGCCGCCCGGGCCGCTCGCGCGGGCACCGAACAGTCCGCGACCACCGGCGGCGGCTCGTTGTTCCTTATGGGCGGGCTGATGGCTGGTGCCGGCGCGATCGCCGCGGGCAGCGCGTTCGCCACCCCCGAGCTCACCCTGGCCGGGATTACGCTGTCCGGGTTCCTCGCCGAGGCTGCGATCACTGGCATGATGCCGGCCCTCGGCGCGATCATCCGCAAGCGGCTGCCCGGACGGCTTCAGGCCCTGGCCTATGCCTCGGCGACATTCGTCAAGCAAATCTTCCAGCTGGCCGGCGCGGTGATCGGCAACGTGGTGGTCGGCCCGCTCGGCTGGCCCGGAGCGGCCGTGCTCATCGGCGCCGCCGCCGTGGGCGCGTTCGTCACCGGCCTGGCCATCAACAGGCGCTACGGCGACCGGGACGAGTCCAGGCGGCGGACGGGCGCGTTGGCCAGGGCGGCGCTGGAGAACGCCGGGCGGCTGCTGACCGGCTGGCAGCGCCGGATCGAGATGCGCGACTCCGCCACCTCGCCCCCGGCGCCGGCCGGTTGGTGGCGGCCGGGGCTTGTCGCGCTGGGGCTGACGATCGGGCACACCGCCGCGATCGCCGGTGCCGGCTGGTCCACCGTCGCCACCGCGATGTTGCTGGTGCTTCTCGCCTGGGGGCACTACGCGTTGCTTCGCTGGTTCGGCCGGGCCGGTCATGTCCGGGGGCCGCCGATGCGGCTGAACCTCGCCGTGATCGGTGTCGTGCTCGGGGCGTATCTCGACGCCACGGCCGCCGGCGCCCCGCTCGGGCACTGGGTGCTCTTCGCCGGCGGGCTGGTCACGCTGGTTACCGCCGTCCGGTGGGCGAGGAACTTCTGGACCACCCACTTCGGCACCCCGCACGACGAACACCACAGCGAACCCGACGGCGAGCACCAGCGGCTGCCCCGGCGGGCGCAGTGGTTGGCCAGCGCGGTGACCGTGACGACCGGGCTGGCGCTGCTGGCCGCGGTCGGGCTGCAGACGGCCGTGAAGAGCTGGCTCGGGCTGGACAGCGTCGCGGTCGATGGCGACATCCTGCACAACCTCGGCGACGTGCTGCCCGCGCTCCCGATGGTCATCGCCTTCTGGGCCAACACCCGGCTGGCCTCCAAGGTGGCGAGCTGGGTCATCATCGCGGCGATCACCGCCACCGCCGGCCTGGTGTTCCTCGAGTCCACCGAGCACCTGCTGCACCCGGCGCCACTGGCCGGGCTGGGCGTGACCCTGCCCATCGCGATCGGCCTCGTGATCAACCAGGGCATCGCCAAGATCCGCAAGTGGGCCGGCCAGCGGTGGGGCGTGCCCACCCTGGTGCACGAGGCCGAACACGCCACCGCCGACGCGCTGGCCAGCGCCGGCACCATCGCCGCCACAGGCATCGGGGTGGCCCTGTTGTCGCTTGCCGGGCTCACCGCCGGCGCACTGGCCACACTGCTCGACACCGTTGCCCGGTACGCCGACCCAATTATCGGCTTCGGCGTCGGTGCGTTGATCCTGCACGCCGCGTGGGAGATGGCCACCGAGCTGGCGCCCCGTCTCGGCACCGTCGCCGAGGCGGTCCGGTCGCGGGTGTTCGGGCTGTTCACCGCCCGTCGGGTGATCACCGTCGGCCTGCTCACCCTGGGCGGCCTGCTGGCGCCCGCGCTGCTCGGGGTCGCGCCGGTCGCGGCCGCCGGGACACCGGCCGCGCTGGTCGCGCACGGTGGCGGCTGGGTGCTGCTGGCGGCGGCGTCCATCGGTGGTGTGGCCGTGCTCCTCCGCCTCGCGCCAGCGGCGTGGCGCACTCTGCGGAAGCTCGGCCGGCGGACCGGTCGCGGGGCGGCCGCCAGGTTCACCGGTGCTGCACCGGATGAGTTGGCGCCGAACCTCACCACAAACTCCAGGGTCGGGTCGCTGAGCGTGGCGCCCGAGGTGCTCGAGGCGGTGGCGCGCTCGAGTCGGGTTTGGCTGGAGGCGGGCCGCACCGAGTTGACCGATGACGAACGAGTCGCGGTGATGCGTGCCCTGATCGGCCGGGTGGCGCGCAGCGCGGAGGGCGAGTTTGTCGGATTTGACGGGTTCGGTTTGCTCCAGGCAAGGGTGGCGCTTCCGAGGGGGTTGTGGGCACGGTTCGAGCGCGGTCGGACCATCAAGGAGAGAGTCCCGGGCATTGAGCTGGTGGTTGAGTCCGCTGGTGAGGGCGACTGGCGGGTGCGGAACATGTACCCGACCCGTAGCTCACCCGAGCGCATGCCCGTCTCTGCCGCGCGGGGCATGACGGCCACTATTTACAGCGGAGGGCGGCCGGTCGGCATCGGTTGGCCGGTCAGCGCGAACGATGTGTTGGTTCCCCGCGGTGTGCTCGAGGCGCCCGAACTGGCGGTTGAGCGGATAGCGGTCACCGGAGTGTTCGCGCCGAGTGCGGAGACGAGCAACGACGGCGCGCTCGCGGGGCTAGGGGTCGTGCACGCGCCCGGACTGCATGCCAAGCCTTCCGTCTCCGCGCGAGTTGTGGAGCCCGGTGACCGGGTCGTGGTGGTGAGCCAAGGCGGGTCGGGCGAGCGGGGGGCGGTGATCGCCCCGGTTGTGAGGGTCGGCTCGACTTCGATCGACCTGCTCGCCGCGCCGGGTCCGAACGCGGTGGGTGATCTCGTCGTCGACGAGCTGCGGCGCGTGGTCGGTGTGGTGGTGGGAGTTGACCGATCGACAGGCCTGGTGAAGGTACTGCCGCACCGAGAGCTCCGTTCGAGTGTGCGGACCGCTCGCGAACATGCCCGCGCGGCCGGCTTGATCTCCTGGGATGCAGAGCTCGAAGCGATCGGTGCCCGGCTGCGCGCGGCTCGCGGCGCACTCGAGAGCGGCACCGAGCCAGATCGCCGGTTCGCCGTCGAGCAACTCGCCCGGGCCGAAGCAGGTTTGGACTACGCCGCCGAAGAGCTGCGGTCTACGGGGCCCGGTGTGCTTGACCCAGCCGACTACGGAGCCAGATTCGATCAGCTGATCGCGGTGGCCAAGCAATGGTGGGCCTCGCTGAACGCCTCAGGTGACCTCCCGGACCGTGTCCACACACGTATGTACTACGTGGTCGATGAAGCGGCGGCACTCAACGCCGCCACCCAACGCCACGATGCCACCGGCTCGGACAGGGCCTCCCTCGTGTTCGACCTCATTGAGACCGCGCCTTACCTCGCAGACCCAACTCGCTGGGAGCTGCACCTGCTTTATGACTACAGCCCAGAGGGATTCGTGAACACGCTGCGGCTGATCACCGCAGACCCCGACCCCCTCAGCCTTGCTGACCTGGACTACCTGCTACGTCAGGTGAGACACAACCTCGAGCTCCTGCTTGACCAGCTGCCGGCCAGCCAGGCTCAGACACTGAGGCAGCTGACGCGTGGCTGGCGCGTCTGGGCCAACCCACCCACCGCGACCGGGACTTACCTCGAGGAGCTGCTGGCCGCTGGGGCACCGCGGTTTGCCGTTCCCGTGCTCGCGGTGACCAGTCACCTACTGCGGCTGACCGACGCGAGCCAGAACCTGCCTGCCACGGCATCCGTGCCGGTCTATCACCGCAGCTCGGACCCGGCGGCCGTGCGGGATGGATTCGACCCGCAACGCACACCCACCTGGGTGTCGCCGGACCTGGCGGCCGCCCACAGCTTCTCGGGGAACTATGAGGGTTGGCAAACGGGCGGGATCATCGTGTCCCTGATTCCGGCGGACCTCTACAGCGCCACGTTCACCGAGCATCGCTACACAGATCCCGCGTTCAACGCCCCGCTCACCGAGATCGTGCTCTCCACCCCCGAGCAGGTGGAACTGTTCAACACCTACCTGGTCAACCGCCCGACCGACCCGGCCAGCTACCTGCTGACTCCGCGCACCACTGCAACCAAGAACACCGCCGCATCCCGAATCGCCCGGGCGAGGCTAGGCACACCCGAAGCACACCAACTTCTCCTCGACAGCCCAGAGATCACCTGGATCCTCGACCGCAACGGTTCCGTCTGGATCGCCCCGCTGGGCACAAGCGAGACCGCCCTCGCGCAGGGTCGGCACTTGCTGGGAGCCGGCCAAGCCGGAATTGCCCCGAGCAGGCACGGTCTGGAGGGCCGGTGGCTGTCTGTCGATCCGCTTGACTACCACTCAGATCACCTCACCGAGCAGGAGCTGCAGACCCGAGCGCGCACCGCGTTCGCCAGGTCGCGGGTGTTCTTCCGCGGGGAAGTGCGTGACGGCGGGTCGGCCAGGCGGCACGGCATGGCCGGCGCGCCGCTGATCGGGCTGGGCATGGCGCAGGGTGTGCCGGACTGGGTGCAGGTGGCGGTATTGGTGGCCGCCGGAGTCGCGGTGGTGTTCGCCGCGATGTGGTGGCTGGTCAAGCGGGCCGGGGCGCGGGCGGCGGCGCGGGACGCGAGCGTGTCGCTGCGGGGACCGCCGTGGGCGTCCGGCTGGCTGTTGGCGCCGCTCGCCCAGTACCGGGTCAAGCGGTGGCTGGAACCGCTGATGTGGGCCGGCCTCGGGCCGCTGTCGGCCACCGGGTTGCCGACTGCATGGGCCGGTGCCAGCAGCACAATGGCATTGCCGCTGCACCGAGTGATGCGTGGCGACAAGCCCATTTCCGGTGCGTTGTCCAAGGAGCGGCTGACGGATGGCCAGGAGCGGGCGGTCGACAGGATGTTCGCCGAGGAGGACCTGCCCGAGCTGACCGACCAGCAGCGGAGCGCCCTCGGGCTGTCCGATCCGCGGCTGCGCCTGATCCCCGAGCCGGTGTTGGAGCGGCTGGCCGACGGCGTATACGGCGACCCGGTCGACGGGCTGGTGCTCTATACCTGGGTCGGGGAGGGCCGGCCGCGCGGCGCACTGATCGGCGTGTCCGAACGCGCGCTGTGGGAAACCGAGCGACTGCGCCCGGTGGTTGCCGGGGTGGCGGCGTTCTGGCAGGCGGCGTACCGGTACGAGCTGACCCACCGGATCGGCGGGACCACGGGGCAACAAGACACGGGGCAGGAAGACGCGCGGCGGGAGCTGATCGGGCAGCTGCGCCGGCTCGAGGTGGACTTCGCCGGCCAGCTGGTGCATGTGCTGTGGCTGGATGTCGACACCCGGCCCAGCGACGGCGGCGCGGTGGTGGATCTTCCCGGTCGGCTCGCCGGAGTCGAGCTCGACGCGCTGCAAGCCGCGCTGCTCGCCGGGTGGCTGGCCGAGGACCGGATGCTGGCCCTGGGGTCCGATCCGCTGGCCGGCACCGAGTGGGCCGAGCTGACCGCGGCGTTGCCGGAGATCCGCGAGCACGAGCTCAACGACATGGTCACCCTCCTGGTGCTGCTGCGTGACGCCCCACCGGGGCGGCTGCCCGCGCTCCTGGCCAGCCTGACCCAGCGGCTGGACGCCGCCAACGCGCAGGTCGCGGAAATTGACGGGATGCTCGGCATGCTGGAGCGGTTGATCGGCGCCAGCACAGCCAGTGGCCGGACCAGCACCGATGTCACCGTGCTCGACGGCGCCATCCCGTTCCTGGAGGCGCTGCGGCGACACGCGGAGCGTCTCCGGGACCGGTGGAGCGAGCTGGACGACGCGGTGCGCAGGCCCGCCGACCCGGAAGCGGCCGAACAACTGCGGGAGTCCACGCTGCTGGCCCACAGCCGGGCCACCCTGGCCGAACTTGCGGCTAACCCCGATGCGGCCGGGTTCGTGCGGCAGGCCGAGCTGCTGGCCACGCTCGACGAACTGAACCTCGATCCCGAGGACGCCGAGGCTCGCGACCAACTGCGGGCGGCAACGCTCCGGCGTTACCAGCGGTCAGACCTCGCGCGGGGCCGGTCCCCACCGGAGCAGGTCGCCGCGTTGCTGAGGGGAGCACCGGACCAGGGGGCATCACTGGACGCGCTGGGCCAGTTGTTGGTCCAGCGGCCCGAGGACTTGCGCGCGGCGCTCGAAGACAACACGGACGAGCTAGTCGTCGAGGGGGGCCGGGTCTACCTGGTCGATCTCGACTTGCCCCTGGATGGCGAATCGGCGCTGGCCGGACTGGAGTTCCGGCTCAACCGGGCCAAGCAACGCGCGCGCGGCGAGCTCACCGAGGACGAGCGCCAGGCCGCGATGCTCGAGGTCATGGCTCTGCTCGAGGAACTTGACCGGATCTTCGATGAGTTCGCCGACCCGAACGAGGACGACCTGGAAGCCGATTCGCTTGCCGACCAGATCGGGTATCTGCGGATCGCGGTCTACGACTACTACTGGCAACTCGACCCGACCGACCAGCCCATGAGCGGCCGCCGGATCGCCAAGGTCCTGGCGCTGCGGCCTGGCCAGCCCATGCAGCTGGAATGGTTGGCCGGGCTGGTTGCGGATAATGCCGAGGATCTGGCCGACTTCGTGTGGGCGACCCCCGGTTTCGGGTTGAGCTACGACCCCAACGAGACGTTCCCCGCGCCGCCGGACGCGACGGTGTGGCAGTCCGAATCCACGACCTCCAGCCCCGCCACTCCACTGGCTGGCGCGGCGGTGCTCGGGCACGACTGGTTCACCGCGTACCCGGTACTGACCGCGCTGGCGATGGTCGCGGTGGTTGCGCTGATGGTGCCCAGGTGGCGGGCGTGGTTGGCCCGGTTGCTGACCATGATCAGCGCCGCGGCCGCATTGCTGCTGGTGGTGGCCGTCACGCCGGCATTCGCCGACACCGGCGGTCTGCTTGGCGACACCACGATCGGGCCCGTCGGTTGGCTCATCGTCGGTCTGGTCGGCTTGGGCGTCTCTCAGGCCTCCGGCCTGTTGGCGAGGGTGACCTTCAAGAACCGGCCGGTTACCGAGTTGCGCAAGGTGTACCGGCGGTTGGTGCGCAGCGGCCGGCTAGACGGCGAAGCGATCGGCAAACGCGACTGGATTCGGCTGGTACTCGGGCACATTCGGTTCGGCCGGCTGCGCCCGGACCTGCGCTGGCCGGCGAAGTCGGACGCTGTGTTGGTGCGCCGGTTGAAGGCGGCGGCCACCTTCGGCCGTGACCTGTCGAAGCGCGAACGGGAGACGGGTGAGCTGGTGATTGGTGCGTCCAGTTTCGCGCCGCTGCGCGCGGAGGTCGGCCCGGAACGCGAGGAAGTGTGGCTCTGGGAGCTCGACAGCCGTCTCGGGTTGGTGCGCATCTTCAAGGAGCCCGGCGGCCTGGACGGCCCGCATGAGGAGCTGTCGCACGCCGCGAGGGGATTGTCCGAGATGGTTGGCCGGGCGGGGTCCTGGCTGCCGAGCAGTATGCCGGTGTGGGAGCGGCCCACCCGGCTGCTGGAGCTCATCGCGACCGCCTTGGAACTCGACCCGCTGGCGGTCTATCCGGTGGGCGAGGGCCAGGCGGTGCTGCGGGTCAGGCTCGACTCGGCGCCGGCCGGTTGGCCGCAGAAGTGGTTCACCAAGCTGCCGCGCGAGTTCGAGATCATTCTCGAAAACCTCCAACCGGGGGCGGTTCGGCTCATCGGGTTCCGCCCCGTTCCGGACGGCGCCCCGGCCGGGTTGGTCGCCGATGCCGAGGCGCTGGACGCCGCCGGGCGGAGCGTCGTCGACTTCAAGAATGACGACGGCGTGGTCGTCGCCACCGGGGTGGTGATGGTCGAGGGGACCGATGAGCGCCCGGCCGAAGTGGTGACGAACTACCACGTAGCGCTCTTTGCCGACCTGCTCACGGTCGACTCGCTGCCGGTGACCAACCCACGCAGCCTCACGCTCGGCGAGTACGGAGACCTCGCCGGGTTGGCCAGGCGCACCTTCCGGCATAGCGCCCGCTCGATGGACACAATGGGACTGCGGATACCAACCGTGGACATCGCCGTGGTCAGTGTGTGGGATCTGCGACGCCCCGCCGCCAAGGTGCGCACCGAACCGGTCGGGCGCAACCAGCGAGCCACCATGATCGGCAACCCGAGACAGCGGCGGTTGGTCGTCCCGGACTTCGTCTATCGCATCAAGGCCGACAGGTACCGGACGCTCGGCTTTAACGAAGGGGGAGCTTCCGGTTCGCCGCTGTTCGACGACGCCGGTGATGTCCTCGGAATCAACTTCTCCGACGGCTGGCGGGAGTCCGCCGCGATCGGGGCGCGGTTGGTCGGCCGGCTGGTCGAGCTGGTTGCCCGCGGTGACGCGGGGCATCCGGTGCCCGCCGACCCGGATGCCGAGTTCGGCGCCAACCGGACCGAGCGCGAAGACACCGGGCAGGCGCTCAACGGTGTTCGGGGCCGGTTGGCTCGCGCTTGGGGCTGGCGCCTGGCGGTGATCGCCGCCCTGACGGTGGTGCTGGTCATCTTGGCCGCGACGCCCGCGTTTGGTGCCGACGATCACCTGGTGACCGGGCACGGTTCGCCCGCCGGCTTGCTGGGTGCGGTGGCGTTCTTCAGCCTGGGCCAACTGCTCGCCCCGCTGCGGTCGCGGGTCCCGGTGGACCGGCTGGTTGCCGCGCTGAGCACCGAGGACGCGGCGGCGGACCGGGCGGAGATCGAGAACGCGCTGGCCACGCTGGTGGACCTGAAGCTGGTGGAGGGCAGCGCCGGCCTCGGCTATCGGTTGACCGCAGGTGGCCAAGCGCTGCTGAGACTGCCCACCGGCTCCGCCACGCTGTACGACTTCGCGATGAGCGACGCGGTGTCGCTGGCGCGGAACGTGCTCGGGCTCAAGCCGTCGTGGAACTCGGCCGACCCGATTGAGGCGCGCAACGCCGACAAGGCCGCGGACGCGCTGCTGCGGGTGATCAAGCTGCTGGCCACCCGGCCCTTCGAGTTGTCCTCGGCGCGTGTCGAGCGGCCGGACAGCAGCCCGCCCTCCTCGCTGCGCAGCCAGGTGTTTCGCCTGCTCACAGGGAAGGAGGGCGCCCGCGTCGACGAGCTCAGGGCACACCTCGGCACCGACACCGAGAAGGCGTTGGCACGGCTGGTCGAGCGGGGCTGGCTGGTCCGCGACGGCGACCGGTACCGGATGGCGGCCAAGCGTGTCGCGTTGCTGAACCGGCTCGACGAGAACCAGCGAGCCGGCATCGTGGAGGTGCTGCTCGAGCTTGCCGGGGTGCCGATCGCCCAGCACGCGGACGCCAAGCCGAAGTCCGGCCTGGGTCTGCTGCTCGAGGGCCTGGCCGCCGCCAATGGCGCCAGCCTCGCCGAGCTGGCCGACGCGCTGGGCCGGGAGCCGGCCGAGGTGCGGTCGGTGTTGGACGTGCTGGTCGACGAGGGCTGGGCGACCCACGTCGGTGACCGGTTCCGGTTGGCCGAACGCCCGGCGGAGCTGCTTTCCCAGCTGGGTGATCCGGCGCGGGTCGCGCTCGCGCGGCTGTTCGCCCGCTGGCCGGACTGGCCGGACCGCCAGGATGCCGACTTGGCGGTGATGTGGGCCGCGCTGCACCGGTTCACCACGGCCCCCGTGCCGGCTCCCTCGGCGGAGCCCACGGTGGTGGTCGCCATTTCGCCCGCCGCGTTGGTGCCGGTGCGGCGCGCCCCGGTCGTGCCGGTCGAGGCAGCGCCGGTGCTGAACGACCTGCTGCGCGCCCTGGACGCCGCCGAAGAGCCGCGGACCGCCCGCCAGCTGGAGGCCTTGCGGCAGGGTTGGACGCGTGACCAGCTGCGGACCCGGTTGGGCGCGCTCGCCAAGCTCGGCGTGGTGCTCACAGCGGGTAGCAACGGCACGGCCTACACCTACGAGCTCACCGAGTTCGGCAAGTCGCTGCTGGCCCTCGAGCCGACCAGCGAAGACGAAGCCACCGTGGCCGGACTGCTGGCCGGCTGGACCAGCGCGGAGCGACTGCTGCGGCACGAGGCCGTGTTCGCCCGGCTGCGCGGTGACACGTCGTCCAACGACCCGGTGACGTCACTGCCGGCGCTGAGTGGCCTGGCGATGGGGCACACCGCCATCGCTCCGTGGCTTGGCTGGGCGCTGCTGGGTGCGGCTGTGGCGTTCGGGCTGGGCCTGCTGTTGGTCCACGTGCGGTCGCCCGAGCGGGAGGGCCGGCCGATCCGGGGTTCCCCGATCGGCTCGCTGCGGTCCCGCCTGGCGCGGTGGATCGGGCGCACCGTCGGCCGGCCGAGCGCCGAGCGCGGCCACGGTGCCCGGCCGGGTGTTGCCGGCGCTGTTGCCGCCGCCGCTGTGGTGTTGCCGCCGGTCGCCGAGCGGATGCGGGAGGTCGCTGGCCGGGTCGAGGCGGGTGAGCTGGACCAGGCGTTCCTCGAGCTGAGCGAGGTCCGCGACGACCTGTTCGGCTACCGCAACGACGTGGCGCGCAGCCGGGAGGACAACTGGGCGGAGCTCGGTCACTCGCTCGAGCTGGAGATCGGGCGGATCGACGGCGACGTCAGCATGTTGGCGGCCGGTGCGTCCGGGATCGGCGCGAACCCGCTGCTGGGCGATGCACTCGCGGCCAACCTGCGGCAGCGGGCCGATGCGTTGTACGCGCTGGGTTCGCGGGGCCACGGCATCGTGTCGTCGGGGGTGCTTTCCCTCTCCCCGGGCGACCTGGTCGTGTGTCCCGGGGTGCGTTCGACCGGTGGCGGGATTGTGTCCTCCGGGGTGCTGGAGTCCGGTGCTGGGCGCAACCGTCGGTGGCTGCCGGCCGGCGCGGTGTTGGCCGTGTTCGTCGGTGGTGTGCTGGCGATGTGGTTGGGGCCGGTGGTGGTCTGGGTCGCCGGAATCGTCACCGCGGTCGCGGGGGTCGTCCAGGTCTGGGCACCGTCGAGGCCGGTGGCTCGGGTGGTTCTCTACCTGGCCGGTGGGGCGACCGTCGGCGCGCTGATCGGCCTTGCGCTGGTCGGTGCCGGGGTGACCGCGCCGTTCGGCCTGACCGGCATGGCGATGGTGCCCGGCTGGCGGCGGTGGCTGAATCGGCCTGCCCGGGTGACTGAATCACCGGTGACGATCGGTGGCATGCGGCTGTCCGCCGCCAACTCGCCGGACGACGCCGGCTGGCAGCGGATCGTCGCCGCCGCGCCCCGCCGGCACAACCGGTCCCCGGGATCCGTACAGAGCGAGCGGCTGACCGCGTTCCTGGCCCAGGCCGGCTATGCGCAGGTCGGGACCCGCGATGCGGAGGAGATCCTGGCCGAGAACGACCGCGTCAACTGGGTGCTGCGGGACGACGGCGGGTTGTGGGTGTCGCCGACGTCCGGCAAGATCAACGGTTTCTTCGTGCTGATCAAGCACACCTGGCCGTCCGGCGGGCAGCCGTTCGTGATCGCCGCCGGGGAGGCCAGCGTCCGCCGGACCGCGGACCGGCGCCTGGTGGGTCGGTGGCTGAACACTCGCAGCAGGCACTACCACGGCGGGCTGGGCAAGGAGGAGAACCGGGTCGCGTACGCGCTGGGTGAGGTGGCTTTCGCCCGGCACGGCATCGTGTTCGAGCCCGGAGTCCTCGGCCGGGGCGTTCGTGCCGTTCGGGTGTGGCTGATGCCGCGGTCCCCGGAGCGGGACGGGCGGCCGACCCGGGGCTCCCCGGACGAGCCGGGCGACGACGACCTCCACTCGGGCGGTCCGGGCCGTGAGTCGCACGAGGACGCCACGCCCGCGCATCGGGCCGCGCTGGCGTCCGGGCTGAGCCCCGAGGACGCCCGGTTCGTCCTGCTGCCCGGGGAGATCGCCGCGCTCGGTGGCTACACCCCGGAGGAAGTGGCCGGCTGGTACGGCATCGCCCTGATCGACGACCTACCCGGGCACAGCGCGGACCTGGGCGGACCCGATGACCTGCGCGGCTACAGCTACCGCGGCTGGACCTACCTGGACACGGCGACATTCGGGTCGCTGGATGACGCGGCCCTGGCCGAGTTGCTCGAGCACGAGCGGCTGCACATCCGCCACCCCGGAAAACCGGAGTCGTGGGTCGCCGCGCTGGCACCGCTGCCGAACCTGGCCGTGCCGGTCGCCTCCCACCGCCTGCCGCCCGACCAAACCCACCCCCGGCTGGTAATCGGTGTCGGCCGGGCCGGGTGGTCGCACCGCGACGAGACGCTGCACGACCACCCGGCCGCGGGATCGGATCTGCTCGGCCAGCCCTCGGCCATCGATCTGCCCACCGAGCGCTACCAGGAGATCCTGCTCGAGGAGCTGCCGCACACCGCGTTCACCGGACCGAGGATCGGCGCGCTCGCCGAACTGATGACCGCGCTGCGGCTGGGCGGTGTGCTGCGCATGGACCTCGGCGGCGCCCGCCAGAAGACCCGCCGGTACGTCGTCAGCCTGTTGACCCAGCTCGGCGCGGAGGTCACCCCGTTGCCAGGGACGGACCGGGTCGTCGCGGTGAAGACGGGCCGGCCGTCGCGCGCGGTGTTCCGTGCGACGTACCAGCAGGTCCTGCGGGACGCGCCGCCGGCGCCGGCCGGCGAGCTGGCCGAGGTGGTCGCCTTCGCCGAGCGACAGCTCCGGAACGAGGATGCGGCGCTGGTCGTCGGCATCGACTCGCTGGCCAGCCACCTGAGCGCCGAGTGGCGGCGGGTGGTGGACGAGCTGGTCGCCGAGCACGGCGGCGACCGGGCCGCCGACCCGGCGGTCCACGCGGAGTTCGCCGCCGACCCGCTGGCCTTCGTGCGCAGGCACGGCTGGGCCGGCCAGGTTGCCGGCTACCTGCTGGAGGAGTTGGTCGCGGCGTCGTTGTCCGAGTCGGTCGCGTTCGGCACCGAGTTGTTGCGGAACGTGCGGGTGCTGATCCTCACCGAATCCGGGACCCACCCCCAGCAAGTCATCGAGCTCGACCTCCTGCTGGCGAACCGCTTCGGCCTGATCAAGTGGATGACCGTCAAACTCGACAAGCCATCCGGGGAGAATCGGGAGAACACCATCCTGCGCCGTCTTCTTAGGGAGATCCCCACCGGCTCCCCGGCGAAGTTGCGGGTCTACCTCGCGAACTGGCGGCCCGAGCACCTGTCGAAGCAGCAGCGCGCCACGGCGCTCGACGTGCTGGTGTCCTGGCGGGGCTCCGGCGACCCGATCCCGCTGGCCGAGTTCCGCGCCCGCTACCTCAAGCGAGACACGGCCCGCCCTGGCGACATCGAGCGGGTGACCCCGAAGGGCAACAGGGCCGGGTCACACATCGAGCTCACCCGCGACGAGATCACCGACGACGTGGCGCTAGGCATCCACCGCTGGCTGCGTGGCGGAAGTCCGTCCGCGACGCTGCCGTTCGGGCTTCTCGGGGCGGGCGACGCGGTCCACGACCCGGTGCTTCGGGCCGCCGTCGCCGCGGCGGTGCTGCTGCTCGCAGTGATCATGATCCGCGGCCCGCCGGTCTGGTTGACCGCCCTCGCGCACCGGCTTGTGGCGCCGTTGGCCGGTCCGCTGCTCAGCCGGGCGGCGCCGGTGATCCGTTGGCTGTTTGGCCTCACCGGTCGCGTGTCGGGTCGGTCCGGCGCGCTCTCCGAGGGCGGGCAGCGGCTGGAGTCCGACCAGGTTACGGCGGTCAACGCCAGGCTGGGCGAAGCGTTCAAGACCGGGTTGACGCGCCCACTCACCGAACCGGAGCGCGACACGCTGGGCAGTGACGACCCCCGGCTGTGGCTGCTGCCCGCCGAGCTGCTCGAGCAGCTGCCGGTGGACGGGCTGGTGCTCTACACCTGGATCGGCGCCCCGGTGCCGGGCGGCGTGTTGATCGGGGTGGCCGAGCCGGTGCTGCGCGAGACCGAAGGCATGCGCCGGCTTGCCAGGATGTTCGGCCAGCCCGGCTTGGTTCAGGCCATCGACGAGGTGGTGCGCCTGTTCTGGGAGCTCGGGCGGGCCTTCGAAGAGCAGCACCGGGTGCGGGGCGTCACCGAGGGGGAGCGGGACAACTGGGCGGCCGCGATCGGGGCACTCAACGGGTTGCGCGCTCAGCACGTGACGTTGCTGTCCGGGATGGCCGAGCGGCTGCGGGCGGGTGTTGCGGAGCTCGACGCGCCGGGTGGGATCACCGACCTGATGCTGATCTCCCTGGACTCCGTCACCAAGCCGGTGCCGGAGCTGCTGGCCGGCATCACCGCCCGCGTCGACTACGCGCTCGACCTGGCAGCCGAGATCGACCGGGTGCTCGGGACGGCACCGGCCCAGGCCGACCGGGAGGTGATCGAGGCCCTCCTGGCGCTGCGCGACCAGGTGCGCCGGCCGGCGGCGCTGTGGCAGCGGCTCGGTGTGGCGGTGCGTGCCCCGGAGAGCGAACCGATGCTCGCGCTCCGGCGGCTCGCGCGGGTCCAGGTGGCGTTGAACGAGCTGGAAGAGCGGTCCGATGGCCCAGCCAAGGCGGTGTACGCGCTGGCCCACCGGATCGCGGCGGTCGAGCGTCGGCTGCGTGCGCTGTGGGATGACGACCCGAGGCTGCTTGTCCAGCTCGACCCGCTGAAGGCTCGGATTGCCGCGCTCTACCTTCGGTGGAACCCGCCGAAGGCCGGCGAGTCGCTCGCCGACCGGGTTGCCGCGCTGCTCGGGGTCATTCCGGCGCACGCGGCGGACCTGGATCGGCTGAGCTGGCTGCTCCTGGAGCCGCCGGCGGCGCTGAGCGGCGTGGCCACCGAGAACCCCGACCGGTTCGTGCTGCGTGACGGGGTGAAGCTGCACCTCCGCGACACCGGGCGCGACCGGGTGCGGGCGGAGTTGGAGCGGGTGTTGGCGCTGGTCACCGACCCGCACCGGTTGTTCGCGGACCTGTTCGAAGTGCCGCACCGGCTGGACGACCCGATGCCGGCGGGCACGGTGCGGCCAGAGGTCATCCGGTTGCTGTCCAACTGGTCGGTGGAGAACGCCGAGGCGGCGCGGCTGTTCCGCGACGAAGCCGGGCGCGCGCTGACTCGCACGCAGCTGGAGACGGTCGGGGCAGTGCTGGTGCTGGCCTGGCGCACGGACCTGGACGACCTGCGCGCGGCCGCCACCCAGGTGGAGGTCCTCCCCGAGGGCCAGCGGCGCTCCGACCTGATCGCCGCGCTGCACCGGCAGCGGCAGGCAGCGGCCGCGCTGCACGAGGAGCTCGAGAAACGCTTCTTCGAGCTGGTCCGTCCGGGGCCGCGGACCGCCGAGACCGAGTCGGTCCTCGCCTTCCTGGGACCGCTGCTGCGCCTCGTGCTCGACCGGGCGTACCGGTGGGAGGAACTCATCCGTGCCCTGGAGGCGCCGAGGGACCCGACGGCCGTGGTGCACACCGCCGCCGATCGGGTCGACCGGGTGGCAGGCTATCTGGACCGCACCGCGGCGGCGCTCGACCGCGGTCTCGACCGGGCGAGTCGGCTGGTCGAGATGCGCCGAGTGTTGGGGCAACTCGCCGAAATCCTGCTGGTCGCCGAGCTGGTGAAGCGCGACCTGCCGGCCCGCGCCAGGGTCGAGACGCTGCTGTCGCGGCTGCGGGCGCGCTACCGTGCCCTCGACCCGTCCGGCGCGGCGCTCGGCGACCGGCTGGCCACCTTGCTCGGCCTGGACCTGGGCCGCCCGGCCGCGGTGCTCGAGGCCCAGGAGCTGCTGGACACCGACCTGGGCGAGCTGGCCGTGGTCCTCGCGCAGGACCGGTTCGTCCTGGAGGACGGTCGGGTCCGGCTGGCCGGCGACCGGGACGACCGCGGTTCCGGGGACACCGGTGGGTCTCAGCGGCACGCCTCTGTCGGCGCCGGTCTGGCCGGGCTCGCGCTGGCCACCGATGGCCCGTTGGCCTCGGTCAGGGAGCCGCTGGCCGCCCATCCGGTGCTCCTGGCCGTCGCGGTGGTCGTCGCGGTCGTCGTGATCGCGGCGTGGCGGTGGGTGCGTGGTGTGCTCCGGCAGTTCGACCTGGCGAAGTGGCACCTCGGTCGGGCGCAGCGGCTGCACGGGGAGCCCGGGGAGATCATGGCGACCCGGTTCGAGGTGCGGAACGCTGCCGAGGCGATCGACCGGTTCGCCACCCAGCTCCGCACACCGCTCGGGATCCTGGTGCCGTCCCGGCGTGCCGCGCTGTCTTGGTTGGCTGAGGCAGAGCCACGTTTGGCGCGGCTGCGCGCATGGCTGCCACGCCGGCCGGAGGAGCACCTGTCGCTGCTTTGGAAAAAGTCGGAGACCGGGCATGCCCCGGCACCCGAGCACCTGCGCCTCTACGCCTGGGAGGGCCGGCTCTACTGGGCGAAGGACGACACCCCGTTCGACACCAACGCCGACGGCATGAAGATGGCCTACGGCTTCAACCTGATGCTCTACGTGGTCGACGAGTACGGAAACTTCTACGCCAACGCGTACCAGCACGCCGACTTCTTCGAGGCCTGGCCGCTGCGCCCGCGGTTGGCCGCCGCCGGCTGGATCGGCACCGTGCCAGGCGAGCCCGGGTTGCTCGTGCACCTCAACACGATGACCTTCCAGTACCCGCCGGCTGATCTGGAGCAACTGCGGCGGCTCGTGCAAGAGCTCGGCCTGGATCTGAGCCGGCTGGTGCGCGTCGACGCCAGGCCGGGACAGGTCGTCCTGCGCCCGCACGGCGAGACTCCGGAGGACTTCCACCCGGGACCCGGCGACGGCGGCGGGCTCGCCGACGGAGTTGCCAGTGGCGAGGTCCGGCGGCACATGCTGCCGTGGATGCCCCGGCTGCGCGACAACGCGTGGGATCTGGTCAGCGATCGAGGCCGCGAGGAGTTCCCCTACCTGCTCGAGGCTGATCCCGAGCTGATCGGCTTGGTGGGGATCAGCGACACGCAACCGCTGGGCGGCAAGCTGTACAGCTTCGGCTGGCGTCCGGCCGGCGCCGCCCCGCGCCAGGGCTTCATCCTCGTCCCCGATTGGGTCGCCCACCTGTTCAACTGGCTGATCGGCCATGACCGGCGGTTCCTCGCCCTGTGGAACGCCTTCCTGCGCCACGAATGGAACCGCCACATCGCCGGCGACGACCACACCGGCGAGGCGCACGACGCCGAGAACGACGAGCTGGTACGTCAACTGCACGAGGCGGTGGCGGCGGTCGTTCGGGCCGCCGCGGCGCGCCCCAAGCCGACTCCGCCACCCGCGCCGGCCCGGCCCTCGGCGGCCCGGCTGAGCGACGAGCACCGCAAGATCGTGGACAAGGTGCTGCGGCGGCTGACCAACCTGCTCGAGAACCCGGCGCACCGGGAGGCGTTCCGTGCCGACCCGGAGGGTTTCGCGCACCGGTACGCGGGCTCGATCACCGGCGAGGTTTTCGAGCGGTTGGCGCGGGCGGAGCTGGACAAGCTGGCCCGTACCGGGGGCTTGCGGCTGCTGGCGAACGTGCGGCTGGGCGCGCGCCTGGCCAGCGGCAAGGTCAGCAAGAAGACCGTCAAGCAGTTCGATTACCTGCTGCTCGGTGACTCCGGGCTGGTGCTGTACGTGAGCGTGAAGAAGAACCCGAAGGAGTTCCAGCGCAGCCGCGAGACGCTGTTCCTGTCCGAGCTGCTCACCCGGATCCCGGTGGGCGACGTGGCGGAGCTGCGCGGGTATCTGGCGAAGATCAACGCGCTCGAGCGCGTGGACCTGAACTCGGTGACCGACCTGGTGGTCACCTGGAACGGAGCGTCCGGCTGGGTTCCACTGGGCGAGTTCCGGGACGACCGGTTGAAGCGGACCGACGTCGCCGACGTGACGATCAAGAAGTACTCGACCGGCGGCGAGGACCCGCTGTTCCGTTTCCCGTTGACCCGCCAGGAGCTGGACCAGGAGATGGTGCTCGGCATCGAACGGCTGGTCGCGGTCATCGAGGCTCGCGATGCGGGGGAGCGCGGGGCGTCGTGGCACAGGGGCGCCGAGCGGAGCGCGATGCTCGGGCCGGTTGGGCTGTTGCCCGACGGCGTGCCGACCTCGGTTCGGGTGGCCGTCGCGCTGATCGGCTCGGGGATCCTGTTGTGGTCGATCATCGTGCGTGGCCCGCCGGCCTGGCTGACGGCGGTGTTGCACCGGCTCGGGGCCATCGCCCGCTACCTGTCGTGGCGGGTGGCCGTGGTGCTGGGCCTGGCCGCTGTGTTGCTGGTGATGTCTGGGGTGGCGGGTGTGGCGGCCGCAGCCGAGACCGCCTCGTTCCGGGTGCCGATGACGGTGCTCGTGGCGAGTGCCGTGGTCGTCGCGGTGTCCGTCGTTTCGGTGCTGGTCACCGCGCTGTCGCGGGGCCGGTCACGGGGTGTGCGGCGGCTGGTGCGGGAGGTGGCCACCGAGCTGTTCGGGCTGTTGGCTGACCCACACGGCCGGATGGACGAGCACACCGGGCGCTGGTTGGCCGGCCAGGTGGCCACCCTGCATGAGCGGCTCGAGGAACTGCCGGCCGAGCCGTCCGAGGCCGACCCGTTGGTGCCGCCGTCGGCGCGACTGTTCACCGGGCCGGACGGGTCGCTGCGGCTGGGGCTGCGGCCGGGGAACCCGCAACCCGACGGCCATCGCGCGCCCGATCCGGTGGCGGAGCTCGCCCGGCTGATCTCCGGGACTCGGCTGGGCCGGCGGGCCCGGGAACGGGTGGCCGTCGCGGTGTTGCTGGCCACGGCCGTGGTCAACTACACGCACCGCAAGCACGGCAGAAAAGTCGCGTCGGTGCAGACCCGGCGGCTCTACGGCGGGTTGCTCGCCACCCTGCCGGAGGCGGCGGCGATCCCGGTGGGCGCGCTGCTGCGGATGCTGACCGACCCGGGAGTGCGGGTGCGCATCCCCACCATCCGGCCGCGCGGCCGGTCGCCGCCGGCGGATGACCGGGGCACCGATCCGACGCGTCACCCGAGCAGGCTGGGCCGGCTGAGCGGCTGGCTGGCCGGCCAGCCGGTGTGGGCGCTGGCACCCGGCGCCGCGATCGGCGTGGTGCTGACCGCCGTCACCAACCACTCGATGCTCGTCGCGGTACTCGGGTCGTCCCTGGCCGGCGCGGCCGGGGCGTTGCAGGCCCACCGCGGCCGGACCGCCCAACTCTGGTTGCGCCGAGCACAGTGGGCCGCCCTCGGCATATGGCTGGGTGCGTTCCCCTTCACCGTGTTCCTGCCCGGTTCTCCCGGCGTGAACGGGGCGCTGGAGCTGTACCCGGACAGCGACCGGCTCCGACGGAAAGAGAAGCGGCGGCTGGTGGCGGCGCTGCCGGGTCTGCCGGTCACCGAGCTGGACCCGGCCCGGACCGGGGCGCCGGCCGGGGTGCGGGTGGTGTCCTACCGGGCCGACGCGCTGGCCCTCGCGGTGGGAGCCCGCACCGCCGGGAAGATCGCCGCCTACACCGTTGACGGCGTGGTGTACCTGCCGGACACCGCGCTGACCCGGCTGTCGCCAGAGCTGCTGCGCGAGCTGGTCGGCTACGAGGTCGCCCATCGGGTGCGCGGCCCCACGCCCAGGTCGGTCCGGCTGCGGGACGCCAGGGCGCTGCGGGCCCGGCTGCTGCCCAGCTGGCGCGCGGTCAGGGGACCACCACCGGGGTGGCCGATCGGGCTGCCGCTCACCGTGCTGGGCGAGCTGACCGTCATCAAGGTATTCGGCCTCGACATGGACAAACGGGTCCGGGACCGGCGCGACAAGATCGTGTTGGCACGCCGCGAAGACGACGGCGAGCTGGTGGTGCTGCGGCAGTGGGAAGGCAGCCCGAACGACGCGATCCTCTCCGCCGCCGGCGCGGCGGCGTGGCGGGCCGGCGGGGGGTTGGCACCGTCGTCCCGGCTCGCTATCGCCTCGCGCGAGGTGCGCCGGCGCGACTCGGGCCGGTATGAGAACAACGGCACGCTGGTGCTTGCGGTCGGCGACCTGGTCGAGGTGGTCGAGTTCGGAGCCGGTCGGCACCCGGGGTGGTTTGCCCGGTGGCGCACGCGGCAGCAGCTGCGCGACGTGCTCGCGCTGATCGCGCTGATCCACGATTGGGACGGGTTCAGCGCACACAACCAGCTGGTGGACCGGGGCGTGCTGAGCCGGATCGACTTCGGCGCGGCGCTGTTGAAGATCGACCAGAGCTACCTGGACAGCCTGCTGGAGTTCCTGGGCTGGAACCCACTGCGCATGGTGAGCCGAGCCCGGTTGCTCGCCCAACTGGCCGATCTGGTGGCCCGGCGCGACGCGCTGCTGGCCGCGATGCCCAACGACGAGCTGTACCGGCTGCTCGCCCTGCGCCTGGACTGGGCGCGGCAGGTGGTCGAGGCGGGCCGGTTGCCCAAGCGACTCGCCGCTCGGCTGGCCTGGTTCGGCGGTCGGCGCACCCCGCTGGCGCCGCCGGCGGCGCTGCCCGACGTTCCCGCCGGTGGGTTGGCCAGGACCACGGTCACCCACCACCAGCTGGTCGAGCTGGCGATCTCCGGTGCCCAGGTGTGGCTGCGTGCCTACCAGCCGGTTCCCGGCGAGCGGTCCACCGCTGTGCCCGCCGGCCGGTACGAGATCAGCACGGTGGTCGGCCCGGGAGTGAACGGTGCGCTGGAGCTGTACCCCGACACCGACCCGCTGACCGAAGACGACGAGTCGGCGCTGGTGGCGGCGCTGCCGGGGCTGGAGCTCACCGAACTGGGCGCGGCCCGGACCGGGGCGCCGGCCGGGGTGCGGGTGGTGTCCTACCGGGCCGAGGCGCTGGCCGACGTCGTGGGTGCCAGCATCGCCGGGAAGATCGCCGCTTACACCGTGGACGGTGTGGTGTACCTGCCGGACACCGTGGTCGACCAGACGTCCGACGGGCCGCTGCGGGCGCTCGTCCGCTACGAGATCACTCACCGGGTGCGCGGCCCGACCGGCGAGCAGGCCTGGGAAACGGACGCCGCCACGGTCCGCCGCGATCTGCGGGCGGACTGGGCCCGCGCCGACGGGGCGCGGGACGACGCCCTGCGGCGCATCGAGATCGGCTACCTGCTCGGCGTGGTCGAACTGCTGCTGCACGAGCTCGACGCCGCGCACTGGGACCCGCTCAACGAGGCCGCCCGGCTGGTGGGCGAGCAGGCCCGGGCGCAGCTGCTCGCCACGCTCACGCGGCTGGGTCCGCCGGATCAGGCGGTGGCGATGTTCCGGGACATCCTGGACTACCGCACGCTCGTCGAGGCCGGGCCGGCGGTGTTGACGGCCTGGCGGAACCAGCGGCGGAGTCCGGCCGCGCTGATCGCGGCCATGCCCTCGGACCGGCACTGGGCCGTGCTGACCTCGCTGCTGGCCTCGACCGGCGACCTCACCGATCCGGCCGTGACGATCGCGGAGGGGCACCGGCGGGCCGCGACGGACGCTGACTACCCGGACGGGCTGCGCTGGGCCTATGGCTATGACATCGCGTTCGCGGTGTTCGGCCGGCTCGTCGAGGACGGCGGCATCGGGTCGGCGGAGCGGTTCTTCGCCGACGACCCGGAACTGGTCGCGGCGCTGCGCTTCGCGTACCTGTTCCTCGAGGGCCAAGTTGAGGAGACCGAGTTCGCCGGGCTGCCCGAAGGCCCGGCGAAGGACTGGGCGCAGACGCAGCTGACCGAGGACCTCTGGCGGGGCGAGCAGGCGGCGCTGATCGCCCTTTCCGGGGCGGACCTGGTGGGTCTGACCGACGAGCGGATGGTCGGGCGGATGCAAGGGGCGCACGACGCCGGCGGGGGCGACCCGGCGACCGCGCGGGCCGAGCTGGCGTACTGGCTGGCGCACGGCGTGGCCTTCCGGGCTCGCCGGCCGGCCGTGCAGCGCCCGCTGAGCGACCTGACCAGCGACGGTTCCCCGTGGACCGACCCGGCGAGCTGGTCGGAGGCCGAGTGGCCGCGAGTGCGGGCGATGCTGCTGGCCGGCGCGTGGAGCCGGTTGGGGCCGAGGGACGCCCGGTTCTGGGCCGCCGCGATCGCCGCCGTGCGTGAGCTGGCCGAAGCCGGGGCCGACGACATCCGACCCGACTGGGCGGCGCCGCTGCTCCGCCAGCTCGCGGGAGCGCTCGCCGAGCCGGCCACTGGGCTGTTCGCTGGGCTGGCCGGCGACGGGGATGCGCGTCGGGAGCTGGCCGTCGGCGTGCTCGGCGCGCTGCGGCTAGACCTGCCGGTGGACGGTGTGCCCACCCAGCGGCTGGTCGACACGGTCACGCTGTGGGTGGACCCGGTGCTCGCGGGCTATCGGTCCGCCCTGGACTGGCTGCGCGAGGAGCTGCCGATGGGTGCCCCGGTGGCGGCGCGGGCATGGTTCGAGCTGGTCGGCGACCTGGTCCGGATGGCGCCGGCGCTGCGCACCCACCTGTTGACCGACGCCGCGGTCTTCCAGCTGGGCCTGCTGCCCGGGCAGCTGGCCGGGCTGGCCGATCCGGTCGCCATCGCGGTCGAGCTGGAGCGGGTCGTCGGCCTGCTGCGCGACCAGCTCCGCCGGTCGCTGGCCCTGCCCGCCGCCGACCCGGTGGACGCGGACGTCGCGGCGGTGCTGATCAACGACCGCCCCACCCACCCGGCGCTCGCTCGCCCGCTGGCTGGCTACGAAGCGGCCCTGCGCGCCGCGTCAGCGCAACCCCGTGGGCGGGAGCTGCCCGACCTGGTCACCAAGATCGCACTGGTCCGCGAGGTGCTCGGGCTCGAGCTGGATGAGGCGACGATCGCACTGATCACCCACCCGAAGGTGGTGTGGCTGGGCGCCTCAGGCGATGACGGTGAGCTGCTCGGCTTCACCGTGGTGTTCCGCACCGAACGGGGCCTGTCGGTGCTGTGGCCGCCACGCAACCTGACCGACCGGGACGTGCGCCCCGCGCTCCTGACCCAGTCACCTCAGCAGGCTGGTTCAGCTACCTTGACGCCGGACGGACACCGGTTCCTGCGCACCGCCGAAGGTGTGGTCACGCTGCCGCACACCGAGCCCGGAGACCGGGGAGACGGGGACGCCGGCACGACCCGGCCCGGAGATGACCAGCGGGCGCGGCTCCCCGCGTGGCTGGTGCTTATCGCGGTCGCCGTCGTGGTCGCCCGGTACGTCCCGGACCTGCATCTGGCGCTCGGGCTGGCCGCCGGGGTGATCGGTGCCAGCCTGTTGATCTACCTGACCGAGGAACCTGCCCGGACCCGGATGGCGATCACGATCGGGTTGATCGCGGGCAGCGGCGCCGGGTGGTTCGGGTACGGCGTCCCGGCCTTCGCCGTGGCGGCCGCGCTGGGCGTCGGCCTGTGGCTGGTCGACAGGTTCGCACGCCGGTTGGTGTCCCGAGCCGAGACACCGGGCGCACCGCGCGCACCGCCGCCGTGGCTGGTCCGTTCCGCACAGCGTTACCTGGACTGGCGCGGCCGGCAGCGCTGGCTGGGCTATCTGCTGCTCGCGTCGGCGGTCGGTGCCGTCATCGGCACCCAGATCCCGCACACCGACGGCGACACGTCTGGGTTGGCGGCGGCGGGCGTGTTCGGCGCGAACCCGGCGGCGGCCACCTTCCTGGCGGGGTGGCACGACGGCCCGCCGGGCGGCGGGTTGACCACCCGCCGGTACAGCCCGGACGAGCACCACCGGGCGATCGCGGTGCTGCGCGCGGTCCTGACCCGCAAGCCCGCCATGGAGTACACCGGGAAGATCACGCTGAGCTGGCCGCCGCTGCGGGCGCTGTTCGTGCGGGCCGGCCTGCCGAACTTCGGTGACGAGGCGATCTCGTACACGGTGTTCGACGGCCACGGCCGGGTCTGGTTCGTGCGGTTCGAGCACTTCGAGCGGCGCAGGCAGGCGCTGCCCCGCCGGGTGCGCGCCTACCTGGACAAACGAATCGAAGACCACGAGTCCGAGCACGCCGCCCGGCCGACCGCGCCGCACCCCGAGTCCGGCTGGCCCGGCCACGAGCCGGAGCGCCAGGAGATCGCCGGCCTGATCGCCGCCGCCTTCGCCGGCCGCCCGATCGCCACCCCCGGCTTCACCGACGGCTCACCGCTGCCCCCCGCGCTGGCGGATGCGCTCGCGGTACTCGCCCGGGCCGGTGAGGGGGCCACGCTCGCCGAGTTGCGTGGGTTGGCCTCGGTCGCGGGCTGGCAGCCGGACCCGCTGGTCAACCACGTGCTCGGGCTGAGTCGGTTGGGCCTGGTGACTTGGCAGGACAGCGAGACCGGTGAGCGGGTGTACCACGTGCCGGCCGAGACCCGGGCGCTGCTGCGCGACGCGGTGCACGTGGCCGACCAGGACAACCTCGAGTACCGCCGCCTGTTGGGCGTCCTGAACGGCTGGCTGGCGCTGTCGGTTGACCTCGACCAGGAGTTGTCGCGGCGGCTCTGGGCGCTGCTGGTGACCTTCGTGCGCCTGGACGGCGGCGCCCTGGCCGCGTTCGAGAGCGCCCAGCGCACCGCGCTGTGGCGGACGCTGGTGATCTTCGCCGGCGTCGAGGGAAGCCTCACCATTGGCGAGGTCGAGGCGGCGTCGGATGGGCTGGTGCACGACACCGTCGGTGGGCGCCTGAACCGGTTGGCCGAGTTGGGCATGCTGGAGCGGCACCGGCGTGGGGCAATGGTGGTCTATCGGTTGCGCGACGATGCCCGCCTGCTGGTGCGCCATCTCGCGCTGCGCGCGCTGCAACCGAACCTGGTCTACCGGCGCGCGCTGTCCACCCTGGCCGAGGCGCTGAGCCGGCGGGCCAGCTTGCTGCCTGGGGAGGACGCCACCGAGGCGGTGACCACGGCGCTGCGCGCCGTGCGCGAGCTCGACAGCGGGCCGCTGCTCGCGGTCGTGGCGGCACCGCGCAACTCGGTGCGGCACACGCTGAACGTGCTGGCCGACAGCCCGGACGGCCTGCTCGTCGCCGACCTGCATGCGGCTATTCCCGAGGTGAGCGTCAAAACCCTGGAGCTGCGGATCAACCGGCTGCGCCAGCTGCGACTGGTGATCCTCGGGCCGAACGGCCACCTGCTGACCGACGGAGCGCGTCGGTTGCTGGCCGCGCTGGATGACCCGTTCACCACCGAGGTCCTGTTCACCGAGCTGGCCGAGCTGTTGCTCAGCGATGCCACGCTGCTCCCCGAGGAGAAGGTCGGCCGCCGGGTCACCGAGCTTGTCGAGGCGATCCGCGCACTGCCGGATGGCCCGCTGCGCCTGGCGGTCGAGGTGGTGGGGGGCTCGGTGGCCGCCCCGATGCTCGACTCGCCCCGGGGGCATTCGCTGACCGCGCGGGGTGTGCGGTTGCTGGCCGCGCTGGACACCCGGGACCGCTACCTGGGCACGCTCGCGCTGGCCTGGTTCGACGAGGCGGCTCGCCTGGTCGCGGGCACCGAAGTCGCGAGCCTCGAACCGGGCCGGCCGGACACCGAACTGGTGCGCGTCGCCGTCGAGATCCTGTGGTTGCTGCCCGAGTACGCCACCGCGCGGCCGGGTTCGATGCGGGTCAGCCTGGACGTGGTGGCCGGGGGGCAGACCGCCCAGGGGGTGGCCGACGCGGGCGGCCTGCACAGACCGGTCGCCCAGGTGCGGCTGACCGTGTTGCGGGAGCTGGGCCTGGTCACTCGCGGCAAGACCCCCGGTGTTCGTGACTACGTCTACTGGCAGGCCGAGGACACGCCGGGCCTGCTCGCCGAGCTGGACCGGCCGGAGACCCACCTCGGTGCCCGGCTGGTGCTCGGGCTGCTCGCGCTCCGGCTGCACCGCAACGCACTGCTCGACCCCGGCTCACCAGCCGTCGGAGAACTCACCGCCGCGGTGGGGCACGTGCGCGCCCTGCCGGGCGGCCCGCTGTCGGCGCCGCGCATCCACCCGCAGGGCAACGCGGTGCTGGCCGTGTTCGCCGCGCTGCACGCCTCGCCGGACGGGTTGACCAGGGCCGAGATCCGCGCCGCGCAGCCCGCGCTGGCCGCCCGCACACTGCGCGACCTGCTGCCCGCGCTGGTCGAGTACGGCTTTGTCTGGCAGGCCAGCGCCGATCCCGGAAGCGGCTCCCGAGAGATCCGCTACACGTTGCCCGCCGAATTGCGCGACCTGGTCGGGGTGTTGCTGGGGCCGGCAACCGAACCGACCATCCGGAACCTGGCGGTGGCGCTGAACGTGCCCAGCCGGCTGCGGCTCGGTGAGCCATCCACGGTGGCGATCGAGATCGCGTTCGACGCGGTGATCGCCGAGTTCGGTGACCGGTTCTTCCCGAACGGGTTCCCGGTGGCCCCGAACTCGCTGCTGGGCACCCTAGTCGCCGCCGAGGGCGGACTGTCCGCCGCCGAGCTGGCCGAGCTGGCCGGCACCGCCAAGCCGCGGATGCTCAAGCAGTTGAGCGGTCTGGCCGGGCCCGAGCTCAAACTGGTCACCCAGGTGCGCGACCGCCGCCCCGGCGCCAGCCCTCGGGCGGTTGTCTTCCGGAGCACCGCCGCGGTGCCGGCCTTGCGCGCCGCGCTGGCACAGACGCCGCTGCATCCGCGCACCGACCGCGATCGGGCGCTGCGCGCCCTGGCCGCCGCGCTCAACCGGGTGACAACCCTCGTCCCCGGCACCGACGGTCACACCGCCGCGACCGTCGCCGTGGCGAAGGTCCGGGCGCTGCCGGACAGCCCCCTCCCCCCGCACGCGACGCCCGACGGAGTCAACAGCTTCGCGATACCCGGGCTGATTGGGCTTCAGCTGGGCCACTTCCACGGTCGGTGGGGAACTGGCGGAGTCGATGTGCCGCACGACTCGGCGACCCGGGTAATCGGCGCGGTGGTGGTCGCACAGGCACTCGCCTGGCTGGGTGGGGGCTGGTCGGTGGCCCGTTGGTCGTGGTGGCGCCCGGTGCTTCGGCGGTTCGTCCTGGGTGCGGTCATCGCGGTGGTGCTGATGCTGGTCACCGCCGCCTCCGCCGCGGCGGACCCGCTGGCCGGCGCGGTCGGTATCGGCGTCGGTCACGGCCCGCTGGTGCGCTGGGCGGCCGCGGCCGTGGTGGCTGCAGCGGGGGCGGTGCTGGTGTGGCGTGGGGTGCGGGTCTGGCGGGGCGCCCGAGGGCGGCAGGCGAGCACCCGGCTTCAGGCCGACCACACGGCCACCGCACCGGAGCGGCTGGCCGAAGCGGCCGAATGGATCGAGCGGGCGGACGCCCTGCCGCCCGACGCGTGGGAGCTCACGCTGGTCCTGCTGGATCAGGCCGAACACCAGCTGCGGCTGGACCAAGCCGGATGGTGGCTGGGCGCCGACGGCCGGCACACCGAGGAGCTGCGTGCCCGGCTGGTGGCGATCCGAGCCCGCGCCCTGGGCTACCGGCGGGCACTCGCTCCCGACCGTGCCATCCCGGTCGAGGAAGACTTGAACCAGCTGCCCGAGGACCCGAGGGTGCTGCTGGCCCGTCACCAGCGCCTTCGCGGGCTGCTGGCCGGGTTGGACCGGGCGCTGGAGCCGCTGGTCACCCGGTGGCTGCGCGGACGCGCCCGGATCACCGGTGGTGACCCGTTCGGTGCGCAGGTGCTGGCCGCGATCGAGGAGTACGAGCGGCTGCTCCGCGAGCGGCCCGGCGGCCCCGAGGTGCTGGCCGAGGCCCGCCCGCTGTTGGACTGGGTCCGAGGGAACAGCTACCGGGAGACCACCGGCACCGGCGCCGCGGTCAGCTACCCGTACAGCTACTCGGCGGAGAACCTGGCCGGGCTCGCTCTGACCATATCGATCGACACGGTGTACGTGGAGGCCCGCCGGCTGCGTCGGGTGCTCCGCGGCGCGGGCTTGCCGGCCGGCCTGGCGGACACGCTGCCGCTGGCCGTGCGCCGGGTGCTCTGGCACGAGCTCTCGCACGTGGCGCCACAGCTGGCGCACGAGCAGCGCTCGGACCGGGAGCACGCGCTCGCCGAGGCCAGCTTCGCCGCCAAGCTGTCCGGCCCGATGTATCCGGGGCTGGACCGGGCCGCCGCGGTGCGCATCGAGACCGAGGCGTTCGCAGAGGGCATGGCCAACGCGCTGCTGTTGATCCACATCGGTCGGGTCTACGACCTGACCCCGGCGCAGCTGCGCCGGGTGGAGGAGGCGCTGCGCCGCGTGAACGGCACCGACGCCGATGGCCGGCCTACCCGGAAGCTGCTCGCCCGCAGTCTCGGCTACCTGTACTACCACGACCAGGGCAAGACCTTCCGCATCCTCGCCCACGCGGCCCTGCCGGCGCCGTCGTCCGGTCACGCCGTGCCCCTGTTGATGCGGGCACCGATGGTCGGCCGGGTGGCGTTCGCCCTCGGCGGTGCCACCGGCCAGCTGTTCGGCGGGGGCCACGGGTTGGCCGTCCTGGCGGTGGTCGTGGCCGTGGAGTTGGGCCGGTGGCTGGCCGGGCGGCTGGTCGGCTGGGCCACCCGCCTGCTCGCCGAACCGGCCGCCGCGCGCGGCCCGCCGTGGCTGGCCCGGCTGGTCCTGCTGCTGGTCGAATGGCTGCGCGCGCGGCTTGAGCCATTCGTTCCGGCCGAGTTCTGGCGGGCGCTGCGCCTGGCCGGATATGGCGCCGCGCTCGGGGCGTTGTTCGCCGGTGGCCCCGGCGCCGCCCTGGCCGCGACCGTCGCTGTGCCCGTCGTGGTGGTCACCGGCGAGCACGGCTACGCCTCGGACACGTTCGGGCTGCTGTCCGGGGAGCGGGCGGGCACTCCGCTCGGCGGCCGGGCGTCGGTGGCCGGTGGGATCACCGTGCTGGCCGACGGGCGACCGAGGCCGTTCCCTCGGGGCAAGCAGCGGATCCGCAAGGCGATCCGCCGGCGGCTGGACCAGGCGCAGCGGCTCGCGCCGGATCACCCGTTCTACCGGCGCGCCGACCCGCTGGGTCGGTGGCGGGCACACGGCGTGCGCTACTACATGATGCCGGAGCTGCGCGGCTACCCCGGCCGGTTCGCCGGCCGGCGCGACCTGCGAGTCGTGCTGTACGTGGCGCCGGACGCCGACGGTGTGCCGTCGGTGTTCGTCGACCCGGTGGTGGCCGCCGAGCTGGTCACCCTGTCGGTGGCCGAGCGTGCGCTGCTGGCCGAGCGCGGGCTGGTGCTCATCCTGCACCCTCGGCGGCGGGAGAAGCGGGTGCAGGCCATGCCGCTGCCCGCGGCGCACGTGCTCGCCCGGCTGGTCAACGCCACGCCGCTGGGCTCGCGTGGGCTCGGGTTCGAGGTGCTGGCGGTGGGTCCGAGGAAGGGCGTGCGCAGCCGGGGGATCAGGCTGGTCAACGGTGGCCGGCCCAGGGTGGTGGCCGCGGAGTCCGAGGCCGGGCGGCCGGAGGTGCTGCGGCTGTGGAGCTACCCCGGGTGGCTGGTCGACGCCGTGGCCGCGTCCCGGCTGCCCGAGTCGTTGCTCGGCGCGGCACCCCGGGCACTGCCGGGTATCGCGGTCGCCGACGTGTCGCACCAGGACGGCTATCCGTGGCTCAACGCCGGCCACCCGGTGGAGGTCGCCGAAGAGGTCGAAGGCGATCCGGTGGGCCGCGAGGGCTACGGCCAGGACTACGCGGACCCGGCGATGCCCCGCCGGGTGGCCGACCAGCTCGCCGGATTCGTGCTGCGCGGCGGCTCCGACGCGGTGCGGCCGGACCAGCTGTTGCTCGGCTCGGATAACCGGCTCTACCCGATCGACCTCGAACAGTCCACGCTGATCAGCAGCAACCTGGGGAGTGCCCTGCGCGGGGTGTTGGTGCTGCACCCCTCTGTGGCGGCCGAGTTGACCGTGGACGGGCTGGCGGAGCAGCTCGAAAAACTGGCGCGGGGACGGGTGGAGCTGCTCGCCGAGCTGCCCAACCAGCGGCTGCGTGACCTGGTCGCCGACCAGCTGGACTGGATCGACCGCACCCTCGCTGCCGGTCCGTTCGACTCGGTCGACCAGCTGCTCATCGCCGTGCCGAGCCGGGCCACCGGCAGGGTCGACCTGGCCGAGGCCCGCCGGTGGGGCCTGGTGCCCCACGCCGCCGAGCTCCTCACCACCCTCGATCTGTTCCACCTGCGCCGCGCCGGCACCGAGGTCTCCGTGCACGACTTCATCCCCAACTCGGCGCTGCCCGCCACCCAACGCTCGGCCTACGGACGCTGGCTCGCCACCCCGCGAGTCGCCGGTGGGGGCACACCGAGTCGGCGTTCTCGGCACACCGAGCCGACGCCCCCAGCACCCCCCGCGGCCGGACCGAAGCCGGCCGGCGGACCCGAGGCACATCCGACCGAGCTGGCCGGCGGACCCGAGGCTCGGATCTACGCCGTGCCCGCGGTGGAGGCCCGAGCAGGGGGTGTGGTTGCGGTGCTCGCGGACGCCGTGGCGCCACAGGTTTCCGGAGGAGGGGTCGGCGGGTGGATCTCCGCCTCGGGGTCGATCCGTGCGGAGTCGGCGGGCAAGGGCTGGCTCCCGCCGGTGATTGTCTCGCTCGGGCCGGCCCAGATCGCGGCGATGTTCGGCATCGATGAGACCTTGGTGCGGCAGGCCGGACTGGTTCGGGTGGTGGCGGCGGCCGGCTACGGGTGGCTTGCCCAGGCGGCCGGTGGCCGCGACGACGTGCTGCTCTACCTGCGGGATGACCCGGTGCTCGAGCGGTCCGAGAAGTTGGACACCGGGCTGACCGCGCGGACCGGCTATATGGATCTTGCCGTGCTGGCGGCGGTGGCCAACTACGCCGACCGCGAGGCGGTCCGGTTGCTGGGTGAGTTCCTGTTCGGCTCCGGTCAAACCGAGACGGATGGTGTGGCAGTCTCGGCCGGCCTGGCCTCGGTGGTGCGGGACGGCCTGGCGACCGGCCGCGGCAACTACCGGTCGGACGACCGGGCGCTGGCCCTCGCGCTGTCGTTGCCCGGGATCGGGCTCGACGCATCGACGATCGCGGTCGCCCAGCAGGCAATGGTCCGGGTGACCGCGTCGGGGCGCGCACCGCGGTTGAGCGGGGACGCCGGGGGGATCCAGGTCTGGCAGCAGGTCGGGCTTGGGGTGGCGCTGGGCGACGGGGAAGTACTCTCGGCCAACCACGTGGTCACCGGCCGCCAGAGCGTCCTCGGCGAGGTGTGGGTCGACGGATATCCGGCGGAGCTGGACTGGGCCGATGTCGACCGGGCCTTGGATCTGGCCCGAGTGCGGGTACCGGACCTGCGCGCCGAGGCACCCGCCGCCGAGTTCACCACCACCGAGCTCACGACCGGGACGTTCGTGGCGATGTTCTTCGCCGAGCACGCCGACCGCGCCGGCCGGCCCGCCTGGTCCACCGTGGTTCTGGCGCCGGTCACGCGGAGCAACGCGGCGTTCCAGCACGCCACGTTGGCCGTGGATGCGCCGATCTGGCCACGTTTCTCCGGCGGGGTCGCCGTAACCACCGGCCCGACGGGCGCGCTCTGGGCCGGCGTCGTGGTTGAGCAAGGATTCGCCGAGTACATCTCGCCCTCCGGCGGACGGCTCGAGCTCGTCGAGTCCGGGCGGACGGTTGCCGGCTTGGTCCCCGGCCCGACGGCGGCCGAGTTCCTCGCCAGCCGGGCGGACCCGGACGAGGACAGCGCCAACGGGCCGGGACGCCAAGCGACGTTGCCGCTGGCCGGTCTCGCCATGGGCCACAACGCGGCCACCGACTGGGTCACCGCGCAGCCGACGTTCGCTGTCCTCGCGGTGATCGCGGTCGTGGTGCTTGGGGTGATCGTGGCACGCCGGATGCCCCTGGCGAGGTGGGCCGGGAGGATCGGGCCGGCGTTGTCGGCGCCGGCGCCGCTGCTGCGTTCGGACCGGTCCACCGGCGCACGGTCGCCGCCCGCCTCGTCCTCGCGGGCCTCGACGCCGCCCGCCGGCTACCGGTCGCGTGGCCGGTTCGGCCGGTTCCCGGCGCACCACCACCCGGCCTTGCGGCAGGCCGAGGAGCTGCTCATCGAGGGGCTCGAGCGGCGGGCCGCCGGCAGACTCGGTGGGTCTCGGCTCCGCGACCAGGCAAAGGCGCTGCTCCAGCCGCTGCTCGGTGAGCTGGCCGGGGCACGTCCGGAGGAGGCCGACCTGGTCTCACCCAGCTCAGCACTGGACCGCGCGATCGAGGCCGTACGGGACCGGCCCGAACTGGCCGAGGAGCTCGCCGACCTGCTCATCCAGCGGCAGGGATTGGGCACCGACCCGGGCGACGCGTTCGACATCAAGGACTGGGCCGACCTGGCCCCGGCGGTCCAGGCGGCGTTCGCCTTCGCGTACCGCACCCTGGTGGAAGCCGGCCCCGGCGTATGGCTGCACCGCGCCACCGGCCAGGTCCCGGTCGAGCTATTGACGGACCGGGCCTTCGAGAACCGCTATCGCGAGCGGGGCGGGCTGGGCAACACCCCGGATGCGTTCATCGATCCCGAGCTGAACGCAATGGTCTTCCGGCTGTCTTCCTTCCGGTTCAGCGATGCGGAGGCGGCGGTACTGACCCTGAGTGTGGTCAAGGCCGTGCGCCTGCTGGCGCACGAATGGCTGCACCTGGCCGATCGGACGCCGATCGAGAACGACGACACCCGGCCGCTGGAACGCAACGCTTTCTGGATCGAGCGGCTGGTGGAGCAGGCGCTGCTGGAGCGGCGCCAGCTGCTCCTGCTGGTGGATCTCCAGCACACCCAGCCGTTGTCCGAGAACGAGGCACGCCAGCTGGACCAAGACCTGACCGCGCAGTGGGTGCTGGCCGAGTTCTGGGACGCTTTGCTGCGCTCCTGGCGCCCCGATCAGGCTGCGCCGGAAGACCACGTTCTGCCAGCCAGCTACGGCCCACCGACCGGAAACAACGACGGCTCGATCCTGCGCAATGGGACCGGCCGGAGCGCCCTGATCGGGCTCATCGGCTGGGTGTGGTCGCGGGCGGCGAATCGGGCCGCCCTGGCCGGGCTGGCGAAACGGCTGTACCGGCGCAACGCGGCGTTCCGCGACGGGTTCGGCCGCTGGCACCTGCGGGGCTACCGGGCGGTGTCCGGGTTCGGCAGCGGGGTGTTGATCGCCGGTCTCTATGTGATGCGGGAGATGGCGCTGGCGGCGGGCCTGAGCGAGGGCGCGCTGTATCCGATGGCCCTGCTGGGCGCGGTTTTCGGGCTGCTGCCGAACGCGCTGATGAAGTTCGTGGCCCGGCGGGCCGGGGCGGTAGGCGCGCTGCTGGCGCTCGCCGGCACCTACGCGCTGTTCGGTGTGGTGTCCGATCCGATCTGGCTGCGGATCGTCGCGGTCGCCCTCGGCCTGGTCGCGGCCACCTGGATTCAGGTGATCAGCCAGGCCGAGGACTGGATCACCCAAGTGAGCAACCCGCATCGGCTCGACGCCAAACGGCCTGGTCATGAGGCCGAGTTGAAGTGGCCCTCGACGACTTTGACGTTGATGGGGTTGGCCATCTCGGTGGGCGCCGGAGTCACCGGCACCCTGCAGCACGCGGCCACCGGGTGGGGTGTGTCCGGGGTGGTGTGGGTCTCCGTGGCGATGATTGCGGTGACGGCCGCACTGATGTGGCTGTACACGCCGTCCCGGCTCGCCGAGGCGCGGCCCGCACTGACGGTGCGGGCGTACCTGAGAAAGATCTCGCTGACCCCGCTGAAGACGCTCCGGGATCCGATCGTGCTGGTGATGGGGCTGTTCTACTTCTTCTCGGCGGCGATGCTCGGGGCGTTCGACGGTACCTGGGCGGCCGAGCTGATGGCGGCCGGCGCTTCCCAGTTCGCGATCAGTCTGTTGATCAACGCCCTGACCTTCGGCGACGCCGCGATCATCCTGATCGCCGTGTTCGGCGACCGGGCGGCGACCAAGCGACGCCACCGCGCTGCCGGCGCCGGCACCGCGTCCACCCGCGTGCCGGAGCAGGACTTCCTGACCCGCAACGCCGCCGCGTTCACCCTGGCCATGGGTCTGTTCCTGGGCTCGGGGGCGCTGGCGGTGTGGTTCTCCGAGCTGGTGGGGCTCGCCGCCGTCGGCATCGTGTGGAACAACTTCGCCGGCGAGGCGGGGTCCACCGGTGCCCGCAGCGGCATCCGGGGCCTGGCGCAGCTACGGGTGAGCCAGCTCCTGGAGAACCGGCCGAACCCGCCGAGGCTGGGTGATGTCCTCATGACGTTGGCGAGCATGAAGGTGCTAGGGCAGTTCCTGGGTTCCCAGTTGTCCGGGTTCGCGGACGCGCACGGCGGGTGGGGCGGGGTGTCCGTGCAGATCGGCGTCACCGGGGCGTTGGCGGTGCTGGCGGCGACCATCGCCTATCTCTACCGGCCCCGGCCGCGCGCTCAGCACTGGACCGCCGAGAACGGCCACACCTACGCCCGGTACCTCGGCAAGGGCAGTGCCGGGCCGCTCGTGGTCGATACCGGGGCCGAGTGGCCGGGCGTGCAGTCACTGGCCCGGCTGTTCACGCTGTGGGACCTGGCCGGGGAGCCGATCGAGCGTTCCGGCCGGCGGCGCACGCACCGGGTCGAGCAAGACGGCCGGGTCTGGCTGTTCCAGTTGGCGGTCGACGAGCTCGTTCAGCTCGACACCTCGCCCGAGCCGGTCGTCGGAGCGCTCGCCCTCGAGGAGCCGAGGCCCGAGGCGGAGGGCGGTTCGCGGGCGGCGCGGCCGACCCGGGCTCGGCGGCTCGGGCGGGCGCTGGCCGTGCTGGGCACCTCGATCGGCCTGGCCATGGGTGGGGTCGCGCCATCCGGCTTCGGCCTCGCGGTGCTGGCGGCGGCGCTCACGGCGGAGGTGGGCCGGCTGGTGGCCCCTGGGGTGCTGCGCTGGGCCACCGGTCGGCTCGCCGAGCCGGCCGCCGCGCGCGGTCCGCCCTGGCTGGCGCGGCTGATCGTGCGGCTGGCCGGCTGGCTGCGCGCGCACGTGCCGGCCGGCGTGGCCCGGGTGGTGCTGGTCGCGCTGCGCGTGTCGGCGGTGGCCGCGGTGATGGGTCTGGGTGCCGCGCGTGCGTTCGCCGCCGAGCCGGGTCACCCGTTGCGCGCCGAGTCCGGCCCGGCCGAGGTCTGGACCGCCGTGGTGATCACGGTCGGGGCGGCGCTCGCGGTGGTCGTGCTGCGCGCGGTGCGCCGTGAGTGGCGGGTGGCCGCCACGCGCGATGCCGAACGCCCGCGCGCCTCCGTGGTGGGCCAGCTGGTGGTCATCCGGGGCGAGCTGGCGTTGCTCGAAGCGGCGCTCGCCAACCTCCAACGGCTGCGCTCGTCGGCGGTGTTCGGCGCGGCGGCGCTGCACCAGGACTGGGACCTGCGGGCCGATCTGGTTCGGGCGCTGGCCTGGGGCGGCGACATCCGCGCGATGCTGGCCGCTTTCCAGTCGCTCGGTGACGTGCCGCCATCGGAGCTCGGCTACGCCTCCCGGGCACTCATCCGGGCCGCTGACGACGTGGTGCGCGCGCTGACGGTGTACCGGGGCGAAGCCGCCGTGTGGTCGCTGCTGGACGGTCGGCCGAGCCCGGTTCACCGGGTGGCGGTGGCTGGTGCGTGGGCTCGCCGGCTGGCCGGTCTGGGTCGGGTGGCGGATGCGCTGCCGCTGGTCGATCTGGCCCGTGAGCTGGCCGGACTGGAACCGCCGGCCACGTCGGCCCGGCCGGAGCACCTGGACGAGCTGCGCCGTCGCGCCGAGTTCTACGGAGTCCCGCTACCGGCCGAGCCGCCACCGCCCGGGTTCGATCCCACCCTGCTCGGCCCGGTGGACACGGTCCTGCTCGGGCTGCTGCGCGGGTTGGCCCAACGGGAGGGCGGCTGGGCGAGTGTGCCGGATCGGCTGTCGGTCGACGACCCGGGGCGGCTGCGTGCGCTGTGGGCGGCCGCACAGGCCGCCGAGCGGGACGAGCCGGTGATTGCGCCGATCGAGGACCCGGCCTGGGCGGACCGGGCCGAGTGGCTGGCAGCCGCTTCGGCGGTGGCCCGGCGATCGGCCGGCGGGCGGGGCGCGGAGGTGATCCTGTTCGACCTGGGGCCGAGCAGCCACAACCAGCTGGCCCAGGTGTTGCTGGACCAGGCCGCGCGCCAGCTGGCGGTACTGCGGGAGCGGTTCGCTGGGCTGGGCTCGCGGAACTGGGACGTCACCGCGGTGACGCTGGCGGACGCGCTGGCCGCCGCCCCCGCCGAGTCGGCCGACGCGCACGTGCCTTACCTGGCCGCCGTGGCGGTCGGCTTCGCGGGCACCGAGGAGGCGGACACCGACGCCTACCGCGCGGCGCGGGACCGGGCGCTGCACCTGCTCTCGGCACGGGCGCCGGGTGACCGGCGCCTGGAGGTGCTGGACCTGCTGATCCGGGTGGCGCGGGACGAGCCGGACGCCGACACCGCCGCCGCGTTGTACGCCGCCGCGACCTCCGATGAAGAGGCGGCGTTCGTCCGGATCACCGAGCTGGGGTTGGCCGCCGGGCCGTTGCTGGAGCTGGCCGAGCTGTGGGCCGATCCGCTGCTGACCAGGCTGCGGGGCGAGCTGGCGGCAGCGCTGTCGATGGCCCTGCCCGCCGCGCGCACGGCGGCGGACGTCGAGCGGGTGACGCGGGCGTGGGCGGAGCTGGCCGTCTCGCTGGTCGAGCTCGCTCCTCGGCTGTACCGGTATGACCGGATCGACCAGGCCGCCTGGTACGTCGAGGCGGCGACCGGCATGCTGGCGGGTTCCGCGCCGGACGACGCGGTGGCGGTGTTCGGCGCGATGGCCTCGGCCGCCCGGCCGGTGCTGCTGGACGCCACCAGCTGGGCCGCGCACCTGCCGTGGCCGGCCACCGACCGGCGCGCCGAGCTGGACGGGGAGCCGGTCCTGGTTGGCGTGCTGCACGACCGGTACCGGCTGGAGGCGCTGGCGGAGCACACCGACCAGCCGTGGCTGTTCGACAGCGCGCCCTACCCACACCTGGCGGTGCTCGGGGTCTGGGAGGACGCCGGTGACAGGGGTGACCTGCTCGCGCACGTCGCGGTGTTGCGCACCTCGGCCGGGTTGCTGCAGGTCGGGCCCGTGCACACCTGGGACGAGCCCGAGACGGACATCATCGGGGTGCTGCGGGGCTACGCCGCCTGGTTTGCCCTCGAGCACGGGGTCCAGCTGGTGGTGCACCCGCCGTCGGGCCTGCGTGACCTAGTCCCGGAGAACGCCACGGCGGCCGCCGAGGACACCGTGCTGCTGCCCGTGGACGGGTTGAACCGGCTGGTCCTGCCCCGAACCGGCGCGCATCCGCTGCCGGGCTTGCTGTCGGTCCTCCGCTACCACCCGGCCCGGTTCGGGCAGCTACCCCGCAACGGGCCGCTGGCGATTCGGCTGGACACCGGTGAGCAGGTGATGCCCGACAACCGGGTTCGGGACCTGATCGAGCTGGGCCTCGACGAGCTGGGCAGCCGGCCGGTGGACGCCGAGGAGTACGCGCTGGTGCGAGCGGAGAGCGAGGACTGGCCGGACGGGCTCGAGGTGCGTGCCGTCAAGGGCGACCTGAACTCCTGGTTGGCCGCGCGGGGCGCGGTCGGCCTCGGCGTGCTGATGTACGCCCGGTTCGAGGGTGGCCGGGCGGTCATCTACGTGCCCGAGCCGGTGCTGCGCGGGCTGCGCTCGCTCGATCCCGGCCATCGCACCCTGCTGGCCGACCGGGAACTGGCCCGCGCGCTCGAGGTTGCCGAGCCGGCGTTGCTGAAGATGGATCTGCCGCCGGCCGAGGTGCTGATCGGGCTGGTCACCGGCGAGCGCGGCCGGTCCCCACAGGTGCGGACCCGGATCGACCAAGCCCTGCGCCGGATCGAGGAGGCGTTGATCGCCGCCGCCGCGGATCAGGGCTCGGTCGAGCTCGACCCCGCCTTTCTGACCCGGGGCGTGTGCCAGCAGTGTGGTGAATGGCTGGGCAGCTCGCCGAGCGACGACTTCTGCTCCGAGGGCTGCCGTACGCAGTGGTACGGCAGGCGGGTCGGCTCCGGCCGTCACCACCACCGTGGGTCGCTGTCGCGAGACCTGCCGAATCGGCGGTCGGTCGAGGACACCCGGACGGCCCTGTTCCCGATGGCTGTCGGCGTGACCACCGGCCATACCTCGAGCCTGCTGACGCTGGCCGTGATAGCCGGCGTCGCGGTGCTCGTACTTGCCAGGGTCGGGCTGCTGGCTAGCTCGTGGAAGTGGCTGCTGGAATGGCGCAACGGCCTCACCAGCGAACAAGTCGCCGGCAGGCTCCAGCTCGCGCCACACGTCGTGGCCACGGCGCTCGCCAGCGGCGAGATCTCCAACGAGGAGTTCACCGGGCGCAGGCGCAGGACCACCGGTGGCGTGGCGGATGGCCAGCTGCTGCCGATCGTGGACGCGGTCGTTTCGGCGGAGGACGGGGCTACCAAGCTGGATCTGGCCGAGCGGTTCCCCGCGCTGGTCGGGGATCCGCTCAACTCTCGCCTGCTGGCTCTGTACCGAGCAGGGTTGCTTTTCCGCGAGACCGAGTCCATGCCGCACGGCGGCGCGCGGCTTCGCTATCGGGCCTCGGCACGTCTGCCCGAGTTGTTGGGCTATGTGCGCGACCCGGGCAGCTGTCCGGCCGATCGGAGGGCTCCGTTGGGCCTGGTGCGGGGGTGGTTGGCGCCGGACGCGGAGTTCGCGCCGAGCAAGCTGCCCGTACGCCGGGTGGCCGCCGCGGTACGCGAGGTGCTCGGGCTGACCGACGAGCCACTGGTGTGGGATCTGGTGCCGGAGAACTCGATACGGGCGCTGTTGGAGTTCCTGGTCGACTACCCGGACACCGCCTACCCCAACGGGCTGACCATCTGGGAGCTCGCGCGGCTCATGCCCTGGCTCAACGCGTACGCGATCCGGGAGTGGCTGCCCGCGTTGGCCCGGTTGGGTCTGCTGTGGTGCGACGCCGGCCGCTACCGGCTCGCGGAGAACGTCCCGGCGTTGTTGGCCGCGCTCGACGATCCGTTCGGTCACCGCGATGAGGACCTTGCGGTGATCTGGGCGTTCGCCGCGCTGTTGATGGGACCGGTCACCAGGACCCGCCTCGCCGCGACGGAGGTGGATCTGCAGGTCCTGCTGAGGCGGCTGGGCCGGATAGCCGGCGGCCCGCTGGCCGGCAGCTTCCGGCTGGCCCCCGAGGGTTCGGTGGGCCACATGCTCGACGCGATCGCCGCGACGGGCACCGAGCGGATCAGCGGCGACGAGCTGGCGGCGCTGCCGGGCGGCCCGCCGAGGTCCCGGATCGGGACTCGCCTCCCGGTGCTCGACGAGCTGGGGGTGACCGACGGTGAGGGACATCCGAAGCGCTACCGGGTGACCGAGTTCTTCGGACGCCTGCGGGAAGCGCTGGACGGGCTGGACAGCCACCTGAACCCGGAGACTTACGACAAGTTGTGGCGGCTGGCCGGACTGCTCCGGGACAGCGGCCTGAGCCTGGGACGCGGCCAGGTCTCGACAAACACGTTCATTCATCTGGTGACACAGCTGAACAAGATCATAAATGCGAAGCTGCCCGTCCCCCTGGTCAGTGTGCAACGCGGCTCCGTTTGGGCACTGCTGCTTCAGGTCGCCGCTGCCGAGCACGGCATCCTCGGCGATCCGACCAGCAGGCCATGGCTCGACCTGCTGACCGAGCTACGGTTGCTCGCCCGGACGGTCGGCCCAGACGGTGCGCGGTATCGAGTGACCGTGTCGACCTGGGAGCTGTTGGCGGATCTTGCCGATCCGGTCCGGCGGACCCGCGGCGCCTACCGGGTGGCGGTTCAGGACCTCGCGGGGGTCATCAGCCGGCGGGCGGCGACGGTTGACCAGGTCCGAGCGGGGGTCGCGGCGTTGCGGAACCTGCCTGACCCCCGGGTCGCCGAGGTGGTCGCCCTGTCTGCGAGGTCACCGCTGGGTTTCCTGCGTAGCGTCATCGCCCATCCGGGCGGCGCCACCGTCAAGGAGCTCGCCCGCCGGCCGAACAGCTACAGCGACAACCTGGTGAGCGGCCAGTTGGTGGTGCTTCGGCACCTGGACCTGGCCACTCGGACCGCTCACCGCTACCCACCGACCCCGCTCCTGGTCAGTCTGGTGGCCGCGCTGAACCGGCCCGGGACCATCACCGACGGCGCGGCGCGGAAAGTGCTCGGGCAGGCCAGGGCACGGCTGGGTAGCGAGTGGTCGTTCACCGAGCCCGATATGGGTGCCGACGAGCTCCGTGACGTGGCCAAGGTCGCCCTTGCCGCCCTCGGCTCGACCCGGCGCATCCCGGCCGGCCGGGTGACCGGGCTGTTCCTGCTGATCGCGGTTCCGCTGCTGGTGTTGCTCGCCGCCGGCCCGGCGGCCGCCCATTCGGCCGGCGGCGCGATGGCGGTGGTGGGCATGTTCAGCATGCGCGGCCTGCTGGGCGCGGTGCGGTCCAGGTCGACCTCTGGCGAGCTGGCCGAGCGGTTGAGCACGCGGTACGTCCGCGTCCAGCCGGCACAGGTCGAGGCCGCACTGGCCTACCTGCTACGCCTGCGCCTGATCAACGGTGACCCGGAGATCGGCTATGCGCGCGGGGACTCCGGCAACGCGTTGCTGCGGCTGCCGGCGGTGCTCCCCATGCGGGACGCCAGGACACGGCGAGCGACCCAGCTCGCCCTGGATGTGCTCGACCGCAGGCAGAACTGGCGTCCGGCGATCGTCCAGGCCGGCGTACGCATCACCAGGGAAGCCATGCTGCTGACGCGGGTGCTTGAGCTGCTGACCGAAGGACTGCTGGCCCCTTCGGGCGTCGCTGACCCCCGGCGCGGGCTGGGGCGGCTGCTGGCGCTGCTCGCCGGTCGGGGTGGCGCCACGGTCGGGCTTCTGGTCGGGGCACTGGGCCGGGACGAGGCGACCGTGCGGCCGGTGCTGGAGGCACTCGTCACCGAGGGCTGGGTGGACCGGGACGGCGATCGGTATCACCTGGCCACTCGGCCCGCGGAGCTGCTGGGCAAGCTAGCCGATCCGGAGCTGTCGGTGGTTGCCGAGCGGCTCGCCCGCTGGCCGGACTGGCCGGCCGACGCGGACGCCGACTGGGCGGTGCTGTGGGCCGCCCTGGCTCGGTTCACCGGGCCCACCGAGCCCACCGAGCCGCCGCCCGGGCCGGCACCCGTCATCACAGAGGCCCTCGACGAGGGCGGGCCCGCCAACCTGCGCGATCTGTGGCAAGCGCTGGCTGGCGGACCGGCGCCGATGCGCCAGTTGCTGCAGGGCATGGGTGGCCGGGAGAAGCTCCCGGTGCGGCAGCGGCTGGACGCGTCCGCCGAGCTTGGCCTTGTGCACGTCGACAAGGCGGATAGGGCGTTCACCTACGAGTTGACCGATCGCGGCCGGACGGTGCTGGATCGCGTTCCTCCGGGCATCGAGCGGACCACCGAGGCCGAGCGAGTCATCGCCCAGCTGCTCGAGGGCTGGCCGACGGCGCAGACCATGCTCGAGCACCGGGACGCTTTCCACCGGGTCAGCCTCGGTGAGCGGGCGGCTCGGCGCGACTCCCCGCTGCGGTCGGTCGGCTTCTTCGCGCCGCTGGAGGGCGTCGGCCACTCGCCGGCGGTCCAGGTGGCCGCGGCGGTTGTGGAAGCCGGGCTGATGCTCTGGGCGTTGACCCTCCCGGTGTCGCGTGCCTGGATCTCCGGGCTGCTGGTGCGCCGCGGCTGGGCCGGTGACGACCGCCGGCGGTTGGTTCGTGCCATCGCCGCCGAGCTGGCCCAGCTGATCAAGACCGCGCCGGGCGATCTGCACCCCGAGACCCGCCGCTGGCTGGCCGGTGAGCTCGGTGTGCTGCACGACAACCTCGTCCACGCGCCGGCGAAACCCGCCGCGACCGTGCTGGTCGAGCCGGGTGGCGACCCGGTACCCCGGGCGGCGCGGCTGCGTGGCGGGCCGGGCCAGCGGTTGCGGCTTCGGGTTCCCGACGGCTTGGTCACCCGGCTCACCCGGATCGTCGACGAGACCGCGGCGAGCCATGACGTCGACCTCGACCCTGGGTTGCGCGATCGGCTGGTGATCGCTGTCGTGGTGTCCACCGCGCTGGTCAACTACCTGCACGAACAGTACGGCGAGGGCGCTGCCAGGGCGTTCGCCGGGCGTGCCTACGGCGGGCTGGTCGCGACCTTGCCCGCCGAGCTGCGCACGCCGGTGCACGCGTTGCTGCGGATGCTCACCGACTCGGCACCGCGCGCCCGGGTTCGCGTCCCGGGCCAGGGCGCCCGGTCCCCGCCGCCGACGCAACCGCGGCCGAGCGCGTCCGCGCCGTTCGCCCGGTTCTGGAACTGGCTGAGCAGGCAGCCGATCTGGGCGTTCTACCCCGGCGCCGGGCTTGGGCTCGGCCTCGCGTTGCTGGTCAAACAACCGTCGACGATGGCGCTGATCGGGCTGGCGGTCGCCGCGATCGCGGCGTTGTGGCCGGATGCGGGCAGTGCGGTGGTCAAGCGGTGGTCGCGGCGGCTGATGTGGGCCGGGATCGGGCTGGCGTCCGGCGCGGCCTGGGCGTTGCTGTTGACCGGTGCCGTCGTGATCCGGTTCGGCTTCGGGGTGAACGGTGCGCTGGAGCTGTTCCCGGATACCGATCCACTCGACCCGGACGACGAGGAACCTAGGCTTGCCCGGGAGCTGCCCGGCCTGACGCTCACCGAGCTGGGCACCGAACGCACCGGCGCGCCCGCGGACGTCACGGTGGTGTCCTTCGACGTAGGGCAGCTGGCCGGCCGGGTCGGCGCCCGCACCGCCCACAAGATCGCCGCGTACACCGTGGGCCGGGTGGTGTACCTGCCGGACACGGCGGTCACACGGCTCCCCCCGAAGCTGCTGCGCGCGCTGGTCGACTACGAGGTCACCCACCGGGTGCGCGGCCCCACCGATGACGCGGACCGGGAGCGGCACGCCGGCTGGCTGCGCGAGGAGCTGCGCAAGTACCTGGCGCCCGGTGTCGGAACGGTGCGGTACGCCCGTCGGCAGATCGAGATCGGCTACCTGCTCGGCGCGGTGGAGCTGTTGCTGGACGAGCTGGACACCACGGCGTGGGACCCGACCAACGAGACGGTTCGCCGGGTCGGGGCGCAGGCTCGGGTGCGGCTGCTCAGCTCGCTCACCCGGCTGGGGCTGGTCGACGAGGCGGTGGCGCGCTATCGGGACATCCTGGACTACCGCACGCTGGCCGAGGCCGCGCCGGCACTGTTGAAGGCCTGGCAGGACCGGCGGGGCGAGGTGGACCGGTTGCTGGCGGTCATGCCGACCGACCGGCACCGGGCCGCGCTGACCGCTCAGCTGGCCATGGTGGGCGAGCTGGCCGAGCCCCGAAACGCGATCGACGAGGGACACCGGCGGGCGGAGGCCGACGCCGACTACCCGGACGGGCTGCGCTGGGACTACGGCTACGACATCGCGCTCGGCGTGTTCAGCGGGCTCACCGAGGGCAGTGGTGTGCGGCGGGCCGAGCGGTTCTTCGCCGACGACCCGAAGCTGGTCGCCGCGCTGCACTTCGTGCACCGGCTGATCGAGGGCGAGGCGTCGGAACGGGAGTTCGCCGGGTTGCCCGAGGATCCGGCCAAGGACTGGGCACTGACCCAGCTGGCCGAGTACCTCCGGACGGACGAGGAGTACCGGCTTATCCAGCGATCCGGGCCGGAGCTGATCGGGTTCACCGATCAGCGGATGCTCGGACGGGCACACGCGGCGGGTGAGCCGGACGGCCGAGACCCGGCCACCGAGCGGGCCGTCCTGGCGCACTGGTTGACCGAGGCGCTCGGCTTCCGGGTGCGGAAGCTGCCCGAAGCCGCGCAGCACCACCTGGCCGACCTGACACGCGCGGGTTCCCGATGGGCCGATTCGGCCAGCTGGCCGGCCGGCGACTGGCCCGAGGTGCGGGGGATGCTGCTGGCCGGCGCCTGGGCCCGGTTCGGCCCGCTGGACGCGCGGTTCTGGGCCACCGCAACGGCGGCGGTGCGGCACCTGATCGAAGCGGGCGACGACGAGCCGGACTGGTCGGCCCCGCTGCTGCGCCGGCTCGCCCTGGTGCTGGCCCGGCCGGTCACGGAGGCGCACCGGGCCGCACACCGTGAGCTTGCCGGGCACGTCCTCGCCGCGCTGGGCCTGGACCTGCCGGTCGGCGATGTGCCGACCGGCCAGCTGGTCGACCTGATCAGCCTGTGGCTGGATCCGGCGCTGGCGGAGCATCGAGGTGCGCTGAGCAGGCTGCGCGCGGAGCTGCTCGTGGCGGACCCGCCGGTGGCGCGCGCCTGGATCGGGCTGGTCAGCGCGGTGGCCCGGATGGCACCCGCGCTGCGCGCCCACCTGCTCATCGATGCCGCGAGCGCCCAGTTGTGGCTGCTGCCCACCAGGCTGTCCGGGCTGACCGACCCGACGGTCATCGCGGACCGGCTCGAGGGGGCCGCCGGCACACTGCGACACCTGGTGCATCGCGCGCTGGGCCTGCCCGCCGCTGAACCCATCGACGAGGAGCTGGCGTCGGTACTGGTCGACGACCGCCCGACGCACCCGGCGCTGGCCCGGCCGCTGGCCGCCTACGAATCCGCGCTGCGCGCCACCGGGGACCGCCGGCGGGCCACCCTCGATGCGCTGAAGGCCCTCGGTGCGCTGGAAGCCGCCGCGCCGGCGTCTCTAGTGCTCGGTGACCCAGCGGCCCGGATCGGCGTGCTGGACGACCTGGCCATCAAGATCCACCTGTTGCGCCGGGACGGAGAGCTGGACGAGGCCGCCCTGGAACTGCTGACCGACCCCCGCGCGGTCTGGCTGGGCGCCTGGGATATCACCGGCACGCTGCTCGGTTACACGGTGCTGTTCCACGCCGAGTCGGGTCTGGCCGTGCGGGTGCCACCGCGCGGTCTCGGCCACATCGACGTGCGCGATGCCTTCCGGCTCTACCTGGATATCTGGGATCCGCCCGCCGACCGGCCGGACCGGCGCATGCTGTCGACGGCCGTGCTCGGCCTCGGCGCCGGACACCTGGCGGTTCCGCACTGGGTCGGCGCCGTGGTGCTCGGGATCGCCGCGGTGGTCCTGCTCGGCCACCTGGCTTATCGGTACCTGCTGCCCTCGGCCGTCACCATCGAGGAACCGGTCGGCCGGCACTGGGCGCTGCGCGCGCCGCTCCGGCGGCTGGCCTCGGCGACGGTCGTGCCGGACAGGTACTCGATCCTGGCGACGCCGGACCAGGACGTGGCGGGACACGCGCCGGACGCCCAGCCTGACCTGGGCATCGGCCGGTGGGGGGCGCTGTCGCCGGCGGAGGTGGCCGCCCTGGAAGCGGTGGCCCCAGGGCTGGTGGTGCTGCGGTTCGGTGGCCGGGCACTGATCCCGTTGGCTCTGGCCACGGCTACCGCCGACGACATCACGGTGGGCGTGCTGCGAGAGGACTGGTGGCCCCGGGTGCTCGCCCGTGCCCGCGAGGGCGTGCTGCCGGCCGAGCTGCGCCGGGAGTTGCTGGACGCGCGGCGGGCGGCGCCCACGGCACTGGCCGACCGGATCGCGCTGCTGCGCGGCCGGTGGGACCTGCTGAGTCGGTCCAGGCTGCTGCCCGGCGGGATGGCCGAGCTACGCGAGGTGGTCTACCAGCGCTCGTCGCTCGAGCGCATCGCGACGCGCTATCGCGACCGATTCGGCACAGCGGCGATGGCCCGGGCCGACGCGGAGCTGACCGTGCTGAACGCGGCGATACGCGAACGCCACCATGCGGCCCGGTGGCGATACGCGCGGACGCTGCTGGCCAGGGCGGAGCGGTCGCTGCGCGGAATCCGCGACCCGCTGGAGCTGCTCGAGGTCGCGGTCCTGGCTAACGAGGCGGCGATCGACCTGAGCTACCGGCTGGCCACCCCACCGGCGGAGTTCCGGCCCCTCCGCAACCAGCTCGGACACGTCCGGTCCGAACTGGCCAGTCGGTACGCGCGAGTTGCGCCGGCCGCTGGCCGTCCACTGGATGAGCGAATCGCCGGGTTGGTCGGCCAGGTGGCCGGCCCGGTGCACGTCGGTCCGCTGGCCATGCTCTTCGGCATCGAGCCGAGCACCGTTTACGAGACCGCACGCCGCTCCGTTCGCCTCACCCTGGACACCCGGCAGCGGACGATCACCATCGCGCGCCGGTCCTGGCTGGGCCTGCTGGTTCGCTGGTTCGGCATCGCCGCCGCCGTCATCGCCGGGCTAGGCACGGTCGCCGCCGCGACCGGCTGGCTGCACAGCTTCTTCGCCGCCGCCGTCGGCTCGGTGGTCGGGCTGGTCATGGCCACCTTCGGCGCCGGCGGCGGGCTGACCTCGATCCCCGCCCTGGACCACCTGTTCGGCCAGGCTCCCGCCACCGTCACCACCGGCAGCCTGGTCATCGTCGGCCTGACCGCACTGGTCAAGACCCTCACCAAGCTGCGCACCCGAACCGGCGGGGTGGACTGGCGCACCGTGGCCGTGCTGGGCGCGGCCAGCGTGCCCACCGCCATCAGCGGGGCGATCATCGCGGTTCCGCCGGTCGTGTTGAAGTTCGGCCTGGCCGGGCTGATGGTCTTCGCCGCGATCCGCACCCTGCGCAACGCCGTCCCGGCGAGCTCGGGCACCGACCCGCCGAGCGGCATCGCCCGACTGGCCAAGACGGCCGTGATCGGTGTGCTGGCCGGCGTGCTCACCGGCATGTTCGGCCTCGGCGGGGCGTTCCTGATCGTCCCGTTGCTGGTCGCGGCCAAACTGACCACCACGTCGAAGGCCGTGGACATCCTGCTCGCGGTCACCGCGATCACCTCCGCGGCGAGCCTGCTCGCCCGGCACACGCAGCTGGCTGTGCTGGACTGGACGGTGGTCGCGCCGTTCGCCCTGGCCGCCGTGGTGGCCAGCCTGTTCGGCGGCAAGTTGAAGAACCGGCTGCCCGGCGGCCTGGAACGCGGCTTCGCCGGCTTCCTCACCGTGCTCGCCGGGCTGACCGTGTTCGAGGGCCTGGCCATGCTCGCCGGCGGGCTGGCCGCGGGTGTGGTCACCGCTGTGCTCGCACTGGGCGTCATTGCCGCCGCGCTGCACGGCCGGGGTAGGAGTGGCAGGTCCGGCGCGCTGTCCGAGTGGCCGCTGGAGCCGGCCGAGGAGCGGTCGGTTCAGGCCATGTTGGTCTGGGCGCACGAGCACGACCTACTGACCGAGCGGTCCGTGAAGCGGTGGCGGAAGGTGCTCGGCGTCCACGACCACCGGCTGCGGTGGGTTCCCGGCGAGCTGATCGACCGGCTGGCCGACGGCGAGTTCGGCGTCCCGGTGCGCGGGGTGGTGCTCTACACCTGGCTGGAGCGTGACGGCGCGCCCGGTGGCGACCTGATCGCGGTGTCCGCGCGGGCGGCGCGGCAGACCGGGACCGATGCCGAGCGGTTCTGGAAGAGTGCCCTGCGGTACGAGCTCAAGTACCGGATCGGCGGCGCCGAGGGTGCGGAGGAGGCTCGCCGCGCGTTGATCAAACGGCTGCACGAGCTGCGCGCGGCCCGGCAGGACCGGCGGATCAGCGACCAGCAGCGCCGGCTGATCGACGTGAAGGTGCGCAAACACGGTGCCGTGCTCGCCTCCGCCGAGGAACGGCGGGCCGACCGGCGCGATCCGGCGGGTTACGACGCCGGTTGGCTGGGCACCGCCCGGGGCGCCGCGCTGGAGATCCTCGGTCTGCGGCCGGCCGAGAGCAACCAGCAGGTCCTGCGCGCACCGTTCACCAGCCGGCGGATCAGTGGGTTGGTCCGCGAGGCCATCGACCGCTGGGTGACCGAACTCGACGGCGGCGGGCTCACCACCCGGACCTACAAGCCGGAGGATGACCGGCGGGTGCACGCGGCGATGACGGAGCTGCTGGCGGTGCGGCCCGACCTGGCGGGTCCGCACACCGATCTGGTGCTGGACTGGGCACAGGTCGGCGGGTTCTTCGTGCTGGCCGGGCTTCCCCAGGCGGGCGCGGAGATCCTGGCCTACACGGTGTTCATCAAGGGGCAGCGGGTCACGTTCAGCTTCCGGCATGTCCGCAACCTGATCGACAGCCTGCCGGACCGGGAGCGGGCCGCGCTGAACCGGATCGTCAAGGCACACGAGCGGGGCCATGCCGTCGGCGACTGGGCGGAGCGGGAGAGCGACCACGAGCGGGAACGCCGCGAGGTCATGCTTTTCCACCGGGCCGCGCTGCTGCTGGCTCAGCTGCCGGCGAGCCTCATCGAGGTGGTGAGGGTGGCGGCGGCCCGGCCCGGGCTGCCGCTGGAGCGGTTGCGTGCCGAGGCACTGCCCGGGGTGCCGGAGCCGACCGCGAACCTGGCATTGACCCGGCTGGTCCAGCTCGGCGTGTTGCGCGTCGGGCACGGCCGGGACACCGAGGTGGACGAAGGCCTGCTCGACCTGCTGGTGCGCCACCGGGTGCTGGACAAGCCCCGCAACCTGCCGGGGTCGCGCCCGGCCACGCCCAAACCGGCGCGCACGGTGGAGGCATCGCTGCTGTTCACCCTCCAGCTGCTGGTCGACGCGCGCCGGCACGGCCGGGGCATGACCGCTACACAGCTGGGACGACTCATCCCGAGCACGTACAACCGGGGCGTCGAGCGGCTGCACGCGTTCACCCGGTGGGGGCTGGTGACGGTGAGCCTGCGTGACGGTGTCAGCCAGTTCACCGCGACCGAGGATGCCGAGGTGGTGCTGCGGCGGTTGGGGGGTGTCCGGCCGCACCCGCTGTGGGACGAGCTGGCCGTCTGGTTCGACACGGCCAGCCATCTGCTGCCAGGTCAACCGGCAACCCGGACGATCGGCGGCCTGCTGCGCGCGCTGCGAGCCATCCCGGGCGGTGGGCTGTCCCGCCACCGGCCGGCGGCGGCCGGCCAGGGCTCCTACCGCCACCTGTTGATGCTGCTCACGGACGCCGAGGACGGCATGGGCCTGGCCGAGATCGCGGCCGCCATCGGTGAGACCAGCCGGCGCAGGACCGAGCGGCGGATGTTCGTGCTTCAGGAGGAACCCGCACTGGTGGAAGCCGTCGGCGGGCTCTACCGGCTGACCCCGCTGGGCCAGTTGCTGGTGCACGACATGACCCACCCCGACGGCCATCCCGAGGAGTACCGGCGACCGCTGGCACGGCTGGCCGAGCTGTTCGACTGGATCGCCAGCCCGGTTCCGGCGCGCGTGCTGCACGAGAAGATCCGTCAGACCTTGGCGGAGGTGGTGCGGGAGCGCACGCGGTTGATCAACGCCGACCGGCGCCGGGGCGCCTGGCCGCGCGCCGGGCGGCCGACCGTCTGGGTCGCCTCGGTGGAGGGCTGGTCCAGGGACGACACCGTCGCGCTGGCCGAGCTGCTGCCTCGGTTGGTCGGGTTCCTGCGCCCGGCACCGGAGCTGTCGGCTGTGCTGCCCCGAGGTCCGCCGCTGGTGCTGGACATTGACGCGCTGGCCAACGCCGCCTGGCTGAACAGCGAGCAGTTCGCGCTGCTGGCCCGGGTTCTGGCGATCCGCTGGCGGGACCCGGCCCTGCCGCTGGTGGCCACCGGCGCGGTAGTGCTGACCAGCACGCTCGTGGCCGAGGCGGCCTCGGCGAGCGCGGGCTGGTGGCTGCGGCTGGCCGAGCGGCTGAGCAAACCGCCCAGGCTGACCGACCGCCCCAGCCTGCTGGCCTCCGACCAGTCGCGGGCGCTGGACGAGGTGGTGGAGCGCCACCGGGCCGAGGTGGCCGCACCTGGCGTGCGGGCGGCGTTCGCCGCCGACTCGGTCGGGTTCCTGACGTCCGGCCGCTACCCGTGGGCACCGAGGCTGGTGGACGCCGCGTTGGTCGAGCTGGCCCGCCCGATGATGGCCGATCTGGGCGAGCTGCTGAACGCCCAGCTCATGGCCAACGTGGTGGTGCGCCGGGGCACCCGCGACGTGGCCACGTTCGGCTTCCTGCTGGTCGACGCCGAGGGGGCGGTGGTCGCGGTGGGCGACGGGGACCACCAACCGCTCGCGGCGCTGCTGTCCGAGCTACCGGCCGGAGCCGGGTACACGATCCACTGGGACGAGCGGCCCTCAGGCCTGCCGCTCGTGGCGTTCCGTGACCGGTTCCTCGCCGACACGACCGCCGACCAGGCCACCGCGGTCGAGCTGAGCACCGCGGAGGGCCCGGGCCACGCCTACCGCATACCCCTGACCCGGAACGCGCTCACCCATGAGATCGCGCTCGCCCTGGCCCGCCGTTTCCACCTGGACGAGACCAACGGCAAACCGGCGCGAACCGGTACCGACCCGGGAGCGGTCGATCCGGCCGACCTGGAGGATGCGCTGGCAGGGCTGCGGGGGCTACGTGAGACGGACCCGGACGCCTACGCCGCGGGCCGGGCCGAACTGATGCTCGCGGCCCATGGGTGGCTGCGCGAACAGCGCACCCATCGCGGCCGCCCCGGGACCACCGCTTACCTGCGTGATCGGCTGCTCGGCCAGCTCACCGAGCTGACCACGGCGGTGCCCGCTTCCGAACAGGACAACCTGGTCCGGCTGCACCGGCAGTGGAGCCGAGCCGACGCTGCGCCCGCCATGCTGGTGAAGAACCTGGTCACCGCCCTGCGGCGAATCGAGGACGCCGGCCACGCCTCGGCGACCAGGTCCCTGCGGCTGACGGTGCTGCTGATCGTCGAGGACGCCCGCTCCACCGGCGGCGGGCTGACCACCCGGCCGTACGAGTCGGAGGACGACTTGCGGGTGGCCGCCGCAGTGGCCGCCTACTTGGAGACCCGTCCCGACCTGGCCGGACCGCAGACCGATCTGGTGCTGGACTGGGCGGCGGCGCAGCCGTTCTTCACCAGGGCCGGGCTACCGAACGCCGATCTGGAGATCCTCGCCTACACCGTCCAGGTCGGGGGTCACTGGATAACGTTCATGTTCGACCACGTCCGGCGGGGGCTCGACAGGCTCCCGGCGACCGACCGGGACACCCTGTACGCGCTGCTGCGGGCACACGAGCGCCGGCACACCGAGAACGGCTGGGCCGGCCACGAGCATGCGCACGAGCGAGAGCGTCGGGAGTTCGTCAAGCTGTACCGGGCGGCGCTGGTGATCAACAGGCTGCGTGCGGCGGCCGAACGACGGGCGCACCGGTCCGGGCGGGCGCCGGACGTCCTGCCGGCCGGAATCGTCGAGCTGCTGCGCACCGCCGCGCAGGAGCCGGGCCTGTCCGTGGAGCAACTGCGCCGGGTCGCGCTGCCAGAGGTGCCGGAGCACACCGCCGGCCTGGTGCTTGCCTGGCTGGCCCAGGCCGGGCTGCTGCGTATCGGGCTGGGTCTCGACGTCGAGGCCGACGAGGGCATGTTGACCCTGCTGGCCGACCAGTTCCTGCCGGGCACGTCCGAGCGGGAGTGGCCGGAACCGAAGCTCAACTCGAGGCGCTCGCCGAGGGCGGTGCTGCGCGCGGTCGTCGAGGCCGAGACACCGATCACGCCGGCGGAGGTGGCGAAGGCCACCGGAATAGGGGAGAGCACGGTCGGCTACCTGCTGCGGGTCTTCGCCGGCTGGATGCTGATCCGAGCGCGACCGAGCGGGGATTACTTGCCGACCAGAGACGGCCGGGCACTGCTGCATGGCCTCGCCCTGCCGGCGCCGCGGTCGCACCAACTGTGGGACGAGGTGGCCGTTTGGTTCGAGGCGGACGCCCGGTGGCGGCTGCGCCGGGCGCAGATCCAGATGATCGGCGCCATGCTGCGCGCGTTGCGGGCCACGCACGACAGCGGCCTCACCCCGTTCCCGATCCTGACCTGGGACCAGGTGCGGGGGAGCACCGACGAGGTGAGCCCGTTGCTGCGGGCGGTGCTGGCCGACCTGCGCATGCTGCCCGGCCGGTCGGAGCGCTACCAGCGGATGTTGGAGGAGCTGGCCATCCGGTACAGCGAGTCCGACCGCGACGGCGCCGAGCGGGTACTGCGCGACATTGCCGAGGAACGAACCCGGCTGGTCAACGCCGACCGCCCCGGTGACGCCTGGCCCCTGGCCGGCACGACCACGGTCTGGGTAACTGCCCGGGAGCGCTGGTCGGCCGAGGACAACGCGGCGTTGCTCGCCCTGCTGCCCCGGCTGGTGGACCATCTGCACCCGCAACCCGATCTAACCCCGCTGCTGCCCCGGGGGCCACCGCTGCTGCTCGACCCGCACGCGGTGCCCGAGCTGACCGACGCGCAGCGCGCGTTGCTGGGCCGGATCGTGCTGGCCCGCTGGCGGGACCCGAACGTGCCGCTAGCCGCCCGGGGCGTCGTGGTGATCACCCCGGCCACCCTGGCCGACGCGGCCGAGCCGGACAGCGGCGGCTGGCCGAGGCTGGACCAGCGGGCCGCCTACCCACCTGAGCCGCACCGGCGGCCGAGCCGGCTGAGCGAAGAGCAACAGCGCCAGATCGACCGGGTGATCGCCAAGTACGGCGCGCGGCTGACCGACCCGGCGGCGCACGCCGCCTTCGCCGCCGACCCGATCGGCTTCGTTGTGCTCCGCCAACGCGGCTGGGTGGGGAACATGCTCGGCGCCGCGCTCGAGGAGCTGGCCCGCCCACTGATGACCGAGCTGGCCGACCTGCTCGGCGGCTGGGTCCTCAAGAACGTAACCGGCGCGCGGGCACGGTTCGAGCGCGACTACCTGCTCGGAGACGACTCCGGCGTCCTGCTCCAGGTCAACGCCAAGGTCAGCCACATCACCTTCCACCCGGCCGACGACAAGGACAAGCTCGGCCGGCTGGTCACCGACACCGACTACCCGGCGCGCTGGGACGGCTCCCGGGGTTGGCTGCGCAGCGGCGAGTTCCAGACCCGGTACGTCAGGCAGACCCGACCCGACGAGGTCATCACGGCGTTGCTGACCACGGCGGACGGCCCACCCGCCGCCTACCGGCTGTGGCTGACCCGGGACGAGCTGGTGCACGAGGTGGTGCTGGGCATCGCCCGGTACATCGCGTCGCTCGAGGCATCCCTGCCCGGGGCGTTCTCCGAGACCAGGCTGGACCGCTACCGCCGCGCCGCCCCAGGCAAGCATGAGCACGCCGGCCACCTGATCGCGTTCGGCGAGGCCGGTCGGCCGGTCGAGGCCGAGGGCGAGTTGTTGGAAGCGCTGCTGGAGACCGTGCGGCTGCTGCGGTCCCGGGGCACGCTGAAGGTGGCGGACAACGAACGGACAATGCTGGCCACCCCGCAGGGCACCTGGGCCGCCGCCGGCCTCGGGTTCTCGCTGGGTGACGGGTTCGCCGCGGTCCTGACAGAGCAACTGGCTCGCCGGGGCCTACCCCCGGTGACCGTGCTGTACTTCCTGCACCGGGATACCGCCACGGTGATCGCCGACCGGGAGCTGTTCGACGGCCGGATCAGTGACTTCGACCTGGCGACACGCATCGGCATGGAGAACCACGAGCTGGTGCACTGGCAACACCCGGACTGGTCGGAGGACCAGGTATGGGCGCACGCTGAGGCGCTGCCCCAGGCGCAGCCCCTGGTTCCGCTCGGCCGGCTGCGCTTCGGCGAATCGCTGACCTCGGAGGTCATCCGGGGCAGCCGGGTGAAGGTGTTCACCGCCTACGACGCGCAGCGCAACCTGCTGGTGCTCAAGCACTGGGAAGGCAACCCGGGCATGCTGCTGCGCTCGTCGGCCGGCCCCCGGTTGTTCGAGGTCGCCGGCTTCGACGCGCCTTGGTCCGAGATAGCCATCGCCACCGAACCGCTGCCCGGCCGGCGCGGCTACGTGCTGCGGGCCGGCGACGTGGTGGAGATCGTCGGCCGGGTCCCCGGACCCGCACCGACGGACCTGCGGGACGTCGCCGAGCTGTGGATCGCCCAGATCGCGCTCAACGCGCTGCTCGGCGACTGGGACGGCGCCGCGCATCCGCACAACTTCAAGGTGCCCGCGCCCGGTGAGCTGGTTCGCATCGACTTCGACCGTGCTCTGGAGGACAACGACAGCTTCGTCGCCAAGCTGGTCCAGCAGGCCTCGACACGGGCCGACCTGGTCCGGGAACTCACCGAGGCCCAACTGCGCGCACAGATCGTGCACCTGGTCGGCCTGCGGGAGCCGTTGCTCGCCGTGCTCGCCGAGCCGCGGCTGCGCGTGCTGGTGGCCGCCCGCCTCGACCAGGCCGAGCGGCTGCTCACCGACGCGGTCGAATGGACCGGGTTGGCTCGCGCGCTGGCGTTGCGGCCCGGTGGCTCGGCCGGCGATCGCCGGATCGTGCGCCCGACCGAAAGGCCGAAGCTGGCCAGCGAGTTCTGGCTCATCCATCCCGACGACCTGCTCGGCGCGGCCACCGCGACTCCCGAACTGATCTTCCTGCACAGCTTCGTCGCCGGGCAGTGGCTGGTCAGCCTCACCCCGGGTGCCCCGGTCGGCGCCGCGTTCGCCCGAGGCCCGCCCAGGTCCGGCTTCGCCCGGTGGGTGGTGCGACATGCCGCGTACGGCCCGCTCACGGCCGAGCCGCACCGGCTGGACCTGGTCGCCGAACCCGCCGACGGGGACGGTGGCTCCATCGCGGACGGCGTCGACAGCCGCGTCGCACGTGCGGTGATGCTGCCCCTGATCGGCCGGCTGCGTGCTGAGGCCCGCAAGCTGCTCGACTCCCGTGGCGAGTTCCCCAACCTGGCGCGGGGGCCGGCCGAGCTGGTCAAGCTGGTGCGCATCACCGACGAGGCCCCGCTGGACGGAAAGCTGTACGGCTTCAGCTGGAAACCGCGCGGCGCCGCACCGGAGGACGGCATCATCCTGGTGCCCGCGCACATTGCCCGCCGGGTGGAACGGCGGATCGCGGCCGACCCGTCCTTCGCCGCCGAGTGGGCCAGGTTCCTGTACCACGAGTGGGAGTTCCACCTGGTTCGTGACGAGCACACCGGGCATCGGCACGACCGGGACGCCGCCCCGATCGCCGCGGCGTTCAACGCCGCCGGCCCCGCCGAACCGCCGGCGCTGGCCCACTCAGCACAGGTCGCGGGATGGCTTGCCAGGGTAAGGGACCTGATCCGCGATCCGGACTACAAGCCGCTACCGGTGTTCCACGGTGACGGTCCGCTGTATCTGGGCCTGGAGCTGGAGATCGAGGTACCCAAGGGGCGGCTGCGCGAGGTTGTCGAGCTCGTGTTCAGCACGATGGGTCCACGGGCCTATCTGAAGGCGGACCGGTCGATCGTGCGCGGCTTCGAACTGGTGACGCACCCGATGACCTACCGCTGGATGCTGGCCAACTTCCCCTGGCCGGTGCTGCCCCAGATCGGCGTGCCGGACTCCCTGGTCCAGCGGGTCGGCCTGCACGTCCATCTCGGCCGCGCCGGTTTCGACTCAGCGGAGCACATCTACCGCTGGATGCGCCTGATCCACTACAACCGCGACGAAGTGGTCATCTTGGCCCGACGGGAGTCGAGGCGGCACGCCGAGTTCAGCGACCACGATCGCCGCCTGCTCAGGCAGTACGCCGAGGGCACCCTGCAGACGGAACGTGGCCAGGCGATCAACACGCGCAACGCGGACACCTTCGAGCTGCGGGTGTTCGCCAGCACGCTGAATCCCGATCTGGTCAAGGCCGCGCTCGCGTTCGCGGACGCAACCGTGGAGTACACCCGTGACCCGGATGCCTCGCTGGCCTGGGCCGACTTCGTGCGCTGGGTCGGCGACCAGCCCGAGTACCGCCCGCTCAGTGAGGAGCTGCGGCGGTTGGGCCTGCAGCCAGGCCCCGCCGTTGGGGAGATGGCCGGCGGCGGGGCGGCGGATCAGGTGGAACGGGTGTTGGCCGACGCTCGGGAGCTGTTGGACGCCCGCGAGGAGTTGCCGCACCTGGCCCGGGGACCGCCCGACCTGGTACGCCGCGTCCGCCTGATCGGCGCGTTCGCCGTGGGAGGGAAGCTGTTCGGCCTGGCCCCGAGACCGCCCGGCGTGGTCGCCGAGGAACGTCCGCTTTTCGTGCCGTTCTGGCTCGCGCGCGCGATGGAACGGCTGATCGCGAACGACCCGGATCTTGCCGTTTGGTGGCTCCGGTTCCTGCGACACCTCGACGACGGGGCGCACCCGGAGCCGACCGATCTGCTGGAGTGGCTGCACGCCGAGACGCTCAGGCCGCGAGCCAGCCTCACCAGGTTCCCCGAGCGACACCATCCGCGGCTGCGGCGGGCCGAGCAGCTGTGGGCGCTGGCCATCGACCTGGAGGCCGCCGGGCAGCGGGCCGATGCGGAGGCAACCAAGGAGCGGGCACGGAACACACTGTGGTCGCTAAGTGGCGAGGTCACCCCTCCAGCCGGTGAGCTGGCCGACCCACTGGCCGCGCTGGGCCGGGCGATCGAGGCCCTGGCCGAGCACCCCGAGGCTGAGGACGAGCTGTCCGGGCTGCTTGTTCAGCATCTGGACCGGAGCACCGATCCGTTGGACGCCTTCGACCTGCCGGACTGGGACCAGCTCGGCGAGCGGGTCAGGTCGGCGTTCACCTTCGCCTATCGGACCGTGGTCGAGGCCGGTCCCGGGGTCTGGTTGCGGCGGGTCGCCGGCCGGGTTCGGGTGCGGCTGCTGCCCGACGACGAGTTCCTCCGGTACTACCGGGCCTCCCGCGGGAGGTCGGTCTCGCCGGGGGCGTTTGCCGTGACCGACCTCGGGCTGATGGTGTTCCGCCGCTCCACCTTCGACTTCGACCCCGCCCGGGCCGGGGAGCTGCCCAAACCGGTTATCGACGCCGTCGGCAGCCTGACCCACGAGTGGGTGCATCTGGCCGACCGGATGCCGGCCACCAACCGCGGTGATCGGGAGCGTCGGGCCTTCTGGCTACAGCGGATGCTCCAGCAGGCCCTCCGCGAGCGGCGCAGCCTGGTGTCCTCCGCCCGGGCGGCACGCACGCCACGAGTCGAACGATCGGTAGCCACGCAATGGCTCGCGGTCGAGCTGTTGGACGCGTTGTTGCGCTCCTGGCGACCGGACTCGCCCGCCCCGCCGGCACACTCACTGCCGCCCAACTACCACGAGCTCACAGCCGGCGATGCGCCATCGGTCCATGAACAGGCCGAAGGCCCGGCGGGCAGCCTGATCCTGCCCAAGGCAGCGAAACCGAGACCGGCGCACCGCGGCCGAGGCCCGCTGTTCCTCGGACTAGAGCTGGAGATCCACACAGTCGCCGGCAGGGTGCGGCGGTTCGCCCGGCTCAGCCAAGAGTTGCTGGGCGGCCTCGGCTACCTCAAGAAGGAAGGTGGCACCCGGCACGGCTTCGAGATCGTCACCCATCCGATGGGCTACCGGTGGGCGCTGCTCCATTTCCCGTGGGCGCTGCTCACCGAGCTCGAGGCCATGGGCGCGACCACCGACGGCCTCGGTATGCACATCCACCTCAGCCGCGCCGGTTTCGCCTCGGCCGAGCACATCGAACGCTGGATGACGCTGATCTACGACAACACCGCGAAGGTCACCACGTTGGCTCGGCGGCGGTCGACCGAGTGGGCCGAGTTCACCGAGGAAGACCGGAACCGGATCCCCGACTATGCGGCTGGGGTGCGCGGGGACAACCGCAACCGAGCGATCAACACCACCCCCGCGGACACCTTTGAGCTGCGGGTGTTCGCCAGCTCGCTGGACCCGACCGTGGTCAAGGCCGCGCTGGCGTTCGCGGCCGCCTCGGTGGGCTACACCCGCGCTAGGGACACCCCGTTGGATTGGTCCACCTTCGCGCACTGGGTCGCCGCGCGGCGCGTCTACGCCCCGCTCGCCGCCGAACTATCCCGGCTGGGGATCGGCCCCGACCCGCCCCGACCAGTGGCCGGCGGACACCCGGCCAGGGCACCACCGGAACCGCTGCCGGCCGAGTTGCCCACGCCTTCGGTCCCGGACATCGGCAGGGCGGTCGCCGATCGCCAAACAATTCGCGCGGCATTCCACACGCTGCCGGAACCGATGCGCGCCGCGCTCTGGGCCATCGAGGTGGAAGGACGGCAGACCAGGGAGGCAGCCGCCCTCCTCGGAATGCCCCGAAACGAGCTTTCACTGCTGGCCGAGCGGGCGTGTGAGGCACTGCGCCTCGAGTTCCGGCGGATCGGGGGTGGCCCGTGAGCGCCCGCGCCCCACCCCGGCGACGCGGTTTCCGCCCACCCACCCGTCCGGGAAAGGATCCGTCGTTGTCTACCTTCACCTACACCCGGCCGGTGCGCTCGCATCCGGCCCTCACCTACCTGCGGCTGGCCGACTTGGTGTGCCAGCGACTGGCCGAGTTCGGCGTGGACTGCGCCCCGTTGATCTGGTTGTGCCGCGAACTCGGGGTGTCCGAGACCGAGCTGCGCGCCACCATGGACTACGCCCTGCACCTGGGCATTCAACCCACCCGAGCGGGCGAGCTGGTGTACTGCCTGCCCCACCAGCCGATCGCCGCCGGTTTCCTGCCCGAGTACCGGCGAGGGCGGATGCGGCTGCGGCTGCCCGGGCGCGGGCTGCGCTCGCCGCTGTTGATCATCGGGCGGCGGGTCGGACCGGCACCCGATGGAGAGGCCACCCTCGGCGCGGGTGAGCTCGGGTACACCGTGTCTCGGCTGACCTCGATGGCGGGAACCTGGCTGCCGGCCAGCCCCGACCCGGCCAGGTTCCTGTTCGAACTGATGGCCGAGGCGTGGCGGCACGCCGACGGCACCCACCAGCTCGGCGGGCTGGGCATCCACCGGGCCAGTTTCCAGGCGCCGATCGCGGCCGGCTCCGGGGTGTCCGGCGACGCCACCAACCGGCTGGAGCTGGTGACCAACCGGCGCGGGAAGGGCCACGAGCTGGTCAACCTCTACCCGATCCCGGCCCGCGGGGTCGACCGGTGAGGCTCAACTCGCGCCGGCTGCGCCGAAGGGTGCTGCCGGTGCGCAACCCGGGCGGCGTGATCGGCACCGCCACCGTGGTCGCGCCCGGGCTGGCACTGACCGCGCTGCATGTCATCACCAGGGACGGCCCGGCGACGTTGAGTGTCGGCGAGCACGCCCGCTATCCGGTAGCGGCGGTTCAGAGCCTGCCGCTCGCCGGGTACCGGGACGCCGGCGAGCTGGCCCGCCGCTCCCAGCGGTACGCCGAACACCTCACCGGCGGCCCGGTGGATCACGCGCTGAGCACCGTCGACCTGGCGCTGCTCACCGTGCCGGGGCTGCCCGGGCCGGCGGTGTCGCCGCGTGGCGATCCGGTCAGCCCTGGGGAGCACCTCGTGGTGCCGGGTTACCCGGGCGGGTACTGGAGCGTCAACCACGGGCCGGTGGTCGGCACGGACGGCGCCGACTTCGCGGTGCGCATGCTGCTCGGCCCCGGCGCCAGCGGGGCTCCCGCACTGGACCTTCACAACCGCCTGGCCGGCGTCGTCACCCTGGACCACCACACCGCGACCATCTGCGTCGGGCCGCCACTGGTCAGCACTTTTCTGTACCGATTCCTCACCCCGCGCCGATGAGGCCGAGCCCTTGTGTGCCGCGGGTCTCTCCCGTACCGTCCGAAGTAGCTTCGGTATTAACGAAGTCTTTTCGATTATGTCGAACAGCGGCAACTTCTCAAGGGAGAGCGGATGAGCGGCCGGAAACTCCTCAACAAGCCCCTGGACTTCGTTGACGAGGCGCTGGAGGGGCTCGAGCTGGCCCATCCCGGACTGGTCCGGTGGAACCGCACGCCCAGCTTCGTCCGGCGCGCCGAGCTGGCCGGCCCGAGCAAGGTGGCGCTGGCCTCCGGCGGGGGATCGGGGCACGAGCCGCTGCACAGCGGGTTCGTCGGCACCGGAATGCTGGACGCGGCGGTGCCGGGCGCGGTGTTCGCCAGCCCGACCACCGAGCAGATCATCGCCGCCACCCGGGCCGTCGCGCACGACGCCGGCGCGATCCTGGTGGTGAAGAACTACACCGGTGACGTGCTGAACTTCGAGATCGCCGAGGAGACCCTGGCCGACGACGGGCTGCGGGTCGGGCACATCCTGGTGGACGACGACCTGGCCACCGACGGCGATGACGACGGCCCCGGCAGGCGGGGCACGGCCGCGGTGATCGCGGTGCACAAGGCCTGCGGAGCCGCGGCCGAACGCGGCGCCAGCCACGAGGAGGTGCTCGCGATCGGCAGGGGCGTGGTCGCCCGGTCCCGCACGATGGCCTTCGCGCTCACCGGCTGCACCCAGCCGGACCAGATGCAGCCGTCGTTCGAGCTGGCCGACCACGAGGTGGAGATGGGCGTCGGCATCCACGGTGAACGGGGCCGGGGGAGGGTCCCGTTCGCCACCGCCGACGACCTGGTCGACTCGGTAGTCGGACCGATCGTCGAGGCCGTGGGCCTGACCAGGGGCGACGAGGTGCTGGCCATCACCAACGGCCTCGGCTCCACCCACCCGCTGGAGCTGCACATCGCGCACCGCGCCGTGGTGCACCAGCTGGCCGCGCGCGGCATCCGGGTGGTCCGCTCGCTGGTCGGCCCGTACGTGACCGCGCTGGACATGGCCGGCTGCTCGATCACCCTGACCAAGGCGGACGACCGGTTCCTGGACCTGTGGGACGCCCCGGTCCGCACCCCGGCGGTGACCTGGTGAGCACCGTGGAACGCACCCGGCAGATGACCCTGGACGAAGCGTTGGCTTGGATCGACCGGTTCGCCACCCACGTCCAGAAGGCGAAGGTCGACTTCACCGAGCTCGACCGCCGCGCCGGCGACGGCGACTTCGGCACCAACGTGGACACCGCGCTGGTCCGCGCCCGGCAGAAGATCACCGAGCGACCGCCGGACACCGCCGGCGGCGTCATGCACCGAGTGTCCGCCGGGTTCCTGACCACTGGCGGCACCTGCGGTCCGCTGCTCGGCGCTTGGTTCCGTGAGCTGGGCAAGCACCTGGCCGAAGGCGCCACTACCGAGGCCTTCGCCGCCGGTGTCCGGGCTGCCACCGAGAAGGTGCAGCGGTTGGGCAAGGCCCAGGTCGGGGACCGCACGATGGTGGACGCCATGGTGCCGGCCGCCGACGCCCTGGCCACCGCCGCCGCCCTCGGCACGGGGCTGACGAGCGCCCTGGCCGACGCGGCCGACGCCGCCCGCCGGGGCGCCGAGTCAACCGCCGAGCTGCTGGGCCGCAGGGGTCGCGCCAGCTACGTCGGCGAGGCGGCACACGGCAGCCCCGACCCGGGGGCGGTGCTGATCGCCGACCTGTTCGTCACCGCGATACCCCAGCACGCGTGAACCGATGAAGATCCTGGTCATCGCCAAGGGCAACCGCGTCGTCGACACGCTTGCGGGGGAGTTGCGGAGCAGCTCGGTGGACCTGCGGAGCGCACGGACGGCCCGGGCCGTGTTCGAATCGCTCCGGCACATCGATGCGGTGCTTGTCGGCTTCGCCGCGGACGACCTGGCCGCCGGCAGCGTGGGGGTCTGTCGGGCCATCCGAGCCAGGAGCGACGTCCCGATCGTCGCCCTGGTGGACACGCCGGAGACCGGCCGACACGTCCTCGCGCTGCGCGCCGGGGTGAACGAGTTCCTGTGCAAGCCGTACCGGGCCGCCGCGCTGGTCGCACGGCTGGACATGCTTCGACGCAGCCGTACCCGCGAACCGGACCCGCCGGACAAGCTGCTGCTGGACGACGTCACGATCAACTTCCGGGGCCGGACCATCACGGTGGCGGGCCGGACGCTGCAGCTGACGAACAGGCAGTACCAGATCCTCGCGCTGCTGGCCGAGCATTACGGCGCGGTGTGCCCCAAGAACGCGTTGATCTCGCGCATCTGGGGCGACTCCTGGTACGGGGCCGACCAGAGCCTGTACGTGCACATCAACGCGCTGCGCGGCAAGATCGGCCGCCCGCGCGTGATCCAGACCGTGCGCGGCGAGGGCTACCGCCTGGCCTCGCCGTGCGCCATGGCAAGCTAACGCGAGACTGAACCCAGCCAGATCCGCGGGACACGCTCTAAGCGGTGTTTGCGTGCGGGCGGCCGCGGTCCGGGCTCGGGTCGGCAGAGGACAAGAGGTAGGTGCGGGTGGGCGCGCTGGCCCCGTCGGGACTCTTCGCCACGGGACCGGGTGAGGGGGCGCCGAAGCGGTAGCCGAACCCGTGGATGGTCTGGATCAGCGCCGGCCGGTTGATCTTGGCGCGGAGCGTGGTCATGTGCACGTTGAGGGACCGGGATGTGGAGTTGTTCATCGTGCCCCACACCGCTTCCTCGATGTTGCGCCGGCTGACCACCTGACCCGCGTGGCGGGCGAGGATGGAGAGCACCTCGAACTCCTTGGCGGTGAGCAGCACCGTTTGCTCGCCGACCCAGACCGCCCGGGCCTCGAGGTCGACCGTCACGTCCAGCGCGGTGACCACCCGGTTCGCCCGCAGCGCTGCCTGGTGCACGATCTGCTCCAGCTTGCGCAGCAGCTGGTTCGCGTCGACCGGCTTGACCAGGTACTCGTCGGTGGGCGCGGCCTCCCGCAGGGCAGCCACGTCGGCATGGGCGACCAGTATCAGCACCGGAGCCGGGCTGATCTGGTGCAGGCGGTCGAGCGTGTCCAGGTCGGTGCGCAGCCCGACGTCGACCAGGATCGCATCGGTGTTCAGGTAACAGGTGTAGCCGATGGCGTCCCGCTGGCACCAGATGATGCTGTGGCCGCCCCAGCCGAGCGTGTCGACCAGGGCGCGCCCCTGCTCTTGGTCCTCCTCGACGACCAGGATGTGCATCGTCAGTCGACGTCCCCGGCGAGTACCTCGGCGCGAAGCTGCTGCTCGGCGCGGACCTGCCGGCGTTGCCAGATCAGTCCGGCGCCGACCGCGACGAACGTGGCCAGGCCGGTCAGGTACAGCGGTTTGTGACTGGCCGGATCGAACACCATCCCGATCACCACACCCACCAACAGCACCAGGGTCAGCCCGGACAGCCACGGGTAGGCCCACATCCGCACCGGCAACGCCGCCACACCCTCCGCACCCAACCGCCGCCGGCACGCGATCTGCGTCACCGCCACACACAGGTAGACGACCACCGCGACCGCGCCGGCCGAGGCCAAAAGGAAGCTGAACACCACATCGGTGGGCAGGAAGTAGTTCGCCAACACCGCCACGAACCCCGCCCCCGCGCAAATCCACACCGCACGAGTCGGCACCCCTTGCGCGTTGACCTTCCGCAACGCGGCCGGCGCCTCACCCCGACGGGCCATCGAGAACATCATCCGCGACGACGAGTAGATCCCCGAGTTCAAACACGACAACACCGCGGTCAACACGATCAAATTCATGATCAACGCCGCGCCGGGGATACCCAGCCGGGTCAACACCGCCGTATACGGCGACGCGGTCACCTCGGTCGAGGACGCCGGCAACAGGGTGACCACCACCGCGATCGACCCCACATAGAACACGATGATCCGCGTCGCCACACTCCGCAGCGACCGGCGCACCGTCTCCGCCGGATTCACCGACTCACCCGCCGCCACCGTCACCAACTCGGTACCGAAATACGACAGGAACACCGTCAACGCCGCCGGCAACAACGCCCCGAACCCATGCGGCAACCACCCACCGTGCCCCGTCAAATTGCTCATCCCCGGCGCCGGCACATGCGGCAACAACCCGACAATCACGATCAGGCCGATCACGATGAACAACACGATCGACGCGACCTTGATCAGCGCGAACCAGAACTCGAACCGGCCGAACGACGACACCGCCGCCAGGTTCACCGCCGTCAAGAACACCATGAACACCAACGCGGACAGCCAGTTCGGCACGCCCGGCACGAGCTTGCCCGCGATCGCCGCCCCGGCCACCGCCTCGAACGCCACGATCACCCACCAGTGATAGGCGTACAACCACCCCACCGCCAGACCGGCCCACGGGCCGAGTTCCCGGGTGGCGTACGCGGAGAACGACCCGGTATCCGGCGCCGCCACCGCCAACTCCGCCAACATCCGCATCACCAACACGATCAGCACCCCGACCGCGGCATACACAAACACCACACCCGGACCCGTCGCGTTGATCGCCTTCCCACTACCCACAAACAAACCAGCACCGATCACCCCACCGATACCGATCATCGTCAACTGCCGACTGCTCAACGCGGCCTTCAGACCCGTGCCGCTCGACGGTAGATGCGTGGCCATGGTTACCCCCTCCGGGTTGACAACAGCAGTGCCGCGGTGTCAGCCACACTCAATTCAAGTTGAGCAATATCGTGGCGGCGCAACTATTGTTTCGTCAAGGGGTCTTCACGGCTCGGACAAAGCCTCACGCGGCAGGGTGAACGACTCGGCGATCCAGGGCAGGGCGCGGTCCAGTCGGTCCGCGTCGGGGACGCCACCGGCCTCCTCCGGGATCAGCACCGAGACCACCCGCTTGCGATGCGCAAGTATTGTTGCGTGAAATCGATTGCCAGGAGAGGGGGATTGCCGGCTTGAGCGCACCGACGAGCTATGCCGAGTTACGTTCGGCCCTTCAGGAGCGGATGGACGGCTTCGCGTCCGGTCAGCGGCGCATCGCCACCGTGCTGCTCACCGACCCCGGCGGCACCGCGTTCCGCAGCATCGCCGACATGGCCAAGGTGGCCGACGTGCACCAGTCCTCGCTGGTCAGGTTCGCCTCGACGCTCGGACTGAAGGGGTATCCGGCGCTGGTCGCGCTCTGCCGGGACCACCTGGCCGAGGAGGCGCAGTTGGTCAGCCGGTTCGGCCGCGCAATGGAACAGTTCGAATCCGGCGGCCTGCTGTCCACCGCGGTCGAGCACGAGGAACGCAACCTGCGGCGCACCTTCACCCGCATCGACCCGGAGCAGTGGGAGCGCACCGTCGCGCTGCTCGCCGAGGCCGACCGGGTGTACGTGATGGGCCTGCGCAAGTGCCTGCCGATCGCGCAGCTGATGGCCTACCTGCTGCGGATGGTGCGGCCCGGGGTGACCCAGGTGGCCCCGCTGGCCGGCGCGCTGGTGGACGAGATGCGCGACCTTCGGCCGGACGACGTGTTCGTGGCGATCTCCATCCAGCGGTACACGGCCGACACGGTTCGGGTGTTCACCGAGGCCAAGCGGCGCGGGCTGCGCACCGTCGCGTTCACCGACACGGCCGCCTCCCCGCTGGCCCGGATCGCGGACGTGACCTTCCTGGTCGACTGCGAGGGCGTGACGATCCTGCGCTCGGTGACCTCCTTCATCTCACTGGTGCAGACGCTCGCCACGGCGGTCGCGCTGCAACGCGGCACCCGCAGCCGCGACCAGTTGTTCACCGACGAACGCATGCTCTCCGAATTCTCCGTCTACGCCACATGACCGCTCTCGCCGGCGACCGGCCGATAAGCCGCTCGCGCACGGTTCGTGTACGCCGAGCACAGGTTGCGCCATGTGCGCGGCGTACGGAACCTGTGCTCGACCGGGGGAGCACCGTGCGATCACGTCATACCTGAAATTCTGTATCCGGAAGCTTGTTCGATAAGGGATGGACGTCCGATCTTTTTCCGAATCTTTGAAATGTACACATGCAACACCGCCGTGGCCTCACCGGTGGAACGCCCCAACGCCTGGGCTATCAAGCGGTCCTTGTCACAGAGCCTGCCGCGTTCCCCCGCAATTACCGCAAGGACCGAGAACTCCGTATCGGTGAGCCGTACCTCAGCGCCGTCAACGGTGACGAGGCGCTTCTTGAGATCGATCACAACGTCGCCGGCTCGGACTACCCCGTTCGGGGCCGCATCGGCCGATGGCCGCCGGACTACCTCAACAATTCTCGCAGCAAGTTCCTCCGTTCCCCGTGACGCGAGAATATGCCCGTCCACCTGGGGACGGACGCGATCGTTGTCGATCAGTGCAAGCACCGGTATCCCGCTCACGGCGCGTATCGCCGACACCATTGCGACGTGATCCTCGGTGGGCGATACGAAGCTCACGATTGCCACGTCACACTTCCTGACCGCGTCGAACACCAAGCCTGTCGACCGAGAACGGAGGGTCCTCATTCCGCATTTCGACAGCGCCTGGGCTATCCGCTCGCTGTTGCGCCGGTCATCCTCGACCAGGAACACGTTAATCACGGGCCGGGGGCTCATCGCGGCAGCCCGCTTTCTTGGCTGACCGCCAGGAATTGCCCCAAGAAGGCGGCCAACAGCCCCGGGCCGACACAAATGGTGGCGACCTCGTGATCCAGGGTGACCACACCGACAAGGCGGCCGTCCTGATCCACTACCGGTGAGCCGCTGGCGCCGGGGCCGAGCAGCAGGCGCACGGCGAAATCGGCGTCATCGGCTCCGGTGACCGGACCCCGGGTGATGCTCCACTGCCCGCCGGGGTAACCAGGCACCACCACGTGCTCACCCACCTCGACCGGGCGCTCGCGCGGTTGCAGCGGCGGAGCGTTCAGCCCGGGCACCGCCAGCAGCGCAAGGTCGACGGTGCCCAGGGCGTCGACGGTGTCGCCGACCATTGCCTGGGCTCGCCACAGCGAGCGGCTGGCCTGTTCGTGTACTCGCTGGTAGTCGGTCAAGGGCAGGGTGGCGACGTCACACACGACCAGCCCCGGATCGCAACCCAAACGCAAAGTTGCCGGGTCTTCCCACGCGATGACGTGCAGCGCGGTGAGTGCGAGTCCTTCGGACACCGCGGTGGCGGTGCCGATGGCACCGTTCCGGTTACGCACCGGCAGAACGCTTCGGCGCAGGCGGCGGGGGGTGGGCTTCATGCCGTCACCGCCGGAATGGGATAGAGGTTGACCAGCTGATGGCCGCCGCGGTGCCGGTTGGTGACGAGCTCGATCCGGTTGGTTGCCGGTTCGGTGGCGATCGCCTCGGTGAAGCTGGCCCGGTGGATGCTGAATCCTCGGCCGAGGCGGCTGGTCGATCCGTGCCGCCAGCCCTCGGCGATCAGCTCGAACAACAGCCGGGTGGGGTCGGATGCGGCCACGAGCCAGTTGCCGGCCATCAAGGTCAACCGGCAGATCGTGTAGGCCAGCTCTCCGGCGCCAAGAGTGCCCGCACGCTCGTCCTCGGGTACCGGGCCGACGTGCTGACCGCTGATCAACAGCGGTGGCCGCAACCCGTGCCCGGGCAGCCGCAACACCATCCGGCCGTTGCGATGGACGGCCTCGAAACCGGTTGCCATCGGCTGCCGAGGCAGGCAGTACAGCACCGGCCCGGCGCCGCTCTCACAAATGCCGAGGTGCAGGGCGTACTTGACCGCGGTCCGCAGTTCGACCGCCGGGACTCCCAGGGTGTGCGACAACCAGGACAGCGACGCGCAGTCCAGGTCGTGCTCGGCCAGCGTCTGACGCAGCAGATCCGCCAACCGCAGGTAGTTCAATGCCGGGTGCCGATGCACCGGGCGAGCGAGAGTGGTGAAAGAAGACACTTCGGGTCCTTTTCTCGATGGGTTTCGGGGGTTTCGGGGGTTGCGAACACGCATCGAGAGCGGAGGCGGACCGCGGGCGCGCATGGTCATGACGCACCCCCGAGGGGCGCGTCGCCGTAGCGCCAGGACCAGTGCGGTGGTCCGCGTGGGGACCACCCGGCCAGCGCTTGCCGGTGGGCCGCGAGGATCGCGCGCACCGTCGGTTCGTCGTGGAAGTGCTGGTAGCCGGGCAGCTCCGGGTTGTCCGGCAGCGGCGCGGAGTGCGGGCCGCCGTAGCCGAAGGCGTCGATCTTGACCGAGCGCAGCACGGCCGGCAGATAGTGCGCCTGCCACCGGGAACCCATGAACCGATCGCCGCTGTAGCGGGTCAGGAGCAACTGCGCGAGGCCTTCCGCGAACCGCTCGTTCTCCACCAGGACGGCGCTGGTGTAGGGGTTCGGCTCCTGGATCAGCGGTGTGGTCCTGCCGGTTGCGAAGGCCGCCAGGGCGAGCGCGTCGTGTGTAGTCCCGGCCGCCTCGCCGTGCGCCACCTGCAGCACGTGCGCCAGCTCGTGCCAGACCAGCTCGAAGATGCCCAGCCGCGCCTCTTGGCGCGGCGTGATCGGGTGGTTGAGCAGCCCGAACGCCTGGCGCAGATGGCCGGCGTTGAACTTGACGTCGGCCCGCGTGAGCAGCATCTCCCAGCCGTCGGCGCCGCGACGCACCTCGCTGGGCCCGTCGTCCGGCGCCCAGTAGCTGTGGGCGCGGATGTGCTCGAGAAGCGCGACCAGGCGGGCGCGGGTGGCCGGGTCGAGGTGGAGCTCGAGCTCGTCGATGAGCGCGGGGAAGAGGTCGATCGCGTCGTGCACGGTCCCCGCGGGTCCGCCCCGGTCGGTGATCCGGTTGGCGATCCGGACGATTGGCCGGTCAGGGTCGGGCTCGAGCGCTCTGCCCCGCTTTCGGGACGCCGGGATCACGACCGGTCCCGCTGGCAGCAGGCGCGCGGTCGGGTCCGCCGGTTCCTGCCACAGCCGGGGGTGCAGCTGTGGCGGCGCGGGATTCTCGTCCGGCCACAGCCGGGGGTGCAGCAGCAGCGCGGCGTCAAGCGTGTCCGCGTCGACGCCGAAGTGGGCGCTCAACCGCCGGCGTGAAGCGCTGCCACCCGGCCGGGTGTCCAGGTGGTCGATCACCGCGACGGCGAGCTCGACCGGGTTACCCAGCGCCGGGCTACCGAGGTCGGACTCGGTCACCAGCTCGCGCAGCCGCTCCGGCGCGGGCAGCACCATCCGTTGAATCCGCTGCTCGGACCAGTCCTCGTGCAGGATGCGAGCCAGCTCCCGCTCGGCCAGTTGGGCGCGTTCCGTTTCGCTGAGCGTGCGCAACCGGGCGAGTGTCAACGGGTCGACGAACACCGCCAGCCGCCCGTCCGGGCCCGGCGCGACGAACATGACCAGCCCGGTGCGCTCCGACCCGAGCCGCCATTCCCGCAGCGCATAACGGCGGTTCAACCCGGTGAGCACATACATCGGCACCCGGTGCCGCGCCCACCGCCCGAGCGGATCGGCCAGCTCGTATTCGGGGTCGCCGGGGCCGAGCGGCTCGGGCCGTTGCTCAACCATCAGCTCGGCGATCGAGGTGCGCGCGGCCGCGTACTGGTGATGCCGTTGCGGCATCGGTCGGCCGGTGGACAGCTCGATCATCACCGCGCCGCCCCGGCGCCGCTGTATCACGTCCGAGATGTCCTCGTAGGTCTTCGCGCCGCGCAGCGGGGAGAGCACCAGGAACACCACGGCGGCGACTCCCACACCGACCAGGACCACGGCGGCGGCCTCGCGCATGCCCATCCAGGTGGCCAGCGCCCCGCCGAACGCCGCGCCGAACGGAGCACCGAAGTTCCCGACCCACCGGTTCGCGGCGAACGCCTGAGACAACAGCTCCGGGGAAACGTTCAGCTGTAGCACGGTGTCCGAGATGGCCTGCCGCACCCGGGTCATCGCCGTCACGGCGGTGAGCCCGCTGGCGGCCATCGCCAACCCGCCCCAGTCGACCGGAGCGAACGGATAGATCGCCAGCGCCACCGGTGCCGCCACCAGCGGCGACACCCACAACACCCGGGACGGGCCGTAACGCTCGGCCAGCGAGTTCGCCCAGCGCGCGGCCAGCCAGCCACCGAGGAACATCACGGTTGCAACCGCACCGACCGACCAGCCGGGCAGTTTCAGCTCGTTCACCAGGTATGGCGTCTGGACGGCGAAGATTGCGCCGAGGAAGAACCGGGCGAAACCATCGAACAGCGCAAGGCCGCGCAGCACGGAGTCACCGAACAGCAGGGAAAGGCCCTTGCGGACCGAGGCTTTTCTCGGCGGCAACGGCGTGTCCGGTGTCTCGATGTCGGTCAGCATCTTGACGTTGACCAGGTAGGACAGCGCATCGAGTCCCTGGGTGGCCGCCGCTGCCTGCACCGGGGTGGTCACCAGGTCGATCGCTCCGACTAGCCCGCCCCCGATCGCGGGGCCCGCGGACTGCGCGGTGGACGAGGCGGTGACCAGCGAGGCGTTCGCGGCCGGAACCTGGCGTGGGCCGACCAGCTCCGGGACGTAGGCACCGGAGGCAACGGCGTAAACGATGAACAGCGCGCCGGTGGCCCCGGCCACCACGTACAGCTGGACCATCGTCGGCCCGCCGAACAGCACCGCGACCGGTACCGAGGCGACCAGCACGAACCGCGCCAGGTCGACCCCGATCATCAGCGGCCGTTTCGGCACCCGCGCCGCGATCCAACCGGCCGGCAGCCCGAACACCACACTCGCCCCATAGGTGAGCGTGGCCAGCAGGCTCACCTCGAACGGGTTGGCACCCATCCCGGTGGCCATCAGCGGCAGCACCACGGTGGACACCGCCGACCCGCCATCGGAGATCGCTTTGCCCCGCCTCAACCGCTGGAAGTCGTGCAGCAGCCGGATGATGTCGTCGGCGTCTTGGTCGTGGTCGAGGCCGTGCTTGTTGGTCCCGTGCGGGTTGCCGCCTCGGTGGAAGAACTCGACGTGCTCGGCCACCCGGTCCCACAGCCCGGCCGCGCGCACCCGCTTGGCCATCGGCTTGAACACCACGAGCAGGTCTTCGTCCGGCCAGTAGATATCGATCATCCGGCGAGGCAGATCCGCCAGGCCCGCCTTCCGCAACAGCTTGCGGACCTTCCGTTTCACCGGTAGCTCGAGCACGTCCGGCGGAGCCCGCGCCTGGTTCGGGTCCTTCCTGGCCTCGCGGACCTTGCCGTGTTCCTTCAGCTCCGGCAGCACGCGCAGAATCCGATCCCGCTCACCCCGCCGCTCGTTGATGATCACCCCGCCGGCGTTCGGGTGCCGCCCGGTGCCACCACCGAGGGCCCGGACGGCCTCGGTCGCATCGGCGATCAGCTGGTGCTGGGTCTCCTCCTCCCCGGTGGCCTTCACCCTGGCGACCATCCCGGTGAGCAGCCCGCGCACCGCCCTCGGCGAGGGCGGACCGGCGCCACGAGTGGTCTCGATGAGCGCGGTCAGCAGCTCGCGCCAGCCCTCGCGGAACCGCTCGGAATAGCGCAGCTCATCGATCAGGTCGCGGTAAGCAAGCACCCGCTGGTCCACTCCGGGGCGGTCCAGGTAGTGGGCGTCGAACCAGGCCGGCACGGGCATCTCGCCCAGCGACTCGGCCACCGCCGAGGGCGTAGCCCCGAACGGCATCTCGGCATCCGGCCCGAACCGGTCGAGCAGGTCGAACAGCAGCTCCAACTGCTGTGCGCGCAGCCCGCCGACGGGCGCGTCCGGGATTTCGGCCAACCCCGCGAACGCCTCGCTCACCCGCGCCCAGAAGTCCGCGTTCGGCTCGAAGCGCGGGTCGGCCGTCAGTTCGCGAGCCCAGTGGATGAACTCCAGCTCGGGGCGTACCCCGGGCATTCCGGCGATCGCGCTCGGGTCCGCCAGCCGTAGCGGCTCGTATGCCGAGCGGGTGACCCGGGTGAGCCATCCGAGGATGGCCAGCACCACCGGCGCCGGGTGGTAGTAGAGGTAGCCGGGTAGGCCGGTGTTCTCGCTGGTGGGGCCGCCGTGCCGGTTCCGCGCGCCGGCGTGCATGGAGTCGGTATGCACCGAACGCATCACGTCGGGCAGGTAACGCCGCTGTGTGGCGGTCAGCTCCGGATGGCGGGCGAGGATGTGCTCGAGCAGCAGCAACATCGCCATACCGTGGGCGAACCGCTCGTCCTCCAGGTGCGCCGCGTTCGTCAGCCCACCCAGTGGAATGGCGAATGCCGAGGACAGCCCGGCCGCGAAGGTGTCGGCACCCAGCCGGCCGCCGAGCGCGACACCGTAGGCCTTCTCCATTACGTGGGTCAGCTTGTGCCACAGCAACAGCCGCAGCCCCAGGTCATGGGCTTCCTCGGCGGTGATCGGATGCCCCAGCCGGGCGAACGCCGCATGGATGTCCTCGGCGAGCAGCCCCGGCATGGTCCGGGAGACCCGGAGCGTCAGCGTGGGCTTCCCCGCCGAGGTGCGGCTGGTGTCGACGGAGCTTTGCAAACCAGCCGACCAGTACGCGTTCGCTTCGACCGAAGGCACGAAGCCCGCCAACTCGGCGCGGGTGCCCCCGTCCAGTGGCAGCCCGGCGACGCGGTTCGGGAAGTCTCGGATCAGCGCGAGGACCCGGGCACCGAGCGGGTCGCTTTCGGTGATCCGCTCGGCCGTTCCGGCCTCGTCGGTGGGCTCGGCCCAGGCGACGATCGGTGCGGGACCGCCGACCGGCTCGGCGGGAACGAACCACACCGCCCCGCCGTCCGGGCTCAGCCGCAGCCTCGGATCGACCGCGATCGCCCGGTCCAGCAGGTTCGCGGCCCTCGGCGAGCCACCGAGCAGGGCGAACAGCCAGAGCACCGGCCGGGCCCGGCCCGGCTGCGCCCTGACGTCCTCGACCAGCGCCGACGCCACCCCGAACCCGAGCTCGAGCGCCGCATCGGCCGACTCGGGCTCACCGGTGGGGGCGTACCGGCGCACCACGGTCTCGACCGCCTCGACCAGCGCGACATCCTCGGCGGAGCGCGGACCGTTGAAGAACACCGAGCGCACGATCTCCTCGGCGTCCTCGTCGTGGGTCAGTCCCAGATGGTTGCGGGCGTACAAGATGCCATGGCGGTGGAAGAACTCGACATGGTGCAGCAACCGCGGCCACAGCCCCGCGGCCGTTATCCGCTCCCGCATTCCCTCGAAGACCACCATCAGGTCGCGGTCGGGCCAGTAGTACTCGAACAACCGGACCGGGAAGTCCGCGAGGTCGGCGTCCCGCAGCAACATCTGGACGGCCTCGTTCACCGGAAGCACCAGGTTCTTCGGCGGCGCCCTCGGTCGCCCCGGGCCCCGCTCCTGCTCGAGCTCCACCCCGTGCTTCGCCAACTTGGGCACCAGGTCGGCGAACCGGTCCAGCTCGCCCTCACGCTCGTTCGCTATCACCGCGCCGTGGTTCCGCTGGCCGGGTGCCGGCAATGCCGTCCAGGCGCGAGAGGCCGGGTCACCCGGCCTTGTCGCCCCCGCGCCCGCCCCGCCCGTGCCCGCGCCCGGGCCACCGGAGCCGCCACCGGTACTGGAGCTACCGCCGGGACCGCCGTCCCCGTCGTACAACGGGGAGGCCGGGATGGCGCGCAGGTCCGTGAGGACCTCCGCCAAGTCGTCCAGAACGTGTTTCCGCAGCGGCTTGGCGGGTGCGGCGAAGGCCTCCGACAAGCGCTCCAGCGCGGCGTCGTAGTCGGGGTCTTGCACCGGTCGCCGCCGCTGGTCCGCCAGCAGGGTCTTGCCGGCGGCGGAGAGCGTGTAGGCGTTCGGCGGCTGACGCCTGATCGGTCCGTGCCGTCGACCCTTGGTCATCACGCCGTGACCGACCAGCACTCGGAGCAACCTGTCCAGCTGGGTACTGCTGAGCCCGGTAATGTCGGTCAGTTCCCGATAGGTGACCCCGATGCCGCCGGTCCCTTCACCCTCGGCAACCACCGACACAACCCCACCCACTCGGAACGGCTCGTCGTCCGGGTCTGGCTGGACGGCGGACCGGGCGTTGCGGGCATCGGCCGCCTCCAGTGCCCTGCGGCCGAAATGGGTCAGCGTGTAGGAGCCCCTGGTAACCCCACCACGCGCCCGGACAAGTTCTCTATCCACCAACTCGGCCAGCTCTGGCCGGAGATCGAACCGCCCGGTGGCTCGCATGAGGTTGCCCAGGTGGATTCCGGCGGAGTAGCCGATCACGCGGAGCACGGTTTCCTGGACCGGGCTCAGCGGGAAGGCAAGCTGGGACAGCGCGGAGTCGAACGAATGGCCGATGGGGAGCCGGCCGAGGGGTTCCAGCGCTTCCCGGTACTCGGCCTCCTCGATCCCGCCGAGGTTCCTCCAATCGCGCAGCACATTCTGGCCGTACCGGGACAGCCGGTAGGTGTTGCGCGCGCCATAGCCCCGGCCAGCCTGCTTGACCGCCAGGCCGAGCCGGACAAGGTACTCGAGGCGCGCCGTCATCTGGCGTACCGAAAGGTCGGTGCGCGGCTGGAGGTCGTAGGCGCTGCTGCCCGATTCGCCGGTCAGGGCGGCGAACAGGTCACCGATCGTTTCGATGGCCGGCCCGTCGATGCCGGGGTTGCCCGAGGCCGGGCCGGTCTCGGTACCGCCGCCCCGGGTTGCGCCGGGCGTAATGGTGACGTCCCACCGCCCGTCCGGGAGGGGGTCGTGCACGCGGACGTCGTGCCCTTCGGCGCGGGCCTCGGCGAGATCGACCGGCCCGAGTGCCTGGCGCGTCCCGCCGGGCAGGGCCTGGGGAACGCCTGGGTTGGCAGGGGGCTCGAGCGGGTGGTAGCCACCGTCGGTCTCGGAACCGACTCTGGCCGCCGACCGTCGAGCGGACGTGAGCCTGCGCGCCACCTCGTCCGGCAGTCGGTCGTTCGCCAGCACGTCGGCCATCCAGAGCAGGCCGACTGCGACCTGCTCGCGCAGGCGCTCGTTCGGCATCGCCGCGAGCAGCGGCTCGCGCAGCGCGAGCGCCTGGGCGAGCAGCGCCAGCACATGTTGCTCGGTGAGCAGCCCGAAGACCTTGCCCTCGAGGTTGATGATCGACCCCGCCTCCGCCGTGCGGTTCCACGGGTGGGCGTCCATGGCCTTGTCGAAGTCGAACTGGGCGGGCGGGGCCTGGGGGTTGGCTGGGTCGACCATCAGGTTGTGCCGCCGGATGCCGTCCCAGTCCCGGATGGTGAGCGCCGCACCGAGCCGCCCCGCGAGGTGGTGCCGCCAGTTCATCCACTGGTCGTGCGTGGGTGCCTCGCCGGGCAGCGCCTGCTGCACCAGGACCACGTCGCCCGCGAACACCACGGGCTTCCCCGTACCCGAGGGCGTCACGTCGTGCGCGGCGACGGCCAACCACGACGCCGGCACTGGCACCCCGAATATCCGCAGGGCCAGCGACGCCACCACCCAGTCCACCAGCCTGTGCCGCTCGCCGGCCGGTGCCTGCTTGATCCATAGAGCGCGATCCGCGCCGTCTCGGACCTGCATCGTCTTCGGCTTGCCGTCAACCTTCCGATCGGATTCGACGATCTCGTCGATTGCCGCGATGTCCAGCATTTCCAGCGGAAGACCAACCAGCGGGCGCGCCGGCGAGGGGCGCGGTCGGTCGAGGCCGAAGAGCAGCCCGACGATGTCGTCGGCGTCGCTGTCGTAGTCGAAGCCGAAGTCGTTAATGCCGGCGCGGTTGCCGGCGCGGTGGAAGAACTCCGCGTTGTGCATCAGCCGCTTCCACAGCCCGGCCGCCCGCACGCGCTCAGCCATCGGCGTGAATACCACGTTCAGGTCTTCTTCGGCCCAGAAGAACCCGACCATGCGCTCCGGGAAGTCCTCGGCGAGTCCTCCCTCTGCCAGCAGCGCACGGACCTCGTCGTTCACCGGCAACTCCAGCACCGCCGGCGGCGCCCTCTCCCGGTTGGCGTCTCTGCGCTGCTGGCGCTCCTCACCGAGTCCCCTCAAGCGGCGCAGCACGTTGACGAACAACGCCCGCTCACCCGGCCGCTCGTCCCTGATCACCCCGCCGGAGTGCGGACCGAACGGGGACACGACCGCGGCCACCGCGATCCCACCGGGGTGGAACAGCACGACCCCGGCGGCCGCCCCCAGCAGCAGCGGGATCCCGAACTCGCCGATCAGCCGCAGCGCCCGCGCCACCGCCGGTTGTCGCGCCAGCCCGGGGAACCAGTGGTGGACCAGCCAGGCGCCGATGAGCAGTACGAAGGCGCCGACCACCGCGGCCTGGCCGAAGGCGAACGCGCCGGCGAATCCGGCGCCCGCCGCCAGCCGGTCCAACCCGACCCGCCCGGCAAGCGCCCGCGCCCGCCCGACCAGCTCGCCGCTGTGCCCGACTCGGCCGACGCTCCACACGCCCGCGCCCAACCTGCCGGCGACCAGCGCCAGCACCACCACGCCGGCGCCCAACGCGATCCGCTCGAGTATGCCGGTCGACAGCAGCCATGGCAGGTCGCCGAGAACCGGGTCCAGCACTTTGCTGACCGCGGTCGCGGCGCCGAAGCCGACGAAGGTCCACACCGAGGCGCGCAGCGCCCGAACCGCCGGGAGGGCGATGGCCAACCGGATGGCCGCCCACGGCAGCGAAATGAACAGGACGACCGCCGCCCACCGGTGCACCTGCGCCGGCCAATCGAGCGCAACCCCGAACGGTGTGGTCGGGAAGGCCGCCATCACCGCCAGCGCCACGCCGGCAACGCGCAACAACCGCACGGTCAGCCGCCCAAGATCGGCTCGGTCCACGAAGCGCGCCACCAGCTCGACGGCGACTGCCGTTGGCGCCATCGCGAGAGCCAGCAGGACGACCCCACCCGGAGCGGCGACATACTCGCTCACCATCACGGTGGGTTTGGCGTATCCGATCCCGACGACGTGCAGCAGCGCTACGCTCACGACCGCGACCTCCAGCAGGACCAAGACCACCCGTCGCTTCGCGGCGCGGTCGAGCCACCGGTTCACGACCGGCAACGCGGCCAGTACGCCCAGCTTCTCGACCTTCACGACGCGGTCGCCGACCCGCTGGTAGCGCTCGGTGAGCTCGAGGATCCGCTCCAGGTTGCCGATCCGGGTCAAACCCGGGTTGTCGATGCGCAGCTCGACTGCTCGGTGGCGGACGAACACCCACCCAACCCGGTATTCACCGATCATCCGGACCACATCACGCGGCCGCAGCAGCACGGCGACCGCGGCGACGGCGGCCAGCGCGCCGATCGCGCCGGCGAGCTGGATCGGCGACCGCCCGCCGAAGTGGTCGCCGGCGGCGCCGAACAGCGGTGAGCTGACCGGGTCGAAGACGTAGAGCAGCATCGAGTACAGGCCCATGACTCGACCCCGCACCGCCGGCTCGACGGACAGCTGCAGGTAGGCGCTGATCCCGGTGGCGTAGAACATCGCCACGAGGCCGGCGACCATCAGGACCAGAGCGGCGGCATGCTCGCTCGGCGCGAACCCGGCGACGACGTGCAGCAAGCCAAGCAGCACCGCCCCGCCGAGCACCGTCCGCAGGTGGGGCTTGCCGTGCCGCAGCGCGCTGAGCACCGCGCCGAGGAGCGTCCCGATCGCGGCCGCGGCCAACAAGGTGCCGTAGTCGGCTCCGTCGCCGCCGAGACCGTGCAACGCCAACAGCGGCACGGTCACCTCGGTGTTCTGCGCGGTGGCGGCCACCACCGCGGCCACCGTGAGCACCGTGAGCACAACTGCGTGACCGCGCACGTAACGCAGCGCCTCGCGAGAGCTGGCGCGGTCGGTCGTCTCGGGCGCGTGCAGCTGGCCGCGGTCCATCAACGCCAGCGCGGTGAGCGGGGCGAGGAAGCTGGCCGCGTTCAGCCAGAACATCGGCGCGATGCCCACAACGCCGACCAACACCGTGGCCAGCGCCGGGCCGGCCAGCAGACCGACGTTGGCGGCGATCGCGGTCAGCCCGATAGCGCGGGCCAGGTGCCGCTTGCCCACCACCGACACCCCGAACACCTGCTGAATCGGCATGTTGATGGCGACCAGCGCGCCGTGCAGGAACGCCAGCACGAATACCGGCCACAGCTCGGTCGTGACGCCGGTCGCCAGCACACCCAGCACCACCGCGACCAACGCCATCCCGGTGTAGGTGATCGACAGCAGCCGACGCTTGTCGAACCGGTCCGCGAACGCCCCACCCACCAGCGACAACACCGCCGGAATGGCGTGGGTGCCGAGCACCAGACCGAACGCGGTTCCGCTCCGCCCCGACAACTCGAACACCAACAGGCCGAACGCGACGTTCTGCATCCCGGAACCGGTGAACGAGATCAACTGGCCGCCAAGCAGCAACCGGGAGTTCCGCACCCCAAGCGGTCCCTTGGCCGCACGTTCGGCCTCCACCCGCGCCCTGGGCGGTGCGTTGCGCCAGATCGCGTAGTGCAGCACGACCAAGACCCCAACGCCGATCGCTCCCAGGGCCACCATCGCGGCCACCGGCACGTCAAATCCACCGATCGGCGAACCCGTCGACGCCCACGCCGGGACGGCGCCGAGCGCCACAAGCACCGGTGCCGCCAGAAGCGCAAGCATGAGGCGACCGATCCAGCCCCCAGGCATCGTGCCCGGCCGATGTCCGCCGGAGCGAGGCCCGCCGGCGTCGGTCGCCGTGCGGCGGGCGATTTCGCGGGCGAGCGGCGCGTATGGCGGTCGGGCGCGCACCCAGGCGGCGAACCGCGACCATTCCCCGGTCTCTCCTCTGACATCATCCACGGAGAGCGGCCGGGTGTATTCCACCGATGCCTCGGCAAGGCCGAGCGCGGCTTGCAGCTCGTCGAGGACAAGCGTGCTGGCGAAGACCCGCAGCTCGTAGGTGTCGGCTGGCTGGGTGTTGATGGCCCGGTACTTGACGGTTCCCACGCCCTGGGCGTAGAGCTTGAGGTTCCGGCGGTCCTTCTCGGTGAACGCGGCATGCTCCGATTCCCGCCGCGCCAGCGCGACCACCGGTTCGCGGTTGCGGTGGATGAACTCCATCCACGCCCACGCGTGCTCCCACGAGCTGAATCCATCCCGGCTGATGTGCACGTGCAGCCCCAGGTCACCGGGGTCGGCGCCGAGTGCGGCGAGTTCGTCGAATATGTCCCAGGGGAAATGCGCCATGGCCCACTCGTAGGACATCGGGTGGGCGACGATTTCGAAGCCGGACGCGATATCGCGATCGCGTTTGAGGTAGACCAGGTCACCGAGCCGGCGTTGTACGAGCTCGGCAGCCTCCCGCACGAGTTCCTTCGGGACGTTGATCTCGAGCTCGAAACCGAGGAACAACGGCCCGGTCCCGCGCATTCGCGGCGCGGGCCGATAGGTGTGGGGCCGGATCAAGAAGACCTGCCGGACGATCTCGTCGGCGTCGTCGCCGCGTTTGGAGCTGAGCGCGTCCAGCAACCGCTGCCACAACCCTCGGGCCTTGACGTGCTCGGCCATCGGCTCGAAGACCACAATCAGGTCGCGCTCGGCCCAGAAGAACCCGACCATCCGCTCCGGGAAGTCCTCGGCGAGGCCACCTTCTTCCAGCAGCTCCCGGACCCGGTAGGTCGACGGCAACTCCAACACCGCCGTCGGTGCCCTCGCCCGGTTCGGGTCGCGCTCCTGCTGACGCACGTGACCAAGCCGCTCCAGGCCCCGCAACACCTCGGCAAACAGCTCGGCCTCACCTTCCCGCTCGTCCTTGATCACCCAGCGAGAGTGTGGGCGGGCGCGGTTGCCGGTCGGGGGCACGGCGACGGCCGCCGCAATCCCGGGGTGGGTGAGCAGGAGCGCAACAGCGACCACGCCGAGCAGCAGCGAGAAGCCGAGCAGCCGTAGCACCCTCGCCACCGCCTGCCGGCCAAGGTCAACTCGCTGACTGCCCGTCTGGCCCATACCGGCCTCACCGGCGCCGGTCCGTGTGCTGCCTGCCCGCGTACCGGCCGCCGGGTCCGCATCCGTAGCACCGGCTTGACTCGCGTCGGTCTGGGCTGGATCGGCTTCCCGGGTGGCGGAGTCGTCGGCGAGGTAGGCGGTTCGTAGTTCGGCGTGGGTGGCCCGCAGGTAGTCGTAGAGGTAGTGGGTCGAGGTGTAGGTGGTGTCGCGGTCCGTGAGCCGGTCGAGTTGGTTGAGCCACAGGCCGGTTTCGATCAGGGTCAGCACGCCGTCGTAGGTGCTGGGTGGGTTATTGCCGTCCGGGCGGGCGTTGCGCAGGGCCGTTCTCACCTCGAACAGGGCGTCCTCGGCGCCGCGCGGCCGGTCCAAACCGGTGAGTAGCCGCGGGGAGAGGCCGTTGGTGGGGTCACGGAGCCCGACAACCGGGAGGACGGCGAGCGTGAGTCGTTCCACGAGGTCGAGCTGTCGCCAGGGGATGTGGTGTGGGAGCCAGTCCGGTGGTTGGTTGAGGAAGGTCCAGTCGCCGGCGAAGCCGGCGCGCCGGGTCGGGTGCCCAGTTTGGCGCCCGGCGGAAACACCGCCGGCGGTCGTGATGGGACGGGTGAGGGCGATGAGCAGCAGCTCGGCCGCCCGTTTGTCGGTGAGGCTCCAGTCGCCAGGGTCCAGCCGGGCCAGCCTGGTGAGCATGTCGTAGGCGCGTGCCCAGGACTCGGCGGTGCCAAGGGATTCGCGGCTGGCGTCGGTGAGCCAGCGCAGTTCGTTGAGCACGGCGAACAGCTCGTCCGCCGTGGCGAGCCGGTCAACCCAGTCCTCGCCCACCTCACTCGCGTGGGCGGTGATGTCCCGCAGATCGCGCCCAAGAGCGTCGAGCGAGGGACTCGAGATGTTCGCCTGCCGGGTGGCGCCCTGCACGCGCAGGTACACGGCCCAGATCGCGTCGCGCTGATCGCCGCCGATCTGTTCGAGTCGGTCTTCGTCGGTCGGTGGCGGGCCGCGCCGGTTGATCGCCCACCTGCCGAGCACCACGAACAACACACCGGCCACGACCAGCGCCCCGACCGCCATCGCCACGACCCGACCATCGGTCGGCCACCGGCCCAGCCAGTCGTGCGCGGTGATCTGAACATCGGCCGCGGATACCGGGGTGAGCAGACCGAAGCGCCACGCATTCGCGTTGAACAGCAGCGTTGGGATCGTGGCGGTTACCACGGCGATGATCACCCACGCGGTGGTCCGGGCAGCTCGGGTCGTGCCGGTCCCGATGGCGAGCAGGGCAACGGAGACGACCGCGTAGCCAGAGGCCAGTCCCAGACCCAGCGGGACCGCGGCCAGCGAGTGCAGCGCGATCGGCAGGAAGACCAGCCCTGGGCCGATGATGTGTCCGGCCCGCTTGGCCGACTCCCGCCACTCGGGATGGGACCACCGCTCGCCGATCGCGAACAGCGCCATACCGGCCAGCCCGACCGCGACGATGTGCACCACGAACAACGTGCTGGAGTCCCCGAAGTCGAATATCTCCGAGCCGCCACCCGCAGCCAGCTCGGCATGGTGCCAGAGCGCGCCGCCGTTGTGCGGCATCGGCAGTGCGCCGACGGTCGCCGCGATCCGCCCGAACAGGGCGCCACCGCGAGGCAATCCCGGACTCGTGCGGGCCGTGCCGGCGGTGCCCGGCATTCCTTGGGCTCGTTCGGCCGTTTCCACGGCGGCGATGGCTCGAAGCACCGCGAGCACCACTTCACGGTGCAGTTCCGCGCGGGTCAGGTCGACGTGATGGGCGCCGCTCTCGCCCCGGGGGGTCAGTTTCTCGATGGGGACGTCGGCGATATCCCGCTCGCCGAGGTAATCCGCTCGGAATTCGCTCAGCGGGATCCAGTCGCCGGCGCCTTCCCAGGAAACCTCCAGGCCAGTTGCCTGGCCTGCCCTCTCCGGCGGGAGTCCGCCGAAGAGAGTCGCCAACCGCTCTCGTTCTCGATAGAGCTTGAACTTGTTCGCGCGGGACTTGACGGCCACATATCTCACCAGGCCGAACTCGTCAAAGAAGAGATAGTCGAATTCGGCTACTTCTGCCACGGGCTCGCCCGAGCCGGTCACCATCCGCACTCGTACGTTCTTGAGCACGAACTCGTTGTTGCTGTTCGCCAGCCGCTCCATGACGGGGCGAGCCAGCTCCTCCAAAGTGAATCCGATGATCTTCTTCATCCAGCGGGCGTGAACGATGTCGCCCGGCGCGGCGGCTACCTCCCGGCGGATTCGTGGATCTCTCAGCGGGTTGCTGTAGCGTTCGACGACCTCGCCGACGGCACGGACCTGGTTCGTGCCTAGCCGGCTGCTCTGGGCCGGCAGAAGTCGGTAGGAGCCCGGCTTGGCGTCGGTCAGGTCCGGCAACGGGGCATATTGGCCGACCAGCGAATCCGGCCAACCCGGGCGCTGGACTCGAAGGGTCTCGTGCCACAGCACGGCTTGCAGCGCGTCCTCGGGCAGCGAGCCGTACATCCCGGTGTCGAGGTAGATCCAGCCGAGGTGGCGGTAGTGCCAGACCCCGCGAGGGCCGCCGATCGCGGTGACCCGTTCGGGCAGGTCGTCCACCAGCAACAGCCCGGCGACACCGGCCAGTTCGTCCTCGCCGGCCCGCATGTGCTCGGCGAGGGCGCCTCGCGGCAGCACCGCCCGCGCGTTGGCCGGGGTGAGCAGACCCATCAGCCCGATCGTTTCGCCGCCGTGGAACAGCGTCGCGCCGACGGCCGCGCCAACGAGCAGCGGGAACCCGATCTTGCCTGCCAGCAGGAGCGCCGCCGCCACGACCGGCCGCCCGGCGAGCTTCGGGGCGAACCGCTTGACCAGCGCCGCGACAACCAAGAGCCCGAACGGGGCGAGGGCCGCCAGCTGGCCCAGCTCGTGCATGCCGACAAGCCCGAGCGCGGCTATTGCCCAGCGGTCCAGCCCAGCCATCAGCGGCGGCGGCCCCCGCGCGGTCCAGCCCTTGCCTTCCCCGCTTATCAACGCCACGCCCCGGGCTGACCAACGCGACGCCGCCACTGCCAGCAGTGCTCCGACCACGACCACGACGAACAGCCCCGCATCGCCATGTGAAGCGCCGCCGGCCTGGGTCGAGCCGGTTTCCTCGGCCCGCGCCGGCTTCGCGGTGGCGGCGGTCAGCGCCGAGGCGCCGGCAAGGCCGACACCGATGACCACGGCGCCGCCACCGAGCAACCCCGGACCCGCGCCGGGCTCACGCAGGCGCACAACGAAAACGCCGGGTGCTGTCTGGTCGAGTTCCAGGACCGACGGCCGGCTGTCGACGGCATCGACCAGGTCGAGGAGGTCGGCGCGCAGCAACCAAGCCAACCGGTCCAGCGGCGCCGTGCGATCCCGCTGGCGCGCCAGCACCGCGATCAGCCGGTCGGCCAGCCCTCGCCCGTTCGCCGGATCCAACCGGTCGTGCTCGTCGGCGACGGCGGTGCGCAGCTCGTCGGCGATCGCCGAGATACGGCCCGCCTCGGGGTGCTCTCGGTGGCCGGCCACCAACCTGTCGGCCGTGTCGATCAGCAGCGCGGCGTCATACAACACCTGCAGAAGCCGTTCGGGCGTGGTGGGTCGCCCGGGTCCGAGCAGCACGGTGACCGTGAGCAGCACCTCGTTCGCCCGCGCGACGTCCTCGAAGGCGGCTCCGGTGTCGGGGGTGCCGGTACGCAGCTCGAGCAGTAGCGTCCGCTTGAACTCGGCGAGCCGTATCTGGCGCCCCCGCACCTCCTCGCGCAGCCGCCGTAGCACGCGCAGAGCGTCGTCCGCCCACACCAGCGGATCAGCCCCGGGCGCCGGCCCGAACCTGTCGGCCACGCCGGCGATGCGCTCGAGCATGTCGAGCACCACCGGGTCGACCCCATCGGTCAGTTCCGCCAGCCGCTGGCCCAGCTCTCCGGTCACCACGTACCTGGTCTGTGTTTCGGCGGCGATCTCGACCCAGAGCTGCAGGTCCCAGAGCAGCGCGTTCCACAGCAGCGTATCCAGCTCGCCGGCGGCCGGCCCCGGCGCCTCGGCCAGCCAACGCCTGAAGAGGGCTTCGACCTCGGGCAGTACCGTGCGCAGCCGCTCCAGCTCCACCCGGTCCGGCGCCGCCTCCTGGCTCACGGTGATTGCCTCTACCAGCGTCGCCACCACCTGGGCCATCAGGATGAAGTGGTCGACGCGCAGCTGGCGGAGCCGGGTCAACAGGATCGGTCGGTCCACCGAGGCGCCGTGGAGCTCCGAGTCGTCGAATCCGACGGTGTGGAACAGCAACACATGGTCGGCCACGCCCGCCCAGAAGGCCCGGACATCGGCGCGCACCCACTCGGCTTCCTCGCTGGGCAGCACCGCCTCGGCGAGCGCGATGATGCCGAGGGTCTCGGTGACCAGCGGCTCCGGGACGACCGGGTACCCGTTCCGCGCGCCGTCCGGCGCCCAGGTGATGGCAACCAGGCCGGTGACCGCAGTCGCGAGGTCCCTCCCGACCGGCAGGACCTCGAGCCCTGGCGGCAGCACGGCGCGCTCGGCCCCGGTCGGTTCCCTGGGGTCGGCCCGGGTGAACAGGAACGCCAGCCGATCCGCCCGATCCGGACCCCACGGCACCTCGGCCAGCACTGGCGCGCGCCGGGCGATCTCCCGGTGCAGCCATGCGATCAGCAGGTCGTTGTCGTGGTCGTGATCGGGGCCGGTGTGCTCGTCCCTGGCAATGTGGAACCGCCACTCGTGGTGCAGGAACGCCACCCACCAGCCCCGGAACTCCGAGTTCAGCCCGACCAGCCGGTCGACCAGCTCGATGACGTGACGCGGTACCAGGATCTTGCCCTGGGCCGGGGCGGCGCCCCTCGGCCGGAAGCCGAAGCCCTTCAGCCTCCCGCCCAGAGGCGCCTCGTTGACGATCTCCACCAGATCGTTGAGGTCAACGCCCGAGCCGTCCGGCGCCAGAACCGGCTCGGCCAGCCGCGAGAACCGTTGCTTGTCCATCGGCTCGGAGTTCCTGGCCAGCCGGTCTCGCTCGGACTTCGGCAGCGCCGCCGCCAGCTGCTCGCCGGTCATGTTCGCCACGACCGCGCCGCCGGCCCCGCCGGCCTGGGTGAGTGCCAGCGAGGCAAGCGTCTGCCGCTCGTCGTAGTAGTAGAGGTAGCCGGGCAGCCCGGGGCTGCTCGGTGTGGGGCCGCCGAGCGGGTTGTCCGCGCGGTTGGCGACGAACTCGGCGTACCGCATGTCGCCGAGCACGCTGCGCAGCACCGTCGGCAGGTACTGGGCCTGAAGCTCGGTCAGCTCCACAGTTTCGAGCAGGTGGCGGGTGATCAACAGCGCCGCGAGACCATGCGCCTGCCGCTCGGTTTCCAGCCACTCCGGGGTGGTCAACCCACCGAGCGGCAGGTCCAGCTTCGGCGCGATCTCTCGACGGAGCGCCTCGCTGGCGAGCGCCAGCTCGCTACTGCCTGTGCGATGGTCGTACGCAATCTGGAGTACGTGGGTGAGCTCGTGCCATACGACGAACCGGGCGGCGAGCGGGATCAGCTTGACCCGGGGCGGGACGCCGAGCGCGCGCAGCACGCGGCCGAGGTCCTTGCTGTAGCGGAGCACGGCTCCGTGAGAGACGACGAGGCGCACGTCCGGCAGCTCGGTTCCCGGCCGGGTGCCGACCACGTCCACCCAGCTCGACCGGCCATCGATCGCCCAGGAAGGGTGTTCGCGTACCCAGGCCAGCAGGTCAAGCAGGATCGCGCGGTCTTCTTCGGCGATCGGCAGCTCTAGCGCGTACCGGGCGAACTCGTCGATCGCCGCGAACACCTGCCTGGCGAGCGAGTCGGTGGGTTTGAAGGGGCGGGTGGCTCTCTCCTCGAAGGGCTGGGCATCGCCGCTCGGCTCCGGGCCGCCGGTGGGTGCGGTCGGCACCAGCCACGCGGTGGTGGCGTCCCTGCGCAGTCGGGGATCCACCTCGACCGCGCCGCGCACCGCGCTCCGCGCCTCGGCGTCCCCGCCGAGGGCGGTAACCAGCTCGTCCAGCGCGGCGGTCTGCTCCGGCTGGTGAGCGAGGTGCTCGACCAGGGCCTCCGCCACCCGGGTGTGCAAGCGCAGATCCGCGTCGACGGTGGTGTCCTCGGCCCGGTCCTGAACCGCCCGCTGGAACCGCTCGCGCATGCCGAACAGCGCCCCGCCGCCGACCATCGCCTGAGCGATCTCCGGGTTGGTCGGCAGCAACACCGGCGCCAGCAGCACGAGTGCGAACCCGATGACCGGCCCGAGCCACCATGGCGCGGCCCGCGCCAGGCCGGCCAGCCACCGCGCCAGGTTCGCCAGTGCCGCGCCTGCCGAGAGCGTCACCCGTCCCTGGGTGGCCTTGCCCCACGCGACGGTGACCAGCCAGCGGTCGCCGCCGGCGTGGTCGTGTACCCAGACCCGGTGACCAGCGGCGACGAACCGGCGCAGCTGCCCGCCGGTTGCATAGCCCGACACACCGGAGGCGCGGTGGCTGGCCAAGAATGCCTCGGTCCACGGGTCTCCCGTGGTGGCGGGCAGCTGGAAGCCCTCGGCGGGAGGTTGGTAGTCGGGGTTGGCTCGGACGAACTCCCCCCGGACCCGGTCCAGCGAAGTCCGCAGCCACCCGGCTAGACCGCCGGCCGCGCCGGTGACCCGCTCGGCCATCCAGTCCAGCCGCTCGTCGGCGATCTTGCGCAATCGCTCGTTGGGCAACACACCCAAGATCCGGTCCCGCTGGTCGACCAGGTCGGCGAACTGCACCAGGATGTCTTCCTCGGTGAGCCGGCCGAAGGCCCACGCTCCGGCGTTGAGCGTGGTCAAGAAGGCCACCCAGGGCACCATCGACGACATACTGTTCGCGAAGTCGACCGGGTGGATCACCTGCCGCTCCGGCTCCAGGATCAGGTTGATCGGCCACAGCCCGTCGATCTCGCCGAGCAGGACGAACACCCCGAAGTGGCGGGCGAACCGGTCCAGCGGCGCCTGGCCAAGCTCAACGGGCACCGGCATGCCGCCCGGCTCGAGCTCGTTGACCTCGACCACCTGGCCGGCCCGCAGCAACCGCTGATTGCCGTCCGGGGTCTTCCCGAACATGTCCTCGAGCACCACGCCCAAGCTCGCGGCCGCCGCGTCCGTCCCGGCTATCGCGTGCACCGCGGCCGCACTGACGCTCGGGACCAGCGCGGCGCGGTCCCGGGGTAGCTTCACCGCGACGTTGCGGGAGCGCAGCACCACCAGGCGACCCCCCGAGTCCCGGCCCGCCATGACCTGCCACTCGCCGTTCGGCAGCTTCTTCGACGCGTCGAGGACTGTCAGCTCGGTCAGGCCGGTCACACCACGCAACGGCAGCCCGACCCGCGGCGCCCCGACCACAGCGGCCGCCGCCACCTCGGGCATGCCAGCCAGGGCCAGGAACGCGCCCAGGGCCGCGCCGCCGAACACGTACAGCACCACTCGGGCGGCCGGTTGGCGTCGGTGACGGACCACTGCGGCGGCCGCCCAGGCTCCGGCGGACACCCACAGCACCGCCGGCCCCAACCAGACCGCCAGCGCGCCGCCGGCGAGCATGCCCAACCCGGCGCCGAGCCACAGCCACCCGGTGTTGACCTCGGCGTTGTCCTCGATCGACACCCGGCCCTCGGCCGCGGAGCCGGCGTCCTCGGCCGCGGTGCCGGTGTCGTCCTCCCGGGCCTTCTCGGGCCTGTCTTCCGCGAGCCCTTCGGGGGTGACCCGCAGATCCGGGTTGTCCAGGATCCGAGACGCGAACGTGCCAAGCTCGACCAGGCCATTTGCCTGCTCGTATGCGCCTTCTTCGAAGGTCCCGGCCAGGGACTGCTCGCCAACCAGGTCGCGCAGCTCGATGACGGCCTCGAGGAGCGTGTCGATCCGCTTGATCGCCCCCTTGAGGAGATCTTCGAGTACCGCACGGTTGGGCTCGTTGCTGTTGGTGACGGCATAGCGGTAGGCGATCAGGTCCATGAGGACCGCGTTGAGTTCCCGCACCGCGTCGTCCGGCTGGTGGGCGAGGTAGGCGGCCCTGCGTACCCGGTCCGCGGCGAACCGGAGCACATCGATGGCCCTGCCGAGCACGCTGTCCGCGCCGGCGCCCGGCTTGACCCGGCCGAGCAGCTGCCGGTGGGCGATCTCGGCCAGGTCGGTGACCTCGCGGGCTTTGTCACCGACCGCGCCGCCGGGCTTGCGGCTGGCCACCGCCGCGCGCAGTTCGGAGATCGTTTCGGCCAGGAGCTCGAGCGCGGTGAGGGCGTCACGCCTCAGCGCGGCGGTATCGCGTACCTCCCCAATCTCGGGGTTGGTGTAGAGGTCGACCGCGCTCTTGGCCTCGGTCAAACGGACCACCAACTCGCTGATCAACCGGGCGACGGAGACGGTTGCGCCACCGCCGGCCACCGAGCGGTACCCGTCGCGGGCCAGCCGCCACGCGATGCCCAGCCAGCCCCGGAACGCGGGCACCGCCACCAAGGCGCCCCCCAGCACGAAGGCACCCGCGACAACCAGCACGGCCGGGCCGGCCCACGCCGGGAGGTCCAGCTGGCTCACCACCACGCCCAGCGGCCCAATCGCAATCATGCCCGTGCCGGTTGTGCCGCCCCGGCGATCGTCGCCCAGGCCCAGCGCCGCCAGGACGGCGCGCAGCACGTCCTCGAACTGGTTGGCTCCCTTGTAGTACTGGGTGAACGACCGTCCGTTGCTGAGTACCGCCCTGGCCTGCCCCAACACCCGCCGGGTCGCTTCGTCGGGGATGGTGCGCGGGTTGTTGAGGGCGGCCACGACCCGCGTCGCGATGGCGGTGGGCGCGTAGTCGTGGGCGACGAAGATGTTGGTTTCGCCCCGTGTCTCGCTCTCCCGGTGCGCCAACCCGAGGTGCCACACCACGACGAGCTGGCCGCTGACAACCTGGTAGCTGTAGCCGCGAAGCCGCTGGGTGAGGGCCGTCGCGGTGGTGCCGCCGGCGTCGGCGGTGAACTCGCGCAGGAACGAAAGCGGTGCCTTCGCCGGCAGGGTCAGCAGCCTGGTCAGCCGGGGATCGGCCGGATGGCGCAGCGCGGCGACCCCGGCCGCCACCGCGCCGGGGGTGGCCTGCCGCGCGGCCAGCGCGGCGAACCGGGTGACGGCCTCCCGGTAGCCGGCGTGGCCGATCCGGGCCGGGTCGGCGAGATCGCCGAGCAGCTCGCGGGTGGACACCGTGGCGCGGTAGCGGATGCCATCGGCGCCCTCGGTCCGGGTGAGCAGCCGCAACTCGGCGAGTTCCTCGAGCCACTCCGCCTCGGCGCCCTCGCCCGTGATGCCCTCGGGCGCGGAGGCGACGCGGTGCAGCAGTGCCCACACCGAGCCGTCCGCGGCCCCGTCGTCCAGTGCGGGCGGCTCGGCGCCGAGGATCGCGCGCAGCTCGGTCACCAGGGCAATGAATGCGCCGGTCGTCGCAAGCCTGCGGCTCAAGGTCAGCCCGCCGTCGCGCAGCATGCCGGTCAGCCGCCACAGCTTGACGTAGGTGTCCGGGTTGAGGTGGTGGTGCAACTCCTCGAGCGCGTCATGCAACAGCTGGCCGAACTCGGTTGTCGAGTAGCGCTTGGCCAGCCCTCGCCTCGAGTTGGCCTTGGTCGCGTCGAGCATGCCGAGCGTGACCAGCATCGGCAGGCGGCTGTCGAGCCGGCTCAGCGGTGCGGCCCCGGGCAGTGCCGCCAACTCGTCGCGGGCGATGCCGCCGGTGCCCGGGCCGGGGATGGCAAGGAGCATGCGGCCCGCCGAGCTGGCGGGGGCCAGCCGGAGGGTGCCGGCCAGTGGCCCGTTGTCGATCCTGGCGATCCGCCGCAGCAGGAGGTCGAGGATGGGCTCGGCGTCCAGGTACTCCTTGGTGACCGGGCCGGCGAGCAGCGCGCCGAACGCCCAGACGACGTCGAGGTCTTCGTCGTGGTGGTCGACCGGGTCGTCGACCGTGGCCAGCAGGACGAGGATGTGCTCGGGGAGCAGGTAGCGGTTGTCGACCCACCAGACCAGGCCCAGCCGGGTCAGCGTGGCCACCCACCGGGTGATCGCCTGGTCGTTGAGTGCCGGCAGGAGCTCGGCCAGTTCGGCGGAGCTCATACCGCCCGGGTGATCGGCGAGGGCGTCCAACAGCGCCCGCACGGAGTTCGCCGGCACCAGGTTGTCCGCCGGTGGCGCCGGCGCAAGTCCCAGCACCTCACGCACGGCCTCGGCGATCTCCTGCACCGGCAGCTCGGTCGGCGCGAACTCCGTGCCCGGCGCCAGCCACCGCCGCACCGAGTCCAGCGCCTCCCGGGAACGGTCCGCCGGGTAGCTGTTCGGGTCGTCCAGGTAACCCATCACCTCGGGCAGCCGCTCCGAGGCCTGGAAACGGACCCGCCAGCCACCGCTCGGCAGCCGCTCTGCCACTCGGACGATCAGGCCGGCCAGCCGCAGCATGAGCAGGCGGTTGTCCAGCGTGTGCGGAGCGAACCCGGGGTGCGCCTCGACCAGCTCGTGCCGCGTGACGCCGCCGTCCGACGAGGCCACCGTGGTCAGGATGGGCCGCAGCCGGCCGGGACCCGCGACGGCCATGCTGACCGTGCCCAGCCCGGCCGTGACCAGAACGGCGCCGACAAGCGCGCCCACGGTCATCCCGCCGAACACGAAAAGCCCCACCCGTGCGACCGGCTGGAGCCGACCGGATCCGCCATGGGCCACCGCGGCGGCCAGCGCTACCCCGCCCGAAACCCACAACACCGCCGGCCCCAACCACACCGCCAACACCCCGCCGGCGACCGCACCCAACCCGGCACCCAGCAACAACCACCTGACGTCGAGCCCGGCACTGATCGAGACCCCGTCCGCGAACACACCCAGCTCGGCCAAGCCCTCCGCCTGGATGCGCAACCCGTCCGCCTGCTTGCGCACGACGGCCACGAAGTCCGGCTCCAGCTCCCGATGGGTTCTGAGGTAGTCGGCCTTCAACCCGACCTTGAACATCTCGTGCTCGATCAGCTCGATCGCCCGGTCGAGCGAGTCCACGATCCCCATCCGCGTGGTCTCGCGGCCGAGGGCGGCGGCCCTACGGAGGGACCGCAGCCCACCCAGGACCGTGTCGAGCTCCCGCAAGGTGTCATCCGCCCGCAGGTCCGCAAGCAGGTTGGCGGCCGCCTGCATCCGGTCCGCGGCCACATCGAGCACCTCGCCAGCCCCACCCGGTACGTCGGCTTTCCCGTCGCGGGCCAGCCGCCACGCGATGCCGAGCCAGCGCCGGAACGTGGGCACCGCCACCCACACCGCGAGCGCCACCGCCGCACCGGCGGCTACCCACACCGCGACCGGCACGGCGCCCGTCAGCGGCGCGGCCAGCGTGGCACCGAGCGCCGGGACGGCGGGCAGCAGCAGCGCCAGCACGACAGCCCCACCGAACATGATCGCCAGGCGCCCGGCCCAGCGGCCGAGGCTTGCGGTCGGCCGGTGAGCGGCCAACCAGCGGAGCACGTCCCGAGGCCGCCGGCCCCCGATGGCCTCGCCGACATCGGCGGCCAGCACACCGGTGAACATGCCGGCCAGCGCCAGGATCACCGCCGGGACGATGTCGGGATGCACCGCGTGGACGCCCCGGATGGCGAGTGTGGCGAGGCCGAACGCGGCGGCGTACTCGCCGGCAGCGACCACCGGCGCGGGCAGCCGGCGCTTGGCCCGGGATTGGTGTACCCGGGCCATACCGTGGGCCAGGGCGCCGTTCATGAACACCGCCGCGCCGGTGAGTCCGATGAGGTCGGCGACGTTGGCGATACCGATCGGCAGAATCGGGATGAAGTCCGTGGCCGCCCGGTCGGTCAACAGGTCCAGACCGTTGCCGAGGCCACCGCCCAGCATCAGCCCGCCACCGAGGATGACCCGGAACAGCGGATCATGGCCGAGGTGGAACCGGCGGAGACCGCGCGGCAGGCGGCCGTAGGAGTCCACAAAGCCGGCCACCGCGTAGCCAACCAACAGGATGAACCCGACGGCCATCTCGCTGCCGGTGAGCGCCACTCGCCACCCGGTTACCTCGTGGTAGACCAGCCAGGGGGAGAGCCCGCTCACCCACACCTTGAGGAGCAGGTCAGCTATCGCTCCGATCAGCGCGACACCCAGCGCGACGGTGATCCGCCCCAAGCGTTCGCCGGACGCATGCGTCAACGGCTCCATTCCCGGCTTGCCCAGCGACGTCCCGAACAGGCCGTACCGCTGCCACCAGCCCACCAGCGCGGTTGCCGCGCCGAACCCGATCAGCGCGGCCAGCCACGGCCACACCGCCGGGGCCAACGGTCCCTGGCTGTGGTCGGCCGCGAGCTCCTCGGCCTTCGCCAGCATGGCGGCGGCCCGCTGGTGGCTGGAGACGGCGCGGTTCACCGCGAGGTGCGTGGCGGGCGGGTAGTCCGCCGCCGCGAGGTCGGTGGGTAGCTGGTTCCGCTCGGCGCGGGCTTCGTCCAGCCACTTGGCCAGCGGCACGAGGTGGGCGCGAAGCTGGGACCTGGTCAGCCCGCCGCGCTTCGCTCTTTCCCGGAGCAGGACGGCCAGCTGGGACTCGACCTGTCGCATGTCCCCGTCGAGGTGCTCCGCCCGCGACTCGAGCGCGGTGACCTGCCCCGGTGACGGCGGATTGGGCGCCCGGATCGAGTTGGCCGAGTTGTCCGTGGCCCGGGCAACCACACCGTGCGCCGTCGTTGTGGTGGCGCTGACCGGGCCGGCGCCGGACATCACCAGCACCACCCCAACCACCACTGGCGCGCCCACCCGACGGGCCGGACCCGCACCGAGCACGGTCTTGCCGACCGCCGCCAGCAGCGACCTCGGCCGGGCGCGCGGCGCCCCGACCACAGCGGCCGCCCCCAGCGAAGGCGCGCCCGCGAGCAGGAGGCCGATGGTGAGCAGGCCCAGGACGAGCACGATCCCGGCCACGGTCAATCGGGTCGGGGTCGCCCTCACCCAGCGATAGCCGTCACGGGCCAGCCGCCACGCGATGCTCAGCCAGCCTTGGAACGCGCGCGCCAGCACCGGCCACGCGACGGATACGAGCGCGCCGACCACTGCCAACTCGACCACTGATCGGGTCGTCACGGCGTCTACAAGCGTCAACGCAAGGGCTCCGCCGAACACGCTCCCGGCCCGCGTCGCCCAGCGGCCCCAACTCGCCGAAGGCCGGTTCGCCACCGACCAGCCGAGCACGTTCATCCGCCGGGCGCGCAGCGCGTGCCGGACGTCGGCGATCAGTACCCCGGCGAACAGGGTGATCTGCACCAGGGTCAGCGCGGGGACGATATCGGCGTCTGCGGCGCCGACGCCCCAGTTGGTAAGCCCCGCGACACCGAGCCCGATCAGGTACTGACCGGCGGCGGTGACCAGCGCGGGCCGCGAGTACCCGGCCCGGTGCTTGTGTACCCGAGCCATCGGTCGGGCGAAGACGGCCTGCGCGACCAGCAGTACGCCGGCCATTCCAGTGAGGTCGGCGATGTTGGCAACGCCGATCGACGGAATCGGGATGAAGTCCGTCGCGGCGTGGTCGGCGAGCAGGTCCAGCATGTTGCCGAGCCCACCGCCCAGCATCAGCCCGACGCCCAGCAGCAATCGGAACGACGGTTCCGCGTGCAGGCTCAGCCAGCGAGGCATGCGCAGCGTGAGGCGGGTGTGCGCGTCGAGGTGGCCGGCAACCCCATACCCGACCAGTAGGCCAACCCCGACGAGCACGTCAGCGCTCGTGAGCACCACCCGCCACAGGGCCGTCTCGTGGTAGACCAGCCCCAGGGACATGATGTGGGCCTCGGCCCACACCTTCGTGGACAGGTCGGCTACGGCCGCGCCCCACGCGATGCCCAGCACCCCGCCGACCTTCATCAGCCGCTTGGCGGCCCACGAAGCCCGCATGCTGTATACCCGCTGGCCCTTGAACTCGCCTTGGAAGCCGTGGCGCCGCCACCAGCCCACCACCGCGGCTCCCGCGCCGAACCCGATCAGCGCGGCCAGCCACGGCCACACGGCGGGGGCGAGCGGTCCTTGGCTGTCGTGGTCCACCCGCTTCCGAACCTCGCCGAACGACTCGGCAGCCCGCCGATAGGCACCGGCGGCGGTCTCCACATCGGAGTGGGCCGCGAGCAGCTCGCCGGTCGGGTCGGCGTACGGGTCACCGGAAGCGCGGATCGCCGCGCGCAGCCGGTCCCGCTCCACTCGACCCGCGCGCAGCCGCTTCGCGAACGCGTCGAGCCGCTCGCGCAGCTGCGCGTTGGTCAGCCACCGGGCCTTGCCGGCCTGCCCGTAGTTGCCGACCAGCTCATTCTGCTCGGAATCGAGCTGGTCCATGCTCGAGCCGAGTCGCTCCGCCCGCTTGACGAGCGCGGCCAGGTCCTTCGGCATCGACTCGGTGGGCACTCGGATGCGGTACGCCGATTCGGCCGGGTCGGGTTTGACAGGGTCGGGTTTGACAGGGCCGGGCTTTTCCGAGGCCGTGGCGCTGGCCAGGTCGGCGCCGGAGATCAGCAGGACCGCCGCGACAGCCACCGCCGCGCCTACCCGGCGGACCGGGCCAGCACCGACCCACCGCGGCCGGCCGGGCCACACGGCGGCCATGCCCACGGTGCCGCCTACCATGCTCGGCCCGAGCGTGACCAGCGCGGCGGCAAGCAACGCACCCAGGACCGCGCCGCCGAACACCACGAGCACCACCTGGGCGACAGCCTGGAGTCGGCGGCCGGTGCGGGGCGTGGTGTCGCTCGAGATTGTCCTGGCGCGCAACCACAGAGCCGGCGACGACCCGACTCGGATCACCAACGCGATCACCGCGACCCCGGCAGACACCCACAGCACCGCCGGCCCCAACCACAGCGCCAGGGCGCCACCGGCGAACGCGCCCAACCCGGCATGGGTCAACAGCCGCTTGGTGCTCAGCCCGATGCCCGTGTCGTGACTCACGTCGGGCGCGTTCGCCTCGGTGATCGGCAGGTCCGCGATCTGCGACACGAACGTGCCGAGCGCGATCAGGTCGTCCGCCCGCCTGTGCAGGATGTTCACGAAGGACCCGCCCAGTGCGCTCCCGTCCACCCGGTTGAGCAGGAAAGACGCGTCACCGATGAGTTCCTCGATCTGGTCGGTCGCCTGCCTGAGCGATTGTTCGAGTGCTTCCCGGTTGGGCTCGTTGCTCGCGGCGACGGCCTCGAGGTAGTCGCGTAGCTCGTCGAGGACCGCTTGTAGCTCCAGCAAGGCGCGGCGCGGGCGGTTCGCGAGGTCGGCGGCCCCGCGCATCCGGGCCGCGACCAGCCGGAGTACATCGGCGGCCCTGGCCACCACGCTGTCCCCGCCGGCGCGAGGCTGGACCTTGTCGAGCCACTCCTGGTGGACGTCCGCGACCGCGTCGGCAAATGTGCGGGCTCGGCCCCGGGCGGTGTCGTCGAGCTCGCGGTGAGCCGCCGCCGTGCGCAGTTCGACGATCGCCGCGGCCAGCTCCTCGAGCGCGCCGAGGGTGCGGTCCGCCAGGCCGGCGATGTCGCGCACCCGGCCCCGAGGGGGGTTGGTGTACGCGGTGATCGCGGTCCGTGCCTCGCGCAGCCGGGCTTCCAGTTCCTTCGTGAGCCGGTCAACCGCCTGCGCGGGGGCTTCCACGGCCGCCGCAACCGGCTCGCCGGAGCTGGCGGCCCTGCCACTCCGGTGCATCAGTCGGATGGCGACCAGTAGCCAGGAACCCGCGACGACCAGAACCACGACGGCTCCGAACGCCACCCACCACCGCGTTGCCACCGGCGACGCCTCGGTGGGCGCGTGTGCCCATTCGGTCAGCCAACTGTGTCCGGGGACGAGGCCGAGCAACGAGGCCCGCTTGGTCCGGTCGCCGAACCGCGCGCGGAACGACGCCGCGACCTCGCGGAGCCAACCGACGAGCTGGCGCCCGACGGGACCGGCCCTCGTGGGGTTCGCAGCGACGCGGAAGCCGGCGCGGGCGAACGCCGTGCGGGCCAAGGCGTACGCCAAGCCGGTGCCGAAGATCATCCGACCGCGTTCGTCGACAAATGAATCGATGCTGAGCGCATCGACCACCCAGCCGCCGCCGTCGCGGTGGGCCCGGACCCAGCCACTGAGCGAGCCCCTCGGACCGCTGCCGGCACGCCGAGGGACGCCGTCCCCGCCGAGCTCCCATCGCACCCACCCGGTGCTCAACAGCGGGCCGGGCGCGGCCAGCGCGGCCCCGACTCCGCGATGCGGGACGCCGGCGAGCAAGTACGCGACGTTGGTCCAGGTGACCCGCTCGTTTTCCCACTTCGAACCGGACTCGTCGGCGATCACGAATGTGAAGGCCTCGTCGGCATTGACCGCCCACAGCAGGAGCGAGCTCCCGGTCCCGGTCGTCGCCCGGGAGACCCACAGCCACTGGTTGCGCAGCTCCAGCTCGGCGCCCAGGTCGGCCAGCGACGGGCCCCGGGCGTGCCCGCGACGCGGCGTCCACCTGACCGGGAGCACCAGGTGCATGACCAAGGCCGCGACGGCGCCGGTCGCCAGCCCGCCGAAGTGCCCGATCACGGAGATTCCGGGGACCAGCAGGCTCAGCCCCACGTTCAACCCGATATTGATCAGCGAACCGAGGCTGATCCGGCCGTCCTGGACCAGCTCGGTGACCGCGACCGCGCCCATCAGCGCGTAGATGGCGCCGGACGCGCCCACCACCGGGGCGGGGCTGAACACCGCCACGCTCGCCGAGGCCCCGAGCATCCCGATCAGGTAAATGCCCAGGAAGCGGGCGCTGCCGACGGCCTGCCGCAAGAGCCAGCCCAGCATGACCAGCCCGAGCATGTTGAGCGTGAGGTGCACGAGCCCGGCGTGCAGGAAAGCGCCGCTGACCAGCCGCCACCACTCGCCGGCGCCGACCAGGCCCCCTTGCGTCGCGCCCCACTTCACCAGCGGTGCGGACGTGACATCCAGGACACCGCCGGCCTGTACCGCCGTCACCGCGAACACCGCGAGGTTGACCGCGAGCAACGCCCGGACGGCGCCGGTGGGCCGCATCACCACCAACGCCGTGCCGAACGTCTTCATGTAGTTGATCACCCAGGACCTCGGCCCGGGTACCACCACGACGACAAGCGCGGCACCGACCAGGGCGGCAAGCACCGGGTGCGCGTGGACCCAGTCGCCGAACGCCCCGCCGTCGAGCACCCCGAGGCTGGCCGGCAGGACCGAGGCGGCCACCAACCCGTGCGCGTGCCACGGCTGCCCGGCGACCAGCATCCCGACTCCGACGGCGACCAGCGCCACGGCGCCGGCGACAGGCAGCGCGAGCTGCCTTATCCAGTCCCGAAGCCAACGAAGCAGCGGCGGGCCGCGCCGGGGGTTGGCCTTGTCGCGCTCGGCCGGCCGCGCGGCCCGCGACTCGGCCACCCCGTCGCCGTCGCCGGCCGACTCGGGCGCGCCGCCATCGGTGTGGCCGGTCGCCGAGCCGGTGTTCCCCGTCGCGCCCGGCCCGCCGGGGCCTCGGCCCTGGTCGTCGTGCTCGTCCCGTGCGTCCCGCATCCGCCGGTACTCGTCACGCAGCCGGGTGGTGGCGTCGAACAGGTCTCCGACGAGCGGACCGCCGGGTAGCTCGGCCAGCATGGCGAGCACCTCGTCGAGCTCGTCGGCGACGGTGCCCGGGTCGAGGTCGAGCAGCTCACCCAGCTGGTCGGCGCGGGCGGCGGGGTCGGTGGCGGACAGCCCGTCGGTGAGCTCCTGGTAGTCGGGCACCAGCCGCTCGGCCAGCCGCACCGTGTCGCGTTCCTCGTAGCTCAACCCGTCGTAGCGGTGCATCGCCCGCAGCGTCGCGTCCAGCGAGGCGCGCAGTGATGCGACCAGTTCTGCGGTGTCTCTGTGGCGGGTCCGCAGCTCGTCTGGTGCGGCGCTTCCCGCGCGGGCAAGGAAGGTCTCGATCATGGTGAGGGTTCGTTCGGCGTTGGCCAATATGCCAACGACGCTCTCCACGTCCACCGGGTCGGCGTTCTCGACGTCTTGGGTCAGGAACTGGATGTCGTACTGCCAGGTGTCCAGCCAGGTCCCCACCTCACCGAGGCGCGCGGCCAGCAGCCCGGCGAACGTGGCCTCGGGGTCATTGCCCCGCCACGGGTCGGTGTCCTGGCCGGTGAGTGCCCGGTCGACCATCTGCTCCAACGCCCGGCGTGCCTGCTCGGGGGTACGTTCCAGGACGTTGCCCTTGGTGAGCCCGGTGATCAGCACTTCGTTGTCGTCGGGGGCGAGCAGGTAGACGAGGTAAGCGGAGCCGAAGCCGGCCGCGGCGAGCAGGTCGGTGAGCTCGGCGTCGCCGTCGTGGGTGTGGAACGTCGCGCCCCGGTGGTTCCACAGCCCGCCCGGGCTGACCTTGCCGAGGTCGTCGTTCGGCTTGATTCTGTTCTGCTCGCGCAGGTGGGCGCGCAGCTCGGCGAGCGCGGCCAGCACGGCGGGCGGGAGCTCGACCGGCCTGCCGTCTTCACCGAACGCGACGGCGAGCACCCGGCCCGCCCCGGGGCGTGGCTCGGCCTCGCCGCGCAGGATCGGTTCCAGCCCGGCGATCAGGGCGGCGCGTTCTTCGGCGCGTAGCCACTTGACCAGGCGGTTGTTGTGCCGGTCGTGGCGCTCGCCGGTGTGTTCGGCCCGGGCCAGGTGGAAGATCCATTCGTGCCGCAGGAACGCGATCCACCAGGCGGCGAAGGCGGGGTTGCGGGCGATCAGCCGGTCGACCAGCACCACGACCCACCTGGGCACCAGGATGATCGGGCGGCCGGCGTCGTCCCAGCTGAAGCCGATCAGCTTGCCGTCCAGCGGTTCCTCGCCGGTGATGCGCACCAGGTCGTTGAGGTCGGCGTCGGGCCGGCCCGGCACCGGTACCGGCGGCAGGTGGGTGAACTCGTGCTCGCGGTCCAGCGGCTCGGCGTTGCCTAGCAGGTCCCGGGCTTGCGGCTCCATCTTCCGCCGTGCCGTGCTGCTCGCGATGTTCTCCGCGACCGCCCCGCCGCCGCGCGACCCGCGCTTGGCGTTCGACGACGGAACGTGCCCGGGGTCGATCGGGCGCAGCCGGGGCACCGGCCTCGGCGAGGCGTCATCGATCCGGACGGCGAGCTCCCAGCCGAGTCCGGCGACCATGTCCTCGCCGGCCGGCTCGACGAACCGAACCGCCAGCTCCCGCCGGCCCCCTTCGAGGATGTGCAGCGAGGGGAGATCATCGCGTGCCCACATCGCCAGCAGCGTGGTGTAGCGCAGCAGGGTCCACCGGCCGTACCCGTCTCCGGCGGGTACCAGCAGGCGGGGGCCGGGACCGCCGGGCCGTGCGGCCTCGATGAGCAGCTCGTCGAGGTCATCGGGGGCGACGACCAGGGCGCCGCGCGAGCGGTGGTCCACCCGCAGGCGCATTCCGTCCGGGGCGACGGGCGTGCTCACCGCCGGATGGATCCGAGCCTGCAGCACCGCGATCTGGTTGCCGTGCTCGCTGGGCCACAGGTGGGGCACCCGCTGGACGAGCTCGACGACCAGGTCGGCGAGGGGCTCCCAGAGGATCTCCTGCCGGACGAAGAGATCCTCCCAGGAGTCCAGCTCATAGAGGACCCTTGCCAACGGGACGATCGGCGGCGCCGGTGCGGTCAGGTTCTTTTCCCTGGCGAGTCTGATTCCGATCTCTTCGATGGCTGCGGCGATCGCTTCCCGGACCCTTTCGGTGAGCCGGCGTGCCGTCGGCGAGAGGCCGAGCGCCTCGGCCAGCAGCACCAGCAGCTGGTCGCGGTCGAGCTGCTCGGGGCTGTTCCGGGCGGTCCCGTGCACGTAGCGCAGATAGTCCCGGCCGAGCGGCGCGAGCGTCCGGTCGGTCTGATCGTGGTGGTTGTGCCAGGTGCGCTCGCCGCGCCCGTGCCGGCCTTCATGCAGCACCAGCTCTCGTTGTTGTTCCGGCGACAGCTTGTGGTAGTTCTCCTCGACCAGGATGCGCACCGGAACCTCGCCGAACCACACGACCAGCCCGCCGAGCAGGTAGTACGCCCGCCACTCACCGGCCCTGCTCAACTCCTCGCGCGAGAGGAACCAGAACTGACCGGCGACCAGGTCGCTGGGCAGTTCCTTCGCCGTGGCCTTGCGGGTCCGTCCCGCCATGTGCGCCCGGCGCAGCACGCCCTCCACCCGCGCCGCTTCCCCGGCGTCGGAGAAGCCGCCGAGCATCGCGGCGTCGGCATCCGGGTCGCCGTTGCGCTCGTGCATCCGCCGCAGCCGCTCGAAGTCCTGGTACTTGTAGCGGTAGTCCTCCGGTACCGAGAGGAGGCCCCAGTCGAGGTAGTCGGCGAGCACCTCCAGGTACCCGCCGGTCTCGGCCAGCAGACGGCCGGTCTCGCGCCGTGCCGACGAACCGTCGTCCAGGGCGCTCCGGACCTCGTCGAGGACCTTCTCGACTTCGGCGAGCACGTTCCGGGGGCCGGTTTCCGGATCGGACAGCTCGCCGAGCAGGCCGGCCCGGTATCCGCTGCGCGGGTTGCGTTTCGCGACCGAGGTCAGCACCGCCGCGACGATCTTCGGCCGGTTCTCGCCCTCGTCCCAGCCGGTGGAGTACAGCGGGAGCGCCGCGAACGACAGCGGGCGCGGGTTCAGGAACGACCAGTCGCCGTCCTCGGCCAGCGGCCAGCGCAGCGCGTCGAGGAAGATCCCGGCGAGTCGCGCGTCCAGCGGGGACCAACCGATCGCCGGGGTGCGGGCGAGCCGCCGTAGCTCCGGCCACGCACGCGACCAGAATTCGGCGGTGCCGGCCGGGCCGTCGGCGCGGTTGGCGAACCAGCGCAGTTGCCACCGGGCGGCGAGCCACTCGCGCAGTGTGGCCAGCGCCCTGATCGGGTCGACGAACACCCGCCGGGCAAGGGCCGGCACCGCGCGCCGCCCGGCCGGGCCGTGCGACGGCCCCTCGTCGGGGCCCGCCTCGCCCGGGCGGTGGAACGACAGGACCGCGTTCCGGGCCGGTTGGGCACGATCTTCCCCGGCGACCTCGAGGAGGTGATCGAGGAACTCCCGTTCGCGGGCGAGCAACGCGGACTCGAACGCCGCCCACCGGGCAGCGACGTCCTCGTCGTTCACAGCGAAGTCGCGGCGAATCCTGTCGCTTCTGGCACCGTGGTCGTCGATCAACCGTGCCAACAGGGCAGGACCGGCCGCCTCCTGGGCGACCCCGCGCAGGATGTCGCCGGCGGTGGTCGAGAGCCACCGGCCCTCGCTGCCGAGCACGAGCGTGGCGATGGCCCGCGACTGCTCGCGGGTGAACCCTGCCCACGGCGCGAAGACCTCCGCGATCATCACGTAGATCAGCGCCTTCCGGTCGCCGTACGCGCTCAGCGTGCGACGACCGTCGACCCGCTCGTCGCGGTACTCGAAGCTGGCCCGGATTGCCCTGAACTGGTCGCTGACCAGCACATGGCGCGGGGTGTACGCGTTGACCGCCGGCAGGTCCTCGACGGTCTTGCCGACCAGGCGCAACATCCTGGGGAGGTACCGGCCATCGAGTGCGCCCGCGCCCGCTTCGAGGGCGGCGCCCCGCGCCAGCTCGATCCACTCGCGCACCGGTCGGGGTGCGCCGCGCGGCAGGCTCGGCAGCGTGGTGACCTGGGTGAGCGGCGTCGGGCGCGGGTGCCCGACCGGGCGGCGCGCGTCCCGCGAGCCGACGGCAACGCCCGGCAGCGGCAGCACGACCACGCTCACGTCCTCCGGGTCGTGCCGCCGGCGCAGTGGCCAGAACAGGCCACTCGCGGCGACCCCGGCGACGTGCGGCATCGCCAACGCACCCACCGTGAACACGGCGACCACGGCGACAACCGCCATCAGGGCGAACAGCCGCCGCAGCTTCGGTACGACACCCCGGCCGTCGGCGGGCTCGCGCAGCCACAGGACCAGGCCGCGGACCTCAGGATCGACGCGATCGAGAGGCTTCTGGAAGGTCTCCGCCAGCCGCCGGCCTTCTCTGGTGCCGACCAGGCCCCTCGTCTGGCCTCGACGATCCCTGGTGACGAGACCGTGGTCGACGAACACCCGGACGAGTTCCCTGGTCGTCTCCTCGCTCAGCCCGAAGGCGTCCGCGACTTCGGTGGATGTTGTCTTATGGCGGCCGGCGATGAAGGCGAGGATTCGCCCACCGGCACGGGGGTCAGCGCCCGGGCGCCGGTGGCTGGTCGAGTCCCGCGCTTCGCGGCGGGTGCGCCACTCGCCGAGCAACACGCGCAGCTTCCGCTGGATGTACTGCTGGGTGGACGTCCTCGCGATGTTCGTAAGCGGCTTGTCGAGCACGGCCAACAGCGCGCGGCCCTGGCGCGTCACGCGCAGCAGCTGACGCTTGCCCTTGGGTTCGATCCGGAGCAGGCCCTCCGCCAGCAGCAGGTCGATGATCTCGTCCCAGGCCTTCTGGCTGAGCTGGAAGGTCCTGGCGAGCTTGGCGCGGGTCGGCTGCTTGGCCCTGCCGACGTAGCGCAAGATGCCGGCCGTCGACTGCGGGTAGCGGCGCGCCCCGGCTTTACCGGGTGGTACCGCGGCCATCGCCACGACGCCGCCGGCGAGCGGCGCCGCCACAATCAGCACGGCGACGAGTCCGACGAGCGCAACGCCGCCGGCGAGTGCCCACCGGACGGTGGCGGGGCGCGGCGCCCGGCCGAGCCGCTCGAGCAGCCAGTCGCGGAGTCGTTCCCATGGCGGGCCGCGGACCCGGTACTCGGTCCGGTGTGTCTCGGGCGGGGTGGTGCCGGTCTCGGTCCGCTCGTTCATGGTCGGCCGGGGGCCGTGGCCGGTGGAGTGGGGTTGGTCCGGGTCGCCGTGATGGCGCTCGAACGCGTCATGGACGGCGCGGAGGATGTCCTCCACCGTCTTGGCGCCCTTGTTGCGGCTGTCGTTCACGCTGAACGACCGCTCGATGCTCAGCAACGCTCTGGCCTGGCCCAGCAACCGCCGGAGCCGGTCGTCGGATATGCCGTTCGGGTCGGTGAGGGCGCCGATCAGCTCGATGCCGGTTGAGGTCGGGGTGTAGAGGATGGAACGGGGGTCGGCATGTTCGCGGTGATCTTTCGCCCGGGTCACGACCCCCACGTGCCACAGAACGATCAACTGTTGGCCCACCACGTTCCGGTGGTAGCCGGGCTGCTCGCGGCCGATCTCGGGGGCGGTGAAACCGGTTGGGTTGGCGAGGACCGCCCGCAGGAACGCCAGCGGTGTCATCGCCGACGGGGCCAGCAGCTCGGCCAGCCGGGGATCGGTCGGGTGCCGCAGCGCCGCCACCCCGGCCCGCACCTCGTCGATGCTCGGCGACCGGCGGATCAACTCGGCGAACCGCTCGACCTCGGCCCGGTAGCCGGCGTGGGTGATCCGGGCCGGGGTCGGGTCGGCGAGGTCGCCCAGCAGCTCGCGGGTGGAGACGGTGGCGTGGAAGCGCACGCCGTCGGCGTCGAAATCCCGGGTGAGCAGCCCGAGCTCGGTCAGCGCGTCGAGCCAGTCGGCGTCGGTCTCCTCCTGGGTGAAGCCGTCGGGGGACGCGGCGACCCGGTGCAGCAGCGCCCACACCGAGTTATCGCTCACGTCGCCAGGGAGCGGGGCCAGCCGCACGTCGAGGATCATGCGGACCTCGGCGACCAGCGCGACGAACGCCTCGGGGCGCACGAGGTTCAGCCGGCTGTCCCGGAGCATCGTGGCCAGCCACCACAGCTTGTCGTAGGTGTCCGGGTTCAGCTGGTTGTGCAGGTCGTCGAGCGCGTCCCGCAGCCGCTCGGCAAAGCCGGTGCGGGTGTAGCGCATCCAGTAGTTGACGGTGGCGCCGACCAGGCCCACGTCCACCAGCCTCGGAAGGCGGGTCGGGGCTCGGCGTGCCGAGGCGGCTCCCAGCCGCTCGATCAGCCTGCCGCGCTCGATGCCTTCCGTCTCCGCGCCCGGGATGGTGTCGAGCAGGTGACCGATCGAGCCGGTAGGCGTCAGCCGGGCGCTGCCGGCCAGTGGGCCGTCGGCGATCTTCCCGACTCGCTTGAGTAGGTCGTCGATGGCTTGCTCGTCGGCGCCCATGCCGCCGGCGCCGCGCGGCCTGATGAGCAGCACGGCGAGTGCCCGGAGCACCTCGAGGTCTTCGCCGCGGAAGTCGCGGGGGTCCTCAACCGAGGCCAGGAGGCCCACCGCGTGGTCGGGGACCCGGTAGCGGTCGGCGTCCAGCCACAACAGACCGAGCCGGGTCAGTACGGGCAACCACCACCTCAGGTGAATCGCCGTGATGCGCTCCGGCAGATCCGCCAGCAGCCCCTGCTGGGTCAGCCCGTCCGGGTAGTCGAGCAGGTGCTCCAGGAACGCCCACAGCGAGTTGGGCGGCACCAGGCTCCACACCGGCTCGTCCGCCAGCCCCAGCACCTCACGCACCGCCACCGCGAACTCGTGCGCATGCGGCCAGCTCGGCGTGAACTCGGCATCCGGATCGAGCCGGCGACGCACCAGCGTCAACGCCCCGCTGCGGGCACCCGACGGATGGCTGCTCGGGTTGTCCAGGTAGCCCCAGAGCCTGGGCAGATCCTCCGAAGCCCGGTAGCGCCCGTACCAGTGACCATCCGGCGGCCGAACGATGGTGCGGACGATCAACCCGGCCCGGCGCAGCACCTGCAGTCGATGGTTGAGCGCGGTCACACCCAGCTCCGGGAACTGGGCGGCGAGCTGGCCTCGGGTGACTCCGTCCGGCGTCACGCGGACCGCGTCCAACAGCGCGGTGAGCAGGTTCGGCAGCGGTGCGCCCGTGGCCGCCGCCGCGATCGCTGTGCCGCCGAGCATGCCGATCAGCGCGGGCGCGAGGAGCGCGCCGATGCCCACGGCGAGCAGCACGATGCGGCCCACCTTGGCCAGCGCCGGGCGATCGAAGAGCCGCTGGGCCTGCACCCACAGGACGGCAACCGCGGCGGCACCGATCACCGCGACCATCCCGGCACCTGGCAGGTGGCCAAACCCGCCATGCGTGGCGTGGCCGAGGGGGATCAACAGCCCGCCCAGCCCGGCGACGGAGCCCGCCGTCAGAGCGAACCCGAGCGTGCTTGCACCACGATCGTGCGTGTGGCCGCCAGCCCAGGTGCGGGTGATCTCGCGCGCGAGCGGGCGGTACTTCGGACCGGCGCGTACCCAGGAGGCGAACCGAGCCCAGTCCCCGTGACCCGCGTCCAGGTCGGCCACCGTGAACGGCCGGGTGTACTTGACGGTGGCATCGGCGAAACCGAGCGCTCCCCGCACGCGGTCGCGGACCAGCGAGCTTGCGAAGACCCGCAGCTCGTCTGTGTCCTCGGGCAGGGTGTTGATGGCGCGGTGCTTGGCGGTCCGCCCGCCTTGCGCGTAGTGCTCGAGGTGGCGCCGGTCGTACTCGGTGAACTTGGCGAACTCGTCGGAGCGGCGCCCCGCGAGCGCGATCACGTGAACACGGTTGTGGTGGATGAAGTGCATCCAGGCGTGCCGGTGCGCTACCGAGTCGAACCCGGTGCGGCTCAGGTGAATGTGCAGCCCGAGGTCATCGCCGTCGGCGCCGAGTTCAGTTAGCTCGTCCAGCAGAATCCAGGGGAAGTGACGCATCGCCCACGGGTAAGACATGGGGTGCGTGACCAGCTCGAAGCCAAAGCCGATCGCGCCCTCGTACTTGAGATAGCCCAGGTCACCGAGTCGGCGAAGGGCGAGCTGGACGGCCTCCACCTCGAAGACTTCCGGCACGTTGATCTCCAGCTCGAGACCGAGGAACAGTGGCCCCCTCCCGTGCATTCGAGGCGTCGGCTTGTACTCCGAGTGATGGATCCAGCGCACGTCATCGACAAGACCCGGGTCTCGGATCTGGCTCAGGATCCGATGCGGCAGTACCCCGGCGGCGGCGATGTGCCCGGCAAGAGCAGCCGCGAGCGGCAGCGCCACGATCAGGACGGCGGCGATACCGATCGCCGCGAGGACGGCGCGCAGCACGTCCTCCACATTGTTGGTGCCCTTGTGGTTGATGGGGAAGGACTGCTCGTTGCTCAGCAGTGCTCTGGCTTGGCCCAGCAGCCGCCGAAGTGGGTCCCTGGATACGCCGCCGGGGTTGGTGAGGGCGTCGACCAGCTCGAAAGCCGTCGGGGTGGGGGTGTAGAGGTGGGCACCGGGATGAGCGTGTTGCCGGTGATCTTTCGCCCGGGTCACGATCAGCAGGTGCCACAGCAAGATCAGCTGGCTGCGTACCACCTCGACCGAGTGGCCGGACAGCATGCGGTGGAACTCGGGTGGGGTAAACCCGGCTGGGTTGGCGGTGACCGCCCGCAGGAACGCCAGCGGCGCCCTCGAGGAGAGGGTGATCAGTTCGGTGAGCCGAGGGTCGGTCGGGTGGCGCAGGGCGGTGATGCCGGCTTCGACGTCGTCGATGCTCGCGGGCCGGCGAGCCAGGTCGGCGAATCGTTCGGCCTCGGCCCGGTAGCCGGTGTGAGCGATCCGGGCCGGGTTGGCGAGGTCGGCGAGCAGTTCGCGGGTCGAGGCGGTGGCGTGGTACCGCACGCCGTCTGCGTCGGCCTCCCGGGCAAGCAGCCGTAGGTCAGCCAGTGCCTCGAGCCACTCAGCGTCGCCGTCTTCCTGAGCGAATCCATTGGGTGCCGAGGCGACGCGGTGCAGCAGTGCCCACACCGAGTCGTCGCTCACGTCCTCGGGCAGCGCGGCCAGCTGCGCGTTGAGGATCGTGTCCACGTCGGTCACCAGCGCGATGAATGCCGCGGTGATCTGGAGCGAGCGTTGCAACGTCAGCTTGCTGTCACGGAGCATCCCGGCGAGCCGCCACAGCGTGTCGTAGGTGTCCGGGTTGAGGTGGTTGTGCAGGTCGTCGAGCGCGTGCCGCAGCCGCTGGGTGAACAGGGTGGTGGCGTAGCGCATCGGGGCGGGGCCGGTGGCGCTGACCAAGCCAACCTCGACGAGCGGCGGTACGCGGTGATTGACTCGGCCCGCCGCGGGTCCCGCGTTGGCCTTCAGCTCGCTACGTCCGATGCCTTCGGTCTCCGGGCCGGGGGTCGTGTCGAGCAGGTGGCCGACCGAGCCGGGAGGCGTCAGCCGGGCGGTGCCGGCCAGCGGGCCGCCCGCGATCTTCCCCATTCGCTTGAGCAGGTCTTCGAGGTCTCGCTCGACGGCGCCCAGGTAGTCCCTGCTGACCGGACCCATCAGCAACGCGGCGAATGCCCGCATCACCTCGAGGTCTTCGCCTCGGTGGTCGCGGAGGTCGTCGATCGAGGCCAGGATCGTGACCACGTGGTCCGGGACCAGGTAACGGTCGGAGTCCAACCACAGCACACCGAGCCGGGCCAGCGCGGGCAACCACACCCGGAGTGCCTGCTTGTTGAGGTCCGGCAAACGCTCTTCCACCTGCTGGAGGGCCAGGCCGTCCGGGTGGTCGAGCAGCAGCTCCAGCACCGCCCGAACCGAGTTGGCCGGCACCAGGTTCGACACCGGCTCGTCCGCCAGGCCCAACACCTCACGCACCGCCACCGCGAACTGGTGGGCGGGCAGCCAGCTCGGGGTGAATTCGGCATTCGGGGCCAGCCGGCGTCCAACCAGCGTCAACGCCTCGCTCGGCCGATCCGGCGGGTAGCCGCTCGGGTCGTTCAGGTAGCCGGCCAGCTCGGGCAGAAGCTCCGAGGCTCGGTAGCGTGCGTACCAGCCGCCGTTCGGCAGCGGCACGATCGTCCGGACGACCAACCCGGCCCGACGCAACACCAGCAGCCGGTCATCGATCGCCATCTTGCCCAGCTCCGGGAACCGCTCGACGAGCTCCCGCCGGGTGACCCCGTCCGGCGTCGAGGCCGTCGCCTGCAGCAGCGCCCACAGTCGGTTCGGCAGCGGTACGCTCATGGCGGCCGCCACCCCAGCAACGGTGCCGGTCAGGTGAGACGCGACGAGCACGCCGATCGTCGCGCCGACGGCGAGGGCGACGAGCCCGGCGGCGATCAGGGCGACGCGGCCTGCCTTTCCGAGCACCGGCCGGTCGGAGCGCTCCCGCTCCGGGACCATGGCCCACAGCAAGACGACCACGACGACCGCCACGAACAGATGACCGAACCCGGTCTGCGCGGCGTGGGCGGCGATCGGGAGGCCGACGATCCCCGGCAGGCGCGTAGGCCCACGGCCGTGCCCGCCTTCATCGGCGGAGCGGCCGCGACGGCGTTCGGCGAACTCCTTGGCGGTGATCTGGCCGCTGGCCAGCGCCATGGCCACAATGCGTGGTTCCAGGCCGAGCCGTCGGGCGATCTCTTCGCCGTCGTGCCCCTGGCGCCATTCCTGGACGACGCTCGGGGTGACCGCTTCGGCGGCCGCCCGGTCCTGCACGGCGCTGAGTCGGTTGGCCTGGGTGAGGTTGCGGTTCGGAAGGCCGGCGTGTTTGAACGCGCCCTGGATGCTGCTGCGGGCGGCCCCGGTGTAGGCCGCGATCAGGTAGACGCTCCAGCCCCGCTCGTGCAGGCGCCACCAGGTGGCGACCGGCTCGCCCAACCCGCCGATCCGCTGGGTGGGCGCGGACGCGTCCGAGTCGGTTGCCGGCGGTTCGACCGCCGTGGCCGGCCTCGCGCGTTCGGTGAGATCGATCCGGGACGGGGCCGAATCCGCCAGGTCGAAAAGCGCCAGCCGAGGCCCCCTCGGGTTCTCGTTCAGCTTCGCCACCAGGGCCGACCGTGCCTCCGGCCAGCTGCCGCCGAACCGGTGGCGAATCTGGCTGTCCGACGGGATTCCCTCCCGCTGCCACTCGCGCCACTGCTGGTAATCGGCCTGGGTCAGCTCACTCGGGTCGACCCACAGGTCGTTTGCGGCGGCGGCCATGTCGGCGAGTAGCTGGTCGTCGGTGTAGTGCCGAGGCAGCGGCGGCAGGCCCACCGCTCGGAGCGCGTCCTGCCACCGGCCATGTTCGGCGAGGACGGTAGCTCTGGACGGCGCCATGCCGTGGGCGTCCCAGTCATCCACGGTCGGTGACCGGCCCAGCGCGATGGCCAGGTCCCACAGCCTTGCCGCGATCGTCGCCGGGGCGAACTCCCGCTCGTAGTCCGGGCTGTGCTCCAGCGCCGTGCGCTGCTCGGGCGAAGCCGGCCGGCGGACCTGGTGCCGGCGCGCGTCCGCGCCCGACCGCCGGGGCAGGCCGTACCGTTGCAGCTGGTGCTTCAACCAGCGCGGCTTGACCCCCGCCAGCTTGGCTGCGCCCGGCAGCGGCAGCGGTGTGCCGTCGCTGCCCCAGTACAGGCCGAAACCGACCACGGCCGGCTCGGGCACCCCGAGCGCCCGCAGCCGCGCCAGCACCGACTCCAGCAAGGCCCGGTCCTCGGCCAGCCGCGCGACCATCTCCTCGGTGATCTCGGCGCCCACCGAGGACGCGGGCCGCAGGTGCGGCATGGCCTGGTAGACGGCGTCGAGCGCGGCGGCGGTGGCGTCGGTCTGTGGCGCGTCGGGGTGCAGGCGCCCGCGAGAGTTCAGCAGCGCGGCCAGCCGGAGCAGCGACGGATCGGTCTGGTCCGGCTGGTCGACGGCCTGGTCGAGCGCCTGGAACAGCCGCGCAAGATCAGGTGCCGGACGGTAGAGTCGCGCGCCGCGGCGGTGGCCTGGGCGGTTCTCCGGGCCGCTGGTGAGCAGGCCGAGGGCGACCAGGCCGTCCAACCGCCACTGGCTGCTGGGCCTCGGTTGTCCGGTGGCCTCGGCGACCTCGCGGGCGGTGAGACCGGTCTTGGCCGCTCGGACGGCGTCGATCGCCGTCCGAGGCGAGTCTGGGGCCGGGCTGGTGGGGACCGCGATTTCTTCGGCGACGGGTTCCTCGGTGGGCAGGACGAGCGTGCCGGCGAACGCGGCGCGGTACTGGCCGGTGATGGAGTGGCGTTCGGCCTCGTGGCCGGCCCAACCGTCTTCGGGGTGGGCGGCCGTCGGGTTCGCGGCGTGCCGGTTCTCGTGGTCGGTGCTGAGCCGTTCCAGGTACGCGCGGACGGGTTCGGGCAGCCGGTCGATGGCCCGCTGGACGTGGGTGAACCGGATCCGTACGGGTCGGCCGATGTTGTCGAACACGGTGTAGTCGAGGATCTCCCGGTGCGCCCGCGGCAGCCCCTCGCGGGCGAACAGCGCCCCCACCTTTGCCCAATCGATCAGCACGATCTCGGCGGCGGCCCGCCGCTCGGCGGGCAGGCGGGCCAGGAACGGCCGCATCGCGGCGAGCACCGCCCGGTGCTCATGCTCGTCGTAACGCCGCCAGGTCAACCCACCACCGGCGTCGGAACGAATCGGACCGCCGTGCATCCGGCCCGAGGACCCGCCACCCGGCGGCCCTCGCTTGATGATCACCCAGGCGAGCACCGCGATCGCGGTGACGGCCGCGGCCTTGACCAGCGGCGGCAGCGTGGAAGTGAGCACGGTGTGCACACCCCACCCGGCGAGCCCGGTCACGCCGAGCCCGTAGGCGTTGCCGCTCACCCAACGCCGGGCACCGGCAAGCGCGGCAGCGGTGTTTTGTCGGTTGGTGACCAAGGTGATCGCGAGGACGAAGGTGGCAACACCGGTGACCGCGATTTGCGGGGCGAGTGCCGCCCACTGGGCGAGTGCCCAGGTACCGGTGGCGATGAGCGGTGCGATGAACTTGCCGACCGCGCCGGCGAAGCTGTTCGCGGTGTCGGCCAGGTCGGCTTTCTTCTCCTCGCCGCGTTGCGTGAAGTACAACAGGATCACCGCGGATGACCCGGTCGTGATGCCGGTCGAGGCGGCCTCACCCAGGTTGGCCTGGGCAAGGACCCCGTAACCGTGGACGCCGAGTAGCTGGGTGGCGAGCACCGTCAGGCCACCGACGGCCATGAGCGCGGCCATGGTGGCGACGAAGGTGGCGGGGGAGCGCTGCAGGAAGTCGCCCTCGCCCTTGGCGGCGAACTTGCCGACCAGCCAGCCGACCAGCGCTGGGCGGGGAGCGGTGGGAAGCCCACCGAGGTAGGTGCGGACGTCTTGGACCAGCAGCATCCCCAGGGTGATCACGCCGCCGGTGACGAGGCCGTAGCTGGAGAAGAGGTGCATCCACCCTGGGGCGTTGCCGAGGGCAAGCTCCCAGAACGCGTCGAACACCGCGATGGTGGCTTGGGTGAGCGCGTTGGTCAGGGCGACCATGCGCACATAGGGGTCTTTGAGCATGGACAGCGGACCGGAGAACGGCTTGTGTTCCGGTCTGGCCCGGTTCAGCGCTTCACGCGGGGTGGTCAGCCACATACCGAGTGCCGCGACGCTACCCAGCACCGCGTAGAACCCGGCCGCCGTCGCCAGGCCGTGGTGTTCGAGCAGCCAGGCCTGGGTGTTCACGATCGCCGGGATCAGGATGGTCAGCCCCAGCACAGCTAGCCCCAGCAGGGTGGAGGTGAAGATCACCGGCTTGTCGCGGTTGGCTTCGCGGCGCAGCCCGGTGGTGTGGCTGATCCAGGCGACGATGAGGGCGATGGTCTTCCCGAACGCGGCGGCGGACAGCCCGAGTATGAGCGCCCCGGCCAGCGCGCCGGGCACCCCGAACGGGAGCATGAACATCGTGGAGCCGCCGGCGCCGGCCAGCAGGGTGGCCACGAACAGCCCGCGCCGGGACAGGTAGCCGAACCAGGTGGCCACGGCGAAGAACCCGACCAGGTAGCCGGCGAACGCGAGGTTGAACAGCACCCCGTCCGGTAGCGCTGGCACACCGTGCGCAAGCGCTCTCGGTGTGTACAGGCCGCCGAGGAGCGTGGCCATCGCCAGCGTGGCACTGGCCAGGAACAGGATCCGGTGCGACAGGCTGATGCCGCTGGCCCAGTCACGGATCTTGCGCGAGGGCAGGTCGGCGGACCGGGTGCGCAGCGTGTCCAGCCGCTGGCCCCAGGTCGGTGACCAGAACAGCCGGACGAACGAGGTGGCCGAGAGCGCCGAGGCCGCGGTCCCGATGATCAGCGCGGGGAGGGGCCGGCCGGTGAAGGCGAGCAGCTCGATCGCCACCTCGGCGGCCAGCGCACCGGTGGCGAACAGCCGGACCGCCCGCTGCGGGGACAGCGTGGCCGACCAGTGCGTGAACACCGTCCACGAGTCGGCGACGAAGTGCCTGAACAGGCTCCACGGGCCGGTGTTGGCCGGTGTGGCGCCGCTGGCGTCGGGTGGGGGTCCGCGCTTGAGGATGTAGGCGAGCACGAACGCCGACAGCGCGGCGAGTATGCCGCCGTCGACCATGGTGGCGGTTGGGTTGGCCAGCCACATCAGCCCACCGGCGGCGACGATCATCGCCCCGTCGTCGAAGAACACGGTGATCCTCGGACCCGGCATCTTGTGAGCCGGGTTGAGGATCTCGGCGCGGAACGAGTGGTAGGCCTGATAGCCGATCGCGGCCACCATGGAGGCGATGGTGATCAGGATCGCACCCTTGAGCGCGTCCCCACCCCACGCGTCGGCGAGGTAGCCCTGCCCGCCCCAGTGTTCGGGCACGGACAGCCGGATGATCCACGACCAGTGGCTGACGTGGAAGATTCCCCAGGCCAGGAACCGGCCCACCCGCCGAGGCCAAGAGTTCTCGCTCGGGTCCTTGGCGTTGCGGTCGGCGGCGGCGACCCTCGGGAGCTTGTGGGCGAAGATGAACCCGAAGTGCGAAAGGCCGAAGCCGAGGGTCTCCAGGAACGCCCAGGTTGTCATGTCGGCGGTGGGGATGTTCGCGTGCAGCGAGATCGTGAACGTGATGGTGTGCAGGAAGACCATGCCCAGATACATCCGGCGGGCGCGCGCAACCCGGTCGAACAGGTCACCGGGCAGGGTGTTGCGCAGCGTGGAGAGCACGGCGCGGTTGAACATGCCCAGCGTGGAGGCCAGCGGTAGCACCAGTCCCCACACCGGTTGGGCGGTGATGGCGAACGCCCCCGCCGCCCACCAGGCCAGCCAGACCGCCGCCACCGCCGGCGTGGGGGCGAATGCCTTGCGGTGCGCGGCCGCCCACAGCAGGAAGCCGAGCGAGGCGGCCGAGGCCAGCGCCCACCAACTGGTGTACCGGGTAGGCATGAGCTGGACGACGCCGTACGTGGCCAGCGCCCACTGGCCGATGACCGCGGCGACCTTCTCGTACTTCCACGCCGCCTTCTTGGCGGACCGGGCGAGGTTGGAGCCGGCGGCATAGGCCACCGGTCCGGACATGCCGACGGCGATGGCGATGAGCGCCGGCCAGCCGCGCGGTAGGGCGAGCTGAGCGCCGAGGAGCAGGAGGGCGACCGAAAGGTCGGGCAGGCCGCCGATGTGCTGCTTGGCCCAGGTCGTCAACCGGCCGCCGATCTTCGCGGGCAGCACGGCGGCGCCGGTGAACGTCAGCATCGCGGCGTCCAGGGCCGCGAAGGTGACGTTGACCCAGAAGGCAAGTGTGCCGGGGTCCGCCGCCGAGGCCAAGGACACGTGGATCACCAGGTGCGCCGCCCAGGTCGCCGGCATGACCTCCGCGATCAGCTGCTTCACCCTCGGGGTCAGGGCCAGCACCAGCAAGGCGACGGTGAGCAGGCCGCGCACGGTGAACCCGGTGAACCCGGTGGGCATGGGCCAGGTCAGTGCCAACGCCACGGCGAACACCCCGAAGGCGGTGGCCCGGCTGACCGGCGTCCACAGCCCGTCGGCCACCGTCCGTGCCACCGTGGCGGCGCGCTCGAGCACCGGTGACCTCGCCGCGCCCCACGGGACGGACGGCGTATAGGGGTCAGCTCCCGAGCCGGCCATCCCGGGTGAGGTCCGCACACTCACCGGCCTCGACCGGCGCGGCACAAACACCAGGGCGAGGGCGGCGGTCGCGAGCGCGATCATCGCGGCGGGAAGCAGCAGCTCCCACGGCAGAGGGGCGCCGGGAGCCGGCGGCACCCGATACGGCGGCAACGAGAAGGAGGGCGACGTCGCGGGGGCGCTCGACGGGGGTGTGGCCCAAGGCGTCGGCCTCGGCGTCGCGGGCGCGCTCGGGCCGGGGGATGGCGGCACGGGGGCCGGCTTCGGGTACACCACGATCACCCGCGGGTGCCTGATCCGCTCCGTGCTCCCGGCGAACACCAGGTTCGGGTGCCTGGTGTGGCGCAGCACCTCCCGGTAGTCGCGCGCGGAGCCGAACCGGACGACGTAGACCTTCCACCGGTTGTCGCCGCGCCCGAAGGTCCAGTAGATCCGCGTCCCGGGCTTGTACCACCAGTACACGGTCTTGCCGGCGACGGACTGGTTCGGGCTGGTGAAGCGGTGGTTGTTCGCGGCGTTGAACCGGTCGAAGTCGCGGCGCGGGATGCCCAACCCGTGCATGATCGTGCTGACCTTGTCGGCGGGGGCGTCCTCGGTGGCCTTCGCGCCCTTGATCTTGACCTTGTACAACGCCGGCGGGGGCACCGGGACGGTGCGTTGGGTACCCGTCGGGACGGAGGCCGATTGCCGCTGGTCGGCGATCGCGGTGGTGGTGAACCCCGGCGTGGCCGCGAACGTGATGGTGGCGAGTCCGAGGACAGCGCCGACGCCTGCCAGGCGCCGATATGGCTGCCCTGCCCCAAGGGGGCTCACTCGCCGGTCGGCGGGCGGCGGTGCCCTGCTCCGCCGGCCGGAGGCAGCGGAGGCGATCCGGTCGGTTGCGGCGTCGCTCAGCTTCAGCGTGAACGGCGGCACCGCGATGGCCATCCCGGCGTGGGCCAGCCCGGCGGGCGCACCGACGGTCAGCGCAAGCAGCGCGACCGCCCCCGCCGCGAATGCGGTCACCCGGATTGCCCGGATCACGCCGGCGTCCGGAAGGTGCGGGCGCAGCCACTCGGCCAGCCGCATGATCAGCCTGGCCAGCCACGGCGGGCCGCGTGCGGTGGCGGGTTCGGTGAGCCGCTGAGCGGCCCAGCTCATGGCACGGGGCGCCAGCCAGAGAACCAGCTCGATGGCCGTGGCCGCGACGACGACCGCGAGGCCGTAACCGTGGTTTTCGGCCCCGGCGCCCACCTTCGCGCCGATCACCACACCGACGCTGGCCAGCGACATGCGCCGCGCCACCCAAGCCGAAGGTTTGAATCGACGTGCCGCTCGGTCGGGTGCCGCCGCATTGGCCAGGATCCCGAGTGACGTGTCGCCGTCGTGGTAGTACACATATCCGAGCTGGCGGACGTTCGGCCCTCGGCGTGGCCCGTCCTGGCCGTTCGAGCCGAGCCAGAGCTCGTTGTTCGTACCGCGCAGGGCGGCCGGCAGCCGGTGCAGCTGTGCCGAGGTCAGCGGGAACGTCCGCTCGATGAGGTCGCGGACCAGCTCAGTCGCCAGGCCCTCGGCGAACGCCTCGGTCTCGTTGTGCGCGGCGGTCCGGCTGTCCATTCCCGGATGCAGCGGACGGGACACCCTGGTGGCGAAGCTGTGCCGGGCAAGCGCGTACTGCTTGCCCTCGGCGAGCGTGTGGGTCAGCTGTGGCGCCACGTGGACAAGTTCGTGCCAGAGCACCAGGCGCGCGGCGATCGGCAAGGTGTCCGCCGGACCCGCCGGGATACCGAGGACGCTCAGCGCTCGGACCAGCCGGTATGCCTCCCGGTAGATCATGTGGATGGAGACCCTCATGCTGAGTCCGTGCAGGCCCCGGTTCGGGTAGTCGCTCGGGTACGTGGTCGCCGCGGTCAGGCCGGTGGTATCCCGGTAACCGCGCCGCCGCACCTCGTCCAGCCACGGCCGAGCCTGTTCCAGCACTTCGCGGCCGCCGGGCAGCTCGCCGATGAGCGATTCGAAATCGTCGATCGCCGCGAGGATCTGAGCCCCCAGCGGGTCCTCGCCGGTGATCGGCGAGCGCCCGCCGAGCCGCCACGCCACCAGCTCGCCGATCCGGAAGTCAACGGCGGCCTTGGCCACCCGCCAGGTCTGGTGACGCGTGAGCAGGATGGTGGGATCAACGGGCAGCTGGGGGAAGTCCGCGTCGCCCGGGGTGTTCTCGCTCGGGGCGAGCGCTCGCCGATGGGTGAGGACGCGTCGCCGGGTTTCCGCCAGTTGGGCACGCAGTTCTTCGGTGCGCCAGCCGTCGGGGTTCAGCCACCAACCCCGCTCGTGGAGCCGAAGCTCGTGTTCGGCTTTCTTCAGCAGCCCCAGCGCGTCTTCCCACTGGGTCGGGGACAGCGCGGCCGCCCGCTCGAGGTAATCCCCGGCCCGCACCAGCCGGCCCTCGAGGGTCTGCCGATACTCGAAGGAAAGCCGCGTGCCCTCCTGACGTTCGCGCGCCGCGCGCAAGGCCGCGACCCCACGCCGGGCCAGCACGGCCACGACCGTGACCACCACACCCACCGGCAGCAGCGCCGACAGCGTCGACGGCGATACCGCGACAGTGGTGGTCGCCGCCGCCATCGCCGGTACCGGCATGAAGACCACGGCGGCGATCACCACCACGATCGCGGCCCGGGCACCAGCGCGCGTGGCGGGAGGCGGCACCACCATGGCGAGCCCGATGGCGGGAGCGATCAACATCACCAGCAGCAGCCCGATGTTTGCGCCCAGCGCGATGATGGCGAAGCCGAGCAAGACCTTCTGGCCTCGGGTTGAAGCCGCCCCGCCAAGCAATCCGGACGGCTCGGCATCGGGAGAGCGCCAGGCCTGACCCGCCGTACGCAGGATGATCGCGATCGCGGCGGTCCACACGAGGACCGTCGGCGCCCAATCCGGGGCGCCGAGCGCGCCGAGGGCGACGCCGAGGCCGGTGCCGGCCAACATCTGTTGGCGGGACGTCACGGACGGCCGGGGGGTCGGCCGCTGAAGCTCCTGCTCCGTCTCCCTGATCTGGGCCAACGCATCGTGGAGGCGAACGGCCAGCGGCAACGCGAGTTCGGACGAATCGTCCTTCGCCGAATCGAGCATCGGCCGCAGTAGCTCCGTCGCCTCGTCCAACCGGACTCGGGCGGTCTCCGGCGCGTGCCGCGCCGCCCGCCGCGCGGCAGTGATCCGCTCAGCCGCCTTGAACAGCCGTTGTTCCGGTGTCAGCGGAGGTAGAGCAGCGGCGGCGGCGTGGCCGGCAACCATGACGACGGGCGGCGCGAGCACGATCACGGCGATCAGCAGGGCGCCGGCCAGCGCCCACTTGAGCACGCCGAGGTTGCCCAGGTGGTTCCACATCTGGCCGAGCGCGTCCCCGAGTCGCTGCCGGACCGGCGGCGCGCGGGCGTCGTGGCCGGTTTCCGGCGCGTCGGGTCGGGTCGCGTTGGCCGGGGCCGTGTGTTGGTTGCCTGATGTGGTGCCGCCGGATCCCTCGTCGCTGGTGGTCGCGGTGTGGCCGTTGGCGCCGGCTTCCGTGTTGGCGGTGGTCGCGGTCGGGGCCGATCCCGAGCCACCCTTGCCGTCGCGGTCGTCGCCGTCGTCGTCGCTGGAACGGGCCTCGTCGACCGCCTCGCGGTAGCGGGCCAGGTGCTGTCGGGCCTGGTCCTCGGGCAGGGGCAGGGCCTTGACGAGCTCGTCGGTGGTGGCCGCGTCGGCGATCACGGCGTCGCGTTCCAACGCCCACTCGGCCTGCCGGGCGCGCAGCATGTGCCGGAACGTCTCGGACGTGGCCGCGCTCGCGTCGGGTATCGCAAGGCCGTTGGTCAGCGCGATGAGGCCGCGCTGGAGCCGCGCGAGCTCGAGCAACTCGATCACCAACCGCGCGGCGTTGGTCAGGTTGTCGAAGTCGCGCAGCTGTTCCCGGACCCGTTCGACAGCGGCCGAGGCCGAGCCGAGCCGCTGCCAGTACAGGCTGGGTCCTCCGGCATCCATGTTGATCCCGAGCTCGCCCAGCACGCGCACCGCTTCGTCGGCGAACCAGAACCGGCGCACCGCCGAGCCGGACCGCGGATCGCCGTAGCCGATCTTCAGCGTCAGCTCGAGCTGCCGGCGGACGTCCTCGCGCGTCTGCAGGATCGCGTCTTCCCAGGCGCTGAGGGCGGCGAAGAACCCCTGGTGGGCGCGTGCGGACGCCACCTCGGCTTCGATCGTGGGCATCGCCTCGGCCAGCCCCTCGGCCGCGGCGAGGGCATGCTTCTCCTGGTCGGTGAACGGCGCGTCCGCCCGGAGCGCGTCGCGCAGTGCCGCGTCGAGCTCCCACCGCTGGCGTACCAGGTCGTCGACGAAATCGGCTCCTTGCCACCGATCGACTCCGTCGACTCGGGCGTGCACCAGTTCCCGGTACGCCGCCAGGAGCCGCCGCCACGGCGCACGCCGCTCATCGCCCATGGTGTCGCTCTCGGCGAGCTCGATGATCACAACCAGGAACGGCCGCTCGGTGACGTGTGTGTGGGACTCCAGCGCCTTCTCCCGTGCGAGCATCGCGACGAGCAGGTCCGCCCTGGCGGCCTCGAGCCGCTCGATCTCCGGCCCGGTCTCGTTGGCGAAGAGGTCGCCCAGTGCCACGCCGAGCCCGCGCAACGCCGGATGGTTCGGGTCTTCCCGCGCAACCTTCCGGCCGGGGTCGGCCAAGGCCAACCGCAGGTCGTCGTGATCCATCGGGAAGCCGTCGAAGGGCAGGCCCACCTGGCGGGCGGCGGTGAGGAACGGCGCCCAGCGGACCAGCGTCTCCGCGACGTCTCGCAGCTCGGCCCGCTCGGCCTCCATCGCGGCGGCCCGGATGGACCGCAGCAGCTTCCCGGCGCGCAGTGCGGCTTCGGCCCGGGACCGGCTGGCCGGGTCGAGTGGCGGCAGCAGCGCCATGGCGCCGAGCGCGGCGGGGGCGGTCAGGGCGACGGCCACGATCACGGTGGCGGCTACCGCGGGGAGCAGTGACCGCAGCCATCGTGCCGCGCGGCTGGTCGGTGTGGTGCCGGACAGCCGGTTGCCGAGTCCGCCGCCGTTGTTGGGTGGGCCGCGGATGATGATCCAGGCGAGCACGGCGATGGCGGCGATCGTGACGATCTTGATCGGGAGCGACAGCGCGGAGGCGTAGCTCGCGTAGCTGGCCACCGAGGCGATCGCGGCGATGCCCAGGTCGCGGGCCTTGCCGGCGTGCTGGATGAGCCGGGCCGGGGTAGGTCGGGTGGCTTGGTGCCCGCCGGCCAGCGCGGCGCGCAGGGCGGCCAGTTCGGTGTCGTCGAGCTGGAACTGGGCGATGCGCCGTTTCCGGATGCGCTCGCGGAAGGCATCGACGGGGCGCACGAAGTGGTCGTATGCGGTGCCGATGTCGTGGATGCCTCTGGCGTGCAGCTTGGTGATGATGTGCACGGCCTTGAGCGCGCCGAGGATGGTGTCGGAGTCCTTGGTGTGGGCGGCCAGGGTGTCGCGCAGCGGGTTGGTCAGTTCGTCGAGGGGCGCGACCCGAAGCCGGGCGGTGAGCTCGCCGATGAACACCCCGAGCAGCACGACCGGGATGGCGAGCAGGGCAACTCGCTGGTCGGCGCCGGTGAGGAGGGCCTCGGTGGCGTTGTGGGCATCGGCGGCGGCCAGTGCGGTGGTGCCGAGCGCGAGCGTGGTCAGCAGGTTGCCCAGGGGCGGAGCGCCGGCTTGGGCGGCCTTGTTGAGGCTTTCCCCGGTGCCGCCCTGGACCCAGGCGTTCGGCGGGATCTGCGACAGCGACTGGAACAGCGAACCGGCGACCAGCAGGGTGAACAGGGTCCACAGGTTGGGCCAGACCATGGTGATGAGGGCGAGCGGAATCATGGTCAAAGGCAGCCGGGCGGCGGTCTGCAGCAGGGTGGCCTGACTGAACGGCTGGACGGTGCGGTTCTTACCGAGGCCGGCAGCGCCCAGGACGAGTCTGCTGATGGCGCCCTTGCTGCCCAGGAAGGCGCGCATCTTCTTCCAGCTGGACATCATGATCAGCACGGTGATCGTGCGAGACACGAACAGGGTCAGCCCCGCCACGGTCGCCTGGACGTGTTCACCGGGGGTGTTGAGCCCCGCCATCACGTCCAGCGCGCCACCGACGCCGGCGTAGAAGTACCAGCCGGAGACCAGGATGTTCATCGGCGCGGAGAACAACGGGCGAAGCAACCCTCGAGGAGTGCCGAGGAGCTGATAGACCGCGCCGACCAGCATCGCCTTGAACGGCGGCGGGGCGCGCGGCGCGGCGGTGGGGTCGGGGTGGCGCATGGCCAGCCAGGCCAGGAACGTCAACCCCAGGGTGAACGCGGCGGCGCCGACCATGGTCGCGGACAGGCCGGCCACACCGATGCTGATCGTCAACAGGAACGGAAGCACGATCTGGTGCAGCCGGAACAGTGACTGGTACTGCCCCTCACGTTCCGCGCGTAGCTCACCGGTCAGCGGGCTGACCTGCCACATCTTGGCTCGCCACTGCCCGGTGGACGCCCGCCCGACCGCGATCATGAGCAATGCGACGACGAAACCGGCGACGCTGTGCGTGACGGCGATCAGCAACAGCCCACCCGCGGCGACGACCCCGGAACCGGTGATGGACCAGGTGCCGCGGATCAGCCGGTCACCGGCCAGACCGGAACCGGCGGTCATCCCGATCGTGCTGTAGCCACCGTAGGTGCGGCTGTCACCGGTGACGGTCTTGGCGTCCGTGCTGTAGTGATCAACAAGCGGGCTGGTGTTGTTGGAGCCCATCTGATACAGCGCCGAGGTGTAGCCGTCCCAGGTGGCCACGAGGTAGTGCACGACTACCGTGAAGCCCTGGTCGTAGTAGCTGGCGGCGAAGTGGGTCAGCCCCACCGAGCGACGTGCGGCGGCGGCACGGCGGCCCGCTTCCTTGGCCGCACGGACGATCGCCGCGTTCGCCGCCTTGTAGTCCTTGACCCGCTCGGCGGAGGGCTCGGCTCCGCTCTTGCGGGTCGCCACCAACTCATCCCGGATCAGGTCACGCGCGGCGGCGGCCTCGCGCACCGGTCGCAGCAGCTCACGAATCGTCGGCCGGTCCCGGGTCTTGGCGGGCTTGAACAACGACAGCGCCCGCAAGAGGACCTGGCCCAGCACAACGCCCGCGTTGTCGGCGGGTGTGTCGGCGGCGGCGAGCCCACCGAGGCGTTGCAACACCGCGACCGGGTTGGCGGCCAATGAGTCCACCAGCAGCAATGGGTACCGGTGGCCGTCGGCGCCCAGGGCACGCAACATCGCGGCCACATCCGGGGGCAGCCGATAGGCCCCCTCGGCCTCGACGAGCAAACCGGCCTTACGCAGCTGCTCCAGCAACAGCCGCGCGGCGGCCTCGTCGCCGCGCAGTGCGTCAACCCGGTCCTCCAACCACAGCGGAGGCACCACGGACAGCCGACCCAGCTGGGTGGCAAACCCGTCACGCACATCCGCCGGGGTGAACGACGGATCGCGGTCACCGGTCTGGACGGTGATCCAGGTCAGGATCGACCACAACGCCCACGCCGGGGCCGCCGCCAGATCCGGCGGATCGGCGAACGCGTCAAGCCCAACCCGGCTGATCTCCGCGCGACCAGCGGCCCGAGCCCGCCACCGCAACCAACCGAACAACACCACCAACACCGCGCCCGCGATGGTCGCCGCCCACTTCAGCTGGGACACGAACCGCGCCCCCGCGCCCGGACGCGCCGCCGACTCCCCACCCGAACCGGGCCGCGCCGGAGAGGCCGACGCCGACGAGCTCGGCCGAGCCGACGGCGAAGCCGTCGGGCCGGGCGTGTGCGAGCCCGACGCGGACGGCCGAGGCGTCGGCGAGGCCGACGGGCCAGGTGTCGGGGTGGCGGGGGGTGTCGGCCCGGGCTCGGGTGGCCGATGCGGGAGCACCTTCACCAGGTGCGGGTACCTGATCGGTATCTCCTGCCTGGGGCGGATCAGACCCGGTGTGCGGACGTGGTTGCGGGCATACCGGTAGCCGCGCACCGTGTCGAGTTGCTCGGCGAACACATCCCACAGGTTGTCGCCCGGCTGGACGACCACGCGCTGGTCGGGATCCCACCAGACGTACACGGTCTGGCCGGCCACCGACTCGTCGACGTCGGTGAACCGGCCCTTGTTCGCCGCATTGATCAGACCGAAGTCATCGGCCCGGAAGCCGTAGCGGGCCATCAGGGTGCGCAGATCATCGCCCGGCAACCCCTCCGTCCTCAGCTTGAACAGCGGCTTCGGCGGATCCACCCGGTGCTCGGCGCCGGCGGCGTGCTGGCTTGCCCCCGCCGCCCTGTCCCCGCGCGCCGAGGCGTCCATCAACGGCGAAAGCACGAACGCGAGCGCCGCCAACACGATCGCCACCGCGCCCGCGGCCCGGCCGATCGCCCGGCCCGGTGGCGACCGGGACCGACGCTCGAGCGGAGCGGCGCTGGTTGGCCCGGCACCCGAGTCCCGCGACACGAGCCACCACGGCGGCACCACCATCGCCGTGCCGACGGCGAGGACCCCGAGCCCAAGTGTCAGCAGCTCGGTCCCGACCGTGACCATGGCCAGGACCTCAAGGTGCAGCGGGCCGTACACGCCCTTCGCCAGGAGCGACGGACCGGCGCGACCGAGCGCCACCGAGATGGCCGTCCAGATTCCGATGACCGCCGTGCTCACCACGATCAGGACGTTCACCGTGTGCAAGGCCGCCGGGTGGTGTGGGCTCATGGCGGCGAGACCCATGCCGAGATACACACCCACAACGGCCGTCACGGTCAGGCTCACGACGGTCGTGACCACCTTGCGCGGCGGGTCGGTGCGTCCGCTGTCCGCTCGGTCCCCGTCACGCTGTTTCCGGCCGGGCAGCACAGCAGCGGCCAGCCACGCGGCCAGGCCCACGGCCGCCGTGACGAGCAATCCCTGCTGGACGACGGAGGCCGCGGTGGACCCACCGGCCAACGCGTGACCGACGTCGTGGGCGTGTGGAAGCATCAGCCCGAGGCCGACCATCCCCGCCGACGCGCCGCGGTTCCTGGCGCGGCGAACGAGGTGGTTGTCGTCCTCGCGGTAGTCGACCTCGAGGCCGGCGGCCGCTTCGGCGGCGGCCACGATGGCGTCGATCGCGTACTCGGTGTTGGTGCGCTGGTACAGCTCTTCCTCCAGGTCGAACAGCGACATCTCGTCCGGCCCCGACTCACCCCGGAAGATCTCTTCGAGCTGGTCGACCAGCGAGTCGGCTTCACCGGCCTTGTGCTGTTCGGCGGCATCGCGGACCGCGTCGATCCGTGCCCCCGAGGCGGTGGCCCGCTCGCGCAGACCGGCGACGTAGCCGTGGTCCGCCGGGAGGCCGTCGAGCGCGGCCCAAGCCGAGCTGAGCTGGTTGGCGGCGCCGTCCTGGTCTTCCAGGACCTGCAGCACGGCGACCCAGTTCCGTTCGGTGACCTCGTCGGGCAGGTCGGCCAGGGTGCGCTCGGTTGCGTCGAGGTGCCTGGCGGCCCGGTAGGCCGCGAGCTCGTCGATCTTCTGGCCCTGCTCGGGGTGCACGACGACCGGCGCGACCGCGACGGTGATGTTGTCCGGTCCGCCGGCCTCGAGGGCCAGGCGGATGAGCTCCTCGGCCGCGGCGAGCGGGTCGGCCATCGCCAACCGGAACAGCGTGACCAGCTCATCGCCGGACAGGCTGAGGTGGGCGAAGGCCCCGTCGCTGACCACGAAGAACACGCCGTTCTCGACGATCGGGAACGTCCGCACATCCGGCTCAAGGCCGCGACCGAAGCTCTTCAGGAGCATGTTCAGCGTCCGGTCGACGTGGCCGTCGTGGTCGGTGAGCAGCTGGACGCCGTTCTCGGTGACCCAGTAGACGGAGCTGTCGCCGAGCCACCCGACAGTCGCTTGCCGGCCGGTGATGAGCACCGATGCCCAGGTCGAGGAGGATTCGCCCACCAGCTCGAGCGCCCTGCGCTGGGCGGTGACGACCGCGTCACGGGTGCGGCGCCCGGCGTCGGTGGCGCCGATCGGGCCGTTGCGCTGTAGCTCGTCGAGCCCCGCGTCGGCGCCGGCCTGAGCGAAGTTACCGGGGTCGCCCCCGGCGAGGCTCACGCCGTCGAGCACGTTGAGTGACACATTGGCTTCGCGGCCATCCTGGGACTCGGCGGCGCCGACGGCGAACGCGTCTTTGTTGTCGGAGCGGTTTCCGATATGCGTTGCCGCCGCGATCCGCCGGACCCCGAGCGCGTCGACCCCGGCGACCTCGCCGCTGAAGTCGTTGCGATCGTCGGCTTGCGCCGAGCTCAGCCGCCAACTCCGGAAACCGAACGGCACCATGGCGGCCGCGGTCAGCGCGGGCACGCCGGCCAGGACCACGGGTGCGGCAGCCAAGGCGAGGAAGACCGCCAGCATCGCGCCTGCCCATCCGGCGCGCCGCCACGCGAGAGCGGCCGTGACGCCCATTCCGGCGAACGTGGGCAGACCCGCCGGTACCGCCGCGACACCCGTTGTCGCGGCGGCCGCCGCCGGCGCGGCCGCCAGCAGCACGGCCGTGATGCCGACGGTCAACGCGGCTACCAGGACGACGGCGCGCACGGCACGAGGGATGCCCCGCCGGGGTGCCCGGTGGCGGCCGCCGGAACGGACGGTCTTGCCGGACTCACCCTTCTTGCCTGCGCGAACGGCGGCGATGGCGAACATGAACGCGGCCGTGGCGGTGGCCGCGATGAACAGCGCCACCCCGCGCCATCCGAAGGGCGTGATGAGCCCGCTCCAGTGGAGGACGGCGAAGCCTCCGACGAACCTCGGGCTCACCAGCTGGCCGACCTGCTTGGCGAAGGTTTGCGAGGCGGCGGCCAGACTGCGTCGCTCCTCGGGGAGGTTCGCGTTGTTGATCTCCCTGAGCGCGGGGATCATGCCGGTGATCGCCGTCTCGGCGAGCGGACCGGCAATCAGGACGCCGGCGACGGCGAATGCCGGACCCAGGAAGGCGGTCCCCGCGACCAGCCAACCGGCGACGACCACGAACGCGCCCATCAGCATCACGGAGCCGCCACCGGAGTTGGCTTGCGGCGTCGGGGCCTCTTCTTCCTGCTCTCCGCTCCAGAGGCGCCGGTCGGCCCGGTATGCGCGGTAGTCCTTGATCAGCGCGATACCGACCAAGAACACCGCTCCGGCGGTGAACCGGTAGTCGGACAGGACCCCCCAGCCCGACCAGGCGTCATCGAGGACGAGGTGGATGAATCCGTCGAACGCGGCGACGGCCGCCCCGATGAACGCGAACACGCCGGCGACCAGCCAGGTGAGTCTGCCGTGCAGGCCACGCAGCGGGCTACGGAACAAGTCCCGCACGGCCGGGCGTGCCCGGTCACGTGGGCGCGCGGGACGGACACCGGTCTCCGCTTGGTCGGTCACCGAGGTGATGGCACGTTCAGACGGCAGCGCCACGGCCGCGAGCAGCGCGGTGACCGCCGTGATCGCTCCGGCCACCAACGCGGCCGTGCGCATGGGTGAGGTGTCGAGCAGATGGCGCTGCAGGTTGAGCATGGCGGGCAGCACCACCAGCGCGCCAAGCATGACAAACGCGCTGATGCTGGGCTCGCGGAACAACGGTGGCCGCTGCCCGGCCTGCCTGCGAGCGGCCCGCCGGAGCTCGATGGTGGGCCCGGTCCACTCGCTGACCAGGTCGGGCAGGGCGGTCCAGGCGATCGCGGTGAGCCCGAGCGCAAACCCGGCGAACTGGCCCAGTGGCCCGGTCCCGCCGGAGAGCGCGAGCAGCCCGTACCCGACGGCCATGACAGCCAGCGCGCCGACGGCCACGCCCCGGCGAGCCAGGTACGACCACGCCCGCAGCACCACGACCACACCGATCAGCAGCCCCAACGTCACGGACGGGTACAGGCCTGGAGCCACCACGGTGACCGCGAACAGCCCGAACACCGTGATCCCGTCGGTGATCGCGCCACCGATCCACAGGGTCCACCGGTAGGTCCAGTGGCTACCGCCGCGCCAGGTACCGGCCGCCTCCGCCTGGCTGTGCCCGTCGGCCTGGCCCGAGCCGGAACCCTCGGCCGGCGGGCCTCTCGGGATGATCACCCAGAGCAAGACCGCCAGCGCACCCGCGACCTGCGGGACCACCGGAACCAGCGCGTGCCAGTCCATGCCAGCGCGCCAGAGCAGGTAGCCGGCGACGGAGCCGGCGGCCGCGTTGAGCGCGGCGATGGCCGCCGCGATGAACCGGCCCCGGGTGCCGGCGATCAGGCCCGATCGCCGGTGCCGGGCCGCGGAACGCGCCCGGGCCGGTGGCGCGCCGCCGGCCTCGGTCGGGACCGTCCCCCGTGTGCCGGAGCGGCGGACGCCCTGGTACGACCCAGCGCCAGAAAGGCGGCGACCGGCGAGCACGACCGTGACCAGCGCACCGAGGCCGATGGCCGCCCCGCCGAGCGCGGCCCACAGGCCCACGCCGGTGCCCCGGCCCGGGCGCGCCGGCGGCGCCGTCGGCTGGTGGGTGGCGGGCGGGCTCGAACGCTTGGGTGGCGGCGCGGGTCGGCGCGGGCCCGGTGTGGCCGGGCGGACCTTGACCAGGCGCGGGTGCTTGATCAGCTCCTTGTCCCCGGCATGCACGATTGCCGCGTTCGGGTTGTGGCGCAGCACCGACCGGAAGTCCCGCATGACACCGAACCGGACGACGTAGACCTTCCACCGGTTGTCGTTGCCGTCGTCGGTCCAGTACAGCCGGGTGCCGGGCCGGTACCACCAGTACACCGCCTTGCCGGCGACGGACTGCTTCGGGCTGGTGAAGCGGTAGTCGTTCGCGGCGTTGAACCGGTCGAAGTCACGGCGCGGGATGCCCAACCCGTGCATGATCGTGCTGACCTTGTCGGCGGGGGCGTCCTCGGTGGCCCGCGCACCCTTGATCTTGACCTTGAACGGGGCCGGAGGTGGGGTGGGCTGGGCGTGCCCGGCGGACGCGGACGCGGCCGGAGGCTGGCGGTTGGGGTGCGTGTCGCGCGCGAGTTGCTGTGGCATAGCCACCACCAGGCCGGTGGTCAGCCCGGCGATTGCACCGGCACCGAGCAGCGCGCCACGGGCGCGGCCCCGGCCCTGCCGCTCGGGTCCCTCACGCCGCACATGGCGGCCGGCGCCATGGCGTGCAAACGGTGGGACCGCCATCGCCGCGGCGACCTGGGTCAACGGCACACCGAGCGCCACCGGGCCGGCCGGGCCGGCCAGTAGGGCGGCGGCGAGCGCGCCGAGCGCGATACCAAGGCCGAACCACCATGGCGGGGCGCGGGCGGCCAGGTTCGACAGGGCGCGGCCGGCAAGGCCGGAGCGCGCACCGTCCGCGCGGGAGAGCAGCTTCAGGACCACCGAGGCCAGCAGTCCGACAACGAGGACCTTCCCGTGGCCGGACTGACCCGATGCGGCAACGCCCACCGAGGCGCCGGCGGCCACCCAGACCAGCGCGTGCCCGATTGCCCTTGCCAGCTCCAGTGCGCGGGTCACCAGCCGTGCGGCACGCCCGAGCGCGTCGCGTAGCGAGCCGCCGAGCCGCAGGTACCCGGCGTAGGCCAGCGCGACGGCCGAGGCCGCGATCAGTACTCCGGCGTGGCCGGCCAGCCAGCCGCCCGGGTCGGCGAGCACGCCGTGCGCGACCGTCGCTAGCCCGAGCAGCACCGGTGCCACGTTGCGCAGCCACCCGCCAGGCTCGGTGAACCCAAGACGCTGCTCACGGTTCGCGCCCAGGTAGAT